>NZ_CP152008.1:0-4800000 GCF_038597315.1 Paenibacillus sp. FSL M8-0142
TTGGAAAGCCATACTTCCGAATTATGGCAGGAAATATTATCGATAATACAGACCAAGCTCAGCAAACCGAGCTTTGACACTTGGTTTAAAGCGACCAAGGCATTGACCATTAACGATCACTCCGTCGTCATTTCCGCGCCGACAACGTTTGCCGTGGAATGGCTGGAGAGCCGATATACGAAGCTGGTAAGCTCAACGGTCTATGAGGTGATCGGCAAACAGGTCGATGTGAGGTTTGTGATTGAAGAGGCAAAGTCACAGGAGCCGGCTCCTCAGCAGCCGTCCCCCCCGTTAGAAGTTAGCGGAGACGAAATTCAATCCCATATGCTTAACCCGAAATACACCTTTGACACGTTCGTCATCGGCTCGGGCAACCGGTTTGCGCATGCCGCCTCGCTCGCCGTCGCCGAAGCGCCGGCCAAAGCGTACAACCCGTTGTTCCTCTACGGAGGGGTAGGACTTGGCAAGACACACTTGATGCACGCCATCGGCCATTATATTTTGGAGCATAATCCGAGCAGCAAGGTCGTGTACATTTCCTCAGAGAAGTTCACCAACGAGTTTATCAACTCCATCCGTGACAACCGCGCCGAAAGCTTCCGCAACAAGTACCGCAACGTCGATATTCTGCTCATTGACGATATTCAGTTTTTGGCCGGTAAGGAATCGACGCAGGAGGAATTTTTCCATACGTTTAACGCGCTGCATGAGGAACGGAAGCAGATCATCATATCAAGTGACCGGCCGCCCAAGGAAATTCCGACGCTGGAGGAAAGACTCCGTTCACGGTTCGAATGGGGACTGATCACCGATATTCAGCCGCCGGACCTGGAGACCCGGATCGCGATCTTGCGCAAGAAGGCGAAGGCCGAGAATTTGGACATTCCGAACGAAGCGATGATGTATATTGCCAACCAGATCGATACCAACATCCGGGAGCTTGAAGGCGCCCTTATCCGTGTTGTTGCTTATTCCTCTCTGACGAACCAGGATGTGACCACGCATCTTGCAGCGGAAGCGCTGAAGGATATCATCCCGTCCAGCCGGCCGAGAATGATTACGATCCAGGATATTCAGCAGAAGGTGGGCGAGTACTACAATCTGCGGCTGGAGGACTTCAAAGCCCGCAAACGGACCAAAGCCGTCGCCTTTCCGCGGCAGATCGCCATGTACTTGTCCCGTGAATTGACCGATTATTCCCTTCCGAAGATCGGAGAAGCTTTCGGAGGACGGGACCATACCACCGTCATTCATGCGCATGAGAAGATCACCCAATCGCTGAAGACCGACCAGGAGCTCTTCAAAGTGGTTAACAATATTACGGAGAAAATCAAAAATCCAACCTGAACAAGTTCAAAGCCTATGCACAATCTATACACATGTGGATAGGCTTAATTTTATGCCTTTTCACGGGCTTATCCACATATTCAGTGCGCCTACTACTTGTACTATAAATAATTAATAAAATAATTATCCATAAAGAGGGGAATCATCGGCCTTCCGCCGAATGAAACAATACCCCTCTCATTTTTCCGCAAGGAGTGAAATTGATGAAAATCAGCATATTGAAAAATGTATTGAACGAATCCATCCAACACGTGTCTAAAGCGATCTCCAGCCGGACCACCATTCCGATCTTGAGCGGCATTAAACTTGATGTCACTTATTCCGGCGTGACGCTGACAGCCAGCGATACGGATATTTCCATCCAATCGTTTATTCCTTCGGAAGATGAAAAGCACACGATTGTTCAGGTTGAAAGACCGGGTAGTGTCGTGCTTCCGGCTAAATTTTTCGTTGAAATCATCAAGAAGCTGCCTTCCCAGGAAATCCATATGGAGGTTAAAGATCAATTCCAGACCTTTATTTCCGCAGGCGCAACCGAAATCCAAATGGTCGGCCTTGATCCGGATGAATTCCCGGTATTGCCGAACATCGAAGGCAGTCAGACGATCTCGCTTCCGGGAGATCTGCTGAAAAACATGATCAAGCAGACGGTATTCTCCATCTCGACGCACGAGACGACGCCGATTCTGACAGGGGTTCTGTGGAGCCTGAACAACAATGAGCTGAAATTTACCGCAACCGACCGTCATCGTCTGGCGACTCGGTCCGCGAATATTGAAGGTGTGGATGATATTTCGTTCAACAACGTCGTTATTGCCGGCAAAACCTTGAACGAGCTGAGCAAGATCATTCCGGATCAAAATACGCTGGTCGATATCGTTGTGGCCGATAATCAGGTATTATTTAAAATTGACCGTGTGCTGTTCTATTCGCGTATTTTAGACGGCATTTATCCCGATACTTCTAGAATTATTCCGACGACGCATAAAACAGAACTCGTTTTGGATACAAAAAAATTAAGCGAGTCGATCGACCGTGCGTACCTGCTGTCGAGAGAGGAAAAAACGAATATCGTGCTGCTGCAAACGATGGAGAACGGGGGCATTGAAATCTCCTCGAGTTCCTCCGAGCTCGGTAAAGTGCGTGAAGAATTGGATCTGATTGAATTCAAAGGGGATCCGCTGCGCATTTCCTTCAACTCGAAATATATGCTGGACGTGCTGAAGGTCGTCGAGAGCGAGCAGCTGATGATTGCCTTCATGGGAGTCATGAGCCCGATCATTCTGAAGCCGCTCGATGACAGCAAGAGTCAGTATATTATTCTGCCGTACCGTACGGCGAACTAAAGAGGATGTTCAAAAAATCGTCTTTTGGTCACGAATCCGACTTGTTTGAACCGGCTATAAAAGTTATCCCCATGTTGATAAGGGGGAAAGGACATGCAAATGAAGCAAATCTTTATCCACAGCGAGTATATTAAGCTGGACCAATTTCTGAAGCTGGCGGATTGCGTATCCACAGGCGGCATGGCGAAGGCGCTGCTGGCGGAGGGGGCCGTGCTGGTCAACGATGAGAAGGAAGAGCGGCGCGGACGCAAGCTGGTTCCCGGCGACATCGTCAAGGTGGAGGACTGCGGAACCTTTCAGGTGGCGGCGCAATAGACAGCCTCCCGTTAGGCGCTAGGCGCGGATGACGAGGGAGAGGATCAACTTGTTTGTTAACAATATCAGTCTTCAGCATTACCGGAACTATGATCAGCTGCAGCTGAATGCGTTCGGTGATGTCAATCTAATTATCGGGCGCAACGCCCAGGGGAAGACCAACTTGATGGAGGCGCTCTTCGTGCTCGCTTTGACGAAGAGCCACCGAACCTCCAAGGATCGTGAGCTGATCGCCTTCGAGCAGCCGAGCGCGCATATTGCAGCTGAGGTTGAGAAGAAGTACGGGATGCTGAAGCTTGAGCTGAGCTTGTCCCAGCAGGGGAAGAAGGCGAAGGTCAACGGTTTGGAGCAGCGGAAGCTGAGTGATTTTATCGGCTCCCTGAACGTGGTTATGTTCGCACCCGAGGATTTGGAAATCGTCAAAGGCACGCCGGGGGTTCGCCGCCGGTTTCTTGACATGGAAATCGGGCAGGTCGCGCCGAGCTATCTCTACCATCTGCAGCAGTACCAGAAGGTGCTCGTTCAGCGGAACAATCTGCTCAAGCAGCTGTGGGGGAAGGAAGCGTCCCAGCAGGCGATGCTGGACATTTGGAACAGCCAGTTGGCAGAACATGGTGTTAAAATCGTCAAGAAGAGGAAACAATTTATAAAAAAGCTTCAAAAGTGGGCTGAGGGCATTCATCAAGGCATCACAAACGGCCTGGAAGAGCTGTCCCTGCACTATGTTCCGTCCTTTGCTGACGCGGAGGAAGAAGATGAAGCTGTCTTATTTGAGCGTTTTATGATAAAATTATCACAAATGAAAGAGCAAGAAATAAGGCGTGGTATGACATTGGCAGGTCCTCATCGAGATGATCTGGCTTTTTATATTAACGGCAAGGAAGTCCAAACGTACGGATCTCAAGGTCAGCAGCGAACGACGGCGCTCTCTTTGAAGCTGGCCGAAATCGAGCTGATTCAGGAAGAAATCGGTGAATATCCGGTATTGCTTCTGGATGATGTGCTTTCCGAACTGGATCCATACCGGCAGACGCAACTGATAGAGACATTCCAGAGCAAAGTGCAGACATTCATCACGGCGACGGGCATCGAGACATTGAATACCGACAAATTGAAGGGTGCCAGCATTTTTCATGTCCATGACGGACAGGTGGGCTCTTAAGGAGTGATTCCATTGTATATTCATTTAGGCGGAGAAAAGATTATCCGTTCGTCCGAGCTGGTTGGCATCTTCGATATCTCGATCGAGAAATCGTCAAAGATCTCCAAGCAGTTCGTCACGCATGCCCAGCAGCATAAGGTCGTGGAATTAATCGGTGAAGAGGATCCGAAGTCCATCGTGGTGACGAAGTCCATCGTCTACTATTCCCCGATTTCCTCCGCAACACTGAAGAAGCGGGCAAATCATTTTGTAGCTCAGGCATAACAGAATCTGTAGAAGTAGGTGAAGGCATGTCTATGAATCAACCGACATATGATGAGAATCAGATTCAGGTACTGGAAGGGCTCGAGGCTGTCCGCAAACGTCCAGGGATGTACATCGGCTCGACCAGCGTCAAGGGTCTGCATCATTTGGTATGGGAGGTAGTGGACAACAGTATTGACGAAGCGATGGCGGGAATATGCGACCATATCGAGATTATTGTCCATGAGGATAACAGCGTTACGGTTATCGATAACGGACGCGGAATTCCGGTCGGCGAGAACGCCAAGCTGAAGAAATCGACCCTCGAAGTCGTTATGACCGTCCTGCATGCCGGCGGTAAGTTCGGCGGCGGGGGATATAAGGTGTCCGGCGGCCTGCACGGCGTGGGCGTATCGGTCGTTAACGCATTGTCCACCAAGGTTGTCGTCCAAGTGAAGCGGGATGGGCATATTTATCAGCAGGAATACCGGCGCGGCGTGCCTCAGTATGACATCAAAGTCATCGGGGATACCGAAGAGACCGGTACGACAGTTACCTTCCTGCCGGATCCGGAAATTTTCACGGAGACAACGGAGTTTGACTATAATACGCTCCTGACGCGGGTTCGTGAGCTCGCCTTCTTGAACAAAGGCATCGCGCTCACACTGACGGATGAGCGTACGGGAGCTTCCGATTATTTCAAATACGAAGGCGGTATTATCGAGTACGTTAAATTCTTGAATGAGAAGAAGGAGGCGCTCCACGAAGAACCGATCTACGTGGAAGGCTCCCGGGACAACATTCAGGTGGAGATCTCGCTCCAGTACAACGACAGCTATACCGAGAATATTTACTCGTTTGCGAACAATATCAATACGCATGAGGGCGGAACGCATGAATCCGGCTTTAAAAGCGCATTGACGCGCATCATTAACGATTATGCCCGTAAAACCGGCATGATCAAGGACAACAGCAATAACTTGTCCGGAGACGACGTGCGGGAAGGCTTGACGGCGATCATCTCGGTCAAAGTGCCGGAGCCGCAGTTTGAAGGGCAGACGAAGACGAAGCTGGGCAACAGTGAAGTCCGCGGCATCGTGGAGTCCCTGTTTGCGGAGAAGCTGCAGGAATTCCTGCAGGAGAATCCTTCGGTGTCCCGCCGCATCCTGGAGAAGGCGCTGCAGGCTTCCCGTGCACGTGAAGCAGCGCGTAAGGCTCGGGAAATGACGCGCCGGAAGAGCGCGCTTGAAGTAAGCGCCCTGCCGGGCAAGCTGGCCGACTGCTCCTCCAAGGATGCGTCGATCAGTGAGCTGTATATCGTCGAAGGCGACTCCGCTGGCGGATCGGCTAAGCAAGGCCGTGACCGGCACTTCCAGGCGATTCTGCCGCTGCGGGGGAAAATCCTTAACGTCGAGAAAGCCCGTCTGGACCGCATTCTCTCCAATGCGGAGATCCGTGCGATCATTACGGCACTGGGTACCGGGATTGCCGATGACTTCGATCTGTCGAAGGCCCGTTATCACAAAATCATCATCATGACCGATGCTGACGTCGACGGCGCGCATATCCGCACACTGCTGCTGACGTTCTTCTATCGCTATATGCGTAAGCTGGTAGAAGCGGGATATATTTATATCGCGCAGCCGCCGCTCTTTAAGATCGAGCGCAACAAGGTTGTCCGTTATGCGGGCAGCGAGAAGGAGCGCGACGAGATCATTAAGGAATTCGGCGAGAACGCCAAGTTTAACATCCAGCGGTATAAAGGTCTCGGCGAGATGAATGCAACCCAGCTGTGGGAGACGACGATGGATCCGGAGAGCCGCACGATGCTGCAGGTAACGATCGAGGATGCCATGCTGGCAGATACGCTGTTTGACACCCTCATGGGTGACAACGTTGAGCCGCGTCGTGATTTCATTCAAGAGCACGCGAAGAGCGTCCGCAATCTGGACATTTAGCATAGAGCACTAGCCAGGAGGGAGCATCCGGGCAGGTCAGGGACCTGCGGATGCTCCTTTTTGCTGTGAGCGGCTGGCTGATCACTTAGAAGGCTGCTATGCTCATACGCCCTACTATCTATTGTCTGCGATGATAGGAGCAAACAACCATCAAGGCAAGTCCGGAGCGCGTAACGAGCGCATAGAGTGGCTGCGGGTTAAGTCCTAAAGCAGGGCTTAGCAATGCGACATGAATTTTACGCGCCAGTCATGTTGAAGTGACCCATCGAACCAAGCTTAGGGTAAGTGCAGCAACATAGGTTAGGCTAGCGGACCTTCTTTGTACTGCTGGACAAATTCCGTCCGTAGGCGCTGGCGTACTTCTTGACCTTGTTATAGATGCTTGGATCCTTGAAGAATTTCTTAAACGGAAAGAGCGCAGGCTTTGTATTGACCTCCAAAATCCAGATGTTCCATCGTCCATCAATTGCAATATCCAGCCCGATTTCCTTCAGATTGGGGTAGGACTTCTGCAGTTGGCCGGCGACATTCACACCGAGCTCATGCAGTTCCCGGCGGATGTTCTCCGCCTCTTCGGCCGTCATATGTTCAAGCATAAGCGGCTTGTAATGCTGGACGGTGCCGCCGCTGTGATGATTTGTAATGATTTTGTTTTTGGCCGCTACCCGCCCGATAATGCCGGTGCTTACCCACTGTCCGGAAGGGCTTCTCTGTGTAAGAACACGCAGGTCAAAGGGACGGCCTTGGTACCGGAGCAGATGGATGCCCTGCTGAATCAAATATTCCTTGCCTTGGAGCAGTGAATTCAGCGTTTTATGAAGACTGTCCAGTGATTGGAACGTCTCGGTCTTTTGTTCATACCGGAGCTTGTAGGTCTTGGAGGCGGCCGATTCCTCCTCATTCTGCGATTCGATTTGCTCCACGGACATAACGCCGTTGCCGTACGTCCCCCGATCCGGCTTAATGTAAACCAGCGTGTGGGTATTCAGCAACTCTTCCAGCGCTTCGAACGAGTACTGGCGGGTTGCGGGAATGTAGGAGGCAAGACCTTTATTTTTCAACAAGATTTTTGTTTTCGCCCATTTGCTTGCAACGCGTTGTATAGCCAACCAACTTCATCCTTTCCGGCCGTTTTTTTGAGTGAAGAGCAGATGTACCTGTCACGGAAAAAAAAGAGCACGAGCGCAGGGATACGCCTATAGTTTGCCTTAGCCATAGCCCGTTAGGGGAAGGTCGAACGCTATTCATGATCGATCGAAGCACCGGGCGATACATCCGGCACATAAAGCTGCCAAACGGGAAAACATAGGACAAGTATGACAAACAGTGGTATAATATAAAGATGTGATCGATGCGAAATCTTTTTCAATGCATTGTATGTGAAAAGCGGCACGGAGGACAGGGCGTATGTCACGGTTTCCGGGCAAAAATCATACTTTCACGCTTTCTATCCCGTGTTTAATTGTGCATGGTTTGTGAAAGTAATATAATAAAGGTTGGTGCATTTATAGCTTCCTGATCATTATTCTGCTTTTTTCACATAGAGCAAGGCATGGTTGATAGAAAATGAAGGAGGTCCAGCATGGCGGAAGAAAATTTCTCCCAAATTAAAGATCGGGACATAGGTACCGAGATGCGCGAATCCTTTATGGATTACGCGATGAGCATCATTGTCAGCCGGGCCTTGCCAGATGTGCGGGACGGAATGAAGCCGGTTCACCGTCGCATACTATATGCGATGTCGGAGCTCGGCATGGCCCCGGACAAACCGTACAAAAAATCGGCAAGGATCGTTGGCGAGGTTATCGGTAAGTACCATCCGCATGGTGATTCCGCAGTGTATGAATCCATGGTCCGGATGGCGCAGGACTTCTCCATGCGATACATGCTCGTCGACGGGCATGGTAACTTCGGTTCCATTGACGGAGATATGGCAGCGGCAATGCGATATACGGAAGCCCGTTTATCCAAGATTGCCATGGAAATGCTGCGTGATATTAATAAAGAGACGATTGACTTTGCGCCCAACTACGATGGCGAGGAGCAGGAGCCGGTCGTTCTGCCGGCACGTTACCCGAACCTTCTCGTAAACGGGGTATCCGGGATTGCGGTCGGTATGGCGACGAATATACCGCCTCATAATCTTGGCGAAGTCATCGATGGCGTACAGGCGATGATTCGGAATCCCGACATCACTCCAATGGAGCTGATGGAGTATATACAGGGACCGGACTTCCCAACAGCGGGCTACATTTTGGGACGCGAAGGCATCCGCCAGGCATATCGTACGGGACGCGGCTCGGTAACGATGCGCGCGAAAGCGACGATTGAGGAAAACAATAATAAGGCGCGCATTGTCGTTCATGAGATTCCGTATCAAGTGAACAAAGCACGTCTCGTGGAGAAAATTGCCGAGCTCGTTCGCGATAAGCGAATTGACGGTATTACGGATCTCCGTGATGAGTCGGACCGTAACGGCATGCGGATCGTGATCGAGCTGCGCCGTGACGTCAACCCGAACGTCGTCTTGAATAACTTGTATAAGCATACGGCAATGCAGTCGAATTTCGGTATCAACATGCTGGCGATCGTCAACAATGAGCCGAAAATATTGAATCTGCGTGATGTGCTGCATTATTACCTGGAGCATCAGGTGACGGTGATTCGCCGTCGTACCGAATTCGAGCTGAAGAAGGCCGAGGCCCGGGCCCATATTCTGGAGGGCTTGCGGATTGCGCTGGATCATCTGGATGAGGTTATCGCGCTGATCCGCGCCTCGCAGACAACCGAGGCCGCGCGCGAAGGTCTGATGGAGCGCTTCGGGCTTAGCCAGGAGCAGGCTCAGGCGATCCTCGATATGCGTCTGCAGCGTCTGACCGGACTCGAACGCGAGAAGATCGAGAACGAGTACCAAGAACTGCTGGCCCGGATTGCCGAGCTGCGCGAGATTTTGGCGAACGAACATCTTGTGCTGCAAATCATCAATGATGAGCTTCAGGATATTAAGGAGCGCTTTGCAGATGAGCGCCGTACTGAAATTACAGTAGGTGAAGACAGCATCCTGGACGAGGATCTCATTCCGCGTGAGGAAGTGGTTATCACCATTACCCATACCGGTTACATCAAGCGTCTGCCTGCCAATACGTACCGCAGTCAGAAGCGGGGCGGACGCGGCGTCGTTGGGATGGAAACGAAGAGCGAGGACTTTGTCGAGCACCTCTTCGTAACGAATTCCCATCACTACCTGATGTTCTTTACGGACAAAGGGAAGGCTTACCGTCTCAAAGCTTATGAAATACCGGAGCTTAGCCGTACCGCCCGCGGAACGCCAATCATCAATCTGATTCAGATTGAGCAAGGCGAAACGGTCAATGCGGTTATTCCGGTCGAGAGCTTCGATACCGATAAGTTCCTGTTCTTTGCTACCCGTCATGGGGTTGTGAAGAAGACGCCGCTTGAGGACTATGTCAATATCCGCAAGGGCGGCCTGATCGCCGTTAACCTGCGCGAGGACGACTCCCTGATCGATGTGAAGCTGACAGACGGTCAGCAAGAGATCATTATGGGAACGGCACAGGGCATGTCCATCCGGTTCGAGGAGAGCGATGTGCGTTCAATGGGAAGAAGCGCAACCGGGGTTAAGGGCATAACGCTCGATGAGGGTGACGAAGTCATCGGCATGGACGTTGTGGATCCGGAGCTTGATATTTTGATCGTAACGACCCGCGGATACGGCAAACGGACACCGGCCGGCGATTACCGAGTTCAGACCCGTGGCGGTAAAGGGATCAAAACGATCAATATTACCGAGAAGAACGGACCGGTTGTTGCGCTGAAGGTCGTGAAGTCGGAAGAGGATCTGATGATCATTACGGCCAGCGGCACCTTGATCCGCACAAGCATGGAGGGCATCTCAACGATGGGCCGCTATGCGCAGGGCGTGAAGCTGATTAACATCCGCGAGGATGATTCTGTCGGTACGGTATGCCGTGCAGACAAGAGTGATGAACCAGAGAACGATGGTGAAGAGGGCGAGTTCGAAGAAGGCATGGACCCTTCTGAACCAACCGAGGAATAAAGCAATGGAGAGCATGGATGCACATGAAGCATCCATGCTCTTTTTTTCAGTGATCCAGATTACAAAATAAGGAAGTCAGTATTGTACAGGCTGAGTAAGTCGAACTATAATAATGTAAAATATAAAGGTGAAGTTTCGCTGCGATGAGCGCAGTGGAATAGATGGAGAGGTTGATCATGACGATCAAAGCCGTGAATGAAGTGGTGGCCGGTGTAAAGCTGGCTAAGGATGTGCATACACCTTTAGGGGGGCTTTTACTTCATAAGGGGAAGGTACTGCTGCCACGCGATCTGGAAGTGCTGAAAGCATTTATGGTCGAGCAGGTGGATATTGAGTCCGTCGATGGAGAGAGCACTCGAATTCCAACGGTGAAATCTGCAGGGCAGAAGCCCGCGTTGATTTTTGCGGAGAGTTCGCAAGGAAGCGGGGACGAGGAGGCACCGAGTCGCAAAGACCTTCCATTGCATGAAGAGTATGACAAGACTCTGACTCTGGTCAAAAGCTGTTATCAGTCGGCGATTACCGGCGAGCTCCGCATGTACGAGATCCGGAATCAGATGGAGAACCTGCTTAAGCATCATAAGGATTATCAGATTCTTAAGTTTATTCCACGCATGACGAATCGCCATGATTACCGGTATCACAGCTCGGTCTTGTGTGCTCTTTCTTCCTATAAGCTGGCGCAGTGGCTCGATCTTCCTCAGAAAGACTGGATGCAGGTGGCCTTTGCGGGGCTGCTCCATGACATTGGAAATGCCAAGATTGATCCAATACTATTAAATAAGCCGTCCAAATTAACCGATGAGGAGAACGAGGAAGTACGTCGTCATACCACTTACGGTTATCAAATCCTTAAAAATGTTGCCGCAGTTAACGAAGGGGTTCGCCTAGCGGCACTGCAGCATCATGAAAAAGTGGACGGGTCCGGCTACCCTCTGGGTCTGGAGGGCAGCAAAATCCATATTTACGCCAAGATTGTGGCTGTTACGGATATCTTCCATGCCATGACTTTGGACAAGTTTTATCGGAATGCACAGTCTCCTTACTTAGTGCTGGAACAAATTCAATTAGAGGCGTTCGGCAAGCTGGATCCGAAAATCGTCCAGACTTTTATCCGTAAAGTAACGGCTCTCCATTCCGGAACGAAAGTCCGGTTAAGCAATGGAAGCACAGGGGAAATCGTGTTTACCGATAGTCAGCATCCGACCAGGCCAATGGTAGCCGTCCAAGGCAACATCATGAATTTAATGCAGCAGAGGCAGATCTACATTGAGGAAGTTATTTCCTAGGCAATAAAGGTTGACCTAATGATAAAAGCTGTGATATATTATTCCTTGCCGCTTTTGAAGCGGATGTATATCACGGCTTTTTCGATAAAAAAGTTTTTTAAAAAAAGCTTGCTAACTTCTCGAAAACATGATATACTATAAGAGTTGCTGATGCGAACGAGATTCGCTGGTAACGAAAAGGTTGATCTTTGAAAACTGAACAACGAGTGAGTAAAAACGAACCGCTTCGGCGGGGAGTTACAATAGAGAATCGAACAAATTCTCGTCAGTTTTTCTAATGAGCTTAATCGCTCTTTCAAGACTCACCAGATTTGATTCACTCATCTGAGTGGAACCCAAATCCGGCGAGGTCGATCGTCCTTCGGACGATCTTTATTGGAGAGTTTGATCCTGGCTCAGGACGAACGCTGGCGGCGTGCCTAATACATGCAAGTCGAGCGGAGCAACGGTTTCCTTCGGGAAACCATTAGCTTAGCGGCGGACGGGTGAGTAACACGTAGGCAACCTGCCCTCAAGACTGGGATAACTACCGGAAACGGTAGCTAATACCGGATAATTAAACCTGCTGCATGGCGGGTTTATGAAAGGCGGAGCAATCTGTCACTTGAGGATGGGCCTGCGGCGCATTAGCTAGTTGGTGAGGTAACGGCTCACCAAGGCGACGATGCGTAGCCGACCTGAGAGGGTGAACGGCCACACTGGGACTGAGACACGGCCCAGACTCCTACGGGAGGCAGCAGTAGGGAATCTTCCGCAATGGGCGAAAGCCTGACGGAGCAACGCCGCGTGAGTGATGAAGGTTTTCGGATCGTAAAGCTCTGTTGCCAGGGAAGAACGTCTCATAGAGTAACTGCTATGAGAGTGACGGTACCTGAGAAGAAAGCCCCGGCTAACTACGTGCCAGCAGCCGCGGTAATACGTAGGGGGCAAGCGTTGTCCGGAATTATTGGGCGTAAAGCGCGCGCAGGCGGTTCTTTAAGTCTGGTGTTTAAACCCGAGGCTCAACTTCGGGACGCACTGGAAACTGGGGAACTTGAGTGCAGAAGAGGAGAGTGGAATTCCACGTGTAGCGGTGAAATGCGTAGATATGTGGAGGAACACCAGTGGCGAAGGCGACTCTCTGGGCTGTAACTGACGCTGAGGCGCGAAAGCGTGGGGAGCGAACAGGATTAGATACCCTGGTAGTCCACGCCGTAAACGATGAATGCTAGGTGTTAGGGGTTTCGATACCCTTGGTGCCGAAGTTAACACATTAAGCATTCCGCCTGGGGAGTACGGTCGCAAGACTGAAACTCAAAGGAATTGACGGGGACCCGCACAAGCAGTGGAGTATGTGGTTTAATTCGAAGCAACGCGAAGAACCTTACCAAGTCTTGACATCCCTCTGAATCCTCTAGAGATAGAGGCGGCCTTCGGGACAGAGGAGACAGGTGGTGCATGGTTGTCGTCAGCTCGTGTCGTGAGATGTTGGGTTAAGTCCCGCAACGAGCGCAACCCTTGATCTTAGTTGCCAGCACTTTGGGTGGGCACTCTAAGGTGACTGCCGGTGACAAACCGGAGGAAGGTGGGGATGACGTCAAATCATCATGCCCCTTATGACTTGGGCTACACACGTACTACAATGGCTGGTACAACGGGAAGCGAAGCCGCGAGGTGGAGCCAATCCTAAAAAGCCAGTCTCAGTTCGGATTGCAGGCTGCAACTCGCCTGCATGAAGTCGGAATTGCTAGTAATCGCGGATCAGCATGCCGCGGTGAATACGTTCCCGGGTCTTGTACACACCGCCCGTCACACCACGAGAGTTTACAACACCCGAAGTCGGTGGGGTAACCCTTACGGGAGCCAGCCGCCGAAGGTGGGGTAGATGATTGGGGTGAAGTCGTAACAAGGTAGCCGTATCGGAAGGTGCGGCTGGATCACCTCCTTTCTATGGAGTACCTCGCTTCCGTAGCGAAGCGGTACAAATACGGTCAGTGTAAGCTGCCGGAATAGACTTTACGAAGTAAAGTCAACCAACTCACTCGTTGGTCAGTTTTGAGAGTTTAACCTCTCATTTGATCCTTGAAAACTAGATAACGAAACGAATTTGCGTTTTAGAAATATCCTTTTAGCTGAACTTGTGTCAAAACAAGTTTCAATAAAAGTAGCACGCGAAGGTTTTGGGATCATTGATCCTTTGGAAGCTTGTTTCACCATTGAGTGGTTTTATCCAATCAGGAAACAAGTGGACAACAGAGCGATGAGCACAAAACCGGAGCATAAGGTTAAGCTACTAAGAGCACACGGGGGATGCCTAGGCGCTAGGAGCCGATGAAGGACGTGGCGAACAACGATACTGCCTCGGGGAGCTGTAAGCAAGCTTCGATCCGGGGATGTCCGAATGGGGAAACCCAGCTGGTGTAATAGCCAGTTACCCGTATCTGAATACATAGGATGCGAGGAGGCATACCCAGGGAACTGAAACATCTAAGTACCTGGAGGAAGAGAAAACAAGAGTGATTCCGTCAGTAGCGGCGAGCGAACGCGGAACAGCCTAAACCAGAGAGCTTGCTCTCTGGGGTTGTGGGACGTCTCACATGGAGTTACAAAGGTTTAGATTAGACGAACAGGTCTGGAAAGGCCGGCCATAGAAGGTAAAAGCCCTGTAATCGAAAATGTGAACCCTCCGAGACGGATCCCGAGTAGTGCGGGGCACGTGAAACCCCGTATGAATCCAGCAGGACCATCTGCTAAGGCTAAATACTCCCTAGCGACCGATAGTGAAGCAGTACCGTGAGGGAAAGGTGAAAAGCACCCCGGAAGGGGAGTGAAATAGAACCTGAAACCGTGTGCTTACAAGAAGTCAGAGCCCATTATAGGGGTGATGGCGTGCCTTTTGTAGAATGAACCGGCGAGTTACGTTCCCATGCAAGGTTAAGGCGAGAAGCCGTAGCCGCAGCGAAAGCGAGTCTGAATAGGGCGACTGAGTATGTGGACGTAGACCCGAAACCGTGTGATCTACCCCTGTCCAGGGTGAAGGTGCGGTAACACGCACTGGAGGCCCGAACCCACGTACGTTGAAAAGTGCGGGGATGAGGTGGGGGTAGCGGAGAAATTCCAATCGAACTCGGAGATAGCTGGTTCTCCCCGAAATAGCTTTAGGGCTAGCCTCGGAATTGAGAGTCGTGGAGGTAGAGCACTGATTGGGTGCGGGGCCCGCAAGGGTTACCAAGCTCAGTCAAACTCCGAATGCCATAGACTTATATCCGGGAGTCAGACAGTGAGTGCTAAGATCCATTGTCAAAAGGGAAACAGCCCAGACCATCAGCTAAGGTCCCCAAGTGTGTGTTAAGTGGGAAAGGATGTGGAGTTGCACAGACAACCAGGATGTTGGCTTAGAAGCAGCCACCATTTAAAGAGTGCGTAATAGCTCACTGGTCGAGTGACTCTGCGCCGAAAATGTAACGGGGCTAAACACACCACCGAAGCTATGGCTTGAATCGACTTCACTGCTTCTTTGAGGTAGTGAGCCTGAGTTGAACATTTTTGTCAGACTTGAAATGAAATCAAGGATGACCAAATGCTCTCAGGGGTTAAACACACTTCGAAGGCGGAGTGAAGTCGATTCAGGGGTAGGGGAGCGTTGTATGTAGGTTGAAGGTGTACCGTAAGGAGCGCTGGACAGCATACAAGTGAGAATGCCGGTATGAGTAACGAAAAGATCAGTGAGAATCTGATCCGCCGAAAGCCCAAGGTTTCCTGAGGAAGGCTCGTCCGCTCAGGGTAAGTCGGGACCTAAGGCGAGGCCGAAAGGCGTAGTCGAAGGACAACAGGTTGAAATTCCTGTACCACCGTAAACCGTTATGAACGATGGGGTGACGCAGGAGGGTAGTGACGCGGACTGATGGATGTCCGTCCAAGCAGTGAGGCTGATGTGTAGGCAAATCCGCACATCGTAAGGCTGGGCTGTGATGGGGAGTGAAAATTACAGTAGCGAAGGTCATGATCTCACACTGCCAAGAAAAGCCTCTAGTCAGGTGAAGGTGCCCGTACCGCAAACCGACACAGGTAGGCGAGAAGAGAATTCTAAGGCGCGCGGAAGAACTCTCGTTAAGGAACTCGGCAAAATGACCCCGTAACTTCGGGAGAAGGGGTGCCTCGGTAGGGTGAATAGCCCGAGGGGGCCGCAGTGAAAAGGCCCAAGCGACTGTTTAGCAAAAACACAGGTCTGTGCGAAGCCGCAAGGCGAAGTATACGGGCTGACGCCTGCCCGGTGCTGGAAGGTTAAGGGGAGCGGTTAGGAGGTAACTCCGAAGCTGTGAACCGAAGCCCCAGTAAACGGCGGCCGTAACTATAACGGTCCTAAGGTAGCGAAATTCCTTGTCAGGTAAATTCTGACCCGCACGAATGGCGTAACGACTTGGGCGCTGTCTCAACGAGAGATCCGGTGAAATTTTAATACCTGTGAAGATGCAGGTTACCCGCGACAAGACGGAAAGACCCCATGGAGCTTTACTGCAGCTTGATATTGGATTTGGGTACGATCTGTACAGGATAGGTGGGAGCCTTTGAAGCATGAGCGCCAGCTTGTGTGGAGGCGACGTTGGGATACCACCCTGATCGTATCTAGGTTCTAACCTGGTACCGTGATCCGGTACGGGGACAGTGTCAGGCGGGCAGTTTGACTGGGGCGGTCGCCTCCTAAAGAGTAACGGAGGCGCCCCAAGGTTCCCTCAGAATGGTTGGAAATCATTCGAAGAGTGCAAAGGCATAAGGGAGCTTGACTGCGAGACCTACAAGTCGAGCAGGGACGAAAGTCGGGCTTAGTGATCCGGTGGTACCGCATGGAAGGGCCATCGCTCAACGGATAAAAGCTACCCTGGGGATAACAGGCTTATCTCCCCCAAGAGTCCACATCGACGGGGAGGTTTGGCACCTCGATGTCGGCTCATCGCATCCTGGGGCTGAAGTAGGTCCCAAGGGTTGGGCTGTTCGCCCATTAAAGCGGTACGCGAGCTGGGTTCAGAACGTCGTGAGACAGTTCGGTCCCTATCTGTCGTGGGCGTAGGAAATTTGAGAGGAGCTGTCCTTAGTACGAGAGGACCGGGATGGACGTACCGCTGGTGCACCAGTTGTTCCGCCAGGAGCATGGCTGGGTAGCTACGTACGGACGGGATAAGCGCTGAAAGCATCTAAGCGTGAAGCCCCCCTCAAGATGAGATTTCCCAGTATGTAAGACCCCTTGAAGACGACGAGGTAGATAGGTTGGAGGTGGAAGTGCAGTAATGCATGGAGCTGACCAATACTAATCGGTCGAGGGCTTATCCTAAAATTACCCCAAAAAGTGAAGCGAAGCTTTGAAGCGGATGCCGAATACTTTTCGGGGACCCCGATCCAACCATTGGGGAAATGCTACGGATTCTAAACAACGCAAAGACGTTTCGTATCTAGTTTTCAAGGTTCAAAAGATCTTGAAACGATTTTGAAGCTGCATGCCTTTTCTAAGGCTTGATATTTTGCTGGTGAGCAATCATTGAAGCAAAGTGCAGCGCAAAAATCACGTTTGGTGGCGATGGCGGAAGGGTTCCACGCGTTCCCATACCGAACACGACCGTTAAGCCTTCCAGCGCCGATGGTACTTGGACCGAAGGGTCCCGGGAGAGTAGGACGCCGCCAAGCGAACAACCACTGTCGATGTAATCGATGGTGGTTTTTATTTTTGTTACCGAACCTATTCCTGTATCCTGGCCAGCGTGTTAGTGATAACAGTACATTAGACTGCGTGCGGTTGTTCAGCCCCTTCCAGCTGTCAACGCCCTTAAAGCTGTTATATAACATGACGATTACTTTGACATAAACAGATGAAGATTTTGTTACCGTTACACTACAGAAAATCAGTATAATAGAATTAGTCATTCGTGGGTAGTTCATTACCGATTTATGCAGGCCATAGGTAGTAAGGCCTGATTGGGGAGGTTCTCCATTAACCAAGCAACCTTGAATACTCAACTGGAGACGGTTATTGTGGAGGAAAGGAGGACAATCATGTTGCGTAGAAAAGGCCTGCATGTTGCAGAAATCATATGCGCGGGTACGATTTTATTAATCGGATCGGGTTGCGGGGCATCCGCAGAACCAAGCTGGAAGTCCTTTGACGGTGCGGCCAATGTAAAGTCGTTCCCCGTCCCGAAAGAAGCCAATAAAACGGAACAAACAACGGGCAATAGCGACTTGGACTATGTACGCTATGCTCTTCCTGGTTTGAAAGAAGACGAAAATATTCCGGAGCCCTATTTGAAAGAAATCGAGTCCTGGGGCTGGACGCAGAAGGAAGTGGAGGAAAACGGCTCTTCCTTGGTTTTTGAAAAAGGAAAGAACATCGTCCATCTTACGGTTCATGACGGTTATTTGATCATTACGGTTCCCACTCAAATGAAGAAACAAGTGATTCAAGGCTTGGAAGGTAATAAAACGAATAAATAAAGACCTCATTCGGCTTCGGAATGAGGTCTTTATTTATGTATGCGCGATTTCTTAAATGTTTAGGGCTGAGAGCAGCTCTTATATTTCTCGTAGAAGCCTATTCAAACAATCACAGAATGGACGAGCGGATCCGATCCCTTCATGATATACGGGCCCGTTCATTGCCTGTAATAGGCGATGTCCTGATCGTTCAGCTTGATCATGCCATCCTTCGGCAGGGAAGCGAACCGCATTAGAATGGTGAATCGGGGCAGAAGAAGCCACACATGCCAAAAAACAAGCGAGGCCGTAAACGGAATCGGCAACCACAGGGCCATGATGACACATAGGGAAAGTCCGACGAATCCCGTGTATATATGCACTTTGCTAAATATACGGCGGCTGATGTGCTGTTCCGGCGTGTATCCCAGCCAAGGAAGCTTAACCCGGAAACGCCATCGTTTTCGGTAATCAGGGCCGAGCAGCAGGAGCGTGGTATGCCCGATGACATACTGAATCCATAGGATGACAGGGAAGGCGATCAAGAAATACAACAGGATGTACGGGGACAACGTCCATATCCCGGCTGCTGCAGCGATTAAGGGCAGAATCAAGTAAGGAATGAGCAGTGGTTTGGATACTTGGATTTTTTTAATAAGCCGGTATTGATAAAAGGTGGCTTGACCGTGTGGTTCTGCCATGGCGCGATGCCGTCCCCCTTTTCATAGATCAACATTCGATAGATCGGCCGAAAATCGGCGTTTATGATATTTATCGGACAAATTCATATTTTTATTAAGCGAAAAAAATGCGGTACAGACACCGGGCATTCGTGGGACACATATCATAAAGCGTACAAAGATATCCTATGAAAAGGTTTAAAATAATAGAAACTGTGTCATACTAATAGTAAAAGGATCAAGGTGGGATGGCAATGGAAGAGCTGACCGAACGCGTCTGTATTATATGCAACCAGTCGAAGACGGAAGGCATTACGATTTTATCGCAATTCGTTTGCGAGGAATGCGAATCGGAAATCGTGCATACCAGTGCGGAGGATGCCAAATATCATTTTTTTATCCGGCAGTTAAAGCAGATTGCGATGCCTAAGAATGCATAGAAGGAACGCGTATAGGGCCTTAGCGATAGGCCTTTTTTTGTTGGGCAAGGGAATAAGGGAATAAGGGAATAAGGGAATAAGGGAATGTGGGCATTAACCGTAGGCGAAGGTTTCAATATACGTTAAAATAGGTTAGAGAATGGAATCTGAAGGGATATGTCGATGACTACACATAAAGATCGTGCTCCGCTCATGGAGGCATTAACACAATATCGGCTTCGTGGAGCCTCATCGTTTCATGTGCCCGGTCATAAGAACGGTAGAGCCTATGGTTTGGACTCGAAATATGCTGAGATACTGCAGGCAGCGATGCAGATCGATGTGACGGAAATTACCGGGACAGACGATTTATTTCACCCGGATGGTGTGATTCGGGAAGCGCAGGAGCTGGCGGCAGACTGCTTTGGTGCGGAGGAGAGTTATTTTCTTGTCGGAGGCAGCACGAGCGGAAATGTTGCGCTTATTCTGACGGTATGCGAGGAGCCCGGCGATATCATTCTGGTGCAGCGGAACGTACATAAATCGGTGCTCCATGGTCTGATGCTGGCCGGAGCGCGGGCGGTATTTCTTCAGCCGGGAATGGACGAGCCTAGCGGGCTTGCCGTCGCCCCTTCGCCAGAAACGCTGAGGAAGGCGCTGGCGGCCTATCCCGGGGCTAAGGCAGCCTTGATCACGATGCCGAATTACTACGGGATGGGAAGCGATATTACGCCGCTAGCGGACTTATGCCATGATCATGGGATTCCGCTGCTGGTGGACGAAGCGCATGGCGCTCACTATGGGCAGCATCCGCAGCTGCCAGCCAGTGCGCTCTCCTGTGGGGCGGACGGCGTAGTTCAATCCACGCACAAAATGCTGGCTGCCATGACGATGGGGGCGATGCTGCATGTGCAGGGTGAGCGGATCAACCGGCGTCTATTACGCCAGCGGCTGGCAATGGTGCAGAGCTCCAGCCCTTCTTACCCCATCATGGCATCGCTTGACCTGGCGCGGCACCTGCTGCATACGCAGGGCGCAGGCGCCTTCACGGCGGGGCTCGCCGCCGTGGACGCCTTCCGGCGCGGCCTCGCGAAGCTGCCGCGCTTCGGGCTGCTGCAGCCGCCGCAGCCCGGGAGCTCCGCCGCTGGCACGGCCGCGGCTGGCGGACAAGCGCCGCCGCAGGCTGAAGCGGCGGCCTATACCCGCCAGGACCCGTTCAAGGCGGTCATTTATGACCGCACCGGGGCCCTGAGCGGCTACGCACTGCAGCGCGCGCTGGAGGAGCGCGGCTGTGTGCCGGAGATGAGCGACGAGCAGCGCGTCGTCTTGCTGTTCACGCTCGGCTCGACGCTCGAAGATAGCAATCACGTCTTATGGGCACTTGTGCATATTGTAGAGCAAGAGGAGACGTCCTCGAAGAAACCGCACATAGCTGGGGAAGCCCCAAAAGGGAAGCCGGCGCAGTCCAAGGAAGAGCTGATTCGGATGCTGAAGGGGCGGGGAGATTTCATGAAGCATTATGAGCCGGGCGCCCGGACCGATGCCGCCCTCGGCACGAGTGACAACCTGTTGTTACAAGAAGTATGCTCCCAATCCAATGTTTCCACGTGGAACAATTGGGACATGGAAGCTCCGTATTCCCATCCGATCCGCTTCTCGTTGAAGCCTATGGATGAGGGGCGTATCGAGCCGATGCCAGTAGAGCTTTGCGCAGGGAGGACGGCGGCCGAGATGGTGATTCCGTATCCCCCAGGGATTCCGATCCTCTATCCCGGTGAGGTCATCACAGAGGGGATGGCGCGGAGATTGGCCGATTTAAGAGATGCGGGAGCGAAATGCCAAGGCATCGCAGATTCATCCCTGGCTACAATCGTCGTATTTAGACGGGAGGGGGCGGCTCTCCCAGTAGATTGAGCCTCCGCCTCGCGAAAAGCAACCCATGTACCACTTAACATATTTTTATGAAAGCAGGATCATTATGAATAATCGCAGACCACTATTTATCACACTTGAAGGAGGGGATGGGTCCGGCAAAACAACGATGATGGGCAGGCTGGCCGCTTATATGCAGGGCCGCTCGATTCCCTATCTGATTACCAGGGAGCCCGGGGGGATCGAGATCGCGGAGAAGATCCGCTCCATTATTCTCGACCCGCAGCATACTTCCATGGATGCCCGGACGGAGGCACTGCTGTATGCCGCTGCCCGCCGACAGCATCTGGTGGAGAAGGTAGAACCGGCACTGAGGGAAGGAGTGACCGTACTGTGCGACCGGTTTGTCGACAGCAGCCTGGTGTACCAAGGGTATGCCCGCGGCCTCGGCATGGAGGAGGTATGGAGCATTAACCGATTTGCGGTTGAAGGCCGAATGCCTGACCTCACGCTGCTGTTCGATATCGAACCGGAGATCGGGATGTCCAGAATCGAGGCCAATGCCGAGCGGGAAAAGAACCGTCTTGACATGGAAAGCATGGCATTTCACGGCAAGGTTAGGGAAGGCTATATGCTTGTGGCGGAAAACAACAAGGAAAGAATCCGAATTGTAGATGCTTCCAAAACGCCGGATCAGGTGGAGCGCGAGATGATCAAATACGTAGAAGACGCGATATTAAAGGATTTTTGAGGTTGTTTGTCAAATAATAGTGTTAGGGCGAAAATGCCCAAAATTAATAAGGAGGGTTTACCATGAAATTGATTGTTGCGATTGTGCAGGATAAGGATAGCAACCGTCTTTCCGCCGCATTGGTCAAAGCCAATTTCCGGGCCACGAAGCTTGCGAGCACGGGCGGTTTCTTGAAGGCGGGGAATACCACCTTTATGATCGGGGTAGACGATTCACAGGTCGAAAGCGTGCTTAGCGTCATCCGCACAAGCTGCAAGGTTCGCGAGCAGCTGGTCACACCGGTAACCCCTATGAGTGGCACGACCGACTCGTATCTGCCGCTTCCGGTCGAGGTTCAGGTGGGCGGCGCTACCGTGTTTGTGCTTCCAGTAGAAAGATTCGAGCATTTCTAAGAATAGATCCACGACATTTTGCGGATTGCAAGTAACGGATGTTTTTATTGGGATATGGGAACGTCTCCGACAAAATGGAGAAGCACAGCCATGCTGCCAGTCTGAATTCCTTCTGTATCATAATAAAAATAGTTACCGTAAATCGCAGAATAATGGAATAGGGACGCCTGTTAGAGGCGGGTTCATTGTGATAGAAGCGGTCAGCGCCCCGATACCTGTTAAATCAAGGTAAATGGCTTGACAAGTTGACCGATTCAAGGTACGTTCACGTCAGGTGCTGGCGCTGATCCTGCTTGAAATGAAGCAAGGCATGACGCAAGCGGGGCTGCAGGGGGCAGGTTGGTTCTTATGGCGAAGCATGGGAATGGCCGACCCGAAGCGTCTCATTTGCGATTAAAATGCATGCCGGGGCAAGCATGCATGAATAGAGTTTCCTACGGCGCCTCCGTTTGCAACGGGGGCTTCAAATCTAAAGGCGGTGTATTCGGATGAAGATCAATCCGGGCTTTCGGCCCTTGAATAGTGGAATTCCTGCCCCCGATAACAGCAGCAGACCGGTCCAGCAGCGATCGTTCTCGGATATGATGCAGCAGCAAGGGGAACGGGCTACGCATGAGGAGCTGAGCCGCCAAATGCGTGAGATTGCGCTCCAGGGTGACCGATTAGCCAAATCGATGACCGTTCGGGAGCTTAAAGCGTATAAATTGATGGTTCGGCGTTTCCTGGAGGAGACGGTCCGGCGCGGGGTGAAAATGAAGGAAACCCGAGGCTGGGACCGGCGGGGACGCGGCAAGCGATATAATGTGATCGATGAGATCGATTCGGCGCTGCTTGAGATGGCCGATGAACTGCTGGATACCGAGCAGGGAAGGATCGATCTGCTGAATAAGGTCGGGGAAATCCGCGGTATGCTGATTAATCTCGTATTTTAACGGCTTAAGGAGCATTTGTCCGCATGGGATTGGGATGCCCCTGGGCCAACTTTTTAAGTTCGTAGGCTTGATGATCTTTTGGGTTCATAGGTTTAATGGTTATTTAGCATTATGGCATTATGGCTTTGTTATTAGATTTTATTTATGCAGCAGGTTCATAAGATGATAGAGAACGAAGTGAATGAAGCAGGAAAGAGAGGACTTATGTCTTTTAATCATATTATAGGCCAGGAGGCGGCCAAGCAGCTGCTGCAAAACGCTCTGCGCAAGAACGCGGTCAGCCATGCCTATCTGTTCAGCGGGCCGGCTGGCGCCGGACAGCTGCAGACGGCGCTTGTGTTTGCCAAGGCATTGTTTTGTACGGAGCTTGAGGATGATGCCTGCGGACAATGTCTGGAATGCCGGAAGGTCGAGCACGGCAACCACCCGGATTTGACGATGATTGAGCCGGATGGCGCCAGCATCAAGATCGATCAGATCCGCGAATTGCAGCGCATCTTCTCATACCGCTCCGAGAACCGCAATCCGAAGGTGTACATTATCGACCATGCGGAGAAAATGACGACCCAGGCTGCCAACAGCCTTCTCAAATTTCTGGAGGAGCCGCAATCGCCTGCGGTAGCCATCCTTATTGCGGAGAATGGACAAGCGCTGCTGCCGACCATTCAATCGAGGGTCCAGACGGTGCCGTTCCGCTCGCTTTCTCCGCAGATGATGGAGCAGGCGCTGGTAGGGGAAGGATACCCGGCAGCCCTCGTGCGCTGTGCCGTTCACCTGGCTTCAGGACTTGACGGATGCAGGAAAATATTGAATGAGAATTGGTTTGCAGAAATTAGAAACGTAGTGTTACAATTAGGGAAGGAGTCTTTGAACCGAACCGGCCCCGCGATGATTACCGCGAGCCAGAAAGTGTTCAAAACCGAACTCTCCGATCATCTGGACGTTCTGTTCAGTTTGTTTCATTTATGGTTTAAGGACATGATTCATGTTCTGTACGGAAGGAAAGAGTCTCTCGTTTTCATAGATCAGGCGGAGTATATCTCTGGTCATGCGTCAGCCCGCAGCACAGCACAGTGGGTGTCCTATATGGATTTGGCCGCAGAGTGTCAGAAGAAGTTACGCTATAATGTCAATGGACAGCTCTGTGTAGAGCAGCTATTGATGGGTTTGGGCGGTAACACTCCGGCGTGAGCACACCCCCAGGCCCGAAGGATGGCCAATATGTACAGGCACAAGGGGGTTTATTTTTGTACAGTGTAGTGGGTGTCCGCTTTAAGAAAGCGGGCAAAATATATTACTTCGATCCGCTGGATCTACCCGTAGAGAAGGAGCAATCCGTCATTGTGGAGACGGCCCGGGGGATTGAGTATGGTCAAGTTGTGATAGGAAAGAAGGAGGTAGGTGAAGCTGACGTTGTTCTTCCACTGAAGAAGGTCATTCGCATCGCCGGCGACTCGGATGCCCGTGTGGTTGAGGAGAACAAGCAGGCTGCGAAGGATGCATTCACCACCTGTTTAAATAAAATTCGGGACCACGGACTGAAAATGAAGCTGGTCGATGTAGAATTTACTTTCGACCGGAACAAAATCATTTTCTACTTCACGGCCGAAGGCCGCGTGGATTTCCGAGAGCTGGTGAAGGACCTGGCCAGCATCTTCCGGACCCGAATCGAGCTTCGTCAGATCGGAGTCCGGGACGAAGCCAAAATGCTGGGCGGCCTTGGACCTTGCGGTCGCGTACTGTGCTGTTCCTCATGGCTTGGTGATTTTGAGCCGGTATCCATTAAGATGGCGAAGGATCAGAGCTTATCGCTCAATCCGACCAAGATTTCCGGGCTATGCGGAAGATTGATGTGCTGCCTGAAATTTGAGCATGATAATTATGAAAGCGTGAAAGAGGAGCTTCCATCCGTTGGGAAGCTGGTCGTGACCTCGCTTGGAGAAGGCAAGGTTGTCGGTATCAATGCGGATAAGCGGACGGTGCATGTTCAGCTGTTTGAAATCGGGAAGGTCAAGGAACTGCCGATGGACGACGTGGTCATTAAATAGTCCAATAGAATGTTTATTTTCGGGGTGTAGACTTGGAGAAGAAAAACATTTTTGTGCTCATTCAAGAGTTGGAAACACAGATGGGACATATACACAGTGAACTGGGTGGACTCAAGCTGGTCATCAAGGAACTGCTGGAAGAGAACCATCGCCTCAGTCTTGAAAATGAACAGCTCCGGAAAATATTAAAAAGGGAAGTCAATCCGGCGGAATTGGAACACCCGGTAGCCTCGATGCCTCAGCCTCGTGCCGAGCAGGAGGATCAGGAGGAAGATGTGGTCGGGGAAGGATACGACAACCTGGCCCGTCTCTATCACGAAGGCTTTCACATCTGCAATGTGTACTATGGACATTTGCGTACGGAAGGGGATTGCCTGTTCTGCTTGTCATTTTTGAATAAATAAGAAGCCGTAGGGATATTGCCTACGGTTTTTTTCTAGCATTTGAAGGTTATACTGTAAGGGATCCTCAGGCTCCTTTCATTAGGTGAACACCGCGAATAAAATTATGAGCACGAAGGGATCGGAGTCTCAATCCCGACACGTGCCCCTAACTATCAAGCCAAAGGGTTGAAACTATGAAATTGAAGGACGTACATTTACATCCATCCGAGCGGATTGATGATCTGCTGACGCATGAGCTCGGAATCATCCAAAGCGAGGAGGTGTTCAGCTTCTCTATGGATGCGGTGCTGCTCGCACGGTTTGCCAGCATCCCGCGGAGAGGGAAGATTCTCGATATGTGCACCGGGAATGGAGTGATTCCTATTCTCTTGTCCACACGGACAGGCGCACCGATCGAAGGGATCGAAATTCAGCCGAGACTGGCCGATATGGCAAGACGAAGCGTCTATATGAATGATCTTGAGCACCAAATCACGATCCGGGAAGGCGACTTGAGAGAGCTGTACAAGGAGACGGGATATGGCGCATACGACGTGATCACGGTGAATCCTCCATATATGCCGATGAACGGCAGCGACATCAAGCTGAATCCGCATCAAGCCATTGCCAGACATGAGATTCATTGTACGCTGGAGGAAGTGATTGCTTCCTGCTCCAGGCTGCTTCGTCAAGGCGGGAAAATGAGCATGGTGCACAAGCCGCTGCGACTGGCCGAGATTATAACGCTTATGAGTAAATACCGGATTGAGCCGAAGGTGATCCGTTTTGTTCACCCCCGTGCCCATCTGGAAGCCAATATGGTGCTGATCGAGGGCATACGGGACGGGAAGCCCGAGGTTCGCCTACGGCCGCCGCTCATCGTTTATGACGAGCAGGGGAAATACTGCGCCGAATTTATGGACATATATTATGGAACGAATGAGGATGATCAAGCATGAGGATATCATTGCAGCGAAGCTTTGAATCGCCAGGCGCAGGGAGCACCGGATCGCTATTTTTGGTTGCGACCCCGATTGGCAATTTGGAGGATATGACCTACCGGGCGGTACGCGTTCTTAAGGAATGCGATATCATTGCGGCGGAGGATACAAGACAGAGCAGGAAACTGCTTACGCATTTTGAAATTCCATCCAAGCCATTGTTTAGTTATCATGAGCATAATAAGGCGGCAAGCGGCCCTGAAATTATACGATATATAATAGAAGGAAAAAATGTAGCGCTCGTGAGCGATGCCGGTCTGCCGGCGATTTCCGACCCTGGCGCCGACCTCGTGGCACTGGCGATTGAAGCCGGTATATCGGTCATTCCCGTTCCCGGAGCAAATGCCGCGTTATCGGCGTTAATCGCATCGGGCCTGCCAACCGAACGGTTTACGTTTATCGGATTTTTGCCCAGGGAACGCAAAGACATTGTGGCACAGTTAAACGCGCTGCAATCGGCCCAGGGAACGCTGATCTTCTATGAATCCCCGCATCGCATCAAGAAGACCTTAGAGCTAATGAAGGAGGTTCTGGGGGATCGAAAGATTACGCTGGCCCGGGAGCTCACCAAGCGCTATGAGGAATTTGCCCGTGGAACCGTGGAAGCATGCCTATCTTGGCTTGAGGAGCATCCGCCTCTTGGCGAGTACTGCGTTGTGGTGGAGGGCAGAAACCCCGAGGATGAGCGGATGGAGCTGAATGCCTGGTGGCAGGAGCTTTCCTTAGAGGAGCATGTCGGCAGATATGAGCAGGAGGGATTGAGCCGTAAGGAGGCCATGAAGAAAACAGCGGCAGACCGCGGCGTATCGAAGCGGGATATCTATAATGCGCTGCTGGAGGATTAATTATAGTGGCCTGCTGCGCAAGTGACGAAGAGGTGGTCCCCGCAGCCTGCCGAAGTCAACAACTGGTACGGGGCACATTTAATCTGAACTAGGCCGTCTCTGACGAACAATATCATTTTCCTCATGATCGCGGTGAGGATTTACATAGCGTTATGCCGACCGCGGGAAATTGCGCATAAAAAAAGACCTTCCTGCGGCCGGGTTCATAGCCGAGGAAGGCACCAAGGAGATATGAAAAAGGTTAGAATTAACAAAATGTGATTGTGTACCTATTATATACTAATATCTTTAATTTGTCACAGGTGTAGGGATTTCCGAGATACATTCATGGCAAACGATTTTACCTTTGAAGTACGTAACGTTCTCAGCATTGCCGCAGAAGATGCACGCAGGCTCATACTTCTTCAGCATGATGCGTTCACCGTCCACATAAATTTCAAGAGCGTCCTTCTCGCCAATGCCGAGTGTACGGCGCAGTTCGATTGGAATAACGACCCGTCCAAGCTCATCGACTTTCCTTACAATTCCTGTTGATTTCATCATAACTTATTAATGCCCCTCTCGCCATAATTTAAAAAAGTCATAATTCGACATAGTTCTATTTTTTATGTTATTTATAGTACCAACGATTCCCAAAACAGTCAACCTATATTTTTGAGATTTCGGAACCTATTTACGAAAATATAGTGAAATAAACCGCTGTCCTACAACGAAGTTACCATTTTTGAACCAAAAAACGCTTCACTTTTCAATATGTCGATTTGGAAAGCGCCAAATTACCTAATTCGACATTGTTCGACATTAGATGTCAAAAGAAGTGAAAATAGTCCAAGTCCTAAATTTATGACTTAAGGAGTGATTTATGATGCGCCTGCCAATCTCAGAGGAAAAAGTGTTTAAAGATCCGGTTCATAATTATATTCATGTACAGGATGATATTATCTGGCGGTTAATCGACACGCCGGAATTTCAGCGGCTTCGCCGGGTCAGGCAGCTGGGCACGTCCTATCTGACGTTTCATGGCGCAGAGCACAGCCGATTCTCCCATTCCTTGGGTGTCTATGAAATTACAAGAAGAATCATCTCGCAATTCGAGCGAAAAGGATACTCCGATTGGCCTGCGGAAGAGAGACAAGTGGCCCTATGTGCAGCGCTCTTGCATGATCTCGGGCACGGACCATTTTCCCATTCTATAGAAGAGGCGTTTCAGATGAACCACGAGGATTGGACATGCCGGATCTTGCTCGGCGATACGTGCGTGAACAAGGTGCTCCTGGAGCTGGGGGAGGACTTCCCGGAGCGGGTCGCTTCCGTCATCCGCAAGACGTATGACAAACCGATCGTGATGAATCTGGTGACGAGTCCGCTGGATGCGGACCGAATGGATTATTTGCTGCGCGATGCCTATTACACCGGCGTCAATTACGGGACGATCGACATCGACCGGATTCTGCGGATGCTGCGGCCGCATCGGGACCGGATCGTTGTGAAGGAATCGGGGATGCATGCCGTAGAGGATTATCTCATGTCCAGATATCAAATGTACTGGCAGGTGTATTTCCACCCGGTAACAAGAAGCTCGGAAATCATACTGCGCCAGATTTTCCGCCGGGCGAAGGAGCTCTATGAAGCAGGGTATGCGTTTCAGTTCATGATCGAACCGCTGCCAGCTCTGTTTGAAGGCCGCTTGACCGTTCAGCAGTATCTGCGGCTGGATGAGGCGCTCATTCAAACGGCGTTTCTGCAATGGACGGCCGAGCAAGACCAGCTCCTTAGCGAATTATGCGGCCGATTCATCCATCGGAAGCTCTATAAATATATAGAAATCGACACCGGCAACCCGGAGACAATCGACGCCATCCGCCAGGCGTTTCGGGAGGCGGGTCTTGATCCCGCATATGATGTGGAGATTGATTTTCCGACCGATCTTCCTTATGATAAGTTTCATTCGGGCATGCCGCTGAACGAGAAGCAAATTCTGCTGCTGGACCGGCATGACCAGCTTCGGGAAATTTCCGAGGTGTCCGATATCGTGCGCTCCATTAGCGGGATCCATAAGGGCCGGAATTATCTATATTACCCGGAGGAGAGGGTAGAGCCGCTGCTTGACCGGATGCCGGCCGAAGTTGCGGATTTATTTCGCAGGCAGGGATGAGTCCGTTATATTCGATGGACCATGGGCTTGGATCATGGATGGACCTGGTTCAAGGCCGGACGCACGAGGCATTGATAATGGACAACCATAGAACGGAATGATAAAGATTGTGCCGGATAAGATACGATCAAGGATCGACAAGAAAGGAGTGGGAGAGAACATGCTGTTCGACACACACACCCATCTGGATGCTCCCCAATTCGACGAGGACCGGGACGAGACGATTGCCCGGGCGCTTGAAGCTGGTGTTAGCCGGATGATCAATATCGGATTTAATCGCGAGACGATTCCGACCACAATGGAATTGGCGGAGACATATGATTTTATATATGCGGCGGTAGGCTGGCATCCCGTGGATGCGATCACGATGGAGGAGGGCGACCTGGAATGGATCGCTTCGCTCTGCAGTCATGAGAAAGTCGTTGCGATCGGAGAGATCGGCCTCGATTATCATTGGGATACGTCTCCGAAGGAGGTGCAGCACCGGGTGCTTCGCAGCCAAATCGGACTGGCCCGGGAGCTCCATATGCCGATTGTAATTCATAACCGTGATGCGCATGAGGATATCGTGAAGATTTTGAAGGAAGAGAAGGCTCATGAGGTTGGCGGCGTGATGCATTCGTTCTCGGGCAGCTGGGAAACGGCCAAGTTATGCCTGGATATGGGCTTTCATATTTCGTTCGGCGGGCCGATTACGTTCAAAAATGCCAAGCAGCCGAAAGAGGTTCTGGCCAAGGTTCCACTCGATCGTCTGCTCATTGAAACGGACTCGCCTTACCTGACTCCACACCCCTTCCGAGGGAAGCGAAATGAGTCCGCTTATGTGAAATTGGTGGCCGAGACGGCAGCCGAAATTCGGGGCATGTCCTTCGATGAACTGGTCCAAATTACCACTAAAAATGCTCTGGAACGATTTGGTATTTCGTGAAAACGGGAGCAAAAGCGATGAAATAGTGAGGAATTGCGATTAATTAAAGTTTTTTAACCTGAAAAGACGATTGTTTTACAATTTTTTAACCATTTACATCAAAAAATGTGCTTGATTGTTCCTTTACAACCTGCATGGAAACAGGATATCATCTTTTCAGTGATAAGAAGCTGCAAGTTTGCAAAGCTGAAACTTCAGCGATCATATTTCATGAACCGTCTCGCTTAATCTCCGAAGTCTGGGGAACGGGGGAACCGATACTGCCGTGCATGGTAAACTGTCGTGCACGAGCCGTATATGATTTCTTTATCGGGTCTTTGGGGTGAATGTGAAGGTCCTCGCCATGAGCGGGCGACCGGATCTAGGGCGTCTCTCTTACGTCCGAACCCGACAGCTAACTCCGTAAGCGAAGTAAGAGGGGAATTCTCGTGCATACCATTTCCATGATTTCAATCATCAGGAAGCCACGTTAGAGCCTCTAGTACTCTTTCACGCTGGCTTCTTTTATTTTTGAATATTGGAGAAGGTGTCGTCATACTGTTGGTAAACAGGAGGTGATTCCTAGTGGTGAACGGGAAGACGGGGATTGACGCAGGGCGTTAGATAGATAGCAGCACGCCTTGCGAGAATAACTGCTATAGTCACGTCAAAGGCATTCATGCGTTACCTAAGACGGCGGGACTATGAAGGAGGATGGAATAGTGGGCATTTTTCAACCTGAAGAAACCCATGAATCACAATCATCCAGCATGTCTTACGCATTGCGATGGAAGCATGAGAATTTGCGTCAATTGATGATGCTCGGCGCCATGGGGGCTGTTACGGTATCACTTCTCGTATCGCTGGTTATCCATGATCAATCGGGCAAGCAAGTTCAAATTGTGGTCGATGGCCGCGTAACCACGGTAGAAACCAGAGGATCGTTGCTTCAGGAATTGCTGGATGAGCAAGCGATCACGCTGAATCCGCAGGATCAGGTCTCGATGCCTTTAAACGGGACGATCCAGGATGGGGACCGGATTATCATTGACCGTGCAATCCCAGTTAAAGTAACAGTAGGGGGCACCACCAAAACCATATTCACGACCCAGGACACGGTCGATAGTGTACTCAAAGAAGCTGGCATTACGATCAAGGGTGAAGATATAGTAAAGCCGTCACAGGACACCAAGCTTACCAGTGATATGGACATTCAAATCGTTCGGGTTACGAAGCAGACCGTATCGGAGAAGGAGAACCGCGAGTTCCGCGTCATCAAGACTGCGGATCCGTCGCTGGAGCGCGGTGATAACCGTGTCATTCAGCGGGGCGAGCCGGGCGTTCTCGTTCATCACTACGAGAAGGTGTACCATAACGGCAAGCTCGTATCCAAGACGAAGGTCTCGCAAGAGGTCGAGCGTAAGACGAAGGACAAAATTATTGCCGTAGGCACGAAGAAGGTAGAGAAGCCTGTCGTGCTTCAAGCGGCAGCGACTCCGAATGTGAAGTCTGCCCCAGCGAAGCTTACGGGCACTAGAAAGGTGTCCACCGCCAAAGCGACGGAGAATAACGTCATCTCCAGAGCGGGTGTTGATTTCAAATACCAGAAAGTGCTGAATAATGTTTCAATGACCGCATATTCCGCTGAGCAGGCGGGAATCGGAACCCGCACGGCTTCCGGAACACGGGTAACCGAGGGCCGGACGATTGCAGTTGATCCGAGCATCATTCCGATCGGCTGGTGGGTGTACATCGAAGGCATTGGCTTCCGCCGTGCAGAGGATACCGGCGGAGCGATTAAGGGACATAAAATTGATGTGTATTACGATTCGCTGAAAGCGGCCATGAACTTTGGCCGGAAATCGGGGCGCACCGTTTATGTGATCGGTCCCGTAAAGCCTGATTTGAACTAATGAATCCCAATTTCTAATGACATTGCCATTCTAATGCTAACGAATTTAGCTTATAATAGATCATAATGAAGAAGAGGAGAAACTCCTCTTCTTTTGTTTTGCGGCGTATTGGTCGCATTTTGGGGCCATCATGTAAAAAATACGCCGTATGGTTTGAGCCGATGCCAATTCAAGGAGAACGGTCGGACAGGCGGTATGTGTCCTTTTGGGAAGGAAGAGAGAACGTTATGATCCGAGAAGTAATTGTGGTTGAAGGCAGGGACGATACGGTAGCGATCAAGCGTGCGGTGGATGCCGACACGATCGAGACCGGCGGCTCTGCTATTAATAAGCATACGCTGCGCCGTATTGCCCTCGCGAAGGAGCGCAGGGGGGTTATTATCCTGACAGACCCCGATCATGCAGGGGAACGGATTCGCAAGATCATCGACCGTCATGTCCCCGGCTGCAAGCATGCCTTCATACCGGAGGCGGATGCGACGCGCAAGGGCGATATCGGAGTCGAGAACGCATCTCCGGAGGCTATACGTCATGCCCTGGATCGCGTCCACACCTCATTTGAGGGGGCGGAGAGTCAGATCAGCCTGGAGGATATGATCGATGCGGGGCTGACGGCTCATCCGGAGGCTGCAGCCCGGAGAATGTTCATGGGAAATGTCCTGGGTATCGGGTATTGCAACTCCAAGCAGTTCCATAAACGTATGGCGATGTTTCAAATATCGCGTGAAGAGTTTCTGGCGGCGCTTGCGCAGCTGGAAGAGGGAGGCCAAAGCTGATATGAACCGGATGGAAGATATATCGACACCTAGACGCACGAAGGAGATCATTGCCCGCCATGGCTTTTCCTTTAAGAAGAGCCTGGGACAGAATTTTCTGATCGACCAGAATATTTTGGGCAAGATTGTGGAGGCGGCCGGCCTTGATAAAGAGAAAGGTGCGCTTGAGATCGGTCCCGGCATCGGGGCGTTAACAGAGAAGCTGGCTCAGATGGCCGGAGCCGTTACCGCAGTAGAGATCGATCAGCGCCTGATTCCGATTCTTAAGGAAGTGCTGGAGCCTTACGATAACGTTAAAGTTCATCATGGAGATGTCCTTAAGGTGGATCTGCACGAGCTGTTCCGCCAGGATTTCGCGGAGGTGGGGAAGGTAAGCGTTGTCGCCAATCTGCCGTATTACGTGACGACCCCTATTCTGATGAAGCTGCTGGAAGAGAAGCTGCCGCTGGAGAATATTGTGGTCATGATTCAGAAAGAGGTCGCCGAGCGGATGGCCGCAGCGCCGGGAAGCAAGGATTACGGAAGCCTCAGCATTGCAGTTCAATATTACAGCGAGCCGAAGCTCGTCTGCATCGTTCCGCATACCGTGTTCATCCCGCAGCCCAATGTGGAATCGGCCGTCATTCGGCTCGCGGTAAGGGAGGAGCCTCCGGTTTCGGTTGAGGATGAGTCCTTTTTCTTCGAGGTGGTTCAAGCCTCATTCGCCCAGCGGCGAAAGACGATTGCCAACAACCTGAAGAGCCGGTTCTTCGCCGATGAAGGACGCGAGCGGCTGGAGCAGCTGCTGGAGGAAGCGGGGCTCGATCCGAAGCGCAGGGGAGAGACGCTGAGCATCGAGGAGTACGCACGGCTGAGCAATGTCCTGTTTGAGGCGGGGATTCGTTAGAAACGGAACGAAGTGTGGTCTGGTCATGGCTTTAGGATATTCAATCAGGTCAAGGCAAGCCGCCTGAGGGAAAATTGCCGCCATGACGAACCAATGGCTCCATTAGCCCATACCATAGGGTAGGGGTGATGTTGTGATGAACTTGGGAGACTTGGTCGTTCGTAAATCCTACGGCGGCGATGTAACGTTCCGGGTAGAAGGATTGCGGCATAATCTTATCGTCATCAAAGGCACGGAATTCCGGCTGCTGGCCGACGCTCCCGCCGATGACCTGATCCAGGTACCGCATCCCGCCGTAAGCGAGCGAACGAAGCAGGCACAGATTAAGGCGAATGAGACGCTGGAGAGCCTGCAGAAGCGCCGACAGGAAGAAAGTGAGCGGCAGCTGAAGAGCCTTAGGAATAACGGCGGCCCGCAGGCTGCTAAAGGATATTTCGACGTTCCGGGCAAGGTCCTGCATCTGGACGGGGATCCCCAGTATCTGAAGAAGAGCATGGCGCTTTATAACCAGCTTCGGGTCCCTGCGGAAGGCCATTATGTGAATGAATCGGCGATGGCCGATACGTTGTATCGGCTCCTTCCGCGGGTTCGACCCGATATCGTCGTGATTACAGGTCATGACGGGGTTCTTAAGCGAAGACAGCCGTATGATTTATACAGTCTGGACAGCTACAAAAATTCGCATAACTTCGTATCGGCGATCCAGGTGGCCCGGCAATATGAGCGGAACCTGGATACCTTGGTTATCGTGGCTGGAGCATGCCAGTCGCATTTTGAAGCGCTGCTGCAGGCAGGAGCCAATTTTGCGAGCTCGCCGGGCAGAATTCTCATCCATGCCCTAGACCCGGTCTATGTGGCCGCCAAGACCGCCTATACGTCGGTTCGGGAAACGGTCAACCTCAACGATGTAATCCACCATACAATCAGCGGCAGTCAAGGCGTAGGCGGAATTGAGACCAGGGGCAGCTACAGGATCGGCCTGCCGAGCCTCCAGGATCTGTCGACATTGAAAGTAACACCTTCCGTCAGCTAAGCGGTGCTTTGTTCGGCGAGGCATTCGAATGCGAAGACGCAAGGATGATGAAGAACCGAATATAGGCTGAGAAAACCCCGGTGCCCGGGGTTTTTTACTTTGTTCTTTACGGTGAAGAAAATTGTCAAATATCATACATAAAGCTTGTCGATTTAGCGCATATTAATGCAAATGGAAATGAGATTTGCCGGGCTAAAAAAAATACATTGACAACGTATTTTTGATGCTGATATAATTAATGTTTTTGATTTGACAAAATGCTGGAAGTTCGGTATAATGGACAAGGAAAGAGGTGGTCGTCGACAATGGCTAAAAATGCGCTGTTGGAAATCAAACGCAGTCTCGATGCCCATTTAGGGCAAAAAATTACGCTTCGGGCTAACGGTGGCCGCCGTAAGACCGTCGAGCGTACTGGTGTTTTGGAAGAAACGTACCCTTCTGTTTTCATTGTTAAGCTGGATCAAGACCAGCAGACCTTTAAACGCGTGTCTTACAGTTATGCCGATATTCTGACCGAAACCGTGGAAATCATGGTGACCGGCGATGACAACCAGATGCGAATCACCTATATCAAGTCATAACGACATGACGATATGTCACGAGAGAACAGCCTTCGTTAGCGGAGGCTGTTTTTGTTTTCCCTGGAGGGTTCCGGGTCATGCAGGGATCATGGGGCGTATATCTGCCTTATAGAGCAGGGGGGCCGAGACAGGCCCTTTTGCCGCCCGGCTTTCGCATAATCAGGAGAGGATGCCATCGACAGCCTGGAATGAGAGGAGATCCGGGTACGCATACTAACCGGGAGCGGATCTTCTGCAGCGAACAAACTTCCGGTGCCTGGGCAGAGGGATGATGCGAGCTGATTCGAAGATGTCCGGTGGACCGAGGCTTGCTCGCTGAGGATGCGCTCGTCACTGCCGTTATGATCACGAAATCATCCAAGGAGGCGTTTAGGATGGGCCGGAGAAGACGCAGTATCATGTCAGAGCAGCTCAAGACTGAATTGGCAAAAGAGCTTGGATTCTACGATACGGTGGAGAAGGAAGGCTGGGGCGGCATTCGCGCGAAGGACGCCGGCAATATGGTAAAACGCGCGATTGAGCTTGCGGAGCGGGCTGCCAAGAAATCCGATCTCTAATCTGTTCGTAAGTGAATGCGGCAAGCAGCCCTCCGGTGACGGAGGGCTCTCTGTTCAGATTGTAAACCGGGTCCATGACTTCGAAGCCCGAGTTTGTTAAGATAGAGGCAATAGAAGTTTTTCTCTGGATATGGTAAGTTCATGCATAGGGAAAAGCTAAGGATAGGTGAACGTTCTTGAAAATATACGAAAAAGCACCGGCCAAAATCAACCTGATGCTGGATGTGCTCCATAAGCGCCCGGATGGGTTCCATGAGGTGGAAATGGTCATGACCATGATTGACCTTGCCGACCGGCTCGAAATGTCGGAGCAGAAGCGGGACACCATCATCATAACGTCCCAGGCGGGTTACATCCCTCTGGACGAGAAGAATTTGGCCTTTCAGGCAGCAAGACTCATTAAAGAGCGCTACGACGTGCGGAAAGGTGTACATATCCACCTCGACAAAAAAATTCCGGTAGCAGCGGGACTGGCAGGAGGCAGCAGCGATGCGGCGGCGACCTTGCGGGGACTAAACCGCCTCTGGGGGTTGAATATCCCGAAAGAGGAGCTGCTTAAGCTTGGAGCTGAGCTCGGCTCCGATGTGCCCTTCTGCGTGAGCGGCGGAACCGCCCTGGCTACCGGGCGAGGCGAGGTGCTGAAGCCGATCCCGAGTCCGCCTCAGTGCTGGGTAATCGTGGCGAAGCCGCCGATCAACGTATCGACGGCAGAGGTATACGGACGACTGCGCAGTGATCAAATCCAGGCGCACCCGTCGGCGGAGCGGATGATCGGGGCGCTTGAGCAGGGCAGCTTCCACCAGATGTGCAAAGAGCTCGGAAACGTGCTGGAGGAGGTTACCTTGAAGATGCATCCGGAGGTTCAGCAGCTGAAGGAAGGCATGCTGAAGCTGGGCGCGGATGGCGCGCTAATGTCCGGCAGCGGCCCGACGGTCTTCGGTCTGGTATCCAGGGAGTCTAAAGTCGCCCGCATTTATAACGGCCTTCGGGGATTCTGCAAAGAGGTTTATGCGGTCCGTCTGCTAACCGGAAATGCATAAAATGGACACGGCTTCGGGGAAGAATTTCAATCTGAGTTGTATAAATACGTACAAAGATGTTATATTTAACATATAATATTCGGATTTAGCGAGGAATCCCAGTGAAAAAATTAAAACGAAGCGAACGATTGGTCGATATGACCCAATATTTACTATCTGAACCGCATACGTTGATTCCCTTGACGACGTTCGCCGAGCGTTATAGTGCGGCCAAGTCGTCCATTAGCGAGGACTTGGCGATCATTAAGGACGTATTTGAGAACGAGGGGCTTGGAGAGCTCCAGACGCTCGCCGGCGCCGCAGGAGGCGTACGATACATTCCGAAGCTGCGCAGAGACCACGCCCTCGCTTTTGCCGAGGAGCTGTGCAGGCAGCTGCAGCAGTCCGACCGGATTCTGCCGGGAGGCTATCTCTACATGTCCGATCTGCTCGGTCAGCCATCGCTTATGAACGAAGCGGGCAAAATTATTGCCACCGCGTTCTCCGACCGGGAGATCGACGTGGTGATGACCGTGGAAACGAAGGGCATTCCGCTCGCTTATGCGACCGCGGCACAGCTTAACCTGCCGGTCGTACTAGTCCGCCGGGACCATCAAGTAACGGAAGGATCGGCCGTAAGCATCAACTATGTTTCCGGCTCCCATAAAAGCATCCATACGATGTCGCTGTCCCGCCGGGCACTCAAGGAGCGCTCCCGCGTCCTTATCGTGGATGATTTCATGAAGGCCGGAGGCACCATTCAGGGAATGGTCGACTTGCTTGGAGAATTTAATGCCGAAGTCGCAGGTGTGGGCGTATTGGTGGAGTCAGGGGCAGTAGAGAACGAGGAGAGGCTTCTTCAGGACTATATATCGCTAGCCCGATTGAGCGACGTGGATGCCAAAACCAAAATGATTACCGTGAATCCTGGAAATTATTTCGAGAAATAACATTGCATTTTTTGTCGATATAATAGCGTTTCCATCCGAATGGGCACGAAGTCTGTCGAAAATATCACATTCTAAAAAAAATTCCTGATTTTAGGACATTTTATAGGACAAAAAAGAAGGATTTCGTGTTTGCTGTGTGGAATTATACTACCCAAGTCTCTGATGGAAAAAGGTGGTGAACACATATGCAAATTACGGATGTCAGACTCCGCCGTGTTAACTCTGAGGGGAGAATGAAGGCAATCGCATCCATTACCATCGATAATGAATTTGTCGTTCACGACATTCGCGTCATCGACGGAAACAATGGAATGTTTGTCGCAATGCCGAGCAAACGCACTCCGGACGGAGAATTCCGCGATATTGCCCATCCCATTTCTTCGGGTACCCGCGAGAAGATTCAATCGGCTGTCCTGGCCGAGTATGAGCGTGCGGCTACAGAAGAAGAAGTGATTGAAGAAGGCGCTTAAGATTTACAATTGGGGTTCAAGGAAAAGAGAGCCATATTTGTGGCTCTCTTTTCTTTTTTTGTAGAATGAGATATATTCAGTAGTGAGTTCAAGAGGAGGAGGCATGGCCCTTGAAAAGATTTGCTATTGTGCTCGCCGCTGGGCAGGGCAAACGTATGAAATCCAAACTATATAAAGTGCTGCATCCTGTTTGTGGCAAGCCGATGGTAGGACATGTACTGCAGACAGTACAGCAGGTGAACTGTGAGCGCAGCGTTGTGGTGGTTGGACATGGCGCTGAAGCCGTTCGCACGTACCTGCAGGACGCAGCGGAATATGTTTTACAGGAGCAGCAGCTCGGAACGGGCCACGCTGTGAAGCAAGCCAAGGATCTTCTTGGCGGGGAAGAAGGCTCGACGATCGTGATTTGCGGGGACACTCCGCTTGTGACGTCAAGCACCCTGGAAAATTTGCTGAAACTGCATGAAAGTAATAATGCGGCAGCAACGGTATTGACGGCGCATATGGATAACCCGAAGGGCTACGGCCGGGTCATCCGCGGCGGAGATGACAGCGTGCAGCGGATCGTGGAGCAGAAGGACTGCAGCCCTGCAGAGGATGCGGTCACTGAGATTAATACCGGTACCTATTGTTTTGATAATAAAAAGCTATTTGCTGCACTGGAAAAAGTGACGAACCAGAACGCGCAGCAGGAATATTATCTGACCGATTGCATCGGCATCCTGAAGGAAGCCGGCGAAACCGTGCTTGCTTATCAGACCGATGATTACGCGGAGTCGATCGGCGTCAATGACCGGCTGGCCCTCTCCGAAGCCGAAGGCTTCATGCGGGAGCGCATTAACCGTATGCATATGCTGAACGGGGTTACGATCATCGATCCGGCGTCGACGTATATCGGTGCAGATGTGACCATCGGAGCGGATACGGTGCTGTATCCGGGAACGGTGCTGAAGGGCAATACCGTCATTGGGGAGAACTGCGTAATCGGACCGAATTCGGATATTGAGGATTCTGTCATCGCGGACGGTGCCAGCGTCAAGCAATCGGTGCTGAGCAAGGCAGAAGTCGGAGCACGCACATCGGTAGGCCCGTTTGCTTATCTTCGTCCGGGGGCCAAGCTCGGTGAGGACGTGAAGGTTGGCGACTTTGTCGAGGTGAAGAATGCAACGATCGACAATGGCTCGAAAGTGTCGCATCTTAGCTATGTCGGCGACGCCAAGGTCGGGAAAAACGTCAATATCGGCTGCGGTGCGATTACGGTCAACTATGATGGTTATAATAAGTCCGTTACCGAAATCGAGGACGACGCATTTATCGGCAGCAATGTCAATTTGATTGCGCCGGTTAAAGTCGGCAAAGGCGCGTTTGTGGTTGCCGGCTCGACCATTACCCAGTCGGTTGACGAGAATGATCTGGCCATCGCAAGACAGCGTCAGGAGAACAAGCCGGGTTATGCGGAGAAGATCCGGGCGCGCGCTAAAGCCAAGAAGAACAGGGAATCGTAATACGCCGGCTTCCTGAATTGACGTGAAGCGGTGATCGGATAGCCTAATTCAACGAACCAGCACGGAGGGTTTTTATTCTATGACTTATCTTGATTCTAAATTAAAAATATTTACGTGTAATTCCAATCCAAAGCTCGCCCATCAAATTGCCGACTATATCGGCATTCCGATGGGAGAATCGCTTACGACCAGCTTTAGCGACGGCGAAATTCAAGTGAAGCTCTCCGAAAGCGTGCGGGGCTGCCATGTCTACGTTGTGCAGTCCACATGCCTTCCGGTGAATGATAACTTGATGGAGCTGCTGGTTATGGTGGATGCGCTCAAGCGGGCATCGGCAAAGAGCATCAACGTGGTCATCCCGTATTACGGATATGCCCGTCAAGACCGCAAGGCTCGTTCGCGTGATCCGATCACCGCCAAGTTGGTGGCGAACCTGATTGAGAAAGCCGGCGCTCACCGCGTCATTACGATGGACCTGCATGCGATGCAGATCCAGGGATTTTTCGATATTCCGGTGGATCATTTGCTCGGTGTTCCGATTCTTGCCCAATATTTCCGTTCGAAGCAAATCGAGAATCCTGTCGTCGTGTCCCCGGACCATGGCGGCGTCGTACGCGCAAGGAAGCTTGCTGATTTCCTGAACGCCCCGCTGGCTATTATCGATAAGCGGCGGCCGGAGCCGAACGTCAGCGAAGTGATGAACATCATCGGACATATCGAAGGCAAGACCGCGATTCTGATCGACGATATCATCGATACTGCCGGCACAATCGTACTCGGCGCCAATGCGCTGATGGAAGGCGGCGTGAAGGAAGTGTATGCTTGCTGTACGCATCCGGTGCTGTCCGGTCCTGCCCATGAACGCTTGGAAAACTCGCCGCTGAAGGAAGTTGTTGTGACGGATACCATTCCAATCACACATCCGAATCCGAGCAGCAAGCTGACCGTGCTGTCTGTTGCTCCGCTCATGGGAGAAGCGATTATCCGGGTACACGAGGAATTATCCATCAGTAAATTGTTTGAAATAGAATAACAAACCTGGCCGTAAGGGTTACATCTTCTGCTTGCAGGAAATGTAGCCCTTGCCTGCTATCCTGACCTCATGGATATTACGCATAGCGGGAAAGTAACCGTTTTCAAAATGCGATGTTCTAAAGAATTTACCCCAAGTTCATGGCAGGTGTCATCAATATCCAGGTCTTGAAATAAAGGTAAACGTATTGCGGTTATAGACCGTTCCCTCCAGCTCGACAAAATAAGCGTCGACGGCGGTGATCAGGCCTACGTCGACATGACACCCGAGCTCGTAGACTTGAACGGGAATGCCATGCTTCATATGGTATTGAAAATGGCTGTGATGCGTCAATTTCTGTTCATAATCTCTCAAAACCGATTCACCTTCTTATGAGGGCATAAATACCAATAGGTTTTGTTCATATTGTACTCGAAATACAGGTTAAGAAGAAAGTACTAATCGTGAAAGGAATTAACTGCGATGAAATGGATTGTCGGATTGGGAAATCCCGGTCCAGCTTATGAGAAAACACGCCATAACGTCGGGTTTATGGCACTGGATGCTCTGGCAGAGCGCCATGGCATGAAATTCAACCAGAGCAAATGCAAATCGGTCATTGCCGAGGGCATGATCGGCGGTACCAAAACGGTGCTGATCAAGCCGATGACCTTTATGAATCTGTCAGGCGAAGCGGTGCGGGCCTATATGGATTATTATAAGGCGCCGCTTGAAGATATGATTGTTGTCTACGATGATCTCGATACAGCCGTTGGAAAGATCCGTCTCCGGTATCAAGGCAGCGCGGGCGGGCATAACGGCATCAAGTCCATCATTCAGCATACCGGGACCCAAACCTTTAACCGCGTCCGGATGGGCATCTCGAGACCGGAACCGGGCTACGCCATCGTGGATTATGTGCTTGGGGCATTTCCGAAGGGCGAACGGGAGCAGCTGCAGAGCATGGTGGACATGACTTGCGATGCACTGGAGTTCAGCCTGGATCACACCTTTGAGCAGACCATGGCGAAATTCAATAACGCATAGCCACGCAGAATCATAGTCTGAAACGGGAGATTTCCGGGCATACTGAAGGGTATATACGACCTTCAGGAGGCATATGATGGCGATAACCTACGTTTGCAGACATTGTCGAGCCTTTCAGGGCCGGATCGATTCGAGCGTCATAACTGAAGAAAAGCTCGGATTCGATTCCTTGACCCCTGAGGAGCGCAAGGATATAATAGCGTATGATTTGAACGGCGACGTGATGGTTAAGGTCACCTGCGACCACTGCAGGGAGGCGCTTGAAGCCCATCCGGAGCTGAGTCTTTTGGCAAATCCCCTTCAATGAGCGTATAATGGGGTACAAGATAAAATATGGTAGAAGACATCAGGCGGCTTGCTTTGTTCGGCAGCCGCTGTGTTAGCCTTGGCAGCGTTGCCCAAGGCTTCTTTTCGGTTTTAATTTTACAACTGTCGTCTTAGCACGCAAGTGAGAGCGAAATAGAATAATCCATTTCTTTTGCATAAGAGAGGTGCCCCCTTTGTTACAAGCACTTATTGATGTATTTTCGAAGGATTCGGATTTCAAATCCATTGCGGCCGGCGTAGGAACCGGAATGAGGGAGCAGCTGATATCCGGGCTATCCGGATCCTCCAGGCAAATCCTCATGGCCGCGCTGCATCAGGACCAGCAGCGCCCGCTGCTCGTTGTTACGCATAATATGTTCTCAGCCCAGAAAATCGCTGATGATTTACAGGAGGCGCTTTCACCGGATCAGGTGCTGCTCTATCCGGCAAATGAACTGGTTGCGGCGGAATCGGCCGTATCAAGCCCCGAGACTCTAGCACAGCGGATTGATGTCCTTGTCCGCTGCGCCAGAGGCTTCCGGGGTATTGTCGTTGCGCCGTTTTCCGGTGTGCGCCGTCTGCTTCCGGCGCCGGAAGTCATGGCGGATGCCCGAATTACGCTTCAGGACGGAGGAACACTCGAGCTGGATGCGTTCCTGAATCGGATGATCGAGATGGGCTATGAACGGGTGGAGCGCGTCGAAAGCCGCGGCGAGATGAGTGTTCGCGGCGGAATCATCGACTTCTATCCGATGACGGCGGCGATGGCGTACCGGGTTGAGCTGTTCGATGAGGACATCGATTCGATCCGAACCTTTGACCCGGCCGATCAGCGATCGATTGATATGGTTCGGGAGGTCGTCATTACACCGTGCAAGGAGATCATAGCCGATTCGGAGCGGCTGAATCGTACGGCCGAGACGGTGACCCGGATGCTGGAGGCTCAGCTTGAGCGAATGACCGACCGGCAGGCCAAGCTTCGGCTGCGTGAGGAAATTCATCGGGAAGTAGAGTTGCTGCGCGAGCGAATCTATTTCCCTGAAATCTATAAATATATTTCACTGCTCTATCCGGAGAAGACGCATCTCTATGACTACATGCCGAAGGATACGATTTTGGTGCTGGATGAGCCTGCAAGACTGCTGGAAACGGCCAAGCAGCTGGAACGGGACGAGGCGGAGTGGAACCTGCATCTGCTTCAGCACGGTAAATCGCTGCCGGATCTTCCATTATCGCTGGATACCGAGGAGCTGATCTATCAGCATCCGTACCAATGTCTGCTCATATCGATCTTCCTGCGCCAGGTTCCGAGAATGCAGCCGCAGAATATCGTTAACTTCATTACGCGCGGCATGCAGGATTTCCACGGGCAGATGAATGTATTGAAATCAGAGATGGACCGCTGGAAGAAATCCGGCGTCCAGGTCATGATGCTCGCCGGCGATGCAGAGCGCATGGAGCGTATGCGCCGGGTGCTGAATGACTATGGCATTGACGAGCCGCTGATGTTCGAGGGCCATCTTCAAAACGGCTTCGAAATGCCGTCCGTTCATGCGGCTGTCATTACGGAGAGCGAGATGTTCTCTTCGAAGCAGCGCAAAACCCGCAAAACGACGAAAAGCATGGACAACGCCGAACGCATCAAGAGTTATACGGAGCTTAAGGTCGGCGACTATGTCGTGCATCAAAACCACGGAATCGGGAAATATATGGGGATCGGCACGCTCGAGATCAACGGGATTCATAAGGATTACATGCATATCCTGTATGCGGGCGGGGATAAGCTGTCCGTTCCGATCGAGCAGATCGATCTCATTCAGAAATATGTCGGCTCCGAGGACAAGGAGCCGAAGATTTACAAGCTGGGCGGCAACGAATGGACCCGCGTAAAGAACAAGGTCCGTTCTTCCGTGCAGGATATCGCTGATGACTTGATCAAGCTGTACGCTGAGCGCCAGTCGGCTCCGGGATACGGGTTCGACAAAGATACGCCGGAGCAGCAGGAGTTTGAGGACATGTTCCCTTACGACGAAACGCCGGACCAGCTTCGCGCCATTGCGGAAATCAAGAAGGATATGGAGCAGAACCGTCCGATGGACCGGCTGCTGTGCGGAGACGTCGGCTACGGCAAAACCGAGGTGGCTGTTCGAGCGGCGTTTAAGGCGGCGATTGAAGGCAAACAGGTGGCCGTGCTGGTTCCGACGACCATTCTGGCCCAGCAGCACTATGAAACGTTCCGCGAACGGTTCGCGAACTACCCGATCAACATTCAGGTGCTGAGCCGCTTCCGGAGCCGCAAGGAACAGAATGAGACGATCAAGAAGGTAAAGCAGGGGGCCGTTGACATCCTGATCGGCACGCACCGGCTGCTGTCGCAGGACATCGTCTTCAAGGATCTCGGCCTCCTGATCGTGGATGAAGAGCAGCGGTTCGGCGTAACGCATAAGGAGAAGCTGAAGAAGCTGAAAACCAATGTCGATGTGCTGACCTTAACGGCAACGCCGATCCCGCGGACGCTGCATATGTCGATGCTTGGGGTAAGAGACCTGTCGGTTATTGAGACACCGCCGGAGAACCGCTTCCCCGTGCAGACGTATGTGGTGGAGCACAGCCAGACCCTGGTCCGTGAAGCGATAGAGCGCGAGCTGGCCAGAGGCGGGCAGGTCTACTACCTGTATAACCGGGTGCAGGGCATTCATGAGATGGCCGCGCAGATTTCGATGCTTGTTCCTGAAGCAAGGGTCGGAGTAGGCCATGGGCAGATGTCCGAAACGGAGCTGGAGAAGACGATCCTGGACTTCCTGGACGGGGAGTACGATGTGCTCGTCAGCACCAGCATCATTGAGACGGGCGTCGACATCCCGAACGTGAACACCCTGATCGTCCATGACGCGGACAAAATGGGATTATCTCAGCTTTATCAGCTGCGCGGGCGGGTAGGACGCTCGAATCGAATCGCCTACGCTTACTTCACATACCAGCGCGATAAGGTGCTTACCGAGGTTGCGGAGAAGCGGCTTCAGTCGATTAAAGAATTTACCGAACTGGGTTCGGGCTTCAAAATCGCAATGCGCGACTTGTCGATCCGGGGCGCGGGCAATCTGCTCGGCGCGGAGCAGCACGGCTTTATCGCTTCGGTCGGTTTCGATCTGTACTCCCAGATGCTGGCGGAGGAAATCCAGAAGCGGAAGGTCAGCATGCTTGGCGAGACGGCTGCGCCGACCAAGGACTGGAACACCTCCATCGACCTGGGGATCGACGCGTATCTGCCGTCGGATTACATTTACGACAGTATTCAGAAGATTGAAATTTACAAAAAAGTGGCTTCCGTCACCACCATCGATGAATCGGCAGAGCTTGAGGACGAGCTGCTTGACCGCTTCGGCGAGCTGCCGCAGGCGGTAAACAACTTGCTTGCGGTTTCCCGATTGAAAGTGTATGGTCGTACGTATGGCATCGACTCCATTACGCAGCGGGGGGACGATGTCCTGCTCCAGTTCTACGAAGGGCAGGATAAGGCAGTCAACACGGCAGCGCTTGCGCAAATTGGAAATCTGTTCGAAAGACGTGTACAATTTGAACAAGGGCCAGCCATGGTTATCCGGATCAAAGGCAAGGGTCTTGACGATCAACAATTGCTCGAATTGCTGGAGAAGTTTCTGGAGGCTGCCAAGGAGCCATTTAACCTGAAGGGAGAACTACACAATGCCGTCAAGAAATAAAAGGGCATGGAAAACCTTTATCGTATCATTAACAGCCGTGCTGTCCATGTCGATGATCGCCGCTTGCGGGAAGGATGACAGCAAGGGGAATGAAGTGGATGACAGCAAAGTTATTGTCAAATATAAAGGCGGAGAGTTGACCGCGAAAGAATTCGATCTCGAGCAGCGGATGATTCAGTTCATGTCGCCGGAGTACGCACAATTCCTGCAGATGGACGAATTCAAGGAGTATTTGGCGAAGCAGGGAGTCGCTTATGAGTACCTGTACGCCAAAGCGGATGACAAAGCCAAGGAAGCTGCCGGGAAGCAGGCGGATGAACTGCTGAAGAGCAACAAGAGCGCGATGGGAGAAGAGAATTACAAGAAAGCGCTGGAAGCCCAGAAGCTGACCGAGGAGGATGTGAAGAATTACATGCTTCGCATTATGACGGTCGTGGAATACGAGAAGAGCCAGGTAACCGAGGACGATATGAAGAAGGATTTCGAGGCGAACAAGCAGGATTATACCAAAGTCAGCGTTCGTCACGTCCTCGTCGGCTTCCAGGATCCGGAAGGCAAGGAAAGACCGGAGGGCGAGGCGCTCAAGATTGCGAAGGAAGTGCAGTCCAAGCTGAATAAAGGCGAGGATTTCGCTGCAATCGCCAAGGAATACTCCGAGGATCCGGGCTCCAAGGACAAGGGCGGCTTGTATGAGAATGAGCCGGCTGGCCGATGGGTTCCCGAATTCAAGGAGAAGGCCCTGTCCCTTGAGCTGAACAAAATCAGCGATCCTGTGGAGACCAGCTACGGCTACCACATCATGAAGGTCGAGAAGCGGGAAGAAGTAACGTATGACAAGCTAACCGCCGAGGAGAAGGAAGGCATTCAGAACAAGCTGGCTTCAGGCAAAATCGATAATTTTATGCAGAATGAGCTCAGTGGTTTGATCGAGAGCATGAACCTGCCGAAGAGCGAGAACGCCGGGGACAAGCCTGCTGAAGAGAAGCCTGCGGAGGGCGGCGATGCAACGAAGCCTGCCGAAGGCAGCGATGCGCCGGCTGGTGGCGAGAAGGCACCGGCTGCCGGTACTGGAGACAGCGGGAAGTAGTCTGAAGCTTTGGCCTGCGCCAGCGTCTTTATAATGCCAGCTCCGCTGCTGGTACGGGGGGCCTGGCTTTCCAAGGTCGATTTCCTCATGACCATGCAGGAAGGAGCGCGGGCTATCGCGTTCGCAAAGTGAAAACCGGGCTGAATTTGAATCCATAACGTGTGAAATGACACGTTATGGATTTTTTTCCCCGAAAAACGATAATCTTCACTTTATTTTTATTATGGATTTCGCAACCAATGCAGGGTTGATGATGTATAAGGATTTGGGAATGGATGAATACTATGGTCAGACAATTAACTCTTATACACCTGGGGACATCCTCTTCCCGTAAGGAAACAGTAGTTGAAAAATCTTCTTATGAAAGTGGGGCAACAAGTGACATGAAAGCTACTGGTATCGTCCGCCGTATCGATGACCTCGGGCGCGTGGTCATCCCGAAAGAAATTCGACGCACATTACGGATTCGCGAAGGTGATCCGCTGGAAATTTTCGTAGATCGGGATGGAGAAGTCATTCTGAAGAAATATTCGCCAATCGGCGAGCTTGGCGATTTTGCGAAGGAATACGCGGAATCCCTATACGAAAGCACGGGCCACATTACGATTATTTCGGATCGTGACTCCTTTATCGCCGTAGCCGGCGGCTCCAAGAAGGAATATTTGGACAAGCCGATCGGCAATTTGCTGGAAAATTGCATGGAAAACCGCAAGACCGTTCTCGAAAGCAACAGCGGAACGTATGAGATCAGCAAGGATAATCCGGAGACGCTGTCGGCTTTCGTAGCCGCGCCGATCATTGCAGGCGGTGACCCGATCGGGAGCGTCGTGCTGCTGAATAAGGACGAATCCGTCAACATGGGCGAGATGGAAGTGAAAATGGCTGAGACGGCCGCAGGCTTCCTCGGAAAGCAAATGGAGCAGTAAGACAACAGATGGACAGCCTTAGGGCTGGATTTGACTCCCGCTGAACTTGGATCCTTGCGGTCTATAGGGAAGCCGGGAGTTTTTTGATGTCAAGCCAGCGAGGCCTTACGAAGGATGTAACCCGTAAATTTTGTGCCCAGCCTGATTCCGCGGTTATAATGGGGGTACACGTTCAAACATCGGGCATGTCGCCACGGTGCGAAGAACCCTAAGATAAGCGTGGGATTGGAATACGGATATGAAACCAGAAGAGACAGGCTCCAGGCTGCTGAAGGGAGCCTTCATCCTTAGTGCCGCAGCGATGCTGTCGAAGCTGATCGGCACGTTGCAAAAAATACCGCTGCAGAATATGGGCGGGGATGCCGTGTTCGGCATCTATAACACGGTCTACCCCTTCTACATGATGATGATTACGCTGGCGGTTCTCGGTTTTCCGGCTGCCGTCTCCAAGTTTGTGGCTGAATACGAAGCCGAGGGCCGAAGCGGGGACAGCCGCCGGCTGCTGCGCATCTCTTCGGTGACGCTCGTGCTGTTCGGGCTGGTGCTCGGTCTTGTCATGTACGCCGCAGCTCCCTGGCTCGGACAAGCGATTGGCAGCGGGCAGGTGGTGCCGGCAATTCGGGCAGGCGCCTTGGCGCTGGCCTTCGTGCCTTGGATGTCGGTGCTGCGCGGATATTTTCAGGGCCTGCACAATATGGTGCCGACGGCCGTATCCCAGATCGTGGAACAGTCGGTCCGGGTAGCCGTCATGATCGTGCTGCTGCTGTATCTTATCGAAGCCGGAGCATCGCCGGATCGAATCGCGGCGGGAGCGCTTCTGGGATCGGCGGCCGGAGGGGCAGCAGGTCTCCTGGTCATGGGCTGGTATTGGCGGAGGCACCGAAGCAGCCGCGGCAGACGTATAGAAAAGCCGCTTATGCCCCCTGTCAAGCCGCAAGATGTGAAGGATTCCGGCTTGCATGCCGATGTAAACAAGGAGGGAGCGGGCGTTCTTCTCCGCCGTCTGCTCGCATACGGCATCCCGGTGTGCCTCAGCCTGCTGGCCGTCCCGCTAATCGGATTGGTCGATACGTTTACTGTGCCGCGGCTGCTTAGTATGACCGGGCTGCCGGATGAGGCAGCGATGGCCGAATTCGGGATTTACAACCGGGGGCTGCCGCTGGTGCAGCTGGTAACCATGCTGGCCACGTCCTTGTCCGTGCTGTTTATACCGGCGCTGGCCGAAGCCAAGTTCCGCGGCGAACGGGAACGGGTGGCCAGCCAGACCGGGATGGCGCTCCGCTGGTTCTGGCTGATCGGGATGAGCGCGTCCATCGGGCTCGCGGTGCTGGCCAAGCCGATTAACGTCATGCTGTACGAAGACGCCGCAGGCACCGTAACGATGCAGGTCATTGCGTTTACGGCAGCCGGCGGCACGATGAGCACGATCACGGCAGCTCTGCTGCAGGGCGTCGGCATCGTTAAGGCGCCGGCCCTGCACCTGCTTGCCGCTGCGGCGCTGAAGCTCCTGCTCAACCTGCTGCTGGTGCCGCAGCTTGGCATTACAGGCGCCGCCATCGCGGGCGTGGCGGCGCACTTGGCCGCAGCAGCGCTGAACCTCGCGCTGCTCTCGCGAAGCGCCCGCTTCACCGCGGGTGCGGGCGCGGCCATGGCGAGGACGCTTGCGGTCCTCGCCGCCGTGGCGCTGGCCGCCTGGTGCGCGCAAGCGGCGGCCGGCGCCATGCTCGGGGCGGCCGGCGTGGCGCCAGGCCGCCTTACCGACGCCGCCGCAGCGCTTGGCGGCGTGCTTGCGGGAGGCGGCGCGTTCCTTGCCGCCGCCGCTTGGACGAAGCTCCTCACAGCGTCGGAGCTTCGGATGCTGCCGAAGGTCGGCGGGCCGCTGGCAGCCCTCTTAAAGGCGCTGCGCCTGCTGCGCTAAACGAATGAATGCATGCAGGGGCCCCGCGTGAGATGTTTGATCTGGTGTGATATAGTAGTGTACGATATAACGAAGTCTGGGAACGCCCCGGGCGAAGAGCGAAAGGAAGTTACCCTATGAGTGCAGCTATTACGGTGGTCGGCCTCGGCTCCGGGAATCCGGACCGGTTAACCGTCGGCATCCTGAAAACCATGCAGCAGGCGTCCAAGGTTTATGTGCGCACGATGTCCCATCCCGTGATCGAGGCGCTGGGCGGGCTGGGCATCCAAGCGGAGTCGTTTGACCATGTCTATGAAGCCCATGACTCCTTCCCGGAGGTGTACGAGTCCATTGCATCCGCGCTGATGAATTTGGCGAAAGCCGCGGAGGATGACCGCGGGATCGTGTACGCCGTTCCCGGACACCCCATGGTGGCGGAGGCGACGGTCCGGCTGCTGCGGGAACGCTGCCCGGAGCAGCAGGTGAGCCTTTCCGTGCTCGGGGGGGAGAGCTTCCTGGACGAGGCGTTCGTGCGGCTCGGGTTCGATCCGATCGAAGGCTTTCAGCTGCTGGATGCGGCTGAGCTTCGAAGCGACGTCATTCAGCCCCAGCTTCACACCTTGATCGGCCAGGTGTATGATATGTTTACGGCTTCCGAGGTCAAGCTCGCGCTGATGGAGCTGTACCCTGATGATTACCCGGTCGTCGTGGGACACGCGCTCGGCGTCGAGGGAGAAGAGGAAATTCGTCACGTTCCGCTGTATGAGCTGGATCGGATCGACGGATACGGAAATCTGTCGCTGGTCTATGTTCCGCGAAGCGATGATCCGTCGCTTCGTCAGCGCACGTTCTCCCGCCTGCATGAAATTGTCGGCATCCTTCGGAGTCCCGAAGGCTGTCCGTGGGACAGGGAGCAGACCCACGAGTCCATACGCAAAAATCTGATCGAGGAAACCTACGAGGTGCTCGAGACGATTGACGAGGACGATCCGGAGCATATGCAGGAGGAGCTGGGCGATCTGCTGCTGCAGATTATGCTGCATTCCCAGATGGAGGAGGAGCTCGGCACCTTTACCGTGTACGATGTCATTCAAGGCTTGAACGACAAGCTCATTTTCCGCCATCCGCATGTGTTCGGCGAGAGCAGCGCCAACGATGCGGAATCCGCGCTTCGAAACTGGGAGCAGATGAAGGCGGAGGAGAAGCGCCGCAAGGGGCAGCGGCCGGATCAGGCTTCGGCGCTTGATGGAATTCCACGGGATCTGCCGGCGCTGATGAAGGCCTATAAGCTTCAGAAGAAGGCGTCCAAGGTTGGCTTTGATTGGGACAGCATCGAAGGCGTATTCGAGAAGATTGAGGAAGAGCTCCGGGAGCTGCGCCAGGCGGTAGCGGATGGCCAGAGCGCGGATGATGCGGCCTTGGAGCTGGGAGATCTGCTGTTCGCGGTCTCGAATGCGGCCAGATTTATCGGGGCGGACCCGGAAGAAGCGCTCTCGAGAACGAACCGCAAATTCTATCGTCGCTTCCGCTACATAGAAGAGCAGCTCGCCGCCCAGGGAAAAGCTCTTTCAGACAGCACGCTGGATGAGATGGAGACCCTTTGGCAGGAAGCGAAGACTCGGGCAGAAAGCACCGACGGCCGGTAATGCGGGCATTTTTTCCGCAAAAAAATAAAAAAATACGGTAGTCCGGCAGGAATTCCGTAAATCATCCAGAATAATCTTTTATGGTGAAATCTTGCTACTTTCGCAAGGCGGTTTAACCGACTACCGTAAATCTTATATTTTTCTGATAATTGGGAGGATTTAATTCATGAACAAAACAGATTTGATCAACAACATTTCCAACAAAAGCGGTTTGACTAAGAAGGACGTAGAGAACGTTCTTAACGGGTTCCTTGGCGAAATCACGGACGCCTTGGCTAATGGAGATAAAGTTCAATTGATCGGCTTCGGCACATTCGAAACCCGCAAGCGCGCAGGCCGTACGGGCCGTAACCCGCAAACAGGCAACACGATCGAAATTCCGGAATCGAACGTTCCTGCATTCAAAGCAGGCAACAAGCTTAAAGAAGCTGTAAAATAATGCGCGTCGATAAATTCCTGAAAGTATCGAGGTTAATCAAGCGGCGTACCGTAGCGAAGGATGTATCGGATCAAGGCCGGGTACTGATCAACGGCCGTGAGGCTAAGCCGAGCAGCTCGGTGAAGCTGGGCGACGAGATCACTGTCCAGTTTGGCCAGAAGCTCGTGACGGTCCGGGTCGAGCGTCTCGCGGAGTCTACCCGTAAAGATGAGGCGAACAGCCTCTATACCTTGGTCAAGGAAGAACCGATCGTTAAAGATAACGGACTGGACTGGTAGATGTCCCAGCCGTTGCAAGAAGCGTCCCTCTCCAATGGAGCAGGGGCGCTTTTTTAATCCCGATCCGCGTAAGTGGCGGCAGATTCATTGTTTTGAAGTGTCTTCCTTTACCTGTTCTAAAGGCAGCCGCCTCCCCATAAGCTATTGTTAAAAGGAGGGGTACATGCCATGATCGACCAAGGGAAGGGCAAATTTCACGACCTGCGCATGCAGAACCGGAAGCTGCTGGACATTACCGGCGTCCAGAATGTGGAGAGCTTCGACAGTGAAGAGTTTCTGCTTCAGACCGAGCTTGGGCATCTCACGATTCGGGGGCAAAATTTACATATTAAAAACCTCAGCCTGGAAGAGGGGCTTTTGTCGATTGAAGGTCTGGTGCATTCACTTATTTATTTGAATCCCGGGTCCCAGGCCAAGAACAAGAGTCTTCTGGGCAAGCTGTTTAAATGAACCCGAGCGTTCAATGGATCACGCTGCTCTGGATGCTCTTCTCCGGGGCAGCAATGGGTGTGGCCTTCGACAGCTACCGGGTGCTGGCTGGCCAGCTCCACTTCCCGAGGTGGTCCAAGCATGCCCTTGATTTTCTGTACTGGGTTGCGGCAGCCCTCTTCATCTTCCGCATGCTGTATGTGACGAATGACGGCCAGCTCCGCTTCTATGTCTTTGTGGGACTCTTTATAGGGGTTTGGATCTATTTTTTATTATGGAGTGTCATAACCCAGCGTTTTGTGGTAATGTTAATTCAGGCAGCGAAAGGGCTCTTGTCTATTTTGTACAAGTTATTCCGAATGTTGATATGGAATCCGGTAAGAGGGATTTTCATGATATTGCTGGGACTGCTTCGCTTCCTGTGGATGTTTCTGTTGTCGCTTCTGCGTCTGGTGCTGAAATGCCTGATGCCTTTTTGGCGGCTCTTGAAATGGATGCTGAAGCCGATCACATCCCGGCTCAAGCTGCCGGCTTGGTGCAAGCAGGCGGCGAACAAGGTCATTAAGGCGTGGAAACGCTGGTTCTAGGAGGTATGGTCATGGGGCGATATGCTGAACCGCCGAATTCGAAGAAGCAGGCTTCCGGGCAGACCCAAGCCAACACGCAGGGCGCCCGCCGGCGTAAACGAATATTTTTTACGATCATGGCGCTGTTTTTGATCTGGGCCGGTTCTTCGCTCTGGTCCCAAAATGACCGCATCCGCAAACAGAATGAAGCGCTTGAGGAGAAGCAGCAGCAATACAAGGTGATCGAGCAGTCGATGAACCAGCTTCAACATGAGGTGGAGCGACTGAATGATCCTGAATATATCGGGCAGATCGCCCGCAAGAAATTCGGGCTCTACTTGCCGAACGAAACGCCGATTATTCAGCCCCAAAATTCGGGCGAATAGCCGTAATTAGGCATGACAGACGTCTGTTGACCTTGATCAGGTCATTATGTATAATCAAATCACCGTAGCTTGGATTCCAGAAGATCTGGGCCGTATATTTTTAAGGGAGGATCATTTTATTCTATGGCAATTGAAGTGGGCACCAAGTTAGAGGGCAAGGTGACAGGCATAACGCATTTTGGAGCATTTGTGGATCTGTCAGGAGGTGTCACGGGTCTCGTTCACATCTCAGAAATCGCCGATAATTACGTGAAGGACGTCAACGACCATTTAAAGATTAACGATGTCGTGACCGTCAAGGTAATTAATGTCGATAAGGACGGCAAGATCGGTCTTTCGATCAAGCAAGCTGTCGACAAACCGGCTTCTGAAAGTCGACCACCCCGGGGACCAAGACCGGAGCGCAGCAGCGGCGGAGAACGATTTGGTGGTGGCGGCGGCGGTGGTTTCAACCGTGAACGCGGCGGACGCCCGTTTAAGCCTGCAGCCAATAAGACTTCTTTTGAGGATAAAATGTCACGCTTCCTGAAAGATAGTGAAGAACGAATTTCTTCGCTCAAGAAGAATACCGAGGGCAAACGCGGCGGACGCGGAGCCAAACGTATGTAATTCGATAAAATATAAACTGACCGCAGAGGGATATAAGCCTTCTGCGGTTTTTTTGTCGCCGCAGGCAAGCGTACGACAGGTTCCTACGCGATTTACGGTGGAATTGACCGGGATGGGGGGAGACGAGACGCCGCAATTCGGGAAATGAACCGCAGATCCGGCTTGAAGCGGACACCTGCTAATGCCGCTAGGGCACGGGGATGAACCGCGTTTGTCCGTTCGTTCGCGGAGGGCGGCTTTTTTGTCGGAAATTTCTTTTGGGCTTGTCCGGTGTTCTGACAAACTTTCCTGTACCGGGGTTTTATAATGGGACCAACAAATTCGTGAAGAATGGGGTGCCAGCGTAATGGATAAAAGAAATCTGGTGATGTTTCCGGGTACTGAGGCAGTCAAGGGAGGAGCGGGCTCGCTGCGTGCCCGTTTGACGGATCGATTAGGGCAGCTGTCCTTCCTGCAGCGTCCCATCCACTTCCTGGCCACGAAGAAGTGGATGATATTATTGACCTTTATGGGATTTTTGCTTGGACGAGCCATGATTTTGGGGGAGCTCTCGCCGTTTGCGGCGGCCTACTTCGCCGTTATCGCTTTTATGCGCCGCGACGTGCTGCTGCCGGTAGGGATTGCCATTGTGGCAGGAAGCCTGCTTACCCCCTTTCCGGTCGCTTGGATGGTGCCGGCAGAGATTCTCATCTTTTATTTTATGATGCGGGGACTGGAAACGTATGACCGGGCGGAATTGTCGTATGCCCCGATGATGGTCTTCGTCTCCACATTCTTCGTGAACCTGTTCGCCGTACTGGTCGGACCGAGCATTACCTGGTATTCGATGATGATGCTGACCTTGAATGCGGTGCTCAGCTTTGTGCTGACTCTGGTGTTCATTCAGGCGATTCCGGTCATGACGCTCCGTAAAAAATCATATGTGCTTCGCAATGAGGAAATTCTATGCTTGATTATCCTGCTGGCGTCGGTAATGACAGGTGCCGTCGGCTGGACAATTCAATCCCTGTCGATCGAGCATGTCCTCTCCCGTTATTTGATCCTTCTCTTTGCACTGGTCGGGGGAGCTCCTCTCGGAGCCTCGGTAGGGGTGGTGACAGGACTCATCCTGAGCCTTGCGAACATATCGGCATTCTCTCAAATGAGTCTGCTCGCGTTCTCCGGCATGCTTGCCGGTATGCTGAAGGAAGGGAAGAAGCCCGGCGTATCGCTTGGCATGCTGCTCGGCGCAACCATTCTCTCCATTTATTTCAGCAACCCGAATGAGGTGCTCGTCTCAACATGGGAAACCTGCGCAGCCATCGTATTCTTCCTGCTGACGCCGAAGAGCGTAATGCAGGCGATTGGCAAATATGTTCCGGGCACGCAGGATCACACGCGTTCCCAGCATGAGTATGCGAAGCGTGTTCGGGATCTGACGGCAGATCGGGTGACCCAATTCTCCCGGGTGTTCCGCCAGCTGTCGCAAAGCTTCGGGCAGACGACGGGATCCGTGCAGCCGCCCGGCAAACAGACCGAAGAGATGAATCATTTTATGAATGCGGTTGCTGAGGGCAGCTGTGCGACATGCTATAAACGTAATCAATGCTGGGATATGAAATTCTATCAGACTTATAAATATATGACGGATATGATGACTTCGATTGAAGAAAATCCGGAGCTGGAGGTGAAGGATCTGCCAGCGGAGTGGAGCCGAATCTGCTCCAAGAAGGAGGAGGTGCTGGCGATCCTCAAGCAGCAATACCATCTATACCAACATGATATGCAGTGGAAACGCCAAATATACGATAGCCGTCACCTGGTGGCCGAGCAATTGTCCGGCGTCTCGCAGGTAATGGAGGATCTTGCCCGGGAGATCAAGCGGGAGAGCCAAACGATGCATATCCAGGAGGAGCAGATCCGGGAGGCCTTGCAGCATTTGGGGCTGTCGATCCAAGGCATAGATATCATCAGCCTGGACTCCGGCCATGTGGAGATTGAAATTATTCATGCGTATACGCGGGGATATGATGAATGCAGGAAGATTATCGCCCCGCTGCTGTCCGATATTCTCGGCGAGCATATCGCTGTGGTAGAGGAGACGCTTACCCATCCGCGGGACGGGCTGGCCACGGTGCGTTTCGGGTCGGCGAAGACCTTTGAAGTCATCACGGGTGTGGCCGGGGCTGCCAAGGGCGGAGATATTTTGTCCGGCGACAGCTTCAGCACGGTGGAGCTGGGAAACGGCACATTCGCCGTGGCTCTGAGCGACGGTATGGGCAACGGGGAGAGGGCGCGGCTGGAGAGCAGCTCCGCGCTGAGCATTCTCGAGCAGCTGCTTCAATCCGGCATGGATGAGAAGCTGGCGATCAAGTCGGTGAATTCGATATTAATGCTGCGATCGCCCGATGAGATTTATGCGACGGTCGATATGGCGTTAATCGATCAATATACGGCTCAAACGACGTTTATGAAGATCGGTTCGACGCCGAGCTTTATTAAGAGGGGGAATGAAGTGATACCCGTTACCGCCAGCAATCTGCCGATCGGCATCATTCAGGATATTGAAGTTGATCTGGTATCGATTCAGCTGCAGGCGGGAGATGTGCTCATTATGATGACGGACGGAATTTACGATGCGCCGGGTTATGCCGTGAACAAGGAGCTGTGGATGAAACGGATGATCCAAGAGGTGACGAGCTCCGATCCGCAGGAAATTGCCGATTGCCTGCTGGAAAAGGTGATACGCTACCAGCAGAATCAAATTCATGATGATATGACGGTCGTTGTCGGACGTGTGGACCACTATCAACCGGAATGGTCCAATGTGCATATACCTGGATTCTCCAGAATGGAGCGGCCGCGTACGGTAAGTTAGAAAGATCACCCGCTGTATTATTCATGCGGACTGGCTGAACAGCACAGTTGAACGTGACCAGTTGAACAGAAAAATACTACGATCCTTCCGATTGCCCGGGAAATGGAGGTGCCTGGCTGCTAGAATCGGATTATCCCTGCAATTGGAGCGGTTTTGTTTGAACTCTCTCGAAAGTGGAAATGATAGAGATAGAACTCAAACAGACCGAAACCGATGGAACGGGAGGCGATTCTTCATATGAAACAAATCTTGCTGATAACCGACGGATGCTCGAATGTAGGCACGAGCCCGGTGCTCGCTGCGGCTCATGCGCTGCAGGACGGGATCGTTGTGAATGTGGTGGGCGTGCTTGATTATGGAACGATCGGCGAGCTCGGAGGATTGGAAATCCAAGAAATTGCCAAGGCCGGAGGGGGGATACACCGGATCGTGGGAACGCCGCAGCTGGCTCAGACGATACAGATGATGACGCGGAAAACCGTGGTTCAAACGATCCAGCAGGCGGTAAATAAGGAGATACAGCATATTCTGGGGGATGGGTCGCTGGAGGATCTGCCGCCTGCCAAGCGCTCGCAGGTCGTTGAGGTGGTGGATGAGCTGGCGGAGACGTCGCCGCTTCAGGTAGCTCTGTTGATTGACGCGAGTGCCAGCATGAAGCCAAAGCTGGCTGCCGTCGAGGAAGCGATACGGGATCTGATGCTCAGCCTGAAAGCCCGGGCGGGCTCGAGCAAGTTATCCGTGTTTCACTTCCCCGGCAAGCACAGCGGCGAGGATGCGGTGATGGACGTAAACTGGACCTCGGATTTGGACGGAGTCAGGAGCATGTTCGGCCGGCTTCAGATGAGAGGAGCCACCCCGACGGGACCGGCACTGTTAAAGGTGATTGAATTTTACCGATATGGTACACTAGAGGGTAATCAATCATGGCAGGGACATTCCAGCCAAGAGGAAGGGATGCTCGGTGACTACGTCGTCTAGTCCGGCGTACCCGCCAGGGACCGTCATAACGGGAAAATGGGGGAGGAGCCGGTACATCGTTGAGCGGCTCCTTGGCAAAGGGGCCAACGGCAAGGTGTATCTTGTCCGCCCGTCTGGCGGGCGGGGCCGGTATGCCCTAAAGGTGGGATACGACGCCTTGGATTTGCAATCCGAAATTAACGTGCTGAACGCGCTGAAGGAGCAGATGCCGGATCCGTATTTGGTAGAGGCGGATGACCATCTGGAAGGCAGCCGGGAAGTGACATTCTACGTCATGCGCTATATCGAGGGCAGCCCCCTGCATCGCTTTATCCGCGCCCGCGGCACGGAGTGGCTCGCCTTGATCGGGCTGAAGCTGCTCGAGAAGCTCTCGGTCCTGCATGCTTCCGGCTATGCATTCGGTGATTTGAAGCCGGATAACGTGATGGTGTCGGCCTACGGAAGGGTAGAGCTGATCGATTACGGAGGCGTCAGTCGGTTTGGCCGGAGCGTGAAGCAGTTCACGGAATGGTATGACCGGGGATATTGGAATGCCGGAAGCCGGACCGGCGACGGCTCCTACGATCTGTTCTCGTTTGCCGTGATGTGTATAGGGCTGCTGGATGAAAAGGCTCTGCGTGAAGCGTCCTGCCAGCTTCCCCAGACACGGAGCGTTTCGGATCTGCAGCAGCTGATGCGAAGAAATCCTGTATTTAAGCCTTATGCCGCCTGGCTAAACAAGGCGCTCGCAGGTGATTTCGCGGATTCACGGGAAGCGCTGAACGAATGGAAGCGCCGGATCTATGAAGCCTCGGAGCGTCATGTCCGGCAAATCCCGGTCCGCACGCCGAGGTGGCTGAAGAATGCATTCGGCATATCGGCAGCTGTTTTGGCCTGCGCCATCTATCTCTTCCTCCGCTCTTAATGCCCGTTGCCGTGTCACGGATTCATAAAGGGGACTTAGAAGTGAAACAGGATTATCTGCACTGGATCGTTTCGGACGTGCGGCGCGCTGCCGCTGAATTTGGGCTGTGGTCGGAAGGGGACTGCATCGTGGTCGCCGTATCCGGCGGACCCGATTCCGTTGCTCTCCTGCATGTGCTGCACGAAATTTCGACCAAGCATACGCCGCTTAAGCTGGTATGTGCCCATGTCCATCATGGCTTTCGCGCAGAATCGGATGCGGAAGCGGAGTTCGTGCGCGAATTGGCGGAATCCCTCGGTCTTCCGCTGGAAATTGCGTTCGCTGATATTCCCTCATATATGGAAGAGAGCGGAAAGGGCGGGCAGGAGGCAGCCAGGGAGAAGCGCTATGAATTTCTCCTCCAAACGGCTCGGACATACGATGCCCGATCGGTGGCTCTTGCGCATCATGCCGACGATCAGGCCGAGACGGTCATGATGAAGCTTCTGCGCGGCAGCGGCTTGTCGGGCTTGTCCGGTATGCGATGGAAGCGCACCGAAAAAAATGTGGAACTCATCCGCCCCTTCCTTCGTATAAACAAGGCGGACATTTTGGAGCTGTGCCGCCGCTGCGGCTTTTCATATGCCATTGACTACACCAACCTGCAGACGAAATACCGCCGCAACGCGATTCGCCTGGAGGTATTGCCGTTTCTGGAACAATACAATGGGCAGCTTTCATCCTCCCTGAATCAATTAGCGGAAATTGTGCAGTATGAGGATGACTACATGGATCAGGAAGCGGAGCGGGCGTATCGTCAGTTGGTGCAGGAGAACAATGGGAGGCTCGCCATCGACGCGCCTTCCTTTTTGGCCTTACATGTCGCTTTACAACGGCGTTTGATTAAACTAATATTAACTTATCTGCCCTCTGAACAGGAAATCACCGATTTTGTCAAGATCGAATCGGTACGCCAAGGCATCTTGAACAATCAGCGGAGCAGTTGGCGTCTTTCACTGGGGGGCGGCATTACCTGTATCCGCGAGTACGGTCGAATAACATTTTGGCCGGAGCCTCCGTCCGAACAGGGACAGTACATATATACGCTCGATTCTCCCGAGGACCGGCGTGTGCCTATTCCGGAAATCGGAAAGCTGCTGACGCTGTCGATCAGGACAGACGGCAGCGCACGGTCTGGGGCAGCCCGCTCTGCCAGCGCGGTGGAGTTCGATGCCGACGAGCTTCGATTTCCTTTAACCGTGCGTAACAGACAGCCGGGAGACAAGATGAAGGTTATGGGATTAAACGGAAGCAAAAAGGTGAAAGATATTCTCATTGATGAGAAAATTCCACCGTCTGTCCGTTCCCGGATTCCGATCGTTTGCGACAGTGCCGGCAACATTGTATGGATTCCGGATGTACGACGTTCCTCTCATGCTGCTCCAGGGCGGCATACCGTGCGGATTCTCCGTATGGAGTTTACGGAGCTTTAAGGTTTCAGGCAAGCATAGACCCTAAGCATGGCCCGTTTCACGCTTTCATATGTATAAACTAGGAGGTCCATTGAAGTTGCAGAACGACATTCAGGAAATACTGATCACAGAAGAAGAAATCCATGCGAAAATTAAGGAACTCGGTTCAAAACTCAGCGCCGAATACGAAGGACGCAATCCGCTCGTTATTTGCGTTCTTAAAGGTGCGTTTATTTTTATGGCAGACTTGGTTAAATCCATTACAGTACCTCTGGAGCTGGATTTCATGGCCGTTTCCAGTTACGGGGCATCCACCAAGTCATCGGGTGTGGTCAAGATCATTAAAGATCTCGATGCATCCGTTGAAGGCAGGGATGTTCTGATCGTGGAGGATATTATTGACAGCGGTCTTACGCTGAGCCATTTGATCGAGCTGCTCAAGAGCCGCAAGGCCAACTCGGTTCGCGTCGTTACTTTGTTCGACAAGCCTGCCCGCCGAACGGTGGATTTGCAGGCCGATTACACCGGGTTCGTACTGCCTGACGCCTTCGTTGTCGGCTACGGGCTTGATTATGCCGAGCATTACCGGAACCTCCCCTACATCGGGATTCTGAAGCCGGAAATCTACAGCAGTTAAACCGCGCCATATGGGCTGCTGCCACGGATCTTGGCCCTTTGTTGAGAAGGCCAGACAGGCTGTGGTAAAATATCTTATGTGTCTTGAGAGGAGGTAGGGGATGAGTCGGTTCATCCGGAATTCTGGTTTTTATTTGATTCTATTTTTGGTCGTGGTGGGCATAGTACAATTCGTCACTAACGGTGGCGAACAGGCCGAAGCCCCTAGTTATAATCAGCTGCGGCAGGAAGTTAAAGATAACAAGATAAAGGAAATGACGGTTCAATTCGACGGCTACGCGTATCTGGTGACTGGTAAGTATAGGGAAGTCACCGACGAGAAGAAGTCGGAGAATTTCTCGACCTACATTCCGGCTACTGATGCGGCGATGCAGGAATTGACCGCAGCCAGCGAGAGCAACGATGTAAAGCTGACCGTGGTGCCGATGGAAGGCCAAAGCATTTGGCTGACACTGCTTTCATCCTTTATTCCGCTCGTGATCATGTTCGTTCTGTTCTTCTTCCTGTTCAATCAAGCTCAGGGCGGCGGCGGCAAAGTGATGAACTTTGGCAAGAGCAAAGCCCGCTTATATAATGAAGAGAAGAAACGCGTTACGTTTGAAGACGTAGCCGGTGCTGACGAGGAGAAGCAGGAGCTCGTTGAGGTTGTCGACTTCCTGAAGGATCCGCGCAAATTCAACACCGTCGGCGCCCGCATTCCGAAGGGTGTGCTGCTTGTCGGTCCTCCGGGAACCGGTAAGACGCTCCTGGCTCGTGCGGTTGCCGGTGAAGCAGGCGTTCCGTTCTTCAGTATTTCCGGTTCCGACTTCGTGGAAATGTTCGTCGGTGTCGGTGCTTCGCGTGTACGCGATTTGTTCGAGAACGCGAAGAAGAATGCGCCATGTATTATCTTCATTGACGAGATTGATGCTGTGGGCCGTCAACGCGGCGCCGGCCTTGGTGGCGGACATGACGAGCGAGAGCAAACGCTCAACCAATTGCTCGTAGAGATGGACGGTTTCGGAGCGAATGAAGGCATCATTATCGTCGCTGCAACGAACCGCCCGGATATTCTGGACCCGGCGCTGCTGCGTCCGGGACGTTTTGACCGTCAGATTACCGTGGATCGTCCGGATGTTAAGGGACGTGAAGCTGTACTGAAGGTGCATGCACGCAATAAACCGCTGACGAAGGATGTCAAACTCGACATTATCGCGAAGCGTACGACTGGTTTTACAGGCGCGGACCTGGAGAACCTTCTGAACGAGGCGGCTTTGCTTGCCGCACGTCGTAACCGTAAAGATATATCGATGACGGAAGTCGACGAGGCAATCGACCGCGTGATCGTCGGTACCGAGAAGCGCAGCCGCGTGATCAGCGACCGCGAGAAGCGCATCGTTGCTTATCACGAAGCCGGTCATACGATTGTCGGTTACTTCTTGGAGCATGCGGATACCGTGCATAAGGTAACGATTATTCCTCGCGGCCGCGCCGGCGGATACGTCATCATGATGCCGAAGGAAGACCGCATGCTCGTGACGAAGCAGGAATTGCTTGACCGCGTAACCGGGTTGCTCGGCGGACGCGTGGCGGAAGAGCTGTTCATCGGAGAAATCGGAACCGGGGCATACAGCGACTTCCAGCAGGCAACCAGCATTATCCGCAGCATGATTGTGGAATACGGTATGAGCGAGAAGCTCGGTCCGATGCAGTTCGGCACATCCCAAGGACAAGTGTTCCTTGGCCGGGATATCGGGCACGAGCAGAACTACAGTGACCAAATCGCTTACGAGATCGATCAGGAAATGCAGCGGTTTATCACCGAATGCTACGAGAAGTGTAAAGAGCTTCTGTCCAAGCATGCCAAAGAGGTTCATTTGATTGCGAATACGCTCCTGGAGAAAGAAACGCTGGAGCTTGAGCAGATTAAGAATCTCATTGAGACTGGAACAGTCGAAGGCAACGGCGGTGGCGAAGGATCCGGCTCTTCCGAGAATGGCGAGCCAACGATCGACAACATCGGTGATGTCCGCGTCCGTATTCAAGGGAAGGAAGAAGGCCAGCAGCCGACTTCTACGGAAGAGATTCCGAACAACCCGATGGATTCGAATCTGGATCGTAAGGATTCAGAGCGTAAAGATCCTCCTGGCGGATCGGATAATGATAGCAGTCTAACGTAAATTCGCTGAAATACTCGTATTTGGAATAAAAATGAAGAACCGGAGAACGATCATTCGTTTTCCGGTTCTTTTTGTGCTTCTTATCACATTGACAGGGATTAGAGGTCCGTGTACATTAGTTGTTAAATAAGGATGCGCATCCTTTCACAAAGGTTGCGAACGTCCTTCAAACATGGTCATCAAGCGGCTAATGCCGGATAACATAAGGGGAGAGGGTCGATCATGGAAGCTTTGGCACTGGAGCGCAAGGCAGAGCAGAACCGCGTGCTGCGTGAACGGTTAATGGAGTTGAAGAAGGAACGCAACGCCATCATTTTGGCGCATTATTATCAACGGGATGAAATTCAGGAGGTCGCCGATTTCCGGGGAGATTCCTTTTTGCTGGCTCAGAAGGCGGCCCAGACGGATGCCGAGACGATCGTCTTTTGCGGCGTGCATTTTATGGGAGAAAGCGCAAAGATATTGGCGCCGAATAAAACGGTGCTTATTCCTGACGAGCGCGCAGGCTGTCCGATGGCCGATATGGTAAACGTTGACGGGCTGCGCAAGCTGAAGGCCCAGCATCCGAATGCCAAAGTGGTCACTTATATCAATTCATCGGCCGAGATCAAGGCGGAGACCGATATTTGCTGTACATCCTCGAATGCGGTCAAGGTCATTCAGTCGGTCGATTCCGATGAAATCATTTGGGTCCCTGACAAAAACCTGGGGCATTACGTCCAGCAGCACACCGACAAGAAGCTGATCATCTGGGAAGGGTACTGCAATACGCATGATATGTTAACCGTGAAAGATGTGGTGGAGATGAAGGCGAAATATCCGAACGCCGAGTTCGTCGTGCATCCGGAATGCCGGCCGGAGGTTGTCGCTATGGGCGACTTCGTAGGCAGCACCACCGCCATTCTGGAATACTGCAAAAACTCGCCGGCCCAGGAATTTATCGTAGGAACCGAAGACGGAACCGGCTATCAGCTCCGTTTGGACAGTCCGAATAAATCCTTCCATTTTGCGACCAAATTCCTCGTATGTCCGAATATGAAAGTGAATAATCTCAAAAAGCTGGTCAAAGCTCTGGAGACGATGAAGCCGCAGATTTACGTACCTCCTGTCGTTGCAGAGAAAGCCAGAACTTCCCTAGAGCGCATGTTACAAGTTAAGTAGCATGCGCTACTCTTTCGCGAGAAGACAGGTGAGACGAGCGTGATACCGCAGTATTTGATCGATTTTGACCTAAAGGACCTGCCGGTAAAGAAGACGGATGTGATCGTCATCGGCTCCGGCATCGCCGGATTATATACCGCCATTCTGGCAAGTGAGCATCATAAGGTGCTGTTGATTACGAAGAAATCGCTGCTCGAGAGCAATACGCGCTATGCGCAAGGCGGCATCGCAGCCGTGACGGCGGAGGACGATTCACCGGCCTATCATCGGCAGGATACGCTGCTTGCAGGGGCCGGGTTATGCTCCTCGGCGGCGGTGGATGTGCTGGTTAACGAAGGACCGGCCGGTGTCCAGGAATTAATCCGTCTCGGGACGATGTTTGACGTCGAGAACGGGGAGCTCGCTCTAACGAAGGAAGGAGCCCATAGCCACCGCCGAATTCTCCATGCGAATGGGGATGCTACCGGCTATGAAATCGTACGCGCCCTTTCCATTCAAGTCGAAATGCTTCACAATATAGAGGTGTGGGATGATCATTTTGTCATCGATCTGGTTACCGATCAAGGCGAATGCCATGGAGCGATTGTCCAGTTGCCGGACGGGAAGCGGATCTTCGTGCGGGGCCAAGCAACGATTATGTGCTCCGGCGGTGCCGGTCAGCTGTACCGGTACACGACCAATCCCGAAGTTGCGACCGCCGATGGAGTCGCGATGGCCTATCGGGCGGGCGCCCAGATTCGGGACATGGAGTTTATTCAGTTCCACCCAACGGCGCTGAGTTATCCGGGAGCACCGCGGTTTCTGGTATCGGAAGCGGTGCGCGGAGAAGGCGCCGTGCTCCGGAATATTAAAGGCGAGCGCTTCATGCACAAATACCATGAGCTGCTGGAGCTGGCGCCCCGGGATATTGTCGCCCGGGCGATTGTGAGCGAGATGGAGGAGACGGGCTCCACGTTCGTCTACTTGGACATTACCCATGAATCCCCGGAGATGGTCAAACACCGGTTCCCAACGATTTACGAAACCTGCATGCGGTATGGTCTTGATCTGACCTCCGATTGGATTCCGGTCTCCCCCGCTGCGCATTATATGATGGGGGGCATCAAGACCAATCTGTACGGGGAGAGCAGCGTGAAGCGTCTGTTCGCCTGCGGAGAAGTGTCCTCGACCGGCGTTCATGGCGCGAATCGCTTGGCCAGCAACTCGCTGTCCGAAGCGGTTGTATACGGAAGCCGCATTGTTGAACGGATCCGGCAGCTTCCGAAACGGACGGAGCGATCCCTTCATGTATCCTTCGGGCTTGGGCGCAAGGATGCGCCTTCCCAGGCTATGGTCGAAAAGCGGCTGAAGCTTCAGAAAGTGATGGTCCGGTATGCCGGTCTTCGCCGTAACCGGGACACCCTATTACGGGCGGCCGAAGAGCTTGGCCGGCAGCTTCCCTTGTTTCAAGCGGTATTGACCAAACGCGAGGAGTACGAATTTGCCAATATGCTTACGGCCTCACTGCTGGTCGTTCAAGGCGCGCTGTGCCGTGAAGAGAGCCGGGGGGCCCATTACCGCGAGGATTTTCCGGAACGAAATGATGATGCATGGAAGAAGCATATCGTGCACACCCGGGATCAAGATAGGACGGAGGAAATAAGCGATGATGTTTAACGGTTACCATGACGGCCTGCTCCAGAGTATTCGAACCTGGCTACAAGAGGATGTAGGCTCTGGAGATATTACGACCCTTACGACGATTGAGCCCGGACATGAATCCAAGGCCGTGATTCACGCCAAGGAATCCGGGATCGTGGCCGGCATGCCGGTTGCGGAGCTGGTCTTCGAGACGGTTGACCCGACACTGGTGTTTAGGTCGCTGGTTCGGGACGGCGAGCGGGTGGAGAAGGGAACCGTTCTTGCTGAAGTGGAAGGGTCTACGCACCGTATATTGACAGGGGAGAGACTGGCCCTTAATCTGCTGCAGCGTTTGTCCGGAATTGCAACCACGACGCGCGCTTATGTCGAGGCGCTGGAAGGGCTGCCGACCCGGCTTGTGGACACGCGGAAGACGACGCCGGGCCACCGGATGCTTGAGAAGTACGCTGTCCGCGTAGGCGGCGGGTCGAACCACCGGTTCGGCTTGTATGATGCCGTCATGATCAAGGATAATCATATTAAAGGCGCCGGCGGCATCCGCCAGGCGGTAGACCGCGCAAGAGCGAATATACCGCATACGATGACCATCGAGGTTGAGACGGAAAGCCTTGAACAGGTAGAGGAAGCGCTGGATGCCGGTGCAGATATTATCATGCTCGACAACATGAATCATGAGCTGATGACCGAGGCGGTTCGAAGAATCAAGGCGAGATCGCCGCATGTTCGGGTCGAGGCTTCCGGCAATGTATCACTTCAGACGGTGCGCGGCATAGCGGAGACCGGGGTGGACGTCATTTCGGTCGGTCGGCTCACCTATTCGTTCCACAACCTGGACATCAGTTTAGATCTAAACACCAAGAAGGGAGGAGCAGGGGTTTGATTCTGGTCGTAGACGTAGGCAACACGAACATCGTGCTTGGCGTGTATCAGGGCAAGCAGCTGCTGCACGATTTCCGAATCAGCACGTCACGCCAATCCACGGTGGATGAATACGGCGTGCTGATCCATAATTTGTTTCAAATGTCGAATATAACGGTAAGCCAAATTGAAGGAGTTATCGTCTCTTCCGTTGTTCCGCCGCTTATCCGAGTGGTCGAGGAGATGTGCAGCAAGTATATTGGCAAGACTCCGTTGATCGTCGGCCCTGGCATTAAAACCGGCCTTAATCTGCGGTATGAGAACCCGCGGGAGGTCGGTGCCGACCGGATCGTCAACGCCGTTGCTGCGATCGAGCAGTACGGAAGCCCGGTCATTGTCGTGGATTTTGGGACGGCAACGACCTTTGATTGCATCGATAAAGATCGAAATTATCTGGGCGGGGTTATCGTTCCAGGAATCGGGATCGCTACCGAAGCCTTGGTGCAGCGTGCATCGAAGCTCCCCCGCGTAGAGCTCGAGAAGCCGAAGAAGGTGATCGGACGCAATACGGTCCACGCCATGCAAGCCGGAATCGTATACGGATATGCCGGACAGGTCGACGGGCTGGTTAAACGTATAAAAGCCGAGATGGGGACGGACAATGTTAAGGTTATCGCAACTGGGGGATTGGCAGAGCTGATCGCGAGCGAAACGGAATCCATCGAAGAGATTGCGCCTCTGCTTACGCTTGATGGACTGCGCATCATTTACGAACGCAACTAAGCCCGGGATTCGGGGTAAAACATAACAACTAGAAGACAAGGAGGGCCTTAGGATGGACCAACAAAAAGACCGCATACTGCGGGGAACTGCATTAGGCGGGAAAGTGCGGGCCTTCGCCGTCCGGACCACGGATCTGGTCGAGGAGCTGCGCAGCAGGCATGACACGTTCCCGGTCGTTACAGCCGCTTTAGGCCGTACCGTGTCGGCAGCAGCGATGATGGGAGCGATGCTGAAAGGCGACGAGCGCCTCAGCATTCAAGTACGCGGGGACGGGCCGATCGGCTTGATCGCCGCAGAGAGCAACGCCAACGGCGAGGTGCGCGGGTATGTTCACAATCCGCATGTCGAGCTGACGAATATCCGCCCGGGCAAGATGGATGTGGCTGCTGCCGTCGGACGCACCGGTTATATTCACGTCATCAAGGATTTGGGGTTGAAGGAGCCCTACCGCGGCAGCGTGCCGATTATTTCAGGCGAGCTGGCCGAGGATTTTACGTATTATTTTGCCGTATCCGAACAGACGAACTCCGCAGTCAGCCTTGGGGTGCTCGTATCGCCTGACTATACGGTCGCCAATGCTGGGGGATTCATCATTCAGCTTCTTCCGGGAATCACGGATGAGGAGATCACGGAGCTTGAGCGTGCGCTTGGCGCCATTCCGCCGGTGACGAAGATGCTGGAAGAGGGGCTCAGCCTGGAGGACATCCTGAAGCGGGTTGTACCGGATGTGAACATTCTGGATGAGATGGACGTAAAGTTCAGCTGCGACTGCACGCAGGAGCGGGTCGAGCGAGCCTTGATCAGCTTGGGACACGATGAAATTCAACAAATGATTGATGAGGACGGTAAGGCGGAAGTATCCTGCCATTTCTGCAACGAAACGTATACCTTTGATGTAGAACAGCTAAAATCCGTGCTAGAGCGGGCCAAATCTTAAACGTTAAGGATTGAGCGACCGTGATGACGAGACAAGAGAAGGGATTGTGGGCGACCGTCATTGTCTTGACAGCAGGCGTACTGGTCATGGGCAGCTACATGCTGTTCTCCGGGGAAGGTCCGCGGGCAAGTTCTCCATCAGGGAATGGGCCGTCTCCGGCTGTTGCCACCATTCAGGACAAGGCGATCACAGAAGATGAGTGGGTTCGCGAGCTGAAGAAGCGATACGGGCATGACATGCTGATGACCATCCTTAACCGGAAGGCCGTAGCATTAGAGGCCGAAGCGAGGGGCATCGACGTTACGAAACCAGAGCTGGAAGCGGAGATCGACATGATGAGCCGAGCTTACGGCTCGAAAGAACGTTTTTTTGCGGAGATGGAAAGTCAGCTTGGCATCTCAGAGGAAGAGTTGAGAATAGAGACGACCTATCGGTTGCTCCTTGAAAAAATTGCTACGGCCGATGTGCATATCGATGAGCAGCAGATTGATTCCTATCTTAAGCAGTATCCGGATCAATTTCGCCCCAAGAAACAGCTGAACTTATCGATGATTGAGGTCGCGTCGGAGGCTGAAGCGAATCAGGTCATGGACCGGCTGGAGGCCGGAGAAGACTTTGCGGATCTTGCCGCCGAGGTTTCCTTGGATGAGTATACCCGGGGCGACGGCGGGAAGATCGGCTTGGTGGAGGAAGATGATCCTTTTGTACCCTCTGAGCTGATGGAAGCTGCCCTGACGCTGGAGGCCGGAGATATCGCAGGACCGATCCGGCTGGAGGACAATTATGCCATCGTGTATGTGGAAGAAATCGTGGAGCCGAAGGCCCCGAGCGAGGAAAGCATCCGCGAATCGGTCCGAAAACAGCTGGCGCTGGAGCAGTCGATATCGTTGACGGAGCTTGAAGAGCGGCTTCGGGAGAAATACGAAGCGCGCATCGTTGCAAGCACAGTGACCTTATGACTTATACTGATACATCAATCCGAGCAGAATAGCTCCTGAGGGAAGGATCATCCTTGCTTCGGGAGCTTTTTTTGCTAAACGGCTTTCATAAAGCATTTCCAGGAGCATTCTTTCTCTGGCAGACTCGTCCGAAAGATGCAGGGAAGAATACCTAGAAAAGCTTATTTTCAACGCAAAGTGTTATTGACAATGGCCTTTATCGTTGATAAGATGAAAGTACAAAAACCTACCTATTTACTCGGATTAAGTAAAGGCCGCAGGCATGAGTTATCGTCAGTGCGTTTAGCGGCTCTAATGATTTCGACATCACGGATGGGCTATGCATATACACGATGACATGGCTTGCCTAACAATGTTATGTATTCATGGAAACACACCCATATTTATGAGGAGGGCTTCATTCATGGCAAAAGTCGTAAACAATGTGACAGAACTCATCGGCGATACACCCCTTGTGCGCTTGAACCGGATCGTGCCGGAGGACAGTGCGGAGATCTATCTGAAGCTGGAGTACCAGAACCCGGGAGCCAGCGTTAAAGACCGGATTGCGGTCAGCATCGTAGAGGAAGCCGAGAAGGAAGGCCGTTTGAAGCCGGGCGATACGATCATTGAAGCAACGAGCGGCAACACGGGAATCGGGCTGGCGATGGTGGCTGCGGCCAAAGGCTACAAAGCGGTCATCGTTATGCCTGAAACGATGAGCTTGGAACGCCGCAACCTGCTGCGCGCATACGGCGCCGAGCTTGTTCTGACGCCAGGCTCCGAGGGAATGAACGGAGCGGTGAAGAAGGCGGAGGAGATTTTGAAGGAGAACTCCGGATTTTTCATGGCGGAGCAGTTCAAGAACCAAGCGAACGTAAAGATTCACCGTGAAACGACCGGTCCTGAAATTGTAGAAGCGATCGAGTCGATCGGCGGCACGCTGGATGCATTCGTAGCCGGGATCGGCACAGGCGGTACGATTACGGGTGCCGGCGAAGTGCTGAAGAGCCACTACCCTGACATTAAAATCTATGCGGTTGAGCCTGCAGCTTCCCCGATTTTGGCTGGCGGCAAGCCTGGCCCGCATAAAATTCAAGGCATCGGGGCGAACTTCGTTCCGGAAATTCTGAATCAGGAAATCTATGATGAAATCATTCATGTCGAGAATGAGGAAGCCTTCGAAACCTCCCGCCGCGTAGCGAAAGAAGAGGGCGTTCTTGGCGGAATTTCTTCCGGTGCAGCTGTTTACGCCGCATTGAAGGTTGCCAAGGAGCTCGGCAAAGGCAAGCGCGTGGTTGCCGTTATCCCGAGCAACGGGGAGCGCTACCTTAGCACGCCGCTCTATAACTTCGAGGCATAAATCGTTCATACAGCGTTGCCCTCAATGTGTTCATAGCATTGAGGGCTTTTTGTGTATACTACAACCATATTCGGCTGCTTCTGAACGTAAAAAAATATTGTTGGCCAAGCATGTTTTTAGGGTTTTCAAGCGAGGCGGGATACAGTATACTGACAGGCAACAGTAAGGGTTTATGCGTTCAATACTATAAGGGAGGATCGGCATGAAGAGAAGATTGGATTTGGCCCATTGGCTTGCGTGGGCTGCGGAGGGCTGGTCCGTACTTCCCTATCTGGTTCAATATAAAGGAAGTTCCAGAGGACTTCCTCCATCATGGAAGCAGGCTTGGAGATCGGCTTCTCCCTATGCTTTCGTATTCGAGAGCGGCAAGGGCGGACGTTATACGTATCTTGGCCTGCAACCGGCGTCCATCCTGCAGGGCAAGGGAGATGAGGGAGAGATCCTTACGCTGTCTACCGGAGAACGGCAAAAGGTTGCGGGTAAACCGCTGCATCTGCTGGAGAATTGGATGCATTCCTTTCGTGCGCCGCGGATTCAGGGGTGGCCGGATTTTCGCGGAGGCTGCGCGGGCTTTCTCAGCTATGACGTCATCCGCTCCATCGAACAGCTGCCGGCCTTGGCCAAGGACGAGCCCGGCTTCCCCGATTATTTATGGATGCAGATGAATGAGATTTGGATCTACGACCATAAGGATGATTCGATCTACTGCTCGATCCATGTTCCGTGGGATGGCCACAAACGGCAAGAGGATCAATCTGGTTTAAGCGATAAGTCCGCTTCGGGGAAGAATCAGGCTTCCGGTCTATCACCGGAGCAGGAGCTTTCGCTACGACAGCGGTACGCCGAAGCCGAGGCAAAGGCAGAGCGTATGCTGGCTGCATGGAACGACTTGTTCGGCCAACCTTTGGAAGCCGGAGGCGAGGGCGAGTCCGAGGATTCAAGGCAGCGACGCAAGCGTGTGGAAAGGGCCGGGCAGCTGTCAGGACCTCATGTGGAAGGCTGGGACCGGCTCGAGATTGATTTCTCGCAGGATGCGTTTCAGCAGGCAGTGCTGGCCATCCAGGAGTATATAAGGCAAGGGGACGTGTTTCAGGTTAATCTGTCCCTCAGGCGGCATCTGAAGCTCCACGGGGATCCGGCAGAGGTCTATGAATGGATGCGGATCTTGAATCCGTCCCCTTACATGGGTTACCTGACGTCGCCGGGATTCAGTCTGGCCAGCGGATCGCCGGAGCTGCTGGTGAAGGTGGACGGCGATATCGTATCGGCCCGTCCGATTGCAGGAACCCGGCGCCGCGGGGGCAATCCAGAAGAGGATGCGGCGATGGAGGCTGAGCTTCTCGGCAGCGAGAAGGAACGCGCGGAGCATATCATGCTTGTTGATCTGGAGCGCAATGATATTGGCCGGATTGCAGCTTACGGCACCGTTCATGTCCCGGAGCTGATGACGGTGGAGCGGTATTCGCATGTCATGCATCTCGTATCGCAGGTCGAGGGACGGCTAGCGGAGGGCAGCAAGGCGTATGACGTCATTGCCGCCGTATTTCCTGGAGGCACGATAACGGGCGCACCCAAAATCCGGACGATGGAAATCATTGAGGAGCTGGAGCCGGTTACGAGAGGGCCCTACACCGGTTCGATGGGCTGGATTGACTATAACGGGGATATGGAGCTGAATATTATTATCCGAACCCTTGCGGTGAAGGGTGGGATCGGCTACATTCAGACGGGGGCCGGCATCGTGATCGATTCGGATCCTTATCGGGAGTACAGGGAGTGCCATAACAAGGCAAAGGCTTTGATTGCAGCCTTGATGTGCAGTGAAGAAGAAGCTGCAGCCGTAGCTGCGGATATAGGGGGATAAACGTATGATACTTGTGATCGACAATTATGATTCATTTACGTACAACCTGGTTCAGTATTTGGGTGAGCTCGGTGAGGAAGTTAAGGTATTCCGGAACGATGAGATCGATATTGCCGGCATTGAAGCGCTGGCGCCGGATCATATTCTGATCTCCCCGGGTCCGTGCACACCTAACGAAGCAGGCGTCAGCTTGGAAGTCATATCCCATTTCAAAGGCGTTATCCCGATCTTCGGCGTTTGCCTGGGGCATCAGGCCATCGGCCAGGCCTTCGGCGGCAAGGTCGTCCGGGCCGAGCGGCTCATGCACGGCAAGACCTCGCCGATCCATCATGAGGGCCGTTCCGTCTTTGAGGGGCTGCCAAATCCGTTCACGGCGACGCGTTATCATTCGCTGATCGTTGAGAAGGAAAGCCTCCCGGACGAGCTGGAGATTACCGCTTGGACCGAAGAAGGCGAAATTATGGGGCTTGCCCATAAACAGTACCCGGTGGAAGGCGTGCAGTTCCATCCGGAATCGATCATTACGGATCATGGCCATCAAATGCTCCGGAATTTCCTGAAGCGGACCGCAGGTGCCAAGGCATGAAATTTGTCGGCTTGAACGGCGGCATTGTCGAAGCTGCCCGGGCTGAAGTGTCTGTGTTGGACCACGGATTGTTATACGGGATGGGCGCGTTTGAGACGTTTCGCACCTATAACGGCCAGCCGTTCCTGCTGGAGCGGCATCTGAACCGTCTCGCTGAGAGCTGTGCATGGATGGGCATCGAATATCAGGCGGATCTGGAGTCCATCCGTGCCTGGATCACGGACCTAATGAACGCGAACGGGCTGGCGGATGCCTATATCCGTTATACGATAACGGCCGGCGAGGCTCCTCTGGGGCTGCCGTCCGGCAATTATGTCAAACCGGCGCAAATCTTGTTTGCCAAAGCACTGCCTGGGACGAATGGATCTTTATACGAGAAGGGACGGGCGCTGCGGCTCCTTTCTCTTCCCCGAAATACGCCGGAGTCGCCGGTCCGGATGAAATCCTTGCATTATATGAATAATATACTCGCGAAGCGGGAGCTCGACCGTTACCCGACCCATTCGGAAGGACCGGCTGAAGGCTTGCTGCTAACAGCTGCCGGCGAGCTGGCGGAGGGAATCGTCAGCAACGTGTTTTTCGTGAAGCAGGGACGGCTGTATACGCCTGACCTCGGGACAGGCATTCTCCCCGGCATTACGCGGGCAGTTGTGCTGGAGCTGGCAGCGGAAGCCGGGATTCGAACCGAGGAGGGGCGCTACCGCTGGCGTGATCTGCTGGAAGCGGACGAAATATTTACGACTGGCTCCGTTCAGGAGATTGTACCGGTAACGACATTGATTGGCATAGACGATGATCGTCAGGTCGTTGGAGCAGGAACAGCCGGTCCGATCACCCGGACTTTGCTCGGAGCCTATCGAGAGAAAGCAGGGTTGCACCAATGAAAACCACGATATATGAACGGGAATACCGACTTAGCGAAGAAGCAGTCCTAAAGCTGGGACAATCGACGCTGATCATGGGGATATTGAATGTAACGCCGGATTCGTTCTCTGACGGCGGCCGGTATAATGATACGGAGCGGGCGCTCGCGCATGCGATGCAGCTGATCGAGGACGGAGCCGATCTGATTGATATCGGGGGGGAATCGACCCGCCCGGGTCATGAGCCGGTCGGAGTAGATGAGGAGCTCGCCCGGGTTATTCCGGTTGTGGAAGCGATCCACCGGCATGCCCCCCATATTCCGTTGTCGGTCGATACGTATAAGGCCGAGGTAGCCCGCCAGGCGATCCAAGCCGGCGCTCATATTATCAACGATATATGGGGGTTCAAAGAGGATCCGGACATGGCGAGAACAGCGGCGGAGCTCGGCTGCCCGGTTATCCTGATGCATAACCGCCGGAACCGGGATTATACCGACCTCGTGGAAGACGTGAAACGGGATTTGATGGAAAGTGTCGAAATTGCTCGAGCGGCCGGGGTGAAGGATGAACATATTTTGCTGGACCCGGGAATCGGGTTTGCGAAGGATTATATGGAGAACCTGCAGGTGATGGCATCGCTGGACAAGCTGGTTGAGCTTGGGTTTCCGGTGCTCCTGGCAACATCGCGCAAACGGTTCATTCAGACGACGCTCAATGCGCCTGCCCAAGATGTGCTGGAAGGAACAGCGGCTACGCTGGCTTACGGCATCGCGCAAGGCTGCCAGATCGTTCGGGTGCATGACGTGCTGCATATGAAACGCACGGCGAAGATGTGTGATGCGATGGTATATGCCTCGCCGGAACTGCGCCGGATGTGATTTTTTTATCAGATTGGATGGAAGGGCGGAGCTAGAGAATGGATAAAATGATATTGAGCCGGATGGAATACTACGGTTATCATGGTGTGTTTGAGGAAGAGCGCAAGCTTGGCCAGCGTTTTTACGTCGATCTGGAGCTTGAGCTGGATCTCAGCAAGGCTGCGGCTGCCGACGATCTGACATTAACGGTAAATTATGCCGAGATTCATGAGCTCCTTCAAGGCATCATGCGGCAGGAGTCCTTTCAATTAATTGAAGCTTTAGCGGAGCATATTGCAACTAAAGTACTGGACACTTATACTATTATCGATGCTTTAACGGTCCGATTAACGAAGCCGCACCCTCCTTTTGATATTCATTTCGAAGGTGTTACCATCGAGCTCCATCGGACCAGAAAGTGAGACGATCATGAATTCACACGCCACCTCTGAGTGCTCAGAGGCTTATATTGCTTTAGGGGCCAATTTGGGGGACCGTGAAGGGAACCTGATGGAGGCCCTCGAACGTTTGGATGACACGCCCGGCATTCAGGTGCTGCGAGTCTCCAATCTATACGAGACCGAGCCTGTAGGTTATATTGATCAGCCAATGTTCCTCAACATGGCGGCGGTTGTGTCGACATCCTTGAGTCCGCACGCGCTTCTTGCCGAAATGCAGCGGATAGAGAAGGAACTCGGCCGTGTCCGTCATATTCATTGGGGACCGCGGACGGTTGATCTGGATTTGCTGTGGATGGAGGGACGCCGCCTGGATACGCCGGAGCTGATGCTCCCGCATCCCCGCATGCAGGAGCGTTCGTTTGTTCTTAGGCCGCTTTCCGATATCGTATTTGAGGATGAGCCTTCCGGCTTGTACCGGGTGGTGCAGACAGCTCTTGCGAAACTGGAAGGAAAGGAAGGAATACAGCTTTGGAAAACAAGCAGCTGGCGCAGCGTATCCGCGCTTTCCGAAAATTAAAGGGTTTGACGCAGCAGGAACTGGCCGAGCGCACGGGCATTTCGCTGGCCGTGCTGGGGGCCGTTGAGCGGGGTAATCGCAAGGCCGAGGAGCAGATCCTTGCGAGGATTGCCGAGGTACTTGGAATTTCGCTGCAGGAGCTGAAGGCAAGAGGCTGATGCCCCGCTCGCCATGCATGTTATGTCGAAGCCGTGGCTCCGGAAAATGGAGATCCATGGATCACCTGCAAACCGAACAACCTCGATTTCGAAATCTCTTTCGGGAATTTCTAAGTCTACTGCATGTCGTCAGGGTATGAACTGCGTGCAGCTTGCTAATCACTATACCGTAACCTAGGGAGCAAGGCGCATTGGACATCCTGCCATCCTTTCATGAACTGGACGGGCGTGACGGAAATGGGTATGATGAATGAGTTTGAGAATTACGGATTCACTTTCTAGTCAGAGAGGGGATCATTCAGCGATATATATTTGAAGTAAAAAGGAGGGACATAACATGTTGAAAATCGGAGACATCGAGATGAAGAACCAGGTTGTTCTCGCCCCGATGGCGGGCGTGTGCAACCCGGCATTCCGGCTGATCGCCAAGGAATTCGGCACAGGCTTGGTCTGTGCGGAGATGGTTAGCGGCAAAGCAATTGTGCATGGGAATAAACGCACGCAGGAGATGCTGTTTGTCGACGAACGGGAGAAGCCGCTCAGCCTTCAGATTTTCGGCGGCGACCGCGATTCTCTCGTCGAGGCTGCAAAAGTTGTCGACCAGCAGACCAATGCCGATATCATTGATATCAATATGGGCTGTCCGGCACCTAAAGTGACGAAAATGGATGCCGGCGCCCGCTGGCTGCTGGATTCGAATAAAATTTACGAAATGGTGGCCGCCGTGGTGGATGCCGTGAACAAACCGGTTACGGTGAAAATGCGTACCGGCTGGGACAGCGAGCATATCTTTGCGGTTGAAAATGCGCAGGCGGTAGAGCGCGCGGGCGGCCAGGCCGTCAGCGTCCACGGACGTACGCGGGAGCAGCTGTATACCGGACATGCCGATTGGAACATTATTCGGCAGGTGAAGGAAGCTGTGTCGATTCCGGTCATCGGCAACGGAGACGTTGTCACGCCCGAGGACGCCAAGCGGATGCTGGATACGACCGGCTGCGACGGGGTCATGATCGGCCGCGGTGCGCTGGGTAATCCTTGGATGCTGTACCGCACCGTGGAATATCTGAAGACAGGCGAGCTTCTTCCGGATCCGACGCCGCAGGAGAAGATTCGCATTGCTATTTTGCATATGGACCGGTTGATTGCCCTTCGGGGTGAGCAGGTAGCGGTCAAAGAGATGCGGAAGCATCTTGCTTGGTACCTCAAGGGTCTCAAGGGATCTGCCCGGATCAAGGATACCATTATGGAAGAAACGAAACGGGATGAAATGGTCAACATCCTGAACAGCTTCGTGGATTCACTCGAGGATCAAGGGGAGACGACCGCTAGTGCGTATCCTCAAACAGTTGCAGCGGTTGGATAATGATACGCTAAAAAGGCTGTTAACGGTGTGCCGTATATATCACCGCTGACAGCCTTGGCGCACATTGACTTTTTGAAATGGTTACCATATAATCTTTCAGTATAAATTCCAAGAAAGAAGCTTGCATCACGGGGAGGTTCTGATCCCCAAGAATTCGCATATAGTATGGTGATACCGTGGTATAAATTATTTACATGACAGGAGAATCGGTTAATGAGCGATAAAGAAGTCATTCTTACACAGGACGGTCTGAAGAAGCTGGAGGACGAACTTGAAAATCTAAAATCTGTGAAACGCCGCGAAGTGGCAGAGCGGATCAAGGTTGCCATCGGCTATGGCGATATTAGTGAAAACTCCGAATATGAAGACGCCAAGAACGAGCAGGCCTTTATCGAAGGACGAATCATTACGCTGGAGAAGATGCTCCGCAATGCGCGTATCATCAACCACGATGACATTAACACCGATATCGTCAGTGTCGGCAATACCGTTATCGTTGAAGATCTGGAGTTTGGCGACAAGATGGAATACACGATAGTGGGTACGGCAGAATCCGATCCGCTTAACAATAAGATTTCCAACGAAAGCCCTGTCGGCAAAGCGATCATCGGCAAGGCCAAAGGCTCGGTTGTTGATGTTAACGTTCCAGCGGGCGTTATTCAATATAAAATTGTAGATATTAAGAAGTAAGTCGGAATGTGATTGCGAAAGCTTCCTTCGGGGGGCTTTTTTAAATTAGATAGCTGTGTATAGGACTTAATCGTGTGATGCTGCGAAATGGGCAAGCCATACCTTTAAGTCCTTGGCGAATATGCACCCCTGCAGGAAGATGTAGTCACGAACGAAGAGCTCGGACGGCGCTGTGTGATGCTGTTATTTGTTGGTGACGGGACTATGTATGGAAGTGAAATGAAGGAGATGAGCGACAATGACGGAAGAAATCAATAACCAGGAACAGGAGCAGGAGCTAAGTGAGCTTCTGCAGATTCGACGCAATAAATTGGACGAGCTTCGGAAGCTTGGCATCGACCCGTTCGGGGGAAAATACGAAAGAGAGCATCATGCCGGCGATATCGTGAAGGCGTATGACGCACTTTCCAAGGAAGAGCTCGATGAGAAGCAGGTGGAAGTGAATCTGGCCGGCCGGATTATGGCCAAGCGCGGCATGGGTAAGGCTTCTTTCGCCCATATCCAGGATTTGAGCGGTCGAATTCAGATTTATGTTCGTCAGGATACGGTTGCCGAGGCACAGTACGAAGCGTTCAGCATTCTCGATCTTGGGGACATCATCGGCGTGAAGGGTGTTCTCTTTAAGACGAAGACCGGTGAGTTAACCGTGAAAGTGATGGAGATTGAGGTTCTTTCAAAATCACTGTATCCGCTCCCTGAGAAGTTCCATGGTTTGAAGGATGTGGAACTTCGTTACCGTCAGCGTTACGTCGACCTGATCATCAATCCGGACGTTCAGAAGACCTTCATTACCCGTTCCCGCATAATTCAGTCGATGCGCCGTTACCTCGATTCGTTAGGATATCTTGAGGTGGAAACGCCGACCCTGCATTCGATCGCGGGGGGAGCTGCCGCCCGTCCGTTTATTACGCATCATAATGCGCTCGATATGGAGCTGTACATGCGTATTGCGATTGAGCTTCATCTTAAGCGTCTGATCGTGGGCGGATTGGAGAAAGTATACGAGATCGGCCGCGTGTACCGGAATGAAGGGATCTCGACCCGTCATAATCCGGAGTTCACCATGATTGAGCTGTATGAAGCATATGCCGATTACAAGGATATTATGGCCCTGACCGAAAACATGATCGCTCACATTGCCCAGGAAGTACTGGGCACGCAGGTCATCAATTATCAAGGGCATGAAGTCAACTTGAAGCCGCAATGGCGCCGCGTATCCATGGTGGATGCGGTTAAGGAAGTTGTCGGGGTTGATTTCGGCGTTCAGATGACGAATGAGGAAGCCCACCGCCTGGCAAAAGAACATAAAGTGCCGGTTGAGCCGCATATGACCTTTGGCCATATTCTGAATGCGTTCTTCGAGCAGTTCGTCGAGGAGACGTTGATTCAACCGACTTTCGTTACCGGTCATCCGGTTGAGATTTCGCCGCTGGCGAAAAAGAATGACGCCGATCCGCGCTTTACGGACCGCTTCGAGCTGTTTATCGTAGCCCGCGAGCATGCCAATGCATTCTCCGAGCTGAATGATCCGATCGATCAGCGCCAGCGCTTTGAAGCGCAGCTGAAAGAGAAGGAGCAGGGGAACGATGAAGCGCACGAGATGGATGAGGATTTCCTGCGTGCACTGGAGTATGGCATGCCGCCGACAGGCGGACTCGGCATCGGTATCGATCGTTTGATCATGCTGCTGACCGATTCACCGTCCATCCGCGATGTACTGCTCTTCCCGCATATGCGTAATCGTGAGTAGTTGAAGATGTTCTTACGATGAGATTTCAAAGGCAGTCGGCTTGGTAGCTGGCTGCTTTTTTTATGACTTCTTTCCATTGTTCCTTGTTTATGTGGCTGTATCATTAAACGAAGGTAGTCTCCTTCATGCATTTAAGTAGAATCTTTCCGCAAAATGGATCGAGCAATAGGAGAGGCGTGAAGCTCGTACGGAGAGGAACCTGCAATCGTTAATCGGTTAGGGACGGATATACGGCGGCGGCCTATGGATGATTTAATGATCATTCATTACAAATGACGAGGATGATTTTACCACAAGGCAATATTGTAATTAAGGGTTGCACAATTCTAAATCCCATGGTATATTATATTTCCGGCCAAGAAAACAGCCGGTAAGCACACCGGATTGAACAAGCTAAAGAGAATGGATTGAAAAAAGAAATTCAAAAAAAGCTTGCATTAATCGAAAGAGTATGATAAGATATAAAAGTTGCTAGCGAGAGAGGCTGCTGGTAACGAACGAAAAGGTTGATCTTTGAAAACTGAACAACGAGTGAGTAAAAACGAACCGCTTCGGCGGGGAGTTACAATAGAGAATTGAACAAATTCTCGTCAGTTTTTGTAATGAGCTACAAACTCATCGGTTGGATATTTTCTTGGAGTAATCCAGGAAGGTATTCACTCGAAAAATCCTTATTGGAGAGTTTGATCCTGGCTCAGGACGAACGCTGGCGGCGTGCCTAATACATGCAAGTCGAGCGGACTTGATGAGGAGCTTGCTTCTCTGAGAGTTAGCGGCGGACGGGTGAGTAACACGTAGGTAACCTGCCCTCAAGACTGGGATAACTACCGGAAACGGTAGCTAATACCGGATAATTAAATCTGCTGCATGGCGGAGTTATGAAAGGCGGAGCAATCTGTCACTTGAGGATGGGCCTGCGGCGCATTAGCTAGTTGGTGAGGTAACGGCTCACCAAGGCGACGATGCGTAGCCGACCTGAGAGGGTGAACGGCCACACTGGGACTGAGACACGGCCCAGACTCCTACGGGAGGCAGCAGTAGGGAATCTTCCGCAATGGGCGAAAGCCTGACGGAGCAACGCCGCGTGAGTGATGAAGGTTTTCGGATCGTAAAGCTCTGTTGCCAGGGAAGAACGTCTCATAGAGTAACTGCTATGAGAGTGACGGTACCTGAGAAGAAAGCCCCGGCTAACTACGTGCCAGCAGCCGCGGTAATACGTAGGGGGCAAGCGTTGTCCGGAATTATTGGGCGTAAAGCGCGCGCAGGCGGTTCTTTAAGTCTGGTGTTTAAACCCGAGGCTCAACTTCGGGACGCACTGGAAACTGGGGGACTTGAGTGCAGAAGAGGAGAGTGGAATTCCACGTGTAGCGGTGAAATGCGTAGATATGTGGAGGAACACCAGTGGCGAAGGCGACTCTCTGGGCTGTAACTGACGCTGAGGCGCGAAAGCGTGGGGAGCGAACAGGATTAGATACCCTGGTAGTCCACGCCGTAAACGATGAATGCTAGGTGTTAGGGGTTTCGATACCCTTGGTGCCGAAGTTAACACATTAAGCATTCCGCCTGGGGAGTACGGTCGCAAGACTGAAACTCAAAGGAATTGACGGGGACCCGCACAAGCAGTGGAGTATGTGGTTTAATTCGAAGCAACGCGAAGAACCTTACCAAGTCTTGACATCCCTCTGAATCCTCTAGAGATAGAGGCGGCCTTCGGGACAGAGGAGACAGGTGGTGCATGGTTGTCGTCAGCTCGTGTCGTGAGATGTTGGGTTAAGTCCCGCAACGAGCGCAACCCTTGATCTTAGTTGCCAGCACTTCGGGTGGGCACTCTAAGGTGACTGCCGGTGACAAACCGGAGGAAGGTGGGGATGACGTCAAATCATCATGCCCCTTATGACTTGGGCTACACACGTACTACAATGGCTGGTACAACGGGAAGCGAAGCCGCGAGGTGGAGCCAATCCTAAAAAGCCAGTCTCAGTTCGGATTGCAGGCTGCAACTCGCCTGCATGAAGTCGGAATTGCTAGTAATCGCGGATCAGCATGCCGCGGTGAATACGTTCCCGGGTCTTGTACACACCGCCCGTCACACCACGAGAGTTTACAACACCCGAAGTCGGTGGGGTAACCCGCAAGGGAGCCAGCCGCCGAAGGTGGGGTAGATGATTGGGGTGAAGTCGTAACAAGGTAGCCGTATCGGAAGGTGCGGCTGGATCACCTCCTTTCTATGGAGTACCTCGCTTCCGTAGCGAAGCGGTACAAATACGGTCAGCGCAAGCTGCCGGATAAATAGACTTTACGAAGTAAAGTCGACCTACTCACTCGTTGGTCAGTTTTGAGAGTTCAACCTCTCAAGCTTGTTGATTCCAGATCTTTCTTGTAGACAAGATCGCTGAGAATTGATAAGATATTCTTCCGGTCGATTAACGGCCGATTGAATTTGATCCTTGAAAACTAGATAACGAAACGAATTTGCGTTTTAGAAATATCCTTTTAGCTGAACTTGTGTCAAAACAAGTTTCAATAAAAGTAGCACGCGAAGGTTTTGGGATCATCGATCCTTTGGGAGCTTGTTTCACCATTGAGTGGTTTTATCCAATCAGGAAACAAGCGGACAACAGAGCGATGAGCACAATAACCGGAGCATAAGGTTAAGCTACTAAGAGCACACGGAGGATGCCTAGGCGCTAGGAGCCGATGAAGGACGTGGCGAACAACGATACTGCCTCGGGGAGCTGTAAGCAAGCTTCGATCCGGGGATGTCCGAATGGGGAAACCCAGCTGGTGTAATAGCCAGTTACCCGTATCTGAATACATAGGATGCGAGGAGGCATACCCAGGGAACTGAAACATCTAAGTACCTGGAGGAAGAGAAAACAAGAGTGATTCCGTCAGTAGCGGCGAGCGAACGCGGAACAGCCTAAACCAGAGAGCTTGCTCTCTGGGGTTGTGGGACGTCTCACATGGAGTTACAAAGGTTTAGATTAGACGAACAGGTCTGGAAAGGCCGGCCATAGAAGGTAAAAGCCCTGTAATCGAAAATGTGAACCCTCCGAGACGGATCCCGAGTAGTGCGGGGCACGTGAAACCCCGTATGAATCCAGCAGGACCATCTGCTAAGGCTAAATACTCCCTAGCGACCGATAGTGAAGCAGTACCGTGAGGGAAAGGTGAAAAGCACCCCGGAAGGGGAGTGAAATAGAACCTGAAACCGTGTGCTTACAAGAAGTCAGAGCCCGATCTATGGGTGATGGCGTGCCTTTTGTAGAATGAACCGGCGAGTTACGTTCCCATGCAAGGTTAAGGCGAGAAGCCGTAGCCGCAGCGAAAGCGAGTCTGAATAGGGCGCTTTAGTATGTGGACGTAGACCCGAAACCGTGTGATCTACCCCTGTCCAGGGTGAAGGTGCGGTAACACGCACTGGAGGCCCGAACCCACGTACGTTGAAAAGTGCGGGGATGAGGTGGGGGTAGCGGAGAAATTCCAATCGAACTCGGAGATAGCTGGTTCTCCCCGAAATAGCTTTAGGGCTAGCCTCGGAATTGAGAGTCGTGGAGGTAGAGCACTGATTGGGTGCGGGGCCCGCAAGGGTTACCAAGCTCAGTCAAACTCCGAATGCCATAGACTTATATCCGGGAGTCAGACAGTGAGTGCTAAGATCCATTGTCAAAAGGGAAACAGCCCAGACCATCAGCTAAGGTCCCCAAGTGTGTGTTAAGTGGGAAAGGATGTGGAGTTGCACAGACAACCAGGATGTTGGCTTAGAAGCAGCCACCATTTAAAGAGTGCGTAATAGCTCACTGGTCGAGTGACTCTGCGCCGAAAATGTAACGGGGCTAAACACACCACCGAAGCTATGGCTTGATGCTTGCATCAGGGGTAGGGGAGCGTTGTATGTAGGTTGAAGGTGTACCGTAAGGAGCGCTGGACAGCATACAAGTGAGAATGCCGGTATGAGTAACGAAAAGATCAGTGAGAATCTGATCCGCCGAAAGCCCAAGGTTTCCTGAGGAAGGCTCGTCCGCTCAGGGTAAGTCGGGACCTAAGGCGAGGCCGAAAGGCGTAGTCGAAGGACAACAGGTTGAAATTCCTGTACCACCGTAAACCGTTATGAACGATGGGGTGACGCAGGAGGGTAGTGACGCGGACTGATGGATGTCCGTCCAAGCAGTGAGGCTGATGTGTAGGCAAATCCGCACATCGTAAGGCTGGGCTGTGATGGGGAGTGAAAATTACAGTAGCGAAGGTCATGATCTCACACTGCCAAGAAAAGCCTCTAGTCAGGTGAAGGTGCCCGTACCGCAAACCGACACAGGTAGGCGAGAAGAGAATTCTAAGGCGCGCGGAAGAACTCTCGTTAAGGAACTCGGCAAAATGACCCCGTAACTTCGGGAGAAGGGGTGCCTCGGTAGGGTGAATAGCCCGAGGGGGCCGCAGTGAAAAGGCCCAAGCGACTGTTTAGCAAAAACACAGGTCTGTGCGAAGCCGCAAGGCGAAGTATACGGGCTGACGCCTGCCCGGTGCTGGAAGGTTAAGGGGAGCGGTTAGGGGTTAAACCCGAAGCTGTGAACCGAAGCCCCAGTAAACGGCGGCCGTAACTATAACGGTCCTAAGGTAGCGAAATTCCTTGTCAGGTAAATTCTGACCCGCACGAATGGCGTAACGACTTGGGCGCTGTCTCAACGAGAGATCCGGTGAAATTTTAATACCTGTGAAGATGCAGGTTACCCGCGACAAGACGGAAAGACCCCATGGAGCTTTACTGCAGCTTGATATTGGATTTGGGTACGATCTGTACAGGATAGGTGGGAGCCTTTGAAGCATGAGCGCCAGCTTGTGTGGAGGCGACGTTGGGATACCACCCTGATCGTATCTAGGTTCTAACCTGGTACCGTGATCCGGTACGGGGACAGTGTCAGGCGGGCAGTTTGACTGGGGCGGTCGCCTCCTAAAGAGTAACGGAGGCGCCCCAAGGTTCCCTCAGAATGGTTGGAAATCATTCGAAGAGTGCAAAGGCATAAGGGAGCTTGACTGCGAGACCTACAAGTCGAGCAGGGACGAAAGTCGGGCTTAGTGATCCGGTGGTACCGCATGGAAGGGCCATCGCTCAACGGATAAAAGCTACCCTGGGGATAACAGGCTTATCTCCCCCAAGAGTCCACATCGACGGGGAGGTTTGGCACCTCGATGTCGGCTCATCGCATCCTGGGGCTGAAGTAGGTCCCAAGGGTTGGGCTGTTCGCCCATTAAAGCGGTACGCGAGCTGGGTTCAGAACGTCGTGAGACAGTTCGGTCCCTATCTGTCGTGGGCGTAGGAAATTTGAGAGGAGCTGTCCTTAGTACGAGAGGACCGGGATGGACGTACCGCTGGTGCACCAGTTGTTCCGCCAGGAGCATGGCTGGGTAGCTACGTACGGACGGGATAAGCGCTGAAAGCATCTAAGCGTGAAGCCCCCCTCAAGATGAGATTTCCCAGTATGTAAGACCCCTTGAAGACGACGAGGTAGATAGGTTGGAGGTGGAAGTGCAGTAATGCATGGAGCTGACCAATACTAATCGGTCGAGGGCTTATCCTAAAAGCTTTCTGAAAGAAAGCTCGCTACGGAAGCATAAAGATTTTTCAGTAAGACGCAAAGACGTTTCGTATCTAGTTTTCAAGGTTCAAAAGATCTTGAAACGATTTTGAAGCTGCATGCCTTTTCTAAGGCTTGATATTTTGCTGGTGAGCAATCATTGAAGCAAAGTGCAGCGCAAAAATCACGTTTGGTGGCGATGGCGGAAGGGTTCCACGCGTTCCCATACCGAACACGACCGTTAAGCCTTCCAGCGCCGATGGTACTTGGACCGAAGGGTCCCGGGAGAGTAGGACGCCGCCAAGCGAACAACCATAAAGGCCGTTATCGAGCAATCGATGACGGCTTTTTTGTATATATTCTTGGGTATATATTATACGCTCAAGTAGCGTAAGGATTGAAGGGATATGGGTTAAACAGCGATGGCTAATACACATTGGCATAATAAAGGCTTACGTGTATGCAAAAAGCTTAAATATATCGTGATTTGATACGCCGAGGAGCAGGGTCCGTTAACCGATCAGTCATAAAGGCTGCCTTCAAGCAGGTTACTATGAAGATCGCAGAAATGATCAGCTGTTTAGTCTGTTTGATCTTAGGTGATACTATGTCAGCATGAGGCCCATCAAGGAATGTTACATCTTACACTTTTGGCTATTCAAAAGGGAAGGGGAAGATCAGGGTAAGGAAACCATGTAATAGAGGATTATTGATGATTTGTCCACTGTGTAAAGACAATCTGACGCCGTGGATGGATACCAATCGTCTTTTAGATAGGGGGCAATTCAATCCTTGACAGCCCATGGGCCCTTTGCTAAGATGGCAATAATATATTTTCTGAAAATACTTGAAAATGCCGTCCGGTCCAGCACTGACAGTCATTAAAAGTCCGCAGGATGACGACAAAAAGGAGGAATAACCCAGGTGTGGGAAGATAAGTTTAGCAAGGAAGGCTTCACTTTTGACGATGTATTGTTGGTTCCTAGAAAATCCGAGGTGCTTCCAAAGGAAGTGGATGTTACCACTCGATTGAGCGAGCATGTGAAGCTGAACATTCCCCTGATCAGTGCGGGAATGGATACCGTAACGGAGGCTCCTCTGGCGATTGCGATCGCGAGAGAAGGCGGAATCGGCATTATTCATAAAAATATGTCCGTTGAACAGCAAGCAGAGGAAGTGGATCGGGTCAAGCGCTCCGAAAGCGGCGTTATTACGAACCCATTCTCCCTGCATGCCGATAATCTTGTAGCCGATGCCGAGAAGCTGATGGGGAAATTCCGCATTTCCGGCGTTCCGATCGTGGATAAGGATAATAAACTGATCGGGATTTTGACGAACCGGGATCTTCGTTTTGTGCATGACTATAACACGGTCATTCGTGACGTGATGACCAGCGAGAACCTTGTGACTGCACCTGTTGGAACGACGCTTCAGGATGCAGAAACGATTTTGCAGAAGCATAAGATCGAGAAGCTCCCTTTGGTGGACGAAAATAACGTGCTAAAAGGGCTAATTACGATTAAAGATATCGAGAAGGCCATCCAGTTCCCTAACGCTGCGAAAGACGCTCAAGGACGCTTGTTGGTGGGCGCCGCCATCGGGATCTCCAAGGATACCTTTGAGCGAGCCGAAGCGCTTGTAAAAGCAGGCGTAGACGTCATCACCGTCGATTCCGCGCATGGACACCATATCAACATCGTCGACGCGGTACGGAAGCTGCGCGAGCTGTATCCGGATCTTACTATCATTGCAGGTAACGTAGCGACAGGTGAAGGTACAAGAGAATTGATCGAAGCCGGAGCCTCTGTCGTCAAAGTCGGGATCGGACCAGGCTCGATCTGTACGACCCGTGTCATTGCAGGTATTGGCGTACCGCAGATTACGGCGATCTATGACTGTGCTACGGTTGCTAAGGAATATGGCATTCCAATTATCGCGGACGGCGGCATTAAATATTCCGGTGAAATTACGAAGGCGATCGCTGCTGGAGCGCATGCAGTCATGCTGGGCAGCATGTTTGCCGGTACGGAAGAAAGCCCGGGCGAATCGGAAATTTATCAAGGTCGCCGATTTAAGGCTTACCGCGGCATGGGATCTCTGGCTGCAATGAAGCAAGGAAGTAAAGATCGTTACTTCCAGGATGACGACAAGAAATTGGTGCCGGAAGGCATTGAAGGCCGCGTGGCTTATAAAGGGCCGCTGGCGGACACGATTCATCAGCTGATCGGCGGATTGCGCTCAGGGATGGGCTACTGTGGTACGCAGAACCTTGAGGAGCTGCGCAATGATACGCAGTTTATCCGCATTACGGGTGCCGGACTTCGGGAAAGCCATCCGCATGATATTCAGATTACGAAGGAAGCACCGAACTACTCCTTGTAATCAAATCTGATCAACATAATCAGCATATGCACACAATGTTATTTATTTCCTGGACAAGCCGGGCGGAATCGCTCCGGCTTGTCTTTTTTTGATATCTCTCCTGTGATAGAATAGAACAAGTTAATGACTTAAACTTATGACTTATTGAGTAGTAGAGGGGAGTAATTCCATTGATAGAGAAGTCGATTAAGAGAAACAAACGATACCGCATACAACGTACGCTAGCATCCTTGATGCTGTTTAATATACTGTGCTTCTCGGCTGCACCGGCCGTCTCGCTGGCTGCGCCAACCACACTTGCTACGGCGGAGACCACCGACAACGCGAAAACCGGGGATGCCGCTGCGGATACGAAGAATGCCAAGGTTGATCGAGTTCCTTCAGCTCAACAGCTTGGACTCGAAGTGGAATCGGCGGTACTCATCGAATCGTCTACGGGTCAGGTGCTGTTATCCATTAATGCGGATAAGGCATTGCCGCCGGCCAGCATGACAAAGATGATGACCGAATACATCGTAGCTGAACAAGTGAAGCAAGGGAAGCTCTCATGGGACGAAGTAGTCACCGTTGGGGAGAATGCGGCCAAAACCGAAGGTTCACGTATATATCTTGCTGAAGGCGATCAACATACGGTTAGAGAACTTTACATTGCGATGGCTGTAGGCTCTGCGAACGATGCAACCGTTGCTTTGGCCGAGCGTGTAGCCGGTTCGGAAGAAGCTTTTGTGAAAATGATGAACGACACGGCCAAGAAGATGGGGCTTAAGACGGCCTTCTTTATTAACTCCACCGGTCTGAGCCGAGCGGATATGCCGGAGAAGTACCGCCCCAAAGAAGATAAGGAAACCGTAATGTCGGCTATGGACGTTGCCATACTGGCAAAGTACATCGTGGAGGACCATCCGGATTTTGCCGAGTTTACGGCACTCCAAAATTACAAATTCCGCGAGCGTGATGATAAACCAATCATTAACTATAACTGGATGCTGGAAGCGAACAAGAACATTACGAACTTCAAGTCATATGCTTACGAAGGATTAGATGGATTAAAGACAGGACATACCAGTGCTGCTGGCTACTGCTTCGCCGGTACGGCCGAACGGAATGGCATGCGCCTTATTAGTGTCGTGATGGGGACGAAGAATGAGCCCGCTCGTTTTGTACAAACCCGCAAGGTTCTGGACTATGGCTTCAACAACTTTGAAGTGAAAGAGGTTCAGCCTGCGGGGGCGACTGTTGAAGGTTTTGACAAGGTGCAGGTGAAGAAGGGCAAAGGTAAAGAAGCAAAGCTCGTGACCGATCGTGCCCTGACGTTCGTGGTGCCTAAAGGCTCCAATGGCAACAATATTCAATTCGAAGCGAAGCTCGATTCCAGTTCTGTAAATGCTCCTGTAGCAAAGAATACGAAGGTCGGGACGGTTACGTATAATTACAAGATCGAGGGCATGGCCAGCACCCAGAGCGATACGTTGAATCTGGTTACAGCCGAAGAAACGGAAAAGGCGGGCTGGTTCAAGCTGTTCCTGCGTGCGATTGGCGAATTCTTCGCGGATTTGTTCGATTCGATCAAAAATTTGTTCTAATCCGCAAAAGCCTTATAAATTCCGAGTAAATGGGTTGTGTATTTCATAACCTTGCGTTAAAATATCAAGTTAGATTCATTACAAATTTCTACAAGATTCACATGTACGATACCACCTGAGATCTTCATTTCGGGTGGTAAGATCTAAACATATATTCGGGAGGCTAGGGGATATGGAAACAGGAACATCTACTGTAAAAAGAGGTATGGCAGAAATGCAAAAGGGCGGCGTCATCATGGACGTCATGAATGCGGAGCAGGCGAAAATCGCTGAAGCTGCCGGCGCAACGGCAGTCATGGCGCTGGAGCGCGTACCTTCCGACATTCGTGCTGCCGGAGGCGTGGCTCGTATGGCAGACCCGACCATTATTGAAGAAGTGATGAAGGTTGTTTCCATTCCCGTTATGGCGAAAGCCCGTATCGGTCACTATGTGGAAGCGAAAGTGCTTGAATCGCTGGGCGTCGATTATCTTGATGAGAGTGAAGTGCTGACGCCGGCTGATGAGGTATACCACATCGATAAATGGGACTTTACGGTTCCGTTCGTATGCGGCGCGAAGGATATCGGTGAAGCGCTGCGCCGAATCGGAGAGGGCGCTTCGATGATCCGTACGAAGGGTGAGCCGGGAACCGGCAACATCGTTGAGGCGGTACGTCATATGCGCCTGATCAACAGCCAAATCCGTAAGGTACAGAATATGTCGAAGGACGAGTTGTATGCCGAAGCGAAGAACCTGGGCGTCTCTTATGATCTCTTGAAGGGTGTTCATGAGACTGGCAAGCTTCCTGTCGTGAACTTCGCGGCTGGCGGTGTTGCAACGCCTGCAGATGCTGCGCTTATGATGCATCTCGGTGCAGACGGCGTATTCGTAGGCTCCGGTATTTTCAAATCCGAGAATCCAGAGAAGTTCGCCCGTGCAATCGTTGAAGCGACAACGCACTACGATGATTACAAGCTGATTGCCGAAGTTTCGAAGAACCTTGGTACACCGATGAAAGGCATCGAGATTTCCAAGCTTACGGCTGCTGAACGTATGCAGGATCGCGGCTGGTAAGAGAGAAGGGGTAATATTGAAGATTGGCGTACTGGCACTTCAGGGTGCCGTTGCAGAACATATTCGGAGTATTGAACGGGCAGGTGCCGAAGCGATTCCGGTTAAACGAGTGGAGCAGCTTGGTGATATCGACGGCTTGATTATTCCTGGCGGCGAGAGCACCACCATCGGCAAGCTTATGCGTAAATATGATTTCATGGATGCGATCCGCAGCTTCTCCTCGCAGGGGAAGCCGATCTTCGGTACGTGCGCCGGCCTGATTGTGCTGGCAGAGCGGATCCAGGGCGATGAGGAAGCGCATCTGAAGCTCATGGATATCACGGTTGCGCGCAATGCATTCGGCCGTCAGCGAGAAAGCTTCGAGACAGACCTGAAGGTCGTGGGAATCGATGAACCGGTGCGTGCCGTGTTTATCCGGGCGCCGCTCATCCTGGAAGTAGGAGAAGGGGTTGAAGTTCTCTCTACGTACAACGATGAGATCGTGACGGCAAGACAAGGTCATCTGCTGGCAGCTTCCTATCATCCGGAGCTGACCGATGATTACCGGCTCCATGCATATTTTATTGAAATGGTCCGGGAGCAGGCAGACCGTCAAGGCTAAACCAAACATAGGCATAGGATCAGACAGAAGACATCTTGACTCTTTAGGCATTGCTAAGGGTCAAGTTTGTCTTTTTCGCTGAAATAAACTAAGATTGTAACGTATATGAGAGTTTGCAGCTTGCCAGCCTGGAGTACCGGGCCTAGAGCTGTTACGATACACCGATGGATGTTTTACTTTAGGAGGGTTTCCCGTGTTAGACGTAAAAATATTGCGCAGCGAGTTTAGTCGTGTAGAACAATCGCTTAAGAATCGCGGCAAGTCGCTTGATTTGATTGCGGATTTTCCGAAGCTTGACGCCCGTCGCCGGGAGTTGCTGCAGGAAAGCGAGAGCTTGAAGAATCGCCGCAACACCGTGTCGGCTGAAGTCGCTCGTCTGAAGAAGAACCGTGAGAATGCAGATGAGCTGATCCTGGAGATGCGCGAAGTCTCGGATAAGATCAAGGCGATGGACGAAGAGGTGCGCGAAGTTGAAGCAAACATAGCGGAGCTTACGCTTGCGATTCCGAATATTCCGCATGAGAGTGTGCCGGTAGGCGCCTCGGAAGAAGACAATGTGGAGGTTCGTCGTTGGTCGGAGCCTGCTGCATTTGATTTTGAGCCGAAAGCGCATTGGGAGCTTGCCCAAAACTTGAATATCCTTGACTTTGAAGCTGGTGCCAAAGTTACGGGCTCGAGATTTACCTTCTACAAAGGTCTTGGTGCGCGCCTTGAACGTGCCCTGATCAGCTTCATGATGGATCTGCACAGCGACAAACACGGCTATGAGGAAATGCTGCCTCCTTATATCGTCAACCGGGACAGCCTGTACGGAACCGGTCAGCTTCCGAAATTCGAAGAGGATCTGTTCAAGATCAGCGATACGGACTATTATCTGATTCCGACGGCCGAGGTTCCAGTCACGAACTACCATCGTGAGGAAATCTTGAATGCTGAAGATTTGCCGAAATATTATGTAGCCTACAGCTCTTGCTTCCGTTCCGAGGCCGGCGCAGCCGGGCGGGATACGCGCGGGCTGATTCGCCAGCATCAGTTCAACAAGGTTGAAATGGTGAAGATTGTGCATCCCGACACATCCTTTGACGAGCTCGAGAAGATGACGGCGGATGCCGAGCGTGTTCTGCAGCTCCTTAATCTTCCTTACCGCGTGATGGAGTTATGCACCGGCGATATGGGCTTTGGCTCGATGAAAACCTATGATCTTGAGGTATGGCTGCCCGAGAGCGGCGTATACCGTGAAATCTCCTCATGCTCGAATATCGGTGATTTCCAGGCACGCCGGGCGAATATCCGTTTCCGTCCGGAGCCGAAAGCGAAGCCGGAATTTGTCCACACCCTGAATGGGTCGGGACTTGCGGTGGGACGTACCGTTGCGGCAATCCTGGAGAATTATCAACAGGCTGACGGCTCGGTTGTCATCCCGGATGTGCTTCGTCCATACATGGGCAATATCAGCGTGATTGCACCGAAATAATTAGCTTGATTAAATCATTTGAGTTGTGGTATAATGAATGATGCACGTGATTCAATTTGGTGCAATTGTTATACCATATGGAGAGGTACCGAAGCGGTCATAACGGGGCGGTCTTGAAAACCGTTAGGGGGCAACTCCACATGGGTTCGAATCCCATCCTCTCCGCCATACATAATAAATTCTTTGTCGCAGAAGGATTTGCGGCAATTATGACTGAAACGCACTTGACTGTTGAACAGCGGTCTAGTGCGTTTTTTTGTGTTCGTGACCGTTAGAGGAAAATCTAACGGGAGGTACAGAAATATGAATACAAGAACAAGTAAAACATCACAGAAACGAGGTCAAAGAAAGAACAATTTAGACATACCTCAGCGGCTTTTGGACCGCCTGACTCCTTCGGTCTTAGAAACGCCTCGCTCCGCACACCAAGAAGCTGAGAAGTCTCGTCCTGAGACGTTGACACTGGACAAGCTATTTAACCGTTACTATGCCGCAAGGCAAGCGGCTGGGGCCGCTGAGCGCACCCTAGAGGACTACAGGAAGCACATGAACTGGTTTCGTCAGTTCTTGGCATTAGAGTACAACGGTCTGGATAACTTTGTACCGAATCGTGATGTAATTCGTTCATGGATTTCCCATATGCTGACGGTACAGAAGTTGAAGCCCTCAACAATTAACATTAGATTAAGAACAGTTAAGGCAATGTTCAATTGGGCTATTAGCGAAAGAATGATTAAAGAATCTCCATTCGATAATGTAGAATTACTAAAAGTGCCAGAGGAAGATTTTCAAGTAATTTCAAAGACACAGGAACGGAAACTGTTTAACTGTTGTGACTTGACCACTTTTACTGGACTACGTGATGCCCTGTTAATGTCATTCCTACTTGATACGGGGGTGCGTATTGGGGAGTGCATGAGAATTTTTGTAGAGGAAGTTGATCTGCAAAATCGCTCAGCATCTGTTAGGGCTGAATCAGCTAAAACCAGAAAAGCGCGGATGGTATACTTTGGGGCGAGAACACAAGAGCTATTGTTTATTTACCTTGCGTGGCATGAAATTAACGCACAAGCTCCAAACTTGTTTCTTAACGAGTTTGGTCAACCCTTAGACAAGAATTGGGCTACCAGATGTATCAGTTTTATTGGTAAGAAAGCTAAAATTACAGGTGTTCGCATTAGCCCCCACACTTTCCGACATACGTTTGCGACTCGTTATATAAAGGCAACAGGTGACCCGTTTTCATTACGTAGATTGCTTGGACATTCCTCCATGGAAATGGTCAATCGTTATGTTAATCAAGATGTTGCTGATGTACGTGAGCAGTATGAGAAATTCATGAATGGGGAAGCTGTGAAATGGTAACCTCACGAAGCGTATGGTTGGCTATGGTGGAGGATGGCGTATTTGAAAAAAAGGCTTATAGAACTCGCAAGGACGCATTCTAAGCTTGCTTTTGAACATATCGGAAAGTTACTCGTCCCGATCGGAGAAAATGCAAAAGGGCCGAATTTTAGTATTTGAGAGCCGAGAGTAATATTCTATACAATGTAGTTTAACTACAGAATCACCCATTCGACTTATTAGCGAATGGGTGATTTATTATTTCAGCTTATCGTATGTTCCAAGTACTTCTTTAGCAAGGCGAAGTACTAGCTTCACCTCCTCTATCTTCCTTCCAGCCAATAACGAGTTAAGTGCTTTAATCGATTCTTGTCTATCGGCCCGTTCCTCAATGCCCTCAATACCTTCGATCGACTGGACTTATATCTAAAGCAGTAATCACTTTTTCTAGTGTTTCCATCGAAATGTTTCGTTCACCGCGCTCAATATCTGAAATATATGTAACATGTATCCCGCTTTTTTCCGATAAAGATTCTTGAGTGTAGCCTTTTTCTTTGCGTATAGTTCTGATACGTTCACCAACGAGTTTTAAAAAATCAGAAGACATTTTTATCACTTCCTTTCCATACAAGCGTATGGAAGGAGTGCAGACTTTCACATAACCATATATCAGAAGTTTTAGTGAAATAATCATATATATACGATACTATAATTTGGTATATGACTTTAAAACTAGGGAGGTGCATATATGTGAGAATAAAGAACTACATACTCAGCTTTACTTGTATTTGTTTGATTCTATTGGGAACAGCATGTGAGTCAGAGAGCGATAAACGAAAGGCGAGAATTAAGCAGCTTGATAAGGAGATTAACCAGCTGAAGAAAGAAACCGATTTAATGAAGGATTATCTCGATGCCTGCGAAAAGGTGAGCAAATGTTAAAATATACTATGGATTTGAGGGTGTAAAAATGTATCTTGGCTTTGGAGGAGTATTAGCAATCCTTGCTTTTATTATGTTTTTCATTGCTATTAGTGGCGGTGGTGATTATCCGATCGTAGAGTGGATTCTATTAATCGGATTTGGAATTGGTTCGTGGTACTGCTATAAGAAGAATAAGGAACTTGAAGAAGAGAAAATGGCACAGAAGCGGCAAGAAACGGATGAAAGGTTAAAGCGTATCTCCAATCACAAATCGTCACAAAGATATACCTCAGCAAATGGAGATGTTACATTATCAATTGACGAGACGAATAAGCAAATATCGTTCATTTCTCTTAATTCATATAGAGATAGAGTATACAGCTATCGAGACATTTTGAAATCAGAGATTCTGACTGATGGTGTCAGTATTACTTCTACGAACAGGGGAAGTCAATTGGGCGGTGCTTTATTAGGTGGTTTACTAGCTGGTGGTGTTGGGGCAATGATTGGAGGACTTTCTGGCTCAACGACAAGCCAAGAAAAAGTAAAAAAGATCGAGTTGAACGTAATTGTCAATGATACTGCAAACCCGGTACATAAGATTACATTTTTAGATTCCGAAACTTCCGCATATGCAAAGGATAGTCAGGAATATAGAGATGGCTACAATACAGCATATCATTGTCATCAATTAATGGGAGTACTTATTAGGCAAGCAGACGAGGAAGACAACCAAAAAGAGATTTAAACGAGTAGCAATAATTCACAAGGAAACTTGTCAGTCGCTGATGAACTTAGAAAACTTGCCCAGCTAAAGGATGAGGGAATAATTAGCGGCGATGAATTTGAAGCACAGAAGAATAAGATGATTGGGTAATGTGAAAAAAACCAAGCAGATTTGTTGTTGGGATTGAAGTAGGTATTAACTCAAAATACAGACCGATTTTTTGCATAAGGATGCTGCTCCCTTTCTGTTAGGACGATTTGTTTGCTGTACACAACTGTCATCCGGATGATTAAACATCCATTCACATACATGTGCGAGTCTGCCATTGAGTACGTCATAAATTTTGTTCATGCTCACGAACAGAGCCTTTGACGCTTCTGATTGTGATGCAAATTCGCACTGCTCTCCTGTGTTCAAATGAGTAGCGACTATTGGTTTGCTGTTCTTCTTGATTAACCCATGTGCAATTGCGTGAGCAATATTTTCTTTAGGTGTCATCCAATTAAGATTTTTCAATCTATTGTCCAACTTATTTCCATTTTCATGGTTGACTTGCTCTTTGTTCTCTGGATTTGGAATGAATGCTATAGCGACAAGTCTATGAATAGCCATCCTCTTTTTCTGACCTTTCTTAGACAAAGTGACCCTTTGATAACCATCTCTTTGAATTTGTGGTTTTAAAATTTTCTCTTTACTTGTACCACTACTACTAAGACGCTTGACTCGACCATGATTTGAAACCTCATAAAATCCCTCGTAACCTACTACTGGAAGCCACTTTTCAACTTGTAAATCCTCATTTTGATTCATTTTGTTGATTGTCATGATAACCATCTCCTGCATTTCGAATTGAGGAGAGAACGACAAATAACCTTTGCCATGATTGGCAAAGGCTCATTTGTAATTACTCTTAGAAAAGGGGTATGCACCTCTTTTCTCTCTCACTTCTAAAAGAGTCGAAAACATCATGTGTTCAGTTGATTTGGCAAAAAGATTTTTGCGATGCGTGTGATATCAACTTGTTTCTGTATAGATATATAGGGGGACAAATCGTTTGCTATTATCGAAGTGAAATTATATGACTTGCTCTCAGGCAAGTGACTATTATATTTTGCGATACGAAGAGTATAAACAAATACGTAAGTCATGCTTGATTTTTAAAGCTTTTAAACAGTTTAAAACATTTAAAAGAATTGTACTGGGGAAAGAAGTCTTATTTTGTATTTCTCTTTTTTGTCCGAGTTATGTGAAGCCATGCAAGAGAGGACACATCAATTTTCACATAACCACAATTATGTGAAAAGACTTAACTAAGGCTGCCGGGGGATGGTTTACAGGTGGAAACCTAATTCCCCTATTTTCCAATCCCCGAACGCATACTTCCAAACTTCCGACCTTGATCTACGAGCCATTCGTTCTCTAAAACCTCTTTCGTTCCCACGATAAGGCTCTCTCGCAGATGTAGTATAACTTCACTGGTTTCCCTTGCCTTGGTTTAGAGAGAGGTTCAAGACATTCTAATGATGTGTCTCTTGTTTAATTATCAACTTCCCTAATAAATTTCAATGGTTCTGCGACACCTCTTCAATTAGTTCCTTTAAACAGCATTTTCATACTAACGAATATAATCGTGTTTACGCTGAAGCATAATGCCCGAAAGCTGACGGTGTTGCCTGTCCGGGGATTGACGAATATAATGTCCGTATCACAGAAAAGGAAAAGGATGCCTCCATATAGCGTGAGCCTGTTCGCGCAAGCTCACTGGAGACATCCCCTCACAAAACGTATGATCATTGTATCAAATTACGAGCTGGTTGAGAAGATCCCCGGCGTTTTTTGTTAGGTGTGCAGAAATTGTTCCTAGTCCTTGTTGCATTGCGAGTTTGACGGTGATCGGGAGCCGAAAACGGAAGCTTGTACATGCTACGGGAGAAAAGAGCGTCTTGGTCATCCGAAGACTACGTTGTACGGCTTGCCGGAAGATTCATCATGAGTTACCGGACTGCATTGTGCCTTACAAGCGTTACGAATCAGAATGTGTGGAGAATGTCATTGCGTCTGAACCCACGGAAGTAGATGTTGCCGCAGACAACTCCACACTGTACCGTTGGCGGACTTGGCTTTGCTCAATGGCTACCTACTGGTTAGGGTGCCTAGAGTCCATCGCCATTCGCTTTCATCTAGATGTTGTGAAGGAACCGTCCGCACCTTCACAAACTGCACACCATAGATTCGGACGTTATGTCGGAGATGCCGATGGATGGCTAGCAAGAGTTGTCCGACCTGTTGTGAATTCAAAATTGTGGGTACATACCCGTTCTGCATTCTTGTCCGAAGCCCTCTGAGATAGACTCGTAAACGAATCTACCAAAAGAGGTGTAAACGGATGAAAGATCAGAAGAAAGCGGAACAGATCGCTGCGGATCGTGTGCAGCTCCTTGCCCCGTTGCTTACGGAAGGGCTCGACCCGGCAAAGGCGAGGGAAATCAAGCAAAGAATTTGCGAGCAAATCGGAATATCGGAGAGAACGCTGCGGCGGTATTTAGCAGCCTACCGGCAAGATGGCTTTGGCGGATTAAAGCCGAAGAGCAAAGGAAAACAACCCACAGCCCCCGCCATTCCACCGGAGGTCTTGGAGCAAGCGATCTTGCTGCGGCGGGAAGTGCCAAGTCGCAGTGTTGCCCAGATCATTCAGATCTTGGAATGGGAAGGCCGCGTTAAGCCAGGTCAAATCAAACGGAGCACGCTTCAAGAGAAGCTCACTGAACGTGGTTATAGCACAAGGCATATGCGAATGTATGCAAACTCAGGTGTAGCGGCTCGACGATTCCAACAGCCACACCGCAATCGTCTATGGCACTCGGACATAAAGTACGGTCCGTATCTGCCCATTGGACCGGACGGAGCGATGAAACAAGTGTTTCTCGTTACCTTTATCGACGACGCGACGAGGTTTGTCCTGCACGGTGAGTTTTACCCGGTCATGGACAAGACGATCATTGAAGACAGCTTCCGAAAGGCCATTCAGAAGTACGGTGTTCCGGAAGCCGTGTACTTCGACAACGGGAAGCAGTATCGAACTAAGTGGATGACGCGAACGTGCTCCAAGCTCGGCATTCGCCTTCTGTTTGCTAGGCCATACTCGCCCGAATCAACCGGGAAAGTTGAACGCTTCAACCGGGTGGTAGATTCTTTCCTTAGCGAAGCAGCACTTGAAAAACCAAAGACGCTTGACCGCCTGAATGAATTGTTCGAAGTTTGGCTTTCGGAATGCTACCAGAACAAGCCGCATTCAGCACTTGACAAACGAAGCCCTGAAACCGCCTTTCGAAGTGACAAGAAGGCGCTTCGGTTTGTGGAACTAGAGATACTCGCCAATGCATTCCTTCATTGCGAAACCCGCAAAGTCGACAAAACCGGGTGCATCAGCTTCTTGGAGCGTAAATATGAAGTGGGGCTTCCGTTCATCGGATGTACCGTGGATGTCGTGTATGACCCGGCGGACATCACCGAGCTCGTGATCGAGTACGAAGGTCACGAACCATGGAAGGTAAAGGAACTCGTAATCGGGGAACGTGTCGGGAAACGTCCTCCACTGCCGGATCAACTTCAGCCGCTGCCGGCAGATTCATCGCGGCTGTTAAGCGTTGCTGAAGTACAAAGTCGCGGGCGCCGCGCTGAGCAAGTGCCGGCCATCAGCTTCCGTAAGAAAGGCAAGGTGAATGGCAATGTTTGAGGCATTCTATGAGCTTAGCCGTTCACCGTTCTCCAGGGACATTCTGCCTAGTGAGTTATATGAGTCGGAAATTTTGGAGGAGACGCTGGGGCGGCTAGAATATGCGGCAGAACGGCAATGGTTTGCGGTCGTGACCGGTGACTGCGGAACCGGAAAGACAACAACGATTCGGCGGTTTGCCGAAGAACTGGATCCTGCGAAGTTCAAGGTGCTCTATCTGTCGGATTCAAAACTGACACCGCGGCACTTCTACAAGGGGCTGCTGGAACAACTCGGTTGTGAATCGAAGTTTTATCGCGGGGATGCGAAACGTCAGCTGCATCGAGAGATCGAGCTCATGCGGGGAATTCATGGACTGCAGCCCGTCGTGGTCGTGGATGAAAGTCATCTTTTGGACCGAGAGATGCTGGAGGAAGTTCGCTTTCTACTAAATTTCAAGATGGATGCTCAAAGCCCAATGGCCCTCATCCTCGTCGGGCAAAGTGAATTGTGGGATCGCATTAACCTACAAGCCTACGCTGCGATTCGTCAACGCATCGATCTTCAATGCAAACTTCCGCATTATGACCGGGCCCAAACAGGAGCCTACATCGAGAGACACATGACTTATGCCGGTGCGGAACGAGACATCTTCACTGACGGAGCTATTGACGACATCTATCGTTACTCTGGCGGAGCAGCTAGGCTAATTAACAAAGTATGTACTCATTGCATGCTCTACGGCGCACAGAACAAACACCGCATTATCGACGATCATATGGTTAAGCGCGTCATTCAGGGAGAATTATCATAATTCTCCCTCTCGTATATCCGGATGCGGTCAGATTAACCGTCAATAGCAGGATAACTTACACCATCAATCTCCGGACATTATGCGTTAGCAATAACACTTAAGCTCCATGCGCCACGTTTTGAGCCAAGGAGTTTTATTTTTGGAAATATAGGGCAATCTTATTATATCAAAATACAATCCCTATAGGGTATATTTTATAAAACAAAACCCTATAGTATCTTGGAGTGGTTATATGGCTGGTCTATGGTTTGCTTAGGGTGATTGCTATGGATGATTTGATGAGGATGGTGGGGGAGGGCATTCGGCACTTCCGAAGACAACGTGGACTAAGCCAGGAGGAGCTTGCAAGTAAGGCGGAGGTACACGAAACTTATATTGGTAAGCTAGAACGTTCTGAAAAAGTATGCTCTGTTGTGGTACTCGCTAAAATTACGAATGCACTCGATCTCTCGATGGTGGAGTTCTTTAGTTATATCCAGCCTGTGAGTGGAGAGGAACGGGAGTCTACACTCACAGAAATTGTGGACAGGCTCCGAAGCAGGAGTGAGGCTGAGCAGAAGAGGATACTGAAAGTTATAGACGTTATGCTGGATGATCAGTTGAGTTAAGAGGGAGAGTCATGGTCCGAGAGGGTCGACTAAAGCTTGGAGAGTTAAAAGGAGCTGCTGCGGCAGCTCCCTTTTACATTATTCAAGTTAAGTTGGTATTATACGTTGTATTATCACAGATACTATTACAAGGAGTCGATGATTGATTCCTTGTTTTTATGATCATCAACGCCAGTCTTTAATAAATAACAGACGGTCTCTCGATAACGAAATTGCCTTTTGTTCCGTTAAAATTATCTGTGTATATTCAGAGTATCTATCTATAGTGTCTATTGCAATGAAAATTTGTCTAGTGGATTTTTGATTATAAATCTTGATTATGTTTTCAACAACATTATCTTCGATGTTTTTAAATAGAATTGAGTCATGTATTAGAATGGGGAGTTTAGTAAGTTCAAAGACGGCAAGATCCAAAATTAATAAATTTGTATATGCCTTTCCAGTCCCAGTATTATCAAATACTTTATAATTATAGTCCTTCTCCAATAATTCTAATTTCGGTGAACGCCTGCTTTCATTATGAATTGAGTCATTAATTGTCAATAGTTTAGTGTTCACCAAATCAGTGACTTTTTCAATACTTTGCACCTTTTTTTCGCTAATATCGGTTTCAGTTGTTTCTATATCTTTTTTTATATTCTGCGATTTTAGGTAAATTTTATTTTCGAGTTCGATGCTTCTAAGTCTTGTTGATAAATCAAACAAATGCTCAATTAAGTGGTTAGATTGCCCATCATTACTGAGAAGCGAATTCATAGTGGAATCAATTTTACTGATCTGTTCATCAAAAAAATTAACTTCTAACTCCAGTCGCCTTTTTTCTTTTTTTAACTCCTCAGCAAGAATCTTTGATATATTTTCGTGAAATCTCTCAATATTCATTAATTTTTCTAAGTTAACATTTGGAAAAAACTCAACCAATTTTTCAAATTTTTGATCTACATGCTTATTTTTAAGATTCTTATTAATACGGATCAGTTTTGTTCTAAAGTAATCGCGTTCCTTGATTAATTTATTCTTTTCCTTTTGTAAGTTAAAGAGTTCTTCTGAAACAAAGTCACTTATGTTAAGTGCAACTTTATAAATATTCTCTTTAATATCTGTAATTTTTTCTTCAATTTCTTCTATCTCTTTAAGATTTTTTTCATACTTAGTTTTTGTGATCTTTGGCACATAATCATATTTGCCTGCTTTATTAAGAGTAAGGCGTGAATCTTTAAGTAATTTCAACTTTTTTTCTTCATGAATGATGTTATCATAAGCATTAAACAGTAGAAGAAATCTTACTACGGTATCGGCGTTTCTCTCCTTAGGAAAAGTGTGGAGAGGTCTTTTTACGTCCAGATTATGTTTTCCCCAAATCCTTGAATATAGACTTACTGCTGATCGGAAAGATAGATGTTCCGAGGGCAACGAGTATTGTTTTTTTAGGAACTTCAAATATTCTTCTAGCGTCATGGTATTTATCTTATCGAAGCTTTCATTACATTCATATACTTCTTTTGGGTTCACTGTACCTCTAATAAAGAAAAACTTCTCAGTACTAAATTCAAAGAAAAATTGAAATTCATGATCACCCAATTCCCTCATCACATCGTTATTGTATTCAGTGTAAGAAGTTCCTCCAAAAATAAAATCTATGATCATTAACAGCGTCGATTTTCCAATTGAGTTTGACCCTTGATTATCTCCTAAAACAACATTTAAACCTGGATGGAAATCGATTGTTTTTTCTCTAAAAACATCACATCGAATCTGTTTTAACATATTGTATGACCCCACTATCTGTGTCAAGATCAATAACATCTAATAAAAAAAGTACATCGAGAGAATAAATGAATTCATCAATCCCTTCAAATTCAGGACCAAGCTCAACAAACAAATCTGCCACTCTATAATTTTTATTTATACGCAACATTTCTAAAATAATTAGCATTCTATTAATAATGGAGTTCTCAAATGAGATGATTTTGTTAGGCACAATCATGAGAACACCTCACAGTTCTGAACAAAAAATGATATTACAATTTTACAAGCTTCTAAAGAGCTGTTTTCTGTCTTTTTGCTTAACCACTCAGATAAATTTTGGTATATATCCTCCTGGGTATGGCCGGCTTTTTTCAACACCATATAAAAAGCTTTTACCTGTGTAGCAATAGTTTCAAAAGTATCTCCATTAGTTTTGTCAAGCTCTGTAAACTGCTCCTTAATAAATAAATAATATTCAGCTACATCTGACTTTATTTTCCTTTTTGTAAGTCTTGATAAAGTACCGTTTGCTTTTTCATCCACTTTTATTGCATCTAAATTAAGTGTTTCGGGCTCAAGTATCCAGTCAATGTCACTAGCTAATGTTGTTAAAATGGCTTTAATCTCGTACTCAATTTGGTAATTTGAATATTGTTTTCTATTCTCATTCCTTGCTATAAACTGCTTCTTTATGGATAATAATTTTCGGTACTCTGCGACTGTTCTTGGATTATCAAATTTTCTATGACAGTCTCTACAAAGAGCAATATAATTATTTATATCATTGACATCTTCACTCAACTTTTCTTCATCTTTTAGAAGTGAAATTTCATGAGTGCTGGGGTTTAACGGATAAATATGGGCTCCTTCGAAAATTTTGTATTGCCTACCACCTTTAGAGTATATGAGACTTTTTGCACATAGAGGACATATTCCTTCAACCTCTGAGAAGAGAATAAGATTTTCATTTTCAGTTAGAGGTTTTCTATTGTCCTGCATGTTGCACCTCAAATCATCAGTAATTAATCATTTCCATATTAACCCACTACGAATATTATTTAAATGAAAAAATATACTATTTCAACAAATATGTCCAAGTGGCTTTCTGAATTAATATAGTAGACAAATCAATTGATGGGGAATTTGCTTTAAATGGCCGATCTATATAACTACGCAATAAGTGTACTGAAGGGGATAATCTTTATAGTGGGATTGTAAATTTAGAGGGGGGTTACAGGATAAACCAATTCATTCCCATAAAATCAGGGCTCCCTCAAACTGGTGGGAGCCCTGATTTTATATCATTACCACGCTCAAGCAACCCTAAAGCAGGCATCGATTTTCCCTCTACCCGCTCATACCGCTTATTCCGGTGTCCCCTCCGTCACCCCATGCACATACGTCTGCCAAGGGGTATCCAGTGCTCCTTGCCCTGGGTTATAGGTAAAGAAATACTCAACCGTATCCCCATGCTTTAGATTATTGACAGGGTAAGTGTAGTTGCCGTTCCCCGTAGGGGTCATGGCTACGTTTAGCTGCACGCCGTTGTTGACCTTATAGTGCAAGTCGGCAAAGGTGGCGCCGTTAACATAGAACAGCAGGTCATTGCCGATTTTCTTCAATCCCTTCACCTCATCGCCGATGACGATGACGGTGGAAGGAGGCGGTACAACGGTGATGGTGGAGCTGGCGGTTTTATTTCCGTCCGCGGTTGTCGCCGTGACGGTTGTCGTGCCCGGAGCGAGCCCGGTCACGAGACCGCTCGGACTTACGGATGCCGTGCTGCCGTTCGCAACCGACCACGTCACGTGCTTATTCGTTGCATTGGAAGGCGCTACATTGGCGTTTAGCTGAACGCTTTGCCCGACTTCCACCTGCGCCGTGCTTGGATTCACCGTTACGCCGGTAACGGGCACGTTTCCAGGATTCTGGCCCCCGCCGTCTCCTTCCTTGTACACCCGGACATAGTCCACCTGCATCGTTGCAGGGATATCGGACGGATCCGGGGTCCGGCCGCCGTCGAAGGTTCCGCCAATCGCCAGGTTCATAATGAGGTAGAACGGCTGATCGAACGGGGCGTTCGGATTGTTCGGCTCTGCTGCCGAATACCATTGATCCCGGGTCACTTTAAAGAAGAATTTGCCGTCCACATACCATTTAATATTGTTCTCTTCCCAGACAACAGAATAGACATGATAGTCATTGGCAAAGGTCTGCCCTTCCGGGAAGTGGTATTCGCCGGAAAGATGCCGGTTCGTCGGCCATTGCCCGCCAAAGTGTACCGCGCCGCTCGTCACGCCAGGCAAGCGTCCTCGTGCTTCCATCACATCGATTTCACCGGAGGATGCCCATGTTCCATACACATTATCCTGCGGAAGCATCCAGAGCGCAGGCCAGATACCGTTGCCGGTAGGCAGCTTGGCACGGAAGTCCACTCTACCGTACTTGAGGGAAAAATGATCCTTGGTGTTGATCTTCCCGGAGGAGTATTGTGCATACCGATTAGGATCCTGCGGGAAGGATTTTGGCTCGTTCAATGCTCGAATATTGAGCTTTCCGTCCTGTACAAAAACATTTTGCGCACTATTGGTATAGTGCTGCAGCTCCGAATTGCCCCAACCCCAGGTATTCGGATCATCATTGAGATAATACCCTGTTTCATAATTCCATTTGCTGTTATCCAGCGTCGTTCCGTTAAACTCATCCTGCCAGATCAGATTCATGCCCGCGATGGTTGGATCGCTTGGCGATCCGATCGGAATATCCTCCTGATCAGTGATATCCGGACGAGGAGCATCGGGATTCCCGATCAAGGTGTAGTTGATGTAATTGCTGCCCACGCTTCCACCTGCCTGCCCGTTTAATGGATAGCCAATACGGATTTGCATGTCCTCTTGGATCGGCTGGAACCACAGGCCATAGATATGATCGGCCCAGTACCCCCACTGATTGGCAGGGGACATGTTATTGTAGCCGTTTGCCGAGTATACAAATCCGCTCTGGCTTGAATTGTCCAGATCCACCCACTGCCCGTTGATGTTAATCTGGTATACGAAATTGCCAAGCTCCGTGCCGATTGGCGCGCCCCCATCAATCTTAGGCAGCGGAATCCCGATAGCGCCGCTCGCATCAGCTGTAAAGGTCGTTCCTTCATAAGGCGTAAGCACATATGAATTTCTTACGGGTTCGTTAAAGGTGATGGTATACACGATGTTAGCGGAAGAGGTCTTCGATTCCAATTTGACGTTGATCGACTCCGTGACGTTAAACCAGTAGCCGCCGCCTCCATCGGTGAATTGACCGAAGTTCTGATCATAGATCCAGCCGCTGGCGGCATTGTTGTCGATATCGATCCATTCGCTGCTGTTGACGGGCTTTACATACACCTTCAAATCGTCCGCAACGGCTTCATAGGTGATGGCTGGATCATTGTTGAAGATCGGATAGGTGAAGCCCGCACCGCCCGTAAAACCTGCCGTAATTTGCGGCCCTTGCGTCGGGGTCATCGCCGTGATGGTCGTTTTGTTGATGTTTTGAAAGACCAGCCTGTAATCCAGCGTCACCCCATTCGCTTTGGAGTACAGCTGAATCTCCGTTGTTGTGGAGAGGGTGAACCAATAGCCGGTAAAGCCGCCGTCGTTCCAGTGACCCCAGTTCTGGTTATAGACAAAGCTGCCGACACTGTCGATATCGACCCAGCTGCCGTTCACCTTCACCTTCACACCCAAGTCTTGGGCAACATCATTCCAGGTGGCGGCGCCTCCGTTGAAGATCGGCATCACAAAACCGTAGCTGGCTTGGCCAACCCCTGATTTTGTTATCACTGGCCCGTCTGCAGCGGAAAAGTAAGACATCGAGGTAATGGTGGTTCCAGCCTCTTCGGCTGCCTGAACCTTCGACGTCGGCCACAGTCCGATGCTGGCCAACAACACGACTGCCAAGAACAAGCTCAGTCCCTTGTGCCTAAACCGCCTCTCCGTTGTGTAAGATCGCTTCATAAATACCCTCCCTTAATCATGGATTTCCCCGGTCTATACGCATATCAGAAAACGCTTACACCGGTGAGCATCTTTATTCTATCGGAGATCATGAACCGATGAACAGGCACGATTTTTTTGGTTGGGTCTCATTATTTCGGGTGTCCGAACCATAGGTGAGGTCAAGTTTTAACTTTAGGTGGGCATAATGGAACCATTGCTTGTTAACGGAAAGGAGGGGTATGCATGTCTAAGGAAATGGATCATTCCTGTGTCATCTTGCCGGAAGAGCAAGCGCCCGAAGATATGCGGCATTGTGAGCGCTGCGAGCTGTACAAACAGCGGAATCGTGTCATCTGGGGAGAAGGGAATCCGCAGGGCTCGCTGATGTTGATTCTGGATAATCCGGGAGCCCGGGAGGATCGGGAAGGCAATCCGTTCTTGTGCGGGACCCGGGAAACCCTCCAACTCGGCATGAGGGAAGCGGGGATCGAGATCCACTCGGTATACGTTACTTATTTGCTGAAACGCCGGCCAACCCGCGCTTACGATAAGCCTGCCACCCGTGCAGCATGCCTGCCGCATCTGCAGGCGCAGCTCCTTCAGAAGCAGCCGCTTGTACTATTTGGATTTGGGAATGTCGTAGTCGAAGGATTATTCCCGCAGAAGAAGAACGCCACCGTTAAGGAGCTGCGGGGGAGCTGGCATGAGTTTGAAGGAATCCCGATCGGCTTTACCTATCACCCGCTGGCCGTAAGAAGGAGACCCAATTTGCTAAGGTATTTTGTCGAGGATTTGAAGGGTTTGAGGGAGAAGTGGGAGGAGAGGGCAGGTAGGGGGAGGTAGGTCATTTTTAGCTTATATTAAAAGAGGAATGGAAAATCACTTCGATTTCATCACTTTTGATCAGTACTCTCACTGACAACGGAAAAGAAAAAACCTTGAGGAATCTCTTCCTCAAGGTAAGAAGTCACTATTCGCAATAGATTGAAATGAATTCTATGGGTGCCTCTAGTTCGTTCCAATCATCAATATCCTCTAATTCAAAACATATTCCAGGATATTCAGGTAGTTTGTAAACATAGTCTTCTTTAATCCACTTAATACCTAAATCATTTAGGTCAGAGAGTGTGCCTCCTATACCAATTTTTTCAAGAAATTTTCCCTTATACTCACCAAACATCGATATTTGGGTTACGTTATTTTGATCTTTATCAATCCAAAACTTAATAGAGTCTGTTGATATGGTAAAATGATTGTCTAACTCTTCCTCAGTATAATCAATGTCTTTTATTTTTTCTTTTATTTCTTCAAGTCCGCATCCAAGTTGATAGGAGTCAACGCCAACACCGTTAATAATCATGGGATAAAGTAACACCCCTTTTACTTATCGTAAAATTCCCTTTTGCTCTGTACAAATAAATGTCCTAGTTTAGTCGGTTACTATGTGGTTACTCTAAATCCCCAAACCAACAATTAATAAATCTGATTTTGGGATGTACATAGATAACATCGTCGTTCCTATCATTTGTGTGAGCTGATGATTTATTGTTGTCCCATATCCAAACGTTACATAATCTCTTGAGCATATAATTTGCACTATCAAGAGTTATAGGATTAACTGTTGTGACATCGATCACCGCCTTATACCATGTTTCAATCTTCCAGTATTTTTCACAAGATGAAACCTGGTATGTTGAAACTAACTCTGCTAATTCCGATAATACCTCGTTAATTATTGCAGATACCTCTTGTTCCGAATCGCTTTCAATGAATAAACTAATTTGAAGCATTATCTCCCCCCTTAAAGTTGAAAAGTAAAGCTGAATCCCATCTGTAAACAATTCAATCATTTGCTTTAGTCGCACCTTTTATTGTACTTGATGACACATTAGCTGATGTATTGGCCTTGGGCTTATTGCTTTTTGACAAGCTCTGTAGATTCTTCTCAACTCCCTTCCTCATTTCCTGCACAATCTGCCATACCGCGATAGGAGAATGTTGGCGAACGTCCGGCAGCAATGATCGGGGTTTAGGCTAGGCGAGCATAGAATGCAATTTTCAATTGCCGGGTTTTCGGAAAGGGTGTACACTGAGTGCCGAAGTGACCATTATAGAACAGGGTGTGTTTCATATTTTCAGAAGACTGCGCCAATTCTATTTAAATCATTTGAAGCGAAAGATGTTCAACAAAATCGTCGTGCTGTACTCAACCGTCATGATCGTGCTGTTTGCGATTGCGGCAACGCTGGTTTATCAATACCAGGAGCAGCGCATACTCCGTGAGCAGACCGATGCGAATCTCAAATCCGCGCATGTGCTGAACATTTATTTGAGCAGGCAGTATGAGGGCATACAGAATATATTTCAGCAGATTTACGGAGATGCCACGCTAAGCGATGAGCTGATCTATTTTCTAAACCACGAATATGAGAGTTACCTGAAATACCGGTTGGATTTGTACACTAGGGCAGGAGAGCAGCGATTACGGTCTTTCAATACCTTGATAAGAAATTATCTGGAGCAGGAATCAAGCGCCAGAAGCGTCTCGATCTACAGCTATCCGAACAATTTTTACATGCATATCAGCCGGACCAACCAGCAGTTGAATAATGATGCCGGATCCAAGAACAAGTGGGAGACCTGGTTTGCCCGCCGGGAGCAGCACAGCTGGGATACCATGCCTCCAAACGAATCCTCGCGTTCATCCGGAGGCTCCAGTCCAAGATCGTATTCCTATTCCAGAGAACTGAAGGACCCCTGGACCCTGAATCGGGTGGGGATGATGAATGTGGAGTTCGACGCCCGGCAAATTTCATCCTGGCTGGAGAGCCGAGCTTCGGTCAAAGGCCGGATTATGGTGTTGAATGCACAGGGAACGGTCATTTACGATTCGGAGGATGAGTATTACGGGCAAACCTACCCCTACCATTTGGAGCAGGAAAAAGCCGGGGATTGGGTGCAGCTGGATGAACCCTCCAAAGTGAACATATTGAATGTCAGCAATGCGGGCTTGTCGGTGGTGGGAATTGTGTCGCAATCCCTGATCAAAGAGAGCACGGAAAGTTTAAGAACGGGACTGATTCTGGTCACCCTTCTGTTTATTGCGGCCAGTTTTGCGATTACGGTTACGATCATTCGCAGGTTCTCCAAGAAAGTGCAGCGGATTATCCGTTCGATGAACCGGATCGGCGAAGGCGATCTGTCGACGCGCATTCAGATGTCCGGCGAAGATGAGCTGCAGCAGATTTCCCGCCGGTTTAACGACATGGGCGACCGTTTGGAGCAATATATCGATAAAATGTATACCTCGGAAATTAAGCAAAAGAACGCGGAGCTGGTTGCCCTGCAATCCCAGATCAACCCCCATTTTCTATACAATACGCTCGAATCCATTCGCATGAAGGCGTACTTTGTGGGCGCGAAGGAAGTGGGGCAAATGATATACAGCTTGTCGGTGATGTTCAAGAACATGGTGAAAAAAAGCACCGTGGTTACCGTTGAAGAGGAAATGGACATGTGTTCCGTTTACCTCGACTTGTTCCGCATTCGCTATGAAGGACGGCTGGAGACGGAAATCGAGGTGGATCCGGAGATCCAAAATGCCAGCATCATCAAGCTGCTGGTTCAGCCGATCGTGGAAAACTATATCGTTCACGGATTTCGTCCGCTGGACGACAACAATAAAATTTCGGTCCATGCCCGCCGGGCGGGGGACCGGGTCGTCATCATCGTATCCGACAACGGAACGGGCATACCGGAGGAAAAGCTGGCCCAAATCCGCAGCACGCTGGACAAGGTTCTCCAGCCTCCCGACAAGGGATACCGTTCGATCGGACTGATGAACGTGCACGAGCGAATCGTGCTGAACTACGGGAGTGATTACGGAGTGACCATCAACAGCACGGAAGGACAGGGAACCGAGGTCCGCATGGAAATACCGATGCTGCGTAAGGGGGAGACGACATGAGGAAGGTATTTTTTGTTGATGACGAGCCTTTAATTGCCCAGGGCCTGGCCACCATCGTGGATTGGCAGAATTACGACCTGCATGTGTCAGGTTCGGCCAACGATGGGGTGCAAGCGCTTGAGCGGTTAAGGGAAGATCCTGTGGATCTGCTGATCACGGACATTATGATGCCCAGAATGAACGGGCTGGAACTGATCAAGAAGGTAAAAGAAATGCATCCGCGCACCAAATTCATTGTGCTGAGCGGTTACGAAGAATTTGAATATGTGAAGGTGGGGATCACGCTCGGCATCCAGAATTATATTCTGAAGCCGATCAGCATCGAGGAGCTGGAGGCGACGATCAAGCATATCCGCGGCGATTGGGAGCGCGAGGAATTGAGCCGGTTTCGTTCCGAGGAGGATTGGAGGATCCTGCGCAGCAATATTTTGCAGCGGTGGGTTAACGGCGATATCAAGAGCTCGGAATTAAAACAGAGAGCTGAGCTTCTCGGAATTCCGCTCAATTATGCGTCTTACCAGGTTTATGTTCTGCGGCTCATATCCGACGAACGCCCGGTATCCCAGCTCTATCGCTTAACCAGCCTAGCCGATGAATGCAGCCGGGCTTTTTCGGAAGTGCTGGGGGGAGATCATGAGGTGATCTGTTTCCCTGATGCGGATGACGACATCGTTATGATGTCGGCCGCGAGGAATGAACGGAGGGACGCGGAGCGGGAGGGTATGAGAAATGCCATGGCCCGGCTGCGGGAGCTGACTGGCTTGCGCATATGGTGCTCGGAGGGCAATGCAGGCTTCAATGATTTCAAAGATATTCAGGAGAGCTACAGGAAGGCGAAGGACCTCTTCAACGCCTGCCTGATTGCCGGAGATGACATGATCCTATACAGTTCGGCTGCGGAACCGGAGGCCGTTCAGGCTTCTTCGCCGTCCGCTCGTCCCGATACGTTCGCGAAGCTGCTGATCGAGGGAGACATCCCCTCCCTGCAGGCTTATATCGAGTCCGTTCTGGGCGGTGACAACAGGGAACCGATGGTTCCTCGGGAGACCTGCTTGAATGCGGCGGTCCAGCTGATGGTCGCGGCGAAGGATATGGAGAAAAATCCGGATTACAGCGAGGTATTTACGCCAATGTACCGGATTAATACGCTCCAGGGGCTCCGAAATCATGTATGGCGCATCGTCGAGCGCAGTCTTGCGCGCCTGGAAGAAGCGGAGCAGGGCTATAGCCCGCATGTCTCGTTTCTTGTGGAGCAGGTGCAGCATCACTATCCGGAGGAGCTTTCCCTGAAGACGCTGAGCCAGCGGCTGCAGATGCATCCGAATTATTTAGGTCAGCTGTTTCAGCAGGAGGTCGGCGCAAGCTTCTCGGATTATTTGAACCAATACCGCATCGAGAAAGCCACGCAGCTCCTCTTGCATACGGATCAAAAGACGGCGGATATTGCGTTCAGCGTGGGTTATACGGACAGCTCCTACTTTTATAGGCAGTTCAAAAAATATACCGGCGTATCTCCAACCGAGATGAGATCCATGTACCGGAACTAAATCGACCGGGAAACCAATTGCGACAGGCCCATGGGTGGACAACCCTTCGGCCTGTTTTTTGTTAAAACCCGACTTTTTGAACACGCACTTATAGGGGATTCTTTAATTTGTCCATCCCGTTCTAGTATTTTTCAACTTGAGCGCGATAGCGCTTACTTGGCACAATGATAGTAGTTAAGGGCAAGTGATAGAATAGCGCATCGATAAAGATCATGGGGATCTTCTACTGCAGTCGCATCACTTGTTTAACAGGGAAGAGGAGGAGTGCTCATGTCGGGGTTCATCAAAAAGGTCATACGCAACCGGTTTATGCTGCTGATGATCCTGCCCGGAACCATATGGTTTCTTATCTTTGCTTACTTGCCTATGTTCGGTACCGTTCTCGCTTTTAAGGACTTCCGCATTAGCCCGGACGGTTTTTTTGCCAGCGTGCTCAACAGCGAATGGGTAGGGTTCAAAAACTTCGAATATCTGTTTACAACCAATGATGCTTATATCATTACAAGGAATACGATTCTGTACAACCTGGCTTTTATCATTCTGGGCCTGATCATTGCAGTGGGCTTCGCGATCATGCTAAGCGAGCTTGTCAACAAGCGCACGGCTAAGGTATATCAGACCGGCATGTTTCTGCCGCATTTTTTGTCGTGGGTTATCATCAGTTATTTTGCGTTCACGTTTCTTAGCGTCGACAAAGGGACGCTCAATCAAATCATCACTTATTTTGGGGGAGAGCCGATCAGCTGGTACTCGGAAGCGAAGTATTGGCCCTTCATTCTCGTTTTTGTCGGCATCTGGAAAGGCGTAGGCTACAACAGCGTTATCTATCTTGCGGCTATTACAGGGATCGACAAGTCTTATTATGAAGCGGCCGTCATTGACGGAGCCAGCAAGTGGAAGCAGGTGCGGTACATCACGATTCCGCTGCTGAAGCCGCTCATGATCATCCTGACTATACTGGCGATCGGCGGCATCTTCCGTTCCGATTTCGGATTGTTCTACCAGCTTCCGAAGGATTCGGGCGCGCTGTACCCGGTTACGAACGTCATCGATACCTTCGTCTACCGCGGGCTGATGAACATGGGAGACATTGGCATGAGTACGGCAGCGGGCTTGTACCAATCGTTTGTCGGACTGATTCTGATTCTGGTTGCCAACTATATCGTTCGACGCATTGAAAAAGATCATGCGATCTTCTAATCCGAGGGAGGTGTACCGTTCATGACGCAGCTATCTACGCAAACCGCGAATCAACCGGCAAAGCGTTCAAAGAAGAGGGACTACAACGCCATCTCCCCATTGTGGAATACGATTTTCAATATCGTGATCGGCCTCTTCTCGTTTTCCTGTATCTTTCCGTTTCTATTTGTTATTATTATTTCCCTGACGGACGAACAGACGCTGGTTTCGGAAGGCTTCAGGCTGCTGCCAAGTCAGTTCAGCACGGCAGCGTATGAATATATTTTCGAAACGGGCAGCGAGCTTTTGTCCTCATTCGGCTTAACGCTTCTGATCACGGTGCTGGGGACGCTGGTGAGTCTGGCATTGGTTACGACTTATGCCTATGCATTGTCCCGTCGAAATTTTGAATTTAGAGGCTTCTTCAGCTTCCTTGCATTCTTTACCATGCTGTTCTCAGGCGGTATGGTGCCTGGTTATATCGTGATGACCCAGTTCCTGCATCTGCAGAACACCATCTGGGCGTTGATCTTTCCATTATCCTTGAGCGCGTTCTCTATCATCGTCATGAGGACCTTCTTCCAAACGACGATTCCGGATGAAATTATCGAGTCCGCCAAAATCGATGGAGCCGGCGAGTTCCTGACCTTTATCCGAATCGTGCTGCCGGTTTCGCTCCCGGGGATTGCAACCATTGGTTTGTTCAGCTCTCTGGGGTACTGGAACGACTGGTTTAACGCCTTGCTGTATTATAACGATCCACAAGCGACGCCGCCGCTGCAGTTCATGCTGATGAAGATCGAGAAGAACATGGACTTTCTGACGCAGAATGCGCAGAATATCGGTTCCTTCGACGCAGCAGCAAGCCTGCCGACGGAGACGGTAAGAATGGCGATGGTCGTATTGGCGACCCTGCCGATTGTTATGGCGTATCCGTTCTTCCAGCGGTATTTTGTCCAGGGCCTGACGGTAGGCTCGGTCAAAGGCTAATTTCATAAGGTTGTACCCGCATCGCACACGGCCGGAGTAATCCGGCTTTCACGTCTGAGGTGTGTAAGCGGTGTCAATATAGCATTAACCATTAAGTGATACAGGGGGAAAACACATGTTTAAGAAAAAGGCTTCTATACTGTCCCTTGCTCTTGTGCTTTTGCTCACGGTCGTATTATCGGCTTGCGGCGGCAAGGAAGGCGCTAAGTCTGGCGAGCCCGCGAAGGAAGAGACTGCCATTCAGAGCGACGGCACGGTGGATGCATCCAAGCTGGACCCGGTCAAGCTCAAAATGTACATGATCGGGCCTAACCAGAAGGATCTTCCTAAGGTTCAAGAGGAGATCAATAAATACCTGACGGAGAAAATCAACGCTACGATCGAGATCAATATGATCGACTGGGGCGATTACAGCCAGCGGATGCAGGTCATTACCAGCTCCGGCGAGAATTACGACATCGCCTTCACCAGCTCATGGGCATTTGATTATCTTCCAAACGCGGCGAAGGGTGCCTTCAAGCCCCTGAATGACTTGCTTGATCAGTATGGACAAGGCATTAAGGAAGCACTGGATCCCCGTTTCCTCGAAGGAACGAAGGTGAATGGCGTGAACTATGGGATCCCGGCCAATAAGGAGCTGGCACAGCAGTTTGTATGGCGTTTCAACAAGAAGTATCTGGATAAGTACAACCTGGACATTTCCAACGTGACAACGCTTGAGGATCTGGAGCCGCTTTTGAAAACGATTAAAGAGAACGAGCCGGCGGATATTACACCGCTCGCCGTACCGAAAAGCTTTAAGCCGTACTTGCCGGTTGACTTCCCGCTTGGTGATGAAATTCCGATCGGCATGTACCTTGATACCAAAGACTTTAAATTTGTGAATCTGCTGGATACACCTGAACTGAAATCGGCTTTGGCCACGATGCGCAAATACTATAAAGCGGGTTATGTGCGCGAGGATGTAGCGACGCTGGACGGCATTGATAATATCAAGACCGGCAAATGGCTCGTGGACCGCGAGATTACGCAGCCATATGCAGAGCTCGGCTGGTCCAGAAACGCAGGATATGACATTGTGACAAGACCGATGCACGATCCGGTGATTTACACCAGCTCCGCAGCGGGTTCGATGATGGCGATTTCTTCGTATTCCAAAAATCCGGAGCGGGCCATGATGTTCTTGAACCTGCTGAACACGGATGAGAAATTGCGTAATATGATTCAATACGGTTTGGAAGGAACGCATTACAAGAAGCTTGAAGGGCCATACATCGAGGATATGCCTGCAATGCAGGAAAACTATGCAATGCCTGGATTTGCGCTCGGCAATATGTTCCTGACGTACCTTCATGAAGGCGAGCCTGAAGACAAGTGGGAAGCATTCGAGAAATTTAACAGCTCCGCTGTAGTAGCACCTACATTCGGCTTTAACTTCGATACGGCTCCGGTCAAAACAGAAGTTGCGGCCGTGACGAACGTAGCGAAGGAATTCATTCCTGCACTGTATACCGGCTCCATCGATCCTGACGAATACTTGCCAAAAGCAAAACAAAAGTTCCAGGATGCTGGAATCGACAAAGTTATCGCTGAGGCTCAAAAGCAGTTCGATGAGTGGAAGGCAGCACAGAACAAGTAAGGCATAAAAAGTGATTGAAGAGTAGAAACGGCTGATGATGATAGCCGTTTCTCTCTATTTATCATCACGCTCCTGTAAAATACTAGAAAAACTGCATGATCATTATCCGTATAGGAGGTTTTTTCGAGTGAAAAAAATCAAACCGGGTTATTTTACTAAAGCTCAGTGGAAGCGAAGAATGACCGTATGGATGAGCACAGCCGTGCTGGCAGCAGCCCTGACGGGTTTTGCTGGAGAAGCCGAAGCGGCGCAGCCTCATTCGTCCTATTGGTATCCGAACACGCTGCTGGAATGGTCGCCGTCAACCGATAAGGATGCGCTTTTTAACCGGGGAACGGTGAAGCTGGAGACCAAGCGGGTTCAGGGCCATAAGGTCAACAGCCATGCCAAAGAGGAAGTGAAGGTACTATCGATTGCTTCCATGTATCCAAGCACAAGCGGAGCTCCTTCCCAAGGCTCGGAGAAGTTCCATACGTATACGTTCAGTAATTGGCAGTATATTGACAAGCTGGTGATGTGGGGCGGCTCGGCAGGTGAAGGCTTGATCGTTCCGCCAAGCGCCGACGTGATCGATGCAGCCCACAAGAATGGCGTGCCTGTGTTTGGAACCGTTTTCTTGCCGCAAACCGAGCATGGAGGCAAAATCCAGTGGCTGCACGATCTGTTACAGCAGCGGGAGGACGGATCCTTCCCGGTTGCAGACAAACTGATTGAGGTTGCTGCGTATTACGGATTTGACGGTTGGTTCATCAATCAGGAAACGCAGGGCGGAACGCCTGAGGATGCCGCCAAGATGGCTGAATTTTTAACGTATCTTCAGCAGAAGAAGGCACCGGGCATGGAAGTGATCTGGTACGATTCCATGATCAAGGACGGACCGGTGAAGTGGCAGGGAGCTTTGACGGATCAGAACAAGATGTTCTTCCAGGCGGGAAATCAGCGCGTTTCCGACAATATGTTTATCGATTTCCGCTGGCAGTTCAAGGACGAGAAGAACGGCAAATACGATTATATCACGCCGTTCTTGAATTCCCCGGCGAAGGCGGCCGAGCTTGGCCGCAGTCCGTATGATCTGTACGCCGGAATCGATGTGGAGGCAAACGGCTACGAAAGCAGGTTCAATTGGCCGGTCGTGTTCCCGGAAGGCAAGAAAGCGACCACTTCCCTCGGCATTTACCGTCCGGATTGGGCGTTCAACAGCTCTGAGACGCATGAGGAATATATGAACAAGGAGCAGATTTTCTGGGCTGGGCCCCGCATGAACCCGGCGAATACCTCCCAGCCTGAAGGAAGCGACCCGCTCGCCTGGAGAGGGATTGCCCATGATGTCGTTGCCAAAACGGTGCTTACTGATTCCGAGTTCGTCACCCATTTTAATACGGGGAACGGCCATATGTTTGCGGTGGACGGCAAAGTGATGCGGAGCAGCGATTGGAGCAACCGGAGTCTGCAGGATATTTTGCCGACCTGGCGCTGGATCACGGAAACCAACGGCAAGGGCGAAGCCATCAAGCCTGGATTTGATTTCAGCAAATCCTACTACGGAGGCAGCTCGCTTCAGGTAGCAGGTCCCGTCAGCAAAGGTTCTTCTACCCATATCAAGCTGTATAAGGCGGATATCCCGGTCGAGGCAACGACGGAAGTATCGCTTGTTTATACTGATAATGCGAAGGATGCCAAGGTGAAGATCGGGTTGGCCTTCTCCGATGCGCCGGATGACTATGTGTTCTTCGAGCCGTCCAACTGGACCCAGGCAGGCGCGAATCAGGATTGGAAGCAGGGGAGCGTCAGACTTAACAAGTTCAAAGGACGTACGATTGCGGGAATTTCGCTTCAATTCGAATCCGCGGCGGATATGGCCAATTATCAGGCCAATATCGGCAAACTGGCCGTTACACAGGTGAATGACAAGGCGAAGAAGCCGCACCAGGTGACCGATCTGCAGGTGATCGAGAACGACTTCCGCGACGGAATCTATGGGGATGCACGGTTGTCCTGGAAGGCACCGAAACAGGCGGAGGACGTAATGTATTATCAGGTGTACCGGGTTCATCCGGACGGCAAGTACGAGTTGATGGGCATGACGGGCAACACCGTTTATTATGTGCCTGAAATGAAGCGTCTGCAAAAAGAGCAGTCTACCAAAATGGTCGTGATTCCGGTGAACCGCCATTATGAACAAGGAAAAGCAGCGTCCGTAAGCTTTGACTGGCCGGAATACCCGAAGCCGACGGCAGCCTTCAAGGCGGACAAGACGCTGATCGCACCGGGAGAAACGGTACAATTCACGGATCTTTCATCGGAAGTAACAGAGTCCTGGAGCTGGAGCTTCCCGGGCGGACAGCCGGCGTCCAGCACGGAGCAGAATCCTAAGGTGACCTATCCGGAAGAAGGAACGTTCGAAGTGACGTTAACCGCTAAAAATAGCATTGGCGAGGACGTGGTTCGGAAGAAGCTCATCACGGTTACACGAGAAGCGGAGAATGGCGTTGGCAATCTTGCCCTTGGCAAGAAAACGTCAGCATCCAGCTTCGTGAATGAGAAGGAAGCACCTGCATTTGCGGTGGACGGTAATGCCGCCACCAAATGGTGTGCGGTCGGAGACGGGCCACATTCTCTGACGGTGGATCTCGGAGCTGAGCACAAGATCAGCGAATTCGTGATCAAGCATGCGGAGGCGGGAGGCGAGCCGGCCGCATTCAACACGCGGGCATTCACCATACAGGTAAGCTCGGACGGCAAGGAATGGAAGGATGCGGTTTCGGTCAAAGACAATACGGAAGCGGTCAGCAGCCATGCCATCGAGCTTACCTCCGCACAGTACGTTCGTCTTCAAGTCGAGAAAGCGACCCAAGGCGGGGATACGGCCGCGCGGATTTATGATTTTGAGGTATTGGGCTTGAAATAATATGAATGAGCAAAAGAGCGTTTCCCTAAAGAGGGGAACGCTCTTTTTTAAGCTGCCGGCCAAGTTTATTTCATCAAGGTCTCCATTAGCACAACGAGCTGCTGGCAGGAAGTTCTCTGCCTGTACATGGAAGCGTAATGCGCTAAGGGGGTTTAATCAATGGGTATTATAAGAGCGGGGGACAGGTACAGCAAGTGTGTGAAGCATCGGCTCCTGAGTAGGTAACAGGGATGCTTGCCACTCACAAGTAAATCCTCCGAGCCTCCTCATCGAAGAATTCAATCACACTCCCATAATCGGCAATATCGATCCGGTTCTGCCGCATGATCTTCTGAAGAAAGATGGTATCCGCGAAGATTTTATTTAGAATCGTCTTGCACCATGCCGGAGTGCCTCTAAAGTAGTCCACCAGATGATGAATTTCATCAAACTCAAAATAAAGAACATAGCACACGTAATTCTGCAGCAATATGCTGAAGCAATGATCACGATATGGGATAGAGCGAGTGCCTGCGAGAGCATCTCTCATGATGTCGAATACCGTTGATTTATTTTCCGAGTACATATGGAGCATCTCGTCCACATCATTGATCAGTCGGAGTGCAGCCTCGAAGCCTTCTTCCGGGGGCAAGACCAGCTTGGTCGACTTTCCCTCGATGGACCTAAGCAGCTCAATCGTTAGGTTTTTGCAGGCGGCGATTTCATGGGGAGCTATCATTAATTGATCGCGATGCTTATCGAAATGCTCGATGTAGTAATCATGGTACGCCGAGAAATATGGCTCGATGTGGATGCCGGTTTTCGTATGAACCAAATCCTGACCGTGGAATGAAAAAGCGTAAAGCGTCTCCTCGTTCACCGGGTGGGCATACAGGTAGAAAAAGAGGAAAAAGTCCCTTAATTGAAGCTTCTGTTCATCGCTCAACCGGGAGACACCGTTTAATTGAGACAACTGGAAGTAACAATAATTCTTCATCAAATCATTCATGGCGTTGTACGGATTGCTTCGAACAATGGATGTCGTCGAGTTGATGGTAAACAACAGATAATAGAGTATCTGTTCATCGTAGACGTCCAGCTGCTTAAACGTGTCCGCGAGCACAGGCTTCCAATCCGGGCTCGCAGCATATTGGGGATCTCCCGGCTGTAAATCATACGCCCATTCAACAAAAGCCTGACCGTTGCGATCGACAAAGAATAACGCTGCTCTTTCGTCTTCCAGAACGCCATATTCAAAGCCAACGGTCTGTACCGACGGCAAGCCTCTGTTGAATTTTATATTTAAATATTCATGAAATAGGAGCTGAAGCTTCATTCATCTTACCCTCGATTCTTATCCATTTATTATGGTTAACCGGATGATCTTCAGCCAAGGGCTAGGTAAGGTTAAACACTCGTCCCCAAACCCCAATCCATCGTTAAAAGCCGCTTAAGCTGATCCGCTTGCTCTTCTCCGATCGAGGCGATGATATTGGCCTCAAGCTTTGCCTTGATCGCTTCGTTGTGCTCAAAGCACTCCTCGCCGAACTGCGTGAGACGGATGCACTTGTCTTTATTGTTATGCTGCGCTCTGCTGACCTCGACCAGTCCTTTGGCTTCCAGATTTTTAATGAATTTATGGGTAGCCTGACGGGAGATATCCACTTGTTTGGCGACATGGGATATCGTCGTTTGTTTCTTATAGATTCTCGCCATAATAAACCATTCGGAGTTCGATATATGAAGGTCATGGCTTTTATGCCACAAGCGGTCGTTTAAGGTGCGGAGAAGGACATGACGTTCGCTTATCAGGTCGATCAGATCCACGGTCTTCACTTCTACATGCATTGGTCATCATTCCTTTCAGCAATTCCTCCACCAATATACAAAAGTTCACGATTCTTCGTCAACTAAGTTGACGATAGTGTATAATAGAGGTACATAGTCAACCAAGTTGACAACGTGAGGAGGACAACAGCATGTTTGAAACGGGTCATTTGGTTATCTATTCAGTTCATGGCATATGCCAAATTGATGGGATCAGCGAGAAAGAAGTCTTGGGCACAACCAGACGCTATTATGAGCTGCATCCGGTAAGCAACGTGAAATTAAAGATTAGCACGCCAGTAGACAACGACAGTCTGCTCATGGTCGAACTGATCGATCGGGAGGAAGCCGAGAAGGTCATGCAATCCTTTAAATCGCCGGGCACGGGATGGATTGAAAAAAATACGGAGCGTTTCCAGACCTACTCCAAATTAATTAGATCAGGCGACCGGGAGGAGATCGCTAACATTATCAACACCTTAATGCGTCACAAGCAGAAGGCCGAAAGCAACAACAAAAAGCTGAACCAACAAGATCAAGTGATGTTAGCTTCGGCTCAAAATATTTTGTTTCAGGAAATGGCAATTGCTTTGGATACATCCTATGAATCGGTATTGGGCAAGGTAAACGGCATGCTGGCGTAAGCGCTGGCTGACCGAAATTCAGCAAGGCGAGGGCAGAGAGACTGTATGTATGCGATCCAGACTTCATTATTACAATAAAAATCACCAATCCGTTATCGGTTGGTGATTTTTTTGTTTCGGACGTTCATTCTCTATTCTATTCGGATAATTATTCACAGAATGTTCACTTATGAAGAGCCTCCCTAAATCGCTAAAATAACACGGTGACACATTAGATGAAGGGTTGATGATAGGAGATGGCAAACCAGAAGGACGTGGAGACAAGACTGCCTAGGAACGGCAAAGAGGGAATATTATTTTTATTGATCGTATCGATTATTTCGGTCAACACGATCGCGCCGATCATTATTGGATTGGAGCGCGGGTTCAGCAAAGAGGTTTATCTGGATAGTCTAAAAGTGATTCCTATCATGTGGGTCATCGTCGTGTTATGCGTGAAGCTGATCGCTGGCCCGATTGTTGGCAAGATGATGCCTAAATTCTTGGGGCAGACTGATGGGGTCAATGCAAGAGTATTATTAAATATTGTGCTCAACGTAACGGTATTATCACTTCTTCTCTCCATTATTGGCCCCATGGTAGGTACCAAACACATCAGTTTGGATCCGTTTAAAAACTTCCTCCATACCTGGCCACGAAACTTCGGCATTGCGTTCTGGATTGAAGTGTTGATCGCACAGCCTATCGCAAGATACGCGATGAAGGTTCTGCACTCAAGACAGGCAAGCAAAGCATCGAGCATACAAGCGTAAGATCGTGAGGCCGTCGATTCGTCGATGGCCTTCTGTTGTCCGTAAGGGATCAACCAAACGGAATCAGGCCGCGCTCACATCTAATTAGTCTGGAATTGACACCTCCCTGTTCCCCTACTAAGATAGAAAAAATATATATATCGCAGATGGAAATGAACGAGAGGATCCTGCTTATTCCGAAATGGACATTCAAGGAGCACAGGAGCTTGCCATCTCGATAATGAATGAAGACCAAAATCCGAATATAAATGTATTAATGTGGGATGCAACCCTTACAGAAATAAAGAAATAATTGGCCGGGAAGCCATTATTGCAGGAGGAAGAGCCTGATGCTTAAAGATTTGCAAGGCGAGGCAAATATGTCCCCGATCGTTGGGATGTTATATTCCGCGGTGAAAGAAAACAGCCAGCGACTTCAGTTGATTACGAAGGGCATGTCGCAGGAAGAAGTCGATTACAAGGGACCCGATGGCAGCTTTAACAGCACTGCTCAATTAATGAGACATATCCTGTATGTTGATTTGAATTGGGTGTACCGGATGAAAGGGGAGCCGCTCCCTCATTCGTTACAAAAACAATACGGTCCCATGATCGATGTGAACAACCGGCTGCCGATGATCCAAGGCAAGTCGCTCAACATGCTGATATCGGAGTATGAAGAGGTGTTAAGCATGCTGAAAGACATCTGTACCCAATTGCAGGATGCTGATTTAGATCGGGTGGTCACCTTTGGTCATGAGAATGAAAAGCAAGCAACGATTCGCTGGGGATTATGGCATATGGCTGACCATAACCGCTATCATCAGGCGCATATTAATCTGCTAAGAAAATGGTATGCAGAGCATTCGCCTTCAAAATAAAGGGACATCAAGTTTAAAAAATTGGGCATCTGCAGATGTAACCTTTTATGCGAAGCGGAAAGGGGGGCCAGGATGCGGTGCCGAGATTTCAACCAGAATGCGGTACGTCTGGCCGATCTTTCATCGATATGTGGGAGAGGCTGGAATTGCGTACATCCTCAAAGTAACCTATGATGGCTGGAAGGTTAAGCAATGACGCGTGCAGAGCAACCGCACTGATGGTAAGAATGCTGAAAGTGGCTGACCTGATTGATAAATAATGAAGCAACGCAAACAACCATTGATGACATGAACGTCTTCGATGGTTGTTTTCTTTTGTTCACGTGCACCGATATATCAATTCTCATAGATAAATTCTTTAAGGTTATTCAGATTTTATTCAGACTGCCTCTATATAATGTAGTGGCGTGTATTTCTATAATTCGACAGTGACTTTGAATAAGATCCTCGGTCCAACAAATTTCGTATTTAGGAATCTAACAGAGATGTAGCCTGGATTTAAAAGGATAGAGATTATGTGAGGGGTATTTTAACTATTCTGCATAATTACTTAAGCGAAGCGGCTGTTGGAAAGGGAAGACACGAGGCTTACAAATATGATGAAAAAGATAGGAGGAAAGAAAAACGTGTTTAAATCTAGCAACAAGCCTCGTAAGAAAAAGCATGCAGCATTGTTCCTGGCTTGCGTTCTTACTATTGGTGGTTTTCCGGTAGGAGCTGCTAAAGCTTCAGTCTACGCGGCTGATACAGAACAAGCCTTAATTACCACATCCGGGGGTACGACCAGCTATGATGTTGTTGACGGGGGAACTCCGACCGGGGTAGTTATTGATCCGGAGGTTCTGATTCTTAACTCTCCCGATACGGCTAACTTGGATGCTGCAACGGTAATGATTGAAAATTTCCAGACCGGAGATACATTATCATATACCTTGGCTGCGGGAATTACAGCAAAAAGAAATACCCCCGATAACGGCGTTCTAATGTTTACGGGAAAGGCTTCAGCAGAAGCTTATACGCAAACATTATCCAGTGTTAAGTTCTCGACGACGTCCAGCGATAAATCAGTGAGAACTATTAAATTTACCTTAGGCGATGCCCTTCCTTATGAAGGTAACGGTCACTTTTACAAATATGTAAATAAGGGCAGCTCAATTACTTGGGATAAAGCGAAGCAAGAAGCTGAGGGTATGACTTATTTTGGACGGCAAGGGTACCTGGTCACGATTACAGACGCCAAGGAGAATGAGTTCGTAAAAGAAAAGACTCTAGGCTTGGGCTGGATTGGCGCACAGGATATCGAACGTAAAGATGGTGGACCTAGGAAAACTGGTGACTGGCGTTGGGTAACCGGCCCAGAAGGTGAAAAGGATAGCGGTAATGGCTTGAAATTCTATGAAGGCTATTATCAAACCTCTGGGAAGCCAGTAGACGGAGCGTATACCAACTGGGACGCTCAGGAGCCTAATGATTACAGCAATAAGGAATATGTAGCTCATATTTTTTCATCTGGTCAACAAGCAGGGAAGTGGAATGATTATCCGAATGATAACAACGTTACAGGATACGTCATTGAATTCGGTGGTATGTCAACTGACACCAATTACGAGGTTATCGCCGAGAAATCCGTAGCTTTTGTTAACATTACCGAACTGAAGAAGGCGGTTGAGCAACTCAGCCAATTGAAAGAAGAAGACTACATGGAAGACGAGTGGCCAGCGTATCAGCAGGCACTGGAACAAGCCAAAGCAGTGCTTGAAAACAGAAACAAAACGCAAGAGCAAGTAAATAAAGCGCTTGAGGCCCTAAAGGCAGCGGAAGATCAACTGAAGACCCGGATTAAAATCACGCAGCCGGCTGGCAGCCACGCATACGTAGCCAAGCCTGAGTTTAAAGGTGAGTCTGCTCCTGGTGCGGATGTCACGGCCGTGATTAAAGATAAAGACGGGAAAGTGATTGGCACTCCAAAAGTCAATGTGAATGCTGACGGGACTTGGAGCTTTGAGCCTGACCAAGATCTGCCGGATGGGGACTACGTGGTTGAAGTGACAGCCACGAAGAACGGCGAGTCCAATACCGCTGTCAAAAATGTGACGGTGGACACGACCAAGCCACAGCTTGCGATCACTGAACCAACCGGTGAGCTGGTATCCGTGGCTAAGCCGGAAGTCAAGGGCAGCGCAGACCCGGATGCCAAAGTAACCGTAGATCTGAAGGATGAGAACGGAAATGTCATTGAGACTCGAGAAGTCGAAGTGGACAGTAGTGGCAACTGGAGTTTCATCCCATCAGCTGACCTGGCGGATGGTAAATATACGGTCGATGTAACGGCAATAAAAGACGGCAAAGTGTCCAACGAATCCAAGACGATCGTGGTGGATGTATCCGGAAATTCCCATCTCATTGGTTTGGAATTGAACAATAGCAATGATGGTACACCGATTGGTCTGTCACCTGAGTTTGCTGAAAATACTCGTGAATACACCGCATCCGTTTTCGCTGCAACGTACAGCGTCTATCTAACACCAACGCTGGACGAGCTGGCTGGCCTGGATCCGAATGCCAAGATTGAGATTTCACTCAATGGCGGTACCTGGATGGATGCAGCTGACGGTAAGGCAAGCGATCATTTGCTTTTAAAAGAAGGCAGCAACACCATTGAAGTCAAGGTAACCGTAAACGGTAGAGAGACGATTTATAAACTAACCGTATATCGAGCGTTCAGTGGCGGAGGAGATAACAACAATGGAGGCGGAAACGGAGGAGGCGGAAGCACGCCGGGAACAACTCCAACACCTCAGCCGGAAACTCCAAAGAGCAATCTGGATGTCCGAGTGGACGGCAATGACAATCCATTTGCCACCGGTACCACGACAGTTACGGATGGCCGTACCGTAACCTCAGTGAAGGTAGATCAGGGCAAGCTGGTTGATGCAATATCCAAGAGCACAGATCCGAAGCTGGCTATTCACTCGCCGAATGAAGGTGACCTGACAGTTGGCGGCTTGACTGCGGATAATCTGAAGCGGCTCGGCGATAAGGGCGCAAGCTTGGAAATCAGCAACCCGCTCGCCATCTATCCGGTTCCAGCCGGTAAAATGAATCTGTCTTCCGTAGCTGGGCAGCTTGGAAATGCCGCGCTTGGTGATATTGCAGTCCGTATCGACATTAAGCGTGCTTCGGAAGCCGTGACCGCATCTGCCAAGAGCAAGGCGACATCGGCAGGCTATGAGCTGCTGGTCGATCCAATCGATCTCGACCTGATGTTTGCTCACGAAGGAAAGAACGTGAGATCCGGTCAGCTGAGCGGATATGCGGCGAAATATATCGCTCTTCCGGAGGGCATCGACCCTAACCGGATCACAACAGGGGTTGTAGTCAACCCTGACGGCAGTGTGTACCATCTGCCAACTGTCGTAACGAAGATCAATAACCGTTATTTTGCTCAGATTAACGATCTCCGCAGCAGCGGAACCTATTCGGTCATCTGGAATCCGCAGGATTTCGATGATGTGAGAACACACTGGGGCAAAGCGGATGTGAACAATATCGCGGCAAGACTGGATTTGAAGGGCAACGGGAATAACACATTCTCGCCGGACCGCAGCGTTACGCGCTCCGAGTTTGCAGAGATGGTGGTTCTCGGTTTAGGCTTGATGCGTCCTGAGGCTCCACAGATGAGCTTCCCGGATGTTCCGGCAACAATCTGGTATCGTAATGCGATTGCGATCGCCGATGAATTCGATATTGTCCGCGGTTATGACGATGGCAACTTCGTCGGCGGCCGGCAAATTACGAGAGAGGAAGGGTTCGCCATGGTAGCCCGGGCTCATCGCCTGATTCTCTCTCAGAATGCAGTAGAACAGGATACTTCTGTTCTGGCTCAATATAAAGATGGAGATAACGTAGCGAAATGGGCTAAAGCCGATGTAGCACAATTGATCTCCGCAGGCATCATTCGCGGGAACGGTTCGGAACTTCTTAGTCCGAAAGCGCAAATGACGCGCGCCGAAGTCACCGCACTGATTGCAAGAATGCTGAAAGTGACGAACCTGATCGATAAGTAGAAGCGACCCAAACAACCATTGATGACATGAACGTCGTCAATGGTTGTTTTTCTATTTAGATACGGTGACCTATTGTTAAGCGGCGTGACGAACGATCGAACTTGAAATATAAATCACGGAGGTATCAGATGCGTATAACGTGCAGATCCTTTATCAATGGAAACATAGGGTGGTAAGCGGAGCAGATTCCAGGCGTGTCCCATCGATTTAGAGTCTCCATCGGAACCTCTATTAACAGAGTGGGTTAAATCGAGAAATTTATTACTTTTGGCTTATTAAGAGAAGAAGTACGGTCAATCGGCTGGATTTTAAGTAGGAGAAGAAGTAAGATATGGTTGTAAAAATATAGATATTCAATTGGAAAAACATTAGATTCCATTGTTGCTCCGGCAGTCACCGACTGATGAATTTGAACAGAATGAAAGGGGAAGCCATGCGAAGAATCGTAGGTGCGTTGTTGATGCTTGCAGGCGTCGGGTTTGTAACATTCGCTGCAATACAATATTTCGAACATCAAGCAAGCCTGAAGGAAGCCATGGCGGAAGCGAATACGCTGATTTCTCAGCCGCAAACCATAGATCATTTGGATGATAAGGGTGTTGATCCAGCCTCGCAGCGTGATCCTATGGCCGAGAGATCCCAGTTTGATCCAAGTCCGAACGATGTGATCGGGATGCTGGAAGTTCCAAAGCTGGAAGCCGAGCTTCCGATTATCGAGGGCACGGATGAGGATATGCTTGAAAGAGGAGTCGGGCATTATAGCTCTACCGCATTTCCACTAGACGATGAACAGATTCTGCTGTCAGGCCATCGGGACACGGTGTTCCGGAACTTCGACAAGCTGGCGGTTGGGGATCGATTCATCGTAAAGCTGCCGTATGGGACATTTGAATACGAGATCCGAAGCACGGATATTGTAGACAAGGACGATACATCGGTTATTCGATCGATGGGATCCGAGGTGCTGGTCATTTCCACCTGTTATCCGTTCCGCTATTTAGGCAATGCACCGGATCGTTTTATCTTCTACGCATATCCGGTTGGAGATGAGCAGCAAACCTAGGATTTCGTGTTAACTAAAAGATTGATGCAAATGGCAAGGACGTCTCACAATCCATAAATGGATTGTGAGATTTTTATGCTATCCCGCTTTTTTGCAGTCGGCGCTTTTTAAGTGATCTGCACAGACGTTAATGATGTAGGGGTAAGTGCGGTACTAACCCAACGAGATGGTTTGCAATTCGGATAGTAAGTAATCTCTCTCTTTGGGATCTCCAATATGATCGGCTGCTTCCTTGGCCAGTTGGAGATATTTCATCATGGAGTCGGATTCCTTATAAATCATATAGGCTCTAGCAATGGCTTCATATGCAAATGCCAAATCGAAGTCACCGATGTGATTCTCGATGCACCATTTAAGCGAGTTTTTACCATGATATAAAGCACTCTCGGACATGCCGAGCACGGCGTATACCCGGGAGATTTGCCATTCGCCTCTTGCAAATTGAAGGGGAGTTCCGATTTCGCCCCAATGGAAGCGGGAAGCATGGGCCATGTGTATCATTTGAAGATCGTCTTCCCAAGTCCGATCTTTTTTTTCAATTAAATCCCACGTGGCATTAAAATTCGTTACGGCTTGTTGCTTGTGCCATTCAAGCACGGTCAGCTTCTCGCTCATGTCTGGTCCTCCTGCAATTCAACATATCAAGTCGACTTAATCTCATCAAGAATAATGCAAAATTGCAGGACGGCACAAGGAAATTCATCGGAATGGCCCGATTTCCGCACGTTTCCATAAGTCGTAATACTTCCGCCCTGTTCGCAGGAAGCGACGTGTGTGATGATAGGTGCATCCAAGGTTCACGGCCACATGGCCTGGAACCGAACACACCTTCAGGCTATTGCGATCCTTCCTTCTATTTCAAATTGAGCGAATTAGGGTCGCAGCTTCCCTGAGGGATGTTGATTAAGAGAGGAGGCATCCAGGCTATCTTGTACCTTCCTTCTAAACTACCTTTCACGTATTTAGGGCAAGGCTTTCCTGGAATCCTGATGATAAATAATACCATCTATTTACGAAGAGCGAATAAACTTATGGTGGAGCGAGGGCAAGGGGAGGGCTGGCTTTCGGAAGCGGTTCTGGCCACTGCCCTGAAAAATATCGAGTTTCTTGGATTTACGTTCTCCCACCCATTGATGCACGTCATTCGTACATTATCCATGGAGCAGTTTTCCGAATTCTATGCCCAGCTAGTCGCTGACCTTAGCGTTATGGTCGGTGCACATGTGGAGTATCAGCCGATGTATCCCGGATTCCCGCAGCAAGTGATGGAGGAAGACGATGCAGCGCTGTATCTGAATGCGGTCTACCATTATCTTACGCTGGAGGCTCCCGATCATCCCGGTGTGGTAAGACCTACTTTGCTGGATAAAACCCAGCTGACCGTCATCGAGCTTGGAAGCCAAGCCGAGTTCCATATGATGATCCGGCAACTAATTCAAGCCAAGACGTCCATTTCGGACACGGACCGGCAGGACATCGATACCGCGATCGCGAATGCCGAGCCGGAGGAGCTGGAAGAGCTGCTTCCTTCCGAAATTCCGTTCAAGGAAAACGCCGCCTTCGTCGCAAGCTCCTTGCTGAAGCATGACAAGGCAAACATCAACCTGATCGAGCGCTACTTCAAAACGGCGACGGATGTCTTGCGTCTGGCAGCGGCTTGGTCGGGGGGCGATGTCAGCCTTGCCGCGCCTGTGCGCTTCCGTAAATTCAAGCGTCCGGAAAGACGGCTGCTGCTCGGATTGCTGGAGCGATGCCACCCGATAACGGAGGATATGCTGAGATTTAAAGACCGCTGGATTCGCCTTGGCGAGATTCTACACCCTTCCGAATACAAGTCGCGTTTTCCGCGTGCGGAAGAAGCCTTCGATATCTTGCGCAATAACAAGCCCTTTACGACCTTCAACGGCAGCGTAGAGCTCGCCTTCCGTTATGATCAAGTCTGGTCCCTCATCGATCTCTTGATGAAGCGTCCCGGCGAATTCGCGAGACGGCTGGATCAGCTGCTGCGCTCGACCGAGCATACAGAGTATGTCGTGCTTGCATTCGGAGAAGTCGCGGATCAAGTGTCGACGCTGGTGTTATTGCAGGTGAAGTCTCATTTTGCCCGCCGCCATGAGCCGAGCGACCTTCGCATCTTCTTCCCGAAAGGCAATGTGGCCAAGGCGTTTGCGGTTCCGAATAAGCTTCCGAAGGTGGATCCTGGGGCTTGCGAGGACATTGTGAACCTATGTGACCAGGTATTGATCCAGCGGTTCTCCGAGCTGCCGCCGCTTGGGAAGACCTATGTCGATCAACGCTTGCAGCGCTACCATGTCCCGTTCTCCCAAAGATCGGCCAGCAAAGCTTTGCGTACGCTCGTACGCGGAAGCCGCCTCCCGATGGGAGAGGGGGATACGATCCGGTTCTTCAGCTGGTGGAAAGAGGGGATGGTTGACGGCCAACCGACCGGCCGCGTGGATATTGACCTGTCCGCAGTGATGTACGACGGGAACTGGCAGTACGTGGAGCATATTTCGTATACGAATCTGCGGTCGTCCAAGTACCGTGCCGTGCACAGCGGAGACATCGTATCCGCCCCACAGGGCGCATGCGAATTCATTGATCTCCATATTCCTTCCATCGTCCAGTACGGCGGGCGCTACATCGTGGCAACCCTTCATTCTTATACGAGTCAGCCGTATTGCGAGCTGCCGGAGTGCTTCACGGGCTGGATGATGCGTAAAAAACCCGGCTCCGGGGAAATCTTCGAGCCTGCCACGGTGGTCAACAAAATCGATGTCACCGCCGACACGCAGATTGCGATTCCCGTTATCCTTGATCTGATGGAGCGCACGGTCATTTGGACCGATCTGTCCCTGACGCGGCATCCGCATTACTATAACAATGTCGAAGGGAACCAGAAGGGAATGGTTCTGATGGGGAAAGCCATGACGGCGCTTCGGAAACCGGACCTGTACGATCTGTTTATGCTCCATGCGAAGGCACGGGGCGAGTGCGTCGAACAGAAAGATCAGGCCGAAACGGTATTTTCGGTGGATCATGGAACCACGCCGTTTGATATCGAGCAGATTATGGCGGAATACCTGGTTTAATCGCATATGCTTGATGAGGGCACCTATTGACGGTGCTCTTTTTTCTTCACGAACACATATTGAAATCAGGATGAATTAGGATCATCGCTAAATTCGCCACATAATAATGACAAACCTTGTCACTATTAACGGTTAGGATAAAGATAAGGCAGCCGGTCCAATAACCATGTAAATGAGAACCGGAACTTCAGCTAGGGGAGGACCCTGGAACAGAGCGGATGGGCGAGCCAAATAACATATGATTGTTAAAAAATAAGGAGGACTGCGCTTATGTATGTAACAATTTCGGATTTTGTTGCGGAGTGGAAGAGGGAGGCTGCATTAACTCAGCAGGTATTGAACGGTTTGACGGATGCCTCGCTGCAGCAGAAGGTGTACGGGGAAGGACGAACGTTGGGGAGAATCGCCTGGCACTTCACCACGAATATCCCGGAATATTTGTCAGAGTTCGGAATTACCATCGAACAGATCCCGAATGCGGAGGAAGTCCCTGCTTCCGCGAAGGAAATTGCCGATACCTTTGCGGAGATCAGCGACCGGGCGGCTCGCGCCATTGAGGAGCAGTGGACGGATGCCTCGCTGCAAGCGGTGCAGAATGCCTTCGGAAGAGATGAATCGAATGCGTCCATCTTGATGGGACTCATCAAACACATTGTCCACCACCGGGGACAGGTTACGATTCTAATGCGTCAAGCGGGATTAAAGCCTTTTGGCGTATACGGGCCTCCTAAAGAAGACTGGATCCATTTCGGGGTGGAACAGCCGCCGCAGTAAAAAAATCATGACATGACCGAAAGCTCAGGCGCTAAATTTAAAACGAATCACACGTCAAGCTTATCAGCATGGATGTTGGTGTTTGTCCGATGTTCACCGTTTTCTGGCCGCGAATCCTCACAGGGATTGCGGCCTTTTGCGGTATTGGCGCCTAACCCGCAGTTATTGACCCACCCCACCCTGCGCACCACTCCAACGGGAAGCATTCGTACAGCACCTTTGCAGTTCCAGCCTTACTAACGATAACGATACATGATGTGGAGCCTGCCGTGCCGAAAATGGTATAATTCTACTAAAGTATGAGAGGGGGCAAGGCCAATGAGGGAAGAACTCTTGGAACAGCTCGAGGAATGGCATGAAGAGGATGAATTCGAAGCGATCGTTGATGCGATCACGGAGATTCCGGAAGAAGAACGGGATTATGTCCTGACAAGCCATTTGGGCAGAGCGCTGAATAATCTGGAGCGCTACGAGGAGGCGGTTGAACAGTTCTTATCGGTTGCGGAAGAAGGACAAGAGGACCCGCTCTGGCATTACCGCATCGGACTGGCCTATTATTACCTGGAGCAGTATGAGAATGCGCGCGAAGCCTTCGAAACCGCCGACCGGCTGGAGCCGGGGGATGAGGATACGCTGGAGTTCCTAGAGTGGATTCGAAGTAAAACGGAGGGGCAGGAGCATGAAGCCGCTGTGTCAGCAGTTGATGCTCCAACCGGACAGGCGTCTATTCCTGCTGATTTGGATGTTACGGATTTTTGGGATGACGGCGCGGAAGCTGCCGATTCGTATACCATGGCGCCGCCGACGGACGATTTGGTTGAATCCATCCAGGAAGAGCTGGTTTTTAAACTGCCGACAGCCTATATTCAGATGATGAAAGTACATAATGGCGGGATTCCCCGCAGAAGGTTTTTCCCTATACAATCGGGGGAGGCAGCCGATGGCCGCATCGAGATTACGGGCATGCTGGGCATCGGCCGAGAGAAGAAGCACTCGCTCTGCGGAGAAGCCGGCAGCCGGTATATGATCGAGAATCGAGGCTACCCGGAGATCGGTGTCGTTCTATGCTTGTGTCCTTCCGAATCGGAAGCGGTCATGCTGGACTACCGGGCAGCCGGCAATGACGGAGAGCCCGAGGTCGTTCATGTTGACCAGAGACATCCAGACAAGATTACCCGGCTTGCGCCGAACTTCCAAGCTTTTGTTCAGGGATTGGTGCAAGCGTAAACGCCTTTTTTGAACATCCACCGTTGATAAAGAAGCTTCGCCCGAAACCAAGCCAGTAGAAGAGCCATGCTGCTGGAATTCAGTTGCGGCACACCGGTTACAGGAAAAGAAAACAACCATACGATAAAAAGCTGTTCAGAGAGGAGCGTGAGCTCTTACTCCTGAGCAGCTTTTTTACAATGCTCCATTAGTCGGCATTACACCGGGAGCCTCACCACAAATAATTCCAACTGCGACAAGTAAAAATTGTAATCGAATATCAAAAGTAACATTCTATTGTGATAAGATGAGTATAAAGACTTAGAATAAGCATTCAGAAAATATTCAACGCAACATGCCAATATATAGAAGAAATGGTGTTGGACGATTGGGGGAGCTGTTCGCTGGTTTTGCGTGAGATGGACCACGAGAAGTCATTCATGACTGCAAAAAACCAGGAACATCACTTCATCTATAAGGAACCCGGTTCAAGGGGGATGGCGAGCCTGCAGAAGGGGGAGAAGAGGACCTTGAAGGTCATGTTCGTCGATGATGAAATACTGGCTACACAGTATTTAAAGAGACTGCTGTTACAAGAAGAAGCTGCCGCCGATTTCCAGTGGGTTGGCGAATATCAAAATCCATACGAAGCATTAGATGCAGCCCAATCAGAGGAGCCTGATGTCGTATTTCTGGATATCGAGATGCCGGAGATGACCGGCTTTGAATTGGCGGAGCGTTTATGGGAGGTTCGGCCTCAGCTTCAGATCGTGTTTGTGACCGCCTATGATGATTATGCGATCAAGGCATTTGAGGTTAACGCGCTGGATTATCTGCTGAAGCCGGTGCTTCCTTCAAGGCTTTCCGTTACGATCGACCGAATCGTGAAAGGTTCGCTAACAAAGCCGGCAGCAGTTGTCAGCCGTACCGAAGATGAACAAGAGCCAATAACCCTCTGCTGCTTGCAATCCCTGCACTATAGGGAGAACGGGGAGCCTAAGCATTTTCCATGGAAAACGTTAAAGGCCCCGGAGCTGTTCGCCTACCTTATTTACTACCGGGGGAAGACGGTGAGCAAGCAGACGCTCATGGATCTGCTGTGGCCTGTCCACGACCCGCACAAAGCCGTGACGCAGCTCCATACGGCCATTTATCAGATTCGGAAAATGATCAGAATGTGCGGGCTGGATGCCCGAATTCATTATCATGACGAGAGCTATCGGCTGGAGCTTGCGGGTAAGCTGGACGTGGAGAAATGGGAAGACAGGTTGAGTAAAGCGCCGGAGGTAATGCCGGACACGCTTTCCACCCACCAGTCGATCATGGATGTGTACGAAGGGGATTTCCTGGCGGACCACCGGTATGTGTGGGCGGAGCCGGAGCAGGAACGGCTTCGGCTGCTATGGCTCGAGCATGTCCAATCCGTCGCAGCATGCCATGTCGAGATCGGCCAGTATGCGGAAGCCGTAAGAATCCACCAGCAGGTGATCGAGCGGCTGCCGTATTTGGAGGACGGCTATGTCGGATTGATGTATATCTATGCTTCGCTGCATCATCACTCTGAAGTCAAAAAGATGTTTCAGCGAATGAAGGAAGTGCTGCTCGGGGAATATGAGGTTCCCCTTTCGGACAACATCGTTCAATGGTACAAAGAGTGGGAGCAGACCATTGAGGTCGCTGATGAGCAAGGGGCGTGAGTGAGACCATGATCAAACGGGCATTGCCTGTTCTATTCATCATTGCAGGAATAATCCTAATATTCTATCCGAAGCTGACGGAAAGGGTTCAGCAGGCGGAACAGGAGCAGCTGGCCCGCGAATGGCAGGATAGTCTTCAACAGATCAGCGTTGTGGATGATCGTCAGGCGTCAGGGAACCAGGAATCCAATGAAGCAGCCGGTGGAGCGGGTACATCCGATCATGCCTCCATCAAATCTGAAGGGGAGCTCGAAGTGATGCTTGCCATCCCCAAGATCGATCTCAAGCTGCCTGTATTGCATGGGGCGACGAAGGAGAATCTGAGGACGACATTGGCCAGCATCGAGCATACGGGAAGACCCGGGGAGATCGGTAATTTTGCCGTTGCCGGCCATCGCAACCGAACCTATGGAAGGAACTTTAACCGATTGGATGAGCTGGCCGTGGGCGATGCCATCGAAGTGGATACGGGTACCCGAGTATTTAAATATGAGGTAACCGAAAAGCTGATCGTTAAGCCGGAGGAAGTCTGGGTGCTGGAAAGCGACGGGAAGAATAAGGAGGTTACGCTCGTGACCTGCCACCCGATGGTCAATCCGACGCATCGGCTCATTATTAAGGGGAAGATCATCTCATAAGATTTCCCGCGGTAATATGGATCTCATTGATTTATGATAGGTCAGATTCTTATAACGATTTGATGGAACAGCCTGCCGGCAAGCGGCAGGCTCAGGCTGTCGAGAAACCCCCTGTTTTTTTGCAGGGGGTTTAAAATTGCCTCGTCGGTCACTGAAGTAGGGTTCTCAGAGCGCTTTAAATCGATTTTTATTTTAAAAGATATGATTCCCCATATAAAAAATAGAGTGTCGAAAAGTCCGTTGGACTTTCTCGACACTCTGAGGGCACTCCCTAATGGAGTGCCCTTTTTTATGGTGGATCGTCTACACTTAGTTGGACAATAAAAATGAGGGCTTGTAGAATAAACCTATCATCCTAAGGAGCGGATCTCTACAATGCCAAAACAACAACGACGTACCTTTACAGCAGAATTCAAAAAACAAATGGTAGAACTCTATGAAAACGGAAAATCCAGAGCAGCGATCGTGGAGGAATATGACCTCACAGCCTCCGCTTTAGACCGCTGGATCAAACAAGCCCAAACAACGGGTTCCTTCAAGGAGAAGGACAATCGCTCCTCCGAAGACAATGAGCTGATTGCCTTGCGAAAGGAGAACCAGCGTCTGAAAATGGAGGTGGATATTTTAAAGCAAGCCGCGCTGATCATGGGACGAAAGTAGCTATCATCCAGAACAACCGTGATAAATACTCGGTATCAGCAATGTGCGACGTCCTGCAAATCGCAAGAAGTACGTTTTACTATGAAGCGAAAGAACAAACGAGCGAAGACGATGTCGCCGAAGCGATTGCGGACATTTTCCATAAGAATCGAAAAGCTTACGGTACACGCAAGATTAAAGTCAAGCTCCAGGAACGTGGTTTCGTCGTCTCCAGACGTCGAATTGGCCGGATCATGAAAGAGCAGGGACTTGTTTCTACGTACACCGTGTCGCAATATAAACCCCTTAAGTCCGCGTGTAATGAAGCGTCTACAGCCAATACGCTGAATCGCGAATTCGATCAAACGGAGGCTAAACGAGTCGTTGTCAGCGATCTGACGTATGTGAAAGTTCAGAACCGGTGGCATTACATTTGTGTACTTATCGACCTGTTCAATCGAGAGATCATCGGCCATAGTGTAGGCCCTCATAAGGATGCCGTGTTGGTTTCTCGTGCCTTTGCAACGGTTCAGGGTGATTTATCTCAGATTCAATGGTTCCATACCGACCGTGGCAGTGAGTTTAAAAATCAAAAGATGGATGCACTTTTGGAGACATTTGAAATTGGCCGATCCCTGAGCATGAAAGGCTGCCCCTACGACAACGCTGTGGCGGAAGCGACCTACAAGATTATGAAAACAGAGTTCGTGAACCAGATGAACTTCCAGAGTCTTCGTCATCTGGAACTGGAATTATACGATTATGTTAACTGGTTTAACAAGCATCGGATTCATGGAACACTAGGATACATGACACCGGTTCAGTATCGCCATGCAGCCCTTAAAAATGCTGTCTGATTTACTGTTGACAATCCATTTCTCGACAGCCTGAGGAGAGCTGGATAAACAGCTCTCCTTTTTCGATGCTTACTTCTTTCGGGTAGACATTTTTATTACAAAGAATAGTATCGACAAGAAGAATAGAGCTTGAGAGACGTTGACAAATATTCTGATACCTTCGCCCGATTCTTTTAAGCCGAATAAAATATCAATGACGGACACCAAACCTGTAATTATAAGTATGATCAGTGAAAGTATGTACACGTTTAGTCCCCCTTAAATATTGGTGCTTTATAGCAGGAAGAATACAATAGCTCTAGCAGCTGGATCGCTTAACCACGCCGGAATACCAACCGATTGTAATGCGTTAGAGAGGCCATCCTCTGCAGTTCCTGTGAAGTCTACCATAATATCCAATGCCTGCATGAGTACCTGGTAACTAAGATATGTTTTAAGAGTAGTTTTTGCACCAGCTGTCAATGGCAATTTGTCTACGTATACTTTAATCTGTTCATTCCAAGCACGTGACCCAACGTTTTTGAGTTTTTTGATCAATTCTTGTGCTACTTCTTTTGCTAGTTTTGTCTTCCAACCTTGTGTAGTAACATCGCCTGCAGTTGATGTAATACCAAGCTCAGCGCCAACCGTTCTAAAGAGAGTATCGTAATCTACTTGTCTAAGTTCAAGTTCAATTCTTTTGTCTAGATTGATTGGGCCAGACGGTAATTCGATTTGTGTTCCCGAATTAGTAGAATTTCCATTCGCAACTTGAGCGCTAGCAAAAGCGGGTAGAGTAAATGAGGACAACAAGAGTGCAGATAATGATGCGATTCCCAGTTGCTTAACCTTTTTCATAGATTCATACCTCTTTTCATAGAATTTGGTTGTTACAGGAATATTATAGCATTAGAAATCTATGATTGCAAAATTTAGGTAGATTCATATATAAATTTACATAGAATTTACATAAAGGAACTATTCGCTATTAAATCAGTGACTGATTAATAATCTATTTTTGAATGAAGAATGGCACTTCGTTGGACTTTTTAGGTGATATATTTGTATTGTGGGAATTAAGCGAGAATGAAACGCACAGCCGCACGAGGCGGCATATGACTGGGGCGTTCCTCTTCTCGCTTTTTTCTATACAAGGCAGGAAATTAGTCCCAAGTGTCGAATTGTGTTCAGGACAATATACATACTTGGGGGAAGAAATGATGGCAAGAAGGAAGAGTAAGGCGAAGCAGGAAGAAGAATTGTTCCAAGGGTTAGCTGGTATGGCGATGTTGGGAGGAATTATTGGAACCTATTCGGTAACAAGATCATGGCAAGCATCATTGGTTGTCGGATTGCTAGGTGTCGTTGGAGTTATTATTTTAATGGTCTATATTCAACGAAAACGTGCCGAACGACTGAAGAGGTCAGGCATAGCTGAGATCGATAAGATGGACGGCGTACAATTTGAACATTATCTTGGTCATCTTTTTCGCTCTCAGGGGTACAAGGCTGAGGTTACAAAGGCAGCAGGCGACTTTGGAGCAGATCTGATTATGTCCAAAGATGGGAAACGGATTGTGGTTCAAGCCAAGCGTTATAAAAAGAATGTAGGGTTGAAAGCTGTTCAAGAAGTTCAGGGTGCTAAGGCACACTATAAGGCATCCGGTGCATGGGTTGTTACCAACAGTAATTTTACTCAACAGGCTTATGAGCTCGCAAAATCAAACGGAGTCAGACTAATCAGCCGGGATGAACTGGTAGAAATGCTTCTAGTTATGAAAGAGAAGCTATCAGCTTCAAAGAAATCAGGAAGTGTAAAGACGAGTGCATAATCGAATTAATGAGCAATAGTGAGTAAAACATGTATGGTATTAGTTTCTTCGCTAATGAAGGACATTCCGAAGATTGACCTTGATTTTGTGACTTCGTTAAAATGGTCTTGTTCTTCCTCTATAGTTACAAAGTACGTATGCTTTTAAAGCAAAGAGCGCAGCGTTTTTGCGGCGACCGTTCGGGCGCATGCTTTTAGGACGTAACACCAACATCATACATATCACATTAAAGTCGTTCCTTCACTGGATCGGCTTTTTTTATTGGAGGAATAGAAGTGGTCAGTAGAAGACGGAAGAAGAAACGGATCCGACCCAGAGAGCAGCCGAAGAAATGCAAAGGTTGTGTGTGGGGGAGATGGGATGGAGTGAAGCAGTTTTGTCCTAAACCTCCTGAGTGTTGTATTAGAAAGGAAAAACCTTCCTGAATGTCGAATTATGATGTCGAGGAGGGATTCGTATGGAAATGTACAAAGAATTTAAGAGATACTTTGGAAGCAGTTCAATTTATACGGATTTACTAATGCATATTCAAGACAGTCAGCTTGATGAAAAAATTATGGCATTCTACCCGGAGGATTGGTTCGGTAAAGAAAAACCAGGGCTGACCATATTCACGCACAAAGATATCATTTCGATAAAGAATGACACGAGAAGCCTGAGTGAAATTATTTATAAAGATTATAAGGTGACTAAACTAGACTATTTAGAACACCATAATGATCGCTATGCCGGTTCGAAATTGACTATCACTCTGGATTCAGGAGAACAATTGATTTTTGATGCTTCCAAAGTTGCTGACGAAGATTACATCGTAACACTTTCGCGTTATATCAAAATGATATATGAATTTCTTAAGGAAGCACCCTAAATTAGGTGCTTTTTCTGTTGCTCTTATATGACGGAATATGAGCCGTTTTAAGCGTATTAGTATGAGAACATCCGATTGCAGGGAGCAGTCCGTTGAAGAGCGGAGAACAGCAACTGAGTGAGCGTACGAATGCATATGATGGTCACCCAAACGTTGAAACCAACTCAACACAAATACAAAGCAATTTGTTTGTTTTATCCTCGACACTTCATACTGAGGAAGGTAAAATATCCTTGACATGAATGAATGTTTTGAACGGGGGTGTTTAGATGAAATTTGTTAATAAAAATACTCTTCTTTTAGAAGTTGTAGACCTTTTTTATATAAATAGGCTGATCCAAACCTCAGACCCAGATTACTTCAATGCACTTGAAACTCACGTTGTGCATCTTCAAGGAATGGTATCTAGTCTAGACGGAATGAAAATTGTAACTGATGAAGCCACAAAAGAACGGTATGGCGACTTATTCAACCGTTTAGAAGACGCACTGAGAAGACACAACAGCTAATACAATCATTAGGACGAGCCCTGAGCTGGTCCTTTTTTTGTTGTCATAAAACCACTGGAGGTAGAGACATGAACATCAGAATCGTGCCAATCGATCAGATTAATGCAGCAGCCTATAACCCTCGGGTTGATCTTCAGCCTGGGGACGTTGAATATGAAAAACTTCGCCGAAGCATCGAGGAATTCGGTTATGTGGAGCCGATCATCTGGAATGAACGCACAGGAAACATGGTCGGTGGCCATCAACGGTATAAGATCCTGGTTAATGAGCAGAGCCATACTGAACTGCAAGTGTCTGTCGTGGATCTCGACGATCAGCAGGAACGGCTCCTGAATATTGCTTTGAACAAAGTATCAGGTGACTGGGATGAAGATGCTCTATCGCAGTTGCTTGTTGAGCTGCAAAAGGACGGCGTGGATATTTCCTTGTCCGGTTTTGACGATGTGGACTTGAAACAAATGCTTGGGGATATTGAGATCCCGAATTTTGAAGCAGGCACTCCCGAAGATCAAGGGGATTTGGGGGTATTGAGCTCAAAGCTTGTGACTTGTCCGCACTGCGGGGAGGAATTTGAACATGATTGATTTAAAGGTGGATTGGGCGACGCATGCAGCCGCAAAGTTTGCTTGCGAGAACTTCCACTATAGCCGCAGCTTACCCGCTGGAAAGTCCGTGAAAGTGGGAGCATGGGAGAATGGCCAGTATATTGGGGTTGTTATATTCAGCCGTGGGGCAACTCAGAATATCGGGTCTCCTTACGGCCTGACTCAACGTGAATGCTGTGAGCTCACACGGGTTGCATTGACCAAACACAAGTCGTTTGTTTCGGAGATCCTTGCCAAAGCAATTCGATTCTTGAAGGATCAGTCCCCCAACGTTGAGTTGATCGTCAGTTATGCCGACGTTGAACAGAAGCATCACGGTGGGATCTATCAGGCGACCAACTGGATCTATGAGGGAAAGACAGACGGTGAACATTATTTCATCATTAAAGGGAAGAAGACACATCCCAAATCGATTCATTCCAAGTACGGTACCGGCAGTCAACGCATCGATTGGATCAGGAATAATCTTGATGCCAATGCCGAATTGTATCGTACCGAAGGCAAGCACAAATACCTTATGCCCCTTAACAAGAAGATGCGGCGCAAGATCATGCCTTTGCACAAACCTTATCCCAAATAAATCAGATGGATCGCTCTTGCAGGACTATGGAGATTGATCCGAAGTTCTGTGATGTAATCAAACAACGATACCAGGAAGCGACAGGCATTAAGCCTGTTTTGATTAATCGAACGAGTGCTGAACTATAACTCATCATTGATATTTATATCAACAGAGATATTCTTCAATTAACGACAGATTGTTCAATATTATTGTAATTGATGATAGGATTGTAGTGGATGCATTCTATAAATCTGAATTATGAGGGGGACATTAATGAAGATCTTCTCCTACAACCCGCCAAAGCTGAAGCCCTCAACCAAACGGACTAAAGTTAAAGACGAGCAAGGGAATGTAGTGTGCTGGTTTGAGCGAGTATATCCCAATGTTATAGCAAAGATGTGCAATTATGTATTTGGAATTGATTGGTCCGCACAGATCCAGGTATATTCTGCAGACGGTCATCCGGTGTTCCAGTGCAACAAAAAAACACCATGGCTTGGGAGGCCGGAATATAGTGTTCAGCGTAGTGATACACAAGACGTTTTTAGAGTTACATATAAGAGTTGGCAAAAAGTTGCTCCAGAGTTTAAAGTCACTTATCAAGATCAAGAGTATGTAATAAAGAAAGATATGTTCGATTGGGCTAAGTTCATGCATTCAGGTAAGGAGTTGGCTAGATGGAGAATGAAAACGACAGAAGGATTTAAGGTAAGATTAGAGATCGAAGAAGCTTCTCCGATACAAGAACCTGAATTTTTCGTAGCTTTGTTTCACTCTATTTTCCTCATTGGTGATTGAATTCTAAATACTCTTTAATATGTTGACTAATAGGACAGATATTTGAAACATCAACCACCTACTGATTGGGTGGTTTTTTCTTTGAAATAGGTTAATCAAATTTTAATTAAAATAAAAGGAGGACGCTGACACGTCCTCCTGATCATACCCAGGGTATTCGCCCAGGTACCCCCAGCTGAGATAGCGGCCCGCCGCGCGCGGCATTTATCGACACCGCCGCTATCTCGCATTCCAGTATAAAGGAAAGCTGAGGGGACCACATGAGAACAAAAGATGAAGATTTATTGCAGCATGAGCTCGCCGTGATGGAAGGGATCCTGGAATCCAAAGAGCAGTACCGTAAAATCGTCAAGGCAGCTATCGCCCAATGGGTTAAGGACCTACAGGCTGGACATATAATGATGAAGACCGTTCAGGATCTGGAACGGTTGATTGAGCTGGACATCAAGCTTCAGAAGGATGATGAATTGTGAATTACGTAGGCATGTTAAATTAAGGGCGGCTTCCTCTTATATTGGTAGTACAATCCCATATAGGAGGAATGACGTATGTTATTCAAAGATGTAGTGTTGCTTGGTCTTGCCCATAAGAAAGAGAAGCAAGAGGTGTATACCCACTTCTCAAGAGAAGGGAAAGTAGATGATTTCATTGAAGCCCTGTACCACTTGAACAAAGATGGGTTGGTTTATGTTCCATTGAGAGCATGGAGTCCGAAGTATGATGGTGTCAGCATTCCAAATGATGTTGTCATGACAGGGGTTAAACTTACTCCATATGGTGAAAGCAGAGCTAAGCACCTTATCACGAAGCACAAGAAGTCCCTTTAAGGGGCTTCTCAGGCTGTCGAGAAAGTCTCGACAGCCTTCTTTATGTTTATTTATTTTAAGACAGCACCGCGTTAATGTTGTATAATATAGATAACTACTCATGAACGGATGGTGTCTTGAATGCTGAGATCTAATCGGGAAAAACAACAAAGCTACGAATTCGTGTCAATTGAAGAGCTGGTTCCACAGGATCATTTGCTGCGGAAAGTGGACAAGTATATCGACTTCTCCTTTATTGACGATAAGGTTCGTCCTCTTTACTGCGCAGATAACGGGCGGCCAGCCATTGATCCGGTCGTTCTGTTTAAGATGATTTTTCTCGGTTATTTTTATGGCATTCGCTCCGAACGCCAGTTGGAACGCGAGATTCAAACGAATTTGGCTTACCGCTGGTTTTTAGGTCTTGGTCTAACCGATAAAGTCCCAGACCACTCCACCATTAGCTGGAACCGGCGGACTCGGTTTAAGGATACTGACATTTTCCAGGAGATCTTTGACGAAATCGTCCTCCAAGCGATCTCGCACAAAATGGTGGGCGGGCGTGTGCTCATTACCGATTCGACTCACGTAAAAGCCAATGCCAACAAGCACCACTATACCAAGCAAGAAGTTCTACAAAACACCAAGGACTATATTGACGAACTCAATGAGGCTGTGACGGAGGACCGCAAAGCGCACGGAAAAAAGCCCTGAAAGTACGAGAGGAAGTGAATGGAACCAAAGAAATTAAAGTGAGCACCACCGATCCTGAAAGTGGCTATATGATTCGCGACGGTAAGCCAGAGGGGTTCTTTTATCTCGACCACCGGACGGTGGATCTTAAATACAATCTCATTACCGATGTCCATGTTACGCCAGGAAATGTCCACGATTCGGTTCCGTATTTGTCGCGATTAGACCGCCAAAGAGAACGTTTTGGATTCAAGGTTGAAGCTGTAGCCCTGGATTCCGGTTATTTAACTACGCCCATTTGCCGAGGTTTACAGCAGCGAAAGATTTTTGCCGTTATTGCACACCGGAGATTTCATCCGAAGCAAGGTTTGTTTGCCAAATGGAAGTTTACTTACGACGCTGAAAGTAACACCTATATCTGCCCGGAAAAACACCAACTGACGTACCGGACTACCGACCGGAAGGGTTACAGGCAGTATGCGTCAGACCCGGAACATTGCAAGACCTGTCCGATGCTTGCGCAATGCACTCATTCCAGGAACCACCGGAAGGTACTGACCCGACATGTCTGGGAAGACAGCAAAGACTGGGTGCGAAATAACCGGCTAAGCCGAGACGGCAAGCAGTTGTACCGCAAACGAAAAGAAACGATTGAGCGAAGCTTCGCGGATGCCAAAGAGCTCCATGGGTTTCGCTATTGCCGTTTGCGCGGACTCTCGAACGTCACGGAACAAGCGTTGATGACGGCCACCGTGCAGAACATGAAGAAGATGGCGATCCACCTGGATCGCCTGGAAAAGAGGGGGTAACCCTTCTTTTTTAGGCTTTTTAGCAACTGCAAATGAAAATAAGAGAAACCCAACGTCTACAAGACGTGGGTTTCTCGACAATCTGAGCCTGCCGGCAAGCGGCAGGCTGTTTTTTTCGTGTCTACATGAGATATATATCGGAGAAACTAAATACTTCAGGCCACAATACTGCTAAAGTCACCATATCACGCTTTTACGGCTTAACGCCTACAGCCAGCCCTTATCCTCCGCGATCGCGACCGCCTGCTGCCGGGACTCGGCGTCCAGCTTCTGAATGGCCGAAGAGAGGTAATTGCGAACCGTTCCTCGCGTCAGGAACAGAGCCTTGCTGATGTCCTCGGTCGTCATCCCTTCCTTGGTCAGGCGAAGCATTTCGATCTCCCGCTCGCTGAGCGGGTTCTCCTCCTTCATGAAGAGCGCTGCCGCCAGGTCGGTGCTGACGACCCGCTCGCCCTTCATGACCCGGCGGATGGCCTCGATCAAGTAATCGATCGGCTCGTCCTTTAGCAAATATCCCTCGACCCGCGCATCCATTGCTCTTTGCAAATAACCGGGGCGCGCGAAGGTCGTGACGATCATGATTTTGCAAGGCAAGCCGGCATGGCGTATCCTCTCGGCTAGCTCGAGCCCGCTAATATGAGGCATCTCGATGTCGAGCACGCACACATCCGGCTGATGGAGCGAGATGGCTTCCCATGCCTGTTCTCCGTCCGGCACCTCCGCCACCACCTCGATGTCGTCCTCGAACTGGAGCAATGAGGCGAATGCGCCGCGAAGCATTTTCTGGTCTTCTGCAATCACGATTCGGATCATGCGGGGTCCTCCTTTTTATGCTGGCGTAACGGGAGCATTAAAGACAAGGTGGTTCCCCCGGCTGGGGAAGCGGCAATGCTAAATGAGCCTCCCAGCATCTTCATCCGCTCCTTCATCGAAGGGATGCCGTTTCCGCCGTCCGGCTCCTTGATCCCGGTGCCGTCATCCGCAATGTGGATCTCGTAGGCTTCGTCCTTGGCCTCGATCCGGATGGTGCATCGCTTGGCGCGGCTATGCTTGATGATGTTGGTCATAGCTTCACGTACGCAGAGCGCAAGCATCGTTTCCTCCACGCTGGATAACAGCGGGGACTTCTCCGGCTTCTCGATCCTCAGCTCAATCCCTGCCGTACCCAGCAGCTTGACGGAATGCTCCAGCTCGCAGGCCAGGGAGATGAATTTCATCTCCGATACCAGCTCTCTCACTTGCTTAAGGGCCGTCCTGGAGCTGTCCAGAATCTCGCCAAGCTCCCGTTTGGCCTGGGCAGGATCCTTATCCACCCATCTCGTCGCCAGCTCGGTCTTCATCTTGATCATCATCAGGGTCTGTCCGAGCGTATCATGAAGATCTCTCGCGATCCGCTGACGCTCCTCCTGCTGGATATACATGGCGATCTGCTGGTTGGCTTCCTCCAGCTCGCCCTGCAGGCTTTTTGCTTTCTCCCGAATATAGATAATGGCCGGGTACAACGTTTGAATGATCATAACCGGCAGGTAAATGGCATTCTCCGTCTTCAGCAGCGGCTCCTGGCGGATGACGAACACCAGCAGATACGAGAGGGCAATAGCAGCACTGCCGATAGCAATCTGCCCTTTGGACCTGGACTTGCCGAGCAAGTCGGCAAAGAGGATGCCGAATAGCAGGATACCCGGCCCAATAAAGATTCCGAGCACGGTAAGCGTACCCTGGCCTGATAACACGGCTGCCAGAAGCCAGCCGCTGCGGCGCCACAATGCAATATAAAACGAAACCAGGAACAGCAGGAGCAGCAGAAGGCTGCCCCACAGTCCCGGTGCCGTATCCGAGCTTAACACCCGGTAGAATAAAAACACCGTCAGTACGAGGTCGATCAGCAGATAATTTTTGATTTGGTCTCTCGGGTACAACTTATGAAACATATCAAGCCCCCAATTCTGGCTATCTCGATTCAAAGAGGCCTATCGCTTGTTTGCGGACGGTTTCCATAGGTCCTAGCTTAAAGCCCCGAAGCCATAGGGATGAAATGCACAGCAGGACGATGCAAATCATCAGCCAGATGGCGATGATGGCTGCAGAATTCAGCTTGCCGGCGAGCCCCAAGCCCCAGCCGTAGAAGAGGAAGGAGGCGATGATGTTTTGGAGCACATAGCAGCTCAGAGACATTTTCCCGGCGTTCTCCAGGAGGCGCCACAGCCATTCCCACTTCGTATATTGTATCATTCTAGCAATGATTGCTATATAGAGGATGGACATCAGAGGAGCAAATAAATAGCGCACCGGCAGATCGAATGCGCCGCCTGGGATGAAAATGAGCAGGTTAAGCGGCAACCCGATAAACAAGCCGAGTTTAAATAGGTTCTTTCGTATCCTTTGGCCCTTTTCATCCGGGGAAAACACCCCTGCACGCATGAAACGAACCCCCAGCAGAAACAGAAATATGTTGGATGGAATCGTTAATATGGCTTCGATCCGAAGCGGAAGGAAGTTATCCAGCCGGTACCGCACCTGCTCCATCCACGTACCTTCTTGATATAGAGCAACGATACTGTCAAAGCTGCCCATCGATACCTGCCCGCTAACCGCCAGCATCAATCCCATTAAGCCGAGCAGCACAACCGCGCAGACACTGCCGATGACCGTCATCGAACGGGCGATGAGCCGGTCGCCGCCTTTTACGATAAACGCCGCTATGATTGCCGTAATCCCATAGCTCATTAAGATGTCATATTCCATAACCAGTATAAAATGCAGCAGCCCCTCCAGGAACAAAAACAGCACAGCCCACAGATAAACGCCCGGCCATGGCTTTCCCTTCCGTTTGGCCTGCCGATACTTCATTTCGAGCCCGACGCCGAACATGATCGTCAATAGTCCGAGCAGCTTCCCGTTCACAAGGAATAACACGATCATGCGAAGAAGATCATCAATTCCCCACCAGCCGGAATATTCAAAGGTTGTCATATAATTGAGGTCTCCCGCATGCGCGAAGAGCCAAATATTCGTCCCGAGTGTTCCGAGGATGGCGAATCCCCGCAAAATATCCAGCAGACGAATGCGTTCCTTTCGTTGTTCCATGGTTCTTTCCCTCTCTCCTTATCGTTCTCTCTTACAGCTTTATTGTAGATTCGGCCGGTCTGCCGCAACATTCACACCTGTAAAGAGATCCTTATGACACCTGTCATAAAGTTAGGGAAGGCTGGGGTCATCCCGAGAGATTGGGGGTATGTATTGTAATAATTGGGGGATTGTATACGGAAAAAGGGTTAACTAAGCGATAAAGGAGACATCATCATGAATTTCAAACACATTACGGTTGCCGGAAGCGGCGTATTGGGAAGTCAGATTGCCTACCAGACCGCATTCAAAGGCTTTCAGGTATCGGTATACGACATTAACGATCAGGCGCTCGAACGTGCGAAGGAGCGGATTGCGGAGCTGAAGCCGCATTACCGGCAGGATTTGGGGGCGACCCAGGAGGAAACCGATCAAGCCTTTGACCGAATCTCCTTTCACAGCGATTTAGCACAGGCCGTGGCCGAGGCGGATCTGGTCATTGAAGCGGTCCCTGAGGTGGTGTCCATCAAAACCGAATTTTACGCCAAGCTGGGACAGGCCGCTCCTGCCAAAACGGTGTTTGCCACAAACTCCTCGACGCTGCTGCCAAGCCAGTTTGCCGATTCGACCGGACGGCCGGAGCGGTTCCTGGCGCTGCATTTTGCCAATGAAATCTGGAAGAACAATACGGCTGAAGTCATGAAGCATTCAAGAACGGACATGCAGGTGTTTCAAGATGTCATTGACTTTGCTAAGGCAATCGGGATGGTGGCGCTGCCGCTCCATAAGGAGCAGCCGGGGTATATTTTGAATTCCCTCTTGGTGCCTCTGCTTGAGGCGGCCCAGCGTCTGTTAGTCCGGGAAGTGGCCGACGTCGAGACGATCGACAAAACCTGGATGGTGGCAACGGGCGCACCGCTTGGTCCGTTCGCGATCTTGGATGTCGTCGGCATCACCACAGCCTACAATATCGGACAAGCGAAGGCGGATGCGACCGGGGATGGAGAGTTCGTTCGGGTGGCGAACCTGCTGAAGACGGAGTATATCGACAAAGGAAAGCTTGGACGGGCGACCGGAGAGGGCTTCTACAAGTATCCGAATCCGAGCTTTGCGGATCCGGATTTCCTAAAGAGCTGATTAAGCGGACGTTCCCTGAAGATGGCCTGCCGAAGGAGCAGTCCTGCACGCGTCTTATGCGCGCGTGCTGCATTCGGGCTGCTCTTTCCGCATTCGGCCGCGAACAAGGCAAGGCCCGCAATTTGGCGCTAACCGATTACCGGGGAGCAGGTATGCCATGTTTGGCGAAGCAGGCGGAATAGCGTAAACTAAAGGGTAATGGCTGGGTTGATCCCTTAAGCCGTCGGCAAGGAATAATACAGGAGAGCCGGTACAATCTATAAAAGGCTGAAGTCGAAATGGATGATACATAGAAGATGTACAGCAATCATGGAACTCATTGTTGCGAGCATAAACGAAGAGCATAATCCGAGAAACGTATAATGAAAATGAAAAAGGAGACTTCCGATGACCAATGAATCAACGCCAGCTGCAGGCTGGAACTTTGACAACAGCTACGCCCGCCTGCCGGAAACGATGTTTACCCGGCTTGACCCAACGCCTGTGCGCGCTCCCGAGATCGTCATCTTCAACGAGCCGCTAGCCGCAGCGCTTGGGCTTGATGCCGAGTCGCTGCAGGCCGAAGGCGCAGCGGACGTATTCGGCGGCAACCGAGTCCCCGAGGGGGCCGAGCCCCTCGCCCAAGCTTATGCGGGGCATCAGTTCGGGCATTTCACGATGCTGGGCGACGGCCGCGCGATTCTGCTGGGCGAGCAAATCACGCCCGAGGGAAAGCGGATGGACATTCAACTTAAGGGTTCAGGCAGAACCCCATACTCTCGCGGCGGCGACGGCCGAGCTGCACTTGGCCCGATGCTGCGCGAATACATCATCAGCGAGGCGATGCACGGGCTCGGCATTCCGACTACCCGCAGTCTGGCGGTAGTGACAACCGGGGAGGAAATTTTCCGCGAAACCGAACTGCCTGGTGCCATTCTTACCCGGGTCGCGGCGAGTCATCTGCGCGTCGGCACCTTCCAGTATGCCGCGAATTGGGGGAGAGCCGGGGAGCTGCAGGCGCTTGCCGATTATACGATTCAAAGGCATTACCCCGAGGCGGAGCAGGAGGAGAACCGCTATCTGGCGCTTCTGAAGGCGGTCATTCGGCGACAGGCTTCCCTGATTGCCAAGTGGCAGCTGGTCGGGTTCATCCACGGCGTGATGAACACCGACAATATGGCGCTTAGCGGGGAGACGATCGACTACGGGCCGTGCGCCTTCATGGACGCGTATCATCTGAATACGGTGTTCAGCTCCATTGATGTGCAGGGTCGGTATGCTTACGGGAATCAGCCGCAGATCGCCGCTTGGAATCTGGCGCGTTTCGCCGAGACGCTGCTGCCGCTTCTGCAGGAGGACGAGAAGCAGGCAATCGCGACAGCCGAGGAAACGCTGGGCGATTTTGCCGAGCTGTACCATCGCCACTGGCTCGAAGGCATGAGGTCGAAGCTCGGGATCGTGAACGAGGAGGAAGAGGATGAAGAGCTCGTGAAGAGCCTTCTCCACCTCATGCAGCGACACGGAGCGGACTACACGAACACCTTCCGTGCTTTGACGCTGGGCCGGCCTGAGGAGACGGGTCTGCACGGCAGCGCCGATTTCGCACAATGGCTGGAGCTGTGGCGCGGCAGATTAGACCGGCAGGAAGCGTCCGAGGAGGAGTCGAAGCAGCGGATGCGCAGCAGCAATCCGGCGATCATCCCGCGCAACCACCGGGTGGAGGAGGCGCTGGAGGCTGCCGTGGAGTCCGGTGACTACAGTGTGCTGAAGCGTCTGGTTGCGGCCTTGGCGAATCCGTACGCTTATGTCCCCGAGCAGGACGAATATTGCACGCTGCCTCCGCAGTCAGGCCGTCCCTACAGGACCTTTTGCGGAACCTGATGCAGCCCCGATAGAGGCATGGGCTTGGTTTGTTCATCGCACACGGTTCTCCTTATGCGCACGAAGCGGGAACAGAAGGGATCAGAGTAATCCGAGCCTATCATACAGCACAGCACAACCCTGCGCCATCTGGTGCAGGGTTTATTGACGTTGGTTCTTTGTTTGGTGACGATCAGGCGCGCCGGAAACCTCCATCGGCTTTCGGGGAGCGGGAAACTGCACCGCTGATCATGAGCCATGCTTATCCTAGTAAAGCTGCCGCGCTCGGTCATCTCAGCGGTCCCGGTGCATCATTCAGGCAGCATTCTCACTTGGTCTCGTATCATGGCACACATCGCATATGCTCAAAATAAAATAAAGGAATGAGTACAAGCGAAGGAGGCGATGAACCAGTGAGAATCAATTGGCATGAGGACTTCATCCTCTTTCTGACAAGCATCGTCCGGCCCAAAGTATACGTGGAGCTGGGGCTGTACCAATGCGCGCTGTTCAACCGGGTCATTCCGTTTGCGGAAACCCTGATCGGCGTTGATCTGAACGGTGAGGCCGGTCAGCATATGCAGATGACCCCCAAGACGCGGTTCTTCCATGGAACGACACAGGCCTTTGCCCAGGAGCTGGCGGCTCGCCCGATGCAGATTGACATGCTGTTCATTGACGCCGATCACTCCAGAGAAGCCGTGCTGCAGGATTTCTATGATTTTTTCCCTTATGTGTCGCCGCACGGCCTGATCCTGCTTCATGATTCGCATCCGGGGAGCGCTGAAATGATGGACCCGACGCTATGCGGGACCGCTTATCAAGCGATCGATGAGTTATCCAAAAAGACCGATGCTTATGAGATGGTGACGATTCCAATTTCGCCGGGGCTGACGATTTGCCGCAAACGACGGCAGCAGCTATCCTGGCAGGAAATATAGCCGCCGGGGCGTACAGGTCGCTTGGCGGCTCTGCGTCTTATTTCCAACGCTTCTTGGCACGGGAAGGAGGCACGTCCCCCTCTTCTAAACGGATTGAAGAGTGACGTTCCGTTAGTAGGACGGATGTTGGGCAGATGAGATGATGGATGATCATTCGATCGATTTCTTTTCTCCGGCGGTTGGCCTTGATGCCTTCCGCCTTTTTGCGTTGACGGCTTATGCGGGCTGCTCATGTAAAAGCGGGTGGCGGCGGGGAGGGATAAGCGGCTGGCTGGCCGGGCGGGCTGAGCCCCCGCTTCGGAATTCTGGCTGGCGTGAGCCGTATTTTTGCAGGAAATCGGGAGGCGGCAGACGAATGTAATCAGAAATATGCCGAGCTATTTTTTTGGAAAGGTGTTTGGTTTTGGCTCCGGAAAGCGTTTCTTATCATGAAAGAGAATAAGAGAATAAACCCAGTGAGAGGAATGAACTGTAAATGTCGAAGGTTCAAGGAAATGCTTTAAAAGCCGTGTGTTCCATCTATGTACCGGTCCGTGACCCGCTAAAGTCGGCGGCATGGTGGCAGAATAACTTTGGGCTTGAGTATGCCGTACCTTATAATCCAGCGGAAGCTCAAGTGATTTTGAAGCTTTCCGACGGGCAATGGCTGCACTTGGTGGAAACCGAAGGCCCGCACAATAATCAGTTTCCAACGAGGGACGGATATGAAATGTTTCGGTTTACCTTTGAAGTCAGGCAGATCGAGGTGCTGTATCATAAATTGAAAGAAAATGGCGTCGTAACGGATCAGCTTCAGGACCGTCACAGCTGCGGAATCAATTTCGTATTTTATGACCCGGATGGGAATAAATTCGATGTGAATGAAGTCGTGGACCAACATCGAACCCCGGAAGAGGCCGAGAAGGTGAGAGCAGCATTATTCCATCCGGTGGGCTAGGGGTCAGTGGAAGACACCTCTGAATGTGTTCTGCATCAAAAAAAACCGCGACGGCCGCAAGATTTCGCTCCAGCAACGGTGCTCGGCGTTACATAACGGCGGTCAACCACATCATGACCATGATTTAACTTTATAGGGGGAAGGCTCTTATGAATTTCGAGTTAAATGAAGCCATTGCGCTATTGGAACGGACGCCGGCAGCGCTTGCGGCGTTGCTGTCCGGCTTGCCGGAGGGCTGGCTGACGAGCAACGAAGGGGAAGGCACCTGGAATGCTACCGAAGTGATCGATCACCTTATTGAAGGGGAGCGAACGAATTGGATGCCGAGGCTGGCGTTTATGCTGGAGGAGGGGGAGGGCAAGCCGTTCCCTCCTTTTGACCGGTTTGCCCATCTGTCCGAAGGGAAGACGGCGTCGACGGATGAACGACTGCAGACCTTTAAGGAGGCTCGGGCGCAAAGTATCGAGAAGCTGAAGACGCTGGTCCAATCGGAGCATCAGCTGGAGCTGACGGGCGTGCATCCGGCCTTCGGCGTTGTGAAGGTACGGGAATTGCTCTCGACTTGGGTGGTGCATGATCTGACGCATCTGGCCCAAATCGCCCGGGTATTAGCGGAGCGGTACCGGATGGATGTCGGCCCTTGGGTGGAATACTTGGGCATCTTGAACCGGACGGGAAAATAACGGATCGGAAAAAGACAATACGGATGCCATTCGAGAGGATGGGCATCCGTTTTTTTCGCTTGCGAAGGGAGGCGAGGCAGCCTAGCCGAGGGTGATGGCTCGGTCGATGAAGGCCGGCCGCGTCTGCCTCTGCCTTTATTCTGCCTTATTCTGACCGTCACGGCGTCCCTGTGTCCCGACATCCAGGCGTCATGGCTGATCACGACTGGGGCTGCCGCTCAACTGCCCGAGCAGTCCTCCCAGAAGAATGAGCGAATACGCCCACAGCAGCCAAACGAAGAAGAGGTGCAGATGGGCTTGTGGAAGTCCGGGGAACACCAGGTCATGAAAAGCTACGCTGAAGAGGTCCAGCAGCATCCCCGGGATCGCCACCAGCATGGCAGCCCGTGGGCGCTCTGAGGAAGAGAGCTCCCGGGCACGAAACAGCGCCCGAAGCGTCAGCAGAATCAGGGGAACGATCCCAATAAAGGACAGCCAGATGAGGGGCTGGCCGGGATCGATCAGCGCACCTCCCCAAAATCGGAACACGAATGTAGCGGCCAACCACAGCAGGAATCCTAAGCTGATCCAAAACCGCATGGCTTTGCAGCTCCTTTCTAACTTGAAGTGTTGGATGAATCGGAGGATTTCTCTATCCAGGCGGAGGCTGCCCCGATCAGCTCCGCATACACCGCTTCCGCCTCAAACTCCGGATCGAGAAGCGCCTGAAGCGCCAGGCCGTCGATAAGGGCGTTGACCATCATGGCCCGGTATTTCAGGGAGGGGCCGGACATCTCCATTTCCGGGAAGAGCCGGGCAAGGAGGCCGGCAGCATGCGTGTTCTCACGCTCGACCATGCCCTTGAGCTGGTCGCGGAGGGCATAGTTCTGCAAGCTGTGTACCACCAGCGAGAAGAACAGCGTATGATACGATTTCTCCGCGCAGCGGTCACGGGCGGCTTCCAGCACGCGGACCATCGTATCACGTCTGCTGCCATCCTGCGGATCCGACCCTGCCGTTTGCCAGGACGCATCACAGATGGAGCGGACGATTTCGAGCATGAGCTGCTCTTTGGTTTTGAAATGGTAGTAAACCGTCCCCTGCGTCACACCGGCTCCTTCGGCCACGGCCTTCAACGTCAGCTTATCGAGCCCCTTCTCTTGAATGCATTGCTGGGCTGAGGCGATCAATTCCTCTTTCGTAATCCGTTGAGGTCTTGCCAACAGACCCACCTCCAGTATAAGTTATTCAACTAACTAACTCTTTCTGAAGGTATATTATCATAATGATCCTGGATTTGGAAGATGCATATCGGGGTTATTACGTTCAAAGGCTGAAGATCAGCGCAAAAATAGCCAGGCAAGCCTCTGCTTGCCTGACCATACGCTCCGTATATAGTATCGTCTGCAATCGGAGCTTTACATCGGTTAATTCCCTGATTTCTTCTCTAGCCGGCGATGCTCCGGAATGACGAAGGACACGGACGTGCCTTCACCCGGGCGGCTGATGATGGTCAATCCTTGACCATACATTTGAATCAGCCGGCGATTCGTGTTCGGTATGCCGATCCCCCGCAGCGCCTGCCCGGCAGGGCTCAACAGCTCGGCTACCTGATCCGCCTCCATCCCGCGGCCATTGTCGATCACTTCAATCAGCACCCCTTCGGTTTGGCGCGTGATCCGAATCCGGACCATTCCGCCCTGATGCCGACGAAGAACTCCGTGCTTGACGGCGTTTTCCACCAGCGGCTGAATCGACAGCGGCGGAAGGCGCAGCTGAATCCCCGGGTCGACCTCCCATACGGCGGCTAACCGCTCGCGGAACCGTTCCTGCTCAATATACAGATAGGCTTTGACAAGCTCGAGCTCGTACGTGATATCCACCAGCTCGCCCGTGTTCAGAAAATCAAAGCTGATCCGCAAGAACGAAGCGAATGCACCCGCCAGATGCTGCATCTTCTTGGTGTCGATCTCGCTCAGCGCCATGATGGAATTCAGCGTATTGAACAGGAAATGAGGCTGAATCTGTGCCTGGAGATAGGCGGCCTCGATCCGCAAGCGCTCGCGGACCGACTGCCGGAGCATGATCAACGCCCGGATTCGGTATTTTAACTCCGTTGCATCGACAGGCTTGGTCATATAATCGTTGGCGCCCGACGCGAATCCCGTATAGATGTCCTCAGGCTGACTACGGGCGGTAAGCAGCAGAATCGGCAGCTCCGCTACCGAGTAATGCTCCCGGACGCGCTGCGTCAATTCATAGCCGGACATTTGAGGCATCATCACATCCGCGATGAGCAGATCCCATGTCCGCATTCCCAGGAGCTCCAACACTTCCAGCCCTGAAACGGCTGTAGTAATGTGGTACGGCTCTGAGGAAAGGATGCCCAGCAGCACCTTCAGGTTAACCGGGTCATCATCGACGGCTAGAATGCTGGCCTTGCCGTCGTTACCCAGCGACGGATCGACGGGAGGCGGCAGCGGCTCGTGGATGCCTCTGTCGGCTGACGGGAGGGAGGCGGGTTCAGCTCCGCTTGTCTCCGTTGCCTCGGATGCCTCGTGTCCCGTAGACGCCGCCATTTCCCCGGACGGCTTGGAAAGCCTCGCCTCGCTTGCCCCTGCCTCCGCAAGCGGCAGGTTGAACGAGAAGACGGAGCCGGCACCCGGCTCGGAGCTGACGGATATCGCGCCGCCATGCAGCTCGACGAGCTGCTTGCATATGCTGAGGCCGAGTCCAAACCCCCGGCCGTCATGGACGCCGTGGGAGCCCTGCTCATAAGGAAGAAAGATTCGCTCCAGCGCTTCCGTGCTCATGCCGATTCCGGTATCGGATACCTGGATCTCGGCTTGGCCGTTCCGAACCGAGGCGGAGACCGTTACGCTTCCCTGCTCTGTATATTTGAGCGCATTATGAACCAAGTTGTACAGAATTTGCACAAGCCGCTTCTCATCGGCCATAACCGGAGGCATCGACTCCGCAATCTCCATTCGGAGCCGGACCGGCTTGCCCTCCACCATGAATTGAAGCATGGCGAATACCCCGGGAACGACCGATTGAATGCGCAAGGGCTCGGGAGCAAGCGTAATGCGGTGGTCCTTCAGCCTGGTGATATCGAGCAGGTCTTCAAGCAAATGGGACATGCGGCGGCTGATTGTAATGAGCAGCTTCATGTCTTCGACGCTGCCCTTGTTCATGTTCTCCTGTTCTTTGGAGACAACGGATTGGGCGATATTCATAATGCCGTGCAGCGGGGTTCGAAGCTCATGCGACGTGTTGGCCAGAAATTCGTCCTTAAGCTTATCGGCCTTCTGCAGCTGGATGTTCAGCTTGGCGTTCTCCTTGGCGTTGCGGATATATTTTTTGAACCAGTATGTCGAGAATCCAATAATCGCCGCAATGATATCAACCGGGTAATAGACGGTGGTAATCTCCTTGCCAGACTCCGCCAGGGTCCACAGCTGATTGGTGATAATACCGGCTGCCGTAAGCAGCAGGAATACGATGTCCTGATCGGTTTGCCGCCGGAAGATCATCGTTCCCACCAAATGGACAAGCCACGCAAGCGGAATCAGATAGAAGAACGCGAACAGCTTAAACTCCATGACACTGTGGACCCAAGATGCCGTAGAAACGACCAGGAAGCCGGTGAACAGGATGAGCCCCACTGTAAATGCCCGCAGCCAGGTTCGTCCGGAGACAGGCGAGAGGAATCGCCGGAACAAGAGCAGCATCAGCAGGTTCTGCCACAGCAGGGCGATCAGGCGGACCTTAATCCCTCCCGCGTAATCGATCGGCAGCCACAGCAGCAGGATATAATCGTTTCCGGCCAGGATCGCGATGCCCGCCGTCAGGGTCAGCAGCCCGGTCATCAGCAGTGCGGGTTCCTGCCGATTGAATGCAAACAGAATGCCGGCATAAAGGCCGTGCAGCAGCAGGACCATGAAGGTCACCAGCTGGAATCCGATCGAATACCAGCGCACATAATCGATCGACGCTGCCGACCCGAAGCGGATCGAGCGGACGATGCCGCCGTTATGCGGCTCGTCGAAATTGGCGACCTGGATGAGCAGATCGATTTCGGTCGCGCCTTCTTCGGAATAGGTGGCCGTATACGAAGCGCTCTTTGCAATATAGTTGTTCTTGTCCGCAGCCAGTTTACCGAATTCCGGTTCCGCCAGACCATTCATTTCTACGCGGGAGACCGTCTCGATTCCTTTAATCCAGATGGCGACGGGCTCCTCCAGCGGGTCGGTCAGGATGCGGAGCCGGTATGTCCCGTATCCGTAGGACGGTCCGCTCCCATCGTCATGAAGCGCGCTGCCCCAGTCTCCCGGAACCTGAACGCTGCGAAACGGCATCTCCTCCACATCCGCCCGGGATCGGAATTGAAACGGATAGAATTGCCATTCACCGTCCAAATAGAATGGGGAGGACGAATTTAAATCCACCCCGCGGAGATCGAGCACACCGTTAACGGCGCGAGGATCGTGCGAGGTGGAGAACATTTCGGACCAAGCCCATCGCAGGCCGAATAACAAGGCAAGAAATAAGATGATGATCGCAGAATATTTGAGAGCTGTTTCATTCCATTTTCGCATAATACGATAGATTTCGACATATCATGCGAGGAATCCTCTTCCCTGCTGCAAGGTCTTTGCTGAGCTGGCACCACGATCGTCTGACATTCAATCTTTACGCGGCCCGGCAATTGAACTATTCGTTCAAATGCTCGGATAAGAGCTGTACGAGCCCGTCCTCCGCATCCTGCGCATACTGCCATAACATTGCGCCTCCGAGATTCTTGCTCTTAATGTAGCGGATCTTCTCTTTCACGGCTTCCGGATCCTCGTAGCTGATGAACGTATCCCCATTGTAGAGGTAAGCGGCTTTGGCTTTGCTGTCGAAATAGCGTTTGTAGCCGTTTTTGTTCAGATAGGACCGCTTGATCTGCTTATAGCTCAAATCCGTCTTATCGATGTCGATCGGCTTGCCGGATGCAAAGAGGCCGCCCGGGCTCCCCTTCTTATCCTTCACATCCCTCCAGCCGTAGGAATACGCGGGGATGCCGAGCAGCAGCTTCCGGCTGTCGATGCCGTGATCGAGATACATGGAGACGATGCCGTCGACGCTGTGCTCGGACTTGCCTTGGCTGTCTACGTACAGATTGGCATTAAAGCCGGTCGTATCCGACCATTTGCCGGTGAGATCGTAGGTCATGACGTTGATGTAGTCGACGTATCTCTCGACCTTCTTCACCTCGACGTTGCGAAAATACCAATCCTGCGTCCCTGAGGCGAAGGTCAGCAGGTACTTCTTGTTCTTATGCGGAAGCCGGTACAGCTTCTCCCGCAGCTCCTTCATCAGGCTGGTAAAATTCTTCGTATCCTCGGGCCGGGCCTTCTGCGTATTCCAGGCATCGAAAGCCGGATACTCCCAGTCGATATCGACCCCGTCCAGCTCCAGCTCCTTGACCATGTTGACAATGCTCTCCGTGAACAAGTAACGGTTGCCGTCCAGCGAAGCATCGGAGAAGCCGTCCGCGCCGTAGCCTCCTATCGCCAGCACCATCTTCGTATGCGGATGATGCCGTTTTAGCTGCTTGATGTTTTCTTTGATCTGGCTGTCGGTTTGGCTGTCCTCGTGAAAATACAGATCGGTGCCTTTGATTTTGGCGAATGCGATAAAGGCGATGTCGACCCCCCGCTCCGACAGATTCAATGTTCGGTAATCCTGCCATGCCTCCACGTATACGGCCGTAATTCTGCGATCCTCCTTCGCGGATATCCGGTAGAAATAAAAACTCATGCCGGCAAGCAGCACAACAATAAATATTTTCGTATAGATACTGACTCTCATCTCACGTCACCCCCGACCGCCAAACAGGATATAGGTTGCCGTCTTGCTCAGGTTCAGCACCTTGACGGTGACGTAGCTGATGGCGAAGATGATGCCGATATTGATCAGAAGACTGAGGGCCGCCTCCGCCAGCGTGGCATCGACCTCGGTTCTGCCGGAGAGCATCATTTCCACCAGCAGATGAATGAGGTAGATACTGAAGCTGGCTTTGGAGATCGAGCCGATCAATTTCTGAACCTTGTGGTTCACGCTTTCGCTGAGACGGGGCTCTTTCTCCTTGAAGAAAATAAACAGGCCGACGGACATGAAGAACACGGTGATGGAGTAGTTGCCATAGAACATCTCGTCCAGCACGCCGCTGTGCATAGACGCAAAGTAGGTGGCTACCGGCGTAAGGAAGAAGGAGACGATGCCGAGGTTGTACAACAGATTCTTTGCCCTCCCCGGCAGATCGTAATGGAATAGATAATGTCCCAGGATAAAATAGCCCAGAAATCCCATGAAGAACGGAATGTTCATGATCGGGATATTGATGTATTGCTCGGTTGCACGGAATACGGCATCCGATATGAAGCGGTACGCGATGCTGACGATGAACCATAAGAGCAGATAATACCGTAAATCCCGCTCGCTGCATGATCGGATAAATTTGCTGATGAGCGGCACGGTCATGTAAATGGCGATAATGGCATACAGGAACCACAGATGCACATAGTTCCGGTCGGTGAGCAGCCGGAAGCCGAAGTCGATCACAAATTCGTAGGCGTTCATGCTGCTTCGAATAATATAGTACTGATTATACAAGCCGTAGATGAGCGACCAGGTGAGGAGGGGAATGAGCAGCGGGATAACCCGTTTGGCGTAAAATTCCCGGTAGGACCTGATGTTCGTCCGCAGCATCATCGCCCCGCTGATCATGAAGAAGACAGGCACGGCGAAGCGGGAGATGGAATTGAACCCGTTGCTGATCCACCATGCGGAGCTGTTGAAATCATTCGTGCTCGTCAGCACCTCCGCCGTATAATGCAGCACGATGACGGCAACGATGGATAGGATTCTGAGCATATCCACGTATATAATTCGGTTATTTCGTATCATGCTTTATGGCAGCCTCCCTTGATATTAGTTCGAGCCTGCGGCAATGTTCTGGCTAATGGCGACAGCGCCCTTGCGCTCGACGAAGCCCCAGCCTTCATCATTGTCGAAGTACTTAAACGTCCCGGCAATATTGATGTAGAGCAGCAAATTCCGGTATGTGACGAGCTCCCACTGGCTGAACAGGAACATGGCCACATAGTCGGCCACGCGGTAGGTGCTGCCGTATTTGCGGCATAGGTGCAGCGAAATGATGATCTGCGCCGCATTGAACAGCAGACTGATGAGCAGGAAGATGAACGCATGCAGCACATTGCCGCCCAGCATCAGTGCCTGTCCCAGGTAAAAAAGCGTGGTGAATGCGGAGAACGTGCCCAGCATAAACCCGTCGATGGCAAAAAAGAGGCTGACGCCAACGCTAAATTTGCTGGACAGCCTGGACCAATAGATCAGGATGCAGTCGATGAAGGCCTTTTGCCAGCGGATGCGCTGCTTGTAGAAGTTGCGCAGGTTCTCGGGGCATTCGGTGTAGCAGACCGCCTCCGGTGCGTACACAAGCTTTTTCCTCAGGCCGTTGGCCTTGATGTACTCATGGATTTTCAGGGTAATGTCGATATCCTCGCCTACGGTGCTGCGGAAGCCGTCCACCTGCACGAGCACAGCTTTGTGGAAGGCGCCGAATGCGCCGGAGATGACCACGATGGAATTAAAGAACGATTGCGTAAGCTTGCGCACATAGAAGCCATGCGTATAATTGATGATCTGGCTTTTGATCAAGCCCTTTCCGCGAAACCTCTCGATGATCACGCCATTTGGATCCCGCTTTGCACCCTGAACGATTTTGACCGTGCCGCCAAGCGCAATAACTTTATCGTCATGGAAATATTGATTTACATACCGCAGCGAGTCTGCCTCCAGCATGCTGTCCGCATCCAGCGTGATGACGATTTCCGAAGCTGCATAATCGATGCCGGCATTCAGCGAATCCGCCTTGCCGCCGTTGAGCTTATCGATCACAAACATGTTCGGGTACCGGTTCGAGCGGTAGAAGCCCTTCACCGTCTTGTAGGATAGCTTCTGATCGGGCCGCCTTAAATCCGCTTGCAACTCCAGCAGCTCATGAAGCACGGATAAGGTGCCGTCCTTGGAGCCATCGTTGATAATCAGGATCTCATAGCGGCTGTAGTTCAAACCGGCCATAGCATCCATGCAGTTTCGGATCGTCAGCTCTTCGTTGTAAGCCGGAACGAGCACCGAGATCGAATGCTCAGGCAGATCCGGATCGAGTCGCTTCACCTTGCTGCACCACAACGGAATGATCGTATACAAGGTCTGGAACACCAGAAATATCCCGGCAATGCCGTAGAAAAAGTACTGCAAACGTCTCTCTCCTTTCTCTTTCTCTCGATTGGATGGAACGGGTAAGCCTGCTGCTGATCGGGTCCTGCGCAATCTGCAGGTGGCTTTTCGGAATGGACCATGGGTGTATTCTTGGATGCGAGATGGACGTCAAGGGATAAAAATGGATTGCAGAGGGATAAAATAAACCAATTACATCCTTAAATTACATATAAAACCAAATGACATCTTATGTAATAAACTATCCTAGTTCATGATTCGATGTAAAATCCTGTTAAGGACCAAGAAAACGAATACATGGTATTTTTTCATGGACTGTCTTCGTCTTGGTTCTCATTTCGAGTTTTTAGGAGACTAAAGCGATTCAGCAAGATCGCAGCAGGGGAGCGGGAGCTTCATATCTCTGAAGAGGCATTCGCCAGATTATCGGCATCCGCCGATGGTCTTTGGCTGTTTACTGTTTGAGTCACGGGCCGTCCGGGTACTGGTACTACGAGTACATCAATCGTGCAGAGAGGAGCGGATGACAGTGGAGGCTCAGGTCAGATCATTCTTCGTAAGGGACGATGGAGAAGTTCCGAATCATCCGGATTTGCCGGTGATCGTGTACGAGGGCGTGTTTGCGGATCACCCGGCCGGCATAGAGGCGGCCTTCAACCGCCATCAATGGACAGGCAGCTGGACTGGAGGCGTGTACGATTACCACCATTACCACAGCAATACGCATGAAGTGCTGGGCGTGCAATCCGGCAGCGCGACGGTGCTGATCGGCGGTGATGCCGGGGAGCGGCTGTCCCTAGCAACAGGCGACGTGATCGTGCTGCCGGCCGGAACGGCGCATATGCTGCTGGACGCCAGTCCGGATTTTGCGGTGGTGGGCGCCTATCCCGGCGGAATCACGCCTAATCTGCGGGAACGGAATCCGACCGATCGGGCGCAGGCCATATCGGAGATCCGAAGCGTGCCGGTTCCGTCTATGGACCCGGTCTACGGCGAGGAAGGGCCGCTGCTGCACAAATGGGTGAAGTAGCGGGTTTTGATGATGGAATGGACGAAAGAGGCTCGGTCATCTGTTGCATGCAGACGGCCGGCCTCTTTTTCGTTAGGGGACTTGCGCGGTGATTATTGAAAAAGCAGGGTAACGGACAGCACGAGCATCAGCATTGCATTGAGGGCCATGATTGGTTTATGCTTGGCTCGAAAAAGATGGGCGTGTACCGCTCCGATCATCAGTACGGCAAACAGGGCGGCGGCATAAAATGTGTTCTCCGGCAACCAGAATGCCGTGATCATAAGCGCGACACCCGCGGCTTCCAGGCTGGCGACGGCATACATTCCCCAGAAGGGGTATCGGTACTCTGTCCAGTGCCGTACCATCGAAGGGGCGCGCAGAAATTTCAATGATGCGGAAATGACGAAGATGACGATTAATATGCCTTGGAACAGAACGGTCCATATCGGCTCCATGGGAAATCACTCCTTGTTATGAGGTGCGGCTTTTACAGCCTTCAAGGCATAGTTTATCCGGGGCAGGGCGCTGAGGGATGTAGTCTGGAATACATAGGAAAAGGATGAGGTCAGATGGAGATGGTTACGTATCTATCGAGAGTGGACTTGTTTAAGGGGCTTAGCGAGGATGAGCTGCAGCAGTTGAACCATATCACGCCGCTTGAAGCACGGCCCAGAGGAACCGTGATCGCTTCGCCTTACATGGAGCACAAGGTGCTATATATCATCAAATCCGGCAGCGTTCGCCTGTATAAGATTACGAAGGATGGGAAGGAGCTGACGCTTGATATTTTAGGGACAGGCCATCTATTCGGGGAGATTACCTCTTTTCGTTCAGGGGTCCCCTTGTTCGCGGTCACGATGGAGGACTCCGTCATATGCGAGATGGATAGCGGGCAGTTTCGCAAGGTCATCACCGAGAAGCCCGAGCTGGCCTTAAAGTACATCGAGATCGTCACCGCCAGACTGCAGGAAACCGAGGACATGCTTGAGTACATGGCTTACGGAAGTGTGCGTAAAAGACTGCTCTTCCTATTCAATAAGCTTGTGACGAAATTTAATTCAGGTCCAAGAAACGATGGGGAATGGATTCCGTTACCGGTTGAAATGACCCACCAGGAGCTGGCCAGCATGACGGGCAGCATTCGGGAGACCGTAACGCCCATCCTGAATCAGCTTGTGGACGAGGGAATCCTTCGAAAAGAAGGAAACCGCAAACCGTATTGGATCCATAGGAGCCGGCTGCAGGCTGCACTATCAGAGCCTAAGTGACAGGCAACGAGCGATAAGCTCCACGGCCGTTTCAGCTTCATTGTTGGGCGGGCTTCTCTGAACGCATACATGACTGGCACCCGGCTCCTGATGCGGGTAAGTTGAGGCAGGAACTCTATATAGCCGAGCATAATAGGCAGGACAAAAACAGCCTCATAAGGGAGAATCACTGGGATTATATGTTACAATGGCAGGATGGAGCGTTTGATATGGGCCGACTTCCCCATAACGCATATGGAAGAAAGCAGGTGTAACCCCGTGGACATTCTTCTATTTATGGTCATCATATTCGTGGCATCCATCCTCCAGACAAGCACCGGCTTCGGGTTCTCCATTCTCGCAACGCCGTTTCTCTTGCTGTTGTTCGAGCCGGCGGAGGCGATCCAGATCAATTTGATCCTGTCGCTGATCATATCCGCCGCCTTAATCTTTAGAATTCGGAAGGACATTGACTTTGGCATCCTCAAAAGGCTGGTGATCGGAAGCGTGATCGGTCTGCCGATCGGCATAGCCGTCTTCTCGTGGATCGATATCGGCCGGCTGAAGCTCGGCGTGAGCCTGATCATCCTTCTGCTTACCGTCATGCTGATGCTGCGGTTCCGGATCCGGCAGCGCCCGGGCAGAGATTTGGCCGTAGGCGGATTGTCGGGGGCCCTGACCACCAGCATCGGGATGCCGGGGCCGCCGCTGCTGCTGTATTTCTCCGGCACGGATACGCAGAAGGAGCAGCTTAGAGCGACGACGCTTGCTTTCTACATGTTCATCTATACGCTGAGCCTTCTGATTCAAGCGATCGTAGCGGGGTCGACCAAGACGGTCTGGACTTCCAGTGCCATGGCGCTTCCGCTGGTATTCCTGGGGCTGTTCCTCGGACAGCGGCTATTCCGGGTCATTAATCAGCGAGTGTTTCAAATCTTTACGTATGTGATCCTTATCTTTACTGGCGTGTACATGCTGATCGAGAGCTTGTAGAGGAAGCCTGCCATAATAAATGTCCCTTGCGAGGGAGATCTGCTGTAATGAACCATGCCGTATCATCATGAAAAAAAGGGCTGCGCCTGCATGAACATCAATTGCAGGCACAGCCTTTATTTGTCGGGGGTCCACATGCAGGAGTCGATAATGGCTATTGCAGGCTGACGATTTTTAAATTCTGATCCTTCAGGTACGCAATAATGGACGGCAGCGCATCGATGACCGCCTGCGACTCGTGAAGTAGAATGATGGAGCCGGAGGGCTCCGTATGGCGGACATAATGGAGAATCTTGTCTCTATCGCGCGTCAGCCAGTCCTCAGGGTCCTTGTTCCACAGGACGATGCTGCTGCCGTGTGCGCGGCTCGCCTCTTCCGTCATCTCGTTGAATGCCCCGTATGGCGGACGGAAGAGCGTAACCGGCTGCTTCGTAATGGCTTCGATGGATTCAGCGGCGCTCTTGATCTGCGCTTCCTGTTCCTCGTAGGCCAGCAGCGGCATGTTCGCATGGTTCATGGAATGACTGCCGATGGAATAGCCGCTCTCCTGGATGGCCCGAACCGCGGCCGGATGCTTGCCCACATTCTCTCCGACGAAGAAGAAGGTGCCGCCGACTTGATGCTCCTTCAGCACCTTCATGATCTTCGCCGAGTATTTGGACGGTCCGTCATCAAAGGTCAAAGCGACATAGCCCTTCGGCAGGCTGTAGGTGACGGCGTCCTTAAGCTCGAAGGACGGCAGTTCCGTCTGTGGCCTCGTCCCAGTCTGCTGCTTCAGTTCCGTCTGCGGCTTCAGCTCCGCCTGCGGCCTCAGCTTCGGCTCGGAGCTGACCTTTGGCCGAGGCTCTGATTCCAGCTTCTTCGGGGCTGGGTTCGAAGAGGCCTCAGCCATTGCAGCGGTGTGCCGTACGGACTGGAATGCCGGAAGAGCCGTCCCTGCCGTAAAGGCTGAAGCGCCCGGCGACTCCGCTACCGGAAGGGACAGGGCATCGAACGAGCCCAATAACAGGATCGACAGCATGCTGAGGGCCGTGATGGCGACCCGCCTCATCGGCAATCGTTGCCTTTTGTGCTTCTTCTGCTGGTTTCGTCCCGGCTCTTCTTCCTCCTGCAAGGTCTCAGCTTCCCGCTCCGCGTACGTCAGGGACAGAAAAGGCAGCGCATGGATTTCGTCCAGATGCTGAACGCGCTGAACTGCATTAAGATTATGTATAAATGCTTCGGAGCAGACGAAGGGATAACGGATGCTCTGATCGCGGCGGGTTTTGGTGATGTAGCCTATGTACTGCCGACGATTAGCATCCCATACGGTATGCCGGGACAGCCGGTATTTATGAATGCCGTCAAAGTCTACAATCGCCAGCAGGCTCTCTGCAGTCGCATTATCGATGGCCCAGACATATTCGAACGACTCGGCGGCCGATAGCCGGATTCGCATGCCATACTGCCCTTCATGCTGTTCAATGTCTTGCAATTCAATCACTTTTCCGTAAAAGACGGACATGATGGATCTCCTTTCTCTTGCTGCGGATCCGCGGAATTACTCCGGCATCTGCGTCGTTGATGTCTTCGGTGCGAAGGAGAAGCCCATTCTCTCGGTGAAGTCCTGAATCGTCTGCAAGAGCTCCGCTTTTTCGTCGGCGATCTTCCGATATTGCTCGGCATATTTCTGATTCTCGATCTGCAGCTCCCGGATCTTGTCCTCCAGCTCATTAATCTTGAGCATGCTCTGGTACTGGGCATTCGTGGATTCCTCATAAAGCTTCCCGTATTTCGCCGTTTCTGTCTCCAGCTGTCCGGACAGCTTCTCATAAGCCAGGTTGGAGCTAAGCTGGAATTCTTTATAGTCCTCAAGAAGCTGATCGTAGCCCATCTGCTTGTGGGTCAGCGTGTTTTCGAGCTCGCGGATTTCCTTGCTCTTCTCCTGAATCAGCTGATCCTTCTTGATATGCTCTTGCTTCAGCCGCTGGATCGTCTCGTTTGCCGCCGCCAGCTGATCCTCCAGACCGTTGTTTTTATAAGACAGCAATTGTCGCTCCTTGAGCATGTTTTCAATCGATACGATCACGTCCAGCGCGATTTTGTCCTGGTTATCCTTCGATAACAGGGATTTCTGATGATCTGCCGGGGGCTGCGCAGGATGCGCGGGCCCGGATGTTTCCATCACCGATTCGGCCGGGGCCGGGACCGGCGCCGTTTCCGCAGGCTCCTTCTCTGATGGGGCTTGCGGGGCAAGCACGCTTTTAAACCATCCTTTTTTCTCAGTGTCTCTGGCCAAAAAATATCCTCTCCTAATCAACGGTAGTTCGGTGGCACCTCGTCACGGTCTGATCCTTCTGGTCTATATAAATCATCGGCTGGATGGGCCCAAAAACTTTGCCTTGATTTCAATTGGCAGGCAGGCGTTGAGCTTATGGCGCGGGGATGCGGACATGAAAAAAATACCCCCATTGCTGGGGGTATGGCCAAGAAGCAAGCGCGCCTTGCTCCATGTCATTTCTTGATCGTCAGTTCCGGTGCGATGACATCCACCCGGTTGGTCCAAATGCCGCCGCTGTAGTTCTTCGGCAGCCTCTTCAGATCTTCGACCGTATCGAAGCCTTCCGACCATCCGCCGTCTCCGGCGACCAGAATGACCCTCGTATTGATGCGGTCCATGCGGTTCAGGAATTTATCGGGCCAGCCCCACAAATAAGGGGCGTACTTCTCGGGAATATGCAGCTGGGTATTGCGGCAGACCGACGGCATATAGCCGCTCCAGCCGGCACCGATATAAGAGATGAGGCAGCTCTTCAGAGAATCCATCGACATGACCCGAAGCGCAGGGAGCCTCGATTTTAGTTCGCTGATCGGCGCATCGTCGCCATATACCGTGAGCCGGCTTAAGCGGTCTTCCGGCAGCTGGGCGAGATAGGCGGCCAGAAGCTCCCCTTCGCCGGCATCCTGACTTTTGATATGAATCAGAAATTCGCCGTCAGGAAATGCGGCCAGCACCTCCGATAGGGACGGCATGAGCCCGACGCCCTTCCCCCGGAACGGATAGGTGGCTCCCTGATCCGCCGTGTAGCCGTAGCCGATATCGATGCTTTTCAGCTGCTCCATGGTATAATCCTTGACCGAGCCGTGTGCATTCGTCCGGCATTCCAGCGTCCAGTCGTGGAATACGGCGAACTGGCCGTCCTTCGTCGGCTTAATATCCAGCTCCACGATATCCGCGCCGGCATCGAAGGCTGCCTTCATGGATGGTATGGTGTTCTCCAGAAAGGCATGCTCCGGTATGTAAATACGTGAAGCGGTACATGTATCGGATTCAATTCCCTCCATCGGAAAGGTTTGGCCGATCCCCCGATGCGCGAGCAGCAAGGGCTCACCTTCGCGTTCCTTGGTGAATAGCGACGAGTTGTTAACATACAGAAATCCGAGTATGATGAGAATAACCAGAATGACGTTCCTCCAGCTTTTTCGAATACGCATGATTCAATCCCCCAAAATCGTTACTGTTAAGAGCCGAGCGTTTCGGCTTCCTCTATATCTCTAGCTTTGTTCTCTTTATCCATGTTAGTGATTTTGGGCGCATACTCAATGGCTGGAGCATAACAATTGCATAATAGCGATCTGATAAATGAAACAAAGCATGGGCGATATTACGATAATCAGGAGGTAGCATGATGGATAGATCCTCCTACTTGATGGTGGAACGGGGGAACCCGTACGAGCGCGGAGATGTGATCCCTTTGAGGAGATCGATGACGGTGCTTGGGCGCAAGGGCAAGCAGTGGGACCCGGATATCACGTTCGATAATGTGTACGTGTCCCGCAAGCACGCAGCGCTGATCTACAGGGACGGACAATTCAGCATTAAAGATCTGAACAGCAAGCACGGAACCTTCGTCAATCAGCAGCGGCTGGAACCGAATGGAGAGGCTCCGCTGCAGCACGGGGATTCCGTGGCGCTGGCCGGTGATCTGGTCGTGTTAACCTTCTCGGTGCTTCGAATGGATGAGACGATGGATATTACGCCGCTCATGAAACATCTGGCAGCTGCCGAGGATACGGGAGGCATAACGCTCAACCCCTATAAGCAGGAGCTCGTTCATGGGAGAACGGTGATTGCCTTCTCGGAAAAAGAATATAAATGCGTTGAACTGCTGCTCCATCACAAGGAGCAATTCGTATCCAAAGAGCAGCTGAAGCTCCTGGTCTGGCCCGAGCGGGAGGCGGGTCCGGACGACGTGCCGGATGTGAGCGCAGAAGAGATGAATGCCCTCATCTACCGGGTTCGGAAGAAGACGCGCGGACTGCTTGGGATCGAGAGCATCCGGGGCAAAGGCTATATTCTTCACATCCACGCGGATGATGATGCTTGACGGCATGCCGGACAGGCAGTAGATCATCAGTAGAGATAAGCGAACAACAAACAAGCTCTTCCTCTTATTGAGGAACGAGCTTGTTTTTGTTTGTTTTAACTCGGCTTCCTTCCGAAGAACACGGCAAAATCCAAATGCTTATACATGCAGTCCGTCTCCTGAAAGCCCGCCTCCTCCATCCAACGGAGCTGGTCCTCCAATGACGCGTTAATGTCAACCGCCCGCCGCTTGATCGAAGCTTCGATCGCTGCCTCGGATAAGCCGCTGCGGCGAATCGATTCCAGCCAGCGCTGCCGGTAGTATTCATCGGAGCTCGTGTGCCTTCCCCGAACCTGATCGGCGTTCACAAAGATCCCGCCCGGCTCGAGGGCCCCGTACACAGCATGGAACAATCGCTGCTTGGCAGGGTGGGTCAGATGGTGGATCGACAGGGAGGAGATGACGATGTCGTAAGACTCGCGGAATGGATAGTCCGCGTAGTCGCCGGTAATATAGCGGACCTGATCCGCTCCTGCGAATCTTCGGCGGGCGCCTTCGAGCATTTTGTCGCTCAGGTCCATCAGGGTTAAGCGGGCATGCGGGTGCTTATGCAGCACCATGCCGGAGAACAGTCCGGTGCCGGCTCCCAGGTCCAGGATACGCGGCGATGGATGGTCGCTCTCAACGAGAGACAGCGCCATTCCGTAAAAATCGTCAAAACAGGGGATCAGCTGCCGGCGCTCCCGGTCATAGTCACCGGCGACAGCGTCAAACAGGTCTTTTACCGACGGGTCCATAGTTCAAAACTCCTCTCGAAATGATTGGCTGGCTCCATCGTAACCCACCCTTGCCTCATTAAGGAAATATATAAATTAAATATAATTTATAGGTATAACCTATATGAAACGAAAATCAACGGGAAAAACGAGAATTTATGAGGATCAAACTGGCCGTGAACTATGAAAGAACTGCCTATCGGGAGATATTTTCAAATAACAAACATGATCCATTTAAAAATTGTCAACAATATTCTTGCCGAAACCGAATTTTCCTTTCGTTGAGTGCGCTTACCAAAATGCCTTAACATAAAGATGTCAGACATGGTTCATGACACAACCGATTTTTTTATATATTTCAAAATAAGGACTGGAGGTATCGCATCATGTCCACTGAGACGAAGGCCAACGCATCCGGCGGAGGCATACGCGTCAAAATTCAACAGCTCGGCCGTCTCCTGAGCGGTATGGTCATGCCGAACATCGGCGCATTTATCGCTTGGGGCTTGATTACGGCCTTATTCATCCCGACCGGCTGGTTCCCGAACGAAACGCTCGGCAAGCTGGTCGGTCCAATGATCAGCTACTTGCTGCCACTCTTGATCGGTTACACCGGCGGGCAGATGGTCCACGACAAACGGGGGGCCGTCATCGGTGCAGTCGCTACAGTCGGGGTTATTGTCGGATCGGACATTCCGATGTTCCTAGGAGCCATGATCGTCGGACCGCTCGCAGCGTGGGTGCTGAAGCAATTCGACAAACTGATCGACGGCAAGATCAAATCCGGCTTCGAAATGCTGGTCAACAACTTCTCGCTCGGTATTATTGGCGGAGTGCTTGCTCTTATCGCCTATACCGGCATCGGACCGTTGATTCAGGGGGTTACCAAGGCACTGTCCGCGGGCGTCGACGTGCTGGTCAATGCCAATTTGCTGCCGCTGGTCAACATTATTATTGAACCGGCGAAAATCCTGTTCCTTAACAATGCGATCAACCACGGGATATTGAGCCCGATTGCAACCGAGGAATCGGCCCGGATCGGTCAGTCCGTGCTGTATATGCTTGAATCCAATCCCGGCCCGGGCCTCGGCATCCTGCTGGCTTATTGGCTTGTAGGACGCGGATCCGCGAAGGCTTCCGCACCGGGCGCAGTCGTTATTCACTTCCTGGGCGGGATTCACGAGATTTATTTCCCGTACATTCTGATGAAGCCGGTACTGATTCTCGCTGCCATCGCGGGCGGCGTAGTCGGAACGTTCACCTTCCAGCTGTTTGGTGCTGGACTTGTAGGCCCAGCATCGCCGGGAAGCATCTTCGCTTACTTTGCCATGGCGCCTAAAGGCGGGCTGCTGGCCGTCCTGTCCGGTGTCATCACGGCGACGATCGCATCCTTCCTCGTTGCGGCAGTGCTGCTCAAAACGGGTAAGAAGGGTGAAGAGGAGCCGAACCTGGAAGAAGCCTCTGCGAAAATGAAGGCGATGAAGACAGGCGGCATGAATGATCAAGTCGCTCCTGCCGCAGCTGCTGTCGCTAACGCGGATAAGACGAATATCAACAAAATCGTATTCGCTTGCGACGCAGGCATGGGCTCGAGCGCGATGGGCGCTTCCGTCCTCCGGAAGAAGCTGCAGCAGGCCGGCGTGAACATTACCGTCGTGAACTCGGCGGTCAGCGAAATTCCGGACGATGCGGATATCGTCATCACGCAGAAGACGCTGACGGAACGGGCCATCGCCAAAAATCCGAATGCGGAGCATATCTCGATCGACAACTTCCTGAAGAGCCCGAGATATGATGAGCTTGTGGAACGTCTGAAAGATTAATATTGCAGTAACGATATGACACGCTGGCGCCTATACGCCGGCGTTGTCTCCATTTCGTGCAGAAGGGAGGCATGGATCTGGAACCTATAACTGCCCGGCAGCGCCAGCTGCTTCTGCTCTTGCTCGACAGACCGGAGGGCATGACGGCTGCAGAGATCGCGTCTGAGATCGGGGTCAGCGTCAGAACGGTCCATCGGGAGCTGGAAGCCGTTGAGGAGCATCTACAGGGTGCGGGGGTACTGCTTTACAAAAAGTCGGGAACGGGCATCCGGCTGGAGAGCAAGGCGCCCGGGGCCGAAGCAAGCCTTCGGGCACGGCTGATCGCAGGCAAGCCCGCAGATTACTCCGGGGAAGAGCGGAAAATCCTTCTGCTCTGCGCGCTGCTGGAAGCCGAGGAGCCGGTTAAGCTGTTTGCCTTGGCCCACAGCTTGAAGGTCACGGTTCCGACCATCAGCAATGATCTGGATGAGGTCGAGCCGTGGATGAAGCGGTTCGGACTGTCGCTGATCCGGCGCAGGGGATATGGCGTCGAGATCGAAGGGGCGGAGAGCGGCAAGCGGTGGGCAATCTGCAGGCTGGCCGATGAGCATGTGGATTACTCCGATCTGGTCGGAGACGGCTACGAAGACTACAGTCATCCCGCCATCGCCCGCCTGCTGTCCATGATCGACAAGCCTGTCCTTCTGGACGTTGAAAGAGCCCTATGGGATATGGGCTGGAGCTGGACGGAGAGCTTAACCGAAGAAGCCTACACACGGATGCTGATCACTCTATCGGTCACCGTAAGCCGAATTCGGCAGGGGCGTCCGATTGAATCCATCCGGCCCGAGGAGGCAGGAAGCGCAAAAGCGATGCTGGCTGACGCAAGAAGCTTTGCCGTCCGGCTGGAAAATACGCTGGACCTAAGGCTCTCCGACGCAGAGGTTGTTTATATCGCAAAATTGTTTGACGCAGCGGGCGAAATGTCGGAGATTATCGAGCTCGCCCATTCCGATGTCGAAATGGTGGAGATTGCGCACCGGTTGACCGAAGCGGTGGCGAAGCGGACAGGGCTGGATTTTCAAGAGGACCGGACGCTTCGGGCCGGATTGGTGGAGCATCTGGGTGCCGCAATGAAGCGGCTCCGGGAGGGCACCCGCATCCGTAATCCGCTGCTGAGTCCGATCCGCAAGGATTACGAGGAGCTGTTCGGCATCGTCCGTCAGGCGGTGGATGAAATCCGAAACGGGCTGGATGTGCCTGATGAAGAGATCGGCTTTCTCGTCATGCATTTCGGCGCATCCATTGAACGGCTGAATCAGCCGGAGCAGCCTGTGAGGGCGATTCTCGTCTGCTCAAGCGGGCTAAGCTCATCCAGGCTTCTTGGAACCCGGCTGCGCAAGGAGATGCCTCAGATCGAGGTTCTCGGCAACGCGTCATGGTATGAAGCGGCGCGGATGCCGGAGGAGCAGTATGATCTGATTATTTCCACGATTGACCTGCCCCTTTCAAAAGATAAATACATCCGGCTGAGCCCGCTGCTTACGGCAGATGATAAGGAGCGTCTGCTCCATTTCCTCCAGCGCGCGGCGGCGAAGCCGGCGGGCGGCAGCGGAGGCGCTGCTGCCGCAGGGCAAGATGAGCGCAAGGCCGCATCCTTCGAGCGATTGCGGATGCAGGCCGCGCTCATGAACGAAATCGTGGCGCTGTTAGACGGCTTCCATGTATACCGCCTGGATAATGCTCCGGCGGATCTGGAAGGAACGCTGACAGACGCGTTATCGCGCATGCATGCGTTGGAGGCGGTACATGATCCGGGGAGCGTGGTGAACCGCCTGCTTGAGCGGGAACGGATGGGCACGCAGCTCATCCCCGAGACGAGGCTCGCGCTGTTCCATACCCGGAGCCGGCACATTGCGAAGCCTTCAATCACGCTCTTCCGTTTGGCGGAGCCCGTTCCGCTCGAAGAGGGGCTGGAGGCCGACGTCATCCTGCTGATGCTCGCCCCGAAGCAGCTCCCGAAGGAGAGTCTGGAGGTGCTGAGCGAGATTAGCGCGATGCTGCTCGGCTCCGAGCTGATCGAGCTGATGGAGCAGGGCAGCGAAGAAGAGATACGCTCCTTCTTGGCGGAGGAGCTGCAGCATTTTTTGAATCATAGACCATAAGTACACGGACAAATCGAACATAGACTATAGAAAGAGGGAGATTAACGATGACCAACATACTGTCGAAAGAAAAAGTGATTTTGAACGCTCAGGCGAGCAGCAAGAGCGAAGCGATTCGCATGGCAGGCAACCTGCTGGTGAAGGCGGGCCATGTGTCGGAGGACTATGTGGACAAAATGCTGGAGCGCGAAGAGATCGCCTCCACGTACATGGGCGGCGGCCTCGCCATACCTCATGGCACGAAAGAAGCCAAGGGCATGGTCGCTTCTACGGGCCTGTCCATCGTTCGCTTCCCGGAGGGCGTTGATTTTGGCGGCGACGAGCCGGCCTTCATCGTTATCGGCATTGCGGCTGCCGGCGGCGACCATATGGAGATTTTGACGAATGTAGCGATGATCTTCACCGATGACGAGAGCATTGAGAAGGTTATGAACGCTTCGACGGAGGAGGAGATCCTCGCCATCTTCGAAGGGGGAATGGGCGCATGAAGGCGGTCCATTTCGGAGCAGGCAACATCGGGCGCGGGTTTATCGGACTTCTTCTGTCTCAAGCAGGCTACGAGGTTTGCTTCGTCGATGTGAACGAAGAGCTGGTATCCGAGCTGAAAGCACGCGGGGAGTATCCGGTGACGCTTGCCAGCGAAGGTCAGGAGACGACGGTGGTCAAGGGCATCACTGCGCTGAACAGCGCCTCGGAGCCCGAAGCGGCTGCGCGGGCAGTTGCGGAAGCCGATATTGTGACAACGGCGGTAGGCGTCAATATTTTGAAGTTTATCGCGCCTACGATTGCGGAAGGACTAAAGCTCCGGCTGCAGGGGGAGGCTGCTCCGCTTCACATTATCGCTTGCGAGAATGCCATCGGCGGCAGCACCCAGCTGAAAGAGCATGTCTATGGCCTGCTGGATGAGGAGACGAGACGGAAGGCGGATTCCAGCATTGCGTTCCCGGATGCGGCCGTTGACCGGATTGTACCGCTCCAGCAGCATGAGGACCGGCTCAAGGTGGTTGTCGAGCCTTTCTATGAGTGGGCAGTGGACCGTTCGCAGATGCTGGATGGCTTCAAGCCGGTCGAGGGCGTGCATTATGTGGACCGGCTGGAGCCGTACATTGAACGCAAGCTGTTCACGGTGAATACCGGGCACTGCTCCGCTGCCTACATCGGTTTCCTGAAAGGATACGAGACGATTCAGGATGCGATGAAGGACGATGAGGTGGCGAAGCATGTCCGTGCCGTCCTGGATGAGACCGGCGCGGCGCTGATCCACAAGCACGGCTTCAATCCGGCGGAGCATCAGGCATACATTGCAACCATTCTGGACCGTTTCCGCAACCCGGCTCTTACCGATGAGGTGGTGCGCGTAGGACGCTCCCCGATCCGGAAGCTGTCGCCCGGGGACCGTCTCGTGTCCCCGGCCATGCTGGCCTTCGAAAGCGGACTGGCATACAAAAGCCTGGCCAAATCGATGGCGGCCGCGCTGCTGTTCGACGTGCCTGAGGACCCGGAAAGCGCTGAGCTGCAGCGCTCCGTTCGCGAGATCGGACCAAGCGATACGGCGTCCAAGTATACGGGCATTGCGGGCGAGCATCCGATTATGGGCGAGCTGATGGAGCACTATGAGGCGCTGAAGATTGAGCTGGAAAACCGATCCTAAGCTTAAGCAGGGAAGCGCCGAGTTGAAATTGAAAAGCCCCGGATTCCTTAATTATAGGGAATCCGGGGCTTTTTGCCATGGACATTCAATGGTTGGAGCGATTTATGAGTAAAAGGCCGGGTGATCTTCAGCAGGCTTGACGATAAGTATGCCGCCTATGAACAGAGCCTAGGGAAGTATGTGTTTCCGCAGCTGCTCGGCCTCCTCGATGGTCGCTGCCGGAGCGACGATGAACCATGGATTCGCGTCTACGTCCGGATCGCGGGTGACTTGAATCAATACTTGCTGAAAGCGGTCCTTCATGTATAGCTGACCGAGCGTCTCGATCGTTACGCTATCAATCGCGCCATTCGATTTGAACGTGTACGATGGATAATTCAAGAAGGAGATATAGGTGTCATTGCTGCTTCCCTGCGGGTCTTCGTATATGCGGTCATAACGATACAGCGGATACTCAGTATCAGGATCAGAGCTCATCGTGAAGTCATACAGAGGGACCCGAATCGATCCGTCGAACAGCGGCTCTTGGAACAACCGGCGATAATAAGTTCCCTCAATTTCGATGGTCGTAGGAACGGCAGAGGAGGGATCTTCCGCAGTGTACTGTACGGCAGGATAGCTCATTCGGATCTCATACGGAAATTTGGGGAATCCGAAATCATAGATCATGACATAGAGTACAGCTGCAATGGCTGCGAATATGAGGCTGAACTTCATAAGTCGCGGCATGGAGGACCTCCTCGGAATTTTAGATATGGTCTATCTTCAAGAAAAAGCCAGGAAGCACATCATTAACTATTCTGGCATACCTCGTCTCATACCTTCACGGCTGCATCCCCGGTCTTGCGCTCGGAGATATAGCAGGCGAGGCCCAATAAGAAGGCGATTCCCGCCAGAATGGCCCCTACCCAAGGCAGGGCGTTCAGGCTTAGATGCGTGATGACAAGCCCTCCGATGAAAGCCCCGGCCGCATTCCCCAAGTTGCCGGCGGAATGGGAGGAGGTTGAGGCGAGCGCTGGCGCTCCCTGCGCCAAGTTCATCACCCGAATTTGCAGGCCGGGCATGACGGCGAATGAGGCCGCTCCCCACAGCACAATGGTTACCACAGCCAATATCGGCTGGTGAATGGTGAACGTCAGGATCGCCAGGATGACGGCGGTCGCGAAATAGATGCTTAGGATCGAAGGCATGAGCTTCCAATCGGCCAGCTTCCCGCCAACGATGTTGCCCAGCGTAACGCCGCAGCCGAATAAAATGAGGATCCACGTGACGCTTGCCTCCGCGTATCCCGTAATCTCGATCAGCAGGGAAGCGATGTAGGTAAACACCGCGAACAGGCCGGCATTGCCGAGCGCGCCAATGAGCAGAAACAGCGTCAGCTTGGGCTTCAAAAGCTCCTTCACCTGCTGGACAATGCCTGAAGACTGCTCCTGGCGAATCTGCGGAATGAAGATCAGGATGCCGACCAGCGCAAGGACGCCCATGATGGCAATTGCGCCGAAGGAGGCGCGCCAGCCCATCTGTTGACCGATGAAGGTACCGAGCGGGACGCCGATTATATTGGCGATCGTCAAGCCGGCCATCATAATGGAGACGGCGCCAGCCCGTTTGTCCGGGCGAACGAGGCCGGAGGCGATCACCGCGCCGACCCCGAAGAAGGTGCCGTGCGTTAACGCCGTCAGCATCCGGGCGCCCATGAGAACGGCATAATTCGGTGCAAACACGGAGATTCCGTTGCCGAATATGAATAGTCCCATTAGCAGAAGAAGGAGCTTCTTCTGCGGAATTTTATGCGTAAGAATCGTCAGGATGGGAGCGCCGACGGCAACCCCCAAAGCGTACATCGTGATCAGCTGGCCCGCCATCGCGATGCTGACGTTTAGATCTGCGGCGACATTCGGTAGAATTCCCATGATGACGAACTCCGTCATGCCAATCGCAAACGCGCCGACCGTAAGCGATAGAATGGACACGGGAAACGGTTGTTTAATGGATGGATTGCTGTTACTAAGCTGCTGGGATAATGCCATTGTGTTCTGTCAACCTTTCTGCTGCTTCTAATATATTGATAATCCCAATCTTTATAATCGGTTTAAGCAGGCCTGCTACATATTATTTAACGATGATGAAATATAATCAAGTTATTATTTGGAGAGAAGAGCTTGTCCAATCGTTGTACGGGGAGGGTACGGTCGTTTCGACACCGCTAAACGGTTGTGTAAGCCGGTGTACGTTGCTCTTTGGAATTGGCTTGGGGAAGGGAGTGCTGCCGAAGAACAGCAATCCCTTTTTTTGATTCAGGCAATTATTCCATGTTTCGGCATGATCATCGCCAGTCGCGGATACTATGTCGGATCCGGACTATTAAAAGCAAGTAAAGGACTCGATTCTTCTTAAATCAAAGCCCGAGAATACCCAGGTGCTTCCGGTCCACCGGAAACCTGCTACAGAAGTACGTCCTACGAACGTTGGGAAGAACCAAAAGCCCCTCCCGCGTCTAGGCCATATAAACGTGAACCGGAACAGACAGCCCCGAATGGCGCCGGGATCAACCGCAAAGGTTGAAGGGCCAGCTCCGGTGACGGAAGTTGCGGCGGGGTTCTGGGGAATGAACTGGGGAGGAGGGGATGTCGGTCCTTGCTGCATTCCTTGCAGTCCCGGTGGTCCCAACAGTCCTGGCGGCCCAGGCGGTCCTTGGGGTCCTTGCAGTTCTGGTGGTCCTTGCGGCGGCAAAAATGCCATATAACTTCACTCCTTCATGGGATTCATGCTGCCATGCACGGCTTGCAAGAGTCTGCAAACGGCAGTGGCCACCGCTTGGCTACCGGCCCTCTGCAAGCTTGCATCCGTATAGGCAGCAGATACATTCGTTGGTTTGTACAATCCTATACGAATGGTGATTTATGATTTTCATCATATGCTATGCAGAAGCCCATGCAGGTGTGACCGATGTTAATGGAATGGAGAAGCGGGGGGGAAGGAAGGCGAATATAGCGGCTGAATGCATAAGTGATGTGAACAAAATAAATATTCCTTTACAGGAATATTCCTAGTGTGGTATATTCAATTCAAGAACACGGCATAATCAAATAAACGCATCGAGGTGATGTTGGTGGCTGGAATAGACAGTAGACAAAAGCCGTATTCCCCGAAGCTTCGGTTCTATAACCGTCACCACCAGGAATGAAGCAAGCGATATTTAGTGCATTAGCCGAGCCGAGCCGTCTTGCGATTGTAGAGCTGCTCCTCGGAGGTCCGATGACGGTGGGTGATATCGCCGAACGTCTGCAGATTCGCCAGCCTCAGGCTTCGAAGCATCTGAAGGTGCTGCTGGAGGCCGGATTGGTAGAGGTTCAGGCGGAAGCGAACAGGCGAAACTACATGCTTCGCTCGGAGCCCTTTCAAGAGCTGGATGCATGGCTGAATGATTACCGCAGAATATGGAATGAACGTTTTGACAGCTTGGACGCATACTTGAAGAAATTGCAATCGGGCGAGAAGAAGGACCCATAGCCTAACTTAAACTTGAGGAGGAAATGATGATGACAAGCAAAATGATTACCCGAGTGGAAGGACCTGTAATTGTGTTGGAGCGTGTATTCGACGCGCCGCGAGAGCTCGTATTCGAGGTGTTCTCGGACGGGGAGCATCTGAAGCACTGGTGGGGTCCGCGTGGCTGGGAGACAACCGTGTCGAACATGGATTTTCGTCCCGGCGGTTCATGGCATTATTGCATGACGTGCATGGATAAGAATCAAGGAGAATTTTATGGCATGGAGTCATGGGGGAAATCGGTCTACCATGAGATTGAGAAGCCTACCAAAATCGTTTACACCGATTATTTCTCCGATGCCGAAGGCAATACTTCCGAGGAACTTCCAGCGTCCACAACAACGATGACATTCGAGGAGCTGGACGGAAGAACGAAGATCGTCTCCCGGACCGTATATCAATCCGCGGATGAGCTTAAGAAGGTGCTCGAAATGGGCATGGAGGAAGGCATTACGCAAACTTGGGACCGCCTCGAGGAATACTTGCTTGCCAAGAAATAAACCGCATAGGGAGAGACCGGCCTTCGGGAGAAGTGCCGGTCTTTTTTTTGAATCTGTTGATGCCGATAACCTTAGGCTGCAGCCCTGACGTTTTTCCACTTGAAAAAAGATGCGTAAACGTTCAATATAAAGATATATTAACTAAAGAAAATATAGCGTCTGTGAAACATACACATAACGATACGTTACTAGGAGGAACCGATGATGGAAATCGGAATTAGCTCGTTTGTTGAAACCGTGCCGGACGTTCACACCGGCGAATTGATCAGCCACGCCCAAAGGCTGCGCGAGGTCGTGGAGGAAATTGTGCTGGCCGACCAGGTCGGCTTGGATGTGTATGGAGTAGGCGAGCATCATCGCCAAGATTATGCGGCCTCGTCCCCTGCGGTCGTGCTTGCGGCTGCTGCCTCCCGGACCAAGTGGATCCGGCTGACAAGCGCGGTGACGGTGCTGTCATCAGCGGATCCGGTACGGGTATTCCAGGACTTCGCCACGCTGGACGCGATTTCGAACGGACGCGCGGAAATCATGGCCGGGCGGGGCTCATTCATCGAATCCTTTCCTTTGTTCGGCTATGATCTTCATGATTACGATGAGCTGTTTGAAGAGAAGCTGGAGCTGTTGTTAAAAATTCGGGAGTCGGAGCGGGTGACCTGGGAGGGCCGGCATCGCCCGGCCATCCATAATCTGGGCGTATATCCGCGTCCTGTGCAGAACCCCCTGCCCGTATGGATCGGCAGCGGCGGCAACTCCGAATCCGTCGTCCGAGCCGGCCTGCTCGGCCTGCCGCTCGTGCTGGCGATCATTGGCGGGAGCCCGCTGCAGTTCGCCCCGCTCGTGAAGCTGTATAAAGAAGCGGCCGCCCATGCAGGGCATGATGTATCGAAGCTTCCGGTCGCCTCGCATTCCCATGGATTTATCGCGGAGGATACGGAGCTTGCCGCGGATAAGTTCTTTCCCTCCACCCAGGCGGCCATGAACGTGCTCGGCCGGGAGCGCGGCTGGGGTTACTATGATCGCGCCCGTTTCGATGCTGCACGCAGCTTCGAGGGAGCCCTCTATGTAGGCGATCCGGAGACGGTCGCTCAGAAGATCATCCATCTTCGCAAGCATGTGGGTATTACCCGGTTTATGCTGCACGTGCCGGTCGGCTCGATGCCGCATGAAGAGGTCATGAGGGCGATCGAGCTGCTCGGTACGGAGGTTGCGCCTCGGGTTCGTTCCGAGATCGACCGGTGGGAAGCGGCCGGCGAGCCGGCGGAGTAAGCAAGCAAATCCAATTAAAATTCCGTTTGACAAATCAGACAATGTAAAATATGATAAGTCCATCGAATGACAGTCAGTACTGACATTCATGTAGGGAGGGGGGACTTTCATGAGTAGAGATCAACATATAAGCAGTGACGACAAGCTGCTGCAGGCCGCAATCGATCTGATATCCCGGAAGGGCTACAACGGCGTCACGACGCAGGAGATTGCCTCGGCAGCCGGGCTCAGCGAGAAGACTCTATTCCGAAAGTTCGGCAGCAAGCGAAATCTCCTGGAGATGGCGTTCGAACGCTATCATTACGGTCAAGAAATGACGAAGCTTTTCGCGGAGAAGCTCACGGGAGAGCTTACTGCGGATCTGATTCTGATCAGCCGGACGTACCATGACTTGATGATCCGGAACCGCAAGCTGATCACGATCAGCATCAAGGAGAGTGATCATCTCCCGGGACTTCGAGAGATGACCAGCAAGCATCCGAAGCAGTTTCTGGACGTGTTGACGAAATATTTTACGATCATGACGGAGAAGGGGAAGCTGGTTGCCGGAGATCCCGAGCTGCGGGCGATCTCGTTTATGATGATGAACTTTGGCGCGTTCATGAACGAGCTGGATTCCAAGGAGATATTTCCTTCCGTAACGCTGGATGACTTTATTGAGGAGAGTGTGCGGATTTTTGCTAGGGCGTTAACCCCCTAGTTTTTTTTCAAAGCATACGTCAGTAAGTACTGACAGACATGCTAATCTCGCTGTTTAAAATTTTCTACTCACAAGGAGGGTGAAGCTCTAATGGAGACTCGGAAGCTGATGCGTGTCCTCATGTTCACGCTGTGTCTGTCCGCTATGAGCGGATTGATGTTTAACTTTGTCCTGCCGGACATGCGAGAGGAATTCAGCTTGAGCACCGCTCAGGTTAGCTGGGTAACTTCCTCGTATTCCCTGCTGTACGGGATCGGCACGGTTCTGTACGGGAAGCTGACCGAACGCTACCAGCTCAAAAATTTGCTGTCATTCGGTCTGCTGCTGTTCGCGGCCGGCTCTCTGGTCGGCCTCGTCTCCCAGGCATTCTGGATGGTCCTGGCTGCAAGATGCCTTCAGGCGATCGGCGCGGCGGCGATACCGGCGGCGGCAACGCTTATACCGATTCGCTACTTCCCGCCGGAGCGAAGAGGAGCAGCCATGGCGACAGCCTTTATTGGATTGTCCATCGGCAGCGCGCTTGGGCCGGTGGTGTCCTCGCTAGTGGCCGGCTTTGCTCATTGGCGCTGGCTGTTCAGCATCCCTTTGCTGATTCTCATCACGCTTCCTTTTTACCGGAAATATCTGAAGGACGAAGACCCTCAGGTGCCAGGATCATTCGACCTGCTGGGAGGCGGCCTGCTGGCTGTCGCGATCACTTGTCTGCTGCTGGGAATAACGAACGGAATCTGGTGGCTTCCGCTAGCCGGACTGCTGGTAGCCGCGTTGTTCATTGTCCGGATTCATCGTGCATCCGTCCCGTTCGTGAGCCCGGTTTTGTTCCGGAATCGAGAGTATTCGGTTAGGCTTGTCATCATGTTTCTGTTCAGCGGCGCGGCCTTTGCGCTGCATTTTCTAAGCCCGTTGCTGCTGGCAGAGATTCATGCGCTGCCTCCAGGTTGGATCGGATTTGTCATGGTGCCGGCCGCCGCGGCCTCCGCTCTGCTCGGGAAGACAGGGGGGAAGCTGGCCGATGCCAAAGGGAACACGTATCTGTTTCTAACCGGCATGATTATGTTGGTCGCGTGCTTTGTACTCTTATCCACGTTCTCCGCCATTTCAGCCGTCGCGGTTGCGTTCTTCCTGATTCTAGGCAATGTCGGGCAGACGTTCGGGATGATTGCACTATCCAATTCCGTCTCCCTCAGCTTAGCGAAAGAGCAGGCCGGCATCGGAATGGGGCTGATGCAGATGCTGAATTTTATTTCGGCCGGGATCGCTTCCGGTGTGTACGGAACAATGCTGGATATCCGCTCCGGGGTATCGTGGAACCCCTTGTATGCCTATGCCAAGGGACAAATTTACAGCAATATTTATCTGGTGCTAGCCGGGCTGCTGCTCGCCATGCTGATTTTCTATTCCCTAAGGTTCGGGAAAACGGAGCACGGTCATATAAGAGCGGCGGGAAGCTGATATCGCAGCTTTGAGTCCATTCACTTTGATTACAAAATATAGGAGGAGATTCTAATGACAACCACTTTATTCATTAAAGCCAACAACCGCCAAGGGGCCGTCACAAGCAGATTATACGACGCATTTTTCAATAGCTACCGCGAGGCACATCCGAATGATGCGGTGGTTGAGGTCGACCTGTACCGGGAACGCATTCCCCTTCTGGACGACATTATGATTAGCGGGAATTTCAAGTCAGCCATGAGCATGGAGCTTTCGGAGGAAGAGCAGGCCGTTCGGGACATCGTCAACCGGCACTTGGAGCAATTTCTTGCCGCCGACAAATTGGTGTTTGCCTTCCCGCTCTGGAATCTGACGGTTCCTGCAGTGCTGCATGCCTACCTGGACTACATGCATCATCCGCGTAAAACGTTCAAATATACGGAGCAGGGCTTGGTCGGTCTGTTGGGTGACAAAAAAGCAGCACTGCTGAATGCTAGAGGCGGGATCTATGCGGAGGGCGATCCATCCGAGATGGCGGTCAGCTTCGTAAAAAATCATCTCAACGTGTTCGGGATTACCGACATTACTACGATTATCATTGAGGGGCATAATCAATTCCGGGATCGAAGCGAGGAAATCATTGAGGAAGGCCTTCGGCGGGCAGCCGAAGCGGCAAAGCTTTTTTAAATCATGGAGAAGCTGGTTATTTTGACATATTACACGCTCTGCTAGTTACTTTGTGACAAAAAATTACAAAATTCAGCAGGTAATTGTCGGGAATTTGAGTCATGAAGCCTATATTCAATGAAAAACAATGTAAGTTATAGTTTGATTAGGTCATTCATTCAGAACTATATGTTGTATCTTTCGACAATTGAATCGTTCGTACGATAATCGCAAACCCACTGAAAAGTGGCGACGCAAAGCTATAGGGGCTAATGGGGTTCTGCATAGAACCGCGATGCCAGCCAGTTGCCGAATACGACGGAAGCCTCCGTCACTTCTTGCTAGTTACTACCTATGTCTACAAGCTGACGGAGGCTATTTGTTGTTCACAAATTTTTATAGGGAGGCTCCTGCAGTAACTGCCTGTTCCTTAAAAGTTACGGTCAATTGCCTGAAAGGAGGTGAATGATGCGGAACATGATTTCCCGCAGCGCGGTATAACTACAGCAGTTCAACTCTCAGCGGATAACAAGGAATATTCATGCGGCAGCGTCTTTGACAGCAAACCAATCGAATCGTTTCGTACGATAATAGCAAACCCACTGAAAAGTGGCGACGCAAAGCTATAGGGGCTAATGCGAATCTGCTAAGATACGTGATGCCAGCCAGTTGCCGAATACGACGGAAGCCTCCGTCCTATTTTGCTATGGTAATCTTCATGGATGGAGGTTTTTTATTTTTCGCTAAGAGCTACCGAATCTTCACAGCGGCGATAAATAGGAGATCGATTTCATTATTAATCACTTATTCTTAACAAGGAAGAAGGGAAAATAATGGGCCAAAGAACATTGCTGAAAGTAAACGATCATTTTCCTAATATCCTCAGCATCTCTGAAATTAAAGAAAGGCTGATCGAGCGAAAAGAAATCCTGTATCTGTTGCAAGAGGAAACCAGGAATATGAACGATTTGCTGTCTATACCTTATTTATTTGTGATTGCGGACCCAGAGGGAACCGTTATCGATTATTGCGGGACGGAGCTGTTAAAAGGTTATTTTGAAAGAAATCATTTGAAAATCGGAACATCTTCTGCTATGAACAAGGCGGGAATCAATGCCATTGCGTTATCCATGGAAAATCAATCGGTCTCAGTCGTAATCGGCGCCGAGCACAGCAATAAATTGTTTGCAGAGCTGTCCTGCGTTTGCACGCCAATACGAATAAATCATGTTATTATAGGCTACCTCAGCCTCTGTTTTCATTACTTTCACGAGGTTACATTTGTACTGCCCCTCATTGAACATCTGGCCAAAAATATTGAAGAAAAAGTTACCCCAAAAGGATCCCATGCTACAAAAAGAGCTGACCTACTCACTCTTTGACCAATATGAATTAACAAACCGCGAGAAAGAAATCGCCTACGAATGGCTGGAAAATAAAAACGTGCCTGAAATTGCGGATATTTATGGAATCAGTCAAAGCACGGTCCGTACTTTCATCAAAAAGATATACGCCAAAACGAGAGTCAATCATAAAGGGGCATTCCTAAGAAAATTTACATGAAGATATAGGCAATACATAAGCACTAATTACCCAATTATGGGTATTTTATTTATTAAAGTAAAATTTTATAATTATAGGCAAGCCACTGATGACAGATAGTTAAAATTTAAACCTAATTCATAATTCGTACAATCTATCGCAAACCCGTCGAAAGGGTGGTGACGCGAAGCTGCAGAGGCTGTTGTGGACGCTCATATGCAACCACGATCCCTGCAATTGGCCGAATACGACGGAAACCTCTGATCCGCCATGCGACAACGATTGAATAGGGAACTGTTTATTTTAGATAACCCTGCTGACCTGACGCCGCTGCAGAAACTGAATCGGGTAGCCTTCAACATTTCATGAAGAGGAGCATGCTTTAACGGTTTGTTCGTTTAGGAATGAGCGATCAACTCTCTGTTTGAGAAGGTTTGCCGCAAAAACGTTGGCAGCTGTCATAAATCACTTGCTACGACGGGGGTGGGTGGATGTGATGGTTTCTATAGAGAACGAACTGAAGCATGTATCCGACGAGCTCGAATATCTCAGGAGGGAACTTGAGCGAATGGCCGGCAGTCTTGAATTCGTACATCAAGATGTTGTCGCACTTTCGCAGTCGTTCGATAAGCTGATTGTCCGTTACATGGAATTAAAAAGCCATGAGGAAGAGATCAATAGAAAGTGCGCAAAGTTAAATAAACCAAGCCATGAGTAATAAGTCCTCCATAAAAAATAGAACCCCGGATGTCGATTCTCGACCTTCTGGGGTTATTTGCTTAAAGATATGGTGCTTCCAGCTTTAAGGGAAGCCATTTCAAGTCAGGTGCTTGGATTCAATCATTTTTCTGTACGAGCGAACAGCTGCTCCAATTATCCATTGTAATGTACCCGCGCCTAACAAGCGCGAAAATCGTATTGGTTCGGCAATACCATTCCAAGTTGGGTACAGATGGCGAATCACCGCTTGCCTTCGTCAAGACACCATCATACGTCCAGTATCCGCCTTTCTTCCAGCGGACAAGTCTCCCATGCTTCTTGGCCTGTTCCAGCGCTTCTTGTTGTATTTCCGATAACGTCAATTCATCCTCACCACACAAATCCTGTAATATCTGTCTAGAAGACGGATGGAATATACCAATTAAATCATATAAATCTGAATATATTCTGAATAACCTGTGTTGAAAAACGGTCGATGGGCATTGTTAGGTGAACTGATGCATCGTCGAGTAAAAGGATCAGAATACCAGACATTATGTCTGGACATTTTCGGAACACTACTCTATAATCAAATAGTTACCTTGAGTAACCAATTGGATGGAGGTTTCCCCATGAGCACCCACCGACATTTTTTTCAGCAGTACTTCAGACTGTACCGCCCGTTCGTCAATGAACTGAACCGGCGGCTCGAGGTTTTTGGGCTGTATTATGCCCAGTGGTCGATCATGTATTATCTGGACGCGAACCAATCGATGACCTTGGTGGAATTGTCCAAAGTTTTGTATGTAGAGAAGCCCACGGTGACTAGAACGGTGAACGCATTGATCAAGCTGGGTTATGTGGAGCAGATCCCGGCATCGGACAAGCGGGAGAAGCGAATCCGTTTATCAAGTAAGGGCATCGATGTCGCGTTGCAGATTCGTCAATTATTCGATGACTACGAGATGGAGATTATGGAAGGTGTCTCCGCTGAGGAACAAGCCAGCGTCATCCGTGTCATGGAGACAGTCAGGGATAACATTATAAGAAAAGGTGATTAACTTGCAGCAAGAAAACTCCCAAGATCGTTTATGGAGCAAGGACTTTTTGATTGTGTTCGGCGTCAATTTCCTGCTCTTTCTTTGTTTTTATCTATTGGTTGTTATTATGCCCACTTATGCAGCTGAGGAATTCCATGCATCGACTGGAATGGCCGGCTTTGCTTCCAGTATCTTCGTGGTGGGGGCGCTGATCGGGCGGCTGATCGGAGGCAGCATTATCGAGAGGGTCGGACGAAGACCGCTGCTGTTGACCGGATTGGTCTCATTCAGCGTCTTAATCGGTTTGTATTTCATCATTAACAGCTTAGCGGTGCTGCTCATCGTCCGTTTCCTCCACGGCCTGGCCTTCGCGCTGGCCTCTACCGCGACCGGCACGATTGCCGCGAGCTTGATTCCAAACTCGAGAAGGGGTGAAGGGACAGGTTATTATGGTGTCAGCATCATCATTGCATCGGCAATCGGCCCTTTCATCGGACTTATGATTCTGGAGCATGCCTCCATGACAGGCAATTTTGTCCTTTGTGCAATCCTGGGCGTGCTCTCATTGGTATCCTCGTTATTCATGCGCATTCCGAAGCTGGTGCTCACCGCCGAACAGGCACGGGAGATGAAGGGCTTCCGGCTATCCAACTTCATTGAGCTCAAGGCGCTTCCGATTTCGATCATAAGCTTTGTGATGGGCTTTGGATATTCGAGCATTTTGTCGTACCTGAAGATCTTTGCGGGGGAAATCGGGCTGGTGGAAGCGGCAACCTACTTCTTCATCGTGTATGCGATCGTGGTGATTCTGTCCCGGCCGTTTACCGGACGCTGGTTTGACCACCGGGGAGCGAATGTTGTGATGTATCCGGCTATCGTATCCTTTGCGATCGGGATCCTGCTGCTCGGTCTGGCACATCATGGAATAACCCTTCTGCTGTCCGCGGTGTTCGTAGGCCTCGGATACGGCACGACACAGTCCAGCTCCCAGGCGCTCGCCATTAAACGCTCTCCGGCGCACCGGATCGGTCTTGCAACATCGACCTTTTACATTTTTGTGGACGTCGGCATCGGGTTCGGTCCGCTCCTTCTTGGCTTCCTTACGCCGCTGGCAGGGTTCCGGGGCATGTACATGACCATAGCGGTCCTGCTGGCGCTGTCGGTGATTCTGTATTATTTCCTCGTCGGGAAACGAGAAAGCCGAGAGAAGGCTGCCCGAACGGCTGCCTAACCAAGATTCGTATTCAGAGAAGCTTAGGTGACGGCTCCTTGGCCTTGGATTTGGCACGACAAGGTTCCAGTTCCAGACGCTCGCCATTAAACACTCTCTGGCCCACTTAGAGCCGTCTTAAGCCTGTAGATTAACCTCCGTAAGGAGCAGATCTGCAGGCTTTTTCTGTTGTACCCCATGTCCTAACCGGGATGCATAAGGAAAGTAAACAAGGGGGTTGTGGCTTAAGTGGTAGCTCTTCAGGAAAAAACGTTTATAGTCGTTTCATCCGATCTCCGCACACATGACCTGTTATACAATGAATAATGATTGTCTGTGCGTCTCATTTATTTTTTCGTGGAGGAGTGAGGCATTTATGGCGCATGCAAGTGACGTGTTAAGAAATCAGCTGCTCGCGGGTGCGAATGATCCGAGCTGGTATATTCCCTTCCAGCAGTCCACCCGGGATCTGACGGAGGACGAGGCGTTCTGGACGCCGGCGAACGACAGTCACAGCATTGCAGAGATCGTTCAGCATCTGCTCTATTGGAATGAAACGTGGCAGACCCGGTACAGGGAAGAACGTATGGATGCGGTGCCTGCAATTGAAGACAATAATCTCAGCCTTCTCCTTCCGGATCATGTGACGTTTGCCGAGCTAAGGAAACGACTGCTGGAGGTTTTACTAGGATGGCAGCCGCTGCTGTCCGAGTCTGCGGATACCCTGGAGAAGGATGTTAGCGGTTTTCCGGAGCCGGCCAAGTGGTGGGAGATCATCAGCAACGCTGCAACACATAATGCTTATCATATCGGCCAGATTGTTTACATCCGCAAGCTGCAGAAGAGCTGCAGGGCGCTGGATTGGTAATGTTAGAGGAGGGGTGTTCTCAGCACTGCACATGCGGATTGTACTTCCGATCCCTCTTATCCCCGGGTTTCCTCTAATCCCATTTCGTTTGCTGAAGTCAGGGGATAAAGGGCACGCTCCGCTTCTAATGATTCTTAACTTGAAAAAATGAACCTTCAAGCGAAAATAAAGCCAGCTTCGGGCTCAACCGAAACTGGCTTTCTATATGATTTAGCTAACCTTCTTCATTCTATTAACTTGAACAAACCCAGACGCTCGAAGAACCCTCAAACTTGCTTGTATATTGTTCCCCTACTTAAAGCGCCTCTTTAATGACTCGCTTGTAGAACATCACGGACAGCAGGCCGAAGATGGAATACAGCGCCGTGTACAGCAGCATGACGATAACCATTGGAGTCCAAAGTTCGGTTCCAAAGAAGAACCAGCCCGATTTAACCGCAAAGTAGCTGTGCGACAATCCCACAATCAGCGGAATGCCGAAGTTAAAGAGCTGCTTGAACTGAATGCCCCGGAGCAGATTTCCCTGAGTGTACCCGAGCTTACGCAGAATCGTGTAGGTCGGCTTCTCTTCCTCGCCTTCATCCATCTGCTTAAAGTACAGGATACAACCGGAAGTAATAAGGAAGGTTAGGCCAAGGAAGCCAACGATAAACATGATTAGCCCCATGTTGATCTTCTGGTCCGTGATCATCCCGATTTGGGAGAAATTACCGGGATGTTCCCCAATCCCCAGATCCATGTATACTTGGTTCGCCTGATTGATGGCCGCTGGATCTACGATATCGATGCCATGGTAGACAGTCGTTCCCTTCTGGATCTTGGGATCGAGATCCTGCATTAACCGTTCAAATACGGTTTGGTCGACAATGGCGGTCGGCAGGCCGCCGTTGGAAAAATTAACCGAGATGTAGGAGTCCTTGTTCGTTCCGATCAGCTGTTGCGGAATGCTCTCCTTGCTTCCGCTAAGCTCAATCTGTCCTGTGGCCTGAATGGACATGAACTGCTGGATCGCATCGCTTGAACCCGTAAACAGCGTTTCTTCCGGGGATAGGTCCACGTCTTTAATTCCTTCATCACTGATGACCCCGATGATCATGGAGCCGGTCTGTCCCGTTTCTTCAAAGCTGGAACCGATAATCCTGGAGACGTCGACGTCCACCTGAATCACGTCCCGATCGGTCTGCTTGAATTCAATATCCGCCTCCGCAAGCGCATGCGTGAAGGCTGCAAGATCGTCCTGTACCGCGATGGCAAAATGATTCGGAACGCTTTGCTGCGCCGACTTCTCCGCCGAATAATACGAGATGTAGCTTAGCGACAGCAGCCCGATGGCGAGCGCTGAGACGGTTGTGATAATGGTGAGCAGCAGGGCGTTCGACTTCATCCGGAACATGATCGAGGAGAGCGAGAGCACCTCGTTCACCGACAGATACCCGCCCTTGCTCTTGCGGATCAGATTGAAAATAAAGCTGACCGATCCCTTGTAGAACAGGTAGGTTCCGATAATGACCGACCCAAGAATGAAGACCATCGCCATAAACAATTCATTCATGTTTGTGAAATCACCGCTGAACAGCTTGGTGGATACATAGTAACCGACCAGGATGAGCCCGACGCCGAGCAGCCCGAGAATCATCTCGCCAACCGACATTTTCCGGACGCGGTTCTCGGTGGTCGATACGACCCGGAAGAGCGACAGGATGCTCTGTCCCTTAATGAATGTGAAATTCATGACCATGATCAGAATGTAGATGGCGGCGAATACGATGGCCGTCTGGATCAAGGCTTGGCTGGAAAATCTAAGGGTGGCCTCGCTTTCGACGCCGGTCACCTTGAACAGAATCATCAGGATCAGCCGGGAAGCGGCGAAGCCGGCAAGAACGCCAATCACCATCGAGCCGAAATACAGGATCAGATTTTCCGCGCTCAGGATCCTGAAGATTTTTCCCTTGGTGAGCCCGATCAGCTGGAACAGCCCGATCTCCTTGCTTCGGCGTTTGATGAATATCGTATTGGCGTAGAGCAGGAAGATGGCGACAATTGCTACCAGCAGCACCGAGGCGGCCCCGAGTCCGGCGGCTCCTTTCACCGAGCCCTTCACTTCATCCATGGATGGATCGTACTGCAGCGTAACGAAGGAGAAGTACAAGCCGACACTGAAAATCAGCGCGAAAACGTACAGATAATAATTTTTAATATTTTTCTTCAAATTACGGTAGATCAGATAATTAATGTTCATGCTGCACACCGCCCAGCACGCCTTGGGTTTTGATAATATCGTTGAAGAACGCTTGTCTCGACTGCTCGCCCTTGTTCAGCTGCGTATAGATTTGACCGTCTTTGATAAAGACGACCCGGCTGCAGTAGCTGGCTGCGCCTGGATCATGGGTCACCATGATGATCGTCGAGTGGATCTTCTGGTTCAAATCGCTCAGCTTGTTGAGCAGGTCCGAGGCCGATTTGGAATCCAGCGCCCCGGTCGGTTCATCGGCGAATATAATGCTCGGATCATGGATGAACGCCCGCGCCGCCGAGGTCCGCTGCTTCTGACCGCCGGAAATTTGGTTCGGATATTTATCCTTGAGGTCATAGATTCCAAGCTCTGTCGCAATGCGCTGGAATTTCTGATCGGCCTCCTTCTTGGATACTTTCTTGATGGACAGCGGGAGCAGGACATTTTCCTTGACGGTCAGGGTGTCGAGCAGATTGTAATCCTGGAAAATAAAGCCCAAGTGGTGTTTCCGGAACTCTGCAAGCTCCTTCTCCTTCATGCCGGTGAATTCCTTGCCCTCGATTTTGATGCTGCCGAGGCTGACTTTATCGATAGAGGACAGTACGTTGAGCAGCGTGGTTTTCCCGGAACCGGAGGCGCCCATGATGCTGACGAATTCTCCTTTGTCCACGTTGATGTCGATGCCCTTCAGAACTTCCTGTTTATTGAATTTGTTGCCGTAGCTTTTATGGATTTGATGTGCTTCAAGAATGGCCACGTTTTTCTTCACTCCTTTGTCGTATGGATACCGGGGGGCTTTAGAGCTCAGCGCTAGAGAAAGCCCAGCCGGGTCTCCCCTGGAAAATAACCTGGCCGATGCGCCCTGAGCATTCATCACACCGATCGGCCGCCGGTTATTTCCTTGTTGTCCTTATCATAAAGGAGGAGGCAGGGCTTTTCCTTCGATTCGGCGAACAAAGCGCAAAAGCATGTGACATTGTTGTCACATGCCGGTAATATGGACGATCTCATTCTTCTTCGGGAAGGTGAGCGTGAAGATAGTCCCTTCTCCGGGCGTGGATACGACGTGGATGCGGATGAAGAGAGCATCCGCTACCTTTTGCGTCAAATACAAGCCCATGCCCGTTGCCGCGCTGTCATGGTGCTGGGTCGTAGAGGTGAAGCCCTTGTCGAAAATGCGGGGCAAATCCTTCGGATCGATGCCGCGGCCGAAATCCTGAATGGTCAGCTGTGCATGGCCATCGACCAAGACGCTTTCAATGATAATGTCCGAAGCTTCGCTGTATTTGACGGCATTGGTCAGCAGCTGCCGGATCATGAAGCCAAGCCACTTGGCATCGGTCAGCACTTCCGTAACCTTCAGGGAGACATCAAAGCCGATGCCCTTTTGGAGGCACCAGGATTTGAGCGCCCGGATTTCATTGTGGATGATCGGCTCCAAAAGCGCGGTTTCGATAAACAGATCGTTCTCGATGAACGGGATGCGCTTCTGATGCAGCTGTTGATCCAGCAGCAGGTGGATGCGGAGCCATTCGTACATGAGCCGGGACTTAAGCGTTTCATCCTCCATGCGTTCAATGATTAATTGCATCGTGGTCAGCGGAGTCTTCACCTCGTGAATCCAGGACATGATTTCGTCCTTCTCCTGCTCCATCTCCATGCGGCGCATGGAGGATTCACGCTTGAAGCGTTCAGTCTGCAGCGTGAGCATCTCCATAGCGAGCGTTTCGAACGGAAGCTCCGGATGATCGATTGCGGCCAAGTCATAAGTGTCGTCCCACGCCTTCAGGCTCTTGTAGACCCTCGTCTCCCGGTTGTAGCGAACGGCCAGAAACACGATGAACACCAGCGTGGACAGAAAGGCGATGTATAGGATCGGCTGGAAGGGAATGGCGTTGTCGATCGCGGCTACGAACAGGAGCAGCACCTGCAGGCACACAAACAGCAGAATCCAGCTCAGCCGTTCTCTCAAATAGGCACGGATCATGAATGAACCTCTTCCGTTGCCATATAGCCTTGCCCGACCTTGGTTTCAATATAGGTGTCAAGCCCAAGCGGCTCCAGCTTTTTGCGCAGCCGGTTCACGTTCACCGTCAAGGTGTTGTCGCTGACGAAATGCTCGTTGTCCCATAGGCTCTTGATCAGATCTTCCCGGCTGATGATCTGATTTTTGCGCTCAATCAGCATTTTCAAGATGAACATCTCGTTCTTCGTTAATTCCACGGCCCCTGAAGGGCTCGTAACCATATTCTTCACATATTCGACCGTAGCTCCGCGCCAGGTTCTCAGCTCCGTGCGTTCGGTGTTGTAGTTGTACACACGGCGGAGCGTAGCTTGAATTTTGGCGATAAGCACTTCGAAGTGGAACGGCTTCTGGATGAAGTCATCGGCTCCAAGCTGCATGGACATGACCATATCGGTCGGATGGTCGCGCGAGGACAGAAAAATAATCGGCACGTTCGAATGGGAACGAATCATGCGGCACCAGTGAAAGCCGTCATATTTCGGAAGCTGAATATCGATGATCACCAGATCCGGCTGCACGGCCGTAAATTCCTGAAGCACGCTCCCGAAATCATGGATTCCGTATACGTCGTACGACCACTGGGTCAGACGTTCCTTGACTTCATGGAACAGGGTCGCATCGTCTTCGATCAGCATAATTTTGAACAAAGGAGTCACCACACTTTATGTATTCGGCTTGTTTCTTTCAGTGTATATCAAAAAGGCGTGTTGTGCTATTGACGAAGGTGCTCAGGAACAGTAGATCGGCCTTGGCTGACTGCTTCCTAAATGGCTAAGCCCGTTTGTGTGAGGAGTAAGATGACTTTGGGGTTGCCGAATTAGGCGCTGCCTAATAAAATTAGGTAATACCTAATATTTTGTGAATGTTGGATGGGGAGGTGGAGCATTTGCTTGAATGGATGCTGCGAAGCGTTATGGCCCAGCGCGGAATCTGGTCGGGCGCAGCTTTGGCGAGACTGCTGCAAGAGAAGGCGGACTACCGTCTTTCAGCGGCTTCCATCAGTGCCTTGCTGTCGGTCCGGCCCAAGCAGATGAAGGTGGAGACATTGGATGCCCTGTGCACGGCACTGGAATGTACGCCGAGCGACTTATGGGTCCATACACCAACACCTTCAAAGATAAAGGAGGCGTAACACCATGGCGGTAAAACCGATTGTGCCATTTGGCGATCCCATTCTGCGCAAGACGGCGAGGCCCGTTGAAGCGGTGAATGAAAGAACACTGAAAATTTTGGATGATCTCGTGGAGACGCTGTATGATGAGGAAGGCCGCGCTGGTCTTGCCGCGCCCCAGATCGGGATTTTGCGCCGATTGCTGGTCATGGATTGCGGCGAAGGGCTGATCGAGCTCATCAACCCTGAAATCGTGGAGATGGACGGGGAGCAGACAGGGCCCGAGGCGTGCCTGTCCTATCCGGGCTACTACGGATATGTGAAGCGGGCGGACCACGTGAAGGTGAAGACGCTCAATCGGCAGGGCGAGACGGTCATTTTGGAAGGAGAGGGCTATCTGGCCCGGTGCATGCAGCATGAGATTGACCATTTGAACGGAATCCTGTTTGTCGATCACGTTCAAGACGGCTGGCTGTATCATGAGGAGACGAACCGCAGAATCGAGCTGCTGCCCGTGATCAGGCTGACCAATTCGGGGGTTGTATAAATAGAATAAGAATGTGTCAAGGCAATGGATTCAAGATGACTCCTGTACCGGTAATGGGCAGGAGTCATCTATTTTTTGTTTAACGATATAATTGGTTTCGGTGTTCATGTTGACGGCAGATCGCATCCGTGCTACAATTATCTTAAATTAAAGATATATGAATTAGAAATAATAAATCGTTGTCGTGTTGTACACACTGCCTAACATATGAGATGGAGGAATAGAAACCATGAATGGATTAAAAGGAATACATCATGTCACAGCCATAACCAGCAGCGCCGAGAAGAACTATGAGTTCTTCACATATGTCCTGGGGATGCGCCTTGTGAAGAAGACGGTCAATCAGGATGATATCCAGACATACCACCTGTTCTTTGCCGATGATACGGGAAGCCCGGGAACGGATATGACGTTCTTCGATTTTCCCGGCATCCGGAAGGGCACGCACGGAACCGATGAGATCTACAGAACCTCGTTCCGCGTGCCGAGCGATGCGGCGCTGGAATACTGGGTGAAGCGGTTTGACCGGATGAAGGTGAAGCACCAAGGCATTCAAGAGCTTTTCGGCAAAAAAAGACTCTCCTTCGTCGACTTCGACGATCAGCAGTATCAGCTTGTGTCCGATGAATTGAACGAAGGCATCGCCTCCGGCACGCCTTGGCAGAAGGGCCCGATTCCGCTGGAATATGCCATAACCGGACTTGGACCGATCTTCGTCAGGGTCTCGAATTTCGAATACTTCAAGGAAATGATGGAGAAGGTTCTGGAATTCAAGGAGATTGCGAAGGAAGGCTCGCTTCATCTGTTCGAAGTTGGCGAAGGCGGCAATGGCGCCCAAGTGATTGTCGAGTATAACGCCGTACTTCCACGTGCACAACAGGGGTTCGGTACGGTCCACCATGCGGCCTTCCGGGTCGAGGACCGGTCGGTCCTGGAGCATTGGATTCAACGGCTGGATCAATTCCAGTTCCATACCTCCGGCTTCGTCGACCGCTACTTCTTCCAATCGCTCTATGCCCGCGTCGCTCCGCAAATTCTGTTCGAATTTGCCACGGACGGCCCAGGCTTCATGGACGACGAGCCGTATGAGACACTGGGCGAGAAGCTGTCGCTGCCGCCGTTCCTTGAACCGCAGCGGGAGCAGATCGAGCAGCTGGTGCGGCCGATTGATACGGTTCGCAGCACGAAGGAACTCGTGAAGGAATAACAGAGTGAATGTTGCAGCAGCGAAAAGCCGCCTTCGGCTCGTCTTGAACTGTACCCGATTTGTGGACAGTTTGAAATAAACCGCCTAGAGCTTAGCTAGCAAGCAGATGACCTCTGAATTCATCGGGGGTCATCTTTTTTAATGTCCACTGGTATCGTTCTGAGTTGTAGTAGCTTATGTACTCCTTCACTCGCACCCTCACTTCATCAATAGTTTGGCAATCGCTAAAATCAACGTCGTCTTTCAAGTGACCGAAGAATGATTCCATCGGGGCGTTGTCCCAGCAATTGCCTTTGCGCGACATCGACTGCTTAAATCCTGCCTTAGCAATGAGAAGACGGGTTTTAGGATGCGTGTAGTGCATCCCTTGGTCGGAGTGCAGAATCGCTTCTGGATGAATGTTTCCATCTAATCGCTCTAAAAGACGCTGTAGCGTCCGCTCGACAATTGGAAGCTCGAGTGTTGCTGCCACGCTGTCGGCAAGGATCTGCCTGGTCGCCCCGTCCTTCACGCAGGAAAGGTATGCCCAGTGTCCGCTTCCATAGCGCAAATAAGTGATGTCAGTGAGAAACACTTTCTCAGGTTCGCCTTGGTCAAACTTTCGCTCCAGCAGGTTCGGACACGTCTTGTGCTCTTGAGTTGCCTTAGCCATCTTGCGGTAGGGGTTCGCCTGACGGATTACGGCCACCAAGCCTGCCTTTTTCATAAGCCGGCGAATCTTCTTGTGGTTCATGACAACGCCGCTTATCTGTTCCAGCCGCATCTTAATCACAAGCGCACCTGCTTTGCCGCGGAGCGCGTCAAAGTGCTGCTTGATGAGAAGGATGTCCTGCTCGTCGGCGGCAGCACGAAGTTGACGATCTTCTTCCGTCCCCAGCCACCTGTAATAGCCGCTTGGACTTACTTCCACGAGCTCGCATAGATAGCGTGTCATTCGTTTCAGGCCATATGCCCGAATGGTGCGATTTATGATCTCATAGCGCTCGGAGGGCGTCAGCGTTTCTTCTTCTGCCGATCGAGCGCTTCGAGCTTTTTTAGCATGTCCACTTGAGCTTCAAGCAGTTTGATCTGGGCCTTAGCCCGTTTCAATTCTTCTTCGGCTGACAACTGACCAGCTGGCTTGCGCCCTGTACTGCCCTTACCGCGCCGCTCTGTAGCCAAACCTTCCTCACCGTACAGTTCGAAGGTTTCACGCCACCGTTTTAAGCTGTCCTTGGGCTTCTTATGACCAATAACGTCCAGGTCGAAGCCGGCACGAATAAAGATTTCTGAAGGTGTCTGCCCCTGCTTGTAGGCTTTCAGCGCCTCCAGCTTGAATGCAGGTGTGTATGTAATGGCCGCCTCGGTCACATGGTGTACGTTTGGATTCTCCTCCAGCTTCCTCATTTGCTCCTCGGTAAAGAGCACCCGTTTCAACTTCCCCATTCTCGTATCACTCCTCGTCACATACCTTGATTAAAACACAAATGACCCACAAGAAGTCACTTTTTTCAAAGTGTCCATCTTATGGGTCACAGTTCATCTAACGAGTCAGGGCGGCTTCTTTTTCGTTCAAGTGATGTCATTTGCTTGGGAGAAGCTCCAGCGGTCCGGCCCCAAAGGGATGGTCGACAAGGTAAAGCCAGTGACCTTCCGGCTGCTGCCTGACGATTTCCGAGGTATGGCCTTGCAGCAGCAAGGGCTCTCGGTCCGGTCCTGTCGAATGCAATGTGAAGTGCGCACGCAAAAGCGCCATATTTTCAAAGGGGATACAGTACACATTGGTTGAGGTCATGGTGCCTCTAAGCTGAAGCAGCTCCTTGAGGCTCGCACGGAAGGACTCGAGACCGATCTCCAAGGCTCCGCTTGGGTGCACGTGAATGCTCCCGGGCTCATACAGCGCAAGCAGCCGTTTAAGCTCTCCTGAATTATAGGCGTCGGCAAAAGCCGCATTCATCTCTTCCGGCCGAAGGACAGGCTTGTCTGGAAACGGTGATTTCATTGGATCTCCTCTTTCGTTATGATGGTTATAGTCACAGCTTATCGAAATAAGAGCTGCGCAGGAAGTACGCAGTAATTCATAACATAGTCATCTAAAAATGACAGAGAAGGTTGTCGAGCACCATGCCTTATGAAGACGAGGTTTACGGCTGTCCCGCCGATGTCGGCCTGCAGATGATCAGCGGAAAGTGGAAGCCCCGCATTTTATATGAGCTGTTTCAAGGAACACGGAGATTCGGCGAGCTGCAAAGGGCGATCCCGGATGTATCGCGGCATGTACTCACGGTCCATCTGAGGGAGCTGGAGCATGGCGGCATCGTCAGCAGAAAAGTTTATGCCGGAGTTCCGCCGAAGGTGGAATACACGATCACGGAATACGGCCGAAGCTTTGAACCGGTCCTTGAAGCACTGGTTCACCTGGGTGAAGCATATATCGCATCGCGCAAGGACGAGCATGAATCTTAAACAAGGCTTCTTTTTTCCCATAGACCCTAGCCTGCACACCCGCCCCGCGGTTAAGTACATGAATTTCGGTTTAAATACAAATACTGTATAGGGATTGATGACTAAGCAGGTTGGGGTGAGCATTGTGAAACAGAATATATTGAAAAATGTCGTGTTCTCGGTTTCGGCTGTCATCATTGCGGTGCTCGCTGTTTTGGGGGCGGTCATGCCAGGCGCCTTTGGTGAAGTAGCGGGACATCTGTATAGGTTCACGACCACGAATTTCGGGTGGTTCTATCTGCTCTCGATTTTTGCTATCATCATCTTTCTGATATGGGTTGCCGCCAGCAAGTACGGGACGATTCGCCTGGGCGGCGAGAAGGAAAAGCCGGAATATCCGTTCTTCACCTGGATCGGCATGCTGTTCTCGGCCGGCTTCGGCGTCGGGCTTGTATTCTGGGGCGTGGCGGAGCCGATGAGCCATTTCTTCAAAACCCCCTTTGCAGGCGTAGAGGCCCAAGGCGTGGATGCGGCCCGTGTCGCAATGGGGTATTCCTTTTTCCACTGGGGGATCAGTCAATGGTCGGTATTTGCCCTCGTCGGGCTGGTGATTGCATTCCTGCAGTTCCGCAAGAGCAAGAATGGGCTTGTATCCACGGCCCTCGAACCGGTAACCGGCTCCAGGCCGGCGGTAAAGAATAGCATTGATATCTTGGCGGTCATTGCTACCGTGATGGGAATCGCGACCTCGATCGGGCTCGGGGTGCTGCAGATGAGCGGCGGATTGAATACCATTACGGGGATTCATAACGGTGTTGGCCTTCAGCTGGGGATTTTGGCGATTATTTTTGTCGCTTATATGATCTCTTCCACGACTGGCCTGGATAAGGGGATCAAGTACTTAAGTAATTTGAATCTGGCGATGGCGCTCATATTTTTGCTGTTTGTGTTTGTCACCGGGCCCTCGGTATTCATTCTGGAGACCTTCACCATGGCGCTGGGCGATTATATCTCGAATTTCGTGTCGTACAGCTTGCGGCTGCAGCCATACGCCGAAGGCTCGTGGGTACGGGAATGGACGATTTTTTATTGGGCTTGGGCGATTGCCTGGTCACCATATGTCGGTGCTTTCGTAGCCAGGGTGTCCAGAGGACGGACCGTGCGGGAGTTTATTGTCGGGGTTATGGTCGTTCCGCCGCTCATCGCCTGTCTGTGGATTGCCGTATTCGGCGGGACCGCGCTCTGGTATGACTTGCATGAGAATACCGGGATAGCCGCAGCCGTCAATGCGGATGTCACCTCGGCGCTGTTCCAGCTGTTTAATCAGCTGCCTTTCTCTTCCGTGATGAACGTGCTGGCGATCATTCTGATTCTGACGTTTCTGGTGACATCAGCAGATTCAGCGACGTATATTCTATCCAGTATGACGACCTTCGGCAGCCTGAACCCTTTCCTGATGGTCAAAATCGTGTGGGGTACGCTGATGGCCGGCATCGCGGGCGTGCTGCTGTATGCCGGGGGACTAGAGGCGCTTCAGACCGCCTCCCTGATCGCGGCGCTGCCGTTTACGGTGCTTCTGCTGCTGCTGATCGTCGCGGTGGTCAGGCTGATGGCCCATGAGCCGCTGCCTGTACGAAAGGCTGATCTCAAACGGTTCCGCCGTTTGGAGGAAGCGGCGAATAAGGGGAGAAAGTGACTCATGAATAAGCCGTTATGAATAAAGCCCTGAGGACACGTGAAATGTCTTCAGGGCTCTTTACAATTCAGGGGATGGGCTTAAATTAAAGCCTTTCCTATTAAGGTTTAGGCACGATTAACTTCGCTTTAACAGCAAGTAGACGAAATACGGTGCCCCGATAATGGCGACCATGATGCCGGCCGCAATGCCGTCGGGGTCCACGATGTTGCGCCCGATCGTGTCGGCCAGCAGCAGGAGCCAGCCTCCGATCAGGACCGCAATCGGAATGTACAGCTGATTGCGGGGGCCTACCAGCGCCTTGGCAATATGCGGGCCCATCAGACCGATGAACGTGATGCCGCCGGTCACGGATACGGCGGATCCCGCCAGCGCTACGGCGGCCAGGAGCAGGACGATCCGCTCCCGTTCAATGGACACGCCGACGCCGATGCCGACCGGATCGCTGAGTCCGAGCAGATTCATGCGCTGCGCTTTATACAGCGTGAACGGAACGAGGACGATCAGCCATGGCAGCAGCGCAAGAATGAACGGCCAGTCCGTGCCCCAAATGCCGCCGGCCAGCCATTTGGCGATAAAGTCGACCTTCTCTCGTTCAGCCGACGACGTCAGCACGATCATGACGCCGGAGAGTGCCATAGAGAAGCCGACACCGGTGAGCACCAGCTTGACGGGCTGAAGGCCTTCGCCTTTCCGGTAAGCGAACATGTAGATGAATGCCGCAGTCAGCACGGCTCCTATAAAGGCGGCGATGGGCAGCATGTAAATAAAGGAGCCGGCCTCGATCGGGAAGAACAGAAAGAACACGGCCACGCCGACGCCGGCTCCCGAGTTGATCCCGATGATGCCGGGATCCGCCAGGTCGTTGCGCGTGATGTTCTGCAGGATGGCGCCGGACAGCGCCAAGGCCATTCCGGCCAGCAGGGTAATCAACATGCGCGGCAGACGCACCGAGAAAATAATGAACTCTTCCTTGAAGCTTCCTTGTCCAAGCAGGGTCGGAATAATCCGGTCATAGCTGACCGAAGAATACCCTAGCCCTAAACCTACCAGGACGGTGCACACGGTTAGGATGAACAGGATAAGAAACGTAATTCGCTGCTTTTTCACTAATGATGGATGGATCATGCCATTCCTCGCCCTCCTTTACGCACGATAAACAGGAAGAAGGGCAGGCCCATGACTGCAATCAGCGCGGCTACCGGTGTCTCGTACGGGGCATTCAGCGTCCGGCCAACGGTATCGGCAAACAGCATGAACACCGCACCGGCCGTAGCCGACATCGGAATGACATGGCGATAATCGGTGCCGACGATCCCCCGGACGATATGGGGCACCATTAAGCCGAGGAAGGCCAGATTGCCCACCAGAGCTACGGATGTGCCGGCCAGCAGAATAATAACCACGAATAAAACGAATTTGATGACCGCGATATTTTGTCCGAGCCCGGTCGCCACCTCTTCGCTCAGGCTGAGGATGGTCAGCTGTCTCGACAAGAGGATCGCAATCAGGATTCCGATCAGAATGAACGGGAAGATCGTCTGAAGCTGGCCCCAAGACGTTCCGATGACGCCCCCTGCCGTCCACATGGAGATATCCTTGGATATTTTAAAATAGATGCCGATCCCTTCGGCGATGGCGTACAGAAAGGCCGAGACCGCGGAGCCTGCAAGCACCATCTGGAGCGGCGAGAAGCCGCCTTTGCGCATCGCGCCGATGCCGAACACCATGATGGTCCCCACGGCGGCCCCGATAAAGCAGGCCACCATAATGCCGAAATAATTGGCCGCGGGGATAAAGGCCATCGTGAATGCGAGCGCCGCATTGGCGCCGCTGGTGAGGCCCAAGAGGCCCGGATCCGCCAGCGGGTTGCGCGTAAGGCCCTGCATGATCGCGCCGGAGACCGCCAGCGCGGCTCCGACCAGGATGGCTGCAATCTCGCGGGGGAGACGGATATCTCTCAGGACGGACAATTTCTCGCCTTCGGCCTTGGTGGCCAAGGCGAGCCACACGTCCTTTATACTGGTCTCCGCCGCTCCGAATACCATCGCAATGACGAACATGGCCGCAAAGGCGATGAGACCGGCAACAAGCTTGACGGAGAAAGGGATGGATCGCTGAGTAGGCTTAGTCATGGAATCATCTTTCCTTAAGTTTGGATGATGGGCAGTTTACTTCTGGCCCAAGAAATGCTCGGTAATAAACTCAAGCTGGTATTCGAGCGTGGTCGCATCGTTGAAATAGATCCGGTTCCCGTCCGCTTCGAATACGCGGCCGTTCTTGACGGCAGGGATTTGCTTATACGTATCGGTTTGCTGGAAGGAGGTGTCCGCATCGTTGAACTTACTGAGAATGATATAGTCGCCGGCAAATTCCGGCAGCACCTCGGTTGAAATGGCGTAGTAGCCTTCCTTCAGCGCGGTTTCCTTTACTTTCTCAGGCATCTTCAGCTTCATGGCCTGATACAAAATCTCAGTCCCGCGGCCCCAGTTGTTTCCGTATACATAGAGCTGCTTCTCGAAGCTTTCGATTACGGATACGGTCGCGTCCTCACCGATCTTGGCGCGAATTTCTTCACCGGCCTTCTCCGCACGCTGTTTAAAATCGTCGATCCAGGCTTGAGCTTCCTTCTCTTTATTCACAAGCTTGCCGATTTCAAGATGCTGGGTAAGGTAATCGACTTTGCCGTACGTGAACGTAACGGTAGGAGCGATTTCTTTCAATTTATCGACGTTCTTGATTGTCGATAGTCCGATAATGAGATCCGGGTTCAGTTCAATGATCTTCTCCAGATTCTCATCGGATACCTCTTCGGCATCCTTAAGCTTGTCGGCAAACGCGGGATTTAACTTGGACCAGGAATCGACGCCGACCATATTGACGCCAAGATGGATCAGGTCCCCGGCAAAGGTGGAAAGTACGATAACACGCTGCGGATTAGCGGGTACCTCGACCGGCCCGTTCTCGGACTGGTATGTAATCGTGCCGGAGGCGCTGTCTTTGTCGTTGGTTGCTGGAGTTTCCGGCGCAGCGGTCCCACTTCCGTTGCTTCCGGTATCCTTCGGCTGGCTGCTGCAAGCGCTAAGAATGAACAGCAGCGCGATAAACGGGATGATCAGCTTCCTCAAGTTCAGGTTTTGCTTCCAATTGGGGTTCATGTTCTTGCTCTCCTCTTAATAGATTGTATGTGATGCATAACGGTTTGCCGGTGCGGGGGTCGCGTCCGATCTCCGCATCAATGTTAAATACCTTCTTCAGCACCTCGCGCGAGATGACGTTCTCGGGATCACCGGCCTGAATAACGCTTCCGTCTTTCATAGCGATGATGTAATCGGCGAATCTGGCCGCTTGGTTCAGATCATGGAGCACCATCACGATGGTGCGCTCTTGCATGACGTTCAGCTGCTCAAGCAGCTCCAGAATCTCAAGCTGGTGAGCCATATCCAGGTAGGTGGTCGGTTCGTCGAGGAAGATCATCTCGGTCTCTTGAGCGAGTGCCATCGCGATCCATACCCGCTGCCGCTGGCCGCCGGACAAGGCATCCACGGAACGATATTTATAATCCTGGGTTCCGGTGACGGAAAGCGCCCAGTCAATAACCTCCATATCCTGCTTCGTTAAACGTCCGAACCCTCGCTGATGGGGATAGCGTCCATAGGACACCAGCTCACCTACCGTCAATCCGCCCGGACCCTCCGGTGTTTGGGGGAGAATGGCCAGCTTCTTGGCCAGCTCCTTCGTATTGATGCGCGCGATTTCCTGACCATCGATAATGGCGGCCCCGGATTGATACGGGATAATGCGCGTCATTGCCTTCAGCAGCGTGGATTTGCCGCAGCCGTTCGGACCGATGATCGTTGTGATTTTTTTATCGGGAATATCGACGTTCAGCCGGTCTAATATGACGTTCTCACCGTAACCGACAGTTAATCGATCTGTGCAAAGACGAATCATATAGGTTCACCTCCTGGGGAAAGTTCGCTTTTTAAACGATAATGATTCTCAATATCAGCCATAATATAATATGGGGACCTCTCTTTGTCAATAAGTATCTTCATGGAATATTTAAATAATTTTCATGCACACAACACTATTGTTCAATATATAGCTAAAATCCGAATAGGATTACTATATATAGATAAAATCATAAAAAAACGAAAAAAATAAAATCCGCGATTGTAAAATAAATGAAGGCAACGTATACTAAATGATAATGATAATCATTTACGTCCAAGTATAGGTTATGGACATAACCTTTTACCGATATATCCCGGAGGTGTAATTCGTGGCAGGGAACGAAATTTTTGATGTGACGGTTATTGGCGGCGGGCCGGCTGGCTTATATTCGGCTTTCTACAGCGGGCTTCGCGGAATGAAGACCAAGATTATTGAATACCAGCCGGTGCTGGGCGGGAAGGTTCACGTCTATCCGGAAAAAATGATATGGGATGTCGGAGGCCAGACTCCGATTACCGGCGCCAAGCTCATCGAGCAGATGGTTCAGCAGGGCCTGACCTTCAGTCCGGAAGTGCTGCTGAATGAGAAGGTGGAATCCATTTCCCGTAACGAGGAAGGGATCTTCGAATTACATACCGCGAACTCCGGCACCCACCTCTCGAGAACGGTCATCGTTGCCGTTGGCGGGGGCATTCTCAATCCGCAGAAGCTGCAGATTGAAGGAGCCGAACGGTTCGAGGTGTCGAACCTCAACTATACCGTCAAATCGCTGCAGCATTTCAAGGATAAGACCGTGATTATATCCGGCGGCGGCAACTCCGCCATCGACTGGGCGAATGAACTCGAGCCGGTCGCGAAGAAGGTATACTTGGCTTACCGGAAAGAAGAGCTGAGCGGCCACGAGGCCCAGGTCGAGCAGCTGCTGAACAGCTCGGCCAGCTGCTTTTTCCATACGCAGATTACGAAGCTGATCGCTTCGGAGAACCACGAAACAATCGAGCGGGTGGAACTCACGAACAGCAAGACCGGCGAGGTAAATGTCATTGAGGTCGACGAAGTCATTATCAACCACGGCTATGAACGCGACATTTCCCTGCTTGAGAACAGCGGGCTTGGGATCGAACGCGTGGACGATTATTACATTGCCGGGAACGGACACTGCCAATCCTCCGTGCCCGGACTGTATGCCGCAGGGGATATTCTGCATTACGACGGGAAGCTGCATCTGATTGCCGGCGCGTTCCAGGATGCGGCCAATGCGGTCAACAGCGCCAAGCGCTTTATCGAGCCGGAGGCGCACCGCAGCGCGATGGTATCGTCGCACAACGAGGTGTTCAAGGAGCGCAACCGCGAGCTCGTGAAGCAGATGATTAAATAGCGGCAGCTGCATGGTAATGATGAAAGAGGGATCCAGCGAATGGATCCCTCTTCGTTATGCCTTGCTTACGAGGCCGGATGTGATCAGCGGCCCGTAATTGATCAGCTGCGTCATCAGGGCGCCCATCTCTTCTGCGGACAGATTCATCCCTGACTCGATCCAGTGGATGACCAGCCCGATATTGGCCGAGGTCATGTAAGCAATCAGATAGTCGCTTGGAATCCGGCTATTCTGTGCTGCCATTCGAAAGGCCTGCTTGTCGTACATATTCTCGGTCATGAACTGCCGGAATTGACGCACGAAAGACATATCTCCGTTAGGCCCGAGGACGGCTTTGATAAAGTCGCCGTGTTTGATGAGCACCTCGAATATCTGGATGGAGGGCGGATATGGCTCGCCTTTCTCCGCATAAATCCTGGTATCCCTCGGGTCGATTTCCAGGACGATGCTGTGGATTTCCGCCATCACTTCTTCCTTCAACTTCTCCAGCATGTCCGGCACGTCCCTGTAGTGAAGATAGAACGTCCCCCGGTTAATATCCGCGCGGCTCGTTATATCCGTCACGGTGATGGCATTGACGGACTTCTCCTGCATAAGCTCAAACAACGTTTTGCGCAGCAGCTGATTCGTTCGAATCTGCCTGCGGTCCGTTTTTCTAGGCAAAGCGTGTTCTCCCCCTGACCGATGATTTTATCCCAATTAATGAACACCTATCTTGAACATGATGAGTAATGAACACTCGGAATAAAGCTGATGATTGAACTGCATTCTTTCCCCATTATAATTAACGGTGTGATCATTAATCAACAGTTTGTTCATTATAATGAGGAGTGGTGGATATGGTGTTCTTAAGGCAAAAAATGCTGTGGATTGGCGCATTGGCAGTCCTTCTGGTGTTAACCGTCTTTGGCGTTGCCATGATGGGCTCGATCGTAGGCGCAAAGCCAAAATCTCTGCCAGTGGCGCTGGTCGTGCTGGATCAGCCTGCAGCGCTTCCGAACGGGGAGACGCTTGCTGTGGGGGAGAAGATGAAGGGAATGCTGGAGCAAAACACGCAGCTGCCCGTTCGGTGGGAGATCGTAGCTTCGGAGGCGGAAGCGAGAGAAGGGATGGATGCGCAGAAATATTACGGAGCGCTGGTGCTTCCGGAGAATCTCAGCTCAGGCATGCTGACCCTTCAGTCTCCGGCTCCCAACCCGGCTGTCATTCACATACTGGTAAACGAGGGGATGAATGCCCAAGCGTCCGCCGTGGTCAAGCAGATGCTTGGGCAGGTGCTCAAGATGGCAGGCTCCGAGCTATCCAAACAGGCATTGACCATGATTGGCGCGCAGGCGGAATTGGTGCCCGTAACAACAGCACAGGCTCTTCTTACCCCGTTTGAGGTTCAAGAAAAGATTGTCCACCCGGTCGGAGCTAATCATGCAAGCGGCAATGCGCCGGGGCTGCTGACGCAAATTCTATGGATCGGATGCCTGATTATTAGCTTGTCCTTGTTCCAGGCGCTTCGGACAGCAGCAGCTGGTGATGGCAGCAGGGGGATCGCGATCGTGCTTCAAGGTGCTGTTGGTTTACTGCTGGCGGGTTTGGCCTCCGGTTTCCTGGTATGGATGGCTTCCTCCTGGTATGGCATGGAGCTAACGAACGGGGGCAACGTATGGCTGATGCTGTGGCTGGCAGGGTCCGCATTTTTCCTCCTGCAGTCCACGCTGCTTAACTGGCTCGGACTTCCGGCGATGGGGATCCTGGTGCTCCTGATGTTCTTCTCGATGCCGCTTCTCAATATGGCGCCGGAGTTTCTGCCGCAGGCCACGCAGGATTGGCTGTACTCGTGGATCCCCCTGCGCTTTGCCGCTTCGGCGCTTCGGGATGTGATGTATTTTGACGGATCGGCATCCGCAACGGCAAATCATACGGTACTATGGGCGATCGCCGGCGGTTTCTTGGTATTGCACTTAGCTTCGGTGGTGAAGAAGGGAAAACGCTCGGATAAAGGAAAGTCGGTTGCGGCATCGTAACATAAGTGGATGAGCGCCCGAAATAGCACATGGAAAAGGAAACTGTACGATGGATTACTGGATTACGGAGTGGGCCTTCATAAGAGGTTATTGACGGTGGATAAGGCACGATGTAATGGATGAATGGTGCAGGGCGCCCCTTGATCTCAATCCTAATAGCAGGATGCAGATACCAAGGGGACGCCCTGCGGTGCTTTCAGAACGTGACGAATCCCATCGCTTTCTTGGCGGCAAGCAGTGTTGTGCCTGCGGTTTCGGAAGCACGCTTCGCTCCGTCCATCAAAATGCGATCAAGCTCGGAGGAATTCACGATTTGATGGAACTTCTCCTGGATCGGTTGAAGTTTCTCGATGACCACTTCGGCCAATTCTTTCTTGAACGTACCGTATCCTTGGCCCTCATACCGTTTCTCGATGAAGGGGATTTCCTCCTCGGAGAATACGGAATAAATCTCGATCAGATTGCTGACCGCCGGCTTATTCTCCCAGTCGTACCGGACCTGTCCGTCCGAGTCGGTAACGGCCTTGGAGAATTTCTTGCGGATATCCTCTGGCGTATCCATCATGTGGATGCAGCTATTTCTATTCGGATTGCTCTTGCTCATTTTCTTGGACGGATCGTCAAGGCCCATGACGCGGGAGCCAATATCCTGAATGATCGGCTCGGGCATCGTAAACGTGCGGCCATACCGGTTATTGAACCGCTCGGCCACATCACGGGTCAACTCCAGATGCTGCTTCTGATCGTCACCGACCGGCACATGCGTTGCCTGATAGAGCAGCACATCGGCAGCCATCAGGACCGGATACGTGAACAGGGCAGAGCTTACCGTATCCTGCCCGGCGGATTTCTCCTTGAACTGGGTCATCCGCTTTAATTCGCCGAAATGCGCCTGCGTCTCCAGCAACCATCCCAGCTGGGCATGTTCAGGGACCTGCGATTGCAGAAAAATCGTCGCTTTATCGGGATCGATCCCCGATGCGATATACAGCGCTGCAATGTCCCGCGAGCGCTGATGCAGCTCCTTGGGATCCTGATAGACGGTCACTGCATGCAGATCCGGCACAAAGAAATAGGAGTCATACTCATGCTGCAGCTTCACATATTGACGGAGCGAGCCTCCATACCCGCCAATATTCAAATCCCCGCTTGGCTTGATGCCAGACAATAATCGTTTCATAACACACCTCCTGATCGTTTGCGAACAACACAAAAACACCTCATCCCTCTATGGGACGAAGTGTAACTCCGCGGTACCACCCGAATTCGACCGTACAGCCGCTCTTATCCATGACACGGGAGGAATGGGGAAGGGGGACAACGCCATGCTTCCTGTCATATCTCCCATGATAACGGAGGAGAGCCGTCAAGGCCTACTGCCCCGGCATTAGCCGAAGGTTGGGGTTGAAGCGAGAAGATCCATTCACTTATTCCGGGGTACCGGGCCTCGCACCATTCGCCGGTTCGCTTGGACCTCGAAAGATAAGCTACTATTTCTTCTCCTAGCCGTGTGGTATGTTGTTCTTGAAATCATCTGCGCAGCTCTTTTTCGAATGGAAGAGAGAACAAGATGATTTGATGAGTATCATCACACAGGTGTTAGGTTAATGTCAAGCGTTATGGGGGGATTCATGTTGAGGGATCAGGAGACGGTGATTCTCGCTGACGGATTAACCATACTGTCGCAGTGCAGACGGCAAACGGGGGATATTTGGCAGGCCCATTACGGAGCGGCCGCGATTGCGGGTTATTTTTTCGCAAAGGCAAACCGGTTGACCGGGAAGGTTGAAGAGGCCGTGGCGGTGGAGAATCGGAGGATGGTCGGCAAATACTTGCAGCCGGGAAGGGCGGCGGCAGAGGACAGCATAAGCGTGAAAGACGCGGAAGCACGGATTCTCGCGGCCCTAGACGCTACGATTGATGGCTTGCACTGGGTAGGTCACAACGTGATCTATTCCGCAATAAGCCTGGCTGCACTCCATGAGCTTGGAGGCGGTCTACGGCATGAAGCTGCCGATATTGCGGAATTAATTGGCTCTTTCGCGAAGACGATCCCGGGAAGGTCCTGGATCGGATATTCAGCAGCCGAGGTTAAACGGCTGACTCTGGATGAGCTTGACGGGATACCTGAAATAACGGACGGCGATCAGCTGTCGGCTTTTATTTTGAACGAACTGGCCGCTTATTCGGTGATCTACCGCGCGGAAGCCCATCATGACTTGCTGGGGCATATGCTGACCTATTCCCATGCCTTAAACCTGTTGTACGATTTAGGCCACCATACTTACTTCCATAGAGGCTTGCCGGGCTTGCTCAAAATCGTGAAGGTGCTCCGTGCCAGCCGCCGGCTGGACCCTGCGGAACCGATCCGGCTCATATCCCCGGTGGAATCGGCTGCCTCTCGCGGAGGCTCCAAGATCGGTCTGGCTGCCGCATCAGCCGGAGTACTGGGCGGGCATTGACGGAGCTGCGATCGACTGGGACTTCGGCCATCTGTTTAAATTTCCATGCAGCTTCTATCACCATTGGAACCGTGTTTCGGAAGCGCCGGCGAAGGCGATGGAGAATTTCCGATCGATCATCCATCCGGTTCAAACGATAATTTCTTGAAGGAAGGTAACCTTTTTCATTCAGATCGGCACTTAAGGGATAGAGACACCGGGAAAGGAGGGTTAGATGAACGTGCTTCAGTGGATTGAGGCAGCCCGGCAGGGCAGTGCGGAGGCTCAGGAAAGCCTGGTCCGGCATTATACCGGAATGGCGCTGGCCGTAGCCTACGATAAATTGCAGGATCCCCACTCGGCGGAGGATGCCGTGCAGGAGGCCTTTACGGAGGCTTTTGCAAATCTGCATAAGCTGCAGGATCCCCGGCGTTTTCCCGGATGGTTCAAAGTGATTGTTGAGCGGCAGTGCTACAGGGACCTGCGCCGCAAGCAGCTGCAGACGTTACCGCTGCACGAGATGGAATTGCCGGCTGGCGACCAGCGGAGCCTGGAGACGGTTGTGGAAAAGAAAGAATTGATCGGCCAGCTGCATGCCACGATCGCGGATTTGCCGCCGGGCATGCGGATTGCGGTTCAGCTCTATTATTTTCAAGGCTACAGCCTGCAGGAGATTTCGCAATATCTGGATATATCTCTGGCAGCTTTGAAGAAGCGGCTCTTTGATGCCCGGCGGAAGCTGAAGAACACGCTTCATGTAGCCGACTTTGTATCGGTGTTCACCGATCTATATGAGGGAGGCAGGCGTATGCTGCATATTGTCAACGGAGATTCAGTGGGGGATAAGCTGAAGCAAGGGAACATTCAAGGAGATATCCTGGTGTGGAGAGAGCTTTATTCGTTTGGTCCGGTCTTTCCGAGAATGGACGAGCCGGATAATCGCAGAACGAGGGCTCGCTATTTGGAGCAAACGCTCGGGATTCCGCAGAAGGAATATATCGAGACCTGCGAGTCGCAGGAGAGGAAGCTTCGGGATTTTCATAAATATGATGAAATCGTGCTCTGGTTTGAGCATGACCTGTTTGACCAGACCATGCTGTCCTATTTGCTGCATTGGTTTAAGGAGCAGTCATTGGGAAATACGAAGCTGAGCCTGCTGTGCATTGGCGCCTACCCGGGCATTGAGCTTTTTCGCGGGTTGGGGCAGCTCAGCACCGAGCAGCTCGAGACTTTATCGGGCACATGGCATGCGATCGGAGAAGACGAGCTTGCACTCGGCAGCATGTTGTGGGAAGCCTATACCTCGGATCGGCCGGAGCAACATCAGCGCATGCTGGAGGTGGATTCCCCGGCACTGCCTTTTGCAAGGGATGCATTCGAGGCCCATCTTGCCCGGCTGCCCTCTGTGGGCAATGGGCTCGGAATCATCGAGCAGACGACGTTAGAGGCTGTAGCGGATGGAGTTCATCAGCCGTATGAGTTGTTCCGAAGGGTAGGAGACCAGCTCCATATGCTCGGCATGGGGGACCTGGAATTCTGGTTTTACCTTGCGAAGCTGACGGAGGGGCCGGACCCGCTGCTGGTTACTGATGGCACAGCACCGTTTCCGGACTTCAAGCAGGCCGCCCCGCATTTCCAAGATCAGGTCCTGCAAGTCACGAATCTGGGCCGGGAGGTATTAGCCGGAAAGGCCGGCGATGCCCGCACCGGTATCATCGACAAATGGGTGGGAGGCCTGCATGTGCAAGGTGAGGCTCTGTCACTGCGCTGGGACCCGGAGCGAAAGTCGGTTGTGCGGATGGGCGAATCCGATGGAACAACGAATTGAGGGAAAGAGCTACCTTGATTGAGCAGCATACTAACAGATCCAATTAACAGCAGTATATATAGCATAAGGGCTATCATTCTTGGCGTTACTGCCGAGCAAGGATAGCCCTTCTTCACAGTTACAGATGAGAGCCGCCGGTTGCGTCAATCATTTGTCCCGTGACCCAGCGCCCGTCGCTTGATGCGAGAAACGCTACGACATCCGCAATATCCGAAGGCTGACCGATTCGGCCAAGCGCGGACATCTCCGCGGCATGCTGCTGTCCTTCCGGCGTATGCAGCCAAGATGCGTTCACATCCGTGTCCACAATCCCTGGAAGCACCGCGTTCACCGTAATTCCGCGCGGGCCCAGCAGCTTGGCAAGATGCAAGGTAAACGTATTGATGGCTCCCTTGGTGATGTTGTAGGCCATAATATGCGGATAAGCGATCCGCGTCACGCCGGAGGAGATGTTGACGATGCGCCCATCATCACGCAGGAGCGGCAGGGCCTGTTGCACCAGGAAGAACGGTGCTTTTACATTTACGGCAATCAGCTCATCGAAGCTTTCATCGGTCGTCTCTTCAAAGGTCTTGGAGGTTCCGATGCCTGCGTTATTCACCAGAATATCGAAGCGGTTGTCCCCCGTTGCGCGAAGAAGTTCCTCTTCCAGCGAATGAATAAGCCCTTTGGCTCCGTCTACCGATTCCAGGTTGGCGCCTAAGGCGATAGCCCGCCCGCCCTGATTCTGTATGGTCTGGACAACCTCCTCCGCTGCATCCCGGCGTGTTCCGTAATGAACAGCGACCAGTGCCCCTTCTTCCGCCAGCCGAAGCGCGATTCCTTTGCCGATGCCTCGGCTTCCGCCTGTAACCAATGCGATTTTATCTTCCAATCGTTTCATGAAAATCCCACTCCTCTTGTTTGATTTAAAGCTACTGTACACTCTCCTGTTAAGGGGAGAGTCAAGAGGGGGGGAGCATTTTTTGAGCTTTCATGAAAAACAAGCCGGATTACTACCTCTCCAAGTACGTGTTGAGGCGATGAGGGCTGGGCCCAGGCGCTTCTCCGGTATCCGATCACGTTATGGAATGGCTACTCTGCATTACCTAGCAAGGGAATAAGCAATTCCGCAGGGCGCTTCCTGCCGTAAATATCTTTGTCCGAAGTGAGATAGATTTCACGGATCGGCTCCCGGTCCGATTGAACGAGACCTTGGGACGAAATCCATGCCTTGAGCTCGGGTATGACGGGGCAGCTATAGCTGTACGGATCACAATGATGGATAAGGGATGCGGCTGACTCCAGCTCTGGCAGGACATGCACACGCACCCGGCCATTGGCAGGTATATCCCTGGATAAAGGGAGGGCAACTTCAATGTCTGCCACATCGGCATTCCCATTGCCGTCGTCATGCCAAAGGATGATGAGCTGCCCGGCCTCCTCTTCCCCTTGTAGAGCCGCATATTTCATAACCTCATCGAGCAAGAGACATAGCTGGCTGCGGGGGACCTGGTCACGAAGGGAAGCGACGCGTTGAGACGGGACTTTCCGGGTCCGGATGGACTCCGCGGGATCCCCCGTCCCGATGTGCTCCAGGTGAGATAGTCTGCTGTTCACCTCATCCAGCTGCAGCTGGAGACTTTGCACCGTCTCCTGAAGCTCCTTCATTTTCTCGGAAAGCTTGTCTCTAACGGCATCGGCTCTTATATTGTCTTCCAAAAACGGCTTAAGCTGTTCCAATGTAAACCCCTGTTCCTTGTAGGCGGCAATCCGCTTGACGGTCAGAAGCTGCTCCTCGGCATAATAACGGTATCCGCTTTGTTCATCCACATGGGCCGGCTTGAGCAGGCCCAGCTCGTCATAATAGCGCAGCGCTTTGATGGACAGCCCGCTGACCTTGGCAAAAACGCTGATCTTCATCATCCGATGTGCCGCCTCCTTGCGTTTTAGGTTTTTCAACTGTGTGGATAACGATATCATATCCCGCTCTTCAGCGGACGTAAATGGCCCGGTTTCAGTGGAATCAGTCATATCTGCTTGAATGTCGCGACAAAATCTTAAACTTCTAGTTTCAACGCAGAGCGGGAAGTATAAGGATAGGTAGACGAAGAAGCAAGGAGGGAACCCCTCATGAGCAAATGGAAGGATGCTTCGCGGGTTGGCCGTTATGCAGGAATCAGCATTTTATTGGGCGGGGCGTTGTTTGTTACAGCTACGCTGATGCACCCGCCGGCTACGGATCCGTGGACGGGGCACCATGTTATATCGATGATTCCGGACATGCTGACCTATTGGCAATGGGATCACAGCCTGATGCTGGCGGCCATATTATTGTGGCTGGGAGGACTGTCGCTCGGGGAGGCCGTCGCCAGCAGGCGCCCTGCTGCGATGTTGGCTTCCCGCTTGTTCGTTGCGGCGATCACGATATGGGTGCTCGTACTTGCGATGGAGTTAACCGTTCTTCCGGTCCTTGCCAAGGAGTGGGGTTCAGTGCAGGACCCTGGGACAGCCGCCTTGGGTGTGGGATTATTTGCTTTCGGAATTATGGCCGGCGACTTTGCCATGATGCTGGCCTGGATCGGAGTAAGCCTGCTTGGCCTTGCGCTGCTTGCTGGAGGCAATATGAAGCCCGTCTTGGCTTGGATTGGCATAGCGACAGGAGTGTGGGGGGCGATTGGAATACCTGTTGCACTGCTGCTTCCGAAATTAAGCGTGCTCATCTACCCGGTCACCGCAGGCCCTGTGTTTATATGGACGATACTTTTCGGGATTTACATGATCACTGGGCGCATCTACAAGAAAAAACAGGAGACCTATAGGCCTCAGGCCTGCGGGTTTCCTGTTTTTTGGCGAATCGGCAAGAGGGTCCAATAGGTCCCGCACCGCCACAACCATTCCAGAGGCCCGTATTGGAACCAACGCATCCACAGGTTGCTGATGATGATCTGGAAGACCACAATCCCTAGGGAAACGAGCGTGGAGACGACATACGTGCTCGGGGATCCATTCAATATTAAACGTTGAATTCCGACCAAAAAAACCGTTTGGCCAATGTAATTGGTAAGCGCCATCCTGCCGTACGCCTGTAACGGATGCAAGACCTTGGCGCCTATGCGGATATGTCCGAGCATCAAGAGCGAGCTTAGATAAAATAAGGACACGATAGGCGTGGCGATCAGCCAGAGCGCCAGTACGTTAACAAACGGCAGGCCAAGCAGAGCGAATCCCCTGAACTGGTCTAGAAATTGTAATCGTCCCGTTCCAGTGGCAGGCTGGCGTTTCATCACGGTCTCATTTTTTACTGTAGCCATTGTGTTACACCATCATTCTATTCACAGACTTGATGTAACGGGCTCTGGCGATTAGAAAATAGATCGTTTGGGCAGCCAAGAATGCCGATGAGGCCGCCAATACAGGACCGCTAACATACGGAGCATCCAGATATCCAAGAACGGGACCGAGCACGACCAAGGACTGCACGGAGGCAACCAAGATCGGGATAAAGAACAGTACGGCAATCTGAATTGTTGCGGAGATATTCATCTCCCGGGCGCTGAGTCCGATTTTGGACAGGGAACGGTACATCGCCTGGTCCGCTGAAAGCTCCGTGTGCAGCTTGAAATACAGGAAGCTGGCGGTTGAAATCGAGAAGATCAAGGCGACAAACACCCCGATAAAGCTGAATAATGAGATGGCCTGTTTATTGGTGTAATAGTTCTCCGCCCTGGATTTTATATAACCTTCACTGATTGCGCTACCGTTCCATTCCGACAGCTCTTGGCCGAGCTTGGTTTCAGGATCGTCCTTCTGGGGGAGCCCTTGGGAACCGGGAAAAATAAACGGATAGGTATGATTCACACTGATTCTATTTGCTTTATCCCCGCTCCGCAGCTCTTCAAACATGGTGTCCGTAACGACCATCAATCTGCCGCTATACACCAAAGCCGCGATCCGGTCTGTGCGGTTCTCCAAGCTGAATGAGTAGGGCTGACCGGATAAATCGATATCCGCTTCCATTAGCTTCCCTTTACTCTTCTTCGCTGCATTCGGGGTTTCCGTCAATAAGGCTTCATTCTCGCCGAGTGCCCCAGCCGGCTTGGTATTCATCATGGCAGCCAAACGATCGTATTGGGACTGCGGCATGATGTGTAAGGAGTCCTCCCCATTCGCTGACAAGCGATAGTAGATGGTCTCGACCTCCGCACGTTTATACTTAAGCCCTTCTGACTGGAGTCGCTGTTCAATCAGGGCCAACTCATCCTGCACCTTAGTCTCGTCGGCATTGCTGTAGTAGGTGTAGCTAAGCGCGTAGGGGTTATCCAAATATACCGATCGAATCGATTGCTGCATGGCCAGCACGAAGCCGGTGCTCATGGAGGCCAGAGCCACGACAACCGTGACCAGGAACAGCATGCGGGCATTGTCCTTGATCTTGTAACTCATTTCGGAGATCCATAGCAGGTTCGTCCCTCTCCAAGTGGTCGTGCGATTTCGCTGCAGCATGCGAACCACCCATACGGATAGTTGGGAGTAGAAGAAATACGTGCCCAGAATGCCGGTAACCGCAGCAATCATCAGTCCTGTAGGGTCTAACTCCTTGACGCGAAGGACGGAAAAGCCGATGGTGAGCAGGATCACGCCCAAGAGGGCCAGGAACAGATTGGCTTTCGGTTCGGTCTTTGGTTTGCTGGTGCCTTTGAGAAGCTCCAAAACTTGATTCTTCCGGATAAACAGCAAGGTGAAGAGCGAAATGACGAGAAACAGCGCGGCGAACGCACCGGCGGTCAGCAGGATCGCTTTGACCGGCCAATAGAACGGCAGCTCGTCCATATCAATCACTTTGGTGCTGATGAGCAAGAACACCTTCGATAACAGCATTCCGCTGGCAATGCCCGTGATGATGGCAATGGCGCCAATGAGCGTGTTCTCCAGGAAAATCAGCCAATTGATCTGTTTGGCTTCGGCCCCGAGGATCGTAAGAATACCGAACTCCCGGTTCCGCGACTTCAGAAAGACGCTGATCGAATACAGCACGAACAAGAAGGCAAACACATACACGATTACGGTGGCAATGGTCATGCCCGTACGCGTCATGGCGCCCATTGGCGAATTCTCGATAGCCGGATGATAGATAAATACGGCATAGGTAAAGAAGATCATGACCATGAACGAGCTGCTTAAGAGATAGGCAAAATACTGACGTGCATTCCGCCGGACGTTGTTAAACGCGAATTGAGGAAAGTTCACTTGTATTCCCTCCCCAGAACGATAGCGTATCGATGATTTTTTGGAAAAAGGCCTGCCGGTTCTCGCCGCGGTGAATTTCGGCGGCAAGCTTGCCGTCCTTAATAAAAACGATGCGGTTGCAATAGCTTGCGGCCAAAGGATCGTGCGTAACCAGCATCAAGGTGGTACGGTCCCGCTCATTGATCTCGGCGAGCGACTCCATCACAATCCGCGAGGAATTCGAGTCGAGCGCTCCTGTCGGCTCATCCGCAAGGAGCAGCAGAGGCGCGCCGATGATCGCTCTGGCAATCGCGGTACGCTGCCTTTGGCCTCCTGAAATCTCGTATACGCGTCTATTGAGAATTTCGCGGATGCCAAGCCGCGAGGCGGTCTGCTGCAGTTGCTTCTCCATGTCCTTGAGCGGACGACGGTCCAGCGTCAGCGGAAGCACAATATTCTCGGCAACGGTTAACGTATCGAGCAGATTGAAATCCTGGAATACGAAGCCGAGCTGTCTCCGGCGGAAGTGGGCAAGCTCGCCCTTTTTCATGGTGTACGGATTCTTTCCCCCGATTTTGACCTCGCCGGAGCTTGGCCGATCGATGGTGGATACCATGTTCAGCAGCGTGGTTTTGCCGCTGCCCGAAGGGCCCATGATGCCGACGAATTCCCCTTCATCGATGGTGAGGTGAATATCGGTAAGAGCTTGTGTCGCCACTTTGCCCGTATATACTTTGTTTAATGCTGTGACTTCAAGAATAGCCATAACCCGTAAGCTCCTTTCTATATGCCTAATTAGTGTGCGAGTTCAAAAAGTCGGATTTTCAGCACCGAGAAGGTTGGATGAAGCTAGGGAGTGAGGAGCGGAGCGTACGTTTTGGGTACGTGAGCACCGGAAGGCCCGGCTGAATTCAAGATTCGATGCCGAGTTACTTCTTGACTCCCTACGTGATCAAAAGACGGCTTTTTGAACATCCTCTTAGTGTAACCTAACTCTATCGCATATTGCCCTGGCCCTGCTATGGATTTAGGTGAAACGGAGCTTACATCTGCCATAAGGTTATGTTCGTATTTTTTGTTCGTATTCTTTAGACGATGGATCTCACGATATCCTATGCCTATACAAAGAAGACACACCTAGTCTCGAGGTGTGCCTTGGTTATCAGCTCGGCGCAGCGTCAAGGTAACGGTGGTTCCTTCACCGAGCGTGGACTCCAGCTGTACGGAATGATCAAGCTTATGGGCGATTTCACGGACAAGATAAAGGCCCATGCCGGTGGATTCATGGTATTGCCTCCCGCGCTCTCCGGTGAAGTAGGGGTGGAACACCCGGTTGATATCCTCCGGCGCGATGCCGATCCCCTCATCGCATATGTGCAGCTTAACGAATGCTCCTGACGCTTCGGCTGTCAAATGAATCTTCTTACCGGGGCTGCCCGAATAGTTCACGGCATTCGTCAGAATCTGCCCCAGCATGAACCTGAACCATTTGGCATCCGTATAGACGGAGATCTGATCATCGATTTGGAACACCGGCGTAATGCCTTTACGAATGAACAGCCTGCGGTTCTCGACGACCGATTCGCTTACCACGGCACGGAGTCCGATGGATTCTACGGCGAAGTCCTGCTCGAACCGGTCTAAGCGGGCGGTGTACAGCACCATTTCCAGGCCTTTGCGTATCCGTTCGAGCTCTTCCCGAATATGCTCGGCGGGTGCTTCTCCGACTTCATCGAGAGTGAGCTGAATCACGGACAGCGGGGTCTTCATTTGATGCACCCAGCGGTTCATGAAGGCGAGATGCTGGTCGGTCTGGCTTTGATGCCGGTACAGCTGCTCGCGATATAAACGTTCATAATGGCTGATCCGCTCATGCATCGCCTCCGGCAGGGGCGCTTCACCCAAGGGAGGGTTGGAGAACTCCTCCGAAAGATCCTCGGAAGAAAGCTCCTGATACATCGTGCGGTGGGAAAGATAACGGTACGCAAGATAGGCGAGCAGCACGACGCTGCCCAGCAGAATCCCGTACAGCACGATGGCAAAGGGCCTGCCCTCCCCGGTAAGCCAATACAGGAGGGGGACAAGCAGCATTTGCACGGTAAAAAACAAGATGAGCGGGAGATGCTCCCGCAGGAACAGTCTCATAAGGGCTCCCTGCCCGTCACGAACCGGTAGCCTGCTCCCCGAACGGTCTCAATGAGGTCTCCGGCGCCCAATTCGCGAAGCTTGCGGCGAACCCTTGTGATATAGACATTTAACGTATTGTCATCGATGAAATGCTGATCCTCCCACATCAGATCCAGCAGCCGCTCGCGGCTGACCACGCGGCCGTCCTTTTCCATCAGCATCATCAGCAGGGCCGTCTCCTTTTGGGTAAGCTCGGCTGACCGGTCCCCATAGGCCACGACGAATCGCTCCGGATACAGGATGAGACCGGCGCCTTCAACGGTATGTTCCTCCTCTTGGCCGGTCGCATAAGCGCCAACCGCACGGCGCAGATGGCTGCGGATTTTGGCCAGAACGAGTTCCATGTCAAACGGCTTCGTAATATAATCATCGGCCCCGTTTTCCAGCGCCATGATCTGATCCATGCCGCTGTCGCGTGCCGAGATGAAAATAATCGGACAGTGGGACTGGGTTCGGATTTGCCGGCACCAATAGAAACCGTCGTATTTCGGCAGATTAACATCCAGCAGCACCAGATCCGGCTTCGTATCCGTAAAGATGTCCATGACGCGGCTGAAATCATCAATGATGCGTGCATTAAAATCATATTTGGAGATGGCCGAGCTTAATTTATCCGCGATGCGTTCATCGTCTTCCACGATCAGAATGGTGTACATCGATTCAACTCCTTTCCTCGCAAAACACCGCTCGCATTCAATATACCATACGCATCGTGCAGATTTCGTAAACGTCCGGTCGTACGGGTCATTGAACCCTTGCCCAGGCCCATGCATAAGATGTAGTCACAAATAAACCAACTGCCTGGAAAGGGCGTGACGGCATATGGGAATTCAACTGACCGCGATTCACTGGGTGTACCTGGCGTTTATCGTGCTGATCTTGACGCTGCTGATCCGGCGCCGCGACACGACGCTGATTTGCGTGACCGGCATCTTTGCGCTCGGCCTGCTGGCGACGGAGACACTCAGCGGCTCGGTCTCGGGCGTGTTCCAATCGTTCATTTATGCAACGAAAGAGCTGATGGGCACGATCATGATTATATCCATTATTGTGGCAATGAGCAGGGTGCTGATCAAGACCGGGATTAACGAGACGATGGTGGCGCCGTTAACGCGCTTTCTCCGCACGCCGGCGATGGCCTATTGGGGGATCGGCATCATTATGATGATCACTTCCTTCTTCTTCTGGCCTTCGCCTGCCGTGGCGTTAATCGGCGCCGTTCTGCTGCCGGTGGCGATTCGGGTCGGACTCCCTGCCCTCGGGGCCGCGGTAGCCATGAATCTGTTCGGTCATGGTATCGCGCTATCGGGCGACTATATTATCCAGGGAGCACCGAAGCTGACGGCCGATGCGGCAGGGCTGCCCGTAGCCAGTGTCATGGCCGCCAGCGTGCCGCTTGTTATCGTGATGGGAGCCGTTACAACCGTGACCGCGTTCTGGATGATGCGAAGGGATTTAAGAAACGGCACTTGGCGGGATGGACTCGTCACGATTAAAAGCACGGGAGATGCGCTCACGACCCATTCGGATGAGGAGCATGCGACGGCGGTTATATCGCCGGGGATGAAGAAATGGCTGGCGATTGCGATCCTGCTGCTGTTCGCTGCAGATGTTGCGGCGATGTTCCTCCTGAAGCTGCAGGGAGGGGATGCAACCGCTCTCGTTGGCGGCACGGCCGTCCTCATTCTTGGTGCCATTACCTTGATCGCTCACCGTAACCGGGGACTTGAGAAAGTCACCTCATATTTAATCGAGGGTCTTATGTTCGGCTTCAAAGTCTTCGGGCCCGTGATCCCGATCGCGGCCTTCTTCTACCTGGGCGATGCAGCTTTCGCGGAGTTGTTCGGAACCGTTCTGCCATCCGCCTCGCACGGCATCGTGAACGATCTGGGGGTTGCCCTTGCCCATGTGGTGCCGCTCAATGGTGCGGCGGGTGCGGTTACCTTGACCATTACCGGCATCATTACCGGTCTGGACGGCTCCGGCTTCTCCGGGATCTCGCTGGCCGGTTCGGTTGCGCAGCTGTTCGCTGCTGCGATCGGCTCCGGCGCCGAGACGCTGACTGCACTCGGCCAGGTGGCTGCCATCTGGGTTGGAGGCGGCACGCTGATTCCTTGGGCCCTTATTCCGGCGGCAGCTATATGCGGCGTCAGTCCGTTCGAGCTGGCCAGACGCAATCTGAAGCCTGTGCTGATCGGTCTTGCGGCCACAACGGCTGTAGCGATGTTTCTGATATAAGGGGATCTGAGCATCTGCAGAACGTCAACGAGCGCGGGCTTGTCAGCTCCGCGCTCGCACTCTCAATCCGTGGATGATCCGGCATCCGTTATCTTCATCTCGAGCTCATAGGTGATCGGGATGCGGCTGAAGGTATCATCCCACTGATCTTTTATCTGCTTCCACAGCTTTGGATGCTTGATCCGAAGCTGTTCACCGAATCCTCCAACGTCGACATGGTATACATGCTGCATCTTGTGCAGCACCTGATCGATTTGCTTGGAGGCTTGTTTTTCGAACACCTTCTCCATTTCTTTCAGATAGGATTCGGTGGAGGGGATCTCCGGAAACTCCAGTCCTCAATTAACCGGCCTTCCGACCTGATTTTGATATGAAAGGAAATGTCGCCATCCTTAACTCTGGGGGTGATATTGCTGCTGGAATTCCTCGGCTCATAGGTAACCGTATACCCGGCAGGTGCGTACGCCTTAAGCGCTCCGCCCATGACTTCCCCCCTGATCCAAGACAAGCCTTCCACATCGAACTGAGTTAATTCTCCGATCCACTTCTTGGAGCTGCCTTTAATAATGGCGGCTCCCGAAAATTTGTGCTCGCCATTAGACGTAACCATGTTTTGCAGCAGAAAGCTGGTGCCCGACTGCAGGGTGCTGTCCAGCTTCATCAGCGTCACCGGAGGAAGGATTTTGTTGGACCGGCTTCGATTATCGACAAGTCCCGTCAAGTAGAAGGCGGGGACTTCTCCAGGCTCTGTCGAGCTTAATGCCTCGATCGCCTCCCGGTGGCTGACAACGACAAGGCAGCTTGGACGTATGGCGTTATCGCGAAGGATGAAATCGAAGATTTGCTCCAAGCTGTATTGTTTGGCCAATTCAGATGCAACGACAATTACCTTGAGATGGTCTCCGATTAGCGGACGGTCTCTCCGAACCGAGAACTGGCGGAAAATTTGGATCATGGAGTCTCCCGTCAGCTTTTCGTTCAAATAGGCCATGCTGGAACCTTGTGACCCGGCTGAACCGCCTTGGCCCTGCCTCTGGCCACGACCTGAGATAGGGGGAACAATCTGCACCGTCGCAGTCACCACATTCCTCTTCGGATAGGTTCCCCCTTGCCTGGTGATATCGCGCTCGAATCGGGATTCGTTGGCGACATCCAGCCCGAGTCCTACAACAATGCTCATGTCTTCAATTTCCTGGCTGCTCCAGCATCCGGTATTAAGGACAAGCAGCATGGCTGCGGTAACCCGCAGCGCTTGGCGGACCCTTCTGTTCATTTGGGCATCGCTCCTTTCTTGCGGGCCAAGCTGACCAGCAGCAATATCAGCGGCATGACTCCGAACAGAAAGACGGAGGCATAGCCGACCGTATCGCCGAGCTTGAAGGCTTCCGTCACGTCTTTAGGAATCATCGCGATGAGGAAGATGACAGGAAGCAATGCAAACACAAAGGGACGGAACTTTTTGTTAAATACTTGCGACCATCCTAGGGATGCCGCATACAGCGTAACGGTATAGGTAGAGAAAATCTGCATAATCCAGATGACGAGCAGGAGGGATTCGAACCGTTCAAAAATCAAGCCTTGCACTTCAAAGCTGCGCATCAGGTCCAAAGTGGGCCATGTTCTCGTCACCACGCCGTCAATCGACATCCCTCCGACAACCATAATGACGGTAAAGGTATACATCAAAACAGGTACCGATATGCCGATTATCACAGCACTAGTTGCCTTCTTGGGGAATTTCATAAAAGCTGTGGCAACAAGCATAATCTCATAGCCCGTAAAGGACAGAAGCGTCGGCTTGATCCCCCGCAATACAGGCATAATACCGGATCCAAGCACCGGTCTCAGGTTATCCACCTCAAAAATATTGCTGCTCAGCAGGAGGGCGAGAACCAAAAATACAAGCGTGATCGGCAGTATGATTTCATAGAGGCGGGCGATGCAGTTAATGCCCCCCAGCGCCAAATACAGGCCGATCCACATGAAGGGCAGGACGATTGCCCATATGGGCGTACCCTCCAGTAGAAATAATGCCGTCACCTCGGCCAAAATCCGAATCTCAAAAGCCGATATGACAATGAAATATCCGATAACCAGCAGGCTTAGGATGAATGCGATCCATTTGCCCGTAATTTCCGGAACAAATTGGAACCATGTCTTTCCTTGGAATCTTTTGCACAGCGATACTAAGATCCAGCCTGCTGCCAAAACGATAAGTCCGGACACGATGATGGAGATCCATGCGTCCGGCGTTCGAACGGCTTCTACGGTAGTTCTGGGGAGGGTAAGGATACCGGCCCCAAGCATATAGTTGATAACCATTACGGCAGCTTGCGAAGTGGAGATGTTCTCTTTAGGACTCGTGTTGGGACTGCTCATCGTTCTAACCTCTTTTCACTGCATGGATATCCTCAGTTTCTTCGGTCGCTATCATTTGGTTTTAACATACCGGGCCGCTTCTTCATCATTTTGAGCGGAGCTCTAATAATAAAATCCTTCCACTCGCTGATGTTATAAGGTGTCATAGGACTCACATAAGGAACGCCGAAGCTCTTCAGGCGTACCAGATGGCTGCAAATTAACAGGAAGAACAGGACGACGCCGAACAGTCCCAGCACCGCCGCGCTGAACATCCCGGTGAAACGAAGAATGCGAAGGGTAATTCCGGCGCTGTATACCGGAATGGTAAAGGACGAGATGGCGGTAACGGCAACGACGATCACCAGGAACGGGCTGACGATGCCAGCGTTGACGGCCGCATCGCCGATGATCAGACCGCCGACGATGCCCATCGCAGGTCCGATCGGCTTCGGGAGCCGGATTCCTGCTTCACGTAAGATTTCAATCGAGACCTCCATGATGAGCGCCTCGATGATCGAGGGGAACGGTACGCCTTGCCTTGTCTCGGTAATGGAAAGCGCCAGCTTGGTCGGAATCAAGCCGGGGTGATACGAGATGAATGAAATATAGAGCGCCGGGGCCAACAGGGCGAGCATAGCAGCCAGAAACCGCAATACACGAATAAAAGTCCCTGGCAGCCATCGATCATAGTAATCCTCCGGCGACTGGAGCAGCATGCTGAAGGTAACCGGGAGGATGAGAGCAAACGGGGTACCGTCCAGCAGAATGGCAACTCTTCCTTCCAGCAATCCGGCAATCACTCTGTCGGGTCTTTCGGTGTTCTGCACCTGCTGAAACGGACTCAGAACGTTGTCCTCGATCAGCTGCTCAATGTATCCGGATTCCATAGGATCATCGATTTCAATCCTTTGAATCCGGGAGGCTACCTCTTCCACCAGCTTGGAATCGGCGATGTCCCTCATGTAGGCCAAAACCAAGTCCTTCTTTACCCGGTTCCCTACTTCGAACTTTGTCATGACGAGACTCTCGTTTTGTCCGTGGAGCCGGAGCAGGCCCGTGTTGTCTCCGAGACGCTCGGTAAAGCCGACACGGGGACCGCGCAGAAGCGCCTCCGAGATCGGGTCCTCAATGCTCCGGCTCTTCCCTTTAGCGGCTCCGATAAGGAATGCGCCCTGCATCCCTTCCACCACCAGCCCGGTTTTACCGAACAGAACCGATTCCACGAACCTCTCCATCTCAGTCACGGCTTGAACTTCGCTGACCGTCATCACCTGTTCGGTTAAATAGTCTTTCATCGCACTGCTTGAATGAAGAAAGGCTGTCCGATGTTCTTCCGGTATGCCATGGAGCATTAGCGGTTTGAGCAGCTGCGTGACGACCAGGTCGATGTCCGTCAACCCTTCGACGAACAGGAGCACGGCCCTGACCCTCGTTCCACGGATCGTAATCTCACGGAATCGAACATCCGCCTGACCTCCGATAACTTTACGGATCGCCGTTAGGTCTGTATCGTACTTCCCGGTCAAACGGATATTCTTTAGCGGACTTTCCGTTCTAGGAGGGGAATACTTGTCCGGCTTCAAAGAAAAGCTGGAGTTTATGGATTTTCGGATCATCTTGAACATGGGTAAGAGCAGGAGAGGGATGATCAAGAGCAGAAAGGCTTGAGCAAAAACAGTCCACTTTGGAACGTAGTATAATACCGTCGACCACAACAATATCACCCCCGTAATTCCTCTGATTATCCGTCATAAATGAAGATCAAGTGTATTGTTACCCGATGCGGCGCCGAACATTCCGTTTTTTTCATTTTCAGAGAAGTGAACCCAAACGAAGAAAAGGGACATCCCGCAGGCCATGAATCCGGCCTTGAGGGATGTCCCTTGTAACAGTTACAAGTGAACCTTTAGCGTTCTTGCTTGGATAAGGAGAATGGAAGCTCCTCCGGAGTATAGGAACGGTAGCGGGGTGCCAAGCCAAGCCGGAAATCAAGGGTCTTTCCTGCCAAGATATCCTCATGCGTTATGAACAGCTTGGTGTATTCCTCGCCCCCGAGCTCCACTTTCGAAACGAAATTGGATTGCCGATTGTTGTTATCGGTATGAATGCGCATTTGCTTGCCGTTCGGCAGCTCAATGGTGACGCTGTCGAAGAGTGGAATACCGAGCACATATTCATTGCTTCCAGGACAAACCGGGTAGAAGCCCATCGCGCTGAATACGTACCACCCCGACATGCTGCCGTTGTCTTCATCCCCCGGGAAGCCGTCATAGCCGCTGTTGAACAGGTTGCTCATCAGCTGCTTCAGAACGACCTGGGACGAGGCTGGCTGCCCTACATAATTGAACAGATACGGAATATGAAAGCTCGGCTGATTGGAGATCGCCAGCTGCCCGTAATCGATCGCGGCCATCTCACTCATCTCATGGATTTCAAAGCCGTACCCGAGCACGTCGAAATCCGGCGCTTTGTTGCATAATTCGGTGATTTTGTCGAAAAAGCGTTCTTTGGAACCGTACGCTTGAATCAGGCCTTCGAAATCCTGGAATACGGCGAAGCTGTTCTGCCAGGCGCTGCCTTCGGCATAATCCCGGCCCCAAGCTGTATCGTCGAACTCTTGGCGGAACTGTCCGTTCTTATCCTTCGCCCGCATAAAGCCGGTGACGGGGTCGAAAATGTTCCGGTAATTCAATGCGCTTTGCCGGTATTGCTCAGCAATGCTCTCCTCGCCGAGCACGTCGGCAACACGGCTGATGCAGTAATCGCTGTAGGCATAGTCCAAGGTATGGTTCACGCTCTCGTGGTAGCTGCTTGGTACATACCCATATTGGAGGTAATCGAGCGTCCCTTGGCGCCCGTAGCAATTCTGTCCGCTCTGCGTCGTGGCTGCCTTCAGCATGGCCTGCAGCAGCTCAGGCATCAGGTGCATACCGATTCCTTTGGCGGCAGCATCTGCGATCACGGCATCAATCAGCGTCCCCGGCATCAGGCCGCGCTCGTCCGGAGAGAGCCACTTCGGCAGAAATCCGGCCTCGCGATAGGAATTCAGGAAGCCCTCGAGCATTTCCTCATACTCTTTCGGAGCAATGATGGAGTAAAGCGGATATACCGTTTTGTACGTATCCCAAAATCCGTTATTCGTGTACAAAATCCCCTTCTTGACCGTTTTAGCCGTCGTATCGTAATGGACCGGCTGCAGATCGGCGTCCAGTTCATAGAACTTCTGCGGAAACAGGAACATGCGGTACAGACAGGTATAGAATGTACGCAGGTATTCTTCGTTCGAATGCGTGACCTGGATTTTGCCTAGGTAATGATTCCACGACTCGGCAGCGCGGTCCTTCAGCTCATCCAGGGTGCCGGTGACTTCACGCTGAAGGTTAAGCTCGGCCTGCTCGATGCTGATAAACGAGGTTGCCAGCTTCACCTCCAACAACTCCCGCTCGCAGTCCTTGAATCGAATGACGGCATGTTGATCGGTGCCGCCCAGCGAGACTTCGGGAATGAAGGCACCTTCCGCGTCATAATATCCGGATGTCGAGAGGTCCACATCTTTGCTGAAGCTCATGGCCACATACATCCGGAAATCCTTGTCGTGGCAGTCGGCAAAATTGCTGACGTATCCGGTGAGCCTGCGCCCCGCGGCATCCAGGCGGAACTCGCTCTTATTGCTAACGTTCAGCACCAATCCGGCCTGCTGCTTGGAATTGTACCTTATGCGCATCGCCGCTCCGTAACAGGTTGGAACCAGCTCGGTCGTAATGTTGTAGCGCTGCTGCTTAACCCGCACATAGTGCGGCTTGAATACGGCCTCTTCCGGACGGTATGAGCTCTGACAAGTGAAGACGGAGCCTTTGATCTTGTCATCGGCGATCGGTGTCATCAGAAAGTGGGTGAAATCGCCCATCCAAGGACTTGGCTGATGCGTCAGCCGAATGCCCTGGAAGATGCGGTCATGCGGGTTAAAGAACCAGCTGCCTTCATTGTGGGTCTGCACAACGAAATGGTTCATGCCGAAAGGCACGCCTGTATAAGGAAGCGTGTTTCCGTTGGAATAAGGATATCTGCTGTTGGAGCCTTGTCGTGTATCGATGTATTGCAGCATATGTAACATCTCCTTTTTTAATCAATTGAAAATAGATGGCAGGTTACAGCTTCTTGACGGTCTGGCGCTTAATGAGCCGTACCGGAACCACAACATTCTCCTTGGCTTGAACCCGGGGCTGCTGCTCGATGAGCCCGATCAGGCTTTCGGCCGCAAGGTACCCCATCCGCTCGAAATCCTGCGAGATGGTGGTCAGCTTCGGCTCGATGAGACCGGCAAGCTGAATATCGTCAAAGCCCACGATGGAGAAATGGTCCGGGACGGACAGCCCCCGTTCTTTGGCAGCTTGAATGATCTCGATGGCCATGAGGTCATTCTCGGCTACGATGCCGGTGATGCCTTGCTCCATCACGGATTCGAGGAGCCGGAGGAAATATTCCTGCGACGCAGGATTGTCATGGGCCAGACCCTGTTCGGTAAGATCATGCATGCCGGGATCGGTCAGGCCTGCCTCGAACAGCGCCTTCAAATAGCCGAAATAGCGCTCCCGGAGCGACGATGAGTCCTCGATCTTCTGGGACGAGAGGAAGGCAATTCGTTTGTGATTGTTCTCGATCAGATGGCGGGCAGCCTGGTAGCCGCCGTCGAAGTTATCGGCGACCACGGAGAGGAACGGAATCCCTTGGATGCATTTATCCATCGTGACGAGCGGATAGTCGGAAAGATGATACTGATACAAAATCCCGAGATCCGATACGCTGTTAACCGGGTAGAAGATCAGGCCCGAGTGGGAGGATTGAAGGGCGCTTTGCAGCAATCTGCGCTGCCCGACAATCGTATTCGACTGGATGTTCAGCGTATAATCCGTCGCAGCCAGATATTCATTAATCCCTTTCTCGTAATCGCCGAGCCCGGGATTATGGGCAAACGGCAGGATCAGCAGAACGTCCTTGCCGCTTCCGCCGAAAGCTTGGCGGGGAGGCGGCGATGTACTGACGAAGCTGCCCTTCCCTTGGATCCGATAGATCAGTTTCTCATTCTCAAGCTCGGTCAGCGCCCGCTTGGATGTGATGCGGCTTACGTTATAAGTCTTCGAGATTTCAGCTTCGGTTGGCAGTTGATCCCCGCTCTGAAGCTCCCCGGATTCAATCTTTGCCCGTAACGCATTCGCGATTTGCTGGTATAGCGGAAATTGTTCCATGAATATCCCCTTATAATTTGATATATCATATACGCGGGATTCGTCAGAAAAATCGATAGATTAATATTACATCATTTAAGTTGGTATGTCGAACCTGAAAAGTCGGTGGAAGAGGGGGCTCTAATGTTTTAGCAGTTTATTCATCCTGGATAGGACGGTGGGCGGCGTGGTATTGCTTTATTTGTGGTATTTTAGCTTGTATTAGTTGTTATATCAAGTTGAGGGGATGCGGATTATCCGATCCGTCTTTCAATGATCCCTTATCATTTCCGGTTAGCCAGCTCTTCTGCTCAATATCCGGGAATTTTCCAAAATCTACTTTTATGTATTGCAAAACGGGAATGTACGTTCTATAGTGGAGAAAGATTGGAATATGAACAGGGAGGCTGGCGGGATGGGGAAAACGGCGTTGTTGGTCATTGACGTGCAGAATGCGATGTTTGATGAAGGGGATCCGGTATATGAGGGAGAACGGCTGCTGACAAACATCAAGCAGCTTATAGCAAAGGCCCGGAAGGACAATGCTCCCGTGGTCTACATACAACACAGCGATGAGGGCTTGGAGAAGGGGTCGGAGGCATGGAAGATTCATGCCGATATTGCACCTGCAATGATGGATGCGATCGTTCACAAGACGAAGCCGGATTCATTCTATCAAACGACGCTTGAGGATGAATTGAAGCGTCACGGCGTCGAGCATCTCGTGCTTGCCGGAATGCAGACCGATCTGTGCGTGGATACGACATGCAGAAGGGCGGTAAGCCTGGGCTACCGGGTCACGCTGGCAAGAGACGCCCACAGCACCTGGAATAATTCGGCCCTGACCGCCCAGCAGATTATAGATCATCATAATGACGTCCTGCGATGGTTTGCGGCAATTCGACGGACGGAAGAGATCGATTTCCACGAAGAAGCCGGCGTGTAATCGCCGGCTTTTGGTCTGTTGGCTATTTAAAAAAGGTTTGGCCGATTCATAAATTTGATGAAAACAGTCCTCCGGGAATGGTTCCTTCCCAGCATTCTTGTACGGGCAATCCCAGCACATGCGCCGTAACGGCAGCCGTATCCATAATGCCAACCGGCGTTTGGATAGGGCCGGCGTTTACGGCAGGTCCCGTAATTCCCCAGGTGATGGTCATATCCATCGGATGGTCGCTGCCGTGATCATGCGAATGGGCGCCGCCTCCGCCGTGGTCGCTCACGGTGATGACCCAGGTATCCTCCAGCAGTCCTTCCTTGCGCAAGCCGTCCATAATCCTATGCACGTATTGATCCGTGACGGCAATCTGCGCGAGCTGACCGGAAGTACCGAAGCCGTGTTGATGGCCGGCGGCGTCCGGATGGTCAAGCTGGATGAACATCAGCTTGAAATCGGGATGCTGATGTATATAAGCGGTGATGGCTTCCGCGAGCTCAGGGTCCGGCATGGATTCCATGTGGACGCCCAGATCGTTTTCAATGATCCCTCTGTTGATCGGCTCCCAGCAGCTGAACGCGGCTAACGGTGCATCCGGCCACTTCCGGCGGGCCAGCTTGAAGAGCGAGGCGTAAGGGAAGTCGGAAGGGGTCTTGCGATGAATCGCTTTGTCGTTGTTAAGCCCGTGACGCTCCGGGCTCACGCCGTATAAGAGCGAACCCCAGCACTCTGCACTGATGCTGGGATAAACGGTCCGTGCCTCATAGGTATACGCTCCGCTTTGCAGAAGCTCAAGCAGATGAGGGGCGTCTGCTTGACGGATGAATCCGCCCGCCCCGTCGATTCCAAGAATGACGACTCGTTGTGCCATAGATGGCAGCCTCCTTGTTATGTACATGATCGGTACATTTTGATGATACATAGAATGGCAGTGTTGGACTCAGGACTCATACATGGTTGACTTACCGACGAGACGAGAGCTAACCCCAGATTGCGATGGTGATGATGCCTAATGTGATCAGCGCGGACATCACGATTCGGCGCGAGCCCTGCTGCTCCCGGAGTATAAGAATGCCGAATATCGTGCCGAATACGGTGCTGATCTCACGGATCGGTGCAATATGGGCAAGCGGCGTCAGCCTCATGGCAAACAGAAACAACAGGTACGAGCCTGGCGCCAGAACAGAGCCGAGCAGTATGGTGCGCCAGTTAACGGACCATTCCCGCTTCAGTTGTCCGGATCGCAGGACAGGGATGATAAGCGCGATGAAATAGCTGATATTCGATAACTGGATTAACAGCACGGGGGAAACTCCGGCATCCAGAATCGCCTTGTCCGTGAGCGTATAGCCTGAAATGCAGAGCCCCACCAGACAGGCATAAATAAGCGCTTTTCCATTCACATTGTGACGTGAGCCGGCCCGGATCCCCGATAAGGCGAATAAAGAGAAAATAATGGCGGATAGCCCAAGGACGCCGGCGGTGCTCATTTGCTCGTGAAATAGAACCAGGCTGCAAAGGGAAGTCAGCATGGCGCCGAGCCCCCGCATGAACGGATAGACCTGGGACATATCCCCATGCGTATAAGCTTTAGAGAGCAGGAGGATGTAGCCTCCTTGTATGGTCATGGACAGCAGAATGAAGCCGTATACTTTCGGGCTCAGCGTGAGCTGCGACATTTCGATCCAGAAATAGGGCATCAGAATGATTAAGGTTACCGAATGAATGCACCACAGAAATACCGATTTATGAATGCTTCGCTTCGTAAACAGATTCCAGAGCGCATGCGTCAGACCGGATGACAGGACCAGAAGCAGGGCCAGAAGCTCCATCAGATCGGCCCGGTAAGAACTTCGATCCCGCGAGCAGACAGATTATCCACCCATTCCTGCGGGCAGCCTGGATCCGTGATGAGCATGGAGATGTCCTCCAGCTTCGCGAGCTTCGAGAATGTGGTTACCCCGAGCTTCGAATGATCGGCGAGAACGATGCCTTCCTCCGCACGCTCCAGCATTTTTCGGGATATGTAGGCTTCATCCACATCATAATCGGTAATGCCGTCGGTTAACGAGATGCCCCCGACAGAGATAAACGCTTTATTCACCTTGAACTGTTCCAGCAGCATTTCGGTAAGCGGGCCGGTTGCAGCCTGTTTGGTCCGGTCCATATCCCCGCCGATAAAAATAATCTTCCCCTGAAAAATCTCCATCGCCAGATTGAGAATAGGCACCGAGTGCGTGATGACCGTGACATGCGGGCGGTCCTGAAGATAACGCACCACCTCGATCGTGGTCGTTCCGTTGTCCAGCAGAATGGTCTCCCCGTCTTTAACAAGGGAAGCTGCCAGCTTGCCGATCGCGGCCTTTTCTTCCGAATGCGTCTGCGAACGGCTTAGGAAGGACGGTTCGATCTGTCCGGAGCGCGATTTGACGGCACCGCCGTAAACTTTGCGCAGCTTGCCTTCTTTCTCCAAGCGGTCCAGATCCCTGCGGATCGTTTCGGCGGATACATCCAGCTGCTTCGCGAGGGCGTGAACCTGGACCTTGCCTTCAAGCTCCAATTGATGCAGGATTTTTTGCCGCCGGTCTTCATAGGTTACGGACATTGCGGATTCACCTCACATATGTATGACTGATATTGACCAGTGTTGTTGATTTCAACTAATTATTATGGCAGTTACCTCATCATGTCAACAAAAATCATTGACGAAATCATGGAATACCCTCTAATATACACATAAAACAACAACAATTCACACAAAAACCGCAAACCGAAATTAAGGGAGGCTGCAATATGAAGCCCGTACTCCGCTTTAAAGAAGATCAGACGTTTACGATCGTACAGTTTACCGACATTCACTGGAGGAATGGCGATGCGCAAGACTTAGCGAGCCGGCAGTGCATGGAGGCGGTGCTGGACCTGGAACAACCCGATCTCGTTGTGTTTACTGGAGATATTATCTATACGGGGGAGACAGGGGATAGCTCCGCAAGCTGCCTGGACCCGGTTCAGGCTTTCAAGGATGCCGTATTCGCGGCGGAATCTCGGGGGATTCGCTGGGCATTCGTATTCGGCAATCATGATACGGAAGGCGATATTACGCGGGAGGAATTAATGAAGGCTGCCATGGATCTTCCCGGCTGCTGTTCGGAGCCTGGGCCGCCGGAAATTAGCGGTGTCGGCAACTACACGCTTCCTATTTACGGAAAAGGGGAAGATACGGCTGAGGCCGTGCTGTATTTCTTCGATTCGGGCGAAATGTCACAGCATCCGGCCGTTGAAGGCTATGATTGGATTCGGCGCGATCAGATCCGCTGGTATGAAATGGCGTCTGCCGCATACAGCGTAAAGCGTGGCGGCGACTCCATGCCGGCATTGGCCTTCTTCCACATCCCGATTCCGGAATACAGGGATGTATGGGAACGCCGGACGTGTTATGGCAACAAGTTTGAGGCAGTGTGCTGCCCGCAGCTGAACACCGGTTTGTTCGCGGCCATGCTGGAGCGGGGCGATGTGATGGGCACGTTCGCCGGACATGATCACATTAACGATTACTGGGGTGAACTCAACGGCATCCGGCTTTGCTACGGCAGAGCTACCGGTTATGGCACCTACGGCCGGGAAGGCATGCTCCGCGGTGCGAGGGTTATTCGCCTGCATGAAGGACAGCGGGAGTTCGATACTTGGATTACACTGAGCGGAGGATCGCGAGTCCTGGAGCAGGAGAAGCATGAACCCGGAGCACCCCTCTGATATACGACAATCGTAAAAAACACACCTCTTATGAAATGTGCGGAGACAATCCGGGCGGTTTCATGGGAGGTGTGTTTGGTTTGCGTTATGATCCTTATCCGTTCGTAAGCAGCCGCAGCAGCAGCTCCGCCTTCGGGGGCGTATAGCTTGGATCCTCTTGGGACTTCAGCGTCATTAATCCCGACAACACGGATAAATAACAGGCCACCAGCTCTCTCAGATCGCCAGCCGCAATCTCCCCGGCGTTCTGCCCAGCTTCGAACAGCGGCATCAACTGGTCAACAAAAGCATGGATGGAATAGTTCTCGATAATCCGCTTGGCCTCTTCGGGCACGCCATCCGAGGTGCGTGCTTGCTGAATCAGCATAAAGTGCGAATTATCATCCTCTTGGAGAATCATTGAGGTTAGCAGAGCGATTTTCTCAAGAGGGGTACCGGGTACGTTATAGATTTCGGAGAACGCTTGCCGAGCTTCCTCCATCGACCATTGAACGAGTGTGATGAACAACTCGTCTTTGGATTTGAAGTAGTGATAGAGAAGGCCGTGGCTGACTCCGGCTTCGCTGGCAATCATGCTCATTTTGGTTCCGAAGATTCCTCTTTTAGAAAATACTTTGATGGCAGCTCGCATGATTTGTTCTTTTCGTTCGTCGCGTATTTGATGCAATTGTTCTTCGTTTAAAGGGGTCATTGCGTCCATCCCTCATCCTGGTATTCTCGTGCTGATAACAACAATAACGCATTTGATTTATTCGGGCAATCCCATGGATAAGGGCAGAAACTCGTTATTAAAAACCGGGATGATCCGCGCGAGTAGTTCCTCCAGCGGCAAATTCACCTCCTGTAATACCTGATGGAGCCAAGCTTTGCCTTTTCCCGATGGATCCGCATTCACAAGCGAGTTGATATACTCTGCGTTAAACAAAGCCTGCGGCGAAGCGAAAAGACCCGTTACCATCATATACTGTTCGAATACGGCCATATCGTTATGAGCATAAGCCAGCTCCTGGCATAGATCGAACAGCCTCTGGGCAAAAGAGAACCCTTGGGCGGACAGGTGGCCTTCGTATGTCACCCCCGGCCATCTGAGATCCGCGGCAGTACTGAGCCACCATGCAGGCTCCATGGCGGATTGCATCTTTAGAAGGGCGAAGCGTTCGAATCCCTCCTCAAGCAGGACTTCATTTTGCCTCGATTGCAAGTACTGGTCCAGCGCATCTGCCTGGATGGCCGCCACCGTCATGCCTTGGCCGAATATCGGATCGAAGCTGCAGAAGGCATCGCCGAGCACCAGCAGACCGGAAGGCCAATCCTCCATCTGCTCGAAATGCTGTCTCACGCATTCCTCAATCCGGTAGCCCCGCGGGCTTGAGATTGGTTCAAGCTGCTGAAGCAAATCTCCGATGGTGGAACCGAACAGATTTTGCGCCTCCTGGTCGTACAACTGATGGTCGGTTGTCGGATAGGAAGCTCCTCCCGCGCGGTACAGAACAACCTCTGCGATCTGGTTCTCGATCGGATTGAACACGGCCGTGCCGATACCAAGGGAGGGATCTCCATCATTCAGGATGGTGCTCCATACAGCCTGGATTTCCTCCGGAACCCTATAGTGCCGCGTACTATATCCTAGGGATACGTGCAGTTTCTCTGCTTCCGGTACCGCGTAACCAAGGTTCTGCAACCAATCAGCGAGCTTGGAACCGCGTCCGCTTGCATCCACGACCAGATTCGCATTTATTTGAACAAGCGTTGATTCCCTGACGTTTTTGTCCCGGAAAACAACGCCGGTAACGGCATTCCTGTCCGCGTCATGCAGTAATTCCTGCGCTGCAAGCTTCGGTAAGAGAGTCACATTAGGCATTTGGATCACTCTGTTGCGGAGGGTCCACTCAAACAGGGATCTGCTGCACCCTGCATTGGGCTCATCGGGCATTTCCAGCGTGCCGTAGCGATTGGTCATCTTAACGGATTTCATTTCTCGAGGATGCGCCCCTTGCTGAAGCAATTCCTCGGTTATGCCAGGGAACCAGCTTTCAACGATCATTTTGCCGCGCGCAAGGAAACGGTGCGGATGATAGGCCTGCGGCGTACCCGACCGATTTTCCGGGCCTGCCGGAAACTCATCCCGATCCGTGATGATCACCTCTTCATAATGCTTGGATAACACGGTTGCAGTGAATAGTCCGGCTATGCCTCCGCCTAGAATGAGCGCTTTGCCTTTTGTTTTCATACGAAACCTCCAAATATAGATTGATTTAATCAGTCAATCATAAACGAAAAATATCTTCTGAAATTCAAATTTAGATTACAGGTGCAGGACAAATAGCGGTGATCGTCATTAACGAAATGAGTGTTGAGTGTCTCCCTTCTCCTATAGATATTTATGATCGATTTAGTCAGTCAATGATAAACATAAAGGTATTTATTGGATATGTCAATCCTGATTTGCGTATAAGAAGCGTGAATTGCCTATAACTCCCCTTGTGTTCGTCTTGAAATTTTGGGACAATACAGAGTGGGCAATCAGGAGTCCGTTTCTCGCCGTAAGGTTTGATATATCAGGAATTTGCAAAATTCGATTTCGGCCGCTTCCAGGTACAATACATAGACGAACTAAACCATTCGATCTATATATTGCTGATTGAAGTCGCCCTTTGGATTTTTGCAATATGCCTCATAATTAATGTTGTTTATAGAAAGAGGATATCCATCATGAATAAACCATCCATTTATGGATTGACATTAGATCAGCTGGTCGATTGGCTCGGCCAGCGGGGCCATAAGAAGTCCCGGGCGACCCGGGTGTGGGAATGGCTGTACCGCTCACGGGTTACGGCATTTTCGGAGATGACCGACGTGCATCCTTCATGCCTTGAGCTGCTGGAGGAACACTTTGCGATTGTGACGCTGGAGGAGCATACGAAGCAGGAGTCGATGGACGGGACGGTCAAGTTTCTGTTCAGGCTGGCTGACGGCAACCTGATCGAGACGGTGCTCATGCGCCATAAATTCGGGTTGTCCGTCTGCGTAACAACCCAAGTTGGCTGTAACATTGGCTGCAGCTTCTGTGCCAGCGGCCTTCTGAAGAAGAGCCGGGATCTGACGGCTGCAGAAATCGTTGAGCAGGTGATGCAGGTTCAGCTTCATCTGGACCGCAGAGGCCAGGATGAGCGGGTGAGCCACCTGGTCGTGATGGGGATCGGCGAGCCGTTCGATAACTATGACAACATGGCGAACTTTATCCGGGTGATCAAGGACCATAAGGGACTTGCTATCGGACCACGCCATATCACGGTGTCCACAAGCGGGCTGGCCAACAAAATTATTGAGTTCGCGGACAGTGATCTGAATACGAATCTGGCGATCTCCCTGCATGCGCCGAACAATGAGCTGCGCACGAGAATCATGAAGATTAACAAGGCCATTCCGATCGAGAAGCTGATGGAGGCCATCGATTATTATTTAGAGAAAACGAAGCGCCGCATCACCCTCGAGTACATTCTGCTGAAGGACGTCAATGATCAGCGAGAGCACGCTATGGAGCTTGCGGAGCTGGTCGGCGATCGTCGCAGCCTGGCGAACGTCAATCTCATCCCTTACAATCCGGTGGATGAGCATAGTCAATATCAGCGGAGCTCCAAGGAGACGATCACTGCATTCTACGATACATTGAAGAAGCAGGGCATCAGCGTCAGCGTACGGCTAGAGCACGGCACCGATATCGATGCCGCCTGCGGCCAATTGCGGAGCAAGCAGATCAAGAAGGCGCAGTAACTGGAGAGCTGCTCGCCTTAGGGTAGTGGGAAAAGCACATCCTCACGAAGCGGTATGCTTTTTTCTGCTAGAGAGCCCTCAATTGCTATTGACCCTGACACATCAAGCGGAAAGGAATGAACCAATATGCTGGAAACCCATCCGGTTGTGAAAAAGCTGCAGTATAAAGACTTGGGCCAGCCCGTGCTGATCTTGAACGCGCCGGAGGCCTATCAGGAGGTTATTCGCTCGTTTCAAGGGGAGGTTCATACGGAGCCGGTGCAAGCTCCCTATGATTTCGTTCAGGCGTTCGGAACAAGCAACGGGCAGCTGCGGGAGCTGGCCAAGGTTGCAGCGAGCGCCGTAGCGGATAACGGCTTGCTCTGGCTCTGCTATCCGAAGAAGACGTCCAAAACTTACAAGAATTCCGACTGCAGCCGGGACAGCATCGCCGGCATTTTGGCGGATGAAGGCTATGAGCCGGTGCGGCAGATCGCCATCGACGAGGATTGGTCGGCCCTCCGCTACCGGAAGGTGGAGCAGATCAAGACGATGACAAGATCCTTCGCGGCCACCGCGAAGGGCAAAGAACGGACAGGCCAAGGAGAATCCATGTAACACGTGACAACAGGCGCGGCTATCCTTGATATCTACACAAGAGGGACCCTGATCAGGGTCCCTTCTTTGTTGGTGCGCAGCCACCTAACGCTTCACTTTCCGTGATGCGGACGGCGGTGCTTGGATTGAACCTTCTTGCGGCGGACATCCCGATTGATCGCTTTGCTGCCGCTCCCGCCGCCGACGGCTTGCTGCTGCCGGGCGCCCCGGCTTTCAATTGCCGAGTTGGTGCCGCCTGTACTGAAGGCTCCGGCGCCGCTCGCAATCTGGGTGGCTGAGCTGTCCCGGATTGATCTCGGCAGCCTGACCACCTGCTTATTAATGACGAAGACCACTTCTTTCTGATGTTTCTTGGACTTCGAATGCTTTCCATTCAGTTTAACACCATGATGCAGCGGGTTTTTCAGGCCGAGGTTTTTGGCGATTCCGCCTGCGCCGACACTTTCCTGCTGGTACGCATGCGGAGAGCGGATCGCGGCATTACTCCCGGCAGCGCTGCTCTTGCCCGCCCCGCTTGCGATTTGCGTCGTGTTCGGCGCATTGGTGAATTGATCATTCACGACGACGGTAAACCGATCTATCCCGCCAAGCGGGGAGGTTAAGGAATACCGATGGCTGCCTTTCTCCACGGTGATCGTCAGCTGGTCCTTGATCGGCAATTTGCGTCAACTCCTTTTTTATCAGAACGACTTCTTCTTGATCGTAGAATATTTGAAGGATCAGGTGTAAGAGATAAAAGCATAGAGAAACGAAAAAATGATCCATTTGTCCTCTGGGATAAGAACCTATCTTTAAGGTGTGGCAGGGCGTTTTCGTGGTTTATAATGTAGAAGTGTGACAGAAAGGGTGAGATTTAATGCTGACGATTAAGGAATACAGCGTAGAGTTGATTCAAGATCCGTTCGGGATCCTGGCAGGGCAGCGATATGAGTTCGTATGCGATCTGGACGTGCCGGAGGAGGACGAGCTTTATTCTGAACAGGGAGTTTACCTGCGGGTGATCTTTCTCAAAGACGGGGCTGATTCCCGAATTGTAAAATACGATTTCTACGAGCGAACGACCGATCGGTATCTTGATTTTGATATGGAGCCGGAAGAAGAGGAGGAGCTCACTGCGTTCTGTAAAGAGCATGCGCAGGTGGAGGCTTGATTCAAAAACAGTATTCTGTTGCAGCGATTATGAAATGAAGATGATGGCGTCCTGAAGAGGATGCCATTTTTTTATTCTGATTATGTTATTTAATATGACGCAAATTAATCTATTTACTGAAATTGTCTTATGATAATTATAATTAATGTTAATTTTATTGACTTACAACAAACAAAATTCGTATAATTAGACCAGATTTTCATATTATGTGTACGAAAACATGACATTAATTCATTTTCTATCGATCAGTAGAGAGTAAGACTACTTTTTACAAAGGAGAGAGGATGCATGGAGAGAGCCGAGGTCACAAGACGAATCGTGGAGGCCAAACGCAAATTGGGGTTAAAGTGGATCGATATCGCAAGCGTAATCGACCGTTCGGAGGCCTGCACGGCAACGGCGCTGCTGGGACAGGGGACGCTGACGAATGAAGAGAGTGCCAAGGTCGGGGATTTGCTTGGGCTGGATCCGGAGGCGGTTGCGGCTTTAACCGTTATTCCATACCGTGGAACGACGGTGCCTATGCCTCCGACGGACCCGCTGATTTATCGCTTCTATGAAATCTTGCTGGTGTACGGACCGGCGATCAAGGACTTGATCCACGAGAAATTCGGCGACGGCATCATGTCTGCGATCGACTATGAGATGGATATACAGCGTGTGGAGGATCCGAAGGGAGACCGGGTGGTTGTCACGTTAAACGGAAAGTTTCTGACTTATAAAAAGTGGTAATGGGGGGCGGCAGTTCAGTTCCATACACCCAGAAGGAGGGGGATACCATGTCCTATGTAAAGCCGGATCAAGTAGTAGAAGCCATGATTCAAGCGGGGACGAGTAAATCGCAGCTGACCGTTGAGCAAATGCTGCTGCGGGGATTTTTGGGCGGAGCCTTGCTTGGATTTGCCACGACGCTGGCCTTTACGGCAACGGTCCAGACGGGGATCGGCATGGCGGGTGCCTTGTTGTTTCCCGCCGGGTTCGTCATCATCGTGCTGCTTGGACTGGAGCTGGTTACGGGCAACTTCGCCCTCATTCCACTCGCGGTTATGGAAAGGAAAACGACGGCCTTGCGGATGCTTGCCAGCTGGACGTGGGTATTTATCGGGCACCTTATCGGCTCGGTATTCTATGGGCTGCTCTATTACGCGGCGGTGACACAGTTCGGGCATGTACAAGAGGGCGGCGTTATTGACCTTATACGGGGCGCTGCTGAAGCGAAGACGATTGGTTATGCTTCGCTAGGCTGGGCAGGGATGGGAACGGTGTTTGTGAAGGCGATGCTGTGCAACTGGATGGTGTGCCTGGGGGCTGTCATGGCTAACGCCTCCCGGAGCACAGGCGGCAAGATTGCCGCCATGTGGCTGCCGATTGTGATTTTCTTCGGTCAAGGGTTTGAGCACGCAGTAGTCAATCTGTTCGTCATTCCGACCGGCATGCTGATGGGAGCGGGCGTTAGTCTGGGGGATTGGTGGCTATGGAATCAAATTCCCGTGACGCTTGGCAACATCGCCGGCGGTTTCCTGTTTACGGGACTGGCGTTGTATCTGACGCAAAAGAAACCCGCGGCCCCGCCGGTTGCCGAGCTGAATTCCTCGCATAAGGCGAGCTGACCGCGGGGGCGGCTGTTGATGAACGAAGGAAATCCGTTCGTCCCAACCGGACTGAAGCGGGCTTGGAGAGAATTGGCTTATCCTCTAACTACATAGCAGGGAAAGAATGATTAAATCCAAATCATCCCTTGTATTGCCTGCTCCAATCTGTTATTCTAAATGCAACTTAGGATGAACGGAGGGTTACGTGTGTTGGATTATTCCCGATTGAGATCTTTTCGCGGCTAATGGAATACGCGATGAAGAGGCCTGCTGCTCAAGCAGGGTAATCGGGATGGGTCTGCCAATTTTACGTAACCCATAGTCATGAGTGACGAATAAATTAAGACTATCCGAAGCAGGTGGGGGATGATTTGCTGTGTCCTTTACTGTCTTCCGGGATGGGGTTATTTTCGTGCACTCGGACATAGGGGATCGTGGCGGAAGCAAGCGCCCCATTGTCGATTACGCTGAGCACAGGTGATGATTGCCTGTGCTTTTTTGTTGTTTGACTCAAGAAGCTTGCGAGGGTGATAACGATATCAAGGAGGCGTTTTTATATGACAACAGCTCATTCTCAGGATTATACCGAAATTATCCGGGACATGGTGGCGATCGCAGGGGAGCACGGGGTGGAACTGAACCCTGACGGCATCGAAATGAATGAATCCGGCATGGATTTTCTGGTCGGCATTGCCGAGGATGCCGAAGGTGTGTCTTGGGTACTGCGTAAGCCGCGGCGTGGCGATGTGCTCGAACGGGCGGACAATGAGGCTCGGGTGCTTAAGCTGATTCAGCCCCGTCTGCCGGTTGCCGTACCGGATTGGCGGATCTACACGCCAGAGCTTATCGCTTATCCGCTGCTTAGCGGTCAGCCTGCCGCATCTGTCGGTGCGGAAGGGTATGCGTGGAACATGGATCCTGTGCAGCCGGGCGAGCGATTCGTCGATTCGCTGGCACAGGGGCTGGCAGCTCTCCACGGCATCGATCACGAGGATGCTCGGGCAGCCGGCCTCCGGGTGAAGAGTCCGCAGGTAGCTCGGGAAGAGATGGCGCGGAATATGGAGGAGGTGCGAAGCCGCCTGGGAGTATCCGCGGCGCTGTGGGACCGCTGGCAGAAATGGATCGGTGATGACTCCTATTGGCCGGGCCATTCGTCGCTTGTCCATGGCGACCTCCATCCTCCGCATATTTTAATCGACAGCCAGGTTCAAGTTACCGGGCTTTTGGATTGGACAGAGGCTGAAGTGACGAACCCGGGCAAGGATTTCATTCTGTACTATGCCGTTCACGGCGAGGATAACCTGAAGCTGCTGCTGGAGCGATACGAGCAAGCCGGCGGGAAGGTGTGGCCGCGGATGTACGACCATATCGTAGAGCAATACGCGGCGTATCCGGTGGCTGTCGGACAATTTGCTTTGCTGACGGAACAGGAAGAAGTGCTTGCGATGGCACGTAACATGCTGGGACTGACTTAATACGCAAGAAGTGATTGAGGGAATCCTCTCCCATCCATGCTGCCGCGAGGGCAGATTGGAGCAAGGAGCCGGCCGATGAGATTCGGTTGGCTCTTTTTTTTTGGGCTTTGCCGGAGGGGATGTGGAGTGCTCATAATCCTGTGAATTTATGACAACCTTATAGAGAGAGGTTCTCTGCTTATATATGTAGCGGATGCCCGAGAGGGATTGTGATCCTAAGAATCCAATTAAATCGCTGTCGGATGCGTGCAGGATATTTATAGGTTGATCAAGAAATATTTGGAAAGGCTGTCTGTCATATAATGATCGTGAGGCGGCTTTGACTTTCGGAGAGCAATCCGCAGCCCTGTATGGCATGCGTAACGAAATTTACATACTTGTCGATATCTTGGTCTGGGAAATATGTTATTCTAAACATACTCACCGGGATTTTAACCTGCTTGAAATGATTGATTAGGGAGGGGATTGATCTTGAATATTGAAGTGCGTTTATGCCCGAAAGAACAGTCATTTATTCTGCACAACCTCTATCCGCTGTACTTGCATGACATCGCTGAAATATGGGGGATCCATCCTAACCGATATGGAGTGTTTGAGAAGGGGGATGTGCCGACCTTGAGCGAGCAGAGCAAACTGCTGGACGTGTGGTGGGAGCAGCCGTCGGTTCTCTTTCCTTATCTGATCACAGTGGATGACATTGCCGCCGGTTTCGCGCTGGTTTCTACACCGCCGCAGGTTCCGTCGCCCAATATTCAATATTACTTAAGCGATTTTTTCGTGCTTCGGACTTATCGAAGACAAGGTGTAGCGCGGCGAGCAGCTGAGCTTGTGTTCGATCAGTTCCAAGGCGCGTGGGAGCTTCAGACCAACCCGACGGAACGGAATATGAGCACGCAGATTTTTTGGCGCAAGACGCTGAATACGTATACAGGTGGAAAATACTCCGAACTGGATGGCGTCCATCCGGAAAAAGGAGAAATGCTGGTCTTTCGGTTCACCAACAAATAGACTGGATTTGCATAAAACGGCGGGTTGATGGACGAATTTCAGCCTTGACAGCTTAACGCAAACGGATTAAACTGAATAAAATTTTCGAACAAATGCGCTGAAGAGGACGCCGGCATCGTATGGATGCTTCGAATCAGAGAGCTGCTGGTGGGTGCGAAGCAGCGGAAGCGGCGATGAACAGGCCATCACCTCGGAGCAGATCAGCCGACTGTCCATGACGTGAAGCTGATCCGGGAGTTCCCTGCCGTTATCCATGGGGCATCATTGATGGATGATGGCGAAGAGTGCGTGCCGGAAAGAGCCGGCGCGAATCAGGGTGGTAACGCGGAGCAAGGCTCCGTCCCTATGGGGACGGGGTCTTTTTGTCGTTTATCGGCCCGGAATGAGAGGAGAGGGTGGCGAATGATGCTGGAGAGGCTGGTGCCCATGGATGAGATGAAGCGCTTGGATGGGAGGCGTTCAAGGCATTAACGCCGTCTATACGCCGAAGGAAGAGTGGAAGAAGGGGTATGCCAGCGTCCTTGTAGCTGAGCTTGGTCTGCTTCTGAACCGGGAGGGTCTTACACCGATGCTGTATGCGGATCAAGCCAATTCTGATTCGAATCGAGTATACCGCAATATCGGCTTTACAAGCTGCGGAACAATTGCGGAAATCGCGTTCTCCGGCGGTGAATAAACGGGGAGGATGTTATATTGAGCGTAACAGCTCTCCCTGTTTGGCTTGATCAGTCATTAAATTTTCGTGCATGAAGGGTGTACAGGCAGAGCGGGGGCCGTCCGGGCTGCGGATCATTGGCGCGGCACCGGATAAACATGGAGAAGACGATACGCCTCCAATAATGTTATTCTATAAAAGTGTTCAGAAAATGTCGGGCGCGATTGGATAGCACATGATCTTTGAGCCAGACAATTCCGACATCGGATTGGAAATCGGCGCTGAGTATGGTCATTGTCCGGATGTTGGGGATGGCGAAGGAGGACATGACCGATTCCGGCAAAATCGTGGCGCCGATCCCTTCGGCGACCAATGCCACGATGATCGCGACGCTGGAGCATTCGCATATGACGCGCGGCGGATGGCCGCTGCGGTTGAATTCCTGGATGACCCGCTCATGCATGCCTTTGGTCTGGTCGGTCTTTAGCGACAGGAACGGATGCTCTGCCAGCTCACGCATTGAGATTTGCCCTCGCGTCGGCCCGCATTCCCAGCTGCCGGGGAGAACGGCAACGAACGGATCGGAGGGCAAGGGCAGCACGGCATAACGTTCCGGATCAAAGCGCGATTCGAACGGGAGGCGGGTCACCGCAAGCTCGATATGGCGCTGATCCAGCTGGTCGGCCAGCAGGGAATGGTCGCCTTCCCGGATTTTGAAGGTGACCTCGGGATATGTTTGCCGGAAGGAATGGATGCGCTGGGGCAGCAGCGAGATGCAGGAAACGACCGCGCCGATGGACAGCATGCCGCGGATGCCGGCATGAAGTTCCTTCACCTCCGTCAGCGTCTCGTTGAACTGATTAAGCAGCGAGTCGGCCCGTTGTTGCAGGAGCTCGCCGGCATGGGTCAGCCGAAGCTGCTTGCCGCTTCGCTCGAACAGCGTGACGCCAAGCTCCTCTTCCATCAGCTTCAGCTGCCGGCTGAGGGGAGGCTGCTCCATATTCAGCTGTTTAGCTGCGCGGGTGATCTGGCCTTCCTGGGCAATTGTCAGGAAATAACGGAGCTGGCGAATATCCATGGATTCAAGTGGCCCCTCTCTATACTTAAAAGGTATGGTATCCCTATAAATCAGATACTTTTAATATAGGGTATCGATTGATATGATTCAACTAATAACGCTTGCAGATAAGGAGATGTATGCATAATGACTTACACGATACCCGTTGAATTGACGTCGTCCCCAAAACCGAAGCCGGCCCATCACAACCAGGCTTTCGGCACGGTCTTTACCGACCATATGTTTATATTGGATTATGATGCGAAGAAAGGGTGGCATGATCCGCGGATCGTTCCGTATCAGCCTATTCAGCTGGATCCTGCGGCCAAGGTGTTCCATTACGGGCAGACGGTGTTCGAAGGATTGAAGGCATATCTGACCGAGGATCGCCGGATTCTGATGTTCCGTCCTAACAAAAATATCGAGCGCCTCAACTTGTCCAACCGCCGACTCAGCATTCCGGATCTGGACGAAGAGCTGGTGCTTGAGGCTCTGAAGCAGATCGTTCTCGTTGATCGGGACTGGATTCCTTCCGAGCCCGGTACTTCGCTCTATATCCGGCCGTTCGTTATCGCAACCGAGCCGGTGCTGGGCGTGGCCCCATCCCTTCAATACAAATTCATGATCATTCTGTCGGTGGTCGGCTCATACTATGCGGAAGGCATCAATCCGGTCGGCATTTATGTGGAGCCGAAATACGTTCGTGCCGTAGTAGGAGGCGTAGGCAATGCCAAGACCGCAGGCAACTATGCAGCAGGCTTGAAAGCACAGGACGAAGCTACGGCGAAGGGCTATTCCCAAGTGCTCTGGCTGGACGGCGTGCATCGGAAGTACATCGAGGAAGTCGGCAGCATGAACGTATTCTTCAAGCTGGGCGATACGGTCATTACGCCGGCGCTGAACGGAAGTATCCTGGACGGAGTGACCCGCAGCTCGGTCATTCAGCTGCTCCAGCATTGGGGGATTCCGGTAGAGGAACGGGCCATTTCCATCGATGAAATCATTGACGCACACCGCAGCGGAACGCTGGTTGAGGCGTTTGGCACCGGAACGGCCGCGGTGATCTCGCCGATCGGGTCTTTGGAATGGCAGGATGAGAAGCTGGTGATCGGGCAAGGCGTTACCGGGGAGCTGTCGAGCCGGGTTTATGACGCAATTACCGGCATCCAGCGCGGCATCCTTGAAGATCCGTTCGGTTGGGTAATCGAGCTGCCGCTGGCGGATGCGGCGGAGCATTCCTAATTAGAGACGACAGTTTTTTATTCAGCAGTTTAAGGACTGCAGCTTTATGGCCTTCATCATGATATAGGCCTGGCTGCAGTCCTTTTTTAGTTGTCTTCCGAAAGGGGAATAAGGATTGCGGGTGGCCCTTTTGCAGAACAAATGGGATCGGGCCTGATCGTTTTCGTTATCTGATCGATGAAGCGGACCCTTGCGCCGGATGCTCCAGCAGTGTACGCAGCCACCGGTCGTAGACGTACCATGCCAGCCTGTTGTCGAGCAGGGATTTGAGGGTGTACAGCCCTTCTTCTACGGAAGCGGCGCGCTCGCAGAGATGAAGCCTTACAGCAGCGTTAAGGAGGACCTGGTTCGTAAACGCGATGTGCCCCTTACCCTGCAAAACTTCCTCGGTCACCCGCAGCTGCTCCTCCGCGGTCCACTCGATCTTCGGAAGCTGAGCCTCGAGGCCGAACAGCTCGGGGTCGATCAGATGAAGCTCGGAATGCCCTTGGTGCACCAGCTGTACGCGGGTCGCCCGATGGATATGCAGATCCTCCGAGCCCTCGGCCCCTTGTACGATCAGTGCCTTACGGTAACGAAGGTTTTGGAGCAGCTGTGACATCCGGTCGAAGACGGTGTTGTGATAGACGCCGTACACGAGGTAGGGCGAGTGGGAGAAGTCGATCAGCTTCTCGGCGGTGTTCAGGATCGTGCGCATGCCGATCTCCTCGCGGATCGGGCGGATGGAACCCAGGGGAGGACACCACTGCTCGGCATCCGCGAACAGCACGCCAGTGAGCTGGGCGGCCAGAATGGACTGCTCGGGCGTAATGCTGGCGGGATCAATCCCTTTGCACAGCAATAGGTCGTTTACCGTAATTCCCCATTTCGGGGGCAGCGAAGCGCTGCCGTGCAGCGTAACCGGCAGCCCGGCGGCTGCGAGCAGAAAGGCAGTCGGAAACGAGGCGTAGAAGGACGTCTTTCTGCCGTCATAAGGTCCTGCGCAATCGAGTCCGGCATGGATCGCTTTACGGAAAGATCGGTCACGCAGGGCCTTGATGAAGGCCTCCAATTCCTCCACGCTTTCCATCTTCATTCGTTCGGCCATAAAGAAGGCGCCGATTTGGGCCGGGGTAGCCTTGTCTTCCAGAATCCATTCGGCAGCAGAGACGGCCTCGTTATAATTCAAATCCCGAGAGCCCCGTTTTCCCCGTCCGACTTCCTTCAGCAACTTGATCATCGTCATTCTTCTTCAACCTCCATTCATGTAATCATGCTTTCAGCTGCTGGTGCGCCTTGACGATGGAGGTGGCGACATCCACGATCCGCTTTCGTTCGTTCATGGCTTTGCGCCGGAGCATATCATAGGCCTCTGCCTCGGAGATCCGGTTGATGTCGCTCAGGATACCCTTGGCCATATCGATCCATTTCCGTTCCTCCAGCTTGGAACGCAGCTGCTGCCGCTCGGTGTGCCACTGCTGCCGGTCGAGAAATTGCTTGGCCCCGACATGGAGGGCCCAATGAAGCTCGGATGGGCTCATGGAAGGAGTCAGAATCCCGTCAATCGGAGCGTCATCTTGGCAATAATCAGCGGAGGACGTGCCTGAGTAAGAACTGCACCACCAAAGCATAGGGACGGGCCTCAGCTTTTCCAGATTCCTTTGCCATCCTGCGATCTTGGCGATCGGCAGATGGACGACAGCCGCATCGACCTCGTGGATGCAGCGCGGGAGATCCGCAGCTGAACAGGCCGTATATACATGATAGCCGCCCTCGCTCAGGTTCTCCTCGGCAACGGCGCTGGCCTCGGCTGAAGCTTGGTTCGGTTTGGAAGCATGGGCGACGTGTTCGTGAATAAGGAGTAAGCGGCGCATCTAAGGAATCCCTCCTATACGAAAGCTTATAAACGTATGTCTATCATTTATGTTATAAAATATTACACAAGCAGTGAGTTTGTGCTTGAAACAAACCGGGGATTTCGTAATTGAAAATGGGGTGTTTTTATGATGATAACGCATTTTCAATTTTTCATAAAGAGGAGATCTTCCCTTAATGTTCGGAAAATTTACATTGTTTGGTCGATGGAACCCTGATTTAGTTCAAAGAAATACCGATATAACGGATATTCTCTGCTTCGATCATAAACGTAATAAAAGTTTACATGTTCCATGATAAAATTATTTTGTGGCTAAATTGTGTCATGAATATTGACATAGTGAAATGCGTCTTATATAGTTAAGGACAATAAAACGAAAATCGAGTCACGGATACAACGGTGTATCCGTTCGAAGCGGCAACGAAGCCTGACTTCGCCTCAAACGACAAGAGAGATGGATCTCTTGCGATTGCGGCGGTCAGGCTTTTTATGTTGTTAGGCGAAAACCTGAACATACCCGAAGAGGAGAGGAAATCGTGATGAACAAACCTGAGAAATTGGTGCTGGTCGGCAACGGGATGGCGGGCGTACGAACGATTGAGCATGTGTTGAAGTTGGCACCGGGGGCTTATGACATGACCGTGTTTGGCGCAGAGCCTCATCCGAACTATAACCGGATTATGCTGTCGAAGGTGCTGGCCGGCGGTACGGATATGAAGGACATCATTATCAATGACCGTGACTGGTATGCGGAAAACGGCATCCGGCTTTTTACGGGGGATGCCGTCGCATCGATCGATACCGTACACCGCAAGGTCGTATCGGAATCCGGCGTTGTTGCCGACTACGACAAGCTGATTATCGCAACCGGCTCGAATCCGTTCATGCTTCCGCTGCCTGGCGTGCGCAAGGAAGGCGTGATCGGCTTCCGTGATATCCATGACTGCGAAATGATGATCGAGGCTTCGAAGAAATACAAGAGGGCAGCCGTCATCGGCGGCGGGCTGCTCGGACTCGAGGCGGCGCGGGGATTGCTGAATCTGGGCATGGACGTTACGGTCGTTCATCTGAACAAGTATTTGATGGAACGTCAGCTGGATCCGCCGGCTTCGGAAATGCTGCAGCGCGAGCTTGAAGCGCAGGGGATGGGCTTCCTTCTTGAGAAGCAGACGGCGGCCATTACCGGCAAACGCCGCGCAGACGGATTGGAATTTTCCGATGGCAGCCGGCTTCAGGCCGATCTGATCGTTATGGCGGTCGGGATTCTGCCCAACGTCGAGCTGGCCAAGTCGGCCGGGCTGCAGGTGAACCGCGGCATCGTCGTAAATGATTTTCTGGAGACGAGCGTTCCCGGCATCTATGCAGTTGGAGAGTGTGCCGAGCACCGGGGGATCGCTTATGGACTGGTGGCCCCTCTGTATGAGCAAGGGGCCGTGCTTGCCAAGCACTTGGCCGGCGTCGAAACCTCCGGTTACGCAGGCTCCGTAACGTCCACGAAGCTGAAGGTTTCGGGTGTCGATGTATTTTCCGCCGGCATGTTCAATGATGCCCCGGATACGCGATCCCTCCGGTATCAGGATGATATCGAGGGCGTGTACAAGAAGATTGTCATGAAGGGAGAGCGCATGATCGGCGCCGTTCTGTTCGGGGACACATCGGATGGGACCTCGCTGTTTTCCTTGATCAAGAGCGGGGAATCCGTCACCGGGCGCGAGAAGGAATTGCTGCTTGGCTACCCGGCCGGGCAAGCCTCCGCATCGCCGCTGGCCAGGCTCGAGGCGTATTCCGTCGACGAGATCATATGCGGCTGCAACGGCGTGACGAAGGGGCGAATCATGGAGGCCATCGCGGACGGGTGCAGCACGGTGGGCAAGATCAAGGCTTGTACCAAGGCATCCGGCTCCTGCGGCGGCTGCAGGCCGGAAGTTGAAGGATTGCTGTCGATCTACGGCGGCGAAGGGGCCGGCGAGCCGGTGAAGGAAGGCATTTGCGGCTGCACGACGATGGACCGCGACGAAATTGTTGAAAAGATCAAGGAAATGCACCTGGTCAGCGTGAAAGAAGTGATGAACGTCCTGGGCTGGAATGAGCCGGAAGGGTGCTCGAAGTGCCGCCCGGCGCTCAACTACTATTTGGGGATGCTATGGCCATCCGAATACAAGGACGAGAAGGAATCCCGGTTTACGAATGAGCGGTTCCACGCCAATATCCAGAAAGACGGCACGTATTCCGTCGTTCCGCGGGTATATGGCGGGGTAACGTCGCCGGCGGATCTGAAGCGGATTGCAGCCGTCGCCGAGAAATACGATGTGCCCATGGTCAAATTTACGGGCGGGCAGCGGCTCGATCTGCTGGGCGTAAAAAAGGAAGACCTGCCGAAGATTTGGGAGGAGCTCGACATGCCTTCCGGACACGCTTACGGCAAGGCGCTCCGCACCGTAAAGACCTGCGTGGGCTCGACCTTCTGCCGATTCGGCACCCAGGATTCGATCGGCATGGGGATCCAGATGGAGAAGGCTTTCGAGCGGCTCAATACGCCGGCTAAAGTAAAGCTTGCCGTATCCGGCTGTCCTCGTAACTGCGCCGAAGCCACCATTAAGGATCTGGGCGTCGTGGCGATCGACGGCGGCTGGGAGATCTATGTCGGCGGCAATGGCGGCGTTAAGGTTCGGGAATCGGAGCTGCTGTGCACGGTAAAGACCGAGGAGGACGTGATGGAATGGACCGGCGCTTATCTCCAGTATTACCGCGAGACAGCGAACTGGAACGAGCGCACCTCCGTTTGGATCGAGCGGATTGGCCTGGATGAGGTGAAGGCGGCGCTGGAAAGCCGTGAGGAGCGTCTTGCGCTCGTATCCCGGATCGAGGAAACGCTCAGCTACACCACTGATCCTTGGAAAGAAATCATAGATAATCCGGAGCTTCGCAAGAACTTCATGCCACTGGCGGAAGCGGGAACCGGTGAAGGTTTGGGGGCGAGAAGATCATGAGCAAAATTCGGGTGGCAAGTTTGGCGGAAATCGATGCGAAGGGGGCGCGTACCTTCCGGATCGAAGATACGGAAATCGCGGTATTCAGGCTGAGCGACGGCAGCGTCAAGGCCGTCGAGAACCGCTGTCCTCATAAGGGCGGGAAGCTGTCGGAAGGCATGGTATGCGGAACGGCGGTGCACTGCCCGCTGCATGACTGGAAGATCGATCTGGCGAGCGGCCGGGTCTATGAGCCTGACGATGGCTGCGTAACGACGTACCGGACGGAAATTGACGGCACGAGCGGCTCGATTTATATCGTGATGTAAGCACGCTGAACGAACGCTAAATCAGAAAAAGAGACAGGAGGTGCAGGCCGTGCGGGCATTGGGGATGGTCAGTATCGTCGGAGCGGGACCGGGAGACCCGGAGTTGATTACGGTAAAGGCAATGAAGCGGATCCGGCAGGCTGAGGTCATTCTGTATGACCGCCTCGTCAATGAAGAGCTGCTGGAGGACGCGCCGCGTGAAGCTGAGCGCATCTATTGCGGCAAGGCGCCGGGCCGGCATGCGGCCTCTCAGGAAGACATCAACCGGCGTCTTGTCGCCTATGCGATGCAAGGGAAGCGGGTGGTGAGGCTGAAGGGCGGAGATCCCTTCGTTTTCGGACGCGGCGGGGAGGAGGCGATGGCACTGGCGGCAGCCGGCATTCCTTATGAGGTCGTTCCGGGAATTACGTCCGCCGTCGGAGCGGCGGCTTCAGCCTCGATCCCGCTGACGCACCGCGGCCTGGCCGCTTCCTTCGCTTGCGTAACGGGAAGCCGCTGCCATGAGGACGGCTCGCCCGTCCGGTGGGATTTGCTGGCGCACGGGGTCGATACGCTGGCGATCTATATGGGCGTCAGCCAGCTGCCGTATATCCGAGAGCAGCTGCTGCAGCACGGCAAAGCGGGATCGACGCCTATCGCGCTCATTGAGCAGGGGACAACGAGCCGCCAGCGCACCTTCATTTGCACGCTCGAGAATATGCATGACCTGGCAAAGGCGGTGAAACTGGGTAATCCTGCGCTCATCCTGGTGGGCGAGGTGGTTCGGCTGCCCGAGCAGCTTTCGTTATTGGAACGGAGTGTCTCGACGAGGATCGGATAAGTACGTTAAGAGAGATTCTTAACGAGAGTCTCGATGAGAAAATTTCAATGTATTTTCGAGATGAGGATTCGGATAGGTGCGTAGCGATATGGTAAAGGTTCCAGTGACGGACGGGGAACGAAAGAGTAGTGGGTGCGAAGCACAGCGATCGGAAAGGAACGCGAAGAAAGCGGCTGCCCCTCGAATAGAGGCATAGAAGCGAAGGTTTTGGAGGAGAAGCGGGAATTATCATCCGAATTCGGTCAAAGGGTAGCGCTGCTTGGGCGCTGCCTGTTTTCGTTTGCCCGGCGAGCATGATACGATATGGAGAACGATAGGGATTGGCCGTGAATTTTTTACAAAATGACGATAATGATTTGCTGGAGGTGCATGAATGGTGGAACGTCCGCAGGGCGTTGTTCCGGACGCCATTGATTTTTCGAATGCCGCTTTTCCTTTTACCGCATCGACGACACGCGGCATATTTGTCGGCGCACAGCGGCTGCATTGGCACCATGCGCTGGAGCTTAATCATATCCGAAGCGGCACGGGCTTTATTTTGATCAACGGGATGAAGCTGTCGTTTCAAGAAGGAGACATCGTATTCATCAATAGTAACGCGCTCCACCGCGCCTATGAGACGGATAATCTGATCATGGACGTCATTATGTTCGATCCTTCGCTGCTTTCGCTGGATTTGAAGTTCGATCCCGAACTGATGAACCCGTTCCGCTCCTTGGGGATGGTAGACCGGGAATCCCCGATTCGCCCTGAAATGGCCCGGCTGCTTATGAGCATGATGGAGGAGCACAAAGCTCAAGGCACCTCCTATATGAGTCTGATCCGCTCGGACCTTATTCGCTTTCTGAGCCTGGCGAACCGGCATCTGTCGGCACCGCTTGCGGAGGACCGGCCGATTAAGGGAAGGGGCATGCATGCCCTGAAGGAAGTGCTTCGGACGATGGAGCTTCACCTGGATTACGGATGGACCTTGAAGGAGCTGTCGGATATGACGCATCTGAGCCCTTCCCGATTCAGCGCGTTGTTCCATCAGGCTGTCGGCACATCCCCGCATCATTACCTGATTCAGCTTCGCTTGACTCACGCGGTGCATCTATTGGAAACAACGGATGCGAAGATTATCGAGATCGCGCAGACCTGCGGATTCCGCAATCTCTCCAACTTCAACCGGCTGTTCAAGCAGCATATTGGCGCATCGCCCAGCGACATCCGGGAGCGTGCCTCTGTCGGCAGCCCGCTCCCTCGTTTATCGCACAGTGCAGAGAAACAGTAAGATCGTATCACTCCTCGGGTGTATAACAGTAGAAGGGGCGCTTATGGAAGCGGTATCTTAAACATATACCATCACATAACGCCAAATGGTTCGGCGTCTAGGAGTGAATGTCCATGAGTTTGTATCTGGGAGTGGATGCAGGTGGGAGCAAGACCCATGCCGTCATCTGCGACGATCAAGGCAACATTGTTGGCAAGGGGGCATCCGGAAACGGGAATCACCAGATTAACCGGGAGCAGGCGGCGCGCAATATCAAGGAGGCCTGCAACAGCGCTCTTCGGGAGGCCGGCGTATCCAAGGACGACATCGAATACGCGTATTTCGGCCTGGCCGGCGCGGATCGGGAAGCCGACTACGAAATCCTGCGCCCCATGATCGGGGCTTTGGGTTACCGGCGGCATGATATCGCCTGCGATACGATCATCGGTATGCGGGCCGGAACGAGCCGGCCTTATGGTGCGGCACTGATCTGCGGCACCGGCTTTAACAGCGCAGCCCGGAACCGCGAGGGGGCGGAGCTGCAGTACGGCGGCTTCGGATTCCTCTACGGCGACGGATACGCCGGCGGATCCGGTTTTGCTACGCTGGCCTTCCGGGCGGTGGTTCGCGCTTGGGATGAGCGGGGACCTGCCACCATGCTGACTTCGCTCGTGCTGGAGCAGATGGGGTACGCCTCGGTTGAGCCAATGTACGAGGATGTCCTCTACGGACGGATCTCCATTCCGCCGACCCTGGTCAAGACCTTGTTCAAGGCGGCAGAAGCCGGCGATGAAGTCGCGACCCGAATTCTTCAGACCGAAGGCGAGGAACTGGGCAATGCCGTTTGCACGCTGATCCGGCGGCTGGGCATGTCCGATGAAGCATTCGATATTGTGTATATCGGCAGCGTACTCAACCGTCCGAACAGCTCGATCCTTACGGATGCGATAGAACGGGTTGTGGCCGTCCGGGCGCCTTACGCCCGGTGCGTAAGGCTGACATCCGATCCGGTAGCCGGAGCGCTGCTCTGTGCGATGGATGCGGACGGGCGGACCATAGATTCGCAGACCGAAGCCAAGCTCAAGGCATTCACGTTTGAAGAAACGGCTGTTTCGTGAGCCTGAGTATGACAATTTGACCGGATGCCGGGAAAACGTTGCGTTTTGATCTGATATTTACCTTGGAGGGATTCATATGGCAGCAGGTTTGAAAATAGCGGTAATCGGGGGAGGCTCCTCCTACACGCCGGAGATTGTGGAAGGCTTTATCCGCAACTTCGAGCAAATGCCGATTCGCGAACTGTGGTTCGTGGATATTGAAGAAGGCAAGCATAAGCTGGAGATCGTAGGGAATTTGGCCAAACGCATGGTGCAGCAGGCGGGTCTTCCCATCGAGGTTCATTTGACGCTGGACCGCCGGCAGGCGATTGAAGGCGCGGATTTCGTTACGACCCAGATGCGTGTCGGCTTGCTGGCCGCCCGCAAGCTGGATGAGCATATCCCGATTATGAACGGCGTTATCGGCCAGGAGACGACCGGTCCGGGAGGGATGATGAAAGCGCTGCGTACGGTTCCGGTCATTCTGGACATCTGCCGGGACATCGAGGAGCTGGCGCCGAATGCGTGGATGCTGAACTTCACCAACCCGGCCGGAATCGTGACCGAGGCTGTGCTCAAGCACAGCAAGGTGAAAACCGTCGGCCTGTGCAATTCGCCGATCAACTTCCAAAAATTCCTCGCGAAAGAGTATGGCGTATCGGAAAAAGAGGTGCTGGCCGAATTCGTCGGCATTAACCATTTGCACTGGGTAACCTCGGCGATCGTGAACGGGGAGGAGAAGATGCCGGAGCTTCTGGACGGAGGCAAATCCTACACGGCCAAGAACGTGCCGACCTTCGGCTGGGATGCGGATTTTATTCGTTCGCTCCAGGCCATTCCGACCTATTATCTGAAGTATTTCTATATGACGGACACGATGTTCGCAGACATGCTGGCATCCCTAGAGAAGGATGGCACCCGCGCGGATGTCGTCAGCCGGGTGGAAGAGGAGCTGTTCGAGCTCTATAAGGATGAGAACCTGGCAGAGAAGCCGAAGCAGCTGGAGCAGCGGGGCGGAGCTTACTATTCCGAAGCGGCGGTCAATCTGATGACATCGATTTATAATGACCGCCATGATATTCAGACGCTGAACGTAGCCAACGGGAACATCTACGATTTCTTGCCGGCGGACGCAAGCATCGAGGTCAACTGTGTCGTAACCGGCCAGGGCCCGATTCCGCTCGCCCCGCAAAAGGTTCCTTCCCACGTGAAGGGCCTGATGCATGCCGTGAAAGTGTATGAGCAATTGACGATTGAAGCCGCCATCACCGGCGATCGCGGCATCGCATTGCAGGCGCTGGTGCATCATCCGCTCGTGCCTTCCGTCACTGTAGCGAAGAAGCTGCTGGATGAGATGCTGGAAGCGAACAAGAAGTATTTGCCGGCATTCTTCAAGCCGGAGACAGTTCTATAATTCTGCATGAAGTGGAGTTGCGGAGCCTGAAAAAGCCTGTGTAACCGAGCTTGAGTTTGTCCGAAGCATCGAGAAAAAGATGCAGATGGGGGATCTGACCATCACGGGATCGAAAACGCAGAAAGTGTAGATTGCCAGAATGCTAAATGCAACGCAGGTAGGCACAATGCATAAACCACAATGCATAAAACCACAATGCATTAAGCCATAACGCAATACGCACTGCGAATAAAGCCGCAACGCATTAGGCGACAACCATAAAGCCACGCATAGCGCAAAAAACGCAGCCCAAGGGGCTGCGTTTTGTTTCATACGCCAGAATAAGCCATAAAGCCGCCGTCCACCGGGATAACCGTTCCTGTGACAAAACCCGAAGCCTGATCATCCACAAGCCATAGCAGCGTCCCGAGGAGATCCTCCGGCACGCCGAACCGTCTCATGGGCGTGTGGGAAATGATCTTATGAGAACGCTCCGTCAGCGAACCGTCGCTGTTCGTCAGCAAATTACGGTTCTGCTCGGTCAGGAAGAAGCCCGGCGCAATTGCATTCACGCGGATACCGGCATCTGCAAGATGGACCGCCAGCCATTGGGTGAAATTGTTGACCGCGGCTTTAGCGGCGCTATAGGCGGGTACCTTCGTCATCGGGCTTGGTGCGCTCATCGACGAAATATTCAGCACCACCGCTCCCGGCCGTCCGACCATGCCCTCCGCGAAGATCTGCGTCGGAATCAGCGTACCGATGAAGTTCAAGTCAAAGACGCTGCGGAAGCCGGGCACGCTGAGCCCGAAGAATGTGGTGACATCGGGCTGACCCTCATCTTCGGGACGGAAGGTTTCATTCGTCGTATTGGCATCCTTCCGGTTGCCGCCGGCTCCGTTAATCAGAATATCGCACGGGCCGAATGCTTCGCGTACAGCCCTTTCCGCCTGGCGTACGCTTTCGGGATCCGTTACGTCGCAGGAGACCGCTATCGCGGTTCCGCCAGCCGCGGTGATCTCGTCTGCAACCTGCTGACCCTTCTCCACCGTGCGGTTCAGGACGGCGACCTTCGCTCCCTGACGCCCAAGCTCTAGCGCCATTGCTCGGCATAATACTCCGGATCCGCCGGTAATAACCGCGGTTTTGCCATGGATGGACGGGTGGATGGGAAGGGCGATGTGCTCTTGGCGTGCAGATCCGACCGCGCCTTGACCAGATCCGGCTGATTCCGGCATACCGTTACTGAATCCGCTCATTGAACAGCCTCCTTCACTTTGGAGGCTTGATCCTGGCTCTTCCTGGTGTACGCATCCCACAGCCCCCACAAATACATAATGCCCAGTGCCCGGTCATACAGCCCGTAACCCGGCCGGCATTGCTCGCCCCAAATATGCCGTCCGTGATCGGGTCTGGCATAACCGGTAAATCCGGTTTCGTGATAGGCCTGGACGATGCCGGTGATGTCAACCGTCCCGTCCTGCGTCCGATGGGAGGTCTCGATGAAGTCGCCGTTATCAAAGACGCGGACATTGCGGATATGCGCGAACGGTATCCGGTCATGGAATTCATGAATCATCGAGACGATATCGTTATCCGGATTCGCGCCGAGCGAGCCGCTGCACAAGGTGAGGCTGTTCGCCGGACTGTCGTACAGGCTCAGGAGTCTGCGAAGGTTCTCCTGGCTGGTGATGATCCGGGGCAGGCCAAAGATGGACCAAGGCGGATCGTCGGGATGAATAGCCATTCGAATGCCGTTGGCTTCGGCCACCGGAACGACCGCTTTCAGGAAATACCCTAGATTGCTCCACAGATCCTCCTCCGTTACCCCGCGATAAGCCTCGAACAAAGAGGCCAGGTGAGCCAGCCGCTCCGGTTCCCATCCCGGCATGGTAAGAGAGCTGTTCTGCGTGATCGTTCTTACAAGCTCCATTGGATCGATGCCGTGGATCTTGGCTTTTTCGAAGAAGAGTGCCGTCGATCCGTCAGGCGCTGCTTTAAACATATCGGTTCGCGCCCAATCAAAGATCGGCATGAAATTGTAGCAAATGACTTTGACGCCGACCTGGCCCAATTTTTCAATCGTACGGATGTAATTGGCGATGTACCGATCGCGTGACGGGAGGCCGAGCTTGATATCCTCGTGCACATTCACGCTTTCCACAACGTCAATATGAAGTCCGAACGCGCTTGCCTGGTCCCGGACTTCCTCAATCCGCTCCATCGGCCATTCCTCGCCGGCCGGGATATCATGGAGCGACCAGACGATTCCTTCTACGCCGGGAATTTGCCTGACATGATCCAGCGAGACCGTGTCGTTGCCTTCGCCGAACCACCGAAATACCATACGCATTGCTGCACCGCCTTTACGAATGTGGTTGTTGAATAAATTAATCAATGATAAGCGCTTGAGCCTGGCTTGCCATTGTACTTTACCTGAGGAACGCAATGTCAGGACGGCTGAATCACGCGGCTCATCATTGGCCGCCGGAATCCTCCTCCAGATCCGCCAGGCTTATATATTCCATACTACCATACAAGTATGGTAGTATGGAACGGAAAACGAAAATTTTGAACGGAGGGATCGGGAAGATGAGCCGTTTGGATATCGATAATCTGCTGCTTAACAGCAATAGCGCCAGGAAGCTGTACTATGATTATGCGGAGAGCATGCCGCTGTACGACTATCACAATCATTTAAGCCCGAAGGATATCGCGGACAACCGCCAATTCGGAAATCTGGCCGAGATTTGGCTTGAAGGAGATCACTACAAATGGAGGGCGATGCGCTGGCTCGGTGTTGAAGAAGAGCTGATTACGGGCAGCGCGCCGCCCGAGGAGAAATTCACGGCTTGGGCGCGCTGCGTTCCAAAGCTCGTCGGAAATCCGCTCTATCATTGGACCCATCTGGAGCTGGCGAGGTATTTCGGCATTCAGGAGCGGCTGTCTGAGGATAATGCGATGAAGATCTGGCATGCGTGCAACGAGAAGCTGAAGGACCCTTCCCTAACGGCTGGAGGCATCCTTGCTCGCTTCAAGGTGAAGGTAGCGTGCACGACGGACGATCCGGCCGACTCCTTGGAATTTCATCGCCGTATTCAGCGCAATCCGGAGATTACCGCGGTCGTGGCGCCGGCTTTTCGTCCGGATCGGGTCCTTGACCTGACGCATGCCGATTTTGCAGGATATATCCGGCAGCTCGGGGAGGCGGCGAATCATGCGGTAGATACCTATGAAGAATTGCTTGAAGCACTTAAGCTGCGGATCCAGTACTTCCATGATCACGGCTGCCGGCTGTCCGATCACGGCTTCGGAGCATTTCCGTATGAGCCTGCCAGCGAACAAGAGGCAGCGGCCATTTATGCCAAGGCCATGGCAGGGGACCCGATCTCGGAACAGGAGGAGGCGAAGTACCGAACCTATACGCTGCTTCGGCTTGCTGTGATGTACCATGACTTGGGCTGGGCCATGCAGCTTCATATCGGAGCATCCCGGAACAACAACGCCCGCATGCTGGCTAAGCTCGGGAAGGACAGCGGGTATGATTCCATCCTGGACTTTCATCTGGCGGCGAGTCTTAACGGATTTTTGAGCGAGCTTGACAAGGACGACCGGCTCCCGAAGACTATCGTTTACAGCCTGTACTCCTCCCATTACGAGATGATTGCCACCACAATCGGCAATTTTCAATCGGCCGGCGTCGAAGGGAAGCTTCAGCTCGGCTCTGCCTGGTGGTTCCATGATCAGAAGGAGGGCATGCTGAAGCAGCTGACCGCTCTGTCCTCCATGGGCCTGATCAGCACCTTTGTCGGCATGCTGACGGACTCGCGCAGCTTCATGTCGTTCCCAAGGCATGAATATTTCCGGCGCGTCCTTTGCCGCCTGTTCGGGGACTGGATCAAGGAGGGGGAGCTGCCGGCGGACTATGACTATATCGGGGGCATCATCCAGGATATATGCTATCGCAACGCGGAGCGCTATTTTCAAATCCACGAATAATCTCGGGTTTAGTATTGGTTTCAGTCTGCCTTGATGTCGTCCATGGTGGCCGGTATTTGGTTTGTTGATTAGTAAAAAGCAGTCGTTTGGCATAAAGAGCAGGACGAAGGAGGAACAAAGAATATGAACAGTACATTATATCGAGCCTGGCTTCAGTATTCGCCGATCCAGGATGCGGAGCTTCGGGAGGCTTACCGCCGGGTTCTCGGCACGATCTCCTTGGAGGGAAGGCGATCCGAGCTTCTGGATTCGGCCATTGAGGAGCTTCGCAGCGGATGCCGATCCCTGCTGGACATCGAGCCGGATCTATTGTTGCTGGGCAACGAGATGCCTCAACTGGCATCGAACGAAGGGATATCCCGCGGCCTTCAGCTGCGGGTGCAGCCTGCCGCCGATAACGTGCAGGACCTGGAAGAAGGGGACAACAGCGCTCCCGGAAAGCTGGGACCTGAAGGCTTCCGCCTTCAGTATCTGGGGGATAGTCTGCAGGAGCGAGTGATCCTGATCGGCGGCTCGGAGAAAGGTTTGCTGTACGGCGTATTTCATTTGCTGCGGCTTGTCGCCGCACACGAGCCGTTAACGGCATGGAACGTGACCGAGGAGCCGGTTAACCGGCTCCGGATGATCAATCAATGGGATAATGCGGACGGCTCGATCGAGCGGGGCTACGCGGGGCGTTCGATCTTTTACCGGGATGGGCGCTTCACGGAGGATCTTACGCGCGTCAAGGACTATGCAAGGCTGCTGTCTTCCGTCGGCATCAATGCAATTTCGATCAATAATGTGAACGTGCATGAGATTGAAACGCGGTTCATCACCCGGGAATATTTGCCTCAGGTGGCCCAAATCGCAAGTGTATTTCGCAAGTACGGCATCACGCTGTATTTGAGCATTAACTTTGCGGCTCCGCTTCATATCGGCGGCGTAGGCACTTCCGATCCGCTGAATGAAGACGTACGGCGGTGGTGGAGGGCTGCCGCGGATGAGATTTACAGCCATATTCCGGACTTCGGCGGATTCCTGGTAAAGGCCGATTCGGAACACCGGCCGGGGCCGTTCGCTTACGGGCGCGACCATGCCGACGGCGCCAATATGCTTGCCGAAGCGCTGAAGCCCCATGGCGGAATCGTGATTTGGCGCTGCTTCGTCTATAACTGCATGCAGGATTGGCGGGATCGGAGTACGGACCGTGCCAAGGCGGCTTACGATCATTTCACGCCGCTTGACGGCCGGTTCATGGACAATGTGCTGCTGCAGATTAAGAACGGGCCGATGGATTTTCAGGTCCGAGAGCCGGTATCCCCGCTGTTCGGCAGCATGAAGCATACGAACCAGGTGCTGGAATTCCAGGTGACGCAGGAATATACCGGGCAGCAGCGCCATGTCTGCTATCTCGTTCCGCAGTGGAAGGACGTGCTGGACTTTGATACGCACGCGGACGGGCAGGGCTCGTATGTGAAACGGATCGTGTCCGGTTCGCTTCACAGCATGAAGCTAAGCGGGATTGCGGCCGTATCCAACATCGGAGATGACGAGAACTGGACGGGACATACGCTGGCACAGGCAAATCTGTACGGCTACGGACGGCTGATCTGGAATCCTGATCTGACCTCGGAGGAGATTGCGGAGGAATGGACCCGGCAGACCTTCGGCAACGACGAGGCCGTTATAAAGACTGTCTGCGGCATGCTGATGAAATCTTGGCCGATCTATGAAAGCTATACGTCCCCGCTCGGGGTCGGCTGGATGGTGACGCCGCATACCCATTACGGGCCGGACGTGGACGGATACGAGTATTCCAGGTGGGGGACATACCATTTTGCGGACCGGGACGGCATCGGGGTCGACCGTACGGCTGCGACGGGGACGGGTTATACGGCCCAGTATTTCGAGCCGAATGCGCGCAGGTACGAGACGCTGGAGGACTGTCCCGACGAGCTGCTGCTGTTCTTCCATCATGTGCCGTACTCGCACCGCCTGAAGTCGGGGAAAACGGTGATTCAGCATATTTATGACACCCATTTTGAAGGTGCGGATGCAGCGGCAGAGCTCCTAGCGGAATGGGCATCTCTCGAGGGGCGAATCGATCCGGCGCAGCATGCCCAGGTGGCCGCGAGGCTGGCCGAACAGGCAGAGCATGCCAAGCACTGGCGGGATGTCATCAACACGTATTTCTTCCGCAAGTCCGGCGTGCCGGATGGGCGGGGGCGTACCATCTTTTAAGCAATGCGTGGGGTAGGGGTAGGCACCTTATCTATTCAAAGGTATGGATGGGTAAGGAAAGGCACAGCATCCATTTAAAAGTATAGAGGATGGAAGGTTGTAACTCGGACTGCCGTAGGACATCTTGATCCGTTATAATAAAGAAGGAGCCGCTCTTACGCGAGCGGCTCCGCTTGGAAGAGGGAGTAGATCACCCGGTGCGAAGGAGGGATCTACTCTTTTTTCGTGCGGTCCAGGTTCATCTGTGCAGTGGTGTCTGCATTCGGGGTACACAGCGGGCATGTAAAAGAAGATGCTGTCATAAGCCTGTATGAACGGATGCCGGCCTTCATAAACTAAGATTATAGAGACGGTTTATAACAATAACGTAATGAACCAAGCACAGGTTTTGTTATATGATAAGGGTAGATTACATAAAGACGTCTCCAAATAGGCGTGTCTCCATCGAAAAAAGACCTGCGGATTCTCGGGCTTTATAGGGTGGGGGGCTATATGATATACTATGGATATGAATAGATTGAAAAAAGATCCATGGTCATGATGAAGGAGGGGAATGGGATGACAACCGAAAGCCATACACATGAAGCCTGCGCGGTAACGAGTGAGCGGAAAAGCCATCATTCCGAGAAAACGAAAAACAACCTCATTAGCCGATTGAATCGGATCGAGGGGCAAATTCGCGGGGTGAAGGGCTTGATTGAGAAGGATACGTATTGTGATGACGTATTGAACCAGATCTCCTCCATTCAATCGGCATTGAACGGCGTGGGCAGGCTGCTGCTGGAGCACCATATGAAGAGCTGCGTGGTCGAGCGCCTGCAGGAAGGCGACGATGACGTCATTACCGAATTGCTGACAACGATGAACAAACTGATGAAATAAGCGAGGGCCTGTTTAAGAATTCAAGGTGTGTCCCGTGCTTGCTAAGCTGCTTAATGATATTGAAAAAAGCTGGCCTTCGCAAATCGAACGCACAGCTTCAGCATACGAACGAACAAAGAGCCTGCTGCCCGATTTCGGGCGGCAGGCTTTATAGTTTAGAAGCCCCGAAGGGACCCTTACGCCCGGTGCTCCGTCCTAATGTAAGAATGCTCTAGCCTTACAGCACGTTCGGAATAAAAAAAGGTTCATTCGAGGATGTTAGATATAAAAGGGACAAGCCCTGCTCGTAAAGGGGCGCAAGCCTGATCATTACGGTGCGGACAATTTTTTTCAAAAAAGATGAAATTCACTGTTGACTAAATATAGGGTAGGGGGGTATACTAACGTCAGAAACACAAACAACACGTCATAACGGCCTGCAGCGAAATGATGAAATGATCGAAAGGCCGAAGCATTTTAAATAAACCATTAAGGAGCGATGAAGAATGGAACAGGTAACATTGAAAGTTGAAGGCATGTCCTGCATGCACTGCGTAAATTCGATCGAGGGCGCATTGAAGGAGCAGGGGATTTCCGGGAGCGTGGATTTGAAGGCGGGCACCGTATCGGTGAACTATGATGCCGGCAAGTTCAGCCTCGAAGATATCAAAGGAATCATCGAAGAACAGGGGTACACGGTAGCCTAAGGGCTGAAGACGACGGAAGAGGGGTGTAAGACGATGGGAACAGGAGCAGTTCAAGAGCAGAAGAAGGCATCGCTGCAGTTGACCGGCATGACATGTGCGGCCTGCGCGAACCGGATTGAGAAGGGGCTAAGCAAAATGGAAGGCGTCCAAGACGCCAACGTGAACTTTGCGCTGGAGAGGGCCTCCGTAACCTATGATCCGGCGGTCGTTTCGGTCAAGGAGATGGAGGAGAAGATCCAGAAGCTCGGCTATGGCACGGCAAAGGAAACCGTTGATTTTCAGCTGGTTGGCATGTACTGCGCAGCTTGCGCATCGAAGATCGAGAAGGTGGTCGGCAAGATGCCGGGCGTAACCCAGGCTAATGTCAACTTTGCACTGGAGACGGCCCGGGTGGAATTTAACCCTGCGGAAGTATCGATCAGCGACATTCAGCAGCGTGTAGAAAAGCTGGGGTACCAGGCTGTATCCAAGCAGGAGGCGCCTGATCAGGAGAGCCACCGCAAGGAAGCCATTGCCAAGCAGAAGCGCAAGCTGATCATATCGGCCATCCTGTCACTGCCGCTGCTGTGGGCCATGGTGACCCATTTCTCCTTTACCTCATGGATCTGGATGCCGGAGCTCTTCATGAACCCATGGTTCCAGCTCGCGCTTGCTACCCCGGTTCAGTTCTATATCGGTAAGCAGTTCTATGTAGGGGCATATAAAGCCCTTCGCAACAAGAGCGCCAACATGGACGTTCTCGTAGCTCTCGGTACATCGGCTGCTTATTTCTACAGCTTGTACCTGACGATTGACTGGGCTGCAGCGGGCGGAAGCGTGCATCACGGCCCGGCGATGTATTATGAAACGAGTGCCGTTTTGATCACGCTCGTCATTCTCGGGAAGCTGTTTGAATCCCTGGCCAAGGGCAGAACCTCGGAAGCGATCAAGACGCTGATGGGTCTGCAGGCCAAAACGGCGGTCGTTATCCGTGACGGTCAGGAAACGACCGTACCGGTTGAGCAGGTCATGGTTGGAGATATCGTCGTCGTTAAGCCGGGAGAGAAGATCCCGGTCGACGGCCGGGTGATCGAAGGCATGTCGGCGGTCGATGAGTCCATGCTGACCGGGGAGAGCATTCCGGTCGAGAAGAAGGCCGGAGATACGGTCATCGGAGCTACGATTAACAAAAACGGACGTCTGAAGTTCGAGGCCTCCAAGGTGGGCAAAGAGACCGCTCTCGCCCAAATTATCAAGGTGGTTGAGGAAGCTCAAGGGTCGAAGGCGCCGATTCAGCGGGTGGCCGATGTCATCTCCGGCATTTTCGTACCGATCGTGGTCGGTATTGCAATCGCAGCTTTTCTCATATGGTACTTCTGGGTAACACCAGGCAACTTTGCGAATGCGCTTGAAATCGCGATTGCGATCCTCGTCATCGCTTGCCCATGTGCCCTCGGTTTAGCCACACCGACCTCCATTATGGCCGGATCGGGCCGTGCGGCAGAGCTTGGCGTACTGTTCAAGGGCGGGGAGCATCTGGAAGCGACGCATAAGATGGACACGATTGTTCTGGATAAAACCGGAACGGTAACCAAGGGCAAACCGGAGCTGACCGATGTTCAAGCGCATGATTTTGAAGAGGAAGCATTCCTGCGCCTGGTCGGCGCTGCCGAGAAGAGCTCGGAGCATCCGCTGGCAGAAGCGATCGTAGCCGGAATTGAAGCAAAAGGGATTGCGCTCCCGGCAGCACAGGAGTTCGAAGCGATTCCGGGTTACGGTATCTATGCAAGCGTGGACGGCCATGAGGTGCTGGTCGGAACGCGCAAGCTGATGGCGAAGCATCAGGTCCCGGTGGAATCGGTTCTCGCCCGGATGTCGGAGCTGGAGACCGAGGGCAAGACCGCGATGCTGGCAGCGATCGACGGCAAGTATGCCGGACTCGTCGCCGTCGCGGATACGATTAAGGAAACCTCACGCGCAGCGGTTGCAAGATTGAAGGATATGGGCATTGAAGTGATCATGATGACAGGCGACAACGAGCGGACGGCACAGGCGATTGCGAAGCAGGTCGGCATCGACCATGTTCTGGCTGAAGTGCTGCCGGAAGGCAAGGCCGATGAAGTGAAGAAGCTTCAGCAGCAGGGCAAGAAAGTGGCCATGGTCGGCGACGGCATCAATGATGCTCCTGCTCTGGCCGTAGCCGATATCGGCATGGCGATCGGTACGGGAACCGACGTGGCGATGGAAGCGGCGGACGTTACCCTCATGAAGGGCGATCTGAACAGCATTCCGGACGCTATTTATATGAGCCGCAAAACGATGAGCAATATCCGCCAAAACCTGTTCTGGGCGCTCGGCTACAATTCGCTGGGAATTCCGATTGCCGCGATCGGCCTGCTGGCCCCTTGGGTCGCCGGGGCGGCAATGGCGCTTAGCTCGGTATCGGTTGTACTCAATGCCCTCCGTTTGCAGCGTATGAAAGTATAACCCCGACATCGAAGGCTTGAAGATAGATAGCGTTTGCGGGGGCCATACGATCAATTGAACAAAATGGGAGTGTTCACATGAGTATGCGGAAGTTTGCCGTAACGCCAGGGTTTGAGGTGGGCGGAACGATGTTCCGTCCCGAACAGCTGGCCGTCCTGGGCAGCGTCGTCGGCGAGGATGCCCGTATCGAAATGACCAGCTTCAAGCAGCTGTACGTCGAGATGGAGGAGGAACAGATGGAAGAGGCTCAGCGCCTGTTAAGGGCAGCCGGACTCCAGGTTCACCCTGCCGGATTCGTCACCAAAAGTCTGATCGCCTGCCATTTCTGCAGGGGGGCAGAGGAAGCGGGCCTGGACGTAGCCCGGGCGCTCGATGAAGCGATTGCCGGGCATCCGGTACCCTCGCCGCTCAGGATCGGATATGCAGGCTGCGCGCTCGGCACGAGCGAACCGCTGCTGAAGGATATCGCCGTCATCAAAATGCGGGATAAATACGATATGTATGTCGGTGGAGAACCGCGGGGCCTAAAGGCTTTGCTGGCCAAGCAGCTGCATGCCGGCCTGGAAGCAGAGGAGCTTGTTCCGATGATACGGAGCTTGATTGCGATTTTTCAGGAGCAGGGTAAGAAGAAAGAGAAATTTTCAAGATTCGTGGACCGGATCACACTGGAACAGCTGCGGAAGCTAACCGCCAATGCCCGGATGGAGCCGGCAGGGTAAAGCGAGACATCACCATATGGTGGTGTCTTTTTTTGTACGCCCTGAAATTATATTTGACGAGCAGCTGGATATACTTAGAAGGCCTTTTTATAGAGGTTTTTTTGTGCCGGGAGCGAGGTCGTATGAAATAGGGAGGAATAGGGAAAGCCCCCATATGATACAGCTGCGGGACAGTTGACGAACGGAGTGAAAGGGTATACAATTTGATTGTTAAAAGCTTTTAACTATTTAATATTGTGATATATGTATTCGACTATTCCTGATCGGGGTGATCAAAGCTGGATAAGAAGGAGCAGCTGTCCCACATGGTGTCCCGCCAGATGATGACGCTTGTGGCCAGCTATGCCCAAATACTGGACAGCGATCTGACAGGACCTCAATATTACGTGCTGCAGACGCTGGCTAATGAAGGCGATCAGACAAGCTCCTATTTCGCGAGCGTGCTGAACGTGACTTTGCCTTCGATCACCAATCTTAGCAACAAGCTGGTGAGTAAGGGACTCATTGAACGTGTCACATCCGAAGCCGACCGGCGGCAGGTCTATCTGAGAATCACGGAACGTGGCCGTGAGATGGAAGCCCGCATGGTGGAGAAATACCGGGAGCTGAACGAAGGATTGTGGTCCGATTATACCGAAGAGGAGCTGGATTTGCTGATCTCCGCTTATGCGAAGATGATTGATCATTTCCAGCTCAAGATGAACCCGTCCGGAAATCGGGACGGCAAATAACAATCAGGAGGTCATCCAATATGGGAAGACTGGACAATAAAGTAGCGATCATCACCGGTGCGGCCGGCGGTATGGGCAAGGCAGATGCCCTGTTGTTTGCGAAAGAGGGCGCGAAGGTAGCGATCACCGACTTGCAGGAGGATAAAATCCAGGAGGTCGTGGCCGAGATCCAAGCCAGCGGCGGCGAAGCCATCGGCTTCAAGCAAAATGTCGCTTCGGAGGAAGATTGGATCCGCGTCGTGGACGAAACCGTGAGGAAGTACGGCAAGATTGATATTTTGGTCAACAATGCCGGCATCTCGAACGCAACCCCGTTCATGGACTTGACGGTTGAAGGCTGGGAGAAGACGATGTCGATTAACGTGACGAGCATTTTCCTCGGCCAAAAGTACGTCATCCCGCATATGATCGAAGCCGGCGGCGGCTCCATCATCAACATTTCCTCCATAGCCGGCCTGACGGGCGGCAGCGGCGCGGGACCTTACACCGCAAGCAAAGGCGCCGTGCGCATGCTGACCAAGGCGACCGCCGTCGATTTTGCACAGCATAACATCCGCTGCAACTCGATCCATCCGGGTTACATCGAAACGCCGATGACGATCGATCTGTTCAAGAACGAGCAGATGATGCAGTGGTTCCAATCGCAGACTCCGCTTCCACGCCTCGGCAAACCGGAGGATATCGCGAATGGCGCCTTGTTCCTGGCTTCGGACGAATCCTCTTACATTACGGGCATCGAGCTCCCGATCGACGGCGGATATTACGCGAAGTAACCGGGGATCTCTCATGTTCGGTCAGTCCCATGATCGGATATAACGAATGGATCACTGTCAGATACACGGGTACCCAGGAATTTTAAGAAGACTTTTGTAGATCATTGAATATTGGTCCTTGATATATAGCGTTCATTCATATCTTCATAAAGGGAGTGTTGTTCCATGTCCGATCATCAACAGATTGCAGTCATCACCGGCGCGGCCAGCGGAATCGGGAGAGCGAGCAGCCTGAAGCTGGCAAAGAACGGCGCAGCCGTCGTCCTGGTTGATTTCAACAAGGAGGCTGGGGAAGAAACGCTCCGTATGATTAAGGAACAAGGCGGAGACGGCATTTTCGTACAGGCCGACGTGTCCAAGAGCGAGGATGTGCAGAACTACGTAAATAAAGCTGTCGAAACCTACGGCCGAATTGACTTTTTCTTCAACAATGCGGGGATTATACAGAAGTTCTCCATGCTCGATGATATCGAGGAGAGCGAATTCGATCGTCAAATGTCCGTTAATGTGAAGGGCTGCTTCCTCGGCATGAAATACGTGCTGAAGGTCATGAAAGAGCAGGGCAGCGGCCATATTCTGAATACGGCTTCGACGGCGGGCATCCGCAGCGAGCACAGTGCTGGAGCTTATTCGGCAAGCAAGCATGCGGTCGTCGGCTTGACGAAATCCGCGGCACTCGAATATGTGAAGAAGGGCATTCGCGTGAACGCGATCTGTCCGGGCGGCGTGCAGACACCGTTGACGGCAGCCGTGGCGAAGTCCTTCGAAGAGAGCGGCTATGTGCCTGAGGAGATCCCTGACATGCGGATGGGGCGTGCGGCCGAGGCCGACGAAATCGCGAACGTGGTTGCGTTTATGGCTTCACCGGGGTCCAGTTATATGACGGGCTCGCTCGTGACGATCGACGGCGGGTTGACGCTGTAACACAGGGTTTCAATATGCAAGGCCAGTCAGCCGGATTCAGCGGCGGGCTGGCTTTTTTGGGCTTTATACACCAAGGGAACCTCACCTTGTGCGCCGGGGCGTGGTCCTGGCATGGTAAGATGGCTGGCTGGTTTATATTAAATTAATTATGCCCCTTCTATGACTTTTTCGTGCATATTTGTGTGTGATTTCGTGTGCATTAAAAAAAGACCTACCCGCGTATAACAACGCTGGGTAGGTTTTATCCAGTGGAATGATTCGCTTAGCGCTTACTCAGGCCGACGGCGTCTGCCAACAGCTCGTAGGACCGGAGACGCGCCTTGTGATCATAGATCGCGGCGGCTACAATTATTTCATCCGCTTGAGTCATGCGCTGGAACTCCTCCAGCTGCGCGCGGACGGTAGCCGGGCTGCCGATGGCGGAGAAGCTGAGCTGCCGCTTCACGATCGCCTGCTCCTGCAGGTTCCACAGATCATCCATGCTGTCGACCGGCGGGCTGAGCTGGCCGGTACGGCCCCGGATGATGTTCAGGAACTGCTGATACGGCGATGTCGCCAGCCGCTGGGCTTCCTCGTCGGTATCGGCGCAGATGACGTTCACGCCGATCATCGCGTAAGGCTTGCTAAGCTCCTCCGACGGGCGGAAGGTGGAGCGGTACAGATCGAGCGCCGGCATAAGGTAATCCGGCGCGAAGTGGCTCGCGAAGGAGAACGGAAGCCCGAGCTGTCCCGCCAGCTGTGCGCTGAAGCCGCTGGAGCCCAGCAGCCAGATCGGGATGTCGAGCCCTTCGCCCGGTATTGCCCGGACCCGCATGGACGAGCCGGAGATGGGCTTGAAATAGGTCCGCAGCTCGCCGAGGCGGTCCGGGAAATCCTGCCCATCGCTGCCGGGGCCGCGCCGCAGCGCCCGGGAGGTAAGCTGATCCGAGCCCGGCGCCCGGCCGAGCCCGAGATCGATCCGGCCCGGGTAGAGCGATTCGAGCGTGCCGAACTGCTCGGCGATGACCAGCGGCGCATGGTTCGGCAGCATAATGCCGCCCGACCCGACGCGAATTGTGTTCGTTCCGCCGGCCACGTGGCCGATGACGACCGAGGTCGCGGAGCTGGCGATGCCCGGCATATTATGGTGCTCGGCCAGCCAGTAGCGGTTGTAGCCCCATCGCTCGGCGTGCTGGGCGAGGTCGAGCGTATTTTTGAGCGACTGTGCTGCAGTGCTGCCAGCGGTAATCGGGGCGAGATCCAGGATCGAGATCGGAATATCGCTCACCGTTCTTGGTTCTGTATGATGAAGATCGGATTCAGACATGTTGGTTGCCTCCTTCTTCGTGCAGAGCACGGCAAGATTATATAGAGACGGGCATCCTGGCTTCCTGACGATAGGGCACCGAGGATGACCGCGGATAAGTATGGTATACCCAGTCACCGGATTCCCTATATAACCATCATTATATACCTAGTTAATTGATAAGAAAAATATGAAAGGGAATGATTGCCGGGTTAGCGGATTCCAAAACAGGACCCGACGAGGCTCCGAAGCTATTGATAATCCGATTCGGACATTCCGATTGATCGATTGAGGCTGATTTTTCTCAGATTTGAAACTAAAAATATAAAGGAATGCCAGGGACGTTAACGAACTTCTTATCATTACATCGATTCAAAAAGAAGATCTTTAAATTATCCAGGAGAGCAAGGGGAATGGCCTATGGCAAATTACAAAATGCTGGCACTTGATCTGGACGGCACGACGTTAAATGAAGAAGGAATCGTGACCGATACGACCCGGTATTGGATTCAAAAGGCGGTTGATTCCGGCGTCATGGTGATTTTCTCAACCGGAAGGGGGATGCAGACCGTCATCGACCTTTGGAACAGTCTGGGATTGAACGGCCCGATGGTACTGCTGAACGGAGCCGAGCTGTGGACGGGAAGGGAGCAGCTGTGCGAGCGGCATTTTTTGAAGCCGGAAGAAATTCGACAGCTGCACCGGCTGGCGCTGGAGGCGGACGCCCATTTCTGGGGATACAGCGTGGAGAGCCTTACGAATCGCAAAAACTGGACGGAGGAGATGTTTGAGCGGCGATGGATGAAATTCGGCATGCATCATCCTGATCTGTCGGTCATTTCGAAGCTGCGGGAGCTTGCCTCCGAGATCGATACGATTGAAATTTCCCGTTCGGCAGCCGTCAATGTGGAGATTTCCCCTCGCGGTATATCGAAGGAATCAGGCGTGCGCACGATTTGCAGCAGGCTTGGCATCGATATGCGCGAAGTGATGGCTATCGGCGATAACATGAACGATTACCGCCTGATCCGGGCTGCCGGACTTGGCGTTGCCATGGGGAACGCGGATGAGGAGCTGAAGGCGATTGCCGATGCGCAGACGGACACGAATGCGCGGGACGGCGTTGCCAAGGCGATTCAGCGCTATATTTTCGCTGGTTGACGTTGACAGCCTTGAATGGTAACCATTATGGAGTGGCAGTATAACGAGACGAGTCCCAATGGCGACTCGTCCAAGCATCGACGATAAACGTCATGCAGCAGCGACTGCGGAATGAATCGCGGGAGCTCTCTCCATAATACAAAGAGGTGCCCCCAAGATCTGCTAATCTTATGGGGCACCTCTTATGCGTGATTACGATTCCCTTAGAGGGAAGCAGAATTTGCTTTTTTCTGCGCTGGATCTATAGTTTACTCCTCCAAGCCGAAGCCAGCCGGAGCTTCAATTCGCTCGAGCCCGTTCATATAAGGCTGCAGCGCCTTCGGAATACGGATCGAGCCGTCCGCCAGCTGGTGGTTCTCCAGCAGCGGGATCAGAATGCGGGGCGAAGCGACGGCGGTGTTATTCAAGGTGTGGCAGTGGCGAAGCTTGCCTTCCGCATCCCGGTAGCGGATGTTCGAGCGCCGGGCCTGGAAGTCGAGCAGGTTCGACGACGAATGGGTCTCGCCATAGGCCCCGCGGCTCGGCATCCATGTCTCGATGTCGTACTGCTTATACGTCTTCTGCGACATATCGCCGGTGCAGACGGCAACGACCCGGTACGGGAGCTCCAGCTTGCCCAGCAGCTCCTCGGCATTGGCCGTGATCTCCTGAAGAAGGCGTTCCGACGTCTCTGCGTTCGCCTCGCACAATACGACCTGCTCGACCTTCGCGAACTGGTGCACGCGATAAAGACCATAGACGTCCCGGCCGCCCGAGCCGACCTCGCTGCGGAAGCACATCGATGCGGCCGCCAGGCGGATCGGCTGCGATACGTCGACGATTTCGCCGCTGTAGTACGATACCAGCGGGACCTCCGAGGTGCCGACCAGCCATTTGTCTTCCTCGGCAATCCGGAATGCCTGATCCTGGCCGAGCGGGAAGAAGGCGGTGTTTCGCATCGCCTCCGTCCGTACGGTCAACGGCACATCCATCAGGGTAAAGCCCTTTTCAACAAGCATATCGATTGCAAGCTGCTGCACCGCTCGATGAAGCAGGGCGCCCATGCCCGTCAGGTAGTAGCTCCGGGTGCCGGCGGTTTTCACACCGCGAGGGATGTCGATCATGCCGTGGAGCTCTCCAAGCGTGACATGGTCTTTATAGTCAAAATCAAATACAGGAGGCGCGCCTACGCGTCTGACCTCCACGTTGTCCTGGTCCGAAGCCCCGACCGGCGTATCCGGCGAGACGATATTGGGGATGAGCAGGAGGAGTTCCTGATACATAGCCTCAACCTCGCGGAATTGTGCCTCCTGAACGCTCAGTCGCTCGTTGATCGTTTTGACCTGCTGCTTCGTTTGCTCGGCCGCTTCTCTGCTGCCCTGACGCATCAAGAGGCTGATCTCCTCCGATAACGCGTTCCGCTGCTGGCGCAGCTCCTCCACCGACAGCAGCAGCGCCCGCCGCTTGTCATCCAGCTCGAGCAGCTCTTCTACCGACAGGGCGATCCCCTTCTGGTCCGCTACCCGCTGCAATTCCTCCTGTGCTTCTTTGCTTTGCCGAATCCATTTCATGTCCATCATGGTAAACCGCGCTCCTTTTCCTATTGAAAAATAAAAAAAGCGTCCTAGTCCATATGGGACGAGGGACGCTTATGCGCTCGCGGTGCCACCCAAATTGATTGAACCGTACCTGCGCGTATAACATGCCGCGGGCCCTCGTTCAATCCTCTTGATTCCGCGGTAACGGGCGGACCCGGTTAACTTAGGGGACGGTGCGCCTTACAATCAATCGGCTGCCCGGTTCCCTTGGCGAAAACGCCTCCGAGTTGGATGCTCTTCATCGGCCTGATGCTGATATTGTTGTACAGTATACCGCAAGAGGAGCCTTTTATACAAGAGGCGGCACGCCGAAAAATTACATCGAAGCCGCCTGCTGCCCGGCCTGCCGCTTCTTCCAGAAGGGAGGCTGATCGGCGTCCCAGCGAAAGGTCAAGACGGCCGCCACGAGGCACAGCATCGTAAATCCGATCAGGATGGCGAGCGGCAGCCAGAGGCCGGAAGCATTTCCTTGAGGCTGGACGGCGATGCCCATGGCCTCCACCAGATAGTGAAACGGCTGCAGATGACCGATGGTTACGACCCATTGCGGAGCATGGTTCAGGGAGTAGAAAGCCTCGCTGGTAAACAGCATCGGAAAGCTCATCAGGTTGGAGATCATGTTGACGTTGCCTTCGTCTTTTGAGAGATTAGCGGCAAGAAAGCCGAGCGCGGTAAAACACACGGTACCGACCAGCAGGACGGTCAGAATCAGGGCTAAGCTGAGCAGATTCAGCTTCACTCCAAGGAGCACAACGCTCATCAAGGTTACGCATGCACTGACGAGGAGCGCCAGCACGGTGCGGGAGCCTGTCATCGCAGCTACGAACGAGGCGGTACGGAACGGGGTGGCGCGCAGCAGCTTGTAGACGCCCCGGTTGCGCTGAGCCATCACGTTAAAGGCCGTAACCATCGTTGCTCCGAACAGGATGTTGGTCGTGAGCACACCGCTCAGCAGGCGGTACGAATAAGCTCCGTCGTTAAAATAAAGCCCTAGCCCCGCCAGCATTGCAATGGGAAAGACAATGTTCCAGACAAGGGTGTGGGTATCGCGGAAGAGTGCCCGCAGCATGGTGTTCATGATGGTAAGCATAGAAATTCCTCCTTTTTGGTTTTCGTTTCGGCGCGAGGAGCCATAGAAGAGAGGGGCGTTAGCCGGCCCCGCTCTCTTGCCAGGTTCGTTTACGTTGCTTGTGGATCCGCATCCGTCAGCCGGATGTATAGCTCCTCCAGACTATCGACCTGGTAACGGTCCAGCAGCTCCTCCGGGGTGCCGGAGGCCCGGACCCTTCCACCGCTGATGAGCACCAGCCGGCCCGCCAGCTTATGCACCTCCTCCATGTCATGGGACGTGAAGACGATGGATGCGCCGGACTCGGCCAATGAGCGAATAAGCTCCCGAATGTCCCGGCGTGCCCGAGGGTCAAGTGCGGCCGTCGGCTCATCCAGCACGATCAGCTTCGGATCATGCACCAGGGCCATCGCGATCGCGAGCCGTTTCTGCTGGCCCCCGGAGAGCCGCAGCGCATCGGTTCTCGCGGCCTCCTCCAGACCGCAGCGGCTCAGCTGGCGCATCAGCTCCGAGTCCGGGAGACGCAGGCCGTAGAAGGCTGCGAACATCCGCAGGTTCTCGAGCGCGGTGAAGCCGGGAAAGAACGGGGTCGACTGCAGCTGCAGCCCGATATGGCGCGCGGGCTCCTGCGTCCAGTACAGCACGCGTCCGGCATCCGGACGGCGGAGCTGAAGCACCAGATCCAGCGTCGTAGACTTTCCTGCTCCGTTCGGCCCGATGATGGCCAGCACCTCCCCTTCCCGGATAGCCAGATCCACGCCGTCTACGACGGTGCGGGAGCCGTAGCTTTTCGTCAATCCCGAGGCTTGAATCAAGGTTTTCGTATGCATCATCTACATCCTCCTTATATTAACCAATGTTATTTATCCAATGTTGGATATGTGCCGTAAATGAAAGCCGCAGTCTGAACTGCAGCTATCCTGAGGCACTTATTCCTGCAATAAGTCCATGATGTTTCGGAGAAAGGCGGCATCCTGCTCGAGCAGCGAGATGGCGTTATCGAAGGTGGCCATGGCGATCTTGGAGAGCCCGTATTGTCCCTTGATCTCCTTGCCTGAACGCCACTGGGCGAGCGATTCCTCGACCTGCCGCAAATTTTGCTCCAGCAGCTCCAGCGCCTCCGGCTTCGGAATGCTCTCGATCCAGATGAGACCGAGGGAGAAGTCCGATTTGACCGAGTGCGGGGGCAGGGTCAGCGTTTCGCGGATCATCTGCTGGAACAGCTCTTCCCCCGCGTCCGTAATGCTGTATATTTTACGAAGCCGGGCGCCGGTGCGCTCCTCCGCGGTGGCCACAATGAGGCCGTCCTGCTCCATTTTATTCAGCGCGTAATAGATCGAGCCGGATAAAATATTCGTCCACAAGTCCATGCGGCTGCTCTGAATGAGCTGCTGGACCTCATATCCGTGCATGGGACGCTGGCGGAGGAATGAGAGCAGAATCAAATTGGTCATGTCGTTCACTTCTTTCGAATGAATTGAGACTCCTTGTAATATAAGGGCGGAAAATAAGGGATCATCCAGAATCCAATATCCAACGTTGGATATTCAACTAAGGTGATTATATGGAGGATGGAATCATTTGTCAAGATGTGATCGGGGGAAGACTTCTTTTTAGAGGCCACCGGGGTAGTCTCCAGTTACCAGATCATGGTGCGAGATTGAAACGAACACTGCCCCGAGCACTTGCGGTGGAAGCCCGTCTGTTGTCCGCGGCGATGCTTTAAAGCATATCCTATGCTTTATCGAGGCAATGATACTATAATAGGGGCATACCGTGTTGAATCGGAAGCTGTCATCAGGAGGATTGGGATTGAACGAATCATTGAAGCGGGAGCATGACATCATCAAGGTCTGCCTGTTGGCAGGAAAAATCATGCTGCAGAGCGGAGCGGAGACATACCGGGTGGAGGACACCATGATGCGGATCGCCGCCTCGTTCGGCGTTACGAACAGCCACAGCTATATGACGCCGACGGGCATCATCTTTTCCGTGGAGGAACCGCAGCATATTACGCGCTTGATCCGGATTTCCGACCGGACCACGAATTTGGACAAGATTGAAAAGGTCAACAGTGTGTCGCGAAAAATAAGCCTGGGTGAATTGACGATTGAAGAAGCGTATCAGGCTCTTCAGCAGATCGAGCAAGAACCGTCCATCTATCCCAACTGGCTGCTGATCCTGCTCTCGGCCGTCGCCAGCGGCTGCTTCTTGATCATGTTCCGCGGCATTTGGGCCGACTTCCTACCGGCTGCGGTAGCCGGAGGGCTTGGTTTTACATGCTTTGTGGTGATGCACCGGGTCATTCCGGTCCGGTTCTTTGCGGAATTTTCGGGTGCGCTTGTCATTGGCATCGTCTCGGTATGGCTGGTCAATCTCGGGATCGGGCAGGAGCTGGATACGATCATTATCAGCTCGGTTATGCCGCTTGTGCCCGGGCTGCTCATCACGAATGCGATTCGGGATTTGATGGCCGGTCACCTGATTTCGGGCTTGTCCAAGGGGGCGGAGGCCTTCGTTACGTCGTTTGCCATCGGAGCGGGTGTGGCGTTCACGCTTTCATTCTAGCCGAGGGATGTAGGACATCCCGGATCGGTGGTTTTAATCAAAATCCATAGAGTAGAGGAGGATGGCCGTGATCGGCTTTTATATCCAGCAGCTCGTGACGAGCTTTATCGCTTCCGCCGCCTTCGGCATGATCTTCAACGCGCCGCGGAAAGCGCTGCTGCAATGCGGCTTTGCCGGGATGGTGGGCTGGCTGCTCTATATTTTGCTCCAGGATATGGCGGTCAAGCCGGTGACGGCCACGGTGGTGGCGGCCTTCTGCGTCACGATAATCAGCCACTTTTTTGCGAAGAAGTACAAGACCCCCATCATCGTCTTCAGCGTATCGGGCATCATCCCGCTCGTTCCGGGCGGGGTTGCTTACAATGCCCTCCGGCATGTGGCGGAGAATCAGTTCGATCAGGCCGTGCAGCTGGGGGCGCAGGCTTTTATGATCTCGGGCGCGATCGCGCTCGGGTTGCTGCTCTCGGAGGTCATCAACCAGGTGATCCGAAAATGGTCCGTTATGCGGTGAGCTGGGCTCTTTAAAATAAAGCGCGGTGCATAAGAATCCACCGGAATGTTCACTTATCCCCATCATGCAGCCGCTCCAGCAAACCCAGCTCATAGCCTTTAGAAACCGCACCAATCCTCGTCTTGACACCGAGTTTCCGGTTAATGGCCGTCATGTGGTATTCAACCGTCCGTTGACTCATCAACAACGCCGTTGCAATTTCCTTGTTTGTTTTCTCTAACGCGATGTGTTTTAACACCTCCCGTTCCGTCGGTGTCAACTGGTCGGTTCTGGGGAGAGCAGTCATCCGCTCCGATACCAACCGGTGACCGAGCAGGCTCTGCCGAATGGCATTCATGATTTGCGGGTAGGTCGCTTGCTTGGACAAATAGGCATGCACGCCGATCTCAAAAGCTTTATGTACATATTCGTCATACTCGTATCCCGATAATACGATCAGCTTGACTGAAATGCCATAAGTCCGTTTTAGCTCCTCCAGCACCTCGAATCCGTTCATGCCGGGCATCGAGATATCAATAACGACGACATCCGGATGCAGCAATGCGATTTGAGACAATAGTTCGCGAGGGTCATTGAATGTTCCGGCTACACGAATATCTGATTCTCGCTCAAGTCGATTTTTCAACCCCTCCATGACTAGTGGATGGTCATCCAGCAGTACCACCTTGATGGGCTGCTCCATGCTCTGAACTCCCTTCCTGCTTCGGCAGCCAAACGTGGACGTTTGTCCCGCGCCCGGTTGCCGAGTCAATATCGATATCACCCTTGAATTGTGCAACCTGGCTTCCGATCGTGGCGAGTCCGAATCCGCGCCCGCCTGCAGCAACCGGATCTATTCCGATGCCGTCATCTTTGATTTGACAGTGGACCGCGTCATGGGTTTCCCATAAACGTATAGTCAGATTGTCCGCCTTGGCATGTTTTAACGCATTGTTTGCAAGCTCCCGCACAATACGAAACAATGTGATCTTGTATAACGGAGATAGCGTTTCCGGCAGCCCATTCACGAGATTAGTCGTCGGCCCGCCATTCTCTTTAATCGTACGCATCAGCCAGCGCAGAGCGTCGCCCAGTCCCGCTTGATCGACGATATGTGGATACAAATCATCACAGAGCAGGCGGATGTCGCGCTGTGTATCGTAGAGACATTTCAACCAGATTGCGGTGTGCTGCTTGCTGCATTGTTGCGTATCATGCAATTCTTCCAGATCGCGGGAGAGAAAAATAAGGTTTTGCAAAACATGGTCATGCAAATAGTATGACGTTCGAACCTGCTTCGCTTCTTGCGCTTCCACTAGACGGTATTCGGATTGATCCCCGGTCAATGTGCCGCGTGCTTGACGCAGCTCATCAAGCAGGGCAGTGTTCGTCAGCAAACGAACGGTTTCCCGTCTCACCTTATCGATTAACCCGAGCTCCTCCGAGGTGAAAACGGTTCGGTTTTTTTTCGCGCCTAATCCCAAATAGCCTATGATCGGTTCGCCGGGTTGGACAACAAGGTCCAGCACCTGTTCGAAACCGTGTCCTGACAGCGCCTCCCGCGGAATTGGCTTGCCTGCATCGGCGAATTCCGTGATTTCCGCAAACCTCCCCGTTCCGTAGATGACGGCTTCAGTATCACGATTCCAGACAAAGCACAACCCCTCTATTTCCGTTACGCTATGGACAAGCTCTGCAGGCATACGCAGCAGGTCGCGGCTATTGCGGTGTTCTGCAAGCCGGATTGACATCTCCAGCCGTTGTCGGTCAAGCCGGTCTTCACGCCGCTCCCGTTGTCGCTTGATGCTGTTGATGCTCATCTGGTGCATCAGCACAAGGATAAGGAATGCGCCGCATAGCACAAGCGTTGTTTTGGAAGCGCTGCTGCGAATGAGAGCAGCGATCAAAATGAGCATCAGCCCGATATACAAGCTGTGTATGGCCAGTCGTGGAAGATAGAAGCGCATGTCGACCAGCTTCTGTCGTGCCAATAGCCACAATACGGAAGCTGGGAGGATCACAAGGCCGGTCAATGCCGTATCCGGGGGCATCATAAATTCACCCCACAGCAAATCGGGCAGCGCACACAGGAACAAATAGGGTAAAAGGCTGAAGGCCAGCGCGGCCGCAAACGTGAGCAGGCTGTTTTTCTCGGCACGGTCCATCGCTTTCCAATAGGCAGCCGCAATAGCGAATATAGCTAGAAATGTTGCGAACAGCCCCATATGGATGACGCTCCGTGTCCAACCTGGAATAACGCCCAGTGAGAAGATGACCAGGGCATACGCGGCGAACAATGCGGCCATCATCCGGTATAAGGCCAGCACCAGGCCGATCCACCGGGGAACAGATCGGAATACGAAGGAGATGAAAAAAGCCAACAACAGGTAAGGCAACGAGCTCGCCACCAACGGCATAATCCATCCGGTCAGCGTGTTCTCCGTCGAGTATACGGACAGCAGCGTCGCTGCCATGGATACATTCAGCGCATAAAACCGACGGACCATATGTGACTCGGGCTTTTTCCGGTAAGCCACCAGTCCGATGGCAAGCAGCGCCAGCTCCGCGCAACCGGTGAACAACCCCTTGTACACGTCTGATGATTTTGCGCTATTACGCATTTCAATCGTGCCCAGTCCATCACGCATGAACAGAAGCGTCCCCGATTGCTTCAAATATGACTGGCTGCCGAGCTCGATCATATCAATTGGTGCTTTGCCATCCACCGCGACGAGCTGATCCCCGATACGAACGCCCCATTGCGCTGCATGGCCTGCACGATCGACGGATGATACGATCCATGCGCCACGATCCTCGCGGAACAATAAACCGGTATATGGATTTTGAAGCGTAGCGACATGGATGTAGGCCGCTGCAACAAGGTATAAAAGGGCCGTTCCGTATATGACCCAGTTGTATTTCCGCAGAATAGTCGACAAGCTGCAACCCCCTTGCTGCCATTGTACTATCTTTTTTGCTGTGGATGAACGACAAACAGGTTTGATTGCGTCACACCCCTACCAGATAGAGTGTAATGGCTCCCCACAAAAAGTTGGTGAACAGATGGAACAGGATGGCTACATAAATATTTTTCCGCAGCTTGACTAAAATTTCGAATGGAGTAACGATTGCCAGAGGCAAGAGGGCCCAGTTGATGGGAGCCTGCCACATGTGGTAGAAATAGAAAATGAAGGAGATCCACAGCCAGTCAAACTTTAAGCGCCCCACTTTACGCAGCAGATAGCCACGGAAATAAATTTCTTCCCCGATGAAATTGCCGACAAGGCCGACCAGAAGCAGCGGTAACGGGAAATCGTAATATCCCTGGTTGAAAATATGCCATTCTCCCATATGAAGCGCAGAAAACCCGTTCAACCACTCAAACAGCGGTGTATACACATATCTCATGTAAGGCAGCGAAAGTATTGTGAACAGGACAGTCAAGAGGGGCAGAACGGTCAGTATTCCCTTCAGATCGAATTTTCCAAAACCAAGGTAAACAAGGGACTGTTTGAACGACAGCCCGTCTTTGAAGCGGAGCATCAAAAAAGGAAAGAGCATATGCCATCCGATCGACATCACGACGAGAGCAATAAACTGTACATAAACAGAGGATAGACCCGTCCACTTCATGAGCGGCTCACGCAACGGAAAGGTGAATAAGTACGCGATCAGACCGGGGAGAAGGCCAAGAAACAGATAGAACGCGATTTGCTTCTTCGTCTTGGCTTCATATGAGCGTACGAAACGGACATAATCAGGATCAGACAAATTGAAGAAATGAATAATTTTCTGATAGAACGTTGACGGCATTTTAGGCATAAGAATAACCCTCCACATAAGGATACCAATTCAATGGCTGTGTATGTTCCTTATTATAGAGGGCTTAGATTAGGAGGAAATCCGTATTCCCCAACGATTCCGGGGGGGAAGCACGCCGAATTTTTTGCGTGATCACGCAGCGGATTTTTGCCGGCCAACGTGGAATGAATTGAACTCGTACCCAAATCAACCATTTATTTCACCGTGATGCTCATATTGCCTAGTCCAGTTTAAAAAGATAGAATGTTCGACCCCCAGGGATCTCACAATGGATTTCAAGCTTTATCGCACATGTTAACGAGGGCGAAGGTCCTTAGCTGCTTTTTTTGGGAGGATCCTAATTATCAATTAAATCAATAACCTCAAAGATATCTTTGTTTAAAGTTGAAATAGCAGTCGTGTATTCGGATTTCGTAACAAATTCCTTAGGATAGCTCGTAATATTATACAGACTCATATCTTTTGTGGATTCTGAAGTTAATTGAGTACTTATTTTTGCGAGTAATCCTTCTATCTTTTCCCAATTATCAGGGAGCTTTGCGTTATCCCGTTGAGTAAAGAAATATCTGTTTAATTTATAGATCATCGTTTGTAAATTTTTATTCGTATCAACAATGTTATGAAGCTCATGATTATAATCATTGCTGTCCAAACCTTGGATTAACACTTCTAAATTTGAATAGTAATCAGTACTGTTTCCTATTAAAAATCCCTGTGACAATAAGAAGGCATCATTTGGTTTACTATACTTATCATTTTCTAGCTCCAATAACAATCTATACGTGCTTTGAATACGACTCGAATAATCCGTAAATATATTGTAGCTATTGTTATTGTCGTGGATCGGTTGAGAAGTTACAGGCAGTTTGTCCCCACCAACTCGGTTGGATACAACAAATTGGAGCAGGTTTGAAATCAGTACAAGTACGGTGGTTATTATAATCCAATTTAGTAAGTATCTTTTCTTCATTTCACTTCCCCCTTATCTTGCATTTGTTTTGCCTTTCACCAGACAAGAGCAGCCCTTTATCATTTTGCCATTCGCTTCATATATTCCTTTTTATTGTCTTCTCTGCAACCTGTGCCTTATAATCATCATGCATCAATTGAAAACGCATTCGCGTGGGAATGGAATCGAATTCATTCATAACCGTAACCAATCATGTAACCATAACCAGACATCAAAATGAGGCTAAGTAGCTGAAGCATAAGCCGTATTTTACGCGGGGAGAGGGAGGTTCCTATGCAGGAGCTTGCGCTCCATCTGTTCGAACGGATGGGCATGCTGCTCATCCTTGCCTTTATATTGACCCGAATTCCGCTGTTCCGCCAATTACTCGATCGGAAGGGGATATCGGGCGTTCAAAGCGTGTTTTACTCCTGCCTCTTCGGGCTCTTCGGCATTCTAGGCACGTATGCCGGGGTAGTTGTGGAGGAGGGGGGCATCAGCACCTCCTTTTGGCTGATGCCTCTGACGAAGGATCAGGCGCTGGCCCATGCCGCCCTGGTCGGCGTTGTGATCGGAGGATTGATGGGCGGTCCCCGAGTCGGCTTCGGCGGAGGTCTTCTGGCGGGAGCGCATCTTCTCTATATGGGCGGCTATACAGGACTGGCAGGTGCCATTACGGCACCGCTGATCGGCGTGCTTGCCGGCGGCGTCGCCCGCTTCTTCGCGCAGGAGCGGGTGGTCTCCCCGGCGAAGGCGCTGTTTGTCGGCATGTTTGCCGAGGTGCTGTTCATGGGTGTCATCCTGATCTGTGCTGAAGATTCCCTAAAGGCGATCGAGCTCGTAAATCTGATCGGTCTGCCGATGGTACTGACGAACAGCATCTCGATCGCCGTGTTCACGACGATGCTGCGGGTGGCGCTTGCCGAAGAGGAACGGGCCGCGGCGTACGAGACGGAGAAGGCGCTTCACATCGCCGAAGCAGCCCTTCCTCATCTGAAGCAAGGATTGACGTACCGGACGGCACAGGCGGTGGCCGATCTGCTGCTAAGGGAGCTCAAGACAACGACCGCCGTCGCGGTCACCGACACCGAGCGGCTCCTTGCCCATGCGGGGGCGGCCAGCCGGACCATTGAGCCAGGAGAAGAGATCAGCTCCTCTATGGCGAAAAAAGTGATCGCAACCGGCGAGCTCCACGTAGTGGATCATGCCGAGGATATCCAGCCGCAGCATCCGTCGCTCGGCGCCGCGATCCTCGTCCCAATGCTGGAAGGAAGCCAGATCGTCGGCGTCATCCAGCTGTACTTCAAGCGGCCTCAGGATATCGGGCGGGTCGAGCTGGCGATGGCCCGGGGGCTGGGCCAGCTGATCTCTTATCAGCTTGGCGCCACCTCCCACGAGAATATGGCCAAGCTCATGAAAGAGGCGGAGCTGAAGCTGCTCCAAGCCCAGATCCACCCGCATTTTCTGTATAATACGCTGAATGCGATTCACTCCCTGATTCGCTCGGACCCGCAGCTGGCGAGGCATGCGACGATGCAGCTGGGCGCGTTCATGCGTCTGAATGCCAAGCTAATGGCCTCGCGTGCCACGACGGTCCGCGAGGAAATGGAGCTCTTGCGTGCCTACCTGGACATTATTCAGATCCGGTTCGAGGACCAGTTCAATTTTCATTGCGAGCTTGAGCCGGGACTCGAGGAGCTGCAAATACCGCCCGCCACGCTCCAAATGCTGGTCGAGAACAGCATCAAGCACGGCCTGCGCAATACGGCCAGCGGCGGTCTCATTAAGCTCACGCTCAGGCGCGACGGGGATATGGCTGTCGTCCTGCTGGAGGACAACGGCTCAGGCATATCGCCGGTCTTGCTCGAGCGTCTCGGAGAACGGCCGCTTCACGAGAGCGGCGGGACGGGAATCGGCATTTACAATATCAATCAGCGGCTTATGGGAATGTACGGCCGGGAAGCCAGGCTTATCATCGAAAATGTTGCGGAGGGCGGATTGCGCATATCGTTTCGCATCCCCTGCAGCGTATTGGAAGGGAGTCGTTGCCGTGAAGCGAATTAAAGTGATGATCGCTGAAGATGAACGGCTGGCAAGGGAAGAGCTGGCCTATTTGCTCGAGCAAGAGCCGGATATCGAGATGCTGCCTTATGCGGCGAGCGGAAGGGAGCTGCTGGAGCTCGCTGCGCAGTGGCAGCCCGATGTCGTATTCCTCGATGTCCATATGCCGGAGCTGGAAGGCCTGCAGGCTGCGCGGATGCTCAAAGCCTCGCCGCACTCGCCGCTTATCGTGTTCACGACCGCTTATGACGAATATGCCGTTGAGGCATTCGGCCTGAATGCGATCGATTATTTGCTGAAGCCATACAGTCATATCCGCTTTAAGGAATCGCTCGAGCGGATCCGCGCCAGGTATGCCGGAAGTCAGGGACTGTCAGGCGCGACTGTGCCTGCAGCCGTCCATGCACGACCGGGGGGTCTGCAGCCGCCGGAAGCCAAGGCCGGCAAAATGAGCGGATTGCTGCTTCTGGACGACGGCGACAAGCATGTGCTGGTCGATCCCGAGGCGATTCTTTACGCCGTTAGGGAAGAGCGGATCGTCGCCATTCACACGGCGGAAGGACAGCGGATCATGAGCAAGCAGACCTTGCAGGAGCTGGAAGAGCGACTGACCGGCTATTCGTTCTTTCGGCCGCACCGGAGCTATCTGGTGAACGTGAACCGCATTGCCGAGCTGTCGCCCTGGACGAACGGGGCTTATAACATTGTCATGAAAGACGAGACGCGGACGGTGATCCCGCTATCCAGAGAGGCGGCTAAGGATTTATTCCGGCTGCTGCGAAAAGCGTAGACCTTTAACGCCACCCGGACTCATGGAGCGTTCCGTCCCAGTGTTAGGGCAGAATGCATTTCGATGCAGGTTGCTTCTCTGGGCGACGGCAGCACGCGCTCCATGCAGCCACTTCCCCCTGCGTCGGCAGCACACACTCAATGCAGTCGTTTCCACCTGCGTCGGTAGAATGCATCTGATACGGGAATGCTTCCCCTTGGCGTCAGCTGAATACGTGTTCGATCACGCTGAGCCATTTCCCCCCCTGTATCGGCTAACGCTTCACGAATGTGAATTTGCCGTCTGGAAAGCGGTGGTAAACGACACTTTCCAGACGGCAAATTCGGCGTTTCGCGCAGCTCATCCGACGCTTTGCGCAGGAGCGGTAGTAGGAGCCGCGGCTGCCGTATATAATCGATTTAAAGCGCTTACAATCGAAAAGGCGCAGGTTAATCCGAATTTCCGCCATGGATGGAGGGGAAAGTAATGGAAGCGAAGGAAAAAGGCTATACGGAAGTATGGCACTCGGACAAATTCAAAACGCTGCTCTCCCGCAAGAAACGATTCATTGTCCCGATGACGGTATTTTTCCTGCTGTTTTATTTCGCATTGCCGATTCTTACGTCATACACCGACGTGCTGAATCGTCCGGCCGTAGGACCGATCACGTGGGCCTGGGTGTTTGCGTTCGCGCAGTTCATCATGACTTGGGTCTTGTGCATCCTATACTCCCGCAAGGCTTCGCAGTTCGACCGAATTGCCGATGAGATCAAAAAGGATATGGGGGCATAGGCATATGGCGATTGCTTTGTTTTGCGGTATTGTGCTGCTGACGCTTGTCATTACGTATTTCGCTGCCAAAAAGACGACCAATACGAGCGATTTCTACACGGCGGGAGGAGGACTCAAGGGCTGGCAGAACGGCACGGCCATCGCCGGGGACTACATGTCGGCGGCATCCTTCCTCGGCATCGCCGGCTCGATCGCGCTGGTCGGCTTCGACGGCTTCTTCTATAGTATCGGCTTCCTGGTCGCTTATCTGGTCGTGTTGTACCTTGTGGCCGAACCGCTTCGGAATCTGGGCAAGTATACCGTAGCGGATATGATCGCCGCCCGCTTTGCAGACAAGAAGGTACGCGGCGTCGCTGCGCTCAACACGATCTCGATCTCCATCTTCTATATGATTGCGCAGCTGGTCGGCGCGGGGGCGCTGATTAAGCTGCTGCTCGGTCTGGACTACGTGACGTCCGTACTGATCGTCGGCGTGCTGATGACCATCTATGTCGTGTTCGGAGGCATGCATGCCACCAGCTGGGTGCAGATCTCCAAAGCGGTGCTGCTGATGGCCGGAACCTTCATCATCTCGATCATCGTATTTGCGAAATTCGACTTCAGCCTGACGAATATGTTCGAGCATATGAAGACGGCCACACCGCTGAAGGAGGCCTTCCTGAATCCCGGCAACAAGTACAAAATCCCGCTTGAGACGCTCTCGCTGAACCTGGCGCTCGTGCTCGGCACGGCCGGATTGCCGCATATTTTGATCCGTTTCTTCACCGTCAGAGACGCGAAGACGGCTCGCAGCTCCGTCGTCTACGCCACATGGATCATCGGCATCTTCTACGTGATGACGATTTTCCTCGGCTTCGGTGCTGCTGCCTTCGTCGGGGCGTCCGATATTACCGCAGTCGACAATGCGGGCAACATGGCCGCCCCGCTGCTGGCCAAGGTCATCGGCGGCGACTTCTTGTTCGCCCTCATCTCGGCCGTTGCCTTCGCTACGATCCTCGCGGTCGTAACCGGCCTCGTGCTGTCGGCGGCATCGGCGTTCGCCCACGACTTCTACGGGCAAATCCTGCGCCGCGGAAGCGCATCGGAGAAGGAGCAGCTCAAGATGGCGCGTTATGCCTCGATCGGCGTATCCGTCGTCTCGATCCTGCTGGCCCTGTTTGCGCAGAAGATGAACGTCGCGTTCCTCGTCTCGCTTGCTTTTGCGGTCGCGGCCAGCGCGAACCTGCCGGTTATCCTGTTCACGGTATTCTGGAAAAGGTTCAATACGGCCGGCGCGATCACCGGCATGCTGACCGGACTGATCAGCACGGTTATCCTCGTCGCGCTCAGCCCGAATATATGGGATCCGGCGGGCAAGGCCATTCTGATCGGGGAGCCGCTGTTCCCGATGAGCAATCCGGGCATTGTCTCCATTCCGCTCGGATTCCTGGCCGCCTACGTCGGCACATTCCTATCCTCCTCCAAGGACGATGCGAAGTATGCCGAAGTGCTGGTGAAGGCGAATACGGGCGCATAAGCAGCGCCGATTGTACTTCATATGGGCTCAGATTTCAAAAATGGGTGGTCTTCTATCTGCATTTTAGCAGGAGGGTCACCCTTTTTTTGTCATCTTATCGTAAAATGATAGAAGGAGCTTAAGCGTATATGAATAAGGAGGCCTGGTACGTGAACATATCCGGCATCGTTTTTTTTCTGGCGATCGTCATCGGGACGCTTATGATGACGTATTACGCTGCGGGAAGGACAACCAGCACGAACGATTTCTACGCGGCAGGCAACCGGCTGAACGGCCTCCAGAACGGGCTGGCCATCTCGGGAGACTATATAAGCGCCGCGTCCTTTCTAGGCATTGCGGGCTCGATTGCGGTGTACGGCTTTGACGGATTTTTCTATTCGATCGGATTTCTGGCCTCCTATGTGATTGTGCAATACCTCATCGCCGAGCCGCTTCATAATTTGGGCCGGTATACGATGGCGGATGCGGTTGCGGTCCGGTTCAGAGAGAGACGGCTGCGCGGATTAATCGCGCTCAATAACCTGATGATCACGGTCTTTTATATGATTGCTCAGTTGGTCGGAGCAGGCTGGCTTGTCCATTTGCTGTTCGGCCTGGAGACCTCATGGGCCATCGTGCTTGTCGGCGGTCTGATGACCGTATATGTTACCTTCGGCGGCATGCTTGCAACCTCCTGGGTGCAGATCGTGAAGTCTATTCTGCTGGTGAGCAGCACGCTAATGATCAGCCTTATCGTGCTGTCACGGTTTGATTGGGATCTGTTGGGGCTGTTTGCCTCCATGGAGCATGGAACACCGCTCAAGGAACAGTTCCTGAAGCCGGGGAATATGTTTGATCACCCGCTGGATATGATCTCATTCAACATGGCGCTGGTACTGGGCACGGCCGGACTACCGCACATCATCGCCCGCTTTTATACGGTTAGGGATCCGCGCGCGGTTCGGCTGTCGGTGAAGACGGCGACCGTGACGATCAGCATCTTCTACGTGATGACGATCTTCCTCGGCTTCGGGGCGGCTGCCTTCGTGGATTGGTCCGCGCTGTCGGAGCGGGTGGAGCTGGCGATTCCGCTGCTGGCCAGCGCACTCGGGGGCGAGTTTCTCATGGCATTCGTATCGGCGGTCGCGTTCGCCACGATTTTGGCCGTGATCTCCGGTCTCGTGCTCACCGCCTCATCGGCCTTTGCCCATGATGTGTACAGCAGCATTTTCCGCAGCGGGCAGGCGAGCGAGGCACAGCAAATGAAGGTGGCCAAGCTGTCTGCGATCGTGGTCGGCGCGGCTTCCATTGTGCTCGCGCTCGGAGCGCAGAAGCTGAATGTCGCCTTCCTTGTTTCGTTTGCCTTCGCGGTTGCGGCCTCGGCGAACTTGCCCGTGCTGCTGTTCACCCTATTCTGGCGCGGCTTTAACGCCTTCGGCGCGATGGCGAGCATTACCTGCGGGCTGGTATCGTCCCTTGCGCTCATCGCGATCGGCCCGAACGTCATGGACCCGGTTACGGGCTGGATCCGGGCCGAGGCGATATTTCCGCTGAAGCATCCGGGGATCGTCTCGATTCCGATCGGGTTCGCCGGCGGCATCCTCGGCACGCTGCTGGCACGCAGAACCAGCTCGAGGGGACAGTTCGAGATCATGCAGACGATCGCTCATGTCGCCCCGGACGAGATCCGAACGCGGGAAGCAGGTTGAAAAGGACTAAGGGGATTCATGACCGGAACAATCAAAAGACGCCTGAAGCGGCAAAGAGACTTGAAATTATGAGGATTGGCAGGGGATAACGTGAAACGGGACTACGTCATTGTGCTGGCGCCTGACTCCTTCAAAGAGAGTTTGACAGCCAAGGAAGTATGTGAAGCGATGGAACGCGGCATCAAGAAGGGAAGTCCGGATGTCACCTGCATTCATGTGCCTATGGCGGACGGCGGAGAAGGAACGATGCAATCCCTCGTGGATGCGACAGGTGGTACGGTTTATACCCGAAGGGTGACGGGTCCGATGGGGCATCCGGTAATGGCCTCGTACGGCATTTCCGGCGACGGCAGCACCGGCATCCTCGAAATGGCCAGTGCCAGCGGGATTCATCTCGTGCCGCCGGCGGAGCGGAATCCGCTGGCGGCGACGACCTACGGGACGGGGGAGCTGATCAGAGCCTGCCTGGGCCACGGAATCCGCAAGCTGCTGGTCGGCATCGGCGGCAGTGCTACGAATGATGGCGGAGCCGGAGTAGTGCAGGCGCTGGGCGGCAGACTGCTGGATGCGGAAGGCAAGGAGCTTGACTATGGCGGAGGGGAGCTGGGGCGCCTTGCTAGGGTTGACTTGTCGGGCTTCGATTCCCGTCTTCAGGATGTGCAGGTGGAGGTTGCTTGTGACGTCACGAACCCGCTTTGCGGGGAGACGGGGGCCTCCAGCGTGTTTGGGCCTCAGAAAGGGGCGACTCCGGATATGATCCGAATTTTAGATCGCAATCTCCGCCATTATGCCGAGGTGATTAAGCAGGAGCTCGGCAAGGATATTGCAGACGTACCGGGTGCCGGGGCCGCGGGCGGACTGGGCGGAGGTTTGATGGCTTTCCTGAACGGGAACCTAAGGAAGGGGATCGAAATGGTCGTCGATTTCACCGGACTGGAGGACAGAATCCGGCAGGCCGATATGGTATGGACCGGAGAAGGCGCGATGGATTTCCAGACGCAGTACGGCAAAACGCCGCTTGGCGTTGCCCAGGTTGCGAAGCGGCACGGCAAGCCGGTCGTGGCGCTGGCTGGGCGGGTCGGCGACGGAGCCGAGGTCCTGTACGGCCTGGGAATTGATGCGATATTCGGGATTATGCCAGGCGCTTCCACATTGGAGGAGGCGCTGGCGGGCGGGAGGCGGAATGTGGAGAGAACCTCGGAGAATATCATCCGCCTGATGCAGGCGATGAACCGGAGATGATCCTGGCCGGTTGACTGGTTGGCCGGCTGGCTTGGCATTCCGTTTGAATTTAGCCCAGCAACCGTGTGCAACTCCCGGTGCGCACTTTAGTGATGACTTCCTGCACGATGTTCGTCCTCGCCCGGACGACCTGATATGTTAACAACAGCAGGGGCAGCTTCTTCTTACGGGAGAGGCTGCCCCTGCTGCTGTCATGCTGCCCAGGTTATTTAATGCCGATTCGCATGCGGTAGCTGAGCATGAGCGGAAGGGTTCGTTCCTGGAAATACTCCTTCACCATCGCTTGGAATGACGCGATCTTCTCGTGAAGCTCGGGTTGATTTAACTTGAAGACGGTTTGGATGGCGCCTTGGCTGACGGCAAGCCCGGTGTAACGGTCTGCGGTAAACGGCTCGACGTGATGGAAAACGATTTCCTTGGAGAACCGGAACAGTCCGCTCTCCCGGATATGCTTCAAATGCTCGTTTTTATCCCCTTTGTAAGCCTGATCCTCCGGATTGACGCGGCGGTCGATGATGTCATCGGCCAGCCGGATCAGCTCATGATAAGCATGCTCGATTCTCCAGGTGAGGCTGGGCGGCCAGTCACAGTCGTAGGTGGCGAATACGCCCTCCTCGCGCAGCACGCGTGCGGCCTCCTTTAAAGTACTGGCAGGCTCCATCCAGTGAAAGGACTGGGAGCAGGTAATGATGTCCGCAGCCCCATCCGGCAGCGCCAGCTGATTCGAATAGCCGGAGACGAAGGTAATGGCGCCCGATTGAGCATGGCCGTCAGCCCCCTGCTCCGTGAGGGACTGCAATTTGGCGAGAGCCTTTCCCCGCATATCATCGTTAGGCTCAACGCCGATAATCCGGTCCGCAGCGTCCTTCCATACAAAAGACGACAATCCGGTCCCGCAGCCCAGATCGACGACAAGCGAAGGTCTGCGGCTCAGATATCCGGTGAGCAGGGTAACGACCTCCTCCGGCGCCTCCGGGCGGTGCCGGTCATAGGTGTCTTCGAAGCCGCTAAAGCGCTGCACGTTGCTGACACGGTTGCCTTCGGGAACGGAGTCCCCTTGCCATATTTCGGTCAAGTCCTTGGTCATAAGCGATTCATCTCCTTTTTCGTTTCTCGATGGAACTGGCTGCTCATTCGTTTGTAACTATCTTATCATAGCGGAGGAACATATTTACAGATGGAGCGGGGAGTGGGGCGCGCCATTGGTAAACAGGGGTTCATCCCTAAAGGAGGGGGACATGGCCTTAAGCAGCTGGCGGCCCGGGTGGGGTGGTGTGACAGGAGGTCCAGCATGTACAATAGAGGAATTAGAAGATCAGGGTGGCAGGGAACCGGTCACAGATGATTTTACCGGCAAGCATACCATATTGATGTGGATGCATGATCCCGATAGAGACAAGCGACCCGATGATAGGAAGAGGGATGAGCATGACTGGGCAATCAAAACGGAAAGGGATTTTCTTTGATGTAGATGATACGTTATACGACCATTTGGCACCGTTTCGGGATGCACTGCAGGCGATTGTGCAGCCCCGGGAATCCTTCCCATATGAAAAGGCCTACCACCGGATGCGGTATTACAGCGACCGGTTATCCGAAGAGCTTGGAGGGGCCGGTACGGCGGCTTACGGGGACGCGGTTGAGGATATGAGAACCCGCCGCTTTCAGCTGGCCTTGGCGGAGTTCGGGATACAGCTGACCCGTGAGGAAGCCGAAGCGGTTCAGCGGGCGTATCTAGGACGGCAATATGAGATTACCATGTTCGATGGCGCTCGCGAGCTGCTTCAGACATTGAAGGATGCCGGGCATCTTGTAGGGTTAATAACGAACGGGCCGGCAGACCATCAGATGAACAAAATTACGGCCATGAAGCTGGGGGATCTGATTCCGCAGGAGCGCATATTCGTATCCGGGGCGGTCGGATGGGACAAGCCGGATGCCCGGATCTTCCGTCACGTGAACGAACGGACGGGGACCATGCCGGAACGCTGTTATTATATCGGAGATTCCTGGCGCAATGACGTGGTCGGCGCCCTGGCGGCCGGCTGGCATGTCATTTGGTTTAATCACCGTGGGGTTGAGCCTGAATCGGAGCATAAGCCCCATCATGTGGCGACCAGCTATGAGGAGCTCGGACGTATGCTTAACGGGCTTTTAGGTTCTTAAGATACTCTCCTCTTTATATCTCGAAACATTCCTTAAGCGGCGGTCCAGAGGGCTGCCAGATAAACCGCACCGTGCGTGGGTGTCAGCGCGCGGTGCTTGGCTCATATGAAAGTAAAAGGCTTCGTTCTTCCGGCATCGCTGGACGAATCGGGTTGAAGAGACAGCTCATATTTTTACGATATATATTCAACCAAATGGTTGACTTTTAATTTGCGATCCCCTATAGTTAACCATATGGTTGAACATAATGATGAGAAACAATTGGATCATATCTTTCACGCGCTGGCCGATCCGACCCGGAGACAGATGGTTCGGATGATCGCTTCGCGGGAACGGACGGTGTCCGAGCTGGCCGAGCCCTTCGACATGTCGCTGGCCGCCGCTTCCAAGCATATTAAGGTGCTGGAGCGCTCCGGCCTGCTGGAACGAACGGTTCAGGGCCGGATCCATACCTGCCGGCTCAATGGGGATGTCATGGCCAGGGCGCTTGAATGGCTTCGATTCTATGAGCGCTTCTGGACGCGACAGTTCGACGCGCTGGAGCGCGAGCTCTATAAAGCGAAGAAGGAGGAGCATTAAAGGGTTGCACCTCGCTCGAGGAGGTAACGATGGTAACAGGAAGGCCTGATGATTTTGAATGCAGAAAGGGATGAGTTCCAGCTATGGAGAATGCTTCGACAACGACTCTGGTCATGAAGCGCATATTTCAAGTGAGCCCCGAGCGGGTGTTTGACGCCTGGCTGAATCCGGAAATGATGCGGAAGTGGCTATTTACGATGGAGGCGACCAATAAGATCGCCAGAAACGAGCCTCATGTCGGCGGCACTTGGGAGATAGTCGACCATCGCGGAGGGAAGGATTACCGGGCGATCGGAGAATATCGGGAGATCGATCCGCCCCGCAGGCTGGTCTTCACCTTCAGAATGCCGCAATTCAGCGATACCGAGGATATCGTCACCATCGAGCTGAAGCCGGTTGAGGAAGGCTGCGAGATGACGTTTACGCAGGTGATCGTCGTGCCGCATGAGGAAGGCTGGACCGCGGAGGACGTGGAGCGGGCGCTGCATGAGTACAACAGCTCTTCGGAACACGGCTGGAGCCTGATGTTTGGAGGGCTGAAGCAGCTCTTGGAGACGGGTACGATCGAATTTCCTTCATAAAGACCTGATGGTTGGAGTTTTCCCACCACGCGCAAATTGAGAAATAGGGCAAGGATGGGTGTTTGAAAAGACCGCAAGCTGCTTTAACCGATGTTATCCATTCGATAAGAAGAGGGGTTTGAAAGATGAACAAAGCGACGCCGTTTTTGATGTTTCAAGGGAATGCGGAGGAAGCGATGACGTTCTATACGTCCTTGATTGAGGATTCGGAGATCACGAGCATCACGCGGTACGGTCCCGGACAGCCGGGAGAAGAAGGAAGCGTCATGCACGCCGTCTTTACCTTGAAGGGACAGCCCTTCATGTGCATCGACAGCAACGTGAAGCATGACTTTACGTTCACGCCTTCGTTCTCCATCTATCTGACCTGCGATTCGGACGAGGAGATCGATCGGCTGTATAGCCTATTGCTGGACGGCGGAGGACCGTTGATGCCGCTGGGCAATTACGGCTTTAGCCGCAAATTCGGCTGGATCGTGGACAAGTTCGGCGTATCGTGGCAGCTGGATCTTCCGGCTGAAGCTTAATATTGCCGCTAAGCTTGTGCGAAGAGGAGCTTCTTTCCGCAATTCTTTGCAGCCTCAAAGCCGCCGGATGTGCTGACATGCGACGTAGGCATTTTAGCCCCAGGCTTGGCCTTTCCATAGGAACCTTCATGTGATTTGAATGCCACAGAACCGCCCGGGCGCTTAGCCCGGGCGGTTTTTTAGTGTGATTTATAGAGGATGAGGGCGACCGAAGGACCATTTTACGTACGTGCCCCACTTGCAATTCAATGGCTCATCCAATATGTAATCCAATCTCACATCGATCAGCTATCCCCCCTATTCGGTATACTGCTTCCTGTATTGCAACGGGGATATGCCAAAGCGTGCCGAGAATCGGCGCGTGAAATAGGGAGGGTACTGGAAGCCGACATGCTCGGCGATGCGGGACACGGGCCAACGGGTGGTCAGCAGTAGCCTTTTCGCTTGATCCAGGCGATACTGCAGCAGGTATTCGGACGGCGTCACCCCGTGGGATTCCTTCATGCAGCGCGTCAGGTAATTGTAGTGAAAATGAAGACTCTCGGATAGACGGCCATTGCTGATCGGTTCCCGGTAATGCATTTTGATGAACGATTCGATTTGTTCGGCCACCTTGCGTGCACGGGATTGCTCCTGCCCGGCCCTTGACTGGTCCAGCAGCTGCATGAGCTCGATAAACAGCGACTGCTCCCTCCATAAGGCAATGGAGCGCGGCTCCGTCGCGAGGAGGTGGAGCGATTCGAACAGCTGATAGGCTTGATCCGGGTATGGGACATGAGCCAGCTTCGGCAGGAATATGCTGTGTGAAATGCTGCCTGAATGTGTGGGACTATCCGCTGCCGCTTGAAAATGCAGCCAGTAAAAATAAGTCTCCTCCCTGCATGCCTGCACCGCATAGTGATAGGCATCCGGCAGCAGGATGACCAGATCTCCAGCGTGCAGCTCCCACTGCTCCTCCTCCTCGCCGAGGTACAGACAGCCGCTTCGCACGAGGATGAGATCATATACGCCAAGATTTCTCCGATTCGGGTGCTGATCCCCTGCGGCATACAAGGTTGAACCGGATTCAAGGTAGTAGGGCGGGGGCAGGGATGGAATGGATAGAATATTCGAATCGGCCAGCTCAATCACCTCAATGCATGTGTGAAATCGTATAAAAAACTGGGTCATATCCTTTATCGCTTTCATCCTATCATAAAACGTAGAATGGGAGGTGTCGAGGCAACAATACGATCCCAAGGAGTGATTATCCGATGAAAGTTGTAACGGAACGATCCGCTGCGGTGCCGCTTCAACAGGTCAAGCTGAACGATCCCTTCTGGTCCCGCTATATCCGGCTGGTAAGGGAAGTGGTCATCCCTTATCAATACGAGGCGCTTCATGACCGGATTCCGGGGGTGGAGCCGAGTCACGCGGTCGCCAACTTCCGCATCGCCGCCGGCAGGGAGCAGGGTGAATATAAAGGCATGGTATTTCAGGACAGCGATGTGGCCAAATGGCTGGAGGCTGCGGCCTATTCCCTGGCCATTCACCCTGACCCGAAGCTGGAGCAGCAGGTGGACGAGCTGATTGACCTGATTGCCGATGCCCAGCAGCCGGACGGCTATTTGAATACGTATTTTACGGTAAAAGAGCCAACTAAACGCTGGACCAACCTGACGGACTGCCATGAGCTGTACTGCGCCGGGCATCTGATCGAAGCTGCGGTTGCCCACTACTGTGCAACCGGCAAACGGAAGCTGCTGGATGTGGCCTGCCGGTTCGCCGATTATATCGATACGGTATTCGGACCGGAAGAGGGCAAAATCCATGGCTTTGACGGTCACCAGGAGATTGAGCTGGCGCTTGTGAAATTATATGAGGTTACCCATGAGGAGAAGTATTTGCGGCTAGCCCAATACTTTATCGACGAGCGGGGGAGGGAGCCGCATTTTTTCCATCAAGAGTGGGAACAGCGCGGAAAAAGCTCCTTCTATGCTTCGGTATCCGGAGCTCCCCATCTTTCATATCATCAGAGCCATCTGCCGGTCAGGGAGCAGAAGGTGGCGGTGGGCCACTCGGTGCGTGCCGTCTATATGTATACTGCCATGGCCGATTTGGCCGCCCGCACCGGAGATGCATCGCTAATGGAGGCATGCGAGAATCTGTGGGACAACATCGTCCATAAACAAATGTACATTACCGGGGGGATCGGCTCGACCCACCACGGCGAGGCGTTTACAATCGATTACGATCTTCCGAACGATACCGTCTATGCGGAGACCTGCGCTTCGATTGGACTGATCTTCTTCGCCCGGCGGATGCTGGAGCTGTCGCCGAAATCCGAGTTTGCGGACGTGATGGAACGGGCGCTGTACAATACGGTAATCGGCAGCATGGCGCAGGACGGGACCCATTTCTTCTACGTGAATCCACTCGAGGTGTGGCCGGATGCCTGCCGTCACGATCCGGGCAAGCATCATGTGAAGCCGGTCCGGCCGGGATGGTTCGCATGCGCCTGCTGTCCGCCGAATGTGGCGAGACTGCTGACCTCACTCGGCGAATACGTATATACCTCGAATGAGGATACGTTGTTTGCCCATCTTTACATCGGCGGTGAGGCAGCGGTGTCCCTTCGCGGAAACGCCGTAAAGGTCAAGCAGACCAGCGAGCTTCCGTGGAGCGGGAACGTCACGTTTACCATTGAATCGCCGCAGACGGCGGAATGGACACTGGCACTGCGCATCCCGGGGTGGTGCCGAGGCCGAGTCGTCATCCGTGTGAATGGAGAGGAGCTGAAGGCGACAGGCTTGATCCGGGAAGGCTATGCGTACATTACCCGAGCCTGGGCTTCGGGCGATACGCTGGAGCTTGCGCTCTCGCTCGACATTCTTCAGGTAAGAGCCCATCCGCTGGTTCGTGCGAATGCCGGCAAAGCGGCCATTCAGCGGGGACCGCTTGTATACTGCTGGGAGAGCGTCGATAATGGCGCGCCAATCTCGGCCGTTACCCTGGCGGCTGATCCGAAATTAACGTCGCGATTCGAGGCGGATTTGCCGGGAGGCGCCGTTGTCATCGAAGGAGCCGGCTGGCGGGAAGAGGCGGAGTCCTGGAACGGAGAATTGTACCGGGCAGCGCCGCGGCAGGCGAAATCGGCCACATTAAAGGCAATTCCGTATTATCTGTGGGGGAATCGCGGGGAGAACGAGATGGCCGTGTGGATCCGGGAAGAAGCGAGCCTGGTGTAAATGCCGGATTCGACTGGCAGGCCCCGAGCCCGGCGCGCGGTGTAATGATGACTCCTGCACGATGATCAGCGTCAACGTTTGGACGACAACCATGGAGCGTGCGGAAACGGTTAATGGAACAGTAGATCCCATAGATAGGGCGTCACCCGAAGAGGCATTTATGCTGCCCTTCGGGAGGCGTCTTTTTTTCAGTCATAGAAAAGTATAACTTTTATCGGTTCAGGGAGAGATTCAAGGAGGTCTGCTGCATTTTTCTGCTATTCCCCTAGTCTACGCCTGTAAAAGCTTCTTGATATGCTCTTCGATTTTCTCGGGCGCATCGGCGGGGGCGAACCGCTTGACGACCTTCCCCTCCCGGTCCACAAGGAATTTGGTGAAGTTCCATTTGATGGATTTACTGCCGAGCACGCCTGGTGCTTGTTGGGTCAGATGCTTATACAGCGGATGGGCATCGGTGCCGTTTACATCGATTTTGGCGAAAAGGGGGAAGGTCACCCCGTGATTCAATTTGCACGCTTCCTCGATCGATGCATTGTCCTCGAGCTCCTGGTTCATAAACTGGCTGCTGGGGAAGCCGAGCACGGCCAGTCCCTGGTCGCGGTACGTTTGATGCAGCTTCTCCAGCCCGCTGAATTGAGGAGCGAATCCGCATTTGGTCGCCGTATTTACGATTAACAGCACATGACCCCGATATTTCTCGAGCTTCTCGCGTTCGCCGGTGATTGTCGTTACCTCGTAATCATAAATGGTCATCCGGTAAACCTCCTTCATCGCACTTGGGTTATGCAACCAGATTATATGCTATCGGGAAGCATTGCAACTTCTTTGCAGTACCGGTCGCGTTATGGCTTGTCGTCCGAGCGTCGACGCTGATTACCGTTCAACATTGCTGCAGGCAATACACCTCCATCGCAAGTTTAGCAACATATAAGAGAGTAAAAATATGTAATTTTTTACTGGACTAAACTAGGAGAATTATGGTAGTAGTAGAATAACCAATTAAGCATATGAATGAATTTCCGTATTACGAGGACACTTAGGAGGCCGATATGAATTTGAAAACGCAAATGCTCAAATCGACGATCATCAGCCTGCTGGCCTTTAGCTTCATTGTCCTGATCGTCCTGATTCCCCGAGACATCAATATTTCATTGGATGGTCATAAGGTTGTAGCGGATCCCTCATTCGACATGAACCGGTACCTTACATATATAGGCGATTTCTTCCGCCAGATCATCGAGCACGGAAGCCTCGGACCGTCGCGATATAAGGGGCAGACGGCAGAGGCAGCGGCATTGGTCGCCGTCGGCATGAGCCTGCTGGTCATCGTCTCGGCGCTTTTAATCGGGTTTGTCGTCGGGATTTTGAAAGGGGTTGCAGACTACAAGCTGTCCAAGACGAAATTCAATGTGCTCGGCCATTGGACAACATGGCTGTTCCAGTCCATACCTGATTTTTTCCTCATGCTGTTTGTGCAGTGGTTTCTGGTCAAGCATGTGCCGGCCGTCCGCTATTTTGCCGTGGAAGGCTGGGAGGCGTTCGCGCTGCCCGCGCTTCTGGTCTCGATCTATCCCATCTTTTTTATCGCCAGAGTGACCTCCGCTTCGCTTCTTGCCCAGGAAGGAAAGATGTACATCCTGTTGGCAAAGGCCAAGGGGCTCAGCGACAGGGCCGTGGTGTACAAGCACATGCTCCGCAACGGCATCGCGGCGATCTTGACGCATCTTCCGGGTCTGCTCGTATTCATTCTATCGAATTTGCTGGTGGTCGAGTATTACCGCAACTATCCGGGCGCAGCCTGGAGGCTGTTCCAGGCGCTGGATTTCAACCCCTACACGGGTACGGGTCCCGAATATGAACCGGGCGTCATTATCGGCATCGCTTTTTTCTTCATGCTGCTCTTCCTGGTCGTGCAGTGGATTAGTCATTCAGCCCGCAAATATTTCGATCCTAGATAAAGAAATGAATGGAGGTAGCCGGACTTGAAAAATATCCCTCTATGGCTCGGAGGCACATTGCTTGCTTTCTTGGTGTTTGTAGCGTTCGTCGGCCCCCATCTTCCGTTTATCGACGCGGATTTGAGCAAAGAGCGATCCCGGTGGGTCATGAAGAACGGTGAAGAGAAGCTCGTGCTGCCTGCCTTTAAACCATCGTCCAAAAACCTGCTCGGCACGGACAAGGAAGGGGTCGATAATCTGAGCCGATTGGTTGTCGGCGCGAAGGAAACGATCCTGTTTGTCCTGGCCATAGCGGCCGTCAGGTACATCATCGCGATTCCGCTGGGGATCATGGCCCGTAGGAAAACAGGGTTTTGCCACCGGCTGATCACGTTTTGGAACCAGCTGTTCTCCTATATGCCGCCGGTATTCGCATCGGCGCTGCTGCTGGCGCTTCCGTTCCTCCTGTTTGCCCAGCACCGGCTGGCCTGGGCTATTCTGATCCTGGCTAGCGTGGAGGTCGGACGTGTGGCCGTCACCGTTCAGGAGCAGGCTTACAAAATGTCCAGGGAGCCGTACATGGAAGCGAGCACCGCACTGGGGCTCCGTACCAGAACGCTGACAAAGAACTATTACGTTCCCATCATGTTTCCGGAGATGATCGTCAATTTCTGTCTCGACATGGGCAAGGTTTTGCTCCTTCTCGGCCAGCTTGCGATTGTAAACATTTTTCTGGGGCATGAGTGGAAGGAAGTCGATTATTATACGATGGAATTCGTTGAGACAGGGCTGAACTGGGCGACCATTCTGGCCAGACACCGCACGGATATATTCCTCGGCAAATTTGAATATGTATTCTATCCTGCGTGTGCGATGATGATTGCCATTGTGACATTTAATCTGCTCGCAGAAGGCCTGCGCCGCCGTTTCCAGGTGAGAGGATAGAGGCTTTAAGAGCGTGCTGGCCGAGCTTCAATTACGAGAAAAAAACCGGAAGTCGATCATGATTCGCCTAAATGCCTGCAATCGATGCATGGCGATATGCGAATTCGATGCTTCCGGTTTTTTTGTTGTGCATCATCCGAACCAATCAAGGAGAGTCGCGTTAGGAGCCCTTCAATTTTGATGGTCCGTATTCCGTGCCCATACCGATACGCTGCCGCCGTGTACAGGAAAGACGCCAAAGCCGTCGCTCCCGATCGTAACACGCTCATCCCGGTTGCCAGTCAGATCCATCCACTCTTCACCAGCGCGGTGGGTGCCGACATACATGCGTTTTTCGCCGGAATCCCCGTTTGCCATAACGACCGCACATCCGGAGTGCTTGGCTTCCGGCAGCCCCCTTCGAACCCAGCCGATCGTGTTGGGATGGTCGAAATAATCATCCTGCTCGCCATACGCGAGGTGAGCCCGGGCATACAGGAGCGGGTCGATGGATTCCTTCTTGCCCGGAAGTGAATGCTCCCCGCCGATGCCGTAATAATCACCGTAGAAGACGACGGGGTAGCCGTCCTTCCGAAGCAGGATCAAGGCATAAGCGCTCTGCTTGAACCAGTCCTCCACCCAGGATTCCAGTGATTCGTGGGGCTGGGAGTCATGATTGTTGACGAACGTAACGGCATTCATTGGATGGGATTGCACCAGCGTATCGTCGAAGATCGTCCGCAGGTCGAAGGAACGCCCGCCTTTGGCCGCAGCATGAAGCTTATAGTGGAGCGATACGTCAAACAGATCGATCTTGTAATCTACCCGATCAAGGAAGCTTCGGCACGCCTGAAGCTCCGGATTCCAAAACTCCCCGACGATGTAGAAGTCGTCTCCTCGTTTCTTCTTCATGGCTGTTGCAAATTCCTTGATGAAATCATGGTTGATATGCTTGATCGCGTCCAGCCGGAAGCCGCTGCATTGCAGGGTATCGACGAGCCATTGACCCCATCCGATCATCTCTTTGCGGACCTCGGGATGGCTGTAATCGATATTGGCGAACATCAGATAGTCATAGTTGCCGAATTCATGGTCCACCTTCTCGTTCCACGATTTGTTCTCGCCGAGAATGCGGTATATGCCGGCGCGCTTTCTACCCGCATCGTAGTCGGTCCCGTTGAAATGATGAAAATTCCACTGGAAAGAGGAGTACTTGCCGCCCCGGCCAGGGAACGTGAATTTCGTCCAGCCCTCAATCTCGAAGGGCTTCGATATTTCCTTGGTCCGGTCCATTTCATCGACCTGCACCACATGGAATCGCTCGGTTTCGTCCGCTCCGGCCTTATGATTCATCACGAGATCCACATAGACGGCGATCCCGTACTTGTGGCAGGCCGCGATGGCATCGATCAATTCCTGCTTCGTGCCGTATTTCGTACGTACGGTGCCCTTTTGATCAAACTCCCCCAGATCGTACAGATCATACGCACCGTAGCCGTTATCTTCCGCCGATAGCGCTTTGGTTACCGGTGGGATCCATACCGTATCGACGCCCGCCTTGCTGAGCTCGGGCGCCGCTTCCTTCAGACGTTTCCAATGCTTTCCGTCAGGGGCGACATGCCATTCGAAAAATTGCATCATCGTATGATTTCGCTGCATTCTTGCGTTCATCTCCTCTGTAAAGATGGCTTGCGTTTATGTCATACAGGGTATAGCTATCCATATCCATAACCATACCCGGGGAGCATACCGTGTTAAACCACAGTTCAATTGTTCCCGAATATGGCATGGAACAGACGAGCAAAACGGCGAGACACAACGAATTTGCGTATAAAAAAACGTGCGGCCCCGGATGATAACGGGGCCGCACGGGTCATGGGGCGCGAGGATTTCCAGACTCTCCAACACGCTCGAAATTGCCGGTGTTCCTGACGATTCCGGCGGCGCAGCCTACGGATTCCACCTGCTTCCGCCGGCAGACATTGCCTTCCCAGACAGCGGGAGCAGGTGTATTCAAACCAACATGTAAGTCAGCAGGACCAACAGGATCGTCGCTATGGCCATGGCCAGCAGCGGTCTCCAGGCTCTGCGCAAATCTTTGACATGAACATTCAATCCGAGGCCTACCATCGCCATCGCCAGCAGAAAGGAGGCGATTTGCGACAACGCATCCTTGAGCGGAAGGGGAATCATCGGCTGTCCGGTATATTCCCAACTGCCCAGCATGCTTGCTGCCATAAAGCCGATGAGAAACCAGGGAAACTCCGGTCTGGCCTTGCTTTCATTCGGATGCGTTCGCTTCATCCAGAGCACCAGGACGACGCTCAGGGGCAGGAGCAGGAAAACACGGCCAGGCTTGGCGAGCAGGGCGAGCGTCAAGGCTTCCTCGCCGGCGGATGCTCCCGCAAGCGCTACATGAGCGATTTCGTGAAGGCTTACGCCCGACCAGATTCCGAACTGGGCATCGGATAAGGGCAGTAACGGCTGTATCAAGGTATAGAGAATGGCAGCAATCGTACCGACAAAGGCAATCATCCCTGCCCCAAGCGCGGTATCCTTTTCCTTGGCTTGCACGATGGGCGATACGGCTGCAATGGCAGCCGCCCCGCATACGCCTGTTCCAATCCCAAGCAGCAGGGACAGGGACATATCCGCCTTAAGCCGCTTGGCGATGAGCAGTGTCACGGCGATGGCAAACACAACGCTGATGACATCCCTCAGCATGAGCCCAAGGCCTTGTTGCCATACGATGCCGATATTCAGCTTTAACCCATACAATATAATGGCCAGACGAAGAAGCCGCTTGGCCGTAAATTGGATTCCGGGCCGCAGCGCCTCCGGATAGCCGCGAATCTGGCGGTACACGGCGGCAATCAGGATCGCCCAAGCCAACTGGCCGAGATAGCGAAGACCTGGAAGGTTTGCGAGCGCTAAGCCGATGAGGGCGATGGCCAGCGTAAATGCGATGCCGCCGATGACAGCCGTCATCGACGGGGTCTTCGGGGCTGCTGCAGGGCCGGTCTTGGCGGCTTGCGATTGGGAATGCGCAGGTTCAGCCATAAGTCATAACCTCCGGTTTGTTCGGTTGGTCTGAACCTATCGTATCCCACTTTATTAAATAAGAAAAATAAATCATAATAATAGTAATGATAAGTATTTGATTATGATAATATGGAGCTGTCCAACATAAACGAATGTATAGGGAGGAAGAGGGCGAGGAAATGGATCAGGCGTTAGAGGTATTTGTGACCGTCGTTGAGAAAGGGAACTTTACCCGGGCAGCGGAGGAGCTGCTTATGACGCAGCCTGCGGTAAGTCAATATATCCGGGCATTGGAGCGTTCCCTGGGGACGCGGCTGCTGGATCGGAGCAATAAATATGTTCGACTGAATAAAGCGGGAGAGATCGTATATCATCACGCGAAGGAGATCCTGGGGTTATATACGCGCATGAACACCCTTGTGGATGATGTGATGCATCGGGCAAGCGGCGATTTGTCGATCGGATCCAGCTATACCTTCGGCGAGTATCTGCTCCCCCGGATGATCGCTTCCTTGAGACAGCAGTATCCGTTAATCCGTCCTACCATCACCATCGGAAACACGGCCGAAGTGGCGGAAATGATCCTGCGGCACGAGGCGGATGTCGGTATCGTCGAGGGAGATTATCAGGACGAGCGGCTGCATATTGAGGCGTTCGCCGAGGACGAAATGGTCGTTGTCGTTCCGCGCGGGCAGCGCTATGACCCGTGGTCTGAAATCCCGCTGGCGGAGCTTCAAACGGAGACGTGGATCTTGCGCGAGCAGGGCTCAGGCACCCGCGAGGCGACGGAGCGAATGTTCGCTGCTAGCGGCTTTCATCCCCGGCATGTGGTTGAATTCGGCAGCACACAGCTGATCAAGGAATCAGTCGAAGCAGGCTTAGGCGTCACGCTGCTGTCACGATTTGTGGTTCGCAAGGAGCTTCAGCTCGGCACCCTCCATATGCTGAAGCCGAACGGGAGGCCCGTGATTCGCCGCTTCTCCCTCATTTCACAGAAGACTCCCTATCATACGAAAGCCGTGGAAGTATTTCTCGAGCTGCTTAGGAGCAGACAGGGAATGTTCTAAAATATACGTAAGCGGTTCTTCCATCGATCGCGAAAATCAATAAGTCATTTACATGAGGATTTTGCAAAAATCCAAAGAGTGACCTTCATTGCAACATCCTGATATCGCAGGATATCGCAGCATCCTTCTTTACGGAGGATGTTTTTTTGCGCTTGGATGATTACAATGCCAAGAAAAGGTTAAAACTAGATACTAAAACTACTAGAACTATATAGAATGAACCAAAAGAATGAGGTCGGAGCAGCAGCGATTTGCAGGAGAATTTTAGCGCACTTGCCCTGCATCCCGTTCAATCGTTCATCTTATATAGCATGCGATTCAAGATGTTCATCAACATTCGGTTCATATAAGGGGGGAAGACGATGAGAACGTGGAATACCATTGCGCTCTTGCTGCTGATCATTGGCGGCATCAACTGGCTGCTGGTCGGCTTGTTTCAATACGATCTGGTCGCCGCATTGTTCGGCGGACAGAGCTCTGCAGGCTCGCGGATCGTTTACACGATTGTGGGACTGTGTGCGCTGTACTCGATCCGATTCTTCGGTGACGTCACCAATGATGATCGAAGAACAGCAAAATGAGTTAATATATATAACATGAAACGTAATATTCGTGATAGAAAATGGATTGTTTAAAGGCCGCCCCAACAAAAGGGAGCGGCTTTTTTATGTGTGAACGGTGATGTAAACCTTGTGCATGGATTTGGACGTACAGGACAAAATCAACATATCATGCGGAATAAACCTAGTTGTATCAAGGGGATTTCAGCATTTCATCTCGATTAAAACGACATATTTACGCGAAGAGGGGGGTCCCCTAGAATGAAAACAAGCAACAAGCACAGATTTGAACAGATGGCAATTTGGTGTTATAAAACATTACACATCTAAACATTCTGCATCTGTGTAATCACACGAACGAAGAACAGCCTGCTTCTCCAAATAAGAGAAACAGGCCGTAACTGAAGACAATCCATTTAGAGAAAGGGGGGCTTTGAGAGAGGGCGATCATTCAAGAACGAGCGCCTTATGCATCGCATCCAGCAGGCTGCGTGTCCCATCGCAGCTGTATTCCCAGAACATGATCCCTGCAAGCCGCTGCTCCTTTACGTAATGGCATTTATGCGTTAACGACTCGGGATCATCGTAGCTGATGAAGCTGCTGCCGTCGAACAGGTAAGGGGCCTTCGCCTCGTCGTCCCAATGCCGTGTGAAGGCGGGATTGTTCAAATATTGAGCCGCAAGCTCCGTATAAGTCGGACCGTAACCGCCTGCGGCCGGAGCGACCTGGAGATATCCGTTGTTCACGTTTGGCACGTTGTTCCATCGTCTCGAATAGAAGGCAGCTCCGATGACGATTTTCTCGCGCGGCACCCCCGCCGCGGTGAATAATCGGACCGAGGCGTCCGCACTGATCCGGAACAGATCGCCGGTGGACGTATACAGATTCGCGTGGTGCCCGGTGTACGTCTGGAAGCCGCCCCGCATGTCGTAGGTCATCAGCTGTATGAAATCCAGAAAGGGGTGGATGAGGTCGATCTCGGTTCCATCTATATAATACTGATCGGCTCCTGCGGCAATGGTCAGCATATAGCGGCGGTGCTTCTCCCGCCCGAACCGGTCCAGAGACTCTCTGAGCGCCTGAAGCAGCAGCGTGAAATTCCGCTTGTCGTCAGGCGAAGCGGAGGTGCCCGCAACGGAATAGCAGGGATACTCCCAGTCCAGGTCGATTCCGTCAAAAGGGTAATTCTCCAAAATTTCATTAGCGGATTCGCTAAGGCGTACCCTTGCTTCCGGCGAGGCGGCTGCCTCGGAGAAGCCGCTGGAGCCCCAGCCGCCGACCGACAGCAGAACCTGAAGCTTAGGGTTAACCGATTTCAGCCGGCGGATTTCATCGGCAGTCTCCGGATGGGGGTACGAAATGGCGCCTTCCCGGATGTGGGCAAAAGCTACATTCAGATGGGTGAGTCGCAGCGCGTCCTCTGCCGTAACCTCGGAGAGAACCCTGCGTCCCGCATATCCGGCTAAAATCCAAGGGGATTCCGTCATGAGTTTCAACCTCGTTTCAATAAAATATGTGAGATTTGCGATACGGCTGTTTTTTTGAAGCTTAGCGTTCCTATCCAGCATCTGTCAAGACGGCGCGAATCGTTTGCACAGTATGCCAAAGCGTTGGCTGCGGTCAAAATCAACATGTTTTCCTTGGCCGAAATGACAATGACAAGCTGCGCAAAAATGGCCAAAACCGCGTAGGATCAACGATTGTAGCCGCTTACAATGACCATTGAAAATGACATATTTACGGATCGGTACGCAGTCCATACACTTGGGATGTAAGCGTTAACATTTTCCGGTGCGGCAAACCCGCAGATGAGGAAGTGTGCTCAAGGAACCTCTTTCCTTACATTTGAACAGGGGTGCTTATCCTTAAAGCGAGCGTTCAAAAAGTCGGTCTATCAGCACCTTGATTGGCTACGAGATCAGAAGGCGGCTTTTTGAACAGCCTCTTAAATTGACCGGATTTTCATTAGAAGAGGAGGGAGAAACCGATGCAGCAAGATGGCCACACCGCCCTGTCGCAGAGCATATCGGTTAACACAACGGCAAGCCGCAAGAAAAATACCTTATGGAGGAGGATGGTCCGAAACTGGGAGCTGTACCTGTTTATCGCCCCCGCATTTCTGTACTTTCTGATATTCCATTACGGGCCGATGTACGGGATACAAATCGCCTTTAAAAACTTCATCCCGACATTAGGGATAACGGGAAGCCCGTGGGTCGGATTCGACCACTTCGTTCGCTTCTTTAATTCTTATTATTTCTGGGACCTGCTCTGGAACACGCTGAGCATCAGCTTGTACGAGCTTGCTATAGGATTCCCGCTGCCGATCATTCTGGCGCTTGCCTTTAATGAGGTGAGGGACTCGTTCTTCAAACGGACGGTACAGACGGTAACTTATGCACCGCATTTTATTTCGGTGGTCGTCATGTCCGGTATGATTATTACCTTCTTGACGCCTTCGACGGGCATGATTGTCAATCTGGTGGAGTTTCTTGGATTCACACCGCCCCAATTTTTGACCGACCCTGCCTGGTTTAAGACGGTGTACGTGCTGTCCGGGGTTTGGCAGAGCACGGGCTGGGGAACGATCATCTACCTGGCAGCCTTGTCGGGCGTGGACCCGCAGCTGCATGAGGCTGCCGTCGTGGACGGTGCCAGCCGGTTCAAGCGGATTCTGCACATCAATCTTCCGGCGATCGTTCCGACCATTACGATATTGCTGATTTTGAATATGGGAAGCATCCTGGGCGTCGGCTTCGAGAAAATCCTGCTTCTCCAGAACCCGCTTAATATGGAGTCGTCCGATGTCATCTCGACCTTCGTTTATCGCTCCGGTTTGGTGGATGCGCAGTACAGCTTCTCAACAGCCGTCGGCTTGTTCAACTCCGTGGTCAATGCGATTCTGCTGCTCACGGTCAACCAAATTGCGCGGCGCACCAGCGAAAACAGTCTGTGGTAGAAGGAGGAATTACGCATGGCATCCGGAGTTAAAGAAAGCAACGGAGATAAACTGTTTCTATTTTGCAACTATCTGTACTTAACGATCGCGTTGGTCATTGTTCTGTACCCGCTGCTGTATATCGTCAGCGCATCGATCAGCGATCCGAAGGCCGTCGCCTCGGGCGAAATGTGGCTGTTCCCTAAAGGAATTACCTTCGAGGGCTATGCTCGGGTGTTCGAGAACCAGAATATCTGGATCGGCTACAAGAACACCATTATTTATACCGTGATCGGAACGGCGGTCAACCTGCTTGTCACGCTGCCGGCCGCTTACGCGCTCAGCCGGAGCGACTTTGTAGGCCGTGGATTCTTCATGGCGATGTTCTTGGTCACGATGTTTTTCGGCGGGGGCCTCGTTCCGAGCTACCTGCTCGTCAAGGATCTCGGCATGATCAACAGCATGTGGGCGCTCATTTTGCCGGGAGCCGCTTCGATCTGGAACATTATCGTTGCACGGACGTTCTTCCAGTCGACTATTCCGAAGGAGCTGCAGGAAGCCGCTCATATCGACGGATGTACGAATTTCCGGTTGTTCATCAAAATCGTGCTGCCGCTGTCGATGCCAATCATCGCCGTCATGGCGCTCTTCTATGGCGTCGGGCACTGGAACAGCTATTTCAGCGCCATGATCTATCTGAACGATGCGGCGAAGTATCCGCTGCAGCTCTTCCTGCGCCAAATTCTGGTTCTGCAGGAGATGGCGGCCCAAGGCGGAGGAGCCATCGACATTTCATCGGCTGCCGCCATGAACTCGAAGGCTGAAATCGCCGCACTGGTCAAATATGCCGTCATCATCGTCGCGACGGTGCCAGTTATTGTCATCTACCCATTCCTTCAGCGTTACTTTGTGCAGGGTGTTATGATTGGTTCTGTAAAGGGCTGATCTTAAACCATAATCTACACCAAAAAAGGGGAGTTGTTGTTATGAAGAAGCTTCGTAAGGCATCATCCGTTTTACTCTGTCTTACCTTGTCGGCAGCCATGCTTGCAGCCTGTGGTTCGCCTAAGGGAGACGGCGGTTCTGCCGCACCTTCCGGAACGTCCAGCAGCACGGAGGTCAAGAAGGAAGGCTTCCCGATCGTCGATGAGCCGATTACGCTGACGGTCATGTCCCAGGATGCCGGGGTGGCGGACTGGAAGACGATGCCTGTCCTGCAAGAGATGGAGAAATTGACGAACATCAAGCTGGAGTATCAGCTCTCGCCGATCGACAGCTTCGAGACGAAGAAGAACCTGGTGTTTGCAAGCGGTGATCTCCCGGATATGTTTTACGCTGCGGATTTGAAGCCGGCTGAGCAGGTAACTTACGGCAGTCAAGGCATCCTGATTCCGCTTGAGAAATACATTGATGAAGGCTATGCCCCGAACATCAAGAAGGTTCTGGATGCGCATCCGGATGTGCGCAAATCGTTTACGACACCGGACGGCCATATGTATGCACTGCCGTTTATCGATACCGCAGCGGTATGGTACCGCGGACCGATGTGGTATAACGGCAAGTTCCTAAAGGCGCTCAATGTCAGCGAGCCGAAAACGACCGAAGAGCTGTATACGTTCCTGAAGCGCGTGAAGGAAGAGGATCCGAACGGCAACGGCAAGAAGGACGAGATTCCGCTGACTTCCGTCAAGCTGGATGACCTGCGGATGTACTTCTTCGGCTTCTGGGGCATGTACAACGAAGGCATCTATGCCGACAAGGAAGGAAAGGTGCATTATCCTTTCCAAGAAGAAGGCTATAAGGGCTACCTGACATTCATGAACCGTCTGTGGAAGGAAGAGCTGCTGGATCACGAAACCTTCTCCCAGACGGCAGACCAGAAAAAAGCCAAAGGCGAAAACAATCAGCTCGCATTATTCAACGACTATCATCCGTACTTCACCCTGGGTGGCGAGCCTAGCACCGAGCATCCGCTCATGACGCCGGTGAAGAGCGAAATCGAAGGATCTCCGGTATACGGCAAGCATCCGGGCATGTCGGCACGCGGCACGTTCGCCATTTCCAGCAAGAACCCTGCCCCTGAAGCGACCATGCGCTGGATCGACTACCTCTACAGCTATGAAGGTTCGACGCTGTTCAATCAAGGACCTGAAGGCGTGCTCTGGAAGTTCAAGGATAAAGAGAACCGCGTGAAAGAATGGCTTCCTGTTCCGGATGGCGGCGACCGTGAGGAATACCGCGGTAAAATCACGCCAAACTACGGCATTCTGACGCCGGGCATCAACGATCCTGAAGTGGCGAAAGGGCTGCGTACCGAATTTGATGAGTGGATCGATCAGCAAAACCAAGAGAAGCTGGTGCCGATCGGCAAAGCTCCATTCCCTAACGTGTATTTGACCAATGAGGAGCAAAGCGAGGCTACGGCGTTGATGTCCGATCTGGACACTTACGTCAAGCAGATGGAAGCGAAGTTCATCACGGGCCAAGAGCCGCTTGAAAATTGGGATAAGTATGTAGCGCAGGTTAAGAAGATGGGCGGCGACCGCATCGTCGAGCTGTACCAAGGCGCTTACGACCGCTGGAACACCAATAAATAATACAGATCTATAACAAGAACAACAAAAGGCCAACATATCCCGGTCTAGGCTTTCAGACCGGGGGTTGGCTCTTATTTTTAAACGGATGAATGAGGAATGCAGCGAAACCGGCGAGCGGCTTGCGGACCGCCCGAAGCGAATCGCCCGGTGACGAACAATCAACCTACTCGGAGGTATTAACATGTCGGAGAACAAGCTGATCGAAGAAGAGCAGCCGGTCGTGGAGGCAGGCGTCCACAATTACAGCAGTGAAGACAAATGGGTCAAGCCGGAGGATCCGCTGCTGCTGGAGCGTCTTGAATGGTTTAAGGACCAGAAGCTGGGGCTCATGATGCACTGGGGCCCTTATTCCCAGCTGGGGCTCGTTGAATCCTGGGCGCTTAGCGATAAGGATGCGGAATGGTCGCGTGACGGAATTGACTGGGACATCGACGCGGAGGAGCTCAAGCGGCAGTATTTTGACTTGAATAAAACGTTCAATCCGCTGCGCTTCCAGCCGGACCTGTGGGCGGACCTGGCCGCCGATAACGGCTTCAAGTATTTGAATTTTACGACGAAGCATCATGACGGCTTCTGCATGTGGGATACCCATACGACCGACTACCGGATCACGGGCACGGATTGTCCGTTTCATCGGCATAAATACGCCGATATCACCAAGAACCTGTTCGATGCGTTCCGGGCAAGGGGGCTTGGCATCTCCGCCTACTTCTCCAAAGCCGATTGGCATACGCCTTACTACTGGGCGCCCGGCATGGAAGCCGGCAGCTTCACGTCGCGGGGGCCTAGCTATAATCCGAAGGAATACCCTTGGTTATGGGAGCAATTCGTCCAATTTACGCATCAGCAAATCATGGAGCTCATGACAAGGTATGGCCGGATTGACGTGCTGTGGCTTGACGCCGGCTGGGTGAATGATTATCGGGATCAGAACATCCGGCTGGGCGAGGTCGTGGAGAAAGCGCGCGAGATTCAGCCGTGGCTTCTGTCGGCGGACCGGACGGTCGGCGGACCTTACGAGAATCTCATTACGCCGGAGCAGACGCTGCCTGAGCGTGCCCTGCACGTTCCTTGGGAGAGCTGCATCACGATGGGAACGTCGTTCTCCTTCCGGTATGAGGACCGTTATAAATCGGTGCGCCAGCTGATCCATCTGCTCGTGGAGATCGTGGCCAAGGGCGGCAATCTGGCGCTCAACATCGGGCCCCAGCCGGACGGAAGGCTGCCGGAGACGGCGATCTCACGGATGAGGGGCATGGGCGAATGGCTGAAGGTATACGGCGATGCTATCTATGGCACGCGGACCTGCGAGCCGTATTCCGTCCAGAACGTGCATTTTACTCAAAAAGGGGACACAACGTACGCCTTCTATCTGTACAAGGACGAGCAGGAGGAGGTTGCCGGGGAAGTGCATCTTCCGCTTCAGACAGAGCCGAGCCGTATCGACCTGATCGGCGGCCAGGAGGTGCTGGATTACCGCCGGACGGAGAACGGAATCGCGGTACGGCTGCCGGAGAGGGAGCTGCATGGGGCGGCGCCGATCGCTCATGTGTTCCGGATCCGTTAAGGGATAGGCCGACAGCTCGGGAAGCTTAAGAAAGCTACAAGTACATCGGGGAAAGGTGCGGACGATATGCAGCCATGGTTTGAGGAGGCGAAGCTGGGGATCTTTATCCACTACGGCATCTACGCGGTGGACGGGGTCTCCGAATCCTGGTCCTTCTATAACGGAAGGATCAGCTATGAGGAGTATATGAAACAGCTGGACGGCTTTACGGCATCGAAATTCGATGCCGAGGCTTGGGCGGATCTGATCGAGAAATCCGGCGCGAAATATGCGGTGCTGACGACAAAGCACCATGACGGCGTTGCATTGTGGGATACGCAGTACAGCGACTTGAATGTGGTCAAGCGGACGCCTGCGAAGCGGGATATTATCAAGGAATATGCCGAAGCGGTGACGAAGCGGGGGCTTCGGCTCGGGATGTATTTTTCGCTGATCGACTGGTCGCATCCGGACTATCCGACCGTGTATGAAGGAGGCCGCGTTCCGGAAGACCTCGGGAGCGTCAACCGGTTCTCTAGCCCGGTGGACGGCGTTCAGGATGAGGAGAGATGGCAGAGGTTCCTTCAATTTAACAATCAGCAGCTGCGCGAGATTCTGACGAATTACGGGAAGGTGGACCTGCTGTGGTTCGACGGGGACTGGGAGCGCAGCGCCGAGCAGTGGAACCTGCCGGCATTCAAGGATTATTTAAAGTCCTTTAATCCGGATCTGATCATCAATTCAAGGCTTCAGGGGCATGGCGATTACAAGACGCCGGAGCAGGGCATTCCGATCACGAGGCCGGAGGGGCCGTGGGAATTCTGCACGACCATCAATACATCCTGGGGCTACGTGCCGACGGATCACAAGTACAAATCGCTGAATCAGATCATTCGGATGTTCTGCGATTGCATTTCGATGGGCGGCAATATGCTGCTCGATATCGGCCCGCGGGAAGACGGCACGATCGACAAGCGGCAGGAGGACATTCTGCTCGGTCTGGGCGACTGGATCCGGACGCATGAAGAGGCCGTATTCGGAACCGGGGAAGGCATCATGACCCGTTATTATCTAGGGGGAAGCACCATTTCGAAAGACCGCAAGACGCTGTACCTGTTCGTCTATGACGATCCGAAGGAGAATGTATGCCTGAAAGGTCTTTGCAACCCGATCAAGAGGATTACGGTGCTGCATTCGGGCAAGGAGCTGACCCACGAAATTCATGGCGGGGTGCCATGGTTCAACATTCCGGGAACGACCTGGATCCATATGACTCCGGAAGATGCTCATGAACAGGTAACGGTGCTGAAACTTGAGTTTGACGAAGAGCTGGAGATGTACGGCGGCTCCGGAGCCGTTGTCACCCATAACTAAACAATCGCCGGGAGGGCGCGGGTTATGCAGCCGGCGCCTCCTCCCGGGTCAAACGGAGGGAATGAAATGAACCGAAGCGGAGTGCCGGAGCCGCAGATCGAATATGCTCCGAAACATTACATATGCCGTCGTGCGAAGGAGCCCCTTGAGCTGGATGGACGGATCGATAAGCCGTTCTGGGAAGCGGCGGAATGGACCGAGGATTTCGTGGATATCGAGGGGGATCTTAGGCCGAAGCCCGAAAAGCGGACCCGGGTCAAAATGCTGTGGGATGACGAGTATTTCTACTTCGCGGCGGAGCTGATCGAGGATCAGATCTGGGCAACGCTGACCGAGCGGGACTCGGTGATCTTTTACGACAATGATTTTGAGATTTTTATCGATCCGGACGGGGATAGTCATCAATATTACGAGTTCGAAATCAATGCGCTGAATACCGTATGGGATCTGCTGCTGGTCAAGCCGTACCGGGACGGCGGGCCTCCGGTCAACGGCTGGGATATCGCAGGGCTAAAGACCGCCGTGCATATCGACGGAGAGCTGAACCGTCCCGGGGCGGATAACCGGAAGTGGAGCGTGGAAGTGGCGATGCCTTGGAGCAGTCTGCGGGAATGTGCGAAGGAGGGGCGTCCGCCGGTGCCGGGTGAATTCTGGCGCGTTAACTTCTCCCGCGTGGAATGGCGGACAGAGGTGCAGGACGGCGAATACCGCAAGGTGCTCAATCCGGAGACAGGCAAGCCATACCCGGAGGACAACTGGGTCTGGTCGCCGATGGGCATCATCAATATGCATTATCCGGAGCTGTGGGGCTACGTCGTCTTCGCGGAGGGCGAAGCGGGCTCGGGCTTTGAATTGCCAAAAGACGAGCGGATCAAATGGGAGCTCCGCAAGCTCTATTACCGCGAGCGCAATTATTACGAAGGGCATGGCGAATTCACAAAGGATTTGAAGCTGCTGATGGGCGAGGATTCATGGAGCATCGAGCCCGTCATCGAAACGACCCGCGGCCTGTTCCAGATCACCGCACCGTCCTCGGACGGCAGCGCCGTGATCTGTATACGGGAAGACGGGAAGCTGTGGAAGGAGTGAAAGCCGATATGACCATTCAAACCTCCGCATTTTCATTGGAACCCGATATGCGGGAGACCATCGAGGCGAAATTCAAAGAGAAGCTGATCCTGGGTGAGGCCAGAAAGCAGGAGCTGTTCGGCATATTTGACCAAGAGCTGACCGAAGAGGAAACGTGGGCTTTGAAGTATCTATACGCCTACATGCCGGTGAATGACATGGCCGATTACGACGGGGAGCTGTTCCTCAGCCATGTGCGCCGGACGCTGGCGATCCGAAAGCAGGTGCCTTGGGGAAATCGAGTGCCGGATCATCTATTCCTGCACTTCGTGCTGCCTTACCGCGTCAACACGGAAAATATCGAGGATTCCCGCGGCATTCTATATGATGCGCTGGCAGAGCGAACTTCGCGGTTATCGATGAAGGATGCCATTCTCGAGACCAATTACTGGTGCCATGAGAAGGCAACGTACATCGGGAGCGATCTGCGGACGATATCGCCGCTGACGATGATCCGGAACGCGCGCGGACGCTGCGGCGAGGAATCCACGCTCGCGGTAGCCGCCCTGCGCAGCATCGGCATCCCGGCCCGTCAAGTATATACGCCGCGCTGGGCCCATTGCGACAGCAATCATGCCTGGGTGGAGGCATGGGCTGACGGGCAATGGTATTACATCGGCGCATGCGAGCCGGAAGCCCGCCTGAATCAAGGCTGGTTCAGTCCGCCCGCACGGCGAGCGATGCTGATCAACACCCGGATTTTCGCCGATTACCCTGGACCGGAGGATATTACGCTGGCCGATAAGTGGTTTACCGAAATCAATCTGCTCGAGAATTATGCAAGAACACGCACGATCCATGTCAAAGTCAAGGATAACAACGGGGCACCGGTGGCCGGCGCCGAGGTGCGTTTCGAGCTGTATAACATGGCGGAGCTGTATCCGATTGCGATTCTGCCGACCAATGAGCAGGGGGAAGCTTCGTTCAAGACGGGCTATGGCGACGTGCTGATCCGTGCCGTGAAAGACGGCGCTTGGGGCGAGCATAAGCTGGGCGCCGGGGACGGAGAGCAGGTGCAAATCGTGGTCGCCGAAGCGGCGCAGCCGGTCGGTACGGTTGATTTCGATATGGTTCCTCCTCCCGAAGCTCAGGGGGATGCCGATGAACAGCCGTCCGAGGAGGAGCTGGAACGCCATAACCGCCGCTTGGAGGAAGGGACGAGGATCCGGACCGAATACGAGGATACCTTCCTGAAAGCCGAGGAGGCGGAGAGCATCGCCCGCGGACTCGGGCTGCCGCCGGAGCGGGTGTGGGACGTCCTGCATAAAGCCCGGGGCAACAGCAGAGAGATTGCCGCTTTCCTTGAAGAGCAGTCCGGCGAGTATGGCGAGTGGCCGCTGCGGCTCTTGGAATCTCTGAACGAGAAGGACTTGATCGATACCTTCCGGCCTACGCTGAACGATCATTTGGCCGGTGCGATGGAGCATCAAGGGAGCTGGGCGGAGGAACTGTTCGTCCCATACATTCTCTGTCCGCGCGTATCGTTTGAAATGCTCGTGCCGTATCGCCGTTTGTTCCAGGGGACCTTTACCCCTGAAGAGATCGCAGCCTTCCGGGTAACGCCGGCGAAGCTTGCAGGCCGCCTGGCGGATGGCTTCGAGCTGTGGGAGGACCTTCCTAATCTGAAGGGGAAAGGCAACCCGGCAGGCACCTTCCGATTGCGGAAGGGCGATTCGGAGTCGCTGGACATTCTGTTCGTCGCCGTATGCCGCAGCTTGGGCATCCCGGCGCGGCTGCACCCGAGCGAGCAGAAGCCGCAGTACTGGCATAACGGCGCTTGGGAAGAGGCTTCGCTGCAGCCGGACGCTGCCGGCAGCGCTGATCGTGAGGCGAATCAGGAAGCCGGCGGATGGGGTCTCTTGCGTCTGTTAAAGGATTCGAATGCCGGACAGGACGTGCCGTCCGCCTCCTACGGCGAGAACTTTTCGCTCGCCCGCCTTACGAACGGCGTATATAAGACGCTGATTTATCCATACGGCATGTCTAACGTATATGATGATCCGTTCGAGGTCGAGGCAGGGGCTTATCGCTTAACGACCGGTGTCCGTCTCAAGGACGGCACGGTTCGAGTGCGCTTCACCTATTTTACAGTCCGTGCAGACGGAACCGCTGCGGTATCCTTGACGTTCCGCGACACCCGGGAAGAGATTCCGGTGCTCGGCACGCTTACGCGCGAGCATGGGCTGGCCCTGCTTGATGGAAAGGCTGCGCTTATGGGAGACCTGTTGGGTGCCGAAGGCGCGATAGCCGCTTGGCTTGAGCCGGAGCGCGAGCCGACGAAGCATCTGCTCCGCGAATTGAGTGAGCTGGCGGAGTCGCTGGATCAGCTTAACGTTCCGATTGTCCTGGTGATCGGAGAGAAGGAATGGACCGCTTCGTTCGATCCTGCCAGCTATCCGAAGCTGCCGCAGCGCACGGTGTTTGCGCGTGACGCCAGCTACTCGGCCCTGCCTGATTTCATCTCGAAATCGCCGGCCCGCGAAGCCGGATTTCCGCATCTGTTCGTGCTGGACAGTCAGGACCAGATCCGGTATACGGCTTCAGGCTATAAGATCGGTACGGGCAAGGAAGCGCTGCGCATACTGTCGGGAATATCCTCTTAAAATGGAGAGCTGGAGGGCGAAGGAACATGAAGCAATATATTGTGGCTGGCTATGCCGTTGATGCCGTTCTTCCCGAGATGAAGCGGGAGGATTTATTGAAGCTGACCCATCTGAACGTGGCTTTCGGCCATGTTCGGAATGATGAAATTACGACGGAGCATTTGAAGAACGCGGAGGTTCTGCATGCCATGAAGCGGGATCATCCCAGCCTTACGGTGCTCCTGTCCGTCGGCGGCTGGAGCGCGGGGGGATTCTCCGAAGCGGCCTCCACCGAAGAAGGAAGAAGCCGCATGGCGGCTTCGGCCGTCCGGGTGCTGGAATCGCATCCGTTTGACGGGATTGATCTTGATTGGGAATATCCTTGCTACGGCGAAGCCGGCATTGCTTCGAGCCCGGACGATAAGCGGAATTTCACGCTGCTGCTGAAGGCGATCCGCGAAGCGCTGGATGCCAAGGGCGAGCGCGATGGCCGCCATTATCTGCTGACGATCGCGGCGGGAGCCGATCAATATTATGTGGATGGCACAGAGATGGATCAGGTCCAGCAGTATCTGGACTTCGTCCAGCTGATGACGTATGACATGCGCGGCGGCTTTCAGATCCTCACCGGGCATCATACGAATCTGTATGCGCCGTCCGGCGATCTGTTCCGGATCAGCGTCGATGCTTCCGTAAACCTGTTCGTGCGCGCCGGCGTGCCGAAGGAGAAAATCGTGATCGGGGCAGCGTTCTATTCCCGGATGTGGCGCGAGGTTCCGGACCGCAACCGGGGTCTGCACCAGATGGCCGGTACCACGGGCGGTTATGGGCCAGGCTACGCCGAGCTTGCCGCCGATTACATCGACAAGAACGGCTATGTCCGGTACTGGGACGACGAGGCGTGCGCGCCGTTTTTGTTTAACGGCTCGTGTCTGATTTCCTACGACGATGAGGAGTCGATCGGCCGCAAATGCGGCTATGTCCGGGACGAGGGCCTGGCGGGCATCATGTTCTGGGAATACGGCTGCGACAAGACCGGACGCTTGCTGGATGCGATGCATCAAGGCCTGGGGAGCAAATAATCGGCCCGTTCCCGAGCAATCGAATAGGCCGTACAGAAGGCTCCGTAATACCAAGATAGACGGCACATGCCCAATGTGCGCGTTGCGAATCCAGGGATACCTGGATGGTTCTTTGGACATATGAGCACAAACAAAACCTCCCCTAAGCTTGCGAGCTTCAGGGGAGGTTTTTGTTTGTAGTGCATGCAGGCAGCAACCGGCTACCCGATATATTCCTCATCCTCATCATCCGAGGCGTCGGCACTTCCATTCTGGCTGTGCATTTTGCGGTATTGTCCCGGCGTATAGCCGGTTTCCTTCTTGAATTTGCGGATGAAGTTCGGCGTATCCAGGTAGCCGACCCGCGAAATAATGTCCTTCAACGGATCGGACGTATGCAGCAGCTGCCGGATGACTTCGTCCATCCGTTTCTGCCAGATATATTGGGTGAAGTTCACCCCGACCTTCTCCTTGAAGGAGCGGCTGAAATAGGACGAGGAGATCGAAAATTTCGATGAGATCGTTCCCAGGCTAAGGTCATAATCCGAATAGTTCGCATCGATATAGCTTACGATTTCGTCCATCAAGGAGCTTTCTTCCGTCTCGCTCTTCGCCTCGACATGGGTACAGATGTCGGCGGCGAGACCGGCGAGCTTCTTCTCCAGGTCCTCCAGGGAGTCGTATGATGTGATACTCGGAAGCTCTTGAACGACATGGTGCATGCCGAGCTCCGAGGCCGTCTTCAGCAGCGTATTCAAAATGTCGAAGCAGATGCAGCGCAGCAGCGGAACCGACGGCATTTCCTCCTTCAGGCTGTCCAGCGCGGTGGAGATCATCCGGGCCGCCACGTCGTAGCTTCCCTGCTTCAAGCTCTGATCGAGCTTCAGCAGCACGTCCTTCGGCACCCAGAAGGAGGAGGAATCCTTCGCTCCGGAGAGCGCATGGAAGAAGGTGGTGCTGCCCTGACCGTGAAGCATGGAGGCCTCAAATGCGGTGGAAGCCTCAATGTAGGACTGGTTCAGCTGCTCCGGATGACTGTAGCGGTTGCCGGTCCCGATGACAGGCGGGCTGCCGGCGTGCTCCATAACCATCGACCGGAGCGCCTCCACGATCGCTTCCATGATGCCGTTCAGGCTGGCCTCATGCCCGGTATCGGCATTGAATCCGACGATGAGCGCAAGCCGGTCAGGCTGCGGCAGCTCCACTCCGTACGCATGGGCGGTCAGCTCCGGCAGCTCGACCTCGTTCATCAGCTGCATCAGCGGCCAGCCGCCTGATGGATCCGCTTCGGGCAGGGCATGCGTCTCCCAGCCCATCGTAACGACGAAATAATGGGAGCGGTTGAAGCGGATGCCGAGCTGCTCCTTCAGGTCGGACGGCAATTCCCCGGTATGTCCGTGCTTCAGCAGCATCAGCAGAATATGGTTGCGCGCGTAAGGCTCCTGAAGGTCAACGCGCTTGCTGTAGTCATGCAGCGTCTTCTTGATCCAGTCCAGCTCGTTGGTCTGGGAGGGGGGCTCGGAGAGGCTGCGGACATTTCTCAAGCGCACGAACTCCATCAGATCGGAGATCGGGTGGTACTGCCTCCGGGCCAGTAAAATCGCAAGGACGGTACCCATGATGACAACGAACGAGAACACCAATACAACAAAGGTCCGAATGTGGACGATGCGGCTGAAAAACTGGCTGCTGGGCATAGCTGTAACATACGTCCAGCCGTCATCCGATTTGACGGAAACCACCGAATGGGTCTCTCCGTTCAGGGACAGGCTGTGCGTACCGGGCTCCAATTGAAACAGCGCTTTTACGTCGTTCTTCGTAATGGTGTCACCGTGATGATTGGCGGCCAGCACCTGGCCGTTATTATCGAATATATAGGTCATGCCATGGTAATCGGTCAAGATGGAATCGATCAAGCCCGTCAAATTGGATTCATGGATCAAATACATGACGGTTCCATGGGCAGGGGTGTTGTTCGGGGCGATCGGCACAAGATAGGCCAGCATGGATTTCTGCCCCCGGGTGCCCTGGATGACCTGCTCCGCCGGGCGCATCGTCGGGAGGCGCACGGTATTCAAGTCCCGGATCAGATCCTCCTTGTTCCAGGTGTTGAATTTGTAGCGGCCGGTGAACACGTCGAGGTTCTCCAGACCTTGGGAAGAATAGATATTATTATCCCCGCGAAAGAACAGGAACAGCTCATCGATAATCGAGCTGGTGGCTTTATATTTGACCAGGGCGCCAATCGATTCCCGGCTGTAATACGGATGGTGCGTCCAATAACGCGTCAACTGTTCGTCGTAGGCGATACGGAATGCGATATCCTGCAGCTCCTTCATACGGTCGTCGATGACGGTTTTGGCCTGGGTCAGCTGATTGACGTTGGTCTGCTCAATTTCCGATCGTAAGGTCTTAACGGCGTTGTGATAAATGATGACGGTCAAAATAACAAGAGGGATCAGGAAAATGGATATATATGAGAGTGTATACTTAACCAAAAGCTTGGACTTGAAGTGATTCCATTTCATATTTGCAGGCCTCCCGTTATTTAATAGCACCGTGATAGCGCTATCATAAAGACAGCGAAGCAATTGCCGGATTGCCGAGCCGTTAAATGATCTATTAAAAATACTAGGAGAACTTGCCTCATAAATCAATGCATCATTTAAAAGTTTTGATGGATTCTTTCCAGAAGCTACAGAGAAAGGGGAAAATAAACTTGTCTGGGCGGAGCGAATACGAAAAAAACCGCGAGTCTGCCGCTTACTTAGGTAAGGGAGCAGATTCGCGGGTTCCATGGGTATCATCCTTCAAGGGGGAGCTGAAGGATCAGGATGTGCCTCCGCTTGCAGGCGATAATTGCAGCTGCTTGCGGTAAACGACTTTGGAGATCGATACGCTGATCTCATACAGCAGAAACAGCGGGACGATCACGATCAGGTCGGACATGATATCCGGCGGTGTGATCGTTACGGCTACGATGCAGAGCAGAAAGTAGGCTGCCTTGCGCATCTTGGCCAGCCGAAGCGGATTCACGATGCCAAGCTTGGTAAGAAATACGACAATGGCCGGCATTTCGAACAGGAATCCGAACGGGACGGTCATATGAATCATGAAGGTGAAATACCGCTGAGCCGTGTACATCGTCTCGAATTGGCCTTCCGCCATCCGCTGCATGAACTGCAGCACCATCGGAAACAGCACGAAGTAGCCGAATACGAGCCCGACAATGAACAGCACGCTAATGACCGGGATGAGGAGCAGCGCGGAGCGCTGGGCGCCATCCGGCAGCGCAGGCTGCACGAACTTCCAGACCTGATAGGCCGCAACCGGAAGCGTGACGGCCAGCGCCACGACGCCGGCGATGATCATGTAGACCCACATGACCTCGGAAGGACCGAGAAGCACAAGCTTCTCGTCCATATCCCGAACCAGCCAGCGGTAAATCTCCTCGACGTAGATAAAGGCGGCCACCATCGCAACGAGGAACGCGATCAGGGTGCGGATCAGGCGCCTCCGCATTTCCTCGAGATGCTCGATCGCGCTCTGGTCGTTCGGGTTAGCTGCCTTGCTTGCCCGCTGCAGCAGCCGCTTTAGGAGCATCGTCTTTCTTCCCGTCCTCATTCTCTTCATCCCCGTTCACCAAGCCCCGGGTTGCGCCTTTGAATTCGCTCAGGGTTCTGCCGAATGCCCGTCCCAGCTCAGGTAGCTTGGAAGGCCCGAAGATGATCAAGGCGATAATTAAAATCAAGATTAAGCCACCGATTCCGATATTGCCAAACGGCATGACTATCGCTCCTATCTATAGTTGAGATTAGTCCAGCTTGAAGCCGCTGATGGCGACTACTGCGCAGCGCGCCATGTTCTCTCCCGAGCGGTGCGGCCAGGTGCTGGTCGGCTTGCTCAGATCCTCCGTGTTCTCGCCCGGATGCTGTACAGACAGGAAGAGCGTCTGCTCGTCCGGCGAGAAGAACGGGCCTGTCAGCTCGCATTCCACCGGGCCGGAGGCGAACTGCAGCGCTTTGCCTTGATCCGGTCCGCTCGTTGGAATAACGAACAGTCCGTTATTCATGAAGGATTTATGCACGCCTTTATTTTGGCTGCTGCTGGAGATGTCCGTCACGACCCACAGATCGCCGTTGGAATCGAACGCCAGGTTGTCCGGGGAGCTGAAGCCCGATTGCCGGCCGCCTGCCGCGAAGATTTCAAAATCGAACTCGAGCGCTGCCAGATCGTTCCCGGCTTCGAAGATCCGCGTAATATGGCCATGAATATTGCCGTGGTTGTCATTGTTCGTATGGCAGACGAAGACGGTGTTGTCGAACGGCGAAATTTCGATATCCTCCGGACGGTCCGTCGGCGTTCCGCCTACGAGGCGAGCGGCTTCCTGGCAATACGTGACGACATCGCCTTGGGACTTGAACTTGCCTTTAACCTCCGGCGCGTCGGCTGCCGCCTTCAGCACCTCTTCCAGCGTAACCGGCTGCCATTTTCCGGATTTCAGGTTGGCTACGTAGAGCGTGCCGTCCTCCAGCAGGGCGGAGTTGGCGCGTCCCTTGCTCTTGTCGTATTTGCCGTTGCTGATGAATTTATACACGCAGGCATCCTTCTTGTCATCGCCCATGTAGACCACGACCCGGCCGTCTTTCGCAAGACCCATTGCCGTATTCTCGTGGTTGAATCTTCCGAGCGCCGTATGCTTTTTAAGGAAGGATTTATCGAATGGATCGACCTCGACGACCCAGCCGTAATGGGTTTCCGGCAATCCCGAGATGCTTGCGGTTTCCTCGAAATTCTCTTCGCAGGACAGCACCGTATTCCAGAGGGTTACGCCTCCGGAGCAGTTGGCGAATGTGCCGGTAGCCGTCGTTGCTCCCTTCAGCGCCGGAATGCCGCGCGCCGGGCCGGTAATGTCGAACTTGGTGAAACCGTTAATGCGGCGGGCATGCTTGGAGGATGTGTCCATCTTCCATACGCCCTTCTCGTCACGGTACACCTCGATCACCGACATGCCTTGATAGTACAAGTTTTTCTCGATTTGGTCGGCCGTCATTTTGCCGTCTTTCACCGGGCCGATCGAGAAGATGGTGGAATATTCATGGTTATTGACCAGCAAACCGCGGACATTGGACCCGTTGATCGGGAAAAAGGCGTTGTAATCGCAGCCGGAGCCGAATTTTTCGCCGGCCGGATTGATCACGTCGTCGAATGCGGCAATGACGTCGTATTTGAAATTTCTCGGCAGGACGAGCTCGTCGGCCTTGGTAGGCTCGATCGGATCGAAATATCCGCTGACGCGGTTTGTCTTGAATCCGAACAGATGATTGGCTGTCCCCGACATCGCGGAAGCTTTGCCCTCCAGAACGCCTAAGCCGGCAGAAGCAGCTGCAAGCGCGGTTGCGCCGGTGCCCAGATAAGAAAGGAAGGTTTTGCGGTCCATCGTTTTACTCAAACTAATCCACCCCTCATGATTAAATGTTCGATAGGACAAGTGTAAGCTGGAAATGTTAAGTCCATATCATCGTTCATGGGGGATTTGTAAAATAGAAGTAATTTCGGGTGCGGAAATATCAAAAGGAGGTAAGCGAGCTGCGGCGGGATTAAAGAGGGGATGGGAGGAAGCTATCGTTCGCCTCGAGCGATGAGGAGCAGGCATGCCGAATACTCCCTGCCGGATTGGGAGGGAGTTGGATGATGAACGCTTTTAATTTTTTGTAAAAAGAAAGTTATTCTGTTCGCTGATACCGCTGACGCATCTGCATGGCCATCGTACGGATGCTCTCGGCCTCCGGCATGGCGAATGAGGCGGCGGCTTCGGTCAAATCCTGATCCGCCTGCCAGCTCCGGATCACGTTCCGCACATCGTCGACAAAGCGGTGTACGGCGTCTTCGCCCGTGCCGATCCCCGTCAGTTGCTCCAGACTGGCGGTGCTGGTATCCTCCACGACCGGGTACAGCTTCGGGTCGGCGCCTGCGGCTGCGATATCGTAAAAGGTACGGACGAGCCGGGCACGCTCGCTGCCGGACCCCTCCGCGATAACGAAAGCCTGGACAATGAAAGCCTTCCGCTGCCGCCGCTGGGCGATGCCGCAAAATTTAAGGCCGTCGATGCTTAAGTCGAACGTTCCCGGGCAAAAGGCGCCTGCGACTTCGCCGGTGTCTACTTGCCGTTCCGTGCCTTGAAGCGCCTGGCGGATCAGCGCAACCATCAGCTCGAAATCCTGATGAAAGTCCGGTGCCGGGCCGGCCGATTGAAAGGGAACGATCAGGGACACATTGACGACGCCGGGGTCCAGCGGCACGGCTGCGCCGCCAGAGTGGCGGACGGCAGTGTCGTAGCCAAGGGAGCGGAGCCATGTTTCCCCTTCGGGCGCTTGCGGAAGACGGCTGTCTCGAGCGCCCATGACAAACGCCCTCGGGTGGCGCCACAAATGACACACGGCAGGACCGCCGCTTCCGGCCTGCCGGCATAACAGCTCATCCAATGCAAAATGGAGCAGCACATCATCTGAATTCAAATCGTCGGTCCGATCCAGCAGGAGGATCGGTTGATGTTGCAGTGACAGCGGGGTATTCACGCTTTCTTGCGCCTCCTCTATTGTACAATGGCTATATACCATCTTCGGTTCGTTATAGTTGCCACATATGTGAACAAGGTTTCCTCTTATCCGTGATCAAACAAGGGGCCGTATGGCGATTACGGATCCCCGATCGGGATAATCTCATGAACAGCATACCATAAAGCGGGCTTGGCGGCTGTCCGGTATGGACGTTCTCAGCAGACAGCTTCATTGACAAGCGAGAGGAAACTCTCCTATAATCCGAGTAAGCTTATTACCTTTGTTAGATAAATGATGACAGAAACCGCGGGAATATTATTTTTGAATATAATTTTTGAACATATAAGGAGTATGAAGCATCATGGCCAACATTTATAAAAGCGTTGCAGATATGATCGGGGAGACGCCGATGGTAAAGCTTCAGCGTCTCGCGCCGCCAGGGGCGGCCGAGATCTATGTGAAGCTGGAGAAATTCAACCCGTCCGGCAGCGTGAAGGACCGGGCCGCTTACAATTTGATTCATACGGCGGAAACGAAGGGCCTGCTTAAGCCCGGCGGCACCATTATCGAGCCGACCAGCGGAAATACCGGCATCGGACTTGCCATGATCGCCGCTGCCAAAGGGTATCGCGCCATCCTCATTATGCCGGATAATATGTCCAAGGAACGGATCAATTTGCTAAAGGCCTACGGGGCCGAGGTTGTCCTGACGCCGAGCAGCGAGCGCATGCCGGGTTCGATTGCGAAGGCCCTTGAGTTGCGGGAGCAGATCCCCGGGAGCTTCATTCCGCAGCAGTTTGAGAATGCAGCCAATCCGGATATTCATCGCGCCACGACTGCCCCGGAAATTCTGCAGCAGACCCAAGGACGGTTGGATGCGTTTGTCGCTACGGCCGGCACCGGCGGAACGGTAACGGGCACGGGCGAGGAGCTAAGGAGGCATCTGCCGGACCTGCATATTGCGGTCGTGGAGCCCAAGGGCTCTCCTGTCCTTTCCGGCGGGCAGCCGGGTCCTCATAAGCTGGTGGGGACGAGTCCGGGGTTCGGGCCAAAGATTCTGAATACCGGCATTTATAATGAAATTATTCAGATTGCGGACGAGGATGCGCTGCAGACGGCAAGGGACTTGGCCCGCAAGGAGGGGATCCTTGTGGGGCCGTCCTCCGGCGCTTCGGTATTCGCGGCAATGCGCGTCGCCGAGCGGCTGGGCGAAGGAAAGCGGGTCGTCTGCATTGCGCCGGACACGGGCGAACGGTATTTGAGCATGGATATTTTTTGATATGACAAAGGGGACTCCCAGCGGGAGTCCCCTTTTACGTGACAATGTCGCCGAGCAATAAATCTCTCTAGCTGTCTTTTTTATAAAAGGAATCCTCCGTTTACTCACGAAATGGTTGATAGTTGATTTTTTTCTCTAAAAAATGTTTTTGCCATGTCGATTCCCTAGTCGGTTGTTCGTTGAACTAGTAAAGGCCCGATTTCGAGGTCCTATTTGATAACAGGAGGGAACTTCCCATGAGATTTATGATGATTGTAAAAGCAACCGAGGATTCCGAGGCGGGTGTGCTGCCGAGCAAGGAGCAGCTTGACGCCATGATGAGGTACAACATGGAGCTGGCCCGGGCCGGCGTGCTGCTCGCAGCGGACGGACTGCATCCAAGCTCAGGCGCGATCCGGATTTCGTATCCGGAGCCAGGAGGGAAACCGAAGGTGACGGACGGGCCCTTCACCGAGGCCAAGGAACTGATCGCCGGCTATACGTTGATCGAAGTGAAATCGCGGGAAGAGGCGATCGAGTGGGCGATGCGCATGCCGGACCCTCACGGGTATGGCGCGGGGCAGATCGAGCTTCGGCAGGTGTTCGAGCCGACTGAATTGACGGAGGATCCCGAATCCCAGGCCCAGCAATATGAGATGCGTGAGCATATCGAGCGGCAGAAGCGATAGAGGGATCCATGGACACACATCGTACGATAGACGCAATCTGGAGAATTGAGTCCTCCCGGATTATTGCCCATTTGACTCGAATGGTGCGCGATATCGGACTGGCGGAGGACCTGGCGCAGGACGCGCTCGTGACCGCACTGGAACGGTGGCCGGAGACGGGAATGCCGGAGAATCCGGGCGGCTGGCTGATGACCGTGGCCAAGCGTAAAGCGCTGGACATGCTTCGTCGAAACAAGCTGCGCGATCGGAAGTATGAGCTGATTGGCCGGGAGCAGGAGCCGTGGGCCGATTCCGAGCCGGATGTGCCGGAACCCGGCGAGGTGGGGGATGATCTGCTGCGGCTGATCTTCATGACCTGCCACCCGGTCCTCTCGCCGGAGGCGCGGGTCGCCCTGACCCTGCGCCTTCTTGGCGGGCTCACGACGGCCGAGATTGCCCATGCCTACCTGACTTCCGAGGCAACCGTCGCGCAGCGGATCGTCCGTGCCAAGCGGACGCTGTCCGCGACCCGGGTGGCGTTCGAAATTCCGCAAGGTCCGGAGCTTAAACCGCGGCTTTCGTCGGTGCTTGAGGTCATTTATCTAATGTTCAACGAAGGATATGCCGCGACATCGGGCAGCCAGTGGATAAGGCCGCTCCTGTGCCAGGAGGCGCTTCGCATCGGACGGATTCTGGCCGAGATTGCGCCCGCGGAGCCGGAGGTCCACGGCTTGGTGGCGTTAATGGAATTTCAGGCTTCCCGCTTCAAGGCCCGGGTGGATCAACGCGGCGAGCCGGTTCTGCTCATGGATCAGAACCGGGGACTATGGGACTACCTGCTGATCCGGCGCGGTTTTGCCGCGCTGGAGCGGGTGGAGCAGCTGGGCGGCATGACCGGTCCGTATGCGATCCAGGCCGCGATCTCCGCCTGCCATGCGGGTGCGCCGAAGGCCGAGGATACCGACTGGATCCGGATTTCGGCCTTGTATGAGGCGCTCGCTCAGGTCTCCCCTTCCCCGATTGTGGAATTGAACCGGGCGGTCGCGCTTTCCATGGCGTTCGGGCCGGAGATCGGGCTTGAGATCGTGGACATTTTACAAGCCGAGCCGTCTCTGAAAGGATACCATCTTCTGCCAAGCGTCAGAGGAGATTTGCTGTTCAAGCTGGGTCGGCTGGATGAGGCATGCCAAGAATTCAAGCGAGCCGCTTCGCTGACCGATAACCAGCGGGAGAAGCAATTATTGCTTAGCCGTGCCGCGGAATGCGCGTCAAGCGGCGAATAACGGTGGGCTCTCTCCCATACAAAAAATTTTTCGAAAAAATTTCGAGTGGATGTCGATTTGGGCGATGGCCGTTCGTCACTTATATAAGATGAACAAAAAAATGAGATATTAGCAAGGGAGTAAAGTGATTCCGAAGAAGTCTAAAGCTTTCTAAATGAAAGCTACATCGGAAGCATAAGCTTAGTGGTCGCCTTTGCGACCGAATTTCTACCCTAATATGAATTCATCAGATTAAGAAATTTGGGAGCAACAGCGATCGTAGGAACACTTTACGTACTTGCCTAACATCTTATTAAAAAACAAATGAAAAGAGGATGAAGAATATGCAAGCACAATTGATTCCATTTATTATTTCCGGTGACGCGAGAGCACAAGCCGCGTTCTATATCGAAGCGGTCGGAGGAGAAATCCATGCGTTGTCTACCTTCGGGGACGCTCCGGGCACGCCGGAATCGAGCAAGGATAAAGTGATGCATCTATCGATGACACTGGCGGGAGGGAATACGTTAATCATGTCGGATGCCTTTCAAGATGCGGAACTGAGCGCTAATATGGGACTGTCGCTATCGTTTGATGACGAGGAGGCTGCACGCACCGCTTACCGTAACCTGAGCGCCGGAGGCGTGGAGAAATATCCGTTTGCCCTTCAGCCATGGGGGAATTTCTATTACGGCGAGCTCGTGGACCGGTTCGGCATGACGTGGCAGCTGGTGAAGCAGGGCTAGGCATAAGAACGTGGATCTCCAAGATACCGGTCATACCTAGTGAGTGAGCATAAAGCTTGTCGGTAGCGTGTTTGGCGTTTTGACATGATCGCATGTGCTTAGGATACATGCCTTCGCAGCATTACTGCAGCGTGAGCCCATTATCCAGTGACATAGAGGGAGCTGTAAAAAATGAACCAAAACCAAGAAGTGTCCGATTACATCGAAGCATTAGGCGATGCCTGGAAGATCGAGTTGAGTACGAATCTCAGGGAGCTTGTCCACAACGCGATCCCGGAGGTTCAGGAACGGATGCAGTACAAAAAGCCGCATTTCTTGAAAAACGGAAAATACGCGGCCGTGATCAGCGTTGCCAAGAGCGCGGTGAGCTTTACGATTTTTAACGCGGAGGGATTGGCATGGCCGGAGGATACATTTGATGGACCGCCGGAGCGGAAAACGATGAAAATTGCCCAAGGACAGGATGTGGATGAGCAGGCGCTTTCTGCCCTGCTGAAGCAGGCTTCCGCGAGCTTATAGTAAGAAACCGGTGTGCAGGCGGGACGGTATCGGTGGAGACGGTTCATCCGCGATCTTGACGGGATCGCGGACGAGGCCGGCTTCATTTTTTTGTCCCGTGCTGCTTCGTCGGGAGTTTGTCGCTAGGCGTCCCTTTGCCGTTGTTTTTGTTGCGGCGGGCTTTCTCCGCATTCTCATTCATTTTTTCTACGAAATCATGGGTGCTTTCCATTAATGATTCGGCTCCTTTGCATCAAAATATGAGATAACAAGCGTGTCCTGCTTAATATAACCATTCGGACGTCATTGTATTTGGTGATTTTGATGGCGGCGGGAACTGGCTGGGGTAACAGTCCCTATAAAAATAAGAATCCAGCTGACAGGCAAAGGGAGAGCTTCCCCGATATGCCTGCAGCTGGATCTAATTGTGTTTCGCACAATCTGTCGCCCGGCGCACATTCTTGGAGACGTGCGCCGAGGCCTTTATCTTTTAAACCAATTTTACGTGCCTTCCGTTTTTCGCTGCCTTACTTGGAATGGCTAATCAGCAGCTCGTATTTATTCAGGGAAGCGCCTAATATATTCTCGTTACGGCCCTGACCGTGGGATTGGCGGAACGATTCGCTGGACGTCCAGCGCTTGAATGCTTCCTCATCCTCCCAAACGGTAGATACCTTCAGTTCCTCGGCTTCGGCGCCTTCCTTGGCTTCATGCCATACCTCCATCCGCACGAATCCTTCAATTTCCTGAACCCCTTTGGCCTCAGCGAATCGCTGTGCGATCTCCTTGCCGTGGCCGGGCTTCACTTTAATCGAGTTGGTCACAACCAGCATGCCGCATCCTCCTTTTCATTCATCCTGTTCCTCTAACGTATGTCCATTATACAGGAACGGACGGACCGATTTCATCTTGGGGGAGCCGGTGCAGGTGAGGCGGGCCGAGCGGGCTGCCTCTTGTACCCCTGATGCTTACGTTGCCGCCGGCCCCTCGCCCGGCGTATCGATGGCCGGAGCCGGAGCGGCCTTGGTCTTGGGCCGGCCGCTCCAGGACCAATAGGTGCCCATCCGGAGCAGTCTCTCCACGGGACCGCTGCGGAATCGCTTCAGCCACAGCAGACTGCCTGCTGCCAGCACCGCATAGATGCCGATCGCCAAAAGCGCCCCTTGCAGCACGCCGAGCTTGCCGAACAAGCCGAGTCCGAATCCGTAGAAGATGAGCACGCAGACGACGCTCTGCGTCAAATAGTTGGTCAGCGACATGCGGCCCACCGCCTCGAATGCCCGGATCACGACCGATTGCCTTGATGAGAAGGCGTATAACGAAGCAAACAAGTAAATATACCCTAGAGCCAGCAGCGGGCCGCCAAGCATCATGAAGATGCCGTTCCATTCATGCGTCGTGCCCAGCATTACGCCGGCGGTCTTCAGCGCAAGGCCGACGGGAATGAGCAGCGCCCACCGGATATACAGCCGGATTTCCATGGACGGATGGAGGAAGCGTCGCCGTTTGGCCGCCGCCATACCGAACAGGAACATCGGGGCGCTCATAAGCGGAGCGATCAGGACCACAAGGAGCATCAGCCAATCCGGCAGATTGAGCGGCATCTCCTCGTTTGACCGAAAATCCATGATTTCACCAAAGCTGCCGCTGCCGTAGACCTCGATTGATTTGGTCACATAGGCTTCCATTCGGGAGGCGTCTTCCGGAGTCGGTTCCATGGAGCCGTATCCAAGGGCCGTCATGAGGGCCAGCAGAATAATTCCCCAGATCAGCAGCGTCTTCGCCTTGCGTTTCACGAACAGGAGCAGAAAGAAGCCGATTCCCCCATAGAACAATAGAATGTCGCCTTCCCAAATAAAGGTCGAGTGCAGCAGGCCGAGCCCGATCAGCAGCACAGAGCGGCGGGAGAAGCTGCGTCCGTATTTCAGGCCTTTGGCTGTAAGGCTCTCCCTCATCATCACCATGCTGTAGCCGAACAGGAAGGTAAAGATCGGCATGAAGCTGCCTTCCACGAATACCTTCAGGATATTGTGGCTGATCGTATCCAGCGCGGAGGGCTGGAAGAAATGCAGCTCATCCTTTCCGAACATGCCGTATTGAAAAATGAGCATATTGGCCATCAGAATGCCCGCCAGGCTTAACCCGCGAATCGCGTCGACGACCGTTGAACGTTTATGTGTACTCACACATCATCACCTCTTAGCCATAAGTATAGCCATTGCACTTGAATATAAAGGAAACGGCAACCTAACTTTTTCTTAACGCCTCCGGCATTTGTTTAACTCCTGTTAAGGTTGCTGTGCTAGCATAATGTACGGGTGAGAATTATGGACAATACACGAATTTTAATAGTAGATGATGAGCCTTCGATCGTGAAAATGCTCCAGATGGTGCTGCGTAAAGAAGGCTTCAACCGGATATACACGGCCGCCAGCTGCAAGGAGGCCCTTCGGGAAATCGCCGCACATGGCGCGGACTTCGTGCTGCTGGACGTCATGCTGCCCGACGGCACGGGCTTTGATCTGTGTCCTCAGCTGCGTGCCTACGGAAGTCCGCACATCCTGTTTCTGACAGCCAAGGCTTCGGATCTTGACGTGCTCACCGGCTTTGCCATGGGCGGGGACGATTATGTGACCAAGCCGTTTAATCCGCTGGAGATTGCGGCCCGGATCAAAGCGCGGCTGCGGCGCGGCGGCATCGGAACGAATGCGGCGGCCGGTCCGGCCGTTATTCGAAGCTCCTGGGATTTCGGCCGGTTTAGAGTGGATGAGGCTGCCGGCGAGCTGACGGTTCTTGGGGAACCGGTGCCGTGTCCGGCGCAGGTGTTCCAGCTGCTGCTGTATTTCTGCAAGCATCCCGGCGTCGTCTTCTCCAAATCCCAGCTGTACGAAGCGGTATGGGGCATTGACGGCATGGGCGAGGACAATACCGTGATGGTGCATATCCGGCGCATCCGGGAGCGGATCGAGGAGGATCCGAGCAACCCGCAGTATCTGCTTACGGTTCGGGGACTCGGCTATAAGCTCGTCAAGGAGAGCGGCCGATGAGACTGCGAAGAAGGCTTGCCTTTCATTTTACCTATCAATTGATTGCATTCTCGGCATTCATGTTCTGTTTTATCATCGTGCTGATGTTTTTCCTTATTAGTCATATCAGCAACGAGGAGATCAAGCGGAACTTCCCGGCAGGGGTGCTGGACAGCATCGTAGGGGAAACCGTTGCGGAGAAGGGGAGCGTTCAGCTGGAGGAGCATTGGAAGGTGCTGCTGCAGGAGAGCGGCATGTGGCTTCAGGTCGTCGATATGGAAGGGAACGTCATTCATGCCACGAATACCCCTTCGGATGTTCCAAGCGAGTACTCCGTCAGCACCCTGCTCGCCATAAAGGAAGAACGGAGGCTCGGCAAATATACGATGGACTGGCAGATGGACCTGTTCTATAAAGAACCGCTGCTGTTCCTGGCAGGTCGGGTCGATGCCGGATCGGACCAGCTCCTGGACTGGGTGGCCGCTTATGAGAAGGACGGGCTTGTCGACCCTGAATTCGAAAGGGAGCTGCAAGGGAAGCTTGGCGGCGCAGGCGGCTACCTCCATATCATTGACGGGGAAGGCCGTATCGTGCAGTCGCTCGGGGAAGGCGCCGGAGATAAGTCGGAGTACCACCCGTTGGAGATCATCGCCATGCAGGAGCAGCCGGGTACCTATTCGACGCATATTGCCGTATTTCGGGACAAGAACAGCGGCAACACCTGGATCTACCATACCCCGCAGGATGAAGCGCTGGGGAAACGGCCGATGATGAACGAGCTGATACGCGTCGCCCTGTGGGCCATGATGAGCGTGCTGCTTCTCTCGCTCGCCATTGCGATCTGGCACGGCTATCGTTACAGTCGCCCGTTACTGCTCTTTACCGGCTGGTTCGAGCGGATGGGCAGCGGAGCGTATGAAGAAGTGCTGACGCCGAAAGACCGCAAACGGGTCTTCCGCAAGAATGGCAAGCTTCGCATGCGATATAAGCTGTACAAGGAAGTGATCCATTCCTTTTACCGGATGGCCGAGCAGCTGGCAGAGGCCGAACGGGAACGCGAACGTCTGGAACGGAACCGGGAGGAATGGATGTCGGGGATATCGCATGATCTGCGCACTCCGCTCTCCTCCATTCAGGGTTACGGTTACATGCTGGAAAGCGCTCCGAATGATTGGAGTGCGGAGGAGCTGCGGGAGATGGGCACCGTCATCCGGGAAAAAGGGGATTATATGCTGGAACTGATCGACGATTTCTCGCTCGTGTTCCGCCTCAAGAGCACGATCCGCCCGCAGGAGCTTATCCCGCTCGATCTGAATGAGCTGGTCCGCCGCTGTGTACTGAAATACGTGAACGATGCCACGTTGAATGAAGCGACCTTTACCTATATCGGCGGGGAAATGCCGCTGCTCGTGAACGGTAATGCGAAGTGGCTGCAGCGCCTCATGGATAACCTGATTATCAATGCGGTCAAGCATAATCCGGAAGGGGTCAAGATCGAGGTTCGGGTCGAAAGCCGGCCTGGCGGTGCCGCAATCATCGTCGCGGATCAGGGCAACGGCATGGACGAGGAGACGAAGGCTAACCTGTTCGAGAGGTATTACCGCGGAACGAACACGGAGGAGAGCGTGGACGGCTCGGGTCTCGGGATGAGCATTGCGAAGGCCATCGTGGAGGCTCATGCAGGCAAGGTAGGCATCTGGTCCGAGCTGGGTCGGGGCACGACCATTACCGTACTGCTGCCCGAGGCTGGGCAGGGAGACGGGGATGAGCCCGATACCGGCAAGGACTCGAGGGGAAAGTGAGAGCGGATGCCGGCAGGAATCGGCTCTATAACTAGGGTTGCACGCCTGAATGCGGGATTGCCGATCTCGGCCGGATAGCTGCAAAAAAATCCACCCGCTACGATCCTTGGTGCGCTATAATAGCCTGGAAATGATTTCATTTGCCTACTATCTATCGACCGGAGGACATCCATGGGCTCAACTTCTTTTCGGCAATTAACCGGTAATGCCAGGGGCTGTCTCGTCTATGAACCGCTGTTCCTGATTCCCTACAGCATGTTTGCGACGTACAGCTCCATCTTTATGTACCAGCTTGGCGTAACCGAGACGGGAATCGGCTGGATCACCTCGATCGGCCTGCTCGTCCAAGTGCTTTCCTCGCTTCTTAGCGGCTATCTTACGGACCGGATGGGCCGCAAGCGTGCGCTGCTCTATTTCGACGTGCTCAGCTGGAGCATTGCTACGCTGCTATGGGCCGTCTCGCAAAACTTCTGGTTCTTTGTCATCGCGGCTGTAATCAACGGTTTTCAAAAAGTGCCCCATACGGCGTTCTATTGCCTGCTTGTTGAAGACACGGCCCCTAAGGAGCGGACGTATGTGTTTACGCTGCTGCAGCTGATCAGCGTAGTAGGGGGCTTGTTCGCCCCACTCGGGGGATTGCTGGTGTATCACTTCTCGTTGGTGCCTGGAGTGCGGATCATGTTCGTGCTGGCCTGTATCCTCATGACGATTCAATTCATCGGCAGGCATTATGCGACCCGGGAGACGGAGATCGGCTACCGCAAGATGAAGGAGACAAAGTCCATGAGCCTGCGCGAAGGCATGGTCGACTATATATCCGTCATGAAGGGCATGCTGAAAAGCCCGCTCCTGCTGATCATCTTCGGCGTTTATATTCTGTTTAACTTTCAGATGACCGTAAAGACGACCTATGTGTCTATTTTTATGGTGGAATATTTGCATCTCGGCAGCGGGTTGATTTCCGTCTTTCCGGCATTCTCCTCCATCATCATGCTGATGTTCATGAGATGGATCATGCCGCGGATCAGTGAGTCCAAAGTGAACCGGACGATGGTCTGGGGATTCATCATTTCGGTGCTTGCGAACGTCGTTCTCGTCATCGCCCCGGAGGGCGACCTTGTCGTGCTCAGCGTAAGCACGATTATGGCGGCGGTTGGAACGATGATGACCTATCCGTATCTTGAAACGGCGGTTGCGAATGCCATTGATGACGATAACCGGGCCAAAATATTCGCGCTGCTCCAGGTGCTTATCCTGATCGTGATTACGCCTTCCGGCGTGATCGGAGGCTGGGCTTATGGCATCGATCCGCGCATTCCGTTCCTGCTTGTTGCGGGGGCGTTTGCCGTCAGCATTCCGCTGATGATGCTGTACGCCAAAAAGGTATCAAGGGCTCCAGCCGAAGTCAGTCTGTAATACAGGGGTGCTTCATTCGATACATAGGCTTCTGGCTTGCGGCCATGATTATGGCGGCATCCTGGTATTTCCTAAAGAGGCCGGTTCCTTCCTGTCACTTGACTTCTTGGACAGGAGGATTATAATTCTAACAACAAATGAGTAGAATTGAATAGGGTAAAGGTCTTAGCAGCAAATCTTGATGTATATGCCGGGGAATAGGGCCCAGGCGTCTCTACCAGGTTACCGTAAATGACTTGACTACATAAAAGATGAGAATAGGACAGCCCGAGCTTTGAAGGGGAATCGCGAGGCATGGCGGTACCCCGGTACGCGTGGCGTTTCACGTATTCGTCCGAGTGGGACCGGCGCAAGGTCTAATCCGGAATCAGCGGCAATATTACGCGAGCGCAGCAGATAAGCAAGGGACTTTCTCATCTTGATGAATTCAATCTTTAGGCATCCCGGGCAGGTACGCTGTCCGGGTTGTTTTGCGTTCCGGCAGCTCAGGGGGATCGTATTGATCTAAACCATGGGCCCCTCCCTCCATGCGTGAAAAATTTGCGATGAAGGGCATCATCAGACTCACTGCGTAGATATCCAATCAGCAAAAAAGGGGAGCGTGCAATCATCATGAGTTCAAGCAAAAGACATAAACGATACGAGGTCAGCCGGCAGCTGGGACAGGTTGCTTTGGGGCAGTCGCCAGCCGAGCTGGTGATCAAGAACGGCACGCTGGTCAACGTATTTACGGGCGAGCTTCAAGCGAATATGGACGTGGCGGTTGCAGCCGGGCGCATTGCCTATATCGGCAATGCGGATCATACCATCGGCGAGGGCACGAAAGTGATTGATGGCAAAGGGCGGTATATTACGCCGGGACTGCTTGATGGCCATATGCACGTCGAATCCACGATGCTGACGGTGACCGAATTTGCCAAGGCGGCCATCGTAAGCGGAACGACCGGTATCTATATGGATCCGCACGAGATTGCCAACGTGTTCGGCATGGAAGGCGTGCGCTGGATGCATGAGGAAGGTCAGCAGCTGCCGCTGAAGGTATTCACGACCATTCCTTCCTGCGTCCCCGCAACATTCGATCTGGAGGATGGCGGCGCCCAGCTTGGCGTATCCGATATCGAAGAGGGGCTGACCTGGCCCGGCACGGCAGGCCTCGGTGAAGTAATGAACTTCCCAGGCGTCGTGAACGGCGATCCGACGATGCTCGGAGAGATTGAAGCAACGCTGCGTGCGGGCAAGACGGTAACCGGACATTTTCCGGCTGAGGATGACCGAATGCTTCAGGCTTATTTGGCTACAGGGGTTAGCTCCGACCACGAGACGGTGACACGGGAGCAGGCGCTGGAGAAGGTTAGGCTCGGGATGCATCTGATGATCCGCGAGGGTTCGGCATGGCAGGACATCAAGGAGGTCATCAAAGTGGTGACCGAGGATAAGGTGCGCACGGACAACATGTCGCTCATTACCGACGATGTATACCCGCAGACGCTGGTGCGGCTCGGCCATATGAACCATATCGTGCGGCGGGCGATGGAAGAAGGGGTTGACCCCGTAACCGCGATTCAAATGGGCACGATCAACGTTGCTCGCTATTTCGGAATGGAGCTGGACCTCGGCAGCATCTCCCCGGGAAAATCGGCGGACATCCTGCTCATTGACGATTTGAAGCGCATGGTTCCATCGGTCGTCATTGCCGATGGCGAGGTCGTTGCGGAGAACGGCCGCCTTGTGGTGGAGTTTCCGTCCTACCAATACCCGGAGAAGGCTTATCAATCGGTGCGTCTAGCCCGGGCCCTCACCCCGGAAGATTTCCTGCTCCGCAGCAAATCGGGTTCGGCAGCGCGAACGGAAGTCAATGTCGTGCGCGTCATTGAGAACAGTGCCCGTACAGCTAAAATGACGGCGGTTCTCCCGGTGGAGGGCGGTATCATCCGGCCGGACCTGGAGCAGGACGTCGTGCAGCTTGCCTGTATCGAGCGTCACCGCGGAACCGGCCAAATCTCGCTAGGGTTCGCGAGCGGCTTCGGTCTGAAGTCGGGTGCGGTCGCTTCGACCGTGGCCCATGACAGCCACAACCTGCTGGTGATGGGCACGAATGTGGACGATATGGCATTTGCCGCCAACGAGCTGGCGGCTTGCGGCGGAGGCATGATCGTCGTCCGGGACGGGAAGGTGCTGGCGAAGGTGGCAATGCCGATTGCCGGCCTTCTGGCTGACCGCCCGGTGGAAATCGTGGCCGAGGAGGTGGCGGCGCTGGAGGATGCGTGGAAGGAGCTTGGCTGCTTCATCAACGCGCCGTTCATGACCTTCTCCCTCATCGCGCTCCCGGTCATTCCGGAAATCCGCATCACGAACCGCGGGATTGCGGATGTGATAGAGTTTAAGCTGATCGAGACTGAGGTGGGTCCGGTTCAATAAAATGTACAAGCTAATGCAATGATCTGCATGCCGCATCGTACGAGCAATAACGACGAGGGTCGTGCAGCAGTGATGAGGAACGACGCGCGCCGGGAGAGGCACGTGGTATAGGATACAAGGGGCAGGCTCACCAGGGATGGCGGGCCTGTCCCTTTTAAGTTCGGGACTTCGTGATTTTTGTCACAAATTTATAACTTTTTATCCGTTTTCGACTCCGATATTGTGATGTTAATCACAATCCTGCCTGCTCCAGTCTGCGACAATACTAAAAGAATCAAAGTTAAAATGATGACGTGAGCTAAAGGAAGGGGTATGTTATGGATCCGGTGATGCTGGCGCGAATACAGTTCGCATCGACAACTATTTTTCACTTTATTTTCGTACCGATCTCCATCGGGTTGGCGTTTCTGATCGCCGTCATGGAGACGATGTACGTTGTCAAAGGCCAGGACGTGTATAAACGGATGGCCAAATTCTGGGGCAAGCTGTTTCTCATTAACTTTGCGGTCGGCGTAGTGACGGGGATTCTGCAGGAATTCCAGTTCGGTATGAACTGGTCCGATTATTCCCGGTTCGTCGGGGACGTGTTTGGCGCGCCGCTGGCGATCGAGGCACTGCTGGCCTTTTTCCTCGAATCGACGTTCATCGGCCTGTGGATCTTCGGCTGGGACCGGCTTTCGAAGAAGGTCCATCTGCTGAGCATCTGGCTGGTGTCCTTCGGCACCTTGATGTCGGCGTTCTGGATTCTGGCCGCCAACTCGTTCATGCAGCGTCCGGTCGGATTCGAGATCAACAACGGTCGGGCGGAGATGAACGACTTTTTCGCGCTGATCACGAACGGTCAGCTGCTGGTGGAGTTCCCGCATACGATTTTCGGGGCGCTGGCTACCGGCGCTTTCCTCGTAGCCGGGGTGAGCGCGTATAAGCTGATGAAGAAGCAGGACCTGGACTTTTTCAAAAGATCGTTCAACCTCGCGATTGTGGTTGGCCTGATTACCTCCATTCTGGTTGCGGTGTTCGGCCACCAGCAGGCGCAGTACCTCGTGCAGACTCAGCCGATGAAGATGGCTGCTGCGGAGGGCCTGTGGGAAACGAGCGATGACCCGGCGCCGTGGACGGTCTTTGCGTCGATCGATCCGGATAAGCAGGAGAACTCGGCGGAATTCAAAGTCCCGTATTTGCTCAGCTTCCTGTCTTACAGCAAATTTAGCGGCGAAGTGATCGGGATGAAAGAGCTGCAGTACCAGTACGAGCAGGAATACGGCCCGGGCGATTATATTCCTCCGGTGCGCACGACCTTCTGGAGCTTCCGGATTATGGTGGCGGCCGGAACGGCCATGATTCTGCTTGGTCTGTACGGTGCTTGGCTGATGCTGCGCAAAAAGGTCGAGCAGGCCGGGAAGTGGTTCCTGAGCATGATGCTGATTGGCATCTCCCTGCCGATCATAGCGAACAGCTCGGGCTGGATTATGACGGAGATCGGGCGCCAGCCGTGGACGGTGTTCGGGCTCATTACGACGGAGAACAGCATTTCGCCGAATGTCAGCGCCGGGTCGATTCTGTTCTCGCTGATCGTGTTTACGGCGATTTACGCGGTGCTGGCGGCTGTCATGGCCTATCTGTTCGTCAAGGTGATTAAGAAAGGGCCGTATGCGGAGGAGGCGGACCACCGCCACGCAAGCGATCCGTTTAACAAGGAGGGCTACAATGCTGTCTCTTAATGAAGTATGGTTTGTGCTGGTTGCGGTATTGTTTATCGGGTTCTTTTTTCTCGAGGGCTTTGATTTCGGCGTTGGGATGTCCACGCAGCTTCTGGCCAAAAGCGACACGGAGCGCCGCGTGCTCATCAATTCCATCGGCCCGTTCTGGGACGCGAACGAGGTATGGCTGCTAACGGCAGGGGGCGCGATGTTCGCGGCGTTCCCGAACTGGTACGCGACCTTGTTCAGCGGGTTCTACATTCCGCTTGTCTTCCTCCTGCTGGCCTTGATCGGCCGCGGCGTAGCCTTTGAGTTCCGGGGGAAGGTGGGGAATGCCCGCTGGAAAAGGGTATGGGACGGCGCCATTTTCACAGGCAGCGTGCTGCCTCCGTTCCTGCTCGGCGTCGTATTTGCCTGCCTGATCCAGGGGCTGCCGATTAACGAAGCAATGGAAATGCACGCCGGTTTCTTCGATATCGTCAATGCCTATACGGTGGTTGGCGGGCTGACGATGACGCTGCTGTGCCTGCTGCACGGCTTGATGTTCACGACGCTTCGCACGACCTCGGACTTGCAAGAGCGCGCACGCTCCATGGCACGGAAGCTGCTGCTTCCGGTTGCGGGACTGTTCGCGGCATTCGGCGTCATGACGTATTTCATGACGGACGTGTTCGAGCGCCGGGGCGGCCTGATCGCCGTTCTGCTGGGGCTGGCGCTGCTGGCCTTCCTGCTCGGCGGATATTTCATGAGCCTCAAGCGGGATGGCTGGGCGTTCGGGATGACCGGTGCCGTGATCGCTCTTACGGTAGCCTCCGTGTTCGCGGGATTGTTCCCGCGGGTCATGATCAGCTCTATCAGCCAGGCGTTCGATCTGACGATCTATAATGCGGCTTCCGGCCCGTATTCGCTGAAGGTGATGACCATCGTGGCCGTCACGCTGCTGCCTTTCGTCTTGGGTTATCAAATCTGGAGTTACTTCGTTTTCCACAAACGGGTACATGAGAAGGAGCATTTGGAATACTGATGGGAAAAGATCTGCTGGGCTACCGTGGCGCCAAGACGACGTTTCTTCTGGTCGCCGTATGTACCCTGGCACAGAGCATGGCCATCCTCCTGCAGGCCAAATGGCTTGCACAGACGGTTTCCGCGCTGTTCGCGGGAGCCTCGCTGCAGGAGCAGGGGGGAACCATTGCCCTGTTCCTGCTTGCTTTTCTGATGCGGCACGGGGTCGGAGCCGTCCAGCAAGGGATTGCGCAGCGCTCTGCGGAGCAGACCGGCACAAGCCTTCGTAAGGAGCTGCTCGGCGTGCTCTTCCGGAGAGGGCCGGCGCTGATCCGGAAGGAAGGAACGGGCAATGTGGTTACGCTTGTGCTGGAGGGCATCGGCAAGTTCCGCAAATATGCGGAGCTGACCATCCCCCGGATGATGGGCGCGGGCATAACTCCTGCGCTGGTATGGCTGTACGTATTCATGACCGACCGGATTTCGGGCATTATTTTGCTCGTGACCATGCCGATTCTGATTGCCTTCCTGATTCTTGTCGGCCTCGCTGCAAGGAAGCAGACTGAGCGGCAGCTGGATTCTTACCGGATGCTGTCCAATCATTTCGTCGACTCGCTCAGGGGGCTTATGACGCTGAAATTTCTAGGCCAGAGCCGCAAGCACAGCGGCAGCATTCGGCAGGTCAGCGAAGATTACCGGAAAGCGACCATGCGCACCTTGCGCGTGGCCTTTCTGTCCTCCTTCGCGCTGGACTTCTTCACCATGCTGTCCGTTGCGTCCGTTGCGGTCAACCTTGGTCTGCGGCTCATAAACGGAAGTATCGAGCTGCTGCCGGCGCTGCTGGTTCTGATTCTCGCGCCGGAGTACTTCCTTCCGGTGCGGATGGTCGGCGCCGATTTCCATGCGACGCTGGACGGCAAGCAGGCGGGGGAAGCGATGCAGTCGATCATTCGGGCATCGCGGGCCGAGGAGACCGGCAAGCCGGAAGCGGTGGAGACTGCTCGGTATACGGGCGCCGTTGGCTTCGGCGAAGCCGCTGTGGCCCATTCGGGTGTTGGTGAGGCTGCCGGCGGTGCAGGTTGGATACACACAGCTGATGCAGCTGCCGATGCTGAAGGAGCGGTGCCGAAGACAACCGACACGGCTATCGCCCGAGCGACTAACGCGGCCAAAGTCGAGACAATCAATACCGCAATGGGGATGACAGCTGATGCACCGCATGCGGCGACAACGGATACGGCACGTAAAGTCGGAACGCCTCTCTCGGCCCCGATACTTAAAATTAAGGATAGTTCGACAAACTGCGGAAGCTCGCCGGCTGTATTTCGATGGGATGATTGCAGCATGCTGGAGCTGTCCGGTGTCGGCCTGCGGCATGAAGAGCACGGGCCGGCTTCTCTGGAGGACGTCAGCTTCCGGATTCCGGGCAAGGGCAGGATCGGGATCGTGGGGGAGAGCGGAGCCGGCAAATCCTCGCTGATTGATCTGCTTGGTGGCTTTACGGCTCCTACCGCAGGTGAGATCAGGCTGAACGGCGTGACGCTGGAGGACGGGAACCGCGAGGCTTGGCGAAGCGGGGTGACGTATATGCCGCAGCATCCGTATTTGTTCAGCAGTACGCTTGAGGATAATGTGCGGTTCTATGCGCCGGATGCTTCCGATGCGGACGTACGGGCCGCTGTTGAGGCGGCGGGACTGATTGACCTTGTGCGCGCGTTGCCGAATGGACTTCATGAAATGATTGGAGCTGGAGGGCGAGCCTTAAGCGGCGGGCAGGCCCAGCGCGTCGCCTTGGCGAGAGCGCTGCTCGGCGGGCGGCAGGTGCTGCTGCTGGATGAGCCGACGGCCCATCTTGACATCGAGACGGAATATGAGCTGAAAGAGACGATGCTGTCCCTATTCCGGGACAAGTGGGTATTCCTTGCTACGCACAGACTGCATTGGATGCAGGATATGGATGTTATCATCGTGCTCCACCGGGGGCGCGTCGCAGAGACGGGAACGCATGAGGAGCTCATGCAATTGAAGGGCGTGTATTACGGGTTGATTACTTCGCAGATGGAGGGAATCGGATGAAGCAGGAATCGTGGTTTCGGCCTTATGTGACGGCAAATTTTTGGCGCTTTCTGCTGATTGCCATGCTCGGCGTGCTTACCGTTCTGTTTGCGTGCATGCTGATGTTTACGTCCGGGTATTTAATCTCCAAATCCGCGCTCCGTCCGGAGAACATTCTGATGGTGTACGTGCCGACGGTAGGTGTCCGCACATTCGGGATCGGACGCGCCGTCCTGCATTATGCGGAGCGCCTTGTGGGGCATGATACGATTCTCCGTATCCTGTCCCGGATGCGGCTGAGGCTGTACCGGATTCTGGAGCCTCAGGCACTCCGGTTAACTTCCCGCTACCGGACCGGCGATCTCCTCGGCGTGCTCTCCGATGACATTGAATATTTGCAGGACGTTTACATCCGCACGGTATTTCCGTCGTTCGTGGCGCTGGTCCTATATGCCGGCGTGATTGCGGCCGCTGGACGATTCGATCCGGGATTTGCTCTTCTGCTGGCCTTGTATGTGGCCGTTCTGGTATTCGTGCTGCCGCTCATTTCCCTGCTGCTGACGAAGCGGAAGAACCGGGAGATGAAGCAGGCAAGGAACCGGCTGTACCAGAAGCTGACCGATGCGGTGCTTGGCATGCATGAATGGTACGTCAGCGGCCGGCAGCAGCAGTTTCTGACGGGATACGAGGAGGATGAAGCCGAGGTGGACCGGACCGACCGGGCGCTCAAGCGGTGGGCGCGGCTGCGCGGCTTCATCGGGCATTCGGTCGTTGCGGTAACGGTCGTCACGGTCGTGTATGTAGCTGGCAAGGAGTATGCGGGCGGTTCACTGGACGTTACGCTGATCGCGGCGATGGTGCTTGCGGTGTTTCCACTGATGGACGCTTTTCTGCCGGTGTCCGAGGCGGTAGAGCGGATTCCGCTGTACGGTCAATCGGTTCAGAGACTGAAGGCCATCGGGCATGGAGAGGGCTCCGCCACCACTGGATACCCGGAGCAGCTGTCATTGAGCCGGGGCGAAGTGGATGCCGTCATTCGAAGCGGCGCGCATATAAAGGTGGAGGCCGTCTCGTTTCAATACGATGCAAATGGGACAGATGCAGCACACTCAGCACATTCACCAGCAGCACCTTCGCCAGATGCGACAGAAGCAGCATATTCGCCAGCAGCACACTCACCAGAAACGGCAGATGCGGCATATCAACCAGAAGCGGCAGATACAGCATATCAACCAGAAGCGACAGATGCAGCACATTCGGCACGTTGGGCAGGCGCGACAGCATCAGGCTGTTTGGACAACGGTACACACGCGCTCCGGGACATTTCCCTTGACGTTCCCGCCGGAGCCAAGGTGGCGGTCATCGGACGTTCAGGAGCCGGCAAATCGACCCTGCTGCAGCTTATCCAGGGCGTCTTGGCACCCTCATCGGGCACGGTCACGATCGGCGGCACGGATGCAGCGCTTTTTGGCGACGATATCTCGTCCGTGATTTCCGTCCTGAATCAGAGCCCTCATCTATTCGACACCACGCTGGCAAACAATATCCGGCTCGGACGACCGGATGCCACGGAAGAGGATATCCGGCAGGCCGCTGCGATGGCCCAGCTAACTACGCTGGTCGATTCCCTTCCGGACGGCCTCCATACCCGCATGCAGGAAGCAGGGCAGCGTTTTTCAGGAGGAGAACGCCAGCGAGTGGCCCTTGCCCGCATTCTGCTGCAGAAGAGTCCGGTCGTTATCCTTGACGAACCGACGGTCGGGCTGGATCCCAGAACGGAGCGCGAGCTGCTCTCTACCATTTTCTCCAGCCTTCAGGACCGGACGCTGATCTGGGTGACCCATCATCTCGTCGGCGTCGAGCAGATGGATGAGATCCTGTTCTTGGAGCAAGGGAAAGTCGTCATGCGCGGTACGCACGACGAGCTGATGGAGCGCTACCCAAGGTATCGCGGGTTGTATCGGCTGGACCGCCCCGGCGCATAATCGGAATAGGTCCTGAACCATTCCGCTGTTTCTCTTATCGGACCGATAAAAGATCGCAATCCAAAGCGCGGCTGGAAAGATGTAACATGGTCTTAGACCGGTCTATACATTTTTTCGTTAGGAGAGTGACATATGGATCAGGAGCGGCTGGTGAGGGAGTTTCAGCATTTTGCCGATAAGGAGTTTCCGGGAGCCAGCGATTTGTACGCGCATTTGGCGCGGCAGATCGCCGGCGATGCGGAGGTTTTGTCGATAGCTGCGCAGGCATCGCCCGGACAGCCAGTGCCCAATCTGCTGTTCGGAGCGGTTCAATATTTGCTGCTAAAGGGGAAGGGGGCGGTGCTTAGCGCCTATTACCCGGGGCTCGCGGAGCAGCCGAAGGAAATGGAGGCAAGCTACCCGCATTTCCGGTCATTTGTGCTGGAGCATAGGGAAGGGATTATAGAGATCCTCCGAAGCAAGCGGGTGCAGACGAACGAGGTCCGTCGCTGTGCGTATCTTTATCCGGTATTCTGCTCCGTGTATGCCAAGGTTCGGAAGCCGCTTGCCCTTGTGGAGCTGGGGTGCAGCGCCGGACTGCAACTGCTGTGGGATCAGTACAGCTATGCTTACGGTGGCCAGGAGGTATACGGCAACAAGGAGTCCGTCGTTCGCATCGATTCCGAGATCAAGGGCGGGAAGTCCCCGTTTCTGCTCTCTTCCAGTCCCCCGGTCGTATACCGGATGGGGATCGATCTTCACGTGAACGATGTGCACAGCGCAGAGGATGTATTATGGCTGCGGGCGCTCATTTGGCCGGGCAATCCCCGCCGGGTATCGATGCTCGAGCAGGCCGCAGCTCTTCTTAAGAGCCGGTCTGATATTCGGTTCATAGAAGGGGACGGGACGGAGCTGCTGCCCGATCTTGTGAGGGACATTCCCGGAGAGGCCGTCGTATGCGTCTTTCATACGCATGTAGCCAACCAGATTCCCGAGGATAACAAACATCGGCTGCTCCATCATCTGAGCACGATCGGTAAACAACGCGACATCGTCCATGTGTACAACAACATGTGGGATGGCGATCTCCATGCCGACTTTATTGTCGGCGGCATATCGAGCGAACAGACCATCCTTAGAGCCGACGGCCATGGGCGCTGGTTTGAATGGCTGGCATGAATCGCTAGTCCGCCTATTTTCCACGTCGTTTGCAATCCTTCTTCGTGCTTCATCTCTCTTCGCCACACCGTCTGCAATCCTCACCCGTGCCCTCATTACGCTTCTCCATGCCGCGGCATTTTTCTCCGGCGCCAGACTGTGCCATAATAGGGGAGATGGAATATAAATAGGAGTTCAAAAAGTCGAATTTTCAGCACCGAGGCTTATCCTTCCGAAGTGCGTTTTTTCAAAACGCTTTAGGTTGGATGAAGCTAGGGACGTCAGGAGCGGAGCTACACGTTTTCGCAGAAAACGCCTTCGAAAGCATCTGCTGTTTTGGGTACGTGAGCACTAAAATGTTTCCGCAGGAAACATGCTTCGGAAGCATCTGCTTAGGCCCGGCTGAATTCAAGATTCGATGCCGAGTTACTTCTTGATTCACTTCGTGATCAAAAGACTACTTTTTGAACAACCTCTATAAAGCGTTTAATGCTGAAGTCAAGAATGCCAAAGGAGGAAGACAAGATGGAATACCGTATTGAGAAGGATACGCTAGGTGAGGTGAAGGTGCCTGCCGATAAGCTCTGGGCCGCCCAAACGCAGCGCAGCTCCGAGAATTTCCGGATCGGCACGGAAACGATGCCGAAGGAGATTATCCGGGCGTTCGCCGTGTTGAAGAAGAGCGCCGCGATTGTCAACGGCAAGCTCGGCAAGCTGAATGAAGATAAGGTCTGGGCCATTACCGTCGCGGCCGATGAAATCATTGAAGGCAAGCATGATGAGCATTTTCCCCTTGTCGTTTGGCAGACAGGCAGCGGCACGCAGTCCAATATGAACGTGAACGAAGTTATCGCGAACCGGGGGAACCAGCTGCTTCAGGAAAAAGGCAGCGACCAGCGCATTCACCCCAACGATGACGTGAATAAATCCCAAAGCTCCAATGACACCTTCCCGACGGCGATGCATATGGCGGCCGTTATCGCCTTGGAGGACAGCGTGCTGCCGTCGCTTCAACGGCTCAAGAAGACGCTGAAAGAGAAGAGCGAGGAGTACAAGGATCTCATTAAAATCGGCCGCACGCATCTTCAGGATGCCACGCCGCTTACGCTGGGGCAGGAAATCAGCGGCTGGCACCGTATGCTTGAGAAATGCGAGCTTATGGTCGCTTCTTCGATCGAGCCGCTGCGGGAGCTGGCGATCGGCGGAACGGCCGTCGGTACGGGCATCAACGCCCATCCGAAATTCGGCGAGATGACCGCGGCGGAAATCAGCCTGCAGATCGGCAAAAGCTACACCTCTGCCAGCAATAAATTCCACTCGCTGACAAGCCATGACGAAGTGGTCTTTGCGCACGGAGCGCTCAAGGCGCTGGCTGCCGATCTGATGAAGATCGCCAATGACGTGCGCTGGCTGGCGAGCGGGCCCCGCTCCGGCATCGGGGAGCTGACCATACCGGCCAACGAGCCGGGAAGCTCGATTATGCCGGGCAAAGTAAATCCGACCCAGAGCGAGGCGCTTACGATGGTGGTATGCCAGGTGATGGGGAACGATGCAACGATCGGGTTCGCGGCAAGCCAGGGCAATTTCGAGCTGAACGTATTCAAGCCGGTGATCATCTATAACTTCCTGCAATCGGCACGCCTGCTGTCGGATGCGATGGATTCGTTTGACCGGAACTGCGCGGTCGGCATCGAAGCGAATCTCGAAGTCATCCGTGGCAATATGGAGCGGTCGCTGATGCTGGTGACGGCGCTCAATCCGCATATCGGATACGAGAATGCGGCCGCGATCGCTAAACGCGCGCATCAAGAGGGCACGACCCTTCGGGAAGCTGCGCTGGCGAGCGGGCTGCTGACCGCCGAGGAATTTGACCGGATCGTGCGGCCGGAAGAGATGATTCATCCGAAGGAATAAGCAGGATGCTGTGAAGGCCAATCAACCCATGCACCCGCGAGGTGGATGGGTTTTTGTTTCTCTAACGGGGGAGCGGCTGTTATAATAAAGCTTCGACGGATGGATGGGGCGGAATTTTTCTTAAAAAGGACGGATGACCAGTGAAGAAACATCAGCTGACCGCGGTGGTGCTTTCCGTGATCTTTACAGGCCTCGGCCTATTCTACATCGGGACCCCGATGCTGATCATTACCGGGGCGCTGCTTATGGCGCTGCAGGGAGCTGTGCTTTATTTTCTGCTGCTGACGCTCGGCTTTCTCGGCTTTTTGGCGCTGCCGGCCGCACTTGCGCTGCATATTGCGGGCATCGTGATCACGATTATTTATTTTACCTACCGGTCGCCGAAGAAACCGTGGCTGGAGCAGAAACGGCAGCAGCAGCTGTCTTCACCAGGTGCCATCGCCGCGCGCACGGTGATCGGTCTCCTCTTGCTTGCCGGATCCGTGTATGTCGGTTACACGGAGGGAACCGCCCCGTTTACCAAGTCGGCTGCGGAGAAGCAGGTTGTTCGGGAAGCCGCCGAACATTATTTGGAGCAAAAATACGGCGAGCCGTTCAAGGTCACCAAGATGGACTATATATGGGCTGTCGGATCATACAATCTTACGGCGATTCCCGAAGGAGCTCCTGAGCTGGAATTCACGCTGGACAGCACCGACGGCAGCCCGCCGGTCCCATCCGGTGAAACCTACCTCAATCGTGTATGGGGGGCGCAGCTTCGTGACAAGGCGGAGCCGGTCATCGACCGGCTGTATCCGGACGGCGCTTTCGTTCAGGCCTGGGTGAGCTGCAATATGAAGCAGGTGGTGCGGGAATACGACAAGCTGGATTCCTGCAGCGGCGAGCCGGTTAGCCAGAATGTAGACATCGTGGTGTTTGCCGATGTTGCGGAGGGCAGCCTGGACCAAGAGAAGGAGCGCCTTCTGGAGCTGGTCAAGCAGCTGCCCGGAGTTACGGTTCCGGGCAAGACCGATCTTCAGATCGAGTATTATCCGGCAAAACTGAACACGCCCGCCAATGCAGCGAAGCTGGAGAAGGGGAGTGGCGCCTTGCAAGATGCGACGCCGACGTATCAGTTCAGGGAGTTCGATATTTCGCGGATCACGGGCACTTCGGACATCGAGCTCCGTAAATTGTAGAATTGAAAAAGCCAGGCAGAGCCTTTATTCGGTCTGTCCTGGCTTTTGTTTATTTCGTGATAGGGGAGTTTCCCGCCTTTGTTCGCGCAAGCGCAAGCGTCAGTTACCCAGGTTCAGTCAGACTGAGGCCGACATGCTGGCCGAAGCGTGCTTGTCCGGCAGCAGGCTTAGATCCCAAGGCACCTTATTGTAGGCAAGCTTGCTGCCCCCGAGGATGTTGCTGGCTCTGCTTATAACATGGTGGGAGTACTTCATTGCGATATCCTCTTTGATAAAATGCGTGCCGGCCGCAAAGGCGGTAAGATATTCGTCCCAGCTGCGGTAATGCTGCTGCAGGAGGGCCGCTGCCTTTTGTTTGATCTCCCAGGCCTCCTCTTCGCTCAGGAAGCGATAGATCCGTCCGATCCGGCTAAGAAGGATGGCCCAGCCCCCGCCTAATGCGGTGATATCGGCCGAAGGCAGCATCCCCATCCATTTGCCGACAACAATCATTTTTTTGTAATCGGGATCGTCTTTGGCGTCCTCGAGATAACGCTCGCGTGCCTTGAGGGTTAGGGCGGACAAACGGTTATGAATGTCCAGGTATTCCTGGCAGTGGCCGTCGTTTAGCAAAAAATCGATACGCTCCTTGAGGGAGGCCGCGTCCGTGATCTTCCAGTCAGCCAGCGCTTTTTTCATCACGCCTTTTCGCAGCCAACGCTCCGAGGGATGAAATTCATAAGGAATATAATAATAGCCCAGCATGCTATCGATACAAACGCTGGACAAGCAGCGGAGGTAGAGCTCGATTCTTTTCTTGTGCTTGCGGCTGAATCCTTCCATGATGCGAATGCCTCCTTTCTAGGTTGCAAGCACCCAGTGCACTTTGATGGCCTTCCAGGTGTTCCACAGGATGACGGCAATCAATAGCCACGTATATACCGGGTGCAGGTCGAAGAATACTTGCAGAGCTAGATAAACCAGAATGTAGAGCCAGCTTAAGCGGAGCACCATGAGCGTATCGAATAACAGATTGCTTCTCCATGACCGCCACCGGTCAGCGGCTGTGATGTGTCTCCGGCCGTATTTATGCTTGTTGGACGCCATGCACAGGTAGATATACGAGTGAATATGGGGATTCTCGAGCTGATTGGACTGTTTCAAGATATCCCGTGCCTGATCTATCTCCTCAAGTCCTATATAACATCGTCCTTTCAGGCAGAGCGCATCGGTATTTTCCGGCTCTTGGCCCAGCACCTTCTCAAGGTCGCTCAATGCGGACGAGTAATCCGCCTGCTCGAACCGGATCTGGGCACGGTGCCAATATCCATCAAGCTCCTCCGGCGCCAGCCGGATGGCTTGACCGAAGCATTCGTCCGCGGCGGTCAGGTTGCCGGTCCGCGCATGGCATTTACCGAGCATAAGCTGAAGGTCGGGATCATGAGGATATATCTCGTTGGCGCGGGTCAAATCGTCGAGGGCTTCTTCCAGCTCGCCTTCCTTCAACATGTACTGTCCCCCTGTTCCCTCAGATCGAGATACTGCTCGATATCGATATCCTTAGCAGGATGCTCCTTAAAGCACTCGTACCGCAGCTCGGAGGTACCGTTAATTTGGCTCATGATATATTCGATGAGCGAATCGGGGTATTCCCCCAGCAGGTCTTCCTTGTTCTCCGTGAAGTGGAGCATGTCGTCAAGCCGCTGCCATACCGGGCGGGGGAGATGGCGATGATCCTCCAGAAAGTCCATCAGTTCGTACTGCAGTTCCCCGCTCCGCTCGACATCCCATACGATGTCCCGGTTAAGCGCGTCCTCCCAGGCCTCGGGATCGATGCGCGCCTGGAAATTCTCATAAATTTCGTCGATCTCATCGATGAACTGCTCAATCGGGTCTTGCGGAATCGGCTCGCGGGCGTGGTGAAGCGGTTCTCTGTAATAATCGGAAGCAGCCGGAGATTGTCCGGATGCGGGGTAATCGTCTTTTTCTTCACCCGTCCAAAGCTCGCCGCCAGAGAACGCCGTCTGGCCGCGATCGTAAGCGGATGGCTCATCGAAATCCAGGCGCTCATCCTTCTCCGGCTCAACGTAAGGCGCCATCGTAAGCGCGGAATCATAAGCCTCGCGAAGGCGCTGATAGCCCTCAGGGTCATCCTCCGGGTGGTGGAGTCTCAGCTTTTTCGCATAGGCTCTTTTGATGGCTGATGTATCTCCGGTTGCTTCGATCCCCAAAATGTCCCATACACTCATGTCAAATCCATCCACCTTTCGAGCTGATCCAGCTGCTCCTTGAGCGCTTCGGCAGCCTGTTTAACCACTTGCTCATTTTGCGTCTGCAGCTGCATCTCGAACTGCTGAATCAGCCGGGCAATCATCTCTCGGCGGTCGCCCAGCGATTCCTCGTACAGCCGCTCGCCTCTTGCGATCAGCAGCCTGTTCTCGGTACGATCCCGGGGATGGATCTTGATATCCTTCAGCTCGGCAAGCCGGGCCTCGATCTGCTCCTTGGTCATGGAGCCGACGTTGCTTTCGATGACCGCTCTTTTTTTCTCGCCGGTTGCCACGCTGATGACCTCGACCTCCAAAATGCCGTTGATATCATACGTATAGCGCACGTCAATGCTCTGCTCCCCCGCCGGGGCCGGCGGAATTTTGATCCGGAGCTCACCGAGCTTAATGTTGTTCTCCACGCGCCGGCTCTCCCCTTGATACACATCGACGGTCATTTGCCGCTGATTATCGGAAATCGTGTAGAGGCGCTCGACCCGGCTGACCGGTATCGGCGTGTTCCGTTCGATAATCGGGAGGAAATGCCCTGTTGAATATTGGCCGCCTCCCATCTCCCGCACAACGCTGGTACCGAGGGTATACGGGCACACATCCGTTAAAATCATCTCTTCGAGCGCTTGGTTGCGCTGCTTCAGCGCCGTTTGGATCGCCGCACCGATCGCAACCGTCTCATCGGGATGGATGTTGCTGTAAGGCATCCGGCCGAACATCCTGCCAATGACGCTGCGAATCAGCGGCATGCGCGTAGCTCCGCCGATGAGAATAATGGCGTCCAATTCGGAAGGTGTAAGGGAAGCGTCCCGCAGCGCACGCTCGATCGGCTGGCGCAGACGGAGCAGAAGCGGCTGGGCAAGCTTTTCAAATTCCGTCCGGCTTATGCGCAGCTCCAAGCTGCCGGTCTCGGCAGGGACGGTCATCTTGGCTTCGTTATCCTGGCCGAGGGCCAGCTTGCACATTTCGGCCTGCTTATAGATCAGCGATCTCGTTTTGGCACTGAGATCTTCGGCATTCAAGTCATGCGTATGTAAAAAGTGCGTAAAGAGGAGCTCCGTAAAATCCTCGCCCCCCAGAAAGTTATCGCCGGCAATGGATTTCACATCCATGATGCCTTCGAACAATTCCAGTATGGATACATCGAATGTGCCGCCGCCCAGGTCGAATACGAGAAATTTCGTTTCGGGGCTCTCCTGGTGCAATCCATAGGCAACCGCCGCAGCCGTCGGCTCGCTGATGAGCCGCTCCACCTTGAGACCGGCCAATTCCGCGGCCGTCTTCGTTGCCTTGCGCTGGGTATCGTTGAAGTAGGCGGGAACGCTGATGACGGCTTCCGTCACCGTCTCGCCCAAATAAGCTTCGGCATCGGCCTTCAGCGCTTTGATGATGAAGGATGAGAGCTCTTCCGGCGTGAAGGTGTGGGGGCCGAGCGCGTAGGTTTTTTCTGTCCCCATAAATCGTTTGAACGTCGCTGCCGTCGCTTGCGGATGCGTGATAAGCCGCTCCTGCGCAACCCGGCCGACCAAAATCTCCCCGTTGTCGTCAACGCTTACGACCGAAGGTGTGAGGTGCTCTCCGAGCACGTTCGGGATGATTGCCGCCCGGTCCTCGGCCCAATAAGCCGCAAGGCTGTTTGTCGTCCCAAGATCAATACCGATCATCGTCATTGTGTCAATTATCCCCTCTTTCTAATCCGAGCGTCTGCACGGAACCGGTTAAGGAACTGTTGCAGGCGCTTAGAGTTGCCCCATGGCTAGATAAAGCCGTTTAAATGTTGAAGGCCGTATCTCCTATTTTACCAGTGTTGGTAGAGTGATTCCAAGATGCGACACGAGTCTGCACAGAAAAAGCTCTCTCTGTCGAATAAAGAACGGCCTCGAGGATGCCCCCCAGGCCGTTTTATGGAGTGTTACCGTAATTCTAAGCCCGAAGCGCCGTAACGCCTCGCTTGCCTATTACATTACATGCCGATCGTGCCCTTGGCGCTCCGGTAGACGTACATTTTGTTAACGAAGAAGGTGATCAAGAAAGAGCAGAGCAGGCTCGCCAGCATTGAGATCAGGAAGCCGAACGTGTTGTTGGATGTGATCGGACCGACAAAGGAAGGCACGTAGGCCGTTCCCCGAACGCCGAACAGTCCGACCAGCATGCCGCCGAGACCGGCTGAAGCAATCGCGCCTGCAAAAACCAGCTTGTTCGAGAACATGAAGGGATACGCGGCTTCAACGAATGTGCCAAAGCCCATATTCATGGCGAATCCCGGCGCCGCAACCGCTGCTTCTCCCTTGTCGCGGGGGGCGATCATGTTGGCCAGCGTGATTCCGCACGATACCATCACCAGGCCCACCATGTCGACGGCACCCAGGAAGCTGTTGCTCGTCGTCTCCATTTCCAGCAGAACAATAGGGAGGATGGCGGCATGGTATACGCCACCGATGATGGCAGGCCAGATGAGCAGGCCGGCAATCAGCCCCGCCATGACCGGGCTCCAGGAGACGAGCGTTTCGATCAGCGTGCGGATGCCTTCACCCGCGCTGAGCGCAATCGGCGCAATGAGGAAGTAGACGATGAGGCCGGCAATAAGACCGGAAATGCCTCCGGCGACGATATTGACCGTTGTGGCGGGGAAGCGCCATTCCACGCATTTACGGAACAGGTAATGGACGATGATCCCGGCGCCGATGCCCCCGATGATGCCCCCGATGATGCCTCCCTCTACGGACAGGATGCCGGCCACGATACCGGCCACGATCGATACCTCGTCCAGCTCGGATACCTGCTTGGCAGCGATAGCGGCAAGGATGACCGGCAGCGCTTTGATCATCAGGTCGAATACCTCGGATAATGCCGACAAGCCGGGGATTTTACTCACAGCCAGGACCAATGCCATCCCGATAAAGCCAGGGAGCGATGCCATCATCATGCCGCGAATATTAATTCTGCGCCAGGGCGATGCGCTGCTTCCCGAACCGGAAGAGGAAGATGCCTGGGCTGTGCCGATCACCGGGCGGTACGGAATCCGCCAATGCTTGCTGAGCGAAGTGACGAACGTAACGGCACGGGTCCGGTTCGTCGTTCCCGTCGTGCCGGAAGCGGCAATCACATGCACGCCTTTCGCCTGAATCATCGCCATCGAGGTGCCGCCGGTTCCGGTCACCGGCAGCTTGTATTTAGCGCAGGCTTCCACCGCATGGCGGTTGCTGCCCTCCGGGTCAGCGCTCATGACGATGACTCCGTCTATCTCTCCGAGCTCAATCTGCTCGGCAATTTCCCGATCCAGCCGCTCTGCGGCTTGATTGACCTGCTGCAGAGTGCCCTCAGCGATTATGACAGGTGCTCCCTGCGAAGAGCTCCAGCTGTAGAGCGCCGCAGGTGTGGTCTCCTTGGCAGCATCCATGGAAACCCCCGCAGCAATGAACTGCAGCGCCCCGCACGACAGCCCCGCGCTCTCCATCTGCACCAGGATTTCGTCCAGCAGTTTGCCGGGCTCCTTGCCGCCCAAATTATACAGATTGCCGCCGCTGCTCCCGATGATGGCAATTTGACGATTCATAATAAGCCGCCTCCCGTAAGTGAGAAATGTTATTTTCTATATTACAGCGTTGGAGTAACTTATTAAAGCAGTAAAATGGACAATCGTCATCCTATGTGATGCATATCAGCGATACCCGTTAGGCTCTCTTGTTTCGTGCACAGATAAAAACCGCCGTACCGGCCCACTGGGGCCTGTACGGCGGTTGTATCTATCATCTATGCCTAAGGACTCACGATTAGGAATCACGTTCTCCGGCTAAAGCCGCCGATGCTTCCTGCATCGATTCCTCGGCAACCTCTTTGACGATTTGAAGCTTCGTATAGCGATGCGTCTTCTTCTCCAAGACGGTGAAGGTCAAGTTCTCGTATGTCCAGATGTCGCCCTTGGACAGCTCCGAGTTGTGTCCGTACAGCCAGCCGCCGATCGTGTCCAGATCGTCCGTGGACAGGTCGGTGTGCAGCAGATCATTGATCCGGTTGATCGGCACCTTGCCGTCCGCGATAATGCGGTTCGGCTCGGGCTGGATGAGCTCGCGTTCTTCATCCTCGTCGAATTCGTCGCGGATTTCACCGACGATCTCTTCCAGAATGTCCTCGATGGTGATCATCCCGGACGTGCCGCCGTATTCATCGATCAGGATAGCCATATGCGTGCCTTCCAGCTGCATCTTCCGCAGCAGCTTCTTGATCGGAATCGCTTCGGATACCGTCATCGCCGGATGAATCAGCTTGGTCAGGTCCATGTTCGAATTGTCGTCGAACTCCAGGAAGAACTGCTTGGTGTTAATCGTACCGACAATCTGGTCCTTATCTCCCCGGACAACCGGGAAACGGGTATACTGCTCACGCTTGATGATCTGCAGGTTCGCAGACAGCGGCTTATCGACATAGAGGCAGATCATATCGGTGCGGGGCACCATGATTTCCTTGGCGAGCATATCGTCGAAGGCGAAGATCCGGCTAACGTAGCCGTATTCGGCCTGGTTGATCTTGCCGCTCTCATAGCTGTCGCTTAGAATCATGCGCAGCTCTTCCTCGGAGTGAGCCTCTTCATGCTCGCTTGCAGGGTGCATGCCGAACAGGCGGACGATTTTATTCGCCGAGCCGTTCAGAAGCCAGATAAACGGATACATGATGCGGTTAAACCAGATAATCGGCGTCGCGCACAAGAACGTAACAGCTTCGGCTTTATTGATCGCGATGGTCTTCGGCGCAAGCTCGCCGATCACGACGTGAATATATGTCATGATGATGAACGCGAGCAGGAACGAGATCAACGAAGATATGGCGGCCGGAATCGCGAAATTATCGAATACCGGATGCAGGATCTTCTCGATGGTCGGTTCCCCGAGCCAACCGAGGCCGAGCGCGGTGATCGTAATCCCGAGCTGACACGCCGACAGGTAGCCGTCGAGGTTGGACGTCACCTTTTTAACCGCGAGCGCGCCTTTGCGCCCTTCCATGACCAATTGGTCGACCCGGCTGGGACGAAGCCTGATGATGGCAAATTCCGTCATAACGAAGAAAGCTGTAGCGGCGATTAATAATACAACAAGAAATATATTTAGGCCAATATTGTCATCCAAACAAAACACATCCTTTTTCTTTCTGATCTGAATTAGTTTTTAAATAACCAGTGTCAACTATACATGGCTGTCAACATAATTCGACCGGAACTTCAAAGGTTCGAGCATCATGTGCTTGAGGATCAGGAACATATCGGTTTCAGTGGAGCATGTAACGTCATTCAAGGAAAGCAGAGACTCATGGCGAGGCAGCTCCAGCATCAGCCGGACGGGATCCGGGCTTTTGGGCACGGGGGCCGGGGCTGGATATGCTCCTTCGGGCGCCTCCATCCCTTGCTGGGCAATAACGGAATCAGACAGATCCTCGCCGAGCGCGGGCGTAACGTAAGAGAGCAGCATGAAGCCAAGAGCGGAACATATAATTCTGTTTATCCTTCGTATGGGGTCCAAGTCGGATCGTCACTCCTAGAATTCGTAATCGATTTGCTCTAACAAATATATGGCTGAAATGCGTTCATATGATTCAATGAATCTCGTTGTTGTACCTAATTTCACCACGATCATCATATTTAAAACAAGGTATATTGTTATACATCATAAGAAAAAGTGTGCCACTATGTCAAATGTCAGCTGGTTAAGCCGATGAAAGTCCGCTTCAGGATTGCCTTGGCGGCATCTGTCGAAGAAAAAAGGACCTCACCCAAACAGACGGGTGAGGTCCTTGCATGCCTTGTTATTATTTATGGAGCGGGAGCTGTCTGACATAACTGTCGGACAGATGGAGGAGCTGCAGGGCGCGTTCGAACTCTTCCCGCGAAGCTTGGGTGGACGCCTTATCTTGATGAGGCAGCGGATGCTTGGTGCCATCCTCGAAGCCGATTCCCGGGATGTACATGGTCGTATTGTTGATGAACGTCCCGGACGGCAGATAGTACCGCTCCGGCAGCAGATTGCTGTCCGCATGGTTCAGCAGGTCCTGACCGAAGTGAAGCTGGCCATCGAGCGGAGCGCCAAGCAGGTTCGCAATGGTCGGCAGCAGATCGATCTGCCCGCCGACTTGCTCCTTCACGGCCGGCTCCAGACCATTGCCGTGAATCATGAGCGGGATGTTGATCATATCGGCTGATGTGTACTCCCGGCCGTAAATCTCCTGCATCAGCTCTTTATCCTTGTTGTCCAAGGAATAAATCGGCAGACCGAGATGGTCGCCGTAGACGACAATCAGGCTGTCGTCCCATATGCCGTCCTTCTTCAGCTGCTCGATGAATTTGCCGAGGGCGTCATCCGCATAGTTTTGCGCACGGATATAGTCGCCGACGAAGGTGCCTTCATACCGCTCCGGCAGCGTCATCCGGTATTTCTCTTCCGGAATGGTAAACGGATGGTGGGCCGACATCGATATGATCTGCGTATAGAACGGCTTGCCCGTCTCGTGCATCTTCTCCAGCTCGGCCGCCGTTTTGGTATACAGCGCGTCATCCGATGCGCCGAAGAACAGCTTATCATCCTCCCCGAAGAAGGCTTTATCGTAATAACGGTTGAACCCAAGCGCCTTGTATAGCTCGCCGCGGTTCCAGAATTCCACCACATTCGTATGGAAGGTTGCCGTATCGTAGCCTTGGCTTTGCATCAGTCTCGGCAGGCTCGGAAGAACCCGGTCCGCATAATGCTGCGTCGCCGCCCCCCGCGGAGGAATGTAGAAGGACGTGTTGACAACAAACTCGGCATCCGAGGTGTTGCCCTGTCCAACGTTCTGGAAGAAGTTCGGGAAGTACAGGCTCTCACGGGCGAGCTTATTCATGTTCGGCGTAATTTCCTTGCCGTCAATCTTCAAATCGATCAGGAAATTCTGAAAGGATTCCATTTGAATGATGATCAGGTTCTTGCCCTTGGCTGCGCCGGATAACACAGGCTTCTCGGCGGGCTGAAGGCCCTTTAGTTCGTTGATTCGAGCCTGTGTAATCGCCTTGGCATCCTCGAGCTTTTTATTCTCCTGCTGGAAAATGGTGTACGCTTCATAATTCAGGATGCCCATTTCCTGTGCCTTCACGATTTCGTTCATGCTTGCCCGGTTCGGCATAATCTGGAAGAGGCAGAGCATCAGGGAGAGCACGAACATAATCGGCGCAAACTTCCGCTTCTCCTTCTTGGTGTGCCGGTTCTTCCAGTTCTTGACGCGGTCGCTGCGCCAAAGGAGCACGAACAATACGATAATGTCGGTGAAGATCAGCAGGTAGTACGGATCCATGAGCGAAAATACGCTGTTGCTCACCGCAGTGACTTGGTTCACCTGCTCTAGTGCATGATAAGTGACGATAACGCCGTAATATTTATAATACATGATGGCCGCGAAGAAAATGGCGGTCAACAACAGGTTGACGCCCATGTAGACAGCCAGCTTGCGCTTGGAGGCAAACCACTCAATCAAGCTGAACACGAGCCAGATAAAGGGGATCTCCGTAATCAGCGGCCTCCACGGAAGCACATCGTCAAATATGACGACCCAGGCCAAGTAGCTCTTAAGCAGCATAATGACGGAGAAAAATATAAATGGCTTCGTAATGGTTAAACGAAACCGTGAGATGGAAAACACCTGTATCGCCTTCCTTTCATGTCGCACATGCAGATTTTACGATGTTGATGATGCTCTCTGATCAGTCCGGTGCAAAGCGCGTTCTTCGTACCGCCTATACGATACCTTAGCGGCTAAGAGCAGAGTTAAACGCGGCTTGCCGACAGCTGCGTTTACAACTAATTAACCCATAAATTTTACAAAAGTTATGAACAGAATTTATTATGACCTCTTCGAAGGAGGTTGTCAAAGAGTTAAAGTAAGTCCATATTCTTCGCATAACAACCGAAATTAAACAATGAAAAAACCGGCCCGAGGCCGATTTTATCGAAGTAAAGCTCTTCTAGTGTAAAAATGCCATCATCATCGGCGCGGCACCGAGGGTAAACAGCGCCGCCATGATCATGGAGATGCTGGAAATGGTTCCGGACAGCGAGCTGAATTCGAACGCCTTTGAAGTCCCGGTCCCATGTGCCGCGGTCCCGAACAAAATTCCGCGTGCGATATCTCCCCGAATCCGGAAGATCCGCATAATCGAGGGCCCGACCATGGAGCCGAGAATGCCGGTCATGATGACGAATACGGCGGTCATGCTGGGCAAGCCGCCGATGACCTCGGACACATTCATGGCTATGGGTGTCGTGATCGAGCGCGGAATCAGGCTTGTGGCAAGCGGGCTGCTCAGATGCATCCATTTGGCCAGCATGCCGGAGGACACCATGGCAAGCACGGAACCGGCTGCGACGCCGCATATAATTTCAGCCGCATGGCGCTTAAGGGTTTGAAAGTTTTTGTACAGCGGGACGGCAAATGCGACGGTTGCCGGCTCCAGCAGTTTACTGATCCACTTCGCACCTTCATTATATGCATCATAGGATATGCCCGACTGGGTCAAGATCACAATAATAAGCAGCGGAGTAATAAGGAGCGGGGACAGATAGACCTTCGGCACACGGCGGTATAATCGCTTGGCTCCGGCATAGATGCCGATGGTCAGCAGCAAACCCGTCAGGACGGATAGCAAAGTTGTCATGATGATTTACGCTCCTTTCTTGAAGAAATTAAGGTTGCCGTCAATCCCGAGCCCGCCATGACGAGAACGGTGCTGAGCAGGACGACGGCCAGAATCCGGAATCCGTCGGCTTCAAGTACGGTGAAATAATTCATGACCCCGACTGCGGCGGGAATGAAGAAGAGCAGGAGCTCGGCAAGGAGCCAATTGGCGCCGAGTTCAATCCACTCCAGCTTCAGGACGCCCGTTTCGAGGAGAATGAAGACCACGGCGATGCCGAGGATGCTTCCGGGTATCGGAATATGGGCCAGTTTGGCAAGCTGACTCATCAGAATCGACAGCAGCATGAAACCGGCCACTTGCAGGCTTCCCTTGATGATGTTTTTCATGACCGGCCTCCGCCTCCTTGTTTTCATGTTTTAAGAGGTTGTTCAAAAAGTCGTTTTTTGATCACGAAGTGAGTCACGAAGTAGCTCGGCATCGAATCTTGAATTCAGCCGGGCTCCCGGGGCTCACGTACCCAAAACGTACGCTCCGCTCCTCAGTCCCTAACTTCATCCAACCTTCTCGGTGCTGAAAAACCGACTTTTTGCACTTTCATTTTAATGAAATTTTACAGCGATTGCTTTCATAGGTAAAATGCATATATCGAATGCCAACTATTCCATTTATCTATACACACAAAATATATCTATACATACGAGCATGGAGGTAATGCGCGAATGGATATACGGCAGCTGCAGTATTTTCTTGAGGTTGCGAGAAATCAGAGCTTTACGAAGGCGGCGGAGAAGCTTTATATCACGCAGCCGACCATCAGCAAGACGATCCGGAATATGGAGGACGAGTGGGGGGTCACGCTATTCCACCGGGCAGGCAAGCGGATTGAGCTGACGGATGCCGGGCATATCATGTACCAGCAGGCGCAGCAGATGGTAGAGGCCTTTCAGCGCGTGTCCGCGGAGCTGGAGGATCTGATGAATCTTCGGCGCGGGCATCTGCGGATCGGTCTGCCGCCGATGGTCGGGTCAAGCTTTTTCCCCGAAGTGATCGGTCAGTTCCATAAGAGCTACCCGAAAATCACGATTCAGCTGATCGAAGACGGGGCGAAGAAGGTGGAGGCCGACGTGGAGAGCGGCCAGACGGATATCGGCGTGGCGGTGCTTCCGGTAAATGAAGAGGTGTTTCACTATTATTCCTTTGTTAAGGAGAAGCTGAATTTGCTCGTGCATCCGTCCCATCGGCTCGCCGGCAGGGACAGCGTGAATTTGAAGGAGCTTGCAGAGGAACCGTTCGTTTTGTTCCGGGAGGATTTCACGCTGCATGACCGGATTATCCGCGAATGCGTGGAGGCCGGGTTCGAGCCGCGTGTCGTATATGAAAGCTCGCAGTGGGACCTGATCAGCGGGATGGTGGCGGCAAATTTGGGGATCGCGCTTCTGCCTGAAACGATCTGCAAGGAGATCGATTCCTCGCGCGTCTCCATTATTCCGCTGGACAATCCTTCGATTCCGTGGCAGCTCGGGATGATCTGGCGGAAGGACCGTTACTTGTCCTTTGCGGTGCGGGAGTGGATTGCATTTACGCGCGGGCTGCTGGGGGAGCAGGAGTAGCATTTGGTGATTTGCCGGAGCGCTCAGCATATTTCCATGGATTGGAAGAGGGCCGGTAGCGCCGGTGTGGGCCGCCCTATCAAACCTTTCGATCCTTTCATACATTTTCAGGCTTTGGACATAATATGCATATTAGTGTGAGTTCAAAAAGTCGGTTTTTCCCTCTTGATTCGCTTCGTGATCAAAAGACGGCTTTTTGAACAACCTCTAGTAAGGAAAGCCATTAGCAAGCGATATATCCAAGGAGGAATGAAATCCGTGAGCGATCAGGAGTTTGAAGCAGGAAAGCAGGTTGAAGACGGACGCCGGAGCTATGACCAGAACCGCGGGGAAACCGAGCGCGAGGACACGCTTACGAACCGGCAGGGGCATCCGATCTCGGATAACCAGAACGTAAGAACCGTCGGCAACCGTGGACCCATGACGCTGGAGAACTATCATTTTTTGGAGAAAATCACGCATTTCGACCGGGAGAAAATTCCCGAGCGGGTCGTCCACGCCCGAGGGGCAGGGGCGCACGGGTATTTCGAGGCTTATGGCAAGGTGGGTGACGAGCCGGTATCCAAGTATACGCGCGCGAAGCTCTTCCAGGTGGAGGGAAAGCGTACGCCTGTGTTCGTCCGATTCTCGACCGTCATTCACGGCGCCGGTTCCCCGGAGACGCTTCGAGATCCGCGCGGCTTTGCCGTCAAGTTTTACACGGAGGAGGGCAACTGGGATCTGGTCGGCAACAATTTGAAAATATTTTTCATTCGCGACCCGCTCAAGTTTCCGGACATGGTGCACGCGTTCAGACCGGATCCGGTATCCAACGTTCCGGGACCGGTGGGGATGTTCGATTTCGTATCCCGCTCACCGGAAGCCACGCACATGATTACCTTCGTCTATTCTCCATGGGGAATCCCCGCCAACTACCGGCAAATGCAGGGCTCCGGCGTCAATACATATAAATGGGTGAACGCCGAGGGCCAAGCCGTGCTGGTGAAATATCACTGGGAGCCGCTCAAGCAGGGGATCAAAAACTTAACGCAAGAGGAAGCGAACAAAATCCAGGCCGTGAACGACAGCCATGCGACGCAGGATCTGTATGAAGCGATTGAGCGCGGGGACTATCCGGAGTGGGAGCTGTGCGTCCAGATCATGACCGACGATGAGCATCCGGAGCTGGAGTTCGATCCGCTTGACCCGACCAAGCTGTGGCCGCAGGACCAGTTCCCGTTCCTGAAGGTCGGCAAAATGGTGCTGAACCGCAATCCGGAAAATTACTATAACGAGGTGGAGCAAGCGGCATTCGGGACGGGCGTGCTCGTGGACGGCCTCGACTTCTCCGACGACAAGCTTCTTCAAGGACGGACCTTTTCGTATTCCGACACGCAGCGGTATCGGGTAGGAACGAACTACCTCCAGCTGCCGATTAACGCGCCGAAGAAGCGGGTGGCGACGAACCAGCGCGGCGGGCAAATGTCTTACTTCGTCGATAAGGCCCCAGGGCAAAGCCCGCATGTCGACTATGAACCGTCGATGACGGACGGCCTGAAGGAGGCGTCGCAGACCGCAAAGCCGCATCAGCCGCATTACGATGCCAGCCTGGTCCGCGAGAAGCTGGACCGGACGCTCGACTTCAAGCAGGCGGGCGATACGTACAGAGCGTTCGAGGATTGGGAGCGCGACGATCTGATCAACAACTTGGTTAATGCGCTGATTCAGTGCGACGTCCGCATTCAGGATAAAATGGTGGAATACTTTACGAACGCCGACGAGGATTACGGCCGTCGGGTGAGGGAAGGATTGGACGCCAAGAAGAAGGCAGGCGCCGCAGAAAGCGCGCGGGATCAAGCGGTGGAGGATGCCGAGCGCATGGGCCACGAGGCGGATCCTTACTAAGCGGACAGCAACCTATCGTAACGATTTGGTTTTATTACGCGAAAGCGAATAAGCACAAGAAGCCGTCTTCGCACGAGGAATCGTGGAGGGCGGCTTTTGGCGTGATGCGTTCCCTGGTTTTTCATGGAATTTAGGAGGTGCGCAAGGAATCGACCCGGCAAATCTCGAATTAGAACCTAGTACTAATGAAAAGGGGGCATATGCGTTATGGCAATACAGACGGGAATCATCGGTTATGGGTTATCCGGCTCGGTGTTTCATGCACCGATTCTTCGAAGCGTGCCGGATTTTAATGTACGGACCGTCGTGTCGTCGGATCCTGACAAGGTGCATCGGGACTTGCCGGATACCGAAGTGGTCGACAGCGTGGATGAGCTGCTGGCGGATCCGGAAGTTCAGCTCGTCATCATCACGAGTCCGAATACAACGCATTATGAATACGCCAAGCTTGCGATTGAGGCGGGGAAGCATGTTGTGGTGGAAAAGCCGTTTACCGTAACCTCGGAGGAAGCGGACCGGCTGATTGCGCTGGCTGCCGAGAGAGGCGTGCTGCTGACGGTATACCATAACCGCCGCTGGGACAATGACTTCTTAACCGTCCGCAATCTCCTTGAGACCGGCGCGCTCGGCAAGCTGACTATCTATCAATCGCAGTTCAGCCGCTACCGCCCCGATCCGCAGCTGGAACGCTGGAGAGAGCAGGCGCTGCCCGGCTCCGGGATCCTGTATGATCTAGGCTCTCATCTGATTGATCAGGCGCTCTTCCTGTTCGGCAAGCCCCGGACCCTGTGGGCGGATCTACGGCAGGAGCGCGAGGGCTCCCAGGCGCATGATTACTTCCATCTGGTGCTGGGCTATCCATCCCATCGCGTCATCCTGCACGCCGGTTCCCTGGTCCGGCAAGCCGGGCCGAAATTCGAGCTTCATGGCGACAAGGGAAGCTTCTTGAAATACGGCATGGATCCCCAGGAAGGTCAATTGAAGCAAGGCATGCGGCCGGGGGATGCCGGCTGGGGAGAGGATCAGCCGGATATGTACGGCGAGCTGTCAACGGAGCTGAGCGGCCTCGCGGTTCAAGGCGAGATCGAGACGCTGCCCGGGCGGTACCAGGCATTCTATCAGGGCTTGGCGGAAGCGATTCTCGAGGGCGGTCCTTTGCCTGTTCGGCCGGAAGAGGCGCGGGATGTGATCCGGATGATCGAATATGCCGCGGAGAGCCATCGTAAAGGCTGCACGGTGGAGGTCATCTAATTTTCGAGAGCCGTCCGGCGAGGGTGACGGTATGTGGCAGCCTGGCTGGCATGCCACGGCACATAGTTTGCTCCGGTTTGTGGGATAGTAGGGTGTATGACCCCTTAGCATGCCTTGCCATGGGGGATTAGGATCCCAACACCACATTCAAGAAGGAGAGAACAGGAATGAAGAAGCGCAATGCTCTTCGGCCGGCATGGCTGCTTGGAATTGCCCTTGCCGTGCTTCTGTCAGCGGCCCTGGCAGTTCCGGCAGCAGCTGCGGCCGGCAGCGGTCCATTTCATTTCGGTTTTAAGAGAAGCGTCAACGGTCAGCTACCTTCGATCGATCAAGAAGGCTTTAAGGAGCTGCTGCAAAAATACGATGCCATCTTTATGGGCGATGCCAGCCAGAAAGAATTGTACCTTACGTTCGATAACGGGTACGAGAACGGGTATACCGCTCGTATTTTGGATACGCTCAAGGAGAAGAAGGTACCGGCTACCTTTTTTGTTACAGGGCATTATGTGAAAACGCAGGAGGATTTGCTCAAGCGGATGGCGACGGAAGGGCATATTATCGGCAACCACTCCTGGAATCATCCGGACGTAACCACGATTTCCGCGGAGAAGCTGACGGAGGAGCTGGAGCGGGTGAAGAAGGAAGTGGCCCGCGTTACCGGACAGCAGGAGATGAAGTATTTGCGCACGCCGCGCGGCATTTTTGACGAGCGTTCCCTTGCGGTAAGCAAGCAGCTCGGATATACCAACGTATTCTGGTCGCTCGCGTATATGGATTGGGATGTGAAATCCCAGCGGGGCGCCCAATACGCCTTTGATAAGGTAACGGCACAGCTGCATCCGGGGGCCGTCATTCTGCTGCACTCGATCTCCAAAGATAACACGGAGGCGCTCGGCCGGATTATCGATGAGGCCCGCAGCCGCGGGTACGAGTTTAAGAGCCTGGACCAAATGCAGAAGAAAGCGCCGTAACTCAAGAAAAAATTGGCTGGCATTTTCGATCCGGCTGCATATTGCGCGCAGTCCTTTCCGCTTGGAGGGACTGCGCTTTTTGGCATGAGCGCAAGTGTCCGGCATAGGGTCGGCTGCCGTCATTGTGACGCGATCACCGCACGCTGGGAGCTTAGACGAGTTCCGGAAAAGAGGATTTTACAGCGTATCCGTCACTTCCGTCACACATCGGTTTCCATTCGGTTGGCCAACCTTAAATCGGTGCATCTCGCTACCCGTGAGGAACGGATGTTTGGTATAATTACAGCACCAAACACTATGGGAGCGAAGGAGACCGACATGCCGCATACGATACAAATATCCGTTAGGCCGCTGGTGGAGTATGTATTTCGCAGCGGCAGCATCGTTTCGGGGTTCCGCAGCGCTGCTTCCCTCACGGAAGGGACAAGGGCGCATCAGCAGGTTCAGCGCGAATACGGAGAGAACGACCAGAAAGAGGTCCAGCTGGAGGCCGAAATTGCATATGAGGAGCTGCTGTTTGTCGTAGAGGGACGATGCGACGGATTGATCCGGAAGGATGATCGGATCATGATTGATGAGATCAAGTCGACCTCGGGAGACCTTTCCCAAATCGAGGAGGACAGCTATCCCGTACACTGGGCGCAAGCGAAGATGTACGCCTATATGTATGCGAAGCAGCATGGTATTGAAACGATGGAGGTCAGACTGACGTACTTCCAGGTGCCGAGCGGCGAGCGAAAGCAGTTTGAACGCAGCTTCAGCATCGATGAGCTGGTGACCTTCGTCGAAGAAGTCATAGCCGCTTACGCCCCTTATGCCCGTCTGCTCCGGGATCATGCGGAGCGGCGGGACCGAAGCATCAAGAGCCTGGCGTTTCCGTTTCCGGCTTACCGGGAGGGACAGCGCAAGCTGGCGGGCTCGGTCTATAAAACCATTGAAGAGGGCCGGCGGCTGTTCGCCAAAGCGCCGACCGGCATCGGCAAAACGATATCTACCTTGTTCCCGTCGGTAAAGGCGATCGGCGAGGGCCTGCTGTCGCGCATCTTTTATTTGACGGCGAAGACGATTACCCGTACGGCAGCGGAGGAGGCCATGGCTCTGATGGAACGCCAGGGACTGCATACGCATGCCGTCACGCTGACCGCTAAGGATAAGATCTGCTTCAGCGAGGCCGAAGGCTGCGGTCAGGAGGGCTGTATCTTCTCGGAAGGCTACTACGACCGGATCAATGCCGCGCTTCTGGACCTGCTGGGCAACGAAACGCTGATCACCCGGTCGGTCATTGAGACGTATGCGCGGAAGCATCAGGTCTGCCCGTTCGAATTTTCCCTGGATGCCTCGTATGCGGCCGATGTCGTGATCTGCGACTATAACTATGTTTTTGATCCGAGAGTATCCTTTAAACGGATGCCCGAGGAAGTGAAGAAGCGCAGCGTTCTCCTGATCGACGAAGCGCATAATCTGGTGGACCGGGCGCGCGGGATGTTCTCGGCGGAGCTGTACAAATCGGCTTTCCTCGACATTCAGCGGGCGTATAAAGAAAGTAATCCGGGACTGTACCATGCCGCGAAGCGGGTCAATAACCGGTTTATCGTCATTCGCAAGGTCAGCGGGGAGGAGGAGCGGTTCGTCGGCTCGCAGCAGCCGGAAATGATGGACGAGCTGCTGGAGGATTTCGTTCTGCAGGCCGAGGCCGAGCTGATGACCGGGAAGAGTGGCGAAGAGGCGGATGCGCTCTTGGAGTGCTATTTTGCCGCGCAGGGATATTTGCGGATCTCCAAGCTTTATGACGACCGCTTCGTCACGTACGCCGAGATCAGTCAAAGCGAGGTGTATTTGAAGCTGTTCTGTCTGGATCCGTCCGATTTGCTGCAGAAGGCGGGCAAGAACTACCGGTCGGCCGTCTTTTTCTCCGCGACCCTGATGCCCCTCGGTTATTACCGGGATATGCTGGGGGCGGAAGAGGAGGATTACAGCCTGTCCATTCCGTCGCCTTTTTCCCGGGAGCAGCTGGATGTGAGGATCTTGCCGCTTTCGACCCGATACAAGGACCGCGAGCAGAGCAAGGATGCGATCGTGCGCATGCTGAGCGAGCTGGTTCGGGAGAAGCCGGTCAATACGCTGATCTTTCTGCCGTCCTATCCCTATATGCAGGATATTCACAAGGCGTTTACCGAGAGCAATCCCGGATGGCGGACGCTGCTTCAGGGCCATGGCATGAGTGAGGAGGAGCGGGAGAACTTCCTCGGGGCCTTTCAGGCCGATGCTGCGGAGCCGCTGATCGGCTTCGCGGTGATGGGCGGCATTTTCTCGGAAGGCATTGATCTGAAGGGAGAGCGGCTTTCCAGCGTTGTGGTTGTAGGCGTAGGGCTGCCGCAGCTGTCCTTCGAGAATGATATTATCAAGGATTACTTCGACCGTACCGGCAAAAGGGGCTATGACTATGCTTATGTATACCCCGGCATGAACAAGGTGCTGCAGGCCGGAGGCCGCTTGATCCGCTCCGAGCATGACACCGGCACGCTGACGCTGGTTGATGACCGGTTTCTTAACCGGCAGTACAGCATGCTCTTGCCAGAGGAATGGCGGCATTATAAGCGGATTTAGCCCGAGCGCGGTACAAGCGTCAGGAAAAAGTTGACAGCCGCTGCGGCGGAATCTATAATACGGATATATTTATGAGCACAAGGAGGCTGATGACCATGATGATGTATATGAATGATGACAAATTGTCGGCGCTAGGTCTCCTCGAACGGGTTATCGATAAGTTGAATAGGCATGGGGCGCTAAAGGTTTAAGGACTGCTCCTTGCATGATTCGCTAAGATCAAGACCCGCAGGAGACCGTGATTGGTATTCTGCGGGTCTTTTTGGTATATGCATAGGTTTAACGTCACCGGCATAAACGGGGATTTTTTAGCCCGTTTGGCCGGGAGGGCGTCTTTCTTAGGCTGTATTCAAGATGGACCGCAGAATATGATTCTGCGGTTTTTTTGTTGTTCAGAAACACCTAAACCTAAACAAGATAAGGAGAAAACAACCATTTTGACAAATCAAAACATGAAGCCATTAAACGACTATGGATGGAATGAAGATTGGGACCGGGCGGCGAAGGAAGCGCTCCAATCGATCCAGCGGGACAAACGCCTGGTGCCTGCGCGCATCGTCGCCCAATTTTCGAAGCAATACCGGATCGTCACGCCAGATGGAGAGATGACGGCCGCCGTAACGGGAAAATATGAATATGAGGCAGCCAGCAAGAGCGATTTCCCGGCTGTCGGCGATTGGGTTATGGTGGAGCCCTTGCAGGGCGAACCGAGGGCGGTGATTCACCAGCTGCTGCCGCGCAAGTCGGCGTTTTCCCGCAGGGAGGCCGGGAGCGTGCCGGACGAACAGGTCATTGCCGCCAACATCGACACCGTATTTATCGTCAATGCGCTTAATAAGGATTTTAATATCCGCAAAATCGAGCGTTACTTGATCGCCGTGTGGGAGAGCGGAGCCCAGCCGGTCGTGCTGCTGACCAAGGCGGATTTATGCGATTCTCCGGAATCGCATGCCGCCCTCGTCGAAGCTGCGGCTCCGGGGGTGCCGGTTCACGCCGTCAGCTCGCTGCTGGATCAGGGAAAGGAGCAGCTGCAGGGCTATTTGACCCCTGGCACGACGGTGGCCGTAACGGGCTCGTCGGGCGCCGGAAAATCGACCTTGCTGAACTGGCTGTCCGGCCAAGACGTTCAGCGGGTTCAGAGCATCCGCGAAGAGGACGCCAGAGGACGCCATACGACGACGCACCGCGAACTGTTTGTGCTGCCGGGCGGGGCGATCATGGTTGATACGCCGGGCATGCGGGAGCTTCAGCTGTGGGAATCGGAGGATGGCTGGGAGGCGGCATTCGCAGACATCTCCTCGCTCGCGGCGCAGTGCAGATTTCACGACTGCCGGCATGAGAAGGAGGATGGATGCGCGGTCCAGGAGGCACTCCAGGCCGGGACGCTGGATGCCGATCGGTACGCGAATTATAGAAAAACCGAGAGAGAGCTGGCCCATCAGGCCCGCAAGGAACAGGCCAACACGCGGCGCCAGAAGAAGCAAGGCAAGAAGCCTGGCGGAAAGCATGCGGCCAGGAGCCGTAACGTGCATGCCGGATCGTATTTCGAGCTGATGGATGAGTAACTCGGGCCTTCATGGGAGCTGCGGGTTGAACTGAACTTGACATCGATCTTCGCCAGGGATTATATTTAGGTTGCCTAATTAATAGGCAGGCTAACTAATTCGTTGCATGCTTGGATTGTAACCGCCCGGCCATCCCGGCCGGATGGTTACGGTTTTATGCGCAGGAGGTGGACGATGTCACAGGAATTTCATCCAGATTTACATAAGCGTCATCAAGCCGGGAGGGACCCGGACTCGCCGGAAGGCTGTCATCACCCAGGGAGACTGCCTGACGACAGTATTGCCGGAAGGCTTCTGCACAGCATTCGTATGTTTCACAAGCAGGAGTGGGATCGGCACATGATTTCGGGCTACACACCGGGTGAAGTCCGTGTGCTGATGGGTCTTATGCATTTTAACAGGCTTGGCGGGCCCGGCATGAAGGTGTCGGAGATCAGCAGCATGATGAATGTCACCTCTCCAACCATCACGCAGTTCATCAACGGTCTGGAGGGGAAAGGACTCGTCGAGCGGGTGATGGATGAGAACGATCGCCGGGCTGTCCGCGTGAAGCTAACTGCGGAGGGGGTCCAGGTCGTTCAGCAGGTGTATCAAGACGTCGCAAGCCGTTTTAACGGCCTGGTCGAATATCTTGGCGAAGAGGACAGCGTTAAACTCGCCGACCTCCTCATGAAGGTATACCATTATCAGGAGCAACAACGATCGCAGGAAACATAAGTCACGATCAGGGGGTGGTTCGCTTTGCTTAAGCTGTTTCGTTATATGAGACCGTACCGGACCGCGGTGCTGCTGGTCCTATTGTTTACATTCTTTCAATGCTTATCGGATCTGTATCTGCCGACCTTGATGGCGGACATTGTAGATAAAGGCATCACGCTTGGCAATGTGCCATATATTTGGCGGGTGGGAGGCGTTATGCTTCTGGTCGCCTCCGGAGGAATGGTCTGCGCGATCGCAGCCAGTTATTTGGCGTCCAAAGCGGCTTCAGGGTTCGGACGTATTGTGCGGGGCCGCGTGTTCTCTCATGTTGAGAATTTTACGCTCCAGGAGTTTGACAAGATCGGAACCGCATCGCTTATTACCCGTACGACGAATGACATTACGCAAGTTCAGCAGGTAACGATCATGATCCTGCGCATGATGGCGATTGCGCCGATGATGTGCATCGGGGGCATCGTCATGGCCATTTCGAGGGATCCGGGCCTGACCACCGTTCTCCTCGCCGTGCTGCCGATTCTCGCACTGGCGATCTTCCTTATTGCGAAGCAGGGAATTCCGCTCTTTAAAGCGATTCAGGTCAAGATCGATACGCTGAGCCGCGTGGTGCGGGAGAATCTGACGGGGATCCGGGTCATCCGTTCCTTCAACCGTGCCGCGCATGAAACCGTGCGCTTCAACGATGCGAATGAGGATTTGACGGCGACCTCGATCAAGGTGAACAAAATCATGGGGGCGATGATGCCGGTCATGATGCTGGTCATGAACTTTGCGACGATTGCGATCGTCTGGTTCGGGGCGCATCGCATCAACGATGCCCATATGAAGGTCGGCGATCTGATGGCGTTTCTTCAATATGCCATGATGATCATGTTCTCGCTCATTATGCTGTCGGTCATGTTCGTCATGATTCCGCGCGCGCAAGCGTCCGCCGTCCGGATCAACGAAGTGCTCCATATGCAGCCGGACATTCATGATCCGAAAGAGCCTGGAAAGCCGGGGCTTCAGAAGGCCGCTGTCGAGTTCCAGGATGTTACGTTCTTCTATCCCGGAGCGGAGGAGCCGGCGGTATCGAATCTCTCCTTCCGTACGGGACCGGGTGAAGTAACGGCCATTATCGGCGGAACCGGATCCGGCAAATCGACCTTGATCAGCCTGATCCCGCGTTTCTATGACGTAACTTCAGGGCGTATTCTCGTCAATGGAACCGATATCCGGGAGATGCGGCAGGAAGAGCTCCGGCAGCGGATCGGATTCGTTCCGCAGAAGGCGCTCCTGTTCACAGGCAGCATCGCGGATAACATCCGCTACGGTAAAGAGGACGCGACGGACGAGGAGATCCGGCACGCGGCGAAGGTTGCCCAGGCCGCCGACTTCATCGAAGCGATGGAAGGCGCTTATGATGCCGAGATTTCGCAGGGAGGCAGCAATGTGTCAGGCGGACAGAAGCAGCGTCTTTCGATCGCCCGGGCTCTGGTACGACAGCCGGAAATCTATATTTTCGACGACAGCTTCTCGGCGCTGGACTTCAAGACGGACGCGAAGCTACGTGCAGCATTAAGGGAGGAGACCGGTGACGCCACCGTCCTGATCGTCGCTCAGCGGGTCAGCACGGTGATGGATGCCGATCGGATTATTGTGCTGGATGAGGGGCGGATCGCGGGCATGGGCACCCATGAGGAGCTCATGAATACGAGCGAAGTGTACCGTGAGATTGTCATTTCCCAGCTTTCGGAGGAGGAGATCGCATGAGCGAGAAGAAGCGCGGAGGACATCCAAGAGGTCATGGCGGCGGTCCCTTCGGCGGCCCGCACGGTCCGGGCATGCCTGCGGAGAAAGCCAAGGACTTCAAGGGAACCTTCCGGAGACTGGCGACGTATCTGAAGCCGCATACCGGCAAGCTGCTGATCGTCCTGGCTGCGGCGATGCTGAGCACGATCTTCGGCATCGTAAGCCCGAAAATTCTGGGGGATGCGACCACGATCCTGTTTGAAGGTTTCATGGCGAAAATGAAAGGCGAACCGGGAGCGGGCATTGACTTCGCTGCGATCCAGCGCATCCTGCTGTGGCTGGCCGGGCTGTACCTCCTCAGCTCTTTGTTCGCCTACGTCCAGCAGTATGTAATGGCTGGCGTAGCGCAGAGAACGGTATACGATCTGCGGAAGGCGGTATACGATAAGCTCGGCCGTTTGCCGCTTAAATATTTTGATGCCCGTACCCACGGGGAGACGCTCAGCCGGGTAACCAACGACATGGACAACATTGCCGGCACGCTGCAGCAGAGCTTGACGCAGATGATTACCTCGGCCGTCACGCTGCTCGGGGTGATCGTGATGATGCTGACCATCAGTCCGCTGCTGACGCTGGTCGTCATTCTGACGCTGCCGCTCAGCGTGATCGTGACGATGATGGTGGCCAAGCGGTCGCAGAAGCATTTTGTAGCCCAGCAGAAGCATCTGGGGCAGCTGAACGGCCATGTCGAGGAGATGTACACCGGCCACAAGGTCGTGAAGGCATTCGGCCGGGAGCGCCAGTCGGTGGAGCGGTTTGATGAGGTCAACGACAAGCTGTATGAGGCCGGATGGCGCGCGCAGTTCATATCAGGCACGATTATGCCGCTGATGGGGTTTGTCGGGAACATCGGCTACGTGATCGTGAGCGTTGTCGGCGGGGTGCTCGTTACCCGACAGGCGATCAAGATCGGGGACATTCAGGCGTTCATTCAATATTCGCGCCAGTTTACGCAGCCGATTACGCAGCTGGCGAATATCGCGAATGTCATTCAATCGACGATTGCTTCGGCGGAGCGGGTATTCGAGGTGCTGGACGAAGAGGAGGAAGTGGCCGAATCATCCACACCTGCCGTGCTCCGGCATCCTCGCGGGGACGTGTCCTTCGAGCATGTCAGCTTCGGGTACAAGGAGGATCAGCTGCTTATCGAAGATATGAACGTGAATGTCCGGCAGGGCCAGACCGTCGCGATTGTCGGCCCGACGGGAGCCGGGAAGACAACGCTCATCAATCTGCTGATGCGCTTCTATGAGGTTAACGGCGGCCGCATTATGATCGACGGCAAGGATATTGCCTCCATGAAGCGAAGCGACTTGAGAAGCTTGTTCGGAATGGTGCTTCAGGACACATGGCTCTTTAACGGCACGATCCGGGATAATATCGGATACGGCCGCGAAGGCGCAACCGAAGAAGAGATCATACGGGCGGCGGAGGCCGCGCATGCGGACCACTTTATCCGGACGCTGCCGGACGGGTATGACACGGTGCTGAACGAGGAGGCATCCAACATCTCGCAAGGGCAGAAGCAGCTTCTGACGATTGCGCGGGCGATTCTGGCCAATCCGGCCATTCTGATTCTGGATGAGGCGACAAGCAGCGTCGATACGCGGACGGAGCTGTATATCCAGAAGGCGATGAAGGAGCTGATGAAGAATCGGACCAGCTTCGTTATCGCACACCGGCTGTCGACGATTCGGGATGCGGACCTCATTCTGGTGATGAACAAGGGCAGCATTATCGAACAAGGGACGCATGATGAGCTTCTGTCGCAAGGCGGATTTTATGCGGACCTGTACAACAGCCAGTTCAGCGATCAGCCCGAAGCGGGATGATTTTCGTAGGCATGGAAGCCGGCGAAAAAGCCCGTAACAGCAAGCTGAACAGCATATTTCTTGTTGCAATTTCATAGGGTTCTACTATAATGTTGTTTATACTTTTTAAGGGAGCCATGATCATTATTGAATAAGTCTGAACTGAACCGCATTACGCAAGAGCTTCTACGTCGGTCGGGCAGCAGCGTTACCGTACAGCTGGACGGCTATTTCCCGGGGGGCCGGTTAGTCGGAGGGAAATATGCCATAGGCGATCACAGCGTGACCATGTATACGGAGGTCATTCGCCAGCAGTGCCTGCAATTGTTCGGATCGCTTGAACAGGTGTACGCTTATTATGCTGTCGTCTTCGCGCATGAACTGGGTCATTCGATGGACGGCCAATTATCCGAGCTGTGCGATCTGCTGGATTCATCGGTTGATGAATGGGAAGACATGCGGATCCTGCGGCAAATTGAGGAGAATGCCTGGAATCTTGCGATGCCTTGGATAAGCGACGTGGATTCGTCCCTGGTGAAGGTTATCGTGGATCAATCGCTCGAGGCATATCGGGAAGAACCGGCAACCGTTAGCGCCTAATTCATGCTGAACTGTCGTCGGCCGAAATTCCATGCTGGACGTCTTACAAATACATGAAGGCACCCGTAAGGGGTGCCTTTTTTGCATGCTTTTGAATGAGAAAAACAGAACGCAACACGTGGACAGACAGCCATTTGCCCCATCAACTGCAAATGACCTAGCCAGCGTTGAACCTGCTTATCCATCTGGTTCTGCGTTATGGATCAGCTCTCCGGGTCCAGCTGCTTGAGCGGCTCAGTCGCCGGTCCCTCCAGCACTTCGCCGTTATAGCCGTATCTGGAACCGTGACAAGGACAGTCCCAGGAACGCTCGCCCTCGTTCCACTCTACTTCGCAGCCCATATGCGTGCAGGTGGTGTCCACCAGAAACAGTTTGCCCTCTTCATCCTTATAAGCGCCGGCGCGCTGCCCGTTATGGCGGACCACGGCGCCTTCTCCGTTCTGAAGCGTGGACATATCCGCATCGGACATATCCACTTTGCCGGACACCAGATCCTTCGCAACGGCCGCATTTTGAACGATAAAGGTTTTAATGGACGGATCCGCCTTAAACCGGGACGGGCTGAATAATTCGGCGTACCGGTTGTCGGCTTCAAGGATGTGATCGCTGATGATGTGGGCCGCTAGCGTGCTTGTCGTCATGCCCCACTTCCGGTATCCCGTTGCTACCAGGATTCGGTCCTCGTCCGCTGTGATCGGCCCGATATACGGGACATTATCCAGCGTGATCAAATCCTGTGCGGACCAGCGGTAAGGGATGGAGATTGCCCCCAGCAGATTTCCTGCGAACACCTCCAGGTTCTCATAATGCTGATGGGTACAGATGCTGCGGCCTGTCGCATGATTCTCCCCGCCGACAATGACGAGCTCTTCGCCCTGGTACGATGCGGACCGAAGGGAACGGGTCGGATTGTCCACGCTCAAATACATGCCGCCCGGATACGCGGTCTCCGGCTTAACCGCAATGGCATAGGAACGTTCGACGTGCAGCCTGGAGAAATAGAGGCCCTTGCCGTCATGAAAAGGGAAGTGCGAGGCGGACACCGCGTATTTGCACGTGATGCGATGATTGCCCCGTTTGGTCTGCAGCGACAGCGGACCATCGGTCTCAATCTTTCCTCCAATGGTCGTATTTTCATAAATGCGCCCGCCAAGCTTCAGAAACTCCTCGGTCAGATGCTTGACATAGTGCAGGGGATGGAACCGGTATTGTCCCGGCATTTTCACAGCTCCTGTTACCGGAATCGGCAATGGAAGCCGATCCGTCCATTCGCCTGGAATGTCCAGCTTCTCGTATGCCCGGTATTCCTGCTCCAGCTTCTCGAGCGTTTTGCCATCCTGCTCTGTATAGATGTAGGCATCCTCCAGCTTCAGTCCGAACTTGTCTTCCTCTCCGCCTACGATATCTCTTATAAACTCAATGGCTTCCCGGTTCGCTTCATAATAGAGGCGCGCCTGTTCCTCTCCAAAATGCTGGATCAGCTCATGGTAGATCTGTCCGTGCTGAGCCGTAACCTTCGCGGTCGTATAACCGGTCGTTCCGTTGAAGATTTTCCCCGCCTCAAGAAGTACGACATCCTTCCCGGCCTTTGCGAGCAAATAGGCGGTCGTAATGCCCGTTATGCCTGCGCCGACTACCGCGACGTCCGTTTCAATATCCTCCGCGAGCCGCGGAAAGGAAGGGAGCTCGGTCGTTGCTCTCCACAGCGATTCCGGATACCGGGGCAATTGATGATAAGATGTGCCCGATGGGTTCATCTGGATTCCTCCTTTAGTCTCTCTATAATTTCAGCTGCTGTTTCTCCAATACGCTTGTCCCCATTATTACCACAATAGACCAATTAGAAACGAGAAGACCGGCGTGAAAAATAGGGTGCTTTCCCGAAGCTTGCGAATCCCGGCAAACTTTTCTGGTTGATTGTTAATAATTTGGGACATTTGTACAGAAAATAGAAGGACATGAGCGGTTTGCTTGTCAATGATAAAGGAGGGATCGATCATGGCCACCGACCAAAAGCTGCAAGCCGAAGAAGCAAGGAAATGCCTGCAGGAGCAGTTGAAGAATATCGGGGATGTTGAGCAGCGTGAGCTGAAGAATGAGGAAGGGCATGCGCATCTCATCTATCTCAAAAGTATGTGCGACCCCATCCTAGTTAACGACAATTTGATCAACCGATTCTACGAGCTGAACTCCATGGAGCTGTTCGAGCGATTTATCCGGTCGTTCCCGTCAAGCCTGGAGCCTAAGGATAAGCAGGAGCTGCTGCGCAATATGCTTAGAGGCTGCGTTGCGATCTTCATCCGCGACCGGGTGCTGCTGCTCGATGCCGTGCTGGTCAATGCTGGACCCGTCCAACCGGCAAGCACGGAGAATGTAATGCAGGGACCGGACGATTCCTTTACGGAAAATATCGAGGTGAATCTCAACTTGATCCGTCACCGTTATCAGACGACGGACTTAAAGACGGAGTTCATGACGGTCGGTCGGATCTCCCAAACCCGGCTCATTATTATGTATGACGAAGCGAAAGTAGATCACTCGGTGCTGAAGGAGCTGAAGAAGCGGCTATCCGAGCTCAAGACGGATATCATTCAGTCTGCTTCTGAGATTGAGCGGCATACGATGCATCCGAAATTGCGGCTGTTTCCGACATTGATGCTCACCGAGCGTCCGGACCGGGCCGTGCTGAACATATCGCAGGGGAAGATATGCGTGCTTATGGACTCCACCGGGTACGTCTTAGTGCTCCCGGCCATCTTTAATGATTTCTTCACGGCGATGGACGACAAGACCCAGCTGCCGCCCATTGGCTGGTTCCTGAAGGCTATCCGGTATATCGCCCTGTTCATTACGGTCATGATGCCGAGTTTGTACGTAGCTTTTACATCGTACAATCCGGAAATTCTGAAGATGCAGATTACGCTGCTGATTGCGGGAAGCCGGGCAACGGTACCCTATCCGTCCTCCTTCGAGGTCATCTTCATGCTGCTGGCGATGGAATTTCTCGTCGAGGCGAGCGTCCGCCTTCCGAAAGCGGTCAGCCAGTCGGCCACAACGGTAGGCGGTCTTATCTTGGGCACGGCCGCTACGGAAGCCGGCCTGGTCAGCAACGTCATGATTATTCTCGTTGCGGCGGTGGCTATTACGAACTTCGTGATTCCAATTACGATGATGAGCATGGGGATCCGCGTTACTAAATACTTATTCATTGTCCTATCCACCTTCTTCGGCCTGGTCGGCATCGTCCTTGGGATCGTCTCGCTGATCATGTACCTGACCAGTCTGCGCTCCTTCGGTAAGCCGTATCTGAAGATGTTTGCGATCGAGTGGAGAAGGAAGGGAGATCAGCAGAGTGGTTAGGAACAAATACTTCTACTATCTCTTTCTGCTCAATGCTTCGATCAACCTGATCAACTATGTGCCTCGCATCCTGATCCAGGACCGGTTCGACGGAGTGCTGATGTCCATCCTGATCGCGGTCCCGGCCGGATCGATCCTGATGTATGTCTTCGCCAAGATACTACAACGATTTCCGGGAGAAGGGCTGCCGGAAATCTTCCATTCGGTGTTTCCGGTTTGGATTTCGGGTTTGCTGTTGGTATTGTATGGACTGGGATGGTACTTTTCCAGCGCAATTACGCTGATTAGTTTCATGGATATCACGTCCCGCTACATCAGCCCGGACGTATCGCCTTATATCGTTCTGACCGGATTTCTCGTCGTTGTCGGTCTAAGCGCAAGGCTGGATTCGGAATCGCTGCTCTACGCGCTGGAAATGGTGCTGTACATAACGATGCCGCTGATTGCCTATATGGCTTGGAGAGTCTACAGTAATCCGTATTTCAGCTGGGATTCCGTAAGGCAAATTATGACTTACGCCTGGAATATGCCGAATTACCGCACTGTAGCCGCAGCGACTTATATTTATACCGGCTACATCAACATGGTGGTCTTCAACCGGATCTTCCGCCGATTCAAAGTCAGGTACATGTTCTCGATCATCCTGGTAAGCATCGTATCTCTGTTCATATCGCTCTTTGGGCCGATCGGGATTCTGGGAGCCAATGGAGCAGGCGAGCATGTCTATCCCGCTTTCTCGACGGTCGATGCGCTCCGAATCCGGTATTTTATTATTGAGCGGATGATCTATGTGTTCTTTGTCGTCTATATGATCCTGTCTCTGATGAACTCGATTATCCACTGGCATGTGGGGAAAGAGCTGGTTCTGGGAGGATTTAAGCTGGAAGGCGAGAAGCCCTCGCTGCTGCCTAAGAAACGGAAGGCGGAGTGGTGGGTTCTGGCCCTTTTCGCCGTCGTTATTTTCGTGCTGGCCACGGTTATCAATCAGTATACGCTCAATGATATGGCGATTGTGTTCCTGGACGTCCGGTTTGCGGGTGAAATCCTGCTCGTCATTCTTTTGATCTACGCCGCAATAAGAAGAGGAAGGAGGAGGAGGGCGTGAAATCCTTGAAAACGTGGTATACGCTCCTTATCTGCGGTTCGATTATGATACTCGGCGGGTGCGAATTTCGGGATATCGATCTTCGGCTCTTCGTCGTAGCGATCGGCATCGACGTCTCGGAGACGAATCCGGACATGAACCGGTTCAGCTTTAAAATCGCGATCCCTACAGGCGATCCGAAATCGGGGGACGTCAAAACCGTGCTGATTACGCAGGAATCCACCAGCATCGCGGAGGCGATCCGGGAGGCGAAGTCCAAAGTGGACAAGGAGCTGGACTTCGGTCATTGCAAAGGGGTCTTGTACGGGGAGGCGTATGCCCGGCAGGATATCGGCAAAATTCAGGACTGGACCGTCCGAAGGCGGGATATGCAGCTCCTGATGTATCCGGCCGTTGCCATTCCGACGGCCGAGGCGGTCCTGAAGGTGCAGCCCGCGACGGAGCGGATCGCCGGGAACGCTATTTTTCTGGCGCTTAGCGAGGATGGGACAGAATCGCCTTTCATTGCAAAGACGTACTCCTTCGATTTAAGCAGGCGGATGACGGAAACCGGGGAGGATCCCGTCATGCCGGTCATTGAAGCGACCGGGAAGGAGATTTTGAACATTGACAAGGTTGCCTTATTGGACAAGAGCCGGGTGAAGACGATCCTGACGCGGGATGAGACAAGGCTGTATAACTTGCTGGACCAACGGCACTTAAGCACCAACTTCGGTATTAAAATCGAAGGGGAATTGTTCGAGGTGAACACGGACCGGACCCGAAGCCGCTATAAAATCAACGAATCCAAAGAGGGAGCGGAGACCATCGATTATAAGGTCAGCATCACGGCCATCCTGGAGGAGAAAGAGGATAAGGCGCCGATGACCCCTGCAGGACTCCGCAAAATTGAGAAGGAGTTCAACAAGGACCTGACCGAGTCGATTACCAAGCTGCTGGAGAAGATCCAGAAGACGGGACTGGATCCCTTGGGCTTCGGGCTGCGATACGGGGGTACCCACTGGAATAACGATACCGAAATGGAGAAGTGGGCTGAAATTTACCCGAGGGCCAAGTTCAATGTTCATGTCAAAATGACAATCAAGTCCACCGGCTACAAACGGTAAGCAGGGATTCCCTCCCTCTAGCGTACCGGAAAATGGTACAATACGGATGTAGGCATCAATCTCTGTAGAAGAGGAGGCTTGGATATGGAATTTCGAAGATTGGGCGGAAGCGGACTGAAGGTAAGCGAAATCAGTCTTGGAAGCTGGCTCACGTACGGCGGGTATGTAGAGCGTGATAATGCGGTGAAGTCGATTCAGACCGCCTACGGCCTCGGCGTGAACTTTTTTGATACGGCAAATGTGTACGCGCAGGGAGCGGCCGAAGTCGTCGTAGGCGAGACATTGCGAGCATTCCCGCGTGAATCCTACGTGCTGGCAACGAAGGTATTCGGCAAAATGGGCGACGGGCCCAACGATCAGGGGTTATCCCGCAAGCACATTATGGAGCAGTGCCATGCAAGCCTGAAGCGTCTTGGCACCGATTACGTTGATATTTACTACTGCCACCGGTTTCACGAGGAGACGCCGCTTGAAGAAACGCTGCGGGCGCTCGACGACCTCGTTCGGCAAGGGAAGGTGCTCTATGTCGGGGTCAGCATGTGGACGGCCGCCCAGATGGAAGCCGCTCTGGCGATCGCCGACCGTTACCTGCTGGACCGGATTGTGGTGAACCAGCCGCTGTATAACATGTTCGAGCGCAAGATCGAGGAAGAAATCATTCCGCTCGGCGAGAAGAAAGGCATCGGCCAGGTCGTATATTCCCCGCTCGCTCAAGGGGTGCTCACGGGCAAGTACAACGCCAAGCAGGATGTGCCTGAAGAGAGCCGGGCGTCCAAGCTGGGAGCGGATCGCCTCAAGATCAGCGAGGACCGCATTCGGAAGGTGCAATCGCTTGGGCGCATCGCGGACGAGCTCGGCATCACCGTCGGTCAGCTGGCTTTGGCGTGGATTTTGCGCCAGGACAACGTATCCAGCGCGCTCGTCGGCGCAAGCCGTCCCGAGCAGGTGGAGGAGAACGTCAAAGCATCCGGCATCAAGCTGACGCCGGATACGCTGTCCGCGATCGAGGATATCCTTAGTAACGCTTAACCCAGCATATAGTCATGGATTTCGGGGGCGGAACACACGCGGTTCCGCCCGTTGTTTTTGGCCCGGTACAGCTCTTGGTCGGCCTGCTCCATCAGCTGGCGGGCTTCCCTGGAGCGTATCGTGTCCGGATGGACCGCAACGCCGATCGATATCGTGATATGCAGCTTCGTGCCATCATCGAGCGTGAAGGCGTGACGCTCCACCGCGGCCCGGATCCGTTCGGCTAGGGCCGTCGTCTCGGCGATGGTGGCTTCCGGGACGAGGACCGAGAACTCCTCCCCGCCGTTGCGGGAAACCTCGTCGAACGAGCGGGCGTTATCCTTCAGCACCTTGCTCAGCTGCTGCAGAACGGCATCTCCGGCCGCATGGCCGTAGGTGTCGTTTATTTTTTTGAAATGGTCAATATCGATCATGAGCACCCCCAGACGTTCGCTGAAATGCTGGGCTTCCAGAAAGCGCTCGGACAGCAGCTGCTCAAATTGACGGAGATTGTTCAGGCTGGTCAAATAATCGGTTTCGGCGTATTTTTTCAATTGAAGAAACAGCTTATTGGATGTATGGATATACTCGGTCAGCATGTAGATGACCAGCGTGGCCAGCAGGGAGATAATCAGGTGTTGGGTAAATACGCTGAACACTTTATCGCGATCCGGAATGTTCGACGCAATCACAAAGAACAGCACGAGCATGCTCGCGATGGACATGGTCATCATTTTAGTCAGGCGGTCCCATCGGGCTAACGAGATAAGCCCGCAGATCATACCAATCACCAGCATTCCGGCGCCTGCTACAGCGGAGTAACCGGTCATGCCAAAGAGCAGCACACGCCCGACGGCCATTAACAATCCGGCAATCAGGGACGGGAGCCACCCGAGATAGCTGGCGATCACAATGATGGCGAGATGTCGTAAATCGGCGAAAAATCTCGGATCGATCGGAAATGAGTAATACATCAGAATGATCCCGTAGATTCCAAAGAGCACCCCGCCGCAGAGTTTAACGGAGCGGGAGGGCGAATCGAAGCCCGTTACGTATTGCCTGGACAGCAGGCCCGATACGTATAGAAAAGTTACGAGAATACAGAAGTTGGTAAACAGGATGTTGATCATGTAAGGGAGTCATTCCTTTCACGTAACCCTGAACAAATGCGCCCAGAGCGATAAGGACAGTCATCCCTATTTTATCGGAAAATAGATTATTCTGTCGAACAAAATCCAAATTTTGTGGCTTTCAGCTACCGTTTAGAGGGAGGCGCACTTCGAACATGGTCTGATCCGTATTGCTGGTCACCTCGATGCTTCCCTCATGGGCCTCCACGATCGATTTCACGATGGCAAGCCCCAGACCGGAGCCTCCGGTCTGGTCCGTACGGGATTCATCCGCCCGATAAAACCGTTCAAACAGGTGGGAGAGGGCATGCTGCGGAATAGGGGGTCCGTAATTGATCACCTGAACGACGGCACTCTTTCCGTCCCGGAACGCTTTCAGGTCGACCCTCCCGGCATCTTTGCCGTGGCGTACCGCGTTCGACAGCAGGTTCTCGAAGATTCGCATCAGCTTGTCGCCGTCGGCGGAGAGGCTGATCTTCTCCTCGGAAGGCGTAAACTGTACCTGCACGTCTCCCCTCACGGTTTGCCCGGTTAATGAAAAGTCGACTGCCAGCTGGCCCAGCAGCTCAACCAGGTTAATATCGGTACGATTCACAGGCGAATAACCGATCCGGGTATATTCGAACAGATCGTTGACCAGCCTGCCGAGCCGCAAAGACTTACTATAGGCGATATCGGTATAGTAGCGGAGCTCGACCTCGTCCTTGTAGCGGTCTTCGTTGACTAATCGCAAATAGCCGATGATTGAGGTCAGCGGCGTGCGGAGGTCGTGGGACACATTGCTGATCAGCTCGTTCTTGGACTGGACGGCCATCCGTTCTTCCTCCAGGGACAGCTTGAGCTGCTTGGCCATCTGGTTGATTTGGAGGGCCATCTGGCCGAGTTCGTCCCCGGAGCTTACCTTAATCTCCTGATCGAGCTCTCCGCGCGCCAGCCGCTCCGTGCCCTGCATCAATTGATTGATCTGCCGTATGGTGCTCTGGCTCATGAGCAGCACGACAAAAATGAAGATGATGATCCCGATGATGGTGGCAGCGACGGGAAAGCCGAACATATTTTCCAGCCTGCGGCTGATGTTGAACAGCGAGGTTACCCAAGGCTCCCGCCAGTATTCCCGGCCGATCACCTGCATGATTTTTTGGAAGCCGAACAGGATGGACAACGTCAAAGCCCCGCTCACAAAGAACAGGGTGATGATCTTCCACTGCAGCTTATGCATGGATTTTGTACCCTACGCCCCACACGGTCTGGATGAGCTTGTAGCCGAGCTCCTTCTCCAGCTTGTCCCGCAGGTTGCTGATATGGACCATGACGGTATTGTTGGAGACATAATATTTCTCCTTCCACACCTGCTGAAAGATGTCTTCGGCGCTGAAGATTCTTCCCGGCTGACGGGCGAGCAGGTACAGAATGTCGAACTCCCTGGCGGTCAAGGTGATCGGTCGGCCGTTCGCTTTGACCTCATGGGTCGTGCGGTTGATATCCAGGCCGTCGATTTGCAGGCGGTCGCTGTCCATCTGGGCGAGCCCCGTGTTGTATTGGGTGGAGCGGCGGATCAAGCTTTTCACGCGCGTGGTCAGCTCCAGCGGATTGAAAGGCTTGATCATATAGTCGTCGGCGCCGGTCATCAGGCCTAATATTTTGTCCATATCCTCGCTCTTGGCGCTCAGCATCAGAATCGGGATGGACGAGGTCTCCCTGATTTTGCGGCATGTGTCGATCCCGTTCAGTTTTGGCATCATAACATCCAAGATGACGAGATCCACCGATCCCTGATGCAGCTTCAGCTCAAGCAGCGCTTCTTCCCCGTCATGCGCTTGAATCACCCGGTATCCTTCATTCTCCAGGTAGATCGAGATCAATCCCGATATTTCCTTGTCATCGTCAACGATTAATACGCTTCTCACGTTTGAATCCTCCAGTAAATCCACATTAGATACGGCAGCTCATCCTATATATGTACCATTCCGTCGATGGAGTCGCTGCCCCTAAGGCAGGTATTCGGTCGGCGTCGTATCTCCTAGCAACAGTTTACCCTAAATATGGATGGAAAAAAGGCCTAATATTGCGTTTTGCCGTCTGAATCCGTAATCCATCAGCTTCTGAGTCTCCGTAAATCTCTGTTCGGCATGGCCGGTTCCAAGAACGACGGAGATAAGCCGGACCCCGTTCCGGGCCGCTGTTCCGGTGAAGCAATAGCCGGCGGAGCGGGTGTATCCGGTCTTAAAGCCGTCGCTGCCGTCATAGGCATACGGCTCGCCGGGAAGCATCAGATTGGTCGTGTGCAGCGAGATTCCCTTCTGCGGGATCGAAAGGTCGCGCTTGCTCGTCACCTCCACCACATCGGGATAGTTCTGAAGCAGCCACCTGGCGAGCATGGCTGCATCCCTTGCCGTCATGACCGTCTCGCCTTCGGAGGCCGCTTCGGGAAAGCCGCTCAAATCTTTGGCGGTAAGACCGGATGCATTGGCAAATACCGTCCGTCCTGACAGGCCGATCTCCCTAGCGCGGCGGTTCATGCTATCGACGAATTCGCGCTCGCTTCCGGCTAGATGCTCGGCGATGGCGATGGCGGCATCATTAGCCGAATGAATAATCAGCGCTTCTAACATTTCTCTAAGCGTATAGGTCTCCCCGGACTTCATGCCGACTTGGGAGCCGGGAGCTTTTTCGGCATAACGGCTGACGGCTACCGTCTCGTTCCAATCATGCCGTCCTGAAGAGACGGCATCCATGACCATGAGCTCGGTCATCATCTTGGCCATGCTTGCAGGTGGAAGCGGAAGATCGGCCCGCTGGGCATACAGCACCCTTCCGGTCTCGGCATGGATGAGAATGGCCGAACGGGCCTCGATCGCAGGCGGAATGAAGACTTTTACAATGTAAAAGAAGAGCAGGCTGACGCAAAGACCCAGGAACCACAGAGCCATGCCGGCTTGTCCCTTACGTCTTTCCGCCGGCTTCGACCGACGCGGGGAACGATACGGCAAAGAGTTATCAGCGCTCTGCCTTGAAGAAGAGAAACGCGACTTGGATACCGTTGCCATGACGGATGGATCGTCTCCTTTTTAGCGGATATGTACCGAAAATTGATATAAACCAGTGTAACCGCGCGAGCTAAAGGAATTGTAAATGGATTCTTAAGAAAACATAAAGATTACCAGCAATTGAGTATCTCGATAAGGTTGACCCTGACCAAAATAAGATTTATACTTGATCTAAAAATAAATTAAAAGGGTGAATACCTTGAAATCATTAAATCTAACCACACAGCGCCAAGCGGTATATGATGTGCTGCGGGAGTCGCATGACCATCCGACGGCTGCGGAGATCATGAACCGCCTGGTGGAGAAAGGATATAATCTTGCGTATGGGACGGTCTATAACTCCTTGCGCTATTTGACGGATAAGCAGCTGATCCGGGAGCTGAAGCTTGGCGAAAGCGCAAGCCGGTACGATGCCCGGACGGATGAGCATCAGCATATCATTTGCGAAGTGTGCGGCAAAGTCGACGAGGTCATGACGGAGGTGCCTAAGGATTGGGCGGACACCGTAGCAAGCGAAACCAGCTACGTCATCCATCATGCTCACGTTGTATTCGGGGGGGTGTGTCCAGAATGTCAAACCAAACGGAAGAAATAATGGAGATGGCGACCGTATATTCGTTTCCGGACTGGAAGACGACCAGCCTGTACCAGCATCCGGGAGCGGGTATGGCGATCGGCGATGCTTGTCCTACGACGATGCGCGCGGCGCTGTTAAGCCGGTCACCTGGACGGGTTCATGAAATGTTCATGACGCTGACGGAGAACTGCTTCGAGGTGATGATGTTCCGGAAGTGGGAGCCGCGTCTCCAGACGGCTCTGAACACCGGATTGATCATTGCGGACATGACCGGCTGCAGGGACATGGCTGCCTTCAGCAAAGAACGGGAGCTGCTGCTGCCGGAGCATCCTTCGATCCCGGTCCTCTATCTTGTTGGCGAGGAGCTTATGAGCAATGCCGGCGCTAGTCTGATGAACGAGGAGCTGATGGTCTGGCCGGCTCGCTCCAAGGATACGATGATGTACCAAGTGCAGCGGACGATCCGCCTGTTCGCCCCCGTCTCCGCTCCTGCCGGTGATGAGGAAGCTAAAGGTCTCGTATTTAAGGATCTGACCATTGATCGGGATAAAATGACGGTACATCGCGGGCAAGCTCCGATTCATCTCACCAAGACGGAGTACATGCTGCTTCTGCTGCTAATGGATAGCAAGGGGGCCGTCTGCACCCGCGAGGAGCTGATGAGCAAGATTTGGGACACGGATTTTATGGGCGGCAGCAATGTAGTTGACGTGCATATCAAGAGCTTGCGCAAGAAGCTGAGCGATAATGCGGGAGCACCACGCTATATCGCGACGGTACGTGGAGTAGGTTACCGCTTGGCGGACTAACCTCCTCCTTTTTTTCTGCTCACGGATCATTCATAAGAACTTCATCGAATGAACATGAATGCTCATTGGTCAATCACGCAACGCTCATCGAAGGTTCATGCGACACTCATGACCGGACAAATTCCGGGATGATACAATCATTTCATAGATTTAGATTCAGTCTAAAATCAATTATAGAAATGATGGAGGTTTTCCGCATGGATAGATTGACAACGAACCAAGGAGCTCCCGTAGGAGACAATCAGAATTCGAAGACCGCAGGCCGCCGCGGTCCTACGCTGCTGGAGGATTATCATCTGATTGAAAAGATCGCGCATTTTGACCGTGAACGGATTCCGGAGCGCGTCGTTCACGCCCGCGGAGCCGGGGCGCATGGCATCTTCGTCGTGGAGAATGACATGAAGCCGTACACCAAAGCGGCCTTCCTGCAGGAGATCGGGCAGGAGACGCCGGTCTTCGTTCGATTCTCTACCGTCATTCATGGAACAGGTTCCCCGGAAACGGCACGAGACCCGCGCGGCTTTGCCGTGAAGTTCTATACGGAGGAAGGCAACTACGATATCGTTGGTAATCATATCCCTGTCTTCTTTATCCGGGATGCCATCAAATTCCCTGATATGGTCCATTCCTTGAAGCCGGCTCCGGACAGCAACATTCAAGAGCCCGGACGGTATTGGGATTTCATGACGCTGTCCCCGGAATCCACGCATATGATGACCTGGGTGTTCTCCGATCATGGAACGCCGGCCAACTACCGTGAGCTGGACGGATTCAGCGTGCATGCATTCAAATGGGTCAACAGCGAAGGCAAAGTGACTTATGTGAAATATAAGTGGGAATCGCAGCAAGGGGTACGAACCCTGGATGCGGATGAGCTGGTTGAAGTGCAGGGCAAGGATTTCAACCATGCTACGCGGGATCTGCGCGAGCATATCGAGCAAGGCGACTTTCCGAAATGGCGTCTGGTGGTGCAATTGATGTCGCCGGAGGAGATGGACGATTTGCCTTTTGATCCCCTGGATCCAACGAAGGTATGGCCGGAGGACCGCTTCCCGTTCATTACGGTAGGCACCATGACCTTGAACCGCAATCCGCAAAATTTCTTCGCGGAAGTTGAACAGGCCGCTTTCTCGCCAAGCGCGCTGGTTCCCGGCATTGAGCCGTCGGAGGATAAGCTCCTTCAAGGACGTCTGTTCTCCTATCCGGATACGCAGCGTCACCGGCTGGGCGCCAACTACTTGCAAATTCCGATCAACTGTCCGTATGCACCGGTGCGCAACCATCAGCGCGACGGCCTGATGAACGTCAAGCAGGATCCGTCTCCGGTCAACTACGAGCCGAACAGCTATACGACCGGACCGGTCGAGGATCCATCCGTTCAGGAGAGCGAAGCGCCGCTTAGCGGTCATGTCGTTCGCCAGCGTATCGAGAAGACGGACGATTTCACCCAAGCCGGAGAGCTGTACCGCTCCTTCACCGAGCAGCAGAAAGACAATCTGCTCCGCAACCTGATTGCCGATCTGAGCCAGGTGAAGCAGGACATCCAACTGCGGGCCGTATGCAACTTCTACCGGGCGGATGCCGAATACGGAGCCAGACTGGCCGAGGGACTCGGCGTAGATCTGAGCGGCTTCATTCCGGCAGCAAATAAGCCGGAGTCTGTATAAACCGCGTCTTTAACGAAGGAAGGCATTACGGAATAACTTCTTGGTCGATTGTCCGCCAAAGAGCCAGAGCCTAACGGTCTGCTTCTTCCGCTGTGCAGGCCGTGAAGCCATCATATATAAAGAGGTGCCGATAAGATCATGAGATCTTTGGGGCGCCTCTTTTTTAGTTAAGGGGCGCTAGCGTATCGTTTCGGATCTTGCCGGGAGGATGGCTCCTTCCTTGGGAGGAGAACGCTCTAGCATGAATCGTTTCTCATCTTGCCGTTATCCCAATTTCTTGAGGTCAACCGTGAGCCGCTTCAAACAGGGTGTTTCAAGGACCGCTTCGCTTGTCCGTAACCCGCCGCTCGCACGGAGGACCATGGTCCAACTCAAGTCTCCCAATCTTAATTGTAAATAATTACCACATGTAGGATGTAACGATTCCTTTACCGGATGCCGATAAGTTGAAGGGAAGATTTTAGTTACGAGGGAGCGTTCTCCCTGCGGATTGAAAGGACAGGAACCATATGAAGACAAAGAGAACCAACCGGCTGCGGCGAAACATGATCATCACGTTTCTTGTGGTGCTGCTCGTTCCAAGCTTTGCGATCGGTTATATTACTTATCGCGATGCAAGTCATACCGTGGAGGAGGAAATTTTGCGCAGCGCATCGCGCAGCGTGGAGACGGCGAATGATGTCATCAACCAGACGATCGAAAATAAGATTCATGACCTGAGCTATTTCAGCGGGAAGATCAAAGGGGCCGCGGTCGATCAGGAGCTGGCATCGGGCAGCGAAACAGGACTCGCTGCGGTGCTGCGGCAATATTTGGGGCTGCACCCCGAAACGGTCGATATTTTTGCCGGGACAGCCCGGGGCGGCATTTTGAGAGCCTCTACAGAGGAGCTTCCTGAAGGATTTGACCCGAGACAGAGCGAGTGGTACAAGCTGGCCATCACCGCCAAGGGCGAACCGATTATTACGACGCCGTATGCATCACAGGCCGGATCGATGATCGTTGTGACGATTGCGCAGATGCTTCCAGACGGATCCGGCGTGGTCGGCATTGATTTGAACCTTACCCAGATCCGTGATCTGGTTGAAGTCAAGGTTGCACGCGAAGGCTATACCATGGTGCTGGATCAGGAGCAGCACTATTTATTTCACCCGGAATACGCGGCAGGGACGGATGCATTGGCGCAAGAGGCTTGGATCTCCCGCTTGTATGAGGAGCCGGAAGGGCACTTCCATTATGAGCATAACGGCGAGGACAAGCAATTGAATTACATTACCAATGAACGGACCGGATGGAAGATTGCCGGTACGATGTATTTCTCGGAGGTGGAAGATTCCGTCCGCGGCATCCGGAATACGATGGTATTGGTGATGGCGGTGTCTCTTCTTGGCGCGTTTGCGCTGGCCTTATGGAATATCCGCTCGGTGCTGAAGCCGATCCGCAAGCTGAGCAAGGCGACCGAAGTGATCAGCGACGGAGATTTGACTTATCGTATGAGCGGATTCAAGCGGGACGAAATCGGGGAATTGGCCGATCACTTCCAGGTTATGGTGGATAATCTGCGTGAAATGGTGCATGGCGTTATGGGGATGTCGGAGAATGTGTCCGCCTCGTCGGAGGAGCTGTCGGCTAATGCGATGCAAAACACAGCGGCCGTCCAGCATGTGACCTCCTCGATTCAGGAGGTGGCGGCAGGCAGCGAGAGCCAGCTCTTCGCCGTCGAGGAAATCGTAAAGCGGATGAATCAAGTATCGCAGCATGCCGATTCCATTGCCTCTCTCCTCGAGGTTATGAGAGGGGCCATGAATCAGACGGAAGAGCTGGCCCAGGAAGGGAATACGGCCGTGATCACGGCCGCGGCTACGATGCAGGACATCAACCATTCGATGGAAGAGCTCGGCGGCGTCATCAGCCAGCTGTCCGAGCGGTCGGAGCAGATTCGAGGCATCGTCGGGACGATTGGAGAGATTGCCAAGCAGACAAGCCTGCTTGCGCTTAATGCCTCGATTGAAGCATCGAGAGCGGGAGAACACGGCAGAGGCTTTGCTGTCGTGGCTGCGGAAATTCGCAGTCTGGCGCATCGCTCCGAGGCATCGGCACAGCATATCGCCGAGCTCATCGCCGCCATTTTGCAAGAGGTGAAGCGGACGAATGCGGTAATGGCATCGGCTCAGGAGAACGTTTCCGAAGGCGTCGGCGCGGCTGACCTGACCGGACGCTCCTTCTCCCGCATTAAGAAGGCGGTTCACAAGGTGACCGGGCAAGTAAGCGAAACCGCCGAGGCTGCGCGTCAGCTGGCGGGCGATGCGAATCAAGCGAGAACGGCTATTGATGCGATTCGGAATATCTCGGAGCAGACGTCGGGACGGACGCAATCCATATCAGCCGCTTCCGAGGAGCAGCTTGCCTCGATGGAAGAGGTAAGCGCGTCGGCGACGGATTTGAGCCGGCAGGCGGAGGAGCTTCAGGAGCTGGTCCGGCGTTTCAAGGTTTAGCAGCTATAGGAGGAGCGGGGCGTCTTGCAGCGCTTCGAGCTGAACGTTCAAGCAGCGAAGGGGATGCATTCCCTTCGCTGCTTTTTTATAAGGCTTGCTGCCGAAGTTTAAGACCAAAGTGACTTTCGCTCTGCGGATCGGGCCAGTATACTGGAGTCAAATGGCAGAACCTGCACACTCTAGGAGAGCGAGGCAAAATAATGGCACAGCATATGAAAGATCGGGTTGTGGCCCTGGCCGGCCCCCGCAAAGCGGAGGAAATGGCAAAGCTGGTGGAGAAGATGGGGGGAACCCCGCTGATTCGTCCGGCACAGGGAACGGTTTTTTTGGATGATGAGGTACTGCGTGAATCGATTGAGGATTGGCTTAAAGAGCCCGCACCGCCATGGGCGATATTTACGACGGGCATTGGCCTTGAGGCCATCTATGATATGGCGGAGCAGATGGGCACTTTGGACCGGTTGAATGCAACGCTTACGCAAACAACCATTGCCGCGCGCGGTTACAAAACGGTGAACGCGTTGAAAAAAAGAGGGCTTACGCCCATCGTAAGAGATGATGACGGCAGCACATCCGGCCTCATTCGGGCGCTTGCGCCGTTTGATCTGGCAGGCCAGCGCGTCATCCTCCAGCTGCATGGCGAATCCGCGCCTAAGCTTGTGGAATGGCTGGAGAGCCGGGGCGCTCAGGTGGAGCCGATCTTGCCGTATAAGCATATACCGCCGCGGGAGGAAGACATCTCGTTGCTGGTGGACGAAATTATCCAGGGCAAGGTGGATGCCGTTGCGTTCACCAGTGCGCCGCAATTCCGGTTTCTGGCTGATTTCGCCAAGGATCACGGCAAGCTCGAAGCGGTGCTGGAGGCATTCCGCGGGCCAGTGATCGCCGTTGCCGTCGGCAAGGTAACGGCGCAGGGGCTGCGCGAGGAAGGGATCACGCGCCTGCTTGTCCCCGAAGATGAGCGCATGGGCAGCATGATGGTCGAGCTCGGTCGATATTTTGCCCAATCAGCGAATTAATGGCATGATAGGGGAGGGAGACGGGCGTGTCTTCCGGATTGATTCTTAGGCTCGTGCATGTAATGGACCATCGCGTGTAATATTGTAAGTAGTAAATAGGAGGATGCCCCATGGATAAAAGAAAAGCACTGCTGCTAGGCAGCTATACCCACCCCAAGTTTCACCCGCTCCAAGGGATCGATAAACAAGTAACACATCTTTTAAACGACATGTTCACGGTGCAATGCACCGAAAATCATAAAATGCTCCACGAGAGCAATCTGTATCCCTATGAGCTGTGCATTGCCTACAGCGACTTGTGGGATGAACGCGTATCTCCCCGGCAGACGGCGGGCCTGCTGTCCTATGTCAGCGGCGGCGGCGGCCTGCTTGTCATTCATAACGGCATTACGCTGGCTAACCGGTATGAGCTGGCCCAGCTCATCGGAGCGCGGTTTGACGGCCATCCGCCGATGGATAAGCTGTATTTCGTTCCCGCCGAGAACGATCTTGATATTACGGAAGGCGTGGAGCCGTTTGTATTGGATGAGGAACCGTATCGCTTCACCTTTAGCCCGTTTACGGAAAAAACGGTGCTGCTGCACTACGAGTATGAAGGTCAGCAGTGGCCGGCCGCTTGGTGCCATACGTACGGAATCGGCCGGGTGGTCTTTGTCATGCCGGGCCATCATGAGCCGAGCTTCCTTCAGCCGCAGCTTCGGAGGCTCATCACGCAGGCCGCCAAATGGGCGGCGCGCGTTCCGGGCTAAATCATACGGAGCATGCCTGTAGGAGGGATTGGATGAACAACGGGAAGATTTTAATCGTCGAAGATGAAGCTAAAATATCCCGTCTGCTGGAAATTGAGCTGGAGAGCGAGGGCTATGAGGTTGCCAAAGCGGATAACGGACTGGATGCGCTGAGCGTATATCGAAGCGGGTCCTTCGATCTGATTCTGTTAGACGTCATGCTGCCGGGCATGAGCGGCATCGAGCTGCTGAGGCGCATCCGGAGCCAGGATACGCACACGGCGGTGCTGCTGCTCACCGCCAAGAGCTCGGTTGAGGATAAGGTGTCGGGTCTTGATCTGGGGGCTAACGATTATATCACGAAGCCGTTTCAGATCGAGGAGCTCCTCGCCAGAATCCGGGCAGCGCTTCGCCTTCAGGGGACGCGCCAGAACGACAATGAGCCGGGAGGAGAATGGCTTTCCGCCGGTGACCTTAAGCTCCATGAAGGAACGCGCGAGGTCGTCAGGGCCGGAACGAAGATCGAGCTGACGCCCCGAGAATTCGATCTGCTCGTTTACCTGCTCAAAAATCAACGGCAGGTGCTGAACCGCGAGCAAATTCTGGCGGCGGTATGGGGATACGATTATTACGGCGATACGAATGTCGTCGATGTGTACATACGTTATGTGCGGAAGAAAATCGATCTTGACGGCCTGCCCGATCTGATTCATACCGTCCGCGGCGTCGGCTATGTGCTGAAGGACAGCCCATGAAGCTGAGCAGCCGAATTCATCTGTATTCATCGGTACTTATGGCGGTCATTCTGATCGTCATGAATATTTTGGTTTACTTTGTATTCAGCCGGATGACGGTGGATAGCCAGCTTAAGCAGACGAAGGCCGAAGCCGTGCAGATCGCCGGTAATATGGTGGAGGCCGCGAAATCCGTCCCGCTCGCCGACTTGCAGCGCAGCTATGTTCCGGCTGGCGCAGGGATCAAGGTGGTCATGCCCGATAACAGCAGCCCCCAGCGGTTGACGACGGCGCCAGGCGTGGAGCTGGACGGCCTTGATGAGCCGTATGATACAAGGGAGCAGGTGCGGCTGATCACGATCCAAGGGGAAACGTACGCATTCGCCTCGATCCCGGTCATTTGGCCGGACGGCTCGGTTAACAATATTCAGCTTGCACGCACGCTTGCTCCAACGATGGATATTCTGAAGGCGCTTCGTGTCGTGCTCGTGGCCGTCACGGCCATCGGCCTGATTCCGATCGTCGTGTCGACCCGCGTGCTGGGCCGCTTGATTATGCAGCCGATAACGGCGCTCACCCGCACGATGAAGGATATCCGCGAGAGCGGACGGTTCCGCCGGATCGAGCTTAAGGAGCAGCCGAAAAACGAGCTGACGGAGATGGGAGCGGCATTCAATGATATGATCACGCTGCTCGAGAGCAATCATGAGAAGCAGGAGCAGTTCGTATCCAACGCCTCGCACGAGCTGAAGACCCCGCTTACGATTATCGAGAGCTATGCCAGTCTGCTGAAGCGCAGAGGACTTGAGCGGCCGGAGCTGTTTCAGGAGTCGGTGGAAGCGATCCATTCGGAAGCGATCCGAATGAAGGAGATGACCGAGCAGCTGCTGCTGCTGGCGAGGAATCAGGATTCATGGAAGATCGAGATGGAATCCGTGGAGCTCTCCGAGCTGGCAAACGGATCGGCGCGTGCGATCCGGGATGCCTACAGTCGGAAGGTTGACGTCCGCGCTGAAGGCGAGGTGCACGCCTGGACGGACAGCCGCAGGCTGAAGCAGCTGCTGTTCATCCTCCTTGATAATGCCCGCAAGTACAGCGATGAGTCGATCGTCATCGAAGTCGGAAGGAAGCCGCCCGGGGTATATATTCGGGTCATTGACCGGGGAATCGGCATATCGAAGGAAGATTTGGAGCATGTGTTTGACCGTTTCTACCGTGTCGATGAAGCTCGCGGCAGGAAGACCGGCGGAGCAGGCCTCGGCTTGTCGCTGGCGAAGGAGATTGCAGAGGCCGTCGGGGCAGAACTGGAGCTCGAAAGCCTGCCGGGAGTCGGCACCACCGCCACGATCCGGCTGCAGCCTTCCGGGACCCGAGGTCAAGGTTAAACGCCCTTTTGTTTCTCATCGATTTCTAACCTTGCTGCGGTATACTTGCGTTAATGAACAGAATCTACCCGAGGTGATTGGGATGCGAAAACAAATGGGGATGCTGACGGGCGGTCTTCTGCTGGTCGTCGTCGTGGTGGCCGGTACGCTGCTGTGGAAGCCGTTCAGTGTTTCGTCCGAGCGTATGAGCGAGGATGAAATTATAGGTAAAGTGGAAACTCTCTACCCAAATGGGACGATAACGGATACAGCGCTGGACGGCGATGTGTACCGGGTTCAGCTGGTGTCCGATCAAGGCAAATATGATTTGGCTGTGGATGCTCGCGAAGGCAGCATTGTGTCGATCGAACAGCTGGAGAAGGGAAAGGGCGGGTCTGGCAATCAGGATCCGACCGGACAGCAGCCCGAGCCTCCTGATCCGGATAACCGCGGGACGGGTCAGAGCGAGGGTCAGGGACAAGGCCAGGGGAGTAAACCACCTTCGGAGCCGAATGGGGAGGGGTCAGGCGGAACCCCGGAGGACTCTGACGATGGCGAAGGCACCGAACCAGAGAATCCGCCGATGCGGATGATCACGAGGGAGCACGCCGAGAAGGTATCGCTTGCTAAGGTTCCCGGGACGATCGAGGATATCGAATACCGCGAGGATGACGGCGTTCGTTATTATCTGGTCGAAATTGAGAAGAGCGATGGGCGGGAAGCCACGATCCAGGTTCATGCCATTACCGGCAAGATTATGACCGTAACGTGGGATGATTAGGGAATGGATCAGACGAGTTACTTCTTGATTTCACTTCGTGATCAAAAGACGATCTTTTGAACAACCTCTTTTATCATTTATCATCGTTTTCTAATCTTTCTCTCTGAATGCTCTCATATTGGAGCGTTATAATGAAATTGTAAAGAGAACGATCGATAAGACATGAGGAGGTTATTACGATGGGAAAGAACAAGATGAAGAAAAAAATACTGTGGGCCGGCGCGCTGTCCGTGGCTATAGCGGCAAGCGGCGTATACGGATATAATGCCGTGCAGGCTGCGGGCTCGAACGGAAGTGCAAGCACCGGTACGACGACTGCAGCGCAAACGGGCAAGCAGCTGATCAGTGTCGAGAAGGCGGAGCAGCTTGCACTGGCTGTCGCCAAAGGAACGGTAAAAGATATCGATCTGGTACACTATAAAGGACAGCTCGCTTATAAGGTGTACATCCAACAAAGTGATCGGGGCACCAAGCTATGGATTGACGCATCAACCGGCAAAACGCTCGGGAAGCGGACTTTCGAATATCACCACCACTATGATGGAGATGATGATTTTGATGATGACCGCGATCGTTATCCCAGCGGCTTGATCGGCGCAGGACAGGCCGCTGCAGCTGCATTGAAGCATGCGGGAGGCGGCACGGTGACTGACGTCGATCTGGATGAGGACGATAACCGCTGGATCTATGACGTTGAAGTGAAGACCTCCAAAGGCAGCATGGAAGTCGAGGTCAACGCCCTGAGCGGGAAAATCGTAAAGTCCGAGTACGATCACGACGATGATGATCATGATGACGATCATGACGATGATCAAGACGACCGTTACGATAATGATCATGACGATAATGATCATGACGACGATGACGATGATCGTTATAACGATTAAGATTGAGTGATCTTATGAAAAGCGTGCAGACCGTGGGGCAATGCCCTGTCGGTCTGTTTTCTTTTCCTCGACTAGGCGTTAACAGATCGGTATCCATGCTCTCATATTTACGGCCGGATCCGGGTAATTCTAAGTATATGAGATTTTGCAACATCCAAAGATCGACTTCCCATCAGCACAGTTATAGAGCGAAACGGCTTTGTTCGTCTCTGGATTTGACCCGGGGAGCGGCTGGAATCTAAATTTTCACAATGCCGGCCTATAAACCGGGAGCGCTCACAGGACATGGGTGCTGAAGCTTTGCGGATAGATGTTTTTACCAGCGCGAACGGTTATAATGGAACCAGACAAGATCGGGAGGGATAAAATCATGAGTGATCTTTTTAAGAAAGCAATCTCGTTAGGATTGGGCCTTACCGTTGTCAGCAAAGAAAAAGTCGAGAAAATCGTGGACGATCTGGTTAAGCGCGGGGAGCTGGCGCCCACAGAATCCAAAGCGCTGGTGAATCGCCTCATCGAACGCGGCGAGGAAGAGCAGTCCCAGATCAAGACGTATATTTATGAACAGGTGCAGCGCGTACTGTCCGAACTGGACGTGCCGAAAGGAACCGATGTCGCGAGCCTGGAACAGCGCATCGCTGTCCTTGAGAGGAAAATCGTGGAATTGGAAGGGCCGCAGCAGGATTAGATGGCGGTCCGAATGAGGCATGCCGGACGCTACCGGGAAATCGCCATGGCGCTAATGCGCCATGGCTTTGGCTATATGGTGGAGGAGATGGGACTGTTCCATGTCCTGTCGATGCCCGTCCGCTGGAGCTCCAGGGAGCAGCCGGAGACCGTTACGCTCGGGGAACGGATTCGGAGGGTGCTGGAGGATCTTGGACCGGCATTCGTGAAGCTGGGCCAATTAGCGAGCACAAGATCGGATCTGCTGCCTGACCATATTATCCAGGAATTGGTCAAGCTGCAGGAGCGGGTTCCTCCGTTCTCTTCCGCCAGCGCGCGGGAGCTGATCGAGCAGGAATGGGGCATGCCGATACATGATGTACTGCAGGAATTTGAAGAGAAGCCGCTTGCCGCCGCTTCAATCGGACAGGTGCATGCCGGCCTGCTGAAGAGCGGTGAGCGTGTAGCGATCAAGGTACAGCGGCCGGGTGTGGCCAGGATGATCGGCCGCGATCTGGAAATCCTGCGGGACATGATCTCGATCGCCGAGCGCCACTGGGATTGGGTGAAGCAGTACCGGGTCGACCGGATTGTGGATGAATTTGCCAGAGCGATGATGGCGGAGCTGGATTACAGTCACGAGGCACGTAACGCTGAGAAGATTTCATCCCGGCTGGATGACCATGAGTATATCCGTATTCCCCGGATATATTGGGAATATACATCCTCGAAAGTGCTGATGATGGAGTTCGCGGAGGGCATTACGCTTAGCCGCCGGCAGGAGCTGGCCGCAAAGAACTATGACCTGAAGGAGATTGCGGAGCATCTTATAGACGGCATGCTTCAACAGATTTTTATCGAAGGCTTTTTCCATGCCGATCCCCATCCGGGCAATTTGCTTGTCGCCGAGGATGGAAAGCTCGTCTTCCTGGACTTTGGACTTGTCGGGCAGTTGAGCGAGGACATGAGGGATCATCTTTCGGGGCTGATCATTGCTTTGATGCGCCGAAATTCGGAAGGGATGATCCGCGCGATCTCCAAGATGGGACTCATACCCGATGATTGCGATATGGACGCCTTGCGGTCGGATATGGATCGGCTGCGGAGCGAATATTATGACGTGCCGTTCTCTCAAGTGCGCTTGGGGAAGGCGCTTACCGACCTGTTCACCGTTGCCCAGCGGCACCGGATTATGCTCCCGCCGGATTTGACGCTGCTCGGCAAATCGCTGCTGACGCTGGAAGGAGTCATCGAAATGCTGGATCCGGAAATCAGCATCATCGACATGGCGGAGCCTTTCGGACGGAAGCTGCTGAAGGAGCGCTATAATTCGCGCAGGATTGGAAGGAAGGTGCTGGACGGATTGGCGGGGCTTGCAGAAAGTCTGCTGGATTTGCCCGGACAGGCCAGGCAGCTGTCGGCCTTGATCAGCAAAGGAAAGCTCCGGGTGGAAATCAGCGTGCCGGAGCTGCAGCAGCTGATGCGGAAGCTGGACCAGATCAGCAACCGGCTCTCATTCAGCATCGTGTTGCTGGCCTTCAGCATCATTATGGTTGGACTTATCATCGGTTCCTCCTTGAGCCGGGAGCCCATGATGCTATGGAATTTCCCGGTGATCGAGGTCGGGTTCATCGTGGCGCTGCTCATGGTGGCATGGCTGCTGTATTCGATCTTTAAATCGGGCCGTTTCTAGCCGTGGGCTTATCAAGGCTGTTTAGCCAGGGGCCGCGGCTTTGGCCCGTTTACGCTGCTGGATCCAAGCCTGAATGCCGATCAGGACCCATTCTATGAGATGATAGAATACGGCGATGATGAGCGCATGGAGCCAGCTGCCGACCGGAACGGCAGGGATCACCGACGCGAGTGCGTAAATCAGGATCGAATCGGTGATCACGGTGACGGTCTGCTTGACGTATACGGAAGCGTCCCGCCGCAGCCATAGGCGCAGCAGGGTGATCATGATCGGGTGCACGAGGCCTTCAAAGATCAGGAACCCGATCAAGAGCAGCAGGGGCAGGCTTAGCAGCACGCCGCCGCTGTTATAGGCAAGCATCTGTCCCGCAGAATCGGTCACCCGGAACAGGAGTGCATACAGGATGGAGAACAGCTCGATCGGCACAATGATAAAGGCTGCGAGAAGCGGAACAAGCCACAGCTTTCTCTTAAGGGGGACGGGCGGCTCCCCGTCCCGTCTTGAAACATAATTCATCATCATGTTAATCAAGGTGAGCAGGATCAGCAGAACGAGTACAGTGACTATGAGCTGGAGCGGATTCATTCGGGACACCTCCTTGCCGTGGTGGGATGAATCTTCTAATATTGACATTACCAAAGACAGGGTCGTTTGTCAGTTTCTTAATACGATTCAATAGCGAAAAATACTTAAATGAGGTGGAACGTTTGCCGAACTTTCAACAGCTGGGCATTGACGAGCAGAGAGTGAGAAAATTGAAGGAGCAGGGAATCGCGGTACCGACGCCGGTGCAGCAGGAGACGATTCCGCTGCTGCTTGAAGGGAAGGATGTCATTGCCCGGGCGCGGACCGGAACCGGCAAAACGCTGGCCTTTATGCTCCCGATTTTGCAGCATATCGATCCGAATCGTCCTTTCCCGCAAGCGCTCATCATCGCGCCAACCCGGGAATTGGCCCTCCAAATCACGGAGGAAGCCCGGAAGCTGACCGCAGGGGAAACGGACGGGATTAAAATATTGGCCGTGTACGGCGGCCAGGATGTCGAGAAGCAGCTGCGCAAGCTGGAGGGCGGCCGGCATTTGATTATCGGCACGCCGGGAAGGCTGCTGGATCATCTGCGACGCGGCACACTGGAGCTCGGCGGGGTTAAAATGCTCGTGCTCGATGAAGCGGATCAAATGCTGCATATGGGCTTTTTGGCCGAAGTGGAGGCGCTGATCGATGCCCTTCCATACCGACGCCAGACGATGCTCTTCTCGGCTACGATGCCTGCAGGGGTGAAGCAGCTTGCGGCTCGTTACATGAATAAACCTGAAGATATTGTTATAAAAGGGGCATCCCCCATTCCGTTGGAGCAGATCAAGCAGGTGGTTGTCGAGTGCACCGACCGGTCCAAGCAGGACGCCCTTCGGGCCATGATCGAGCGCTACCGGCCGTTTCTTGCCATCATCTTCTGCCGTACCAAGCGGCGGGCATCGGCTCTAAACGAAGCCCTGCTTGCTGCCGGATACGAATCGGACGAGCTTCACGGTGATCTGTCCCAAGCCAAGCGTGAAGCGGTCATGAAACGGTTTCGGGAAGCCAAGCTTCAGCTCTTGGTCGCCACGGACGTGGCAGCCCGGGGGCTGGATGTGGAAGGGGTTACCCATGTTTTTAACTACGATATGCCCCATGATGTTGAAAGTTACATCCACCGGATCGGCCGGACGGGGCGCGCGGGAGGCAGCGGAATGGCAGTGACCTTTATGGCTGCCAAGGACCGTTCGGACCTGGCGCGGATCGAGGAGGGCATCTCGCTTCGCTTGAAGCGGGTGCGCTATGACGCACACGAGGGGAACGTCCAGGAGGAGCGCGCGAACAATGCGGGTATGGAGTCCGGCCGTCCGAGAAAAGCTAGACATGTCTCTTCGCTTGAGTCTGACCGTGAGCGGGGGCAAGGCGGCGGGCGAAGAGAAGGCGGAACGGGCTCGGCACGCCGCGGCCAGTCGGACCGCAGCTCCCGGGGAGGCGGCGGCAGCGCCGATGGCCGGGGAGGCCGCTCCCAAGCCAAGGGGAGAGCGGAGCAGCCACGCAGGGAAGAGAGCGGCGGGCCCGGGAGACGTGCAGGCGCGGAAGAGCGCAGCCGTGGGCAGAGCAAGAGCCAAGGCGGTGCCGGCCGTGGATCGGCAAGATCCGGCGGCCGCAGCGGCAGCCCCGCCCGTGGCCAGGCCAACCAGGGCGGCAGCCGCGGCTCCGGCAGCCGGGGAGGACGCGGCCGGAGCGGTGGACGGCGCGGCCGTTAACGCCATCCGGTGGTTCATTTGCAGGCCTTGCGGTTAATAACTGATCGTTATCTAATCCAATCACAAGGAGGCGTTATCATGTCTGAACATAATCATGTCGTGAACAAGAACGGTGAGCTCGATGTAAGTAAGGTCGATGACGCGATAGATCGGATTGACGATAAGGAGAAGGAGCGGATCCTGGCTGATTTCGACTCGTTTCAGGCCTATTTGAACAAGCGAATTCAGCTGGCCGAGAGCATCGGATTGAATGAGGAGCAGCTTGCCCAGGCGGCGGAAAAGGTGGCCGGCTATCTGGCTGCAAACGAAGAGCCTAGAAATTCGGAGGAGAAGCTTCTTCAGGAATTGTGGAAGGTGGGCACACCAGAGGAGCAGCACAAGCTGGCTCATCTCCTCGTCAAGCTGGCCCAGAAACGCTAGGCTTAGGCATTTTCAAAGAGCGTCATAGGTCTTCTCCGGCAGGTGATGCCGGGGAAGGCTTTTTTTGATTTACCGCCATCTTTGTCCGATAGATATACATGGAGCTTCCTAAAATAGGGCCTAAATTCATCTCCTCTTGGAAAGGATTTTGCCGTATTATAAAGGTTAGAGCATTTATACATAAAGGATGATATTCAATCGTTGAAGACAAAGGAGTTGCCTGCATGTCGCTGTTGATTCATGAGCAGAAAAAGCCCAAGATGCAGCCCTTTTACTGGGTGCTGACGTTTGAGGCGTATACGATCGGCATACTGATCGGCCTTGGGCTGATCGTCGGCCCGGTAATTCTTCTGCTTCGCTGGCCTTCCGTCTGGACCTGGCTTAGCTTGCTGGCCGTGCCTGTCGGAATGATCATGTTGGTCAAATTGTTGAAAAGCCTGAGAAATCAGGTGTGGGCCAATACGCATCTGGACCGATTCGCGCTGTATGAGGATCGCGTTGAATACGAGCTGTGGGATTCGGCTACGGGAGAATCGGAGCAAGGGAGCGTCTTCCTGACCGATGTGGTGGAGATGTACTATGGCCGTTACGTGCTCCAATACAGCTATGCTTATAAGAAAACCAAAATGATGGAAAAAAGCGCGATGTTCGAATTGATGCCGGTCCTGTACCTGATTGCCCGAAGCGGAATGGGGGAGCGGGCCATCGCCGTTCCGTTCCTGGATCCGATGGACGCGAACCGCTGGCTGGAGGCCATGGGCCGAAGAAATATACCGTTATACCTTACCTCGCTCGTCATCCATGATTTCCGTGATGCATCGGTGCCGCAGCAGCTGCGGAGCGATGAGGATTTGAAGGCAGCGGAATTTGACGGGAATATCGAGCGTGACTTCCGTCCGTACATGGAACAGCTAATCGAAGAGGAGCAGCATCGCGAGTATACGGAAGCCGAATTGGAAGAGCTTGAGCATGAGATGAAGCGTCTGGAATACGAGGAGGAGCTGAGAAAAAGGAAATCCGCCTTTCGCGGGGTCGGCAAGCTGGCTTGGCTCGTATTCCCGGTTCAATTCGCCATCGGCTTTTGGCTGGTAAGATTGGCCGAGAACGGCTCGATTGACCCGAATAATTACGGGTACACGACTGTATTATTCGGGTGCTCGTGCATATTGTTCTTTACCTTAGTGAAATGGATGCGCTGGCTGCAGATGATTATTTTTTCCTTGGCTTCACTTGTTTCATTCTTTTTTGTGGACTTTTCGGATGTCGAAACCGATCCGTCCTACATGATGTCCGGGAATCTCATAGCCATGTCCTTCATGCTTCTGCCCCTATATGGTCTGATCTATCTTGGGGTTCGCCGATTGCGGAAGAACCGCGATGCCAAGAATTTGCCACCGGCGCCTGAACCGTACAGACCAGCCCGGCACACCCCGGAATCGGAGATCGATTTGTCAAAGGGTCAGTAGCTGTAATGCTGAGCGGAAGCAGCTATTCTGTTCCCGTACGCTTCACCAATTGACGGATGGATGATCGCGCAAAATAAACTTCTTTAGTGAGTAGTGAGCATAAAGCTTGTCGGTTGCATGTGTGGTGTTTGACATGATCGCACGTGTCGAGAATACCTGTCGTCGCTGCGCCCCATATGAGATCACAGAAGCGCAGCCCTAGGGCTGCGCTTCGTATTGGATGTAGTAGGTATCCATCGGCTGACTTGTATATGTCGTGTCGAGCTCCTTCTTCTCCCCGGGTGCGAGCGTCACGTGCTCGTAAGTTTTAGCAAATACGTCTTCTTTGTCCTTATCGTAAACGGAAACTTTTATATTGCCGGTGAATGTTTCGCTGCTGTGGTAATTGCCGGCATAGACGAGAATATCGGCACCATCATCATTTTTGTAAGCTCCGACATAAACCATGATATGATCCTGGACGCTCATCAAACTGGATTTCTCCTTCTGTTCCGCGAAACTCTGGTCCAGCTCGGCCAGCATCGTTTCTTGCTTATACAAGGAGTCTTGGGTGATCAGACCCACGGGAATCGTCACGATAAAATAAAATACCAAAGCCGTGAGGCCGGTACTGCGCAGTATGGTTTTCCGGTCGTAACGGCCAATCATAAGTCCTACCCATGCAATCAGGACAAAGAGGAGGACAATGAGATGCCAAGGGGATAAAAACATTTCTGGGTACAATTTCATGCTTCTTCCTCGCTTACATGTGAAATGGCAGCTCCATGCTGCAGCAGGGTACGCCCATCCAATCCCATTCCCGGGAAGGGATAGGACGAAACTGAAGACCTGCACGGACGGCAAAACAGGCTGTGAATGTTCCTCGCCTGCCCATATAAAATTATCATAATACAAATGTTTTCATTTGGGTATCAGTCCGAGGTATGGAAATTTGGTTCACCCCATGATTTCAGGTATGATGAGGAATAGATGGTGCACGCCGGATCAGCGTAATCCAAACAGGGTCGCACTATAGAGGAGGGAATGAATGATGTCAATCTATGATTATCAAGCCGTCGATACACAAGGCAAAGCCATTTCGCTTGAGGATTATAAGGGCAATGTGCTGCTTATTGCGAACACGGCCAGCCAATGCGGGCTGACTCCGCAGTACGGGGAGCTTCAGGAGTTATATGAGCAGTACAAGTCCAGAGGTCTGGAGGTGCTAGGCTTTCCTTGCAACCAGTTCGGAGGACAGGAGCCGGGTTCAAGCGAGGAAGCGGAATCGTTCTGCCAATTGAATTACGGCGTAACGTTCAAGATTTTCGGGAAGATTGATGTAAACGGGGAAGAAGCCCATCCGCTCTTTCAATATTTGAAGTCTCAGCAGCCAGGTCCTGAAGGAAACGGAGAGATTGCCTGGAACTTCACCAAGTTTCTTGTAGATCGGGAGGGTCAAGTCGTGCAGCGGTTTGAGCCGCGGGAGAGCCCTGAATCGATGAGAAGCGCAATTGAATCGCTGCTGGATTAAAGATTTCGAGAGTTTTGCGAATGCGAAGAGCAGGGCTGTAAGTGCCGGGATCTAGCTGGACGATCCGGTCACTGCAGTCCTGTTATTTGCTGTGCAGCCCCTTTCAAAACATCTGGCTTCGGTGTCAAACGTACCTGGCGGAAACGACCGAATTAGTATGCTCTGAAGCCAGCTCGTTCATTCCCTTTTATCCAGTCTCAAAATCGGAATAACAGTCTGCCGTTTGCGCAATCATAAGAATCAATGGAATGAGTCACAACAAGATTGTGAATTTGTGAACAAAGTGTGGCTATTTCAAAAGCCTATTGAAATGTGAATAAAATCACATTATAATGAAACCATAGTCCAAGTGAATTAATTCACAAACGAGCTTGGGCATCGGATCAAAATGGCATCAACGGTTACCAAGCATGATTCCATGCCAAACAGATCATCTTAAACAAATACAAGCTTTACTTTGGAGGAGGAAAAACCATGAAAGTTGCCGTTATTGGTTGTACCCATGCAGGAACGTCTGCCATTGTAAATACCGCCAAGCTGTATCCAGATGCACAGATTACCGTTTATGAACGCAATGACAATATTTCCTTTTTATCGTGCGGCATTGCACTGTATGTCGGAGGCGTCGTGAAGGATCCGGATGGATTATTCTATTCCTCGCCGGAAAAGCTCGAAGAGCTGGGCGTCGACACCAAGATGCGCCACGAGATCGTATCGGTTGATACCGACCGCAAAACCCTTAAGGTGCGCAATCTGGTCACGTCCGAAACCTTTGACGATACGTACGACAAGCTGATCATTACGACCGGCTCTTGGCCGATCGTTCCGAAACTTGAGGGCATTGACCTGGACAATATCCTGCTCTCGAAGAATTACCGCCATTCCAATACGATTATCGAAAAAGCGCGTCATGCGAAGCATATCACCGTCGTAGGTGCCGGGTATATCGGCGTCGAGCTGGTCGAGGCCTTTCAGCAAAACGGCAAGCAGGTTACGCTGATCGACAGCGCTGACCGCATTCTGAACAAATATTTGGACCGTGAATTCAGTGATCAGATCGAGAATTCTTTCCGGGAAAAAGGAATTGAGCTGGCACTCGGTCAGACGGTAACCTCCTTCCAGGGAGAGGAGGGCAAAGTAAACAAGGTGATTACCGACAAGGGAGAAATCCAAACGGATCTGGTCATCCTCTGCATCGGCTTCCGTCCGAACACAGGGCTGTTTAAAGGACAGGTCGACATGCTCGACAACGGAGCCATCGTTGTGAACTCGTACATGCAGACCAGTAAGCCGGATGTCTATGCAGCGGGCGATTGCTGCTCGGTGCTCTATAACCCGACAGGCAAGATGATGTACATTCCGCTGGCGACGAACGCCGTGCGGATGGGGACGCTGGTTGCCCGCAATTTGGTGAAGCACACCACCCCTTATATGGGGACGCAAGGCACCTCGGGCCTCAAAATTTATGAGCATAACATCGCGTCCACTGGGCTGACGGAAGGAGCCGCTAAGGATGAAGGACTTCAGGTCGAAGCCGTAACGATCACCGATCATTACCGTCCGGAATTTATGCCTACGTCTGAATCGGTAACATTGAAGGTCGTATATGAGACGGAAACCCGCCGCGTAATCGGTGCCCAAGTGATTTCCAAGGCAGACTTGACCCAGTCGATCAACACGCTGTCGGTATGCATCCAGAACCGGATGACGATTGACCAGCTGGCCTTTATCGATTTCTTCTTCCAGCCGCATTACAACAAGCCGTGGAACTTCCTGAATACGGCGGGATTGCAGGCGCTGCCTGAAATCCAAACCGAGACACCTGTGCACGTATAACTCATCCCTTCGAAGCCCCCCTTTCCAGGGGGCTTTTTCGTGTTTATGCAGGATTTTGCGAACGCATGGCGAAACTATTTAAGTTCAGGATTAAGGAAAGATTCTAATCAAGCCATGACTGCGATAGGAGGTAATATGAATGAGGATGAATCCGATGATGATAAAAATTTCGGCTGCAATACTGACGATGCTGCTTATTGGAGCCTGCTCGAATGATCAGGCTGCTCCGCCGGCGGAACAGCCCCCTGCCGTAAGCGGAGGCGGCGATTCAGGCAATGCCTCAGGGTCCGCTGAAGACCCTTCAGCCAAGCCCCAAGAGGATCAGACCGCTACGCCGGACGGTGGCAAGAAGCTGAGTGCCGGCGAGACAGGCGTTGTCGGCGATACGATCGACTATTACGGAATCGTGATTACGCTGAACGGATTGCGGGAATCGGAAGGGGACGATTATAAAAAGCCCCAGGATGGCAATATGTTCAAGGTTGTCGATCTAACCGTTAAAAATAACGGAACCGAGCCGGTGGTCATTTCGTCCGCCTTATCGTTTGCGCTGACAGATGACCAGGAGGTGCACTATACGCCGGCGATCTCCTCGGATGTGCAGACCCTCGATGGAACCATAGCACCCGGGGAGGAGCTGAAGGGTGAAATTTCCTATGAGGTAGCTAAAGATGCCAAAGGTCTGCAGCTGAGCTTCGGGGATCCGATGAAGATGGACAGAGCTGTCTGGAATTTGGAATAAGACGAATCATAGCTAAGAATGTAGGCAGCACGATGACAGGAGGGTTTTCGATAAAACGAAAGCCCTCCTGTTCTAGTTATTCAGGCCTTTCCTTTACATTGCGGGAGGGTTGGGGTATGATGGATGAAATTAAACCGCATAGTCGGTTTTTTTCTGAAATCAACGAATTGGTTTGAACAATGGCGATAAATCGGGCTCTGGTTCCACCCAAGAAGGGCTGCAGGACCTTGTCCGTAACGGCAATTCATTGTAGCAAGGAGTGCTTTTCGATGGCAACAGAGAAAGCTCAACGGAAGCGGGACCTTATTCTGGAGAAAGCGAAGATGCTCTTCATCCAGCGCGGATATGCGGCAACGTCCATGGACGAATTGGTCAAGTTTACCGGTGCCAGCAAGGGCAGCATCTATTACCATTTTGACAGCAAGGAGGATCTCTTTATCCAGCTACTTGCCAAACAGAATCAGGAATGGATGGAAGCATGGCACGAGAAGAAGGCGAAGTACGGAAGCTTTGAAGAGAAGCTGTATGGGATCGCTGATCATATGGTCGATGATTTTCAAAACCCGCTCACGAAGGTTGCAGAGGAATTTTACATCAACCAGCCGAATGACAATACGCTGCTGAATAAATTGCTGGCGATCCTGCAGGGGCCGCGGGCCCTGTACCTGGAAATCCTGGAGGAGGGTGCCGATCAAGGAATCATTTCTCCGGAGGATATCGAGGAAGTATCCGTTATATTCGGATCCCTTCTCGACGGCTTGTCGACCACGTTCTATGAACGGTCACAAGAGGAATTGCGCATGCTGTACCGGAAGGGCGTCAGCATTTTTCTGCAAGGGGTGATGACTGGGCGAGCCGAGGACTGACCGGATGACCAAGCTTCTTTTGATAAAGCATAGGAACATGCGAAGGCATGCTCCGTGCTTTTATGAATATAAATAAACCGACTAGTCGGTTTCAACTAAGGGGGCATGAACAATGAAGCATCTGTTTCGCAACAAAGCATTTGTACTGCTCACGATTTCGGATGTCCTGCAGAACATCGGCATCTGGATCCGCAACATGGCGCTGCTCTACTTCATTATGGAGAAAAGCCATCATAACCCGGTAGCCATATCGCTTCTGACCGTTATTGAATATGCGCCGATCTTTCTGGTTTCGATTATCGGCGGCGTACTAGCCGACCGCTGGCGGCCGAAGCGCACGATGATTTGGGGGGACATCCTGAGTTTCTTATCCGTGCTGCTCATCCTGTTCGTCGTATTTGCAGGATATTGGCAGGCGGCCTTCGCCGTGACGCTGATCTCGGCCGTTGTCTCCCAATTCTCCCAGCCGTCCTCGTTCAAGATCATCAAGCGCTGCTTGCCGGATGAGCATGTCTCGTCGGCGACGGCATTGTCCCAGACGCTCATGTCGCTGTTCATTATTCTAGGGCCGATGATCGGGACGACGATCTATCAAGCCTTCGGCCTCGAAGCGTCACTGATTGGTCTGCTTGTCATATTTGCCGGCTCTGCCGCCGTATTGGCATTCCTCCCCTCGCATGTGGATGAAGCAGCGGATAGGGCCGACTCTGCAAGCTCTTTTACAGAAGAACTGAAGGAGGGCTTCCGCTACATCGGTCGTACCGGATGGCTGAAGGTGCTTTTGGTGGTTTATGTTCTTCTGGCGCTCGGGGCGGGACTTGTCCAGCCGCTCGATATCTTTGTCATCACCGAGCGGTTGATGCTGGATATGACCAGCGTGCAGTGGTTTACCGCGCTTGAGGGTGCAGGGATGCTGATCGGGGGGATTATTGCTGCCGTCATCGCCGGGAGGGTGAAAGGCTCGTATCTTCTGTTTGCTGGTCTTGCCTTCCTGGGGGTGTCCACATGCATCGAAGTACTGTCGAAGTGGCCGCTCCTGACCGGTGCCATGCGTTTTGTTACGGGCGTGCTGATGGCGCTGGCGCAAACCGTCTTGATGGCGCTGATGATGCGGCAGGTTGATGAACAATATATCGGGCGTCTCAATGGCGTCATGACGCCGGTCTTTACCGGCATGCTGCTGATCGGCTCCGGACTGACGGGATGGTATATGGCGGCATCGTCGATCATTGCGGTATATTTCACGGCAGGAGCCATATTCCTGGTATCCTCGTTCGTCAGCATAAAGCTTCCCGCCGCCAAGGTGCCGGTTGAAGGCATGCCTGCCGGGCCGACGGCTGCCCCTAAAGGCGTGATGGAATCCTAGAGCGCTCAGCTCAACAACTTACTTATAAGAAAAGAGAAGGGACTGTCCCAGGTCAATGGACCTTACGGGAGAGTCCCTTCTTCTCTTCGTTAATGATGAGGTCAAGGCTGGTTTAATCTATGGTAGCGCGCAAGACGTTCACTCGAAGTCAGGATTCGTCTGGTGCTGCGTCTTGGCGCAGCGAGCTGTGCCTGTAACCATACACGGCGTAGATAATGATGCCGAGCCCGATCCAGACGATGAACCCGATCCAGGTGATCCGCTGCAGCGTCGTGAGCAGGTACAAGCAGCTGAGCGTGGCGATTAAGGGCAGCCATGGAACCAGCGGCACGCGAAAGGTCCGCTTGAGGTTAGGGTGCGTCTTGCGCAGGACAATGATGCCGAGAGAAACGGTAATAAAGGCGAACAGCGTGCCGATGCTGGCCAGGTCCGCCAGGTTTCCAAGCGGAACGAAGCCCGACAGCGCCGCGATGCAGATCCCGGATACCCAAGTGCTGAATACGGGCGACTTCGTCTTCGGATTGACCGAGCTCATCCGTTTCGGGAGCAAGCCGTCCCGACCGAGTGCGTACAGCAGCCGGGATTGACCGAACAATACCCCCATGAGGACGGTGGTCAGGCCGGCGAGGGCTCCGAGCGAGATGAAGTAGGACATCCAGTCCTGCTCAATATACAGCAGCGCGAAGGCGACAGGGTCCTTCACGTTCAAGAGATGATACGGTACAAGGCCGGTTAATACCGCCGTAACGGCAATGTATAGGATGGCAACGATAAGCAGAGAGCCTAATATGGCGACTGGCAGGCTTTTCTGAGGCTGCTTCACTTCCTCCGCAGCTGTGGCGATGACGTCGAAGCCGATATATGCGAGGAAGGCGATGGCCGCCCCCGTCATGACCCCTTCGATGCCGAACGGAAGGAACGGCGTCCAGTTGTCCGGCTTCACGTAGAAAACTCCGACACCGATGAACAGAACGATGACGGCTATCTTCAGATATACCATGATGGTGTTGAGCCGGGTCGATTCCTTCGCACCCCGGGATACGATCCATGTAATCAACAGCGCGATGACGATCGCCGGCACATCCACGTATGTGCCTTTCGCAGGATTGAAGGCACTTGTAATGGCAACAGGAAGATGAATATTGAACCCGGACAGAATGCTCTGCACATACCCCGACCAGCTGCTGGATACGAGGGCGCTTGCAAAGCCGTATTCCAGGAGCAAATCCCAGCCCATCAGCCAAGCGAGGCCTTCCCCAAAGGCGGAGTAGCTGTACGTATACGCGCTGCCGGCTACCGGCACGGTGGAGGCGAATTCGGCATAGCATAGTGCGCAGAAGGCGCATACCAGCCCTGCCAGGAGGAATGACAAGATCAGTCCCGGACCGGCATGGGTGGCGGCCGTCACGCCGGTTAATACGAAAATTCCCGTTCCCACGATAGAACCGACGCCAAGGACGATCAAGTCCATGACGCCGAGCTGTTTCTTCAATGCGGAACGCACTTCTCCGCCTGTCAAAGGCGGAATCGGCTTCTTGCGAAGCAGATTGTGTTTCAAGCTCATAAATGGAGTCTCCTAGATGTTTATTTAGATAGATTTCCCCGATGCATGACCCATCCATTCCGACATTATAAAGAAAAATAAGACGCTTTGAAAGCCTAAGGCTGCCTGTCCCCAGAAAAAAGCCTATGTCGAAGGTGTTGGCGGCCATGCGCGTACGCTTTCCTTCGGTAATTACCAGTCTCTTCCCAATCCATCTCAGAAGAATCAGCATCAGCCGCTTGGGAGCGGATGTGGGAAGCGAACCGGATGCAAAGGCAGAAAAAAGCCCGTCCCCGCCATGGGTCCGGGCTGCAGCTATTTCTTCAAATGATAAGGAACCGTTGTAAGAATAACATCCCGCCGGTAAAGCAGATGAGCGCGAATGAGCAAGCTCGACTGATTGTGCAGGAAGTTGTGCCACCCCTTCTTCGGAATGAACTGTGGAATGACGACCGTCACCTGGTAGTCGGACTCGCTGGCCTTGCGCTGTACCGTGTCGATGAATTTAGTGAGCGGCGAGATGATGCTGCGATATGGCGAATGCAGCGTCACCAGCCGGACGTCCGGCTGCCACTTCTTCCATTTTTCCTCGAAAGCAATCTGGTCTTCCCGTTCGAAGTTCACGTAAACGGCGATGATTTGGTCAGCGGACAGTGATTTGGCATAATTGAGCGAGTTCTCCACCACATGCGTAATGCCGGCTACCGGCACGATAATGATGTTGCCTTCGATCGGCTTTGCCGGCTCGCAGGTCGTAATCCGCAGCTGATCGGCGACCGCCTCATAGTGATTCCGAATCCGGGTGAAAATCCAGATGATAAGCGGCAGAAACAGAAGCACCGACCACACCTGGGCAAATTTCGTGAAGAAAAAGATCAACGTTACCGCAAAGCTGATAACAGCCCCCGTCGAGTTAATGACCAGCTTGGGGATCCAGCCTTGAGGCTTCTCGCGAATCCACTTCACCATCATTCCCGTCTGCGACAAAGTAAACGGAATGAATACGCCGACGGCGTACAACGGGATCAGATGCTCGGTTTTGCCCTCGAAGGCCACGATCAGCACGATGGACAGAAGGCCAAGGATGATGATGCCGTTGGAATACCCCAAGCGGTCCCCCCGGACCGTGAACATTCGCGGGATGAACTTATCCTTTGCCAGGTTGACGGCCAGCAGAGGAAATGCCGAATACCCCGTGTTGGCGGCCAGGATCAGGATTAACGCAGTAGTCCCCTGAATGAAATAATACAGCGCGTTCCGGCCGAAGGTATGCTCGGCGATTTGGGAGACAACCGTCACCTCTTCGCTGGGGCTGACCCCGTAATAATAGGCCAGGAATACGATCCCTGAAAATAACAGGGCGAGCAGGGAGCCCATCGCGGCCAGGGTTTTGGCGGCGTTGTTCGGCGCGGGCTCCTTGAAGTTCGGGATGGCGTTGGATATGGCTTCAACCCCGGTCAGCGCCGAGCTGCCTGAAGCGAACGCCCGCAGGAGCAGAAACAGGCTCAGTCCGGCGACGGGCGTGCCGATCTTGGTGTGCAGGTCCGGCGAAGCGTGGCCGGTTGCAATATCGTAGAGACCGACGCCGATCAGAATAAACAAGGCCAGCACGAACAGGTAGACCGGATAGGCCAGGATCGAGGCGGATTCCGTCACGCCCCGCAAGTTCAGCACAGTAAGAAACAGGACGAACAGCACGGCGATCCCGACGTTATAGGGACGAAGCTCGGGAAAAGCCGACGTAATCGCATCCGTCCCGGCCGATACGCTGACCGCAACGGTTAGGATATAGTCGACGAGCAAGGAGCCTCCGGCAACGAGGCCTGGATACATGCCCAGATTCCGTTTCGACACGACATAGGCTCCACCGCCCTGCGGATAAGAGAAGATGATCTGTCTGTACGATAAGATCAGCGCCAGCAATAAGACGAGAACGCCGATGGCGATCGGGATGGAATACCAATAGGCAGCCGCGCCGACAGTCATCAGCACCAGCAGGATTTGCTCGGGGCCGTAGGCGACGGATGACAGGGCATCGGATGACAAAATCGCCAGGGCCTTGGTTTTATTCAATTTTTGATCGCCTAATTCATTGGATTTGAGCGGTCTTCCGATGAGGAAGCGCTTGATGGAAGATAGCATCGTGTTTCACCACCGATTCGATTTGGATTTTGGGTCGTTCTCCCCAAAAAAGCATAAAGCTATGTGGCTTGGGTGAATGGTCAAGGGCCGGGCATGGGATGCATCTCCATTTCGATTTTTTCGATTTTTGGCATAGAAAAAACACAGGTTAGAGCCTGTGTTTTTTGCACAAGTTCACAACCCTCCCATTAACGCCTACGAGGTTAGCTGTCGGATTCGGGCGCGAGAGTCGCCCTACCTGATGCCGCGCGGGACCGGCCGCGGTTATTCAGGATTCACCCCATAGTATGGCTGCCGCATCGGCAGGCATACGCTTTGGTTCCCCCATTTTCCTCTCTGGAAATTCGGCGAATCAACTGTGAGATTATATTGGATTTGAAATCTGAATAGTATATTACGCCTGCGGCATTCGATTGTAAAACGGCCTTTTGCCGCTATTTTCGGCAGTAAGGAACCGAATGATCCATAAGTAAGCGATTACATAGGATACGGACTTTCGCGGGATCATTATTTTGCAGATTTACGCAATAAATCGCTGAATGCGAAGATTTGGAAACTGAAAGCGCGGTAGGGAAAGCAGAAAACGCGGTGAGGGGAAAAGGTAGGCGTGCAGATAAAAGAGGATGCTCCTATCGAAGAAGCAAGCCGAACAGAGCATTCGCGGCCGCTTCTTGAGCCGCCCGTAATGTAAATTCGCCATGCCGTATCTCGGGGGAGGAGATACATGCATGGCGAATTTTTGGGAGTGGTCCATGATATGGCGAGGAGGAGAAAGGGTCTGGGTTTCTCATCCTTGCTCTTGATAGAAATATACCCGGGAGTTCGAGGGGTGAATCACATCTTTAGAAAAAAATGTATGACTTTACGATAAGGCTGATTTTTTTTAAGATAAGGGGATACGAAAGAGGCTGGAGCACAAGGGGGAGAGGACAAATTGATTCATCAGGAACACGGCGTATTTCCGGCGGTTTGCCCGCTGGATTGTCCGGATACTTGCAGCTTGCTGCTGCATAAAGAGAACGGGAAGATCGTAAAGGTTACAGGCAACCCCGACCATCCGATCACGCAAGGCGCGATCTGCAATAAAGTCCGCAATATGGCTCACCGGGTATACCATCCGGAGCGTGTGCTCTATCCGCTGCGCCGGACCGGCCCGAAAGGGGCCGGATTATTTAAGCGGATCAGCTGGGACGAGGCGATCCGGGAAATCGCGGACCGGTACAAGGCGCTGATTGAAACGGATGGTCCGGAAAGCATCCTGCCTTACAGCTTCTACGGGAACATGGGCATCTTGAGCGTAGACGGCATGGACCGCCGCTTCTTCAACAGGCTGGGCGCCAGCAAGCTGAAGCAGTCCATCTGCAATTCGGCCGGAAACGAAGGCTGGAAATCGGTCATGGGCTTCAACGGGGGGACGGTCCCTGAAGACACGGTGAACGCCGATGTGATCATCGTCTGGGGCGGCAATATCGTCAGCACGAACATGCATCAGGTGGTGCTCGCCGAAAAAGCCCGCAAGCGGGGCGCGAAGGTCGTCGTCATCGATGTTCATAAAAATCAGACCGGCCAATGGGCGGATTGGTTCATTCCGCTGTATCCCGGTACGGATGCCGCGCTTGCCGTCGGGATCATGCACGTCCTGTTCCGGGACGGGCTGGTGGATGAGGCGTTCATGGAACGTTATACGATCGGCCATGAGGAGCTGAGGGAGCATGTGAAGACGTACACGCCGGAATACGTGTCTTCCGTAACGGGCATTCCGGCCGACGATGTGGCGAAGCTGGCCGAGCTGTACGGCCGTGCCGGCGTGTCTTACATTCACATCGGCAACGGTCTGCAGCATCATGATAACGGCGGCATGACGGTGCGGAGCATTGCGGCCCTGCCGGCGCTGACCGGGCAGTGGCTCAAGCGGGGCGGCGGGGCCGCCAAATCAAACGGGGGTTACAACAGCATGAACAGCGAGGCTTTGGAACGGCCGGATCTGCGGCCGAACCCGGGTGCGCGCACGATTAATATGAACCGGATCGGGGAAGCGCTGGCCATGACCGAGAAGCCGATCCGCTCGGTATTCGTCTATTGCAGCAACCCGCTGGTGGTTGCTCCGGATACGGAGCGCGTGAAAGAGGGTTTTGCACGGGAGGATCTGTTCACGGTCGTTCACGATTTATTCATGACGGACACGGCCAAGTATGCGGATATCGTATTGCCGGCCACCTCCTCCTTTGAAAGCACGGACCTGTACGCCTCGTACTGGCACCAATACGTTCAGCTTCAGGAGCCGGTTATTCCGGCGCAGGGGGAAAGCAAGAGCAATGTTGAGCTGTTCTCCCTGCTCGGCCGGGCAATGGGATTTGAGGAAGAAGCCTTCCGGGAATCGGAAGAAGAGATGATTGCCCGTGCGCTTGATAATCCCGATAATCCGTATTTAAACGGAGTGACCCTGGACAGGCTGAAGGCAGAGCGCCATGTCAAGCTGGACATGACGCCTCTCGAGAGCTTCCTGGACCGGCTTCCGACCCCTTCGGGACGGATCGAGCTGTATTCGGCCAGACTGGCGGAAGCCAAGCTTCCGCCGCTGCCGACCTATGTGCCGCTGAAGGAAGGCTATGACGGGGTGCGGCGCGGACGGGGGAACCGGTATCCGCTGATGTTCATTTCCCCGCCGAACCACAATTTCTTGAACTCGACCTTTGCCAATGTCGAGAAGCATCAGAAGATGGAGAAGGAGCCGACGCTCCAGATCCATCCCGAGGATGCGGAGCAGCGCGGGATTGCCGACGGCGATCCGATCGTTGTGTTCAACGATCGCGGAACCTACGAGGCTCGCGCCAAAGTGGTGGATAAGATGCTGCCGGGCACCGTGGTCAGCCAAGGCCTCTGGTGGGAAGGCGAGGGCCGGAAGCAGCGGGCCAATGCCCTTACGCCGGACAGGCTGGCAGACATGGGTGAGGGGGCAACCTTCTTCTCGACCGTTGTCGAGATCAAGCGCACATAAGCCGAAGGGGAGGCCTCTCCCCGATATCGGAATATGCGCGAATGCCGTAAGCGGTACGGAGCTAAATGAATGCGCGGGGTGCAGTGCTTCAAATGCGATGGGCAATGCCCTGAAACGATCCATTTAACCGATACAAAAAAAGTAATTGATAAGATCAAGATGCCGTCTATCATTAGGCGGCATCTTTTTTTATGCCGTGGGCAGGCAGACTTTATACTTTTTCAAGCTGTGTCCGTACCGATCATCCGTCAGAAGTATAAAAAATCGCGGGTTTGTTATATAGTTTCACCCCATCGCCAAGGTTAGAATGTCCTTAAGTCCGAAAGACCGCAGCCCTTAGGCTGGCGTTAACGTGTGTCGCAAGGATGTTCGCATGCGCCTTGACTATATTTTTCAAGCGGGAGGAACAACATGTCCCAATCTGCACCGAAACAGCGGCCGGCAACGGTTACCCCGGGGCCCCGAATCCACAGCTCCAGCTTCTTGCGCCGCTTCATGAAACAATGGGATGTCCAGCTTATGGTCATTCCCGGAGTCATCCTCGTCTTCATATTCTCATATTTGCCGATGTACGGGGTGATTACCGGATTTATGGATTACAACCTGTTTACGGGCTCGAGAATTTGGGAGAATCCATGGGTCGGTTTCAAGCATTTCGAAGCCTTCTTCAACGCGCCGGAGTTTGAGCGGCTGATCCGCAATACCCTCGTCATCAGTTTGCTAAAGTTCTTTATCGGCTTCCCGGCACCGATTTTGCTGGCGCTTATGCTGAACGAAGTCCGCCATATGTTCTTTAAACGGACGGTCCAGACGCTTACCTATTTGCCTCATTTTCTATCTTGGGTCATCGTGGCCGGTCTGACGATGTCGATGCTGTCCACAGAGAATGGAAGCGTCAACATGCTTCTGAAAAGCGTAGGTTTGATCAACGAGCCGATTAACTTCCTCGGCATGAAGGAATATTTCTGGTCGATTCTAATCTCGGCGAATGTGTGGAAGGAAATCGGGTTCAACTCCATTGTGTTTATGGCTGCCATCGCAGGGATCGACCCGGCACTGTATGAAGCAGCCGATATCGACGGCGCAAGCAAATTCAAGCAGATTTTCAACATTACGCTGCCTTCCATCATGCCGGTTGTCATTATTTTCATGATTCTTGCCATTGGCAACCTGGTCAACGCGGGATTTGAGGATATCCTGCTTCTCGCAACGAATCCGGTGCTGAGGCCGGTGTCCGATGTTATCGATACGTACGTCTACCGCGTGGGGCTAGGCACACACCGCTATTCCTATGCTGTCGCCATCGGGCTATTCAAAGCTATCGTCAGCGTCACGCTCTTGACGATTGCCAACTACATGGCCCGCCGATCCGGCAACAGTCTGTGGTAAGATTCGCAAGCTTAGGAGGTACAGCATGTTAAAAAGAATCAGCTTCGGAGACAAGGTCATGCTTGCCGTCATATACGTTCTGCTTGGTCTATTGGCCTTCTCAGCGCTCTATCCGTTCTGGAACGCGGTGGCGATCTCCTTCAACGTCGGCGTGGATACCTCCAAAGGAGGCATCACGTTCTGGCCGCGTCAATTCACGCTGGAGAATTACCAGGTGATCCTGCAGGATGAGCGTCTGATCAACGGGTTTATGATCTCGATCGCCCGGACTGTCGTCGGAACCGCCACCTCGATTCTGATGACGGCTATCGTGGCATACGGAATGACCCGCTCTTATTTATATGGTCGGAGCTTTTACATGACGTTCTTTATATTCACCCTGTACTTTAGCGGAGGCTTGATCCCGACCTACCTCCTGATCCGGTCCCTCGGCCTGATGGATACGTTCCTGGTGTTTATCATTCCTTCTATGGTGAGCGTCTGGAATATGATCATCTTCCGCACGTTCTTTAAAGGGCTGCCGGTCGGCCTGGAAGAGTCTGCGCATATTGACGGGTGCAGCAATTGGGGGACCTTTTTCAGGATCGTGCTTCCGCTCTCGGGGCCGGTCATCGCGACCTTGGCGCTGCTCACGGCGGTCGGTCACTGGAACGACTGGTTCCTGCCAAGCATCTATATCACCAACGAGGATTTGCTGCCGATCCAGACGATATTGCGGGAGACCCTGAACGCCAATATCAAAACAGCGCAAAGCTCCGCTATCGACAGCAGCGCGCTTGCGTTGATCGAAAGCTCCAAGAACACCAGCTCGAAATCGCTGACGATGGCGATGATGATCGTGGTCACCGCTCCGATTATCCTCGTGTACCCTTTCGTACAGAAGTATTTTGTCAAGGGCGTGCTCGTAGGCTCGCTGAAAGAGTAATCCTGGCATCGGTTTAAGGCGAACAGCTTTGAACATATATAATTCGAGAATGAGAGGGGTTAAGAGAATGAGCAAGATGAAAAAGCCGCTCCTGGTCATGGCATCGGCGCTGCTGGTGCTCGTTACCGTCATGACGGGATGCACCAAGTCCAACGAAGGCTCGCCGCCGCCAACAAACAATCCACCGAAGACCAATGAACAGCCGAATGAACCGCCTAAAGAAAATACAGAAGATAAGTGGGTGCTGGGAGAGAAGCCGCTCCAGTTCAGCGCATACGCCCATTACCAGGATACCGACTTCCCTAAATGGGAAAGCACGCCGATCGGTAAATATCTCAGCGAGGAGAAGCAGGTCAAGATTGACATGATCAAAGCTGCCGGAGCCCATACGCAAAAGCTGAGCGCCATGATGGCCTCCGATGATCTGCCTGACATGATCTGGACGGACCGGGACCACCCGGACATGGACCGGCTGGAGAAGGCCGGCAAGCTCGTTCCTTATGATGATTATCTGGATAAGTACACGAATCTGAAGACCTGGATGGGAGATGATTTGAACCTGCTCCGTTCGGCAGACGGCAAGCTGTACCGCTTTCCGAACTGGTACTCCTCCCGTCCTTTCGGAAATGCGGGATATGCCGTGAACAAGAAAATCTATGAGGAGCTTGGTTCACCCAAACTGGAAACAACCGACGATCTCTACAACTACCTGGTCAAGGTAAAAGAAAAGTACGGAGACCAAGTGGTGCCGTTCGAGCCGCATCGGGCCCAGGAAAGACAAGGTTTGGGCGTGCTGTACACCGCGTTTGGAGAAGGAGCAAGCTACACGAACCTGAACGCGAATCTGCTGGCGGTTCCGAAAGACAGCAAGCTGACATCGCTGCTAACCGATCCGGTATTCCGCGAAGCCCAGAAATATATTTCCAAGCTGTATCGGGAAAAGCTGATCTCCCAGGATGCGTTCAACCAGACGGAGGATCAGGTTAAGGAGAAGGTCATGACCGGAAGAGTAGCCGTCTATGCTTCGGCGAACCCTACGCTCTTCGCCAGCGAGGCGCACAAGGAATTAACCAAGACGGATCCGAATGCCGGCTACTTCATGATTTGGCCGATCCGGAAGGAAGGCTTGGATAAGAACAAAATTTACCCGGGAACGTATACCAGCTTCGGCTGGAATGCCGCTTATATCACGACGGCTGCCGAAGACCCTGAAGCCATTTTTGCATTCCTTGATTGGTATACCGGACCTGAAGGCATGAATGTCCAGTTCTTCGGTCCGGAAGGGAAGAACTGGAAAGGATTTGATGAAGAAGGCAAGCCGAACTTCACGGAGAACTATGATCCGAAAGAAGTGGCGGAGATTCAAACCAAGAATGATAAAGTGATGTTCGTGGGCAATACCAGCTATATCGACCCTGCCAAATGGAAGTACATGGAGAGCCTTCCGGTTGAGGAGCAGGACTGGGTCGCACGTTATCAGCAGACCATCACCTGGCCGACTCAATTGAATGTGACCGAGTTTACCGGACTAAATCCGCCAACCGATTCCGAGGAAGGCATTATCCGGACTTCGGTGGATGAATTGTTCCTTGAGATCTATGCCAAGTCGTCCATGGCTGCAAGCGACGAGGAAGTCGACAAAATCCTCGACCAGGGCAATAAAGACTTGATGGATCTGGGTTATGACAGGCTCCTGGAATGGCGTACGGTCAAATGGCAAGAAAACCTCGCCAAAATGCAGAAATAATCTAGTTTCTCTTGCTGGACATATTATCCATTCTTATCCCAACGTCCCAAAGAATCCGCGGGTGGATTCTTTGGGATATCTCCGTTTTGATGGAGGATGCTTCAAAAGACAGGGCTTTGTGGTTAGACGTAACTGCCGGTTTCGGCAAGAGAGCGTTAAACATCACGGAATTTACAGGCAGAGAGAGACGAACGGAAGAGCGAGGAGCAGGCGCAGGCGCAGGCAGGAAAGCACAGCGGCTTTCGCAGAAGCGCCGCGGCCTCCTTTTGTGATCGATTTCGAACAGGGGGGATGGCATGTATAAGGTTCTGTTGGTCGATGATGAGGAGCTTGATTTGGAGGGAATGAGGAGGTTTATCCCTTGGTCCGACCTGAATATGGTGGTGAGGGGGAGTGTGAACAACGCCTTGTCGGCATGCGACATCATTGAGAAGGAAGACATCGACATTCTTGTCAGTGACGTAAATATGCCTTATATGTCGGGGCTTGAGCTGGCCCGAATCGCGCTTGAACGCAAGCCGAGCATCAGGATCATATTCGTCAGCGGCTATCAGGAGTTCAGTTATGTTCAGCAGGCGTTATCCCTCAAGGCATACAGCTATGTTCTGAAGCCAATGAACGATAGCGAGCTGGTATCCTCTTTATTGAAAGCAAAGCGGGATTTGGATGAAGAGATCAAGCAGCGCGAAGTGGAAACGGCCTATCAGGAAATGATCCCGATTGTCAAAAGCGACATTCTGATAAGGCTGCTGGAACGGGAGGACAGTGATGACAGCGAAGCACTGGCCAAACAGATGGTATCGTACGGGCTTGACCGGATGCATTGGCCGGTGCGGGTAGCGGTCATCGAGCTGGACAATTTGCCGTGGGAGCAGGCGGGAGGGATGTCCTCGCAGCGGGAGACGACCCGCAAGTTTTTGCAGCATGTGCAGGACAGCGTATTGGCCCTCGGGATCGTCACTTGGTGCAAGCTGTCCTCCCAGCGGATCGCGCTGCTGTTGGAGGAAGCCGAGTCCGACGCTATGGTACGGGACTTGGTTGACCGGATCCGTCGGCAATTGCCTGCAACCGTCACCGCTGGAATCGGCGGAACCGCTAAAGGGCCGGATGATCTTCAAGCATCGCACAGGCAGGCCGTAGAGGCGGTGGAGGGCAAAATGTTTTTGGGCAAGGGCACCGTGATCAAGTACGAGGATGTACGGGCCGAGCCGGCCATGCTGGATGCCCGGATGCTGGATGAACGGATGAAGAGCCTGCTTGCAGCGATGGAGGATTACGAGCTGGTCCGGATTTGCGATGAGCTCGATAAATGGTTTGATTCGGTCAAGAGACTGCGTTCCCGATTTACCGTACACAATATGTCCAGCTATATCATCTGGAAGCTTGATCAATATTTAAGCAGCAAAGATGAGGATTTGTTCGAATTGCTCGGCATGGAGATGCAGCACTTGGATATTCTGATGCAGTTTGAGACGGTGAACGATATCCGGGGCTGGCTGGTCCGGCGCATGTTCGAAATATCGGAGAAGCTGTATGAGAAGGCAAACAGCAAGGACAGCAAGTTCATCCGGAGCGTGATCAGCTTTATCAAGGAGCATATGAGCGAAAATATCACCATTCGGGATATCGCCCAGCATTTTTCCTTTTCACCGAGCCATATCGGGTATTTAATCAAGGAAAAATCGGGCCATACGTTCAATGAGCTGCTGGTGCAGCTTCGGATGGAGAAGGCCTGCGAGCTGTTAAAGCAGCCCGGCATGAAAATCTATGAAGTGGCCGATCAGGTGGGGTACCGGTATCTTCCTTATTTCAGCAGGCAGTTTAAGGAAAAATTCGGCATCACACCGCTGGAATACCGAAAGAGAGAAAGCGAATGATCCGCCGATTCCTTCAACCCGGACAACGCAAAGGCAGCGGGACGGGATACATACCGATCGGTTACAAGCTGATGCTGTCGTATCTGGCGTTTATTATCCTTTTGGTTTCCGCGAACTTTTATATATCCCAGACCATGTACGACGAGAGCATGCGGAGGCAGACCCGGAAGAATATTCAGGGGACGCTGGCACAGATCCGGGATAATGTGGCTTACAAGGTCGATGATATCGTTCAAACCTCCGCGACTTTATACAATGACTCAAGCCTGATCCAAAGCGTGAAGCGGATGGACGAGCGGATGGACAATTATAACCGGATGAATAAGGTCATCATCCCGAAATTGGAAAGCGCCTCCAAAGCAATCGGACTGAATCTAAGGCTGTCCGTATACTTCCATAATAAGAGCTTGGACGAAATATACCGGCTGTGGGGAGGACGCGAAGATTACAGTGAACAAACCTACAATGTCTATCATATGGAGCGCATTTATAATAAGCGCTGGTATGAAGAGCTTCCTGAAGAGAGCTACAACAAAACCATGCTGTGGCGGCAGGTCGAGGAGGATCAAACGGACGGCAGAATTTCGCTGATCCGGCGGATCGTGGATATGGGGAACCTGCTCGAGATCAAGGAAGTGGGAATCATGCGGTTCAGCGTCCGCCTGTCCGAGTTGTTCGAAAGCGTAGATTACAAGAAGCTGGGAGAAGGCAGCACGCTGACGGTGGTCGATGCCTCCGGGAACGTCCTTTATTCCTCCGGGAGACCGGGCGGGGGCGTTCAAGCCCATGGTCTTAAAACCGGTATGGACCCGCTACCGGCGGCAGACGCCAAGAACAATGCTTTGGTCTTGGAGGAACAGCTTCCCCAGCAGTCCTGGAGACTCGTTGCGGAGGTCCCGCTTCACATTATCGAGCAGGAGGCCAAGCGCGTACGCACCGTCTTTATTCTTATCTGTTTGGCGTGCGTCATTCTATTCGTCCTGACGGGATTTCTCATGTCCCGGTATCTGTCCATTCGAATTACGAAGATCGTATCCGTGCTGAACGCCTTTCGGGAAGGAAACCTGAACAAGCGGATCAAGTACCGGGGACGGGGAGAATTTCCGCAGATCGCCGATGCGCTCAACGCCATGGGGGAAGATATCGAAGCGCTTATCAATAAGGTGTATCTTACCCAGCTTCAGAAGAAGGAGGCGGAGCTGGAGATGCTGCAGGCGCAGATCAATCCGCATTTCTTGTATAACACGCTGTCGTCCATCAATCAGCTGGCCAAGTTCGGCGAGACGGAGAAGCTTCAGCAGATGGTGGTCCAGCTGGCGCAGTTTTACCGGCTGACGCTGAATTCCGGCCGAACGATGATCCCGATCGCCGCGGAGATCGAACAGGCTTCGGCTTATCTGGATATCCAGAAGGTGAAATACGGTAGGCGCATGGAGGTTGCCTTCGACATCGATCCGGACATCTGGCCCTACGAGACCGTCAAGCTGATTTTGCAGCCATTCATCGAAAATACGCTGAAGCATGCTTGGAGCGGAGACCGGATTCATATCCGGGTGCTGGTGAAGAAGGAGGGGGACACGATCCTCTACCGGGTCATCGACGATGGTCTGGGCATGAAGCCGGAACGCATCCGCGAGATCTTCGATCCGGGGGATCACAGCCATGTCGGCTGCGGCATTCGGAATATCGACGAGCGGGTGAAGCTGCATTACGGCCCCGAGTATGGCGTAAGCATCTTTAGCCGGGTCGGCATCGGAACCTCGGTACAAATCCGGATTCCTGCGAAGAGGAGACGGGGGCACCGGAGCGATGAGCGGAAAACGGAGCAGCAGGGCAGCTGAAGCGGTCCTGTTTCGCTGCTCGATTAAAGCGTCACTAAATGTGCTTGCGAAATTACATCGCTTTCGGCGATACTAGAGATTGGGCAAGCACAAAGTTACAGGTTATGTAAACTGCAGCAGAAGCGGGAGTGGCATCCTGCCCATTGCCCTGCGAGTGATACCTATTCAAGCCCGCCAAGGGCTTTTTTATTTGGATAATGATCATGGCATTAACTGCTGAATACTGCTTGCGAGGCTGCTGGGAGATTGAGACGATGAAATGGTTGGAGCAGTACCCTAAGGAAGTAAAAGGTTTTCTTGTGGCAAGTCTCGTGGCCTCGGCCGGCGGCTCGCTCATGTGGCCGCTCACCACGATGTACGTGTTCGACGAATTGGGACGGAGCATGCAGGATGCAGGCTTCGTCATCCTGATTCAATCGCTTGGAGGAATCGCCGGTCAGCTGGTGGGCGGGGGCTTGTATCACAGGGTCGGCGTGAAACGGCTTATCGTGGGCTCTCTCCTCTTGAATGCGCTGGGTTTGTTCACCCTGCCGTTCATTAACGGCTTATGGGGCTTGTTCGTGGCGATGATGGGCTTCATCGGCTTTTGCAATGCCGTATCGATGCCGGCGATCCAGGCGTTTATCGGCTTCCGGTTTGCCGATCGGCGCGGGGAGCTCTTTAATGTGATCTATGTAGCGAATAATATCGGCGTTGCCCTGGGCACCGCCATGAGCGGATTTCTGGCGGAAATTTCGTATCACTTGAGCTTTGTGCTGAACGGCGTGACCTCGCTCGGCTTCGCTATCTTCTTCTTGTCCTATCTGACCAAGCTGGATGGCGGCGCCGTGCAGCAGGAAGACCGGCACCCGAAGCTGAGGGCGCCCCTCGCAGCAGGGCCAGGGACATGGGCACTTCTCGGGCACACGCGCATTTACCTCTATATGGGGCTTGGCTCGCTGTTTCTCTGGTTCGGCAATTCCATCTGGAACACGGGCGTGTCGCCCTTCATCATTTCGGAAGGGATGTCCAAGACTGCTTACGGCTATCTGTGGACGCTTAACGGCATTCTGATCTTTGCGGCACAGCCCGTAACCAAGCTGATCAAGCGCTGGTTCGCCCGGACGGAGAGCAGCCAGATGGCCGTCAGCGCCTTATTCTATTTGTCCGCCTACCTTGTCATCGTCGCCATGCACAGCTATCCGGGCATGGTGCTGGCGATGGTGCTGGCGACCCTTGGCGAAATGCTGATCTCGCCGGCGATTCCGGCGTTCATATCGGAGCGGGCCGGCCGGGCGGCCCCGTTCTACATAGGCGTAGCCGGAGGAATGGGGGCAGCCGGGCGGGTGCTTGGCCCGTACGCGATGGGCACGATGTATGACGGCGGCGGATTGACGCCGGTGGCTTGGCTGGCCGCAGCCACGGCGGTGCTGTCATTCGCCTCGTTTGTTGTCCATGCCCGGATCAGCCGCAGCGTCATCCTGGGTGATGACGGCCGTTTACAGGTGGGCGGGCAGCGAGGCGTTTCGAAGGAAACCCTGCCGCTATAAGTGATTGCTTCAAGCAAGACGAATGCTAATAAGGTTGGATAGAGAGCAGGCCGGGTGGCCTGCTGAATTTCAAGTCGTCAATGCCTCCGTCGACGCCAAAAGACAAGGAGCTAAGCGAGAATAAATCGCTTAGCTCCTTAATTTCTTTCGAATACCATCCTACTTTATTGCTGCGGGGGTTCCAAATTTTCTTTTGGGACACCCCTCTTTAGATATTTATATTAGTACTGTTAAATTATTTGACGGCGTATCCAACCGATTCGCCTTCGACCAGGGTGACGTAGATGCGTTCATTCTCAACGGTATCCCCAGCGATCAACTTGATCAGCTGCTCGGCTGCAAGGGCCCCCCACTTGCGTTTGGAGTAATCGATCGTTGCCAAGCGCGGCTGCATATAGCGGGTCAGCTCAATATTATCAAAGCCGATTAAATGAATCTGCTCGCCAATGACCAGAGAAGAATTTTCGGTTATTTGGTTGCAAAGCCCGATGGCCATCTCATCATTTAGGCAGAATACGGCTACCGGATCCTTATAGTCCGCTATGATTTGTTTAGCCGCTTTTTCACCGCCGCTTTTCTTGAAATCTCCCTCGATTTCGATCCACTCGATGTGATCTACCCGGTCCAGGGCCTGTTTAACGGCCTTCATTCTCTGCATGGAGTCGAAGGATCCCGGCGGACCGGTAACGATATACATCTTCTGATGCCCGCGTTCGATCAAATATTCCATAGCGAGCGTAGCGCCTGCTTTATTGTCTAGAAGCACCTGATTGATGTTTTTGTGATCGAGCTCGCGGTCTAAAACAACGATTTTGTGATTGCGATCCGCATATTCCAGCAGCTCTTCGCTTTCGAAGGCCTGATCAAGAATAATGGCACCGTCAATCATCCGCTCGGGAAGCATTCGGTGGGACTGCTTGCCGCTGCATACAATCAGATCATAGCCTTGCGTGTTGGCGACTTCCTTCATGCCATCCAGCAGATCTCCGTACACTTCTCCTTTGAAATCCGTCAGAAAGACGCCTATGATTTTGGACTCTCGCTTTTTAAGCGTTCTGGCTGCCGCATTCGGTATATAGTTCAGTTCCTGAGCGATGGCCAAAATTCGAGAGCTCGTCTCATCCGTCACTTTACTGCTGCCGTTGAGGGCATAAGATACGGTCGATATCGAAACACCGGCTTTTTTTGCGATATCCTTAATACTTACCAATTTTGCTCGCTCCTTCGTTCATAAACCAATCCCTGGCGGGATTGCAGACTACATGAAGATTTCAATCCTGTTCCGTCCCTGAATCATCTGTTCGAATTGCTGTCTGGAAACGCGTAGACCGCCTTCTCGGTAAGGGTTAGTGATACGCTCAGCTGTCAGCTCGGTCCCGTTCATCACAACGCGGCTGATGCTGTTGCCCGTAACGTGGTAGATAAAGGTTACCTTGGTGCCGGCGAATTCATAGTCAAAATGAAGTCCGTCCATGCTGACGGGTATAACCGGATCCAATACCAGGTCGCCGCGATCCTGACGGATGCCGAGGGCGTTTGAAATTAACTGGTTCATGTAGATCCCCGGTCCGCTGGAATAAATTCGCCAGCCGCCCTTGACCTCCACTTTTCCGCTGCGCAAGTCATCAAAATGCTCTTGAGCCTCGTAGCGGGTATTGAACTTGCCGTCAGAGCTGCTGAAATAAGCATTGCTCTGGCGAATTGCCGCATTCGGTACCACCTCTTGGATACCGACAGGGTTAATCGTTTCAAGCCCTTTCCATACATCCTCTCCATGTCCAAGCTTCGCCATCGCTTCGATGTAACGGATATGGGCATGGACATATTGTAAGCCTACTTCGCGCCCGAAATTGGAAGCCTGTTCCGCCCGCTTAAAATGTGTGCTAACGCCGCCTTTATAAGAGGCTGGACGGTTCATCAGACGCACGCCGTCCGGGAACAGCAATGTACTCTGAATAAGCTCGTAATGGGAACGGGCTTGCTCCGGTTCGAGGAGTTCGGCAATCATGCTGCGGGTCATGGGGAGCAGCCGGTACTGTATACCGGTGTCCTGGTCCTCAGGGTGTAACATAAGCTTAGGTTGTTCCGGATCCTCGAGGTAGAGGAATCCAGGTATAACATCATTGTTCAGCATGTACCTCTTGAAATCCTGCCCGATATTTGCTGCAATATCAGATATTGTGTCTGCCAGTTCTTGATCAAACGATTGCAGAGCTGTAGAGAGCTGCTTCATCGTTTGATAAGTCAGGGCTACTGTCCAGCTGCTGACCATAAACTGCTTAAGCTGCGCATTGGCAGGCTGGAGGGTATCGTCCCAGTCACCGTCTCCGTAGGAGGATAGATGGGTATCATGCAGAAAATGACTGCGTATATATTCGATTTCTTTTTTGGCATGCTCCAGAATCGACGCTTTATTCTCCGTGAACTGGAAAGAATGCTTCAAAGTATAAGGAACTTGTTCATCCAGGATGCTGAAATCCTGCGTGACCGTTAAATAGTCGCTTAGTACTTTCAGCGGCCATACAATGATGTCGCCGTGGCTCTCTTCCTGCTGTATGGCGAAATACCGGTCAAACATAAACCATTGCGGCCAGTTTCCGCCATCCTCGTATTGATGACAGTATACCATTTTGAGAATATCTCTCACCTGCTCATATTTTTGTGTAGCCATAAAATATTCGACAGGTCCCTGACAGACATCACGTGTTCCCCAGGCTGCGCCTCCGTATTGCTCCAAGCCGTGAGGAGACGAGTAATGGACGAACATATTATGCGTATACCACCAGGCTAGTGCGTTTACTTTGAATAATGAATTTGCATCATCTCCGGGACGCGTGAGATGGAAGCCGTTCATGACGCGGCGATAGTATTCGCGGTAACGAATGATTTCTTCGGATGCGCTGCGCGGCCGGTCTGGAATGGTCTTGCCCTCCAGCAGGCCTTGGATCGTAAGCGTCCAATCGCTTGTGCGATCCAGACGGAGGGTTACCAGGGAAGAGGAGCCCGGTGCCACACCGTCAGCCATCGTCGTTTCATCTCCAACCGTTACCTTTGCACCGTCAACCCAAAGGCGGTATTGCAATTCCGGATAAGCTTTGGCCGATACAGGATTCGTATCGGAGTGGAACGTCAGCACTCCGGCTTCTTCTGTCATGTGTACCGGAGTTTCGTACTCATTAACGTTCATCGTCACATGATTCGTGACTAGATAATTGTACGGGATTCCATTCTCCGATCGGACATGCAGCCGCACTTCGGGGGCATCCAGCACCGTATAGTTCGTAATGATCAGCATGTCGTCTTCCGTTTTATAGTACCAGCGAGCATAGTTAAAGCCGATTTCGAACATAGACGGCATCGTCAGCAGATGATACGTTCCGTCCTTTTCTACATAAATCCGCTGGCCCGACGTTTTTGGCACATTGAGTGCGCTGCGGGAATTGCTCATCATTTTATTCATATTCGTGTTGCCAACCACGACATGGGAGTTGAAGATGCCGTACATGAAAGAGGTAGTTGCCATCACTTCAGCACCGAGCTTCAGGTTGTCGCCGCTCAACAGAATATGCCCATGCGGGCGTTCAACGAGCATTTCTTTTTGCTTCAGAACGATATGTTCATAGGTATCTGTGAAGAAAGCCAGCAGGTTACCCTGATTTCGCTCCTCCTGATGTCTGCTGCCTACTGGAAAACGCGCACTGATTTCTTCTTCGGACAACTCGAGCGCTTGCAGCGGTTCGCCGATGTACGGTTTAAGACGAGTGGCGGGGAGGGGCTCGAGCTTATGCTTGGAAGTCTGATTCTCATAGGACTGCCAAGCTTGCTGAACCTCCGTTAAGTATTCAAGCTCCTCAACAGCAGCCGGGTGATCTCCTTTAAAGAGGCCATAAAATACAAAACGCTCTTCACCGTTCAAGGTCTTCTGTTCAGACTGGAGTCCGGTATAGGCAAATTCATATTGGTACACTTCACAGGCCAGTTTCTCCTGATTCAGGGAGACCGGCGTGTTCGTTTCCTTGTACGAAAGTCCGAAGAATTGAAAGCCGTCCGTTGAATATGCTGAAGCTCCCGAAAGTGAACCTTGCTGGAGATAAGGGAAGGCACCGCCTTGGGGTTGGTTTTGGCGGGAACATACCACATAACCCTGTTCACTGTGCTCAAAGACGCGGTAATCAATATATTGGGACAGATAAGCTTCATTGCTGCGAACCGCTCCAATGTCAGCAATTCCTACATCCTGTCCGTAGATGATGTCAATGACTTGGCCTTGTCCACGGGTCTGAACATCCCAGAACCAGATGCCCTCCGGCTGGAGTACGAACGAAACCTTGTATTCCACGTCTTCCGCTGTACCCTCCCAGACGATCATTCCTTTTCCCGTGCTTACTTTACTGGAGGAATGAATACCGAGCAGGGGATAACTGGTTATGCCCGCTTCATTGTGAATTCGCAAATAGATATTGTTCATGGAGCCGTCCAGCGGACTGGAGATCAGCTGATTGATCATTGTATTTCCGCTTACGGCTTTATATAAGTCACCGCTTTGCCAGAAACTAAAGCAAAGATCGCCCGCCTGAATGTGAATCAGATCCTGTGTAATGGTTGTCATAAAGTAGGTCACTCCTCCTATCCTGGCAGTAACCGCCAAGTCCGGCGGCTATGCCAAGGCAGTTGTGATGTAGTTTAAAAAATCGATATTGTAATAGATTTATACAAGCTTAAAGGAAGCCTGCAGGCAATCCCGGCTGTTAGGACCGACAAACAGTTGGAAGCGGCCCGGATCACTAGTAAAGCTGAGATCACTGTGATGGTAACGGAGCATATCTTCGCTAATGGTGAATTCGGCGATTTTGCTCTCGCCCGGTTGAAGCTTCAGCTGTTGGAACCCTTTCAGCTCGCGCAGTGGCCGAACGACTTCGCCTGTCATATCCCGTATATACAGCTGAACGGTTTCGACACCCGTTCTTGCACCCGTATTGGTCACCCGAATCCGCGCCGTAAGGTGCTGATCTGCTGTGATCTCGCTTCTGGACAATTGAAGCTCACCGAATTCAAAGGTGGTATAAGACAGGCCGTAGCCGAACGGGAGCAGAGGCTCATTAGGACTGTCGATATATTTAGATACATAGCGTTCGCCGGTTTTGGAAGGGTCCATAGGACGGCCTGTGTTAAAGACGTTGTAATAAACCGGAACCTGACCGACGGACTGCGGGAAGGACATGGTGAGCCTTCCGGACGGATTCATGCGGCCGATCAGCAGATCGGCAATGGCTGCACCGCCTTCGCTGCCCGGGAACCAAGCTTCAAGCACGGCATCCGCTTCATCGAAAATACCTTGCAGATCCAGTGGACGGCCGTTAAAGATGACAGCAGCAATAGGCTTGTTTAACTGCTTCAGATGTTGAACCAGCTCAAGCTGCGCTTTTGGCAGCGTAATATCCGTGCGTGAACCGCCTTCACCGCTCATTTCGGATTCTTCGCCGAGTGCCAGAACGATGACATCTGCTTCACGGGCAGCGTCCAGTGCCAATTCCAGCTGCTTTGCGTCCATCGAGTCAAAATTGCATCCGGCGGTGATGGTCAGCTTGCCGCTGATGCGTTCTTTCATGGCCGTACCCAGCTTTACGGCATCTTCCTTGGCGCCGACACAGGACCACCATCCGAGGATGTCCTCCTGGTCTGCAAAAGGGCCGATCAAAGCGACATTGGAATCAGGTTGAAGAGGAAGAACACCGTTATTTTTTAGCAGGACGCTGGACTTCACCGCCAGATCGTAAGCTGCCTGGCGATGCTCGTCACAGAAGAGCAGCTCGCGCTCCCGTTCCGGATCCGCTCCCCGGAACGGATTTTCGAACAATCCCAGCTTGTTTTTCAGTTGCAGAATACGCATGACGGCCTCATCAATCAGCGATTCATCGATGAGCCCGCTCTTGATCAAATTCGGAAGATGATGGACGTAGCAAGGGGTCATCATTTCGATATCGACGCCTGCGCGCATCGCCCGGTAGGCAGCTTCACGGTCATCCTCTGCGGCCCCGTGGGCGATCATTTCCCGAATGGATGCCCAGTCGGATATGAGAATCCCGTCAAATCCCCACTCATCACGCAAAATACCGCGCATCAGCTTCTCATTGCCGGAAGCAGGAATGCCATCAACGGTATTGAAAGAGGCCATCACCATTTCGCAGCCTTCATCCAGCGCGGCCTTATAAGCAGGGAGATAATATTCGCGCAGTTGTCTCTCCGACATGTCCACCGTGTTGTAATCACGGCCGCCCTCCGCAGCCCCGTACGCGGCAAAGTGCTTGACGCAGGCGGCCAGGCGTTCGTTATCCTCCGCCAGCGCGCTTCCCTGGTACCCGCGCACAAAAGCTCTGGCGAACAAGCTGTTCAAATACGGGTCTTCGCCCGTTGTTTCCATGACTCGTCCCCAGCGCGGATCGCGTACCAGGTCAACCATTGGAGCGAACGTGACATGGATGCCGGAGACGGCGGACTCCCGTGCGGCAATTTCTGCACTTTTCTCGGCAAGCTCGAGATCCCAGGAACAGCCGATGGCAAGCGGGATCGGAAAGATGGTCTTAAACCCGTGCACCACATCAGCCATAAACAAGAGCGGAATCCCGAGACGGCTGTTCTTCATATAATTCTGTTGTAATGCTATGATCGAAGCGGCTCCTGACAGACCGAGAACCGAACCGCTGGCACGGACCATGTCTGTGGTGAGCCCCATTTCCTCCATGGGCCCTGTAATTTGACCCTGATCTTCCGTGCCTTCATGGAGATTAGATGTAAGCTGCAGCAACTGTGCTATCTTTTCTTCTAGCGTCATCTTTGTTAAAAGGTCGGTTAACTGCTTCTGGTCCATGTATTTCCCTCCACTTCTTTATATCTACGAGAATAAATAGAATGAGAACGGGTTGACTGATGTCTCTATCTCCTTTCTCAGGAGCATGCACAAAACATGGATGGGCATGTAGTTGTGCAAACTCCTCATTCAGAAGAATGAGCAGGGCAGAAGTCAAGAACCCGGCTGCATTCGAAATCCTGCACACCGGGTTCAAAGGACTTGTACCGCTGGCGAATGCCTCAGGCCAACTCTAGTTTGAAGCTGTTTGTTTTACTTTTTTAAGTTATTGAGTTCATCCAAGACGGGTTGTACAAGAGATTGCTTGCTCTCAACCCATTTCTTCCAATTCGTTTCCAAATCTCCATCTTGGAGAATCAGGTTGGTGTATTCTTCAGCGTAATTGAAGGTTGCCTGGTTTTTAGCCTTGGAATCATACAGCTGGACATCCCAATCGTACAGAGCGAGCGCGCCGCCTTCCTTGCCGAACTTCGCTTTGTTCTGGTAATGCTTGACTGCCGTATCACGGTATTCTTGCTTGATTGCAGGGTTGATCATGCTGAAATCGTCGCCAAGCAAGTAAAGACCTTCAAAGCGTCCAGGATATTTGTCGCCGACGCTCGTTCCTTCGGGAAGGAGGCTGATCAATTCTTTGTTCTCACCGTATTTCCAGTCGGTTCCTTCAAAGCCCATGTTCAGAATCATTTGTCCTTCTTCTGTGACGGAGAAATCAACAAGGTCCATAACGCGCTCGAATTTCTCTTTGCTGATATCCGGCGAGAAGATCAGGGCGGACCAGAAGTTAACCTGCTCCAGATTGCGGTACTTGCCGTCTTCGCCAAGGACGATAGCGGTATGAACAACGTCATCGCTGTTCAGATTCAGGTTCTTCTTCATGTCTTTGTCCACGTCTTGACGGTAGGAAGCCAGTCCGCCGAGACTCATGACAGCAGCCGTGCCGTTCACACGGAAGTTGTTGCTGGCTTCACTGCTCTTCCAGGTATAGAATTCAGGATTCAGAAGGCCTTCCTTGTATGCTTCCTGAACCAGCTTCAGGCCGGTAAGTGTCTCCGGATCTGCCGGACCCCACTTGTATTTTCCGTCTTCACCTTTATAGAACGCCGATTCCACACGGGAATGTGCGCTGTTCGGCATCATGATGTTCGTCAGGACATCATCAGGCTTGTAGGAAATCGGAACGAGCTTCGATCCCACCTTGCCCGGATCCTTCTCTTTCACCAGACGGGCGTATTCCATGAGTTCGCTCGTTGTGTAAGCATCCTTGAGTTCAAAATTGACTGCTTCTGCCCAGTCCTTGCGAATAGCGATAACGCCAATCTGGTTCGTGAGCGGATCAGCTGGTTTGTTCTCGAAGTATACCGGTCTTGGCAGAATGTAAGTTCCACCAGTCAGCTCTTCCAGCTTATCGCCAAGCCCGGTCAGGCTGTAAGCCTTCGCAACGTTCGGCCAGCGTTCCTTCCAGTCATCAGGGAATTTGTACAAGAGACCCTGATCAATGTAGTTCATCGCATCGCCGTGAACATAATCCCAGACAGCCACATCAGGCAAATCGCCCGAGTTGATCCATAGACGGAGCTTCTCGCCCCAGGAATCCCACTCGACAAAGTTGTAATCCCACTCGATGTTGTACTTGTCCATCCAGTACTTGTGGAACTCGTTGTCCATATCGCCGTCCTTGACCGTAACGGTGCTTGCTACGGAAATTTTCAGCTTATCTTTGTAGTTCCCGTTCTCGTCTTTCCCGCTTTCTCCGCTGCTTGAGGAATCTCCCTTCGAGCATGCGGTCACAAGCACAAGGCTCATGCTCAGCAGCAGCAACAGAATGGATTTAGCCGACAGCCGTTTGTTCGTTTTCATGTTCTACCCCCATGAATGATTAGATTTTTTTGGCTGAAATCTATGCATTAATCAGGTCTTGATAGCCCCTGTTAATACCCCTTTGGCAAAATGCTTTTGAAGCATCGGGAAGAAGCACATAATCGGTACCATACTGACGAATACCGCCGCCATTTTCATACCGGTCGAGAAGTTGGACTTCCCGGCAGCATCCACGCTTGAAGCGTTGGAGGCGTTGGTCTGCGATTCGACGATGATCGTTCGCAGCACGTTCTGGAGCGGGAGCTGATCCGCCTTACGCAGGAAGATCATGGCGTCATACCAGCTGTTCCAAATGGCTACGCCGTAGAACAGCGTAATGGTCGCAATAATCGGGGCGGCCAGCGGCAGGACGACGGAGAAGAGGATTTTCCATTCTCCGGCCCCATCAAGCCGGGCGGATTCCATCAAGGATTCCGGGAGCCCCTGGAAGTAGTTCATCATCAGAATCATGTTGAAGGCGCTGAAGCTGCCTGCGAGAATAACGGACCAGAGCGTTCCGGTCAGGTGCAGAGCCTTCATGATGAGATAGAGCGGAACAATCCCGCCGTTGAAGATCATGGTGAACAGGACCAGCATAAAGATCAGCTTTTTGCCCGGAAACTTGTTCCGGCTGAGCGCATAAGCCATCGTAATGGTTAAGAACAGGCTGAGCGGCAAACCGATAATCAGGAGCTTGAAGGTGTTCCAGTAGCCGGTCAAGATGCTTCCGTCGGCGAACAGCGCTTTATAATTCTCCAGCGTTGGATTAGCAGGCAGCATCATGAGCGGGTTATCGGCGTATTCTTTTGGCGTGGAGAACGAGATCATAATGACATTCCAGAACGGAATCACGATCAGCAGAGCCAGTACGACAAGCACGGCCAGCAAAATATAATCGAGAAGAGTCATCTTCATCTTGTTCTTGCGAAACTTCGTCCTCTTGGGACTTGAAGTAATGGTGCTCATTTCTTTTCGACTCCTTTCTTAACGGAATAAACCGTCTCCGCCCATTTTTTTGGCGACTCTGTCTGCAATAAGCAGAAGCGCCATGTTGACGAGAGACCGGAACAAGCTGACCGCCGTAGAGAACGAGAAGTCCGTTGACGACTGGAACGTAATCCGGTAAATGTAGACGTCCAGCACTTCCGATACGTTCTTGGTTGCGGCATTCGCCAGGTTAAATATTTGATCGAAGCCGGAGGACATCAGTCCGCCTACCGAAAGGATGAACATGATCGTCACGGTTGGCATAATATTAGGCAGCGTAATGCGGAACATCTGCTGCATACGTGTAGCTCCGTCGATTTGAGCCGATTCATACTGGTCTTGATCGATACCGGATATGGCGGCGAGGTAGACGATCGCTCCCCAGCCGGCGGATTTCCAGATATCCGTGAGCAGGATCATCGGAATGAAGTTGCTTTCCGAACCGAGGAAGTTGATGGTCGGCAGACCGAGTATCGCAAGGGTGCTGTTCACCAGGCCGTCATAAGCGAGCACGTTGATGACAATACCGGAGACGATAATCCAGGACAGGAAGTGCGGGAAGGTCAGCACCGTCTGGAAGGCCTTTTTCATCCGGCTCATCCGCAGCTCGTTCAGGATCAGTGCGAGAATGATCGGAACCGGAAACGTGACCGCCAGCTTGATAATGTTAATGTAGAGCGTACGCCAGACGGCATCGATAAAGGTCGGATCCCGGAATACATACTTAAAGTTTTCGAATCCGACCCAAGGGCTCCCCAGGATCCCGAGATTGGCCTTGTAGTCCTTGAATGCGAGGGACAGGCCGCCCATCGGCATGTAGGCGAAGATGATCAGCCAGACAAGCCCCGGAATCAGCAGGGTGTAGGTCATTCGGTTTTTTTTGATTTCAGACGCAAGCTTCTTGAATTTTGAGCGTCCGTGCGGTTTCTTGGTGGGCCCTAAGGCTGCAGGTTTCAAGTGGCATCTCCTCACTCTTCTTGAGTCTTGTCGTTAAAAAGAAAATCAAATGCCGTTTCCAGATGCTGCTCCCAGAATCGCCATTCATGCGCTCCGGGTCCTTCCACGTAGTGGAAGTCGGAACCGCTTTGTCTCAGGTACGCGGCAAATTCGCGGTTCATCTCGATAAAGGGATCTTCCGTTCCGCAGCAGCAGAGGATCGGGGGCAGCTTTCCGGTCTGCGCAAGTGCCGTTTCCGCGAGCTTGTACAGATCCTGATCCGGCTTGATGTCGAGCTCCGGACCGAATACGGCCTGCATTTCCTTGACCATACCGGCAGGCATGTCCATATCGTGAATCCTCTTCCGAATATCGGTTACACCGGATAACGAAACGGCTTTTGCGTATTGTCCGGGATAAGTTAACGCACATTTAAGTGCTCCGTATCCGCCCATGGACAAGCCGGCGATAAAGGTACGGGCCCGGTCCTCATTCAGTTGGAACAATCGGCTGCAAAACTTCGGGAGCTCCTGGGTAATGTAATAAAAATAGTTAAGCCCATACGTCATGTCTGTATAGTAGCTTCGGTTTGCCTCCGGCATAATGACAGTGCAGTTGTATTGATGTGCGTATTGCTCAACGGTAGTCAGGCGCTGCCAAGTACTTGCGTTATCGCCTGCTCCATGAAGAAGATAGAGTGTGTAATCCGGCGGTTTGCCTGATTCCACGGGCGACACGACATGGATGCTTGTCGTCATGCATAAAGTGGGGGAGCCGGTCTCTATCGTAATATGCGCCATAAGTAACCCCTTTCAAGTGTGAACGATCTAGGCAAATAGGCGGAGGGATCTAAGCATCCCCCGATATTCGCAATATCCAAGCGGGACTGCTGAAGGTACCTGTCAGTTCCGTTACCGATGTGATTCAAGATATGATCGTTATTTTATGAAAGCGATTTATCGAATCGTTTCGATAACATCATAATTGCACATCAAATCTTTGTCAATATCGTTTTTAAAAATTATAATTTTTCATGTGAAATGATCCAGTTAAGGACTGAAATCTATATTTTTCCCTAAATGGAGTGTGTTTTCGCCATAGAAAACGCTTTCATTTCATTGGGGATACAAGGGATTCCTGTAATCGTGTATTGGCAAAAAAATCATCGTTTGTTGAAACGTTTCTATTGGGGTTGAAACATGTTATTCTGAGATGAGAGCATGAATCTTGCTGAAGACCCTTTCAGGGGCTGCGGTCTTACGAGACCGAAGCGAATATGCCTAATCGGATAGGAGGTAAATCCATGTCTAATCATTCATTAACCGGCTTTATTGATTACATCGCAGACAGAGGATTGCAGGTTCACTCAGCGCGGGTTCGTCAAAACGGCCGGCTGTGGGGGAAGTACGATTTGACGGAGGACAAACGGCGTGTTCAGCATTCCATTAGCAAATCTTTTACTTGTATGGCCGTCGGCCTGGCCATTGAGGAAGGCAAGCTCGCGCTGAACAGCCGGCTGGGTGAATTTTTTAATAGTAACTCTTCGATAGTTGACAATCTGGAGCCGTCTCTCGATCCCGGCAACATCACACTATACAATTTGCTTCGAATGTCTTCGGGCCATGATTCGCCGCCCTTATGGGCAAACGAAAGAGCATCCTTGAAAGAGAAGGATTGGGCTAAGTACTATATGTCGCTACCGCTTGACCGGACGCCGGGCGACATGTTTACATACAGCAGTGGAGATACGTTTATGATCTCGGCTATGCTCCAGGCGGCGACAGGCGAGACGGTAAGGGACTATCTGACTCCACGCCTGTTTGAGCCCTTGGGTATAGAAAATGTTCATTGGGAGTCATCCCCGCTGGGTGTGACGCTGGGATGTGCGGGCTTATCTATCAGCAATGAGGAACTCAGCATTTTTGGCCAGCTTCTGCTGCAGCGCGGATTGTGGGAAGGACAACAGATTGTGCCTGAAGCGTGGATACGATTCGCAGCCTCCAAACAGATCGATACGCAGGGCAGCCCCGATTGGGCTCAGGGGTATGGCTGCCAATTTTGGATGTGCACTCACGATGCCTATCGTGCAGATGGGGCATCCGGCCAGCTATGCATCATTCTCCCCGGCAAAGATGCGGTCATCGCGGTGAATAGCCGGGAAGATCGAATGCAGGAGATCATGGATGCAATTTGGACAGAAATTTACCCGTTGTTATAGATGAGTACAATGAGATACCGTGTGTAGGGGATTCCGGTTCTGCTTGGACATAGGGTCCCCGCTGCCATTGTTCTCTCGGCCGGATCGAACGATATAGGATAGGCTGTTGCATACCGAGCTTACCCTGCAGCGGTTGCCCCCACCTGTTATAATAAAGAGGTACGCGCTGTTTAAAGTGAGGGGATGCTAGGGTGAAAGCCAGTCAGGAAATCGTCACCATCCGCTTGTCGGAGATGAAGGACGCCGCCCAGCTGATGGAGCTGGACCATCTGGTGTGGAACAGGAATACGGCCCCCGAGCCGCTGCATTGGACCTCGAGGGAGCAGTTTCTGCTGCATTGCCCTCCCGGAAGCCAGCTGGTAGCGGCTTGCGAAGATATATTATGCGGTTATGTCGGCTTTCGCTCTCCCAGCGGGCTGGCAAGCCATCGCCATGTGATGGAGCTGAATATTGCGGTCCATCCGTCCTATCAGCGCCAAGGCATCGGCCTGCAGCTGATCGAGGCGGCCAAGGAGCTGGCGAGTGGAGAAGGTATTGCCAAGCTGAGGCTCCGGGTGCTGTCCTCGAATCTTGCGGCCTTATCCTTATACCGCGCTTGCGGCTTCCGGGAAGAGGGAAGGCTGGTCCGGGAGTTTTATGTGGATGGCCGGTATGTGGATGATATATGGATGTGTCTGCTTTTTATAAAAATATCAGGAATGCTCAGCATCCGGCCCGGCGATGGGCGCGGTTTGGGATGAACGGTCCGGCGCTTGCTGCCGGGCCGTTTGCTGTATCCGGCCGGCCTTACGCATTGCCATATCCGGTATGCGTACAGGCCTTATGCAACGTCATAACCGGTATGCGTGTCGGACTCTGGAGGTTGAGCAAGCGCCGATGTGAATATGCCTTTTAGAGTTGCCCCGTGATCAAATGATGACTTTTTGAACAACCTCATATAGTATGATGAAAAGATCAGATAGACGGAGGTAAAGTTGCCATGACGTTGGGAATCGTTTCGCTGAATGTAGGGAAGCCGGTCACGGTGGATTATGAGGGCAAGGCTCTGACAACCGGAATCTATAAGCAGCCTGTGCAAGGACCGGTATTTTTAAGCAATGTGAATTTCGAAGGGGACGGTCAGGCCGATCTCGTGAATCATGGAGGTCCGGACAAGGCGGTGTGCGCTTATCCATACGAGCACTATCCATATTGGCGAAGATCCCTGGGCAAGGATATGCAGTATGCCTCTTTCGGGGAAAATTTAACGCTGCAAGGCCTCCTGGAGGACCAGGTATGCATCGGCGATGTGTTTCGGATTGGCGAAGCAGTCCTGCAGGTCAGCCAGCCCAGATATCCGTGCTTCAAGCTGTCGCACAAGCACGGGGTGAAGGATATGCCGGCCAGGGTGCTGAACACGGGCTACAGCGGGTTTTATTTCCGCGTCCTGGAGGAAGGCGAGGTTAGCGCGGATTCCCCTGTGACCCGGCTGGATCGCCGCAGCTCCGGTGTAACGGTGCGGGAAGTGCTGCGCGTGATGAAGGAAGGCCGCAAGGATGAGGAGGCGCTAAGCCGGATGCTGGAGCTGGAGGAGCTGGCTGCAAGCTTGAAGGGGCAGTTCGCAAAGTCGCTGGAGAAATTAAGGGAATCCTAATTCAGCGAAAGCTTGATTGCGTTGCACCCTGCAGCTTGCCGACCGCACCCTCAAGCTAGAAGCGGTCCGCGAAGTTTTACTGGATAGGTTTCCAGGCTATGACTTAGGCAGTAAAAGGGGACAGGCGCCTCCATCCATGACCTTGGCGATTCGCCGGATGTCTGGATGCTGCGTCCTGCCCCCGTTCGATAATAAAATAAAATTCCAATCTAGCCTAGCCGCTTCCATTCGCTCTGAATCATGCCGTAGACGGCATGGTTGACGTAGCCTTGGGGCAGCTTCTCCGCCTCGCGGATAACGCCCTCCAGGACGAATCCCAGCCGCTCCGGGATTGCCCGGCTGCGGTGGTTGGCGGTTGCGCAGCGAATCTCCACCCGGTTCAGCCCCATCCGCATGAGCGCATGGTCCGTGAAAGCCCGGCAAGCGCTCGTCATCAGCCCTTGTCCGGTGAATTGCTGATCAAGCCAGTAGCCGAGGCCGACGGAGCGGTTGTTCCAATCGATCTCATGGAAGGAGATCGTTCCCGCCAGCTCTTCTCTCACCCAGATGCCGGCGGAGAAGCCGCCGTTTTCCGCAGCCTGCTTCATGGCTCCTTTTATATAGTTGACGGTATCGTTAACCTCCTGTACGGAATCCACCCAGGGAAGCCACTTCCGCAGCCGATCCCGTGAACGGTCCGTGATTTCGAACAGCGCCCGCGCATGCTCGATCGCAAGCGGACGCAGCTCGACGTGCTCGTCAAGCGCATATCCAAACATCTCGTATCTCCCTCTTTTGTATTGATCCTAGTCCGCTGCTTTAGCGGGTTCGCTTCGTGTTCGTGTTTTTTTCCAGCGCGTAAATGTCTTCTTCCAGCGTAATCATCCGCTCATTTACGACTTGCCTGCAATCGCTGAGTGCCTGATTGTAAATGTAAGGTCCCAGGGTTGCCGCAAAATAGTCCAAGATACCTTCCGCAGCTAGATGGCCGATCATTTCGCCGCGCTCGGTTTCGAAATAATGGCGGACTTCTTCGACCAGCAGATCGCGCTGTTCCTTGGCAAGCTTGATCGGTCTCATGAAGGATTGCCTCCTGTCGGCTGTTTTTGTATCCATGCTACCTCATTCAAGCCGCACCCGTCAAAGCATATGTAGTGCCGCGGCAGACGCGCTGGCTTACTCGCGGATTGCCCGCTTTTTGCTGGCTTGCCCAGCGAAGCTTCACATCCACTGGGCAGCAGGGGCTATAAGGGCTCCCAGCGGATATATCCGGTTTATTTGAAAGGACTGCCTTATCCCTTGGAAGCGCCCGCGTTCCTTGAACAATCGGGATATTACAGGTATATTTAAGGGAAACACGTTTATACAGGAGATAGACGGAAATTACAGGACGAAAGGTTGATCAACGTGGAGAACCACCGGGGCACCCCCTCCAACTTCATAAAAAATATCATCGCCGAAGATCTGAAGTCCGGCAAGGTGAAGGAGATCGTCACCCGCTTCCCGCCGGAGCCGAACGGTTACCTGCATATCGGACATGCCAAGGCGATCTGGATTAATTTTACGCTGGCCGACGAGTTCGGCGGACGGACCCATCTTCGATTCGACGACACGAATCCGGTGAAGGAAGACATCGAGTACGTCAACTCCATTAAGGAGGATGTAAAGTGGCTCGGCTTTGATTGGGAAGAGCTGCGCTTTGCGTCGGACTATTTCGAGGAAATGTACAATCGCGCGGTGCTGCTCATTAAGAAAGGGAAGGCATACGTGGACGATCAAACCGCCGACCAAATTCGGCAGACCCGCGGCACGCTGACGGAGCCGGGTCAAAACAGTCCTTACCGCGACCGCAGCGTGGAAGAGAATCTGGAGCTGTTCGAACGGATGCGCCGGGGCGAATTCGGCAATGGCGAGCGGGTGCTGCGCGCCAAGATCGACATGGCATCGCCGAACATCAATTTGCGCGACCCGGTTATTTACCGCATATCCCACGCGCATCATCACAATACGGGCGACAAGTGGTGCATCTACCCGATGTATGCATTCGCCCATCCGATCGAGGATGCGATTGAAGGAGTTACCCATTCCCTCTGCTCGCTGGAATTTGAGGATCAGCGCCCGTTCTATGATTGGGTGGTCGCCGAATGCGAGATGGAATGCACGCCGCGCCAATATGAGTTCGGACGGCTGAACGTTGCCCAGACCGTAACGAGCAAGCGCAAGCTGAAGCAGCTGGTGGACGAGCAGTATGTGGACGGCTGGGACGATCCGCGCATGCCGACCATTTCCGGCCTTCGCCGGCTTGGCTACACGCCGGAGGCGATTCGGAGCTTCGTCTATGAGACCGGGATCTCCAAGGCTTACGGCACGGTGGACCGTCAAATGCTGGAGCACTTCATCCGGGAGGATCTGAAGCTGAAGGCGCCGCGGACGATGGCGGTGCTGGATCCGCTCAAGGTCGTGATCACCAATTACCCGGAAGGTCAGGTGGAATGGCTGGAGGCGGAGAACAACTCGGAAAATCCGGAAATGGGCTCCCGCCAAATTCCGTTCTCCCGTGAAATATACATCGAACAGGAGGACTTCATGGAGAATCCTCCGAGCAAGTATTTCCGTCTGTTCCCGGGCAACGAGGTCCGTCTGAAGCATGCTTACTTCATCAAGTGCAACGATGTCATCAAGGACGAGAACGGGAAGGTCATCGAAATACACTGCACCTATGATCCGGAGACGAAGAGCGGCACCGGCTTTACCGGCCGTAAAGTCAAGGGGACGATCCATTGGGTCGAAGCGAGCCAGGCCGTGCCTGCCGAATTCCGCCTGTATGAGCCGCTGTTCAAGGACGAGGAGGCTGAAGCCGAGCCGGAACTGACGCAGGAGGCCATCGGTGAAACGGAGGAGAGCACGGAAGCTGCTGCGGAGAAATCCTTCCTTGACGATATTAACCCGAATTCGCTTCAGATCGTGCACGGGTTCGTGGAGCCGAATATGAAGGATGCCAAGCCGCAGGATAAATTCCAGTTCTTCCGTCATGGCTACTTCAATGTCGATACGAAATATTCGCAGCCTGGGCGTCCAGTATTTAACCGGGTCGTCTCGCTGAAGAGCTCGTTCCAGCTCCCGAAAAGATAAGCATCTCAGGGCACTGTGATGCAGAACGGTTACCACAGCCCCCCTTAACCAACAAGACTCGAAGATTCCGCTGGGCGGCGTCTTCGAGTCTTGTCATATACAGCAGGATACATCCCGTGCCAAGGGCAAGCCTTGAGATGAAAGTACAAGTGTGAGGATCAGACGGTGGAGTATTCCTCCTCCGCGTCGTCCGGCAGTTCATCGGGCTGCCGCGGCTGATACCCGTGCTTGTGCAGATTGTACCACATCCAGCCGAAGCCGATGACGCCGATGATCGCGAGCATCATCCCGGTGCGGTACATCGTTTGGGCGCCGAAGTTTTGAAACATCCAGCCGCCGGCGAGACCGCCGACGACGCCGGAAATCCCGCTCCAGCTTAAGGTATAGATCGCTTGTCCGGATGCGCGGTACGGCTTCGGGACGAACAGCATCGTAAGCTGGACGCCGACATAGAAGTAGCCGCCGAAGGTAACGCAGTGAAGCAGCTGGATCAAGGCTACATGAACCGGGCTGCTCGCTTCAGCCATCAGAAGCCAGCGAAGGGCAAAGAGCAGGCTCACGACCGCCAGGCAGCCGACCAGCACATGGATCTTCCGTTTCAAGAACCGGTCCAGGACAAGGAAAATGACAACTTCAAACACCGAAGAAAAGAAGATGGCCAGCCCCACCGTCTGCGTCGTGCCGCCAAGCTCCAAAATATACAGCGACATGAACGTATTGTTGGCCGTATTCGGGATGGATACCAAAATGCCCAAAACGATAAACCAGACAAAATACGAATTCAAAAACAGCTGGCTTAATCCCTTCAGCGTTACGGTAGCTGACCCGGTCGTCTTCTGCACGCCGGGAAGCGTGAAGATGAAGATGGCCGCCACGAACAGCATGATCGAGAAGACGATGGAAATACGTCCGGAGCCAAGCTGATCAATGACAGGGCCGGCTGCGATCGCGGTCAGGGCCCAGCCGAGCGAGCCCCATAGCCGGAAAGAGCCGAATTTGTGCCGGGTTCCGTCGATATAGGTCAATATTAGCGAATTGGTCTGCGAGAACATCGGGGTCTGAAAAAAATAAAACAGAATCATGGCCATATAAATCATGGCATACGTATTCGCTTGGAAGACAAAATGAACCAGGAGCAGCGTGCCGGTCATCATCATCAGAAGCACGCGCTTGATATTCGCTGTCCGGTCGCCCCAGTAACCCCAGAAGGGGTTGGCGAAGATCGACACGAAGGGAGCTATGGCCATCAGACTGCCGATCTCGATTTTGCTCATGCCGATATCTTGCAAATACAGCTGAAAGAAACCGGTGAATATGACCATCGTTCCGTAAATGAAGAAGTTGAACAGCTTGAGCGATGTAAGAGAAGGTTGATCTTTATCCATATTCCGCAAGCAGGTCATTCCTTTCAAACCGAATGCATTATGTTTGCGGCATAACCACACCGCTTACCTTCTCCAATGTATCACGCATTGAAAAGGGATACAAACCATCTTTTGTTAGTTTAACCTTAATTAACTTAATTACCAATTGGAGGATTCTGTAGTCAACTTGTATATCAGAAAGGGGTCAAAACATGATGGAGGTTGGGGAGTGGAGACGCAGCAGTCCGTCCGAGCGGGTGGCAGGCATTATTCTTGCAGGCGGGGCTTCCCGTAGAATGGGGGCAAACAAAGCGCTTTTGTCCTTGAACGGAGAAAGCCTGATTGAGCGAACCGTTCGGTGCCTGGAACAAGTCTGCGGGCGAATCCTCCTATCGGCCAATGATCCGGATTCGTTTCGGCATCTCGGAGTGGAATGCGTGCCGGACGTTTATCCCGGCCAAGGGCCGATGGCAGGGATTCATGCTGCCCTGATGGCGTCCGATCGCCCATGGAATATGGTCGCAGCATGTGACATGCCGTTCATCAGTCCGGCATTGTTAGGTGCGCTGCTCGGTCTCGCTGAAGCTGGGCAAGGCCAAGGGGATCCGGCAGCAGCCGGGCCGGGAGCGGTTATTCCGGTGATCCAAGGGAGAATTCATCCGCTGCTGGCCTTGTACCGGAAGGAAACGGCGGCTGGTCTCGAGCGAAGACTGCAGGAGGGGGAGCTGCGCATGACCGATTGGGTCGAAGAGCTGGATGCCCTGCTCGTGCCGGAGGACCAGCTGGAAGCCTTGATGGGATGCTCCCCACGCAAAGCGGTATTCAACATGAACCGCCCGGAGGATTACGAGGAAGCTTGTCGTATGGATGCAGAGGATTAAAAGATGCGATGAGCCGCTGAAAGTTCAGGTTCTGGGAAAAGGAAGGGGAAAAGGAAAAGAGGGAAAATGTTCTGGAGCCGGATCAACGAAAAGTCCGTACATGGATCCGAAGGCGGCAGCGCAGATCAGGGGAATCAAAGAAAGCGCAGGTCAGGGGAATCAAAGAAAGCCCGGCTGATTGGATATCGGCCGGGCTTTTTGCAAATGTTGAAAGCTTTGACGTGTCATTGGCTTGCCGTCCAAACGTCGATGCTGAGCATCGTGCGGCAGCCATCGTTGATAAATTTATCGTTCGATATTATCCCCCGATTTGCGACATGCGCCGTACGGTCGGGGTATGGCTTTGCGTTTTTTTCTCGAGCGCGAGCGCCATCTCGTGGTTGAGGGGCTTGGCGCCCAGGGCCTTGCGGAACAGGTCCGCCACCGCGACCGGATCATCGATGACCCGGCGGACGTTGAATTCGTCGGACCAATACAGGCAGGCCTTAATGTTGCCGTCCGCCGTCAGCCTGAGCCGGTTGCATGAATCGCAGAAATGGTCGCTGACGGGATGAATCAGGCCGAAGGTGCCGACGGCGCCGGCCACCTTCATATTGCGGGACGGGCCGTTGCCGGAAGGACCCTTCTCCTCCCGAACCTCCCAGCCCGCCTCGTTGCACACTTCCTTGACCCGGCTAAGCGGCAGGTAGGAGTCTCGCCATTCCTCGGAGGCATGGCCGATTGGCATGTATTCAATAAACCGGACATGCAGCGGGCGATCCAGGGTCATGGCGATAAAGTCGCGGATTTCATCCTCGTTGAAGCCCTTCATCAGCACCATGTTCAATTTGATCGGGTCGAGTCCGGCTTCATAAGCGGCTTCGATGCCTTTCAGCACCTTATGCACACTGCCGCCGCGAGTGATTCGGGCGTAGCGCTCCTCCTGAAGCGAATCCAGGCTAATGTTGATGCGGGTCAGTCCCGCTTCCTTCAGAAGCTTGGCTTTGGAGGGCAGCAGCAATCCGTTTGTGGTAAGAGATATATCTTTAATTCCATCAATGCTCGCAATCATATGGACTAAGGCTTCAAGATCTTTCCGCACCAGCGGCTCGCCGCCGGTCAAGCGAACCTTAGACACACCCATGGGGGCTAGCACGCGCAAGACAGCTGCAATTTCTTCATAACTCATAATCTGATCGTGGGGCTGGAATTCCATTCCTTCCTCCGGCATACAATAGACACAACGCAGGTTGCATCGATCGGTGACCGAGATGCGGATATAATCATGGATCCGACCGAAGGAGTCTGTCAGCGGCTCAATCATTGAAATCCCCCTTTAGTTGCATGACATGGTCACATTGTAGCCATTCCCCGAACAGGAGTCAATGAGGGTAAGCCCTGTTTTTAATAGGACAAGCCGGGATCAGATTTCATGAGCCTGTGATCGGTCTCACAGAAAGCGTTTACCATTGCCTGTTATAATGAAGCTGCAGATAACCGCTTTCTCCCCTTGGAAGCAGGAAGTCGCGGCATTCTCATTTTCCGAAAGTTTCCTTAATTTTCCGAAACTTTCGGAAATCATTTCAAATCACTTTCAATAGACAATCATCTAAGCTATACTGTCATGGATATCACATCCAACAAGAGAGGTTACCATTAGGAGGTTCGAAATGGCGATATCACCTGTTCAAACATTGGAGGTACCTGACGTCTGTCACCGGTGGCTGGAAAACCGAGGGACGGTTTATGAGCTTTTGATCGATTTTATGGGCAACTCGCCCAGCTTGTCTATGATTGCGGAATGGAGCCGCGGAAGCGGGATCGGCAAAGCAGCGGAAGGCACCCAAGGGGGAGCCGACCTGGTGAATTATTTATGCGGCCGGTCACCCGAGGAGCTGGTTAAGATCTGCGAGTACGAAGGGGTGGAATACCGCCGTTTGCTCGAGCGGAACAAGCAGCGCCCGCTGTCCGAATCGCAGTATACGAAGAGCGGCTGCGTTCGGGATGTTGCCGAGTGTTATGAGACGGTCGGCGTCGCGTTTAACAAACTGCACGGAGAGGCCGACGATCATTTGGCGATCGAGCTGGAATTCATGACGGTGCTCCACGACCGGATGCTGAATAATTGCTATGGCGAAGACGGCTTGCTGAAGCTGATGGCCGCACAGGAACAATTTTTGGAGGAGCATTTGCTGGCGTGGGTGCCCTCGCTCTGTGAGGATATGAAGACTTCGACTGATAGTCCGCTTTATCGCGCATTGTTCCGCTTGCTGGAGGAGTTTCTCGTGCAGGATTTGCGGATGCTGAGGGTATGGAGGCAATCCCGTGAGGCGGAGCTAGTACATTAACCAAGCGGATAAAATGGAGCGAATGTGAAAGTCTGGATGGCTGCACTCGGTCCGAAAGCATACTATAGAATGAACAAAAGGGCATCATTCGAGTCTTAGCAGACCTGAATGATGCCCTTATTGTTATAGACGAGCCGTTTTATTCGGCAACTTGTTTCTTGCGGAATTTCATCAAGAACTCATACACGATCGGTACGACGACAAGCGTCAGCAGCGTGGAGCTGATCAAGCCGCCGATTACCGTGATGCCGAGTCCACGAGAGATAATTCCTGCGCTGTTCTCCCATCCGAATACGAGCGGGAGCAGAGCGCCGATGGTCGCGAGTGCGGTCATCAGGATTGGACGAAGACGGGTGACCCCTGCCTCTAGCAGCGCTTCGCGAGTGCTGAGGCCTTCGCGCTCTTTGTGAATTACGCGGTCAATCAGAACGATCGCGTTGGTGACGACAATACCGATCAGCATCAGCACGCCCATCAGCGAGGAAACGTTAAGCGTTTCGCCGGTCACCAGCAAACCGATAATCGCCCCGATGACGATGAACGGCAGCGAGAACAGAATCGCGAACGGAGCGAGCGCGCCCCCGAACGTGACAACGAGAACGAAATACACGATGGCGATCGCGGCCAGCATGGCGAGACCCAGCTGCCCGAACGTTTCATTAATCTGTTCCGTAACTCCGCCGAATTGTACGGAGACGCCGTCCGGAATTTCCAGCTTATCGACTTCAGCTTCCAAGTTGCTGGATGCTGTTCCAACGTCATTGGTCAAAATGTCGGCAGTTACCGTCACAACCATTTTACCGTCGATGCGTGTGATTGTATCAGGAGTCGTTCCTTCCTCGACTTCGGCAACGTCCTTGATCGGCACCTCGATGCCAAGCGGGGATGTTACGGTTTCGTTCTCAATCTCCTTGATGCTCTTGTAAGTGGTCGTATCGGCTTCGATGTAGACATTATAGGTTTTGTCCTCAATGTTTACCTCTGTCAGCACCGGACGTTCGCGTACCGGGCTAAGCTTCATGGCGAGCTGTCCGGCGGTGAGACCGAGCGAGCTCAGCTTCTCTTGATCAGCGACCAGCGTGTACTGCTCAAACGCCTCGGACAAGCTTGTTTCGGCGTTATCGAATGTCGCGGTGTCCTTATTGGCGAGCTCCACAATCTGATCGGCTACCGGCTTGATCTGATCCAGAGAATCGCCGAACACGTTCACCGTCAGCTGGTTGCCGCCAAAGCCGCCGGCCATGTCCATGTTGGCCCAGGTTCCTTCCGGAACGGCCTTCGTCAGGTCTTCAATCAGGGCTGTTTTGACATCCTCAAAGTTCTTGGTGTCCGATTCATACATAATATAGAACAATCCCGAATTAGCAGAGCCCATGCCAAGCGGATTGCTGCCCCCGATGGAATACTGCATTTTCTCTACGCCCGGCTGATCCATGATCAGCTTCTCGGCTTTCAGCGCACGCTGCTCAACATCCTCGAGCAGGACGCCCGGCTCAGGGGAATACGTCACCATTACGTATTTGTCTTCCTGCTCCGGAATGAAGCTGACGCCCAGGAATTTCGTAAGGAACAGGCTGCCGACCAGCAGAGCTACCGCCATCAGGAAGGTAATGGCCTTATGATTCAAGGACCATTTCAGGATGGAGCGATAGCCTTTGGCGATTGCGCCCGGCTTCTCCGCATGGTCATGCTTGTTCTTCAGTCCCTTGCGGAAGAGACTGTGTGCCATGGCCGGCACGAGCGTGATCGCAACGACGAGAGAAGCCAGCAGCGCGAATACCATCGTCAATGCGAATGGCATGAACAGTTCGCCTACCATGCCGCTGACCAGGGTGAGCGGCAGGAATACCGCGATCGTTACGATGGTCGAGGACATAATCGGCACGAACATTTCGCGGGTGGCGGCGCTGATGAGCTCCCTGCCTGAAAGCTTCTCGGTGGAAAGCGACATGCGCCGGTATATGTTTTCAATAACAACGATCGAGTCGTCCACAACCCGTCCGATGGCAACGGTCATCGCGCCGAGGGACATCATATTCAGGGTGATATCCATCTGCTGCAAGCACAGAATCGCAATCAGCAGGGACAGCGGGATCGAGATGATCGAAATAATCGTCGAACGGATATTGCGAAGGAAGATCATAATGATCAGGACCGCGAACAACGCCCCGTACAACGCTTTGAAAAGCATCGTATGCACAGAGTCTTCGATCGGCTTGCCTTGGTCGAGCATAATGGTCAGATCCATGTCCGGATACAATTTGCCGAGTTCTTCGGCCTTATCCTTCACGAGGTTGACCACGTCAACGGTGTTGGCATCATTGGACTTGACGATCTGAATGCCGATCGATTCCTTCCCGTTGGTGCGGGAGATCGATTCCGAGGTGCCGATGACGTTAATATCGGCAATTTCGCTCAGCTTCACGGTAGGGATGCCGGCAGGAGCGCCGGTTTGTCCGCCTGGAGCGCCTTGTCCCTGAGCGCCTGCGGCACCCTGGCTCTGACCTTGAGCGCCTGCGCCTGTCTGCGTTGCTGCCTGGGCACCCGTGCCGTTCTGTGGAGCTCCTTGGTCGCCTGCCCCTGCTCCGGCCCCTTGACCGGCAGCAGCTCCCGGCTGACCAGCGCCGCCTGCGTTCGGAGCCCCTGCTCCTGCACCGGCTTGCGCGCCTGCACCGCCTGGAATAACGGGGATCGCCAAGTTCTTCAGATCATCAATGGTAATGATCCCGCCGTCGATCGCAACGGCCTTTTGCGATTTATCCATCTCGAACATGCCGAGCGGAACGTACAGCGAGGAAGCTTGGACGATCTGCTTCACGGTATCTTCCGTGAGGCCAAGCTTATCCATTTCGTCCTGCTTGAATTTCAGCTGGACTTCATTGACGTATTGGCCGGCAACCTGGATGGAAGCTACGCCGTCCAGATCCTCGAGAGCAGGCACGATGTCATTCTCGGTAATGCGGGTCAATTCGTCGAGCTTCATGTTATTGCTGTTCGAAATACTCAGCGAGACCACCGGCATCGAGCTCATGCTGAATTTCGAGATGGTCGGCTTCTGGGCCTCATCCGGCAGCTGAACCTCTTGGATGGCTTCGCGAACGGCCGCTGTCGCATTGTCGAGGTCGGTTCCGTAATCGAATTCGACCATGACATTTGCCGCATTCTCCATTGAGGTGGAAGTGACGGTCTTTACGCCATCGATATTCCGGAGACGCGTCTCCAGCGGCTTGGTAACTTCCTCCACAACGCCTTCGGGTGCGGCGCCCGGATAAACAGCGGTTACGCTAAGGAACGGCACGTTAATATCCGGGATTGTTTCCTGTTTCATCGTCACCCCGCTGTATAGTCCGGCGAAGGTTACGATGATGGTTAGCAGCCAGATGGCAAATTTGTTCCGCAGCGAAAAATTAATAATTCCTTTCATGCGTCGGGTTTCTCCCCTCTCCATAACTTATGTCTCTAGCTTTGAACAAATCTTCCTATGTCATTCCGCCAGGTGCTAAGTAGGTTTCCAGTACGGTCGTGATGGTATTCTTCAGCTCTTCATATAAGTCTTCCAGACCTTCGATTCCTTCAAGGTTTCTGAGCATTCCCTTCAGTACCGCCCGGCTCGGCTGGAGGGTGATCAGTTCCTTCTCCATAATCCCGAGGGACTCCAGGGTGTCTTGCCGGAGCTCGTGATCAAGCTTCAGCTGCTTTAGTTCATTCTTCATTGCCTTAATCACGATAAGCGGGTGACGCGGCGACCGCAGGTCGACCTGACACAGATCCTTCTGCCCCAGAACGACCTCCAGCGGAATAAGCGGCTTCGGCCGCCGGCGAAGCATGCTTGCCATCACGTCGTCCATCAGCTGAATAAGGTGTTCGGCTGTTTGTCCCACATTCAGGTGGAAGTCCGGCATGAACAGGAACCGGATGTAGGTGCCCAATATACCGCCCATGAGCATGGCGATCTCCATCGTGTAGGGAGCGGCTTCAGGCCCGTAGATGACTTGAAGTTTATGGTTAAACCACTGCAATGCCTGCACAATTTCCTGCTGGGCGTTATCCTTGTCAAACGGCGGCTTTCCCGGCACTGTCTGATCGTGAAACTGCTTCAGCAGAAATTCGCGAATCTCCATGAAATGGATAAGTAGCACCTCGGCCTGCTTGCGAAGCTGTTCCCTCGGTTCAAGGAGCGGATCGTTATCCACCCGCAAAATCTCATCCTTGATCCGGCCGATGATATGCTCGTAGATGCTCTTTTCCAATTCCTCTTTGGATTTGAAATGTAAATATAGGCTGCCTTTCGACATCCCGCATACTTCGGCGATCTCCTGCATGGAGGTTTCCGAGGCGCCCTTCGCGGAAAACAGCTGCATCGCAGTGATGAGAATTTGCTGCCTTTTATCTGCCGTTTTATCAGCCAAGCCTGATTTCACCTCACTTGGGAACTTGAGAGTTCCGTTATTGACCTTGCGGTCATTTCCGATTATAAAGGAAAAAGAACGGCCGTTTCAACTTTCGTGAAAGGCCGTTCTTTTGAAAGATCTTATACTAGTTATGAATAAGGGCTTACTTCCGCCACACAGGTATCCAAAAGGGACTTGTTTCCGCTGTATAGGGCTATATCGGTCTCACAAATACTCAAAAGGTACTTGTTTGCGTCGTATGAGGTTATATTTGCCACACAGGTACTCAAAAGGGACTTGTTTCCGTTGCATGGGGCTATATCCGCATCACAAGTACTCAAAAGGGACTTGCTTCCGCCACATGGGGCTATATTCGCCACACAAGTACCCATAAGGGACCTGCTTCCGCCACATGGGGCTATATTCGCCACACAAGTACCCATAAGGGACCTGCTTCCGCCGTATGGGGCTATATTCGCATCATAAGTACCCAAAAGGGACTTGTTTCCGCTACATGAGGCTATAATCGCCACACAAGTACTCAAAAGGGACTTATTTTGCAACAATGGAGCTATATTCGCCTCACAAGTACTCAAAAGGGACTTGTTTCCGCTACATGAGGCTATATTCGCCTCACAAGTCCCTAAAAGGGACTTGCTTCCGCCGCATGGGGCTATATTCGCCTCACAAGTCCCTAAAAGGCATGAGCGTTGCATAAAACCTATCACAACTTTTGCTGAAGTTACTATTTCTGTAACTACCTGTATCTTTTTCATGGACAAAACAAAAAAAGGCTCCTAATTTAGAAGACGTAGCACGTTGTCCACGACCTCTAAAAAGGAGTCCAAACCATGGATAACGTAACCCAAAACACTGTCGTTCGTCAACTGCTTTCTTTACTGCCTTTGGATGTACACGATCGACTCCTTCATGCCGATCGCTACGCCAAGAAGCTCACCATCAACAAAAGCATTCTCATTTTCATTCTGGCTCAGTTCAACCATTGGCAAAGCTATATCGAGATGGAAGAACAAATTTATGCACACTCTGAAATTCGGTCCATCCTTGATCTGCCCAGCATCAGCGCAGCCCAATTGTCACGGAAACTCAGCGAAATCCCGACGGAAATCTTGCACATGCTTTTTCTCCATAGCGTTGCCCGTGTCCAGAAGCTGACGGCTCACCAGCAGGGCATTTCTTCAACCATTGGACCTCTGGCACTCATTGATTCGTCGAAAATCACACTCCCCTTGGTACTTGGGGATTGGGCCAGAGTTTCGCATACCTCCAGCGGGGTAAAGCTGCATGTGCGGCTCGTAGCCGCTTCACCCGAAGTGGTATATCCGGACGCTGTCATCCCATCGACTTTAAACGTAGGCGACCGAGCCGGGGCGGTCGAACTGGTCACCGAGCAGGCGGCAACTTATGTCATGGACCGTGGTTATGATAGCTACAAAAACATGGATAACTGGATGGAGCGCGGCATTCAATTTGTCATGCGAATGAGAGATCGCACCTCAATCCATGTTGTGGAGGAACGAGAAATCCCTCCAGGAAGTCCGATCACACGAGATGCTCTTGTGAACGTAGGTAGCGGTTGGCGCAAGATGAAGGAACGAGTCCGGCTCGTAGAGTTTTATGATGAGCAGGGGCGCTATTATCGCCTACTTACCTCTCGACAGGACATAACGGCCGAAGAAGTAGCTCATATCTACAAATGCCGATGGCTTATTGAACTTTTCTTTAAATGGATAAAGCAGCATCTGCGCCTAAAAAAACTGCACAGCTATAAGCCGCAAGCGATATGGAACCAGATTTACCTTGCGCTGATCGCTTACGTGCTGGCACAGTATATGCAGCTACGTCTAGAAACCAAGAAAAGCGTTTGGCGTGTCCTTGAATTGTTTCGAATTCACATGTATCATCCGTGGTCCCAGTTCTTGAACGCTCTGTTTCGAGCACCTACGCGAACAACTTCTGGAAAGCCACGCGGTGCACCAAGGAAGGTACCTGAATTACGAACGAGCATTGGCATTTTTAAAACAAGCAAAGTGACTTAGGAAACGAAAATCTCGCACAAAATACATTTTATGGGAAAACGTAGCTACATTTAAGAAGTGTTGGATCTTTTAGTGTAATTCTCGAAAAAACAACTGTAAATTAATTGTTCTTATTCAGATTTCATCCAAGTGCTTGCAGATGTAAAGATTTATGCAACGCTCATGCCTAAAAGGGACTTGCTTCCGCCGCATGAGGCTATATTCGCCTCACAAGTCCCGAAAAGTCCGCTGCATGGGGCTATATCCGCCTCATAAGTCCCTAAAAGGGACTAGTTTCCGCCGTATGAGGCTATACTCGCCTCACAAGTCCCTAAAAGGGACTTACTTCCGTCACATGAGGCTATACTCGCCACACAAGAACCCAAAAGGGACTTGTTACCGTCACATGAGGCTATATTCGCCTCACAAGTACTCAAAAGGGACTTGTTTCCGCCGCATAAAAGCTACATCCGCTCGCAAGCATCAATGGCTAACCCATGCAACCACCGTACATTTACGAATAAGGAAGTAGCTTAAGTGATCAGCTTCAATCCGACGGCAGAGCACAGAATCATGGCGATGAACAGGATACGCCGCCATTCCTTCGGCTCGCCGAACAGGACCATGCCCGTGACGGTGCTGCCGACCGTCCCGATTCCGGTCCAGATGGCATAGGCCGTACCCATGGGGATGCTCTCCATGGCAAACGACAGCAGGGAGAAGCTGATTGCAAACGAAGCGAACATCAGCAGCAGATAGATCCAGCCCTTACGCTGAGACACTCCTTTAATGCCGATCACCCCGCCGATTTCAAGCAATCCTGCACAAATAAGCGCGATCCAGGCCATTATCGGCTCACCTCCCCGTTTTGCTCGGCATTGTCAGCGGTGACCAGCTTTAGTCCGATGACTCCGGCCAGCAGCACTCCGATCAGCAGCACCTTAATCAGCTTAAAGGGTTCGCCGAACAGCAGCATTTCAGTGCCGACCGTTCCAGCCGTGCCGATCCCGGTAAAAACCGCATATACCGTCCCCACAGGGAGCCGTTTAGCCGACTCAATGATCAAAAAGAAACTGGCGACAATCGCCAGAGCGGTTCCTAGCCACTCCCACGTATTTGAAGCGTGTTTTAAGCCGATGACCCACAATATTTCGACCAAGCCGGCCAAAAGTACAAAAACCCAATTCCGATTCATGATGATTCCTCTCCTTTTCTTGACTAACACGAAGTGCTCCTTTTGCGCAAATTTTATGGATTGTGCCATTTCGCGCTGGAGCGTCAGGCCGATGTTTGATCGGGAAGTATCGTTATCTTTCTCTCGACACGCCGGACCAATACACGGGCCATGCGGCTTCAAGCCGCCGAGTGGTGCGGGCTTCCCCGCCGTACAGCATCTCGACGGCAATGCCGTCGAGCAAGGTAAGGTAGGCAATGGCGGCCTGCCTAGGGTGCCGAATGATCCGTCCTTGTACCGGACAGCCTGCGGCTAGAAGCCTCGACAGCTTCTGTTCCTGCTCATCCAGGAACGGATAGACGAGATTCATGACATCGTCATACAGAGCGCTTGGCGGGAAAAAAACCATTCTCAGGAAAAACTTTCTCTCCGCATCCCGTTCGTAAATCTGCTGCCAATCCACCACAAATCCTTTCAGCTGCGCTTCAAGCGGAAGGGAGGTGTGCTCCTCGAAATAGTCTTCGATCCGCTGCTTCTGCCGCTCGAATACATCGGCCAGCACCTGCAGGAACAGGTCCTCTTTACTGGAAAAATGAGCATAGATCGATGGCTTCTTTATTCCGCAATCATCGGCAATATGTTTAAGCGAGGCTCCTTCATAGCCGTCTTGGGCGAAGCGGGCCAGAGCGGACTGTTTTATCTCAGCGGCACTCATCGCAATCCTCCTAACTAACGGTCGTTAGTCATATTTTTAGCAAACGGAGCTGCTTCTGTCAATAGTCTTTTTATTGGGCCTAACGAGGATCGGGGCTTTTTAGTTCATGCTTTAGTTCCCGAGACTTATCATGTAGAATATGGGTTGACCAGCATCGTACATACAAAAGAGAGATGAAGCGATGAAGCAAGGGGTAGAAGGATATGAGAAAGGGAATACAGGCCGTACTGATTACCGCGTTATTATTCGCGTTTTATTATTTTGGCATCGATTATTTCGGCAAGACGACAGGAACTATCATCGGGATATTTTCGACCCTGACCGTCGTCTCGATCGGGTTCATGATTTTCATGGAGAACCGGCATCCGACCAGTACAATGGCCTGGATTCTACTGCTTGCACTAGTACCGATCGTAGGGCTAGTTTTTTATTTTCTGTTCGGACAGAACTATTTTAAACGCAGAAAATATGACAAGAAGGCGCAAAAGGACGGCTTGGCCTATACCAGCGAAGTGCTTCGGCGCAGCAACCAAGATATCTCCCGTTTTAAAAGGGAGCACCAGCAGCTCCTGCAGCTGTCCACCCGCCTCGGGCGTGCGCCGGTTTCGTTCTCTTCGGATACCAAGGTGCTCACGAACGGAGAGGAGACGTTCGCGGCACTGCTTCGCGAGCTGGAGCTGGCCAAGCATCATATTCATATGGAATATTACATTTATCGTCCTGACGATATCGGGACCCAAATTCGGGACATTCTGGTGCGAAAGGCCAGGGAAGGGGTTGCCGTCCGGTTCATGGTCGATGCGGTAGGCAGCCTGCAGCTGCCGCCCGCTTTCCTGGAGGAGATGAAAGCTGCGGGGATTAAGGTAGCCGTATTCGGCAGCCCGAAGGCGATATTCTTCACGAGCCGGGTCAATTACCGCAATCACCGGAAAATCGTTGTCATCGACGGTACCGTCGGCTTCATCGGCGGCTTGAATGTCGGGGACGAGTATTTGAGCCGCAGCAAGGTTTTCGGGTTTTGGCGGGACACGCATATGCTGGTCCGGGGCGAGGCCGTCAGGACGCTGCAAATTGTGTTCCTGCAGGACTGGGAATATATGACCGGAGAGCAGCCTACAGACCAGGTGTATTTCTCCCCGGATCTCGTCGATCACTCCTCCGGAGCCGTGCAGATTATTGCCAGCGGACCGGATAATGAGCGCCGGGCGCTCAAGCATATCTTCTTCTCCATGATCGCATCGGCACGTCATTCCGTATGGCTTGCGACGCCTTATTTTATCCCGGATGAAGATATTTTGACGGCGCTGAGGGTCGCGGCTTTGTCCGGCCTTGACGTCCGGATCCTGTTTCCGTCGAAACCGGACAAGTGGCTGCCGTTTCTGGCCTCGCATTCGTATTTCCCGGCTTTGCTGGATGCGGGAGTGCGGGTATTCGAATACGAGAAGGGCTTTATGCATTCCAAGCTGCTCATTGTGGATGGAGAGGTTGCCACTATCGGAACGGCGAATATGGACATGCGCAGCTTTCACCTGAATTTTGAAGTGAACGCGCTTCTCGTGCATACGGACAGCGTCAATCAGCTGGTAGCCGATTTTGAGCAGGATCTGGAGCACGCAGTGCTGTATGACCGAAGCCGCACGAGGAAGAAGCGCATCATGACCCGGCTGCTCGAATCCGCGGCGCGGTTGATGTCGCCGCTGCTGTAGCGTTGCTCGGGTGCAAGGGAATATTTGGGCTGATGTGTAACAGCCGTTTAAGAGAAATATATGGATAACAACATGGGCGGAGCTCGTTAATATGTGATGATTCACGAATAAGCCGGACAGATGCGGCGCAGTATGGACAGGCATTTCGTTCGGTCCGGATTTATCGTTCTGGCTGAGCACCCATCGGTTCGACAAGCCTACAAGCCGCCATAATATCGATCACAAAAATTTTTAAACAGGAGGTGCTATGGAAATGAATGCATGGAAAAAAATAAGGGCCGGAACGATGGAGCCTGCCGCAATTTGTAATCGGGCAGACGGCTTGGAGTCATCCGGCGGCAGGCTGCTTCCGGATGTCCCCACCGGCGAGCGGAAGATTGAGCATGTGCGGCTGTGCCTGGAGGAAGAGGTCGGCTCCGTAGGCATTACTTCAGGCTTTGAGCGCTACCGCTTCCGGCATTGCGCGCTGCCTGAGGTGAGTTTCGAGGACATCAGGCTCGACACCTCCTTTCTTGGCATTCCAACACGGACGCCGTTTCTCATCAGCTCCATGACGGGGGGGAGCCGGACAACCGGGGAGATTAATATGCGGCTTGCGGAAGCGGCGGAGCGCCGGGGCTGGGCGCTTGGCGTCGGCTCCATCCGGGCAGCGGTGGAGAAGGAAGAGCTTGCCCCGACCTTTCGCGTGAGAGAGCGGGCGCCAAGCGTACCGATCATCGCGAACCTTGGGGCGGTTCAGCTCAATTACGGCTTCGGAACGGATGATTGCCGCCGGGCGGTCGACATTGCGGGTGCCGATATGCTGGTGCTGCATCTCAACGCCCTGCAGGAAGTGTTCCAGCCGGAAGGGAATACGCGATTTGGCGGACTTGCCTCCAGGATTGAAGAGCTGTGCAGCAGCCTTGAGGTTCCTGTCGGGGTTAAAGAAGTCGGCTGGGGCATTGACGGGGAGACGGCCCGGATGCTGATGGAGCTCGGTGTTGCTTTCATCGATGTGGCGGGAGCGGGAGGCACCTCCTGGAGCCAGGTCGAGAAATTCCGGGCGAATGATCCGGTACGTCGCGCCGCAGCGGAGGCCTTTGCCGACTGGGGCAATCCGACGGCGGAATGTATCGTCGAGGTGCGGGAAGCTGTTCCGGATTTTCCGATGATCGGCAGCGGCGGGCTCAACAGCGGCGTGGATGCCGCCAAAGCGATTGCACTGGGCGCTGATCTGGCGGGCTTTGGGCGGGGATTGCTCGGGCCTGCCGTCGATTCCGAGGAAGCGCTGGACCGGCGCCTCGCTCAGACGGAGCTGGAGCTTCGAACCGCGATGCTGGGGATCGGGGCTCCAGATATCGAGTCGTTAAGGTCAACGACTCGCCTGATCCGCAAGCAAGGGTTGTAACGACAAGCAAGGTGGTCTGTACTGAAAGCTCTAACGACCGCAAAGCAAGGTCGATAACGACAGGACTGATCGCCATGCAGGAAACGTTATGGAACACGCGGGAGTATCTGCAGCAATACGTGTTGAACTCTATCGGGTATCTGCTATAATTAATAAGATTGTTTTGGACCTGAGGTTTAAGGGAGCACAAACCCCCACAGCCTCTGAAAGAAAATGCATATAAGTGATAGAGTAACCTGATAAGGAGTTGTCATATAAATGGCTTTAAAAGCAGGGATCGTCGGTTTGCCGAACGTCGGCAAATCCACATTGTTTAATGCGATAACGCAGGCGGGCGCCGAATCGGCGAACTACCCGTTCTGTACGATTGACCCGAACGTCGGCGTCGTTGAGGTGCCGGATGAGCGCCTTGATAAGCTGACCGAGCTGGTGCAGCCGAATAAAACCGTTCCGACCGCTTTCGAATTCGTTGATATCGCGGGACTGGTTCGCGGTGCGAGCAAAGGGGAGGGGCTCGGAAATAAGTTCCTGGCCCATATTCGCGAGGTCGATGCGATCGTGCACGTCGTACGATGCTTTGAGGATGAGAATATCACCCACGTAGACGGCAAGGTCAACCCGGTGAGCGACATCCAGACCATCAACCTGGAGCTGATCCTGGCGGATCTGGACAGCGTCGAGAAGCGGATCGAGCGTACGAAGAAGAACATGAAGGGCGGCAACAAGCAGTACGCCCAGGAAGTAGAGCTGCTGGAGCGTCTGAAGGAAGCCCTGTACAATGATCAGCCGGCACGCAGCGTCGAGCTGTCCGATGAGGAGAAGCTGATCGTCCGCGATCTGCATCTGCTGACGCTCAAGCCGGTGCTGTATGCGGCCAACGTAAGCGAGGATGGCGTGACTGACGCGGACAGCAATCCGTACGTGCAGCAGGTCCGCGAGTTCGCGGCTGCCGAGAATGCTGCCGTCGTTCCGATCAGCGCCAAGGTGGAAGCCGAAATCGCCGAGCTTGAAGGTGAAGACAAGGCCATGTTCCTCGAAGAGCTGGGCCTGGAGGAATCCGGCCTGAACCGCCTCATTAAAGCGGCATACAGCCTGCTCGGCCTGTACACCTACTTTACCGCAGGCGTGCAGGAGGTACGCGCATGGACGATCCGCAAAGGCACGAAGGCTCCTCAGGCGGCCGGCGTCATCCACAGCGATTTCGAGCGCGGCTTTATCCGGGCCGAGGTGGTGTCCTACGATGATCTTGTTGCCGCGGGATCGATGAACGGCGCGAAGGAGCGCGGACAGCTCCGCCTTGAAGGGAAGGACTATGTCGTCAATGACGGCGATGTCATGCACTTCCGCTTCAACGTGTAGCATATTATGATACAAAGACCATGGCTCCATGCCAGATGATGCATGGGATCATGGTCTTTTTGCCAAGCGGATGTTTCATGCAGGGCAGGGAACGCTTCCTGCGTTTCCCGCGCCTATGCCCTTCTAGTCAAATAGGACGTTTCATGCTATAATAAACAGTCGTTTACGCTTCGCATATTCGAGGGAGCGATAGGCGCTAGAATCAGGAATATTACGTAAGAGAGGTGAATTCCTTGTTAGACCGATTGCAATCCCTGGCGGACCGTTACGAGAAGCTGAGCGAGCTGCTGTGCGATCCGGATGTCGCGAATGACTCCAAGAAGCTAAGGGATTATTCCAAAGAACAATCCGATCTGCAGCCTGCTTATGAGGCTTATGTTGAATATAAAAATGTAATGGAAGAGCTTGAAGCTGCAAAAACAATGCAGGGTGAGAAGCTCGATGACGAAATGCGCGAAATGGTGAAAATGGAAATCGAGGAGCTCTCCGCCCGCCAACAGGAGCTGGAGGAGAAAATCCGGATTCTGCTGCTGCCGAAGGACCCGAACGATGACAAGAACGTTATCGTCGAGATTCGCGGTGCAGCCGGCGGAGACGAGGCGGCGCTCTTCGCGTCCGATCTGTACCGGATGTACACCCGTTATGCCGATTCCCAGGGCTGGAAGGTTGAGCTGATGGACGTGAACATGAACGACCTCGGCGGTTTTAAAGAGGTTATCTTCATGATCAATGGCCGCGGTGCTTACAGCAAAATGAAATTCGAGAGCGGCGCGCACCGGGTGCAGCGTATTCCGGCAACGGAATCCGGCGGTCGTATCCATACCTCCACTTCAACAGTGGCGGTCATGCCGGAAGCCGAGGAAGTCGATATCGAGATTTTGGATAAGGATATCCGCGTGGATACGTTCTGCTCCAGCGGTGCGGGCGGTCAGTCCGTTAACACCACGAAGTCGGCGGTTCGCGTAACGCATATCCCGACCGGCATTGTGGCTACGTGCCAGGACGGCAAGTCCCAGAACTCCAATAAGGAGAAGGCGCTGCAGGTGCTTCGCGCGCGCATCTACGACATGATGCGCCAGGAAGAGGAAGCGAAGTACGCCGGCGAGCGCAAGAGCAAGGTCGGCACCGGAGATCGAAGCGAGCGGATCCGCACGTACAATTTCCCGCAAAGCCGGGTGACCGACCATCGGATCGGGCTTACCGTGCATAAGCTGGATCAGGTGATGAACGGCGAAATCGAGGAGATCATTTCCGCCCTGACCATCGCAGAGCAAGCGGAAATGATGGATAAAGGAGTATAACGCTTTGGAGCGAAACAAATTTGCATTGACGCCGGAGCGCAGCATACGGGAAGCCTTTCTGGAGGCTTCTTCTTTTTTAGACGGGGTCGGGGTCCTGGAGCCGCAGCGAAATGCGCAGCTGCTGCTGGAGCATGTGCTGGGGCTGACCGGCACGGCGTATTACGTGGCCCTCGGCGACGGTTTTCCCGAGGACCGGCGCAGCGATTTCGAGGACGTCATCAACCGGAAGGCCGACGGCGTCCCGGCGCAATACATCATCGGGGAGCAGGAGTTCTACGGGCGATCGTTCGAGGTGACGCCGGCCGTTCTGATTCCGCGTCCTGAAACGGAGCTGCTCGTCGAGGCCGTGCTGAAGTACGGAAACCAGCTGGCACCGCAGCCTGGCGAAAGACTGACCGCCGTCGACATCGGCACCGGCAGCGGTGCCATCGCCGTAACGCTGGCGCTGGAGGCGAAAGGGCTGCGCATGCTGGCGAGCGACATTTCGCCGCAGGCGCTGGATGTTGCGCGGCGTAATGCGTCCCGGCTCGGAGCCGACGTGGAGTTCAGGCAGGGCAATCTGCTCGAGCCGTTCGCCGGCTTGGCGCCGGATATGATTGTCTCCAATCCGCCGTATATTCCGGCCAGCGACATTGAAGAGCTTCAGCCCGAGGTGCGGGATCATGAGCCGCGAACCGCGCTGGACGGCGGGCCCGACGGCCTCTATCCGTACCGTGTGATGATGGATCAGCTCCCGCTGCTTGCGACGCCGCCGAGACTGATCGCCTTCGAGCTGGGCATGGGCCAGGCGCAGGATGTAGCGGATATGCTGCGGGCTGCCGGTCATTGGGACGAGATCGTTACGATCCCGGATTTGGCGGGAATCGACAGGCATGTTTTGGGAATTGCCCGTTAAATTGTGTTCGGAGGGAAATTCTTTTACAATATATGATGATCATGGGTTTACTTGCGGAAATCCGCTGCTTCCCGTGCAGGCTTCTCATGCTCATGATCCGTTCGTGCTCATAAGGTTCGTATTCTGTCTTATCGTCCGCCCGCATCCTTGAAAGGCTGTTGGGGCGATGGCTAATGCGCCAGGTATGGGCCGGGAGAGCCCAAACTTTTTATCCGGGCAGATCGTTATATGGCCGGTAAGGCACATCGGAGCGATAAGCTCCGGCACAGGGGGATCAAAGGCATGCTTCAGAAATTTAAAAAAATAGACTTTGTTGTCGTAACCGTCCTTGTCATGCTGATGATCATCAGCATAACTTCCTTGTACAGTGTAACCATCGGATCGGCTGATTGGAACGGGTACCATATTAAGATGCTCATCTTTTACGTTGCGGGCTTTATCGCTTTCTTCGGCATGAGCCTATTGGATTACCGCGTTCTCATTAAACACGCGACCTACATTTATATCGGCGGCCTGCTGCTGCTTGTGTACGTTATGTTTTTCGGGTCAACGCTTAACGGCTCGAAGGGCTGGATTAATCTCGGGTTTACGAGCCTGCAGCCGGCGGAAATGTTTAAGTTGGTCTTGATTATCTTCCTGACTTTTATACTGGTGAAGAAAAATAAATCGCAGCTTTCCTTTATCCGCGATGTCATTCCGGTCGGCTTCCTGGCGTTTATTCCCTTCGTGCTCGTCATGGGCATCAACGACTTGGGGAATGCGCTAAGCTACGTCATCATTTTGATGGGGCTGCTGTGGATTGGTAATGTCAAATTATCGCATGCGCTGATCGGTCTGGTGCTCGTTGCGGGCACCGCTTTCGGCGGAATCCAGGCTTACATTCATTACCATGACGAGATTACAGCCTTCATGAAGGAAGGGAGCCGCTCGCACTGGCTGGACCGGATCGACCCGTGGCTGATGCCCGAGACGACGGACAACGCCGGTGCCGGCTATCACACCCACAATGCCAAGCTGGCGATCGCTTCCGGCGGCATGACCGGGGAAGGCTTTATGCAGGGGACCTCGGTGCAATCGGGACGGGTACCGTATACCTATTCCGACTCCATCTTCGTGCAGATTGCGGAGGAATACGGGTTTATCGGCTCTTCCGTGCTGCTCCTGCTCTATTTCATTCTGATCCATCGGATGATTCTGATATCGCTCGAATCGCGTGAACGTGCCGGTCCGTTTCTCATCATAGGGATCGTGTCCATGTTCTTATACCAAATCTTTGAGAATATCGGGATGTTTATCGGCCTCATGCCGCTGACGGGGATTACATTGCCGTTTATCAGTTACGGGGGAACGTCGCTCGTAATCAGCATGGCGAGCCTCGGGGTAGCCATGAGCGTGAAGCTGCACGGCCGGGAAATCGAGGAGGATATGCCGGATCCGCATGCCCACCGGTCGACGGTGGCGAAGCAGGCCTAAGCCGTAGCCATCGTGCACTGGTGGGGGCTATCCTATTCGAAATGGCCTGTCTTGAACCAGGATACCCGAAATTTCCAAATACATTTATGAAGAGATGTTGTCCATACGGGGCAGCATCTTTTATTTTTTGTAAGGACAAGAAATGAGCCTGTGATTAGCCCTAGGCAAGGAAGTAACCTATTGGAGGGCTGACAGGGTAACGGGGGATATGGTTTGAAAGACCTTGCGACAGGTGTCTCTATCATCTTTTTAAACAAATTGCTAGATTCACGTTTAGATCTTCGGCGGCCGGACATACTGATAGCATCATAGATTATCGGTTGATAGAGAGGCGGTTGTCCAAGATGAACCATTATAGCGAAACCCTCCGTATTATCGTGAAAAAAATGATTTTGCTCTTATCCTGTATGTTTATGGTCATTACCGTGTGGGAAGGTCAGCGAATTGATGCTTCTGTTGTGGGGGGGCCGATTCCTCAGGAATCGATCCGGCTGCGCATCTTGGCCAATTCCGACAGTCCCTCCGATCAGCTTGTGAAGCGGGAAATCCGCGATGCGGTCGTGGAGCAAATGCAGCTATGGGTTCAGCAGCTGGATAACCCGCAGAGCCTCGAGGAAGCTAAGGCGCTGACGAGCCGGCATCTGCCGGAAATTCGCCAGCTGGTCGGTGAAGAGCTGAGAAAACGGGGAATCACCTACAGCTACAATGTGGAACTCGGCGTCGTACCGTTCCCGACAAAGCTGTACGGCGGCACGGTCTATCCGGCAGGCGATTATGATGCGGTGCGCATCACGCTTGGCGAGGGACAGGGACAGAACTGGTGGTGCGTGTTGTTCCCGCCGCTGTGCTTCATCGACGGGGGCAGCGGAGACGCGGCGGCGCAGCCGGCGGATGCCGGCGTCCAGACCGTCTCGGCGCAAGCCGATAAGAGCCAGGCGGATGAGCCAGTCAATGCGGGCGATACCGAGCCTGAAGTCCGGTTTTTCTTATGGGATATGTTTATCGGGATCTGGAATTGGGTGGCAGGATTGTTTGGATAATCTAGCGGATGCATAGGATGATATTCGGAAAGATTGATAGGAAGACATGCAGGCCGTTTGATTTTCAATTCGAGTCGAGTGTGATACACTTTCATTTAGAAGAGTGCTTTCTCTTTAGCGCGACCGGCTGCCCGGGTGGGGACCCGGGACGGGACTGAAGAATCGAAGCGCTTTTTTAAATGTCAAAAAGTATCAACTCTAAAGCCATTGGGATTAGCTCCAGCAAGGCGCGTGCTTGATGGTTAATATACTTCATAAACAGAAAGCTTGGGATAGGGAATGGAACATACTGCAAGCGGCCGCGAGGACAGCCGCCAATTGGAACATAACGAACAGCCTGTTGACCCGCAGTCACAACCGACGAAGGTGTGGCGTATCGGTATTGAATCGATGGAATCCGGCAGCCGAACTCCGGAAGAGGAGCAGGCTCTGCTTGAAGCGGGTCGGGTGCTTGCAGGCGGCGGGCTTGTCGCCTTCCCGACGGAGACGGTCTACGGGTTGGGCGCCGATGCGGGAAGCACGGAAGCGGTTGAACGTATATTTGCGGCGAAGGGAAGGCCTTCGGACAACCCGCTGATCGTGCATATATCGGATTTGTCCCAGCTGGATGACCTGGCGCTTCGGGTAAACGATACCGAGCGTGCGCTGATGAAGGCGTTCTGGCCGGGCCCGCTGTCGCTGGTGCTGCCCGTGAAGCCGGGTGCCGTGTCGTCCCGTGTGACGGCGGGGCTGGACACGGTCGCGGTGCGAATGCCTGACCACCCGGCTGCGCTCGCGCTTATTCGCGCGGCCGGCTGCCCGCTGGCCGCGCCGAGCGCGAACCGCTCCGGCCGGCCGAGCCCTACGCTTGCGGGCCATGTGCTGGAGGATTTGGCCGGCGCGATCGACGGCGTGCTTGACGGCGGCCCTGCCGGGGTCGGCGTCGAGTCGACGGTCGTGCAAGCCGGCGAGGACGGTGCCGTGACGGTGCTCCGTCCCGGCGGCGTCACGGCCGAGCAGCTTGCCGCGGTGGCGGCAAGCGTGCGCCTCGACCCGGCGCTAACAAGCGCCGCCGGGGAGGCGGAGAGCCCGGCGCCCCGCTCGCCGGGCATGAAATACACGCACTACGCGCCGAAGGGCGCGATGTGCGTGGTGCAGGGCCGCGACGCCGAAGCGGTAGCGGCCCGCATCGCGGCCGAGCTTGCGGCCGCCGCCCGCCGCGGCGAGGTGACCGGTGTGCTGTCGTTCGACGAGCACATTGGTCGCTACCGCGCGGACGTGGCGGTCCCGCTCGGCCGCCAGGCCGCGCCGGAGGAAGCGGCCCGCCGGCTGTACGCCGGCCTGCGCAGGTTCGACGAGGCCGGCGCCACCTTCATTCTTGCGGAAGCCTGCCCTGAAGAGGGCCTCGGCGCCGCGGTGATGAACCGGCTGCTGAAGGCGGCAGGACATCGCGTTATCGACGTGGATCATTAACCGCAGCCTTTTTTCCAAAGCCGATCAGGAATCATTTATCCCTTGTCCGCATATGGTGTACAAGACCATGAGACTTGGGGGAATGGGCATGTTGGAGGCGTCTGTCCAATCGGGACAGCTTGCGGCGATTCTGCTCATGGCGGTTGCACTCGGGCTAGACGCGTTTTCGCTTGGCATCGGCGTCGGTTTGCGAGGCGGGCTGCGCCACCGTCATATGCTGGGCATGAGCTTTCTGATCGGCCTGTTTCATATGCTGATGCCCCTGCTGGGGCTGGCTGCCGGCCGTTATGTCGGATTGCTGCTGGGACAGGTTACCGGGCTTGCCGCCGGCGGATTGCTGGTTCTGCTCGGGGGCCATATGATCCATAACGCTTTTCGCGGAGGCGAGGGCAAGCTCGTTCATCCATCCGCACTGCTGGGTATGCTGTTGTTCTCGCTTAGCGTCAGCATCGATTCGTTCTCGGTCGGATTATCGCTGGGCATGTTCGTGCATGATGTAACGCTGATCGTTGTAACCTTCGGGGTGGTCGGCGGCTTGATGTCGATTCTCGGTTTGATGCTGGGCCGTCAGGTCAGCAGCAAGCTGGGCGAGTACGGCGAGATGCTGGGAGGACTTATTTTGGTTGTGTTCGGCGTGATGTTTATTGTCTGATACGGGTGGTAAGGCACACCGGATATGAAATGAGGATGAATGCGGGAATTCGTTGACCGGCAGAGTAGACTTTTGTGGAATCATTTGTCCAAGTAATATAGAAGTTGCGAAATTTGTGATGAGATTTGATACAATATCCCTAGTGACCTAATACTGACGGGAGGGAGCCTTAAGACTGTGAAAAAGATACTATTTGTCTGCACCGGAAATACCTGCCGCAGTCCGATGGCCGAAGGGATGCTGCGCAAGCTGGCGAAGCAGCGGGGCATTCCGCTGGAGGTGCGATCCGCCGGCGTATCGGCGATAGATGGCATGCCGGTGTCCCATCATGCGGAATCCGTACTGCGGGATCAGGATATCCGGGACGAGCTCGTATCAAAGCCGCTCACCTCAGAGCTGGTGGAATGGGCTGATCTCGTTCTGACTCTAACCCAATCGCATAAGCAATATGCCATTCGGCAGTTTCCTCACGCGGCCGATAAAATGCATACCTTAAAGGAATATGTTGAGGATGACAGCAAGGTGCTTGCAGATTTGCAGGAGCAAGACAGTCTGTACGCATCGATTGAGCTGGCCCGAGCGCTTGGTCAAAATGTCAGCGATAAGGATCGCGAACGGTTGATTGAGCTTCGCCAGCGCATTCCTAGCTTTGATATCTCGGACCCGTTCGGCGGCACGAAGGAAGAGTATGAAGCGACCGCAGCCGAGATTCGGACGGCGCTCTTTCGTTTGTTGGACAAGCTGAATGCGGGCGGGCAGGCGTAATCGCTTGCTGCGGGCGGATGAATTATGACTCTGGCATCAGAGCACGTGAGTGGAAAAGTCACAGCTGCAGGCGTGGCTAAAAAAGCCGCTTGCCTTTCCCGGACGATTGATTTAAGATGTAGGGGAAACAACAATAGATCCGGTGTAACTGGCGACGAAGTGGATGAAACCACGGTGGAGCACCGGAGTATACGGCCGGTCGCCTGGGCAAAGAGCATTGGAGCACTACGTGTGCGCCGACTGCTCTTTTTTCGTCTTTTGCGGGATATTTGGGTTATAATGAAACAAGCTAATCACGCGAAAGCGAACATATGAGGGGGTTTCATCGATGAAAATTGCACTAGGCACGGATCATGCGGGCATTCGCCTGAAAGAGGAGATCATGGAGGTTATTCGCAGCCTTGGACATGAGGTGGAGGATCTCGGCTGCGGCTGCTCCGATTCCGTCGACTATCCGGACTATGCGCTGCCGGTATGCGAGAAGGTCGTGTCCGGCGAAGCCGATCGCGGCATTCTGATCTGCGGAACCGGCATCGGCATGAGCATCGCGGCGAACAAGGTGCCGGGAATCCGGTGCGCCCTGACGCATGATGTGTTCTCGGCCAAAGCGACGCGCGAGCATAACGACAGCAATGTGATCGCGCTCGGCGAACGCGTAGTCGGCCCTGGTCTTGCTGCGGAAATCGTCAGCGCCTGGCTGACAACCGAGTTCAGTCACGGCGAGCGTCATGTCGGCCGCGTCAACAAGATCAAGGCGATCGAGGAACGCTACCTAAAGAACGGATAGGACGTTTCTTTCCGTAAGGCCATTTGGTCTGTATTCCGGACGGTTCCCCGCATACAAGCTGTGCGGGACGAGGGCATGAAGCGACGTAGAGACTATTAAGGGAGGACTGTGGCATGAGCGATGCTTCCAACATTTCCTTAAACGGGCAGACCGCCCGCATCGTCCGCGAGCTCGCCGAGACGGCGAAGCTTGGACCGGGCAAGGTGCTGGTCGTCGGCGCGAGCACGAGCGAGGTTGCGGGCAAGCGGATAGGGACAGGCGGCGCGCTGGAGACGGCGCAGCAGCTGCTTGAAGGCATTGCCGAGGTTCAGGCGGAGTACGGATTCTCGCTGGCCTTCCAATGCTGCGAGCATCTGAACCGAGCGCTGGTCGTTGAGCGCGAGCTGCTCGAGCGGCTTGGCTTGACGGAAGTGGCGGCTGTACCGATTCCGGGAGCCGGCGGCTCCATGGCAGCCAGCGCCTACCGCAGCATGAAGCAGCCTTGCCTGGCGGAATCCATTCAGGCGCATGCGGGTATCGACATCGGCGAGACGCTGATCGGCATGCATCTGCGCAGCGTGGCGGTTCCCTTCAGGCCGAGTGAGCGGTATATCGGCGAGGCTCGGGTTACGGCCGCCTATACCCGGCCAAAGCTGATCGGCGGAGAGCGGGCCGTTTATCGCCAGGTGCCGGATGCGGATTCCGGATCATGCAATTGATTCGATTGGAACGGCTTGGACATCCTGTTTTGCTTGTTTGTAGGGTTAACTAAAGAAAGAGATGCAGGCAAGGGAGTGAAATGATTTCGAAAAAATGGTAGTGTTCGCCTTTGTGAACGGATTTCTACCTTGGATGAATTCAATAGATCAAAGAAATCCGGGAGCAACAGCGATTGTAGAAACATTTCACGTGCTTGCTCCACATCCCATTTGGTAGTTGGCCCTGTGTAATACGGAAACAGAATATTTATAGTAAGATTTTGGATCATAGGAGGATATAAAAATGATGGAACATTTGCGTAAGAACGATCCTGCTGTACTTGAAGCGATGGAGCTGGAGCTGAAGCGCCAGCGCAGCAATATCGAACTGATTGCATCGGAGAATATTGTCAGCGAAGCGGTCATGGAAGCGATGGGCACCGTCCTCACCAATAAATATGCGGAAGGCTACCCTGGCAAACGCTACTACGGCGGATGCGAGCGTGTCGACATTGTCGAGGATATCGCTCGTGACCGCGCGAAGGAACTGTTTGGAGCCGATCATGCCAACGTGCAGCCGCACTCCGGCGCGCAGGCGAATATGGCGGTGTATCTTGCAGCGCTTAAGCCTGGCGATACCGTTCTTGGCATGAACCTTGCCCATGGCGGTCACCTGACGCACGGAAGCCCGGTCAATGCCTCCGGTCTGCTGTACAATTTCGTGGCTTACGGCGTTCAAGAGGACACGTTCCTCATTGATTATGATGAAGTCCGCAAAGCGGCGTTCAAGCATCGCCCTCGTCTGATTGTTGCCGGCGCAAGCGCCTATCCGCGCATCATTGATTTCGAGAAGCTCGCTGCGATCGCCAATGATGTCGGCGCGCTGTTTATGGTCGACATGGCTCATATCGCAGGTCTTGTTGCGGCTGGACTTCACCCGAATCCGGTTCCGCACGCGCATTTCGTGACCACAACGACGCATAAGACGCTCCGCGGGCCGCGCGGCGGCATGATTCTGTGCAAAAAAGCTTGGGCGCAAGCGATCGACAAGGCCGTATTCCCGGGATCGCAGGGCGGACCGCTGATGCATGTCATCGCATCGAAGGCTGTTGCTCTTGGCGAAGCGCTGGATCCGTCCTTCAAAACCTACGCTCAAAATGTCGTGAACAATGCGAAGGTACTAGCCGATACGCTGATTGAGGAAGGCCTGAACATCGTTTCCGGCGGAACGGATAACCATCTGATGCTGGTGGATACGCGCAATCTGGACATCACCGGCAAGGATGCGGAGAAAGTTCTGGATTCGATCGGCATCACCGTCAACAAAAATGCGATTCCGTTCGACCCGACCAGCCCGTTCGTTACCAGCGGCATTCGGATCGGTACGCCGGCGGTTACGTCGCGCGGCATGGATGAGCAGGCCATGGTGACCATCGCGAAGATCATCGCGATGACGCTGAAGGCTCCGAAGGATGAGGCGACGCTCGAGAAAGCAGGCCGTATGGTTGCCGAGCTGACGGATCAGTATCCGCTGTATCCGGACCTCAAGTACTAATCGGGATCGACGGGGTGGGTATTCCTCAGGGTTATGAACCTGCAGGAATACCCTTTTTTTGCATATGGAGGGTTTCGGCTGCGAGAGGCAGGTCGTTTGAATCCTGGAAGGAGCATCTTTGTTGGAAAAAATGGGAACCGTATATAGGGTGGGTGGCGAGGAGCTTTAACGTGCCCTTCGAGTCGAAAGAAACATGACCTATGCGGGTGTCAAATGGCCGGAGGGAATGATATAATAGACAGGATTTATGGAGCTTACCATATTATACGCCCATATTGAAAACATATTTGTATCCAACCGGAGGGACCTGACATGGGAAAATTGGTGATTTGTGATCACCCGTTGATTCAACACAAACTAACATTTATTCGCGATATGCGGACTAACACAAAAGACTTTCGCGAGCTTGTAGATGAGGTCGCGACATTAATGGCTTATGAAATCACGCGGGAGGTTCCGCTTGAAACGATTTCCGTCCAAACCCCGGTCGCCGAAACCGAAGGCAAGGTTATCTCGGGCCGCATGCTCGGGCTGGTGCCGATTCTCCGTGCCGGTTTAGGCATGCTGGACGGGGTGGTCAAGCTTCTGCCGGCAGCAAAGGTCGGGCACGTCGGCTTGTTCCGTGATCCGGAAACGCTGCAGCCCGTGGAATACTACACGAAGCTGCCGACTGATGTGACCGAAAGAGAATTGATCGTAATCGACCCGATGCTCGCAACAGGAGGCTCCGCGATTGCTGCGATCGACGTCTTGAAGAAGCGGGGCTGCACCCAGATTAAAATGATGAATCTCGTAGCCGCGCCGGAAGGCGTTAAGGCGGTCCAGGAAGCGCACCCGGATGTGGACATCTATGTTGCTGCATTGGACGAGGGTCTCAACGACCATGGATACATCGTACCTGGTTTAGGCGATGCGGGAGACCGGCTCTACGGGACGAAATAATAGAATCCGCTGACTGTCCGCTAACCGGCTTGCCTGACCAGGGAGGCCGGCGGGATCGGAAGCAAGGATGATAAGGAGAGGTAATATCAGCCATGTCTAAAGTGAAAGTGATGACCATATTCGGGGTGCGCCCTGAAGCGATCAAGATGGCGCCGCTCATTTTGGAGCTGCAGCGTCACCCAGAGCATATTGAATCCGTGGTGTGCGTTACGGCCCAGCACCGACAGATGCTGGATCAGGTGCTTGAGGTGTTCAAGATTGTTCCGGACTATGATCTGGACGTCATGAAGGAACGCCAGACATTAAATGAAATCACCGTTCGCGTTCTGGAAGGTCTTGAGCCGGTGCTGCGCGAGGCCAAGCCGGATATCGTGCTCGTGCACGGCGACACGCTGACGACGTTCCTGGCGAGCTATGCGGCCTTCCTGCAGCAGATCCAGGTCGGCCACGTCGAAGCCGGCCTTCGGACATGGAACAAGCTGTCTCCGTATCCGGAGGAGATGAATCGGCAGCTGACCGGCGTATTGGCGGATGTCCATTTCGCGCCGACCGAATGGTCCGCGGACAATCTCCGCAGAGAGAACAAGCCGGAGTCGCGCATTTATGTAACGGGCAATACGGCTACGGACGTATTCCAATATACGGTACGTGACGACTATACGCATCCGGTGCTGGATTGGGCCGAGGGCAAACGACTGATCCTGATGACGGCGCACCGCCGGGAATCCCACGGGGAGCCGCATCGTCAAATTTTCGAGGCTGTGAAGCGCATTGCCAATGAGTTCGAGGATATTGCGATCGTCTATCCGGTTCACCCGAGTCCTGCGGTGAAGGAGCCGGCTCACCGGATTCTGGGCGACCATCCGCGCATCAAGCTGATTGATCCGCTGGATGTGGTGGATATGAACAATTTCTACCCGCATACGCACCTCATCATTACCGATTCCGGCGGCATGCAGGAGGAGGCGCCTTCCTTCGGCGTACCGACGCTGGTGCTCCGGGATACGACCGAGCGTCCGGAGGGCATTGAGGCCGGAACGCTGGAGCTGGTAGGGACGGAAGAAGAGAAGGTATATAGTCGGATTAAGGCTCTTCTGACGGATGATGCGCTGTATGAGAAGATGAGCAAGGCAGCGAATCCATATGGCGATGGACAAGCTTCCCAGCGGATTGTCAATGCGATTTTGCACCATTTTGGCATCCTCAAAGAACGCCCTGAAGAATTTCACAGAATGTTCACAAAGGCATAGTTTGCCGCATTCTGATTCGCAAGGGGACAGCATACAGTTGAACTGTACGGTTACCGCGGCGTTTTGCGCAGTTTAGGGAGCCCAAAACGCCCGATTTTACACGGAAAATCAAAAAATCGATTCATTGACAAAGTCTTGTCATATTCAGTAAAATGAGTTGGGATTAGAGGTTTATATGAAAAATCCGAATAGTCAAGACAACCCTTGGTTGATAGCGCTGTATATCAGCGGGGCCGGTGGATTACTGGCCGTGTATATCGTAATCGGTTTTTTGACAGGCAAGTGGCTGGCCGAATGGCTGGACGGGCCCAGATACTGGTTGGCGATTGGAACCGTTTTAGGGCTCTTTATAGGGATTTTGAATATTGCTCTTCTCATTAAAAAGTTTCTGGGGGCACAAAGTGAATGATCTGACTTCCATTGTGAACGCTGTATTTAGAGTATCATTGCTCTTATTGTCTGCCTTGTTTCTGGGATGGGCTCTTTACCCGGAATATCGCCCCGTCATCGTGGGGATGATCATGGGCATGGCGGCGGGATTGTTTAATGTTCGCTTCCTTTCCATGAAAGTGCAGCAGCTGGCACAATTGGCTGTCAATCCTGAACCGAAGAGATACAACTTCGGCTTCATCACGAGACTATGCATCGGCTTTCTGATCGTCGTCTTCGCGGCGAAGCTCGAACAGGTGTCGCTCGGCGGCGCTATCGCCGGTCTGTTCATCCCCCAATTGTTGACCATTCCTGTCAGCATTGTATTCAGTTTGAGAAACAATCATTGATCAGCGCTAACTTGGAAAGGGGTGAAAATAATTCTATGCATGAATCACCGATTATTGATTTAGGTGGATTCCGTCTGGATCTATCCGCTGTCATGATGCTGCTGGTTACAGGGATCATTGTCTTTGTGCTTGTGCGTCTGGCTGTTCGGAATCTATCTGTCGAAAACCCTTCCAAACTGCAGAACTTCATGGAATGGGTAGTGGAATTTGTGCAGGGTGTCGTAGCAAGCGCTATGGATCTGAAGAAGGGGAAGGCGTACATATCGCTGGGCCTGACTCTGATTCTATTCATCTTCGTAGCGAACCTGCTCGGCTTGCCGTTCTCGGTTATCACCGACTTGCCGGCAGATTTCAAAGTCTTTGGTAAGACAATTGAGGCTACGGTTGGTCTCGAGCCGGGACACTACGCTCACGTCTTGTGGTGGAAATCACCAACAGCGGACATTTCCGTTACTGCGGGGCTGGCGCTTGTCGTATTTGTGCTCATGAACTACCTGGGCCTGAAGCTGAACCGCAAGCATTACCTGAAGCACTATATCGAACCATTCCCGATCTTCCTGCCGCTTAACATCATTGAGAACCTGGCGAAGCCAATCGCTCTGGCGATCCGGCTATATGCGAACATTTTCGCAGGGGAAGTTCTGATCACGGTCATTCTGAAAACCGGATTCTTCGGTATTCCGTTCATGGCCGCATGGCAAGGCTTCAGTATCTTCATCGGAGCACTGCAAGCGTTTATCTTTACAATCTTAACCATGGTGTACATTTCGCAAACAACGATTCATGAAGAGCATTGATTCACTCGGACGAATCCGCCGTGACAGCGGTGTTTTTCGAAAGAGATATATTTATAGCACTACCACTCTATTATGAACCAATTTTAAGGAGGATATTTAACAATGGAATTTTTGGCAGCAGCTATTGCAGTAGGTCTTGGCGCTCTTGGCGCAGGTTTGGGTAACGGTATGATCGTAAGCAGAACAGTTGAGTCTATCGCTCGTCAGCCGGAAGCACGCGGTCAATTGCAAACGACGATGTTTATCGGTGTTGGTATCGTCGAGGTTATTCCTTTGGCGGCTACCGTAATCGCGTTCTTGATCATGTTTTCTTAATAACAATACAACGGTTTGGCGGGGAGGGCCGATGCCATCCGCGCCTTCGTTTTGTTAGGCACCGCACTTCGTGTTGATGGAAAGGAGTGACCTCAATGAACATTCTATGGGAAAATATCGTAATCACGATCATTTCGTTTATTGTTCTTTATTTTTTGCTTCAAAAATTTGCGTTCAGCAAATTGTTCGGCATCATGGAGCAGCGTCGTGAGCTGGTTATGAGCCAGATGAACGAAGCGGCACAGACCCGCCAGCAGGCGGCTGCTTACGTAGAAGAGCAGAAGAAGGCACTGGAGCAAGCGCGTCAAGACGCTCACGATATTATCGAGCGTTCCAGACAAACGAGCAACAAGCAGGCTGAGCAAATTCTGGAGCAAGCCAAGGAAGAGGCGGTTCGTCTCAAATCCGAAGCGGTCCGGGATATCGAGAACGAGAAGAAGAAGGCAGTCGAAGAGCTCCGCAGCGAGCTGGGCAGCGTTTCCGTCAAGATTGCATCCAAGCTGATTGAACGGGAAGTTAAGAATGATAAAGCACAGGAAGAACTGGTTGACCAATACCTTAAAGAGGTAGGAGGCAGACCATGAGCCAAAATACAGTAGCAGCCAAGCGGTATGCGCGGGCGCTGTTCGACGTGGCGGCTCAGCAGCAGAAGGGTCTGGAAGTGGAAGCGGAATTGCGCGCCGTCGTATCGGCGATCGAAGGAGACGCGGACATTCAGAAGTTCATCTCCACGCCGAATATTCCGCTGTCCGTAAAAATGGACGTTTTGAAAAGGGCGTTAGCAGGAAAGGTTTCGCAGCCTGTGCTGAATACCATCGAGCTGCTTCTTGAAAGAGGGCGTACGGAAATGTTTGCCGAGCTTCTGAACAGTTACGTGAAGATTCAGGGTGCCAGCCTGGGAATGGCGGATGCCACAGTCTATTCTACCTACCCGCTTAGCGATCAGGAAAAAGAACAAGTAGCCACGGAATTCGGACAGCTGGCTCAGCAGAATATCCGGGTGACCAATGTGGTAGACGAAAGCCTGCTCGGCGGCTTGAAAGTCGTGATCGGCGACAAGCTGTATGACGGAAGCCTTGCCGGCAAGCTGGAGCGTCTCGAAAAGTCTTTTAATAGACGAGCATAGTAGATAGGGGTGAAAACGTTGAGTATCAGACCTGAAGAAATTAGTACTTTAATTAAAAGTCAAATCGAAGAATACAAATCCGATATCACGGTCTCCGAAGTAGGTACGGTTATTCAAGTTAGTGACGGTATTGCTCGCGTATATGGCCTGGAGAATGCAATGTCCGGGGAGCTGCTCGAGTTCCAAAACGGCGTATCCGGTCTTGCACTCAACCTCGAGGAGAGCAACGTCGGTGTCGTTATCCTTGGACCTTACTCCGAGATCAAGGAAGGCGATCAGGTTAAGCGTACAGGACGGATCATGGAGGTTCCTGTCGGTGAAGCGCTGCTTGGACGCGTTGTAAACCCGCTCGGCCAGCCGCTTGACGGCAAAGGACCGATTGAAGCTGCAGCGTTCCGTCCGGTAGAAAGCAACGCGCCGGGCGTTATCGACCGGAAATCGGTACATGAACCGCTTCAAACCGGTATTAAAGCGATTGACGCGATGGTACCGATCGGCCGCGGACAGCGCGAGCTGATCATCGGTGACCGTCAAACAGGTAAAACAACCGTTGCGATCGATACGATCCTGAACCAAAAAGGCAGCGGCGTTAAATGTATTTACGTTGCGATCGGTCAAAAGCAATCGACCGTTGCACAGGTTGTGGAAACGCTCCGCCGCCACGGCGCGCTGGAATACACGATTATCGTGACCGCGTCCGCATCCGAGCCTGCTCCGCTGCAGTATATCGCTCCTTATGCGGGCTGCGCGATGGGCGAATATTTCATGTTCAAAGGCGAGCATGCCCTTATCATCTATGATGACTTGTCGAAACAAGCAGCAGCTTATCGTGAGCTGTCCTTGCTTCTCCGTCGTCCTCCGGGCCGCGAGGCGTATCCGGGTGACGTATTCTATCTGCACTCCCGCTTGCTGGAGCGCGCTGCGAAGCTGAACGACGAGCTCGGAGGCGGTTCTTTGACCGCACTGCCGTTCATCGAGACGCAGGCTTCCGACGTATCCGCATATATCCCAACCAACGTGATTTCGATTACCGACGGACAGATCTTCCTGGAGTCCGACCTGTTCTACGCGGGTCAGCGTCCGGCGATCAACGTAGGTATCTCCGTATCCCGGGTTGGTAGCTCCGCACAAATTAAAGCGATGAAGAAGGTTGCGGGCGGTATGAAACTCGACCTTGCCCAATACCGTGAGCTTCAAGCGTTCTCCCAGTTCGGATCCGATCTGGACAAATCGACGCTCGCTCGTCTGAACCGCGGTTCCAAGCTGATGGAAATCCTGAAGCAGGGCGTCAACCAGCCGCTGTCCGTTGAGCAGCAGGTTGTCAGCCTGTACACCGCTGTTAAAGGATATCTGGATGACATCGAAGTAGCGGATGTCCGCCGTTTCGAGAAGGAATTCCTGGCGTTTATCGAGAGCAACAAGCCGGAAATCCTGAAGTCCATCACGGATACAAAAGACCTGACAGCAGACAACGAGAACGCGCTGAAAGCAGCCATCGATCAATTCAAGAAGGGCTTTGCCGCTTCGGTTTAAGCTCCTGGGTTTGGCATAAGGAGGGGAACCGGGCGGCAATGTCCGGTATCCTCTTTCATCATATGGAATGTAACTTTGGCTAAAGCCAAAGCGAGCTGGATTAACAAGCAACTTTGGTTTCAGCCAAAGTTAAGTTTACGCTTACGAAGTAACTTTGGCTCCTCCAAAGTTAGGTCTACGCTTACGAAGTTAGCTTTGGCTTCGCCAAAGCTAGGTTTATGCTTACGAAGTAACTTTGGCTCTGCCAAAGTTAAGCTTATGCTTTCGAAGTTAGCTTTGGCTTCGCCAAAGCTTGGCTCATGCTTACGAAGTAACTTTGGCTCCGCCAAAGTTTTGAGGTGGTGAAATCATGGCAAGAGGATTACGTGATATTAAACGGCAAATCAAGAGTATCCAAAACACGAAGCAGATCACCAAAGCGATGGAGATGGTTGCCGCCGCCAAGCTCAGAAGAGCCCAGGAGAAAGCAACCGCTGCACTTCCATACTCGGATAAGCTGAAAGAAGTGGTTGGCAGCATTGCCGCCGGCACCCAAGGAATCAGCCACCCGATGCTGGAGAAACGCGAGGTGAAGAAGACCGGTTACCTCGTTATTACGTCCGACCGCGGTCTTGCCGGTGCGTCGAACTCCAACATTTTGCGTAAAGTGTCTAATTTCATTGCGGAGCGTCACCAATCCAAGGACGAATACTGCATTTTCGTCATCGGACGCAAAGGTCGCGACTACTTCCGCCGCAGAGAAATGCCGGTTGTGGAAGAGCTGACCGAATTGTCGGACAGCCCGACCTTCGGCGATATCAAGGCGATTGCGAATGCGGCTGTCGGCCAATACGAGAACGGCAAGATCGATGAGCTGTTCGTATGCTATAACCGCTTCGTTAATGCGTTGACGCAGGATCCGCAGGTCGATCAGCTTCTCCCGATGGAGAACATCGGCGGCGGCGTCTCGGTAGCGAGCTATGAATACGAGCCTTCACCGGAGCGCGTGCTTGAAGTGCTTCTTCCGAAATACGCCGAAACCCTCATTTTCAGCGCGATGTTAAATGCCAAAGCAAGTGAGCTTGGCGCGAAAATGACGGCAATGGGTGCGGCTACGAAGAATGCAAGCAAGCTGATCTCGGAGCTTACCCTGACGTACAACCGTGCCCGCCAGGCAGCGATTACGCAGGAAATCTCGGAGATTGTCGCTGGTGCAAACGCGCAGCAGTAATATCATTGATATTTTATCGGAATCTATCGATCATGAAATATGCGGTTTAAGAAGAGCACTTGCCATAGTGAGTGTGTAGGAGGGAAAATCAAACAATGAAAAAAGGACGCGTTGTCAGCATTCAAGGTGCTGTTGTTGACATTGAATTCGAACGCGGTCATCTTCCCGAGATCTTTAACGCCATCAAAATTGAAGGCGCATTGGAAGGCGGCCGTTCTATAAACCTGACTCTGGAAGTAGCTAACCATCTGGGCGACAATCTGGTACGTTGTATCGCAATGTCCTCCACAGACGGACTGGTACGCGGAATCGAAGCAGTCGACCTGGGTGCTCCGATCACGGTACCTGTTGGTGCCCCAACGCTTGGCCGTGTATTTAACGTACTTGGCGAGCCTATCGACAATGCGGGAGACGTTGTTTCCGAGGTTAACAATCCAATCCACCGCGAAGCTCCTGCTTACGACGAGCTTTCGACGCAAGCGGAGATGCTGGAAACCGGTATTAAAGTTATCGACCTGCTGGCTCCATACCAAAAGGGTGGTAAAATCGGTCTGTTCGGTGGTGCGGGTGTAGGTAAAACGGTTGCCATCCAGGAACTGATCAACAACATCGCGCAGGAGCACGGCGGTATCTCCGTATTCGCAGGTGTTGGTGAACGTACCCGTGAAGGTAACGACCTGTATCATGAAATGAGCGATTCCGGCGTTATCAGCAAAACTGCCATGGTATTCGGACAGATGAACGAGCCGCCGGGCGCACGTCTTCGCGTAGCCTTGACCGGTCTGACGATGGCGGAATATTTCCGTGATCAAGAAGGTAAGGACGTGCTTCTGTTTATCGATAACATCTTCCGCTTCACGCAAGCGGGTTCCGAAGTATCCGCCCTCCTTGGACGGATGCCGTCCGCGGTAGGTTACCAGCCAACGCTGGCAACCGAAATGGGACGTCTGCAAGAGCGGATCACATCAACGAAAAAAGGATCGGTAACGTCCATCCAGGCGATTTACGTACCTGCGGATGACTACACGGACCCGGCTCCTGCAACAACGTTTGCTCACTTGGATGCTACGACAAACCTGGAGCGTAAGATCTCCGAGATGGGTATCTATCCAGCGGTAGATCCGCTCGCTTCCAGCTCCCGGATTCTGACTCCGGAAGTCGTAGGCGAAGAGCATTACAATGTCGCTCAAGGCGTTAAGCAAATTCTTGCCCGCTACAACGAGCTTCAAGATATCATTGCCATCCTCGGTATGGATGAGCTGAGCGAGGAAGACAAGGCGATCGTTGCTCGTGCACGTCGCGTTCAGCGCTTCCTGTCCCAGCCATTCCACGTTGCGGAGCAGTTCAACGGCATGCCGGGTAAATACGTGCCGGTTAAAGAAACGATTCGCAGCTTCAAAGAAATTCTGGAAGGCAAGCACGATCACCTTCCTGAAGCTGCCTTCCTGTTCGTAGGCACGATTGAAGAGGCAGTTGAAAAAGCGAAAACACTGTAAGCCGGACACCTTCGCGGGTGTATCTGACCATATCGGGCTGCAGCCATGCAGCCTGGTATGCGAGTGATTCGCGGATAACGGTGAGGAGGGATGGAAGTGAGCACCTTTTTGTTGGAAATCGTAACACCGGACCGCGTCGTTTATTCCGAGCAAGTGAACAGTGTTACGGTGCGCGGGGTGGAAGGGGAGCTGGGCATTTTGCCTGGGCATATTCCTTTCGTGACGCCTCTTCAGATAGCTCCTGTCTATGTGAAGATCGGTAATGAACGCACCCCGTTTGCGGTACAAGGCGGGTTCGTCGAAGTCCGCAAAGATAAGGTTGTCATCCTGGCTGAAAGCGCCGAGCGAGCGAACGAAATCGATCGGGAGCGTGCAGAAGCCGCGAAAGAGCGCGCGCAAGCCCGCTTGAACGCGAAAGGAAGACAGGACGAAATCGACCATCGCCGTGCAGAGCTCGCTCTGCAAAGAGCGATGAACCGGATTAAGGTAACCCAAGGTTAATCGTACAGACAGCTTGGCTGCAATGCTATTGCGGCGGGCTGTCTTTTTTATTTTGCGCGAAAAACGGAGAAGCTACAGAACGATTAGACCCAAGCTACAATATCAGCCAACGGATAGGGGGAAATTATGAATCTATGAAAATATGCCGGTATAAGGCACCAAATATCCATAACTTTTGCTAGATTCGTAGCATAAACTGTAGCATCCAATAGGAGAGGAGGTAACTCCAATGGCTATATTGCTTCCGGAACAAATATTTGATTTGGCGCCGCAAGTCGGTAAATCCTATTACGAAAACCTGACAGGAGGCGATCCTGCCACCATAATCGTCAACAACTTTTCTGAAGGAGCCGTGGGGCTCGTCCTAACCCGCGTCAATGAACCGGTAACCACTTATGTTATTCCTGGATTTAACAGTCTTAGTCTCACAGTCGACAACTTGTTGGTGGCCGCGCTTCTGACGGGAACAGTGCCTGCTTTCGGAACGATTCATATTGCCACGGCAGTATAATTGAAAGAAATAAATAGCCGAAATTTCAATGGGAACCTCGAAATGAGGTTCTTTTTCATAAATGAAATCATGTGACCAAAGAATCAAAACAAGGCTTTTTTCATAAAAAAAGAGCTTAAGACAGATTCAATAGAACGCATAGGAGAAGATGAACTGCAGGCATGGGAGAGCAAAACACTTCCAGGAGCTACAGGCAATTTGAGGGAGTGCTGCAATGGGAGCTTAAGCATACGGCATCTTTTGTGACGGATAATTACTGTTGCATAGGGAAGAACTTAAAACAATTTTTACTAGTATTTGGAAATCGAATTAATCAGAAAAGGATTATAGTTCCATGAGCAAAAGATCAAACAATGGTATATTCTAGGCGAATAGTTGATGTTACAGGCTAAATTGTGAGGAAATACGCATAATATGAATGTTCATAATAGAAACGCCAATACCGGGATTAGACTTCTGCTAATTGCGTTGGACCGAACATTTGATCATCTTGTCGACAATCTTTATTATTTCCGAGGAAATGTCGGATAGAAAGTGCTGGATTCTTCGGTCCGGGCAAAGTATTATAGAATAGTCGAGCCTTATGGGCAGATAATTGAAGAATGGAGGAGGGGACATGAATCAGGATTTATCCAATTCAATTTCCGGTGCTGTAGGGGTTAACGGACTAATGTCCATTATCGTTTCCCTGGCTTGTATTGCGTTGGCATGGTGGGCGTTACAACATCTGAAACTGGATTTGGTCGTCCGACATCCGAAGGGACCGCAGGGGAAGCTTCTGCATCTGCTGCTAGCCATCGTATTAGGACGTTTTGTTGCTGAATTTCTAATTGACTATATTACATGGAGTCAAATGATCCGATATATGCTTTAAAGCAAGAGTGAACGGCGTATCATCATCAAGCTTAGGGAAAGAAATTTTGAACCGTACATAAGGTTAGGTATTTGTAAATATCTCCCCTGTTTGAATGATTGTGCGAATGGTTATATCTCTGTTAGGTTGCTTGAAGAAGATGTCGAATAAACACATTTTATTATGTGAACACTGAGGTTAAGGATTCGATCGGGCGGACGATATGACTTCCGGACTATCTTGTTCTCCCGGTAATGGTTACACATTGACAATTGCATGTCAGTCGTGGTACCTTTCGATAGGTCCATACTGTGGATAACAGATGCGTCTTGGAAGTGCATCATGAGTTTTTCAGTTCCTGGACTAAACGCCGTATCAGATGTCATAAATAGTTCAAAGATCGCTTGTTTAGCGGAAAATAACAATGATAAGATGAAATTTAGGGAATTAGCAAGGAAATGCACTACAACTATGCTTGAGGAATATTATGGACGCGGAGGGAAACCATGATGAGCAAATTTATCGTCCGCGGTGGCAAAAGACTGACCGGAAGCGTCAAAGTCAGCGGAGCAAAAAATTCAGTTCTTCCGATCATCGCTGCCTCTCTACTAGGGGAAGTTGGGGAAAGTGTTATTATTGACGCTCCTCCTCTTGACGATGTAATTACAATCAGTAAAGTATTGGAGTCGCTTGGTGCAGGCATTACATATCAGGATGAAGTCATTCGTGTGAATGCAGAGCACATAACGACATGTGAAGCACCTTATGAGTGGGTGCGGAAGATGCGGGCGTCTTTTTTGGTCATGGGACCTTTGCTTGCACGCTGCGGACAAACCCGGATTTCTCTTCCGGGGGGCTGCGCGATTGGCACAAGACCGATCGATCAGCATTTAAAAGGATTTGAAGCACTCGGGGCTGAGATCAGCCTCGGACAAGGATATATCGAAGCAAAGAGCAATGGTAAGCTTCGCGGCGCGAAGATATATCTGGACGTCGCAAGCGTAGGCGCAACGGAAAATATTATGATGGCCGCAACCTTGGCTGAAGGTGTCACGGTTATCGAAAATGCGGCGAAAGAGCCGGAAATTGTCGATTTGGCGAATTACTTGAATGCCATGGGCGCTAAAGTTCGCGGTGCCGGAACAGGGATTATCCGGATCGAGGGAGTCGAGCAGCTGCACGGCGTGAAGCATCATGTCATACCGGATCGGATTGAGGCAGGCACATTTATGGCTGCCGCCGCGATTACCGGGGGCGATGTGTACGTCGAGGGTGCAATTGCGGATCATTTGGGGCCAGTGATCTCCAAAATGGAGGAGATGGGTGTTACGATCCTGCCGGATGAGAACGGCATTCGCGTTATTGCGGACAAACCGCTGAAATCGGTAGACGTTAAGACGCTGCCTTATCCTGGCTTCCCGACGGATATGCAGTCTCAGATGATGGCGCTTCTGTTGGTGTCGGAAGGTACAAGTGTCGTGACGGAAACCGTATTTGAGAACCGCTTTATGCATGTGGATGAGTTCCAACTGATGAATGCGGAAATCAAGGTTGAGGGACGTTCTGCCATCGTTACCGGTGGAGCCAAGCTGAAGGGAGCCAAAGTGACCGCTACCGATTTGCGTGCGGGAGCTGCTCTGATCCTGGCCGGTTTGGTATCGGAAGGCACGACGGAGGTTGGCGGCGTTCAGCATATCGACCGCGGCTATGTCAATTTGGCCGAGAAGCTGTCGGGTCTTGGCGCAGACATTTGGAGAATTTCCACGGAGGAGCCGGGCACCGAGAAGGCTTCGAAGAAGCCTGCGGACGACGCGGAAGACAGCAAACTGTTTAATGTTCAGCCTACCTGGGCTTAATGACCTCGTTTTTTGAAGACTCTCTAATTCAAGATTCATGAATTTAATGCGGAGTAGCAAATGGCTTTGCCTGAGGGCAAGGCCATTTGTCGTTTATATATCAAAAAATGCGCAAATCGGCAAAGGCACTTGGCCAGGCAGTAATCGCAGCTGCAGGAAACGCGCAGGGATCTTTCTTTCCGGATGGTTTATGGATCGGAGCATATGCTCGATTAATCCGGAATCGCGTGGGTCTAGCGGAAACGTTACTGAAGTTCTAGGAGAATTGTTATGTCCAGCGAGCTTTCGTATTCTCCGTCGATCCAGCAAGAACTCTCATCACTGGTAAGGCGTTATGTTTTAGTAATAAAAAAGATAACTGAAGCAAGCGTATGGAGGCCTATGCCATCTAATTTTTCAAGCAGCGTCAATAATGGGGCTCACAAGTAGGAATGGAGCTTCTTATATGACATTGGTTGTTCTTATTTATTGATGGCCCCGTACAAGAATGTGATCTCAGATAGAGGATCTCTCCCCGTTTCTCATACCGACAGCTTTCTCCCCATTTGATTCCCTTTCTTTTCTCTCAGAACAGTTCTAGCAATTCCCTTCGCTTCATACAGATAAAGTAGAGCGTACGAAAGGTAGAAACGAAAGTGCTGGAAGAGCGAAGTCAGGAGGGAAACGCAAATGAAAGATTCCAAGTATCGGATGAATGTCCATCTTTCAGATAAGGAACAAGTTTTGGGTCCGGCGGTGCAAGCGAATGAGGATGATGTTAAGGCGTATCATGAATTCACGGAAGGCGCGGCCGCACCGGTATTGAAGTGGGCGTTCCCGGAAGCCCCTGAGCCGCAGGCCCAGGGGGGCCGCCCTTCGCCCGGCCGGCTCGAGGAGGAACAATACGAGCCGGCACAGGGGCAGCGCGGGCACCGAGGCCCCGGCGGGCCGGACGCCTCCGGCAAGTCCGGCCGGCCCCTTCGGGCGGCGCAGACGCCGCCGCCCGGCAGCCCCGCTGGCGCACGCGCACCGCACGGCGCTGCGCCGGACCCTGGCGGGCCGGCGGCCATGCCGCATGGCCCGCAGCCCGCGGCCGGGCCGCCGCGCACTGCGGCGGCGGACGGCCGCGCCCCCGCGGGGGCCGCACGTTCCGTGCGCGGCCCCGGGGGCTGTGGCGCCGCGGCTTTGCCGCGCGGCGCCGCCCGGCGGCCGGAAGACGGCGGGTGCGGGTGCACCCTGCCGTCTGGGCCATAGCCGGGCTCCTGGCCCTGGCGCTTGCGCTGCCGCTGCTGGTCGTTGCCCCCGGCAACGGCCAGCCAGAGCCGCTCCCGCCGGGCCCGGCGCCCGTACCTTCCGCCGAGCCGCAGGCGGCGGAGGAGCCCACGGTGTCCGTCTATCTAACGCGGACGGACACCGTGGAGGAGCTCCCGCTGGAAACCTACCTGGTCGGCGTACTCGCCGCCGAAATGCCGGCGGAATTCCAGCCGGAGGCACTCAAGGCGCAGGCGATCGCTGCACGGACCTATATCGTGCAGCGGCTGTTGTCCGGTGACCGCAGCGGCGTACCGGACCCCAAGGCCGTGGTGACGGATACGATTAGCCACCAGGCCTATCTGTCTCAGGATCAGCTGGAGAAGGAATGGAAGCAAGCAGGGAAGGAAGCGGAGCTGGCGAAGCTCAAACGGGCCGTGGACGAGACGAGGGGAATGGTCATGACCTACCAAGGAGAGCCGATTACGGCTTCTTTTTTCTCGACAAGCAACGGCTTTACGGAAAATTCAGAGGATTATTGGAAGAATGAGATTCCCTATCTGCGAAGCGTGGAGAGCCCGTGGGATGTCAAGATTTCACCAAAGTATAAAACGACCGTAACAATGTCCCGAGCGGAGTTCATAGACAAGCTAGGGCTTACGGATGGCGCAGTTCCGGTATCGGCAGGCGGGCAGGGGAGCGGTTCGCCGATCGTGAAGATTCTTTCATATACGGAAGGTCATCGGATCGAGAGACTGAAGGTTGGAGGCAAGACGTTTACGGGGCGTGAAGTGAGAGAGAAGCTTGGGCTGAAATCCAGCCAATTCAGCTTTAAGATGATAGACGGGAAAATCGAGATTACGACCTACGGCAACGGGCATGGGGTTGGCATGAGCCAGTACGGGGCCGAAGGGATGGCCCGGGAAGGCTACAAGGCCCAGGACATCCTGAAGCACTACTATACGGATATTTCGTTTGACCAAACTTCCAATCTTCTGTCTTTAAAAGAGAGTTCAAAAAGTCGGATTTTCAGCACCGAGAAGGTTGAATGAAGCCAGGGACTGAGGAGCAGAGCGTACGTTTTAGGTACGTGAGCACCTGAAATGTTTCCGCAGGAAACATGCTTCGGAAGCATCTGCATAGGCCCGGCTGAATTCAAGATTCGATGCCGAGTTACTTCTTGATTCACTTCGTGATCAAAGGACGACTTTTTGAACAACCTCTTAAAAAAATAATAGTGAGATAACGTATAAAAGATTTCCCCCCGGTAACAATAGGTTACTGAGGTGATTGCAAATGAATGAACAAAACAAAAATACTAAACCCCACGAAGAAGCTCCTAAAACTGTGCAGGGAGATTCGTCGGCAACGTCGTCTTCGTGGAAGAAAGCATTATCCAAACGGTGGGTGTTCCCGGCAGCATACTTAGCAGCAGCGGCAATTATACTAACCCTCGTGTGGGTCTACCAGGACGCCAGCCAAAAAACGCTGAAGCCACAAGAGGAAAACAGTACGGTATCTGGATCGGTAGTAGGTTCGGAGACGCCGGCTGCGGAAGGCAAAGACGGAGAAGCTGTTGAAGTGACCGCGAATGCGCAATCGATGATTTGGCCTGTAGCAGATGACGTTGCGGTAAGTGTGGTTAAGCCTTACTTCGATGAGGAGTCCCCGGAAACGCATCAAGAGGCGATGGTGCAATATAACGACACCTTCAGCCCGAACCTGGGGATTGATCTGGCGACCGCCGACGATCAAGCATTTGAAGTCAGAGCCGCGCTTTCCGGTAAAGTGACACGCGTGGAGAATCATCCGCTGAACGGCAACGTGGTGGAAGTTACATCGGGTGACACGAGAACCGTGTACCAGAGCTTGAATGAGGTGAAGGTTTCCGAGGGTGCTGAAGTGAAGCAGGGCGATGCGATTGCTACCGCCGGCCGCAATGAGCTTGAGAAGGACCTCGGTAATCATCTGCACTTCGAGGTGTATGAAGGCGATAAGCTGGTGAACCCGGAGAAGCTGCTCCCGCAAAAATAATTTGAATATTATGCTAACGGCGCCCACCGCGCTCGACACCGGACAGGATTCAGATCCTGTCCTTTTTTTATCTGCTTGAAATGAACCAAGACATATTGAAAGGCAGCAGCAGCTGATGGACAAAGATTCGCCTTCATACCCTGTAGGATCGGTTGATTTTTTACGAATAAGTCCCGAAGGAAAAGCATATGGGGCCGTGGATATCCGGTGAAACATAACGGGGGATCCGGCTGCCCCTCCTAGCGTGCTGTGAAGGCAAGTCCAACCCTTGCTGCGCCTTGCGTTTTCGTGCTTTTGGTCCGGCCTCGTCCCGGCATGTCCAGAAAATAAATGGGTCTGCTTAAGCTTGTCAGCCCGTGAAACCGCGAATATCCCGTCATGCCCCTCATATAATGTACCAAACTATCCACACAGTAGGGAGGCGGGAGCGTGCACGATTACATCAAAGAGCGGACCATTAAAATCGGACGCTGTATCGTGGAAACGAGGCATACGGTTCGAACTATAGCCAAAGAATTTGGCGTGTCCAAAAGCACGGTGCATAAGGACTTAACCGAACGTCTGCCGGAAATTAACCCGGATCTGGCGGATCAGGTGAAGCACATTCTCGAATACCACAAATCCATCCGCCATCTAAGAGGCGGGGAAGCCACGAAGATCAAGTACAAAAAATCCGGCAGCAATCGTGAACCGGTGGCCACGGCAAAATCCTGAGAAATAGTGCTTAGGTCGCTAGAATGACGTTGAATCCCTCCCCTAAAGTATGATATGTTAAATGCTGGTATAGGATCGAATCATGGGACCTGCCTTGCCGTAAATTATCATGGATTGCTGGAAATTGTCGATTGAATATCGGGGCAGTGAATGAGGACTCTTTACCATAAAATAACACTTTGGGGGCTTTTCATGATGTTGAGCAAGGATATAGGAATCGATCTAGGGACGGCAAACGTGCTAATTCACGTTAAGGGGAAGGGGGTAGTGTTAGACGAACCTTCCGTAGTCACGATTGAGACCGACATGAAGAGGGTCCTTGCGGTCGGTGAGGAAGCTCGGCGTATGGTCGGACGCACTCCCGGCAACATTACGGCGATCCGCCCGCTGAGGGACGGGGTCATCGCCGACTTCGACATAACGGAAATGATGCTGAAGTATTTTATTGATCGCGTGGGGGCGCGCAGCTGGCACAGCCGGCCCCGTATCCTGATCTGCGCGCCGACGAATATTACGTCGGTGGAGCAGAAGGCGATTCGGGAAGCGGCTGAGCGCAGCGGCGCCAGAGATGTGTTCCTGGAAGAAGAGCCGAAGGCAGCGGCCATCGGCGCTGGCATGGATATTTTTCAGCCTAGCGGTAACATGGTTGTGGACATTGGGGGCGGCACGACAGATGTGGCCGTCCTGTCCATGGGCGATGTTGTCACCGCTTCTTCGATTAAAGTCGCGGGGGACAAGTTCGACGAAGCGATCACGAAGTACATTAAGCATAAATATAAATTATTGATCGGTGAACGTACGGCGGAAGATCTCAAGGTTGCGATCGGCACCGTTCGTCCGGGGGGACGGCAAGCGGAAATGGACATCCGGGGGCGGGATATGGTATCGGGACTCCCGTTAACCGTAACGGTATCCTCCGAAGAGGTACAGGAGGCGCTATGGGATCCGGTATCCTCGATCGTGCTGGCCGCCAAGTCCGTATTGGAACGCACACCGCCGGAGCTGTCGGCTGACATTATCGACCGCGGCGTCATTTTGACAGGCGGGGGCGCACTGCTTCACGGATTGGACGAGCTGCTTACAGAGGAGCTCCGGGTACCGGTTCTCGTTGCGGAGGATCCGATGCACTGTGTGGTTAAGGGAACGGGCATTATGCTGGATAATTTGGACAAGGTCGTTAAGAAAAAATTCTAACCTTCCGATATAAATATAGGATGTACTAAAGAATGAGATACAGGCAAGGGAGAAAAATGATGATTCCGAAGAAACGGTAGTGGTCGCCTTTGTGACCGGATTTCTACCTTGTTGAATTGATAAGAACAAGAAATCCGGAAGCAACAGCGATTGTAGGAACATTTTACGTGCTTGCCCGATATCCAATTCGTTTGTTCATCTATATTGATGATAGGATGACTGGATCTGGATAAGGACCGGTGTACAAGCAGCGAAGAATATGCCAACTCCATGGCTGGACATCCGGGTTCTTAACATTCGTTAATATGGAAGGAAGTGTCTTCATTGTTAAGAGGACTTTATACCGCAGCTTCAGGGATGATGACCCAGGAGCAGCGCCACAATACCGTGACCCAAAACATTGCGAACCTGAACACGACCGGTTATAAGGCGGTCAATAGCGTACAGCGCTCATTCCCGGAAGTGCTCGTCTCCATGATCGGCGGAAACGATCCCTCCAATTCGAACCGGAAGCTCGGCAAGTTTAACACCGGTGTCTATGCGGAGGAGAGCATCTCCTTATATACCGAGGGAGCGCTACGCGAGACCGGGAAAAGCACGGATTTTGCGCTGGTATCATCCTTCAACGTCCAGAATCCGGCCACGGGGGAGAATTATGAATTCGACGCCTCGGGTCGATATGTGGACGAGAATGGGGACGTTATTTACCGGCCGGAAGGCTTTTTCACCGTTCGGAACGAGAATGGGGATATCCGTTATACCCGTAACGGGAGCTTCCGTGTTGACCCGGATGGCAGCCTGCTGAGCGAGGCCGGTTATCAAGTGCTGGATAACAATAACACTCCGATTGTATTGACAGGCTCGGCCCGTAACTTTACAGTGGATGAGCAAGGGCAAATCATAGACGCGGACGGCAATGGGACAGGCACCTACCTCGGCATTAGCATTGTAAGCGAGCCTCATGGCCTGATCCGGGAAGGAAACGGCGTGTTTCGCATGGCCGATCCTGACGGCGAGGTTCGTTTCATGACGGCTGCGGATAACGGAGAGATCCGCCAAGGCTTCATCGAGGGTTCCAATGTGGATCCGACGCAATCGATGGTGGAATTGAATGCTGCGCTGCGGGCGTATGAAACGAATCAGCGGATCGTGCAATATTACGATAAGACGCTGGAGAAGGCCGTAAATGAGATTGGCCGAGTCTAGTATGGGCTGCAGCTCCAACTGGTCTGACGGCAGATTTCGTTTTAGGATTAGGTAAGCCTACAGGAGGTAAGGAATGAACAACTCCATGATTAGTGCCATGGTCTCGATGAATGCGCTCCAGCAGCGGCTGGATGTAATTGCAGACAATGTGGCGAACGTGAATACAGTCGGATATAAGAAGCGAGAGGCGTCCTTTGAGGATGTCCTGACTCAGGTGCAGCGGCATCATCAGGATTTTGACCGGCCCGGGCGCGCAACGCCGCTAGGCTATACGCTTGGCTACGGGATGAGGTTATCCTCCCTCGGGATGAATATGGATCAAGGGGCTCCGCGGGAAACCGGCAACCCGCTCGATCTGATGATTGAGGGACAAGCCATGTTTGCCGTTCAGGCAGGCGGAACGATCGTCTATACCCGGGAAGGCGCTTTTGATGTTTCGCCGGATCCGAACAACGCCGAGAATGTGCTGCTGGTGAATTCCCAGGGCTATCCGGTGCTGGACGTTAATAATCGTCCGATTTCGCTGCCGGCTAATGGCAAGGTTGCGGTCGATGAGAACGGGCAGATCATCCTGGATACGCCTGCTGGTCGGAGACCTGGGGCTACATTGAAACTGGTCGAGCTGAATCGTCCGGAGGGGCTTGTATCCGTAGGGGATAATCAGTTCGTGCTCGGTAACGGGCTCGCCGAAGGGGATGTGTTCGACCTGACGCCGCGAAATCCGGTTGATCCGGCAAAATCCAAGGTCCTGTCCGGCTATGTAGAGCAATCCAACGTCAACCTGACGGAGGAAATGACCAAAATGATGGAAGTTCAGCGGGCTTATCAGCTGGCTTCGCGGGCACTCAGCTCGAGCGACACTATGATGAACCTTGCCAACACTATGCGAGGGTAGGTGGGCATCATGAGCGAACCGAAAAGCGGGGCGAAACGTGAAACCAAGGCGGAATCCAAGAGTAAGGAAGCAGCGAAGCCGCGCTCCAAAACTTCCGGGTGGAAAATTGCCGTACGGATCATGATCCCGATTTTGCTCATATTGGCATTGTTTGGCGGCATGACGTTCGGTTATGTCGTGCTGGGCAAGCAGGAGCTTAGCGAAGTGTTTAAATGGGACACTTGGAGGCATGTTTTTGACCTGATTTTCGCACCTTAGCCGGTGCAGTACGTGATGGAAATAATGTGTTAATATAAGCTGAAACTCCCAATCCGGGAGTTTTCTTTTTTTAGGGTAAAACGGTATAATGGGATGGGACTTGCACATCGGTTCTTTGATGAGGAAATCACATATGCGTAAAAAGGGCCTTCTCCGCAACGACAAAGCTGTCCTGCGAAAAAAGCCCCTTATGTGAAACCTTCACTTCTGCAGTGGTGAAGGATATCATCATTTTTTCCGCATGCCCGTTTTTTTATGCATACTTGAAAAGAAAAGCTCAACTTAGAGATGAACAATGAAGGTTACCCTAATGCTCGCTGGCAAGAGCATAGCACGAAAGACAGCCGTCAGTTCGAGGCCCGCGTTTTCAAATGCTGTGCTTGGCGGGTACGTACATAAGGAGGATTTTGAAGAATGTTGAATATTAAACAGATTCAAGAGATTATTCCGCATCGCCCCCCGTTTCTGCTTGTTGATAAAATTGTGGAGATCGAGGACGGCAAGCGCGCGGTCGGTATCAAAAACGTAACGATCAACGAGCCGTTCTTTGTCGGCCATTTTCCCGAATATGCCGTGATGCCGGGCGTGCTTATTGTGGAGGCCTTGGCACAAGTCGGTGCGGTCGCTATTCTCAATGTGGAGAGCAACCGCGGAAAGCTGGGATTTCTGGCAGGGATCGACGGCTTCCGGTTCCGCGGTCAAGTCGTGCCGGGGGATACGCTCCGATTGGAAGTTGAAATCATTCGCCTGAAGGGCATGATCGGAAAAGGAAAAACGACAGCAACGGTCGACGGACGCGTGGTTGCCGAGGGGGAAATTATGTTCGCGCTTGCGGACAAGGAATAGCCCATGCAGTGCGAGTTCAAAAAGTCGGTTTTATCAGTATTACGTCTTCATGTTCACTCCCGTGTGATCAAAAGACGGCTTTTTGAACAGCCTCTTGCAGACAATTCTTGCTTGAAGGGAGACTTTTTTCATGTCAGAGATGAGTCAGAGAACGAAGGATACGGTTCAGCGCTGGTTAAACGACCCTTATGTCGATGAGGAGACAAAACGGGAGCTTCGCGCACTGGAGAATGATACCCGTGAGCTGGAGGAGCGGTTCTACCGCGATCTGGAGTTCGGTACAGGCGGACTTCGCGGCGTGATCGGCGCCGGCAGCAATCGGATGAATAAATATACCGTAGGACGGGCTACGCAAGGCTTCGCCCAATATATTCTCGATACCCATGGTCAAAAGGAAGGGAAGCCTTCGGTGGTCATCGCTCATGATTCGAGGCATTTCTCGCCGGAGTTTGCGCTTGAGGCCGCTCTGGTGCTTGCCGGTAATGGCATTGTAGCCAAGCTGTATCCGTCTTTGCGCTCCACGCCGCAATTATCGTTCAGCGTCCGCCATCTGGGTGCCTCGGCGGGAGTTGTAATCACGGCCAGCCATAATCCTCCGGAGTATAACGGCTACAAGGTATACAATCAGGAGGGAGGCCAGTTGGTGCCGCATGAAGCGGAGAAGGTCATCGCCCTGATCCAGCAGGTGGATTCCTTTGCCGCCGTGAAGAAGCTTTCGAGGGAGGAAGCGGAAGCGCAGGGTCTGCTCGTATGGCTTGGCGAAGCTGAAGATCAAGCCTTTATCGATACGGTTGCCGCTGTTTCCGTGAATCGGGAGGCGATTGCATCCCGGCTTGCCGATGATTTCAAAATCGTGTTTACCCCGCTGCATGGCACGGGTCATGAGCCGGTTAAGCGCGTCCTCGAAACGATCGGATTCAAGCATATTTATGTGGTGCCGGAGCAGCAGCAGCCGGATGCCGATTTCTCCACGGTGAAGTCTCCGAACCCGGAAGAGCGCGAGGCGTTTACGCTGGCCATGAAGCTTGGCGAGGAAGTGGGCGCTGATATTCTGATCGGTACCGATCCCGATGCCGACCGCATGGGGGCCGTCGTTAAGAACCGTCAGGGAGAATATGTCGTGCTGACCGGCAATCAGTCCGGTGCGATCATGATTCATTATCTGATGAGCCAGCTGAAGGATGCGGGCAAGCTGCCGAACAATGGAGCGGTTATCAAGACGATTGTAACCAGCGAAATGGGCGCGGCCATTGCCGAGCATTACGGAGCAGCAGTGCTGAATACGTTGACGGGCTTTAAGTATATCGGCGAGAAAATGACTCAGTTTGAGCAGTCCGGCAGCCACACCTTCTTGTTCGGCTATGAGGAAAGCTACGGCTACCTCGCAGGCAATTATGCCCGCGATAAAGATGCGGTGCTGGCTTCCATGCTGATTTGCGAAGCGGCCGCTTACTATAAAGGACAAGGAAAGACCTTGTATGATGTACTCCAGGAGCTGTACGAGCAGTTCGGTTATTTCCTGGAAAGGCTCGAGTCCCGAACCTTGAAAGGGAAGGATGGCGTAGCGCAAATCGCGGCAAAAATGTCAGATTGGCGCAACGATCCTCCGCAGGAAATCGGCGGCATACGGGTCGAGCAGGTGCTTGATTACGCGAACGGTCTCGACGGCTTGCCGAAAGAAAATGTACTGAAGTATCTGCTCGAGGACGGCTCCTGGTTCTGCTTGAGACCATCGGGCACCGAGCCGAAGATTAAGGTATATTTCGCCGTTCGCGGAGCTTCCATTGCAGATGCGCAGGAGAAAATTCAACAGCTGGTTGAGCGTGTAATGGCTCGCGTCGATGCCTGACGGATTGAAGGAATAGAAACGAATTTAGAGATGGACAAACTTAGGCTAACAGCGAAGCGAGTTGCAGCGTATGCCGATAGACTGTAGGCATCGCTTTTCGCTTCGCTAACCCTGTAGGTTCAATGAGGAGGTACTTTCGTGGTTCAGAAATGGAAACGCTGGAACACGGCAGCCCGGAAGTGGCTGTGGATTCTGGTTGTTCTGGGCGTTGCAGCGTCTCTGCCGGTGGGCTATGACCGGCTGCAGACAGAATCAACATCCAAGAATGTAGAACTGGTATTTGATTACCGTGATTTATTGGATGTGTCGGTATACCAAGCCAAGCCGGAGGATTTCATATCCGAGCAGCTGGATCGCTTGAAGGAAAATGGCGTTATGAGCATGGCGCTCTACGAGAGCACGCTCGACGAGCTGGTGAAATCCCGCCGAATTACCGTCTATGACGCGCAGCAAGCAGCGGATTTAACCGGAACGACGATTTCGCCGAATGAGAACTTTACGTATATTGCGTTTAATAGCGAGGAAAGCGCAGTTCTGATTAAGCCGATCATTGAGGAGACCTATTCGAGACTGGGGATTCCGGTGAGAGCATGGAACTATGAAAAGGCTGTGGACGGTCTTGTTCTTGAAACGCCTCGTTCCAATGCCGTCATTAAACCGATGACGCCGGATCCGATAACGATTGCGATGCTGCGGGACAAGGGCTTTACCATAGTGCCGCGTCTATCCGACAGTCTGCCGTATGACGAGGCTTACGTCGAGCAGCTGATGGCGTATTTCTCCGATATCGGCGTCAAGCGGATTTTGTTTGAAGGTGATGCAGCCAAGGGCTTCAATGATAATGCCGATAAGAAGAGTTTGAACGCCTTCGGTAAACTCCTGAATCAGTACAATATCGGCCTTGTGGCTATCGAAAACATTAAGCGTCCGCAAAAAGGATTTACCCAGCTTGCTTATATGACGGATTATAACGTCACCCGTATTTATTCCCTCAGTGAGCGGGATGCTAATCTTGACCCGGAAACCATCGGGGACCGGTTTGCGCTCGCATCAAAGGACCGGAATATCCGCATGTTTTATTTGAATGCCGAGCCGAGCCGGGACATGACCAAAGCATCGATCACCCATCCGTTGGATAATCTGATCGACGCATTGACGGGTACGGGACAAGCGATTCAGAAGATGGAAGACAACGGATTTACGATGGGGCTTGCAGAGCCGTTTAAAGTCACCGACTCCTCCATGCAGCGTTACTTCAAGCTTGGAGCGGTTATAGGCGCAATCGCCTTGATCACGCTGATGATTTCGTATTACATCCCATTCCTGACGGTACCGGCTTTCTTGCTTGGCTTGGTTGGCAGCGCAGGTCTGTACGTTCTCAAGCCTACCTTGCTCGAGCAGGCACTCGCTTTGTTTGCCGCCATCAGTGCGCCGACCGTTGCCGTCATACTGGCCATTCGGAAGGTCAACGATACGCAGAAGATCATTCCGGACATGAGCGCAGGCCGAAGAGTGTCGCATTCCATTGTTTTGCTGGTGAAAACAACGATCATATCGCTCGCTGCAGTTCCGGTCGTGGTTGCGCTGCTGAACAATGTGACCTATATGCTCGTACTGGATCAGTTCCGCGGCGTAAGCCTTCTGGCGGCGGCACCGATCGCCTTGATTGCCGTTTATGTCGTGTTGTACCGGGGCGGATCTACTTACAGCTCGATTCAGAAGCTGCTTAAGGCACCGATTACGCTCACATGGGTGATCGCGGCCGGCATCGTTGGAATCGTCGGCATGTACTACTTAAGCCGGACCGGCAACGCAGGCGCTGTTTCTCCGATCGAGATGGCCTTCCGCTCGTTCCTGGAGAACACCTTTGGGGTTCGTCCGCGGAACAAGGAATTTTTGCTGGCCCATCCCATGATGGTGCTTGGCGTCTTCCTATCCTTTAAATACCGCCATGCGGTCTACCTGCTTATTATTGGCGTCATGGGGCAGTTGTCGATGGTCGGAACGTTTACGCATATTCATACGCCAATCTATATTTCGGCGATTCGCGTGGTGCTCGGCCTTGGACTCGGCCTGATCATCGGTTTGATTGCGATTGCGGCGTGGCAGATATTAGAAAGGATCTGGAAACGATGGTCACCACTACTTCTAAGACGATAGTCATTTCCGGATATTACGGATTTAAAAACAGCGGCGACGAGGCCGTGCTTAAGTCGATTTTGACCGCGCTCGAGCAGGAAGGTCAGGCTGCCGGCGTGAACATCAACCCGGTCGTCCTTTCAATCGATCCGGAATGGACGGAGGCGATGTACGGCGTGAAATCCGTGCATCGGATGAGGCTGGGCGAGGTCAGGCAAGCGATCAAGGAGAGCGATGGTTTGATCAGCGGGGGAGGCAGCCTTCTGCAGGATGCGACCAGTCCGAAGACGATTCCATATTACCTTGGCATTTTGAAGATTGCCCAGTGGCTGGGCAAGCCGACGTTTATTTACGCACAGGGCGTCGGACCGGTAAACCGAAAGCTTTTCCATCCAATGATCCGCTCGGTGTTCCGAAAATGTTCGTATATCTCTGTTCGCGATACCCAATCGGGCGAGCTCCTTCAGACGATGGGAATTTCGGCAGATGCGATTCAGGTTGTTCCCGATCCGGTCATGGGCCTTCCGCTCCCCGATGACAAGCAGGAGCATAGCCATGGAGTTCTGGATGGAGCGGCTCTGGAAGATACTCAAGGTGAACGACGGATCGCAGCGGATGAAGGACAAGCTGCTCCGCTCGAGGCTCATCCGTCGGCGTCCGGTGCAGGAGCATCCGCTGGTCAGATTGATCAGGGTGACGGCCATCTTCCGACGATTGGAATTTCGGTTCGCCGTTGGCACCCTGAGCTCAAGGAGCTTCAGAGCATCGCGGATGGGCTGAAGGAATTGGCAGCAAGCCGAAGAGTGCATCTCCGCTTCCTTCCGTTCCACAAGCCGGATGATCTGGAAGCCTCCCGGTATATAGCCGAGCTGATCGGCGATGTTAGGTCGAACGGCTCCGAGATCAGCTACTATGTAGAGGAGCAGCAGCCCCAGGATATGCTGAGGGAGGTCAGCCGATGCGATGTGGTGCTCGGTATGCGCCTCCACAGCTTGATCTATGCGGCGAATCGGCGTGTGCCGCTGCTCGGCATCTCCTATGATCCGAAGATTGACCATTTCTTGAAGCGGCTGGGCTGCGAACCTGTCGGAAGCAGCGAGGCTCTGGATCCGGACAGGTTGAAGAGCGAGATTGTGAAGCTGCTTGACGGCGGGCAAGCATGGGTGACGGAGCATGAAGCACCCATCGCTGAGCTGAAGCGGGAGGCTGCTTTGCCGGCCCGCCGCATCGTCGAATATTTACGCCACAGAGGATGATTAGATCATGAACCAGACAAAACCTTTTCCAACCGTTTCCGTGTTCGGGGTTCCATTTTCCAAGATGGACATGAAGGATACCGTGAAATATCTGACGGAGGCCGTAAAGTCCGGGAAACCGCATCAGGTCATTACAGCCAATCCGATTATGGTCATGACCGCAGAGAATAATCCCGAGTATAAAGCCATGATGCAAAGCGCCGAGATCATCGTACCGGATGGAACCGGAATCGTATGGGCTGCCGGAGTAGGGGGCGATCCGCTGGAGGGACGTGTTACGGGTTTCGATCTGTTACATGAATTGCTCCGGGTCGGGGAAACCTACAGATGGAAGTTTTACTTGCTCGGAACCACGGCAGAAGTGATTCAGGAAGCCGCCAATCGGTTACAAATGCAATATCCGGCTGCAATTATATGCGGGTATCGGGACGGATTTTTCGGACCTGAGGAAGATGCCGCCGTCATCGAGGAGATCCGGGCCGCTTCGCCGGACATATTGTTTGTCGCTCGCGGTGCGGACAATCAGGAGCCTTGGATCGCCAAGCATAAGCAGGCGCTGCAGGTTCCTGTCGTTATGGGCGTCGGCGGATCCTTCGATATTATTTCCGGCAAGCTCAAGCGCGCTCCGAAGGTATTTCAGAAGCTGCGCCTTGAGTGGTTCTACCGGCTTCTGAAGGAGCCCTCCCGTTACAAAAGAATGCTTGCGCTGCCGAAATTTGTAGTGAAAGTGCTGCGCGAGAGAGAAAACGTAACGAAAACAAGCTAAATCGCTTATTTCTATGGCGAATATCCGGGATTTCACCGGAAATTGGTATTGGATTTCGGACCCGAAGGGAGTATAATTCAACCGGTAGACAATATTGGGGGTCGAATGATTACATGTTAATGATATACATCATCGGGTTTATCGTGGCGCTTGCTTTGGCTCTGGTTCTTACGCCGCTGGTGAAAAAATTCGCGGTCAAGATCGGTGCCGTCGACGTGCCGAATGCCCGTAAAGTTCATACTCGAATCATGCCCCGTCTCGGCGGGCTTGGCATTTATCTGGCTTTTGTGCTCGGACTCATTGCAGTGCTTCCTTTCTTGCCGGATAGCCTTTCGCCGCGGGATGCCAACTTTATGAAGGCTTTTCTGATCGGCGGTTCCATGATCGTACTGATCGGAGCCCTGGATGACCGATTTGAGCTGTCGGCCAAAGTCAAGTTCTTGGCACAGATTGCAGCGGCCTGCGTTGTCGTGTTCGGATTTAATATTACTGTGGATTTTGTAAATATACCGTTTCAGGACCGGTACTCGGCGCTCGAGAGCTGGGTGTCGATTCCGCTCACCATCTTTTGGATTGTCGGGGTGACCAATGCCATCAACCTGATTGACGGCCTCGACGGTCTTGCTGCGGGCGTGTCCGGTATTGCGATCGGGACGATTTCCGTCATGGCGTTCCTTATGGGAAATACGACCGTAGCTCTGCTCTGCCTGCTGCTCTTGGGCGGAATTATCGGATTCCTGTTCTTTAACTTCCATCCCGCCAAGATTTTCATGGGGGATACCGGCTCACTGTTCCTTGGGTTCAGTTTGGCCATGCTGTCCTTGCTCGGCTTCAAGCAGATTGCGATCGTATCGTTCATTACGCCGCTGATTATTATCGGGGTGCCGCTGTCGGATACGTTCTTCGCGATCGTGCGCCGCAAAATTCAGAAGAAGCCGATCTTCGCGCCGGACAAAGGCCATTTGCATCATTGCCTGCGCGAGCTTGGATTCAGCCACCGCCAGACGGTGCTGATCATTTATGTGATTGCCGCTTTCTTCGGCGTTCTGGCCGTCATTCAATCCTCGGCGGCCATGTATGAGGCGAACTGGGTAACCTTCGTCGTCATCTGTGTCATGATGTGCTTCATGCAGATCGGCGCAGAGGTTATCGGGCTTGTAGGCAAGACCAAACGGCCGATCCTGGGCCTGATCAACCGCATGCGGATGAAGGCGAATCCCGAAAGCCGCTCCAAATAAGAACTTATTCTAATTCTTTTTGCATACGATTGGACATGCAGGCCTCACCCGAAAAGGGGTGAGGCTTTTTTGTGTTTTTTTCTAAAAAATTGAATGTATGGGACCGATATATGAACTATGCGTTAATACCAACTGTCAGGGAAAGAGAGGGGAGCAAGTGAAAGATCGAACACCCAAAGCGGACCCGCAGGTCCGAACGAACAAGGAGGTAAAACCGTTGAGACGTCCATTCCGTACTATGGCTAGCCTGCTGCTGGCTGTAGCGATGTTCTTTTCATTGATACCGGCACTACCGGCTTCCGCCGCAAACGGGGCTTTATTTTTCCATTTTTCTAATCTGAGCACAGATCCAAATTCGCCAACGCCCGAAAACCGCAGCTCCATCAAGGTGTCGGGTACGTATAACGGCGTTAACCCTAATACGATTTCCTATGAAATTAAGCGTTTTGATGATACGACGACGGGCGGAACGGGTGTAAAGCCGATTCTGGACGAAGCGGCCAACACATTCGAGTTCTTGAACGTTCAGTTGAATCAGGGCGTGAACAAAATTATCGTCTCGGGCATGAGCACTCAAGGGCAGCAAGTAAGCGCAACAGCCTATGTCAAGTTTTCGGATGTTCCGGCTGTTTATGAAGTCGCGCTGAGCGACGGCCGGGTTCTTGAGGAAAACAGCTCGAGACCTGTTGTCGTTACAACCGAAACGATCAGCATCTCCGTTAAGGCTACAAACGGATCCAAAGGCGTGACCGTAAACGGACAGTCGATGTATCCAGGCGGCGGCGATATGTTCTATTCCGCAGGTATTCAATTGAAGAAAGGCGTCAACGATCTGGTCATCGTGGTTAACTCCGAATCCCGAACCCAGACAATCCATCGTCAGGTCGTATATCATCCGACAGGATCCTTGACGGCCAATGACCTAAGAATCGGCGGCACCAGCATTGACGGACAGGCTGTCGTAACAGGGAATGTCAATGGCACAATTACCGGTTATGTCGTTGTGGACGCTCCCGCTGCAGGTGCTACTCCGGTTCCGCCGGTGCTTGAAGTAGGGGTATTCCCGGTTGGGTCCACCGTACCGATTGCGAATTTGACAGCTACCGTGGGCCAAGCTTCCATTCTTAACAATACATTGATGTATCCTTTTACGACAAACGGAACAGTAAGCATTACGCAAAGCGGGGAGTACTTGGTCTACATTAAGGACACCGCAACCGGATATGATGTACAAAAGACATTCACGTATCGCGATGCCAATGCGCCGACGATCAAACAGGTCCACCAATTATATGGCGTAACCGAGAGCGGCAGTACGGTGTCTTTTAGCTCGCAATCGATTTTTCCAAGCAGCAACGACACGGTTCTAAATGAACTGCCTCTCTATTTAATGGTAGAACAAGTAAACGCGGGAACCGCCACGATTGAATCCAGTAAAGGCGCAAACATAGCTTCAACCTTTACGTATAACGGAAACACCGTATTTAAAATTACGAATTTGCCTTCCGGACAGCAAAATCTGATCATTAAGGTCAGCAACGGATCCGGCGTATCGGATACGAAGGTCATCCCGGTAACGTTCCTGTCCTCTTCCTATATTGATGTTTATAACCTGTACAACAACCAATTATTCAAAAACAGCACCGACTTCACCCAGGTGTCTGGCCGTATCGTGAATTACACCGGTACCCAAGGGCTAACTTTGGCCTTGAACGGCAACACGATTGATCTGCCGGTTAGCAGCAATGGCGAATTCAATTACGTTGAGTCACCTCAAGCCGCAAATCGATTCTTACAGCTGGTTCCAGGACCGAACACTTTGGTTGTAGCCGATAAAAGCGGTAAAATTTCTACGAGATTAACGCTTCTGTATTTCAGTGACAACCGTTCTGTTATTAAAAACATGATTCCGTTCCCAGTCGGCTCTCCAACGGAATCTGATCCGGACAAGCTGTTCACGGAAACTGATAAAAATGCATTCACAACTTACGAAAAAGAAATGGGTCTTCGGTTCGAAGTCGATAATACGGATGAAGTGACCGTAACGCTAAGTCATCCTTCATCAACGATTTTTGCCGTGTTTACGCAAGACAATACCGGAACATGGAGACTCACCGGTGGCGCATTGAAAACACAGCTTGATGCGATCAACCAAGTAGATCACAACTTGTATTACACAATTACAACCGGCACAAGCTCAAGTAATGTACGAGTTGTGCTTAAAGAATTGGCATTGCCCGAGGTAGGTTTGCAGGCCATTTCGATTGGATCCCGCATTCAATCCGTCACGACAACGGATACGATTGAAATCACGCGTGAACGGGCGCCTTATCAAGTGTTGTCACCGAAGCTGCCGAACGAAGGCGTACTGAAGCAGAACTTCGTAGAAGTCAGCATTAAGGCTGAAGGAGCTGACTCTGTTACCATCGGCAAAGAGCCAATGGTAAAATCCGAAATCAGCGACATTTTCCGTTTGGAAGTTAAAAACCTGAAGAACGGCAAAAACACCATTAAGTTTACGATCGAGCAAGGCAGCAAGAAGACAAACGGCCAAATTGTCGTGCAGTATGTGGATGATGCAACAGAAGGTTCTCAATATAAAGCAAGCATCTCGAAATCAGGCAAAATCAATGTATTTAAGGGTGGACTGTCCTTGCAACTGCCGAAGGGAACGGTTCTCCAACAAGCGAATTCCAACCCGAAAGCCGAAGTGCCGACCATTAACCTACTTGGCGAGCATGACATTTTATTCGGAATTGCGAACCAGATTGATGGACGTACAATCAAGGCATACAATCGCATTGGGGAAATCGAAAACGGAGTAGAGATGGATGGACGTCTATCGTTCATCCCTGGTGACAGCGGCAATGCGTTCCGCTTCACTCCGGCTCCTCATTTCGGATATGCTTCGCCGCTGTATTGGCTGGATGCGGGCTCGCTGAACGCTTACAGCAGCAATGTTGAAGATTTCAACGTGAAGCAAGCTACGCATCCATACGCGAAGGGCCATGAATTCCATCAGCGCCTGATTCCGCAAAACTGGATGGAGCTTTCCCAGAAAGGCACTATTACACTAAAATATGATTCCGCGTTGGTTAATGCAGCTTCCGGCAACCTGGGTATCTGGTGGTACAACCCGTCCCAGGGCACTTGGACCAATATCGGCGGCAAGGTCGATTCCAAGAAAAAGACAGTCACCGCTACGTTTAAAGGTTTTGGTTATTATGCCGTCAAGTCGCTGCGTTACAGCTACTCCGATGCGATTTCACATAAAACGGCCCGGAACGATATTGAGCTGATGCTGGCAAGAGGTTATATGAAGGCGGCCAAGCAGGACGCATTCGGTGTATATGACCCGATGACCCGCGGTGAGTTCGCAACCATCGTTGTGAAGCTGCTCGATATTCCGCTGGATTACGATGTGCCGATTAACAACAGCTCGAACAAGCTGACCTTCGATGACATTTACCAGGAGACAATCCCGGCAAATGCCTTGTGGGATTATCGTTATATCGAAACAGCAGCACGGAAAGGGATCATCCGAGGCATTGCTCCGCGAAGCTTTGCGCCAAATATGGAGCTGTCAAGGGAAGAAGCGGCGAACATTATTGCCCGTGCGCTCAACCTGAAAATGGGCGAGATCGAGAAAGACAAGGCAACGCTACAGAAGCAGTTTGAGGACGTGGGCAAAATTAAGTCCAACTATTCTTATCCAGCCATTCTTGCCGTTTCAAAAGCAGGCATTTTGACTGGGGTTGCCAATAGCCTGAAAGAAGGCGAGAAAAAACCTACGTACAACTTTAACCCGGATGCAGTCATGAATAGAGCAGATACCGCAACTGTGGTGAAACGCATGATGAGCAAATTGAAGCTGTTGTAAGCCAGAATTGCTGATTGCAGTTGAACGAGAGCATATGCCTGGATCTCCAGGTGATGCTCTCGTTTTTCGTGAGCAGCTGTATCCGTTGAAGGTGACTATGCTAGGACAGACATAAGCATTGCGCCTTCCGATAAGCGGTAAATAGAAGCGGTTACCAAAATCTATTTTTTGTAATTTCGCATGGAATACGCTACAATAGCGAAAGCACATACTATTTTTAGAGGGTGAAGATGAATTTATGAAGCCGATTTTATCCAAAGCGCAGCTCGACTACATGAAGGCGAAGACGAAGTTCGAAGATAAAGCCAAAGTAATGGAGAAGAAAATTGAGCTGGCACGTGCCGCTCATAATGAGATAACGCAAGAAATTATGGAGGGGCTCGTACTAGAGACTGGCTTTCATGATTCCTTCAATGAACTGACCGTAGCCGAGAATGCGCTGATCGAGTGGTCCCATACAACCATTAAACACGACAAGACATATCGTTCGAATAAAGCGGAGATCGATTTAATGTACAGCAGATTGAATCAGGATCCGGAGATGCGTGCAAAAATTATCCAGCTTGCCATGAAGATTCGATAGAATTCAACAAGAGACGCCTTTAGGGCGTCTTTTTTTGTTGTCGTAACATGGAGAACCCTTGTTGTTAGAGGAAGTGCGAAAACTTCGAAAAATTTTTTTAAAAAAACTTTGCAACCCCCGCAACTTTTCGGAAAATTAAACGTTTATAATGTAGAACCCAATGAGGCAACCAAGTTTAACCTGAAGAAGAAACTTGTCTATAAATTAGAAAATTGTTCTTTACGGTGCTGGGGACTCGTTGTATAATACCTAGGTAGGATTAGGAATCTATTCTAGTATGTAGTGTTCTCTCGTTAACAAGATTCTGTGATCTCGTCACAGACATCATTTATGATTTATGCTCAACTCGGGAAAGGAGGTGCAGGGCTAATGAGTGACAAGAGCTACCAAATTAAAGAAAACAATCAAGTGATGATTCAAGGAGGAGAAAAAAAGGTTATGAAGAAAATTTTATCCGTAGCACTGTCTACAGCAATGGCATTCTCCATGTTTGCTTCTGTTGCATTCGGTGACGACGCACTTAACACGCAACAAAAGTATGACGTACTTAAAGAAGCTAAGATCTTCTCTGGCTACCCAGACGGATCTGCTGGTCTTGACAAGGAAATGACTCGCGCTGAGTTCGCGAAAGTTCTGGTTGGTATCATGGGTCTTGAGCCAATCCAAGGCAAAGCTTCCTTCAAAGATAAGAACTACAAAGCTAGCAAATGGCCAGCTCCTTATGTAGAAGCTGTTTACTCTGCTGGTTTGATGCAAGGTAAGAACACAACGAAAATGATCTTCGACTTCAACGGTAAAATCACCGTTCAAGAAATGGCGAAGGTTCTCGTTGTTGCTCAAAAACTTGAAATTCCAACAGAAACTAACAACAACGCTTCTGACTGGGCTAAAGGTTATGTTCAAGCAGCAATCAACGCTGGTCTGGTAGACGCTAAAGCTAACCCTAAAGCGAACGCTACCCGTGCTCAACTGGTTGAAGTTGCTTATGACATCTACCTGTCCCAACAAAAACCAAAAGTAGTTTCCTACGAAGTTAAAGAAGACGGTAAAGTGGTTGAGTTCAAACTTGCTAATAACGAAGTTGTGAAAGTAACCCTTGAAACTCCTCTGAAAGCTAACACGGCTACTGAGGTTAAATTTACACATAACAACTACGACTACACTGAAAGTGTAACTTGGGTTGTGACTGCAGCTACTAAAATCGATTCCGTATCGGCTACTAACTACAAAGAAGTTGTAGTGAAGTTCGACGGTGAAGTAGAAGCTAAAACTGCTGAGAACGAAGATAACTACAAAGTTACTGGTGTGACTTTCGAGTCCGCTAAGCTTTCTGCTGACAAGCGCGCTGTGACATTGCTGGTTGCTCAAAATTCCCAACAGAATTTGCCAGAGCAAAAAGATGCTAAACTTGAAATCAAAGGTGTTAAAAACTCCGATGGTTCCAAAACATTCAATGAAACAGTTACATTCAGAGCGGTAGATACTCAACTTCCGCAAGTAACTGAAGTTAAAGGTCTTGGAACAAAAGCTTTCAAAGTAGTATTCTCTGAACCAGTTAAATCTACTACAGCTTCCAATATCTCTAACTACAAAATCGATGGTCAGGCAGTAAGTGGTTGGGTGAAATTCACTTATCCTAACGTTGCCTTCATCACAACTAACATCGCTGTTGGTGAGCACACGCTGAGCCTTCAAGGTGTTGAAGACTACGCTGGATTGAAAGTAAGCCCAGTTGATGTGAAGTTCACTGTAGCTGAAGATACAACAGCTCCAGAAGTGGTATCCGTTAAAACTAAAGACTTGACTAAAGTTGAAGTTGAGTTCAACGAATCCGTGAAGTCCGTTGATAAGGTTTACCACACTTCTTCCGCTAAGACTGCTGATAAAGTAGAAATTAAAGATAACGTTGTTGTCTTGACTTTCGAAACTGAGAGCAAGCGTTTGAGCGTTGGAGAAAACACGATTTACCTTGAAGGAGTAAGAGACTACAGCGACAACTCTGCGAACCGTGAAGCTAAGGTTACTCCTGTGCTTGACACTGAGCGTCCAACTGTAAATGGCGTGGATGTTGAAGTTAAAGCTGATAAAACACTCTTGACTTTGAACTTCTCTGAAGAAGTGAACGCTCAAGACATCAAAAACCGCGACAACTTTGTTTTGAAAAATTCTAAAGGCGAAGTGGTTACTGACAAAGGTTTCAACAAAGGTAAACCTGTTACCGAGCCAACTTGGGCTAAGAACAAGCAAAACCAGGATGTATACAGCCGTGTAGTTATCGAGTCCATTGGCAAACTGCCAGCTGGTAAATATACCCTGGAAGTTGCGAACATCCGTGACAGAGCTGCGATCGGCAACACAATGGTTCCACAAACTCTCAGCTTCGAAGTGACTAATACGGATGAATTGAAGCTTGTAAGAGCTTGGTATGATGCATCTGATCGTGACGATCTCTACATTGATATTCAATTCAACAGAGCTGTTGCTACAAGCGGTAATGGTTCTGCACTTGATATCAACAAGTACAGCTATGTAACTGTAACTAACAATGTTTACAAAGTATTCCCAACTAAGAATGCTCCACAACCAACATTGAGAAACGCTGATACTGTTCGTCTCACCATTCCAAAAGCGGATTTCGAAAACTATGCTACTGAACTTAAAAATGCAGAAATTCGCGTAACAAATGTTGCTGACCAAAATGGTAACTATTTGTCTGCACAGCAGACAGAAATCAAAGACAGCGTTGAAATTTCTGTGAAGAGTGCTAAAGCAACTGCTGCTAATAAAGTAAGTGTAGAGTTTGATGGCAATATTACTTCTGTTGTGTCGAGCGACTTTAAATTCGCTGGTATTTCCGGGGTAGCTGGAGAGCCTACTTTCAGTGATGGAAAAACTACTGTAGTGTTTACATTGAATGCAGATCTGCCAAAAGCTCTTGGCAATTTGACAACTGAAGACACTACTCAATCTACTGATTATCTTGGCCATAAAGTGGCACCTAAACAATCGGTAACCATTAAAGATGGTATCGCACCTAAAGCAACTGGTGCTTCCACAGTTACGGGTAGCGTATACGTAGATGTTGTATTCAACGAGGATGTCGAAGTTTACTATACTCCGGATGCATTTAAAGTATACGTTGCAGGTTCCCCTGCAAAAGTTAAGGGTGCTACCCTTCTGAGCGGAAGCACTAACACTGCACGTATCTGGCTTGAAGAAGCAATCCCAGCTCAAGCAAAAGCTCAAGTATCCATTCCTTCTGGCAAGTCGATCGTAGACACTGAAGGTAACGCTGCTGAGGAAGTTTACGAAACAATTCAATTCAAATAATTAATCTTCCTTAAGCTAAACTGTCCGGATTAAATCCGGGCAGTTTTTTTATTAAATTAGAAGAGGTGACATATCATTTGAAAAAAGTATATAAAATTTCGGCGGGTGTTTTATTATTAAGTAGTTGTATTGTGATCGGATCGGTTATGAGCTTCCAAGTATCCGGCGCCAGCACCACCCCCGGCACAGCCGACGATCCTGTCGTGACCAAGAGCTACGTGGATCAACAAATCCAAAAAGCGCTAAATGGTGGTGGGGGGACAACAACTCCAACAAACCCTACTACCCCAACGAACCCAACCACTCCATCTCAACCGTCCCAAGGAACAGATGAAGTGAAGAACGTTGCCTTGAAGCCTGGTAAAATTCTGATTGCTGATGCTGGTGCAGAATTTATCGTTCGTTCGGGTAATGCCGTAATCTACACCGAGGATTCCAACGGTGTTGCTGATCTGACAGATGGCAAGGACCTGCTCAATGGACAAGCTGCGCCGAAGAACCACCTGCTCTCCTTCCCGCGTGAAGGCCGTGGCATTCAGGTGAAGGAAGGGCAAAAGAATGGTCTTATTGTTATGGTACGGGGCGGCTATACCATTAAATAAAGCAATCTAGGGAGAAGTGCCTTTTTCATCTCACCGTGCATACGTTATAAGGGATAACTGCCTCTTCCTATAATTATTGCCAGCAGTGACAAGCTTTAATACGTGTGCGTACCTTATATTAAGCAAATAATACTTCTGTAATCACATTTACAGGAGGTGTTTCATTATGCCACGCAGCAATCGTAATCGTCAGGTTGTACCGGAAAGCCGTCATATGCTGAATCAGATGAAATATGAAATTGCCGCTGAGTTTGGTTTGAATGTGGGATATGGCGGTTCGAATGGAGCAGATACCGAATTTGGATCAGAACTTGGAGCAATTGGAGGCAGCTCATCAAGCCGCCGTCCAGGATGGGGTCATCTCACTTCCCGTGAGAACGGATCCGTTGGCGGAGAAATTACCAAGCGCCTTGTACGAAATGCAGAGCAGAGTCTGTTCGGCAGATTGTAATGGCCTCATAACTTTTAGCTGATGTTTTGAAGGGACCAAGAAACAGATGCAAGCAAGGGAGTAAAATACTTCCGTAAAAGATTTCTAAAAGAAAGCTTCATCTGGAACAAGCCTGTGATCGTTCTTGAACTGGATTAAGATAAGTTGAGCAAAAGAAATACGAGGGTAATGCAAGAGTGTGAAATGATTTTGAAGAAAACGACAGTGGTCGCCTTTGTAAGAGGATTTCTACCACAATCGAGTTCAGATAAATTAAAGAAATCTGCGAACAACAGCGATCGTAAGAACATTTCACACGTCCGCTCTACCTCGTTAAGTTCAACTTATTTATTCTTAGTAAGAAATCCAGGAGCAACAGCGATGTAGGAAAATTTACGTACTTGCCTCGCATTGAAAACATCCAAGAAAATCCTTGAAAACAGGCGGGTAACTGGATTGACACCTGGTAACAAATACGTTAATATGCATGTTGAGGATTGTACATTTCAAACCTTTTCCTGTCGGAAAAGGTTCATTTTTTGTGTAGGACCTCTTGAATATTCACATACTATTTATATGGGAGGTTGATCTCATGTCTTTAACAGGGCGACGTTTATTTACATCAGAGTCCGTAACTGAAGGACATCCGGATAAAATTTGTGACCAGATTTCCGATGCGGTACTCGATGCATTTTTGGCTAACGACCCGAATGCGCGCGTGGCTTGCGAAGTCTCCGTTGCTACAGGTCTGGTATTGGTCATTGGTGAAATTAGTACAAAATCAGAATACGTGGATATCCCATCCATCGTACGGAACACCGTGAAGGAAATTGGGTACACGCGTGCAAAATACGGTTTTGATTCCAATACATGCGCGGTGCTGACATCGCTGAATGAGCAATCGGCCGATATTGCACAGGGAGTAAACGCTGCACTGGAGAGTCGTGATCCTTCCCAAGTGGATAAGGAAACCGAGAACATCGGTGCCGGCGACCAAGGCCTCATGTTTGGTTTTGCAACTAACGAGACGCCTGAACTCATGCCGCTTCCGATCGCATTGTCTCACCGCATCGCTCGTCGCTTGTCCGAGGTACGTAAAGACGGTACGCTTAGCTACCTGCGTCCAGACGGCAAGACGCAAGTTACGATTGAATACGACGGCGACAAGCCGGTTCGCGTGGACACGATTGTCGTATCGACGCAGCATGCTGAGGAAGTTACGCTGGAGCAAATCCAGAAGGACATCAAAGAGCACGTCATTCTTCCGGTCGTTCCAGCCGAACTATTGGATGCGGAAACCAAATATTTCATTAACCCAACGGGACGTTTTGTTATCGGTGGCCCTCAAGGGGATGCCGGTCTGACCGGACGTAAAATCATCGTCGACACCTACGGCGGCTACGCTCGTCATGGAGGCGGTGCATTCTCCGGCAAGGATCCTACAAAAGTCGACCGTTCCGCGGCTTACGCGGCCCGCTACGTGGCTAAAAACCTCGTTGCTGCCGGCCTGGCCGACAAATGCGAAATCCAGCTTGCTTACGCGATTGGTGTCGCAAATCCGGTATCGATCAGCGTGGATACCTATGGTACCGGTAAAGTCAGCGAAGAGAAGCTCGTTGAGCTCGTTCGCAATAACTTTGACCTGCGTCCAGCCGGCATTATCCGCATGCTGGATCTTCGCCGCCCGATCTATAAGCAAACAGCGGCTTACGGACATTTTGGCCGTACCGATATCGACCTGCCATGGGAGCGCGTAGACAAGGCTGAGGCTCTGAAGGAGCAAGCTCACGCCAACTAAGCATCATCATTTGAAACAATGATTATTACAAAAAAGTAACTTTTTAAAAAGCTGATGCCTGCTAAGGGTATCAGCTTTTTTGGCTTAATTTATGGTAAAATAGGAAGAGGTTATATGACAAAACTGTCATTTTTGCACGAATATATAGTAGAATAGGACAGGTGATCCAATCCTACCAAAAAATCCACCTGTGAAATCAGAAAGAGTTGGTGTAGAATACGCCCAAGCGTTTTTTTATAACAAAATCGTAACTTTTCCTCAAAAATGAAGTCTATTAATTAGAGACTTTACATGTTCGGCATATGTGTTGAACAAAGAGATGGGAGAGTTACGATTACATGGCAAGACAGGGGAAAGCACTGAAGTCAAACCAAACGACAGTAGGTAAAAAATGGTTAATCGTTACGTTGGCAGGGGTCATCTGGGTGAGCCCCGTACTTAGCGGCAGTTTGCCTGTGATAGACAAGCTGTCACCAGCCTCCGTCGCCTATGCGGCAACGACGTCAGTCAAGAAGCTTGGAGAAGAGATTATCACTTCCGGGGCTGTATTGATGAAGTATCAATATACGAGCAGCACCGGCGCGAAATCGCTTGCCAATGTCGTCCGTGTCGACTTAAACAACCCGTATGTGAAGCTGGATGTGATGGCAGGCAAGGGGAACCAGTTTACAACAAGACAGAGCACAGGCGGTATGGCCAAGGAGCATGGGGCGGTTGCCGCGATTAACGGCGACTTCTTCATTACGAATCGCGAAGGGGCTCCAATGGGTCCTCAAGTGTCCAATGGCGATCTCATGTCCTCTCCATCCGCGCTGAAGGGAATGTATGCATTTGCCGTCACCAAGGATGGCAAGCCGATCTTGGATGAGTTTGCTTTTTCAGGAAGCATCACGGCTGAGAATGGAGCAACGTTCCCGCTCGCAGGCATTAACAAAACAGCTTACAACCCGGAGGGTACCGGATCGACCTTCAGTCATGTGAACGCAGCGTATTTGTACACTAGCGCCTGGAAGGCCATTGACCGTCCATTAAATAGCTCGACGACACCAACAGAGGTTATGGTAACGGACGGCGTCATTACGGACATATCCGTTATGGCAGGCTTGCCAACAGCAGTCCCGGAAGGCAGCTATGTTCTTCGTACTCACGGAGCAGCTGCCGAATTCGTGAAAAATAACCTGGAAGTCGGTCAGAAGCTGACGGCGGATTACACCCTAGTATCTAAAAAATCAGGTCAGAAGCTGGATCCTTCCTCACTCCAAATGATGATCGGCGGTCATACGATTCTGGTGGATAACGGCAAAGCCGCTTCGTTCTCCCGCAACGTTAACGATCTCGGCGGCACGCGTGCCCGGACGGCTGTAGGCTACTCGAAGGATGGCCGTTATGCGTATCTGATTGCAACCGAGCGCAATGACGGCAGCACGGGTATGACCCTGCAGCAGCTGCAGGATTTCATGAGCAAAATCGGGGTATGGAAGGGCATGAATCTGGATGGCGGCGGATCCACCACGATGGTCAATCGTCCGCTGGCCGAGATGAATACGGAGCTGACATTCCCTACGGAATACGGCACCACGCAGCGGAGCGTCGTAAACGCGCTCGGCGTGTTCTCTACAGCTCCCAAGGGCAACTTAAAGGGCTTAAAGGTTAGCGGCAGCAGCACGCTCCTGATCGGCCAGACAGGGTCGTATGAACTGAAGGGCTACGACACCTATTACAACCCGATTGATGCGGGATCCATCAAACCGACCTGGAAATCCAGCAACGGTAATCTGGCGATCAACGGCCAAAGCATTAAGGCAGTGAAGCCGGGCACATCCACACTGACTGCGGTTAGCGGCAGCACGAAGGCAACGATGCAGGTGAACGTACTGGGAGCCGATGATCTGGCAGCGCTGACGACGGCGGTATCCAGTGCGCCGCTTCAGGCAGGAACGAGCGTGTCCGTTCCAGTAACGGCTGTAACGAGATCAGGGCAAAGCCTGGAGGTTCCAAGCAGTGCGCTGAAGTGGGAATTCATCGGGTTTAAGGGCAGCGTCAAAGACGGCCGCCTGACCGTTACATCCGTAAACAGCAACACCAAGGTAGGATATGCGATCGCTAGATATGACGGCTTTAGCACGGTTGTCATTTTGTCCGCGGCCGGTGAGAGCACTTGGGAGAACTTTGAAAATGTAAGCTATCCGATCAAATTCACAACAAATGTGCCTGCCGTAACCGGTACGGCATCCATCGTGAAGGGAAGCGGAAGCCATGCCGACTCCAAGGTGCTGAAGCTGACCTATGATATGACCGGCGGGCTTGGACAGAAGATGTATGCATACGCCGAGTTCAACGGAACGACCGGTAAAACGATTCCGGCACAGGCAACGTCCATGGCGATCGACGTGGAAGGCGACAGCAGCCTGAACTGGCTCCGGGCTGAGCTGAAGGACAACAACGGCAAGACCGTTTATGTTGATTTGGCTAAGGCTATCGACTGGACCGGCTGGAAAACGCTGAATATCGACTTGACCGGTTACAATATCGCATTCCCTGCCCAATTGAAGCGCATGTACGTCGTGAACGTGGATGAGGGACAGGATGAGCGGGCCCTGACAGGCTCGGTATCCTTTGATGATATACGGTTTACGATGCCGGCTGTTGCGGGCAACGAAGGTCTTCCGACAGGCAAGGCGGTCATGACGATCGGGCAAAAATCACTCGTGCTTAACGGCTCCAAGGTAGCGATTGATTCAGCGCCGATCCTGAAGAACGGAACGACGTATGTTCCGATCATGCATGTGCTGGACGCCTTTGGCGGACAAGCAACGTGGAATCAATCCGCACAGCGGGTAGGCGTATTGAGAGGCGGCATGCTGCTTGAGCTGACCGTCGGCAAGAAGGAATTTATTTTGAACGGCAAGCGTCATTCGGCTGCTGTGGCTCCTATGGTTCAAGGGGGTAGGACTTTGGTCCCTCTTCGCCTCGTTTCCGAGCAATTAGGCCTTAAAGTAAAATGGGACAAGAACACGAAGACCGTTACGATCGAATCATGATATGGTATGATATGTATATGAAACGTTAGAAATGGAGTAGAGTGCGTGGATTATCAAGCCGATGCCATCGACCGTGTCATAAAGAATGCCATCAAAGTGATGGAGGACAGCAAATACCAGATGTTCGAAATTTTGGAGGCGTCTCGGCAGGAGCTCGTGTCTCTGAATCAGGAACTAAAGCGGACTTTGAAGGAAACGACGGAAACCTTGGAGAAAGTGGACCAGCTCGAACTGAACTATCGCCGTTCCCGGATCCGGCTGACGGAAGTCAGCCGGGATTTCGTCCGGTATAAGGAAGAGGATATCAAGCAGGCGTACGAGAAGGCGACACAGCTGCAGCTGGATCTCATGATCTACCGGGAGAAGGAAATGTATCTGAAGGCAAGACGGGATGAGCTGCAAAAGCGCGTCCGCAACGTGGAGAATTCCGTCGAACGAGCCGAATCGATCGGATCCCAGATGGGCGTGGTGCTGGAGTACTTGTCCGGTGAGCTGGGGCAGGTGTCCCGCATTATCGAATCTGCGAAGAACCGGCAGGTCATCGGTCTGAAAATTATCCTGGCCCAGGAAGAAGAACGCAAACGGATATCCCGGGAAATTCACGATGGTCCTGCACAGTTGCTTGCCAATCTGGTTCTTAGGACGGAAATTGTAGAAAGAATGCTAGCTAAGCAGGAATTTAAGATGGTGCAGGACGAAATAGTAGATTTGAAGGGGCAGGTTCGCTCTAGCCTGGAGGAAATGCGAAAGGTTATTTTTAATCTGCGTCCAATGGCACTCGATGATCTAGGATTAATTCCCACGCTGCGTAAATATGTGCATGATTTTGAAGAAAAATCCAAAATCCGCACGATCTTCGAAACACGGGGGAAAGAGCATCGTCTCTCTTCTGCGATGGAGGCGGCCATCTACCGTTTGGTGCAGGAAGCACTTACGAATGCTGCAAAACATGCTTACCCGACTTATGTATTGGTGGAAATTACGTACCAGGCCCAATTGGTCAAGATTGTTGTACAGGACAATGGCCTGGGATTCAATGTCGACTTGCTGGAACAGAAGAGCAAGGACCACTTTGGGTTAATTGGCATGCGGGAGAGGGTAGAGCTGCTCGAAGGGAGAATGGAGATCGAATCTGCCGAGAATCAAGGGACGAAGATCATCATTCATATCCCGACGAACGTAGAAAAGGGAAAGGAGTAATGGGATGGAACACTTAGAAAACGAGAATACACTGATTAAAGTTTTATTAGCGGATGACCACCAGTTATTTAGGGAGGGTCTCAAGCGCATTTTAAATATGGAGGACGACATCGACGTCATCGGCGAATGCGGAGACGGCATCCAGGTGCTGGAGTTCTGCAACGAAGTGAAGCCGGATATCGTATTGATGGACATCAATATGCCGACCGAGAACGGTGTTCAAGCAACCGAAAAGCTGCGTGAAATGTTCCCGGAGATCAAGGTCATCATTCTTTCCATTCATGACGACGAGAGCTACGTGTTCGAGACGCTTCGCAAAGGAGCTAACGGATATCTCTTGAAGGATATGGAGGCTGAATCGCTGATCAACGCCATTCGTTCCGTACATGAAGGGTATGCGTTTATCCATCCGAAGGTGACAGGCAAACTGATTCACCAGCTCCGCCGCATGACCTACGTGAACGAGGCAGGCGCCATGGCTGAGAGCGGTACGCGCGAGGCCGGCGTTAAGTTTGTGGCAGGGGAGAATAACCCGCTGACACGCCGCGAAGCCGAAGTGCTGAGACTGATGGCCGAGGGCAAGAGCAATAAGATGATTGGTGAATATCTGTTCATTAGCGAAAAAACGGTTAAAAACCACGTCAGCAGCATTTTGCAGAAGATGGAGGTTGACGACCGTACGCAAGCCGTTATCAACTCCATTAAATATGGCTGGGTAACGCTGTAATTTTCGCTCATTTGGAGCGCATGGACGAGTATAACTTAGGAGGGCTGCCTGGGCGGATTCCTTTCTTAACGGAAAGCGAACGCCTTTTGAGCCGCCACGGCAGGTTTCGGTGTGGGCTGTTTCGTTACATACTGTCACCGTCCCTTCCATATCGGCATATAGTGTGGATATGAGAAGGAGGTGAGCCTCATGGTTGCCCATTTGCTGTGGATCCTTGCGGTGTACGGCATCGCTGCCCTTCTGGTTCATATTATTCACGCTCGCCATCTACGTAGAAACGGAAAAGACACCAAGCGGCGCATGCATTACGTGCTGATCACGTCCAACCATGAGCGGCAGGTGGAATGGTACTTGAGAGCCCTTTCATTATATGCTCTGATGAGCGGGACGCGGATTCGCGTCACCGTCCTTGATGACCAGTCGCATGACGATACGTTGCGGATTGTTGAACGATTAACGCCTATGTCCGGCATTGAGCTGGTGTACGGAACTTGGCGCTCCGGCAATTCGTCCTTACATGACACCAATGGGGAGTCGGGGGACCCCCCGATCATGACGATCGATCTGCGCAACCCGCTCGAGGCGATCCGGATTCCTTATGTCCAAGGATGAACGATCAAGATGCCGACTCGTCCCAAGATGCTTTGGAATAGAATACGAACACAAGAGGCGTGAAGCACACTCCGATTCCAGATGGAAGGAGGGTGCTTTTTTGCGTTGGGGAGAAAATCAGGCTGCTGATGCTCTGATCACGCGCCTGCGAATGTTATCATTCAATCTGCCTGGCGGCAACGCCAAGCATCAGTCGCTGCATGCCTCGCTCGGTACAGTGAAGATGGGGGGGGCAAATGCCTTCCGGTGGAATAGGCGTGGACTGGAAATTACGATCTCTAATATGGCTCGAGTTTTTGCATGGATGATTCCTCGTCGTGGTTTGGATTTATCAGAAACTTTAGCGGTGGAAAATGGAGGGTTTGTGGATATGCAGATGATTGTATATGCCGTCCGGACAACGGATGCATGGCGATGCTATCTCTCACTCGATATGCAGGTGGATTTGCAATGGTGGTATGGAGACGGAGAGGGGCAAAGAGAGATCAGCGACCGTCCGCCTCGTATGGTTATCCTTGCTTCTTCGATCCCTCTGGGGTGGGCCGCCGTGATCCGGGATACGTTCAGACCGCTTCAAGAAATGGATCAATGGGGGGGAGACGAGTGGCAGGGCTATGTGGATAAAAAGATTACAAGCTACATCAGCGAGGAGCCCGAGCGGAATCAAGCGAGATGGAGGACCGTCACGCAGGATGTTCGCGTGCTCGACGAGCGTGCGGTGCTGTCCGGCTGGACGCCAAGGGGCAGCGAGGAATGGAAGGCGCTGATGAGGCAGGCTGAGCAGCTCATCTGCGCCATCGAGGGCCGAGCCTTGCTTGCCGGCGAGGTCGAGGCTCTTCTGGCGGAAGCCGCCGGGGGCAACGGCGGCTGGCGCTCCGCGGCCCAGCTCGGCGTCCTGCTGGGCCGCCTGCGCATGGAAGCGGGGCTGGCGCAGCCCGCCCCGCGGGTGCCGCCCGGCCGGCTCCGCCGCGGCCGGGCCATGGCCCCCCGCTGCCGGCGATGCGGCAGCGAGGCCCGAAGCCGCACGGCATGCGCCGCGTGCGGCTCGGCGGCTTGCGCCTATTGCGAGGCCTGCCTCGCAATGGGGCGCAGCCGCGCTTGCACCCTGCTGCTGCATGGCGCAGCAGGGCCGGCCGTGCGGGGCACGGCCGGGGGTTCCCCCACCGCGGCCCTGGGCCGGTGGGGGCTGAGCGCAGCGCAGAGCGCCGCCGCCGGCGCTGCGCTGCGGTTCTTGGCGGAGCCGCCCGCAGGGGGCTCCGCGGGGCCCGCCCGGTTTCTCATCTGGGCGGTCACCGGCGCCGGAAAGACCGAGATGATCTTTCCGCTGCTACAAGCCGTATTGGACGCGGGTGGCCGCGTCCTGGTGGCGGCCCCCAGACGCGATGTCGTGCTGGAGCTGGCTCCGCGGTTGTCTAAGGCTTTTCCGGACGAGCAGGTCATTACGCTATATGGTGGCAGCCCCGAGCGATGGAAGCGGGCGAGCATCACTCTGGCAACAACGCATCAGCTGTTACGGTTTCGGGAGGCGTTCGATCTCGTGGTCATTGATGAGATCGATGCCTTCCCCTACCATAACGATCCGATGCTGGCTTATGCAGCCCGGAATGCTTGCAAGAAGGAGGGCAAATACATTTACTTGTCGGCGACTCCTCCTGCCCCTCTCCAACGGGAGGCTGCCAGGGGACGATTGCCCCATGCCAAGGTTCCGGCCCGTTTTCATGGACATCCGCTGCCGGTTCCTCGCAAGCTAAAGATCTTTCCGGTGCACCGCTGTTTGCAGCAGCGCCGGCTGCCGGTCCCATTGGTGCGCAGCTTGAGAGCTTCGTTGTCGCGCGGGGCTCAGGTGTTCCTGTTCGTCTCCCGGATCCGCCATATCGCCCCCTTCCTCGAGCTGCTGCAGCAATCAATGCCGGATACGCCGATGGATGGAACGTCTTCCGTCGATCCTGCACGTGCGGACAAGGTCATGGCTTTTCGCCACCGGGAGATTCGGCTGCTAGTCACGACGACGATTCTCGAGCGGGGTGTAACGGTACCGAAGAGCGACGTCTACATCGTTGATGCCAACAGTGATCTGTTTGACGAGGCCGCGCTCATCCAAATGGCAGGACGGGCAGGGCGATCGAAGGATGATCCGGCCGGGCGGGTGGTGTTCGCCGCTCCCCAATGGACCCGGAGCCAGAGTCAGGCCGTACGCCAGATCAAGCAGATGAACCGGATTGCGGGTAAAGGTGGCTACTTGCGGATAGAGCTTACATAGGGACTTTACAGGGGGACATTGGTAATCATGAGACGCTTTTGATTCCATTATGCTTATGGTTGGCGAGATCACTGAATTAATGAGGTGTACAAGGTACAGGACAGACAACATAGGAAATGATTCTTAGAATGTTATGCACCACCCACTCCACTTGGTGAGTCGCTAGGAGAACGGGAACGAATACGCGCGCGAACCGATTTTTTTGGAAGGAGACGATCGATGTGATTTTGCATTCCCTCAAACAGATTCTGGATAAGGCTCATGGCTTTTTGGGCACGGCTGCACAGATTTGCTTTGCCTGCGGGAAGAACGCTCCATTAAACCGGGAGTTCGCCGGCATATGCGATGCTTGTGCCAGAGCGATTCCCTGGATCGTACGTCCCCGCTGCCTGGACTGCGGGAGGGCGATCGGGTGTCCGGATTGCAGCCGTACAGGGCCGAACGAACGGGCTTTTGTCATGAATCGGAGCGCGGTTATGTATAATGGGCTGATGCGCGAATGGCTGGCCCAATACAAATATCGGGGAAATGAACGGTATGCCGGTTTGTTGGCGGGAATGCTAGCCCGGGCTTATGCGCTTATGGAACGGGAGCTCAGCCCTGAGGGGCGTGCTCGTCATCTGCGGGTCGGGCAGATGAGCCGCTGGATGGTCCATGCCGTAACTTCGGTTCCGGTCAGCGAAGTCCGGCTTCGGGAACGGGGGTTTAATCAGGCAGAGGCGATGGCAACGGGAGTTGCCCGGCAGATAAAGGTGCCGTATCTTCGCCTGCTTCAGCGGAAAAGGCATACCGATAAGCAGAGCTTTAAAACCCGAATGGATCGAATGAGGGATATGGAGGACGCATTTGTTACGAGCCCGCATGCAATCGAGCTTTTGTCTCGGGCTCTCGCAGCAGCTTCAGCGGAGAAGCGGATGAACATGGTCCCGGATAGGAGCAATGATGCGCTGCTTCCCCTTCGCGTTTTGTTAATCGATGATATTTATACTACCGGGAGCACGGTCCACGCCTGCGCGGAGGCGTTGCGAAAACATGAAAAAGCCCTGGGTCAGCCGATAGAAGTTTATTGCTTAACTTGGGCCCGATCTTAAGAGGTTAGAATGGAGCGCATGGGAAATCTCATGATTTCTATATTCGGAAGATAGACGTAAGGCCTGATATCATGTAATCTAGGGGTATCAAAGGTTCTAGATAAGCATGGAGGTCGTTTAGCATGAATCTGGGGAATTGCCCTCGGTGCGGCAGATTGTATGCATTGAATTTTCGGGATATGTGTTCGGAATGCTTGAAAGAGATTGAGAAGGAATACGAAAAATGCGCTACTTTTTTGCGGGAGCAGAAAGGCGCGACGATCCATGAAGTATCGGAGGCGACAGAGGTTTCGATCCGCCAGATTACCCGGTTTATCAGGGAAGGCCGGATATCGATTGCCAATGCGCCCAACATGGCTTATCCGTGCGAGGTATGCGGCACGCTGATCCGTGAGAGCAATATGTGCGAGTCCTGCAGGACAAGACTGACGCGGGAGCTTCGTCAAGCGGCTGAGACCGACCAGGAACATCAGCCCGGGTCCGGCAAAGGGAAAGAGACTTATCGCGCAGTCGATAAACTGCGTAAATACTAACTTTTGAACTATTAACTATGCTCCATTTCGTACCGATAAACTTAGTAAAGCTTATCGGTTTTTTATTTTAAGTGAGGTGATTAAACGTGAAGATTAACGAATCGGGACGCGTGAACGGCGTCAATTCGTATCAACGGAATATAGAATCTCGGGAGCTACAGCATATCGATAAGAAGAAACGCAAGAAAGACGAAGTATCGATTTCACCGGAGGCGATGGAACTGAGCGCACAAAGCAAGGTACAGGATCCGGAGCGTGCAGAGAAAATCCAGCGCTTGAAGGAAGCCGTATCTAACGGCACCTATGAAGTGCCTGCAGACCGTCTTGTAGATAAATTGCTCCCGTATTTTCAAACCTACAATAAATCGGGTGAATCCAAGTGAGTGCAAGATCCATTATTGATTATATGAAGCGTCAGGACGAGCTGCACCGGCAGCTGATCGAGGCGGGGAATGATAAGAAGCAAGCCATTATAGCGAACGATGTGGAACGCCTGGCAGCAGTCATGAACAGGGAGAACCGCCTGCTGAAGCAGGTGGCGGAAACGGAAGCGCTGCGACAAGGCGCTGCAGAGGATTTTTTGCGCGAGAAGGGCATCCGCTCCCAGCTTCAGCTGACGGTTACTGAAATGACTCGTCTTGTATTTAACCCGGATGAGAAGACGGAGCTGCTGGATGTACAACGTCAATTAATGGACAGGCTGACGGAGCTTAAGGAATTGAATCAGATCAACCGGGAACTGATTGAACAGTCCCTTGCATTTATAGACTACAGCCTTAATCTGCTGGTCAGCCGTCCAGAAGATGACATGCTATATCAGAATCCGAACCAGCCGAGTACGGCAGGCAAAAGCCGAAGCATGTTTGATACCAGGGCATAAGAAGAAAGGAATAGGTACGATGAGATCTACATTTCATTTGCTCGAAATCGGAAAACGGGGCTTGATTGCCCAGCAGGCTGCGATTAACACGGCCGGCCATAACGTAACGAATGCGAATACCCCTGGTTATTCCCGGCAGACGACACGTCTGGTTGCATCTAACCCGATTGCCTTTCCGGGAATGCAGCGCTCGCAGGCAGCGGGCCAGCTCGGTATGGGCGTGGAAGCTGAGAGCATCCGGCGGGTACGCGATTATCTACTGGATATTGAATATCGGAATCAAAACACGAATTTGTCAACATGGAACGTTCAGCAGGAGACGCTTTCGAATATCGAGGGGATTTTCAACGAACCTTCGGAGAGCAGTTTAAGCGCAAGCGTTGCGGAGTTTTGGACAGCATGGCAGACGCTGAGCAAAAATCCGAGCGATACGGATTTATCGGCCCGCATGGCCGTTCAGCAGAAAGCGATCGCATTGACGGAGACGTTTAATCACATATACTCCCAGCTGGATACGCTTCGCAACAATTTGACTTCCCGGATCGACACCAAGGTGGAGGAAGCTAACAATTATATCGATCAGATTGCGGAGCTGACGCGAAGCATTAAACGGATCGAGGGGCTTGGCGACAACGCGAACGATCTAAGGGATAAGCGGGATCTGCTTGTCGACCAGCTCTCCGTCCTCGGTAATGTCAACGTGACCGAAACGGGCGATGTGTATCAGGTGACGTTCGGAAACCAGGTCGTAGTTGATGATATGGCGTCGACCCCGGTAACCGCAGCGATTGCTACTACGTTAACGGGCGGTGAGATTGCCGGCTACGTTACGTCCCGCGATATTCATGTTGAAACGTACATCAACCAGCTTAACATTATGGCAAATACGCTCGCGACCGGAAAAGTGGAAGTAACGCTTCCGGCAGGCACGATTCTGCCTCCAGGCGTCTCCATCCCGAATGCGGTGATGGATCCTACCAATCCGCGTAAGCTGGCCCAAGACACGAAGCATACGGTGGATGGCCTCAACGGACTGCATAAGCTGGGTTATACATTGAATGAACCGGCAACCGCAGGGACGGATTTCTTCGTGTCGGCAGACGGCGGACCGATTACAGCGGGGAACATGAGATTAAGCACCACCATTCAAGCGGATTTGAAAAATATCGCAGCGTCCCTACGGACGGAGATGAAGACAAACCCGGACGGCAGTACGGCCGAAGTCGTTCTAAAGGGAAATGGCGGTATGGCCTTATTGATCGCCGGCTTGTCGGAACGCACATTCAGCTTTAACCCGAACAACAATAACGGCGGCGTAACGGATGTTACAAGTTTTGAAGGATATTTGCAGTCGGTCATTTCCAAATTAGGTACGGACAGCAGTAACGCTAAGAAAATGGTGGAGAATGGGGCATTGCTTGTAGAGCACGCCGACACGCTCCGCATGTCGATCAGCAGCGTCTCGCTTGATGAAGAAATGTCCGATCTTATCCGCTTCCAGCATGCTTATAGCGCGTCCGCGCGCGTTGTTACGACAATCGACGAGATGCTGGATAAATTAATCAACAGCACCGGCATCGTCGGCAGATAGGAGGAATGAACGATGCGGATAACGCAATCCATGATGACTAGCACCATGATGAGCGGCCTGCAGGGTAACTATAAACGCCTGGACAAATACCAGGAGCAGATGATGACCCAGCGCCGGATCAATCGTCCTTCCGACGATGCGGTTGGTGTTGCCAGCGCTCTGCAATACCGCAGCCAAATTACGGCGACGACGCAGTTTGAGCAAAACGCGGAGGATGCGGACTCGTGGCTGAAGTACGGGGACACGGTCATGACCGAGGTTACGCAAATCATTCAGCGTTTATCGGAGCTGGCCGTTCAAGGTGGAACGGATACGGTGCCTAAGGATGCGCGTGAAAATATTGCGGCCGAGGTGGATCAACTATTTCACCAGCTAGTTTCATTAGGGAACTCTCAATTTAAGGGGAAGTATATATTTAACGGGGAACGGACGGACCAGAAGCCTTTTCCGGACGATCCTGTGGGGACGGCGTACAAGTTGGATACTGGTGAAGTGCGATATCAGGTAGGGGCTGGAATAACTGTTACTGTAAACACTCTTGGGGAGCAGGTATTTGGTGCACATGGAGATGCCTCTGGCATTTTTGTGGTGGTAAATAATTTGAAGCAAGCTTTACTTGCGGATGATACCACAGGTATTCAGAATGCAATTCCTGCTTTACAAAAAAACCTGGAGACCACCGTTACAAAACAGGCTGAAATGGGAGGCAAGCAGAATCGATTGGAATTTACACTCAGCAGGCTTGGCGATTTGAATATTAATTATATGGATCTTCAATCTAAGGTGGAGGACGCTGATATTTCAAAGGTCATTATTGATTTGAAAACATCGGAGAGCATTTATCAGGCTTCATTGGATACAATGGCCCGGATCATTCGTCCGAGCTTGATGGATTTCCTAAGATAAGGGGGAATACCAATGAATATTCCCCGTATTCAGATTCAGCAAGGATACTCACAAATCGGACTTGAGACAACCAAGGGGCAACAAAGCATCGAGCAGCCAAGACCATCACTCAATATGAAGCAGCAGCGCGGTCAACTTGAGATGGAGAGGACTAGTCCTATATTAGAAGTTGATTCGAGAAGAGCTTGGTCTGCACTCGGCAAGGCCCGATTCGAGGAAATGACGGACCGTGTGTCGCAATCTTCTCTTCAGATCTCCATGCACAATATTGCAGATATTGCCCGTAACGGGGATCGGATGATGGCTTTTCATGAAGGCGGCAACGTATTTGCAGAGATTGCAAGGGACAACGTATTTGGAGAGCGGCCAAGAGTAGAGATTACGGGGGATCCGGGATACGACAATGTGGATATTACTTTTATACCGGGCCAAATACATACAAATTATACGCCGGGCGGCGTTACCTTTAATCCCGAGATCTATAAGCCGGTCATTGATTACTATCCTGGCAAGGTCAATCCGTATTTGGTTCATCAAAATTTTATATTTATGTCTGCGACGGGCAAACAGCTGGATGCAGTTGTCTGACGACAGGTATACAATAGCTATAATGGACAGGTGTCATTATAGCTATTCTTGTTAGAAAGGGAGGATCGGGAGACATGATTGTCAATACAAAGAGATTTGGACCTATCCACATTACAGAAGAACAAGTAATAACTTTTATAGGGCCTGTACTTGGCTTTAATGGCCTGGATAAGTACGTGATCATTCAATCTGAAGATAAGCAACATCCGTTTGAATTTTTGCAATCCATTGAGGATGAAAATTTGACGTTTATCGTTACGGATCCGTTTATCTTTTTTAAAGAATATGAATTTCAACTTGACCCTCATTGGATTGAGGTTTTGGGGGTGCAAAGTGAGGAGGAGGTTCAGGTAATGGCGATTGTAACGGCTCGTTCTGCTGAGGATATTACCTGTAACTTAAAGGCTCCGATTGTACTGAACAGGGATAGAAACATCGCTGCCCAGATCATTTTGGATCATGGGAACTATACAACAAAACAACCGTTGGGAGGGAAGAAAGGAGAGAGTTCTGATGTTAATCCTGTCAAGAAATAAGGGGCAAAAAATCATGATTAATGATAATATCGTTCTCTCCGTTATTGAGATCAACGGAGATCAGGTCCGGATCGGTATCGAGGCGCCTTCGAATGTGGCGATTTATCGAGAAGAAATTTATGAGGCAATCAAACAGCAGAATCAGCACGCCATAGAGTTTAATACAGACATTCAGGATATTTTAAATCAAGTAGCAGCACAAAAAAAGGAATAAAAAATCTATTAAAAAAATCAATCTGCTATAAACATTAAGGTTAAAACGCCGATAAATATAGTAGTGGGTCAAAGACGTAGCAGTGACGGCCGAATGCTATGGTCTTGATCACAAAAGGGTGAAGCATGGATGCGAATCACCAACATATTCCAAGGAGGAGTTTTATCATGCGTATTAACCACAATATCAGCTCTTACAACACGCAACGCCAATTGACTTTCAACAACACACAACAAGGTAAATCCCTGGAGAAATTGTCTTCCGGTTACAGAATCAACCGTGCAGCTGACGATGCTGCTGGTCTGGCGATTTCCGAAAAAATGCGTAACCAAATTCGTGGGTTAGAGCAAGCAAACAAAAATGCACTGGATGGCATCTCCTTAATCCAAGTAGCTGAAGGTGCTTTGAACGAAACTCATGCAATGCTGCAACGTATGGCTGAGCTATATGTACAAGGCGGTAACGAAACCTTGACCACATCTGATGCAGAAAAAATTGATGCTGAGATTGCACAGCTGTCTGCTCAAATTGACAGCATCGCTACACAAACACAATTTAACGGTAAGAAACTGATTGCCGCTAACGTTACTGGTAATCTTACTTTCCAAGTTGGGGCTAACAGTGGAGAAACAATCACAGTTGCTCTTCAAAAAGCAGATGCGGCTACTTTAGGTGTGGATATGACAGCGCTTGGTTCGTTGGCAACTACTCCTACCAACGCAACAGCATCTACTGCTCTGACTAAAGTTCAAACTGCAATCAATACTGTTTCTCAAATTCGTTCCGATCTCGGTGCTGTTCAAAACCGTTTGGAACATACAATCAACAACCTGGGTACTACTGCTGAGAACCTTCAGGCTGCTGAATCCCGTATTCGCGATGTTGATATGGCTAAAGAAATGTCGAACTTTACCAAAAATAACATTCTTCAACAAGCTGCAACTGCAATGCTCGCCCAAGCTAACCAACAGCCTCAAGGTGTATTGCAATTGCTTCGTTAATCTATTTTTTGAAGGGCCGGCCGGTTTTCCGGCCGGCTTTTCTTATTAACTGGAGGGAATTGGTGTGCAAATTTCTGGGGAACAGACCCGGGCTTCCATTTCTTCTTATAGACGAACGGACAACCAGATGCCTGTACAGAATGGATCCGACCAACTGGAGTTTCACGTTGAACTGGATTCCGTAAATAGACAGGAGTTAGATCAGCTTGTTGAGAAATACAACAAAGCGTTACAAGAGAATGGGACAGAGCTAAAGGTCAGTATACATGAAAAGACACAATCTATTGTTGTTAAAATAGTTGATATCCACACAGATGAGGTAATAAAGGAGATTCCGCCGGAGAAAATGCTTGATCTGGTCTATAATTTATGTCAGAGCCTAGGGATCTTTGTTGATGAAAAACGTTGAAGGGAGTGAATAGTAAGTGAGTAACATATCATCGTTGTATAATCCAATTAGATACACGGGTCTTGGATCTGGAATGGATATTGATAGTATTGTCAAAAGTCTAATGGATGTTGAACGACTGCCGCTACAAAAGCTTACCCGACAAAGAACCAGTTTAATATGGCAGAGGGAAGATTATAGAAGTATGAATACTGCCCTTTCCTCGTTTCGTAGTGCTGCAGAAAAATTAAGATTGAGCAGTGGATTTGAGAGTAGTCAAGTAACTTCTAGTAACCCAGCGGCTGTAGAAGTTAGTGGATCAAATAGTGCTGGAGCGGGATATAACTCAATAAAAGTATTGAATCTCGCAACCTCGGCCTCTATAACAGGACAGGCACTCCCTATTGGTACGAAACCGGAAGATGTTGTAGGTGTAAATGGGACTTTCGAAATTACGGGGCCTAAGGGTACATCCTCTCCAATTAGTATTACATCAGGGACATCAACGATTTCTTCCATTATTTCTGACATTAATGCGCAATCATATATGACGGGTGTCAAAGCGAATTATGATGCAAATACTAGACGGATCTTTTTGACAACGGATACGACTGGGGCGGAATCTAAAATCTCAATTAATGATAACGATGGTGCATTAGAAGAGATCTTTAAATTATCTGCTTTGTCAGTGGAAGGAAAAAATGCGAAATTTGAATACAACGATGTAAATGGACTAGATAATTATCTTGAGAGTGCCACTAATAATTTTACTCTTAATGGTCTAACATTCACTTTAAAGGCCCCCACCTCCGAGGCTGTTTCGATCATGGTTACTAAATCGAATAATACCGCTGTGGAAAATATCAAGGAGTTTGTTAATCAATATAATAATATTATTGACAAGTTTATGGGCGCCACTTCTACTCGTCCTGATAAAAATTATCAGCCTCTTCTTGATGAAGAGAAGGAGGCAATGAAGGATTCTCAAATTGAGAAATGGGAATCGAAGGCTCGACAAGGATCGCTATATAACGATTCAATTTTAAAAGGGGCTTTAGACGATTTCCGTAAGGCGTTCCGAGAGCCAGTCACGGTTGGCCAAAAACCAGATGGGTCTGACGATAAGAGGCTACTAAGCTCGATTGGTATTACTGTAATGATGGATCCTAAGCAGAACGGAAAGCTACAAATTGACGAGGAGAAGCTAAAAAGTGCATTAGCTTCGGACCCGGAATCAGTAAAGAACATTTTTATGAAACTTCCTAGCGAATCAGCTAAAGCCGATCCTCAAGAGAGATTTGAGGGAATGGGATTTGCAGAACGACTTTATGAGTCCATAAATAATCAAATTAGTAAGATAAACAAAAAAATTGGTTTTGGTTCTGCTGAGTCCATTGATGACAGCGTACTTGGAGAGCAGTTAAAACAATTAAATGCCAGAGCTATAAATTTACAAGATCGAATTACTATGATAGAAAATCGGTATTATAAAAAGTTTACGGCTATGGAAACCGCGTTGCAATCTTTAAATAATAAAGGGTCATGGATTTCTTCTCAACTTAGCTCCCTATAAAATATTAAAATATAAAATTCAGTGAATGGAATGTGAGGACTTCGCAATGCAGACAAGCATACAAGATAAGTATTTAAAAGTTCAGGTCGAGACTGCTTCTCCAGGTGAGTTGACTCTTTTACTATATCAAGAACTTGTTAGAACCTTGTATAAAGCGCGTCAGCTTGGTGCACAAGGTGAATGGTTTAATAGTGTTGAGCCACTTCATAAAGGAAGAGATATCTTATTCGAGCTTATGTCTACGCTGGATATGAAATACGATCTTTCTAATGACTTGTATGAGTTGTACAGCTTTTATGCTCAATGCATAGCAACAGTTATCATTAAGCATGATGGAGATTTGCTTGATGAAGTCCTGGATTTCGCAAAAGGGATGCTCGATACATGGAAGCAGGTGTTACAAATTGTGAAAAGCGGTAATACCTTATGAGCCTTACAGCTGAAGAAATACTGTTGTCGATTGAGGAAATCTATTCTCAAATACTTCGAGATGATCAGTTTGATTCCTACCTTAAGCATGAGGAGGAGTTGGAACAACTATATTCTGATCTTCAGAAAATTAAGTTGGACTCAAAAATCAAACCGTTCCTTGAAAAAATTCATCAACTAAATCAGCAATTGGTTGAACGAATGAACAACGAGAAGGCTCTTTTGATGCGGGAAAAGGGCATTTTTGAAAGAAAGAAGATTGCTTCTGTCCAGTACTCGAATCCCGCTACTCAATATGATTCCTATTTTATTGATAAGAAACGGTAATTAACTCAAAGGAGGGCTGTAAGTGGTTAGAGTAAGAAAGGGAATCGTTTTTTTATGTGTACTAGTACTATTTTTCGGAGGCTTTCCAATCACTTCTCAAGCAGCAGATAACTATGTCTCCGTAACAAAAAGTGTTAACCCTTCTTCAATTTTAACACCTGAAGAGGCAGAAGTAACCTTAAATATTACAGGCACGCCACCGGTTAATGTGATTAGGCCTAATGATGTAATATTGATTATTGATCGCTCAGGCAGTATGAGTACCGAGAATAAAATGAGTGCAGCGATTCAATCAGCTAAGAAATTTGTCGACCTTATGGATTTAACTAAACACCGAGTTGGTGTAGTTGATTTTAGTTCGGAAACGAGTATTGGAACTTTCCCGCTATCAACCGATGCGAACGCTGTAAAAAATTACATTAATGGCCTCAAAGCAAACGGATCTACAGCTACCGGCGATGCAATCAAGTATGCGAGAGAATTACTTGCAAATCATCGACCAGACGCCCAACCTGTGATAGTTCTAATGACTGATGGCGACGCTACCCAGCCTACTGGAAGAGCTTATGAGTATGCACTAGAAAACGCAACATTAGCAAAGGAAGAGGGAATTGTATTCTATACAATTGCCTTATTGTTGTCTAGTGATAATCCACAAACCAGTGGCCCTAATATCTTATTGAAAGAGATGGCTACAACTTCACATCATCATCATTTCGTGCTAGGATCTGTGGGGCTCGAAGCAATATACGAAGCGATCGTTCAAGAGATCGGCCTGGCAAGTGCATATGATGTAGTGGTGAAGGATATTATATCTCCTGAATTTGAAATTGTGCCTGGTTCATATGATAATAATATTCCAAAACCTGTGATCAGTGGTAACACATTAACATGGAATTTCCTGGAGTTAAAAACAGATGTTCTTTCATTTACATACAAAATTCGGCATAAAGAAGGACAACCAACAGGTACATTCCCTACATCGACAATAGATTCTACTATTATTTATAAGGACTACACAGGGACTCAAAGAAAATTACCATTACCTGCAACTTATCTTACAGTTGCATATCCGAAACCTGTTATTGAAAGGGTTGAATTGGATAACGGTCCTGTACAAGGGGGAGAAACTGTAATTATTACAGGTTCTAATTTTAGGCCTGCAGCTATTGTAAAATTCGGACCGATACAAGCTTCGAAAGTTGAATTTGTAAGCCCAACAGAGCTCCGCGTAGTAGCACCGCCTGGGGAACAGGGAACTGTCGATCTGACCGTTATAAACGATGACAGACAATTAGCCAAAGCGAAGTATACCTACTATGCTGATCCAGTAGTTAGTTTGGTAACACCATCTAGTGGGCCTATGTCGGGAGGGGGAACAGTCACACTCTCTGGCCAATATTTCTTGAATGGTGTTAAAGTGAAGTTTGGAGATCAATACGCACCGAAGGTTGTTTATAACAGTAGCACCAAACTGACTGTTACAGTTCCAAAATCGGCTATTGATGGTCAAGTAACAGTAACTGTTGAGAATCCAGACAATCGAAGTGGCATACTTAGCGATGGATATACTTATATAGCGCCGCTTAAACCTACAATTGAAAGCCTTACCCCAAATGAAGGACAACTGCAGGGTGATGAGTTAGTTTCACTGAAGGGGACGAATATAGAACCAGGGGCTAGGCTTTTCTTTAATGATAGAGAAGTCTCCATAACACTAGTTTCTAATGCTGAGGTTAAGTTTCGTACACCTGCTTGGACTACCCCCGGTAAGGTCGATGTAAGGATAGTAAATCTTAGTGGGGAAGAATTTACTTTAACAGATGGATTTACGTATCTTGAACCACCAAAACCTCCGGCACCTATTATCAATTCGTTGTCTCCAAATTCTGGCCTAATTAGCGGGAATGATCTTATTAATTTGGCCGGGGAATACATTCAAAATGGAGCCAAATTGTATTTTGATAGTGTGGAAGTCCCTGTAACCTTTATCTCTGACAAACAGTTGAGGTTCAGAAATCCGTCTTGGGCTTTGTCTGAACTGGTGGATGTAAGGCTTGTAAATCCAGATGGTCAAGAAGCAATCTTTCCCGATGGTTTTGAGTACTTGCCATTACCTGGACCAGTCATAAACAGTGTTACGCCTAATAAAGGTTTGATTTCGGGTGGTACATTGGTTTTGATTAGTGGGGAAAACTTCGATACAGGAGCTAAGGTGTATTTTGATTCTAAGGAAGTTCCTGTCACGTATCTTTCTGATAAGGAATTACGAGTGAAGACTCCAGTTTGGTCTGCTGCTGAATCCATAGATATCAAGGTTATCAATTCAGATAAGCAGGAAGTAGTCTCTTTCAATGGATTCACCTATGAAGAGCCTCCGAAAGCTCCTGAGCCAACTATAACGAGTGTCACTCCAGCTTCAGGACTTACAACCGGAGGAGATATAATCACAGTTACTGGGACAAACTTTGTTTCCGGAGTAAAAGTTTATTTGGATAATACCCAAGTGGTTGCTAGCTTTATATCGGATACAACACTCAGATTCAGAACTCCTTCATGGCCAGTTGCTGAAGCGGTTGATGTGAAGGTGGTGAATCCGGATGGTGGAGAGTCAGTATTAATCGATGCTTACACATATGAAGCACCTGTTGTTAATCCACCAACAATTAATGAGATCAGTCCGAATACCAGTCTTACTTCAGGAGGAGTTTTAGTCTATATTACTGGAACTGATTACCAATACGGAGCAAAACTTTATTTGAATGATATTGAGGTTCCAGTTACTGTATTGGCGGACAATATGCTACGTTTCAGAGCCCCTGTCTGGCCGTCAGCAGAAACTGTAGATATTAAGATCGTAAATCCGGATTTACAAGAAGTTGTTGCAGCGGCTGCATTTACCTTTACCGAGCCGCCTAAGCCTCCGGCCCCTACAATTACGGGTATCGATCCCGTTGAAGGCCCGCTTGAAGGAAATAATTATGTATATATTCGTGGTCAGAATTATCAAGCTGGGGTAAAAGTTCGGTTTGGTTCTGCTGAAGCAAAACAAGTTACATTACTGGATGCTACACAAATTCGTGTGATGGCTCCAGCTTCCAACGTCGTGGGAACGGTTGATGTCACTGTAATTAATCCTGATTCTCAATTAGCAACACTGACTAGTGCCTATACCTACAAAGAATCACCAATTACGATTAATAGCATCTCACCGGCAAAAGGGCCAGTGGCTGGTGGACAATTAGTGTATATTTATGGTACGAATTTTAAAACAGGTCTAACATTCCAATTTAATGGAAATATCACTAATTACGAGTTGCTGGATACTTCAACTTTACGTTTCAGAACTCCAGCCGCTGCTTCCCCTGGCAGCGTGCCGATCGTTCTGACTAGTGCCTCTGGCGGTTCAACGGCATCGGCTTCTTATCTGTATGAGGCCCCACCAGCGCTTCCTGCGCCATCCATTAGTTCATTAAGCCCAGATCATGGACCTTTAGCTGGTGGAGGGTTGACTTACATCTACGGTAGTAACTTCCGTGATGGAATTACCGCTACTTGGGGAGGAACACCTCTAGCTATCACATACTTGGACCCAGGAATGCTTCGATTCCGTGTCCCTGCAGGTACTGTTGCAGGACCCGTGGAGCTTAAGTTGACTAATCCGGATAACCAATCAACTACTGCTAGTTATACTTATGATGCTCCACCGGTTATTGTCCCTACTCTTACTTCTTTAAGTGCTACAGGCGGCCCAATAAGTGGTAATAATCTGTTGTACTTGTACGGAACAAACTTTAAGGCTGGAGCTAGAGTAACAATTGGTACGGTTACACTAGATGCGACATACTTGGATCCAACGATGTTACGCATACGTGTTCCTGCAGTAGCTTCTCCACAGTCTGTAACCGTGATGGTCACGAATCCTGATGGAAAGGCAAGTAATGTTTTAGCCTATCAATATCAATAATTAAACTAGCAATCAGGGTACCTATAGGTACCCTGATTGTATTTAGCAATAGAAAGTAGATGAGAATAAATGACCCTACCGATATCATTGTGCATGGTTATTAGGGATGAAGAACATTCACTAGAAGCTGCTATAGAATCATTACAACACATAATAACTGAAATTATTGTAGTAGATACAGGTTCAAATGATCGATCAATTCAACTCGCAGAGAGTCTAGGGGCATACGTTATCCAATTTAAATGGTGTGATAATTTTTCTGCAGCTCGTAATCGGGCAATTGAAGCTGCAACTAAACCTTATATTTTTATGATGGATGCTGATGAGAGATTTGACAAAGGAGGATTTGAAAATTTAAAAAACTATATAAATAGCGGCACCGGTTTATCGGGTAAAGTGATGATCAAGAATTATACCGACACAGATGAATATTCCACTAGTCAGGCAAACAGAATTTTCCCTAATAACCATGACTACCGCTATGAAGGTAGAATTCATGAACAGCTTCAATATAAAGGACGGACTCCTCAAAGTGTAAATACCGGCATTACTTTGCTCCATTTTGGCTACATGGATGTGAACATTCAAGAAAAAAATAAAATCAATAGAAATCTTAAGCTTTTGTTTAAAATGAAACATGAGGATGGGGATCGACTTTACATTTCGTATCAAATCGGGAAGACATACTATGTCGGTCATCAATATGAAATGGCATTTGAATATTTATCAAAAGTAACGGATTATGTCGAAAAAACGAATAAAGTGATGGTTCCATATGCTTCAGACGCATGGTTAGCCCTATGCTATTGTTTATATCATATGAGAAATTTTAATCTTTTAACAAAATATATTGAATCGGGGATTGAGTTTTTTAGTGATTATACCGATCTATATTTTATATACGGTTTAGCACTGACTTCAATGAATCACCCTGATGCTTTAGCAATGATCCCTGCAGTATTTAACCATTGTTTAGCTTTAGGAGAATCAGACCCTACGAAGTATGAAACATCTAGGGGTGTCGGAAGTTTCAAAGCACATTACAACTTAGGTGTCTATTGGGAAGTTATTGGTGATTTAGGGAAGGCCATAAATCATTATGAACAGTCGGCAAAGGAAGGTTTTCTTAATGCAATTAATCGGCTTGAAGCATTGAATAACTAAGGAGGCATTATGACTAGAAAATCTATAAGTCTTTGTATGATTGTGAAGAACGAGGAACGTTTTTTGGAGCGATGCCTTAATAGTGCGAAGGAAATTGCTGATGAAATAATTGTTGTTGATACTGGCTCCACTGACCAAACACCCCAGATCGCCAAAGCCTTCGGGGCTAAGGTTCATTTTACAGAATGGAAAAATGATTTCTCTCTAGCAAGAAATGAATCCTTAAAACATGCGACAGGTGAATATATTCTAGTTCTTGATGCAGATGAATATATTGATCCTACCAGTGCTCATTGTTTTGATGAGCTAATAAAGGACGTGTACTTTCTAAATATAAAAAGTGTACTAAGGGGTGGAATAAGCACTGTACATCCTGTTATTAGGTTATTCAGAAATCATATAGGTTTTCGATTTACAGGAAAGATACATGAGCAGATTTTAATCACAGAATCAGCAGGTTATAGCCAAGAATACTCTAGTATTACAATTCACCATGATGGATATTTGAGGGAAGTCATAGCTGAGAAAAACAAAGAGAAACGAAATCTAGATATTCTACAAGCAGAATTACAGGAGAATGAGACAGGATTTGGATTGTTTAATTTAGGAATGCAATACAAAATGATGGGAGAGTATGAAAAAGCTATAGAAATGTATGAGAAAGCTTTCCCTCTAAGCATAGAGTATAGCTATATTACAAAATTAATCTCTAGTATGATTCAGTGCCATATTGAATTAAAGCAATATGAAAGTGCATTGATCATTTGTTCTCAAGCCATAGAAGCGTATAACTCTTACACTGACCTTTATTATCTCCAAGGACAAATTTACGAAGCGCTGAAGTATAGAAATGACGCTATTAAATGTTTTAAAAAGTGCTTGGAGCTGGGGGAGGTTAGAAACCCTGAGTTAATGACGTTCTACGGAGTTGGGAGTTATATGGCGTTTACTTCTCTAGCTTCTATTCAATTTGATAGAGGGGAGCTTGATAAAGCCGTTAGTAATTTGAAATCGGCTCTGAAGATAAATAAAAAATACATGCCTGCAGTAAAGCTGATGTTTGATATAACAAAAACACTTAATTCCAAAGATATGATTTCTTTTATCTCTGGCATGTGGGAAATTGAATCCATAGATGATTTGAAAGAAATGATAGGGGTTCTATACAAGTTAAGACATCCAGCATTGATTACTTACAGTGAGATGTATAAGCATAACGTTGACAATAACATTAAAGTGATTATGTATCTTTATGACGGACAATATCAAGTGGCTGAAGATTTATGGATTAGCGATGAGTATACTTTCGAGAGTGAACAGGAGACAGATCTCTTGCTATGTGGAGTATTGCTCGGTTCAAAAAGGACTTTTAACAAATTCAAAGCATCTTACTCATTCGATGAGCTAGGCTTGGAAATCATTGATCGAATAATCGAAAGAAAAAAGTTTGCTTTGTCTGAATGCGCCGAATCTCTTAAAGCTTTGTTTATCGACTGGTTTGAGAAATTAATAATTTTACGAGAATTTGAGTTAATAGATTATTTTGTCGAAACCATGCCCGAATATTATCTTCGGTTCGGATTTGCAAGACATTTATACAAGCATGGTTTTACAGATGTAGCCTTTCAATTGATAGAATCTTGCTTTAGAAATTTAGACCGAGATGGCATGGTCTGGATAGGAGAGTGTTTAAAGAAGGAACACAATGATGCGGAAAGTCTCGAATTTTATCAAATGGCGTTGAATCAAGGGATTACATTTAATGTTCTCGAAGATTGTTATGAGATTTATTTGCGGAACGGCGAAGCTTCAAAGGCAGAGGAAATGGCTCATTTAATGAAAAGAGCGGTACCTACTTCCGAATACGCTAAATCACTATAAAACTTTAGGAGTCTAAAAATGAAAACGAGCATCATTATTCTCACCTTCAATAAATTGGATTATACGATTCAGTGTATTGAAAGTATTCGTCAATTTACAACCCCAGGTACTTATGAACTAATTGTCATCGATAATTTATCAACGGATGGAACGCAACAATGGCTGATGGACCAAGATGATATTATTTCGATTTTAAATAAAGAGAACCTTGGCTTTCCAAAGGGATGCAACCAGGGGATAGAGATAGCTACCGGTGAGGCAATACTATTATTGAATAATGACACGATTGTAACAGAAAATTGGCTGGATAATCTCACTGCTTGTCTTAACAGTGACAAAAAGATAGGTGCTGTAAGTTGTGTCACCAACAATAGCTCGTATGCACAATCTATTCCCACTTCATATAATTCGTTAGAAGAAATGCATTCTTTTTCAAGGGAATTTAATCACCTGGATTCTTCGAAGTGGGAAGAGAGGCTGAAACTAGTAGGTTTCTGTTACCTAATTAAGAAAAGCGTAATTAAAGAAGTTGGTCCTTTGGATGAAAGATTCACACCAGGAAATTACGAGGATGATGATCTATCCGTAAGAATTCGCCTGGCTGGATACAAATTAATCTTATGTAAAGATACATTTATTCATCATTATGGTAGTGTATCCTTTGGTAGTAATTCCAAGTCCTTTAATCATTTACTTGCAGAGAATGCAAAAAAGTTCGAAGAAAAATGGGGGTTTAACCCTGATTATTCCCAGTTTATTAGAAACGATATTGTCACTGTAATAGACAGTGACCCAATGGATCCTATCAAAGTTCTAGAAATCGGTTGTGCATGTGGCGGAACATTGTTGAAAATTAAAAGTATCTATAAAAATAGCTCGTTATACGGCATAGAACTAAACAAGGCTTCAGCCCAGATCGCTTCACTGATAGCCGATGTTCGGAATGACGATATTGAATCAAACTGTTTGTCCTATCCCGAAGATTATTTTGACTACATTATATTCGGTGATGTTTTAGAACACTTGCACGACCCTTGGGGTGTTTTAGAACGAGTTAAAAAGCATCTGAAATTTAATGGAAAGATAATTGCAAGCATCCCGAATGTTATGCATCATAGCGTTATTGACAGTTTATTGAGAGGATCATGGGACTATACCAAATCAGGAATTTTAGACCAGACCCATATTAGATTCTTTACATTAGACGGCATACGGAAGATGATGTTTCAAGCTGGGTATTATCGACTGAACATTTTTGCTAAATCTGTAACAAAATTAAGTGAAGATTCTCTTATTCATAAGATAGCTCCATTTCTCGACGAAAATGTTCTGGTACAATTTAATGCTTACCAATATATTGTTAGTGCTTCAAAACATAATTTGGATGAAGTGTTTGCTTCATTAGTGGAACAGACACTTGAAGCAGTCTCGATAGTTCAAAAACTTGAACCATATTCCTACGATGAAATAATCAAGGCAGTTGTATTCGGAAAAGAAAAAATCACAGACAAAGTGGAATTGCTGAATTTAATTGGGATTGCTAATTTTGAATTAGGGAAATATGATAGGGTTTTGCCATATTTTGAACAAAGTTATTATCTAAATCAAGAAGATGCTGATACGTTGTATAATCTCAGTTACTTTTTGCAGGTGATTGGTGAAAATGAACAGTCTAAGGTATTCATGAGCAGATTAAATGAGATCAGCCCAATAATTTATGAAGAGCTGAGAAGTGTATTGTCGACAAAAAATGACGAGACAAACACAATCAGCGTTCAGAAAAGAGATTAATTATGGAAAAGAAATTTGTCGTACTTCAGCCCCAATATATGAGGGACTTTCAGTGTATTGGGGCTGCTTGCACAGATACCTGCTGTTCAGGATGGCAGGTTTCCATCGATCAACCCACTTATAAAAAATATCGTAAAATAAAAGATCGCAGTATTGCAGAGAAAGTTTCGAATTTTTTAGTTGAAAATGATAATCCAACCGAAGAGGCTTTTGCATATATAAAACTCAATGATGATAGATGTGGATTTCTAGATCAAGGCTTATGTGGGTTGCAGTTGAATTACGGAGAAGACTACTTATCTAAAACATGTCTTGTATATCCAAGGGTACTAAATCACGTTGATAATCGTTTGGAGATGTCTGCTAAACTATCGTGTCCCGAAGCAGCAAAATTATCCTTACTAAATGAAGATATTATGGAATTTGATATAGTCGAGTGTAATTTGAACTCTCGTTATAGTATATCCAGAGCAGTAAATACCGAGGGGGATTCCTGGAGAAGCTCTTTTTGGGATATCCGTACATTTGTAATAGACCTGCTCCAGAATCGTCAGTATTCCATTTCTGAACGGATGATTTTGTTAGGTATGTTTTGTAATAGATTGCATGAGGCTTCAATTCTTAATGATAAGTCCGCAATAAACAAGTTGATATCTGAATATTTAATTAAGATAGATAACCCTCTAATGCGTATGCAAATTTCCAAATTACCAACTGCCAATCACGTCCAAATTAAGCTGTTGATGGAATTAATGGAGAATAGAAGAACTAATCATGCGAGATTTAACGAATATACAAACCAATTGAAGGAAGCGTTCTTGCTTGATTCGTTGGATCAAAGACGTATAGAAGAGCGTTTTAGATTGGGTCAAGCGAAATATTTCCAGCCATTTATGGTACAGCACTCTTATATACTAGAAAATTATCTTGTGAATCTCGTGTTTGAAAGATTATTTTTGTTTGACCCCAATTTTAGTGTAATGGATGACTATATATTGCTCGTGGCTATGTATAGCACAATTAGGTTTTATCTTCAGGGAGTGGCAGCATTTAATGAGCGGATGACAGCAGAAGAGGCGGTAGCTGTTATTCAAGCATGTGTTAAGAATATTGAACATGACGGATTGTATTTAAAAAGAATTACTGACTTTATTAAGAGTGTTGAGCTCGATTTACAAGCATTACTTATTGTATTAGTAAATGAATAGTGTTTCACCCCCTCCCCTGCTGGGTAATTATCGATAAAGCATTTTTCCGCAGTACCCACGAGCTCAGTGTTTAAGCCATGTCGACAAGATTAGACGTTTTCTTCAGCAGAAAACCGTCTTCAGGGCGATTGACACTAGTAAGGCCGGGTGCTATAGTCGGAAATGTGGACAATTAGTGTCACACTTTATTTGACAATGAAGGGAATGTTAGGGCATGCAAGGTAAAGTTAAATGGTTCAACGCAGAGAAAGGTTATGGCTTCATTGAGACTGAAGAAGGCGGCGACGTTTTCGTACACTTCTCCGCGATTCAATCTGAAGGCTTTAAGACGCTGGAAGAAGGACAATCCGTTGAATTCGAAATCGTTGAAGGTGCACGTGGCCCGCAAGCAGCTAACGTAATCAAATTATAATCATCCCGGCATAGCCGACCTACATAAACGGTATCGATGGTTAAGAATTGAATTCGCTAGCGAGGAGACTCCGGTAAATCCGGGGTCTTTTTCTTTTTGCGGGTAGCTGTTTGGTTCTTTGATGGCTTCAGAAGCGGCTATCCCTTCTGAACCGCGGACTTAACGTTGGGTGATGTGCGTTACATGGCGGTGGCCAGCTTAATGTCCTTTACCCGTGTTTAAATTCGATGAGAGGATGAGGATCTAGTCCCTAAAGGTCATTGAAACTGTCTTTTCTTATCCCGCAATGGAGTTCGCCATTGTTGCTCGAATATTTGTGCCGAAATTCACATATTTGTCTTTTTACACAGCGTTAACAAAATGGTATACTAAAGGTGCAAAGGAGGAGTGCCCTATGCAATTCAGTATTCGAGGTCAACAAATTGAAGTGACCGATGCTTTGAAGGACTATGTTGACAAGAAACTCAGCAGGCTTGATAAGTATTTTGAAGCACCCCCCACCTCTGAAGGATACGTTACATTGAGTGTCGTTCGAGGATTGCACACAGTGGAAGTGACCATTCCGCTCACAGGCGTGGTTCTGCGTGCGGAAGACCGAAGCGATGATATGTACGCTTCCATTGACGCTGTTGTGGACAAGTTGGAACGCCAGATTCGCAAGCACAAGACCAAGCTGAACCGAAAGATTAGGCAAGAGGGCGGCTTGAAGACGCTCGTTGCCGGGAACGGCGCAGCTACGGCGACTCAGACGGAAGTCGAGCAGGACGAGTATGAGGATCATTATGAAGTGGTCCGCACGAAGCGCTTCACGATGAAGCCGATGGACGTTGAGGAAGCGATTCTGCAGATGAACATGGTTGGTCATAATTTCTTCGTATTTTCCAACATTGACACACAGGAAGTAAATGTCGTCTACAAGCGCAATGACGGCAAGTACGGATTGATCGAGCGCGAGTAAGGCAAGGACGCGGGTCCCTGGGGCCAGCGGATGTTTACCTTGCAGCGACCGGAACGAATCATACTGAAAACGAATGAAACCTTTAAGCTGAAATGAACATGCAAGATGAGCCTTCACCCGCGGGTGGGGCTCTTTATTTGGTTGGAGGCCGTTCAGGGCTAAATAGGAACCCTCTTTTTGTCGATAATATTGAGTGGCTTTGTTTCGAAATCTGGCCGCGTTTAACGAATATATTTGTGGTTTAGTTACTAAATGGGCGCATGGTGTTTAGCCTTAAGCATGCTTCAATTTAGCTGTGGGTTCTTGCCTGTCATTTCGAATTTTCAAATATACAGATGTCCTGGTTCGCAGGGTTAATGTGAACGCCTTCGAATCAAGCAGGACCGGGTCGATGTCATCTGCCATGGGGTCAAAAGGACTGGGTAAATGCTCCACGCAACTTTTATGCATGCTGCTTCGTCTTATAAAGCAGGGATTCGCGCCAGACGAATGCGGGCAGCAGAAGCAGCAACTTGTTGCGGCATCCCTTACAAACTGTTACAATTTAGGCAAACCCTCATTCTTTGGGACAGGCTGTGAACCCTGCCAGGAATGGGACCATCATAAGGAATCAATGAATCGATTTCATCATTTAACCCTTTGGCATTTAATGAAGTTGATTCTATCACTTGTTTTGCACGAAAGGGGTTAACCATGCTAGGACTTGTCAAAAAGATTTTCGGCGACACCAATGAACGTGATGTCAAACGTCTCATGAAGACGGTCGATGTAATCAACAAAATGGAACCGGAATTTGAGGCGCTCTCAGACGAGCAGCTTAAAGCGAAAACCGAAGAGTTCCGTGCGCGGATCGAGAAAGGTGAGACGCCTGAGGAGTTGCTTCCTGAAGCGTTTGCGACAGTCCGCGAGGCTTCCAAACGGGTGCTCGGCAAGCGTCATTACGACGTGCAGCTGGTCGGCGGGATGGCCCTCCACGAAGGTAAAATTGCAGAAATGAAGACCGGTGAAGGTAAGACGCTTGTAGGTACCTTGCCGGTATACTTGAATGCCCTGCTTGGCAAAGGAGTTCACGTGGTTACCGTCAACGATTACTTGGCGCAGCGTGACAGCGAAGAGATGGGGCAGATATATAATTTCCTGGGCATGACGGTCGGGCTTAACCTGAGCGGCATGGAGCATCCGGAGAAACAGCATGCTTACGCCTGCGACATTACTTACGGAACGAACAATGAGTTCGGTTTCGACTACTTGCGGGACAACATGGTGCTGTACAAGGAACAGATGGTTCAGCGTCCGCTGTACTTCTGTATCATTGACGAAGTGGACTCCATCCTGATCGACGAAGCGCGTACGCCGCTGATTATTTCGGGTCAGGCGCAGAAATCCACCGAGCTGTACTATGCAGCTGACCGGTTCGTGAAGCGTCTCGTTCCGGAAGAGGACTACACGGTGGACATCAAGGTCAAATCCGTATCCCTTACGGAAAAAGGTGTGGCTACCGCAGAGCGTATCTTCGGTATCGACAACCTGTATGACCACAACCACGTTACGTTGAACCACCATATTGTGCAGGCATTGAAGGCCAATGTCATCATGCGCCGTGACGTTGACTACGTCGTGACGGACGATGAAGTGGTTATCGTCGACGAGTTTACGGGCCGCCTGATGGCCGGACGCCGTTATAGCGACGGTCTGCACCAGGCGATCGAAGCGAAGGAAGGCATCGAGGTACAGAACGAGAGCATGACCCTCGCGACCATCACCTTCCAGAACTACTTCCGGATGTACCGCAAGCTAGCGGGTATGACCGGTACGGCGAAGACGGAGGAAGAGGAGTTCAAGAAGATCTACGGTCTTGAAGTGCTTCAAATTCCAACGAACCGGCCGAACCAGCGGATTGATATGCCGGATGTGGTCTACAAGAGCGAGGAAGGCAAGTTCAGAGCGGTCGTGAACGAGATCGTCGAGCGCCATAAGAAAAATCAGCCGGTGCTCGTCGGTACCGTTTCGATCGAGAACTCCGAGCGACTGTCTGAAATGCTGAAGCGCAAAGGGGTTCAGCATAAAGTACTGAACGCGAAATACCATGCCGAGGAAGCCGAGATTATCTCGCGCGCTGGCCAGCCGGGAGCCGTTACCATCGCCACCAATATGGCGGGACGCGGTACGGATATTTTGCTGGGTGATGGCGTGCAAGATATCGGCGGTCTGCATATTATCGGTACCGAGCGCCATGAATCGCGCCGGATCGATAACCAGCTGCGCGGCCGTGCCGGCCGTCAGGGCGATCCGGGTTCTACGCAGTTCTATCTGTCCCTGGGCGATGAGCTGATGAAGCGTTTCGGTACGGACAACGTACTGAACATGATGGAACGGCTTGGCTTTGAAGAAGATCAGCCGATCGAGAGCAAGATGATCACCCGTGCGGTCGAATCCGCGCAGAAGCGGGTAGAAGGCAACAACTTCGACATGCGTAAGGTCGTCCTCCAGTATGACGACGTAATGAACCAACAGCGCGAAATCATTTACAAGCAGCGCCGGGAGATTCTGGAGTCCGAGGATATCAAACAGATCGTTGTCGATATGATCAAGCCGGTCATTGAGCGGGTTGTAGAGGCTCATTGCAGCGATGATATTCCGGAGAACTGGGATCTGCAGGACGTTGCCGATTACATCAACAGCAAGCTGCTGGACGAAGGCTCAGTTACGCGCGAAGATCTCTGGGGCAAGGAAGCCCAAGAGATTACCGATTATCTCTTTGAGCGTGTCATGCAGAAGTACGACGAGCGCGAGCAGGCGATCGGTCCGGAAATGGTACGCGAGTTCGAGAAGGTTATCGTGCTCCGCGCGGTAGACAGCAAGTGGATGGATCATATCGACGCGATGGATCAATTGCGTCAGGGTATCCACCTCCGTGCTTACGGCGGTACCGATCCGCTTCGCGAATACCAATTCGAGGGCTTTGAGATGTTTAACGCCATGATTGCGACGATCCAAGAGGAAGTCGCCACGTATATCATGAAGGCTCAAATCGCCACGAACCAGGAGCGCCAAGCAGTAGTGGACGAGAACAAGGTATCCACGAACAGCAGCAGCGAGCCTGCCGAGAAGCGTCCGGTTCAGGTCGGTGAACAGATCGGCCGCAACGATCCTTGCCCATGCGGCAGCGGCAAGAAATTCAAGCACTGCCATGGGCAGAACGCGTAACATTCGATATAGGACGAATTAAAGAGCGGGTAGCAGGACAAGGGAGTAAAATGATTTCGAAGAAGCGGCAGCGGTCGCCTTTGTGATCGGATTTCAACCTATGAATTCATTTGATCAAGAAATCCGAGAGCAACAGTGATCGTAGGAACATTTTACGTACTTGTCCCACATCCCGGTATAGTCAATCTTAAAGAATGGTAACTGCATATCATGCCGGACTTGTCGATGGACCGGCAATCATTGAACTCCCTTAAGAGCTGCTTGGGCAGTCGGGGTGGTGGCTAAGGCCATGACTCCAAAGCCCCGGCAGCGATTAAGGGAGTTTATCTGACATATCGACATCCCGGTTGAGAACACGGCACATGCTCCCATACGAGACGGCACATGCTCCCGTAACGACACGGCTGCTGAACGATTTGAGCTACAAAGCTTTTGCCTAGTCGCGTCATTCGGAAAGTAACAGCTAAATTTATCCTCCGAATGGAACGATTTCCCGATCGGAGAGGGTATACTAGAAGAAGATACGATGCAAAGACAGAAAGGACGAGGACTTATGATCGATCCAAGCGTAAAGCAGGACCTGCGTGAAATCAGCAAGAAACTAACCAATCTTAGGGGGTCTCTTTGACTTAGATCTCAAGCAGGAGTTAATCGAGAATTTTGAGGAGAAGATGGCGGCTCCGGATTTTTGGGACGACAATGAGAAGGCTCAGGGCATTATCTCGGAGATGAATGCGGTCAAATCCGCGGTGGATTCTTATCAGAAGCTGCAGCAGGACTATGACGATGCTGTGGTGATGATCGAGCTGGCGGATGAAGAGGGAGACGATTCCTTGGCCGGCGAGATTGGGGATACCATTAAGGAACTGGTCGGACGCGTGGAGGCGTTTGAGCTCCAGCTGCTGCTGAATCAGCCTTATGACAAAATGAATGCCATCCTCGAGCTGCATCCCGGCGCGGGCGGTACCGAGTCGCAGGACTGGGGCCAGATGCTGCACCGGATGTATACCCGATGGGCCGAGAAACGCGGCTTCAAGGTGGAGACGCTGGACTATCAGCCGGGTGATGAGGCAGGCATCAAGAGCGTAACGCTATTGATTAAAGGCTTTAATGCTTACGGCTATCTAAAGGCGGAAAAAGGCGTGCACCGACTCGTGCGCATCTCGCCATTCGATTCATCGGGACGCCGGCATACGTCGTTCGTATCCTGCGATGTCGTACCGGAAATTACCGATGACGTAGAGGTGGAAATCCGGACCGAGGATCTGAAGATCGATACGTACCGCGCAAGCGGCGCGGGCGGTCAGCACATCAACACGACCGACTCGGCCGTACGGATTACGCATATTCCGACTGGCGTCGTCGTAACATGCCAGAACGAACGCTCTCAGATCAAAAACCGCGAGCGCGCGATGACGATGCTCCGCTCCAAGCTCTATGAGCGCAAAATCGAGGAGCAGCAAAAGGAGCTGGCTGAAATCCGCGGTGAGCAGTCCGAAATCGCATGGGGCAGCCAGATCCGCTCGTACGTGTTCCATCCATACAGCATGGTGAAGGACCATCGCACCCAGGTGGAGACCGGGAACGTTGGCGCCGTGATGGACGGAGACCTGGATGCTTTTATCGACGGATATTTGCGCAGTCAAATCAAACAGGAAGTCGAATAGGCCGCGAGGAGAGATTTGAAGAACATGGCGCAGTCCGTTCGTAAACCATCCGCCAGCAAGAGAAGGCGGGAACCTATCATTCCGATCAACGGTCCGCTCCGTCAGACCGTCGATACGATCTTTATTATCGCCGGCTCCTTCATTATGGCGCTGGCGTTTAATCTGTTTTTCCTGCCGAACCATATTGCCTCGGGGGGCGTGTCCGGGTTATCCGTCCTTGTCCAAGCTTGGCTTGGCATTGAACCGGCTTTCACGCAGTGGGCGCTCAATATCCCGCTGCTGTTTCTCGCCTTCGGGCTGATCGGCCGCGAATATGGCGTCCGCTCCCTGCTGGGAAGCGTGGTGCTGCCGCTATTCGTGTTTTTGACCAAGGATTGGGTAATTCCGCTCTCTAATCCGCTGCTCGCCTCTATCTATGGAGGGATCGGCGTCGGCGTCGGCATGGGGCTCGTCTACCGCGGCCGCGGCTCGACAGGGGGACTCAGCATTGTCGCGCAGCTGCTGCACAAATACAGCGGGCTTGCATTTTCCTTATGCATCGTCATTCTGGATGCGATCGTCATTTCTTCGGCAGCCATGGTGCTGTCATTGGAGCAAGCGCTGTATGCATTAATCGGATTATATGTAACGGGCAAGGTGATTGATGCGATCGAGCTGGGCTTCAGCTTCACCAAGGTCGCTTACATTATCTCCGATCATACGGAGCCGATTACGAAGGCGATTTTGGAGGATCTCGACCGGGGCTTGACCAAGCTGACGGCTGAGGGCGGATATACCGGCGAACACCGGACCGTTCTTATGGTCGTCGTCGGCCAGAGCGAGATTCCCCGGCTGAAGACGGTGGTCCAATCGGTGGATCCGGATGCGTTTGTCATTATCCATAATGCACACGAGGTGCTGGGTGAAGGCTTTCGGAATATTAGAACCTAAATCATATAACATGATGCAAGAACGGCGCATGAGCGCCGTTCTTTTTTTATGGATATGGCTTGTTACCTTGTGCCGGTTCGTGGCCGTAACAGGTTCTATTCAGGAGCCTGGAAACTAAAGGCGGAGTCGAAATAACAAAAGGGAATTTTTTCTTTATTTTTCCGGGAAAGCGCCTATAATGGGAACTAATATCTTGGAGGAGGCTACGAAAGATGGGGATTGAACGGATCTATGCAAACTTGCCGGAGCTAGAAACCGACCGTCTGCGCTTGCGCAGAATATCCATGCGGGATGCGGAGGATATGTTCGCCTATGCCTCAAATGATGAGGTCGCCCAATACGTAACATGGGAAACTCATCGCTCGGTTGAGGACAGCAAGCAATTTATTCAATACATATTAGCCCAATATGCCAAGCACGACATCGCACCTTGGGGAATAGAACTGAAGGAGAATGGCAGGCTGGTTGGCACGGTCGATTTCGTGTGGTGGAAGCCTGAGCATCAAAGCGCGGAAATCGGCTATGTGCTTGCTCGGGAATATTGGGGCCGGGGGATCATGACCGAAGCGGCTTCCGCGCTCTTGAAGCTTGGTTTTGGCGAAATGGATCTGATTCGGGTCCAAGCCCGCTGCTTCGAGGAAAATATCGGCTCCCAGCGCGTCATGGAGAAGATCGGCATGCGTTATGAGGGGACACTGCGCAAAGCGATGAAGGTGAAGGACCGGCATTGGAATCTCAAAGTATTCTCGATATTAAAAGAAGAATATGAACGTGCGTCCGACTTATAGGGGGAGAGATTGACCCATTTCCAGCCAATTTATGAGAATCCATTGTATTTATATGAATACAGTCGTATAATAATACATATTTATGAGACGGATAATGGATTTGGAATCATGCAACCGTGCATAAGACCGCTTGATCAGGACGCTTACAAACAAGCAGGCGCCTTTCCACTTGCGGTCTATCGGATGTTCCGTGGGAGAGGGATGAGGATATGACAGACAACAAGCTGAGAGTTGCCATTGTAGGATCCACCGGTTATGGAGGCGTGGAGCTGATCCGATTGCTGCAGGCGCATCCTTACATCGAGATTACTTCGGTGATTTCATCATCGAGCAGAGGGGTCCCGATATCGGACGGATTCCCGCATTTGACGAATATTGTTGCGAAGAATCTGGATGGCGTTAATCCTGCGGAGATTGCGCAGGCTGCGGATCTTGTGTTCACGGCGACGCCTTCCGGCGTAAGCGCCAAGCTCGTTCCGGAGCTCCTAGCGGCAGGGCTGAAGGTTATCGACCTCTCGGGCGATTTCAGGCTGAAGGACGGTACTGCTTACGAGCAGTGGTATAAGCATCCGGCCCCTTCGTCCGAGCTTCTTGAAAAAGCCGTATACGGCTTGTGCGAGGTATTCGGAGACGAAGTGAAGGGCGTCGATTTCATTTCGAATCCCGGCTGCTACCCGACCGCTACGCTCCTTGGACTGATCCCGGCGATTAACGCCGGCTGGATTGACCCGGCCAGCTTGATCATCGACGCGAAGTCCGGCGTATCCGGGGCGGGACGGGGAACGAGCCTCATGACGCATTTTGCGGAAATCAATGAAAACTTCAAGGCCTACAAGGTCAACAAGCATCAGCATATCCCGGAGATCGAGCAGGTGCTCAGCCAAGTATTGGGCGAGCCCGTTACCGTTACCTTTACGACTCATCTCGTACCGATGACGCGCGGGATTATGAGCACGATGTATGCAACGCTCAAGGGATCGTATACCGAAGAGGACTTCATCGGATTGTATCGCGAGTACTATAAAGATCGCTCTTTTGTCCGCATTCGCGATAACGGCGTATGGCCGGCGACTAAAGAAGTTAGCGGCTCCAATTATTGCGACATCGGCTTTGCGGTGGATGCCCGAACGAACCGGTTGACCGTCATATCGGTCATCGACAATGTCGTGAAGGGCGCTGCCGGGCAGGCAATCCAGAATTTGAACCTGATGATGGGATGGGAGGAAAGCCTCGGTCTTACGTTTACGCCAGTGTATCCGTAACAGACGGGGGAGACGGACATGGGAGATAACTTATTTGCGATTTTGGAGGAAGGCACCATCGTGACGCCGAAAGGCTTCAAGGCTGCCGGTCTCCACTGCGGAATGAAGAAGACCGACCGCCACGATCTTGGCGCCATCGTATGCGAGGTGCCGGCTGTTGCGGCAGCTGTCTATACGACGAATGTATTTCAAGCGGCTCCGCTGAAGGTGACGCGGGAAAGCCTTGCGGACGGCAGGCTCCGCGCCATCGTGGTCAACAGCGGGAATGCCAATGCGTGCACAGGCAAGCAAGGTGAAGAGGATGCGTATACGATGCGTTCCCGGGCTGCCGCTGAGTTTGGCGTGGAGGAGAGCGACGTTGCGGTGGCGTCAACAGGCGTCATCGGCGAGCTGCTTAAGATGGACCGCGTGATTGCGGGCATCGAGGGCCTGCCGGGCCGTCTGAGCGGCGCTCGCGAAGGAGCGGAAGCCTTTAACCAAGCGATTCTGACAACGGATTTGGTGAAAAAAGAAGCCTGCGTAACCGTTTCGGTCGGCGGGGTGAACGTAACGATAGCCGGTTCGGCGAAAGGCTCCGGCATGATTCATCCGAACATGGCAACCATGCTCGGCTTCGTCACCACCGATGCGGTCATCGGGCAGGAAGCGCTGCAGCAGCTGCTTCGCCAGACGACCGATCTGACCTTTAATATGATTACCGTTGATGGGGACACGAGCACGAACGATATGCTGATTGCCATGGCCAGCGGTCTGGCCGGGCATGATGAACTATCGCCGGCGCACCCGGATTGGGAAGCTTTTGCTTCCGGCTTTCAATATGTGTGCCGGATGCTCGCGATGGCGATTGCCCGGGACGGCGAAGGGGCAACGCATTTGATCGAGGTCCATGTCGACGGAGCGGAGACCGACGAGGACGCCCAGGCCATTGCGAAGACGATTATCGGCTCCAGCCTGGTCAAATCGGCGGTGTTCGGCGCCGATGCCAACTGGGGACGTATCATTGCAGCCGTAGGGCGAGCCGGCCGGCCGGTCAATCCCGATACGGTTGATATTAAGATTGGGCCGATTTCGGTGCTGGAGCAGTCAAGGCCAGTGGCTTTTGACGAGGATGCAGCACTGGCCTATCTTCAGGGAGATACGGTGAATATCGAAGTGAAGCTCCATACTGGCAGTGGATCAGCCACCGCCTGGGGCTGCGACTTAACCTACGACTATGTACGGATCAATGCGGCTTACCGCACATAATACTTCAAGCAGTGACGGGAGGAGACGGATGTGAACAGCACGTTGAACCAGGAGGAGACCATGCCCGGCAAGAAGGCGGGCGGGGACATGTTTGTGATGAAGTGCGGCGGCAGCACGCTGGCCGCCCTGCCGGACAGCTTCTTTGAGGATTTGAAGGGATTGCAGGAGAAAGGAGTCCAGCCGGTGATTGTGCATGGCGGCGGGCCAGCGATCTCCGGAAACCTGGAGAAGCTGGGGATCGAGACCGAGTTCGTGAACGGTCTGCGCAAGACGACAGAGGACGTGCTGGATGTGGTGGAGATGGTGCTGGCCGGCACGATCAACAAACAGATCGTCCGCCGGATTCAGAGCGTCGGCGGCTCGGCCCTCGGCCTGTCCGGCTCCGACGGCGGCCTGATTGAAGCCCGGCCGGTTGCGAACAGCGCAGAGGTCGGCTGGGTTGGCGATGTCACGCATGTGAAGTCCTCCATCCTTAACGGCGTGATGGAGATGGGCTATATGCCCGTTGTAGCACCGATCGGCGTCGATGCCTCAGGGCAGCGCTACAACATTAACGCGGATACGGCAGCAGGCGCTGTCGCTTCTCATCTCGGCGTAGCCCGGATGATCGTCGTAACCGACGTGCCCGGCATTATGAAGAGTGCGGGCGGCGAGAAGCGGGTGCTGCCGACCGTTACGGTGCAGGAGATCGAGGATATGATCGGTACGGGTGAAATCTACGGCGGCATGATTCCGAAGGTCAGGGCAGCCATTGCCTGCATTCACGGCAAGGTGCGCGAGGTCGTCATTGTGGACGGCAGCGAGCCGAATGTGCTCAGCCGCGTAGTCGCAGGCGAAGTGCTCGGGACGCGCATTGTTCGGATGTAGCCGCCAACACCGTACGGATAGCTGAAGAATCACAATCATAGAACGGGGTCTTCGTAAGACCCCTTGAGCATCGGAAGGCCCGGCCGAATTCAAGATTCGATGCCGAGCTTACTTCTTGATTGGCTTCGTGATCAAAAGGCGTCTTTTTGAACTACCTCTTCAATTCATAAGTAAAGGAGTGTAACAGGTCATGGGGAAAGATGCACAAGGAAGCGGAAGCGCAGCGGCTAATGCGGCAGCGGGAGGCCATGAGAGCTCATTGTTTCAGACCTATGCGAGATACCCGCTCAGCCTCGTCAAAGGGGAAGGCAGCTGGTTGTGGGACGATCAAGGCAATAAATATTTGGACTTTATGGCCGGACTTGCGGTAACCAATCTCGGGCATGCCCCGGTTAAGGTGAAGGAGAAGCTGAAAGCCCAGCTGGATGAGCTGTGGCACGTCTCGAATCTGTTCCATATTCCGGGACAGGAAAAAGCAGCGGCGCTGCTGACCGCAAACACCTGCGCGGACGCGGTCTTCTTCTGCAACAGCGGCGCGGAGGCGAACGAAGCCGCGATCAAGCTGGCTCGCCGCTATCACCAGAAGGTGAAGGGCAGCGGCCGTAATGAAATCATTACCTTTACGCAGTCTTTCCACGGCCGGACGCTGGCCACGCTGACCGCTACGGGACAAGACAAGGTGAAGGAAGGCTTCCTTCCGCTCCCTGCCGGCTTCCTAAGCGTTCCGTTGCATGACCTGCCGGCGCTGGAAGCGGCGATTAACGACAACACCGCGGCCATCATGATCGAGATGGTGCAGGCCGAAGGCGGCGTGCATCCGGTCGAGCCGGAATTCCTCCAGGCCGTCACGGAGCTGTGCAAGCAGCACGGGCTGCTGCTCATCGTTGACGAGGTGCAGACCGGCATGGGCCGGACCGGCAAGCTGTTCGCGCATGAGCATTACGGCATCGAGCCGGATATTTTCACGGTAGCCAAGGGGCTTGGCTCCGGCTTCCCTGTCGGCGCGATGCTCGGGAAGGGCTATCTGCGCGATGCTTTTACGGCAGGCAGCCATGGATCGACCTTTGGCGGAACGCCGCTGGCAAGCGCGGTGGTAGCCGCTACGATCGAGGCGATGCTGGAAGACAACGTGCCTCAGCACGCAGCGGAAGCGGGCGAATACTTGACGGCTCAGCTGCAAGAGAAGCTCGCGGGAAATCCTTTTGTGAAAAGCATTCGCGGTAAAGGTCTTCTGATCGGCATTGAATGCGCGGAGCCGGTCGGCGAGCTGGTGCTGGAAGGGCAGCGCCGCGGACTGTTGTTCGTGACCGCAGGCCCGAATGTGATCCGCCTCCTTCCGAATTTGCTTGTCACACGGGAGGAAATCGATCAGGCGGTGTCAATCCTTATCGATATCATTCATGCCCATACGGCGGTTAACCAAGCATAGAAAGTCATGATACAATAGAAAAATACAGCAAACAGCAAGGAGGACAAGGGGTATGACCGCAAGCGGACAACTACAGGAAATCAGCTTGAAAGGCCGGGATATGATCGAATTGGACGAGTATTCCACCGAGGAGATCCAGTTTTTGCTGGACTCGGCGATCGAGCTAAAGCGTAAGCAGAAGAACGGAGAGGTGTACCAGCCGTTAAAGGGGAAGACGCTCGGACTTATTTTCGAGAAATCTTCGACAAGGACCCGGGTCTCCTTCGAGGTCGGCATGTTCCAATTGGGCGGCCATGCGCTCTTCTTGAGCAAGAACGATATTCAGCTCGGACGCGGGGAGCCGATCAGCGATATGGCACAGGTCATGTCCCGTTATCTGGATGGCATCATGATCCGAACCTTCGGGCACGACAATGTCATCAACCTCGCGAAGCATGCATCCATTCCGGTGATCAACGGCTTGAGCGACATGGCGCATCCTTGCCAGGTGCTGGCTGACCTGCAGACGGTGCTGGAGCATAAGGGCAAGCTGAAAGGGCTGAAAATGGCCTTTATCGGGGACGGCAACAATATGGCGCATTCCCTGCTGATCGGCGGAGCCAAGATGGGCATGCATGTGGCGGTAGCGAGCCCTGAGGGCTATACGCCGGATGAAGGCATTGTGAAGCTGAGCGAAGAGATTGCGGCGCAAACCGGTGGAAAAATCACGATCACGCATGATCCGATCGAAGCTGCCAAGGATGCCGATGTCATCTATACCGATGTATGGGCGAGCATGGGCTTTGAAGAGGAGCAAGCCGAACGGGAGGCTGCTTTTGCGGATTTTCAGGTGAACGAGGAGCTGGTCAAGGCGGCGAAGCCGGATTACTTGTTCCTGCACTGTTTGCCGGCCCATCGGGGCGAAGAGGTTAGCGAAGGCGTGATCGACGGCGCGAACTCCGTCATTTTTGATCAGGCCGAGAATCGGCTGCATGCGCAAAAGGCGTTAATGGTCGCATTAATGGCATAATAGAGGTTGTTCAAAAAGTCATCCTTGGATCATGAAGTGAGTCAACCCGAGTAATTCGGCATCGAATCTTGAAATACGAAGATTGGACCGCTTGTTGGTCTGGCTTTTTAATATCGCAAGAATAGGATTTGTTAGTTACAAGGAGAGGGAGTTTAACCATGGCAAAGCAAAAAATCGTATTGGCGTATTCCGGCGGTCTGGATACGTCCGTTATCCTCAAATGGCTCAAGGAAACGTATGACGCTGAAATCATTGCGTTCACGGCGGACATCGGCCAAAAAGAAGAGCTGGACGGCCTGGAGGAAAAAGCGCTCGCTACCGGCGCCTCCAAAGTATATATCGACGACCTGCGCGACGAGTTCGCTAAAGATTTCATCTTCCCGATGTTCCAAGCGGGAGCGATGTATGAAGGGCAATACCTGCTCGGAACAAGCATCGCGCGTCCCCTTATCGCCAAGCGCATGGTGGAGATTGCACGCGCGGAAGGCGCTACGGCGATCGCTCACGGGGCAACGGGCAAGGGCAATGACCAAGTGCGCTTCGAGCTCGGCGTAGCCGGACTCGCTCCTGACATTGATGTAATTGCGCCATGGCGCCTTGAGGAGTTCCGTAACTCCTTCCCGGGACGCGCCGAGATGATCGCATATGCGGAAGCGCACGGCATTCCGGTCACGGCTTCTGCGGCGAAATCGTATTCGATGGACCGCAACCTGCTTCATATCAGCTACGAGAGCGGCGTGCTGGAAGATCCTTGGTTTGACGCAAGCGCGGAGGCAAGCAAGGACATGTATCTGCTCAGCGTGTCGCCTGAGGATGCGCCGGATGAGGCGGAATACCTGGAGCTGGAATTCAAGCAGGGCAATGTCGTTGCCCTCAACGGCGAGGCGATGAGCCCGCTGCAGGTGATGGAGAAGCTCAACGAGCTTGGCGGCAAGCACGGCATCGGCCGTGTCGACATGGTGGAGAACCGCTTCGTCGGCATGAAGAGCCGCGGCGTTTATGAGACGCCAGGCGGAACGATTCTGTTCACCGCCCATCGCAAAATGGAGTCCATCACCATGGACCGCGAAGTGATGAACCTGCGCGACAGCCTGATCACCCGTTACAGCACGCTCGTGTACAACGGCCTCTGGTTTGCGCCGGAGCGTTTGGCGCTGCAGGCGCTGGTGACGGAGAGCCAGAAGAACGTCACCGGCACGGTGCGCGTGAAGCTGTACAAGGGCAATGTGATCGGCGCCGGCGTGAAGAGTCCGGTCAGCTTGTACAATCCGGATATCGCCACGATGGAGGCCGATCCAACGCAAGCCTATGATCAAGGCGATGCCACCGGCTTTATCCGCCTGAACGCGCTGCGGCTGAAAGTGGCGGCGGGCGTAAACCAGAATCAGTAAGCCATCCAGTTCAAAAGTTCATTATATAAAATGCAAGCAAGATAAGCATTGTAAGCCACGCAAAGCTATGCAAGTAATGAAGGGGCTGAAGGCCGTTTTCATGCTTGGGATTCGCGAACAGGAGCAGCCTTTAAGCAGGTGCTCTTGCTGCCATCCCCGGCGGGAAGCGGCCCTCTGCCTTCAAACAGAGAGGGGCAAGTGTTGTGAGCAAGTTATGGGGCGGACGTTTTACGAAGCAGACCAACGCGCTGGTGGAGGAGTACACGGCTTCCATCGGTTTTGACAAGCAGCTGGCGGAGGAGGACATCCAGGGCAGTCTGGCGCATGTATCCATGCTGGGCAAGTGCGGCATCGTGCCGGCCGAGGATGTGGAGACGATCAAAGCGGGCTTGAATAAAGTGCTTGAGCGCATCCGCGAAGGAAGCATCGAGTTCTCGGTTTCGGACGAGGACATTCATATGAATATCGAGAAAAATCTCATTGAGGAAGTCGGGCCGGTCGGGGGGAAACTCCATACCGGACGAAGCCGGAACGACCAGGTAGCGACCGATATGCATCTGTACCTGCGCAACCGTGTCGTTGCGCTGACCGGCATGCTGCATGAGCTGCAGACGGCGCTGATCGGACAGGCCAAGGACAATCTGGATACGATCATTCCGGGATATACGCATCTGCAGCGGGCGCAGCCGATTCTGTTCGCCCATCATCTGATGGCGTACGTGTCGATGTTCCAGCGCGATATCGACCGGTTGATCGACAGCTACAAACGGATCAATATCTTGCCGCTGGGCGCCGGAGCGCTTGCCGGTACGACGTTCCCGATCGACCGCCACTATGTCGCCGAGCAGCTCGGCTTCGACGGCGTGTACGAGAACAGCTTGGATGCGGTCAGCGATCGCGACTTCATTCTTGAATTTTTGGCGGACGCCTCGATCATCATGATGCATCTGTCCCGCTTAAGCGAAGAGCTGGTGCTGTGGAGCAGCACGGAGTTTAATTTCATTGAGCTTGACGACGCATTCTGCACCGGCAGCAGCATTATGCCGCAGAAGAAGAATCCGGACGTGCCGGAGCTGGTTCGCGGCAAAACCGGACGCGTATACGGCAATCTGATGGGCCTGCTCACCGTGCTGAAGTCGCTTCCGCTTGCTTACAACAAGGACATGCAAGAGGACAAGGAAGGCATGTTCGATACGGTAGCCACGCTGGAAGGCGCGCTGCAGCTGTTCGCGCCGATGATTGCCACGATGAAGGTCAACAAGGGGCGCATGCGCGAAGCGGTAAATACGGACTTCTCGAATGCGACGGATATCGCGGATTTCTTGGTCGGCAAGGGATTGCCGTTCCGGCAGGCGCACGAGGTGATCGGCAAAACGGTGCTGTACTGCATCCAGAATAACAAATATTTGCTGGACCTGACGCTGGAGGAATTCCGTCAGTTCTCGGAGCTGTTCGATGACAGCATTTACGGCGTTCTGCAGCCCGAGACGGTGGTTAACGCCCGTAACGTATACGGCGGCACGGGAACCGCTCAGGTGAAGGATGCGATCGAGCGCAGCGTGAAGCTGCTGCAGGCGACCGAGGAATGGCTTGCCCTTCGGCAAGGCAATGTGGAGTAATCCCATCAGCTGAATACATGCAATAACGAAAAAAATGCACTCATGGAGCGAAAGCGCCGGCTGCAGCCGCAGCGGCCCTCGCTCAAGAGTGCATCTTTTTTTACTTGGGTTTACTTTTTCAGAGGGAGCCACTTTAACACATCTTGAATATGGGTGTCCCAGTAGCCCCAATCATGACCGCCCGGCCCTTCCTGATAGGTGTAATCCAGTGAGGTCTGCTCGCAGACCTGGCGGAAGGCCTGATTATCCTCATACAGGAAGTCCTCGGTTCCGCAGGACTGGTACAGCATCGGCTTCGGTCCATCGCCGGCGTCAACCTTGCGCACCAAATGCAGCAAGTCGTCGTCCGTTCCGGAGATGTCGCGGTCCCCGTAGATGAGCCTGTTGTCATAGAGCCGGTCCTCGGCAGGACCGATCCGGCTTACCATATCAAGCGCACCGGACAGGCTTGCAGCCGCCGCGAACGTTTCCGGGCAGCGAAGTCCGAGCTTGAATGCACCGTAACCGCCCATCGACAGGCCGGCGACAAAATTATCCTCTCTGGCATGGGATAACGGGAAGAAGGAGCGGGCGAGAGCCGGCAGCTCCTCGCTGATGAAGGTCCAGTATTTGCCGCCGTGCTCCATGTCGGTATAGAAGCTGCGGTGTACCTGCGGCATGACGACCGCTAATCCCATGGAGGCCACATAGCGCTCAATAGAGGTGCGGCGAAGCCAGATCGAATCGTCATCGGACAAGCCGTGCAGAAGGTACAGCGTTGGATGCAGGCCGCTGCCTGCCGTATTGGTCATGCCAATCTGTGCGGAGGTCTGCTGCGGCAAGATGACGGTCATGGACGTGCTGAGCCCAAGCACCTCGGAGAAGAAATGACATTGAATCAAAGCCATGGTATGTATCCCCTTTCATCATCAGGATCAGAAATAGCTAATGCGTTTACATATGGGATCATATCATAATTTAGCAGGCTTCAGCTGTAAAATTTCCCGGCCATTCGTTTTAACGCCTCGGTCTCAAGACCGAGGAAAGATTCAGCCATCAGGCGGTTTAGCGAGGGATGCTGTTGTGATAATCTACTAAGAGAACGGAGCTCGCCAGCGTAGAGCTGATGCTCCTTTTGTGATCCGGTAGAGGGTTCCGCCGACAAGGGTGGAATTCTTAATATAACGATAAAATAAAGATACGATTCGACGACTTATAATAACCGACTATAACGGCTATATAAGGTGATTTCACCCTATGTAATATATTGGAGGAGGGCTACCATGATACCCTATGAAGAGAAGCTGTCCGATCTGAAAATTGCCGGTACCGGGAATGCAACGGGCGGCCGGTACGGCAAAGTCCGCATCGACGGCTCGGGCCAAATCAACGGCGATATCGAATGCGTCGACTTGGTTGCGAACGGGAATATGAGCGTGAACGGCTCCTTGATGACGCAGAAGCTTCGCGTTAACGGATCCGGCACCGTTCATGGGGCCGTTGAGGCGGAAAGCCTAAATGTGGCCGGCAACTTGAACCTGAAGGATCAGCTGCGCAGCCGTTTCATCGAGATCGGGGGGCACTGCAGCATTCATGGCGATTCGGAATCCGAACGGCTCACGTTAAGCGGCAATCTCCGCGGACATGGCGATGTTCGGAGCGAATGGGCAGAGCTTAGAGGAAGCTTTAACATCAGCGGCCGGCTGCATCTTGGTAACGGAGATATCCGTCTATTCGGACGCTGCAAGGCCCTGGAGGTCATCGGCGACCGGATAACGGTGCGCCGGAAGGGCAAGCGGCTGTGGGAGATGCTGTCGTTCTCCTTAAGCGGGCCAAGGCTGGAGGCTCGGGTGATTGAGGGAGACGTTCTGGATTTGGAATACGTTGAAGCCGATATTGTTCGCGGTAACCGGGTTATTCTCGGCAAGGGATGCAAGGTGCGGCAGGTCGAGTTCCGGGATGAGCTGAGCCGGGATCCGGAAGCAGAGATCGGGACGGCGCACAGATTTTAAGCCGGCAAGACGGGCATGCTGAAATCATACGCGCTAGGGAACTGCCCCTTAGTAGATTTTTCTACTATGGGCAGTTCTTTTTTCATGTCCATAATCCCCCGCATGTACAGAAGAGTCCCGCATATCGCATGAAGTTAGTCCAGCATGTTAAGGCGCGGCTGTAATTCCGTCTTCCACCACTTCTTCCTTAGGCGTTTCGTTAGGTATCGGCATCCCGCCGTCATTGGTCGGATTGATGGCAACGATGCTGTCTTGGGCGCGGTACGTATCCGTGGAAATTTTAACGCGTTCCACAAGCTTGCCATTCACCTTTTTGGTCCGGTATGTTTCGACTACATAACCGGGCTTGCCCTGCTGAATGACCTGCTTGAAGCCTGGCGGCAGCGCTTTGTTGTGAATGATCTTTTCCGGCGATGGCAGCGTTTCGATCGTGGAGGATTCCAGTTCATAAACGGTATCTTCGGGAAAGGTTCCGAACATTTTGACCGTCAGCGCATCGTCCGATACTTCCGAGAGAATGAGCAGATGCTTCCCGGTGTTATTGCGGAACCGGAAGTTAATCGCCCCTTCGGCAAAGGTGGCATCCTGCCCCTTAGGCATATAGCTGACCGGCAGAGAGTGATTCCGGCGCTCGGTGATGTCAAGCCCGATCATGAGGGCGGCGTGATACACCGTGCTTGATACTTGGCAGATGCCGCCGCCGATTCCCGGCACGAGCTTGCCGTTTACGATAACAGGCGCTTCCTTGAAGCCGTATTCCTTCTTGGCGGTATCGATGACGTGCGCATAATTGAATTCATCGCCCGGCTTCAAGATCATGCCGTCTACCGCCTTGGCCGCCGCCGTTACGTTATGGACCCTTCCGGGCCCGCTGGCTCCAAGGCTTGTTGAGAACTCGACGATCTTACGCGCTATGCCTTCCGCCTGAAGCGACTCTAGCGTCACGGGGGGCTTCTCAAGGTTTAGAGGCAATTCCAGCACCAGCTCGGTGCCCGCCTGCTTCCCGGCCGCCGACAGGTCGCCCGGCAGCGCTGCCCCCAGCCGATCATATAACATGGCCCAATCGATGCGGTAAGCCGTCTTCTCCGGCATATATCTGACGATATCATCCTCGGAAATGCTCCGCACGGCATTGACGGGCTCTCCGAATCGCTCCTTCTCCCATTCCTCATTAAGCCGCTTCTTCAGCAGGTCCCGGTTCCACGCGGCGGAAATTTCCCATTCTGACCGAAAGTTTCGCCTGAACCACATCTGTTCCCATAAGGTGCCGGAGTTGTCCTGGAGCTTGCTTACACCCTCCCGGAACGATTCCGCATCATATTGAACTCCGGCCTCCTTCAGCGTAAAGGTCTCCGTCTTCCCCTTCAGCATGGCAGCCTGCAGCTTGACCTTCGTGCCGGCCAGGGCAGCCAGCCGCTGATCGAGCTCGGCCAGCACCTCATCGGCGGGCCTGCCGCCGACATCCCATCCGGACACGACAACCCCTTCAGGAAGCTCCTTCTGATTGACGTACAGGGTCAGCATGCCGAATCCTACGGAGAGGACCAGCACCAAACTGCTGACAATGATGAGACCAAGATGAATTTTTTTCATGCAAAACCACCCTCTTAACTTCGTATTGGCCGACGTTCATGCGCTTGTTCATGTATATGTCACGATGGGGATAAACTTTCGGGTACTCAAAAGGTAACAAATTTGTTACAATAGGTGGTGTTGTGAGGATTTTTCAGGAATTTTAAAGGAATTCAATGGAAGCTGTCGAAATTATAAAGGCTAATTATGGATTGGGAAGTGATTCTTAGTGATTGAAATGCAAGACGTTTGGAAGACTTACCCGAACGGCGCTCATGCGCTGCAAGGCGTGTCGGTTAAGATCAACCGGAATGAATTTGTCTATGTCGTCGGACCGTCCGGTGCGGGAAAGTCGACGTTTATGAAGCTTATTTATAGAGAAGAAGTGCCTACCAAGGGGCAAATTTCCGTGAACGGATTCAATATCGGGAAGCTGAAGCAGCGCAAAATCCCCTATGTTCGGCGCAATATCGGGGTGGTTTTCCAGGATTACCGCCTGCTTCCCAAGCTGACAGCTTACGAAAATGTAGCTTTTGCCATGGAAGTCATCGAGGCGCCGCAGCGAATCATCAAGAAACGGGTGATGGAAGTGCTGGAGCTTGTCGGGCTGAAGGCCAAGGCGAACCGCGAGCCTTCCCAGCTATCCGGCGGCGAGCAGCAGCGGATTGCAATCGCGCGGGCAATCGTGAACAATCCGTCGGTCATTATTGCGGACGAGCCTACCGGGAACCTGGATCCGGAGACATCTTGGGAAATCATGCAGCTGCTGGACGAGATCAATTTCCGCGGCACAACGATTGTCATGGCCACCCATAACAAGGAAATCGTCAACACCATGCGCAAACGCGTACTAGCCATCGAGCGCGGACAGATCGTGCGCGACCAGCTGAGAGGAGAATACGGGTATGAGTTTTAGAACCTTCTTGCGGCACCTGCGGGAAGGGGCGAAGAGTATATTTCGCAACGGCTGGATGTCTGTCGCATCGGTAACTTCCATCGTGGTGTCTTTATTTATTTTGGGTGTGTTCATGCTGCTTGTAATGAACGTAAACGCGTTAGCCGATAAAGCAGATAGTAATGTGCAGATCAACACCTACTTAAATCTGAATGTCGACGAGGCGCTTCGGGAGAAGATCCGCAGCGAGATCGAGACGATGCCGGAGGTCAGCTCGATTAAATTCGTATCCAAGGAAGACGGGATGAAGGAGCTGGAGGAGAGCCTCGGCTCGGAATGGCTGGAGGGCTTCAGCGAAGAGGACCAGAACCCGCTGCCTGATGCGTTTGAGGTATCCGTCATCGAGCCTACGACCGTCGGCTTCGTCGCCGACAAGATTAGCGCTCTGAACGAGAAGTATGCGGAGGAGCCGATCATGCGCGTCAAGTACGGCGAAGGAACGGTGGAAACGTTGTTCAAAATCACGCGGACGGTCCGGAATATCGGCTTCATATTCGTAGCCGGACTCGGGCTGATGTCGATGTTCCTGATTTCGAATACGATCCGTGTTACCATTCTGGCCCGCAGACGTGAGATCGGCATTATGAAGCTGGTCGGAGCGACCAACAGCTTCATTCGCTGGCCGTTTTTCGTCGAGGGGGCATTGATCGGCCTCGTCGGCTCGATTGTCACGGTGACCCTGTTGTTTGTTGGATACGGACGCTTGTATGCGGCCGCTCAGACCGATATGACGCTTGCCAAGAGCCTGATCCCGCTTGGAGACCTGTGGTTGTGGCTCGGCGGAATCATCATTGTGCTCGGTGTTGCGATCGGAGTCTGGGGCAGCACCATGTCGATCCGTAAGTTTTTGAAAGTCTAAACCAGGTAAAGGATGGGGAGCGAACGTTGAAGAAAATCGCCGCTGGAGTAGCAGCCTTATTATTGGCCTCTGTTATGATCCAACCCTCTGACGGACAAGCTGAGAAGAAGACCGCAGCCGACGTCGACCGTGAGCTGAAAGTACTGCAGGAGCAGGTCCGCAAGGCCAGAGCGCAGAAGAGCAAGGCTGCCGAGGAGAAGAAGGAAGCGCAGCATTATAAGAATAAGACGACCAAAAACCTGAAATATGTCTTGGAACAAATCAGCATCGTCAGCAACGAGCTGATGAGAATATCGATGAAGATCGAGGAAACCGAGGATAACCTGAGAACGACGACGAAGGAGCTCGAAGCGGCGGAGGAGCGCATCGCATCCCGCGAGAAGCTGTTGGAATCCCGCATTCGTCTGATCTATATGGACGGACAGCCTTCCTATCTTGATGTGCTGCTCTCATCCACAAGCTTCAGCGATTTCCTGGAGCGGGCGGATTCCTTAAAGACGATCGTCAATCAGGACCAGGATTTGCTCGTACAGCATAAACAGGACAAGCTGCTTGTCATCGAGAAGAAGAAAGAGCTCGAGACTCAGTATGCGACGGCGAAAGATCTGTACGCACAGATGGAAGACCGCAAGAGCCTCCTGAATGAGAAGGAAAAGGAGAAGCGCGTGCTTCTGGCCCAATATGATCAAGAGATCGAGGACGCAGAGATTTTGACCAAGGAGCAGGACCAGATGCTGGTGGCCTTGGCCAGCAAACGATCGGATCTGCAGAAGGAGAAGAACAAGCTCGCGGCTGAAGAGGCTGCACGCAGAGCAGCTGCTGCGAAAGCGGCAGCCGCTGCGGCGGCGAAACGGGCGAAGGCGACCAAGCTTGGCGGAAGCAAGGGAGGCGGATTTACCGGCAACGGAGGTCCGTTTGCGCTTCCGGTATCGGGGGCAAGACTCTCATCGGGCTATGGCCCGCGGGTGCATCCGGTAACGGGCGAGGTCGGCAAGATGCATACCGGTCAAGATTTTGCTGCTCCGCAAGGAACGGAGATCCGGGCAGCCGAGAGCGGCACCGTCATTCTGGCCGAATGGTGGAGCGGTTACGGAAACTGTGTTATTGTTGATCATGGGGGCGGCGTATGGACCTTGTACGGACATATCCGCAACGGCGGCATCATGGTGAGTGAGGGCGACAAGGTGTCCAGAGGCCAGAAGATTGCCGAGGTCGGTTCGACCGGTCAAAGTACCGGACCGCATCTTCACTTCGAAGTACGGGTTAACGGATCGCCTGTTAATCCTGGGCCTTACCTGTAACGGCAGGGCGCATCTGCGCCACACATGCTTCGTACCGCTGTATAAATATTCCCGGTAAGCCTATCATATACTAGGTGGACGGGATTCCCGAAAGAGCAGTTGAAATGTACAAAGGCGGTGAAGTACATGCTGAAAAAACGAACGGTTGTCTTTCTAATGGTTGCCGCTATGCTGTGCGGTGTACTCATAACCATGGCATTGACCCAGCTGCCGGCTGCGCAGCAGACCGGAAACGGTGAAGGTCTTCTGGCGAGCATTTCGAATCGCAGCGGGCTCGATGATGCCGAGGCAAGGAAGCTCGGCACGGCGCTGGACCTGATCGAAGACAATTATTATAAGGACGTCGACCGGTCGAAGCTGGTTGACGGGGCGATTAACGGAATGATGGAAGCCCTTGGCGATCCGTATTCCAACTATATGGGCGAGGAATCCGCGAAGCAATTCACGGAGAGCATCGCAGGGTCCTTTAGCGGGATCGGCGCTGAAGTATCCTCGCAGGACGGCAATGTCGTCGTCGTATCGCCGATCAAGGGCTCGCCTGCAGATAAAGCAGGCATTCGGGCGAAGGACACCATATTGTCCGTGAACGGCGAATCGCTGCAGGGCCTCGACCTGAACGCGGCAGTAGCCAAAATCCGCGGTCCGAAAGGCTCCAAAGCCGTGCTGAAAATTAAGCGCGCAGGCTCCGATGAGCCGATCGAGCTTGTCATTGTTCGGGATGATGTTAGCCTGGAGACGGTGACGGCACGGATGGAGAAGGACGGCATCGGCATTATCGAGATTACCCAATTCTCATCAAATACCGGTGAACGCTTTACGGAAGAGCTTGAGAAGCTGGAGAAGCAGGGCATGAAGGGCCTCGTGATCGATGTGCGGAACAATCCGGGCGGCGTTCTGTCCGAGGTCATCGGGATCACCGAGAATTTTGTGCCGAAAGGCAAGCTGATCGTCCAAGTTGAAGACAAAGACAAGAAACGGGAAAAGCATGTGTCGAACGGGCAGGCGAAGCCTTATCCGATCACCGTTCTGATGAACAAGGGCAGCGCAAGTGCATCTGAAATTTTGGCCGGAGCGCTTCAGGAATCGGCAGGTGCGACCTTGGTCGGCGAGCATTCCTTCGGCAAAGGGACCGTTCAGACCAGCTTCGAGAAGCAGCTTGGCGACGGCAGCCTGTTGAAGGTCACCATTGCGAAGTGGCTCACGCCGAACGGCACCTGGATTCATGAGAAAGGGATTGAACCGGATATTAAAGTAGACCAGCCGGAATACTTTACGGTCGCCCCGATTGACAAGAAGAAGACCTACAAGTATGACGCGAACAGCAGCGACGTCAAGAATGCCCAAATTATGCTGGAGGCGCTCGGCTTTGATCCGGGTCGCACCGACGGATATTTCGACCGGGCGACAGAGAAGGCGGTCAAGAGCTTCCAGAGCAAGCATAAGCTGAAATCCGACGGCGTCCTTAACAGTGCGACGGCGGAAAGCCTGGAGGCAGCACTGATCGAGAAGATTCAGGATCCGAAAGTGGATAATCAACTGAATCGCGGACTTTCCGAAGTTCGGAAGGAAATCGCGGCAAGAGCGTCGAAACCATAAGAAGGCTGCAACTTAGCCTTCTTTTTTCTTTGATTCGAGAAAGGAGCGTGGCTGGCTGTTGGAAACGCTGGTACAACTGCTGATGCGTGGGATGGATGCAGGCTTGCAACTTCTGACGCAGCCCTTTTATTATATTTCGATCCTATTCGTAATGCTGCTCTACCGGAGGCAGGTGCTCCTGGAGCGTAAGCTGTTTCATGTACGCTTGCATTCCTGGGGATTGCAAACCTGGCGGACATTTCTCGGCGGATTGCTGGCAGGGCTTGCGGTGTCTGTCGCAGTCGCTTTCCTGGGGGTAAGCCTAAGCCTGGGGGCGATTATCTGCATCTGGGTCACCTCATTGATCTTGATGCTGTTTCATATCCGGTATTTGTGCTTTGCTTATTCCATCGGACTGCTCGGCATCCTCCAGTTCGTGTTGAGCTGGTTTCCGAATCTGGCAACGGAGGGATGGGCTCATGCGGTGCTGTCCACCATCCGCAGCCTGGATATTCCGGCCCTGCTGGCGCTGGCTGCCGTGCTGCATTTCGCCGAGGCCGTTCTGGTCAAGCTGCAGGGGTCAAGCTTTGCGACGCCGCTGTTCCTGGAAGGGAAGCGGGGCAAGCTGGTCGGCGGCTATCATATGCAGAGCTTCTGGCCGCTGCCGCTGTTCATGCTCGTTCCTGCCGCCGGCGGAGGGGCCGTGCTTCCGTGGACGCCGTTCTTCGGCGGGGATGCGTGGAGCGGCGGATTTATGATGATGGCGCTGCCGGTCGTCATCGGCTTCGGCGAGATGACGCAGAGCATGCTGCCCAAGGAGAAGGCGGCGATCACCTCCAAGCGGCTGATCATTTACGCCGCGGTCGTGCTCGCATTGAGCATGCTTGCCGAATGGTGGTCGCCGTTGACCCTGATTGCGGCATTGGCCGCTCTGCTGCTGCATGAAGGCTTGGTATGGTACAGCCGGTATGAGGAGCAGCAGCGCAGTCCGGTATTTGTGCATCCCGTTCGCGGATTACGGGTGCTGGCTGTTCTGCCGGATAGCCCGGCCCATGAGCTCGGCATTCAGCCGGGTGAGACGATTCTGAAGGTGAACGGTACCCTGGTCCACAGCAAGGAGCAGCTTCACGGCGCTCTCCGGCAAAACCCGGCTTTTTGCAAGCTGGAGGTTCAGAACCATCAGGGCGAAAGCAAGTTTTTGCAGCGCGCCATTTATGCCGGGGACCATCATCAGCTGGGAGCGATCGTAGCCCCGGATCCGCGCGATGGCATTGCCGCCCGATTGAAGCCGGTAAGTCTTATTACGCTGCTGGCGAACAAGCTGCATGTCCAAAAGTTTCGCAAGGATCCGGCGGGCGAGAAGGCTCTCCGATCGGAAGAAGCGGGATTTGATTCATAAATGCAAATGACGGTGCTTGTCGAAGAGACAAGCATCGTTTTTTTATTTCATTTCAGGCTGTCCTTCAATTCACTTGCAACCTAATGGAAGTCATGTACGTCTGTATCCACAAATAGCCAGTGATGGCGTAGAGGGGGGAATGAAGTGGCTTCATTATCTAAGGCAGCTGTGATCTGAACCGTTGTCGTCGCAGGGGTGTTATCGATCATTGGATGCGAGTCGGGAGGATCATCTTCCCAGCCGAAGCCGGCGCACGAAGCCCCACAGGGTCCGGCAACGGGGGTTGCCGCGAGCCATGCAGACACGAGAGATTCCGAAACTGCGGCAGGGCCCGAGGAAGCGGTCGTGTATGAAGGGCTGGTAGCCGGAAAAAGTACGATCTTGGGCACGAATAAGATCAAATACCGAGTTCTGATCCTTCGTGAGGTCAATGAACAGACGGCAGTGAACGGCAGGCAGCGCGATCTGGAGCGGCTGGCGGTAGCTTCAAATGGAGCGTGGTATGAGGTAAGCCGGGAGCAGTTTGATCTCATCCGGCGCGGTCAGCGCGTAAAGGCGGTATCGACGAACGAGCAGCTGGATATGCGTCCCCCCGTTCGCCTGGCACAAACCGTGGATATTGTACAGGAACCGGAAGGACGGTTCCATTTTAATTTTCTGGATGATGTCATAACGGGTACGGTGCGTTCACTGGACGTCAATGCAAGGCGGATCGAGCTGGACGTTTCGGCTTGGGTGAACCGGGATAAGAAGGGTGCTATTGATGACATCGGGCACGTGATAGGGATGAGCATTGATGAGGAGACAGAGCTTCTTGACGAGCAGGAGAGAAAGCTGGAGCTGTCCTCCATCAAGACTGGAGATAAACTGAATGTTGTGCCGGCGGGAGGAAGCTACCGGTATGACCGAGATGGCAGCCAACAGCCTTTACGGGCAGATAAGATCACAAGGCTGGAGCAGGCTAGGAAGGAAAAGCTCAGGAGGTTGATTGCCCAAGGGCCGGGCGGAATCCATACGGTTCTGATGGATCAAGCGGGAAGTGACGCAAGCCAGCAATGGGATGAGCTTGCGGCACAAGTGCCTGGAGCTTTATTTGGCGGTTATTCCGCCATCGAATACCGTGAGGGAGATGCTGTCGATTATAAGCTGGAGCTCGGGCTGGATAGATTGCCGGCCTATCTCGTGTTCGACCGTGATGACCTGCTCTTTCGTACCGAATCGGTGAAGGAGCTGCAGCGCTGGTTCAATCTGAGAGCTTCCGAGCAGCGCTGAAGCATAGAGTCGCGTAACCAAACCGTAAATGGAACCCGTAACCCGTAATCGTAACCTCTAACCGTAGCCTGTAACTGTAATCCGCTAACCGCAAACCGTAAACCGTCCGTAAACCCAACCGTATCATAACCAAGGCCTGCAAAGCGCGGCTCTCCATGTGGGGGGACTCCGCTTTGCAGGCCTTATTGACGGTTAAATCGATTATTTGTTAACTCTGAACTTTCTTCAAATAAAAGATCGCAATCTGCGTCCGATCGCGCAGACTCAGCTTCCCCAAAATATCGGTCACGTAATTCTTGACGGTGCCCTCGCTAAGGAAGAGCCGGCCGGCAATTTCTTTGTTGGACAGGCCATCAGCAATGAGGGTGACGATGTTGCACTCCGCCGGCGTCAGACCGAACGCCTCCAGCTTGGCCGGCGTCTGCGGATCGGGCTGCGCGGCAGGGCGGAGCATGCCGGTCAGCTTGCGGGCGATATCGGGATGAATCAGCATATTGCCGTCATGGACGGTTTTGATGCCCTGGATGATCCGGTCCGGCGGGATGTTCTTGAGCAGATAGCCGCTTGCCCCATTCCGCAAAGCCTCCGCAATATAATCCTCATCATCGAACGTGGTCAGCATCAGCACCCGGATGTCGGGATATTTCTCCCTAATGCGCAAGGTACCTTCCACGCCGTCACATACCGGCATGCGGATGTCCATCAGCACGACGTCGGCCACAAGCCCGCCTTCCAGCAAGTCGAGCGCTTCCCCGCCGTGAGCCGCCGCCCCGGTTATTTCGATATCCGGATCCATCCCCACGAGCAGCTTCAAGCTCTCCCGAATGAACGGGTCATCATCGACAATCAGTACGGAAATCATGGTAAGCACTACCTTTTCTTTTAATTGGACGCTTGTTCCTTCAGCGATCGATTTATACGATCTCACGCTTTCGGTAAACCGGCAGCCGGGTGATCACGGTAAACGGAGCGCTTTGCTGCACCGTAAGCGTTCCGCCAACGACCTTGGTCCGCTCCAGCATGCCGCTGAAGCCGATGCCCTGCTTGCCTTGGCCCGGGTCCGGCCCATCGGCCGGCTCCGGCACTTTGCCGTTGTTGCTGACCTCCATGCGAACCTCATCTTCCCCATAGTGCAGAAAAATTCGGACATGCGTGGCGCCTCCGTGACGGAGGGCATTCGTGATCGCCTCGCGGGCGTTCTTATATAATACCACCTGCTGGCTCGGATAGAGCGGATAGGGCATTCCTTGCAGCTCAAGGTCGGTTTCGATGCCGGTTTCCTTTCCGGTCTCCGCAAGGAGCCGGTCCAGGGAATAATCATCGGCCATGCGCCGGTGCGGGCTCATCTGCTTAACGGCCGAACGCAGCTGCTCCATGCTGTCGCCCAGCTGGTCCCGGATCTGGTGCAGCAGCTCCATGCCGCGAGCGGAATCGCGGGGGACGGTATGGACGGCCGCCTCCATCATCATTTTGATGCGGATCAGCCGGTGGCCGATATCGTCATGCAGCTGGCGGGAGATCCGGTTCCGTTCCTCGGCTTGCGCCGCCCGTTCCACCTGGTGCGCGAATTGCAGCAGCTGTCTGCCCGCTTCATCCTGCTGGAAATGCAGCCGCTTGAGCTCATCGTACAGCTTGATGTGATCGGCTTGTTTTTCAAACAGTTGATGGATTTGGCCGAAAGCCGCCGCGAAGAACAAAAATACCAAATTGGCCGTTGTCGTCAAGAGCGGATCCCAGCCGGCAATGGCGATGTTCAGCAGCCCGAGGTGAGCGAACGCAAACCACCACCGCCAGGAACGCTCCAGCAGGGGCAGATAGACGCACATCGTCGACACGGACAAGAACACCATCATAAATCCGTATTGATGGCACAGCCAAAAGGATAACGCGATTTCAACCACCGCAGCCGCCTTGGCCGCGGACGGGGTGGGCAGGAAACGGCTCAGCACCGTCACCGCGAGAAACAGGAGGACGAACACCATATATTCCCCGTAGTCATCCAGCTGCTGAAGGAACATATCAGCCGCGGCCGGAAGGAGAATCAAGCCGTAACGAAGATAAGCGAGAGGAGAAGACATGCGCGATCAGCAACCTTTTTTATAAACTTATAGCTCCCGGTCCATCAGTGGCTTCATTATATCACAGGACATTCGAGCGATAGGAGATGACTTTGGTCACCCCATAAGGTGACTTCTTCTACCTGAAAGAAACGACGAACTTGTATACAATGAATGTCAGAAAGCTGAATTAAGGAAACGGGGATGGTACGTATGGCGGTCTTTCTGGAAATGAAGGATGTCGTGAAACGATATGGTAGCAAGCTGTCGGTGGATCACCTGAATCTCGAGGTGCAAGAGGGGGAAATCTTCGGACTGCTCGGCCCGAACGGGGCTGGCAAAAGCACGTCAATCAGCATGATCTGCGGCCTGCTGCCGAAGGATCAAGGGAGCATCAAGGTCGATGGCATATCGATTGAAGATCAGCCGCTTGAGGTGAAGCGAAGAATCGGATTGGTTCCGCAGGATCTCGCCTTGTACGAGCAAATGTCCGCGATGGACAACGTCGCCTTTTTTGCAAAATTGTACGGACTCCGGGGACAGCAGCTGAAGGAACGGGTGGAGGAGGCATTGACGTTCGTCGGACTGCAGGATCGGGCCAAGGACCGGCCGTCGACCTTTTCCGGCGGGATGAAGCGAAGACTGAACATCGCCTGCTCGATTACCCATCGCCCGAAGCTCATCATCATGGATGAACCGACGGTCGGCATCGATCCGCAGTCGCGCAACCATATCCTTGAATCTGTCCGGACGTTGAATGAGATGGGCTCGACGGTCATTTATACCAGCCATTATATGGAGGAGGTTGCCGCGATCAGCGATCGGGTGGCCATTATGGACCAAGGCCATGTCATCGCCTGCGGTACGCAGCAGGAGCTGCGGGCCCGGGTGGCTCAAGAGGAGCGCATTATCCTCACGGCAGATGGGATCACGGAGGAGCTTATCCAGGAGATGAAGCTTCATCCGCGCGTCGGGCGCGTTACGCAACATGATCATCGGCTCGAGATTTATGTTCCATCGGCGCAAGAGGAGCTGCAGGATATTCTGTTCATTTGCGGCAAGCACGGCACGACGCTCCGATCGCTGCAGTGCGAGGAGCCTGACTTGGAGACGCTGTTTCTCAGCCTGACTGGACGGAAGCTGCGGGACTAAACAGGCCGGAGGTCTCCGGATACATGAAGGGAGAAAACAAACCATGAACACTGCGATTATCGCCTGGTTTGAGCTCAAGCGGATGGCTACGAGCCGGACGGTGCTGATCAATCAATTTTTGCTGCCGCTTATACTGATCTTTATATTAGGTAACGCGCTATCCGGCTGGTTCGGAAACGAAAAGGAATTTGAGCAGCCGCCGGTGAATGTGGGCTTCATATTGCCCGAAGCGCAGGGGGAGCTTCCTGCAAGCATGCAGGAACTCGTGAATGCGCCGGAAATTCAGGATATTGTTATCCAGCACATCCTATCGAATCGCGAGGAGGGTGTAGGAAAGCTCCGCCGGGGAGAGCTGGATTATGCGGTGGTGATCCCGGAAGCGTTCGACGAGCGGATGGGACGGGGAGAAGCGGTGAAGCTGGAGCTGCTTCCCGGCAGAGACCATAATCTGAATCTCGTGGCGGATACCGTCTTTACAACGTTTATGGCGGACGCGAATCATAAACAGGCGGAGGCGATCGTGTTCGGCGGCGTGCAGGCGCTGGCAGTACCAGCATCGGCTTCCGATGGGAAACCAGGCGGAGCTAGCGTGGAGGTTGGACAATTGAGCGAAAAGGGCGGGTCTTATTCTGCCGCTCAATACTATGCGGCTTCCATGCTGGTCATGTTTCTGCTGTATTCAGGCCTGATGGCAAGCAGCAGCCTGCTGGGCGAGCGGGAGAGCCGGACCCTGTACCGGCTGCAAAGTGCACCGGTATCCCCCGGCACGATCTTTGCCGGCAAAATCATTGGATGCAGTCTGATCACGTTTGTGAAAGCTGCTGTCATTGTGCTTGGATCGATGTGGCTTTATGGCGTGAAGTGGGGAGGGCATCCGCTCCTGCTGATCACGGTCTGCGTCCTGCTCACCTTGTCCTCCATGACGATTGCGGCGCTCATTACGTTCGTGTCCCGCACGGCGGCCGGAGCCAGGGGCCTGATGCAGGCCATAATCATCGCCATGACGTTTGTCAGCGGAGGCTTTATGCCGCTGCCGGTGGAGTTTTTTCAGAAGATCGCAGCCTTTACGGTCAACCACTGGGCGATGCAGAGCATGCTGCGGATGATGCTGGACAGCGAGACCGGCCTCGTCCTCTCCTGCATCGGGATGCTGGCGATCATAACGGCCGTGCTGTCGGCCTTTGCCATGATCACGTACCGAAAGGTGGGATACCATGCCTAGCTTGATTATCGCCTGGAATATGGTGAAACGGACGCTTGGGCGGAGACGGGGCTGGATTGTCTTTGTCCTGGTGCCCTGTGTCGTCGTCACGCTGACGGTGTTTCTGCTGGGCAGAACGACGGCAGCCGGTATCATTGTCTCCTATGTGAATGAGGACGAAGGTCCTGCAGGGCAATACTTGATGGAGCAGCTGGAGCACAGCGGACAATATGTGCTGAAGGAGTCGGCTTCCGAGGATGTGCTGCGCGAGGAGCTGCTTCAGAATAAAAGCACGGTCGGCGTTTATGTTCCCCGAAGCTTCAGTGACGGAATCATGGAAGGGGGATCGCCGAGCGTCAAGGTGTATGAAGTATCAACGTCGGAAGCGTCGGTCATGATCCGCATGACCGCCGACTCTACGGTTAAGCGTCTGAACGGATCGGCCTCGGCAATCCGGGAAATGTCTGACTCGGGTGAGGGCCGCATGCAAGCGCTGAGCCAGGTGCTGGAGCAATCCGCCAAGAAGCGGGTGGATACGAAGGTGACGGATCTGAATCTGTACGCCAAGCCGGGCTTGTCGAATGTGACGGGATTTACGCTTATGTTCATGATGACCCTGATCTCGAGCGTCGTGGCGATGATCTTGGACGACCGGAGGCAGCGCACGCTGTCGCGGATGTATACGGCACCGGTCCGGGCATACGAGATCGCGCTCGGCAACTTTCTGGGGAGCCTTGTCGTCGGTTCGCTGCAGGTAATCATCGTGCTTCTGCTCAGCCGGTATGTGCTGCGTTACGAGTACGGCATTCCGTTCATGCTGCACTTTCTCATCCTGATGGCCTTCATGCTGGTGTCGCTGGGGCTTGCCAGCACGATCGCGGGACTCATCCGCAACGATCAAAATGCCGCGATGATCAATTCCATGATCGTCACGCCGAGCTGCATGCTGGGCGGCTGCTTCTGGCCGCTGGCCATCATGCCGGAGTTCATGCAGAAGCTCGCCAACTTTATTCCGCAAAAGTGGGCGATTGAAGCGGTGGAGATCGCCGCGACCGGCGGCACGCTCGCTGATATCAGCCTGCCGCTTGCGGTCCTCGGCTTGATGGCCGTCATTTTGCTCGCCGTCGGCTCTGCCGTTCTACGGCCAAGCGAGAGCGGGACAGGAACCGCCGCTTAGAGCCGGTTCTTGTAATGATTCGTCTGTCGAGCTTCGTTGACGAGTACCGATCGTGATAGCTAAGAAATTCAAAGGCCAGACCGCAACCTGCGGCCTGGCCTTTGATGATGTGAAAGGGAGTGCTTTATCGGCAACTCGCAAGATTTGAATGCCGCGCTCACGTTGAGAGTCGGTGCCTGCTACTGGCGAAGCTGTCGCAGCACGGTGATCTCGACCCGGCGGTTTTTCTGTCGGCCTTCAGGAGTGGTATTGTCCGCGGCCGGTCTTGTATCCGCATATCCCGCATACTGGAAGTCCGCTGGATCCAGCCCTTCCTTCTCTAAGAAGAAGCGAAGCACCGACATGGCGCGTGCGCCGGAAAGCTCCCAATTATCCTTGTAGATGGAGCCGCGTCCGATCGGCACATCGTCCGTATGGCCTTCGATGCTGACGGTGGTATCCAAATTTTCAAACAGGCTCGCCAGCTTGCCGAGCACGGGAGCGGCACCCGGCTTCAATTCCGCCCGGCCGACATCGAACAGGAAGCGGTCGCTTAACGTAATGGCGATTCCTTGGGGCTCGTCCGAGATGAAAATATCGTCCTCGAGCTGGTTATCCTTCACATATTGCTGAATGAGTCCCATGAAGCTCGCCAGCTCCTCTTCCTGGGCGCGGAAGGCGAGCTCACGCTCGCTTAACGGCCCGGCGTCTTCGGCATCATCGGCGCTGTCTTCCTCAGCCTTGGAAGGAGGGTTCTTGTGGTTCTCCGTATCGGCCGTGCCGGTTATGCCGGAGCCCATCTCCAGAATACTGTCCCCGCTCTGAAAGGTGGCCTGCAGCGACTCGGTGACCAATTGATATTTTTCCGGATCCAAACGGCTCATCCCATACATGACGACAAAAAATATCAGCAGCAAAGTAATCAGATCCGCATAGGTGATCATCCAGCGGTCGCGCTGATCGCCGCCAGCCTGCGGACGGGAGCGCCGCCTCCGTCTATTCGGTCCACTCATGGGCGAACCCCCTTGATGCCGGTCCATCCAACCTGCCCGCCGATGCGAAGGAGGCCAGCTTCTTGCGGACGATAAGCGGGTGCTCTCCGTTCTGAATGGCTAGAATGCCTTCCAGCAGGAGCTCCATATTTACAATTTCTTCTTCGGAACGTGCTTTAATCTTCGTTGCAATGGGCAAAAAGATAATATTGGCGCTGGCAACACCGTATAAGGTAGCTGTGAACGCGACGGCAATCGAAGGGCCGAGATTCGTGGGCTCCTGCAAACTGCCGAGCACATGGATCAATCCCATGACGGTTCCGATAATCCCCATCGTGGGCGCATAGCCTCCGGCAGATTCGAAAATTTTAGCGTAGCCTTCGTGCTTCTGCTCGGCGGCCTGGATTTCAAGCTCAAGGATTTGGCGGACCATTTCGGGATCGGTGCCGTCGACGACCATCTGCATCCCTTCTCTCAGAAAAGGATCGGCATGCTCGTCCGAGACGCGCTCCAAGGCCAGAACGCCGTCTCTTCGCGCAATGACCGACATATCGGCCAGCGAATCGATAAGCTCGCCCGGTGAACGGACGCTGCGGCCGAAGGCCAGCCGGAGGGCGGCGGGGATGGTTCGGAGACGGGAGAGCGGGAAGCTGATGAGGACAGCGGCCACGGTTCCGCCGAACACGATCAGCGCTGCCGCGCCCTGCATCAGCCCGCCGATATGTCCGCCTTCCCAGAGGAAGCCTCCGATGAGGGCCGCGAGTCCGGCCAGGATGCCGATAATGATTGTTATATCCATAATGCTGTAATCATCTCCTTTATTTATAGTTGAACCATGATTGAACTCAATAGAAACCGTTTAAGGCAATTTAAAACGGACCGAAAAGCGCGCGTTTGCCCGCGCTAAATTTACCGGATCGCGGGCTGCTGAATATTCCATGAAATTGTTTGCATCAAAAAAACGTAAAGGGTATAATGAGACGGGAACAGATATTCTTATTCCTGTTAACCGACACCACTAATTTCCCAATAACTATATCATCGGGAAATTTCGACATATCTTTTAGTATGATTTACATTTTAGAGCATAAGGGTGATGATGGACAATGAGCGATTTAGTTGTCAGTACCAAATCCTTTGAGATTGAGTCCGAGTTCCAGCCGCAAGGCGACCAGCCGGCTGCGATCGAGCAGCTGGTTGAAGGGCTGCGCCAGGGGAAGAAGCACCAGACCCTGCTCGGTGCAACAGGAACCGGCAAGACGTTTACGATCGCGCAGACCATCGCCAGAGTCAACCGGCCGACCCTTGTCATTGCGCATAACAAGACGCTTGCCGCACAGCTGGCGAGCGAATTCAAGGAGTTTTTCCCGAACAATTCGGTTGATTACTTTGTCAGCTACTACGATTACTATCAGCCGGAAGCGTACATCCCTTCTTCCGATACGTATATCGAGAAGGATTCCAGCATCAACGAAGAGATCGACAAGCTTCGTCACTCGGCCACGAGCTCGCTGTTCGAGCGGCGGGATGTCATCATCGTTGCGAGCGTATCGTGCATTTACGGCTTGGGATCGCCGAAGGAATACGGGGAATTGCTGCTCTCGCTCCGGGTAGGCATGGAGAAGCCGCGCAATCAGATTCTGGCGCGGCTTGTTGATATTCAGTACCAGCGCAACGATATCAATTTCGTGCGCGGCACGTTCCGCGTCCGCGGAGACGTCATCGAGATATTCCCTGCCTCGAAGGGCGAGCATGCGGTTCGCGTCGAGCTGTTCGGCGACGAAATCGAGCGAATAACGGAGATTGACGTCCTGACGGGAGAGCTGGTCGGAGAGCGCGAGCATATTGCGATCTTCCCGGCCTCCCACTTCGTAACCCGCGAAGAGACGATGCGGGTTGCGCTGATCAATATCGAGCGGGAGCTGGAGGAGCGCCTTGAGCAGCTCCGCTCCGAGGGCAAGCTGCTCGAAGCGCAGCGGCTGGAGCAGCGTACGCGTTATGATATCGAGATGATGAAGGAAGTCGGATTCTGCTCCGGCATCGAGAACTATTCGGGGCCGCTGACGTTCCGGGAGCCGGGGGCAACCCCGTATACGCTGCTCGATTATTTCCCGGACGACATGCTGATCGTGATCGACGAATCGCACGTGACGCTGCCGCAGATCCGGGCCATGTACAACGGCGACCGCGCAAGGAAGACAGTGCTCGTGGAGCACGGGTTCCGCCTGCCGTCGGCGCTCGATAACCGTCCGCTGAAGTTCGAGGAGTTCGAGGAGAAGGTCAACCAGATTATCTATGTATCCGCAACGCCGGGGCCTTATGAGCTTGAGCACTGCGATACGATGGTGGAGCAGATCATCCGGCCGACCGGGCTGCTCGATCCGATCATTGACGTGCGGCCGACGGAAGGGCAGATCGACGATCTGATCGGCGAGATCCGGGAGCGGGTTGACCGTGACGAACGTGTGCTGATTACGACGCTTACGAAGAAGATGGCGGAAGACTTGACCGATTACCTCAAGGAGATTGGCATCAAGGTCCGCTACATGCACTCCGATATTAAGACGCTGGAGCGGATGCAGATCCTGCGCGACCTGCGCTTGGGGACATTCCACGTATTGGTCGGAATTAACCTGCTCCGGGAAGGCCTTGACCTGCCGGAGGTGTCCCTGGTAGCGATTCTGGACGCGGATAAGGAAGGCTTCCTCCGCTCCGACCGGTCCCTGATCCAGACGATCGGCCGCGCTGCCCGGAACTCGGACGGCAAGGTCATCATGTACGGAGACAAGATCACCGATTCGATGGATCGGGCGATCAAGGAGACGGAGCGCCGCCGCAGCATTCAGGTTGCTTACAATGAGAAGCACGGCATTACGCCGCAGACGATCCGCAAGAAGGTGCGGGACGTCATTGAAGCGACGAAGGTGGCCGAGGGCAAGGCGGACTATTTGGCCGGCGACAAGCAGAAGATGTCGAAGAAGGAGCGTCAAAGCCTGATTCAGCGTCTGGAAGCCGAAATGAAGGAAGCCGCGAAGAATCTCCAGTTCGAGCGGGCCGCAGAGCTTCGTGATGCGCTGCTGGAGCTGCAAGCCGAGTAGGGAGCTTATCTTATCGGAGCTCCGTATTAAGCGAGTCATGCCCGGCAATTAGCTTCCCGTGGGCATTATGCTGGATTTTGGATTTGGATAACAAGGAGGACGGCCCAAGGAGGTCGTTCTTCTTGGTTCATATATACAGGCTCATATTTTTATGCACGGAGTAGGAGATGATATCGTTTGGCAAGTGAGAATATTGTGATAAAAGGCGCACGCGCACACAATTTGAAGAATATCGACATCACGATCCCGCGCGACAAGTTTGTTGTGCTGACCGGACTTAGCGGCTCGGGCAAATCCTCCCTCGCGTTTGACACCATTTATGCCGAGGGGCAGCGCCGGTATGTAGAATCGCTCTCCGCATATGCCCGGCAGTTCCTCGGACAGATGGAGAAGCCGGATGTGGATTCGATCGACGGTCTGTCCCCGGCCATCTCGATCGACCAGAAGACGACCAGCCGCAATCCGCGTTCGACCGTCGGTACAGTCACCGAAATTTATGATTATCTGCGGCTTCTGTTTGCCCGGATCGGGCATCCCCACTGTCCGGAGCACGGCGTGGAGATTACGTCCCAGACGGTAGAGCAGATGGTGGACCGCATTATGCAGTACCCGGAGAAGACAAGGCTGCAAATTTTAGCCCCGGTCGTTTCCGGGCGCAAAGGCGAGCATAAGAACCTGTTCACGGACATTGCGAAGCAGGGCTTCGTCCGCGTGCGGGTCGACGGCGAGCTTCGCGACCTGTCCGAGAGTATTGAGCTCGAGAAGAACAAGAAGCATACCATCGAGGTTGTCGTTGACCGCATCGTCGTTAAAGCGGATATCGAGGCGCGCCTGGCAGACTCCATCGAGACCGCGCTTAACCTGTCCGGCGGGCAGCTGCTGGTCGATATTATCGGCCAGGAGGAGCTGCGGTTCAGCTCGAACTTTGCTTGCCCGATCTGCGGATTCAGCATGGAAGAGCTGACGCCGAGAATGTTTTCCTTTAATACCCCGTTCGGCGCGTGTCCGGATTGCGACGGCTTGGGCGTGGAGATGATCGTTGATCCCGAGCTGCTGGTGCCGGACACGAGCAAGAGCATCGAGGAAGGGGCATTTTTGGCCTGGAGCGGCGGCACATCGACGTATTACCCGCAATTCCTGAAATCGGTATGCCAGCATTACGGCATTCCGCAGGATGTGCCTGTGAGCGAATTAAGCCAGGAGCAGATGAATAAGCTGCTGTACGGAACGGGCAACGAGAAGGTGCACTTCCGTTATGAGAATGATTTCGGACAGCGAAAGGAAGCGTACGTCACCTTCGAGGGCATCATCCCGAACCTGGAGCGTCGTTATCGCGATACGAATTCCGAGGGCATTCGCGAATATATCGAAGGCTACATGAGCAGCAAGCCATGCGATGTATGTAAGGGGCACCGCCTCCGCAAGGAGAGCTTGGCCGTTACGATCAATGACCGTAACATGGCTTATGTCACCAGCCTGTCGATCGGAGAGTCGCTGAAGTTTTTCGAATCGCTGGATTTGACCGAGAAAGAGCGGCAGATCGCCAATCTGATTCTAAAGGAAATTCATAGCCGCTTGGGCTTCCTCGTCAATGTGGGACTGGATTATTTGACCCTCAGCCGTTCGGCAGGGACCCTCTCCGGCGGCGAAGCGCAGCGGATCCGGCTCGCCACGCAGATCGGCTCGAGCTTGATGGGCGTACTCTATATTTTGGACGAGCCCAGCATCGGTCTTCACCAGCGCGATAATGACCGCCTGATTGCCACGCTGGAGCATATGCGGGATCTAGGGAACACGCTCATCGTCGTTGAGCATGACGAGGATACGATGATGGCTGCCGATTATATCATCGATATCGGTCCGGGTGCCGGCATTCATGGCGGGCAGGTTATTGCCCAAGGAACGCCGAAGGAAATTATGGAGGACCCGAATTCTCTGACCGGCCAATACTTGAGCGGCCGCAAGTTCATCCCGGTTAATCTGGAGCGCCGGAAGCCGGATGGACGCTGGCTCGAAATCAAGGGAGCGAAGGAGAACAACCTCAAGAACATCAACGTTAAGTTTCCGATCGGCGTCTTTACGGCGGTAACCGGCGTGTCCGGTTCAGGGAAATCGACCTTGGTGAACGAGATTCTGTACAAGACGCTTGCTCGGGATTTGAACAAAGCGAAAGTACGCCCGGGTCAGTATCGTGAGATCAAGGGACTTGAGCATGTCGAGAAAGTGATCGATATCGACCAGTCGCCGATCGGTCGTACGCCGCGCTCGAACCCGGCCACCTATACCGGCGTGTTCGACGATATTCGGGATATCTTCGCCCAGACGAACGAAGCGAAGATTCGCGGATACAAGAAAGGCCGCTTCAGCTTCAACGTCAAGGGCGGCCGCTGTGAGGCCTGCCGCGGCGACGGCATCATCAAGATCGAGATGCACTTCCTGCCGGATATTTATGTGCCATGCGAAGTATGCAAGGGCAAACGGTATAACCGGGAGACGCTTGAGGTTAAGTATAAAGGCAAAAATATATCGGAAGTGCTGGAGATGACGGTGGAGAATGCCACCGAGTTCTTCCAGAACATTCCGAAGATCCACCGAAAGATGCAGACGCTGATGGATGTCGGTCTCGGGTATATTACGCTCGGGCAGCCGGCCACGACGCTCTCCGGCGGGGAGGCACAGCGCGTGAAGCTGGCTTCGGAGCTGTACCGCCGGAGCACGGGCAAGACGATGTATATCCTGGATGAGCCGACCACGGGCTTGCATGTGGACGATATCGACCGCCTGCTTACCGTGCTTCACCGGTTAGTCGATTCCGGCGAATCGGTGCTGGTCATTGAGCATAACCTGGATGTCATTAAGACGGCGGATTATATCATTGACCTTGGTCCGGAAGGCGGAAGCGGCGGCGGCACCATCATCGCTACCGGAACGCCGGAGGACATCGTGAAGGTGCCTCAGTCTTACACAGGCAAATATCTGAAGCCGGTATTGGAACGCGACACGAAGCGGACGGCGGAGCTGAATAAGGTAGAGGCTGCCCGTTAAGGAGCTGCCGCATCTCGAATCCTTGCCGAGCACCCGATGAATGGATCATCGGGTGCTCTTTTTATTAGGATGCGGAATGGATTCAGAATCCGAACGTTGGCCTGAAGCCAAACGAATAAATGACCGGCATAAGCGGTCATCCTAAGGATGGCAGCTTATGCTGATTTTACCTTCAGGATAGGGCCATTCCTGTTCCAGGATATAACAATGATCGAAGAACAATCCGCCATTGTAGCGGCCTTTGTGTTATGTTACCAAGCCCCAAGAATATGATTATTTTCACGCCAAAAACGAAGTGACTGGTTAAATATGAGAAATTTCTATGACTTTTTTTCATTTTGTGGTCACTGGGACTTGCATCTTGGCGGACTCACGGATAACATAGAAGAAGATATGCAAATTTGCCCGAGAAAGAAACTCACGAGGAGGTACGTCTCATGTTCCTTGCAGCTGTATCGGATGCAACTGCCAAGTTCAAGTATTTCGATATCTTTATGATCCTGTTCACCATTCTCATTTTTGTTGGTGTGGTTCGCTTGTTGATGGCCCGCCAAAAAAATAAATTCGCAATCGCTTTCGGTATCGTCAGCTTGCTCGTGTTCCTGTACTCGGACTACGCGATGGTTACCGGTTGGTTCAAATAGTTAAACCGCGTACGGACGATCGTAATGAATGGTCATGACGAAGGGATAATACATACAAACAAGACGCCGCCTGCATGGAGCAGGGAGAGCGTCTTTTTGTGTTCTGATCGGCTGATATACCGGGCAATGTTTAGAAACTAGATTGAGGGTCCGTGGACGGCTGACGTTTTGCGAGTTGATGCGGGAACAGGAGGGGATGCAACACTACAATCGTATTGGCAGAAATTATTACGCACCTGTCTTGCATTCCGTTCAATAGTGCACATGATATAGGTCTTAAAGTCATGGTTGCATATGGAAAAATATGATAAATTATAGGAGTGACCGTGAAACGGGATCGAGGATGGGACCGGGGAGGAACAGGTGAACAAATGAAGAGACGCGGATACAAAGTATCAACGGCGCTGCTGCTGAGCACTGCGCTCATGCTAGGAAGCCATGGGGCCATTCTGGAAGGGGAGGCTGCAGCGACAGAAAGTTTTATAGTCAAGAGTACATACGAGCCAGAAACGGTACCAAGCGTGATTAGCCGATTATCGCCGTCGGTAGTAGGCATTATCGGTAAAGTGGCCCAGGGAACACCGGGCGAAGTGGATGATCGATATAATCTGGCGCACGGAACGGGCGTCATCTGGAAAGCGGACGGCTGGATCGTAACGAACGCCCATGTAGTGGACGGGCTAAGCGGCATTACCGTCGTTACGTCCGACGGCAAGTCCTATAAGGCAAAGGCTGTTTTTAGCGATCCGAAGAGTGATATCGCACTCGTCAAAATCAACGCCAAGTCCCTCAAGCCAGCTGTGTTCGCGGTAACCGCCCAGGAGGCAGTGGTTGGCGAGACGGTCGTTGCAATCGGTACGCCGATCTCGTTCTCGCTCCGCAACTCCGCTTCGGTCGGGGTGGTCAGCGGGCTGAACCGGAGCGTTGACGGCTCCTACCGATTGATTCAGACGGATACCGCAATCAATCCGGGAAATAGCGGAGGACCGCTTGTCAATTTAAAGGGCGAGGTCATCGGCATCAATAGCAAGAAATTCGCCGCTGTCGGCATCGAAAACATGGGCTTCTCCATTCCGGCGGAAACCGTCCGGTATGTTGTCGATCATCTACTGAAGTACGGCGAGGTTCGGAGAGCCACGCTTGGGCTGGAGCTGGAGGAAAGCTGGTCCGCCATTGTCGGGCTGCCTTCGGATGACCCGCTGACGGTCACCAAGGTGCTGTCCGCCGAGGCCAAGAAGGCTGGAATAGCGGAGGGAGACGTGCTGTATGGCATCAATGGAAAGCGTGTCTACTCCGTGGTGGATATTAATGAGCGGCTGAAGTCCTACACGCCGGGACAGCAGGTTCGCCTGCTGATGCAGCGGGACGGGGATATTGTAAACGTCAGCCTGAAGCTCAGCCGGGACGGCGCTTCCGCTGTATCGACTGACGATGAGGGAGGCGAAAGCGCATGATCAAGGGAGAGAAAACCGGAATATCGCGCGGGCTGAGAAAGATGGCTGTCGGAGCTTTGTCATCGGCGGTACTGCTGGCAGCATTATCGATTCCGGCATGGGGCGATGCGGCATCGGAGAAGCGGGTGCTGACGATTCAGAGCGGCAGCAGCAAGGCTTCGGTCAACGGCAATGCGTACGAAATCGCGAAGCCGGTTGTGAAGCAAGGCGTGCTGATGGTGCCGCTAAGCGTATTCAAGAAAGCGTTTGGCACCGAGATTCGGCTTGAAGGAGAGAACCGGGTTCGGCTGCTGCAGGGGCCCCACACGGTCGTGCTTGTGATCGATAACAGGACGGCCTGGATCGACGGCAAGAAGGTGCAGCTGCCGGCTGCCCCGACGATGGTCTCCGGAACGCTCATGGTACCGCTGCGGAACGTGGCATCAGGGATCGGCGCTAAGGTAACCTCGGCTCAAGGAAAGCTGTCGATCAGCCTGACCATTACCGATAAGGAAGAGAAGCGCGATGAGGATGCGATCAACACAAGCAACGGCAAGACCCGAATCGGCAACAGCTATTACGGCTGGAGCATCAATTACCCGTCCTGGATGATGGTCGGGCGAGGCTCGGATGATGAGAGCGGGACTGCATTCAATGACACCGCGGGCCGCTATTACCTGGAGGTGCATGTAACCCCGCAAGAGGTGGAGCTGGACACGGATGATCTCCTCGAACAGCTGGTGAAGGAGGTCGAGGCATCCGGCGACATCGTGCTGCACGAGGAGAAGGTCGAAGCCGGAGCGCTGCCATATGCCCGCATTGTGTCCCGCGACGTGGACGGCGTGCTGTGGGAAAGCCGGCAGTATTATGACAACAAAAAGTTGTACGAGCTGTATTTTGCGGATGCGGAGGCGGTCCACTATCGTGATATGGATAAGCATGCAGGGCTACTCGGTTCGTTCCGTACCTCGTATAACGGATCGGATAAGTCGCTTAAAGATATCTCGACGGTCGTGAACGGGCTGCGCGAGGCCGGCAATGCAGAATACGGCATCCGCCTGATGGTGCCGGCCGGCTGGCAGATCGACAATCGGGAGATGCTGTACGGGGCCGAGAAACAGGGATACTTGTCCGTATCGGTCACATCGGCGCCGGCCGGAGCGAACGGCACGCTGGCAGCCTGGGCGCAGCGGCTTCAGGATTGGTTCGCGGAGTCGTTCGTGAAGGATGCGTACCAGATTATTGGCGTAACGCCTGTCGAAATTTCAGGGGTCCGGGGACAGGTTCAGGAAGTGCGGTATACGTACGGCGACAAGTGGATCACGGAGTATGAAGTGATGGTTCAGAAGAACGGCTACCGCTACTATTTGGAATATGCGGTGCCGGAAGGGCAGGAAGCCACGGCCGCGAGTTGGAAGAAGGTGCTGGAATCGGTGGAAATCGATTATGAGGCGGTACCGGAGAACTTCGGACGAATCGGTGAAGAAGGCTTCCTCACGGACAAAACGCGGATGAGCGCGAAGAGCTCCCGGACATATCGCTATCATATTGATATTCCAAAATATTGGGAGCCGGTGCGCGACCAGTTCGAGCAGGAGAATATCGAATATGCATTTGCCGGAGGCCGGTTCGAGCTTGCGGTTCAGCAGGACACAACCGCGGAATACGTGGTTAGCCAGCTGAAGCGTTACTACAATGAAGCCGCATCTGTGCCGGGCGCATCGTTTAAGCTGCTGGGGATCGAGCAGACGAAGGTTGCCGGTGTTCCGGCGGTGTCCTTCAATGTGCATCAGGTCAAGAATGGCATTGAATATACGACCCGGGAGCTGGTGTTCGAGAACGGGGGCAACACCTATACGATCATCACCACGCTGAATGATGCCAATGCAACGGAAGCCCAGCAGGCTGCACTCGACCGGACGCTGTCCTCCTTTGAGTTCGTCAAGTAATGTCCACGCAGGGCTAATGGAGTGCCGGGATAATGAGTTAACCTTATGAGGTTCCGAGTTGATGAGTTAAATTGAAATGAGGGCCATCGCGGCCCGGGCCGAATCGCTGTTCCCAAAGAGCACCTCTTGGTGCGGGGACGGCGATTTTTTTTGTGCAGGAACAGCGATTTTTTTGCTATGGAGCTTGTGTTGGGTGAACCGGGAGGATGAGGGGGAGAAAGGGAATGGATTCGGAAGAATCCAATCGAACCGATCGAAGCCATCAAAACGGAATGCGTTCTAAGTGAAAGATGCCTGGGCGCCTGCTGGCAATAGCGATTACGACTGCCGTTACGACAGTTCCTGCCGGCGGCCCGCTGTGATACAATAACACCGACTTGCAAGGCATGAATACCGGGTAGAGGAATGAGGGGATCGCATTGAACAAAACGATCGGTCTGTTCGCCCATGTGGATGCAGGCAAAACCACGCTGGCGGAGCAGCTTCTATATTTAACACATGCCATTCAGGAGCGCGGACGGGTGGATCACCGGAATGCTTATATGGATAACCACGATATTGAAAAAGAGCGGGGCATCACGGTATTTGCGGATCAGGCGATCATGCCGTTTCAAGGCTCGACCTATTATCTGATCGACACGCCCGGCCATGTCGACTTCTCGCCGGAGATGGAGCGGGCCATTCAGGCTATGGATGCCGCCGTCGTCGTGATCAGTGCGGTGGAAGGCGTGGAAGGTCATACGGAGACGGTGTGGCAGCTGCTGCGCAAGTATGGGGTGCCGACCTTCTTTTTCCTGAACAAAATCGATCGAACGGGTGCAGATCCCGAAAGGGTGCTCGAAGAGATCAGGCGGGAGCTTACTGAAGATGTCTGTTTGATTTCCGAGGAAGACAAGCTGCATGAAGGTGTGATGTCGCTCTCTCTGGCAGAGGCCGTTGCCGAACGGGACGAGAGACTCCTGGAGCAGTATATCGACCAAGGGTTCGATGCGGGCACATGGCTGAGTGCAATGAGAAAGATGATTCAGGATGGACGATGCTTCCCGTGCTTTAGCGGCTCGGCTCTGCAAAGTATCGGCGTGTCCCACTTTCTGCTCCAGCTGGACAGCCTCCTTCATACCGATTATGACAGAGAGGCGGAGTTCTCCGGCCGGGTGTACAAAATCCGCCATGACGATCAGGGAACCAGGCTGACCTATATAAAAGCTTTGAGCGGCAAGCTGCGTGTACGGGATGAAGTTACCTATCACGGCGGCCCTGCCGGCATGCGGGAAAAGATCACCGGAATTCGCCTGGTTCACGGCAAGAAATTTACCATGGTCGATGAGGTCAGCGCCGGGGACTTGTTCGTGGTGACCGGGCTGTCATCGGCAGCGGCCGGGGACGGCTTGGGGGCGCTTGGCGGCAGAACGGTCTATGAGCTCGTGCCTACGCTGAAATCGAAGGTACAGTTCGATTCCTCGGTCCATCCGAAGGACATGCTGCGGATCTTCCGGCTGCTGGATGCTGAGGATCCCTCCCTGTCCGTCCAGTGGGATGAGGCTTCCCAGGGCATCCATCTCCATGTCATGGGGACCATTCAGCTGGAGGTGCTGCAGCGGATCGTGGACGAACGGTTCGGACACCGGATCGGATTCGCCGAGCCGGAGATATTATATAAAGAAACGATCGCCCATCCGAGCATCGGCAGCGGGCATTTCGAGCCGCTCAAGCATTATGCGGAGGTTCATCTGAAGCTGGAGCCGGGAGAGCGGAACAGCGGCATCGTGTTTGCGAACGCATGCCATCCCGACATGCTGCCGGTGAACTACCAGCATCTCGTCGCCCAGCACATCGGCGAGCGGGAGCATCATGGGCTGCTCACGGGCTCTCCGTTGACCGACATGAAGATCACGCTGTTAAAAGGACGGGCGCATAACAAGCATACCCATGGCGGGGATTTTCGCGAAGCGACCTTCCGCGCGCTCAGACAAGGGCTGGAGAAAACGACGAGTTTGCTGCTGGAGCCGTATTATCAGTTTAAAATCAAAGTGGAGCTCGAGCACATCGGCCGGCTGCTGTCGGATCTGACACAGGCCAAGGCGACGTTCGAGCCGCCGGACACGACGGGAGACAAGGTGACGGTAACAGGCACCGCCCCGGTCTCTACCCTGATGAATTATGCGATGGAATTGGCGGCCTATACGAAGGGGAGGGGAGCGATCACCCTGACCTACGGCGGTTATGACCGCTGCCATAACGAAGAAGAAGTGATCCGCCGAATCGGGTACGACAAAAATGCCGACCCCGAGTACACCTCATCCTCCATCTTCTGCGCGAAGGGAGCGGGCTATGCGGTACCATGGGATGAGGCGGACAAGCTTATGCATGTGTAAGTGTGGAAGTGGCCGAGCATTAGCATGCGGAAGTCACGGAATGGGTCATTGTAAAAAGAAAGGAGCGGGGCGCATGAAAGACGCCTCGCTCCTTCTCTGTATAATAAGTTGTACACCTTAGGAAGATGCGGATGTTTTGTTCTTGGCGGGCAGGGGAGACTGTCCCGAATTGCGCATCGTCCAGTACGTGATCACCGTCGTAATCAGCATCAATAGGCCGGTCATCATGAATACGGAATGAATGTTGAAGATGCCGCTGACCAGACCGCCGAAGAGCGGACCGGCCATGCCGCCGATTTGGTTTGCCGTCTGGCTCAGGCTGAACGCCCGGCCCCTGAACTCGCTTGGCGTGTTGCGGACGACCAGGCCGTTCAGCGCCGGGAAGACGGCACAGAAGAAGGCCCCATAGACAAATCGGATGGCGGAGAACGCCCAAATATTGCTGAACAGCATCTGCGCCAGAGACCCGATGCCGCTGGCCAGAAGACCGATCAGCAGCACTTTATGAAAGCCGATTTTGTCGGCTAGGCGCCCCCAACGGGCGGCAAACAGAATGCTGGCAATACCTACGATCGAAAAGACGAATCCGGCAATCATGGAGGTGTGGCTCGACGAGCCGCCGATCTGCGCGATATACAGCGGTAATACGGGCTCAATCGTCATGACGGAGAACTGCGTCAGCAGGGTGAGCGCCAGCACGGTCAGCAGCGCTTTGTTATGACCCGCGACTTTGAACGTATTCACGACCGACACCCGCTCCTTGCTCGGCACGAACTTCTCTTCCTTGACCCAGAAAATGACGAGCAGCGTAGCGATAAAGCAGAGCACCCCGGCTAGTCCGAACGCCATGCGGTTGCTAAAGAGGGAGGCGAGGGTACCGCCGATCATCGGTCCCATAATGCCGCCGGTGGCGGTTGCCGTTGACATCATGGAGAGCGCGTAGCCGACTTTTTTCTCAGGAGTATTCGTGCCGACAATGGCAATGGCCCCCGGGATAAACCCGGACAGCAGCCCCTGAAGCAGGCGCAGGATCAGCACCTGATACTCGTTCGTGACGAACGCCATCAGCACATAAATGACGAAGAGCACCATGCCCGCCCGAATAATCATCGGTTTACGGCCGTATTTATCGCCGACCGCTCCCCAGAACGGCGAGGAGAGCGCGCCGGCAAAAAAAGCCGAGCTGAACAGCAGGCCCGACCACATTTCCGTATGCTTGGTAACGCCGAGCTCAATCAGAAACAGCGGGAGAAAGGGAATGACCATTGAGAAGCTTGATGAAACGATAAAAGAACCGAACCATAGAATCCATAAATTTTTCTTCCAACTTTCCATGTCTTCTTCATCTCCTGATGTGCATGATTCGTTCATCTTCCTCTGCGGATGCTGAATCCCCCCTGTCTCCTATGCAAAATGCGGTATGTATGAAAAAGCTCTGGAACTCCTGATAAAAAAAGTTTAAAGAAAATGGAAATCGAGTTTGCCCCGAACAAGACCCGTACAGCAAAACGCCCCCCAAATTTGGTAAACTGGAATCATCCCAAGCATCCAGGTACCTTCCTCAGCGACAGGCGTCTAATAATTTCATCCTACACCACATGATATGGAATGGGAAGGGCACCGAGCACGGCGCTTCCGGTCGCAGGGCGTGAGGGATTACGGGCGGGAAGCCGCATGGCTGGCGCGATTATCGCCCTTTGGATGGAGCGAAAATGGGCAGGAAATGATAGCGAAAATTTTTTTCATAAGGAGATCGACATGCGAGAAACCTTAAAGGATTTATATACGACAGAATTGCTGCAAACGGTGGCGGGACGAATCGGGGAGGTATATGCCGGGTTCGATGAAGGCCGGTTTCTGTGGCTGATTCATAATGAAGCCTGGGAGCAAGAGGAGTTCAAGCAGCGTGTCCGCCATATTGCGATGGCGCTAACCGAAGTGCTGCCCGGCTCGTATCCGGAGGCGGTTACGATATTGACGCAGGCTGCTCCGTTTTTCCGGGGCGTGGAGTATATTTTCTTCCCGGATTACGTGGAGCTGAACGGAATGGATCAGTGGGAAACGTCGATGGAGGCTCTGGCGGTATTCACGCATTATTCGACTGCCGAATTTGCGGTGCGCCCCTTCGTTATCCGGGACCAGGAGCGAATGCTGGCGCAGATGGCGGCGTGGGCGGAGTCGGATGACGAGCATCTGAGGCGGCTTGCCAGCGAAGGCATCAGACCCCGTCTGCCCTGGGCTTCCCAGCTGCCAAGCCTGATCCGCGACCCGCGGCCGGCGCTGCCGATCCTGGAGCGGCTTAAAGAGGATCCGTCCCTGTATGTCAGAAAAAGCGTGGCGAACCATCTGAACGATATATCGAAGGATCACCCCGAGGTGGTGCTGGAGCTGGCCACGAATTGGTACGGCAAGCATCCGCTGACGGACTGGATCGTCCGGCATGCTCTCCGGAGCTTGCTGCGCAAGGGGGATATCCGGGCGCTTGCGATTTTTGGCTATCAGGAGCTTGAGGAGCTGGAGGGCATCGAAGTTCGCGAGCTCAAAATCAAACGCCCGTTGATCGCGGTAGGGGAGGAGCTGGAATTCAGCTTTCAGGTTGTGAACGATACGGGAAGTCCGGTATCCTTGCGGATCGATTATGAGATCGATTATATGAAGGCGAGCGGCAAGCTGGCTCCCAAGCGCTACAAATGCTCGGATAAGCGGTATGCGCCGGGAAGCTGGACGGTGGAGAAGAAGCAATCGTTTAAGCTGATATCCACGCGGCGATTTTATTCCGGTGACCATCGGCTTCATATTATCGTTAACGGCAAGCGGCTGGCGAGTATGGATTTTGTCCTGGAGGGGGCAGAGTAGGGGAAAGTCGCGTGCGGATTCTGGCAACACTATTAAAACGGTGGAAATCAAGCAAGCAGGTAGAAGCAAGGCCCGACTTCTGGTACACTAGATAAGTTGAAAAGCTTTCAATGCTTTTACAATAGATGGTATAACGAATCGTCGTATATTCTATGAAAATGAACGGTGTTTGATGAGGGGCAGAATGCAGGGAAGAGACAGGAGACCGTCTTGATTAACTGCTTTCGCCTTTTCGTAGAGCACAAGAAGAAAGTATATATAGCATGCCGGCCTGGCGCCGGTTGATGGAGGATATCGATGGACATAAAAGCGTTGCGAAGAGAAGACGTGGAGCTGCTGGCGCCGGCAGGCGATTGGGACTGCATGCGGGCGGCCGTGGCGAACGGCGCGGATGCGATTTTTTTCGGCGTCGAGAAGTTTAACGCCCGGGCGCGGGCGAACAATTTCCGGATGGACGAGCTTCCCGAGATTATGGCATTCCTGCACAGCTATGGGGTTAAGGGGTTCCTGACCTTTAATATCCTGGTGTTTGAGAACGAGCTGGAGGATGCCAAGGAGCTGATCGATGCGTGCGTGGACGCCGGCGTGGACGCGGTGATCGTGCAGGATTTGGGGCTCGTGAAGCTGATCCGCGAAATCTCGCCGGATTTCCCGATACATGGCTCTACCCAGATGACGATTACGTCGCCGGAGGCGGTCGAGTTCACGAAGCCGTTCAATATGGAGCGGGTCGTGCTGGGACGGGAGAACAATCTGAAGCAAATTCAAAAAATTGGCGAGCAAGCGAAGCTGCCGATGGAAGTGTTTGTGCACGGTGCACTGTGTGTATCGTACTCGGGACAGTGCCTGACCTCCGAAATGTGGGGCGGCCGTTCGGCCAACCGCGGCGAGTGCGCGCAGGCATGCCGCCTGCCGTATGATCTGATCGTGGACGGGGAGCAGAAGCCGATGGGCGATGTGGCATACCTGCTGTCTCCGAAGGATCTGGCGGCGATTGACCTGATGCCGGAGCTGATTGAAGCGGGCGTGACCTCCTTCAAGATTGAGGGCCGTCTGAAGAGCCCTGAATATGTGGCGAACGTCGTGAGCAAGTACCGGAAAGCCATTGACCGTTATTTCGACGGCGAGGATGCGCGTCCGAGCAAGGAAGAGGTCCGCGAGCTGCAGCAGAGCTTCTCGCGCGGCTTCACGCATGGTTTCCTGGAAGGCACGAATAATAAAAAGCTGGTTGAGGGCACATTCCCGAAAAGCCGCGGCGTGTATCTCGGCCGGGTGGAGCAGATCCTGCGCGACGGCGTCGTCTGCAAGCTGGAAGCGCCGCTGAAGCGCGGCGACGGCATCGTATTCGATGCAGGCGACCCGACGAAGAAGGAAGAAGGCGGACGCGTCTATGACGTGCGCCGTAAAGGCGTCAAGCTGGAGGGCGAGGCGCAGGAGGGCTGGATCATCGATATCGTGCCGGGCCGCAGCGATGTGGATCTGCGCAAGGTCCACGTCGGCGACCGGATCTGGAAGACGAGCGATCCGGCGCTGGACAAGCGCCTCCGCCAGACGTTCGAGACGGACAAGCCGTACCGGGTGTTCCCGGTGCATGTGCGGGTGAGCGGACGTCCGGGACAGCCGCTGTCGACCTGGTGGACCGATGTGCAGAAGGGCACGACGGTACAGGTGGATTCGGAGCTGGAGCTGGAAGTCGCCCAGAAGCGGCCCCTGAATCGGGAGATTCTCGAGGAGCAGCTGGGCCGCCTGGGCGGAACGGTGTTCCAGCTCGAGGAGCTGGACGTCGACCTGTACGGCGACGTCATTGTGCCGATTCGCGAGCTGAACAGCATCCGCCGCCGTGCGGTGGAACAGCTTGCGGGCGAGCGGCCGAAGCCGCCCGTGTACGTGAAGCGGGCGGTGGAGGTATATGGCGATGCAGCTTCGCCTGCAGCGCCGGTGGCGCGCGGGGAAGCGCAGCTGACCGCGTTGTGCCGCAGCCTGCCGCAGGTGCAGGCTGCGCTCGAAGCCGGCGTCGAGATGATCTACGCCGACTTCGAGTTCATCAAGCAGTTCCCGGCAGCGGTGGAAGCCGTCCGGGCAGCCGGCAAGCAGATTGCGCTGGCTACGCCGCGCATCCACATGCCGGGCGAGAACGGCTACCATAACAACATCCTGCGCCTCCAGCCGGACGCCGTGCTGGTGCGCAACACCGGGGCGCTGTATTTCTATCTGCGCCACCGGATGGAGAACCCGGGGGCGAAGCATCCCCGGCTGATCGGCGACTTCTCCTTGAACATTGCCAACCACAAAACGGTTGACCTGTTCACCGAAGTCGGCTGCGACGTCGTCACGCCTTCGTATGATCTGAACATCCAGCAGATGGTGGATCTTCTTCGGAAGGCGGACACGTCGAAGATGGAGATCGTCATCCATCAGCATCTGCCGATGTTCCATACCGAGCACTGCGTGTACTGTACCTTCCTTAGCGAAGGCACGGACTACACGAACTGCGGCCGCCCATGCGAGGCGCATCGGGCATCCCTGCAGGACCGGATCGGCATGTCCCATCCGGTGCGGGTGGACGAAGGCTGCCGCAACACGGTATACAACGCCATTGAGCAGTCCGGGGCGGAATACCTCTCGAACTTCATGGAGCTCGGCGTGCCGCGCTACCGGGTGGAATTCCTGGAAGAAACGCCGGAGCAGGTTCATCAGGTCATCGATCTGTACAACCGTGCTCTGCGCGGAGAAATCAGCGGAACCCAGGTGTGGAAAACGCTGAAGGCGACCAACCAGCTCGGCGTTACGCGGGGGCAGCTAGTGAAATAAAGGGAGCCCGGAAGGATTGCGTACAGCTGGCGAGCGATCCCCTGTACGATAATAAGAGGACGCGCAGCGTTTGCAGCATAGCGTTCCCATAAAGGAAATAAAACGCGAGGACGCACAACGTTCGAACCAAGCGATCCCAAGCGTGTGAATAAGAAGGAGTGATGCCGGTGCGGGCATCACTCCTTTTTTTAGCGTCCAGATTGTCGTCTGAAGGCAGCAGCTTCATCCAGAGGTCCTTTCACCAGGGACACCCCTCTTTCAGAGAGAGACAAGAACGTGCTACAATATAGCACAAGCATAAGTAAAACGCTTAACCTGGAAGAGAAAGGACTGAACCCTTTGCAGCACAACTGGTATCGCAAGCTGCTTCTCTCCTATTTTCCCATTTTCCTCATTACGATTACGATCATCGTGTTTCTTTCTTTCATTATGTTCAACGAAGCCTCTCGTGAAGAGGCGGCCAAGGCGAACGGGATTTCCACGCGGTTTATTATGGAAGACCTGGACCGCTCTATCAATGCCATTGAAATGGACGTGCTGAACGAAGTGGAGACCAGCTCCCTCTACTCCAGCTATCTGTTCAGCGACCCTTCATCCGATCAGAACCTGATGCACTCGCTGGTGAAGCGCCTGCGCGGACTGCAGACGGGAAGCGGTCTGATTGAATCGGTCTATTTGTACCGTCACTCGGATCAGTCGGTGCTAACCACAAGCGGCCAGAGTCCGCTCCAATCGTTCCCGGACCGGTCGTTCATCGAGCAAGCTCTGAAGGAGCCCGATTACCGGGGCTGGTCGGCCGTGCGCTCCATGACGGGCCTGGGCGAAAGCAAGCCGAAGCAGGTCATCTCCATGCATAAAAATTTGCCGCTCCCCTTCGGCACTCAGGGTCTGCTTGTAATCAACGTCGGCATCTACCGGGTGGAGCAGATGATCAATCCGATGATAAATGACAGCGTTTCCTTTTTGAATATTCTGGACTCCGGCGGAGAGCTGATCTTCGAAGCGTCCCGAATGGGAGGGGATAACCGGGCCAAAGAAGGCAAGGTGCTGACGACGCTGCAATCGGATCAGCTGGGGTGGACGTTTGAAAGCGGCCTCCGGGCGGGCCAGCTCTATGCCTGGGTGTCGGTCGTGTCCTACATCTGGATCGTGATCGGCTTTGTGACCGTGGTGCTCGCCATTATCTACATCGTTTATATTACCAGACGGAACTATCAGCCGATCAAAGCGCTGATGAACCGCGTGGAGTCCATTCAGCTCAGCATGCCGCAGGCGGCCAAGGATGAGCTGTCCATGATCGACAGTGCGCTTGAGAGCCTGATCAGCCGGTCCATGGATTATGACAAAAAGCAGCACGAGAATCTTCAGCTTCAGCGCAGCCAGCTGTTTATGGACCTGATCAGCGGGCAGAAGCCCGAGGAGGAGCTGCAATCCCGCATGGCCGAGCTGGCTCCGATGCAGCTGCCGGCGAAGACGGCCGGTTATGCCATGATGCTTGGCGAAATCAATGATTACAGCGGTTTTCGGGACGTTCATACCGTCCGTGACCAGAACGTGCTGAAGTTTGCGCTGATGAACGTGTTCCAGGAAATCTCACGCAATGCCGGCTTCCACAGCTGGCTCGAATGGATTACCGGCAGCCGCGTCGGTATTCTGATCGCATTGCCCGAAGGTGAGGCCGGTCATCGCGAGGGTCTGATCCACGCTGCCGAGGAATGCAGGGGCTGGGTCGAGGACAAGCTCCGCATGTCGGTGAGCTTCGGACTGGGCGGCAAGGTTGCCGGCCTCCATGAGATCGGAGCATCGTACCGCTCCGCCTCGGAGGCGCTTGGCCACAGGCTGGCGATGGGCGAGCATGCCGTGCTGGTCGGCGACGAGCTGTCCAAAGGCGATTTAAGCCATCTGCTTCCTTATCTGACGGAGATTTCGGAGCTGGTGAAGGACTTCCGCTTAAATAACGAAGGCTGGAGAACCCGTCTGAAGAACATGTTCGTTTCGTTCAAAGAAGAGCGGCTGAAGGATGATATCATCCGCTCTCTGGTCAAAAGCATGCTTCAGCTCCTCTCCCGGGAGGTCGGCGCGTTATCCGACGAGCTGCGCAGCCAGCTGTCGGAAGGCATGGAGCCAGTTCTTGCCGGTGCAGCGACCCTGGAAGAGCTGCAGGGCAGAATCAGTGACCACTTAACGGAAATATACCGCACTTACGTAGCGCTCAGCGAAACGAAAAGCTATCGTGCCATGATCAGCGAGATGAAGCATTATATCGAGGAGCATTTTGAGGATCCGGATTTATCCCTCAAGCATCTCAGCGACCGTTTCCAGATCTCCGGAAAGTATGCAAGCTATCTGTTTAAAATGGAATACAATATGAAGTTCGTCGATTTTCTGGTGCAACTGCGGATGGAGCGGGCGGAGGAGCTGCTGGCGAATACCGAGCTTTCAACCCAGGAAATTGCGGAGAAAATCGGGTATGCCAACGCGATAACGTTCGGCCGGGTGTTCAAACGGACGGTGGGGATGACGCCGGGGGATTACCGCAAGCTCAAGATGAAGGCCTCGCCGGGTGCGGAGCTGGAATCCTAGAAGGCGGTTGGATGAAGAAAACGTTCTGGATTCCTAGAAGGCGGTTTGGATGACGAAGGGTTCGGATTCCTAGAAAGCGGTTTGGATTACGAAAATGGTTTATCGTATATATGGATCAAGCAACGGGTGCAGAACATTCCAAAGCGGAAGCTGCACCCGTTTCGTATTTTACGAATATCGGGCATATCGTAGCCTGTCAATCACACTGGATCGGGAGTCGCAGCTTGGCAGCAAACGCCGGTGCAGCAGGGCATTCAGCCATCATTTGAAATCGGTTTATTATGCGAAAACAGTCATTCGATATCCGAAAAACCTTGTAACCGCGGGGTTTGTAGCGTTTGGAATTTGGTTTATTGTCATTCGCCGGCCGCTAAGGCATACTGAGGACACCCAAAAGGTTAAGCGCTTACACTGGTGGCAGGCGAAGCCGGATTCCCGGCTGTCCCCGCAGGACATTTTCATTAAAAAAGATCGGCGCGAATCGGCAGGGACATATTTAAACGAAAAGGGGATGTAACTATGGCGGCAAGCAAGAAAACGTGGGGCAAGCTCGCAAAGCTCTCGCTCGTAATGCTGATGGCCGGAACGGTCGTATTATCCGGATGCTCTTCAAAATCGGGCGGCAGCACCGATACCTCAGGCGGAAGCTCCGGATCCAATGATGGTAAGCAGGTCACGCTGAAGGTCGAGATCTTCGACCGCGGCAATACGCCGGAGCCGTACACGATCACCGACAGTTACCTTACGAGATATATCCAGGACAACTTTGGAACCCCTAACAACATTAAGATGGAATTCGTACCGGTACCCCGTTCGGAAGAAATCAAGAAGCTGAATGTTCTCATGGCCAGCGGCGGCGACGTGCCGGATATCGTGTTTACGTATGACACGCCCACCTTCAACCGTTATGCCGAGCAGGGCGGTTTGACGGAGCTGACCGATCTGATCAACGAGCATGGCCCGAATTTGAAGGCGTTTCTCGATGAGGACGCGATGAGCTACGGCCAGTACATGGGCAAGCAGTTCGCCGTTCCCGGAAAACGGGCATTCCTGGGCAAGTATTCTTCCTTTATCCGCACGGATTGGCTGGATAAGCTCGGCATGGATGTTCCTCAAACGACGGAGGAGCTGTACGAGGTGCTGAAGGCTTTTAAAGAAAAGGATCCCGGGGAAACCGGCGGCAAGGTTATTCCTTTCGGCATGACGATCGAACCGGCGCAATATGATCCGCTGATCTGGTCCTTTATCCAGCCGACCACGGAGGAGCAGAAGTACACGTTGATTCAAAAGCTCGGGGCCAACGACTACCCGACTCTGCTGCCGGGCTTCAAGGATGCGCTCCAATTCATGAACAAGCTGTACAATGAGGGGCTGATGAGCCGCGATTTCAGTTTGGACGAGGACAAGAAGCAGCTGACCCAGGATGTGACAAACGGTCTCGTAGGCTTTTTGACAGAGGATTATCCGAACCTGTATTACGCGGACGGCACCTATGATACGCTGCTGAAAAACCAGCCGGATGCCAAGCTGGAGCCGGTGGACCCGTTCACCAACTCCGAAGGCAAGCACTCAAAGCCTGAGTACGCGCCAAACGGCATGTACATCATGATCCCGAAAACAAGCAAGCATGCGGTCGAAGCGATCAAATACCTGAACTGGATGGCGGACCCTCAGAATCTGCTGGCTCTGCAAAACGGCGTGGAAGGCGAAAACTACGAAATGGTCGACGGCATTCCCGTCATCAAGCCGGACGCCCCTCAGGATGTGATTGACCGTCTGTATAACTCCGGCGATATTGCCATTATTGCCAACGGCAACTTTGTCGGCGACGATGCGCAGAACCGGGAGAAGCTGACCACCAACTTTCCGCAACGATTCCAGGATCTGCACCGCAAGGCAGTGGAAATCGCGGCGACGGATACGTTCAAGCCGGTCAACTTTGACCGTCCGATCGAATCGGAAGCGAAGTACGGCACTAACCTGCAGGCGAAATACGAAGAGATGATCGTCAAGACGGCCATGGCCAAACCGGAAGACTTCGAGAAAACCTTCGAAACCACGATGAAGGATTACATGGTCAGCGGCGGTCAGGCGATCCTCGACGAGCGGACCAAGGTTTATCAGGAAATGCAGTCTAAATAACAAGATAATCCGCAGCGGGATATGGGGAAGGACGGCTGTCAACGTTGAGGCCGTTCCTTCGTTCCCGGCGTCATGAGCAAGGAGAGGATGATTCAGATGAGTGGAACCGTTTATCTGCGCCGGTACTGGCAATTATATGCACTGCTTGTTCTGCCGCTGGTTTATTTCATCATTTTCAAATACGGCCCGATGTGGGGCGTTCAGATCGCGTTTAAGGATTTCAACTTCTTCCAAGGCATTACCGGAAGCGAATGGATCGGGCTGGATGCCTTCCGTGAAGTCTTCCAAACCCAGGATTTTTATAAAACATTGCGCAACACGCTGATGCTTAATCTGTTAGACCTCCTGGTTTCATTTCCGGCGCCTTTGATTCTGGCGATTATGCTGCATGAGCTCCGGATCCGATGGTTTAAACGGTTATCCCAAACGATTTTGTATATTCCCCATTTCATTTCATGGGTTATTATAGGCGGCATTGTGTATCAGGTGTTCGGCACGCAATCCGGCATGATCAACAACGTGCTGATGGCGCTTGGCTTTGAATCGGTGCCTTTCCTGACTGACAAAGACACGTGGCTTATTACTTACCTGGCAACGGGCGTATGGCAGAGCGCAGGCTGGGGAACCATTCTCTATCTGGCGGCATTGACCGGCATCAATAAGGAGCTGTATGAAGCGGCGGAGGTGGACGGAGCGGGCCGGTTCAAGCGGATACGGCATATCACCCTGCCGGGCCTGAAGACCACGGTCGTCACGCTGCTCATCATCAACCTCGGCAATATGATCGCGATCGGCTTCGACCGCCCGTTCGTCATCGGCAATAAAGCGGTCATGGATTATTCCGACGTGCTCAGCACCTATGTGTACCGGACGGGTCTGGAATCCGGACAGTATACGCTGGCGACGGTGGTCGGCTTGTTCCAGGCGGTGGTCGGTCTGATCTTCCTGCTGGGCGCGAACTACGCATCGAAAAAGCTGACGGACGAATCCATCATTTAACGTTGTACAGAAAGGAGCTTCACCCATGAGCGAGCGTGTGTCGAACCGTGTTTTTGATACCGTAAACATTATCCTGCTTGCGGTGTTCGTTCTTATTTGCCTGGCACCCTTCTTCCATATTATCGCGATATCCTTCAGCTCCAACCGGGCGGTAACGTCGGGGGACGTGACGTTGTTTCCCGTGGAATTCAGCCTTCAGGCTTATCAATCCGTATTCTCCGATTCCAGCATGATCCGGTCTCTTGGCTTTACGGTGATGCTGACGCTGCTGACGACGGTGATGTGCATGATAATGACGATTATTGCCGCTTACCCGCTGACGAAAAAGAAGCTGAAGGGCCGCAAATTTTTCATGTTCATTATCATCGTGACCATGTTCTTCAGCGGGGGCATCATTCCGGAGTACATCCTCGTAAAAGACTTGAACTTGTTGAATACGATCTGGTCATTGGTACTTCCGGGATTGATCAGTCCGTTCTATCTCATCATCCTGATTTCCTTCTTCAACGGTATTCCGGAAAGCCTCGAGGAAGCAGCCGAGATTGACGGCACGAGCCAGATCGGGACGATGCTGCGGATTATCTTGCCGCTATCCTTGCCGGTGATCGCGACCCTAAGCCTGTTCTATGCCGTCGGGCGCTGGAACGGATTTCAGGACACGCTCCTGTATATCACGAAGGAAGAGCTCTATCCGCTGCAGCTGAAGCTGTACCAGCTGGTGCAGAACAATATGATTACGGATTTGACCCGCAACGAGGGACCTTCCGCAGGTATTAGAGCAGCCACGGAAAGCCTGAAAGCGGCGAGCGTCGTGTTTGCCACGGTACCGATTCTGATCGTGTACCCTTGGCTGCAGCGTTACTTTGTCAGCGGCGTTATGCTGGGAGCGGTAAAAGGTTAAGGATGACGGAGATCAGGGGGAGCTTATGATGTATAACAGGGTTTTTGAAGTGAACGACAGCTGGGTGCGGGAGGCGATGGACCGCCAGATCATGGAGCCGGAGCACCGCTGGTACGGCGGGGTCCGCACGATCGAGAACGGGCTGCCTTCGACCAACCATAACAGCGGGACGCCGACCGCCATGGCCATCTGGGCCGCCGCGCTTTGCAATCCGGCATCCGAATATTACCGCAATCACGAGCTGGCCCGTCGATTTGCGCTTGCCGCGCGTTACATGCTTGCGGCTCAGCATAGCGACGGCACGATATCGCCCGGCTGGACGAATTTCCATTCCCCGCCGGATACCGCCTTCGTGGTGGTTGGTTACGCGCAAACCGCGCAGCTGCTTATGGCTGACGGCTGGGAGGACTTGAAGGATGCGGTTGCGGATATGCTCCTGTTCCTGGAACGGACCTTGCCCGCGCTGATTACCGGAGGCTGCCATACGCCGAATCATCGGTGGGTCATCTGCGCGGCGCTGGGCTTCTTGAACGAGCTCTTTGATTCGCCGGACGCCTTGAAGCGGGCCCGGGCGTGGCTCGCGGAAGGCATGGATGCCACGGCGGACGGGGAGTGGACCGAGCGCAGCAACGGGATTTACAACGTCGTCAGCGATGTCATGCTGATTCATGCGGCCAGGCTGCTGAAGCGTCCGGAGCTTCTGGTGCCGGTCCGGGCCAACCTGAAGATGATGTCCTATCTGGTCCACCCGGACGGAGAGATCGTCACCGAATATTCCGGCCGGCAGGATTTCGGCCAAAGCTTCGATATGTCGGGGTATTTTCTGCCGTGTCTGATGATGGCTTCACTGGACGGGGACCCGGTATTCCAAGGCATGGCCGAACAGTCGCTGGCTTTGCTGAAGCATCCCGGCGGAGCGCCGACGAATGCCGCCGTGCGGCTGCTGCTGGATCCAGGGCTTCTGCGTGAAGGTGCGGAGACGAAGCCGATGCCGGAGAATTACCGAATCGTGCTGAACGGTGATTTTCCCAGGGAGCGCTATCTGTCCGGCTTTGCAGACGCCGGCCATCACGGCGTTATCCGCTACAGCCGGATGCACACGGATTTTGGCGCCCCGGTGGCGCGAATCCGCGAGGGTCATACCAGTGTGACGGTAAGCACGGAGATGTCTTCCTTCTTTTCGCTTCGACATGGTGCGGCCCGCCTGCTCGGCGTGCAGTTTGCCTCGTATTTCGAGCCCGGCTTCGTCAAGATGAGCCGGATGGCACCGCTGGAGCAGGGATACCGGCTATCCGGCGAACAGGAAAAGGGCTACAACGGCCCGGTGCCGGAAGCCGATTTGCCTGCAAGCGCAGGCGAAGACGTCAGCCCTTGGTACTTGCTGCCGCATCACTGCCGCCCACAGACGCATCTCCAGCGGCACAAGGTGGAGGTGGATGTGGTGGAGACGAGCGAAGGCTGGAAGCTGGTCATTTCCTCGACAGAGCCGGAGGATGTCGTGTCGCAAATCTCGCTTATTTTTCCTGCTGCCGGAGCCCTTAGCGGCGGTGAGCTTGCTCCTGCGGGCGTGGATACCCAGTTCTGGATGGGAGGGAGCATCCGTTATGAAGCGGGCGGCGACTGGATGGAGATCAGTGGCGCCGGATTTGAGCATACGGCGGCAGGCGTCCGGGAAGCGGCGTATCCGCTCGGGTTCCGTACGCTGCTGCTGAATGTGGTGACTCCGTTCGTGAAGGAGATTGATATCAAGCTTTCTCCGATGGCAGCGAACGGCCGAACGGAAGGAGGCGAATCTTCATGACAAGCTATATCGAGACCCGCGAGAGCATCCGGTATTGGCTCGGCGATGATGATGCCGGCATTCTGAAGACGATTGCCGGGCGCTACATCGGGGCGAACCCGGAAATTCCGTTCGCGCTTCGGTCGTTCGCTTGTACGGGGATTCTTCAGACCGGAGAAGGGTTCTACGACTTTAACTTCGGCGACTGGTTTCGGGATGCGAAGCAGGGGGACGCTGCCTTTGCGCTTGGTCTGGTGTGGAGCGACGATGAACGGTCGCTGGATGCCGCGATCATGCCGTTCAGCCCGGTCCGCTTCTATCTGAACGAGCAGCTGATGTACCGTTCAGGAGCCGAGGACGAGATGAAGCCCTATGCGAAGATTGTCGTTCCGCTGGTGCTGAATCCGGGCTGGAACACGTTGTTGATTGAGGCGCGCAGGACTGAGGCCGGATTCGGCTGCCGCTTTGGCGCTCAGGAGGGCAAGGTCCGAATTCTGCAGGTGCTGTCCCCGTTTGCGGACCGGAAGGGAGCCGCCGGCTGGGCGTATGCCGGGCCAATGACGGCCGGCCTATTCGGCGAAAGCGGCCGCTTTCCGAACGCTCACGGAAGCGAAGACGAGACGGGTTTGAGCTGGCTCCCGGTTACAGGCTGGAGCGAGCAAGAAGCGATGAAGCCGAATTTTGAGCGAATGTTCGGCTTGCCTGGGGCAGCGGTATCGGGGTATGCCTGGAGCCGATTGAAGGTGCCTGCCGCCGCCGATCCGATTGAGCTTAGGGGCCGTGCTTGGGGCAGGCTGCAGGTCCGGATCGGCGGACATCCTGTACCGGTCCTAGACCTTCAAGAGGGAGGAGACTTCCGCTGTGAGCTGCCTGCCGCGAGCTGCCAAGGGGATTTGCTGGTCCGCTGCAGCAGCGGGCCGTCCGGATGGGGATTTCAGCTTCAGGCCTATCATGCGGGGGAAGAGCTCGAATTCGTGCTCCCGGTTCCGGTACAGGGGGCGCCGTCTCCTTGGTTGTATGCCGGCCCGCTGGCGGCAGCGAAGGAGGAAACGCCGGAGGAGGTGTGCACGGTCAAGAGGCTGTTCCCGCTTACGGACGGCCGCGGCTTGACCGGATGGTCCCTGGATGCGCCGGGCTGCCGGGTCAGGCCGTTCTATGAGAACGCCATGCTGAGCAACAAATGGACCTCCGGCTCGGCCACCAACTTCGGGCGCTGGGACTATCCGCTCGGCGTGACGATGTATGGTCTGCTGCAGACCGCGCGAGTGTTGGGACGGCCGGATATTGCGGAATATGCCCGGGCACATATCGGCATCTGCACGTCATGGTACGAATACGCGGTCTGGGACCGGGATACGTACGGCTTTCCGTCCATTAACCATCAGCTGGTGCTGATCAAGATGCTGGACAACTGCGGTTCCTTCGGCTCCGCGATGCTGGAAGCCTATGCGGAAAGCGGCGGCAGTCCGGAGGATTTGAAGGTCGCGGAGGTCATTGCGGATTTTATGGCGAACCGCCTGGAACGCCGGGAGGACGGGGCTTTTTACCGGCTGTGCGTTTCCGAATATTCCGCGGATACGATGTGGGCGGATGATCTGTACATGAGCACGCCGTTCTTGTCGCGGTACACCGGGATTACAGGCGATTCCTCCTATCTGGACGAAGCGGCAAGGCAGTTTCTGAGATACCGGGAGTATCTGTTCATGCCGGAGGAAGGCGTGATGAGCCACGTATTTGATTTCAAATACGGGAAAGCGACACGGATACCGTGGGGACGCGGAAACGGCTGGAGCCTGTTTTCCCTATCCGAGCAGCTGGAGCGCCTGCCGGACGATCATAAGGACCGCCCGGCACTGCTTGGATTTTTCCGCGAGCTGTGCGCCGGGATCGCTTCCTATCAGGGCGAGTCAGGACTCTGGAGACAGGTTATTACCGATCCGGAGGCTTATGAGGAAGCTTCCTGTACGGCGATGTTCGCTTACGCCTTTGCCAGAGGCGTGAGGTTTGGCTGGCTGGAGAATCCCGGACGGTTCGCCGAGGCCGCCATTCGGGCATGGCAGGGGCTGACCGAGCATGCCATCGATCGCAGCGGCAGCGTGCATGGGGTGTGCAGCGGGTCCCGTTATTCCTTTACGGGGGACTATTACAAGCATGATCTGCTTACGGTGCTGAACGACAACCACGGGATCGGCATCATGATGCTGTCGTGCGTGGAAATTATGAAAATGAAAGGCATGCAGGGCCTCCAGTAAGGCATACACTTTCGTTAAAGCGCTTAATCCGCCAAAGGATATAAGCGCTTCGGTGCACTAGGTTAAGCGCTTAATTCATAGATGGCTTTCCCGCTATCCCGCTTTCCCGTTTGGATTCAAGAGAAGATGAGCGAAAAGGAGATGAACCGGTTGACAACGACAAGATTAACGATGGCACAGGCGCTGCTGAGGTTCCTGGATGCCCAGTATGTTTCTGTCGACGGAGTGGAGACGAAATTTGTGCACGGGGTGATGGGGATTTTCGGGCACGGCAATGTGACCGGCCTTGGCGAGGCATTGGAACGAAGCGCGGGGGACCTGGTTTATGTGCAGGGCAAAAACGAGCAGGGCATGGTGCACACCGCGGCGGCCTACGCCAAGCAGAAGAATCGCCGGCAGATTTGGGCCTGCACCTCATCCATCGGTCCCGGTGCCTTGAATATGGTTACCGCAGCAGCTACGGCAACGGTGAACCGCATTCCGGTGCTGCTGCTCCCAGGCGACAATTTCGCCTGCCGTCAGCCTGATCCGGTGCTTCAGCAGATCGAGGCCCCGTCGGATTATACCGTTTCGGCGGCCGATGCATTCAAGCCGGTGAGCCGGTACTGGGATCGGATATCCCGGCCGGAGCAGCTGATCGCAGCGGCACGGCAGGCGATCCGCGTGCTGACCGATCCAGCGGAGACGGGGGCGGTGACGCTGGCGCTGCCGCAGGACGTGCAGGCTGAGGCGTATGACTATCCGGATTCGCTGTTCGAGAAAACCGTTCATGTCATCGATCGACGCCCGCCGTCGGCGGAAGGGCTGCAGCGGGCAGCCGCACGGATTGCCGCGAGCAAGCGCCCGCTGATCATCGCCGGAGGCGGCGTGCATTACAGCGATGCAACCGGGCAGCTTGCTGCTTTTGCAGAAGCCTTCGGAATCCCAGTCGCCGAAACGCAGGCCGGCAAAAGCGCGCTTCCCTGGAATCACCCCTTGAACCTGGGGGCGATCGGCGTGACCGGCTCGCTGGCGGCGAACCGTACCGCGGCAGAAGCGGATTTGATCATCGGCATCGGCACCCGGTATACGGACTTTACGACGTCCTCCAAATGGGCGTTTCAGCGGGAGGATGTTTCGTTCCTGAACCTGAACGTCAACGGTGCGGACAGCGTTAAGCTTGGCGGCGAAGCGCTGGTGGCCGATGCGAAGGAAGGTCTAAAGGCACTGCATGCTAAGCTGTCGCAGGACGGCTATCAAGCCGCATATGAAGAAGGCGAGCTCGCCGGGCTGAAAGCGGAGTGGGACCGCGAGGTGGATCGGTTGTACGCCGCCGAGCATCCGGATGGCTTGTCGCAGACGAGGGCGCTTGGCGTCATCAATGAGGTCATTCCTCCGTCCTCGGTCATCGTCTGTGCGGCAGGCAGTCTTCCGGGGGACCTGCACCGATTATGGCGAGCTGCCGAAGCGAAGACGTATCACATGGAGTATGGGTTCTCCTGTATGGGGTATGAGGTGAGCGGTGCCCTTGGTGTGGCCATGGCAGAACCGGACCGCGAGGTCTATGCGCTGGTCGGCGACGGCAGTTATCTCATGATGCACTCGGAGCTGGTCACCAGCTTGCAGGAAGGTCGCAAGATTACGATCTTGCTGTTCGACAACCATGGCTTCCAATGCATTCACAATCTGCAGCGGAGCAACGGCAGCGACGGCTTCGGCAACGAGTTCCGCCGCCGCGAGGAGGGCACGGGCCGCCTGACCGGTGAATACCTCCCGATTGATTTCGCCGCGCACGCGCGGGCGCTAGGCGGCAAAGCCTACAAGGCTGGCACACCGGAGGAGCTGCGAGCAGCGCTGCTTCAGGCCCGGCAGGAGCCCGTCACAACCCTGATCGAGATTCCGGTGGTTCCGGGCACGAACACCGACGGCTACGAGTCCTGGTGGCGTGTGGAGGTGCCGGAGGTATCCGTATCGAGCAAGGTGACGAAGGCTCAGCGCGAGATGGCCGCCCGGAGCAAGGAGGCAAGGCTTTACTAGCGGCTGCAGCGGTAAGGAAGCAACTCCCTGCCGACAGCTGGAGCAACAAAGCAAGCGAGACCTTTCTCACCGCCTGAGTAGGGGCAATATGAAACCGAGTCGAGGTAAGAAATGTCCGGGACAAGTGCCGCGCTGTAAGAAGTATGGTCCGATTAAGGGATTTGGAGTGAGGAAACAACTCAATACTGCCAGCTGAAGAAACTAAGCGAGCAAGATCCTAGTAACGGCGCGGCAGAAGCTGTACTAAGCAGCTCTGCGCAAGAGAAGTCCGGGCAAGGAAGGCTTTACAAGTATCTCGGCTGAAGGAAGCCGGTTCGACTAAGAGCCCGGAGTAAGGAAGCAAGGTCCTACTAAGGTCTAAGCGTCTAGAGCAAGGAAGCCACTCTACCAAACAAAGCAAGGGAGCGCTGGATATGAGCAACAGGCTGTTCAAGCTGGGGATCCACCCCATCAACTGGGTCGGCGAGGATGTCAGAGAGCATGGAGATGACACAACGTTTGAAACGATTGTGGATGATATTGCGGCTTTGGGTTTGACAGGCACGGAGATGGGCAGGAAATTTCCGAAGGATCCGGCGGTGCTGAAGCGGGAGCTGGAGTCCCGCGGCATTCAACTGGTCTCGCAGTGGAAGTCCGTGCTGTTCTCCGATCCCGCTTACCGGAAGCAGGAGCTGGAGGACTACCGCCGGCATGCGGAGTTTCTGGCCGGTTTTGGCAGCAAGGTCATCAGCACGGCGGAGGTCGGAGGCTCGCTGCACTTCGATCCCCGCCGGACGCCGAACGAGCGTGTCGTTCTACGCCTGGATGACGCCGGGTGGGAAAGCCTGGCGGAGGGCCTCAACCAGGCCGGCGAAATTGCGGCGAGCTACGGCATGAAGCTGACGTATCATCACCATGGCGGCACGGTCGTGGAGCAGCCGGCCGAAATCGACCGGCTGATGGCGATGACCGACCCTTCGCTCGTGTTTCTCCTTTACGATACCGGCCATGCCTATTACGGGGGAAGCGATCCGCTCGAGCTGCTCCGCAAGCATTATGACCGGATCGCGTATATCCACCTGAAGGATATCCGGCATGAAATCTTGGAGCAGGCACGTCTAGATGGCTGCGATTTCGTGAGCTGTATCCGCAGGGGCGTGTTCACGGTTCCCGGCGATGGCTGCATCGATTTTGCGCCGATTATCGGAGAGCTCATGGAGCGCGGTTATAACGGCTGGGCGATGCTGGAAGGAGAACAGGATCCTGCGCTGCATCCGGCCAAGGCGTATGCTCAGCGGGCGATCGAATACCTGGATCGTCTGGAAGGCCAGCTCAAGCCGCAGGTATGAAGCCGCTCGGTTCGTGAGCCGAAAACTAGGCTGATAGCAATTCGGCAGAGTTCCAAAATGCAGTGAGATTACCAGTTTGCTTATCGGACACCCGGTAATTCCTGAATTTAACTATCTAATATAAGTTGGACTTAAGAAAACGATGCAGGCAAGGGAGTGAAATGATTCCGAAGAAAGTGGAACGGTCGCCTTTGGTTTCGGATTTCTACCGCAATAGGTTCTATAAAATCAATAAATCTGAAAACAACAGCGATTGTAGGAACATTTTACGTACTTGCCCTAACGCACATTCATTTGTTCAACTTACAAGTGATTACGGCCATTGAAGAGCCGAGCCATACATTCCTATGAATGCTCAGCGTGGGCCGATCTGATCAAGGAGGTTCATCCATGAGTGAAATCACGTTTAACGACGAAAAGCCGGTGGATTTTGTCGCCGTGGGGAGATTGTGCATCGACTTGAACGCCAATGAGATTAACCGGCCGATGGAAGAGACGAGCACGTTTACCAAGTATGTGGGCGGATCCCCGGCCAATATCTGTATCGGAATGGCCCGCCTGGGCCTGAATACGGGCTTCATCGGCAAGGTGGCAGACGATCAGATGGGGCGTTTTATTACCAAATACCTGAAGGATAACGGAATTGCGACGCAGGGCGTAACGACCGACCGTACCGGTGCCGTGACGGGGCTGGCTTTTACCGAAATTAAAAGTCCGACCGACTGCAGCATCCTGATGTACCGCGACAACGCTGCGGATTTGCTGCTGGAGACGGGGGATGTGAACGAGGAATTGATTGCTTCCGCCAAAATGGTGCTGATCTCCGGAACCGCGCTTGCGGCCAGCCCTTCCCGGGAAGCGGTGTTCCTGGCTCTGGAATATGCCAAGCGCCACGGCGCCGTAATTGCGTTTGATCTGGATTACCGTCCGTACACTTGGAAATCCCCTCAGGAAACGGCGACCTATTATAATCTGGCGGCTGAAAAATGCGATATCATCCTCGGCACGCGTGAGGAGTTCGACATGATGGAGCAGTTTGGAGGCAACCCGGAGCGGAGCGACCGCATCACGGCGGCCAAGTGGTTTGACTACAGCGCCAGGATCGTCATTATCAAGCACGGCAAGGAGGGCTCCATCGCATATACACCGGACGGCACCAGCCATACGGCTCAAAGCTTTCCGGCAAAGGTCATCAAGACGTTCGGGGCAGGGGATTCGTACGCCGCAGGTTTTCTGTACGGTCTAATGCAGGGCTGGACCATTGAGCGGTCCATGGAATTCGGCAGCGCGGCGGCAAGCATTGTCATCTCCAGCCACAGCTGCTCCGATGCCATGCCGACAAGCGAAGCGGTTCACGATTATATGGAGCGCTGCAAGCGCGGGGAAATCACGGCTAATACCTAGGTACCGTGCATCTGACCATTCATTTACGGTGACTTATATAGCTTGGCGAAGGCTCTCTGATTTTATCGAAGGTCCTGACGGATTCTACTGAATATCCTGAGTGATCTCAACTAATATCCTGACCAATCTCAATAAATATCCTGACTGATCCTAACCAATATCCTAACGGATCCAATCAAAAACGCTAACTGATTCAATCGAAAGGGGCTAACCAGCCATGACGCAAACCCTGAGCAATTATATCGGCGGACAATTTGTGCCATCCCGATCCGAAACAACCGATCCCGTCTACAATCCGGCGACGGAGGAGATTCTCGCTTACGTGCCGCTTTCGACCAAGGAGGAGGTAGACCTGGCGGTGCAGGCAGCAGCCAAAGCGGGGCGCTCCTGGGCGAAGACCGCCGTGCCTCGCCGCGCGCGCATTCTGTTCAAGTATCAACAACTGCTTGTGGAGCACTGGGAGGAGCTGGCCCGCCTCATTACCGCGGAGAACGGCAAAAGCTATGCCGAAGCCTACGGCGAAGTGCAGCGCGGCATCGAGTGCGTGGAATTTGCAGCCGGCGCGCCCACGCTGATGATGGGCAAACAGCTTCCCGACATCGCCACCAATCTGGAGTCCGGGATGTACAGTTATCCGATCGGTGTTGTAGCCGGCATCACGCCGTTCAACTTCCCGATGATGGTGCCGTGCTGGATGTTCCCGCTCGCCATCGCCTGCGGCAATGCGTTCGTGCTGAAGCCGTCGGAGCGCACGCCGCTCTTGGCCCAGCGTCTGGCGGAGCTGTTCGCGGAAGCCGGCCTTCCGGACGGCGTGCTCAACGTTGTTCATGGCGCGCATGACGTGGTCAACGGCATTTTGGAGCATCCGGGCATTGCTGCCGTATCCTTTGTAGGCTCTCAGCCGGTGGCGGAGTACGTGTACAAAACCGCTTCTTCCTACGGCAAGCGCGTCCAGGCCTTGGCCGGAGCCAAAAACCACAGCATCGTGATGCCATCAGCCGACTTGGACGCAGCCGTCACCCAAATCGTCAGCGCGGCCTTCGGTTCGGCCGGTGAGCGCTGTATGGCCTGCTCCGTGGTGGTAGCCGTTGGGGACGTAGCGGAGCCGCTGATCGGGAAGCTGAAGCAAGCGGCCGATGAAATCTCCATCGGCAACGGGGCGGATGAAGGTGTTTTCCTGGGGCCGGTGATCCGGCAAGCCCACAAGGAGCGCACGCTCTCTTACATTGAGGCGGGCGAGCAGGAAGGAGCCAAGCTGGTCCGTGACGGGCGGAAGGATGATGCCACGAACGGTGAGGGGTATTTTGTCGGACCGACGATTTTTGATGAAGTGACCTGCGAGATGAAGATCTGGAGGGACGAAATTTTTGCACCGGTGCTATCCGTCATGCGTGCAGAAACGCTGGAGGAAGCCATTGAAATTTCCAACCGCTCGGACTTCGCCAATGGTGCCTGCCTGTTCACACAGGACGGCAGCGACGTGCGCCAGTTCCGCGAGCATATCGATGCCGGCATGCTGGGCGTCAACCTCGGCGTTCCTGCGCCGATGGCATTCTTCCCGTTCTCCGGCTGGAAAAACTCCTTCTATGGGGACCTGCATGCGAACGGCACCGACGGCGTGGAATTCTATACCCGAAAGAAAATGGTAACGGCACGCTGGTAAGCTCATAAGCGGAGGAGACATTCATATGAAAACCATTAAAATCGGCATTATCGGTGCCGGACGAATCGGCAAAATCCATGCGGATCATCTGCTGCACATGCCGGGCGCAGAAATTGTGGCCGTCAGCGATCTATACGCCGGAGACGAGCTGCGTGCCTGGGCCGCGGAGCGGGGCATTCCCTTGGTTACGAACAACAGTACCGAGATCATGGAGCATCCGGACCTCGATGCCGTTTTCATCTGCTCCTCGACGGATACACATGTCCCGCTGATCAAGCAGGCTGCGGCGAACGGCAAGCATATTTTTTGCGAGAAGCCGGTCAGCATGAGCGTAGAGCAAACCCGCGAGGCGCTCGCGGCCGCGGAGGCTGCCGGCGTGAGTCTGCAGATTGGCTTCAACCGCCGGTTCGACCATAATTTCTGCCGGGTCCGCGAAATTGTGTCCGAGGGGAAAATCGGGGAGCCGCATTTGATCAAGATTACCTCCCGCGATCCGAATCCGCCGCATCCGGATTATATTAAGGTGTCCGGCGGGCTGTTTATGGATATGGCGATTCATGATTTTGACATCGCCCGTTTTCTTTCGGGCAGTGAAGTGGTCGAAGTGTACGCCCAGGGGGCGGTGCTGGTAGATCCTGCGATCGGAGAACAGGGTGATATTGACACGGCCGTTACGACGCTGCGGTTTGCAAACGGGGCGCTCGGCGTCATCGACAACAGCCGCAAGGCGGTTTACGGCTATGATCAGCGGGTCGAGGTATTCGGCTCCGGCGGCAGCGTTTCCGCCGACAATGATTATCCGAGCACCGCTGTCGTCAGCGGCCCGGAGGGCGTCATCCGCGACAAGCCGTTGTACTTCTTCCTGGAGCGGTATAAAGAAGCCTACATCAACGAAACGCGTCAGTTTATTGAGAGTTTGAAAAAGGGCACGCCAGTACCGGTCAGCGGCCATGACGGTCTGCAGGCGGAGCTGATTGCCTTGGCGGCCAAGCGATCCCTGGAGCAGGGCCGCCCGGTGAAGCTTGCCGAGCTAAGCAGCGGCATTTCCGCGGTGAGCTAAGCCTGGAGAGGATGTAATGGAGCGGCATTAGGCCTGCGCCTACGGGATGAACATCGATCCTATGACACGAGCTGTCCGCTCAGGCTCGCTCCATTCATCAACTGAAAAAAGGATATTTTAGAGGGGGGAAAGAATCATGCCGAACCTAATTGTGCCTTCTACGGCTCCGGACGGGGACGGATGCGTGCTGTCCATTACGCCGGAAAGCGCAGGCTGGGAATATGTAGGCTTTGAGGTATACCGTTTAAGCGAAGGACAGACGCTGACCCGGGGGACGAGAGATAAGGAAGCGGCTCTTGTTCTGCTGTCCGGCCGTGCCGACGTGAAGGCTGGAGGAGAGCGCTGGGACAACATTGGCCAGCGGATGAGCGTGTTTGAAAAGACGCCGCCCTATACGGTGTATGTTCCTTCGCAGGAACCGTACGAAGTCACGGCGCTTACCGAGCTGGAGCTGGCGGTCTGTCTTGCCCCGGGGCAAGGCAATCATCAGGCGCGCCTGATCGCGCCGGAGGACGTCGGCGTCGAAAACCGCGGCAGCGGGAGCATGTCGCGCCTGGTGCATAACATTCTTCCGGAGCAAAAGCCGGCGGACAGCCTGCTGGTGGTCGAGGTGTTTACGGACGGAGGAAACTGGTCCAGCTATCCGCCGCACAAGCATGACCGCGATGAGCTGCCGGAGGAATCCCGGCTTGAGGAAACCTATTATTTCCGGGTGCAGCCGGAGCAGGGCTTTGCTGTCCAGCGGGTCTACACTGACGATCGTTCGCTGGATGAAACGATGGCGGTTAAGGACGGCCAGTCGGTTATGGTGCCCGAGGGCTACCACCCCGTTTCGGCGCCTCCCGGATATGACGTGTACTACCTGAACGTCATGGCAGGGCCGAAGCGGATCTGGAAGTTCCGCAACGATCCCGATCATGACTGGCTAATGAAATAAGGGGCAGAAGCTGGTCTATTTTCCCCGTCAGCCGTTCCTCAGTTATGTGTTGTAAAAAAGGATGGCTGCTGCAACGAGGATAATGGAGTCCATGCTTGTACGATAAGCACCGTGAAATGCATTTTAACCTATTGTTTAAGAGACAGGTCCCCAGCAAACGGGATCGACGCTAAAATGGCCTTGCACGAAGCGGGCCGGGAGCGCATAATGATTTAAATGCCAAAATTAAACAAATGGAGCACAAGGGATGATCAAAGCGACTATTTATGACGTTGCGCGCGAAGCCGGCGTCTCCATTGCGACCGTCTCTCATGTCATTAACGGCAAGGGCAAGATCAGCCGCCAACGGCGTGAAGAGATTTTGAATATCATGAAGCGCTTGAATTACCGGCCTAATGCGATTGCCTCTGCCCTCGCCAGCAAAAGAACCTATACCCTCGGCCTGCTCGTTCCCGATATCTCCAACCCGTTTTTTGCCGAGATTGCACGGGCCGTTGAGGATCGCGGGCATCAGCTTGGGTACAGTGTGATTATCTGCAGTACGGATAACAATGAAGAAAAGGTAAAACGCTATGTCAGTCTGCTAAAGCAAAAGCAAGTGGATGGCGTCATTATCGGCACGGGTGTATCCCACGGCGAGCTGCTTAAGCCGCTGCAGGAGCATTCGCTGGCGATCACGCTCATCGCCCGGGACCATCCGGAGCTTGGGGCGAGCTGCGTGCGGGTTCATGATCTCGACGGCGGGCGTCTGGCTGCCGAGCATTTGCTTCGCCTCGGCCACCGCAGGCTGGCGGTGCTTGCGGAGAATGAGCGGGTGACAAGCAGCGGTGAGCGGGTAAGAGGGTTTGTCGAGACTGCAGCCTCGTTCGGCGTGGAACTGCCTCCTGATCATATTGCAGTCTGCGACCACAAGATCGAGGATGGATACCGGAGAGCTAAGGCTATGCTGAAGCTGGCGGAGCACCCGACGGGGCTGTTCTGCTGTAACGATCTGCTGGCAATCGGCGCCCTTCAGGCGATTCGCGAGCTCGGGCTGCGCGTGCCGGAGGATTGCTCGGTCGTCAGCTTTGACGATACCATCCTGGCGCGTGTCACCGATCCGCCGCTCACCGTGATCGCCCAGCCGATCGAGGAGATGGGCCGCCTGGCGGTCGACCTGGTGGTGCAGGAGCTGTCCGGACAAGACGATCCCGCCCGGCGGATGGTGCTTCCCCCGGAGCTGGTGATCCGCGGCTCAACGGCGCCGCTATCATAGAAACTTTTAATACATCTATCCAAGCCTTCCAATACGCATTGCTCTTACCAGCTCGGTGTAGACGATGCATGAATGGGGATTACCCACGTATTGCAGGGCTTTCGGAGGCGACGATCTGCTTGACTCCACGCCTCGACAGAAGAGGCCTTCCCGCAACGCTTGCGTAAAAGCAGCTGCAGGAAGGCCTTTTTTACGTGGGCTGGTGGGGGCTCTGCTGCCACTACCGGATCGGCGTAACACGAGCTCAGGTTATTCGGGTACCCTCGAATCTCACAGTGTGTAGTGGTCAGAGTCATGCCTCATGCTAATTCAGGGTTTTTTAGGGCATTAGTGGAGCTCCCGGCGTGTGGTGGTCGGCGTCATGCTTTATGCTAATATTCCTCTTGTTTAAGGACATTCTTCGGCCGGCGGCGGATCTGTTCCTTGAACAGCGGCTCGACGTTCGGTTCGACGATCCACCCGAAACCGCGTTTGATCCAGGGCGAGGACAGCACCCAGGTCAAAATGATGCCAAGAGGAATCAGCAGCAGTTTACCTCCAGTCGACTGGAAGGTGGCCTCGAGCCACCCGTTATACTGCATTGTTTTGACGATAAATCCGTGCAGCAGAAAAACGTACATGGTATAAAGTCCCCGTTCCGAATAGGGCTGCCTCGTCTCCGGAATGATGGAAAGTAAGCATAGACCCATCAGGGCCGTGAAGGCATAGGTCAGTATTCGGTAAAGTCCGGCGTTCCAAGATTCCAAACCGAATTCCAGATATGGCATGGCACCGTAGAACCAGCTGGCGTTTGTTTGCAGAATGGGTGTCAGGCCATGCAGCAAGGCAAATCCGCCGGTGAGGATGGCAATGGACAGCAGCTGAAATGATCGGGTTTTGAAGGCGTTTAGCCACTCCCTTTTGAAATAATATCCAATGAGAAAAAAAGGCAGGAAATACAGCGTGCGCGAAATGCTCGCGTAATAATCCACGTCGATCGAGTATCCGAGCAGGACCGACAACGCGATGCAGATGATCAGCGGATATTTGAGCATCAGCAGGTATGGCAGAAGCATTTTCCACAGTATCATGCTGAAGAGGAACCACAGAATCCAGTAGGGGTAAAAATAGGTGAAGTCGAGCCGATCCAGTCCCTGCATGTAATAGTCGAACAAGGTGTACAGCGTCTCGAAAATGAAGTACGGCACGACCAATCCCGACAGCAGGCTGATGTAGTATTTGGGGTATTGGATGTGTTTGGAGAAATAACCCGCCGCGAAAATAAACAGCGGCATGTGAAACGAGTAAATGAACTGATAAACCGTTCCTATCCAGGGATCGCCGTTAAACGGCTCTATGAGGTGCCCCACGACCACCAACAGGATCAGTATGAATTTGAGGTTATCAAAATAGACGTCTCTCTCTTTCATCTGGCAACCAGCTCCTTTGGGTTTGACGTTCCAATGAAGTTTCGTTTTAGTATATCGGATGGCAGTGGGGCTTTCCATGGTTGAAGTTGGAAGGGGGCTTGGGTTTAGGGTATTGATCTTGAGCTGTGTTCTAAGCTGTGAAGGTACGAATTAAGCGTGAAGATATCGTTTAAAAGATAATGAAATATTCGCTTGACGGAGACGTCTGTAACTGGGCAAGAGGGGATCAGCCTCGGAATGAAGGTATCTGAAATACCGGATTCCCCTCAGTCGGCTCATCTTCTTTCAGACAGGTGCTTCGTGCCGCTTCTTTGCAGGCGATTGGTGTTACCGTCTTAATAACCAATTTATTGGTTGTTGTAAACGGTGAAATCGATGGCGGGAGCGCTAGTGTAAAACTGGGGTGCATTTGTCATGATGGATAATCAAGTACGGCCGTAAGCTCGATTAGTACTTATATTTAATATGATTTGTACTTTTTCTACAGGGTTAGACGGCCTTTAGGTTGAAGCTCCATTACTTTGACAAAAACCATTTTATTGTCGAACGACTGGTCGGGACATGTTACAATAGATTCATTCGGGAAAATGCGGAAATGGAGACGATAGTTAGAAATGAACATTCGTAAAGCGATCATACCAGCTGCAGGATTAGGTACGCGATTCCTGCCGGCCACGAAAGCGATGCCGAAAGAAATGCTTCCTATTGTGGACAAGCCAACGATTCAATATATTATTGAAGAAGCGGTTGCATCCGGTATTGAAGATATTATTATCGTTACTGGTAAGGGGAAACGGGCAATTGAAGACCATTTCGACTCGTCCTTTGAGCTCGAGCATAATTTGGCGGGGAAAGGAAAATGGGAGCTGCTGGAGGAAGTCCAGAAGCCGTCGAACTTAGCTGACATTCATTATATCCGACAAAAAGAGCCAAAGGGCCTAGGGCACGCAATATGGTGTGCGCGGAAGTTCATAGGGGACGAGCCGTTTGCGGTGCTGCTCGGTGATGATATTGTGGAGTCGGAAGTGCCGTGTCTGAAACAAATGATAAAGGTTTACGATACATATCAATCGGCTGTTGTAGGAGTACAAACCGTTGACTGGGATGAAGTCAATCGCTACGGTATTGTTGATGGCCTTAGAAAATCCGAAAGAATTTATGAAACGACAAGGCTTGTTGAGAAGCCTTCGCGAGAAGAAGCCCCGTCCAACCTAGCAATCATGGGACGCTATATTTTGCCTTCTGTTATTTTTGATATACTGGAGGATCAAGAAGCTGGGAAGAACGGGGAAATTCAGCTAACCGATGCCCTATCGGTATTAGCCCATCGAAGCCCCATCTTAGCTTATAATTTCGCGGGGATTCGTCACGATGTCGGAGAGAAGATGGGGTATATTCAGACCAGCATTCACTATGCACTGCAGCGTGAGGATTTACGTGAAGATTTGCTTGCCTACATGAGTAAAATAATGGAGAAAGTAAGATAGTCTCTACATTCATAACAAAAAAATAGCGGGTACGTTCCAGGTAGATCCTATTAATCTACCGTAACGTACCCGCTATTTGATTTAGAATTGCAGATCCGCCAATTGCTTGATGTTTTGCTCTGCATTCGGATCAACCTGCTTTAACTTCACAAGCAGAGACTCATCACTCTGTCCTTGCTTCTGAAGTGCAGCGAGGTACCATCTAACAATCTCTTGAGCAGATGATTGCGACAGATCGTCCTGAATGCCGATTTTGAGCACATTTACTGCTTGCTCCGGCTGATTCATCATGTAATGCATCTTGCCTGCATGGAGGATCATTTCCGGAGTATTTTCAAACGGATTCCCTTGAAGTTGTCCTTCCGGCAGCGTTTTAAGATGCTGAATGCCTTTCTGGACTTTTGCGAAAGCATCGGTTGCATGTTCGAAGTATTCATCTTTTTTAGCGTGGTCGCCCGTTCCGAGAGCTTTCATGCCAAGTTCATAACCTTGGAGGATAATGTCCTGGTACCATTCGATATCCCAATTGAATTTATGCGCGTTCTGAATCAAGACATCATATGCTAGTTCCGGCTGTTGTTTCATTTCATATGTCTTGATGAGACTCCGAAGAATTGATTTGTTGTATGGCTCGTTTGCTAGTGCCTTGTTCAGCAAATCTACCGACGCATTATAGAAGCTTTCATCCTGGTTCTGCTGGTAGACTGCCTGATATAGCGATGCTAACATCAGTACGGAATCCGGATGGCTTGAGCGGATGCTGAGATCTTTGTCCAGTGGTGCTTTGATCTCTTCGAAAGAAATGCTAACCTGGACAACTCTGTGAGCATCCAGTGCTGCATCGGCGGCTTGCACATAACGAATCGATGTAACCAATACCAATATAGCACCGAGCCCGAAGACTGCACTAAAGACGCTTCTATAAGTAGAATCGTTTACCTTCCATTTGACGAGCGGTTTATGTTCCATGAATGCCGCCATACCGCCGAGCCCCAGGAATACGAGAATCCCCATAAACACATAACTCATGTTAAAGTCCAAAATACTGTGCATCAGAATGGAAAGCACGATAATGAGATACAGGAAGTGGCTGTTACGATCTTCCTCGGTTCCCTTCATGTAGCCGCGAATATATTTATAGAAGATATACAAGATAAATGCCATGAAAATCACAAAGCCGAGAATACCAACCTCGACGAGATACTGCAGGAAGAAGTTATGAGCCTGACGGCTCGTATACGGGTTGTTCTGATACTGCTCGTAAAGCGAGGCCCAGGCACCGCCGCCTGCACCGATAATCGGATAATCCGCAAGAACCTTCATCGCATCTTTATAGAAAGTGAAACGCTCCAGAACACTATGCTGGTTAAAGTTTATGTTCTCCAAGCGGACGCTAATGTTTTGCGGCAAAATATTTTTGAGGCCAGTCCCAATAAACAGGAAGATCAACAGGCCACCAATCACCGTAGATCCAATCGGAATCCATAAGCTGGAGCCTTTTTTAGAGGACCAATTCCCCAAGGCCTTGTCCAGTTTCGGAGCGACAAAGCTCTGAATTGCCCACCCGATCAGTCCTACGACCGCCGATGAACCAATCAGGATTCCCCATCCCTGTAACGCTCCGCTGCCGCTAAACGTTTCATTCAACTGCAGTCCCAGTTCTGTCACGGATTTAGAGATTAAGAGCGATGCGACGCCGGCAATGCCGCAGTATAGGATCCATAGCAGCTGTTGAGCAGGCTTTAGGAACAACAGCAGTAGAACAAATACAACCGGCAGCATGACCAGACCGCCACGGGATAGCGTCAAGAGCAGCGACACAATGATCGGTACGAGCATGAAGCTATGGAACGCCTTACCGTACCACTTTCGTGAAGCAGTAATGCAGAATACAGCTGCAAATAGGAATGCCATCAAAAAGGCAGCGTATGTATTGGCATACTGGAATACGGAAGTAAGACGTAAACCGTTGGAATCTGTCATGACGGCATGAGTGTATGTTCCGTTAAGCACGGTGTTGGAGAACCATTTTGCGATCGCACCGGCTGTCTTGCCCTGGCCGAACCAATTTAGGAGGCCGAAACCAACAATAAGGTAGGCGACCGTCATGATGGTATTTTGGATGATTCGATTTCCCAACTTGTCACGAAGCGTATATAACCCAATGACAAACATCGTTGCGTAAATACAGTTGATGATCACCATGTTCATAGCAAGAACCTGGGATGCAGCGCTAATTAACGAAATTAAGTATGTTAGGGGCAGAAGAAGTACGCCCACAGCTAACCAGTCACGCTGATCTTTCAATTGAATGTTCTTGAAGGAATGAGCGATCCAGAGCAGTAGCAATAGGCAGGATAAAAACGATGCCCAAAAAATAGGCTTTTCAAAAGTTAACTGCTGTCCGTTAAATAATGCCGTTTGGAATGGCGTCCATGCTAGAAAAAGAATGATTCCTACTAATAACACCCAAAATAAAGCTGAACTTTTCTCTCTATTCCTCGACTCAGCGGCTTTTTTGCCGTATACTGGTTTCGACAACGTAATTAGCTCCTTTTCTTGTAGATACGACAATATTCTAGCACAGGTAATACCGTAGGAGCTAGAGATCAGGATATAAGTATAATTTTTCGAACTGATATTAATAGAACATTTTGTTATGTAATAAAAAATTGGTCAGGTGTAATGGAGAATGTGAAATGATGAAGAATTATATTGCGAACTTTCTAAAGTATACGAATTTATTGAAGTTGTTAGTAATCAAAGATGTGAAAATAAAATATAAACGCTCAGTCTTAGGGGTTTTTTGGAGTGTATTAAACCCTTTGTTTACTATGATTATAATTACATTAGTATTTCAAGAATTATTCAAATTTAATGTAGAAAATTTTGCAGCCTATGTTATAAGTGGCCAAGTATTATTTTCTTTTTTCTCAGACTCTACTTCGTTAGCAATGACTTCTATTTACTCTTCTGGGCAAATAATCAAGAAAATATATGTTCCAAAATACATATTCCCATTGTCTAAAGCCATTTATTCACTGGTTAATATGTTGTTTTCTTTTTGTGCAGTACTTATCGTTTGTATAATTACAGGAGTTCATCTCGAATATACAGTCATTTATAGTATCGTGTCTATTTTATATTTGTTTGTATTTAGTGTTGGGGTTGGTTTGATTTTGAGTAGCCTTGTAGTGTTTTTTAGAGATATTGAACATATCTATGGTGTCCTAATTACTGCTTGGATGTACGCAACTCCAATCATTTATCCGATGAACATAATGCCGGATAAATTTATGGTTTTATTATTGAGTAATCCACTGTTCTATTTTATAACACATTTTAGAGAATCATTATTATATGGTCATGTTCCGCCTCTTGAACTTAATGTTCAATGCGCAAGTTACGCCATTGTGACACTGTTCGCTGGTCTTTATTTATTCAAGAGAAAACAAGATAAATTCATATTATATATTTAAGGAGTAACATTGTATGGCTGTAAATGAAGCGATTGTTGACATTCAAAATGTTTCTATGTGTTTTAATATGACTACTGAAAAAATCACCACCTTTAAAGAATATTTGATCAAAAGATTCAAAAATCAAATATCCTACACTGAATTTTGGGCGCTTAGTGATGTGAGCTTTCAAGTACAGAGAGGAGAACTTTTTGGGATATTAGGTTTAAATGGAGCGGGTAAAAGTACACTGTTAAAAATCGTAGCTGGTGTTTTAAAACCAACAAAAGGTCGAGTTAATGTTTTTGGGAAGATGGCCCCACTAATAGAACTAGGAGCAGGTTTTGATACGGAACTGACTGCAAGAGAGAATATATATTTAAATGGTGCAATACTAGGATTCAGTAAGAAAGAGATGGATTCAAGATTTGATGACATAGTTTCTTTCTCTGAATTAGAACAATTTATTGATGTCCCTGTTAAGAATTTTTCATCCGGTATGTATGCAAGATTAGGATTTGCAATTGCCACATCAACAACGCCTGAACTATTGATAGTAGATGAGATATTATCCGTAGGGGATTTTAAATTTCAACAAAAATGCGAAGAAAAAATAAACGAAATGGTTAATAAGGGAACCAGCGTCTTACTTGTATCACACTCAATGGATCAGATACAAAGCTTGTGTACAAGTGGAGTTATATTAGAAAAAGGTCAAGTCATTAGGAGGGGTAATATATCAGACCTTTGTACTTTTTACTATTCTAAATATAGCTAGAATGGACGGAGGATATAAAAATTGTTTCTAGTAACAAGCATTTATTATGCTCTATTGAAATTTTGTATTCGTTTTACAATAAAATATAATCTTTTTTGGGTATTTAAGGAGTTAAGTGTCAATTGGTATAATAAATGGATTGCTGAAAATGAAAAATTGCCTTCTGAACAATCTGAAATTGTTATGGATTATAAACCTATTATATCAATTATTTTGCCTGTATATAATGCAAAACGCGGTCATTTAATTGAATGTATAGAATCAGTAATTAAACAAACTTATCCATACTGGGAGTTATGTATAGCTGATGATTGTTCTACACTCCCTCATGTGAGGGAAGTACTAGAGGAATATAAATCAAGAGATGAAAGAATAAGAGTTGTCTATCGTGAACAAAATGGGCATATTTCTGCCTGTAGTAATAGTGCGTTTGAATTAGCTAATGGTGAATTTATAGCTCTGCTGGATAATGATGATATCTTGTCTCCAATCGCATTATTCGAAGTGGTTTCAGAAATCAATAAATTCCCAAATGTAGATATAATCTATAGTGATGAAGATAAATTATTAGGAAACACTAGGACCCAACCATTTTTCAAAAAAAATTGGAACCCTAAATTACTGTTTTCGCTAAATTATTTTTGTCATTTAGTAGTGTACAGGACAACAATAATTGAAAAATTAGGTGGCTTTAGGGTCGGGTATGAAGGTGTTCAGGACTGGGATCTTGCCATTCGTGCTGTACAGGTTTCCTCTGTAATTAGACACATACCTAAAGTTTTATATCATTGGAGAATCTCACCAACATCTACTGCTGGAGGAGAAAGACGGAAGCCCTACATCAAAAAACAACGAAAAAAAATGCTTTCTGAATATAAATAAATAGAAGGTGATCTATTTGGGCATTAATTTGCTACTTAAAAAGTCAGTATCTACACTTAAATATGAGGGAACTATATCTTTTTTAAAGAAATCTTATGGCTATACTAAAAGAAAACTATTAAGGGCTCAAATGCAATTGAATGATAGGAATCATTTTAAAGATGTCCTTTTTATAAACGGATGTTCTCTTCCACATCCGCCTAGATATAGAATCGATCATCAAATAGAACAATTACATTATAATGGGTATTCGTGCGATAGTGTTTATTATGAGAATCTAACGATTGATATGGTGAATTATTATAGAGCATTTGTGTTTTTTCGGTGTCCGTTCACTGAAACTGTTGGACAATTAATTGAAAAAGCTAAGTATTTTAATAAAAAGATATTTTTTGATATTGATGATTTGGTTATTGATCAGAAGTATGTAAAGACAATTGATCATTTAAAGACGATGAGCAAGGAAGAATATGAGATGTATATGGATGGAGTGATTCGGACTAAAAAAACTCTATCTATGTGTGACTATGCAATTACTACAACAAGTAGACTCTCAAATGAACTTGGAAATTATGTAAGTGAAGTGTTTATAAATAGGAATGTTGCATCTGAAAAGATGGTTAGTATTTCTTTAGATGCATTAAAGAGAAAGGAAATTAGTGGACTAAACACTCGAAACAATGAGAAAATTATTTTAGGTTATTTTAGTGGTAGCATAACTCACAACGAAGATTTTAATTTAATCATTGATCCAATCAAGCGAATGTTTGATAAACATAAAAACTTGTATCTGAAAGTTGTTGGTATTTTAGATATCCCAGAACAACTGAATGATTACTCTGATAGAATTATTTTTGAGAAATTTACAGATTGGACAAATCTACCTGAAATCATATCCAATGTGGATGTTAACTTAGCTCCCTTAGTCTCATCTATATTTAATGAAGCGAAATCCGAAAATAAATGGATGGAGGCGGGGCTTGTTAAAGTACCTACTATTGCAAGCAATGTAGGGGCCTTTAATGAGGTAATAGTACATGAAAGAAACGGAATACTTTGCGATTCAGCTAAAGACTGGCTGTATTATTTAGATAAATTAATAGTTGATAGCAGTTATCGTTCTAGAATCGGTTTGCAGGCCTTTAATGATGTTATGGATGGGTGGACTACATTAGGAAGTGGTTATGGGTTATTTGAATTTATAGAATCTAAATTAAATGATAATATCGCTTTTGTATTACCATCAACACAAATAAGCGGTGGGGTTAATGTTGTAATTAAACATTGCAATATACTACGGAATAACGGAATAGATGTCACAATAATTTCTATGAGCGATGATGATGAAAATATCATAAATAAAGATGGTGAGACTATAGTGATATCCTATCATCGTCACTCTTTTCATGGGCTATTTAGAAAGTGCGTTGCCACATTGTGGTCAACTACCGATTTTTTGTATTCATATTCAAAAATAAAAGAAAAATACTATTTAGTACAGAATTTCGAAACTCGTTTCTATGAACCTGGAAATGAGATGAGAATTTGGGCGAACTTAACCTATAACTCCTTCTCAGATATCAATTATATAACCATCTCTAAATGGTGCGAATCATGGTTGGAAAATAGGTACAAAAAGAAGGTAGAGTATGCACCAAATGGAATTGATTTATCATTGTTCACCTACAAGGAGAGAACGTTTGAAGGCAAGATAAGGATACTTGTGGAAGGTAATTCCAATGATTATTATAAAAACGTTGATGAGAGCTTCAAAATAACAAATAAATTGGATCCTTCAAAATTTGAAATTTGGTACTTATCGTATAGTGGAAAACCCAAGGATTGGTATCGGGTAGACAAGTTCCTAAATAAAATACCTTATGATGAGGTCAGTAAAATATATTCCGAGTGCCATATATTACTTAAATCAAGTCTATTGGAAAGTTTCTCCTATCCACCACTGGAAATGATGGCAACAGGGGGGATAGCAATTGTTGCCCCTAATGAGGGGAATATCGAATATTTAATGCATTCTGAAAATTGCTTGTTATACGAACAAGGAAATATTGACGAAGCATTACATATGATTGAATTGGTTTGTAGTGACCATAATCTTCGTAGTCAAATTATTAAAAACGGAGTTAGAACTGCAGAGCAAAGAAATTGGGTATCTATTGAGCAAGAAATTTTGAAGTTGTATGGTTTTCAAACTACTAAGGGAGAAGATTATGCAAAAATTTAAAAGAATCTTTTTTCTAGTTCTGTTACTGCTATTAATTATCTTTGTGTATGTAGGAAATATAGGCAAGATTGAGTTAAGCATTGATCAATCTCTTAGTAATGATACAGTGGGAGGAATTTCGGATGGTATCGAAATCGAACAGTCCTTTTACTCTTCTGTAAATAATATAAGTGGTTTTTCAATTAAGTTTGGAACATATATGAGGGAAAATTCAGGTGATATAGTAATTGGAATTAAAAGAGCGAAAACGAGGAAGATAATTTATTCTACAACTGTTAAAGCTAAAAGCATTGTTGATAATGCATATTTTGATTATCGTTTCCCTCCAATTACGGTATCTAAAGGAAAAGAGTATATTTTATTTATAAAATCCAACGGCAGCCCAGTGGATAAGTCAATCACTGTTTATAAATCATCTAAAGATCATTATAAAGACGGTAGCCTTTTTCAAAATGGTGTTCGAATGGATGGAGACTTAGTATTTAGAGTTGTTTATAATAAAACATTATTCTAACTAACTAAGTAAGATTTATTTAAAGCTTTACTTAAATGGGGTGCCATTGTGGGAGTTACGAAGGATTCGAGTTTTAAGATTGAAATGTTTTTTTTAAAGGTCATGTTGTTTATTGGTTTATTGTTAGTTTTTATTGTTCCTCCGTTCCAAATGGCTGATGAGGATAGTCATTTTAAAAAAGCTTATCTTGTCTCGCAATTTTCTATTCTGCCTGATAATGTCGACGGAGTTATTGGAAGCTATATACCTAATGAAATATTAGAGTTTGAAGATTCTCATCGTTACATGATTAATGCGCTAGATGAGAAATACAGTTATAGTAAACTTTATGGGTACTTCTCATTAAATACTGAGTATACTGAAAAGTCTTATGTGGGGTACAGTACAGCAAAGACAAATCCCATACTGTATATTCCTCAAGCGGGTGCAATGCTATCTTTCGAGCTATTAATGAAAGTACTTAATCTAGGAGAATCTCAATCAATTTCTCCTTTAATGTATATGTATGCAGGAAGAGTAGGGAATCTCTTGTTTTACATGCTTTGCATATACACATCGATCAAATTAATACCATTTTACAAGAGATTACTATTCTTTCTTTCAATAATGCCTATGTCTGTGGGGCTGGCCGCTTCATTAAGTTACGATTCCATGGTTATTGGTCTCTGTTTCCTTACTTTCAGTGTTATTATGAATATTTGTTACAATAAGGATTATACCGGTTTGGGTAGAAATGATGTCATTCTGCTTTCTATAATTTCTATAGTATTAATAGAATTAAAACAGGTGTACTTTCCGTTATTATTACTTCTTATCATGATTCCGAGTATTAAATTTGGCACTTTGAAAAAAAAATTAACTTCCATTGGAATTGTAATGGCTTCAGGTATTATAGGCCATTTAATATGGATTATAATCTCGAAAAATACAACTGCTGCTCCTGGAGCAGAATCTTTTATGAAGGAACAATTGATTTTTATTATCAATCATCCATTTGAATATGCAGGAATCATTTTAAGAACTATTTCTGAACTAAAGTTTTTTTATTTAAATAGTTTTGTAGGTAATTTAGGCTGGTTGGATACTAACTTCCCTCCTATATTCATTGTGCTATATTTCCTATTGCTTTTATTCATTGCTTTTATAGACACAAATCATGAAATAATTATAAGCTGGAGAAATAAAATCTATGGTTTTTTGGTATTTATTCTAATATTTTTATTAGTTGAGACCTCCCTCTATTTAATATGGACATCGTTACCGGAAATTGGGGGGATTGGCCATGAAATTGTTTCAGGAGTGCAAGGTAGATACTTTATTCCATTTTCACTTTTGGCTTTTATTCTTTTATACTCTAACCATTATTTGAAGGACTGGAAGAGCAGGGCGTGTAATGCACTTGATCAATTAATAGTTCCAATTTCTTATTTTACAACTGCTTTAATGACGTTTATTTTAATTATTCGGTATTGGATACCATAAAAACGGTGGTTATTAGAAATTAGCATTCTGCTAAAGTGAAACAGTTTGTGGCGTGAACTTTTGTATTATAAGATAAGAGGGCTCTTCGCTAAACTCGTGGTTAAAGGTACGTTTGATAGTATAATAGAGCGATTTGACATGGAGCCTCTGCGGGCATGAGTACTCGTGAAAGACGCGAAGCACAAGGAATTCGCGTTGCTAATCAGCTTATCATGTCCGCCTCTCCATATAAAACCGCGGTATTTTTAACCCACTTCGAGTAGCGAGGAAGCAATAAGAAAAGGTGGCTGGGGATATTTACAAGATACAGGAGTTGTTCAGAGAATTCTATTCATCTATAGAGAGAGCAACTCTGGATTTTATTGGGGATTTATTTTAGTCCTCATACTGTGTACACAGTATGAGGCGGGGCTCTTAAGTATAAGTTTTGTAGTATTAACCTAAGGGACCAATTATATTAATAGCAGCTCATACTCTGGTGCAAAGATAGATTGTTGAACTTCTATTTGTGCATGATGATATACTAATTCCGTTTTAAATTCCGGGAAAATTAAGTATGGTGTTAAGAGGATTACATGCGCTTCATCAGTAGCTGTTTACTGCAATCCCTCTAAGTTGCCTATTGATGAGAATTTGTTTGGTTACTCATATTTCTTATTATGGAGTTTCTAAGTATACACCTGAGAATTACATAAAGATTATTTCTTCATTATGTCAGCTAAAATACACTATACTCAGGTATGCTAATGTTTACGCAAAGCGTCAGAGAGAATAAATGGTGAGGCAGGAGTTATCTCATTTATTACTGACAAATTTCTTAATGGTGATGTTCCAATCATATACGGTGATGGTTAGTGACACTAGCATTAAAGAATTCGTAGGTTGGATATCTCTACCAGAAGTTGCGGCCATTTGCTCATAAGTTTCTTTAAACTTAGAGGAACGACAAAATTTAGCGCTTCCAGTTGTATGTTTGGGGTTGTTGTCATCCCATAGCACAAGGTACAGGAGCAATATACGACAGAGATATTTCAGAGAAAATCCAAAAAATAAATAAACCAAATCCAGATGCGAAGTTGATTACTTTTGATAATGCTTTACTAGGACAATATTTATTGGCTTTTGGGTCAAATACATTTAGTGCATATCTATCCTGATCTAAATGTGTAAAGAAAGATTGATCAGATTGGTCTATAAGCAAGTTTTGAATTAACCTCACCAAACTCATTTACGGTTAATCTTAATATCAATGACTTCCGTTAGCAGAAGCCAAGTATATACTGACAAAAACAAGTTTGGATTTAAAAAAATATTGTAGCTATTGACTATGACAATGCAAGTGGATTATTTATTTACAAATTGAAAGTGAGGGGAAATAAAATGAGGATATTGATAATAATACCTGCCTTTAATGAAGCAGGAAATATTGAGACAACCCTTCAAAAAATAAATAGTATATATAAAACTAGTTTAGATATTCTTGTGATTAATGACTGTTCTACTGATAATACATCACAAATATGCAGAAACTATAACGTTAATCTGATTGATCTCCCTTGCAATCTAGGCATTGGTGGTGCAGTACAAACAGGATATAAATTTGCTTTGAATAATGATTATGATATTGCCATTCAACTAGATGGGGATGGCCAACATAATCCGATATACATTGAAAAGCTCATAAATCCAATTCTTAGTGGTGAGGCTAACTTAGTTATTGGCTCAAGATATATTAATAGAAAAGGATTTCAATCTACTGCAATGAGAAGGTTAGGTATTCGTTATTTTTCCAAACTTTTGGAAACACTTACTGGACAACTAATTACTGATCCTACATCTGGATTCAGAGCATGTGATAAGCGGGTTATCAAACTGTTTTCAAATAGATATCCAGTCGATTATCCTGAACCCGAATCTATTATGTTTTTAAAGCGAAACAACTTAAAAATTATGGAGGTTCCCGTAATCATGGAGCCAAGGTTACAAGGTGCTTCATCTATTACTTCTTTAAAATCCATATATTACATGACCAAAGTATCTCTAGCTATAGTTATAGATCGAATGAGAAAGCAAGTTTCGTAAGGAGGAGCTATGATATCATATAAATTACAGGTTATCTTAATAGCTTCTTCGTTGCTATGTGTAGTTATACTAATAAATCTTTTAAGCAGATACAGACTAGAATTAAAATATTCTATTCTTTGGATCGTCGTTGTAGTGCTATTATTCATACTATCCATATTCCCTAAAGTATTCAGCTTCTTCTCGGAATTGTTGGGCATTGAACTCCCTGTTAATGCATTGTTTCTTTTCTCCATTTTTGGCTTGATATGTATTTCCTTTTCCGCAACATTGGAAATCTCTAAGGCAAATAACAAAATTAAAGATCTGACTCAAGAAATTGGAATTATGAAGAGAAATGTAGAGATATTATCAAAACAAATAATGTTGAAGAGCGAGGATAAGGATGTTTAAAAATAGCAATACGATCAGTTACTTTTTGTTAGGATTAAATATAATAATGCTATCTGGAGGGCAAATACTCTTTAAAGTTGGTTTAGAAAGAATGGGGGGAGTAAACCTTAGTCAATCCTGGAAAGCAATTTTTAATCCAATAGTATTCACGGGTCTACTGCTTTATGTTATTGCTACACTAATCTGGTTTGTTGTGTTATCGAGAATTCCTTTAAGTATAGCCTATCCGGCACAATCAATAGCTTATATTCTGGGTATTTTTGCTGCTATATATATATTTAGTGAACCAGTTTCACTGATGAAGTGGATAGGTGCTTCACTAATATTGCTTGGTGTTATTTTCATAGCCACAAAATAAAAAATCACTTAGGAGCTAACTCAAATGAAAGGTATTATTCTAGCTGGCGGTACTGGCTCACGCTTATATCCTTTAACTAAAGTAACTAATAAACATCTACTTCCTGTTGGGAAGTACCCAATGATATTTCACGCTGTACATAAGCTCAAACAGGCAGGTATACAAGATATCCTCATTGTAACAGGCAAGGAACATATGGGTGACGTTGTAAATTTATTGGGAAGCGGTAGTGATATGGGAGTTACATTCACCTATAAAGTTCAAGATGAAGCAGGAGGGATTGCTCAGGCTTTAGATCTTGCAGAAAATTTTGTTGGAATTGACCAGATGATTGTCATCCTGGGTGATAATGTTTTTGAAGAGGATTTGTCCCCATTTATTAGAAATTTTAAAAATCAGCAACATGGAGCCAAAATTTTAATTCGGCAAGTAGAAGACCCTAAACGATTTGGTGTGCCAGAGCTTCACGGTGATAGAATTATTTCAATTGAAGAAAAACCATCTAATCCGAAATCTAATTATGCAGTTACTGGTATCTATATGTTCGATCATCATGTATTTGATATTGTTAAAACACTAAAACCTTCGGCACGTGGTGAACTTGAGATCACCGATGTTAACAACGCATATATTGCAAAAGGTGAGCTCACTTATGATATTCTAAACGGATGGTGGACTGATGCGGGAACACATGCATCATTGGCAAAAGCTAACGAGTTGGCTCATAATGTCTTATTTCCTGAAGAGTTTGGTAAACTCAAAGTATAGGAGGTAGTTATATGAACGTTACCCCTTTATCATTAAACAAAGCTTTACTTATTGAACCTAAAGTCCACGGCGATCACCGTGGCTTCTTTATGGAAAGCTACAACGATTCCCTTTTTAAACAAAATGGCATCAACTACAACTTTATTCAAGATAATCATTCTTTGTCTGCAGAACCTGGTGTTCTTCGGGGGTTGCATTACCAGTTGGACCCGAAAGCCCAAACAAAACTCATTCGAGTGCTGACTGGAGCGATCTATGATGTAATCGTAGATATTCGGAAGAACTCCCCTACATTTGGTCAATGGGTTGGAGTGATTTTGAGCGAGCATAACAAGCGGCAGCTGCTTGTGCCAAAAGGGTTTGCGCACGGCTTTTGCACGCTCGTTCCCAATACCCAAGTCCTCTATAAAGTGGACGAATATTATTCCCCTGAACATGACCGCGGCATATTATGGAATGATCCGGCACTTGGCATCGATTGGCCGACATCCCAGCCGATTTTATCGGAAAAGGACCAGCGGCATCCGCTGTTGAAAGACGCAGAGATGAACTTTGAGTAAGGGAGATACTTATGAAAATCTTGGTTACCGGCGGTGCCGGTTTTATCGGCAGTAATTTCATTTTATATATGATGCGGCAGCATCCACAGGACGAGATCATTAATCTGGATGCTCTTACGTATGCAGGAAATTTGGAAAATCTGAAATCGGTGGAGAATGAGCCGAACTATACCTTTGTTCACGGAGATATCGCTGATAAAAGGAAAGTGGATGAAGTCTTCAAGAGTGGTATCGATGTTGTTGTAAACTTTGCGGCTGAATCCCACGTGGATCGCAGCATCCTGGAGCCGGAGGCATTTGTTAATGCCAATGTTCTGGGTACGCAAGTTCTGCTTGATGCCGCGAAGAGATACGGGGTAACGAAGTTTGTGCAGGTTTCTACGGACGAAGTTTACGGGTCTCTTGGGGAGACAGGACTCTTTAGCGAGACGACGCCGCTTGCACCGAACAGCCCATATTCGGCTAGCAAGGCGGGAGGAGATCTGCTCGTAAGAGCTTATCACGAGACGTTCGGATTGCCGGTGAATATTACCCGCTGCTCCAACAACTACGGACCATATCAATTCCCCGAAAAGCTCATTCCGCTCATGATATCCCGCGCATTACAGGATGAGTCGCTGCCGATCTATGGCGATGGATTGAATATTCGGGACTGGCTGTATGTCGAGGACCATTGCAGTGCCATTGATCTGGTCATTCGACAAGGACGCATCGGCGAGGTTTATAACATCGGCGGCAACAACGAGCGTACGAACATTCATATCGTCCAAACCATTTTGAAGGAGCTTGGGAAGCCGGAATCCCTTATCCGCTATGTGGAGGACAGACCTGGTCACGACCGGCGCTATGGCATAGACCCGACAAAGATTACGGAGGAGCTTGGCTGGAAGCCGAAGCATAATTTCGAGACAGGCATCAAGGAAACGATCCAATGGTACTTAAACAATAAGGAGTGGTGGACACGGATCCAGTCTGGAGCTTATCGGGATTATATGGCGAAGCAGTACAGTGGTCGGTTAGGTGATAAAGCATGAGAGTTCTGGTAACCGGAGCAAACGGTCAGCTCGGGCAGGACGTTGTACAGTGTTTTCGTGGGTCGGGGCATGAGGTACAGGGGCTCGGCCGTGCCGAGCTGGATATCACGGATTTGGATCAATGCTTTGATGTCATGTCGAAGAGTCGCCCCGAGGCTGTTATTCACTGTGCTGCATATACAGCTGTGGATGCTGCTGAATCGGATGCCGCCGGTGCTTATCTCGTGAATGCGATCGGAACACGAAATATTGCGCTTGCCGCAGAGAGGGTAGGCGCCAAACTGATTTACATTAGCACGGACTATGTATTCAACGGTAATTCGGACCGGCCGTACTCAGAATACGATCCAACGGATCCGAAGACGGTATATGGTCAATCCAAGCTTGCCGGCGAACAGATGGTACGCGATTTTTGCTCCAAATGGTTTATCGTGAGAACTTCCTGGGTTTTTGGCCTAAATGGCGGTAATTTCGTTAAAACGATGCTGCGGCTCGGACAGGAAAAACCTGTTCTGCAGGTTGTCCATGACCAGAAGGGATCTCCGACCTATACGGTGGACTTAGCCCGCTTCCTGCTGCAACTACTGCCAACTGAGAAATACGGCACCTACCATGCTTCCAATAGCGGATCTTGCACATGGTATGAATTTACGGAGGTTATCTTTGAAGAAGCTCGTGAGCAGATTGGATTAAGCATAACCGCCAAACTGGAACCATGCACCACAGCACAATTTCCACGCCCCGCTCCCCGGCCAGCCTTTTCGGTGATGGATCATCTTGCGATTCGGATCAACCAACTGCAGGATTTACCGCATTGGAGAGATGGGCTGAAGCAGTTTATGGTAGATATGAAGAAGGACCCTGATTTATACTTAAGATGAATACAGCGACTGACAAGACCTGATCTGTAGATCAGGTCTTTCGTTTAGCCAGCTATAGTGTGCTTTATCGGAGGTACGGGGATATGGAAAAGGTACAAGTATTACTATCTACATATAATGGAGCAGCTTATGTTGAAGAGCAGATTCATAGTATTCTTCAGCAGCGCTATCCCTCAATCTCCATGCTCATACGGGATGACGGTTCTTCGGATGAAACGCCCGAGCTTCTAAAGAGGCTGCAAGCTGCATATCCTGATCAGATTAGCATAATGCAAGGGAACAATATCGGCGTCGTGGCAAGCTTTTTTGAATTGCTGCGGAGCTCGGATCCGACTGCTGATTACTTTTGCTTCTGTGACCAAGATGATGTGTGGCTGGATCATAAGGTAGAGTCGGCTGTTGCTCGTTTACATTCAGCGATCCATACGGAAGTGCCTGCGATGATCTTTACGCCTGCTTATCTAACGGATGAACATTTGAATCGCCTAGGTGTATGGCCCAAGCCTCCGGCTAGGGAACCATCCTTCTATAATGCCCTATATGAGAACATCGCGATTGGGGCGACCATTACGATGAATGCATCCGCTCGGAATTTGTTTGTGAACAGTAGGAAAGCTGACAGTCACAGCATCCTAATGCATGATTGGTGGTTCTATCTGCTGGTATCCGCGTTTGGAACGGTAATATATGACCACTCGCCTTCAATGCTATACCGCCAGCACAACCATAATGTAGTAGGCGGAAGCAATACATGGTTTGGTAAATTGAAGAGCAAGTGGGCGAGCTTTAAGAGACATACCGGAAGGGGATTGCTCCGAAAGCAGGCCGAGGAGTTTCGGAAGATTTACGGTGCCCGGTTAAACAATGAACAAAAAGAGCAGCTGGACCTGTTTCTCTCACCACGCCGCAGGATGGCAGAGCGAATCCGATATATCAGACGCAGCAAGCTTCATCGTCAATCCCGTGCCGAAAGCCTTCTGTTTAAATTTTTTATCCTGATAGGTTTTATATGAAGCATGCAGGATTTCCTTGTAATTCCGACATTCCCAACAAACTCTGTGCTATAATGTCGATGAATACTCCCGCCACTTACCTTCGCTAACGCTGCGGTTGAGGTGGGGGTTTCTGATGGTTCATCCCTGCAATTTACGAGACGCTTAACATCAGTGGAGTTGACACGTTGACGGACTGGGTACCGTCCAACCCCGCTATCCCATCGGAACAAGCCTTTGGGAATACTTTCCGCAAGATATTCGCTGCACCGTTCACATCGGCATGGATCAGGCCGTTTCGGCTTCGATATAGCCCGCGATGTACTCGCTTGCCAGAGAAGGTTTGTATAACCCCTCCTTCGAACTTGGGCAGCGGATCACGATCAAGGAAGCTTGCTTGGGAGGTATACGCTTCTTCGGTGAGGATGACCTCAATCCCCAAGCTTTCTGCTTTGTATCGAATCATCGAGACGAGCATCTGATGCGGGATGTGGCAGAAAGACTGATTGTTTCGCCGGCCTAGCTCGGACTGGTTCTTCCATCCCTGATTGTACCCGATAACGATAGTGCCAATCTGCTCTTCCTTGGCAAGCTTCACAATATAGTGGCTCGTCTTGTGGAACATGTCCTTGATTCTCTGGTGACGCTTTAGATGCAGTTGCTCCAGACGCTTGGAGGTATGTGAACCTTCCTTAGGATGCTTCCCTTGCCGGAGAATGCCGGTGTAATGTGCCTTGAGTTTGTTGTAATACTGATTGATCGCTTTTAGCGGCTTGCCCTTCACACAAACGGGTCTGTGACCTGTATTGGTGACGATGGTTGCAAGTCGGTTAATACCCAGATCAATCGCTAGCACATTCCCTTTCTTGACATTAGCCTCTTCTGTGGAGCAAGCAAAGACCAGTTCGACCACGTACTTGCTGTATCTGGGAACGATGCGCACCTGCTTTAATTGTCCGTCGGTATAGCCGAGCTTTCCGATGTTTAGCCGATGTTTAGTCTTGGGGAATTTGAGGTACTTGTGGTCCTTAATCTCGCAATCTTGATTTGTGAGGATGACTTCTCTGGTCTTTGTACGGGTATAGCCAGGAATGCGCGGCCTGCCGGTGTATTTGTTAGGATTTGCACGGTAATCTTTCAGGCACGAGTAGAACGACTGCCAAGTAGAGAACACAAGCTTCATCACCCACTGACTGCTCTGCGTCGGTAGTGCTCTGTAATCTGCTTGATTCATCACCTTGAACAAACAATCGAGGAAAAGGAAATCCATATAAGGTGATTCCCTGGTTGGCATTTCGAACAGGTTACAACGAGAACCCTTGCGCTGATTCGGTGGTTTTTGAAGTTGTTTCTGTAATCTTGACTGATAAGCCTGAAGCTGGCGTTCGTTCATCGGGCCAATATTTGTCTGCAGTGTATCCATGACTTCTTGTTGCAAAGGCTCAAGCGGCTTGTCCTGCCTGAGCGCAGTGTATACCTGCCGGATATAAAAGTTCGTTGTGTTATACAAATTCTTCGCGCCCTGACACATCTGTTCTGCATATGAAAACAGTTGATGGCCAGGTTTGATCCATATTTGATATGTTCTGAATACAGGTTCTGCCACACATTCACCTCCTCCTAGGACACAAACGTACGTTCCCTTCTATTTTACCACATTGGTATGGCTTAAGGAGAGGGATATACAAGAAATTATGTTGATATCGGAGATGTCACCGATTAACCACCCCCTTAGCGCATGCACCGCTTGATGAGGGTGTTCTTTCGATGTAATGTCGATAGATTACTATATTTGTCAGGAGCCATGCAGCAATGGATGTTAGCATTTTAATCGTAAACTACAATACCCGTCAGCTGACGTTGGATTGTTTGCGATCGGTATACGCATCGGAGACCGAATTTACATATGAAGTCATCGTCATTGATAACGATTCGAAGGACGATTCCGTGCAGGCGATTCGCCAGGAATTTCCGCTCGTTAGGTTGATTGAAAATACAGAAAACACCGGCTTCGCCAAAGCCAACAACCAGGGGATGGCAGCGGCGCAGGGACGTTATGTGCTGCTTTTAAATTCCGACACCGTGATCCAGCGGGACACGCTTCAAACGATGGTGGCCTTTATGGACCGTAATCCGATTACGGGCGCCTCGGGCTGCAAAATCATTCTGCCGGACGGTTCCCTGGACAAGGCTTGTAAAAGAGGCTTCCCAACGCCATCTGCTTCCTTTTACTATGCCTTCGGTCTGAGCAAGCTGTTTCCTAATGAGCCGCGTTTCAACCAGTATCAGCTGGGCTATCTCGATCCCGATCAGGAATACCCCGTGGATTGCCTGGTCGGCGCGTTCATGCTGGTACGGCGGGAGACGATTGAGCAGGTAGGCGGGTTGGACGAGACATTCTTCATGTATGGAGAGGATATCGATTGGTGCTACCGGATCAAGCAGGCCGGGTGGGGCATCCACTACTATCCTCGTACGACGATTGTGCATTACAAAGGCGGAAGCGCCCGGCGCCGTCCCTTCAAAATTATTTATGAATTCCATCGGGCGATGATTTTGTTCCATCGGAAGCATTACCGGAAGAAGTACAACATATTGGTTAACGGAGCGGTATATGCAGGCGTCGGTTTGAAAATGCTCCTGGCCCTGCTCACGAACCGGCTGAAGCCGATTCGGCCGGCATCGATGCCCTCATCTTCCGGCGGAGTGGAGGTGAAATCATGATCCGCAAGAATCAGGGCTTCTTGACCCGAGTCTATATGTTGACCGACTTTGCGTTCATCCAGATGTCGTTCCTGCTCGCATGGTGGATCAAGTTCGAAAGCGGCTGGTTCCCATATGAAATGCCGCTTCCTATCGAATCGTACGGGATGTGGAGTTTGGTATACGGCGGGGTTGCTGTCGCGGTCGGCATCATGATTTCGTTGTACTCGCCTAAGCGAAAGAAGCGTTTTGCCGACGAGTTCATGAAGATCTTCCAAATGCATTTTATTGGGATGTTCATCCTGCTCAGCTTGATGTTCTTCGTGAAGGAGGTCAATATCTCCCGCTGGTATCTCGCCATCTACATGATCCTGAACGTAGCGTCGATCATCCTGTACCGTTATTTTCTGAAGAAGACGCTGAAGCATTTCCGGGAAAAAGGCTACAACCGCCAGTTCGTCCTCATCGTGGGTGCTGGAACGCTGGGCAAGCGGTTCTATAAAAATCTGCAGCAGTACCCTGAACTCGGTTACGAGGTGATCGGGTTTCTGGACGATTACCAGCAATGGAGCGAGCTGGAGGAGAGGCGCTTCAAGCCGATCCTTGGATCGGTCAGCGACCTGGACAACGTGTTGAACGAAAAGCTCATCGACGAAGTTGTGCTGGCCTTGCCGCTCAATGCCCATCACAAATATCCCGAGATCATTGCAGCCTGTGAGAAGGCGGGCGTGCGTACGCTCATTATTCCGGACTTTTTCGATTATCTTCCGGCCCGGCCGGTATTCGACAATTTTGCGGGCATGCCGATGATCAATGTGCGGGATATTCCCCTGGATCTGGCCGCGAACCGGCTATTTAAGCGGGCGTTTGATATTGTCTTTTCACTGGTGGCGATTATCCTGACGTTGCCGGTCATGGTCGGTATTTTCATCGGCATCAAGCTGACCTCGCCCGGGCCGGCGATCTTTAAGCAGGAGCGGGTAGGGCTTAACCGCCGCACGTTTAACATGTATAAATTCCGTTCCATGAAGCCGCTGCCGCCAGGCGTAGCCGACACCGGATGGACCGTGGAAAATGACCCGCGCCGCACCAAATTCGGTTCGTTCTTGCGCAAGACCAGTCTCGACGAGCTGCCACAGTTCTTCAATGTGCTGTTTGGGCATATGAGCGTCGTCGGCCCAAGACCGGAGCGTCCGTACTATGTAGAGCAGTTCAAAGAGGAAATTCCGAAATACATGGTGAAGCACCATGTCCGGCCTGGCATTACCGGTTGGGCGCAGAGTAATGGGCTGCGAGGAGACACGTCGATTGAGGAACGGATCAAGCATGATATTTTTTACATTGAAAACTGGTCCATTCTGTTTGATATCAAGATCATTCTTCGCACGATCCGCAATGGCTTCAAGAATGCTTACTAATCATCCCAACAAAAACCCGCAATTTGGCACAAGCCGAATGCGGGTTTTTTCGTTTGGTACCTTGGCCTGGCGGGTATTAACCTAGCAAACAGACGAATACGCAACTAGACTACGGTGAGGCGGGGATAATATGAGACGAATAGCGACGGTTGGTGCACTGTTCTCGGTAATAGTGATCCTCATGCTAATCTATATCCAGGATGGTTCCGAAGAGCGGCAGGGCTTTACGGCCTATCGTCTAATTGCCCATGCAGCGGGGAAGATCAGCCGTATACGAATGCATATGAGGCGATGGTCGCTAATTATAAGCAGGGCACCCGGGTATTCGAGATCGACTTTATGCTGACGGCTGATCGAAAGGTCGTAGCACGGCATGAGTGGACGGCGAGCATGAGCGAACAGCTTGGCCAGCTGGATCAGTTGCCGAAGGAGAAGCAGGGGGCACGTCTGACCCACGAGGAGTTTATGGAGACGCCGATATTGGAGCGATACCAGCCGATGGATGTGGATGCGGTGATGGACTTGATGGCCAGCGTTCCGGATATCTATATCGTGACCGATACGAAAGAGCAGAAGGATGAAGACATCCGGCTGCTCTTGACGGAGCTGACAGAGGCTGCCTTGGCTCGGGATCCGGCATTGCTTGATCGGGTGGTGATCCAGATTTACAATGAAACGATGCTGGATATGGTGAGGGAGATCTACCCGTTTTCCTCCATCATTTACACGCTGTATGCGACAAAAGACTCGCCGGAGCGGATCATTGAGTTCGTGAAAGCGAATCATATCGACGCCGTAACCATGCCGGAGCACCGGGTAAATCCCAACTTTGTGGCGAAGCTGAAGGATGCGGGGGCCGTCACGTATGTGCACACCATCAACGACGCCAATACGGTGAACAATTATGAAAAATGGGGTGTGTACGGCGTCTATTCCGTCCTGCTAACCGAACCGGAGCTGGAAAAGATCAGCCTGCGCTAAACACTCCAAAAGTAACCGCACTGATAGTGCGGTCTTCGGGGCTGAACCTGCTGAAGGATCTAACGACTCTCCTCTTGCCTTGCAGTCAAAGCCCCTTCCCCGACTTTTAGGATGAAACCCGTATCCGAAAAATGCCCAGCTGTATATTATTCCATACTTCAGTTCATTTACATAATATGGATGATTATGGTATTATAACGAAGCCGCAAGCATTGTTTGTTTGTACCGAAAATAAAGTATGTGACTCTATGTTTATTCCTCACTAGCATGAATCTCGACTTACCTTCGCCATGTGCCCACATGCAGCCATCCTGAAAGTTTGATCACACTCTGTACTTCTTGTACTTCCGAACTTCTTGTACTTCCGAACTTCTTGTGCTTCCTGAACTACCTGAACTACCTGAACTATCTGAACCACCTGAACTTCCTGTGCTTCCTGTACCTCTTGCTCTCTCTTCTAGCATTTCAAGCATTTCTAACATTTCTAGCACTTCTTGCACTTTTTGCACTTTCTGCACTTCCTGCACTTCCTAAGAACCCGCTAATCCATGTTTTTGGAAAAGGCTACTTAACATCCAGATTTCCTGGTTACGTTGCAGTACGTTTGTCTAAGCATGAATACTTGAAGACTTACTATTCATTCCGTATGGGGAGGAATCCATCCATGGAAAAAATGATTCAAGATTTCATTGAAAGCAGCAAGCAGCAATGGGACGAAGAGTATAAAGCGCAGATGTGGGATTACTTATCCGATATGAGCGAGTACGCCCGGTATTCCATTGTATACGGCTATATACGGAAGTTTGCCGCAGCTGAGGGGATTTTGGATATGGGATGCGGTGCGGGCAATCTGTACGATCTGCTGACGGAGCAGGAAAAGCCGGCATATGTAGGCGTCGATCTGTCGGAGGAAGCGATCAAAATCGCCTCGGGGAAAACGGACAACCCTATTTTCCATTGCGCCGACATCAATCATTACACGCCGCCGAGATCCTTTGACGTCATCGTCTTTAACGAATCGCTGCAGTATGTCCCGAACACGCCGGCCAAGCTGCTGGAATACGCCGAGTTTCTTACGCCGGGCGGAGTTATCGTCACATCGATGTATTCGCACAAAAACCAGCAGGATCCCGATTACGCCATGGTGGAACACAAAATTCAAGAGATGGAGACCTGCGGGTCGTTTGAGGTAGTGGATAAGGTAAGCTTGTTCAATCATAAAGCCGGTTTAAAATGGTACATCCACGTACTTAAACCAAACAACACCGCGAAAAAGTAACACAATAACCGGATGCTTGAAGCTTGGCCCAATCTTCTCCCGCTAACGGGAAGGGTTGGGCTTTTTATGCTCATCGCGTCCCGTTCCCTGCAACCGCCATGAAACGGTTTGAGCGCACATCCCTCGCTTCCCCGCCATTACCAAAAAAATGTTCGTATTTTATGCGAACATAAATTGACTTGCATACCGTGCTGGCATAGACTTAATTTAGTATAATAGTAACCCGTGAACGTGGAGGTATGACGCTTGAAAGATTTGATACAATCCTGGCGGCATGTGTTTAAGCTGGATCCCGACAAGGAGATCGGCGACGATGCCCTTGATGCGGTATGCATGTCAGGAACCGATGCGATTATGGTAGGAGGCTCGACAGGCGTTACCTATGAAAATACGGTGGATCTTCTGTCCCGTGTTCGCCGCTATGAGCTGCCGTGCGTGCAGGAGGTGTCCGATCTGGAAGCCGTTGTACCCGGATTTGATCTATACATGATTCCCATGGTGCTGAATACCGGGGATCCGACATGGATACTCGGCCGCCATCATGAAGGAATCGAGCGGTATGGTTATATGATTCCGTGGGAGCTGGTCGTGGCGGAGGGCTATATTGTGCTGAATCCGGATGCGGCCGTTGCCGAGCTGACAGGTGCGAATACCGCGCTGGATGCAAGCTCTGCCGCAGCTTACGCCCAAGTGGCGGACAAGCTCATGCAGCTGCCGGTCGTCTATTTGGAATACAGCGGTGCGTTCGGCGATATGGAGACCGTCCGCAAGGTGCGCCGATCGCTTGATCAGGCCCGTCTATTTTACGGCGGGGGAATCACGAACGCAGAGCGGGCAGCTGAGGCTGCGGCATGCGCCGATACCATCATCGTGGGCAATATCGTTTATGATGACCTGGAGCAGGCACTGGCGACGGTCAATACGGTTAAGGGCTAACACCTGATACCCGATTCCTATAGTCTTGATATACATGAGTAATAGTCCACAGAGGCCAAAGTAGACCGCCGAACATTCCTTATACAGACCCCGGATCTTTTTGTACAACCCCATTTTTTGAAAAAACACAACACGACGCACATTGCTCAAATTTACACCTTAGGAGGCAATCTTTATGCATTCCATTGACATACATGAGGCGATCAAGCGCCTCAATCCCCAGCAGCGGCAGGCCGTGGAGGCCACTGACGGACCGCTGCTCATCATGGCCGGAGCAGGCTCCGGCAAGACGCGGGTGCTGACGCACCGGATCGCGTACCTGATCGCCACACGCAAGGCGGCGCCTTGGAGCATCCTGGCGATCACCTTTACCAATAAAGCCGCCCGCGAAATGCAGGAGCGGGTCTCGAAGCTCGTCGGGCGGGAAGGGCAGGATATCTGGGTATCGACGTTCCACTCGATGTGCGTGCGTATTTTGCGCAGGGATATTGAGCGGCTTGGCTTTACATCGAATTTCAGCATCCTGGACTCGACCGACCAATTATCCGTGATCCGCAATGTGATGAAGCACCACAATATCGATCCTAAGAAATTTGAACCGAAGGCTGTACAAGCCGCCATTAGCGCGGCGAAGAACGAGCTGATTACTCCGCAGCAATATGAGCAGAAAGCGGGAGATTATTTCGAGAGCTTGGTCGCCAAGGTGTACGTGGATTACCAGAAGCGTCTGAAGAGCAACAACTCCCTCGATTTTGACGATCTGATCATGACGACGATCCAGCTGTTCAAGGAAGTGCCGGAAGTGCTTGATTTCTACCAGCGCAAATTCCAGTACATCCATGTGGATGAATACCAGGATACGAACCGGGCGCAGTATATGCTGTGCCGGATGCTGGCCGACAGCCATCACCGCATTTGCGTCGTCGGCGACAGCGACCAGTCCATCTATCGCTGGCGCGGCGCGGATATCACGAACATCCTGAATTTTGAGGAGGATTACCCGGAGGCGCGGACGATTCTGCTGGAGCAGAATTACCGTTCCACATCGAACATCCTGAATGCCGCCAACAACGTGATCGCCCTCAATACCGGCCGCAAGCCGAAAAACCTGTGGACCGAGCAGGGGGAAGGGCCCAAGATCAAGGTGTTCCGCGGGGATACGGAGCATGACGAGGGATATTTTGTGACTTCGGAGATCAGCAAGAACATCAAGGCCGGCAAAAACTACGCGGACCATGCGATTCTCTACCGGACGAACGCCCAGTCGCGGGTGATCGAGGAAATTCTGATCAAGTCGGACATTCCGTACCAGATCGTCGGGGGCATCAAGTTCTACGACCGCAAAGAGATCAAGGATATGCTGGCCTATCTGCGCCTCATTTCCAACCCGGATGACGATATCAGCTTGACGCGAATCATTAACGTACCGAAGCGGAGCATCGGGGATACGACGGTAGCGAAGCTTGCGGCTGCCGCCGCAGAGCGGGGCATCTCGATTTTCCGTGTGCTGGAGGTTGTGGATGATCTCGGCTTCGCCGGGCGGACGCGCAACGCGCTCGTTAATTTCTACGACATGATTGACGCACTGAACAAAATGGTGGAGTACCTGTCCGTGACGGAGCTCACCGAGAAAATGCTCGAGATGTCGGAATACCGGCTTGAGCTGCAAAATGAAAACACGCTCGAATCCCGTTCCCGGCTCGAGAACATCGACGAGTTCCTGTCGGTGACCCAGGAGTTCGAGAAGAACAATGAGGATAAATCGCTCGTCTCCTTCCTGACGGATCTCGCCTTGATCGCGGATATCGACTCGATGAATGACGACGAGGAAGACAAGAGCGATGCGGTCGTGCTGATGACGATGCACAGCGCCAAGGGACTTGAATTCCCGGTTGTTTTCATTATTGGTATGGAGGAGGGCGTATTCCCGCACAGCCGTGCTTTTATGGACAATGAAGAGCTGGAGGAAGAGCGTCGCCTTGCCTATGTAGGCATTACGCGTGCGGAAAAGCAATTGTTCCTGTCCTGTGCCCGCATGCGGACTCTGTTCGGCCGGACCACGGCCAATCCGCCTTCGCGCTTCCTGGATGAAATTCCGGATGAGCTGAAGGAAGACACGCAGATGGCCCATGACCGCTACCGCCGCGGAGGCGGCGGCAATGTCGGCGGCTCGTATGCCGGCCGCGGCTTTGGCGGCGGGGGAGGCAGCAACTTCGGCGCATCCCGCACCAGCGATCTGTCGCTTGGAGGCTCAACCGCATCCGCCCAGACCGCATCGAAGAGCCGGGTGACGATGGCGACAGGCGGGGCGGCCCGTCAGGCTGCAGCCGGCGGTAGCTCGGATTTCAAAGCCGGCGATAAAGTAGCCCATGGCAAATGGGGCACTGGCACGATCGTCGCGGTCAAAGGCAGCGGCAACGACATGGAGCTGCAGATCGCGTTCCCGGCACCGGTCGGCGTGAAACGGCTGCTGGCCGGCTTCGCTCCGATTACGAAGGTGGAATAAAGGCTAGAATTAGAGACGTAAGAGATAGGAAAGCGGGAAGCACTGTAACTGCAAGCATAAGCTCGCAATAACCTGCTTCGACGGTTCGAAGAATGATGCCCGTATTATATTAAAGGAGGATTCCCCCTGCATGGAGTTCAAGGAACAGATGGAGAAGCTCATCGCGGAGCTAAACCGATACAATTACCATTACTACACGCTGGATCAGCCGCTCGTGAGCGACAAGGAATATGATGCTTTATATGACCAGCTGGTAGCATTGGAGAGAGAGACCGGGGTCACGCTTCCGGATTCCCCTACCCAGCGGGTGGGCGGGGAGATTTTGAAGGGATTTACGCCGCATCGCCATTTGGCGCCGCTCTGGAGCTTGGACAAAGCCCAGAATATCGAGCAGCTTCGTACCTGGCATGACCGGGTCGTCCGGCTGGTTAATGACTACAATACGAAGAATCCCGGCAGCCCGCTGCCGCCCCCTTGCTACGCGCTTGAGCTGAAGTTCGATGGGCTTACGCTGAATTTGACGTATCAGAACGGCAAGCTCATCCAAGCCTCGACGCGGGGGAACGGCGTGGTGGGCGAGGGCATCCTCTCCCAGGTGAAGACAATCAAATCGGTTCCGCTCACGATTCCGTACACGGAAGGAACGATCGAAGTGCAGGGCGAGGGCATCATGAACCTGTCGGTGCTGGAGGAATACAATAAGACGGCGGTTGAGCCTCTTAAAAATGCACGCAACGCCGCGGCTGGCGCACTGCGCAACCTGAACCCGAAGGTAACGGCCGAGCGCAAGCTGAACGCTTATTTTTACAACATTGGTTACTCGGACAGCGTCGCGTTTAAGGACCACAAGGAAATGATGGATTTCCTGCGGGAGAACCGGTTCAAGGTGAATCCGTATATTTTCTATTTTGAGCAGTTCGATGACGTGATGGAGCAGCTGGCCGACATCGAGAAACGCCGTTCCGAGCTGGACTACCTGATCGACGGGGCCGTCGTGAAGGTGACCGATTTCCGCACTCGCGAGGCACTTGGGTATACGGATAAATTCCCGCGTTGGGCGGTTGCTTACAAATTCGAAGCGGAAGAGACAACTACGGTGCTGCAGTCGGTATCCTGGAACGTGGGCCGCACGGGAAAAATCACGCCGCTCGCGCGCGTCGAGCCGGTCGAGCTGGCAGGCGTTACGGTACAGAACTGCACGCTGAACAATATCGGGGATATTGAGCGCAAAAACCTCAAGTTCGCCCTCGGTACCCGCGTCTTTATCCGCCGTTCGAACGACGTCATCCCGGAAATCCTCGGTAAGGTAACGGAAGAGAATGACGGCGAGGAGATTCTGTATCCGGAGGCATGTCCGTCCTGCGGATTCCCGCTGGAGCAGCGCGGCGCGCACCTGTTCTGCAACAACAAGACGGGGTGCAAGCCGCAGATCGTCGCGCGGATTACGCATTTTGCTTCGCGGGATGCGATGGATATCGAGACGTTCAGCGACAAGACGGCGATCCAGCTGTATGAGGAGCTGGATGTACGGGAGCCGGCCGATCTGTACACGCTGTCCTTCGACAGCTTGGTTAAGCTGGAGCGGTTCGGGGAGAAGAAGGCGCAAAACCTGCTGGATGCGATCGAGAAGAGCAAGGAGCGGGATCTCGCGGCGTTTCTGTTCGCGCTTGGCATCCCGAATACCGGCAAATCCACGACCAAAATGCTTGCGGACCATTACCGGGATCTTCACCGCGTGATGGAGGCAACTGCCGAAGAACTGGTGGAGCTGCCGGACGTTGGCGGCATCGTGGCCGAGAGCATTGCCGGATATTTCGCGGATCCGTTCAACCGGGCGAGCATTGAGAAGATGCTGTCGCTCGGCGTGCAGGCCAAAGCACCGGAAGCGCCGAAGCCGGTGAGCACCGACTCGTTCTTCAGCGGGAAGACGGTCGTGCTGACAGGCACGCTGCACCTGCTCACCCGCGAGGAGGCCACCGAGCGCCTGGAGGCGCTGGGAGCCAAAGTGACGGGCAGCGTCTCCAAGAAGACGGACCTGCTGATCGCCGGCGAGAAGGCCGGAAGCAAGCTGGCCAAGGCGCAGCAGCTCGGGATTGATATTTTGGATAACGAAGAAGAGTTTGTGCGGCTTTTGAACGAAGCTTGAGCAAGCTGAATGGATTGAACTCGGCGAGATGAGGCCGCCAAATTCAACAGCTCAATAAATTAGTTTGAAATAGCGATGCAGGAGTGGTTCCTGTGTCGCTATTTTTTTGCAGTGAAAATCTCTGCAGGACGATTTACGATGGCAACTCCATGCAGCCTTATAGGCATGAATGCTGGGCCCTACTATTCGAGCTTTCGCCAAAACCTCCTATCCTTCCGACAATACTTTACAATTAAATACAGAAAAGGATGAAGGAATATAAAATTTACACCTCGAAGTAATTTACCACGGGTCAGTCTTTCATAGAAAGAGGTGATAGAGAGGCGTTTTTGCTGCTAGTTTCAAGACCCTGTTTCATGGCTTTATACATTATGTTTCGGGGAGGAGCAAAGCTTTGAGTAAAAGATGGTTATCTATTCTATTAAGTTTACTATTGGCGCTATCTCTAGTCGTACCTGCAGCTGCGGCTCCTACGGAAGGATCGCAAGAGCTTAGCAGTTCGTTAAGCACCGAAGAAGCATTCCAATTGAAGCAGATGTTAGAGCATCGGGCGAAGCTGGCCGAGTTTCCTGAACTCGATCAGAGTCTAAGGAAATCAACGGGAGGTCCGACCAGAGTCATTGTTGAATTATCGGCCGAGCCTGTTGCGTTAAAGAAGGGAATTTCCGCACTGTCGGGCAGATCTTTTACGTCATCGATGGAAGCACAGGCGGAAGCCCAAGTGGAACAGCAGCAGCAGAAATTTATAGACAGCCTGGACTCCAAAAATATCGATCACGACGTTTCAAATCAATATAGCTATGCATTCAACGGTCTTTCCATGGAGATCGAAGGGAGCCAAGTCGAAGCACTGCTTGAGATCCCTGGTGTGCTTGGTGTGTATCCGGATCTGGAAGTAACGGCGGGTCCGAAGGTTGACGAAGTCAAGCCTTACATGAAGGATACGGGTCCTTTTATCGGGGCACCAGACGTGTGGGATTTGGGATACACCGGGAAGGGCATCAAGGTCGGTGTCATTGATACCGGCATTGATTACGAGCATCCGAACTTGAAGGACGCCTATAAGGGGGGATATGACTTCGTTGATAATGACAATGACCCTTATGAAGCAACGCCTCTTGATTGGGAGAACGATCCTACCAATCCGGCTCCGGTAGATGACAATGGAAGCACCTATTGGACTGATCATGGAACACATGTAGCGGGAACGATTGCTGCACGGGAAGCAGGCGAATTCGGTGTTGTGGGAATTGCGCCGGGAGCGAGCATCTATGCTTACCGTGTCCTTGGGCCATATGGCAGCGGTTATTCCAGCTGGGTGGTTGGCGGCATTGACCGCGCCGTTCAGGATGGCATGGATGTCATCAACCTATCCCTGGGTAATTCCCGTAATGATCCGGATTATGTGACATCGGTTGCGGTTAACAATGCCGCCTTGGCCGGCGTAACACCGGTTGTCGCGAGCGGCAATAGCGGTCCTAACCGCTGGACGGCCGGGTCACCGGCCACTTCCGCATTTGCCATAACTGTAGGCAACTCGACGGGACCAAGTGATGAGATTGCAGCCACCGGTTATTTTTACGCGGAAGAGGATCTTGAAATCGATCAGCCGGATAATACGGAACCGAGCGATCCTCCGGCAGAGCTGGGAAATGCAACGCAGCCGGATCAACAGCCAGTTCCGGAAGAAGGAGAGGATGCAGGTGAAGCCGATCTTGGACAAGAACCATCTGCAGGAACGTCAGAAACGGAGGCCGAGAGCCATGGAGAGGCATCGAACCTATCCGGTCATACGGAAGAAGACACAAGCGTACCAGCAACCGGTACATCGACTGAGCAAGACTCGGAACAGGGAACTCCTGTAGACTCCCCGTCAACAGACGAAGGAACCGAGTCGACCGACGGACAACTCCCGCTTGAACAGGAGGGGAACGGTTCTGTTGATGAGCAGAACAGACCGTTGACTGTTGTTGAAGCAACTTATGGAATGGATTTGATGGCCTGGAATTTGGCAGAGGATCCTGAAGTTGTACTTCAAGGAGATTTCGAGTTGGTCTATGCCGGACTTGGTTATCCTGAGGATTTCAAAGGGGTAAACGCTGAAGGTAAAATCGCATTGATTCAAAGAGGCGTCATTCCATTCGTCGACAAGATCGCTAGTGCCAAGGCAGCAGGAGCCATCGGTATTATCATATACAACAATACGGATGACGCTACCAATCCGATAGCGTACCTTGGAGACAGCTTCCAATTCATCCCGACCTTCCGTACTAGCAAGGATGTAGGGGAGCAGATTAAGGCACTTCTCGGTGAACATCCGAACCTTCAAGTCCGGTTCTCCGATTTCAAGCGGACCCAAACCGAAGGGGATGAAATGTACACCTCGAGTTCAAGAGGACCAGCCAAGAAAACGCTGGATATTAAACCGGATGTCGTAGCACCAGGAACGAGCATCCTGTCAACGGTACCGGCATACGGCAAGGATTCGCCAGAGGCGGATTACAGCCAAGCGTATGATCGCTTCACGGGCACGAGCATGGCGTCTCCGCACGTTGCTGGTCTCGCTGCTCTGATCCTGGAAAAGAACAGCCATTGGTCGCCGTTTGATGTTAAGGTCGCGCTCATGAACAATGCGAAGGTTCTGAACACTGAATTGTACGAAGTCAATGATCAGGGGGCAGGCCGCGTACAAGCGCTCCAGACGATTCAAGCGGATACGCTGGTCAAGGTCATCGACAAGACAACTTATCAGGAGAAAGGAACCAGCAAAGAGTATGACAACATTACCGGCAGCATCAGTTTCGGCAACTTTACGGGGACGACAGCTAAAAAGGTCCAGAAGAAAATCCGGGTAGAGCAACTGGGGGCAAACGGGGGAGAATTTAAGGTCGCAGTCAATTCTACTGTTGAGACGCCGGGCGTCTCGGTGACGGTAGATAAAGCCTCCTTCGCGCTGAACGGCCAAGAGGAACTGGTCGTTACCCTGGAAGTGCCGGAGGGCATTACGGGTGTTTCGGAGCAGCAAGGCTATATTACGCTGACAAATGGAACGCGGACGTATTCTGTACCGTATGCAGCGTACTTCAATTTAGAGATTACAGGAATTAAGTACACCAAAGTATTTAACGATACAGAGGTATATATTCCGCATTTCCCATTGGATCAGTACGGAAATCTTGGGAAATTGAATGTTTCATTCGAATTCTATAATCCGATGCAGATCGTCATTGCTGATCTGTACGACAGCCTGAACCCAGGAGCGGGGGTAGAAGGTGATGGAATAATTGGCCAAATTTTCGGGAATCAGGGGTACTTTGATGCTAACACGTCCTTTACAATCGGTTGGAACGGAAAATACGGCGATTATGCAACCGAGCAAGAGGTGGAAGTTCAGGATGGATTATACTCCATTGAACTTTTAGCTTTGGGTACAAATTTGCAAGTAAGTTCCGATTACTCCACCATCCCGTTCTTCGTCAAACGAGCAGCGCCGGTTATTCATACAGAACAAGATGTACAGCTTTCAGGCAAGGATAAGCCTGCCTTAAGCGGTACAATCGAGGATCTCTATGTAACTGCTGCTCCGGCGATGTGGGATGAATGGGCAATCGACTTCGACGTAAGCGAATGGCTCGATGCCAAATACACGATCAAGAGAGCCAACAAATCCGTAGCCAAGGAAGGAAGCTTTGATGTTGAGCAGGATGGGGCATTTACCATTCCGCTTGATGGACTGTCCTCGGGCAACTATACGGTAGAGCTTTCGGTCAAGGACCGTCAAGGTCTGGAAGGAACGGCAACGGTTGATCTGCAGCTGACCGGTGCTCCGGGTCCTGGCAACCCGGATCCGGGTAACCCAGGCGGTGGCTCCGGCGGAGGAGGCGGATCATCGTCCGGTGGCGGTTCTACGACTCCATCCACACCGGCTCCTGAAGTATCGGGCGATGCCAAAGTAACAACGAAGAAAAATACGGATGGCACCGAATCCGCCACCGCTGCATTGTCTGAAACCGCAGTGAGTGCAGGCATTGCCGGAGACGGCAAGGAAGTGAAGCTGGATGTATCAAAGCTGGACTTCACGAAGTACAGCGACGTTGCATTTACTTTAAACAAGGCAACCGTTGATAAGCTAAAAGCCTCCGGCAAGCCGCTGGTCATTCAAGGCAACGGCTTTGCGTTGACGGTGCCTGCCGATGCGCTGGATGATTTCACGACGGCCAGCGGATTCAATTTGACGGTGTCCGTAGCTGCCGGCAAGGCAGGAAATCCTGCAAGCTTGAATGTTGTTTCGCCGCTCGTGACGGTGAAGCATGCCGATAAGTTCAAGCATTCGATTTTGCTGACACTAAACTATGATTCGGCCAAGGTGAAGGATGCGCGCAAGGTTGGCGCCTACATGCAGTCGGCAACAGGAGACATGGTGTCCGCAGGCTTACTGCATTCTGCCGCAAAAGGCTCCATTACCTTCCGGATCTACGTTCCGGCATCCTACGTTGCCGCCGAGAACAGCGTAACCTTCAATGACATCAGCGGTCACTGGGCCAAGGATGAGATTGAAGTTGCCGCCTCACAGCACGTCACGTACGGCACAGGGGCCGGACGCTTCTCACCGAACACAACCATAACCCGTGCAGAGTTCGCTACCCTCTTGGACCGCATCTTTGAGACAGGCATCGATTGGGATACCCGCAGCAAGGAAGCGGGAGCGAAGAACCCGCTGACTCGGGTAGAGATGGTCACGATGATTGCCGACGCATTGAAGGTGGAGTCCGAAGGAGGCCAATTGTCCTTCAGCGATGCGAATCAAATTCCGGCTGATGCACGTGCCGCCGTCGCTTTTGCAGTTGAACAGGGTCTCGTCAAAGGGATGAACGGAAACCGTTTTGCACCTGAAGAGACTTCGACCCGGGCGCAAGTATCGGTCATCGTGTACCGCCTGCTGGATTACTTGAATAAAATCTGATCCTAGTTTTGATGCAACGACTCATCATTATCGAGGGACTCGGCTGGCAGCAGCCGGGCCCTTTTTTATTGACAGAACAATGAACGAATGCTTGTAATAAGGATAATGGACGAGCATAACGGGAGGCGAACAAAGTTGAAAACCCAAAAGATCATCATTTATTTTGTTATAGCGATCGTACCCGTATTCGTACTACTTACTGTGTTGGGTGACGTTGGCGAAGGGGCGGAAGGCGGTGGGATCCAGCGAAGCATAGAATGGGTGACAACCTATGTTTTGCCGTGGATCTTTCTCTATTGGTTTATTAAGCTGGTCCGTAAAATAAAGTAAACAAGCATGTCCCTGAGACACTGGTGACCACCGGGACCTCTTTTCATATAAAGCTCCCTCACAATCTGCCATCCCTAACATTAAAAAAAGAAAAACGCTCATCCGATCCGCAAACATGCGAATGGCGAGCGTCTTGGACATTTAATCTAGCTAATGGCCACCGTGTGAACCATTGTTTCTTTATTCGTAGTGATTTAAGGGGATCGCCAGAAACGGTTATTCCTTCGACCACTGATCGAGCGTTCGGTCACTTGGCAGCAAGAGGGCAAGAAGCCCCAGCAGAGGAAGGAAGCCAACGGCAATCATGACATTGGCAATTCCCCAGACGTCCCCGAGGTTTCCGAGCACCAGCGAGCCGATGCCGCCCATGCCGAAGGCAAAACCGGTGATTAGTCCGGAGACCGTGCCGATATTGCCGGGATGCAGCATTTGGGCGTATACCACGGTCACCGAGAAGCTGGATAAAAGCACGAATCCGCTGATCACAAGCAGCACCCCTGCCCAGAATGAAGACACGAAAGGCAGGATGAGCGCAATCGGCGCTGTCCCAACCATGGAGAAGATGATCAGATTCCGTCGTCCGTAACGATCGGCAAGCGGCCCCCCGAAGAAGGTACCTACGGCTCCCGAAGCCAGGAATAGAAAAATATAAATTTGCGCATTTTCAATGGATATCCGGTAAGCATCCATTAAATAAAAAGCGTAATAGCTGCTGATCGCTGCTCCATACCAAGAGCGGATGAACACGAGGACGACGAGCACGACGGTCGCGTTCCAGATGCTTTTGCGGCGGGCAGGGTCCAGTGTTCTGCCGGCTGTTCTCTTTTTGAAGGTATAGCCTGCTTTCAGCATCCCGTGGTACCACTTGGCAACATAGCTCTGGACGAGGATGCCGGCCCCCGCGACAAAGGTGAAGGCCATCGCTCCGATTTGCCCGTAGGGTACAAAAATAAACTTCGTAAGCAGCGGCGCCAGGGATTGTCCGGCATTGCCCCCAACCTGAAAGATCGATTGAGACAAGCCCTTTCGCATACCGGCAGCCATATGGGCGACCCGCATTCCTTCCGGATGGAAGGTTGCCGAGCCAAGGCCGATGAGTATAACGGCGAGCATGACAAGCAAATAGGTATGCGCGTGCGCAAGAAGGAACACGCCCGCGAACGTAAAGCACATGCCGATTGGCAGAAGAATCGGTGTCGGCCTGCGGTCGGCGGCATAGCCGATAACCGGCTGTATAAGGGAAGAAGTAAAGTTGATGGCAAAGGAAATCCAGCCGATTTGCGTAAAGGTTAGAAATAGATTGTCTTTTAAAATAGGAAAGATCGCAGGGATGACTGATTGAATCGAATCATTAAATAAGTGTACGAAGCTGATCGCAAGCAGTATCCGATATACCGTCGCCTGTTGAGTCCCGCCACGGACGGGGCTTGGGGGGGCAGAGGGTTTCTGGAGAGCTACGCTTCTGTCCGCCATTGAAGGAACTCCTTTCTTCTTATATAGAGTGGTGTTATGTAGTGGGCATAATCATGAACCATGCGCCGTTTCAGTAATGAACTAACATTAAAACCTTTTCGTGTGGAAATCAATGAATTCGAATAACAAAATGCAAATAAATCCGAAGTTCGGAAGGCAAACATGATGGAATAAAAAGGAGATCGATTTTTTTGAGCAAAAGCCTTGATAATTTTTCGCCCAGGTGGTATATTACTAATTGTCGCTTTTGACAAACGCTTTTGCAGGTTGTCGAACGGCGTCGAAAAAAAGTGTTGACATGACGTCGATAACTTGATATGATATAAACCTGCGCTGCTGATTGAACTGATCGGCGCGACAGACGAAACATCAAGTTCCTTGAAAACTGAACAAATGGAACACGTCAATGAAACACAAGCAACGTGAAGACGTTGGCTTCTAAATGAGCTTAATCGCTCTTTCAATTCATCGTCCTTCGGACGATCTTTATTGGAGAGTTTGATCCTGGCTCAGGACGAACGCTGGCGGCGTGCCTAATACATGCAAGTCGAGCGGACTTGATGAGGAGCTTGCTTCTCTGAGAGTTAGCGGCGGACGGGTGAGTAACACGTAGGCAACCTGCCCTCAAGACTGGGATAACTACCGGAAACGGTAGCTAATACCGGATAATTAAATCTGCTGCATGGCGGATTTATGAAAGGCGGAGCAATCTGTCACTTGAGGATGGGCCTGCGGCGCATTAGCTAGTTGGTGAGGTAACGGCTCACCAAGGCGACGATGCGTAGCCGACCTGAGAGGGTGAACGGCCACACTGGGACTGAGACACGGCCCAGACTCCTACGGGAGGCAGCAGTAGGGAATCTTCCGCAATGGGCGAAAGCCTGACGGAGCAACGCCGCGTGAGTGATGAAGGTTTTCGGATCGTAAAGCTCTGTTGCCAGGGAAGAACGTCTCATAGAGTAACTGCTATGAGAGTGACGGTACCTGAGAAGAAAGCCCCGGCTAACTACGTGCCAGCAGCCGCGGTAATACGTAGGGGGCAAGCGTTGTCCGGAATTATTGGGCGTAAAGCGCGCGCAGGCGGTTCTTTAAGTCTGGTGTTTAAACCCGAGGCTCAACTTCGGGACGCACTGGAAACTGGGGAACTTGAGTGCAGAAGAGGAGAGTGGAATTCCACGTGTAGCGGTGAAATGCGTAGATATGTGGAGGAACACCAGTGGCGAAGGCGACTCTCTGGGCTGTAACTGACGCTGAGGCGCGAAAGCGTGGGGAGCGAACAGGATTAGATACCCTGGTAGTCCACGCCGTAAACGATGAATGCTAGGTGTTAGGGGTTTCGATACCCTTGGTGCCGAAGTTAACACATTAAGCATTCCGCCTGGGGAGTACGGTCGCAAGACTGAAACTCAAAGGAATTGACGGGGACCCGCACAAGCAGTGGAGTATGTGGTTTAATTCGAAGCAACGCGAAGAACCTTACCAAGTCTTGACATCCCTCTGAATCCTCTAGAGATAGAGGCGGCCTTCGGGACAGAGGAGACAGGTGGTGCATGGTTGTCGTCAGCTCGTGTCGTGAGATGTTGGGTTAAGTCCCGCAACGAGCGCAACCCTTGATCTTAGTTGCCAGCACTTCGGGTGGGCACTCTAAGGTGACTGCCGGTGACAAACCGGAGGAAGGTGGGGATGACGTCAAATCATCATGCCCCTTATGACTTGGGCTACACACGTACTACAATGGCTGGTACAACGGGAAGCGAAGCCGCGAGGTGGAGCCAATCCTAAAAAGCCAGTCTCAGTTCGGATTGCAGGCTGCAACTCGCCTGCATGAAGTCGGAATTGCTAGTAATCGCGGATCAGCATGCCGCGGTGAATACGTTCCCGGGTCTTGTACACACCGCCCGTCACACCACGAGAGTTTACAACACCCGAAGTCGGTGGGGTAACCCTTACGGGAGCCAGCCGCCGAAGGTGGGGTAGATGATTGGGGTGAAGTCGTAACAAGGTAGCCGTATCGGAAGGTGCGGCTGGATCACCTCCTTTCTATGGAGTACCTCGCTTCCGTAGCGAAGCGGTACAAATATGGCTGACCGCAAGGTCGCCGATCCTTTGCGAAAGCAAAGACAATGACGTGCTTTCATTTGTTCAGTTTTGATGGAATTTGAGGGGCTATAGCTCAGCTGGGAGAGCGCCTGCCTTGCACGCAGGAGGTCAGGGGTTCGATCCCCCTTGGCTCCACCAAATCAATTTCATCAATCATTGATCCTTGAAAACTAGATAACGAAACGAATTTGCGTTTTAGAAATATCCTTTTAGCTGAACTTGTGTCAAAACAAGTTTCAATAAAAGTAGCATAAGGTTAAGCTACTAAGAGCACACGGAGGATGCCTAGGCGCTAGGAGCCGATGAAGGACGTGGCGAACAACGATACTGCCTCGGGGAGCTGTAAGCAAGCTTCGATCCGGGGATGTCCGAATGGGGAAACCCAGCTGGTGTAATAGCCAGTTACCCGTATCTGAATACATAGGATGCGAGGAGGCATACCCAGGGAACTGAAACATCTAAGTACCTGGAGGAAGAGAAAACAAGAGTGATTCCGTCAGTAGCGGCGAGCGAACGCGGAACAGCCTAAACCAGAGAGCTTGCTCTCTGGGGTTGTGGGACGTCTCACATGGAGTTACAAAGGTTTAGATTAGACGAACAGGTCTGGAAAGGCCGGCCATAGAAGGTAAAAGCCCTGTAATCGAAAATGTGAACCCTCCGAGACGGATCCCGAGTAGTGCGGGGCACGTGAAACCCCGTATGAATCCAGCAGGACCATCTGCTAAGGCTAAATACTCCCTAGCGACCGATAGTGAAGCAGTACCGTGAGGGAAAGGTGAAAAGCACCCCGGAAGGGGAGTGAAATAGAACCTGAAACCGTGTGCTTACAAGAAGTCAGAGCCCGATCTATGGGTGATGGCGTGCCTTTTGTAGAATGAACCGGCGAGTTACGTTCCCATGCAAGGTTAAGGCGAGAAGCCGTAGCCGCAGCGAAAGCGAGTCTGAATAGGGCGCTTTAGTATGTGGACGTAGACCCGAAACCGTGTGATCTACCCCTGTCCAGGGTGAAGGTGCGGTAACACGCACTGGAGGCCCGAACCCACGTACGTTGAAAAGTGCGGGGATGAGGTGGGGGTAGCGGAGAAATTCCAATCGAACTCGGAGATAGCTGGTTCTCCCCGAAATAGCTTTAGGGCTAGCCTCGGAATTGAGAGTCGTGGAGGTAGAGCACTGATTGGGTGCGGGGCCCGCAAGGGTTACCAAGCTCAGTCAAACTCCGAATGCCATAGACTTATATCCGGGAGTCAGACAGTGAGTGCTAAGATCCATTGTCAAAAGGGAAACAGCCCAGACCATCAGCTAAGGTCCCCAAGTGTGTGTTAAGTGGGAAAGGATGTGGAGTTGCACAGACAACCAGGATGTTGGCTTAGAAGCAGCCACCATTTAAAGAGTGCGTAATAGCTCACTGGTCGAGTGACTCTGCGCCGAAAATGTAACGGGGCTAAACACACCACCGAAGCTATGGCTTGAATCGACTTCACTGCTTCTTTGAGGTAGTGAGCCTGAGTTGAACATTTTTGTCAGACTTGAGATGAAATCAAGGATGACCAAATGCTCTCAGGGGTTAAACACACTTCGAAGGTGGAGTGAAGTCGATTCAGGGGTAGGGGAGCGTTGTATGTAGGTTGAAGGTGTACCGTAAGGAGCGCTGGACAGCATACAAGTGAGAATGCCGGTATGAGTAACGAAAAGATCAGTGAGAATCTGATCCGCCGAAAGCCCAAGGTTTCCTGAGGAAGGCTCGTCCGCTCAGGGTAAGTCGGGACCTAAGGCGAGGCCGAAAGGCGTAGTCGAAGGACAACAGGTTGAAATTCCTGTACCACCGTAAACCGTTATGAACGATGGGGTGACGCAGGAGGGTAGTGACGCGGACTGATGGATGTCCGTCCAAGCAGTGAGGCTGATGTGTAGGCAAATCCGCACATCGTAAGGCTGGGCTGTGATGGGGAGTGAAAATTACAGTAGCGAAGGTCATGATCTCACACTGCCAAGAAAAGCCTCTAGTCAGGTGAAGGTGCCCGTACCGCAAACCGACACAGGTAGGCGAGAAGAGAATTCTAAGGCGCGCGGAAGAACTCTCGTTAAGGAACTCGGCAAAATGACCCCGTAACTTCGGGAGAAGGGGTGCCTCGGTAGGGTGAATAGCCCGAGGGGGCCGCAGTGAAAAGGCCCAAGCGACTGTTTAGCAAAAACACAGGTCTGTGCGAAGCCGCAAGGCGAAGTATACGGGCTGACGCCTGCCCGGTGCTGGAAGGTTAAGGGGAGCGGTTAGGGGTTAAACCCGAAGCTGTGAACCGAAGCCCCAGTAAACGGCGGCCGTAACTATAACGGTCCTAAGGTAGCGAAATTCCTTGTCAGGTAAATTCTGACCCGCACGAATGGCGTAACGACTTGGGCGCTGTCTCAACGAGAGATCCGGTGAAATTTTAATACCTGTGAAGATGCAGGTTACCCGCGACAAGACGGAAAGACCCCATGGAGCTTTACTGCAGCTTGATATTGGATTTGGGTACGATCTGTACAGGATAGGTGGGAGCCTTTGAAGCATGAGCGCCAGCTTGTGTGGAGGCGACGTTGGGATACCACCCTGATCGTATCTAGGTTCTAACCTGGTACCGTGATCCGGTACGGGGACAGTGTCAGGCGGGCAGTTTGACTGGGGCGGTCGCCTCCTAAAGAGTAACGGAGGCGCCCCAAGGTTCCCTCAGAATGGTTGGAAATCATTCGAAGAGTGCAAAGGCATAAGGGAGCTTGACTGCGAGACCTACAAGTCGAGCAGGGACGAAAGTCGGGCTTAGTGATCCGGTGGTACCGCATGGAAGGGCCATCGCTCAACGGATAAAAGCTACCCTGGGGATAACAGGCTTATCTCCCCCAAGAGTCCACATCGACGGGGAGGTTTGGCACCTCGATGTCGGCTCATCGCATCCTGGGGCTGAAGTAGGTCCCAAGGGTTGGGCTGTTCGCCCATTAAAGCGGTACGCGAGCTGGGTTCAGAACGTCGTGAGACAGTTCGGTCCCTATCTGTCGTGGGCGTAGGAAATTTGAGAGGAGCTGTCCTTAGTACGAGAGGACCGGGATGGACGTACCGCTGGTGCACCAGTTGTTCCGCCAGGAGCATGGCTGGGTAGCTACGTACGGACGGGATAAGCGCTGAAAGCATCTAAGCGTGAAGCCCCCCTCAAGATGAGATTTCCCAGTATGTAAGACCCCTTGAAGACGACGAGGTAGATAGGTTGGAGGTGGAAGTGCAGTAATGCATGGAGCTGACCAATACTAATCGGTCGAGGGCTTATCCTAAAATTACCCCAAAAAGTGAAGCGAAGCTTTGAAGCGGATGCCGAATACTTTTCGGGGACCCCGATCCAACCATTGGGGAAATGCTACGGATTCTAAACAACGCAAAGACGTTTCGTATCTAGTTTTCAAGGTTCAAAAGATCTTGAAACGATTTTGAAGCTGCATGCCTTTTCTAAGGCTTGATATTTTGCTGGTGAGCAATCATTGAAGCAAAGTGCAGCGCAAAAATCACGTTTGGTGGCGATGGCGGAAGGGTTCCACGCGTTCCCATACCGAACACGACCGTTAAGCCTTCCAGCGCCGATGGTACTTGGACCGAAGGGTCCCGGGAGAGTAGGACGCCGCCAAGCGAACAACCATAAAGGCCGTTATCGAGCAATCGATGACGGCCTTTTAAATATGTATGTCATTAATATTTTATATAGTAAATCGTTTACCGGCGCCTCTTAAGAAGAACTCAGGGTTGAGCTTTAAGGGGCGTGAAGCTCAACTCGCCCCCGAAAGTATCCTGCAAGGATTAATGTTCCTACTCCGCTCTAGTGAGGATTGCCAACCGGCTTTCGCTGACCGTAGGGGAGTACGGTAAGTGTTGCTTGTTGCTGTTGACCGTCTCTAATAAACGCCAGTGTATTTCTTCGCCAGGCTGCACGGCCGTTACGATTCCCTCTAACTCATCATATTGCCGAATTTGCTTATTATCGGTGCTTATAATGATATCGCCTACCTCAAGAATGCCGTCTGCGGACGCGCCTGGAACGATTTCCACGATCTTGACACCCTTCATGCCATTTGCCTGGGTATGTATAATGTTTCATGCCAATCCAGCTGGTCCAGAAGGTGGACCTGTAAATATCACTCCTGCGGTATCCCACTCCAACTAAAATAGATAGCCTTAAGGTGACACCTATGCCTCCTAGCTTGCTTTCCGCCATTTCGAATTCAATTCTTTTCATTTTTTCTTATCGGGGCTTTACAATACCAATATCTTAGTGTACTATTCAACTATAACACTGATACAAAAGAGGAGTGGAACCATGGTCGGAACGAATACAACTCCCGTTCTATCCGTAAACGGAGTTACCAAGACGATCGGTCGTCGAAATATTGTAGATGGCCTTACCTTTGATATACATCACGGAGAAATCGTAGGCTTGCTCGGTCCTAACGGCGCCGGTAAGACAACAACGATCCGGATGATTGTCGGTCTGATTGAGATGTCCCGCGGGGACGTGCTGGTGCAAGGGCATAGTATTAAGGGAGACTTTGTGAAGGCGATTCGTCATATCGGAGGCATTATCGAGAATCCTGAATTTTATCCGTATATGAGCGGCTATGACAATCTGAGACAATACCAGCGTATGTCTGACGGCGTAAGCATCACAAGAATTATGGAGATCGTCAAGCTGGTCGGGCTTCAGGATGCGATTCACAAGAAGGTCAGTGCCTATTCCCTCGGGATGCGCCAGCGATTAGGCATCGCTCAGGCTCTTCTGCACAACCCCTCGATATTGATTCTGGATGAACCCACAAACGGTCTGGACCCGGCAGGGATCCGCGAAATGCGTGATTATCTGAAGCGAATTGCCCGCGAGGAAGGAATTGCGATTCTTGTATCCAGTCACCTGCTGTCCGAGATGGAACTGATGTGCAGCCGTGTCGTTGTCATTCAGGAGGGGAAACTCGTGACGGAGCGAGCGATCGGCCAGGCCGGGGAGAACGAAGAGCTGTCTACCGTAACGCTTCGCGTCAATGATCTTGAACTCGCCGAACAGACTGCCTCGAGACTGGATGGTCTGACTCGGATCGGTTCGATCCCGGATGAAGGAGCTTTGACTGTTCGATTGAAGGAAGAGGATATTCCCGATCTGATATCCGCACTGTGTAACGCGCGGGTGCGCATTTATCGGGTTGAGGAGCACAAGTCATCGCTCGAGGATGAATTCTTGAAATGGACGGGAGGAAACCGCATTGCGTAGCTTTGGAAACCTAGTATGGAACGAATGGCTCAAAATGTTCAAGAAACGCAGCTTCTTTTTGCCTTATCTGCTGCTGGCAGGCGCTGTCATTCTCGTTGCCGTGATGCTGTATAACTTCTCCGGTGGAGACAACGGCTACGGATTTGCGGAGATGGCCGTCTCCACCAGAGGGATGGGCCAAATGCTGACGCTGCTTGCGGTCGTCGTAACCGCAGGGACGGTGGCGAAGGAGCACAGCATGGGAACGATCAAGCTGCTGCTGATCCGCGCACAAAGCCGGACCAAAATTTTGGCTTCGAAATATACGGCCATTCTGATTTATGTAGTAACCCTTGTAGCGTTTATGCTAGCTGTGTCAGTGCTAACTGGTCAGATTTCCTTCGGCATGGAGAACGGCTCGGCTACGCTTAATGATGTCCTGCAGGGGTCCCTGTACAATCTCGTTTACACGGTTGTCTACGTAACCCTGACGTTTATGGTAGGCATCCTAACCCGGTCGTCGGGAGCTGCCATCGGTATCGGCATGTTTTCGGTCATTGTGGAGAGCATGGTGGTTCAACTGCTCGCACGTTACAGCTGGTCGAAGTATCTGCTGTTCCTGAATGTGGATTTGTCCATGTACAGCGGAGGCGGGTCCTCGCCGGTCCCTGGCATGAGCTTAGCATTTTCCATTACTGTGCTCGTTGCCTATCTTCTCTTGTTTCTCGGAGCAGGCTTTGTTACGTTTAAAAAACGGGATGTCGCTTAATAGAGAAAGCCAAGAAGACCGAGATGAGCGGCGGAAAGGAGTTACCGGACAGTGAGTATTGAATTTGACAATAATCTGCCGATCTATTTGCAAATCATGACCTATCTGAAGAAACAGATCATTATCGGCAATCTTCAGCCTGGAGATAAAATTCCATCAGTGCGGGAGCTCGCAGCCGAGCTCCAGATCAATCCGAACACGGTGCAGCGAACTTTTCAAGAATTGGAGCGTGAGGGTATTGTGGAGACGCGGCGGGGATTGGGCCGGTATGTGACAAGCGAGGAATCGAAAATTATGACCATTAAGAAAGAAATGGCCGGCGAGCTGCTGGAGCGGTTCATTCGCGGCATGCAGGAGCTGGGCTTTAAGGATCAGGACATCGTCAGCATCGTTGAAGATGCCGTGAAAGAACCTTAATGAATACAAGTGAGGTGGAGCGAACATGGAGAATCTGCTGCAAGCCCGAAATATAAGCAAAGTTTATGGCGGAGGGCGTAAGGCGCTGCACGACGTATCCTTAAGCATCGGCAGCGGTAAAATCATCGGACTGCTGGGTACGAACGGAAGCGGAAAGAGCACCTTCATGAAAATCGCCGCTGGCCTGATGCAGCCTTCGAAGGGAACCATGGAAATCGCGGGCATGCCGGTCGGCCTTAAGACGAAAGCGGAGGTCTCCTTTATGCCGGACCGCTCGTTGACCGAAGGCTGGATGAAGGTATCGGATGCGATTGAATACTTCCGGGATTTCTATGCAGACTTTGACCCCGATAAAGCACGCAGCATGCTGGAATTCATGAAGCTGAACCCGGAGGACCGGGTAAGCACCCTCTCCAAGGGGATGAACGAGCGGCTGCAATTGACGCTGGCACTATCCCGAAATGCCAAGCTGTATATGCTTGACGAGCCGATCGGCGGGGTCGACCCCGTAGCCCGAGGCAAAATTTTGGACGCCATCGTCAAATTCTACAATGAGGACAGCAGCATCATCATATCCACGCATTTGGTCAGCGATATCGAGCGGATATTTGATGAAGTCATCTTTATTCGGGACGGAGAGATCGTCATGCATGACGAGGTGGAGAACATCCGAATTAAACATGGCAAGAGCATAGATGAGATGTTTAAAGAGGTGTATGCATAACATGATGAGATTGCTGAAGTACGACTGGAAGAGAAATGCGACGACGCTCCTGGGCGCCCTCGCGGTGCTGCTGATTGTGCAGGTTGTCATCACGGTAACCGGATCGATAAGGCACTGGGAACCGGGGGTGATGATGATCCTAAGTATGCTTGCCTACGGCTCCGCAAGCGTGCTGCTGCTCGTAGTTACCTGCAAGAACTTCGCCAGCAACATTAAAGCATATCACCGCAGACTGCTTCCCGTCCGCTCGGTGTGGAGCATTGCGTCATCCCTGTTCCTGGCGTGCGCAACGCTGCTGGTGCTGTCTATTTTGATGCTTGCCCATGCATGGCTATATTGGAGAATGTCCGGTTTGCCATGGGAAGCTCTCCATCTATCCGAATTGCCGATATGGTATTATGTGGCGAACGCTTTATTGGCTGCATGGCAGTTCATCTTCTTAATGATTACGATCTTCTTCGCGATTACCGTGTCGAGGAGCGTTACGAAAAAAGGCAGCGTCTGGATCGGCATCCTGGTATTCTTCGTGCTGCATTACCTGCTCGGTTTGATGAATCATCTGCTCTTCGGAACGGAGGATCTGTGGATCGGGCCTGCAGCTACGATTCAGTTCGGGAACGAAACCAGCGTGAACATATCGCCAGGGGAGTACCTGTTCGCCTGGGGCGGACTTGCGTTTGAACTCGTCATAGCAGCGTTGATCGTCTATGCAACCGCATATCTGATAGATCGTAAAGTTGAAGTGTAACGAATCATAAAGCTTAACCTTTGGGAAACTGTCGTCACGGCAGTTTCCTCTTTTTTTTGGGGCTGGGGATCAATGTCGGCGCCCAAACTCCGAGGCAGGTGTCGGAGATAGTGGTTAACATACGATTCGTTTCACTTAAATTTCACCTGTTGTTCACCACCATAAAAAATCAAGGAATTGTTTGAGGGACCTCGAATAACCCTTGGTATACAAGCATTTATGCAAGAATACGAACTTAATCAAAAATATATTAAAGCGGTTACAAAAAAATCTTGACGATGTCATTTTTCTCCATTATGATATCGGTAAGTGAAACGTTTCAACTGATAAATATAAGTTTGAGAGAAGAGAAGGAGTTACGTGAATGGCAACTATGAAGGATGTAGCCAAAGCGGCGGGGGTGTCCTTGTCGACTGCATCTTACGCGATCAACGGCAGCAGCAAGATCAGCGAAGCGACAAGAGCGAAGGTTATCGAAGCGGCCAAACAGCTGAATTATCAAAAGAACGGTTTGGCAACTGACCTAAAGCGGAGCAGCACGAAGACGATTGCGCTGATTTTAAGCGACATGTCCGGTCCGTATTATTCGGAGTTGATCCGAGGGGTGCAGGAAGTCGCGCTCGAGAACGGTTACGACCTTATTGCCTGCAGTTCGTTCGGCGGCAACGAATCGACCGCGATTAAATTTCTGAGAGAGAAGCGCGTAGACGGCGTCATCATCTCGGAACACAATCTCCATGACGAAGCGATTTTGCAATCCGCACGCAAAGGCTTCCCGATTGTCGTGCTTGACCGGTACCTCAAGGGCGATTATATCTACAATGTTCTTGTCGATAACGAGAAAGGCGGCTATATGGCGACGGAGCTGCTGATCAAGAACGGCTGCAAGCAAATCGCGTACATCAGCAGTTCAAGCAATTCCTATGATCACAAGCTGCGTTACAAAGGGTATTTGCAAGCTTTAAGCGATTACAATCTCGAATGCACATCCAACTTGAATATCAACGGAAGATTTACGATCGATGGCGGCTATATGGCAACAAAATTGCTGATCGGCCAGCGCCAGCTCCCGGACGCGATTTTTTATGCGAACGACGAGATGGCGGCAGGCGGCATTAAAGCTTTCCAAGAGGCCGGTATCCGGGTTCCCGACGATATTTCGATCGTCGGCTTCGACGATATTTTCCTCGCCGAGCACATGAACCCGCCGCTTACGACAATCCGTCAGCCCAAGTACGAGATCGGCTCGCTAGCTGCCCACCTGATTGTGCAGCTATTGGAAGGGCTCGAGCTTGAGCATGAGTATGTACTGTCGACGGAGCTGGTCGTGCGAAGATCCTGCAAGCTTCGCTACTAGGCCTTCGCAAAATTAAAGTGAAAGCGTTGCCATTATCCAGACCTGGTTTGAGCGCCGTACGCTTTTCACGGAAGGCGATGGAAAATAAACAACAATAATCAAAAGAGAGGGATCAGTATGAAGAAAACCGTTGTATTCGCTCTTATTCTTACGCTGCTGGTCGCACTGTTAAGCGGTTGTTCGTCGAGCAAGACCGACAACGCAACGGAGCCGAACCAAGGGCAGAACCAGGAACAAACGAATAAGCCTGGCGATGATGCAAATGTCGGCTCGGGCGAGAAGATTGTGATCAATTATGTGAATTGGAACCTCGGCACCGAAGCCGAAAACAACATTGAAAGAAAAATGATCGCGGCGTTCGAAGAGGCTCATCCGAACATCGATATCCAGCTGGACGAATCGTTCGACTATTCGAAATACGGCGATTCCCTGGCGGCTGCAGCGGCTGCGGGCAAATTGCCCGACGTCATGATGCTTCCGAACATTCCGTTCGGCTTGACGAACGAATGGCTGCTCAACCTTAACGACATCGCTGCATCCGATCCGGAGTGGGCAAACATTCCGAAAGCGCTCGAGAACGCCACGCATTACGGCAGCGGAATCTACGCAGTTCCTGCGGGGATGTTCTTCCAGGGTTACTTCATCAATCAGGACTTGTTTGAGCAAGCTAACCTGCCGGAGCTGAACTATTCTCCGACTTGGGATGAGTTCCTGAACGCGGTAAAAACGCTGAACAATCCTTCGGAAGACGTTCTTGGATTGTCCGAAGCGGTCCAAATTCCGGACTGGTACCCGGCCTCCGTGAATTCGAAGCTCGGCTGGTTCACATGGGACGGACAGCAGTATCACTTGAACGACCCGGTGTTTATTGAAGGCGTGAACAAGGCGAAGGAGATTATGCAGGGCAAATACACGTTCGACAGCCTGTCCGAAGACGAAAAAGCGAAGTACAATGCCACCTGGCACGGCGACGTGTGGAATCAAGGAAAGGTTGCAGTCCGGTGGGAAGGCACATGGGCAACAAAGGATTTCAGCAATCTGAACTTCAAATCCAAGTTTATCGGCATCCCTGGCGGCAAATTTATTTTGATCGGCGATTTCATCGGTATTTCGAAGAGCACCGAGCACCAACAAGAAGCATACAAATTCGCTAAATATATGACGTTCGGCAAAGATGGCATTTTGAAGCGTATGGAGCTGAACACGGACGGTTCGTATACATCCCTGCCGATGACGACGGACCAAAGCATCCTTGATCAATATTTCGCTAACGGCGGCTATGAGGGATTGAAGGAGGCTTACGATAACATCGACAATGCGATTTTGGAGGGCGTCAAGTTCATTCCGGGCGTTGTTAGATCCAGATGGGAAGCGCCAACCGGCGTCAAAGTCGGCGACAAGGAAAACGCCAACCTCGGCGATTTGATTCTTGACAGCATTAAGGGAGGTACGAAGATCGAAGATTACGCGGAACAAATCAATAAGCTTGCGAACGATGAATACAAGGCAGCAGCCGACGCAATCTCCGCTTTGACGCAGTAACCTACGACCGGTGGCCAGAGGAGGTAGAATCCATGTTAAGGCGTAGAGGAGCCAAGATCACCTTCAGCTTGATCTTGATTGGAATCATCATGATCTCAGGCATCAGCGGCTTTATTAGCAGAGGGAATGGTGATGCCGATTCCAATTCCAATTCCAATATGGTCAATAACCGCAGTTCTGCCTCTCTGGATCAAAGGGAGAAAGAAGGAATGAGTCCGGCCGACGGGGGATCCTTCAGGATCGCCCCATCCCGTTTTATAGCCGATTCCAACTTACCGATTCTTGCCAGAGAGGCTGCCTACGGTTACGATGACGGCGCGATTCACCTGAAGAAGGGCGACTCCTTCGCAGCCGAAATTGAAGTTCCGAAGGAAGGCGAGTATACCCTGTCATTCGATTATTTTATTCTTGCCGAAGGATTGCAATCTACGGAGTACAGCATTCAAGTAAACGGTAAATCCCCTGCTCTGGAAGCCAATCGATTTGTTCTCCCGCCGCTGTGGAAAAGCAACACGGATACTTTTCCGAAGGACCGCTACGGGAACGAAGTGATGCCGACGCAGGTGCGGGCGGACGAGTGGCAGACGATTGAATTCGCGGATCCGAACCGGATGAATCCGGAGCCGATCAAGATCAAGCTGAACAAAGGGAAAAACATCATTAAATTTACATTGATGAACGGAGAATTGTTAAACGGCAGCATTACCGTTTCAGCTCCGGCTGCATTGCCGTCGTATGCGCAATATGCCGCCCAGCACATCGATAAGACAGAAGCGAAGTCGGCAATGATTGTGAAGGAAGCGGAAAAGCCCGATTTCAAAAACGATACGACGATCAACCCGCTGCCAAGCAGAAACTTGGGAGTAAGCCCTTATGCGACGAACCTGCTGCTGCTCAACACGCTTGGCGGAAAAACATGGGATATATCGGGCCAAACGGTTTATTACGACATCCATGTGGAACAGGACGGCCTGTACCAAATCGGCGTTAAATATAAGCAAGAGGACAAACCGAATTCCCGAGTGTTCCGGACCTTTACGATCAACGGGCATATTCCCTTCGAGGAAGCGAAGCATTATCCTTTCGAGTATTCGACTTCATGGAAGACCGAAGTGCTGCAAGGAGCTGAAGGCCCTTATCTGTTTTACTTAAGCAAAGGAACGCATCGAATCGGGATTATGGCGGATGCGAGCCCGTATTACGATGTGATGCAATTGCTGCAGCAATCCATTAAACAGACCAACGATCTGACATTGGAAATCCGCAAATTAGTGGGCAACGACGTGGATCAGAATCGGGAGTGGGAGATTACGGAGCACTTTCCGACTATTCAGGGAGATTTAATTGATATAGCGAAGGCGCTTAGCCAAGAGTATGAGAAGGTGGTCATGCTGAACGGCGGCGTAGACAGCTCCAAGGGCCTGACTGCAATGAAGATGGCGGTGGGCAGCCTGGAGAAGCTGGCGGCCGAGCCGAACCAAATTCCGCGTAAGCTGAATGAGCTGAACGGCGGGGCCGGTTCCGTGACGCAGAACTTGTCGAATGCGATCACCGATTTCGAAATGCAGCCGCTAACGGTAGACCAATTGTACATTTCGAACAAAGGCGCTTCTTATCCGGAGCATAAAGCCTCCTGGATCAACTCCGTATATGAAGGCACAAAGCAGTTCTTCCATACGTTCCGGTCGCCGAAACGGCAGGACAACGACGATGGAATAACGTTGAACGTCTGGATGAACCGGCCTAGAAACTATATGGAGCTCCTGCAGCGGATGGTGGACGAACAGTTTACGCCGAAGACGGGCATCAAGGTGAATTTCTCGACATTGCCTAACGAGCAGCGGCTTACGCTTGCCGCCTCATCCGGCATCGCCCCGGACCTGGCTCTCGGTATCAGCAACAATATCCCATTCGATTTGGGCTTCCGGGGCGCAGCGCTCGATCTAAAGCAATTTGACGACTTCGGCCAAGTGATCGAACCGTTCTCGCCCGGGGCGCTGCTGCCGCTCATCGTGAATGACGAAGTATACGGTGTTCCTGAAACGCAAGATTTTTACGTACTGTTTTATCGGAAGGATATATTGGATTCGCTCAACATTCCTGTGCCGGATACATGGGACGACGTCATCGAAATCATGCCGGAGCTGCAGCGGTATGGCATGAATTTCTATTCGCCGATCGCCGGCGCGACGGGAATGAAGCCGTTCATGGCTACCGCGCCTTTCATTTATCAAGCGGGCGGGGATATATTCGGAAAGGACGCTTTTGAGACGGGAATCGACAGCAAGGAGTCGCTGAAAGGCATAGAGCTGATGACGAATTTGTTCAAGCTGTATGGTTTGCAGATGCAGGTGCCCGTATTCTATGAGCACTTCCGTTCCGGAAAAATGCCTCTGGGCGTCAGCAATTTCGCTACGTATATCCAAATGCAAGTGGCGGCTCCCGAGCTGAAAGGCTCGTGGAAAATCGCTCCCGCGCCAGGGATTACGCGCAACGGGGTGACGGAACGATGGGAGCCGGGCTCGGCGCAAGTGTCGATGATCTTTAAGAGCACCAAGCACCCCGACGAAGCCTGGCAATTATTAAAATGGTGGATTTCAACGGAGACGCAGGTGCACTTTGCTAACCAGCTGCAAACGTTGTACGGCAAAGAATATTTGTGGAATACCGCCAATAACGAAGCCTTCTCCCAGCTGTATTGGCCGGAGGAAGACAAACAGGTCGTTCTGGAGCAGTGGAAATGGCTCAAGGAAGTGCCTAAGTCGCCGAGCGCCTATTTAATCGAACGCGAATTGAGCAATATTTGGACCAAGGTTGTATTCGACGGGGAAAATATCCGTTCGGCCGTGGAAGACGCAGTGAACGAGATCGACAAGGAAACGGCAAGAAAGATGGAAGAGTTCGGATATATGAAACAGGGCAAGGTTGTCGCTCCTTACCGTATCGCAACAATCGAGGATGTAGAAAGTTGGGTGAGAGGAAGAGATGGAAACTAAGTCCGAAACAGCAGCGCTGCCGCGAATCGACGGGACGCCACAAACCCGCAGCAAATTTAAGAAATGGAGAGAAAAGGAAGGCTCCGCCTACCTTTTCCTCGCTCCCTATCTATTGCTTTTTTTTATCTTTATCGTGCTTCCCGTCATATTTGCGGTCGGGCTCTCCTTCACAAGCTTTAACGCGATTCAAATGCCGAAGTTTATGGGGCTCAAAAATTATATTGATCTATTTATGAGAGACAGCGTGTTCATGCAGTACGTCTTGCCGAACACCTTGAAGTTTTCGCTCATCGTCGGCCCGATCTCGTATATTTTATCGTTCCTTCTCGCTTGGATGCTGGCGCAAATTCAGCGCGGTCCGAGAACGGTGCTCGCCTTGCTCATCTATTCGCCTTCCCTTACGATGGGCGTCGCGATGGCGGTCGTATGGAAGACGATATTCAGCGGAGACCCGACGGGCTATATTAACAGCCTGCTGATTCGCAACGGCTTCATCACGCAGCCGATCCAATGGCTTCAATCGCCCGAGTATTTGCTGCCGATCATGATGGTCGTCACGATTTGGAGCAGTATGGGCATCGGGTTTTTGGCGATGCTTGCAGGCGTCTTGAACATCAATTCGGAGATGTATGAAGCAGGATATATCGACGGGATATCGAACCGCTTTCAAGAAATCGTTCATATTACGATTCCGTCCATGAAACCGCAAATGCTATTCGGTGCCGTCATGGCGGTCGTTAACACATTTCAAGCAGGGCTCATCGGGGTTCAGCTGTCGGGTACGAACCCGACGCCGTCATATGCCGGACAGTTGATCGTCAATCACATTGAGGATTACGGCTTCATCCGCTACGAGATGGGTTATGCTTCGGCCATTTCCACCGTTCTTCTCCTGGTTATTTGGCTTTGCTCGAAGTTCGTATGGAAAATGTTCGCCGAGAAAGAGTAGGAGGGAACAAGTATGGCTTCATTTCAAGGAACAAAGATGAATCCGAGCCGATTTCATATCAGTCAGTTGAAGTTCTACCTGATTCTGGCTCCCCTCTCGGTTTTCATGGTGATGCCGATCATTTTTATATTTTCGCATTCGCTTAAACCGATGGACGAATTGTTTGCGTTTCCCCCGAGGTTTTTCGTTCAAAATCCGACGATGGATAACTTTCGGTTCCTGTTGTCGACGTTTACGGTTTCCGGCATTCCGGTCAGCCGCTATATATTCAACAGCGTCGTCATTACGGTCGTGACGGTGTTCGCGACGATTTATATCAGCGCAGCAGCCGGATACGCCTTCTCTAAGAAAAATTTCAAGCTGAAGAACACGCTGTTTTCGATTAATACCCTCGCGCTTATGTTTGTTCCGGTCGCCGTTTCCATTCCGAGGTACTTCCTCGTCGTCAAGCTCGGATTGATCAATGACTTCTCGGTTAATATTCTTCCGCTCTTGGCGATGCCTGTCGGCTTGTTTCTATTGAAGCAGTTCATTGACCAAATTCCGAATGAGCTGATAGAGGCTGCCCAGATTGACGGAGCGAACGACTTTACGATCTTCCGGAAAATCATCATTCCGATGACGATGCCGGCGATCGCCACGATTGCGATCCTGGCGTTCCAGCTCAGCTGGAACAGCATAGAGCCGGCGACGCTGTACGTCAATGACGAGGAATTGAAGAACTTTGCTTATTATATGTCGACCTTTACGGCGACCAACAATGAAGTGGCGGGCCAAGGGATATCCGCGGCGGCCGCGCTCATCATGTTTATCCCGAATTTGCTGATCTTTATCTTTATGCAAAGCCGGGTTATGAATACGATGGCTCATTCCGGTCTGAAATAGGTGTGAAGCAGATGAAAAAGAAGACGGTAGGCAGATGGGTGTTGCTCGTCGTAATTGCAAGCTTTCTGCTCGTTCAATTCTCGGCTCCGGCTATGGCCGCTGCGCCGTATCAAACAGGGACCGAAGGCCCGGGAGGCATGATCGTCGGGACGCAAACCGCATATGAACCGGACGGAATGATTCGGCTTGACGTAAACCAGCCGGCGGATCTGTTCTATGATGAGCCGACCGGAAAGCTGTATATCGCGGATCCCGGAAATGCAAGAATCGTAGTGTATGAAGAGAACAACGCATCGCAAACGATCGGAGAAGACGTCTTATCGAATCCTTCCGGCGTGTATGTGGCCGCCGATCGACTCGTTTACGTCGCGGATTACGGGTTGAAGCAAATTGTCGTGTTCGACGAGCAGGGAAAGCTCGTGAAACAGTTCGGCCGTCCGGAGGAACCGATTTACGGCAAAAAGAATGATTTTGCACCGAAGAAGGTAGCGGTAGATAAACGCGGCAACATCTACGTCATCAGCGAAGGCTCCATCAACGGTGTCGTGCAGTTGAACAACGAGGGGCATTTCCTGGGTTACGTCGGCGCGAACCGAACGAGCCTGTCGATGAAAATGCTCATTCAACGCTTCATTTTTACCGAAGGACAGAAGGCGCAGCTGTTCAAATCGACGCCGCCGTCCCCGACCAGCATTGTGCTTGATTATCAAGGGCTGCTGTACACGGTAACCAATGGAATTAGCAGTGACGGCATCAAGAAGCTGAATATTGTCGGCGATAACATATTGTCCTCAAGCTCTTGGACCAGTGATTCGATGGTGGATATCGACGTGGATGCGGGCGGAAACATCTATACGGTAGACGTCAATGGGCTCATCTGCGTTTACGACAGCTTTGGCAATTTGCTGTTCATGTTTGGCGGAGGGGACGACAAGTATGAGCGCCAGGGGCTGTTTAAAAGCGCCTCGGCCATTGACGTCACCGACTCCGGGCGTACGCTGTACGTCGCCGACAAAGAGCGGAACGTCATTAACCGCTATTCGATCACCCCGTTCGGAACGAAGGTTTATGAGGGCGTCGACCAGTACAAGCAAGGATTATACGTGCAGAGCGAGGACATCTGGAACGAGATCCTCAAGATGAACAGCTATTTTATTTTGTCGTACAAATCGTTGGCTGAATCGTATTTCAAGCAAAACCAGAATAGCAAGGCTCTGGAGAGCTTCAGGATGGCGGAAGACAAGGAGGGTTATTCCGACGCATTCTGGAAAATCCGCAATGATTGGCTTCAACAAAACATTAATGTCGTCGTATATACCGTATTTGCCATCATCGTTGCGGGTTACGTCATCCGAACGCTGCATCGGCGGTATCGCGTGCTGCAGCCGCTTGTACGATTGAGAAACCGCGTGGCGGACATTAAGCTGGTGAAAGAAATCGGGTTCATGTTCTACTTCCTCAAGCATCCGATCGATGCGGTCCAGGAGCTGAAGGAACACAAAAGGGCGACCGTCCGTTCGGCGACGGTTCTGTATGTCTGGATGCTGCTGCTTCAAATCATTCTGGTCTATGCCAAAGGATACTTGTTCGCAAGCGGAGATCCCGACCAAATGGACTTATTGCCGATCATGCTAACTACCGCCGTTCCGCTATTATTCTGGGTCATTATGAACTATATGGTCAGCACGATCAGCGACGGAGAGGGAAAGCTGTCGGAGGTTTATATCGGCACGATTTACGCGCTGTCGCCTTATTTGATATTCGCGCTCCCGATCGCATGGATCAGCAACGTGCTGACGTATAACGAAAAATTCGTCTACGACTATTCGATGATGTTTATCCAAGGCTGGTCGCTGCTTCTCGTTTGCATCATGGTGAAGGAGCTGCATGATTATACGTTCAGGCAGACGGTGCGGAATTTGTTCCTAACGGTGTTCGGCATCGTATTGGCTGCCCTGGTTATTTTCTTGTTAGTGCTCTTATTTAATCAAGAAGTGGAATTCATTCAAACGATCATTCAGGAGATGAGAAACCGTGCTTAACAAAGTGAAACGAATAGCTGCTCTATCGTTAACGTTCCTGCTGTTGGCCGGTTTGATCTCGATCGCGGCGCTCGCGCAGCAGGGAGTGAACCAACCGGAAGCTCCAGGCGCCGGTGCGGACGCATCGGGCGATCGACTCGCATCATACGAGAAAGCTGCTGAAAACGCTCGCTTGGCGCTTTATGTAAATAAGAACACGCTCGGCATCAAAGTCCAAGACAAACAGAATGGTTATGTATGGGACGGCACGCTCGACGAGAAGGACGACAAGCTGAACAAATCGTGGCAATCGCTCTTCGAGTCGGGCTTGAGCGTGGAATACATGGATGTCAAACGGAAAATCAGCACCGCGCCGGTAACCGGAGAGCAAGCAAAGATTGCGGTTGAGCCCATGGAGGACGGCTTCTCGGCGAACGTGAATTACGAGAGGCTGGGAATCTCGCTGAAGCTGGAAGTGAGGTTGACGGAAGACGCGATCGAATTCAAGGTTCCGGAGAATTCGATTCAGGAGACGAATAAGGACAACCGGCTGCAGTCGCTCTACGTGTATCCGTTCTTTGGGGCAACCAAGGGAGTTCAGCCGGATAAAGGTTATATGCTCATTCCTGACGGCTCGGGAGCGCTCATCAGCTTGAACGAGCAGACGCTGGCGACGCAGCCCTATATCGGGAGAGTGTTCGGCGACGATCTCGGGATGAAGGGCAGCCCGCAGCTATCAGAAGGAATGGCGACTCCCGTAGAGCAAGTGTATCTGCCGGTGTTCGGCATCGCCCATAAGGAAGGCGGCAACGCTTTCGTTTCCATGATCACGGGCGGCGCCCCTTACGCGGAAATCCGCGCTTATCCGGGCAATGTGACCACGACTTACAATTGGACCACGGCGAAATGGATATACAGAGAAAACTACTTCCAGTCCTTGGACAAAGAGGGCAAAGGCATCACCTTAAACCAGGAAGAGAAGAACCAATTCGACGCTTCCATGAAAGTCATGCTTCTTTCCGGCAAGCAGGCCGATTATTCCGGCATGGCAAACCGGGTGCAGAGCGAGCTTGTGCAGCGGGGGGAGCTGCCCGCCAAGAAGGACGGCGCGGATCCGCTCCCGCTCCGCATCGAATTTTTCGCCGCGGACAACCAAAAGCAATTGATTGGGAGCGAAGTCATCCCCATGACCACCGTGGACCAAATGGACGATATACTGACCGATCTGCGGGCAAATGAAGTGGACCGCATGATGGTTGTTGTCCGCGGCTACACGGAGGGCGGCGCTACCGGAGCATCTCCTACACATTTTCCGTTTGAAGAAAAGGTAGGCAGCGGGGACGATTGGAACGCATTCGTGGAAAAGTATAAAGCAATAGGCATTCCCGTGTACTTTTATACCGACTACGTGATGGCCGGGGCGACGGCGGACGGATACGGCAAGGGGGACATCGCCCAGTCCGTTTCCAAGCAGCTGCTTTCGTTCTACGACACGTCGTACTACCTGCAGCCGGCAGCGTCCGCGAAGCTGTTTGAGAATGAGATTTCTTCATTCCAGAAGCACGGCATCGACCATATCGCGATGGACTCGATAGGTAGCAATCTCTTTTCCGCTTATGGGAAGTCCTCGTCTACGCGCAGCGGGTCGATCGAGACGTATACGTCGATGCTGCCCCGGGATTCCATCAACAGCTACGCATTTTACAAGCCGAATTATTACCTGTGGAGGTTTGCCGACCGGATCATGGATCTGCCGATGAGCACTTCAAGCTTCCTGCTGGAGAGCGAAGAGGTGCCGTTCCTGCAGCTTGTGCTGAAAGGACATGTCGATTATTACGCCCTGGCCTCCAATTTCAACGCGAACCCGCAGAAGGAGCAACTGAAAATGATCGATTACGGCAGCTACCCGTCCTTCATCCTGACCGACGAGGATCCGATCAAGCTGGCTAACACAGAGTCGTCATGGTGGCTGTTCACTTCGCAATATTCGGTGTGGAAGGATCAGGCCGTACATGAATATCGGACGGTTGCGGAAGCCCTGAAGCCTGTTGCGGATGCGACCTTTGACAAACGTGAAAAAGTGCGGGAAGGCGTATTTAGAAACACCTACTCGAACGGCACCGTCATCTATGTCAATTACACCATGAATGAAGTTACGGCGGACGGGAACAAGATTCCGGCGCAAGGGTTCTTGGTCCGGGAAGGAGGCCGTTCATGAAAATCCGTTACCGGCTTAGAGAGGCGCTTATCGGCCTATCGTTTATCTGGATTTGGATCGTTGGTTTTTTGGTCTTCACCTGCTATCCGTTGATCCGCACCTTGCTGTTCAGCTTCAGCCAAGTAAAGATTACCGCAGACGGAGTCAAGACAACGTTCATCGGCTGGGAAAATTACCGGAACGCGCTGTTCCTGAACGTTGAGTTCGGCGATACCTTGGCCACCTATTTTGTTGAGACGCTTGTGATTGTGCCGATCATCGTCGTGTTCGCGTTAATCGTCTCCCTTCTGCTGAACGTGAAAATCCGCGGTAAAGGCATCTTCCGGACGATTTACTTTCTTCCGGTCATTATTACAAGCGGACCTGTCATCAAGCAGCTGATGGATCAAGGAGCCACTACGCTCCCGGGCATCCAGACGATTATCGAAATGAGCAAGCTTCATGAAAGCATGCCGGAGCTGCTCGCCGATCTGATCGTGTTTCTGCTGACGTCGTTTATTACGATTCTCTGGTTCTCCGGCGTGCAGATGCTGATCTTCCTGGCAGGCCTGCAGAAGCTGGATTCCTCGATGTATGAAGCGGCGAGCATCGACGGCGCCTCCAGATGGGAATCGTTCTGGAAGCTGACGCTGCCGGCGCTGAACCCGATGATTATCGTCAATATGGTGTATACCGTCATCATGCAGTCCGTCTTTTCGCTGAATCCGGTCATTACTCAGATCCAGAGCGCGATGTATGATGCGAAATACGGAATGGGCTATTCCGCTGCGATGGCGTGGATCTATTTCCTCGTCATGCTGGTGCTGCTAGGCGTGCTGGTGCTCGTAACAAGGCAGCGGGAAACGAACCGTTAGGAGGTGGGATGGTATGAAAGGGATTGACCGCAGAACGATCGACAAGACGAAGCGGATCCTGTGGGGGTTTACGGGAGAAGGCATTGTCTACAAATTAGCCGTATACTTCTTGCTGTCTCTGATCGGCTTCGTCTATTTGTACCCGTTGTTTTATATGATCACCTACAGCTTCATGAATACGGAAGACCTGATCAATCCGTTAATCACCTATATTCCGTCAGGATTTTATATGGACAATTTCGCCAAGGCAGCCGAGGTCATGGACTTTCTTAATACCTTGTGGCAGAACGTTCTTGCTTCCTTCGTTCCTGCCGTCGTCCAGACCGTTTCGGCGGCCGTTATCGGATACGGCTTTGCCCGCTTCCGGATTCCGGGGAAATCCGTCTTGTTTGCGCTCGTACTGGCAACGTTCATCATACCGCCGCAAATTACGATGATTCCGCAGTTCCTGATGTTTAAAGATCTCGGATTAATCGGGAGCATATTTTCTTATATCATTCCGGCGGCGTTCGGACAGGGGATCAAAAGCGGTCTGTTCATTCTGATTTTTTATCAGTTTTTCCGGTCGATTCCGAAGTCGCTCGAGGAGGCTGCACAAATCGACGGAGCCGGCGCTTACAAAATATTTGCCGTTATTTGCGTGCCGATGGCCGTGCCGGCCTTCATCATTTCCTTCTTGTTCTCGATGGTTTGGTATTGGAACGAAACGCTGCTCGCGGCGCTGTACTTGGGCGATAAGCTGACGACGCTGCCGCTGGAGCTGCAAAACTTCGCCGTAACGTACCAGAAGGTATTCCCGGCCGATCCGAACGCCCAGACCGGACGCAGCTTGAACGAAGCGATCAATATGGCCGGAACGTTTTTGAATATCATCCCGCTGCTGATCGTTTACTTCTTCACGCAGCGCTGGTTCGTAGAGAGCATTGAACGATCAGGCATCACAGGCGAATAGGATCGCTTGAGAAGGGAGTGCACTTGCTTTGCGTCACAGAAGATGGATCGCATGGCTGGCCGGTGCAGTGGTGCTGCTGGCGGCGATGGGATGCTCGCAGAAGCAGCCGGACGAATTGGACCTTGAGGCCAAGGCGTCGTTCAACTATCTATGGGAGCAGACGAACCGCGAGGAAGGCTCCGAAGGCTACGGCTTGACGAGGGACCGGTACCCGGGCAATCCGAAGATCGCCAGCACGGCGGCCACCGGATTCGCGCTCACGGCGATTCCGATCGGCGTGGAGAACGGCTGGATCAGCCGCGAGGAAGGCTATGACAGAGCGGACCGCACGCTCGATACGCTTCTGCGGATGGAGCATGAGCACGGATTTTTTTACCACTTCGTGAACATCGATACCGGCAAGCGGGAGTGGAACAGCGAAATTTCGAGCATCGACACCGGCTTGCTAATGAACGGCGTCTTGACGGCGGGGCAATACTTCGGCGGCGATGTCCAGAAGAAGAGCGAGCAGCTGTATGAGCGCGTCGAGTGGCCCTGGTTCGGTAGACAAAGGCAAAAATCAGTTCTATATGGCATATTCCCCGGAGAAAGGGTTTCAAGGCCATTGGGACTTTTATGCCGAGCAGCTGTCCCTTTACGTGCTGGCCGCCGGTTCGCCGACGCATCCGATTGACGTCTACGACGGCTTTACACGCCACAAAGCATCGTATAAGAATTGCGAGCCGTTCATCCATTCCTGGTTCGGTTCCCTGTTCACCTATCAGTTCTCGCATGCCTGGGTCGACTTTCGCGGCTTGGTAGACCGTGACGGGGTTGATTGGTTCAACAACTCGGTCGTCGCCTCCCAGGCGAGCCGGCAGTTCGCCATCGATCTAAGCGAGAAGTTTAAAGGCGTGGGGGAAGAGTCGTGGGGCTTTACCGCATCCGATTCGCCCGCCGGCTATAACGGATTGCTCGGTTCGCCGCCTTCCGGCTATGACAATGCGGCCCATCAAGCGGACGGCACCGTTCCGCCGGCCGGGGCGCTGGGCTCGGTTGTGTTTACACCGGAAGAATCCATAGAGGCATTGAAGTATTTCCTAACGGTTCCGGATCTAAGCGGCGAATATGGGCTGAAGGATGCGTTCAATCTGAATGCCGACTGGGTCGGTCCCGATTATATCGGCATCGATAAAGGGATCACGCTGCTGATGGCCGCCAATTACCGGGACGAGACGGTATGGAACATGTTCATGAAGGTTCCTTACGTGAAGAAAGGGCTTGAAGCCCTGCAATTCAAAAATAAATAGGCTATTTCAGGCGGCGAATGGAGAGAGATTACGATGAAACAAACGACGAATGTTTATGATCAGCTTTCGGAGAAGGTGAAGGCGTTTGTCGATCGCCAGCATAAGGACTCCTGCCGGTTGATCGATGCTTGCCGCAATCCGCGCACAGGCCTTTACGGCGACGCATATTACAGTTTCGCGAGAAATCCGGAGGCCCGCTGCTCGGTCTCTGCGACCGGGGTCGGCTTGATCAGCCTGGTTGTTGCCGATTACGAGGGCTGGGACGACCAGGCGGCGGAGAAGGTCAAGCTTACGCTTAATGCCGTCCTCGGCCATGTGGAAGGCTGCAAGCCGGCTAGAGACGCCGCGACGGGCTTCTTCGCGCACTTCATCGACATGGAGACAGGCGCGAATCTGGGCTCCGAAATTTCGACGATCGATACATCGTTGCTGGTAGCGGGAGCCTTGTTCGCGGGGAAGCATTTTAAGGATAAAATGCCCGAAATCGACGAGATGGCTCATGAATTGTTAGAGCAAATCGACTGGCGTGTTGTTATCGCAGATAAGCATAGAGGCATCATCAACATGATCGTGAAGGACGGCCAAGGAATCGCCCCGCTCCCGGCTTACAACGAATATGTGCTGGTTGCCCACTTGGCGAAAATCGCCCAGCCGGAAGACCCGGACATCCAAGAGTTGTGGGATAACACATTTGCGGAACACAAGATTAATGAATTCCCTATGAAATATTACCGGGACATTCCGGTTATTACCGATACGAACACGAAGGATCCGAGCGATTTGAAGTTCTTGTCTTCGTTTGTGCACCAGTTCCCTTATTTCTTGGTTCCGGATTATGCGAAGAGCGAGATCTATAATCAGTACTATGAGAATGCATGCACGGCTGACCGGCTGAAGTGGAAAGAGCTTACCGATGTGCCTTCCTACGTATGGGGGTATGGAGCCGGCGCCAATGACGGTCTGTACAACACTTATCATGCGGATAAAATCGAGGATTCACCTGGCAACGTCGCTTCCGCCTACATTGTTGCCGGCTTCCTGCCGGTCTACCCTGCGGGCATCCACGACCTTTATGCGTTATATCGGCTGCACATTCCGTACGACACCTATTCCAATCCGAGGGATCGGGATGATGAAGTGAAATATAGAGCGGCTTACAAATACGGATTGCATCGTTACTCCTGGTGGCATCTGGAAGGAAGGGACCGCTGGTACCCCGAGAAAGTGACAGTGATCGACTGGAGCTCCATGCTGTACGGCATGACGGCCTTTAAACGGGGGATGTCTTTCTTCACGGACCGGTTGAGATAACACCATCTATAAGAGAAGAGGTTGTTCATAAAGTCATTTTTTGATCACGAAGGGAGTCTAGAAGAGACTCGGCATCGAATCTCGTGAAAATCCGACTTTTTGAACACGCACTATAAGTAATTGTTGTCACCGTTTGTCGAAACGTTTCGCCGTTATCATCCGCTAGACCAATTCGAAATGAAAAAGGCAGGGTTTGAAACGATGATTGAAATCAAAGACAAGCAAATCCTCATCGACGGCAAGCCGCAGATCATCATGTGCGGCGAAATTCACTATTACCGGCTTAAGCCGGAGGATTGGCAGGACCGCATCGACAAGCTGAAGGAAGCGGGCTGCAATGCGGTTGCCAGCTATGTACCGTGGCTCTGTCATGAGCCGGCGGAGGGGGAGTTCGATTTTGACGGGCATACGCACCCGGAGCTTAACCTCATCGGCTTTATCGATCTGTGCAAGGAGAACGAGCTGTACTTTTTCGTTAGACCGGGCCCGTTCATTATGGCGGAAATGAAAAACGAAGGTTTGCCTTACTGGGTTTATACAAAGTATCCGGAAATTATTCCGGTCGGCTGGGACGGAAACCCGGCGACGACGAAGACGGTCGACTACCTCGCCCCCGGATTCCTTGAGGCCAGCAAAAACTGGTATCGGGCGGTGATGGCGGTCGTGGCGCCCCGTCTCTACACGAACGGAGGCAATATTATCGCGGTGCAGCTGGACAATGAGATCGGCATGCTCGCTTGGGTCAGCAATTGTCCGGACCTTACGGACAGCGTGCTGAGCGTTTTCGCCGCTTGGCTCAAGCAGCGGTATTCCGCGGAGCAGCTCTCGGCCCGTTATCCATTCTCCTTGGATGACGCCGAAGCGCGCAAGACCGGCATTCGCTCTCCGAAGGAAGGATACGCGCCGGAGCTGACGCACGACTTAGGCTACTATATGCGGAACCGAGCGGCCCGTTATGTTGCTATTCTTCGCTCTTATGCCGAGGAGTTCGGCGTCAAGGACGTTCCGTTCGTCGTTAACATTCACGGGACGGACGGGGGCCGCGGGTTCACGTTCCCGATCGGCATCAGCCAGCTGTATGAAGCATATACGCAGGCGCCGGGATATTTATCGGGCTCCGACATCTATTTCGGGGATTTGGACATGGTGACGTTCCAGGATCTTTATATCATCAACGGATTTATGGACGCGGTGCATACGCCGGACCAGCCGCTCACCTCCGTCGAATTCAACTGCGGCGACAGCAACTTCGGCGAGACGTACGGAGGACGCAACGATCCTTCGGCCGCCGATTTTAAAGCCCGGATGTGCATCGCGCAAGGGAACCGGCTTCTCAATTATTATTTGCTGACCGGCGGCTATAACTATCGGATGGATATGCCGCCTAGCGACGGGAACGACCGAATCGCCTTTACCGGCGAACGCCACGGCTTTGCCGCTCCGATTAGTCCGGAAGGCGAGTACAATTATACGTTTCCGCGAATGGCGCGCACGAACAAGACGATATTGGCTGTCGGAGATAAGCTCGCGCGAATGAACGAGGAACGCGACGACGTCAGCTTCGCGTTCATTCCGGATTATTACATGACGGAATACCGTTATCCGGGCAGCGAGCGCGTGAAGGAAATCCTGCAAAATATCGAGGGGAACCGCGCGCACGGCGCTTGGGAGATCATGGGCCGGGCCATGCTGCTTGCCGGCTATCGGTTCGGCGCCACCGATATTCAAAATAAGCTGCTCGATCCTTCGGCCACCCCGGTACTCGCGCTGCCGTCTGCCCGTTACATGCACGGCCATATCCAGCGGAAGCTGGCCGACTACCTGCATGCGGGAGGAAAGCTGCTCGTGTACGGCGAGCTTCCGAGCTTTGATATGGAAGGCAAGCCGTGCACGATTTTGACGGAAGCGTTAGGGGTGAAGCCGCTTGGCTTGCTCCGCGATTCGGGCCATTTCTACCTGTCGATCGTGTCCGAAGGGTGGGCGGCCCCGCGGCCGGAAATGCGCGCATATGTCGCCCAGACGTTCGACGTCGGCGGCCAAACGCCGATTATGCGCGTGTACGGCAGCGGTGAAGTGACCGCGTTCGATGCGAAGGTCGGAGCGGGACGCGCGATCGTATTCGGCAATTCGTATCGGTGTGATATCGATTTGTTCCGGACAGCCTTGGAGCTTCTCGGCGCGAAAGCGGAACTGACGCATGATTGCAAATATCACGGCATCTTTATGACTTCTACGGCAACGAATGAAGGGGAACGATTCGTCCATGTGCTGAATTTGGACGGCTTCGATAAAGAGATCGGCATTCTGGAGAACGGCCAACCGCTGTTCGGCGGACGTAAGCTGCTGCTGCAAAGCAAAGACGGGGTTATGCTGCCGCTCAATGTGACCTTCGGCGAAGTGAAGATTGTGTATTCGACCGCGGAAATTGCCAAGGCGGAGAACGATCGCCTCGAATTCCGGCTGACCCAGCCTGAAGATATCATCGTGCTCGAGACGGACCGCGAAGTGATTCCGAACGAAAGCTTCACAGTCCGTAAGGACGACGGCAGAACATGGATCGTGTCGCGCCAGCACGCCAAAGTAAACGACAGCTTAACACTACATTTCGTGTCATAGGAGGGAACTACAACTTGATGCACACCGATTCAACGATCCATACGAAAGTGGAAGAGCTTCTATCCCAGATGACCCTTGCCGAAAAAATCGGGCAAATGTACCAGACCGACCCGGGAACCGTGCTGCGTTCCTACAATTCAAAAATCGAAGTCTCGACGCCGGTGACCGGTCCGGTATCCGAGCGTACACTCAGCAAGGAACTCATTTCGAATTTGGGCTCGATCCTGAGCGCGACCGATGCCGAAACGGCGTACGAAGTGCAGAAGGTGTTCCTTGAACATAATCGGCTGAAAATCCCGCTGCTCTTCATGTTCGATATTATTCACGGCTTCCGCACGGTGTTTCCGGTACCGCTCGGCCTTGCTTCCAGCTGGGAGCCGAAGCTTGCGGAGGATACCTCCAGGGTTGCCGCAGCGGAAGGCGCCGCCTCCGGCATTAACGTGACCTTCGCGCCGATGGCCGACCTCGTTCGCGATCCGAGATGGGGAAGGGTAATGGAAAGCCCCGGAGAAGACCCGTATTTGAACGGTCTAATGGCCGCAGCGATGGTAAGAGGCTTTCAAGGGGACGATCTGAAGGCGCTCGATACGGTTGCGGCATGCGTGAAGCATTTTGCGGCATACGGCGCGGCGGAGGGCGGACGGGATTACAACACCGTCGATATGTCGGAAGCTGCGCTCCGCAATTACTATTTGCCTGCTTACAAGGCGGGGCTCGACGCAGGCGCCGAATTGATCATGACGTCCTTTAACGTCTACGACGGGGTGCCTGCTACAACCAACTCCTTCCTGCTGAGAAAAGTGCTCAGAGAGGAGTGGGGCTTTGAGGGCGTCGTCATTTCCGACTACACCTCGCTTTGGGAAACGATCTTCCATATGAGCTCCAAAGACGGCGAAGACGCAGCGAAGCAGGGGCTGGAAGCGGGTCTTGACATCGAGATGATATCGACGGAATACATCAGCCACCTTGAGCAATTGGTTGAAAGGGGCGAGGTAGACGTTGCGCTGATCGATGAGGCGGTCAGACGCATCCTCACGTTGAAATTCAAGCTCGGTCTGTTCGACGATCCCTACCGTTATCTCAACATTGAGCGCGAAAAAAAGGGTCACCTGAAGCCTGAATATCGTCAGCTGGCGAGAGAGGCTGCCCAGAAATCGATGGTGCTGTTAAAGAACGACGGCGTTCTGCCCCTGAAAAAGGACATCAAGTCGGTGGCCGTTATCGGACCGTTCGCCGACAACGGCCGGATTTTGGGCGGTTGGAGCGGGCTCGGAAAACCGGAAGAGGCGGTTACCGTAAAACAAGGTCTTATCAATAAATTAGGAAATGACGTGAAAGTCACGGCTGCAGCCGGGTGCGATTACAGCTCGAATGACGTTTCCGGCTTCCAAGCCGCATTGGAAGCGGCCGCCTCGTCAGAGGTCGTCATTCTCGCTATGGGCGAAGAGGACCATATGAGCGGCGAAGCGGGCAGCCGAGCATACTTAACGTTGCCGGGCGTTCAGCCGAAGCTGGTAGAGGAGGTACTGAAGCTCGGCAAGCCTACCGTTCTTGTTCTCTTCAATGGGCGTCCGCTCGAGCTCAAGTGGTACCACGAGCACGTTCCCGCGATTCTGGAAGCGTGGTTCCCGGGAACGGAGGGAGGAAACGCGGTCGCCGACCTGCTGTTCGGGGACGCGAATCCTTCGGCGAAGCTGACGATGAGCTTTCCGTATACCGTCGGGCAAGTGCCGGTATACTACAACTGCTTGAACACCGGCAGACCGAAAGGGCATGAGGATAACGACTTCCGTTTCCTCTCCAAATATCTCGACATTCCGAATGCGCCGTTCTATCCGTTCGGTTACGGACTGAGCTACACCGAATATACGTATTCGGACGCCGCGCTGATCGGCGATACGTTAACGCCGGGCGGCAGCGTGAAGGCGATGGTGACGGTGCAGAATACCGGGGACTACGCCGGCGAAGAAATCGTACAAATGTACGTTCGCGATCTATGGGGCAGCACGTCCAGACCGCTGCTTGAGCTGAAGGGCTTTCATAAAATCCATCTTGCCCCGGGAGAGAAAGCGACGGTGGAGTTTGTAATCGAGCCGGAAATGCTCTCGTATTTCACCGCCAAGAAGCAGTATGAGGTGGAAGAAGGAGATTTCAAGGTATTCGTCGGCAAGAACGCTAGAGATTTGATCGAGTGCGGCACATTTACCTATACCTTATAAACTGAGAATTGGCGGGGCTGTCCCACAAGTCATCCATATGGCTTTGGGAGAGCCTCTGTTTTTTATTTTGCCATACAAAAGGCAGCCTCATCTTAGTAGAATGGAAGATGGAGTAACTATTCGATTAAACATTATAACGTTATATTCACGTATGCGATGATCTGTGCTATGCTATACCTATAAATTGTTTATCGCAAGGCTATTGGCGGATGGATGCCCCAAGAAAAAGCTGAAATTCTGCCAGGTGAAGGGGTGATGAGAATGAAGCAGCGTTTTGTGCTGCGGAATGTAAGAACGGTGCACGAGGAAGAACCCTTCGATATCGTGATTGAGAACGGGTTCATCACCGAGCTTGCCGCGGCCAACACGGCGGCGGGCGAGGACGGATTTGACGGTACGGGGCTGTATGTGTCCAGCGGATGGATTGATATGCATGTTCATGCGGTTGCCAAGCTGGAGCCCTACGGGGATGCCATCGACGAGATCGGCGTCAAGCAGGGCGTAGCCACGATCGTGGACGCAGGAAGCTGCGGAGCGGACGATATCGGCGATTTGGCCGCTGAGGTTGCCCGCTCGAAGACGAATGTGTTCGCGTTTCTGAACATCTCCCGCATCGGCCTGCAGCGGATCGATGAGCTGTCCAGGCTGGAGTGGATCGATCAGGGGAAGGCGGTCAAGGCGGCCCGTTCTTATCCCGATTTTATCGTGGGCCTGAAGGCACGGATCAGCCAAAGCGTTGTAAAGGACAACGGGGTAGAACCGCTTCGGCGTGCCCGGGAATTGTCAGGGCGCACATCGCTGCCGATTATGGTGCATATCGGTTCCGGGCCTCCACCGGTGAACGAGGTGCTGGACCTGCTTCAGGAAGGGGACATCGTCACCCATTATTTGAACGGCAAAAAGAATAATCTGTTCGATCCGGACGGCAAGCCGATTCCGTCCCTGGTCAAGGCCATCGAGCGAGGCGTTCATATGGATGTCGGCCATGGCACAGCGAGCTTCTCGTTCCAGGTAGCGGAATTCGCGAAAGACCATGGGATCGAGCCGGGAACGATCAGCTCCGATATTTACCGGGGGAACCGCATCAATGGCCCCGTATACAGCTTGGCAAGCGTGATGACCAAATTTTTATATCTCGGCTACAGTCTGCAGGAAGTCATCTCTGCCGTCACGGTCAAGGCGGCGGCTTGGCTGAAACGGCCGGAGCTCGGCCGAATTCATGTGGGCGATGCGGCCCACCTCACATTGTTTGCGGTTCGGCAGGGGCCGCAGAGCTTGACCGATTCCGAGGGAGAGACTCGCATTGCCGACCGTTATATCGAACCTAAAGGAGTGGTAGTCAATGGATCATTCACTGCATGCTAAATACGGACTCAAGCGAGTTGTCAATGCCAGCGGCCGCATGAGCATACTCGGAGTGTCGGCACCAACGGATACCGTCATGGAAGCCATGCGGATCGGCGGTCAGAGCTACGTCGAAATAGCGGACCTGGTAGACAAGGCAGGCGATTATATCGCCCGCATTCTCGGCTCCGAAGCCGCCGTCGTCGTGAACTCGGCATCAAGCGGCATCGCCTTGTCGGTAGCGGGCATCGTGACGGAGGGCCAGCGGAGACGGAGCGACAGACTCCATCAAGAGCCGATCGCGAAGAATGAGATCATCATGTTCAAAGGACATAACGTCCAGTACGGAGCACCTGTCGAAACGATGGTTTATCTGGGCGGCGGCAAGGTGGTCGAGGTCGGGTATGCCAATGAAGGACGCAAAGAGCATATCGAGGAAGCGATTAATGAGCGCACCGCGGCGATTTTGTATGTGAAGTCGCACCACTGCGTTCAGAAGAACATGATTTCCGTCGAGGAAGCGGCCGAAGTCGCCAGAGCCCATGGTATCCCGCTTATCGTCGATGCGGCGGCTGAGGAGGATATCCAGAAGTATGTGAAATACGGGGATCTGGCCATCTACAGCGGCTCCAAAGCAATCGAAGGCCCGACCTCCGGCATCGTCGGCGGCAAACGCCAATACGTCGAATGGGTCAAGGCGCAGCTTCATGGTATCGGACGAAGCATGAAGGTCGGCAAGGAGACAACGTTCGGCTTGCTTCAGGCACTTGATGAGTATATGGTGAAGGAAGATAAGAGCGCGCAGGAGAAGGCTGCGCTGGAGGAGCTTAAGACGCTGTCCAGCCTGCCGGGCATCGACGTGGCCATCGTGCAGGATGAGGCCGGCCGAGCGATCTTCCGCGGACGGGTCAAAGTGGATGAGCAGGCAGCGGGCATCAGCGCCAAGGCGATGAATGATCAGCTACGGGAAGGCGAGATCGCCGTATATACCCGGGACTACGGTGTACGTCAGGGATATTTCGATATTGATCCGCGCTCGCTTGCCGGCGATGACCTGCAGGTCATCATAACAAGAATTCAGCAGATTGCAGGGGGAAAATGACATGTCAAACATGGAGAAACGATTATATAAAAACCGCACGGCATTAAATGTGCTGGCAGGCAGCATCCAGAATGCCAAAGACGTCTTTGAAGCAGCGGAAGGGCATGTCCTGGTCGGCGTGCTGTCGAAAAATTACCCGAGCGCGCAGGAAGCGGTTGTCGCCATGAAGGAGTACGGCGCGGCGATTGAGGATGCCGTGTCGATCGGGCTAGGCGCAGGGGACAACCGCCAGGCGGCCGTCGTGGCGGAAATCGTAAAGAGCTACCCTGGAACTCACATCAATCAGGTGTTCCCGGCAGTCGGCGCGACGCGCGCCAATCTAAACGGTCAGGACGGCTGGATCAACAGCCTCGTTTCGCCGTCCGGTCAGGCAGGCTACGTTAATATTTCGACGGGGCCGGCGAGTGCGGCGGGTACGGACAAAGCGATCGTTCCCGTGAAGGCGGCGATTGCCCTGGTACGCGACATGGGCGGCAATGCGCTTAAATACTTCCCGATGCAAGGCTTGAAGCTGGAAGAGGAATACCGGGCAGTGGCCAAGGCGTGTGCGGAAGAGGATTTCGCCCTTGAGCCGACGGGCGGGATCGACAAAGACAATTTCGAAGCGATCGTCCGGATCGCGCTGGAAGCCGGCGTGCGCCAGGTGATCCCGCATGTATACTCCTCGATCATCGATTCGGCGAGCGGCGATACGATTGTCAGCGATGTGCAGGAGCTTCATCAGACGTTAAAAGCGTTGGTTGATCAATATGCCTAAGGTGATTGCGGCATTCGGCGAGGTCATGATGCGGCTGCAGGTGCCGGGCTATGCCTCCTTGGCGCAAGAGAGCAGCCTGAACTATTCCTTCTCGGGGACCGGCGTTAATATCGCTTCGGCCCTTGGAAGGCTTGGGCATGCCGGTTATTTGGTCAGTACGCTGCCGGATAACCCGCTCGGCGATGCGGCGATTGCGTACCTACGCAAGCTGGGAATCGACACCTCCTTCATTAGCCGCGGCGGCAAGTACGTCGGCATGTATTTTTTGGAGAATGGCTTTGGCGTTCGGCCCGGCCGGGTCACTTATACGGACCGGCTGGGGAGCAGTTTTAATACGGCGGACCCTGCGATGTATGATTTTTCGGCGATTGCCCGGAGCATCGATGTGATCCACTTTTGCGGAATCACGCTTTCCATGAACGAGAATGTCCGGGGGCAGATGAAGGCCTTGGCCCGGGAAGTGAAGGCTAACGGCGGCACGGTGGTGTTCGATTGCAACTACCGGCCATCCCTGTGGGGCGCGGATGGCTATGCTTTTGCCAAGCCGCATTATGAGGAGATGCTGTCCCTTGCGGATATCGTCTTCATGAATGAGAAGGATGCGCTCTATATTCTCGGAATGGAAACGAAGCGGGAAGACCGGGCGGAGCAGCTCGGGGAGCTGATCCCGAAGGTAGCGGAGACGTACGGCATTTCCGCCCTTTCCGGCACCCACCGCCATATTAATGGAGACAATACCCATTCCCTGAAGGGATATTTGTATAAGGATGGAGCTTTTCATTTTTCGAGAACGTTGACCTTCTCCGTTTATGATCGGATCGGAGCGGGGGATGCTTATGCCAGCGGCGTGATCCATGGCCTGCTGCAGGGATATGATCCTGTACAGACCGTTGATTTCGCGGCAGCGGCAGCCATGCTTGCCCACACGGTACCTGGAGATACGCCGACAGCAGGAGAGCTTGACATTCTGCGAGCAATGGGTGATCATAGGTCGGATGTGGAAAGGTAAGGTGAACTAACGTATGTCGATCACGCGTAAGAACGGTCCGCTGTATCTTCAGATCAAGAAGATCATTAAGGACCGGATCCTGCATGGGGTGTATCCTTTGGGAACCCATATTCCTTCTGAACCGCAGCTGGAGCAGGAATTCAACGTCAGCAAGATGACCGTGCGCAATGCGATTCAGGAGCTGCACCAGGAGGGCTATGTCGAGAAACGCAGCGGGGTAGGGACGATTGTAACCCGCAACACCTCGTTCTCGAAGCTTTCCAAGGGCAAGCTGTTTACCGAGATTCTGGTCGAGGAAGGGCATCAGATTCAGAAGCGCCATCTGAAGACCGAATGGGTGTTTCACGAGCCGGATAGCGAGATGTATGAAAAATTCGGCGAAAAATGCCTTCGCATCGAGCGGTTGTACCTGCTGGACGGGCAGCCCTACATTCACTATACGCATTATGTTTCGCCGCTTGTCGATATGGGAGGGGATTTCGGGCCTGGCGAGCTCCCTTCCCTTTATGACCGGATTGAAGAAAGCCAGATTACGCTGGAGAATTTCCGCGACCGTTTTCTGGCGGCCGTAGCGGATGAAGAGATGGCGGGTCTGCTTGGCGTCAGTCCGGGTACGCCGCTCCTCAAGCGGCTCAGATCCTCTTACGACGGTGCGGGGACGATTATTGAATACAGCATCGGTTATTACAATACAGAGCTTCAGCATTATTTAATCAGCTACGACGCGTAAAGACAGGGCGCAGCGGGAAGGCTCGAAAGGAATAAAGTCAGGGAAGAGCAGCCTTATGGCCGGGGAACCGGGATCAGGCTGCTTTTTTCTATAGCCTCGAGTTGCGGGCGCGCGTTGTGGGGATTAAGGGCAGGCTTGGAAGGCGCTCGAAGAGGCAAAATTCCTGCGGGGCTGTGGCTATAAGGGTGAGAAAAAATGGGCAGACTACGAATAACAGACCGGCGCGAAAATTTTGTGGCCCCCCCTTGGCAAATTTTAAAGTTATGCTATAATGAGATTAAAGTCAAAGAAAGTCAAAGTCAACGGGCAGGGTTCGCTGATTTTGGTTATGGTTAAAATTTAAAGGTATGACTCTGTGCGGACGTGTAAGATCACAATCCGTCTTATCGTTTCAAACAGTGGAGGATGAACAGACCATGCGTAATATCTCTGATATTATCGAACAATACCTCAAGAGCATTTTGCAGGAAAGCCCGGAGGGAACCGTTGAAATTCAACGGAACGATCTGGCGGAGCAGTTCTCCTGCGTTCCTTCCCAGATCAACTATGTCATCAGCACCAGATTTACGCTGGAGAAGGGCTTTCTCGTCGAGAGCAAGCGCGGAGGCGGCGGTTATATCCGCATCCAGCGGATCGAGCTTCCCCAGCATTCCGCACTCCACCAGCATCTGCATCATACGATCGGCAGCCGGATCGACCAGACGGTCGCGGAAGGGCTGATCTACCAGCTGGAGGAGTCAAGGTTCTTGAACAAACGAGAGGCCAGCTTGATGCGGGCCGCCATTTCGAGGGATTGCCTCAATGTGAAGCTTCCTTACCGGGATGAGCTCCGTGCGAGAATCATGAAGGCCATGCTTATTGCTTTGTTAGGTAAGTGAGTCTGTGTAAGGAGGGCATGGAGTATGATATGCCAGGAATGTGGTAAACGACCAGCGACATTGCATTTTACGAAAATCGTGAATGGCGAGAAGACCGAATTTCATTTTTGTGAATCTTGTGCCCGTGAAAAAGGGGAATTGATCCCCGGGACGTCGAATGGTTTTTCTATACACAGTTTGCTGTCAGGGCTCCTGGATCTGGATCCTTCCGGCAAGGGCCAGAATGCGGGAGCCAAGCCGGCGCAGACACTGCGCTGCGAGGAATGCGGCATGACGTATTCCCAATTCAGCAAGCTTGGCCGTTTCGGCTGCAGCTCGTGTTATAAATATTTCTCGGATCGCCTGGATCCGCTGTTCAAGCGAGTGCATGGCAATACGTCCCATGTCGGCAAGGTGCCGAAGCGGACCGGCGGTGTCATTCAGCTCAAGCGCAAGATTGAGGAGCTGAAGAAGGAGCTTCAGTTCCGGATCGTGCAGGAGGAGTTTGAAACGGCCGCCGAGATTCGGGACCGGATCCGCGAGCTTGAGCGAAATATCGCCCAAGGATGAGGAACTTATGATGATGCACTTTTAGCTAGGAGGAATGCGTGATGTCTAATCACCGGTTTACCGATACGGCGCTGAGCGAATGGATGCGCGGGAATGGTCAGGATTCCGACATTGTCATCAGCACCCGTGTCAGGGTGGCGCGCAATCTGCAGCAGCTTCCTTTCCCGCTGCTGGCGACGAATCAGCAGTCGAGCGAAGTGCTAGAGCGCCTGATCAGCGTCATCAAGGATAGGGAGCGGCTGAACGATTTCGGGGAGCTGCATGTTATCAAATTGAGCGATATTGACGATTTGGATAAACGGGTGCTTGTCGAGAAGCATCTGATCAGTCCCAATCTGGCCAATGAATCCCGAAACGGCGCTGTCATTTTGACAGAGGACGAATCCGTCAGCATCATGATCAATGAAGAGGATCATCTACGCATACAGTGTTTATATCCGGGCTTTCAGGTTAGAGAAGCTTGGGAGCGGGCGACGGCGCTGGACGATATTTTCGAAGCGCATGTCGATTATGCCTTTGATGACAAGCGGGGATACCTGACCAGCTGTCCGACGAACGTCGGAACCGGCCTCCGTGCCTCGGTTATGATGCATCTGCCGGCGCTGGTGATGACCCAGCAGATCAACCGGATTCTCTCGGCCGTGTCTCAGGTGGGCTTGACCGTTCGGGGCATTTACGGCGAGGGCAGCGAAGCTGTGGGCAATCTGTTCCAGATCTCCAACCAGATTACGCTTGGCCAGACCGAAGCCGAGATTATTGAAAATCTTCACAGTGTCGCCCTGCAGATCATTGAGCATGAGAAGAACGCCAGACAGCGTCTTCTTAATGAATCCAAGCTGCGGATCACGGACCGGGTGATGCGCTCCTATGGCATACTGTCCTACGCGGCGGTTATGGATTCCAAGGAAGCGGCGCAGCGGCTGTCCGATGTCCGTCTCGGTGTGGATCTGGGATTGCTCGAAGGTCCGGCCAGCTCGGTGATGAATGAGCTTAATGTGAAGACGCAGCCGGGCTTCCTGCAAAAGACGTTCGGGGAGAGCATGAATCCTTCGGAACGCGATATGTACAGAGCCAAGCTCATCAGGGAAACGCTGGCTGCGAAGCCGTAGATGAACTTTTGATTAAGAGACAGGAATCTAGAGCTTTCAGGAAGAATATTTCTTGACCCGGGATAAAAATGCCAGGGTTCGGTTAATGGAATATAACCGTTGTTTCTTTTAATAGGCGAATCGGGCAGCATCGCGACCCTTCGGGGCGGCGATACACCGAAATTCGTGAGGGTAAATATACATGAAACGTGGAGGTGCAATATTATGATGTTTGGCAGATTTACGGAACGTGCTCAGAAGGTGCTTGCATTGGCTCAAGAAGAAGCCGTGCGTCTGGGACATAACAATATCGGAACAGAGCATATTTTACTCGGACTCATCCGCGAAGGAGACGGCATTGCGGCTAAAGCGCTGATCGGCCTCGGGCTTGGTCTTGAGAAAATCCAAGACGAAGTAGAGACCTTGATCGGACGCGGCCAAGAGCAGCCAACCAATATTGCCTACACGCCGCGGGCGAAGAAGGTTATTGAGCTTTCCATGGATGAAGCCCGCAAGCTGGGGCACACCTACGTTGGAACAGAACATATTTTGCTTGGATTGATTCGCGAGGGCGAAGGCGTGGCAGCACGCGTGCTGAACAATCTGGGCATCAGCCTGAACAAGGCGCGCCAGCAGGTGCTGCAGCTGCTCGGCAGCAGCGAGGCGGTATCGAGCCACCACGGCACGCCGCAAAACGTAAGCACGCCTACGCTGGACAGCTTGGCCCGCGATTTGACCGCGATTGCCAAGGAAGGCAACCTGGATCCGGTCATCGGCCGAAGCAAAGAGATTGAGCGCGTCATTCAGGTGCTGAGCCGCCGCACGAAGAACAACCCGGTTTTGATTGGGGAACCAGGGGTCGGTAAGACGGCCATCGCCGAGGGCTTGGCTCAGCGCATTATCAATAATGAAATTCCGGAAACGCTCCGCGATAAGCGGGTCATGACCCTCGACATGGGCTCGGTCGTGGCCGGCACGAAATACCGCGGCGAGTTTGAAGACCGGCTGAAGAAGATTATGGATGAGATCCGCCAAGCGGGCAACATCATCCTGTTCATCGACGAGCTGCATACGCTGATCGGTGCAGGCGGTGCGGAAGGCGCGATCGACGCTTCCAACATTCTGAAGCCGTCTCTGGCGCGCGGCGAGCTGCAGTGCATCGGGGCGACGACGCTGGATGAATACCGCAAATATATTGAGAAGGATGCTGCCCTTGAACGGCGCTTCCAGCCAATCACGGTGGATCAGCCTTCTCCGGAGGAAGCGATTCAGATCCTCTACGGGCTGCGTGACAGATATGAAGCGCATCACCGCGTGAAGATTACGGATGAGGCGATCGAGCAAGCCGTGAAGCTGTCCGATCGTTACATTACGGACCGGTTCCTGCCGGATAAGGCCATCGACCTGATCGACGAGGCGGGCTCCAAGGTACGCTTGAATACGTACACGATTCCGCCGAATCTGAAAGACCAGGAAGCGCATCTGGAAGACATCCGCAAGGAGAAGGATGCCGCTGTGCAAAGCCAGGAATTCGAGAAGGCCGCTGCACTTCGCGATACCGAGCAGAAGCTGCGCGAAGAGCTCGAAATTACGAAGAATCAGTGGAAGGAAAAGCAGGGCCGCACCGATTCCGAGGTTACGCCTGAGGATATCGCCGATGTCGTGGCGAACTGGACCGGAATTCCGGTGAATAAGCTGAAGGAAGAAGAGACGGAGCGCCTGCTCAATCTCGAAGAGATTCTGCACAGCCGCGTCATCGGTCAGGAAGAAGCCGTTAAGGCTGTCAGCCGTGCGGTACGCCGTGCACGCGCAGGTCTGAAAGATCCGAAGCGTCCGATGGGCTCCTTCATCTTCCTTGGACCTACAGGCGTTGGTAAAACCGAGCTTGCACGCGCGCTTGCCGAAGCGATGTTCGGCGATGAGAATGCGGTCGTTCGGATCGACATGTCCGAGTACATGGAGAAGCATTCCACGGCACGTCTGGTCGGAGCGCCTCCGGGATACGTGGGCTACGAGGAAGGCGGCCAACTGACCGAGAAGGTTCGCCGCAAGCCATACTCCGTCGTCCTGCTGGATGAGATCGAGAAGGCGCATCCTGAAGTGTTCAACATTCTGCTCCAGGTGCTGGAGGACGGACGCTTGACCGATTCCAAGGGCCGCGTCGTCGACTTCCGCAACACGCTGATCATCCTCACGTCGAACGTCGGCGCCGAGGCGATCAAGCGCAATTCGACGCTCGGCTTCACCGCCGTGACCGATGCGGGCCGCGATTATAACAATATGAAGACGAAAGTGATGGATGAGCTGAAGAAGAGCTTCCGTCCGGAGTTCCTGAACCGGATCGATGAGATCATCGTGTTCCACTCGCTCGAAGAGAAGCATATCGCCGAGATCGTGACCTTGATGTCCGACGAGCTGCGCAAGCGGCTGCGCGAATTCGACGTGGAATTCGAGCTTACCGATCAGGCGAAGGCGTTCATCGCGAAAGAAGGCTACGACCCTGCCTTCGGTGCCCGTCCATTGCGCCGGGCCATCCAGAAGCATATCGAGGACCGTCTTTCCGAGGAACTGCTGAAGGGCAATGTCAAGAAAGGCGATGCCCTCATCATCGACGAGGAGAACGGCGAGCTGTCCGTCCGCAAGAAGGATAGCGTTGCTGCCGCATCGTCCGAGACCGAATAAGCGTAGATTCCCCCCCTGCTGGATTATTTCCAGCGGGGGTTTTTGATTTTAGGGTACCAACCTAGCGGAGAGGATGGAATCGTTCCGAAGAAGCGACAGCGCTCGCCTTTAAAAACCGGGAAGCCACCACGATAATCCATTCCAGTTCCCCTTGTTTAACAGCGATCGTAAGAATGATCAGGCAGCGAAGCGGACACACCGCTTGTTCGTAAATGATCATTAAACAAATGCCGATTCTCCTTCGGCTCTTTAAATTTTAGACAAATCCATCCCATCCTGTGTAAAGTTGTGCAATTTGCCTTTACGGTCAATTAGAAGAAATGGTAAACTTTGATTAATGCCTGATTTTGCAGGGTTTTACGGATTCCGACAAAGGAAAAGGCAACATAAAGGAGACTTCCATGGCCAAAACTAAGACGAAATTTTTCTGTACCGAATGCGGCTATGAAGCGCCGAAATGGTTCGGGAAATGTCCGGGCTGTCAATCATGGAATTCCATGGTAGAGGAGACCGAGACGGTAATCAAGACGCAGGGGATGAATTCCCCTCTTTTTCATAGTAAAGAAAAGCCCCTTTCCATCATAAATATAGAGAGCGGAAAGGAACCGAGAATCCAGACGGGGATTGCGGAATTGAACCGTGTGCTCGGCGGCGGGCTCGTTCCCGGATCGCTCGTGCTGGTTGGAGGAGACCCCGGCATCGGGAAATCGACGCTGCTGCTGCAAGCCTCGAACCGTTTGGCGCAAAGCGGCATCCGCGTCCTGTATATATCGGGTGAGGAATCGGTTCGGCAAACGAAGCTTCGGGCCGACCGGCTCGGCGCGCTGTCGCCGGAGCTGTTCGTCCTCTGCGAAACGAACCTGGAATCGATCGAGGAAGCGGTGGAGAGCGTTCAGCCGGGTTTTGTCGTGATCGACTCCATTCAAACGGTATACCTGCCGGAGGTCACGAGTGCGCCGGGAAGCGTATCCCAGGTTCGGGAATGCACCTCCCGATTCATGCGTCTGGCGAAGGTGAAGGGCATTGCCACGGTGCTGGTCGGCCACGTGACCAAGGAAGGGGCCATTGCAGGGCCGCGGATGCTGGAGCATATGGTGGATTGCGTGCTTTACTTTGAAGGAGAGCGGCATCATACGTACCGCCTGCTGCGTGCGGTCAAGAACCGCTTCGGTTCGACAAATGAGATCGGCATATTTGAAATGGGAGAGGACGGTCTGCGTGAAGTGGGTAACCCGTCCGAGCTGTTCCTCTCCGAGCGTCCGCTAGGCGTAGCCGGGTCGACCGTCGTTGCCAGCATGGAGGGAACGCGTCCTGTGCTCGTGGAGCTTCAGGCGCTTATATCCACGACGCATTTTCCGTCACCGAGACGGATGGGCACAGGCGTCGACCATCATCGCATGAACCTGATTATCGCCGTGCTGGAGAAACGGATGGGCATGTTCCTGCAGACGCAGGACGCCTATTTGAATGTGGCCGGCGGCGTCAAGCTGGATGAGCCTGCCGTCGATTTGGCGATCGCTGTCAGCATCGCATCCAGCTTTCGCGATATTCCGACCAAGCCGTATGATGTTATCTTCGGCGAGGTCGGGCTGACCGGCGAGGTTCGCGCCGTTTCCCGGGCGGAGCAAAGGGTGAAGGAAGCCGAGAAGCTCGGCTTCAAACGCGTGATTTTACCAGAGAAGAGCTTGAAGGGGTGGAAGCACCCCAAAGGAATTGAAATTATCGGAGTTAATACCGTTGCAGATGCATTAGCGGTTGCGTTAGATTAGGGGGCATACGAAGGTGAAGGAAACGAGCCAACTGGACAAAATGAATGATTTGCTAAAGCTGGTAGCACCGGGAACGCCGTTTCGCGACGGATTGGAGAACGTGCTGCGGGCGAAGACGGGCGCGCTGATCGTTGTGGGCTACAGCCCCGAGGTGATGGAGGTTGTCGACGGGGGCTTCTCCATCAACTGCGATTTCTCGCCGAACTATTTGTATGAGCTTGCCAAGATGGACGGCGCCATCATCTTGAGCGAAGACTTGAAACGGATACTATATGCCAACACCCAGCTCATCCCCGACTCATCCATTTCTTCCATTGAGACAGGGATACGTCACCGGACGGCGGAGCGGGTGGCGAAGCAGACGGGCAAGCTGGTGGTGTCCATCTCGCAGCGCCGGAATATCATTACATTGTATCAAGGCTCGCTGCGGTATGCGTTAAAGGAAATCGGCGTTATTTTGACCAAAGCCAACCAAGCGATTCAGACGCTGGAGCGGTACAGAGCCGTGCTCAACCAGTCGCTGACCAACCTGTCCGCCTCGGAATTCGAGGAGCTGGTTACGATCCCCGAAGTGGTCAACGTCATCCAGCGCGTAGAGATGGTGCTGCGCATCAAGAAGGAAATCAAGCGATATATTAACGAGCTTGGCAATGAAGGCCGGCTGATCAGCATGCAGATGGATGAGCTGGTAAGCAATATGGAGGAGGAAGCATGGCTCTTGTACGCGGATTATGCGCGCGAATACAGCGAAGAGAAGATCCGCGAGATCATTCTGGCGCTTAAACGTTCGACCGATGAAGAGCTCCTGGACATTCACCATATCGTCAGACTTCTCGGCTATCCAGCTTCCGCCGCCGCTTCCGAAGAAGAGATTCTGCCGCGCGGATACCGGATCCTGAACAAGATCCCGCGTCTGCCGAATGTCATCATCCGTAACCTAGTCGACCGGTTCCAGGATCTGTCCAGCATCATGTCCGCCTCGATCCACGAATTGGACGAAGTCGACGGCATCGGCGAGGTACGGGCACGGAACATCAAGGAAGGATTGAAGAGGCTGCAGGAGCAAGTGTTCATTGACAGACAGATTTAAAAGGCCTACAATCGAACAATCGGTGTTTGGAACGTTCAATTATACGAGGTGAATATAAAATGACGAAATCAATTCCGAACATGTTTACTTTAGGTAATCTGTTTCTCGGAATGATTGGCATCATCTTGGCGACAGAAGGCCGAACAAGTATGGCGGCCATTATGATTATCATCGCCATGCTTCTCGACGGTCTGGACGGCCGGGTGGCCCGGGCGCTGAATGCACAGAGCGAATTCGGCAAGGAACTGGATTCCTTATCGGATGTGATCTCATTTGGTGTAGCACCTGCACTTATTATGTATACAGTTGCTTTTACAGATATCAATTCAGCCTTGGCCTGGACCGTGACCGCGATCTTTCCGATGTGCGGAGCGCTTCGGCTTGCGAGATTCAACGTCCGTCCGGGAATACCGGGATACTTTATCGGCCTGCCGATCCCCGCTGCAGGCGGCGTGCTTGCTACGCTGGCGCTGTTCCATGAAGAGATTACGGCACCTTATATGATTTTTGGCATGTTGCTTCTTTCTTATCTCATGGTCAGTGCCGTCAAGTACCCGAACTTCAAGAAGATCGGCATTCCGAAAACGGCGATCAAATTCACGCCATTGGTCATTATCGGTGCCGTTATGGTGGCCGTGTTCTTTCCGGAGCAGACCTCCATGCTGATCTTTGTCCCGCTCGTGCTGTATGCCGGGTACGGCCTTCAGCAAAATTTCCGCAGACTGACGCGGAGAAAGCGCCGCAAGGATGACAGCCAATCGGATGAAGCCTATCGCTCCTCGGACCGGTAGGTCCGCTATGGCTTCATTAACTTCATTTGCAATCCAAACCGCGCGGGGTATGAAACGTTGGTGCCCGCGCACATTAAATAAAAAGCATTTATTTCCCTGCTCCTTGCAGAGAGATAAATGCTTTTTTGTGTTTATTTTGGAATACCCTAAATACCTGCAATCACTTATCCGGAACATGGCAGCTTTAGGACAGATTGAACAGACCCAGCGTCGAGCATTTCTGCGACTCCTTCACCACCACGTCATCCAGCTGAATATCGAGCAGATTGGCAAGGGCCGACATATAAAAAAGGTTGCGGCCAAGCTCGGAGCTAACCGCTTCGCGGCAGTTCTCGCACAGATGGCCCTGGACATGGGTGCCCACTAATTCCCGGGCGGATTCGAGATCAGCGTTGATATCGAAGGTTTGCTTCGTGGCATGGAGCTCGATGCATCCGCATTCTGTGATGGCTTTGGTAACGGCACGGTTGACTGATGCATTGCTTTGACCATTTTTCGACAGAACATCCAATAGACTGCGGTGACGGAGCAACAATTCGGAAACTTGATCCTGAAAGGCCTGTAAACTAGGAGCGCTCATTTATACATCCACCTCGATATTATGAATTGAGTTCATTATATTCCACTACTTCGGCCAATTTCAACCAGTTTCAGGCGTTTAGAGGGATTCGATTCCAGATTGCGGCCCACGCTGCGGGCCTGGAAATCGCGTGAGTTTCAACAGGGGGAAGGCGTGCGGTATGGGGATCCTGATAAAAAATATGCCCCGTAACGATTAGGTCGGCTGAAATTGGAGCATACTGGAAAATAGAAATAACCATAATTCAGTTTACAATAAGGAGGTGTGCGAAAGCTCATGTTAAAAAAAGCTATTTTAGCATTTACGGTATTATGCGGAGCATGGAGCGGCTATACGTTATATCATACAATCGAACGGTCATTTCCCGAGCTCTCGCCGATGTTTGGTCAAGGCGTGTTTGCGGCGGGGAGCGGTGCCTTCGCGCTGCTGGGAGGTTTATTATTCGGCATGATTGGCGTGCTGTCGGCGGAACGGGTGACCCGAAGCCTGCACAGCCTGATCTCTTCGTTCTCACGCATTCCGATGAATGATCTGGCAGCCGGAACAGCCGGGCTATTAGGCGGTCTTCTGTTATCCTTGCTTCTCTCGCCGGGATTATCCTTGTTAGGACAAGTCGGGCAGCTGCTGCAGGTGGGGATTACCGTGCTGGGCGGGTATCTCGGGCTTCGGATCGGACTGGAGAAGAAGGAAGAACTGGCTTCCTTGTGGATGTCGGGACGATGGAGCCAGGCGGCCGAGCCGGAAAGCCGGCGCGTCGAAGAGCATAAAATTCTGGATACCAGCGTCATTATCGACGGAAGAATTGCCGATATTTGCAAAACCGGGTTCATCGAAGGAACGATTGTCATTCCCGAGTTTGTACTGGAGGAGCTGCAGCACATTGCCGATTCGTCGGATTTGCTCAAGCGCAATCGCGGGCGCCGCGGACTTGATATTTTGAATAAAATCCAGAAAGAGCTGGATGTAAAGGTACTCATCTATGAAGGGGACTTCGAAGAAATCTCCGAGGTGGACAGCAAGCTCGTGAAGCTCGCTAAAGTGCTGCAGGGCAAGGTGGTCACGAACGATTTCAATTTGAACAAGGTATGCGAGCTGCAAGGCGTATCGGTGCTGAACATCAATGATTTGGCCAATGCGGTCAAGCCGGTCGTTCTGCCGGGCGAAGAAATCCTCGTGCAGATTATCAAGGACGGCAAGGAGCATGGCCAAGGCGTCGCCTATTTGGATGACGGCACGATGATCGTCGTTGAAGGCGGGCGCGAATATATCGGCACGATGATGGAAGTGCTCGTCACGAGCGTATTGCAAACCTCGGCGGGCCGGATGATCTTCGCCAAACCGAAACTGTTGGAAAAAGCCCAGTAAACGGAGTATGATGGGGATATACATATCCGCCTGCCGGCCAAGCGGACGGCAGGGGCTAAGACAGGAGTTTGGCGCATGAAGAACAGCTTTGGCGCCGTCATCGTGGCGGCGGGCAAGGGAACGCGAATGGGAACCAGGGAGAGCAAGCAGTATCTGGCTCTGGGCGGCAAGCCGATCATCATCCATACGCTTTCGGTGTTCAACCGGCTGCCGTGGCTGCAAGAGCTGGTGCTCGTCACCGGGGCGGAGGATGTTCCCCGCTGCAAATCCTGGGTGGAGGAATACGGGCTGGACAAGGTGACGGCAGTCATCCCGGGAGGCAGCGAAAGACAGCATTCCGTCTTTCAAGGCATGAAGCAGCTCTCCTCCGAATGGGTCATGATACATGACGGGGTCAGACCGTTTATTACCCCCGAGGAGATTGAAGCTTGCCGCGATGCGGCGATGGAGGTCGGCGCTTCCGTGCTGGGAGTGCCTGTGAAGGATACGATCAAGCAGGTGAACGGCCAGGGGCTGATAACAGGCACCCCGGACCGTCAAAGTCTGTGGGCCGCTGCGACCCCACAGACTTTTCGTCTTTCCGAGCTGCTTCCGGTGCATGAGAAGGCCGCAAGCGAAGGGTTTACCGGAACGGATGACGCGATGCTGATGGAATGGGCAGGCTATCCGGTGAAGGTGGTCGAGGGGAAATACAGCAACATCAAGATCACCACGCCGGAAGACCTGGAATACGCCGCATTTTTACAGAAACGTAAGGGAGAGAGTGTAGAATGATTCGTGTTGGACATGGATTTGATGTGCATCAGCTTGTGGAGGGCAGGCCTTGCATCATTGGCGGAGTTACGATTCCTTATGAAAAAGGGCTGCTCGGGCACTCGGACGCCGACGTGCTGCTGCATGCGATTGCGGATTCGATTCTCGGAGCGCTGGGGCTTGGCGATATCGGGCGCCATTTCCCGGATACCGACCCCGCATTTAAAGATGCGGACAGCCTCAAGCTGCTTGAACAGGTGTGGGTCATGGCTGCCGAGAAAGGGTATAAATTAGGGAACGTCGATGCTACGATCATCGCCCAGAAGCCGAAGATGGCTCCTTATATTCCGCAGATGGTAGAAGTAATCGCGAAGGCGCTGGATGCCGAGGTTGAGCAAGTCAACGTCAAGGCAACCACGACCGAGCAGCTCGGCTTCACCGGCCGCGGGGAAGGCATCGCGGCGCAATCGGTTGTCTGCCTTGTGAAAGGTATGCTATCATCTTGAAGGATGTTTGCAGGAATCATTGAAGAATTAGAAGCGGAGGGGTTGCAAATGACCGGAGAAGTCCGCGTGCGCTATGCACCGAGTCCGACGGGACATTTACATATCGGCAATGCCAGAACGGCATTATTCAATTATTTGTTCGCCCGCAAGAACAACGGGAAATTCATTATCCGGATCGAAGATACGGATGTGAAGCGCAATGTGGAAGGCGGAGAGCAAAGCCAGCTTAAATACCTGAAATGGCTTGGCATGGATTGGGACGAGAGCGTGGATGTCGGGGGCGAATACGGCCCGTACCGTCAAACCGAGCGCCTAGATATTTATAAGCAGTACTGGCAGGATCTTCTGGATCGCGGGCTTGCTTATCGCTGCTACTGCACGGAAGAGGAACTTGAGCAGGAGCGGGAGGAGCAAATGGCCCGCGGGGAGACGCCGCGCTATTCCGGTAAGCACCGGAACCTGACCGAAGAGGAGCGTCTTGCCCTGGAAGCGGAAGGACGCGTGCCGAGCATCCGTTTCCGAGTACCGGATGATCGCGTATACACGTTTGACGATATGGTGAAGGGAACGATCTCTTTTAACAGCAAAGAGACCGGCGACTTCGTCATCGTCAAGAAGGACGGAATTCCGACCTACAATTTCGCCGTGGCTGTAGATGACCATCTGATGAAGATCAGCCACGTGCTGCGCGGTGAGGACCATATCTCCAACACGCCGCGGCAGCTGATGATCTATGAAGCCTTCGGCTGGGAGCCGCCTCGCTTCGGCCATATGACGCTCATCGTCGGCGAGGATCACAAGAAGCTGAGCAAGCGGAATGAATCGATCATCCAGTTCATTGAGCAGTACGATCAGCTCGGTTATTTGCCGGAGGCGATGTTCAACTTTATTTCGCTGCTCGGCTGGTCGCCGGAAGGGGAAGAGGAGATTTTCTCCAAGGAGCAGCTGATCTCGATCTTTGACGAGAACCGGCTGTCCAAGAGCCCGGCCGTCTTCGATGCGAATAAGCTGGCTCACATCAACAACACCTACATCAAGAGCGCCGATCCGGAGCGGGTGGCAGCGCTGGCGATCCCGCACTTGCAGAAGGCGAGCCGCCTGCCTGCGGAGCTGACTCCCGAGCAGGAAGCCTGGGCGCGTGCACTGGTGGCGCTCTATCAAGAACAGATGACGGCCGCTTCGGATATCGTCGATCTGTCGGAGGTCTTCTTCCGCACGCATCTCGAGCTGGATGCGGAAGGCATTGAGATCATGAGCGGCGAGCAAGTGCCTGCCGTACTGTCCGCGTTCCTTAACAAAATCGAGCAATCGGACGAGTTCACCGCAGAGAAGATTGCGGCACTCATTAAGGAAGTCCAGAAGGAGACCGGCTTCAAGGGCAAACAGCTTTTCATGCCGATCCGGGTCGCATTGACCGGGCAGACGCACGGCCGGGACCTGAACCAGACGATTTGGCTGCTCGGCAGAGACCGGGTGCTGGACCGACTGCGTTCGCAGATCAAGGGCGCGTAAGAATAGGCTTTTCCAGGCAGATAATCCTTCTTGTCAGTTCCGTGTTTCATCAGTTATAATTACACTCAACTATAAGTGGAATATTCTTTGATAAAGGTTCAGATATTAACTCCTTAAGAAGAAGTAGCGCAGTGGACGGAATTGAGCTGTAGAAGCAACGCGTTCGCCTTTGTTTTCGGATTTCCCCCTTGAGAAAGTGATTAATAAGAAATCCGAAAACAACAGCGATCGAAAGCACAATCCGTCAACGGAGCGTCCTTTAGAGGAGGGTGGCTTCACCTATATCAACAAATAAACGTATAATAGCTTGGATCAGGAGAAGTACGCATCAAACAGGCACGTTCCAGAGAGGACAATCGGCAGATCAAGCTGCCGGCTGAGAGTTGTCCCGTTAGCCTGCAGCGGAAATGCACCTGTGAGCTGCATGGTTGAAGCGAACACCATCGTTAGATCATGCCGGTCGTCTGCCGTTAATGACTTGAAGAGGAATTGGCTTATGATCAATGCCCTGTTAAGGGAGGATCAGAAGGCCGATTCTAAGCAGAGTGGAACCGCGGTCGAACGCCTCTGCAGCGATAAGCTGCAGAGGCGTTTTTGTTATAGGGAATAACGATGAGGGACAGATGCATAACGCGATTGGAACAGGGAAAGAGGGAGCGTTCATGTTCAAACAGATGAAATCGGATATTCGGACAGTGTTTGAGAATGACCCGGCTGCCCGGGGGCTTTTTGAAGTGGTATTCACCTACTCGGGGCTTCATGCATTATGGGCCCATCGGGTTGCCCATGCCTTATTCAAGCGGCGCTGGTACACGCTGGCCCGGATCATATCCCAGATCAGCCGGTTTATGACCGGGATCGAGATCCACCCCGGCGCCCGGATCGGGCAAAGGCTGTTTATCGACCATGGCATGGGGGTTGTCATTGGCGAGACCTGTGAAATCGGGGACGATGTCGTCATTTACCAAGGGGTAACGCTCGGCGGTACCGGCAAGGAGAAGGGCAAGCGCCATCCGACGATCGGCAACAACGTTGTCATCGGCTCCGGCGCGAAAGTGCTAGGTTCCTTTGCGATTGGGGATAACTGTAATATCGGCTCCAACGCGGTGGTGCTGCGGCCGGTTCCGCCGAACAGCACCGTGGTCGGCAATCCCGGCAAAGTGGTGAAGCAGAACGGGGAGCGGGTTCGCGACCGTCTGGATCATACAAACCTGCCGGACCCGATCGTCGATACCCTTCGCTCGATGCAGAAAGAGATCGACCAGCTGCGTGCGGAGCTGGAGGAGACGAGACGGGAGCTGAAGAAGTCCGCGCCGGAGGTTATGCTGTCTTCGATTAATAAGGAATAACAAGCGATTGCGAGCGAAAGCATTGAACCGTTTATCAATATCGACGAATTCGATTCCGTTGCGGACGCTGCAAGGAGCGCTCTCCCCGAAAATCGGGGGCTTCTCGCACGCCGGACGCAATCTAGATGAAAGGAATGAGGGGATACAACATGGCGCTGCAAATCTATAACACATTGACCCGTATGAAAGAAACATTCGTTGCCCAGGAGGCAGGCAAGGTTAAGATTTATGTGTGCGGTCCTACCGTGTACGATTACATTCATATCGGAAATGCGCGTCCGATGATCTTTTTCGACGTCGTTCGCGCGTACTTCGAGCAGCAGGGCAATGACGTCAATTATGTCGTGAACTTTACGGATGTCGATGACAAAATGATCCGTAAAGCCGAACAGACCGGGACCACCGTTCCGGAGGTCGCGGATAAGTTTATCAAGGCTTACTATGAGGACCTCGACGGCCTCGGCATCCCGCGGGCGACTCTGAATCCGCGGGTAACGGACAACATGGACAACATCATTGAATTTATTCAGGACCTGGTCGATCGCGGCTTCGCTTATGAGAACGGAGGCGATGTTTTCTTCCGCACCCGCAAATTCGACGGATACGGGAAGCTGTCCCAGCAAAATCTCGATGAGCTGCAGTTCGGCATCCGGATCGAGGTGGATAAGCGCAAGGAAAATCCGGAGGATTTCGTGCTGTGGAAGGCTGCAAAGCCCGGCGAAATATACTGGAGCAGCCCGTGGGGTGACGGCCGTCCGGGATGGCATATCGAGTGCTCGGCCATGGCGCGCCGCTATCTAGGGGATACGCTCGATATCCACGGCGGCGGCCAGGATCTGCAGTTCCCGCACCATGAGTGCGAGGTGGCGCAGTCCGAGGCGCTGACAGGGAAGCCGCTAGCGAACTACTGGATGCATAACGGATACATTCGCATCAACAACGAGAAGATGTCGAAGTCGCTCGGAAACGGCGTATTGGTCAAGGATTTGCGCGAACAATATACGAAGGAAGCGGTACGCTACTTTATGCTGTCCACCCATTACCGCAATCCGCTCAACTTCAGCGAAGAGGTTATGAATCAGGCGCAGAACAGCGTGGAGCGTCTTGCCAATGCCGCCGCAAACGTCAAGCACCGGTTAAGCGCGGCAGTCGGCTCGCCGGATGCTGAAGCCGGCGAGGAGATCCGGAATAAAATGTCGGCGGTTCTTGCCGAATTTCATCAGAAAATGCAGGATGATTTCAATACGCCCGATGCGATAACGGCGATGTTCCAGTGGGCGAGCGAAGCGAACCAGCTGCTGCAGGAGCCTTCGATTCCGGCGGCGGATCTGCGGGAGGTGCTTGATGCCTTTAACGAGATGAACGGCGTGCTGCGGATCGTGAACACGGGCGAGGACGAAATGCTGGATGAGGAGATTGAACGCCTGATTGCCGAGCGTGTGGAGGCCAGAAAGAACAAAAACTGGGGAAGAGCGGACGAGATTCGCGACTTGCTGGCGGCCAAAGGCATCGTGCTGGAGGATACTGCGCAGGGCATGCGCTGGAAGCGCAAATGAGCGGGCCGGACTTTCAGGAGCCGGCCTTCGGCTGGTTCGACTTTCCGCCGTCGAAGCCGGCAAGGCTCATTCCGCCGATAGTGCTGGCCTATATCGGGGATGCGATATATGAGGTCGCCGTGCGGCAGTATTTGATATCCCGGCCGAATCTTCGGCCGAATCACCTGCACCGGACGGCGACGGGACTTGTCTCGGCGAAGGCCCAGAGCCGGATTCTGGCGTACCTGGAGCCGCTCCTCACGGAAGAGGAGCAGGACATCGTTCGCCAGGGGCGCAATGCCAAATCCGGCAGCGTTCCGAAAAATGCGGATGTGCTGGAATATCGCCATGCGACGGCCTTTGAAACCTTGGTAGGGTATTTATATTATACGGGGCAGCAGGACCGGATTCGCGAGCTTGTCGGCAAAAGCATCGAGTACGTGGAACATTCGAAATAAGAGACGGGCTTGGACAGGCTTAGTGTCAGTCAATACATCAATGCATCATGAGAAACGAATCGAGCAGCCGGCTGGCGGCAAATGCCGCTCGTCCAGGCTTATATGCAGGAGGGTACAACATGCAGGAAGAGGAAATTGTCGCAGGCAAGCATTCCGTCACGGAAGCGCTGAGGTCGGGACGAACAATCAATAAAATATGGATCGCTGAAAATGCCCAGAAGCATTTAACGCAGCCGATCATCGCGGAGGCGAAGAAGCTTGGCATCGTCATCTCGCATGTGGACAAGCGCAAGCTGGATCAGATGGCTCCGGGCATTCAGCATCAAGGGGTCGTGGCACAGGTCGCGCCGTACGCGTACGTCGAGGTGGACGATCTGCTGAAAGCAGCCGAAGATAAGGGGGAGCCGCCGTTTCTGCTGCTGCTGGACGAGATCGAGGATCCGCATAATTTGGGATCGATCCTTAGAACGGCGGACTGCACCGGCGCGCACGGCGTTATTTTGCCCAAGCGCAGATCGGCGCAGATTACGGCAACGGTATCCAAGACTTCGGCAGGCGCCGTGGAGTATGTGCCTGTCGCAAGAGTAACCAATCTCGGCCAGACGATCGACCAGCTGAAGGAGATGGGCGTTTGGGTCGTAGGCACCGTGGTTGATGCCGTGCAGGAGCTGTACGACACCGACGTGTTTGAGGGGCCGGTAGCGATCGTCATCGGAAACGAAAATAAAGGGATGGGGCGTCTGATCCGCGAAAAATGCGATGTGCTGGTTAAGCTTCCGATGGCCGGAACGATCAATTCGCTGAATGCTTCGGTTGCCGCTGGTGTCGTAATGTACGAAGTGCTTCGCCGTCGTCGCCTTCAGGGTTAGCCGCGATGGCCGATTGGCGGGATGTGCTGCTGGTCGATGGCTATAACATGATCGGCGGCTGGCCGTTTCTTGCCAAGCTTGCAAGCAGCAGCATGGAGGAAGCACGGGATGTGCTGCTTGCGAAGCTGGCGGATTATCAGGCTTATTCGGGACTTCGGGTCATCGCGATTTTTGACGCGTACCGGGTGCCGGGATTGGGCAAATCCTATACGCAGGGCAAGGTCCAGGTATACTTCACGAAGGAGAAGGAAACCGCGGACGAATGCATCGAGCGCCTGGTCGGGGAATTCAGCCATCGCCGGCGCAAAATCTATGTAGCAACCAGTGATCTCATCGAACAGCATATCATCTTTGCCCGCGGCGCTCTCCGCTTATCCGCAAGGGAACTGCTGAACGAAGTCGAGCAGAGCGAACGCGAGGTGAAGCAGAAGATTGCCAAGGAGCAGACCAAAGGCCGAAATACCCTCGACGGCAAGCTTCCGCCCGATATAAAACAGGTGTTCGAGCGTTGGCGGAGGGAGTAGTCCTGCAAGCGTATGCTATTGCAAATCTATGAGTAACCTACGAGAAACCATGAAAATCTTACATTTAATGTTAATATCACTCTATATTAGGTAGATCGTGGTTGACGGTCTAGTAGACATCATATATACTTGTCATATATTTCAAGCGAGTGACGGGCTACCGTGCGTTCCGGGCCGGAGGGATTCTATTGAGTGTGGACCTCAAGGAAGTCATGTTGTCAGGGTATGATGTGATAAGTGATGAAGACATTGTCGAGGCGGTCCGTGAAGGTGACAGCGGGGCGCTGGAGTATTTGATCAATAAGTACCGGAATTTTGTACGTGCTAAAGCCCGTTCTTATTTTCTGATAGGAGCCGACCGGGAGGATATCGTCCAGGAAGGCATGATCGGGCTGTACAAGGCAATACGTGATTTTAAAGGGGATAAGCTGTCCTCGTTCAAGGCCTTTGCCGAGCTCTGCATTACCAGGCAAATTATTACGGCGATCAAGACGGCCACGAGACAGAAGCATATTCCGCTCAATTCGTATGTCTCATTGGACAAGCCTATTTATGATGAGGATTCCGACCGTACGCTGCTGGACGTTATTTGCGGCACGGCGGTAAGCGATCCGGAAGAACTGATCATTAATCAAGAGGAGTTCGTCGGTCTGGAGGATAAGATGTCCGAGATTTTGAGCGATCTGGAGCGTAAGGTTCTGATGCTCTATCTGGACGGGCGTTCCTACCAGGAAATCGCGGTAGATTTAAGGCGTCATGTGAAATCGATTGATAATGCTCTCCAGCGTGTCAAGCGCAAGCTTGAACGGTATCTGGAGGTCAGGGATAACTAAAGGCTTGGCAGGCGGTTAAGGGAAGGCTCCAATCAGAGCCTTTTTTTCATTATCTGGACCATAGGGTGCGGTCTGTCGGCTTCCAAGCCTGAAGGATGGTTTTGTCGTTGATATGCTATATGTCGGTCCGGGCGGCATGCATCCCTTAAAAAGTGCCCCATCCGGTGTTTTATCAGCTGGAAGATTGAACATACTGGTATAGACGTAAACGGCTGTTATGTTGAGAACACGCTTCGGCGCAGCTTTGCTGTTCAAGGCAGGATGCCTGCAAGAACTTTACAACCGGTGCCTCGGTTTACTTGCTAATGGCATTTATTGCAGCCCGCGATCAGAGAGAAAAAGGCTTGAAATGGCTCTATCCATATGATAAAGTGTTTTAGGTAGGCCTAAATTCGCGTGTTTTATGAATGGATCGTTGTTACAAGTGCTTGGAACAGCGGTTTTATTCATCTCGCAGAAATAATCAGGCTTCCCCCTAGGAAGCAAGGTTGTTTCTACTAGGATCAATATCGGTTCTTCTGGTGAAGAAGGACGTCTTCGGGAGGTGCACATCATGCGGGTAATTATCACTTTGGCTTGTACAAGCTGCAAACAAAGAAACTACACAACCACCAAAAACAAGCGAAATCACCCCGACCGCATGGAGATGAAGAAATTTTGCAAGTTCTGTAACGAGCAAACTCCTCATCGCGAAACCAGATAGTTTTCATTTGGAGGTGTAGTCGGCGTGAAACGTGGTTTCAAGTCTCTGTTTTCCTTTTTCTCTGAAAGCTGGGCGGAACTTAAAAAGGTTCGCTGGCCCAATCGTAAAGAACTGACGAACTATACTCTAATCGTTCTAGGCACCATTGTGTTTGTCACGATTTATTTTTGGGTTATAGACATCGGCATTTCCGCTGTGATCGAAGCGATTATTTAGAAGGGTCCCAGGTGGCTTGATATGGAAAAAAGATGGTATGTAGTTCATACCTATTCCGGGTATGAGAATAAAGTCAAAGCCAATTTGGAAAAACGTGTCGAGTCCATGGGCATGGAGGACAAAATATTCCGCGTTCTTGTTCCGATGGAAGAAGAAGTGGTAAACAAGGATGGCAAGAAGAAAACGGTCATGCGGAAAGTTTACCCGGGATATGTCTTGGTCGAAATGATTCAAACTGATGATTCTTGGTATGTTGTCCGCAACACGCCAGGAGTGACCGGGTTTGTCGGTTCGACGGGATCCGGTTCTAAACCGACGCCTTTGCTTCCGGAAGAAGTGGAACAGATTCTGAAGCATATGGGCATGGAGGAACCGAAACCGAAGATCGAATTCGACATCAAAGAATCCGTTCGGATCAAGGTTGGTCCTTTTGCGAATTTTGTGGGCTCCGTGGAAGAGATTTTGGCTGATAAGAGCAAGTTGAAGGTTCACGTCAACATGTTTGGACGGGAAACCCCGCTTGAGCTGGATTACACTCAAGTGGAGAAGATATAGATTTCGTTCTTCGGGTTTCTTGTGGGAGGACGTTTAACCGCGTCCGCTACCACTATTGATGCAAGGAGGTGTCAACCATGGCTAAAAAGGTTATCAAAGTTGTTAAACTGCAAATTCCTGCAGGTAAAGCGAATCCAGCTCCTCCAGTAGGTCCTGCATTGGGTCAAGCGGGTGTCAACATCATGGCATTCTGTAAAGAATTCAACGCGCGTACCGCTGATCAAGCTGGTCTGATCATCCCGGTTGAAATTTCGGTATTCGAGGATCGTTCCTTTACGTTCATCACGAAAACTCCACCGGCTGCTGTTCTGCTTCGCGTGGCTGCTAAGATCGAAAAAGGATCCGGCGAGCCTAACAAGAAGAAAGTCGCTACCGTTAAGCGCGACGCTGTGCGTCAAATCGCTGAAACGAAAATGCCTGACCTGAACGCTGCATCTGTTGAAGCTGCAATGAAGATGGTAGAAGGTACTGCCCGCAGTATGGGTATCACAATCGAGGACTAATCGTCTATCGAGCGTTAAACCGGATGCGTGGCATCCGGAACATGTGGGAGGAAATTCCGCTAACACCACAAAGGAGGAAAAAACAATCATGGCTAAACACGGTAAGAAATACGTTGAAGCTGCGAAGCTGATCGACAGCGAAGCAACTTATGAGCCTTTGGAAGCTGTAGAGCTTGTGAAGAAGGCTGCAACGGCTAAATTCGACGAAACTGTCGAAGTGGCTGTGCGTTTGGGTGTAGACCCTCGTAAACAAGACCAGGCTGTTCGCGGTGTTGTTGTACTGCCACACGGTACAGGTAAGACACAACGCGTTCTGGTATTTGCAAAAGGTGAAAAAGCGAAGGAAGCGGAAGCGGCTGGCGCAGATTTTGTTGGCGATCAGGACATGATCAACAAAATCCAACAAGGCTGGTTCGATTTCGATGTCTGCGTAGCTACACCTGATATGATGAGCGAAGTCGGTAAACTTGGCCGTCTGCTCGGTGGTAAAGGCCTGATGCCTAACCCTAAAGCCGGTACGGTTACATTCGAGGTTGCCAAGGCTGTTCAAGAAATCAAAGCTGGTAAAATCGAGTACCGTCTGGACAAAGCAGGTCAAATTCACGCTCCGATCGGTAAAGTGTCCTTCAGTGCAGATCAACTGAATGAGAACCTCAAAGCTCTCATCGATGCATTGAATCGTGCGAAGCCGGCTGCCGCTAAAGGTGTATACCTGAAAGGCATCGCTGTTTCCTCGACCATGGGACCTAGCGCTCGCGTGAGCACAGCTGTTTACAGATAATATTTTTCCATTGACTTTGGTCGTGGACATTTGATATTATGTAACAGTTGTGAGTCTTAGAGACTGACCCCTAAAGTTGAATATGCTTACCGTAGACAGTAGGTGCCCTAAGCAGGCTTAATTTCCTACCGAGGTGTTATGATAGAACGTCAGCAGCTTGTCCGGACATTCCGGTCAAATGATGATTCATCAGGCCTTCGTGATTCTACGGAGGCTTTTTTAGTGCCCGTAGGAAGAGCGGGGGGCAAGTGATTTGCTCCTAGCGCTACTAATACAACCAGGAGGTGTAAACATTGGCAAACGCAAAAGTGATTCAAGCGAAACAAGAAGCGGTTGAGGTGATTGCAGCTAAATTGCGCGAGAGCGTGACGACTGTTGTTGCGGACTACCGTGGTTTGAACGTATCGCAAGTTACCGAACTGCGTAAGCAGCTTCGTGAAGCTGGCGTTGAGTTCCAAGTGTTGAAGAACTCGTTGCTTCGCCGTGCGACTGCAGCTGCTGAGCTGTCCGAGCTTGACGAAGTATTGACTGGACCTACAGCTGTAGCGTTTGGTACCAATGACGCTGTCGCTCCAGCAAAAATCCTGAATGATTTTGCGAAGAAGAACGAAGCGTTGAAATTGAAAGGCGCAGTAGTAGAAGGTCGTGTGGTTGGAGAGAGCGAAATCAAGGCTCTGGCAGAACTTCCATCCCGCGAAGGTCTCCTCTCCATGCTCCTCAGCGTGCTTCAAGCTCCAGTGCGCAACTTCGCGCTTGCAGTTAAAGCCGTTGCTGAGAAGGAAGAGCAAAGCGCATAAGCTTGGGCTTGCCCGAGTGGTGTAACAACAACTATTAAATCTTAATTATAAATGGAGGTTCAACTTAAATGAGCAAAGAGCAAATCTTGGAAGCAATTAAAGGTATGTCTGTTCTGGAACTGAACGATCTTGTAAAAGCAATCGAAGAAGAATTCGGTGTAACTGCTGCAGCTCCAGTAGCTGTTGTAGGTGGCGCTGGTGCAGCTGAAGCTGCTGAGCAATCCGAATTCGACGTAATCCTGGCAAGCGCTGGCGCTTCCAAGATCAACGTAATCAAAGTGGTTCGCGAAATCACTGGTCTTGGCTTGAAAGAAGCAAAAGAACTGGTTGACAACGCTCCAAAACCATTGAAAGAAAAAGTATCCAAAGACGAAGCTGAAGCTGTTAAAGCTAAGTTGGAAGAAGCAGGCGCTTCCGTAGAAGTGAAGTAATTGCTTCCATAACCGAATCGTCAGCATGAGACAAACCCCTTGAATTTTGGTTCAAGGGGTTTGTTATTGTGGCGGGAAATCTTTTATACTGTTTCTAAAAAAGATAGGACATACTGGTTAATGAAGGGACAGTGCGCCTAGGCCAGTTATGATCTTATGGATCATAATGGAACGACGGTGCTACGATTTACAGGAGGGCAAGAATGCCGAATCAACATTATTACTCGAATCAGCCGGAAACCGCACATGACCGTAAAGAGCTGAAGGCCGAGCTCCGGGGACACTCGCTGAGCTTCATCAGCGATGCCGGGGTGTTCTCCAAGAGCGGCATTGATTATGGCAGCCGGGTGCTGATCGACGCGATGGAATTCGCGCCGGATGCTTCCGTGCTGGATGTGGGCTGCGGGTACGGCCCGATTGGACTGACGGCGGCCAGACTGGCCCCGCAAGGACATGTAACCATGATCGACATTAACAGCCGTGCCGTGGAGCTTGCCCGGGAAAATGCGAGGCATAACGGCATTGCCAATGTGACGATTCTGGAGAGCGATTTGTTTGCGGCAGTCAAGGATCAAGCGTTCGACGTGGTGTTGACGAACCCGCCGATCCGTGCCGGGAAGGAAACGGTGCATACGATTTTTGCGGAAGCATGGAATCATTTGCGCCAGGGCGGCCAGCTGTGGGTTGTGATTCAGAAGAAGCAGGGGGCACCGTCCGCGAAGGCCAAGCTGGAAGCGTTGTTTGGGCAGGTGGAGGAAGTGACGAAGGATAAGGGATATCGGATATTCAAAGCAACCAAAGCCTGAACGAAGGATGACGAGATCCACCGAGGATGAAGGCCTTTGATTCCACGGGACTTGTCAGCAAGGTGAAACTTCTGGAGAAGATAGAGTCCTCTGAGAGGCTTAACGGATTTTCATACCGAAGACTCTTGAAATGCAAAATAAAATACAGCATGGGCTGTTGACTTGGGTATTCTGATATGGTATTATTATAAAATGTCAGTATTAGGATGGTCTCTTTGTCTTTAGTTTGCTGAAATGTCAAGCATTATTGTGCGGAAAGATGCATAAAGTATGTCGTCTTGACGTATAATATGTACGTTTTAGGCAAATCTACAAGATATGAGATGATTATCATAACCATGGATAAGCTGCTCTTTTTTCGAAAGGTATTCGATAAGGGCTTTTCTCTATTTATGGGTGTGTGCTCTGTATGTTCCATTATAGTGTTACAAACAGAGGTTCGCAATGAATTTTTAAGTGAGTAGACATGAGGGGTGAGTTTAAGTTGGCAGGACATCTTGTTCAATATGGTCGACGCACTCGGCGCAGTTATTCTCGTATCAACGAGGTACTCGAAGTTCCGAACCTGATTGAAATCCAACAAAAATCTTATGAATGGTTTTTGGAGGAAGGACTCCGCGAAATGTTCCAGGACATCTCGCCGATTCAGGATTTCACGGGGAATTTGGTGCTTGAGTTCATTGACTACAGCCTTGGAGAACCGAAATACACCGTCGATGACGCGAAAGAACGCGACGTTACTTATGCGGCGCCGCTCCGCGTAAAAGTCCGGCTCATTAACAAGGAGACCGGCGAGGTCAAGGAGCAGGAAGTGTTCATGGGTGACTTCCCGTTAATGACGGAAACCGGAACGTTCATTATCAATGGTGCCGAACGGGTTATTGTCAGCCAGTTGGTTCGCTCTCCCAGCGTCTATTTCAGCACAAAAGTGGATAAAAACGGTAAATCGACTTACACAGCAACAGTGATCCCGAATCGCGGAGCATGGCTGGAACTGGAGATGGATGCGAAGGACATCATTTATGTCCGGATCGACCGTACCCGCAAAATCCCGGTAACGGTTCTGCTGCGGGCTCTTGGCTTCGGTACCGATGCCGAGATTCTGGAATTGCTGGGCAATGATGAATATATTCAGAACACGCTGGATAAAGACAACACGGACTCCACCGAGAAAGCGCTCATCGAAATTTATGAACGTCTTCGTCCGGGCGAGCCGCCGACGCTGGAGAATGCGAAGAGCCTCCTGGTCGCTCGTTTCTTTGATCCGAAGCGTTATGATCTGGCGAATGTCGGACGCTACAAAATCAACAAGAAGCTTCACATCAAGAACCGTCTCTTCAACCACCGTTTGGCTGAGAGCCTGATCGACGTCGAAACGGGCGAGATTATTGCGGAAGCAGGTCAAACTGTGGACCGTCGTCTTTTGGACGAGATCATGCCTTATCTCGAGAAGAGCGTCGGCTTCAAGAAATACCATGTAACCGGCGGTGTGATGGACAGCGACGATATTACGCTGCAGACGATTGACGTATTCTCTCCGATCGAGGACGGGAAAGTGGTCAAAGTCATTGCAAACGGCAATATCGACAAATCGGTGAAACATATTACGCAAGCCGATATTATCTCTTCCATCAGCTACTTCATCAACCTGCTGCATGGCATTGGCAACACCGATGATATCGACCACCTGGGCAACCGTCGTCTGCGTTCCGTGGGCGAGCTGCTTCAGAACCAGTTCCGTATCGGTTTGTCCCGTATGGAGCGCGTGGTGCGTGAAAGAATGTCGATCCAGGATGCGAACGTGATTACGCCGCAGGCGCTGATCAATATCCGTCCGGTGATCGCCTCGATCAAGGAGTTCTTCGGAAGCTCCCAGCTGTCTCAGTTCATGGACCAGACGAACCCGCTGGCGGAACTGACGCATAAGCGTCGTTTGTCCGCACTGGGACCGGGCGGTCTGACTCGTGAGCGCGCAGGCTTCGAAGTACGGGACGTTCACCACAGTCACTACGGCCGTATGTGTCCGATCGAGACGCCGGAGGGACCGAACATCGGTCTGATCAACTCCTTGTCAACGTTTGCCCGCATCAACGAGTATGGTTTCATTGAAGCTCCATACCGCTGGGTTGATCCGAAGACCGGGAAAGTCACCGAGCAAATCGATTACCTGACTGCCGACGAAGAAGATAACTACATCGTCGCTCAGGCAAACGCCGAGCTCAAGGAAGACGGCACCTTCGCCGATGACATGGTTATCGTTCGTTACAATAAGCAGTCCGATAATATCCTGCCAATGCCGAGCGACCGTGTAGACTACATGGACGTTTCGCCGAAACAGGTTGTGTCGGTTGCGACGGCGCTCATTCCGTTCCTTGAGAACGACGACTCCAACCGTGCGCTGATGGGATCGAACATGCAGCGGCAGGCCGTTCCGCTTCTCGTTCCGAAAGCACCGCTTGTCGGTACCGGGATGGAGCACAAGGCTGCTAAAGATTCCGGTGTATGTATTGTGTCCAAATACGACGGGATTATTGAGCGCTCATCCGCCAACGAAATCTGGCTCCGCCGCGTGGAAACCGTGGATGGACAGGAAGTCAAAGGCGATATAATCAAATATAAATTACACAAATTTATGCGTTCGAACCAAGGAACATGCATCAACCAGCGTCCGATCGTCAAACGCGGAGACGTGGTCAAGAAAGGCGATATCCTCGCTGACGGACCGTCGACAGAACTTGGCGAATTGGCACTGGGCCGCAACGTCGTCGTTGCGTTCATGACTTGGGAAGGCTACAACTACGAGGATGCGATTCTCCTCTCCGAGAAGCTGGTGAAAGAGGATGTATACACTTCGATTCATATCGAGGAATACGAATCCGAAGCCCGCGATACGAAGCTTGGTCCTGAGGAAATCACGCGCGATATCCCGAACGTGGGTGAAGAAGCGCTGAAGAACCTTGACGAGCGCGGTATTATCCGCATCGGTGCCGAGATCAGCGCAGGCGACATTCTGGTCGGTAAAGTAACGCCTAAGGGTGTTACCGAGCTGACAGCAGAAGAGCGCCTCCTGCATGCGATCTTCGGTGAGAAGGCTCGCGAAGTGCGCGACACTTCCTTGCGCGTTCCTCACGGCAGTGACGGAATCATCGTTGACGTGAAGGTGTTCACTCGCGAGAATGGCGACGAGCTGCCGCCGGGCGTCAACCAACTGGTTCGCGTCTACATTGCGCAGAAACGTAAAATTTCCGAAGGTGACAAGATGGCCGGACGTCACGGTAATAAGGGTGTCGTTGCCCGTATTCTCCCTGAGGAAGACATGCCGTTCCTGCCGGATGGCACACCGGTTCAAGTCGTACTGAACCCGCTCGGGGTTCCGTCGCGGATGAACATCGGTCAGGTGCTTGAGGTTCACTTGGGCATGGCTGCCCTTCAGCTCGGCATTCACGTTGCAACGCCGGTATTTGACGGCGCGAACGAATACGACGTGTTTGATACGATGGAAGAGGCCGGCATGCAGCGCAACGGTAAAACCGTGCTTTACGACGGTCGTACCGGTGAACGCTTCGAGCGTGAAGTTACGGTCGGCGTCATGCACATGATCAAGCTCGCGCACATGGTTGACGATAAGATCCATGCCCGTTCCACGGGACCATACTCGCTCGTTACGCAGCAGCCGCTGGGTGGTAAAGCTCAGTTCGGCGGACAGCGCTTCGGTGAGATGGAGGTGTGGGCGCTTGAAGCTTATGGTGCCGCTTATACACTGCAAGAAATTCTTACCGTCAAGTCCGATGACGTGGTCGGCCGGGTGAAAACCTACGAATCCATCGTTAAGGGCGAGAACGTGCCGGAGCCGGGCGTTCCTGAGTCGTTCAAGGTATTGATTAAAGAGCTTCAATCGCTTGGTATGGATGTTAAGATCCTCAGCGAGAATGAAGAGGAAATCGAGATGAAAGAGCTCGATGATGAAGATGATGTTCAAGGTGACAAACTGAGCCTTAACTTGGAAGGCGCTGAAGTCGGAGTGGAATAACGGTCATTTCATCACCGCCGCCCTGCTATGATGCGGCGGCGGTGATCTTGACTGTATAGCACATAAATAGGACTAAGTTGAGGAGGGTTGCTCCTTGTTGGACGTTAACAATTTTGAGTACATGAAGATCGGTCTTGCTTCCCCAGAGAAAATCCGCTCGTGGTCTCGCGGAGAGGTTAAGAAGCCGGAGACGATTAACTACCGTACATTGAAGCCCGAGAAGGAAGGTCTGTTCTGTGAACGGATTTTCGGTCCGCAGAAGGACTGGGAATGTCATTGCGGTAAGTATAAGCGTGTCCGTTATAAAGGCGTAGTCTGTGATCGCTGCGGCGTTGAAGTAACGCGTGCCAAAGTCCGTCGTGAACGGATGGGGCACATCGAGCTGGCTGCACCGGTATCGCATATTTGGTATTTCAAAGGCATTCCGAGCCGGATGGGTCTGGCGCTGGATATGTCCCCAAGATCCCTGGAAGAGATCATTTATTTCGCATCTTATGTCGTTACGGATCCAGGCGACACACCGCTGGAGAAGAAGCAGCTGTTGTCCGAGAAGGAATACCGCAGCTATCGCGAGAAGTACGGCTACGGCTTCCAAGCCGGCATGGGTGCTGAAGCGGTCAAGAAGCTCCTGCAGGATCTTGATATTGAAAAAGAGCTTGAGTTCCTGAAAGAAGAGCTGCGCACGGCTCAAGGGCAGCGCCGTAACCGTGCGATCAAGCGTCTGGAAGTTATCGAGGCTTTCCGTAATTCCGGCAACAATCCGGAATGGATGGTTATGGACGTACTCCCGGTTATTCCGCCGGAACTGCGTCCGATGGTACAGCTCGACGGGGGCCGTTTTGCGACCTCGGACTTGAACGACCTGTACCGCCGTGTCATCAACCGGAACAACCGTCTGAAGAGACTGCTGGATCTCGGAGCGCCGGATATTATCGTACAGAACGAGAAGCGCATGCTGCAGGAAGCTGTTGACGCGCTTATCGATAACGGCCGCCGCGGCCGTCCGGTAACGGGTCCAGGCAACCGTCCGCTTAAATCCCTCAGCCACATGCTGAAAGGTAAGCAGGGCCGTTTCCGTCAGAACTTGCTCGGTAAACGGGTAGACTATTCCGGTCGTTCCGTTATCGTCGTAGGACCTTATTTGAAGATGTACCAGTGCGGTCTTCCTAAGAAGATGGCGCTTGAGCTGTTCAAGCCGTTCGTGATGAAAGAACTGGTCAATAAAGGCCTTGCTCATAATATTAAGAGTGCGAAGCGCAAGGTAGAACGCGTCAGCCCGGAAGTATGGGATGTGCTTGAGGAAGTCATTAAAGAGCATCCGGTTCTCCTGAACCGTGCACCGACGCTTCACAGACTCGGGATCCAAGCGTTTGAACCGATTCTCGTCGAAGGTCATGCCATCCGGCTTCACCCGCTCGTATGTACGGCTTACAACGCCGACTTCGACGGTGACCAAATGGCGGTACACGTTCCGTTGTCGGCTGAAGCCCAAGCGGAAGCGCGTCTCCTGATGCTGGCATCCGGCAACATCCTGAACCCGAAAGACGGTAAGCCGGTCGTAACGCCGTCCCAGGATATGGTTCTTGGTTCCTTCTATCTGACCATGGATAACAAGGAAGAGAAGGGTACCGGCATGATTCTGGGCAGCGTGAACGAAGCGGTATCCGCGTATCAGCGCGGAACTGCGGGCCTCCATGCCCGTGTAGCGATTCCGGTTAAGGCTCTGGGTAAAACCAGCTTTACGGAAGAGCAGCAAAAGGCGATGCTGATTACGACGGTGGGACGGATTATCTTTAACGAAATCTTCCCTGCCAGCTTCCCGTACATCAACGAGGCGACCCGTACCAACCTGCTTCAAGGTACACCTGAGAAGTATTTCGTATACGAAAAGGGTGCCAACCTGCAAGAAGCTATTCAAAGTCTTCCGGTTAGCGGCGCGGTCGGCAAGGAATATCTGGGTCAAATTATCGCCCGCTGCTTCGAGACGTACCATACGACAGAAACCTCTGTCATTCTGGATAAGATCAAGCAGCTCGGCTTCACGTACTCGACTCGCGCAGGGGTTACCGTTGCGGTAGCCGACGTTATCGTCCCTGAGGAGAAGAACGAGATTCTGAGAGAGTCCGACGAGAAGGTTAAAGTGGTAACCAACCAATACCGCCGTGGCTTGATCACGAACGAAGAACGCTATGACCGCGTCATCGACATCTGGTCGAAAGCGAAAGACGATATTACGGACGTCTTGATGAAATCGATGGACCGCTTCAATTCCATCATGCTCATGGTGGACTCCAAAGCGCGGGGTAACAAATCGCAGATCACCCAGCTGGGCGGTATGCGTGGTCTGATGGCGAACCCGTCGGGCCGTATCATCGAGCTCCCGATCAAATCGAACTTCCGTGAAGGCCTGACGGTACTCGAGTACTTCCTGTCCACGCACGGTGCGCGTAAAGGTCTCGCCGATACGGCGCTTCGTACAGCTGACTCGGGTTACCTGACCCGTCGTCTCGTTGACGTTGCGCAGGACGTCATCGTCCGCGAGGACGAGTGCAGCACGGATAAAGGCTTCACGGTAAGCCGGATCCAAGACGGTAAGGAAGTTATCGAGGATCTGTACGATCGGATCGAAGGACGTTACTCCTTTGAAACGGTTCGTCATCCGGAGACAAAAGAGATCATCGTTAACCGCAACGAGCTGATCGATTCGGATAAAGCAGCCGAAATCGTCAAAGCCGGCGTGGAGTCGGTGCAAATCCGCTCCATCCTGAGCTGCCGGGCGCGTTATGGCGTCTGCAAGAAGTGTTATGGCCGCAACCTGGCTACCGGCAAGCATGTTGAGATTGGTGAAGCGGTAGGTATTATCGCGGCTCAATCCATCGGTGAACCGGGAACCCAGCTGACGATGCGTACATTCCACACAGGCGGGGTTGCCGGTGACGATATTACGCAAGGTCTTCCGCGTATCCAGGAGCTCTTCGAGGCCCGTAACCCTAAAGGTCAAGCGACCATTAGTGAGATCGACGGCGTCGTGAAAGAGATCCGCGAAACGAAAGACCGTCGTGAAATTGAAATTCAAGGTGAGGCCGAAACGAAGGTCTACTCCGTAACGTATGGCTCCCGTCTGCGCGTTAGCGAAGGCAAGCACATCGAAGCTGGGGATGAACTGACCGACGGTTCGATCGATCCGAAGGAAATGCTTCGCATTAAAGGGATCCGCGGCGTGCAGAACTATATCCTTCAGGAAGTTCAGCGCGTATACCGGAACCAGGGCGTAGAAATCAACGATAAGCACGTTGAGGTTATGATCCGGCAGATGCTGCGCAAAATCCGCATCGTCGACGCTGGAGACACGAATCTTCTGCCTGGCTCCTACGTGGATATCCATGAATACGAAGTGGCTAACAAAGAAGCCATTCTGTCCGGCAAAGAGCCAGCGGTTGCAAAACCGGTTCTGCTCGGTATCACGAAGGCTTCCCTTGAGACAGACTCCTTCTTGTCCGCGGCCTCCTTCCAGGAGACAACCCGCGTCCTGACAGATGCAGCGATCAAAGGTAAAGTCGATCAGCTGCTCGGTCTGAAAGAGAATGTCATCATCGGTAAGCTGATCCCTGCGGGAACAGGCATGAGCCGTTACCGCAACGTGAGATTCGAGGGTCAGAACGATGCGAACGATGAAAGCCAGGAGCTGGAAACCGCTTCTGTAGAATAAAGGAAATGGAGGTGAGAGGAGCCGGGGCTGCTTGATCAAGCCGGCTTTCGGCTCCTTCCCTGCCATTTCTTTTTTTTCACGTTTAATAGCTTGACATCGCCTAGGGCAGATGCTAATATAGCAAAGGTGCGTGAATCGTTGCCTTGTTCCCTGTTCTTTTGGAGGAATGCTTAATGTCTAATGATAAAGGATTACAGGATGCACACGTCAAGATCGGCACCAAACAAACAATGAAGGCCGTTGAAACCGGCCGGGCTACAGAAGTATATGTGGCTGAAGATTGCGACCAGCGTCTGATATCCAAGATCGTATCCCACTGCGAACGATATGGCGTACCTATCAACTATGTACCGACCATGAAGGAGCTTGGGGAAGCATGCGGTATTGAAGTCGGCGCAGCAGCGGCCGCTGTCTTGAAATGATGATTGAGAAATCGTTTTTGCTTTGAGAAGGCAGCTTCTCTATCGGCAAAAACTTTTCATTTGTTCTTTTATGAACCGCCTGGGTCTGTGGACTTAAAATGGTTTGTAACAGGATGATAATTACGGGAAGGGGGTGGCTAACATGCCAACAATCAACCAACTGGTTCGCAAGGGCCGTCAAGCTAAAGTTTACAAGTCGAAATCTCCAGCACTTCAAAAAGGGTTCAACGCTTTGAAACGTGAGGAGACTGATCTGAGCGCTCCGCAAAAACGCGGTGTTTGCACTCGTGTAGGCACAATGACGCCGAAAAAACCGAACTCCGCACTTCGTAAATATGCTCGTGTTCGTTTGACGAACCGCATCGAGGTGACTGCTTACATTCCAGGTATCGGTCATAACTTGCAAGAGCACAGTGTCGTATTGGTTCGCGGTGGACGGGTAAAAGACCTTCCGGGTGTACGTTACCACATCGTTCGCGGCGCGCTTGATACCGCTGGTGTTAACAACCGTATGCAGGCTCGTTCCAAATACGGTACGAAGCGTCCTAAAGCAAAAAGCTAATTGAAGCTCATGTTGGATAAACATGACTCATGACTGAAGAAAGGGGGATATCCATGCCACGCAAAGGTCCAGTTACAAAAAGAGACGTGCTGCCAGATCCGGTGTACAACAGCAAGCTGGTAACTCGTCTGATCAACCGCATCATGTTGGATGGTAAAAGAGGTGTTGCTCAAAGCATCCTTTACAACGCGTTCAACATCATCAAGGAACGTACGGGCAATGATCCGATGGAAGTGTTTGAAGCAGCCATCAAGAACATCATGCCGGTACTGGAGGTAAAAGCTCGTCGTGTCGGCGGTGCGAACTACCAAGTTCCAATCGAAGTTAAGCCAGAGAGACGTACTTCCCTGGGATTACGTTGGCTCGTTAACTACTCCCGCAACCGCGGTGAGAAAACAATGGAAGAGCGTTTGGCAGCAGAGATCATCGATGCTTCCAACAACACAGGCGCTTCCGTTAAGAAACGCGAAGACACGCACAAAATGGCTGAAGCGAACAAAGCGTTTGCTCACTACCGCTGGTAGGATTCAGCAGCTAATAAACTTCAATTTTGAAGGGAGACTATTCGCATGGCAAGAGAGTTCTCCTTGAAAAATACACGTAATATCGGGATCATGGCGCATATTGACGCTGGTAAAACGACCACCACAGAGCGGATCTTGTTCTATACAGGCCGTACGCACAAAATCGGTGAAGTTCACGAGGGTGCTGCTACGATGGACTGGATGGAGCAGGAGCAGGAGCGCGGTATCACGATTACTTCCGCTGCTACGACCGCTCAATGGAAAGGTCATCGCGTTAATATCATCGACACCCCGGGACACGTTGACTTCACAGTAGAAGTTGAACGTTCCCTTCGTGTATTGGATGGGGCAGTAGGTGTATTCAGTGCGAAAGAGGGCGTTGAGCCTCAGTCGGAAACCGTTTGGAGACAGGCTGACAAATACGGGGTTCCTCGGATCGCATACGTAAACAAAATGGACATTATCGGCGCCGACTACTTGAATGTTGTTAAAGACATGAGAGATCGTCTGCAAGCGAACGCGGTTGCTATTCAGCTTCCGATCGGTGCAGAGTCCGACTTCGTCGGCATCATCGATATCATCGAGGAAAAAGCTTATATGTATAAGGATGACCTCGGTCAAAATATCGAAGAAACCGAAGTTCCAGCGGAATTCAAGGATCAAGTTGAAGAGCTCCGCAACGAGCTCATCGAGAAGGTTGCAGAACTTGACGAAGATTTGACAATGAAATACCTTGAAGGTGAAGAAATCACCGTGCCTGAGATTAAAGCGGCTCTGCGTAAAGGTGTTGTCGAAGTTAAAATCTTCCCGGTTATCTGCGGATCTTCTTACCGTAACAAAGGGGTTCAGCTGATGCTGGACGCTGTTATCGATTACTTGCCGGCTCCAACCGACGTACCAAGCATCCAAGGAACTTTGGAAGACGGTACTGAAGTTGAGCGTCACTCTTCCGATGAAGAGCCATTCGCGGCGCTGGCGTTCAAAATCATGACAGACCCTTATGTTGGTAAGCTTACATTCTTCCGCGTTTACTCCGGTATTTTGCAATCCGGCTCTTACGTACTGAATGCAACGAAAGGTAAGCGCGAGCGTATCGGACGTATCCTTCAGATGCATGCGAATAGCCGTCAAGAAATTACCGAAGTTTACTCCGGTGATATTGCGGCTGCCGTAGGTTTGAAAGATACGGGTACAGGTGATACACTGTGTGATGAGAAGCATCCAGTAATCCTGGAATCCATGAACTTCCCTGATCCGGTTATCGAAATCGCGGTTGAGCCTAAGACGAAAGCCGACCAGGACAAAATGGGCGTGGCTCTCGGCAAGCTGACCGAAGAGGATCCGACTCTTCGCGCGCATACTGACGAGGAAACCGGTCAAACGATTCTTGCAGGTATGGGTGAGCTTCACTTGGACATCATCATCGACCGTATGCGTCGTGAGTTCAAAGTGGAAACCAACGTAGGTAAGCCTCAGGTTGCCTATCGTGAAACCTTCCGTGCTCCAGGGCGCGTTGAAGGTAAATTCGTTCGTCAGTCCGGTGGTCGTGGTCAATACGGTCACGTTTGGGTTGAGTTCGAGCCTCTGGAACCAGGTAGCGGTAACCAGTTCGACAGCAAGATCGTCGGCGGTGCTGTACCTAGAGAATACATTGCGCCAGCACAACAAGGTATTGAAGAGCAAATGAAGAACGGCGTACTCGCCGGCTTCCCGATCGTAGACGTTAAAGCAACGATCGTTGACGGTTCTTACCATGATGTCGACTCCAACGAGATGGCGTTTAAGATTGCAGGTTCCATGGCCCTCAAAGCAGCTAAAGACAAGTGTCAACCTGTCCTGCTTGAGCCAATCATGAAAGTGGAAGTTACCGTGCCTGAGGAATACATGGGCGACGTAATGGGTATGCTGAACTCCCGCCGTGGACGTATCGAAGGTATGGATTCACGCGGTGGCGCTCAAATTATCCGTGCGAAAGTGCCTCTGTCCGAAATGTTCGGATATTCCACAACTCTGCGTTCCGGTACACAAGGTCGCGGCGTATTCTCGATGGAACTCTCCCACTACGAAGAAGTTCCTAAGAATATCTCCGAAGAAATCGTGTCCAAGCACAAGGGCGGAGAGTAATAGCACGAGTTCAAAAGTCGTGTAAGGCGATTCTTTGAACAACTTCTAATAACGTTTTACCTGTCGGGGAGGAGAATGGAGCTACCGTTTCATTCCTCCGCAACCGGCCCAAACATATAAATCCCCTTAAGGAGGAATTGTTCAAATGGCAAAGGCTAAATACGAACGTACGAAACCCCATGTTAACATCGGTACTATCGGTCACGTTGACCACGGTAAAACAACTCTGACTGCTGCAATCACAACTGTATTGTCCAAAAGATACGGCGGTGCAGCTATGTCCTTCGACCAAATCGATAAAGCTCCAGAAGAGCGCGAGCGCGGTATCACAATCTCTACTTCCCACGTAGAGTACGAAACTGACGCACGTCACTATGCACACGTTGACTGCCCAGGACACGCTGACTATGTTAAAAACATGATCACTGGTGCAGCTCAAATGGACGGCGCTATCCTGGTTGTATCCGCAGCTGACGGCCCAATGCCGCAAACTCGCGAGCACATCCTGCTGTCCCGCCAAGTAGGCGTACCTTACATCGTTGTATTCCTGAACAAATGCGACATGGTTGAAGACGAAGAGCTTCTGGAACTGGTTGAAATGGAAGTTCGTGATCTCCTGAGCGAATATGACTTCCCAGGCGATGACACTCCAATCACTCGCGGTTCCGCTCGTGAAGCGCTGCAAAACCCAGACGGTCCTTGGGCTGACAAAATCGTTGAGATGTTTAAAACAATCGACGAGTACATCCCATTGCCTGAGCGCGACACTGACAAGCCTTTCTTGATGCCTGTCGAGGACGTGTTCTCCATCACAGGTCGTGGTACAGTTGCTACTGGCCGTGTTGAGCGCGGAACAATCAAAGTCGGCGACGAGATCGAAATCGTTGGTATCGAAGAAGAGACTAAGAAATCCGTTGTTACGGGCGTTGAAATGTTCCGTAAATTGCTGGATTCCGCTCAAGCTGGTGACAACATCGGTGCTCTGCTTCGCGGTATCGACCGTACTCAAATCGAGCGTGGTCAAGTACTTGCTAAGCCAGCTTCCGTTAAGCCACACACTGAGTTCACTGCTCAAGTATACGTACTGAGCAAAGAAGAAGGCGGACGTCATAAGCCTTTCTTCACTGGCTACCGTCCACAGTTCTACTTCCGTACTACGGACGTAACTGGTGTGATCAACCTGCCAGAAGGTTCCGAAATGGTTATGCCTGGTGACAACATCACCGTAACCGTTCAACTGATCGCTCCAATCGCGATCGAAGAAGGAACAAAGTTCTCCATCCGTGAAGGCGGCCGTACCGTAGGTGCTGGTTCCGTAGCTTCCATCATTAAGTAATTTAGGCTTATCGAACAGCCTGAACATATAAAGCAACAGCGTGATGTAACGAGCAACAGTGTGATGTAACGATAACAGAGTCTGATCTTTTACGATCAGGCTCTTTGTTTTTAATACCGCGGGATCCGAAACGTACGAGCAGCGGCATACTTCATATCTATGTCGGGACGTTGTCCACGATGCAGGAATAAGGGGATAAGCACGGCCGGGAAACCTTATTCTATAGTAGAAAAAAAGAGGAAATGCAAGGTATGAATAAATTCTGATTTTATGCTTGCAATGCGCCTATCTTTTCTATATAATAGTGAATGTTGTTCTGCGACGTTGCGATGATGTGAGAGGTTACCGACACACCCGGCCCCTTTGCCATGAGGCAGGTGTTCGGAAAATTTTCACGGAGTATGTCCGATACCAAATTGGGCGATAGAAGGAGGGAATAAAATGGCAAAGCAAAAAATTCGTATTCGCTTGAAAGCATACGACCACAGAATTCTTGATCAATCCGCTGAGAAAATTGTTGAGACAGCAAAACGTTCGGGTGCTGGTGTTTCCGGTCCGATCCCGCTTCCAACTGAAAAGCAAGTAATTACCATTCTCCGTGCGGTGCACAAGTATAAGGATTCTCGGGAACAGTTCGAAATGCGTACTCACAAACGCTTGATCGACATCGTGAACCCGACTCCACAAACTGTGGATGCCTTGATGCGCTTGGACCTGCCGTCCGGTGTAGATATCGAAATCAAACTGTAATAGCATAACGAATTAGTGAAGGGAAAAGAGGTGTCAACATGAAAGGTATCTTAGGTAGAAAACTCGGGATGACTCAAGTATTTACCGCAGAAGGTAATGTAATTCCTGTAACGGTTATCGAAGCAGGTCCTTGTGTTGTTTTGCAGAAAAAAGACCTGGAGAACGACGGATACGAAGCGATCCAGATCGGTTTCTCCGATAAGAAAGAAAACAATGCCAACAAGCCAGAAGCAGGACATGCGAAAAAAGCAAACACTGCACCTAAGCGCTACGTTCGCGAAATTCGCGGTGTTGACCTCGCGAGTGTCGAGGTCGGCCAAGAGCTGAAGGCGGATGTCTTCGCAGAAGGCGAATTTGTTGACGTTACTGGAATTTCCAAGGGTAAAGGTTTCCAAGGCGTAATCAAGCGTTGGGGACAAAGCCGCGGACCAATGTCCCACGGTTCCCGTTATCACCGCGGACCTGGTTCCATGGGTTCGATCCAAGCTAACCGTGTTCCGAAAGGCAAGCGTCTGCCAGGACATATGGGACATGATACGGTAACGATCCAAAAGCTTGAAGTTATCAAGGTTGATGCTGAACGCAACGTTATCCTTGTTAAAGGTTCCGTACCTGGACCGAAAAAAGGCTTTGTGCAAATTAAACAAACGGTGAAGAAATAGTCGCCTAAAGAAAGGAGGAGCAAACAATGCCTAAAGTAGCACTTTATAATGTCAGCGGTAGCCAAGTTGGCGAAGTAGAATTGAACGAAGCAGTATTCGGTATCGAGCCGAACGTGCATGTTATGCACAGCGCAGTATTGCTGCAGCGCGCTTCCCTTCGTCGTGGTACGCATAAAGTAAAAGGACGTTCTGAAGTACGCGGCGGCGGACGTAAGCCTTGGAAACAAAAAGGCACCGGCCGTGCTCGTCAAGGTTCGATCCGCGCACCACAATGGAAAGGCGGCGGAACGGTATTCGGACCAACTCCGCGCAGCTATACATTCAAACTTCCTAAGAAGGTTCGTCGTCTGGCGATCAAATCCGCTTTGTCTTCCAAAGTGAACGACAACGCAATTATCGTATTGGATCAATTGACGCTGAATGCGCCAAAAACGAAAGAGTTTGCTAATATCTTGAGCAATCTTAAGGTAGGACGTAAAGCTCTGATCGTTGCTCCTAGCTACGATGATAATGTTGCCCTTTCCGCTCGTAACATCCCAGGTGTGAAGTTCGTAGCGGCTGATGGCATTAATGTTCTTGACGTACTGTCGTACGATCAACTGATCATTACGAAAGAAGCAGTTCAGAAGGTAGAGGAGGTGCTCGCGTAATGAAAGACCCTCGCGATATAATCAAGCGCCCGGTGATCACGGAACGTACGGCTGACTACATGGCAGAGCTGAAATATGCTTTCGAAGTTGACATTCGTGCGAACAAGACCGAGATCAAGCAAGCTGTTGAATCTATTTTTAAAGTTAAAGTTTCGAGTGTGAATACGATGCGTGTTCCTGCGAAGCCGAAGCGTTATGGCCGTTATTCCGGTTACACAACCGAATGGAAGAAAGCTATTGTAACGCTGACAGCGGACAGCAAGCCGCTCGAGTTCTTTGAATCGGTTGAATAAGAAAACTGCTAAGTAAGGAGGGAAAACACAGTGCCTATTAAAAAGTATAAACCGACATCCCCGGCTCGACGCAACATGTCCGTGTCGACTTTCGAAGAAATCACCACGAACAAGCCGGAGAAATCGCTCTTGGCGCCGCTGAGCAAAACAGCCGGCCGCAACAACCAAGGTAAAATTACGGTTCGTCACCATGGCGGCGGACACAAGCGTAAATACCGTATCATTGACTTCAAACGGAACAAAGACGGCATTCCAGGTCGCGTTGCTACGATTGAATACGACCCGAACCGTACTTCTAATATCGCGCTGATCCACTATGCAGATGGTGAGAAGCGTTATATCCTCGCTCCAAAAGGTCTGAAAGTCGGAGATCAAATCGTATCCGGCGTTGGTGCGGACATCAAAATCGGTAACGCTCTTCCATTGGAGAACATTCCGGTTGGTACCGTTATCCACAACATTGAATTGAAGCCAGGCAAAGGCGGACAATTAGTTCGTGCTGCTGGTACGGAAGCACAGCTTCTCGGTAAAGAAGAAAAGTACGTTACAGTACGTTTGTCTTCCGGTGAAGTTCGTCACATCCTGAAAACTTGCCGTGCAACCATCGGTTCTGTGGGTAACCAAGACCATGAGTTGATCAAGATCGGTAAAGCTGGACGCAGCCGCTGGCTCGGACAACGTCCTGAAGTACGAGGTGTCGTCATGAACCCTAACGATCACCCACACGGTGGTGGTGAAGGCCGCGCTCCAATCGGACGTAAATCGCCTATGTCTCCATGGGGTAAACCAACCCTTGGTGCCAAGACCCGTAAAAAAGGTAAAGCTTCTGACAAATATATCGTTCGCCGCCGCACGAAGTAATGCGCGAGAGTGCATCGCTTCGTGAGAGGCTTTGGATGGTAACGAGACAATTTGGTGAAGGGAGGATTTCTATATGAGCCGTAGTTTGAAAAAAGGACCTTTCGTCGACGGATACCTGCTCAAGAAAGTGGAGGAAATGAACAGCGCAAACAAGAAGGCTGTGATCAAAACTTGGTCCCGCCGCTCCACTATTTTCCCGCAATTTATCGGTCACACGTTCGGTGTATATGATGGCCGCAAGCATGTACCTGTATATGTAACAGAGGACATGGTAGGACACAAGTTGGGTGAGTTTGCTCCAACTCGTACTTACAAAGGTCACGAAGACGATAAGAAAACGAGAAGATAATTATCGAAGCTCTTTGTTTGAGAGGAGGTTAAACAATGGAAGCAAAAGCACATGCAAGAATGGTACGGATTGCTCCTCGTAAAGCTCAACTCGTTGTTGACTTGATTCGCGGCAAGCAAGTCGGTGAAGCCATCGCAATTCTGCGTCACACTCCAAAGGCTGCGTCTCCAGTAGTTGAGAAGCTGCTCAACTCGGCGATCGCGAATGCTGAGCACAACTATTCCTTGGACGTTAACAAGCTGGTGGTAACCGAGGCGTATGTTAACCAAGGACCGACAATGAAACGTTTCCGCCCGCGTGCAATGGGACGTGCAAGCCGGATTAATAAACGCACCAGCCACATTACTTTGGTGGTAGCTGAAAAATAAGGAGGGAAAACGTGTGGGCCAAAAGGTAAATCCAGTAGGACTCCGTATCGGTATTATCCGTGACTGGGAATCCAAATGGTATGCAGGCAAAGATTTCGGTGATCTTTTGCTGGAAGACGTAAAAATCCGTGAATACCTGAAGAATAAATTGAAAGACTCCGCTGTATCCCGTATTGAAATCGAGAGAGCAGCGAATCGTGTGAACGTAACGATCCACACTGCGAAGCCAGGCATGGTTATCGGTAAGGGTGGTTCCGAAGTTGAAGTTCTGCGCGGTCAAGTAACGAAGATCGCCGGCGGCAAAAAAGTTCACATCAACATTTCTGAAATCAAGAACCCTGAACTGGACGCAATTCTTGTTGCTGAAAGCATTGCACAACAGCTGGAACGTCGTGTATCCTTCCGTCGTGCGCTGAAGCAAGCAATTCAAAGAACAATGCGTGCCGGAGCGAAAGGGATTAAAACATCGGTCAGCGGACGTCTTGGCGGAGCCGAGATTGCTCGTACAGAAGGCTACAGTGAAGGAACTGTTCCACTTCATACGCTTCGTGCAGACATCGACTATGGTACAGCAGAAGCGCATACGACTTACGGCCGTATCGGCGTGAAAGTATGGATCTATCGTGGAGAGGTTCTTCCTACGGCTAAGAAACAAGCTGCTCAGGAAGGAGGCAACTAATCATGTTGGTACCAAAACGTGTAAAACACCGCAAACAACAGCGCGGCCATATGAGAGGTCAAGCTAAAGGCGGTACTGAACTGAACTTCGGCGAATTTGGTCTGCAGGCAATGGAGCCAGGCTGGATCACGAACCGTCAGATCGAAGCTGCGCGTATCGCGATGACTCGTTACATTCGCCGCGGCGGTAAAGTATGGATCAAGATTTTCCCAGATAAGCCGATCACTCAAAAGCCTCTCGAGGTCCGGATGGGTAGCGGTAAAGGTAACGTTGAGAAATGGGTTGCCGTAGTTAAACCAGGCAAGATCATGTTTGAACTTGGAGGCGTGTCCGAGGAAATCGCCCGCGAAGCGATGCGTCTCGCCGCTCACAAGCTGCCTGTGAAAACGAAGTTTGTGAAACGAGAAGAAGTGGGTGGTGAAGCAAATGAAAGCTAATGAACTGCGCAACTTAACCACTGCAGAAATCGAGCAAAAAATCGCCGGATTTAAAGAAGAACTCTTTAACCTCCGTTTTCAATTGGCTACGGGCCAGCTTGATAATCCAACTCGGATCCGTGACGTTCGCAAAGAAATAGCTCGTGCTAAAACCGTTATCCGTGAAAGAGAACTTGGGATTAGTTAATGAGACAGGCGAAAGCTCGTCTGTATTCAGGAAGGAGGCTAACAAATGAGCGAAGAACGCAATGCTCGTAAAGTGCAAATCGGTAAAGTTGTCAGCGACAAAATGGATAAGACCATTGTAGTGGCTGTTGAAACTTATAAGAAGCATGACTTGTACCACAAGCGCATTAAATACACGAAAAAATTTAAAGCGCATGATGAGAACAATGAAGCTCAAATCGGAGATACCGTTAAAATCATGGAAACTCGCCCTCTCTCCAAAGACAAGCGCTGGAGACTGGTTGAAGTGGTAGAAAAAGCGGTTATCATCTAAGAAAATGATCAGTTTTCGATGGAAGGAGGACATTTAAATGATTCAACCATTTACTCGTTTGGCTGTTGCTGACAACTCCGGTGCGAAGGAACTGATGTGTATCCGCGTATTGGGTGGTACTGGTCGCCGTACAGCTCAAATCGGTGATTTGATCGTATGCTCCGTCAAACAAGCAACACCAGGCGGCGTTGTCAAAAAAGGTGATGTAGTTAGAGCAGTAGTTGTCCGCACGAAGCGTTCCGTACGCCGTAAAGACGGTTCTTACATCTCTTTTGACGAGAATGCAGCAGTTGTTGTTAAAGACGACAGAAGCCCACGCGGAACTCGTATTTTCGGACCAGTTGCTCGCGAACTTCGCGAAAGAGACTACATGAAAATCGTTTCCTTGGCTCCGGAAGTAATCTAATAACCCGAAAAGCGGTGCTTATCGGCTTAGCGGGTACCCGATAAATCGATGAACTGGCTAGTCATAGGAGGTGTAACGAATGCCTAAAGCAAAAAAGGTTCTGGAATCCCACAACAATAAATTGCACGTGAAAAAAGATGATACGGTTATCGTCATCAGCGGTAAGGATAAAGGCAAAAAAGGCCGTGTTATCGCAGCATATCCTCGTGAAAACCGCGTTCTGGTTGAAGGTGTGAACATGATCAAGAAGCACCAAAAGCCGAACCAAATGAACCCTCAAGGCGGTATCATCGAGAAGGAAGCTCCGATCCATGTATCGAACGTTATGCACGTTGATCCGAAGAGCGGAAAAGTAACCCGTATCGGTTACAAAGTACTGGACAACGGCAAGAAGGTTCGCGTAGCGAAGAGATCCGGAGAAGTTATCGATAAATAAGACGGTTTAGAAAGGAGGTCCTTGAATCATGGCAGCAAGAATGAAAGAACGTTTTTTGAATGAAGTAACTCCTGCTCTGATGCAGAAGTTTAGCTATAAAACAGTAATGCAGGTACCAAAAATCGAGAAGGTTGTCATCAACATGGGTGTAGGTGACGCTGTAGCAAACTCGAAGGTGCTTGATTCCGCTGTAAACGACATGCAGCTGATTGCTGGTCAAAAACCGGTTATCACCCGTGCTAAGAAATCCATCGCGGGCTTCAAACTGCGTGAGAACATGCCGATCGGTGTGAAGGTGACATTGCGCGGTGAGCGTATGTACTACTTCCTCGACAAGCTGTTCAACGTTACACTCCCACGTGTACGTGACTTCCAGGGCGTGTCCACCAAAGCATTTGACGGACGCGGCAACTATACGCTCGGTCTGAAAGAGCAGCTCATTTTCCCTGAAATTGAGTATGACAAAGTGGATAAGGTTCGCGGTATGGATATCGTTATCGTAACGACAGCTAAAACCGATGAAGAGTCCCGTGAATTGCTTGCTCAACTGGGCATGCCATTTGCAAAATAAGACGGTTGTCCTTTTCTCCGAAACTATTTAGGAGGTGTCAGGCTAAGTGGCAAAAACTTCGATGAAAGTTAAACAACAACGCACACCAAAGTTCAAAGTTCGGGCATACACCCGTTGTGAGCGTTGCGGTCGTCCACATTCGGTACTGCAGAAGTTTAAAATTTGCAGAATTTGTTTCCGTGAATTAGCTTATAAAGGCCAGATTCCTGGCGTGAAAAAAGCAAGCTGGTAAGAAGTTTATAACCGGGAAGGAGGTTTATCCTACATGACTATGTCCGATCCAATTGCAGATATGCTTACTCGTATTCGTAACGCGAACACTGTTCGTCACGAAACCGTAGAAATGCCTGCTTCGACGATTAAGAAACAAATCGCTGACATCTTGAAGCGTGAAGGCTTCATCCGTGATGCGGAGTTTGTTGAAGACAATAAACAAGGGATCATTCGTGTATTCCTGAAATATGGCTCCAACAACGAGCGCGTAATCACAGGTCTGAAAAGAATCAGCAAGCCAGGTCTCCGCGTATATACAAAGAGCAACGAAGTACCTCGTGTACTTGGTGGTTTGGGTATCGCGATCATCTCCACATCTAAGGGAGTTATGACCGACAAAGAAGCTCGTCAAGCCAAAGCCGGCGGAGAAGTTCTCTGCTACGTATGGTAATCAACGTCACAAGATAGGAGGTGCAATGAATGTCCCGTATTGGTCGTAAACCAATCGCTATCCCTAGCGGTGTCGAGGTTAAACTCGATAACAATGTAATTACGGTAAAAGGACCGAAAGGTACTTTGACTCGCGAGCTGCATAAAGACATGCAGATCTCTGTAGAAAACAACGAAATCAATGTTGTTCGTCCATCCGACAACAAACTGCATCGTTCTCTTCACGGCACGACCCGCAGCGTTGTCTCGAATATGGTCAACGGCGTAACTGAAGGATTCTCGAAAAACCTTGAGCTCGTCGGCGTCGGATACCGTGCAAGCAAATCCGGTGATAAAATCGTACTGAACGTGGGTTACTCCCACCCAGTTGAAATCACGCCGGAAGCAGGCATCGAGTTCGAAGTGGCTTCCAACACAAAAATTACGGTACGCGGTATCGATAAAGAGCGCGTAGGTGCATACGCTGCTAAGATTCGTTCCGTACGCGAGCCTGAGCCATACAAAGGCAAAGGGATTAAATACGAAGGTGAACGCATTATCCGTAAGGAAGGTAAGGCTGGTAAGAAGAAATAAGGTAGCTTAAGCGTTTGGCGATGGCCAAAGCCGATAGCTAACCTGTTCTTCCTTACTTACCCGATGCGTCTAAAAGTGAAGCTGTTAAGGCAAAACTGAAGGGAGTGAAAGGGAAGCATGATCACGAAACAAGACAAGAACAAAGCTCGCTTGAAGAGACACCTGCGTGTCCGCAAGAAAATTCAAGGAACTGCTGAGCGTCCTCGTCTGAATGTGTTCCGTTCTTCGAAACACATCTACGCTCAACTGATCGACGATGTTGCCGGCGTAACTTTGGCATCGGCTTCTACGCTTGATAAAGAATTGAGCAGCGACATCCAAAACGGCGGTAACGTAGAATCCGCTCGTAAGGTTGGCGAACTCGTTGCAAAACGTGCTGCGGAGAAAGGATACAAGTCTGTTGTATTCGACCGCGGAGGATACTTGTACCATGGACGTATTCAAGCTCTTGCAGAAGCAGCTCGCGAAGCAGGCCTTGAATTCTAAGATAACTTCAAAAGGAGGTAAACGACTTGCGTGTAGATCCTAACACTTTAGAACTGACTGAAAGAGTTGTAAATATTAACCGCGTTGCTAAGGTTGTTAAAGGCGGACGCCGTTTCAGCTTTAGTGCACTGGTAGTTGTCGGTGATGGCAAAGGTTGGGTAGGAGCAGGTATCGGTAAAGCAGGCGAAGTACCGGATGCAATCCGCAAAGGTATCGAAGATGCTAAGAAAAACCTGATCCACGTTCCACTCGTTGGAACTACCATTCCTCACCTTGTGCAAGGTCACTTCGGAGCAGGCAAAGTATTGTTGAAGCCGGCATCCGAAGGTACTGGGGTTATCGCCGGCGGTCCGGTTCGTGCCGTGCTCGAGCTGGCTGGCGTAGGCGACATTTTGACAAAATCTCTAGGTTCTTCGAACTCCATGAACATGGTCAATGCGACTTTGGAGGGCTTGTCCCGCCTGAAGCGTGCTGAAGATGTTGCCAAGCTTCGCGGCAAATCCGTCGAAGAGCTGTTGGGTTAAGGAGGGAATCTCATGGCTAAACTTGAAATCACCCTCGTACGCAGCGTGATTGGACGTCCAGAGGATCAGCGTGCAACCGTGAAGACACTCGGACTTCGTAAAATCAACCATTCCGTGGTTCAAAACGACAATCCTGCGATTCGCGGAATGATCAAGAAAGTAAATCACCTGGTTTCTGTTAAAGAAATCGAAGGTTAATCCCGGGATAGGGATCCCGGACATATTAAGGAGGTGCAACGAACGATGAAGTTACATGAGCTGAGCCCAGCACCTGGTTCCCGCAAAGAGCGCAAGCGCGTTGGCCGCGGTACGAGCAGCGGTACGGGTAAAACATCAGGTCGCGGTCACAAAGGACAAAACGCTCGTTCCGGCGGTGGTGTGCGTCCAGGCTTTGAAGGCGGACAGAACCCGTTGTATCGTCGTCTTCCAAAGCGTGGTTTCGTAAACCCGACCCGCAAAGAGTACGCGATTGTGAACATCGAAGAGCTTAACAGCTTTGCAGCAGGTACTGAAGTGACTCCAGAAGTTTTGGTTGAGAGCGGTATTGTTAACAATACGAAGAGCGGAATCAAAATTCTTGGCAACGGTGAAGTTACCGTTTCTTTGACTGTAAAAGCTAATAAGTTTTCTCAATCTGCGGTAGAGAAGATCGAGGCTGCCGGCGGTAAAACCGAGGTGATCTAATGGTTAAGACCCTGAAAAATATATGGCGTGTCGAGGACCTAAGGAAACGGATATTGTTCACACTGTTCGTTCTGATCATTTTCCGTCTCGGATCGTTTGTACCGGTACCCGGTGTCAATAAAGAAGTCTTTACGCAGACGAATCAAGCAGGGAACGAATTGTTTGGTCTCCTTAACACGTTCTCGGGGGGCGCACTGTCGCAGTTTTCGATCTTTGCCCTCTCGATATTTCCATATATTACGTCGTCCATTATCGTTCAGCTGTTATCGATGGACGTCATTCCGAAGTTTACGGAATGGAACAAACAAGGGGAACACGGTAAGAAGCAGTTGGCTCAGATTACCCGTTATGGTACGGTAATATTGGGTCTCATTCAGGCCTTCGGGATGTCGATCGGTTTCAACCGTTTATATGGCGCCGAAATGGTTCCTGGAGCAACGTTCGTGGATTATCTCGTCATTGCAATCGTGCTTACCGCGGGTACCGCATTCCTGATGTGGCTCGGTGAGCAGATTACCGAACGGGGAATCGGCAACGGAATTTCGATTATTATCTTTGCAGGTATTGCTGCTGGAATCCCGATGCATATCCGGACTCTGGTCGAATCGAACTTCATTCAGGATAACCAAATCTTCCTGAATACGCTGAAGGGTGTCATCATCCTTCTGATTCTGATTCTGATCATTACGGGTGTTGTATTCATCCAGCAAGGGATCCGCAAGATTCCTGTACAATACGCGAAGCGTGTTGTAGGCAATAAAATGTACGGTGGACAGAACACGCACATTCCATTAAAGATTAACGCTGCAGGGGTTATCCCGGTAATCTTCGCGATGTCGCTGCTCCAGTTCCCGGTCATCCTGGCCAGCTTCTGGGCGCATATGGATTGGGCAAAATGGGTTACCAAGAATCTGGCGTATGACAGCCCGCTTGGAATGGTCCTCTATGTTCTCATGATCATTGGTTTCACTTTCTTCTACACATTCGTGCAGATGAACCCGAACCAAATGGCGGATAACATGAAGAAGAACGGCGGTTACGTGCCAGGCATCCGTCCTGGTAAGGCAACCGAGAAGTATCTGACACGGGTGATGACCCGTCTGACCATGACAGGAGCTCTGTTCCTGGCCGTGATCTCTGTGCTTCCAGTGTTCTTCGGGGCGCTTGCAGGACTTCCGCGTACGGTTCAGATCGGCGGAACCTCCTTGCTCATCGTTGTCGGTGTTGCACTGGATACGATGAAGCAAATCGAGAGCCAGCTGATCAAACGTCATTACAAAGGTTTTATCAATAAATAGGCGATAGGTTCCGGCGAGTAGGCTTTACTGCTTCCCGGCGCCTATTGTGTTGTTCTTGCTACTGGCAAGAGGAGGGAGTGACTTAAGTGAACATTTTATTCATGGGTCCTCCTGGGGCAGGAAAAGGAACGCAAGCAGAGCATATCGTGAATGAATTCGGTATCCCTCATATCTCGACCGGCGATGCATTTCGCCTCGCGATCAAGCAGGGCACTCCGGTTGGAGTGAAAGCGAAGGAGTACATCGATCAAGGCCTGCTGGTGCCTGATGATGTAACGATTGGTATCGTGGAAGAGCGATTGCAGCAGTCCGATTGCGAAAAAGGTTTCTTATTGGACGGTTTTCCAAGAACCCTTTCGCAAGCGGAAGCGCTGGATGACATTCTCTCCCGCATGAACACCAGTCTTGATCATGTCATCAACCTGAAAGTGGATCGGGATAAGCTTCTGGCACGCCTTACAGGCCGCCGGATTTGCAAGTCTTGCGGTTCGACTTATCATGTGATCTTTAATCCTCCTAAACAGGAAGGCATTTGTGATAAATGCGGCGGCGAATTGTATCAGCGCTCCGACGATAACGAAGAGAGCGTCGGCATTCGCTTGGACGAATATATCAACAAAACAGCACCACTCCTCACGTTTTATGAGAACAAAGGTCTTTTGCGTCAAATCGATGGTGATCAGGAAATCGACGCGGTTTCCGCACAAATTGCGTCTTTACTGCGAGGTTAACGATAATGATCATTTGTAAATCCGAAGCGGAACTGAGCTTGATGAGAGAAGCAGGAAGAATTGTGGCGGAATGCCACAAGCTCCTTGCCGCTCATGTAGAACCGGGCATTACGACCGGGGAACTGGACCTTATGGCCGACAAGTTCATTCGAAGCCAAGGCGCTGTGCCATCTTTCAAAGGCTACAACGGATTTCCTTCCAGCATTTGCGCATCAGTCAATGAAGAATTGGTGCATGGATTTCCAGGCAAACGCAAATTAATCGAAGGCGATATCGTAACGTTTGATATCGGTGCGCAGTACGAGGGTTACCATGGTGACTCGGCATGGACCTACGGGGTCGGCGAAATCTCCGAAGACGCCCAGCGTCTGCTGGACGTAACGGAAGGCTCGCTCTATGCCGGACTCGCGCTTGTCAAACCGGATGTCCGCTTGTTTACAATCTCTCACGCCATCCAGCGCTATATCGAGGATGCAGGCTTTTCTGTCGTCCGGGAATACGTCGGTCATGGTGTGGGTACAGAACTGCATGAGGATCCGCAAATTCCGAATTACGGCGTACCCGACCGGGGGCCAAGGCTCAAGCCGGGCATGGTGCTTGCGATTGAACCGATGGTTAACGCCGGAAAACGGCATGTTAAGACGCTGGAAGACAACTGGACGGTAGTAACGGTCGATGGCTCCCTGTGCGCTCACTTCGAGCATACGGTAGCGGTGACGCCGGACGGTATGGAAATTTTGACGAAGCTGCCGGAATAGGTGATGAACTTGAACAAGGAAGTCACGATGCAAGTCGGCCAGATTGTTAAAGTGCTGAAGGGCAGAGATGCCGGACAGTATGCCGTTATCGTTTCGATGGAGGATTCCAGGTTCGCATGGATCGCGGATGGGGACAAACGGAAGTTTGACGGAGCGAAGAAGAAGAATGTTCTTCATCTGGAGCCCCAGCCCTTCATTAGCAGTGAAGTTGTAAACAGTTTGCAAGAAAGCGGTCGGGTCACAAACGGAAAGCTGCGGTTTGCCGTAAGCCGGTTTGTATCCGATAAATCCAAGGCTGATCAGAAAGGAGACTAATTGTGGCTAAAGAAGATGTCATTGAAGTCGAAGGAACGGTTATTGAACCGTTGCCGAATGCTACCTTTAGAGTCGAGCTGGAGAATGGTCATCAAATTCTCGCTCATGTTTCCGGAAAGTTGCGGATGCACTTTATCCGTATTCTTACAGGAGACAAAGTGGTTGTTCAACTCTCGCCGTACGATTTGACCAAAGGTCGCATCACGTACCGTAAATAGATTTTCGGTTCCCCTGGGGAATCAAAGAGCTGCGAAGCGGTTTTACAGATGTAAAACTCAGCAGCGGCTACAAACGTCCGTTTAGTTTCGAAGCTGGTTTTACAACGTAAAACTTGGAGGAGGTAATTAGCATGAAGGTAAGACCTTCTGTAAAGCCTATTTGCGAAAAATGCAAAGTCATTCGCCGCAAAGGGAACGTAATGGTTATCTGTGAAAATCCGAAGCACAAACAAAAACAAGGTTAAAGAAGGGGGTGTAGCGTAAAATGGCTCGTATAGCTGGTGTGGATTTGCCACGTGACAAACGCGTTGAGATCGCCTTGACTTACATTTTCGGAATCGGTAAAACGACTTCCCAGAAAGTTCTGAAGGAAACTGGCATCAATCCGGACACTCGTGTTCGTGATTTGACAGAAGATGAAGTCAGCAAATTGCGCGAAACGATCGACAAAATGGTTAAGGTAGAAGGTGACCTGCGTCGTGAAATTTCCTTAAATATTAAACGTCTTACGGAGATTGGCTGCTACCGCGGTATTCGTCACCGTCGCGGCTTGCCTGTTCGTGGACAACGTACCAAAACCAATGCTCGTACACGCAAAGGTCCTCGTCGTACCGTAGCGAACAAGAAGAAATAAGAAAGGGGGATAACAGACAATGGCTAAACCAAAAAAAGTCGTACGTACTAAACGTCGTGACCGCAAAAATATTGAAAGTGGCGTGGCTCATATCCGTTCCACGTTCAACAATACGATCGTAACGATTACGGATCCTCACGGAAACGCGATTTCTTGGGCAAGCTCCGGCGGCCTTGGATTTAAAGGCTCCCGTAAGTCGACCCCGTTCGCTGCGCAAATGGCTGCTGAAACAGCTGCCAAAGCGGCTATGGAGCACGGTATGAAATCGGTGGAAGTAATGGTTAAAGGTCCTGGCGCTGGTCGTGAAGCAGCGATTCGTTCCCTGCAAGCAGCTGGCCTTGAAGTCAACCTGATCAAAGACGTTACACCAATTCCGCATAACGGATGCCGCCCACCAAAACGTCGTCGCGTATAATGAAGTCATCCTGTTAGTGTGGTATAAAACTAGTGCAATCTGCTAAGAATGGTTGTTTAGGCATACTACTACATGGATTACTGGATAAGATGACAGTTTCATATAGGAGCGACGTTTGAAGGAGGGGTACTTGCGTGATTGAAATCGAAAAGCCGAAAATTGAGACCGTTGATGTCAATGAAGAAGGAACCTATGGGAAATTCGTAGTGGAACCGCTGGAGCGCGGTTACGGCACAACGCTGGGGAATTCACTTCGCCGCATTCTGCTGTCCTCGCTCCCGGGCGCTGCGGTTACATCGATTCAAATCGATGGCGTACTGCATGAATTTTCCACGATTCCGGGTGTCATGGAAGACGTGACCGAAATCATTCTGAACCTGAAAGCTTTGTCGCTCAAGATTCATTCCGACGAAGAAAAAGTGTTCGAGATTGATGCGGAGGGTGAAGGGGTTGTTACCGCAGGTGACATTCGCGCGGATAGCGATGTGGAGATTCTGAATCCGGATCTTCATATTGCAACGCTCGGCCCTGGTGCAAGACTTCATATGCGTATTTTTGCTAGTCGCGGTCGTGGCTATGTCCAGGCGGATCGGAACAAACGCGATGACCAGCCTATCGGCGTCATTCCCGTCGATTCGATCTATACTCCGATTAGCCGTGTTAATTACGGCGTGGAAAATACGCGTGTTGGTCAAGTAACCAACTACGACAAATTGACGCTTGAAATCTGGACGGATGGAAGCATTCGGCCGGAGGAGGCTGTAAGCCTCGGCGCCAAAATCTTGACGGAGCATCTGTTCCTCTTCGTGGGTCTGACCGACGAAGCGAAGGACGCAGAGATCATGGTTGAGAAGGAAGAAGACAAGAAAGAAAAAGTGCTTGAAATGACGATCGAGGAGCTGGATCTTTCCGTTCGTTCCTACAACTGCTTGAAGCGTGCCGGCATTAATACGGTACAAGAGCTGACCACGAAAACCGAAGAGGATATGATGAAAGTCCGGAACCTCGGACGCAAATCCTTGGAGGAAGTACAAGAGAAGCTCGAAGAGCTTGGCCTGGGACTTCGTACGGAGGATTAAGCTTTCAATCGGCTTAGCTTAGCAAAGGAGGGAATAACAGATGGCATACCAAAAGTTGGGCCGCGATTCCAGTGCGCGTAAAGCGTTGTTCCGTGACCTGGTAACCGACCTTTTCTTATATGAGCGCATTCAAACGACAGAAGCGAAAGCGAAAGAAGTTCGTTCGATCGCTGAGAAGCTGATCACGCGGGCAAAGAAGGGTGATCTTCATGCTCGTCGTCAAGTAGCTGCATTCGTACGTCGTGAAACGGTGGATGGCGAACAGGACGCAATTCAAAAGCTGTTCTCCGAAATCGCACCTCGTTACGCAGAGCGTCCAGGCGGATACACTCGTATCCTGAAGCTGGGTCCTCGTCGTGGTGACGCAGCTCCAATGGTTTACTTGGAACTGGTGGATCGCGCGTAAGATTGTTTTCATGAAGTGACTGTAGTTATGTATGCCCGGCTCTACACATGTTTATTCGCACTGCGAATACGGGGTAGAGCCAGCAGGGGACGTGGTACGAGATCTAGTCGAGCATTCGATGGTTCGACTCGTCTCGACTGCCCCATGGGCAATGATAACGGGGACCTTCTAGTCATGCGGCTGACTCGAAGGGTTTTAGCCAAGCATGATGAAAAGGAGCTCCTTTGGGGCTCTTTTTTTGATCATCAAGAACGTCTACACCGCTCTGAAGGGGAATGGATCCGATCGGATGCCGGTACCTTAGCGTAATGGGGATCGTGTAGTAGACGGCAAGCATTACAGGAGGGCAGCATGCGGAATCTTCTGATGAAAGTCAGTTACGACGGTACCGATTATAACGGCTTTCAAACCCAGCCGGGTGGCCACACAATTCAGGATTATTTGGAGGAGGCTATTCACCGCTTATCCGGTGAGCAGTTGAAAATCACAGCATCGGGACGGACGGATGCCGGCGTGCATGCGCGCGGTCAGGTGTTTAATTTTTACACGGCTTCCCCAATCCCGCTGGAGCGTTGGTGCATGGCCTTAAATACCTGGCTGCCGGAAGATATCGTGGTCACGGAAGCGATGGAGGTGCCGGAGGATTTCCATTCCCGCCGCGCAGCCAAGCGTAAAACGTACCGCTATACGATCAATGCGAACCAGTTCCCTGATATTTTTAACCGCAGATACCAGATCCATCATTACGGGAAGCTGGATATCGAAGCCATGCGGCAGGGACTTTCTCATCTGATCGGGACGCATGATTACACGACGTTTGCATCACGCAAGTCGACGAAGCCGTCCCATGTACGTACGATATTCGACGCCTGGATCGAGACGGATACGTCAATGTGCCGACCGGGCACGAAAGATCAAGGAATCATTCATACGTATTTGACCGGCAACGGCTTCCTTCAGCATATGGTCCGGATTATTATGGGGACGCTGATCGAAGTGGGTGAAGGCAGACGCCACCCGGATGATATGCGGGTGATTCTGGAAGCCAAAAACCGGGCAGCAGCCGGGCCTACCGCCATGAGCAAAGGTCTGATGCTGTGGGAAGTGGAATATGATATCCCCTCGATAGCGGAGACTCCATCCATTCAAACGACCTGAACACGCTGTGCTTCAGTTAGTAGACGGGTGGGAGCCGCTGCAAGCGAGGCTGTCATACAGAGGGGCTAGAACGGTTCTTGACGTGTTTGGCAACTTGTTCGAGTAAAGCGGGAAGCATAACCTGGAAAGCCTAAAAAACACTTGCGTAAGCAGGTTGAATCCTGTATTATATTAGTTGTGTTTTCTTAACGGCTCTCCCACAGCCCCGGTTAAGAAGATGCCACAGAATGACGTAACACGAAGCAACAACATGAACATGCATTACACATGAACGAAGATAAATGATGATAATGAAATGATTTTCGGACGAATACAAGGAGGAACTATACATGCGTACCACCTATATGGCGAAGCCAAATGAAGTTGAGCGCAAATGGTACATCGTTGATGCCGAAGGCAAGACGCTTGGCCGTTTGGCAAGTGAAGTTGCGGCTCTGATCCGCGGCAAACATAAGCCTCAATTTACTCCACATGTTGACACAGGGGATTTCGTAATTGTTATCAATTCCGAGAAAATCCGCCTCACTGGCAAGAAGATGGAGAACAAGAAGTACTATCGTCACTCCCTGCATCCAGGTGGATTGAAAGTAACTGCAGCTCAAGACCTGATTGCAAAATTCCCGGAACGCGTGATCGAAAGCGCAGTTCACGGTATGCTTCCTAAAACTCGCATGGGCGAGAAAATGAAGCTGAGACTGAAAGCATATGCAGGCACAGCACATCCACATGAAGCACAAAAACCAGAAGTTTACGAACTTCGCGGTTAATTAAAAAGGAGGACAGTTTCATGGCTCAAGTACAATACTATGGGACAGGTCGTCGTAAGCACTCGGTAGCACGTGTACGCCTCGTACCGGGTGAAGGACGCATTGTCATCAATAAACGTGATATTAATGAATACTTCGGTTTGGAAACCCTCAAACTGATCGTTAAACAACCTTTGAATCTGACAGAAACAGCTGGTAAGTATGACGTGCTCGTTATCGCTCATGGCGGCGGTATTTCCGGTCAAGCCGGCGCGATCCGTCACGGCATCTCCCGTGCTCTTCTGAAAGCAGATCCGGAACTTCGCGGTTCGCTCAAGAAAGCTGGATTCCTGACTCGCGACCCTCGTATGAAAGAACGTAAGAAATACGGTCTTAAAGCAGCTCGTCGCGCACCTCAGTTCTCCAAGCGTTAATTTACAGCATCCAAGAGTCCTTGGCCAATTATGGTCAAGGGCTTTTTTGCGTTTGGGGATAAGTGCCGTCAATGATGGAAGCCATAAGCCGTTTATACACAGCGGATTCAGCGTATCAAGAGAATCAGGAGGAAATTCCGCATCAAATGAAAGGCCCTTATGCACAATATGTGCACAGCCTGTGAAAAAACGCTGGTGTTGTCTATGACAAATGATATAGCTCCACTTGACTCCATATGTAAATAGCGTTATATTATTTATTGTCGTTTAATTAACAACTTAAATAATTAATATTTAATCATTAATTAGATAAGTAATTGGAAAGGAGGATACGGATGGATCGGAACGAAGAGCTTTTTCAGGTGTCGTCCATGTTCCGTGCCCTGCTCAAGAACATTTCGCAGGATTGGAACAAGACGAGTGCGGGGAAATACAATTTAACCTTTCCGCAATTTCAAGTGTTGTACGTATTGAAGATGCGGGGCCCGCAGAAAGTTTCCGAGCTTGCGGAAGCTCTGTCGCTGACGCCGCCGGCGATTACGGGGCTGACGGACAAATTATTCGCCGAAGGGTATGTTCAGAAGGAGCGCGCAGAGGATGACCGCCGAGTCGTCAATATTACGATTCTGGATGCGGGCTTGGAGATGATACAGAAGGTCAAGCGCGACCAGAAAGAAATGATACAGGGCTTCTTCGACATACTGTCCGAAGATGATATACAGCATTTGAAACGGATTTTCTCATTAATGCTGTCCAATATAGACCAACACAAGGGGTAGGGGTGGAAAAAGAATATGGAGCACTTAACGCTTAAACGCAAAATATCCATCATGATCGCAATCATGGCCGCGATGTTTTTCGCTGCAATCAACCAGACGATTACGAGCACGGCGATGCCGCGCATTATCGCGATCTTGGATGGAATGGATTATTATACGTGGACGATTAACATCTACTTATTAACCTCCACGATTGCGACCATTCTGGTCGGTAAGCTGTCCGACATGTTCGGACGGAAGCCGTTTATACTTATTGGGATATTGTTTTTCATGCTGGGTGCCTTTTTAACGGGTACGTCGACGGATGTGTACCAATTTATCATTTACCGTGGTATTCAGGGTATCGGTGCAGGCATTATCCAGTCTACGGCATTCACGGCGGTCGGCGACTTGTTCGCACCGCGTGAACGGGGCAAATGGATGGGGCTGATGACGGCTGTATTCGGATTTTCGAGCGTGCTCGGGCCGACGCTAGGCGGTTATCTGGTCGACCATATCGAATGGCGCTGGCTGTTCTGGATTTTCCTCCCGCTGGGCATTGTTGCTTTCATCATGATATTGTCGCTGTTTCCGAAGGTGGATCGCAAGAAGGGGCAGTCGATCGACTATTTGGGCTCCTTGTTCCTGACAACATCGATCGTTCCGCTGCTGCTGGCTTTCTCTTGGGCAGGGACCGAATATCCATGGGGATCGTCGCAGATCATCGGATTAATCGCTGCTTCCATCGTATCGGCTATCATCTTTATCCTTATTGAGATGAAAGTGAAGGAGCCGATCCTTCCGCTTAGCCTGTTTAAGAACAGCGTCGTGACCATTTCCAATCTGATCGGATTCATTATGAACTTCGGTTTGATGGGAGCCATGATTTATATTTCCTTCTATGTGCAAGGCGTGCTGGGGATATCGCCTACCTATGCAGGTTATGTTACCATTCCGATGTCCGTCTTCATGATGGGCATGAGCGCCGTCGTCGGCCAGTTGATCGCCAAGAGCGGCAAGTACAAGCGCTATGCGCTGATCGGTGTGCCGATTATGATCGTCGGTATGGGAATCATGGTAGTTATGGATAACCTCTGGCTGACGGTCATCAGTACGATTATCTTCGGCCTCGGCCTTGGGCTCGGTATGCCGGTCTTCTCCTTGGCAACGCAAAACGCAGTTCCTCACAAGGAGCTTGGCGTGGTGACGGCTTCCTCCCAATTGTTCCGTAACCTGGGGGGGACCATCGGGATCGCGGTTATGGGTACGGTCATGTCCAACAGCTTGACCAAAAACCTGAAGGAGGCGCTGCAATCGCCGCAGGCCCCTGATTTCAGCTCGCTTGATCCGCAGATGGCGCAGCAAATGCTGTCTTTTGCGAATCCGCAGACGCTGATGAACAAACCGTTGATTGAGCAGACGCAAGCGAATCTTCCTGCCGATGTACAGCCGCTCTTCATGCAGATGATCGACAGCATCCGCGATGCGCTGGGCAACACGCTGTCCATGGTATTCCTGACAGGAGCCCTCGTGCTTGTCATTGCGCTCTTGCTGGTGTTCTTCTTGAAGGAAGTGCCGCTGCGTACCAGCAACCAAGGACCTGCTCCTCAGCAGGGCGACAAGCCGTCCGCAGACGGCCTTGGAAAAACGAATATCAAAGCTGCCGAGCCATCTTTGGCAGCGGATTAAGCCGTCACTCTTCGAGCATATGGAACCTCCAAATGTTCAATAAAGACCCGATGAAAATCCTTTCTTGCGTATGCAGGGAAGGATTTTTTTGGCTTCGTGCGGATGATGATTTGAGGTTGACATTTATTAGGAATGTTTTATACTGAAGGTAATTCATATTATTTCAGTAGGAATATCGGGTTTAAATCGGGGGAGGCATCCAAAACATGAATTTGCTGGAGAAAGAAGATTTGATCAAGGTGCAGGCGGAAGAGCTTGAGCACAAGTCCGCCGAGGAAGTTATCGAATATGCGATCCGCACGTTTCCGAACATCACCTTTGCGTGCAGCTTCGGTGCGGAAGACGTCGTATTGGTTGATATGATTCAGAAGATCAGCCCGTCCACGGATATTTTTTATTTGGATACCGATTTTCACTTTAAGGAAACGTACGAGACTCGCGATCGGTTAGCCGAGCGGTACGGCTTGGAATTTGTCCGGGTATCTCCGCTTATTACGCCGGAGGAGCAGGCCGCTCAGCATGGCGAGGCTCTATGGAGCGTGAATCCGAACCAATGCTGCAACATTCGTAAGGTTGAGCCGTTAACCCGCATTTTGTCTCAATATGAAGCCTGGATTACCGGGATCCGCAGAGACCAAGCGCCTACCCGGGCGAATGCCAAGAAGATCGAATACGATACGAAATTCGGACTTGTCAAATTTAATCCGATCGCCGGTTGGACCAGTGAAGACGTATGGAACTATATCCGCGCGAATGATGTGATTTATAACCCGCTGCATGATCAGAACTATCCGAGCATCGGATGCGAATATTGCACGAGACAAGTGATGCCTGGCGAAGATCCGCGTGCAGGACGCTGGTCCGGCCATGAGAAAACCGAGTGCGGACTTCATAAATAATCCGATCCACATACCCAATCGATGGGAGTCACAAGAGGAGGAATCATTCATGACAGCAATACTCCCCCATGGCGGAACGCTGGTGCAGCGGGTCGTCCAAGGAGAAGAACGCGAAGCTTTATTGAAGCAGGCAGGCACTTTTCAAGCAATTCGGGTCAATGCCTGGACGATCTCGGATCTGGATCTGATCGGCGTAGGGGCCTTCTCGCCGTTGCAAGGATTTCTGAATGAGCAGGATTATAACGCTGTCGTTTCTTCCATGCGGCTCTCCGACGGAACCGTATGGAGCATTCCGATTACGCTTGCGGTGAATGAGGAGACGGCAGCCAAGCTTGAGGTTGGCCGGAAGGCAGCGCTGGTCGGAGAAGAAGACGGCGTTATTTACGGCGTTATTGATGTGGAGAGCATTTATCAGGTTGATCAGAAGCTGGAGGCTGTTCAAGTATTTAAGACGGACGATCCGGAGCATCCCGGCGTTAAAAAGCTGTTTGAGCGCCCATCCACCTACGTAGGCGGGCCGATCCAGGTGCTGAATCGTCCGCAGCCGGAGCGTTTTCGCGAGTTTTATTTCGACCCATCCGAGACGAGAAAGGCTTTCCGGGACAAAGGATGGAACACCGTTGTCGGTTTCCAGACACGCAACCCGGTTCACCGCGCACATGAGTACATTCAGAAGAGCGCTATGGAAATCGTGGATGCCTTATTCCTGAATCCGCTGGTCGGGGAGACCAAATCGGACGATGTGCCGGCTGATGTGCGGATGAAGAGCTATTTAACCTTGCTGAAGCATTACTATCCGGAGGATCGGACCTTCCTTGGGGTATTTCCTGCCGCCATGCGCTATGCGGGCCCAAGGGAAGCCATCTTTCATGCTATGGTTCGGAAAAACTACGGCTGCACGCATTTCATCGTAGGCCGGGATCATGCCGGCGTAGGCGACTATTACGGCACGTATGAGGCCCAGGAAATCTTCAAGAACTTCACGGCAGAGGAGCTCGGCATTACGCCGCTGTTCTTCGAGCACAGCTTCTTCTGCAAGACTTGCGGCAATATGGCGTCGAGCAAAACCTGCCCGCATCCGAAGGAGGACCACTTGACCTTGTCGGGTACGAAGGTTCGCGGTCTGCTGCGGGACGGCGTTTGCCCGCCGCCTGAATTTACGCGTCCAGAGGTTGCTCAGGTGCTGATTGAGGGTATGAAGGAGCGGGTCTCCGTTTAGTCTGAGGTCATAAATAACCACCTTGTCCCATATGATGGAGTTAGTACAACTCATGGGACGAGGTGGTTTTGTTATGTCCAGGCGGAGTTCGGACAAGGTGACGTTGTGGGTATCGTGGAAGAGAATCAAGCAATCGATAATAGGGGCCGGCCTGCTTGCATTAATTTTGATCGTCGTTACGTATGAGGTTCCATCTGCGAACACCTCCAACACCTGGAGTCTGCCGCTGGCGGGCAAAGTGATCGCGCTCGACGCGGGGCACGGCGGGCCTGACGGCGGGGCTGTCAGCCGCCAAGGGGTGATCGAGAAGGATGTAAACTTAGCCATCACGCTGTATTTACGCGATTATTTGCAGCAGGCCGGAGCGCTGGTGGTGATGACGAGGGAAGGAGATTATGATCTTGCCTCGGAATCGACCAAGGGCTATTCCAAGCGGAAGACCGAGGATCTGAAGCAGCGGGTGCGTAAGATCGAGGACAGCCGGGCAGATCTATTCATCAGCCTGCATCTGAACAGCATTCCTTCCAATCGTTGGAGAGGGGCGCAGACCTTCTTCCCTCCGAACAATGAGGAGAGCAGAAAGCTTGCCGAATTGATCCAGAGCGAAATCCGCCACAACCTCCAGAATACACAGCGGCTGGCGAAGACGGAAGACACCATATATCTGCTTAAGGCTCTACAGATGCCGTCTGCCCTGGTCGAGGTGGGATTCTTGTCCCACCCGGAGGAATCCGACTTGCTCCGGGACGAGAAATACCAACGGAAAGTGGCTGCAGCCGTCTATAACGGTATTTTGCGTTATACCGCTGGAGAGTCCCCGTCCGAGTCGTCACAAGCTGCAGAGTAATGGTATAATAGACATGTTATCGAAGCAATGTCTATTCCATTACATAGAGCAGAGGTGCTTATCATGCTGACTAGAGAACAGGTACAGGAGATACTCCAGCCGCTGACCGATCCCGAAACCGGGAAGAGTCTGATGGAGCTTCAGCGTATTCGGGATATCGTGGTCAAAGAACGGACAGTCCGTCTATCCGTAACCTATAGCAGCGAAGATGTACGCGCTTCCTTAGAGGCGCAAATCCGGGAGCTTCTGGAGGCGATGGGGGCGGAGGATATCCATATCCGGATGCGGCCGCTGGAACAAGGCGGGGGCGAAGCGGCCCGAAATCAGGAGCCGAGCGACCAGGAGAAGCTGACGAAGGGCCATGCCGCAGGTATGGAGAACCATGAGTTATTGAGCGAGGAATCGGGCGTTACTTTCATTGCTGTAGCGAGCGGCAAGGGCGGTGTCGGCAAATCGACGGTGACCGTCAACCTGGCTGCGGCGCTGGCGCGCCAAGGCAAAAAGGTCGGGCTCATTGATGCGGACATTTACGGCTTCAGCGTACCGGATATGATGGGCATCGAAATCGGGCCAACCGTTTCCGATGACGGTGTCATTCATCCCGTAGAACGTTTCGGCGTTAAAGTGATGTCCATGGGCTTCTTCATCCGTGAGAACAGCCCCGTGATTTGGCGCGGTCCGATGCTTGGCAAGATGCTGCGCCAGTTTTTCAGCGATGTGGCTTGGGGGGAGCTGGACTACATGCTTCTTGATCTTCCGCCGGGAACGGGGGATATCGCCCTGGACGTGCATCAGATGATCCCGCAGAGCAAGGAGATCATCGTTACGACTCCGCATGCTACGGCGGCATTTGTCGCCGCAAGAGCGGGGGCAATGGCGATCCAGACCGAGCATGAGATATTGGGCGTTGTAGAGAATATGGCGTACTATGCCTGCTCCCATTGCGGCGAGAAGGATTATGTATTCGGGCGCGGCGGCGGCGGGAAGCTTGCCGAGACGCTCCACACAGAGCTGCTGGCGCAGCTGCCGCTCGGCGGGCCGGATAACCATCCGTCCGAGCCTGATTTCTCTCCTTCGGTGTATAAGCCCGGCACCGAGAGTGCCGCGATATATGATGAGGTTGCGGCCAAGATTGTGGATAAGTGCGAGAGCAACCGTTAATAAGCGATAGCGAAACAAAACAAGCTCCCTGATGGGAGCTTGTTTGCGTATGAAGCGGCTAAATGTGCCGTTGGCGTATGAGCAGTTGGAAGTGCCGTGTGGCATATGAGCCAGTTGGAAGTGCCGTGTGGCATATGAGCCAGTTGGAAGGCCGTGTAGCGTATGAGCAGGCTAATGTGCTCTATGGCGTATGAGCAGCTGATTGTGTTGTGAGCGCATGAGTAGGCTAACGTGCCTCCGAGCTGGACGTGCCGTAATGGCGTATGGGCCGGGGAGATGAGCCGTATGCGTTTGATGGGGCACAAGGCCGTTTTGCGTGAGAACTGCATGGGCCGTTATGCGTATGAACTGGCTGTATAGGCTGTTATTGGGATTTACCCAGTTGCAATCGTACGGTTTTTGGCTTCAAGAGGCAGCCAGTTAGTCAAGAACGATAACCGGTGAAAGAGTGTCTTTAACCGGATATGTCGAGAGGGTACCGGCCAGACGGTTAACTTCCGCTGCCGCCCTCTTCACCTTGACCGCCGCCTTCGCCGCCACCTTCACCCTCGCCGCCGCCTTCACCGCCGCCTTGCTCTTGCTTCTGATCCTCTTGCGGCTTCTTCTTCTCCACTTTAGGCTGAAGCTCGTCCTTCACGACGGATTTCAAAAGCTCCAGCACTTCCATGCGGAAGAGGGGATTTTGCATTGCCTCTTGCATGACGGTCATGGATTGCTTGCGGTAATCCGGCGTGTTGGTCAGTTCCAGGAACGACTTCATCACGTCCGGAGATTTCAGCATGTCCTGAATGGCTTTTTGATAAGTAGGGTCTTTAATCAACTGCATATGCAGCTGTTTGCTTTGGGAATTGATCGCTTTGGCGAAATCGCCGGCAAATTTCGGGTCGGTCATAATTTTTTCGATTTCTTTTTTATATTCATCCGATACAAGCGTGTCTTTAACAGCCATCCGGATCTCCTCGCCGGATTGGGCGGTCATCATCCGCATCCCCATCGACCCGGTGCTTCCGGAAGAACCGGACCCGCCTCCGAGCGCTTCTTCCACCGCTTTTTTTCCTTCGTCGGTCTTCAGGATGTCGACCACCATGGATTTGATCTCTTTATATCCAAGCTGAGGGGAAGCGCTCTGTTCCTGGCCGCAAGCGGTAAGCGTTATGGCAGCAACGAAGACGATAATACATAAACGAAATAACGGCCACTTCATTACCGTTTTCCTCCTTTTTTACGGTTCTGTGAATAGTATGCGATGCTTTTGCGGAAATATGTCGCATTCAGAATGGTTTTTTATTGTGAACGTTGGTAAAATAATGATCTGTGGGGGTGGAGGTTCGTTGAGCTTACGGAAGTGGTCCAAATTATTTTTGAAGACGATGCTCGTAGGGGCAGTAGCGGCCTTAATTGTAGGTCTGGGGCTGCAGCTGTTTAATGGCTTTATCGATTTTAAGGGAGTAGCCGATTTTTTAATATACCCACTGATTTTGTTGGGTTCTGGGGCTTTGGTGAGCGTGTATTCCCAGATGGGCTTTTTTGCCTACCTGACGTTAAATTATATGGGAATAGGCATATTCCGCAAAAAAACCTGGCAGTACATTCAGATCGTGCTAGCCGTTCTTGCGCTGCTTGAGCTGATGTTCTTCCGCACCTTCGTTGGCGGATCGACTAGCTTGGGACAAGATGTGGGCTTAGGGATTGCCATTCTGGTCGTTGCAGTCATTGTCGCTTATTTTAAAGTAAAGAGCACAAACGCCAATGCCTGGATACCGACGCTGTTCTTTATGATGGCGGTTTCTATTGTGGAAATCATCGGCGTCCTGCAGATCGGTGTGAGCAATGCCACCATCTTTATGGTCGTACCTCTTTTGATCTGTAATGCATACCAAATTCTGACGCTGCATAAAGTTACGCAGGATGAAAAAAAGAGCTAAACCTTAGCTCTTTTTTTATTACCGGTAGGAAAGCGGGAGGCAGCATCACAGCCCGCCGGCATCCTCAATATTTTTTTGAATCGAAGCATGGTCGCGTACCTCGGTGCCCTTTGTGCTTCCTTGCTGGAGCAAGTCGGTCACGGTGACGAACTCATACCCTTTATTGCGGAGTTCTTGAATAATCTGCGGCAGCGCTTCGTGCGTTTGCTTGACGGAGTCGCTGGCATGCATGAGCACAATATCGCCAGGATGCGCTTTGGAGACGACCCGGTCGACGATTTTATCCACGCCGATGTTCTTCCAATCTCTCGAGTCCGTATCCCACTGGATGACGGTGTAGTTCAGGCTTTCCGCAATGCTTAAGACCCGTTTATCAAAGTCGCCGTTCGGCATCCGGATTAATTTCGGTTCTTGTCCGGTCATTGAGGTTAAAATATCATGAGCCGACATGATCTGCTTCCGAATCTCCTCATCAGACAGGGAGCTGTAGTTCTCGTGCTTGAAGCCGTGGCTGCCGATTTCATAACCGCTTTCCTTGATGGCATTCACGATGTCCGGATGCGTTTTGCTCCATGGTCCGGAGAGGAAGAAGGTGGCTTTCTGGACTCCGTTGTCTTTTAGCGCCTTCAGAATGGGCTCTGCGCGTTTTTCTCCCCAGCTGATATCAAATGTCAAGGCTATCTGCTTCTTGTCTGTAGACACGCTGTAAATGGCCGACGGGCCGGTTTCAGAGAAAACCGAGATATTGTCGCTCTCCACATAAATGACGCCGATTGCAAATACCGCTGCGGCAAGAACAAAGAAAAACCGCTTGATCTTTCTGCCGTTGAATACATAAAAAGAATTCATAATACGATCTGCCCCTCTCCCTTCAGTGTGCAGTAGCTTGTTTACTTCAACATATGCTCGTACTTGTGAGTTATACCAATAAAGGAGGTACCGAATGTTTCGTTTTAGCAATTTTCTTAGAGATTTAACCACGATCCGGAAGGCGCTCATTCTTTCTGCCGTCTTGTTTGCCGGCGGGATTGCGATCGGGTGGGGATCGGATGAATTTGAGCAGCTGCTTATCAGCCAGCTTCAAGGGCTGGGGGAGATGAGTCAGGAGCTGCGGATGTCGGACAACCCGGAATGGAGCTTCTTTGTGTTTATATTTTTGAACAATAGCATCAAGAGTGTGCTGGTCATGTTGTCAGGCATATTGCTCGGGGTTATCCCATTCATATTCCTTCTCGTTAACGGCATGGTGATTGGGTTTTTGCTGAAAATCGTGCAGGCAAGCGGCGAGAGTCTGTTTGATCTCATTGTGAAGGGATTGCTCCCGCACGGGATCATCGAAATTCCGGTCATTGTGATTGCCTGCGGGTATGGTCTTGCTTTCGGCGGGTTAGTCTTCCGAAGCATGCTTGCATCAGGTGAGAAAAGAAGAGGGATCGGCACGGAGTGGCGCGGCTTCTGGCGCAAGCTGGGGACGGCATCGCTATGGGTCGTCGTGCTTCTGCTGGTCGCCGCCATTATCGAAAGTACAATTACATTGTGGCTGATGTCATAATTTTCAAGGAAATTGTGCATACCTAATAAAGCGGATCGAGCGTTGTTCTTCAAGAGTGTTAAGTGAAGCTTACAGCGCTCGCTGTTTTGAAAAACCAGAAATCGCTTATATTCGGTTTAGAGATCCGGCCATATCGGTTAATCAACCTTACATAGGCAAGAGCTGCTTTAACCCGATGAAAGTGAAATTTCATTGTTCGCTAATATATAAGGAGGTCCTATCATGCTGGGAATGCTATTCAATGAGAAAGAATGCAAAGAGCTTGATTATGTACTGCGAAAAGAACTGGATGAAATGCTGCTGGACTTAAGCGACCAACGATTGGACCAGAATATTAGACAGGCGATCGCGAATCGCTATAAGACGGTATTTCGCATGTATGCCCGCTTTGCTCCTCAGAAAGAACTCTCCAAATATGCGCGTAACGGGAAGTTCCCGCAATTCAAACACTAATTCGCAGAAAAAGTGTTGACGAACTCGCCGAGTGTGTGGTAAATTAATTTTCGCTTCCTTTCCGAAGGTGATGCCGCGGGTCGGCGGCCATCAAACTTCACCAAAAACTTCAAAAAACTTTTTTAAAAAAAGTATTGCAAAGTTGCTAGGAAGTATGATATATTATAAAAGTCGCCGCTGAGATGCGGATGACGAAAAGAAACGATGATTGATCTTTGAAAACTGAACAACGAGTGAGTAAAAACGAACCGCTTCGGCGGGGAGTTACAATAGAGAATTGAACAAATTCTCGTCAGTTTTTCTAATGAGCTTAATCGCTCTTTCAAGACTCACCAGATTTGATTCACTCATCCGAGTGGAACCCAAATCCGGCGAGGTCGATCGTCCTTCGGACGATCTTTATTGGAGAGTTTGATCCTGGCTCAGGACGAACGCTGGCGGCGTGCCTAATACATGCAAGTCGAGCGGACTAATGGTTTCCTTCGGGGAAACCGTTGGTTAGCGGCGGACGGGTGAGTAACACGTAGGCAACCTGCCCTCAAGACTGGGATAACTACCGGAAACGGTAGCTAATACCGGATAATTAAATCTGCCGCATGGCGGAGTTATGAAAGGCGGAGCAATCTGTCACTTGAGGATGGGCCTGCGGCGCATTAGCTAGTTGGTGAGGTAACGGCTCACCAAGGCGACGATGCGTAGCCGACCTGAGAGGGTGAACGGCCACACTGGGACTGAGACACGGCCCAGACTCCTACGGGAGGCAGCAGTAGGGAATCTTCCGCAATGGGCGAAAGCCTGACGGAGCAACGCCGCGTGAGTGATGAAGGTTTTCGGATCGTAAAGCTCTGTTGCCAGGGAAGAACGTCTCATAGAGTAACTGCTATGAGAGTGACGGTACCTGAGAAGAAAGCCCCGGCTAACTACGTGCCAGCAGCCGCGGTAATACGTAGGGGGCAAGCGTTGTCCGGAATTATTGGGCGTAAAGCGCGCGCAGGCGGTTCTTTAAGTCTGGTGTTTAAACCCGAGGCTCAACTTCGGGACGCACTGGAAACTGGGGGACTTGAGTGCAGAAGAGGAGAGTGGAATTCCACGTGTAGCGGTGAAATGCGTAGATATGTGGAGGAACACCAGTGGCGAAGGCGACTCTCTGGGCTGTAACTGACGCTGAGGCGCGAAAGCGTGGGGAGCGAACAGGATTAGATACCCTGGTAGTCCACGCCGTAAACGATGAATGCTAGGTGTTAGGGGTTTCGATACCCTTGGTGCCGAAGTTAACACATTAAGCATTCCGCCTGGGGAGTACGGTCGCAAGACTGAAACTCAAAGGAATTGACGGGGACCCGCACAAGCAGTGGAGTATGTGGTTTAATTCGAAGCAACGCGAAGAACCTTACCAAGTCTTGACATCCCTCTGAATCCTCTAGAGATAGGGGCGGCCTTCGGGACAGAGGAGACAGGTGGTGCATGGTTGTCGTCAGCTCGTGTCGTGAGATGTTGGGTTAAGTCCCGCAACGAGCGCAACCCTTGATCTTAGTTGCCAGCACTTTGGGTGGGCACTCTAAGGTGACTGCCGGTGACAAACCGGAGGAAGGTGGGGATGACGTCAAATCATCATGCCCCTTATGACTTGGGCTACACACGTACTACAATGGCTGGTACAACGGGAAGCGAAGCCGCGAGGTGGAGCCAATCCTAAAAAGCCAGTCTCAGTTCGGATTGCAGGCTGCAACTCGCCTGCATGAAGTCGGAATTGCTAGTAATCGCGGATCAGCATGCCGCGGTGAATACGTTCCCGGGTCTTGTACACACCGCCCGTCACACCACGAGAGTTTACAACACCCGAAGTCGGTGGGGTAACCCTTACGGGAGCCAGCCGCCGAAGGTGGGGTAGATGATTGGGGTGAAGTCGTAACAAGGTAGCCGTATCGGAAGGTGCGGCTGGATCACCTCCTTTCTATGGAGTACCTCGCTTCCGTAGCGAAGCGGTACAAATACGGTCAGCGCAAGCTGCCGGATAAATAGGCTTTACGAAGTAAAGTCAACCAACTCACTCGTTGGTCAGTTTTGAGAGGTCAATCCTTTCATACATACGTTTGGTGATGATGGCGGAAGGGTTCCACGCGTTCCCATACCGAACACGACCGTTAAGCCTTCCAGCGCCGATGGTACTTGGACCGAAGGGTCCCGGGAGAGTAGGACGTTGCCAAGCGTATGATATGGGCCCTTAGCTCAGCTGGTTAGAGCGCACCCCTGATAAGGGTGAGGTCGGTGGTTCGAGTCCACTAGGGCCCACCATAACAACTTTATATACTTCCTAATATGGGGCTATAGCTCAGCTGGGAGAGCGCCTGCCTTGCACGCAGGAGGTCAGGGGTTCGATCCCCCTTGGCTCCACCATATTTATTCTTAACGCTTCCATAAATTGCAGGTTGTACTGTAATGGAGGTTGTGGTAAGATAATCTTCCGGTCGAAAGACTGGCATTGATCCTTGAAAACTAGATAACGAAACGAATTTGCGTTTTAGAAATATCCTTCTCTAACGACTTGTGTCAAGTGATTGACCAAGAAGTGAAAGAGTAGCGTTAGAGCGAAAGATTCGTGACAGGTGATCCTTTGGAAGCTTGTTTCACCATTGAGTGGTTTTATCCAATCAGGAAACAAGTGGACAACAGAGCACATGGCACGAAGCTGGAGCGACATGGTTAAGCTACTAAGAGCACACGGAGGATGCCTAGGCGCTAGGAGCCGATGAAGGACGTGGCGAACAACGATACTGCCTCGGGGAGCTGTAAGCAAGCTTCGATCCGGGGATGTCCGAATGGGGAAACCCAGCTGGTGTAATAGCCAGTTACCCGTATCTGAATACATAGGATGCGAGGAGGCATACCCAGGGAACTGAAACATCTAAGTACCTGGAGGAAGAGAAAACAAGAGTGATTCCGTCAGTAGCGGCGAGCGAACGCGGAACAGCCTAAACCAGAGAGCTTGCTCTCTGGGGTTGTGGGACGTCTCACATGGAGTTACAAAGGTTTAGATTAGACGAACAGGTCTGGAAAGGCCGGCCATAGAAGGTAAAAGCCCTGTAATCGAAAATGTGAACCCTCCGAGACGGATCCCGAGTAGTGCGGGGCACGTGAAACCCCGTATGAATCCAGCAGGACCATCTGCTAAGGCTAAATACTCCCTAGCGACCGATAGTGAAGCAGTACCGTGAGGGAAAGGTGAAAAGCACCCCGGAAGGGGAGTGAAATAGAACCTGAAACCGTGTGCTTACAAGAAGTCAGAGCCCGATCTATGGGTGATGGCGTGCCTTTTGTAGAATGAACCGGCGAGTTACGTTCCCATGCAAGGTTAAGGCGAGAAGCCGTAGCCGCAGCGAAAGCGAGTCTGAATAGGGCGCTTTAGTATGTGGACGTAGACCCGAAACCGTGTGATCTACCCCTGTCCAGGGTGAAGGTGCGGTAACACGCACTGGAGGCCCGAACCCACGTACGTTGAAAAGTGCGGGGATGAGGTGGGGGTAGCGGAGAAATTCCAATCGAACTCGGAGATAGCTGGTTCTCCCCGAAATAGCTTTAGGGCTAGCCTCGGAATTGAGAGTCGTGGAGGTAGAGCACTGATTGGGTGCGGGGCCCGCAAGGGTTACCAAGCTCAGTCAAACTCCGAATGCCATAGACTTATATCCGGGAGTCAGACAGTGAGTGCTAAGATCCATTGTCAAAAGGGAAACAGCCCAGACCATCAGCTAAGGTCCCCAAGTGTGTGTTAAGTGGGAAAGGATGTGGAGTTGCACAGACAACCAGGATGTTGGCTTAGAAGCAGCCACCATTTAAAGAGTGCGTAATAGCTCACTGGTCGAGTGACTCTGCGCCGAAAATGTAACGGGGCTAAACACACCACCGAAGCTATGGCTTGATGCTTGCATCAGGGGTAGGGGAGCGTTGTATGCAGGTTGAAGGTGTACCGTAAGGAGCGCTGGACAGCATACAAGTGAGAATGCCGGTATGAGTAACGAAAAGATCAGTGAGAATCTGATCCGCCGAAAGCCCAAGGTTTCCTGAGGAAGGCTCGTCCGCTCAGGGTAAGTCGGGACCTAAGGCGAGGCCGAAAGGCGTAGTCGAAGGACAACAGGTTGAAATTCCTGTACCACCGTAAACCGTTATGAACGATGGGGTGACGCAGGAGGGTAGTGACGCGGACTGATGGATGTCCGTCCAAGCAGTGAGGCTGATGTGTAGGCAAATCCGCACATCGTAAGGCTGGGCTGTGATGGGGAGTGAAAATTACAGTAGCGAAGGTCATGATCTCACACTGCCAAGAAAAGCCTCTAGTCAGGTGAAGGTGCCCGTACCGCAAACCGACACAGGTAGGCGAGAAGAGAATTCTAAGGCGCGCGGAAGAACTCTCGTTAAGGAACTCGGCAAAATGACCCCGTAACTTCGGGAGAAGGGGTGCCTCGGTAGGGTGAATAGCCCGAGGGGGCCGCAGTGAAAAGGCCCAAGCGACTGTTTAGCAAAAACACAGGTCTGTGCGAAGCCGCAAGGCGAAGTATACGGGCTGACGCCTGCCCGGTGCTGGAAGGTTAAGGGGAGCGGTTAGGGGTTAAACCCGAAGCTGTGAACCGAAGCCCCAGTAAACGGCGGCCGTAACTATAACGGTCCTAAGGTAGCGAAATTCCTTGTCAGGTAAATTCTGACCCGCACGAATGGCGTAACGACTTGGGCGCTGTCTCAACGAGAGATCCGGTGAAATTTTAATACCTGTGAAGATGCAGGTTACCCGCGACAAGACGGAAAGACCCCATGGAGCTTTACTGCAGCTTGATATTGGATTTGGGTACGATCTGTACAGGATAGGTGGGAGCCTTTGAAGCATGAGCGCCAGCTTGTGTGGAGGCGACGTTGGGATACCACCCTGATCGTATCTAGGTTCTAACCTGGTACCGTGATCCGGTACGGGGACAGTGTCAGGCGGGCAGTTTGACTGGGGCGGTCGCCTCCTAAAGAGTAACGGAGGCGCCCCAAGGTTCCCTCAGAATGGTTGGAAATCATTCGAAGAGTGCAAAGGCATAAGGGAGCTTGACTGCGAGACCTACAAGTCGAGCAGGGACGAAAGTCGGGCTTAGTGATCCGGTGGTACCGCATGGAAGGGCCATCGCTCAACGGATAAAAGCTACCCTGGGGATAACAGGCTTATCTCCCCCAAGAGTCCACATCGACGGGGAGGTTTGGCACCTCGATGTCGGCTCATCGCATCCTGGGGCTGAAGTAGGTCCCAAGGGTTGGGCTGTTCGCCCATTAAAGCGGTACGCGAGCTGGGTTCAGAACGTCGTGAGACAGTTCGGTCCCTATCTGTCGTGGGCGTAGGAAATTTGAGAGGAGCTGTCCTTAGTACGAGAGGACCGGGATGGACGTACCGCTGGTGCACCAGTTGTTCCGCCAGGAGCATGGCTGGGTAGCTACGTACGGACGGGATAAGCGCTGAAAGCATCTAAGCGTGAAGCCCCCCTCAAGATGAGATTTCCCAGTATGTAAGACCCCTTGAAGACGACGAGGTAGATAGGTTGGAGGTGGAAGTGCAGCAATGCATGGAGCTGACCAATACTAATCGGTCGAGGGCTTATCCTACAAGCTTTCTGAAAGAAAGCTCGCTACGGAAGCATGAACAAAAACCCCAAAAAGTGAAGCGAAGCTTTGAAGCGGATGCCGAATACTTTTCGGGGGCCCCGATCCAACATTGGGGAAATGCTACGGATTCTAATCAACGCAAAGACGTTTCGTATCTAGTTTTCAAGGTTCAAAAGATCTTGAAACGATTTTGAAGCTGCATGCCTTTTCTAAGGCTTGATATTTTGCTGGTGAGCAATCATTGAAGCAAAGTGCAGCGCAAAAATCACGTTTGGTGGCGATGGCGGAAGGGTTCCACGCGTTCCCATACCGAACACGACCGTTAAGCCTTCCAGCGCCGATGGTACTTGGACCGAAGGGTCCCGGGAGAGTAGGACGCCGCCAAGCGAATACATATTCCCTGATAGCTCAGTTGGTAGAGCACTCGACTGTTAATCGAGTTGTCACAGGTTCGAGTCCTGTTCGGGGAGCCACCTGCTTCCATAGCTCAGTAGGTAGAGTGCATCCATGGTAAGGATGAGGTCACCGGTTCGATCCCGGTTGGAAGCTCCAGATCTTCTTTTAGCAACTTAGAAGCAGCTTAAACATGTGGCCCGTTGGTCAAGGGGTTAAGACACCTCCCTTTCACGGAGGTAACAGGGGTTCGAATCCCCTACGGGTCACCAACATGGAGGCTTAGCTCAGCTGGGAGAGCATCTGCCTTACAAGCAGAGGGTCGGGGGTTCGATCCCCTCAGCCTCCACCATTCATGTTTCAATCTCGAATTGGACATGCTAGTAACATGATAATTATTGGGGATTAGCCAAGCGGTAAGGCAACGGACTTTGACTCCGTCATGCATAGGTTCGAATCCTATATCCCCAGCCATTTTCACCTCAATCAAGGTGAAGAGCAGCTTTGAAGGTGAACCGGAAGTCTCGGCGACGCCTTGAATGCGAGCCATTAGCTCAGTTGGTAGAGCACCTGACTTTTAATCAGGGTGTCGAAGGTTCGAGTCCTTCATGGCTCACCAGTGTTTTATCTTGTGCGCGTGTGGCGGAATTGGCAGACGCACTAGACTTAGGATCTAGCGTCTTTGACGTGGGGGTTCAAGTCCCTCCACGCGCACCATATTTGCGGACGTGGCTCAGCGGTAGAGCATCGCCTTGCCAAGGCGAGGGTCGCGGGTTCGATTCCCGTCGTCCGCTCCATTTGCGCCCTTAGCTCAGCTGGATAGAGCGTTTGACTACGAATCAAAAGGTCGGGAGTTCGAATCTCTCAGGGCGTGCCATTTTAAGTTCATATCGGGATGTAGCTCAGCTTGGTAGAGCACCTGGTTTGGGACCAGGGGGTCGCATGTTCGAATCGTGTCATCCCGATTTGCTTAAGAATTCGGTTCCCGCAAAAGTAATCGGCATATGTTTCAAGGCTTAGTCTTTACTTTTGTGGGTTGATATGCGGGTGTAGTTCAATGGTAGAACTCCAGCCTTCCAAGCTGGTAGCGTGGGTTCGATTCCCATCACCCGCTCCATAATATAGCAGGACATCACCATGTGTGATGTTTTTTTACATATCCGCACGATGTTTCTGCGAAGTGTTAATGTATTAAAGAGGAGACTTGCCAATGGCTTCAGGGCTTGTCGTATATGGGATGTTGGCGCTTTTCAAGGGAATGAATTTTGTCGATCTGGCTAATTTTTTCGGTTGAAAAGTGAAGATTTTCGCCCGCATTTATTGTATTATGTTAGGAAGGCGTTATGTTCTAGAGATAAACCGCGTAAAAAGGGCTTTGAGATGGGAGGAGTAGCATGACTGAACTTACAGTAACCGCAAAGAGTAATTCCAACAATCTGCTGCGGCGAGATGTACGGTTCCTTGGCAATATTCTTGGAGAAGTTCTTGTCCACCAAGGAGGCAACGAGCTTTTAGATATAGTTGAGAAAATTCGCGAAACGAGCAAATCGTTGCGATCCGTATTTCTTCCTGAATTGTTCGCAGATTTTAAGAGAATCATCAGCACGCTGGAACCGGATATCCGCCATCAAGTGATCCGCGCTTTTGCGATTTACTTCCAATTGGTTAACATCGCCGAGCAGAATCACCGAATCCGCCGGAAACGCGATTATGAGCGCTCCGCTGGTGAAGGCGTTCAGCCGGGATCCATTGAAAGTGCGGTCCAGGATCTGAAAGAACGCAACATTCCTTTTGAAGAAGTTCAAGAAATTCTCGAAAATCTATCCCTTGAGCTGGTCATGACAGCTCACCCTACTGAAGCGATGCGCAGAGCCATTCTCGATATCCATAAACGGATCGCCGAGGATGTGATGCTGCTGGACAACCCAACATTAACATTCCGCGAAAGAGAACAGCTTCGGGAGAAGCTTCTGAATGAAGTGATTACACTGTGGCAAACCGATGAGCTTCGCGACCGTAAGCCGACCGTTCTGGATGAGGTCCGAAACGGAATGTATTATTTCCATGAGACGCTGTTTCACATTCTGCCAGAGGTTTATCAAGAACTGGAGCGTTGCCTGAATAAGTATTATCCGGGCCATCATTGGCATGTTCCGACGTATCTGCGTTTCGGATCGTGGATCGGCGGAGACCGGGACGGTAATCCTTCGGTGACGGCGGACGTGACCTGGAAAACCCTTGAGATGCAGCGTAAATTGGCAATCCGTGAATACCAGCGGATCCTGCGTGATTTCATGAAGTATCTCAGCTTCAGCTCGACCATTGTCAACGTATCCGACGAGTTGATTGCGTCCATTGAGAAGGACCGCCAAAACGTCACGCTGAAGAAGATGGAAATTTGGCACAATGAGAAAGAGCCGTATCGTATTAAGCTCGTTTATATGCTGGCCAAAATCAGTCATATTCTCGAAGACGAAATGACCGGCAGCGAGCGCTACGAGTCACCGGAAGAATTCATTGAGGATTTGAAGATCATTGACCGCAGCCTGCGCTTCCACTTTGCTGACTATGTCGCCGATACGTACATCCAGAAGCTGATTCGCCAGGTCGAGTTGTTTGGCTTCCATACCGCAACCCTGGATATCAGACAGCACAGCAAAGAGCATGAGAATGCGATGGCTGAGATTTTGCACAAAATGAACGTTACCAGTGATTATGTGCAATTAAGCGAAGATGAGAAGATTGCGCTGCTGAACGACCTGCTGAACGACCCGCGTCCGCTGACGACCCCTTATCAGGAGTACAGCGACAGTACGGAGGAATGCTTGGAAGTGTACCGTACCGTATTCCGTGCTCAGAAGGAATTCGGCGTGAAGTGCATTTCGAGCTATCTGATCAGTATGTCTGAGGGTGCAAGCGATATTCTGGAAGTGATGGTGTTTGCGAAAGAAGCCGGATTGTTCCGGAAGGATACGGACGGTACGGTAGTTGCCACCTTGCAGGCAGCACCGTTGTTCGAGACGATCGAGGACCTTCACGCTGCGCCTGAGATCATGCGTAAGCTCTTTAGCCTTCCGATCTACCGCGAAGCCGTAAGCGCAATGAATGACTTGCAGGAGATCATGCTCGGCTACTCTGACAGCAACAAGGATGGCGGAGCCATTACGGCCAACTGGGAGCTTCAAGTAGCGCTTAAGGAAATCACTGCGGTTGCGAATGAATTTGGCATCAAGGTGAAGTATTTCCATGGGCGGGGCGGATCCTTGGGACGCGGCGGCATGCCGCTGAACCGCAGTATTCTGGCACAGCCGGCCTCCACGATTGCCGGCGGCATCAAGATTACGGAGCAGGGCGAGGTCATCTCGTCGCGCTATTCCCTGAAAGGGATTGCTTATCGAAGCCTGGAGCAAGCCACCTCCGCGCTCATTACGGCATCGATCAATGCACGATATCCTGAAACCCAATCTGTCGATAAAGAATGGGAGGAAATCGCCTCCCGGATCTCGGAGGCAGCGCAGAAGAAGTATCAGGACCTGATCTTCCGCGACCCGGATTTCCTTAGCTTTTTCAAAGAATCGACGCCGCTTCCGGAAGTGGGCGAGCTGAATATCGGTTCCCGCCCATCGAAGCGCAAGAACAGCGACCGTTTCGAGGACCTGAGAGCCATTCCTTGGGTGTTTGCATGGACCCAGAGCCGTTACCTCCTCCCGGCATGGTATGCGGCTGGTACGGGCTTACAGAGCTTCTACCAAGGCAAGGAAGAGAATCTGAAGGTGCTCCAGAAGATGTACACGGACTATCCGTTCTTCACGTCGCTGATTGATACCCTTCAGATGGCACTTGCCAAGGCGGATCTTATCATCGCTAAGGAGTACTCCTTAATGACGAAGGACGATACGTCACGCGAGCGCATCTTTGGAATGATCCAGGAAGAGTTCAACCTGACGAAGGACCTCGTCCTCAAAATTACCGGACAGCAGGACATCCTGGATAATCAACCGGTCCTGCAGGAATCGATTCGACTCCGCAATCCTTACGTCGATCCGCTTAGCTACCTGCAGGTACAGTTGCTCAACGAGCTCCGCAGCTTAAGAGAGCAGGGGCAGGATGACGCGGAGCTGCTTCGCGAAGTGCTGCTCACGATTAACGGCATTGCCGCAGGGCTTCGGAATACGGGCTGATGCGGGCCCTGGCTGGGATCGATCGTTATAGCACAGCAAGACAAAGATCTCGATGAACAAGGCGAGGCTCACTCGAGCCTCGCCTTGTTTTATACCGGATGGATCGCTCCTTATTCATCTTGGGGAGTATGGGGCATGATAGGCTTTGATCCATTCGAAATTTTCGGTTGGATTTCTAATAGTTGTTGATTTTTAGAAACAGTTGAATTACCATTTGAATGATGCTTTTAAAACGTTACCCATCAGACCATTCTGGGGGAGTTATGGTGGAAAATTTGGATGTAAGACTGGCAAAGCTAGCCCGCAAAGGCGATCAGCGAGCTTTTGCCGAAATTGTGGAACTGTACAAGGATAAGATCTTTCATTTAGCATACCGAATGCTAAGCAACCGCCATGAGGCGGAGGACGTCGTACAGGAGACGTTCTTGCGTGTCTATAAAAACCTGGATCGTTATGACGAAAACCAGAAATTCTCGACCTGGATCTACCGGATCGGGACGAATCTTGGTATAGACCGGCTGCGAAAACGCAAGCCTTCTTTCTCGCTGGATGCGGAACTGAACGACAGTGACGGTATGGACGGTTATTCCCTCATCCCGAGTGACAATCGCACACCGGAGAGTGAAACGCTTCTGTCGGAAACGCAGCGGATCATCCACCAGGCGATCGAGGGGCTTCCGGCCAAGTACAAAACGATCATGATCCTGAGATATATACAGGATTTATCGCTGCAAGAGATTAGCGAGATATTGGACTTGCCTGTAACAACGATCAAAACGCGAGTCCACCGTGGACGTGAGTTCCTTAGGAAAAAGCTGGAGCATAAATTGTAAGAAAAAGCCGGGCCACCGGAGGGTGGTTTTTTCTTGCTGACCTCAAGACGGCGCCTTAGTTGACGTTGTCGCTTATGATGCGGGCCAAGAATCGGTAAGGGCTGATTCCCACGATTCAGCGGACTCTGCAGACAAAATTGTTTTTTATCCGAAAATATTTGAAACATCCGTGACTCCTGCACGTATGAACAATAAGCAAGTCTTATGTCCCCGGTCGGGGAATGGACCCAGCAAAGAGATTGAACGAAAGGATTGGCTCACAAATGGATTGCAAATTAGCCGTCTCTTTGATGCATGATTATCTGGATAATGACTTGTCCGAGCCGAAGCAGCTTGAATTGCAGCAGCATTTGCAGGAATGCTCCGAGTGCCGAGTCAATTTCGAGAAGCTGGAGCATACCGATATGCTTCTATTTTCCTTAACTCATCATGCGACGAAGCCATCAGATGATCTAGCAGACCGCATTATGGGCATGCTGCCTAAGCCGAAGAAGCAGAAGGCATGGGTTACCTGGGTTAGGAATCATCCTGCGCTTACAGCGGCAGCCATGTTTGTCGTGGTCATGCTCTTTAGCACCATCAGCTTCTGGAACCAAGAGAACCAGCTGGTTGTGAAGAGTGATGAATTCGAGAAGCTGGTGATTGAAGGTGACACGGTCATCATTCCTGCCGATCAGGTCATTGCGGGAGATATAACCGTTGAGAATGGGAAGACTAAGGTCTATGGCCAAGTGAATGGCAATCTCACGGTCATTGACGGGGAGTTGTTCCAGGCCTCCACCGCTCATATAGCAGGTCAAGTTAAAGATATTGATAAGGCAATGGATTGGATATGGTACAAAATCTCCAATCTGTTCACAGATGTCGCTTACCGATAAGAATCGCCTGCACCTTACTGAATACAAGCGCCTCTTTTCAGTGAAAAGACGGCGCTTCTTTTATTACAAAAATCTGCAGAAAGCAGGTTATGGACGAGGCATTCGCTTGCATCGGAAAGATTAACGTTATAACCTAGAGAGTGTAGAGTACATACTACATATATAGTCTCAAGCGTTATGCATGAGGACGTTCAAAAAGTTCCCAGTGAGGGGCAGATTTTTTGAACCCGCACTTAATGGAATTGACGGGGGTTGCTGTATGGAGTATTTCACGGATATGACCTGGGGAGAAACCATCAAGGATATAATCGATATTCTTATCGTTACCTATATTATATATCAAATGATTCTGCTCGTTCGGGGCACAAGAGCTGTGCAGCTGTTGAAAGGAATCTTGGTACTGGTCGTTATTTGGGCGCTCAGCACCTGGTTCGATCTGTACACGCTCAAATGGCTGATGAATCAGATCTTCACGTTCGGGGTGCTGGCCATCTTTATTATTTTCCAGCCAGAGCTTAGACGTGGACTGGAGCAGCTTGGCCGCGGCAAGTTCTTCGGACGAACGGCGGACGCCGATGAAGAGACCCATAAATTAATTAGCGAAACCATTAAGGCCGTTAATTATTTGTCGAAGCGAAAAATCGGTGCCCTCATCGTATTTGAGCGGACAACCGGTCTCAATGAGTATGTCGAATCCGGCATTCCGATGCGATCGGTGATCAGCTCGGAATTGTTCATTAACATTTTCATACCGAACACGCCGCTTCATGATGGAGCGGTTATTATCCAGAACGGACAGATTGCCGCGGCGGGCTGTTACTTACCCTTATCGGAGAATCCTTTTATAAGCAAAGAGCTTGGTACCAGACACCGCGCAGCCATAGGAATCAGTGAAGTGGGGGATGCGATCTCGGTGGTCGTATCGGAGGAGACCGGTCAAGTATCGTTAGCATTGAATGGGCAAGTGGTTCGGGATATCAAGGAAGAATCCCTCATCTCCAAGCTGTATGAGGAGATGCGTCCTGCCGCATCCACGAAGGAGAAACGCACGTTCTTCTGGAAACGGAAGGAGGGCCGTAATGGATAAATGGATTAAGAACAATACAGTCAGCAAGCTGATTGCATTGGCTGTCAGCATCTTGTTGTGGGCGATGGTTCATATGGACAGCGGCTCGCCTCCTCCCCCGACAACCTTCTACGATACCCGTGTGATTGAAGGGGTCAAAATTCAAACCTACGGGTTCGATGATGGCGAATATGCTTTAACGGGTATCGACAAAGACCGCGTGACGCTGGAAGTGAGGGGCAAACGGTCCAACATCACCCTGTTTACGGATGAGTACAAAGTAAAGCTTGACCTTAGCAATGTGAAGGAGCCCGGTACCCATACCCTTCCTTTAACTGCTTCAGTGCCGAACGGAGTGGAGGTCGTATCGATGGATCCCAGCATGGTTACGGTGACCGTAGAGAAGCGGGTCTCCAAGTCGGTGACGGTAAGTATTGGCACGAAGGGCGAGCCAGCCAAAGATTACCGGGCCGGGACACCCGTGCTGATCGACCCACGCCAAGTCACGGTGACGCTGCCGGAATCCAGGATGGAGAAGCTCGGTCAGGTGAAGGGGAATATTGAGCTGGACGGAGCCAAGGAGAACATTACGGAGAAACGCGTCAAGCTGACGGCATATGATAAGGAAGGCGTCGTGATGGAGGATGCGGTCATCGAGCCGAGCAGCGTAGCGGCCGAAGTGCCGATTGAGCCTGCCTTTGTGACGGTGCCGCTGGAGCTGAAATATACGGGAAGATTGGCCGAAGGGCTTGTGCTTTCCAAGGTGGATCAAAAGGTCAAGGAAGTCAAGTTGTTCGGGAGCAAAGAGGCGCTTGCAGGAGCAGAGACCTATATCGAAGCGATTGTGGATTTGTCTGAAATTAACAAATCAGGAACAACAGTACTTACGGCCGACTTGACGCCGCCTGAAGGTTTTGAGAAAATCGAGCCGAGCTCTGTCGAAGTTGAGGTTACGGCCGTATCGCATGGCGAACGGGTCATTAGCGGAATCCCGATAACCTTAAAGGGAGTAGCTTCGGGCCTGGAAGCTGTTATCCTTGAGCCCGAGGAGAAGTCGATATCACTTACGCTTACCGGAGCGCCCGACCTGCTGAATAGTCTGACTCCCGAAGATATCGGGGCTCAGGCCAATCTAGCCGGGTTGAAGGCGGGTATGCATGAAATTCCGCTTCAAATCACGCTTCCGGATTTCATTAATCGAGCCGACAGGAATCGACTGGTTGTGAAGATCGAGCTGAAGGACAACTCTACGCCGGTTACAACCAACCCGGGAACCACGCCGAAGGATGACGGCAAGGATAAAGACCAGACCGATCCGCCGAGTACCGGAACAGGCAATGAGCAGGGGAATCAAAGCGTAGCGCCGCCCGTAAATTCGGGAACGGATGCCAGCGGAAACGAAGAGGAACCGGCCCATCCGCCGGCAGATGGAAGTACTGACGATGGGGATACGGGTACAGAAACACCGAATGAGTGAAACATAAAGAAATGTAGATAAAGGGGAAGAGAACACATGGGGAAATATTTTGGAACAGATGGGGTAAGAGGGATTGCCAATCAAGAGCTGACTGCCGAAATGGCTTACAGCATCGGCCGCTGCGGCGGCTATGTACTAACGGGGGATAAGGAGAAGCCGACTGTCGTGATTGGCATGGATACGCGCGTATCCGGAGCTATGCTGGAATCTGCATTGGTGGCAGGACTACTGTCGATCGGTGCGCATGTTATTCGTCTAGGGGTTGTTAGCACCCCTGCGGTAGCGTACATTACAAGATTGTTGAAAGCCGATGCCGGCGTTATGATCTCGGCCTCGCACAATCCGGTTGAAGATAACGGAATTAAGTTCTTTGGCGGAGACGGCTTCAAGCTGTCCGATGAAACGGAGCTCAAGATTGAAGAGCTCATGGATGCGGAGAAGGACGAGCTTCCGCGTCCGATCGGAGCCGAACTGGGCGAGCTTCGCGTAGATAATGAATCGAAATTTAAATACTTGGAGTATTTGAAGACAACTATCAGCAACCGTTTCGACGGCCTGAAAATCGTGCTGGACTGCGCGAACGGCGCAGCTTACGAGCTCGCTCCGAAGCTGTTCCGCGAGCTTGGTGCGGAGATTATTACGATCGGCGCTGAGCCTAACGGTCTAAACATCAATGATGGCTGCGGATCGACACATCCGGAGAAGCTGGTTGAAGCCGTCCTTGCCCACGGCGCGGATCTGGGACTTGCTTTTGACGGAGATGCGGATCGTCTGATCGCCATTGACGGGAAAGGCGAGGAGGTTGATGGCGACTTCATCCTGTGCATCTGCGGAGATGCAATGAATCGTGCTGGCAAGCTGAAAGCAGGAACGATTGTGTCCACGGTCATGAGCAACATCGGCTTCTACAAAGCTTGCGACAGCTTGAAGCTGAAAACGGCCAAGACGGCCGTTGGCGACCGCTACGTGATGGAAGAGATGCGTCGCGGCGGATTTAACCTCGGCGGCGAGCAGTCCGGTCATGTTATTTTCCTGGACTATAACACAACCGGTGACGGAATTCTGACAGGCATTCAGCTGGTGGACACCATCGTAGCTTCCGGCAAACCGCTGCATGAACTGAAGAACAGCATGCGCAAGTATCCTCAAGTGCTTGTTAACGTGCGCGTTGGCGATAAAACGAAGTACCAAGGAAATAAGGCAATCGAGTCTGCGATTTCCGAGGTAGAGCAGATTTTGGGAGATAACGGCCGGGTACTGGTTCGCCCTTCCGGTACGGAATCCCTCATTCGGGTTATGGCCGAAGGTCCGGATAAAGACGAGCTGGATCGCTATGTAACCCAGATTGCCGATGTCGTGAAGCGGGAATTAGCCTAAGGCTAAAGTTGGATTTTTCAAGGGTGGAACACCAGTTTATGTAAGGGCCAGTGAACTAGAACAGCTGATAACTGGCCCGCATATTCCTGGTATGATGCAGCGCATGAAAGCGGAAGCAAGCCTTGCTATGACTGCATATGCTGCAGGTATAGGCTCCGCATTCCTGATGCATGGATTCAAGTAGTCTGGAAGGCCGATTCTTGGTGGAGCTCGAAAGAGAAGGCTAGCCACTAAAGTTGCCAAACCCTATTCGGGTGAATATAATATAGAATGTCATTCAAGAATGGAAAGAGAGGGTTGTGAGGTAGACCATAAGCTTCATAAGCGCCAGAGCTTGAAAAATGCGCGGGGAAATCGTTATGACGAATCGATGTGATAACGAAACGGCACAATCAAGCTGACGAGGTGGAGGTGTTCGGATTGTTCGGCGGGGACCTCCCGGGATTGCACCAGAACCGTAAGCTGAACGCGGAAAAGGAATGGGCGACCGTTCTTACAACGCATCAGCAGGTGCTCATCGTATTTCATAAAAACATGAATGTGCGAATCAAGTGTGCGTACAGCGCGGTGGAAGAAGAGTGCATTCATGATTGTTCAATAGCTTAAGGGAAAGCTATCAAGCTATCGTTGAACATTGATAATTGAATAGATCATTCTTCTTTCGTAATACCGCACAGCAGGTGCGCATTCTTCTTTTCGCATAACCATTACTTTTGGAAACCGAACGGAGGAATCATACAATGTGTGGTATTGTCGGATATATTGGAAATCAGAAGACGCAAACGGTGTTGCTGGAAGGACTCAAAAAGCTCGAGTATCGCGGATATGACTCTGCAGGAATCGCAGTGTTCACCAATGAAGGGCTTCGCATAGCCAAGGCACAGGGACGTCTGGCCAATCTTGAGGAACGGCTGGAAACAGCGCCGCTGGTCGGTACGGCCGGGATCGGTCATACCCGCTGGGCTACGCATGGCCGTCCATCGGATGTCAACTCCCATCCGCATACGGACGAGAGCCAGAAGTTCTCGGTCGTACACAACGGGATCGTTGAGAACTACCTGGAGCTGAAGGAAGAGCTGATCCAGCAAGGGCATCACTTTGTGTCCGAGACCGATACGGAAGTGATCTCGCATCTCATCGCCCGTGAATATGACGGAGATATCGTGAAGGCGGTGCAGAAGGCGATCAAGTATATGAGAGGGGCTTTTGCACTTGGCGTACTAACGGAGTACGAACCGGATAAGCTGGTTGCCGTTCGTCAAGCCAGCCCGCTCATTATCGGCCTTGGTGAAGGCGAGAACTTTATCGGTTCTGATATTCCGGCGATTTTGAAATATACGCGGAACGTATATATTTTGAATGACGGCGAGATGGCGCTGCTCACTGCAGATGCTGTCGAATTGATGACGATCGAAGGGAATTTTATTTCTCGGGAAATGATTCGTGTCGATTGGGATGCCGTCACGGCGGAAAAAGGCGGGTTCGATCACTTTATGCTGAAGGAGATCCACGAGCAGCCGAAGGCCTATCGGGATACGATGCTGGGCCGCGTGGATGAGAGCGGACGGAAAGTCGTCCTCCCTGAGCTGAAGCTGACGAACGAGCAGATCGCGAATATTCGCAATGTCCAAATCATTGCCTGCGGAACGGCTTACCATGCCGGTCTTGTCGGACGCAGCGTGATCGAGGGAATGGTACGTATACCTGTCGAGAACGACGTGGCTTCCGAATATCGTTACCGTTCGCCGATTGTCACGCCTGAGACGCTGGTCATCGTTGTGAGCCAGTCCGGCGAGACGGCAGATACGCTGGCAGCCCTTCGTGAAGCGAAGAGCCACGGCGCCCATGTTCTGGCGATTACGAACGTGGTCGGCAGCTCGATCGCCCGTGAAGCCGACGACGTGCTTGGTACGTTGGCAGGACCTGAAATCGCGGTTGCTTCGACAAAAGCCTACACCTCCCAGCTGATCGCATTCTATCTGCTTGGTCTGTATCTGGCTCAGGTACGCGGCACGATGACGGAGGACGCTGTTGCCGAAGTGATTGCTGCGATGGAGGCTCTGCCGGAGCAGGTGGAAGCGATGCTGGCGAATGCCGAATCGATCAAAGCCTATGCCGAGCAGATCGCCAAGCATGAGCACCTGTTCTTTATCGGCCGCGGCCAAGATTATGCGGTAGCCCAGGAAGGCTCCCTGAAGCTGAAGGAGATCTCCTACATCCATTCTGAGGCTTATGCTGCCGGTGAGCTGAAGCACGGCACGCTCGCTTTGATTGAGGAAGGGATTCCGGTGATCGCTCTTGCAACCCAGGAAGCGGTGCTGGAGAAAACCGTAAGCAACATTAAGGAAGTGAAAGCGCGGGGTGCGGAAGTCATGGCCATTACCTACGAGGAGCATGTGGCTGACCTGCTGAAGTCGGTCGACCAAGCCTTCGCGATTCCAAAGACGCTGCCGGTACTGACGGCCGCCTTGTCCGTGATCCCGCTGCAGCTGCTTGCTTACTATGCTTCCCTCGCTCGGGGCAATGACGTGGATAAGCCGCGGAACCTGGCGAAGAGCGTGACGGTAGAGTAAGCGTGGGCTTTGCTCGTAATTGTGTGAATGTATTAAGTATTCTTTGTAACTTGAATAATAAAGCTTGTAACCAATAAAAGAAGTATGCATATGGAAACCATGGATTGTAACTTCTAAACCAAAAGAGCTCAGATTAGTCTGAGCTCTTTTGTTGTTTAATCAAGAAAATCAGAGGGTTTAATATAAAAAAGGCTAACAGCATTCTAGGAATCTTGTTGTACCTTCAGGTTCCCTAGATTAAAACTGGAACATAATAGCAATTGATAAGAAATGCTCGGACCGGGAAAATGATATATTTGTTTCGTAAATCATGAAAGCAAGGAGTGATTGAAGGAATGGGTGACGTGATTTTAACAATGCAGCTTTCGCTGGACGGCGTCGTGTCGGATGAAAATCAGTGGATGACATTGAGCGAAGAGATCTTTGAGGATTATTTGGAATATTACAATACTGTCGATACGATTATCGTAGGCAGAAATTCGTACGCTTCGTTAGCCCAGCATTGGCAGCAGGCGGAGCATTCTTCCAATGCGCTGGAACGGGCCATCGCCATGCGCATGAACGAGATCTCCAAAGTGGTCATTTCCAGCTCCAAAGTCGATTTGGTCTGGAGAAACTCGCAGCAGATTGGGAGTGGCAATACCTCGCTCGCTCGTGAGCTGGAAGCACTGAAAAGCCGGGTCAATCGAATTTCCGTCGAAAGCGGAGTAAAGACATGGCAATCTTTCATCCACAGCGGACTTTACGACGAGCTGTGGCTGCTCGTTCATCCCGTCATCGCTTCCCGCGGCGAGCGCTTGTTCGCTTTGGCCAACAAGCAGCAGTCCCTCCGGTTGATCCGCTCCAAAACATACAAGAACGGCGTCGTCGGCTTGCATTACCAGCGAAAATAATTTAAGAAAAAGGAGGGGCGAGAACTGATGAACAACGTTATATCCAAAGATGGAACGGCCATCGCCTATGACCAATACGGCAACGGTCCGGCTGTGATCCTGGTAACTGGCGCTCTAGGGTATCGCAAGTTCCCTTCGCAAGAGCAACTGGCAGATTTGCTGGCGAACCATTATACCGTGATCAATTACGACCGACGCGGGCGGGGAGACAGTGACGACACACCGCCCTATGCGGTGGAGCGCGAGATTGAAGATATCGATGCACTAATAGAATCCGTGGGCGGGAGCGCCTATTTGTATGGTGTATCGTCCGGAGCAATTCTCGCCCTGGAGGCCGCTGATCGGTTGTCTGAAAAAATCCCAAAGCTGGCGCTGTATGAACCGCCCCTCATCCTTGACGCAAGCCGTCCGCCTCTTCCCCTGGATTACGTCGAGCAGTTGGACGAGGCTATCTTGTCCGGACAACGCGACAAAGCTTTGGAAATTTTCATGACACAGGCGCTGCTTATTCCGGAAGAATACTTGGCTCCGCAGAAGGAAAGTCCGATATGGAGAGATTTTCTGGCTGTTGCGCATACGCTCGCATATGATGGAAGGATCGCACGTGATGTGATGATCGGCAAGCCGCTGCCAACCAGCAAATGGGCTCGAGTAACGTCCTCCACAGTGGTAATTTCCGGCGCAAACAGCGAGCCTTTCTTCCATGAAGCTGCGAAAACATTGGCCCATCATCTCGTAAAGGCGAAGGATCGGGTGCTTGCGGGACAAGATCACAATGTCGATCCTGCGGCTCTCGTTCCTTTACTGGTCGAATTTTTCAACAGTTAAGGATACTTGGGCAAGGGATAAACCAGAGCTTTTATCTCAGAAGAAGTGAAGTGTCTGAAAGTTAATTATTCTTTCTAAACTGAATAATATGATAAGCAACACAAGAGCCCCTCAAGTTATTTAACAGAGGGGCTCTTGTTATTGCAGAAATCAAGGACACTTGGGTAGGCCATGCATTATGTAAAGTCAAAATAGCCGTGAATGATTGAGCCTGGCCAAACCACGGTGACGCATCCATCCTCGACTAAGTCAAAATCCTTCTCAGGCTTACTCTCGTTGAATCGAGTTGGCCGAAATAAAGTAGGGAGCAGGGGTTTATCGTTCTTCGTATTGAATTCCCCGTTCGTTAAACACTTTCATGACCACAAACATGGCATCCAGCGCTTTGGGAAAGCCTGCGTAAGATACGCAGTGCATGACGGCCTCTACAATCTCATTTGGCGTAAGCCCGGCATTCAAGGCTGCTTCGATATGGAAATCGAGCTGAGCCGCTGCGCCTGAGGCAAGCATAGCCGCTATGGTAAGCAGGCTCCTTTGTTTTAGATCCAGGCCTGGACGGGAATACAGCGAGCCATAAGGGAACTCGACAATCAGCCTGGCCATATCCGGTGAGAATTTTTCCATCTGTTTGACCGTTGCGTTCAGTCGTTCTTCACTTACCATCTGTTGCAAAACTTCGATTCCTTTATTATAGCGATTCGACTCCATAAACGTCCTCCGTAAGCGTTAATCTAGACTAAGCAATCGGGTAAGAATCGGCGGGATTTCTTGCGGATCCACCATGACCTCGATTACCGTAGCCGTATGGGACTGCAAGGCTGACTGAACCGCCCTCGTAATGTCGGCTTCATTTTCGCAGCGGAATGCCATGGCGCCCATGGATTGGGCAAATAAGCTCACATCCAGCGGTCGTTCATAGACAGCGCCTACCGAACGCCCGGTGTTATAAGACATTCCCTTTTCCACCATATCTAAACGGCCGTTATTCAGTACAAAGAAAATAACCGGAATTCCATGGTTCACGGCTGTCGATATCTCGGTGCCGTGCATCATGATGCAGCCGTCGCCGGTCACGCAGACGACAGGGCGATCGGGCATGGCAATTTTCGCTCCGATCGAATAGCCGATCGCTGCCCCCATAGCGATGAACACTTCATCGAAATAGAATGTCCCGGGCTCGATGATCTCGAAGTTTTGTACGGCATGAAAGGAGTGACTCCCTGCATCCCCGAAGAGAACTGCCTCTTTCGGGAGCACGGATCGCAAGCTTCGGAACGCCGTTCCCGCTGACAACACGGATTCCGCTTGGGAGGTCGCTGCTGCCACTTGTGCCCGGGCAATCAGCATCTCATGCTCTTTGGACGATGCCCCGCTTTGCGAGATGAGTTGAGTCAGGTTAGAGCGGATATCGCCAAGAATCAGTTGCGTCGGCGCCTGAATGGTTTTACCTGCGAACTTAAGGTCATACTCAAATTGCAAAACCTTTTCCGGCTCCATATCGGGCGTAAATCCGGACAAGGACATATCGCACAATTTGCTGCCTACGACGATCATCAGGTCAATGCCGGATCTCATATAATCGGTTGCATGCTTGGAACCGCCGAGACCATACCCGCCTAGGTATAAGGGGTGGCTGGTAGGAAATGCTCCTTTCGCACCCGGCGTGGTCATTACAGGAATCCCCCAATGCTCGGCCATGATCCGCAATGGTTCATAGGCATCCGCCATGACGGCGCCTTTGCCCAGAAAGAGGACGGGCTTCTTAGCCTCGCCCAGCATCGATATCGCCTTATCGATATCGGGGGATACAACTGGTGAAATGTGGTCTGGCAAAGGCAGGTAGAAGCTCTCGACTTCCTCCATCAGCACATCAAATGGGATACAAAGATGAACAGGGCCTTTTTCACCCGTGTAGGCTTTTTCCAGGGCATGTTTAAGGTACAAGTAAAGAAGGTCCCCACGTTCGATGCGGGCACTGAACAAGGTAACGGGCTCGAACATCTTAACCAAATCGGCCCCAAACTGGCTTGAATCCTGACTTAAAGCGCGCCCAGTCTCCCGCATCGATGGCTGTCCGGTGATGAACAATACCGGTAACTGGAACTCTTTGGCCTGCCCGGCGGCTGTGATCAGATTCGTTCCTCCCGGGCCGGAAGTACCAATCGCGATCCCCATTGTTTTTTTCGCCAGTGCATAGCCTGACGCCTCAAACCCAGAGCCAGCTTCGTGACGACCCAGCACATATTGAATACCATGGCTTTCAAGCTCCAGCATCAGCGGAGAAATGGACTTTCCGGGAATTCCGAATACGTGAGAAATCCCCCAATTTTTAAAATGCTCGACTAATAGGGTATACACTCTCTTTTTCATCCTATCACCCCTGCAAATTGGTTTTTATTGTCGCCGTTTTGTTCAACAACCGCTCGATTTGTTCTGCGGGTAAAGGTGGGTAATAATAAAACCCTTGCACTTCATGGCAGCTTTGACTACGCAGGAAATCCAACTGATCCTTGGTTTCTACGCCTTCTGCGATAACATCGATGCCAAGCTTATGAGCCATCGCTATGATCGTAGCCACAATGTCCGCGTCATTCGAATCCGTCATAATATTCCTGACAAAGGATTGATCAATCTTCAGCCGGTCAATCGAAAACAATTTTAAGTAGTAAAGATTGCTATAACCCGTCCCAAAGTCGTCGATGCAAATTTGTATGCCTAGTTCCTTCAGTTTCCCGAGTACCTCGATCGCAACATCGACATTCATCGTCATCGACTCGGTAATCTCGAGCTCCAGGTATTGGGGATCGATGTGGGTTTCGAGTAAAATCTCTTTGATGGTGTCTACCAAATTATATCTTGAGAATTGGCGAGAAGAGAGATTGACCGATACGCTCATAGGAGGGAACCCCTTATCCTTCCATATTTGATTCTGAAGGCACGCGGTTTTGAGCACCCATTCCCCAAGGGGGACAATGAGTCCTGTTTCCTCGGCGATCGGGATGAACTTAGTTGGAGGGACCAAGCCGAGAGTCGGATGATTCCAACGAACGAGCGCCTCGGTACCGATGATGTTCCCAGTCAGAATATCGATTTGGGGCTGGTAATATACCACGAATTCATCTAGGTCTAACGCTTTACGGATTGAATGCTCCAAGGTAAGTCTTTCAATACCGCTGCTGTTTGGCACAGGTTTGAAAATGTTATAATTGTTCTTCCCGTCGTCTTTCATCCGGTAAAGAGCAATGTCGGCATTCTTCATGAGCACCTCGACATTCGTGCCGTCTTGAGGATAGAAGACAACACCGATACTGGCCGTTATATAGAATTCATAGCCGTCTACCGCAAATGGTTTCTCAAATGCTTTTATAATCTCTTCGGCAACATGAATGGCTTCCGTATGATCCGTAATCTCTTGCAGGAGGATCGTGAATTCATCCCCGCCCATTCTGGAAACCAGTTGATTCGGAGCATGACAGCAAGTTTTCAGACGCTCGGCAACCAGCTTTAACAGCACGTCTCCGTTGTTATGGCCCAGCGTGTCATTAATCTTCTTGAAGCTGTCCAGATCAAGAAACATGACGGCAAAGATACTGTTTTCTTTCACCCCATGCTTCAGGAGCTCATCAATATGCCTGGTGAAGAATCTTCGATTCGGCAAACCGGTTAAATCGTCGTGGTAGGCTAAATAATTAATTTGCTTTTGCGTATGATAACGCTCCGTGATATCCCGAAACTGTGCAAATGCGCCCATGACCTGCATATTCTCATCACGAATAGGGAAGGCGTCGAACAGGCAGACCAGCTCGTTTTGCCCCGTCCGAGGGTGCAGTATGAATTCCATATTTTCGTATTCTTTTCCCGATTGAAGGACCTCTTGAATGAACTCATTTGTTTTGGCATCCGGAATAGGTTTATGAAGGACATCCTGTTTTTTGGCACCCGTTAAAATTTCAGCAAACTTGTTAAACTCGGTTATGTTCCCATCCCGATCCGTAATAATGATGCCGTTTCTGGTTGTTTCGATAACCACCTGATTCAATATGTGCAATCGTCGATTTTGCTTTTTCAGCAGGAGCTCTCTTTCGATTGAATCTACGACCGTACTCAGCATCGCCAGCAAAAATGGGTTGTGCTGATCGATCGTCGTCATGATTGTAATGGTTCCAAGCAGATTGGAGATATCTGTATATTGGAAGGGTACGGAATAACACGCGGAGGACCACAAAAACTCATAATAATGCTCGTCCCCGACAAGCTGAATGGGCTGACGATGATCCAAAACCAAATTAATGCTGTTAGTTCCCGCTTCTTGCTCGTTGAACACGAGGCCAATCTGTATGCCCGATTGCTGAACCACGCTCTTGATCGCTTCATCCCCGGCCATTTCCAGAATACAGCCATTCTCATCGGAAATCAGGATCAGCAGTGGAATCCCTTTCATGAGCTCCAACATCTTATGTACAAAAAAATTGATTACCGACAATATTTCTTCGTATTCGGCCCGTTTTAGATTCAAATCGCCTTCTGATAAAAAGGTCGAAAAAGAGGGAACCCCCCGTGGATCAATACCTAGCTTCTCACATCTCTTTTTAGACTCCGAGATCAAGGATACTTTCGTCAAAGCAATCCCCATCCCCCTTCGCTCCATGAAAATGCAGTAAAATATACTTAGATCATGAGCAATCCTGTTATATATCACATTAGACGACACTTAAAGTTTTTTGTCAAATTATTTCTGTTAGATTTTGGGTGAAGAAAGTAAATAAAGAAAGAGGCGGGGCATTTTGATGATCAATCGAAAATCATTCCGTTGTTATAATAGATTATGAGTTCATATTTTTATGAAAGAAGGCAAGGGGATATGAGTAAATTATTAAGAAAAGTATGCATGGTCGTAATGGGAATATCCATATTAAGCTTATTAGGATGCAGCGAGTTAAATGAAAAAACTGCCAAAATCATCGAGGAAAGGTTATCCGAAAAATACAATGAATCCTTTGAAGTAAAATACATAGGGGAACGATGGGGGACGAAAAGCAATAATACAGTAACTACATATGTTAAAGCAATAGATTCAGACATCATGTTTACTGCCGTAATGGATACCTCGGAAAACATCGTTGAAAATTATCCGGAGATGCGGTTAATGCATAAATTTGCCTCCGTTTTTAATCATGCGATTGAAGATCAAGGGCTAGATGCATCTTCGTGGGTCAATATTCATCCGAAACAACCTATTGAAGTAACGAAAGATATGACGATTGAAGACTATCTTGAAAAATCGAAAGCAGAGTATATCCATGTTGAAATTGTCATGAAACATGATGAAAGTATTACAGCAGAGAAATTAAAAACGATTGTTCAGCAATCCTATGATCAGTTTAACGGCCCTTCGATTTCCGCAACGTATTGGATATTTAATGATGATGAGTATTTAAAGGTGAATGAATTTTTAGAGAAAGTAGCAAATATAGATCCTTCTTCTTTAGAAAGTTATAAATATGATCGTACAGTTTTCGTTGAATTAACGGAAAATGGTTTCGTAGATTCGGATGAAGATATTAATAAAAGGCTGGAAGGAGGGGGGCTATAATAGCCTTCATTGATTAAGAAAAAATGACCGATATCGCTAATCAATGAAAAAGGATGCAGCGCTTACTAGGGAAACGCTGCATCCTTTTATTTTGGGACAACGGAGATTTAAGACTTGGTCAGGTTTTAAGATGCTCCCGCATAGAAGACCGTTTAGATGAGCGGTACTAGATCTACCGCTTGACTAAGCCAAAGCACCAGCAAAAGCGCCGAGCGTCTTTTTGCATGCCGAGAAGGATTGCAGCTCAATGCAAATCCGTGGTTCCGCATTTCTGTCCGCTTCCTGGTTACGTATAATCCAGACCCCTTCATTAGAAGGAAGTATAAACAAAATATCCTCGATTGCCGTCTGATTTCCGCTGCCAATTCTTATGGTGCTTAGATTGTCCATGGTACGGGCATTTTTTTGAAAATCCTGCTGCCATTTTGCAATCAGCTGCTGCTGACCGGATGAAAGCTCGTCATTGAGAGGGGAGGCAGGGGATTCACCTGATGTCAGCCGATTCCACAATTCTTCCGTGACCACAGCCTTGGATTCGGATAAAGTCAGCCCTTCGGCTTTCGAAGGCTTCACTCCATAGAAATGTGCTAGCTCTTCTTCCCAATCCGCCGGCTCTGTCCAGGTAAGAAAATGAAGTGTATGATTGTCAGACAAGTGGTACAAATACCGCTGCTGCAGCTCATGGATCGTGAGTACTTTGCTGGAATTCCGATCGGTAATCCCTCTTAGCATATAATTGCTGTGCAGCAAATGCTGAATCATTTGCGTAATTTCGGATGTGAAACGAACCTCTCCATTCTCCTCATCCATCGATTCTATAAAACCTTTGGACATCAAGCTATGTGTAGCTGCCTGAAATAGAAGCTCCCATTTGTCTTCAGACAGATCTCCATAGTATGCCTTCATAAGTCCTGCAGCCATTTCCTCCCCTTGATGAACGGCCAAGGCGTATCCCAGCTCTTCTAATGAAAATACAAAGGTATGCTCGCTCATGTAAGCAAATCCTCCAGTACAGATCTATTTCGTTTCCTTTCCGTTACGGCTGATCAGCCCCCGCAGGCGCTTCATGACAGACTGAATTTCGGAATCGGTCAACAAATAATACGTATTCACAGTCCAGGTCTCCCTGTTCTTCAAATGAAAAATCAGCACGGGCAATTTCGGAAGCAGCCACCTTCGAATGGAAGGGCCGCTGTAGCTGATGCTTGTAATCTCCGCCCAGGCTACGGTCTGCGTACCGTCCGAAATGGAATGTTGATCGTAGGTGAGCAGCTTCGTGTCTGATTTCAGCGCCTTGGGTAAGCTGACAACCAAATATCCTCCAAAGAACGGAATCCCGATTATGGCTGATGTGATACAAAAAAACTTGCGAATAAAGGAAGTATCCATAAAAAAAGCCGCGTACAGCAGAAACAGGCAGGCCAGCACAAACAGTAAACTGCCAAGGGATTTCCCCCATGCTACGGATTTCCGATAAGTTATTGCGTTCATGATTTAGCGCCTTCCTGAAATTATTTGAACAATCCGCTAATCCAGCGAACTCCCTTTTCGACCACTTTAGCCGCGCCATCACCGACAAAGGCTCCAACCGTACCGCCTACATAGGAACCGATAGCCGCACCGACCGGACCACCAATCATTGCACCGACGGCTCCGCCTGCTACAGCGCCGCCATAGGTCGCGGCTGTTTTTACAACAACGTTGGATGCGGCTACAGCTACTTCTTCCCCGTTGAGTTTGCCTTCACGATACTTGCTGACAAGACCGGAAGCCTCGCCGATCACATTAAAGGTTGCGTTAATCGGGAATATCTTTTTGGCGATCATCCCAGGGATTTTCTTGGTCTCGATCCCGTACCTGCCTTTTTCTACACCGGCTATAACCTGTCTGGTCCATTGAGGAAAGTTCTTAGCTTGACTAAAGCCTAACCCAAAATTGAGACCGAATTTGCTTGCGACTCTATCGAAGCCTTTGATGCCCTTCATAATGAAGCCCGGGTTCACGATCTGGCGATTGATGCCTCTTGCCAGGTTCTTCAAGAACGTATTGTTGCCTTTGCCTTTAACCCATGGCGCATTATGAATTTTAGCTCGGGACGGATTTCGGGGATCTACCCTGAACCGTACCGTATTAGTTAAGACTAAGGAAGCGCCGACAGAGCTGTAAAGGAGAGTTCCCCACTTCTCCAAATTATCTCTCACTTGCAGCGTGTTGTTTAATACGTCCTGGGTTTGATCAATCGGATCGGCGGCCGTCCTTGCCTGTAACGAAGCTTGAGTGGAATCGGCCTCTGTAAAGCGGTTGACAATCGTATGTAATTCCGTGCTGACCGAGCCCACCGCTGCCGTGAAGCTATCCATTTGTTGGCGGGCCAGCTGGAAGTTTTGATAGAATTGCTGCCTTGTCGTACCTTCCCAACCGCTTTCAAGGATTTGGATCTGCTGGGTAAGGTGGCTGCAAATTTGCACCCCGATTTCCCGAGCCTGTGCAAATTGTCGGGATATCTCCATAAGTCTTTCCGGAGGAACTAATATTTTGCTCACGGCACTCACCTCAACAATGTACAGATTAATGTAATTATTGTAGTAAAGGTCATCCGTCTACACAAAAGGAACAAGTAACAGAATAGTAAAAAAATCGCTAGGTCCTTGGAACCATTTCCCTTTTCATCAAGGTGGATTCTTATTTTTTCCATCTGGATTTTGTGATACGTTTACATGAGTTAAGGGCCACTGTCTACCAGGTCATCGATGACTGACACCAAGCCCGCAGTTCGCAAACAAGACGCAACTTATTTGTGCACAAATAGTTGCGATGCGATAATTGCTATATTTTATACTTTGATCGAGAAGAGGGGATTAGATGGATTGGCTTGAGCGGATGAACCGGGCGATGGACTATATCGAATTGAACTTGGCGGGGGAGATTGAACTGAGTGAAGTTGCGCTTAGAGCTTGTTGTTCATCTCATCAGTTTCAAAGGATGTTCTCCTTCATCACCAATGTAACACTGGCGGAGTATATTCGGCGCCGAAAGCTTACCCTTGCCGCACTCGAATTGCAAAATAGCGATTCGGCGAGAGTCATTGATATTGCCATGAAATACGGCTACGAATCCCCGGTTTCTTTCGCGCGAGCTTTTCAATCGCTTCATGGGGTTACGCCGGCAATGGCTCGCCAAGCCGGAATTGCTCTTAAGGCCTATCCACGCCTCTCCTTTCTGATTACGATCAAAGGAGTAGACGCGATGAATTATCGCATAGAAACGAAGGAATCATTCGAGGTATTTGGCATGGAACGAGTTTTTCGTAGCGAAGGAGGCGGTGATGCACCGAACACGCCGGCACAATTCTGGTAACAATGCCACGCCACTGGTGAAGTAGAGCGACTTGCTGCTAATGCCGGCAACTTGCCCCGTTTTTTGAGTCCGGATTCATACAAAGTACATGGGATTTGCAGCTACAAACATACAGGAAATGATACCTTTCCGTATATGCTGTGTGCCTTTAAAAGCGAAACCAGTAACACGAATGGATATTCTACCATAACGATTCCTGCACAAACATGGGCGATCTTCCCCTCGGAACCCATTGCTTGGGATGCGTTCGGTGGAACCATCGAGACGATGTACCGGCGATTTTATACGGAATGGCTCCCAACGTCAGGCTATGAGCAGGTGGATGGAATGGAATTGGAAATCTACGGCGAAATAGCAGGGCTACATTCCGTTGAACTGTGGTTCCCCGTAAGAAAAGTCTAGAGCACTCTTCCGATTTTGAGCACGAGTCCTTAATATGCTATGCAAAAATATGGAACAAAAGGGAGATGGGATGATGTTGAGAAAATTTAATCCTCCAGGAATGGCCTCTTCAAACATTTATCATCATGGAGTTGAGGTCACGTCTTTCCAGCGCATGCTGTTCATCTCCGGTCAAGTGGGTGTAGGTCCGGATGGAGTTCCCGGCAATGATATTCGGCAACAAACGGAGTTGGCGATCAACAATTTATATAAAGTTCTTGCCGACGCAGATATGGATGCAAACGATATCGTAAAATCCACGATCTATTTAACGGATGAAAATCTGCTTGGTGCCTTCATGGAGGCGGGGGCAGGTTCCTTGCCTACCCCTCCCCCGGCGACAACGTTAGTTATTGTCAAAGCTCTCGCTTCGCCGGATTTGCTCGTTGAGATCGAAGCCGTCGCGGCGAAGTGATGCTCTCGTCAAGGGAAAGGGGAAGGAAGATGAGCTATTCAGCGGATCAGACTGCCGAGGAAGCCGTCCCTTCTTCATTAAAAGAAACGGATTAATACTAGTGCAATAAGGAGGATGCCGATTTCCGGCATCCTATTTTTAGTGTGTTTAACCCTTGATACAGAGAGGCGGAAGGTTATTATTAATTCTTGTAGGTTATCTAACCGATCAGCACATGATCTTCCGCATACCCGATTTTGGAGGAGCGTTTTTTCTGAGCCAGCGCATAAGCGAGCGTTAATGGACCCAGCCGCCCGGCAAACATCGTGACAATCACAATGAATTTGCCGGCAGGAGACAGCTCACTCGTGAGTCCCATAGACAACCCGGTTGTGCTGAAGGCCGAAGTCGCTTCAAAGAGAACCTCTAGAAAATGCTCCTCCAGCATTCCCTCGGATACCGTGAGCAGGAGGGCAACGACAAGTACGGCTACCAATGAACTCATAACGACAGCTAGTGCGCGCAAGACCGTTTCAATCGCAATTTTGCGCTGGAAGGCATGGACTTGGCCGCCGCCACGGAAGGTTTGGATGGTTGCCAGTATGAGTACCACAAGCGTATTGATCTTGATGCCTCCCCCTGTTCCGCCTGAGGCTGCTCCGATAAACATCAGAATGATGATAATGAACTGGGAAGCCGCCAGCATGCTGCTGATGTCAATCGTGTTAAACCCGGAGCTTCTTGGGGTCATGCCCTGGAAGAATGCTGCGAGCACCCGCTCGCCTCCGTTCAAATGCCCGAAGGTAGCCGGATTCCAGCTTTCCAGTACGAGAATCGCTGCAAAGCCGAACACGCATAGGATGCCCGTTCCAAGAATGACAATCTTGGAGTGAAGGGACAGCTTCCTCCAAGAGCGCTTGCGGAACAGATCGACAACGACAATATACCCGAGTCCGCCAATAACAAAGAGCAAGACAATCGTTATGTTGACGACAGGATCGCCGACAAAGGAAGAGAGACTGTCCGACCAAAGGGCAAAACCGGCGTTGTTGAAGGCAGAGACGGAATGAAAAAGTCCATAATAGAGTGCTTGTCCCCAGCCGATCTCATGCCATCGAATGGCGAGGAGAATCGTTCCGAGCGTTTCAAAGGCAAATGAGATCAGCACCATATACAGGGATAGTTTGACCAGTCCCTGTGCCGATGTGGAGTGGGTCGTTTGTTGAATCATGAGACGCTGCTTTAACCCGATTCTTTTCCCTAACACGATGGCAACCATGACACCAAAGGTCATAAAGCCCAACCCGCCGGTTTGAATCAATATCATAATGATGACTTGGCCAAAGGTTGAGTAGACGCTCCCGGTATCCACGACAACTAGGCCATTCACGCAGATTGCGGAAGTGGCAGTAAATAATGCATCCAGCAGTCCTACGGATGTACCGCTGGCGGAGGACAGTGGAAGCGCGAGCAGCAAGGTACCGATCAAGATTAAGATGGTAAATACGATCAGGATGAGCTGAGGGGGGCTCATATTGCTTTTTTGTTTGTTGATGAACATTTCGATTTTGCTGGGAGCGGATCGTTGGGTTGTTGCGTTACTATCCATAATCCTTCTCATGGTCAAGGGGTGTTGATGCTTGACTTAGGAAAAACGAAGTGTCTGCGACTTTCCCCTGACTTACCTTTAAATACTTGAATTCCCGATCGGTTTTTATACGCAACAAACCGGTTTCGAAATCCGTATTCAGTTCCTTGAAGAACAGCCCCTCCGCGACAACGTCCCCTTCGTCTTCACCTTTACGGATCAGATATAGTCCATCTTTGCTGACAACCGTAACCGGAATTCCACGCTCGTGAGTCTCCACGATGTGTTGATCCATTCGCTGCACAGCCACGATGTGCAGATCCGTCTCGCCGATTCGATTAAGCAGCTCATTGACGAATGAACCCTGTGTGATTTCCTGCCACCGTGTTTGGCCGGATTGTCCGATGACCAGCTGCGTTATCTGATAATGCTTGGCGGTCTCGGCGATGATGTCCGAAGCTTTATGACGATTATCATTAGGCTTGGTGATGAACGAAGCTCCATATTCATCGCAGATGGTTTGCCAAAGGGCCATGAATTTTTCCTGCTCGAGATCGAGTTCATCCACAGCCGAGGGAATGACGCTCATCACATAGAGGGGACATTGCAGTAGTTTGGCGAGCTCGCCTCCTCTCCGAATCAGCCGTTCGCCGTTCGGCCCATAATAAACACACACCATAATTTTTTCATGATGTATCATGAATGCATCTGCTCCTTTCTGATCAAGCGGCTTGAGTCTTCTGAACCCAAGGAAAAAAAGCCCGGTAGCAGAGACAATCTGCTTCCAGGCTTTGGACTGTGTTCCGAATAAACAAGTCAAAGTTGCACGGGCGTTATCTCTCGAGACGCTGACGAGGTTAGCTGTCGGATTCGGGTCTGAGAGTCCCCGTTCTTTCCGGCTTGGAAAGAATTCACCCCTGAAGCCGTTAGCGGCTTCGCTGGTTCCCCCGCTCCCCAAGTGGTGGGGATTAAGCGATCAATAATATAAGATTATCGTAGTATATACTAAGCTAGGTAGATCTAAATGTAAACCTTGATCCCGAAGTGTCATGTGACGTTATTGAAACGATGCAGCTTAATCTATACTTAGGTATTCTACGCGAGTTCCCTCGCGAGGTTTCGGACTTTCAATAAATATTCGATCTTGCTCTAGTTAGTTATTCGGTCTCCTTGACGGGATTCGACAGCGTAAGCTTGGTAACCAACGGTTTTATCGTCAGCCCCTGTGCAAGAAGCGAGAACAGGACGACGCTGAATGTAAGGACGAGGATATCGTCGCGCCCTTCGAAGGAGGCGGGCAGGCTTAGCGCAAGTGCAATCGATAAGCTCCCTTTTAAGCCGCCCCAATTCAGCAGAGCTTTCCAGGATGACGGAAATTTCCGCAGGAAGCTCAAGCTGGTATAAACAGCGACCGTTCTTCCAATCAGCACGATAATGATGGAGGCGATAATCAGCGCCCATTTATCCGTGAAATCGATATGCTTGATTTCTAGGCCGATCATAAGGAATATCAATGAATTGGCAACCAGGGTAATGACATCCCAGAACGAATTGATATTCATCTTCGTGGTTTCGGACATCCCGATCCGGCTGCCGTAGCTGCCGAAGATCAAGCCGCTTACGACGACGGCGATAACTCCCGAGACATGAAAGTGCTCGGCAATAAAGTAGCTTCCGAAAAACAACAACATCGAAAAGGCAATCTCCAGCGGATAATCGTCATAAAAACGAATGAGCTGTGAGAACAGAAAGCCGAGGATGGCTCCAATCGCAATCCCTCCCAAGCTAAACTGAAGAAAGAGCCAGATCCCGCTGCCTATGCCTGCCCAGCCCATCTCTATATAGGAGAGCAAGTATACGGATGAAATTTGGAATAACACGACGGCGATGCCGTCATTGAAAAGCGACTCCCCTTCGATGATGGTCACCATTTTCTTGGAAACACCAAGGGATTTGAAGATGGAGATTACGCTAATCGGGTCCGTTGCGCTCATAAGCGCTGCAAAGGTAAAAGCTACAGGTAAAGGCAGTCCCATGATTCCATACATCGCCAGTGCGATAATAAGGAAAGATAGAAAGGTTCCGCCGATCGCCAGAGCAACCACCGGCTTGCTCTGCTGCCGTAAGTGGGAGAAAGGAAGCTTTAATGTGGCGTCGCCAAGCAGGATAGGCAGAAACAAGGAGATGATGATCGCCTGGAATACATTGGATTGCGTAATAAAAGTTTCGGCTTCGTCCAAAACGGGAATATGCAGCAATCCGAGCAGCAAACCTACCACAACGAGCGCAATCGAATAAGGCTGGTTTACTTTTTTGGCCAATGCGATAACCCCCATCGATATCGCAAGCAAAATTAACAATTGAACGAAGATCTCATTGAAATGATGCATAGAGCACCCCTCGCCTCAGGATAATTTTTTCAGTCATTGATTGTATCCGAAATTACGCGATTCGCAAACCAAAATAATGGGGAAGAGAGGGACTAGTTAAATATTATCCATCAAAATGAGTAAGGGCATGCATAAGATGGTTACTCGTTGACCAAAACATAAGGGAATCATTGAACGATTGAGGAGACAAGTCTATGAATGAGCTATGGAATGAGATCTGGAAATCCCTTATTTTAATTATTTTTGGAATGCTGGTGCTCCGCATATCCGGTCGAAAATCAATCTCCCAAATGACCGTACCCACAACCATTACGATGATTTCCATCGGAACGATCATCGTTCAACCGATCGCCGAAGAAAACTTAGTTCTGACCTTTGCAGCGGCTCTGGTCTTTATTCTGGTTCTCATCCTGGTCGAATTTATGCAAGTGCGTTGGAGCCGTTTTGAGAGGTGGATAAAGGGACCAGCCGTTATCGTTATAGAGAATGGGCAGCTTCAATTGCAGAATATGAAAAAGCTAAGGTTAACCGTGGATGCGCTTGAGATGAAATTGCGGCAGCAGGGGATATCCAAACGAAGTGATGTGAAAACGGCTACGATCGAGCCCAACGGACTGCTTGGTTATGAACTGCAGGATTCCGCAAAGCCGGTAACCTTATCACAGTTGGAGGATTTGCTATCTCAATACTTTACCGGAGCAGGTACAGGACATCCGGCTGTTGAGCCAAAGACTCCTGATCCGGAGGTTAATTTGTTTAGTGAAATCAAGGCAGGAAACGAGCACGTAAATAATAAGCGGCTTCAGTAAAAAAGGCATTCCCTGCTTCAGGGAGTGCCTTTTGGCTTATCAAATTGCTTGCAATTAACAGTCCTCATAACACCATATGTTAATTTGGTTACCGTACAGATCGTAGGTGTGGAACAGTACCAGCGTCTTGGGATTCCCGGCGAAATCCGTAACATGCCAGCCCTGTTCTTTCAAGCGATTATGGGTTTCGAAGAAATCGGCCTTTTTTCGGATCACCCAGTACGGCCGTGCAGCGACCGTCAGCCTGTCCTTGGTGTGATCGGGACGGGCAGTCTCAAGGTAGACCGGCGCGCCTTCGTTCGTCATGATCACGATCGCGGAAGTGCCGTCCTCGCTAATCCGTTCGACCTTGCCGCCCAGATTCGTCTCATACCACTGGATCGCATCCTCCAGATTATCGACGCCAAAGCGGGGGATAGCCTGAAATGGAAAGCGTGCCGTAGGGGCCTTGGCAACCCATTCCTCGGTCCCGGGTTCGGGCTCGATCGCTGTTAATCGGTTGCCGACCGGGTCGTAGAAGTCAAAGGTGCGGTCGAAGGCTCCTTCCGTAATTTCAGTCACTTGGATGTTCTGATTGCGAAAGTATGTATGTACCGCATCCAGGTCGGTTGCCGTAAAGCAAAAACGGACATTTCCGTTCCGGCCCCAATCCACCGCAAAATGGGGATGCCCATGCTCTACGGACTTGATATGAATACAGCCGAGTGCAGGGAATGTCAGGGTGGCCATTTTTTCGACCGGAAAATCTTCCTCGTATGTCACTTTCAAATCCAAGTGCGTGCTGTACCATGTGATGAGCTCCTTGAACCGGTCCCAAGGGGCAATAATAAATCCTCCATCAAAATCATCGAGCTTTAGCGCAGGCATTTACGAAACTCCTCCTTAGCAAGAAAGTTTTGGGAACGAACAAACCCAGTATAAACCTTCAAGTTACTTGAAGGTCAACCCATGGTTGACTGCATGACGGGAATTAATATTTCGAAGGAGTCCGAGTCCTCAAAATGCCGCTCGATCCGTTTGCCGGAAGGCTTAAAGCCGAACTTCTCCAAAAATCGGATCGTCCGCATGCAGATAAAGATATCTTCCCAAGAGCTGTCGACGGAGACGAACAAGGTAGGAGGCAAGGTTTCCAAGTATGCTTCGGGTGGAAGCGATTGTGAACGGCATTTTGCATTAGGATCCCGGCCCAGTTGGTAGCCGACTTCGATCAGAACGCTGGACTCCCGGGAATCCAGGACCCGGATCAGGCCGGTTCCTTGGGGGCGGATGCCTGCTTGACGCAGTTGCGGAAGGGCATGCTCGCAAGCCAGCGAATAGGAATGAACAGGCTTATGGACTTCATAAGGCTGCCATAGCAGGGTCAGGGGTTCGTCCCATCTAACAAGATGAAGACTGCCTGGCCCCGGTTCCATTCCGTTCAGATATTGGCTTGCAATCTGTACGGAGAGAATTCGGGCTTCCGCCTCCCGTCGCCAGCGCTCCAGCAGCCGGGAGCGTGTCTCCTCATCCGATTCAAGGAAACCTCGGATGTCGTTAAGGCTGATTCCCGCTTGACGGAGGCTGTTTACCAGCTTCGCTTCGTGGATTTGATGGTCGCCATAAGTCCGGTAGCCGTTGGCCTGGCGCTCTGCAGGCACTAATATTCCTTTGGATTCATAAAAGCGAAGAGCACTGGGGACGATGCCTGTGCGCTCCGCGAAATCGGCAATACTCATCATACGCAATCACCTGTATTCGGAGGGATTCACTTCGTCCCGTTAGGTCTGTGCCGGAGTATGGGGGACGGCAAGCTGTGAACAAGTCTCATGACGATCATGTTGACATTCTTTCTCTTGATAATGAGCTCGTATTGCTTCATATCTTAGCACAATCCGTAGAGATGCAGACCTGGGATTTCATTAGGAGGCGTAAGAATTTTTCAGAGAAAATAGGTTGTTCCATGATGAGAGCTAGCTTTATATTTATTGGAGATGGGCAGGAGAAGAAGAACATCCGCCGTTATCATCGAATGGAACGAATTGGGCCGAAGGCGAAAGCAAAAGGTTTTGGAAGAGATTTGGCGAGGAGAGAGGAGGAGGGGGAAGACACTTATGGGATACCAACAAGCGCTGGAAGCATACATATCGGCAACGAACACCCATGATTTCGATCAAGTGGTTAAACTGCTGGATGAGAATGCGGTTTACTGGTTCTCGGACCGCAGCTGCGTTACGAAGGACGAGATCCGCGCTTACTTCGAACATGCCTGGGACGTCGTTCGGGACGAGGTTTATTACGCTGACGACGTGAAGTGGATTGCCGAGAATTCCGGGACGGCGGTCTGCATCTATACCTACCGCTACGAGGGATATGCTCAAGGCAAGTTTACTACCGGCAGGGGAAGAGCGACCAATGTTTTCGTGCGGACCGGGGAAGGAGTTTGGAAGCTGAAGCATGAGCATCTTAGCCCGCTGAAGTAGAGGAATCGTCTATATAGGTGAAGGGAGCTGTCCTATAAGTAGCTTGTCTGCTTAGGACAGCTTTTTTCTGTTACCAGGACATTAATACCGAAAATAGAACGGTCTGTACATAAAGCGTTTGATTAGGAGCCTTGCTTCCTTGAGGCTGGACGCTCCTGAGATTTGAATTTATTAACAGAATATAAAATTACAAGATTTTATCCCTAATCTATGGAAATGTATCCCTTCTCAATTTCTAGGGAAGGTTCCATGATACAAATAGATTTAAAATTCAATAAACCGCTGAAAGCCGGGGAAGGAGGCTGTAGCAGGGCTCGGGGCCAAAAGGTTGAAGGTTTGGACATGGAGAAGGGAGATGAGTCTGCCGTACATATTTTTGAGATAAAAACGGTAACCGCTTTCATTTATCGCAGGATTTCGATCACCATGCGAAGCTGGACCAGTCATCAAGATGAACGCCAAGCAGAGACGTTTCATGTATGATTAACGGCTTGGGCTATGACGTCTGCAAGCCGGTTATGCGATGACATCACGGACAGAACAGACATTTATGAAAAATGCTGTATCCTTTTGCAAATCGAAATTTGAGAAATTGAGGTGAAACGGTCATGCCATTCATGATCAAAAGGTTTTCGAAATGGCTCACTGGGGTGCTTGTCCTGCTCCTAGTTCTTACTCCGCTTGCCCCTGCTGTGTCAGTATATGCTGCAGAGGGCGATCTTCCCCCTCCGGCAACGGTTCCTGCTGCGGATTTGTCAGCGGAGCCCATCACGGTAACAAATTCCACGTACGGCAAGAGTCCGACCTCCATGAACGATATAGCAGCTAACCAGGATCCGAAAGCCCCGCAAAATCTAAGATTGGTCAGCGTCTCCCATAATATGGCGATTTTTGAGTGGGATTTCAGACCTAAAGAGGACGATAACAATATTCAGGTGTGGGATGCCGATACAGGCAAATGGCTGACTTGGGGGAACTATTGGACCCGGGCCGTGACAGGCTTATCCCCGGAAACCACCTACCGCATCTATATTACATGGAATGAAGATACGAAACAGGAGCATAAGAGCAATGTGCTGGAGTTCACGACAACGAAGGATGTCACCGAGTATAAAGAAGCTCCGTTAACGCCGCCAAGCGGTCTTAAAATTACGGACGTAACAGAGGATTCCGTGACGCTGGACTGGGGCTCCAGTCCGGGTGCCGCCGCCTATGACATTTACGTCAATGGGGCATGGGCAGGTGGAACCTGGGAGAACACCGCAACCTCATCGACCTACTCCCCTCTTGAAGCAGGGCAGACATATAAATTTATGGTTGGGGCGCAGCGAACGGTGAACGGCGCGCTCGAGACGTCCGCGAACAGCAATACGGTTACGATCACATGGGGCGAGCTGGCTCAGCCTGAGGGGCTGCAAGTTGTAACGGCGACGCGGTCGACGGTATCGCTAGGCTGGGCTCCGGTTCCTGGCGCCACAACCTATCATATTTACCAGGATGGCGTAAAGATCGGCACCAGCGAGCAGAACCGGTATACGGTTGCTGGGCTCGAAGAAGGAAAGACCTATTCCTTCAAGGTGACGGGAGCAAATAGCCTGTGGACCTCTCCTGAGAGCGATGCGGTGACTGTCGTTCCTGGCAGCAATTATAACAATATTACGTATTACACGTCGTGGTCCGCGAGTACCGATTCCAATGCCCGCAACCTGCAGCCTGACGATTTGGACGTGTCCAAGCTGACGCACATCAACTATGCTTTTGCCGACATCTGCTGGAAGAAGTTCGGAAGCGGGGCGCGAGCCTGCGAAGATCCTAACATTCCCGCCCAGAACCGGTACGTGTATGACGGAGAAATCATCATCGGAGATCCGACCTTTGATTTTCAGAACTTCAAGGCATTTGAATCGATTAAAGCAGCGAATCCGCATTTGAAGCTGTTGGTGTCGGTCGGAGGCTGGACGTGGTCCGGCAATTTCTCGAACATCGCACGGACGGAGGAGACGCGCAGGGCATTCGCGAACTCGGCGGTCCATTTCCTGCGGGAATACGGCATTGACGGCCTGGACGTCGACTGGGAATATCCGGTGGAAGGCGGTTTGGAGACCAATTCCCGGGGACCTGAGGATAAGGAAAACTTCACGCTGCTCATGAAAGCAGTCCGTGAGGCGTTGGATGCAGCAGGCAGTGAAGACGGAAAGTACTATCTGCTGACGATCGCGTCGGGGCAAGGCGACAATTTCACGGTGAACGCCGATTTTGAGAATTCCGTGCAGTATCTCGATTTTATTAATATCATGACATACGACTATAGCGGAAAGACCGATACATTAGGACGCCATAATGCACCGCTCTTCTATGATAAGGCCCTGCCAACCCGGTCGGCGGCAAGAAATCATGTGCTCGGCGGGCTGATGGGGCATTTGAACGGCGGCGTGCCTCCGCATAAATTGATTGCCGGCGTTCCTTACTATGGCAAGGGCTGGGACGGATGCGGACCGAATGGGCAGTACCAGGCTTGCAAGGGGGGCTCAAGCGTCGGAACATGGGAGAGTGCCCTGTTCGACTTCAGCCATCTTGAGAACGATTATATCGGCAAGAACGGTTATAAGCGATACTGGAACGAGTATGCGAAAGTGCCTTATCTCTATAATGATCAGAACAAAGTATTCATCACGTACAATGACAAAACTACAATGATGTACACCGCATCCCTCGTCAAAACGCTTGATATCGCCGGGGTCATGAGCTGGGATATTAGCGGGGACCGGAACTATACGCTGACGAATCAGCTTGTTAAAGACCTGCCGATTAACGGCAAGTCGAATGATGCTGCACTCGGAGCACCTAGCAATCTGAAGGTGTCTGGCGTTACATCCAATTCCGTTCAGCTTGAATGGGATCCGGTTGAAGGAGCTTCCACCTATGAGGTGTATGTGAACCACGCGCTTTCCGGGTTGACTGAGGGCAAAGGCGCTTACACGATTCAGGGTCTTCAGCCGCTGAACAATTACAAGATTCATGTGCTGGCCGTAGACCGCACAGGCGATGAGATTCATCGTGTCTCGAGCGCATCAAAGCAGCTCAGTATCACAACGTCCGGCAGCAGCTCGGGCGGATCGGACAGCTCCGGCGGATCAGGCGGATCAAGCTCAGCTCCATCTCCTGTACCTCAGCCGCCTAAGGAGAAGGATCAGTTGGACGCGCAGGTAGTTCTTTCGGGAGATAAAGCCGTCATTACAATTCAGGTAGCTGCGGCTGTTCAGGCAATTAACGCTTCGGATTCCGTCATCTTCCGAATTGATGCCGGCGACAAGGCAAAGCAGGCAGAGGCAGAAATACCGCAAGAGGTCATTGCAGCCGTTGCGAAAAAAGGACCAAACGCCAGCCTGTCGATCCTTGTTAATGGAACCGAGTACAGGATTCCGGCTGCGCTTATTACGGTTGCCGGCCCGGTGAAGGTATCGGTTACAGCCTCTTCCGAGGCAGACCTCAAGGGAGCCGAAGCGCTTCTGAAAGGGAAAGAGGTGCTAAGTACACCGCTTCTGTTCAAGCTGGAGCAGCTTCATGCCGACCAAACAGCTACGGAACTTAAGCACTACGGAAAATTATACGTAAGTGAATTTATCACAGTAGATGCCAAAGCGATTAACACGAAGCGAGCAACCGGCGTCGTTTATATTCCGGGGCTGAACGAGCTGCGTTCGGTGCCGACGCTGTTTAAGGTGAACGCTGACGGTACCGTGACCGTGGAAATTAAGAAAACCGGCAATGGCATCTACGTGCTGGCACAGCAGGATATGAAGTTCAAGGATGCGATCCCGGCCTGGGCAGCGGAGGATGCAGCACAAGCCGCCGCGAAATGGGTCATATCCGGGGATAATAGCGGTAACTTCGGTGCCAATAAATCCATCACCCGGGCTGAAATTGTGGCGATCATCGTTCGCGCGCTCGGTCTTCTGCCGGATGAAAGCTATACGAATTTTGCAGATGTAGATCCAAAATCCGCCTATGCCGGAGAAATTGCTGCGGCTAAGGCAGCGGGACTGGTGAAGGGCAGAACAGGGGGGACCTTTGATCCGAGCAGTCCGATATCCCGAGAGGAGCTTGCCGTTATCCTAGACAACGTGCTGGCTTATGCCGGCATGACCAAGGATGCAGGTGCCTCCGTGCTCGATGGCTTTAAGGATCGTTCCGCAGTTTCTTCCTATGCGAAGTCGGCCGTTGCAATGGTCGTCAAACACAAGATCATGCATGGCGTATCCACAACAAAATTTGATCCGAAATCCAATGTGACCAAGGCACAGACGGTGGTTACCGTAATGAGGACGCTTCGCACACTTGGATTACTGAACTAGATGACTCACCCAAAAGGATTAAGGGTGCTTCTCGAGACAGAGCGAATGGTTCGAGAGGCACCCTAATCTACATCGCTATGACCAAGAGGTGAACCGCCTGAGTGCGAACATAGCAATTAAAGAGAAATCCCGCTAAAGAACCCATGTTAAGATAGACCTATCAAATGGATGAGGTGATCAAATATGGCGCTGAAATGTGGTAATATCTTTGTTAACTTGCCGGTCAAGGATTTGGACAGAACGAAGGACTTCTTTACGAAGATCGGATTTGAATTCAATCCGCAATTTACGGACAAGAACGCTGCGTGTTTGATGATCGGCGACAACATCTTTGCGATGCTGCTGGTGGAGGACTATTTCAAAACCTTTACCAAAAAAGATCTGTCCAACGCGGCCAATACGACCGAGGTAATCTTGGCGTTGTCGGCCGAGAGCAAGGAGCAGGTTGATGAAATCGTCAACAATGCGCTGGCTGCAGGAGGATCGCCTTCCAATGATCCGGTGGATCATGGCTTTATGTACAGCTGGAGCTTCCAGGATCCGGACGGTCATTTGTGGGAAGTATTGTACATGGATCCAAGCAACGTTCAATAATAACCATCCATAAGGTTTGATGGTTGCTGTATTCTAACGGGACAGCAAAGCATGCATAGGAAGCGGCAGGGACGCCAGACATAATCGGGCGTACCTGCTGCTTTCGTTTTTCAGATACATTATAAAAAACTTTTAAAGTGGCCAGATTACTGGCTTTACTTTTAACTGGAAATCGATTATAGTTGTATGTACAAACAACAAATATAAAACACCAATGATTAATCTCCTCTAGATATCGCTCTTTTCCTTCTTCAGTTCCGGTTTCAGGAGGTGAATCAAGCACGATTGAGATGCTTCGCAAACCGCCGATTGATATGAAGATATATGATGACAGGAGTGTGATTCCTATGGAAAGAGTATTAGTTATCAATGCCCATCCCCTCGTTACGAGCGATCATTCCCTTAGCCTGCAGGTTCTTAACCGCTTTATAAGCAAGTACAGAGAGCTAAACCCCGATCATGAGTTGCAGAAGATTGATCTGTATCGTGAGGAGGTGCCGGCCATTACGGCCGATATGCTGAACGGTTGGGCTAAGCTTGAGACCGGGGAGCGGCTAACGGATGTCGAGGAGAATTTGATGCTCCGGATGTCCGAGATTCTGCGGCAGTTCAAATGGGCGTCCAAATATGTGATTGCCATGCCGCTCCATAATTTCAATATTCCGTCCAAGCTCAAGGACTATATGGATAATATTATCATCCCGAAGGAAACATTCCGTTATACGGAGAACGGGTCGGAAGGACTCCTGACCGATGGCCGGAGCGTCGTAGTTATCCAGGTATATATACGAATGGCGACTGGTACAGCGAGGTTGAATATTCGCATCAATATTTGAAATCGATGTTTGCGTTTCTTGGTATTACGGACTACAGGATTATCCGTGCGCAGGGGCACGCGGTCCTGGATCGGAGTGAAATTTTGGCTGAAGCTTTCCAGGCTGCAGAGTCGGCGGTCTTGCACTGGATTAGGGACGAGGACCTTCGGACAGGGATAACATTCAGGTCATAAAATCATCTTTGAAAATGAGATGGGAGGGTGATTATGGCTTATACGATGATTTTGATCATTCACGTGATATCGGCCATCGCCATGATCGGCCCGGCATTTTATCTGCAGCGGTTTCTTGTTTTCCCGCAGGCTTCCGCAGGAGGTGCCGGTTCGCTGAGATACGCGCACGGGACTGCCCGGAGGCTGGATCGTTTGACGGATACGGGTATGATCCTTCAGCTGGTCACGGGACTGCTGATGGGATGGATGGAGCCGGTTCTATTTCAGATGCTGTGGTACGTTGCGGCCCTTGTGCTGGTGCCCGTCATCGGCCTTTACATGAAATTTGCGGTCAGGCCGCGAATTCGGTCCTTGTATACGCTGGTAGAGTCATCCACCGTATCGCAAGCCGATCTGGAGCGAACCTACCGACGGTTATGGTCGCAGGCATTGCCCCATATCCTCATTGTTCAAGGGGGGATTGTCATTCTGATCTTGCTGATGGTGTTGAAGCCTTAGTATGTATGGGGGGATGAATGATACGCGAGCGGAACACGAACGTATGCATGACGGACCACGAATGGATGCATGCACGTATGCATAACGGACCACGAATGGATGACATGCACGTATGCATAATTGGGGCGCGAACGAATGTAGTACACGTTACATGCTGGGCATGAACGAATGTAGGTGTATGTATGCATCAGCTGGATACGACCAAGTAGTGCACATGTGTATACGGACACACGAACGAGTGCATGCACATATGCATCAGCGGGTATCCCCTATGGATAAAATGAAACAGCCGCCAGTTCTCTGAGGAACTGGCGGCCGCTTTGGTATTACCGATTCAATGGAATGGACCGGCGTTTAGGCCGACGCCTCGGTCGTCACTTGCCATAATACGCCGAATTTATCTTCAATTACGCCGAACAGCGCTCCCCAGAATTGGGGCTTCAGCGGATCGACAACCTTCCCGCCCTCAGACAGCCGGTCAAATGCTTCATGCGCCTCGGCATCGCTGTCAAACGCCAGGGTCAGATGCATTCCATTCCCTCGATCCAGCGATTGATACATGGAATCGGACATGTAAATGGGAACCCCTCCGGCAACAAGGCTTAAATGCAAAACCTTGTCCTTCATTTCTTCGTTGGAGCCGGGAAGCTCGCCGAAGGTTTTCACGGACAGGATTTCGCCTCCCAGTGCGCTCGTGTAAAACTCAGCCTGCGCTTTAGCATCCTCGGAGAATATGTACGGTGTCAACTTCGCCATAATCAACATCCTTTCGAAAGTAAGATTGGAGCCTTTCCTTGATTCAAGTATATAGGTATCCATACTCCCGAATTTCTTATGGATTGCTAACTTAACCTTCCTCCGATATGAACCCTTAGGCAGTCTATAAAATCGGAGACAGCAGGCGCGAGATCGACTCCTTAAATTTGATCCATCTGGACCGCTTCTCATATTCCTCCAAGGTGAGCAGGCTGGATACGCGCAGATCGTGATGGAAAATCTCCGTCAAACGCCGGGACAGCAGCTCATCATAAAGGAAGGCGTTGACCTCGAAATTCAGCCGGAAGCTTCGGACATCGATGTTGGCCGTGCCGACCGAGGAGATGGTCTCATCGATAATGATGGTCTTGGCATGAATGAACCCGTTATTGTACAAATACACATTCGCCCCGGTTTGCAGCATCTCTCCAATATAAGACCATGTCGCCCAATAGACGAAGGGATGGTCCGGCTTGTCCGGAATCATCAGATGCACCTTGACCCCGGACAACGAAGCGATCCGAAGCGCGTCAAACAGGCTTGCATCAGGAATAAAATAAGGGGTCTGGATATAGATCGATCTTTTGGCCGAAGTGATCATCTTGATATACCCGTTCTTGATGTGCTCATACTCGGAATCCGGACCGCTGGTTACGATCTGAATACCGACGTTACCCGGTGAATTGATCTTGGGGAACAGATTCGGCTCGTAGACGATGTCATGGTGATGCGATGCCTGATTCCAGTCCAGAATGAAGCGGACCTGCATCGCATAGACGGCTTCTCCTTGTATGCGCAGATGCGTATCCCGCCAATAACCAAACCTTGAGTTCAACCCCAGATACTCGTCCCCGACATTAAAACCGCCGACATACCCGATATCGCCGTCAATGATGACCAGCTTTCGGTGATTGCGGTAATTGAGCCGCAGGTTGATGAAGCGGAGCTTGGAAGGGAAGAAGGCCTCGGCCTCTCCGCCCGCTTCCCGAAAAGCCTTAAAGAACCCTTTCGTCAATTTTCGCGAGCCCAGCTGATCATAGAGGACGCGAACCTTGACGCCTTCCCGGGCCTTTTTCGTCAGCAGGGCGATCAGGCGTTTGCCAAGCTGATCCCGCCGGATAATGTAGTACTGAATATGTATGTATTCCTTCGCTTCCTCGATATCCTGAAACAGGCGCTGGAATTTGTCGCGGCCGTCCGTAAAAATCTCGACATTGTTATCGTCCGTAAAAATGGCTTGATTCTCGTTGAGCTGCATATGGATCAGATCCCGGTTGTCCTGTGCGGCCCGATTCGCGAACGAAAAGTCTCCCCGATACATGGAATCCATCTGGGAGAGCAGCACCTTCTCGATTCCGGTCTTCTGAAGATCGTCCCAATGGAACAGTCTCACGCTTTTTAAGTTTTGGGCAAATAAAAGGTACAGCGCAAACCCGAGAATCGGGATGAAGAACAGCACCAGCAGCCACGCCCACGTGGAAGCGGCATCGCGTCTCTCCTTGAAAACGACCACGATGGCGAACAAGATATTCAGAACGATGACCAGACCCAAAATAATGGATGTCACATGCATTGCAAAAAATCCTCCTAAACTTCAGCCTCGCCCTTGCAATCCTTCATATTATACGTGAGCTGTTAGGAGAAGTATATAACCGCAGTATGGATTAATCGCTTGATTTTTAGTCAAGTGCCTGTTTCATAAGGTAAGGGAGCGGCGAAACAGCGCGCTCGCCATTTGAATCCCTGCCGTCTGTCATGATACGATGAATGAAACTTTGTGGAGATAAGGAGCACCCTATTTGATAAGAATGAACAAATTTTTCAAACTGTGCTTTGCCGTCATTCTGATCCTGGCCATCATATATTTAGGATCGCTCGTCGATTTTATTTTCAAGCCGGTCCTCTCGTTCTTCTCGATTACGCTCGTGCCGTTGATGCTGGCGGGATTCTTCTTTTACCTGCTGCGGCCGCTGGTCGATTTGCTTGAAAGATGGAAGCTGAACCGATCGCTGGCGATCCTGCTGCTGTATGTCGTGTTCGCGGGAATCCTGACCGGCTTTATCCTGTGGGTGTGGCCTTCTCTGAGGGATCAGGTCGTTGCGCTCGTACAGAATGCGCCGGCACTGTTCGCCGCACTGGGCGATCAGCTGCACGAGCTGGAGCAGAGCGGCTTCTTGCAGGATCTGTTTCCCGGAGACGTTACCCCGTTGACGCAACTGACCGACTACTTGAACCGGGGCTTCTCATTCCTCACCAACTACATCATGAACCTGTTCTCCTTTGTGTCGAATTTCGCGATCGTGCTGTTTACCTTCCCGATTCTTCTGTATTACATGCTGAAGGAGGGGGGAAAATTCGGCAAAATGCTGGTCGGCTTTCTTCCGAACCGCTTCAAGGACGAGGGGGCATCCGTGCTGGATGAGATCAATAACGCCCTGAAAGGGTTTATTGTCGGCCGGGTGCTGGTCAATTTGGCCCTTGGCGTGCTGATGTACATCGGCTTTCTGATCATCGGGCTTCCGTATGCGCTGCTGCTGACGGTGGTTGCCGTCATTGCCAACTTTATTCCGTTTATCGGGGCCATTCTATCCTCGATTCCGATCGTCATTATCGGGTTCATCCAGTCGCCGGGAACCGCGATATGGTCGCTCCTGGTCATTTTGGCCGCCCAGCAGATTCAGGACAATTTGATCGGCCCGTATATTTTCGGCAAGCAGCTGGATATTCATCCGGTTACAATCATCATTTTAATATTGGTAGGACAAGACCTCGGCGGCATTATCGGGATCCTGCTTGTCGTTCCGATCTATATGATCGTGAAGATTATCGTAAAGAGAGTGTACCAATTGTTCTTTAAGGAAAAATGGGAGAAGGCTTAGTCTGCTGATATTCGAATCGGGGCGACTCCTTCTTGACGCAGATGGTAATGGAAAAAGCCCAGCGAGGTTACGCTGTCATGGACATCGTACGGCTGCGGCTTTGCTTTTTTTTGTCTATGTGATTTGGCCCGATGCTTGTTCCAGCGCATCCAGGTTATGCTGCAAATCCTGCTTAAGCTCCTGTATTCGCTGCTTCAAATGGTGCAATATTTGAACCCGGATCTCGGCTTCCCGCTCTTTCATGCAAAAAGCGGAGCAGGACAATGCTGCATGCTTGTAATGGCTGCTGTCATTCAGGATGACATGCAGCTTTTCCTTATATAATCTCTTTACAGATCCGCTGTCCGGCTTGATTTCATAATACCGGCTGGTTTCAACGAGCAGCTTCCATTCGCAGGTGTGGAATGTGAAGCGGTCCCGCTCCAGCGTACCGGTTACCTGAATGAACCGTGTACCTTTATCGAACGTATTCAATAGACATTGTGACCTCCCTTATGATGTCATGTTGATGTAGTACTGAATGATTATACAGTCTGTCCATGTTTAGATTCTAATGGAAATAATTAGGTTGTCCCATCTGTTCATGGGAGGCCCATTTTCGGATGAAAATAGAATAGATATGGGGGATTATGCTCACGCTAGGTTAATACCATAATGTGTGACATAGTCATGCTGTTTGGAGTCGAAAATTTTCAAGCCAAGGAGTGGGACGAACATGAGATTTCAGTCGAAGGTTGTCATTGTAACCGGCGGCGCGAGCGGGATTGGTGAAGCGACGGTCCGGCTGTTCGCACAAGAAGGGGCAAAGGTGGTTATTGCGGATTTTTCAGATCGAGGACAAACCCTTTCGGATCAATTAAGACAAGACGGGTATGAGGCGCTGTTCGTCAAGACCGATGTGACCAAGGAATCGGAAGTGATCCGCATGGTCGAGCAGACGGTGAACCATTATGGACGCATTGATGTTTTATTCGCCAACGCGGGGATTGCGAAGGATGCACCGGCCGATGTGCTGGAGCTCGACAATTGGCAGCGGACGATCGATATTAATTTAACGGGCGTCTTTCTGTGCGATAAGTACGTGATCAAGCAAATGCTGTCCCAAGGCACCGGCGGCGCGATCGTAAATTGCGGCTCGATCCACAGCCATGTCGGCAAATCCGGGGTAACCGCTTATGCTTCAGCCAAGGGCGGGGTGAAGCTGTTGACGCAATCCATGGGGGCCGATTATGCCTCGAAAGGCATCCGGATTAACGCCGTATGTCCTGGATATATCGACACCCCGCTGATCCAGGGACGGACGGAAGCCATTACGCAGCATCTGGTCAGCCTTCATCCGATGGGGCGCTTGGGACAGCCGGAAGAGGTAGCGAAGGCAGTCTTGTTTCTGGCCAGTGATGATGCATCGTTTATAACAGGGACGACCCTCTTGGTTGATGGAGGATATACAGCGGTTTAAATGCCTGCACAAGAAAGCCCCGAGAGGACTCGGGGCTTTTTTGCATATTCCAAGGAAGCTCTATTATATCGGGAGCGAATTATATTATGCTGACACCAGCGCTTCCGTAGCCAGCTACGGCAGTAGCGATCGTGATACCTGAAGCCGTAGCTGAGAATACCATCAGCAAGCGGGTATTGGCCGCTACTGGAATGGCCAGACCGTCCACAAAACCGTTGCTGACTGTTCCGAGGGCAAGAACGCCGGTAAGCGGAGGAGCCAGCGTTACAACCGCGCCTGGAATTGGTGTGAAAATATTGCTTGTTGCCGGGGCGCTGTACAGCTGAGCTGTGATCGTAACGGTTGTTCCAACTAAGGAGAGCGCTACCGTGGTGCTGAAGGTTGCGGAGATCGCATCAATGGTGCCTGCTCTCGGCGTGTTGAATGCAAAGTCAAGCAGGGTTCCCCCAGCGCCGGTAAGGTCGACGGTTCCGCCAGCCAAGGTGACCGCTGGTCCGGAATTGCCGAAGCCTACCAGGCCGACCGTTCCAACCAACCCACCGACAAGCGTTGTCAAGGCAAGCGGTATACCGGAGGCAAACGGAATGATGGCGCCTCCGCCAGGTATGCCCGGTACACCCGCAGGTCCAGCAGGTCCCGCAGGTCCAACAGGTCCCACAGGTCCCGCAGGTCCGACAGGTCCAGCAGGCCCTACCGGTCCCGGAATGCCCTGTGGTCCTGCAGGCCCTGGAATGCCTTGCGGTCCCGCAGGTCCGATCGGCCCAATCGGTCCGACAGGCCCAACCGGTCCAATCCGCCCGCGCGAAACTCTTGGACAGCGGCGCACAAGCACCAGATCCTTTTTACCATGATCGTGTTTGCCTTTGCCATGATGATCGTGGCATTTCTTTTTGGCGTGAAGCACTTTTTTCTCTATTTTTTTAGGTGAGCACAATTTCTTTTTTCTAAGAGAACGATCCAAATTCAAGCACCTCCTTTAGATTTGTTCTATACTACGCAACTTTTGCCTTGGGGGCATGGGTTAATAGCGTATTCCTGATAGATGGACGCCTATTATTTGCTAGAATGTACGGTTGCCCTATAGTTGGGGGCCCACCGATTCCGTCTGAGACAGGCCTGACGCGGGCTGAAATGAACGGGGATAAAGACAAGCATTAGGAAGTGATCCGGCGCATGACAAGAAATTTTCGGGGCTGGTACGAAGTCTTCTTGCCGCCTTTCTCAGCGGAAGGTTAACCGTATGAATGATGCAGAGAATGCAAAGTTTCCGGCATGCATATGACGGTAAGCGGGGGGATTTCGCTTTTTTCTTGGATGAGTCCTTGATTTCAGAGTGTAGCGGACCATCCATATTGGTTAATTTATGATAAGTGGCTGATCTGTTCAGGGTGGTTGTTGGAGGGTTTTCTGAGGCTTGCTTTATCGGTGTGAGCCATTCGGGATATATGCCGTAAGACGGATACTTTAATGAAGACCTGGACACGATGGCATATATGGAGAAACTGCCGGATGATCCCGGAAGCGGGTTACCGCTCCCGGCGGCAATCATCATCATGGAGGCGGCGCTTACGAAGTGCATGACGTAGAATGCATGTACCACACTATTATCCTCGATTACGGGCTAACGGACTAAGGAGATGATAAGTGATGAGCTACAACCAAGAATTGACCTTACGGGATAAGGAAATGGATCTTTCCCCTTCGAGGCAGCATGCGGAGCCTGGACCGGAGTATATCGCCGCACGTGATCATTTATGATCAACCTGTCTCTCATAGGCTCGATCATCGGCATCAACGTAGTGTATGTCTCGATCTTTTCGCTGCGGCTGATCCTGATGATCAAAGGCAGAAGAGGGATTGCCTCTCTTCTGGCCATGCTGGAGGTTTTTGTCTATCTGCTTGGTCTGAACCTGGTCCTTCAAAATGTAGACAATCCCTTTAACATGGCAGCGTACTGTCTCGGCTTTGGCCTTGGCGTTTATATCGGAAGCCGGATCGAGGAATACTTAGCCCTTGGCTACCTTGTCGTTCAAGTCATCGTCAACTCCCTGGAGACGGATTTGGCAATGAAGCTGAGAGAGAAGGGCTACGGCGTCACCTCCTGGGAGGCGGACGGCAAGGATGGCAAACGTCTGGTGCTGCAGGTACTCGTGAAGCGAAAGAATGAGCGGCGCTTGATGGAGACGCTGAACAAGCTTTCGCCGCAGGCCTTTATCATTTCCCATGAACCGAAGAACTTTAAGGGCGGCTTCTGGGTGAGATTGACCGAGGGACGGAGACAGTAATTAATGAGGTCCGAAGAGGGTACGTGCTTCATAGCGAAAAGCTCGCTTTCTGGAATCCGAAATTCCAAAAAGCGGGCTTTTCTTTTGGGAAGGGCGATAGGTTGGGGGATGCTGCAGCCGGGCGGCAAATATCGAGTAACGAGCCCTTGGTGTCCCTGCGGAATCTATAGGTATTTATCTGGCTTTTGCGGATAGGCTAGTCGTCTCTTTCCACTAAGTCAGCGTTTAGCAAACGGCGGGGGAACCGCTTCCTCATCCTGATACCAGAAAAACGCGTAATCCGTCATGGTGGAGGAGCTCCCGAGCTGGCGCAGCATGGCCGCAATATTGCCGCGATGATACGTGCCGTGATTCACTACATGCAGCACGATTTCGGACAGGCGGGTGTCCCGAATGCCTGCATACGGATTATCCAAGGTGATGACCTGCTCCAGATCCGAATGGCCGCGGAAAAAAGACAGATAACCATCGGACAGCTCGATGAACCGCAGCTGCAGCTCCTCGGCGCCGAGGTCTTCCAGCTCTCCGCCCATCTGATGGGCTTCCGTCAACGCATCCTTCATATCCGAGCCTGTCAAAACCTTCAGCCAGCTGAAGTCGACGGTATAGATATGAATCAATGCGGCGGCTACGGACGGGAAGACGCTGTGGATCTTTTGGTTGTACAGCTCGCCGGGCAGCTCCAACAGCCGGTTGAAAATCGCTTGGTTCGCCCATGCATGGTATTGATACATTTTTACGGGATATGTCATTTCAATCATCTCTCCTTTAACGCTTGGGTTTCGTTCTTGAATCCAGTGTAAACAAAAAAGTATGACAGCGGACTGTCATACTTTACGAGTAGCGTTGCAGCATTTTTTGCAATTTGGATTTCATCATGCTTCTAAGCTCGGCAGGCTCGATAATCTCGATATCGTCCCCGAAGCTCATTAGGGTTGACCAGAACCACCAGGATTCCGGCTGTTCAACTTTGAACGTCAGGCGGAGCGTACCGTCCTCCAGAAATTCACGGTGCACGTCATAGAATTGATCCATGGCTCTGGCGAGGGCGTTAGGCGATACATGCAGCACGACCTCCCGGGCATCGGGCGATGATTCCCAGGCGCGGCGTTCTTCGTCCCTTGACGAAGCCTTGCGACCCGGTCCCTGCGTGTGTTCCTCCGCATGGTTGCGCTGAAACGGCTCCGCCGAGGAGGTCAGCTCCGACATTCTGGAAATGCGGAACTCCCGATAGTCCTGCCGCGTCCGGCAGTATCCATACAGGTACCAGGCACCGAATTTATACATGAGGCGCAGAGGCTCCACCTTGCGGTGGATGCGCTCGTTCTTGGCGCTGATGTACTGGAAGGCCACGGTCTGCCGGTTGGTGATGGCGCCGCGAAGGAGCCTCAGCGATTCGTTATGGGTGCGCCAGCTGCCGATGTCCATCGAAAGCCCCTGGGGCCCTGTGTTTCCGGAACGATCGATCGTTTGCAGCCGTTGGATCGTATCCAGCGCACGCTCATCCTCGAACACGGTCGACATGCTGTGCAGGATGGTGATCAGGGCGCTGACGTCATAGGAACCGAGCAGGCTTTTATCCATCTTGTACTGCTCCATGATGCCGTAGCCGCCATTCACGCCTTGGTACGATACGACCGGAATGCCGGCCGCGCAGATGGCGTCAATGTCCCGGTATATGGTCCGCTGGGATACGTTATATTTTTCAGCCAGGGCGGACGCCGATAAAATTTCGTTATTAAGGAGCATGTAGATCATCGATATGAGCCGTTCCAGCTTCATGAGACCATCCTTTCAAGAGAATGCGGATTCATTCTCCAATGATTCCGTATTATATCATAGCAAGGTTGTAAACATGTTGGATGATTCCAATCCGCACGGATTTCACGTACAATAAAGGTGCAAGCAGATAAGACCAAGGAGTGTGAACGCGCATGGCCCGTACCAAGACGCAGAAGGCGCGCCGCAAGGCGGAACGCGCAGGCACATGGAGTGCCGTCATGATGAGAAAGACAAACGAGGATTTCGGCGCACTGTCCCAGCATGTGAGAGTGAAGCCGGGCAAGCAGGAGCAGCTGAATAAGATCAAGCATAAAAAGCGGATCGGAGACGATGGCGCTTTTTTTTTATTGGGTTACGGGTTGTGGTATAGTACGCTAGAGAGGTTAGCAAGCAGGATGGAGGTTTAGCATGGCAAAGCAAAAATATTACGTGGTCTGGGTCGGCAAAGTTCCCGGCATTTATACAAGCTGGGCCGAGTGCCAGCAGCAGGTGAATCAATATACGGGCGCAAAGTTCAAGGCGTTCGAATCTAGAAGCGAAGCGGAGCAGGCCTTTGCCGCAGGATATAAAAACTACTGGGGACAATCCTCGGCCGGACAGGGAAGCGCGGGAGCCGGAGGAAGCGCGGGATATAAGCGCAGCCGCTCCATGGCGGCGGAGGATCCGGGCGAGATCGACTATGACAGCATCTCGGTTGATGTGGGAACACGGGGTAATCCCGGACCGGTCGAATATAAAGGCGTAGATACCCGAACGGGGGACATCCTCTTCTCCTGCGGGCCGATTGCGAAGGGCACCAATAATCTCGGCGAGTTTCTGGCGATCGTCCACGCCCTGGCCTATCTGAAGAAGATCGGCAGCAGCAAGACGGTGTACAGCGATTCCCTGAACGCGATCAAATGGGTGAAGCAGAAGAAGGTGGTGTCGACGCTGCCGAGGGACGCCTCCACCAAGGAAATCTGGGATCTGGTGGATCGCGCCGAAAGCTGGCTGCGTAACAATACGTATTCCAACAAGCTGCTCAAGTGGCAGACCAAGAGCTGGGGAGAAATTAAAGCCGACTACGGGCGTAAATAAATAGAGACATCAGGAGGAGGCCATACAATGAAGTATAAAGCCGTTTTTTTCGACATTGACGGAACACTTGTTAATGAAGAGAAGGAAATTCCGCAGGATACGATCGAGGCGATTGCACAGCTGAAGGAGAGCGGCATCGATGTATTTATTGCAACCGGGCGGGCGCCTTATTATTTTCAGCACTATGCGAAGCCGCTAGGCATCGATTCCTTTGTCAGCTTTAACGGCTCTTATGTCGTGTACAAAGGAAAAGTCGTGCATGAGCACCCGATTCCGGAAAAAACGCTGGAATTGCTGGAAAGCACCGCGCTTGCGAACAACCATCCAATCGTGATGCAGGGGGCTGAAGCAGGGTATGCCAACTACGAGGAGCATCCGTTCGTTGCCGAATCGTTCCATGATCTGCGGGTCGAGGTGCCCGGCTACAGAAGCAGCTACTGGAAGGAGGCGAAGGTGTACCAAGCGCTGCTGTATTGCGAAGCTCACGAGGAATCGCTGTACACGTCGGCCGAAGCTCCGTTCGGTAACCTGAACTTCGTGCGTTGGCATCGGGTGGCGATGGACGTCATTCCGGGAGGCGGCTCGAAAGCGAAGGGGATTGAAGCGGTGCTGAAGCATCTTGGAATTACCCCGGCCGAAGCCGTAGCGTTCGGGGACGGGTTGAACGATAAAGAAATGCTGGCGTACGTCGGGCTCGGCATCGCCATGGGCAATGCGCACGAAGAGGTGAAGCCGCTGGCCGATTTCGTCACCAAGCATGTGAACGAAGGCGGCATTCGCCATGGGCTGCGGCATGCGGGATTGATTTAAGGAAGCCAAGGGCAGGGGATAGCTGTCCTTGGCTTTTTTATATAGATATGCTCATATTCGGAACAGCTGGATCAGATACAAGAGAACTGCCGCATCCCAAGTTTTTGTTTTTCTGCAGCCGTCTCATCGTTCCAACACGGATACTCCATCGGCCCAATGGCCGTCACGGCGTATGATGCGAAAAAATCCATGCCACAGTATGTGGATAAACGTTGCGCCTCGCGGAGAGGAACTTGAATTCCGCTGTGCATAACATCGCTAAAAAGTTCGTTATACACAGAGTTATGAACATCATCCACGGATGCTATGGATATTTGAGCGCCCAGGCGCTATTAGAGGGGGGAGTTATCCCGGATTTGTGAACAAATGTGGAAAAGTGCAAGGATAACAAAGCGAATGGGCGGCTCGCCCAGAAAGTTATCCCCATCCTCGCTTGTCATTCCGCCTCATGCACCTGCTTGTAATATTGGTTCGGGGAGATCCCTACATATTTTTTGAATACTTTGCTGAAATAGAACGGGTCGTCCAGGCCGGTTAAATATCCGATCTCCCCGAAGCTCAGATGGGTGGCCTCGATCAGTTCCTTAGCATGGTTGATGCGGACCTGGTTCACGTAGCGCATGATCGTATGGCCCGTGAGCTTCGCAAATACTCGGTTCATATAGTCGTAGTTGCATTCAAAACGCTGCTCGATGTCGGCGCTCGTGATTTTCTCGGCGTAGTGCTCATGAATATAATCCAGAAGGGCATGCACTTTCATGTAGGTTTTGGTATACGGACTGTTCTGCTCCAGCTCATCGAACAGGCTGTGGCGCGACAGCTCGATCAGCATCTCCATGAATTTCAAGGCGGTCATGGTGCGGTTAAAATGCTTCCGCCGATAGAGCTGCAGCATTTCTCCCAGCGCGTGAACCATATGATGGAGACTCTTCTTCTGCGTCAAGGAGCAGTTCTTCGGAAAATATAGCTTCCTGCTCCCGTTTCCGCCGCCAGGGGCCTGGCTGTTTGTCATGATCCACTGCTCGGCCAGCAGCGAAAGCGGCTGCTCCGGCACGGCCTCGATGCAGGGATGCTCGAAGTGGATATAGTAGTAATCGCATGTATGCTTCTCGATTCCTTCATGGTCGACATGCGGCTCCAGCACGAGCAAATCGCCTTTTCGCAGGATGTAAGGGATTCCGTTCTCCCGAATATGAAGCTCGCCCTTCTTGATGAAATAAAGGATGTATTCATGCGTGTTCCGTTTGAAATGGATCCAGGGATTTTTGTATGAGACAAAGCCCATCAGCTTGATTCTCGGCACGTAATCGGCATTCATCACCAGCATGGAAATGCACCCTTTCCAATGACGCGAAGTCGTTTTTGTACAAAAAGAGTAACTTTCACACATTCCCGTTCATTGTAACACAGCCTATACTCATGGTGAATGAAACGAAGGACGTACAGGAGGATGGTTCACCGTGACACTCAGAATAGGCGTGATCGGTTTAGGCGGAATCTCAGGCGCCCATATCGCCGGTATTCTGGCCAGTCCTGATGCCGAAGTGTGGGCGATCTGCGACAGCAGCGAGGAGGCGCTTCAGGCGAAGGGCGACCAGCTCGGCGTGCCGGAGTCGCGCCGGTATCTGCATCATGAAGCGCTGCTGGCCGATCCGAACGTGGATGCCGTTACGATCGGAACGCCGAATCACAATCATTATACGATCGCTTATGCGGCGATCAAGCACCGGAAGCCGTTTGCGCTCGAAAAGCCCGTCGCTTTGGACACCAGGGAAGCGGCGATGCTTAAGGATTTGCTCCTTCAGGACGAACTGCCGCATATGATTTGCTTCTCCTACCGGTATAAGGCCGCCGTCCGCTATGCCAAGTTTCTGATCGAGCAGGGCAAGCTTGGCGCGATCCGCCATGTGTACAGCCAATACTTGCAGAGCTGGGCGATCCCGGAGCAGCTGCCGCTGGTGTGGCGGTTTCGGAAGGCATTTTCCGGATCGGGTGCTTTAGGCGATTTGGGATCGCATATACTCGATATGGAGCGGTTCCTTGTCGGGGATGTGGAGCGGGTGTTCTCCGATGCCGGCACGATCATCCGGCAGAGGGAGCTTCCGGAAGGCGGGGGACAAGGCCCGGTCGACGTCGATGATTACTGCCACGTCCTTGCCCGTATGGAAGGAGGCATCTCCTCGACGATGACAATCTCCAGATTCGCTTACGGCCGGGGCAATTACCAGCAGCTTGAGATTTATGGCGAGAAGGGAGCGCTGGTCTATAACCTGGAGGAAGCGGACAGCTTATACGTGAATCTGGCGGATGAAGGGGATACCGGCTTCCGGAAGGTCAACATTCCAAGGGAATATCAGGCGGATCAGATGCAGGCATTTTTCAATGTCGTGAACGGGAAGGGAGACGGATTGGACGCGACGATGACGGACGGATACATCAACCAGAGAACGATCGACGCGATCATCCAGTCCTTCACGGAGGAACGGTGGATACCGATAACCAAGGAGGTTTCAGCAATTGGCTAATATCAACGTAACGGTATGGAATGAATTCAGACATGAACGGCATAATGAGGCGATCGCAAGCATTTACCCGAAGGGGATTCATCAGGCGATCGCGGATTTTCTGGAGAAGGACGGTGAGCTGAAAGTGCGCACGGCCGTGCTCGACGATCCCGAGCATGGACTGACGGATGACGTGCTGGCGTCAACGGATGTCCTGCTCTGGTGGGGCCACGTGGCCCATGGGGAAGTGAGCGACGACATTGTGGAGAAGGTGCGCCAGCGCGTCTTGGACGGCATGGGGCTGATCGTCCTTCATTCGGGCCACGCATCGAAGATCTTCCAGCGCCTGCTCGGCACGAATACCGGGGCGCTCAAATGGCGGGATGACGGGGAGAAGGAACGGCTGTGGGTGATCGATCCGAGCCATCCGATCGTCAGCGGACTTGGGGAATATATCGAGATTCCGAAGGAGGAGATGTACGGCGAGCGCTTTGAAATTCCGGCTCCGGATGAGCTCGTCTTTGTTTCCTGGTTCGAAGGCGGCGAGGTGTTCCGCAGCGGCTGCTGCTATAAACGAGGACGCGGAAAGCTGTTCTATTTCAGACCGGGGCATGAGGCGTTCCCGACCTACTATCAGCCGGAAATTCAGCAGGTGATCACCAATGCCGTGCATTGGGCGGCGCCGCTGCAAGGGTCGAAAACCTCCTACGGGCGTGTATCGCCGCTGGAATACAGCCATACGACATAACATCCAGCAGCCAAAATCCAATGGATCTAATGGCAATATGCAGAGGCACCTGCTAAGGCGCGTTATTTTCTCGGGCATCCCGGTGAATAAGGCCCCCGCCAGGTGCTTTATTCTTGTCTGCAATAGGGTCGATTGATGGAACTATCCGGATTTACGTCATTAATCATTCATGCACTTAAGATAAACCGATATCGATATTTGCTCCGGAACGCTGTATAATGTACGAAAATTCGTAAACGACACGAGCAAAGTGGGTTGGAGCATGGAACAGGACAAGCAGCGCCTCAGCATCGAGGCGGCAAGATTATATTATTTATCGGATTACAGCCAGCAGGACATTGCGGCAAGATTGGGCGTCTCCCGTCCGACGGTCTCCAGGCTGCTTCAGCATGCCAAGGAGCAGGGATATGTTCAGATATCGATCGTGGATCCGCAGGAGGATCTGGATGCGCTGGGCGAACGCGTCAAGAAGCGGTACAAGCTGGATCAGGTGCTGGTGAGCTATTCGCCGATCAATGAATATCAGGAGATTCAGAAGCATATCAGCAGGAAAGCCGCCGACTATTTGCATGAAATCGTGAAGGACTCGGACATTATCGGCGTGACCTGGGGAACGACGATGCACGCGGTCGCGCTTCAGCTGCGGGACAAGCCGGTCCGCGGTGTCGAGGTAGTGCAGCTGAAGGGCGGCGTGAGCCATTCGCAGGTCAATACGTATGCCGCCGAGACGGTTCATCTGTTCGCCGAGGCGTATCATACCCTGGCCCGGTATTTACCGCTTCCGGTCATTTTCGACAGCGTGGAGCTGAAGGAAATGGTGGAGAGGGACCGTCATATTCAGCGCATCATTCAGCTTGGCAAACAGGCGAATATCGCGATCTTTACGGTCGGCACCGTCCATGAGGATGCGCTTCTCTTCCGGCTCGGCTATCTTAGCGAGGAGGAGCAGCAGCTGCTTGCGCGCGTCGGCGCCGGGGATATCTGCTCCCGCTTCTTTGATGCGAAGGGCCGGATATGCAGCGAAGAGATCAACAACCGGACGGTGGGGATCGATCTGGAGGCTCTTCGGGACAAGGAGAGATCCATCCTTGTCGCCGGCGGAAGGAAGAAGCTGGCCGCGATTCGGGCGGCGCTGGTCGGAGGCTACGCGAACACGCTCGTCACGGATCAATTTACGGCGCAGGCGCTGCTCGGAACGGATTGAACGATAGGGAAGCTCGTTAAATGAATAGCTCGTAAAGAAAACCTTATGAACGGGGAAGAAGGCTTATGCGGCTAAGCTCCGGTTCATAAGGTTTTTTGCTGCGTCTGGCGCCTTCCATTTGATCAAGCGGGTGGTTAGTCTGATTATGTTTACCCGAACAGGGTATAGAGCATAATAAGCAGACTCCTGTGTAAGAAAATTCCTGAATGGAATGATCATCGAGTGGCGAACAATGATAAAGATCATTGCCATAAATCGGCATGAACATAATTTCATAAGGTGTTTTACATATGTTCAGAGCTGTGATATGATGGTTCCCGTTGATAGGTTTTTGATAGAATGATAGCGCTTTACAGAGGGTTGAAAATGATGACGAAAAGGAGTGTTTTCAGCAATGAATATTGCAGGAATGATTGATCATACGCTGCTCAAGGCGGACGCAACCGAGACAGAGATTCGGAGAATAACGGAAGAGGCCAAGAAGTATGAATTTGCTTCGGTATGCGTCAACCCCGGCTGGGTTAAATTTTGCGCCGAGCAGCTGGCAGGAACGAAGGTAAAGGTATGCACCGTCATCGGATTCCCGCTGGGTGCGACAACTTCGGCCGTCAAGGCTTTTGAAACGAAGGATGCGATTGCCAACGGAGCCACTGAAGTGGACATGGTAATTAACATCGGCGCGCTGAAGGACGGCAATAACGAATTGGTGGAGAGCGACATTCAATCCGTGGTGGATGCGGCGGCAGGCAAGGCGCTGGTCAAGGTCATTATCGAGACAAGCCTGCTCACGGATGAAGAAAAGGTGCGGGCATGCGAGCTGGCGGTTAAAGCCGGCGCGGATTATGTGAAGACCTCGACCGGCTTCTCGACCGGCGGCGCGACACCGGAGGACGTGGCTCTGATGCGGAAAACGGTAGGCGAGAGCACAGGCGTCAAAGCTTCCGGCGGCGTTCGCAGCAGAGAAGACATGGAGCGAATGATTGAAGCGGGCGCAACGCGCATCGGCGCGAGCTCGGGCGTTAAAATTATGGAGGGCGGACAATCGACGTCATCCTATTAGAGGTTGTTCAAAAAGTCTTTAGATCACGAAATGAATCAAGAAGTAACTCGGCATCGAATCTTGAACTCTGCCGGACCTTCCGCTGAAAACTCGACTTATTGAACACGTTCTATTAAGGATCAGCTGCTAGAATTGGTGTTTCAGGCAATCTGTAATGTTCTACAAAAAAATCACCTATGGGGGAACAACGACGATGAAATATTTAATCGCCATATTGGGCTTGCTGGTCGTTTTCGGTCTGGCGTTCATCATAAGCAACGATAAGCGGAACATCCGCTATCGTCCGCTGGCCGTCATGATTCTGCTTCAACTGATTCTCGGATTTATTTTGCTGAATACGGGCGTCGGTGAGTATCTTGTTAGAGGGATCGCCAATACCTTCGAGGCGCTGCTTGGATATGCAGGGGAAGGGATTGAATTCGTGTTCGGCGGGATTGCCAATGAAGGTGCCGGACCTTTCTTCCTCAATGTGCTGCTACCGATCGTGTTTATTTCCGCGTTGATTGGTATACTTCAATATATTAAGGTGCTTCCGTTTATCGTACGATATATCGGTTTGATCTTAAGCAAAGTCAACGGTATGGGAAAGCTGGAATCCTATAATGCGGTAGCGTCAGCGATCCTTGGGCAATCCGAGGTGTTTATTTCGGTCAAGAAGCAGATTGCGCGTATTCCGAAGCATCGAATGTATACGCTTTGCGCATCGGCCATGTCCACCGTGTCGATGTCCATCGTCGGTGCATACATGACGATGATCGAGCCGCGCTACGTCGTAACGGCGATTGTGTTGAACCTGTTTGGCGGATTTATTATTGCATCGATCGTCAACCCTTATAAGGTGGATAAAGATGAAGATATCCTGGAAGTTCAGGAGGAAGAGAAGCAGTCCTTCTTCGAAATGCTGGGCGAGTACATCATGGACGGCTTTAAGGTCGCCATCACGGTTGCGGCGATGCTTCTCGGATTCGTTGCGCTCATCGCCATGATTAACGGGATCTTCAACCTCATCTTCGGGATTACGTTCCAGCAGCTGCTTGGATTTATTTTCGCTCCGATCGCCTTCGTTATGGGCGTGCCTTGGACAGAAGCCGTGGATGCGGGCAGCATCATGGCTACCAAGCTGGTATCCAACGAATTTGTGGCGATGCTTGATCTGGGCAACTTTACGAACCTGTCCGAGCGTACAATCGGTATCGTATCGGTATTCCTCGTTTCCTTCGCGAACTTCTCCTCGATCGGCATTATTGCCGGAGCCGTCAAGGGCTTGAACGAGAAGCAGGGAAATGTGGTTGCGCGCTTCGGCTTGAAGCTGCTGTATGGTGCGACCTTGGTCAGCGTGCTCTCCGCTACCATTGCGGGCCTGTTCCTGTAGGACCGTCACAAACAAAACCATGGGAAGCACCGTAACCGTATGACTTTTGATGGAACATCAATTATGTTAAGGGGGAGCTTGGATATGGAACGTTTCAAACGAATTCACCTGATCGTGCTTGACTCCGTCGGGATCGGCGAAGCGCCGGATGCGGCCGACTTCGATGATGTCGGTTCCGATACGCTTGGTCATATCGCCCGGGAGTGCAAAGGACTGAACATGCCGAATATGGCTTCGCTCGGCCTGTCCAACATTCGTGAGATCGAAGGCATTCCCGCAGCCGATCAGCCGCGGGCATTTTATACCAAGATGCAGGAGGCTTCAAACGGCAAGGATACGATGACCGGCCACTGGGAGATCATGGGCCTGTACATCGATACCCCGTTCCGCGTGTTCCCGGAAGGGTTTCCGGATGAGCTCATTCAGCGCATTGAGCAGAAAACCGGCCGCAAAGTGATCGGCAACAAACCGGCCAGCGGCACCGAAATCATTGCCGAGCTCGGCGAAGAGCATGTCAAGACCGGTGCTTTGATCATTTACACCTCCGCGGATTCCGTGCTCCAAATCGCCGCTCACGAGGACGTCGTTCCGCTTAAAGAGCTGTATGAAATCTGCGAATTTTGCCGCGAGATCACGCTGGAGGATCCTTATATGCTGGGCCGCATTATCGCCCGTCCGTTCGTCGGAGAGGCTGGCAGCTTCAAGCGCACCGCCAATCGTCATGACTATGCCCTTAAGCCGTTCGGCAGAACGACGATGAACGAGCTGAAGGATGCGGGCTTCGATGTGATCGCCCTCGGCAAAATCTCGGATATTTATGATGGCGAAGGCATCACCAAGGCCGTGCGGACGGTGTCCAATATGGACGGAATGGATAAAATGATCCAAACCATGGACGAGGAGTTTACCGGCCTCAGCTTCCTCAATCTGGTCGATTTCGATGCGGTGTACGGTCACCGCCGCGACCCGAAAGGTTACGGCCAGGCTCTGGAGGATTATGACAAGCGGCTTCCTGAAGTGTTCGATAAGATGACGGAGGAGGATCTGCTGATCATTACGGCCGATCACGGCAACGACCCGACCTATAAGGGAACGGACCACACGCGCGAATACGTGCCGCTTCTCGTATATTCGCCGCGCTTTGAACGGGGCGGGGAGCTGCCGCTTCGCCGTACCTTTGCCGATATCGGGGCTACCGTAGCGGACAACTTCGGCGTGAAGCTTCCGGACCACGGCACCAGCTTTTTGAACGAACTGCAAACCAATTGAATGAGTGGAGGAATGGGACATGAGTACACATATTGGAGCGAAACCGGGCGAGATTGCGGAATCCATCCTGCTGCCGGGGGACCCGCTGCGGGCTAAATACATCGCCGACACGTACCTGGAAGATGTGATCTGCTACAACGAAGTACGGGGGATGCTCGGATTTACGGGCACTTATAAAGGCAAACGCGTATCGGTACAAGGCACCGGCATGGGTGTGCCGTCGATTGCTATTTACGTGAACGAGCTGATCCGGGAGTACGGCGTCAAAAATCTGTTTCGGGTCGGTACTTGCGGCGCAATGCAGGAGCATGTCCACGTCCGCGACGTCATTCTCGCCCAGGCGGCGTGCTCGGATTCCGGCATGAACCGCCACCACTTTAACGGCTACGATTATTCGCCGATTGCCAGCTTCCCGCTGCTGCTCGGAGCGTATGAGCGCGGAAAGGAAAAAGGGCTCAATATGCATGTCGGCAATATTTTTACATCGGATGTGTTCTACCGCGAGGACAAATCGGTCGTTGAGAAGCTGATGCAGCATGGCGTGCTTGGCGTGGAGATGGAGACAACGGCGCTGTACACGATTGCCGCAAGATACGGCGTCAATGCCTTGACGATTCTGACGGTAAGCGACCATCTGCTGACTGGGGAAGAGACGTCCTCCGAGGAGCGCCAAACGACGTTTAACGACATGATGGAAGTCGCGCTGGATACGGCGATATCCTTATAAATAAGGCCCGAGGCAAGGGGAAGACAGTTTTAAAGCCAAGGGCGCGCCGTAACGAGGCTGCAGCACGATGATCGCCGCGGATGCCCGGACGGCGCGCCTACGGGTTGGAACGGCACGGTAGCTGGTTGTGCTGCAATGCAGCGAGGCTGACGGATGAAGGAGTTACGATCATCGCATAAGAGTGAGGAGAATGTACGATGAGAATGGTTGATTTGATTGCGAAGAAACGCGACGGCAAGGAACTGACAACTGAAGAGATCAATTTCTTTATCGAAGGATACACGAAGGGAGATATTCCCGATTACCAGGTCAGCGCCATGAATATGGCGATTTATTTCCAAGACATGTCGGATCGGGAACGGGCCGATTTGACGATGGCGATGGTGAACTCCGGAGAAACGATTGATCTGTCCGCAATTGAGGGAATCAAGGTCGACAAGCACTCCACCGGTGGTGTCGGCGATACGACGACGCTTGTCCTGGCACCGCTCGTGGCCGCACTCGATATCCCCGTGGCGAAGATGTCCGGGCGCGGGCTCGGCCATACCGGAGGCACGATTGACAAGCTGGAGTCGATTCCGGGCTTCCATGTGGAGATCAGCAAGGAAGAGTTTGTGAACCTGGTCAATCAGCATAAAATCGCGGTCATCGGGCAGACAGGGAACCTCACTCCGGCCGACAAGAAGCTGTATGCCCTTCGGGATGTCACGGCTACCGTCAATTCCATCCCGCTGATTGCAAGCTCGATCATGAGCAAGAAAATCGCTGCCGGCTCGGACGCCATCGTGCTGGACGTCAAGACCGGCGCAGGCGCCTTCATGAAAACGGTGGAGGATGCGAAGGAGCTTGCGCATGCCATGGTGAGCATCGGCAACAATGTCGGCCGCAAGACGATGGCGGTCATCTCGGACATGAGCCAGCCGCTGGGCGTTGCCATCGGCAATTCGCTGGAGGTGCAGGAGGCGATCTTGGCCCTTCGCGGCGAAGGGCCGAAGGATCTGGAGGAGCTGTGCCTTGCATTAGGCCGACAGATGGTCTATCTCGCCCGTAAGGCGGAGTCGCTGGAAGAGGCGGAGGAGATGCTGAGAGAGGTCATCCGCAACGGCAAAGCGCTGGAGAAGTTCAAGGAATTCATCCAGAACCAGGGCGGTGACCCGTCCGTGGTGGATGATCCGGACCGGCTGCCGAAGGCGAAGTATCTGATCGAGCTTCCGGCTCAGCGGGACGGCGTCGTGGCCGAGCTCGTCGCGGACGAAATCGGCACGGCGGCAATGTGGCTCGGCGCCGGACGCGCGACGAAGGAATCCGAGATCGATCTGGCTGTCGGCCTGATGCTTAACAAGAAGGTCGGCGATACGGTCAAGAAGGGCGAATCGCTCGTGACGATCCACGCGAACCGCGAAGACGTGGAAGACGTGAAGCAGAAGCTGTATGAGAGCATCCGGATTGACGATCATGCCGATGCACCGGTTCTGGTGTACGACATTGTAACGGAATAATCGGGATTGCTCGAGCCGTTCGGGTGCACTGCGCTTGGTAACGACAGCCATTCGGTGATGCCGGGCTAGCGATTACCTTCATTTAACGGAAGAACAAGCAAGCTTATGCCTGTCCCTTGATGCGCAAGAGAAGGGGCGGGCTTTTTGTGCATGAAAAAAGGGTCATATTTCAGCTGATACCCCTCATAGAATGATAATGGGGAAAGGTAAAGCAACGCTTATGGGAGAGGCAGATCGCCGGTCAAGAGCCAACCTTGGATGAGGGAGGCTTGTGCCATGACCATTGATCAGTTGATTGCTTTGCTTGGACTTATCATTATGATCATCGGGCTTGCGGTGAATAAGAAACAATCTTAGTCCGCCGGTCCGAAGGAGCTGTCGCCAGGCAGAGAGTTGCTGCGCTGGCGGCGGCTTTTTTTTCATGTCCCTGTGTCTTGGCACGGAGGAATAACTGCGGCTGGGAAGGGAACCCTACCACAGAAATGAAAAAATTCATTGCATTTTCTTAAGAGAATCTTATGTCGATAGGTTGATAGAGTTGGACGAAAGTCATATACTGAGGTTGCAATGTTCTCCATCATTCATCATTTATTGGGAGGAAATCATGCTATATCTAACAGCGTTTGTCATATCGATGGTGCTGGTTCTCGTGCTGATTCCGCCGTTTCGGAAGCTGGCGATCAAAATTGACTTTGTGGACAAGCCAAGACCTGACTCCGAGCGGAAAATTCACCGCGAACCGATTCCGCTGACTGCGGGAATCGCCATTTTCATCGGATTTTTCATTACGTATTTTGCACTGACCGGTACGATCTCCAGGGAAGCGGTGGGGATTTTTATCGGGAGCGTCCTGATTCTCGGCATCGGGCTTGTCGATGACTGGTACAAATCGCAGGGGAAAGAGCTCGCCTCCCTGCCGAAGCTGATCGTTCAAATCTCCGCCGCCGTCATTGTATACAGCTACGGCATCCAATTCGAGGGCTTCAACAACCCGTTCACCGGCCATTACATCAACCTGCCGGAATGGCTGCAGCTGATTTTGACGATCTTCTGGATCTTCGGCGTTACGACGGTTATTAATTTCTCGGACGGCATTGACGGTCTAGCCGGCGGGCTGTCCGCCATTTCGGGCGGAACGCTGTTTGTTGTCGCCATGACGATGGGACAGAGCGAATCCGCTTTGCTGGCTGTAATTTTGGTGGGCGCCGCGCTCGGATACCTGCGCTATAACAAGCCGCCAGCCCGGGTGTTTATGGGGGATGCGGGCGCTACCTTCCTCGGATTCATCCTCGGCATTATCGCCTTGGACGGGGCATTCAAGGGAGCGACGCTGGCTTCGTTGTTCATCCCGATCTTTGCCCTGGGCGTTCCGATCATCGATAACGTGATCGTCGTTATTCGCAGAATGCTGCAGTCGAAGCCGATCTACCAGGCGGATGCCTCGCAGGCGCACTATCGCCTGCTCGCAACCGGGCTTAACCAGAAGCAGACGCTGGTTTTCCTCTGCCTTCTGAATCTGTGCTTCGGCCTTACGGCGATCATCCTGGCTTTGAATGAAGCCGGTGCCTAGGCGCATAACAGCGACCAAGCATAAGAGCAGCGAATAGGTCATATAACATTCCAAGAATCTCGTCTCCAAAGCTGGCGGCGGGATTTTTTTAGATATCCGAAGGTATAAGCATCGTCGGATCTGCAGCCTGATATAGCAGGAACTACCGTTAAACGCGGTCTGCCTTCTTTGAGAGCGCGTCGATAGACGTTTTTCTCGCTATCAAAGATACGAAGCCAATACGCCCGTCAGAAGCAGATAGCATTGAACGGTACGAAACTAACCTGCTGTTAAGATCAGGCGATCAGGCCTATTGAACGAAGGAGGGGAAACAAGGATGAGCGATATGTCAGGGAAAATAGCGATCATTACGGGGGCCAACTCGGGTATGGGGCTCGCATCCACGATTGCGCTTGCCCGTATGGGGGCGCATGTGATTATGGCTTGCCGAAGTCAGGCGAGAGGGGAGGCGGCGCTTGAGCAGGCGAAACAGGCATGTAACGGATGCGGTGACATCCGTCTGATGCAGCTTGATTTGGGTTCATTCTCAAGCATCCGGCAGTTCGCATCCGCGTACCAAACGCAGTATGACCGCCTTGACGTCCTGCTGAACAATGCGGGCGTCGTCACGATCAAACGGGAGACGACGGCCGATGGATATGAAGCGATGCTTGGGGTCAACCATCTGGGCCATTTTCTGCTTACGAACCTGCTTCTCGGTCCGTTGAAACAGGCGCAGCAGGGGAGGATCGTCAACGTATCCTCTGGCGCACACAAAATCGGAAAGATTCATTGGGAGGATCCGAATCTGTCCAAAGGCTTTCATGTAGCGAAGGGGTATGCCCAGTCCAAGCTGGCTAATATCCTGTTTACGAAAGAGCTGGCGCGCCGCCTGTCCGGGACGGGGGTGACGGCCAATGCGCTTCATCCTGGCGCGGTCAGCACGAGCATCGGCGTAAACAGGGAGACGGGGTTCGGCAAGGCGGTGCATCGGGTGCTTCGGCCGTTCTTCCTTACGCCGGATGAAGGCGCCAAAACCGCAGTATATTTGGCTTCGGCTCCGGAGGTGGAGCAGGTGACGGGCGATTATTTCGTCAAGTGCAAGCCGGTTCGAACGACGGAGAAGGCCGGCGATCCGCAGCTTGCGGCTAGGCTGTGGGAATGGAGTGAGCGTCAGACAGGATTGAAGGGACGGGATTCAATCTAAGACGAATAAACGGGGATCCTCAGATCATCATTGATCTGTAGGATCCCCGTTTATCTTTATAGTGGAATAGCTGACGGCTTAGGGCGATGCCCTGACCGGTTGTCAAGAGCCCTTGTGGGCTTTCAGATTGATGGCGCTGCGCACAAAACCGTTCGTGCCCTCGAGCAGCCTTGCTGCCTCTTCGGCATTCACGTTGGCCAGCAGCATGACGATGGCGGTTTTGACATGCGCTCCAGCCTCGAAGTAAGCCTTCTCTACGTCCTCGTCGGATGCGCCGGTAGCTAGCGTGATTATGCGCTTGGCGCGGTGTACAAGCTTGTTGTTGGATGGATTGAGATCGACCATCAGGTTTTTGTACACTTTGCCGATCCGGATCATGGCTGTTGTTGTCAGCATGTTGAGTATCAGCTTTTGCGAAGTGCCGGCTTTCATTCGAGTAGAGCCCATAATCACTTCCGGCCCGACGACGGCTTCAATCACGAAATCGGCATCCTGATGCATCGGCGAGTTATAGTTGTTGCACAGGCCGATCACGACCGCCCCGAGCTTCTTGGCACGCCGCATAGCCCCGAGCACATAGGGAGTGCGGCCGCTGGCAGCGATGCCGATCACGACGTCTTTTTCATTGATGCCGTGCTCATTCATGTCCTGCTCGCCGAGCTCTTCGCTGTCCTCCGCTCCTTCGATCGCTTCCTTCACCGCTCGGAAACCTCCGGCGATAAGACCTTGCACCATCGACGGATCCGTCCCATAGGTTGGCGGGCACTCGGATGCGTCAAGAATACCGATCCGTCCGCTCGTTCCTGCACCGACGTAGAATAAACGGCCGCCGTTCTGAAAGGCTTCTACGATAAGATCAGCCGCCTTGGCGATGGTAGGGATCAGCTCCCGAATCGTGTCGGTGATCAGGCTGTCCTCATTATTAATCAGGGTCATAATTTCCTCTGAGCTCAACTGATCAATGTTCTGCGTATGTTCATGAGGCTGTTCGGTTGTCAATTGACTGAGAATGTTCGTCATGAGAGGTCTCCTTTTTGAAGAATTAAGAAAGCGTGCCGTGTGCGGCTGCTGTATCCGGGCATTTACCGTTGGCCGAACGAATAAACGTCGGGCAGAACCTTATGTAGGTGGTACAGCTGATCAGCGGAGTGGCAAGGGCAGCGGAGCTGCGCCGCCACTTCCTGTGCCAGGTACTTTCTTAAGTCTAGAAATATGGACGGGGCCTGATAACGGTTACAACAATTCGCCTGGATCATTAGGCTCCGTCCTGGAATAGCCGGTATGCCAGCATGGCGGCACCGTGCGCCGGTGCTCGGTCGTGCGTTGCTTCCGGGAATTGCAGCCGCGGGTAGCGTTCCCGTATCGCCGTTCGATAAGCTTCCCGGAATACGCGTGAATGCTTGAAGATCGAACCGATGCACACCACATCACTTGCCACGAATTCATGGTGCTGCATGATGAGCGCGGAAGTCGTATCCGCGAGCTCGGCGGCCTGCGAGCGGAGAATGCCAAGAGCGGCGTGGTCCCCGGCTTCCGCAGCTTCAATACAGCAGCGGGCGAAGGAAGCGATGCTCTGCTTCGTTATGGCAGGCTGGTATATATATGATTTAAGATCGGCGATATGGCCCAGCGGATAAGCCTTCAGAATCAAGCTGCTCATCCGAGTTGGCGGCAGAATCCGCTCATGGCTTTTAATGACCGACTTCAAAGTCTGAAGCCCGATCTGATACCCGCTGCCCTCATCGCCGAGAATATGCCCCCAGCCGCCGACACGGTGGATGCTCCCGGATTTCGTAATCCCGTAAGTATTGGAGCCGGTTCCTGAAATGATCAGGATTCCGTATTGGCGCTCCAGTACAGCCATTAACGAAATCTCGGCTTCGGAGCGCATGTAAATACGCGGAGAGAGCTGCCGTTCCAGGAAATGCGATTCTAGAAACTGGTGAACCCGCTGCCGTTCCTCGTCCGAGCTTATACCTGACATACCAAGGCATATTGCCGAACATGAAGCTGACGAAAGATTGAGCGGCTTCATGAGGCCATCGATCACCGTTTGAAGCTCTTTCATCGCCCCGTCAAAGGTAACGATATAAGGATTAGTGGAACCTCCAGTGAAACGGGAAAGGACTTGGCCGCTGGCGTTGATGGCTGTTGCATCAGTCTTTGTGCCACCGCCGTCGACTCCGATAAAAATTTCCATTTTGAACCACTTCGCTTTCTATATTCAGTATAGGAGAAAAAAGAGAGGTTGTAAAACAAAATTTTAAATTATGAATTAAGTATTGAAATATTATTTCACACAATTTATAATGAACTCAATCCGCTGATATTGAAAGCGATACCAGTCATGCTTTCGATCAAATCATGTCATTAAATGTTACATATCTTGTAGATCAGAGGATGAATCGTAAAAGGGGGGCAAAGGATGAACGGCGGATTGGTTCGATTGCGTGAGGTCTTTGAAACATTAAATCCGTCCGAGCGCAAAGTTGCAGCCTTCATTTTGCAGGAGCCGGCAGAGATGATACAGATGTCGGTCGCGGATCTGGCGGTTCGAAGCGGTTCAAGCCAAGCCGCGATTGTAAGGCTGTGCAAAACGATGGGCTTCAAAGGCTATCAGGATCTGAAGCTGAAGGTAGCTGGCGATTTGCAGGAGCCATTAGCCACCGGGTATCAGGATATTCGGCCCAATGACAGCATTTCTGCAATCATACAGAACGTCTCGAACAATAACATTCAATCGATTCGGGATACGATGAAGATTATGGAGGAAGGGAAGGTGGAAGAGGCCGTATCGGCCCTTGATCAGGCGAAGCGCATATTTATGTTTGGCGTAGGTGCTTCCAATCTGATCGGGATGGATGCCCAGCAGAAATTTTTGCGAATCAACAAGGTATGCATTTCGTTCCCGGACCCCCACGTTCAGCTGACATCGGCCGTAATGCTTACGCCCGAGGATGCAGCGGTATGCATATCTTACTCCGGTGAAACGAAAGAAGTGATCCGGGCAGCGAGCATCGCTAAGGAGAACGGATGCAGAACGATCGGCATTACCAAGTACGGGGATTCGACGTTAAGCCGATCGGTGGATATTCCGCTATATACCTCTTCAACGGAGAACGAAATTCGCAGCGGCGCAATGTCCTCTCGTATTACACAGCTTAATCTTATCGATATTTTATATCTTGGTGTCGCCAGCCGGAACTACGAGAGTTCGGTGAAGTATCTGGACCAGAGCCGGCAGGCCATCAAGCGGTTGTAGTTTTTCCGGCTTAACCACAAATATATTTTATGATAAGGGGAGTAGTACATGAAGAAGAAACGTTGGCTCACATTGTTGGCTTCATTAATGCTGGTCTTCACGGCAGCATGCGGAGGAGGGGGAGGAGGGACCAAGACGTCGGACGGCGGAACCTCCACCACGCCGGAAGGTAACGGAGAGGCCGCGCCGAAGCCTGATACGGTCGTCGTCTGGACTTATCCCGTTCACGGCAAATATGAAGAAGAATTGAAACAGCATGTGGCGGACCTGAAGGAGAAGTACCCTCACATTACGGTACAGACCGAAGTGCTGTCCTGGGCGGAGGGTCCAAAGAAATTCGACGTTGCCTTGAACGCCGGAAATCCGCCTGATTTGTACTTCCATGCGGTTGACGGAGCCTACGTGGACACCGGGCTCGCGCTGGAGCTTACCCCTTACATGACCGACGAGATTAAGAACGACTACCTGCCGGGTACATTGGAGCTCGGACAGATCCAAGGCAAGCAGTACGGCCTTCCGCTTTACCAGTCCCTCTGGGCATGGGGCGGCAACAAGAAGATCCTTGAGGAGGCCGGGATCGACTGGCAGTCCATTCAGGAAAACGGCTGGACCTGGAGCGAATTCAAGGAAGCTGCCGGCAAGCTGACAACCAAGCTGCCGAACGGGAATACACGCTATGCATTGGTTACGGATGGAACATCCCTGGACTTCATCGAAATGCTGACCCGCAGCAACGGCATGCCTGACGTTCTGAACGATAAGGGCGAGTTCCAATGGAATGACGAGCGCATTCTGGATACGATGACCTTCGTTTCCGACCTGCTGAAAGCCGGCCATATGCCTGCGGAAACCGCGGCAATTACGCCTGCTAAGCGGATGGACCTGTTCTATGCCGAAGAAGCGGCGATCGTATCCAAGGCGATTCCTTACTATGACGTTATGCTGCAAAACCGCGCGAAGGATATCGACAGCGGCACGGTTCAAGGCGAGAAGATCGAATTCGTTCTGCTGCCGGTGCCTCACAATGACGGTGCAGAGCGCAAGACGTCCATGTTTGGCGAAGGCTATGTAGCTTTCAGACAGAAGAAGGATAAAGGCGAAGAGCACGCGAAGAATACGTTCCTGATCATGGAAGGACTCAGCGGCGCTAAGGCCGGTAATTCTGCCAACGAGCTGGTGCTGCCGTTCGTTCGTAAATCCCAGGCTGAGTATTTCGAGGGTAAAGGGCTGGGCTCCGAGTCGACGATCAAAGCTGCTGAAATCTTTGCGAACTTTAGAGACAATCCGGTAACCTTGAGCCTGAATGCGGAAGATTCCGCGAACCAGAAGAAATTCAAGGAGCAGGTCGTTAAGCCGAACATTCAAGCGCTGTTCTCTGGCGAGAAGACGCCGGAGCAAATCGCACAAGACTTCATTGACAAAGGCAAACAAATTTTAGGACAGTAATTTCAAGTAACCAGGGGGTGTCCCGTTGTCCTTATCAGGAGCGCGGCCACTCCCTTTTTAACCGCGATTGTAACCTTAGGTTCATATCCGGCGCTTTCCGGTAACCGGATGATACAAGCGGTACCCCAAGTATTGCCAAGTCAAAAATGTTCACCTGTGCGGAAGGAGGAAATTACCATGCAGACGGCCCCGGCTCAGTCTCGGCCGCCGCGGACCCCGATGAAGGGGTATATGCGCGAATACGGTTGGGCGTACTTATTCATCCTGGCCCCGGTTTTACTGTTTTTAATATTCACGCTGTATCCGGTCGCTTCCGCGTTTTTGATGAGCTTCCAGCAGTACAGCGTCATGGGCTCCGAATGGATCGGAACCGATAACTACACCCGAATGGTAAAGGACGAGGTGTTCTGGAAATCGATGTGGAATACGGTGCTGTTCACCGTTGGTACGGTACCGGTTAACATTATCATCACGTATGCCTTATCCTTTTTTATTTTCCAAATGAAGGATAAGTGGCAGACGTTCTTTAAAGCGACCATGTATCTTCCTGCCGTCGCTTCCGGCGTGACGATCTCCGTCGTGTGGCTGGCGATTTTCGATCCGACCCATGCCGGCCTGCTGAACCGCTTCATCGGCTTGTTCGGATTCGATCCTGTGATCTGGCTGGGAAAATCGGATACGGCGCTGTTCTCGCTCATCCTGATGAACTGGCTCGGCTCTCATGGCGCAGGCATTATCCTGTACCTTGCCGCCATGGGCGGCATTCCGAAATCGCTGTATGAAGCGGCGGATATCGACCATGCCAGCGGCTGGTCCAAATTCTGGCGCATCACCTGGCCGCTCATGAAGCCGACGACATTATATCTGCTCGTGACGGGCGTGATTACGTCCTTCCAGGTATTTATCTCGGTATATCTCATGACTCAGGGCGGACCGAACTTTGCAACGACGACGATTGCCTACTTGATCTACAACACGGCATTCAACTTCTACGAATTCGGGCTGGCATCCGCGCAATCCTTCGTTCTGGCGGCGCTCATCATCGTCATTTCGGTTATCCAGTTCAAGTATTTCTCATCCGACGTCGAATACTAACGACTTCGCTTATGCTAAAGAGGGGGTGCACCCATGAAATCAAGATCGAGAGTGATTTTGCTCGTCTCAGCCTCGGTCATCCTGGTCGTATGGAGCATTCTGACCATCATTCCGCTGTACTGGATGCTCATCGGATCGGTCCAGGACACCAAGTCGGCTGCTTCGTTTATTCCGCAAATGATTCCAGACGTGCTGTCCGTGGCCCCGTATGAACGTTTCTTCAGCAAAACAAACGTCATGAGATGGCTGTTCAACTCGCTGCTCATCTCCTCCATCCTGACGGTGACGAACGTGTTCCTTGCATCGCTCGCAGGTTATGCGTTCGCGAAGCTGAAGTTTCCGGGGAATAAGGCGGTCTTCTGGATTTTGCTCAGCACCATGATGATTCCGGCTCAGGTTACACTCATTCCGCTCTATATTTTGATGATTGACGTATTTGATCTCGGGAATACATATACGGCGATTCTTCTGCCGAGTATCGTGAGCGTAGGAAACATCTTCTTGATGAAGCAGTACATGTCATCGCTGCCGACCTCGCTTATTCACGCCGCGCGCATCGACGCCTGCGGAGAGTTCGGGATCTTCTGGAAGGTCATTCTGCCGATGGCAAAGCCCGGTCTCGCCGTTCTGGCGATCTTCACATTCGTGGCATCCTGGAACGATTTCTTCTGGCCTTTCCTCGTGACCAACACGACGGAAATGAGAACCATTCAGGTAGGTCTGGCTTCCTTCGTTTACGCGGACACCACGGATTTCGGCGCACTCATGGCTGGAGCAACCGTCGCGGCCTTGCCGATGATGATACTGTTCTTCTCGCTTCAGCGCTATTTCCTGCAAGGCATCACCATTGGAGCCGTTAAAGGCTAGAAGGAGGCAACGTTATGGCACGCGTAGAATTTCGGAACATCCGAAAAGAATTTGTAGACGATAACAAAGGAACCTTCACCGCGGTTGCGGGATCGAACTTTGTCATTGAAGATAAAGAATTCGTTGTATTCGTCGGCCCTTCCGGCTGCGGGAAAACGACCTCGCTGCGCATGATCGCGGGCTTGGAGCGGCAAACGTCCGGCGATATCATCATCGGTGATCGGGTCGTGAACAATTTGCATCCGAAGGATCGCGACATTGCGATGGTATTCCAGGATTATGCGCTGTATCCGCATATGACCATCCGCGAGAATCTGTCGTTCGGCTTGAGAAATTTGAAGAAGCCTAAAGCCTATATCGAGCAAAAGGTTGCCCAGGCCGCTTCGATTCTCGGACTCGAATCCATGATCGATCGCAAGCCGCGCGAGCTGTCCGGCGGACAGCGGCAGCGCGTGGCCGTGGGCCGGGCGATCGTCCGCGATCCGCAGGTGTTCCTGTTCGATGAGCCGTTGTCGAACCTCGACGCTAAGCTTCGCGTGCAGATGCGGGTCGAGCTGTCAGAGCTGCACAAGCGGCTTGAAGCGACGATCGTTTACGTCACGCACGATCAGGTAGAGGCGATGACGCTCGGGGAGCGCATCGTCGTCATGAACAACGGGATCATCCAGCAGATTGCCTCGCCGACGGAGCTGTACGCGAATCCGCAGAACATGTTCGTTGCGGGCTTTATCGGCTCCCCGCCGATGAACTTCATCGATGTGACGAAGGAAGGGAATGTGCTCCGGATGGAGGGCGGCTCGTTTACCATTCCTGACGCGATGGCGCGCGGCTTAAGCAAGTATGAGAACAAGCCTCTGATTCTCGGCGTTCGGCCGGAGCATATATCCGGCGAGGATTTGCCGGGAACGCCGAATCACGAGTACACGTATGCCGGAAAGATACAGGTCGTCGAGCATCTCGGCTCGGAGAATCTGGTATACTTCCGTATCGGCAACCGGACCGTAACGGCGAAGGTGCATCCGGAGACGACGGGTTACCCGGGCATGGACAAAACGTTTATTTTTAATTTCGACAAGGTGCATTTCTTCGATCCGGAGACGGAACAGCGTATCGATTGGTAAACAATCTGGAGGAGGAGAGGGAAGCTTATGCGCAAGCTGAATGATGTGTTAAAGAAGACGGGAGTTGAGGTATACCGCGAGATTACGAGCGTGGCACTGTACAGCATGATCACCTCGCTGGTGCTTGCGGCGGTCGTCATATTCGCTCCGGTGCTTGCGGCGCTGCTGCTGCTTCCGGTGCTGTATATGCCGCTGTTTTTCGGAGTCTGCTATGCCTACCACCGGAAGACGGAAAGAGGCAAGCCGGTGCTGAAGGATGTGTTCGAGGGGGCCGTCAAGGGGTTTCTGCCTGCCGTTGTCATGGGCTTCTTCTTCGTGGTGATGATCCTTATCCTATGGTCCACCTGGTGGTATTACGGAGGCAAAGACGGTATCGGTTACTTAGCGATCGGGGTTTTTCAGACATACTTCGTCATTATGGCCGTGGTCTCCCAATTCTACACGCTTCAGCTTGTCATTCAGGAAAACATGGGGATCTTCAAAGCGATGGCGCACAGCGTGAAGCTGTTTCTGCGTTATCCGGCTTATACGCTTGGGGCTTGCTTTCAGGCTTTATGCGTGGCCGTTCCGCTTCTTCTCACCGTGGTTGGCTTCGGCTTTCTGTTCAACGGCATGTGGGCGATATTTCAGCATAAGGCAGCTTATAATGTCTTGAATCCCGAGGAGGCGAAGCCTGCGGCTGACGGCGCCCTGTCCTCGGAGCCAGGAGGTGTCAGCATATGAGATGTTTAACCGGAATCGACAGGCTGGCGGCGGGGTTGAAGCATAACAGCATCATCGGCCGCCGGCTTGGCGTGATTACGAATCCGACGGGGCTCACGTCGGATTTTCGTTCTTCGATTGAAATCATTGCCGGTTTGCCGGAATCTGAATTGACTGCTTTATTCGCCTGCGAGCATGGGTTCCGCGGAGAGCTGCAGGCCGGCAAGCATGTTGACGATGAAGTCGATCCCATCTTCGGCGTACCGGTATACAGCTTGTATGGCGCAACGCGCAAGCCCGATGCGGCGATGCTGGAGAAGATCGATACCCTCATCTTCGATATTCAGGATCTTGGCGTGCGGTTCTACACGTACATGACGACCTTGTTGTACGCTATGGAGGCGTGCGCGGAGCACGGGAAGAGCCTGATCGTTCTGGACCGTCCGAATCCGCTCGGCGGCAATCGTGTGGAAGGCGGCCTTCTTGAGCCGGGGTATGAATCGATGGTGGGCGGGTGGCAGATCCCGATCAGCACCGGGATGACGATCGGTGAATATGCCCGGATGGCGAATGATCTGAGGGGCACGTGCTGCGACCTGGACGTCATCGGGCTGGAAGGCTGGAGCCGGGCGATGGACTATGCGGATACAGGTCTTCCGTGGATGCTCCCGTCCCCGAACATTCCGACTTTAGATACCGTCCGTTTGTACAGTGGAACCTGCTTCTTCGAAGGAACGAATCTGTCGGAGGGCAGAGGCACGACGCGGCCGTTTGAATGGATTGGCGCGCCATGGATCGACGGCGAGGCGCTGGCCAAGGCGTTTAATGCCTACCGATTGCCCGGTATTCATGCCCATTCCGTCTACATGACACCGACGTTCTCGAAGCATCAAGGCGTGAGCTGCGGGGGCGTCATGCTGTTCGTGACGGACAGCGCGAAGCTGGAGGCGGTCCGTGCAGGCCTTGTGCTGCTGCACCTGGTCAGCCGGATGTATCCGGATTCGTTCCAATGGCTGACGCCGCCCGAGGGGCGAAACCGTTATTTCATTGATCTGCTTACGGGCAGCGATGACGTGCGGAAGCATATTCATGAAGAAGAAGGGCTTCGGCGCATCACGGAGCAGTGGGAGAACGATACGGATCGGTGGAGAACGATGAGAGCCCCTTATCTTCTGTACGGGGAGGCATAATCCATGATACTCGCACCTAGGAAGCAGGGGGAGCCGACTGTGGTCGTCGGCCTGATGTCCGGCACATCCCTTGACGGGATCGATGCGGCCATCGTCCGGATTCACGGCAGCGGCCTTACGGCTTCCGCCGAGCTGCTTCATTATTATAGCCGCTCTTATGAGCCGGAGTTTCGCCGGCGGCTGCAGGAGCTGTGCGGCACGGAGCACTCCAGCAGCGCTGCGGTATGCAGTATGAACGCCTACCTCGGATATCGGTTCGGAGAAGCCGTGCTGGAGGCGATAGCGGATGCCGGGATGCGGATCGAGGATGTCGACCTCGTCAGCTCGCACGGGCAGACGATCTGGCATCTTCCCGTAGCGGAGCCGGATGATCCGTATTCAACGCCGTCCACGCTGCAGATCGGCGACATTTCGGTCATCGCGAAGCTTACGGGCCTACCGGTTGTCGGCGATTTCCGCCCGGCGGACATGGCGGTGGGGGGCCAGGGCGCGCCTTTCGCTCCTTACGGCGATTTGATCCTGTTCCGGCATCACGAACGGGGCAGGCTGCTTCAGAACGTCGGCGGCATCGGCAACTGTACGGCGCTTCCTGCGGGAGCGGGCCCGTCCGAAGTTCTGGCGTTTGATACTGGGCCGGGGAATATGGTGATCGACGCGGTTGTCCACGCGCTTTCGGAGGGCCGTCTCTCCTATGACGAGGGCGGAAAGTGGGCTGCTCAGGGGAAGCCGGATCAAGCGCTTTTGGATGAGATGATGTCCCATGCCTATTTCCGGACGCCGCCGCCCAAATCAACGGGCAGGGAGCTTTTCGGCCAGCCGTATGCGGCTTCTTTTCTTAAGGCGGCGAGCGCGCGCGGTCTTTCGGATGAAGATATCGTGGCGACGGCCACGGCCTTCACGGCGGCTTCCATTGCGGACAGTTATGAACGGTATGTATTTCCGCGAGTTCCCATCGCAGAGGTGATTGTCACGGGCGGGGGAGCGCATAACCGGACGCTGCTTCATATGCTGAAAGAACGGCTGCCAGGACAAAAGGTAATGACCTCCGCCGAGCTCGGGTGGAATGACGATGCGAAGGAAGCGGTCATTTTTGCCCTGTTAGGCAATGATTTCGTGCACGGCGTGCCGAACAACCTGCCGGCAGCGACGGGAGCGCTTCGCCCGACCGTGATGGGGAAGCTTGCGCTGCCGTAGAAGGAAGGCTGGGTTAATAGCCGCAGCGTTTTGTTTTAGCATCCTGCGAGGGATGCTTTTTTTTGGGGAAACGGGGTGTTTCCTGTCAATAAATTGCTCGTCTATCGGGTTCATCAGTCATCTAGGGCATGTCCTGACCTCGGCTCACCGAAGCGCACCGTGTACCGCTCTCCGCGCACCATGCATCGCCTACCGCGCACCACACACCATACACCACACACCATACACCACACACCACACACCATACACCATACACCATACCCGTACACCTTGCATCCTAAGGAGATGTGCATCCGGTTGACCCAATAGAGGTTATCCTTCAACTTCTCAATGCGGTATGATGGGTTAGGAAGAGACAAAATACAGATCGATGATGGAAACGAAAGGAGAAACGATGATGAAGGAGAGCTTTGATCCAACCCTTATTGATCGGTTGGAAAGTCCGGAACGTAAGTGGGAGCTTCCGGCAGCCGTGCTGCTGGAGAAGCTCCAGGTGAACGGTGAGGTTGATTTGCTTGATATTGGGGCGGGAACCGGCTATTTTTCCATACCGGCTGCAAGCATGACTGCTGGAACCGTATTTGCCGTAGACTTGGAGCCGGCGATGCTGGAATTCATGGAGAAGCGGGCAGCAGAAGAGGGATTGACCAATGTGCGAGTAGTGAAGGGACAGGTGGAGCAGCTGCCTTTCGAGGATGAGGCGGTCGACCGGATCATCGCGTCCCTGATCCTGCACATTACGGACGAGCTGGAGGCTTCCGTTCGCGAAATCGCAAGGGTTCTCAGGCCGGGTGGGCGCTGCTTATGCCTGGAATGGCAGGAGGATCCGATGGAGCAGCGAGTTCCCCGTCCGAACCGTGTCGATCCCCAAGTGATGCAGAACCTGCTTGAGCAGGCGGGGTTGCGGGTGGAAGGACTCGAGTATCCGACAGAGCGCCACTATCTGATTTTGGCGAGGAAATAACATCGTCTGCCACGAATTCGTGAAATTGCAGGGAGAGCCTGGAACATACTGGATGTTTAAGCCGTCTATATGATCGAGGTGATCTGGTTTGATGGCAAAATCCAAGCCCGTGGTCTTGTTAAGCATTTTGCTGCTGCTGATAAGTATCTATGCCGTGAACCTTCCTAAGGCTTCCGCCTGCTCCTGTGCCGAGCCGCCTACGATTGCAGAAAGCCTGGAGCTTAAGACGGCGATTTTTGCAGGCAGTGACGAGCATATCGACCGCCGCCTTTTCGGCTTTTTTCATCCGGCGCGGATCCGGTTACGGTAACGCTCGAGGTTTCGAAGGTATGGAAGGGAGAGCTGGGCAAGAAAACGACGATTTCCACCGCAATGTCTACTGAGAGCTGCGGCTATGACCGATTTTCGGTCGGCGATGAATATCTGATATTTGCGTATAGGGAGTCCGGGAAATTGGAAACCGGAATATGTGAAGGGACCAAGCTCCTATCCTCGGCTGCCAATGAACTAAAAGAGCTTGGCAGCGGCTACCCGCCCGTAGACGGCCAGTCCCCGGTGATTCCGCCTCCTCACACAGGAGCACGCTCGTTCAGGGAAGTATAGCCGTATTGGTGCTGATCCTGGTTCTGGGCATTTATTTTTACCAAAAGAAGAGGAAGCGACATCTAAATTGAGACAATTGGGTTGTAGAAGGCTATGAGGGTGCTTGGCATCACATCGGGGCGATCAACCGACCAGCATTGCTTTCGGTTAAGTTCACTCGAAAATTCGAAGATACATAATGCACTTCCCAGCATCCGCAAGGGCTTCGATTTCTGTAACCTGAGCCGGTGGCTTGCTTTTGGGCATAATACCTTTATCGCTGTTTTTTGGGCGTAAAGGTTTTTTCTTTTTTTTGTCGTACGAAAAGGTGCCCGAACTTCAACCGCATCCAAGATCCGCTCTCCCACGCCATCATCCGGCCGTTCCAAACCCTGCCTTTTGGGGAAAGCTATTCTCCATGATTGCAGGTCACTAAGTGACGATCCAAGCAGAGAATGATCAAATCATGCCTGGAAGATACCGGTTATACAAAAGGATTGAGGTTTCTGCTCCGCAAGGAGTAGAATAAAGATAGGTAAGGGATGATCGCATTTGTAGAATCATGCATCAGCGAATCATGATCCGAAGGAAAGACGGATATACTTTACGAGAATCAGCCTTATTGGTTGGGGGGAGCATGGATTTTCTGACCCCGGCCAGTTAAGGCTTTTTACTATGTAACGGCTGAAGCCATACACACACAGCATAAGGAGTGGATCGATTGATTATTCTGAAGACACCGGAACAGATTGAGAAGATGAAAAAAGCGGGAGAGATTCTGGCCGATTGCCACCGGCATATCGCAACCATGATCAAGCCCGGCGTGACAACGCTGGAGATTGATCAATTCGTGGAGGGGTTCCTTGCCGAGCGCGGCGCGCATCCGGAGCAGAAGGGATATCACGGGTATCCGTTTGCCACCTGCGCCTCCGTCAATGACGTTATCTGTCATGGGTTCCCGAGCAACGAGCCTCTTAAAGACGGGGATATCGTCACCATTGACATGGTGGTGAAGCTCGACGGATGGCTGGCGGATTCCGCCTGGTCCTATCCGGTCGGGAATATTTCGGAGGAGGCGCAGCATCTGCTGGATGTGACCAAAAAATCGCTGTATCTCGGAATCGAGCAGGCGGTCGTGGGCAATCGGATCGGCGATATCTCGCATGCCATCCAGTCCTATGCCGAATCCGAGAACCTGTCGGTGGTACGGCATTTCGTAGGGCATGCTATCGGCGAGAACATGCATGAGGAGCCGCAGGTGCCGCATTACGGACCTCCGCATCGCGGAACGCGATTGAAGGAAGGCATGGTCATCACCATCGAGCCGATGCTGAACATCGGGACATACAAGTGCAAGATCGACGCCGACGGCTGGACCGCCAGAACGATGGACGGCAAGTGGTCTGCGCAATATGAGCATACGCTGGCGATTACCAAGGACGGCCCTGTTATTCTTACGGAGCAATAAGCGGAGGCACCTGGGAGCGTAAAGCGCCAACTCGAAGCACGGAACTTGCTCCAACGAACAGCTGCCTAACAGCAGGGGCTATGCTCAGCCCCGGATACCTGCAACCAAGCGCCACCCCCAAAGGACATCAACGGAGCAGGCGGAATCCCTCAGAAGAAGCGAAGCGTGCCCCTTTATTCCCGGATTTCGACATTGGGAAGTCAGTTTCAGGAAATCCGGGAATAAGAGGGATCGTACGGGGATCCGCATGCGGAGTGCTGCATTAACTGAAAACAGCACGCCAAAGGAGGATCCGCACGCGAAGTGCTGTACAGTCAAGGTAAGCTTGTTAGTAGATCTGTTGACGATCAGCCACGGAACTTGCTTCAACGAACAGCTGACGGATAGCAGGGGCTATGCTCAGCCCCGGATACCTGCAACCAAGCGCCACCCCCAAAGGGCATCAACGGAGCAGGCGGAATCCCTCAGAAGAAGCGAAGCGTGCCCCTTTATTCCCGGATTTCGACCTCGGTTAGTCAGTTCAAGGAAATCCGGGAATAAGAGGGATCGTAGGAGGGATCCGCATGCGGAGTGCTTGCAGGGTTATCCACGAGCATAGGCCGCTGCATCAGCGCGTTCGCCAAGGATAGACGGAAATCGCAGTTTTTTTTATAATAGAGTAACCATTTCACTAGCGAAGGGAACATGAACCATGACGATACGTAAAGCATTAACGGTAGCTGGCTCGGATACAAGCGGCGGAGCGGGTATCCAAGCGGACCTCAAGACGTTTCAGGAATTTGACGTGTACGGCATGACGGCGCTGACGACGATCGTCTGCATGGAGCCGGCAACCTGGGATCACCAGGTCTTTCCGGTTGAGCTTGGCATCGTGGAGACCCAGTTGAAGACCGTGCTCGAGGGCATCGGCATCGACGCGATGAAGACGGGCATGCTCGGTTCGGTTGATATTATCGAGCTGGTCGCCAAGTATATTGACAAGCATGATCTGAAGCGCATCGTGATCGATCCGGTAATGGTGTGCAAGGGCACGGATGAAGTGCTGCAGCCGGAGAATACGGAGGCCATGCTGGAGTTCCTGCTGCCGCGTGCGGATGTCGTAACCCCGAATTTGTTCGAGGCTTCCCAGCTTGCCAAATCCGGACCGATTACGACCTTGGAGCAAATGCAGGAAGCGGCGGCGATCATTCATGGCCGCGGCGCGAAGCATGTCCTGATTAAGGACCGCGGCAAAATCCGCGAAGGCAAAGCCATGGACCTGCTCTATGACGGAAAGACCTTCGAATGGTTTGAAGCCGATGCGATTCTGACCCAGTATACGCACGGTGCCGGCTGCACCTCATCGGCCTCCATCACGGCAGGGCTCGCTAAAGGCCTCACGGTCCGTGAAGCTGTGCAGCAGGCCAAAGCGTTCATTACCCAAGCGATAAGCAACGGCTTCCCGCTTAATCAATTTGTCGGACCGACCCGGCATTCCGCGCATCGCAGCACAGCAGCGAATTAAAGAAAACACAAATTTCTGCAAGCTTATGCATTTTGGATTCGGCCAGCGGCCGCAGGCTGCAAGAGCATTTTCTTAAACCTTTCTTCCCCGGAAGAAAGGTTTTTTTGTTGTTATATGACTTCGATGCATATACTGGATAGGAGCAAAGGCTTGCACCATTTTCACTCGCGCCGTGCAAAAGTATACAGCAGCCTGGGTCCTTTCCCATATCATTATGTGCTATAATTTATTCAGATCTAAAGAGAAGCAGGAAAAAATGTATAGGGGTTGAGACATGTTTCAGGACATTTTGGAATTTTTAAGGAGTTTTGGTCCTTTAGGGTTGTTTATTCATTCATTTGCGGATGCCGTGATTTTTCCGATTCCCGCCTTTTTTCTACAGGTTTCCTTGAGTATTGTTCACCCGAAAGATGCGCTGTGGCTAGCGACTTACGGCTTTATCGGATGTTTGCTGGGAACGCCGCTGGGGTACGCGATTGGAAAGCTGCTTGGGAAGTCGGTATTATATAAAATTTTGAAAAAGCAATGGATCGACGCGGCAACCAATCTGTTTCAGAAAAACGGCGAGGCTGCGATATTAATCGGTTCGTTTACGCCGATCCCGTTTAAGGTATTTACCATTTTGTCCGGATGTCTGAACTTCCCGCTCTGGAGACTGATGGCCTATGCGGCCTTGGGTAGAGCGACCAAATTTTATGTCGTGGGGACTTTGTTCTACCTGTATGGCAATGCAGCCGAAGGAATGGTGAAGGATGTATCCCTGTACATCGCCCTGATCGCGGTTCCTTTAATATTGATTGGCATTTATTTCAAACGAAGACGTAAGCGTAGAAAAATGCAGCAGCAGGCGGAAGCTGTACCTAGTGCCGATCCGGTGGAAAAGCCGGTTCTGGAGCAAGTAACGGATCAATCGCCGTCTGCGTAATGCTTGATCTTGCAGATATACAAAGAGCAGCCGGGGTAGAAGCCCGGCTGCTCTTTGTGTCCGTTGCAGAGATCATGAAGCTTTAAGCCAATGGCTGATGACAGCGGGCGAAGCCCACGGTTTAACCGATACGGAAAATTTTGCTGATGCCTTTGGTGGTAACCGGCGTGTAGGTCGGCGGTGAGGACAGAGGGGAAACCGTGTCCATCGTAAGATACCCGTGCAGCGGCCCCCGGTAGACTTCCGTCAGCTGCGGAGAGTTGGAGAAATCCTCAGGCGTCACCAAATGACATGGCTTGTTCACCGGCCGAAGACCGGCCTGTTCGAAGACCTTCGCGACAAAATGGGAGCAGAAATACGCATCGTCGCGGTCGATATGAAGCCGAAATAAAATGCCTAGCAGTCCAAGCAGATTATATTTATACCGATCCTGGTTTCGCATCATTTCTTTAACAAGATTGTACATCCTCTGGTAATCCTCATGACTGACACGACAGCGGTAGACGGCACACGCAGAGGAATAGAAGAAGGGGTCGCGGAGATTTTCACGAACGAGGCCGCCATTGAAGGGGTTGTTCGCTTTCTTCCGCCCGAAGCTGTACACTTCGCGTAATTCGGAGTCAAACGCGATGGATGCATGATTTAGCGGGGCTTTCGTGAAATATTGGATCATTCTGCTAAACCAGGTGCCCGTGCCTGTAAGCACAATCCAAATATCTTGTTCCGTGTACATACTTAAATAACTCCTTTGTTAACGTTCCTAACGAATCACACCAAATGAAGTGACTTGCTTTCTTTCACAATAAACGAAAAGGCAAAGCTGTTCAAGTCAAAAATAACCAATTTCTCTCAATTTCACTAGATTAGCTTTGGAATTGTCACCATTTATAGGAAGCCTGATAACAATATATTCGCTCCATGTCCAAATTATCCTTTTCTTGGGGCAATATAAAATTGTTTAAGGGTGTCATTGCAGCAATTGGCATCGGTACAACGATTAAGTCTTGCTACCGTTCTAGCAATCCACTACATTATAAAAAGGTAAGAAAAACGTCTATCGACGTACATTCAAAGAAGACAGACCGCGTTTAGCGGTAGTTTCTCTTGCGATATCAGAAAGCTGGCGCCGCGAAGTTTATACTGTCTGATATCTTAAGAAAGGAGCGTTTTAGCATGCGTAACGGAAGGATGGGGCTGTTAAAGGAGCCGAAGCAGCGTAAGCTCCTGTTCAGCGCCGGCATCAGCTGGATGTTTGACGCCATGGACGTGGGGATGATCTCGTTTGTTGTCGCCGCCCTCGCCGCAGAATGGTCGCTGAGCTCGCAGCAGGTCGGGATATTGACAAGCACGACGTCGATCGGGATGGTATTCGGTGCGGCGATGGCCGGTTTTCTAGCGGATAAATACGGACGCAAAAATATTTTACTCTGGACGCTGCTTATTTTCTCGATCGCGAGCGCTCTTTCGGCACTGGCCACCGGCTTTATCATGCTGTGCTTGCTGCGCTTTATCGCAGGGTTCGGTCTTGGGGGAGAGCTTCCGGTGGCCTCCACCCTCGTTTCGGAAAGCATGCCGGTCCGGGAACGGGGAAGAGCAGTTGTCCTGCTTGAGAGCTTCTGGGCTGCGGGGTGGATCTTATCCGCATTGATTGCGTATTTCGTCATTCCGGACTATGGATGGCGAACGGCCTTTGTCATTGGGGCGCTGCCGGCCATTTACGCGCTGTACCTTCGCCGCGCAATCGAGGATTCGCCGCGGTATATGCGGCAGAAGAGCGCCCGGAGGCTATCGTTTGGAGAGCGCGTAGCCTCGGTTTGGTCGACCGAGCATCGGCGCACGAGCATCATGCTGTGGGTGCTCTGGTTTACGGTGGTCTTCTCCTATTACGGCATGTTCCTGTGGCTCCCGACGGTCATGGTAGACAAGGGCTTCAGTCTGGTCAAAAGCTTCCAGTACGTGCTGATTATGACGCTGGCTCAATTGCCGGGCTATTTTACGGCCGCTTACTTTATCGAAAGGTTCGGGCGGAAATTCGTGCTGGTCACGTATTTGGTCTTTACGGCCATCAGCGCGATCTGGTTCGGTTACGCGAATACCGAGGCTTCGCTTCTGGCTGCGGGCATCTGCCTGTCCTTCTTTAATCTCGGAGCATGGGGCGGATTGTACGCATACAGTCCGGAGCTTTACCCGACGAAGGTTCGTTCGACAGGCGTAGGGCTTGCGACCTCCTTCGGCCGGATTGGCGGCGTTATTGCACCGCTGCTTGTTGGCGTTTTGAAGCAGCAGGGAACCCGTATCGAATTGATTTTTGTCATGTTCTTTGTGACGATTTTGATTGGGGCGCTGGGAGTGCTCCTGCTGGGGAAAGAGACCAAGGGGCTGGAGCTGGCGGATGAGTAAGTGCAGGGACTCTGAAACCTTCTCCAGCTGGTATGCGATAAAATCGGCAGTTGGCCATTAAACGAGCACAAGGGGCATTCCGATCAGGTCTGAAGACCTTCGGAATGCCCCTTGGTTCGTTTGAGCCGGATGGATGGAATTGTACTCTGGGTCTATATTCTACAATTATACTTCCATTATTGACGGCATAATATATGGGCTTCGTCCCAGCTCCCGTTTGAAATAACGGTTAAGGGCCGTGTTCGTCATCTGCTCCCAGACCGCGCGGTTATATTCACGCTGCTCTCCGGCTTTGTTCAGCTGCTTGCGGAGCATCGCTTCGGCTCGACGCAGCAGCGGCTTGGAGTCCTGCATATACACAAAGCCGCGGGTAATCAGCTCCGGGCCGGACAGGAGCTTCCGTGTTTCCGGATTAATGGTGATCGCAACGATCACAACCCCGTCATGGGCCAGCTGCACCCGTTCCTCAAGCAGCTCCTTCTCATGCTTGCGCAGTTCGCCGTTATTAATGTAGATATCCCCCGAAGGAATGTTGCGCCCTTTCTTTGCATAATTGCGGTAGATCGACAGCGTATTGCCGATATTCAGCAAGTAGACGCTGCTGTCCGGAACCCCAACCTGAGTGGCCAGATGCCGGTGATTCAGCAGCATCCGGTACTCTCCATGGATCGGCACGAAATATTTAGGGCGCAGGCTGCTGATCATCAGCTTCAGATCCTCCCGGCAGCCGTGCCCGGATGTGTGAATGTCAAGAATCGAGCCGTATTTAACCTCCGCGCCGGCACGCATCAACAGATCGATGCTGCGGTTCACGTTCTGGGTATTCCCCGGAATCGGCGAGGACGAGAAGATGACCGTATCGTTCGGATGAATTTGAATGGACCGGTGCGCCCCGGAAGCGATGCGCGTAAGAGCCGCATTGGGTTCGCCTTGGCTTCCGGTGCAGATAATCAGCACCTGGTCGTCACGGTAACGGTTGACTGCCTTGACGTCAATCAGCATGCCTTCAGGCATGCGAATATAACCGAGCTCCTGCCCGATGACGAATACCTTCTCCATGCTGCGTCCGACGATGGCAATTTTCCGTTTGGTTCGGATGGCAGCCTCCACAACCTGCTGCAGCCGGTGGACGTTGGAGGCAAATGTGGCAAACAGGATCCGTCCGGGGCACTCATGGAACAGGCGGAGAATGGAGTCGCCTACCGTACGCTCCGAAGGCGTAAAGCCGTCGCGTTCGCTGTTGGTGCTGTCCGCCATCAGCGCGAGTACGCCGCGTGCGCCAAGCTTTAATATTTTATGAAGATCGGCGGGCTTATCCTCCGGCGTGAAATCGAATTTGAAATCCCCGGTATGTACAACAGGACCGTATGGAGTTTCGACAACGATGCCAAAGGCGTCCGGAATGCTGTGGGTTGTCCGGAAGAAATGAACGGACAGATGCTTGAAAGAGATGGTCTCGTCCTCATGGAAGAGCCGCAGATCACTTTGATCCAGCAATCGATGCTCTTCAAGCTTGGCACGGACCAATCCGATGGTCAAAGGGCCTCCGAATATCGGCATCTGAATTTGACGAAGCACATAAGGAATAGCCCCGATATGGTCCTCATGGCCATGCGTCAGGAACAGACCCTTAATTTTATGCTTGTTTTCAATCAAATACCGGATATCCGGAATAATGTAGTCGACACCGCTCATTTCAGCATCGGGAAATTTCAGGCCGGCATCAATGAGGATGATTTCGTTTTTGAACTCGACGCCATACATATTTTTGCCGATTTCCCCAAGCCCTCCCAGCGCGAACAGTCGAACGGGCGGTGCGGTAGGCCTCGGCTTCTTGGCCGGCTTGGCATTTTGAATCTGATCGTTTAGCAGGGGTTTAGACATAATGTGAAAGAATCCTCTCTATGGTAATTAAGGCGTAAGCCTGGAATGGTAATTTTCTTCTCTACTTAAGATATCAGAAAGTTCAAGCTTCGTGAAACGGTTTTCTAAAATCATGTTAATTTTGGCTGGTACAGTCACCTATTTTTGTTCCCCCCTATATGCTGAAGAAAGGGGAGGGACTGGTAATGAGCTCACGGACAACACTGCTGGATACGGATGCCTTGTTTCATCTGCCGGAGGCCTGGCAGCTTGAAGCCGCTGACAGCCTGATGGCGAAAATGACGGATAAGACCGCCAAATTCCCTTGTATTCCTGCCGTTCAGGGCCATGCTTTGAAGCATTTCCGATACGGCTTTCTCAACCTTAGCAGGTATTCAATAGAGGAAGCATCCGGTGAATTAGCTTCACTGCTTCATGAGTATGGGCTCCATTCAAGAGAATACGGAAACTATACATCGCTGGTGGTTATGATCCATACCGGAAAGGATGGGGACGGCCGCAATGGCGTCGAATATTACGAGAGGCTGTTCTGGGCTCTGCTGAGCCGGGCAACAGCGTATGACCCGCAGCCATGGCCCGAGTCCATACCGGATGAGCCGTCACATCACTTATGGGAATTTTGTTATGGCGGCGAGCCGTATTTCGTTTACTGCGGGACGCCGGCGCATGAGAAGCGCAGGAGCAGGCATTTTCCTTGCATGATGCTTGCGTTCACGCCGCGCTGGGTTTTGCGGCAATTCAACGCCAAAGCCCGGCAGGCTCAGCGGACCAAGAAGCTGATCAGGGAACGCCTAGAGGCGTATGATGCCGTGCCGCCGCACCCGGATTTGAATTTGTACGGACAAGAAGACAATTACGAATGGAAGCAATATTTCCTTGACGACAGCGCCGAGTCTCCGATTCGCTGTCCGTTTGTCCGGATCCATAGGGAGGTCCGGCAATAATCGGTCACCAATATATTAGGAACGCTGTTCTAGGGCGAAACTCTCGCTTTAAACGGCGTGTTTTGCTTGTTCGCTGGTTGTTGACCATTTTGTTGTCCTTCGCTGGCGTTATCTGCTGCGATCCCCGCAAAGGATACGAATCTTACGGGAGACTATGTATAACGGTTCTGATCAATATGGGAATGCAGATCCCTAGGGCTCCGAACAGGCGGCCCTGAAGCCGAAGCCGGCGACAAGCACGATATAAATAAGACCGCGAGCAGATGAACAGCCAGAACAATATCGTCACTGCTTATTATAATGTAGAGACACTGGTGAAATATATTAAGAACGAGGGCAGAGCCAGTACCCCCGAAATTATAAGTTTTTGCGATATTCTGAAGGCGTGCAGTTCATGATTTTGCGGAATACCCGAACAAAATAGCTGATATGCCCGAATCCGACATCGAGTGCGATGTCGGATATTTTATGTTCCGGCTGACGCAGCAGCTCCGCTGCCTGCCGCACCCGATAGGAGTTCATATAATCTACCGGCGTCTGACCGGTCATCGATTTGAAGAAGCGGCAGAATTGACCCTCGCTCATCGGGATCAGGTCGGCCAGCTCGCTGATTCGAATCGGGCGATGGTAGTTGTTTTGAATATAGACGATCACCTTCTTCAGCCGCTCGGTTCTTGATGTATCGGCCGCATCGGAACGGCTGCGGTTCACCAGCCTGCCGGATGCGGCGGCGTGATGGAGCATAAGGTACAGATGGCCTTTGATTGCAGCTTCATAACCGGGCGGCGGCGGCTGTTTGGATAAGGCGATCATGTCCTTGATATGCTGGAGCAGCGCACCATCCGTCTCGGAGGTAATCAGCCTAGGAAAGGTGGCCTTCCGTTCCTGAAAGGGAACGATCATGCCTTCCTGGAGCGCATCGTACTGGGCGCTTGCGAGCATGCCGAAATCGAATACCATGGCACAGAAGCTGCAGCCTTGATCCCCTCGGGCGTGGCCGGTATGGATATCGGAGCCGTCGATAAACAGGGCTTCGCCAGCGCGAACCGGAACATATTCGGTATCGTTGATTTGGAACAACACCTCGCCTTCGATGCAATAGAAGATTTCGGATTCCGTATGCCAGTGGGAGTCTACAACATGAGCCCCCGGGGCAAATTGGTACCAGTAAATCCCGAACGGAAAGCGTTCGCTGCCATGAGCCTTGCTTTCTTTGAGGGACCGGTGCAGCGTTTGATCCATGCTTGAATCCTCCTTCGGGCTTTTCAGGAAATGAATGGGTTGCATCTAAACGTCAAGATTGTGCTATAAAATGGCCGAATATTGATAGTTCCATTAAAAATATATCAGTATAATGATATTATAACGCTTTCAACCCAATAATCAATTTTCAGAATATAGAAAGGCGGTTCCTATCATGAAATTTACGGACGGCAACTGGCTGGTACGTGAAGGCTTCTCGATTGCAGGAGCGGTACAGGCCTATGATTTTGCAGTGAAAGGCAACACGCTCACAGCGTACGCCTCGACAGCCCCGATTCCAGGCAGAGGAGCAACTATCAACGCGCAGCTCATTACCGTGCAGTTCCATTCTCCGGCTCCGGGCGTGATCGGCGTCAAGCTTGTTCATTATGCAGGCGTACGCGACCTTGGACCGGCATTCGAGCTGTATAAGGAAGAAGGCAGCCATGCATTTATTGAGGAGAATGACGAGGAGGCTGTGCTTCGCAGCGGAAATTTGAGTGTCGTCATCAAGAAAGGCCCGCAGTGGTCGGTTCATTTCTATCGTGGAGACGAGCGTATCACGGGCAGCGGCTTCAAATCGATCGCCCACATTGTTGAGGACGGCGGACAGACCTACATGCGCGAGGAGCTGGATCTTGGCGTAGGCGAATGGGTATATGGGCTTGGCGAGCGCTTCACGTCCTTCGTGAAGAACGGCCAAACCGTCGACATCTGGAATCAGGACGGGGGCACAAGCTCCGAGCAGGCTTATAAAAACATCCCGTTCTACATCACGAACAAAGGCTACGGCGTATTCGTGAATCAGCCGGATCTCGTCTCCTTCGAGGTGGCCTCCGAGAAGGTGAAGAAGGTGCAGTTCAGCGTTCAAGGCGAGTCGCTGGAGTACTTCATCATCGATGGTCCCGATCCGAAAGGCGTGCTCGATAAATATACGAATCTGACAGGCAAGCCGGCGCTGCCTCCGGCCTGGACCTTCGGCTTGTGGCTCTCAACCTCGTTCACGACACAATATGACGAAGCTACGGTCAATTCATTCGTGGACGGGATGCTGGAGCGCGACATTCCTTTGCACGTCTTCCATTTCGACTGCTTCTGGATGAAGGGGCTGAATTGGACCGATTTCCAATGGGATGAGGAAGTATTCCCGGATCCGGAAGGCATGCTGAAGCGCCTGAAAGAGAAGGGCCTGAAAATTTGCGTATGGATCAACCCGTATATCGCCCAGCGCTCGCGCCTTTTTGAGGAAGGACGGGAGAAGGGATATCTCGTGAAGAAGCCTAACGGCGACGTGTGGCAGTGGAATCTGTGGCAGCCGGGGATGGCGCTTGTGGATTTCACGAATCCGGATGCATGCGAATGGTATGCAGGATATCTCCGCGAGCTGGCGGACATGGGCGTGGACAGCTTCAAAACGGATTTCGGCGAGCGGATTCCAACCGATGTCGTATATTTCGACGGATCCGATCCGCATAAAATGCACAATTATTACACCCAGCTCTACAACAAAGTGGTATTCGAAGTGCTTGTGGAGAAATTCGGGAAAAATCAAGCGGCCGTATTCGCGCGTTCCGCTACGGTTGGCGGACAGCAGTTCCCGGTTCACTGGGGCGGCGATTGCTACGCCGATTACGAATCCATGGCGGAGAGCCTTCGCGGCGGCTTGTCGCTCGGCCTAGGCGGCTTCGGCTTCTGGAGCCATGATATCGGCGGCTTCGAGAATACGGCGCCGGCCCATGTGTTCAAGCGCTGGTTGGCGTTCGGTCTCCTGTCGAGCCACAGCCGCCTGCACGGCAGCACGTCCTACCGGGTGCCTTGGGCATACGACGAAGAGGCCGTCGATGTTACGCGCTTCTTCACGAAGCTGAAGAGCCGTCTAATGCCGTATCTGTTCAATACAGCGGTTCAAGCCTCGGAGCACGGGATTCCGAGCATGCGGGCCATGTTCCTGGAATTCCCTGAAGACCCGGCCGTCGAAATGCTGGACCGTCAATATATGCTTGGCGACTCGCTGCTGGTTGCTCCGGTCTTCAGCGAGAAGGGAGAAGTATCGTATTATCTTCCGCACGGGCCCTGGACGCATCTGCTGACCGGCGAAACGGTGGAAGGCGGTTCATGGCGCAAGGAGACCTATGATTTCCTCAGTCTGCCGCTCTTCGTACGGGGCAACTCTTTCCTGGCGCTGGGCGCTAACGACAACCGGCCGGATTATGACTATGCAGACGGAGTGGAGCTGGGGCTGTATGCCTTGGAAGATGGCCAAGAGGCATCGGTAACGGTGCGCAACATGGAAGGTCAGATTGAACTGTCCGTACGCGCTGTCCGTGTTGGAAACCGGATTAGCCTGACATCCGAAGGCAGCGGCAAGCCGTTCTCCGTGAAGCTGTACGGCACGGGCGAAGCTGTCTCCGTAGACGGAGAAGGGGCGACTCTGGCGGAAGGCCGGATTGACGTGGCCGGGGGCCGGAAAGCGGAATTCGCCGTTCAGTTGAAAGGATAGTTTTCGGAAGCGCAAGATTGGCTGCTTGTTAATAAGGAAGGTGAGCCCGGACCAGCCCTGTGCTGGAGTCGGGCTTCTTCCATCTTTTGGTTGATCAAGAAGGGGTGTTTATCCTGATATAATTGGGGAGCGGCAGGGAGTTTGGGCCACCATCGGCAATTATTTGTAACCGTTTCCTCGGATCTGCCGACGTCTATGTAAGACAGGAGCGAAAACCATTCGATGTTATCGTATTTCATTCAACTGATGAATGATATGAAAATCCGAACGAAATTGATTTTATCCTTTGTCGTGGTCGTATTTGTTCCGGTTTCAATCGTCAGTATTTTCCTGACGGGAGAGCTCCGTAAGTTTGCATTTAACAATGCCTTGGAGCAAGCGTACCAGAACGTGGACCGGGTGAAGAAGCGGTCGACAGAGGTGCTTAACGTGTCGGATGATCTATCCTACCGGCTTTCATATGATGAGCGGCTCAAAAACCTGGCCAACCGCCAATATGAAAGCGTATACGATGTGTTTGTCGCCTATCGTGCTTATCCGGATCTTCAGCAGGCGAAGCAGATGTATAAAGAGATCTCCAACATTCGCTTTTACAGCGAGAACCAGACCATGCTGAACAACTGGGAATTCATCTATCCGGAACAAGAGATCCGGCAGGCGGAATGGTACGTCCGGGCCCAGGAAAATATCGGCGTCATTCACTGGGATTATATTGTTGATGAGCGTGACGGGAAGCACTACCTCAGCCTGATCAAGGGAGTGGACCTGGGGAGCAAAGACAACCGCGGCGTGCTGGTTATCAACGTCAACACGGGCATGCTGAATACGATTCTGAATCAGGAATCGTTCTACACGATCATAGCGGACAGCAAGAACAATATCGTTGCTGCCAACCGCCCGGATCTCTACGGCAGGACGCTGTCCGAAATCCATGATGATTCCGGCGCGGTTTATCAACCGAGCGGGTCCTACGAGGCGGTCATTGATCGTGAAGCATCCAAGGTGCTCATTGAACCGCTGAATCCGGAGATGGGGCAGAACAGCCTAAGAATTATATCGATCTTCTCCATCGACAGCATCGTAGCCGAAGCGAACCGGATTAACCGGCTGGTGATGACGGTCATCATCATTAGCCTGGTGCTGGCCGTCCTGCTGATCTACAGCTTCTCCTCGCTCATTTCAAACCGCCTGCTAAGGCTTAGCAAGCATATTACAAAGGTAGGGACCGGGAACCTTGCCGTGGCGATGGAGATTGACGGCAAAGACGAGATCGGGCAATTATCCCGCCAGTTCAACTCCATGGTCGGAAGCATTAATGAGCTGATGAACGAAGTGCAGGAATCCAATTTGCAGAAGCGGCGCTTGGAGCAGAAGCAAAGTGAAATCAAGTTTAAAATGATGGCCAGTCAGATCAATCCCCATTTCCTGTTCAATGCCTTGGAAGCGATCCGGATGGAGGCCCATTTGAAGGGCGAGCGCGAGATCGCCCGAATCGTCCGGCTGCTCGGAAAGATGATGCGCAGCAATCTTGAGGTCGGAAGCGGAAAGACGACGATCAAGGACGAAATCGAGATGGTGCGATGCTATCTGGACGTTCAGAAATTTCGGTATGAAGACCGGTTGAAATATGAGCTGGAGGTGGATCCGGATGCCGAGCCGGTCAGGATCCCTCCGCTGATTATCCAGCCTCTCGTTGAAAATGCCGTCATTCACGGCATGGACCACAAGGAAGACGGCACGTTTATCCGGGTTAGGGTTACAGCCCAGCGTGGCATGATTCTCGTCGTAACCGAGGATAACGGGGCAGGCATTACTCCGGAACGGCTCGAGATGATACACAGCTTCCTGAATGAATCCGACGAGCATGAGGGCGGCCGAATCGGCTTGCGCAACGTGCATGTCAGACTCCAGCTGACTTATGGCCCCGAATCCGGCTTGGCCATTTATAGCGAGCCGGGAGAGGGCACCCGTATAGAATTCAGTATTCCGACAGGAGGAGAAATCGATGATTAAAGTGCTGATCGTGGATGATGAGCCTAAACTGCGTGAAGGTTTGAAGAGTATCGTGCCTTGGAGCGAGCTGGGGTACGAGGTCGTGGACACAGCTGCCAACGGAAACGAAGCGCTTGAGAAGCACAAGCGTTATGCGCCGGACGTCATGCTGGTGGACATTCGCATGCCGGGCATGGACGGTCTGCAGCTGATCGAGGCGGTCCGCTCCGCCGATCCGGCGATTCATCTTCTGATCCTCAGCGGTTACGCCGATTTCGATTATGCCAAGCGGGCTATCTCCCATCGGGTTGACGGATATTTGCTCAAGCCGGTAGATGAGGATGAGCTGTCCGCTTACCTGATGCAGATGAAGGAAACGATCGAGCAGGAGCGTCAGTGGATGGCGCTGAATCAGGCCGCCTCGGAAATCAGCCGCGAGCAGCTCATTCAATCCTGGCTCCGGCAGGAACAGGAGGCGGGAGTGGATGCGGCATCCCGCCAGCTGGCCGAGCAGCTGGGACTTGCTTGGGACCATTATCAGGTTGCACTTGTTTATGTTCACGGCTCCGATGAAACGAGCGATGAACCGGATCGCCTCCTGAAGGAAAAGCTGGTGGAAGCCTTCGAGAGGGAGGGCAGCGGCATCGTATTTTCGTTGCATGGCTTTCTCGGTCTGCTTATGCCGGTACCGGTGCTGTCCGCCTCCGGAAGGAAAGAGCTGCAGGACCGGCTTGAGACGGCAGCAAGCGCGGCCGGAGCCGCTATTACGGCCGCCATGGGGCAGCCTGTGCGGGAGGCCGCCGATACCGTCAAGTCCTACCATGCGGCCAAGAAGCTGCTGCGGCGGCGATTCTTCTATGCCCCTGGCGAGCTGCTGTACCCGGAGTCGGTGCCGTTCGGCGGCGAGAACGGGGCTGAGCCATCGGAAGGGTATGAGCCCGGTCCGTTCATGGAGCAGCTGTATTACGCAGTGGACGTCGGCAACGCGGACATTCAGCAGAAGCTGCTCCGCTCCGCCGCCTTGGGCATGATCCGGGATCAATACACCGAAGGGGACATGAAGAGCGCTTTCGTCGAGCTGCTGACCAGCGTGCATAACAAGCTGACGCTGCATCATACCGAGCTGCAATCGCGAACGAAGGAATACTCGGACCGGATAGCTGCAATCTTCCGCCAACGGACCGTATTTGATCTGTGCCGGCACTCCGCCCAATTCCTGGAGGAGCTGGTGTGGCAGGCGGGCAGAGGGGGGCGGGATCAGGAGATGAAGCGCATACTGGACCTGATCCAACGAAATTACAGCGACAATATTAAGCTGGAAACCTTGGCCTCGGTATTCAATTACAACAGCGCTTACTTGGGCAAAATGTTCAAAAATACAACAGGTGAATACTTTAACACGTATCTGGATAAGGTCCGAATCGACAAGGCCAAGGATTTTCTGAAACAGGGGATGAAGGTGTACCAGGTTGCGGAGAAGGTAGGGTATACCAACGTGGATTACTTCCACAGCAAGTTTAAAAAATATGTTGGAACCTCGCCGTCGAATTATCGCAAAGAGCTGGAGCTTTAAGGGAGCAGTGTGTTATCTCACGTCACGGCGGATGCCTTGGACGGGATAGCCGGCTGCAGCTTGATGCCAAGGCTTGTTCCGGTGCTTTTCGCTTCCGCAGGTAAGGGCTGCCTTGATTCTGCCCGAAGACGCGTCTATGGTGCGCGTCTATTTTTGTTTGTCCCTCCCCATAGGATATGGCCGGGATCGGGCGGAACAATGTCTAATTTTTATATGATTTTTGCACGAATCCTTTGGGTACCCCCTTCCTGCGGCTTCGTTTATCATCAGTTTATACAAGAGAGGAGGGGTTGGCTTGAAAGCGGTAACAGAGAGAGAAGGCAGCGTCCAACCTGCCACCAGAAAGAAGAAAAAGAAAGGCTTTTGGGCCACTTTCAAGGAGCAGAAAATACTGTACGGCATGTCGCTGCCCTTCATCATTGTCGTGTTCATCTTCAGTTATTTGCCGATATGGGGCTGGCTCATGGCGTTCCAAAGTTACAAGCCGGGCAGAAGCGTATTTGAGCAAAAATGGGTCGGGTTCGATCACTTTGTGGCCCTGTTTACGGATGAAAAGTTTTATCTGGTTTTGCGAAATACGCTGGCTATGAGCTTTATGGGGCTGATCGTCGGCTTCACGATTCCGATCCTGTTCGCTGTGCTTCTCAATGAGCTTCGTGGAAGCGTTTTTAAACGGACGGTTCAGACGATTTCGTATCTTCCCCATTTCGTATCCTGGGTCGTTGTGGCCGGGATCGTGACCAAAATGCTGTCCGTTGATGGAGGCGCTGTCAATCAGCTGCTGATGTGGCTCGGCATCATCGACCAGCCGATTCAGTTCATGGCGCAGGGAAGCTGGTTCTGGTATATCGTAACCGGCTCGGATCTGTGGAAGGAAATGGGCTGGAACGCGATCATCTATTTGGCAGCGATTTCAGGCATCGACCAAGAGCAGTTTGAGGCCGCCAAGGTCGACGGCGCAAGCCGCATCCGTCAGATTTGGCATATTACGATTCCAAGCATTGCGCCGACGATTGCGATCCTGCTGATCATGTCGATCGGACATCTGATCAGCATCGGCTTCGAGAAGCAGTTCCTGCTCGGCAACCCGCTGGTGGTGGATTACTCCCAGGTCCTGGATCTCTATGCATTGAATTACGGGCTTGGCATGGGACGCTTTTCCTTCGGTACGGCCATCGGGATGTTCAACTCGATCGTCAGCATCATCCTGCTGCTCATCGCGAACGGCGTTTTCAAAAAATTTACCAAGCAATCGATTATGTAAGGAGGAGGGACCCGCATGGCACGTACCAAAGCAGCATTCAAGCCCTCGCTCTCCGACCGGGTGTTTGATATTGTGAACTACACGTTTATGACGCTTGTCATGATCGTGACCTTATATCCTTTTTTAAACGTACTGGCCATTTCCTTGAACGACTCCGTCGATACGGTTCGCGGAGGAATTACGATATGGCCCCGTCAATTCACTTTCGAAAATTACGTACAGATTTTTCAATACGAAGGACTGCTCACCGGAGCGAAAATTACGGTCCTTCGGACGCTGGCGGGAACGCTGCTCGGCCTGCTTAGCGGCACGATGCTCGGTTATGTGCTGAGCCGGGTCGATTTTCAGGGCAGAAAGTTCATGTCGACTTTTCTTGCGCTGACGATGTATTTCTCGGGCGGCATGATACCGGTATTTATCCTGATCCGGGATCTGAACATGATGAATACGTTCCTGGTCTACATCATTCCGGGAATGGTAAGCGCGTTCAACGTGTTCGTCATCCGGTCATTCATCGACGGCCTGCCGTATTCCTTGCAGGAATCGGCCAAGCTGGACGGCGCCAATGATTTTACGATTTATTACCGGATTATCCTTCCGCTGTGCAAGCCCGTGCTCGCAACGATTGCGCTGTTTCTGGCCGTCGGGCAGTGGAACTCCTGGTTCGATACGTATCTGTACAACGGCTCCGCGCCTCATCTGACAACGCTTCAATTCGAGCTGATGAAGGTGCTGCAGAGCACGCAGGGTCAGCAAAGCGGCATGATGACCGGCCAGAACATGGCCGAGATCGTGAAACAGGTATCTCCGGAATCGATTAAGATGGCCATTACGATTGTGGTCACGGTTCCGATCCTGATCGTCTACCCGTTCCTGCAGCGTTACTTCGTGAAGGGCATGACGCTCGGCGCAGTAAAAAGCTGATGGCTTACAGCTATCAAGCAGGCCCTTATGCCTGTTAAACGATAGATTATTTACACTTTAGATTAGGGGGTAAAGCAATGAAACAGAAGAAGAGATTATCGTTGCTGTTAGCGGTCATGATGATGGCAACGTTCGTTCTTGCAGCATGCGGCGGTGACAGCGGCAATAGCGCAAACGGCGGACAAAAAGAAAACGGCGGAACGGATGCCCAGCAGGAAGAGAAGCTGGAGCCGATGACGATGACCTATTACAGCGCGGACTCCAATGCAAACTGGGTGAACATGCAGGATGCCGTCGGCAAGAAGTTGACCGAGAAAACCGGTGTTACGATTCAAGCCGAATATGCAGTTGACGGCTCCAACCAGAAGCTGCCGCTGATGGTCGCGAGCGGTGAGTATCCGGACCTGGTGTTTGCTAAGGGTGACGCTAACCTGTTCGTGGATGCTGGCGCTTTTATTGATCTGACGGATCTGATCGAAGAGCATGCGCCGAATATCAAGAAGGTGTACGGCGATTACATGAGCCGTCTGAAGTGGAGCAACGAGGACGAAGCCATCTATGTTCTGCCGACGCTTGCAGCGGTGGATCATGAAGCGCTTGATGCCGGAGGCACGTTCCAGATTCAGCATGAAGTGCTGAAGGAGCTTGGATATCCTGAGCTCAAGACGGTGAAGGACTACGAGAATGCACTGAAAGAGTACTATGAGAAGCATCCGACCATTGACGGCCAGCCAACGATTCCGCTGACGCTGAATGCGGACGGATGGAGAATCATGATCTCCGTGACGAACCCGGCGTTTATCGCAACCGGCGTATCCGATGACGGTGAATACTACATCGATCCGGAAACGACGGAAGCTAAATTGCACTACAAGCGTCCGGAAGAGAAAGAGTACTTCCGCTGGCTGAACCATATGAATGCTTCGGGCCTTTTGGATAAAGAAACGTTCGTTCAGAAGACGGACCAATATGAAGCGAAGATTTCCTCCGGCCGCGTGCTCGGCGTGATTGACCAGGAGTGGGGCTTCGGCAATGCAACGAACGCGTTGAGATCTGCCGGTAAGGAGAACCGCACCTATGCGAGATTCCCGATCCAGCTGGATGAAACGACGAAGGATGCAACGTTCCAGGATACCGGTTATGTCGCCGGATGGGGTGTAGGCATCACGTCTTCCGCGAAGGATCCGGTTCGGATTATCAAGTTCCTGGATTACCTGGCTTCCGAGGAAGGGCAAATTTTGATGAATTGGGGTATTGAGGGCGAGCATTATAACGTCGTGGACGGCAAGCGCGTCATTCCGGAAGAGATCCAGGAGCGCAAAACTTACGACAACGCCAACTTCACTAAAGAAACGGGCATCGGTTTGTATAACGCCATCTTCCCGCGCTATGGCGACGGCGTGAAAGATTCGACGGGCAACTACTTTACAACGAACTTCCCGGAAACGATCAAGGAGAACTACACGCCATCCGCGAAGGAAACGCTGAAAGCTTACGGCGTTGAAATGTGGAAGGACCTGTGGCCGAAGAAGGAAGAATTCCCTGTGAAGCCGTGGGGCGTAGCTTACAACATTCCGGTGCCAAGCGACTCCAACATTAATATTACCTACAAAAAAGTGGAAGAGATTACACGCAAGCGCATTCCGGAAATCATTCTGGCCGATCCGGCGAAATTCGATCAGCTGTATGATCAGTTCATCAAAGAGCTGAACGATGCCGGAGCGGAAAAAATGGAGAAAGAATATACCGAGCTCGTGCGTCAGCGCGTCGAGCTGTGGAACAGCTAACATTCAAGAAGGGGCCGGCCTCGTGCAGGCCCCTTCTTATTTCGGAGACCAACCTCGGCACAGGACATTTAATATTTTTCAGTTACAGGCTCGCAGATTGGAGGGTCTGCCGTCGATATGGAGAAATACAATCAAGAAGAAATCATTAGGAACAAGAACTCGCTTGGCGCACAATGGCAAATCGACGACTACGAGAGGATGCACGTTACGCGAAAAGGAGGAGATCAAGCTGGAAACGAATCCGCGCAGCGCCTATAAGCTGTGGTACGACAAGCCGGCTTCCGTATGGGAAGAGGCGCTTCCTTTAGGGAATGGACGCCTTGGCGCAATGGTGTTCGGGGGCATTCAGGAGGAGCGTATTCAATGGAATGAGGATACACTCTGGTCCGGATTCCCTAGGGATACGAACAATTACGAGGCGCTTCGTTATTTGCAAGCGGCCAGGGAATTGATCGCTTCCGAGAAATATGCGGAGGCCGAGAAGCTGATTGAGGAACGGATGGTTGGCCGGAATACGGAGGCCTTTTTACCGCTCGGGGACCTGCTGATTGAACAAACGGGGATCGATGATGGGCAGTCGGATTACCGGCGCGAGCTGGATCTGGGCAAGGGCGTTGCTTCAGTGGTATTCCGGACTGCCCGAGGCGAAAGCTTTCAGAGGGAGATGTTTATCAGCGCGGCGGACCAGATCGCAGTGATCCGGTATACGGGCAGTGCCGAAGGGAGCGTTCATCTGAAGCTGAAGCTGCAGTCGCCTCTGAGCTATGAGACTGATATTACGCCCGGCGGCGTTATGCGGCTGTTCGGACATGCGCCGACGCACATCGCGGATAACTACCGAGGTGACCACCCCCAATCGGTATTATACGAGGAAGGAAGTGGGCTCCGATATGAAATGCAGGTCGCGGTCCGGGCGGATGGGGGCCGCATCGGCATAAACGGCGATGTCTTGACGGTTACCGGTGCCAGTGCCGTGACGCTGCATGTTGCGGCAGCCACGGACTTCGAAGGCTTTGACGTCATGCCGGGGGCTAAGGGGAGCGATCCGGCAAGGCTGTGCAGCGCCCGTCTTGAAGCCGCTGCAGGGTACGATGACGAAGCCTTGCGTTTGCGGCATACGGAGGAGCATCGGGCGCTCTTCGGACGGGTGGCGGTGGAACTGGGCGATGCCGAGCATCGTGCCCGGATGGAGGCGATCCCGACGGATCAGCGCCTGGCGGCTTACGCCGGAGGTCAGGAGGATCCATCGCTGGAGGCGCTGATGTTCCAATACGGGCGATATTTGCTGATGGCAAGCTCCCGCCCCGGAACCCAGCCGGCGCATCTCCAAGGGCTGTGGAACCCTCATGTTCAGCCGCCTTGGAACAGCAATTATACGACCAATATCAATACGGAGATGAACTACTGGGCAGCGGAGACGGGCAATCTGAGCGAATGTCATGAACCGCTGATCCAAATGGTCCGGGAGCTAGCCGTCAGCGGAGCACGGACGGCCAAAATTCATTACAATGCCCGGGGATGGGCCGCACATCATAATGTTGACCTATGGCGAATGGCTAATCCAAGCAATGGAAGGGCCATGTGGGCGTTTTGGCCGATGGCCGGCCCTTGGTTGTGCCGCCATCTATGGGAGCACTATGTATTCAACCCGGATCCGGAGTACTTAAGGAACACGGCTTATCCTCTCATGCGGGAGGCGGCGCTATTTTGCCTGGATTGGCTGATCGAAGACGGCGAGAGGCATCTGGTTACCAGCCCGTCGACATCGCCGGAGAATCAGTTCTTGACGAAGGAAGGCGTGCCGTGCAGCGTATCGGCAGGGTCCACGATGGATATGGCGCTGATTCGCGAACTGTTCCGCCATTGCCTTGAAGCCTCCGAGCAACTGGAGATCGACCGGGAGCTGCAGGAAGAGCTGCGGAGCGCGCTGGAGCGGCTCCTTCCATATCAAATCGATGATGACGGGCGGCTGATGGAGTGGAGCAAGCCTTTTGCGGAGGCGGAACCGGGCCATCGGCACGTATCGCATCTGTACGGCCTGTATCCCGGCACCGATATCACTCTGCGGGATACGCCCGAGTTGGCGGAAGCCGCCCTGCAGTCGCTCATGTCCCGTATCCGGAGCGGCGGCGGACATACGGGCTGGAGCTGCGTGTGGCTCATCAATCTGTTCGCAAGGCTGCAGCAGCCGGAGCTGGCTTATCAATACGTGCGGACTTTACTAACCCGTTCGGTTCACCCGAACCTGTTCGGCGATCATCCGCCGTTCCAGATCGACGCCAATTTCGGCGGAGCTGCCGGCCTCGCCGAAATGCTGCTGCAGAGCCATCTGGGCGAGATTGTGCTGCTGCCCGCGCTGCCGGCTGCATGGTCCTCGGGTGCCGTCCGCGGCTTGAAGGCGCGGGGCGGCTTCCTGATTGACATGGAGTGGAAGGACGGCGCATTGGCATCGGCGTCGATCACGTCAACCCATGGGCAGCCTTGCAGCGTCAGCTGCGGGATCCCGGTGCGGGTGCAGCGTGAGGACGGATCAGCTGCAGCTTCGGGCGAGCGCTGCTCCTTCGACACGGTCAAGGGAGAGACGTATCGCGTGCTCCCGTTAGAGCGTGCCTGAGCCTGTTAGGGAGGGCATCTAGGCAGTGTGGCTGTGGAGGGTGCCAGGCAGTGTGGTTAGGACTGATATGTAGGTGTGGGAACGTACAACAAGTCCTCAAAAGGGACTTGTTTGGCTAACTGGGGTAATATTTCGAGTAACAAGTCCCTAAAAGGGACTTGCTCAGGGATCTGAGGCGGAAATTGGAGCAACAAGTCCTTAAAAGGGACTTGCTCGGGGACCTGGGGCGGAATTTCGAGTAGCAAGTCCTTAAAAGGGACTTGCTCAGGGATCTGAGGCGGAAATTGGAGCAACAAGTCCTTAAAAGGGACTTGCTCAGGGAACCGAGGCGAAAACTCGAGCAACAAGTCCCCTAAAGGGATATGTTCGAGGAATTGAGGTAAGGGTTGCTACTTTTGGAGGATGGAACGAGCGAAAATACCTTTTTTAACGACAGATAACGGTTATGAGAGGATGGAGAACGGCTATGATTAATGAGAAATTACCGAAAATGTGGTACGGCGGCGACTATAATCCGGAGCAGTGGGACGAGGAGATCTGGAAAGAGGACGACCGCATGTTTAAGCTGGCTGGCATCGATGTCGCCACAATCAACGTGTTCTCGTGGGCGCTGAATCAACCGGAGGAGGATACTTACGATTTCGCCTGGTTGGACGAGACCATTGACAGGCTTTACCGGAATGGCGTTTATGTCTGCCTCGCAACAAGCACGGCCGCTCATCCGGCTTGGATGGCGCGGAAATATCCGGATATTCTGCGCGTCGATTACGAGGGCCGCAAGCGGAGGTTCGGCGGACGGCATAACTCCTGCCCGAACAGCCCTACGTACCGGAAATATGCGAAGCTCATGGCAAGCAAGTTAGCGGAGCGGTATAAGGATCACCCGGCTGTTCTGATCTGGCATGTATCGAACGAGTACGGCGGCTACTGTTATTGCGACAATTGCGCGGAGGCATTCCGTGTGTGGCTCAAGCAGCGTTACGGGACGCTGGATGCGCTCAATAAAGCATGGAATACCCGCTTCTGGGGGCATACGTTCTACGACTGGGAGGATATCGTCGTCCCGAATGCACTGAGTGAGGAATGGGGCGGCAACCGGACGAATTTCCAAGGAATTTCCCTTGATTACCGCCGCTTCCAGTCTGACAGCCTGTTAGACTGCTATAAACTCGAACGGGATGAGCTGAAACGCATCACACCGGATATCCCGGTAACCACCAATCTGATGGGCTTTTATCCGGAGCTCGACTATTTCAAATGGGCCAAGGAGATGGACGTTGTCTCATGGGACAATTATCCATCGCTTGATACTCCGTTCAGCTTTACGGCGATGACGCATGCGCTTATGCGCGGGCTTAAGAGCGGGCAGCCGTTCATGCTGATGGAGCAAACGCCGAGCGTTCAGAACTGGCAGCCGTACAACTCGGCGAAGCGCCCCGGCGTCATGCGGCTATGGAGCTACCAAGCGGTTGCCCATGGGGCGGATACGGTTATGTTCTTCCAGCTGCGCCGTTCGATCGGTGCCTGCGAGAAATATCACGGCGCGGTGATCGAGCATGTCGGCCATGAGCATACCCGCGTGTTCCGCGAATGTGCGGAGCTGGGCAAGGAGCTGAAGCAGCTCGGGGAACGGCTTTTGGACGCACGCTCCGACGCGAAAGTAGCGATCATGTACGACTGGGAGAACCGTTGGGGGATTGAGCTGTCCAGCGGTCCGACGGTCGCGCTGAATTATGTTAGCGAAGTGCATAAGTATTATGATGCGCTGCACCAGCTGCATATTCAGACGGATATGATCAGCGTGGAAGAGGATCTGTCCCAATATGACGTTGTCATTGCTCCGGTCATGTATATGGTGAAGCCGGGATTCGCCAAGCGCGTCGAGGAATTTGTGTCTCGGGGAGGCACTTTCTTGACCACCTTCTTCAGCGGCATTGTCAACGAAAACGATATCGTAACGCTGGGCGGTTATCCAGGCGAGCTGCGCAGTCTGATGGGAATTTGGGCCGAGGAGATCGATGCCCTGCTGCCGGGACAGCAAAATCAGATGATCATCCGGGGCAAGCATGGGGAGCTGAAAGGCTCCTATGACTGCGGCATTTTGTGCGATGTGATTCATGCGGAAGGGGCAGAGGTCGTTGCTGAGTATGGCTCGGACTATTATAAAGGCATGCCGTCGCTTACGGTCAACCGTTTCGGCCAAGGCAAAGCCTGGTATGTTGCATCCAGTCCGGACGCGAAGTTCCTGCAGGATTTGATGAAAACGATCTGCGCAGAGCACGGTATTCAGTCGGTGCTGGATGCGCCGGCCGGCGTGGAGGCTGCCCGCAGGGTCAAGGATGATAAGGCATTTACTTTCGTGCTTAACCATACGGCGGAAGCTAAGACCGTGCCATTAGGGGATGTGGTTTACAAGGATTTACTGACGGGCAAGGAACAGCAGAAGCAGTGTGAAGTCCCTGCGCGGGGCGTCATGATTTTGGAGAAGCTGTAGATCGGGCAAATTGAGCAGCAGCATGTAGCGGCGGATCGCCGTTAAGGATAAGGAGCTGAGCCATACTGAAAAAGCAGAGCAGCAGGGAGCATTCCCTGCTAGCTCTGCTTTTTTTTGCCCGCGAGACCGCCCGCGAGACCGCCCGCGAGACCGCCCGCGAGACCGCCCGCGAGACCGCCCGCGAGACCGCCCGCGAGACCGCCCGCGAGACCGCCCGCGAGACCGCGTTACATGAAATCGGTCAAACGCTTGCGAAATTCCTTCGGCGATATGCCTTCCTGCTTCTTGAACACGAGGCTGAAGTACTTCTCGTTCTTGAACCCGACCATCTCGGCGATCGCCGCCATTTTCAGCGCAGGGTTCTGCAGCAGGATTTTCGCCTTGGAGATCCGGAGACGGTTGATATACTCCGGTATGTTAACCTGATGCTGCTGCTTGAATTTACGGGAGATGTATTCCCGGCTCACATGGAACCGGCTTGCGATCTCGTACAGCGACACCTCGTTCTGGTAGTGCTGCTCGATGTAGTCCGTAATGTCGCGGATCAGCTCCCCGCCGGACTGCGTTCTGGACAGCAGGACGGAGGAAAGGCGGTTCATCAAACCCGTCCAATAGTGCTGCCATTCGGCAAGCGAGAATACGTATTTATTGGGATTCGGGGACTCCAATTCGGAACACGCCTCCCGGTAGAGCTTGTGCACCGGTTCGGATCCGGCACCAGCCGTTTCATAAATGACCTGGTTGGCAAACCGCTCGATGTCCCGGTCCCACTGTGCTAGAAGTTCAGGTGTAATCACTCCGGTTTTGCGGATTTCGTGCGTCCACGCTTCGACTGCATCCGCAATCAGGTTAGGCTGTCCGCTGAGAACGGCAAGCTTCCAAGAATCCTCATAGCTTCCGAACTGGAGGGCCTTGGGCAGATCCCTGGCAAGGCTTCGGACCTCGTCTCCGTCATGGATGAAATGGCTGAGCACCGTCAAGTCGCGCGAAGCGAGAGAGGACAGGCATTTGGCATACAGCTTGGGCATGTCCCCGGGGTAGCTCCCCGCCGGGCTGGTGCCAAAATGCATATGCCGCGACAGCGTCCGGTGGATCCCGTCGTTTATATCATGAAGGCGGGCGGTCAGCGCGCCGATCTGCTCCCAGACGAGGATCACGATTCGATGATGGGAGCCGAAATGGCGGAATGCGATCCCGACGCCGTCCTTTTGCAGAAATTCATTGCAAATATTCAGCAGGGCAAACATAAGAAGATCGAGATGATGGCCGAAACGCTCGAATAACGTACTGTCCGATGGATCGATCTGCAGCACGGCCAGCCGTACGCGCTCCGCTGACTCCGGAACGATGCCTTCGGTCTTCAGCCGCCGTGCAACCTGGGCATGGGCGCTCGGATCCTCGAGCAAGCTTGTCAGCAGCTTCTCGGAGTACACCGGCCGGTATTCGTTGACCTGCACGTGCTGCTGCTGCGCAGCCCGGCGCTCCGCTTCCTCCGCCCGCCAGGCCGATGCCGCCTTGTCGACGGCTTCATTGATGGCAGCCTCTTCGATCGGCTTCAAGATATAATCCGTACCGCTATAGCGGATCGTATTGCGGACAAATTCGAAATCATCATGCCCGCTGATGACGATGAATTTCGTATCCGGGTAATGCTCGTGAATCCATTTCATGAGATCGACACCGTTCTTCAGCGGCATCAGCATGTCCATCAGGACGAGGCTCGGGCGATAAGAGGGGATCATCTCCATTGCTTCCTGCCCGTTGGCGGCCTCCTGAATTTCGGTAATGCCATGCTCCTCCCACCGGACAAGCAGCTGAATCGCTTTGCGCACGCGGCTCTCGTCATCGACGATCAATGCCTTCATCCGTTTCACCTTCCACATGTATAGTCAGAACAACACGGAAGCCACGCGGCTGGTTGTTCTCCAGATTGAACCCGGATTTTCCCCGGGAATACAGCTTGAGCCTTGTCATAATGTTGATGAGGCCGATGCCGCTTTGGTCCTCCTTGTCCTCAGAGCTAACCTGCAGCTGCTCCAGGTCCAGCTCCTCCAATTGACGCAGCTGCGCTTGCAGCGCTTCGAACTTCTCCTCAGGCATGCCGTTGCCGTTATCCTCGACGGTAATCTGCACGAGCGAAGGGGAGAGACGCCGGCTTTGAACGAGGATATAGTTGTCTTGGGCGACCGGATTCATGCCGTGCTTGAAAAAGTTTTCAACCAGCGGCTGGATCAGCATCTTCGGTATAGTCATTTCCAAGGTGGACTCTTCCACATTCTCCTTCTGCAGCTCGATGTAATCCTTGATGTGATTCAGCTCCGTGCGAAGCGTTACCGGTTTATCGGTATTGTACATGCTGTAACGCATCATCCGGGCAAGGGCCGAGATAAGAGAGTAAATTCTCTTCATATCATGCTCAAGCGCAAGCGTGCCGATGGTCTGCAGGGCATTGTTCATGAAATGCGGGTTCACCTGGGCCTGGAGCGCCCGGAGCTGGTTCGTCCGATTGGCCAGCTTCAGCTTGTATTCCTGCAAAATCAGGTTGTTGATCGTATCCATCATGCTGCTGAATCTGCGGTACAGAATGCCGATCTCGTCCTTGCGGTCCGATTCGATATCAACCGTCATGCGCCCGCTCTTTACCTGGCTCATAAATCCGACAAGCTCCCGGATCGGAGCGGTAATTCGCACCGAGATCCAGATCATGGCGGCGATGATCAGGATGAACGATACCGCAAGCAATAAAATATTGATGAAAGCCGCCTTGTCCGCGCTGCTCAAAATATAGGAGGACGGAATTTCCTTAATCATCGTCCAATTGCTGACAGAGGTCTGGACGCGGTTATACACATAAATGTTGTCGTTATGTTCGAAATAGCCCTGCTGTTGTCCCGATTCCATAATGGTCTTATACCAATCCTCGCCAAGGGGCTGCCCAATTCGCTTTTCGTCTCCGGAATACATGACAATCCCGTCTTCGCTTGTAATGTATAGCTGCTCGTTCCCAGGCTGGAATAATTGACTGCTGATCCGGCTGAGGAACGTCATGTCCAGATCAATCGCGAGCAGCCCAAGCCGGTCCGAGGATGGCACGCGCTCGATGACCCGATACAGCGTCAGCACCTTGGTATTCTCTTCATAGGGATAGGCCAGTTGAAAGCCGTAGGTATGCAGGGCATGAGGCGGCTGGATAAACAGCTTTCGGCCCTGCAGATCCGGAATTTCCCGATACAGACTGATGTCGCTGGCTTTTCTCGCTATATCTTGTGCGTACAAGGTGGACTCCCGCTGACCGTCTACGTACAGATAGACCTGCCGCGTTCCGGTAATGGCATGATACATCGACTGCATCGTTGCAGACTGCCTGCCGCCAGTGCTGATGTTGCCGTGGCTGTAATACAGGCTGCGGAAAAACTCAGGATCGGAATAGACCGTCAAGGAGCTCCGGTTCAATTCTTCCAAATCACTCTCCAGATTCATCCGCCCCTGGTAAAGAAGATTTTGGTTCTCAACCACCGCCCGCTCCTTTAACGCATTGGTCGTCGTGACATAACTGATGATCAAGGCGGCTGTCGTCGGGATGATCGTGGCCAGGATCATAAAGGCGATCAATTTTGTGCGTATGCTGTTCCAGTTCAAATCTTTCACCCGCCGATCAATTTTCTATACCTATTCGTTCACATCCTAGGGTAGTGCTATGTTACTAATCTTAGCATAATTGAATCAGAGAGAAACGAAACGATAGGACAAGCGGAGGGGGATTTACATGTATAGCAAAAGAACGGCTGCGCTGATGCAGCAGCTGGTGTATATTGGACCCGCGCTGCTGTTTTTCGGCATTACGATCATAATCCCGTTTGTCATGGGAATGTATTATTCCTTTACGAATTGGAACGGCGTATCGGGCAATGTCGAATGGGTGGGACTCGATAATTTCGTCAAAATATTCACGAGCGACCGCGCGTTTGCCGACTCCTTTTGGTTTACAACCAAGTTTACGATTGTCGGCGTCATTTTAACCAATCTGGTGGGATTTTTCCTGGCCTACTTCCTGACCAAGAAGATCAGAGGGCGGAACTTCCTGCGGACGATCTTCTTTATGCCGAACGTGATCGGCGGTCTGCTGCTTGGTTTCATTTGGCAGTTCATTTTTATCAAAGGATTTGCGACGCTTGGAGATGTAACCGGTCTCGCGTTTTTCCAGCTGCCTTGGCTGGGGGATGAGGTTACCGGATTCTGGGGAATCATTCTGGTATTCGTATGGCAGTCTTCCGGCTATCTGATGATCATCTACATTGCCTCCATCACCAACGTGTCGAAGGAAGTGCTAGAAGCCGCCGAGATTGACGGGGCGAACCGCTTCCAGGTGCTGAAAAATATTATGGTGCCGCTGATTATGCCGGCAGTGACCGTCTGTCTGTTCCTTGCGATATCCTGGTCCTTCAAAATGTTCGACCTGAACCTGTCGCTGACCAAGGGCGGACCTTACGGCTCGACCGAGTCGCTTGCGATGAACGTGTATAATGAAGCTTTCCTGAATAACCGTTATGGATTGGGTACGGCAAAATCCTTGATCTTCTTCATCGTGGTGGCCGTCATCACCCTCATTCAGGTCCGCCTGACGAAGAATAAGGAGGTTGAAGCTTGATGAAGACCAAATCCTCACAATCGGCATCGGCCCTGATCCTGCAAGTCGTGATGTTTATCATCGCCATCCTATTTTTAGCGCCCTTTTACTTCCTGCTCGTCAACTCGGTGAAGTCGCTGGGCGACATCATGGTCAACGCGGCCAATTGGCCGAGCATGTTCCACTGGGATAACTATTCGAAGGCATGGGAGCTTACGAGATTCCCGGAAGCCTTCACGAATTCCCTGATCATTACCGTGATCAGCAATCTGATTATCGCGCTGCTCAGCGCGATGGCGGCCTACCGGATGGTCCGCGCGAACACGGTCTTTAACCGCATCGTGTTTATGATCTTCGTATCCGCGATGGTCATCCCGTTCCAGTCCATTATGATCCCGCTGCTGCAGGTGGTCGGATGGCTGAACGTCAATAACAGCATGGTCGGCCTGATTCTATCCTACCTGGGGCTTGGCATTCCGCTCTCCATCTTCTTGTTCCACGGATTTGTAAAATCGATTCCGCTGGAGATCGAAGAGGCGGCTACGGTAGACGGGGCATCGTCCTACGGCGTGTTCGGCCGGATCATTCTCCCGATGCTGAAGCCGATGCTCGTAACGGTCATCATCCTGAACAGCTTGTGGATCTGGAACGACTATCTGCTGCCGTCCCTGATTCTGCAAAGTCCGGAGCTGCGGACCATTCCGCTGGCGACCTTCGCCTTCTTCGGACAGTATTCCAAGCAGTGGGATATGGCGCTGCCGGCACTGGTGCTCGGGATTACGCCGATTATCATATTTTTCTTATCGTTGCAGAAGTATATTGTCGAAGGCGTCGCGGCCGGCTCCGTCAAAGGCTGATCCGCTTGCGAATGGCCATCACCGCACGATAGTCACCGTGATTTAGGTTTCTCAAACTTTTATATATACATTTTCTCAAGGGGGTAACACGCAATGAAAAAAATGAAATTGACCCTGGTCATGCTGCTGGCATTCTCGATGGTCCTTGCGGCCTGCGGCGGCAAATCGTCGGAAGAGGGAAGCGGCAACAGCGATGCAGCTTCCGGTGATGTAAAAACGGTTAAGATCTTCCAATTCAAAACCGAGATCGTAGATGGTCTGAATGAGCTGAAGGTTGAATTCGAAAAAGAGCATCCGAACATCAAGCTGGACATTCAGACGGTCGGCGGCGGTGCAGACTATGGCGCTTCTCTGAAGACAAAATTCGCTTCGGGCGACGCACCGGACATTTTCTCCAACGGCGGTTATGCCGAGATGGAGATGTGGTTTGACAACCTCGAAGATTTGTCCGATCAGCCATGGGTAGCCGATCTGGTCGATATGGCGAAGAAGCCGATGACTAAAGACGGCAAAGTATATGGCATGCCGATGAACCTTGAAGGCTGGGGCTATATCTACAATAAAGATCTGTTCGAGCAAGCAGGCATTACCGAGCTTCCGAAAACCTACTCCCAGCTGGAGGATGCCGCGAAGAAGCTGGAAGCAATCGGCGTAACGCCGTTCGCGAACGCTTATCAGGAATGGTGGCTGCTGGGCAACCAGGGCATTAACCCTGCATTCGCGCTGCAGAACGATCCGGACGCGTTTATTAAAGGCTTGAGCGACGGCACGGAGAAATTCGCGGGCAACCCGCAGTTCGAAGCATGGGCTAAGCTGATGCAGCTGACGCTGGATCACGGCAACAAAAACCCGCTGACGACCGATTACAACACCGCCGTATCCTTGCTGGCAACTGAAAAAGCGGCCATGATGCAAAACGGCAACTGGTCCCAAACGGAAATCGACGCCATCAATCCGGAGCTGAACCTGGGCTTCCTGCCGATGCCGATGGGTGAGGATGCCGAACAGAACGACAAGCTGAACGTCGGCGTACCGGCCAACCTCGTCATTAACAAAAACTCACCGGTAAAGGAAGAAGCGAAAGTATTCCTGAACTGGCTCGTCACTTCCGATATCGGGAAAGAGTACATCGTGAAGAAGTTCAAATTCATCCCGGCTTTGTCCACAATCGAAGCAACCCCTGAGGATATGGGCGACCTGGGTGCGTCGGTATGGGAATATGTGCAGGCCGGAAAAGTGCTGCCGCAGCAGGCTCCGAAATTCCCTGACGGCGTAACGCAAGAGTTTGCGAACTCGATGCAGGCCTACTTTGCAGGCAAATCCGATGTGACAAAAATGCTTGAGGATATGCAGGCTTCATGGGATAGTTTGAGTCAGTAAACCCAATCAGGAGTTTGAATGTCTGAAGCATGAACAAGATGCACCGCTCTCCTGACCGGCTTTGCGGGACACAGGAGCGGTGCATTTTTATTAAAACCAAGCGCAAGAGGGAGAGATGGAGGATGAGCATTCACAAGTTTCCCCAGGATTTCAAATGGGGCGTAGCAACGGCCTCTTATCAGATCGAAGGAGCTTATAACGAAGACGGTCGGGGCATGTCGATCTGGGACACCTTCGCCCATACGCCGGGCAAGGTCAAGAACGGAGACAACGGCAACGTTGCCTGCGACAGCTATCATCGGGTGGAGGAGGATGTGCAGCTGCTGAAGGAACTCGGCGTCAAGGTGTACCGCTTCTCGGTATCCTGGCCGCGCGTGCTTCCAAGCGGAAGAGGCGAAGTGAACCGGGCCGGGCTCGATTACTATCACCGATTGGTGGACGCGCTTCTTGCGAACGGCATCGAACCGTTCTGCACGCTGTACCATTGGGACTTGCCGCAGGCGCTGCAGGATGAGGGCGGCTGGGGAAGCCGCGGGTCGATCGACGCATTTGCCCAGTACGCGGAGCTGATGTTTAACGAGTTCAAGGGTAAAATCAAGCACTGGATCACGTTTAATGAGCCGTGGTGCATGGCGTTCCTCTCGAACTACCTTGGCGTTCACGCCCCGGGGAACAAGGATTTGCAGCTGGCCATCGACGTCAGCCATCATCTCCTCGTCGCTCACGGCAAGGCGGTTAAACGCTTCAGGGAGCTTGGCATTCCGGGGGAGATCGGCATTGCGCCGAATACGGCTTGGGCGGTGCCATACCGCAATACGGAGAAGGATATCGAGGCCTGCCTCCGGATCAACGGCTGGTCCGGCGATTGGTATCTCGACCCGATCTACTTCGGAGAGTATCCGAAGTTTATGCTGGAATGGTATGAGAAGCTCGGATATCAACCTCCGGTCGTGGCGGGAGACATGGACATTATCCGTCAGCCGATCGATTTTATCGGCATTAATTATTACACGTCCTCGATGAATCGCTATAATCCGGGCGAAGCAGGCGGAATGCTGTCCAGCGAAGCGGTGTCGCTCGGCGTGGCCAAGACGGATATCGGCTGGGAGATTTACGCGGAAGGGCTGTATCAGCTGCTTCGTTACACGGCCGACAAGTACGGCAACCCGAATCTCTATATTACGGAGAATGGCGCCTGTTACAACGACGGCCTCGAGCAAGACGGACGCATTCACGACCAGCGGCGGATCGATTATCTCGCGATGCATCTGATTCAAGCCAGCCGCGCGATCGAAGACGGTATTAATCTGAAGGGCTACATGGAATGGTCGCTGATGGACAACTTCGAATGGGCGGAAGGCTACGGCATGCGCTTCGGTCTGGTGCACGTGGACTATGATACGCTGGTCCGCACGAAAAAAGACAGCTATTACTGGTATAAAGGCGTTATCTCTAGAAACTGGTTCGAACGATAATTCCAAACGTCAGAAAATGAAACTGCTCCGACAATGCGAATTGCGGAGCAGATTGCATATGGAGGCACTGATTATGATCAATCCGAAAATTCCGAAAATCTGGTACGGCGGGGATTACAATCCCGAGCAATGGGATAAAGCGACGATGGACGAGGACATGCGGATGTTTCCGCTGGCGGGAATCGATGTCGCCACCATCAATGTGTTTTCCTGGGCTCGAAGCCAGCGTGATGAAGAAAGCTATGATTTTGCTTGGCTCGACGAGATTATGGACCGGTTAGCGGCGGAAGGCATCAAGGTCTGTCTGGCAACCAGCACGGGAGCCCATCCGGCGTGGATGGCCAAGAAATATCCGGATGTGCTTCGCGTCGACTACCAGGGCCGCAAGCGCAAATTCGGTGGGCGGCACAATTCGTGCCCGAACAGCCCGACATACCGCAAATACGCTCCGCTCATGGCCCGCAAGCTGGCCGAGCGGTACAAGGATCATCCGGCACTGGTTATCTGGCATATATCGAACGAATACGGCGGCTACTGCTACTGCGACAATTGCGAGCGGCAGTTCCGCGTCTGGCTGCAGAAACGCTATGAGACGCTGGAGAAGCTGAATGCGGTATGGAACACCGGCTTTTGGGGCCATACCTTCTACGATTGGGACGAGATCGTCGTGCCGAATGTGCTCAGCGAGGAGTTCGACGGCAACCGGACGTTCTTCCAGGGCATCTCGCTCGATTACCGCCGCTTCCAATCGGACAGCCTGCTGGAATGCTACCGGCTGGAGCGGGACGAGATCAAGTTGGTGACACCGGAGATTCCGGTGACGACGAACTTGATGGGATTTTATCCGGAGCTGGATTATTTCGAATGGGCGAAGCACATGGACGTGGTCTCCTGGGACAACTACCCTGCCATCGATACGCCGGTCAGCTTCACGGCGATGTCCCATAACCTGATGCGCGGCCTTAAAGGCGGGCAGCCGTTCATGCTGATGGAGCAGACGCCGAGCGTTCAGAACTGGTCGCCTTACAATTCGGCGAAACGGCCGGGCGTCATGCGGCTGTGGAGCTACCAGGCCGTCGCGCATGGAGCCGATACGGTGATGTTCTTTCAGCTGCGCCGTTCCATCGGGGCGTGCGAGAAATTTCACGGCGCGCTGATCGAGCATGCGGGGCATGAGCATACCCGGGTGTTCCGCGAATGCGCGGAGCTCGGAAGCGAGCTGCAGCAGCTTGGAGACCGGATCCTCGACGCGCGCTCCAGAGCCAGAGTGGCGATCCTGTACGATTGGGAGAACCGCTGGGCGATCGAGCTGTCGAGCGGACCGACCAAGCAATTGAATTATGTCGATGAAATCCATAAGTACTATGCCGCCTTGTACGAGCAGAATATCCAGACGGACGTGATCGGTGTGGAGGAGGACCTGGATAAGTACGATGTCGTGATAGCGCCTGTTCTGTATATGGTGAAGCCGGGTGTCGCCGAGCGCGTGGAGCGCTTCGTGGCAAGCGGCGGAACCTTTATCACAACCTTCTTTAGCGGGATCGTCGATGAGCATGACCTCGTAACGCTGGGCGGCTATCCCGGCAAGCTCCGCCAAGTGACGGGCATATGGGCGGAGGAGACCGACGCGCTGCTCCCGGAACAGCAAAATCATATGGTGATGAAGCAGGATTGGGGCCCGCTGCGTGGAAGTTATTCCTGCGGCATTTTGTGCGATGTCATCCATGCGGAAACGGCGGAGGTTCTGGCCGAGTACGGAACCGATTTTATCAGGGCACCCCGGTGCTAACGAGAAACCGGTTCGGCAAGGGGCAGGCCTATTACGTTGCCAGCAGCCCGGATGCGGCGTTCCTTCGGGGCTTTATGAGCAATGTATGCGAAGAGCAGGGGATCAAACCGCTGCTCGATACACCGGCAGGGATCGAGGTTGTGGAGCGGGTGAAGGAGGGGACTTCCTTGTTGTTCATCATGAACCACAACGCCGAAGCGATGGCATTTGATGCAGGATCCGCCAACCAAACGGATCTCCTCACCGAGCGGCCGGTTACGGGGCATGTTACGATCCCGGCAAGGGGCGTCATGATACTCGAGCGGCCAGCAGCGGACGGATCCGAATTGTAGGATCAGGAGATTACAATCGGACGTTGGCAAGGAGGCAGAAGCAGTGAGTATCTTTTTTCATGAAGAGCAAGGTGTATTTCATCTCCAAAGTGATCATTCGAGCTATGTGATTCAGCTCGTTCGCGGCTTATATCCCGCCCATGTATATTGGGGACCGAAGCTTCGCGATTCGCAGGTGGAAGGGCTTCTTACGCGGAGGGAGAGAGCTTCCTTCTCGCCGTCGCCGTTTCGGGACGACGCTTCCTTCTCGTTTGACAGCCTGCCTCAGGAATATCCGGGATACGGGAGCGGCGATTTCCGTCAGCCGGCCTATCAGGTGCAGCTGCCCAACGGAACGACGGTGGCCGAGGTCGAATACGAAAGCCATCGGATATACGGCGGCAAGCCGAAGCTTGAAGGTCTGCCTGCGGTTTACACCGAGCAGGACGATGAAGCCGATACGCTGGAGCTCCGGCTGGTCGACCGCGTGAGCGGCTTGTCCGTTACGGTGTCCTACTCCGTAATCAAAAGCTACGATGCGATTGCCCGCTCCGTATTATTCCGCAATGAAGGGGCCATGCCAATGACGCTGCTGCGGGCGATGAGCGCGAGCGTGGATTTCAGCCACAACCGATTCGACCTGCTCCACCTGCACGGCGCATGGGCCAGAGAACGGCACGTAGAGCGGAGAAGGCTGTCGCCGGGAATGCAGGGGGTCGAGAGCCGGCGGGGCGCGAGCAGCCATAACCATAATCCGTTTCTGGCGCTGCTCGCCGACGATGCCGGCGAGGAGCACGGAGAGGTCTACGGATTCAGCCTCGTGTACAGCGGCAGCTTTGCGGCGCAGGTTGAAGTGGATCAATATGAGACGACCCGCGTCGTTATGGGCCTCAACCCCTTCGACTTCTCCTGGCTGCTGGAGCCGGGACAGGCCTTCCAGACGCCGGAGGCGGTCATGGTATTCTCGGCCGAGGGGCTTGGCGGGATGTCCAGGCGATATCACAAGCTGTACCGGACCCGGCTGTGCCGCGGCGCTTTCCGTGACGCCGTCCGTCCGGTGCTGGTGAACAACTGGGAAGCGACGTACTTTAACTTCAATGCCGAGAAAATCGAGCAAATCGCCAAGGAAGGCCGGAACCTCGGGATTGAGCTGTTTGTGCTTGACGACGGCTGGTTCGGCAAGCGCAACGACGACACCACCTCGCTCGGCGACTGGGTGGTGGATCGGAACAAGCTGCCCGACGGTCTCGAGGATCTCGTTCAGCGCGTCACCGACCTGAACCTGCAGTTCGGCTTATGGTTTGAGCCGGAAATGGTGTCGCCCGACAGCGACTTGTACCGCCTTCATCCGGATTGGTGCCTGCATGTGCCGGATCGCCGGAGAACGGAAGGAAGACGGCAGCTTATCCTCGATTTCTCCAGAGAAGAGGTATGCGATGCCGTTGCGGGCATGGTGCGCGACATTTTGAAGAGCGCCCCGATAACGTACGTGAAATGGGACATGAACCGGAACATGACGGAGATCGGTTCTGCAGCGCTTCCGCCTGAGCGGCAGCGGGAAACGGCCCACCGGTACATGCTGGGGCTGTACCGCGTGCTGGAGCAATTGACATCGGAATTCCCGCACATCCTGTTCGAGAGCTGCTCGGGCGGCGGGGGAAGATTCGACCCGGGGATGCTGTACTATATGCCGCAAACGTGGACAAGCGATAACTCCGACGCGGTCAGCCGTCTGAAAATCCAGTACGGGACAAGCCTGGTTTATCCGCTGAGCTCGATGGGCGCGCATGTGTCCGCGGTTCCGAATCACCAGGTACACCGGCATACTTCCCTGCGGACCCGGGGGCATGCTGCCATGTCGGGCAACTTCGGGTATGAGCTGGATTTGACGGCCTTTACGGAGGACGAAAAGAACGAGGTGCGGGAGCAGGTGAAGCTGTATAAGGAGATCCGCCACTTGGTTCAATTCGGCGATTTCTACCGGCTGCGGAATCCGTTCGAGGGAAACGAAGCGGCATGGACGGTGGTGTCCGAAGACCGCTCTGAAGCGGTGCTGTACTATTTCCGGATTTTGAGCGAGGCGAATGAGCCGATCCGCTATTTGCGGACGCGAGGTCTGGATCCGGATGCGGAGTACCGCTGCCTTGAGGATGGCGCCGTCTACGGGGGCGACCGCCTCATGCATGCCGGATTGGCCATACCGCCGATGCATGGCGATTTCCAGAGCTTTTTGTGGAGATTTAAGCGGGTATAACCTAACCCTATCCAGACAGGACGCGTCGTTCGAGCCTTTAGGATGAACATCGTACGGGCAGCAGTAAGAATGGGCTTGAAGAAAACTGCATCGACTAAACATCAAAAGCAAAAAGCAGCCGAAGAACCGGCAGATCATGGGGATCTGCCGGTCCGGCTGTTTTTTTTGTGGTCAGGTTGGCTGAACCAGCCTACTGCGGGGTACCCGGGACATCCGGGGATGCCCCGGTCGTGATCGAGTATTTGCCCCGCTCCGTCAACAGCACGACCTGATCCTCCCTGACTTCCGTTCCGGTGAGATCGTCAAGGCCGATGACAAAGCTATCGCCCGGAAGCGGCGCTTCGTGGCCGGCGGTGATGACGACGCCCGGTCCGTGCAGGAGCAGGCAGCGGCTGTCTCCGTATCCGTCGATCGACTGGTTATGGTGTTCGCTGACGTCAAAACGCTCAAGACGCAGCTGCACCCGGTCGCGATCCCGCTCCTCTTCCTTTTCAATCATCAGGGTGTGATTGCTCTTGCCGTTAAACCAATTCGTTACGTCTTGCAGCGATGGGTTCATGGATGCACCTTCCTTGGATGAGGTTTTCCATAGTTTGTCCATTTGGAGGTTCTCTTATTTGGGTGAGGGGGAGCGGTCGGCCCAGCCTTATGAAATTTTTATATGGATCAAACCTTCTTCTCACATTTACATGATAATATAGGTAAGGATACATACCTGAACGTTAAGGAGATTTTAGAGCTATGCGGGGAAAGGGGTATTATTTCCTGGCGATGCTGTTGATTGCCGGAAGCTGGGTCGGGAACATTTGGTATGACCAAGCGAATCGCTTGGAGCGAACCGTATTCTTGGAGCATTACATCGAGGTCATCCCCGAAGCAGGCGACTACTTCGACTTGTACTATTTGGAGGACAAGCGGCTGGAAAGGAAGCTGATCGACATTTATATTGAAGGCTATCCCGGGCTGCAGGTGAGTCCTTATCCTAATTATGCAGAATATCGAAAACAGTCATTAGGGAAAATGATCGTGAGCTTCGACAGCGCAGATTCGGGGCAAGAGCCTCCGGAAATAAAAGAGCCAGCAGTCATTAGACAAGTAACCGCCTTATATAGTGACGGATCATCGGAAAAGGTGCACATCGGAGAAATCCATCTTGTGCCCAGGGATCATGTAAATCGAGACCATGATCCCATACAATGGACATCAGGTGCAGGATCCTCGGACCATTCCGGATATGATCGGTTGGCAGTCCGGCGTCCGGTCAATCTGACCGGTCTATCCTCAGTTTATATGAGCATGGTTGAGGAAGGGGATTTGCTGGTGCATGCGGACATCGTAAAACGGACACCGGGCGTCAGTCACCGTTCGGAAGCACCCTCGGAAGCCGAAATCAAGCTATCGGGTGTCCCGATTCTTGACCTTCCGCTGCCGGTCCGGCTCAATCAAGGGGATTCCGTCAAGGTCGCTTACAAGTTTAACCTGTCCTCGCCTGCGAAGCGGATGCAGGTTTACCAGCTGCGCCTTCGGCTTGAGTATGCCGAGGGCGATCGGGCACCCTGGCAAAGTGTCCATCATTTTGCCTATTACCCTTCACCGACGGAGCGGGAAATTACGGAATACGTCCGGGAAAGAAGGGGAGCGTTATGAGCAGCGCCTGTTACCGTATCGCCTGGGGACTCCTCCTAGTATTGATCAATGTGAGAGTGGGGGGATTGGACCTCCTGCCGGACCCGCTCGGCTATCTGCTGGCTGCATCCGGCTTATGGACGCTCTCCGAGAGGAGCCGTTTCTTTCAGGCAGGAGGAGCAGCAGCCCTGCTGCTTCTGATCGGGTCCATTGCCCGGATGATTGTTGGGGAGCCGGGGACAGGCTTCTTAAACGGCCTGCCGCCTACGATCTTAGAGCTATCCCTTCGATTATTGGACATGCTGCTTAGTACGCTCCTTATTTACGGGATCTGTAAGGGGATCATGTCGAGTTTCTCGGGTGAGTCTTCGCTGAATATAGCCGGTAGAGCTCGGGTTTGTCTTGGGTGGTTTATGACCGTACAAGGGCTATGGCTTGCATCTTATCCGTTCACTTTGAACATTGACCAGGATATGATGGCCATTTGGCTGTTCATCTTGGCTATAGCCGTTCTGATTTCCCAAGCTGCGGTGCTGTTGATGCTGAGGGCGGCCGGAAGATCATGGCGGGAGATGGAGGAAGGGAAATAACGCCCTGATCCTTAGTCGCCCCGGCTCGATTTATCTTTACTGGGGTGGTACACGATGGTAACGCCCAGTTGATTATATATTTCTTCGGTGTAATGGTGATCCGGGCAGTGCTTAATCAGCGCCATGTCGTCATAGCGCGAAACGAGTCTCTGTTCGCAATCCGGACAGCGGTCCTGAAAAAGATTTTTCAGTTTACTGAACACACCTGTACACCTCCACATTTCCGATATAAATACTTGGTTTTAATTATAGATCAGGATCCGGGCACTTTCAATAGCCACCTGCGCCCAGATTTGTTCATTTTCGTACCGCGTGCATAGGCTCCACGGCGGAGCGGGGCGTGGCATCTATATGAAGGTGGTCAATCAATCTAATAGAACGGAGATCGATCATCATGATCATGCAGCTCGTCATTATGGTCTTAATCGGCCTTATCGGCTCCTTCTTCTCGGGACTTCTCGGGATCGGCGGGGCGATTATCAATTTCCCCCTTTTATTGTACATGCCTGAATGGTTTGGCCTTGAAGTGTTTACCTCCAAGGAAGTGGCGGCGATCAGCATGCTGCAGGTTTTCTTTGCTTCCTTGTCAGGGATGCTGGCGAACCGGGTAAGCTCCCGTAAAGGAGAGGCCTATATCCATCGGCCGTTGGTATTGCAGATGGGTGTCAGCACGCTGGTCGGAAGCTTAATCGGAAGCCTGTCCTCCATGGTCATGAGCAGCGCGGCCATCAATGTGATTTATGGTTTCCTGGCGGTTATCGCGGTTCTGCTCATGATCGTTCCTACGCGGGCGACGATGGAGAGCCGAACGGTGCAGGAGGTTACCTTCAATCCGTGGATCGCCTCGGGATCGGCATTTCTCGTCGGAGGGATTGCAGGCATCGTTGGTGCGGGCGGGGCATTTATTTTGATTCCCATTATGCTGACCGTCCTGAAAATTCCGACAAGGATCACGATTGCCTCTTCGCTTGCCATCGTGTTTTTGTCTGCCGTCGGCGGGGTGATCGGCAAATTGGCTTCGGGAGACATTCCGCTGTGGCCGTCCCTGTTCGCGGTTGCGGGAAGCCTGCTCGGGGCACCGATCGGCGCGATGGTGAGCCGAAGACTGAATGTCCGACTGCTCCGGTATGCACTGGCTGGTTTGATTGCACTCACCGCCGTTAAAATCTGGAGCGATATTATCGGGTAAGTAATGGATGAGAATAGAGCATGATGGATATATGATGAGGAGGAATGGAGCATGTTATTCAATCGGTTAGGTTCTTCGGAGCTGCTGGTAAGCGAAATTGGTCTTGGCTGCATGTCGCTGGGTACGGAGGAAGGAAAGGCTGTTAAGTTGATCCATGAGGCGCTGGACCAGGGCGTGAACTTCCTCGATACGGCCGATCTGTACGATGAAGGACGAAATGAGGAATTGGTCGGCAAGGCCGTGCGCGGACGGCGCAGCGATGTCATCATCGCGACCAAAGTCGGGAACCGGCGCGTGCCCGGCCAGGAAGGCTGGGTATGGGATCCCTCGAAGGCGTACATCAAGTCGGCCGTGAAGGACAGTCTGCACAGGCTGGGAACCGATTATATCGACCTGTACCAGCTGCATGGAGGGACGATCGACGATCCGATCGATGAGACGATCGAGGCGTTCGAGGAGCTGAAGCAGGAAGGACTTATCCGCTATTACGGGATATCGTCGATTCGCCCCAATGTGATTCGGGAGTATGCGAAACGCTCGAATATCGTGAGCGTCATGAGCCAGTACAGCATTCTGGATCGGAGGCCTGAGGAAGAAGTGCTGGATCTGCTGAAGGAGCAAGGCATCTCCCTTATCGCCCGGGGGCCGGTTGCGCGAGGCATCTTGTCGGGAAGCGGCGAAGCCAAGGCGGAGAAGGGCTATCTGGATTACAGCAAGGACGAGCTTTTGAGCCTGCTGAAGCAGCTGGAAGAGCATGCAGACGGCATGGATGTGTCCCATCTCGCCATTCGATATGCATTATCCCATGCTGCTGTGGCCTGTACGATCCCGGGAGCAAGCTCGCTGGATCAGCTGCTTCATAATCTAGCCGCCGGCGAGATGGAGCCGCTGTCTCCGCAGGTTGTTCAGCGGGTTCAGGCGATCACCCGGGCCAACCGGTATGAGCAGCATCGCTGAACCATTCATGCGGTCAATGATTCAGTCCGTAAATGATTGAGCGGATGAATTGCCAGCAGGCACTGCCCGCTATCCGTTAGGGATAACGGGCTTTTTATAGTGGCAGTCTGGATTTGGTGCCGCGTCCTAAAGGGCAAGGTAATTAATTCCGAAAGACATGGTATTTCCAAAAGGCAAGGCTGTTCCGAAAGGCATGGCTATATGATTTAGCACTCCAAGCCTTTTTGACCTGATCTTGAGATGGCCTTCCGTTTGGCCTACAATGATTTGGCCGCGTTACAAGCTGCGCTACGTTATACGCATTTTTTTGTTCATTTAGATGCATTGGTTAAACTTTTTTTCCGCCCTGTTCGTTTTCAATACAGAAGCCGCGCGGCTTAACGAATCAGGTCCATAAGAAATAGCTGAAAGGGTTATTGCATGATTACCATCGAGCATTTATCGAAGACGTACCGGAAAGGGGCATGGGCGCTCCTTGACGTGTCGCTCCAATTGGATAAAGGCATGACCGGATTGCTCGGGCCTAACGGGGCGGGCAAAACGACGCTGATGCGCATATTGGCGACACTGCTGGCCCCGACATCCGGACAGGTGAGGGTAAATGGCATTTCGATCACAAGGCCGGAGGAGATTCGCCCGATGATCGGTTACTTGCCCCAGCATTTTCATATTTATCCGCAGCTGACGGGCAGAGATTATCTCGACTACGCAGCCGTAATGAAGGGCATAAAGGATCGGGAGGCGAGGAGAAAGGAGGTCGCCAGACTCTTGGAGACGGTGAATCTCCAGGATAAAGCCGACAAGAAGGTTCGTACTTATTCGGGCGGTATGAAGCAGCGCCTGGGCATTGCTCAGGCCCTTCTCGGATCCCCCGATATCCTTATCGTGGATGAGCCGACCTCCGGCCTGGATCCGCAGGAACGGGTCCGGTTCCGCAACGTCCTTACCCGCTTTAGCATTGACCGGACCGTGCTGCTGTCCACGCACATCGTCGCTGACATTGAGAGCAACTGCCGCCGGATCGCCGTCATGAACATGGGGAGACTGGTCATGTCCGGAACGCTCGGCGAGCTGCAGGCCTGCGGCAACGGACAAGTGTGGGAAGCGGTGCTGTCAGCCGATGCGTTCTCCCGCGTAGATCCGATGCAGGTTGTATCCACGAAAGCTGTACCGGAAGGCATTTTGTGCCGTTTTGTAGGAAAGAGGCCGTTTGCGGGTGCGCACCCGGCTGAACCGTCCCTGGAGGACGGCTATCTGGCCCTGCTGCGGAGGGATCGGGATGTGTAAATGGTGGAGACATGCCGTGCTGGAATGCCGGCTGCTGTTCGGCAATCCGGTGTTTGCATCCTTGCCGGTCATCTATGCGATTTTGTTCGCCATGAACATGTTGAATAGCGGAGGCGGCACCGAGCAGAACCTGTATACGATGGCTTACAAGTTTCATATGCTCGGGCACACGATGACGCTCGGTCCCGCGATGCTGATCGGCATCTTATCCATGCGAAGGGATGTTTTACGGCGCTCGTTCGAGTGGAATCACAGCTTGCCAGTATCGTTCCTGACGCTGTTATCGTCCAAATATGCCGTAAGCATGCTGTATTTGTCCTTGTTCACGCTTCCGACAGCGTTTATCTTCTACACGATCTCGATCAGCCAGGGGATTGCGGGCGGAATCGCTATGCATTATACGATGCAATTCGCCATGCAGTACGAGATCTCGTATATGGTCACCCTTGCGCTGGCCATGGTGCTGGGGGCCAGCATTCCGAATCGGATTGTCTATTTGATCGGCTTTTGCGCATGGATGTTCGGCACCTTTTTCATGGATATTTTTATTATTACTCAGCTCGGATGGTATCCGGCCGAAGTCTTTCATTTGAATCAGTTCTTCATTCAGTCCGAAGCATTACAATATGAAAATTGGAGCTATGCCCTCATATCTGCGGATATCTCCCGTTCGCGCTGGTTCGTGCTGGCCTTTACGGGGTTGTTGCTCGCGGTAAGTCTGCTGCTACTGAACCGGAAGCGCCCGACGATGCATGTAAAAAGGATTTGGGCGGCGGCGGTGGCAGCCCTCGTGTTGGCTGGAGCCATCTTCATGCCATACGGCAGCTTATGGGCAGAGCGGTATGAGCAGCTGGGCAGCAAGCTATCGGACCCATCCATCGGGCTTACCGATGATCCGGTGCCGGCAACGATATTTACGGTATCCTCCTATGATCTCGAGCTGAAACGGCTCCCTAACGATAATCTGCGAGTCACAGCCCGGCTTCGAATCCCCGCTGGGGAGCTGGCAGGGAAGTCGGAGCTTCCGCTGACGTTGAACCGTTTCTTCACGTTGGAGCGTGTTCGAATTCAAGGCAACGACGCTCCTTACCGGAGGCGGGGGGAGATGCTGACAATCAGTCTTCCGGCGAATTCGCGGCAGGAAATCGAGGCCGAGCTGGTTTATTTCGGAAGCGTAATGGATTACCGCACCGATTATTCGCGTAATGATTTTGCGGCCTTCAGTCTTGGAGACGAGGTGAAGCTCGAGGGCCATATGGCCTGGTATCCGCTTCCCGGCCACCAGCATGTTTACCTCAAGCAGGTCGAGACGTCTTCGCCTTACATTACCTTGGCCCGGCGTTACGGGATTCAGCGGTATTCTGTAGGTGATATGAAACTGAAGGTAGAGGGATATTCAAAGCCGCTATACAGCAGTTTGAAGGAAGTCGAGCGAGGGCCCGGATACCAGATCTTCGAGTCGAAGGGGATCGGGCAGAATGTTTCCCTGTACGGGGGAAGCTTCTGGACCGAAGTGCATCGGCCGGATTTCAAGGTGCGTATTGTGACAACCCCATACCTGGAAAAGTGGGCTGAGGGACTATTGACGGAACTGAAAGGGAAGTATGATTATTTTGCAGCATGGATTCCGGGAATGTCCACGGACATCGACACCATTCTGTGTTTGGGACAGGGGATCGAGTGGCCTCACGCGGAGCATTCCCTCATCCTGTCCTCAAGGGAGTATACCTACTTCAGCAGCAATCTGCCGGGTGAGTGGGTGAACTACATGCTGTTTGGCGATCAGCCTGCTTATTATGGCAATTATGAGCATCCGGAGCAGGATGTCCGGAATAAAATCGGCAGCCTGTTCTGGTACGTGTATTATATAGAGGAAAAAGGGCTGAGCGATAAACAGCTGCGCAGTGCTTACGGACACTTAAGATCAGTCCAGGAGCTCCTGTTCAAGAACGGGGACGGGACCGATCCGCAGAATAAGATCGGGATCGGAATGGCAAGACAAGTCCGGCGGGCGATGAAGGAAGGAAAGGCAGAACAGGTCAAGAAAGTGCTCGCCCATTATTATGGGCACGGCCTTCAGTTTCCGGATACGGAACGGTATCCTGCGATGAAGCCGGAGGCTCCGGTCACTTATGAGGAATGGGTGAAGCGATGGAAGCAGACGGTTGGGGAATAACGGCTTCTGCATGCGATAACAGTGCCGAGATTCAATCGGGAAGGCATCGATTGATGGATGAGGCACGGAATGGGTAAATTACGGATATATCGATCCAGAAAGGGGGGAGGGGCATGATTTCCGATCAGCAGCTGTCCGAACGGATGGCGGCGGGTGATCAGGAGGCGTTCGAGCTGCTGGTCACCCGGTACCATGGTCCGCTGTTAAGCTATACGACAAGGCAGCTGACCGACAGGCAAAAGGCGCAGGATATCGTCCAGGAAACGTTTATCCGCCTGATCCGGCATCTGAGGACCCATGGGACGCTGGAACATGTCAGATCCTGGCTGTACCGCGTAGCCCTGAACATGTGTAAGGATTACTGGAAAAGCGCAGCCTACAGGTCCGAGGGGCTTGCCGGTGAAGAGCTGCCGGATGCCCATGATCCCGCACCCGGGGCGCAGGAATTGATAGAGAGGCAGGAGACGTCCCATGAAATTGCGGTGTCGCTCGGTACTTTGCCGGACGTTCAGCAAGAGATCATTACGCTAAGATTTTTCCATGACCTTAAGCTTCAGGAAATCGCGGATCTGGTGGACCTCCCCCTTAGCACGGTAAAGACGCATCTATATAACGGATTAAGAAAGCTAAAGAAAACGCTGGTCCAAGAGCAAGGAGAATTGGTTCCGATGCCCCCGGCCGGAAGATCGGAACGGGGAGGCCGTTCCAAGAGAAAGGTCCTGAGCCGCTCAAGCACGGAAGAAGAGCCGGATGACCGGCGCAAGGCTACAGAAAGTGAGGTGTGTATCCATGGATCATCCATTCGATCGTGAATTGGGAAAACTTGAGGACGAGCTGCGGGGACCGCTTCGGCGCGCGATTCTCCCTCCGCCGACACCGGAGGAAACCTCACGGCTCATTGCTTCGCTCCAAGGGGAGTTCGATCTGCTTAAGGTTGAGCCGGAATCACCGAAGCTTGATTTCAATCCCCAGGTGGATCCGCCGTCGCTGAAGCAGATCCTCCGCAGCCAGCTCAGGCTGAATCAGCGATCCATTCTGCTCGCCAGCAGCGCGGTATTTCTGATGCTGGTGCTGCTGATCGATCCAGCCTATCCGCTGGATCACTTCGGTGGGCTTCCCGGCGGCATATTTCCGCTGATTACCCCGCTTCTGCTCATCGTGTCCATGCTATTCAGCAGCCGTACATGGGATAAAGGGATGCGGGCTGTGGAGACGCTGACGCCGTATCCGCCGGCGCTAGTCTTGTATACTCGGCTGCTGCTCGTCACAGGCATCGTGACCGGAATGGCACTGCTCAGCACGATCGTTATTGGCTTCAAATCGATGCAAGCCGAAAATTCAACGTTCCTGTTCGGGCCATTCGTTCTCGAATGGATGGGCATACTTCTGGTCACCGGCGGAGCCGCCATGTATATGCTGTTTCGGAAAGGAATGATCGCCTCGCTCGTCTCGGCCGTCCTTGTGTATGGACTCTGGATCATCCTCCAAGGACAAATCATGGATCACGGGGTTTCCATGAGCGGCAAAATGGCAACGGATATCGTGCTCCTGATCATCGGCGTTTCACTGCTCGTATCCTCTTATGGCCGCAGCCTCAAATGGAATGCTGCGTCCTGGAGAGCTTCCACATGATTCGGATCGAAGGACTGGAGCGGCAGGCCGGCACGTATCGGCTGGAGATCGAGCGGGCGGTCATTTCCTCCGGCCTCAACCTGGTCGTTGGCGCGAACGGAGCCGGGAAGACCACGCTGATCGAGCTGCTGACCACGCTTCAAACACCGGACGCGGGCGACATTTTGTACAGCGGTAGGAAGGCTGCAGACCATCTCCCGCTCATCCGGAGCCAGATCGGGTATGTTCCGGCCGATATCGAGCTGTACGGGGATATGAAGGCAGGCAAGCTGCTGAAGTATATGGCTGAATTGAAGGGAGTCTATCAGCCGGAAGCGATCGACAAGCTGATCGGGGACTTCAGGCTGGAGCCGTTCCGCAAAAGCAAGGTCAAGCATTTATCGCAGGGGGTGCAGCGGCGCATCGCGGTCGTGCAAGCCCTTTTGGCCTCGCCGTCCTTTCTGTTTCTGGATGAGCCGCTGAACGGGATGGACGCCGAGGAACGCAAATTTCTGATCACCTACCTTACCCAATACGCCAAGGGGAGGATGGTCATTGTCGCCGCCCACGAGCTGAACGAATGGGAAGAGGCGACGGATAATGTCATCTGGATTCACCGGGGGCGCCTTCGGTACAACGGATCGCCGCAGCAATGGAAGCTGAGCGTAGCCTCAAGCGTATGGGAGGGGGAGGTGGACCTCAGCGACTTTGAACGAATTCCGCAAGAGAGGCTCATTCATTTTCAAATGACCGATGAACGCATGAAGGTCCGCCTGATGGCCAAAAAGCAGCCGGGCCCCGAATTTTTGGAGAAGGAGCCGACACTGGAGGATGCCTTTTTCCTCCATATGGATGCATTGGCGAGACGCGGCTAAATGTTCTTCTCTTTTCGCTCTTGTAAATAAACCTAATATATGAAAAAATCATCATCCGTTTGGACGATGATTTTTTTCTTTTCCGCGGACCATGACATTCGAATTGGATTAAATCTCCGTTAAGGATGGGTTTAACCCTTTCCCTTCTTTCTGTGTCTCCAGCGATAGATCCAAGCTGCAACCATGGCCGATGGCCAGAATGAACTCTGCGCGTTGTAGTGAAGCTGCTCTTCCTGAAAGGACATCTTTTTATAATACTCTTCCTGACTGATGCCTTTTCTTCGAGGGTCCTCATTCAGTTCCTTGATATAGCGATACTGGACAGGGATCATGATCAGAAATGCTGCGAACAGAACGCCGGCGATCACCCACAACATCGAACCCATAAGTTCACGCTCCTTCGTATCGTCAGACCTATGCTTTTATATACGTCATATATTGGATGCGGTTTCAACAATTATCTTCAGGGCAAATCAATCTTTGGGGATCCGGGTAAAAATAGTTAGTAGGTGTGTGCATCTTCACGGATGTACGCATGAAATCATCGATGCGAGAGGAGACGTATTATGGGAACCGCAGGACAACAAGGAGTCGAGAAGGTAGCGCTGGTGACCGGAGCAGGAGCAGGAATCGGCAGAGGCATTGCGAAGATTTTGGCGGAAAAAGGATATCGGCTCGCGCTCACCTACAACTCGAGCAAAGAGGGGATATTATCCGTTGCCGAGGATATCGGCCATATCTATGGCAAGGAGCCTCTGATCATCCAGAGCGATCTCACGATTCGGAGCGAAGCGGAGAACACGATCCGCAAGACGGTGGAGCAGCTTGAACGCATAGATCTGCTGGTCAACAATGCCGGGATCGGCTTTCATAAGGAGCTCACCGAAATGGAGGAAGAGGAGCTGGATACGACCATCAACCTCGATTTCAGGGCTCCGTTGCTGCTTAGCAAATATGCAGCCAGGGAAATGATTGCCCGCGAGATCCCTGGCAATATCATCTTTATCACCTCCTCGCGCGGCGAAAGAGCTTACCCGAAGGACAGCATTTATGGCGGCATGAAGGCAGCTTTGATTCGTGCGGCCCAGTCGCTGGCGCTGGAATGGGCGCCGCATGGAATCCGGGTAAACTGCGTCGCGCCGGGGGCTACGGTTCACAAATTGGAGCAATCCGCCGAGAAGGAGCCGCTTGGAGATAAAATTCCGCTGGGGAGGCTCGGAACCCCTTCCGATATTGGTGAAGCGATCGCTTGGCTATGCTCGGATGCAGCATCCTATATTACAGGCATCAACTTGCGCATCGACGGGGGGCTCATCCTTCCGGGGATGCCGGAGGATACGTCGCCGGAAGCGGGATACGGCTGGGGCAAGGTAAATCCGCACGGTGAGGATAAAGATAAATAAAAGCCGCAGAAAAAAACTTCTAATTCCGATGAAAATAGTTGGTAATGACTCTTTTCAAACTGTGGAAAGTATGAGAGAATGATGGAAATCAGCAATCATACTATTTTCCATATGAAGAAAAGGGAGGAAACATCCATGTCAGAAGAACGTCAACTATCGATTGAAACGTTAGCGGTTCATGCCGGCCAGGAGCTCGACCCGACAACCCTATCCCGAGCCGTTCCGCTCTATCAGACGACATCCTACGGCTTCAAGGACAGCGAGCATGCGGCAAACTTGTTTGCCTTGAAGGAATTCGGCAATATTTATACGCGGATCATGAACCCGACGACCGATGTATTCGAGAAGCGGATCGCGGCGCTGGAGGGAGGAGCAGGCGCACTGGCGACAGCTTCCGGACAAGCCGCTATTACGTTCTCGATCCTGAACATTGCCGGTGCTGGTGATGAGATCGTTTCCTCCTCCAGCTTGTACGGCGGCACGTATAATCTATTCTCCACCACGCTGGCAAAGCTCGGAATCAAGGTGCACTTCGTCGATTCCTCGAATCCGGAGAACTTCCGGGCTGCCATTAACGACAAGACGAAAGCGCTGTTCGCTGAGACGATCGGCAACCCGCAAGGAAACGTGCTAGACGTGGAAGCGGTTGCGGCAATCGCCCATGAGCATGGCATTCCGCTCATCGTAGACAACACGTTCCCGAGCCCGTATTTGCTGCGCCCGATCGAGTATGGAGCCGATATCGTCGTTCATTCGGCAACCAAATTTATCGGCGGTCACGGAACATCGATCGGCGGCGTTATCGTCGACAGCGGCAAGTTCGATTGGAGCGCAAGCGGCAAATTCCCTGGATTGACAGAACCGGATCCAAGTTATCATGGCGTCGTGTATACCGAGGCCGTCGGTCCAATTGCATATATCATCAAGGCGCGCGTACAGCTTCTGCGGGATATCGGGGCTTCGCTGTCTCCATTTAACGCCTGGCTGCTGCTGCAAGGATTGGAGACGCTTCATCTCCGCGTGCAGCGCCATAGTGAGAACGCGCTGAAGGTTGCCGAGTATCTGGAGAAGCATGAGGCCGTCGAGTGGGTCAGCTATGCGGGGCTGCCAAGCCATCCTTCGTATGAGCTGGCGCAGAAGTATTTGCCGAAGGGCCAAGGTGCTATTTTGACGTTTGGCATTAAGGGCGGCGCCAAAGCCGGGCAGAAGGTCATTGAGAACGTGAAGCTGTTCTCCCATCTGGCCAACGTCGGCGATTCCAAATCGCTGATCATTCATCCGGCCAGCACGACGCACCAGCAGCTGAGCGAGGAAGAACAAGTCAGTGCCGGCGTGAATCCCGAGCTGCTGCGGCTATCGATCGGTACGGAATCCATCGACGACATCCTGTATGATTTGGAGCAGGCGATTGCGGCCAGCCAGAAGTAAGGCCAATCGAACTATTTTCAAATAAGATGTCAGGGCACTTTCCTCATTTGGGGAATGGTGCCCTTTTTTTGATGCTAAATGGCAGCTAAGCCATTGTATTGAGAGAGTCGAGCCAGGGATGGCCTTCTGGAAATTGCGTCCGAAGCGCATGGGCAAGCCATACTCTAGCCGTGTCGTTGAGGCAGGGAAGGACCTTCATGAAATCCTGCTCATCTTTTTCGCGGATATTCTTGCTGCCCCCTTTGTACAAGAGCTGTATCTCCGGCTTCAGGTAGGGGACTCCCTGTTCTGTCTTCAAGGCTATATCTCGGAGCGGCCTTCGGATCGATGGTTCCCTGCGATAAATCCAATGGTCCCCTTCGGTTTCCACCAACATGATTTGAAATGAAAATGGGGCTTTATGATCCTTGCTGACCCACACATCCCCGACAGAATACAAATATTCGCCTTCCTCCCATAACGACAAGGTTCCTTGATCAGCTTTGTACAGCGTCCAGTCTTGGGCTAATGCGGCGTAAACGACGGCCTGCTCTTCACGAAGAATCAGGATATCGATATCGTCATGTTCTCGGGTCTGCTCCCCCAAATGCAAATCCAAAGCCCAACCGCCTGCGACATACCAATGCACAGGGATATCGGCAAAAATCCTGACGGCATCCGGTATGCTAATGGGTCTCCAATGATCGTAATCGGTTCTCATGTCGATCTCTCCTTTTCGTTTTCCGGCATGAATCCATTCCTCCATTTTAAATGTTCTATACGTCTCGTCAAATGGATGATGAGCAGATGTGGCCCATAAAGCACCGTGCCTTGGAATATGGTTTCTTGCCAAAGGCGGGCGTGCGCCCCGCTCGTATTATGTACCGAGATTTTTCCGCGGCTTTTATCCCGTGTACTGTATATTTCCAAATGTTTCATAATACGCTGTAAGGTAGGCGGCAACATCCAATACATGGCGAAAGGGAGTAGAACGATAACCATGACGGAAAGGCAATGGGGAACCGGCAGCGAATGGGGAGAGCGTTTAAATGGGGAAGCCGTGAATGCCGTGGACTTTGCGGCCGGCGATTCCTCTCCCGAGACGGATCTGCTGAAGCATTTTGCGATGGCGGGCGGTATAACGCATGAGGAGGTATTGTTGCTGTTGGCGGCCCCGGAGGACATCGACGAAGCGCTTCGGGTTTCGGGAATTCGGCACAGCGGAACCATCAGCCCCTCCTTGCATCGGCTGCTCGGATGGAGTGACAGGAACCGGAGGCTTAAAGTCATGAGCCGCACCGCCGTCCCTGAGAGGATAGAGCGCGATATTCGCCAAGGAGCCCAGGGCATCGGACTGATCCGGGGCGAGGAAGCTCTCCAGCATGGACTGCTGCAGGAAGTGTATACGGCCTGGCTGAAGTCGCGGGGAGAGAAGTCTTCCATGCTGAGACGGAGGCTGATTATGCTGTGGACGGCGTACTGGGTCTCGGTATTCCAGGCAGCGAAGGGGTCTCGATGTGCGGTAAGCCTGCTGGAAGACCCGGCGCTGTCCCATGCGATGGAGGAGCGGGAAGCGCAGGACGCCCAACTGGAGTCGATGTTCCGGGCGTTGGAGCAATGCGGGGAACAGGACATGGAGTGCCAGCTGGAGCTTCTGGCCGTTCAGCCTGAGCACGCCGATGAATTTATGGACATCCATCATTTTATCGAGGAGGTTGCGGAGCAGACGCTAATGGACCAAAAGCGGTTCGTACGCATCCGGTACGGAGCCCTGCTGGACGAGCGAACGAATCCGGCTGCGGCAGCGGAAATCGCGCGGATGGCGGATGTGATCGTCCTGGATATGGAGGGCACCGAAAGTGGGGGAGATCCGGGATTGACCGAGGATGCGGCGAGGGGCTTTGCCGATATCATCGAGCGGACTCGGCGCATCAAGCCGCAGTTAACGTTAAGGATGAACGGGGCGGGAACCGGCGACCTGAAGATGGTTTACCGCCATGGAATCCATGAGGTGAGCTGCAGCTCTACGGATCTTGCCGCCGTGCGGATTTTGGGGGCACGGCTGGAGCTGCGCAGAAGATGCTCCTCATCCCAAACCGCCCAAACCAACCAAGCAACTCAAGCTTCTCAAGGATAAACCGGAATGAGAGCGCTTCACACTTAGACTAACATTAGATGTAACCGACAGCGAGGATCGGACTTATTTACGGATTGAACGATAACGAGTAAGCCTTTTGCAAGGGACATTCCCGCAGAAGGCTTTTTTTATTGAATTTTGCCTGTTTAATTTTTTATGATCATCCGGCAAAAACTGGTTTACAAACGGGACATTCGTGAGTATGATATAGGTATAAAGTTGGTTTAGGGAAAATAAATTGTATAAGATCAAAAATGATTTTCATTCTCATTTAGCATGCTGCTTCGGCTTAGCCGGGGCAGCATGTGCCATTTTTAGGGCATTAATAATGGGTCTCATTCTCAACTAGGAAGGTGATTGTAATGGAACTGATGCAAAGTCAAACAGCTGCAAGCATATCTTCAATCGAACATGGAGCTGATCCGCGCGAGCCGCGTCAGCCTGGAAAATGGGATATCCGGAGCCTGCTCTCCAATCCGGAGGTGCTGGCTGCATTGGGCAGCGGGGTTCTCATGCTGGCGGCTTGGATGGCCGGCCAATGGTCGGAACCGTTGTCCGTTGCGCTGTATGTGATCTCATACGCCATTGGTGGCTGGGTCAAGGCGAAGGAAGGCGTGCAGACGCTGCTTAAGGAGCGCGATCTGGATGTGAATCTGCTCATGATTGCCGCCGCCATGGGTGCCGCCTCGATCGGTTACTGGAACGAAGGGGCGATGCTGATTTTTATTTTCGCGTTAAGCGGAGCGCTGGAAAGCTACACGACCGAAAGAAGCCGCAAGGACATCTCTTCCTTAATGGAGCTGCAGCCGGAAACGGCGCTGCGTATCGAGAACGGGAACATGGTCTCGGTATCGATCGCCAAGCTTGAGATCGGCGATTTGATTCTGGTTAAGCCGGGAGAACTGATTCCGGCGGACGGGAATGTGTATCGCGGAGGCTCGTCCGTGAATCAGTCGTCCATCACCGGCGAATCGGTTCCGGTCGATAAAGCCGTAGGAGACGAAGTATTTGCAGGAACGCTTAACGGAGAAGGCGTCTTATACATCGAGGTTACAAAGTCGGCGGACGCGACGCTGTTCGCCAAAATCATCCGCCTGGTTGAGGAAGCGGAAAGCGAAGTGCCGGCATCACAGCGGTTCATCAAGCGGTTCGAGGCGATTTACGCCCGGGTCGTCGTCGTCGTGACGATCGCTCTGATTGCTTTATCTTCACCGCTGTTCGGCTGGGATTTCAGCACAGCCTTTTATAAAGCGATGGTGTTTCTTGTCGTTGCTTCCCCTTGCGCCCTGGTATCCTCGATTATGCCGGCGATGCTGTCGGCGATTTCCAACCGGGCCCGCAAAGGCGTGCTGTTTAAGGGCGGTGCGCATATTGAGAATATGGCGCGTACAGCGGTCGTTGCTTTTGACAAGACAGGAACGCTGACGCTTGGAACGCCGAAGGTAACGGATTTCATTGCGGGTGAAGGCTGGGACGATCGTGAACTGCTTGCTATCAGCGCATCGGTTGAAAAGATGTCGAAGCATCCGCTCGCCATAGCGGTTGTAAGAGCTGCGGAGGAATCCGGAGTGCCTCTGAAGCAGGTAGAGAACAGCCAATCTTTAACGGGATGGGGCATGCAGGGCGAACTGGAGGGCGACATCTGGAAAATCGGCAAGAGCGATGTGCTGGATGCCGTAACCGATGAAGCAGAGCTTTCCTTATCTCATCAAGCTATTAAAGATCAGAACGGCCATCCGTCACAGACCGAACGCCCGAACGGGAAGGCCGGATGGATTGCGCAGCGTCAACGCCTGGAATCCGAGGGCAAGACCGTGTCCGTTATTATGAGAAATGACGAAATTGTCGGCATGATCGCTTTACAGGATGCGGTGAGACCGGAGGCTGCTCTTGCCGTTAAGCGGCTGCAGTCGATGGGGATTCGCGTGGCGATGCTGACCGGAGACCGGAAGGCTACTGCACAGGTTATCGCCGAGCAAACCGGCGTCGATATGGTTTTCTCCGACCTGCTGCCGGAAGATAAGGTCAACCATATCAAAGAGCTGCGTGAGCGCCATGGGCATGTTGTCATGGTCGGCGATGGCGTTAACGATGCGCCTGCGCTGGCAACGGCCACGGTCGGCATCGGCATGGGCGTTTCGGGAAGCGGAACGGCGCTGGAAGTCGCGGATGCGGTATTGATGAACGATAATATCGATGAAATCGCAGGTACCGTGAAGGTAGCCCGCCGGGTTCAGCGGATCGTGAAGCAAAATATGGTGTTTGCGATTGCGGTCATCCTTACCTTGATTACGGCGAATTTCCTGGAAGGCGTGGCGCTCCCGCTCGGCGTAATCGGACACGAAGGCAGTACGATTCTCGTCATCCTGAACGGATTAAGGCTTCTTCGCTCGGGAAACTGACCGCTTAGGGAAAGAGATTCAAATGATGATGCCAGCATAACGGATCCCCTTTCTTTTCGATATTCGAGAAGGAAGGGGATTTTTCATATAATGAAGCAGAGAGCAGACGTTTGTAGCGAATCTCGATAAGGAAAGGCGGAGGAGAATGACGGCATTCTACGATTCGCCCAGGGGCGAAGCTTATGAGTGGCTGATCGATTACGCGACGGAGCGGGCGGATATGTTCATGGTGGCAAGGAGGGGCTACCTTCAATGCATTGACGGCTAAGATCGATTCATGCTGGCTGGTGAGGGCAATCCGGAATGGATGGAAGGGGCAGGGCGGATTTTTGCACTGCTTGAGCCTTATCTCGTTGAGGAGTACACGATAACGAGCGAGGAGCATGAACTAAGGTTTGAGAGGGATATAACGCCGGGGAGGGGAATCGAATATAGCCCAGGGTCATTTTATATGTACCGGTGCTGCAAAGAATCTGCGGCTGTGTTGAAGGAGGCTGCAACGGCATTATATGATTGGCAGCATCCCCGGTTGCCAGAGGATTTGACGTTTGTGGACCATGAGGGCCGGGAGCTCTTGTATCAAGTTGCTCATGAACGTATGGGTGGTCTTCAGGTTGAGGAAGATGAAGCCAGAAGGCTTGCGCAAGAGGTACCCGGCTTGTTTTTGTGCCTGCCGGAGCATCGGGAGTTTGAAGCGTTTTGGGAAGCAGTTCTGTTTCACCAGCCGCGCAGATTGGAGATATTCGGATTTGGCATTACGGAAATACCTGGGTCCATTCGTCAGCTGACGGACCTGCGGGAGTTGATGGTTCACGAAAGCTATGTGACCCGCCTGCCCGAGGGAATGTTCGAGCTAAGGAGACTGGAATCGTTAACCGTATATACAGCGAATTTGCTGGAAATCCCGGCGGGGATCGGCAAGCTGAGTTCACTTCGACATTTGACCATCGCATGTGGAAGCTACCATGACTCGGTCGACGTTATTTTGCCTAGGCAGGATGTATCGTTAAACCGCATTCCTCCCGAGATCGGGCAGCTGTCACGGCTGGAGAACCTTTGTATTAATTATACGGCGATCACGGACGTGCCTGTTGAGCTGCGAGAGCTTAAGAAGCTGCGGTGGCTGAGCCTGGGCCGAAACCGTTTGGCGAGTGCCCCGGCTGTTATTGGTGAACTACCGCAATTGGAGTATGTCGACCTCGACGATAATCTGTACAATCCACGGTCGATGGATTGGAACTCATCGCTGTAATTTTTCAAAGGTTTCACAATAATTTCATCCTGGTTGCAGCATGGTCTATTGACATGCGGTCAATATAGAATCATAATAAATATTAATTTATAATGATTATAATTAAGCGTTACATATACAGGAGGGAAACGACATGTATAAATCCGTTATTATAGGTACCGGCCCCGCTGGCCTGACTGCTGCAATCTATTTGGCTCGCGCGAATCTGAGCCCGCTCGTGATCGAGGGGCCACAGCCTGGCGGCCAGCTCACGACAACGACTGAAGTCGAGAACTTCCCGGGCTTCCCTCAAGGGATTATGGGTCCCGAGCTGATGGACAATATGCGCCAGCAGGCTGAACGCTTTGGCGCTGAATTTCGTACGGGCTGGGTCAACAGCGTAGAGTTCGGCGAGCGTCCGTTCAAGCTGAACGTTGAAGGCTTGGGCGAAGTCGTAACGGAGACGCTGATCATCTCCACGGGCGCAACGGCCAAGTATCTTGGCATTCCGGGCGAGCAGGACAATGTAGGCCGTGGCGTAAGCACCTGCGCAACATGCGACGGCTTCTTTTTCCGCGGCAAGGAAATCGTCGTGGTTGGCGGCGGCGACTCCGCATTGGAGGAAGCGAACTTCCTGACACGCTTTGCTTCCAAGGTAACGCTGGTGCACCGCCGCGATGAGCTGCGTGCGTCCAAAATCATGCAGGACCGCGCACGTGCAAACGAGAAGATCGAATGGGCGCTGAACCGCACGCCGCAAGAAATCATTGCGGACGAACAAGGTGTGAAAGGCATTAAAGTGGTGAACAACGAAACGGGCGAGGAAGAGATGATCGAAGCAAGCGGCGTATTCGTGGCCATCGGGCATCATCCGAATACAGGCTTCCTCGGCGGAAGCATTACGACGGATCCGAACGGCTACATCGTGACGACGCCGGGTACGTCCGAGACGAATATTCCAGGCGTCTTCGCATGCGGCGACGTGCAGGACACCCGTTACAGACAAGCGATTACGGCTGCAGGCAGCGGCTGCATGGCGGCAATGGATGCCGAGAAGTACATCGAGAGCTTGGAACATAACGCGGTCGTATTGTAAACTGATAGATAGAAGAAGCAACGAAAATCATAGCATAGAGGAGCTGGATGAACCATGGAAAACGTCATTGTCTACACATCGAATAACTGCCCGCACTGCAAGCAGGTCAAAGGCTTCTTGTCCGAGCAGGGCATCGAATTCGAAGAGCGCAATATCGAGCAGAACGAAGAATATGCCCAGCAAGTATGGGATATGGGGGTACGCGCCGTACCATTGACCATTATCGGCGAGCACCGCATTCTCGGCATGAACAAGCTTCAGTTCAACAAAGCTTTGAACCCGGAAGGCTAAGCTTAAGCTGCATGAACCTGTGATCGTCTATACGAAGAAAGGCTCTTTCCCGCGAAATGGGGAAGAGCCTTTTTCATGTTGGATGACCGGACGCGCCGGTCTGAGAAATCCTGCCCATCATTTGTCGAAGAACAGACTCATGATCAATTGAAACACAATGTACACGCCTACGCCGGAGCCCATGAGGGTGAAGCCGGCTTTTTTCTTGCCCTGAAACAGCCTCATAATGCCAAGGCTGAACAGCGGGGCAATCACAAGGAGAAACAGCAGCACGGTAATAAACATTTGCGGGGAAATATCCTCGGTGCTTACATAGGTCATTAGAGCGTTTCCTCTCCCTTTGCTATAACATCACACGCGTTTCATACCGGAACGGTGGTTGAACATGACAGAACAAGATTAATTATAGCGGAAAACGAAAGATTTTGCCTTAATCCGCCACAAGGGAAATATGGCAAAATCTAGTCATTTACGTAGCTGGAACCGAAACTCTGACCGGTCCGAGGAATTGCGAAATGGCGGAATAAGCAGCGCCGATCATCGTTGAGCGGCTGCCGAGCTCCGCAAAGTGGATTTCCATCAGCTCTTTGTGATATGGCAGCGTACGCTCGGCAACGACCTGCTTCAGCGTGTCCCCGATCCAGGCCCTTGCATCCGACAGCGGTCCCCCGATGATGACCGACTGCGGATTGAACCCGTTCACCAGATTCGTGATGCCGATCCCCAAATAGCGCCCCAGCTCTTGAAAATGGCGGATGGTCTCCGCATGGCCTTCCTCGGCATGGCGGATCAATGCCGAGGTTCGCCTTGCCGGAAGCCGATCGCCCTTATCGTCATATGATTTCTCCGAAGCATACAGCTCCCAGCAGCCCCGGTTGCCGCATGAGCACGCTTTGCCATCGGCCTCGATCGACATATGCCCGCTCTCCCCGGCATACCCGCGGGCACCCTTGTACAGCTCGCCGTTAATGATGATGCCCGAGCCGATCCCGCTCCCGGCGCTGATATACAGAAGGTGGCGGGCATCCTGTCCCGCCCCGAACCTCAGCTCGCCTTGGGCGCCCGCATTGGCCTCATTGTCAATGGTCACGGGAAGACCGAGCTCCTCCTCCAGCCGCTGCTGCAAGGGCACCATATCCCAACCCAGGTTGGGGGCAAAGAGGACGGTGCCGTTGCCGTCCACCATGCCCGGCACGCCGACACCGATCCCGATGATGCCGTACGGCGATGGAGGAGCCTGCTGCATGAGCTCCTTAATCATTGCAATCATGCGCTGCGTAACAGATTCAACATCATGCTCCGCAAGCGAGTCGTCTGCCTCGGCGGCGATGTTGCCTTCAAGGTCCGTCAGCACGCCCGTCATTTGGTTGACGCGCAGCTCAACGCCGACCGCGTAGCCGGCTTGGCCGTTAAAGAGGAGCAGCTGCGGCTTTCGGCCGCCGCTGGATTCTCCGGGGCCGATTTCCTGAAGCAGATGATGGGTCGCCAGCTCCTGAACGAGGTTAGAGACGGTGGCTTTATTCAGCCCCGTCAGCTCGGAAACCTTGGCACGGGACACGGGAGCATGCCGGCGTATCGTTTCGAGAATGATCGAGCGGTTTATTTTCTTGACCAGAGCCTGGTCACCGGTAATTTTGGTCATAGATATATTCATCCTTTTAGCTTGCTGACTGAGACTAGATATGCTCATAGTCTAGGCTTAAAGGCAGGAAAATGCAACAGGTCGAGGAGGAGCAGGGGGACCAAGGGCCTTGTTGAACGGATGTGCCTTGGAAGGGCAGCCACATGGCGAGAAGGACAAGTGTGCCAACGCGGGCAGACCGGTTGCAAATTACTTTGTTTAACCAATAGACAAAGTCCGCCCGACTGTGTTAGGATATCCCTGTAAGCGTTAACCACACCTTATCAAGGTATAGGAGGACTCAATCAATGGCTTATTTTAATAACATCGGCAAAGTAGAGTATGAAGGAAGCAAATCGACCAATCCTTATGCTTTTAAATTTTATAATCCGACCGAAGTGGTAGCCGGCAAAACGATGGAAGAGCATTTGCGTTTCGCCATGGCTTACTGGCATACATTAACCGCTGGAGGCTCCGATCCGTTCGGTGCAGACACCGCCGTTCGCCCTTGGGGACACTACTCCGGCATGGACCTTGCGAAAGCCCGCGTAGAAGCCGGCTTCGAGTTCATGGAGAAATTGAATCTGCCGTACTTCTGCTTCCACGACGTGGACATCGCTCCTGAAGGCAGCAGCCTGCGCGAGTTCTACAGCAACATCGACACGATTGTCGATTCTATTGAAGAGCACATGAAATCTACCGGCAAGAAGCTGCTGTGGAACACGGCGAACATGTTCACGAACCCGCGCTTCATGCATGGCGCAGGCACGACCTGCAATGCGGACGTATATGCCCATGCCGCCGCACAGATCAAGAAGGGCCTTGAAGTGGGCAAGCGTCTCGGCGCTGAGAACTACGTGTTCTGGGGCGGCCGCGAAGGCTACGAAACCCTGCTGAATACCGACATGGCGCTTGAGCTGGATAATCTGGCCCGCCTGTTCCACATGGCTGTCGATTATGCGAAGGAAATCGGCTTTGACGCCCAGTTCCTGATCGAGCCGAAGCCGAAGGAGCCGACGAAGCATCAATACGACTTCGATGCTGCAACGACCATTGCGTTCCTGCAGAAATACGGCCTCGATAAGCACTTCAAGCTGAATCTTGAAGCTAACCACGCTACACTGGCTGGACACACGTTCGAGCATGAGCTTCGGGTAGCGCGCATCAACGGCATGCTCGGCTCCCTCGATGCGAACCAGGGCGATATGCTGATCGGATGGGATACGGATGAATTCCCGGTAAACATCTACGATGCTACCCTGACCTTGTACGAAGTGCTGATGAACGGCGGCCTTGGCCGCGGCGGCGTGAACTTCGACGCGAAGGTTCGCCGTCCGTCCTTCGAGCCGGAAGATCTGTTCCTGGCCCATATCGCTGGTATGGACACCTATGCCAAAGGCCTGAAAGTGGCAGCGAAGCTGATCGAAGACCGCGTATTCGAGGACTTCATCGAGAAGCGCTACAGCAGCTTTAAGGAAGGCATCGGGGCAGACGTTGTGGCAGGCAAGGCGACATTGGCTTCCTTGGCCGAATACGCCCTGAACAATGATTCCCCTCGTAAAAATGAATCCGGACGCCAAGAAATGCTTAAAGCGATCCTGAACCAGTACATTCTTGCGAACTAATTCATCGAACAGCTGATATTGCTGTACCATGAAATTCAAACCTTCACCGGCTCCCCCCAAGGAAGCCGGTGTACTTATTTCACAAACTAGGAACGTTTGGAGCCATTCCATTCCGAGATATCAGTATCACAGAATTGATGTTCAAAAATGAACCGTTAGGAGGATGCAGATGAGTTACGTGATCGGAGTTGATTTGGGCACCAGTGCGGTGAAGACGGTGCTGGTAGACCGCAGCGGCAATGTTGTCGCCGAGCATTCGGAGTCGTATCCGCTGAGCCAGCCGAAGCCCGGCTACAGCGAGCAGCGTCCCGAGGATTGGGTAGACAAGACCCTGCTGTCCCTGCGTCTCTTGCTTGAAGAATCGAAGATATCCGCTTCGGACGTGGAGGGACTTAGCTTTTCCGGGCAGATGCACGGACTGGTGCTGGTAGACGGCAAGGGGGCCGTGCTGCGTCCGGCCATCCTGTGGAACGATACCCGTACGACGGCACAGTGCCGCCGCATTGAAGATACGCTTCAGGAGAAGCTGCTCGGCATCGCCCGCAACCGTGCGTTGGAAGGGTTTACGCTGCCGAAGATATTATGGGTGCAGGAGAACGAACCCGAGCTGCTGAAGCAAGCGGCCCTGTTCCTGCTGCCGAAGGATTATGTGCGATACCGGTTGACCGGGGAGTACGCGATGGATTATTCCGATGCGGCGGGAACGCTGCTGCTGGATGTAGCCGCAAAATCGTGGAGCACCGACATTCTCGATGCCTTCGAGCTTCCTCATTCCATTTGTCCTCCGCTCGTCGAGTCGTTTGATCTGTGCGGGACGCTTCTGCCGGAGATTGCGCGGGAGTCCGGCCTGCTGCCGGAGACGAAGGTATTCGCAGGCGGCGCCGACAACGCCTGCGGCGCGATCGGAGCCGGCATTCTGGCCGAAGGACAGACGATGTGCAGCATCGGCACGTCCGGCGTGGTCCTCTCCTACGAGGAGCGAAGAGAGGTGGATTTCGAAGGCAAGGTCCACTTTTTCAATCACGGCGAGAGAGACGCGTACTACATTATGGGGGTCACCCTGGCTGCAGGATACAGCCTGACCTGGTTCAAAGATACGTTTGCGCCGGACGTCTCCTTCGACGAGCTGTTAAGCGGAATCGGCGACATTCCGGCCGGCAGCGGCGGCCTGCTGTTCACGCCGTACATCGTCGGCGAGCGCACGCCGCATCCGGATGCGGATATCCGCGGCAGCTTCATCGGCATGGATGCAGGGCATAAGCTTCCGCATTTTGCGCGTTCGGTGCTGGAAGGGATCACGTTCTCGCTTCGTGAATCGATCGATATTTTGCGGGCATCGGGGAAGCGGATCGACCGCGTCATTTCCATCGGCGGCGGAGCGAAGAACGAGGACTGGCTGCAAATGCAGGCCGATGTGTTCAATGCCGAAATCGTGAAGCTGGAGAGCGAGCAGGGGCCTGCAATGGGCGCGGCCATGCTAGCGGCATACGGCGCCGGCTGGTTCCCGAGCCTGCAGGCATGTGCGGAGGAGTTTTTGCGCGAGGCGCGCACTTATAAGCCGAATCCGGACACCGCGCAGCAGTATGAGAAGCTGTTTGGGCTGTATCAGACGGTATATGGCGCTACTCGGGAGCTGGGCAAAGGATTGGCCGAGTTTCGCGGGTAAATTGAACGAATTGTAAGGAAACAGGTCGGGGGAAGGATCCCTTGGCCTGTTTTTTATATTTGAGGCATTCGGTCCCGTCAAATGTGAACCATTCGTTGCATTTGCATTGCTGCCTAACGGGGTTTATGATGGCCCGAGAGGTGTATATAAGAAAGGGGAGGCATAAACGATGCAGCTTACTGATATATTGAAGCGTGACAAACTGGTGGCAATTGTAAGGGGAATTACGAAGGAGCAGGCGCGAACCATCGGTGAAGGGCTGACCCGGGGCGGCGTTCGGCTCATGGAAGTGACCATGAACACGGAGGGGGCCTTGGATATGATCTCCGATTGGCGCAGCCGTTACGACGGTACCGCGTATGTCGGCGCCGGTACAGTGCTGGATGTGGACATGGCGAAGGAGGCCGTCTCTGCCGGAGCGCAGTTTCTCATTTCGCCGAATACGGATCTGGCGGTGATCGAGTATGCGCTGGAGCGGGGCATTGATATATGGCCGGGGGCGATGACGCCGACGGAAATCGTGGCCGCCTATTCGGCGGGTGCGGAAATCATCAAGCTGTTTCCGATGGCCAGCCTCGGGCTTGCTTATCTGAAGGAGCTGCAGGGGCCGCTGAGCCATATTCCGCTGCTTGCAACCGGAGGGGTCACGTTGGATAATCTTGAGGACTATTTTGCGGCTGGGGCGGCAGCGGTAGGTCTCGGAAGCGCTCTGATTCCGAAGGATGCGCTGCTGACCCAGAATGTCGAGACCGTGGCGGAGCGGGCACAAGCCTTTGTTGACAGGCTGAAGCAGGTCTAGTGGAAGAGGAGTTCGAGAGATGGGCAGATTACAATGTGCTTATCGTTTTCCCTGAGGCTTCCCTCGATCCATAGGACAAGCGAACGCGAGCCTGATATCTATGCATCTGATATATGATGAGGAGCGTTAAATTTCAGGATGATGGCATTCCTCATTTTATAGGTAACAGTTCTGGCATCTTTTTGTAGCTTCCTACATAAGGAATATATAGACAAGTTATGGTATTATTTAGATAGCTTGGTAATATGGCGTTTCAGCGGAGTGCTTATCCTACATAGAACCTGCAGCCGATGCTGAGAAGCGATGGTAAATTCCAAGACATGGGGAGGAGCGAATAAAGTGAAATCGAATTCAACCGGAAAGAGGAAGGCACACGTTAAAAAGACCGTGGCGGCTGTCACGGCAATGTTATGCATGGCTCAGCCGGCCTGGGCGGCATCGGCTACAAACAGCAGCGCGCCTACTGCTGAATCCGTTACGGTAAACAGCAGTGACGGCAGCATCAGCGTGACCGACAACGAAATTCCGAAAGGCGCCAAAATTTCGTCCAAGAAAGCGGAAGAAATTATCCGGAATGCGTTTCCGATCCTTAAGAATGTCAAAGTCACAAACGCTCAATTTTCGGAAACGGATAATTTTGGAGGCAACACGCTTTCGTGGGACTTGCAATTATCGATTACGAGAGGGTACTCGAGTATTGGATTCAGTGCACAGGTCAATGCCGTTACCGGGGAGATCATGAATGTGCATATTCCGAACGGGTTGAGAGACGACACCGACAAGCCCGTATTGACACGAGAAGCCGCCAAGGAGAAGGCGCTGCAGTGGATCAAAACGCACACCTCCGACGTCAAAGTGGAGGACCTGAAGGAAAATAACGGCTATTTGGGAATGCAAGCTGCCTTGTTCACGCCGCCGGTATTCGCTTTTTATTTCCAATCGACCGTGAACGGCATCGAATCCGACCTGAACAGCATCAATATTTCCTTGGACGGACAGGGCAATGTCACCAGCTATAACCGCAGCTACAGCAATCAGAAATATCCTTCGGCGATGCCTAAGCTAGACGCGAACGCGATCCGCAAGCTCTACGAGAAGCAGTTCTCGGTCGACTTGGCCTACGTGCCGGAAAATAGGGATAATAGCAATGGGAAGAGCAAATATTTTCTGGGGTACATACCGAACGAGCAGGCGGGATCGTACCTGGATGCGGATTCGGGCAAGCCGATCGGCTACATGGGGATTGAAACCGAAATTATCCCGGTAGAGGATGGACGCATCCCGGCGGCGAAGGAGACCTTCAAGCCGCGTCAGGGCACATTCTCCGGAGGAAATGATGCCGCTGAGTGGGTGAAGTCCCTCATCCCGGTTCCGTCCGGCATGAAGCTGGAGGCGAAGTCGCTGGGCAACCGGTGGAATAACCCCGAGGTGCGTACATGGAATATCCGATGGATGGAAGAGAAGGGTGCTCCTTACGGAGCGGGGGAAATGGTTTCGGCCGAGGTTGATGCCAAGACCGGGCAATTATATTCCTACATGAGATACCGCTATGATGTCTTTGAAGCAGCGGAAGTGAAGCAGCCGATCTCGCAGCAGGCCGCATTGAACCAGGCATATGAGGTGGTATCGAAGCTGGTGCCGAACGCGTCTGAAGAGTGGAGGCTGACCATGGCGGAGGGGCCGTCCAAAGGGAGCAAGAGAGGCTCTTATCAATTCAACTTCCAGCGTTATGTCGGCGATATTCGGATTATGGGCGATTCGATCAGCCTCGCCATTGATCTGAACGGCCAAATACAGAACTTTAGTCTGAATGCGGCTGCCAACCTGTCCGAGCTGAAGGCGGATGCCAAGCCGGCCGTGACGCCGGAGCAGGCCAAAGCGAAGTATTTGGGCGAAATCGAGCTTAACCTGAAGTATGCCTATTACGGCGGCTACCGGACGATTGCCGGTGAAATGGAAGAGCCGACCATCAAGCTGGTCTATTATCCATCGCATAAGCAGCAGAAGGAATATTACGGCGGGATCCATCTGCCGTTGGATGCAGCAACCGGAAATTGGCGGAATTTTGTAACGGAAATCGGAACAAAGGACGTTCCGGCCGTGACGGACATTGAAGGCCATGCGTCGGAACAGGCGCTGCAAGAGCTGGTGAAGTTCCGGGTGCTGGAGCCGGACAAGGACGGCAAAGTATATCCGGATCGCCAGATAACGCTCGGGGAATGGTACCAGCTGGTCGCGGCTTCCGTCAACCCGTCGTATAAGGATATGTACAATAGCACCGTCGACCCTTATGCCGGGCTGCAGCCGGACCATCCGTATTATCCGGCCATTCAAGTCATGGTAGGGCAAAACTGGTTGTCCTACGATCCTGAAGGCACGCTGCCGCTGGATCGCAAGCTGACCCGGGATGAGCTCGCAGGCTCGCTGACCCGCATTCTTAACTACGAGAAGCTGTCAAAAGTATTCAGCCTTCCTACCGATGTGCTGGGCGTATCGGACGCGCAGGCGATCACCAATAAAGGAGCGGCCCTGATCTCCATGAAGCTGGGTCTGCTGCCGGCTGTTGACGGCAAGTTCCTGCCTCAGCGCGAGGTGACCCGGGCAGAAGCGGCTGAAGTGCTGGTTGCGCTCTCGAAGCTCTCGGGCCGCAGCGATTCCTTCATGTCCACGTATTATTGGTAAGCTTCGGTATTCGTGCTTGATCGACATAAATATAATCCTTAAACACTGAGAAAATATGGTACAATGGAGGTGTTTAGGGATTAGGTAGATGAAGGGCGGTATACCGATGAAACGAGGCCGATCAACGATAGCCAAATTATTGCTCGCAGGGAGTTTAGCCGTAACCGTGGCCGCTGTCCCCGAGCCGGCTAATCTTATAGATGTGTATGCTACTTCGAACAAACCGGTCATCAAGTCGGTCGGTGCTATCCAGGAGGAGCTGCTGGCGGCTATGAACGACAGACAGTCCACCGTGCGGTTTGCTTATCAAGGGGAAACCAAGTCGCTGAAGTCCCAGCTGAAGGATGCGCTTGACCAGGCGATGGCCAGCGACCCGTATATCCACTACACCATTGCAAGCTACAGCTATGACTATCATGGAACAGCTAGCGCGGCAAATGTGACGGTCCAGTTAAGCTATCGCGAGACTGCGGAGCAGACCCGATATGTCGATATGCGGTCTGCCGCGATATTGAAAAGCATCATCAAGGCAGGGATGAATGATCATGAGAAGGTGAAGGCCATCCATGATTGGGTGGTCCTGAATTTGAAATATGACACGACCCTGACGAAATATACCGCCTACGATGGATTATACACGGGCAGTACGGTATGCCAGGGTTACTCCTTGCTGACCCATAAGCTGCTTAAAGAAGCCGGTATTGAGAATAAGATTGTGGAAGGTACGGCGTATTCCCCGGATAATCCGAAAGGTCAGCTCCATGCGTGGAATCTCGTGCTGCTGGACGGCAAGTGGTACCATATGGACACGACATGGGACGATCCGGTCCCGGACCGCCCAAATGAGGTGTCGTACACGTATTATCTTCGGACAGATAAGCAGATGGGCCGGGATCATACTTGGGTGAAGTCCTACCCGAAGGCGGACACTCTCTACCGGGACACCCTGTCGTCGCTGACCCGCAAGGACCGGGCGAAAGCGGCCGTTTATAAAGCGATCAAGCAGGATCTGGAATATCATCTTTATGATGCAAGTGCGATCGTCAGATCCTATAAACAGCTGCAGCCTCTCGTGAAGGACGCCCAGGCTGCGAAGAGCCGTAAGCTGGTGTTCCGATATGACGGCAGCGAAAACGAGCTTGTTCAGACGCTCCAGCAATTACAGCTGAAGAACAATCTGGGCTCTATCAAATATTATCACAGCGCATTCGAGGATACGGATGATTTGAGAGTGCAGATCGCCTGGTAGCATGGAAGTGGGTGCTCAATACAAGCGAGTCAAACCAAATGTAAGCCAATAATGAAGAAAGGGCGGTCCCCCGTAGATGTTATTCTACGGGGGACCGCCCCTTTGTATGCCGTCGTGACATTAGATATGCTCTTTTCCCTTATGGGCAGAACAATGACAGATTCAAAATCGCAAAAGGTATATACTTCTTCGCACTGCCTTATTTGGAATCGGTGCTTAAGTCGCATTCCTGCAGCGGCACGATACGGCTCTTCTTAAAGAGCTTGTAGCCAAACCAGATGGCCAGGAAGAGCGGGATGCTTACATAGGTGGCAATGATGGTCAGCCAGTCGATATCTCCGCTGAAATTCCCTTGGCCGATAATGGCAACAAGACAGAGCAGGAAGGCGAAGAGCGGTCCGAACGGGAACCAGCGTGCCCGGAACGGCAGCTCCTTCAGATCATGTCCTTGCGCGATATACGCCTTGCGGAACCGGTAATGGCTGACGGCAATCGCGAGCCAGTTAATGAAGCCGCACATTCCCGAGGCGTTCAGAAGCCACACATACACAACGCCATCCCCGAAGAAGGAGGCCAGGAAAGCGAGCATTCCGACTGCGGTCGTCACGATCAGGGCCGCCACGGGAACGCCGCGGCTGTTCAGCCGGCTGAGCCACTTCGGTGCCATGCCCTGCTTCGCCATGGAATAGAGAACTCGGGTGGAGGCGTACATGCCCGAGTTGCCGGCCGACAGGACGGAGCTGAGAATGACGGCATTCATGACGGAAGCGGAGAAGGCAAGTCCGGCGCGTTCGAACACGAGCGTGAATGGACTGACCCCGATGTTATCGACGCCGGATTGAAGCAGACTCGGATGCGTATACGGAATCAGCATGCCGATAACGAAAATCGCGAAAATGTAGAAGATCAGAATGCGCCAAAACACTTGGCGGATGGCCTTCGGCACATGCTTTCTCGGATTTTCGCTTTCGCCGGCGGCAACCCCGATCAGCTCGGTTCCCTGGAAGGAGAAGCCGGCTGCCATAAATACGCCTACCAAGGCGAAGAAGCCGCCGTGCACAGGACCGCCGTCCATCGTAAAATTCGAGAAGCCGACGGCTTTTCCGCCAAGGATGCCGGCGATCATCAGGATGCCGATAATCAGGAAGATGATGACGGTCGCAACCTTAATGATGGCAAACCAATATTCCGATTCGCCGTACCCTTTGCTCGACAGATAGTTCAGGCCGAACATGATGGCCAGAAACAGAAGGCTCCACAGGAAGGACGGGCTGTCCGGGAACCAGAATTTGATAATCACGGTAGCCGCCGCAAGTTCAGCGGCAATGGTAACCGCCCAGTTGTACCAGAAGTTCCAGCCGACGGCAAAGCCGAAGGCGGGACTGACGAACCGGGAGGCGTACGTGCTAAACGAGCCGGCATCCGGCAAATACGTGGCCAGCTCGCCCAAGCTGGTCATCAGGAAGTATACCATCAGGCCGACGGCGGCATAAGCAATGAGTGCCCCGCCAGGGCCGGCGGAGGATATAGCCGTTCCGCTTGCCAGAAACAGGCCGGTGCCGATGGATCCGCCCAAGGCGATCATCGTCATATGACGGGCCTTGAAGCTTGGCTTCAGGGAGGCTGCTGGTGCTTTTCTAGAACTCAAGATCAAACACTCCTTCTATATAGTAAGAGATACGACTACAAGTCATTTTACCCCGAATAAAAAGAATAGACCCCAGGTCCTGTACCTGCGGTCTATGTGTAATCCGCATCAAACCCTCCATGAAGATAGCGCAACACGGGCGATTGCGTCATGCAATTCCCGTGACAGTTCCGTCCCTTTCGGCAACGACCCCAGCACAGAATACAAGAGTATATCCTGCACTTCGGCAGCCATGCCTTTCATCTGCGCTTCCCCGGCTCCTCTTCGCCTCGACGCGATTACTGATCATGTCTGCAACCTCTACCTCATCTTGGATTGATGAGGCTATCCTTCTATTCAGTTCTAACAAGAGATTCCTAGTATAAATCACATCGCGTGTGAGAATCAATGGTTAATTTTGTCGCCTGGAGTGTTGACCCGATTTCGTCCCGGCCATCCGCTTTAGGGGGCATGGACGGCATGACGCCCGCTTACGAGCGGGTACGCTTGGCCATTTGCTGCCACACCGTGCCGGCCGCTTCCTCGCCGGATTCGATCCGCTCCAGAGCCATGCGAGCCTGCAGGCTGACCTCGAATTCAGGGTCGTTCGCCGCCTCTTCGAGCGCCGAGCGCGCTTCTTCGGTTCCGACCTCATAGAGGAAGCGGGCGGCGCGCCAGCGTACGATCTTGCTGGTATCCTTCAGCGATTCGATCATAACCGGCGTAGCGGCAGCATCGCCGATATCGGACAGCGTATCGCCGGCTGTCCGGCGTACGGCCGGTGCGTCGTCACGCATCGCCTCGTACAGCAGCTCCATCGCATCAGGCGTGCGAATGTCGCCGAGATAAACGACGACAAGCCGCCGGATTTGCATCTTCGGATCCTGCAGCGCTTTGCGGAGCAGAGGGATATGCTTCTCGCTCGGCTCCAGCACCTCGAGTGCGGCATAGCGGACGCGCCAGTCATCATCCGAAAGGGCGGTCTCGATTTCTTCATCGCTCAGCTTGCGCCGCTGCTCCACGAATTCCTCGTCGTTGGCGCCGTGGGCAATCGCCTGCGCCACGACGCGATCCAGACGCTCCTGCGGAAACGCCGCTTCCAGCTCCTGCTCGACCTCGCGCGCGATATCGGCAAGCTCGCCGTAGCGGACGCCGTATTCCTTCAGCTTGCGCTCTTTAATGAGGGTAGCGGTCGCAACCTCGGTCACCGCTTTGGTGAACCGGTCGGACAAGGCGATTCTCTCCTCCTTGGCGCCGCTCTTTACGCGGATCTGCATCGGAATGCCGCGGAAATACTGCACGAACACCTGGGCTTCGCCGAAGGCGGCCTCTTGTTCGCCTTCATTCAGTCCTGCTGCCAGACCCTCCTGGCCGAATATCTCCTGAACGGCGCCCAGGATGGAAGGCCAGTCCGCATTGCCTTTGCGATCGAGCGCGATGAAGTCCGCTGTATGGAACACGCTTTTCACACCAGGAATGTGCAGCAGCTGGCGGATCCAGGATGGAGCAGATCTTTCGTTTTCAACCGTATATGTTTTGCGTATGCCCGGCTCCAGCGTTTCGTCCAAGTGAAGCTTCATGGAGTTCGGGCTTGGGGTCGGTTCGATGAATGTAATCTTCATAGTTCAAGTATCGCCTCCTTATGCTCCTATTGTACCTCAGTTCCCCGCGGGAAAAAACATCGCATCCCGGCCTGGCCACCGGCAAGAGCGAATTTTTGGATAAAAAGAGGAAAGGTTTGTCAAACTATCCTTGAGCAGGACTGATTGACCTGAAGGCGACTAGCCTGACAGGATACCTAATTCTGTGCTTCTTACGGAGGACTTACATAGAAGCTTATATAGAAGATTTAGAAGAGCGATTCCAAAGTGGAGGGAGAAGACCGGGCATGTACCGTAAGCAGGAGAGAACGCTGGCCCTGGTGTGCTGGATCGTTGCCGCGATTATGCTGTACGGTGCCGTGAAAGGGTATCTGCGTTTCATCCATTTTTTCGGCTGATGCGAAGGAGAGGATGCGTGTTAGGCGGTTGCTAAACCGGAGCGATCCCGGATAACTCCGAGACGCCTGAGCAACCCGAGCAGCTATTAATATGAAGGAGTGAGCCTTAATGTCTTCACTGGATCCGGTATTAATGAGCCGGATATTGACCGGTTTGACCCTGTTTGTTCATATCGTGTTGGCGACGATCGGGGTGGGCATCCCGATTATGCTGGCACTGGCCGAATGGAGGGGGATCCAGACGGGAGATGACCATTATACGCTGCTGGCGAGGCGGTGGGCGCGGGGATATGTCATCACGGTTGCGGTAGGGGTCGTGACAGGGACGGCGATCGGACTGCAGCTGAGCCTGCTGTGGCCGACCTTTATGCGCGTAGCCGGCAAGGCGATTGCACTGCCGTTGTTTATGGAGACCTTCGCTTTTTTCGTGGAGGCGATCTTTCTGGGCATTTATTTGTACACCTGGGACCGGTTCAAAAATAAATCGACGCATTTGCTGCTGCTCATTCCCGTAGCCATCGGCTCATCCGCTTCGGCTTTCTTCATTACCAGCATGAACGCCTTCATGAATCAGCCGCAAGGGTTTGAGCTGGTTGACGGCGTGTTCACGAACGTGAATCCGTTTGTCGCGATGTTCAATCCGGCAACGCCGACGAAGGTGAGCCATGTGCTGGCCTCCGCGTTTACGACGAGCGCAGGCGTGCTGGCAAGCATTGCGGCTTTTAGCCTTCTTAAGGGAAGCACGCATGTATATTTTAAAAAGGCGCTGAAGCTGACCGTCGTCTCCGCCTTCGTATTTGCAGTTGCCACGGTGGCCATCGGGGACTTCTCGGGCAAATTTTTGGCCAAATACCAGCCGGAGAAGCTGGCGGCGGCGGAGTGGCATTTCGAGACGATGACGAGGGCGCCGCTCATTTACGGCGGCATCCTCGATGAGAATCATGAGGTCAAATACGCTTTGAAAATACCGTACGCGCTCAGCATTTTGGCAGGCAACAACCCCGCAACGAAGGTCATCGGGCTGAACGAGTTCCCCGAGGATGAACGGCCGCCGCTCTCGGTCCATTATTACTTTGATCTCAAGGTGACGATCGGGGCGCTTCTCGTGCTGATTCCGCTGTTATATTTGTTTCGCCGCAAGCTTCCGGGCAAAAAGCCTTATCCAAAATGGCTGCTGCTCAGTATAGTGGCATTAGGGCCTTTAGCGATGTCGGCGATTTGGCTGGGGTGGTTTTTGGCGGAGATCGGAAGGCAGCCGTGGATCGTGCGCGGCTACATGAAGGTGGCGGACGCGGCGACAACCTCCACCAGCGTCGGCTGGATGCTGCTCCTGTTTATCGTATTGTATCTTGTGCTGTCGGTGTCTGCGATTCGCGTGCTCAGCCAGCTGTTCCGGAACAAGAGCGCCGAAGAGGAAATCCGGGCGCTGGGACTTGAAATCGAAGGAGAGGACCGCGCATGAGCTATGCAATGGTAGCCATTACGATATTATGGACATTTCTGTTCGGTTATTTGGTCGTTGCTTCGATTGATTTCGGCGCGGGCTTCTTCAGCTTTTACAGCGTGCTCACCGGACATCGGAACAAGATCCACAACATTATTCAGCGGTATTTGTCCCCCGTATGGGAAGTGACCAACGTCTTTCTGATCTTCTTCGTCGTCGGGCTGGTCGGCTTCTTCCCGGACGCGGCCTTCTATTACGGAACGGCGCTGCTCGTGCCCGGCAGTTTGGCGCTTGTCCTGCTTGCCATCCGCGGAGCGTATTACGCGTACCATACGTACGGGAGCCAGACCGAGACCCGGACCAATAAAGTCTATATGGCCCTGTACGGGGCGACAGGACTCCTCATTCCGGCTGCGCTGTCCACGATCCTCGCGATCTCCGAGGGGGGAATCATTGATAAGGATAACGGGAAGGTTGTGCTTCATTGGTACAGCTTCTTTACGAATCCGTACACCTGGTCCGTCATTATTTTGGCGCTGGTGAGCGTGCTGTATATCTCGGCGATGTTTCTGACCTACTATGCCCAGCGGGCAGGGGATGAGGTTGCCTTCGGGATCGTTCGGGGGTATGCGCTGGCATGGAGCGGGCCGACGATTCTCGCATCCTTATTCGCCTTCTTCCAGATCAACCATCAGAATCCGGTGCATTTTCAGAACATGCTGCATATGGCCTGGATGTTTATTGCTTCCTTCTTATGCTTCTGCATCGCCGTTTATCTCGTTTGGAAAAAAATCAAGCTGGGCCTGGCCTTTGTCATGGTGATGCTTCAATTTGCGTTTGCCTGGTATGGATACGGCAGGTCGCATTTGCCGTACATTCTATACGATTATATTCACGTCCATGAGAGCATCACCAACGATACGATGGCAGTCGCGCTCATCACCGCATTTGTGCTGGGGCTGTGCGTGCTGATCCCATCGCTGATCCTGCTGATGCGCCTGTTCCTGTTCGATGCGAATTACATTCGCGGCAAATCCGCGAAGAGAGGGTGAGACGATGGAGGATTTCGGTATCTTTGTCGCCCCGTTTCTGACCGTAGCGGCAGCCGTGGTGTTCCTGGCCGTCTATGTCGTCAAATATAAGGACCCTTCAGATTAATCAGGGGGAGTATTATTCGTGCCGTCGATTTGCTGATTCGCTGCATTTCATTTGCGTTATAAGAAACAACAAAGCGCAAAAGTTGAGCGGATAGGCCGGTACAGGGTACAATACTGGATATGGAAGGAGGAGGCTGCATGCCAAAAGTCCGCTATAACAATATCGATAATGTCAGCACGGACAAAACGTTAAAGCAGTTTAAGCAGTGGCGTGACGAGCGCCGTCAGAAGAAGAAGGACTATTCGTATGTCATTCCGAACCTGACGCCGGATTTGCCGTATTTGCACAGCAACCGGCACGAAACCTCCGTTACATGGGTCGGGCATGCGACCTTTTTCATTCAATATGAAGGTATGAATATCGTTACCGATCCGGTATGGGCGCGGAGAATGGGATTTACAAAAAGGCTCGGTGAGCCCGGAATTCCGATTCAAGACATTCCGCCGGTCGACGTCATTCTGATCTCGCATTCGCATTACGATCATATGCATTTTGCGTCCATTCGGAAATTGTACCGGTCCGAGACAACGATTATCGTCCCGGTCGGACTGCGGCGCAAGATGGTCAGAAAGGGCTTTCGCCGCGTGATCGAGCTGCAATGGTGGGAATCGGCCACGATCGGCAGCGTGAAAATATCGTTTGTCCCGACCCAGCACTGGACGCGGCGCACGCCGTTCGACACCAATACGTCGCATTGGGGAGGCTATGTGCTGGAGCCGGCGCAGCAGGAAGGGCGGACGCAAGACGACGGCGCGGACCAGGACAGCTGCGACGTGGCACAGGGCGGGGAAGGAGCACGCCTGCTCCCGCCGAATCTGTATTTTGCCGGGGACAGCGGCTATTTTCAGGGCTTTAAACTCATTGGCGAACGGTTCAACATCCATATCGCCTTAATGCCGATCGGAGCGTATGAGCCGGAATGGTTCATGACCTCCCAGCATGTCAATCCGGAGGAAGCGCTGCAGGCGTTCCAGGACGTAAAGGCCGAGACGATGATCCCGATGCACTACGGAACCTTCAAGCTGGCCGATGATACGGCCAAGGAGGCGCTCGACCGCATGGAGGCGGAACGCCAGCGCCTTGGGATCGCAAAGGAACGCATCCGGGTATTGAAATACGGAGAGACGTTCAAGATCCAGCCGGAATGCCGGAATGCAGAGTCATAGTTCCCTGTCGATGATGCGGGGGGACGCGTGAATTGAATTGGACCTCTCACTATTCGCTGATTGTCAGAGCGGGTGGTGGGAGTTTTTTGTTTAAACTGTTTTTAATCCGCCGATACGCTTCGATAACTGCCGGACTTATGCTATAATGTGCTGTAACCACAGTGAAAAAGGATGGTAATGCGATAATGATCAGTACAAGCGGCGTAACGCTCCGCTATGGCAAACGAGCACTATTTGAAGATGTAAATATAAAATTCACGGCAGGCAACTGTTATGGCCTGATCGGCGCCAACGGGGCGGGCAAATCGACATTTCTGAAAATTTTGTCCGGCGAGATCGAACCGAACCAAGGCGAGGTTCATATGACCCCGAACGAACGCTTGGCCGTTCTGAAGCAGAACCATTATGAATATGACCAATATCCGGTTCTGGAGACCGTCATTATGGGACATGCGCGTCTGTACCAGATCATGAAGGAGAAGGATGCGCTGTATGCGAAGGCCGATTTTTCGGAAGAAGACGGTATGCGCGCAGGTGAGCTGGAAGGCGAATTCGCCGAATTGAACGGCTGGGACGCCGAGCCGGATGCGGCTGCACTCCTGATCGGTCTCGGCATTCCGCGCGAGCTGCATGACAAGAAGATGGCAGAGCTTTCCGGTAACGAGAAGGTGCGGGTTCTCCTCGCCCAGGCGTTGTTCGGACGTCCGCACAACCTGCTGCTTGACGAGCCTACCAACCACTTGGACCTCGAGTCGATTCAATGGCTGGAGAACTTCCTGATGGATTACGAAGGCACCGTTATCGTCGTATCCCATGACCGTCACTTCCTGAATAAGGTATGTACGCATATTGCGGATATCGATTTCGGCAAAATCCAGCTCTATGTCGGCAACTACGACTTCTGGTACGAGTCCAGCCAGCTGGCGCTCCAGCTGCAGCGTGAATCCAACAAGAAGAAGGAAGAGAAGATCAAGGAGCTTCAAGCCTTTATCCAGCGGTTCTCCGCCAACGCTTCGAAATCGAAGCAGGCGACGTCGCGGAAGAAGCAGCTGGAAAAAATCACGCTGGAGGATATCCGTCCTTCCAACCGGAAATATCCGTTCCTTAACTTCAAGCCGGAGCGCGAAGCAGGCAAGCAGCTGCTGACCGTTGACGGAATCACCAAGAGCGTCGAAGGCGAGAAGGTGCTGGATAATGTCAGCTTCGTGGTGAACAAAGGGGATAAAATCGCATTTGTCGGGCCGAACAGCTTGCCTAAGACGACGCTGTTCCAGGTCATCATGGGCGAGACTGAAGCCGAATCCGGCGAATACAGCTGGGGGGTTACGACAACCCAAGCCTATTTCCCGAAGGACAACTCGGCGTATTTCGACGGCGTGGATCTGAACTTGGTCGAGTGGCTGCGCCAGTATTCCAAAGACCAGGACGAGACATTCCTGCGCGGATTCCTCGGACGCATGCTCTTCTCCGGCGAAGAGGCTTTGAAGAAGGCCAGCGTATTGTCCGGGGGCGAGAAGGTCCGCTGCATGCTTGCCAAGATGATGCTGAACGGCGCGAACGTGCTTGTGTTCGATGAGCCGACGAACCACTTGGATTTGGAATCGATCACGGCCCTCAACAACGGGCTGATTGATTTCGACGGAACGATTCTGTTCACTTCGCATGACCATCAGTTCATTCAGACGATTGCGAACCGGATTATCGAGATTACGCCAAGCGGCATCATCGACCGCGTCATGAGCTATGACGAGTATCTGGAGAGCGAAGAGATCAAAGCTCTTCGTGAACGCATGTATGCTGTAGAAGCTACCTCGTAATAACGCCGCGCCGGGTCCTCCCGGCAAGGGAACGTGAGGTACGATTAAAAAATGCTGCATCTCTTCATGAAAGAGACGCAGCATTTTTTTTCGCGTTTTCGGATAGCAGCGATGGCAGGCTCTTTTAGGAGCCGCCGGTGCGGCGACGCTGATTGTTTGGTTTTTTGTTATTTTGGCTTTTCAGTTTAGGGGTTTGGCCAGGCTGGAACTGCCCCGGTTTGCCGGCAGCCGAGTTCTGCTGCTTCTTCTGCTCCAGCTTTTGACGGATGGCATCCGCCAAATTGATTTTTCGCGATTCCTGATTCTCGGGCATGGGATCACCCTCTCCTTCGTGGTTTAGCTGTTCTCATTTTATTCGTTTTTAAAACCCCCCGCAAGGGTAACAATAATTAATACTGTTTTTTACGAATGACCCGGGCTCGATGCGGTACATCCGGTGAAGGCGCTTATTAACATCGACGCGACAAGAATAGCCATAGCCGGTGTGAATATGGATAGGATCAAGAGGTTCGCTTCATGCTGCCTTGTTAAGCTGAGTTAAAGGAGAGACGCGCATCGTGGATGTCTATGAGAATATAAAAAAGGGGGAGCGCGGGGCATGGGTCAGCATCGGGGCATACCTGGCGCTCTCGGCATTTAAAGTTGTAGGCGGCAGCGTATTTGCCTCCAGCGCTTTGCTTGCCGACGGCTTTAACAATATGACGGACATTGTAGCTTCGGCAGCCGTATTAATCGGCCTGCGCATCTCCCGAAAGCCGCCCGATTCCGACCATGCTTACGGGCATTTAAGAGCCGAAACGGTCGCTGCACTGATCGCATCATTTATCATGGCGTTTGTCGGAATTCAGGTGCTGGTTGAGGCGGGGCGGTCTTTTTTTGAAGGGGTCAAGCAAATCCCGAATGTATGGTCTGCGGGCGTGGCTTGCATTTCCGCGATCGTGATGCTGGGTGTGTACCGGTATAACCGGAATCTCGCCCGGCGCATAAACAATCAGGCCTTAATGGCTGCGGCCAAGGATAATTTATCGGATGCATTGGTCAGCGTGGGGGCGGCGGTAGGCATCATCGGCTCACAGTTCGGTCTCCCTTGGCTTGACACGGCCGCTGCAATTGCGGTAGGTTTGCTCATATGCCGGACAGCCTGGGGGATATTTAAAGAGTCGACCCACAATTTGACCGATGGCTTCGACGAAAGCCGCCTGTCCGATCTGCGGGCTACGATTGCTAGCACCCCCGGCGTGGAAGGGATCAAGGATATGAAGGCGAGAATCCATGGCAACCGGGTCCTGGTGGATATCGTTATTGAGGTAGATCCTCATATCAGCGTTCTCGAGGGGCATCGGATCAGCGACCGGATCGAGGAAAGAATGGAGAAAGTCCATGACATCATGAGCGTGCACATCCATGTGGAGCCCAAGGGAACTGGATGACCGTGTCCTGAAGCGAATCATAAGCATAAAACGCAAAGAAACCGTTCTGTTATGTAATGCGGGTAAAGGACCCAGCCATTGACGAATGAACGGTTTCTTTTATGCGCTTAATACTTTATTGCTTAGCAAGCAAAAACAGACTTACTAAAAATTATGTGTTTAATAGAGCAGCTCAGCGGCTTTAGATTAATCGACGTAAATCCAAGCGGTACCGAGCCAGGTATAAATTTCAACCCATTCTCCACCGCGAGCGTCTTCAAAGCGATTGCCGGTTGTATCGACTTTTTGCGGTGCCAAAGCGCCGACTTTTTTGCCGTTAGGCGCGTTATAGAAGTAGGTAACCTTGGTCAGCTCATGCATTGGCGTTGGGTTCAGGACCACTTCGTCAGGCTTAATGATCGGCTCTTCCGTATTGTTGTACGTTGCGTTTGTAACCGTTCCGGTGATCGGATCTGCGCTGGCAACGGCTGTAAGGGACAGGGCCAGAGCAAGTGCTGCGGTAATGCCTAAAGTTTTTTTCATCAATAAACTTCCTCCTTGGGACCGTAGAATGATTTGACAAAAACGTAATACCACAATCTGGATAACTTGAATCACTAAATTGTGGATCTTTTCGCTCAAAAAGTGACAAGCCTGTCTTCTTCATATATACTTTGAGACGAAAGAAGCCTATTATACAGCGATATTTTTACTTCGTAAAGGGGGGACTGCGATGGCGCGCCGAAAAAAAAGAGCCGGTCGATTTTTCCTGGTCATCCTGATCCTTTTGCTTGTCGTAGCCGGTGCTGCCGTCTGGTTTGTATATCCTACCCAGACTCTTGATTTAAAGTACCGCACCGTAGATTTCAAGGAAAAGCTGATGACGATGGTTTCGGACCGGGACACCCGCATGAAGCTGAGTATTGAGGAAGTATCGCAGCTTAGCAAAAAGAATTTGGTCAAATATATGAATACCCATGACTTGGGCGTTGAAATTACAGGGGCCGATTTTCAAATGAACGGCACCGTGATGACAGCACAAATGAACGGCCGGTATGGCGTGCTGCCCTTTGGTGCTGTTTTGAAATTTCAAATGTCGGCAAGAGGAAGCCATCTCATCCTGAATCACCAATCCACGACAATCCGGGGCGTCGAGGTGCCTCAAAAGGTGTTCATGCTGGAACCGATTGAAATCTCGATCAAGGATTATCTGCCGGATTTGGTAACCGTTAAGGATGTTAAGTTTTTATCTGACGGACTGGAGCTGAATTTTTCGCTCGATTGGATGTCCATACCGTCGCTGTTTAAGTAAGCGGATAGGCGAAAGACCCAGAAATCGAATCCATATTCGATTCTTCTGGGTCTTTTTTGATGTCAGGAATTTTTCAGAAAAACCAAGAAAATTTAATATGTAAAGATTGACACGAGTATTTTCGCCTACTATAATCATTAATTGTTTAACAAAAAATCTTTTAGTACTAAAGTATTTAGAGAGCCGTGTTTCGAGAGACCCCGGGCTCTAAATCAATCGGTGCTGGATGGTAAAGGAGCGGGCGGGACGATGCCGATTCGGAATGAAATCCTGGAGTTGGAGATGTTATTCAAGAAGATGCTTCGGACGATTCAGAATGAATGGCAGAAGGAAGGCTTCCCTAAACTAGGCAGGACGCAATATACGGCTTTGGAAAAACTTCATGAGCAGGGCCCCCTTCGGTTGTCGGATTTGGCCGATTCGATTCATGTTACTTGCGGGGCCGTGACCGGTATCTCGGACAAATTGATTGATGGCGGATTTGCCCGCCGTGTTCGGGATCAGGTGGATCGCAGAGTCGTGCATCTTGAAATTACCGAGCAGGGCAGTGAGCTGATTACCCAGCTATCCAAGAAGCGGAATGAATTGAGCGAGATGTTGTACGGTTTTTTGACGGATGAAGAAATTAAGCAGCTCGGCTGCTTGTACCGAAAGATAACAGCGAACATTGAGCATATCCAAGGTAAGCTGTCCACATAGAAAAATCCGTAGTTGTGCAAACTTACTTAAGAAAGAGAGTGAAGCGATGATGAGTACCCATACTGCGGTTCGCCCCGGCGAACCTGTTAAGAAAGGGCCAATTATAGCAGCCCTGATGATCGGCGCTTTCGTCGCCATCCTGAATCAGACCCTGATGAACGTTGCTCTGCCCAGCATCATGGAGAATCTGGCCATTAAGCCGACGGTTGCCCAGTGGCTGACAACCGGCTTTATGCTCGTAAACGGCGTTCTTATTCCTGTAACGGCTTATTTGATCGCGCGTTTTTCGACGAGGCAATTATTTATAAGCGCGATGCTTCTGTTTACGATTGGGACATTGGTCTGTGCTATCAGTCCGAATTTCGCATCCCTGTTGACCGGACGTCTTGTCCAGGCTGCAGGTGCAGGCATTCTTATGCCGCTGATGACAGTTGTGTTCCTGAACATCTTCCCGGTGGAGAACCGGGGCAAAGCGATGGGCATGATGGGTATCGCGATGATCTTTGCGCCTGCAATCGGTCCGACGCTCTCCGGCTACATCGTGGAGCATTACGATTGGCGCGTTCTGTTCTATATGATCCTTCCGTTCTCGGTGATCGCTACGCTGATCGGTATTTTCTTCCTGAAAAATGTCACGGAAGTCAGCCGGCCAAAGCTGGATATGCTTGCCGTCATTCTGTCGACGCTCGGGTTCGGCGGCCTGTTGTACGGCTTCAGTGATGCTGGCAATGACGGATGGTCAAGCACGCCGGTCATTTCGACGCTTGCCGTCGGTACGGTTGCGCTAATCCTGTTCGTGTGGCGCGAGCTTAAGGTCAAGGATCCGATGCTCGAGTTCCGAATCTTCAGATACAATATGTTCACGCTGACCACTCTCATTAACGTCATTGTTACGATGGCCATGTACGCCGGTATGATTCTGCTGCCGATTTATTTGCAGCAAATCCGCGGCTTCACTCCGGTTGAATCCGGATTGCTCATGCTTCCGGGAGCGATCCTGATGGGCATTATGTCCCCGATTACCGGCGCGATCTTCGACCGGGTCGGAGCGAAGTGGCTTGCCGTAATCGGCCTTGCCATCACGGTCATAACGACTTGGGAGTTCAGCAATCTAAGCGAAACGATGTCCTACGGTATGATCATGATCATCTATACGGCCCGTATGTTCGGCATGTCGATGCTGATGATGCCAATCCAGACCGCCGGACTGAACCAGCTGCCACGCAGCCTGAACGCGCACGGAACGGCCATGTCCAACACGCTCCGTATGATTTCCGGCTCGATCGGTACAGCCATTCTCGTAACGGTCATGTCTACGCAAGCTCAAAGCCATGGCGAGGCTTTGATGAAGACCGGTACGTTCGATCCGAATAACCAGGCGGATCTTCTTCGCCTGAGCCATGAGTCTACGATATATGGCATTAACTACGCCTTCGTCATTGCGACTTGGATCGCTGTCGCCTCGCTTATTCTGGCCTTCTTCATTAAGAAGACGAAGCCGGCGAAAGAGCCTGCCCCTTCGGGAACCAAGGAAGCGGCAACGACGGTGTAATGGAACATTACCAGATAACGAACTAAAAACGGGTGTCCCCCCTGCAGCATGGCCGCAGGGGGGACACCCGTTTCTTTTTGTGCAGAGGAGGAGGTTGCCGTTCCTCTTTATGTCTAAGCTGTAAGCAAAGAGCTTCTGATATCACTACATGCTTCGTCTGCGTCCGGTAAATAGAGTAATGATAAACAGGACGACGAAGATGAAGAACAGCACCTTCGCGATGCTGGCGGCAGCTTCTACGATGCCGAAGAAGCCGAAGATTCCTGCGATCAGCGCAATAATCAGAAAGATTACGGACCATTTCAACATAAGGATTCACCCTGCTTTCTGAATTGATTTTTGGAACAGTTTGAAGCAGTCGGATATGGTTCCTTTAGGGTGCCGGCAAGCCGAATATCCGGACCGGCTGGAATCTGACGTGGATCGTCTCTATGCGGCACCCCGCCTTCGTAGTGTTCTTTAACCGCGGCGATCCGAGCTGAAACAAGGCTGCTTGGCCGTATCCCGTGAATAAAGGTGCAGCTGGCCGGAGCTTGTTTCGCGGGCTGAGGGATAGGGTAACTATTGCGTAACCAAAACCAACATACGGGAAGGAGAGGTCGTACATCATGCTAACCCAAATCAGTGTTGCGATCATTGCTGTTGCTTTCGCGGTCCTGGTCGTTTATCTGATCAAGACGTTGAAGGCAGCGACCCAATCGCTCGAAAAAGTAACCCAAACCCTTCAGGAGGTTCGAACCACGATTGACGAATTGAGCTATGAAGTTAAACAGACGATCCGCAACACCAATGATATAACGGTCGATGTTCAGCACAAAATGAAGCAGATCGACCCGGTCATGGACACCGTTCGTAATCTGGGAGAAGCGCTGAGCGAGGTAACCTATGCGGTTAAACAGATATCCGCCGGCATGGTCAGCCGTTTCAAGCAGGCCCGGCTTGAGAAGAAGCAGCCGGTGGAAGCCGAGCAGCCGAAACATCTGCCTCTGACGGCCGAAGAATGTACGTTGCAATCCTATGACGCGGTATACCATCAGCAGGAGCAAAGCAAGCCGTCAAAGAGCCGGAATTGGCTCGCTTACGTAGATACTGCGATCGGGCTGTGGAACAGCTTCCGCCGCCAAAAAGCAAGATAAGCTGACGCTGATGTCAGGATGCCATTTTTACGTAAGCAGTTAAGCGGAAGAAAGGAGGAGGTCGCATGTGGAAGGTCATCGTCTTAGCAGCGGGACTTTTGATGTACTTGGGGGGTGAAGCGGGGAATCCTGCGAACACGGCAGGCATGTCCCCGGGGATCGTTCATGCCGCAGAAGCCGGGCAAGCACACAGCAGCGACAACTCTCCGCAGAGCTACGGATCGTTAAACGGCATAACCTTGACGGATCGCAAGCAGGACGTTATACGCAAGCTGGGAATGCCAGACCAGGTCAAGCGTGATGCTATAAGCGGAGTGACAGAGTTTCATTATAAAGATATGGAAGTCGGGATTCGACGTGGCTTGACCGAGTATGTTCATGTGAAGCCATCGGCCAAAAGCTTCCGGGTTGAGGACCGGTCGGTTGGAATGACTTCGGCACAGATCCGGACGGCGCTGGGCAAGCCGTACTTTAAAGCGGAGGACGGCGATGTATATTTGAACAACGGCCGTGCGCTGAAGGTATTTAAGAATCGTGAAACCGGACAAATAACCGGCGTTGATTTATTTTTCGATTACCTGGAGTAAAAGGTGTTTCAAAGCAGAGCGTTATGGTTAATAACCATTGGACTATAACCTATTATATCGAGTAAATCATCAAATAGGGGAGGTTTTCGTTATGGCATCAACAAATACGAAGTCTTATGCGAAAGTGGTGGAGAACGGGACGCTGGCCGTTCAGGAGGTTCAAAATCTGAGGCAGTCCGGTTATGATAACGACCGCATATATGTACTGGCTCATGATGCGAATCATACGGACCGGATTGCTGACGTATCGGATGCCAGCACGGTAGGTTTGAAGGAGGAAGGGGTAATCGATGCGGTGGCGAATTTCTTCCGCTCGCGCGGCGATGAACTGCGTGCCAAAATCGTATCCCTAGGATTTACGGAGGCGGAGGCGGCTTTCTATGAGAAGCAACTGGATCTTGGCAAAGTGCTTGTTGTTGCCAAAAGAGACGATTGACCTAAGCAGAAGCGGTGTCTGTGTTGATATTGAGGGAAGGCACAAGTATAGCGGGTCAAAGCATAGATAAGGAATGGGACTTTGAGAGGTCTCATTCCTTATCTGTGTTTTGCAAGAATACGTTATGGCCATCCGCTAGACGATGGAAATATCATGGAGAAGAGCCTTTTTCTTAGATGAGAGATTAGGATTATTCGTATAGTATACTAGTAGGAAAAATAGATTTCTTTCGTATCAGAGAGCGTTGAAGGAGAGGACAATGAGAATATTAATCGTGGACGACAATCCGACTAACGTCATTATTATTCGAGAGATCTTGAAGAAAGAGAAGTATCGGGACACGCTATCTGCATCTTCAGCGCTTGAAATGTTCGAGCATCTTGGCCTGGAAGATCACGGAAGGGCGAAGTGTCCCCGAAGAGCCGGGATTGACCTGATTCTGTTAGACATGATGATGCCGGAGATGGACGGAATCGAAGCTTGCCGTATTGTCCAGCAATACGATCATTTGAAAGATATACCCATTATTATGGTCACCGCCGTCGGCGATTCGAAGAAGCTTGCAGAGGCATTGGATGCCGGGGCCGTGGATTACGTGACCAAGCCGATCAATAAGGTAGAGCTCATGGCGCGTATTCGCCTCGCGCTTCGGCTGAAGCATGAGAAGGATTGGCATATTGAGAGAGAGCAGCGGGTCCAGGAGGAACTGAGGCTGGCGGCAAAGGTGCAGAACGCGGTGTTAAGCTCTCCGATTGAAGATGAATTGCTTGAAATTCACGCGCTATACCAGCCTTCGGCAGAGCTCGCCGGTGATTTATACGCGTGGTATCCGCTGGGAGATGGACGCTATGGCGTCATCCTGCTGGATATGATGGGGCATGGGATCACTTCGTCCCTCTTTTGCATGTTCATCGCTTCGGTCCTCAAGGACACGGTGACCACCTATGTTGAGCCGGAGAAGGTCATTCAGGAATTAAACCGCAGGTTCAACCAGCTGCATATCGAGGATCAATTGATCCAGTACTACTTCACGGCCATCTATCTGGTGGTGGATACCCGCCTGAAGCGGGTGGACTATGTAAACGCCGGTCATCCGCCCGCACTTTTCTTTGGGGAAGATGGAAGCGTCCAGACTCTGGATCAAGGCTGCTGCCCGGTCGGTCTGTTCGACCGGATTGACGAGATGGAGCCAAGAAGCCTTCATTACGAGGGCGACGGCCATTTGGTGTTGTACACGGACGGGATATTGGAACAGGTTCCGGGGGGGCATGACGAGAAGCTGGAAGATCTGAAGCAGCATTTGAGCGGCCCTCATCACTGGAGAGAGAACGAAGTCATGGAGCGCTATTTCGTCGACGATCCGTCCCAGGAACGTGAGGATGATAAATGTTTGGTCTGGATCACGCTTAGAGAGAGGGAGAGAACAGATTCATGAAACTTAGAAGCAAGTTAATTATCGGTTTTTCGACCTTGCTTGCCCTTATGCTCGTTCTTACATTGATCGGATACGACCGGGTCAGTTATATGAAAAGCCAGATGGATACGATATATGATGAGCGCTATGACAAGGTTCGGACTTCAAGCGCTCTTCGAGGTGAAGTCAATGACATGGCGCGTTTACTTACAAATGCGGTCATAAGCAATGATCAAGGCACCTTCTCCGTATCAAGGCAGCAGATTGAGACGATGACGGAGGAAGCATTCGAATATTTCAAGTCAATTAGTGGAACCGTCAATACCGCCGAGGAGCAGCAGCTCCTTACCCGGATTGATAAGGCGCTCAATGACTATATCGTGTATCAGAATAAAACGCTGGATCTGCTCTCGAAAGGCAGCTCGGCGGAGGCGAACACACTCCGCAACACCACGGGGCAGACCGTCCAGGAGGAGGCTCTGTCGAGCCTGAATGAGCTGAGTGCCTATCAAAATATGAAAATCTCCGACGATATTGCCGCCGCCCGGGCTGCCTATAACCGTTCGGTCCAAATCTTCATCTATATTATGGCAGGCGGGCTGCTGATCGGGCTTCTGGTTATAGCCTGGATCCTCCCAAGCATTACCCGAGGCATTAATGTGGTATCCATGATGCTGAAGAGCTTTGGGGAAGGCCGCCTGAAGGCGATCCGCCGCATCAAGGTAACGTCGAAGGATGAGTTTGGCGATGTGGCGCGCGTATTCAAGGAACTGTCCGATGACATTTTGGAGAAACAGCAAATTGAGCAATCCTATTTGCAGGCCCAGCAGGATCAATCCTGGATTAACTCGAACATGGCCAAAATGACGGAGCTGCTGCAGGGCATCCATTCGCTCGAAGAAGTCGGGCAGCGTTTCATTAGTGAATTTACGCCGGTGCTTGGCGCGCATTACGGCGCGATTTATATCCGCCAGGAGGACAAGCATCCCAACCGGTTGGAAATGAAAGGATCCTACGCGTACGAGGGAGATGGGGAGCCCAAGGATGCCTTCATGGTTGGAGAAGGGCTTGTCGGGCAGGCGGCGCTGGATAAGAAGCCGATTTTGCTGAATAGCCCGCCTGAAAGCTATATAAATATTCAATCGGCCTGGGGCGCCGCTAAACCAAGCTCCATTATGATTTACCCGCTGCTGTTCGAGGGTGAGGTGCTGGGGGTTGTGGAGCTGGCATCCTTTGAAGAGAGAACGGTGCTGCAGGAGCAGCTGATGTCCCAGCTTAGCGAGTCCCTCGGCATCATTCTGAATAATATTATGGGGCGTCTGCGGGTTGAACAGCTGCTTCGGGAATCCCAGGCGATGACGGAGGAGCTGCAGGTGCAATCCGAGGAGCTTCAGACCCAGCAGGAAGAGCTTCGCCGCACCAACGAAAATCTGGAGGAGCAGACGCAGGCCCTTAAGCGCTCGGAGGATTTGCTGCAGCGTCAGCAGGAAGAGCTGGAGCACTACAATACCGAGCTTGTAGCGAAGACGCGTGCGCTTGAAGAGCAAGTGCAGCAGGTCGAAGAGAAGAACTACGAAATCGAGAAGGCGCGCGAGCAGCTGGAGAAACAGGCGCAGCAGCTCGCAACGACAACGAAATACAAATCCGAGTTCATGGCGAATATGTCCCATGAGCTTCGAACGCCGCTGAACAGCTTGCTGATTCTCTCTCAGCTTCTGACCGAGAATAAGGAAGGAAATTTAAGCGAGAAACAGATCGAATATGCCCAGACGATCTATATGTCCGGTTCCGATCTGCTTAAGATGATCGATGAAATTTTGGACCTGTCCAAAGTCGACGCCGGCAAGATGGAGATCAATTACGAGGAGGTTCAGCTGCCGGAGATCGAAACCTTCGTGGAGCAGAACTTTGCAGCGGTTGCGGCCCGTAAGCAAATCGATCTTCGTGTACGCTTCGGGGAACGAATCCCGGAATCCATCGTAACCGACGGACACAGGCTGAAGCAGATTCTACGCAATCTGTTGTCGAATGCATTTAAGTTTACGACGAGCGGTTCCGTGGAGTTGAAGGTGGAGCTGGCGGAGAAAGACCAGCTGCCGCCAAATCTGATTGCGGATGCCGACTATATTGCTTTCTCCGTGCAGGACACCGGAATCGGCATCCCGGCCGACAAGCAGGACTTGATCTTCGAAGCGTTCCAGCAGGTCGATGGCACGACAAGCCGCAAATATGGCGGTACCGGCCTGGGGCTGTCGATTAGCCGGGAGCTCTCACGGCTTCTTGGAGGCGGCATTGTGTTGGAATCGGCTGAGGGACAAGGAAGCTGCTTTACGCTGTTCCTGCCGACCCGCCTGCCTGAAGCAATCTCTCGGAGTAAGGGGGAGGCAGCGGCATCGATCGAGGCGCCAACGACCGAATTGGTAATGCCGAAAGCGAAGCTTGTAGCCAAAGAGGTTAGGCCAGCAGTCCAGGTTGACGACGACCGAACGAATTTAGGACCGACCGACAAGGTGCTCCTTATTATTGAGGATGATATCAAGTTTGCGAATATTTTGCTGGATATGGCCAGAGGCCGCGGCTTCAAAGGCTTGGTTGCCTTACAGGGCGACATCGGCCTGCAGATGGCCAAGTCGTATAAGCCGGATGCCATCATCCTAGATATCCAGCTTCCGGTCATCGACGGGTGGTCTGTCCTTGGCGAACTGAAGAGCTCGGCTGAGACCCGCCATATCCCGGTGCATGTCATTTCTGTCGTGGATGAAGTCAAGCAGGGGCTTATGATGGGCGCCATCGCTTATCTGAAGAAGCCATCGTCCCGTGAAGCGCTCGAGAACGCATTTACGCATATCGAATCGTATACGGAGAAATCGATGAAGCATCTGCTCATCGTCGAGGATAACGACGTTCAGCGCAATTCGATCATCGAGCTGATCGGCCACGATGACGTGTCCATAACGGCTGTATCCACAGGGGCCGAGGCGCTCAGCGAGCTGCGGAAGAAGCGATATGATTGCATGGTGCTGGATTTGATGCTGACGGATATGACGGGCTTTGAACTGCTGGATCAAATTCGTGACGACGAGGATCTGACGGATCTCCCGATCATTATATACACCGGTAAGGATCTGGATTCGAAGGAAGAATTGCAGCTCCGGAAATACGCAGAATCGATTATTATCAAGGATGTGAAGTCGCCTGAACGGCTTCTGGACGAAACAACGCTGTTCCTGCACCGGGTAGAGGCTGATCTGCCGGAGGACAAACGGAAAATATTGCAGAAGCTTCATAATAAGGAAGAGCTGTTTGAAGGCAAGAAGATTTTGCTCGTAGATGATGATATCCGGAATGTTTTTGCCCTCTCCAGCGTGCTTGAAGGATACAACATGGATGTGACGTTTGCCGAGAACGGCCGCGAAGCGATCGAGCTGCTTCAGGAGAATCCGGATTACGATCTGGTCTTGATGGATATGATGATGCCGGAGATGGATGGCTACGAAGCGATGCGCCGTCTGCGGGAAATGCCTGAGTTCGAGAAGCTCCCGATTATTGCCCTGACAGCTAAGGCGATGAAGGAGGATCGGGCGAAATGCATTGAGGCGGGAGCGTCCGATTATATGAAGAAGCCGATTCAAACCGAGCAGCTTCTGTCGTTGATGCGGGTTTGGCTGTATTCGTAAACGGCTTTTATGGGTAATGAACAAATAGCATAGAAGTCTGCGTTCAAAGAGCCGGTTTTTTCAGCACTTTGAACAACCTCTATAAACATTTGGAAAGCGGTGCAGAGGGTAATGTCATCTAAGGACCATACTGAATCAGAAATATGGAGAGAAGATAACGGCAAGGAGCTGGAGCAGATCGAGATCGAGCTGCTGCTGGAAGGCATCCATCGCTTTTACGGCTATGACTTCCGCAACTATGCCATCCCCTCCCTCCGCCGGAGAATTTGGCATCATGTCCATGCGGAGGGCGTACAGACCATATCGGCGCTCCAGAATAAAGTGCTTCATGACCGCGAATGCTTCCAGCGGTTGGTATATAATCTGTCGATCCCGGTAACGGAGATGTTCCGGGACCCGAATTTGTTCCTGACGTTCAGGCAAAAGGTCGTCCCGCTGCTTCGCACGTATCCGTACATTCGGATATGGCATGCGGGCTGCTCGACGGGCGAGGAAGTTTATTCGATGGCGATTCTTCTTCACGAAGAAGGGCTGTTCGAGAAGTCCCGGATCTATGCGACGGACATGAATTCCCGTTCCCTTCAGCAGGCCAAAGAAGGCGTGTTCGACATTAGACGGATGAAGCAGTATACGAAGAATTATATGGAGGCGGGCGGTACCCGTTCGTTCTCCGAATACTATACAGCGAAATACAATTCGGTTATTTTTCAACCTTTCCTGAAGAAGAACATGATTTTTGCAGAACATAACCTGGCAACGGATCGCTCCTTTAATGAATTCAATGTGATCTTTTGCCGCAATGTCATGATCTACTTCAACGACGAGCTTCGGAATCATGTACACGGACTCTTCCATGAAAGCCTGAGCCACTTCGGGATTCTGGTTCTCGGAGCGAAGGAGTCCATTCATTTCACGGATTATAGCGATTCGTACGAGGCGCTGGATCGAGTCGAAAAAATTTACCGGAAGATTAATTAGAAAGCTTTCTAGGAGGATTCCATGGGGTTTCACGAACCGATTCATATATTGCTGGTTGATGATCGTCCTGAAAACCTGCTTGCCCTTGAGGCTGTTCTGGACAGCGAACAGTATACGCTGGTTAAAGCAACCTCGGGGGAAGAGGCTTTGAGGTACTTGTTGAAGTATGATTTTGCCGTTATTGTACTCGATGTCCAAATGCCGGGCATGGACGGGATCGAAACCGCAAGACTGATTAAGGCGAGAGACAAGACGAAGGATATCCCGATCATATTCATTTCCGCTAACAGCAAGGAAGCGGAGCATTTGTTTGCCGGTTATTCCGCCGGCGCCATCGATTATATGGTGAAGCCGTTTATCCCTCAAATCTTGAAATCGAAGATCGAGGGCTTTGTCGATATGTATCAGACGAATAAGCGGCTGAAGATTCAGTCGATGCAGCTGCATCAGAAGACGCAGGAGCTTGAAAAAATCAATCAAGAGCTGATCAAGGCCAAAGAAGAGGCCGAGATCGCCGCCAAAGCCAAGACGGAATTTCTGGCCATGATGAGCCATGAGATCCGCACGCCGATGAACGGCGTCATTGGCATGATCGATTTGCTGATGGATACCGATCTGGAGGAGGAGCAGCGGGAGTATGCAACGATTATCCGGAAAAGCGCGGACTCGCTGGTTGCCATCATTAACGATATTCTCGACTTCTCCAAAATGGAATCCGGCAAGATGGAGCTGGAGGAATATCCGTTTGATCTTCATTCCTGCGTACAGGAAGTGTTCGGCCTGTTCTCCGGTGAAGCGGCCAAGAAAAGTCTGGAGCTTTCCTATTACATTGAAGATTCCATTCCATCGATGGTTTTCGGCGATATGGGACGTCTGCGTCAGGTCCTGATCAATCTCGTCTCCAATGCCGTGAAATTTACGAATGAAGGCGGCGTCTATCTGGTCGTGTCGCTCACCCAGGCTGAGGGGGACCAGTTGACGCTTCAGTTTACTTTGAAGGATACGGGAATCGGAATTTCCGCCGAGAAGATGGACCGCTTATTCCAACCGTTCTCCCAGCTGGATTCCTCGATGACCCGCAGATACGGCGGCACCGGATTGGGTCTGGCCATCTGCAAATCGCTGGTTCAAATGATGGGCGGCCAAATCGTCGTGGAATCCAAGGAGGAACAAGGGGCGACCTTTGTGTTTACCATTTGTGTCCGTGCGCATGAGGAGGATAACCACCGTTTGCGGGAAGAGCAGCAGAACTCAAAGTACAGAGTGCGCGGAGTAAATCAACCCAGAATTATGATCGTGGACGACCATCCGATAAATCGCAAGCTGATGGACAGCATGCTTGGCAAGATGGGCCTTCGTGCAGATATGGCAGAGAACGGCAAGCAGGCTGTCGACCTCGCGGCCAGCTCCAAGACCTCCTATGATTTGATCTTTATGGATTTGCAAATGCCCGTCATGGACGGCCTTGAAGCGGCACGTCAGATCCGGGGGTTATGTTCAGAAGAGGACCGTCCGGTGCTTGTGGCCATGACCGCTAATGTGATGGACGGAATCCAGAAGCGCTGCCAGGAGGCCGGGATGGACGAGTACCTGAGCAAGCCGGTCAAATTCAGCTGCGTGGAGCAGCTCTTGTCCCGTTATATTCCTTGGGAATCGGAAGATCAGGGGATGCATGCTTCCCCGATACGGATTGGTAACGCATAGGGCTTGCAGCGGGTGCAGCAGGATCTGCGAATTCCCATAAATTAGCTTCGCCGCATTTGCTGCATTCTGATTCAACAAGCAACATATCGGGTTATGAAAAGAGAAAACAAATTTCGGGAGAGAGTGTCTATGAATACAAAAACGAATGATAAGTTCAATGCCAAGACTCATATGAATGATGGTGTATGCACCGTGTTTTTGAGCGGTGAACTTGATTTATCCGTCGCTCCTGATTTTCGGTTGGTCATGGAACCCCTTGTCGGCAACTCTGAAATAGACTTGATCGTCAACATGAAGGAAATGACATACATTGACAGTACAGGCATAGGTATTCTTCTATCGATCCTGAAAGCGAGACACGGCATGCAGGCCCGTTTTGCGGTTGAGGAAGTTCCGCCTCAAATTCAGAAGTTGTTTGATATGACGGGTATTGCGAAGTTCTTTCAGACATAGAAGAATTCCCATAGGAAAGGATCGAAAGAGATGAATTCAGATGTACAAACCGTAACACTGCGTTTGCCGGCCAATGCTGAGTATGTGGATATTGTCAGGTTGAATTTGTACGGGATCGCCTCGAAGATGGGGTTCTCGTATGAGGAAATTGAAGATATGAAGGTCGCCGTGTCCGAGGCATGCAACAATTCGGTACTGTATGCGTACGGGCAGGAAGGCGGCATGGTTGAGGTTCTTTTTCAAGTGGCCGATGAGTCGTTATCCATTACGGTCAGAGACGAAGGGGAGAGTTTTGACAGTGTGGGAACGGTTGGCAGCCCGACCCTCCATGATAAGGATCTCAGCGAGGTCCAGATCGGAGGACTCGGTTTCTATCTGATGGAGGCGCTGATGGATGAGGTGAGCGTAACGAACCAGACAGGGAAGGGAACCGAGGTTACGCTGACCAAGCGCCTTGCAAGAAGTGAGGAGCGGGTATGAGTGATAAGGCGACTCCCCCAGAGTCCAGAGATGAAGCCGTAGACTTAATACGGGAATATCAGCAGACGAAGGATAACGACGTTGCAACCGTGCTGATACAAAAATATGAGCCGATGGTAAAAATGGCGGCAGGCAAGATTGCCCGCAATCGCCCCGACCTGTACGAGGATCTGTACCAGGTGGGCCAGATGGCTTTAATTCGCTTGCTTCAACAGTATGATATCAGCTTAGGGATTCCTTTTGAGCCCTATGCCATGAAGAGCATGATCGGTCATATGAAGAACTTCCTCCGGGATAAGTCATGGTATATCCAAGTGCCGCGCCGGATCAAGGAGAAGGGAGCTTTGGTGCAGCAAGCCATCGATGAGTTAATGGTGAAGCTGGAGAGATCCCCTGATGTGAAGGAGATTGCGGAATACTTGGATTTATCGGTTGAAGAAACCGTCGAAGTGCTGGCCGGACGCGAATGCTATCATTATGTATCATTGGATTCTCCGTTATCCCAGGAAGAGACGGGGGCCACGCTTGGTGAATTAATCAGCTCGGATGTGAATGATTTCGATTCCGTGGAGAAGCGCATGGATCTTCAACAGGCGATGAGCCAATTGAAGGAACAGGAACAGAAGGTGCTGCTGTTGGCATTTCAGGAGGGACAGTCCCAGCGGGCAATTGCCCAGCGGCTGGGGGTATCGCAAATGAGCGTTTCCCGTATCCAGAAACGCGCAACGGAAAAACTGAAGCAGATCATGTCGAGCAATCTTTACTGATATGGACAAGCCTCGGGATGACAGAAGCAGAAGTAACGGCATATAAGGCATGCTTTCCCCTTAATGAGGATAAGCGTGCCTTTTTTGGAATTAATAAAGATATACGCTCATAAGTGGAGGTGGGAGATGATGCTAAGACCGGATCAAAGCGATGGCCGTGATGTATATTCATTTGCAGGAGGATGGACGTGGTTTGATGTCCGGACGAATGACTGGCTGTCTCCGTGGATCGGCGAGCTCCGGATGCAGTACCCCTATTCGGGGGAATGGTTTGACCTTGCCTCGTCTTTAAAGGGGCGGAATTACTTGTCCGTCCGCTTTAAAGGGGGAGTGGAGCCCGTTCTTATGGGCACGATGCTTTACCATGTTACGGAGGGGGCTCCGCAGGTCAGCCGTTCGGAGCAGTTTTATTTTTATGTGGAAGACGGGATTCTGATCACGGTTAATCTGGATGATTACACACGCAGTGCCATGGCTGAGGAGGACAGGAGATCGATGCTCCATCAGTGCGAGCGGCCGATCGATGGTCTCTGTGTTCTTGCCCGTACCATCCTGCATTATTTCCATGAGGGTATGGATCGTTTCGAAGGGAATCTTCGCCTTGTGGAGCAAGACATGCAGAAGCACAACCGGCGATCGCTATTGGACCGGATTTTGACAGCGCGGTTTGAGCTGCTGGATTGGAACAACTTGTTCATTCCGTTTCAAGAGCTGATTGCGGCGATGAAGGAAGGATATCATGACAGCCTCGAAGGCAGCCGTTCTTTTCAGCAGCTTCGTCACCGGGTGGAGAGGCTTGAGCAGCTGTTCCGCCATTATGAGCGGGAAATCGATACGCTGGTATCGATTGATGATGCGGTGTCCAGCTTCCGGGGCAATGAGATCATGAAGACGCTGACGATCTTTACGGTCGTGTTTACACCCCCTACCGTGATCGGTGGGATCTGGGGGATGAACTTCGAAAATCTTCCAACCACTAAAACATCATGGGGATTTACCGTGATCATCCTGATTACCCTTATATGGATGTCAGGCATCTATCTATGGATGCGGAGTAAGGGATGGACAGGGGATCTGCTTCGGGTGAAGTCCAGAGATAAAAATATATAAGATTCATCATAACATCTTCAAGATAACGAACAAAGGTCCCTTCCTAGGGCTTGCAGCCAACCTTAGGAAGAGACCTTTCGCTTTATGGGTTGCATGGAACAAGGGATAAGAAATCCGTCAACGCGGTTACCTTGCCTGATCGACATAGCCTTGCAGATCCGCTATAAAATCGCCGATCATCGGCACGTTGACGAAGAAGCTGAGAATGTAGCCGAGGAGACCGAGGACAAGCGCAGTGCCTAAGGTCAAGCCAAGCCCCCGGGCAAGCCCTGCCGTCAGATTAGCGATAATGCGTTTCTTGGGGTTCATGTAATTGTCGATCAAATCCTTCATCTCGGACTTTTCCAGAGTCCCCGCGATTTTGTCGAGCCGCGAGTTCAGCTTCTTCACCTCGTGCCGGAGCTCAAAGGGATGCTCCTGCACATCCTCAGGGACGGCAGCCTTCCGTTCTTCCTCTTTCGTCCGCGATTCGTAGCGCGGCCTACGCTCGCTTCGAGAAAGGCCGGCGAAACGCGACCCGCTATCATACGGATTTGCTTTACTCATGGATTTTCCCCCTTTCATGATGGGATATTCAATGAAGACATCTTTCGGCTGAAAAAAAGCTTGCCGGCCGGAACAACAATGGCCAGCTTTAGTCAGCTGGCCATGAAGCGACCTAATTCGGCCGTATGTCGAAGGCTTAGTAATTCGTCGTTTGTTTCAAATCGCGGTTGACGTCGGAGGAGGTTTCCATCGCCTTGTCCTTCACATCTTGAGAGGCCTTGGATACCTCATCGGATACGTCCGCAGACGCCTCCTTGATACTGGACATCACGCTGCTCCGGCCTTCGTTCACTGTGGCCATGACTTCCGAGGCCTTGCTGCCCACGGTCTTGGCCAGCTCGGTTGCTTTATCGCTTACCGAACTGCAGACCTCTTTGGTTTTATCGGTCACGACACTCAGCTTCTCGGACAGATCCCCGCGAAGCTCACGTCCTGGCTTTGGTGCGAACAGCAGCGCTGCGGCAGCGCCCACCAACGCTCCGATAAATACACCTTTGAAAAATGGAGAGCCGCTTTGAACTGGATATTCTTGTTCTGTGTGATTCATAACTTTCACTCCTTTAAGTTAATATAATGTGGAATATGAATACGAGACTTTAGGCTGTGCGTCGTTTAAACAATTTGGCAACGAGGCCGAGCAGGAACACGAAGATGGCGGTTCCGATAACGGCTGGGACGATCGCAAATCCGCCAATGACAGGGCCCCAGGCTCCAAAGAGCCACGGTCCGATCCAGGCGCCGATGAAACCGGCGATCATGGACCCGACGATACCGCCCGGCATTTCATGACCAACCAGCGCATCTCCGATAATCCCGATGATAATTGCCATGACGATGCTAATAACTATGCCCCACATAAAATCGCCTCCTTTTCAGAGCAATGACTTTCGAGTGGGCTTGCTTATCTCGTATTTAAACGGGAGCCCTGACCGTGAAACAAGATCAACAACAATCGACAATGAAATTAATGTCCGCCCGTTGTGGAATTTTGGCTCATGCCATTTGCTGATATTTGTCTTATACTGAATACAGATTGGCAAAAATTCAGGTTCATTGTCGGATGCGCTGTCAATATGACTCAAAACCTATTCACATAGGAATGCGCTGTATACGGAATATAGAAGGAGTTCATGCTCATGGAAAATGTATTGGTTCAAGAATATCGGGCGGACATGGTGGAGTGCGCCCACAATGGACATATATGTATCGTGAATGAGGAAGGAGCGATACAGGCATATACAGGCGATCCGGGTTTTGTCGCGTTTACCCGTTCTTCCGCGAAGCCGCTTCAAGCGATTCCTGCCATTCGAGGAGGAATGGCGGAGTTCTACGGATTAACGGACGAAGAAATTGCCATCATGGTCGCTTCGCACCGCGGGGAGCCCCGTCATATTGAAGTGCTTCAGCAATTCGCGCGCAAGGTGAACATTCGTGAAGATCTTATGGTTTGCGCACCCAGCTGGCCGCTTGATGATGCAAGCAAGGAAAGCCTCCTGCGCACAGACGGAGACCGGAGCCGCTGGTATCACAATTGCTCAGGCAAGCACTACGGCATGCTCGCATATTGCCAAATGGCCGGTCTGCCTTTAAGCGGCTATGACCAGCCGGATCACCCGCTGCAGCAGGAAATCCTAAGAACGATCGCCGATCTCGCCGGGCTTGCTCAAGGCGACATTCGAACGGGAACCGATGGGTGCGGGCTGCCGGTGTTCGCCATGCCGCTGCAGGCGCTGGCGACGGCCTACATGAAGCTGGCATGTCCTGACCGGATCAAGGACGAGGCAACAAGAGAGGCTGTGCTGACCATAACGTCTGCGATGAACGCATCCCCGTTCATGGTAGCCGGCAGCGGCAAGGTCGATACGGTTCTTCTGGAGGATAGCAACATTGTGGCGAAGGGCGGTTTTAAAGGAGTGTACTGCTTCGGTCTTAAGAAGGAAAAACTAGGTGTTGCCTTTAAAATCGTGGATGGATCGGAGGAGGAATGGGGCTGGATTGCAAAATCCATCTTGGAGCAGATCGGTTATGCCAATAAAGAAACCATTTCGCGCTTGGCGCAGGCATTCCCGACCGACATTCTGAACGACAGCGGCCGCAAGGTCGGCAGGGCGGAGACGGTCTTCAAGCTGGGCCACGGTCCTAGTCCGAACTGATTAGATCAATTTCCGCCGGGGTATTGATTAGTAAAACGGCGGAGGTGAACCGAGCATGATCAAAATCATGACGGCTGCGGAAAGACATACAACCCATCATAACGGAATACACGGTGAATTCAGCTTTTCCTTTGGAGATTATGTGGATCCGCATAATGAGCATTTCGGGAGCTTGCTGGCTCATAATGAATATAAGCTGGGTCCGCTGGAGGGCTTCGATCGAAGATTTCACCATGACCTGGTCATCGTTTATGTCGTGCTTGAGGGAATGCTGACGTATGAGGACGACACCGGCAATCAAGAATTGAAACCGGGGACCGTACATGTCGTAAACACGGGATCCGGCGTATATCATGCCGAGAGAAACAGCTCTCCCGCGGCGGATGTATCGTATTTGGAGATGTGGTTCCTGCCGGCCGAACCGGGTCTTCCATCCAGTTATCATGAAGGTGCTTTTGCAGGGCAGCCGCAGAATCCACTGTCTCCGATCCACATAACAGGAAGCGGGGCGGGGAGCCTGCCGATGACATTGGATGTGAAGATGTACAGCGGCAGGCTGGAGACCGGACATGAACTGACGTTGCCGTCCGAGGATCGAAGGATCCATGTATATGCCATTAGCGGCCATGTCGAAATCACGACGGAGGAAGGGGTGTTCGACCTTACCTCCGGAGATACCGCTCGAATTCAGAAATGCGATAAGGTCAAATTTCGCGGGAATGCGAGTGAAGGCTTCTCGGAGATGATGATCATTGACATGCCATAGGGATGAACCCAATAAGCCCCCGGTGCTCGTTTAGGACAGGTGAGCATCGGGGGCTTTGGTATGGTAAATGCGTTTATTCTGCAAGAGCGTCAAATCCAAGATTTGATCAGGCACGGACAGGGTGCCGCGGTACTGGCAAGAATATTCAGGCGAGGGGCTAGAGAGGTTCTAATTACTTGCCCCGAAGGCGGCCGAGCTCCGAGACGACCGCTTCGACTTCCGAGATGCTGAGGTTATGTTTGGTAATGACCATTTCATATAAGTCATAAATATCGTCGTATTGGCTTACCGAAAAAGCGGAAGCCTGCATGGCGGCCGCACTGGCCATGCGCAGTTTTGATTTGATCTGTTCAATCATATACTCGACGTTGGCTTGGGTCTTTTCATTCAAATCCATGGTTAACACCTTCCTCTCAGGTGGATTACGCAATTCATCCCTGTATTGTAACACGGCCCCGACAGAACGACCAATAGTTTTGCCAAGAACGAGGAGAATGGGGTAAAATCAGGGAAAACCCGTTGCCCATTTTTCGATTCCGGCACGAATGGAATCCATGGGCTGGATATTGATGAGGAGGTCCGTCATGAGCGATCAAGCAGGCAAGCTCCCGATGGCACAGACTGCAAGAGTCAGGATGTCGGGCCAGGAGCTGGGGCCATTTTTTCGGGAAATTTCCAAACGGCATGACGCTGAAGATGTTGTGTTCTTATGCATTGGAACCGATCGTTCGACGGGGGATGCACTGGGGCCGTTAACCGGAAGCCGACTTCTGGAATACGGCTTCCCGCTTGTGATCGGAACGCTGCAGGAGCCCTGCGATGCCGGGAACCTCGAAACCCGGTTGAAGGAGATTCCGGAAGGAAAGATCATGATCGCCATTGACGCTTGTCTGGGCCAGCCTTCTTCCGTAGGCTTTTTCTACACGATGGAGGGTCCGCTTACGCCGGCCGCGTCCGTGGGCGGCAAACTGCCTGGCGTCGGCCAGTATAGCGTTGCCGCCGTTGTCAACGTCCACGGACCGAAGCCCTATTGGACGCTCCAGGTAACATCCTTGTATCAGGTCATGCAGATGGCGGAGCAAATCGCTTCCCAGGCCGCCTCGGCCTTTGGCCTTAGGCCGTGAGACATTCGTTTCAACCGGGGATTTTTGGTTTAATTATAGAGCATTCTTTTATAAAATGTGGGTGTCTGGCTGACGGCACCCGCTGGATAGAAAGAAGGGTATCGCTATGGAAAAAGTACAATGCAACGGCACCACAATTTGTTATGTCGATCAGGGACAAGGGGAGCCGATCATCCTCCTTCACGGATTTTGCGGAAGCTCTGCCTACTGGGAGCAGCTTCTGCCGCAACTTCCCGGATATAGACTCATTGTACCGGATCTCCGGGGACATGGCCGGTCCGATGCGCCGATGGGATCGTATACCATCGAGCAGATGGCGGATGATGTACAGCTCCTGATGGATGAGCTGGATATTCAGAAGGCTGTGCTGCTCGGTCATTCGCTCGGGGGCTATATCACGCTCTCGTTTGCCCAGCGTTACGCTTCTCGACTTCACGGCTTCGGCTTGATCCATTCGACCGGCTATCCGGATTCTGAGGAAGCGAAGGAGAAACGGGTGAAGGCGGTCAGTACGATACAAGGCGAGGGCATCACCTCCTTCGTGGATAACCTCGTGCCTGGCTTGTTTGCGCCGGACACTGAGAAGCTTAAGCCGGAGTGCATCCAGCGGGCGAAGGAAATCGGGTATTTGACACCTCCCCAAGGCGCAATCGGCGCTGCCTTGGCGATGCGGGAGCGTCCGGACCGCCGGGATGTGCTCTCTGCTTCGACGCTGCCGATTCTGCTGGTAGCCGGAGAGAAGGACGCCTTAATTCCGCCGGAACGCAGCTTTACGACAGACCATGACAATGTGACGAAGGTCGTAATTGAAGGAGCAGGCCATATGAGCATGATGGAGACGCCGGAGAAGCTTGGCGAAGCAATCGTTGCTTATATGAAGTCGCTGCATGCGGAAAGTGAATGAGCGTTTTAATCGAATAGATGCATACGAATGAGCGGATATTCCCGAACAGGGGTATCCGCTTTGTTCTGGCCGCTGGCTTTCTGATTCCGAATAGCCTACAATTTAAACGTCAGCAATACACGGTAGATTAGCCATTGCCCATGTCAGGGATAATAAGGGGAGGCAAGCTCATGTTACGGAGAGATTATCTTATGCGGATGGTAGAGGATATGACCCAAATGATTGCCAAAGTATTTGCCCTGAAGCAGGAGCGCAAGCATACCGAGGCTTTATGGGAGCTCGACGACATGCTCCGGCGCCAGTTTCGTCTGAATTCCAAGCTGCTGCGTTCACTGTCGGCCTCCGATATCGAGCAGTTGTTTTACAATCACGGTTACTTGGAAGCAGACAGGCTTCAAGGGGCTGCCAGGCTGCTTGAAGAAGAGGCGGAGATCGAGCAGGAGCTGGGCCGTGAGGATGAGGCTGTTCATCTCTACACCAAAGTGCTTCAGCTGTATTTGAAATCCGCATTGAACGGGGCCGATCCCGGATTATTCGATTTGCCGGGGAGAATCCGGAGCGTTAAGGAACGGCTCCGCGCGTACGAGCTGCCCGCTCGGCTGGTTCGTGACGATATGGCCTATGCCGAGCAGGAAGGACGTTACGCGGATGCGGAGAATCTGCTTTATCAGCTTCTGCAAAGCGGGGGGATCGATGCCGATGAAGCGACCCGCTTCTATCATCGGCTTCTGCTGAAGCCTGCGGAGGAGCTGGAGAGAGGACAGCTCCCGCTTGCGGAGGTTCATGAGGGCATGGAGGAGCTGAGCCGGCGATTCATGCCGGGGAAGCAGGAAGAACTGTCCGGCCGGGAGTAGCCGGTCTATCTAATAAGGAAAGTGAGATGTACCCTTTGGAAGCTTTAAGAAAATTGATTCATAACATCATGGAGCAGTCTGCGTTAATTACAGCGACACTGAGTCAGCTTCGCAAACGGGAAGGCATGACCTACAGCAAGGTGACGGTCAAGCCGGTCGAGCTCAAGAGCAAGCTTCATTACCAGTTTGCCTACTATTCGGGCACCAAGGTGACGCACCAGAATGTGCCGACGGAGGAAGCGGAGGCCGTCCTGATCGATATGTTCGAGAATGTCTTCCGCCAGGCGATGATTTACACGCCGGAAGCCGATTATCAGGTTCTGATCTCGAAAAAATACAAGGTGTCGATTCTGACAAAGTCCCCGACCAAGACGTCTGTGGACATGTCCCATAACCGCAAGAAATCGTACATTCTTGAAGAAGGCGAGCCGGTTCCGTTTCTGGTAGAGCTCGGCATCATGAACGAGGACGGGAAGGTATTCGCACGCAGGTACGATAAATTCAGGCAGATTAACCGCTTCCTGGAGATGGTGGAGGATGTCCTCCCCCATTTGCCTGAGGATCGTCCGCTGACGATCGTGGATTTCGGATGCGGCAAATCGTATCTGACGTTCGCGCTGTATCACTATTTGGCGGTGAAGGCGCGCAGAACGCTGAATATTGTCGGATTGGATCTAAAGGCGGATGTGATCGAACACTGCAGTATGCTGGCGAAAAAGCTGAATTACAGCCAGCTGCGTTTTCTTGTCGGCGACATCGCGGAATATGACGAATTGGAGCGGGTCGATATGGTCGTCACCCTGCATGCTTGCGACACCGCAACCGATGCCGCGTTGGAGAAAGCCGTACGCTGGGGGGCTTCGGTCATTCTGTCGGTGCCTTGCTGTCAGCATGAGCTGTTCGCCCAGATCAACAGTCCGGTCATGGAGCCGCTCTTGTCGCACGGCATTTTGAAGGAGCGCTTCTCGGCGCTGGCCACGGACGCCATCCGGGCGAAGCTGCTGGACCTGATGGGATACAAGACGCAGCTGCTGGAGTTTATCGATATGGAGCATACGCCGAAAAATATTTTGATCCGCGCGGTCAGCGGCTCTGCCGGAGAGCGGGATAAGCTGTGGCAGGAATATACCGCATTTCGCGATTTTCTGAAGGCCGATCCTTATTTGGAGCGGGCCTGCAGGGATTTGCTGCCGGATCAATCATCGATTTAACGTTAATAATCAGGGCGACAGAAGCGGGAGTGTCCGCTTTTGTCGCCTTTTTGTATGCCCTCACGCACTGAACCCCTACGATGCCAACCATATATCAAGCGGGCGGGGGTTCGCTTCAAATTGCATCAGGAGCGGCAAATCAAAGCGGCATCTACACACTTTAGAAATCGTTCGTTCCTGTAGAATATCCTCCCCCGGGCATGTCCACACTTGCTAATAGATCTTGAATATGGGAAATATGAGCCGTTCATCGTTTATACGTTCTAACCCTTAGGAGGAAGCGGCGATAAGGACGGCGAACGGACGGGAGGGGAGGCGGCACGAATGGCACAGAGGTGCTCATGGTATGGCGGTCTGCTGCTGACAGGGCTGCTCCTTACGGCCTGCAGTCAAACCGGCTGGTTCTTTGATTCGGATTTGTATTTGGCGGCTGCAAGCTGGGCGGGTCTTCTTTTGCTGGTTTTCGGTCTAGCGCGGATCAGCGGATACCGTCGGTCCTCTCACCACCGGGCTGCTCTTCCGGTTATTACGAGAGATCCTTACCGGGCAATTGCAGCGGTAGGTATCGGGGGAATCCTTGGGATCTATGTGCTGCATGGTCTTCAAGGACCCGTCAGCATGGAAGGTACGCTGAAGGAGATCGTCCTGTGGGGACTTTACGGTTCGTTTGCGGCGGCAGCCTGGGAAGTAAGCAGGACAGCGGAAGGCATGGCATCCTTGAGGCTGGGATGGCATCTTATCGGCGCGGTGTTATGCGGAAGCGCGCTGCTTCACGTCTATGGCGTGCTGGATCTGCCGTACGGCATCTATCATACGGCAGATCCGGCCGTTAGCGCGACTGGCGCGAGGCTTGGCGGCCTGCTGCAGTACCCGAATACGTTCGGGGCCGTGATGGCCGCCTTCCTGCTTGAGCGCCTGTTCGCGCTGGCGCCCGCGCTGCAGGCACGGCCGGGCGCGCTCCGCGCAGCGGCTGCGCTGCTGCCGCTGCCGCCCTACACTGCCGCGCTGCTCCTCACGGAGTCGCGCGGCGCCTGGCTCGCGGCCGCACTTGCGTGCGCGGCCGGGCTGGCCCTTGAGCGGCGGCGGATTGCGCCGCTCTTTATTGCCGCCGCCGCGCCTTTGGCGAGCGCGGCGCTGGTGTACCGCCAGCTGGCCGATGCCAAGCTGGCGCCCGCGGTGCTGCCCGGCCTGCTGTGGCTGGCCGGGCTTTGGGCCGGCGGCGTGCTCGCCGGCCTGCTGCTGTGCCGCTTGCGGCACAGCGGGGGGCCCCGGCGGCGCGTGCTTGCGCTGGCGGCCCTGGTTGCTGCTGCGGCGGGATGCGCCGCAGCGGGGCTTGCGATCCTGCACCAGGTGCAGGATCGGGCTCTTGGCGGCGCGGCTACGCTTAGCGCGCGCCACCTGATCTATAGCGACGCGTGGCAGCTGGCCAAGTCGTCGCTGTGGCTGGGACAGGGAGGAGAGACGTGGCGGCAGTCTTACCGCGCCATCCAGTCCCAGCCTTATGTCGGGGGCGAGGTGCACAGCGGGTATCTCGATATGCTGCTCAATACGGGCATTATCGGCCTGCTGATTGCCTGTGCCGCGCTGCTTGCTTTGATTGCAGGGATCGGCAGGGCATGTCCGAGACTGCTGCCGCCATTTCTCGTGCTGACGGTGCATGCAGCCATCGATTTTGATTGGAGCTATCCGCTGGTATGGCTGCTTATGCTGTGGCTGTCCGCAATGGGAACAGGAATGGCTCCTTTGGCGTGTCGGACCATGAGGCAAGAAGAAGGGGAGAACGCTTTCGTGCGAGAAGTTTCTATCACAGAACGCCCCCAACCCATCGGTGCATTGCGTCATCTCCTATCTAAGCCGACTGGAATATGGAGCCGTACCGCATCCCAGCGTTCGGGGCTGAAGGGCCGGATGTCATTCCCGCCCTCCGAATTGCGAAGACCGATACTGTGCTGGCGATTCCGTCTGCTGCACTGGATCTCGTCCCGTAAGCCGACCGTACGGTACTACCGACATCAACGCACCGACTCCCCCAAGGAGGGCTTTCGGCGATACTTCCCGGGTACTCCGCTTAAGCCATTCTGTATGCCGCACCGGTTTGCGCTCCGGCTGTCCGCACAATGGCATCGTCTCCCGCTTCTCCTTGGGTTCCTATGCTGGGCGGTCTTAACCGCTTCATTGGGCATGAGCGAGATGAAGCTTCGATTGGCGGCTTCAGCGGGTGAGGCGGAGCGGGGCGGGTTGCTCCGAGCCGCCTTGTCGTGGAATCCCGCAAATACCGCGGCTGCGTTCGGCTTGTCCGAGCTGCTGCCGCCAGAGCAGCAAGTGATTGTGCTGGAGCGAAGCCTGCGTTATGCGCCTCAGCATGCAGGTTTGAGCTGGAGGCTCGCGGAAGCGCATGCGTTGGCAGGGCGTGCCGATACGGCCGCCGTTTGGTATCGCAAAAGCCTTGAGCTGGATCGCTACAGTTCCGATAAGCAGACGCGGGCGGTGCTGGCGCTAACCTCGCTTGCCGTGAAGCAAAGCGCCGCCGGGGATGTGTCCGGAGCCGGACGCTCCGCTTCGGCGGCAATGGGTATGCTGAAGCGCTACCGCGCTCTCGCCGAAGGGGTTCATGCATCGCCTGGTCTCCGGAACGACCGGCGATTTCATTTGACGGCGCAAGCCCAGCGGCAGGCTGCCTTTTTAGAGGGATGGAGCGGGCGCGGGAAGCGGCAGCTGATCCGGCCGCGCCCGGGGCAGGCCCCAACACACCCGCCACTGCCCTAGCTGCTGCCAGCTCGCGGAAAGCTCTGGCTGCCCGCTTAAAGGCATGCTGTATTCACCGAGGCTTTGTGCGCTCCAAGTAGCGCGAATGCTCCCACCGCAAGCCTTGCTTTACATAGCTAGGTTGGCCATGCTCCGTCCCCAGCATTGCTGCTCCCAGCGCAAGCATTGCTGTTAGTTACCTAGACCATGCTGCTCTCGCTGCAGGTAAACTGCACATTTAGAGCTCCCGCGCTCCCGCCGGATTCTGCCGCTCCCACCGGGTTCTGCCGCTCTCACCGAAGAAATTGCCACCCTAGCCGCGAGTCTGGCAGCAACCAGGGGCGGCGCTTGTTACTTAGGCCAAACGCGGACCACGATGGCCTAACCGCCAAAGGCATCGCGGAATGCCGATGCGAGCTGCCGCTCCGGAACCTGCCACAGCTCCGCGATCTCGCCGCAGACCTCTTTTTCCCACCAGTCGCACAGCAGCTTTTTATTGCTGTAATTATCATGAATCCAGATCAGGTTGCCGATGACTTTCCGGTAGTACAGCTCCTCTCCTTGCTTAACGGCTTCCGGCGGAATGAATTGCTTCAGACGTTTGGCCGTCCGGTACAGTTCCTTGCTGCAGGCCCGCCTGATGCCCCGCGGCGAGGGGATCTTGCTGCCCTGTTGTTTGGTGTGCGGAGAATACATCGCTATTCACTCCTTTTGCTTCACCATATGTCCTTCTTCGGGCGAAAGTCACAGTGTCTCCGGCAAATGGGCGCAGTAGAAGGCATGTCCGGGGCTATGGTAGAATAGGCTAGTAGAAGAAATCAGCGCAAACAGAAAGAGGTGGGCCTTGGCGTGGAATTCTTTTACGATATTGTCGGCCGGTTGTTTGAATGGATTCAGCAGCTGGGATACTTCGGGATTATGCTTGGCTTGATGGTGGAGGTGATCCCGAGCGAGATCGTCTTGGCCTACGGTGGTTATTTGATATCGCTGGGCGAGGTTCATTTTCTCGGAGCCATGCTGTTCGGGACTGTCGGCGGCGTACTGGCGCAGCTGTTCGTTTATTGGATCGGCCGCTATGGCGGCAGGCCGTTTTTGGAGAAGTACGGGAAGTACATATTGATTAAAAAGCATCACATGGATTACGCTGAAGAATGGTTCGCCAAATACGGCACCGGGGTTATTTTTACGGCGCGGTTTGTGCCTGTAGTGAGACATGCTATCTCGATCCCGGCAGGGATCTCGAAAATGCATGTGGGCCGCTTCACGCTCCTGACGACGCTGGCGGTCATTCCGTGGACGGCTTTATTTTTATATCTGGGCTGGATGCTGGGAGACCGATGGGAACAGATTGGCGAGAAGGCAAAGCCTTATACGCAGGAAATATTGCTGGGGGCTTTGGCGGTCATGATTCTTTATTTTTTGATCAAATGGATAAAATCAGCGAAAGTGAGGTCGAAACAAGATGAGTAAACATGTGGCTTCCTATTTGGGAACGGGTATCACCCCGCAGCAGTTTGTCGAAGGAATGCAGAAGAACCAAGAGGCCTTCAAAGCGGGATACGAGCAGTTCGAGTGGGCGAATGCCGAAGATCAGGAGTTCTTCGAAAGTCTAAATTACCGCGATGATCTGAGAGTGCTCATCCTGGCAGCGGATTGGTGCGGGGATGTTGTCCGTAACGTGCCGGTCGTATTTCGGGCAATGGAAACGGCGGGGATCCCGACAGAAGTGTTCATTCTGGAACAAAATTTTGAACTGATGGACCAGTTTCTTACAATGGGCGGGCGTTCGGTGCCGGTCGTTATTTTTGCGGATACCGGCGGTTATGTGATGGGGACTTGGGGGCCTCGGCCTGCGCATGTCCAGAAGCATATGATCGAGTTTAAACAGAACAATCCTGACCGCGAAGCCGCGGATTACCAGGACAACCTCGCTGCTGCAAGACAAAAAATCATCCAAGCCTATGGGGAAGGATATGAGTTTCATGCCGTCATCATTAAGGAACTGCGTGAGCTCATTTCGGGGTTTTAAACGATGGCGCTTCATATTGAAACCTTTAGCTTGGGCCCTCTGGAAACCAATGCGTATTTGCTGACAGGCAGCGAGGAAGGCAAAGCGATCATCATTGATCCGGGCATGAATCCGGCTCCGCTTGTGAAGCGGATCGCGGATTTGGAGATTGAAGCGATCCTGCTGACGCACGCGCATTTTGATCATATCGGCGGCGTAGAGGAGATTCGTAAGCTGAAGGGATGTCCGGTTTATCTGCACACTATGGAGAGCGAATGGCTGACCAATCCGAAGCTGAACGGATCGACGAGATGGCCGGAGGTTTGTCCGCCGCTGTCCACCGATCCTGCTGAATATGATCTGGCAGATGGGCTAGAGCTGCAGCTGATCGGCGAAACCTTCAAGGTGTACCATACGCCGGGCCATTCGCCGGGAAGCGTCAGCTTTCTGTGTGGAAATGATCTCTTCTCAGGGGACGTTCTGTTCCGGATGGGGGTTGGACGTACCGATCTCCCTGGCGGGCGGGAACGGGATTTAATCCATTCCATCCAAAATACGTTGTATTCCTTTTCCGACGAGGTTGTCGTATATCCCGGACACGGACCCCGGACCAAAATCGGATATGAGAAACAGCATAATCCGTACGTGCCGGCCAGAAGTTAACATAATTACGACAAAAAACGAGAAATTTGTCTAGACAAACGAAGACAAGATTGATACAATACGGTTAATTAAATGTTACCCATTGCGAAGCACGCAGACTGTGGAATCCGTCCCGGTTTGCGTTCTTTTATTTTATGGGCCTTTATGCGCGGTTTTATGTTGGGGTTGGATGTTATTAGGGGGAGTCGCTGTGAGAAAAGATGAGTTGTCGCTTTTGGACGGATATGTAGCCGGAAGCAAGGAAAGCATGTCGAGAGACCATCATCTGCGAGCGCAACCGGAGATATCATCAATCGTGTGGAGTCGGCTGGTAAAGGGGGAAATGCTCGTCCGGCAGCCATGGCATCAGCGTCTGCAGTATAGAAGGTACCATGAGTAGGTAGGCTTGCATGGAGGCAGAGCGGATAACGTAGATCAATCAGGGCAAGGTGAATATTGTAGGTCAATCAGGGCAAGGTGAATATTGTAGGTCAATCAGAGCGGATAAGGTAGCCCAATCAGGGTAGGACGGATAACGTAGAACAGTCAGGGCAGGGCGAGTAACGCAGATCATTCAGTAATGCAGAATCAGTTTGTATTATAGAATTAATCTGTATTGTAGAATCTAATAATGTAGAACAATACATGGTTAAGGGTTGATTTAGGGAAATGAGTCGAGGGCACCTTTTTATGATGGCGTCGATGGAAGTCATATTTGTTGTCATACAGGTATACCTTGAAGCTCCTTATTTAGGGCGCGGTGTTCAACATGCGTTCTAAATAAGGGGCTCTTTTATTTGTGGCAGCTTTGTTGATCCGCTGTCCTGGAGCGCAAATCGGCCACTTTATCCGGAGCAAGTCCCTTTTAGGTACTTGAGAAGCGCAAAGGGCCCTCCATTGCCAGAACAAGTTCCTTTTAAGTACTTGAGGAGCGCAAACGGCCCTCAAATGCCGGAACAAGTTCCTTTTAGGTACTTGAGGAGCGCAAACGGCCCTTAAATGCCGGAACAAGTCCCTTTTAGGTACTTGAGGAGCGCAAACGGCCCCCAAATGCCGGAACAAGTTCCTTTTAAGTACTTGAGGAGCGCAAACGGCCCTCAAATGCCGGAACAAGTCCCTTTTAAGTACTTGTGGAGCGCAAACAGCCCACTTTGTCCGGAACAAGTCCCTTTTAGGTACTTGTGGAGCGCAAACGGCCCTCCATTGCCGGGACAAGTCCCTTTTAAGTACTTGTGGAGCGCAAACGGCCCTCAAATGCCGGAACAAGTCCCTTTTAAGTACTTGTGGAGCGCAAACCGTCCTCAAATGCCGGAACAAGTCCCTTTTTGCTCTTCTGTCAAGAAAGTAGACACCTCTAAGCTAAGCTATGCACTCGTAATAGCACTGCTCAAAACGCACCGGGGACATATACCCAATCGTACTGTTAGAACGTTTTCGGTTGTAAAAAAATTCAAGGTACCGGTACAGCTTCTGCCCGGCTTCCTCTTTTGTTTTAAACTTAGGTTTGCTGTAAATGAATTCTCGCTTTAGGATACTGTGAAACGCTTCAATACAGGCGTTGTCGTAGCAGTTTCCTTTGCGGCTCATACTGGGCTTCATGTTAAATTGCTTCAACTGTTCACGGTACTCTTTAGCGGCATATTGCGAACCGCGGTCGGAATGGTGAATCAATCCCTTCGGAGGCTTCTTAGCAGCATACGCCATCTTTAGGGCATCGAGGGTAAGGTCTGTGGTCATCCGATCGCTTAGCTTCCAACCGACGATTTGTTTGGTGTACAGATCCAGGATGCTCGCAAGGTAGAGTTTCCCTTGGCGGCAGGGGATGTACGTGATGTCAGCGACCCACTTTTCGTTGGGCTTTGTGGCTTTGAAATTTTGTTCCAACACGTTAGGGGCAATCGGGAGATCATGCTTGGAATCGGTCGTAACCACTCGGAACTTACGGGCCATGCATGAACGAAGGCCATGTTCGCGCATAATGAGGCCCACCGTACGTTCCGATACCGTCCATCCTTCCTTCACCAGCTCGTTTCGTATTCGGGGACTGCCGTAGGTTTCATCGGAGTCATAGAAGTGCCATTTCACACGTTCAGCCAGCGTTGCCTTACGTTTTTCCCGTTCAGAAGCTTCAGAGGTACGCCATTTGTAATAACCGCTCCGAGACACGTGAAAGAGAACGCACATCTTCTCCAATCGAAACTCGGAGCGATGATCTTCGATAAACTGGAACCTTAGTTCTTTTCTTTGCTGAAGATGTGCATGGCCTTTTTTAGGATCGCAATTTCTTCTCTCAAATCATCAATTTCGCGTTTCTGATCTTCGATAAGTTGGGTTTGCTGACGTAAGGTTTCCCCATGATTGACAGGCTCGTGCTCGAATGTTCGATACTTTTTGACCCAGTTGCGTAATGTGCCTGGATTAATGTTCAACTCATCGGCGATCTGCTCCAGCGTCTTCGACTGTTCTTGCACGTACTTTACGGTTTCACGCTTAAATGTCTCGTTATAATGCTGCCTGTTACCACTCATATTTTTGACACCCTTTCGTCTGCTTTGTTTCATTATCGTTTTATCACTAAGGGGTGTCCACTTTTTATTCTAGCTGCATTTAGGTACTTGAGGAGCGCAAACGGCCCTTAAATGCCGGAACAAGTCCCTTTTAAGTACTTGTGGAGCGTAAACCGTCCTCCATTGCCGGAACAAGTCCCTTTTAAGTACTTGTGGAGCGCAAAGGGCCCTCAAATGCCGGAACAAAGTCCCTCTTAGGTACTTGTGGAGCGCAAACGGCGCCCCTGCACATAGCCTGCTGCTCTTGCGCTAGGGCCATTCTCTTGCGCTAGGGCCATTGGAGGCCCTAGCGCCCTTGGCTTTGCCCTATCGGAACCCTTGGCTTTGCCCTATCGGAACCCTTGGCTTTGCCCTATCGGAACCCTTGGCTTTGCCCTATCGGAGTTCATGCACGCATCCTATTAGTTGCCCTTGCAAGTGCTGCCGATAAAAGAAAATATAAATCGATTTGAACGATTCCATTGAGCAGATCGTATTACGATGGAAGAGAAAGAAGGTGATGGTTTAGCAATGATCCTTGAAGAAGAGGATTGGATACGAAAAGCGCAGCAAGGCGATACGAATGCAATGGGGCAACTCTTTAAGCATCATTACAGCTTTCTATATAAATATTTACTGAAGATCACGATGGATCAGAACGTGGCAGAGGATACCGCCCAGGACACCGTGATTCGGTGCATGGAGAATTTGCCGCGATATAACGGGACCTCGTCCTTCTCTTCATGGATGATTACGATTGCCACCAGGCTCTATATCGACCGCACCCGAAAGCGGAAGCGGGAGAAGAGGTGGCTCGAGGAAGAGCAGCAGCGGTCGGTCAGACGGCTTCGCTGGCAGATGGAGCGGCAGGGGGAGGAGTGGACCGATTTATTGGATGGCCTTGCCGGGTTGTCCGAAGAGCATCGGATCGCGATTCTGCTGAAGCATTATTACGGCTACAGTTACGAAGAGATCGGCGGTATGCTCGGCATACCGGAAGGTACGGTTAAATCTAGAACCGCTTATGGCATTAAGCAATTGCGGAAGGAGTTGAAGAAGGATGGCGAACAAGCCTGATAGGGAGGACGAGGTTTTGCTGGAGGGCTTAAGTAGGGACCTCGAGCGCCTGGAGCGGGTGTTTGACGAGGGACCGTCGCCCTCCTTGGAGGAATTTCAGCTGCTAGCGGCGCATACCCTTCGGCGGAAGCGGCGCCGGATGAAATACGAGCTTGTGCTCTTTATGCTGACAGCCTTGCTCATCGTAAGCATCGTTTGTATGGCAGCGATGGCCGCTCCGATGGTGCTGATCTTGATCCATGGAGCCAGCATGCTGGCAGGCATCGCGATTCTCGCAAGCTCCAGGAAACTAAGATCCGCAGGAAAGAAGGGATCCCATGAATGATGTAAGCACGGTCCCGTTATGGTTGATTGTACTGATTGTCGTGCTGGTTCTGACTCAGGGAACCTCCCTGTTCGTTGACGCGCGCAAGCGCGGGCTCGGGAAATGGGCTTGGTTCTGGGGGATATGGGGCTCTACCACGTTTCCGCTGCCGCTGCTCCTTTATGTTTTGCTGGTTGTTCGGAGACAACAAAACGGGAAATGAGGGACCGGTTTCTATTAAACATGAAGGGTGATCAAAATGGAGATCAATTGGGGATTAATCTGGCCGATTATTGCGCTGCAGGCTGTGCTGGCAGTAACGGCCCTGGTGTCTTTAACCAAGGCGGAAACGGAACAAATTCGAGGACCGAAATGGATGTGGGTGCTGATTATCCTGCTTGGGAACATCCTCGGCAGCGTCGCTTACTTCATCGGAGGGAGAAGGGCTTCATGATGGAACCTGTGCTTCGCATTCACAACTTGACCAAACATATGGGGAGCTTGACTCCTGTCAAAGGCATTTCATTCAATCTGGAGCGGGGCAGCTGCACCGCACTGCTCGGACCCAACGGAGCCGGCAAAACCACGACCATGCGCATGCTGGCAGGCCTTTTATCACCATCTCAAGGAGAGATCCGATACGGGAATTCTGGGGAAACCGGTGCGGATAACCAGCGATGGCAAAAGCGGATCGGATACCTTCCCCAGTACCCGAAATTTTACGGTTGGATGTCCGGCCTGGAATATTTGATCTTCAGCGCCAAGCTGTCGGGCTTGCCCGGCAAACAAGCCAAGCTGCGGAGCCTTGAGGTGCTTGAAATGGTCGGCCTGCAAGAGGCCGCCAATCGCCGGATATCAGGGTATTCCGGAGGAATGAAACAGCGGCTAGGCATCGCCCAGGCGCTAGTGCACGAGCCGGAAATGATTTTGCTGGACGAGCCGGTATCCGCGCTTGATCCAATCGGGCGACGTGAAGTGATGGATCTGCTGGACCGGCTTCGTGGCGAGGTGACGATCCTGTTCTCGACGCATGTGCTTCATGACGCAGAGGAGGTCTGCGATCACATGGTGCTGATGGTCGACGGACGAATTGCCGAACAAGGCGAATTGTCCGAACTGCGGGCGAAATACCGTCAACCGCTCCTGCTGCTGGAGGTTGAGCCTGGGGAGCGGGAAGCTGATTGGCTAAGAAGTTTACCGGGGAGACATTTTATCGAAGAGGCCGAAATTCGCAATCGAGCTGCAAGGCTGGTCGTTCAAGATATGGATGAAGCAAGGGCGGCATTGGTGCGGGAAATGGCCGATGTCGGAATCCGGTTTCAGCGCATCGAAGCAGGGGCTTCCTCATTGGAGGATATGTTTATGAAGGTGGTAGGGGCATGAGCATGTTTTGGATTCATTTTAAAAAAGAAATGTTGGAAGCCGCACGGTCATATAAATGGATATGGGTACCTGCGGTATTCCTGCTCCTGGGCGTCATGCAGCCGGTCATGATGTATTACTTGCCCGACATCCTGATGATGTCCGGCGATATTCCGCCGGAAGCGGCTGCATTGATTACGGTACCGCCGCCTGAGGAAATCCTGGCCTCTACTTTGAGCCAGTTCAGCACGATTGGTCTGCTGGTACTTGTGCTGTCCGCCATGAATACGGTGGCAGGGGAGCGCTCAAACGGAACGGCGGAGCTCGTGCTGCCCCGGATGTCATCCGTGCTGCCCATGATGATCGCCAAGTGGGCGGCGATGATGTCTCTGCTGATTCTTTCGTTCGTCCTGGGGTATGCAGGATCGGCTTATTATACTTCTCAGCTGATCGGTACGCTGGAATGGGGCCCGATGCTCGGGGCGGGTGCATTCTACATCGCTTGGCTGGCTTGGATCGTAACCCTGGTGCTCCCGCTCGGGGCGGTGCTTCGCGGTCCAGCTGCGGCATTCATCGCTTTGGGCTCGGCGGCCGCGCTGACGATGCTCGCTTCCTTGCTCCCTTCGCATCTTCAATGGAGCCCTGGCCGTTTGAGCGCAATCGCTACGGAATGGCTTACAGGCGGAGATCCATCAGCGTGGGCACCTGCAGTGTCGGCCGTGTGCTTGATGGCCCTGTCAACGGGAGCGGCGACTCTGCTGCTGAAGCGTCGGCCGTTGTTGCCGCAAGCCTAGTTTCGCCGGAGTTCGGTTAGATTTCCTTATTGAGCATGGACATCTCTAGCTTTTTCTAGTAGACTATGGAGATAAGGATAGACAACTCAGGAGGTAGACGATGCTTCGTTTAGGGGAAAAGATTACAATCGTCGCGGACGCCTTTGAGCAGAATCTTCCAATCGGTCAATACGGATATTTGATCGCCTATGACCGAAATCCGGACAATGCGTTTGATTACGTTATTCGGATTCCGAACCTCAACCGTAATTTTTTCGTTCCGGCAAGCGATGTCGAGCTGGAATCTGTCGTGTTGAAACAGGAAGCCGAGCGGATCGAGCGGGAAGCGCTCATCGATTTCGCCCTGTCGACATATAACGAGAAGCTGTTCCATCAGGTGATGAACGGCGAACTGCAAGCTGTTGAAGAAGAGGAAGAATCGAAAGAAACGATGTCCCAGGCCGATTTCATCAAGCAAGTGAATCTTCGTGCCTGGATTTAGAAGAGTCGGCTTTAGCCGGCTCTTTTTTGTTTGATATCAGAAAGTATAAGGCCTTTGGCGATCTGCTGCCTGATAACGAAAGAGAAATTAGCCCCGTTATCCATCGTTCAGTGCTCCTAGTCATCCTAAGTTCGCACGGATTCGTCCTGGACAAGCCACGCAAATGATTCATCCCGGAAAAAACGGTGGGGACCCGAGCTTTCCGTTTCGATTGAATCTTGCATGCTTCTACAATATAATGAGAAAAGTTATCGAGACAGACTTTACCCCTTTCATCATCAGGGGCACGAAGGAGGAAGTCCAAGCCATGAGCATTACGGTCAAAGATGTTCAGCATGTTGCCAAGCTGGCCCGTCTGAACTTGACGCCGGAAGAAGAAGAGATGTTTACCGGCCAACTGAACGCGATTTTACAATATGCCGAGAAGTTAAATGAACTGGATACAGACGGGGTAGAGCCAACCACGCACGTTCTTCATCTAAGCAATGTCATGAGGGAAGACGAGGTTCGCGAGAGCCTGCCGATTGAGAAAGTGCTGCTGAATGCGCCGGATGAAGAAGACGATCAATTCAAAGTACCAGCTGTACTGGAATAGCCCGAAGGGAGGAGACATACTTGAGCCTGTTTGATTTGAAATTGTCGGAAATACATAACAAGCTTCATGATAAGGAGCTTTCCGTATCCGATTTGGTGGACCAAGCCTTCACAAGCATCGGTGAGCGTGAGGACCGTGTGAAGGCTTTTATTACGTTGGATGAAGAGGGAGCACGTTCGGCGGCCAAGGCCTTGGACAGCAAGCTGGCCTCCGGCGAGAGCCGCGGTTTACTGTTTGGCCTTCCTGCCGGCATCAAGGATAACATTGTTACGGAGGGACTGCGGACAACCTGTGCAAGTCAATTCCTGTCCAATTTCAATCCGGTGTATGATGCGACGGTTGTCGGCAAGCTGCGTCAGGCGGATATCGTGACGATCGGCAAGCTGAATATGGACGAATTCGCAATGGGAGGCTCGAACGAGAACTCCAGCTTTTATCCGGTTCGCAATCCATGGGATCTGGAACGGGTTCCGGGCGGCTCAAGCGGCGGTTCCGCTGCGGCTGTAGCCGCGGGCGAAGCTTACTTCACGCTGGGCTCCGACACCGGCGGATCGATCCGCCAACCCGCTTCCTATTGCGGCGTGGTCGGACTGAAGCCGACGTACGGACTCGTATCCCGTTTCGGCTTGGTTGCATTCGCATCCTCGCTCGACCAGATCGGACCGATTACGAAAAATGTCGAGGATTCCGCATACGTCCTGCAGGCGATCGCCGGATATGATCCGATGGATTCGACTTCCGCCAAAGTGGACGTGCCGGATTATTTGAGCGCGTTGACCGGCGACATCTCGGGACTGCGTATTGCCGTGCCGAAGGAGTATCTGGGCGAAGGCGTCGATGCCGAAGTGAAGGAAACGGTCATGAATGCGTTGAAGGTGCTCGAGAGTCTCGGCGCCGTATGGGAAGAAGTTTCCCTTCCGCACACGGAATATGCGGTAGCGACGTATTACTTGCTGGCTTCCTCGGAAGCTTCTTCGAACCTGGCCCGTTTTGACGGCGTACGTTACGGCGTTCGCGCCGATAACTCGGGCAGCCTTATCGATCTGTACCATGAATCCCGCAGCCAAGGCTTCGGGGATGAGGTAAAGCGCCGGATCATGCTGGGTACTTATGCGCTCAGCTCCGGTTATTACGATGCTTACTATTTGAAGGCGCAAAAAGCGCGGACGCTGATCAAGCAGGACTTCGACAAGGTATTTGAGCAGTATGACGTGGTGATTGGACCAACCGCGCCAACGACGGCATTCAAGCTGGATACCCAAGTCGATGATCCGCTGACGATGTACTTGAACGATATTTTGACGATTCCGGTCAGCTTGGCCGGTGTACCGGCCGTGAGCGTGCCTTGCGGATTTGCGGACGGATTGCCGGTTGGCATGCAGATCATCGGCAAGGCGTTCGACGAGTCGACGGTTCTGCGCGTTGCGCACGCCTTCGAGCAGAATACGGACCATCACAAGCGCCGCCCTGAGCTGTAAGACGCGTGGAAGAAGGAGGGAAAACGAGAGAATGTCTACATCAAAATATGAAACGGTCATCGGACTGGAAGTCCATGTCGAGCTGCACACGAATTCGAAAATTTTCTGCGGATGCTCCACGGCGTTCGGGGCTCCGCCGAATACCCATACATGCCCGATCTGCCTCGGTCATCCCGGCGTACTGCCGGTGCTGAACCGCCAGGCCGTCGAATATGCGATGAAAGCTGCAATGGCACTGAACTGCACGATCAGCGACGTCAGCAAGTTCGACCGGAAAAACTATTTCTATCCGGACTCGCCGAAAGCTTACCAGATTTCGCAATATGACCAGCCGATCGGACTGAATGGATGGATTGATATCGAGGTAGACGGGAAGACGAAACGGATCGGGATTACCCGTCTCCATTTGGAGGAAGATGCGGGCAAGCTGACGCACGTTGATGGAGGCTACGCATCGCTCGTTGACTTTAACCGGGTAGGAACACCGCTGGTCGAGATCGTATCCGAGCCGGAAATTTCCTCGCCCGAGGAGGCGAAGGCCTATTTGGAGAAGCTGCGTGCGATCATGCAGTACTGTGAAGTTTCCGACGTGAAGATGGAAGAGGGCTCGCTTCGCTGCGACGCCAACATCAGTCTCCGTCCTTGGGGACAGAAGGAGTTCGGAACGAAGGCCGAGCTGAAGAACATGAACTCCTTCCGGGGCGTGCAGCGGGGGCTTGAATATGAGCAGTTCCGTCAGGCTGAGGTACTCGATGAAGGCGGTGTGATCGTTCAGGAGACCCGCCGCTGGGATGAGGCGCAGGGCAAAACGTTCTCGATGCGCGGCAAGGAGCAGGCGCATGATTACCGCTACTTCCCGGATCCGGACCTGGTATCGGTGCATATCAGCGAGGAGTGGAAGGAAGCGGTCCGCGCGACGATTCCGGAGCTGCCGGATGCGCGGAAAGCACGATATACTTCGGAGTATGGTCTCCCGGATTATGATGCGGCCGTCATTACGGCTTCCAAGCCGCTCGCGGACTTTTTCGAGGACAGCCTGAACTATACGAAGGATGCCAAGTCGGTGTCCAACTGGATCATGGGCGATTTGCTGGGGTATTTGAACGCGAACAATCTGGAGCTTTCCCAGGTCAAGATTACCGGACAAGGCCTCGGTGAAATGATCGGCTTGATCGAGAAAGGCACGATCAGCAGCAAGATCGCCAAAACGGTCTTTAAGGAGATGCTGGAAAGCGGCAAGCTCCCTGCCCAAATCGTTGAGGAAAAAGGACTTGTCCAAATCAGCGACGAAGGCGCGATCAAGAGCATTGTGGAGCAGGTGGTTGCGAATAACCCGCAATCCGTGGAGGATTATAAGGCCGGCAAGCAGAAGGCTATCGGCTTCCTGGTTGGTCAAGTGATGAAAGAGAGCAAAGGAAAAGCAAATCCTGCGCTCGTGAATAAACTGCTGGTAGAAGTGCTAAACGGCTGATCAAGGCGATCTTGGCATCAACCTATACCAGCAGGGATCTATCCGATATGAAAGGAGCTTGTCCCTCTGACAGGGGCAAGTTCCTTTTTAAAATATGCGAAGAAGGAGCTTACCTCAATGATTACCCGTTTATCTCTTGAAGACCGGGACACGGTACAGCAAATATGGAGTCTGCAGCATATGGCCTATCCGCTCGAGGCCGAATTGATCGGCTTCTCTGAAATTCCGCCCCTGCTCGATACGTTTGAGACGCTGCGTGAATGCGGGGAAACCTTCTATGGGTATATAGATGATGATGGAGAATTGATTGGCGCCATCGCGGTTGAACCGGAGCCGCATCAGGTAACGATCTCCCGAATGATGGTGCATCCCGGCCATTTCCGGAAAGGGATCGCCGGCTCGCTGGTCCGGCACGTCCTGGACAGCTACGGGGAAGTTCCTTTATTTATCGTTTCGACGGGAACGCGGAATACGCCGGCCGTCGCCCTGTACGAGAAGTTCGGTTTTGTGAGGGATCATGCCTTTGAGGTAGCTCCGGGTGTGGAGCTGACCGAGTTCCATCTCAGGGTTCACCCGTAGAAAAAACAAGTTTAAACTTGGAACGCAATCATCATGAGGAGGGCACTGCATTTTGAATAATCCATGGGTGATCGACAATGTGACGATACTGCTTCGTCTGCTGCTCTCCATGCTGCTTGGAGGCCTGATCGGGTTTGAAAGGGAGCGCTCGAACCATGCCGCCGGTTTGCGCACGCATATTCTGGTTTGTCTCGGCTCTGCGTTAATTATGCTGCTATCCATCTACGGCTTTGCGGATTTTGTTGCCGAGGTCAACGTCCGGATCGACCCAGCGCGCCTGGCTACCGCCGTCATTACCGGCATCGGATTTCTTGGAGCGGGCACCATCCTGTTCACGGGCAAATCGATCACCGGCTTGACGACGGCAGCCTCGGTTTGGGTCGTAGGCGCCATCGGGCTTGCCGTGGGGGCGGGGTTTTATTTTGCGGCAATCGTGTCCACGCTGTTGATCCTGTTGAATCTGGTGGTCTTCAATAAGCTGGAGCAGCGCTATATTCGGGGGAGCAAGCTCCACCTGATTACCGTGCATGCTGCAAACACGCCCGGTGTCCTGGATGAGGTATCCGGGATTCTTGAGGAGCAGGGCTTCGTCATCAAAAAATTGGTCGTGAATGAACGCAGTACGGTTCCTTACGGTGAATTACAGCCTGCGCTCCCGATGCTGGAGATTTCCCTGCAGGTTTTAACCGACCGGAGATTCGAGCCGGTTGAAATTACGCGGCGCATACGGACCATTGGGCAAGTCTGCATGGTGACGGCGGAATGATACATGATGAAGGATAACGTTACTGAAAAAACGGCAGCAGCTGATCAAAGGCAGCTGCCGTTTTTTTAGGGGAAACTCCTGGCCCTGCATAAGGCCCTGGAAGGGCTCTATCCAGTTTTTTGCCAGTTACTTCACGCTTTGGTTAGGGTACTATCAAAGAAAACAGCGAACGCCGCGATCTACGCAAACACGGTATGCCGGAAGGAGGGAAGGTTATGCGTACAGCACCGGAACAAAGAGCCGCTCGCGGGAACAAGCCGCGCAAAATTCGTGTGAAACGGTATCGGGGCATGCGGGGCAGGCAGCGGAAGCGCATCGCCCTTTTATTGGCTGCGCTCATCCCGGGCATGGGTCATATTTACCTTGGCATGTACCGCCGGGGAATAACCTTCATCATGCTCCTGCTGCTGGATATCTCCGCATTATTGTATTTTTCCTCGATCGGTATGCAGATTAATGTTCCTTTGCTCGTCGTGCTTGGACTGCTGATCCCGGTCGGCTATTTTTATAATGTGTATGATGCGCTGCAATCAGCCGAGGTGATCATTTCCCATAAGAGAAGGAGCGAGGGCGGCGGAGCCTCGGTTATTGACGGAAAGCGAAGAGGAAATCCATTTCGCGGCGAGCGGGGAGCAGCCTTTGGCATTACGCTGGTCGGCTGCGGAGCCTTGCTCATCTTATTCCATAACAAACCGCCGTGGCTTCAAGCCGTTATTCGCGATTATGGCACGGAAGCTACTGCAGTGGTGCTGATTGCCGCCGGGATATGGGTTGCGGTTCGGGAAGCGACTCGGCATCGTAAGAGCACACGCAGCTTTCGCGGACGGGACGCTTCTTCCCAGGAAGACAAGCAATTAAAGATATAGCATAAGCGGCGAAGGGAGGAGACGGATGAAGCCTAGAGTTAGAGTAGGGCGCTATACAGCGGCGGTATTACTGATCAGCACCGGGGTATTATTGCTGATGGACGAGTGGAAAGGGACAGACTATGTGTTCTTGCTCCAGTGGTGGTGGCCGATGCTGTTCGTGCTGCTCGGGATGGAATACTTGGTGCGTTATTCGTTGTCAGTCGTTCTGGGACGCCGGAAGGAATTCCGGTTTCGCCCCGATCTCCGCGGCGTCGGCCTTGCCGTCTTTCTAACGGCGTCCGTATTCGTAATCTCCCAGCAGGAGCATTTTCTGCATTTATGGAACCGCGTCAGCTTGAATTTGACAGCGGCCGGCGTCGACTACAGCGAAGCGGCGGACAATCGCTTTGACAAGCCTGTACTGGAAATCCCGGCTGAGCTCAGCACGGAGAAGATCGTGATTGATCATCTGAACGGCGACATTTCCATCGTGCGGCGGAATGTGGATGATATTATCGTTGAGGCGGAGATTTGGGTCGATCAGGAGGAGCCGAGCATGGCCGCAGCCATCGCTGAGCAAAGCATCGTTGAAGCCACGGAGGGAAGCACCGTCACGATTCGCTCGAAAGGAAAATCATACGGGGAATCGGGCAAAAGGCAGCCCCGTATCAATCTTAATATAACGCTGCCGGATGACAGACGGTTCAATATGGAAGTACGGACGATGAACGGCGCGATCTCGCTTAGAGACGTGCAGGCGATCGATAAAATCTCGCTCGAAACCGGCAACGGTCCTATCTCGCTTGCCGGCATCTACGGAAACGTGACGGGGAAGACGCTTAACGGGGAGGTTATGGCCCGGGGGATTATCGGCGATGTCAAGCTGTCAACGAACCGGGGGAGCATGACCGCTGTCGACATTGCAGGCGAAACGGATCTCAGCTCACAAGTCGGCAACATGACGGTTAAGCGGGCATTAAACCATATTCGCGTTCAGACCAGAAATGGCCATATTCTGGTTAGCGACGTTCCGGCCGATCTGAGCGCAGAGTCGTTGAACGGCAGCGTGACGATCCGCTCAACGAAAGTCGGCGGCGATTGGAACATTTACAGTGCGGTGGGAGAAATGAAGCTCCACATTCCGCTTGAAGGGGATTACAAGCTGGAGGGTACGATCAGCTACGGCCGTATTTTAACCACGCTGCCTAATCTGTTCATCGAGCAGAAGACGATTTCCGGGGAATCCGGCGCTGGCGAGCATTCGATCAAGATTGAGGGCAACAGCGATCTGAACATCTACCGAAGCTACCCGGAAAGCTCCGAGAGGATCAACAACAGGGGCATGGCGCCTCTGCCGCATTGACAAAAATCCAACAGCCGCCGTACAATAAAGGATAAGAGCGGCTTAGGCTGCGGATAATCCTAGTTCAACTTGAAGGCGGTGGGCAACCATGGCAACTTCCGTGCAGCATGCGCTGGAACAACTTAAAACGACCGGTGTCCGTATTACGCCGCAACGTCATGCGATTTTAACATATTTGGTGGAATCCATGGGCCATCCGACTGCGGATGATATTTATCGGGCTCTGGAGCCGAATTTTCCAAGTATGAGCGTAGCTACTGTATATAATAATTTGAAAATGTTTATTGAAGCCGGTATGGTGCGCGAATTGACTTACGGCGATAATTCCAGTCGTTTCGATGCGAATGTATCGGATCACCATCATATTATTTGCGAGAAATGCGGAAAAATTGAAGATTTCAGCTACCCGTCCCTTAAAGATGTGGAAGTGCAGGCTGAGAAGTGTACCGGGTTTGAAGTAAAAGGGCTTCGGATGGAGCTGTACGGGCTCTGCAAGTCCTGCAAATAAACATCGGTTAAGTAAGAAGAACGCGCGGAATCCACGATTCCACACGTTCTTATTTTTTTGAAGCCATTTGTAGGCGTACCCAGAACATGAATAGCTGGGGAAACGGCGGGGATAAGGAGGAGAGGTATTGGCAAGGAGAAGATATCGAAGAAAGCGTCGTGCCAGGAGAGGCTCCTTTTATATAGGTGTCATACTGATTGCTGCGGGGATCTGGTGGATCATGAATGATTTGGCGTCGAATTCGAAGCATATCGTTCCGGACTGGCTAGGAATGGACAAGCCGATCTTCGTTCAAGGAGAGCTTATGGAGCATTCTGCCCGGGGGACAAAGGCGGATCTGAAGCTGCCGCTGCCGGTGATCCAAGAGGCGGTCGACAGTAATATCCGTTATGAGCCGGATTCGAAGTCCATTATTATAACGACCACGGAATCGGTGCTGCGGATGAAGATTGGATCCCGGGAGGGCGAGCTGAACGGCAAGCCGCTAACTTATCCGGTTGCACCCGAGCTCGTTGACGGCATCGTGTATGTTCCGATGAAGCCGCTTAAAGAGCATTACGGCATAGCGGTACATGAGGATGGGGCCGACGGGGCGGTTATCCTGATGCGGGCCGGCGATTCGATTCAGCTCGCTGAGGTCGCGCCGGCCAAGCCTGACGGAACGGTTGCGATGAGAGAGGGCATGGGGAAAAAATCGCCGATCGTGCTCGATCTTTCAGCTGGGCAGCGTCTGCGCATATGGCGTGAGGAAGCAGGATGGTATTTTGTACAAACGGATAACGGATATACCGGATATGTTCCGGTGGAGCGGGTTGCGAAGAGGGATCTGAAGGAAATTCCGGTTATCGCCCAAACGCCGTCCCGAGCGGAGCGCGAGTGGAGGAATAAATCCGTTAATTTGGCGTGGGAGGCCGTGTATACGAGAAATCCAAGCCCTGATCATATTGAGCCGATGCCTGGCGTGAATGTGGTCAGCCCTACTTGGTTCAGCATTTCCGATGCTGAAGGCAACGTCAAATCCAAGGCTTCGTTGCCGTATGTTAACTGGGCGCATAAACGGAACATGGAGGTGTGGGGTCTGCTGGACAACAGCTTCGACCCTGAGCTTACGACCGAAGCGCTGTCGACGTATGAACGGAGATCCCGCATAATCGGGCAAACACTTTCCTATGCCAAGCAGTATAAGCTTGACGGAATTAATATCGATTTTGAGAATGTTCATACCAAGGACAAAGATAAGGTCGTGCAATTCGTGCGTGAGCTGAGACCGTTCGCAAAGGATCGGGGCTTGATCCTCTCCATCGATGTGACGCCGAAGTCCAACAGCGAGATGTGGTCCCTGTTTTTGGATCGAAAACGGCTTGGGGAAGCGGTCGATTACATGATGGTAATGGCTTACGACGAACACTGGGCATCCAGTCCTCGAGCCGGATCGGTCGCCTCGCTTCCATGGGCGGAGCAGTCGGTTAGACGCATTATCGAAGAGGATGGAGTACCGCCATCCAAGCTGGTATTAGGCGTGCCGCTATATACAAGGGTATGGACTGAAAAGAGCGATGGAGGAGAAGTCAAAGTCTCGTCCAAAGCCATTGGGATGGAAACAATGCAGACTCTGCTTAAGGAGCGAAAGCTTTCGGGAACCCTTGATTCAGCGACGGGACAAAACTACGTACAGTTTAAAGAAGGCGGCGCCACGAACCGAATATGGATGGAGGATGGCGTATCCCTTAAAGCCCGCGTTCAATTGGCTAAAAAGCTGGAACTTGGCGGCATTGCGGCATGGAATCGAAGCTTCGCAGTCCCTGAGGCATGGAAAACGCTAAACACGATCCATGATTAGATTTACGGCAATCCTTGTGTTAACTATTGAGAAAATAAATAAAACCGGTTATCCATAAGGGTAACCGGTTTTTTGTCTGTTTATGAGGTTTATAAAAGGGCTGGCGGCCAATCCTTGGATAGGCCGATCTTGAGCGGTCTGCTAGGTCGTGCTCTTCTGTGACTCCAGTTCCTCTGCGGTGATGTTGGCCTGGTTCGGATCCAGTGTCAAGATGGTGTGGCAGAACATGCAGCGGTCGGTTTTACCCAGCATCTTGGTCAGCTTGTCGCACTCCGGACACTGGATTTGAACAGCGCTCGTGGAGAGCATCCCGGCCCAGAAGTAAATGGCCAGACTGCCCATCATCATAATGAGACCGAATACTAACCCGACTCCTGCAAATACTTTGCCGGCTTGGCCCCAGAAGACGATACCGGCCGTTCCTAGGACCATGAGTCCCATGCCCAGCATGGTCAGCAGCAGGCCCCATGTGCGGAAAGCGTTGATTTTTGCGTTCTTAAAGATCATGGCTTCATAATCTCCTGTTCTTAAAATGTTTAATGGACTGTTCCATGAATAAAACGAGCATAGTTTGATTACAGCATCTAAAAAATGGGTTGCATTCTTGCTAAGTGAAGCAATCCGGTGTCCCTTTTTTCTTATCTCCTAAAAGAAGGAACTGACATGGACATGTAGAATTACATTATAACTGAAATGGCTGAAGTTCGCCAAGGAATGTATGGAGGGGAACCGTGGAATTAGCCAACTTTTCTTTATATTATGGAAATACGGTAGATGAAGGAGCTATTGGAGCGATCGCATACCGTAATAAGAACGATGCAGTACTTGGCTCGCCTGTTCATGATTTTGAGATGAATCTCGTTGTCGTCTATGATGGAATACCTGACGAGCCTCCCAACCAGCATTCTGTAGTGAACGGTGATCGGTGCCAGGTGATCAGCATCGGCATGGATGCATTGGAGCATGAGCTTCTTGAAGGGGAGCATAAAGTATTGATTCGGTGTTTTCTCGAAGGGGATATCATTAGTGATCATGAGGATCGCCTCGCCAAGCTTCGACGTGATTTCTTAAGATTCGCCGAGCCGATTCGGGAGCGAAAGCTGTTTATTGGGTTTGCTCATTTTTTGCAGAAATATGTGGACATCAAGCTGCTGATCAAGCAGGACCGGATTTTGGATGCATATCATACGCTTCTGGACGGGCTTCATTGCTGGGCCGAGCTGGAACTGATCGAACGGGGCATTCATCCGGAAATTGCGGTATGGGAGCAAATGACGGGACTCAATACACCGGTGCGGAAATTGTACGAAGAGCTTACGGTCAGCACGGAAACGCTTGATCAGCGGTTAGAGCTTGCGCTCCTAGCCTATGAGTTCTCGATGGTCTCAAAGCTGGAGAAGTGTGCGGCATTGCTTCTGCGCGTGATGCGCAGTCGCCGCACGCCGTGGACGATTCAGGAGCTGATCCTCCATCCGGAGCTTGCCCCGGTGGCTGCAGAGCTCCAGATCGTACTGCGCAACCTGGTGTATCGATCCTTGGTTAAGGAAGCGCCTGTGTGCAAGGAGTCCCGGCATAACGGCTTCTCTACCATCCGATATTATTCGGAGTGCTGAAGAAGGACGAGAGTCCTTCTTTTTTTGTTACGGCTTTAGCCAGTTGAGCTCGCGAAGCGTGCGAAACAAAAAACCACCCGCTATGCGGGTGGAGGGATCGAGGGTTTGACCAACAAGACCATTCCGATAAAATTGAGATGTTCAGGCTCAATAATGAAAGGAATGGTCTTAGATGGCAAACAAGAGCTATAGTTTAGCTCACACGAAGTGGATGTGCAAGTACCACATTGTGTTCACCCCGAAGTATAGACGGAAAGAGATTTATAATCAAGTGAGGAAAGACTTAATCGAAATTTTCAAACGATTATGCAAATACAAGGGAGTGGAGATAATCGAAGGTCACATGATGCCCGATCATGTACATATGTTGGTAGCAATTCCCCCAAAAATCTCAGTATCATCATTTATGGGATACCTGAAGGGGAAAAGCTCACTCATGATATTCGAGAAGCATGCTACCTTGAAGTATAAATATGGTAATCGAAAATTTTGGGCGGAGGGATACTACGTCAGCACAGTGGGCTTAAATGAAGCAACTGTAGCAAAATACATTCGTGAGCAAGAAGCACACGACCAAGCAATTGATAAACTGAGTGTGAAAGAGTATGAAGATCCATTCAGCAAAAACAGTAACAAGAAGAAGTAAACCAGTTAAACTGGTAAGTGAAAGTGACAAATTACACTGAGCCTGAACAATTTTATTGTCAGGCTAGCGTCTTTAGGCGCAGTTTGGCAACAAGGGGTTATACCCCAAGAGCAAACCACCCGTTTGACGGGTGGTTCTGATTTCTTTAATAAGCGACTCTCTCTGGTTGCAATGGTTGATGCTGTGCGGTACATGTTATCGCAGCCGCGCATGGCTGGACCAGGACACGAAGATATTCCTATACGAGTGGGAAAGGACCTCGTGTTAGACGTGTTCAGAGGACTGATCAAAAACAGCGGCAGAGCAAATTGATTTTTTTATAGTGGACTCTCGTTCAGATGGATCGATTCTCTTTTCATAGAAGCAAGACAGCGAGCAATATAGGATTTCGTTTGTTATATGAAGTCGAATAAAAAATTTATAAAGAATGTTGACGAACGCAATCGATCTGTGATACATTATAACTCGCCCCTCGAAAGGGACTTTGGTAATTCGGTTGAGAAAATGTCGAATTAAAAAGTTTTTAAAAAAAGTTCTTGACGAAAAGATGGGCGATATGATATATTATAAAAGTCGCCGCTGAGATGCGGATGACGATGAGAAACACAGGTTGATCTTTGAAAACTGAACAACGAGTGAGTAAAAACGAACCGCTTCGGCGGGGAGTTACAATAGAGAATTGAACAAATTCTCGTCAGTTTTTCTAAATGAGCTTAATCGCTCTTTCAATTCATCATCCGAAGGGATGATCTTTATTGGAGAGTTTGATCCTGGCTCAGGACGAACGCTGGCGGCGTGCCTAATACATGCAAGTCGAGCGGAGTTGATGGGGTGCTTGCACTCCTGATGCTTAGCGGCGGACGGGTGAGTAACACGTAGGCAACCTGCCCTCAAGACTGGGATAACTACCGGAAACGGTAGCTAATACCGGATAATTAAATTCGCTGCATGGCGGAGTTATGAAAGGCGGAGCAATCTGTCACTTGAGGATGGGCCTGCGGCGCATTAGCTAGTTGGTGAGGTAACGGCTCACCAAGGCGACGATGCGTAGCCGACCTGAGAGGGTGAACGGCCACACTGGGACTGAGACACGGCCCAGACTCCTACGGGAGGCAGCAGTAGGGAATCTTCCGCAATGGGCGAAAGCCTGACGGAGCAACGCCGCGTGAGTGATGAAGGTTTTCGGATCGTAAAGCTCTGTTGCCAGGGAAGAACGTCTCATAGAGTAACTGCTATGAGAGTGACGGTACCTGAGAAGAAAGCCCCGGCTAACTACGTGCCAGCAGCCGCGGTAATACGTAGGGGGCAAGCGTTGTCCGGAATTATTGGGCGTAAAGCGCGCGCAGGCGGTTCTTTAAGTCTGGTGTTTAAACCCGAGGCTCAACTTCGGGACGCACTGGAAACTGGGGAACTTGAGTGCAGAAGAGGAGAGTGGAATTCCACGTGTAGCGGTGAAATGCGTAGATATGTGGAGGAACACCAGTGGCGAAGGCGACTCTCTGGGCTGTAACTGACGCTGAGGCGCGAAAGCGTGGGGAGCGAACAGGATTAGATACCCTGGTAGTCCACGCCGTAAACGATGAATGCTAGGTGTTAGGGGTTTCGATACCCTTGGTGCCGAAGTTAACACATTAAGCATTCCGCCTGGGGAGTACGGTCGCAAGACTGAAACTCAAAGGAATTGACGGGGACCCGCACAAGCAGTGGAGTATGTGGTTTAATTCGAAGCAACGCGAAGAACCTTACCAAGTCTTGACATCCCTCTGAATCCTCTAGAGATAGGGGCGGCCTTCGGGACAGAGGAGACAGGTGGTGCATGGTTGTCGTCAGCTCGTGTCGTGAGATGTTGGGTTAAGTCCCGCAACGAGCGCAACCCTTGATCTTAGTTGCCAGCACTTTGGGTGGGCACTCTAAGGTGACTGCCGGTGACAAACCGGAGGAAGGTGGGGATGACGTCAAATCATCATGCCCCTTATGACTTGGGCTACACACGTACTACAATGGCTGGTACAACGGGAAGCGAAGCCGCGAGGTGGAGCCAATCCTAAAAAGCCAGTCTCAGTTCGGATTGCAGGCTGCAACTCGCCTGCATGAAGTCGGAATTGCTAGTAATCGCGGATCAGCATGCCGCGGTGAATACGTTCCCGGGTCTTGTACACACCGCCCGTCACACCACGAGAGTTTACAACACCCGAAGTCGGTGGGGTAACCCGCAAGGGAGCCAGCCGCCGAAGGTGGGGTAGATGATTGGGGTGAAGTCGTAACAAGGTAGCCGTATCGGAAGGTGCGGCTGGATCACCTCCTTTCTATGGAGTACCTCGCTTCCGTAGCGAAGCGGTACAAATACGGTCAGCGCAAGCTGCCGGATAAATAGGCTTTACGAAGTAAAGTCGACCTACTCACTCGTTGGTCAGTTTTGAGAGTTCAACCTCTCAAGCTTGTTGATTCCAGATCTTTCTTGTAGACAAGATCGCTGAGAATTGATAAGATATTCTTCCGGTCGTTAATCGGCCGAAGGAATTTGATCCTTGAAAACTAGATAACGAAACGAATTTGCGTTTTAGAAATATCCTTTTAGCTGAACTTGTGTCAAAACAAGTTTCAATAAAAGTAGCACGCGAAGGTTTTGGGATCATTGATCCTTTGGAAGCTTGTTTCACCATTGAGTGGTTTTATCCAATCAGGAAACAAGTGGACAACAGAGCGATGAGCACAAAACCGGAGCATAAGGTTAAGCTACTAAGAGCACACGGGGGATGCCTAGGCGCTAGGAGCCGATGAAGGACGTGGCGAACAACGATACTGCCTCGGGGAGCTGTAAGCAAGCTTCGATCCGGGGATGTCCGAATGGGGAAACCCAGCTGGTGTAATAGCCAGTTACCCGTATCTGAATACATAGGATGCGAGGAGGCATACCCAGGGAACTGAAACATCTAAGTACCTGGAGGAAGAGAAAACAAGAGTGATTCCGTCAGTAGCGGCGAGCGAACGCGGAACAGCCTAAACCAGAGAGCTTGCTCTCTGGGGTTGTGGGACGTCTCACATGGAGTTACAAAGGTTTAGATTAGACGAACAGGTCTGGAAAGGCCGGCCATAGAAGGTAAAAGCCCTGTAATCGAAAATGTGAACCCTCCGAGACGGATCCCGAGTAGTGCGGGGCACGTGAAACCCCGTATGAATCCAGCAGGACCATCTGCTAAGGCTAAATACTCCCTAGCGACCGATAGTGAAGCAGTACCGTGAGGGAAAGGTGAAAAGCACCCCGGAAGGGGAGTGAAATAGAACCTGAAACCGTGTGCTTACAAGAAGTCAGAGCCCATTATAGGGGTGATGGCGTGCCTTTTGTAGAATGAACCGGCGAGTTACGTTCCCATGCAAGGTTAAGGCGAGAAGCCGTAGCCGCAGCGAAAGCGAGTCTGAATAGGGCGACTGAGTATGTGGACGTAGACCCGAAACCGTGTGATCTACCCCTGTCCAGGGTGAAGGTGCGGTAACACGCACTGGAGGCCCGAACCCACGTACGTTGAAAAGTGCGGGGATGAGGTGGGGGTAGCGGAGAAATTCCAATCGAACTCGGAGATAGCTGGTTCTCCCCGAAATAGCTTTAGGGCTAGCCTCGGAATTGAGAGTCGTGGAGGTAGAGCACTGATTGGGTGCGGGGCCCGCAAGGGTTACCAAGCTCAGTCAAACTCCGAATGCCATAGACTTATATCCGGGAGTCAGACAGTGAGTGCTAAGATCCATTGTCAAAAGGGAAACAGCCCAGACCATCAGCTAAGGTCCCCAAGTGTGTGTTAAGTGGGAAAGGATGTGGAGTTGCACAGACAACCAGGATGTTGGCTTAGAAGCAGCCACCATTTAAAGAGTGCGTAATAGCTCACTGGTCGAGTGACTCTGCGCCGAAAATGTAACGGGGCTAAACACACCACCGAAGCTATGGCTTGAATCGACTTCACTGCTTCTTTGAGGTAGTGAGCCTGAGTTGAACATTTTTGTCAGACTTGAAATGAAATCAAGGATGACCAAATGCTCTCAGGGGTTAAACACACTTCGAAGGCGGAGTGAAGTCGATTCAGGGGTAGGGGAGCGTTGTATGTAGGTTGAAGGTGTACCGTAAGGAGCGCTGGACAGCATACAAGTGAGAATGCCGGTATGAGTAACGAAAAGATCAGTGAGAATCTGATCCGCCGAAAGCCCAAGGTTTCCTGAGGAAGGCTCGTCCGCTCAGGGTAAGTCGGGACCTAAGGCGAGGCCGAAAGGCGTAGTCGAAGGACAACAGGTTGAAATTCCTGTACCACCGTAAACCGTTATGAACGATGGGGTGACGCAGGAGGGTAGTGACGCGGACTGATGGATGTCCGTCCAAGCAGTGAGGCTGATGTGTAGGCAAATCCGCACATCGTAAGGCTGGGCTGTGATGGGGAGTGAAAATTACAGTAGCGAAGGTCATGATCTCACACTGCCAAGAAAAGCCTCTAGTCAGGTGAAGGTGCCCGTACCGCAAACCGACACAGGTAGGCGAGAAGAGAATTCTAAGGCGCGCGGAAGAACTCTCGTTAAGGAACTCGGCAAAATGACCCCGTAACTTCGGGAGAAGGGGTGCCTCGGTAGGGTGAATAGCCCGAGGGGGCCGCAGTGAAAAGGCCCAAGCGACTGTTTAGCAAAAACACAGGTCTGTGCGAAGCCGCAAGGCGAAGTATACGGGCTGACGCCTGCCCGGTGCTGGAAGGTTAAGGGGAGCGGTTAGGAGGTAACTCCGAAGCTGTGAACCGAAGCCCCAGTAAACGGCGGCCGTAACTATAACGGTCCTAAGGTAGCGAAATTCCTTGTCAGGTAAATTCTGACCCGCACGAATGGCGTAACGACTTGGGCGCTGTCTCAACGAGAGATCCGGTGAAATTTTAATACCTGTGAAGATGCAGGTTACCCGCGACAAGACGGAAAGACCCCATGGAGCTTTACTGCAGCTTGATATTGGATTTGGGTACGATCTGTACAGGATAGGTGGGAGCCTTTGAAGCATGAGCGCCAGCTTGTGTGGAGGCGACGTTGGGATACCACCCTGATCGTATCTAGGTTCTAACCTGGTACCGTGATCCGGTACGGGGACAGTGTCAGGCGGGCAGTTTGACTGGGGCGGTCGCCTCCTAAAGAGTAACGGAGGCGCCCCAAGGTTCCCTCAGAATGGTTGGAAATCATTCGAAGAGTGCAAAGGCATAAGGGAGCTTGACTGCGAGACCTACAAGTCGAGCAGGGACGAAAGTCGGGCTTAGTGATCCGGTGGTACCGCATGGAAGGGCCATCGCTCAACGGATAAAAGCTACCCTGGGGATAACAGGCTTATCTCCCCCAAGAGTCCACATCGACGGGGAGGTTTGGCACCTCGATGTCGGCTCATCGCATCCTGGGGCTGAAGTAGGTCCCAAGGGTTGGGCTGTTCGCCCATTAAAGCGGTACGCGAGCTGGGTTCAGAACGTCGTGAGACAGTTCGGTCCCTATCTGTCGTGGGCGTAGGAAATTTGAGAGGAGCTGTCCTTAGTACGAGAGGACCGGGATGGACGTACCGCTGGTGCACCAGTTGTTCCGCCAGGAGCATGGCTGGGTAGCTACGTACGGACGGGATAAGCGCTGAAAGCATCTAAGCGTGAAGCCCCCCTCAAGATGAGATTTCCCAGTATGTAAGACCCCTTGAAGACGACGAGGTAGATAGGTTGGAGGTGGAAGTGCAGTAATGCATGGAGCTGACCAATACTAATCGGTCGAGGGCTTATCCTAAAATTACCCCAAAAAGTGAAGCGAAGCTTTGAAGCGGATGCCGAATACTTTTCGGGGACCCCGATCCAACCATTGGGGAAATGCTACGGATTCTAAACAACGCAAAGACGTTTCGTATCTAGTTTTCAGGTGATCAAATCATCACTTGAACTGAATAATGTTCCCTGATAGCTCAGTTGGTAGAGCACTCGACTGTTAATCGAGTTGTCACAGGTTCGAGTCCTGTTCGGGGAGCCATTTATGGAGAGGTGTCCGAGTTGGCCGAAGGAGCACGATTGGAAATCGTGTAGGCGTCAAAAGCGTCTCGAGGGTTCGAATCCCTCTCTCTCCGCCACTATTATTTAAGTAAGGCCCGTTGGTCAAGGGGTTAAGACACCTCCCTTTCACGGAGGTAACAGGGGTTCGAATCCCCTACGGGTCACCATCTTTCTTTTAAAAAGACTTGATTTCGTCGCCGGTTATCTGGTATGATAGAAATCGCTTTGTTACGGAGGCTTAGCTCAGCTGGGAGAGCATCTGCCTTACAAGCAGAGGGTCGGGGGTTCGATCCCCTCAGCCTCCACCATAAATAACAATGTAACCCTTTTATAATGACGCGGGGTGGAGCAGTTCGGTAGCTCGTCGGGCTCATAACCCGAAGGTCGCAGGTTCAAATCCTGCCCCCGCAACCAATTATATCGCATTAGCGATAGTGCCTCGTGGAACTGTGGTGTAGAGGCCTAACATGCCTGCCTGTCACGCAGGAGATCGCGGGTTCGAATCCCGTCAGTTCCGCCATTTTTTAACTTTTGGGATGAGATGAGTGTCCGATATGGGATTCGTCGAAGTCACGAAGAGCGCAAGGCTCGGTAGCTCAGTCGGTAGAGCAGAGGACTGAAAATCCTCGTGTCGGCGGTTCGATTCCGTCCCGAGCCACCATGTTTCACAATTGCATACGCCGGTGTAGCTCAATTGGTAGAGCAACTGACTTGTAATCAGTAGGTTGGGGGTTCAAGTCCTCTCGCCGGCACCACTATGGAGGATTAGCGAAGTGGCCAAACGCAGCAGACTGTAAATCTGTTCTCTTACGAGTTCGGTGGTTCGAATCCATCATCCTCCACCAGTTTTATAGGGGCATAGTTTAAAGGTAGAACAGCGGTCTCCAAAACCGTTAGTGTGGGTTCAATTCCTGCTGCCCCTGCCAATCGAAAATTTATAAATATGGCGGTCGTGGCGAAGGGGTTAACGCACCGGATTGTGGCTCCGGCATTCGTGGGTTCAAGTCCCATCGATCGCCCCATATTTCAAAATCATATTGGGGATTAGCCAAGCGGTAAGGCAACGGACTTTGACTCCGTCATGCATAGGTTCGAATCCTATATCCCCAGCCATGATTTCTGCGGACGTGGCTCAGCGGTAGAGCATCGCCTTGCCAAGGCGAGGGTCGCGGGTTCGATTCCCGTCGTCCGCTCCATTTTTATTTGTGGCGCCATAGCCAAGTGGTAAGGCACAGCTCTGCAAAAGCTTTATCCCCAGTTCGAATCTGGGTGGCGCCTCCATTTACCAATCTGTGCCCTTAGCTCAGCTGGATAGAGCGTTTGACTACGAATCAAAAGGTCAGGAGTTCGAATCTCTTAGGGCACGCTTTTATGCCGGTGTGGCGGAATTGGCAGACGCGCGCGACTCAAAATCGTGAGGGAAACCGTGGGGGTTCGAGTCCCTTCACCGGCATCATGCAAAAGGAATGCAAGACGATTATCGTCTGCATTCCTTTTTTGCGTTTTTCGTCTGATGATCGGTTGGTATGACAGCGTTCAACTGCAGTGAGATGTGCTTCTTGTCGAAGTGCGTTGTTCCTATGAAAGAAGAGCGCGGGTTCCTATGGATCGAACACCGTCAGGATGAAATGGCGAATAGGCGATCTGACCCTGCTTTAAATGGGCTAGGGATGGATTGGACGCAGGTCCATAGAAGGCCCCGACTTAGGTCTAGGTGCAAAAACCGTCCGCAGTCCGTTTTAGTGAAACGCGAAATTACCTAGAATAGAGTCATAAGGTTGAACACATAAACAACGATCAAACGACAGAAAGGCGGTGTATAAATGAGATATTCGAGAGGAAACGGATTAAGTCTCCTGCTGATTGGTTTAGGGGTTTTGATTCTTCTGGGTGTATTCGCTCCTCTGCTCGGATGGTTGTTCAGTCTTTTGCTTCCCGTTCTGATGATCGCTTTGGGATATTACGGAATTCGGAGAGGCAACGCTCTGATCGGGTGGATCATTCTCGGTATCGGCGTCATCTGGTTGATGGGTAAGCTGTCTTGGCTCATCGGTCCGGTACTCGGTATTATCCTGATCATCTATGGGTTGTCCCGATTCAAGAAGGGAAGACCGCGTTACTAAATGCGATTATAGGATAACAGCCAGCTGAAGTTAAGGATAAGAAGTTGATAGAAGAGGAGGGCTAAACCCAAATGAGTGTTTTCAGACGGATACGAGATATTACCGTTGCAACCTTGAATGAAAGACTCGAGCAGAGTCAGGATCCGGTTCGATTGATCGACCAGTTCCTTCATTCGACCAGACAAGACATCACGGAAGCCGAGAAGCTTCTGCAGCAATGCCAGACTCACTCCAGGCAGCTGAAGCAGCAGGTTGACCAAGCCGAGACGATGCGGGATAAGCGTGAGGAACAAGCGCTGCTTGCATTGAAAGCCGGTGAGGATCATCTGGCGAAGCTGGCACTTCAAGAGAAGTTGATTTATGAAGAAAAGATTGAACAATACCAAGGCTTGTTGTCTACCAGCCTGGAATCGCTGAGAGAGATTGAAGAGCAGCTCGGGGAGCTCCGCATGGAGTATCAAACCGTATACAGCAAGCGTCAATACTATGTTGCCCGAATGGAGACACTCCGTCTGCAGCAGAAGATGAATGAACGCACCGGTGCATACGGTGGTCAAGACGTTCCGAAGATGTTCAACCGGCTCGAGGATCGCATCAGCGATTGGGAGCTTGAAGCCAGAAGCTTGCGCGATTTACGCCGGATGGGCCAAGAGTATGTGGAGCAGGCAGGCAATACCGTCTCTTCCGTACTCGAAAAGGAGCTTGCCCGTTTGAAGCAAAAGCTGAATGACAGCGGAAAGGAGTAATCATGACTAGATTGTACCGTTCTACCCGAGACAAAATGTTTACCGGGTTGATCGGCGGCCTATCCGATTATTTCGGAGTCGAATCGACCATCCTCAGAATTATATTTGTAGTCAGTATCTTTTTCACTGGCGGTACAACACTATTAATTTACCTGATCGCGACGTTGGTTGTTTCCAAAGAGCCGCCGTATTACCACGATCCATACGCACCTCATGGAAGACATGGAGGACATGGAGGCTATCGTTTCAATGATGCACCTGGACCCGGATATAACGGCTATAACGATAACTATGGTCGTCCAGGATACCCGAATGAAGGCGGCTTTGGACCGAAATATGATCGCTCCGGCCGGCCGGATCCAGGCTATGGTCCCCGGAATAACGCATCCGCCGATTCCGGTCTGGATGCGATGATGCAAGACATCGAGAAGAAGGCATTGCAAAAAGAAATTGAAGAGTTGAAGAAAAAACTATCGGATTATGAGAAGGGAGATAAGTAACATGGGAGTATTTAAAAGAATTAAAGATATGACAAAGGCGTCGGTGAATGAGCTGCTGGATAAGGTAGAAGACCCGATTGTAATGTTGAACCAGTATCTGCGCGACATGGAAGCAGAAATTCACGAGGCAGAAGTAACCGTAGCGAAGCAAATGGCGAATGAGCGCCGGATGAAGCAGCGCGTGGACGAAGCGGTTAAGATGGCTGCACAGCGCGAGGCACAAGCCGAGCTGGCTCTGAAGAACGGTCAGGAAGAAGTTGCACGCAAGCTTCTGGAGGAAAAAATCTACTTCGATCAAAAAGTTACCGAGTACTCCGAGCTGCACCTGCAATCGGAATCCCAAGCTAAAGAACTGGTTGCCCAGCTTCATCAAATGAAAGACGAGTTCTATAAAATGCGCAACAAGCGCAATGAGCTCGTTGCTCGTGCGCAAATGGCCAAAGCCAAGAAGCAAATGTCTCAAGTGAGCAGCTTGCATACGATTGAGAGCGGCAGCGCTTCGATGGGCTTCCACCGCATGGAGGAAAAAATCATGCAGATGGAGGCAGAAGCGGACGTGCTTCGCGCACCATACCGTCCGAACAACGCGGCTTACACCAGCCCGGTGGATGCCGAGAAGCAGCTGAAAGTCGATGAGCAGCTGGAAGCGCTGAAGAACAAACTGAACAACACCTCGAAATCGGAGTAATTGTTCAGGAAACTTAGCAAAATAAATGAAAAACCGTATGCGAAATTCCGGGTTCATATGATATGCTATACGGATGAAGCAGTCCGAGTAGTATAGGACAAAGCCATACCGTGAGGGGCTCCTCATGGATATGGCTTTTCCCGGCTTTATATTTCGTCATCAAGGAGGTGCGACATGGATCGAAACCGCTGGATCGCAGTAGGGTTCATCTGTTTAGGTTTTATTATGCTCTTCGGCCGATGGTTCGGTTTCTTTACCATTGTCGCCCTGTTGCTCATGTTTGCAGGCGTGCTTCAGGTCCGCACAGGCCAAGTGAAGAGAGGCTACATTCTGCTCGGGGTCGGAGCTGTCATGCTGATGCTGGAGCACCTCATGCTGATTATCGGCGTCAGCCTGATCTCGCTTGGCATTTTCTACGGAAAATCCAGACGGGCGCATGGTACAACCGGCTATGTCCAGAAGCAAAGCTTTATGTCCAACTTCGATTGGGACCAGTCGCCATGGGTTATGCGCAGTCTGAGCATATGGCATGTGCTCGGAGAAGCTGATGTGGACCTGTCCCTGGCTCTGCCGGAGGAGCGTCATACGGTTATGATGTTTCACGGTTTGCTTGGGGATATCGATCTGATGATCCCCGATTATTACGGGGTGGAAATCGAGGCCTTCATCCTGTTCGGATCGATCCATATGGGCGACCGGAAGGAGACGGGCATCATGAATCGCGTACGTTATCAATCTCCCAACTATGAGACGAGCGAATATAAAGTGAAATTCATCGTTTCGTATTTAGGCGGAGATTTGAGTATACGAATGACGTAAATGACTTATTCATACATTGGATTTGGATACCAATCAGGAGGGTTGCCCCGTGGAAACGGAAAAAAAAGCAAACATCATAACCCGTAGCATGCGCGAGGGAGCCCTTCTGGGATTGGTTGTCATGCTGATCGTGTTGTACTTGCTGTATACATACGGGTACTTACAGCCGTTTGAGACCTGGAAGGGGCGGATTGAAGCGCTGATCACCATCGTGCTTCTGCCGGTCGGTCTTGGGGCCATTTATGGGTTTTATCAAGGATATCGGGTCAAACGAAGAATTGATCTTGTACGGGAAACGCTGGTAAGCTGGGAGAAGGGTAGTCTGACCGATGTGATGCCGGATATCGGGGAGGACGAAGTCGGACGGCTGGGCGAGCAGCTGGTGCGCATCAGCAAGCGTTGGGAGGACCAGGTCTCCTCCTTGCAGCGGCTGTCGACCAATAACGCCCAGCTGGCGGAGCAAGCCCGGGTGACGGCGATCGTCGAAGAGAGGCAGCGACTGGCCCGCGAGCTGCACGATGCGGTGTCCCAGCAGCTGTTCGCCATTTCGATGACCGCCACGGCGGTTGGCAGAACGCTGGATAAGGATTTTGACAAAGCCCAGCGCCAGGTGGCTCTGATCGAGGAAATGTCGGCGGTTGCCCAGTCCGAGATGAGGGCGCTGCTCCTTCATTTGCGGCCGGTCTATTTGGAGGGTAAAGCCTTGGAGCAAGGTCTGCGGGATCTGATTAAAGAACTGCAGATTAAAGTGCCGATGGAAATTACGTTTGAAATGGACGAGGATATTCACTTGGTGAAGGGAATCGAGAACCACTTGTTCCGGATCATTCAAGAGGCCATGTCCAACACGCTTCGTCATGCCAAGGCGGACAAAATGGATATCCGCATTCACCGGAGGCAGAATACCGTTCGGGTAATGCTCCGCGATGACGGTGTCGGGTTTGAGCTGGATGACAAGAAGCAAACCTCTTACGGCCTGTCGACCATGCAGGAACGGGTCACGGAGATCGGGGGCTCCATTCAGTTTATTACCGCCCCCGGCAAAGGAACACGCATTGAAATTACGGTACCGCTGATGAATGAAGAACGCAAACGGGGGGATAGCGATGGAAACACCGATTAAAGTGCTGCTGGTGGACGATCACGAGATGGTCCGGATCGGCCTCGCCGCCGTGCTGGGCACGGAGGATGGGATCGAAGTTGTAGGGGAGGCAGGCAGCGGTGAGGAAGGCATCCGGCTTGCTCAGGAGTATCAACCGGATGTGGTGCTGATGGATCTGGTGATGGATGGAATGGACGGGATCGAGACGACCCGGCAGCTCATGAAGCAGTTCCCGAATCTCAAGGTGATTGTGCTGACGAGTTACCTGGACGACGAGAAGATGTATCCGGTCATTGAAGCCGGCGCCTTTAGCTATCTGCTAAAAACATCCCGGGCCTCCGAGGTTGCGGACGCTATACGCGCAGCGGCACGCGGACAGTCGGTTCTGGAGTCGCAGGTCGCTTCCAAGATGATGAATCGTTTCCGTCATCCGCAAAACGAGGCTCCGGCTCATCAGGATTTGACGGACCGGGAAATGGAGGTTCTGCGTCTGCTCGCCCAAGGCAAATCGAATCAGGATATTGCCGATGAGCTTATCATTGGAATCAAGACGGTGAAATTTCACGTTACGAATATTCTGGGCAAGCTTGGCGTTGAGGATCGTACCCAAGCGGCTATATATGCGTACAAAAATGGGTTGGCTGAGTAGAAGAGCCGGCTCATTTTTTTATGCCTGCTTGTATATTTTCCTCCCGAATCGGCGATCCTTTTACTAGATTGATAGATTGCACGGGGAGCGTGACGAGCGGTGAGGAGAATATCATTTCAAATATTGGGGATGGTAATGGTGCTATGCAGCTTGGTGGGAATACTGGTCGGATTTTCAGACGTAAAATCCAGTCCGTTGTCCGGAAGTGCTCATGAAGCACCGGCCGCAGCTGCTCAAGCAGAGCGCGATTTGCGGCTTCTCCTCCAGCTTGGACGGGAGCATGTGGATTCGGACGTTCGCTTCACCGTTAAACTGCAGGGTGAAAGTCAGGCGGTCTCCAGAGACCAAGCCATGGCTTCCGCTGAGCAGGTTGCACAGGCACTCGGCCTTCCTGCAGTCACTGCAGGAAAGGTGCATGGAAACGAAGTGTTCCGTTCCGAAGGGACTCTCGAGGGCCTTCCGGTCCAGATGGATTGGGCGCTTACCCATCTAGGGGGAAGCTATGTACGGGTAATGCTGACCGCCGAAGGGGAAGCGCAGGGCGAGCGGATGATTGGGATGCAGCAGCGCGTGCTGGATGAACTGGCTCATGCCGGCGTCGAGGCCGCGATGAATGCTGCCGTTCAAGGCTACAGCGCAAGGCAAGAAGGAGCTGCCGAGACGATCGGTCGGCTTGAAGGGGATCTTGGCCGGACATTGACGATGCGCTTGGTGGAGGATTATGAAGACGGAAAGACGGTCAGCCGATCCTACGAAGCTCCAGCGCTGGGCACTTTCGTCAAAAGCGGGGAGCAACCGATTCAAATGCAGCTGGCAGTGCATGAAGATTCGATGAAGAAAAGTAGTAGAATCACGATCGGATTTCCCGTCATTACTGTAGAATATTGAAAACAGCATCTGAAACTATAATGAAAAAATGCGGAATGAGATAGCATAGTTGATATGAATGTGCTAAAATGTCATCAAATCAAAGAAAGTCCAGATGCATAAAAATACACTATATTACATAGAAAGAATGAGGAGCCATGGCTGAAAAACAAAATCTAGATACATTGAAGGCACCGGGAGCGGTATTTTTCATCTTTGGGGCGACCGGTGATTTGGCAAGACGCAAGCTGTTTCCGGCGATCTACAGTCTTTATCGTGAAGGGAAACTGGATGAGGATTTTGCAGTAATCGGCGTGGCGCGTCGTCCGCGCACCCAAGAGGAATTTCGGGAGGACGTTTACCGTTCCATCCAGGAATTCTGCCGGTACAGTTCCGAGCAGGATCAGGAGTGGAATGCCTTCGCGCAGCATTTTGAATATAAATCATTAGACATTAACAATATCGACGGCTTCCGCGAGCTTCGCGAACAAACGGAGCAGCTGGAAGCGAAGTTCAACATCCCGGGCAACCGCCTGTTCTATCTGGCTCTTGCACCGGAGCTGTTCGGCAGCGTATCGTTCAACCTGATGAAGGGCGGCATGCTGGAAGGCGCAGGCTGGAACCGTCTTGTGATCGAGAAGCCGTTCGGCTACGATCTGGAGTCGGCTGCCAAGCTGAACGAAGAAATTCGCAAAGTGTTCAAAGAAGAAGAAATCTACCGCATCGACCATTACCTCGGGAAGGAAATGGTTCAGAACATCGAAGTCATCCGCTTCGCCAATGCGTTCTTCGAGCCGCTCTGGAACAACAAGCATATCGCTAACGTTCAAATTACGCTTGGCGAGACGGTTGGCGTAGAAGAGCGAGGAGGCTACTACGATCATGCCGGCGCCCTGCGGGATATGGGTCAGAACCATATGCTGCAGCTGCTGACGATGATCGCGATGGAGCCGCCTAGCCGACTGCTTGCCGAGGACATTCGGGATGAGAAGGTCAAGGTGCTTCGTTCCCTTCGTCCTTACGCTACCCATGAGGAAGTGGCGAAGAACGTCGTTCGCGGCCAATATACAAGAGGCTCTGCGGGCGGCAAGGAATTGCCGGCATACCGGGAAGAGGATAAGGTGAACCCGGAATCCAATACGGAGACGTATTTTGCCGCAAGAGTCTTTGTCGACAACTTCCGCTGGGCAGGCGTTCCGTTCTACATCCGCACTGGCAAGCGTCTTCCGGTCAAGACGACCGAGGTGGTCGTGGAATTCAAACGGATGCCGAACAACGTATACTTGGGCCAAAAGCATTCGCTTGAGCCAAACCTGCTTGTTATTCGCGTTAACCCGATGGAAGGCATCTATGTGAAGATCAATGCCAAGAAGCCGGGCTCTGAATCGGAAATCGCGCCGGTGGCCATGGATTTCTGCCAAAGCTGCATCGTCGGCATTAACTCGCCGGAAGCGTACGAGCGGCTGCTGCATGATGCTGCCCGCGGAGACTCCACTTATTTCACCCGCTGGGATGAAGTCGCTTCGGCATGGTCCTTCGTGGATCGCATCGCAAGCGCTTGGAGAGAGAACCAGGGTGAGCTGGAGTCCTATCCTGCCGGCTCCTGGGGCCCGGCCAAGGCCGACGAGCTTCTTAAGGAAGACGGCTTCCACTGGTGGCCGGTGAACGGTCAGCTGGAAGATAATGTGGTTTGGCTAAAAGGCGAATAACGCGTTCGATATATGCCTAAAAATCATCCCCATGCGCACGTGCGTGGGGATGATTTGCGTATCAATTGTGGTACAATGATATACATGACTTTAGTAATGAAGGGATTTGTGTGATGGCAAAGCTAAGCGATGAATTAAAGCAGGAAGTGGATAAACGCCGTACGTTTGCGATTATTTCCCACCCTGACGCCGGTAAAACAACGCTGACCGAGAAGCTGCTCCTGTTCGGGGGCGCCATTCGATTGGCGGGAACTGTTAAAGCGCGCAAGGCGAGCAAACATGCGACAAGTGACTGGATGGAAATCGAGAAGCAGCGCGGTATCTCGGTCACTTCATCCGTCATGCAATTTGACTATCTTGGGCATCGGATTAACATTTTGGATACCCCGGGCCACCAAGATTTCAGTGAAGATACGTACCGTACGCTGACCGCTGCAGACAGCGCCGTCATGTTGATCGACGTAGCTAAAGGGGTCGAGGCCCAGACGATCAAGCTGTTCCAGGTGTGTGCGAAGCGGGGCATCCCGATTTTTACGTTTATCAACAAGCTGGACCGGGAAGGGCGGAGCCCGTTCGATCTGATGGAGGAGCTGGAGCAGGTGCTCGGCATCCGTTCGGTTCCGATGAATTGGCCGATCGGCTCCGGCCGGGATCTGTGCGGCGTATATGATCGGGTGAAGAATCAGGTTGAGCTGTTCCAAGGAGATGACCATTCAACGATCAAAGTGCAAAAGGTTGAAGGCTATGAGGACCCGCTGATCCGCGAGATGGCCGGCGATTACTTGCATGATCAGCTGTGCCAGGATTTGGAGCTGCTCGATGTAGCGGGCGATCCGTTTGATTACGAAAAAGTGCTGCAGGGGCAACTGACCCCGGTATTCTTCGGCAGCGCCATTAACAATTTCGGCGTGCAGACCTTCCTGGAGAATTTCCTCCAGCTGGCGCCGAAGCCCGAGCCGCGTCGCAGCACGGAAGGCATGGTGGAGCCGACGGACGAGAAGTTCTCGGGATATGTATTCAAGATTCAAGCCAACATGAATCCGGCGCATCGCGACCGTATCGCATTTTTGCGTATCGTATCGGGCAAGTTTGAGCGCGGAATGAGCGTGAAGCACGTCCGGGCCGGCAAGGAGATTAAACTTTCCCAGCCGCAGCAGTTTCTGGCGCAGGACCGGGATATTGTCCAAGAGGCGTATCCTGGCGACATTATCGGCCTGTTTGATCCGGGTATTTTCCGTATCGGAGATTCGCTCAGTCAAGGACGGGAGGTCGTGTTCGATGAGCTGCCTACGTTCTCGCCTGAGATCTTTGCCAAGGCTACCGTAAAAAATGCACTCAAGCATAAACAGTACCAGAAGGGGATCGATCAGCTGACAGAGGAGGGCACCATCCAGGTGTTCCGGACGACCAGCTTCGATGAAATCATTCTCGGCGTTGTCGGCCAGCTCCAATTCGAGGTATTTGAGCACCGGATGAAGGCCGAATACGGGGTTGACGTTCAGCTTCAGCGGCTGCCATACCAGTTCGCCCGCTGGATCGTTGATGACCAGATCGACCCGTCCAAATTCCGGATTAACTCGACATTGGTGAAGGATAAGAAGGAAAACTTCGTGGTGTTATTCGAGAACGAGTATGCGATGAGAACCGCGATGGAGAAAAATCCGACGGCTAAATTTTTGGAGACTGCACCGTAAGCTCTCCTTGATATAAGCAAAAAAACAATCCTCAGGCTGTTCAAGCTTTGAGGATTGTTTCTTTTGCGGCCGCCGGCCGTCTTAGCCTTGCGTCAGGTTCCCGGGGGTGACGTGCTTTAGATGCTCGTGAAGGGAGGAGACGAGCTGGTTTTGCTCGGAAGCATCCATGTCCTTCCACATCATTTCAAACATTACCCCTAGTCCCGGCAGGGCGGCTTCCGGCCCGTCGACGGAACCCTCGATCATGGAGCGCAGCTCTTCTTGGTCCTGATTATGGACTTTGTGAATGACAGCTTGCCGTAGATCTAACAATATGGACATCGAAATGTTCCTCCTTGTTTATGAAAGGGTCATTGGTAATGTACCCGTAGAGAGGCAGTTACATTCAAGTATTCGGGACAGTATGGTATACTGAAATAACGAATAACCAGAACAATGCGGAATGGATCTAGGCTCGTGGGAGGATTATATAAATGGCGAAGAAACAGTACGCAGTAATCGGTATGGGACGTTTTGGCACGAGTGTAGCGAAGGAATTAAGCACCATGGGCTTTGATGTATTGGCCGTGGACGCAAGTGAGCAGCGCGTGCAGGAAATCGCTAATATGGTCACGCACGCGGTATCGGCGGATTCGACTGATGAAGAAGCGCTGCGGGCGCTAGGCATTCGCAACTTCGATGTCGTTGTCGTGGCTATAGGGGAGGACATCCAGTCCAGTATTTTGACGACATTGATCTTGAAGGATCTTGGCGTGCCGGCGATCGTCGTCAAGGCAAAAAATGAACTGCACGGCAAAGTGCTCCATAAGATCGGGGCGGATAAGGTGATTTTCCCCGAACGGGATATGGGGCTCCGGGTTGCGCATCATCTGGTGTCTCCGAACATTTTGGACTATATCGACCTGTCGGATGATTACAGCATTATGGAGATGCAGGCAACGGGGGAACTGCTCGGGCACAATCTGAGAGAGCTGGATATTCGGGCCCGGTTCGGCTGCAACGTTATGGCGATCCGCAGCGAATCGGATATGAACATTTCACCCCATCCGGAAGACCGCATCGAAGAGGGCGACATTCTCGTTATCGTCGGTCACAAGAACGATCTGGCGAAGCTGGAGCTGGCTTACCCGAAATGAACCTAATATCGAATCAAGCCGGCTAATAGCCAGGCTATGATTTCTTTCTTAAATGTATAGAGGAACGGTGGATAGAGCGATGGAGATATTATCGCCGCAGAATGCCCGTGTGAAGAGCTGGGCTCAGCTGCAAGAGAAAAAGCATAGGGACAAGCAAAACAAGTATGTGGTTGAGGGGATTCATCTGGTGCAGGAGGCGCTGTCCTCGGGTGCGGATGTCGAGTGCGTTGCCTTTGACATCGAGCGGGGCATCCCTCGGGAGCTTACTGGCATACCGGACACGGAACAGGGTGTCGAATGGATCGGCGTATCCCATGCGGTGATTGCCAAAGTAAGCGATACGCCTTCCCCGCAGCCGGTATTTGCCGTCGTTCGCAAGGAAGCCGGGCAATGGCAGGATCTGATCATGCGTGAAGGCGGCCTTGTGATGGTTCTGGATGGTTTGCAGGATCCGGGAAATGTCGGAACCATTATCCGTACGGCGGATGCAGTAGGAGCTGCAGGCGTTGTGCTTGGCCGAGGCTGCGCCGATGTATACAATCCGAAAACGCTTCGCTCCACGATGGGATCGTTATTTCATTTGCCGGTGCTTGAAGGCGATCTCCTGGAGATTTTGCCGGAGGCTCGAGCGAAAGGTGCCCGGCTGGTGACCACGCTGCTCGAAGGAAAGCGCTCATGCTTCGAGTATGACTTTCAAGGAACATGCTGGATCGTCATCGGCAGTGAAGGAAGCGGGGTATCCCCTGAGGTTGCAGCTCTGGTGGACGATGCGATTCGTATCCCCATGCCTGGACAAGCCGAATCGCTGAACGCGGCGATGGCTGCCTCCGTCCTTATGTATGAAGCACTGCGTCAGCGGGAATACAGCGACAGCAAGACTGGACATTGATCGAGTTTGTTCGATCGGCTCCAGTCTTTTTTACTTGATAATCGATTCGTCGATGAGAGAGTTCAGGATATCATGGAACGATCTTACAGGATGGGCATAACAGCCGTCTTATACAGTTTCGTTGGATAGGGAATGATGAAAATGATACCGGGGAGAGGGGAAAGCGGCATGTACGAGCAAAAAACGAAAGAGACGGAAAACAGCGTCATCGAATTTATCGAGCAGGTGGACAATCCCAAAAAGCGGGAGGATGCTTATCGTCTGCTGGACATTTTTACGGAAACGAGCGGTTTTCCGGCTAAAATGTGGGGGCCCAGCATCATCGGATTCGGTTCCTATCATTACCGGTATGCTTCCGGGCATGAAGGCGATTCGCCGTATGTCGGCTTCTCTCCGAGGAAGGCGAAGATAAGCCTGTATTTTGCGCCGGGAGATGAGCAGCGCGAGGAGCTGCTGGCAAGCTTCGGCAAATATACCGCCGGGAAAGGCTGCGTCTATATCAATAAAGTTGCCGATATCGATGAAGAGGTGCTTAAGCAGCTCATTCGGCAATCCATCGATTTTCTCCAGCGAACCTATCCGGTTCAGGAGTGAGTGAGTTTTTGGGTAACGCCGCGTATGGTTTATGGGTATGGAAGACAGGTAAGTTATGGCAGTTGACATGAAACCGTTTGGTTTCATATAATGCTATTATGAAACCAAACGGTTTCGTAATATTGGATAAAGCGAGGTAGACTGATGATGGACAACGCAAGCGGTGCTAAACTGCCGGATATACGACATACGCTTACTTTAAAGGCTCCGATCGACAAGGTGTGGCATGCGGTGGCTACATCCGAAGGGATTGCGGCTTGGTTTATGCCGAACAACTTCGAGCCAGCCGTGGGCTTTGAATTTCAACTGAATGCCGGGCCATTCGGCATGTCCCCATGTAAGGTAACCGAGCTCGACCCGCCGCATCGGTTAAGCTTTAATTGGGGGAAGGACTGGACGCTAACGTTCGAGCTGGTTGAACAGGGCGAGCATACCGAGTTTACGCTTATTCACGGCGGCTGGACCGCTGATCAGGTTACGGAATTCGGGGAAGCTCACGAGCTTGTTCGCGGGCGCATGGATAACGGCTGGGCAGGCCTTGTTCAAAAGCTCGCCGGATATGTCGAGGGATAAGCCATGTCCGGGGCCGCTCCGAGGCACGACGTATTCCAGGCGATCGCCGATCCAACACGCCGTAAGCTTCTTGGCCTTTTGAGCGAGAAGGAAATGCCGGTCAAGGATATTACCGGGCATTTCTCCATGACCCGGCCGGCGGTATCGAAGCATCTTCGCATTCTGGAGGAAGCCGGGCTTGTGAAGGAACGCAAGGTCGGACGGGAGACGCGATATCGTCTGGATGCAGGGCCGCTGCAGGATCTGAAGGACTGGCTGTCCTATTTCGATCGTTTCTGGGAAAACAAGCTGTCGATGCTGAAGCATTATGTGGAAGAGGGACCGATGGATCAGGAAACGCCGGCAGGCCAGGATCCAGCCCTTTCCTTGGCGTCACGAACGTCTCGTCCGAATCAAGAAGAGCAGGGATAACGATTCCTTGCTCTTCTTTTTTGCCGGTTGTCCGCATACCCTCTATACAGGAGGAGCTTGCCAGGGTGATCTTGCCGCATCCAGGACGCCCGAATAGGGGGGATACAGTTTGAGACGAAAGAGATGGGGAAGCAGGCGTTTATCCTTTCCGTCCCTGTCATGGCCGAAACCACGCCGAGCGTTCAAGCCGTCCAGGAGAGGGTTCCGGGCGGTACCGCCGCGAAGCGGGGGCCGTCCACAGGTCGCTAAGCGGCGCAGCAGGAAGAAATGGTGGCTTATCGCGATCGTGCTGATTATCTTTGGAATTACGCAGTTTTTTATGCATATTGAACGGAATCTCAGGCCGCCGATCATGCATCTTGCCCAAATCCGGGTTAAGCAAATCGCCACGGAGGCAATCAATAAAGCGATCACTTCCCAGGTAACGCAAGGCCAGGATTTCGAGAACCTGGTGAATTGGAAAACAGACAGCAGCGGTAAAGTGACGGGCTTTATGCTGAATTATGCCGAGCACCTGAAAATTACGTCGCATACGACGCAGGTTGTTCAGCAAACGCTGGATGATATCCACAAGCGGAAGGAGCATATCCCGCTGGGCCAAGTGCTCAAGAGCCCGATCATCGCCTCATTCGGTCCCCAGATTCCGCTGAAAATCGAGCCGCAGGGAGCGGTAAAGGTGCAGCTGGACACCCGTCAGCAGGGAGCCGGGATCAATATGATTCTAGTCGAAGTGTTCGTCCATATCGTGACCGAGGTAGCGGTGGTCGTCCCGTTCGATATGGAGCCGCAGACCGTTGAGACCGATATCCCGATCTCCTACCTGCTCGTTGTCGGGGACGTGCCTATGTATTACTATGATGCACAGGGAAAAGCCGTCGGCGAGAATAAAGCGAGCGCGCCAAGCATTGCGATCCCTCCGCCTTCCTCCAATGAAAACAGCGCAAAGGAGGGAGAGCCGCAAGGAAGCACCGGAGATACGCCGCTCATTACGCCGCCGTCAGGCAGCACGAGTCCAGGCGCTACATCGCCAGGCTCGACTCCTGCACCGGGGGAAACGCCTGCAGGGGAATCCGACAGTCCGGCCCAGCCCGAAGGGGGAGGGACGGGACACTAGGGCAGCTGAACGAAGCAGCAGGCTCTTATCATACAAAACGCGTCCTGAAGAGCTTCAGGAACGCGTTTTTTTCTTGGATCTTTTCTCCTCCAGCTCCCAGCGCTTCAGCAGGGGATAAGGGTCAAAGGCCCATTCGGTGTGGCCGGTATCCCGGTAGATGCCGTAATGCAGATGCGGAGGGAATTTTCCCTGGGTGCCCGGCTTGCCGTAACCGGAGCTGCCGACCCAGCCGAGGGTCTGTCCCGGCTTGACCACATCTCCGAGGGCGATGCTTTTGTCAAAGCCCTGCAAATGGGCGTAATAATGATAGTGATTGTTCAAATCCCGAATGCCGATGCGCCATCCGCCGTATTTGTTCCAGCCCTTGATCTCCACCACGCCATAGCACGTGCTTCGCACGGGAACGCCGTGAGAGGCAAACAGATCGGTGCCTTCGTGAACCCTTCTTCCTCCCCAGTTGCGCCCCATACCGAAGGTGCTTCGGTAGGAGTAATTGCTTTTGACGGGAAGCGGGAAGGCATGGTCGAACAAATCCAGTTTGCCGAAGGTTTCATACAGCTTGGCATACTGCATAACCCGCTGGACGGCCCGGGTGTTCTGATAATAGGACCATAAGCCGATGCTGAAGTCATCGGCAGCATGGCCATACGGGGCCAGTCTAGCCGCGACGGTATAGAGCAGGTCCATATCATCGTTAGGATCGGCTTTACCATCTCCGTTCCCGTCAAGACCGATACCCGAGAACACGCTGATGGACATCGGATCGACGTCCTCCTGATCGGGATTTAACGGTCCTGCCCATCTGGTAGGAGGAATGAAGATGCCGAGGGTTCGTTCGGGATGCTTTCGATCCCTGGGATGAACCTGGGTCAGCGTTCGTTCATACTGATCAATGGCCGCGAGCCGGTACCAGGGAATTTGGGTTACAGCGGCAACCTGGTCGTATAAAGATTTCCTGGCGGCGTATACCGCTTCAGCATTGCCGCCCGTGGAGCTTGACTCGACAACTGCATGGGACGGCTCCGAAGACTTTATGGGCTCTGCGGCATGTACCGTTCCTTGTAAACAGCTGATCGACGTAATGGAAGCCACAGCTGCAAGCATCCCCCGGCGCAAAGCGCGGCTTGAGCATATCAATCGCATGATCCTCAATGTGTTCTTCACCCCCTTTTTAGACTGTTGTTATTGAGGGTTCTTGTACGCTTCGAAAATCGGCGTGCACCGGCGATGCGAAGCCTATAGACAGATGGTGCCCGCCGGTCGGATAGGAATGCCTACACCGTAGGGTGAATCAAATCAAGGATTTTTATCCATGCCGTACGTAGATGAATGTTATATCGATGAGGACAGGTAATATGATGGTTTTCATGATATAATATGGAACAGTTAACGTGAGTTTATGAACTTTAGGCAAGATCAAACCAACGAAAGAAGGTATTTTCTTTGTCCAAAACCAAACAGCCAAAACCCGACTGGATTCGAATTAAGCTGACAACCGGCGATAATTATAAGGAAATCAAGAGCATGATGCGGTCCAAAACGCTTCATACCGTGTGTGAAGAGGCCCGCTGCCCGAATATTTACGAGTGCTGGGCGAACCGTACCGCGACGTTTATGATTCTGGGGGATATCTGCACGCGTGCTTGCCGTTTTTGCGCGGTAAACACGGGGCTTCCGACGGAGCTTGACCTGCAGGAGCCGGAGCGTGTGGCCGAGGCCGCCGAGCAGATGAACCTCCGGCACTGCGTCGTGACAAGTGTAGCGAGGGATGACCTGAAAGACGGAGGCGCGTACATATTCGCCGAAACGGTGAAAGCGATCCGAAGACGCCTTCCGCTATGTTCGGTTGAAGTGCTGATCCCTGACTTTATGGGCAGCGAGGAATCGCTGAAGATTGTTATGGATGCGAAGCCTGACATTTTGAACCATAATATCGAGACGGTTAAGCGAATGTCGGATCGGGTACGGGCTAAAGCGAAGTACGACCGTTCCCTCCAGTTATTGAAGAATGCCAAAATGATGCAGCCGGATATTCCGACGAAATCGAGCATTATGCTGGGTGTCGGTGAAGAGTGGGATGAAATTCTGGAAGCGATGGATGACCTTCGGGCCGTCGATTGCGATATTATGACGATCGGCCAGTATTTGCAGCCGTCGCCTAAGCATTTGAATGTGGAAAAATATTATACGCCTGAGGAGTTCGCCATCCTGAAGGAAGAGGGAATGAAGCGGGGCTTCAGCCACGTGGAATCCGGTCCGCTGGTACGCAGCTCCTACCATGCGCACGAGCAGGTGAAATCGGCTGCACGGAGCAAGGAAGAAACGGTTCAGTCTTAATCCAGTCTCAGCGTGTTAGAAAGGCAGGGATGCTGTCATGATCATTATCGGCAACAAAAGCTATGAATTGCTGAAGGACTACCGGAACGGATGGAATCTGGAGGCTTTCCGGGATCGGTACAGCGAGGTACTGGACCGGTATGACTATATTGTGGGGGATTGGGGCTACAATCAGCTACGGCTAAAAGGCTTCTACCGCGACAACCATCCGAAGGCCGCCAAGGACTCCACATTCTCCAGCATGTCTGACTATATTAACGAGTACTGCAATTTCGGCTGTGCCCATTTCGTGCTCCAGAAGACAAAGGAGCATAAGGAGCATAAAGAGCCGAAGGACCGGGAACCCCGGGATACAGTAGAAGTTAAGGAAGTCCGGCCTGATGAGGAGAATAGAGGAAACAAGGAGGCCGCACAGGACGGAGCGGTGAAGAGCAGGAAGGACGGCCGGGACCGCGAAGTCCGGGAAGCGAAGCGGGAGCAGCGCGAACAGCGTGATCAGCGCGAGCCAAGGGAACCGAGGGAGAAGGGGCCGAAGGCTCCGAGGTCCGCTACTTCATGAATCCCGTTTTGACTTGAACTTTATATCCTAATAAAAAAGATCGGATCTCTGCACCAATGGACAGAGGCCGATCTTTTTGTATGCTTGATTAACCAAGAAACGCATCGCGCACCCGGTTCCAGAACGGAAACGGACGGTATCGGGCAAAGCTGACCTGCTGCTCCGCCACCTGACAGCGAACGGAGATAAGATCATCGATCGAGATATTGATATGATCAATCGTAAGCAGCAAGCGCTGCTCCTTGCGCGAAAAAATATCACAATGATGATGCTTGGGCAGAAGAAGCGGCGAGCCGAGCGTTCGGAAGATTCGGTTGTTGATCGAGGCAATCTCCGCGATCTGCAAGGCATCGATCGAGGGATGCACCATCGCGCCTCCGACACTCTTGTTATAAGCCGTGCTGCCGGATGGGGTGGATACGCAAATGCCGTCTCCCCGGAACATTTCAAAGGTTACATCATTAATGTCAATCTGGGCGACGACCGTCCCGTCAACGCCTTTGAGCGTAAACTCATTCAGCGCAATATAAGATGAAGTCCCTGACTTCTTATGGATCTCCAGTTGTACCAAGGGATACTTGACGAGACGCGGCTCCACGGCTCCCGTCTCTTTAGTGCCGCTCATATGATCAATAAGTTCGTTCAGCTCGTCAGCTTTCCAGTCTGCATAGAACCCTAGATGACCGGTATGAACACCGACGAAAGCCAAGTCAGGTATACGGTCAATAAAGGTATGAAATGCGTGCAGCATCGTACCGTCTCCACCGATCGAAACGACAATCTCGGGAGATTCTGCATCCAGCACAAACCCCCGCTGTTCGGCCAGCTTGTGAAACTGCTGGGTCAGCTCAACAGACAATGGGTCACCGCGGTCCAGAACATAATATCTCAAGTTGATAAGCTCCTTTGTAAGGTTATATAAAGATGATAATCAATCTTAGAGAATAACACAATGTTCACCTAGGGATTTTGCGGATTTTTTGATGCAGGCCCCTGATCAGACGGATCAGCAACGAGCAAGCGATCATCGTGCCGATCAGTAAGGAAAAGGCCGCCATAATATGGGTATACCCGCTTAAGACAGGAGTCGAAACAGCAGAGGGATCCATCCACGCAGGCATCGAAGTCCCCATCACGGTCTCCCACAGCAGGATGACGGCCGAGGCCGCTATAATCCCGTGGATCAGCCGCGCGACGGCAAACGGGAAGTATCGTAAATTGGTAGAGTTCAAAATGCTGACGATTTGCGCATGAACGGACAATCCCCCCCATGACAGGATAAAAGCCGCGGCCGCAGCCTTGTAAGGCAAGGGGATGAAGGAACCGGCCTCCCCGGCATAACGCGCCCCGAGCGTTACCTCAAAGATGCCGCCTACCAGCGCGGTCGACAGGGCTTCCGGCATCCCGATCAGCGACAGCAAAACCTTGATCAACTCGGTGAAGCTTATAACCACACCTGCGCGGGTCCAAAGCTCCAGAAAGACGGAAAAGAATACAACAAGCCCTCCAACGACAATAATAAGCTGAAGGGAGGATTGAATCGCTTGGCTTACCAAGGTGCCGAGATCTCGTCCATCCTGCAGTCTTGCGGCATGCATCGCTTGGAACGCGGCCTTGATCCGTCCCGGCTTCCCGCCTGCGATATTCAGTGTGTCTTCACCGGAATGGTCGGCGGATTTGCGTCTGCCGTGAAACCGCATCAGCAGACCGACAACAAAGCCTCCGCCATAGTGGGCGATCGCAAGGATCAAGCCGATCTTCGGGTCATGGAAGAAGCCGACCGATACCGCGCCAATCAAAAAGATCGGGTCAGACGAGGTGGTGAAGGCGACAAGACGCTCGCCTTCCTCGCGGTTCACCATGTTCTGCTCCCAAAGCTTGGCCGTGAGCTTAGCGCCGACCGGGTAACCCGATACATAGCCCATCGCCGCAACAAACCCGCCTGCCCCGGGTATGCGAAACAGCGGGCGCATCAAGGGATCGAGCAGGGTGCCGACCAAATGCACAACCCCGAATCCCAGCAGCATTTCCGATATCACAAAGAAGGGGAACAGGGATGGAAACAGCACATCCCACCAGATGGAGAGGCCCCTGAGAGCAGACTCCAGAGCAGCCTTCGGATATATAGCCATTAGAACGATCACGCTGGTCAATGCCATTACCAGCAGCAGCCAGCCCGCTTTTTTCATGGTCATGTAATCATTGCCTCCTGGCATCGAAGAAAATTCGCAGATATAGGTCTTTTCTAAAAATGTATGCCGGGATTAGGACAAACAGTCTAAAAAAACATGAGTAAGCGGTTTCAAAATTGCTTTATTTTCCGGAAACATGTGCTATAATAAAAAACATCAAAGCACATCTTTCGTATTATGTTTGGATGGAGTGATGATCATGAGCATAGTCGCAGGTATTCTGGTATGCGCCTTCGTTTATGTTATACGTGCTTCTCTCGTCCAGAGTGAAGAGGATTGGCGCAGTTATTAATAGCATTTAGAAGGGGCTCCCGTTGGGGTGCGCCTTTTTTTGTTGTTTTTTGCTATAATAGAGAAGTGCATCCATGTCGAAAATTATATATATAGATGGGAGACCTGAACGGGTATGAATCCGCATTTTAGCATCTATGATAACCTCGGGGGGGCCGAGGGGATCCGGTCTTTAGTCGAGGCATTTTATCCGAGAGTTCAGCAGAACGAGCTGTTGGCACCGTTGTTTCCGGAGGATATTGAGCCGGTAATGGAGAAGCAGTATATGTTTTTAAGCCAGTTTTTCGGAGGCCCCGCGCTCTTCTCCGAAGCGTATGGTCACCCGATGATGCGGGCAAGGCATCTCCGATTCCCGATTACGGAGCGCCATGCCGAGGAATGGCTCCGCTGCATGGAGGGGGCTTTGATGGAGATCGGCGTGGACGATGAGCTCCGTGAATTTGTGCTGCAGCGTCTGTCCGGTCCTGCCCACCATTTCGTGAACACGCCCCTGGACTAAGGCAGGATGAGAGTACACAAGGGAAGGGATGGGAAGCGAAGATGAAATTGGAGCCCTTGTATTCCATCAAGGTGCAGTGTATCCACTGCGAGCATGAGTTTGAAACCTCGAGGGTCCGGCCCAGCTTTAAAAAGGCTTATCGGACGGATACCGATTTTTGCGCGTACTATAAGTCGGAAAATCCCGATTACTATGTCGTCAGGATCTGCCCGAGCTGCGGATTTGCCTCCACGGAAAATTCCCTGATCAAGCTGAATGACAAGCAGAGGTCGGCTTTTCAGACGCAAATAGCATGCCGATGGGAGAGCCGCGACTTCGGAGGCCGGCGCAGCCTTGAGGAAGCGCTGGAGACGTACAAGCTCGGCTTGCTCTGCGCGCAGATCATCGGGGAACGCGAGCGAATCATCGCAAGCTTGCTTCACCATATTGCGTGGCTGTACCGCTACCAGGAGAATCAGGAGCAGGAGAGGCGCTTCTTGAGGTATAGTCTTGAGTCCTATATCCGTGTGTTTGAGCTTGAGGGAGTAGGGGCCAATGACGCAAAGCTGCTGTATCTCATAGGGGAAATTCACCGAAGGCTGGGACAATACCAGGAGGCGGTGCAGTGGTTCGCAAGAGTGGTTCAAGACCAGAAGATTGTGGATGCTGCAATGATTCGGGCTTCCAGGGAGCAGTGGCGGGTCGCTTCCGAACAGCTGAGGGAAGAGAAGGGCCACGCACTGGGAGCGGAGTAGCCGCTTCATCCAGAGGAACGAAAGCCGGCTGAAAGGCGCATGCCTAGAATCGATAGGCCAGCTTGGAGCTTGCCGCGCTCCGGATGCATCGGACTTACGGGGAGCAGGGATATCGACTCAGAAGGGTAGAACCAAGCGGCCGGCTGTCGTCATTAGCGGAGCCGCTGGTCTGTGAGCAAATAATCGATGTCGCTGTCGAGCACGGTTACCCGGTTGTGGCAGCAGGGGAAGATCAGCAGCTTTTTCTTGCCTTCCCTGACGCTAATCAGCTCCTTGGGCTTCATGGGAAGAAGAACATTGTCTGTCCCGCAGAAGGGGCATGTTTGTACATATACGTCATTACCGACGACATCATAGGGCCATGTGTTTGAAAAAGGTATCATGAGTTCTCCGGACGACCCTGTTCGCTCTTCTGCTCCGACTGCGGCTCTGCCTTATCGTTCTTCGCAAGCTCGGCGATCTTCTGCATCAGGATATGCTGCGGCATATGCATAAGCTGCTCCAGCGGAACGCCCAGCTGCTTGGACAAGGTTACCGCCGTCTCTGGTGAAATTTGTAAAGGTCTCATCGCTTATCGATCCTCCAGCAGTAATTTTAATATATATAGTTATACACTTTTCACGTCGTTCATACAAATATGAGCGTCAAGCTGGAAGAAAAAAACTCACTTCATTTTTGAAAGGCGGACTATGGATATGACACTTCAACAGACCTGGAATTTAGAAACCATTTTCCCGGGAGGCTCCTCGTCTCCGCAGCTGGCCAGCTTCCTGGAGACGCTGGAGAAGGATATGCAAGCCCTCCAGCAGGATGTTAAAAGCCTCTCCGTGCCGGATTCGATCGAGGGCACAAAAGCATTGGAAGCCTTTTTGGAGCAGTTTCAGAGCTGCTATGCCCGTGTACGGGAAGCCTCAGCATTTGTAAGCTGCTTGACCGCACAGAACGTAAACGATAAAAAAGCCGTTCAGCTGTCAGGGCGGGTCACCTCGCTGTCGGCTACGCTCCAATCCGTGAAAAGCCGGTTCGATAATGTGCTTCGCGGCATGAACGATGAGCTCTGGACGGCGTGGACAGGCACCGGGGCTGCGTCCAAGCTGGACTTCATCTTGAATGAGAGCCGGAACCTGGCGAAGGAGAAAATGAGCCCTGAGCTGGAAAGCCTGGCTTTGGCGCTCGCCGTTGACGGCTACCACGGCTGGGGCGAATTTTACGACACCATCGTCAGCAAAATTCAAATTCCTTACGAAGAGAACGGCGAGACCAAGCTGCTCTCCGCCGGACAAGCCTTTAACAAAATGCACGATCCTAACCGTGAGGTACGGCAGTCGATGTTTGAGAAATGGGAGGCAGCATGGGGCGCAGCGGCGGACTACTGCGCAGATACGCTAAACCATCTGTCCGGCTTCCGGCTGAAGCTGTATGAGAACCGGGGCTGGGACGATGTGTTGAAAGAGCCGCTGGCGATCGGACGGATGAGCCGCGAGACGCTGGATACGATGTGGGCGGTCATTCAGGATACGAAGCCGGTGCTGGTGGAGTATTTGAATCGCAAGGCGAAGCTGCTTGGTCTTGAGGGGCTGTCCTGGACTGACGTGGATGCGCCGATCCGCACGTCCGCAGCCAAAATTTCTTATGACGACGCGGCAGTTAATATCGTAGAGCAGTTCCGCAAATTCAGTCCGAAGCTGGCGGACTTCTCCCAAATGGCGTTCGATAAAGGCTGGATTGAGGTTGAAGACCGTCCCGGCAAGAGACCTGGCGGCTTCTGTACTTCGTTCCCGGCCAGCGAGCAGACGCGGATCTTCATGACGTTTGGCGGAACCGCCTCGAACGTGTCGACACTGGCACATGAGTTGGGACATGCTTACCACCAGTTCCTGATGCGCGGAATTCCTGTGCTCAACCAAAGATACGCGATGAACGTCGCCGAAACCGCTTCGACCTTCGCGGAAATGATCGTATTTGACGCGATGGTGAAAGGGGCGTCCAGCGAAGAAGAGAAGCTGGCATTGCTGGAGGAGAAAATTCAGAACAGCGTTGCATTCTTTATGAATATTCATGCAAGATTCCTGTTTGAGACCCGTTTCTATGAGAAGCGGAAGAGCGGGCTGCTCAGCGCCGAGGAAATTTCGGACCTCATGGTGGAGGCGCAGAAAGAGGCCTATTGCGACGCATTGACATCTTACCATCCTCATTTCTGGGCATCCAAGCTGCATTTCTATATTACGGGTACACCGTTCTATAATTTCCCGTATACATTCGGCTATATGTTCAGTACCGGCCTCTACGTTCGTGCCCTGCAGGAAGGTCCTGCTTTTGCTGAAAAATACGATGCGCTTCTCCGTGATACAGGCGTCATGACGGTTGAGGATTTGGCGAAAAAGCATCTGGACGTCGATTTGACCCAGCGCGATTTTTGGCAAAGCGCGGCGGATTTATGCGTATCGGATATCAGACAGTTTCTGCAATTAACCGACCATTTGGCATAAGGTGTCGAATGCTTCGCGGAAATACGATGAAAGAAGCTCCTTGCGGGCTTCTTTTTTTGTCGTAAAGGGGAGAAAAATGCCGGAAGATACAGAAAAGCTTTTAAATAATTGTGCAATTTTAGTAATATATACCCAATTATGTTGAATTATGTTGATCAGGCTTTTCCATTCCCTTATAATGAGTCATAAGCCCTAATATTAGGGAGGATTTACTAATAAAGGAGGGGTGATGATATGGTACAATTGGATCAATTATCGCTGGCTAGACAGTTGGATATCGTGTTTCGAGAGCTGGAGGAAGAGTTGGGAGGGTTAACCTCCGGTACGGTATTTGTACAAATACGAAATAATATCATCGGTAAATTCGGTATCCGGCACAATCCGTTGGCCGGGCGAAACGGGGTTATTGCACCTTGTGAGGAGGGGCTAAGCGAAGCGCAGCAGTATTCGTTTCGGATGATGGCGCTTGAAAGCCTAAAGCATAAGCGGCATTGGACACACGGTGAAATCAGTTACGAGTTTATGGTGCGGCAAGGCATGGTTGTGGTGGATGCAATTCTCGAGTCGAACTACAATATGGCGAGCTTAATGATACGATATCCCCGACATACATATCCCGAAGCTGCTTCGAAATCATGAAATTATTATTTGTTCATACCATATAACGGCGAAAGAGGCGATCTTTGGGGAGAAGATCGCCTCTTTCTATTATGGCTGGAGGGAAGAGATGCGATTACAGGTTCGAACGACCCGATAATTGCTGCTCAGCCAGTTGTACCAGACGCTTAGTGATGTAACCTCCCAATGAACCAGTTTCACGGGAAGTGTAGTTACCCATGTAGCCGTCTTGAGGAAGAGTTACACCCAGTTCTTGAGCAGCTTCTACTTTCAGTTGTTGAAGAGCTGCAGTCGCTTGAGGAACCACCAGGTTGTTAGAAGAACGTCCTTGAGCCATGTCATGTCACCTCCTTTGAGATTGTATGAGGATATTATGACCTGAAAGATAGGGGTCTCATTCGCCATCAAGGGAGATACGGAGCTGGTAAAATTAGGGGGGGCGGGCATTGAGCCACGATTATGGAGGATCACAAAAAAACAGCCCTTCAAGATCGAAGGGCTGCCATTCTATCAAGCAGTAAGTATGTCGCTTCTGACGATTCTTCCAATAGGATCAAGTCCGTTTAAATGCGATCGGTTGCGCCATTAGTCGAAATTTGCGCCATGAAGAACACGGATGCGGGTTTGCAATTCAACGGATGCTCCAGCCTCGAGATGAATCAGGCCAGTCTCGGCGCTCGACAGGTTCAAGTTGGGTGCATTTGGAAGCCATGTGTAAGGCTCGATGCACAGGAACTCTTCAGCTTGGCCCTTCGTATACAGCACCCAATGCTTAAAATACTGACGATCGGCCGAATAATGGATCTCATAACCATCGTCCCGTTTGAGCAGGGCAAGGGCAGGCTTGCCTTCCGGTATTTTCAGAATCGTGTCCAGATCCGTATCCTTCAGATTTAATCCGGTATTGAGGCCTTCGAGATGCCCCAGCGCCGACGTACCACCTGTCGGAATCAGCTCGTTATTAAGCGTATAGATCGAGTCGACAGGCACTTCAAGCGACCATCGATGAGGTTCGCCGTCGAGCAGGAACCATGTATGATAACCCATGCCGACTGGGGCGGGTTGTTTGCCGGTGTTCGTTATGCGCAGATTTTGGACCAATTCGGTTCCCTGGAGTCGAAAGTTCATTTCCAGCTTCAGGGGGATCGGAAACTGCGACATCCATTTCGGATCATCAGAGGTCACGAACTCTGTCGAAACCGCACAGCCTTCATCATCCTCTTCAATATCGCTTACGCACCAAGCTTGGGTCCGGTGCAGTCCATGGATATGATTATCGCCTGCCGTATTTTGGTCGAATTGATACGTTTGGCCGCCGTATTCGAACCGGCCTTTGGATATCCGTCCCGGCGGAATGAGCATCGGGATGCCGAAGTGGTACGGCTTTTGGAGATAGAATGCAAGCTCGCTTTCATCCGGCCTTCGGAGGATTTCACGCTGTTCTTCGATGTCTTTAATCCCAATCACGTTGTTACCTAGACGAGGGAGGAGAGTCACTTCGAGACGGCCGCTGTTTAAGATATAGGTGTCGTAACCATTCCACTGGCCTTTGGTCACTTGATTCATATCGATGCTCCTTTACTAACAAAAATCATGGTCTGGACGATTAACCACATCATAACAGATTTTTAAGCCTCGCGTACAACAAAAGCTCGAAATCGCCGGGGGGCATGCCTTCGCAGGATCTTGGAATTGACAAGGTGGTGTAAGAGATTTATTATTGCATGTAATAGTGATCAATGATGATTGAACACGATGACAAGGACAAGTAGGCAGATGCGGTCGCTCCTTCAGAAAGCCGGTGGCTGATGTGAACCGGTGGAGCCGCTTTGCTGAATGGACCTTTGAGTGCTGAGCTGAACAGGATAAACATGAACCGTGTTAATTCCTTAATATGCCGGCCGGGTATTCTCCGTTACAAGAATGGAAGGCTGCAGCTGTCATGCGTACGATGCTGCTGCGGCGAATAAGGGTGGCACCACGGTCTCACGTCCCTTGCGGATGTGGGGCCTTTTTTTGTTGGATTTATGAAAGAAATAGAAATGGAGGACTATGAAATGAAAACCGTATTATCCGGCATTCAACCAAGCGGCAACTTGACGCTGGGCAACTATATCGGAGCCATTAAAAATTTTGTGAAGCTCCAGGATGAGCACAATTGCTACTTTATGGTCGTGGATTTGCATGCGATTACGGTGCCGCAGGAGCCAAAGGCGCTCCGTGAGCGTTCGGAAATGGTCGCGGCATTGTATGTTGCGGCCGGCATCGATCCGGCAAGAGCGAATATTTTCATGCAGTCGCATGTTCCGCAGCATGCCGAGCTTTCGTGGTTGATGACAACGCTCGTGCATATGGGCGAGCTAGAGCGCATGACCCAGTTCAAGGATAAGTCGGAAGGCAAGGAATCGGTGGGGGCAGGTCTGTTCGTGTACCCGGCGCTGATGGCAGCCGATATTTTGCTGTATAATGCCGACCTCGTTCCGGTTGGGGACGACCAGAAGCAGCATTTGGAGCTGACGCGTGACTTGGCCGGACGGTTCAACCATCGCTTCGGGGAGTTCTTTACCGTACCGGAGCCGTATATTCCGCAAGTAGGAGCTCGAATCATGTCGCTGGACGATGCATCTAAAAAAATGAGCAAGAGCAGCCCGGTTGAGGGAAGCTATATTGCCATGCTGGATACACCCGACCAGATTCGCAAAAAAATTAGCCGCGCCACAACCGACTCCGGTACCGAGGTTGTTTACGATCCTTCAACGAAGCCGGAGGTCAGCAATCTGATGAGCATTTATTCGGAATGCGCGGGCATTTCCTTGCAGGATGTGCAGCATCGCTTTGAGGGGAAAATGTATGGTGCGTTCAAGAAGGAGCTTGGCGAGGTGGTTGTGGCTGCGCTTGAACCGCTTCAAAAGCGATATTATGAAATTCGCGAATCCGGAGAAATTCACGACATTCTTGCAAGAGGGGCAGAGCAGGCACGCAGCAAAGCCGCCCAAATCTTGGACGGCGTTAAGGATAAGATGGGCTTTCTGCCTGCGAAATAATTGCTCTATGCACTTTGGAGGCAAACGCTTCGGCGCCGAGAACCCGACTTAATGAAACTTGATTTTAAGACGGCTTGCGCTTGGACTTGATGATAAAGCCCCAGCCGATGTTAAGAATCGACAGAATGCCAAGTCCGATGGCAATCAGCCAGTTCGTGCTGATCATTATTGCGCAGGCGGTTAGAAGGACGATGGACGAGACGGCAAACCATAGGGATAGACCTTTGCTCATATGAAAAAAAACCTCCAACATAAAAAATAAAAAACTACGTATAAGGCTGCGAGATGAAGCCATAATAAGTTTGCAAGCTTGCACTGGAATAACAGACATTCAGTGAAGGGAGATATTTAATATGGCACAAGGTCGTTCCCGCAGCAACAATCTGGTTGTACCTCAAGCAAGACAAGCACTGGAGCAGTTGAAAATGGAAGCTGCTCGCGAGCTGGGTGTGACTATTCCTCAAGACGGATACATGGGCAGCTACACATCCCGTGAAACCGGTTCTTTGGGAGGTTACATCACGAAGCGTCTGGTACAGCAAGCTGAACAGCAACTTTCGGGTTCTGGACGCACACTGTAATTTCTTCTCATAAGGGACTTACCGCCCGGGGCGCTATAAATGCGCTCCGGGTTTTCATTTGCTTCTTGGCGAACGTCCCCGGACCCGGCGCCATACATAGTCAAATTGTGCCTTAAACAACGCCATAACGTCAAGGAAATATCCTTGGCAAATGTCACTGAATTGTCATATAGATACACCGAATTCCGAAGGATTGCTAAACACTTTTTACTAATGATATGATAAACTTTATAGCGGAGGCAGTACTTCCTCCATAACGACAGATACAAGGAGGAACGTTTACACGTGGGTAATCACTTGAGATATCAGGCTCCTTCAGAATCCGCAGCACTGGCTTCCGCAGCGCCTGCACCTCCCGAACAAGCGGGGACTTGGAAAGATTTTATAACAGTGACCAAACCCGGAATACTCCGGTCTAATTTGATAGCAGCATTTGCCGGATTTTGGCTGGCGTCGCGCTGGGACATCCAGTTCGGACTGCTCGCGATGACATTGCTTGGAACTTTGCTCGTAATGGCATCCTCATGCGTGTTTAACAACTATTTCGACAGAGAACTCGATATGAAGATGGAACGGACGCGGGATCGTTCTCTTCCAACCGGACGGCTGACGCCGAAGGTTGTTCTTTGGTATGCCATTATACTGGGTGCATTGGGACTAGCGGTGCTGTTCCTGTTCTCCGGCGTCCTTGCGGGGATCTTCGGCGCGGTAGGCATGTTCGTTTATGTCGTCGTTTACACGCTATGGCTGAAGCGCACCTCGACATGGAGCACATCCGTCGGCGCCATCTCCGGCGCGATGCCGCCGGCTATCGGCTATGTGGCGGTATCGGGACAGGTAGATATGGGGGCAGTTCTGATCTTTGCACTGCTCTTCCTATGGCAGCCGCCGCATTTCTGGGCGCTCGGCATTCGACGGGTAGAAGAGTATCGTGCAGCAGGGTTTCCGTTGCTTCCGGTCGTCAAGGGCATCAAGCGTACGAAAATTCAGATGATCCCTTACCTTGTCCTCCTGCTGCCGATTCCGATTCTCATGTATGTATACGGATACGCAGGCATCTTCTTCCTGGTTATCGGTCTGCTCCTGGCGATTGGCTGGCTCTATACGGCTTTGAAGGGATTCACGGCGAAGGATGATGAGGCTTGGTCGAAGAAAGTATTCATCTTCTCGATCAATTATTTAACGCTCAGCCTCATTGTTCTAATCCTTAATACGACCTTCTAAGATTTGAATAATCAGGCCGGCTATGGTCGTTAGGTCGGCGGATAGGGGATTACGTAGCGGTCATAACGTTCAGTATGCAGGACAGGCATATGGTTCCATAAGAATCAGGCCGGGAAGAAGGGAGAAGAGCAAGGGGAATGAACGCATTCAAGCGCTATAAATGGACTTGGATTTTGCTGGCCGTCTGCGTAGTCGCGGCGGTGTACCTCGTATACAACTCACTGGGATTCGGGAAGGATAAACTCCCGGTCATTCGTGAAGTCGGCAGTTATTCCATGGAGAATGTCGACGGCAAAACCATCACGTCGGAGGATACGAAGGGAAAGGTTAAGCTGATGTACTTTTATTTCACCAGCTGTCCGGACGTTTGTCCGGTTACGACGCTGATCCTCTCGCAGATTCAGGAAGAGCTGAAGAAGGAAGAGCTGTTTGGGGGCGAGGTGAACTTCGTGTCCATTTCCTTTGACCCGAAGACCGACACCAAAGAAAAGATCAAAGAGTTCGGCGACCGCTTCAATGCTGATTACAGCGGTTGGTACTTTCTAAGGGGAGACCAGGAAGAAACACGGAAGCTGATGCAAGATTCCTTTAAAATCCCGCTTCTCGGCAACGATTCGACGAACTTCACCCATGGTAACTCCATCGCTCTGGTGGACCGGGATAACAATATTCGCAAAATGTATAATGCCGGCGTTCCGTCGGATGTAAAAACAGAGGATATCATTCAAGACATCAAGACCTTGATTAAGGAATAGGACTTATCCGACAATTCGAATAGAGGAAGCAAATACGGCGGCGCAGGAGAATCATCCTGACCGCCGTTTCTTCTTACTTGGGAAGGAGAGCCGTATCCGAAATTCGAAAATGGAATAGGCTGCAAGCTTCGAAAATCCCTTTTATAACAGGGGCTAGGGCTAGTATTCTTCAGGCGGCGGGTAGATGATGAATTCCTCCAATCCCGCTTTTTCCAGCTGGGCAATTAAATATTCATCTGGCGTGCCCTCTACGCCTGCGTACCCGCGGCGGGTGTAAATCTGCTCGGCATCCGGGAATGCGTCGCGCAATATCCCGCGAATCCTTTTGCCGGAGCTGTCGTTGTCCATGAACAGATACACCTCCTGATCGCGGACCTGCTTTTGCAATGCGTCAAGCTTGGCGCTGTTCAACGTACCGAATGTGCATAATATCGTAATATCGGAGGTTAGCAGCCGGCGGAGACGGCTGCGGTCGTTCTTGCCCTCGACGATGATAAATATTGACATGCTGTTCACCTCTGTCATGATACGGCGTAGCTTGGCAGCATTCCCCGGGAAATGTTGGCGTTCTGGTCGAAAGATGTATATATAGTGTAGCTTGTTTACCGCCGTTCATGCAAAACAGAAAAATGCGGCCTTCCAGCAGGAAGACCGCTTCAGTAAAACTCATGTATTCTAGTAGAAACAGCTGCTCAGGATAATCACGAGAAGAATATACAGAACCAGAATCATTCCTACCGAATTTCCATATGCCGGTACATGACAATGTTTATGATGGACATGACTCATTTGTTTTCACCCCTTGGTTAAATGTCCGTGGTCAGTTGCCACACTGTATTCTATGTCCATTTACCCAATAGGATTGTGTATTGGCCCACTTGATGCGGTTTATGGAGCCCATATCCGTGATGTTTATCAGAGCGGTGATACCGGTGTCGTCTCCGGTGCCAAGGCGGCCGAAGGCTCGACACGTTTCTGATGCGGGAGCAGAAGGAGAACGGTCATCAGCATAAGAAAGGCAATAAAATAAGGCGATACGATCGTCCGCAGCTGCCCGGCTGCAATCGGGCCGACAAAGGAACCGAGCGACATGGCGATGGACTGCAGCGAGAATACCCTCCCGAGCCGGGTGCCCCCGCTCAGCTCAATAAATAGCGATGATAAGGCAGGGAACAGCAGGCCTTTAGACAACCCTAATACAAATAAAGTAACCGTCAACGGCAAATGATCAGCAGCGGCCAGCAAATAAAAGCTGATGGCCAGGCCAAACACGCCGGCTGCTACCCGGGCCCGAGGGGGATAGCGGTTCAGGAAAAGCATGCTCAGGGTAATAAGCGCCCCCAGGCTGATGACGGAGAAGAGCAGTCCGGTTGACATGATGCTTGCCTGCCCGCTGTCACGGAGCGGAATCTCAAAGAACAATATGCCTTGGGAGCATGCGATGACAAACGGGAACAGATAAAGCCGAAGGCTAAAGGGCAGCCGGGTTGTTCCCTGGTTAGGCTGGGCTTTGGCTTCCTTCTTGCCGACTGTCTCTGTTGCCTGCCTGGGGAGGCTAAGAAAAGCCATGATTCCCGTAAAGATGAGAAGCCAGCCGAGGCTCTGAAAGGTGCCCGAAAATCCGGTGTTCGCTACGATAAAGGCTCCGGCTGCAGGCGAAAGAACGGAAGCCAGGGTGTGTACAAGGCCGTGCCCGGACATGTATTTGCCTTGCGTCACGGGATCTTTGGATAAGGATGCGAGCAGGGCAAGACATGCAGGTGACAGGAAAGCCAGCACAAAGCCGCTGATGGAGCGGAGCACAAGCAGCTGCCAGGGAAGCTGGACATGGGCCTGCAGCAGCAGAATGATGCCTGCCGCAGTCAGGCTGAAAATAATGTAGCGCCGGCTGCCGTGCCGGTCGATCAGGCCGCCGGCAATCAGATTGCCCGGCAGATGGGTCAGGGCATAGATGCCCATCATCCAGCCGATAAAGGCCGGAGCGGCCCCAAGCGAGATGGCGAACGGCGTGAGCACGGGATATTGGGCGTGCAAATCAAAAAACGCCAGAAATAAAAACATGTATAGCCATAAAGCGGTTTTCAATATGGCACCCTCCTATCCGGCAAAAGATCGTTATGATACTACTTGTACGCTCCAAGGGGCAGGCTTATACCTCTTAGTAAAAAGACCCGGTTGGCTGACAGCATCCTTGGGAATCATGTATAATTAAAAAGACGGCCGTCAAACCGCCGTTTTATTAGCGACGGGAGTGAAGGATATGGATACGCAAGTATGGATGGAGTTTCTGAAGCAGAACTGGCTCGTTATCGCAATCGCGTTAATTATTCTGTTTGTCGTTTTGAATGTGGTGAGAACGGTCATCAAATGGGCGATCGCCGTCCTGATCATTGTAGGCCTATTGGTCTATAGCGGAATATCGCTGGACAAGATCGGGGAGGTTGTATCGACGGTAAAGGATGAAACCATCGATACCGTCAAGACCGAAGCGCTGAATTTGATGATCAAGGAAGCGAAGGAAGCAAAATATACGTCGAATGGAGACGGAACCTATTCCATTACGGCTCCGAACCTGGAGTTGAAGGGCAGTACCGGCTCCAGCGAAGTTGAGGTAACCTTTCGCGGGGTAGCGGTAGGAAAGTGGGACATTAACGACACGATCCGAACCTTTATCAATGATGCCAAGAACAATACGGATTCCAAATAACGAAAGCCAATTCATTTAAATAATGGTGCAATCAGACCCGGAAGCCGATGTGGGATGCTAAAGTATCTTGCCCGCTCATTTGCAGCCGGGTTGCACCAACATCATTGGGAGAGGGGGAATGCCGTGTGATGTCCGCATGGATCGATAGTGTGCGAGACGGAAACGGAATTACCGTTTTGCTGCTGCTGATTGTGGCCTTCTCCATGATACAGGGGTGGAGACGGGGAGCTTCCCGCTCCGCCGGGAAGCTGGTTTCTTTTCTGGGGGACGCCTTGCTCCGGATCGGAGGTCTGGTGATATCCATCCCGTTTACGTTGTGGCTGTCGCCAAAGGCCGGGGAATGGCTAGGCACGATCTCCGCTTTACCGGACCGGGAATTGCGGTTCTGGGAGCAGGTGTATTATACGGCGGTGAAATCGCTGGCTGATTTTCCGCTCCTAAGATTTGCGGTCCTGTTTATGATTAGTTACGGATTGATCGTATTTATGCTGCGGCTGCTGATCTCCCTGATTTTCGGAGGGGGAAGCCTGTTCCGATCCGGGAGGGAAACATCCGCATCGCTGCCGAGCCGGCTGGCCGGCACCGGCATCGGGGTGCTGATTGGTGCTGCACGCAGCATGCTTGTCATTGCTGTGCTGTTCGTGTGGGTCAGCCTCAATCCGGATCATGGATTCAGCCGTTATGTCGAGGCTTCCCCAATATATTCGCAGGGAGCAAGGGCAGTACTCGAGCCATTGTCGGGATCGCTGGTACGGGAACAGCTGCCGGTCTTCGCCCAGTCGGTTCAAGATGAACTAAGCGGCATCATGGAGCGGAAATACGAAGTGATCGACCACCGGATTCCGGAGGGGATCGAGCAGACGGCGGCGCATGTGGTCAAGGGGGCTTCGACCGATGAAGAGAAGGCCCGCAAGCTTTATGATTGGGTCGGCAGCCGGATATCCTACGATCATGAGAAGGTTCGGCTCTATGAAGAGCAGAGGATTTGGAAAGAGCAGACGCCGCAGGATACGTACGATACCCGGCTTGGCGTTTGCATTGATTACGCCCGGCTGTATGCGATGATGGCGCGCTCACAGGATTTGGACGTGCGCGTCGTAACCGGGCGCGGCTATAACGGCCAGGGCGGCTATGGGCCGCATGCCTGGAACGAAGTGTACTTGAGCGAGGAGAAAAAGTGGGTTCCGCTGGATCCGACATGGGCCCAGAGCGGGGACTGGTTTAACCCTCCGCGATTCAATGAAACGCATATTAAAGAGAGGGTATTTTAATAGCGAATCGAACCAGGGGCGGACCCAAGGCTAAGGGGTCCGCCCCTTGTGAATTCGGAAATTGTCATCCGGATGAAGTGGGGAGGCTTTTTGTGATAATATAGGTTTAGGTAATGTGCATAAAAGGGGAGAAGCATACGTGAGAGGGTTTAGGCCGGATAAACGCAAACAAGATGAGGGAGATGCCGGCAGTCAGTTTAATCTGCGAGTCAACCTGTTCTTTTTTAGCACGTTTATTATTTTCTGTGTCATCATTATACGTTTGGCGATTCTTCAATTCGTGGAAGGGCCTGAGCTGAAGGAAATGGAAACCGGGGGTCAGATCAAAAACTTCCCGCTTCAGCCGATCCGTGGAAGCATCCTTGATGCATCGGGCACGCCGATAGCCTACTCAACGCCTTCCCAGGCGCTGTATCTTACGCTGATGAAAGATTACAGCAACTCCGACCGCGGTAAGAAGAACCGGCCGGAAATCGAGAAGCTGGCGCAAGAGATGGTGGATGTCTTCAACCGGTACGGCGATCCCAAAGCCGAGAAGATGACCGTGGAAGATGTCATCAAAGCGATGGATCTGAACTTTAACAAGCAGCCGGGGTACGAACCTCGGCGAATTAAAGCCAACCTGTCCTCGAAGGAAGTCGCCTATTTCATGGAGCATAAATCCCAGTATCCCGGCGTCGAGATCGTGGAGGAAAGCGAGCGAAAGTACAGCGAGGACCGAATTGCGGTACAGACGATCGGGTATTTAAGGGAGTTTAAAGGTCAGAAGGATTTGGATAAGTACAAAGCCATTGATCAGAAGAACAAAACCCAGAAGGACCCGGGTCTGATCTATTCGGAGCAGGAGAAGGTCGGTGTCGACGGGCTTGAAATGATGTTTCAAGATGAGCTGCGCGGCAAGAACGGCTATATCAATATTCCGATCAGCCCGCAAAATATGGCCAACGGCGTGCCGACCATGGTCCCGCCGCAAAAAGGCTATAATATCCACTCGACCATCCATAAAGACATTCAGCTCGCCGCGCAGCAGGCGATTATTGACCAGCTGAAATGGCTGCACACGAATCCCGTATCGGGTAAGCTGCATACGAATGCCAAGACGGGGTATGCGGTAGCCATGGAAGTGGATACGGGGAACATTGTTGCCATGGCCAGCATTCCGGATTATGATCCGAATGTATGGGAGACCGGAACGGATGACTGGGATTCGGTCATGAATCATTACCGCAACGGAACCATATGGCCATACAGCTCGGGACGTTCAGGCAACAATCTGGAATCGACCGTCCTGCTCGGCTCCACGATCAAGCCGCTGAGCGTATTGATCGGACTGAATGAGCATTTATTTGGCCCGAACGATTATTATCCGGACCAAGGGGCGGCGTACTTCGGTAAGGATAACTCGAGGGTCTACAACTCCGGCAGAAAGGCGAATGGATCAATCAATGCGCGAAAAGCTCTTGAGAAATCCTCCAACGCCTTCATGGTCGATTGGGTCGGGGAGAAGCTGTTCAACAAGTACGGCTCCAAAGCCGTCGAAGTGTGGGACGGATACATGAAGAAATTCGGGCTGGGCGTATCCACTGAATCCGGCCTGCCGAACGAGCATAAAGGCATTATCGAGTATACGAACATCGAGCAGGCGGGCAGTTATCTGGCAGCGATGGCTTACGCTTCCTTCGGCCAGTCCGGGAAGTACACGACGCTTCAATTAGCACAATACGCAACCATGCTTGCAAATCAAGGTGCGCGGATTAAACCTCAGCTTGCCAGCAAAATTGTGGACCAGAACGGCAAGGTGGTCAAGAAATTCGGACGTGAAGTGCTGAATCAAGAAAAATTTCCGCAGCAGTACTGGAATGAAGTGATTCAGGGGATGAATACCCAGAATCTGCGGGCGTTTGAAGATTTCCCGTATGATTTTGCCCGCAAAACCGGTACGTCCGAGCAGGAGGTTTATAAGAACGGACGTCGTGACGTCGTTGACAACGGCGTGTTTATCGCCTTTGCTCCTCGCCAAAATCCGAAGCTGGCGGTTGCCGTCGTCATTCCGGAAGGCGGCTTCGGTTCCCAAAGCGCGGCTCCGGTGGCACGTAAGATCTTCGATGCGTACGATGAAATCTACGGCCTCGACGGCACACCGCATCCGAAGAACAAGGATGAGCAGGAAGGCAACGGAGAATAGGCATAACGAAAAAGAAGGCAGCTTTCAAGCTATAAGGGCTTGGCTGCCTTCTTTCTGTTTATCAAGGGAATTGAAATCAACCGGCAGTTGTATAACATTTTACGTATTTGAACTAACTTCCGATGATTGGTTCAACTTATAGATATAGCTATACGTGGGCATCCGGCGCCTTATCTGCAACGAGATTCAAGACAATGCCGAATTCAAGCAGCGCCTTCAACCCGCAGAGCACCATCGTGTATCCTCCCATCGAATCGATGGCCTGGCGGGTAATATCCGCATCCGTCCCTTCGAATCCGGAATGGATAATCGTCACGAAGGTGCCGTCCTCGCTTCGAGGCACGAACTGCCATTCCGTCGTCGTGCCGTCCGACGATTGGATAACAATCCGGCGGCTGTTCTCCAGCTCTTTGACGAGGATCGTATCAGATACGCCGTACATTTCCCAGTCCCAACGAATTTCTTTACCGGCTTCCAGCTTGCCGGTGGATCGGGTGAACCAGAACTTGGTCGTGATATCCGGATCGACAAAGGCTTCAAAGACCTCGGAAACCGGTTTGCGGATCAGCATTTCGGCTTGAACGGTAACAGCGGAACTCTGGGGTGATTTCATGGGACACGCTCCTTATTCAGTATAGAGTTTCCAATAGGTTAGCACATTATAGCGGACTTGACTTCTTATTCCTTGCTCATTTGTCCAAGCGTTCGGTTTTGAGCCCGTACCTTTTGTGGTAAAATGTCGTTATGCTTATCGTGTGACTAGATTAGGAGGCTTAAACAATGAATCGTAAGTACCGATTGCTGGCTTTAGATATGGATGGCACGCTGCTTCAGGACGATCATGAAGTGTCGCCGGAGACTGTCCGTTGGATCAAGGAAGCGGTTCGGCAAGGCATCCATGTCTGCCTGTCCACCGGACGGCCGTTTCAAGATGCATACCCGTACGCGAAGCAGCTCGAGCTGACCACCCCGATGGTAACGGTCAATGGCAGCGAGGTGTGGCGTGCCCCGTATGAGCTGTACCGGCGTTCTCTGCTGGACAGCAAGCTTGTTGCAGAGATGCATGAGCTTGCCGTTGAAACCGGGGCCTGGTTCTGGGCGTATTCTGTAGAGAGATTGTATAACCAGGAGAGCTGGTGCGAGGATGTTGAGAATCAGGAGTGGCTGAAATTCGGCTATACGGCGGAAGACGACGAGGTTCGCCATCGGATCCTGATGCGGCTTCAGGATATGGGGGGACTGGAAATCACCAACTCCTCGCCGGTGAATCTGGAGATCAATCCGTTGGGCGTCAACAAGGCGACAGGGATCAAGCAGGTATGCGAACTGCTCGGTCTTGACATGTCCCAGGTTGTGGCCGTTGGCGACAGCTTGAACGATCTGGCCGTCATCCAGCAAGCGGGGCTTGGCGTTGCCATGGGCAATGCCCAGCAGACGGTCAAGGATGAGGCGGACCTTGTCGTGGCGAGCAACAATGAGAACGGAATTGTGGAAGTGATCAGGGATCATATTTTGATCGAAGGGTGATTAGCGGATGGACGTATTAGGCTGGATTATTGTGATCGCACTGTTCATCATCGGGATGGCCGGTGCGATCTACCCGATTTTGCCGGGGGTTATCGCCATTTATTTGGCATTGTTCGTATATGGCTGGTTCTTCACGTTCGCCCATTACGACGCATGGTTTTGGACTATCCAGACGATCATTCTGGTTGTGCTGTTCATCGCCGACTATGCGGTCAACGCATGGGGCGTGAAGAAGCTTGGCGGCTCGAAGGCCTCGATATGGGGGAGTACGATCGGCCTGATCATCGGCCCGTTCGTCATTCCGGCATTCGGTCTGATCATCGGCCCGTTTATCGGCGCCTTTATCGGGGAGCTGCTGGCGGGCTCGGGAGCGGGCAAGTCGATGAAGGTCGGACTCGGTTCGGTGCTCGGCTTGTTCAGCAGCATCGTGGTGAAGGTCGTATTGCAGCTTGCGATGATCATTGTGTTTATCATTTGGGTGTTTTAAGCCGGCGCGAGGGTGCTTAACAGGCGCTATTGGAGGAGAAAGAAGGTAAGGAATTGTCTAAGAAGGAATCATTCATAAAAGGCACGATTATCCTGGCCGTGGCGGCGCTGGTCGCCCGCGTGCTGGGACTTGTGCAGCGGGTGCCGCTGGAGCACATGCTAAACGATGTGGGGGATGCTTCCTTCACGATTGCCAACAATGTGTATTTGATGCTGCTGACCGTCGCTACGGCCGGTATTCCGAGCACGCTCAGCAAAATGGTTTCTGAGCGGCATGCGCTGAATAAGCCGGCCGAGGCTCAGCGCGTATACCAAGCGGCGCTGATCTTCGCCGGAGCGGCTGGCGTTGTCATGACGCTGCTGCTGTATTTCGGAGCGCCGTATTACGCGACCCATGTCGCGGAGGTGCCGGAATCGGCCGCAGCCATTCAGGCGCTGGCTCCGGCGTTGCTGCTGTTCCCCGCCATCGCCATGATGCGGGGATATTTCCAGGGCCGGAACAATATGTCGGCCGGCGGGATTTCCCAAATCGTGGAGCAGATTGCCAGAGTGCTGACGGCCATCGGCCTAGCTTATGTCCTGCTGCGGTTGGGGTATGACGATACTTGGGTAGCGGCTGGAGCCTCCTTCGGCGGCGTGCTCGGCAGCGTCGGCGCCTTCGCGGTCATGCTGTACTTCGCCGCGAAGCTCCGCCGCAGCGACCGGGAGCAGAAGCTGCCCCCGGCAGACCGTTCGATTCCGCTCGGTGGCATCTACAAGGATATTTTCAAGTTATCGATTCCGATCGTGTTGTCATCTTTGGCGGTCCCGGCGGTCAACTTCATTGACGGCTCCATCGTCAAGCCGCTCCTGACGGGCGAGATTGGCGCGGCGCAGGCGACCGAGGCGCTCGCCGTTCTGGGAACACGGGCGCAGAGTGTGGCGGGCATCCCACCGATTCTGGCCATTGCCCTCAGCACATCGCTGATTCCGATCATATCGGCAGCGTTCGCGAGACGTGACCAAGAGCATCTGGAGCGCCAAGTAACGCTTGCCATGCGGATCGGGATTTTGACCGGCATGCCGGTGGTCATCGCGCTGGGAGTAGCGGCTTACTCGGTGAACGGCCTCTTGTTCAGCTCGCTGGGCGGCAGCGGAATCATCGCATTTTTGACGTTCGGCACCATTTTCCAGATTACGATGATGACGACGAACTCGATATTGCTCGGCATCGGAAAGGCCAAGCTGTCCATGATTCACGTGATGATCGGCGTTGCCGTCAAGCTGGCGGCCAGCTTCCTCCTGGCTCCCTTGTTCGGCATCTATGGCATCATTGGAAGTACGGCGCTGTGCTTTCTGGTCATCACGCTGCTTAACATCCGGTCGATTAAATCGATCGTATCGTTCTCGATATTGGGAAGCCGCTGGCTGGGATTCCTTTGCACCGTCGTAGCAGCGGCGGGAATCGGTTACGGCTTGAACCAAGCGGGCATCCAACTGGTTGAGGTGATCCCGGCACGATTGGCATTCCTGTTCACGTGCGTCATTGTCGGAATTGCCGTCGTCGTGATTTATCTCGTGCTGCTTGTCGTGTTCGGCGTCATTCGCCAGTCCGAGCTAGGCAATTATCCGCGTCCGCTCCAGAAGGTATTCCGCCCTCTGATGAGGCTGGCGCCTTCACGGATGCGGGAGCGGGGATAACTTTGCGGTTATGCACTTTGCGGTTATACGCATTGCGTCTATATAATCGATAGTGGAAAATGTATTTGCAGAAGGACTGTTCTGATCCAAGGGATCGAGAGCAGTCCTTTTTTCAACTATCCATGCTTTGGTTGGTTCTCATGAGCGACATCGTGGGCCATGGCCGTCTTCTCCAGCTGGGCCCGGTGCGCGTGGGTCATATCGAACAGCAGCGGCCGGACCGGTTCACGGAATAGCCGAAGCTTGGCGGAGCTGCGATACCAATCATACCGCGGGATCGGGCCGGAGGGCGTGTCCTGCCACACGGATTCCAGCTCGGGGCTGTACAGGCGTTTCCCTGAAGGGAGCCACTCGGATTCCAACAGCACGCTGCTTTCCTTGCCGTTGTTAATGGCCGCCTGCTTGTCCGCGGTGAAGAGCGCCGGCCAGTATTCGGAGCGCGATCCCCGGTGCGGGGTGGACCGGGCGAAAGCGAGCGCACGACGGTGCACCTCCTCGTATCCGAAGAGCAGCCCGTAGAGCGATTTACCTGCTTTGATCCGAGCCGTCAGGCTGTCGAATTTGGGAAGGGTGAGCCCCGCAAGCGGCCGAAGCGGGAGCTTATTGCCTGCATCGGAAGGGGCTACGCCCCTGGTAAGGGCTGCTTCTTGCCCAAGGGGAAACAAAATTTGATTGAATCTCGCGAGCTCATGCAAACGAAAATACGGATGCTTCAGAACCCGGGACCGAAAATACGGGTCCTGGGCAACCCGGCCTTCAATGTAATTCTGTTCATTTAGGATGAGGGCAACGGCGAGCATAGCGCCGTGATCGGGTTCCCGCCAGAAATGCTGCCAGAAGGGGAGCATGAAGGCCGAGACATGAAAGCATGGCAGGAGATGAAACAGCGGCTCGCCCAGCTTCCGGCTGTGCATGTACAGCAGCAGCTGGGGGTAGGCGTCCTGAAAGATCAAGGCGTTGCATCGTTCTAGAAAACGGTACAGATTCACTTGAAATTCGGAATTCGTTAGATCCGACAGCAAGCCTCCTTGCAGGTCGCTCATGTTCCAGCCGGCATTTCGGGAGACCATATGGGCAAGAAAGGCCCAATGCAGCTCCGGAAAGGCTTCATAGCAGCTAAGGTAGGCCTGCGTGCGCGAGATGTTGCTCCGATTGGCATCCATGACGGTGCTTTGAATGGATTCCACTATTTCTTGTTCCCTGGCATTAAATCCGTCTACGGAATTCACGGCCCGAATAAAGGGCAAGCTCATGGCGGGTGGGCTCGCGTTCATTTTTATTTCCTTGTGCTGCCTGCGGGCGATACGCTTTAGCTCGGACCGGAGGCTTCGCGCTGCGACCGCATCCCAGCTCCAGTCCTTCCGGCCATCCCGGAGCTTGGAGGATATTTCCCAGGAGGTCACCCGTCCAGTCAAGGCTTCGACTGCGGCTTCCGCCAATGTGGACACCCATCTGCGTATGGATCCGGACCACGCCTGTTTGTCTTTTTCGCCTTGCTGCATCCCGTTCTCACCTGCCGTTAGTCGCTTGGTCATCTTGGCGATTGCTCTATCTTGGTATTGTCAGTATGTCACGAATATTTGACTTCCACTCCACATTTTGATTCACTAAAGTTGAACCATTTCGACGAAAAGGGGAGATCATCCATGGACAAAATCACTTCGGAAGCCGAATTTCAGGTTGCTATCCAGTCTCCGCGCTTGACTGTCGCAGTATTCAAAGCAGACTGGTGCGGTGATTGCAAGTTTATCGATCCATTCATGCCGGATGTTGAGCAGAAATTCTCGAACCAGCTGACCCTGGTAGAAGTTGACGTCGATGCTGTCGGCGATGTAAGCCAGCAGCAGAACATCCTCGGTATCCCTAGCTTCGTCGCCTATGCCGACGGACGGGAACTTGTCCGCTTCGTCAACAAATTCCGCAAATCCCGCGAGGAAATCGAAGATTTCCTGCAGCGTGCGGTGGATGTGTACGAAACGATTCATAAGTGAGCATAACGGGAATGATGCACAACGCACCGTCGCCTATGGATGATCCCTTGGCGGCGGTGTTGTTTTGGCAATAAGCTTCTCCTAATTTTGAACATTTTGTCACAATCGTTAAAGTGACCGTCGCGGCATAATCAGGTATAATGAAATTTAGACTGCAATAAGGAATCCGCTATTGATGGCGGATTGTTAAGAATATAGGCAGCAGGTGAGATTAGTGAATGATAAACAATTAAAATGGCTGAGTTACATAACATGCGCAGTCATGTTCTTCGCCACCTTCGGGGGCATGGTCGTTACCAAGACCGACTCCGGGCTTGGCTGTGGACAAGAGTGGCCGCTGTGTAACGGAAAGTTTATTCCCGCTTACACCGTCTCCTCCTTGATCGAATACTCGCACCGCGCTGTCAGCGGGATGGCCGGCTTGGCCGCCCTGGCTTCCTTGATCGCATTTTGGAGATACAAGCGTGACCGCAAGGATCTGATGGCTTATGTGGTCATGACATCGGTGTTCGTGATTGTACAAGCGATTATGGGAGCGCTCGCAGTCGTCAAGCCTCAGTCGGCGGCCGTGATGGCGCTGCATTTCGGCTTCTCGCTCATCGCATTCGCTAGCTCGGTTATGCTTGCGCTGGGCATGCGGAGGGTAGAGAAGGCGAAGATGCCGCTTGGATCGGAGCGGCTGCCCCGGGTCAGCAATGGTTTTCGCCGACTCGTCTGGGGGGCGACGATTTATACGTATATCGTGGTATATATCGGAGCATTCGTAAGCCACACCGACTCGAGAGAGGGGTGCTCCGGCTGGCCGCTCTGCAACGGGGAAGTTATTCCGGAGCTCGGCGGCGGCGTGGGCATTGCCTTCATGCACCGGGTGGCGGCTCTTCTGCTGCTTATAGTAGTAGCCGTAATGGGACATTTCGCTTATTGGCGAAACCGGGACAACCGCGAAATTCAGATGCTCGGAGTTTCGGCAACGGTGCTGTGCTTGCTGCAGATTTTCAGCGGCGCCATCATTATGGCCACGATGCACAATGACGAAGTCTATGTATTCTCCGCGCTTGGTCATACCCTTCTGATCTCTGCGCTGTTCGGCGTGCTCAGTTATTTGAGCGTGAGGGTATGGCAGCTAAGAGAATCGGCACCGGTCGAGCAGCAGGGCGAATTGGAGCTGCGCGGGGAGAAGATCGGCTAATTCCCGTCACTACAGTATGCAACATGGAACATTTTAATATTTGTGCAGGCGAAGTCCCCGAAGCGAAACATGCTCGAGGACTTTGTTGTACCCGAAGGAGTGGAGCACTTGATTTACCAGAATCTACGCCAATGGCTTGAAACGCTTCGCAAGGAAAATGATCTTGCTGTCATTGAAGCACCGGTGGATCCGTATCTGGAACTGGCTGAAATTCACCGGCGCGTGATCGAAGAGGGAGGACCTGCCCTGCTGTTTACCAATGTGAAAGGGACGCCTTTTCCAGTGGCAACGAATCTGTTCGGAACCGCGCGCCGGGTCGACATGGCATTCGGTCCGCGCCCGGAGCAGCTGATGAAATCGATCATCGGGGCAACCGATAAGCTGCTGCCGCCTACGTTTTCCGCGCTGTGGAATGAACGCGGGCTGTTTAAGGATATTTTAAAGGTAGGGATGAAATCCGTGCCTCAGCAAGAAGCGCCGGTGATGGGCGTCAAGGTGACGGAGAATCCGCTCAAGCAGCTACCGCGGTTGACCAGCTGGCAGGAGGACGGCGGACCGTTCATCACGCTGCCGCTCGTCTATACCGAGAGCCCATCGAAGCCGAAGGATCATAATCTGGGCATGTACCGGATTCAAATTTATGATGACTCGACCACCGGAATCCATTGGCAGATTCATAAGGGAGGCGGCTTTCACTACTTCGAGGCAGAGCAGCAGAATCAGCCGCTGCCGGTGTCCGTCTTTGTCGGCGGCCCACCTGCGCTGATTGCCTCCGCTATCGCACCGGTGCCGGAGCATCTGCCGGAGCTGCTGCTGGCTTCGCTGATCATGGGCGGCAAGCTGCCGATGACAGACAACCCGCTTGGCGGACACCGCATTCCGGCAGAGGCGGAATTCGCGATCAGCGGAATCGTGCCGCCGCATGAACGCCGCCTGGAGGGTCCTTTCGGCGATCACTACGGCTATTATTCCCTTGCGCATGACTTCCCGGTGCTTCATGTGAAGAATATGTGGCACCGCAAGGACGCTATTTATCCGGCAACGATCGTCGGAAAGCCGCGGCAAGAGGACTACTACCTGGGCGAGTTTTTGCAGCGCCTGCTGTCCCCGGCCTTCCCGATGGTGATGCCGTCGGTCCGCTCGCTATGGACCTATGCGGAAACCGGGTTCCATGCACTGACGGCAGCGGTCGTTCGGGAGAGCTATTCCCGCGAGGCGCTCGTCTCCGCGTTCCGGATTCTGGGCGAGGGTCAGCTGTCGCTCACCAAAATGCTGATGCTGACGAACCGGCCGCTGGACCTGTCGGATTTCAACGAGACGCTTGAAGCGGTGCTGGAACGATTTAATCCGGCAACGGATTTATTCATATTTAATAAAACCTCGCATGATACGCTGGATTATACGGGGCAGAAGCTGAATCACGGCAGCAAGGCCGTGCTGATGGGGATCGGGGAGCCGATCCGCGAGCTTCCGCGAAGCTATGATGAGGGGGATATTCCGGGAATTTCCCAGGCGGTCGCATATTGCGGCGGTTGCCTTGTCGTATCCGGGGCATCCTATGAGAAAGAACCTGAGCTGGCCCAGCGCGTCATGGAGTTCATGCATGCCCGCAGCACGAAATGGCCGATGGTGATTGTCGTTGATGATGCGAAGGCAACGTCAGCCACGCAAACTTCGTTCTTGTGGACGGTATTTACCCGCTTTAATCCCGCGACGGATATCTTCGCCGCCAGCGAGATCGAGCATCATCATCTGTCGTACAAGCTTCCGCTGGTCATCGATGCCCGCATGAAGCCCGGATACCCGGATGAGCTGTTCCCGCGGGAGGATATTGTAAAGACGGTGGATGCCCGCTGGAGCGAATATTTCGGCAAATGACCAGTCCATCCTCAAAGGGATCAGGGATATTTTGACGTAGGAGGTGCGGCCAATGCTTCGTTTGTTGCTTGGGGAACAACCGCGGCAGAATAACGGGCTGCTTGAAGAAGCGATCGAATCAATGGTCAAGACGAGCCAGCTGCTGAAGAAGGAAATGGAAAAAAATGAGGACCCGACGCATGACTTTCGCAAGCTTGAAATATGGACGCGCGGTTTGATCGTATCGCTCGATGAGCTGGAGCAGAGCTGGAATGCAGCGAAGCATTTCAGCCGGTCGGTCCATTCGGGCTTTGTGGATGACATGTCGATCGAGGAGCAGGGGGAATACCGGCGCTATGTTTATTTCTATAAGAACGGATTTATTCGGGTATTCTCAATCCTGGACAAGCTGGGGACAGTGCTGAACGATCTGTACGATCTCAACACCTCGAAGGTGAAGGAGCATTTCTCCTACTTCACCGTGCTTCGCCAGTTCAAGTTCCTGAAGGCGCACGGCGAGCTGTCCGCAGAGCTGGAGGCCATCAAGGAGCGCTATAAAACGCCGATGAACAAGCTGCGGAAACGGCGCAACACCGAGATTCATTACATGAATTCGGAAATGCAGGACGACCTGTGGCAGCGCCATCAGGGATTGTCGGAGCGAATCGAGCTGGAGGATATCGGGCAGCATTTGGACGAGCTGGAGCAAGGGCTTGAGATGGTGTGCCAAAGCCTGAGAGCATCCTACCGGTATACGAACCAAATGTGGGCGAAGAACGGGATCCGGGCTTGATAGAGCCGACCATGAAATTCCTTTTGACAAAAGGGCGAAAAAAAACTATACTAACAATTGCATTCATGAATATGATTTGAAAAACACATCAATATAACGAAAAAATTTCATATCGAGTTTTCTTATCGAGAGAGGCGGAGGGACAGGCCCGATGAAGCCCGGCAACCGGCTCCAGCGTTGATTGCAAGTGCAATGAACGCAAATGGAGTGACATGGTGCTAATTCCTTCAAAGCAGCGCGACGTAAAGGCTGCTTTGACAGATGAGAAAAGGCGTCGACTTTATGTAAAGAGAGCCCTTTTTGATTCTGCAAAAAGTGGCTCTTTTCTTTTGCGGGTAAATAGATATGAAACGTTAGCACGAAAAAAGGGGGATCACGGTTTGATTGAACTGAAGCAATTGACGAAGCAGTACGGAAAAGCCGGCCGAACGACCACAGCATTATCCGGATTGAATTTGTCGATTGAAAAAGGAGAAATATTCGGTGTCATCGGACATTCCGGGGCAGGCAAGAGCACGCTCATCCGCTGCATGAATTTGCTGGAACGTCCGACGTCCGGCGAGGTGTGGGTAGGCGGCGTCAACCTGACGAGCCTCGGAAAGAAGCAGCTGCAGGCGGAGCGGCGGAAGATCGGCATGATCTTTCAGCATTTCAATCTGCTGTCCTCTGCAACGGTCTATGACAACATCGCCTTTCCGCTTCGTCTGATCAAGACTTCGAAGGCGGAAATCGAGCGCAAGGTAAGCGAGCTGCTGAACCTGGTCGGCCTTGCGGAGCATCGGGACAAGTACCCGTCTCAGCTGTCGGGCGGCCAGAAGCAGCGGGTAGGAATCGCCAGGGCGCTTGCAAGCGACCCGGAGGTGCTGCTCTGCGACGAGGCGACCTCGGCCTTGGACCCTCAGACGACGGATTCTATCCTGCGGCTGCTGCTGGATATTAACAAGAAGTTTAACCTGACGATTGTGCTGATTACGCATGAGATGCATGTCATTCAGAGCATTTGCGACCGGGTGGCGGTCATTCACCAAGGCGGCATTGTAGAGCAGGGTCCGGTGACGGAAGTGTTCCTGAAGCCGAAGCATGAGGTTACGCGGGAGTTCATCCGTCAGGAGATGGACAACGGCGATGCATTGCGACTCGCGCTTCAAGGTCAAGACGGGGGTTCCTCGCAGGCGGTACAGATCACGTTCCTTGGGTCGAAGACGTACGAGTCGATCTTGTCGCATACGGTCCATGAGACCGGGGTTAACTTTGCGATCCTGCAGGGGACCATCTCAACGATCAAGGAAACGCCGTACGGGCAGCTGATCGTGCGGTTTGAAGGCAGCGAAGGCGCGATTGAAGACACGATCCGCAGACTGCTGGATCAAGGATTAGACGTGGAGGTGATTCATTGATGCTCGGACTGGATTTTTCTCAGGTGGATTGGAATGAGATTGGCACGGCGACGCTGGATACGCTGCGCATGCTGGGCGCTTCGGCCTTGTTCAGCTTCATTATCGGTCTCCCGATCGGGGTGCTGCTCTATATGGCTGCAAGATCAACGTCAGGCTTGGTTCGCTTCGGCTACTCCATCCTGTCGTTCATCGTGAACATTCTGCGGTCGGTTCCATTCATCATTCTGATCGTAGCCATGCTTCCGATTACGAAGTCGATCGTCGGCGTATCGTACGGCGTGCTCGGGACCATTCCTCCGCTTGTCGTCGGCGCGGCGCCGTTCTTCGCGAGACTTGTGGAGACGGCGCTGAACGAGGTGGATAAAGGCGTCATCGAAGCCGCCCACGCCATGGGCTCGTCCACCAGCCAGATCGTGTTTCGGGTACTGCTTCCGGAGGCACGCCCGGGTTTGCTGGCAAGCATGACCGTCACGATCGTGACACTCGTATCGTATACCGCGATGTCCGGCCAGGTTGGCGGCGGCGGTTTGGGGGATTTGGCGATCAAGTACGGTTACTACCGTTATGAGACGGAGATTATGATTTTGGCCGTTGTCTTGATGATTGTGCTGGTGCAGCTCCTGCAAATGGCGGGAGACCGGCTGGTGCGTCATTTTACAAGAAAATAACGGATTGCTGGAGCAACAAGGAAGACATCATATAGATAAACTATTTTCGGAGGGAGAGTTTTAGGATGAAAAAATGGGTATTGGCATTCATTAGTCTGACTTTGGTCGCGGTGCTGGCTGCTTGCGGCAGCAAGCCTGCGGATAACGCATCGGAGCCTGCGGATACAAACGGCGCTGGGGGACAGGAGAAGGTAACCATTAAGGTGGGGGCTTCGCCGGCACCGCATGCAAAGATTCTTGAGCATATCAAACCGGCGCTCGAAAAAGAAGGCGTGAATCTGGAAATTGTCGAATTCACCGATTACGTGCTGCCGAATACGAAGGTCGACTCCAAGGAGATCGACGCGAACTTCTTCCAGCATAAGCCGTATCTCGATAACGAGATCAAGGAGCGCGGATTGAAGCTGGAATCCGTTATTGCCGTACACGTTGAGCCGCTGGGCGCTTATTCCAGAACGATCAAGTCGGTCGACGAGCTGAAGGACGGCGCCGTGGTCGCCATTCCGAACGATCCGTCCAATGCGGGCCGTGCACTGACCCTGCTGTCCAAGAACGGCGTTATCAAGCTCGCGGACGAAACCAAGCTGGAAGCGACCGCGAAGGATATTACGGAAAATCCGAAAAACCTGGAGTTCAAAGAAGTGGAAGCTGCCATGCTGCCTCGCATGCTGGATGAGCTTGATCTTGCTGTCATCAACACGAACTATGCATTGGAAGCAGGCCTTGACCCAACGAAAGACGCGCTGTTTATCGAAGACAAGGATAACCCTTATGCGAACCTGCTGGTAGCTCGTCCGGACAACAAGGATTCGGAAGCTATCCAGAAGCTGGCGAAGGCACTGACTTCGGAAGATGTGAAGACATTTATTGAACAGGAATACAAAGGAGCCGTTATCCCGGCATTCTAATGTGCAGATGTAGGCAGGATGCCTACGGAAGCGGATCCGGCCCGGATTATGGTTAGACCGGTTAACTCCGGACAGAAGGATCTACTGAATACAACGAACTTTTCGTATGAAAGGGGCATCCCGACCATGCTGCGGCTTGTGCAGCTAATCGGGAGCTCCTTTCTTTTCTTTTGAGGAAAGAAAATGGCCGCTCATATCTTGCAGGATTCCGGTCTGTCCTCAAGTTGTGGGGAAACAGCAAATCTTTTATACTGAAGGAAGGCGATACTCGAAGGAGGGAAACCATTGAAGGGAAAAGTGGCGCTGATTACCGGCAGTGCGACAGGACTCGGAAAAATGACTGCGCTGTCGTTAGCACGGCAGGGATGCAGTATTGTTATAAATTATGTCAACAGCAAGAATGAAGCGGAGGCGCTCTCCCGCGAAATTGAGAGCTTCGGCGTTAAATCCATCGTGGTAAAGGCCAATATTGCAGACGAGTCCGAGCTGTATTCCCTAGTTGATCAGACGGAACGCGAGCTCGGCACCGTGGATATCCTGGTTAACAACGCGGGTCCTTTCATCCGGGAAAGGCGCCTGTTCTCGGAATACAGCCGGGATGAAATCGTACATATGGTGAACGGCAACCTGACCGGCGTCATGCTGCTTGACCACCGGGTGCTGCCGGCGATGAGGGAGAAGCGGTGGGGACGGATTATCCATTTCGGCTTCGGCCATGCCGGGGAAGCGCGCGCTTGGCCCCAGCGTGCCGCTTATGCGGCGGCCAAGGTGGGGCTCGTATCCTTCACGAAATCCTTGGCGGTCGAAGAGGCACCCTACGGCATTACCGTCAACATGATCTGCCCTGGCGACATCCGCGGGGCGAACAAGGAGAAGACGATCGACGAGGTGGCCGGCATCCATGACGGCATGACGCCGCGGGGACGCTCGGGCAGCGGCGAGGATATTGCAAGAGTGATTGAATATCTGTGCATGGATAAATCGGACTTCATTACAGGCAATATTATGGATATATCCGGCGGGCTGGATCCGATTCGTCCTTTGATCAAGCCGGAATAAGCACGCCTACCATACCGTAACAAAAAAGAGTCTTGGATCCCGAGGGGAGCCAAGACTCTTATACTAAACACAAGATTAAAATACTTGCACTACTTCTTGAATGCCTTCTACTTCCTCAACCAGGGCGCGTTCAATCCCTGCCTTCAAGGTGATGGTGGAGCTTGGGCAGCTGCCGCATGCACCCATCAATTTCAGCTTAACGATGCCGTCTTCAACGTCGACCAATTCCACGTCACCGCCATCGCGCTGCAGGAACGGACGAAGCTTATCAAGCACTTCAGCCACTTCATCGTATACAGTGGTTTGCGTGTTATCGCTCATCTTGTTCAACTCCTTTCCTCCCTATATTATAGTACATAAACCGGCAAATTAAAATGCCAATCTTAAGGCGGGGCTGTGACCGATGACCATCTATATTGAATTTTGCACAAGCAACTCCTATTTCGGAACGGATCAAGCATTGAAGAAGCTGGAAGGTCAATACGACTGCCAGGTGATCGAGTACGGCTGTCTGACCAGCTGCGGTCAATGCTATTTGATGCCCTTTGCGTATGTGGACGGCGACTGGGTGGAAGCGCCCACGGCGGAGGAGCTGTATGACAAGATATGCCGCCGGCTCGAAGCTTTGGCGGAAGGGAGGGAGCCCGAAGATTGAATCGGGCTCCCTGTCCGCTTTAATGAAGCAGGATCGATGAATCTATGATCCGCCTAGTAGTGGCGCTTGGATTTCCAGAGCACACCGCTCTTCAGAATCCGCGGCACGCGTCCGATGACGGAGGTATTGCCCATCAGTCCGAAGCCCGCATGCTTGCCGAGGGAGCCGAGGGTTCCCTTCAGCTTCAACGGCGATACCTTCGGCACATCATCGCGCCATAATGCCTTTATGACGTGGCCGACTTGTTCCGCCTGGGCGCCGGCAGCCTGGGCGCTCGGTACGAACGGAAGGCTCGCGCAGTCGCCGATGACATATACCTCCGGGTGGGAAGGAACCTGATAATACTGGTTCAGCAGCACGCGTCCGCTGCGGTCTTTTGGCAGATCGAGGTCCTGCACCACTTTTACAGGCTGGATGCCTGCCGTCCATACAGCCAGATCGGTGGCGATCGGCGTATCGAGATTATAGACGGCGTCCTTCTCCACTCTGGATACCGAGACCCCGCTATGGATCTCGACATGATGCTCCTCGAACCAGCGATGAATATAAGCGGACAACCGGTTAGGAAAAGAAGAAAGCACTCGCTGTCCCCGGTCCAGGATGGCGATATTGAGGTCAGGACGGCTTTCGCGAAGATCGGCCGCGAGCTCGATTCCGCTTAAGCCTCCGCCGATGATATGAACCTGGCTGTACGGCTTCAAATTGTTCAGCCGCAGATAGGTTTCCCGGGTTGCGGCGAACGACTGCAGGCTGTAGGTATATTCCTCCGCGCCCGGTACTCCGTGGTAACGATCCGTGCAGCCAAGCGCAATGGCGAGCTGATCGTATTCCACGGGATCCTGGTCCAATATGTTCACGCGCCGGTTCTCAAGATCAATCGATGTGACTTCACCGTACAGGATCTGAAGACGGTCATAAACCGGGAACTTAACACGAACGGCGGTATCGGCCACCGTGCCGGCTGCCAGCGCGTAGTATTCGGTCTTCAGTCCTTGGTAAGGCATGCGGTCGATGAGCACGACCTCCACGTCCGGGGGAAGATAGCCGCTGAATAATTCCTGAATTAAGGCAAGACCACCATAGCCTCCGCCGAGAATGACGAGCTTGTTCATAAAATTCTTCCTTTCTCAAGAGATAAGAATGAGAGATTGTTCGTAAGTGCCAGTCGCAAGAAAAACGCCGCTAGAAGCGGCTAGGGATCCCCACACTATAATATCTCTTTAACCTGTTTTCCGTTATTTCGAACGCTGATGCGGGTGCCGAAGTCTCCAGAAGGTTGGGGATTAGGCTGATCGATCGTTTATTCGTAAACCTTGATCTCGTTATAGAACGTGTCCCGTTCAACCGGGATGCGGCCTGCGCCTTGAATGAGCCATACGAGCTCTTTGCGCGTAAGGCCTTCCGGCGTCAGTGCCCCTGCAGCATGGCTGATCCGTTCCTTCAGAATCGTGCCGTGCACGTCCGAAGCGCCGAAGCTGAGCGATACCTGGGTCAACTGCGGGCCGATATTGATGAAATAGGCCTTGATGTGATCGATGTTATCCAGCATCAGCCGGCTGATCGCAATGGTCTTCAGATCCTCGTAGGCAGAGTTGCGGCGCATAATGCCGGCATTTTTACTCTTCGGCTGCATGGACAATGGAATGAAGACAAGGAAGCCGCCGGTTTCATCCTGCAGATCCCGAATCTGCATCATGTGCCGGATCCGGTCCTCATGGCTCTCGATCGCCCCGTACAGCATGGTGGTATGGGTCTTCATGCCGAGCTGGTGGGCGGTGCGGTGGACTTCAAGGTACTGGTCGACATTGGCTTTGTCCACCTTCATTTTCTGACGGTACTGGTCGGACAGGATCTCGGCTCCGCCGCCGGTGAGGGATTTGAGGCCCGCCTTCATGAGCTCTTCCAGCACTTCCTTCGTGCTCAGACCGCTGATGCGGGTGAAGAACTCGATCTCGGCTGCCGTGTAGGCCTTCAGGGTTACATCAGGGAAACGCTCGTTCAGCGCTTTGAGGGAATCGACATAATATTGGAACGGCACATGATTATTATGTCCGCCGACGATATGGAATTCGCGGATGCCCGGGTGGATATGCTGCTCGACGTATTCGATCATCTCGGGACCGGACAGCGTATAGGAGCCTTCCTCCCCCTGATCCTTTCTGAAATTGCAGAACGCGCAGCGGGATTCGCACACGTTCGTAAAGTAGAGGCTCATGTTCTCGATAAAATACACTTTCTTGCCGTTCTTGCGAAGATTCGCTTCATTGGCCAGCTGCCCGAGGGTCAGCAGGTCGTCCGTCTGGTACAGGTACACGCCGTCTTCGAGGTTGAGGCGCTCGCCGCTCCGTACCTTCTCGACGATCTCAGCCATTCTCCGATCGGTAAATGGTGTTATGATTGTGGACATACTTCCATCCTCCTGTTCACACTTCAGCTTCCGTGAAATCCGGCAGCTGAAATGATCATTAAGTAATCACTCCCCGCAGGGAACGGTCCGGTTCTCAAGGGTACAGCATCAACGTAACGATAGGGCTGAATAAAAACCAAACTTTGTGAAAAAATATACAACTGTAGACCGCCATAACCTTTTTCCCACGCGAGATGCGGGAGTGTGACAATAATCTGACAGTTGCCGCCCATGTTCCTCCCCTATTATAAACCTGACCCTCCGGGGTAGCAATACAAATAGACGAATTGGAAAAAGGGAATCCGCAGGAAGAAGCGGCGGGCATTTACGGCCTTGAGGGATTGAGGGAAGAGGAGTATACTTAAGAGTGAACGAAAAGGAGGGTGACCTAAATGATTACAATCAGCGACACAGCTGCAGAGCGTTTGAAAGAGATGCTGGCTGAGCAGGAAACACCGAATATGTTCCTTCGTTTGGGTGTCACGGCCGGCGGATGCAGCGGTTTTTCGTATGCGATGGGCTTTGACGACCAGGAGACGGAAGATGATGTATATATGAACGTTCAGGATATGAAGGTGGTTGTCGAGAAGGACAGCATGAAATATTTGAACGGTCTTGAAATTGACTTTGAGGAATCCGGCATGACCGGGGGCTTCACCATCCATAATCCGAACGCTACCGTCACTTGCGGCTGCGGCTCGTCCTTCCGCACGAGGGAAGATGCGGGTAAGCCAAGCGCTGAGCCTTGCTAAAACCGGAGTTTCGGCGTTAATGGATTTCGAATGTGTCGAACTGAGGGCTTGTGAAAGCATAGCCATGATTGTGGTTTGTACCGGTAAAAACGCAGTCCTCAATCGCGATATGGAATAATAACAATTCTGAGTAAGCTTTTTGGGATTGTGGATCACGACCTTCATGACGGTGAATAAACCGATATGGAGGTCGTTTTTAATGTCTCTGAAAACTCCTTTGTACAGTAAATGGATAATTATTTATTATATGGGTGAATGCGATTTTAATGGTTATACTGAAATCTATGGTTCAGCAAGTGCAAAAGAATTAAAAGATCTTCTGGAAAATAACCCTGAAATTTTAGTGATTGACACTGAAAATGGGGACCAGCTACCTCTAGGTCTTTTTTGGAAATATGAACATAGTAAGTAGGTGGTGAAAAAAATTAGATTTTCTTCATTGCAATATGCCTTCATTATTTTCTCAATGTTTGGGATCTGTTTTTTTATTAATGGTTTAATCATTCAGAATATTCTTGATCAAATTGTGAGTCACAAATTTAATATTGTAATTCAAGGAATATTCGCATCCTTCTTTGCACCTTTCTTGATTGGAGTTAAGGAGAAGCGAGTCACAATACTTAATTTTATCAAAATTGTTGTTTTAGTAATTCTAGTTCAACTAGTACTACCACTTGCTTCCTTTCAATTAATACGGCCGCTATATTCAAGATACGAAAGTATTTTTTATATGGTAGCAGAAATATTACCATTTTTTTGTATTTGAAATGAACTATGTAATTATGTCAATAGTAATTAATATTATTTCACTTTCTTTCGGCCTTTATATCGGTAGGAAACTAAACGGGGAGGCTCTATTGTAGAAACCGTATTCCTTCGATGGCCCATAAAAAATGCAGCTTTTCTTCATCGACGAAGAAAAAGCTGCATTTTTTTAGATAGCAGAAAAGTATAAACTTCGCGGAGTCAGCTTCCTGATATCGCGATGAAAAACTACCGCTAAACGAGGTCTGTCATCTTTGAATGTACGACGATAGACGTTTTTCTTATATTGCCCGCTCAAGCCGGGAAAAAGAACGTATCGTTCAGCATCAGCACAACCATCGCTGCTGCGACCAGCGAGAAGACGATACAGCCGGCTCCCAGGCCTCGGCGCTTATCCTTGATGAACCTGAAGCCCAGCACGAAGATAACAACCGTGACCGCTGCAAGGGCAAGCGACATGCCAATCATGGCAATCCAGTACAACACTTCAAACAAGCCAGCCAAAATGAAAATCCTCCTTGATCTAAAATCCCTATGTGTTATTAGTTATGGACATCCTGATGGTTTTACTATACGACAGAACACAGCATTTGGAAAGCGTACCGGTACAGACGACACGATAATGCCAAATTATTAGGCATACCGTCACGGACAATCATCCAAGAGGATACATGGCGGATCGAATACGATAACGTATGTCATGAATAAAAGGAGGCGAAAGCAGCATGGCGGGAAGACAGCTGGCCAGCAAGTGGCTCAAAACGGAGGCGCTGCTGACGGATCCGCAAGTTGCTCCCTACATTCCGGCTACGATGCCGTATGCAGCGGATACTCTGGTCTCAATGCTGGATGAGCACGGCATGGTTGTGATTAAGCCGATCGTAGGAACTGGAGGCAACGGCGTGATCCGGGTACTGCAAGACGGAACGGGTTACTTGATCACCCATAAGAGGCGTTCCGTTCATGTAAATACACAACAATCTATGCAGTATGTGTTGTCCAGAATGAGGCTCAGACGACGCTACATCATCCAACAAGGCATTCATCTGGCCAGTATTCAAGGCCGTCCGCTGGATTATCGGGTGAAAGTGGTCAAGGAAAGGGGCAGATGGGAATTCCGCGCGATGCTGGGGAGACTTGCAAGTCCGGGGCTGTTCGTCACGAATATTTGCAAGGGTGGATCACTGCTCCGGCTGCGTCATGCGCTTCGTTTATCCCTGCCGCACATCAATGCTTGGGAGAAGCGGAATGAAATGCGCCATCTGACCCGGCAGTGCATCGCCATTCTGGAAGCAAGATTTCCGGGGATCGGCGAGCTTGGCTTCGATTACGGGCTCGATCATGAAGGGAAGATTTGGATTCTTGAAGTGAATACAAGACCGGCCTAATAAATACGAAATTTTCCATATTATATCGTTTATACGAATTATTCATAGGGTAATAAAAAAATAACAATATATTATTGATTAAATTTTTTTATAGGAAGTTGTTCACGATCCTGTGTATAACAATTATCCCCATAATCCACTTTGATATGACCTCGTTTTTAACACTTACCAACAAATTATACACAGGATTTCCACAGAAGGTTGTGGATAAGCGAACAGTTGTTCCGTTTTTCTATGTCTGATATGATAGATTCAGGAAATTTGAGGAAGGGTGTGAGAGGGATGGCTATGTTGACGGATGAGATGCTGCTCGATTCCTATCATATGGCTGTTGAATTGAAGTTGGAGCGTGAGTTCATTACTCTACTGCTGGCCGAAATTCATAAACGGAACTTGGACACCAATTCCGGCAGCATCCTGCATTAATTCACATTTTTCGTATAAAGATCAGATAGATTACGACGCTGCATGCGTATAATGCGGGATGAAACAACCTGGTTCTACATATGTAGATCAACCGAATAGAAAAGGTATCTTCGATGGAAGGATCATCCCTTCTGATCAAAGATACCTTTTTTCTTGCTTTAAACACTGCTCTATTGCAGCAATTTCATAGATAGTAGATTCTTAGGCCGTGATTAAAGCTTCATGTTGCTGCTGTGGCCCGGAGCCAGTCTTGCTTCCGGATCGATGTATACTTTCGCGTTGTTGATCGCGGTAGGCGCCTCGCCGAAGCCGACGGCGATCAGCTTGACCTTGCCCGGATATGTCGTGATGTCGCCGGCCGCGAAAATGCCGGGAATGCTCGTCTCCATGCGGGAGTCGACGACGATGGAGTTGCTCTCGATCGCGATTCCCCATTCCGAAATCGGTCCAAGGGATGAAACGAAGCCGAAATTGACGATCACGTCATCCACTTCGATCTCCTGCGTTTCCTTCGTTTTGATGTGGGTCAGCGTCACCTTGCTGATCGTATCTTCACCGTGCAGCTCAGTGATCTCTGTAGGAGTAATGATATTCACCTTGGAAGCCATCAGCTGCTCGACGCTGTGCTCATGCGCGCGGAACTTGTCGCGGCGGTGAACCAGGGTCACCTGCTCGGCAATCGGTTCGATCATCAGCGCCCAGTCTACGGCCGAATCGCCGCCGCCGCTGATCAGCACCTTCTTGCCTTTGAAGCGGCTCAGATCGTTTACGAAATAGTGAAGATTGCTCTTCTCGTATTTCTCTGCGCCCTCGATCTCCAGCCGGCGGGGCTGGAATGCGCCGACGCCAGCCGTAATGATAACCGCCTTGGCGTGGTGCTCTCCGAGATTCGTCTTGACGACAAAGTGGCGTTCTTCCAGCTTTTCGACAGACTGGACCTTCTCCTCCAGGCGGATATCCGTGTTGAACAGATCCATCTGTTTGGACAGATTGTCCACAAGCTCCTGGGCCGTAACCTTCGGGAAGCCTGCCACATCATAAATATATTTCTCAGGATACAGCGCTGCCAGCTGGCCGCCAAGCTGAGGCATGCTCTCAATCAGCTTTACCGACGCTTGGCGCATCCCGCCGTAAAACGCAGCAAACATCCCTGCAGGTCCGCCGCCGATAATCAATAGGTCGGTCATGCTGTTGTCTTGTGGCGTCGTTGTCATGCGGTAAGCACCTCCGTTTATTAGGGTTCTATTCGAATCAGACAGACGATTGTCTAAGATTATGCTGATTCATGAATTCCCTAACTATTATAATCGTCACGACCCGGCATGAAAAGTCGAGAATTGAGCTAAAATACCTACACTTGCGATGATTGCGCTTACTTTACACGAGGGGGGATGCGATGCGGCGGGGGCCACATATTAACTGGCAAAAAAAACTTGATCTTTGCTTGCTTTATGCATATTATTAACGTGATAACTTGTGTTCATAGCAGGTTGACTGAATAGGACAGCATCTGGATAAACATCCGAATCCACCCGGGTTTTCGGGCCTGGACGAGCATGGACGGACACAGTCAGGTCAAATCGTGAAATGGGCTCTGATGAGGGGCTCTTCTCTTTTTTTGCATGCTTTTCACAAAATGTTAACAAGTAAACCATACTATATATATAAAGAGTCAAGCCGGAAGGAGCAGGAGAATGAGCAGCATACCGAAGATCGTAATCCTTGGTGCGGGTTACGGGGGCATATTGACAGCGCAGCGGCTGCAAAAAGAGCTGAATTATAATGAGGCCGACGTTACTTTGGTGAATCGACATGACTACCATTATATAACAACGCATTTACATATGCCGGCAGCAGGAACGGACAGCATCGAGAATACGCGGGTATCCATCTCGAAGCTGATCGACGAATTCAAGATCGATCTGGTGAAATCCTCGGTTCAAGAGATCCGACTTCATGATAAGAAGGTTATTCTTGAGGATGGCACCCTATCTTATGATTATCTCGTGATCGGACTCGGCGGCGAGCCGGAGACGTTCGGCATTCCAGGGCTTGCCGAGCATGCGATGACGATCCGGAGCATTAACTCGGTGCGGCTGATCCGGGAGCATATCGAGTATCAGTTTGCTTTGTATAAAAATGAACGCAGACCGCAGGAGCGCATTAACTTCGTCGTTGGCGGCGCGGGCTTCAGCGGCATCGAATTCGTCGCGGAGCTGGCTGACCGCATTCCGAAGCTGTGCAAGGAATATGACGTTGACCCGACGCTGGTGAACATTTACAACGTAGAGGCTGCGCCGTCCGCGCTGCCGGGCTTTGCGCCGGAGCTGGTCGATTACGCGATCCGCGTGCTGGAGAAGAAGGGAGTCACCTTCAAATTCGGCGTAGCCATTAAAGAGTGCCTGCCTGGCGCCGTCCTTCTGAACAACGGGGAAGAGATCCGTTCCCAAACCGTTGTGTGGACCGGCGGGATCCGGGGGAACCGCCTTGTTGAAGCGGCGGGCTTCGAGACGATGCGCGGCCGCGTCAAGGTGGACGAGTATTTGCGGGCTCCGGGATACGAGAACATTTATATTATCGGCGACAACTCGCTGATTTTTAATGATGAAGGCCGTCCTTATCCGCCTACCGCCCAGATTGCCATGCAGCAAGGCGTTTGCTGTGCGCAGAATATCGTGGCTTCGATCCGCGGCAAGGCGATGCGGAAGTTCGAATTCCATAACAAAGGCACAGTTGCCTCTCTCGGCAAGGGAGAAGGAATCGCCGTCGTCGGCGACAAGAAATATCAGGGCTGGAAGGCCGCTCAGCTCAAGAAGCTGGTGGATTTGCGATACCTCTTTATTATCGGCGGCATTCCGCTTGTCCTGAGAAAGGGAAGGTTTCTGTAAATGAGACACTGCAGCGTTCAGGTGCGGGGACTGCTCACGAGAGAGGAGCTGGACCGCTATAATGCATTGATGGAGGTCGGCTCCTATCTGGAATCGCAGGAACGCTACGACCTGGCGTATACGATCCAGCAGGAAGTGGATATTCTCATCCTTCCCGCCATTGAGCGACTGAAGGAAAAGGGGCGTGCCCGGGACCGGGCGACGGCCGAGTATTTGGAAAGCCTGAGTAAGCAGGAGCAGGAAGACGACGAGTAAGAGGGATGACGTCTTGGAGTGCCACGAAGCACATGAAGATTTTCATTCTGCATTCTAGTATAGACGATCGCTTTCTTGGTTCTAATCCCAAAAAAGGTGGAAGACATGCTCGAAGAGAGCACCTGTCCTCCACCTTTTTCGTTTAGGGAGCGGTCGGCTGAAGGAAAAATTGTCCCCAAACACAACAAGAGGGCCCCGCCAGATCAAAGATCTTTTGGGTAACCCTCTTAATTGTTGCAGCGAATGGCGACGTTTAAACCTTCATAAGCTCGGTAAACGAGGCTTGGTCCAGCAAGTTGCCGACATAGAACGGCCCGAACTCGCCAAAGCGTGCGCTGACTTCATCAAAACGCATTTCATAGACAAGCTTCTTGAACTGCAGCGCATCGTCCGCGAACAGGGTAACGCCCCACTCCCAGTCGTCAAAGCCGACGGAGCCGGTGATGATCTGCTTCACCTTGCCGGCATATCCGCGGCCGATCAGGCCATGGCTTTGCATCATCGATCGGCGCTCATCCATGCTCAGCATGTACCAGTTGTCCGACAAATCGCGCTTTTTGTTCATCGGGTAGAAGCAGATATGCTTTGCTTTCGGCAGGGATGGCTTCAAGCGGGCCACGACATGCGGATTTTGCATCGGATCCTCGTTCGAGGAGCCTGCCAAATAGTTGCTCAGCTCGACGATGCTTACGTAAGAGTAGGCTTTGGTTGTGAACTGAGCGAAGGTTGTTTTGTTAAAAGCATTCTCGATCGCGTTCAGTTCCTCCAGCGTCTCGCGCAGGTGCATGAACACAAAATCGGCCTTCTGACCGACAATCGTATATACGGCGGTGCTTCCCTGCTTGGCTTCGTCAACGGCAGCCCACTCCTCAAGGAAGCCGTTCAGCTCGTCCAGCGCAAAGGCGCGAACCTCATCGTCCGCGGCTTTCCAGGCGGACCAATTGATCGTGCGGAAATCATGCAGGGCATACCAGCCTTCAAGCGTCATTGCAGCTTCGTTCATGAGATCACTCCTAAACAATATGTTCGATAGCTCCCGAGCGGATCACCGCTTGCTATCATGACAACTCCCTACATTGTACTGTACACGCGGTCCGCAGAGCAAACGCGTCACAATTCATTCACGGATTGTTCGTTGATCTGTGACATTTTTTTTAGTAAACTAGCTATTAGCTGAAGCTGAGGCCTTGCTGTATCTTGCTGCACAGCAGCAACCTGATAGGCTGCTATGCGTAGGCGATAAAGAAGAGGTGAATAAGGCGACCATGCTTCAATTTATTCCTGTACTTGTACTGATGATTCTATTCTTTGTCATGATGTTCGGTATCGGCTTTATCCTTAATATGCTGATGAAGACGACCTGGTTTCCGTGCTTTTTGTTTGTCATCGTCATTCTGCCGGTCGTTGTATACAGCTTGTGGGATCGGAGTCAGACGCCGTTTTGGACTCACGTCGGATCATTCCAGCTGGTGGATTACCTGACCGGCGTTGCCGGACTGATCGGCGCTTATATGAGCGGATGGACGATCAAGACTTTGCGGATCAAAGGCTTTAAAATGTTTTAGAACATGCAGCAGCGATTTCATAGGAACATTTTACGCACATGCGGCATATCCGCTTCAAGGGATTTGAAGCAGGAGCAATAGGCGAATAGGATGATGGCGGCGGCTCTTCGATACTGGGGGCCGCCGCTTATTATTCGCTCTGAACGAATGAGGCGCTTGCATGGAATTCCAATATTTTTGATGCAAAAGAACCGACTTCCGATCCCTTGATTTGTGATAGAATAGAGGAAGTCTATTTTTGGGCGACAGGGGGAGCAACAGCGATGCGCATGACTAATTTTTTATATTTTACCGAGAATCACCGTTACTGCGTATACCGTGACTTCTGTTTGAGCAGCTTGGACGACAAGATGCTCGGCTCGATATATCAGCCGATGGTAGGCGCCTTTGCGATCAGTCTGTACCGTCTTTTCGTCCAGCATGTGCCGGCCGAGAAGGTCGGGTACTCGGCGATCGAACAGCAGCGGCGGCTGTTTCTGACGCTGGGGCTGGAGCCCAGTGAGAAAGGACGCCGGTATCTCATAGAGCAAACCTCCAAGCTGGAGGCGGTAGGCTTGCTGCAGACGAGCCGGATGTTCGTCCCCGAGACGGACGACTACATCTACGAGTATGAGCTGCAGGCTCCGCTCAGTCCTGCCGAATTTTTCAACACGCAGCATTTGACACTGCTGCTCCGCGATAAGGTCGGCAAATTCGCCGTACTGTCGCTCCGCGAGGAGCTGTGGAGCAAGGAGCCCCATGAATGGTCGGGCATTTCGCTGAACAAGGAGAACATTTCGGTTCCCTTCTATGATATTTTCGAATTGAATACCCATGTGATCGATTACGAATTGGAGCAGGCTCTGGAGGAGGTAGCGGTGTCCAGGCCGGCCTTGCCGCCGACCCCGCCGGGAGAAGGGCTCAATTATGCGGACATTATCCTCCGCTTCCCGCGCGAGTCCCGCAATCGGGTGTTCGTGGAGCGTCTCCGCTACGATCATGAGCAGATGGGGATCGTGAATTACGTGGTCCGCAAGTATGATCTCAGCGTTCAGGACCTGTGCCGTCTTCTGGACGAGGACGGAATCTTCACCGAGCACGGGGAAATTGTCCTGGACGATCTGCAGCACAAGGCGAGCCTTCATTTCCGCCAGGGAATGAAGCTTCAGGAGAAGAGGCAGATTACGGCCGGCAAGGTGGTAGCCCTGCATCAGGAATTGAATACGGATCCGGATAAGCCTGCCGAGGAGCATGCCGTGCAGATGGAGTATTACGTCGAGGTGCCTGCGCAGTTCCAGTCGAAGTGCGATATTCATCAATATAATATGATGCTGCGCAATGAGCCGTATACCCGGCTGCTGCAGACGTTCTTCCCGGGGGCCGTACCCGCGCAGTTCCTGGACATTTTCGAGAAGATCGACCTTAGTTACAAGCTGCCGGGCGAGGTCATCAACGTACTGATTCATTATTTGGTGTCGTTGATCGCCGTCGGCGGCGAGCAGCGGATCAACCGTAATTTCGTGGAGGCGATCGCTTCCAACATGCTGCTGAAGCAGGTTAACAGCTATGAGAAGGCTGTTCAATATATAAGGGACCAAGCCAAGATGAAAGGCAAGCAGAAGCAGGGCTCAACACGCACGCGTACATACGCTAGAAGCGGACAGGCGAAGCCCGAAATTCCGGTGGCGCTGGAGACCGATAAGGGCGAGGCGGTAACGGATGAAGAATTCGAAGAGATGATGAGGTTCGCTGCCGAGATGCAGGCCGGCAATAAGAAAGGCGTATAAGAACCAAAGATGCTATAGATGAAGGAGGGAGAGAGATGGAATCCCTTGGCGAGCTGCTGGAAAGTATGAAGAGCTCTGCGCTGCGGCGCAGAACGGCCGAGATTACGGAGGAGCTGCTGAAGAACCCGCTTATTCAGGCGATGCGTGCGGAATATCCGGAGATTGACGACCGGGTGCTGCGCATCAATTTAAGCAAGCTGTACCAGTATGCCGGCGATCAGGCCAACTGCAAGCAGTGTCCGGGACTGGACCGTTGCCCGAATGATTTCCAGGGACACTACAGCAAGCTGGATATTCAGCGGGTCAACGGAACGGTGGAGATTTATGAACGGAAAACGCCGTGCTCCCTGCAGGTTGCCAAAACGAATGAGGATCAGATCCGGAAGCGGATCCGCAGCTTCTATGTCGACGACAAAGCGCTGAATGAAGGCTATGACCATATGGAGATTATGGCCAAGGACCGGCTGAGAGCTCCCGGAGTTCATCAGGTGTTCAAGTATATTAAGGAGACGAAGGAGAATGGGCTGAGTCCCCGGGGATTGTATTTGACCGGATCCTTCGGCACCGGCAAGACTTATTTGATGGGCTATCTGCTCTATGAGCTGGCGATGGCGGGGTATTCGGGCGTAATCGTGTATATGCCTGATTTTGTAGAGGATCTGAAAACGATGATGCAGGACGGACCGAAGCTGAAGGAAATGGTCGAGACGATGAAGAACTGCGATCTGTTGATCTTCGACGATATCGGCGCCGAGAATTTAAGCCCTTGGGTACGGGATCATGTGCTGGGGTCGATTCTGAATTACCGGATGAACCGCAAGCCGACCTTCTACACGTCGAACTATCCGCTGGACGGACTCGAGCGGCACCTAAGCTTTACGAGCAAGGACGGGGAAGAGGCCCATAAGGGGCAGCGGCTGATGAACCGCATTGCACCGTTCGTGGACGTCGTTCATTTATACGGCGAGAATCAGAGGGGAAAATTCTAGGCAAGGCTGCTGCCTATAGAAATGTAAAAAAGCCTGATCCCTTTAGCGTCACAGGACGCGATGACAGGGATCAGGCTTTTCTTAGCGCAAGGAGCCGTCAATTAGCCGACCAAAAATTTGATAATGACGAATCCGAAGAAGATGATGGTCATGAAACCGAACATCCCAAGAAAGCCCATCATCAAATCGCTGAAATCATTGCGCGGTTCTTCATTGATGTGCTCCCGCGGATCGTTCATGCGCACGTTTACATCCATGGTGCTTGCCTCCTCAAAAAGGTGAACATTCCGTATGCACGGCTAAGACAGGTCACCCGACTTATTATTAGTAGTATACCCAATGTCCAAATCATTTGTAAAGATTGCATGAATATTCCGAGAATTCCCCTTTCTTTAGGTGAGTATATTTCACTTTTTCTTAAAGTTTGTGGTATACTAAAACCGTCGACGCATTCGACATTATGATTCGCGCTATATCTTGAAATTATCCTGTAAGGAGGAGTATACAATGGCTATCGTTAATGTTACCGATCAAACCTTCGCCAACGAAGTGGAAGGTCAAGGAACGGTTGTAGTTGATTTCTGGGCCCCATGGTGCGGTCCTTGTAAAATGCTCGCTCCGATTCTGGACGAATTGTCCCAAGAACTCGGCGACGATGTAAAAATCGCAAAGGTGAACGTGGATGAAAATCCGGAATCCGCAGCACGCTTCGGCGTTATGAGCATTCCGACGATGATTTTCTTTAAAGACGGCCAGCCTGTCGATAAAGTGGTAGGGCTTAACTCCAAAGAAGCCTTGAAAGGCATCATTGCGAAGCATCAATAATGCTTGATAAGCAAGTGCCGCTACCGCAATAAAGCTTCCATAAAGCGCCTTCGGTCAACAATCCGATAGGCGCTTTATGCGGTTTATCATCAGGATTTTGCAGCATCCGATTACTGCCGCTTCCGGGTACAATATATAGATCCCGATCAGCGCCTCGTGAACGAGCCGCCCGCGAGCGCCTTTGGCGCCACGAACAAAACCGTTGACCTATACATTGCAGATTGAACGTCGCTTTTTGGATTTTTTGCAGCATTCTCATCATAATCATATATAATCTTCTTGGAGAGGAGGAAGAAGATGGACGACTTCGGCAAACAACTGCAGGAGCAGGAGAAGGCGCTGGAGAATATCCGGCACAAGCTGGCGCTGCTGCCCGATCAGCCCGGGTGCTACCTGATGAAGAACCGGGAAGGAACCATTATTTATGTCGGCAAGGCCAAAGTGCTGAAGAACCGGGTGCGCTCTTATTTTACCGGCAGCCACAACGGCAAGACCCAGATGCTGGTGGCCGAAATCCGCGATTTCGAATACATCGTAACGGGCAGCAATATGGAAGCGCTCATCCTGGAGTGCAACCTGATCAAGACGCACCAGCCAAGATATAATGTTCTGCTGAAGGATGACAAAACCTATCCATATCTAAAAATTACGAACGAAGAGCATCCCCGTCTCGAAGTAACGCGCCGGGTGCTTAAAGATAAAGCCAAGTACTTCGGCCCGTATCCGAACGCTTATGCCGCTCAGCAGACGAAAAAGCTGCTCGACCGCATGTATCCTTTGCGCAAATGCGGGGTTATGCCGAAAGAGGTGTGCTTGTATTATCATATGGGCCAATGCATGGCTCCATGCGTGAAAGAGGTGCCGAAGACCGCCTACGAGGAGATCACCAGCGAAATCACCTCCTTTCTAAGCGGCGGCCATGAAGAGATCAAGAAGGAGCTGCAGCGCAAAATGCAGGAAGCCGCAGAGGACCTGTATTTCGAACGCGCCAAGGAGCTGAGGGACCAGATCATCCATATCGACACCTTGATGGAGAAGCAGAAGATCACCACAACCGATACCCGGGACCGTGACGTATTCGGTTATGCCGTGGATAAGGGCTGGATGTGCGTGCAAATTCTGTACATGCGCCAGGGGAAAATGGTGCAGCGCAACAAATCCATCTTTCCGTTCTACGGCGACGCGCACAGCGATTTCATGTCCTTCATCGCGCAGTACTACAGCGAAAACCCTGCCGTGCCGCAGGAAATCCTGCTTCCGGGGCCGGTCTTGATCGAGGAGGCCGACTCCGATGCGCAAGACAGCATCGCGGCCAAGGATGATTCGATATCGGAGGGAGCAGGCAGCCGAGCCGCTGCTTCCAACGAGAGCGGCCCGGCCCAAGGCACCGGTGAGGGCGATACCGCTGGATCGCCTGCCTTAGCAGTCGCTGAGGACCCGTCCGGCTCAGGTTCGGCCGGCGGTCCGGAAAGCCCCGGGCAAGGGGAGGAGGCCGAACGTCTGGCCGCCGCGACAAAAGCCGAGAACGAGCGGGCGGAGGCTGCCGGCCTGGTGGACGCCGCCGGAGGTGCAGCCGCCTTGCAGGAATGGCTCGGCGTTAAGGTCCATGTGCCGCAGCGCGGCTTAAAGCGCCAGATGGTCGGGATGGCGATTGAAAATGCAAAGGTTGCGCTGGATGAGAAATTCCGCTTAATCGAACGAGATGAGGAGCGGACATCGATTGCCGCGGCCAATCTCGGCGAAGTGATCGGCATCGAATCCCTGAACCGGATCGAGGCGTTTGACAACTCGAACATACAGGGAACGAATCCGGTTTCGGCGATGGTCGTGTTTACAAACGGGAAACCGGATAAGAAGGAATACCGGAAGTACAAAATCCGCACCGTGCAGGGGCCGGATGATTACGAGACGATGCGTGAGGTCATCCGGAGACGGTACGAGCGGGTGCTGAAGGAGAATCTGCCGCTGCCGGACCTGATCGTGGTCGACGGCGGCAGGGGACAGATATCGGCTGCGATCGATGTGCTGGAGAATGAGCTGGGACTGTTTATTCCGGTCTGCGGGCTTGTGAAGGATGCCAAGCATAGAACGGCGCAGCTGATGGTCGGCGATCCGCCGCAGCCGGTGTCCCTGCCGCGGGACAGCCAGGAGTTCTACCTGCTTCAGCGCATCCAGGATGAGGTCCACCGGTTTGCGATCTCCTTCCATCGAGAGCAGCGCGGCAAATCGATGGTTTCGTCCAAGCTGGACTCGATCCCGGGCATCGGCGAGAAGCGGCGGAAGCTGCTGCTGAAGCATTTCGGCTCGATCAAAAAAATAAAAGAGGCTTCAGTCGAAGACTTTAAGCCCCTTTCGATCGGTGAAAAATTAGCTACAGATATACTCAATGCCCTTCGTGATGAGGAGTCGTGACATACGGCTTCTCTTTTTTTGTTGGATTCAAGCGATAGATCACGTAAGCCACGATTGCCGGCAGCACCATATAGAACAGGCCGATTAGCACATTAGGGGCCCCTTGAAGCATGACCAGGCTGATTCCCATGAGAATGCTGTTGAAGACGACATGCGAGAACATGGCCGCAATATATCCGTATTTCAGGAAAATATAGCTGAACAGCAGGCCGATAATGACCAGCTCAATCGGGCGGGATACGACTGGGTAAATCGGATACAGCGTATGGCCTAGCGCCCAGATGATCGAGGTGATCAAACTCGCGACAAAGGTGCTGCGCACGATTTTCTTCACCATTCTAATGCCGAACAGCCGGTATACCGCTTCCTCCGAAATGCCTGCCAGCCAAGCCATCAGCGGAAACAGCCATGGATAGAGCATGTTGTAAGGCGACTGCGAGGCATCGGTCGTGGACCAGGTGTTCAAGGTCAGGCCGAGCGCGATGAAGATCAAGGACTGAATGCCGAGCAGAATGAGGGCCCACAAATAGCCCACCTTCATGCTTTCCAAGACATAGCGGCCGTACCCGGGCTCCTTGGCACGCGGCCACGGATTAAGCCCGTCTTCCTTTCGCCATAGACCGCTTCCGCCGACAAGCGAGAAATAGAGCAGGGCGGAGAAGACGAGGGAGTAGATGGCGTAGAAGATCATCATCCCGATGATGCCGGTCTCGGACATTCCTTGTGCCTTAAAGACCGGAACCAGGTTGTACGTATTCAGCATCTGGATGACAAACAACAGGACGGACAGCAGGATACCGCGCTTAAACGAGGTATAGGCTCTGGTCTTGACGCTGTAGACGATGGCCAGGATACCGAGCACAAGCGTAAACAAACCGTACCCGACCAGCGTCAGCAGCGTTGCATCCTGCGTCTGCTTGTTCACATAGGCAGAATGCGCTGCCGGAACCGAGAACGCGGGCTCGAAGGAACGCAGTGTCCCATGTTCAAAGGTAAACTCCAGCTGCAGCCTCGAATCCCCGATGGCGGCTTCCGTGACGGTATATCTCAGCTTAGGTTCGCCTTCCCGGGTAGAAAGCTGCAGCTGCGTCGCATCGTATCCGGCCCACTTGAGCCACGGCTCCGCGAGCGCCTGCTTCTCGGCCAGCGTCATGCCTTCCTCAACCAGAAGCAGCATTTGCTTCCGGACCTCCCCTTGATTCAGCTCGATCCTGTCGTAACTGGAGCGGGCGGAATCATAGGAGAATCCCGCGATGCCGGCATTCTGCATATGCACATCCACGTTCAGCGCATCGCCACCCGGCAAGGTGAAGCGGACGCGGTATACGTCATATGGGTATTTGGCTTCGTAATTCTTGTTATACTCCTTTAGCTTCTTTTCCTTGGCCAAATATCCGTACAGCTCGGAGTTGGACTGGTATGTAACAAGGGGGGGTTGCCCTTCGGAAGCAGGAAACCCTAAACGTTCGCGCGCGAACCGTGACGCCGCTTGCGCAGCCTCATCCTTGGAAATGATTTGCGGATAGGGCGTATCGGTCGACTCGAAGGAAGTGGATGGGAGTACCTGGAATATAAGAAACAGGATCAGACCGATGATGGCCGGTGCGATAAGCTTCTTTAGGTTAGGTGTCAGCTTCAGGGGCTCTTCGGCACGGTTCATGAAATTCCTCCTCTTAATTTTAGTGCTTTCCGATATGAATAACCGGCCCCGCAAAAAGCGGATCATAGAGTCAATATAACATACATATGAAGAACAAGCCCTGCTTATCCCAAAGGGCCAATAATGAAATAAAACGCTGAAAATGAATGAAAGGTTTCGAAAACGTTAGAGAACCATATCCTTGTACTCTTGAATATGCCCAATTCGCGCTCATTTAAAGACTTTTTGGTAAAAAAACGACGTTGGGTTCGCTTCCGGATTGCGTTATAATCACATCATGCTTCAAGGAACCGAATAAACCAGCCGAATTTCGTAATGAGAACGGGGGAACCATGTAATTGGGGTGAATTTCATGATCTCTTTCGGATCATGGATAGGGCGGCCTGTGATAATGCCCGAATCCGTCAGCTAACCTCGTAGGCTGTTGCACAGGAACCAGACCGTGAAGGGCACTGTTTTCCAGTGTCTTTTTTCTTTGATTTTTTTGGAGAAGGTGAAACTTTGAACTCAAAAATGAAGTGGCTTAAGCTGTCACCTCCGCAGATCCTTGCGCTCGGTTTTGCGGCGGCGATCCTGGTCGGTACCATTCTGCTCATGCTGCCCGTATCCAGCAGGACCGGCGAACCGATCAGCGGGATTGACGTCATGTTTACGGCGGCTTCCGCCGTCTGTCTGACCGGGCTTGTTGTCGTGGATACAGGCACAAGCTTCAGTGCTTTCGGACATACGGTGATCCTTCTGCTCATTCAACTCAGCGGGCTCGGGTTTATGACGATGGCAACCCTGTTCGCCCTGGTATTCAAGCGGAGGATATCGCTCAAGGACCGGCTTGTTCTGCAGGAAGCGATGAATCAGTCCTCCATCGAAGGGATCGTTCGTTTGATCCGGCGGGTGTTTATCTATTCCTTGACCTTCGAGGCGTGCGCTGCCGTACTGTTTACACTGCGCTGGGCATGGGATATGCCTATTGGAAAAGCCCTCTATTTTGGGGTGTTCCATTCCGTTTCGCTGTTTAACAATGCAGGCTTCGATCTGTTCGGTGATTTTCATAGTCTCACGGATTATGTCGATGATCCGTTGGTAAACATCGTATCCATGCTGTTGATCATATCCGGCGGCATCGGGTTCGTTGTATTATCCGATTTGATCGATTTCCGTCAAAAAAGGAAGCTGTCGCTTCACTCCAAGGTCGTTCTCTCGATGTCGGGGGCGTTGATCTTCATCGGGGCGATCATCATATTTATTTTTGAGTTCACCAATCCGTTAACGCTGGGCTCCTTGGACGGGGGAGGTAAAGTGCTCGCCTCGTTCTTCCAATCGGTCAGTCCGCGAACAGCGGGCGCGAATTCGATTGATATCGGCGGCCTAAGGCAAGCTACGCAATTTTTCATTATTATACTTATGTTTATCGGAGCGTCGCCGGGATCGACCGGGGGCGGAATCAAGACGACAACCTTTATGGTGATGGTAGGGGCCGTATTCGCAATGATGAGAGGGCGTGAGGACATCGTCTTATTCCGGTTTCGCCTCGCTCAGGAGCGGGTCTTAAAGGCGTTAACGATTGCGCTTCTTGCGCTGCTGCTCGTATTGACGGTATCCATGATCCTGTCCACGACAGAGGATGCGGATTTCCTGGAGATTCTATTCGAAACGACCTCGGCCTTCGGTACCGTCGGCTTGTCGATGGGATTAACGCCGGATTTGACGGTGTTCGGCAAAATATTGATCAGCTTAACGATGTTTGCCGGACGTCTAGGTCCGCTGACGCTGGCTTATGCACTCGGTCCGAAAAAGGGTAAAGAATTGTATCGTCATCCGGAAGGCAAAATGATTATTGGATAAGGAGTATAGGAGAGACATGAAACCAAAGCAATTTGCAGTGATCGGTTTGGGGCGGTTCGGCTCGAGTCTGGCACTGGAACTAATGGAACTAGGCTATGAGGTTCTCGGCATTGACCGGAACGAAGAGGTCGTCGAGGATATGAGCGAGTATCTGACCCATACGGTGGTCGCCGATGCTACGGATGAGGAGATGCTGAAATCGCTCGGCATCCGCAACTTCGACTGCGGGATCGTCGCGATCGGAGACGATATCCAGATGAGCATTCTGTCCGCCATCCTGCTCAAGGAGCTTGGCGTATCGACCGTCGTGGCCAAAGCGATTTCCGTGCTGCACGGCCGGGCGCTGCAGAAGCTGGGTGTGGACCGGGTCATCTTCCCCGAACGGGATATGGGAATCCGTGTGGCTCACCAGCTGGTTACGCCGAATCTGCTCGACTATATCGAATTATCTAAGGATTATTTGATCGTGGAAATGACGGTAACCGATTGTATGGACGGCAAGACGTTAAGCGAACTGAACACGCGCGTCCGTTACGGTGTCACGGTGGTCGCCCTCAACAAGCGATCCGGCATTATCGTCGCGCCGACGGCGATGGACGTGGTCAACGCCGGCGATGTTATGGTCGTCATCGGCTCCAACGACAATGTGGAGCGGTTTGAGACGGAAGTCGTGAATCTGCAGCAGAAATAATACAAAAAAACCTGACGATCTCTAGGTCGTCAGGTTTTTTCGCTGCTTCTCTTCCGCAAGGCTTCGGAAGAGCACCTCGGTTTCGTTAATCCAGCGGCGGGCGGCGCTGCTAAGCTCTGAAGCATCCCCGTAAATCAGGGAGGTCGTCCGCCGCGTCTCCATGAGCGCGGGGATGTGAATGTCCACAAGCCCGTTGTCGGAGAGCAGCTGCGGACGGAGGTATGATTTCGGAAGCAGGGCCGCTGCTTTGCAGGTCGGGATCAAGCGGACGATCGCTTCGAAGGAATCGATCTCCATCCGAATATCGGGCATGATGCCCCACCGGTGAAACAGGTCGTCCGTCAGCTTACGGTACCAGGTGCCGGTCGAGAAAATAATCATCGGAAGCCCCTGGAGGTGCTCGACCTCGACATCCTCCAGCTCCGCCAGCGGATGGACGGCGGGAATGACGAGCTCCAGATGATCGTCAAACAGGGGAATGCAGTTTAGTCCCGGTTGGTTGATGGAAGAGGCGACGATGCCGACATCCACCCGTTTATCCCTTACATAAGAAACGATCTCATGGGTTTTGCCGGTAATCAGCTTGATTTCCGCGGCGGGATGCCGCTCCATGAACGCGTTGACGAGCGGGGGCAGCGTCGTCTGCAGCGTCGTCAGGCTCGCGCCCAGATTAATCGAGATCTGCTCCCCTTCCCGATAGTGGGCGAGCGTCTGCATGAGCTTCAGCTGCTGCTGGCGCTGCTCCAGCGCAAAGGTATATACGATCTGCCCGATCGACGTCAGCTCAAGGCGCTTGCCGCGCCGGTTGAACAGGGGCAGGCCGAGCTCGTCTTCGAGCTTGGCGATCTTCCGCGAGAGCGCCGGCTGGGACAGGTTCAGCAGCTTGGATGCTTTATTGATGCTGGATTGCTCCACCACAACGGCAAACATGTCCAGATCTTCGAACATGATATTCCTCCATTATATATAGGATGGTGTTCCAATATCTACTTATGCGTATAGATTATAACGATTAATAATTATATTGCAATTCCCTTATAAGAAAAAAAGGAGTAACATGAAACATGACACAGGATGTTCACACGTTTGTGGAAAAAGGGAACATTTTGTCGTTGCACGCGAAAAGCACAGTGTAAGTAAGTGTAATTGTTCCGTAAATAGGTGAGTGAAATTGAAAACGCTGCACATTGGAAAGGGGAACGTCAACTGATGAAAGGGTATTATTCCAGAAAGCTGCATTCCTTACTCGGTGTCATACCGCTTGGAGCATTTCTGCTCAGCCACATGATATCCAACTTTCAGGCTTTCGAGGGGGGAAAGGAAGGCTTCAAGGGAGCCGTGAATTTACTGAACAGCTTGCCTCTTATCTTCTTCCTTGAGCTGTTCTTGATCTGGCTGCCGCTGATGTACCACGGCATTTACGGTCTGTACATTGCGTATCAGGCCAAAAACAACATCGGCAATTACAATTATGAGCGGAACATCCGTTTTACCGTTCAGCGGATTACCGGGGTTATTACGTTCGTATTTGTGATCTGGCATATGTACGACACCCGTTTTCAGATCATGATCGGCAAGATCACCCATGATGATCTGGGTGCCGTCATGCACGATATCGTGAGCAATCCTGTATTATTTGTTCTGTATATTATCGGCGTTGTATCGGCTACGTTCCACTTCGCGAACGGCCTGTGGGCATTCCTCGTCAGCTGGGGCATTACCGTCGGCCCGCGCGCGCAGCGAGTATCCACATACATTTGCATGGGCTTGTTCGTATTTATGAGCGTCCTGTTTATCCTTGCGATGACCGGATTCAGAAATTCCGAGTTCCAGGCTGCAGAAGCAGCGATCGATGTAGTTAAGACAGTCTTGGCTTAAAGTGCAAGTTCAAAAAGCCGGTTTTTCAGCACCGGAGCATATGCTTCCGAAGTGCGTTTTTTCAAAACGCTTTAGGTTAGATGAAGCTAGGGACGTCAGGAGCGGAGCGTACGTTTTGGGTACGTGAGCACTTGAAATGTTTCCGCAGGAAACATGCTTCGGAAGCTTCTACTTAGGCCCGGCTGAGTTCAAGATTCGATGCCGAGTTACATCTTGATACACTACGTGATCAAAAGACGACTTTTTGAACAACCTCTTAAAGGAGTGAACGTATAAATGGCAGCATCTAATATTATCGTAGTGGGCGGCGGCCTTGCCGGACTGATGGCAACCATCAAAGCGGCCGAAGCAGGAGCCCATGTTCATTTGTTCTCACTGGTACCTGTGAAACGTTCTCACTCCGTGTGCGCGCAAGGCGGCATTAACGGAGCGGTTAATACGAAAGGTGAAGGCGACTCCCCGTGGGAGCACTTTGACGATACGGTTTACGGCGGGGACTTCCTGGCGAACCAGCCGCCGGTTAAAGCGATGTGCGAAGCCGCTCCGGGCATTATTCACCTCATGGACCGCATGGGCGTTATGTTCAACCGTACGCCTGAAGGCCTTCTGGATTTCCGCCGCTTCGGCGGAACGAAGCATCACCGCACGGCGTTTGCCGGAGCGACCACCGGCCAGCAGCTGCTGTACGCGCTTGACGAGCAGGTGCGCCGCTGGGAAACTGCAGGTCTCGTGACCAAATACGAGAACTGGGAGTTCCTGAACGCGGTTATTGATGACGAGGGCGTATGCCGCGGCATTGCCGCCCAGGACCTTCGCTCCATGGAGATCCGGGCGTTCAAGGCAGATGCCGTCATTCTGGCCAGCGGTGGCCCCGGCATCATTTTCGGTAAAACGACGAACTCGGTTATCAACACCGGTACGGCAGCAAGCGCGGTATACCAGCAGGGCGTATACTACGCTAACGGCGAATTCATCCAGATTCACCCGACCGCCATTCCAGGCGACGACAAGCTGCGCCTGATGTCGGAATCGGCCCGCGGTGAAGGCGGCCGGATCTGGACTTATAAAGACGGAAAGCCTTGGTACTTCCTCGAAGAGAAATATCCTGCATACGGCAACCTCGTTCCGCGGGATATCGCGACTCGCGAAATTTTCTCCGTATGCGTGGACATGGGCCTTGGCATTAACGGCGAGAACATGGTATACCTGGATCTCTCCCATAAGGATCCGAAGGAGCTGGACGTGAAGCTCGGGGGCATCATCGAGATCTATGAGAAGTTTATGGGTGACGACCCTCGCAAAATTCCAATGAAAATCTTCCCTGCAGTCCATTATTCCATGGGCGGCATGTGGGTCGATTACAACCAGATGACGAATATTCCTGGCCTGTTCGCAGCCGGGGAATGCGAATATCAATATCACGGAGCCAACCGCTTGGGCGCGAACTCGCTCGTATCGGCCATTTACGGCGGCATGGTCGCAGGTCCGAAGGCGATCGAGTATGTTAAAGGCTTGAAGAAATCGTCCGAGGATATCTCCTCCAGCGTCTTCGACCGGTACACGAAAGAGCAGACCACGAAGTACGAAGGGCTTCTGAAGATGGAAGGCACGGAAAATGCTTACGTGATTCATAAAGAGCTTGGCGAATGGATGACCAACAACATGACCGTTGTCCGCTACAACGACAAGCTCCAGGAGACGATCAACAAGATCAAGGAATTGAAGCAGCGCTACCGCAACATCAACATGACCGATACGTCCCGCTGGAACAACCAAGGCGTGGCATTCACGCGTCAGCTGTGGAACATGCTGGAGCTTGCGGAAGCAATGACGCTTGGAGCCCTGCTCCGGAATGAAAGCCGCGGAGCTCACTATAAGCCGGAATTCCCTGATCGCGATGACGAGAATTTCCTGAAAACAACGAAAGCGAAATGGACGCCAGAAGGACCGCAAATCTCGTACGAAGAAGTGGATGTTTCCTTAATCCCGCCGCGTATTCGCGACTATTCGAAAGAAAAGTAAGAAGGGGGATTTACCATGGCTCAAACGGCAGCCGCCTCAAAGACAGTAAAATTTATCATCACTCGTCAGGACAACCCGGAATCCAAAGCGTATACAGAGGAATTTGAGGTTCCGTACCGTCCCGGCATGAACGTAATCAGTGCGCTGATGGAAATTCAGCGCAATCCGAAGAATGCGCAAGGCCAAACGACTTCCCCGGTATGCTGGGATTCCAACTGCCTGGAGGAAGTATGCGGTGCCTGTTCAATGGTCATCAACGGCAAGCCGCGCCAAGCCTGTGCGGCGCTGATCGACAAGCTGGAGCAGCCGATCCGCATCCAGCCGATGAAGACTTTCCCGGTCGTGCGCGACTTGGTCATCGACCGGAGCCGGATGTTCTCCGCCCTGAAGCGAGTTAAAGCCTGGATTCCGATCGACGGCACGTATGATCTCGGTCCCGGACCCCGCATGGCGGAGAAGAAGCGCCAATGGGCTTACGAGCTGTCCAAATGCATGACGTGCGGCGTATGTCTCGAGGCTTGCCCGAATGTCAACGAGAAGACCGACTTTATCGGTCCAGCGGCCATTTCTCAGGTCCGCTTGTTCAACGCCCATCCAACGGGCGAGCTGAACAAGGAGGAACGCCTGGAGGCGCTGATGCAGGACGGCGGCATTGAAGGCTGCGGCAACTCGCAGAACTGCGTACGCTCCTGCCCGAAAGGCATTCCGCTAACGACATCGATCGCGGAGATGAATAAAGAAACAACGAAGCATCTGTTCAAGCGCTGGCTCAGCGTCTAGAACCGAAAAGCTTACGAAATGGCAACAACAGCGCCTGACCGCTTGTATCATTCGCGGTCGGGCGCTGTTTTGTTGTACGATAATAGCAGAACTTTTTATCTAAAGGTGGTACGCACTCATGATTACAGAAAGACCGATTACGATTCAGGATTTGAGCCGGGACCTCGCCGCTTTAGGCGTTAAGGAAGGGATGACGGTGCTTCTCCATTCTTCGCTTAAGAGCATCGGCGGATGGATCGTCGGCGGGGCTGAAGCCGTCATTCTCGCGCTAACGGAGGTGCTGGGTAAGAAAGGAACGCTGGTGATGCCCACACAGTCCCCGAACTTGACGAACCCGGAGACCTGGGGAAATCCGCCCGCCGATCCGAAATGGTGGCAGCTGATCCGGGACAGTATGCCTCCCTTTGATCCCGATGCTACGGTAACCTCGGGAATGGGGGTTATTCCGGAAACGTTCCGTAAGCAGAAGGGGGTCATCCGGAGCCTTCATCCGCATGTCTCCTTCGCGGCTCGAGGCCGTGCAGCGAAGGGGCTGATGGACCCGCATCCGCTGACAGACGGCCTCGGGGAATCCTCGCCTCTGGCCCGGCTGTACGATGCAGACGCCTTCGTGCTGATGCTCGGGACCGGCTATGGCAGCAATACCTCCTTCCATCTGGCCGAGTATCGCGCGGCGTGGAGGGGCAAAGAGCATATTACGTCCCAAGCGCCGGTATCGAGAGCTGGAGGCAAGACGGAATGGGTGTCCTTTTCGGATATCAATTATCATGCCGACGATTTTGAAGCGTTGGGGGCTGCATTCGAGCAGGAGTGCAAGGAAGCCTGCAGTTACGGTAACGTAGGCGCAGCCTCTTGCGTCCTGGTCAAACAGCGTAGAATGGTGGATTTTGCCGTAGAGTGGCTTGCCCGTAACCGGTAAAAGTCGGATTGCCAAGGAACGCCAGTTGCATGAGCTCCTCTCCAAGGGTAATAAATGATTAGGTGTAATGCGGCCGGAGTACGAACGATCGATATGGGGCCGTAGGAAGGAGGGGACGCTCATGAGCTGGTGGATGTGGCTGCTCAATTTGGCGGGGTTGATAGCCTTGATTTATGCGTTCTACATGATGGACAAGAAATGGTCAAGCCGGCCGCTGCTGCTCGCGCCTTTGCTGATTTATGTGCTGGTGTCGGTGGAGGATTTGCTTGGTTGGATCGATCTGATGGAAATTGTACCAGGCAAGGGAGGGATGCGTGCTCTCATTGTGATCTTCTCCTTGTGCTCGGTTGTCTTCTATGTGCTGTACATCTTCGATAAAATCGCGGATTCCGTGAACCGGCATGTCGATATGAAGACAACCCTCATCCGAATCAGCATGGCCGCTGCCATGTGTATTTTATTTTTCACGCTGGTCTATATGTCAATCTACAAGCTGTTTGGCGGTGTATCCTTTGAAGGGGATAATCTAGGGCAGGACCCGCTGTCGCAGTTCATTACGTTTCTATATTTCAGCATGGCCACGTTTGTGACGGTCGGGTATGGGGATGTAAGTCCGGTTGACAACACTTCAAGACTGGTCGTCATCTTGGAGATCGCCTTTAGCTTTATCACCGTTGCTTATGCGCTGTCCATGCTTGGAACCCTGCGGCAAATATTCAAGCCGGGTAGTGATCGGCCTGAAACCTACAGCACTGAAGAGGGCGAACCGGGAACGGCCGCCCCGCCGCATGAGCGCAAGCATTTTACCCGATAGTCAGCCAAATTTGATGAGCGCAGGAATTGATTTCGGCTCAAGGTGCTTTGTCAGCTGACGCTGACGGGCAGCGGTAACACCAGCAGTCATCAATAATTGACATCACACGTTGATAGGCGTACAGCCTGCAAGGGAGTGGGGCTCAATCGACGCCATCAAGTTCCCGGGTCCGCTCTCGTGGATGGCTATCCCCGGTTCACGGCTTCAGCAGCTTTTTGAGAATGCCGAGTCCGTTGTTTGACGGATACCGGAATTTAAAGTCGAACCGGTTCGTCTGCTTCAGCACGCTCTTCATATGCGAGAAGGTGTAGAAGCTGTACTGCCCGTGATACGAGCCCATCCCGCTCTCGCCGACACCGCCGAACGGCAAATACGGCGTAGCCAGATGCATGAGCGTATCGTTGACGCAGCCTCCGCCGAAGGATACGGAGGACAGCACATGCTCCTGTAGGTCCTCATTCTCGGTGAACAAATAGAATGCAAGCGGCTTGGGGCGTGACTGAACGGCCCGGATCGCTTCGTTCATGTCATCATAAGTCAGGATCGGGCATATGGGTCCGAAAATCTCCTCTTCCATCACCGGCATATCCCATGTCACTTGATCAAGAACCGTCGGTTCAATGCATAGTTTGTCCTTATCGGCCTTGCCGCCGTGCCGAAGGTGGCCGTTATCCAGAAAGCCTGCCAGCCGATTGAAGTGCTTCTGCGACACGATTCGGCCGTAATCGGGGTTGTTCAGCGGCTCAGGGCCATAGAATTCAATGATCGCTTCCTTTAAATAGGCGATGAACGGCTCTTTTACGCGGCTGTGAACCAATACATAATCGGGTGCTACGCATGTCTGCCCGGCATTCGTGAACTTTCCGAAGGCAATGCGCGATGCCGTCAGCTTCAGTGGAGCGTCCTCATGGACGATGCAGGGGCTTTTGCCCCCGAGCTCGAGCGTGAGGGGAGTCAGGCGCTTGGCTGCTGCTTCCATCACGATTTTCCCCACATTCACGCTGCCGGTAAAAAAGATATAGTCCAGCGGCTGCTCCAGCAGCACGGTGCTGACCTCGGGTCCGCCCTCAATAGAAGCCACGTACTCCGGCGGGAACGTTTCTTCCAGGATGGACGTAATAAGCGCGGAGACGGCCGGCGTCAGCTCGGACGGCTTTACAACAGCGGTATTACCCGCAGCCATCGCGCCGATCAGGGGAGAGATGGCAAGCTGCCAAGGGTAATTCCAAGGAGCAATAATCAGCACGCTGCCGTACGGCTCGGGATAGATCTTCCCCTTGCTGCCGACATGCGTCAGCGCCGTTTTCACGCGCTCGGGTTTGCTCCAGCGCTTTATATTTTTCAAGATATGTGAGAGCTCTTTGTAAACGATGCCGATTTCTGTCGTATAGGCTTCCTGCTCGCTCTTGTTCAGGTCCTGGCGCAGCGCCTGGATTACCTCTCGCTCTCTCTGGCGACGATGACCTCGCGGAGTCTGGTGAGCTGCCGGATCCGGAATTCCGGCTCCTTCGTGAATCCTTTCAGGAAAAACTGCTTCTGCGATGAAACTAATGACGGGATGGATTCGTTAACAATCATAAGCAGCTGCAGGCTCCTTTCCATGGGTATAGACTTGTAACGATTTATCGTATAAAAGTAATAAATCTAACCGTGCTATCGAGCATGTCCTCAGATAAGTTCATGCCAATACACTCAGGGTGTTCTTTTCCATATTATATAGGAGGATGTCCGTTTATGAAAAATTCATCCACAGGGCCGCAGCGGTCATCCAGCCAAGCGGATGCCAAGCCGGCAGCGGGCACGACCATGACGCGGCGCAGGTTTCTGAAGCATTGGGCGGCTGCCGTCCTGGGAGCAGGCCTTGCGGTGGGTGCCTACGCCTCCTTGTGGGAGCCTAACCGGCTGGAGGTCAGGCGGCTCACACTGGCGCTGAATGGTCTGCCTGCCGCTTTCAACGGCCTGAAGGTTGTTCAGTTCAGCGATATGCATCTGGGCTTTTATGCAGGTGCCAAGGCCGCCGTGCGGGTGGTTGAAGCCATTAACCGGGAGAAGCCGGATCTCATATGCTTTACAGGGGATATGGTGGACGGGGAGGTTGATGCTTTGGAGGAAGCGATTCTGCCGTTGTCCGGCCTGGAAGCCGCGTTCGGAAAATACTCGATCCTCGGCAACCATGATTTCTACGATGTAGAGAAGCTGATCCGGATGGAGGAGAAGGCGGGATTCACCGTGCTTCGTAACAGCCATGCCAAGCTCAGACGAGGCGGCGAACAGATCGCGGTTGTGGGCTTGGATGACGGAATATGGGGGCATCCTGATCCGGCATCGGCGCTTGAAGGACTCCCGGAGGGGATGATCAAGATAGTGCTGATGCATGAGCCGGACTATGGTGATACAACTGCGGAGTACCCGGTTCATCTGCAGCTGTCCGGCCACAGCCATGGCGGGCAGGTACGGCTGCCTTGGCTTGGGGAGGTTGTGACGCCACCTGGGGCAAAACGTTATGTACAAGGCTTGTATCATGTCGGCAGCCGTGGAATGCCGCTGTATGTCAATCGTGGGATCGGGATGACGCAGCTGCCGATCCGGCTGCTATGTCAACCGGAGCTGACGGTATTGACGCTCCGGGGGGCAGACGTGTGATCGTGAAAGTCTTGGTGCCAAATCGCCATCATAGTATTGATAATAACAAGTTGAAATAATAACAAGATGCGATACCATTCAAATGGCCGTGCATGTCCTGGCGAATGGATCAATATGAAACGTACAATTTGAATTTTTGTTACACAATTGAAATATACCTGTTATGAAACTCTAACAGCGAGAGGTTAAACTTATCACATGACCCCCTTTTGAGAATATATATGATGCTTTTGGATCCGCTGTGCGGGTCCACTTTTTTTGTTCCTGTGTATTATTTATGGATCTGCAATAAAAAAACAGAAGGGGTACCCCTGTTAAAGAGGTACGGCAACCTTCTGTTTTTGCTCGTAATAGACCCATTCCTTAAACCCGATCTCTTTCAGAACCTTGGCCACTTCCTCGAACTCGTCGCCGACCCGGGACGGTTTATGCGCGTCGGAGCCGAAGGTCACATCGACGCCGTAATGATGCGCAACCTCCAGAATTTCGTTGGACGGATACCATCCGCCGCACAGCTTCGTTTTGCCCGAGGTGTTGATTTCGATCGCCAGCCCGGATTCCGCGATGACCTTCAGCGTTTCCTCTATCGCTTCGTCTGCCTTGATTTCGGAGAATAACGGATAGTTGCCCTTCATGGCATCCATGTGCGCGATAATTTGAAACATCCCGCTTCGCGCGGACTGCCGGATCAGATTGAAATACTCCTCCTTATCGGCCACTTGCTCGGACGGAGTCAGCTTCTTCCACCGGTTTTTATTAAATATGCTGACGCCTCTCACGTGGTGGATGGATCCGATAATGTAATCGAAAGGGTAGGCAGACATCGCCTGTTGATATACATTGGCATGCTCAGGAAAGAAGTCCGATTCGATTCCCAGCAGTACCTTGATCTTGCCCTCGTACTCCCGTTTCAATTGCAGCACTTCCTGGACGTACCCGTCAAAGTCGGCTTTAGCCATGGAGATGGAAGGAAAAGGATGCTCCTCCTCGCTTCCGAAATATGGGGTATGGTCCGAAATCCCGATGACTTGTAAATCCGCGGCAATGGCCGCTTCGATATAATCCCGGATATTGCCGTCCGCATGGCCGCAGCGGAAATGGTGGGTGTGCAGATCAAATTTCATGATAAGCCCTCCTTCATGCTGTTATCGTCATAATATAGCATCCCGATTCTGGTCATGATCATCGTGACTTACTCGGTGCTGATGAATTGCGTTTCCGGCATGCCCTTCAAGTCGCTTAAAAATTGCCGCATGGCCGAGCTTACATAACGGCCGCTCTTATAGATGACGCCGACCGGATGGCTTACCTCCAGCTCGCTGAGCGGAACGATCTGCAGGGTGCCGTTTCGAAGCTCTGTCGCTACGGATTGCTTCGAAATGATGGCAGCGCCAAGATTAATCTCAACCATCCGTTTGATTTCCTCGCTGCTGGACAGCTCCATGACCACCTGAGGATCGATGCCGTGTTTCTTCATGACGTCGTCGGCGAAACGGCGGCCAACGGTATCGCGCGATAGCAAAATAAGAGGCGTGCTGCCAAGCACATCGATGCTTGCCTTGGATAGTTTGGCCAGCGGGTGCTGAGGGGATACAACTAATTCAAACGTATCGTAGTACAGGATGGATGTGCTGAGGTTGGGATTGCGTTCGATCAAATAACCGATTCCGATGTCGATGAGACCATTCTCCACGCTATGGTAGATTTGCGAGGATGCCATGGATTGAATGGTTGTTTTAATGTGGGGGAACTGATCCTGGAAGTAGGAAAGAACCCGGGGCAGAATCTGAATGGCGATGGAAGTGGTCGTACCTAATTGAATATGCCCTTGAGGCGTCTGGTCTAGATCCGACAGCCGCTGCTTCAGCTCGTCCACGATGCTCAGAATTTGCTCGGCATGCTCCACGAACACCTGTCCACGGTCGGTTAACGTTACCGGTTGGCTCCGGTCTACCAGCACGGTTTTGAACTCTTCCTCCAAGCTCTTGATCTGAGCCGATACGGCCGGTTGTGTCAGATTAAGAAGCTCTCCGGCTTTGCGAAAGCTCATCGTTTTGGAGATGGTAATTAGCGTTTCCAATTGGCTGATGTTCATAGCCTTCCTCCTTACTTGATATGATTCTTCCGCTCGTAAATCCACGTGCAGCCCGCTTTATTTAAATTATAGGGTATTCTGCCTGAAGGAGCAATTGAGGCAGCATTCCGCTTGTGTCAGCTAAAAAGTTTCGAAATCCGGACATTTATTATTAAAAGATTGCGAATGCATCCGATAATAGTAAAGTAGACATAGCTTCAGGTGAGACCAAAGTACCTTTTAAGCGAATGGATGACCGAATGCGAAATCGACGTTATTACGATAGCTCCAAAGTTGGAAGAGCTGTTGGAATAGGGGGTTGTCGCTAATTTGTGATGATTTATTAAAGGGTATCCATTATAATGTTTAAATAAATCGTTGGGACTTTGGGACCCTGACCAACAACCCAGTGAAAGGGGCGAAAGTAAGGAATGAAAGCGGAAGTCATCAATCCTTTTTTAGAGTCCGCACGACATGTGATCGAGCAAGTCATACAGGTTTCACCTTCCACGGGGAATCTTGGGGTCAAGGAGATCGGATTTATCGAGAATCATATCTGGATCCAAATCGGAATGACAGGGCAAATGAACGGGGATATCGTATTTGGGATCCAGGAGAAGGTAGCGCTGCATATGGTATCGGCCATGATGGGCGGATATGTCATTACCGAAATGGACGAGATGGGACAGAGTGCGATATCAGAGCTGGGCAATATGATTAGCGGCAATGCCAGCATGATTTTGTCCAACCAAGGAGTAAGCGTTGATATTACGCCGCCGCGGGTGATTAAATCGGATCATGCCTCCGGCCTGTTTCAGAAAAAGGCGCTGTGCATTCCCCTCATGATGGAAGGCATCGGCGAACTGGATATTCAAGTCATGATTTCGTAAAATAAGACCAAGTGAGCCGCCGGGCTCCTGCAGAGCAATGCCGGGAAGCCGGCAGGCACTGGTAGGCAGCTCTAGCGGTAAAGGAAGGGATAACGAAATCATGCTCAAAAATAAAGTGATCGCGGTGACGGGCGCTTCCAGCGGCATCGGAGCCCTGATAGCCCAGCGGCTGTCCGACGAAGGCGCGGTCGTTATACTGGCCGGACGTTCGATGGAGCGTCTGCGGGAAGCCGGCAGCCGCTTGAAAGGACCCCATGAGCTGGTCGTCATGGACGTACAAGACCCCCATCAGGTGGATTCGGTGTTGAAAGAGGCATCCCGGAAGCACGGCAGAATCGATGTGCTGGTGAACAATGCCGGATACGGCAAGTTCGAGGCATTCCTGGATATGCCTGCCTCTGAATTTGAAGATATGATGGACGTCAATTATATGGGGATTGTACGGTGCACCCAGGCAGTCCTGCCGGGGATGCTGGAGCGAGGCGACGGGCAGATCGTCAATATCGCTTCGATGGCAGGGAAGATCGGCACTGCCAAATCCACTGCCTACTCTGCCACGAAGCATGCCGTATTGGGACTTAGCAATGCTCTGCGGCAGGAGCTGCGGCATACAGGCATCACCGTCTCGACCGTCAATCCGGGACCGATTGATACGCCGTTCTTCTCCTTGGCCGATCCTTCGGGCGGATACGTCAAAAATGTCGGCTGGCTTATGATGAAGCCGGAATATGTAGCCGAACAGGTCGTCAAGCTCATTATCAAACGCAAGGAAGAGCTCAATCTGCCAAGATTGGCCGCTGTCGGCATTCGCTTATATCAGCTGTTTCCGAGATTTGCGGATCGTGTATCCCATCGGTGGATGAATCAGAAATAAACAACAGCCTACAGGCTTTCCGTCTCCGCGAGAATGTCGCGCAGCAGGCGGAGAGCTTGTTTCGTCTGCCCGGCATCCGCCGAGAGCAGGGTGATCGCCTGGTCCAGCCGTTCCTTGTAGCGATCCGGCTTGAGCGGGAAGGACTCGATCATGGCCACCGCGCGCTTCTCGTTAATGCAGTAGGTCTCATTCTTGGCGAACAGCACTTGATTCAAGCAGGCAATGCACCGGTAGGCGTGGCCGGCAACGTAGGTGATGTCGTCTTTGGACGCGTTATCGTCCGCAAACATCAGGGAGAAGGATGCCTCGAAGGTGAAAAATCCGACGATGGCGCTCTTCAAAGCTTGAGGATAAGGCTTCGTCTTCGCCTGAAGCGTCTGAATGCGGTTATCCTTATCGGACAAAATGCGGCAAACAGACAGCTCACCCATATACATCACATTAAGGTAAGCGTGCGGATGCCCGGTCTGGTAATGGGCTGAAACCGATCCCTTCGTGCATTCCTCCACGATTCTGGACACGCGGTGAATATCGCGAAATAAGAAATCCACGTGGTACCCCTCGATCACTAACCAGCCGCCCCCGTTAACCCAGGCACCCCATTCCCCGAGCGAAGTGATAATGCCCTCGCGATGCTCGTCATCCAATTTTTTCGCCGCCTTCGCGATATGCTCGACCTGGAATCCCTCGGATTCATCATAATAAATGCCGATATCGATATCCGAATCCGGCCTTGCTGTCCCTTTGGCTCTGGATCCGCCAAGCACGACGCCGACAACGCCGGGCAGATGACGGAGTTCTTTCGTGATGTTATCAAGCAGTGCTTCGACCTTTGCAGTCATGGTAAATCTCCCCCCAGTCATATCCTTTTAATTCATTTTACACTAAAATCGGCAAATAACAGGTGGTTATGATAAAGCGAAGATTTTCTTCCCAAATGCTTGTCCGAAAGGTTGTATTTGGTGAGCGCCCGGTTTTGGCATATAATGAGAAGGAACGAATGAGACCCGATAAAATAAAGGATGGACGATCATATGACTTCAACTACGTTTCATACATTGGGAATAGCAGAGGATTTAACGGCAAGGCTCTCGGAATTCGGCATTGTGGCGCCGTCACCGGTTCAGGCCGAAGCCATTCCTCCGATCCTTGCGGGCAAGGACGTGCTTGCAACGTCCCAGACGGGAACCGGCAAGACGCTGGCTTACCTGCTTCCGATCCTTCAGGGCATCGACCCGGAGGTAAAGGCAGCACAGAAGCTGATTGTCGCTCCAACCCAGGAGCTGGCGATCCAGATCGTTAGAGAGGGCGAGCGTTATGGGGAGGCTCGCGGCATCGGCGTCATCGGATTAATCGGCGGCGCGGCGGCCAAGCGACAGATCGAGAAGCTGAAGCAGCATCCTCAGCTGATCGTCGGAACGCCGGGACGCATCCGGGAGCTGATCGAAATTCGCAAGCTCAAAATGCACCAGGTAACCACCATCGTCATTGACGAGGTGGATCAGGTGTTTCAGTCAGGCGGTGCGAGCGATGTGGAACGGATCCTGCGCAGCGCGCTGCGCGACCGTCAGCTCGTATTCCTATCGGCAACGGTCGGTCCTGAGACGGCCGAGCTGGCTAAGAAGGAAATGGATCAGCCGGTTGAGATCGGTATCGATCCGGAGCGCCGGACGCCGTCCGGTCTGGAGCATTATTATTTCGTATCCGAAGAACGGGACAAACTGGACATGCTTCGCCGGATCGTCCGCCATTACGATCCCGAACGGGCGCTCGTCTTTGTGAACGCCACTGAGGATCTGGCCGAGGTGGAAGCCAAGCTGAATTATCTCGGCTTGAATGCAGCCGCCTTGTACGGAGACGCCGACAAGCTGACTCGGAGCCGGGTCCTGAACGCATTCAGGGAAGGGCGGACGAAGCTGCTTGTAGCAAGTGACGTTGCTGCCCGTGGGCTGGATATCGAAGGTCTCGGCATGGTCATCAACTATGATCCGCCGATTGATGCCGAGCACTATACCCATCGTGCAGGACGGACAGGACGGATGGGGCGTAAGGGGCTTGCGATTACCCTTGTGACTGACCGGCAAACCTTCATTATGCGTAAGTTCAACCGCGAGCTGGGCATTTCGATCGAAGAGAGAGTCCTATACGGCGGGAAAATTCGCACGCCACGCTCCGCTTCGGAGCGGGACAGTGTCGGTCGTGGTTCCCATGCCGGCAATCGAGCGAACAAGCCGGCTGCCCGGAAGCCGGCGTCGATCAGCTCGAAGGGACGGGCAGGCAACGGCAAAGCGAACGGAGAACGTCCGAGCGAGAGGGAGCGCGACCGCAAGAACAAGGGTGCGCCGAAATGGCTGAAGAATAAACCGCCGCGGGGCTGACCTGCGGCACGGCTTATATTTAACCAATACGAATCCGTAGAATCGGCTTAGAACCGGGCCAGGCCCGGTATCCTCAACTGGATTCACGCGCACAAGCGCTTCTGACCGAGGCAGGGTTCGGTGTTTTTTAAGTAGAAGAGGTGATGTGGTAATGAGTGAGCAGCCGGTGTTGTCTGTTCAAGGATTAAGCGGCGGGTACAGCATAAACCGTCCGGTTCTGCATGATATCACGTTCCAGGTGCAGCCGGGGGAGATGGTCGGTCTGATCGGATTGAACGGGGCGGGGAAGAGCACGACGATGAAGCATATCCTCGGACTGATGAATCCGCAGAAGGGAGAGATTGAGGTCCAGGGCAAGCGCCGGACGGAGGACTCCGAGGCGTATCACAGTGCACTGGGTTTTGTTCCCGAATCCCCGCTTCTGTACGATGAGTTGACGGTACGCGAGCACTTGGAATTTACGGCCCGTTCCTACGGCGTTTCCCGCGAGGATTATGAATCGAGGGGGGAGCAGCTGGCGAGGCTGTTCCGGATGGAGGAGAAGATGGACAGCCTGTCAACGCATCTGTCCAAAGGGATGCGTCAAAAGGTGATGATCATGTGCGCATTCGTGGCCAGACCTTCCCTTTATATTATCGATGAGCCCTTCCTCGGGCTGGATCCGCTAGGGATCCGCTCCCTGCTCGATTTCATGCTGGAGCTAAAGGCTTCAGGCTCTTCCATCCTGTTAAGCTCGCATATCCTCTCCACCATCGAGAATTATTGCGACCGGTTTGTGGTGCTGCACCGCGGCAGCATTATTGCCCAAGGAACACTGGAGGAAATGCGGGAGCAAGCGGGAAGACCGGGCCTTCCGCTGGAGGAGCTGTTTAATGTATTGGTTCAAGGCGGTAGCGGCATATGAACTTGCGCGAGCTGTATGATAAACGGCGCGGCCAGTTCTGGGGCGATATCCTGCCCTATCTGGGTTATGTCATACAAAGCGGGGTCGCCGTCGTTACGCTGTTCTTGCTGATCGCGTTCGCGGCGTGGTATACGGCCTTTCTGCAGCATATTCCGCAGGGGCTCCCGATTCGCTGGATCATGCTGGTTATTTTGCTCCCGATCGTCATTAACAGCAGCGTACGCACGTATCTGCGCTCGGCGGACACCGTTTTTCTGCTGCCGCAGGAATCCCGAATGAGCACTTATTTTCGCAAAGGCTGGATTAGCGGTGTCGTGTACAAAATCATCGGTTTAGGCATCGTGCTCCTTATCTTATGGCCTCTGTACATACGCAGTGATACATCACCTAAGACGCTTCTGGTCACATTCCTGGTGCTGGTTGCCCTCAAGCTGCTCGCCAGTTACGGAAGCTGGAGGGAGCAGCTGATGGTGTCCCGTACCGCGGCAGGCGCTTACCGTTTACTGCGGTGGGCCGTTTCGGCGCTCGGCATTGCCGCTTGGCTGTGGCATCCGTCCGGGCGAAGCCTGATTTTTATCGCGCTGCTCGGTCTCGCGTATGGGTTCGCTGTGCGCTTTCCTGTCCGGCACCTTGTTGCTTGGGAGCGGTTAATCGCCATTGAACGCAGACAGGCCGGACGGGTCATGCTGGTGCTGAGCTGGTTCGTGAATGTGCCGCAGCGCGAACAGCGCGTGCACGCCAGGAAATGGCTGTCGGGATGGGGAAGGGGCATTCCATGGGGCAAGGACGAAGCCTACCGGTATTTGCTCGTCAAGAGCTTTGCCCGCAGCGATATCTTGGGCATTCTGGTGCGGGTCGGGCTACTGGGAGTGCTGCTCGTATGGCTCACCCGGGATGACTGGGCTTCGGCAGCCGTATATTGGATCGGGCTCTTGATCATCGGACTGCAGCTGTCCGCCCTGCGCAAGCTTCATCCTGAATCATTCTGGCTGCATATTTACCCGCTCCCCGAGGGGACAAGGCGGGAGAGCGAGAACAAGCTGATCTTTCAGGTGCAGCTGTTCTGGGCCGTGCTGCTGTGGCTGCCGTTGATCCCGGCCGTTCCCGGAACGCCGGATCGGACGCTTCTCACGCTGGCAGGAGGGATCGCGTTGGTTCTTCTGTCCCGCTGGAACGCCGTCCGAAAGAACCGGCGAGCCGACGATGATGATGAATAGATAGGCGAAGATGATGATAAAGAGATAGACGAAGATGATGATAAATAGAGGAAGGCCGGGATGCATCCATCCCGGCCTTCCTCTATTGCTTTCGTATGAATAGTAGCCGTATCAGCAGCAGAAACCGCAGTGTCCTTCGGGGTCGGACGACCTGTCATTATCCGTGCCGCCAGCTAGGAAGTGGCTTAGACCCAGAAAGAACGAGTGATGATAACGAGCAGGATAAAGAGAACCAGAATGGCTCCTACTCCGTATCCACCGCCATATCCGCCGTATCCGCCGCATCCTCTTACATCTTCAACTGCACCCATGTTCATTCCCCTTTCACTTAGTTGAATTGTAGTACATGGTATTGTATGTTGCAGGGGGGCTATGTGTATGGGCGAGCGTTTATTTATCACAGAAAGATGCTCTGATGCAAAGCGGGACAAGGGTCTATCGGCTTAAGCCTGCTGCAAATCCTGAATTCCTTGGTAGATCAGGTCGAACAGATCCTCCAGGTACTCCTCTTCAATGCAGGAGAATGCAATCCGGAGATCCTCTTCGCCCAGGGCAATCGTCCCGACGCCGTATTGGCGGATCAGATGGGACCGAAGCGCTTCAGCCGATACCGTCTTCAGCTTCAGGCACATGAAGTATCCCGAGTTAAACGGATAGTATTCCCAGACATCACCGTATTTGCCGCTGTCGAGAATGGCCTTTACTTTATTGGCGCGTCCCTTCATAATGCTGAACTTCTCTTGCTTCTGCTCCTCGAATTCCGGAGCCTTCAGCGCTTCGAGGACGAACGATTGCGAAGGATGCGGACCGCTGGAGATGGTTGCCCGGATGATGCCGAGGGTCTTCTGCTCAAGTACATCCAGCACATCCTGGTTCTCCGAGGCGAAGGTGATGAAGCCTACGCGGAAGCCCCACACATATTCTTCCTTCGTAGCGCCGTCGACTTTAACAGGCAGGATTCGCGGATGGAGGCCGGCAAGATGACCGAACAGCGATTCCGTTAAGGAGTTCTCGAAGAACAGTCCGAAATATGCGTCATCGGTCACGACGACAACATTGATGCCGGCTTCGGCGGCTTCCGTAATCGCGGATACGATGGCTGCACCTTCCTCGGCTCCCGGCGTGTAGCCTGTCGGGTTGTTCGGGAAGTTCAGCAGAACGATCGCTTTGCCTTTATCCTTCTGGTTCAGAAGAGCCTCGCGAAGTCCCTCCGCATTAAACTTCATATTTTCAGTGAAAAGAGGATAGGTTACATGAACGCCATGGCGGCGGATGCCGAACGTCAGCTCGTAATTCTCCCAGTTCTTGTCCGGATAAATGACCGCATCGCCCTCATCGGCGAACAGGTCGGCCACGATGCTGAGACCATGAGTCAGGGCATTGGTGACGATCGGATTGCTGAAGCTCTTTCCCTCCAAGGACGGATTCTCACGGAGCATCTTGTTCCGCCATACGGAGCGCAGCTCGGGCTTGCCTGCCGGCGGGGCATAAGGATACAGATCCTTCGGCTGGAAAGCCGAAAGCTTATCCTGGATCACGCCAAGATGCATCGGGATGCCGCCTTCGGTGGCGATGCCGATCGTTGCGTTATATTTCTTCGCTTGGGCGGATGCCTCCGCCGACTGACTCAGAATTCCTTCCTTCGGGAAGTATATTTCTTTGCCGAGCGTGGAGAGCATGTCATACACATGCGGGTTGCCTGCTAACAGTTTCTCGTTCAATTGTCCAGCCAATGGGTTCATGAAATGGTTCCTTCCTTCCGAGTACTTTTGGTTAAGGTAAGAGGCGAATGCATGAAAGCTTCTTACATTTTCATTGCCTTTCATTATACCATCAGACCCGGGAACCGTCACGGATAAATGCCCAGATTTAACGCGGTCCAGGGTAATATTTACAGATGTGCGCCGCCGTCTCGCCGTCCCGGGTCCGGCCGCGTTCCTCAAGCCGTCCGATCATGTCCTGCAGCCGATCAGGCTTCAAATTTTGGCCGAATTTGAATTTGGCGCTCATCCGCTTTGGAACGAGCTTGATTACCGCTACACCCTTGAGCCGGGAAGCATAGGCGCGGTCTCCGGCGTCGATGGTACGGTAGCCGCCCTCGGGCTGGAGCTTGCGCATCATGGCTTCCATCGCTAATGCTTTTTCCTCAAGATCATGGACGAGGACGGCTTCTCCTGCTGCCGTTACGCTCTTGAAGTAGGCCGTAGCGGGACATGCCATTTCCGGATCCGAGAAATAGGAAGGGATCAAAGCATACTCATCGGCCACCGTAAAGCTGACGGCGGGAGTGCGGCGCAAGTGCTCCATTTTCTCCCCCAGCCGGCTGCCGTGAAAGTAGAAGCTCTCCTGTACATAAACAAAATTCAGCGGCGTAACCCGCGGCAGCCCGTGTTCATCCACGGTTCCGAGAAAGCCGAAGCTCATTCCGTTCAGGAAGTCTTCGATCTCCTTCGGATCCTCGATTGCAAATTCGTCTCTTCTCATGGTATTACGCTCTCCCTCCATCGCATTGTGATGAGTATCAGCATACGACGAACATTGACAAGGAAAAAGCGCCAATTTACATTAATTTATATAGTCCAATTTAAAATAAGGGAGGTCCCTTCGGTGGAGCTTGGGCTTCCGTTCGAGACATACGTCGAGCAGTATAAATATAAATATTTGGCGCTTTATCATGCCATTCGCGCTGCGATTCACAGCGGCAGACTGCCGGAAGGGACGCGCCTGCCCGCTACCCGGGAGCTTGCCAAGCTTTACGGCATATCCAGAGGCTCCGCTGCGCAAAGCTATGACATGCTGATGGCGGAAGGTTATGTCGTCTCAAGGCAGGGAAGCGGCACTTATGTCGCCGAGGGGATCACGGTGCCTGAGCAGCCGCCTCCTGTCGAAGCGGTCCCGCTGCTGTCGGCCTGGGGCCGGCGGCTTGCGGAGCTCCGGGACGAATCCGCCGAGGCCCGCCGGTCGGAGCTGGCTCCGCCTGAAGGAACCATATCCTTTGCCGATGCGCGCATGCCGATGGAGGATTTTCCGTATGACGAATGGCGAAGCGCGTTGAACTATGCCGGCGGGAGCGGAGGGAAGGAGCTGTCCTCCGGCGCTCCGCCTGCAGGCGCGATGGAGCTTCGGCGGGCGATTGCCGGACATCTTCGGTTTACGCGGGGCATCCAGGCGAAGCCGGAGCATATCGTAATCTTCAGCGGGTCGATGCAGGGCATCGTCCTGCTCTTCCAGCTCCTGCTGGACCCCGGCGACCGCGCGGTGATCGAGGATCCCGGCTACGACGGGATCCGCCGGGGCGTGTCCGCTACCGGCGGGATTCCGCTGCCGGCTCCGGTTGATGCTTCCGGGCTTGTCCCCGCCGACTGGGACGCCAGGCTTCTGGTCGTTAGTCCGAGCCGGCAGTACCCTACGGGAGCCGTGCTTCCGCTAGAGAGGCGGCGGGCGCTGCTGAACTGGGCGAGAACCCGCCAGGCTTACATTATCGAGGATGACTACGACAGCGAGCTTTGCTGGGGAGGCAAGCCGATCGAGCCATTGAAGATGCTCGATGACGAGGGAAGGGTGATCTTCGTCGGCTCCTTCTCCAAGACGATGTTCACCGGTCTGCGAATCGGTTATGCGGTGCTCCCTCCGAGTCTTACGAATGCCGTCGTCAGGGCCAAGTCGCTGTATGATCCGATCTCGCCCGGCGTGCTGGAGCAGCGGGCGTTGGCACGGTTCATCGCCAGCGGCGGTTACGGGCGGCATCTCCGGCGGATGACCCGGCGCTACGGCGCGAGGTATCAAACGCTCCGCGAAGCGATGGACGCTCATGCAGGCGGCTTATTCCGGCTCCGGCCCTGCGACGCGGGGCTTCATGTATATGCCGACTGGCTGCAATCGCCCGCCGAGTATCACGCGTTTCGCCAAGCCGCACGCAATCGCGGCGTGCTGTTTCGCGATGCGACCGTTTACAGCTGCACGCCTGGTCCGCCCGGCGCATGCTTTGGATTTTCCCAGTTGGAGCGGGCAAATATCGAAGCAGGCGTTCTCCGTTTGGCATCGGCATGGGCGGACATGCAAAAAAACGGAAAACCGGGTATGATGGAGAGAGAATATTTTTAAAAGAGATGAGGGGGAATGACGTGATGCTGAATGCATCGCCGTCTTCTTTTGTAATAATGCCCGCGCTCGCGAAGATCGTCTGCGAGCCGGGCTGGAAGTGGCAGAAACGCGAGCGGCCCATGCAGAACTACGATTTGTTTTATGTATGGAGCGGTGAAGGTACGCTGGAACTGAATGATAAGCCGTATGAGATCGGTAAAGGAAGCTGCTTCCTGTTCCGTCCGGGCGACCATACCAGCGCGACGCATAATCCGCAGAAGCCGCTCGTTTTAACATATATACATTTTGACGTGAAGGAACCGGTTACGGACATTCCGGCCCCGTACCGGCAGCTGGGCGAGACGATGGATTTCGAATATTTGCTGGCCCGGTATGTCCGGTTGTATCTGGACAAGCCTTACGGGGCGGAAGAAGAGGGCCAGCTTATCCTGAAGCAGCTCATGATTCATCTGCTGCGGTCCGACCTGAATGAGCCTGTCGTAAAAAAAGCCAGCAACCAGCTGATGGAGGCGATCCACGAAATCGCCAACTATGTGCGCCAGCACCCGGGGATTCCGCATCGCGTGGAGGATTTGGCGGCAAGAGCCGGACTGTCCCCGCGTTATTTCTCGATCAAATTCAAGGAGCTGATCGGTACGCCGGTCCAATCCTATATTATCCAGATGCGGATCGAGCGGGCGCAGCATCTGCTGGTGCACCAGGGAATGAATGTCACGGAAGTGGCCGACGCCCTCGGGTATCGCGACATTTTCTTTTTCAGCCGGCAATTCAAGCAGTATACCGGAAAGAGTCCGTCCGAAATCAGGTGATTCCCCCGCTCCCTACCGTTCACGCATGCTCTTCGCGAAGCGGAAGGGGCCTCGGGGTTTCAACGTAAGCAATTTAGGGTAATCCTCGCTTACGGTATATAGAGAGCAAGTGAGCTTTGAAAGGGGGTGTACGGGAATGAGCCCAAGAAGACGGGTGCGCGGGCGGTTTTTCAGTCGCGGCGGCGGCAGTATTTTTCGAAATCGGCTGCGTCGCATGAAGTCGACCATAAACCAAGGGCATCTTGATGTATGGTTTTGATGGAGCCTGAGTATTTTGTCCGGGGATAACAGCCGTGACCCCGATTTTATATACGATGATCCGAAGCTAGCAGCCCAGCCGGGTGATCTTCAAGTGCCTTGCACATACCTGGTTGGTGAGAAGCACCATGTTGGAATTATTTTATAAGTTAAACGTAAAAGGGAGTCCGGGAGGGCTCTCTTTTTACATGGGACTTGCGTGATGCCCCTTGGCTTTATGCTCGAGTTCTAAGTTTCACGATTGAGCTTGGGACCGACCCCGTGTATGATCAGTTTACGGATATTCGGAAGCGGTTTATAAGAGGTTTTCGAGTTGCGGCAAGGTATAAGGCCAAGCAGGGAACTGGCGACTGCATGATTGAGAAAGCTGGGGGGATGGAGTTTATGAAAGCGGCGAATCAAAAGACAGCCCTGGTGACAGGCGCATCCAGCGGCTTCGGACTGCTGATCAGCATCGAGCTGGCGAAAGGCGGGTATGATGTCGCAGCCGGGATGCGAAGGCCGGAGGCAGCCGGGGAGCTCCTGCAGCAGGCGGCGAAGTTCGGTGTGGCCGAGCGGATTCGAGTGATCGAGCTGGATATTTGCAGCGAAGAGCAGGTACAGGCAGCAGCACGCTCCGTGGAGCAGGAGCTCGGGCGCCTGGATGTGCTGGTGAATAACGCAGGCATCGCGGTCGGCGGATTCGTGGAAGAGGTGCCGCTCAGCGAGTGGAGACGACAGCTCGAGACCAATGTGATCGGAACCGTCTCCGTGACGCAAAGCATGCTGCCGTTGATGCGGCGGACCGGTAAATCCAAAATGATTCTGATCAGCAGCATCAGCGGCGTTGTCGGCTTTCCGGGCTACGGCCCGTATGCCGCTTCCAAATTTGCCGTTGAAGGCCTTGGCGAAAGTCTCGCCATGGAATTGATGCCTCTAGGCATCGATGTGGTGCTGGTGCAGCCCGGCGCTTACGGCACGCCGATCTGGAGGAAGAGCTTCGGGGAGTTGAAGGTGAGGGAGGGTTCGCCATACAGCGGGATGCTGAAGCGGGTATTGGCGTACTCCGAACGGACCGCTAAAAAGAGCGGGGATCCGCTCGAGGTTGCAAGGTTGGTGGCTCGAATCGCCGGTATGAAGCATCCGAGCTTCCGGTACCGGCTTCCCCGCAGCACCCGGCTGACCGGGCGGATCAAGGCATGGCTGCCCGACCGCTTCTTTCAGCGGCTGATCGTCCGGCTATTGGGAAGAGAATAGGGTCTAACATTGTCCTTGTTCGATAGGGACGCAACGGGAGTCATTGCGGTCATGAATGAAGGCATCCGCAAGGACGTTCTTATTTTTCCGTACACAGCTCCTGCTCCAAGCACGCACCCCGCTTCTGCTTCTTGTCTGCGGGCGGATGGAGGATGCCGAGCAGCTCGCCCATTTTAACCGTCGTCCCGAGGGCGAGATCTCCCCGGGGGGTAAAGGTGCCGCTCTCGGTCAACAGCACGACGGTTGAGCCGAATTCGAAGTATGCAAGCTCATCCCCGATCTGCCATTTCGTCACGCTCTCGTCGGCATAACGGATGCTGCTTACGTTCAAAGCCCCGACCTTGACCACGGCAACCTCACCGAAGTCATGCTTGATATAGGTAATGAGCCTTTCGTTGCGGCTAAGCACCGACCGGATATGGGTCATGGCAAAATCGTTGACGGGATACACCTTGCCCTTGAGGTGCTCCCGCTCGATCTGCACGCCGGTAACGGGGGCGTGAATGCGATGGTAATCCGTCGGGCTTAAATATAAGACGAACGCGTAACCGTTCACATAATTCTCGATTCTCGGAGACTGCGCAAGCAGCTCTTCAATGGTGTAATCCTGTCCCTTGACGTTGAGGATGGTGCCGGTATTGATGGTGCCCATGGCGGTAATCGTCGCATCAACCGGGCTCACCATCGCGTCGGCGGTCGTATCTATGGCCCGCAGGCCGAGCTTTAATCGGCGGGAGAAGAATTCATTGAGCGAGCGGTATTCATGCAGCTCTTTCTCCGCTTCATGCGCCGGGATTTGATATATTCGAATAAATGCAGGGATCAGATGACGGCTCAACCGGCTGTGGGAGAACTGCCCCACCAAATGGGACAACCACTTTCGGGAGGAGAGCTCAGTCATCAGACGCAGCAATCGTTTGGCCATGTTATTCTCCTTTTTTGTGCAAAGACCTAAGCTATCGATGATGCTTGAAAAGCAATCACTCTGATATTGACATAGAATCGGCTGGAAATCAACAAACGGGCCTTGAAGAAAAAAAGACCCTTGCCAAATCAGGAAAGGCTGTGTATTTTAAAGTTAACATAAAACCGAATAGGGAATACGGGTGCTTGAGTGAATCAGGCTGAGATTGCAGCTGCTATCCGCTGTTGACCGTTAATCTGAACTGGGTAATGCCAGCGTAGAGAATATCCGACCCTGCTTATAATAGGGCCTAATTTCCGTCTGCGCGTTTCCAGACGGTTTTTTGTTGTGATTTTTTTCCATTTTCAAAAAATTGTGATGGAGAGGGGTAATTGTACGATGGAAACGATGAGGCAAGGCATAATGGGGGCTCAGCCGAGAAAAGGGCTTAGACTGACCGATATTTTGGTGACGGTGCTTGTATCGCTGGTGCTGGGCGTGGTGTATCACTTTTGGGGATCGGTATACAACCTGCTGAAGCCGCTCTTTTTCGAAGCGGACGAATTGCTGTACGGCATGTGGTTCGCCGCGGCGACGCTGGCCTATCTGCTGATCCGGAAACCTGGCGTGGCGATCATTGCAGAGGTTGCGGCCGCGCATGTCGAAGTGCTGTTCGGCAGCGGGTGGGGGCTTACGCTGCTGATGTACGGCTTGATTCAAGGCTTGGGTGCCGAGCTCGTATTTGCCGCAACCCGTTACCGCAGCTCTTCCACCTTCACGGTGGCTCTGGCGGGGGCTGCTGCCGCCGTCGGCTCGATGCTGCTTGATTTCTTCTACAGCTACACGGACGATCTTCAGACCTGGATGTTCCTGGCGAAATACGGCATGCGGGTCTTTAGCGGCGCCGTCATTGCAGGCCTCCTGATGCTCGTCCTCGCCAAAGCGCTGGAGCGTACCGGCGTAACCTCCCTGCTGCGTCCGGCATCGCAAAAAGACTATGAGGCGCTGGACGATTCGCGCCATGTCTAAAATGCAAACGGGCGTACACTTCGTAAACACGATGGATGCGCCTAATGATCCGCAGGGGGAACCGGCGCTTTATGTAAAAGGGCTGCGCCTTAAATACCCGGGCGAGGAGCGGCTGATGTTTAAAGATCTTTCGTTCTCCGCCGCCCGCGGAGAAAAGGTGCTGCTGCTGGGTCCAAGCGGCTGCGGCAAATCGACGCTTCTTCAGGTGCTGAGCGGGATGATTCCCCGGGCGACGGAGGTGCCGATGAAATGCGAGGCGCAGAAGCTTCCCGTTTCCTGGGGATATGTGCTCCAGGATCCCGACACCCAGTTCTGCATGCCATTCGTGGACGAGGAGCTGGCATTCGTTCTGGAAAACCAATGCGTTCCACGGGAGCAGATGGAAGAGCGGATGCAGGCAGCGCTGCATGCCGTCGGATTGGAGCTGGAGTCGCTGCATGTCAAAATCGCGCATTTATCGCAAGGGATGAAGCAGCGTCTTGCACTGGCTTCTGCCCTGCTGCTGGAGCCGGAGGTGCTGTTTCTGGATGAGCCGTCAGCCTTGCTCGATCCCGAGGGCCGCGAGCAAATCTGGACGGCGGTGAAGGCCGTATCCGCGGGGCGAACCTTGATCATCGTGGAGCACCGGATTGAAGAGATGGCTGAATATGCAGACCGGGTCGTGCTTTTTGGCCCGGATGGGACGATTCTGGGCGAAGGCACGCCGGCCGACGTATTCGCCCGCTATTCGCGGGAGCTGAAGGAATTCGGCATCTGGTATCCCGGCGTATGGGACGATTATGCAGTGTCCCCATCCGGCATGGAGGTGTTTGCACCGCTTGGAACCTCCTCCGGCGGATCCCGCCAGGATGACTCCTTCGCCAGGGATTTGGGAAAAGCCGCTCGGCTACAGAACCGGGAACGACTCCATTCCGTTGAGGAGTCCGGACGGCTTACCGGAGCCGACTTTACGTCGGCAGAACAGAGCAAGCCTGCCGTTCAGCTGGCCCAGTTCTCAGGCAAGCGGTGGGACAAAGCCGTTATTACCGTCCAAGGGGCGGAGGTGTATCCGGGCGATTTTATTGCGATTGTCGGGCCGAACGGAGCGGGGAAGAGCTCGCTGCTTCTGAGCCTGATGGGGCTGCTGAATGCGGAAGGCATGTACCTCCTCGGCGGGGGGGAGGTTCCGTTAGGGAAAGGAAGACGAAACCGCAAACAAAGGGAACGGATGCTCCGCCGAATCGGATTCGTATTTCAGAATCCCGAGCTGCAATTCGTGACGGAGCGCGTTACGGATGAGGTGGCGTACTCCTTGCTGGTGGACGGCATGTCCGCGGATGAGGCGGCTGAGCAGGCCCGCCGGACGCTAGAGCGATTCGGACTAGACGAAAAGGAGAGCCGGCATCCATACCAGCTATCCACGGGCCAGAAACGCCGCCTCAGCGTGGCCACAGCCATGGCCAGACAGCCGGCGGTGCTGCTGCTGGATGAGCCTACGTTTGGCCAGGATGCACGGAATACCTTTGCGATTCTGGAGATGTGCGAACGGCTGCGCCAGGCCGGGACGGCGATCGTGATGGTTACCCACGAGATGCGAATCGCCGAGCAGGCGGCCACCCATATTTGGGAGATCCGTCAAGGGCAGCTGGTCTCCAGGATGGCATCGCCCAGGCTGGCGGCAAGGAGAGCTCCCGGCTTCCAGGAGAACGGTTATCCGCCAATGAGGGCGGAGGACGAAGCCAAGGAATTTGGCGCCCGTGAGGACAACAAGGAATCTTCCGGCAGACCGTACGCGGAGGTGAGGTCATGAATATATGGAATCCGGTCCGCATCACGTGGCTGCACCGGGCAAATCCGGTGGTGAAGCTGCTTCTCGTCTGCTCCCTGTTCCTGATGACGGTGCTGACGCATGACATTGACTTTGTGGCGTATCAGGCGCTGATCTTTATGCTATGTCTCCTGGCGCTGTCCGGTGTCCGCACATGGAAGATGCTGCTGTTCTTCATTCCGTTTCTGCTCGCGTTCATCTCTTCCTCATCCTCCATGATGCTGTTCGGGAAGGGAGACACGGTTTGGTGGGAATGGGGTCTGTTCAAGGTATCGGAGGAAAGCTTCTATCGTGGATTGCACCTCGGGTTTAAAGGAATCGCCTTCGCCTGCGAAGGGCTTCTGCTCGTGACGACGACGTCGTCGGTCGATTTGTTCTACAGCCTGATGCAAAAGCTGAAGCTTGCTCCCAAGTACGCCTACAGCTTTATGGCTTCCATCCGGCTTTTGCCGATGGTGTGGGAGGAATATGTGATCCGCCGGCAAGCGCTGAAGGTGCGGGGAGTGGTCCCGATCCGCGGTGTCCGCGGGGCGGTGAACCGGGCAGGGATGTATGTGGTGCCGCTTTTGGCACAGAGCATCCGCCGGGCGCACCGGGTTGCGGCGGCGATGGAAGCCAAGCGGTTTGACGGTGACCGGGGACGGCGCAGAACTTATTTTTACCCTTCGCGCTACTCCCGCTATGATCTGCTCACCATCGCACTTTTAGCGGCGGCGGCATATGGCGCTTATGCGGCTGCGGGGCATTTTCCATGGTTCGGCATCGGGGATGTGCGCTTTGATTAAATTCGAGGGCATTTTGCGTGAAAGTTCGTAATTTCACGTAAGATGCCCTTTTTGCGTTTGGCTGGCGCTGCATGGGACCAGTGAAAAAAGAGATGGATTTTTCGTTCGAATGGTATATAATACGGTTGGTACCAATATGTTATTGTTGGTACCAACCTTGCATACCTGGATCGGTATGCGTTCCACTTGGAGGCTGCACCCATTAGAGGTGCCAACAACACAGAACAGCACATAACACTCTTTTGAGGTGACAAGAACAAAAACGACAAGTTACGGCATTGAGGTGACAAGAACAGAAGAGACCAAGCACACGTTGAGGGATAAGAACAGGAAAGACAAAGCACGCCTTGAGCGGACGACAACCCGGTCAGAGGCAAAGCGGGAGTGAAGCGCCGTATCCAAGTGGCTCAACGTAAGAAGAACAAGGAGGCTCGAATATGCGGGAGCGTATTTTGAAAGAAACGATGCGTTTGATCCAGCAGAAGGGATTTGCCTTTACCGTCAGTGATCTGGCGCAGGGGCTTGCGATCAGCAAGCGGACCATTTATGAGCATTTTTCCTCCAAGGAAGAGATCGTCGAGTCGATCGTTGATAGCTTAATTCAGCATATCCAGCAGCGGGAGCGGGAAATTGCGGAAGATGGACAGCTGGGCGTTCTGGAGAAAATCCATCAAATCCTGATCTGTTTGCCGCAAGAGCTTGAGAAGATGGATATGCGCCTTTTGACGGATCTCAAAAAGTTTCATTATAACCAATGGGAGAAGCTCGATACCTTTTTCAGAGAAGAGTGGGGCATCGTCAGCAAGCTGATGGAGCAGGGGATGGCTGAGGGCGTCATCAAGCCGATCTCGCTTCCGTTGTTTATCGATCTGTATCTGGGCGCAATCCAGCAAATGTACGACTCCCGGGCAACGGTGAAGCATCAGATGCCGCTTGGGGAGCTGCTGAAGTCGATCATGGATATCCTGCTGTTCGGCATCGCCGCGGGGCAGGGAAAGGAGAAATGAAACGATGCACTGGTTCTATTTAGCTCTGGCGATCTTGTTTGAAGTAGCCGGCACCATTAATATGAAAATGTCGGAGGGATTTACGAAGCTGCTGCCGAGCGTGCTGCTGGTCGTTTTTTATGTATGCAGCCTGAGCTTTCTGACGCTGAGCCTGAAGCAGATCGAAATTTCGGTGGCGTACGCGATCTGGTCCGGCCTCGGCATTATGATCATCACGCTGATCGGATATTCGTTCTTTTCGGAACAAATTAACGGTTTGAAGATATTCTCGATTCTGCTGATCATCGCAGGGGTTGTGCTGCTGAACCTGTCGGGCGGCGCCCATGCGCAGGAACAGCCGAAGGCGGAGCAAACGGACGTTCAGGCAGGTTGAAAAAAGGCCTTGGATCCGGCCAGTGGAATACTCGGGCAGCTCTTTTGAATGCGCAATAATGTACTATACCCTTTTCGACCGGCCGCTCTATAATGCAAGGGAATTCCTTGTAAGGAGCTGCAGGTCATGAATTTTTCTTCGTTCTTTATTTATTGCTTTATCGTTGCGTTCTCTCCGGGGCCGTCGAATATCGTCATTCTGGCATCGGTCCAGCAGTCGGGGATCAAACGAACGCTCCGCTATATCGCCGGGGCATCGATCGCTCTTTTCCTGTTGATTGCCCTATCTGTCGTCCTCGGCGAGACGCTGTCCTCCGGAATGCCGTTCATTCTGCCGGTGCTGCGGGTAGTAGGCTGTCTCTTCATGCTGTATCTGGCGTATCAGGTATATCATATGGACGTTTCCAACGCGTCGACAAACCAGACGGCTTCCTTCACATCGGGGTTTTTGATGCAGTTTCTGAATCCGAAGGTCGTGTTGTTTACCCTTACGGTCATTCCAAGCTATGTCATGCCCTATTATACCGAGGGGCCGGTCATTTCCGTCTTCGTTGTCGCTGTCTCGCTGATCGGGCTGGCTGCGTATATGACCTGGGCGGTGTGCGGCAATCTGTTTCAGGGCGTTTTGCAAAAATACCGGAGAACGACCAACACGGTCTTGGCTTTGTTCCTGCTGTATTCAGCCATCGTCGTGTCGGACCTACCGAATCTTCTGAGGGGGTGATGGAAGATGGAGCGGTTTATCTATAAAAAAGCGTGCGGCATCACGGCCCTGTCCGCGAGCTTTACCGATTTCAAATATAAGAAGCATTACCACGAGGAGTACGCTCTCGGCGTCACCCTGCGCGGAATTCAGAAGTATTCCCTCGACGGAAGCCAGCAAGCTTCCTATCAGAGCGGCGTGATGCTGTTTCATCCGGAGCAGAGCCATGACGGCTGGTCGCAGGAGCGCACGGGCATTGATTATGTGATGATCTACATTCATCCGCAGCTGTTTCATGAGCTGATCCAGAAGAGGGACATCATCCGCTTCCATACGCCGATCGTGTATCATGCCGGCCTAAGGCAGAGCATTCTGAATGTAACGAGGGCGATATTCACCGGCAAGCCGGAGGCGCTGTGCAGCGAGCTGCTGCTGGGGCTGGCGGGGCATTTTAATGAAGATATACTGAGGTTTGAAGGTAAGCGGGACAGCGGATTTGCCAAGAAGGCGAAGGCGCTGATGCAGGAGCATCTGGATCATGTGCTGCGATTGGATGAAATCAGTCATGCTTTCGGCATGTCCAAATATCAGTTCATCCGTTCCTTTAAAGCGAACACCGGCATGTCGCCTTACCAATATTACTTAAACTGCAAGGTGGAGCGGGCCAAGCATCTCATCGAGGACAGCCGCGACGTATATCTCGCCGTTTCCCAATGCGGATTTACGGATCTTGCGCATTTGAACCGGCATTTCAAAAATGTGTACGGCACGACGGCCTATGATTACATGTCCCATTTGGAGCGATAATCTGTTTCTTGTCCGCATGGACAATATGCAGGGGAAAGAGGCGGTTAGCATCGGCGGCAGATGAGCGAATGAGCGGATGAGGGACCGGTCGGGGCTTTAGCCCTTTGCTCGTCCGACCTAATGATCAAGTTAATGGGAGCAACCCTCAGGAGACCCGCGTGTCGGTTCGCCCTAGGGTTGCTTCTTTGGGCTGCGGGGAGGTAACGGCCGCATCGCTGCCTTGCTTGCTTCAAAGGGTTTGGAGATCCGGCGAATCGATGTTAATCTGTAGTTGAATCTAATCAGGATAAGCATGCAGCTGCATGAACAGAGATGGAAGGAATTATGGCCATGGAATACCTATATGAATCAGCACCGCGCAGTTTCGAGGATTTTGCCAGCGGCCGGGTGCTTTACAACGCTCGAGGCACAACCTCGTTTCCCGTAAGACTGGCAAGCGAGCTGGCTCAGCGATGCTTTCACCTTCTGGAACAAAAGGGGGCTGAGGGCCCCTACACGTTATATGATCCCTGCTGCGGAGGCGCGTATTTGCTGACTGTGGTCGGGCTGCTTCATGGACGGCGGCTGGGCCGGATCATCGGCTCGGACATTCAGCCCGATGTGCTCCCCATCGCGGGAAAGAACCTGTCCCTGCTGCGCAAGGAGGGGCTCGAGCAGCGAGCCGAACAGATCAAGTCGCTGTATGAACAATACGGAAAGCCGTCCCATCGGGATGCGCTGCAAAGCGCAACTCGCCTGAAGGAGCTGATCGCCGAATCCGCGATCGAAGAAGCGGCATGCTTCCAGAGCGATATTACGGATCCGAAGGGGGGGCTGGACCGAGCCAGAGGAACTCACATCGTTATGACGGATCTCCCTTACGGGGACTTGGTCAGCTGGAGCGGCGGAAGCGGAGAGCCGGTTCAGCGCTTTTTCGATCAGCTTCACCCGATTCTCGATCCCGCCTGCTCGGTGGTCGCAGTCATTTCCGACAAAGGCCAGAAATTAAAGCATGACCGTTTCAGAAGGCTCCAGCATATGAAGATTGGGAAGCGGCAGGCCGCGATCTTTGAACCGCTAGGGAATTGACGCGCTGAGCCAGTCGGATCGATGGCTATACATAGGGGCATCAGGTCCCGGCGAAAGCATAAACGGCTAAGAGGGAAGGCAACAGCTTGTCAGCGGAACCATAATCCGCTAAGAGACGGCTCCCGTTTGCCGGTTTTAATACAGGCAAAATAGGGCCAGTTAGAGAGGGCCAAGCCCGGCCAAAAACTCTAAACAACTAAAAAGACGGCTTCCGTTTGTCGGTTATCATACCGGCAGAATGGAGGCTGTTCTTGTATGTAGTCCGTGTTACTAAAAAGGCATGCATAAAAAGCTCCTCTTGATTGCGTGGAGAAGGTAAGGTAAGATGGAAAACAAATAAACCAAATTGTTTTCCGTGATTTCTGCGTGAGGACTGAGAATGGATAATAGATCATGGACAAAGGAGAATGGGGATGAACCGAACCTTAAAATCACTGATGCTCGCTACCGATATCGGATTTATTATATACTGGCTGCTCATCGGCTTGAGCCTGATTCCGAAGGAGTATCTGTATCAGGATTATGACAATCCGCTGCTGGTGGCGTGGAACTTATCGTTCCTTCCGCTGGATCTGCTGATCTCCGGAAGCGGCTTATGGAGCATGTATCTCTACAGGAAAGGCCATTTTAAATGGCGGCCGTGGTGTCTGATTTCACTCGTGCTAACGTTTTGCTCAGGGCTGCAGGCCATTGCATTTTGGAGCATCCGGCTTGATTTCGATCTCTTCTGGTGGCTGCCGAATCTGTTCCTGATGCTGTATCCGCTCTTCTTCCTGCCGAGGCTGATCGGAAGCGGACATTCTGTGAACGAGAAGGAGTCGGTGGCGCTATGAAGGACAAAATCGCCCAGGCCGCCGTTCAGGAGATTGCCCAGCGGGGCCTGAAGTTCTCCATTCGGGATGTTGCAGGCCGTCTCGGGATCAGCACGAAGACCCTGTATCAGCATTTTGAATCCAAGGAGGAATTGGTCGACCATATCGTGGTCCAGTCCATCGGGAATATGATGACGGCGGAGGAGAAGCTGATGAAGGACGATTCGATTCCTTTAACGGATAAGCTATTCCTGGCATTAACGCTCCTTCCGCAAGGCGTCGCCTTCCACGATATTCGCGTGATGAAGGAATTGGAGCTCCGGTACCCGGAGCAGTGGAGGCAAATCGATGCCTACATGAATACAGGCTGGGAGAATATCCGGCTGATTATTCACGAGGGGGCTGCTGCAGGCATCTTTCGTCCTTTTGATGTCGAGCTGTTCATTCAGGTATATGTAGGGGCATTATATCAGCTGATCGACCAGTATGCTTCCGGTGGCCGGCTGACGCTGCAGCAAGCACTGGAGCAGATGGTCGGCTTCTTGATGGAAGGCATCCGTTCGCCCGCTTACCGGTAAGTCCCCTCCTCTATTCCGCCAAGCATACAAACGCCACGCAGATGTGGAGAATTGCGGCTGCTGTGCAGCCGCTTTTGGCTTTCCTACGAATGCGCCACCCACAGATTCGCGTGTCTGCCTCCCGTACATGATTGGATCATGATAGGTTAAAGGTTGCACTGAATCGGAACGTATGTTCGATTAAAGTCTAAAAAATAAAAGCATTTCCTGTGGAATGCCTGCCCGAAGGTAGAACTCATGCAGCGACTCTCCCGGGCCAATGGTCAAATCCGCCGTCAACAACGCAACCGCAAACCGATTCGCCTGACGTTCCAGCTTGCCCGGGCTGAAGTAGGAATGCTCCTCAAGGAAAAATCGGCTGATTCCCTTATGGAGCCGATCGTGACCGAGCTCATGGGCGCAGACGAAGCGCTGCCACTGCGGCGGCAGTTGACTATGAATGACGATAAACCTGCGTCTTAATTTGCGGAAATACAGCCCCTTCGTTGTCTTGCCGAGGTCCGCGTACCGGATATGAATGCCGAGCGAAGCCGCAATTTCAAAGGGGCAATTGGTATGATGTTTTCTGACAAGCTGACGGATTAACGGTTGTAAAAGATCATCCATGCCGGTTCACCTGCAATATCGAGATTGTTATGGGTTGTCGTAGGGTTGTAATCGCTATGTACTCCTTCATGACATGCTATTTTTTCCGTTTGTTCATCTGCTTGGCTTCCCAGAATAAGCCGGTCAGCACATCCTTGATGCGCTGCTTGTCCTCCTGGTTTAACGGGATTCCGTCGAACATCAGCTCTCCGTCGTCCTCCAGCATTTTTTTGAAATCCCGTTTATCTTTGGCCGTGGCCCAGTCGGGAACGGTCAGGTCCTCATGCAGGGAAAGCTCCGAGTCCAAATAGCCGGCTTTGCTCATCAGTTCTTCATAGGGAACCTCAAGCGCGTCGGCGATTTTGCGAAGCGTCTGCGGCTTTGGAATGCCGCGCAGCCCGTTCTCGATTCTCGAGATTTGCGATCCGCTGATTTCAGCGGCTTGTGCGAGTTGATTGATGCTTAAGCCTTTGTCTTCCCTGATCTGCTTCAAGTATGCTCCAAATCTGTGATCCACGCTCCGGCCACTCCTCACCATAATCCATCTGTAACCTCTGTTTATAGTATAAACCCATTCGCGACCTTTGCCAACAGGTAAAATAAAAACAAAGGAATATTGCCAAAAGGCAAGAATTAGAGAGCGAGAAGGCCCATTTCTGGAATTTTGCCGCCCAATTGAACGTTTACGAAGATCTCCAGATAGTGGTATTATAACGAAAAATGCGAACAAATATACGAACAGTCGGCATGGCCTTGATTTTCTGCCAAATGGCAAAGGAAAGCCAGGATAAACCATCAATGGGGAGTGAAACGGTATGAATCATATGTTACCTGAATTGGATCGCAGAAAAACCCAATACGCGATTGAGGCGGTATTCGAGAAGTATCGAGTTTATAAAACGATAACGTTTGAAATGAGGGAAGCGAGCGTGACGGCCTCTTACACCGAGCGGTTCCACGGACCGACGAATGTGACCTCGGATCAGACGGCAAAGGTAGCGATATATAATGTAGACATGCCTGCGGCAAGGAAGCACTACTGCGAAACGATCGAATCGATCGTGGAGCGGCTGGGAGAGCGCGAGCAGCTGCTGATAAGGGAACGGTACATGAAGCAGGACGATGTGTACGACTACAAGGTGTACAACCATATTTTCGATCCGCCGGTCAGCAAAGACACGTATGTAAAAATCCGCACCCGAGCTTTTTATAAAATGGCGCTGGTTCTTGCCGATCTGGGCCTGTTATCGCTGGATACCCTCGTAAAGCCCCTAACCCGGCTGAAAAAGAATGAAGGGGCGCAGGCGGTAGGCGCCGTGCGATAAACGCCGCCCATGATCGGGGGAGTTCCGACGCGGGAATGCGGATCATGCAAGGTTGATTGGCTGGGCGATTCCCAGGATGACTTTTTGGACAACGGATGGATGACTCTTATACAATAGATGGATGGCTGCGGGACTAAACCGACTCTGCTGAGGGTCGGTTTTTTTCGATTCGTCCTGGGCATTGACAAGGAGTTTGTTGAGAATATGAACGGAATAGACCCATGTCCCGCTCCCGAGCGCTGAATAGAACGGGGAGATTGACTAAACACGCTCACAGGCTGACGGCTCTTCAAAGCCAGGGCCCATACATAGGATGAGAGCTCCTAGCATTTCAGTAAACCGTAAACTGCATATAGAGTGTTTAGACGATGCTGCTAACGGGTCGCTGGTGCAAAGAAACGATATTAAATTAGGCAGTGAAAAAGTTTGCTACAGTGATTGGTGATGGTTATAGCCGTCGTTTAAATAAGGCGGTGACAGCATTATCGAAGGTATCGTCTTTTTACCGCCGCAAGTCCTCCCAAACTTCGCCGAATGTTCGCCGATTCCCCGTCTTCGCTTGGTTCGAACCGGTGTAAGATTATAGCATCGGGAATGAAGGAAAGGGCAGCACCGTTAATCTCACACAGGAAATGTGAACCGGCCATGGAGCCGGTTTTTTTATGCGGACAGCCTCCCTAGCCTCATTCCCGGTTCATTACAACACAGGAAGGAGGGGGCCGTATGAATGGGCAAACAAACGACTTGATCGGCAAGCCGTTTTTTCAGCGGGTACCGGATGCGCTTCGGCTGTGCTTTCGATGAGGGAAGCAATCAAACAGGCCGTTATGGAATTGTTGCCGGAGCTTGCGGGACGGATTTATGACGTGCACCCGCCCGAGAGCGCTGTAGATGATTTTTTTGCGGTTCTGCAGCTTGGCGAGGATGTATGGAAATCACCCTGGGCCGGTTATCGGCAGGTGATTAGGCTGAAGCTGTACGCGGGCGAGGCTATCGTCTCCCGGCAGCTGGATTCGCAGGCGGAGCGGCTCATACAGGGACTGCATCGCAAACGCGTAACAGGTCCGGAGAACCGCGCCTTCAAGCTTCATTATCTCGGCGTTCCGGAGGCGGATCAATGGGATTCCGGTCCGGGCCGCACGGTCCGGGTTATCCGTTTCGGCGTTTATGTTCCGGAGGCGTCAGCCGGCGGCGGAGACCCCGGCAGCATCGTCGAACCGGATGAGTGGCTCTCCGCGCTGATCGCGTGGACTTCGAAGAAGCTCGGAAGCAGATGGAGCGTGTACCGCACGGCTTGGCCGGCGGACCGGGAAGATCATGCCGTGCTGTGGCGATTGTCGGGGTGCGAGACGAAGATGGCGGGAGCCTCCGTCTACGAAATCAGCAAGAGCTTCACGGGTCATGTGGCGTCTACTTCTTCAGAGCATGAACAGTTAACGGCATTTTCGCTGGTGGAGTCGCTTGGCTCCCAGGCCCAGCTGCCGCTTGATCCCGATGCTGGCCGGTATTTGTCCGTCGCCGGCATTTCCGGCGATTTGGAGGCCGATCCGATTTTGAACGGTCAGCTCAAGCTGACGCTCATCCAGCGGCAGATGCGTTCGGCGCAGGAAGCCGCAAGGATTCGCCGCGTTCATGTTCAACCGATTCTAAATTAAGGGGGGCTCGAAATGGCGGGTAAGAAATCAACCAAGATGGAAGTGAATAGCGGCAGCGAACCGCGTTACTCATTGGCTGAGTTGACGGCTCATGCCAAGGAGCGGTTCGGCGTCCGGCCGGAAGTTATTGCCGGCGCGATGTACGGAGCAGCGGGCGAGCTGTTTACTGTGGCCGAAGTGCAGGAACAAATCAAACATTTTATGAAAGCGAAGGTGGATTAATCATGGCGGGAGGAACATGGGAGAGCACGAATAAACCGGTATTGCCGGGTTTGTATATGAATTTTAAAGCGGCGGCAGCCTCAGCGATTCAGGGCGGCGCACGCGGAACGGTCATCGTTCCCGTTAAAGCGAACTGGGGGCCGGTACGCGAGTTTGTCGAGATCGGAAGCGAGCATGCGATCGGCGAGTCGTTCTCCGCAGATCAAGATAATGGAGCAACCGCTTATCGGACGCTGTATCTGGCGATGCTGGGCGGTCCGAAAAAGCTGCTCGCGTACCGTCTTGCAGACAGTACGGCTTCGGCTGCATCCGTTACGCTGCAAAATGGCGAAGCGACGCCGTCCGATGTGCTGCAGCTTCAGGCTAAATACCCGGGCAGCCGCGGAAACGGCTTCTCGGTAACGATTCAGCCGTCGCTGATGGATCCGGCCGCTCGGGAGCTTCGGCTGTATGAAGGGGCCAAGCTGCTTGGCACCTATGTTGGCGCGGACGGTACGGCCGCATCGATCGCTGCGAAGGTGAATGAGGATGAGGAGAACGTCTGGGTAAGCGCAACCGTGCTCGGCGACGGCAGCGCAGTGCCGGCCGACGTCAACGGCGCGGCATTCACCGGCGGAACCAGCGGCAGCAGCGGAATTACCAATGCGGATTATCTTGAGTTTCAAGAAGCCGCCCAAGGCCAGCAGTTCGATGTCGTGGCGCTGGACTATGCGGCCGACATGTCCTTGCTTCAGAGCTTTGCCGCTTGGGTGAAGCGTCTCCGCCAAGAAGGCCGCGGGGTTATGGCCGTATTCGGTGGAAGCGCGGCGGATGATGTGTCCCAGGATGCGCCGAAGACTGCTGCTGCCCGTTCGCTTGCGCTAAACCACGAAGGCGTTGTGAACGTCGGCACCGGCGTACGCTTGTCCGGCGTCGATTACAGCTCCGCGCAGACGGCCGCCTATGTGGCCGGTTTGATTGCAGGTCAGCGGCTGAACCAGTCCGCTACATACGCGGTGACGCCGTTTGAGGATGTCACCCGCCGCTGGAGCCGCTCGGAGCAGGAGCTTGCGGTTCAAAACGGCGTTTTCCTGCTGATTTTTGACGGACGTCAGGTGAAGGCCCTGCGCGGCATCAATACGCTCGTGAATCCGGCGGAGGGCCAGAACAATGCGTGGAAGAAAATCCGTTCGATCCGCGTCATGGACGCCATTCATGCTGATCTGCAGGCGGCCGCCGAAGGCACGTACATCGGCAAGGTGAATAACACCGAGGAAGGAAGGCTTGCCCTGATCGGCGCCGTGAAAGAATATTTGGGCCAGCTGTCGCTGAGCAACGTCATCGAGCCGGACGGCTATGACGTCATTCTGGATCCTGCCTATTACGGCGATTCCGCCGTGAAGCAGCCGGAGCCGGATCAAGTGTTCCTGCAATGGAACGTGAAGCTGACCGATGTGATGGAGCAGCTGTTCGGCACGTTTTACGTGCAGTAAAGGAAGATGGCCTCCGGTAACCTAAAGAGCCGCGTCGCACGAGCTTAGGACGATTCAGGACGAAACGGATGGGATCAGTCCGGACGGTTCGGCTTACTGTGCCGTGAGGTCCAATCAATATCCAATCATTCAAAAATGCTGAGGAGGAATATCTATGTTGGATGCTTCAAGAGTCATTATGGGAACGTATGGACAGGCCTATATCGACGGGGTATGGCAGACGCATATTAACAAGCTGGAAGCGAGCGTGGAGCTTGAGAAGCGCGAGCTGAAGCTGGTCGGCAACGACTGGACGGTGCATAAGAGCGGGAGCAAAAAAGGCACCGGCACGATGAGCGGCTATAAGGTTACATCGGACATGATCGCCCGCGGCTTTACGAAATTCGATATTATTTCCAAGCTGGACGATCCCGAATCGTACGGTCACGAGCGCGTGCGCCTGATCCGCTGCATGCCGGACAAGATCCAGCTCGCGAACTGGACTGCGGGTGAAGAAGTGCAGGAGGAGACATCGTTCACCTTTGAGGGGTACGAGCTGCTCGACCCGATTTCGGCGGATTAATGATTTTATCGTATAAGTGAAAAAAGATACATGCAGCATCGATCGATGATTCATGCCTTGAATGTTGGGAGATGCTGCTCTTTTTATGGGAAAAGAGATGAATGGTTCACACCTTGAATAATCGATGGAGTGAACGATTGAAAGGCTAAAGAATCGCGAAAGGGGAAGACGATATGAGCTTGAACGAGCATTTGAGCGAAGAGCAAATTTTGGACAGCCTGTTCGAGGCGGCGGAGAAGCTGCCGGAGGAAACGGTGCGCATCAAGCGGCTCGATATGCAGATCGTGCTGCACGGTTTGACTTCGAGCAAGGTGGACAGCATCCGCGAACGCTGTACGGTCCGCCGGAACGTGAAAGGCGCGGTGGATGAGAAGGTGGATACGGAGACGTTCAACGCGCTCCTGATTTCGGAAGCGACCGGCAGCTTGTCCGTCAAAGGGCTGACGCTGAACGGCTGGGGCGATCCGCGCATCACCAGCCGCTTGAAGCTGTCGGGCGGAGAGCAGGCGGTCCGCCGGATGCTGCTGGCCGGGGAGCTGGATGCCGTCGGCGATAAGGTGCTTGAGCTGTCCGGCTTCGGAGTCGAGATCGCCGACCTAAAAAACTGATCGGCTCCGGGGGAATGACTACGATGCTGTACCACTTATGGGCCCGGCATCACCTTCGCCCCGGAGAGTTTTGGCGGCTGCCGCGAGGCGAGCGCTTATTGCTGCTCGCTTTTTCCCAGGAGGAAATGGACCGGCTCGCTGATCAGAGCGAAATGTGAGGAGGTGAATCGATATGGCTGAAGCCATGAACTACCGGATGAATCTAGTCATTGATCCGAAAAACGTCATCAAGGCGAACCGCGAGCTGCGCGCCATGGAGCGCTACTTCGAACGCATCCAGGGCCGGGTGCTGCGAATCGGCAGAACCCGCATGGCACCGGAAATCGTGCTGAAAGACCGCGCCTCCAAAGGCCTGGACAACCTGCTGGCCAAGATCAACCGCGTGAAATCGCAGGTGATCAATGCTTCGGGGAACGTGAATATGAACGTGAATGTCAAGCATTCCGCCAAGCCGCTTAACTTTGATCCCTTAGTAAAGGCACTTAAAGAAAATACAGTTGCCTTGAAGGGCCTTGCCGACGCGCTTGCGAAACTGCAGCTTGGCGGCGGAGGCGGAGCTCAGAAGCCGAAATCCAAGCTTGATCATGCCATCGATATGTTTGGCGCAATGAAAACATTCGGCGGCGGTGCTAAAAGCGTAGGCGAGCTGCGCGATAAGACGAAAAAGGTAGGCGATGCCTGGCTTGGAAATGATACTAAAGCGAACAAAGACTCCTCCAATTCGGAGAGCTCCTACCCCAAAGAATCCAGAGTGGAGCGAGGGAGAAGGCAGCGAAAGGGAAGGGGATTTAGAACGATCGCTGCCGCGGGGGATTTGATTGAAACCGTAGGTAATGCAGGTACGGGGATTCTCGGAGGAGCCAGAGACTTCTGGAAAAGCGGAAGTGCGCTTTTTGGCGGTGGCAGCGGCGGTGGTGGCAGCAGCGCCCCTGCGACCAGCGGGATAAGCGCAGGAAGCAGTGCGGCTGCACAAGCAGTGGCGAATCCTGGCAGCAGGGCTGCCGCGACACCGGCCGATAAAATAGCGGACACTGGCAGTACGGGATCTGGAGCGGCTAAAGGCACGGACAACGGGGCAGCTTCGCAAGCGGCGAAAGCAGCAGATCCAAAGGTTGCTGCTTCCAAGGTGTCAGCGGGAGCAGCTCCAAGCAAGCTTGCTTCCGGCTTTTTAAAGGGAGCAGGCAAGCGAATTTTGGGACCTTTAGGCTTCTTAGCTGACGTTAACGATATTGCGGCGGCCAAGCCCGGAAAAGAGCGTAATCAAGCGATCGGCTCTGCCGTTGGCGGTGGTATAGGCGCAACGATCGGCGGCGCGATCGGGTCCGTTATCCCGGTGGCCGGCACCTTGGTCGGTTCGACCGTCGGCGGCGCTGTCGGAAGCTTCGTGGGCGAAAAAATCGGCGGTGCAATTAACGGGATCACGAAAACGTTCAAATCGGGCGGGGATAAGGTATCGAAATGGTTCTCCAACACGTTCTCGTTCGGAAAAAAGAAAAAGGACGTTGTTGCCGAGGCCAAGCCGGCTCCGAAGCCGGCAGCACCAGCCGTTTCTGCCCCAAGCACCATGATTGCCAATCCGGCACCAGCAATACCTGCAGGTCCGGCAACCCCACGCCCGCCATCCGCCCCAGTCCTTCCATACTCCGGATCATCGTTCGGCCCACCGGCCATTGATCCCGCCCGGAGCCAGGCGTATGCCGCCGGCAAGCAGATGTCGCCGCAGATGGTTCAGATCAGTCCGGAGCAAATGAGCGCGCTGACGGGATATTTGCGGGATTCCAAAACGGAGGCGACAACCAACTATAATCTTCCGCCTGGAGCGGTGCAGGTTACGGTGCGTGAGGAGCATCCGGTGGATGTGGAGGGATTGATTCTGCAGGTCGGGCAGCGCCTGAGAGCGGAGTTGATGAAAGCATCCCAGAACCGGAAGCCGGCTGCGCCTATGCCATATTAACGGTTGGAGGCACTAGGCAGGCAAGAAACTTTAGCAGCATTTTAACGGAAAGGAGGGGCCGGCGATGGAGTTTATTTTGAAGAACGGCAAGGGGAAGGAATTTATATTTCCGGTTAATCCCGAGGAAGTGACCATTTCACGGCAAAAGGGCTTTGAAACGGCAACGATTCTAACCTTTGGCGAGTTTGATTTTCCGCAGGGAAACAAAATCAAGGAAATATCCTTCTCTTCTTTTTTTCCAAAAGAGTTCGACGAATCATACTGCAAAGGAAGCCGGGATTCGCACCCGAAACCGCAAACGGCCATGAATACGCTCAATGAGTTCCTGGTGTCCAAAACGCCGCTTCAGTTTATCATTACCGAAACCGCGGTCAATGTACCGGTGTTCGTGGCTTCCTATCAAACGACGTTTCGCGGCGGGGAGCAGGGGGATGTGTATTTCGACCTGACCCTCCGGACGTGGAGTGAGATGAAAGTAGCGAAAACCGCCGGCGCATCGGGCATCAACAAAAAGCCGCGGGCCGACATGAAGGAGAAGAGCAAGACTTACACGGTCAAGCCGGGGGATTCCCTCTCCAAAATCGCCAAGCTGGAGCTCGGGGACAGCTCGAAATGGAACCAGATCTATACACTGAACCGGCAAGCAATCGGCAACAATCCAAACGCCATTAAACCCGGTCAAAAGCTGGTGCTGCCATGAGCTATAAAGTGATTTTGCAGGACAAATACGATTTGTCGCCTCTGGTGGAAGCTATCAATTTAAGGGATTCACTGGAGCAGGTCGCCTATCAAGGCACGGTGAACCTGGTGGTGACGCCGGACTTGCCGCCGATTTCGCCCGGGATGGCGATTCGGATCAGCGGTATTCCCTATGGGAAGAAGGATTATGTTCCCTTACTCCATCCAGCTGTTGTTTGGGAAGCGGAGACTACGAACAACGGCGTGAAGCGGATGACGCTGACGCTCTATGACCGGACGGTCTATCTGGATAAATCCGAGGATGAATATTTGTTCCCGGCAAAACAGACGGCAACGCAGCGCTTCAAAAAGTACGCGGCCGACTGGAACATCAAGCTCGCCCATCTGCCCGATACCGAAAAACAGCTCGGACGCTCCGTTTACCGGACGCAGTCGATCTATGCCAGCATGTTCGCGGATTTGCGGGAAACGGCCAAGGCCGGCGGCAAGCTGTACCATCCGCGCATGATCCCTTCGGGACTTGAGCTGTATGAGCTGGGGTCAAACCGCGAGGTATACGTCTTAGAGACGTTAACCGATACGATTCAGCAGCGGACGCTCGAAGGGGCGGCGACCAAAGTCAAGGTGCTGGCAACATCGGCCAGCGAGACCGGGAAGGAGGTCCCTTCGAAGGTAATGGCCATCGAAGAGAAGGATATCGCCAAATACGGGCAGCTGCAGGCGATCATCCAGGACGATGAGGTGAAATCCGCCGCGGCCGCTCGTCAGCTGGCCCGAAGCAGGCTCCGGGGGATCCGGGAGACGATTACGGTAAACGCTCCGGACATCAACACGATTCGCGCGGGAGATGCCGTCATGCTCGGCTCGTCGAAGCTGCTTGTGATTTCGGTCAGCCGGGAGCTCGGCAATCCGGGAAGCATGATGCTGGAGCTTGGGAGCTATGATGATGTAAAAAGGAGGTTTTATCTTGAGTAAAGACCCTTATGGACAATTGGCATCCTCCTTGCTGTCTTCCTTCCATAAGCAGACCCGCCAAGCGATCGGCGGAGTGGGAGCCGTACTCGGCACGATAACCTCGACCGGACTCAAGCTGGATGATTTCAAGCATGAGCTGCAAGAGTATATGGTTGCCGAGCTTCCGGGCCAATTGTCGCTGCCTCGCCGAACCGTAGAAGGAACGATCAGCGGGGATGGCGGCAAGACGGCAGTCTCTTTGGAATTGGAGGAAACGGAAGTGGAGGAGGCACAGTGGAAGCTGAACCAAGGATTACGCCCCGGCGATCGAGTGCTGGCGGTTCGCGTCAACGGCGGCCATGACGTCGTCGTGGTGTGCAAGGTGGTGAGCGGCCATGGCTAATTTGTTTCCCGAAACGGAGGACATGATCTGGACCGATTCAGTTGGGCCTGAAACGTCCGAAGATCACGGGGCCGTGTTCGGGCGGAGCTGGCGGTTTGATTTTGAAGCAGGAGAATTTGTCATGACCCCAACCCGCAAATTGGTTGCCGCGGATGAGAAGGATGCATGGGTTATCTGGTGTGAAAAAACGATTCGAACCCCGCGCTACCGGCATTTGATCTATTCACGCGGCTATGGCAGTGAATTGGAGGAGCTGATCGGCAAGGGGCATGGCCGTCCGCTATTGGAGAGCGAAATCCGGCGGATGGTATCTGAAGCGCTGCTGGCGGATGCCCGCACGGAGAGCGTGGATCAATTCCAGTTTGAATGGGAAGGGGAAGCCTGCCGTTTCAGCTGCCGCATCACGAGCGTACGGGATGAGACGGAAATGATAGAAAGCGTGGTGATGACCTGATGGCCGATGTGCCGATGTATTTGCAGGAACAGACGGAAGAGAACATTTTGAACCGCATGTTGGCAAAAGTGCCTTCGGATATCGATAAATCCGAGGGCTCTTTTATTTGGGATGCGCAGGCGCCGGTGGCGTTCATGCTGTCCGAAGCGGCCCTGTGGGCGCAGGAGCTGCTTCGCCGAGGGTTTGCCAGCACGGCGGCCAGCGACTCCCCGGATATCCGCTCAGCCGAGCTGGATCTTCGGACGGCCGAGCATGGCGTCACAAGACGCGACGCGGTAGCTTCATCGGGAAGTGTCGTGTTTACGGGGAAACCGGGCACGAACGTCCCGAAGGGAACGTATGTGGCAACGCCGGCAGACGAAACGACCGGCGAATCCTCGGTAGAGTATGTCACGACTGCGAGTGTTACATTGGGACCGGACGGTACCGGAACGGCTCCGATCCGTGCCGTAACTCCAGGGAAGAGCGGCAATGTGCCGGCAGGGGTCATCCAGCTGATGATGACCTCCGTCAGCGGCGTCACGTCCGTGACGAATCCCGAGCCGACGCGAAGCGGCACTGATATTGAGACGGATCAGTCGCTATTGGAACGTTTTTACGCAAAGGTCAGAAGCCAGGGGACCAGCGGCAACAAAGCGCAGTATATGCAGTGGGCCAGCGAAATCCCCGGCGTCGGCGGCGTGGAGGTCGCCCCGCTGTGGGCCGGACCGGGGACGGTCGGCCTCTATTTGCTCGACACGGACAAGCGGGCGGCTAGCCAGGAGATCGTGGATGCCGTCCAGCAGCATATCGACCCGACGCAGGATGGACAAGGGGAGGGGACGGCCCCGGCAGGCCCTATCGTCACCGTCATGCCGGCCGAGGAAGTCGAGATTCATATCTCGGTCAAGGTGCAGCGCACCCAGGAACAGCCGTCCACGATTGAGGAAATCCGGGCGCTGATCGAGGAAGGGGTCCAAGCTTACCTGCAGCAAATCGCTTTTAACCGGAAGGATCCGCTTGTCCGGTATACACGTATTGCCGCCGTGCTGCTGGATATCCCGATCATCGTCGACTATTCGGAGCTGACGATTAACGGCCATGCCGAGCAGCAAAACATCGAAATCGGCTCCGGTCAGGTGGCGGTGTTGGGGACGGTGAGCGTGCATGAATAAGACGGCGATCGGCAGCTTGCGAGGACGCGAGCTGTTTTCTTATCTTCCGGCCTATTACGAGACGTCCCGCGTCATGCAGTCGGACATGGAGGCCAAGGGGAGCGAGCTGGATGCGCTGTATCAAGCGCTCAACGAAGCCGCGGACCAGTTCTTCGTCCGTACCGCGACCTGGGGGCTCGACCGCTGGGAGGAGGAACTCGGCATCCCGACGGACCGGGCGAAGCCGATGGAGCAGCGGCGGGCTGTGCTGGAGTCGAAGCTGCGCGGAGCCGGAACTTTCTCGGGCCGGCTCGTCAAGAACGTCGCCGAAGCTTATGACGGCGGCGCGGTCGAGGTTACGTTTCAACCGGGGGAATGGCGATTTACCGTCCAGTTCGTCGACACGCTCGGCATTCCGCCGAACCTGGAGGATCTGAAGGCGGCGATCGAGGAGATCAAGCCGGCGCATTTGGCGGTGGATTATGCGTTCAATTACCTGCTCATCCGCGATATCCATGAAATTATGACCTTGGACGAGCTGGGACAGATGCCTTTAAACAAATTTGCAGGAGGTGCCTGAATTGGCCAGTAACACACCGAATTTAGGACTGTTGAAAAAGGACCCGATGACGGATGGCAACGAGACATTCAACATCGAGACGATGCTGAACGAGAACTGGGACAAGATTGATGAGGCAGTGGGGAGCTGTGAGGCTGAAATAACTAATTTAAAGCAATCTGGCGTTGACGGGAAAATTCGATTGGAAACCGCCATCATCGCCAAAGAAGGAACGGTTTCCAAGCAAGGGCAGATTGCAACGTTTGAGGAACTCGATGACGGGATTCGTTCCATCCCGACCGGTACAGATACAAGCGACGCAACCGCTGTGGCTGGAGATATATTGGCATCTAAAACGGCATACGGTCCAAACGGGAAAATAACCGGAACCATACCTAACCTTACCGGTATTAGAACAGCTACAGGCACGGCTAAATGGCCGGATGGAGCGCTCGCTGTTTATCCCGAGAAGGGTTATCAAAAAGGTGGTGCTGGTGATGGAGAAATAAAAGTTACAACTGCACAATTACAAGAAGCTGAGCCCAATTTAAATTCTGCAAACATCCTAAGTGGTCATTCTATTTTTGGGGTATCAGGTGGGATAGCGAACCGAAGTGTTGAAAACAATCACATGCCAGGGCTTGAAAAAACGGCTTGGACAGGGGATCGTTATTTTATTCGTCCTCCGGCTGGCTACTATAATGGGTCTACCTGGGTAACGGCTCCTGAACCGAGCCTACGTCCTGAGAATATACGCGAAGGAGTTATTGTTGGAGGGATAACAGGGACGCTACAACCACGAATATATAACAGGCAAGTTGTACAACTCCCTGGCCGGACAGCTTCAATCGAAGCTGGGCAGGATTACTACAACTTAGTACTCGACCTGGGATATGTTTCAGGTGTAGTCATTTGCTACTCTATTAACGGAGGTGGAGGAAATCCAGATTATTCACAGGCTATTCGGGCACAAACATGGGGTACCTTATCATATGGGGCCAGTATGAATTACAAAATATTAACAGATATTGTAATACGGAACAGTTTAGGCCAAACGATAGTTTTAGCTAGGGATGATGAACGTGATGGTGCTTATGTACGTACAAACGCGTCAACCTCGATTCTTAACTTTATTTTGGATATACCTAATGCTGTAATTGAGTCTCACTATTACAGCGATAATAAAGTGACGTGGGACCAAATAAGGATTTTAGATTACTTCGACTTTACAAAGCCGATGGGGATATACACACGCCATAGGGTTAATTCGACATATGCGAGTGAATTCGAGTCTATTACTATGAATTATTACGCTAATGCCATAGTGACTGTCACATAAGATTATAAATTCTGCTAGAGCCCTATCAAAAGTAAATGAGCAAAAGGGTATTTATATTGTTTGTAAGAAAAATCATATCTTTCGTTGATTAACTGTTTTTACGATAATAAGCATCACCTTTATGACAATTACAGAATTTCAAGACCTGTGCTGCCGAAAATATGATTAAACCTGTAGGTTTCAAAGGTAGCATAGTGTCCCGCGAAGCGATTTTATCGCTTGGTTAAACTAACCCAACAAAAAAATGGAAATGTGTTATCCGGAGTTTTTATTGGGATGCAAGCAATAACTTAGCGTATTAAGCCAATTTTGAGCTAAGACAATATTGCTATTTTAGCAAAGATCATACTAATTCACCTTACCGAAAGGAGCCCCCATGCTAACCCAACTCATCACGGATGCCCTGGCATCCCGACTAAACAGCTCCTTCCCCGGCATCCCCCTGATTTCCAAGGAGGATGCTGTTCCTATACCAGAACCACCCTACTTCCATACCGAGCTGGCGCTAGCCGAATTCGAGCCGATATCGCAACGACGATATGCGGCTCGTTTTCGTTTCCGCATCTTTTATAAGCCTGCGGCGGGGCAGCCCGTGGCGGGGATCATGGACGAGATGCTGGAGAGCTTGACGGAGCTCGAAGTGGAAGGCCGACCATGCCGGGCGGCGGCGGTCGCATGGGAGCGGCCGGAGAGAGAAGGAGCTGCGGCGGAAGAAGGATACTTCAGCGCAGAGTATGTCATTCAGGTATCTTCGGATTCTGCCGAATCCGTTCCAAAGATGCAAACCTTACAACAAGGAGGCGGTTTGAAATGAGCAAGAAACAGGCAGCACCGGCGTTTACGAAACACCAGCTGGTACAGTCCCAGCAATTCAGCAACCGGGAGAAGGATGTGCTGAACGCCATACTGGCAGAAGAGACGACGTACACCGTCCAACAAGCGAAAGAACAGCTTACCACATTTTTGAAAAAGGAGGTCATTTAAATGGCCGGAGGAACATGGACAACACCTAACAAAGTAAGACCTGGGGTATACACCCAAATCACATCGCAGGAGCAGCCGATCGGACGCGTCGGCGAACGCGGGATCGCTGCGCTGGGACTCTCGCTTCCATGGGGAGAGCCGCATAAGCTCCTCACCATCAAACCAGGCAGCAATCTGCTGGAGGTATTGGGGTACGATATCACGTCGCCTGAGCTGCTGCTGGTAAAAGAAACGCTCAAGCGGGCAGGAACGCTTCTGCTGTACCGCCTGAACAGCGGCGTTCAAGCTTCAGGAGCCGTAGCAGGGCTTAGCGTGACCGCTCGGTACGGCGGGGAGCGCGGCAACGATATCCGCATCGTGATCGAGAACGCGGTCGACGATCCGGGCAAGTTCGTCGTCAGCACTCTGCTGAGCGGCAAAGCCGTGGACAAGCAGCTCGTTGCGAACGCCGAGGAATTGCAGCCGAATCTGTGTGTAACCTTCGCGCCGGATGCCGGCGATTTGGCCGCAACGGCTGGATTTGCGCTGACAGGCGGTGCGAACGGGACCGTGACGAACCAGGAGCATGTCGATTTTCTGGCTGCGCTTGAGGTACAAGACTTCCAGACGGTGGGATTGGCTTCGGACGATCCTACCCTCAAATCGCTGTACACGGCGTTCATCAAGCGCTTGCGCGAGCAGGAAGGCAAGAAGGTGCAGGCCGTGCTTCCGGATTATCCGGCGGCGGATTACGAAGGCATTATCAGCGTGAAAAACGGCGTTGTCCTCACCGACGGCACCGTCGTGGACAAGGTTAAGGCGGTTGCCTGGGTGACGGGCGCCACGGCTGCTGCAGCCGTTAATGAGTCGCTGACGTATGCGGCTTATGATGAAGCGGTCGATACCGATATTCGTCTGAGCCATACGGAAATTGAAGAAGCTTTGACGAAGGGCGAATTCCTGTTCAGCTACAGCGGCGGTAAAGCCGTGGTAGAGCAGGACATTAACAGCTTTACGTCGATCGAGCCGGCCAAGGCGCGCCATTTTTCCAAAAACCGGGTAGTCCGCGTCCTGGACGGCATTGCGAATGATCTGAAGCTCATCTTCGAGCAGTCCTACATCGGCAAAGTCGACAACAACGTGGACGGCCGAACGCTGTTCTGGGCAGAGTGCGCTGCGTATTTCGCTTCCCTGCAGAATATCGGGGCGATCCAGAACTTCAACGCGAATGAGGATATTGTGGTGACGCCAGGTACCGAGGGGGACGTGCTGTTCGTCGATATCAAGGTTCAGCCGGTCGATGCAATTGAAAAAGTATACATGAAAGTGAAGGTGGTCTAAGATGGCATTTTTGCGTGCAAGCGATACGATTTCGGGACAAGAGGGCAAGGCATTCGTCAAGATTGGCGACCGTATGGAGGAAATGTTTTATATCAAAACGCTGGAAGCTACGGTGGAGAAAGAGAAGGCTGAGCTGAAAACGATGGGCCAGCGCGCCGTGCAGCATAAGGCGATCGGCTGGAAGGGCAGCGGCACGATGACCATCTATTATGTCACCTCGCTGTTCCGCGAGCTGATGATGGAATATATCCAGACCGGACAGGACGCTTATTTCATGATCGAGGTCCGCAACGAGGATCCGGGCTCGTCCACCGGACGGCAGACGGTCATCCTGGAGGGGGTCAACCTCGACAGCGTCATCATGGCTTCCCTGGATACCGAAGCGGAGGCGCTGGAGGAAGAAGTGGCGTTTACGTTTGAGAACGTGCGGATCGAAACCCCGTTCAACCCATTGGCCTAATACGAACAAACAAGAGGAGGAAGGAAAATGAGCGATTTTAGCATGTTTTTTGCAGGTCAGTCGCCTGCGGAGATCACGGAGGAATTCGTGGTCTCCATTCGTTTCAAGGATGCGGAGGGCAAGCCCGTTCCGTGGAAGCTGCGCAGCATTACGGAGGAGGAGAACCAGGAGTGCCGCCGTGCCGCCACCCGCAAGGTGAAGGGCAAGAACGGCGTGTATACGCCGGAGATCGATCCCAATGACTACATGGCGAAGCTGATGGTGACGAGCGTCATTTACCCGGATTTGAAAAACAGCGAGCTCCAAAAATCGTACGGCGTGCTTGGCGCGGAGTCCCTGCTGCGCAAAATGCTGCTACCGGGCGAGTTTGCGGCGCTCGGGGAGCGCGTGCAGGCCCTTAACGGCTTTGACCGCGATATGAACGAGCTGGTGGATGAAGTAAAAAACTAATCAACGAGGGCGACGGCGACGCGAACTATGCGTACTACGCCCTCCACGAACTGCACATTCTTCCTCATGAGCTCATGGCGATGACGGTCCGGGAACGGGCCGCCATCTATGCCATGATCTCGATGCGGGTGGAGAAGGAGAAGAGGGAGCGGATCCGGAAGCGAAGATAGATTTTAGAAGAAGGGGGTGAGGGAATGGCGAGTGTAAAGGATGCCCTTTTGCAATCCAAAATCATGCTGGGCAGCATGAATCAGTTAGTGAACGAAGCGCTGGTGAACCAGATGCTGCAATTTGAGCAAGGCTTTGAGCAGACCAAGAACCAAATTGCCAAAGCGGCCGAAGCCCAGGAAGCGTTGAATCAAAAGATCGGGCAAGGAGGAAAGAAAGCTGGCATGCTCGGCAACATGATGAAGTGGGCGAGCTCTTTATATTCCGCAGGTACAATGGCTGTTACGATGACGGTCATCCCGGCCGCGAAGGAACAGGCGCTGGAGGATTTATTTAAGGCCAAGACCGGAAATGCAGATCTGGGGTCAGCCATGTTCGAGCAGCTCAAGCAAAATGCGCTTCGAACAGGAGCAGACGTGAGCGAATCGTTAAATAATGCGTTAACATTCATGTCCATGACGCAAAACTCCGACCAGATCGCCCAGTTGAACAATTTTGCAGACAGGTTAAGCATGCTGTCACCAGGCAACAAAAGCTCGAAGGAAGCCACGGCCGCCATCATGAGCGCCATGAGCGGCGATACGAGCGCCTTGGCTAAAAACTTCAACATACCGGATGCCCAGATGAAAGCCTTTAACGCCGAAATCGTGGCGTCGAAGGGGAACTTTGCGTCTTTCCTGGCTTCCATGGATCAACTTCTGCAAAAATCGGGCATGACCCAGCAAGCGATGGATACGATGATGGATTCCCCGATGAATAAGTGGAAGAGCATCATGGGACATGTCAACGATTCCTTCGTTCAAATGGGAGGAGGGGCATTGGCAGCAATTACCCCTATATTAGACATGCTTCAATCCGCGTTTGAGAGCGGGGCGTTCCAGCCGTTCATTGACGCGATTTCGATCGGATTATCGATCCTGGCCCAAGGGTTTGTCTGGATCGCCCAGCTGGTTCCTCCGGCTTGGGAATTCATTAAGGGAGCGATTTCCGGCGTTGGCACGACGATATGGAATCTGATTAACATATTCATCGGATTAATGCCGATCCTTACGTTTGTAGGCGTACTGATCGCAGGATTGAATGCCGGTCTCATCGCCGGAAGGATTGCGGGTTATGCCTATTCTGCGGTGCAAGCGATGATGGCGGCCCGCACCATGATCACCACCAGCGCTATGCGATTGTTTAACATGATCGTCAAAGCGAATCCGCTGGTGTTCCTCATATCCTTAATCATAGCCGTCATTTCGGCATTTGGCGTGTTAGGCGTCGTTACCCAGGGGGTCAAGCAGGTGCTCAGTAACGTCTTCGGCTTCATTGTTGATCTTGCGCAAGGTACGGTCAATACAGTCGTTACCGTCATCAACGGCTTGATTAAAGGAATCAACGCTGTTGCGGGCTTTTTCGGCAGGGTGCTTGGCGTCAACACGAAGCAAATCGCGGAGATCGAATACAAGGCGGATTTTACGAATTTCAAGGACAAGGGCCAAGATATGATCGAGAATTTCTCGATGGATAAATTCAAGGATCAGCTGCTCCCGAATAAAGGGATCGGTAAGGAGTACGAGGACCTCCTCAAACAAAACAACGCCGGCAAAACCGGCTACGACGTCGCTTATCCTAAAGCCGCCCCGGCTCCAGCCATGCCCGCCACGCCTGCCATGCCCGCAATGCCTGCCATGCCGGCGGCACCGGTGCCGGTTGCCCCTGCGGGTGGCAGCATTGATTCCATCGGCCAGGTGAACAACACGGTTGATGTAGCGAGCGAGGATCTCAAAGTGATGCGCGATTTGGCCGAGGTGAACGCGATCAGCAACATGATCACGTTAACGCCGACAGTTCAGATGACGACAGGGGATATTAATTCCGGCGCAGATCTCGATACGATTATGTCCCGTATTAACCGGACGCTGGAGGAGCAGTTCGTATCCAGCGCGGAGGGGGTGTATCTGTAGCATGAGCGATTATGGGCTGTTTCTGAGTTTTAATAATCAACAGGAAGTATTCCGCTTTCCGGTCAATCCGGAACGGATCGAGGTCAAGGACGGCAGCGAGGGGAAATCTTACACCGTGGCCGGACTTGGCGAGATCAACGCGATCCTGTATCCGAAGCTGACCGAAATATCGTTTGAAAGCTTTTTTCCGGGACGAACGTATCCTTTCGTCAATACAAGCAAGGACAAGCTGAAGCTCCCCATCGATTATGTAAACACCATCAAGGGATGGATGGAGAGTCGAAGACCAGTGCGGTTTGTCATGACGGGCCTGGTCCCCGATCCGCTCAGCGGCACGGACAGCGGGAATGTGGTACGGGCGATGAAATCCTTTGGCATCAACATGGCGGCCTCCATCGAGAGCTTCAGCTGGAACACGATGTCCGGTTCGCCGGAGGATATCGAATTTTCGATCACCCTCAAGCGCTATGTATTCTATGGCGCCCGCAAGGTTGTGCCGGCCAAGGACAGCAAGGCGGCCGCGGTGAAGACCAAGGAGCGTCCGGATGACCGGAAGAAGCCGAACTCGTATACCGTAGCGAAGGGGGACACGCTCTGGAGCATCGCCCAAAAGCTTCTCGGCAGCGGCTCCCGCCATACCGAAATCCAAAAGCTGAACGGCATCAAGGATCATGAGGTCCGAAAGCTCGCCGTCGGCCGGGTGTTGAAAATCCCTTAAAGGAGGTGACGGCATGATCGAGCTGATGATAGACCGGAAGAACGGAAGCGTGTGGGATCTCGGGCAGGTCGTCACCGACATCACATGGAAGACAAGCCGTCAGGCGAAGCCGGCCAGTCTGGATATTCGCTTCGTGAACGACGGTTTGGCGCAGAGCCAGCAATTCCAGATTGAGAACGGCGACATCGTCCGGTTCCGCAAGGATGATAAGGACTTGTTTTACGGTTATGTTTTCTCCAAAGAGTGGGGCATGGATGCCGAGGTGAAGCTCATGGCTTACGACCAGCTGCGCTACCTGTCCAGCAACGACACCTACCGGTTTACGAACGCCAAGGTGGAGGACATTATCCGCAAGATCGCCAAGGACTTCAATCTGAAGACAGGGACGCTGGCCGATACGGGACATGTCATTCCGGCGATGCTGGAGGCCGACAAGAAGCTGATCGATATTATCTGCAAAGCGCTGGATGCGACGCTGATGGCAACCAAGCAGTACTATATGTTTTACGACGAGTTCGGAAAGCTGACGCTCAAGAACATCAAGGACATGCTGCTGATGCTGGCCGTTGGGGAAGACAGCCTGATGACGGATTTTTCCTATAAAAAGAGCATCGACAACGAGACGTACAATCGAATTAAGGTGGTTCGCGATAACAAGCAGACCGGGAAGCGGGACGTCTACCTCTATCAGCACGGAGAGAACATCGCCCAGTGGGGCCTTCTCCAGCTGTACGAGGTTGCCGATGAGAACATGAATCCGGCGCAGCTGAAGCAGCTTGCCCAAAATTTACTGGAGCTGAAGAACAGGGAGCAGCAGACGCTCTCCATCGAGGCGATCGGCGATCTGCGCGTCCGGGCAGGGAACACGATTTACGTCAATCTCCCCGGCGAAGGCTTGAAGCCTTATCTCATCGATGAGTGCTCGCACAAGTTCTCGGACGGAACGCATACGATGTCGCTGAATATGAAGGTGGTGTAAGTCATGATGCTGGATATTATCAAAAAAGCGAGCCTGAGCGCCGTGGGAAGCACGAATCCCGTAGCGGTGCTGTATGGCACGGTAACATCGGTGAATCCTCTGGAGGTGAACGTGGATCAGCGTTTCAGCCTGACGGAGGATTTTTTAGTGATCGGAGAGTCCGTGACGGAGTACAAACTGAATATTGACGGTCAGGAAGTATTGATCCGCAAAGGGCTTGAGATCGGGGATACGGTGCTGCTGCTCCGTTATCAGGGCGGACAGACGTATCTTGTGCTGGATCGGCTGGTGAAGCCGTCATGATTCCGCAGGGAGGCACGATTCAACCGGATACCGAAGTGGTGGAGAGTCTGGACCAGCCGAGTTTGACCTACCGATTGAACCTGCAGGAGGGGACGTTGTCAGGTCAAATTGATGGACTGGAGGCGATCAAGCAGGCCGTTGCCAAGGTGCTCCAAACCCGCCGCTTCGAGCACCTGATTTATAGCAGCGACTACGGCCATGAGCTGTATGATGTCATCGGTCGTGACCCGCTGTGGGCGTATGCCGAGATCGAGCGGCATATCAAGGAGGCGCTGCTTCAGGACGACCGGATCCTGTCGGTCGACGACATGAATATTTCTTTTGCCGGGGAGACGGCAATGGCGGAATTTACGGTCCGAACCGTATATGGGCCGTTTGCGATGACGAAGGAGGTGAGGGAGGATGTATGAGGATCAGACCTATGAAGCGATCCTGGAACGGATGCTGGGCCGGGTGCCGGATGGACTGGACAAAAGAGAGGGAAGCATTATCTTCGATGCGCTTGCCCCAGCCGCCGCGGAGCTGGCGCAAGCTTACATTGAGCTGAACTCCTCCATGAACTTCAAGTTTGCCGCCACGGCTTCCGGCGAGTTTTTGGACCGGAGCATCGCCTGGTCGGGACTAACGCGTAAGCAGGCCACGAAGGCGCGGCTGCGCGGACGTTTTACGGGAGAACAAAATCGACCGGCAGAGGTTCCGATAGGGAGCCGTTTTTCGCTGGATGCGTTAAACTACACGGTCATTGGCCGGCTGGATGCGGGGGAATATGTGCTGGAATGCGAGACGGTCGGCAAAGAGGGCAACCGGCGGTTTGGCCCGCTGCTGCCATTGGAGTATATCGAAGGTTTGGTGAAAGCGGAGCTGCTGGCATTGGTTGTGCCGGGGGAAGATACCGAGTCCGATGAGGCGTTGTATGATCGTTACCGGGAAAAAATCTCCCGACCCGTCACCAGCGCGAACCGAAATCAATATGAGCTGTGGGCGCGGGAGCAAGCCGGGGTTGGCAAAGCCAAAGCCTTTCCGTTATGGAACGGGCCGGGCACGGTCAAAGTTGTCCTGCTGGACAATGAGATGAGATCGCCCGCGCCATCTATTGTAGAAGCTGTACAGCAGTACATCGATCCCACGATGGACGGGATGGGCGAGGGAGCTGCTCCCGTCGGATCGGTTGTGACGGTGACCGGGGCGGTTGAAGTTCCTGTCAACATTGAGGTGCAGGTGACCCTCCTGGATGGTGCGGGTTTGGACGGCGTCCAGCAAGCAATTGAGCAAGGCGTTCGCCAATATTTGAAGGATCTTGCCATGACAGACCCGTTGGTCCGGTATAACCGGATTGCCAACGTCATCCTGGATATTCCCGAAGTGATTGACTACGAGGTGCTGACCGTCAATGGAGGGACCGAGAGCGTCTTGATTGAACCGGAAGCGGTCGCCGTACTGGGGACGGTGACAGTGCGATGAGCAAGGCAGAGGTCTGGATGGGATATCTCCCGTCCTTTTATCACGGCATCCGGGAAATGAAAGCCATCGCCAATGCGGAAGGAGCTGAGCTGGACAAGCTGGATGAGCGTCTGGTGGATCTGATCGATCAGTACTATCCGGAGACCGCGACCTGGGCGCTGTCCCGGTATGAGCAGGACCTGAGCATCCCGGTGAACCCGTCCAAGCCGGTCGAGCAGCGGCGCTCGGTCGTCATTTCGAAGATGCGGGGAAGCGGCAAGGTGTCCGCTAGCATGCTCAAAAATGTCGCCCAAGCCTACGAGCGGGGCAGCATCGAGGTTTCTGTCCAGCCGGCCGAGTACAAGGTGACGATTCATTTCAGGGACACCCTCGGCATTCCGCCGAATTTGAGTGATCTTCAATCGGCCATTGAAGCGATCAAGCCGGCGCATATGGCCGTCGACTATGCGCTGCGCTACCTTACGATCGCCGAGGTGGAGGGCATGACGGTGGAGCAGTTATCGGCTACGACGCAAGACAGATTGTTGGGAGGAGGAGCATAAATGACGAATCCGGTAACACCGAATATCGGGTTGAACAAAATCGATCGGACGTCGCCGGCAACGACGTACTTCGATCTGGAGAAATATATCGACCAGAACGCGGACACGGTCGACCGCTTCGCCGGCGAAGCGAGCCAGGCCATCGACGCGCTGCAGCAGCGCCTGGACACCGAGGCGCGCCGGGAGGTCGTCCTGCAGCCGGGGCTGCAGATCGTGAACGCGGAGCGAAGCGCGCCCTTTTCGCTGAGCGGGATTAAGGGGCGGACGTTGGTGAATTTGTTGGGGCGGATTGGGAGATTCTCTTCTTTAGATCATATAGCTAGTAGCGGAAACCACAGCGTTTCCCTTGATTCTACGAACAAAACCATAGGCGATAATGGACTCAAGGTTGTATCCCTGGGTAAGGGGAATGCTGGTGATGCGAGTAACTTAATCCGGATCGGATCGCATACTTATAAGGATAATGCCAAATATATTATTATCGCCGATATAAAAGCTAACACTCCATTCACCTTACATTGTGAGCTATGGGGAGGATTAGGAAGTGTCAGAGAGGCCGAAATAGGTACATCCTGGAATTCAGTAGTTTTTAGAGGGATAGGAGACTCAAGGGGACTAGGACTACATTTCTGGAATCTTTCCGATAAGGAGGTTACCTTTTACCTTAGTGGTCTCCGGATCTATGAAGTGACTGAAGCGGATTATAGCGAACCTGACGAGAAACTTATCCAAAAATATCCTTATGTAGATAGTATTCAGCCAGTTCGTAATCCATATGCTATCCTATACGGAGAGAATTTGCTGCCACCGTTTTATGAATGGGACATAATTAATACCAAAGGTAGAGTAGTAGCTCCATATGAGTACCAACAGTTAGGAGCTGATGATGGGCATTGGACACAAGTGGTAATTAAAGTATTAAAAAACACCGACTACTATATTTCTTCGGGGGATAGTGGCCTGCTGGCAGTAAGTAGCGCAGATGATACTAGTATATTATTTCCTTATGCGACTGCTGGATCTTTTAATAGCGGGCCTTGGGATTCGATAAAAATTTATGCCGCTGGCGATGCAAAACGTATATTTAAGAACCCAATGCTTACCCCAGGCACACAGAAAAAAGAGTTTATTCCAAGTAAAGATTCGATGCTCGCACTGCAAACAGACTTGTACGCTAATCCATTGACTGGTGATCATGCTGATGTAGTATTTGAAAATGACGGTCAGTATCTCAAGTTAACAAATTGGAGGGAAATCCATTTCCATAAAATTGATGGTTGGAATATTCAAGCTGAAGGGACACACCCAGATTATAAGAAAATCAATACGTTAATTTCAGGCATTTCACTTTCATGCTTTGTTTCTAAATATGATGGGGGAATATTAACTAGCTTTAACGGTGGATCACCTGACTATGGGGCCGATCTCTTTTATATTGATCCTAGTAGGCAAATATTTGAGATTTCTGTATCGAACTCAGATAGCGGATGGGGCACTAACTATACGCCGACAGCTGAAGAGATCAGGGCTTATTTTATGGGCTGGACAATGCGTAACATGAGTGCTAGTCCCTATAACGATCAAACAGGTTCGGCACAAAAAACATGGACACCAATAGGTTACATGCCCCCTGCGAACTGGAATAGCACTTGGGCACATTTACGTACGTCCGTACCAGTTAATGAGATTTCTCCTTCTGTAAAAGATAAAACAATATCGTTATATCAACTTGTATACCAACTCACAATTCCAATAGTCGAGCCGGTTATATCTGAAGGTATGCTTACTTTAAGTGAAGGTGGTAACCAGATCGAAATTGGGTCGGGTATTGTTATTCGTGAAAGTGTGAAACCTCAACGGACTGGGGACGCTCATGCTATAAACGATATCAACTTGCCGGGCTCGATTTTAAAACACAAAACAGAACGAATACTAGCCGTTTATAAAAACGAATACCGTGATTTTTGGGAGTATAGAAATAATTTAGCTTACGGAAAAGAGCGACGAGTAAAGTACGAGGGTTACGACGCATCCGCAGCCTATTCCATTACGTATTTAATGCTTGAAAAGTCGCCCATCGTACCGTTCTTCGGATCGTATGCCGCAAATGAGAAGTCAGTATTCATAGATCTAGTCAATTCAGTGCAGCTAAGCACGAGAGATATATCGATGCTAATGAGTACGGAGGTAAAGAAGAAGGGAGTAGATCAAGATTGGATTTACCCGACATTGTTGAATGGATGGGTAAATCATTCCTTTGGTACACCAATACGTTATAAAAAACAAAACAACTTAATTTGTATACAAGGACGTTTAAGTGGCGGGAGGACCGGAACAACGACTGGACACACAGTCTTTAAATTGCCTGAAGGTTTTAGACCTGATCGCCCACTCTATTTAACAATAAATGATGCTACTACAGATGCCAGATTTGTTTGTATAAATGCAGACGGTCACGTAAATATTGAAACTGGACCGGGCGACAATATAATTATGGATGTATTATTTCCACTCTAAGGAGGTATCCCATGAAAGCCGTACCGAAAGTAAATATTGACGGCCTCTATTTAGAGGACGAACTCGTGGACGATACTTTTACAGGTGTCGTCTCTTTTTATTCTCCGGTTCTACCCATGACCAATGGATTGGAGCAGCCCGATACATTTACCATTGCCTCCAATGCTAGCACCGGAAATGAAACTGTCGACCGGGAACCGGCAGGCTACATCGTCGGCATCCCAGTTCCAACTGGCCTCTTCCTCCCACGCTTTGATTTCGTGGCATGGCGGCAATACCAGGACTCGATTCAAGCCGCTGAAGCCGCTTATCAAGAGGCGATGAGCGCATGGAACACCACTCCAGAGGAGGAGCGGGCGGACCGGCCGGTCTTGAATATTCCGCCGATGCCGGCCCTATGGATCGAAGGGCTAACAGCCGAGGAAATTGAGCGAATCACTGCACCCCAGCCGCAAGCCCCAAGCGAGATGGACTGGCTTGGCACAGAGCTGGTAGCACGCGAATTGGAGATGCTGGAGATTCGCCGGCAAAACGAAACACTCGGCGCGCAAGTCGTAGGGCTGGAGCTACGACTGCTGTCACTTGAAGGCAGTCCATCCGAAGGAGGGGAAACGTATGTTTGAGAACGATTTTGAACGCTTGAAATATTACTATGAAAAAAGGTGGGCGCAAAAGCCCCAGCTTCGACAGTACGTTGCGTTTGGCGTCATTACGCCAGAGGAATACGAAGCAATTACAGGCGAGGCTTTCTGAACTCCCAAGAGCAATCAGAATCCAAACCTTCAACGGAGTAGGCGGAATGCTGCTGAAGAAGCGAAGCGTTCGCCTTTGTCCCCGGATTTTAACCTTGCGTAAAAGTCTTCAAAAAAATCCGGGGAAAACAGCGATCGGAAGCAGGATCCGCATGCGCAGTGCTGATACACCAACAAAGATGAGGCAGAATCCGCAAACACAGTGCAGATACGCCAACAAAGATGAGGCAGATCCGCATGCGCAACGCTGATACGCCAACAAAGGTGAAGCAGGATCCGCAAGCGCAGTACAAATCACGCCAACACAAGCTTCAAGCCCTCGGCCCGCCGAGGGCTTTTTCATCCCTTCAACCATAAAAAGGAGGAACGATTATGTATGAGCACATCGGTCAACTGTTTAAGATGCTGGTGGCTGGGACGGGTGCCGTAACCGGATATGTCTGGGGCGGCTGGTCGCTGCCGCTGCATTTGCTGCTGTGGTTCGTGGTGATCGACTGGCTGACCGGCTGGGGGGCGGCCTGGATGAATGGCGAGCTGCAGAGCCGGAGGGGCTACGCCGGCATCGCCCGGAAAATCACGATTTTTCTCATCATCGCGTTAATGCACCTGGTTGACCGGGTGCTCGGCGAGATGAACTATTTTCAAAACACGGTCATCTTCTTCTACCTGGCCAATGAGCTGTTGTCCATTCTTGAGAATGTTGGGCGGATGGGCGTACCGATTCCGCAATCGCTGCGTAATGTGGTACAGGTCTTCCAGATCAAATCGGAGGAGGGTGAGAAGAAAACCGCCGTGAAAGGAGACAAAAAGGATGAAGCCTCATGAGTTTATCGCCAAGCTTGCTCCAATTGCAACCGAGGACATGAGAAAATACGGCGTTCCCGCTTCGTTGACGCTGGCGCAAGCGATTTTGGAGTCAAACTGGGGGACGAGCGGGTTGACGCAAAAGGCCAATAATCTGTTCGGCATCAAAGGAACGGGTCCAGCTGGCAGCGTGACAATGCCGACAACGGAGTACCGGGGGAACACGCCATATACCGTCCAGGCCCAATTCCGCAAGTACAACGGCTGGCACGAATCGGTGGACGACCATACGAGACTGATTTTGAACGGAACGAGAGACAAGCCGAAGCGCTATCACGGGGTTTTATGGGCGGACTACAAGACGGCGGCCACGGAGATCTGGAAAGGCGGCTATGCGACAGATCCCAAGTATCCGCAGAAGCTGATCTCGATCATCGAACAATACTCACTGCACCGTTATGATCTGCCAAGTCCCGAGGAGGAGGAACGCATGAAAATCGAACAGTTAACGGCCGAGCTGCACAAAACACAAGAGGAACTGCGCCAGCTCGCCAACCAATACGCTTCGGCCTTGAATACATTGAGCGAGCAGGGGAGCACAATCAAGCAGTTGAATGTGAGGCTGAAGAAGCTGGAAGCCCAGCAGCCTGATAAGGTTCCGGCGTGGGCGGAGGATGCCGTGAAAGCAGCGCGGAAGGCGGGAGTGCTGAACGATCCTGACGGCAGCTTCGATTTTTATCGGATGCTCACCATCCTGCACCGCATGGGGATGTTTAGCGATTCGAAGAAGTGATCCCATCCCTGATGAGGATCGAGCTTGAGCGGCTTAAGAAGCGATATGAGGATGCTGTAATGCCATTGTGGATAGCTGCCCCTCCTGTCATGACGATGGGGGAGGCGGCTATTAAATCTTTTGAGGAGAGTTGGTTTTAGGCGCCGTAGCATAAGGAAGCACTCGAGACACAGGCGAAATCCTTCCTAATAAATTCGATACCCTGCCTGCCAATATACATACGTTCCTCTCTACCCATCCGTTATCCTACAACCTTCCCCCTAATGACCGTAGCCCGTTCAATATATTGAATATCCTGTACAAAAATTCCTTTGGGTTCCATTGGTTCCATACTCCTCCATATCCCATTCCTTACTCATTAAAAGAGTCCGTTTCGCTCCTTCAAGTTCAAAAAGACAAATAGCCCTCCTTTATGTAAGTTTATCTAACCTTCCTGAACGGGATATTTAGTTATTTTTGTAAATTTGGTCGCTCCGAGGAGATAGTATTTTTCTTTCCGATGCCGGATGGCATATAATCGGAAGTACATATCGCGTTAGAACGACTACAAATAGATAAACAGGAGTGAGGAAACATGACGCTGAAGGAGCTTAGAGAGCATCGCCAATATCCGGAGCAGACGAAGTCCGATGCCTCCCGCGCGGTGTACGAACGGGATTATTCCCGTTTGATCCATTCGCCGACGTTCCGACGGCTTCAAGGGAAATCGCAAGTGTTCGGCGCAGGAACCGGCGATTACTACCGGACACGGCTGACGCATTCGTTGGAAGTGGCGCAGATTGCCAGGGAGGCCGCAAGGAGCCTTGCCCGCAGCTACCCAGAAGTGCTGCCGGAAGCGGCAGAGAATGCAGGGCTGATGATTGACCCCGAGGTGGTGGAATGCGCGGCGATTGCCCATGATTTTGGACACCCCCCCTTCGGGCATAAAGGAGAGGAAGTGCTCCAGGGCATACTGGAAAAGCTGATTGATCGGAAGACCGAGGAGGCGCTGACGCGTCAGCCGGGAATCCCGTCGCCGGAGCAGGCGGCACAGGTGCAGCAGGCGATGCGGCGGAAATATGAGCATTTTGAAGGCAATGCGCATAATTTCCGGCTGATCATGTTCCTGGAAAAAAGAGAAAACGTAAACGGGCTCAACCTGTCCGACGCGGTGCTGCTGGGGATTAACAAGTATCCCTTCTCCGGCTTGGAGAATCCGAAGGGGATGTACCGGCACGAATGGGAGTATATCTCGCACATCCGGAAGGAGTGGGGCATTCCCGGTACCCAGCGGACGCTGGAGGCGCAGCTGATGGATTTATGCGATGACATCGCCTATTCTGCCCATGATCTGGAGGATGGGATTAAGGCAGGCAAGATTGAGGTGCATGAGCATTTTCTTCGGGACAGCCATTTGAACAAGCTGATCGTGCAGAAAATCATGACCTTGGAAGACGAGGTGTGGAAGGGCTGGACCAAGGAGCGGATCCATCCGAAGGTGGAGTCGGTGCTGGACGAGTTCCTGCGCGTCTGGAACGAGAAAATGCCGACCTGCGAGAATGATTACTCCCGCACCCGGCGCGAGGTGAAGGCTTATTGGGTCAGCCTCTTCGTAGGCAGTCTCGGTGTCATCCCGAACGGGAACTGGAAGAAGGTCACCTTCGTCAAAGACGGGGCCGAGGACGAGGACATGCTGCGGACGGTTAGTGTGCTGAAGAGCTTTGCCTGGGTGACGATGATTCGCGATCTTCGGGTGCAGCGGTTGCAAAAGCGCAGCGAGTGGATCATCAAGCGGCTGTGGGACGCCTTTCTCGATCCTGTAGCTTCGCAAGCCATTATTCCGTCCGACTGGCTCCAGCGCTATGAGGCCGACCAGAAGCGGGAGAATCCTATCTGGACGTGGGAGCATATGGTTATCGATTATATTGCGGGCATGACCGATGCCTTTGCGGAAAAAATATACAATGAGCTGTACGGGCTGAAGGTGGGATCCATCTACGACCTGGATTAAAATCGGATCGTGTGACAACCCCGATTTAATGAAGGGAAAGCGACGTGCTAAACCCTTGGAGGTGGACTTATTGAATCAATCATTGAAGCTTGGCGTCCTCGATCTCGTTCCGCGTCTTGGGGAAGGCACGTTTGAAGACGCCTTGGAGCAGGCTGCGGAATTAGCACGCTGCGCCGAAGCATGGGGCTATCATCGGTATTGGGCGGCGGAGCACCACGATCTGGAGCATTTGTCCTGTGCTTCTCCCGAAATATTGCTGTCCCATATCGGGGCGCGGACCGAGCGCATCCGGCTTGGCTCCGGCGCCGTTCTGCTGCCGCATTACAGCCCGCTCAAAGTTGCGGAAAACTTCCGCATGCTGGCAGCATTATATCCCGGCCGGATTGATCTTGGCGTCGGCCGGGCTCCCGGCGGCTCGGCCCATACGAGCATGGCGCTAAGCGGCAACTTCCTCGGCCATGTCGCCGATCTGCCGAACCGGATCCGGGCGCTGACCGAGCTGCTGGAGGACCGTTACCGGTATGAGGACGTGCCGGTTGCAGCCAAGCCGGTGCCGGGGATTGCCCCTGCGCTTTGGATGCTGGGGACCAATACGAAGAGTGCCGGCTATGCGGCCGAGTTCGGGACGGGCTACGTCTTCGGGCAGTTCATGAGCGATACGGACGGCGCCGAAGTGCTTCGATCCTACAGGGAAGCATTCAGGCAGTCGGCTCATCTGAAGAAGCCGCAAACGATCGTGGCCGTGAGCGTTATTTGCGCGGAAACGGAGGAGTTGGCCCGTGAAATGGCTACGACTGCCGCGCGTCTCGGGCAGCAGCGCAGCGGGCAGCTGGAGCGAGAGAACGTTGCTCGGCTTGGTCAAGACGGGCGTGACGGGCAGAACGAATTCGGAATGCCCGAAATAGCGGTAACTGGGAACGCAACAGCGCACAGTAGCGACAGCGGGGCAGCAGATGATGCTGGCCCGAAATCGAGGACAGCAGTTGATGGCCGGGTTGATCCGATATCCGACCGGGCCATGGAAGACCATTCGGGTGCCGGAGGATCCTTCCCTCGGATTCTAACGGGTACCGCTGAAAGCGTAAAATCGGTGCTGAAGGAAATGGCCGAGAAGTATGCGTGCGAGGAATTTCTCATCGTCACCCCGGTGGCCGATTATGCCGCGCGGCTGAAGTCGTACCGGCTCTTGATGGGGATGTAGGCATTACGGATTCTTGAATGCCGCTAAGCATTACCATGGGGGCTGATTTTCAAGAAACAAGCGGTTAAACATATATAATAGAAGAGATGATATTGTGATACGAAAAACGAACGATCGAAAGAATGAATCGGGGATATTCCCGGCGGTGGATAAGCCGACCTATATTTACATCTTCGCTTCCCATGAGACGGAGCAGGAGCTGTGCAGAATGGAGCTGCGGGCGCTGTTCGGGCACGAGCCGGATGGCGCTGACTGGTTGGAAAGTGATACCTGGATTGACCCGGACCGAAGCCCGTTCCTGACGGCTTGCGTCGAGGTTATAGCGACAGACAGCTCCATCGAGCGGCTTGCGGAACGAGCAGCGGACATCCCTCTTAACGGCGGAACTTTTAAGGTAATCGCTCTGCAGGCAGGGAATCATCATTCCTACGAAGAACTCAGGGCTATGGAGCGGATTGTAGGTGGAAGCATGAAGGGCCGGGCTGACATGAAGACGCCCGAGCATCGGTTCGGCCTGTTGACTGTTCAAGGAAGCTGGAAGCTTGGGCTGCTCCATTTTCCGCCGCGTGTCTGGCACAAGCATAAGCAGAAGCCGCAAAATTACTCGACCGGCCTCGCTTCACGGCTCGCGCGCGCTCTTGTCAATATAGCTGCGCCGGATCCACGTGCCAAGCTGCTTGACCCATGCTGCGGGATGGGCAATGTGCTGATCGAGGCGCTGTCGATGGGCATCCGCTGCGAGGGCTGTGACATCAATCCGCTTGCGGTGCGGGGAGCCAGAGTCAATCTGGCTCATTACGGGTACGATGACAGCATCGTAGCCATACGGGACATGAACACGCTGCAAGGGCATTATGAGACCGCGGTTTTGGATCTTCCCTACAATGTGTGCTCGGTATTTCCGGAAGAGGAACAACGTCGTATGCTGAACAGCCTGCGCCGCCTGGCAGACCGGGCGGTAATCGTGAGCACCGAGCCGCTGGCAGAGCAGCTGGAGGAGGCTGGATGGCAGGTGCTCGGCAGCTGCACGACCCGCAAAGCAACCTTCGTCCGAAGCATCTGGCTGTGTGAGTAGCCAGTCACCGAAGTGAAGGACCCTTACAGGCGTTGTGCTAAAGGGCAAGGGTGCTTGTCCTAAGCATTAGCTGTAACCGCGTCATCGACCGGCAGAGCTGGTTGAGCGGCGGCGGGACTAAGGCTGCTTGGAAGGGGAGCGGCGGCATCCCATTCTTCGGGAACGAAACGAAATGCTATTCCTCGGGAACGTAGCGGTATTTATCCAAATCGATCATGCCGCGATGGTTCACGCTGACCCCTTCTCCTTGAAGATACAGCTCCTGCATCATTCTGGACTCGTCATCCTGGATTGCAATTTCTCCCTTGGCATTGACGACCCGGTGCCACGGCAGCTTATGGATACGGCTGAGGGAGTGAAGGATCCGGACGACCTGCCGCGCGCCCCTCGGACTGCCAGCCAATCGGGCCACTTGCCCGTAGGTCATGACATGGCCTTCGGGAATGCTCTTAATGATCTCAATTACACGCTGCGTAAAGGGCTGCATGGGTGATCATCTAACTCCTTTTTTTAAAACATGATATCCAAAAATAAAGGACGCTGCCCGGCGGAAATCCCGCCCTGAGCGTCCTTTCGCCTTGTGCTAAAGAGAGCTGCCTTTCCGGAAGTTTCACCAGGAAAGACTAATAGGATCTGCTGTAATCAATGACATTGCGGATCAGAGTCCCGTCCTTGACGTACGATTTCAGATTGTCCAGAAAAATCTCCACAGCGCGTTCCCCGTACCGGTCGGTGTCGCCAGCCATATGCGGCGTAATAATGACGTTGTCCATCGTCCACAGCGGATGCTCGGGCGGAAGCGGCTCCTCCTCGAACACATCGAGGCCGGCTCCGGCAAGCGCGCCGGATTGGAGGGCCTGGATCATATCGCTAGTAATCACCGTTGCGCCCCGTCCCACATTAACGAAGAACGCGGAGGTCTTCATTGCGGAGAAACGCTCGTGATTAAAAATATCCTTGGTTTGGGCCGTCAGCGGTAAAATGTTGACGACGTAGTCGCCTTGGGCCAATGCCTCATCGATTTGACCTACCGTATACATCACGTCCACATGCGGATCCGGCTTGCCGGAATTCCGAACGCCGATCGTCCGCATGCCGAAAGCCTGCGCAATGCGTGCGGTATGGCTGCCGATCTGGCCGACGCCGACGATCACGATCGTTTTTCCCGCGAGCTCGGTGAAGGTTCCGGACGTATCCCAGCGCTTGTTCGTTTGCTGGCGGACGGCGAGGTGGAGATTGCGGTTGAAGGCGAGAATCATCGCAAAGATATGCTCCGTAATCGGAACGCTATGTACTCCGCTGGCGTTCGACAGCAGGATTGCTCTTTCTTCGAATTTTTTCAGGGGCAATTTATCCACGCCTGCCGACCATGCCTGAATCCATTTCAGCTTGCTGTCTTGGGCTAGTGCTTCCTCCTCGATCGTACGCGACCAGCCGACCAGAATGTCGGCGTTACGGATCATTCCCGGAGCAAGATCCTTCGCTTTGGTGACGGTCAGCTCGTAACTGGGGGCGATTTCCTTGATTTTTTGCCGCTGCTGGGGTGTAATGTCATGTAAGGCAATGATTTTAGGCATGGTACTACTACCTCCTTGGAATGTAATGAGAGCCTGGGCATAAATTACATCTATTTCGTTCATCTTATCAGATATTGCGGTTTTTCGCATAGCCGCTGACAATCGAAAGGAAGTGAACAGGTTTGACACACACGGATTCGAATGCGATGGATCGTCTGTTTGTTGCCGTCCATTTGTCGCCGGATGCCTCTGCAAGTCTTGCTGCATGGGCGGACAAGCTGAAGCCGCAAGCGTCGTTCCGCAAATGGGTGCATCCGCAGGATTATCATATCACCGTTCAATTTCTGGGCGATACGCCGAGGGAGCGTATTCCCGAGCTGACGGCCGGGCTTGCGGCGGCAGCTGCAGAGCATAAGCCGTTTTCCTTAGGGGTACACGATGCTGGGGTTTTTGGCGCAAGCGCATCGCCGCGAATTTTATGGGCTGGAATCCGGGGTGATCTGAACGCCCTGGCGAAGCTTCAACGCTCCGTCGTATCGAGGATGGAATCGTACGGTTTCGTACCGGAGGATCGCCCTTATCGCCCGCACATTACAATTGCCCGCAAATTTCAAGGGGATGAAAAATTTTCGATGGACATTATTGGAAGTCCTCCTGTAAACATCCAGTGGGACGTTCATGAACTGGTTCTTTTCCGAACAAATTTACATGCGGCCCCGATGTACGAAATCGTTGGAGTGGCGCGGCTTTCAACAAATTTCTGAAATTAAAAATAAAATGTTCATAAAATTACCATGTTTTCAATGCCCAAAAATGTGGTTACATAGTGTAGGAATGTGCCGACATTATAGGAGGAAAAATATGGTTATTAAACTGCTACGGCAAAATCGCTGGGTTGCGCTGCTTCTTGGTGCGCTCTTGGTGAGTTTGTCTCTTATAAGCTTGCTTGGTATGCAAACAACAGAAGGGGAGCAGCTGGAAGCGAAGCCAGGGTTTGCGATGACGGCGCTGGCTGCGGAAGGCATCCCCGATCCTGCTGGGAATAAAGCTAAGATCATAAGTAATGGGGAACCTGTCAACATTTTATCTTCAATTGTTTACCAACCATGGAATATGAAGGGCGAAAATATGCTCTCCTTTCCTAATATAGAGCGTGGCACCACCGCCACCGGGAACCCGAATTCACAGTCTAAAGCGAAGACGTCTAAAGCGCCGAAGGCCAAGACTGCCGAGGATACAACGGGGAACAAGAAGGGGACGCATGTCGCCAAGTCACAGGCCGAAAGCCTAAAACCCCCCACAACTTTATTCTTCACGAGAACAAAGACGTTGACCCAGGATCAGAAAGACCAAGCAACCTGGACCTACGATTTGTCAGCTGAAGAACTGCTTCTGCTCCAGAAGATTGTCATGGCGGAAGCGGAAGGCGAACCGTACGAAGGCAAAGTGGCAGTTGCCAATGTTGTCTTAAACCGGCTGCGGTCAGCCAATTTTCCCGATACCATTACTGAAGTCATCTATCAAAAGCATCAATTCAGTCCTGTTGCGAACGGGCGTCTTAAGCGTGTCAACCCGAACGAAGAGACGATCAAATCCGTCAATGCGGCGCTTCATGGCCATAAGGCGGTTCAGGATGACACGTATTTTTTTCTGTCTTTAAAGCTTGCTCAGGATTTGACCGTGCATCATTCCCGAACGTTTGTGAAAAAAATAGGAAACCACTCTTTTTACAAGTAGTCCCCGAACGGGTAAACTAGGTTGTAGGAGGTGTGTTTAACGATGAAAATAACGTACTACGGCCATTCTAGCATTCTAGTGGAAGCGGGCGGAAAGAGCGTCATCATTGACCCGTTCCTATCCGGAAATCCCGGCTCCGGCATCTCGCCCAGCGATGTAAAGGTGGATGCGGTGGTGCTCACCCATGGGCATTCCGACCACTTTGGCGACTGCATTGAAATTGCCAAGAACAACGATTGTCCCGTCATTGCGGTCTATGAGCTTGCCGTATATTGCGGGAACCAGGGGGTCAAATCCCATGGCATGAACATCGGGGGAAGCGCGCAGTTTGACGGCTTCAAGGTGAAGTACACCCCTGCGTTTCACTCCTCATCCATCTCGGTGGGAGACACCTGGATTTATGCAGGTCAGCCAGGCGGCGTCATCCTTACGATGGGAGGCCAACAGTTCTATCATGCGGGCGATACGAGCCTATTCGGCGACATGAAGCTGATCGGCGAGATGAATAACATCGATGCAGCCGCGCTTCCGATCGGCGATATGCTGACGATGGGACCGGAGGATGCGCTCCTCGCGGCACAGTGGATTCGGACCAAGCACGTCATTCCGGTGCATTACGATACGTTCCCGGGCATTCGCCAGGATGCGCAGGCATTCTGCGAGGAGCTGGCCAAAACCGGCGTATCCGGGCATCCGCTGAAGGCGGGAGAAAGCCTGGAGATTTAGATTCATAGAGCATAGATTCATAGCAGCATAGATTCAATATCTTAGCTATCTATAACAAAAGCTTCCCCGTCTGAATAGCGACAGGGAAGCTTTTTTATTATGCGGTCGATCGGGAATGAATCTATTAGAATAAAGCAGTTGAACATCGTGAGAATAACGATCAACCTTAAGGCTGATCCGAGACTCGTGGAGCCTCGTCGCCTATCGCTGGCAGCTGCTCATCCGTCAACAGCTCCATGACCTCCGCGGCGCAATGCTTCGGCGCCAGATGTGACGAACGCGACTGGGCGGTGGAACTGCGCTGTTCCTGCACCCGCTCATAATGATTGGACAGCAGATCCAGCCATTTGTCGATCACGGATGGAGAATCCAATATTTCGGCATATCCCTTGCTGACAAAGAAATTGGAGTTCTCCTCCTCCTGTCCCGGAATCGGCTCATAGAACAGCATGGGGATGCCTTTTGCCACGCCTTCCGTACAGGTCATGCCGCCCGGCTTCGTAATCAGGAGGTCGGATACGTCCATCAGCTTATGTATATCGTCACGGTAGCCCCAAACGTGGATGTTGGGGTGCTGAAAGATCGGGTCCTCGCGCATGCTGGCTACCAGCTTCTCGTTCTGGCCCATACAGAAGACGAGCTGGATATCATCCGCTCTCGCTGCCAGCTTGCTCAGAAGCTCCTTATTGAATACGAGTCCCCAGCCCCCTCCCATGATCAGCACGGTAGGCATGCTGTTGATGCCCAGCTCCGCCTCCAGCGCCTTCCTGTCGCCGCTCTCCCAGAATTTCGGATGCACGGGTATGCCGGTCACGCGGATGAACTCCGAAGGAACTCCCCGGTGCATCAGCATCTTTTTCACATGAGGGGTAGATACCAGATATTCATCCACCTCCGAATTGACCCAGGTGCCGTGGGCATCATAATCGGTAATCAGCGTATAAAGCGGAACCGAGAGCCCTTGGCGCTTCAAACGGGAGACGACCGCGTTCGGAAACGGATGGGTGCAGATGATCAAATTCGGCTTCAGCTGCTCGATCACGCGCTCGGCCTGTGCGTAGAAAATGCGATGCAGCGCCAGCCTCGTCAAACGGTTTAACGATTTCTTATATTGCGAACGGTACAGCATCCCGACAAGGCGCGGACGGGTGCTGACGGTTTTGCGGTAAGCGGACAGAATCAACGGGCCCACCGTCGGGTTCAGAAAATTACCCAGCTCGATGACGCGGCAGTGGATCCCGGGATTCATCCGCCGGATGCCTTCAGCCAGCGCATAAGCTGCTTGCGTATGCCCCGTACCGAATCCTTCGGAAAAAAGGAGCACTCTTGGATATCGCATGATTTCACCTACTTCTTTCTCCCTCTATCTTACAGAACAGGAATCATTTTTTGAAGAGCGCGTGGAAAAAAAGAGCATGCGTCCTATATATACGCGCCGATGGGGAAAAGCAGTTCAATTATTTCGTCCAATCACCAAGGGGTTCTGCCCTTGTCCACACCTTTTCCTTCAATAATATAGTGACGGTTGAATTGGATCCTTGCGGACTCTATGATCTAAATATGAAATAAACCTATTGCAAACCGGATGACAATCTGGTAAAGTAAATTTTGACCAAATGACCAAAAGTGTATTTCGGTCAGTTTTGAGAAATCGGACGAAGTGCGCTTAATACAGGAGGAGGGGTTGGCATGTCAGCTGTGGACCGTCGGAAGCAAGTGCTTGATGCGGCCTCCAAATCGTTTGCCTTGTTCGGCTACAAGGCGACGACGATGGAACAGGTGGCGAAGATCGCGAATGTGGGGAAGGGCACGATTTATACGTTTTTTACGAATAAGGATGAGCTGTTTGACGAGATTTTGCACTCGGCGATCCTGGAGATGAAGCGGATGGCCGAGCGGGAAATCCGGGAGGACAGGGAATTCTTCGACAATCTGTATCGTGTGCTGGATGTCCTTCTGGAGTTCCGGAGCGAGCATGAGCTCTTCATTAAGCTCTCGCAAGAGGTAAGAGACATCGGGACCCCTAAGGCGCATGAGGGATTGACCAAGGTAGAGAACGGGATTGTCGGCTATTTGAAGGGGATTGTGGAACGCGCCATGGCAAGCGGCGAGATCAAACCGCTGGATGCCCAGGTGGTATCCTTCGTCATGCTGAAGCTGTACATTGCCCTTACAACCGATCTCAACCAGCTGCATGCCCCCCTGAGCAAAGAGCAGATCAAGGAATATATGATGGTGTTTCTGGCTGACGGGTTAAAGACCTCGAAGTAAGAAATAGAAAGGGACTTCCTTCTTGATCTGCCGCATTTAGGAGACCTTCCGTTCACGGATAAGATCATAAGATCAGCGGGTGAATGAGGAGGTCTTCTTGGATCGGTCATTTTTTTTCGTCTCGACTGACCAAATGAGCATATTGGTCATTATGTACTGGCTTGCCATGTAATACCTCCACGAATGTGGAGCATGTCGGCATGCAACACCGTTATTTAGAGAAAAAGGGGAGAGACTCCGATGAAGTCATTATCTGTATTTGCAAAAGACATCGGCGCGGCGCTTCGTAATCCGAAAATTCTGATTCCGATCATCGCCGTGCTGTTCATACCGGTGATGTACAGCGGTATGTTTCTTGGGGCCTTCTGGGATCCATACGGGAAGATGGATGATCTTCCTGTCGCCGTCGTGAACAACGACCAGGGATCCGTATTTGAAGGCAAGGAGCTTCAGGCAGGTAAGGACCTGGTAGCCGAGCTCAAGAAGGGTAAAGATTTTAACTGGCAGTTCGTGAACAAGAGCGAAGCCGAACAAGGAATGAAAGACAATAAGTATTACATGACGATCACCATTCCTGAGAACTTCTCGCAGCAGGCGACGACGTTAATGGATGAACACCCTCAGCCGGCCCAGATCGTATTCGAGCCGAATGAGGGCTACAACTTCCTCGCCGCCCAGATCGGCGGTACGGCAGTGAAGGAAATCCAGTCCAAGGTATCCCAGAAAGTGACGGAGGCCTATACGGAAACGCTGTTTGACCAGATCGGCAAAGTGTCGGATGGTTTGGGTGAAGCCGGAGACGGCGCATCCAAGCTGTCGGAAGGCGCGATCAAGCTTGATGACGGAGCCGTGAAGCTGAAAGAGAACCTGGCGAAGCTCGTTAGCGGAACCCAGGAGCTCCAAAACGGCTTGGCCCCTCTGACTAAAGGCGTCCAGGAACTGAACAGCGGCGCCGGCAAGCTTAGCACGGGGGCAGGAACCCTGTCCTCGGGCTTGGAGCAGCTGAAGAGCGCTCACGGCCAGCTTACAGCCGGGGCCGAGCAGGCGAGCAAGGGCGGCGCGAAGCTGCAGGCCGGGATTGAAGCTGCGGCAACGGGCAGCGCGAAGCTGAACGAAGGCCTGCAGGCCAACCAGGCCGGTGCCGCGCAGCTGGCGGCCGGTGCGAACAGCGCTGCGGAGGGCAGCGGCAATTTGAAGGCAGGGCTTCAACAATCGCTTGAAGCTACGGCTTCCCTTGAGCAAGGGGCTAACGCGGTCGCAGACGGCCTGAAGCAGCTTGCGGAAGGGAACCCTGAGCTTGCGCAAAGTCCGGAGATGCAGAAGCTGCTGGCTGCCAGCCAATCCGTTGCTTCCGGTACTTCACAGCTGAATGCAGGCCAGAAGAAGCTGGCCGAAGGCGCAGCAGCCCTGGATCAAGGGGTGCAGCAGCTGAATGCGGGAGCGGGCAAGCTCAGCAGCGGTGCTTCGGAGCTTGCCGCAGGCGGCAAACAGCTGGCATCCGGCGGTAAGGAGCTGCTGGCCGGCGCGAAGCAGCTGAATGCAGGACAGACGCAGCTGGTTGACGGCATGAAGCTGTTTGGCACGAAGCTTGGCGAAGCGGCAGCCGGAGGCAAAGAGCTCGCAAGCGGCGCCGCAACGCTGGCGCAAGGCACGCAGCAGCTGGCAGGCGGAGCAGGCAAGCTTGGCAGCGGCGTAGGCGCGCTGGCCGACGGCTCGAAGCAGCTGGACTCCGGCGCTGGTCAGCTGGTCAGCGGCATGAGCGAATTGAAGGACGGCAGCGGAGAGCTGGCCGGCAAGCTGAACGAGGCTGCCGACAAGACGGGCGATATCAAGACGACGGACGAGACCGTCACGATGTTTGCCGGACCGGTGCAGATCGATGAGCACAAGGTGAACGAAGTGCCGAACTACGGCACGGGCTTCGCGCCTTACTTCCTGTCGCTCGGCTTGTTCGTCGGGGCCTTGATCTCGACGATCATCCTGCCGATTCGCAACTCCTCCGTGCCGGATGCATCCGGCTGGAATCGATTCGTCAGCCGCACGCTTTCATTTGCCGGCATGGGCATGCTTCAGGCGCTGCTGGCGGTCATCGTCATGCTCTATGGGCTGAAGCTTGATGTACAGAACGTACCGCTATTCTACCTGTTCTCCTTCGTGACGAGCCTGTCCTTCATGTTCCTGGTTCAGGCGTTTGTCACTTGGCTGGATCAACCGGGACGCTTCGTTGTCATCGTGATTCTGATTTTCCAATTGACGACGAGCGCAGGTACCTTCCCGCTGGAGCTTATTCCGGACTGGATGAAGGTGCTGAACCCGCTGCTGCCGATGACGTACAGCGTGAAGGGGTACAAGGACGTCATATCGACGGGCAATTTCGACGGCATGTGGAGCAATACGGGCGTGCTGGCCGGATTCGGCCTCGTATTCCTGGCATTGACCGCCATCTACTTCCTGTCGAATCGCGGTGTTAAGAAATCGGTAAATACCGAGAACGCAGTATCGGCATAAGATGAAAGCAGTCACGCAGGTTTAGCTTAAGCCGAAGGGTTGGCAAGCTTGAAGGCCATCCAAACGATGCTCTAAAAGCGCGATAAGCAGTATCCACAAGGGGCTTTCCAAGGTCATAGGACCTGGGGAGCCTCTTTTCTGTGCTTATGATTTCACCGGGCGTCTATGGTCTGAACGCCAAGTGAGGCAGGGCAAACGGGTATGGAGGGTATTCGGAATGTTATATTTGCATTATTTTTTGCACTATTCTACATAATTTTGAACATCTATCTATCACGCATTTTCTTAAAAGTAATTCTTATCATCTTCATAAAAAGTTTGAATTGCCCCCATCGTATGACGGTGATACAATAATCTGTACTAATTAAACTAACGTATCAGGTAAGGAATAACCTTTGTCCATTTTGCACTAAACTGCATCATTTCTAATCGGTGTTCTTGCTTCAGCATGGGGATCGATGCAGGGTCGTATGCTTTTAGTTCATTCAGCCGCATTTTATTCTATTACAAGAAAGGTTGCATTCTATGAAACATACCGATTTTCCCCAGAAACAGGGCCTTTATGATCCGCAGTTTGAAAAAGATGCGTGCGGTATGGGTTTCATCGCCCATATCAAGGGCAAACCGTCCCATGCAATCGTCAGCAATGCGCTTACGATGCTTGCCAACATGGAGCATCGCGGCGGTCAGGGCAGCGAGCCGAACTCCGGCGACGGCGCGGGCATCATGCTGCAAATCCCTCATGCCTTCTTCGCCGAGGAAGCGGCGAAGCTGGGCTTCGAGCTTCCTGAAGCCGGACATTACGGTGTTGGGATGCTGTTCCAGTCCCATGACCCTGAAGTTCGTGCCGCGCATGAAGACCGGCTGGCAGCGATTATTGCCGAGGAAGGCCAGGCGCTGCTCGGCTTCCGGGATGTTCCGACCAACGACGAGATGCTCGGCAAATCCGCGAAATCGGCAAAGCCGTATGTCCGTCAGGTGTTCATCGGACGGAGCGAGGACATTTCGGATGATCTTGCTTTTGAACGAAAGCTCTATATTATTCGCCGCCGAGCTGAGCTGGCGATCCGTTACAGCGGCAAGCCCGAGGGCGACAGCTTCTATGTGTCCAGCCTGTCCTGCCGCAAAATCGTTTACAAAGGCATGCTGACGACGGAGCAGGTGGGCCAGTTCTACCTCGACCTGCAGGAGGAACGCCTCGAATCGGCCATCGCGCTGATTCACTCCCGGTTCAGCACCAACACCTTCCCAAGCTGGGAGCGTGCGCATCCATACCGCTTCATGATCCATAACGGCGAGATCAACACGCTGCGCGGCAACGTGAACTGGATGCATGCCCGCCAATCTCTGTTCGAGCACGAGCTGTTCGGCAGCGATCTGGAGAAAATCAAGCCGATTATCAACCCCGACGGGTCCGATACCGGCATGTTCGACAATACGTTTGAATTCCTGTATCTCAGTGGACGCTCCCTGCCGCATGTAGCCATGATGATGGTTCCTGAGCCTTGGAGCAACCATGAGAGCATGGATGAGACGAAAAAAGCATTCTACAAATACCACAGCACCCTGATGGAGCCATGGGACGGCCCGGCGGCGATGGCCTTTACGGACGGCGTCCAGATCGGCGCAACGCTGGACCGCAACGGTCTGCGTCCGTCCCGTTATTATGTAACGAAGGACGATCTGATCATCCTCTCCTCCGAAGCGGGGGTATTGGATATTCCGCCGGAGAACGTCCTGTACAAGGACCGTCTGCGTCCGGGACGGATGCTGCTTGTAGACACCAAGGAAGGCCGCATCATCTCCGACGAGGAGGTCAAGGCGGCGATCGCGGCCGAGCTGCCGTACGGGGATTGGCTGGAGGAGCATCTGGTCGAGCTTCATGATCTTCCGGATGCGCCGGAGGCTCCGGAGCCGAAGCACGAGAACGTGCGCCAGCTTCAGCAAGCCTTCGGCTACACGTACGAGGAGCTGCGCAAAGTTCTGGAGCCGATGGCGATTACCGGTGCCGAAGCCATCGCTTCCATGGGATACGATGCGCCTCTGGCGGTGTTGTCCGAGCGCCCGCAGCGCTTGTTCAATTACTTCAAGCAAATGTTCGCCCAGGTTACGAATCCGCCGATTGACGCCATCCGGGAGGAGCTGATTACCTCGACCGCCACGACGATCGGGCCGGAGCGGAACCTGCTGAAGCCGGAGCCGGAGAGCTGCCGCCATATCCTTCTCGATTCGCCGGTGCTGTCCAATGAGGACTTCGCGAAGCTGCGCCATGTTCGCCGTCCGGGCTTTAAATCGATGACGATTCCGATCTTCTTCCCGGCGGCCGAAGGGGCCGAGGGGCTTCGGAGAGCGATCGATACGATGTGCGAAGCGGCGGACCGTGTCATCTCGAAGGGCCATAATATTCTGATTCTGTCCGACCGCGGCGTCGACAAGGACAATGCGGCCATTCCTTCGCTGCTTGCCGTCTCGGCGCTGCATCATCACCTGATCCGTCAAGGGACGCGGACCAAGGTTGCGATTATGCTGGAATCCGGCGAGCCGCGGGAAGTGCACCATTACGCGCTCCTGCTCGGCTACGGCGTGAGCGCCGTCAATCCGTACCTCGCGTTCCAAACGCTGGACGATATGATCCGGGAGGGCATGCTTCGCGGCATTTCCCATGAGAAGGCCGTGAAGAACTATATTAAAGCGGCAAGCAAGGGCGTCGTGAAGGTTCTGTCCAAAATGGGGATCTCGACCATCCAGTCCTACCGCGGCGCACAGATTTTCGAGGCGGTCGGCCTGAAGGAAGACTTTGTCGAGAAATACTTTACCCGCACGCCTTCCCGCATCGGCGGAATCGGGCTTGAGGAGGTCGCGCTCGAGGCGCTGGCCCATCATGAACGCGCCTTTAGCGATAAGGACGGCAATGATAAAGTGCTGGATTCGGCCGGTGAATACCAGTGGCGGGCTGACGGGGAAGAGCATCTGTTCAATCCGAGAACGATTCATTTGCTGCAGCAGGCGGTACGTACGGGCGATTACGCCACCTACAAGAAGTATGCCGAGCTGGTGCAGGGCGAGAACGAAGCGCATCTGACGCTGCGGGCTCTTCTGAAGCTCAAGCCAGCGGGCGCACCGGTTCCGCTTGATGAGGTAGAGTCGGCTGCGTCGATCATGCGTCGCTTCAAGACCGGCGCGATGTCGTTCGGTTCCATCAGCAAGGAGGCCCACGAAAGCCTGGCCATCGGGATGAACCGCATCGGCGGCAAGAGCAATACCGGCGAGGGCGGTGAAGATCCTGCACGCTTCGTGCCGGATGCAAACGGCGATTCCCGCCGCAGCGCGATCAAGCAGGTGGCATCGGGCCGCTTCGGGGTAACGTCCAACTACCTGGTGAACGCGGACGAGATCCAGATCAAGATGGCTCAAGGCGCGAAGCCGGGTGAGGGAGGACAGCTGCCTGGGCGTAAAGTATATCCTTGGGTGGCTGAGGTTCGCGGCTCCACGCCGGGGGTTGGCCTCATTTCGCCGCCGCCGCATCATGATATTTATTCGATCGAGGATTTGGCGGAGCTCATCTATGATTTGAAGAACGCGAACCCGCGTGCGGACATCAACGTGAAGCTGGTGTCGGAGGTCGGGGTCGGCACGATCGCTGCAGGTGTGGCGAAGGGCCGGGCGGATATCATTCTGATCAGCGGTTACGACGGCGGCACAGGCGCTTCGCCGCAGGGCTCCATTCGCCATGCCGGCATGCCGTGGGAGCTGGGGCTGGCGGAAACCCACCAGACGCTGATCATGAACAACCTGCGCGACCGTGTCGTGCTGGAGACGGACGGCAAGATGCTGAACGGACGCGACCTCGTTGTGGCCGCTTTGCTCGGGGCTGAGGAATACGGGTTCTCGACGGCGCCGCTCGTGGCGATCGGCTGCATTATGATGCGGGTATGTCAGATGGACACCTGCCCGGTCGGCGTAGCGACCCAAAATCCGGAGCTGCGCAAGAACTTTACGGGAGACCCGGAGCATGTCGCCAACTTTATGCGCTTTGTCGCTGAAGATATGCGTGAAATTATGGCGGAGCTCGGCTTCCGCACCGTGGATGAAATGATTGGGCGCACCGATTGCCTGGATGCCGTGAAGGCCGATGATCATTGGAAGAAGAAGGGCGTCGACATCTCGGCGTTGCTGTATACGCCGGAGCTTCCGGAAGGCAGCACGCGATATCGCTCCCAAAGGCAGAACCATGGGCTAGAGCAGACGCTCGATATGCGTTCCCTTCTGGAAGCCGCCCAGCCTGCGCTGGAAAGCGGCACTCCGGTGGAAGGCACGTTCCCGATCACGAACGTGGATCGCGCCGTAGGCACCATTCTGGGCAGCGAGGTCACGCGCAAATACGGAGCTGCCGGATTGCCGGAGGACACGATCCGATTCAGCTTTACCGGATCGGCTGGTCAAAGCTTCGGCGCATTCGTGCCGAAGGGAATGACGCTGACGGTAGAGGGCGATGCCAATGACTACATCGGCAAAGGCCTGTCCGGAGGCAAGCTCATCGTGAAGCCTTCTCCGAAAGCGACCTTTAAAGCGGAGGAGAACATCATAGCCGGAAATACCGCATTTTACGGAGCCACCGGCGGCGAAGCTTATATCCGGGGAATTGCAGGCGAACGCTTCGCGGTTCGTAACTCCGGCGCTAGCATCGTCGTAGAGGGCGTAGGCGACCACGGCTGCGAATATATGACCGGCGGCCGGGTGGTCGTGCTTGGCGAGACGGGACGCAACTTCGCGGCCGGGATGTCGGGCGGCGTCGCTTACGTCTATGATCCGGAAGGAGCCTTCGTCCAGCGCTGCAACCTGGAGATGGTGCTGCTTGAGCGGGTGGAGGAGCCGAAGGAGAAGGACATTCTGTTCCGTATGATTCAGCAGCACTCCATCCACACGGACAGCGTGCCTGCCCAGCAGATTCTCGGGGAATGGGATGAGGCGGTTCAGCGCTTTGTCCGGGTCATTCCGAAGGATTACAAGCGGATGCTGCAGCAGATCGAGAAGGCGGAAGCCCAAGGCTTGGCGGGCGAAGCCGCGCTGCTTGCTGCGTTCGAAGCGAATATGAAAGAGTTGGCTCGCTCCGGCAGCTAAAAGGCCTATAAGACTTTTTACGTATAAAAAAGCTGCATTGTGTTCTTTAATCAGAATACAATGCGGCTTTTTTTCATATATAAGAAAACGGTAAGGCTGCACTGCACACTAGTACATGACGAAGGGGCGGCGAACCTCAATATTCGACAAAAATAGAAGCTTTGTCGGAGGACAATGCTTCCACCAGACGACACCATCATAAGGAAGGGTCCGCTATAATATTGGTAAGTAAGTTGTTTGTCGGTGAATCGTACATAACAACGTTGAAGAGCAGTAAGGGATGGATTAGGGAATATAGTAGATAGGAGAGTCGTTTAAGAAAATGAGTATGGACAAGGAGAGAAGCTCAGGAAGCACCGAGCAGAAGCTTGACCGACCGAAGACGGATCTGGACATTCACAAGCTCATGATCCAATTAGGAATCCATCCTGAAAAATGGCTGCAGGCAAAGGAGCGTCAACAAGGACAATAACACGGTCAACATATGTGAATACTGTTGCACAAAAATCCCCGGCGGACGGATCGATAGGATCAAATCCGCCGGGGATTTCGTTGATTTGCCGGGCAGGCGGCAAATGGGAATGGAAGAATAAAGCCGGGAGACCCCTTATTTCATGGAGCGCTCCATTCGCACAAAAGCGATGAACCGCTTGGCTTCTTCCTCCGTCAGCTTGCGACCGTCGATCGTGAGATTAAAGCGCTCCAGCAGATCGTCGTCGGAAAGCTCCAACTGGTCGACAAACTCACGTACCTCCGGCTCCAGGACTGCTTTGGGCAGTGCCGTTCGTCCGATGAGATAATCTATCGATACGTCAAAGAGGTCTGCAAGGCGGGTCAATGTTTCAAAATCCGGTTTGCGCCGGTTTTTTTCATAATGGGATAGTGCCGCACGAGTGATTCCGACAGAAGCAGCAAGCTCTTCTTGGGTCCATCCCCGCTGTTCGCGTAATTCAGAGATTCGTTCTCCGTAGTTCATATGCATTGATCCCCCTTTCGATGGAGTGTTTGTATCTATAGAAGCTGATTGCATCGATCTGTCATCTAGATGCCTGTGACCGAAATTATGGGAAAATCGGTATTATGCGGTTGACTAGATACAATATGTATCGTATTATGTTGAGTAGTAATGACAGATACGATTCGTATCTGCAAATCGGTCAATGGGTGACATTTAGTATCATTTTATCCAGCAAGGAAACGTCCCATACCAAAAAAATCGATAAGGGATGGCGGAGATATCTTATCATGTTACACGAACGGCAGCACCAAATCACCGTTAGCATTCGCCTGCTGCGAATCGGAGAGATGACCATTCATGGGAAAAGCCACCCGGTTACTCCGCTTGAGCTGGTTCCGAATGGGCTGGTATTCCTATGTCCGTGGAAAATCCCAATACAATCTAATGTTTTACTCGGTTATGTGATTGACGATCGGGTGGACCATCTTCTGTTAACAGGAACTCTTGAGGATCGGGGGCTCTTTCAAGGTCATTATATGTACCGGTTGGAGTTTGAAGCGGACCGCGAACAGAAAAGCCGGATCATCGGTATGCTGAACAGAATGATGCTCCAAGAACTCCAGCCAAGCAGGCTAAAATTGTACAGCTGAAAAAATACCGGACATCCCAGACATGACCGCTGACAAAAAAACTTATGACTTAAGATGTGATATACGAACTTCGGCTCATTGTTATTCTACTATATTTACGATGCCCGGTCATTAGTTCTTTTACCTTAAATCAGAGCGTCCTATATGGCGAAAACCTTGACGATTTAGCTCGTAACGGCATTTACATGACCCATGCGAACTACTCTCCCGATACCCCTTTTTGGCGTGAATCATGATTGATTCAGCTATAATCCACGCAATGCTCCTCCTCATAATACGACAGAATAAGTTGCAAATCGACAGATTTCGAGCGAGGCATTTTGTTATTGTATGTTGGCCTTATAATCGTGGTGATTTATTAGGAGGGCAGCTTCGAATGAGAATATGGAGAAAATGGTGGGTGTGGCTGCTCATCGTTCTTGTGGTTGTCCCTGCGGGTTATATGACGTATGTGTACCAGTCCATCAAATCGACAGCGAATCAAATTTACGAGGAACGAGAGGAAGGATTGCCGCCGGTAGTGCCAGTGTCTACTGTCGAGCAGAATGTCCCCGTCAAGCCGGATAAATTGAAGAATGCGGATCAGCCGGTCCCGTTTACGGTGCTTATGCTTGGGGTGGATGAACGACCGAACGACAGGGGGCGCTCGGATACGTTGATGCTGATGGCCGTGAACCCTGCCAAGGGCTCGATCATGATGTTCAATGTTCCGAGGGATACCCGAACGAGCATCGTCGGCCATGGCAAGGTTGACAAAATCAATCATGCATACGCCTTTGGCGGTGTAGATATGTCGATTCGTTCGGTCGAGAACTTCCTTCAGTATCCGATTGATTATTACGTTAAAGTCAATATGGAAGGCTTCTCGCAGATCATTGATTCCCTCGGCGGCGTAACGGTACGCAACCAAATGGAATTTGATTATGCGGGCTATCATTTCGGCGAAGGCATTCTGAAGCTGAGCGGGGAGGAGGCTTTGGCCTATTCACGGATGCGTTTCGAAGACCCCAAGGGAGATCTGGGGAGAAACGCTAGGCAGCGGGAGATCATCAAAGGAATCCTCGATAACGCGATGAGGATAACGACGGTGTTCAAGCTCGAGGCACTGCTGGATGATGTCGGGGGCAGTGTCAAAACGGATATATCCTTTGATGAGATGAAACGGTTCGTCACCGATTATCTTCAGAAGCTGGATCGGATCGATCAGGTGGAGATCCAGGGGCGCGGCCAGACCATTGACGGAATATGGTACTACATTGTCGATCAGAACGAGAAGGAACGCATTCATTCTCTGCTTAGTGATTTTATGGGGGGCTAGGGCGCGTGTCCTTATCTGGCCTTAGTCAACGAAGAGGTTCATGAGGAAAAGGAGGTGCAGGTTAACTGCCTCACCGCCGTTTCCTCTTTTTTATTCGGTAAAATAGGAGCGCTTTCATTGGAAGCCGGATGCTTGGTCCAGACTGCCTTGTTCCTGTATTCCATCCTCTCTTAGCCGGAAGCTAGCGTCCGATAATTTTATCGATCGTGGTCTCGAATATGTCCGCTAGACGCGTCAGAGTCTCCAGATTGGGTTTTCTTCGGTTTTGTTCGTAATGCGATAGGGATGCACGGCTAATTCCTATTAACTCTGACAGCTCTTCTTGAGTCCATCCTTTCTGTTCCCGCAGTTTCGCTATGCGAGATCCATATGTCATTCATATTCACCTCACTACACTCATCAAGGATTTTAAAGAAATCAATGACTTGCTTCTAGGTTTATCATGATACAAAATGTATCCTAAAATAGGAATATCGTCAATACATATTGTATCAAAGTGTTAAAAATGAAACAAATTGTATCAAAGAATATCGCGAGCCATTTTTTTCTGTTTTATTTGACAAAGGTCAGCATATTTTATAATATTTTTGGTGTGGATACAAAATGTATCATGACGAGATGAGCATAACAGCTTATGAATCCCGGAAAGGAGATGACGGGATGAGTGAAGGGTTGATGTATTGTGTCAGCTGCTGCCGAATACTGCCCGTGACGGAAAGCTACACTTTGTATAGAACCGGATTTTATAAGCACAATGTCCCTGCGGGGATGTGCAAGGAATGCCAGGCGGGTTTATCGGAGGACCGCAAATAGCATTGCAGGGTTACTGGGGTTGAGGGGATTGGGCTGGAAGTTGAAGCTTGGCATAAGGCCTGTTATGACTGCGCACATTTAGTCTTTTGCTCTGGTATTGTATAATGGGCATGTTTCAAAGGATAGGATACCAGGGCAAAGGAGAGTAGATGATGCAGCAGGAACCGCTTGTAAGGCTGCTCGGCGTGACGAAGAAGATATCGTCCAAGGTGCTGGTGGACAACGTAACCTTTGATATACCGCCGGGCCAGATCTTCGGATTTCTTGGACCGAACGGCGCGGGCAAGACGACGACCATCCGGATGATGGTCGGGCTGATGTCCATCACGGAGGGGGATATCGTGATCGGAGGCTACAGCATCCGGTCGCACTATGAGCAGGCTGCCGCATTGATCGGGGCCATCGTCGAGAACCCGGAGATGTATAAGTATCTGTCGGGGTATAACAATTTGAAGCATTTCGCCCGGATGATGCCGGGAATATCCGAAGAGCGCATCCGCGAGGTGGTGGAGCTCGTGGGGCTTGAGCATCGAATCCATGACAAGGTTCAGACCTATTCACTCGGGATGCGCCAGCGGCTGGGCGTGGCGCAGGCCCTGCTTCATCGGCTGAAGCTGCTCATCCTGGACGAGCCGACGAATGGATTGGATCCGCAGGGGATCCGCGAGCTGCGCGACTACTTGCGCAGATTAACGCGGGAAGAGGGGACGACGGTGTTCGTTTCCAGCCACCTGCTGTCTGAGATGGAGCTGATGTGCGACCGCGTCGGCATTATCCGGCACGGCCGCCTGATCGATATCCGGCAGCTTCGGAGCGAGGACGGCGAGCGGACGGCCGAGGAGACTGCCTTTACCGTTCATGACGCTTCTGCGGCTGCCGCATTGCTTCAATCCTTCGGGGCGAAGACCGAAGGGAATAGGGTGATTGTCCGGGGCAATCCGGAGACCGTCGCGGATATCAATGCCCTTCTGGTTGAAGAGGGAATTCGCGTATTTGCGATACAGCCGGTAACCGAATCGTTAGAGGATCAGTTTTTGGAAATGACGGGAGGGGATCGCCATGTGGAGTAGCTTTCCCAATCTGGTCGCCAATGAGAATATGAAAATCTATTTCCGCGTAAGGACCTGGATCATGCTGGCGATCCTCGTGTTTTTCAGCGCCGCGATGCCGGCGATGCTGTATGTAACGGGGGCTGCGATGGACGCATGGACCGTCTTTACATGGACGGAGAGCTTTACGCTCTACCTGAGCGCGATCTTCACCGTTGTCATTGCCGCTGACATCGTAGCCGGGGAGTTTGCGGCGGGGACGATCAAGCTGCTGCTGATCCGCCCGCTCCGGCGGGGGAAAATATTGATGTCAAAATGGGTCGCCGTCCTGCTGTTCATCCTGCTCTGTGCCGTCCTGACAGCCGTGGTCGGCATCGCGCTGTCACAGCTGTTCTTCGCGGGCACGGGCGGCCTGGGCTCCGGTTCCGGAGCCTCATCGATGGTAAACTCATTGCTGCTGCTGCTCACCGATACGATCCAGCTGGTCATGATCGCGCTTGTTGCGTTTATGCTGTCAACGCTGTTCCGGTCGGGCAGCCTCGCCATCGGCATCTCGCTCCTGGTCTTGTTTACGAAGGATCTGTTCGGCTTTATGTTGAACCCGGATAAATACGTATGGGCGAAATACATCCTGTTCCTTCATATCGACCTGAGCGGATATATCCAATCGCCGATCGGTCCAGGCGGGGTTTCTCTCAGCTTCTCCATCTTCATTTTGGCCGCGTACAGCCTCGTCTTTCTGCTGATTACCTGGTGGGCCTTCGCCAAGCGGGATGTTGCCGCGTAGACACGCGAGCTGATGGAAGTTTTCGTTCGGTCATCCATATTCTGCTGTGCATTAGGGGAAAAAATAAGAGCTCCTTCGGCCAAGTGAATGGCGGCTGAAAGGGGCTCTTTTGCTTGGAGGGCCTTGGAGGGTAAGGGAGCGGTAGGCAGAGGATCCGCCCTGCCGGCAAGCTGAGCTTCCTGCAGGAACGTCGTTTCTCGAAGCCGCGCGCAGAGGCTGAAGGCCGAGGCTCGCACATCCGCCGAGTCAGCCTGCTTCCGGCTGCTGCATCGACGGTGCGGCCTCCGATTGCTCCGATGCGGCACCTGCTGCTTCCGCATGCTCCATCCGGCTGGCCCCGTTAAGTAATCCGCCTTCCATGATAATCAGGGAACCGGCGTAGACATCGCCGTACATCTGTCCGCTTGGGGTTATGGTCAGCTTGCCCTCGGCAATGACGTCCCCGTATACCTTCCCGGCTACAATGACCTCCTTGGCGGAAATATTGGACCGGCACGATGCGCTCTCGCCAATGGTAACGCTGCCTTGGCTTTCAATCGCTCCGTTAAACCGGCCGTCGATCCGCAAATTATCCTCGGACTGCAGCACGCCCTCAAACTCACTGCCCGGGCCGATCAAGGAATCGATAAGATGAGCAGATGCTTTGCGTTTCTTTTTCTTCATAATCTGTTGTCCTCCTTACCAATCAATTAAATTTCTGGATTATTGCACATAACGCATAGGATCGACGGTCTCGTCGTTTTTGACAACCTGAAAATGCAAATGGGGCCCTGTGCTGCGACCTGAAGATCCCAGCTGGCCGATGATCTCGCCCTGGGCAACCTGGTCTCCGACCGAAACGCTCAGCTTGTTCAGGTGCATATACCAGGTCTCAAGGCCGTTAGGGTGCTTAATCACGATGTACAGCCCACGTGCGCCGCTGCGCTCTGCCGCGGTAACCTGCCCGCTTCCTGCCGCATAGATCGGGTCGCCGATTTTGCCGGCAATATCGATACCGGCATGATAGGCGGACCGGCCGGTGAACGGATCGCTGCGGTAGCCGAAGCTCGAGGTCAGCCTCCGTGAGTCAGTCGGCCACAGCGAAGGAAGGCCTTCCCGCCGCTCCTGGGTTTCCTGGGCTTGGTCCAGCGTTCGCGGAATATGGCGCTCCAGCTGGGATAGCAGCTGCTGGATTTCCTCGAAATCATCCCGAATGTCGCTCGCCATATCCAGCATTTCGTTCTCATGCACGGCAATGTATTCTCCGCCGACATGCAGCTGCGCGTCATCGGACATCGAGGATGTCGGCGTGCCTGATAAAGACCCGTGCTTCTCGATGAATTGCTGGAGCTGCTGCTCCAGCTGCTGAACGCGTTCCATCTGCGCCTTCGTTTCTTCAGCCTCGCCCGACAGCTGGATGATGGCTTTGTTCAAGCGCTCGATAGCTTCATCTTTGTCGCTGACGGTCACTTCCATCTTCAAGGCTTCGAGGCTCTTGAGCGTCAGCTGCTGCTCCAGAGTCGAAATGGTCTGAGCCGATTGGATCTGCAGTGACACGATCAGTCCGGCGATCGACAATACCGCGGCTGCTGGCACCGCGATCATGAGAGGCTTGGACAAATGAAACTGCTTGACGGAATGCTGGGCATCCCGGAGCACCAGCAGGGTTAAGCGTTGGTTACGGTGCGCGGTTTTCATGGCATCTCCCCTCCATTCATGTTTAGTGGGTATAGCATCCTCCGCAAGACTTGGCCAGCTCCTTATCTTCTATGTATTCTACTCTTTCGAAAAACATGTCAAAAATGAGATGTAAACGTATATTATTCAAGCAGGTGTGACATTGGGTAATTGAATAAATACATAATTAATTGGTCAAAGCTGTAGTTATCTGTCTTTATTTACGCTACTTATTCACGATAGCTGAGACGCCTAGACCAGCAGTGTCTGTTTAAAAGAAAAGACCACTATTATTTCCGTTAGGAGGCTGCCGTATGGTGTGGCTTCTGCTTGTTCTCATTGTGTTTATTTTGCAAATGGCAGCGGTGCTGCTGCTTGAATTCCGCAATCCTTCCAAGACGGTTGCATGGATGTTTATTCTGTTCTGTCTCCCGCTGCTGGGATTCGTGATCTATTTTTTCGTTGCACAGGATTATCAGAAGCGGCTTAAGATTCGCCAAAAAGGTTCCCGGCTGTTTCGGGAGATGAAGGAGCATTTCTGGGACCGGGCGGCTGTCGTCCTGCGCAAGGAGGATATGAACAATCCCGGCTTCCATCATCATGATCGTCTGTTTAATCTGTTAAAGCATTTATCCGAAAGTCCCATCACCGGCTGCAACGAGACCCGTGTCTTAACCGATGGCAAGGAGACCTATGATGCGATGCTCAAAGCGATGGAGGAGGCCAAGGATCATATTCATGTAGAGTTTTATATTTTCAGAAATGACCGGATCGGTACGAAGTTTCAGGATGTGATGATCCGCAAAGCCAAGGAAGGGGTCAAGGTGCGTCTTGTATGCGACGGGCTGGGGAGCTATAAATTGAAGAAAGCGTTCATACGGCGGTTTAAAGAATCCGGGGTTCAGTTCTATTTCTTCCTGCCTGCCATGGTATCCATGTTCAGCCGCAGAATCAATTACAGAAACCACCGGAAGATCGTCGTGGTGGACGGTACCGTCGGATTCCTCGGCGGCATCAACGTCGGGGATGATTATCTCGGGGAATATCCGGACATGGGCTACTGGAGGGACACCCATCTGCAAGTAGAGGGAGATGCGGTCTATTTTCTGCAGAGCGTATTCCTGCACGACTGGAAGCTGGCATCCGGCGAAGCGATCTCGAATCCGAGCCTGTATCCAGAGCACCACTGTACCGGGAAGGAGCAGGTGCAGATCTTGAGCAGCGGTCCGGATACGAGCTGGAATGCCATTCATGAGATGTGCTTTGGGGCCATATCGGTTGCCAAGGAGCGCATTTGGATTACATCGCCGTACTTCATTCCGGATGAAGGGCTGTACGAAGCGTTGAAGACGGCGGCGGTAAGCGGCGTCGACGTGAGGATTATTATTCCGGATCATGCGGATTCGCGGCTCGTCAAGCTGGCGTCGCTGTCGTACGTGGAGGAGCTGCTGGCGGCCGGAGTGTCCTTTTATGAGTATGAAAAAGGGTTTATCCATGCCAAGGTGCTGATCGTTGACGAGCTCCTTGCCTCCGTAGGCACGGCAAATATGGATATGCGGAGCTTCTTCTGCAACTTCGAGCTGACGGCTGTGATGTTCGACGAGCAGCCGATCCATCGGCTGGTATCGGATTTCAAGGAGGACCTGAACCACAGCAGAGCCATCGAACTGGAGACATTCCATGCGAGGGGTAGATGGCAGAAGGCAGCCGAAATCTTGTGCCGGATGCTGTCCCCGTTGTTATAGCCTCCATTATAGGCAGCATTAAAGTCAGCTAATGATGGAATGACATGCATATAGAGGTTGATCTTTGAAAATGGTAGTAGCGGCTTTCATTAATATGATAGAATATTTATAGGAGTGCCGCTAATAAATATACAGTAGCTGAGGTTCATAATGAACGGGGGAGATTTATGTCAAATGATGTGAAGATTTCTGTACAGCCGCACACACAGCCGGAACCGCAGTCCGTGCCGCCGCTGAAAGCGGACCAGCAGAAGCCGGAGAATCCGAAGAGCGGATCAATTGCTTTAAAGCTTCTCCGTCGTCTGGTGTTCTTAACTTTCGGTGCAATGCTGATGGCGGTGGGACTGGAGATTTTTCTGGTGCCGAACAAGATCATTGACGGGGGAATTACCGGCATCTCGATTATGGTGTCCCATATAACCGATGTCCCGCTCGGGATATTCCTGACTTTATTCAACCTTCCGTTTCTGTTTATGGGTTATAAACAGATCGGTAAAACCTTCGCTTTATCCACGTTGTACGCCGTACTGGTCATGTCGATCGGAACCTATTTTCTTCATCCTGTCGCTCCGATTACGATCGATCCGCTGCTTGCTGCCGTCTTTGGCGGAATACTCCTTGGCGTGGGCGTCGGTCTGGTCATTCGATCGGGGGGATCGATGGACGGTACGGAAATTGTAGCGATCTTAATTACCAAGAGAACGCCGTTCTCGGTCGGGGAAATCGTGATGTTCATCAACGTATTCATTCTCGGCAGCGCAGGCTTTATCTTTGGCTGGGATCATGCCATGTACTCGTTGATTGCTTACTATCTGGCATTCAAGCTCATCGACATTACGATCGAGGGCATCGACCAGTCCAAATCGGTTTGGATTATCAGCGATAAGCATAAAGAAATCGGCGATGCGCTGACCCAGCGGCTTGGACGCGGAGTTACTTATCTTGAGGGCGAGGGAGCCTATTCCGGGGACAGCAAGAAGGTGATCTTCGTGGTCATTACCCGGCTTGAGGAAGCGAAGCTGAAATCGATTGTGGAAGATTGGGATTCGCAGGCCTTCGTGGCAGTCGGCAATATTCATGATGTCAAGGGCGGCCGGTTTAAGAAGAAGGCCATTCATTAAACGTTATACAAGCTTGAATAGTTCAGGGTTCCACCTGCATGCTGGTACAAGAAGCGGGCGGAGCCCTTTTTTTTGATGTCAAAAGCTAATCTCTATACGATGGAATTCCCGCTGCGATTTGTAGCTTAGGTGGGGCTTTGCGTCTTCTTGTAATGGCGTATGATGCGGGCGATTCTGTGGACGGCGGCCGACTGGCCGATGGCTTGATTTACCGTCCCGGTGAAATATAACCCCGTTTCCGGGTGGTGGAAGGCAAATGCGCCGGATTGGCCCCAATGGCCGATTAAGCCGTCTTTCATGTTCAAGAGGGACAATGGCTGACGTACAATGCCTGAACCGTAGAAGAAAGTGCCGGGTGCCCATAGAAATTTCCATTCCATGAGCTCCTTCAGATGCGTCTGCGGAAATAGAACGCCGTCGAAAAACGCTCGGAGGAAGGTCATGGTCTCTCGGGCCGTGGAAACGATGCCGCCTTCGGGTGCGATGGAGGACATGTACAAGGGGATTTGAAGCCGGGTTTTCCGGTAATAAAAGGAAGCGGGTCTTCCATCAAGAGGGTCCTTGTATACGTAGGTCTGGGTCAGTCTCAGCCTGTCGAAGATGCATTCCTTGAATGTTGCCTCGATCGGCTGCCCGGTTACCGTTTCAATCAGCTTCCCTAACAGCTGATAATTGGTGTCGGAGTATTGGGCTTTATTCTTCATGCCCGGCGGGAATTTCGGACGAAGCTGCCTGACGGCTTCAAGCGTCTTCTCTAGCGGCCAGGACTGGTCTTTCCCGGCGATTAAGTCGGCGAATACGCGTCCCGAGAAATAATCGGGAATGCCCGAGGTGTTGGACATCAATTGCTTGATCGTGATCTCCCGGGAATAGTCGACGTTCTGGTAAACGTGAATGCCCTTGATCATCGCCTCGGGCAAATATTCGCCAATCCGATCATCAAGCCGAAGCAGCTGCCGTGAACGCAGCTGACGTACAATTTGGTTACGCTGGCGATAAAAAAAGGGGTCTCCGGCTTCATTTCCCCGCCGCTGCTGACGATCGACAGCGACCGATCCTGATTCTCGACGCACATGACGGCGCCGAATATATTTCTTCTGCGCGTCATTGCCGCCATCCAGCGATCAAATCGCATTTGATCCAGCGGCGATGGGCCCGCCTTTTCCTTCATCTTCATGCCTCCCTAAACACAGAATTGAAATGCTTGACCATGGAAATTCAAAACCCGGAACCATGGAATTTTCAAAACCTTGGATTTCTAGCAAATCCTCCGAGATCACGCCGAAGGAGAGGCGGCTGTTCAAGTTGGTTCCGCTTGCCGCAAGCGCGCCGCGCGAATGAAATCCTCGGCCGCCTCATTCATCATGGCCATTACCTGCTCCTCGTTGACACTCGTTGTAAACAAATCGTTGGCGACCATGACGGACAAGCCGGTCTGGAACGTCTGCATTTTGATTAAAAGCGCCCGAAGCTCCTCGCCGGAAAATCCCGCTAAGCCGGGATCCTCCTTCATCAGCTCGACCACCTCATTAAGCTGTTCTTCGTTATGCTTCATATACGGAATGTTCTTCATGATTAAATCCCGGTACAGCAGGGGAAATTCCCTGGCGAAGCGCAAACTGGCCATCCCGATATCCCGAAACGGCTGTCCGGTCCGCTGCCCGGTAATCATCTGCTTGGCTACGTGAAGCGAGTGCTCCACCACTCGCTGCAGAAGCTCCTCCGCATCGGCAAAATTAACGTAGATCGGGGCGATCGAGCATCCCAGGCGGTCGGCCACTTTCCGGATGGAGACGGAATCGAGCCCCTCCGCACGGGCAATGTCAAATGCGGCCAGGATGATGTCTTGTTTGGTGAATTTAGGCTTTGGTGCCATAGGTATGCTCCTTGCTCAATAAATATAACACTTGATATATAACATATGTTATGTATCGATTATAAGGGATTATTTTCCTGATTGCTAGTGGGATGTCATGATAATCGATTTGTAAATCCAGTAAATTCCTATTATAATAAGAACGTATGTTTGCTATAATATAACCATAACATTTTCGGAAATAGAGCAGGTTACGACAAGGAGGCGAAGGGGATATGGCGCAAACGACTTATGAGAGCATTTCGACCAAGCAAACGCTCAATCGGGTGAAAGAAGAGCGGATGCCGTTTGACTGGTCTATCAATCCGTACAGAGGATGCGGACATGGCTGCAGCTTCTGCTATGCACGCGCCTTCCAGTCCTTTATCGGGATGGGGGCGGAGGATGAATTCCAGCATCATATTTTCATGAAGACCAATGCGGCGGAGTCGCTGGCGAAGCAGCTGTCCGATACGGCTGCCAAATTCGGCCATGATATTGAAGCGATGCGGAGATCGATCGGGCAGGTGACAATCGGGACGGCTACGGATCCGTATCAGCCGATCGAGGGAAAGGCGGAGATCACGAGGGAATGCTTGAAGCTGCTGGCGAAGTATCGCATCTCAACCAGCATTACCACCCGCTCGCCGCTCGTGCTGCGCGATATGGACATCCTGACCCGGATGGAGGACGTTTCGGTCAATATCAGCCTGAATACGCTGGATGCAGATCTGATCCGCAAGCTTGAGCCGGCATCGCCGCATCCTGCGAGCCGATTGGAGGCCGTCTGGAGGCTGTCTTCCGCCGGCATACGGACAGGCGTATTTGCGGCACCCGTCCTGCCCTATCTTACCGATGGGGAAGAAGGGCTTAGGGAGCTCCTGTCCAGGGTGAAGGAGCATGGCGCTTCTTTTGCCATGATCTCGCTCTTGAGGCTGTCACGCGACGTTAAGAAATGGTATATGGAGACGCTCAAGCTCCATTTCCCTGAGGTCGTGCCGTCTTATCGGGAGCTGTACAGATCGGGGGCTTACGCCGAAGAGCAGTATATACGAAGCTTCAAAATGATGGCCGCCCGCCTCTTGTCGGAGTATGGACTGGGATGGACGGCAAGTCGCCCATCGAATCCAACCACGGGATCCTACGATCCCGCGACGGGAAGAAGGACTTCCCGATTGGCGGAAGGCATTGATTCAGGCCATGTTGCAGGGGCAGGCTCGCATGCTCTATCCGGAAGTGCAGGTTATAAGGAAGGGGAGGAGCGGGGCCGGGAAGCAGCCCCGCACCATTCCATCCGCCAGCGCAAGCTGCCTCAGCCTGCGGCACCCGTCTCCGCCGAGGATCTGAAGCCGGAGGTTGAGCAGCTATCATTTCCGTTTTGATGCCGGCTTCCCCTTGGCATTCAGATGCCGGACGATGTCTCCGATCGGCTGGGGAGGCAGAGCCTGCAGCAGGTCGCCCCTCTCTTTAAGGCGCTGCTCGATGTTCAGCAGGTGGAAATCCGTCGGAGAGACATCCCGCTGAACCTCTTCCCAAGTGAGCGGCGTGGATACCGTTGCGAGGCGTCTGGCCCGGGGAGTATAAGGTGCGGCAAGCGTTCTTCCGCTGTAATGCTGCAGATAATCGAAATAGATTTTGTCGCCGCGGTTTTTCTTCAGCCGCTCGATGGTAAACAATTTAGGGTGTTTCTCCGTTACGTATTGACCGACGAATTGGCCGACGGAGCGAAGCTCGTCGAACGTAATGCCTTCGGGAATCGGGACGATGATCTGCACCCCGGTTGCCCCGGACGTTTTCGGTACGGAGGCGATTCCAAGCGAGCGCAGCACATCGCCGACGATGGCCGTAGCTTCCATGATCCGCGGCTCCTCGGGAAGCGACGGGTCCAGATCGATCATCCATTCGCATGGCAGAACGTCACCGGCCAGGTGGAGCGAAGGATGGAATTCCAAAGCAGCGAGGTTGCCCAGCCATAAGAGCTCGGGCAGCCCGTTCAGCATGACATAGTTGATGCCCTCGTGCACGTAGGTACTGACAAAGGGCGGGAGCGGCTCGGGCGCATTTTTTTGATAGAACGATTCTCCGTCCACGCCGTGGGGATAACGGATGGTTGTCAGCAGCCTGCCTCTGCAATAGCGGAGCAGGTAGGGAGAGATCGCCGCGAGCTTTTGCAGATAGATGGCTTTAGTAATGCCGACCTCGGGCCACAGCGGCTTGTCCGGATTGGTAATCTGAATCTCTTGACCTTCAATGGTCAGCGTTCCTTTGACGGTACGGGCCATAGCCGTTACACCCCCTCAATCGACAGCAGCTTCGGATGCCGCATCATTCCGTCCTGGCTCCACTCCAGGAAGGTAACCGTAGCGGTCAGCGGCTTGCTAAGCCAAGCGAGCTGCTCCTTCTTCAAATCTGCGTGCAGCGTCTTCCAGCCGGCACCTGACGGATGCAGGCCTGCATATTCTAACAGCCGCTGCTTGGTCTGTTCGTTCAGTCCAAGCGATGCCCTGCCGATATAGTTGTTCTCATCGTCAGCCAGCACGAGGCTGGCTACGCGGCCTTCTCTTATGATCAAAGCGACAGCCTCCGCCTGCATGGTGATGGCGATCTTTTTCTTGTACCAGTCCCGGTGCTTCTTCCCTTCACGGTAAGGGGAGGAGAGACGTTTCATAACGATTCCCTCCCATCCGCGTTCCTCGGCCCATGCCCACAGGCTCTCGCCCTCCAGGAACAGATCGGCCGTCAGGATTCCGGGCGTAGTGGAGACGATCTCCTTCAGCCGATGATGCCGGTCAAGATAGGGCAGCTTACGCATATCCTTATCGCCGTCGACCAGAATGTCAAACAGCACATACGTGAAGAGCGGGGCGCCCGACCGAACCGAACGTGAACGCTCCCGCTGAAGCACCTTCTGGAACACCGGGCGTCCGAGCTCTGGATGAAAATAAACCACTTCGCCGTCCAGGAGCAGACGATCGTGCTGCAGCGTCGACAGTGCGGCAACCACCTCGGGATAGAGGGTTGTTTTGTCCAGCAGCTTCCGGGAATAGAGGGAGACTTGGCCGTGGTCGATGCCTGCAAGGATGCGCACCCCGTCCCACTTCAGTTGATAGCCCCAATCGTCGCCGGTTTCGATCTTCTCCGTGGAGATCGGCGCCATCGGCTCTTTAGGCAGCAGCTCTCGTAAATGTCCCATTTCGTTCAGGAGCCTGCTTCAGATTTCTTGGCTTTGGCGCGGCGCTTTGGCTTCGGCGTCTCATCCGTATCGTCGCCGCTCGCTTTCGCGGCCGGCTCTTTGGCTGCCGTCTTGCGGGTTGTCTTCCGCGGCTTCGCCTTCGTTCCCGGATCGGTGCCGATCGGCTTCACCGCCTCGATGCTGGCCTGAAGCGCGGCCATCAGGTCGACAACATTGGTTTCCTGGCGGGCAGGGGCGATTTTGATTTCCTCGCCGGACACCTTGCTGTTGATGGCCTCCAGCAGACGCTCCCGGTAATCATCCGTATATTTCTCCGGGTCAAACGGCGTCGAGAGCTGATCGATGAGCAGCTTCGCCATATCCAGCTCTTTGGAGTTAACCTCGGTCTTCTCCGGGAGATTGGGTACCTGCGATATCGGACGGATTTCATCCGGATAAAAAATCGTTTCGATCGACAGGCACTCATCCAGCACCCGAATCGCCGCCAGACTGCTCTTGGAGCGGATGGAGATTTTGGCGATCCCGATTTTTCCGGACTCCTTCATCGCCTCCATCAGCAGGCGGTACGCGTTCGCGCCCGCTTGATCGGGCGAGAGATAATAGGTCTTCTGGAAGTAGATCGGATCGATTTCCGTCAAATCGACGAAGTCGAGAATCGTGATGTTTTTGCTGTTTTGCTCGGCCAGCTGCTCCAGCTCGTCTTTTTCAAACAGCACGAACTTGCCTTTTTCATACTCGTACCCCTTCGTAATTTCCTCCCAGCCGACTTCCTCTTCGCAAACCGGACATTTGCGGACATAGGAGAGCGGACTGCCGCATTCCTTGTGAATGTAGCGCATCGATATATCCTTGTCTTCCGTGGCCGAGAACATCTTAACCGGCACATGCACCAGGCCGAAACTGATGGCGCCTTTCCAAACCGTATGCATCTATGAAACCTCCTATCTGTTTTTGGAATGAATCGTATGAACAGGATGTGGACGTATAATCTGCTTCTATTAGTGTGCCCAAAAAAAGATGCTCCTATGAGTCATTGCCGGTCTTTGCATAAACCGGGAGCCGACCGGGGAACATGATGGGTCTTTGAATAACCCCCCGGGGACTGAGGCGCATGACTGTTCTTTGAATAAACCAGGGAGAATCGAGGCATATTGACGGTGAACACTGCCTTAGCAAGGAGAGTGATCTTTAATGGATAAGCACAGGGAATCAGAACCGTCGGAAGAAATTCAGAAGGATCGTTCCTCGGACCGCGCTTTTGCAGAGCCGATCAGCGGAGACGTGGTGGATTGGCACAGCATGACTTCGGAGGAGAGCGACATCTCCCGGGAATCTACCATGTTTGACATTGACCGCATGATCAACGAAGGTCTTGGCGGGGGGAATGTCACGATGGACAACGGGCTGATCGGCCCTTCGACCACCGATACGATGGATCTCGTCGACGAATCGCCGAGATCCAAGAAAGAGAGGGAATAGGAATGGATGTGCAACGCGCCGTCGAAATATTCGAATCCAAGGACACGTACAAGGTGAATCTTGAAGGCGAGCCGGTCTGGATCGAGCATGTGGATCAGCAGAACGGCATGGCTACCGTCCAGGTCGGGTCTCGTCCTACTAATACGCAGACCGTGAAGGTAGACCGGCTGGAAGAGGGCGAATAACCTTTAACCGGGGGCCTTTACGTGGATGAAAATACACCTTAACCGGTGGTGTTGTGTTTTTTAAAGCACCACTTGGGTAAGGTGTATTTTAATTGGTGTGAAGATGCTAACGGAGTTTTCTGAAAAACATGCGAATATCATCCGTCAATAGTTCAGGTGCCTTGATGGGGGAAGTGACTTTCCTTGCAGGGGGAAGAGAGGACCGATATAATGAAGATCAAGCATTTTATAAGGCTGGATTATTTCATTAAAGGTGGGTTAAATCGTGAATAATGGCCGCACGGATGGCCGGTTTCAAATGATTTCAAGCCGTCTGGAGGAGACGGAGCAGCTTGCCGCCTGGTTGGCAGAACATGCGCAGCCCGGGACGGTGATCGGTCTGGACGGAGATCTTGGAGCGGGGAAAACGGCATTTTCCCAGTATTTCGCAAAGCATCTCGGCGTAGCCGGAGTGGTGAACAGCCCGACGTTTACGATTATTAAAGAATATAACGGGCGGCTGCCGCTCTATCATATGGATGTATACCGGCTGTCCATCGATGAAGCGGACGAGCTGGGTCTGGATGAATACTTTTACGGTGACGGCGTCTGCCTTGTGGAATGGAGCAGCCTGATCACGGAGCTGATGCCGGAGCAGTATCTCCATCTTTCGATTGCCATGACGGATGAAGGAGACCGGTTGATGACGCTGACCCCTCAGGGGAAGCTATACGGCGATTGGTGCCGGGACTTGAATGAAAAATGGGGTAAACAGGAATGAACAACAACGACACGAAGCCGCAGAAGCGGTTTTTGGCGCTGGATACGTCCACGTCTTCGCTGGCGGTGTCCGTGATGGATAACGATCAGCTGTTAACGGAAATCAACACGAGCGCGGAGCGGAACCATTCTGTGTATCTGCATCCGGTCATGGCGCAGGCCTTGGAACAAGCCTGCATCGGCATGGATGATATCGACGGCATTGCCGTCGGAGTCGGTCCGGGCTCCTATACCGGAATCCGGATTGCGGTAACGGCTGCGAAGACACTGGCCTGGGCGAACCGGATTCCGGTCGTCGGCGTTTCGAGCCTGCATGCGCTGGCTTGGGGCGGGCTTCAAGCTGGCAGGGACCAGCATGAAGCAGCAGCAGGGAATCATTGGGTTATCCCCCTGCTCGATGCAAGACGGGGGCAGGTATATACGGCTCTGTTTGCTGCAGAAGCAGCAGGCTCGAAGTCGAAGGCACCAGAGCGGCTTGCGGCAGACGGCATCCGTCTGATGGAAGCCTGGGTGGATGAACTGAATGAGCGAATCGGCCAACTGTCCGAGCAGGAGCGCCCGTCTGCTGTTTATGTAGTAGGCGAGACGGATCTTCATGCCGAGGCGGCCCGCCGTTTGTCATCCTGGTTCGGCGATCACCTGCAGCTGGTGCCTTATGCGCTCGAAGGGCGCTGGCTTGGCTATCTTGGAGCGGCTCGTTTGTCGGCCGGGGATTCGGATGAGCCGCATACGTTGATACCGAACTACACACAGCTTTCCGAAGCGGAAGCGAATTTGCTGCGCAGGCGGTGAAGTCAGGAGGGACGTTCATGGAGCAGGAGTGGAAGCCGGATGCGCAGGAGGAAGGCGCGCTGTCCTTCCGGCTGATGACGCTAGAGGATATTCCGGATGTTCTTGCGGTGGAGCACGAGGCCTTTTCGGTGCCCTGGACGGAAGAAGCATTTCGCAATGAGTTGAAGCTGAATCATTTTGCACATTATATGGTGATGGAATACGAAGGACGCTTAATTGGATATGCAGGGATGTGGACGATTGTTGACGAAGCCCATGTGACCAATATTGCATTGCTCGAGGCCTATCGCGGACGGAAGTGGGGCGAACGGCTGCTCAGCGAGCTGATGAAGACGGCGGCATTTATGGGGATGGAGAAAATGACGCTGGAGGTCCGTTTATCCAATCATGTCGCTCAGCGCTTATATATGAAAAAAGGATTTAAGCCCGCCGGCGTCCGCAAGGGTTATTATTCGGACAATCAGGAGGACGCGCTGATTATGTGGGCGGATCTGCCTCCCTATCGGGGGGACGAAGGCATGGAAGGAAGTCATAAATAGTCATGATAGATGAAAGAATAGATCGGGAGCATAGCTGTATCTTGGCTATTGAAACCAGCTGCGACGAAACCTCGGTTGCGGTCGTGAAGGATGGGTACGAGGTGCTCTCGAGCGTCATTGCAAGCCAGATTGAGACCCACAAAGCTTTTGGCGGCGTAGTGCCCGAAGTGGCCTCAAGGAAGCATGTCGAGAGCATCACGATGATTATTGAACAGGCGGTGGAAGAGGCCGGAATCGAGATGAAGGACATTTCGGCCGTCGCAGTCACCCAAGGCCCCGGCCTGGTCGGTGCGCTGCTGGTCGGCGTTATGGCAGCGAAGAGCCTGGCCTTTGCGCTCGGCAAGCCGCTGATCGGCACGCATCACATAGCCGGGCATATTTATGCGAACCGGTTCGTTGGGGATATAGAATACCCAAGCATGGCCCTGGTCGTATCCGGCGGGCACACGGAGCTTGTTCTCATGAAGGAGGAGGGGAGCTTCGAGCTGATCGGCAGGACGCGGGACGATGCGGTCGGCGAGGCGTACGACAAGGTTGCACGCGCGCTCGGCTTCCCGTATCCCGGCGGACCTCATGTGGATCGAATGGCGCTGGAGGCGCCGGAGTCCATCGAATTGCCTCGGGTCTGGCTGGAACCGGATAGCTACGACTTCAGCTTCAGCGGATTGAAGTCCGCCGTTCTGAATGTCGTCAATCAGAGTAAAATGCGTGGCGAGGACGTCCGGATCGAAGCCATCGCCCGCGGCTTCCAGGAGTCCGTAGTGGAAGTGCTGGTCGAGAAGGCAGTCCGTGCCGTCAAAGAGTATGGTGCAAAGCAGCTTCTCTTATGCGGCGGCGTGGCCGCCAACAGGGGCCTGCGCAGCGCGCTGACGGAGCGCTGTCAGGCGGAAGGCATCCGGCTGACGATTCCGCCGTTCCAATATTGCACGGACAATGGCGCCATGATTGCCGCGGCCGCTCATTTAAAGTGGAAGCAGGGCAGCTTTACGCCGCTGGATATGAAGGCCGATCCCCAATTGCCGTTGGAGGATTGGGCGAAATTTTAGGCCATGCGCGGCGTTTGCGAAATGCTGGGAAGGAATAAGCAGAAATTTAGAGCCTGTCGTCTCTGTTTAAAGGGACGGCAGGCTTTTTGCTATGCTTCGGAATATTGCATGTGAACTTGTCATCAGCCGGGATCAATCATTGCTTCATGGTGGTGATGAATTGAAGATAAGGTGATGGCTGTGTTAATGCTCACCACGCGCGATGGGACATAGCAAGACGGAGGTACAGCCCCGTGTTTACATGGAGCGGCTTCTTCGTGATTGTGAAATTCGGATGCTGTCAAGTTGTGAACAAAGTTATCCACATATCCGGTGAAAAATGTGAATAAGTAAGAAAAATGTCGATAAACCGGACTTCTGAAAAGGAATGAAATAAGGGGACATGATTTTCATTTTTGCCGGTGGATTCTGTGGATAATGTGTATAACTTAGTGGATAATGTTGGATATCAGGCCGTGAACGCTCGGATAACAACAAAAAAATGGCCATTTCGGCCATTTTTAAGTTTGACTTATGCACCAATTCTGGGGATAAGTTTGTGAATAAATCCAATCCTTCATTTGAAACGATTTTGTGAATTTTTTTTGAAGGTGATTAGAAGGTCCCAGAAAAACATGGCGCCGATGTCGATTCAACATCGAATCTGGCCCGGACCAAACACCCCGTCACCGCCTCGGACCGTCAACATGAGACGGCTTAGAGGGCGGCTCGTTAGACGGGAGGGACATTAGTCTTCCAGAAGAGCTTCCCACTCTGCAAAAATTTGATCAAGCTGCGCTTTCTTCTCATCAAGGGACTGCTGCCGCTCCTGAAGCGCCATGTAATCCTGATAAATCTCAGGTTGCGCCATTTCTTCCTCCAGCGCGGCAATCTCGGACTCAAGGGTATGAATCTGTTCCTCCAGGCTCGCCAGCTTGCGCTGCCGATTCCGTTCCTCGCGCTTGGCCTGCTTTTCGGCTTCGAAAGAAAGGGCCCCCTGCTTCTCAACAGGGGTCTCCTGCTTGGCCTGAGGCTTTATAGCATGCCGGGCGAAAGGCTCGGACGGTTCATCGTCCATATCCAGAATCTCCTGCTTTTTCTCTGTATAATCGTCATAATTACCCAGGAAATGTTGAATGCCGTCCGGATGAAGCTCGATGATCCGTTCCGCCATTTTGTTGAGGAAGTAGCGGTCATGGGAAATGAACAGCAGTGTTCCCTCGTAATCGATCAGAGCCGATTCAAGCACCTCTTTGCTGAATAAATCCAAATGGTTCGTCGGCTCGTCGAGAATAAGCATATTGGCTTCAAGCAGCATCAGCTTGGCGAGCGACACGCGTGCTTTCTCGCCTCCGCTTAAGGAGCTGATCTTCTTGAGCACGTCCTCGCCGCTGAACAGAAAATTGCCGAGAACGGTGCGAATTCGGGCTTCCTCCATATGCGGATAGGCGCTCCAAAGTTCCTCAAGCACGGTATTGCTTGGATTAAGCTCCGATTGCTCCTGGTCATAGTAACCGATCTTTACCTTGGTCCCCCATTGCAGCGATCCGGCAGTCGGCTTCATCGTTCCGATCAGGCATTTCAGGAGCGTAGACTTGCCGACCCCGTTCGGACCGATCAATGCAACCGTCTCCCCGCGATGCAGATCGAAGGACGCATGCTCGAATAATGGCTTGCCCGGCTCGAAAGCGACCGACAAGTCCCGAACCTGCAGCACGTCCTTGCCGGACATATACTCAGGCTCAAAGGAGAAATGGGCTTTTTTCAAATCCCCCATTGGCTTGTCCAGACGTTCCATCTTTTCCAGCGCCTTGCGGCGGCTTTGCGCCCGCTTGGTCGTTGACGCCCGGACGAGATTGCGCTGGATAAAGGTTTCCATGCGCGCAATTTCCTCCTGCTGCTTCTCATATTGCTTCAGCTGGGATTCGTATTCAGCTGCCTTCAGCTCGATATAACGGCTGTAGTTGCCCGTGTATTTCTTGGAATGGCGGCGTTCGATTTCGACAATGGTCGTAACAAGCCGATCCAGGAAGTACCGGTCATGGGATACGACCAGCAGCGATCCTGAATAACCGCGAAGATAATCTTCAAGCCAAGTCAACGTGGCGATGTCCAGGTGGTTCGTCGGTTCGTCGAGCATAAGCAGATCGGGCGCCTGCAGCAATATTTTAGCGAGAGCAAGCCTTGTTTTCTGACCGCCGCTCAAAGTAGAGATGGGCGTATCCGGGGAGAAGCCGCCAAAACCCATCCCGTGAAGCACGCTTCGGATGCGCGTTTCGATCTCGTACCCGCCTTGGTCCTTGAACCAGTCGGAACGGATCGCGTAACGGTCCAGCAGCTCTTGATATTTCTTCGGATCCTCGCTCGATTTCGGGTCGGCAATTTGTTCTTCCATCGAACGGAGCTCGCGCTCCGTCTCGAGCAGCGGTGCGAACACGTCCAGCATCTCATTCCAAATGCTCCGTTCCGATTGAAGACCGCTGTTCTGGGCAAGATAGCCGATCGTCGTCTCCTTGGCTTTGAATATTTGGCCTCCGTCGTAGGACATTTCCCCCGCCAAAATTTTCAGCAGGGTGGATTTGCCGGCTCCGTTCACGCCGACCAGTCCGATGCGTTCACGCTCCAGCACTTGCAGATTAATTCCTTCAAGCACCGGGGTTACTCCATATAATTTCGTTATGCCATTGGCCTGCAGCAGCATAGATGTGAAACCTCCATCAATCGATATACTTCAATTAAGAAATGGTTCGTAATACAGTAAGTTTACCTGAAAACGGTGGAACAATCGACCTTGATATTGACTTTGCGTCTTTCTTGGCTAAAGGGAGGAACAGTGGTAAACTAGTCTTAATTAAACGTGAGAGGAAGAATCACGTTGTCGAAATTTGATGAAGAGAAGATTTCAGGAAGCATGAAACAACAGCTGCGGGAGCAGATGACAAGGCTCCGGAGCGAACTCTCCCCGGAGGAGCGGTCGGAACGCTCGCGTCAGGCATGCGGGCATGCATCCGAATTAATGAAGCAGCATTCATTCAAGAGCATGATGATTTATGTTCCTTTTCGCTCCGAGCTGGATACGAGGCCTTTGGTGGAATGGGCCTGGCAGGAGGGGATTCGGGTTATCGTCCCCCGGAGCATTCCGAAAGACCGCTCCATGGAGCTGTATGAGATCCGCTCGTGGGACGAGTTGGCCCCGGGTGCATATGGCATCATGGAGCCTGATCCGAAGCGGGTAAGCAAGTATTCGGCCATGTCTCCTGATGTCATCTGGGTACCCGGGCTTGCCTTTGACCCCGACGGCGGCCGCTTAGGTTACGGCGGCGGTTACTATGACCGGCTGTCCGGCGCGCTTGAGCCGGATTCAAGGACGGAAGAGGCGGAAGAACGCGGTAAGTCATGGTGGATCGGTCTCGGTTATGAAATTCAGCTCGTGAATCAGGTCCCGATGGATGAGCATGACCGGCGATTGGACGGCGTGATCACGGACAAGGGTTACTATAGAGCGGGCATTCGCTCGCAGCGGAGGGATATCGGATGGAACTGAGTCATTTTAACCAGCAGGGCAGAGCCCGTATGGTTGACGTGAGCGATAAGGACATAACGGCCCGGACAGCCGTGGCGAAAACGACGGTGCGGATGCATCCGGATACGCTCGCGCGAATTCAAGAAGGAAAGATCGGCAAGGGCGACGTCCTGGCAGTGGCTCAAGTCGCAGCGATTATGGCTGCGAAGAACACGTCAAACTGGATTCCGATGTGTCATCCTCTGCCTCTCACCGGCGTGAACGTCGATTTCAGCGACAATGGAAGCGATGAGCTGTATATCGAAGCAACGGTGAAGACGACAGGAAAGACCGGGGTCGAGATGGAAGCCCTGACCGCCGTTTCGGCTGCGGCATTGACGGTATACGACATGTGCAAGGCGCTGCAGAAAGACATGATCATCGGTCCGACCATGCTGGTCAGCAAATCCGGCGGGAAGAGCGGGGATTACATAATGGAAACAACTTAATATCGCTATACCGGAGATTCGGATAGAGTGGGAAGGAGAGAGGCTCATGCTGTGGAAGACGGCGATCCTGACGGCGAGCGATAAAGGCTCGCGAGGAGAACGTGAGGATACAAGCGCTCAGGTGATCCGGGAGCTGGTAGAGGAAGAGCTGGGCGGTGAAATAATCGAATACCGGATCGTGCCGGATGAGCAGGATGAAATTATTGCTGCATTGATCGAGCTGACGGATTATTACCAGGTGGATCTTGTTCTGACCACAGGCGGGACGGAGCTTGCCGTCCGCGACGTTACGCCGGAGGCGACAAGGCGGGTCATTGAACGGGAAGTGCCGGGCATTGCGGAGGCGATGCGGGCAACCGTGATGCAGAAGAACCGGAGCGCCATGCTCTTTCGGGGCGTTTGCGGCGTTCGCGGCCGCACCTTGATTGTCAATCTCCCGGGCTCCCCGAAGGGTGTGCATGAAAATTTGGCTGCCGTCATGGACCAGCTTCCTGAAGCGCTGCTGATGGTGACCGGCCAGTATCGGGAGCAGCTTTAAGCATAGCCGCTGATTTGGCAGGCTTGGATTTAACAGTATCGATCATTCACTAGATAAATATGTAAATAATCTGTCACGATTGCAGACTGTATATGTGATTTACATTATGGTATGATGGCGATATATTGTACGAGGTTAAATAATGAATCGTCCATTGTAATTGTCGGTTTGGTTAACACCTGTGAAGTCAAAGGTTTGACGGATTGCTTTAAGACTTTCCTGAAGTCCTTGAATGGCAATAAGCAGGACAAGGAGGAGAATAGATATGGGCTCTACGATCGGAGTGCCGGGCATTATCCTGCTCGTGATCTTGGCGCTGCTGCTGTTCGGTCCGAACAAGCTTCCTGAATTGGGACGGGCTGTCGGCAGAACATTCCGTGAGTTTAAGAACGGCACGCGCGAGATTCTGGCGGAAGATGAAACACCGGCTAAGAAGAAAGAGGAGGCTCCCCAGCAGGCTGTAGCACCCAGCAAGTCTGAGGACAAGCGTCTTCCGGAATAAGCATATGCGTTAGCAAGCTGTGAAATCCCTCCTCCATGGGAGGGATTTTGTTTTGTCAGGGTCACAATAGGGTGGTGTCTATCATGTCAAAGCCAATGAAAGAGATGGCGCTTGTGGAGCATTTAGGCGAGCTTCGCAAGCGGATCATCGTCGTGCTTGTCGTATTCGTGGCTGGCCTCATCGGCGGAATATTTGTCGCGGAACCGATCTATCATTACTTAACGGCCGCGGAGCAAGCGAAAAATTTCGAGCTGCATGCCTTCTCATTCTGGGACGGTATCGGAATTTATATGAAAATTGCCGCGATCTTCTCGCTGGTCATTTCCATCCCGCTGATTTTCTACCAGCTGTGGGCGTTCGTGAAGCCGGGATTGCACAAAGACGAGCAGAAAGCGGCAATACGGTATGTTCCGTATGCGTTCATCCTGTTTATTGTTGGTATCGTATTCGGATACTACATCGTGTTTCCGATGACATTGTCCTTTACAACCATGATTACGCAGAGCATGGGGCTTACGGAAACGTACGGCATTACGAATTACCTGAATTTTATGTTCAATCTGGTGCTGCCGCTGGCGCTTTTGTTCGAGCTGCCGCTGGTGGTCATGTTCTTAACCCGAATCCGGATCCTCAATCCGCTTCGGTTGCGGAAAATGCGGAAGGTGGCTTACTTTGCGCTCGTATTCATCGCGGTGGTCATCACACCGCCGGATTTCATCTCGGATTTCCTGGTGACGATTCCGCTTCTCCTGCTATATGAATTCAGCGTGTTTCTGTCTTCGACGATCTACCGCAAGCAGCTGGAGGCGGATATGGAGCGGGACAGCCGTTATGTCTCGTTGGATGAGGACGCCGATTGATATTTACGAACATACCCCGACAGTCTGACTTTGTATCGGTCCCGGTCTTAGTCTTACTGCCGGGGTTTTGCTTATATAACAGGTCTTACTCTTACATAAACCAATGGTGAATAATCCGACAAACAGAAATATCGATCTGACAGCTCGTTTCCCGTGCCCGCTCTCCCAGTCGGGGACAGTCCTCTGTCTGCTGATCGAATCCGATTCGAATATTTGTCAGGCGAAGATATCCTATGAGATCAGCCGCTTGCTCATCCATAAACCCATACAATGGCCGGAGGATTTAAAGGCATATTTCGGCGGGGCATGGATATAATGGTGAAGTGGGTTTTGCGGACAAACTGAAGGGGGGAACCCTCAAAAAAATGATCAGAAATTGATGCAAAGGACTTGAAATCTTCAATCAACTTGAGTATCATAAAGTTGGTTGTTAGCACTGAGACCTGTCGAGTGCTAATACATAAAGCTTTGAAAAAAGCATTACAACATATTTAAAGGAGGCTATTTTTTCATGATCAGACCTTTAGGTGAACGCGTATTGGTAGAACCGATCGAACAAGAAGAAACTACAGCATTCGGGATTGTACTTCCTGATTCCGCTAAGGAAAAGCCGCAAGAAGGCAAAATTATCGCTGTAGGCAGCGGCTCCCTGAAAGACGGCGTTCGCGTACCTTTGGAAGTTAAAGAAGGCGACCGCGTAATCTTCTCCAAATACGCCGGCACGGAAATCAAATACGAAGGTAAAGAATATTTGATTATGAAAGAAAGCGACATCCACGCGATCTTAGGCTAATGCACGCCTGAATATATCTTGTTTCCATTTTTTCTATAAATCCACTAGGGAGGATGTTATACCATGGCAAAAGACATTAAGTTCTCTGAAGACGCCCGTCGCGCAATGCTTCGCGGTGTTGACGCTTTGGCAAACGCAGTGAAAGTAACGCTCGGACCGAAAGGCCGCAACGTGGTGCTTGAGAAGAAATTCGGAAGCCCGCTCATCACGAACGACGGTGTTACCATCGCAAAAGAAATCGAGCTGGATGATGCATTCGAGAACATGGGTGCACAGCTTGTTAAAGAAGTTGCTACCAAGACAAACGACGTTGCCGGTGACGGTACAACGACGGCTACGGTTCTTGCTCAAGCCCTGATCACGGAAGGCTTGAAGAACGTAACGGCAGGCGCAAGCCCGATCGGCATCCGCAAAGGGATCGACAAAGCCGTTCGTGCAGCGGTTGAGGAGCTTCACAACATCTCCAAGCCGGTTGAGAACAAACAATCCATCGCTCAAGTTGCAGCCATCTCCGCAGCGGACGACGAAGTCGGCGAACTGATCGCTGAAGCTATGGAAAAAGTGGGCAACGACGGCGTTATCACCGTTGAGGAATCCCGCGGCTTCGAAACCGAGCTCGAAGTGGTTGAAGGTATGCAGTTCGACCGCGGCTACATTTCTCCATACATGATTACGGACACGGACAAAATGGAAGCGGTGCTTGACAATCCTTACATTTTGATCACCGACAAAAAAGTAACGAACACGCAAGAAATCTTGCCTGTTCTTGAAAAAATCGTTCAACAAAGCAAGCCGCTGCTCTTGATCGCCGAAGATATCGAAGGCGAAGCGCAAGCGATGCTGATCGTGAACAAGCTGCGCGGTACGTTCAATGCGGTAGCTGTTAAAGCTCCAGGCTTCGGCGACCGTCGTAAAGCTATGCTGCAGGATATCGCTGCTCTGACAGGCGGCCAAGTGATCACCGAAGAACTGGGTCTTGACCTGAAATCGACTTCGCTGGATCAACTGGGTACGGCTCGTCAAGTACGCGTAACGAAAGAAAATACCATCATCGTTGACGGTGCCGGAAGCAAGGAAGACATCGAGGCTCGCGTGAAGCAAATCCGTTCCCAGCTCGAAGAAACGACTTCCGAGTTCGACAAGGAAAAACTGCAAGAGCGTCTTGCTAAGCTTGCTGGCGGCGTAGCTGTCATCAAAGTCGGTGCTGCTACTGAAACAGAGCTGAAAGAACGCAAGCTGCGCATTGAGGATGCCCTGAACGCAACTCGCGCTGCAGTTGAAGAAGGTATCGTATCCGGTGGCGGTACGGCTCTGATCAACGTTTACGGTGCCGTAGCGAAAGTAGCCGAAGCTCTTGAAGGCGACGAGCAAACCGGCGTGAACATCGTGCTTCGCGCACTGGAAGCTCCAATCCGTACGATCGCTGCCAATGCGGGTGAAGAAGGTTCCGTTATCGTGGACCGTCTGAAGCGTGAAGCAGTGGGCGTAGGTTACAATGCTGCAAACGGCGAGTGGGTGAACATGATCGACGCGGGTATCGTTGACCCTGCGAAGGTTACGCGCTCCGCGTTGCAAAACGCTGCATCCGTTGCTGCAATGTTCCTGACTACCGAGGCTGTTATCGCCGACAAGCCTGAGCCTGAAAAAGGCGGCGCTCCAGACATGGGCGGCATGGGCGGAATGGGCGGCATGATGTAAAAAAGGGGTCAAAAACCCTATAATACCGCATAATGAAAGGCTCCCGAGAGGGAGCCTTTTGATATAAAATCACGAAAAAATCACATTCCTTGCAAAACTGGATCAGGCGAGGTGTCGATTAGTGTTGAATTTGAAGTTCAAAATATCGGCGAAGTGTATTCGGATTCTCTCGTTCGCATTTTTTCTCATTTTCTCAGTTACGTGGGTATAGATTCTTAATGTGGTCTCTGGATCATCGTGACCGACCCGCTGCATAATTGTTTTCAAATCCACTCCAGCTTCAGCAAGCATACTAATGTGTGTATGCCTGAAGATATGAGGTGTTGCTGCTTTTTTTATGGATGTTTTCTTGAGAAGTCTTTCCATTCGATTTAATACGGTTTTTTGAATAAACGGGTATCCATTATCCCGACAAAATACAAAATTAGCATCATGAAATTCTGGATTAGTCTCTTTATTTTTGAGCATGATTTTCTGCTGAGCATCCTTGTAAGACTTTAGCAGATTCATTACGCTCTCATCAATGTCTACCGTGCGGATCGATCCTTTGGTTTTGGGGGGGACAAGTTGATATTCTTTCATGTTATTGTTTTCGTTATAAAGTGTCTTTGTAATACGAATTTGATTTGATTCGAAATATATGTCCGTCCATTTCAATGCGCATAACTCGCCGGAGCGCATACCGGAGAATGCTAATAGGTAAAACCTTTCTAGATCCATAGGCATACCATGAAGGAAAGCTGCTTCTAGAAATTCCGTTAGTTCGTTCCTCTCTAAAAATTCATCCTCGATGGATGTGTTTTCGATTTCTTCGACTGTAAGGATCTTCTCAGGTATGATTGCACCTGTGCAAGGGTTGTCAATCCTCATTTTACTTTTTATTGCATATTTCATGATCATGTTGGCTGTAACATGAACTCCCTCGATAGTAGTTCTTGCATATTCCTTATCATCAAGTTCATTAAGAATATTCTGGTACTGCCTGTGTGTAATTTTGTCTATGTTCATTTTCGCAATATAACGCAAAAGGATTTTGATTTCCTTTTCTCTTATTCGAATTGTCCCGGGCTTTACTTTTCCTTTAGAATATGTTTTTAACCATTCCCAAGCGACCTCCTCAAATGGGAGCTTTTTTACCTTCTTCGCATCAACTCCGTGTTTCGTTAACTGGTCTAAAACTTTTTGTGCACGATCCAGTGCTTCTTTTTTTGTATCGCCTCGGCGAGGAATTTGCTTACGTTTTCCCGTAACTGGATCAGGCGGCCCCTCTAATGTGCAGATCCATTTATATCCTTGCTTATTCTTGGCGGGGACTTTTGTATAACTCGCCACTTTCCATCGCCCTCCTCAGAAATCTGCTCCATAAAAATTTAATACTTGCTCTATATCTTTCCGCTGAACGATGAACTTGAAGGCTGAATTATAATACCTGCTGGCCAGGTGGCTCAGCTTCAGACTGATCTTCCCATCTCTGGTGTAATCCAAATCATTAAACTTTATAGGTTTACAGTCGACAAATGCCTCCAGCTGGCTTTCCTCGATACGTTTGAATGGACCGTCCAGCGAGAAGGTAAGTTCCTCTTGAGTAAGAAGGGTATTTTTATCTACCTGAATAATGATTTGAGAAGGCTCGATGTAATCACCACTTGGGTCGAAATAAGCATAGAAGGTCGTTTCACTCTGGCTAGGAATATCTTCATAATTTATTCGATTCCTGATCTCCATGAGCTTTGAGGTTTCGCTCAACAACTTCCCTTGATATACCCTTCGCTGGATTTGCTCTAGTCTTTGCTTCGCGACATAGGTCGGAACTCTAAAAGTGGACGCTAAGAAACGAATAGCATCAGCCTGGTTATCCGGTAATGAAAGCATGGATATCATAGAAATTGGCATGGCAGCGTAGAGCACAAAGTGGTCTGCTTCTATTTCCTGAGCTTTCGTGAATGATTTAGGTAACACCATTTGATTGCCGGCGTGTCGGAGTAAATGACAGAGTTCATGCAAAAATTCAACCCATTGTTTTTCAGGTGTTAATCTGTTGTCTAGAAAAATGCTATATTTTCCCGGCAAAGTTTCTACCGCACGACTTCGGACTCTGTGATAATGAATCCAAATATTTAAATGATTGGACAGTTCTTCGACGGTCAGCTGTTGAGGTGTATGTATTCCGTGGCGTGCATAAGTCCTTTCAACAAATTGTTCTAATGGAGTGGTTTCATAATATCTAAACATGTTGCAACCTCCACTTTTGGGAATGTATGTTCGGTTTGTGCTTAAAAAGAAAAGCCAGTGACTGGCTGTTTCTATAGCTGAGATAACAGTTATCGATTCTTTAATTTATTGACTTCTAATTTTTATGTTGATTTCCAACTGCGACCTCTTGCCAAGCATGTTGTTGTTCTGAATCAACGATCTCTTGCTGATTTCTTAATAAAATTGATTCACGATATTCTTCTGCAGCAGATGTTCGAATAAATTCAACTGATTTATCATGGTTGTTTTTTATTACCTGCTCAATTTCATCTATTGATACTTTAAAATACTCTCTGCGTTTATTAACATAATTTAAACGTTTATTTTCAAATGTTTTATGTAATTTTGCCTCTAGAGTTGGAGCATCGTCTGAAAAAATCATAGCATGGACATCAAAATTAAACGGCACTGAGGCATCACCAAGTTCGTATACGCGATCATAAGGATCGAGTCTTCGAGTCATACCGATTTTGAACACACCTTCTCCAAATGAACCTATATTAGATATTACATACACATAACCGGCCCTTTGGTTGGCTTCACGATAGTCAACTTCTTGAAGGCTTACTTCAATTTCCTGCAGATTTTTTTGTAGCTCGGCTATTTTGTCACTAATAAGTAACCGTTCTTCCTCTGACTTGCACTGCTCCAACTGTTTCATTGCTTTCTCTAAAGCATTTGTATAATGGCGTTTTTCTTTTTCGATAGTTTTTCTTGCCTCATCAATTTCACGCTGGAGACGGGCTTCTTCACGCATTTGTTCACGGATCTGGCGTTGTTCTTCTTTCTCCTCTTGTTTTTTTACTGAATATTCATATGCGAGATATAGCTCTGTCAATTTTAGTTGTAAATATTCCTCGGTAATATAAACTTGCATTATCTTGCCCAGCTTATTCAGAGTTTCATATGATTTGATTATCCTTTTTTCATAAGTGGCTATATTATTAAACTTGACATTCGCAACGCAAACGTCGCATTCGTTATTAAATGACCTAAGCGAAAGCTTAATCATGTCATTGACCATTTTTCTTCCTTCTGCCTTATTGTTGTTCACGGTCCAGCTTTGGCTGCCTACACAGGCTGTGCCTTCCTTGATCATTAACTTTTGTGCATCTCGTAGTGTATCAAGCTTTTGTTTAAAGATAGTGCTATTTGCAAATTCAAACTTGGGTTTATAAAGAGAAAAGGATTCTAAGCTAATTTGTTCATCCAGATCCAGAAGCTCCTTCGATTTGGTTTCATACTGTGAGTACAACACATCTAATTTATTTTTTTTAAATTGAATCTCATCTAACAACAAGTTTTTTTCATGGGATAACTTAGATATTGCTATCGTTAAATCGAATGCTTCTTGATGTTCAGGTGTCATGATTTTTTTTAAATTCTCATAATCAGCACGAACATTTTCAAGCTCAGTTTTTATTTTCTTTATTCTAAAAATATCAAGTATGCTCATTTTATTAATTCCACCGTGTAATCCCCATCGGCTGGGGTACTTGCTTCAGGATTTACTCCCCTTGTTGTTGAGATGACTGGCATCAGATCAGGGTATTAGATATCATTCAACCATTTATTAGCATAGATATGCGCTCCTCCAGAAGCTAAGGTAGCAATAACAGAGATGACAACTGAAGCGCCTAGGCTGTCGAACCACTGCCCGATAATCCAGCCTACAACTCCACATCCCAAAGAAAGAATTATAAATAACAAATACCGCACTGGTTTAATGTTCATAAGAATAATCGAACCTAGAAAAACTCCTCCGAAAACCCACCATGAAGAAAAGTATATACCTGATATCACTGCAATAATAATTATCTCTCCGAACAACCAGTTTACTCCAGATTCACTCTCGCGAGATTGGGTTACCCCTTTTCTGATCTCTTCATGATTCAAAATAATCACCATTAATTAAATCCTCATCGGCTGAGGTATTTGCTTATTCACCTTGTCTTTGTCCCGGTTTCCGGTTTCTTTCCTTTTCCATCAACGCTTTAAAAATGATCCTCATTTCCTCACGACGTTCTTCTGGTGCGTCCAGATAATCTTTGAAGAAAATTCCGTGCTCTGGATTATTAATAAATGCTTCGAATTCGGCTTGTTCTTTCTCGTCAAAACCATCTGATTGAATAGAAGAACGTGGTTTATCAGTTCGCCCCAATAAGTAGTCAGTGCTCACTTCAAAGAAATCGGCCAATTTTTTAAGTGTATCAAAATCAGGTTGTGTATTACCGGTTTCGTATCGTGCATATGTTGCACGATTAAACCCAAGACGATCAGATAATTCTTGTTGAGATATTTTCTTTCGTGACCGTAACTCCCTAAGTCTTTCATTGAATGAAGTCATCTATATACCTCATTTACCATTATATTTATTGAATATTATAAGTGAAAAAAATTCACAAAAAAATAAATGTGATAAAATTACACATTAATAGTTGACTGTGAATTAAATGCACATTATAATATGTGTAGAAACTTCACAAGGAGGTGGAGCGGTGGACACTCAATTTTTAATCGACAAACGAACTCAGTTGAGCCTAACCCAAGAAAAAGTTGCCGAGTTGGCTGGAATCGAAAGGTCTTATTATACCAAGATTGAAAATGGGACTGTGCCAAGTGTTAGGGTTGCTAAAAGAATTGCAGAGGTGCTTCAGTTTGAGTGGCCGATTTTTTTTGAATCAAATAGTGCAAAAAATGCACAACGGTCATTTTCCGGAAAAGACACTGCTTGAAAGGAGGCAGGTTAGATGGAACATCAGTTATCTGAAGCCATAGCTGTCAAAGAAACATTTGATTGTATAGAAGTAAATGAAATGTTGTCCGAAGGATGGACATTGCACAGCATGTGGCCCGATTCAAATAAAACACGTTATGTACTTATTAAATTCTAAAGGGAGGCGGGGGCTCAAATGGAAGCAGGAATTTTTAAAGTCCAGGTTGATTTCGGCCAACTGCAAGACGCCATTAATGAGGCGGTAGACCAGGCCATTGAAAGACACGCGTTAAAGTCATCTTTGCCGCCTATTTTGACAAAACAGCAGCTTATGGACTTGCTGGATGTTGGAGCTACGAAAGCGTCAGAGCTTTTGAATAGAAATGATTTCCCGGTCATTCGAGAGTTTGGCCATCCAAGGGTACCGACTCACTCGCTTATGACTTGGATCGACGAGCATACCGAGTGGATCCGGGACAACGCTGGTGAAAAATCGAAGGTGAAAGGGAAGGGAAGGGTGGCATGAAATGCGTTTTCGCTGGATGCGTCAAACCTCCAGAATTGCCTGTGTTTCAGCGACAGTAACAAGAAGCTTGCTGAAAAACATAGATGTTGAAGTCGCCTTGGATATGTCACTTCCGAATTACGCAGTAAACCCAGAAAGCTTACCAAAACTTGAACGAAAGCGAGTTTTGAAAGAAGCAACGGAAAGCTTGAAGAGGATAGAAGAAAGCCGCCGGAGCGGTACCGGCTGCCGGCGGCGAAGGGGATGACGATTGGGGAAGGTTTTGCTCACAGATAAATATTACAACAGTTCCTTGTCCAATATCATCCCAATAATTGGGCAAAGGAGATCAGATTATTATGGCGATTGGACAATTCGGCAGCGCGCTTGAGGAAGTCCTCAAACGTAAAGGCCAAACAAAAATCCAGGCTGCACAAGTGGCCAAAATAGATAACTCGACGCTCGGCAAGATCATCAAAGGTTCTCGGAAGGCGCCGAAAGATATCATGCGAAGCACTGCAACACATTACGATGACGGCCAGCTCTACATTGCTGCAGCTGGGGAGGTCACCGGTGGCGCCTTCGCCCCCTGGCTCAACAATGTGGATTTACATAGAGCATCGGTGCTTTTCAAAACGGTCGAGGAAATGAAGGAAGTTTTGGTGCTAACATCCGAGGCGCCGATCAGTAAAACTGCTGATCAGCTGACTGAATCAGATAGGCAGATATTGAAACGGCTTCTGATGGAAACAGTCGAAGCGATCACTGCGTTAACGCACTTTGCAGCAGTTCTCTGTAAGGAGTATTCATTCAGCTGGCTCGCCACATGGAAAGAGCATCGAGCTGATTTGAAGGCAAAAAAATATATGAAATGAGGTTTTGGGATGTTGAGAAGTGATTTAGTAAAACAAGCTCTGGAGGCTGGAAGAAACGCGGAACATAACCTGCAGGTCATCGTTCGCAATCCGGACAAGATGATCGACTCCAACAAACTCGTGAATGGAATCGCCTATCTAAACAACATGATTAGATTCGCGGAGAAAGAACTGGAAATGAAAAAAGACCGCCGGCCAGGGCAGTCTCGGTTGAGATCACGACTAATGAGTCTCTTGTCGTCTATTTTAATCGTTGAACGTCAGAAGCGCAAGGGGGTTGAGCTATGACAGCCTCCCAATCACCTGCAGAAGCGTACATTGCCACTACTCGAGCACTTAGAGCAAGCACAGAATCTATTTCACAATTCATCCAGGCGGACCCGGAGAACTTTCAGCGATTGAATGAGCTCCAGAGACAGCGGGAGGAAGCCTATCAGAATTGGTTCAATGCTGCTTCCATGTTGAAGAACCTGCCAACTTCCGAGTTGGCGAATGCAATAGACCATATCGAAACAGTACTCGGATACGAATGACAGAGCTTCGGCCCTGTCTCCCGGCGTCGGACAGTATCATAACCTTACTCCTGTCTGGCGTCGAGAGATGCGGCTGACGCATCAAATATATATGAAAGGAGAAATGGAATGGCCAAATTACCTAAATTGCCGAAAGCACACGCCGAACGCGCCTTGAAGACGCTGATCGGATCGGCAGCTGGAATGGCTGAAATGGATAATGGCCGAGGTTATGTTGTTTTACGAGGGACCTTACTCGTAGAGGTTTATTTGGAGGACATGTGGCCATCTGGTGTTTTTATTCGAGGCGACATCTACTTCAAAGGGATGGTCATCAAAACCGTTTATCTCAATCGAGACACCTTTGAGCCCGATTTGGTAATAACCGAACAGGCTGAAAGAATCAAAGCCAGGGAAAGGAGGGCGGATCATTAATGCAGATTATCCAAAGGCTGATGGTGGTCAGTAACCCGACAAGAATTTTTGAAGTCGGAACAGAGGTGAACGGTCGTGAAGTCATTGAGATCAAGCAGGTGGGTGATGACAACATTTCCGAGTTCTGGGTGATCGACGAAAACGATCACCTGATCGCGAGCATTGAGAACTGTCCGGTCATCGTAGATTGGAGAACTATTGCTATACATGACCAAACAGAAAATGACCCGCAGCAACGGGTCATATCTGGTGCCAAACTTTAAATTTTGATGCCCCCATATTACCAGATGGGGGCGAATCACACAAGAGGGAGTGATCAGCAATGGGAGCAGCGATGTCGCTTGATATTACTGGCGAACGCATTGAAACCGTGGTGCAGCCCCAGAGGATGTATACGCCGACGATCCTGTCGGTACGGGGGAAAAGCGGCACAGTTGAGATTCATTGTAATGATGAGCAGCTGGCGGAGATCGAATATGCGATCCGCCAGCATTTCGAAAATATGAAATATCCGGAGAAGCCCGAGCCAACGATCCAAGACGTCGGTCTCGAGTATTCCGTTAAGGAGGAAATCGCTTGAAGAAGATTGTCCTGGAGCGTCTGACGTTCCGTAATTTTAAGGGATTCCGTGAATTCGTTCTCGACGCCAACGGCGGGAATGTGGATGCCTTTGGTGATAATGCAACTGGCAAAACGACATTGTTTGATGGCTTCACTTGGCTTTTGTTCGGAAAGGATAGTGCCAATCGGTCCGAACAGAAGTTTGAAATAAAAGAGCTGGACAAGGCCGGCAAAGTTGTACGGCATGGCCTTGATCATGAAGTTGAGGGAGTCCTTCTGGTTAACCAGCGCCGTCGAACATTCCGGAGAGTGTTCAGTGAAAAATGGACACAGAAACGGGGATCAGCCACATCTGTATTCGACGGCCATACAACCAATTATTTCGTCGACGGGGTTCCTGTTAAGGAAAAAGAGTACAGGGCCGAAGTTGATGCATTGATCAGCGAGGATGTTTTCAAGCTTCTGACCAGCCCTTCTTATTTCAACGAGGTGCTGAAGCCGGAAGCCCGCCGAAAAGTACTGCTAGAGGTCTGCGGAGATATGACGGATGCGGAGATTATCGCCAGCAATAAAGAGCTAACTCCATTGGCAGCGATCTTGGAGGAGCGAACCGTTGAAAAGCACAAGCAATCAATTAAATCAACGCTTGCGGAGATCAATAAGGAAATAAAAGAGATCCCGACAAGGATCGATGAGAAATACCGTGACAAGCCGGATGTCTCCGATCTGGACGCTGAACTGCTACAGGAAGACATCGACACCTTACGCGGCAGGATAGACGCCAAGACTGCGGAACTGCAGCGCATCCAGTCTGGGGGCGAGCTGTCGGCCAAGGAGCTCCTTCTTCGTGAGATCAACGCCGAGCTGACGGACATCAAACACCGGGTCCAAGCAGATAGCTTGCAAGCCGTGAGCGAGCAACGGGAGCGATTGATGCAACTCCGCGGCGAAGCATCCGAGTTGCAAGCGCGAATTTCTGCCGGGCAGCGTGAGATTGAACAGCACAAGCGGCAAATTACAAGAGCTGAAAGCCAAGCGGAACGGCTGCGGGAGGAATGGCATGCTGCTAACGGGTTGGAGTTCCCCGCCCATGAACATCAGCATGACGATAATTGCCCGACATGCGGACAAGCTCTCCCAGCTGATCAAGTACAGGCTGCGAAGGACAAGGCACTGGCCGACTTCAATGCTTCCAAATCTCAGCGGCTTGAACGTATCTCTGCCGAAGGCAAGGCCGCTGCAGAAGAAGTCAGAAAGCTCAAGCATTCCATGTTTGATCTAGAAGAGAGTTTGTCCGTACTAGAGACCAAACTGACGGTGAAGCAAGAAGAAGTATCCGCAGCTGAAGCAAAGCTAGCCGACCTGCAGGCAGCCGTTTCCGATCCGGCCGACGATCCAGAGTATCAAGCCAAACAAAAGGAAGCCGAGATTGTACGCTCTGAAATTGAGCAGCTTTGGTCCTCCGCATCCGACACTGCAAGCAAGGTTCAAGCCGAAATCAGATTGCTAAGGGATCAAGTCAGCGAGCTCGAATCGGATAAGTTGAAAATTGCTGCAGCAGCCGCGATTGAAAAACGAATCGCTGAATTGACCGAACAGGAGCGCAAACTAGCTGCCGAATACGAGCGGCTGCAGCATGAGCTCTACTTGACGGAGGAGTTTACGCGGACCAAGGTTTCCGCACTCGAGTCCAAAATCAACAGCAAATTCAAATACGCCCGGTTCCGGCTGTTTGAAGAACAACTCAATGGCGGCCTGAACGATGTCTGCAAGACGCTCTATAACGGCGTTCCGTATGACGGTGGCCTTAACAATGCCGCTCAAATCAATGTAGGGCTGGATATCATTAATACTCTCAGCGAGCACTACGGATTCTCGGCACCGATCTTTATCGATAACGCTGAATCGGTAACGCAGCTGATTGATACCGATTCCCAGGTGATTAGATTAATAGTTCCGCCGACATTTGATAGTTTGCCTGAAGAGACGAAGGACGAGCTAATCAAACTGCATGGTAGCTATGAAGAGGCAAGTGCCGTTTGGAAAGCTAGAAACAAGAAGCTGCGCATCGTAACCCACAACAATATGCAGGAGGCGATCTAAAAATGAGCTCTCAACAATTGGCTCTCGTAAAGCGCGACACAGTTGATGTAGTAGCAGATAAGGTTCGGCAATTCCAAGAGCGCGGGGAGATACACTTCCCCGCAAACTATAGTCCAGAGAATGCTATGAAATCGGCGTGGCTGCTTCTCCAGACAGTGCAGACCAAGGATTATAAACCAGCCTTGGAAGTTTGCAGTCGGGACAGTATCGCCAATGCCTTATTGGATATGGTTGTGCAGGGTCTGAACCCTGCTAAGAAACAAGGCTACTTCATTGTTTACGGTAAGACTCTAACCTTTCAGCGCAGTTATTTTGGCACGATGGCCGTGACTAAACGAGTAACCGGGGCCGAAGATATCGATGCACAAATTATTTATGAAGGCGACGAGTTTGAATTTGAAATTGTTCGCGGCCGAAAAAAAATCACAAAACATAAGCCGAGCTTTTCCAATATGGACGACAGCAAGATTGCGGGGGCTTATTGCACGATTTACTGGCCCGATGGTCGAGAATACACCGAGGTGATGACGATGAAAGAGATCCGTCAAGCCTGGAAGAAATCAAAGCAGAATCCGGATAAGGAAAACAGCACCCACAATGAGTTTCCGGGTGAAATGGCAAAACGAACTGTTATCAATCGAACTTGCAAAACATATATGAACACTTCTGATGATGGCAGCCTGATAATGAAGCACTTCCAGCGTCAGGACGAGGTGCTTGCAGAAGCTGAGGTTGAGGCTGAGATAACAGCCAATGCAAATGGTGAAGTTATCGACATTACACCTCCTACGGCTGCTAAGCCCGAACCGGATCCGGAACAGCCAAGGGAAACAACTCGCTCATCTAAGAGCAATGTAGAACCGGCTGGTCAAGGAGAAATGGATTTCGAAATCCATCCGGACGATATTCCTCCGATCGGCACTGAGGGGCCTGATTTCTGATGATCGACATTCAATGCCTCGGCTCCAGCAGCGCGGGTAATGCCTACCGGATCTCGGACGGGCATACCGCTCTCCTGCTGGAGGCCGGCTTTCCTTTCAAATCCCTGCAGCGAGCGTTGAAGTTTCGTATGACTGAGATTGCCGGCTGCCTTATCACCCATGAACACATGGACCATAGTAAGGCCGCTAAGGACATCATGAAGGCGGGAGTGGACGTTTATACCAGCCAGGGAACAGCGGATGCCAGAGGGCTCTCCGGGCATCGTCTGAAGGTCATCAAGGCATTGGAGCCGTTTCATGTTGGCACCTGGTCGATTCTCCCCTTTGACATACAGCACGACGTCGAGGAGCCACTAGGGTTCCTGCTGGCCAATACAGCCGGAGACAAGCTAGTCTTCCTGACGGACACCTATTATTGCCGACATCGCTTCCGGGATCTAACCCACATCATGGTGGAATGCAATTATTCGATGGACATCGTAAGGGAACGGGTGGCGTCCGGCCACCTGCATCCAGGACAAATGAAACGACTGTTGAAGTCGCACTTTGGTCTGGAACATGTAAAAGATTTCTTGAAAGCCAATGATACCCGCAAAGTCCAAGAGATTTGGCTATTGCACTTATCGGATGGTAATAGCGATGAGGAACGTTTCAAACGAGAAATTCAGGAAGTGACTGGAAAGATGGTCCGGGTGGCCGGGCGATGATCGACGGCAAACCTTTAATGCGCAGCATGATGGGCGAGCGGATCTGGAGCTTAATGCAATCTGATCCGGAAGAGTTTAAGCGGGAGACACGCGCGTATTTCGCTCGAGGCTATCCCGGGTGGACTGTAGTGAAAGTTAAATACCCGATCGTATACCTTCGGGACGAAAGGGGGCGTCAAGGTTGAGTGAGCCTGTGCAGTTAGATCTCTTCGGAGATTACGAGGAAATGTCCGATCAGCCGGCCTTAAACGGAATGTATTACGAACGGGCGACTGGGAAGTTTGTCTCCTTCGTCTGCGGGCGCCGGTACTTTGAGATAACGTACGGCCAATGCTTGGGTGACAAAGAATGGAAAGAGAGAATCAAGAAGGAGCGTGCGATATGAACCAAATCAATGAAATGACAAAAGAGGAGCTTCAGCAGCGTACGAAGGAGATCGTAGATTTTCTTACTGAAAAGAACGAGGAGGCGAAGAAGGCGGGGATTGATCAGCACGGCCATTTCTATACTTCTGTTGCCTTTACACTCGGCTCTTTGATCGGATTTGACTTTGAGCCTCAGGGGTACGGACCCATGCTAGGAACTATGCTTGATTCCCTTACGGATGGGCTGCAGACAGGCGCCCAGGGCAAGGGTGTAAAAGGAACCTTCATCAAAGTCGTAAGAGATTGAATCCTAGTTAGGGGATGAGCGAATGCCCGAAGGCAGTTACCCTTTTCCGATGTACTCCGGATTGTTGGAACATAGACATTACAAAAAAATAGGATCAGCAATTTGGCTGTTCCTTTGGTGCATCAGCTCCACGACGAAGGAAGTCGAAAGGGACGGAATTGTCTGGGGAATCGTCCTTGGGAACAAGCCAGTTAAAATTAGTGACCTTGAAAATGAATTCGGGGTATCGGACCGGACGATCCGGTCGTGGATCAAGACGCTCGAAGATAACCAATACATAAAAGTCACCAGAGCGCCATACGGACTCGTTTTTACGGTCCGAAACTCCAAGAAATTCAAAAACAGACCGGAAGAAAGTTTCCACTCTGAGTTAGGAGATCGGCAACATTCTTCCGATCTGGACAACAGAGATCGGCAGGAATCTTCCGATCACCCGGAAGAAAACTTCCGATCTAATAAAGATATTACAGAGATACACAATGCTGTTGCTGTTATTACGGATCCTGAAACCATTTTAAAACTTGCCTCTGAAGTCGAAAGACACTTCTGCATGCGAAGGGGGCAGGGGTTTAGCGTAAGCACTACCGACTTCGAAGAAATCAAAAAGATGGTTGCTACGGGGATCCCGTTAGATATCGTGAAGCAAAGCATTGACAAATCATTTGCTGAGTACAAGCCAAAACATGCTTGGGACAAGATTCGAAACATGGCCTACTGCATCCCTCGCTGCCTTGACGAGTGGGCAAAAATGCAGGTGGATGACTCCATAACTGGTGCGGTGCCGCACGTGCCAGTCGCCCTTGGACAATCTCCACAACGGGGCTATCGAAATAAAAAACAAGCACAAATGGACGAACTAGACCGCTTTATCGAGGAGGAGAAGAAGCGTGGAAATCGTTGAGGTTGCCCAGCTTTATAAACACATAGCGAAATACTATCCAGCCTTTGACGCTTCGGTAGATCGAGTAAAGGCAGACCATAAGTATCTCCAAGACTTCCCCTTTGAGGTAGCTCAAGAAAATGTCGACGAGCATATCCGGACGAGCAAGTATCCGCCCAACATTGCGGAGATCCGGGGGCGCCTGGGGGAACAGATCGAGCGCGACCGTATGAAGTCATTGACCGAAGAATATTTCGCCGAGCGAGCCCGCGCCAAACAGGAAGCGTGCCCGCCGCCGCCGGGCTGGAAGGAGTCCATCTATGCAAAACTCGGACGTGCTTAACACGATCATGTCAGAGATGCCGTATGATTTGGCTGCTGAATGTTCGGTTCTGGGGGCTGTTCTGATCAACCCGGAAGTGTACGAGTACGTTGAGGCACTGGTCCCGGAAGCCTTTTATCGCACAGAGCATCGGATCATCTTTAACCGCATGGTGGAGCTGGCGGAAGAAGGGCAGCCAATTGACCTGGTGACATTGTCTTCGCGTCTACAGGATCAGAGAGAGCTTGAGGATATTGGCGGCGTCAGCTACTTGTCCAAACTAGCCCATTCGGTGCCGACGACTGCGAACATAGAAACTTACGTCACATCCGTACAAAACAAGTTCATGCTGCGAGAGTATATCCGGTCTAGTATGGCCGGGATACAGGCGGCTGTGGCTGGTGAGGATATACAGCGCTTGGTTGCATCAGCGCAACAAGTAGCTACGAGTCTTGCAGATCGCGCAGCTCCTAAGCAGGACTTTAAGCGGATCAACGACGTCCTGGTCGAAGTCATCGAGTCGACAGAGAACAAGGCCGAAGTGTACAAAACAGGTAAGGTCACGGGCATCGAGACAGGATACACAGACCTGGACGCCATCCTTGGCGGCCTGCAGAACAGCGATCTGATCATTGTCGCGGCGCGGCCATCGGTCGGGAAAACGGCATTCGCGCTCAATATCGCTCAGAACGTGGCCACACGCGTCCATGAACCTGTCGCTATCTTCAGTCTGGAAATGTCCGCGGCGCAGTTGGTTACTCGGATGGTCAGTGCTGAGGGCATACTCGAGGCGAGCAAACTCCGGATCGGGGATATGGGATCGGAGGATTGGACCAAGATGGCACACGCTGCAGGAGTATTGGGCGGAACGAACATCCTGATCGATGACTCTGCGGGAATCACTGTCCATGATATCCGATCGAAATGTCGGCGCCTCAAGAAACAGGAGGGACTCGGTCTGATCGTGATCGATTACCTGCAGCTGATCGCAAGCGTCAGCAAGGGCAGAGGGGCGGAGAACCGGCAGCAGGAGGTATCGGAGATCTCCCGGACGCTGAAGCACTTGGCCCGGGAAATGGATGTTCCGATCATCGCACTTTCCCAGCTCAGCCGCGGTGTGGAACAGCGGCAGGACAAGCGTCCGATGATGAGCGATCTTCGAGAATCCGGATCGATCGAGCAGGATGCGGATATCGTGGCTTTCCTGTACAGGGATGACTACTACGACAAGGAATCCGAGAAGAAGAACATCATCGAGATCATCATTGCGAAGCAGCGGAACGGTCCAGTAGGAACCGTCGAGTTGGTCTTCCTGAAGCAGTTTAATAAATTCGTCAATTACGACCGGGTTCATATGGATCCTGGTCCACAGCCACCACGTCAGCACAAGGTGGTCAATATGGAGAAGCGCCAATACGCGTAAGCCAAAGGAGGCTAATGGGAGATGAAGAACGGAAAGCGGCCGACGAGGCGGCAGAGAATTGAAATCAAAGATCGGGGACTCAACCCTGAAAACTGGCTCGTAGAGCGAGATACACCTGCAGCTATGGTCCTGATTCATCGGTACACTGGCAGCTCGCGGACGATCCGGCGGGGTGCGTGATGAGCAGGTGGAGTCACTGGCACGTTTACGAGTACATGAGGCAACGGTACATTCATACCGGCATGGTGCCCGATCAGCAGGAACTGCTCGCCGAATTTGCTGACATGGAGCTCGCTCTTATCGAAGAGGGCGTGAAGGAATTCAATCTGGCCATGTCGATCGGGGGTCGGTTATATGCATAGCGAGGCCTCGATTGATCCGTTTTTTCAAGAGATACCATGGGAAATCATATACGATCATGACGGCAAGCAGATAGGAGAGGTTTTCGTGCTTCGTGGCTGGTCGAAGTCCAAAAGAAAAAGGAGGGCCAAGAAACGTGGAAGTACGAGAAGAAATCAAAAGGGTTATTGACGATCTTGAAACGAAGGCTGAGGTCGTAGATGACGAGGCAGCTGCGGCAGCTTATCGGTACGCTGCCGAAGAGCTGAAGAAGGTGGGGATATGAACCGATACGTCGGTGTTGACCACTCAACCAAAACAGGGGTCGCTATATTGGACCCGGACGGGAATGTCTTGAAAAGGATCGAGATCCAAGCGGATGGTGCGTTAGATGCTGGCCGGATTAACGATGTCGTTGTCCGGACACTCCGGTTAATCCAGCCAACCGACAAAGTGGCCATTGAAGGATTCTCTCATGGGTCGACGGGTTCGTTTGTGGGACAACAATATGCAATAGGCTGGGCAATCCGCATTGGACTGCATGTCCGAAAGCAGAAGTACATTGAGGTAGCTCCTACCCAGCTCAAAAAATTTGCAACTGGAGTAGGGAAGGGATCAAAAGACGATTTGATCTTGCCTATATTCAAACGCTGGGGGTTTGAACACCCAAGCGATAACGTCCGGGATGCTTTCGTCCTGGCGCAAGTCATAAGAGCAATTCATGAGCCTGTAGAGCTTACCAAGCCGCAGCAGGAAGTCATTCATAACATTTTAAATCCGCCGGCAAAGAAGCCAACGAATAAGAAAAAGAAGAGAGGAAAGTGATCGATATGGGGAAAGATTTTGCGAAGCTTACTGGAGAATTAGCGAAAGGCATTAAAATTGGGGAATCGTCCATTGAGATTAAACTGACCTTCCCCCTTAAAGCAGCATTACCGCATTTGGTCTTCTTAAGTAACAACCAAGGGGAAGAGCTTAACGTATTCCTTGGGGATCCGCAAATGTCATTCGATTTTGATGAGGAGGATGACGACGCGTACAAACTATACACGGGCGGCCGCCGTGTGACTGCAGATGCTTCCGGCGTGGTGACATCGGTCGAGCAGCCGGAGAAGGATGAGAATCAGGCAGAGTTGCCGCTTGACGAACCGGGAACAGGAGAAGAATCGGTTCGTAGCGAGGATCAAGCAGGAGATCCGGTAGGGGAGCCGCCGGCAGGTGACACTCCGGCAGAAGAAGGTGACGAGCTGAGTGACTATGAGAAGGGAATTATGGGTGACGGAATAGCTCAGGAAGGATCCGATCTTCCGGAATGGATGCAGGGAGACGCTCAATCCTCAAGGGATCAGGAAATGAGCTTCGAGGATACCGATCAGAGATCGGGAGAGGATGGCGCTGCAGCTGACGCCGAGGAAAAACAGACGGCTGGCGACGTCGAAATAAGCTCGGAAGAACTGGAACAATACATCCTTTCCCAACGTCCATCTTTCCCGGATCTTCAGCTCGACTTCCCAAGGCTCTTCGAGCGTAAACGGAAGGATGGAGTGACCTGGAGGGAGATCGCTAAGGAAGTGGGCATGACCTCTGGGCAACTGAGCGGCAAGATCTCCAAATACAAGGAAGAGGTCAAAAAGGAAATGATGAGCCACGGCGTTGCCTAAAAATATAGCAAACAAGCCCCGGTCGAAACAGACCGGGGTACCTAAATACATGCTTCCGATAGAACGTATGATCTATTTCTTGTGGGGGGATTAAGATGAAATTTTTGACACCAAGAGAACTAATCGTAGACAACTTCGCCGGCGGCGGGGGAGCTTCTACAGGGATCGAGCTGGCAACCGGCCGGAGTGTAGATATTGCGATTAACCACGATCCAGCAGCGATCTCCATGCATCGCGCCAATCACCCTGAGACGGAGCATTACTGCGAATCGGTTTGGGATGTTGATCCCCGTGAGGCGACCAAGGGGAGGCCAGTCGGATTGGCATGGTTTTCTCCAGACTGTAAGCATTTTTCCAAGGCCAAGGGCGGAAAGCCGGTAGAAAAGAAAATCCGTGGCCTGGCATGGATTGTTCTCAAGTGGGCTGGAAAGGTTCGACCAAGGGTCATAATCCTTGAAAATGTGGAGGAGTTCAAAACATGGGGCCCCGTAAGAAAGGGTCGCCCGTTAAAAAGTAAGAAAGGCCAGACTTACGAACAATGGAAATCACAGCTTGAAAGCCTGGGTTACGTGGTGGATAGCCGGGAGCTTCGGGCGTGCGATTATGGCGCGCCGACGATTAGAAAAAGGCTATTTGTGGTTGCTCGGTGTGACGGTCTCCCAATAGTTTGGCCGTATCCAACGCATGGCGATCCGGAGAGTGAGGAGGTAAAGAGCGGTAAACTGAAGCCATGGCGAACGGCGGCCGAAATTATCGACTGGTCGATTCCATGCCCGAGCATCTTTGAACGAAAGCGGTCTCTGGCTGAAAACACAATGCGACGAATCGCCCGAGGACTTCAAAAGTTCGTTTTTGATAACCCGCGGCCATTCGTGATCAAGGTCAACCATAGCAAAGACGACGCCTTCAGAGGCCAAGCGATAGATCAGCCGTTCCAAACGATCACAGCGAAGAACGGATGGGGAATTGTCATTCCGCATATTACTAAGTTCCGCGGTGGTGCAACTGGACACCCAATGTCTGACCCACTCCATACAATCACATCTGGCGCGGGGGCTGAACGTCCAGCAGGCGCTGCACATGCAATGGGCTTAGTTACCACTTTCCTGACTCAATACCACTCCTACGACGACAGCGCGCGTGGGCAAACTCTCGACCGCCCGCTACTTACACAGGACACATCGAACCGTTATGGTCTCGTCACTGCCCATATTGCCCGCCATTTAGGAGAGTCCGTGGGAAGCGCCCTCGACAAACCGATCGGAACGGTTACGGCTGGAGGCGGTGGAAAGAGCGCCGTTGTAACGAGCCATCTCGTCAAAATGCGTGGAACCAACATCGGGCAGCCAGTTACTGGTCCACTACAAACAATAACCGCAGGCGGCCTACATTTCGGGGAGGTTCGGGCGTTCCTGCTCAAATACTACGGCAGCGCCGATAACGGCCAGAACTTGGGAGAGCCGCTCCATACCGTCACAACAAAGGATCGCTTCGGCTTGGTTACGATACATGGTGTGGATTACCAAATCGTTGACATCGGCATGCGAATGCTAGAGCCACACGAGTTATTTGCGGCACAGGGATTCCCGCCGAATTACATCATCGATGTGGACGCCGACGGAGTTCGTTATCCAAAGAGTGCACAGGTTGCTCGCTGCGGCAACGCAGTTCCGCCTCCGTTCGCAGAGGCGCTGGTCCGAGCGAACCTGCCGGAGCTCTGCACTGGATCCGGAAACTCATTGACAATTGAACGGTACAAAGAGGCGATCGGCGCCGGGCAGATGGAGTTTTCATTGTGAATCAATTGATGCTCGATCTTCAGCAATATGGTCCATGGATCGTCACCCATAAAGGTGATCGATCATGCCGACTACTAGCTGATCGTCATTACTCCCGGCAGCGCCCGGGACATCCGATGTTCACAAGGCCAGGACGTAACCTTGTTCTCCGCTCAGCTGTTGGTGACGCTGTATGGGTGACATGGTCAGGGGTAAGGGATGACGGCATGGATGCCTGGGAATGCACACTCTTCCGAAACGAATCAAGCTTCCGAAGTTCTGAAATGATTCGTTTCGCAGTGACGGCTACGGTTGCAGAATGGGGGAAGCCGCCGGCGGATGGAATCATAACGTATGTGGACGGAAGAAAGATTCGCAGCACAAACCCAGGATGCTGCTTCAAGGCTGCTGGTTGGAGAAGGATTGGGAAAAGCAAGCATCGAGGTTTGATATTACTGCAATTTATCCAACGGGAGGTTAGTCCTCCCTGATATAAGGAGTGATGAACGGATGAAAACCATAAATGAATTAGTGCAGGCAGCACATCAAAATGCGGTTTCGAAAGGCTGGTGGGACGAACCGCGCAGCTTCGGGGAGATTATCGCGCTGATCCACTCGGAAGCATCGGAAGCGCTGGAGGATCATCGGAACGGAAAGCTGCCGACGGAAGTCTGGTTTGAGGCGAAGAATTACGATGGGGTGATTGTTCAATTTAAGGAGCAAGCGGCGCCTGATTTTAAGCCATGCGGCATTCCGTCCGAACTGGCTGATATCGTGATCCGCGTCTTCGACGCCTGCGGGCGGTACGATATCGACTTGGAGAGAGCGATAACCCAGAAGATGGCGTATAACGCTACCCGGCCGCAGCGGCACGGAGGCAAGGTGTTATGAAGGACTATCGATTCCGCGGCAAGCGACTGGATAACGGTGAATGGGTGAACGGGTTCGGTGCCTTCATGTGGGAGGACGATGGTGTTCAAAAAGCTGAGATTTACAGCACATACGGGGTCTATGAGGTCGTTCCCGAAACAGTAGGGCAATACACCGGACAGGGAGACTTTTACGCGGGCGACATTGCAAAGAGCCCGAGAGGATCGATAGGAACTATTGAGTGGCACCACTCTTGGTGTGGGTTTTACTTCAAAACGATTCTCGGACATAACGACGAGGGGAAGTTAGTAAGAATGCACTCCTCGATTCCTCTGTACAACGACTTGCCCAACTATATTAAGCTCGGAAACCGTTGGGACAATTCTGATCTATTGGAGGTTGAGAAGGTATGAGACAGTTCAAATTTCGCGTATGGGATAAGGAGTTGCACAAAATGCATGTCTGCGGCGAGGACATCCATGACTCTATTTCCTTTGATGAAGACGGAACGGCTTTTTACTACAACCTTCAAAATGGATGCGGCAGCGGCGGCGAAGATTCAGAATATGTTTTGATGCAATACACTGGCCTGGATGACATTGAAAGCAAGAACATATTCGATCGAGACCTGGTAGAGATCAAGGGACACCCATTCCAGGGTCCGAACTTGCAGGTCGACGGCATATACGAGGTTGGATACAACGATCGCATGGAATTATGCTGCGGCAGCTGGCTCCTGCATCGGATGCTCCCTTACATCACGGTGATTGGGAATATCTATGAGAACCGGGATCTGCTGGAGGTGCCACATACATGACGGAGGAAATAGCCGAACAGCTGAAAAAGAATCGCGAATATATGGGACAACTCTTAGAGCGAAATATAATAGGCTCGATTCTTTACAACATGTATCGCCTGGTAGATACCGTAGCAACCGAATCGATAGAAGAAATCGAGCGCCTACAAGCAGTGAACAATCACTTGAATGGGATCGTGCTAAGTTGTACGGCTGATAACGAACGGTTCCGTCGCTCACTCGCTGACGGCATGCGGCAGCCGGCTCCAGTGAGTAATCAAGCCAAATTTATAGACTTGGAGCTGGCGCTTTTAAGAATGTGGTCTGATGCCGGTATCAAAGAAATTTACAAGTACAAGAATAGAATCAAAATTTACAAGCGGGAAGGATTGGGTAGATTCGAATTGTTCTACGACCTCTCCCAAGCTATGTTTACGGACGTGGAGGATACGGCGAACGGTGACGACCTTTATGCTGAAGAATACAAGGTAAGTGTTGATATGCTGATCAAGAATAGGATATGGTCTGACCCCACAGTTGAGGATGGAGGTGAGTCAGATGCTGGATAAAGGGAAGAGTGAATTCTGGCCGCCGGAGAAGCTGGCAGCACACCTCAAAGCGATCGGAGCAGACAAGCCGCCTGAACCCAGAAACAGCGGTTTGAAATATAAGATCACCGCACCGCGGAGAGGGTACCGGAACAAGTATCTAAAGCGCGGAGGCGAGTATTAAGACTTATAAATGAAAGACCCCCTAATCCTTGGCCGGTGCGGGGGTCAATCGGTAATATATTCCTCTCAATAATTATAGCATAAAGGGGATTGAGGGGAATGGCGATAGCATGGGTACAGGGTGAGCTTTTCAGCAACGCTTCAAAGGCAGAGATCCAGCAGACGGAATTCTACCTCAGTAAATTCAAATCCATGCAGATATTCATGAGCGATTTCGAAAATTATCAGAAAGAAATGGCTCAGGTTGCGATCGATGGGGAAGCAGCTCGCCGAATTGATCAGGAGGATCTCCACGCAGACAAGACGGCTAACGCTGTGATTATGATCGAGAAACAAAAATGGGTTTACGCCCAGTATAAAACAATTTCGACGATGCTCCTGCGTGCTCACAGTCAGATTCTTGATGAAGAGGTCAAGCAAGTAATCGACATTCGATTTCTTCAAGGATACAGCCGGAAGGAAACCATGTTGTTCGTAAAGTGGGGCGTTGCACATAGCACGGTCGATCGCCGGATTAAAGAGGGCATTAGAACAATGGCCAACGTATTGAAAACGATGGGATTCTTCGAAGTAATAAGCAAAGAATTTTGACGACAATGTGGGGAAAAACGGGGAATCTTGAAGACCACATGATGAATCTACCGTGTTACGATAGGAGCATAGAAAAAGGCGAGAATGACACGCACGAGTCGCATGAATGCGGCAATGTTACCGGGGCGTACCTCTTCTCGCTTTTTTTATGCCCACGCTCGCCATCGAAAGGCAGAGAGCAGCTTGAAGCCGGCAATGCCGACGGGCGACTTGCTGCGTGGGCAACCATTATCAAAACAGTGAGGAAAATTGATATTTAACGAGGTAAACAGGGGTTTATAATTATTATTTCGTTATTTCACTTTTGACTTGTCTTTTTATTGCTCGTTAAAATGGTCTTGTCACACGTATCTAGTTACAAAGTACAGATTCTTTTAATAGCAAAGAGCGCAGCGTTTTTGCTGCGGCCGGCACGGGCGCCACTGCTCTCACGGATCTCTTTGCAGATATGAACTGAATATATATTCCGAAGTCGTTCCTTCCCGGAACGGCTTTTTTATTTCCAAATAGGAGCGTGACGGTTTATGAAATGGATTCAATGGTTGATCAGAGTGACAGCAGGCAGCTCACCACGAAATCGAGAGGAACGACGACATGGCCGGAAAACGTAATAAGCTGCAGCGACCACTTTATAAGCCGAAGCAGCCGGATAAGTGTAAACGATGCGTATGGGGTGAGTGGACTGGGACGAAGCAGTTCTGCAGCAAACAGCGATGTGTAAAGAAGGGAAATACTCCCAGATGTCGAATTGTGATGTGAGGTGATGAAATGGATCGAGATAGAGACACACTGTACATGGATTATTCGAATATCTTGAATATCCAAACGTATATTGCTAGAGACGGAGCGAGCTATCTGGACGCATTAACAGTTGAAGCCATTCACTTGCACGCTGTAGCATTTGACTTAAAGGGATTCGTAAACATTGTTGTTGACGATAAAACCAAAGAGGACTTTGGCGACCTTATTAAACATTTGGAAGCCGCATTAAGGGAAAATACCAATAGGAAGTAGCACCTTCGGGTGCTTTTTCTTTTGGATCAAGGGGCCGAATATACGGCGATTTAAGGTGCCTTCTATCAGATGCGGGCAAATGCCGGCACGGGATCGAAAAACGGCAGAGAAGGGGCATAGCGTTGGCGTGTGTCCCTATTTTGTGTGCGTGTATATGTGAAACCAACTCAACTCAAATAGGATGGTGAAGGCATGGATATCAGAGTCATCCCGATAGACCAGATTAACGCAGCTGCTTACAATCCGAGGATCGATCTGCAGCCGGGGGATCCAGAATATGAAAAGCTAAAGCGTAGTATTGAGGAATTCGGCTATGTGGAGCCAATCGTCTGGAATGAACGTACCGGCAACATGGTCGGCGGGCATCAACGATATAAGATCATGGTTCATGAGCTGGGAAGGACCGAGCTCTTGGTTTCAGTCGTTGACCTGGACGATCAGCAGGAACGGCTGCTTAATTTGGCGCTGAATAAGGTATCTGGAAGATGGGATGAGGAAGCGCTGGGCAGGTTGTTGGACGAACTGCAGGAGTCAGGCACGGATCTCTATTTGTCCGGATTCGACCAGGAGGAGATCGAGGACCTTGTCAGCGCTCTGCCTGAAGTCCCAGATATTGAAGATCCGGTCGTTGAGGATGACTTCGACGTAGGGAAGGCATTGGATGACATCAAAGAACCGGAGACGCAGCGCGGTGATGTCTGGCAGCTCGGCCCCCATCGGTTGGTCTGTGGAGATGCTACGGATCCGGCAGACGTCGCACGATTGATGGAAGGAGCCAAGGCGGCTCTAGTTGTAACGGATCCGCCGTACAATGTGGCCGTAGAGAGCGATTCGGAGCGCCTGGCCGCTGACGGCCGAAGCAGCATAATGAACGACGATATGCCCGCAGAGGAATTTGCGGGCTTTTTGCATGCTGTCTTTGAACGGTACTCGTCGATCATGGAGGCGACGGCGGCTATTTATGTATTTCACCCGTCTTCGTACCAGCGAGAGTTCGAGGATGCAATGAACGCTGCCGGTATTGTCGTCCGAAGCCAGTGTATTTGGGTGAAGAATGCAGCTTCGTTTGGCTGGTCGCAGTATCGCTGGCAGCATGAGCCGGTCTTTTATGCCCATCTGCGCGGCAAGGCTCCTGCTTGGTATGGCGACCGCCGCCAATCGACGGTATGGCGCGCCGGCCTTCCTGGTGAGCCCGCTGAACCTGGGACGGTCTGGGAGGTCTCCAGAGGAGATGTTGGCAAATACGTTCATCCCACACAGAAGCCGCTGGAGCTGCTGGCCATACCGATAGGTAACAGCAGCCAGAAGGGGGATGATGTGGTCGACTTCTTCGGTGGATCCGGATCCACGCTCATGACCTGCGATCAAATGGGGCGCAAGTGTCGGACATTGGAACTTGATCCGGTCTTCTGCGATGTGATCAAACGGCGGTATCAGGAGGCAACCGGCATTAAGCCGGTACTGATCGATCGTGTTGTTCCGATGGCAACATAAAAAGGAGGACGCTGACACGTCCTCCCCTTAATCCAGGGTTCCCCCCGGCTGAGATAGCGGCCCGCCGCGCGCGGCATTTTGCAGACATCCGCTATCTCGCATTCCATCATAACGGAAAGCCGAGGGGAACGACAATGGGAACACCTGAGAATAAGGACATCTTGCTGCAGCATGAGCTCGCGGTGATGGAAGGAATCCTCGAGAGCAAGGAGCAGTATCGCAAGATCGTCAAAGCCGGAATAGCCAAGTGGGTCAAAGATTTTCGGGACGGACGAATCGAGATCAGGACGGTGGATGACCTGAAAAAGCTGATTGAAATAGATATTGAACTGCAGAAGGATGATCTGTGATTTCCAAAATGCGTTAGACTTTCGCCAATTCTGCCTATATTGAATGTGCACCCCTCATAAGGGGTGACACCAAATAGAAGGAATGAGGAAAAATGAAACTACCTAATTACTTGAAAATGAATGGATACGAGGAGAATTCCATCGAAGAGCGGTTAGCCGAACTCACCAAACGGGCCCCGAGTCTTGAGGAACGAATCCAAGAGCTGAGCGGCCCTTCCCTTGTGGAAAGGCTACAAGCACTGCGTTCAAAGTCTGGTCAGGTAAGGTACGAATGTCCGCCTTATCTCTATCATAGGAGGTAAGTAAAACAGGCTTAACATTGAAGAGAAGGCGGGCCATAGGTCTGCCTTCATTCGTTGGGGGTGGTGATGGTGTAACATGGCCAGAAGGAGAAGTCCCGAACGGGACAAGGCAAAACAAATGTGGCTGGAGAGCGGCGGGACGATGAAGCTTAAAGACATCGCCGCCGCTCTTTCTATTCCGGAATCCAGAGTCCGAAAATGGAAAGCTGTAGACCGTTGGCAAGATGAAATGAATGGGAGCGCTGAAGCACATTCTAAAGGGAGCGCTCCAAATGGAGCGAATGGGAGCGTCCCAAAGTCAAGGGGAGCGCCCAGAGGGAACACAAACGCTCTCGGTAATCGCGGTGGTGCCCCTCCCGGCAACCAAAATGCGAAGGGAAACCGTGGTGGTCCGGGTGGGCCATACCGCAACAAGAAGGCATTGAAACACGGCATGTATGAGACGATCTTTCTTGACACGCTCGAGGAAGAAGAAATGGAACTTCTCGAACATATCGACACTTCTCCCCTTGCACAATTGGAAGAGCAGCTCCGCATGCTGACAATTCAAGAGCGCCGCCATATGAAGCGGGTCAAATTACTCGAGGCAGGATTGAACGACGAAGAGCGGAAAATCAAGGAGGAGCTTACGCAACGGAAGGACATGGTACCTTACACCAGCCCTAAGAATGGGAAACAGATGCAGGTACCGGTCCTTACCGAAGGCATGAAAGTCACCGAGATTACGACTGTCATTACGTCAAAACTGGACAAGATCCTGAAACAGGAGGAAGCTCTGGTTAAAACAAGGGACAAGAAGCTTCGGGTAATCAACCTGATTGCAAATATGAAACAGGAAGAAGAAAAGCTCGCGCTCGCCCGGGAACGGCTTGAGCTGGATAAGTTTAAGGCGCTGGGTTATGGCGAAGGGGAAGGGGATGACGACGATGAAGACGATGATGGAGATGATTTAGGATGGTAATATCGCTCGCGAAAGAGCATCGTCGACGGATCAAGCGTAAGCTTCGGCAGCGGCCGGAGAAACTGGAAGAATTGAAGGAGATTCTTTCCGACTTCGAACAGTTCTGTTTCCGGATGCTGAAGATCAAAAACAAGTCTGGGGAAATGGTCCCATTGGTTCTCAACAATGCCCAGCGTCGATATGCGACCAAGGTGTTCGAGGATATAGCAGCCGGCAAGCCTGTGCGGATTATCATCTTGAAGGCCCGCCAGATGGGATTTTCAACAGTAACAGAAGCCCTGATCTATTACTTCACTTCGCTGCAGGAGGCGAAAAACGCCTTTATCGTTGCTCAATCTTCGGACGCTTCCAGCAACTTGTACGATATGTTCCAGCTATACTATGAGAAGGTGCCGGCGGTTATTCAACCCATGAGCCGGAAAAACAACGCCAAGAAGCTGACTTTCGAGAACCCTTCGATCCGGACGGAAGACCGTCGAAAGAACCCGGGTTTAAAATCGAAGATCACTGTACAAACGGCAGAAAGCCGGGTTCTTGCTCGTTCAGACACCATTCATTACCTTCATGCTTCCGAGGTAGCCTTCTGGCCAGCGAAGAAGAAGAAACGGCATCTATTGTCGTTGCTAGCTGCGCTGTCAAAGGAGCCAGGCAGCTTGGGGGTAATCGAATCCACGGCCAACGGCATGGAAGAGTTTAAAAAAATGTGGGATGCAGCTGTTAAGGGCGAGAGTGATTTTTCTCCGCTCTTTTTTGCGTGGTTTGAAATGCCGGATTACCGTAAGCCGGTCCCGCCTGGCTTCGAACCAACCGAAGAAGAACTGGAGCTGAAAAAGAAATACGGGCTCGATGATGAGCAACTGCAGTGGCGCCGGTACACCATCCGGAACGACTGCGGCGGTGATCCGCGGCAGTTTGATCAGGAATATCCTTCTGAGCCTGACGATGCCTTCCTGTTGTCTGGCGAAGGCATCTTTGACAACAAATTTATCAAGCGTCTTCGGGATGCGATTTGCGTAAAAGGCAGCCTACATGAAATCGACTTTGTTAAGAACAAGGTCATCCCTTCGCATGAGGCTGGCGAGTTGGTCATCTATCGGAAGCCGGAGCTGGGCAAACAATACGTTCTGGCTGCGGATACGGCTAAAGGTAAAGAAGACGGTGACTATGATGCTGCTTATGTCATCGAGGTGCGTACAGGCGAAATGTGCGCGGCTCTGCATGGCAAATGGGACACTGACTTGTATGGCAAAAAGCTGAATACGCTGGGCTTGTATTACAACACCGCGCTGCTGGCCGTAGAGAACAACAATACCGGGGAATCGGTGCTGAATACGTTGTTCAATACCTGCCATTATCCGCTGCTCTTTATGCACAAGAAGGGAACAATGGGATGGAACACCAACCAGGCAACTCGTCCTGTGATGATCAGCGATTTTAAGGAAGCGATCCGCGATCAGCTTTTCGACATTTACTGTCCGGAGCTGTACGGCGAATGCATGACGCTGATTGACAAGAATGGCAAAGCAGAGGCCGATAGCGGTTGTAACGATGACCGAGTCATGGCCTATTCCATCGCCCTGCAGGTGAGACAAGTAGCAGATAAGTGGTTTGAATGGTTTAAGAAGAAACAACAGAAACGGGACGAACAGAAGGAAAATGAGGAAGAAGTGGGGTGGATATAGATGGGTGAAGGCAATGCTGCTTGGTTCCCGATCGCAAAAGAAGAGGGACGCCATATTCCGTCCAGCGCTCAGCTGCCCGATGTATTTGACAAGCTCTATGATCATCATGGCCTGTTACCATTTGAACCAGGTAATGATCCGGCCAGCTGCAGGCAGCTTGTCAAAAACAGCAATATCATTCCGCAATGCATCGAAGCCTATAAACGTAATATCGCTGGTCATGGGATCGCATTAGAATATTTGCCGGGTGAAGATGACAGCACGGCCAAGGAAGAATGGGACCGGGCGGAACGGTTTCTGGAGACCTGTAATTTGGAGGATTCGCCGGACGAGATTGTGGGCCAGTTGATTGAAGATCTCGAAAGCACCGGAATGGGTAATTTGGAGGTTGCTTGGCCTGCAGGCAGTGAGTTTCCGACGATTTTTCGAATGGATCCAAAGTATGTTCGTTGTACCAGGGAAAGCAACCTTACAACGATCAAGCGGAAACGGAGAATAAGTTCAACCAAGAAGATCGAAGAGTTTTCGCAAGAAATCTATGCACGGCGTTATGCCATGAAGCGGGGGACATCCGTGGTTTGGTTCAGGTTATTCGGAACCGAAGGCACCAATAATCAAATCATCCCTTTGCGCATCGGCAACGATGGCGCATATGGGGAACCACGGTGGTTCGGAAATGCGCCTGGCGTAGTAGGGGCTCGCGAAGCTGAGGAGTTGAACGTTTCTTATTTCAGCAATGGCCGCATGTTGTCCATGATCCTGACCGTAACGAATGGGAAACTGACAAAGCAGTCTATGGAATTGCTGAAGAATGTCAAAGGTTCACAATCGCAGGGTGGTATCCTGTACCTCGAAGCTAAGGGCGAAGAAACAGGTGGTCCGATGGATGAGAAGGTCGAGAAAGTCGCTATAAAGCTGGACAAGCTGAACGACCTTCTGCAGCAAGATGCCCTTTTCCTCGAATACGGCAAGGAGAAGAAATCTGATATCCTGTCTGCCTTCAGGCTGCCGCCGATCTTGGTCGGCCAGAGCTCGGATTATAATCGTGCAACAGCACAGGCTGCGCTTCAATTCGCGGAGGAACAAGTCTTTGAACCCTACCGCAAATGGATCATGAACGAGCTGTTCAATAAGCGGCTGTTCCCTGCTATGGGGATTTTCCGGGTGCGGGCGGTATTGCGTGGTCCAAACATCATTGATCCGGAAGACCGGAAGTCGATGCTGGACTTTATCGCTGACCGTGGCATTATGCTGGTTCGTGACCTGATCCCGATTGCAGAGGACGTTCTAGGAACGACGATCGATGAAAACAAATACAGTCCTGAATATCTTGATACTCCGATTGCTCAGCTTGCTGGCAGCCAGCCAGAACTGCTCGATCCAGAGAAATACAACGACACGGATAACCTGCAGGAGCGGGTTGTTACGATCGCCAAGCGTTTGCTTCGTAAGGGTGGGGCCGAGGTGGGCGTACATGTGTGAAGCATGCTGGACACTGATCGCCAAGGCCGATGACGATGAGTTTCTGGATAGCCTCGAGCTGACCTATGTGGAGCGTAAGGTCCTGGAACAGTTGTACAAGCAGGGCGAAGAACGAATCATGGAGATATTGGAGCTTCAGGGTGAGGCGCTGCAGGATGCGATTGCGGAACTGAGTGAGGAATCCCTGGGTGACATCGGCGAGCTTGCAAAGGTGCTTATCTCACTTCATACCTCGGAAGTGTTCTCGGATATGTTTGAGCAGGCCATACAGGAAGCCTTCGAGCCATTGTTTCATTTGGCCGGAGAGTCAGAGCTGGTTGCTTTGGACGACGCAAAGATCTGGAGCACCAAGAACAAGGCGGCAAGGGATTTCGTGAAAGAGATCCGCGAATTGGTGCCGGATATGAACACAGCCTCCACAGATACCCTGCTGCGCAGCTTTGAAAAAGCGATCGATGAAGGGAATACGCCTTCAGAACGTGCCATGCTGGTTCAGGAGATCAGCGCCCAGGCGGCTGACGGAGATGAAGGACCGTTTTCTATGCAACGGGCACAACGCATCTCGCGTACCATGAGCACAGCAGCGGCCAACGGAGGTAAGCTGGAAGGCTGGAAACAATCTGAGGTGGCCAAGGGTAAGAAATGGCGCTCTGCTGCCGGCTCACGGACTCGGAAATCTCACCGCAAAGCAAATGGCCAAGTAGTTGCATTGGACAAGCCGTTTAAGGTCGGATCCAGCAAGCTGATGTATCCGGGAGATCCGGCAGGTGAGGCAAAAGAAATTGTAAATTGCCGCTGCACGATGCAGCTGGTTATGGATTAAGCGAGGTGAACTGAATATGAGGAAAGTAGGTATGGTGCTTCTGTTGTCATGCCTGTTTGTCATTGGATTATTCCTGAGAGGAGGTGAGAAAAAAAATGCCATTCAAATTGAAAGACGCCAAAATTACGCACCTATCGCTCGTCGATAAAGGCGCGAACGGGGTTCCGTTCGCCATTATCAAGAATGCAGGGGAAAACGCGATTCAAAAACAAGTGCAGATTGCCAAAGTGGACGATACTAAACGGATCGTGATCGGGGTTGTGTATCAACCGGACACGCCGGATGCTCATGATGATCAGATGACTGCAGATGAAATTGAAAAGGCGGCTCATTTGTTCATGGAAAACCAGCATACTTACAACATCGATAAGCAACATGATTTGGAAGCTGACAAAGGTTATGTCGTCGAATCCTATATTGCCCCGTGTGATATGGAGATCGGTGATCAGGTGATTGTCAAAGGGTCATGGGTCGCTGGTGTTAAGGTGACGGACGATGAGACATGGGAATCCATCCAGAAAGGAGAGATCACCGGGTTTTCGATGTGGGGCGTAGGCAAGCGTGAAGAGATCCAGGAGGAAGAACAGGTATCCAAGGGCCTGCTAAATCGCATTGCAAAAGCTCTTGGACTGATTGAAAAAGGCGCTGTCGCTGACAAATACAATAAAAACAGAAAGAACCGTGAATTCTGGGCTGCTCAAGACGCTCTGAACGCGGTTCTTTTTCGTTGGGATTCATGGGAATCTGGGATGGAAACAGACCCGGAAATCATCCGCGAAGCCTTGCAGGATTTCGTTGAAATCGCCCAGGAGGTATTGGTGCAGGAAGACATTGTGAAGGCCATCGGCAAGCCGCCGGAGCAAATCACCAAGGCTGGAAAGAAAATTTCCGCAAGCAACTTGAAGCATATTGATGACGCCATTGCTACATTGACCGAACTGAAAAATAAGACGGCTCCTATAGAAGAGCCAGAGGAGGATGACGATTTGAAACCAGAAGAAATTGCAAAAGCTGTGCAGGCTGCCATCCAGCCGATCGTTAAGCAGGTTGAAGGATTGGCTGCCGATGTGACGGAACTGAAGAAACAGGAAGGCGAAGGAGCAGAACCTGCAGGGAGCACAGAGGGTGGGAGCGAAGCGCAGCCTGATGTTTTGGCAGACGCTATTGCAAAGGCGCTAGCCCCACTACAAGAGCAAATGACCACACTGGCCGCTGATGTGCAACTTGTTAAAAACAGTCGCGGTGGATCCGCACAGGGCGAGCCTGAAGACGACATTAAGAAGTCTGCCAATGGAGGCGTAAGCTTCAGCGGTTTGCTTTAATCAGTCCAAATTTGAAGGGAGATAAATAAGTATATGAAAACCAACGGACAAATCATTCAGAAATCGACCATCGTTACAACGATGGACCAGACGGCACTTAATTACGAACAGGTAGACGCCTTCATGGCGATGGCTTATGAATCTACGGAATTCCTCAAAGGAATCCGCACAATCACGCGGACGAGTGCCAAAGGCACCATTGATAAAATTGGGGTCACTGGCCGGAACCTGCGTGGTAAGGTAGAAAACAACATGGCCACCAATACAGTAGGACCAACGTTCCCCCAGGTGCCTTACGCTGTAGCCCCTGTCGTGCTGCCATTTGAAATCACAGAAGAGTTCATCCGTCAGACGCAGCGTGTCCGCGGTCAAAACGCTGAGGAAATCATCATGGCTGCTATGACGAAGAACTACGCGGACAACATGCAAGACCTTGGTTTCAATGGTGATACAGCTACACCAAATACTGACCCGGACTATGATTTCTTAAAGATCAATGACGGATGGTTGAAAAAAGCGAGGTCTAAAGGGAACGTTATCGACTGGGCCACACTTCCCGCTGAAAAAAAGGTGGGTATTTTCTTCGAACTGGAGAGATCCGTCCCGACACGTCTTCGTGCTGCTGGCGAATTTAAATATTTCATGCATCCCAATACGTTCAGTGAACGCCTGCAAAAGCTCGCCGAAAAAGACACCAGCGCATCCATCCAGTTGCAAATTATGGGCGGCGTGAAAAAAATCAACTCCTACGCTGTTGAGGAAGTGCCTCACATGCCAGAAGGCGCTGTGTTGTTTACCTACCATCAGAACTTTGTCCTGGTGAACACCTATGACATGCAGATCCGGAAGACCACGGAAGGTAAAGAAGCGATCTTTGCGGACAAACGATTCTATGCCATCCATTCGGATTATGATTCTATCTTCGAAGAGCCAGGAGCTGTTGGATTCGCGGAAGGGGTGACATTCTGATGCCATACATTACCTATCGGGGGGATAATGCATCCCTAATGCTTCACGGCATCCGGTTTCCTGTCAAAGTGCCGGTAATGGTCGAGAATGAATCGATTGTGAAAAAGCTACGTGAACGACCTGACTTTGAAGTCAACGAGGAAAAGGTCATACCTTTGGAGGATTTGACCGTGCCTCAACTCAAAGACAAAGCGAAGCTGGCGGGGATTGAAGGTTTTGCGGACATGAAGAAGCCCGAGTTGATTAAAGCTTTGAAAGGGAAACTCGCCCCGGTCGATAACGACCCGCCTGTCAACGGCCTGGGCACCAAAGAGGGAGCTGACGGTACGAATGCTGACAGCAACAATCCTCCAACAGCGTAGTCGTGTAGCTCCGATCCAGGAAGCCACAGCGGAACAACTGAAACAATATATTGATGACGCCCAGGTGCGCATTGAATTGTATCTGCCAATGCCTTTCCCGGAAGTCGTGGATCGGCAGCTCATGCTTGCCTGGGTTAAATTAGCTGAGGGGCTTGCCTTACAGGATAGCGAGGAATACCTGGCCGCTGTCGCTCGGAACTATGCTTCTGAGAGTGACGGGGCTTGGACCTATACTCGGCAGGCGATCGCCGGCAAAACCACGGGGAACCCGGACGTGGATGCTATCCTTTTCCTCTGGGTCAAGAAGCAGCAGGAAGGGCCGGATGAAGGTAACATCACGGCCTATTTGCTGTGAACCACCGCTTTAAAACGCCGCTTGCTGTGTACCGGGTGGGCAGCAAGCGGGATGGTGATGATCTATTCAGTGATCGCAAGTCGGGAAAGGTCGCGGATCTGAAGTGTTTTGTAATCAAGACAGAGACATCTGAAAAAACCGACTCCAAACCAGTGCTGTACATTGTCAAAAAGACCATTGGCGTACCCAAGGCATCCGACGTCCAGCTTGGTGACGAGGTGGTCCTGCTAGGTCGTCGTTATCTGGTCATTGACTCGATCCCGCGTCGTTACTGGCGCGAATTACTGGTCACATGCGAGGTGAAAGGCAATGACCGTTAATGATTTTGATGGACTGGTCCGCCGTTTCCGTAAGCTTGCCGACAAGGAAATGAAGCGGGTCCTTATGAATATCGCCGAAGCCCTGGGTGAAGCTTTGTTGAACCACGTCATTGACGAGATCGATCGTCAAGGCCTGATTGACACGGGCCTGATGTGGAACTCATTTACTCGAGGTGGAGAAGGGAACGTATGGGAATGGGATGTTGATCGGAACGCGATTACGCTTGAAGTCGGATCCAATCTTGGCACTGATTCAACCGATCAGAATGTATGGGGATATCCGCGACTGCTGAACGAAGGGTACACAATCCATAAGGCACACTTTGTGCCGGGATATTGGAACAGCGGCGGTTCGTTTGTATATGACCGCAATGCGAAGGGTGGATTTATGGCCAAACCGCGATCCTTCATCGGCAGGAGGTACTTTGATTTGGCGGTTGCAGAGTTTGAAGGCGGGATGAATCAATTGATTATTAAACGTTTGGAAATTGAACTGGAAAGGGTGCTGCGATGATGGATGCTGGTTTGAAAGCATGGGCTGAAATTGTGCGGCAGGTATACCCTGATCTTCCGATCCTGCGTGACCGGACACAGTGGCTTGCTGGAAGTTTCGAGCGGCCATCGGTGTTTATTGAGACGGATCTGGTGTCCGACAAGGTCCATACGCCGCGGGCTGACCGGATCATTGAGGATGTGGGACTGGTGTTCCACTTTGACAAGGAACGTATGACCGAGGAAGACGAGGGTGAGCCGATTCCCTTTGATCTGACCCCGTTCTTCACCTTTCTGCGAAAGCGAAGGTTCTGTTATTCGTCCCGACGTTTCGGCGTCGCCTTGGTTATCGAGCCACCTCGCACTCGACCGGAAAAAGACCGGATCGAGGTCACCTTCCGATATTCGTATCTGCTTTCGGTTCCAAGGGATCCGGTCCCGAAGATCAATGAATTCTACATTGCATATGGAAAGGAGCGTACACCTTGAGTACAAAACGAAAAGAAAAAGATGATTCCGCTGCTTCGGTCCATTTGGATTTAAACAAGCGGACCAAGCAAGAATGGATTGAGGGCGCAGCCGCCTTGAAGCACGAACGCTTTGAGGTGGCAGGCGCCCTTTTTAATTGCAAGCCAGATGAACTTCTATCTCAGCAAGATGTACAAAGCCGACTGGATGCCTACCTGCGTCCGGCGGCAAAGAAGGAGGAAACGCTGAATGTCAATTCAGAGAGTTAGACCAGGTGCGTATGTCGAGTTGATTGCTCTGGCCAAGGCCAGGGTTGCGCCGTCGATGGGTCGGGTGCTGGTCCCGTACCAGGCCGAATGGGGGGCGCCTAATTTTGCGGTGGATATGGCTGACACTTCCGAGCGCCTGAAAGAGAGCGGTCTGCAGGTTGATGTATTGGAGCTTGCCGCCGAAACGGGGGCAACGGTGGTCGGGTACCGGGTGACCAACGAACAGGAAAAAGCGGCGGCAGCGACTGTGGCCGACAGTTACACGATTGAGGCGCGTTACCCTGGGTTACGCGGAAACGATTTTGAGTATATGATCCGGACGAGTCTGGTCGATGCGACCAAAAAAGAGATCGTTGTACGGGATACCAAAGGAATCTATGACACGGAGACTTTTTTGGTGGCTGATAAACCATCCGCGGAAGAAGCGCTGAAAAAATCCAACATGGTCCGGTTCAAGGCATTGGGCGCTTTAGATATGGCTGACGTAAATTATACGCCGCTGACCGGGGGTGTTTCTGGTACCGGAACCATCACAGCTTCCGACTGGAGCCGTATATTTAACCGGGTGGATGGCCTGACGTTTGATGTGTTTTATCTGTCCGCAACCGATCCAGCCGTTCAAGCAGCTGCGAAACAGTGGTTGCTCGATCGACGGACTAAGGCCCGCAGACTGGCGCAGATGGTTGTAGCTGGCCCTGCTGCAGGTGATACGGACATCGAAAAGCATAACACTCGCAGCCGCGCAATGAATGCCCGTTATATTATCAATTGTTCCTTGGCTGGTACACATACCAACGGTAAAACCTATAATTCCGTGCAATGGGCTGCGTGGGTCGCAGGTCTGCTGGCTGGCACGCCTGCGAACAAGTCCTTCACAGGTGTTAAGGTGCCGATGACATTGGCAGCCGTCGATTGGAGCCATAGTGAAGTTATGAAGGGGCTGGCCGAAGGAACACTCATGGCCACGCGTGACGGGTATGACTACATCATTGAGTCGGCAGTCAATACGTTGACCACTATGGGAGCCGGCGAGCGGGAGGATTTCGGTAAGATTCGTGTATCTATGACGATCGACCAGATCCTCAACGACATTTATGGTGCGGCTAAAAAGCAAAAGGCGAAACTCGACAATGACAAAGATGGCCGGGGGATGTTCATTGCTTCCGTGTTGGAGTATTTGTCAATTCGCGCTGCTCAGAAGGCCATCGCATCGGAGTATACTTTCACGGAAGACCCTGATCAAGTGAGCGACTTTGACTATGCTTACTTTAAGCTGTACGCCAAACCGCTTGATGCGATCGAAGCATTCTATATCACATGGGAGGTGGCGTAATCGATGGAACGCGAACTGATTGGCCGGAATCTATCCGTCCAGGACGACAATGGGGATCCGATCCAAACGATTAAAGAGATCGAGGTCATCTTGCAACCTGAAACACTGGATGTGGTGCGTGCCCGAAAAATGGCAAAGACGAAACAGATCGTGGGTTACGAAATCCCGGTCAAGCTGGTCATGTCTAAGTTGGAATCACGCCTGCGCTATCGCTTGTTGGCCGATTTCAAGGCGGGCAAGACGATGTTCTTGGATCGCATCACTGGTGCGCTTGAGGATATGCAAACGGGTAACGTCGAGCGAGTTCTAATCACCGGCATCCATATCCATGGCAACATGGATATTATCGTGGCTCAAATCGATAGCAACAGCGGTATTGATATCACGTTAGAAGGTACCGCATCGGACTTCGAATTTGTTGAAGAATTTCCGGATTATATGGCTTAAGGGACGGGCAACCGTCCTTTTTTCTTTTCACCTAAAATCAATTTTTAAATAATGGAGGCACATACGATGAGCGACAAATTGCAGAAATACTTGGCACGAGGTAAAGGGAACAGTAAACCAGAAACCATCACAGTGGAAGCTGATGGAGAACAATGGTCTGTTCGTAAGCTGACGACTGTGGATGTGCGTCGGGCATATGAATTGGCTTACAACGATGATGGTACGGCCAAAGAGACCTACAATGACCTTGACGTCATGATTGTGAAGGCGACCGAGCATGATTTCGACTGGAACAACATCGAGCTGCTGAAGGCTTTCAACTGTGTTGAAAAATTTGAGCTGCCGCCGCGGCTTCTTTCGGATCCGGATGAGTACGGTAAGCTGAGTAAAGCAGTCAGAAATTTCAAAGAGACGAAGGAAGAACTGTTAAAAGAAGCAAAAAACTCATCCGGCGAGACGGAGAAGCAAGCTGGGTAGCGTCCTTTTGGATCAACCAGAAAAAACTGCCTGCCGAAGTCTTGCCTTATGATGTGGATCTGAATCGACAGTATCACTTTTGCTTGGCTGCATCCATGTTGGCCGAGGAAGAGTTAAAGAAACTCAATAGAAGCCGGGGGAGGGGGTGAACGACATGGCAACGGCCAAACGCATAACGGTGCCCATTGAAGCGCAGGATTTGGTGTCCGGTACGCTGCGTCGCATGCAGCGAGGATTTCAATCGACGCAAGATGATGTTTCAAGGTTGCGGCGAGCAGCGGGGGAGATGGGTCAAGACTTTATTACCAGTGCCCGCCGTGCGAGTGAATCAGCCCGCGATCTTGGGGCGCAGATCGGCAGAGCTACCGATGAAGCTCGTCAAATGGGGAGAACAGCGATCGGCGATTTGTTCAGCCGTGCGCGGGCGAGTGCAGAAAACTTCCGGCGGTCGGTATCCCGTGCCGACAGTGAAGTACGGTCCATGAGCGATGCTCGTGTAACGCTAAGGGCTGACGATCAAATCAGCCCACTCATTGACAACATATCTGCCAAAATCTCTGCCTTAGCAGCGTTGGGCGGGGGGATGGTGTTAGGCGGCGGGGTCTCGGATTCCCTCTTTGGAGGAGTAGGGGATTATTACACTGAAGCTGCTCGAGCTGCCCCTTACCTGTCAGCACAAGAGAGGGATCGAGCGCTTGTTGTTAATGATGAACTATATGCACAAGCGATCATTCCGGATCGTGCTACAGGAGCCAGAAGCCTTGCCGATTTAGCACCAATGGTTTCTGATAAATCACAGATAGGTGATGCTTTGTCATCATCGGCGAAGATTCAATACATCCGTCCTGATTCAAGTTCAGAAGAAATAAACCGCGCCTTGGTTCAAGCTAGTAATGCATTTAAAGAGGCACCGACTCAAATTGCGGATAGTATGATGTATGCTTATAAGAATGTTGGCGATCGACAGCAAGACTTGTTTGATACTTTTTGGGAATACAGTCCGTACTTTGCTAGTTCGGGAACCAGTTCAGCGCAAATGTCTAATTTCTTGACTAAAACGGTCCAAGAAGGGGCATTTAACTTTGATAAGCCAGGCGACTTTTTCAAAGAAGTCTTTGGTGTCAAAGCATTGAACAAGGACGATATGGTTAACTACTTTATCAGTCGAGGTTCAGGAAAAAATGATGCGCAGCGCCAAGCCGATGCTTTTACTGCAGATATTAACTCTGGTAATAGTCAACAGGCACAGGGGGCTGTTGCAGCATTGCTGGCCGATCTGGCAAGCCAGAATAGAAACGACCTGAAACAATCCCTCGTGTTACTGGGGTCAGCGACAGCGGAAGATAACTCCGATGCTATTCTTAAAACGTACGGAGCGGCATTCGAAAAGGCACCCGATATGACAGGTACCACTAACCGACTGCTCGAACAACAACAAGCTGCAGATCCGTTGGTCGAATACAGACAAACCCAAAATCAGATGAAGGCGCAACTTCAAGACATCGGCGGCACAATTATGCAGGCATCAATTCCTGCTATGCAAGAGTTCAACTCGCTGCTGGTTGAAAATAAGGACAGTATTGAGGCGTTTGGATCCGGAATTGCAACAGGGATCGAAAATGTAATAGGTTTCTATAAAGATCATACTGGAGCTATTAATACTGCACTATTGGGATTGGCCGGTGTTCTGGTCACCAAGGCGATTACCTCCTTCACTAAAGGAATTATGCAGCTAAACAGAGACTTGGTTGGGGCGGGAAAACGGATTTGGAGTATGACATCCACTGGAGGTAAGTGGGTATGGAACAAGCTTCCTACCAAACGTAAATTTGGCGGAGGCGGTTCCCCTTCAATCGAAGGACCTGAGCTCCAATCCGTGACAACGATGAATGTTAACGCTGGTCGCGTTTATATTACTGGCAATGTCGGTGGCGACGATGGAAGTCGTAGAAGAAGAGGGAGAAATCGCCGTCGGGGAAGGAATCGGACTGGCTCCATGCCAGACATCGATCGTCCACTACCTAGACAATCAAATGATGTCAAGCCGGCAAAAGGACGGACTCCTCGCGGAATCTCGTTGGGCGGTAGCGCCAAGGGATTAATGCGGGCGGGTGGTATTCTTGGTGCTGTTGGAGGAACAGCTATCGGCGCCTATGATCTATACACGGTAGCCAAGGAGGAAGGATTTAAAGAAGCCGTCGCTACCCGCGGCGGATCTGTTGTAGGTGGTGTTGCTGGGGGAGCGATAGGTGGCGTTGTTGGCTCCTTAGCTGGTCCAATCGGATCAATGCTTGGTGCGTCGGTGGGTAATTTTGTGGGTGAGAAGGTCGGGAATTGGTTTGATGACTCGGGTATCACCAGGAAAGTGGTGGATACCTTCTCGGACATTAGCTCAAACGTATCTACATGGGCCAGCAATACTGCCGATACCATTAAAGAAACCGTGGGATCTTGGACAAACACAGCGGCTGAATGGTTGGGAATTAAGAAGAAAGAGCCGCCTGAAGAACCGCGGCCTGAATCGAAACTCACCTTTACCGGAACTGCCGAGAACCAAGTCAAGGTAGAAGCTGCTTTGAGGAGCTTCTATCAAGACGTGGGTCAAAAAGGGATGAAAGAAGCCATTACGAATGTGGTGGATCAGTCTGGCGTGAAGACGGCTATGGACGGCCTCAAGTCCTCATTCTTGGACATTTGGGAACGTTCAAAAGCTAAGGCAGCGCAGGAAGAAATTAAGGGAGTTGGAGTTGAGGCGCAAAAGGCGGGAGAGAAAACCAAGAACCTTGCCCAAACTTCAAAGAGCAGCACCCAAGAAATTGTATCTGGAGCAAAAGACGCGAGCCAGAGTTTTTCCGGTGTAAGTTCTTCTGCTGGCAATGCAGCATCACAGACTAGGCAACATCTGATGTCGATCCAAAATGTAGTCAGCCAGGGCAGCAGCTGGGGGAGCAATTTAATATCTATGATGGCCGCTGGCATGCGCAATAAATTCCCGTCCCTGACATCTGTTGTTTCTCAAGCCGCGGGCGTCATTAAAAACTATCTGGGATTCAGTTCACCGACCAAAGAAGGGCCGGCTAGTAATTCGGACAAATGGGCCGTAAACTTTGTAAACATGTTTGCTGATGGACTGAACCCTGCAAAGATACGCGAGCGAATGAACCTAATCGCCGGGACCATGCAAGAAGGCGTGGATGGAATTGAGGGACCGGGTATGTCCGGAAGCAGCATTCCACTGCGGACAACCCCACTAGCAGAGCAAGGGGAAACCGGCTCTAAAACGGTGACTATCGGGAATATAACGATGGACTTTAGCGGGCTTGCAACAGGCGTTACCGATTTCCAATCGTTTGCTAAGGCTCTGACCAGCCCTGAAGGCCGTGCGCTCATCCGGCAAGTATTCGGCGAGGAATTGTACAAAGTACTGGAGACAGGGGGTTAAAACATGCTGGCTATGTCTCAAGGAGCGATCCGGCTAACTTTCCCAATCACCCCGGCCGAGATCCAGATCACAACCGGCAACAATGTTGATACGTTTAGTGTAATCACAGGTCAGGAACGAACAGGGAAACCCTCTGCCAAGCTGCAGAGGGTTTCTTTTTCGACGATTCTGCCTCGAGGATGGCGTGAACTGTGGGAGACAGACAAGAAGCAAACGGTCACTTATAAACGACCAGAGACGACATGGCAACTGCTAGAAAAGTGGAAACCGAAGCCCGTTGTGCTGAACTTTGAAGAATTGTTTTCTCAGACTATGTTGATCGAAAGCATGGACATTGTATATAAGGATGGCCAAGGCAATATCCACATTACGATGACACTGGTCGAGCATAAGCCTGTAAAAATCGTAACCTACAGCAATACTAAGCAGCTCCTGAAGCCTGGTGTAATCATCACCAAAGCTTCAAAAAGCAGACCGAACACAACAGCCAAGTCAGATAAAAAGAATAAAAAGAAATCAAGTGAAAAAAAGAAGAAAGCCGAAGCGAAGAAAAAAAGCAAGGCAGCCAAGGAAAACGCTGATAATGCAAAAGGAGCATTTGATTATACAGCACAAAGGAACAAAATTTCATCGGCTTTGGCCAAGCCGATGTAAGGAGGGGGATCATGGACAAGTTCGCAGTCATTTATGGCAAAAACGATGCCAGATCGGCCCTGACTCCCGCGGTAACAGACGTGTCTTGGTCATCTCAAAGGGATGAAATCGCTCGAAGCATGACCGTCCGACTGCGTGATATTCCAACGGTCAGTGTGGCCGGTATGCTGATGTGCTTTTCTCATAGAATAGGCAAGGATCTCCTTCATCACAAAAACCAATTCTTCCACGGTCCAATCATCAAATATGAAAAGGATGAATTCTCGGGAGTTTGGGAAATCGATGCTCGTGAAATTGGTTGGTACTTGGCCAAGAATAAAGGGACTCGGCCGTATTTGAAGGGTGAGGCAGGAGCTGAACTGCAGCGCTACATTAAAACTACGGGAGTAGACTTCCGCTGCCCCAATCTGGGGTTTAACCTGGACGAGAGGTACGGGACGATGGCTCATTCCGAAGTCATCTTGGATGTGCTGCAAAAAGCATATGAGCGTAGCGGCTACCGTTATCATGTGGATGCGATCCGTACGGATAAACACTTTTATCTGCAGGTGGTTCGAGAGGGTACGAACGAACGCGTGCCTATTTTCGTACCTGAACAAATGGAAGCCAGTACCGCTGGATACGACTTGGAAGATACGTACACGGTGGTCACCGCCCAGAAATATAAGGATGACAAGATCGTTTCTTCTGTTACGAAAACGAATACCGATGCACTCAAAACGTTTGGTCGCATGGAAGAAATCATCGAAGTGGAAGAAGATGAGAATCCAACCACAATAGCTACGCAGAGGGTTAAAGCCATGTCATCTGCGAAGCAGATCAAGAAAATAACGGTGCGTCATAATGACTACACGCTGGCGGGGCTGCGCGCTGGGTGGCTTGTATTAATTAAGACCACGGTGGTCACCAAATGGATCGTGGTGAGTGCCGATAGTAGCTGGCGAAACGGGATATTCACCGTCAAGTTGGTCTTGGAAAGAAGGGAAGCTTGATGCTGCTTGATGCAATTAAGCTGTTACAGAATAAGACGAAGGATCGCATCGATGCCCGTGATACGGAGCGAGCAACGCTCCTGAGCTGGCCTGCTGCAAAGATCGAAGTTGACGGTGACCCCTATCCTTACGAAGCTGGGAGCCTGGTTTTTGCGGATTACCTGCAGGAGCGTGAAATAGAAGTTATCTTTGAGGTAACGGAGCCAGAGACTTCGACGATGAAAGGGAAATTACTGATTCCCAGCCCTCTGAAGGCTGGCGATCGACTCATTGTTTCCCGGATGACCGGGCAGCGGTATTACGTTCTCGGAAAGGAGTGATAGCGGATGGACGAGGAAGAGACACTTTTCCCTGATATGGAGCTGGATGAAGTCGATGTGACCGATTTGGTGGACTCCATTCCTTCCGGAACCAAATGGACCTATAAAATAGACTACCGCACCCGCAGGGCTGTACTGGACGAGTTCGGGCGACCTGTACGTACCGAAAGCTATGAGGAGTTCCTTGTAGAGACGGCGATGAAGATCCTTAGTACTGAACGGTTTCAGTATGTGGTTTATGGTTCGGATATAGGTGTCGAAAAATCAGAATGGCCAGGTTGGGAAGATCACGAAATCATCCGTGACATCGAAGAGGCACTAACGGCTCATCCAGAGATCGAGGAGGCCGAGGTAAAATCGATGACCCGCGTTGATCGCGGAATGGAATTAACTGTCCTCATCACAGGTCTGGTTGGCAGCGCTGAACTAAATGAGGTGATCGAGATATGAGCTTAACGATTAATGATTTGCCGAAATTCCCGAGTATGCCCGTACTCGAGGAAACACCCGATATGATCTATCAACGTTGGGTCAATCGTGTGATTGCGCTGGCTAATGAGCGGGGATTACCGCCGCCGCCAGTAGGGGAAGGGGAGTTTTTTTATGATATGTGGTACCCAATCGCTCAGGAGCTTGCCGAGCAGCAAGAGTTATGGGGGTATGGCGTGCTGCAGGCCACACCCATCTGGGCAGATGATGAGTTTTTGGACGCTCACGGGTGGGCTGACGGGATCCCGCGCAAAGAAGGTGAATCGAACGATGATTATCGGCTGCGGATTCTAGATCGAGCGTTTAGCGAAGAGGGGAGCGGTCGCCGCAAAGATTACGAGAACTGGGCCAAAGAGATTCAGGGCGTGGGCAATGCCGTTGCCCGTGAAAAGGAACGTCATGACAATTCAATCGATCTATACTTGACGGATATGTCCGGTCAGCCGATTACACCAGAGTTTGCTGAGCAGGTCAAGGAGCTGATGTGGGAGGATTACCGCATTGCCGGGCATGATCTGGCCGTGCATCCGGCACCGGTATTTGTTGTCAGCGTGAAAGCTACGCTGGAAACAGCTGAGGACCTTCAAAAGTTGGCTGAGTTGATCCGGCAGCGTGTGATCAGTTACGCAAACGGTCGCAGTAAGCTGTTATATAACTATATTGCTGCTCTCCTACTGGTGCCGGGCGTCGAGAACTACAGCGCCTTTACGCTCAATGATGGCCATCAGGATGTGGACATCCCTCCTGTATCGATTCTGCAGGTTGAGGTGATCCTTTCATGATTCCTATTCGGTACCGGGAAGTGTTGCCGCCCTATTGGTATGAAAACGAGGTGGCGGGGTGGCACTTTTGCGTTATGGAGGAAGAGATCGATTCGCGTGAAAAGAAGATGGATGATCTGGTCGACCAGTTCTTGCTGAAGCGTGCGACATGGGGGCTTGGGCTTTGGGAGTGGATCTACTTTCGTGCGGAACAGGTTGGTACGATTGAGCAGAGGCGGGAGGCAATCCGCCGGAAACGGTTGGCCAAGAAGCCATTCAAATTGTCGATTCTCCGGCAGTTGGGTGCTCAATACGGAAAACTACTAGATGTGAAAGAAAAATTTCTGGACAAGGAGATTCACTTTGAATATGATACCAGCTCCCCGATCAGCCTCGAGGGGCTATTTGGTGATTTCGAATATATCCGCCCGGTTCACATCAATCGAGCAGTCCCTATTGCCAAGGCGCCTGCATCAACGATCACATTGAGTGCCAAGGCTTACAAGTACAACATCGATTTTCCGATCTGCGGCCTAGAGATGCCTATGGAGCCAGGGACGAGCGGTACAATAGCAGCCCAGCACATAACCATTGGTGCGGCGACGACACGTGCCAGCATCGACAGCCCGATCACTGGTTTTGAAATACCTATGCAAGGAGGGATGCCGTGATGGCAGATATAATTCAACCACTACTGCTAGATTACGTGGTCAACGATGTAGATTCGCACTTTGATCACGCGTTGGTCAACGTGAGCGGACAACTTGTTCGATACCCGATCCACAATACTGTTATTTCAGGGAGAAGCGTCCGGAAATACGTATTCTTAAGTGACACAGATCTGATTGGAAAGCAGATCCTTGGAGCGTCTTTGATGGATGATCAAGGTAGAACACTTGCTAACCAAAGCATGAACATCGTGAAAAATAATCGGGGGTTCCTTATCGGATTTGAATTTACCGTGAAACTGGAGGTGAAACCAATTGTATAACAAACAGGTGTGGAAAGATGAGATTCCGGATCTTGCTCGCCCTATCTTAGACGGATCGGGGAAACAGAAGACGGATCCGCAGACGGGCCGGCCGTTGTTTGAACTTGTTCAGGAAGGAACTCGAATTACGTCCACTCGCCTTAATACGATGGAAGGCGGAATCGAAGCGGCTCATACGTTGGTCGAACAGCTAGCCAAGGAGTTGGGCGGCAATTTTGTTGCCGTAATCAATGGGGTTATGGGTCTGCAGTGTAGTGCGCAAGGACTGACGGTCACTTGGACCGCTGGGGTGGCTTATGTCGGCGGCCGACGGTTTGAAGTATCTGCCGGCAATATGCCTCTCAATCCAACTCAAGGGCAGTATTTGTATGTAGACACAGATGGGATCGTCAAAAAGACAACATCTCAGGCAACAGCCAAAGCAGGGGTGTTGCTTTTTTATGTAGCGACGGATAGCAGTGGCGTCATATCTTCAATGGACCAACGCCTGAATATCAGTATGGAAGAGATCCTCAAAAAGATTGATTCTACAGCAACAACAGCTGCGCTAGATGCAACTGCTAAAGCTGAAGCTGCCCGAGTTTCGGCCAAAACGTATACGGACGATCAAGTGAAGGGAATTGCGGATAAGCTGGACACAGTTAAGCGCCAAGACGTCGTTCTAAACGCTGGGATGCAGATCCTCAACGCACAGCGACGCGCGGCTTTCTCTCTAAGCGGAATCAAGGGGCGGACGTTGGTTAACCTGTTGGGACGGGATGGGGCTTTTGAAAATGTTAATCCGTGGACGGCTTATTCAGTCAAGGGAGCGCCTACAGTCGTGAATAACGAGATTACTGTTATCGGCTCGGGTGAAGCCACAAACCCACAAATTAGCCGAAATTTAAGAGCGGCCCCAGCCCCCAAAGTAGGAGACAAGATGTTTATTCGGGCTATTGCAAAGACGAAAAACGCCTGTGAAAGCCTGAGAGCTTACTTATACATCAGTTCGCCAGTAAGCACAAGACACGGGGAAATCATCGTAAGTTCCCCAACGGTGGATAAACCGTACGCCCTTTATAAGAGCTTTACGGTTACGCAGCAACTCGTCGATAACTGGGGAACAACTGGCTTTATACTTGCGGCACAGCATGCCAGCGCTGCAGCTGCTAAGGATACGGTAGCTGTATACTCACAAGCTGCCCTATATGCTGTGGCGACACAGGATCTCGGATTGACAGATGACGAGTTAGCGGCAAAGTACACGTATGTTAATAGCCTACAGCCTGTACGTAATCCGTATGCGATCCGGTACGGGGAGAATCTCGCGCAAGATTATCCTGAAGCGAAAATTAATTTCGATCCCGCCACCGCAATAACACCTTTTACAGTTATTGGAACTTATGAAGTGAAATTCTCAGGTGAATCCGTATCTACTAATGTGGATAAAGGGGTATATTTTGATATCTCAACTATTCCTGGTCAGACTTACACAGCAGCAGTAGATACATTAGCAGATAATGGGTTTATACGCTTCGAGTATTGGAAAGATCGTAATTCGATAGGACCAAGTTTGTGGGTGAAAGACCCTGACTTCTTTCCCTCGAATGCTCCTGCTACTGCAACTGTTCCCCCTGATTGTACGTATATGCGTGTTTACTATACAAACCAAACAACACTTACTTACAATAGCGGAAAGCTTGTCAATGAGTCATTAATTGGCGGTAACTACCATTTCAAAAATTGGCGTCTGTTCCCTGGACCATCCGATTTAGGTTTTAAACCACGCGAAGATTCTATGCTCGCGCTTCAAACGGACTTATACGCCGACCCACTGACGGGTGCGAATGCTGACGAAGTGTTTGAAAAGGAAGGACAATATTTCAAGCTGGCGAAGTGGAAAAAGCAGGTTCTGGATGGTTCAGTGGATTGGCGGCTAAACCCTCAGCCAAGGAGTGGATACAAAGAAGTTTATGTACCAGGGTTGATGGCAGAAGCAATTAAAGGTGGGGGCTTTGCTTCTAAATTTGATGGAAAAATCTTAACTGCCTTAAACGTAGGAGCAGCGACAACAGAAGGAGATCAATTTTTAATTAACAGCGATAATGCCTTTGTTTTGGCGATTTCCAATACTGACAGCGGATGGGGCGACAACTACACGCCGACAGCCGACGAGATTAAGGCGTATTTTATGGGATACAAGATGTATCCTGCTGGCGGAAGTGGTAGCGCTATTTACACGGGTTCGGGAACAAAAGCGTGGGTATACCGTACGCCTTCGGGTTTAGACGGCTGGCAGGATGTTGGAACTACATTACCAACAAGTTCTGCTCCTATCAACGCATATTGGCAACCATATCAGCTCGTATACCAACTCGCAACGCCAACGGTCGAGCCTATCGTATCCGAAGGCATGCTGACGTTTAATGAGGGAGATAATCAGATCGAGGTTGGGACGGGACTTGTAGTTCGGGAGGCGATAAGGCTGTATGACGGTGAACAGCCGGGATACGGGGCTTACTACTATACGAATCATGCGACAATAGGGGGTGGGTCGAAGTGGAAATATAAGCCGATGAAGGTCTTAGCGTTTTATCGAAACAGTTTAGCGGACGGTAGTTTTGATCCGCCGCCGACTGGTTCCGATCCGTGGTACCGTATTAAGAAAAGTCTATACGACTCATCAGTAACCTATTCCGTCACGTACCTTATGCTGGACAATTCACCAATAGTACCATTCACCGGATCGTACGCAATCAATGAAAAGGCGATGCTCCAGGAGTTGACTGAAACCGTGCAGCAGAATGCGACCGCTGTTTCCGTGCTGATGAATAAAAAGGCGGATAAAGATCAAACCATTGTCTGGATTACGCCGACATTGCTTAATGGGTGGACATCCTTTGGAAGCAATACAGTCCAATACGGCAAAGATGCTATTGGGAATGTGCATATCCAAGGTATGGCTGGCGGTGGAGCTGGCGAGCAGCCTATGTTTATACTTCCAGTAGGATTCCGGCCTAAGAGAACACGGCAATGCGTATCAATCGCAGTTAAGGATGGGGTCGTTTCAGCCCCAACTTACGAAATAGCAGCTGATGGCAAAGTCATCCCTTACGGTACGATTGCTCCAACTTGGATGACTCTTGATACAATAACACCATTTCCAGCCGAACGGTAAAGGAGGATCACATGAAAGCAGTACCTAAAGTGAATACAGACGGCCTCTATTTAGAGGATACGTTAGTGGACGATGCCTTTTCCGGTGTCGTCCCTTTTTATGCGGAGCCTGAGCTGCCGATCGATCCGGGCCAGCAAGAGCCGGAGGCCCAGCCGGAAGACGTGCAACCGGGAGAAGTGCCTGAGCTGGAGCCCGTTATAGCGGGGTATATCGTCAGTATCCCGATTATTCCAGGATTGTACCGTCCTCGCTTCGATATCGTAGCGTGGGAGGCATATCAGAGCGCCGTTACGTCTGCCGAAGATGCGTATAACGCCGCATACGCTGAATGGTCGAAGCTGCCAGAAGAGGAGCGAGGGGATCCGCCTATATACGTCGCTCCGGAACAACCGACGCTTTGGATCGAAGGGTTAACGACGGAAGAAATCGAGGAGATCACGCGACCGCAGCCGCAGGAGCCGACCGAGATTGATCTATTGAAAGAACGCCTGGCTGCAGCTGAAGCTCGGAATGAACAACTAGCCGAGGAAAGCACAGTCAACCAGCTAGCCTTGATGGAACTGCACATGATGATTCTAGCGTTGCAAGAGGGGAGTGGGCCAACATGATTACGGTGTATGTCAAGATGATTCAAAAAGGCGTTATTGAGCTGAAGGATGTTCCCGAAGCATGTCGGGAGGATGTTAGCCATGCATTGGAAGCATAGGCTGGCTGGACTGTTTATTCAGTTGTCTGTATCTCTTGCGAAAGGAGGTGAAACGATGCTAGCTGTATACGTGATGATGATCCATAAAGGCGTAATCCAGCTGAACGACGTTCCTCTCCAGAGCCGTGAGAAGGTGCGTGAAGTGCTGGAACTCGGCGGAATGGACGTGAATGGGAATATCGTGTAACTGCATGCCCCTGGGTGGTCCGGGGGCATCTTGTTATTTAACAGGAAAGGAGCGAGTATATGAATTCAGGGGAAATTGAGGGTTGGGCTAAACTAGCGGATAAATACGGCGTTGCTCTCATTTTGGCCATCGTCTTAATGGTGGTACTGCTTTATATCGTCCGGATGCTGGTCCGGGGGGATCTGGTCCCGAGGCATTTGCTGGACCGAGCTGAAGAGGACAGGGACCGGTTGCAGGAGGTCCTGGACAAGGAAAGGGCTGCATTTATGTCGCCGACACTGGAGGTATTGCAGAAACTCAAAATTGACCACACCGAGGGCAGGGGGGGATGAACATGCTAAACAAGCTGATTCAACGTCTCTTTACCCCTCGGCAAAAAGAAATAGAAATACACCGTGCATCGAATCGGGTAGCGGTATCCATTGACAGATACAAAAATATGTCAAAGGAAATTCAGGATGAAATCGAACGCAACCGATTTGCGCGTTATTTAGTTTACGACAAGGGGGAGGGTAGCCATGTCAAACATGGAGCTCATTAATCTAATCTTGATTACGCTCTATATCATTTCGATAGCGGCGTCACTCTATATTATTCATGCTCATAAGGCTTACTTTAATGAGCGGTTCAAGGCGGGCGTGGTCAGCGTGTTTATGCTGGCGATGCTCTTTTTTTTGATCGCGTATACATTCAAAATGTTCATCGTCCTTCTGATACGCGCGGCAGCTGCTTTTGGGTTTGGTAGCGCCGAGTTGGATGTTTGGCTGCAATACGGTTGGACGCTTTCACAGGTCGGTACTACGGCCGGACTGGCCTCGCTCGCCTGGCTTACCTGGAATAAACGATATGACCTGTTTTTGATCTTGCGTAAGGCAGATAGAGAACCAGAAAAATAAACCTTGAGAGGGGAATTACTTAATCATGGATTGGGAGCAAGTTTTTCAATTGATTGACCCGCGCTTGTTTGCTGTCGTTGTCGTTTGTTGGATTCTTGGAGGTATTCTCAAAACAACCCCGCTGGTGCCTAATTGGTCCATTGTTTACATTGTGGTAATCGTTGCTGTCATTATGACCAGCTTTATCATTGGTTGGGGCGTCGAAGCTGTTATTCAGGGCGTACTTGCTGGAGCCTTTGCCGTGCTTGGGCATCAATTTATTAAACAAACTGCAAAGGCAGCAGGTGGATCTAATGAGTAGCAAACAGGCATTCATACAGAAGATCGCTATCTTTGCCGCTGCTGATATGAAGAACACTTTTATTCCGGCATCTTTGATCATAGCCCAGGCTGCGCTTGAGAGCGCCTGGGGGACATCCGGGCTTACAAAGAAAGGGAACAATCTCTTTGGGATCAAGGGCAGGGGGCCAGCCGGCAGCTGCACGATGCCAACAACCGAATATGTAAATGGAAAGCCGATCAAAGTAGACGCCGCCTTCCGTGCTTATAACAATTGGGGCGAGTCCATCGCCGACCATACCAAGCTGATCCTGAACGGGGTTAGCTGGGACCGAAACAAATACAAGAAGGTTATCGGGGTGGACGGTAAGACGGCCGCGAGGGAGATCCAGGAGGCGGGCTACGCTACGGATCCGAAGTATGCGGATAAGCTGATCGCCATTATGGATGAGTACAACCTGTATCAATACGACATCGTGAAAGGAGGATCGGAGCCAGTGAAGGAGACAAAGGAACGAGATATCAACGTGGTCAGTCCCTGGGCCGCTGCAGCTTGGGAAGAAATGAAGAAGAATGGTTATGTGGACGGCAGCCGGCCGGGTGCGGCAATCACGAGGGAAGAAACGGCGGTCATTTTTAACCGGATGCGCAAGAACTTCCTGCAGTTGATCGCTGGTAACAGTGAGCATCTGGCCGATCTGGAAAAAAGACTGCAGAAGATTGAAACAGAAAAATAATGTATAAGTGTGGGGCAAAACGCCTATAATTTGTGGTGAGTTGATGTACCTTTCCCCAGGGCATCTACTCTTCCTCCTCTGTTCAAGAGTTAGGATCGATCTCGTATTCGATTTCGAGATCGATCCCTATTCATGCATAAATATCGTCAATGATGATAATTATAATATTGCTCCCATTGTATGAGGAGACCACCAAGACCCTGCTGGCTATTCGCTGGCAGGGTCTTTTTGTTGTGTTGCATGTAATTAGCCGAGAGTAAATGTTAATAAAAAGTTGGAATGGGTAATAAAATATCAGGTTAATCGTATAGATAATTATAACTGAACTTAACCTTCTATTTTAAAAAATAAGTCTTTACTTTAGTCCCAAATGGCATTATTATACAAAGGAATTCTGAATAGTGGTTAAAATGCATTGTTCTTAGAAAGACTGTTGCTAATACCAAATTTGAGTTCGTGATTTAAATCATGTATCATGGGCATAAGAAAACAACTATAATAAATAATTTCTGGAGGAAGACTTATGAATATTAGAGAATGGTTCGGATGCTCTGTTCAGTATGATCCGTCGACAAACTTTAATCAGAGTTTAGACGATCTATTGAAGCTTTACGCAGACGCCCTTACTCGATATCTCAAAATTGATTCTGCTCCTGATGTACAAGGTTTAATAATCGAAGCATCGGGGAACCAATTGACGAGAGGACAAATGTTGTTTCTAGATTGGTTTGAATCAAAAGGGCTTCCATCAGTTCAATCACTTGCTAACATAACCGAAGTAGCTAATGAGCAAACTGCAGTTGCTGAAATTAGCTATGAAGCTTATATCTTGAAAGAAGAAATGGACTTCGATTATCCAGAAGACGTTAGATCTAGTTTGATTACTATTTCTAATGAACTTCAATCAACAATTAATGAAGTCTCCATAACAATTGAAGAACCATCTATGTGGGAAAGTTTCATAGTCAAGGAAAATCCCTTATTTAAATGGGTTTACGAAGTTGAAGGTATAACTGAATCCATTTCAATAAATTATAAATTGACTGATATCGAAACTACCTATAGTCTTGAGTTGGAGAATATAATACACGATAAGAAGAAGATACCTATTAAGGAACCTGCAATTATGCAGGTTTCTTTTTTTTGTCTTGAAGTATAAATAATAAATTGATAAAGTCAATGTAAAAAGAGTAGGCAAAATATGCCACAGAATATGGGGATGAATTAAATGGAAGAAGTATGGAATTATTATCGATTGATACGGTTTAATATTCAACTTGAAGAGGTAGAGTTACTTAAAATGGAGTGTGAAAAGTTTGATGTTCTGAATATAACTGATGAGCCAGTACCTTTAAAACTTAATTTAGAGGTTAGAAGCTCGTTAAAAAATGATAGTTTTGTAGAGGTTTTTTTAAGAGTTACTATTGATTTTGATGAAAACAAACCCTTTTTTGTAAGGGTTGTTTATAAGGGTGTATTTTCCCAGAATGGTACACTGAATGAAGAGGATTTTAGATCTCAAGCAGAAGACCAAGCGGTTCCCCTTCTCCTCCCTTATGTAAGAGAATATGTCTCGGATGCTATTTCACGGATGGGATATTCCCCATACTATTTGCCTACTATGGATGTATTGCAATCTCTGTCAAATAACAAGCAAAATTCGCAAAATGAGGAGTGATCCGAAATGAGCGAATCAGCTACTGTGACATTTCGGAGAACAGATTTGGTTGGTAAAGATATGGTGGATGTTGCCAAGGAGATCGCAGATCACTTTAAGGTGAAGAGAGACTATTTTCGACAATTCACTCGTATAATACAAGTGTCAAAACGGTGGAGAATACTTAATTTAGATCAAAGTTTATCTGAATGGATAACGAGATTTGGTTCGTTGGGTGGTAGAACAAAGATTATTGGGTTGGTACAGAGAGGATTTGGACTTTGTCAAACTGATAAGGATATAGATGAACTTAGAGGGATTTTAGTAGAAGCATTGTTAATCGCTGCTTATGGTGGATCTAAAATTCTTAATGAAACAAGATATGGTTGGGGAGCAAAAGTATATATTCAAAAGGGCACTGGCCAAACACAAGTTGTTAAATATCAATGTCGACTTAATAAGGAAGATGGTTGTGAAGATCGTCATACAGTCGATTTCGGAATCTGGGACGGGTACCACGGGAAATTCTTTGAATGCAAAGCCAACCCGATTTCAATTGGATGCAAAGAAGTAAGTTATATGAATCATCTAAGAGATGTGATGGGTAAAAATGGTTTGAGTCATGAAACATTTTTTGTATGCCCAGAAGATAAAGACTCAATAGAAATGAGGCTGAAAGAGTTAGAGTGTTCTGTTCTATTGAAGCCTATTGGTGTTGAGGAACTAGAAAGAATGATAGCATGTTAGTTTGTTTGAAGAATTGAAAACACGAAAAAAAGACCCTGCTGGCTATCCGCTGGCAGGGTCTTTTTTGTTTATCTTGAGCAGCCGATTTGCTCGCATAATATCCTCAACAGGTATCCAAATGACGCTATCAGGACGTCTTAATTTCACCAGGCTTTTTGTACAGGACTCTGGGATGCCTTGTAACATTTCGCCATTCATTAAGCGGATCATAACAGGTCCCTTTGAACGTACCGCCGCTCTTACCTCTTTCTCCCACACTGTTCAACCCTCCCCTTAATCAATTTGTATATTCAACAAGTTCAATCTTTTCCCTTCTGTGCATCCTGAAAAAAGACCCTACCGGCTAATTGCTGGCAGGGTCTTAACTGCTGCGGGATTACCATTTCGCTATTAGAATCCCTAACGTCACTAAGCTGATCACGATTGATGTTGTGCTTAATACCATTGTAACTTTGTACATTCTGGCAAGATTCATACCGTCAGCTCCTTTGTGATATAATTAAGGAGAGAAGAACAACGCCTTAGATTTCACCAACCCTTCCGGAAGCCCCTTGCGGGGCCCCGATCAGGGTCGTCTGATTAGTCAACCAGAGCGGTGATGAGGTTGATGATTGAACCGGCTAAGCCGATGGTCGCACCCATTAGCATGAGCCTTGCGATTCTTTCATCTCGTTGTTCTTCTTTCCTTGTTTTTCGCATCTTGTCCACCTCCTTTCTATAATTAATTATACAACGAAAATCGTTGAACGTCAACGAAAATCGTTGAAGTTTCTTCCGCAAAGTGGTATATTTTTTTTGAGGTGAAGATGCTATGCTAAGGCTTAAGATAATGGAATTACGAGAAAGTAAAGGAATCAGTGTTCGTCAGCTTAGCGAAGAAACAGGTATTCGATGGAACACTTTAAACGATATGGAGAAAGGGACAGCAAAACATTGGCCCCCAGAACACTTAAACACCCTAATGCGGTATTTTGAGTTGAGAGATGTATCCGAATTGATTGAATATGTGGACGAAAAAGCCACCAAGGATTAAATGCCTGGTGGCTTTTTTTTACATTGATAACAGAACCAATGTTCGCATATAATACAAACAAACGTTCTTATTGTGGAGGCGAACTTGGGTGAAGAAGTACATCGGCGAGGTTATTGAGCTCATCTACGTGGATCGCAAAGGGCAGATCACACAACGTAAGATAAGGCTGCAGGGGATCCGAAATAACTTGATTCGTGCAACATGTCTGAAAACCAATCAGCCAAGGGTTTTCAGAATGGATAATGTCTTATCTTGGGGGCTGGCAAAGGGGGCGGGAAAGAATGCTTCCTGATCCCGAACGTAAATTGCTGCGGATACTAATCAATTACCCTAGCCCTGTTCACGGGACCCGTATGCCTGACATTAGACGGTTAGAGAGGATGACTGGACGCGGGCGGCCGGATATACTGAGAGGGCTCCAATACCTTGAGGATCACGGATATATCGTTTGGCCAGATAAATCCACAACTCGAGGAATTCAAGTGCTTAAACAGGAAACGATTGAGAAGCCGACGGCGCCGACCAAGAACAATACTGCTTATTGGACTTGGTGAATTGTGTTCTATTCCTACGCGGATCAACGGAGCTGTTGCGAAGTATGATTGCTTCATATATGCTAATATCAGATTGTACGGAGTTAATGGATGAGTTATCCCCTTTAAACTCGTCTTACGTGGGGGGTCATCGTTTGATTCTGATCAAGAATAGTGTTGGTTATGGCGTTTTATTACGATACTTTTCCCCTCCGATTTGATCACAAAAAAATCACAAAAAAAATCACGAAATCGGCGGTTACCGATGAATATTCACGATTAATTAATTAATGGAATACAGATGCAAAGCGATTTTATCGACATTAATGTTCAACAGCGAATAAGGATGAAGTAGTGTGAAAGATGGGCGGCATGATGTAACAAAGGGGTCAAAAACCCTGTAATACCGCATAATGAAAGGCTCCCGAGAGGGAGCCTTTTTTATATTATTGAAAAAATGGAAGGGATCATATCTCTTCTATTTCAGGTTTAGAACACGCAAAAATGGTTGAGGCTGAAGTCCGACGTTTTGCGAAGCGGCTATTAGAAATGTCGTCCATTTCGAATGGCCGTCATGAGCTCGATAGCCCTTGGTTTTTGGCGTAACCCGCTCGGACATGGTTCATCCTGAACATTCATGAATATACTGTTCGTAAATGATTCAGGAGGAGCCAATGGACCTGTGTCCGAGCGGGGCTGTCGTTTTTACCCTGATACTTTCGTCCAGCGAGAGAAGAAGCTACGGACTCTTTATTAGGTGAGGCATTAAAAATAATTGAACAAGCAATCAAGGACGGACCCAAGATACCCAGACAGCAATCACAGGGATATGGCATTTAAAATCTAAATTGAAGACCGTAAACATGCCAGCAGAGAGGATCTCCTTTTACATTTAAACCTTCACGGGAAGGTTTACACATGACGGAGTGCGGAGTGATGAATTTGGACGAAGATGAGGGAAAACGGATCATTACGTTTATCGTAGTAGCTGTGATTATTTTTTCACTTATAACCAGCCCCGCGGAAGGAGATGGGGGAGATGACAATATTCCGATCATAGTGAACTAGTGATGGGGGTAAGAGCAGTGAGGAAGAATGGGAACAGTGGTAACGGAAAGAACAAAAAGAATGGAAAGAACAAGAAAAACTCACTGCCCCAAATATCCCCTCAACAGATTGCAGTCATCGTCGGATTGCTTACAAACGCGTTGGAGGTCGAGTCCGTCTTAATCGACAGGGATCAAAGAATCCAAATCTTATTGGAAGGATCCATAAGGAAGAAAACAAAAGCAGATAAAATGGCAGAAGAGCTGGATGATATAAGTGTTAGCGATCTGATAGAAGCTTATATTCTCCGATGAGCAACTAGAAGTGTATGTTTAACCAAAAAATCGAGACGCCTAGAGCCGGCTAGGTTTTATATTCGCAGCCCGTCCCCTTTATATCAAGGAGGCGGGCTGTGTTTTGTAAGGGATCCCGGTATACAAGTCTAACAAAGGAACTATTTCTCGTCCCAAAGTCACAAGCTTGTCTCCATTTTGTTACAACCGCGTAACAGAAACGGGGGCTGCCTTCCAATATAATGAAAGGAAGTGAATTGGAGGGGGAGAGGACATGAATAAGAAACTTGCGGCTGGAGCAGCGATTCTGCTGATGTCCGCGATATTGGCGTGTACGCCTGCACCGCAGCAGGCACAGGCAGCTGATCAGATAGAGCTGCTGGTAGATGGAGAGGCGGCAAAGGCTGCCGGGCAGCCGTTTTATAAAGGAAAGACATTGTATATTCCGATTAGAGTACTGGGTGAATTCTATCCGTATACGTTTCATTGGGACAATAAAAGAAAGATCGCTACGCTAAAGTCTTCGGATGGAGCCAGCGTTTTTAAAGCGGGAAGCAAGCTGGCAACGGCAGTGGGAATGGGCGAAGTCGTATTATCAGGTCCTGTTCTGCTGAAAAATGGCCATTTGTACTTTCCTGCATACGATCTGAACACTTTCACGGGGGCGGAGCTCGTTACGAATACCTCCGGCCGGGTTGATATCCGTTCCGGCTCGATGAGCACGAGCGTACGTGTTCCGACCGAACCGATCGCTGTAGCGGAAGAGAATCCGAAGGTGAAGCTGTACCCTGCCTTGAAGGACGGCGATAAATACCGCGGATTTATTTTGGAGGCTGAAGGCAAGCGATTGCGGTTTAACTGGGAAATTCCAAGATTTCCGAATCGGCCGCCTCAGCTCTTCTACGCGGACGTGAACGGTGACGGCAAGCCGGAAGCGGTTGCCGTGTTTGTGACAGGCTACGGAACCGGGGTGTATGTGCAAGAGATTCACGTCGTCAGTGTGAAGGACGGGAAAGAAATCAAGGTAACGCCTCCGGAGACAGCGGCAGAAGAGGTTGTCGCATCGAGCATTCAGCTTGAGGGTTCAGAGCTGCGGATCGACCTGAATTTACGAGGGAAGTCTCCTAAAAAGCTCCAGCTCCGAATGTCGGATGCGTTTCCCGATTACTCATACAGGACGGAGATCGGCTTCGGCGGGGTCACGTATTATCGGGTGGAGGGGAACAAGCTGATTGCAAGTTCGGCGGGGGATATTGGGTTTGCTTATTATATCGGCGACTTTGAGTTCACATATGCGAACGGTCCGGACGGCCTTCGTCCAGAATCCGTCAAGTTGAAGAACCTGATTGATGAAATCTCGGTAGAAGGTCAGGACAAGCCTGCAGGGAAATAAACGACGGATTCAATACGAGGGTGAGGAGGAACTTATATGGATCAGGGACCGTTTCGTTCCATCGTGACGACCGAGGAGGAGCTCCGATCGATGTTCGGGGAACCGAATCAGGTGGTCAAGCATAAAATGATACATGCTTTGGACAGGCATTGCCGGGACTTTATCGCCAAGAGTCCGCTGCTCTTCATGGCTACGTCGGATGCATCGGGAGCATGCGATGTTTCGCCTCGCGGCGACTCCGCCGGCTTCGTGCATGTGGTGGATGATCACCATCTGGTCATCCCGGAGCGGCCGGGCAACCGCCGCTTCGATTCATTTCGAAACCTGTTGACAAGTCCGGGGATCGGCCTCATTTTTGTCATCCCGGGATTGAAGGAGACGCTGCGAATCAACGGCCAGGCTGTGCTTATCCGTGACGAAGACCTGCTGGAGAAGCTTTCGGCACAGGGCAAAAAGCCGTGGCTCGGCATCGGCGTCACGGTCGAGGAATGTTATATGCATTGCGCCAAATCGTTCATGCGTTCCGGAGTTTGGGATCCGAATACATGGCTGCCGGCAGATAAGCTTCCGAACCCATCCCGCATTATCGCCGATCATGTCAACCAGGAAGGCGTGTCGGAGCAGTCGGTTGCGCAAGGCTTGCAGGAAAGCTATACGAAACGTCTGTACTAACGGGGACGTCCATATCGATGCGTACGCGGAGCATGATCACAGACGCAAAAAGAAGGCTTTCCCGCAAGGTCTAATGATCTTATGGGACAGCCTTCTTGCATTCCTGCGGATTCACACGAGGAGTTACCATTAACCTTCCGCGGCTAGGGGATATAGGCTAATCATCATCCCTGCGGTTGCTCTTGGATGCTGCGACCACAAAGGCAATAATGACAAGCGGAATAAAGATAAACCAGGGAATCGTGATCGTGGTCCCCAGCAGCATGGCCAGCAGCAGGAGGACAACCGCCCCGATAATCAAATAGAGGCAGCCTCTACCGAACGTCTCCATCTTCCATCAGCTCCTTTGTTTAGGATAACGTGAAAGACAAGAGCAAAGTTCCATTTATTTTTTCCAATCATGAAAAACTCTAATTCGGGATATTCCTATTGCCACAGGCTGCGATCGCCGCGATGACATGTACCCATAGCATATCCGATGACGTTAAAACGCCATACCGTAACCGACAAGCTTTATGCTCACTCATGAATGGGTGTTTCAATGGTTTGCGACTACATAAGAATTCATAGGCCGTTTACAGTGCCATCACGCCCTGCGGTCACGCTGGCCTCCGTAATCGGCTTGGTGCAGCTTTAGTGTAAAATATGAAAAGCATACCAGATCAAGTGTTTTTTCAAGCAAGACAAAAGCGCCCCGCCATCGTCTTAGTGAGACGAATGGCAAGGGCGTTTGGTGGTTAAACGGCAGAATGGAGCTTAAGGACGACCAGCCCCAGGTCGGCGATATCGATCAGACCGTCGCCGTTGATGTCCAGTTCCCGGGTATCCTCATTCACGGTCGTACCCACGAACTTGGCGACCAGCATGACATCCAGCAGGTCGACGGTGCCGTCATGGTTGACATCCTCTGCTACGGCTTTGACAATGCTCACATGCTTCACGATATCTTCGCTGATGTGGTGGAGCTCGCCTGTCTCGTCTGCATTCGCCAATGTCCAGGAGGAGCCTGCAGCAAGCGTAACGGAGGCATTCCCTATCAGATTCAATGCCTTGAAGCTGAGCGTGAACACATCGGTGTCGCCGATGACGCTGCGGTCTCCGGTCAGACTGGAGGTAATAACGGCTTTACCGGGCTCCAAGGTGGTGTTCATGTACGTGCCTTCGCCTGCAAACTGGCCGGCCTGTGCGACGTCGACCAATTCCAGCTTGGATGCATCGTAGCTGATCCGCGAATGCATGCTGTACAATAGATCGGCATCCGCTGCCTTAACGGTCACATCAAACGTTTCACCGGTTTTGGTTTCCGCAGGTGCTGCGAGATCGAACCGGATCCGATCGTTCCCCGGGACTTCCGGTTCCTTCGCCATATTCATCGTAATCCGATACATTTGAGTCCGGTTAAACGACGGGGCATAGTACAGATGGCCGTCCGGCCCGAGCGTGAACGATTCGGTATCGGCCAGCTCGATGAACTCGTACGTAGCCGGATCGATTGCATACAGCTTCTTCGTCAAATTGGCGAGCAGAATGCCTTCCTTGCTCCAAACCAGATCATAGTTGCCCCAGCGAAGAGCGGTGCCGCTGTCGGCTGGATTGACGTTAAAGTACTTGATGACCTGAAGCGTATTTGGCTCCAGTGCAAATACATAGCCGTTCACGCCGCCCCACAGCAATCCGTCCGGACCGAAGGTCAGGCCGCCGATAGCAGGAGGGTTGGACAGTCCGGGAATGTCCAGCGTCTTCTCCAGAATATTCTCTTCCTTAACCGTATCCCACACGAATAGCTTAGCTTCTGAGGCCTTCGGATCAACGGCCATGCCGCCGTTAATGCTGGTGGATCCGTACAGCTTGCCGTCTTTGTAAGCTAGGGAAACGACGCTTTGATCTTGCACGACGTTTCGGAACACGCGATAAGCGGCGGAAGGGTCCGCTGCGGTCGGATCAAATACCGTAATGGCTCCTCCAAGCTCGCCGTAGGTCGAAACGGAGCCGAAGTAAATTTTGTCGCCGGCAAGGGTGCTTGCGCCGATTCGGTCCTGGCCGTTGCCCAGCGTGAACAGCTTCTTCGGATTGCCGGTTCCGTCCGGTTGACCCAGATCGTATTCATAGATATCCCCGCCAGGGTAAACGCCGAAGTACATCCGGTTGCCGTAAGACTCGACCGCGCCGGCCTGCCCCATGCTGAACGTCTTGGCCGTATTCGTTGCAATATCGTAGGCGGCCGCCTTGGAAGCCTGCATGCCGGTAACATAAATTTTGCCGTCAGGGCCATTCACGAATTTGTGGGTAATGGTTGCTGAAGGCGGTAAAATATTTTCATATCGCTTGACGGTATTCGTCTGCGGATTGAAGAACACGATAATGCCGCTGAAATTCATCGTAACCAGGCTTGTGCCCGGCAGATCGGGATCATCGACCTGCACCCAATTCGCGCCCCGGAACGCCGTTTCGTATTCCATTCCGGAATCGGCGACTTCATGTGTTACGATATCAAAGGTTTTGATTTTTTTGTCGGCCGGAAAGTAAATTTTGCCGTTCAGAGATTCCTTCGGCAGATGAAGGCCTGACGAGCTCTTCTCGATCACGACATCGAGCCATTCCCCGGCTTCGATATCATAAATGTAGCGTTTTTGCGGCGTATCGTACCGGATGACCAGGAACTTGTCGTCAACAATGCTCAGATCATACACATACCCGGTTTCGTTAAGGGAGGAAGCAATCTCAACCTTTTCCCCGGTCTCGACATTCACTTTATAGACTTTGCTGTGGGACGTACCTGCATAAATATATCCGTTGCTGTAATCGATGGATCGCACGTATTGCTGACCGGCTCCATCAACCATAATGCCGTAGTCGCGGCTCTCCTTGGTGGCCGGATCATACTTCAATACCCGTCCGCCGGGTCCCGCGCCGATATAGACGGCTCCCGCCTCATCGATGGCAAGACACCAGAACACGCTCTCGGTCGGATGGGTATACACTTTCTTGACGTCCTTCGTAACCGGTGAGTAAGCCCACAGCTGCCCGGCCGAGGTGATATACACCGTGCCGTCAGGCGCGATTTCATGGTTCCACACTTCGCCGCCGCCTTCAAGCGGTAAGCTGCGGATGACACGGTAGTCATCGAGATCGACGACGTGGAACATCGGAGGGATGCCTTTTACGGTTGTGTACATAACGTTTTTGCCGTCCTCAATGCCGGCTTCGCCGTCCATTAACCCGACAACGCCGGAAATCGGAAGCGTCCTGAATTCAGGCTCGCCGAATTGAATGTCATCAAGGCTTGCTCCAGGCTGACCTGAAGCCTCTCCGATCGTAATCAGCTTCACTACATTTTCGGAGACGGATTCCATGCCGTTCAGCTGTGCTCCCTTGGCGAGCATGAGCCACGTGCTTCCGCTATCCGCGATGACGTTGAACGTCATCTTAGCGATATCGCTGTCACCATCGATGGCATCCGGCAGGCTCCCCTCCAGACGAATGCTGCCATTCTCTTTATCCGAGGAGAAGGAGGCTTGTGCATCTCCAAACGCACCGGCAGGCTTCACCTCGGCGATCTCCAGCATGGAGGGGTCGTAATAAATGGAGGCGGTAACGCTGGAAATGTCCGCGCCTTCCGTCAAGCTCAGCATCGTGCTGATGGTATCCCCTTGTTCTGCGCTAGCTGGAGCGGACAGCGCCAGCTTTCCCGGAAGCTGGACCGGTTGTTCGTAAGACATCGTAATGTCGTCATAATAAGCGGTTGCCCGGCTGTAAGCGGTCGTGTACAGAATAATTCTGGCATATGCCGCATTCGCCGGCGCTTCCAGGCTTGTAGATGCCGAGGTCCACTGCTTCACGGGAAAGCCCTTCGAGGTGTCGTTATGAAGCGGTTTTTCGGCAATGGATTTATCGGCCGCATCGAAGTAACGGAGGTTCAAGCTTGCCGTCCCGCTTTCTTCCATATACACCGAGGCGGTCACGGTATAAGTGACACCGCTCGTAATATCTAGCTTGCCGCTCATGAGAGCCACGGAATTGCTTTGCGACGTATCGGTGATTTTCAGGCTCTGATTGCCGCTATGGCTGTTCTCCGTGGAAACGGCATAGGTATATTCACCCTCCTTCACAGCAAACATGCTGCTCCAGCCCGGGATGGCGGCTCCAGGTGCGCTATCCTCAAAACCAGGATTGGTTAAAGGCATGCTGACGGATTTGGAAGCCGCCGCCGTAACGCCCGCGGGTGCAAGCTCAGAAGCTGCAGCTGCAGGAGACATGGATAGAAATAGCGAAACGGCCAGCGTGATTGACAGCAGGGAAGCGAGGCTTTTCTTCATTTTTCGAAGGCTTTTATACAATGAAATCCCTCCCGGTAATAAGATTAGGAATGTCTGAATGGATATAAGGAATCGGCTATTCATATTGCTGCCGCATGACAGCTACAGTTTTATGGTGACTTGCAAGCAGGCTGACTCGGTACAGGCTAGCTTGGAGAATCGGACTTTTTGCCTGGGTGGGGGGAGATTTGGAACGACAGCTCCTTCATCGTCTCTAGCGGCAGAAGCCGAAGATCGTTCTTGCCATGTTCATTTACATAGACCTCGGTTGTAATCGCTTTCACGCCATGTAATTGAAGAGTGGCTGCACCCGGTTTTAAAGCAGTGAACGTCATTTCTGCGACTTGAAGCTTCTTCTTATAGGACGTATCCTTGCTCTCCTTGCGGATCAGCACAGCGGAAACCTGGCCCTCCTTGGTCTGCGAACTGGATGGGTAGTTGATATACTGATTCGAAATCTTCATCCCTTCATATCGAAGTTGGCTGGAATTGAATTTTAGATTGAACTGCAATCCATATAAATCCTGTACTTGCGAGGCATTTATGCGAATTTTGACCTTGGATCCCGGCTTGAGGGCATTAGGCACTCTCACCAGCTCCAGTTGTCCGCCTGCTGCGGATGCAGGGTAGGGGGCGAACAGACTGACGAGTAGAAGGACGATCATGACCGTTAAACCGTATTGTTTTCTCAATATGATACACCTCCAGTGATTTTGAATGTTGTTTTGTTGAATCAAAGCATGCTTGCTGACCGGGCACGACCTCCTTCCCTTCGCATTCATCTTTCAGAAATCACTTTATTTACTCTGGTATCCATGAAGTATACAAAAATGATAATCTCATTCAAAATCACTGTCAATGTCCTTAAATAGAGAATAAATTGGAGTAAATGTGGTGTATGATCTGTGTAGAAAATGCTGGATATGGTATACTATCCCTACTATGAACATTGCCTTGTTGGTGAATGGGGAGTCTTGACGATGAGCAACAAACCTGATCGTGTCACGTTTCAGAAGCGGTTGGATGAGATGGTAAGCACGCTTCGGCGCGACATTCTCACCTCGGTCCGCCCGCCTGGGGATTATCTGCCTTCCGAGCTGGCGTTGGCAGAGCAGTACATGCTTAGCAAAAAATCCGTCCGCAAGGGACTTGAGCTGCTTGTGGAGGAAGGATTGATAACGAAAGAACCGCGCGTGGGCAACCGGATCAACGCTCCTGCTCCTGTGCCGAAGGTATCGCTGAAGCTTGGATGCTATCCTTCTCTGGATGATGAGCTGGATCTGAAAGGATTGCTTGAACAGTTCCACGCGCAGTATCCCCACATCTCGGTGGATACGATTACACTGCCCTACACGCACTATCCTGAAGCGATCCAGGGGTATTTGGAAAACGGATGGGTAGATGCACTTTCGCTAAATACGTGGAATTTCCGTGAAATGCTGGAGCATGGCGAACTGGATCGGTTTCTTCCGCTGGAGCCGGATCCGGAGGCGTATTCGTTTCTGGGGGATTATCTGGCGCATGAAGGCAGGCTGTATGCCCGGCCGCTCACATTTTCGCCGGTTGTGCTGTGCTATAACAAAACCCTATTCCGGAAGTGGGGCATGCCGGAGCCGGATAGCAGCTGGTCATGGAAGCAGCTGGCGGAGACGGCAGCTCACATCCAAAGAGAGCACCAGTTGTTCGGCTTCTACGCGCATATTGCCTCAACGAACCGTTTCCCGATCGTATTGCTGCAGAAGCACTTTCGGTTTGCGCAAGAAGAAGGCGGATATCGTTATGATGATCCGAAGCTGTGGGACAGCCTCGGCATGTTCCGGGAGTTAATCTACGGACAAGGCTTGTCTGCCTCTTTCCTGTCCGAATCGGACGGGGACGCCGAGAAACTGTTTTTGCAGCAGAAGACGGCCATGGTGATGACGACGTATTATGGATTAAAAATGCTGAAGCAAGCCGATTTCGAATATGATCTCGCCCCGCTGCCTTATGAGCAAAGCGCGAAAACGCTGCTGCTCGTGACGGGGCTGGCCGTCAACCGGCAATCGAAGCAGAAGGAGGCGGCGCGCCTGTTGGTTGATTTTCTTGGCTCGGCCGCGGCCCAGCTGCATATCCGCAAGGAGACGCTGAGCATTCCGGCCCGGAAATCGTCGGCCGAATGGGACGGCGCGGAAACGATGTATCGACCGTCGCGCTTTAACCTATATCGCGAGATCGTCCCAACCTTCAGCAGCTATGCGGACTTGGGCATCACGATGGAGGAGCTGCATCGGCTCCGGAACGAGCTGAAGCTGTTTTGGGCGAATATGGAGCAGGCCCAGGATGCCGCCGCACGTCTTGCAAGCAGGCTTGGAGTGAAATCCCGACAATAAGCCTGTCCCTGCACGGGAATCTCGCCGGATGGGATAGCATATAGGCAGGAATGCAAGCATCGGGACTGAAAAATACGATTCGTGGTGACCATGGATCGTATTTTTTATTGCAATAGAGATGAAAAAGGACAGGTTTGTTCCTTTTTTATAACCCTAAGGATGCAAAAGTCAAAATAGTGCACATCAAGGCAAAAATCGGCTCTACAAGAACGGTGAGACTTCCCCTATCATGAATCGTAATCATGATCGATTCGAAGGGAGCACGACGTTATGTGGAGCAGTGCGATTAAAGATGCCGTAGAGAAAATCCGGAGGAACATGGATGCCTTCGGGACCCGATTCCCCCACGTCAGCAAGGACGGCGCCTATTTGCTGAATGATAATGACGATTGGACAAACGGCTTCTGGAGCGGTCTTCTCTGGCTATGTTACGAATATACGGGCGACGAGGCCTTCAGATTGGGAGCCGTGCGAACGGTAGAAGACTTCCGCCAGCGCTTTGCGGACAAGAAGGTGCTTGATCATCACGATATCGGATTTCTGTATTCCTTGTCCTCCAAAGCGCAGTGGATCGTCGAGAAGGATGAGAGCGCACGCCAGTTGACGCTTCAGGCTGCGGACTTGCTGCTGAAACGCTGGCGTCCAAGCGGAGGATATATTCAAGCATGGGGTCCTGAAGGAGATGAGAAGGAGGGCGGCCGCATCATCATCGATTGCTTGATGAATCTGCCGCTGCTGTTCTGGGCGGAGCAGCAAACCGGTAAGTCCCAGTATCGGGACATTGCGATCATGCAGGCGGAGAAGACAAGGCGTTATCTGGTGCGGGGAGATGACAGCTCATACCACACCTTCTTCTTCGATCCGCATACCGGGGAGCCGATTGGAGGGGCCACGCATCAGGGCTATACGAACGGCTCGACATGGACGCGGGGACAAGCCTGGGGGGTGTACGGATTCGCACTGGCTTATCACTATACAGGGGATCGTGTATATCTGGAAACCTCCAAACGAATGGCGAAATATTTCTTGAAGCACTTGCCGGAGGATCATGTTGCCTTTTGGGACTTTAATGCTCCCGTAACCGCCGATACCTATCGCGACAGCTCGGCCTCGGCTATTGTGGCGGCAGGTTTGCTGGAACTGATTGGACATTTGGAGGATGGGGATCCCGATAGAGCACGCTTTGAACAAGGACTGCAGGATTCCATGACCTCGCTGGTACGGAATTATTCCACCGTCGGCCAAGAGGCGGAGGGCCTGCTGCAGCACGGTTCTTATCATGTGCGCGGCGGATTGTCCCCGGATGATTTCATGATCTGGGGGGATTATTTTTACCTGGAGGCTTTGATTCGTATGGAGACCGGAAACAAGGGGTATTGGTATGAACGCTGATGCCACGGAAGCTTTGGTGAAAGCCCTTTTAACCACGCTGGATCCGGAGGATCCCGCAATCGGTCCGATGCTGAATGCAGATGATCAAGGTCATCGGCACGATGTACTGGGTAAGCTGCATGCATACTTCTCTTGCCGGAGAACAGCCGGATGGTGGATGAGCCGTGAGGAGAAGCGGATGATCACCGATTATGTGAAGCAGCACTGTGGGGATGAGCTGGAAATCGTCATGAAGACGGCGAATGAGGTGATGCAGCAGACGTTCCTGTTCCGCTTTCTGTGGGATATGGAGCGGAGCGTCGTTCCCGTTACATTTGACGGTGATATCGATTGGTGCCATATTCCCGATCAGGACGTAGAGTGGGCTTACATGCTGAATCGCCACCGCTATTGGGTGGCGCTGGGACAAGCGTATGCGATGACTGGCGATGAGAAGTATGCGGAGGTGTTCTGCCGCCAGCTTGAACACTGGATCGATCGGAATCCTGTCCCCGAAGAGCCTACGACGGATACGTTGACCTGGCGCCCGATCGAGGCGGGGCTGCGCAGCGCGAACTGGATCAAGGCGCTTCGATACATGATCGGCAGCCCATCCCTTACTCCGTCGCTGCTCGGTAAAGCGCTGATTTCGCTTCACGAGCACGGGGAGTATCTGGCCGCTTCCTTCACCAGCTGGAAACATATCAGCAATTGGGGCGTCCTGGAGACTTGCGGCTTATACCATATTGCGTTGTTCTTTCCCGAATTCACCCAGTCGGCAGGGTGGCGGGAAATGGGCGAAGAGAGATTGAAGGAGACGGCAAGGCTCCAGATCATGGCGGACGGCATCCACTGGGAGCAATCGCCAACGTATCATCACGAGGTGCTGGCTTGTTATCTTGACTGCGTCCACCTTGCCAAGCTCAACGGGTCGGAGCTTGACGACTCATTTTGTCGTACGGTCCTCGAGATGGCCGAAGCTTCCTTGTACTGGGCCAAGCCGAATCACAGGCAGCCGATGCTGGGAGACAGCGACGATAGCGATATCCGTTCCATTCTGACCTTTGCCGCATGGCTGTTTGAGGATTCCGTCCTGCGCTTTGGCGGACATGCCCGGCCGGATTACGACAATGCCTGGCTGTTCGGCATGGAGGGAATCCGTGATTACGAAGCGATGGTGCCTGTAGAGCCGCCATCCATGAGCCGGGCTTTTCCCCATTCCGGTCATTATACGATGCGAACGGGCTGGGACGAAGAAGCGCTGTACCTTTATTTTCACTGCGGTCCGCTCGGGGGAGGCCACGGTCATGCCGATATGCTGCACATCGATCTCCATGCCTACGGCCGCGACCTGCTCACCGATCTTGGACGGTACAACTATAGCGATCATACGCCGCACAGAAAAGCATTAAAGGAGAGCTCCGCCCATAACACGACCGTCGTCGACGGAATCGGGTTCACCGGGATCAGGGATACCTGGTCTTTCGACCGGATGGCCGGGCCGATGGGCTGCAAATGGATCAGCAAGCCTGACTTTGACTATGTCGAGGGGATGCATGACGGCTATCTTTATGGGAATGAACCGTTAATTCCGCGCAGAAGGATCATCTTTATCAAGCCGTATTTCTGGCTGTTGATCGACAGCTTGGCGTGCCGTGAGCAGCATACCCTGACTCAGCACTTCCATTTTCCGCACCCGCCAGGCGAAGTTCTGATGGAAGCAGACACCAGGATTTGCCGTACAAACACCCCCGGGGAAGCGAATCTTTCGATTATCCCCATAACGACGGCCGACCAGTGCGGGGAAGTGGGCGAGGGCGTGATCTCCCGCGAGTATAACCTGCTCGAGCCTAATTCGAATGCGTCATACTCCCGGACAGTAAGAGGATGGATCAGCATCATGCAGGTGCTTTATCCCCATCGTCCAGGCGAAACAGCCTCTCCGCGAGTCCGCAAGGTACCGGTATATCGTCATACGGGGGAGCAGGTTCATGACGGGCAAGCCGAGGCTTGCGGCGTTCAGCTCCCGGGAATGGAAGAGGAGTTTATTCTCGTTGTTAGCCACCGTGCACCGTCGGGTCATTTTGATTGTTATGTGGTGGAGGGCATGCAGATCTTCGGAGAGGTTGTGCTGATGACCCCTCAAGGAAGAAAAATGCAATCAACCGTCATCATTTAATGCATGCTTCCAGCACAGAGGATTGATAGAATAAAGAGGACAAGGAGCATAAGAAAGGGCAGAGAAACATGTTCAAATTTACCTTCTACAAACGCATCCAGCTGTCGTTTCTTTTGCTGATCTTCATTCCGCTGATAGCGGTTTCTATCATATCGTTTGTTCTGATCCGGGATACGATGGTAGAGAAGCTGCAGCTCAGCAACGAGAATGTCCTGAATGTCATGACGGATGAGCTGAGCAAAACCATTGACGATATCACGTTTGCCTCTCATTTTATCGTGAACGATACAAGTGTTCGCAATATTCTGAAGTCATTCGCAGACACCGAGAGGCTGGCAACTTATGAGGATTATGTGCATTTTAGACAAATTCAGGACATCTTTTCCCTGATTAACTCCAAGCCGCTGAATAATAATGTCCGCATGTACCTGGTCAACCCGCAGCAATTCGTCATCTCTTCCGGCACGGAGGATTTGACCACGATTAACGGAAGCGTTGACGAACTGATGCAGCGCGTTGATCTCAACAAACCGGAAACCCTGCAATGGCTAGGAATGGCCGGCGGTGACTCGGCGGGGAAGGGGAAAAGCTACTACATCGCCAGGGTGATCTATGACAGCCGAGAGAAGAGGCAAGTGTCCGTATTGCTGTGCGCCATTTCCGATAAGTACTTCAACCGGCTGCTCGGTACGGTCGACTTTGGCAAGGTGGCCCTCTTTGATGCAAACGGGGAATTCATTGCAGGTCATGCGGAGCTGATTCCGCATCATACGGAGACCAAGAGCAGTGTCCGATCGGATAGAACCATTTTGAAATCGAACTGGAAGCTGGCCTACGAAGCTTCGGAGAAAGAGTGGTCGGAGCCAATTTCCCGGACGTTTTATACCGGTCTTGCCGGGGTTCTTCTGCTGTTTCTCGTGTTCTCCGGGATGTCTATCCTGATCGCCAAAAGGCTGCACAGGCCGATTCTCAAGCTGCAGCGAGTGGTGCGGCAGTTCGGAATGGGAAATCTGGACGTCCGGCTGGAGGTCAAGGGCAAGGATGATATCGCTGAGTTGAGTCAGACGCTGAATACGATGCTGGATCAATTACAGCGGCTGATCCATGATATCGAACAGGAGCAGGAACAGAAGCGGGTGATGGAGCTCGAAGCCTTGTTTATGCAAATTCGCCCTCATTTTTTGATCAACACGCTCAATTCGATCAAATGCAGCCTCATCCTGACGAAGGATACGCTTCACAGCGGAATTATCGATTCCCTGATGAGCTTGCTGCGAGCCTATCTCAAGGTCAATGAGCCGGCCACGTTGCGCGAGGAGTGCAAGCTGCTGGGCCACTATGTCGACATTATGAAAATCCGCAACGAAATCCCGCTTCGCTTAGAGGTCGATCTGGAACCGGAAACCGAAGGGCTCATATTGCCAAAACTCATATTGCAGCCGGTCGTTGAGAATGCCATCGTCCACGGACTTGTCGATCATCAGACGCCACGTATTCAGGTCCGCTCCAGACGCGACCCGGACGGAATCAGGATTGAGATTATCAACAACGGTACCCGGGCCGAAGAAGGAATGCTCGAATGTCTGAACCGCAGGCTGGGGAAACCAAGCGATGAGCAGGATGGAGCCTATGAGAGAGTCGGTCTGATGAACGTGGTCCAAAGACTCCGATTGACCTTCGGGCAGGAAGCGAGGCTGACACTCGCCAACCTTCCGCATGAGGGGATGTCTGTTTTGCTGTACTTGCCCGTAAGTCAACATCATGGTTATCTACCGGAGGGAGAGGAAGAGTAATGTATAGAGTTATGCTCATCGACGATGATGTTCCTATGCTCAAGGTATTGCAGCAGATGATTGACTGGGAGGCCAACAATCTGCAGATTGCCGGCAGTACGTATTCCAGCGCCAAAGCGCTGCATATGTTTGAGGAAGTGCAGCCGGATATTGTCATTACGGATATCGGACTCCCGCAAAAAAACGGCATTGAGCTGGCGGACCATTTTATGCGCGTGAAGCCGGAGGTACGGATTATCTTCCTGACCTGCCATGAGGATTTTCATTATGCCCAGCAAGCCGTAAAGCTGCAAGCGGATGATTATCTGATCAAGGATCAGCTTACAGCGGAGCAGTTGGAACAGAGCCTCGGCAAATCCATGAACTTGCTAAAAATGCGAACCGGTCTGATTCATCGCGAAGGGGCCAATTACAATAGTCAGCTCTTTCGGCAAGACCTGCTGCAACGGGTGATCAATGGCTCGCCGTCCGAAGCCACTCAGGCTTATGCAGCGCAGCTCGGCATCTCCTGGACCTATCCGTGGTTTGCGTTGGGGCTGGTCAGCATTCGACTCTCCAGCTTTGACAAGCGCTTCAGACAAACGGAATTGCCGCTGATTTTATACGCCGTTTATAATATTGCGACGGAATTGTCCGAGTCGTACGAAGGGATTACGCCGTTCATGGAGCAGGGGAACATTGTGATTCTGCATAACTTTAGGGTCAATCTGGCGCAGAATGCCAGCTTGCATCTTCATCATTATTTGCAGCGACTGCGTTATCAGTGCCTCCACTTTCTCAAGATTCAACCGAATGTTGTCTCCGTCACGGACAAGATGGAATTAAGCTCGATCGGCTCCGTCTATCAGGATATTTTTCATGGAAAATACGAGTTTTATGAAAATACCGACTATACGATGCTGGAAGCTTCGCAAATCCGAACACGGTGGTTCCAAGCCGCGCCTCAGGGGTTTCTGGACAGTTACGTTTCGGAGCTGGAACGGATGCTCATGAAGCAGGATCTCGACGGTATACGCGCTGCGCTGCAGAAGATCGCCGGAACCGCGAAGGAGCTGTCGATTGATCCGGGCGACTTTGCCCGGGATCTTTCCTCCATGCTTCGCAGCATCGAGCTGATGTTTTCCAGTCTGAAATTCGAAGAGGATCTGTTCGCCTATCTCGGTTTAGCCCGCACCTTGGAGGATATGATGGAGCTGGTGGAGAGAAGGCTGATCCAGACGATCGGAACGCGGAAAACGGGAGCGGGAAGCCCCACGAACGAGCCGAAGCTGCAGGTGATCCAGCAATATATCGATCAGCATCTCGACGATAACATTACATCGATCGATATGGCACGCTATCTGTTTTTGAACCCGAGCTATTTTTCCCGGTATTTCAAACGGTTGACAGGGCTCACCTTCACGGATTACGTGCATCAATACAAAATGAAGATGGCCACCAAAATGCTTAGAATGTCCGGGCAGAATTTGGAGTCTCTGGCTATGGAATTAGGCTATTCGGACCGTACGTATTTTTCGAAAGTGTTCAAAAAATACGTGGGGACCACCCCGAGCGAGTATAAAGCGAAGTACACCGCGCGAAAGTAAGCGGGCCGATAGTATTCAATTATTTGGAATAAGCATTAGAAGCGTAGGCTCCACTTTGTGGGGCTTTTTGTTTTGGGGTCCCCGCAAAGTATTTGGAATAAGCATCGAAGCGTAGGCTCCACTTTGTGGGGCTTTTGTTCTGGGGTCCCCGCAAAGTAATTGGAATAAGTATCGAAGCGTAGGCTCCACTTTGTGGGGCTTTTTTTAGGTCAAAATCTTGCACATGGCTGGTCAGAATCCCTCCTTCTTGCCGATGGCGGATGTATTACTATAATGACAACTTACAAATTGTTGAGGTGATGCTTCATGGAGGCTGTACAACGACCAGTGCCCAAGAGCCGGCGGAAGTTTTGGACTCCCAAGCGGAAAGAGGCTTTGATCGGGTGGCTGTTTCTTGCCCCGGAAATCGTCGGGATGCTGTTATTAAATGTATTTGCCCTTGGATTCTCTTTGTATTTGAGCTTATCCGATTGGGATATGCTGTCGGGTGTCCAGGGTATCGAATTTACCGGTTTCGATAACTATATCAAGATGTTTCAGGATCCAACCATCATTCAAGCGATAAAGAATAATTTGATCTATATGGTTCTTACGGTGCCGATCCCGATTGCCATCGCCCTGGTGCTTTCGGTTTTGATTCACAACAGTGTGTTCTTCAAAAGCTATTTTAAAGTCGCGTTCTTCATTCCGTATATTTCTTCGATTATCGCGGTCGCTGCGGTGTGGAGCGCATTATTCCATCCATCGCTGGGACCGATCAACCAGTTTCTGATGGAGCTCGGGATCAGCAATCCGCCGAAGTGGCTGGTCGATCCGAAAACGTCGCTCCTGGCGATTTCGATTATCAGCTCCTGGGCGGGCCTGGGCTACACGATCATTATCTATATGGCCGGGCTTACGAACATATCGAATGAAATTTATGAAGCGGCGGATATTGACGGTGCCGGTGCAATTAAAAAGTTTTTTGCGATCACGGTTCCGATGCTCCGTCCAACAACCTTCTTCCTGTTGATCACGATGTTGATTGGTTCGTTTAAAGTGTTTGACATTATCGCGTTCCTGACGGAAGGCGGACCGAACAATTCTTCTACCGTGCTTGTATTCCGTATCTATGAGGAAGGCTTCCAATATTACAATATGGGATACGCTTCGGCCATTTCCTGGCTGCTGTTCGCGATTATCGGCCTGATTACCGCGCTCACCTGGAAGATGAGAAATGAAGAATAGAGAGGGAGAGGATTGTACATGCAGTTGCTTCGAAAAAACATGTCCAAAGGGGTAATCACCCTTTTGATGGGGGCATTGTCCATCGTGTTTCTCGTTCCGCTCATTTGGATGATTTCCGCGGCTTTCAAATACGAGAAGGATGTTATGCGCTTTCCAATTCAATGGATACCGGAAAAGGTGAATCTGGCGTATAATTTCAAGACGGTTTGGATGGGGAGAGTTCCCTTCTATGATTTCTATTTTAATTCTTTTAAAATAGCCATTATCACGACCTTAATCACGCTGATCATCTCATCCATGGCCGCTTATGCGCTAACGAAGATCCGATTCAAGGGACGGAATCTCGTCTTTATGGCCCTACTCTCGTTCATGATCATTCCGGATCAGGCGACGCTGATTCCGCGGTTTCTGCTCATTCGCTGGTTTGGTCTCTACAATACGCATGCGGCCATCATCTTCATGAGTATGTTCTCGATCTACTTCACGTTCCTGCTTCGTCAATTCATGATCGGGATCAGCGATGAATATTTGGAAGCTGCGAGAATTGACGGTGCGGGCCATCTGCGGACATTTGCTTCCATTATGGTTCCGCTGTGCAAGCCTGTGCTGGCTACGGTAGCGATCATTAAATTCATTTGGACTTGGAACGATTACCAGAATCCGCTGATCTTCCTGCTGGACAAGGACCTATACACGATTCCGCTGGGGATGACGCTGTTCCGTGATGACTATACCAACAACTATGCCATTATGATGACGGCGGCGGTATCGGCGATCATTCCACTGGTCATCGTGTTCATCGTATTGCAGAAGCAGGTCATAAACGGTATCGCTTTAGGCGGGGTAAAAGGTTGATCCGAAGCCTAATGTGAAAAGGCCGAAGGTTTCGCAAAAGTCAAAAAAGTAATCCTAGAACCTCAAAATTGTGCACTTGATCGGCCGTGCCGGTGCCTATAATGAACATGAAAACAGCACAACAACTAATTTATCTGTGCAGGGGGAAGTAAGATGAAGAAAAAAGTCAAACACAGATTATCCATCATTCTAAGCACGGTTCTGGCAAGCACCCTGATTTTAAGCGGCTGCGGGAATTCCGGTTCAGAATCGGGTGCCGGCAAGGCAGACAATGGGGTTACCACCATCAAGTATTACAACTGGGATAACGAGGCCCAGCAGGCGGGCACGGATGCCATGCTCCAGGAATTTATGGATCAAAATCCGGACATCAAGGTCGAGCATGTGGTGCTGGTTCCCGGCGATTCCGTGGAAATGCTGAAAAAGCTGGATTTCCTGATCTCTTCCGGCGAAGCGATCGATGTTATTCAATTCCCGAGCTTGGGCGGAGTTCTCGAGCGGGCTGAACGCGGAGCTCTTGCTCCTCTGAACGAGTTCTACGAGAAGGAAAGCTTGGTTCCGGAAGACGAGTATTTCGTAAATCCCAAGTTAGGCGACAAGTATTATGGCATGCAGTATACCAAGAGCACGAACTATGTCATGCTCAATAAGGATGCCCTGGATGAAGCGGGACTTGAGGTTCCGAAATATGGTTGGACATGGGACGACTACCGCGAATACGCCAAAAAGCTGACCAAGGGCGAAGGCGTTGACAAGCGCTACGGATCTTATTTCCACACATGGGAGCTTTATATGAACGCTCCGGCCCAAACCATGATGAAAGATCCGTTCGTCTATGAAGACGGAACGACGATTCTGGCGGATCCGACATACAAATATTTCTTCCAGCTCCGTAAAGACATGGAGGAGAAGGACAAGTCGGCCAAGCCTTACAGTGACGTGCTTGCTGCGAAGCTGAACTACCGTACGGAATTCTTCAATGAAGAAGCCGCTATGATTCTTACAGGCAACTTTACGATCGCAGACCCAGGCAATACCGAGCAATATCCGCATGAGTTCAAAACCGCCTTCGCTCCTGTACCTGTGCCTCCTGCTGGCTGGGAACCGAAAGAGTATGAAGGAAAATACTTCACCAGCGGCAATATGCTGGCAATGGGCGCCAACTCCGCCAACAAGGCAGCCTCCTTCAAGCTTATGAGATTCATGACAACAGCCGATTCGGACAACAGACTTGAGTTCTCTGGCTACAAAAAGGCGAATAACGAGGAATTGCTGACGAAGCTGGTTGCCGGCAAAGAGGATATGTACGATATGGATTCGTTGAAATATACGCTGTTCAGCGATGAAATCCAATATCTGGATGCCGCCAAAGTCATGATCGCGTCTACCGCGGAATTGACCAAGATCATAAATGACGGCTTCTCTAAATTCATGCTCAGCAATGAGCCGATTGATGAGGTTCAACAATGGATGGTCGATGAGGCCACGAAAATCATTAACGAAAAAGGCGTTATCAAGTAACAGGGATAGCACAGGGTAAAGAATCCTGGTAGGAATCGGGCTTCGGGGGGCCATTAAGCCGGCTTCCCAAAGCCCTTTTTTTTCAACTGTAGAGAGTTGGAGGGGAAAGCATGTCAATAACAAGAAAGCTAGAGGAGCAGCTAGCTGTTCCTTCGCCGGAGCAATTAGCTTGGCAGGATATGGAGCTCGGGATGTTCTGCCATTTTGGAATCAATACGTTCTGTGACCAGGAATGGGGGGAAGGCAAGGATGCTCCGGCCTTGTTTAATCCGGAACGCCTGGATGCCAAACAGTGGGCCCGGTCCGCGAAGGAAGCCGGCTTCCGTTATCTCATACTGACGGCCAAGCATCATGACGGCTTTTGCCTGTGGCCGACGGCGACGACGGATTACTCCGTAGCCTCGAGCCCGTGGAAGGAAGGCAAGGGCGATGTCGTGAAAGAATGCGCGGAAGCTTGCCGGGAGGAGGGCATCGGCTTCGGTATTTATGTATCCCCTTGGGACAGGCACGAGCCGTGTTATGCCGATCCGCAGCAGTATGATGACTTTTATTGCAGACAATTGGAGGAGCTCTTAACCGGCTATGGTCCGCTTGTGGAAATTTGGTTTGACGGCGCGGGATCGGAAGGCCGCGAATATGATTGGCCGCGAATCATGGGTCTTGTGAAAAAATATCAGCCAAGCGCCATGGTGTTTAATATGGGCGCGCCCACGATTCGGTGGGTCGGCAATGAGGATGGTGTCGCTCCGTATCCTTGCTGGAACACGGCCGATTCTTCTCGGGGCAGCATGTTCAGCGAAGAATCGCTGAAATGGCTGACGGAGACGCCGAGCTGGGTGCCCGCAGAATGCGATGTACCGATCCGAAAAGACCGCTGGTTCTGGCATCCGGACGAGGAACATTTGCTGTTGTCTCTTGATCAGCTTATGGACATCTATTACCGGTCGGTTGGACATGGAGCGACCTTGCTGCTCAATGTCGCTCCGGACCCCCGGGGACTGCTTCCGGAGGCCGATGTAAAGCGGCTTCTGGAATTTGGCAGAGAGATCAAGCGTCGGTTCGGTTCTGCCCTGGCCGAAGGCTCGGGATCGGGAGAGGCCGTTCAGTTAATCCTTCCCCAAGCATGCGTGATCGATCATGTCGTGGTCATGGAGGAGATTGCATACGGGGAAAGGATCAGTCAGTATGTGCTGGAAGCCTTCGTCGGTGGAGAGTGGCTCGAGCTGACACGCGGCAGCGCGATCGGTCACAAGAAAATCGATGCGTTCTCTCCGGTAACGACCGACAAGGTGCGTTTGCGGGTACTGGAAGCGGCCGCAAGTCCGGTCATCAAAAAATTGGCGGTTTATCGCTGCGGGCAATAAGCCTTGGATCCTAACATAAGGTGGAGGAGAACTGGAATGGGAGTGCTCACTTGGAAGAACGGACAATACCTGCTGGACGGGCAGCCTTACCGGATCATATCGGGAGCGGTTCACTATTTCCGTGTCGTTCCTGAATATTGGGAGGACAGGCTTTTAAAATTAAAGGCCTGCGGCTTTAATACCGTTGAAACGTATATCGCATGGAATGTGCATGAACCCACAGAAGGGGAATTTAACTTTAGCGGGATGGCCGACGTTGGATCGTTTATCGAATTAGCCGGGAAACTCGGCTTGCACGTCATTGTCAGACCCAGCCCGTTTATCTGTGCGGAATGGGAATTTGGAGGTTTGCCGGGCTGGCTGCTAGGTTATGGAGAAATCCGGCTTCGCTGCAGTGACCCGCTCTATTTAAGTAAGGTGGATCATTATTACGACGAGCTGATCCCGAGAATGGTTCCGCTCCTGTCTTCGAACGGAGGGCCGATCCTGGCTGTTCAGGTCGAAAATGAATACGGCAGTTACGGCAACGATCACGCTTATCTGGAGTATTTGCGCGCAGGACTGGTGCGGCGTGGCGTCGATGTGCTTCTCTTTACCTCCGACGGGCCAACCGACGAAATGCTGCTGGGCGGGTCCATCGACCATGTGCACGCGACTGTAAATTTCGGTTCCCGGGTAGAAGAATCGTTCGGCAAATACCGCGAATACCGTACGGATGAGCCGCTGATGGTCATGGAATTCTGGAACGGCTGGTTTGATCACTGGATGGAGGACCATCATGTCCGGGATGCGGCCGATGTCGCCGGCGTACTGGATGAAATGCTTGAGAAGGGCTCCTCGATCAATATGTATATGTTCCATGGCGGAACCAACTTCGGCTTTTACAGCGGAGCGAATCACATCAAGACCTATGAACCGACGACGACAAGCTACGATTATGATGCCCCTTTGACGGAATGGGGGGATAAGACGGAGAAATATGAGGCGGTGCGGACTGTGCTCGGCAAGCATGGTTTTAAGCCGGGTTGCGCCTTTCCGGAGCCCATTCCAAAGGCGGCCTACGGAAAGGTCGCTTTGTCTGAGATGGCCGGTCTGTTTGCGGATGCCAATCTAGAGCATCTCTCAGAGCCGAAACAAAGCGTGTGCATCAAGCCAATGGAAACATTCGGACAGTCCTATGGCTTTATCTTGTACAGCACCTTTATTCCGGGACCAAGGCAAGGACAGCAGCTGCATATTCAGGAGGTTCGTGATCGCGCCCAGGTATTTCTGGACGGTCGGCCGCTTGGCGTTATCGAACGATGGAATTTGCAGCCGCTCGATATTACCGTACCCGCAACGGGAGCAAGGCTGGATATTCTCGTCGAGAACATGGGCCGGATCAATTATGGGCCGCTGATCCACGATCCCAAGGGAATCACGGAGGGCGTGAGAATCGATAACCAATTCCTGTATAACTGGACGGTCCGGACCCTGCCGCTTGCGTCCCAGATGCTGTCATCCCTCTCTTATAAACCGGTTATGGATAAAGGGCAGGCGGAGCATGAAGAGCTGTCTACGTCGACGTCGGAAGACACGGGTCTGCCCGGATTTTACCGCGGCAGCTTTCAGGTGGAGGACATCGGGGATACGTTCCTTCGCTTTGATGGCTGGACGAAGGGTGTCGCCTGGATTAATGGCTTCAATCTCGGCCGGTACTGGAACGCGGGGCCCCAAAAGGCCTTGTATATTCCCGGCCCTTTATTGCGTAAAGGGGAGAACGAGCTGGTTCTCTTTGAACTGCATGGCGGTCCCGAATCTTGCGAAGTTGAGCTGTCAGATCAACCAGACCTGGGACAGACCGCGGCAGTGGATGAAGCCGTGCTTAATTTCGTACAGGACGAAGAGGACAAGTAACCTATAACGACAGAATTATGCTGCAGTTTAGCTTGTTCAACGACCCGGGCAGAGAGGCTCTCTGGCCGGGCTTTTGCTGTATATGCCCTAAAATAGGGTCCGGTGCCTATCATGCAATGAAAGGATTGACAGCACGGCTTAAGATAATGGCCGGACGAATGCGGGGCTGCTTGGGAACCGGTCCTGTATGTATTTTCAAGCTTGTATGGACTTGAGGCTCTTTAATAGGTTTATATGTGTTCAAATTGGTTTCTTTTTGTTCGTTTTTATCTTACATTAGGGTAGGGAAGCGGCTTTATCACCGGATTGGGAAGGAGAAGACGATGAACGATTATCATGGAAGAATGAACCGGATTGTTCGGAATGTTGCGGAACAAGCATGGAGGCTGCCCCTGCAATCCAGCGGACTGTGGTTTCATGGGGATGTGCGAGACAACTTCTATTATGCCTCCTATTTGTTTGCAGCTTCGTTAGACCTGGAGCATGATCCGCAGTTCAACCGGCAGGAGGGTAAGCGGCTGGCAGAGGAGGTTTTGGGTCGTGTGCTGCGGCTGTCGGACCGGGATGCGAAGAGTCCGATGTACGGACACTGGCCGCTGAACCTGGAACCGAAGCCGGAGGCGGCGAGTCCGCACGTGCTGCCGGTGGAATTGATGGGGAGCTTGATGTTTTTTTTCCATCACAAGTTTGAAAGCGGGATGAACGAGGGCCTGGCGAGGGAGTTTGAGGCCGCGCTGGAACACATCTATCGCGGAGGTTTTTTTCGCAAGCCGCTCACGGTGTGCAACCATCATGAGGCGAAGTATACGGCGGCCAAGCTAATATTCGGCCAGCGGTTCGGGGATAAGGAGCTTCTGGAGGACGGAAAACAAAGCCTTAGGGATACCCTGACTCTGCTCCGCCGGGAGGGTATGGCTGAGTATGGGTGCCTGCCGTGGTTTTGGCATTGGACACAGGCGTTCACCTGTGCGCTGGAATTGGCGGAGGAACCGGAAGTGAAGCAGAAGCTTCATGAACTGTTGGATGAGCTGTGGAGCCTTCGCGCGTCTTATTACCTGAAGGGGGCGTGGGTAGGAGCCCACTCCAGGGGATGGCCGCATGATGCTCCGCGGGATGCCAATGTGCTTCACGATTATGTCCAGTTCGGTGATTTTAGCCTTCCGGAGGAGATGCCGCGCACGGAATATGCCGGTTTTCTATTCCACGAAGCTCCGGAAGCTGCCCGGCACCTTGCCCTGCATCGAAGCGAACCGGCGGAAGTGCGCAAGGTGCTGATGAAATCGGTTGACGGCGAGTTGCGAAAGCTGCACTCCTATGCTTATGTGACGGAGGATTTTGCGGCGGGCGGATTGTGGGAGCGGGTCCGGGAGTTCGACAACGAGCAGCTGCGCTGGATGTTCAGCCTGCCTGTCCGTTTAGGCGGGAAGGCGAATCAGCTGTATTTTTTCCATCCGGGGGAGGGATACGATCCTTCGGGAAGCGATCCTCGTCACCAAAGCGAGTGGATGGAGGTGCTGTATCACAAAAATGTGGTGCTGGCGCTCTATCCGCTGCCTGAACTGGCGGTTGCCAGTGGCGAAGAAATCGTCGGCGTTCTGCCGGAAGGGGAATGGTTGTACGAGGCCGAAGCTTTGTACGGCAAGGTAGATGAGGTTTATTTTGCCATACATTTAAGCCCGGGGACGGCTTATGACATTCGGGCGCAGTCCGGATATCAACAGATTGTTTGCCGAGGCGACGGAATTGCTCTCGCCGTAGAGGCGGTGTCCATTCGGGAAGCGGAGAACAGAGGGATCGGACAGCTGGCGGCGTTCGCACGGCAAATGTCCGGGCAGAGGCCGGAATTCAAGACAGACGGCGGGCTTGAGGTGGCGTATACAGGATGGACGACGGAAGACCGACTATTTTTGAAGCATAGGGGTTCAGGCAGCTCGGCGAGAATGATCAACGGGGCGGAATGTACGTTTGAACCGTATTCTGTGTAGTTATCGAACAGAAAAGAGGGACTGGCGAGTTAACCCGTCCTTTAAAGTATAGGAAATGTTGAGCAGATGCGCCGGTTGCGGACTCTCTGAGTCTTCAATCGGCGTTACTTTGTTGCTAGCCGCATTCGATGTCTTTTTAATCGAAGTATATTAATTTATTGTTGTAACTGTAATGACAAGTAGTTATATCCTTTGCCGAAATTGCCAAGTACTTGTACGTAGCCGATTCATTGACAGCCTAGATCGTCGGAGTGTGGATATAAAGCCGATACTCCCCATCCGATCCGTTTTTTTTCATGGCTCATTTAAACAGTATCATTTTTTGACACGATTTAAAGTTATGATTAACCCATCAAGTAATAAAACATAGGAATCACAATTTAAAGAAGAGGAAGGGATTGAATATGGCAAATTACAGTATTGAGGAAAAAGACAGCTTTATCGTATTAGGAATCGGAACGGAGCTTCAAAGCGACTACACCGACTATGCCGGCATAAACAAGGAGAAGGCGGACTTTTGGAAAGCCGTGAAACAAGATGGAAGACTTGACACATTAAAGGCCGTGGCCGCAAATGACTATATTTTTGCCGTAAACGAAGCGGTGAATAACAAGATGATGTATTACGCTGGCGTGATGACCGAGGCATCGTTACCGGAAGCGACCAGAGTCATCCAGTTTCCTAAAGGGGAATACCTCGTTGTAAAAGGAGAAGCGCAGACGGCTGAGGAGTTGAGTCAAGTGCTTACAGGCATTGCTTTTGGACAGGTGCTGCCGGAAGCACAGGATTTTGCCTATGTCGGCGGGCCCAACGCAACGGTGGAGATGGGGCAGCGAAACGGTCTCGTATTTGGTGAAGTGTGGATTCCGGTCGTAAGAAAATAAAGAGACTCGCGATGCTTCCGAAGCGAGTTTTGCTCGAAGTAGTTCGAAGAAGTACCCCACACAAAACTAAGTCTACGCTTTCGATGCGAGTTTTGTTCGAAGTAGGCTCGAGGAAGTAACGCTCACAAAACTAAGTTGATGCTTCCGATGCGAGTTTTGCTCGAAGTAGGCTCGAGGAAGTAACGCTCACAAAACTAAGTTGATGCTTCCGATGCGAGTTTTGCTCGAAGTAATTCGTAGAAGTAACGCTCACAAAACTAAGATAATGCTTCCGATGCAAGTTTTGCTCGAAGTCAGTTCAAAGAAGTATCTCATACACAAAACTTTTAGGAGTGATGAACATGTCCCATATCGTTGATTTTAAAAACGTATCCACAGTCGGGTTAGAATCTTCGCCCGTAGCCGAAGCGCTGGCTGGTCTGCGAGCGAACGAAGCCCGTTACTTTATGAACAAATATAAGCATGAATTTACGGTTGTACCCGCCAGCGAAAGCCAGGAGACCCTGGATTATGTAAACCGAATTTTGAAAGAAGAACGCGATATTGAGTTTGCGGCCAAACCTTTAGAAACGTCGCGTTTCCAGGTGGAGAATATCCAATGGGCCTTCGTTTTTTATGAGGATGGTCTAGGGGTCAATGTCATGTATACGGTGGATGATCCTAAGAAGCGGGCCGTTGGCTTTAAGCTTTCTGAGGGGATGGAGGTGCCGCAGGAGTTAGAAGGGAAGTTTAAGTTTGCCAGACAGAAGTCCAAATTAGCCGGAACTATTCGGGGCTCGTTTTTCGTAATAAAAGGAGAGTATTAAGGAAGTAGAATTTCTTTTCGACAAGCACTTCCATGTATATCGAAACTCAAAGGGAAACGAAAACTCCGTGAACGACATAAATGATGATGAATTTGTTGTCGGACGACAAAGAACATACAGTCAAAGAACATATAGTCAAAGAGCATAAAAGACAAAGAATATGTAGACATTGAAAGCCGCATAAATTGCGGCTTTTGGTTTTAAGTATCTATTGGGGTTCATGCTCTCTTTTGAATCAACTGCCGGATCATGATAGTATCGAGGATAGATAGACTGCTGGCTAGAATCGAGGGAGGGAAAGAGCATGGCCAATATCAAAGAAATCGCAAAGCTTGCGGGCGTGTCGGTATCCACGGTATCCCGGGTGCTCAATAATCATCCCTATGTTCGCGAGGAAAAGCGAGCGCGGGTCCTGGCGACGATGAAGCAGCTGAAGTATGCGCGCAATATGAACGCCGTTCACCTCATTACGGGCAGAACGATGAATATCGCCATTATGCTGCCGTTCATTAACCATGCGTATTTTTCCTTGCTGATGGAGGGAGCCGGGCAAGAAGCGCTGGCGGCAAGCTACCGGCTTATCCTTTGTCAGACGGGATATGCGCAGGACAAAGAATTGGAAGTGCTGGAGATGCTGCGAAACCGGGAAATTGACGGGATCATTATTCTATCGTCCGCCGTTACCCCGGAGCAGATCGAAGCCTACTGTCCATATGGCCCGATTGTTTGCTGTCTGGATGCGGGGGAGCGATTATTTTCTTCTATATATATTAATCATGCGGAGGCTTTCCGGCGTGCCATGCATTATCTGATTGACCGGGGGCACCGCAGAATCGGATTTACGGTAGGAAGGCTGGACAGCCCCAGCACGAGAGCACGCAAAACAGCCTATGAGGAAGTGCTGAAGGAAATCGGAGAGCCTTACCGTGAGGAATGGATTTTGGATGGCTGCATTGATCTTGAGGATGGTGCGGCAATCATGAACCGGCTTATGGATATGAAAGAACGGCCAAGCGCCCTGCTCGTGACGGGGGACCATGTGGCGGCCGGCTTGATCTACGAAGCGGAGAAGCGGGACATATCCATCCCGCAGGAGCTTGCGGTCATCGGATTCGACAATCAACCCATCGGCAAAATGCTGGGGCTCACGACGATCGATAACCGACTGCTCGATATGGGTTCAGAGGCTTTCAAAATCGTGTATGCCCATATTCAGGGAGAACGGAAAGACCCGGTGCGCAAGGAGTTGCCGTTCGAATTGATTGAGCGCTCGTCCGTATAGGAGCTTAGCCAAGTTCTTACAAATAGATTACAAAGTTCGACAATTGTGATATCCTTAATGTACAAGTGCTTTGTTTCACAACATCGATTAACGTCTGCAAGCGAGTTGCAGGCGTTCTATTCTGTTTTATGAGAGAAAGGAGCCTACGCCAGTGGATGTCCTGAATCAGTTTAAAAAAGCTTCGCGTATCCAAGTCATTCCGGTCATGCTCATACCGGTTGCTTTGGGGGCGCTTGGCGCTTATGTTTGGACAGGTCGTTTCCATATCGGGCTTTTTTTATTGACCTTGATCGGAAGCGGGGCCGCCCATTTGTTCTCCAATATGGTGAACGATTTGTGGGACTATAAGAACGGGACCGATACGGAAGCCCAGGAGGACGTCGATGCGATCTCCACGAATTCAGGTTTTCTAACCAAAGGCATCTGGTCCATCCGCAAATTCGAGAGCGTTACCTGGACGCTGTTCGGAATTGCCGCGTTATGCGGGATTATTCTGAGCTTGATCAGCGGCTGGTGGGCGCTTCTGTTCAGCGCGCTTGGCGGACTCATCGCTTATTTTTACGTGGCGCCGCCCGTTCGGTTCGGATACCGGGGCAAGGGCTACAGCGAAATTGCGATCCTGTTGTCCTTCGGTATTTTGCCTGTTATGGGAGCATTCTATGTCCAGACGTCAAGCATGGATCTTCGGGCCCTCCTGTTGTCGCTGCCGATCGGGCTGCTCACGACGTTGATTTTGTTCAACCATCACTTCCTGCATTGGCAGGCGGATCGTCAGGCCGGAAAAAGAACCCTTGTGGTCGTATGGGGGGAAAAGCGGGCGTTGACGTTCTCACGGGCGCTGCTGCTGCTGGCCTGTCTGTCCCTGGTTGCCTGCGTCCTAGCGGGAGCTCTTCCACCTTATGCGATTATTGCTCTGCTGACCGTTATTCCATTGTATCTTGTGTATGGAAGACTGAAGGATAGCAATCGTTCCGAAGCTTACTTGCCGCTGATGGGCGCGTCAACGATGACAACGATGCGCTGCGGCGGCGTGTTGATCCTGTCGCTGCTCGTCCAAGGCATAATCCAGGCATTCTAACCTATTTTTGTGAGAAAGAAGGAGACCTTAGATGGAACAACAACGTGTTTTTGGTGATTTTCATACCATCCTGTCGGAGGGCAAGGTTTGGAAGATCGGCGGCTTTCCGCTGCCGGACGGTTCCTTCTGGGAGTACCGGGAGCCCGACGCTGTCGTTATCGTGCGCAACGGCATCCTGTATGTGCGCGCACCGCTGAGCCGCCAGCATAATCAGATTCAGATTCTCGACAATGCCAAGCATATGTATTATTCCGTGGAAGAGGTTGAAGTGCCGGAATCGGGCGAAGTGACCTTTGAGCTTCAGATCCGTGCCCGTACGCAGGGCACCGTTCCCGGTGATTTGTACGACGGTTACGTATCTTTGAATCTGCTGGATTTCTCAACCGGAGCGGCGCTCGACTTCTTCGCTTCGAACGATAAGTATGCGAGCGTGTATGCGGTGCTGCCTTTCCCTGGCGTTCAGGTGCCGGAATCGGATAAAACCCGCTTCTTCTGCATTTTTAAAGAGGAGGACACGCACTTCAAGCCGCAGGAATTCAATACGTACAAAATCACCTATAACCGCAGTGAGGACGAGGCGGTGTTCTATGTGAACGGGCAGGAGGTCCGCCGGGAGAACAACATCCCGATCAAATTCAACAAGTTCACGATTGCGCTTGGCATCATGACGGAGAAGGATCTGACGCCGCAGGGCAGCGTCTCGGTTCATGGTCAAACCGTCATTGCCGAGTATTCCCCGGTTACGGTAACCATCAAGGAATAGCTGCTATCCATGTAAAAAAGCGAGTCGCGCTCACGTTAGAGCGCGGCTCGTTTGCGTCTTAAGGGGAGGGGGGAGTGGTTTGCTCGGATAGTACTGGGGGCAGGGAGTGGATTGGTTTGCTTGGGTAGCGCGGGAGCAAGGGGGAGATTGGTTGTTTGAGTAGCGTGGAGGTTGGAAGTAGATTGGTTCGTTTGGGTGGCACGGGAGCTGGGAGTAGATTAGTTTGGTTGGATAGCATTGGTGTCTGGGAGTAGACTAGTTTGCTTGAGTAGCGCGGGAGTGTAGAGGCTCGTACAGGTGCATTTCTCCCGCGTCGACGATGGCATCTACTTGAGTGTTATGGCCGCCCCCAAGCGAACGAGCCCCGCCCAAGCGGTGCCTACGGGGAAACAAGTCCCGAAAAGGGACTTATGCTGCGCTAAAGCGGCGCCAACGAGCCAACAGGTCCCGAAAAGGGACTTGTGCTGCGCTAAAGTGGCGCCAACGAGCCAACAGGTCCCAAAAAGGGACTTGTGCTGCGCTAAAGTGGCACCAACGAGCCAACAGGTCCCGATAAGGGATTTGTGCCCCGCCCAAGCGGTGCCTACGGGGAAACAAGTCCCGAAAAGGGACTTGTGCTGCGCTAAAGTGGCACCAACGAGCCAACAGGTCCCGAAAAGGGACTAATGCTGCGCTAAAATGGCGCCAACGAGCCAACAGGTCCCGAAAAGGGACTTGTGCTGCGCTAAAGTGGCGCCAACGAGCCAACAGGTCCCGAAAAGGGACTTGTGCCCCGCCCAAGCGGCGTCTATGGACAAACAAGTCCCGAAAAGGGACTTGTGCTGCGCTAAAGCGGCGCCAACGAGCCAACAGGTCCCGAAAAGGGACTTGTGCTGCGCTAAAGTGGCGCCAACGAGCCAACAAATCCCCAAAACGGACTTGCCCCCGGACTCCCCGTCCTGCCCATACATCCCCCTATAGCCCAAAAAAGCCACCCGCAAAGGGTGGCTTTCGTGTAGGTTCAATCTTTACTTCTTCAGATCTTCAATCGAGTTCACGTCGACATACGATGGAACGACGAGGCCGGTTTTAACGCCTTCCATGTTAGCGCCAAGGTCTTCGACCTGATCCTTGAACTTATCCCAGTAGTCGGCATGCGTCAGCGGGAGCCATGCGGCAACCGTAGCGTCAACGTCGCCGTTGGCGACCCCGGTCCACATTGGGCCGGCTTCGACTTGAAGCGCTTCGACCTTAAAGCCGAGCTTCTCTTCCATAATGACCTTCAGCAGATTGGTGCTGGCGATTTCGGAGTCCCAAGCAACATAGCTGAATTTAAAGCTTTTGCCGTCAACGGGCTGAACGCCTTGCGTCCATTCGTTCACTTTTTCGCTGTTGGCTTCCATCCATTCCTTAGCGGCAGCTTCCGGATTCTGTCCTTCCTGGATGGCGGTCATGATTTGACCCATATCGTCCGAGGTCCATTTGAAGTTGCTCAGGAACTGATAAGCCTCCGGCTGATCCTCTTTCAGGCCTTTACGAACAACCGTGTGAATTTCTTCGGCTTCACCATAAACCTTCTTCGGATCTTCAAGATACTTCAGATCATACTTGGAGAACATCCAGTGCGGCGTCCAGCCGGTAATGATGATCGGTTCTTTCTTCTTGATCGCCTTATCAAGCGTAGCTGTCATTGCTGCACCGGAGCCTTCGATCAGCTTCCAATCCGTCAAGCCGTACTCCTCAATCGCGGCAGCCGTGGCTTTCATAATACCTGCGCCTGGATCAATACCGATGATTTCATGGTTTACCTGCTCGCCGATCGAGCCGGCGGCTCCGCCGTTTGCGCCTTCGCCGCCCTGGGCTCCGTTCGTGCCGCCATTGCCGCCCTGTCCGCATGCGGACAGAAGGAGGACAGCCGCCAAGCTAAGCATCAACCACCATTTCTTGTTCTTCAAGTTAAGCACCCCTCTTTTTCGTTTTAAATATATTTTGTGTAAAGCGGTCCAGGACAATCGCCAGGATGACGACAGCCAGACCCGCCTCAAACCCTTTACCGATCTGCAGCTGGGTTACTGCACGGTAGACTTCGGCGCCAATGCCTTGGGCACCGATCATCGAAGCGATAACAACCATCGACAAGCACAGCATGATCGTCTGGTTAATCCCGGCCATTAAGGTCGGCATAGCCAGCGGAAGCTGGACCTTGAACAGCTTCTGTCCGGAAGTCGAACCGAATGCATCCGCAGCTTCGGTGAGCTCGCCGGATACCTGCATAATCCCCAGCCGCGTCAGACGAATCGTTGGCGGAATCGCAAAGATGACGGAAGCGATAACGCCCGGAACGACCCCGAGGCTAAAGAACGTAACCGCAGGCAGCAGATAAACGAAAGCGGGCATGGTCTGCATGAAGTCCAGAATCGGAATGATGATCCTGGATGCGGTTTTGCTGTAGGCTGCCCAAATGCCGAGCGGCACCCCGAGCACGATGGAGATCAAGCCTGCCGTGATGACCAGGCTGAGCGTGCTCATCGTTTGCGGCCAATACCCGAGGTTCTCGATAATGAGAAACCCGATGACCGTGAACAGCGTCAGCGGCAAGCGGCCAAGCAAATACGCGAGGACGGCCAAGATGACGATGAACAGATACGGATGGGGCAGCATGAACACATCTGTAAAAAACTCGACAATTCCTTCAATAATGAAGGAGATCGCATTGAAAAAGCCCGAGAAAGTATCTCCCATCCACTCCACCAAGGAATCGATCCAGCTTGCGAGAGGAATCTTAGGCATCTTGCGTCACCCCCTCATTCTTGGATTCCCCGGCCAACGCGCCAAGCACGGCCCCGCGGACGATAACGCCCATCAGGCGGCCATTGTCATCCACAACGGCAAGCGGCACTTTGGACATGCTCGTAATTTCGAACAGCTCGTTGAGCAGGGTGTCCGGGCCGACTCTAGGACCGTCCGTTATCAAAATATCCTCCAGCTTGCGATGGTTTTTCATCGCATCGGAAGCTTCCTCGGCGGTGATGACCCCGAGCAGCTTCTTGGCGCGGTCAATCACGAACAGGTTCGAGATGCCGCGCTCGCGCATCAGCTCCAGCGCAACACGCGGACCGCGGTCCAGCGTAATCGCTTCGGGCCGTCGCATAACATGCGACGCCGTCAGTACCTTCGACAGATCGACGTCCTCCACGAACCGCTCAACGTAATCGTTGGCCGGCTGTGTCAGAATTTCCTCAGGCGTTCCGATCTGCACGACCGCGCCGTCTTTCATCAGGGCGATGCGGTCTCCGATGCGGAGCGCCTCATCCAGGTCGTGGGTAATGAACACGATCGTTTTTTTCATTTTGTCCTGAAGCTCGATGAGCTCATCCTGCATATCCCGGCGGATCAGCGGGTCGAGCGCGCTGAACGCCTCATCCATGAGCAGAATTTCGGGATCGTTGGCAAGCGCCCGGGCCAGCCCGACACGCTGCTGCATGCCGCCGCTGAGCTCATCCGGCATTTTGTCCTCCCAGCCCTTGAGCCCTACAAGCTCCAGCGCCTTCATGGCGGCTTCGCGCCGTTTGGATTTATTGACCTTCTGAATTTCCAGGCCGTACTCAACATTGTCGAGCACCGTACGGTGCGGGAACAATGCGAACTTCTGGAACACCATGCTGATCGTCTTGCGGCGTACCTCGCGCAGCTGTTCCTTATTCATTTTTCTCAGGTCCTTGCCATGGATCAGAATTTCTCCTGAAGTCGGTTCAATCAACCGATTTAGCAAACGTACTAGTGTGGACTTGCCGCTGCCGGACAGACCCATGATGACGAAGATTTCGCCTTCCTGAATATCAAAGCTGACACGGTTCACGCCAACCGTTATATTTTTCTCTTTTGCAATTCGCGCTTTGGACCAGCCTTGCTCCAGCAGCTGAAGCCCTTGCTCGGCACCAGGGCCGAACAACTTGCTGACATTCTTCACTTGCAGAATAGCCAAGAGTGACTCCTCCTTTTAATGTGTAGAGACGCGTTCGTATTAACCTTAATGCAACCCCGATCCGTCACTGCCGTCTCGTAAACCCATGTGCATCATTGTAACAATCGATACGTAAAGTATCAAACGTTATATCCGTACGTAAAGTACGTACAGTAAAAACTGTACAAAGTTATCCTCCCAAATCCTTTCGTATGCTCCCTTATGCTTAGTCATCGCTGTTCTTTACTTTTAAAATAGCTTTCCCTACAATAGACGAGAGAATGTGTGTGGATTGGGTTTGTTTAGATTCGCTCCAGATCGTTCACACTACAACTCGAGTCCAATCAGTTTTGTTGTATGGCATGACTTCTTGGATGGTTACAGAAAGAGGAGGCTGCAAGCATGAGCTTGTACCAGTTGGATGAGGAACGGCAGGCTGCTGTGCAAAAGATTCGTAAGCGTGTCATTGAAAATATTGGACGAAATATGGACTTGTACGGCATACCGCTCTCAACAGGTCATTTGTATGGTCTGTTGTATTTTGCCGATAAACCGATGAACCTGGATGAGATGGGACAGGAAATGAAGATGAGCAAGACCAGCATGAGCACCGGCGTGCGAACCTTGCTCGATAATAAGATGGTCAACAAGGTGTGGGAGAAGGGCTCCCGCAAAGACCTCTATGAAGTGGAATATGATTGGTATCAGACTTTTGTGGACTTTTTCGACATTAAGTGGAGGAAATCGGTGGAGAGTAACATCCTGGTCCTCCGCAAGGCATTGCAAGAAACCGAGAAGCTCCTCAAAGAATATGAGGATGATCCGGTTATGGTGGCTGTGCTTGAGGCCGATCGGACCAAGATGCGTGAAGCCGTGGCTTATTACCGGTGGCTGGAGCGGTTGATCGACGCCTTTGTTGACGGAGATATTTTTAAATATGTTCCGAAAGAGCCGCCGGAGGGCGGTTCCTGATCTTGTAAGCAGCTGAAATTCCTTATAGTGCGAGTTCAAAAAGTCGGATTTTCAGCACCGAGGTGCATGCTTCCGAAGTGCGTTTTTTTTTCAAAACGCTTTAGGTTGGATGAAGGTAGGGACTGAGGAGCGGAGCTACACGTTTTACAGAAAACGTCTTGGCGAAAGCATCTGCTGTTTTGGGTACGTGAGCACCTGAAATGTTTCCGTAGGAAACATACTTCGAAAGCATAAGCTTAGGCCCGGCTGAATTCAAGATTCGATGCCGAGTTACTTCTTGACTCCCTTCGTGATCAAAAGATGACTTTTTGAACAACCTCTTTTATAATACGAGTAAGGCAATGCTTACCTAACAAGGTACAACCTGTTCACCGGGTTGTGCCTTTTTTTGTTGGGTTAGGGACGGGGAGGGAGCTGGCATCATAGATCCGGCATCGCGCGTCAAAGCTTCACCCTTGTTCCCCAAGAACATTGAGGGAGGGGTTACATATGGTACATTTGAAATCCAGGCATGATGAAAGATTGGTGGAAATTCCGCATTTTCCATCCGAAATCTTGGGCAACACCCGCAGCTTGTTCGTCTATCTTCCACCCGACTATCACGAGAATACGGAGCGTCGTTACGCCGTACTCTATATGCATGACGGACAGCACGTCTTCTCCGCGGATGCGTCGGGGGAATCCTGGGAAATGCATGTTACCGCAGACCGGCTTGTCGCCGAAGGACGGATGGACGGGATCTTGATCGTTGGCATCGCGACCGTGCCGGATCAGAGGCTGAACGAGTATTTTCACGAGCATCCGAACATGCACCTTGCATTCAAACCGCCTTTTGATGGCGATCGGTATGAGGCGTTTGTCATTGATGAAGTGATGCCGTACATCAACAGAACCTTCAGAACGCTGACCGGTCCCGAGCATACGGCGATGATGGGCTCCTCTGCAGGCGGAATCGTCACCTACAATATCGGCTTTAGACGTCCGGATGTGTTCGGTCACATTGCGGTAATGTCGCCTTACTTCGTTAAGGCCGATTTCGATGAAAAGGGCGAGCTTCGCGAAATTCCGTTTTACCACAGATACGGAACGCATCCGAAGCTTCGGGTGTGGCTGGATATGGGCGGAGCCGAAGGGACGTTCATGGAGAAGTACGCCAGAGAAGAAGCCGAACGGCTGGTCGCCGACGGGTTTGTGCCCGGAGAAGACCTTATGCTGTACCTGCATCCGGGTGCTGGTCATAGCCAGAGCGATTGGGCGGCAAGAGCCCACGCCCCGCTGCTGTACTTCTTCGGACGAATCGGGAAGCCTGAAGCTCTCGAGATTTGCGGGGGCGAGATCGTGGGGGTGAAGGGTCCCGACAAGCGGATCAATCCGGTGGTGACGTATACGAGCGGTTTCATGCAGACCGTCATGCGAGCGACATATACGGTTCTTGACCCACAGCTCCTTGAAGTCAAGCCCGACGGCACGCTGATCGCCAAATCGCCCGGAACGACGCGGGTGATCGTCCAATATGGGAACTGTACGGCGGACAAGGAAATCACCATTGTCGACGCTTTGCCGGAACGGGTTAACGTAACGGTCACGGTAAAGGTCCCGGCATCAACGCCGACCTATCCTTCGCTGTATGCGGGGATTGAGGTCAAGCCGGCGGGAGACGGGCTCTACAAGGGGAGCGCGATGATCCCTCACGGTCTTACTTTTACGTTCAAGGTATCGCATGGGTTCGGCCGACATGAGCGGCTGAAGCCGGATTCGGGAATCACGCGGCGGTCGTTTGTGGCGTCTTCCGATCAGGAGCTGTATTATGAGGTAGAAGGTTGGGAGATATAGAATTATTGGAACAAAATCGGAGGTTATAACATCATGACGATTAGATCGGCAAGACCGGAGGATGCAGCAGCTGCATCAAAACTGCTATACGACGCCCTGCACGACATTGCGCACCAGTTGACAGGGGAAGAAAGCAAGGAAGGGGCTGTCCGTGTTCTGGAGCAGTTTTTCCGGGAGCATGAGGGCAGGCTTAGCCATAAGCAGGCGGCTGTAAAAGAGATCGAAGGCAAAGCAGCCGGAATTATCGTGGCCTACGGAGGTGACCAAGCGCCGGAACTGGACCGCCCGATCATCGAGCGTTTGCGCCGTCTCAAGCATGACGATACATTGACGCTGGATAAGGAAGCCGATGTCGACGAGTATTATATCGATACATTGTCCGTATCCCCGGCATTCGGCGGGCAAGGCATAGGTTCTGCATTAATCAGCTATATGGAGGAGCGGGCAAGGGAGCTGCAATATCGTAAAATCGCGCTCGCTGTCGTACACGGGAATGACCGGGCCTATGCTCTATATGAAAGAAGGGGCTACGCCACCGATAAAGAAATCATGATTAACGGACATGTGTACCGTCATATGGTCAAAATGTTGTGAAAAGTAATCCAAGAAAAATTATTTTTAAACCGCCTATTTACAATTGGTAATAGGTGGTTTATTATTAATCCAAGACGATCTAAAAAATTAGAATGAATAGAAATATTAGAACAAACGACTAAAACAGATCAAATTATGTAGTTAGAATGAATAATACTTATTGGAACGGAGTGATTCATATGGATTCGAATCAAAATCAACAGGGCATGTTCGACATTACGGTGGAACAGGCGAAGCTGCTCGGGAGCTCACAGCGAGTCAAGATCATCGGGAGCTTGACCGATACGCCGAAAACCGCCAAGCAAGTAGCCGATGAGCTGGGCGAATCCCCGGGAAGCATCCACTACCATATCCAGAAGCTGTACGATGGAGGCCTGATCGATCTGGTAGAGACCCGTACGGTGGGGGGGATTGTTGAGAAATACTACAAATCCAAGGCCAAATGGTTTAACACGACAGGCCCGCAATCGCTGGATCCTGCGCTGGCCGATGATTACAATGCGGTTTCCAGCACGAAGATCCAGTTGCGGCTGCAGCTGACGGAAGAGGAGCGGGAAGAGCTGGCGAAGGATTTTAGATCGCTGCTAGAAAAATGGGTCAAGAAAACCATCGCCGCCAAAGACGATTCCAAGGAGTATGCGATCGGCGTCAATTTAGTCTCTACCGAAGAGGCGTCTAAGAAATAAGGAGCTTGCTTCCGAGCCTCCCCAAAAAACGAACTGAAATGGAGTGTTAAAACGATGGAAATTTTTAAGAACCGCAACTTCCTGCTCCTCTTTATCGGCCGCATCTTGACGAATATCGGCGACAGCTTATACGCTGTTGCCGCCATGTGGCTCGTTTATGATTTGGGAGGCTCGACGCTGTATACGGGTCTGGCCGGCTTTCTATCCATTCTGCCCCGGGTCATCCAGATTTTCTCCGGACCGCTCATCGACCGTTTTCCACTACGAGGGATCCTGGTTTATACGCAGCTCATCCAGGCCGGATTGCTGCTCATCGTGCCTGCTGCCTATTATTTCGATTTTCTGACGGTGGGGCTGGTGCTGACCATTACGCCAATCATGTCGACGCTCAATATGTGGGTGTATCCGGCTCAAATGTCGGCACTGCCAAGAATCATTGACAAGAAGCAGCTGACGCAGGGCAATTCATTGTTTACTCTGGCTTACCAAGGCATTGACGTTGCGTGCAACGCCGTTTCGGGCGGGCTCATCATTCTGCTAGGCGCCGTATCGCTGTACGTGTGGAATTCGGTCGGTTTTTTCATCGGGGCGCTTCTGTTTGCCCAGCTTCGTATCAAGGCATCAAGTTTGACTTCATCTAACAACGTACAAACGAACGATAAAAAAGAATTTCCTAAGGACGGTTCATCGCCAATCAAACGGAAAAACGCCTTCCGTTTATACATCGAGGATATGAAAGCAGGAATGCGATTCTTCATAGGGACACCGCTGGCGCGGATTCTGTTCGGCGTCATTGCCATCAACGCCGTCGGAGGCGCAACCTTTACGGTCATGCCTGCCTTTGCCGACAGTCTCGGCGGCCCCGGCGTCTACGGCATTCTTCTTATGGCGCAAGCATGCGGAAGCCTGCTGGGCGCGCTGGCGGCTCCGTATTTGAAGCTGGAGAAATACCGTCTCGGGATGATTTATGCGATGGCTTTCTGTGTGGCGGGAGCCCTCTGGTGCCTGAGCGTGCTCACGCCTTGGACTTGGATGGTGGTTCTGATTTACGGCCTGGCCTGGTTTCCTGGCGGCATTACGAACGTCATCATCAATACGGTCATTCAGAAGTCGATTCCTGAGAAAAATATGGGGACGGTGTTTGCGGCTGCCAACGGATTAAGCGGGATTGCAATGCCGCTCGGCAGCCTGATCGGCGGAAGCTTAGGCATGATTCTGGCCAGCTCCTCGATCATTGCCGGCTCCGGTCTGGTCGTGCTGCTTGTCGGTCTGTACTGGATCTTCGATCCGGTAACGCGGGGGCTGCCAGCTCCGAATGATATGGATGAGAGCAGCTTCGCGCCGGCAGCAAAGAAATCCCCGGCCGGTATTGTATCAACGGAAGCCTGATGAAACTGTATTTCCGGTCTTCCAGACCGATTCTCGGAAGAGGCAATGTGTCGGGCTCTGGCATATTGCCTCTTTTTCGCATATACCGGAGCATCCGCAAATTACGGATTGGATTCACGAAAAAGCAAAAGGCGCGCATTCATGCTTGTCAGGCTAGTCTGCATAATGTGAACAAGTCCCTCATAGACATGTATCAATCAAGTCAAAACATGTATTGAAGGGGATGATGACATGCGCCGGATTTCATGGGTGCTGCTCGCTGTCGTATTATGCATGGCAACGATACTGGCGGGATGCGGGAAGAAAAATGCGGACAGCGTTGTGAAGGATCTGAACAAGGTGGCAGATAAGCTGGAAAGTGCAAAGGGCGCTTACCAGGGAGCGGGCGTCATGACCATACATACCGGTACGACGCCGCAGGAGTATCAAGTTGAGGTATGGTACCAGTCTCCATCTTATTATCGGATCAGCTTGGCCAACGGGGAGAAGGACATTAAGCAAATCGTGCTCCGCAACGATGACGGCGTATTTATTCTGACGCCAAGCTTGAACAAAAGCTTCCGCTTCAAGAGCGATTGGCCGGATAACCAAGGGCAGGTATATCTGTATCAGACGCTGCTCAGCAGCATCCTGAACGATAACACCCGCCAGTTTGCCGAGGATAAGGACAGCTATGTATTTGACGTCGCGGCGAATTATCACAGTCATTCGCTGATCCGGCAGAAGATCTGGCTTGCGAAGGACAATTATTCGCCGAAGCAGGTTCAAGTTTCCGATTCGGAAGCGAACGTAGTCGTTGAAGTGAAATTCAATAACTTCACGTTCGATACGAACTTGACGAAGGAATCCTTTGACACGAGCCGGAACCTCTCCGCGATGGGCGAAACCCAAGGCATGCTGGCCGAAGTGGACGAGAACGGGCTCCCGATCGCTTCCGGTACCGAGAACGGCAATGCGAATGCACCTGAAGGATTGACGGAGACGGCCACGGGCAAAGACATGGGGTCCTTCGGCATCGTCTATCCGGAATATGTGCCTGCCGGTGTAACGGAAAAGGATACGATGGAAGTGCCGAATAGCGAAGACCATGCGGTGATTCTGAAATATGACGGGGTATACCAGTACACGATTATGGAATCCAGACCGAAGGACCGTGTCGTATCGCTTGTGCCGGGCGAAGCGGTGTACATTGACTTTACGACGGTTGGACTGCTGACCGGCGACCAGCAGCGAACGCTGACTTGGAGCACGGATGGGGTCGAATATAGACTGACGAGCGCCAATCTCCCCGTCGAGGAGATGAAGAAAATCGCTGCTTCCATGCAGGGACAATCGGGTAAATAATACGATGAAGGCGGATACCAAGCTTGGCGGAAGGAACATTCCGACAATGAGGCCATTCGCCTCTTTTTCCAAATAAAGGACCTTTGAGGCAGGCTGCGATATGTTTTGCTGCTGATTTACCAAGGGATCTCCATGCTATGCGTTTCATGGTACCAGCCATGGACGAAAAATGGGCAGGAGGTGTCAATTGACAGTTGCCTTCGGGAACATTACCATTAATCTATTATTAGCCTACAGCTTTTTCAAAATGGTAAGAAGGTGACTGGAATTGCAAGCGATATATCGACCTACCCTGGCGGACATCAACTTGGATTATCTGCGCGCCAACTACAACGCCTTTCGTGAAGCGCTGCCTACAGACATGCTGCTGCTTGCATGCGTGAAGGCGAATGCGTACGGACACGGGGCCGTGGAGGTGGCGCGCGAGCTTCAGCAGCTGGGTGCGGACTACTTGAGCGTTGCGTTTCTCGATGAGGCGCTCGAGCTGCGTCAGGCCGGGATCACGCTGCCGATCCTCGTGCTCGGCTATACACCGCCGGAAGGCGTGGAGGTGGCGCGCCGGCATGACGTAACGATCACCCTGTTCAGTACAGAAGTGCTCCAAGCGATCCAAGCGCTGCCTGCGGAGCCGGATAAGCCGCTTAAGGTACACATCAAGATCGACAGCGGGATGGGTCGTCTGGGCCTGCTTCCCGGCGAGCATGCCCTTGCGTTTATCGAAGAGGCGTTCTCGCTGCCGCAGGTCATTGTCGAAGGAATGTTTACCCATTTTGCAAGAGCAGATGAAAACAACAAAGACTATACATTGGAACAGTACCGCCGTTTCAAGGGCGTAGCGGACGCGCTGCGGGATAGAGGCAGACATATCCCGATCATACATACGGGTAATAGCGCCGCCGCCATCGATACACCCGAGCTGTCCTACAATATGGTGCGTGTCGGCATCAGCTTGTATGGACTGTATCCCTCGGAGGAAGTGAATCGAAGAGCGGTGAGCCTTCACCCTGTCATGACGTTAAAGACCAGGCTGGTCTTTGTCAAAAATCTCCCTCCGCATTCCGGAATCAGCTATGGCTCGAAATATGTCACCGAGCAAACGGAGACGATCGGTACGCTTCCGATCGGCTACGCAGACGGCTTTTCCCGGATGCTGAGCGGCAAGGCAGAGGTGCTGATACGCGGCCGCCGCGTCCCTGTTGTCGGAAATATCTGTATGGACCAATGCATGGTATCGCTCAAACCATTTGCCGAAGAGTCGGCACAAATTCAAGCTGGTGAAGAGGTTGTACTCATCGGCCAGCAGTCTGGCGAGTGCATTACGGCAGATGAGCTGGCTGCCAAGCTGGGAACGATCCACTATGAAGTCGTCTGCATGATTGCCCATCGGGTGCCGCGCCGGTATATACGGGATGATATACCCGTAAAGACGCTGAACCCGCTTTGGACCACCCCTTGAATAAAAGACGCCGCATGTGTATTTTAAATCAAGGAAGACAGCAGGAGGAATCTGGACGGTCTTTGGCGAATGATGAATATGTCGCTAAAGTCTGTACGAATGTGTCGATTGTAGTTTATAATGATATGCAGCATACATGATATACCTTCGGCATATATATTCTTTTGTATAAATTTCCTTGAATAATGTAATACTGGTGCACAGGGCGAGAAGGTTGTGGGGGTGTAATAGAAGGTGGCCAATATGCAGAACACCAAACGAATCATGATCAGTTTACCGGATCATCTTTTGCAGGAAGTGGACGGGATCGCGCAGCTGGAGAATTCCAACCGCAGTGAGCTTATTAGGCAAGCCATGAAGTTGTACCTGAATGAACGGAAGAAGCGATATATTCGCGAATCCATGCAACGAGGTTATATGGAAATGGCCAAGATTAACCTAACCATGGCTTCTGAGGCGTTTCACGCGGAGGAAGATGCAGACAACACTCTAGACCGCTTAGTAAGCGGGGTGTAGACAGTGATCGTTAAACGGGGCGACGTATTTTTTGCGGATTTATCACCCGTTGTCGGTTCGGAGCAGGGAGGCGTAAGGCCGGTCCTTGTCATTCAGAACGATATCGGCAACCGGTTTAGTCCGACGGTAATTGTTGCAGCCATTACGGCACAAATTCAAAAAGCCAAGCTGCCGACCCATGTCGAAATCGACGCGGCGTCGCATGGATTTGACCGGGATTCCGTTATCTTGCTAGAGCAGATTCGTACGATTGACAAGCAACGGCTAACCGATAAAATCACCCATCTTGACGACGAAATGATGAGCAAGGTGGATGATTCCTTGCAGATCAGTCTGGGCTTGATCGATTTCTAGCGAACCGAACAAATATATGCGTTTAGATCATATAGGTATGTGCAAAAAACCTCAAGGGGAGTGTCCTTGAGGTTTTTTGCGGCGCGTTGAGTAACCGGGTAAAGCATATGTATCGTTCATGACGTGTCGTTGTTGAGGGCCCCGGCGACAGAGACAAGCCAGGAGCAGGAGCGCGATGCCGGGCGCAGGTCAGACCCCTTAGCAGGAGCAAAAGACATGCAGCTCATGGCTTTTGGCTGGGTGAGTCTTAGAGGTTACAGCTCATGGCTTTTGGCTGGGTGAGGCTTAGAGGTTATAGCTCATGGCTTTTGGCAGGGCAAGGCTTAAAGATTATGCCCCGGGCGCCGGTATGAGAAAATAGGCGGTGGTAACAGCGGCTGCAATAAACAACAGGCATATTAAGGACCATGTCCATGCTTCGTTGATCTTCATCGTGATGTCCTCCTACATGTGGTTGAAGTTGGGCGAGTCCGGTATATCGCGGGGGAGTCCTGCCGCCCTTTGGATTATTTCAAGCATGACCCGGACGACGCTTCATGAGCACGGGGTATACCCTTAGCCTTGGCAGCGATCGGAAGATCTGTCCGCTAAAGCTGCCTCAAATGCTAATTGATCGTTAAGGTATTTATAGAATATAAAGCGAATCTTAAAAACAGATGAAAAAGACATGAAACGAAGCTTAAAGCTGCCTGCTTTACGGACGTAAGGTGGAAATGCCAGCGGAGATTTGGGATAATAGCTGTACAAGTTACGTTGAAGAAAGAAAGAGGGATATCATTGTCTGATTTGGAAGCCGTAATGGAAGCGAATGAGGAACAAATTCGAAAAGAAGAGCTGAAACGGATCATTAAGCAGATCTCCAGGGAGCTGCAATTGTCCGAGAAACAGGTGCGTACGACCGTAGAGCTTCTGGATGAAGGCAATACGATACCGTTTATTGCGCGATACCGTAAGGAAATGACGGGCGAGCTGGATGAGAACCAATTGCGTAGCATCGAGGAACGGACAGGCTATTTGCGCAATCTCGAGGTCCGAAAGCGGGAAGTTATTCGCATTATTGAGGAGCAGGGCAAGCTGACCGAAGAGCTGAAGGCATCGATTATAGCCGCCGTCAAGCTTCAGGAAGTAGAAGATCTGTATCGCCCTTATAAGCAAAAGCGCAAGACCCGGGCCAGCGTGGCGAAGGAGAAAGGCCTTGGGCCGTTATCGGAATGGATCTGGTCCCAGCCGAAGCAGGGCGATGCCCTGGCCGAGGCTGCAAAATATGTCAACGAGGAAAAAGGAGTGGCTTCTCCGGAGGAGGCGCTTCAAGGCGCCATGGATATTTTGGCCGAAAACATTGCGGACGATGCCAAGATTCGCGCTTGGGTACGGCGCTTCAGCTTGGACCACGGCATTCTGACCTCGGAAGCCAAGGATGCGGAAGCGGAATCGGTGTACGAGAATTATTACAGCTACCGGGAATTGGCGAAGAAAATGCCGCCGCATCGGATTCTGGCCATTAATCGGGGAGAGCGTGAGAATATACTAAAGGTCGGGCTCGAGGTTCCATATGAGTCCATTCATGCTTATATCGGCAAGCAGGTGCTGAAGGGCACATCTGTTGTCACCGATATCTTAACGGCCGTCATTGAGGATTCCTACAAGCGCCTGATCGCGCCGTCGATCGAGCGCGAGGTGCGCGGGGAGCTCACCGAGAAGGGGGAGAACCAGGCCATCTCGATCTTCGCCGGCAACCTGCGCAGCCTGCTGCTGCAACCGCCGGTGAAGGGGCGCTGTGTGCTGGGCGTGGATCCGGCCTACCGGACGGGCTGCAAGCTGGCCGTCGTTGACGAGACCGGCAAGCTGCTGGAGGTGGCGGTTACGTATCCGACGCCGCCGAACAACAAGAAGCGGGAGGCTGCCGCGAAATTCAAGGAGCTGATTGCCAAGTATGGCATTAAGCTCATCGTCATCGGCAACGGTACAGCTTCACGCGAGACGGAGCAGTTCGTCGCCGAAGACGTGATCGCAGACATCGGAGATCCTGAGCTTGCTTACCTGATCGTGAACGAGGCCGGAGCCAGCGTCTATTCCGCCTCCAAGCTGGCGCAGGAGGAATTCCCGGAACTGGATGTGGCGGAACGCAGCGCGGCTTCGATTGCAAGACGGGTTCAGGACCCGCTGGCCGAGCTGGTGAAGATCGATCCGAAATCGATCGGCGTCGGGCAGTATCAGCATGACGTGACGCAGAAGCATCTGGAGGAAAGCTTGAAGGCGGTCGTCGAGTCGGCGGTTAACCATGTCGGCGTGGACGTGAATACGGCCTCCCCTTCGCTGCTCTCTTATGTATCGGGTATCAATGCCACGATTGCGAAGAATATCGTGAAATACCGCGAGGAGAACGGGAAATTCGTGAGCCGCAAGCAGCTGCAGAAGGTGCCTCGCCTTGGAGCCAAGACGTTCGAGCAATGCGTGGGCTTCATGCGAATTTCTGACGGCGAGAACATTCTGGACCGGACGCCGATCCATCCGGAATCGTATCCGGTGGTGGACCGGCTGTTCCAGGAGCTCCAGGTAGGGCTGGACAAGCTCGGCAGCAAGGAGCTGGCCGAGCTGCTGGATGCCCAGCAGCCCGAACAGCTCGCGGTGAAGCTGGATGTCGGGGTGCCGACCCTTCGTGATATCCTGGACAGCTTGCAGCGTCCTGGACGGGATCCGCGGGAGGAGCTGCCGCAGCCGATCTTCCGGCACGATGTTCTGAAGATCGAGGACCTGGTGCCGGGAATGGAGCTTCAAGGCACGGTTCGCAACGTGATCGATTTCGGCGCTTTTGTCGATATCGGCATCAAAAGCGACGGCCTCGTTCATATTTCCCAGCTTAGCGATGGATATGTCAAGCATCCGATGGATGTCGTTTCGGTCGGTGACAACGTGACGGTCTGGGTGCTGAATGTGGATTTGAAGAAAGGCCGCGTCGGACTGACGATGCGAAAGCCGAAGGATCAGTAATTAATACGGCGGAAATGGAACTGACGTCGAGGTAAGAGGCGTATCTCCTGTTATGGGGATACGCCTCTTTTTTGGGGTGCGTAGGTTCAAGGAAAAGCCTAATCGAAATCGGGGCGAAATCGTAATGTGTTGTTCTCAGGCTGCCAGTCTTTCGGTTTATTTGTCCAAATAGGAAGCCTTTGGGGAAACGCGGACAACTAGTAGAATCCAGCGAATTCTAGGCCAAAAGAGCATTGGCTTGTGCCTACGCAGCATAAGTATTAATCGGCAAGGATGGCCTCGGTGCATCGGATAAGCTTGTCTTCGAGTCGTTCCGGGTGGCCTCGGTACTCTGGATAAGCTTGTCTTCAAGTCGCTCTGGTGGCCTCGGTATTCCAGATAAGCTTTGTGCTTCGAGCTGTTTCTGGGCGGCCTTGGTATTCCGGATAAGCTTGTGCTTGCCGTTCTGGGTGCCCTCGGCGTCCCGGTTAAGCTTATGCTTCGAGTTACTTCGGCTCGTCCTGCTTGTCGCTCGGGCCGTCTTGTTTCTTTTTCGCGCGGAAACGCCGAACCTTCATCAGATTGCCGCACGCCTTCTCGTCACAGTAGCGCTTGGAGCGGTTGCGGGTATCGTCGTAATAGACCCACAGGCAGTCCGGATTGGTGCAGATCCGAATGCGGGAGGCTTCGCCTTCCGCCAGCGTAACGGCGAAGGAGCCTGCAATTTCGGCAATGGCGCCTTGCCATCCGGATTCGAGCGGCCTGTAGCCGATCGCCATCCGTCCATCCATGCCGGCATGAAGCCGCCGGACGAGCGGACCGCCTTCCATCCAGCGGTTCAGCTCCTTGGCCTGGCTCTCGTGCAGGGCTTCTCCAGTTGCGATGGACCGTACAACACCCAGAAGAAAGGAGCGGAACGATCGAAGCTTATCCATCTCTTGAGCGGTCGGCAACGCGGACACGCGGAGGCGGTGATTGCGGATCAGCTCCTCTACCCAATCCTTACGTTCCAGCCGATCCTCAGAGCGGCCGCTGCCCCGCCAGTCGCGCCACTCGCTATTCAAAAAATCATCCCATAGCATGGTGATACATCCTTTCTTGGTTGCTTCCTATTGTAACAATCAAACATGAGATTTGCCAGTTACTTGAAAATAGAGTGAAGGTATGATAAGTTGGTTGTAACGGTCTAAACATCATTTGATAGTTACATGCTTTGATCGCTAATATCATGGGGAGGGCGATGAGGATGAGTTTACGGGACGTGCTGCTTCAGAATTGGGATTATGTGATGGATCAGGAGGATTGGTACCCGCCTGCGCTCGATGCATTAAAGGATGTGACAGCGGAGCAAGCGTTGTGGAAGCCTGAAGGGAGCCCGGTCAACTCCATTTGGGAGAACGTGCTGCATCTGCTGTATTACAAACAGCGGCTGCTTGCCCGGCTTGAAGGGACAACGCTGCGCCATGAGGCGGCGGATAATGATGAGACCTTCATCGTTCATGAGCGGAGCGAGGAAGCATGGCGGTTGGCTCAAGAGCAGCTGAAGGACGTTCATGCAGCGTTAAGACGTAAGATCGAGCAGCTGCCGGAGGAGGAGCTTGAGGAATCTCCGCAGCGATTTGTTAGCTTAATTACCCATGACGCCTACCATATCGGACAGTTGATTATGCTGCGGAAGATGCAGGGCTCGTGGCCGGCCAAGCGCCATTTCTCGTAGCCGCTGTTCAAGAAGCGACGAGGACAGCTATTATCCATGCATGCAAAAACAAGCCGGACGAATAATGTCCGGCTTGTTGGTCATACATACCTTGGTTATTGATCATGAGCGGCGCGTCTTATCTGACATTCGATTTCTCGCCCGGGGAGTTCCGGTAAAAGAACCAGCATTCGTTCAGCAGCTTGATCTGACGTCTGTCCTTTTTGCGGAAGGCGCGCGTCAATTGATTGCAGAGCCATTGCGGCAAGGGTATCTCCTCCTCTTGCTAATTCCATCTGTATGGATAGCATATGGGGAAAAGGCCCAAAGCGTGCAGGTCTACATGGATTTATTGCCCTTCTTCCTCATACCACTGCTCAAGCTGAGCTTGAAGTGCACGGATTTCGGTCAGCAACGCAATGAGCGGATATTCACTCTCATTCAGGGAAGCAAAGGATTGCTCAAGTTCATTTATGTACTCCAGTCCGTTCAGGATGCTCATGGATTCCTGAAGCAAATCCAGGCTGTCACATTCGGCTATGGCAATCGGCAGCCGCGGCTTGCCGGGAGCGGTCAGTTTGTCGATCTCTTTATTCAGGCGCAGGTTCAGCGCGCTGAGCTGATACGCATAGTCGCTGGGCATTTCCACAAATTCCAGCTCATGCTGCCGCTGTAGGATTACGTAACGCATCGTTGGCATGTTCGCAGGTTCTCCCTCCATGACTTTCTACTTGACAGTGTAGCCCAGAGGGAAGTTAAAATTCAAGTAGCATTTACAAGCCTAGGAAAGGAACAGGCAGGAACCATGAAGGAAATGAGCAACGAGGAACTGCAGGCCTGGGTTGAAAGCGTCTCGTTGAAGAGCTTCGGGGTACCCTTTAGGCATAAAGCAACGTTTAACCGCCGTTTATCCTCCACCGGGGGCCGGTATTTTCTGAAAAGCCATCACATCGAAATCAACCCTCACCAGTTGGCCGCGAATGGACCGGAAGAGGTGGAGAAGATCATTAAGCACGAGCTGTGCCATTACCATCTTCACCTGGCGGGGAGGGGCTACCGTCACCGGGATCCCGACTTTAAACAGCTGCTGCAGGCGGTGGGAGGCAGCCGGTTTTGCAAGTCGCTGCCGGCGGCAAAGCCGGCGGGCAGGAAGCCGGAGCCTTATCGATACAAGCTGCGATGCGGGGCATGCGGAACCGAATATTTGCGTAAGCGCAAAATGAACCCGGCGCGTTACCGGTGCGGTCGCTGCAGCGGACGTCTGACGCTTCTACAGCTTGACTCCCCCAAGAAGTCATGATAAATTATTACTAGCTAATCGACTTGACGTTCCCCGATAGCTCAGTTGGTAGAGCACTCGACTGTTAATCGAGTTGTCACAGGTTCGAGTCCTGTTCGGGGAGCCATTTCATGGAGAGATACCCAAGTGGCTATAAGGGGACCCTCTGCTAAGGGGTTAGACTGCGTAAGCGGTGCGAGGGTTCGAATCCCTCTCTCTCCGTTCAGATACACACCATGGGAAGCTCCCGTCACATCAGTGACCGGGGGCTTTCTTGCGTAGGGATGATATGGACCGGAAGCTTTATTGTATGGATAGCGAACAACCAACTAATTGGGCAGGTCATTCCGCAGTATCAGGGAAATAGACATCTGGAGGGAGAAGAGATGAAACAGATAATTGCCATGGGCGGCGGGGGGTTCTCCATGGAGCCGGACAACCTGCTGCTTGACCGGTATGTACTGGCGCAAGCTCCGAAAGAGTCACCGAAGGTATGCTTTATTCCGACGGCGAGCGGAGATGCGGACAACTATGTGGAGCGGTTCTATACTGCATTTCGTTCGCTGCCCTGCACGCCGTGCCACTTATCCTTGTTCCAGCCCAATTTCACAGATCTGAGAACCTATGTGCTTGAGCAGGACATCCTTTATGTTGGAGGCGGCAATACCCGAAACATGCTGGTGCTGTGGAAAGAGTGGGGCCTTGATCGAATCCTGCAGGAAGCCTATGAGCGTGGAGCCGTTTTAACCGGACTCAGCGCAGGGTCGATCTGCTGGTTTGAAGAAGGCGTTACCGATCCGCTAAACGGCCCGCTGTATAAACTGAACGGCCTTGGTTTGCTCGCGGGGAGCCATTGCCCGCATTATGACGGAGAGAGCAAGCGGAGGCCCGCTTACCATGACCTGATCCTTCAAGGAGAGGTTCGGCCTGGTTATGCCGCAGACGATGGAGCCGCATTGCATTTCATCGACGGGCGCCTGCACGGTGTCGTCATTTCGAGGCCCGACGCGAAAGCATACCGCGTAGAGCGATCCGGGGATACGGTGAAAGAGCATGAACTCCAGGTGAAATGGCTGGGTTAATGGCCTTTTATGGTGTCTGCAAAAAAAATATAAAAAAATGAAAAAAAGGGCTTGTCATCTTTTTTGAATTTATGCTATACTCAATCTTGTCGTCACGGCGACGTGCTTAAAGTGGCCCGTTGGTCAAGGGGTTAAGACACCTCCCTTTCACGGAGGTAACAGGGGTTCGAATCCCCTACGGGTCACCACTTTCATCATCGCATCACGGATCATAATCCGGATGGTTGGGAAGTCTTTATGGCAGCTGCATGATTGTCATCGAGAGCCATTAGCTCAGTTGGTAGAGCACCTGACTTTTAATCAGGGTGTCGAAGGTTCGAGTCCTTCATGGCTCACCAGTTTTTTCGATAAAGTGATCGATTCGCTTCATCTTTATATTATGCGGTAGTGGTGGAATGGCAGACACGCTATCTTGAGGGGGTAGTGGGTGTATACCCGTGGAGGTTCGAGTCCTCTCTACCGCATACATGAATGGAAATGAGAAACCCTGCACGGTACAGTGCAGGGTTTCTTTCGTATTTATGAACTTTATGCGGCGGATGCACCCGACTTTTTATTACACTTATACGCAAGAGATAATGTTTCATATTTGCAGAAGAGGTTAATATCATACCGTAGACGAGTACAACTTCTAAAAACCTATAAGGAGTGATTCAGAATGGCTAACAACAATAATGGTAAGATGAGCCGTGAAGAAGCAGGACGTTTAGGTGGGGAAGCTACAGCAAATAATCATGACAAAGAGTTCTATCAAGAGATTGGACGCAAAGGCGGCGAAGCCACTGCGGAGTCTCATGATAAGGAGTTTTATCAGGAGATCGGGAAAAAGGGCGGCGAAGCCACTGCCGAATCCCATGACAAGGAGTTCTACCAAGAAATTGGCCAGAAGGGCGGCGAAGCCACCGCGGAGTCTCATGGACGAGAGTTCTATGAGGAGATCGGACGCAAAGGCGGCGAAGCAACCTCCGATTCCCATGACCGTGAGTTCTACCAGGAGATCGGGCAGAAGGGTGGACAAGCCCGAAATGACAACGACGGCAATGACGGCAAGATGAGCCGTGAGGAAGCAGGACGCAAAGGCGGCGAGGCAAGAGCCCGCCAGCGCCGCGGTGACTAACATTATCGCCGAATCGATTGGAAAAGGCAGGCTTAGCAGCCGTTAGGTTTGGTGCTAGCGCCCATTCCAAAGACCCGCCAAATGCTCCATGCATGCGGGACCGCGTAGATAAACCTGCAAATCGACATTTAACAACCGAGGCAGCTGCGAATCCATACTGGATACGCAGCTGCTTTATTTTTGTCTATAGGATGAGACAGCTCATTTCCAGATACCGCTCATGCAATGAGCCTTATAGGAGGTGAATAAGATAAGGCGGCATCGAATTGAAATCGGCATACATAATTTGAACGAAATTCTCTGGACAAGGATCCTTATGTGAATATATGATAATGATAACCATTCTCATTTATGATAGGGGTTTTTTACATATGGATGTGGCCGGGAATAGCCAGGTACTGAACGGAAATAAGGAATTTGGGGGCCTGACGGCCTGGTTGTGGAATATTGAAATATTCCGGGAGCAGGATTTGCCGCTCGATTATCAGCTTACGATGCAATCGGCACTGATTCTGCAGATGGGAGGGGAAGCATTCCTCCATACGGGGGAGCAGAGCCTGCATATGCGCAAAGGCAGCGTTAAGATCTGCCGGGCAGGTTCTACCTTCTGTCTGACCAAGGCCGGTCGTGAAGAGAAGAAGAAGCAGGCGCATGCTGTCATCGCCATTCTTTATTTTGGATTCTATGAAGGGCTGCCGGGGAGCGGACGCCTTCGCGAGGCGGATGACTCCGTGATGATTCCTTGCGGAGAGTTTTGCGAAGCCGGCCTGCCGGAATCGCTATACAGCTCCTGCGGCTCGCTGTATGAATATTTTCACAGCGGAGACTGGATGAAGAAGTGGCGGGTACAGCTTGACTTTCAGGAGCTGCTGTACACGATGATTACGGAATCCGTTTCCGGTCAATCCGAGGGTAAGCGGCAGGCGCTGGAGCGGGCCAAAGACTATATGCATGAGCATTATGACGAAGAGCTGTCGCTGGATCAATTGGCAGATCTGGCGGGCTTTAGTCCGAAATATTTTGCCGAAGTGTTCAAGAACACCTATGGCCACACCCCGATGGATTATCTATCAGGCATCCGCATGAATAAGGCGAAGCTGCTGCTATTGCGGTCCGAGCCTTTGCTTCGGGAGGTTGCGCATCAGGTGGGATATAAGGATGAGTTCTATTTTAGCCGCAAGTTCAAGAAAAGCTTCGGACTCTCTCCATCCGAATACAGGAAAAAACGAAAAAACAAAATCGCTTTGTACGGCTCGACCTCGCTCCTCGGGTATGCGATGCCGCTGCAATTCGTCCCTTATGCCGCGCCGGTCCACCCCAAGTGGTCCCCTTACTATTATCATGCGCTCGGCTCTGAAATCCCCGTGCATCTTGACGCTTACAGACAGAACCATAACAAATCCGCGAATCTGGAAAGGCTGGCCACAGCAAGCCCGGAGCTGATTATATGCGCACAGGAGGTTGAGCTTTGGGAGCGGGAGCTGCTTGAACAGATTGCGCCTGTATACGTGATGCCGGGGGACCAGGAGGGATGGCGTGTTCAACTGCTTGCTTTAGCGGACAAGCTGGGCAGGAGGCCGGAAGCGGACAGCTGGATCGAATCGTATCAGGAGAAGACGGTGAATTGCTGCAGCGCAATTGAGAATCTTCCGAGTGAGGAGAAGACGGTCCTGACGCTTCGCATCCATCAGCGCGAGCTTACGGCTTACAGTCATCCCGGCATGAAGGAATTATTGTACGATCGTCTGAAATTGCAGCCGGCGCTTGAGTCCCTCCTTGAAGCTGACCGTCAGGGTCTTGAGGAATTGAGCGTAACGGCGATCAAGGAATGCGAAGCGGATCATATCCTGCTCCTTGTTCGTCAGGATTCGGAGACGCTTGCTTTTTGGAAGCAGCTGCAGGCGTCGCCGGAGTGGCTGATGATTCCTGCCGTAAGGGAGGGGCGTGTGCACCAGCTGCCTTCTTTTCCATGGCGTGAGTATTCTCCTGTCGCGATGGAACGAATGGCGGAGGAAGTCGGCAGACTCTTTACGAAAAATGGCCTTATCCGGAAATGATCCATGGGCAATCCGAATTTCGTCCATGGCGAAATGGATCGCTATCCCTTAACATAATCAATAATGATAATCATTATCAATGATGGAGATGTGAAAGGGGAAGCAGGAGAGAGATGAACAGAACGAAATGGATTTTGGGTCTGTTGCTTACGGCAGCCCTCGTGCTGTCCGCTTGCGGCGGCGGAACGAATAAATCGGAGGATGCAGGTACGGCGGCAACCGGCGGTTCGGAAGCTGCGGGAGCAGCGAATACGGACGCCGCAACAAAAGAGAAAGAAGAAGCGGCTCCGGCATCGTCCGATACGAAGGTTGTCAAATACTTGGATCAGGAGTACACGCTTCCGGCAAACACCGAGCGGATCGTTATTACAGGCGCGGTCGAGGCAATGGAGGATTCCATCGTGCTGGATGTGAATCCGGTTGGGGCTATCTCGTTCTCCGGCGAGTTTCCCCCAATGTTTCAATCGATAACGAAAAATGCGCAGTCGATCGGCGAGAAAACGGAGCCGAACTTTGAGACTATTCTGTCCCTGAAACCGGACGTGATCCTCGGTTCGACGAAATTCAAGCCGGAGGTCGTCGAGCAGTTGAATAAAATCGCGCCGACGATTCCGTATTCCCATGTGTCGACCAACTGGGAAGCGAATCTGAGATTGCTTGGGGAGCTAAGCGGAAAAGAGGAGCAGGCCGAGCAGGCCATCAGCCAATATCAAGCGGATCTGGAGGCGGCCAAGGCGTCCTTGGGCGATAGCTTGAAGGACAAAAAGGTGGTTGCGCTCCGAGTTCGTGCGGGAGAGATGTATATTTATCCGGCTGGCGTATTTTTCAACCCGGTGTTGTATGAGGAGTTGGGGATAGCGGTACCGGCAGAGGTGGCGGCTGCAGAGGCGCAGGAGCTGATCTCGAAAGAGAAATTCGCCGAAATGAACCCGGATTATGTATTTATTCAGTTCTCTCCTGACGAGAACAAAGATACGCCGAATGCGCTGGAGGAGCTGCAGAACGATCCGATCATGAGCAATTTGAACGCCTTCAAGAACGGCAAGGCCTTCGTGAACGTCGTGGATCCGCTTGCTCAAGGGGGAACGGCGTACAGCAAGATCGAGTTTCTGAAAGCGGCTGTGGAGCATCTGACGAAATAAAATCACGGCATAAACGGATAAGGATTGTTGTTCATGGGATTCAAGAAATCGCTGCCGGCTGTCATCCTGGTGATGGCTCCGGCAGTATGCTTATTGTTGATGGGGGCTTCCATCCTGTATGGGGCCAAAAATATTACGATGGATACCGTCTGGGATTCCATCTTTGCCTTCGATCCGAAGAGCGTGGATCATCAGATTATTCGGAGCTCCCGGCTCCCCAGGGTCATCGGCGCCATGCTGATCGGCGCTTTTCTTGCGATATCGGGAGCGCTGATGCAGGGCATGACGAGGAACTATCTTGCCTCCCCTTCGATTATGGGGGTGTCGGACGGCTCTGTGTTCGCGGTCACGCTGTTTATGGTGCTGATGCCGAACGCCTCCTCCGGCCTGTATATCGCCAGCTCGCTTGTCGGCTCCGCGATCGGGGCCGCCGTCGTGTTCGGCTTGGCGTGGCTTATACCGGGCGGCATGCGTCCGGTTCAGCTCGCCATACTCGGCACCGTCATCGGAACGTTTCTCAGCGGTACGGCGGAGGCGATTGCGGCTTATTTTCAAATCTCACAGACGGTCAGCTTCTGGTACAATGCCCGGCTGCATGCGATGGATCCGGAGCTGATCGAGCTGAGCATCCCCTTCGCGGTGGCCGGATTGGGGCTTGCCTTAACGCTTTCCAAATCGGTTACCCTCCTTTCGCTCGGAGACGATACGGCTAAAGGACTTGGCGTGCGGCCATGGATCATTAAAGCCTTGGCGATGCTGGCGGTTGTCATTCTGACCGGCGTGTCGGTTGCGCTTGCGGGGAAAGTGGCTTTTGTCGGGTTGATTATCCCCCATATTGCGAGATATTTGTCCGGCTCGGATTATCGCTGGATCGTTCCCGTTTCCGGGGTGCTTGGCGGGTTGTTTCTGGCTCTGTGCGATATTCTGGCGCGCTTCGTCAATTACCCCTTCGAGACGCCGGTCGGCGTGATCACGTCCATCATCGGCGTTCCCTTCTTCCTGTACTTGATCAAAACGAGGGGAGGGGCACAGCGTGCGTAATGCTACCGGCCGATTCGGCCTCGTGTTCGGCGCAGGGATTGTACTGGTGCTGGCCGCCTTTTATTTCAGCTTGACGAGCGGAACGTTTGATATGTCCGTCGCGGAAGTCGTACGTACGCTGCTGCGGATCGATTCAAGCCACGAATTCGATCTCGTCGTCTTCGAATTCCGGCTGCCGCGAATCGTCCTTGGCGCGCTGGTCGGCTTCGCGCTCGGCACAGCAGGGGGAGTCATACAAGGCGTTACCCGCAACGGACTTGCGGATCCGGGCATCCTCGGCATCAATGCCGGAGCAGGCATGGCGGTTGTGCTGTTCATGTTCCTTTTCCAGGGACAGCTGACGATGACAGGCTGGGCCGGCGTCATGATGATGCCGATGTTCGGCGTGGCGGGCGGTTTGGCCGCTACCGGAGCCATCTATATGTTTGCAAGGGAAGGTGGGAGGCTCGATCCGCAGCGGCTCATTCTGGTCGGGATTGCAATAGCTTCCGGTTTCGGGGCGGTGACGATGTATTTTTCGCTCAAAATGAATCCCAAGGACTACGAAATGGCGGTTGCCTGGCTGGCAGGAAGCCTTCACAGCGCCAACTGGAAGTTCGTGGTGACGATGATTCCCTGGCTGCTCGTTCTGCCGGTGATTATTTGGAGCCGTGCCCATGTGCTCGATCTGTTCCAGCTCAGCGAGGAGAGCGTGAAAAGCGTTGGCGTATCGGTGGAACGCGAGAAAAGGGCTCTTCTGCTCTGCAGCATCGGATTGGTTAGCGCAAGCGTCGCCGTATCGGGCAGCATCGGCTTTGTCGGCCTGATCGCTCCGCACTTGGCCAGACAGCTTGTCGGGCTGAAGCATCGGTATATGCTGCCGGTCAGCGGCCTTGTCGGCATGGCGATCGTCATGATCGGGGATCTCATCGGACGAACGATCTTTGCTCCCGCAGAGCTTGCCGCAGGCATCGTCGTCTCGGTGATCGGCGTTCCTTATTTCGTTTATTTATTGTTTCGCATGAGAAAATCTTGATCATCCGGGGAGGAACTATGAACCGATATCAGAAGCTTTCGGCCTTGGACCGAGAACTAACCCTGTATTTGCCCCCCTCTTATCACCATTCGGACCGCTGCTATCCTGTAGCTTATGTTCAGGACGGCGGCGATTCCTTCATGGATTGCCTGAATTATTTAGAGCATCTGTTCAAGGACGGAAGGCTCGGAGAGCTGATCCTGGTCGGGATCGCGACGGAGAACCGGAACGATGAATATACGCCATGGCCGGCGAAGTCGCTGCTTGAAGGCCGTCCTCCTTTTGGAGGACGGGGAAGAGAGTACGTCGATGAGGTCGCCGATCGCATCAAGCCTTACATTGACGAACGTTACCGGACGCTGCCGGAGGCGGAGCATACGGGGATCGTCGGCGCCTCGTTCGGCGGGCTGATCTCCATGTTCGCAGGGTATTGGCGGCCGGATACGTTCGGACGGATCGGCATGCTATCGGCATCATTATGGTACGAAGGCGCCATGGAGTTCATCCGTGGCCATGAGAAGCTGCCGCCGGGCCTCCGGGTCTATATGTCGGTCGGTCAATACGAAGGTGCGTATAAGCAAGGAATCCAGCAGTTCATGACCCCGAGCAATCTGGAGGCATACCGCATTTGGACGGGGGAAGAAGGAGCGGATTCCAGGGTTAGGCTACACGTGGACCCGGATGGAACCCATGATCCGATTTTTATGTCCAGAAGATTCCCGGATGCCGTATCGTGGCTGTTTGCCGAAGATGGCAGGGGGGCTGAGAAGTCCCGGGCAGCAGCGGAGCATGATGCAAGCACAGCGGGACAAGCCGTTGCGGCGGAAGGAATACGCGGCATCCCGGAGACGGCTGGGCCCGCTTATCGCATATCAGGCACGGTTACATGGAGCATGCAGTCGGAGTCGACTGGGCGCGTATACCGAATATCCGTGGCCGAGCCGATGGGACCGCCGCCTGAGTGCGGCTATCCGGTACTGTATTCGCTTGATGCCAACGCATCCTTCGGGACGCTGGCGGAGGCGGTGAGGCTGCAATCCCGTACACCGCGCGGCATAACGCCTTCCATCATCGTCGGGATCGGCTACGACAGCGACAGTCCGATCGTGACGGATGAGCGGTTTTACGATTATACCGTGCCTGCAGCGGCACACGAGCTCCCCGTCCGTCCGAACGGAATGCCGTGGCCGGAAACCGGCGGCGCCGAAGACTTCCTGGATTTTATCGAGCTTCAGCTGATCCCCCGCATTGCGTCGCGATATCCGGTGAATCCCGAGAAGCAGTCGGTGTTCGGCCATTCTTTGGGCGGTTTCTTTGTGCTCTATGCGCTGTTCACGAGGCCCCACATCTTTCGGCGGTATATTGCAGCGAGCCCATCAGTCTGGTGGAAGCAGCATGTGCTGTATAAGACATGGGAGGTCTCCAAGCCATTCCTTCAGCCGTTCGACTTGCAGCGGGAGCTGAACATTTTTGTCGGTACCGAAGAAAAGCCCGCCATGGTCCAAGACGCAAGGGATTTGTATGCAAAGCTGCGAGAGCACCGGCATTTGCTGCACGCCGAGCTTCATGAAATCGAAGGGGAGGGCCATGTATCCGTGCTGCCGTCCCTGGTAAGCCCGCTTCTCCGTCTGATCAGTTCATAATAGGAAGCAATGCAGATATAACCAGTTATAACAAAACAAAAGCAGTATGGGACCCGATGGATCCTATACTGCTTTTTATAATGTGCTCGTATTTGAATCCGCCCGCATAGGCTGCAGGCCGCCAGGGTGGCGAACTCCGGGAATGGCGAATGTACGAAAAGCGAGGGGAACGATGAGCGTGGTTATTCCTCCGTTTCTCCGGTAGGGTCATCGTCCAGCGCGGAGGAATATTTCGGATAGAGCCTGCGGATGCATTCGGGACAAATATCATGCGTGAATTCGATGGGAAGGCGGCTCTCAAGATAGCTTTCCACCGGTTCCCAAGTCTCTTCCTGGCTGACATGCTTGCATACGGCGCAGATGGGGATGTGCTCCGGGAGCGGAAGGCTGCGGGCAATCGTCTGCTCAAGCAGGATTTGCCGCTGCTTATACTTTGTAATGTCGGTAAAGGAAAGGACGGCGCCGTGAATGAAATTGTCGCTGCTTACGGACAGCGGCTGTACCTCGCATAGCACCCAGAATACTTTACGGTTCCTGGAGACCGAATACTCCAGGACGCAATCCGGCTGGCTGCCTTCCAGAACGGCTCTGACCGAGGATAAATAATGTTCACCATCCAAGCAGCCAAAATCGACCTCCCCAAAGCACCAGGGCATAATATCAAAAAATGATGCCCCTTGCCATTGAAATTCAGGCGAGACACCATATCTTACGGACATCGTTACAAGCGGATCGTTTATCTTATCGATCATGCCGTCGGGCGTAATGATCATTAAGCCCCTGTTCAATGCATGGACGGCATAGTTCCAAGCTGTGCTCATGGTATCGTAGGGCAAAAGGGTTCGCTCCTCTTACGAAATAGACTCATGGGTAAAAGGTACAACGATCCATGGGTCCTATGGTATAATTTAGGCAACATAGTTAGATTATACACGTTTTTAAGTGCTTTTGCAAGAGTAAAATACGTAAATAAGTTATTTTCTTTGGAAAGAGAATCAGGAAGGCGGTTGTTTGATGCAGTCTATTTACCAACGAATCGAACATCTGATAGAAAGCCGGGGTATGACGAAGAAGGCGTTCTGTGAAACCCTCGGGATCAGCACAGGGAATTTTGGTGACTGGAAGCGAGGGAAAACAACGCCGAGTACGAATAAATTAATTGAAATTGCAGCATTTTTCTCCGTTAGCCTGGACTGGTTGATTATCGGGAAGGGCAAGCCCTCCACCCGGGTGAATGAAACGAGAGAGGAATATGAGGCGGAAACGGCGCTATCCGCGCTGTCGGGTCTCGAAGAGCGCGAGAAGGAGTTCATCCGGGAGTATCTTGAGTTTTCAGCTTACCGAAGGGATAAGCGAAACGAGAAGACTTAGCGTCAAGGCTATGGTTCACAGGTAATAATTGGATCTTTACAATTGTGGTTTATGGCTATATAATAGGGAATGTTCTGCAGAAGAACTTCTTTATTATATGCGGTAGTGGTGGAATGGCAGACACGCTATCTTGAGGGGGTAGTGGGTGTATACCCGTGGAGGTTCGAGTCCTCTCTACCGCATTATGATTGAATCAGCATTAGAAGCTGTTGTTCAAGCTAAGCTTGGACATCAGCTTTTTTTGTTGTTTCGGGCACCCGGTCTGACTCTTTGCTGTGATGACAAAGCCTTTACTTACCGTTTCAATTCGTGCCACAAGTTTAAAGTCTTAATGTAGCGTTCATAATAGGGCATGAAGGAGTGAGGCGAGTTATGAAACCATTGTACACGGCTGATGTGAAGGTTGTTGGTGGACGCGAGGGCTCGATCCAGTCGTCCGACGGGGCTCTTCATCATATGCTTAGCATGCCGAAGGAGCTTGGCGGGCCCGGAGGGGAAGGAACCAATCCGGAGCAATTGTTCGCGGCGGGATACGGGGCTTGCTACGAAAGCGCGCTGGCGAATATCGCCCGCAAGGAAGGGGTAACGCTCAAAGACGTGACCATCCATTCCCAGGTGATGATCGGCAAGGATGAGGCGGACGACGGCTTTAAGCTGGCCGTGAAGCTGAAGATTGAGATGCCGGGAATCGAGCGGAGCCAGGCCGAGGAGCTTGCCAAAAAGGCGCATGCTTTCTGTCCGTATTCCAAAGCGACGCGAGGCAACATCGATGTGGAGCTTAACGTAGTCTGACGATTGAAATAGAAGGGGATTGTCCTCCATGCGGGATAATCCCCTTTTTTATGGCACAACAATATGGAACTTCTTCCATACTCTCCCGTATTCCTTTATGAAAAGGCAGCATGAAAGGAGCGCATACTATGCGTATTGAAGAGATGATCGCTGAACGGTTTGTCTGCAGCAAATGCCGCGGGACGCATTGCGAGACGAAGGAAGTATCCATGTCGGGAGCGGGGCTCAGCAAGCTGTTCGATATTCAGCACAATCATTTTTTATTTGTATCCTGCACCCATTGCGGGTATGTGGAAGTGTTTAATCCGGATATTTTGGAGGGGAAAAAGCGCGGCCAAATCGGCTCGATCCTTGATGTGTTCTTCGGTTGACATCGCCTTTAAAATTCTTTAATATGACTAAGTACCAGAAAGTACAACCAGTCATAAGCAATTACAAATCAATATAAACGGGTGATGACATGCCATACAAACCGCAGATTACAGATGTAACCAAAGCTGGGAGCAATGAGAAGGAAGGGTTGTACGAATTCATTATCCATTTGGCTGACGGAACGGATTGCCGCGTGTTCTACAACCGGTTTCCTGAATGGAAGATGACGGCGCTGAGCCGGCTTGGGAAAGTGCCATGCCCGGTATGCCGCAAGGATTTCATTTGTAAATGCATGGATAGATTTTCAGATGATTTCGATCAGCAGATGAGAGACGGCGAGTGGTTGAACAAAGCGGTCGAATCTGAATAAGGCGACTTATGATGAAGCGCGGGAATTTTCCTGCGTTTTTTCTTATTGGGCGAGTTTTCGAGTGTCGCATCGTAACCAAAGGAGGGCAGGTTGATTATGAAAAAGCCGAGCAAGGATAACGAAGAATACGCTATCGTGTTGATTGACGGGGTGTGTCACTTGTGCCAAGGCTTGACCCGATTTATTATCCAGCGGGATCCAGCCGGCCATTTCCGGTTCGCGTCGCTCCAATCGGAGATCGGGCAGTCACTGCTGGAGCAGGGAGGACTGACGCCGGATGGCGGGGATACGATGGTGCTGATCGAAAAAGGAAAGTACTACACCCGGTCGCAGGGGGCGCTGCGCATTGCCCGGCGGCTCCGCTTTCCGTGGCCGCTGGCCTATGCGATGATTATCGTGCCTCGCCCCATCCGGGACCGTGCGTACCGCATCGTGGCCAAGAACCGTTACCGCTGGTTCGGCCGCTCCGAGGCATGCATGATACCGACGCCGGATATCCGGCGCCGGTTCCTGTCGTAATCCCCAGAATGCGAATGGCCCCTATGAGCGGGGAGCCCGGAACCCGGCCGCGACGGCCTCCTCCTCGGTGCAGAACCATTGCTCCTCCTTTGTCCGCTCGTAGTACGGCGATTCGGGTGTGTGGTAGATCTTTTCGCCTTTCGAGTTGATGTTCCCTTTGATGCTGCAGCCGGACTTGGCGCTGCCCGCAGCTCCTGTCTCTGCCGGTTCCGGCGATTCCCCGGATGCGGCGCCGGTTGCAGCGGTTTTGGACTGCGCGTCCCCGTCCTGTTCTCCAGGGTGGAAGCCGTCCTCCTGCGCGTAATTCTCCACGCTCCAAATGCCGAGCGCCTTTTCCCTGCTGATGCGCTGAAGATCATTGAATTTATCAACGTAACGGACGTTCGGAGGATAAATATAGGCTACCCGCGCCAGCCCCTGCTCGAGCAGCGCTTCTTGGACCATTTTTCCGTCTACATAAACGTACGCAAGCAGCCGGGAGTACTTATCCCTGTTCGGACCGATATCGAATTCCAATTCGAGCTTGTCGGCTTGCTCAACGAGCTCCTTCGTGAAAGTTTTGGCCTCCGGTCCGAAAGGCTGGACTCCCAGCTTGGGATGGCTTGTTTCGGGCGTGTCAATCAGCAGCATCCGGACGTTCTCCTTCTTGCCTTCAAACATAACGCTGATCGTGTCTCCGTCCACCGCCTTGACGAGCTCGACGGGTACCCGGGGCAGGTTCAGGTCGTCAGTAGGATAAGAGCCTTGCTTCCCGTTCGGACTTTGGCTATGTGCCGCCTTCGTGGACGTTGTCTGCTCCGTTTGGGAGGCGGCAGCTGCCTTTTCGTTCGAAGCAGGGGGCGCCAGCGGCTGGCTGCAGCCGGACAACAGCAGCAGACCGGTTAACAGTGCGGTTAAGATTCGTTTCTTCACGTGATGTCACTCTCCTGACTAGGCTGTATGATATGTATGGGTAGGGATTAGGAGACTCTATTAACCCATCCTATATAAGGAAGTTCTATATACGAAATATTTGCTCCAAGCTTTTATAGTATTGCATATATCCTTGTTTTGGCAATAGCGGCAAAGGCATATATCCTACAGAAAAATAATGCTTGCCGTCGGCTGGCGGCTATGCTATTCTAATGTCAAATTATAACAAGTCAACGGAAGCACCGTTCATGAACCGCAGGGTTGCGGTATGAATGGTGCTTTTTTGCGTTGTCAGGGAAAGGAAGAGGGGATATATGCAATGCTATCGGTACGATTCGTGCTGGCCGTACAGGATTCCAGGTATGTAGAACCGCTGCTGAACTACGTAAACGGAAGCTCCTATAGCTCGTCGATGCAGATAACAGCCTTCACACGGCAGGATGCGTTTCTTCAATATATGGAGTCGGGAGACCCCCCAGCTCTCGTGGTTGGAGATGCAGAGATGCTGATGGCATGGTTTCATCTTGGCGACCCGGCTGTGCCTTGGCTGCTGCTTAACGACGGTGCTGGGATGCCTGCTTCTTGTCCGGCGGGAGGATCCCATACTGCCAAGTACCAGCCGCTGCCGAAGCTGCTGGAAGCGATATCCGCCCGCTGCCACGGAAGCAGTACCTTTCCGGGAGGCAGCAATGGGATCAGCGGCGGCGCGGGACTCCAGACCGGAATGGCTGCCGTTATCGGAGTTCTTTCTCCCTTGAGCGGGTGCGGCAAGAGCACGCTGGCGATGAATATGGCCAAGCAGTTTGCCGTATTGGGACTGCGGGTGTTTTACCTCAATTTGGAGAGCGTCAACAGCAGCGTGCTGTTTCCTTCAGGCTGCGACGGAATGGAGGGAAGCTTCTCCCGGCTTCTGTACGATATTAAGGCCGCTCAGGAAGGCGGATTAGAGAATGTTCTTCAGGTTATGCCGTACCGTCTCAGGCATCAGGGGCTGAAATGCGACACGTTCGAGCCGAGCCTGCACGTGAAAGAGATCATGGAGATGACGAGGTCCGATACGGAGCTGCTGCTTCGATCGCTTGGATCTACCGGCCAGTACGACGTCATCGTTGTGGATACGGATGGAGCGTCGGGGGTCCGGGAGGAGAGGCTGCAAGCGGTGCTTGAGCATGCCGGTGCGCTGATCTGGGTCCTGCTGGACGATCCGATCAGCATGTTTAAAAGCGGAATCCGGATCGACCAGCTGCTGAAGCCGGGCGAGTGCTCCTCGGGCGGCTTGATGAAGCGGAGCAGGTTTGTTGTCAACCGTTATACCGGACAGCTTGTGAACAGGCCTCCTCGGCAAGACATCCGGATCGATTGCACGCTGCCTTATATCCCCTCCTGGAAGCAGCTTCACCAGCAGGAGCTGCTGCTGATGTCACCGATATACCAAAGGGAAGTTCTGAAGCTGTGCCGGCAGCTCCTTGGGGGTGGAGATTTCGGGCTGTCCGGCGAAAATAGGGGGGAACTCTATGCATGAGGAGCAGTTCCGTTCGGTTAGGGATCAGATTCGGTCGGAGCTGGATATGACCGGCAGCGTCCATAATTCTGAATTCATGGCGCGCATTGAGGACTTGGTGTGGAGGAGACAGGAGCTTGCAGGACTGACGGCCATGGAGAAACGGACTTTGGTTCGCAGAGTGTACGATTCCTTTCGCGGGCTGGATGTGCTGCAGCCGCTCGTCGACAATCCCCGAATTACGGAGATTATGATTAACAGCCACCGGGAGATCTTCATCGAGCAGGACGGAGAGGTGAAGCAGGTGCCGCTGCAGTTCGAATCGCAGGGAAGGCTGGAGGACATTATCCAGAGTATCGTGGGGAGTGTCAATCGGGTCGTGAACGAGTCTGTGCCCATCGTGGACGCCCGGCTGAAGGATGGGTCCAGGGTGAATATCGTGCTTCCGCCTATCGCGCTTAAGGGGCCGACCATGACGATCCGAAAGTTTCCGGATGCGCCGATGACGATGGAGGATTTGGTGGGACGGGACGCATTATGCCCGGAGGCGGCAGAGCTGCTTCGAATCCTGGTCAGGGGCAAGTACAACATTTTCATCGGCGGGGGGACCGGCTCGGGGAAGACCACATTCTTGAACGCACTTTCCCAGTTCATCCCGCCCGATGAACGGGTCATCACGATTGAGGACTCCGCCGAGCTGAAGATTGTTACGGTGCCGAATCTGGTATCACTGGAGACGCGGAATGCCAATACGGAGGGACGGGGCGAGATTACGATCCGTGACTTGATCCGTTCGTCGCTGCGGATGCGCCCGAATCGCATCGTTGTCGGCGAGGTCCGCGGCAGCGAGGCGCTGGATATGCTGCAGGCAATGAACACAGGGCATGAAGGCAGCCTTTCGACTGGCCACGCTAATAGCGTGAGGGATATGATCAGCCGATTGGAGACGATGGTGCTGAGCGGCTCAGAGCTGCCAATCAGCGTTGTCCGTCAGCAAATCAGTTCGGCTGTCGACATCTTCATTCATTTAACACAGCTTAGAGACCGTTCGCGCCGTGTGACGGAGATCAGTGAGGTGGTCGGGATGAGCAGCGGGGAAGTGCAGTTAAACCCGTTGTACCGCTTTCAAGAAACCGGGGAGGCTGACGGCAAGGTGCTTGGCCGTCTCGAAGCCTGCGGCAATCCGCTGCGAGGGACGGAGAAGCTGCGGATGGCCGGCATTACCGCCTGGCCCCTGCAAGGGGATGGAGGTGACTCTTATGAAGGCCAGCAGCCTCATGAGATCCGTGAAAGCGGATAAAGCGGGAGTGAAGCCGAAGAGACCAAAGGATCGGATAGAGCCTCAGCGCCAGCAACCCGACAGCAGCAGCCGGCTGCCCGACTACAGCGTGTACGTATTGTCCAAGCGAGAGAAGGTGCTATGTATACTGCTCGGCGCGGTGTTATTCTTCGCGATCGGATATCTGTTTTATCATCATGTGATTTTGTCACTTCTTCTTGGGGCAGCGGGATTTGCCGTTCCGAAGTTTTGGCGTCGTCACAGGATGGAGCAAAGACGGAGAACCTTGAATCTTCATTTCAAGCAGACTTTGTACTCCTTGTCCTCTTCGTTGTCGGCCGGACGATCGGTGGAGAACGGTTTTAAGGATGCCGTACAGGATCTGCTCCTGCTGGATCCGGGCGGGGAGAGCGACATGATCTTTGAGCTAAAAGTCATCGGATCCCGGCTGGAATACGGAGAGGCGATCGAGGCTGCTCTCCAGGATTTTGCGCGAAGAGCCAGTATGGAGGATATTACGAATTTCGCCGATGTGTTTACGACTTGTAAACGAACCGGCGGGGATCTGGTCGAGGTCGTTCGAAGAACCTCTTCCATTATTGGCGAGAAGCTGGATATACAGCAGGAGATCTCCGTCATGATCGCCCAGAAGCGCTTCGAATCCAAGGCGCTGCTGGCTGCTCCGTTTTTATTGGTGCTGTTTATGAATATGACTTCGCCGGACTATATGGAGCCTATGCACAGCGGGGCTGGGATCTTTATATCTACCGCTGCTCTGATTGCTTTGGTCGGGTGCTTTTGGTGGATTACCAGGATGATGAACATCAAGGTATAAGGAGGTGAGGGAAGCGTGGTGGTATGGATATCCGCGCTGCTGATGGTTCTGCTCGGGGGTGGTTGGGTGGTGCTGAACCGGATCGGCGGTGAACGGTACCGGCAGCTGAGCAGGCTGCCCATGGAGGGACTGCGTCTGCAGAAGCTGACGCCGCCGCTGGTGTATTTGCTGGAGCGAAGCAAAGTTCCCATGAGATTTCCGATATGGTTCTACCGGATTCAAGGCTCGGTCCAAAAACTGCACGGATTGCGGCGCAGTCCGGAAATGACGCTGCTGTTCATGGCTGATGCGCTTGCTTATACTTGGCTGATTTGGATCGGGGGCTGCATTTGGTCATTGCTTACGGGCGAACCCATGGGAATGATCGCGGGATTTGGCCTAGGTGTACTACTACCGATCGCATTGATCAGGGATATGCAAAAGAAAGTGCTGCTGCGTGAGCAGGAGATCGTAATGGAGCTTCCGGAGCTCCTCAGCAAAATCGTGCTGCTGGTGGGTGCGGGCGAGACGGTTCAACGGTCGATCGCGCATTGCGTGGAGCGGAGCAAGGACAAGAATCATCCCCTCTATAACGAATTAGGGAGGATGCTCTTGGAATGGGAAGGAGGCCATCCGTTCCAGCAGGCTTTCGAGCAGTTTAATAAGCGCTGCGGCGTCCAGGAGGTTTCGATATTCACGACGACGGTGCTGCTGAACTTCCGGCGGGGAGGAAACGACTTTGCGCTTGCCCTCCGTGATTTATCCCGGGTGCTGTGGGAGAAACGGAAAGCCATCGGCAGAACCCGAGGGGAGCAGGCATCCTCGAAGCTGGTGTTTCCGATGGTTGTTATTTTTATGATTGTCATAATATTGCTCGGCGCGCCTGCGTTTATGATGATGAACATGTAGAAGGGATCGGTGGATGCAATGATGCTGACCATACTAAAGAACAGAATGAAGCGGTTATGGAAGGATGAGAGCGGGATCGGTACGTTGGAGATGATCCTCATTCTGGTTGTTATTTTAATTATCGCTCTAATATTCAAAGATGAAATTACGGAGCTGGTAGACAAACTGTTCAGATCTGTAAACTCGAAGTCTGAGGAGTTCCTTGAGTAGGCGGCAGCCTGGAAAATGGAGGGACGAATCGGGAAGCTTCACGATCGAGGCTTCTCTCGTTCTTCCGGTCGTACTGGTTGTAACCGCGCTGCTTCTGTTCCTCTGCCTATATATTTACCAGAAATCCATGCTGGCTCAGGCTTCGGCTGCGGCGTCCGAGCGCACGGCATATATCTGGGACAACAGCCATAAAACGGCACCCTCCGGATCCGTGGAGCAAGGATTGCATGATTCATTGTATTGGCGGCTAACGGATGATCAACTGCTCGGGACCCTGTTTGGTTTGTCAGGCGGGGAAGCACCCAAGAGCATATCGATCCCTCAGGGAGAGAACCGGGACGGAAATCTTCCTGAACTTAAGATGTCCAAAGGAAGCACGGCCGTACCGGCCGGAATGAGCGGGGAGATGCAGTACAGCAACCAGCTGCTTATTCGCAAAGTAACGACCTCTCTGCATCAACAGGTATCGTTAACGCCGCTAAACCGTTTATTGGAAGATGGGGGACGGATCCAGGTTAGCGCGCAATCGGTCGTGGTTGATCCGGTTGAATTTATTCGAACGGTTGATGTCATGAGATACTACGGCTCCAAGTTTCAGGGCGGGAGGAATCGGACGGACCCGTCAGCCGCCAAGGACGTATTACGGAAGTTCGGAGGTGCGAGATAGTCATGGCGAAGCTAAGAAGAACAGGCATGGCCGGGAGAAGCAAGAGATTGTCCACCGACGGATCAGTATCCATTTTTCTGATTATTGCGTTAGCCGTGGTATTTATGTTTGTGGCAGTATTCATTGATTATTCCCGGATCGCTGCGATGAAGGTGCAGAGCGAGAGGCTGACCCGAGCCGCCGTCCGGTCCGTGATGTCCTCTTATGATCCCGGGCTCCAGCAGGAGTACGGTCTTTATGCCTCAGGGGACACCAGCGGGGATCTGATCATGGGAAAGGTGCTTAACGAAAGCTTGAATCCCGGGGAGCGGAGCGATGCTTTTCACCTGCTCTCCATGGAGGTCGACAGCTCCAGTCTGCAGCTGCAGCGTCCCCTCGGAGAGTATGAAATCTTTAACCGACAGATTTTGGAGGATATGAAATACAAAGCTCCGATCGATTTCACGCTGGAGCTTGTCTCCAAGTTCAAACCCCTCTCCCAATCCATGAAGGAAGCTTCCAACACGGTGGATGTGCTCCGGAAGCTTAGGAAGCTGTATGACAAGCGTGAAGCTGCGCTTGATGAGATGCTGGACAAGCAGCGCAAGGCGGGAAAGAATGCGGAAGTGCTATCGAGGCTTATCATGGATCCTCCCGGCACATCTATCGAGGATGCTTCATTGGGCGGTAGCATTCGAACCGCGGCGGATGCAGCATCGCAATATGAGGATTACTGGACGAAGAAGGAGGAGGATGCCGACAGGCCGCCCAAGGAGAAGCTGTATACCCTTTCCATTATGGCTTACGAAGCAGGCGTTTCGTCGATCGGTTCGCGAATATCAGCCGAGGCGAGCCGTTTGCAGCGAGAGAACGACCAGCTGCTGACCGAGGCTTTGAGGCTGTGGGAGAAAGCCCGAACCCATAACGAAGAGATGAAGCAAGTGATTCAGGAATCCGAGAACCGCTCCTCTAACGCCGGTTACGATCTGGTTACACGTGACAACACGCCTGCCGCATCTGCCTCGGAGGGCACGGACGCCGAGACGATCCAGGCCATCCGGAAGCAGGCCGGTCAATTGATCCATGGCGAAGAGTTGTTACATGGTCTGAAGGAGGACATAAGATCCCAGCAGCTGCAGGAGCAGTCGGTGCAGCGGTCCGTTTCATCGCTTCGTTCCTCATTAGGAGGCGGTGGAGCGAAAGGGGCTGTGCTGGAGGCGAGCCGAGTTGTCAGAGAATATATTTCGAGCTACGGAACTTCAGGGCCGTCCAATGTTGTAGACCGTAATCAGGCGAAGCTGGAGCAGTATCGCTCTTCGGACAAGGAGCGGAAGGCAATGGAGAAGCAGGCAAACGGGAAATTGAAGGAGGCTTCCCGGGTCATTAGCGCGATTAACGGGCTTGAAGGCCAAAGTCAGGCAATCCAGGACGAGTTTCGAAAACTGCAAGCCTATTACGATGAGAGTCTTCAATTTAATCAAGAACGAAACGATGGAGCTTCGGGCAGATCCATGGATGATGACCCGTATGACGCGGGCAAAGCTGCGATGGATAATATGGACGGAATGTTTGGCTTCATGGGGGAGGCTCTTGGCGGGGTAAGGGACGAGCTGTTTCAGAATGAATATGCCGTTCATTATTTTCAGCATTTCGACCCGTCGAAGCTGTCCGGGATCATTAGCGGCTCATCCTCCGTAGACGAGCTGGCGGGGGAGTTTGCGATTGCCAATCAGGAGGTGGAATACATCCTTTACGGCTTTCACAATCCCGCCGGAAATATTTCTGCCGCGTATGCTGAAATATTTGCCTCCCGGCTCGCGATTCGTACGATGGAAGGCTTCGTCGTCAACAGTAAGCTGGGAAACCCGCTAGCCATATTGGCTGCTGCTCTCCTGTACGGAATTGAAAAGGCAATCGCGGATATGATCGAGCTGTGCAAAACGGGTGAGATTGAGCTGTCCAGGTACGCTCCGGTCAAGCTGACGTATCGCGATCATTTAAGAATATTTATGTTTATTCACAGCAACAACGAGAAGAAGCTGTCCCGCATGCTGGCTTTAATCCGGCTTAACACCGGAGTCAATCCGGCTGAGCGGATGACGTATGCTTCCGGTGAAGTGAAGACGGCAATGCGAATATGGTTTCTCCCCGGGTTATCGAAAGCGCTGGGTCAGGTATTCGGCAGCGCGGACGAGGTTCAGGGCAACCGTTATATCGTAACGCGGACAGCGGATTTTTCTTATTAGGTCAGGAGCTCATGGAATGAAACGATCTGCAGATTGGGCAAAAGGCGGCCGTAGAGGCGGAGCTGGAGGAGAACGGGGCAGCATCGTTGTCGAGGCAGCGTTAGTGCTGCCGATGTTCATGTTTTTTGTGATCTTTCTTATTTATATGGTGCAGATGACATTGATTTCAACCGCACTCCATAGTACGGCTGCGGACGCAGTCAAGATGGTCGCCTCCCACATGTATCCGGTGTCGCTTGCCGTTCAGCAGAATTCGGCAGGTGGGGAAGCGGTAGAGTCGGAGAGCACAAACCATTGGGAAATTCCGAGGCTTTCCTTAAGCGACTGGGCCTCACAGTACAGTGATTCGCTGCCTTCACCTGTCAACGAGTGGATTGTTCAGGCTGTTGCCACGGGTGAGGAGCCGCTGCAGCAGCTGAAGAACCAGACCGTCGAAGCGGTATTGGATCCTGTGATTAAACCTTTGCTGCAGCCGTTCACGCAAAGCGGCCTTCTGGATGTCGACAGGATTCATGTATCCAATGTGCGCGTGCCGAATCTAAAAAGCGGACAAAGTCCGTACTTTGGAATCGAGCTCAATTATGATCTGCCGATTCGGGTGCCTTTCCTGAACAAAAGCATCGTTCTGCAGGCGAAGGCCCAAGAAAGGCTGTGGATCGGGGATACAGGAGAGGGCGGGGAAGGAACGGGCGGGGATGGCAGTGCGCCCGGCGGGACGATTCAGCTGCTCGAGAAGCCGAATCCTGCGGTAGCAAGCCGGCAAGCGACCGTAAAGGTGAAGGTGGAGCCCGGAATGGATGCGAATCTGTCCGTTTATTACAAAAGCGGGCAGAGCACGGCCAAGTATTTGGGCTGGAAAACGGCGGACGCGCACGGCTATATCGAATGGGAATGGAATGTCGGCTTCAACACAACGCCCGGCACTTGGCCGTTCGTAGTGGAGACGCGGAATGGAGAACGACTTGAAGTGATGTTTACCGTGGTGGCTAGGCCGTGAGCAGGCAGAGATCCTGCCGTTTTTCGAACTCACCGGGCACTGCATATTCAGTAGCTTGAGCGATTCATCAAGGCGGACGGACAAAGTCGCATTCATGGAGGCTGGGTGTGGCCCTGTTCGTTTCGGTGCGGTATCCTGCCCTGAAAGGAGATGACTTCATTTGGGAATGGCTTATGGTATTTGTGCCATGTATTTGATTGCTGCTTTTATAACGGATCTTCGCTCTATGAAAATTCCTAACCTGCTTACGGTTGCCTCCATGGTTCTAGGGCTTACCTACCACGGTGTCCTGTCAGGGGGCGAAGGGCTGCTGTTCTCGCTGCAGGGACTTGGCACAGGTTTTTCCATCCTGCTGGTCATGTATGTAATTGGAGCGGTGGGTGCCGGGGACGTCAAGCTGTTTGGAGGAATCGGGGCCTGGACCGGACTGTGGTTCACGTTACAGTCGATCATGTACTCGGTTCTGTTTGCGGGGGTGATTGCACTCGCCATCTTATTATGGCGGCGGGAGACATTTCTCAGATTGCGAAAAGTTATCGGCAGTATGATGGGAGTACTCATGTTCAAAAGCCTTGCGCCATGGCGGAGCAGCCAGGAGGAGCAGCTGCGGTTTCCGTTCATGATCGCGGTGCTTCCGGGGGTCATCAGCGCGTATATAATGCTCCATATGTAGGAGGTGCGATTCGTGTTAGGGTTGAAAACGGATTTTGTTCAGAACGACAGGACCATGATGATCCTCGACCGGGAGCAGGGAATCCGTGCCGATGAACTCAATGAAGTACAGTTAGGCATGATTCGTTCGTCAAGCATTCCCCACTTTCTGAAGCTGCATATCAAGGAAGTAGATTACAAAATCACGATGGAATATGACATTACCGGCAAGAAAATGCTCTCCCAAGCATTGAAAGCCGAGCGCATGTCTCTGACCGAGTATTACGGATTGCTGCTTCAGATTGTGACGGCATTGCATGACAGCAGTCTGTATATGCTTAAGGCCGAAAACTTCATTCTGCACGAAGATTACATATTTATTGCTGGATCCTTGCGGCTGGGGACGCTGTATTTAACCTACCTTCCGCTCGAGACTACGGATGAAAGCGGCCAGCTGAGGTCATCCCTGAAAGAATGCATGACAAGACTTCTTGCTTCCGTAACGGAGTTAAAGGGAAGAGGCGTTCAGGCTTTAATGTCATTTTGCGGGGAACAGAGCTTTAGTCTCCCCGGCTTGAAGAGGCTGATCCTCGAGCTGCTTGCTGGTGAAGATGATGGCGTTATCTCTGGACGAACGGATACCCGGCCGGAATTAAGCGTAAGCGAGCCGGGTATCCGTACTGTTCGGTCAAGCGTGCTGAACTCCGGCAGCACAAGCCCGAATTCCGGGAATGATCAGGCTGGAGCCTGGTCAAGGACCGGGCAGGAAGCGCCCGTTGACCGGAGCAATCTTATCCGCAGTATTCATTCAGCGGGCCATTCAGGAATGGAGCGACCGGAACGGATCGATAAGCCGATTCGCCCGCGCTTCGGGGCTGCCTCATGGCTCCCGGATCGGAATGAGGAAAGTGCGGAGCCTGAAGACCCTGAGCAGTCTTCCCCGCTTCGGACCTATATATTATTAGCATGCATGCTGGCTGCTGCAGCAGTCTGGCGATTGCTGTATTTGAGCCGGCCATCTCTGCTCACCCTCGGATTATCCGCAGGTATTACGATTCTGCTGGCCGCGGCAGCATGGCTGGGATGGCAGGGGAAGCTTCAGACATTATTCCGCAGGACGGACCCATGGTCAGGTGCGCTGCCGGCGATGGAGTCCACCGAGCTTGAACATTACGGCCCCTCCGCATGGAAGGCGCCTCCCCGGTTTCAGGCAGACCCGTTATCCGGACTGCTAAATGGAGGAGAGCATATCCATCGGGAGGATCGCCTGGATGATCGGAAGACACTTGATTCAAAAGAGAAATGGCGATGGAAATCTCCAAGAACGGATACTGAAGCCGATGAAGGATCAAATCAAAACGTGGAAACTCCGTTCCATGGTGGAGTCTCGCTGCGGGGTGGAATAGGGGCCAGTGGTTTCACGGACAGGGGGATAGAACCAGGTAGCAGCCCTGCTGGACAATCCCAAAGTCCGACCAATGACCAGGGACAGTCTATGGCAGGCCGCAACAAGGAAGCATACAAAATTTTAGAAATGTATTCCCAACCAGGAGCAAGCTCTTCTTCTCAAGGATGCGGAAACGCCGAAGCAGCAGCTGGTGAGGAGGATTACTACGCGCATTTAAGCGAGCATACCGAGATCTTATCCTCGTCAGGGGATGGCGGAACGGTTCTGTTAAGTCAGGGTTTCGTTCCCGGAAGGCATCCACTACGACATGCCTATTTGGAGGTCCGCTCCCCTGAAGGCGGTGTGCCAGAGCGGGTCGAAATAAACCAGCCTCACTTCATCATCGGCCGGTCTGCCGAGGTGGCGCAATATGTGGCTCTGGGTGTAGGTACATCACGGGCTCATGCGGAGCTGTCGCGCGGAGCTGAAGGGTATGTGCTCAAGGACTTAGGATCAAGAAACGGTACGGTACTAGAAGGTGAAGCGATGGTTCCTTATAAAGAATATGCGATAGCAGAAGGGAACGCATTTATCATTGCCGGCTGGTCCTTCACGTTCAGGAGCAGTTTGGATGGATCCGGTGGCTCTATGCACGTTTCCGCACGCGCTTTTAAGTAAATTTCTTTTTTAATAAACTTTATAAGAGCCAGCATACCTTTTAAGGTGTGCTGGCTCTTTGTTAATTTTGAATCTAGCATCGTGAATCTACACCCAAAATCCATTCTGAATGTAGACTTTCATTCACCTTCGGTAACGCTGCTAGGATTTATGATCTTTGATTTCTTCGTGAATATGGTAAAATACACCTATTCGCTTATAAGGACTATCATGAGAGGAACGAGAATTTTGCGCAGAAAAATTAAAACCAACCTATTCTACTTGGCTGCAGGAATATACATTGGCATTGCAATCGTATCCTTTATTCCGTGGATTGACATCGGCGTAAAAATTACTGCTTACACAAGTATTATCGCATTATTAATAACAATCTATGACTCTTCCAAGGTTGCCCTGGCGTTAGCTGCAGCAGAAAGGAATCCGCGAAAAGAAAAGGTCCGCTATGTTTTTATGTTAGCTATGAAGATCTTATTGGTCATTTCGCCATTTGCGCTGTTGTATTGGATTAATTATGAGGATGATGAGGCAGTTATAGCGAGAATAAGCAATTACGTTACATTTGCTGCCCTTGGAGTTGTATTCTTTACAAGAGGAATGGAATTAAAAAGTCAATCAAACGACAGGCAAAAGGGAATGTAATCGATGTCCTCAATAAGACGGTCCAACTTTGAATTCGGGGACCCAGAAATCTGAAAAGCATTGAAGAGAATCCATTTGATTACCGTCCAACAGCAAAACGGCTCGAGCGCATTCATCGAGGATGTGTGCCCGAGCCGTTTTTTTCATATGCGTTACTTATTAATGAGATGCTGATACGGTGTATAATCGATATTTTTCTTCTGGAGGAAATTCATCAAGAATTTGTAGTCGCGCTTCGGCGTGGCTACGATGTAGCCTTTAATGCAGTGGTCGCGGGTTACTTCGGTTGCGCCGGATTCGACGGCGATCTTGCCGATCTCGGCTGCAATCGAATGCTTGGCGATATCGCGGAATGGACCGGGAACCGGTTGAACCAGCTCGTCCAAAAAGGCCTTGGATTCATCCGTCCACAGCGGGCGGCTCCGTTCCACCCAGTAATTTTGCCAATCCAGCTTGGATTTGCCGTCGGCCTTCGGCAGCACCTTCAGGAACTTGCGGAACATGAAAAATCCACCGATGCCCATCAGTCCGAGCATGACCCATCCCCAGAACGCGATGGTATTCATGAACCATGACGGCGGCGCGCTGGACGACAAATACCCCAAGACGGCCCCTGTGCTCTTCATCTTGTATATCACCTCGAACGATTTTTGTCACATGACAGTTTCATGAGAATTATAACGCATTTCTAGATTTATTTCGATATACAAGCTAAAATAGGTGTAATTGTGTGTCACAAAGGGGGAAATTTTATGTTGAAAATCGGGTCCCATGTGTCCTTTTCGGACAAGGGGTTGCTGACTGCAGCGACAGAGGCTAAATCATACGGCTCCAGTTCGTTCATGATATATACCGGCGCTCCGCAAAATACACGGCGTAAGCCGATTGAATCGATGTTTATCGAGGAAGGCAAGCTGGCCATGCAGGAATGCGGCATTGAGGAGATCGTGGTGCATGCGCCTTATATTATCAATCTCGGCTCGTACAAGCCGAACACGTATGAGCTTGCGGTGAGCTTCCTTCAAGAGGAGATCCGGCGTACCCATGCCGTCGGCGTGAAGAACATCGTGCTTCACCCGGGAGCATACACTGATAAGGATGCGGAATACGGCATTGACCGGATCGCCGAAGGCCTAAACGAGGTTCTTGGCGGGACCGATGAGACCGAAGTGCATATCGCTTTGGAGACGATGGCCGGCAAAGGCACCGAGATGGGGCGCTCCTTCGAGGAGATTGCTTCCATTATCGATAAGGTGAAGTATAACGATCGGCTGGCGATCTGCCTGGACACATGCCATATTCATGATGCAGGCTATGACATCGTCGATGATCTGGACGGTGTCCTGGAGAAGTTTGATCAAGTGATTGGCCTCGACCGGTTGACGGTGGTTCACATTAACGACAGCAAAAACCCGCGCGGCGCGGCCAAAGACCGCCACACCCCGATCGGAACAGGCTGGATCGGATACGATGCGATTCACCGGATCGTCCATCATGAGAAGCTCCAAGGACGTCCGTTCATCCTTGAAACGCCGTGGATCGGGAAGGATCCGAAGACGCAGCGTCCTATGTATGAGATCGAAATCGCGCTGCTGCGCGGTGATGTGGAGCAACGCTTTGGACAAGCATTCATTCAGCAGGTCGAACAGCTGCATGAATTTTTTGCGAAGGAAGGCATCGAATCCCGTTCGTTCGTATTGGACACCTGGAATCTGCTGAAAAGCGATGCAAAGGCCAAAAAAGCCGATCCTCGCGAGCCGATGGAACGCTTATACGATATGGTGATGTCCGCCGAGCTGTTCCCTGAGCTTTCGGAAGAGCAGGTCAACCAGCGGCTGATCGCCTATTTGTCCGGAGCTTCCCTTACGGCTTAATCGCCTGAAATCGAATTTACAGCAGCAAGCTGGGCGGCTGGCCAATGGTACGGGAACAGTATGGCTAATACCGGCATCCAGTGCGGTCCGGGAGCGCCAACACAGTGGATGACACGAATCCTCCGCTGGAAGAGCTTCCGGGTCTCGCGGATGCACGAGTTGAATGATGGATGATGAATGCGGAAATCATGATGCATTCCCCGTAAGGATGAGCATGTACTAACTGAAGCGATGATGCGATGCATTCCTCGACAGATTGAGCATGGCCGAGTGATGTGCATCCCTCGTATGAATGAGCATGGATAACCGACAGATGTGCATCCGAGGATGAATGAAGCTGTTATAACGAAAGATAATGTATTACCCTTATTTAGAATGATGTATTAGATATAGAGGAGGATCACCAAGACTTATGGAAATTCACATCAAGAAAGACCGGCCATCCCCTGCGGACCAATATCCTAACCGAGCCCGTATGCTCATCTCCTGCCCGGACGGACCAGGGATTGTAGCGGCGGTCTCCCAGTTTCTGTATCAGCATGGCGCGAACATCGTGCAGTCGGACCAGTACACCATGGATCCTGACGGCGGCATGTTCTTTATCCGCGTCGAGTTTGACCTGGAGGATCTTACGTCCAAGCTGCCGCAGCTGGAGGAATCGTTCCGCCCGATTGCGGACCAATTCAGGATGGAATGGAAAATTTACCATGCCGCGCGCAAAAAGCGCCTTGCGATATTCGTTTCCAAAGAGGATCACTGCCTCGTAGAGCTTCTCTGGCAATGGCAGGCGGGAGATCTTGATGCCGATATCGCCCTGGTCGTGAGCAATCACCCGGACATGAGGGAGTACGTGGAATCCTTCGGCATTCCGTATCACCATATTCCGGTAACGCCGGAGACGAAGCAGGAGGCGGAGAAGCGGCAGCTGGAGACGATCGGCGACGATATCGACGTCATCATTTTGGCGCGCTATATGCAAATTATTTCGCCGACGTTCATCGAGCATTACCGCAACCGGATCATTAATATCCATCATTCCTTCCTGCCTGCATTTGTCGGCGGCAAGCCTTATGCACAAGCCTATAACCGGGGTGTCAAAATCATCGGTGCCACTGCTCACTACGTAACCGAAGAGCTTGACGGCGGTCCGATTATCGAACAGGACGTGCAGCGGGTGAGCCATCGCGACGACGTCAACGAGCTCAAGCGCATCGGCCGTACGATTGAACGCGTTGTGCTGGCAAGAGCCGTGAAATGGCATGTTGAGGATCGGATTTTGGTGCATAACAACAAGACGGTTGTATTTAACTAAACGTACAAAATAATCAGCTTAGCGAAGTCATCCACCGTACTACAATGGAGCAGCCTGACACTTTAACGCTGCAATGGATAGACTGAAGATCCCGCTCCTTTTTGGGGCGGGATTTTTTACATGCAGGGGATCATTTTATGGAATGGTTTGGATCGGAACGCGACTTTTTTGAACCGGTAACGGAAAAAAAGGTCAAACTTTTTCCAATATGGACTCGTCTTTATATTCGAACCGCGAGATCGGTTACAGATTGCTCCAGAATGCTGCTTATACGCAGATGGAAGTAAGGGGAACACCAGGGATTACATCATCAAAAAAACATTAAACATTGGGAGAGGGGAATCATCAGTTGTCGTTTTATACACGAAGAATGCGGATGATGCTGCCGCTTGCTGCGCTGCTGATCACAGCCATGCTGTCTTTGGCCCTGCCGGCGCAGCTGGTCTTTGCCGACGGGCCCGGCATTTCCATCAAGAGTGAAGTCGGTTATGAAGGTAAGGTAAAGTTTGATAAATGGAACCCGCTCAAGCTGACGCTTACGAGCGACCAGGACATCTCCGGCGATATCGTCTTACAGATACAGAGCCAGAACGGCGCAGGCTTTCATACCTCCTACGTGCAGCATGTCGAGCTGCCGAAGGATACACCGAAGGAAGTCGTCCTCGGGCTGCCGGGCACGATCCTGAATAAAGATAACAACCAGATTCTGTTCTATGAGGAATCTTATAAGAAGGGGAAGCCGATCCCGTTTGCATCCGGAAAAAATTACGTGCAGGCGAATCCGTATAACGGAGCCCTGATAGGCGTGCTGTCGGATGACCCGGACACCATGAATTTCATGAACGTGCTCAACGGCAAAGGCACGAGCGTCAACATTATACCGTTGAAGGCGGCGGGCATTCCGGTTGACGCCATGCTGCTAAGCGGGCTTGATGTGCTGGTTATCAACAATTTTGCATCCGATACGCTGTCGGAGCCGCAGCGTCAAGCGATTGTCGGCTGGGTGAACGGCGGAGGGACGCTCGTTCTCGCAGGCGGAGCAGGCTATGCCAAGACGGCGGCGCCGTTTGCCGAGATTGCGCCGGTAACGGCTGACGGTACGACGGCAGTTACAGCGCTGCCGGAGCTGGAGAAGCTTGGCGGCAAGCCGCTGAAGCTGGACGGGGACTTTACCATCTCCACGGCCACTCCGGTAAAGGATGCGAAAACGGAGATGCAAGCTTCAAATGAACCGCTCGTTGCCGTCCACGACTATGGTCAGGGCAAGGTGCAGTATGCGGCATACGATCTCGCCATGGAGCCGGTCAGCTCATGGGCCGGTCATCCGGCTGTATGGACATCCGTCTTGCAAGGCAGTCTGCCGGTCGGGTCGCAAAATATGTACTACAACCCGCTGATCGACAATCTGAACTATGTGCTGGACTATTTTCCGTCCTTATCGATGCCTTCATTTACACCGCTGCTGTGGATGCTCATCATTTACGCCGTCGTTGTGGCGCCGGTGCTCTATTTTATCTTGAAAAAGTTCGACAAACGGGAATGGGCCTGGTTCCTGATCCCGATCATCGCCTTCATCGCCAGCGGCGCGGTGTATATGGCCGGTTCCGCAGACAAGACCAAGGAATTGGCGCATACGATCAATATCGTTGAGATGAACGGCCACGGCAGTGCTGTCAAAACGACGGCCACCGCGTTCTTTACCCCGCGCAGCGGCAATTATGAGCTGGAATTTCCGAGCGGCATGTATTTGAGAACGTCAGGTTCCCGTTCCTCTTTCGGCGGAGGAATGGACGAGAGCAAGAGCTTTGTCCGAAAGAACCCGGACTCGACGACGGTAGAACTGCGCGATATGTCCCAGTGGTCGCTCGCCAAGGTGTGGGCCGAATCCGGGAGCCCCGAGGAGCTCGGACGGATGGAGACGGATTTGAAGCTGGATGCCAAGGGGCAGCTGTCGGGAACGGTCATGAACGACACGACCGGCGATCTTACCGAAGTGGTGCTGGTAATCGGGGGCAAAGGCTATAAGCTTGGCGATATTCCGAAAGGAGGATCCGCTCCGATCCCTCAGGATCCGAAGCAGATTTTGAACTTCATGGGCGGGGATATCGCCGGAATGCTGTACCCGTACTCGCAGAACGATGACAAATATAGACAGCGGGACATTATATCCAACTACACCTTTTCGAAAGGAACGGTCAACACCGACAAAGCGTTTGTTCTCGGATGGAACACCGAACACTTGACGAATTATACACTCAAGAAGCAAGCGGTACGAAGCGACCAGTTGAATTTCTGGGTACAGCCGGTGGCCATGACATGGGGCACAAGCGGGAAGATTAACGTTCCTTACGGCTTCCTCGCACCGGAAATTTCACAGGTGAACGCACCGATATTCAATGCATATGGAAATGGCATCGAGCTTGGGCAAGGTTCCCTCATTGCGGAATTCCCGCTGATTTCCGACCAGGAGGTCGTCTATTCCGAATTTTCCATTAAAGGCATCAAGCCAAACAACAATGTCAAGATGGAAATCTGGAATGCGCAGAAGAATGAGTGGGAGCCGGTCAATGGATCCGGGAATGAGCTGAAGGTCACGGAGAACCCTGAACGGTATATCTTGAACAACCGCATCCGGTTCATGCTGAATGCTAACGATCAAACCAATTTCCAAATGCCGGAGCTGTCTGTAAAGGGGGAGGTTAAGCCATGATCGAGATTCGGAATCTGAGCAAACGATACGGAACATTCCATGCATTAAAGGATATCAGCCTCTACATTGAGAAGGGTACCGTATTCGGATTCGTCGGACCGAATGGGGCAGGCAAATCGACGACGATGTCGATTTTGGCTACGCTGATGCTGCCAACCTCCGGTGTCGCCAAGGTAGGCGGCTACGATGTTACCCGGCATCCGAAGGAAGTTCGCAAACGGATCGGCTATATGCCGGATTTCTTCGGCGTTTATGATCAGCTGAAAGCTACGGAGTATTTGCATTTTTATGGAGCGAGCTACGGGATTCCCCGCGCCGAGCGCGAGCAGCTCATTCCGCAGCTGCTAGAGCTGGTTAACCTGACCGATAAGGCGGATACGTATGTAGACAGCCTCTCGCGGGGGATGAAGCAGCGATTATGCCTTGCCCGCTGTCTTGTCCATGATCCGGAGGTCCTCATTCTGGATGAGCCGGCGTCGGGGCTCGATCCGCGGGCGCGGATCGAAATGCGCGAAATTCTGAAGGAATTGAAGCAGATGGGCAAGACGATTATCATCTCATCGCATATTTTGCCGGAGCTGGCGGAAATGGTGGATGAAATCGGCGTCATTGAGCACGGCGAAATGGTGGCGCAGGGCAAGGTATCTGATATCCAGAACCGTCTGCGGGTTACAAAAGTCATCCATATCCGCACGCTCGAGCGAGGTGAGGAGCTGGCCGAAAAGCTGCGGGATGAGCCGCTTGTGACGTCCGTCTTGACGGACAACACCGGGGTTCACGTTCATTACAGCGGCGACGATGTACAGCAGAGCGAGCTTCTGCGGAAGGTGATCTCCTGGGAAATCCCGATTGTCTCGTTCCAGGAAGCACAGAGTAATCTGGAGGACGTATTTCTCGAAATTACGAAAGGAGGCCCGCGCGAATGAATTGGAGCAGAAGATTGATCAATCCGGTAATCGACAAGGAATTCCGGCTGCGGATGCGTTCGACCCGTTCAATGCTGTCGGTGTTGTTTTATATACTGGCGCTCGGCACGATTGCGATGGGTTTCATTTATTTGTTTCTGTATTTGGGCAACCGGGGACCGCAGCGGTTCGATCCGCAGGTAAGCCAGATGATGTTCTATGTGCTGAGCTTTGCCCAGCTGGTGCTGATCGCCTTCATGGCCCCGGCATTGACGGCCGGCGTCATCAGCAGCGAGCGCGAGAAGCAGACGCTGAGCATGCTGCTGACGACCCAGCAAAGCTCGTCAACGATCGTGCTCAGCAAGCTGGTGTCCGCGCTCAGCTTCATGGCGCTGATCGTGCTGGCGACGCTGCCGGTGTACAGCATCGTGTTTCTGTATGGCGGCATATCGCCGAAGCAGCTGATATCGGTCTTTCTATTCTATCTGTTTGTGATGCTGCTACTTGGAGCGCTCGGCGTCATGTTCTCGACGCTGTTCAAACGGACGATTGTGGCCATCATCGTGACATATGGCGTGGGACTTATCATTTTCTTGGTGACGGGTCTTCTCTATTTGTTCTTTATGGGCATCGAGCAGCGGAATATGTATGTGACAGGACAGCCTCCTGTCGCAGGCACCCACTCCTGGGTCGGCTATCTGCTGGGCTTGAATCCGGCCGGAGCGATGATGAGCCTGTTCGACTCTTCGTTCTCGAAGGAGGCCTTTCTGCTCTATGGCGGCAATCTGAACAGCAAAGCGCCGATTGAGCTGTGGCTCGAGTTTGTCATTGTGTACTCGGTCGTTATCGTGCTCGCGCTCTGGATTGCCATTCGGAACATCCGGCCTGTCGCTCGGCGAAGAAAGGGTGAGGAGCCTGCCGAACAGCTTCCGCAGGATCACAGTACGTCCGAAAATGGTATGTAATGAAGGTTATGCAACGGATCTGACCTGAAAGCATTTAAAGGATCTGAAGGAGGAGAAATAAGTGGACAACATCATGCGCGCAATCGAGGCGGCACGCCGGCGGCTGCAGCGCTTCCGGGCCATCGCTTATGCGCTGTACGGACTCGCGGCAGGCTTTGCGGTTTCGCTGCTCCTGCTGATCATCGGGCGTTTCGTGCCGATATCGTGGATGAACATCGTGGCGGCTGCCATTCCGGCGGCCGGCCTCCTTGCGGGTCTTCTTTGGGGATGGCTTAGCCGGATTCCGGCGATGGACGCGGCGGCGGCAATGGATCAGGCATCCGGGGGCCCCGAGCGAAGCGATATGATGGTGACCGCTTTGTCCTTCCGGGAGGAAGATTCAGCGGCCGCCCGCTGGCAGCGGGAGCAGGCGGAAGCTTACGGCAAGCGATTCACGGAGCAATTGCCCGAGCGTCTTCCCTCCCCCCGCCGTAACCGTCAGCTGCTGATCTGCGCCGTTGGTCTGGTCGCCGTTGTGGTCCTGGCGCTGATCCCGAACCCGATGGATAAAAAGGTGGAGGCGGCAAAGGAACAGAAGAAGTGGATTCAGGAGCAGGCCGCCAAAACGGAAAAGCTCGCCGAACAGCTGGAGAAGGAGACGCTGGACCCGGTCGATCGGCAAAAGCTGAAAGAGAAGCTGGACGAACTGAGGCAAGCGCTGGCTAAAGAAAAGCAGCCCGAGCAGGCGCTGGAGAAGATTGAAAAGGCGATGGAGGAGCTGGAGAAGCTGGCGAAGCAGCAGGAGGAGAAGGCCAAGGCCTTATCCGAGCTCGCCAAGCAAATGCAGCAGCAGAAGGCGCTGTCCGAAGCGGGTAAGAAGCTTGAAGAAGGAAAGTCCGAAGAGGTCAAGCAGGAGATGAAGAAGGTATCCGAGCAAGTCAAGAAAATGCCGCAGGAAGAGAAAGACCGTTTATCGGATGCCCTGAAAAAGCTTGCGGAGGAAGCGGCGAAGCAGCAGGGAAATGAAGAATTGGAAAAGGCGTTGTCCAAAGCGGCCGAGGCGCTAAAAGAAGGCAAGCTGCCGAAAGAACTCGAAGAGGAGCTGCAGAAGCTGGCTGAAGAGCTGGCCGAAACGGCGCTGGCAAAGGCTGCTTCGGAGAGCCAGTCGGAAGCGGCAGCGGCCTTGGCCTCATCCCTCGCATCACAGGGATTGGCCATGGCGGATCAGATGAAGGCAGGAGGTATGTCGGTGTCGGACGCTTGGGCAAACGGCGGAAGCGCGGAGGCGCTGGCGCAGGCTGGCCTTGGGGAAAGCTCGGGAGAGCAGAGTGAGAACGGCGGCTCCGGTTCCGGCGCGGGTTCGGACCAGCAGGGATCGGGGAGCGGCCAAGGCGCAGGCAGTGGCTCCGGTTCTGGCAGCGGCTCGGGTTCAGGGGCTGGGTCTGGCAGCGGCACCGGTTCGGGTTCCGGCAACGGGGTAGGAAGCGGCGCAGGGCTCGGCAGCGGAGGGCGCGAGCTTGTCACGATTCCTCGAAATTACAAGGGCGGCGGCAACGTCCAGAACGATTCGGGAGAGCTTAACGGCTCCGGCGGCGATATCCAGAAGGGCGGCATATCGCCGACCATTCCCGGCACGTCGCGTCCGTACGAGGAAGTGTACCGGGATTATGAGTCCAAAGCCAAAAACACGCTGGACCGCAATCAGCTGCCTGATCAAATGCAGGGGTTGGTGGAGGAATATTTCATCCAGATCAATCCGAATCCGTGAGGCTTTAGCGGCTAAATAACCGGCTGCAGCGAACGTTGAATTTATTTAGAAGACGGAGGTTTAATCCATGTCGGATATTGCAGTGAGACCCCAGGAATGGATGGAGAGCATTTCTGGACTGAGGGAACATATCGGCAAGGTCATTGTCGGACAGCAGGAGGTCGTGGAGCAAATGCTCTGGTGTATCTTTGCCGGAGGCCACGCCCTTCTGGAGGGGATACCGGGACTAGGAAAAACGATGCTCGTCCGCACCGTCTCCGATGCGCTGGACCTGTCGTTCTCCCGGATCCAATTCACGCCGGACTTAATGCCGAGCGACATTACGGGCACGAATATTTTGTCGTTCGGGCAGCATGGAAGCACGGGGATGACCTTTCAAAAGGGGCCGCTCTTCAGCAGCATCGTGCTGGCTGATGAGATTAACCGGGCTACGCCGAAAACTCAGTCGGCCCTGCTCGAGGCCATGCAGGAGAAGACGGTGACGGTAGGCGGGGAAACGCACCGTCTGCCTAACCCCTTCTTCGTATTGGCTACGCAAAACCCGCTCGAGAACGAGGGAACCTATCCCTTGCCGGAAGCGCAGCTGGACCGGTTCCTGCTGAAGATTGAAGTATCTTATCCAAGTGCCGACGAATTGAAGGAGATCGTAAAGCGGACAACGTCGTCGCATACGTTCCAGGTCGAGCGGCAAATGACGGGCGATGACCTGCTGGAGATCCAGCGGGGGGCGAAGGAAGTGCTGGTCGCGGATGAAATACTGGATTATGCGGTCCGACTGCTCATGATGACGCATCCTGAGGAGGCGTCCGCGCCGGAGGCGGTCAAAAAATACGTCCAATTCGGCTCCGGTCCCCGCGGCATTCAGTCCATCATCTCGGTCGGCAAGGTCCGGGCGTTGTGCAGCGGGCGGATGCATGTATCCACCGGGGATATCCGGGCGGTCGCGCTGCCAGCGCTGCGCCACAGGCTGTTCCTGAACTTTGAGGGGCAGGCGATCGGAATGACGACGGATCAGGTCATCCAAGAGGTGCTGCAGGCGCTGGAGGCCTCCGCGTGAGCGGCGCCGGTCATTTGCTTCTGCCGGAATGGCTTCCGCGGCTTGAGCGGCTCACGCTGTCCGCGAAGCGGCGGGTTGCGGGAACCCAGCAGGGGAAGCGGCGGTCCCGCCGCCTCGGCTCCTCGCTCGAATTCGCCGATTATCGCCTGTACACGCCCGGCGACGATGTGCGCAGGTTCGACTGGGGCGTGTATTCCCGTACCGGTAAAGCGTTTGTCCGCCAGTTCATGGACGAACAGGAGCTGACGGTCAGCATCTTTCTCGATTGCTCCGCATCGATGGGAGCGGTGATATCGTCTGCGGAAGGGGAACGTCCGGAGGGAGCGGCGGATCAGGCGGTCCACGGCAGCCCCAAATGGCGGCTTGCCCGCCAGCTGGCGGCAAGCGTCGGATACATGGCGCTCTCCTCATACGACCGGCTTCAGATTGCCTGCTACAGCCGCACCTTGTCCGCCCGCCTGCCCGTGATGCGGGGCAAAGGTTCGGCGCACCGACTGTTCTCGTTCTTGCAGGGCGCGCAGACCGGCGGTGAAGGGAGCCTTGCCGCTGCGCTCGGACAGCCCGGCGCGCTGCCAAGGCATCCGGGCATGACCTGGGTGTTTTCGGATTTTTGGCTCGAAGGCGGCGAGGATGAGCTGCTCAGGGCGCTGTCCCTGCTGGCCGGCAGCGGGCAGGAGGTTGTGCTGGTCCATATTTTGTCCCGGGAGGAGCTCGACCCCAAGCTGACCGGCGATCTTCGCCTGATTGACAGCGAGACGCACAGCGGGAAGGAAGTAGCCTTGACGGGCAAGGTGCTGGAAGCGTATAAAGCCGAGCTGGAGCGTTACCGCCATATGCTGTCCGGCGTCTGTGCGGAGCGCGGGATGACCTACGTGCTCATTCCGGCCGACATGCCGCTGCGGGATGCCATGTTTGGCGTGCTGGCGGGTGCGGGAGTAGTCTCAAGCTAGCATCTGCTGCATCCAGCTAGGCTTCAACCCGTGGAGCCATAGCGGGCCGCTCGTTCTAAACTATGGACCGCCCGCACTTTCCCGGAAGGGCTTGCCGGGCTGCGGCAGTAGGGGCGATGGTAAGGTGGCAGCAGGCTTCGGGCAAGCCTCAAGAGCGATCCAAGTATGCCTCGAATTTATGCATCGTGCGCACAGGGAGAAACGCACAGTGTCCTAGGCGGGCTGCCACCAGGGAGCGAGTGCGAGCAAGGCAAGTGGTGCCCGCGGGCCGCCACCAGGGAGTGAGTCCGAGCAGGTAAGTTCTGTGTGGACTGCCACCAGGAAGCGAGCGCGAGCAGGCAGGTTCTGTGTGGACTGCCAACAGGATGCGAGTCCGAGCAGGCAAGTTGTGCCGTGGACTGCCACAAGGGAGCGAGTGCGAGTTAGCAAGTTGTGCCCATGGCGTGCCGCCAGTGGCGAGTACGAGCAAGGTGAGTGGTCCCGCGGGCCGCGCCGCGTGAACAAGATTGCGGTATGGGAGTAAGGAGGGAACGTGTTTGTGGGGATTCAATCATGGATGAGCCTATGGTTCGGTCTAACGCTGCCGGCCATCATGCTGATGTATATGTTCAAACGAAAATATGTGGATACAACGGTTCCCAGCCACCTGTTGTGGGAGCGAGTGCTTAAAAACCTGGAGGCCACCAGGCCGTGGCAGAAGCTGCAGAACCGGCTTCTGCTGTGGCTGCAGCTTCTGGCTGCCGCGTTGATGGTCTTCGCGCTGATGCAGCCCTTTATGCAGGTGTCCGGAGGCAGCGCACATATCGTCATCGTTGCCGATACCTCGGGCAGCATGAGCGCGCAGATGCAGACTGAAGGCAGCGGGGAAGGAGAGGACTCCTCCCGATTGGAACAGATGAAGGAGCGCTTGAAGGCCTACGTTCGGGATCAGGGGAGACGGAGTGAGATCACGCTGCTGTCGACCGGATCCAGCCCTGTAACGCATGTATCCCATGAAAGCGACCGGGGCGCGATCGATGAAGCGATTGAAGCGCTGCATCCTTATTACGGAACGGCATCGTATCGGGAGACGCTCTCGCTTGCCGCGGCATTGACAAGGGAGGAACCCGATGCTGAGGTTGTCATATTTACGGACAGCCATTGGCGGCAGGATCCGGTCCCGATAGCCTTCCAGGTGCCGGTATCGGTGGAGACGATCCAGGGGGCGGCAAAACACAACGCATCGATCGAGCAGTTCGGCGTTTCTCCGAAGGGGGGGACAGGATCTTCGTACGAAGGCGTTGCGGTGGTTAGCTCGAACGCGGAGGGGGCCTCCTCCGTCGAGGTAAATCTGTACGGAGACAGCCAGCTGCTCGCGAGCAGAGTCGTTGAGCTCGAACCCAAGAAGAAGGCGACGGCATCCTTCTCCGATCTTCCGTTTGCGGAGGTCTACCGGCTCGAGCTGGCATCCGAAGATGGCTATGCGGCCGATAATGAATCATTTGCCTTCGGAACCGGCCGCAGCTCCGCAAGGGTGCTGCTGTTAACCTCAGGCAATCTGTTTCTGGAGAAGGCGCTGCAGCTTAGCGGAGCGGAAGTGACCCGGATCGCCGTGAACGGATCGGCGGGCAATCAAGGCGATCAAGCTTCGGAAGGAAGCGGGGAAGGCGGTCGGAGCGAAGGAAGCAAGGATGACCGCACAGAACCGGATATTCCGCCCGTACCCGACGGCGAATTTGATCTGCTCGTCATGGACGGAAGCATTCCTGCGGGCTTTACGCAGGGGAAATGGGCAGAGTTGGCCCGGCAAACGCCGCTGTGGACCATCGGCGGAGATGGACCGAAGGTCGGGAGCCAGGGCGGGCGGCCCGTGCTGGCCCAGCATCCGCTCACTTCTTATCTGACCATGTCGGGGGTTTATTTCGGCAAGCTGATCGATCAGCGCCCTGCATGGGGGGAACCGGTCATCCGGCTCGGGGACCAGCCGCTCGTATATGCCGGTGTGGCGGAAGGCCGCCCGAGATTGTCCTTCCAGTTCCTGCTGCAGGACAGCGATCTGCCTCTGTCGCCTGAATTCCCGGTATTGGTGAATAATGCACTCGATTGGATGACTTCCGGCTCAGGGACCGGGCTTGGGCGATTCCTGGCCGGGGCCCAGGCGGATATTCCTGTAGCGGCTGATGCGGTATCCGCCAAGTGGGTACCCAAGAGCGGGCTTGCTCTTGCGGACGGACCGGATACCGTCGAGGTGCAGCGGAGCGAGAGCGGCATTTCAACGGTGCAGACGGTACCGGACGTTCCGGGACTGTATACGTTCGAACAACAGAACGAAGCGGGAGAGACGACGTCGTACTGGCTTGCGGTGACGGCTGATCCGTACGAAGCGGACCTGAGCACGACGCAAGGTCCGGCGGTGAGCCAGACCGGCTCTGGCGCAGCGTCCGGCGGAGGAGATCAAGGCAGCGGCGCTTCGGCTGCAGAGCAGCGCAGAGCGGCCAGCCAGGCCGGTTCGCTTATGCCTTGGCTTGCTGCACTGGCGCTGGCCGTGATCTCTGCAGAATGGGGGGTGTACCAGCGTGGGCGTTCAATTTAGTCATCCATGGTTGCTGCTGCTGCTGATTCCGGCAGGGATCTTTCTGTATTATGCATACCGGTCGGATTTCCGGTTAAGCGGCTTTCGGCGGAAGCTGGCGCTGGGTCTCAGAACCCTGGTCATTTTGCTGCTCATCTTCATGCTGTCGGGCCTGCATGGGTTCACCGTGCTGCGGGATAAACAGGTCGTCTTTTTGGCGGACCGATCGGACAGCATGGGAGACCCGTCACGGATCACAAGCTGGATCGGCGAGTCCATTGCAGCCAAAGGGGAAGAGGATACAACCGCCATCGTCTCAACGGGTCTTGAGGGAGCAGTGGAGCGGCGACTCTCGGCGGACGAGTCGGCCGGCGCGTCGCTGAATGCGCTGCTTGAAGGGCGGTTCACGGGACTGGAATCGGGTTTGCAGCTTGCCGGAAGCCTTCTGGACGGAAACGGCGATTCCCGAATCGTGCTGATCTCCGATGGGGAAGAGAATGTCGGAAGCATGACGGCCGCCGGAAGGCTGCTGAAGGATCGAGGCATCGCGGTGGATGTCCTCCCGGCTCCGAAGCAAGAGATCCGGGATGTCGCCGTCGAGGAGCTGAAGGTGCCGGAGAAGCTCTACCAAGCGGAATCCTTCTATGTGGAGGCGCTCATTCGCAGCACCTTCAAAACCGCCGGCGAGCTCCGCATTTATGAGGACAACCGGGAAATCGGACGGGAACGCGTGGAGGTATCGCCGGGGGAGAACCGTTTTGCGATCAAGGGACTTGCCAAGAACCCGGGTCTTCACAGGTACCGGGCTGAAATATTCATGGACGGGGATGAATCTGCGGCCAACAATGCCGCATTTGATTTTACCCGGGTCGACGGACCGCCGAGGGTGCTGATCGTTGAAGGCACCCCGGGGACCTCCGGCAACATTACGGCGGCTCTTGAGTCCGGCATGATCGGTACCGAGGTCATTCCGCCGGAGCTGCTGCCGCTCGATGCCGCGAAGTACGCCGCTTATGACAGCATCATATTCAACGATGTTTCGGGCAGCCGTGTCGGAGGCAAACAAATGGAGCTGATCGAACAGGCGGTCCGCAGCTTCGGCATCGGGTTCATGATGGCCGGCGGCGAAGACAGCTTCGGGATGGGCGGCTATTTCAAGACGCCGATCGAGAAGGCGCTGCCTGTGTCCATGGAGCTTGAGGGCAAGCGGGAAATCCCATCGCTCGGGCTGATTCTGGTCATTGACCGCTCGGGAAGCATGAGCGGGGAAAAGATCGAGCTTGCGAAAGAATCCGCGATGCGCACGGTGGAGCTCCTCAGGCCGAAGGATACGGTCGGGGTGGTCGCTTTCGACGATGCGCCTTGGTGGGTGGTGCCCCCGCAGACGCTGGAAAATAAGGAAGAGATCATCAGCAGCATCCAGTCGATCCCGAGCAACGGCGGCACGAATATTTATCCGGCGGTTTCATCCGCCTTGGATGAGATGCTGAAGATTAAATCCCAGCGCAGGCATATCATTCTGATGACGGACGGCCAGTCGGCCTTCAATTCGGGATATCAGGATTTGACCGATACGATGGTAAAGAATAAAATCACGATGTCCTCGGTAGCGGTCGGCATGGATGCAGACGTCAACCTGCTGCAAACCTTGGCGGAAGCCGCCAAGGGACGCTTCTACTTCGTGGAGGACGAAACGACGCTGCCGGCGATTTTCAGCCGGGAGGCCGTCATGATGGCCAAGTCTTATATTGTCGATAAGCCGTTCGTCCCCGCGCTTCAGCAGGCGGGAGACTGGGCAAGCCTGTTTCAAGAGGGCGTCCCGGGGCTGTACGGTTATGTGGCGACAACGCCGAAGTCGACGGCTCAGACGGTGCTGGCCAGCCCGGAGCCGGATCCGGTGCTCGCCCGCTGGCAGTACGGCTCGGGCCGAAGCGTGGCATGGACGAGCGATTTAAGCGGGAAATGGTCGAAGGAATGGGTGTCCTGGAACGCCTTTGCGGATACGCTGACGGAGATCGTGAAATGGACGTTCCCGCAGTTTACCTCCTCACCCTATGAGGTTACGACGGAAACGGCCGGGAACCAGGTGAGGCTGCAGGTAACGACCAACGGGGAGAAGCCGCCCGAGAAGCTGAATGCGGTCATTGGAGATGACGAAGCCGGCGAGCAGAAGGTGGAGCTGGTTCAGGAGGCGCCGGGCCGTTATACAGGGCTTGTGAATGTGACGAAGCCGGGCGCTTTCCTCCTTTCGCTCGAGGATGCGAGTGGAGATGGATCGAGAGCGGCAGCGCCGGGAACGGGCTTTGTCGTCCCTTATTCGCCGGAATATCGGATCTCCTCCGGAGACGGCGAGGAAGGGCTGACCCGTCTTGCTGAGCTTACGGGCGGACGCGTGCTGTCCTGGGATAACCCCAAGGAGGTATTTGACGGGAAGGCGGCTTCCCGAACGCAGCTGCATGACTGGAGCTATCCGCTGTTAGTTGCGGCCCTTCTGCTGTGGGTCGCCGACATCGCCGTGCGGCGCCTGGCGCTGCCATGGGCCGCCCTCGGCGCCCGCCTGGCCGCCCTGCTCCGCAGGCGGCCGGCTCCCGCCGGCGAGGCCGGGCAGCGCACCGGCCTCGAGCGGCTGGCGGCGCGCAAAGCCCGCGCCGCCACCTTTTACGGCGGCGGCCAGACATCGCCGCCGGCCAAGGCGCCGCCCGCGCAGGAGCGCAGCGGCGCGGGCGCACTCGCCGGGGGCGGGAACCCCGCCCCGGCGCCCGGCGCGGCTCCGGCTGGGGGCCGCAAGGCCCAGCCGGAGGCACGCGCACCGCAGCGGGGGGCTGCCCCGCTGCGGGAAGAGCGGCCGGCGAAGGCGAAGCCGGCCGCAGGGGAGGGCGCGCGCCGCGGAAGCGCGCCGCCTCCGCCGCCCCCGCCGCCGAAGGCACCGGGGGGCGGAGAGCGCCGGCCCGAGGGAACCGGGCCGGCAGCGGGAGGAGGCTCCTCCATGGATCGCCTCCTCCAGGCCAAGAAGCGGGGAACCCGCCGATGAGCTTGAATGCCAATCCGAAGGCTCCGGCCAGACCATTTGTGTCTGGACCGGGGCTTTTTTTCGTACAAGGAAGCCAGCTTGGGAGAAGCCGGGGATGGACGGAGCCTAAAACGGCAGGCGTATTCCGGGAGTCTGGAACGTCCTGATGTTTTCCCGGGGAGTCGATTCCCGGGCCTTATTTCCAGCGGCTCGTTTAAGATTCGCTTCTCACGGTTATAACCCGTCTAATAAAGGAAATAATGCAGGAGGGACATTCGCGGCTTTTGTGTCAATTTGGAAAACAACGAAAATTACGTTATGGAAATGAATCACGTCTGGTGATACAATAAGAGTCAAAATGATATTCTCAACATTCCTAACTGCCCTCATTGCTACATAACAGGGCCGAAGGGGCGTAAGATGACTTCATATTCGAAGCTTACGACGGAGAAGATTTGAGGAGGACGAATCATGACAACTGAACATAATCAAACGATCGACAACCTGTCCATCGCGACGATTCGGACGCTGGCGATCGATGCGATCGAGAAGGCCAAATCCGGTCACCCGGGCATGCCGATGGGCTCTGCGCCAATGGGCTATCAATTGTTCGCGAAGACCATGGTCCATAACCCGGATCAGCCGAGCTGGATTAACCGCGACCGCTTTGTGCTGTCGGCAGGCCACGGTTCCATGCTGCTGTACAGCTTGCTTCACCTGAGCGGCTATGATCTCTCGCTGGAGGATCTGAAGCAGTTCCGTCAATGGGGCAGCAAGACGCCGGGCCATCCGGAATACGGTCATACGGCAGGCGTAGACGCCACGACAGGACCGCTTGGACAAGGCGTTGCGATGGCAGTCGGCATGGCGATGGCGGAAGCGCATCTGGGCGCGACTTACAACAAGGACGATTTCAAAGTTGTCGACCACTATACGTACGCGATCTGCGGCGACGGCGACCTGATGGAGGGCGTTGCTTCCGAAGCGGCTTCCCTGGCTGGCCATCTGAAGCTTGGCAAGCTGATCATGCTGTATGATTCCAACGATATCTCCCTGGACGGCGAGCTGAGCCTGGCCTTCTCCGAAAATGTAGCGAAGCGTTTTGAAGCTTACGGCTGGCAGGTGCTGCGCGTCGAAGACGGCAACGATCTGCCTGCCATTGAGAAAGCGATCGAGGAAGCGAAAGCCGAAACCGGTCGTCCGACGCTGATCGAAGTGAAGACGATCATCGGCTACGGAAGCCCGAACAAGCAAGGCAAGGGCGGACATGGCGGTACGCACGGCTCCCCGCTCGGAACCGAGGAAGCGAAGCTGACCAAGGAATTCTACAAGTGGGTATACGAAGAGGATTTCTATGTGCCTGAAGAAGTGCGCGAGCATTTCGGCAAAGTGAAGGAGCGCGGAATCGCCGCATACCAAGCTTGGGTCGATCAATTCGCGAAATATAAAGAAGCTTACCCTGAACTCGCAGCGCAGTTCGAGCGCGGCGAATCCGGCAAGCTTGCTGAGGGCTGGGATAAGGATCTTCCGAAATACAGCGCCGAGGACAAAGCCGTTTCCACCCGCGTTGCATCCGGCAAAGCGCTGAACGGCCTGACATCCGGCGTGCCTCATCTGCTTGGCGGCTCTGCGGATCTGGAGAGCTCCACAATGACGCATCTTAACGATCTGCCGTCCTTTACGCCTGAAAGCTATGAAGGCCGCAACGTCTACTACGGCGTTCGTGAATTTGCGATGGCCGGCGCGATGAACGGGATTGCGCTTCATGGCGGATTGAAAATCTTCGGCGGCACATTCTTCGTGTTTACGGATTATCTGCGTCCGGCTATTCGTCTGGCTGCGCTGATGAAGCTGCCGGTAACTTACGTGCTGACGCATGACAGCATCGCGGTTGGCGAAGACGGCCCAACCCACGAGCCGATTGAACAGCTCGCGTCCCTGCGCATTATCCCAGGCCTGACCGTGATCCGTCCGGCGGATGCCAACGAAACGTCGGCTGCATGGGCTTATGCGGTTGAAAATACGGACCGTCCGGTTGCTCTCGTGCTGACACGTCAGAACCTGCCGATTCTTGCAGGCACGGTAGACAACGCCCGCGAAGGCATCAAACGCGGCGCTTATGTCGTATCCGATGCCAAAGGCGGCAAGGTGCAGGCGCAAATCATCGCGACCGGCTCCGAGGTGCAGCTTGCGGTCAAAGCCCAAGAGGCGCTCGCTGAAGAGGGCATCCATGTCCGCGTCATCAGCATGCCAAGCTGGGATCTGTTCGACAGCCAGGATCAGGCTTACAAAGATTCCGTCCTGCTTCCGGACGTGAAAGCCCGCCTTGCCGTTGAAATGGCCCATCCGTTCGGCTGGGAGCGTTACGTCGGCGAAAAAGGCGACATTCTCGGCATCTCCATCTTCGGTGCTTCCGCACCTGGCGACCGTGTCATTGCGGAGTATGGCTTCACCGTTGAAAATGTCGTCAGCCGCGTCAAAGCGCTGCTGTAATTCATTTAGAACGAACTCCATAGGATCAACCGGCACCCGCTTCATGCGGGTGTCGTCATATATCTTGCTTTACATATTTTGGAGGGGAGCAGAACGATGTCGCAATTCAAGAATGCTACGATTACTAAGGCAGCCAACATTTATTATGAGGGGAACGTGACGAGCCGCACGGTGGTCTTGGAGGATGGCCAAAAGGTAACGCTGGGCATCATGCTGCCGGGCAGCTACGAATTTGGCACGGACGGCCCGGAAATTATGGAGATCTTGTCGGGCGATCTACGGGTTCTTCTTCCGGGTGAGCAGGAATGGCGGGAGATTCAGGGGAGCGCCACCTTCGACGTGCCGGGCAACTCGAGCTTTAAGCTGGAGATCCGCACCGTTACCGATTACTGCTGCTCTTATCCGGCGTCCTGATCCAAGGCGCGAAGCTTCGACTGCCGCGCTCGGTAAATCAGCAGGGGATCACTGATTCTTGCTAGTGGGTCGATCACACAAAAAAAGACCCGTTCCCCGGTCCGCGTGTCATTGACGGATACTTAGGGAAACGAGCCGTTACGATGTGGATGCCAGCTATTACGTTATATGTCAGCTTGCATCAATCTGACGTTGAGCTTGCCTCAGCTTGCTTTTGAGCTTGTCTTAAAGCTTACTTAGAGCTTAGAGCTTAGAGCTTAGAGCTTGCTGATTGCATGACTTGAGGATTTAGAGCTCGGCTTTGATTTCGGCTTTGAGCTTATTGCAGCTCCTTGCCTCCGATTTTCTGGCCGATCCATGCCTCGTAGCATTTCACGACAGCGGACAGGTCCTCCTCGCCGTAGCCTTCGCTGGCTCCGGCCTGGAACAGGCTCTTCGCCAGATTCAGCATCGGGGACGGCATGCCGGCACTGTCGGTGAGCGAGGATGCCAGCCTCAAGTCCTTAAGCATAAGCGCCAAGGAGAATTGATTGCTGAAGTCGCCGTCGATAATTTTGCGGCCTTTCAGCTCAGCCGCTTTGCTGCCCGCCGAGCCGAGCTGAACCAGCTCGAGGAAGTTATCTGCCGGAATGCCGGATTTGGCGGCAATGGCGAATCCTTCGGCAAGCGCCAGATTATTGATGCCGACGATGGTATTATGCGCGAGCTTGGCCACCGCGCCGCTTCCGTTCGCGCCCATGTGGATAACCTTTTTGCCAAGCGTCTCGAATATGTCCGACTGAGCCGCTATGACCTCGGCATCGCCGCCAACCATGAAGACCAGTGTTCCGTCAATCGCGGCAGGCTTGCTGCCGGTTACGGGCGCGTCAAGGAAGGAAGCGCCAAGTCCGGAAACGGCGGACGCAATTTCTTTGACGAGGCTCGGGGAGATCGTGCTGCAGTCGATGACGGTCATGTTCTCCCTTAGCGAGCCCAGCAGACCGTTCTCGCCATAAAAGACGTCCCGGATGGAATCATCATTGCTAACCATCGTGATAACGACGTCTTGTCCTTCTGCGGCTTCGCGCGGGGTATCCGCAACGGAAGCGCCCTGTTCGGCGAGCGGACGGCATTTTTCACTGGTCCGGTTGTACACGGTAACGTCATAATTCTGTTTAAGCAGGTTGGCTGCCATGGGTGCGCCCATGGTGCCGAGCCCGATAAAGCCGATTTTCTTCATAGCTATCACCTTCGCTTATGGATTCCTGATCCATTCTATCTTAGCACGTGTTTCCGAAACGAAGCCAGTCTTCACCGGAGGAAGCGCCGGATTGCCGGATTCGAAGGAACGATGAAGAATGCATGACGGTTCGCTTGCGGACCTTGCGGTCCCTATCAAATTACAGTATCCTATTCCTAAATTCACAGGAGGTTTAGAGGCATGTCTAAAAAAATCAAATTTGATTATAGTAAAGCACTAACTTTCGTCAATCAACACGAGGTGGATTATTTCGCGGAGCCGATCCGCACCGCTCATGAGCAGCTACATAAAGGCACAGGCGCCGGCTCCGATTATTTGGGCTGGATCGACCTTCCAAGTAATTATGATAAAGAAGAATTTGCACGAATCCAGAAAGCGGCGGCTAAAATTCAGAGCGATTCCGACGTGCTGATCGTCATTGGCATCGGCGGCTCCTATCTCGGCGCCCGCGCTGCGATCGAGATGCTGTCCCATTCGTTCTATAATGAACTGCCGAAGGACAAGCGCAAGACGCCTGAAATATATTTTGCAGGCAACAACATCAGCTCCACTTATGTGAAGCATCTGCTTGATCTGATTGAGGGCAAGGACTTCTCCGTCAACGTAATCTCCAAATCGGGCACAACGACGGAGCCGGCCATCGCATTCCGGATCTTCCGTGCCGAGCTCGAGAAGAAATACGGCAAGGAGGAAGCGCGCAAGCGGATCTACGCGACAACGGACCAAGCGAAGGGCGCACTCAAGAAGCTTGCCAATGAGGAAGGCTACGAGTCCTTCGTGATCCCTGACGACGTAGGCGGACGCTACTCGGTACTGACGGCCGTGGGACTTCTTCCGATCGCAACCGCTGGCATCAACATCGAAGAGATGATGCAAGGCGCGGCGGATGCTGCGAAGGAATACAGCAACCCGAACGTTGCCGAGAACGAAGCGTACCAGTATGCCGCTGTTCGGAACGCGTTGTATCGCAAAGGCAAGGCTATCGAGATTCTGGTTAACTACGAGCCTTCCCTGCACTTCGTATCCGAATGGTGGAAGCAGCTGTACGGCGAGAGCGAAGGGAAGGACTTCAAGGGCATTTATCCGGCATCGGTGGATTTCTCGACCGATCTGCACTCCATGGGCCAATTCATTCAAGAAGGCAGCCGCAATATCTTCGAAACCGTCATTCAGGTGGAGAACGTTTCCGAGCACATTACGATCGAATCGGATCCGGAAGATCTGGACGGCCTTAACTTCTTGACCGGAAAAACGCTGGATTTCGTCAACAAAAAAGCATTCCAGGGCACGATGCTGGCCCATACGGACGGACAAGTTCCGAACTTGATTGTGACAATTCCAGATTTCACTCCCTATTCGTTCGGATATCTGGTATACTTTTTCGAAAAGGCATGCGGTATCAGCGGCTACTTGTTGGGTGTGAACCCGTTTGACCAACCGGGCGTAGAGGCTTACAAGAAGAATATGTTCGCTCTGCTTGGCAAACCGGGATATGAGAGGGAAAAAGCCGAATTGGAAGCGAGACTTTCCGAATAAACCTGACACATCATGGAATTTTAACGCAAGACGCTGAAGAAAGCAGTTCGCCGGCATATTTTTTGTGCCGGGAACTGCTTTCTTGGTAATTTGTTCGTTCTCGGGTTCACCCGCTGAAGTTTGCATCCATATGCGGGCATTGATTGTTATGCCGCTTCGGGGAAGAGAGCCCGATAGTAAGGGGTGGTTATTCATTCATGTTGGATCGTTACAAGACGGTGCGTCAGGCAGGCTCCAAGGAAATCGTCATCAAGAAATCCCGATTCATCGGTCATGTGATGCCGGTTGCGACCGAGGAGGAAGCCATCGCATTTATTGAAGACATCAAGAAGAAGCATTGGAACGCGACGCATAACTGCTCTGCCTACATGATCGGCGAGCGGGACGAAATCCAGAAGCAGTCCGATGACGGGGAACCGAGCGGTACGGCCGGCAAGCCGATTCTGGAAGTGATCCGCAGCCAGGGGCGGAAAAATATAGCGATCGTCGTCACACGGTATTTCGGCGGCATCATGCTGGGTGCGGGCGGACTTATTCGGGCTTATACGGACGGAGCGGTTGCCGCCATTGAGTCGGGGGATCCGATTACGAGAGTACTCCACCGGGAGGTTTTCGTGGAACTGGATTATACTTGGCTTGGCAAGGTAGAGAACGAGCTCCGCAACCGCGGTGTCCGCATGGGAGAGACGGGCTTTGCCGATACAGTGACATTGACCTGCTTGCCGCTGGACGGCGAGGCCGAGAGCTTTATCGCCTGGATGGTTGATTTGACGCAGGGGCAGTCCTTGATCACGGAGGGAGAGCGGCTTTATTTTATTGAAGGGGAATAAAATAATATGGCAAGAAGAGCAGTTGAACGCGAGTTGTCCAGGGAGCGGATATTGGAAGCAGCCAGGCATTTGTTTATAACAAAGGGCTACAGGGCCATTTCGATGCGCAGCATCGGGCAGCATCTGGGTTATAGCCACGGCTCCTTGTACTATCATTTTAAGGAAAAGGCGGAGCTATTCTACGCCATTGTCGTGAAGGATTTCAATGATCTGAATGATTTGCTGTTGGAAGTGTCGGGAAAGCCTCCCTGTGACGGAGTTTCGAAGCTGGAGCAGCTGATGCTGGAGTTCGTCCGTTTTGGTCTGGACAATCCGTACCAATACGAGATCATGTTCATGATCCGGGACGAGGAGCTGCTGTCCTACTGTCGCTCTGAGCAGGGGCGTTGTTTTGAAATGTTCGCTACGCTTGTCCGTCAATATTTGCTTGAGGAGAACTATAGCGAGGAGGAGCGGCGCACCGTTCCGCTGACTTTATTTTTGTCGCTGCATGGCTTTATATCGTATTACATTCAGGACCGGATCGGTTTTGAAGAGATCAAACCCGCCGCACTCACCCATATCAAGGTACTATGCCGAAGCTTGTACAGCCGGGTCTAGTCCCCGTTTTTGCCGTACCGTTTTCGCTTGATGCTTCAATGTATTACAACGATGTTGCGTTGAAACGTCAATCACCTGATGTTAACATCAAGACAGACATCACGCTCTAGCATGATGCCTGTCTTTTTTCTGATGGCATACTCCGAAAGCTTGATTAGCCTTCCATGATCTTCACATGGTACTGCCGCTGCCGCGGTCCGTCAAATTCGCAGAAATAAATGCCCTGCCACCGTCCGAGCAGCAGATGTCCGTTATGAATAATGACGGTCTGGGAAGGGCCGCATGTGATGGATTTCAGATGGGAAGCCGTATTCCCTTCGGCATGACGGTATTTGGGGTGCTCCCACGGATACACCTCATCCAGCGACATCAGCACATCCCGTCTCACGTCCGGATCGGCATTCTCATTAATGGCAATGCCTGCCGTCGTATGAGGGCAGTAGATCAGCGCTGTCCCTTGCTGAACCCCGCTTTGCTTCACGAAGGAAGCAACCTCCCGGGTAATATCCCTCAACTCGTCCCGTCCCTGCGTACGTAATTCCCCTGTAAAAAGCAAAATGAAAACCTCCTCAACTTTTTCCATATTTATTATTATTGTACCCTATAAACTGCAAAAGATGGATTGACGATCGGATTCCGCATTTGGTAAAGTATGTTTAAGCAAAAAACCAAGTATACAAATAGGAAATATAAAGATGAATTCTGTGTACGAGTCGACCGGAAGTAAGTTCCGGAGGCGGGAGGGGTGCATTGTGACAACATGGATACGCCATAAGGGATGGACTTGGGGATTTCGGAGCACGGTACTGCTTTATTTTTTTGCCCTGATCGTGCTGCCGATTTTTGGCGTATATGTACAGTCTTTTTCTGCCGGTTGGAGCCATTTCGCCGAGAGCATCGTGGAGCCGATCGCCTGGAAGGCCGTGCTTCTAACGATCAAGCTTGGCTTGATCTCTACCTTGATCAACGTGCTTATCGGAACGATGATCGCCTGGGTGCTGACAAAATACCGCTTTCCGGGAAGAACGCTGCTCAATAGTCTGGTGGATTTGCCCTTTGCCCTTCCTACCGCGGTCGGAGGGCTTATGATATTGCTCTTACTGGGACCTGGAAGTCTGATCGGCGAGGCAGCGGAGAAGCTGGGTTTCGAGATCGTGTTTCATCAGCCGGCCATCGTGATTGCCATGCTGTTCGTCACGTTTCCGTTCGTCATTCGGGCGGTTCAGCCGCTGCTGGAGGAGCTGGATCCGCTTGAGGAAGAGGCGGCCTATACGCTGGGAGCATCCAAGACAACGACATTTTTCAAGGTCATTCTGCCTTCTATGCTGCCCGGCATCATCAGCGGAGGGATGCTGGCATTTTCCAGAGCGCTTGCCGAGTTCGGCGCAGTCGTATTGGTAGCCGGAAATATCCCTGGACGAACCTTGATTGCCTCCGTATTCATTTTCGGAGAAATCGAGAGTGACAACCCGGCAGGGGCCGCAGCCGTATCCGTTATGCTCCTTACGCTGTCGTTCCTCATCTTATGGATCATCAATACGGTTCAGCAGAGGGGGAGACGGATGTGAGAAGGCTGTGGATCGGATTAACCTATGCCGTATTTATATTTCTCCTCATCATTCCATTGTCCCGCATCGCCATTGGGGCATTTGAGAACGGGCTTGATGGATTTGCCGAGGGGCTCTTTCGCCCGGAGGCGCTGCATGCCTTGATGATGACAGGACTTATCGTAATCGTTGTTACTATACTTAATGCTTTGTTCGGCATTATGATGGCGCTCTATTTGGTCAGGGCGAATTGGCTGAGCCATAAAATCAAAAGCATCCTGAACAGCATCGTCGATCTTCCCTACGCCGTTTCCCCGGTCATCGGCGGCCTTATGATTGTATTGCTGCTGGGTCCCGACAGCATCATCGGCGGATTTTTTGAAGGAATCGGCTTTAAGGTAGTTTATGCCTTCCCGGGCATGGTCATTGCCACCCTTTTTGTGACGTTTCCGCTGATGGTGCGCGAGGTAATGCCGGTGCTGCAGGAGATCGGACATGATCAGGAGCAGGCTGCCGCTACGCTGGGAGCTTATAGCTGGACCACGTTCCGCAAGGTGACCTGGCCCTCCATTCGCTGGGCTGTCGTATACGGCCTCGTGCTTACGGTCGCCCGTTCCCTCGGCGAATTCGGTGCTGTGCTGGTGGTGTCGGGCAATATCATGAACAAGACGCAAACGGCGACAACGCTTGTTTATCAGGATGTCGAGAATTTTAACGTGGCTGCCGCCAACGGAGTGGCTCTCGTGCTAGCGGCTTTTTCCGTGGCGCTGCTGCTGATGATGGAGTGGGCCAAGAAAAGAAAGGAAGTGCATTGACATGCATGTTGAAGTTCGCGATCTGAATAAGCATTTCGGTACGTTTCACGCGGTAAAGGATGTCAGCTTCGAAATCGAGAAGGGGCATCTGATCGGGCTTCTCGGTCCGAGCGGCGGCGGCAAAACCTCGATTCTGCGCATGCTGGCAGGGCTTGAGACCCCGGACTCGGGCCAGATTTCCTTTCACGGCCAGGTGGTCAACGACCTGCCGCCTCAGGAGCGGGGGATTGGATTCGTTTTTCAAAATTATGCATTGTTCAAGCATATGACCGTATATGACAACATCGCATTCGGCTTGAAGATTAAGAAAGAGCCGAAAGCAAGAATCAAAGACAAGGTGACGGAACTGGTGGAGCTCACCGGGCTCAAAGGATTCGAGCACAGATACCCGCATCAATTGTCAGGCGGCCAGCGCCAGCGCGTCGCCTTCGCAAGGGCACTAGCTCCGGAGCCGCAGCTGCTGCTCCTGGATGAGCCGTTCGCGGCGATCGATGCGAAGATTCGCCAGGAGCTCCGCTCCTGGCTGCGGGAGCTGATCGAGCGGGTGGGCATTACGTCCATTTTCGTTACCCATGACCAGGATGAGGCCATCGAGGTTGCGGATGAAATCATGATCATTAATCAGGGGCGGGTCGAGCAGAAGGGAACGCCTTGGGATATTTATAAGGAGCCGAAGACGCCGTTTGTTGCGTCCTTTATCGGCGAGTCCACCGTCATTGCCAGCGCCGGCGAGCTGAAGGGCTTCGAAGCGGCCGTGAACAAGCACGCTACGCGCGCGCTCATTCGGCCGGAATATATCGAGCTCGGCAGCGAGCATGATTTCCCGGTGCTGTCCGCAACGGAGACCGGGATCGTTCGCCATCTGCATTTCCGCGGAAGCGAATGGCTTGTTGAGGTCGAGGTTAAGGGCCATAAATTAATCACGTATCGTTCCTTGGAGAAGGAGACGCTGCATCCGGGGCAGCAAGTCCGGGTGCTCGTACATCGGGCTTATCTGTTCAATGAGGAGCACAGCTGGATTGAAGAGAATCGACTAAAGGTCGATCCGATGCCGATCATGATCTGACCGTTCTAACTATACGGAGGGAAGTGGTATCATGCGAATCTTGAGAAATCACCCTGTCAAGTTCCTGCTGATCGGCATGGCGCTTCTCTTCGGCTTCCTGATCGCCGGATGCGCTGAGAAGGAGCCATCCCAAGAGGTAACCGTCCGGCCTGGCGAAAGGACGCTTGTCCTTGGCGCATACAGTGTCGCCCGGGACGCCATGCACGAGATTATTCCGGCCTTCCAGGAGAAGTGGAAGGAGCAGACGGGCGAGACGATCCGTTTTCAGGAATCGTACGAGGCATCCGGAACCCAGGCACGCGCGATTACAGGCGGTTTCGAAGCGGATGTGACACTGCTCGCCATGGAGGGGGACGTCGACAAGCTGGTCAGGTCGGGCCTGGTGTCGAAGGAGTGGAAGAATCAAGCTTATGGCGGCATGGTGACGCGCTCGATCGTCGTGCTGGGCACAAGGGAAGGAAACCCGAAAGGGATTCGGGATTTTGACGACCTCACGAAACCGGGCGTGAAGGTTCTGTATCCGAACCCGAAGACGTCGGGAGGCGCCCAGTGGGATATCAACGCCATTTACGGCGCAGGGCTGAAGCAGTCGGAAGCGAAGGGACAACGGGATCCTGCGGCAGCGAAGGCGTTTCTTGAAGCGGTGCATCGGAACGTGGAGTCGCTCGACAAGAGCGGCAGGGCGTCCATGGCTGCCTTTGAGTACGGGGTCGGCGATGTCATTGTCACGTATGAGAACGAACTGTTGGCACGCATCGCGCAAGGGGTGCCTTATGATATCGTGGTGCCGGAACACACGATGCTGATCGAGAATCCAGCCGTTGTGGTCGAGAAGTATGCCGAGGAGCACGGGACATCCGATGTGGCTGAAGCCTTCGTTCAATACTTGTATTCACCGGATGCGCAGCGCATCTTCGTCAAGCATGGCTTCCGCCCGGTAGAGGAAACGGTTTACGCCGAGACGAAGGACCGCTTCCCGAACCCGCCGGGGCTGTTCGATATCGAATATTTGGGGGGCTGGGATACCGTCCGCGAGACGCTGTATTCCAAGCGCGGCGTCTGGTATCAGGTGCTGGCCGGCTTGTAACCTCTTATAACCAGGATGCCGCATACGGAACGAGCCGGCGGGGGAGATCCCCGACCGGCTCGTTTTCGGTGTGTCCGCGCTTTGAATGCACGCAGCATGTTATTTGACAGAGTGGCCGATGCAGCTCGGGTTGCTTGAAGCTTTGCGTTCCTCCCACTCTTCCCTCAGTACGCCCATGCGAATGGAATCATAGTAAACCCCATTATAATATCTGCATTTTCTCATGCGTCCTTCCAGGCGCATCCCGATCTTCTCTGCACAGCGCATCATCCGTGGATTTCCGGACCAGGTCGTAATGCCGACCCGGGCGATATCGAGATGACGAAACAGGCAATCCACCCACAGGGACAGCGCCTCGGTTCCATAGCCTCCGCTCCAATGCTGCGGGTCATAAATGGTAATGCCCGCTTCCAGCCACTTCGAGGGCTCATGCTCCCAGTAGAAGGTCACGAGCCCAATCGTTTGACCTTGGACTTCAATGAGCAGATCACTGGGAAAACGACCGGATTCGAAATCGGAGCTCCACTGTGTTTCAAATACCTCATAGGAGACATGCTTTAAGGGAAAGTAGGGGGCGTCGTATTGTTTCCACATCGGGTTGTCGGTACCGTATATAAGCTCGTAGAGAACAGGCGTATCCTCCGGACGACGGGTTCGAAGCGTTACTAGCTTGCCTTGAATCACGATATTTTGCATATGTAGATCATTCCTCCGCTTTTTTGAAAAGACCGCAAACCGGTGCTTGATTGCACATCCATTGTACCTCCGCCTGGGGGGAATTACCAATGCAAATGGATAATGGCACCATTGTATGCAACATTAGGATACATTAAAGCGTCTCTATAGGTTAGTAGCGAACTATCCATAAAAAGGGGCGTTTACCATGCGGAAATGGACGGTTATTGCCTGTGCTTGCTTGCTCATATGGCTTACTGCCTGCGGTCAGGGGGACAAGATTCAAACCGCTGGCGGGAAAAAGGAGGAGCAGCAGAAAAAAATCAAGGTGTTGTCGGAAGCGGAACGGAAAAACGTATTGGCCAAGGTCGATCAAGACATGACGCAAGCCTGGCGTGATTTTGCGCTGCGGCTGCATCAATCGCTCGCAACGGAGCTGGAACAAGAGAACTTGATTCTATCGCCTTACAGCATTACCCAAGCGCTTGCGCTGGCATACAACGGCGCTGCAGGGGATACGGCGGCCGAGATGTCCGCCATGCTCGGCTGGAAGGACCAGCCCCTGGCAGACGTCAATGAAGGGAACCACCACCTATCAACGCTTCTGGAGCGCGGAAACGGCGTAGTCCTGAATGTGGCCAATTCCGTCTGGTATCAGCAGGGAGTGGCTATGAAGAAGGACTATCTGAACACGCTTCAAGACAGCTATGGGGCAGTGGCCAAAGGGACCCATTTAGGGGAAGACAAGGCTATGAACCAGATCAACGACTGGGTGAACAAGAAGACGGAAGGGATGATCCCCTCCATCTTTAGCGAGCCTCCAGGCGGCGTTGCTGTATTGATCAATGCGATCTATTTCAACGGGGGCTGGAAGGATGAATTCGATCCGGCGAATACCGTGGACGAGTCGTTCACCTTGGCCAACGGCAACAGTAAGCAAATTCCGATGATGAAGCGGGAAGGTAAATACGAATATAAGGAAGGGGAGGATTGGCAGGCCATTCGCATCCCGTATGCTGAAGGGCAGATGCATATGCTGGTCATCCTGCCGAAGGCGTCCTCTTCGCTTGCCACACTGCATCAGGAGCTGTGGGAGGATGCGTCAGCCTGGGAGGAAGGCTTCTCCTACGAAACGGTTAAGCTGAGCCTGCCGCGATTTAAGGCGGAACAGTCCTTTGAGCTGCCGAAAACGCTGCAAGGGCTCGGCATGGTCAAGGCATTCGATCCGCTTGAAGCGGATTTTACCGCCATGGCCGAAGGAGGAGACGGCTTCTACATCGACGAAGTGAAGCATAAAGCGGTCGTTGACGTCAGCGAAACCGGGACGAAAGCCGCTGCCGTTACCTCGGTTGGGGTTGTAGCGAGCGCGGAGCCTCCTTCCGAGCCAATCGAGATGGACGTCAACCGCCCGTTTTTCTTTGCGATCGAAGATCGGGACATGGGTTCATGGGTATTCATTGGGTCTGTATTTGATCCCCGGGCATAATATACAATAACGATTCAGACCCTCCCATTATTTTTACCCAAAAATAGGCAACTTTGTTATAATGATCGAATAAGACTAAAATGTATAACAAAGGGAGACTCGGATTGCCTATGTCCATGCCGAAACCGAAATTATTCATCGGCTCCTCCAGAGAGTCCATCAAGTATGCCCGAGCGATCCACGAACAGCTCAAACGGACGGCACAGGTGACACCCTGGTATGGCGGTACGTTCGGGGCGAACATGTATACGATGGAGGCTTTGGAGAAGCAGCTTGCGTCCAGTGACTTTGGTGTGTTCGTATTTGCTCCAGACGATGTGGCGTTGATTCGAGGCAAGCATGTCTTTGTAACCCGCGACAATACACTGTTTGAAATGGGCCTGTTCTGGGGAAGGCTCGGAAGGCGAAGGGTGTTCTGCATCATTCCCGATCACGTGGAGCCGGATGAGGAGTCCGTGCAGGACGTGACGGTTAAGGAATATCATCTGCTCTCCGATCTGCAGGGCATTACGCTGCTGGAATACGAGCTGCGAAGCGACAACGATTATAAATCGGCGGTGGATGTCGCATGCGGGCATATTATGCATGCAATCGAAGCGGAAGGAGCTTATATCAGCCCGAACGACGTGATTGAGCAGAAGGAATTGGAGCTTAGGCGCAAGCAGAGCGTGCTGCATTTTTTCTGGGAATATAACCGGAATGTGCATGTAACGGATGAAGCCGAGAAGTATCATGCGCTGAGTGAAGCCGTACGCAATTCCCTGCTGCCGCCCGGCAAAGGCGATTACCGGGTAACGGGGGCAGCCTTCTGGGCCCGAAAAGGAGATGAGGGAATCGGGCATATTGGGGGTAATGTAGGAAGAGGGAGATTTTTCCCGTTTGGCGAGAATCGTTCCCCGAGCAACCAGTCGATTTATGTGATGGATGTCTATAATAGTGGAAAATGGGCATTTTATCACGAAGAGGAAGTTGCGCAGGTGTATGTGTTCTGCTATCCTTTAGGGGAGAATCATGTGCTGTCGGTGCATTTTACAGGACATGACGTTCTTTCGGAGGACGAACTCGCGGAGATTGTGGAACAGAACCGTGAGCTGCTTCGTACCATCAGGCATTTAGTTGGAGGGGATTCGCCATGAGCAGGAATGAGAGGAAAAAAACAACTTCATCAAGTCAGCCGCAAGAGTCCGCCAATGGGAGCTGGGTGGTTCGGGGACCGGTGCCGATGCTGAGTACGCTGAAATCGCGTAATCGAAAGGTAAGGCGCCAGAGCAAGAATAGCGTGTATGTCGGCCCTTCGGTTGAAGGTGTAGATAAGAAATATGTCAAGGTTATCAGCGGAGCCGTTGATGATAATAAGCCCTCATTTGCTTAGATCATAAGGTTGCTAAATGGATTGCTAAGGCTTGATAAGAATAAAAGACAGGAGACCGCTTGGCATGGGCCGGGGCGGTTTTTTGTTCATTTGAAGGGCTGCTTTCGCTTGCTTTTGGGCAAGGGAGGTTTGGAGCGACGCGACCCGTACCCGGGAACGGGATCCGCGGGACAAGCGTTCACCAAGAAACCAGGAACTCCTAGTTAGATAGATGCGGTTAGAACGGAGGAGATGCAGATGGAGGATCGGCTTACTTTTTTAGGCACGGGGGATGCGATGGGAGTCCCTCGGGTGTATTGTGATTGCCAGGTCTGTAGGGAGGCACGAGAGACGGGGATGAATCGCCGGCTTCGTTCCTCGGTGCTGGTGGAGGGCGGCGGAGAGGAATTCATCATCGATTGCGGACCGGATTGGCGCTTCATGATGGAGCGCCTCGGCAAGCGAAAGGTGAGGGACATGCTGATTACCCATGCCCATTTCGACCATATCGGCGGACTTCCGGAATGGAGCGATGCGTGCCGGTGGCTTGGGGAGAAAGGGCGGCTATACGCGCCGGCCGAGGTGGTGGAGCAGATTGTCCGGCAATACCCGTGGCTGCCGCGGCAGATGGAGATGACCGCTGTGGATGATGGAGTGACGCTATGCGGCTGGGCCATAACCTGCTGGAAAGTAAACCATGGCAAGAACGGCTTCAGTTACGCGTACCGATTCCGCAAGGGCGATTATCATTGGGTATACAACTCCGATTCCATCAACCTGAGCGCCGGGGAAAAGGAACCCCTGCACGGCCTCGATCTGCTTGTGCTGGGGACCAGCTTCGTGCATGAAACGGCACCTTTTGAGACGCGCTCCGTCTATGACATGAGGGAAGCCGCGGAGCTGCTGTCCGAGGTAAAGCCGCGCCAGACGATCTATACCCATATGTCCCATGACGTGGACCTCCGGAAGGCCCTCCCGCTGCCCGAAGGGGTTCGCGTGGCGAAGGCGGGCATGACGGTGGGCTTGCACAAGTAAAGGGTAGGAGCGCAGCAAATCCGTTGGGCTTCACCCCTATACGGATCGAAACCAGATGGCCGTGCCCGGATGTTGTCCGTGCGCGGCTATTTCTTGTTTAGGTGATTCGAAGGGAGCGGGACAGGATCGGGCATCGAAGCAGCGGAGGGAACGAATCGATACACGGTATACCAACCACTATACAACATTGATGCAAGTGAGAAGATGGGTAGCTTGTGCCCCTTTCGATTCCGTGCTTTTATATTTTGGAACCTTATCAAGAAGCTTTAAGGTTGAATTTTAAGGTTTGCAAGAGCCTCGTGTTTCTGGTACAGTAGGTTCTCAATCGGAAGAGGGAGGGAAGCCGCATGCCTTTTTACAAGCCGAAGGAAATTGCCGATGAACTCGGGATCAGCACAAGCGCGTTAAGACATTATGAATCCTGGGGCGTCGTGCCTGCACCGGAACGGAGCGCGAACGGGTACCGTTTATATACGCAAGTGCATCTCGCTTATTTCCGCTGCCTTCGGGCCATGTTTCCCGGATTCGGATACGCAGTTACCTACGAGGTGCTTCGTCATGTACAAAATGGAGAGCTGGACGCAGCGTTATGGCTCGTGAATGCGGAGCAAGTCAAGCTTATGCAGGAGAAGAAAACCGCCGACGAAACGCTGGCCATGCTGGAAAATCCGGAGCTGCCCATTGAGAATCAGAAGAAGCTGAAGCCGGTCATGACCATCGGTGAGGTGGCCGAAGCAACGCATGTGGAACCCTCAGCCATCCGTCATTGGGAGAAGGAGGGGGTGCTGACACCCGATCGGAATCCCGAGAACGGATACCGGCTGTATACGCCGAAGCATGTTCGTCAAGTTCTGCTGATCCGATCGCTGCGAACGACCGTATTTTTTCTCGATAAAATCAAAGAGATTGTCCAGGTGGTGGAGAACCAGAGCATCGACCATGCCAGAAAGCTGCTGAAGCAAGCGCTGGCCGGCATTCATCAGCGGAATCGTCGGCAGTATATCGGGATTCAGAAATTGATGGAGCTGTGCATTGAGGTGGGGCTCATGGGGGCGGACGAGTCCGCGGAGCACAAGCCGATTCATACATTTGATCCGGAGCGGGACCGTTAGCTGAAGTCGGAGGGGTAGAGGAATTCGCTTGATACAGGTTCGTGAACATAGAACAAGCCCCCGTCAGAGACGGAGGCTTGTTGCAGCATTATATACATTAGCTCGGGTTGAGGATAAAGGTATCAATGACGTGCTTGACGCCGTCCTCGTTATTGCTCTTCGTCACAAAATCGGCGATTGCTTTCAGCGGCTCAATGGCATTGCCCATCGCAACGCCAAGTCCTGCCGCTTCGAGCATTTCATGGTCATTCCAGGAGTCCCCGATCGCGATGGTTTCTTTCAGATCGCAGCCGAAATGATTGGCCAGGAACGTAAGCGCATGGCCTTTCGTCCCCTCTTTATGCATGAACTCCAGAAAATGCGGCTTCGATTTCGTAATATGCACGTCTTCGCCCAGCAGCTCGCGGAAGATAGGAATGAGCTCGTCCAACACGTCCGGATCATCGATAATAAGCATTTTCGGGGTTGGCTGCTTCACCATCTTCATAAAGTCCGGCTCTATATAATAAGGGGTCCGGTTCAGTGCGCAGTAGTCGATCAGCTTTTGGTTTTCCTCACGGGCATAGAGCTTGTCGTCGATATAGGTCTGCAGATGAAGATTGTGCTCCACGCAGTATTCATAGAGCTTAACGGCGGCATCGATCGGGAAATAGCGCTCGTACAGCACCTTTTCGTCCAGCAGGTTTTTGATGAGGGCACCTTGATAGGTAATGATCGGAACGTTAAGTCCGGTTTGTCTGGCTATCGCTTGGGCTGATGCATAGGCACGCCCCGTAGCGAGCGTGACAACGACGCCCTTCGAAACGGCCTCTTCCAGTGCTTGCTGGACCCCGGGCGTAACCTCTTTGTCATCATTGATCAGCGTGTCGTCGATATCGATGGCCATCAGTTTGTAGGTTGTCATGGTCTTCTCTCCTTTGGTCGGTCTCTGGTCTCTATCTGTATCTGCCTTCTATTGTACCTCTAAACGGCCTCTGATTGTACCTTTGGCGGCACGGATTTCAATTCCGCAACCACCATCCCGGCCAAAATGCATACACAGCCGATACCGCCGATGAATGTAAGCCGCTCGCCCGCGAACAAAATTCCGGTCAGCGCGGCAAAAACAGGCTCTGTCGCGAAAATGATCGCGACCCTGGACGGCGTCGTATACTTCTGGCATACCGTCTGGATCCAGAAGGCAAAAGCGCTTGTGGGCCCGATCGATACGGCCAGTGCCCACAGCACATGGGGCCGGGTCAGCTGCTCAAAGAGGGCAGCGGGATCCGAAACAGGCTCCGTCAAGGCAGAAGCGGCGAGGCTAAGCAGTCCGACGACCGCCATTTGCAGCGCCGCGAGCGGCAGGGCAGGGTAGCGTCCGGCATAGATCCCCGTATAACCGATATGCAGCGCAAAACCGATTGCGCATACAAAGATGAGGAGGTCACCGCGGTTCAGGCTCATGCCCGATCCGGAGAAGGTCAACAAGTACAGCCCTGCCGCTGCAAGCAGCGCGCTGAACCAGGTATACTTGGAAATCGAATGCCGAAGCAGAGCAAAGGACAGGAAGGGCACCAGCACAACGGATAGTCCGGTGATGAACCCCGCGTTCGAGGTCGTTGTGTACAGCAATCCCGCGGTTTGAAAGGCATAGCCTATGAATAAAAAAAGGCCCAGCACGCACGAGTGCAGGAGCATTTTAAGGGTCATTTCCTTCCATTGGCTCCGATAGAAGACGGTAATGATGATGGCCAGCAGCAAGGCGGCGCCGAGAAAACGGACGCTGTTGAAAGCCATGGGCGGAAGCACGCGTACCGCATGCTGAACGATGAGAAACGTACATCCCCACATCATGGCGACCAGAAGGAGGCTGAGATCGGCAGCGCGAGATCGGTTCACGATGGTGTCATCCTTTCAAATTCGTATGTAAATGTTATCTAGCATAATGAAAAGCCCGGATGCGACCGGAGCGGGCTAGTCGTTAAAGCTGCTGCACCCCAAGTGCTCGGGATCAGACGTCATTTCTTGGCTGGGTCTGGCATCGCAGTGCAGGCAAGTGATCAAATTGTATCCCAAAATGAAGAATCGGACAACCGTTTCAAGGGGTCCTCAGATGGGAAGGTCTGGACAAAAAGAGGATGATTTTGCTATACTATTAAACCGAACGTATATTCGCTTTCGGGTGATTGTGAAGCGGGTATACAGCGCTATTATAGGACTCCAAGACGCATGGAAGAGCTGAGAAAGGAAGAATTGCATCATGATGGGAAGAGCACATTTAATTATCAGCACAGGGGTCACGTTATCGGTTATGGGCATGAGCGGGGTTCAGGTGACGCTGCCCGCCGCCGCGGTGGCCTTAGTCAGCTCGCTGCTTCCCGATATTGACGAGCCGAATTCCCTGCTGGTTCGCAAGGCCATTCCTGCCGAAATACTGCGCCTGCTGCAGCTGGCCATGATCGGGGCGGCTCTATTCGTATTGTTCTATGGCCGCGACTATGCGCCATGGAATTTCGCCTTGGCCGGATTAATCGGGGTTGTATCCTTTCTGCCAAGCAGGACGCTTCGGCATGTCGTCATGTTTCTGATCGGGCTTGGCCTTATCGCCTTCGGACAAGCCTTCAGTCCATGGAACCTGATTGCAGGCAGCGTACTGATCGTGGCCTCGCTTGTCACCCATCGCGGGTTCACGCACACGATTTACGCCGCTTGCGGCTGGTGCGCGCTCCTGTATTTTGCCTCACAGGGCAAGGAGGGAGCGGAAAGCCTGTGGTTTGCCGGGGGCTTATCGTATTCCATCCATTTACTTTCCGATGCCTTGACGAATCGAGGCATTCGGCCGCTGCCGCCGCTGAAGTGGCGAATCAAGCTGAAGATCATGAGCACGGGGAGCCGCTGGGGCCGCACGGTGGAGAATATTTGCATTCTGCTGACGCTGGTGCTGTTGTGGTACGTGTTCATGGCATCGGGCTAATCCCGTTCGGAGGAAGCCTTAAGGAACAACCTCGGTCCATTAGATGTATGCGGATAAAACAGACAAAGAGAAGACCCGCCCACAGCAGCGAGCGATTGCGCTTTCGCTGAAGGGCGGGTCTGTTTGTGCCGCTTGGGGAGGATGCTATTCCTCGAGGAAGATGAGTCCTACCAGATCGTCCATTTCGAGGTTGCCGAAATAGTGCTTGACGTCAACGCCGGACAAGGCGGCGCGAACGGTTTGCTCCTCGTATTTTTTGCCGCGGAGGAGGTTTTCGATATCGGCGACATCCCCTACACCGAAGAAATCCCCGTAAATTTTAATTTCTCCGATATGCCCCTCCCGGATATCCATCCGGATATCGATAATGCCGACCGGAAATTTCTTGGCATGCTTCACGTTGCTCTCCGGCGACAGGCCGTAGTTCCAATCCCAAGTCTGATAACGCTCTTTGGAGATTTGGTTGATGATCTCCCAATCCTTGTCCTGCAGCACATACTGCGGCACCTGATCCGGCTCCATGCCAAAAATGGAACGCAGCAGCTCTGCGCGGAACTCCTCGATCGTCATGTCGGTGCCGAGCAGCTCTTTGATGTTGGCTACGCGGCTGCGCACCGATTTCGTGCTCTTGGATTTGAATTTTTCCGGATTTGCGTTCAAGGAGGCCTGTACATCATCCAGGTTCAAATCGAACATGAGCGTTCCGTGGCTGAACATGCGTCCGCGGGTGGAGAATTGGGCATTGCCCGATATTTTCTTCTCGCCGACCTGAAGGTCATTGCGGCCGCTTAATTCTGCAGGCACGCCCATTTTTCGCAAAAAGTCGATAACAGGCTGCGTGAACTTCAGGAAATTGTGGAAGGATTGGCCGTCATCCTTCGTAATAAAGCTGAAATTGAGGTTGCCGAGGTCATGATACACCGCGCCTCCGCCGGACAGCCGGCGAACGACCTGGATGTTGTTGTTGCGGACGTACTCCTGATTGATTTCCTCAATCGTATTCTGATGCTTCCCGATAATGATGGAAGGCTTATTAATGTAAAAGAGAAGGTAGCTCTCGTCCATGGACAAGTGCTTCAAGGCGTATTCTTCAATCGCCAGATTGATGGCGGGATCGTGGATTCCCTGATTATCGATAAACAGCATAACATCCTCCGTCGTTACATGTATTTAGATTGGAATTGCTTCTTATTCACTTATTGTAAACCAATTGCAGTGCGAAAGACAAAGCATTCCGTATTGACGTTTGGGTGAAGGTACCCACATAATGATGGCATTGCGAGCAGCAAGTACAGGAGGCGTGAGAAATGACGGAAACCAAGCAGTCTTGGATCGAAGTATACGGTCACGGAGGCGATATCGAGACGGCCGCGGCGAGGTTTGGACAAAGGGCGGAGGCTATTCTCGACTACAGTGCCAACATTAATCCATTAGGCCCTCCGGTGGAAGTTATCGCAGCATTGCGGGATGGTCTGGGAGCGGTCATTCGTTACCCCGACCCGGGGCATCGCCGGTTCAAGGCGATGCTTGCCGAGCATGTGGGAGCCGGGACCGAAAATATTCTGGTCGGAAACGGTGCCGCGGAATGCATGGCTCTGCTCTTGCTGGCACTAAGGCCTGAGATTGTCGGCGTTGTCGATCCCTGTTTCTCGGAATACCGCGAATTGGCTCTTAAGTTCGGAGCGGGCATACGCTCCGTAAGCGGCGAGAAGGAAGGGGCATGGCGCGCGTCCAGCCGGCGGATCATGGAGCTGTTGTCCGGCTGTGACCTGGTGTTCCTGGGTCAGCCGAACAACCCGAACGGCGTACAGTACAGCTTGGAAGACATCCGGGCAATCGCAGGGGAGGCGCAGCGGCTGGGTACGTGGCTCGTGCTGGATGAAGCGTTCATGGATTTCATTCCGCATGGAGAGAGGCAGACGCTGCTGCCGGAGCTGTCCTCTTATTCAAGGACCGTCATTATAAGATCGATGACCAAGTTCTATGCGATACCGGGACTGCGCCTCGGTTATGCGGTCGGCCATCCGGACGTCATCCAGTCCATGTCAGCCATGCAAGTGACATGGAGCGTCAACGGACTGGCCCTGTTGGCAGGGGAAGCCTGTCTAAGAAGCGGCAGCGAGTATGAGCGGCGAACCCTGGAGCTGATTCATGGCGAGCGTTTGAGGCTGACCGACGGGCTGCAGGCGCTCGGTGTGGACGTGACGCCAGGGGAAGTCAACTATTTGCTGGGAGAGCTGCCGACCGGTTGGACGGCAGCGGCATTTCAAACGGCAATGGGCAGGCGCGGTGTCCTGATTCGCAGCTGCGCCATGTATCCCGGACTGGGAGAACGCCATTTCCGCCTGGCTGTAAAGGATGGGGAATCCAACAGCAGGCTGCTGCAAACCGCTGCGGAAGTGCTCCAGGGCTCGTCTCGGCCGGAGGCGTAAATGGCGGCGCCCTACGTTCCACAGTGTCGAGGCAGCAAGCCTAAGCTTGCGTTACCTGAGGGACAATCGGGTTCGAAGAACAGATTTGTATCTCGAATTCACCAGTCTCCTTCGAATACTGCAGTGATGGCGAGGAACGAGCCAAGCGGGTGGGGAATATGGACAACCAGCCCTCCAAGCATGCCCTACCATGCATCGTGCACACAGGGAGAAGTATGAACGATCTTTAAACTCCCCGTCACTTCGCAGTGACTTTAACCGGGGAGCCATTTCAAATGTTTAGAGCAGGGAGAGAGAGACGTGGCAGTACCTTTTTTGCACATTACGGAGCCGTGCAGTTATTCGTCCGCCGTATGGCCCGGCCTGATCGTTTCATCCGAGGGCTACCCGGAGCACCCGCATATCCGCATATCGCTCCCGCAGCCGGCGGATGCCTTGGGCAGTGCGGTGTATGGCGGAGGCTATGCAAGACTGAATCATATCGTTAACCGGTATGTGGACCGGCGCTACGATTGCAGTGATCCCGTGAAGGACATGCACAGCTTCATTCGCGGCTGCGGATACCCGGAGGATGCGACGGCCGGGTTATTAACCGCCGTCCGGCTGAAATATGCGTCAATCTGGGAGGAGGGCGGCTCCCAGGCTTCCATTCTGTGCTGCTCGACGGCCGGAACAGGCAATGCCGCGCGGGCAGGCATCAGCCGGACCACCTTCGCCGCCTATCAGCCTGGCACGATCAATATCATGCTGATGATCGACGGGCGGATGACGCCTGCCTGCATGGTGAACGCGATCCTGACCGCTACGGAAGCGAAAGCGGCAGCGCTCGGTGATTTGGGGATTGCGGATCACGAAACCGGGGCTGCTGCTACCGGGACGACGACCGATGCGATCGTGCTCGCCGTCAGCGGGAATGAAGCCTACGGGGTGGAACACCGCTATGCCGGCACCGCAACCGACCTCGGCGGCATGATTGGACGCCTTGTGTATAACAGCGTTACGGAAAGCGTTCGAACAGAAAGAGAAGAGCGGTTATGACAGCGGTCTGGATCCTATGGGCGGCCGTTGTGATCGATCTGCTGATCGGTGATCCCAGATGGCTTCCGCACCCCGTCATTGGCATAGGTAAAGCGATCCGTGCAGTGGAGAAGCGGATTCGCACCCGTACCCAATCGCCGGCAGGATTGAAGCGGGCCGGCATTCTGCTCCCGCTCATTGTTGCAGGCGGGGCGTATGCGATTACGCTGCTGCTCCTGCTGCTGTGTGCCTCTATTCATCCTTGGCTGGCCGCAGGCGCAGAGGCGGTGCTCATTGCGACAACCATTGCCGTAAAAGGACTGCGCGATGCCGGCCTTGAGGTGTACGGCCATCTTCGTGCCGGCGACCTTCCGGCTGCCCGCCGTTCGCTCAGTATGATCGTAGGAAGGGACACGGCCCATTTGGATGAGCCGGAAATCGTGCGGGGAACGGTGGAGACGGTGGCGGAAAATATCGTCGATGCGGTCATCTCCCCGCTGCTGTATGCCCTCATCGGCGGGGCGCCCTTGGCGATGGCTTACCGGGCGGTGAACACGCTTGATTCGATGGTCGGGTATAAGAATGAGAAATACGAGCATCTTGGCTGGGCATCGGCCCGGCTGGATGATGTCGCCAACTGGATTCCCGCCCGGCTGACGGCGGGGCTGGTGGCGATCTCGGCCGCGATGTTCTCCTTGCCTTGGCAGAAGTCCATCGCTACCGTCCGAAGAGATGCAAGGAAACACCCGAGCCCAAACAGCGGATTTCCGGAATCGGCGGTGGCCGGTGCGCTCGGCATTCGCCTTGGCGGGGAAAATTCTTATCAAGGGATCGTTTCGTTCCGGGCATATATGGGAGATCCGGAGCGGGCGCTGAATGCGGAGGACATCCGCATCACGACCCGGCTGCTCCTCGCGGCTTCGGTGATTTTTACCGTGATCGGCACCGCCGTATTGGCGATCGTTATCGCCGCAGGCGGGGGAGCATGGGTATGAGGGAGCCGAAGGATATCGTGAATGCAAACGATGAGGACGTAGGACTGGATGCAATACAAAGCAATAAGGCAATTGACGCAAACGCCGCATTGGAAGCGATCGATGGGGATCAGGCAAAAGCCTTGAACGAAGCGAACGACGTGAATGAGGCGATAGACGCGATTGATGCAAAAGACGCAAAAGACGCAAAAGACGCAAAAGACGCAAAGGACGCAAAGGATGCAAAGGACGTGAAAAATGCACATCCTGCACACTTTGCATACCATACGGAGGATAAGAGGGATATTCAACTACTTGAAAAAGATACGAGTCCGCTGCAGGTTGTCCTGCACCTGGTCCGGCACGGCGTTACGCGGTGGAATCAGGAGCGGCGATACCTTGGCCATGAGGATCAGGGCGTGATCTCCGCGGAGCTGGAACAGCTGGCCCCGCTGGCGCGGCGGCTCCAAGGCCTGCAATGGGCACGCGTATACTGCAGCGACCTGCTCAGATGCAAGCAGACCCTTCGCTATTTGCTGACTGGTGACGAGGTCCATAGCCCGGGTCTAATCGGGAATACGGAAGTTTTGCCAATTCCGGGAGCGGTGTATGACCGCAGGCTGCGCGAGCTTCATTTCGGGGAGTGGGAGGGGAAAACCTACGAGGATTTGAAGAATAACCCGTTATATCGCCGCTGGATTGAGAACCCTGCAGCTGTTACTCCGCCGGGCGGAGAGAGCTGGGAAGCCTTCGCGTCCCGGATTCAGCATTTTTTGGCGGGATTGCACCAAGATCTATGCCGCAGCTTTGAGAATGACGAGAACGGTGAAGCCAGGGGCCGGGATTCCAAAAGAATTCCCGACTTGCTGGTCGTCACGCATGGCGGCGTGATTCGCCAGATCGCGGCGGCTACGGTTCCGGATACCCCTTTTTGGAGCCTGCGCATCCTGCCGGGTGAGGAGCTGAGGCTGAAGCTGGCATGGAACGGACAGAGCTGGCAGGGTAAGATAATGGGCTGACAGCCCTGCCATACCAATGGGCAAGCAGCGTAGGCAATCCATAAGAGGACACATCAATGGAGCGCCAGATCGAGATGCAGTATATGCTGGATGCCTTGCACGCCCATAACCCGGTATCCCCGGTCCCGGTAGCCGGCTCGGATATAGACGTGACGGGCATGCTCGTTACGGGCATTCACCGCCAGGGCAACCTCGTTCACTCCCGGCAGGCGCGAGCGAATGAATTCGGGCAGCAGGCGCATGGCAGCCTGGCCGTAGCCCCGCCCCTGCTCCTTGTGATCAACGGACAGGGCGCGAAGGAGCACGGCGCTTTGGTTCGGCGTATAACGCGCGATACGTTCCCCGCGATCCAGGATGAAGAAGGCGACGGGCTTATCCGCCGCGAGCAGAACGACCGGCAGCTTGTCTTCTGTAGGGGGATTGCCGAGCTTCTTCAACGCTTCGTCCGGAAGCGAAGTGAATCTTCGCTGGTGCTCCGGGAGGGAGAATTGGCCCAGCACCGGAAGATGCTCGGGTTCGAGGACGGTCAGACGGAGCCTCTCCGGCTTATGGTTTGAAGGAATATTCATCACGGATTCACTTCCCTTTTTCAAAAAGATGTGATTTCAGGCGAATAATGAACGATAACAAGAACTTTCAGTACCATTATACTCGAAGAATGGGTGAATCCTTTAGTTGTAAGGGCAGGGGTTATCCCCTATAATCTTGTTCAGAGAAATCCAGCTTGGCTATATAAGCATGATTCATATGATTTGCGAGGGTCCTGGACAGGCAGCCGGTATTGACGGCCTGCCTTTCGGGTTAATAGGGAAGCCGGTGCAAATCCGGCACGGTCCCGCCACTGTGAAGCAGGAGACTTCCCCTTATGCCACTGAGCGCTAATGCGCTTGGGAAGGCGGAGAAGTCGTTAGGCCTGTAAGTCAGGAGACCTGCCCTCGGCAATGAATGACGGTCCTTCGAGGAGAGGATTACGTTCACTTGGACCCGTTTTGATCGCGGGAGCGGCAGGAGCTGTCGAGGTACGGTTTTCCGGCAATAAGCTGCTTTGTTGATGATCAATGCTATATGTTTGCAGGTGTCCTGAAGCTGAAACGTAATCCCCGATTCCTTATTCGTCAAGGAGTCGGGGATTTTTGCTGGAGAACGAAGAGGCGATGCCGGCCACCTGATCCCGCTGCCGGGGCACACCGGTATTTTCGTCCTATCGGATGGCAGGGGTACCCGGAGGATTAGGTGCGGTGGAACCCGGCGAGTTCTCCTTATACATGCGAGGACAGTCGTTTTCATACCCGGTAAGGATCGGAATTGAAGTTGTGAAATATGCAGGCTAGGGTTCTCAATGATGACGTAGGGGGAAACAAGAAAATGAAAGCAATGTTGAAATCATGGTCCGTCTTGATCGTGGCGATGCTGATGGCGCTGTCGCTGATCGCCTGCGGAAACGCCGAGGATGCCGCGCCGAATAGTGCGCCTTCGGAAACGCCTGCCCAGCAGGAGAAGCCGGCTGAACAGCCTGCGGAGGAGCAGGGTGCGCTGAAGACGCAGTATCCACTCACCGTTAAGGATGCGACCGGAACGGAGGTCACCTTCGAGAAGGCGCCGACCCGTATCGTATCCCTGGCTCCGTCCGAGACGGAAAAGCTGTTTGCCCTCGGGCTGGACGAGGAAATCGTAGGTGTGTCCGATCTGGATGATTATCCGGAAGCCGCGAAATCCAAGCCGAAAATGGGAGGCTTCCAGGTGAATGAAGAGGCTGTAATCGCAGCCGAGGCCGATGTCGTGTTCAGCGCGTCGATGAATGCGGAAAACGCGGAGAAGCTCCGCGGGATGGGCGTGAAATTGTTCGTTAACGATCCGTCCACGATTGAAGAAGTCATGTCTTCCATTACGCTGGTCGGACAAATTACCGACCGTCAGGAGGAAGCGCAGACTGTGGTCGAGCAGATGCAGCAGGAGCTGGCAAGCGTTACGGAAGCGGTGAAATCCGTGAAGGAAGAGGACAAGAAGAAAGTGTACGTCGAGTTCTCGCCGGGCTGGACCGTCGGCAAAGGCGAGTTCATGGATGAGATGATCACGCTGGCCGGCGGCGTCAACGCAGCCGGGGATACAGAGGGCTGGTTCGAAATTAGCGAGGAGAACATTATTGCGGCGAATCCGGATGTCATTCTGTATTCGAGCAATGTTGTCGACGAAGCCACCAAGAAAACGCTGGACCAGATGATTAAAGAGCGCGACGGTTGGGATCAGATCGAAGCGATCAAGAACGACCGGGTCATTGCGATGGACGATAATCTGCTGAGCCGTCCGGGGCCGCGCGTCACGCAAGGTTTGATTGAAGTGGCCAAAGCCGTTTATCCGGAACTGATGACACCATGAGACAAAAACTGGCGGGTTACGGAACGGCCGGCATTGTCCTGCTGCTGTTGACTTTGATCGTCAGCCTCGGAATCGGCTCGGTCGACCTGCCTGTTAGCGAGATTGGAGCGATGCTGCTGCATCGGCTGCCTTGGCTCGGCGATGCGATCGTCCCGGGCTGGGAGGTATCCTCCGAGCAGATTTTAATGAAGGTGAGGCTCCCGCGCATTCTGCTGGGAATGCTGGTCGGCGCCTCGCTTGCGGTGGCAGGAGCGGCATTTCAAGGCGTGCTGCGCAATCCGCTGGCTGATCCTTTTACGCTGGGCGTGTCTTCCGGAGCAGCGCTTGGAGCGGCGTCCCTCATTTTTTTCGGATTGGAGTATTCCTTTGCCGGAGGCTACACGCTGCCGCTGGTTGCCTTTCTGACCGGAGCGGGTACGCTGTGGGTCGTTCTGCTGCTGGCACGGGATCAGGGGAAGCTGCCGGTGCACGGACTCATTTTATCCGGGGTCGTAATGCAATCCTTTCTCGGCGCCGTCGTTTCCTTCTTAACGGTGATGTCCAAAGACACGGTGAACCAGATTCTGTTCTGGACGATGGGAAGCTTGAGCATGCGCGGATGGTCCTACGTGGCCATCCTTTTCCCGTATTTTGGGGTAGGGCTTATTTATTTGTGGAGCCGCTCGCGGGCTTTGAATCTGCTGTCGCTCGGCGAAAGGCAGGCTGCCCATATGGGACTGAACGTGGATCGGCTGAAGACCAGCGTTCTGGTCGTAGCTACGCTTCTTGCAGCCGCGGCCGTATCGGTCTCGGGCGTGATCGGATTTGTGGGACTGGTGGTGCCGCATATGATCCGACTCATGACGGGCTCGGATTATCGTGTCATTATTCCGATATCCGCGCTGGGAGGCGCTATATTCATGGTGTGGTGCGATACGGCGGCACGATCCGTGCTCGCTCCGACTGAAATTCCGCTCGGGGTGGTCACTGCGTTTATCGGCGCTCCATTCTTTGCGTACTTGCTCTACCGGAACAAGAAGCGGCGCAGGGAGGGATTCTCATGATGATCGTTGCCCAAGGGCTGTCGAAGGTCTATGGCCGCACGCAGGTATTGTCGGAGGTCGAGCTTCGGGTCCGAAAAGGCGAATGGTGGGGCATCATCGGGCCGAACGGCAGCGGTAAGTCTACGCTAATGCAGCTGCTGTCCGGTGTGGAGCGGCCTTCCAAGGGAAGTGTTCGGCTTTTGGACCGCGATATCGGAAGCTATAGCCGCAAGGCGCTCGCCCGAATTATTGCCGTGCTCCAGCAGGAGGGACTGGACCCGACTGATTTTACAGTACGGGAAGTGCTCGAGATGGGGCGTTATCCATTCCTGAACTGGCTTGGTCGGGAGGAGCAGGATGCGGCACCCCTGATTGACAGCATCATGGAGAAGCTGGAGCTTCGCGATATTCAGGAGCGGCGTCTTACGGAGCTGAGCGGCGGCCAGCGGCAGCGGGTTGCGCTCGGCAAGGTGATGGTGCAGGAGCCGTCGCTCTTGATGCTGGATGAACCGACGACCTACCTCGATATTCATTACCAGCTTCAATTCATGGAGATGGTGGATGCTTGGAGACAGACGTCGGAAATTACCGTAATCAGCGTCCTGCACGATTTGAATCTGGCCGCGCAGTTTTGCGATAAGCTGCTCGTGCTTCATGAGGGGCGCGTTGCAGGAATGGGGTCACCGGAGGAAGTGCTGACCGAGGCGTATATCAGCCGGATATTCCGGGTCATGCCTTCCGTCGTCAAGCACCCCGAGAACGGCGCGCCGCAGGTGCTGCTCACCGCGAACCGGTCGAGAAAATAAGGACCGGCAAGCCTTGTCCTTGCCCGCAGCGCACGGATTCGGATAAAGTAAAAGCAAGCGAGATAAGTAAAAAGGAGGCTTCGTGCATGAAGGAGCTCATGGACCGATTGACGCGATCGGTTGGAACAATCACCGCGCCCGATGCCCGGGCGCAGGCGGAAGCCGCCGCCTATTTGGACAAGCTGACGAAACCTCCCGGGAGCCTTGGCAAGCTGGAATCGCTGGCGATTCAGCTCGCGGGAATTACCGGGACGATCAAGCCCTCATTCGAGAAAAAGGCCGTCGTGGTCATGGCTGGTGACCATGGAGTGTGCGAGGAGGGCGTCAGCGCCTTCCCGTCGGAAGTAACGCCCCAGATGGTCATGAATTTCCTGAACGGCGGCGCTGCCGTCAACGTATTGGCCCGTCAAGCGGGCGCGGACGTGCTGTGCGTGGATATTGGCGTTGCGGCGGATCTGTCCCATGAACGTCTCCTTTCCCGTAAAATTAATAAAGGAACGAAAAATATTGCAAAAGGGCCTGCGATGACGAGGGCGGAGGCGGAGCAGGCGATCCTGACCGGCGCCGAGGTAGCCGCCGAGCTCTACTCCCATGGAACCCGGGTGTTCGTGACCGGGGAAATGGGGATCGGCAATACGACGCCGAGCGCCGCCGTCTTCGCGGTTCTGTCCGGCAAGCCTCCGGCTGAGGTCGTGGGGCGGGGAACCGGCGTTAGCGACGAGCGGCTGATGCATAAGATCCGCGTTGTCGAGCAGGCCATTACGGTCAATCGCCCCCTGGCGGAAGATCCGGTGGATGTGCTGGCCAAGGTCGGCGGGTATGAGATCGGCGGTCTGGCCGGACTCATTCTCGGCGTGGCGGCCAAGGGTTGCCCTGTCGTTATCGACGGCTTCATATCCAGTGCAGCCGCTCTGATCGCTGCGGCGATTTGCCCCGAATCGCGTTCCTATATGATCGCTTCCCATAATTCGAAGGAGCGTGGACATGCCCTGCTGCTGCAAGCGCTGGAACTGTCTCCGATGCTGCATATGGACATGCGTCTTGGCGAAGGAACCGGGGGCGTGTTATGTCTTCATATGATAGAAGCCGCCTGCCGGATTATGAGCGAGATGGCAACCTTCGAAAGCGCGGGAATAAGCGGAGGCGAATTATGAACCCATTAAGCTCGCTCGTAACGGGAGGTGCCCGGAGCGGCAAGAGCTCGTTCGCCGAGAAGCTCTGCATGAAACGGTCGTCCTCGGGCCTTTATATTGCGACGGCTCAGGCGTATGACGATGAAATGAAGGAACGGATTCGGATTCATCAGGATAGGCGCAGCGATGCGGATTATCGCTGGGAGACGGTCGAAGAGCCCGTCGCCTTGCCGGAGCTGCTCGAAACGCTCGGCCAATCGGCATCGGATGCGCCAGCGGTCGTCGTGGATTGCCTGACGCTGTGGCTCACGAACGTGCTGCTCCAGGTCGAGCCGGAAGGAGCTGCGGCTATGGAGGAACGGCTGCAGTTGGATATCGGCAGGCTGGCCCGAGCCGTTCAGACGTATCCCGGAACGGTGATTCTGGTAACGAACGAAGTGGGATCGGGGATCGTCCCCGAGTACCCGCTCGGCCGAATATTCCGCGATTGGGCTGGGATGATGAACCAGCGGCTGGCACGGATCTGCCATGAAGTATTTCTCGTAACCGCGGGGATTCCGATGGAAATCAAGAGCAGGGAGTATCGAATATGAACAGGATGATGGAAGCGGCTGCGGCCGCTTTTCAATTTTTATCAAGGTTTCCGATCCGGCGGGAGATCCCCTTTACCCCGGAGGTTCAGCAGCGAAGCGTTGTCTTTTATCCGCTGGTAGGGGGCGTGATCGGCCTGACAGTGGCGCTGCTGGGGTGGGGATTAAGCTTAGCTCTCCCGGTCTTTCCGGCATCGGTTATCACATTGACCGTCTGGGTGGGGCTGACGGGCGGTCTTCATCTGGACGGATGGATGGACAGCGCGGATGCCCTCCTCAGCCATCGGTCGCGGGAGCGGATGCTCGAGATTATGAAAGACAGCCGGGTTGGCGCAATGGGGGTTATCGCCTGCACGCTGCTTCTGCTGCTGAAGGCTTCGCTGATTCAATCGATTTTTGAGCTGTCGGGCGGGGACTTGAAGCAGGAAGCTCTTCTGCTTGTGCTCGCACCCGTCTGGAGCCGTTGGTTTATGGTGCACGCAATGTACCGCTGGCCTGTAGCAAGAGGCAGCGAAGGGCTGGCTGCATTGTTCAGCGGATTATCCAGCCTGCGGAGGCTGCAGGCCGGCTTGATGGCGGTTCTGGTCACGCTCGGGGTCATCGTCACGCTGGGGCTGGTCACGGATTCAACACATCTTTGGATCACCGGATTAGCGGTACTCGTTCTTGCGCCGTTCCTTACCTGGTTGATTGGAGCGGCCGTAGCAGGACGTATGAGCCGGCGCCTCGGCGGCCTCACGGGAGACACCTACGGCGCATTGAATGAACTGCTTGAAGCAGCCGTTCTGTTATTTGTGGTTCTGCTCCTCCAGCATTGGGGATAGGATAGAAGTAAATGAATTTATCTTGGTAATCCGATCTGTATAATCGAATTGATCGGATGCCGGGAGTACCAATTTCCGATAAGAATCGGGAAGAACGGGTAATGTAATGTTTAGAGTGGGCGGTGAGTTGGAAATGAATACATACTAGCGCACTTATCCCCACAAGGATGGTACAACTTAATCCGAAATGAGAATGGAGGAAGCAAAGGATGGAAACGCTTTGGGTCGTTATCAATGTCCTTGTTTTGATTCTGCTGGTCGGTATTTTGTACTGGATGCAGAAAAAGCATTACTCGTTTACCAAGCGTGTCTTCGCGGGCTTGGGTCTGGGCGTTCTGTTCGGCGTCGTTCTGCAGCTCGTTTACACTTCTGACTCCGATATCGTGGCCGATTCAGCGGATTGGTTCAATTTGGTCGGCTACGGCTACGTCCGGCTGCTGCAGATGATGGTCATTCCACTGATCATGGTATCGATCATCTCGGCTATCACCAAGCTGAAGGGCGGGCGCAATCTCGGCAAAATGAGCGGGCTCATCATCGCCGTGCTAATGCTGACGACCGCGGTGGCCGCGACCGTCGGGATCACGACCGCGCTGTCCTTTGATCTGTCTGCGGTCAACATTCAGGGCGGAGCGGCAGAGGAGGAGCAGGGCGCACTGCTGCAGGAGCGGCTTGGAGACATCGAGGATCGTACGCTGCCGCAGCAGATCCTTGATTTCATACCGAGCAATCCGTTTGAGGATATGACGGGCGCGAGAAGAACGTCCACGATCGCGGTCGTTATTTTCTCGGCCTTCATCGGGATTGCCGTGCTTGGCCTGGACCGGAAAAATAAAGAGCAGGCCGATACGTTCCGCGGCATCATCTCCTCGGTCTATGGGGTTGTCATGCGCATCGTGACGCTTGTGCTTCGCCTGACGCCTTACGGCATTCTCGCGTTGATGGCCAAGACCATCGCGACGACGAATCTGCAGGTTATTTTGAACCTGATTGATTTTGTCTTGGCTTCCTACGTGGCGTTGATTGTCATGTTTATTGTCCATCTTGTGCTGCTCGCCTTGTTCGGCTTCAATCCGTTTACGTATGTGAAAAAGGTCTTCCCGACGCTGACGTTTGCGTTCACCTCGCGCTCCAGCGCGGCGACCATCCCGCTTAACGTCCAGACGCAGAGCAAGAAGCTCGGCGTATCGGAGGGGATCGCGAATCTGTCCGCATCGCTTGGCGCCACGATCGGGCAGAACGGCTGCGCCGGCATTTATCCTGCCATGTTGGCCGTTATGATCGCACCGACCGCCGGCGTTGATCCGACCTCATGGTCCTTCATCCTGACCTTGATCGTTGTCGTCATGATCAGCTCATTCGGTGTCGCCGGCGTCGGGGGCGGGGCTACGTTCGCATCGCTTATCGTTCTCTCCACGATGAACCTGCCGGTAGCGCTGGCGGGACTGCTGATTTCTGTCGAGCCGTTGATCGATATGGGCCGGACGGCGCTGAACGTCAATGATTCCATGACGGCAGGCGTCATTACGGGGAAAGTGATGAATGAAGTGGATAAGGATGTATATAACGATAAAAACATTCAACTTGATATGGTCCAGTAGTAAACGCTCAGGGATTCAACAGCCATCCTGGGATGTCTCGGACCGTGCATCGTGCATAGCGGGAAAAGCAGAGCAGTATCCAAAGTAAAAAAAGGCCATCCGGCAAGGCGAAGATAACGCCTTGCGGATGGCCTTTTTGTCGTATGAAGGGCTATTCGTACAATAGCTTAGCTAAGGAGCGGACCTGGATTACCCGATGACGGTCAGCTCCTTCGGAAATGTGGTTAGCACCAGGGCGCCGGTCTCGGTAACGAGGACATCGTCCTCGATGCGTACGCCGCCGACATGCTGTACATATACGCCGGGCTCGATGGTAAACACAGCGCCGGCCTGCAGCACATCCTCGTTCAGCCCATGCACGGACGGGTATTCATGGACATCCATCCCGAGGCCGTGACCAAGGCGATGAACGAAGGCGGGGCCGTAACCCGCATGCTCAATGACGGTTCTTGCCGCCCGGTCGATCGATCCGTATGTAACACCGGGTTTCACCGCCTGAATCGCGGCTTGATTCGCGGCCAGAACGGTATCGTAGATGCGAACGGCATCCGGCTTCAAGTCGCCGACAGCAAAGGTACGGGTAATATCCGAGGCATAGCCGCCCGCATATACGCCCAGGTCGAACATAAGCAGATCTCCCGCTTCGATCCGTCTGCCCCCCGGCACGCCGTGAGGAAGCGCCGTGTTTGGCCCGGACAGCACCATCGTCGCGAACGAAGGGGCATCCGCTCCGAGCTTCTTCATCAAATATTCCAGCTCGGCCACAAGCTCCAGCTCGCTAACGCCGATGCTTGCCTTTTTCAAGCCTTGCCGCAGCACCTCTTCCACTAGCTTGACGGCATGCTTGATCAGCGATACCTCCTCCGGCGATTTCCGCACCCGCAGCTCGCGAAGAACGGGACCGGCATCCTTGAAGGCAGAGGCGTCCACATGCTGCTGCAGCTGCTCGAAGCGGGAGACGGTCAATTGCTCCTTCTCCACAGCCACCGTGCCGGCAGAGCCGCGAAGGGAGCGCTGAAGCACAGCATACGGATTATCGGTATCCTGATGCGTCACGATGTTCTTGACGGACGATGCCGCCTCGGCAGCGGCGGCATCCAGGGCGGGTACGATCAGGACCGGCTCGCTCCCTGAGGAGAGGAGCAGGCCGAGAAAACGCTCATGGGGATCGCTGGCAAATCCGGTCAAGTAATAGACATGCTTGGGATCCGTGATCAGCGCATGATCCCAGCCGTGCGAATTCATGGATTGGAGCAGCGTGTTTAAACGTTCATTCATCAGGGTTCATTCCTTTCATGGTAACAACGGTCGTATAGCTACTAATGTAAGGGTATATCGTTCGGCTGCCGAAGTAAAGTTTCCCTTTATGAGAGCTAGTCCTTTCTATATAATGATCCATAGTTAGAAATTACATAATGCTGGAAGGAGTACTTATTCATGGATCCGAATCCGTTTCAAGAGAACGGGCAGATGCCGCCGCATGAGCCGGGGAAGCAGAAGAGCTATTCGCTGAAACCACCGGTTGAAGGGCTTGGGGGCTGGCTGGTCCTCGTTCAGATCTCCATTTATTTTTCATTGATTACGATTACCGCCCTGCTCATTACGAATGTGCTGCCGCTTTATGAGTCCGAAGTATGGGATGTGCTCACAGATCCGTCATCTCCTTATTATGACGCCATGCTGGCCCCGCTAATTCTGTTCGAGACGGTAATGAATGTTTTATTTGTGATTGGCCTCATTATTGCATTGTTCCTGATGTACGGCAAGAAAAGGGCATTCCCGAAATTGATGATCGGCTATATTATCGCCAGCCTTTTGTTCGGCATTGCAGACTTCGCCGTTGCCAGTCAAATCGAACTGCTGGCCGAGACCGACGACGGGCAATCTGCAACCCAAATTGTCCGCTCCATGATTTATGCCTGCATCTGGATTCCGTATTTCATCCGGTCCGAGCGGGTGCGCAACACATTTGTAAATTAATCCCTGATCAGAAAAATAAGGCGTAATCCCGCTTCCTCCTGTACAATAGACCTCATAGCAGTCATCGTCATCACAATCTGACATTCAACATTCATCGACTCGGAGGTAGCACATGACAGCGCATCAATATCAGATCGATTATGCCGTAATGGAGGATTTGCCGGCTATTGTCGACATCTACAATTCTACGATCGAAAGCCGAAAGGTTACCGCCGATCTGGAGCCGGTGACGGTGGAGAGCCGCATTCGCTGGTTCGAAGAGCACAGCGAGGACCACCGTCCGCTGTGGGTTATGCGTTTTGGAAGCGAAATCGTCGCCTGGATGAGCTTTCAATCCTTTTACGGGCGTCCTGCTTATAACGGAACAGCCGAAATCAGCATCTACGTGAATGAGAAGTTTCGGGGGATCGGCGCGGGCAGCATCCTGATCGCCAAGGCGCTGGAGGAATGTCCGCGGCTTCGCGTCAGCAATCTGGTCGGATTCGTATTTGGCCACAATGAGCCCTCCCTTAAGCTGCTCCGGAAATTCGGCTTCGAACAGTGGGGGCTTCTCCCGGGCGTTGCCGAGCTGGACGGGGTTAAGCGGGATCTTGTCATCGTGGGCCGTTCGGTTTAAGCCGGCATCCGGAGGATTGGCGTATTGAAAGCCTTCTTGCATGCAGTGAGGCTCCTGCCTGGCAGGCGATCCTGGCTGCATCATCGATCCAACCCTTTATCCGGCAGGACTGTTCCATGCGAGTCATGGGCAGTCCTTTTTGTTGTTTTTTTATGTAGATGAAATTCGTCACGTTGACAGCCAGCAGGATGCAAGCCGCTTCATTCCTTCGTCGATCTCTTCCTCCAGAAGACCGCCGAACCCGACGATGAATGATCTGCGATCCGCTGCCGTGCAGCTACGGGTGTCAGGGAGCCACGTATAATCCGCAGCGCTTACGCGGATTCCCGCGTGTTCGGCCAGGGTCTCGAGCTCATGGGCGGACAGCGGATGCGTGATGGACAGCATGAGATGAAATCCCGCTCCATTCCCGCTAATGACGGCCCGTTCTCCGAAGTATCGCTGGATCGAAGCAATCAGGCGATCATGCTTCTTTCTGAGCAGCATCCTCATTTTGCGGAGATGCCGGTCTACATAGCCTTCTTTCATAAAGCGTTCGAGGGCCAGCTGCTGCAGTCTGGAGGCGGTGCATTCCAGGAACAAGTGGAATTTCAAATGATGGTACGCCGGCAGCAGGACTGCGGGCAGTATCATATAATGGACCCCGATCGCGGGGGACAGAACCTGCGAGAACCCGCTCATATAGATGACCCGGCCGTCGGACCGGAGGCCCTGCAGGCAAGGAATGGGCCTGCCGTAATACCGGAATTCTCCGTCGTAGTCATCCTCGATAATAAACCCTTCGGTCTCGTGAGCCCATTGAAGCAGAGCCAGCCGCCGCGAGATCGGCATGGTGACGCCGGTCGGGAACTGATGCGATGGCGACACCGTTACTAGCTTGACCCCGCTCCCTTGAAGGTCTTCATGGCGGATGCCGTCCTCGTGCACGGCCAGCGGCATGACCTGAAAGCCGTTTTGCCTGAACGCTTCGGGATACTGGGGATAGCCCGGATTTTCAACGCCGACCCGGTCCCCGTATGGGCGTAGCAGGCGGCAGATGATATCCAGCAGAGGATAGGGATCCGAACCGATAATGACCTGCTCGGGCGTGCATTGAACCCCGCGCACGCTTTTTGCGTAGGCTGCAATTTCACGGCGAAGGCCCTCTTCTCCCTGTGGATCGCCGTAAAACAGCATCTCCGCTGCGCACTCCTCCTGCAGGCATCGGCTGTATGCTTTCCTCCAGGCTGCGACGGGAAAATGACGATACTCATTTTTGGACATATGAAAATCAAACGGAAAATGATGATGTCGCTTGAGCTTCGGGCCGTTCGTCGGGGGCGGTGCTGCCGGGAGCGGAAAGATATCGTCCGGCGTCTGCACAAAATACCCGCTTCGCGGTCTGCTGACGATAAACCCTTCGGCGAGCAGCTGCTGGTAAGCCATTTCGACGGGCGTCGTGCTGATTCCAAGAAGCTCAGCCAGCTTGCGAACGGAGGGCAGACGGGCTTGATTGAGCCATCGGCTGGCGATAATCTCCCGCTTCATGTACTGATACGCCTGGACGTACAGTGGCGCGGAGGAGCCCGCGAGAGCGGACATCATCTCTGTTTGGTGGATCGGAACCTGAATCTGTTTCATGCAAAATCTGTCCCTTTTATAGATTCAAAACTGTATATTCAGCTATGGTCAATTCATTGATATAGTATAAGGGATTTAAGCTGGAAACAAAACAGGAGGGCACATTTAATATGAGCATACCATCCACGTTATGGAACCCTCGGCCGGTACGTTTGCTGGAGGGAGAACGGGTGTATCTAAGACCCGTATCGGCTGAGGATGCCGAAGGATATTTTCAAATGCTGTTCAACCCGGAGATCAGGCGGCTGACAGGGACCCGGCGGGCATTCACGCTTGAGGAGGTCCGCCGGTATATCGAGGCCAAATCAGGGGACAATGCAGCCGTGCTGCTTCTGATTGCGCTTCGGGATGACGATGCGGTAATCGGCGATATTGCGCTGCAGGACATCGATCAAGTTAACCGGAATGCCAACTTGCGGATTGCGATTGATTCGGAGCAGCATCTCGGTAAGGGATACGGACCGGAATCGATCAAGCTGCTGCTGGAATATGGCTTCGGCATTCTGAATCTTCACCGGATTGAGCTCCAGGTGTTCGATTACAACGGGCGGGCGATCAAAGCCTATGAGAAGGTGGGCTTTAAGAGAGAAGGCGTGCAGCGGGATGCGCTGTATTTCAATCACCGCTACCATGATTCAATCTGGATGAGCATGCTGGAGGATGAATATCGAGAGCGTTACTGCTCGCAATGACCAGCGTGGGAGAGAACGTTAGGGAACAGCAAAAGGAGGCAGGAGATGCGCAGAGGGCAAGGATTGTTCCGAAATGCAAATCTTCGCCGGATCTCTCCATACCCATAAGACTGAAGCTTTCGCTAAACTAGGGATTATCACGTCATGCGAAAGAAAGGAATGAAAGTTTCATGGGATCGAAGCTTCGGATCCATCAGGCTGACGGCTGTGATTTGAACGCTGTCGCAGCTTTGTTTAATCAATATCGCATGTTTTACGGTAAGCCGGATGATGCGGCCGGAGCGGCCCGGTTTATCGGGGAGCGGCTAGAGCTGCGGGACTCCGTCATCTTCGTTGCGGCTGCATTTCAGGAGCCCGCAGACGCCGCGTGGGAAGCTGCAGGCTTTGTGCAGCTGTATCCGTCCTTCTCTTCCCTTTCGATGTCCCGGTTATGGATCTTGAACGATCTTTATGTCGCGAAGGAATTCCGGGGGCATGGGATCGGACGGATGCTGCTTAATCAAGCCAAGGAGCACGCTGTGCGGTCAGGGGCCGCCGGGCTTACATTGTCAACCCATCCCGGGAACCTCGCTGCGCGACGGCTCTATGAATCGGCCGGATACGTGGAGGACAGCGAGTTCGTATGCTACAACCTCTCGCTGCAGAATACAGCCAGATAATGCATTCCTCTCGAGCAAACGACGGCGGCGTCCTGAATTAGGACACCGCCGTTTTTAGGTAACGTTACAGTTATTGATAAATCGATTTTAGTTTCCGAAATACCTCGATTCGCGCGATTTTCAGCTCCCACATCTGGTCGAGCAATTTACGCTGCATGCTCTCATCTTGGGTTGCCTTCAATTCGGCGTACAGCTGGTGCATCCGGTTGTTGATTTGATCGATGCATTGCCACAGCTCTTGCTCGGAATATTCCTCTTTGTCTGAGCACATCTCCGGCGGTTCCTGCATCTGCTTCAGCGTACTGATAATTTCGGCTTGCCAATGCTCATCACCCAAACGAATTGCCAGATTCAGAAGATCGAGATAGTCATCGAGGGATAATGAGGTGTGCTGCATATTATGATAATGCATGTGAACGTCCCCCTTAATGTACGCTTTGCGTTTTACCAAGTATTATACTAGGAATTGTAGTAATTTCAAGCGGCAATTGGGATGCCCCCGGGTAAAATGTATAACGCTCGCCTATTAGAGCTATAGTCATTGCGTCTTGGACGTGAGCTTCAGGATGGAGTAGGATGGAGGGAACAGCGACAGTTTTTGGATAAGGGTGAGCTTTGTGATTTCTTCTTTCTTAACTACGATGGTCGGCGTGTTCCTGCCAATCTCTTTGCCCGTGATCGGCGGTGCGCTGCTGAAACGGTTCAAGGGACTTGAGACGAAGGCGCTCTCGGCCCTGTCTCTCTATGTCATGAGTCCGGCACTCATCTTCGAAACCTTGGCGAATGCTTCCATAACCTCTGGCGAAGTGAACGTCACGATCATTTTCTGTCTTTTGAATGTTGTTGTGCTGTGGCTTCTCAGTTCGTTAGCCGGAAAAATGCTCGGTCTGTCCCAGACGGAACGGTCCGGTCTTGCACTGACCACGATCTTTACCAACAGCGTGAATTACGGTCTGCCGCTCGTTCTACTCGCTTTCGGACAGGCAGGTCTTGATAAAGCCTCCGTCTATGTGATCGTACAGATTATCATTATGAATACGCTAGGCGTTTATTTGGCGGCGAGATCCCATTTCTCGGCAGCCAAAGCCGTAAAATCCGTCTTTACGCTTCCTTCGGTATATGCCGCTATGCTGGCTGTGCTCATTCGCGTGACCGGATTCGAGCCTCCTCAAGGACTGGATACGGGAATATCGATGCTGTCAGCCGCTTATGCCCCGCTGGCGCTGGTGATCCTGGGGGCACAGATGGTTGGCGTTCGTGACAGCGATGCAGCCCGTTCGGTATCGAAGATCGGATTCTGGTCCGGCATGAGCATGCGGATGCTCGTCGCCCCGCTTGTGGCGTGGGGACTGCTGGCCGCATTGTCGATCAAGGGAACGCTGTTCGCCGTCATCCTCATCCTGTCGGCCATGCCGGCAGCGGTTAATGCCGTCATTCTGGCGGAGGAATATGATGCTGCGCCAAAGCTCGTATCGCGCTGCATCCTATGGACAACTCTGGCGTCCTTCATCTTGCTGCCTCTTTTGATCGGTATTCTATAGACGCATAAGGGTGGCCTTGCCGCCTGGTTCAAGCCGTGCACGCGCGTGTAATGAGTAGTAAGCTTCGAGAGCATTCCAGCATCTTACGCATGCGTAGAACGGATGGAGGTGGAGATGATGAGCAGGCGCGTTGATCGCGATGTAGAAATCGAAACCCGTAACGTGGAGGAGAGGAATGACTCCAGCAGGGTGGCATCTACGTTAATCAAGTATGTGGCATATCTGATTATCTTTTTCGGATTTTTGTATTTCCTGATTAAATATGTTTTCCCGATGTTCTAAGCGCCCGGATTCCCGAAAAGGAGCCTTCTCTTAGCGTTGTTGCCAAGGAGGCTCCTTTTTGTCATGGAGAGAGTTTTATAAATGCGTTCATTTTGGGTGAATCATGCTCTTTCATGCACAGGGAGCATACATACGGTATCATCGAAATCCGAAGCTTGATTGCAAGCTGTGGCAATAAGGGGTAGGCGTTCGGGGTAAACGGATATTTGACTTTATAAAATTTAGTAACTATAATAATTATATAAACATCGTTTTTCATAAACATCGATCTTCGTTATTATTTCGCAAAAAGGGCACGCTGTAACCGATGAGGTTCCATTCTGCCCGCAGCTTTCGTTTGAAAGTTTTGGTAAGAGCTTGTTTTAACACGGAGCACGTTTTCGTTTCTAATAAAATAAAGGAAGAGTCAGGAGTGAGGTAATGTCGGCTGTTTTGCATCCAGCGACGAAGCTGGGCGCCGTCTCGCTGCGCATTAGCGATTTGGCGCAATCGGTTCGTTTTTATACGGAAGTGGTAGGTTTAAGAATGCTGCGACAGCACGGCAGAGTTGCCGAGCTTACGGCAGACGGCAGAGAAACCCTGTTAACGCTTGAGGAGATTGAGGGGTTCGAGGAGTCCAAGACACGTACAGCCGGGTTGTACCATTTCGCCATTCTGGTACCGGACCGGGTTAGTCTGGGGCTTGCGCTGCGGAATTTGCTCGCCCATCATATTTCAGTCGGTCAAGGGGACCATCTGGTCAGCGAAGCGCTCTACATTAATGATCCGGATGGCAACGGCATCGAGATCTACGCCGACCGGCCTCGCGAAACCTGGAAGCGGGATGCTCAAGGGGAATACATCATGACAACCGATCCGGTTGATATCGATGGATTGCTTGCTCTGTCCGCGGATAAGGAATGGAACGGACTTCCCGAAAATACCGTCATCGGACATGTGCATTTCCATGTATCGGATCTTCACCAGGCCCGTGCGTTCTACTGCGATACGCTTGGGTTTGAGCTGACCGCCCATTACGGCGGAGCCGCCCTGTTTATCTCCGCAGGCGGATATCATCATCATATCGGGTTAAACACATGGGCCGGTATCGGCATTCCGAATACGCCGCGCCGTGCAGCCGGTATCGAAAGCTTCACCATCTTGCTTCCAAGCGACGAGGAGCTTCAAGCAGTAACCGGGAGAATCCGCGAGGCAGGCTTTACTCCTGTACAACGGGAGGGCGCTTGGTTCGTTCAGGATCCGTCGGAGATTTGGATCCGGCTGCTGGTCGCATAAAGATAAATCCTGGCGGATACCATCCGTCAGGATTTTTTTGCTTGGGAGACAAGGAAGAACCCTCGCCCCCATCTCAATCTAACAGCACTTAGATCCGATTCAACTGTTCCAGCGTCTGGAGCATATGATCCGCCAAATTCGGGATGTCCTCCATCTGCTCCTCGTTAATGGTGCGCGGGAACCGTACCTCGGTCATGCTGCGATATCCATTTGCTTCTTCTCCAACGATGTAGGTTACGGTCTGCACCGGGGGAATCTCGGGTTCCCATATGGCGGCAACGATCCGGGAAATTGCCGCGCATTCATCTTCAATCCTCTTCACATTTTTATAAAAGCGGACTTTCAGCTCGCAGCCCGGCTGCTTCCCCGGTGTTTCCAATATCTCGGCCGCAAGCTCCTGAAGTCCGGCATCAAGCCGAATTTCCGCAGCTGCCTCCTTCAGACCCCTCAATTCAAACGTCAGGCTGAAGCTTCTCGACATGACGGCCATGTCCAGCAGATCCTCCCGACCGGTAATGAGGACGAGCTCATCCAGATTGTCCAAGTCGTATATTACGTTTTCAATGCCTACTTTTAAATTTTCAAATACCGTCGGGTCAAACATCGTGCACATCCTTTTTACGATTCATTGAACATCCTTCCATTCGTGGTTAATATACCATACTTCATTCTGTAATCGAAAATTTGCGAGCGATAGATCAAGGCGGACGACAGCGGTTTTGAAGAACGTCCCGTTCGGCCGGCAGCCCCATCTAAAGGTTCCCGTTCGGCGGCAATTCCAGGAGATTGGAGGGTTCGAGAGGATGAACATGACTTGTAAGAGTGAAGATAACCCAAAATGAAAGAGACTGGAAGTATTGACCAATGGGAGGAAACCGGATATGATCATCCATAACAGTAAAATTAATTTTACCGGTAAAAAATACGGAGGTGGATAAATGGATTTTACTGCAGTCTACAAAATTTCAACGCATGAGCAGCTTAAAGCGATTGCCGATCCCTTGCGGACGAAAATGCTGATGAATCTTGTGAGAAATGAATATACCGGCCAGCAGCTGGCAGAAATGCTTGGGATTACCCGCAATAATATCTATTTTCATCTCAGGGAGCTGGAGAAGCACGGCGTTATCCGGGTTGTCCGGAAAGAGGAGAAGAACGGCATCGTTCAGAAATATTACCGGGCTGCTGCAAGCCGGTTTATTCCCGAGGAGCATCTGCTGCCCAGCATGGATTTGGTCGAAACCTCAAGGCAGGTATTTCTTGAGACGCTCGATACTACGCGATCCCAAGTCGAGCATGCGCCAGCAGCATCCTTTGCCTTGGATCCCACCCATGAGAGCAAGCGAAAGAACATTGCCTCCACTTACAGCTTCTATGCAACGGAGGAGAGCTTCCACGCGTTTATTGAAGAATTCAAGCAACTGATGGACAAGCATTTCACCATGCGGAATACGGAAGCAAGCGAGGCTTCGCGATCCGAAGATGAGAAAAGCTACCGGATGTCCTTGATCGCGTTTCCCGATGGAGACGAAGGGACGGACAGTCAATAACGGCAGCAGGATGGAGGATAGAATACATATGGAAAACAAGCGGCATAACATTGTCATCGATGATGCCTGGTTTACGGTATCCGAGCTGGACGAGGCGACCTATGCAATCAGTGAATTCGGCCATTGGGAAAAGGTCCACTCCTATTTGCTGCTCGGCAGTGAACGGGCAGCGCTTATCGATACGGGGCTCGGCATCGATAATATCAGACGGATGACCGATCAGCTAACCGACCTTCCCATTATGGTGCTGACGACTCACGTTCACGCCGACCACATCGGAAGCCACGGCCAGTACGATGAAATCTACGTGCATGAGGCCGAGGAGGACTGGCTTGTCAGCGGAATCAAGAAGCTGTCGATCGAACAGATCCGGAAGGATATTTCGCGTGACATTACGAGACCGGTGTCGGCTTCATTCAATCCCGCTACGTATACACCGTACCAAGGACGCCCTACAGGCCTGCTGCGGGACGGGGACGAGATTGAATTGGGGAATCGAAGGCTGGTGATCTATCATACCCCGGGCCATTCTCCCGGACATATCGCTGTTCTCGATACGAGCAGAGGCTATCTGTTCACCGGGGATTTGCTGTATGACGAAACTCCCGTATACGCGTTCTATCCGACGACGAGCCCGGAGGATCTCGTCCGCTCATTGGAACGGATTGCGGCTATCGAAGGCGTAACGCAAATTTACGGGGGGCATAACCGGCTCGGGCTTCCTCCGGAGCTGCTGGAGGTTGTGCGGGAGGCCGCCAGGGAGCTTAAAGAGAAGGATCTGGTCCGTTTCGGGACAGGCATCCACCGCTTTGATGGATTTTCAGTACAATTCTAACGGACAAGGTTGGCGCCCAAATCAGCATGTCTCGCCGGGGCAATTGCCTTGGCAATGCAGCACAAATAGCCTCCGGCAGATATGCTGTTCATCTGCCGGAGGCTTTTTTAGGTGAAGAGAAGGGCTCAATCCATATTTTTGCCGTAGTAAATTTCGTTCATTTCGAGCGTCAATCGCTCGGTAATTTCCTTCTGCTCTTGTGGGGACAGCTTGTCTTTCGTGTATCCGAACAAGTAGTTATCCAGGTCGAATTGCTTCAGCTTGCATTTGGTGTGGAACAGATTCTCCTGGTACACGTTGACGTCGATCATATCGAACATCTCTTTGACCTCGTCCGGGATATAGTTCTGGATCGAGCTGATCTCATGGTCGATAAACAGCTTATGGCCGTGAATATCGCGAGTGAAGCCGCGGATTTTGTAGTCGATGGTCATGATATCCGTATCGAAGGAGTGGATCAAATAATTCAGCGCTTTCAGCGGCGATATTTCGCCGCAGGTGGACACGTCGATATCGGCGCGGAAGGTGCTGATGCCTTCATCCGGATGGAATTCGGGGTACGTATGCACGGTAATATGGCTCTTGTCGAGCTGAAGCATTACGTTGTCCGGCAGCGGACCCGGTGATTCATCATATGATTCCTCGGGGACCTCGACGACCGGGCCTTCGGATACCAGGACCGTTACGCTGGCCCCCTGCGGAACGTAATCCTGCTTGGCGATGTTCAGCACATGCGCGCCGATGATATCGGCGACATGGCTTAGAATTTTCGTCAGCCGGTCGGCATTATACTGCTCGTCAATGTATTCGAGATAAGCCTCCCGCTCCTCCCTCGTTTTCGTATAGCATACATCGTACATATTGAAGCTGAGAGATTTGGTCAGGTTGTTAAAGCCATGTAAGGTGACACGCTGTTCCGGTGTAATATCCATATGAATTTCCCCTTGTGATTGATATATCAGGTTCGTGTTATTCTTTCCCATCATGACGATTCCTAGTCGATGCTTCGGGATGTCGCTAGATATCATGATGTTCTTACCCGAAATAAGGCGGGGAGTAACAAAAGGATTGGATGAGTGGATTAAATTTGGGCCCCTTGTGGAGCGGAATTTCCATAACACGAAAAGAAGGATACCTTGCGGTCGCAAAGTATCCTTCTATGGTAGGGGATGTTTTGAAGATACGCTTAGATGCAAGATGAACCTTTGGTTTACTGCCAAGGCTATCTTGATTTCCAAAAATTATCCCCCAATTATTCGCCCCTGAAGCTATTGGCAGCAGAGAACGCCCTGTCCCGATTCCATGCGGGATTTCAGGCTTGCGAGCATATCCTCCCACGCTTTAACATGCCACGCCCTCGCTGCTTGCCAGTCGGCAGAGTCCTTCCAGCCATGATGCTTAAGCGTTACCCGGGTCCCTTCCGTCTCTGGGGCGAGAATGACTTCAACCCAAGTAAGCTCATCGCTGCGGTTCATGGTGTCCGCAAACGGATCGGGCCCTTTCCATTCAAAAGCTAATGTGTGCGGCTCCTGATACTTCAAGATGGTGCATCCGGTTGTACTCATGCTGCTTTTATCCCCGGGGTTGAAGTACAGCTCGAATTTTCCTCCCTCCCGGGCTTCAATATCGGCTGCCGGCGCAAACCATTCCGTAATGCGTGCAGATTCCGTCCACGCGCGCCATACGAGCGTTATGTCAGCCTGGATCTGTGCTTCCTGCGTGATGATCATATCCATTTCTCCTCCATTCAACCGGTAACCCTGACAACGGATTTAGTCTAATACATTCCTCTTCGCCCCATTATAACGGGGAAAATCGGACGTAAATTCTTCTACTTTGCTGAGTTGCTCCGGTCCTTTTCGAACAGCAGCAGCGGCAAATTCACGACGATGGGCGGATCATACGGCTGCGGCTCCCTTAGCGTGACGGCAACGCTAATATCCGTCGCTTCATTGATGTTAACAGGCGTGTCCAGCTTGCCTCGCAGCGAATGGTTCAGCAAATAATAGTCCTTCGGATTCAGGCTCCACGGAATGCCGGCTGCCAGCACGTAATATGTGCCTGGAGGAATCCCGGTGATGACGCAGGTTCTCCGCCTCAGGTTAACGGCGGTGCCGGCGGCGGGTTTCTGATCGGGTACAGGTCTTGGGAAGAGCCCCACGTAGATGATGCCGTGAAAAGCAGAAGGGGCCTCGATCCGGCAATGAACCCGCGGCAGTCTCCCCGGTTTCTCGTCTTTGAAGCTGAGCGGCTTATGTCTATATTGGTTGACATATTGATGAAGGGACTCGGAGACGGAACGGAATTTGCTCGGAGAGAGACCGACAAATTGCTTGAAACGCGAATTGAAGGTGCCCGGGCTTGTAAGTCCGACATGCATCCCGATCTTGACCAGCAGGGAGGGGGCTTTCAGCAGCTCCGATTTGCCGGATTCAACCCGGAGGGCGGATAGATAGTGCCTTACCGATATGCCCGTGGCTTTTTTGAATATTCTTGAAAAATGAAACGGACTGTACCCCGCCTGATCCGCCAGCTGCCGGGTAGTTAAAGGCTCGTCCAGATGCTCCTTCATATATTGGATGGCTTGGGCAATGATTTCGCCATGCTCTTCGTTCATTTTGTAGAATCACCAACTTTTGATGATAAGATTTGCGAGACCCGTCATGACAGACCGATGCCTAGTTTTCTGATGATCTACTATCTTCTATAACCCCCATGCTTTTTCCTGCCTGATCCGGTTGCCCATTCATTGAAACACCGTTAAACTTAAAGGATGGTATGTTTGTTAACGGTCGGCAGTCGCTCGAACCCCTGCCCGGTAAGAAGGACGCGATCATGCTTGCTTCAGCTGACACGGTGCGCACTTTTCCCTGCGGGAACGGTTCGTGGTCCAGGGTCTGCCTAAGATGGCAATCGATCCAGCTCGATCGGGCGACAGGACGAATAAATTAGTTGCAAAGTAGTGATATAAGGAGTTTTTATCCATGAATGTGGAAACGAATGATAGAGAATCCATGAATATGGACGCCGCGCGGGAATACCTGCAGCGGTATTATGGTTATCCGGATTTTCGGGAAGGGCAGAAGAAGATCGTGGACAGCCTGCTGCACGGAAGGGATACGCTCGGCATTATGCCGACCGGCGGCGGGAAATCCATCTGCTACCAAATTCCTGCCCTGATGCATCCGGGGCTGACGCTTGTCATCTCGCCTCTGATATCCTTGATGAAGGACCAGGTGGATGCATTGACGACGGCGGGCATCAACGCCGCTTACATCAACAGTACGCTGAGCGGCAAAGAAGTGAACGAGCGCATTCGCGCGGCCAAGCGGGGGGATTTGAAGCTGCTGTACGTCGCGCCGGAACGGCTTGAGCTGGACTGGTTCCGGGAAGAAATGGCCGGCCTTGATATCTCCATCGTCGCCGTAGACGAGGCGCACTGTGTGTCTCAGTGGGGGCATGACTTCCGGACAAGCTATCTTTCGGTTGCGCCATTTGTGGCGGAGCTGCCCGGAAGGCCGATTGTTGCGGCATTCACGGCAACGGCCACACCCGAGGTCATGGAGGATATGCAGCGTCTTCTCCGCCTTGATGACCCGCAGGTATTCGTTACAGGGCTAGGCCGCGACAATCTGGAAATGTCGGTGCTGCGCGGGGAGAATAAGCGGGAGTTCGTATTGAATTACGCGGCTTCGCACACCCACCAGCCGGGCATCATCTACGCTGCCACCCGCAAAGAGGTCGATGATCTGTGTCAGCGGCTGCAGGCCCAGGGATTGCTCGCAGGCCGGTATCACGCCGGGATGAGCGATGCCGAGCGGGCCGAGAGCCAGGAAGCGTTCCTGTATGACGATATTCGGGTGATCGTCGCCACGAATGCGTTCGGCATGGGGATCGACAAATCGAATGTGCGTTACGTTATCCATTACAATATGCCGAAAAATATGGAGTCCTACGTGCAGGAGGCGGGCCGTGCGGGAAGGGACGGCGAGCCGAGCCAGTGCATCCTGCTGTTCAGCGCGCAGGACATCATGACCCAGAAGTTTCTGATCGAACAGAACCCGCAGGATTCGGAGCGCAAGCATAATGAATACCGCAAGTTACAGCAAATGATCGATTACTGCTATACAACGCGCTGCCTGCGCAGTGCCATGCTGGATTACTTTGGGGAGGAGCACGACGATAAGCCCTGCGGCACATGCAGCTCCTGCACGGACGATCGGGAGCTGATCGATATTACCGTGGATGCGCAGAAGATCTTCTCCTGCATTCATCGGATGCGCGAGCGGTTTGGCGTGTCTATGGTGGCAGCGGTTTTAAAGGGCTCACGTGCCAAAAAGGTTCTGGAATACGGCTTTGACCGCCTGCCCACCTATGGCGTCATGTCGAACCGAACCGAGAAGGAAATATCCGAGACGATCAATGTGCTCATCTCGGAGGGCTATTTGGCGCTGACAGAGGGACAATATCCGGTCGTGAAGCTGCAGAGCGGGGCTGCTGAAGTGCTTAAGGGCCAGCGCGAGGTCATGCAGCGCGTGCCGAGACCTGCACGCACCGCCGGCAGCACGCGCAGCGGCAGCCGCCGCGATACATCGCCATCGGCGGTCAACGAGACGGTATTCGAGCAGCTTCGTCTCATCCGGCGCGAGCTGGCGAGCAAGGAGCACGTGCCTTCCTACATCATTTTCAATGATGCAACGCTGCGCGAAATGAGCGTGGTCTGCCCGCAGACCGAGGACGAAATGCTGCAGGTCAAAGGTGTAGGGGAAGTGAAGTTCCGCAAGTATGGGCGGCCGTTTCTGGAGTTTTTCCAAAATGGTCCGGGGGTTACGGCGGAAAGTGATGACTTGTATGATTATGAGTGAGAGGCGATCGCAATCCCAGCGATGAAGAGGCGTTAGATCTGCGGATCGCTCGCTGCCTGTACGGAATTTGAAGAGAAGGATCGTGAATCATGAAAGTCATTTTATCTACCTTGAACGCAAAATATATACACACCTCTCTTGCCATACGCTGCTTGAAGGCTTACAGCGAGAAGGATTTTGATATCGAACTGGCGGAATACACCATTAAGGACCCGGTCATGAACATCGTCTCCGACCTGTTTCAGCGCAAACCGGATGTGATCGGATTTTCCTGCTATATCTGGAACATCGAAGAGACCATCAAAGTGATTGATATCGTCAAGAAGATTATGCCCGAGGTTACGATCGTTCTCGGCGGTCCGGAGGTTTCCTACGATACGGATTATTGGATGAAGCGGCTAGTTAACGTCGATTTTATCGTCATGGGCGAAGGGGAGGAGACGTTTCACCATTTGCTTCAGACGATCGAAGGGGACCGCAAATTCCATTTTGTGTACGGCATCGCTTATCGCAAGCAGGATGAGGTCGTCATCAATCCCGGCAGGCCAAAAAGCATACTGGCCGAGCTGCCCTCGCCGCACCGCTTTCCGGAGGACATTCCGCATCTCGGCAAACGGGTGGTGTATTTTGAGACGAGCCGGGGTTGTCCTTTCAGCTGCCAGTTCTGTCTTTCGAGCATCGAGGTCGGCGTGCGTTATTATGATATTGAGCGGACGAAGGCCGACATTTTGTATCTGATCGAGAATGGCGCGAAGCTCATCAAGTTCGTGGACCGGACCTTTAACATTAAACGGGATTATGCGCTGGAAATGTTCGAGTTCCTCATCAAGAACCACGGCGGCTGCGTGTTCCAGTTCGAGATTACGGCCGATATTATGAGGCCGGAGGTGCTCGACTACTTGTCGAAGAATGCGCCGCCAGGCATATTCCGCTTCGAGATCGGCGTTCAATCCACGAACGATCCGACGAACGAGCTGGTGAAGCGGCGGCAGAACTTTGCGAAGCTGTCCCGGACGGTAACGATGATCAAGGAAAGCGGCAAGATCGACCAGCATCTGGATCTGATTGCAGGTCTGCCGCTGGAGGACTATGATACCTTCCGTAAAACCTTTAATGATGTGTTCGCCTTGGGGCCAGAGGAGCTGCAGCTGGGCTTTTTGAAGATGCTTCGAGGAACGGGGCTCCGCATTGATGCCGAGAAATATAACTATACGTACATGGATCATGCGCCATACGAAATTTTGAGCAGCGATGTGCTGCCCTTCTCGGATATCGTACGGTTAAAGCGGCTGGAGGATGTGCTGGAGAAGTATTGGAACGCACACCGGATGGACCACACGGTGAACTACTTAATCCGGAACGAATTTGCTTCCCCATTCGATTTCTTCCAGGAGTTCGGAGATTATTGGGAGGGCCAGGGCTGGCAAAAAATCGGCCATCAGCTCGAGGACCTGTTCACCCGCTTGACGGCTTTTTTGGAAGACCGCCAAACGCCAAATATGGATATCATTACCGGGCTGATGAAATTCGATTATTTCCTGGGCCATAAGTATAAGCCGCGTAAAATATGGTGGGAGCACACGCAAAATAAAGCGGAGTGGTCGGCCAACGTACGACGGATCCTGGAGCAGCCAACCGCGCTGTCGGACGGCTTCGCCGAGCTCGGCATTACGGAGAGAGAGCTGCAGAAGCATGCAATGATCGAGCTGCTGCCGTTCGACCTGCTGGATGTTATCCACGGCGGCAGTAACGGAATCCCGCTCGACCGGGAGCAAGGGCGTGCAGCCACGCTGCTGCTCGTGCTGTACCAGCAGGATGATCGCGGCCAGCCGCGGTATTTCACGATGCCGCTGGCGGGGGCGGCTGCAGGCGGGGAGCTCCTTGGATAAGGAGCTCCGGGAAAAGGGAAAGCAAGCGCCGGGAGCGTGAACAAGCCCCTATTTGGACTTGTGTGAGGGAAAGCTTTGCCTGGAGCGCGAACAAGTCCCTGTTCGGGACGTGTGTGGAGAAAAGCGGCGAACGAGTCCCCATTAGGGTCTTATATGAGCTCCAAGGTAACCTGCAGAAACCTCAAGTGGTTAAAATCAAATAGTTTTCAGGTAACTGTATCTCCTCATAGACTAGGTAACGATCAGTGACTGTAAATTCTCATTAATAGGTAACTGTCACTCCTCAAACAGGTTAACGGTGTGCCCCTTTCTAGAGAGTTGATGCTGCTACAGTATAATTCGATCCGATAATCGGTACGCTAGTGGCATAATACGATGAAAAAGGAGGGGGACTCGGGATGAACGAAAAGCAAGAGCGCCGTCCTGATCAAAGCACCCAAGAGGAGCCGACCATCGCCCCAGGCATGGAAACGAATGATGATTTGCGCGAGGAGGCCACCGACGAGGAGATCCAACGGGGCGATTATACGGAAGTCACCCAGTTCGTCATTGACCGAACTCCGGATGACGAGTAAATATAGTCTAAATTGCATTTGCGAGGTTACTGGATAGACGCTCAAGTTGCACTTCGCGTTATAGCAAAAGGGATGCCCCTGGTCCATGGACCAATAGGCATCCCTTTTTTACATTCGCTTTCAACTACCCATGACGACCATCGATTCCACTGCCGAGTTCAATCAAGCGTCTTTGGGGGGCGCGTCTGCTGAACTCTTGTCTTCGGCACTCGCGTCTTTCGCAAGCGCGTTTTCGCTGCGCGCGTCTTTGGGGCTCACGTTTTCGGTACGCGTGTCTTCAGCACTCGTGTCTGATGCATTCGCGTCTTCAGCACTCGCATCACTCGCGTCCCTCACATTGGCGTCTTCGATACTTGCAGCATCCCCAAGGGTGTCTGCAGGCGTATGCCGCTCCAACCAGTCCAGCAGATGCGCGGCGACTTCATCCCGGTTGATCTCATGCAGCATTTCATGTCGGCCGCCGGGATACAGCCGGTATTCCAGGTCCGCAATGCCGTATTCCCGATACAGTTCGATAAGCTGCCGGACGCCCTTGCCGCGCTGGCCGACCGGGTCCTCCTCGCCGGAGAAGATATAAACCGGCTTATCCTTGCGTAGCCCTTTCATCAGCTGTGGCTTGTGGAGCTGCAGCAGCAGCCGGAAGAAATCCCGGAAGAAACGGGCGCTGCATACTTGCCCGCAATAGGGGTCGTCAATGTATTTATCGACCTCGGCCTCGTCCCGGGACAGCCAGTCAAACGGGGTGCGGATAACGCCGAAGCCCTTGTTGTAGGGCCCGAACACGATGGCATTCAGCATCAGGCTGCGGTGTGTACTGCCCTGAAGGCGCATCTGCGCCGATGCAAGCTGAATCCCGAACGGGAGCATCTTCTGGGGCCCGTTCGTGCCGGAGAGGATGAAGCCGTCGAAACGATCGCCGTGAATGCACATGATTTTCTGGGTGAGGAAGGAGCCCATGCTGTGCCCCATTAAGAACAGAGGCAGGCCCGGGTATTCCTTCCGATGCTCGGAAGCGAGCAGCAGCTGATCCTCAATCATGCCTTCGAATCCATTCTCTCCGGCGTCGCCGAGACGCTCGAGGTTCCCGGCCGTCAGCCCATGCCCGCGATGGTCGTTCGCGTATACCGCATATCCGTGGTCAGTAAGCAAGGCAGCGAGCTCCTCGTAGCGTTTGCCGGTTTCGCACATGCCGTGGGCGATCTGGACGACTGCCCGAATCCGGGTCTCGCTGTCCGGAAGCCATTTATATACATGGATCGGCATGGCTTCAGCATTCAACATGGTAAACGTTTCGCTTTGCATCTAGGACTTGCACCTCCATACAGACAATATTTACCCTGCATTGCCTCGTATGTCTCTGATGAGTGGAGCCGTGCTGCTTAAGCTTAAGGAAGATAGGAACGAAGAACCGTGGATTCCCCGTCCAGGGTGTAAGTTCCCAGGTTAGCAGGGAGCAGGAAGCATTGGCCGGACGTATAGTCGATCGAGCCTCCGTCCCAACGCAGGGTTCCCTTTCCGTCACAGACGACGATAATGGTAAAGCTGTCCTCGGATGTCGAGAGCTCCCATGCTCCGTTAACGACGCCTTTCTCCACGATGAAGTATGGCGATTGCGCGAGCTGGAGCCATTCCCCCGGAACAGCGCCTTCCGTGCTCATCTTCGTGGCCCCTGAGCCTTCATAGGCTGTGACATTGAGGGAATCCTCAATGTGAAGCTCGCGCGGCTTGCCGTCGAGCCCTGGACGGTTGTAGTCGTAAATCCGATAGGTGGTATCCGAATTTTGTTGGATCTCCGCGACCACAACCCCTGCGCACAGGGCATGAACGGTGCCTGCCGGTATGTAGAACGTATCGCCGGCTTTCACGGGCACCTCTTGAAGCTGCTCCATGACGGTGCCGTTTTCCATCGCTTCCTTCAGAACGTCGCGGGTAACGCCTTCCTTCAGACCGTAAATGATCTTGGCGTCCGGCTTTGCATCAAGCACATACCACATTTCCGTCTTGCCGAGTTCTCCCTTCGGAAGACCTTCGTAATCATCGGTCGGATGTACCTGTACGGACAGATTGTCGTTGCAGTCAAGGAGCTTGATCAAGAGCGGGAAACGTCCGTTCACTTCGGAAAAGCCTTTCGCGCCGAACCATTCGCGTCCGAGCTGTTCGCGGATCTGGTCGAGGCCGCGGCCAGCCAGCTCACCGTTTACGATCGTAGTCGTGCCGTTCGGATGGTCCGCGATCATCCAGCCTTCGCCGATATGCCCTTCGGGAAGCTCCAGGCCGAACTGCTCCAGCGCGCGGCCGCCCCATACACGCTCTTTAAATTCGGGTTGAAACAATAGTGGATAAGGTTTCGTCATTGTTAATCAACTGCCTTTCATCATGATGGTATTGATGGTTGATAAAATGGTTGTGCCTCATTGAACTCTTATCATAACGGCTTTTTTCGTTCCAGCGCAATAAGATATGGCGCATCCGGCCGCTGCAGCCCCCGGTACACGATCGTCTGCGCCGTGCTCCAAGGCAGACTTGCGGCCCAGGCCTCAACAGCGGCGGCCTCCGTGTCGCCGCCCCGGTGGCCGGGATACAGCACGATGGTGATGATGCCGCCGGGCCGCAGCAGCTGCAAGGAAGACTCAAGAGCGGCAATGGTGCTTTCAGGCACAGTCATAATCTGCTTATCCGCCGTGTCTGCCGGGAGATAGCCTAGATTAAACATGACGGCTCCGATCCGGCCATGAAGCTGCTCGGGAACGCAGCTATTCATGCGGGCATGGCTTTCAAGGTGCAGTGATACCTCGCCAATGGATGCTTGAGGCTCCTTGGCAAGCCTGCTGCGCGTCAGTTCCAGTGCTTCCTCTTGAATATCGAAGGCGAATACTTTGCCTTTCGAGCCGACACAGCGTGCCAGAAACAGGGTGTCGGCGCCCGTACCGGCTGTCGCGTCCAGCGCAGCCTCCCCCGCCCGAAGCCGCTCCGACACGAGTTTATGCGCAAAGCTCAACACGGAAAGGAAACCCATTACGCATCCCTCCACAGCTTGCCCTGCCATGTATCCCGGCGCTTCAGCTCGGCATCGATGCCGTTGAGAACCGGCCATTTGTCGAGGCTCCACATCGGCCCGATGAGCAGCTCCCGCGGCGCGTCTCCGGTCAGGCGGTGGATGATCATCTCCGGCGGCAGGAATTCCAGGGTGTCGACGATCAGATTCACGTACTCGTCACGTTCAAGGAATCGCAGCAATCCAGCTTCATACTGCTTCACCATCGGGGTTTTGCGCATCAGGTGCAGCAGATGGATTTTGATACCCTGGACATCCATCTTTGAGACTGCCTTGCCGGTAGCAAGCATCATTTCATGGTCCTCCTGCGGAAGACCGTAGATGATATGGGTGCACACGCGGATATTATGCTTACGCAGCTTGTCAACGGCCTTGAGGTAGCATTCGGTGTCATGGGCGCGGTTGATCAGCTCGGAAGTTGAGTCGTGAATGGTCTGCAGCCCCATCTCCACCCATAGATAAGTTCGTTCGTTCAGCTCGGCCAAATATTCGATGACATCGTCAGGCAGGCAGTCCGGGCGCGTTGCGATCGACAATCCAACCACGCCGGGCTGCTTAAGGATCACTTCATAATATTCCCGAAGCACTTCGACCGGCGCATAGGTGTTGGTATAGGCCTGAAAGTACCCGATGTACTTCGCGTTCGGCCATTTCAGATGCTGTCTGTCCCGGATCGTATTGAACTGGGTGACCAGGTCATCCCGACGGCTCCCGGCAAAATCGCCGGATCCGCGTGCGCTGCAGAAGGTGCAGCCGCCCTTGGCAATCGCTCCGTCGCGGTTGGGACAAGTAAAGCCGGCATCCAGCATGACCTTGAACACTTTGTCCTGGAATTGGCTGCGCATCTCGTAATTCCATGTATGAAATCGTTTATCCCCCCATAATCTTGGGGTCTGCATCATTGTTGCACTCATCGCTTCTCCTTTACAGCACATAGATGGGCTGAATACGTTGTAAGCAGCTAAGGCCAGGCCCCGGGATTTCTCCATAAGGATACGGCTTTTTCGGCTGCTTTTTTCTTTGATTTGCGGCTTACGTCTATTGTAGCAAAAAACAGCCTTTATCGTCATATGGGGGTCTTACAGCCTAATTCTTCATTGTTACTTGAATGGGCCTCCCTTAGTTGGTATATTTAAATTAGAAAAATAAATATCTGTTTCAGGCTGTTTTGGTACGGGTATATATACGGAGAGGATTCATATTTGTAAGACGTCATGGATACAATAATACCGTGAGGTGATTGCGAATGAATTCATCGACAGTGAAGTCTGACAGAGATAAAATCGCTGTGGAACTTACCCCGAATGAAGCTTTGGCTCTGACCGGCGTGGAATTTAACGCCGACCATGATGTGAAGGCTTCGGCACAACGTAAAATTCGGGCCGCCTTTGAGAAGACATTTGATTTTCAAGCACAGGAAAGGTAAATATTTCACAGTTTAACTACCGCGGAACCCCAATTCCAATATAAGAAAGAGGAACCTGTTTCTTTTCCGAGAGGGAAAGATAGGGTTCCTTTTTCTATTGGCTCTTTACTTTTGGCTGTAACTTCGTCACAATAATGCAGTATCGGGATATGACGTCCCAATTCATTGGACAAGCTTGTGGAGGTATGTGATGCGTTTACGCGGGAGAAAAGGTATTCGGGAAAATCTGGAGCAGCAGGAAGACCTGGTCGTTTTGGACCCCGGTCAATATAGAGGAAAGTGGGCCGAGCTGTTCGGCAACGATCTTCCGATCCATGTCGAATTTGGCATGGGCAAAGGGCAGTTCATCAGTCAGATGAGCTATAAGCACCGGGATGTCAATTTTATCGGCGTCGATATGTACGACGAGCTGATCCGTCGTGCAAGCGAGAAGGGCCGGGGCGTATGGGCTTCGGAGGGAGTGGATACCCCGCCGAACTTGAAGCTGGCGCTGTTAAATATCGAGAACGTCGAGCAGGCTTTCGCTCCGGGAGAGATCGAACGGATTTATTTGAATTTCAGCGATCCGTGGCCAAAATCGAGACATGCGCGCCGCCGTTTGACGCATCCGCGGTTCCTGGATAAATATAAGGTGATTTTGAACGACAGAGGCCAGATTCACTTTAAGACGGACTCGGTCACGCTGTTCGAATTTTCGTTGAATGCTTTCGCGGATTACGGTTTGCAGATGACTAATATTTCCTTGGATTTACACCGCGACGGGCTGAACGAAGAGCATGTGATGACCGAATACGAGACGAAGTTTGTCGGGCAGGGGATGAAGATTCATCGCTGCGAGGTCCTTATGGGGGAAGCCGCGCTTGAAAGCTATCGACCGAACCGGCTGGAGAAATACGGAAAATAGTAGAAGGCACAATGCCAGCTCCGTGCACTTCCTCTGATAACGGTTACATGACTAATTATAATAGTAGAAAAAGATCGAACTTGCACCGATTCACATCCGGAGCCTCGGGAAAATGGTCGATTATGCAGCTTCGTGCGGCATGGGATGGAAACGCGGTTATTCAAAAAAAGGTGTACTCCAATTTCTAGGAGTACACCTTTTCATTTTCAAGCATGTCGATGATGCTTTTCGCGCTTTGCATGGGATGAAACCGCTCGATGTCCTTCAGATTTCGCTCACGCTGTTCCTGGATGCGGTCGTATTGGTGAAGCAGCATGTTCATCCATTTGCCGATGACCTCAAGCGAGGTGATCGGCTCCCCAAGGCCTTGAGCCGTAAAATATTGGCAATTCTCTTCCTCCTGTCCGGGAAGCGGCTGATGAAACAGCATCGGAATGCCTTTGGCCAGCCCTTCTGTACAGGTCATTCCGCCAGGCTTTGTGACGAGCAGATCAGACACTTCCATCAGCTTGTCAATTTCGCGGGTAAAGCCCAGCAGCCGGATATTCGGGTGCTGGAAGCGCGGGTTGGCTTCCATCTCCTCCCGGGCCTTGTCATTGTTTCCAAGGCAGAAGATAATCTGGACTTGCTTGCTCCACCGGGTCAAATATTCGTTAACGACCTCGTCGTTCATAATGCCCCAGCCGCCGCCCATAACGAGAACGGTCGGCATATCGGACAGATTGAAGCGCTCGCGGATTTCATCCTTGCTTGGATGCGTCCAGAAGTCGGGGTGGATCGGAATGCCGGTCACCTGGATTTTCGCCTGGGAGACGCCGCGGTTCAGCAGCTTTCTCTTCACTTCCGGCGTCGAGACGAAGTAGCGGTCGACTTCCGGACTGATCCACGTATCATGGGCATCGTAATCGGTAATAACGGTACACAGAGGCACATCGGTGCCCAGCCGCTTCAAACGGGATATCACCGCGCTTGGAATGAAGTGCGTGCACACGATGATGTCGGGCCGAAGCGCCCTTACCACGTTCTTGGTGCTTGTATAGAAAATCCGGTGCAGCGCTAAAGCAGTAAACCGGTTAAAGGACTTCTGATGGCGGTACATGTACCCTACGAGTCTCGGGCGTGTCGTGATCGTCTTCCTGTAAGCCGAAATGATCAACGGAGCGATCTTGGGGTTCAGGAAGCTTCCGAGCTCTAGTACCTTCGTTTGTACGCTAGGGGACAATTGGCGCAGGCTGCTGGAGAGTGCGTGGGCGGCCTGCGTATGACCGGCACCGAACCCTTCAGATAACAGCAAGACTCTTTTTTTAGCCACTACTTTTCACCCGTTCTGCAGCGTTATTCTTTAACTTTAACATATCGGCTTTAGGAAGAGAATGCAACTATTTCCGGCTGCTATGAGGAGGGACTATGGTCCCGGATCAAGAAATCAATGCTGCCATGCGCTGCCGCATTCTGCTTGCTACTTAAGCCACTTGACGGCGATGCGGATTTTGTAGAAAAGAAGGGTCTGCGGACTTTTGACTTCGGTAAAAGGAGCCGCTACAATGATTCAAACGGACAGCAAAAAGTTTATTTAAAGAAAAGAGCGTGATGAATCAAAACTTTTTGGTTGTCTGTTACGTTTATTCATTGGCGGACAAGTTTGCGGCAAAAAAATTAGGCGGCCAAAAGAAATAAAAAGCAAGAAAACAGATGAAAATAAGAACTAAAGCCGTTTGAAACGAAGTTTGCTGCCACGCTGGACCGCAAGCTGAGCTCTTTTACGAAGTTTTTCGGTAAATTAGAGCATTCCACGCTTTTGACAAAAGATACGAAAGTGTGGAAAATCGTGTATGACGTGCGAAAAGCAGCCCCGCGGCACCGAGGCTAAGATCTAGAAAAGACACAAAGACAAAAGTCAACAGGGTCATAAGAGCAAGAAAAAACATGTAGAGAGAAAAAAACACAACACATTCTCGGGTTATAAAAAAGGGGGTAACGGAGAATCATGACAGACGCCATCTTTATCGCGCTCCAATTATTTTTGGCCGCGGTGGGTGTGTACCAGTTCGTATTCTCTTTGTTTGGTCTGATCAAGAGAAAGAAGAAAAAGCACTTTGCACCGAATAAATCCTTTGCAGTCCTTGTGGCTGCACACAACGAAGAGCAGGTTGTAGGGGCTCTTATGGAGAACCTGAAGCAGCTCAATTATCCGAAGGAACTGTACGATGTATTCGTCATCTGCGACAACTGTACAGACCGCACAGCCGACATCGTCCGTTCGCATGGGATGAATGCGTGCGTGCGCACGAATCAAAATCTCCGCGGGAAAGGGTATGCCATCGAGTGGATGCTCAAAGAGCTCTGGGCGATGCCTCGTCAGTACGATGCGGTCGTCATGTTTGACGCCGACAATCTGGCGGACCCGAATTTCCTGATTGAAATGAATAACGACCTTTGCTCGGGAGCGAAGGTCATCCAGGGATATATCGACACCAAGAACCCTGAGGATTCCTGGATCACGGCCGCTTACGGCGTATCCTACTGGTATATCAACCGTCTGTGGCAGCTGTCCCGCCACAATTTGAATATGGCCAATTTCCTTGGCGGCACCGGCATGTGCTTCGAGACCAATCTCCTGAAGGAGATGGGCTGGGGAGCAACGAGCTTGGTGGAGGACTTGGAGTTTACGATGCGCAGCGTGATGCGCGGCGTATATCCGAAGTTCAACTATGACGCCAAAGTGTTCGACGAAAAGCCGCTGACGTTCAAGGCTTCGGCCAGGCAGCGTCTGCGCTGGATGCAGGGTCACTTTACGGTTGCCCGTCGTTATTTCTTCCCGCTGCTGTGGCGTGCCATTAAGGAGCGCAGCCTCGTGAAGCTCGACTTGGCGCTGTATGGGGTCAACGTGTATATCGTCCTGCTGACGTTCGTGTTGACCGCCATCATTTGGGTCGATAATTCGTTCTTTGACGGTCCGAATATCGCGAACCTGTACGGGCATTTGCCGATCTGGCTGAGTTTTACAGCGATTGCGGCGAACGTGTTCACCTTCATGATCGCAATGATCCTGGAGAAGGTGAAGTTCAAGAAGGTATACCTGTACCTCGTCCTGTTCCCGATCTATCTGCTGTCTTGGTATCCGATTACCGTCTATGCGTTCTTCACGCAGAACAACAAAACATGGAGCCATACCGAGCATACACGTGTCGTTCGGCTTGAGGAAGTACAGAGCAAGCAAGGTTAATTAAATTTTGCGAGCAGTGTTGACATAGTCCAGTGTACTTGTTATACTGTTCTAGTCTTTGTAACAGAATATTCTGATTGCAAGTAGAAGCACCGCTTCTCACCTGACCGACATAGGTTGGCTGGTTTGATCACGAAATCAATGAATGGATTAAGTTTCATTTTTGAATGAGTTATCAAATAGGGATGTCGGTGGTTGAACCGTCATCCCTTTATTTTTTTGCAAGCAGGAATCACAAGTTATCTGGAGGTGGAGGACTATCAGTAAGGAACATATGATCAATGACGAGATTCGGGCCAAGGAAGTACGTTTGGTCGGCCCGGAGGGTGAACAGATCGGGATCAAGCCGATTCGTGAAGCACTGCAGATGGCAATTGATCTCAATCTGGATCTGGTGAACGTGGCCCCTCAGGCGAAACCGCCGGTATGCCGCATCATGGACTACGGTAAATTCCGCTATGAGCAGCAGAAGAAAGAGAAGGAAGCGCGCAAGAACCAGAAGATCGTGGATATCAAGGAAGTATGGTTCCGGGCCAACATTGAGGAGCATGATTTCCAGACCAAGCTCCGCAATGTCGTTAAGTTTTTGAAGGACGGCGATAAAGTGAAATGCTCCGTGCGTTTCCGCGGTCGTGAAATCACCCATGCGAACATCGGCCAGAAGATTCTGGAGCGCGTGAAGACGGAAGTGGCGGACCTCTGCGTCGTCGAACGTCAGCCGAAGCTGGAAGGCCGCAGCATGATTATGATTTTGGCTCCTAAAGCCTAAGAGAAATTAGAGGAGGAAGTACACACAATGCCTAAAATGAAAACACATAGCAGCCTGAAAGGCCGCTTCAAAATTACTGGTACGGGTAAAGTTAAACGTTACAAAGCTTACAAGAACCACTTGCTTTCCCACAAATCCAAGCGTGCGAAGCGCGTATTGTCCAATAGCCCTGTCATGGCGCCTGGAGATGTTAAACGTTTGAAGCAAGGTCTGGCTAACTTGAAATAGTAAACAACAATTATTGGGAGGTCTTTTGATATGGCACGAGTTAAAGGCGGATTTGTCGTTCGTCGTCGACATAAAAAAGTATTGAAGCTTGCGAAAGGTTATTTCGGTTCCAAACACCGCATTTTTAAAACAGCGAACGAGCAGGTTATGAAATCCCTCGTTTATGCATACCGTGATCGTCGCAATACGAAGCGTAACTTCCGCAAATTGTGGATCGTTCGTATCAACGCGGCTGCTCGTCAAAACGGTCTGTCCTACAGCAAATTGATGCATGGACTGAAGCTTGCTGGCGTGGACATCAACCGCAAAATGCTGGCTGATCTGGCTGTGAACGACCTGAACGCGTTCAATTCCTTGGCTACTGTAGCTAAAGAAAAAGTGAACGCTTAATACTACATGTATGAAGAAACCGCCGAATTATTCGGCGGTTTCTTTGCGTATCTCAGGATATCTTAAGGATTCGGCAACGCCGGTTAATTCGGTATCTTTATACATGAAATCGCCGTCTATATTTGCTGGATAGGGCCATGAAACAGGCAAGCCTCCCCCTTCCGGAATAGATTGAAATGTATATTACCTCAAGGAGGGATTTTCATGGAAAAGCCTGTCAACAAGGCGAAACTGAAGTCGTATGTGGGCAAGCGGATTGTTGCGTATAAGAAAGACGGAACCATGGTGACAGGCAAATTGGTTAAGGTATCCGGGAGCCGTCTGTTCGTTGAACCGGGCGGCAAGCAGGTAAAGACCAAAGCCATCGTTCCTCTCGTGCTGTTCGACTTGCTTGCGATCGGCACCGCACCTTACGCTTACGGCGGATATCCCGGATATCCGAACGGATACGGGGGATATCCCGGATATGGCGGATTCTACGGCCCTGGTTACGGCGGGTTTGGCGGACCGTTCGGCGGATTCTTCTGGTAAGACTAGGGATACCACACTTTTTCCATCTCGTAGCATTGGCTGGTTGAGATGATTCGGGTTACCGTATAACCGAGCTTTCTGTAAAAGGCGAGCCCGCCCCGGTTCCCGACGTCTACCATCACCTTCGCTCGCTTGCAACCGCGGGATACAGCGAAACGTTCGGCATGCTCCATCAAACGGATGCCCCATTGCTTTCGCTGTACGGCGGGTGCGACGGCCAGCATATCGATACACAGCAGCTCGCCATGCACCAGGAAGTGGATGAAGGCGAGGACTCGATCCTCCTGTCCGGCTGCAACCAGGGTTACGCCGCGCCGTAATCGGGCAGGGATATCTTTGCGAATCGCATGGATCTCCTTCGGGCTCATATGGGAAAGAGGGACGAGCTCGGATTCGATCAGCTGCAGAATCATGACGTCATCCTGCCCGGGTTTCCAGTAGCGGATCATCGTTATTTCTCTCCCTTCTCTCGCCGAGGTTTGCTGCTCAATTTATCATATGTACCAGGCTCTGGGAGCGTGTTTTGCGGCAATGGCCGGAAGCTTCGAATTGCGTAGTGAATGAAAACCTCTCATGCGAAGTAAAATAAATGTGTTGACTTCTGGATTGGAACGATCATATAATGTTTCTAAACATTTTAACGAATATATCCAATCGGCAATGATGAGGACGAAGTTTAAAGGGCTCTTTTGCTCAGAGAGTGGATGGATCTGCTGAAACCACCACCAAAATCCCTTTTATACGAGCTCACCTCGGAGCTGTTTTCCTGAAAGATGCTAGGCTATGACTTTACCGCATTAAGTCGTAACAGCATTTATTAGGGAAAATCGTGTAAGTCCACGTTACGGACTGCAGATATTGAAGAGCTGGTGTTATGCGAGAGCCTTCATACCTGCTGAGGCTTTACACTGCGAGGTGTAGAGCAAACATGGGTGGTACCACGGAAGCCAGAACCTTTCGTCCCTCACACGGAGATAATCCGGGTGTGGAGACGGAAGGTTTTTTTGTTGCTTGGATCATGGTGGAAATTAGAGCATGCCAATATTTGAGAGGAGGATGACTGATGAGCGCGCAAACTCCAGAAGTGCGGTCTACAGAACAATTACGTGAGAAATGGATGAAGCCTGAAGTGATTACCGGATCGGAAATCTTGCTTCGGAGTCTTCTGCTCGAAGGTGTCGAGTGCGTTTTCGGATATCCGGGCGGAGCCGTCCTGTATATCTACGATGCAATGTATGGTTTTGAGGATTTCAACCATGTCTTGACTCGTCACGAGCAAGGCGCCATCCATGCAGCCGACGGATATGCCCGGGCAAGCGGTAAAGTAGGTGTATGTATCGCGACCTCGGGACCGGGGGCAACGAACCTCGTAACCGGGATTGCAACAGCCTATATGGATTCTGTTCCGCTCGTTGTCATTACCGGTAACGTAGCAACGACGCTGATCGGAACGGATGCCTTCCAGGAAGCGGATATTACAGGCATCACGATGCCGATCACCAAACACAGCTATCTGGTGCGGAATGTCGAAGATCTGCCGCGGATCATCCACGAGGCCTTCCACATCGCGTCCACGGGACGTAAAGGGCCGGTGCTGATCGATATTCCGAAGGACGTATCGGCGGCAACGACGCTGTTCAAGCCGGAAGATAACGTCCACCTGCGGGGCTATAACCCGCGAACGGTACCGAATCGTCTGCAGCTCGACAAGCTGGCCCGCGCGATCGAGGATGCCGAGCGTCCAATGATTCTTGCCGGCGGCGGCGTCATATACTCCGGCGCACACGAAGGGCTGCTGGAATTCGTCAACAAGACGGGCATTCCGATCACGACGACGCTGCTCGGGCTGGGCGGATTCCCGACGGGACACGAGCTCTGGACGGGCATGCCGGGCATGCATGGCACGTACACGTCGAACCAGGCCATTCAACAATCCGACCTGCTGATCAGTATCGGAGCGAGATTCGATGATCGCGTTACCGGCAAACTGAACGGATTTGCACCGAATGCCAAAATTGCTCATATTGACATCGATCCGGCGGAGATCGGCAAGAACGTGCCAACCGATATCCCGATTGTCGGGGATGTCAAAACCGTGCTTGAAATGCTGAATCCGCTCGTCGGATACGCAGGCAAGGCGGATGCTTGGAGAGACCAGATCGGCAAGTGGAAGGCGGAATATCCGTACCGCTACGTGGATTCGGATACCGTACTCAAGCCGCAGTGGGTTATCGAAATGCTGAACGAGACGACCAAGGGCGAAGCGATCGTAACGACGGATGTCGGACAGCACCAGATGTGGGCGGCCCAGTATTACAAATTCAACCAGCCGCGTTCATGGATCACCTCCGGCGGCCTCGGCACGATGGGCTTCGGATTCCCTTCCGCCATCGGCGCCCAAATGGCCCATCCCGACCGGCTCGTCATCTCGATCAACGGGGACGGCGGCATGCAGATGTGCTCCCAGGAGCTTGCGATCTGCGCCATCAACAACATTCCGGTCAAAATCGTGGTCATCAACAACCAGGTGCTTGGCATGGTTCGCCAATGGCAGGAGCTGATCTACGACAACCGTTACAGCCACATCGATCTGGCGGGCAGCCCGGATTTCGTCAAGCTTGCTGAAGCTTACGGTGTGAAAGGTCTTCGCGCCACGACGAAAGACGAAGCGCACCGCGCTTGGGCCGAAGCGATGGAAACGCCGGGACCGGTGCTCGTCGAGTTCGTGGTCGAGAAAGGCGAGAACGTGTATCCGATGGTACCGCAAGGGTCGACGATCGATCAAATGCTGATGGGGGATGCGTAAGATGAGTACAAAACATACCATTGCCGTACTAGTAAACGACCAGCCGGGTGTCCTGCAGCGGGTTTCGGGACTGTTTGGCCGCAGAGGCTTCAACATCGAGAGCATTACCGTGGGGCAATCGGAGGAGCAGGGGCTGTCGCGGATGGTTATCGTGACGACAGGAGATGACACGACGCTGGAGCAGATCGAGAAGCAGCTATACAAGCTGATCGATGTCATCAAAGTCATCAACCTGAGCTCCAAGCCGATGGTCGCAAGGGAGCTTGCCCTGATCAAGGTCAAGGCGGAGCCTTCCGCCAGACCTGAAATCATGGGCGTTGTCGAGACCTTCCGGGCTTCGGTCGTCGACATCGGTACCACCAATCTGATGGTTCAGGTTGTTGGCGATACCGTGAAGATCGATGCGATGATCGAGCTGCTGAAGCCTTACGGGATCCAGGAGCTGTCCCGGACCGGGGTTACCGCGATGATTCGCGGTAATGCGTAATCATCCGTTCGCTTTTTGATGCTTTTCGCTGTTGAGCTTCAAACCATCAATATCAGCAGACACCTGCATGGCATGAGCGGGTGTTTCAGCAGACCGGGCCACTAAGCCGGGTCGATTGAAATACCCGCTCATCATGAAGGGTCTTTAAAATTAAAGGAGGACTTATCCAAATGGCAGTTACTACTTATTATGAACAAGATGCAGAGCTTAGCGTACTTAAGGACAAAACGATTGCGGTAATCGGCTACGGCAGCCAAGGGCATGCCCAAGCACAGAACCTGCGTGACAGCGGTCTCCAAGTGGTGATCGGTCTTCGTGAAGGAAAATCCTTCGACAAGGCGAAAAACGACGGGTTCGAGGTGCTTTCTGTAGCGGAGGCTGTAAGCCGTGCGGATGTCGTTCAAATCCTCATGCCGGACGAGACGCAAGCGTCGGTGTACAAGAATGACATCGAGCCGAACCTGAAAAAGGGTGCAGCTCTGATGTTCTCCCATGGCTTCAACGTTCATTTCGGCCAAATCGTGGCTCCTAAAGACAACGACGTCCTGCTCGTAGCTCCGAAATCCCCGGGCCACATGGTTCGCCGCACGTATGTTGAGGGCTTCGGCGTACCTGGATTGATCGCGATCGAGAAGGACGCGACCGGACAAGCTAAGGCAATCGGCCTTGCTTATGCTAAAGGTATCGGCTGTACCCGTGCAGGCGTTATCGAAACATCCTTCCGCGAAGAAACCGAAACCGATCTGTTCGGTGAGCAGGCTGTACTGTGCGGCGGCGTATCCGCGCTGATCAAAGCCGGTTTCGAAACGCTGACAGAAGCCGGTTATGCTCCGGAAATGGCTTACTTCGAGTGTCTGCATGAACTGAAGCTGATCGTTGACATGATCTATGAAGGCGGACTTGCGAACATGCGCGACTCCATCAGTAACACTGCGGAATACGGCGACTACGTAACAGGCCCACGCATCGTTACCGACGAAACGAAGAAAGCGATGAAGGAAGTATTGTCCGATATTCAACAGGGTAAATTCGCTCGCGACTTTATTCTCGAGAACCAATCCGGCCGTGCATTCCTGACGGCTACTCGCCGCAACGAGTCCGAGCACCAGCTTGAAGTCGTTGGCGCTCAGCTTCGTGAGATGATGCATTGGATCAAGAAATAAGAAGATTTAATGTCATTAGAAGATTTATGGCTTCAAGCCTTTTCTACGGGACGGGTGAACAGCCTGGAAATGACAGATTTAAAAAGGAGGAACCGCTAGTAAGGCGGCTCCTCCTTTTATTTGTATTGGCCGAGGATGGTTATGGCCCCACCGGAGAAAGCTAGCGCGTAAGCAGATGTGCTCCGGTACTTTCGCTCCGACTGAAATCGTTTAAACGCTGTGAGGGGCTAATATTGTGAACAACTTGTCCAAAGTGGCGTTATTTTTACAGGGTGTTCCAGGATTTGCGTCTTACCAGGCGTAAGCTTGCGGCGCAGGGCCACCCGGACCAGGGAAAATTTCATCCAGCCGCTTCATAACCGATTCGTCGAGCTCCACCTCGAGGCATCTCAAGGAGCTTTCGAATTGTTCCAAAGTACGCGGACCGATGATCGGTCCAGTGACGGCCGGATTTTTAAGAAGCCAGGCCAGTGCCACATTGTCCTGCGGCTCTCCGAGCTCCTGGCAAAGTGCGGCGAATTGCTCCAGCTGGGCACGGTGCTTCTCGATCCGCTCCGCATTGCCGCCGCTTCTCGAACCCTCAATCTTCTTCAGCGCGTTGCGCCCCAGCAATCCGCCGTCGAGCGGACTCCAAGGAATTACGCCGAGACCGAGGCTCTGCGCTGCTGGCAGCACTTCAAGCTCAGGGAGCCGGCAGGTCAGGCTGTACTTATGCTGCTCGGATACCAGACCAAGGAAGTTCCGGTTTTTGGCAGCGGCTTGAGCAATGGCGATGTGCCAACCGGCGAAATTGCTGGAGCCGACATAGCCGATTTTTCCCTGATGCACCGCGACCTCAAATGCTCCCCAGAGCTCGTCCCATGTTACGGATGAATCCACGTGATGCATTTGATACAGCTCGATATGATCGGTCTGCAGCCGCTTCAGCGACCCTTCAAGATGGCGCCGGAGCTTGTAGGCGGACAAGCCGGCTGCATCATTGGGACCGTCGAGTGGATCGCTCATCGCCCCGTAAAATTTCGTGGCCAAAATGACCTTTTCCCGACGGCCGCCGCCCTGCTTGAACCACCGCCCGATTATCGTTTCGGTCAGCCCGGCGTTCTCGCCCCAGCCGTAAACATTAGCGGTGTCGAAAAAATTCACGCCGGCATCCACCGCCGCATCCATGATGCGAAAAGCTTCCTTCTCATCCGTGGCAGGTCCGAAATTCATCGTACCGAGACACAGACGGCTGACTTTCATGCCGGATTTACCTAGAGAGGTGTACTGCATGAGGGGATCATCTCCTTGGTGGGTATTGGTAATAAAAACGATTACATTTCTATTGTAGCGCATGAACAGAGAAATGTAACCAAAGCGGTGCGGGTAACGTTAATAAAGGAAACGGAGGATTTTTATAAGGAGGGACGAGCATGAGTTCTCGTTGCCGAAACGCAATCCGCTTGCGAAAGCTCTCGTTATTTGGATTGGTGGCGGTATTACTTGCGATTAGCGCTTGTGACAATTCCCCTGCAGCCCAAACGGACGAGAATGCTCATCGAGCATTGCCGGAGTTGTCGGATGAGATACCCGCAATTCAAAATGCAGCATATACAGAAGGCACCAGGCGGTTGGTCCAGGATACTTTTGATTCGATCCAGACGATCCAGAATAAGATCCGGAATGAAGGGCTTCCTTGGATGATGGAGACGGAGGAAGTGCGTATTTCGCTTGCGGAATATGTCTTCACCCTGAAAACTAAAGAGCTGATCTATGCCCTAAATCAGTTGACCGTGAAACCTTCGGGCGAGGAGGTGCTGCGGCATATGATTACCGAGGCGTTGACCGTGCACCATGCAAAACAAATTGGAATCACCGTAACGCCGGAGGAAGTCAAGGGTATGATCGACATGCAGAGGCGTGCGATGAAGGGCACCGGCCCGAAAACATCCGCGGAGCAGCTGACCTTATACATTATGGAGCAGCGGATCCGAATCACGGGACTGAGCGAGGAGGAGTTTTGGAATAGCGAGGAGTTATACAGCGCGTACGAGGCGGCGATTTACATGAATAAGCTTATGGGACATATCCTTGCGGATGAAGACCTGAAAGGGACGGAAAGCTATGAGGCGCTTCAGGCGGAGCTTTATAAGGATTTCCGGAAAAAACATCGCATTAAAGCGCCCGATCTAAGCGAGTTGGAGACGCTATAACGGGCGGACAAGCAAGCTGGCGGCTCCTCCAGCTCGCTTGTTTTTCCATGCTCACTTCTGGACCGGGTTATGGCTGCCAAAGCACGGCCAGCAGCCATATCACCTCGAATCGGCACCCGAAGTCCCCTGGTGTGCTGGTGAAGCGAAGGTAGGAAGGGGCCTCATTGCGGCGACACCCGGGTTCATCGTGGTGGCTGCCGAAGTGCAGCCAGACAGTTGGCCCCATCGCCGCAACCCCCGAAGTCCCCCGGGTGACTTCTTAAGCGGAGCCAGGAAGTCGGCCCCATCGCCGTCACACCCAAAAGTCCTCAGGGTGGCTGCCTAAGCGGAGCCAGGCAGCCACCCCATTCCCACCCCAAGTGAGCCGAAGGGAACGCGGGCCCCCAAGAGCTACGAAGCAGCGGAGAGGACGAATCGATTCCGGAAAAGCGGAGCGGTCGCCTTTGGAGCCGAATATCCACCGCTAAATATATAATCATGAAATTCGGCGACAACAGCGATTGGAGGAAGGAATTCGGCGACAACAGAGAGGAAGGATACGTACTCGGAGCAACCCCAGCAGCAGTCAAGATACATCATCCGAGCATCCCCAGCAGCAAGCAGTAAGATACGCCATCGGGGGAACCCCATCAGGCAGCGGAGTTACGCATCGCCGCAAAACCCGAAGGTCCCCAAGGTGGCTGCTGGGTGCAGCTCAGGCAGTCGGCCTCATCGAAGCAACACCTGAAAGTACCCAGGGTGGCAGCCCAAGCGGAGCCAGGCAGCCACCCCATTCCCACCCCAAGTGAGCCGAAGGGAACGCGGGCCCCCAAGAGCTACGAAGCAGCGGAGAGGACGAATCGATTCCGGAAAAGCGGAGCGGTCGCCTTTGGAGCCGAATATCCACCGCTAAATATATAATCATGAAATTCGGCGACAACAGCGATTGGAGGAACGATACGTACTCGGAGCAACCCCAGCAGCAGTCAAGATACATCATCCGAGCATCCCCAGCAGCAAGCAGTAAGATACGCCATCGGGGGAACCCCGTTAGGCAGCAAAGTTACGCATCGCCGCAAAACCCGAAGGTCCCCAAGGTGGCTGCTGGGTGCAGCTCAGGCAGTCGGCCTCATCGAAGCAACACCTGAAAGTACCCAGGGTGGCTGCCTAAGCGGAGCCAGGCAGCCACCCCATTCCCACCCAAGTGAGCCGAAGGGAACGCGGGCCCCCAAGAGCTACGAAGCAGCGGAGAGGACGAATCGATTTCGGAAAAGCGGAGCGGTCGCCTTTGGAGCCGAAATTTCACCGCTAAATATATAATCATGAAATTCGGCGACAACAGCGATTGGAGGAAGGATACGTACTCGGAGCAACCACAGCGAAAAGCAGTGAGATACGTACTCGGAGCAACCCCAGCAGTAAGCAGTGAAGTGCCGAAGTGAAGCCAGGCAACAGGCGTGACGAAGCGACGCTCAAATTCTCAGGGGTGGCTGCCCAAGCACAGCGAGGCAGCCATCCCCTTCCCAACCAAGTGAGCCGAAGGGAACGCGGGCCCCCAAGAGCTTCGAAGCAGCGGAGAGGACGAATCGATTTCGGAAAAGCGGAGCGGTCGCCTTTGGAGCCGAAATTTCACCGCTAAATATATAATCATGAAATTCGGCGACAACAGCGATTGGAGGAACGATACGTACTCGGAGCAACCCACGAAACTCCCCACGGAACATCCCACGTAACTACCTCGTAACTACCTCGTAACTACCTCGGAACTCCCCTCGAAGCACCCTCCCCAGCAGTAATGCCCCCGGGCACATCGCCAACGCGTTCCCTACGGATCACTCCCCACTTATAGGCAAAACAAATTAAGTTCATAGTTTCTATATCTTGGTCACCGTGAGGGAAGTATGTTACAACAGTAACTAGATGACTTTACGAGAAGCGTATTATAAATAAGGAGTGACTAACCGATGGCAGAAACGAAGAAAATTGCCGTAATCGCCGGGGACGGAATCGGTCCTGAGGTCGTGGCGGAAGCGGAGAAAATTATAAAGCGGACCGAAGAGGTCTTCGGATATTCCTTCACGACGGAGCACGCGCTGTTTGGCGGCATCGCCATTGACGAGAAAGGCACGCCGCTACCGGAAGAAACGCTGAGCGTGTGCAAAAGCGCCGATGCCGTGCTGCTTGGAGCGGTAGGCGGTCCGAAATGGGACAACAATCCGAAGGAGTTGCGCCCGGAAACCGGATTGCTCGGCATTCGCAAAGAGCTCGGATTATTTTCGAACCTGCGTCCGGCTGTCATTTTTGACTGCTTGAAGGATGCCTCGACGCTGAAGCCGGAAGTGCTTGAAGGCACGGACCTGATGGTCGTGCGAGAGCTGACAGGCGGCATCTACTTCGGAGAGAAGTTCAGACGCGAAGGTGCCGGCGGCGAAGAAGCGGTCGATACCTGTGTTTACAATACGGCCGAGGTGGAGCGGATCGTGCGCCAAGCGTTCGAGATCGCCCAGAAGCGCCGCAAGAAGCTGGCGTCCGTCGATAAAGCGAATGTGCTGGAAACCTCCCGCCTCTGGCGTGAAACGGTCAACCGCATCGCGCCGGAATATCCGGATGTGGAGCTGGAGCATGTGCTGGTGGACAACTGTGCGATGCAGCTTCTGCGCCGCCCGTCCAGCTTTGACGTCATCGTGACCGAGAACATGTTCGGAGACATTCTGAGCGATGAGGCGGCAATGCTGACCGGATCCATCGGCATGCTGGCATCGGCATCCATGGGCGAAGGAGCATTCGGCCTGTACGAGCCGGTTCACGGTTCGGCGCCGGATATTGCGGGACAAGGGCTGGCCAACCCGATCGCGACCATTCTGTCGGTTGCGCTCATGTACCGCCTGACCTTCGGCTATGCCGATGCGGCGGACGCGATCGAACGCGCGGTAGCTGAAGTATTGGATGCTGGACACCGGACAGCAGACATTGCCGTCGATAAGAGCAAAGCGCTCAGCACTACGGAGATGGGCGACCTGATCGCGGCGGCCATCCGATAATCTGCTCACTGTTCAAGGAAAATTCTTATTTATAATAATTATAAAAAAGTAACCTCTATAATCTTGACTTTGCCAAGCCTCGATGATAACATTTCTAGTGAATGTTCGTGGGAACATAGATTTGTTACACATTTTAATATGTTCTACATATGTTAAGGAGGAATTCAATCATGGCAGAACGTTTGGTTGGTAAAGCAGCTCCAGATTTCACGATGGAAACCGTATCGGGAGACGGTAAAGATTTTGGGAAAGTCAGCCTGTCCGACTACCGCGGTAAATGGCTCGTATTTTTCTTCTATCCGCTCGATTTCACTTTCGTGTGCCCGACTGAAATCACGGCACTGAGCGATGCTTACGATCAATTCAAAGCATTGGATACCGAAATTCTTGGTGTAAGTGTTGACTCTATCCACAGCCACAAAGCTTGGATCAACACATCCAGAGACGCTAACGGTCTGGGAGCATTGAACTTCCCGCTCGCTTCGGACATCACGAAGAACGTAGCAAGAGACTACGGCGTTCTGATCGAAGAAGAAGGTGTTGCACTTCGCGGCCTGTTCATCATCGATCCAGAAGGCGAACTGAAATACCAAGTGGTTAACCACAACGACGTGGGCCGCAGCGTAGAAGAAACACTGCGCGTGCTTCAAGCGCTTCAATCCGGCGGATTGTGCCCAATGAACTGGAAGCCAGGCGACAAGAACCTGTAAGCCTTTGTTGACATCCGAAAACCCTCATCATCTGACAATTTGTTCAGAAGATGGGGGGTTTTTTGACAGAGTGTTCGGGCCGGAAACAGGGAACACTGGTGTTTAGACAACCGATATTTCGTTGATATATAATGGGAAAACTAGTCTTCTCGTAACCAATTAGGCTTAAAGGCCCAAATTTTGTGAAGCCACCGACGGTTGAAGGAATTAGAGGGCATGAAAGCGAATACAATATTGGGAAACGGTGGAGAATTGATGGAGGAGGGTGAACGGTATGAGTTTTTGCTGTGGGGCTAGTATGATGGGTACAAAGGGTACACTTAAGCATTATCGCACTCAAGTACATAATGTTCCCCTGCTGCTGTGTCCGGTCTGCCATCGCGTTGAAGTACATCATCGCGTTGAGAACGAATATGAGATCCTTGCCGAATATGCTCATGGGGACGGTGCCTCCCAAGTAGATTTTCAGGATTATGTGATTGAAGATGAAGATGCGATTTTTGAAAATGTGGTCAACCGGGAATCGGAGGATCCTCTTACCGTTGTTCAAAGCCAGATCGATATGTCGCTGGATCTCCTCGCCGTTGCAAAATGGATGCAGGACGAAAAGTGGCAGGGTGAACTGAAACGGCGACTGGCTGTCATGAGCCAGCGAAGACTCCGCCTACAGAAGCAGCCGTAATCAGTGACCTGTATAAGCCTCGTTCTTCGGGGCTTTTTATTTTTGGTATATTTTAGGGTGTTTCAAATGTGAGGAAAATGGGTATAAACTTCTTATTGTTGTTTGAAGCAGAGTTAAACATACATAAGAGGCATGTCTTTAGTCGGAATATTGGTATTTTTATGAAGATATCCATTTTTCGACAGGATTTCTGATTGACGTTTCTTTCCCATGATGACTATCATGAAAGGAAGCAGATTCAGACTGCTAATGATTCAAAGACGGACAAACTGTTTTTTGCAACAATTGATTGTCGGTTTGGTGAGTTCAACTTTTCATGAAAAGGGGGAGCCATCTTGTTGAGTCAAATCCGTGAATCTGAGCTGCAGGCGATTCGGTCATTTCATTCGAGCCAGCTAATTAGGAACAAGTATGAGAACATACTGGAGAATCTCGACAGCGGGATCATCCTCTTTGATAGTGAGGGTGTACTTGTTTTTGTCAATGTTCAAATGGCAAAATTGCTTGGCGTACCCCGCAAATCGCTAACCGGTTGCACATTAACCCAGCTGCTGCGTCATAAACAGCTGTCCCGATTTAAGAAGAAGAAAATCCTCCGCATTTTCAGGGAGACCGTGTTTCATCGCAAGCGCTACCACGAACTCGTGGACGAGTATGGTCGGTCGTGGCTCATCACGATGACCTATGGGGACCAGATGGAAGGGGATTTTTTAATCAGCGTCAAGGATGTTTCGGATTTCAAGCGAATTGAGCAGACAGCCTACCAGAACGACAAGCTTGCCATGCTCGGTAAAATCTCCGCCTCCATCGCCCACGAAATACGAAATCCGCTGACTTCGATCCGGGGCTTCATCCAACTGCTTCGCCCCCATCTGGTGAGTCTCGGCAAGGAAGAATATGCCCGGATTATACTGACGGAGATCGATCGGGCAAATGATATTATATACGAATTTCTGAATTCCTCCAAGCCATCCGCTCCGGAAACCAAGGTTGTAGCCGTATCCTCGCTGCTCAAGGAAGTCGTGCTTCTTACCGAGAGCGAGGCGCTGATGAAGGGCTGCCAAATTAACCTACATACAGAAGAGATGCCACCGGCGTTTATATCTGTCGATGTGAAGCAGATCAAACAGGTGATTCTCAACATTATCAAAAACGCCCTTGATGCAATCAATGAACAAAAGGTCGAGAATTTTACCGGCATGATTGATATTTCAGCCCGCGACAACGGTAAAAACATTAGCATCTGCATATCGGATAACGGGGCCGGCATGGATCAGAATACGCTGAACCATCTGTTCAATCCGTTTTTTACGACGAAGGAGAGCGGTACGGGACTGGGTCTGTCCGTCAGCTACAGCATTATTCGCAATCACGGCGGCTCGATTGCCGTGGACAGCCAGATCGGTGAAGGGACCGAGTTCGTGATCACATTTCCGAAGCTGGAGGCGACTGAGAGCCCAAAAGCATCAAATGTAAGGATATAACCCAATCGGAGCCAAGCTCCATAAGCAGAAAGCGGCTGTTCCGATGGAATGGTCTTTTTCTTTTTTCGGAAAAAAAGCTTTCTTATAATAGGGGGACTTTCTTCTTTACATTTCTCATCGGATTCAAGTATGATGAAGAGAAACTTGCCGAGAGGAGTTTAGCTTAGAATGATCAAGAGTAGTCAGACAAAGATTGTGGACTGCACCATTCGTGACGGCGGATTGGTGAATAACTGGGATTTTAGCGTTGAATTTGTACAGCAATTGTATGCGGGCCTGAATGAGGCTGGCGTGGACTATATGGAAATCGGTTATAAAAATTCGCCAAAGCTGCTGAAGGGCGCAGATCAAGCCGGTCCATGGCGCTTCTTGGATGATGATTTTCTGAAGGAAGTCATCCCGCATAAAGGCAAAACCAAGCTCTCCGCTCTCGTCGATATCGGTCGTGTGGACGAGGATGATATTTTGCCGCGCGAGGAAAGCCTGCTGGATCTGATCCGGGTCGCCTGCTATATCAAGGATGTGGATAAGGCGCTTGCGCTTGTACAGACCTTCCATGATCGGGGCTACGAGACTACCCTTAACATTATGGCGCTCTCCAACGTAATGGAGAATGAACTGCTGGAGGCTTTTGAGCTGATCAAGGAAAGCGTCGTCGATGTCGTTTACATCGTGGACTCCTATGGAAGTCTGGATCATAAGGATATCGAATACCTCGTCAATAAATTTAAAACGCATCTGCCGAATAAGCGCCTTGGTGTGCATACGCATAACAACATGCAGCTTGCGTTTTCGAATACACTCGTTGCAGCTGACCTGGGTGTGGAGCTGCTGGATGCGTCCGTGTACGGAATGGGACGGGCTGCTGGCAATTGTCCGACGGAGCTGCTCGTCACCCATTTGAAGGGAACCAAGTACGAGCTTCGCCCGGTTCTGGATATCATTGAGCGCTTCATGATCCCGCTGCGGGAGAAGGAGGAGTGGGGTTACATCATTCCTTACATGATTACCGGTACGCTGGACGAACATCCGCGGTCGGCCATGGCGCTTCGGGCATCGGAGGACAAGGATAAAGTTGTAGATTTTTACGATAAGCTGACGACACCGGAAGTAACCTTCGACAAAAAGAAATAACAATCGCCCTAACATTCGGTGGCTATTGAGATGGATAGGCAGCAGCGAAACTCTTGAGGAGGGAAGCTGCTGCTTTATTTTCCGAGATGATAATTTCCATAAAATACATGTTGAAATTATGAATACAGCATGGTATATTTATTTTTGTCTTCACGACAGTTACTGGATTATCGGGACGTAGCTCAGCTTGGTAGAGCACCTGGTTTGGGACCAGGGGGTCGCATGTTCAAATCGTGTCGTCCCGATTGGCTTACGAAATAGGTCCCGCAAAAGTAATCGAATATGCTCTGAAGCATAGCGCCGCTTTTGTGGGTTGATATGCGGGTGTAGTTCAATGGTAGAACTCCAGCCTTCCAAGCTGGTAGCGTGGGTTCGATTCCCATCACCCGCTCCATACTTTAGTAGACTAGAACCCTTGAGAATCAAGGGATTTTTTTGTGTCGTTTAAACGTCATGGTCCGCTTGCTGATTTCATGCTTGCCATTGACAACCAGATTTGTTACAATGTCGGTGAATTCAATTCCAAGAATGCGAGGTAACCATAGTCCGATGAAGTAAGATACCCTTTTCTCTGACAACTGCAATGATGTTGCAGGCGTTTCTCTACGGTGCTGGAGAAGAGATTTGGTGTGTCTGAAAAATGGGATTCGGGGTGCCTTTTTTTATTTCCTGATTTAAAGGACTTCATTCCGGGTTGAACAGCAATTCCCACCCACGGTCAGCGGGTTTCTATTCGGATGTTCGGCATCCGAACACAACAGCCTGTATTTTGACTAGACAGCGCGTGTGCTGAATGCGGAGGGGTTGTCGAATCAATCCGTCCATTTCATAAACACATCCGCATCTCGTTCTCGATGATCCGCCGTAGGCCATGGCCTGCGGTTTTTTTAATGGATTTTTCAGGGAGGATGAGGTTATATGACGATGATCTTAAAGGCTAAGGATATAGGAATGGAGCTGCAGGGAAAGCCGCTGTTCGAGGGGATACACCTGGAGGTGGCAGAGGGGGAGCGCATCGCCCTGTATGGACGAAACGGAATGGGGAAATCCACGCTGCTGTCGATCCTGGCAGGAGAGCGCCAGCCGACGAACGGGACGGTCGAGGCTGTACTGCCAAGGGAACGATGGGGCTGGATGCGGCAGCAGGATGAGCCTGACGAATCCGAGATGACGGCGCTCGAAATGGTTCGCAGCCGCAGCGAATCGTCCCTTTGGGAGCTTAAGCAGCAGCTTGCAGCTATAGAGAAGCAGATGCAGGCAACTGACGCTGATGCTATGGATCGGCTGGTTGAGCAGTACGGGAATCTGTTAGAGCGCTATGAGTCCGGTGGAGGCTTCCAGTGGGAGACTGAAGTCGAGAAGGCCATGACGATGCTCGGCATCGGGCCGGACGTATGGCCTGTCCCCTATAAAGAGCTCAGCGGTGGACAAAAGACCAAGGTGATGCTGGGCGCTCTGCTCGTACGAAACCCCAAATTTTTGCTTCTGGATGAGCCGACCAATCATCTCGACAGCGAGAGTCTGGTCTGGCTGGAGCAGTGGCTTGTTTCCTCATATAAAGGGACCGTGCTGTTCGTATCCCATGACAGGGAATTCATCGACCGCGTCGCCACCACGGTGTGCGAGCTGTCCGCCACCGAGCTGCGGAGGTATCGGGGGGGATACACGGATTACCGTAGGGAGAAAGAGCGTGAGCTGCGTGAGCAGGAAGCCCTCTACCGCAAACAGGAGCTGGCCCGCAAAGCGCTGGAGGAATCGATTCGCAGATATGAGGAATGGTTCCATAAAGCGCATAATTCGGCAGGGGATGGAGATGTCCGGATTACGGCTAGCTACTATAAAGCTAAAGCCAAGAAGAACATTTCGCGATACCATGCCAAGGAGAAGGCGCTCGAGCGGCTGGAAGCGGAGCGTGTAGATAAGCCGCGGAGCGATCCGAAGCTGAAAATGGAGCTGGAAGCGGAGAATATCGGTGCCAGAACCCTGCTGCGCGTGAAGGAGATGAGCTTCGGATTCGGAGACCGCCTGCTGTTTGACCGTTTCAGCTTTCAGTTGAACCGAGGGGATCGTCTCGCAGTCCGGGGGCCGAACGGAAGCGGGAAAACGACGCTGCTTAAGCTTCTGCTAGGCGAAATAACGCCGACGGAAGGAACCGTCGCCTGGCATCCTGCCGTCAAAATCGGGTACTTCTCCCAGCAGCTCGAAGGGCTGGAGGATGACATGACCTTGCTGGACAGTCTGCTTGCCATTCCTGGAATGACGCAGAGCCATGCCCGAACGCTGCTCGGATGCTTCCTGTTCCGCCGGGACGACGTCTTCAAGCAGATCGGTCAGCTCAGCATGGGGGAGAAATGCCGGACCGCCTTCCTGAAGCTGTATTTTAGCGGGGCCCATCTTCTGGTGCTTGATGAACCGTCCAACTATTTGGATGTGGATACACGCGAGGTGATTGAAGAGGTCCTCGTCCGCTTTCCGGGAGCGATTGCGCTCGTATCGCATGACAGATACCTGGTTCGCAAAGTCGCCAACCGGCTTCTGACTCTGCAGCCAGGCGGAGCTCCAGTCTGGTTCGAGGGGAGCGTGGCAGAAGAAGAGGAGCATATGGCCCGTGTCGGGGTGATCAGGGGAGATACCGACAAGGAGAATCGCAGGATGGAGCTGGAGTACCGGATTCAAGAGCTGCTTGGACTCTCGGCCGGAGAGGGTGGAGCCGAGCAGGCGGAGGATTGGCTCGCCGAAATCCGGACGCTCCGGTATGAGCTGGCCCGGCTGCAAGGTGAATAAGCGCGTGCCAATACGGGTAAACCTTCTTGTATAAGGCATTTCGGGTAAATGCAACTTGCCATATGTCGAAAGGTTGCATATAATATACCCTATAAATTCGATTTGCCATAGCGTTTAAATGCGTGGATGGAGAAGAGTAGTCAGTGCTTCCGTACAGGGAAGAGATGCCGCAGATTGAGAGCGTCTCGATGGAATCAGGCTGGTGAAGTTCGCTCCGGAGCAGTTCCCTGAACACGGCAGAACGCCGTACAGTAGGGGATAACGGGTCCGATTCGTTACGTCGGTCAAGTGAGCATATGTCCGCTTATATTAGGGAATGTCGGTGTGTTCAAGCCGCATTCTTAAGAAGCTGGTATGCTAACAAGGGTGGTACCACGGTCTTTTCGTCCCTTTCTGGGAGAAAAGGCCTTTTTTATTTGCAAGGAAAAAGGCAAGTACGAGTTCATGAAGGGGTGTGCGAACAGCAATGAAAGAGAAATTGGAAGCATTAAAGCAAGAAGCATTAGCACAGTTGCAGGACGTAAGCGATCCGCAACGCTTGAATGATCTGCGGGTGAAATACCTCGGTAAAAAAGGAGCGCTGACGGAAATTTTGCGCGGCATGGGCCAGTTAAGTGCCGAAGAGCGCCCGGTGATCGGACAGGTGGCGAACGATGTCCGCGGAGCGATTGAGGAGGTCATCGCCAGCAAGCAGGAGGCGTTCCTCCAGCAGGAGACGGAGGAGCGGCTGCGCGCGGAGAAGGTGGATGTTACGCTGCCGGGAAGGAAGCTTGCGCAAGGCGCGATTCATCCGCTCAGCAAAGTCATCCAGGATATCGAGGACATTTTCATTGGAATGGGTTACCGCGTCGCCGAGGGGCCGGAGGTGGAGACCGATTATTTCAATTTCGAGGCGTTGAATTTGCCGAAAAACCACCCGGCGCGCGACATGCAGGACTCCTTCTATTTGACGGAGGATTTGCTGATGCGTACCCAGACTTCTCCAGTGCAAGCGCGGACGATGCTGGCGATGGAAGGGGAAGTTCCGGTTAAAATTATCTGCCCGGGCCGGGTATTCCGCCGGGACGACGATGACGCGACCCACTCGTTCCAGTTCCACCAGATCGAAGGTCTGGTCATCGGGGAGAATATCCGGATGAGCGACCTTAAGGGAACGCTGCTGCAATTCGTACAGGAAATGTTCGGGGAGAATACGCAGATTCGCCTGCGTCCAAGCTTCTTCCCGTTCACCGAGCCGAGCGCCGAAGTGGATGTGTCCTGCGTGAAGTGCGGCGGCAGCGGATGCCGCGTGTGCAAGCATACCGGCTGGCTCGAAATTTTGGGCTGCGGCATGGTTCATCCAAAAGTCCTGGAGATGGGCGGCTACGATCCGGAAAAATACAGCGGCTTTGCATTCGGCATGGGAGTCGAGCGGATCGCCATGCTGAAATACGGCGTGGATGACATCCGGCATTTCTTCAACAACGATACGGCATTTTTGAAGCAGTTCACGCGGATCTAACTTAAACAAGATAAGGGAAGTGAATATACAATGAGAGTTTCAACGGATTGGTTGTCCGATTATATATCGCTCGAGGGCGTTAGCGCCGAGGAGCTTGCCGGGCGGATTACGTCAGCCGGCATCGAGATCGACGTCATCGAGAAGCGGAATCAGGGCATCAGCAAGGTCGTCGTCGGCTACGTGAAGAGCAAGGAAAAACACCCGGACGCGGATAAGCTTAACGTCTGTGTAGTGGATGCGGGGCAGGAGGAAGACCTGCAAATCGTGTGCGGGGCAAAGAACGTTGACGCCGGACAGAAAGTGCCGGTCGCTCTTGTCGGCGCGAAGCTTCCGGGCGGCCTGGACATTAAGAAAGCGAAGCTGCGGGGCGTGCTGTCCCAAGGGATGATCTGCTCGGCCAAGGAGCTGGGCATGAACGATAAGCTGCTGCCGAAGGAGCTGCAGGAGGGAATTTTGGTGCTGCCTGCCGATACCGAGATCGGCAAGCCGATCGTCGAAGTGCTCGGCTTGAACGATGAGGTGATGGAGCTGGATCTTACGCCGAACCGTTCCGATTGCTTGAGTATGCTCGGGGCAGCCTACGAGGTAAGCGCGATCCTTGGACGGGAGCTGAGCCTGCCAGAGCCGGAGAAAGATATCGTAGAGGTGCATGAGCGCGCAGCGGATCATATCGCAGTGACCATCGGCGCGAAGGAGCAGTGCACGCATTATGCAGCACGCTATATTAGCGGAGTTACGATCGCTCCATCCCCGTTGTGGATGCAGAACCGGCTGATGGCGGCAGGGATTCGCCCGATCAATAATATCGTCGACATTACCAACTACGTCATGCTGGAGTACGGACAGCCGCTGCATGCCTTTGATGCGGATCGCCTGGAGAACGGCGCCGTGCACGTTCGGATGGCCGAAGCCGGCGAGAAGATGGTGACGCTTGACGGCCAGGAGCGTACGCTTGCTCCTCATATGCTGGTCATCGCGTCCGGCGGCAAACCGGTGGCCCTTGCCGGCGTTATGGGCGGCTTGGATTCCGAGGTTACGGACAATACCGTGAACATTTTCCTCGAATCGGCCAAATTTGACGGCGGCACCGTCCGCAAAACATCCCGACAACTGGGGCTTCGCTCCGAAGCCAGCTCGCGCTTCGAGAAGGAAGTGGATCCTGCAGTAGTTATCCCGGCATTGAACCGGGCGGCCTCCCTGATGGCGAAATATGCCGGGGGCAAGGTGCATCAAGGAATTGCCGAAGCGGGATCAGCGGCGTCCGAGCCGAAGGTGATCACGCTCTCGCTCGAGAAGCTGAACCGCTATCTCGGTACCGATCTGTCGCTGCTGGAGGTGAAGACGATCTTCTCCCGGCTGCATTTTGCAAGCGGTGATGCCGGTCAAGGGCTGGTGGACGTTCAAGTCCCTACCCGCCGCGGAGACATTACGCTGGATGTGGATCTGATCGAAGAGGTTGCACGCTTGTACGGCTATGACAACATTCCGACCACGCCGATCGAAGGGCCTACCACGCCGGGCTCCCTTACGAAAGCACAGGCAATCCGCCGCTCGCTCCGCAAGCTGCTGACGCATGGCGGCTTCCAGGAGGTGCTTGGGTACTCCTTCATTCATCCGAAACAGGCCGAACGATTTACCGCGTTGGAGCAAGAGGGCAAAGCGGTCAAGCTGGCGATGCCGATGAGCGAGGACCGCAGCGTGCTTCGGACCAGCCTGCTGCCGCAGTTGCTCGATATTGCCGCTTACAACCTCAATCGCAAGCAGCCGGATCTTGCGTTGTTCGAAATCGGCAACCTCTTCCACACGCATGAGGAGGTTCTGACGAAGCAGCCGCAGGAGCGTCCGGTGCTGGGTCTGCTGCTGTCGGGCCGGACAGGAGCGAAGCAGTGGAATGTGCAGCCGGCGAAGGTGGACTTCTTCGATCTGAAGGGTGCGATCGAAACCGTGCTGGATTATCTCGGCATCGCCGCAGATCAGATCAGCTATGAGGCGAACCAGCCGGCCGGCTTCCATCCTGGCCGCTCGGCATCGGTATTCGTCCAGCATGGAGGCAACAAGCAGCTTCTTGGCGTGCTGGGACAAATCCATCCGAAGCTTCAGCAGGAGCTGGATTTGGAGGATACCTACGCTGCGGAAATATTGCTTGCCCCATTGTATGAGCTGACCAATGACCGGGTGGCTTACCGTGACTTGCCGAGATTCCCGGGTATGGAGCGGGATCTGGCCATCGTGGTGAATGAAGAGGTTGAGGCAGGCTCCTTGATTCAGGTCATTCGTGAGAATGCCGGTGAACTGCTTCAGCAGGTTCAAGTATTCGACGTCTTCACCGGAAGCAAGCTTGGCGAAGGCAAGAAGAGCGTTGCGATTTCCCTGATGTACCGTCATCAGGATCGGACATTGACCGATGAAGAGGTTGCTCAGGTAACCGAAAAAGCCGTAACGGTGCTTCAGCAAACTTTTGGCGCAGAATTGAGAAAATAGCAGGAATTGTGAAAGCCCGCATCGAATCCTTTACACATCAGAGATTCGATGCGGGCTTTTTGTGGTCGAGCCTAAGATCGCCTGGAAGCGATTGTTTCGATCCTCGGTCCCGGAAGGTGCAGCATGAGCGTTTCTTCGCAGCATTTTTGCGCAAGAGTTGCATCCGGACGCCCGTTCGGTAGATAATGATAACCACAAGCGGCTATTGTCATAAATCAAGCTTCGGTCTGTGTCTCTACCATTCGTCTGCACTTGAGATCTCATATATAATGAAGGAAGAGGGATAGGCCAATACATCATAGATTGCACACATAATAGAAGGAGGGCACAACCGTGACAACACCGGATCGTAAAAGCGTCACCGTAGACATCTACGGGACTTCCTATAAACTTGTCGGCAGCAGCAGCGATTATACGAAACAGGTCGCAAGCTATGTGGACGAACGGATGCGCACCATATCCAAGGCGCACACCCGGCTGGATACTCCGCGAATTGCCGTCCTTGCTGCGGTACATATGGCTGAAGAAGCGCTGCAGATGCAGCATTATCAGAATGAGGCTAAGCAGCTTAATGCGGAGCGTAACGAGCTGCGTTCCGAGCTGGCGCGTGTTCAGGGGCTGCAGATTGAGCAGCAGGAAAGGCATCGCCAGCAGAGCGAGCTGATGGAGCGCAAGCTTGCGGAGCAGACCGCTCTGGCTGAGGAATATCGGAGCGCGAAAGAGACGCTGACGGCTGAATCCGAGCGAACCAAGGAGCTGCTGCAGAAGGAATCTGCGCGTGTGTCTGAGCTGCAGCAGGATAAGCAGCAGCTGGAAGGGCAGCTGAAGAAGCAGCGCGAAGAGCTTGAGCGGCGGCACCAGCAGGCGCTGGAGGAAATGAAGCGGCGACATGAAAGCCAGCTGCAGCAATTGAACGGAGCCCATAAGCAGGCGCTGGAGAAGCTGGAGCAGCAGTATCAGGCTTCCGCCAAGGAGGAAGCCGAGAAGCATGCCCAGCATGCCAAGAAGCTGGAGGAGTCCTTCAAGCAGGAGGCGCTTCAGAAAGACCGGCAGCATACAGCCGCCGTACAAGAGCTGGAGCAGCAGCTGTCGGATCAGCGAAGCCGGGGAGGTCAGCTGCAGTCGCGCCTGGCAGCGGCCGAGAAGGAGCTGGGCGTAGTCAAGAGCGAGTCCCAGAAGCTGAAGGAGGATTTGCTTCAGGCAAGGCAGCAGGTCAAGAGCGCCGAGCAGGAGCTGCAGAAGCTTCGGAGTCAAGTGCAGCAGCTGAGCGAGGAGCGGGACAGCCTGAAAGCCGAATCCGCCAAGTCGGAAGAGGAGCGGCGCCGCCTTCAGAAGCTCGTTGTGGATGCGAATCAGACTTCGAGGAAGCAGCAGGAGGAGCTGCAGCGGTTGAGCCAGGAGCTTCAGTCTTGGCGTACGCTGGCCGATCAGCGTAAAGTGGAGACCGGCGAGCTCGAGATGCGGATTGTGGAGCTGATGGAAGGCAACGAAAGCCTGGAGGAAGGCATGAGAGGCCTCCAGGATGAAATCGGCGTTCTGAAGGACGAAGCCGAACGCGCGAATGCCGATCGCAAAGCGGCCCGGCAGGAATTGCTCGAGCTTCAGCACCGGTATGACGAGCTGGAGAAGCTGGGCAAGGAAGCGGAGAGCCGCGAGGAAGAAACGCATAAGCTCTATGCGATGCTCGAGGAGGAATACGATACGCTTTCAAGTCAGCTGGACGAGCTTCGCCGCAAGGCAAATGCAAGCGAGGAGCACAGTCAGGAGCTTGCGAAGCGATTAAGAGAGGCAGAGGAACGGGCGGCTCACTGGCAGGAGCAATGCGAGCAGTGGATGGCGGAGCGGGACCAGCTCGCGGAAGAGACGGAGCGGCTTCAGGCCGAACGCGAGGAATGGAAGACATCCCGGGACGCGCTGGAAGAGGAGCTGACTTCCTGGCAGCGAGAAATCGCTTCAGCTAAGGAAGCCTGCGAGCGAATGGAGAGCGAGAAGAAGGATGCCGAGGCGCAGTACGCCGAGCTGGGCGAGCAGTATGAGCTCGTTATGCATCAATACCGGCTGCTGCAGGCCGAACAGGAGCTGAAGGCGGAGCAAACCGCCCACCTTGAAGAAGAACATAAGAAGCTGAAGGAAGAGTACGCCAAGCTTCAAGTCGAATATAATGAATGGATTGAACTGATCGAGCAGGACCAGCGATAATCCGAGGGTCTGCTTCCGTATTCCGATCAGTACGGTTGTGGAATCATCCCATTCTTACCAGCGGCAAAAACCTCCGGTTGCACAGAGAGGAAGTTCTCTCTGGCAATCCGGAGGTTTTGTTTGCGTCTTGCTGCTGGTGCTATTCTTCAACAATAAGCTTGGAGATCATCGCGCCATGGCCGCTTCCGCACATAATGGAGCAAGAAATTTCGAATTCGCCCGCTTCGTCCGGGGTAACGACCGTGGAGTTGTTTTTGCGGTCAAGCTGCAGGCCCAGAGCCGGGATCATGACCCCATGATTGCCTTCCTCGTTCTCATACGTAATTTTGACGGGAACCCCTTTTTTCAGACGGTATTCCTCTTGGTCGAACTTGAAGTTCGTTCCCTTGATGACGAGTTCAGCTTCCGGCGCTACGCCTGTATCGGTAATGCCCGAATCTCCTGCGGATTCATTCTGATTTCCGCCGCCGCATGCAGCCAGCACAAGCAGAAGCATAGAAGATATAAGCAGTGCAATCGCTTTTTTCACTATGATCTCTCCTGACTATGAAATATTGGTGAACTTTACCTATCTGTTTTTATCATAGCGCAGAAAGAGCGGGCATGCACATCGCTGTTATGAAAAATTGGTGAACTCAGCGCTTAAAAATATGTCTGAACAGGACAACACCCCCCTGTTAGTGGCAACAGGGGGGTGCTGAGAAATATCCGCCGTACTTTCGAAGAAGGGCGGTTAGCCGCAGGTGTGTGCTACGAATTCTTGCGGCGGCTCTTGCCGGCTTCAAACGGTGTGGCGACCGGGATGAACAAATCGATGATCCCGATAACGAGCGCAGCAATTAGAGCGCCCAATACGGAGACGCTGACGCCTCCAACGATAAATTGGGCAAGGTAAATGACAAGGGCGCTCACGAGAAAGCCTACGATCCCGCGTCCAAACGGGGTGACCCTCTTGCCGAAGATCCCCTCAATCGCCCAGCCAAACAGAGCGATAACCAGCGCAAGCAAGAGCGCACTTCCGAATCCGCCGACGGTGAATTGAGGAACAATCCATCCCACGACCATAAGTACAAGCGCGGCAACGATAAATCGAACGACGTGCCCGAGGAATTGCATGGTACTTGCCTCCTTAGAAATAGGACTAAGAATGTTACGCAGAAATTATTTTGTTCAATTGAGCCTGCGGTTATGTGTGGAAGGATTTTGGTTTCCATGGCGAATTTCCATGGCTTTCGTTATAATATATGCATTGATTGAGAGGAGTTGTGAGCTTCTTGAACGACAAGATTTTGCAAACGTTGGAATATCGAAAAATTTTAAATACATTGTCGCAGTATACCCAGACCTCGATGGGAGCCGAGAGAACGGAGCAGCTTCGGCCCGTTGCGGAGCTTGAGGACGTGAAGCATCTGCTCGCGGCGACCGACCAGGCGTACACCGTCGATCGGCTGAAGGGAACGCCTTCCTTCAGCGGTGTTACGGATATTAATGACGCATTAAAGCGGGCGCGGATCGGAGGGACGCTGAATCCGCATGAGCTGTTAGCCACGGCGAACACCATCTTAGGCTCGCGGCGCATTAAGCGTTTCATCGCAGGCATCCATGAGGATGAACCCATCGACATCCTGTTTCATTTGAGCGATTTGATCTCGGAGCAGAAGCCGCTGGAGGATGCGATCCGGGCATGCATCGACGATTCGGCCGAGGTGCTGGATACGGCAAGCGCGGAGCTGGCCCAGATTCGGCGCGAGCTGCGAAACGGCGAGGTGCGGATCCGGGAGAAGCTGGAATCGATGATCCGCTCCCAATCGGTGGCGAAGATGCTGCAGGATCAGCTGATTACGATCCGCGGCGACCGTTTTGTCATTCCGGTCAAGGCGGAGTACCGTTCATACTTCGGCGGCATCGTCCATGATCAATCCGGATCCGGCGCTACCCTGTTTATCGAGCCGGAATCCATTGTGGCCATGAACAACAAGCTTCGGGAGACCCGGATTCGGGAAGAACGGGAAATTGAAGTCATCCTGCAAAAATTGACCGCACAGGTCGGCGAGCAGGCCGACGTGCTGGCGATTGACGTCGATCTGGTCGGCCAGCTGGACTTTATTTTTGCCAAAGCCCGCTTGGCGCATGTCATGAAGGCTTCGCTGCCGCGAATGAACGACCGGGGATATATCAAGCTCCGCAAAGGCCGCCATCCGCTAATTCCGATGGATCAGGTCGTGCCGCTTGATGTCGAGCTGGGCAATTCGTATACTTCGATCATCGTGACCGGCCCCAACACCGGAGGAAAGACCGTTACGCTGAAAACGATCGGGCTGCTCAATCTGATGGCGATGTCCGGTTTGTTCATTCCGGCCGAGGAAGGCAGCCAGATGTGCGTATTCGATGCGATTTATGCCGATATCGGGGATGAGCAGAGCATCGAGCAGAGCCTGAGTACTTTTTCCAGCCATATGACCAATATCATTCGCATTTTGACCCAAATGACCCCGAAAAGCCTAGTATTGCTGGACGAGGTAGGGGCAGGTACAGATCCGGCGGAGGGCTCCGCCCTCGCGATCGCGATCCTCGAGCATATCCATTCCATGGGTTGCCGCATGATTGCCACAACCCACTATTCCGAGCTGAAAGCCTACGCTTACGAGCGGAAGGGCATTATTAACGCCAGCATGGAATTCGACATCAACACGCTGAGCCCAACCTATAGGCTCCTCGTCGGCGTGCCGGGACGAAGCAACGCTTTTGCGATTGCGGAACGGCTCGGTCTGCCGGGCTCCATTCTGGAATTTGCCCGGGGTGAAGTGAAGGAAGAGGATCAGCGGGTCGAGCATATGATTGCCTCTCTTGAGGAAAACCGGCATACTGCCGAGGTTGAACGCGAGAAGGCGGAGCAGGTCCGGAAGGAAATGGAGGAGCTGCGCGCCCGTCATCGTGAGGAGCTTCAGCGGCTGGAGGACCAGCGCGATAAGCTGGTTGATAAAGCGCGCGTGGAAGCGAAGCAGATTGTCGATAAAGCTCGTTCCGAGGCGGAACAGATCATATCGGATCTGCGCAAGCTGGCCCAGGAGGAAGGGGCTTCGGTTAAGGAGCATAAGCTGATCGCGGCCAGAAAGCGGCTGGAGGAAGCCGAGCCCGAGCAGGGCAAAAGGCCGGGGGCACAGCGCCAGAGCAAGCAGCAGCGCAGTATCGAAGCCGGTGACGAGGTCCGCGTGTACAGCCTGAACCAGAAAGGCCATGTGGTGGAGCTCGCAGGATCGAAGGAAGCGATTGTGCAGCTTGGCATCATGAAGATGAAGGTCGGGCTCGACGATTTGGAGCTGCTGTCCAATCCGGCTGCAAACGCCAAACAGGCCCAGAAGCAGCATGCCACGGTGCTCAAGCGAACGCGTGATGCAAATATCCGCAATGAGCTTGATCTTCGTGGCGCCAATTTGGAGGAAGCGTTAATCGAGGTGGACCGCTTTATCGACGAGGCGTTCCTCGGCAACCTGGGCCAGATTTACATCATCCATGGCAAAGGTACGGGGATATTGCGAACAGGCATTCAGGAATATTTGCGCAAGCATAAGCATGTCAAAAGCTACCGCCTCGGCAACTACGGTGAAGGCGGAACCGGCGTTACGATTGCCGAGCTGAAATAAGGAAGAGCAAAAATCAGGAACCGTTTTCTCCTTCATACGTATACAATACACCATAGGGATTAGTCCGGCGGGATTCTTGACCTCACCAGGTCTTCAGAGTCCCGCCGAGGTTCGGGGAGGAACTATTGGGAATGATGGAAGCGATTGATCATTTGCTGACCCACCCATTGGGCGTGCTTGTCGGGTATTTTTCGGTGGCTATATTGGCGCTGATCGTGTACCTGTATTGCTTTGAGCTGGTCACCAAGTACAACTGCTGGGATGAAATACGCAAGGGTAATGTGGCCGCAGCCATGGCAACGGGAGGCAAGGTATTCGGTATTTGCAATGTTATGCGCTACAGCATTACGGCCAACACCTCCATTTACGGTATGATTAAATGGTCGTTCTTAGGGTTTATACTGCTGTTGGCGGCATATTTGCTGTTGGAATTCCTTACTCCGGTATTCTCCGTTGATGAGGAAATCGGCAAGGATAACCGTGCCGTCGGCTTAATTGTGCTGCTGATCACCGTATCTTTATCTTACATTATCGGCGCCAGTATTACGTAGGGCTGCTAGTACGGGAGGAAAAGTACGATGAAATATTTGCCGCGGGTGCTGTTTGCGGCCGCCTTGATCTTCTTTGTGGGGGGCATCGTTTATTTGATGTCCCAGTAAAATATATGAACCGACCTATCATGGGCCGCTTTAATTAGGAAAGGAATGAATGTAACGATGGAGCCAACGGTATGTCCATGGTGTCAAAATGAAATTGTGTGGGACGAAGAGATCGGTCCCGAGGATACATGTCCCCACTGCTCCAACGAGCTGAAGGGGTACCGGACCCTCAGCATTTCCATTGACCGGGAGGATGAGGAAGCCGATCCGGCGGATCTGGATGAAGTGGACGAAGAATCCTTTGATATCTCCGAAGATGAGAAGCGTGAGCTTCACCGCATATGGGGATCCGATACGGAGAACCTCTCTTCGCTGCGAACGGTGGATAAGTACGGAGAGGATCATGATTTGTTTGCATTCGAGGAGGCCGTGGAAGCGGTTCTGGACGAGCAGGACGAGGTGCCGGAGTGCTTCCATTGCCGGGAGTATATGCTCCATGCGGGCACGCAGCGCGTGACGGAAGAGGGATTCCAGCCGGCTGTCGCCTCCTTGCTGCAAGGACCGGTGCTGAAGCCGCCTTTCGACATGAACGTCTACGTGTGTCCAGGTTGCTTCCAGGTACAGTACAATCTGGCCGAGGACGACCGTTTGCGTTTGATTCGAAGCTTTATCCAGAAAAAGGAATAGCCGTAAGGATAGGCGAAATGGCCCGTCTTAGGGCTTGTTACAGGGAACCGCTAAGGAGCGGTTCCCTTTTTTCGTTATGAAGCGGGCACGGAAAGGGTAAAATATCCGAGGACTTTCAGTGTAACTGGCAAGGGAGGAACTGCAGATGAAATGGACAAAGGACCCCCAGGCTATCCTTCTACTTTCCGTTCATGGCCTCTTCATTCTATCGAGCGCGCTGTCGGGCACATTCCTGAACGTGTACCTGTGGAAGAGCCGGCAGGATTATTTGATGCTTGGCTGGTTTACGATTGCCCAGCAAGTCGCTTTGGGGCTTACCTTCTGGGCTGCGGGGAAATGGGTGAAGGAGCACAATAAGATGAATGCCCTCCGCCTCGGAATTGCCGTTTCCGGCATATTCTATATGTGCGTGCTGTGGGCAGGAGGTCAAGCCGTTGATTACATTTGGCCCCTCGGCTTGCTGTTCGGCGTATCGCTGGGATTGTTCTGGCTGGCCTTTAATGTCGTCTATTTCGAAGTGTCCAGCGCGGAGAACCGGGACTGGTTCAATGGCTGGATCGGGCTGCTGGGCTCCATCACCGGCATTATCGGGCCGTGGTTGGCCGGCTGGATCATCACGATTATGCACGGAGAGTCCGGCTACAGGTTTATTTTCACGGTCTCGATGATCATTTACGGCGTAACGGTCGTTCTTAGTTTTTTTCTGCACAAGCGTCCGGTCCAGGACAGCTACCATTGGCTCGAAGCCTATCACCGGTTAAAGGAAGGCGGGGTGTGGAAATATGCCGTATGGGGGCTTGCCGTGCAGGGGATGCGGGAAGGGGTATTTTCCTTTCTCATCACGCTGCTCGTATTTGTCGCTACCGACCGTGAGGCCAAGCTCGGCCAATTCGCGCTAATCACCTCTGCCGTCTCGCTCGTTAGCTACTGGATATGCGGGAAATGGTTCAAGCCGAAGTACCGCAAAACCGGTATGCTCATCGGCGCAGCGTGTATGCTGCTTGTCATTGTGCCTTTGCTTCTGGATGTCAATTATACGACCCTGCTGGTGCTTGGTATCGGTACCTCGCTGTTTATCCCGCTGTACATGCTGCCGTCCGTATCGGTAAGCTTCGATCTGATGGGACTTAACCGGGAAAACGTGGAGAAGCGGGTGGAGCTTGTCGTTCTTCGGGAGCTGAGCCTCACTTTGGGGAGAATCGCAGGACTTCTGGTCTTTATCATGGTGTTGTCCATACGGCAGGATACGTTAACGATTACCTTGCTGCTTTTGTTTTTGGGCGCTTCGCCGATCGGCTCATGGATCTTTATGCGGAAGCTGTTTACCGGGGACAAACAAGCGACCTATACTGGGAAAGCCGACTAGGAAACACGGGGAATCAGTCATTCAAAAAAAAGGGTATCCGCGGGTTCGTGCCCGGGATACCCTTTGCTGCATTGGCCAGCATGTCTATTCGTTCTTGATCTCGACCGGACGGGTCAAGGACAGCCACGCCAGCGCTTCGGGCTCACGGCCTGCAATGGCTTCAGCCAGGAGCTCTGCCGCAATCATGCTGAATACCGTACCGTTGCCGCCGTATACCTCCATGAAATAGCTGTTCGGGTATTCGGGATGACATCCGATGAGCGGCATGCCATCCTTCGTAGACGCGAAGATCCCCGCCCAGGCGCAAGCCATTCTTACGCCTTCCAGCTTGGGGAACATGCGGCCGATTTCCTTCAGCAGCCTGGCGCTTCGTTCCTTGATGAACTGATCCGGCCTGCCGGAAGAAGGGGGAGGCTCGTCCAGTCCGCCGGCCATAATCCGGTGATCCGGCGTTGTTCTGAAATAGAGATAGGGCTTGCCGGACTCCCACAGTAACGCCTGATCGTGCCAAGAAGATAGATCGGATACCGGCTCGGTCATGATCGCATACGTGTTGGTCAGCACCACCTGACGGTCCGGCTTCCAATCCTGCATGGCATAACCTCCAGCCCATACGGCCTGCTTAGCCGTCACCGCCCCCCGCTGCGTATGGGCCACTACGCTGCTGTCGGTATATAGGCAATTCAGGACTTCACTCTCCTCATAAATCCGGAGCCCCTGAAGGCTAGCGTCTTTCAGCATGCCGTGTCCGAGAAGGTAAGGATTAACCTCGGCGTCTCCACGGGTATATAGCGCCGCTTCCTTTGCGAAAGGAAAGGCGGCCTTGATTCGCTCGCGGTCCCAATACTCCACATCGAAGCCGCAGCGCTTCAGAATATCATACTCATGCCGAAGCTTGCCGGCATCCTCAGGCGTGCTCGCATAATAGAGACTGTTTCTTTCCGTGAAGGATGAATCGATGGATAGCTCTCCGGCAATATCAGATAGTCGGTTCACCGCATCTTTGCACATCCGGTAAAAGGCCTTGCCCTGCTGTTCGTTAAACTGCTGAATCAGCTCGGAAAGCATCCGGTCGTTGGCGAACTGCAGAAGTCCCGCATTGGCCGAGGTGCTGCCGCCGCAAACGCGCCCTTTTTCCAACAACACGGTGTCCACACCCTGTTTCGTCAGTACGTAGGCCATGGCCGCTCCGCTGATGCCCCCGCCGATCACAAGAACATCGCAATGGATCTTATCTTCTAAACGGGGGTATTTCGCTACGGGCTCGTTGTGTAAAAATGTCCAGGGGGTGGTGCCGCCGGTCAATATCATGTTCTTCGCGCTTCCTCCTTCAAAACGTATGGGGCGATCCATATTAGTTTTGGATTCCTGCCGGGGATTTATGAGGCCCGGAACATAGTTTTTATTGCCCGAGGCATACTAGGGTTGCGATACTTTATGGCAAAGGAGAATGACAACGACATGACATCCAATCATCAAATGGAGCCGCTGACCTTCAAAGAGCTGGACTATATCGCGGATTGCCTATCGAATGAAGCGATGCTGGCCAAGCATTGCGCGGCAACGGCGGCGGCAAGCAAGAATCCTGCGATCCAGCAGGCACTGATGGGGTTTGCAAGCCGTCACGAGCAGCATATGGATACCCTGGTGAATTCGCTCCAGGCACACAGCGGAATCGCGCCTGCACAGCCCCAGTAACCTCAACCTTAAATACATCGAGCACATGAACATAAGGAGGATTATTAATGGCATCCATGGGCAATGCTTCATTTTTACCGGAACAGGATATGCTCAGCACGATTTTGGGTGAGCTGAAGCGAACGGTTCGCGAATATACGACGGCCACAACGGAGTCATCCTGCCCCGCCGTCCGGCAAATGTTCGAGAGCCTGACTGCGGACACGTTGAAGCTGCAGGGGGAGTTATACAGCCTGATGAAACAGCAAAACATGTATTCCGCCGGATCATATGCGCTGAAGGTCGATGTGGACAAGCAGTATAAGCAGGCACAGCAGTCCGTCCAAAAAGCGCGGGATCTAATCGGCCAAAAAAACGCAGCGATGGGTCCGTTCGCACACCAGCCGAATGTTGCTTCCCATGCGGCAAACGTTCCGCCGCTATCCTAAATGCAGCCATGCTTTTCCCCGCATAAAAACCGATGGTTCTTGCTGCAGCTTTCGCGGGAGCAGCCGTCGGTTTTTTTGTTTTGCACATCCCATGTGAGTTATTGTAATATAGGTATTAATCTCTGCTTCCGAACCCTGCAGCTGATGAAGGGATCGAAAGCAAGTGCTGGAGGATACGTATATGGAAGAGCTAAGCGAATTGAAACTGAAGGTGCTTGACCTGCTGAAAGAGGACGCGAGAAGATCGCCGGCTTTGCTCTCAACCCTTCTTGGTGTCGATGAGGAAGAAGTAAAGACCTCCATTGCAGAGCTTGAGCGGGATCATGTGATCGTGAAATATGCGACAGTTGTCAATTGGGGCAAGGTTGAGGATGAGAAGGTAACGGCGCTGATCGAAGTACAGATTACGCCTGAACGCGGAAGAGGCTTCGAAGGCATTGCGGAGCGGATTTATCTGTTCCCTCAAGTGAAGTCGGTCTACCTCATGTCCGGCGCGTATGATCTGCTGGTTGAAGTGGAAGGCGCCAATTTGCGCGAAGTGGCCAATTTTGTGTCCGAGAAGCTGTCACCGATTGATTCGGTACTGTCGACCAAAACCAATTTTATTTTGAAAAAATATAAACAAGACGGGATTATTTTTGAAGAGCGTGAAGAAGACAACCGTCTCCTGATCTCGCCGTAAAGGAAGCGTGTGCTATGATTGTGAACGAACAGCAGCTTGCAGAACAAAACAGGAAATCGATGAGCTCCTATCTGGCGCCGAGTGTTAGAAATATTCAGCCTTCGGGAATCCGGAAGTTTTTCGATCTGGTCAGCGGCAACAAGGATATCATCACGCTCGGAGTCGGCGAGCCGGATTTCGTAACTCCGTGGCATGTCCGCGAAGCCTGCGTTTATTCCCTTGAGCGCGGGTTTACCGGCTATACGTCCAATGCGGGCATGCCGGAGCTGCGCGAAGCGATTGCGGAATATTTGAACGACAGCTTCCATGTCGCTTACGACCCTGCGAATGAAATGATTGTGACCGTCGGCGGAAGCGAAGCGATCGATCTGGCGCTTAGGGCCTTGATCGTTCCCGGCGACGAAATTTTGATACCTGAACCGTGTTATATTTCTTATTCTCCGATTACCTCGCTGGGCGGCGGGGTGCCGGTTGGCATCGAGACGAAGGCCGAGAATCAGTTCAAGCTGACGGCCGAGGCCCTCGAGGCGAAGATTACGCCGAAGTCGAAAATACTGATTCTGTGTTATCCAAGCAATCCGACAGGGGCTATTATGACCTATGAGGATTGGCTCCCGATTGCGGAAGTGGTGGAGAAGCATGATCTGATCGTCATCTCCGATGAGATCTATGCCGAGCTAACGTACGAAGGCAAGCATGTCAGCTTTGCCCAGGTTCCGGGCATGAAAGACCGCACGATTCTGGTCAGCGGCTTTTCCAAGGCATTTGCAATGACGGGCTGGCGTATGGGATATGTGTGCGCGCATTCCGATCTGATTGCCGCCATGCTGAAGATTCATCAGTACACCGTCATGTGCGCGCCTGCGATGGGACAGGTGGCCGCGCTGGAGGCGCTCCGCAACGGTATGGGCGAGAAGGATCGCATGGTGGAGTCGTATAATCAGCGGCGCAGGCTCATTGTCAAGGGATTGTGTGAGGTCGGGCTGGATTGCCATGAACCGCAAGGGGCCTTCTACGCATTCCCAAGCATTAAGCGGACGGGGTTAACATCGGAGGATTTCGCCCAGCAGCTCCTGACAGAGGCCAAGGTCGCTGCCGTTCCAGGCACGGCTTTCGGATCGGGCGGGGAAGGCTTTATACGCTGCTCTTATGCAACATCCATATCACAGCTGAACGAAGCGTTGGAGCGTATAGGAAAGTTTATGGAAAAATTAATATAAGCAAGGAATTCGTTGTACGTTTTCCTTGAATTAACAAAAGTTTTACTTTTCATTGGTCAGAAATATGTTATAATTTTATTTTGGGAGCAGAATTTTACTTTCCAAGGAGGGATCACCAGTGTTTTGTGATTATGAATTGTCAAATTACCGTGGTGATTATACGGCTGAAGACAATGATCACGGTAAATGGTCAATGAAATCAGCGAAATCCACTCCTCAGGAAATCACCTTGGAAGACGAAATTCACATGCTCCGCCGGAAGATGGAGCAGATTTTTCTTGAAGAACAGTCCTTCACTTCGGAGATCGTGATCGAAATCAGCAGTTTGCTGGATTTGAAGATTAACGAGTACATGAAAGCCAACCCGAAAAAGAAATTATAAACGCGAGTATCCTCTAATATATGAAAAATATAAAGATAAGGCTGTTCTGTGGGTGATCCAATTACCCGCGTGAGCAGCCTTATTCACATCTGGACAATCCTCTTTTGGCTTGAAGCGATTGGGGAAGTTGCACCGGGTTGTGCTATAGTTGAGCATAATAAGTTGATATAAGAAAGCTGCCTGAATCGGGATAAGGAGGAGACGCGTAAATGAAGATATACACGAAAACAGGGGATGCCGGTGAGACTTCCATTATCGGCGGACGTGTTCCTAAGGATGATCCGCGGATCGAAGCGTACGGTACGATTGACGAATTAAACAGCTTTACCGGACAGGCCGTGTGCCTGGCGAAGGAGAGCGGGTTCGAGGAGCTGGCCCGGCAGCTGGTCCAGATCCAGCATGAGCTGTTTGATTGCGGCTCGGATTTAGCTTATGCAAGGCCACGCGAGGATAAATACAAGGTGAAAACCGGCCTGGTCGATCATTTGGAAGCGTGGATGGATGAGCTGGAGGAGGGCAATCCGCCGCTGGAACGCTTCATCCTGCCGGGAGGAAGCCCGCTGGCGGCCGCCCTCCATGTATGCCGGACCGTCTGCCGCCGGGCGGAACGGCTGACCGTTACGCTGCAGCGCGACATTGAGAGTAATCCGGAGGTACGCCGTTATCTGAACCGGCTGTCGGATTATTTCTTCGTGGCGGCGCGCGCGGCGAATGCCCGTGCGGGAATACCGGATGTGGAGTACGAGCGCAGCGGGAAGGTGTTTCGATAATTGATGGACTCGTATTATCCGCCGATCAAGTATGTCATATCCGGGCATGAGGAGGGCATGCTGCTAAAGACGATCCTCCAACAGCGGATGGGGGTATCCCGGAAGCTGCTCTCCCGGCTTAAGCTCACCGAAAAGGGGATCATGCTCAACGGCGAGCGTGTGTACATCAGCGTCAAGGTTAAGACAGGAGATGTCGTTGAAATCCGCATGGAGCAGGAGCGCTCGGATGATATTTTGCCGCAGCCGATGGATCTGGACATTATGTACGAGGACGAATTCATCCTTGTACTGAACAAGCCGGCAGGGGTCATTGTACATCCGACGCACGGGCATTATACGGATACGCTGGCCAACGGCGTCGTTCATTACTGGCTGCAGAAGGGCTGGAACTACCGCTTCCGGGCCGTGCACCGTCTGGACCAGGAAACATCGGGGGTGCTCGTTATTGCCAAGAACCCTTATGTTCATCAGCATATTTCCGAGCAAATGATCGCCGGGACCGTGGATAAAAGATATGTCGCCTTCGTTCATGGACGACCTGAGCCCGCCGATGGCGATATTGACGGACCGATCGATCGGGACCCGCTCGAGCCTCACCGGCGGATCGTTACGCCGAGCGGCTACCCGTCATTGACCCGCTACAAGCTGGTTGCGGCATACCGCGACGCTTCCTTGGTTGAATTGAAGCTGGAGACCGGCAGAACGCATCAAATTCGGGTGCATATGCTAAGCATCGGTTGCCCGCTGATCGGCGATCCGATGTACCGGCATCCGGTCTACAGCCGGGTGTCGGGGGCGGAATGGGCATCCTCCGCAAATACGGACCCGCTACCGCCTGTGCTATATGAGAAGGTGGCGAGGCTGGACGAGAGAATCGGAAGACAGGCGCTTCATGCCTCGAGCCTTACGCTTGTGCATCCGATGGATGGACGGACGGTCCAGTTCCGCGCACCGCTGCCGGATGATATGAATCGGCTGAAAGCATGGCTTCAGGAGGCTGAAAGGGCAAGATCTTAGCAGTTTTTACGACATAAGAAGGAGCACATAACGTATGAGCAAATTGAAGGTATACCAATATCCGAAATGCGGCACATGCCGGAATGCCGTGAAATGGCTTCAGAATGAAGGCTATGAGCTTGAGCTCCAAAATATTTTTGAAGAGGCCCCAAGCAAGGAAGAAATGGCCGATCTGGTTGCCAAGAGCGGGCTGGAGCTGAAGAAGTTTTTTAATACGAGCGGCGAGGTTTACAAGGAAATGAACCTGAAGGATAAATTGCCGGGTCTTTCCGATGATGAGAAGATCGAGCTGTTGTCCGGCAACGGCCGGTTGATCAAGCGTCCGATCGTGACGGACGGCAAGCAGGTGACGGTTGGTTTTAAGGCCGAGCAATATCAGGAGGCTTGGGGCAAGTAGGATGGCAGCCCCACCGAGTCAGCGGCGGGTATAAGAACCCTCCGGTCAACCCGGACATCAATCGAAATCCGAAATCGTCTCAAAACTGAACGCTGGTGCTGGAGAAGATGGGCATCATGCCGCCAACGGAGTTCACCCGGCCCCGGCAGCCGGCCAGTCAGCGGGATCCAACGAGGAAGCATCTTAAGGTCATGAGACCAAAGGATGCTTCTTTTTTGCGGATTTTTGAACCAGGCTGGTCTTCAGATGCCACCCGGATGAAAGGAATGGGCAGGAAATTCAAAGAAACGCCTTTAGACAAGCCCAAGATCCGAGGCTGATATGGTATAATGGCAAGGAATCATGATGGTAACCCATGCATAACAGAAGTATACAGTTAGGAGCGATATTACGTGATACCCCATCAACAACCATCCTTAATGCTCGTAGACGGGATGGCTTTATTATTTCGAGCTTATTATGCTACCGCATCCAGCGGATACATTCGCCGTACGAAATCCGGTCTGCCTACCAATGCGGTCTACGGATTCCTGCGTTATTTATGGGATGCAATCGATAAATTCAACCCGACCCATGTCGCCTGTTGCTGGGATATGGGATCGAAAACGTTCCGTTCGGAACAGTTTGCGATGTACAAGGGGAACCGTCCGGATGCGCCGGATGATTTGATCCCCCAGTTTTCCCTCGTACGAGAGGTGACCGAATGCCTCGGAATGCCGAATTTGGGGGTCGAGGGCTACGAAGCCGATGATTGCATCGGAACGTTGTCCAGACGGTTCGGCGGTGACATGAAGGTAATGATCTTGTCAGGGGACCATGATCTGCTGCAGCTTGTCAACGAATCCACCTCCGTCATTATTATGAAAAAAGGCCACGGCAATTATATGGTGTATACTCCGGAAACTTTGTATGCAGAGAAAGGCCTCCTGCCGAAGCAGGTCATTGATGTGAAGGGGCTTATGGGCGACACCAGCGACAACTACCCGGGCGTGCGCGGGATCGGAGAGAAGACGGCGGTCAAGCTGATTCAGGAATATGAATCGGTGGAAGGGATACTGGAAAATCTGGATGCCCTAACGAAGGGGGTTCGGAGCAAGATTGAAGCCGATCTGGATATGCTTCATCTGTCCCGTCAGCTTGCCGAGATCCACTGCGAGGTTCCGATGGAATGCGAGCTGGATCTATGCCGGTTGGCCGTGGATCCTGAACGTGCCCTGCAGAAGCTGGAAGAGCTTGAGATGAAGAGCCTTAGTCATCTGATCGGCGCTGCGGTGGTTTCCTGACATGGCCGGCCGCGGAACCTTCCCGAAACGGCCGATCATGATCACTGCGCTGTTAGCGGTGCTGCTCCTGCTATCGGCATGCGCTTCCGGTCGTTCTTCGGGAAATGATGCTCAAGATATGACGTCCGGCGGGGAAGAACCGGTGGAGCTCTTGGTATCCGCAGCCGCAAGTCTTAAGGACAGTATGGAGGAGGCAGGGCGGCTGTTCGAAGAGCAGCATTCCCATGTCCGGATCCGGTACAATTTCGGCGGCTCCGGCTCTCTGGGCCAGCAGCTGGAGCAAGGAGCCCCTGTCGATTTATTCGTATCCGCTGCAGTGGAGCCGATGGATCGTCTTGTCGATAAGGGGATTGTAAAGGCCGACTCGGTTCAGCTGATGTTCCGGAACAGCCTTGTGCTGATTGAGCCTGGGCCGAAGCCTTCCATCAAACAGCTGGACGAGCTGTTAAGACCGGATGTCCGGATTGTGGCGGTCGGTCAGCCCGATACCGTTCCGGCCGGCGAGTACGCTGCGGAAGCGCTGCAGCATGAAGGGCTATGGGACGAGGTGGAGTCCAAGGCCGTGTACGGCAAGGACGTGTCACAGGTGCTGGCTTACGTGGAGTCTGGCAATGCGGATGCGGGATTCGTCTACAAAACGGATTTGACCCATTCGTCGAAAGCCGTATTGTCCATGGAGATCAATCAGGGCCTGCATCAGCCGATCGAGTACCCCGCAGCCGTGCCGGTACAGGCCAAGCATCCGGAGGAGGCAAGCGAGCTGCTGGCTTTTATGAAAACGCCGGAAGTGAAAGCGATATTTCAGAAGGCAGGCTTCGACGTGGTGGAGGAATCGCCGTGACGGAAGCCGAGATGTTCTGGATGCCGGTGTGGCTGTCGATAAAAACATCACTGCTCTCCAGCATCATTACGTTTATACTAGGTACTGCGGCAGCCCGGTGGATGTCGAGGCGCCGATTTGCCGGCAAGACGGCGGTCGAAACGCTGCTTATGCTTCCGCTCGTCCTGCCGCCGACGGTTGTCGGCTTTCTTCTGCTCGTTATACTGGGCAGAAATAGCTGGGTAGGGATGGCGGCGGAATGGCTGTTCGCAAGACCGGTCGTATTCAGCTGGGGGGCCGCCGTCATCGCGGCGATCGTGGTTTCGTTTCCCCTGGTTTATCAAAGCATGCGCGTCGGGTTCGAATCGGTGGATGCCGAGCTTGAGGATTCGGCCCGTTCGGCCGGAGCCGGCGAATGGCAGGTGTTCCGCTGGATTACGCTGCCGCTCGTGCGGCGTGCGGCGGTCTCGGCCTATATTCTGGCGTTTGCCAGAGGATTGGGCGAATTCGGTGCAACGTGGATGGTGGCCGGCAACATTCCCGGGGTGACACAGACGCTGCCAACAGCGATTTACGTTGCTGTAAGCAACGGTGACAGCCGGCTCGCTTGGGCCTGGACCGGCATGATCGTCCTCTTTTCCTGGCTGCTCCTGGCAGCTTCGGGAACGGGGCGAGGCCCGAGCAAGAGGGATTAGGCTTGACGGAAGAGGAATGTTTCCATATGCTGACGAATAGAGCTTGTTTAACAACCCAAGAGAAAGAGAGCACACGTGGAGAGGATGAGTAGCATGAGTTTACTTGGAGCTATTGAGGCAGGAGGAACGAAGTTCGTTTGCGGAGTTGGAACTGCGGACGGTACGGTCGTGGAACGGGTAAGCTTCCCGACAACAACCCCTGAGGAGACGATGGCGAACGTCTTCAGCTTTTTTGCGGATAAGGATATTGAAGCGATCGGCGTAGGTTCGTTCGGTCCGATCGATCCGGTGAAGGGCAGTCCTACATATGGCTGCATTACGACGACGCCTAAGCCGCATTGGAGCAACTATAACATCGTAAAAGCACTGGAGGAGCGGTTCGGGGTTCCGATCGGCTTTGACACGGACGTTAACGGGGCCGCGCTTGGTGAATATACTTGGGGAGCTGCTCAAGGCTTGGACAGCTGCCTGTACATTACGATCGGCACGGGTGTGGGAGCAGGCGCTGTTGTATCCGGCGAGCTGATCCACGGCTTGTCCCATCCGGAAATGGGTCACATCTATGTCCGCCGCCATCCGGAGGATCGTTATGAAGGCACATGCCCGTACCATGCAGACTGCCTGGAGGGACTTGCTGCAGGACCTTCGCTCGGCAAACGCTGGGGGGTTCCGGGGGCGGAACTGACACCGGACCATCCGGCTTGGGAGATGGAAGCGTACTATCTGGCTCAAGCACTGATGAATTATGTGCTGATTCTCTCTCCACAGCGGATCGTTATGGGCGGCGGCGTCATGAAGCAGGAGCATCTGTTTCCGATGATCCGTACCAAGCTTCAAGAGCTGCTGGCCGGCTACGTTCATCATCCTAGCCTGCGCGAGAACATCGATCAGTTTATCGTGCCGCCGCAGCTGGGCGATAATGCGGGGCTGTGCGGCGCCATCGCGCTTGCCAAGCTGGCTCTTGCCGAGAAGTAACAGAAAGCCCGAAGACTTCGTGACGGTAAACGGATAGATCTTTATAAAATCTGTTGGCTCCCGTTACAAATTATGGTACTATATAGCCAACAGTATAACATAGTGAAACGGGAAGCACCCTTAACGACGCTGCGGCGGAGTAGGGGTGCTTTTTTGCGTTGTCTTAGGTTGTACTGAAGAATGTGATAACGGGAGGTAGACAGGACATGCAAATTGTGTTCATGAATCAGATGAGCAGGACGGACGAGCAGGGGCATTCGAGTTTCGCTCAGGTGTGGATCGGAGAGGAGGAGGGCGTCTGGAGCCTTGGCTGGCGGGACATCGAGCCGGAGGGCGAGGCCGCAGATGACGATTGGTATGAAGGAGGCTCGTGGAATGAGCTGCTCTGTGTATACCGTCACCATTTGGCCAGAAAGCTGGCGGAGGGGTATCGTCCGATCATCGAAGGGATATTTAACGAGACCGGAGAGATCGGCGGCAGGAACCTCCATATGCAGAAGCTTCAATGCTACAGCGAGCTGCACGGCTCGGAGGAGCTGTATACCGAGCTGTGCGCCTGGAGGCGCCGGAAGGCGGCTTCCGGGCGGAAGGCTCCGTACTTTATCGCCAGCAACCGGGTGCTGCGGCTCATCAGCGCGTTCGTTCCCCAGAGCGAGGAGGAGCTGCTGCAGCTTCCCGGAATCGGGCCTGCCAAAGCTTCCGAGCATGGGGCGGAGTGGCTTGAGATCACGGCGAAGATCGAGCGCAAGACAACCTTTCCGCTGGACTGGGTTTATCACCAGCTCCCGGAGGATGTGTTCGTCTCCTGGTTGTATAAGCAGAAGGAGGAGAAGTACAAGCAGGAGCTGGAGCGGTACCGGATCCGCCGCTCGATGCTGCTTGGCATTGCCGAGGGAGCGACGCTGGAGCAGCTGGAAGAGCGAACGTCGCTGTCCCGCCGCGATCTGATCGAGCAGCTGGAGGGGCTTGAGAAGGAAGGCTATGACACCGAACAGCTGGTGCAAGCCGAGCTGTGCACCGTGCCGGATGCTGAGCAAGCAGCGGTATGGAAGGCTTTTGAGGAGCTTGGCGATACGTTTCTTAAGCCGGTTCTTCAGCGGGTATACGGCCAAGAAAAGGGGGGAGAGGAGGTTGGCGGAACGGAGAAGCTGTATGAGCGGCTGCGCCTGATCCGGATCCGCTTCCGCCGAGAGGAATCCAGCCAAGCGAGTGCGGGCTGAAGCAAGAATAGACTGCAGGGTAGCGCTGTCCCATGAGTAGAACCTTCTACTTGTGGGACCGTTTTTTAATGAACGCTTGCTGCGAGGGAAGCATCATTTCACATAGAAAAAGAGGAGCCCCGCAAGATCTAATGATCTCATGGGACGCCTCCTCTTTAACAACAAGCTGCTGTATATGCGGTGAAATTAAATCCAGTCCTTTTTTCGGAACAAATAAAACATCAGCAGGCCGGCGAATACCATGACCCCGATCACAACGTAATACGAATATTCCCAATGCAGTTCCGGCATATTGTCGAAGTTCATCCCATAGATGCCTGTAATCAGCGTAAGCGGGATGAAGATGGTCGTAATAGCGGTAAATACGCGCATGATTTCGTTAGCACGATTCGCAATACTCGACTGATACGCTTCCCGCAGGTTGCCCATCAAATCGCGGTAGGTTTCGAATGTTTCCGAAATTTTCACGGCATTCTCATAAATATCGCTGAAATATTTCTGCAGCTGATCGTCGATCAGCCGAAGATCCTTTTTGTTGAGCGTATTGATAACTTCCTTCTGCGGCCCCAGCACCTTCTTCAGCCATAGAATCTCGCTTCGCAGGCCGATAATTTCGCTGAGATGCGTCTTCTTGGTATGAATAAGAATGTCTTCCTCCAGCTTCTCGATCCGGGCTTCGATCCGGTCGCCGACCGAAAAGTAGTTGTCCGTGACCAAGTCGATCAGCAGGTAGAGGAAACGGTCGGGCGTGCTGACCTCGTCTTCCCATAGAAGGGGCTTGACGGTCCGCAGCTCGTGAATTTTCTGTTTCGTGACCGTGATGATGAAATGTCTGCCCAGGAAAATATTGAGGGCCCGGAGGAAAATCTCCTCGTCATCAAAACGGATGCTGTTTACAACGATAAAATAGTGGTTTTCATATATTTCGATCTTCGGACGCTGCTCCTCTTCGCTCAGGCAGTCCTCCACCGCAAGATCATGCAGGGAGAAAAGCGGCTGCAGCTCGGCTAAATCATCGACATCCGCATCCAGCCAGTAAAAGCCGCTGGCCGGTGCTGTCAGCGTCATCTGGATATCGTCAACAGGGGTAAATACACCCGCATCAACCAACCGGATTTTCATCTGATATCACTCCTTCTTCATTCGTACATTAAAGGCACAGGATATCAGCTTAGCCGGTGTACGGGCTTTGTTGATTTTCTCCTAAGAGAACTATGACAAAAGCGCATGAAAAATAACGCTGCCCTCTGCCGGTAAGCTGATCCTGGTCCTATGCGGTTGTGCATCCTTCGCTTCCACGTTCTGGCTCGGGTCACCGTCCATTTTCATGTTTCACCTCTTTCATCATGGGGCTAAATAGCACTTGTCTAGTATAACGCCGGGTTTGGGAGCTTTCAAGCTGTAATCGGGTCAAACAGAAGGCGTTAATACAGGGTATTGAGAAAGGGGTGTAATGTGACGGCTCGCTTGAAAAGATGCTTGACGAAAATATTCGGATGATATAAAGTAAGTATCAATATAACCATACAACTAAATACAGCGAAATCTTATCAAGAGCAGGTGGAGGGACTAGCCCTATGAAACCCGGCAACCGGCGGCAATATCGCACGGTGCTAATTCTTGCAGGATATACGATTCATGATTGACCGTATAGCCTGGCAGATGAGAGAGGAGCATTGTAGTAATGTATACGACGACCTTTCTCGACCGAGAAAGGTCTTCTTGCGTTTATACAGTCAAAGCGCTCTGACTCAAGCTGCAGCGGATGTACCACTACATATTTTGAAGGAGTGAGCTTAAGGTGCCAATTAAAATCCCTGATGCCCTGCCGGCCAAAGAAGTGCTGGCTGGAGAGAACATTTTTGTTATGGATGAGAGTCATGCCTTTCACCAGGATATCCGCCCGCTGCGGATTGCGATTCTGAACCTCATGCCGACGAAGGAAACGACGGAGACCCAGCTGCTGAGGCTGATCGGTAACTCGCCGCTTCAAGTCGATGTTGTATTGCTGCACCCAAGCTCCCATGTATCCAAGAACACATCGGCTGAGCATTTAAAGTCGTTCTACAAAACGTTCGAGCAAGTGAAGAATCGCCGGTTTGACGGCATGATTATCACCGGCGCTCCGGTGGAGCAGCTCGAATTCGAGGAGGTCAACTACTGGCAGGAGCTCACGGAAATTTTTGAGTGGAGCAAGACGCATGTGACCTCGACCATGCATATTTGCTGGGCATCCCAGGCCGGCTTGTACTACCATTACGGCGTGCCGAAATACAGCTTGGAAGAGAAGTGCTTCGGCGTGTTTTCCCATACGGTCAGCGAGCCCTGTACGAAGCTGCTCCGCGGCTTTGACGACATGTTCTTCGTTCCGCATTCCCGCCACACCGAGGTCCGGCGCGAAGACATTGCGGGCATCGATGACCTGGTCATTCTGTCGGAGTCCGAGGAGGCAGGCATCTACCTGGTAGCAAGCAGGGACGGCAAACAAATATTCGCCACCGGCCACTCGGAATATGATCCGGACTCCTTGAAATGGGAATATGACCGGGATGTTGCGAAGGGATTGGATATTGCGCTGCCGCGCAATTATTATCCGAATGACGATCCGACCAGCAACCCTCCTTCGATCTGGCGGGCCCATGCTAACTTATTGTTTACGAATTGGCTCAATTACTATGTATATCAAGAAACCCCATATGATATCGGTCCACAAATATAGAAGCCGCCAAGGAGGAAGTTGTAATGGAGAGAAAACCGCTGAATATCGAGAGCCGGCTGGCGCAGATCGGATCGGTGCATGAGCCGGTGACGGGAGCCGTCACGTTCCCGATCTATCAGGCGACCGCATACCGTCATCCGAAGCTTGGGCAAAGCACGGGCTTTGATTATATCCGCACGAAGAATCCAACCCGGCAAGTGCTGGAGGATTCGATTGCCGGGTTGGAATCCGGCGATGCCGGCTTTGCCTGCAGCTCGGGCATGGCGGCCTTGCAGACGATATTTGCCATGTTCAGCCAAGGGGATCATCTGATCGTATCTCTGGATCTGTATGGCGGAACCTATCGGCTGCTGGACAGAATCATGTCCAAGTTCGGCGTGAGCGCATCGTATGTCGACACGAATGACCTGGACGCGCTGGAGCAGTCCCGAAAGCCGAATACAAAGGCGGTATTTATCGAGACCCCGACCAATCCGCTGATGATGATCACGGATATTGAAGCGGTCTGTACATGGGCCAGACATCATGGACTGATCACGATTGTAGACAACACGCTGCTGACACCGTATTTCCAGCGGCCGATCGAGCTAGGGGCGGACATCGTCATTCATAGCGCCACCAAGTATTTGGGCGGACATAACGATGTGCTTGCAGGGCTAATCGTAACGAAAGGCAAGGAACTGTCCGAAGAAATCGCCTTTTTGCACAATTCCATCGGAGCGGTGCTAAGCCCTTCCGATTCTTATCAGCTGATGCGGGGCATGAAGACGCTGGCGCTCCGCATGGACCGGCACGAAAGCAATGCGACTGCAGTCGCAAACTTTCTCACGACTCATCCGGCAATCGCAGAGGTGTTCTACCCTGCGCTGCCTGATCACCCGGGTTATGAGATTCAGCACCGGCAGTCCAGCGGAAATACAGGCATCTTCTCCTTTAAAGTGAAAGATGCCCGCTATGTAGAGCCTGTTCTGCGCCATATCAAGCTGATTGCCTTCGCGGAGAGCCTCGGGGGCGTTGAATCGCTCATGACTTATCCGGCGGTGCAGACGCACGCAGACATTCCGGTGGAGATCCGCGAGGCCGTCGGGGTGGATGAGAGACTGCTGCGTTTCTCGGTCGGCATCGAGCATGCGGACGATCTGATCGCGGATCTGGATGAGGCCTTGAACGCAGCTGTGGCCGAGGTGGAAGGAGGCGTTCTGGGATGAGCATCGATAAAGGCGTACGCATAGACGCGAAGGGTCGAAAGCATTCCGGCCCGAAAGGACGGGAAGCGGAATCGCTCCGCTTCGAGACGAAGCTGCTTCATTTCGGCGGGGAGATCGACCGGGCCACCGGAGCGTCAAGCGTGCCGATCTATCAGGCATCGACCTTTCACCACGAGGATATCTACCAGCCTCCGCTTCATGATTACAGCCGATCCGGCAATCCGACCCGCCAAGCGCTCGAGGATTATATCGCGCTGCTCGAAGGCGGTGTTCGCGGATTCGCTTACGCTTCCGGCATGGCAGCGATCTCCAGTTCATTCATGCTGCTCTCGGCAGGCGATCATATGATCGTCACGGAGGATGTGTATGGAGGAACCTACCGTCTATTAACCAGCATCCTGAACCGGATGGGCATTGAGAGCACCTTCGTGGACATGACCGATCTCGATAAGGTGAAGGCGGCGCTTAAGCCGAACACCAAGGCGGTCTATATGGAAACGCCGTCCAATCCGACGCTGAACATTACCGATATCGGCGCAGTGACCGATTGGGCGAAGGAGCATGATCTGCTTACGCTTCTGGATAACACCTTTATGACCCCGTACTATCAGCGGCCGATCGAATTCGGCGTTGATATCGTCATTCACAGCGCCACCAAATTTCTGGGGGGACACAGCGACGTTCTCGCAGGTCTGGCGGTTGCCAGAACGGAAGAGCTGGCTGGGCGGCTGAAGCAGCTGCAGAACGGACTCGGCACGGTGCTTGGCGTTCAGGATTCATGGCTGCTCATGCGGGGAATGAAGACGCTAGGCGCGCGGATGGCTCATTCCGAAGAGAGTGCCGCCAAGCTGGCGGCATGGCTGCAAGGAAGAAGCGATATCGAGTGCGTCTACTATCCGGGTCTCTTGAATCATCCGGGTCGGGAGATTCACGAGAAGCAATCGAGCGGCTATGGGGCCGTCATCTCGTTTGACGTCGGTTCCGGGGAGCGGGCCAAGCAGGTGCTGAACCAAGTGAAGCTGCCGCTGGTAGCGGTCAGCCTGGGAGCAGTGGAGAGCATTCTGTCCTATCCGGCCATGATGTCCCACGCGGCGATGGGGGAGCAGGTTCGTCATGAACGGGGGATTACAGATGGACTGCTGCGTTTCTCGGTCGGACTCGAGGATGTGGATGATTTGATTGCCGATCTGGATCAGGCACTTGCCGGCAGCCGCTATTGAGCGAGACGAACGGCGATAAAATCCCATGGAACATGGCGCTCCGACTGGGTCGTTCACAATATTTCCATATTTTTATTCGGCATCCCGCCCGCAGCGGGATGTCGTTTTTGTTGCCGGATTGTGGTAGGATGAAAAGACGAAGTTTTTGAAATTTTTGTTGAGTTGTCATTTTCTCGGATAAGGGAGGCTGCAAGAAATGAGTGCGGTAAACCGTATTTTGGATAAAGCTTTACGCGGTGAAAGACTAAATCTTGAGGATACTGTAACGCTGTTTGAAAGCGATGAGGTGGAGAAAATAGGGCATGCGGCGAATGTGATGACCAAGCGTCTGCATCCAGACCCGATCACGACATTTGTCATCGGCCGAAATATCAACTATACGAACGTCTGCGACGTTTATTGCCGCTTCTGTGCTTTTTACCGGAGACCGGGCTCGTCGGAAGGATATGTACTGCCGGACGAGACGATCTTTCAGAAGATTCAGGAGACCGAGGACGTTAACGGAACCGAGATCCTGATGCAGGGGGGAACCAATCCGGATCTGCCGTTCAGCTATTACACGGATCTTCTGCGCAACATCAAGAAGCGGTTCCCGAATATTACGATGCACTCCTTCTCGCCTGCGGAGATCATGAAGATGGTCGAGGTGTCGGGTTTGTCGCTGGAGGAGGTCGTACGCGAGCTCCGCGATGCCGGACTGGATTCGCTTCCCGGCGGCGGCGCCGAGATTCTGGATGACCGGATCCGGAAGAAGGTCAGCCGCTTGAAGGGCTCCTGGCGCCAATGGATGGATGTCATGCAGACGGCTCACCGGCTCGGCATGAACACCACGGCCACGATGGTCATCGGTCTCGGCGAGACGATGGAGGAGCGGGCGCTGCATTTGCTGCGCGTGCGGGATGCGCAGGATGAGTGCATTCAGAACGGCTGGAATTCCAAGGGCTTCCTTGCTTTTATTCCATTTACCTTCCAGCCTGACAATACGAACCTGAAGCGCGAGCGGGAGACGCCCGAGGCTTACTTGAAGACCGTTGCGATCGGCCGCCTCGCCATCGATAATGTGCCGAACCTGCAATCCTCCTGGGTAACGATGGGACCGGAGATCGGCAAGCTGTCGCTTAGCTACGGTTGCAACGACTTTGGCAGCACGATGATGGAGGAGAATGTGGTTTCTTCTGCCGGTGCCGTATACAAGGTTAACATCGAGTCGATTCTGAAGCTGATCCGCGAGACCGGCAATATCCCGGCCCAGCGGAACACCCGCTATGAAATCCTCCGCGTGTTTGAGGACAACAGCAGCGTAGAGCGCGATTTTGTCATGCAGAACTAATTCCAAATACTTAGATGTCTTGCTTGAGAAGCGGATCGGGGAACAGCCCCGGTCCGCTTTTTTTGCATGCCGGTAAGCGCCCGGCCCTTATTCATTCCTGCGCTTAAATATTCCTTGGACTTGCTTGTTTTTCCAAGCAGGTGTTCCGTATATCCCCGAGCGGGTCCCCATATACTGAAAAGGGATTCGAAAGGAGTGATTCCATGGAACTGTTCAGCATTTCTGTCAGTGCACGGACCGAAGACGAGAAAAGAGCGTTTCACCGTATATTGTCAGACAAGCAGAAGGAGTTACATAAACAATGCAAGCAGCTGAAATTCACGTTCAGCGCTTCCGAGGACCGCGTCATTTGGACTTGCTCCGGCAAGCTCCCGCTGTCATCTTGGACAGTCTCTGCCGAAACCCTTCGGCGCCAAGTCTCCGAAGCCGTAACGGCTTATATTCTCGAGGAGAAGGAGCAGGAGATTGCTGCACGGTTAATGTTCTCGGAATTCGAGTTTGACGATGAGGAAGAGGCCGATCGGATTCTGCAATGGTTTCTTATGCTGTTGACCAAGGAAGAAGGTCCTTCGGGCGACTTCTGGCGGAGCCGCAGGCGTAAGTTGACCGATGGCATTTATCAATGCCTGCTCGAGAGCCCGGAGCTGAATCTGGACGGGTTCATGACCTTCCGGCTTCAAGGATATGAAGAGGAGCTGCGCGAGATGGCAGAGTATGCCGTAGATGAATTTATGCTGGATCAGCAGTATGAGGAATTTGTGAGCCTGCTGAAATATTTCGTTTATTTTCAAGAGCCTAAAATGCCGCTGGTCCATGTTATTCATAAGGGAGACGAGGATTTCCTCTTGCTGGACGGCAATTTACGGCCGATTGAGCGCTCTCGGGAGGAGGGGCTTGTGATGGAGCGGCTGGATCAGGAGATGGAAATCGAGGACATGGTTGTCAGCACGCTGATTTCCGTATCCCCTGCCCGGATGATCATTCATACAAGGCAGCCGGAACTTCCGGTTATCGTGACCCTTGCCCATATCTTCGATAATCGCGCCGAGGTATGCTGCAGCTGTCCGGAATGCAGCGCGCTTCTCGGGAGCGGACGGATGATGACTTGACGTTTTGCGCGAGACAGGATTATAATTACTGATAAATTCACGTAAAAAGCTCTGACAAAGACATGAATCAATTCGGACCAGACCGCTTTCAGAGAGAGGAAACATCGGCTGAAATTTCCTCCGGAATGCCATTGATTTACCCCTTTGTAGCTGTGCTGTCGAACATCCTTCGGGCTTAGTAGGCATCACCGGGTCATGACCGTTACCTCATGCTGATGAAGGATCCTCCGAGTCTAATGTGTGCGCACGGCTGGAGCGATCGAATTAGGGTGGAACCACGGGTATAACACTCGTCCCTTTGCGGGACGGGTGTTTTTTGTTATTTATAGGCCCGCGAACAGCCTTCACCTAAGCCTAGCTATACGGGGATGAAAGCTGGCACGCACGGGATTGAGCCTGTCCTGCAGAATGTCAATGAACGTGAAAGAAACATCATTTTGGAGGAGGAATGCAAGGTGGCTATCAGTATCAAATTACCTGACGGCTCCGTCCGCGAGTACGAAGCGGGCAGCAGCATTGAGGATGTTGCCGCTTCGATCAGCAGCGGGCTGAAGAAAAATGCGGTTGCAGGCAAACAGAACGGGATTTTGGTGGATTTATCGACACCGCTTCAGGACGGGGCGTTGATTGAAATCGTAACCCAAGACTCCGCGGAAGGACTGGAGGTCATCCGCCACAGCACCGCCCACCTGCTGGCCCAGGCAACGAAGCGCCTGTTCGGCGCGAAGGAAGTAAAGCTTGGCGTGGGGCCTGTGATCGAGGACGGCTTCTACTATGATATGGATCTTGAGGAGCCGCTGAATCCGGAGGACCTGCAAAAGATTGAGAAGGAAATGGAGCGCATTACCCAGGAGAACCTTCCCATTGTTCGCAAGGAAGTCAGCCGTGCGGAAGCGCTGCGTATCTTCGGTGAGCTGGGCGACCCGTACAAGCTTGAGCTGATCAATGCTCTGCCTGAGGACAGCGTGATCACGATCTACGAGCAGGGCGAGTTTTTCGATCTTTGCCGCGGGCCGCACGTTCCGTCTACCGGCAAGATCAAGGTGTTCAAGCTGATGAGCGTTGCGGGCGCTTACTGGCGCGGTGACAGCAAGAATAAAATGCTGCAGCGCGTATACGGAACGGCTTTCGTGAAGAAAGCGCAGCTTGATGAGCATCTGCATCTGCTGGAGGAAGCCAAGAAGCGGGATCATCGCAAGCTGGGTAAGGAGCTCGAGATGTTTACCTTCTCGCAGCTCGTCGGACAAGGACTGCCGATTTGGCTGCCGAACGGAGCCAAGCTTCGCCGGACGCTGGAGCGTTATATCGTCGATATGGAGGAGCGTCTCGGATATCAGCATGTGTACACGCCGGTACTCGGTAACGTAGAGCTGTACAAAACATCCGGACACTGGGACCACTATCAGGAGGATATGTTCCCGACGATGGCTATGGACAACGAGGAGCTTGTGCTTCGTCCGATGAACTGTCCGCACCATATGATGGTTTACAAGAGCGGGATGCACAGCTATCGGGATTTGCCGATTCGCGTAGCGGAGCTTGGGATGATGCACCGTTACGAAATGTCGGGAGCGCTGACCGGCCTTCATCGCGTGCGGGCCATGACGTTGAATGATTCCCACATCTTCTGCCGCCCGGACCAGATCAAGGACGAGTTCGCACGCGTCATTCAGCTGATCATGACGGTGTACAAGGACTTCGGCATTAGAGACTACCGCTTCCGCCTCTCCTACCGGGATCCGCAGGATACCGAAAAATATTATCAAGACGACGAAATGTGGGAAATGTCCCAGCGCATGCTGCGCGAGGTCGTGGAGGGCCTGGATATGCCGTTCTACGAGGCTGAAGGCGAAGCGGCCTTCTACGGTCCGAAGCTCGATGTGCAGATCAAGACGGCGCTCGGCAAGGAAGAGACGCTGTCGACCGTCCAGCTGGACTTCCTGCTTCCGGAACGCTTCGAGCTCGAATACGTAGGCGATGATGGCCAGAAGCATCGCCCTGTCGTTATCCATCGCGGTATTATCAGCACGATGGAGCGCTTTACCGCCTTCCTGCTGGAGAACTTTGCGGGTGCGCTGCCGCTGTGGCTGTCCCCGGTTCAGGTGAAGGTCATTCCGGTTTCGGGCGCATTCGAGGACTATGCGAAGGAAGTGGCCGAGAAGCTGCAGCAGGCAGGCATTTCCGTCGAAGCGGACCTCCGCAACGAGAAGCTCGGCTACAAAATCCGGGAAGCACAGCTTGAGAAAATTCCTTACATGTTCATTGTGGGCGAGAATGAGAAAAATGCGGGTGCGGTTTCCGTCCGCAAACGGGGCGAGGGAGATATCGGCGCCCAGCCGCTCGGCGAAATCATCTCGAAGCTTCGGGAAGAGATCGACACGCGCCTTGTCTAATCGCTGATTGAATCGGCATTGCAGCTTGCACGACTGAAGGCTGCAATCCAATAAATCGTAAACTGCAGATCCCTCTGTTATGATGTATATTTCATTCGGGATGTGGGAACCCTCGCTATTAAGGGGGAGGTACTCACATGATCAAATGGAAAACATGGCAGAGGGTTCTTTGCGGTTCCGTTCTGTCAGCTTTGATATTCAGCACATGGACATCTTCAGCGAAAGCCTACAATACCATTTTAAGCGAATCATACAGCAGGATCGATAGCAGTCCTATTTACGAAGGTTCAAGGAAAGGGGAAGTCCGGGGCTCGGAGTACGTAGATCTGTCCGTGTTTTATGCCATGCGTGCCGCCGGCTTATCCGATTTGAGCCGGTATATTACCTTGCCCGAAACGGCGCCGAAGAAAACCGGGCCTGCGAAGAGGCGGGCATCCTCCATGCCGGTGCTTGCACCGCCGGAGGATCAGGTGCTTCATACGGTAAAAGTGACGGCAACAGGCTATACGGCAGGATACGAATCGACGGGCAAGAAACCGGGCCACCCGCAATACGGAATTACCTATTCCGGCGTTAAGGTCAAGCGGGATAAAAACACGCTGTCCACAATCGCCGCAGATCCTGATGTGTTTCCGCTTGGAAGCATCCTGTACATTCCGGGCTACGGCTATGGGATCGTTGCTGATATCGGATCGGCGATCAAAGGCCGGAAGATCGACCTGTATTTTGCTACAACCAAGCAGGTGTTCCAGGAGTGGGGAAAGAAGGATGTCGAGGTTCAGGTCATTAAGCAGGGCAGCGGCAAATGTACGGAGCAGATGCTGAGAACGTTTGGCAATGCGATCGAGACGTACCGGTTTCTGCCGTCCTCGGTGCTCGAGGAAGCGATCTAAAGAGCATTCCGAAACATCGATTTGAGCCGGGAGTTCACCTCGCGGAATTTCAGAATAAGGTCACCCTGTTCATCACATACTACATTTCGGGGGGCAAGAACCCCTGAAGAGGATGAAGGTATCGATAAGAACAGGGAGGTGAACATTGTGCCTAAAAAGAACAAAGTGCAAGAGAACTACCAAACTCCGAACGAAAAGTTCAACGCCGAGTTCGCTGAAGATACCAGCGGAATCAAGAGCAACCCTAAGGGGAACGCTAAAGTTCAGGAGAATTTCCAAACACCGAACGAAAAGTTCAACGCTGAGTTCGCTGAAGATACCAGCGGAATTAAAAGCAACCCTAAGGGGAACGCTAAAGTTCAGGAGAACTACAAAAAACCGAACGAGAAGTTTGACGCCGAGTTTGGTGAACTGAACCAGCCAGGCGACCACCCGACGAACCGCTAACCATTCATTATGGTAGATCGTTCGAGTTCAGATAAAAAGACCTTCGCCTAGGCGGAGGTCTTTTTTTTTGTAGATCCTAGATAGTATATAATCTTCGGAAGATGTGCTGCCCGGCACCGCAAGAAAAACTAACGCTAAACGGTCAGTCTTCTTTAAGAGTACGTCGATAGACGTTTTTCTTATGACAAGCCCAGAAATATCCAGCGCCTCGGTCTCGAGACCGAGAATAGTTTCATCCCGGCGCCGCTAACCGATTTCCCCCATCATGTAGTACACTGTAGGTAAGCTACAAATAGAACTACGAAAGCAAGGGGATGACCATGAGTAGAAAAGGGTGGAGCAAGCTCAGCAGCGGTTTGCTGCTCATCGGGATCGGTGTATTGTTTCTTCTCAATCAGATGAATATTGTAGATGTGGATCTCGGATATATTTTCTCAACCTTCTGGCCGGTGTTCATCATTTGGTTCGGACTGCAGAGCTTGATTTATGCACGCGGAGGAGGGCTGTGGGGGGCCGTCGTTCCGCTGATCATCGGCTTCTACTTCCTGGGCCGCAATTTGGGGGTTGTCGACTTTTCCTTCGGCGATCTGATTAAATACGCGATCCCGCTTATATTGATCGGATTCGGTCTGCAGGTGATTTTTAATCCGAAGCATCAAGCACCGCCGCCGTCCCCGCCCAAGCCTGACGATTTCACCTCCTCACGGGGAGAGGGCTATCATGATCTGCCAGAGCCGCCGGAGGCACAGCCGTTGGATTCTTCTTTGGATGAGGAATTCGAGCGCAGATTCGGAAAGCAGGACAGCATGGACAAGACCGACAAGGGCCGCATGAGCGGTATGGGCGGCGGAGCAGAACGGAAGACAAGGCACAACGAATCGGTTAAGGGATACCGCTGGCAGGGCAATCATCATGCGGATCAACGGAATGAAGAACATGGCGGTGAACGGGACGATCGCAGAAAATATCGGGATTATATCGGTATGGATGGCCGGGATTCACAATACGGGAGTGCTTACGGTCCAAACGAGCACGACCCTAATGATCATGGCCCATACGGCCGTTACGGCCATGACGGTCATTATGGACACCATCATGGACATTCCAATCATGATACGGTGAACAAGTCCTCTTTTATCGGGGATGTGCATATGGGCAAGGATTATTTTCAGCTCAAGCCGACGAATATTTCCCAGTTTATCGGCGACACGGTGCTTGATTTAACCAAAGCCCAGATCCCTTACGGGGAAACCAAAATCAATATCTCCGCATTCATCGGCGATGTCAAAGTGTTCGTTCCGAATGACTCGGATGTCGGGATCCATGTATCGACCAGCTCATTCATCGGCGATATGAAGGTGCTGGAGGAGAAGCGGAGCGGGTTTATGGGAAGCACCGGTCTGGAAAGCCCGTATTACAGGGAAGCGGGCAAGAAAATTCGAATCAATGTCAGCGTCTTTATCGGTGACGTTAAAGTGAACAAGGTAGGGTAACGCCATGGGATTTTTAAAGAACACAAAATGGATCATCATGGTCAATTTCCTTCTGATTGGAGCCGGAGTCGCTGTATTCCTGTATGCAGCGGACCGAACCGGTTCTATACATATAATAGATAACCGGCTGTGGTTCGTTTACGCGGCCGGTGTCATTCTGTTTTCGGGCATCGCCGGGTACATCGCAGGCCAGCGAATTCAGCGGCCGCTCGATCTTCTTCATCTAAATATGCTTCAGGCAGCGAAGGGCAATTTGACGGTTCGGCTGCCTGTCATTGAGGATGGTTCGTTTTCCAGAGTATATGATGAATTTAACGGCATGATCGAGGCGTTGGAGAAGAAGGTAAAGATACTGCAGCGGCTGGGCGAACAGGAAGTGATGGAGAAGGAAATCGCGGCTGAAGCCGCCGTCCTGGAGGAGCGGCGCCGAATGGCGCGCGATCTGCATGATACGGTTAGCCAGCAGCTCTTCGCCATCCACATGTCGGCCTCCTCGCTGCCGGCCGTACTGAAGCGGAACCCGGAGCATGGGGATCAGGTGCTTGGACAGCTTATCGAGATGTCGCACATCGCACAGAAGCAAATGCGGGCATTGATTGCACAGCTGCGCCCGGTTGAGCTGGAGGGTCGAACGCTTGAGGAAGCGCTTGAGAAATGGTTCCCCGACTACTGTCGTCAAAATGGTCTAAAAGGCATGAAGGACGTGGAGCTGTACGGCGGCGTGTCGGAGGCGATCGAGCACCAGCTGTTCTTGATCATACAGGAGGCGGTTGCCAACATTGTCAAGCACGCGGGTGCGGGGCTTGTCAGCATGTCGCTGCGGGAAGACCAGAAACGGGTCGTGCTCAGCATCAGCGATGATGGCGTCGGATTCGACGAGATTGCCGGAAGACAGGGCTCTTATGGACTTTCAACCATGCGCGAGCGGGCGGAGAAGCTTGGCGGGCAGGTCGAGATTATCAGCAAAAAGGGAGCAGGTACGACTGTTAGAGTCAATATCCCTCTGTTTGAAGACGAGAACGGACATGAAGATAGCGGCAAGGATCAGACGGAACGGGAAGTACCGGCAGGCGCCGGCGCATTGGAAAGGGGAGCGGAAGAATAATGAGTGGTGTAATTCGAGTACTGCTGGCTGATGATCATGATATGGTGCGGATGGGGCTAAAAACATACTTGTCGCTTGATCCCGGCTTTGAGGTGATCGGCGAGGCGGCGAACGGGCAAGAGGTTATTGACATGCTGCGCAGCGCGGATGACAGCTCCAGACCGGATCTGATTTTGATGGATTTAATGATGCCGGTTATGAACGGAGCGGAGACGACGCGGGCGGTGATGTCGGAGTTTCCCGAGCAGAAGATCGTCATTCTGACCAGCTTTCTCGAAGATGATCTGGTCGTGGAGTGTATTGAGGCGGGCGCGGTCAGCTATGTGCTGAAGACGGTATCCGCCGATGAGCTGATCTATGCCCTTCAGGGGGCGTTCAGGGGCATGCCGGTCATGACGAAGGACGTTTCGGAAGCGTTGACCCGGGGAATCCGGCGGCATATGGTGAATGAAGACGAGTCCGGATTGACCGAGAGAGAGCGGGAAGTTCTGCTGCTCATCGCCGAAGGAAAGAGCAACAAGGAGATCGGGGAGGAGCTGCATATCAGCATTAAAACCGTCAAAACCCATGTCAGCAACCTGCTGATGAAGTGTGAGCTGGAGGACCGGACCCAGCTTGCGATTTATGCCCACCGGAAGGGCTGGGTCAAATCGTCTTAAGCGAGGGAAGCTAAATCCCGTCTGATAAGGTTTTTATCTGCCTTTTAATTGTTTTTAAGGTACTATTAAGGTTTATAGTACACAATAAAGACAGTTAATCAATGAAACCGCTTGGAAGCAGGCGATTCAAATAGGAGGTAAACACCCATGGACGATCCAAGAAAGCGATATGGCTATCCAGATGATGAGCGAGCGAGCAACGAACCCGGCAATGAGCCGAACAGACAAGAGGAGCCATCCTCGGGCAGCTCTTCATACTACTATTCGTACGGACCCTTTCAGTCCCTATCCAATGAGGGAGGCAACGAGCCAACCGAGGAAAGCCCGTATCGGAGACGGGAATCCCAAGAGGTTGAGGTTACGGCACCGCAGCCCGTAAAGCCGATTCCGTCTTCCGGCTATGCCCAATCGCAATCGGCCGGACAACAGGGCGGCAGCGGGGGACCGTCGGACGCCGTGACAAGGAATACGCAGTGGAACTACAGCTCCAAGCCGAAAACGTCGGTCAAAACAGTGCTGCTGTCCTTTCTCGCAGGCGTCATCGTCATCTCTAGCCTGATGTTTGCGGCAGATCGGACGAATCTGTTCACGCCGGACGCGGCCTTCTCATCCGAACAGCCGTCTCAGGAAACGGCGGCGCCTGTCGATAGCAACGGTAACGGCAACGACAGCGCGACAACGGCATCCGCGATGATTCCAACCAACCAAGGGGACGTTTCGGCTGTCGTGGATGAAGCCGGCCCTGCCGTTGTCTTGATCGAAACGCTGGTCAACAGCCGCAGCGGGCAAAGCTCCAATCCGAGTCTGAATGATCCATTCTGGTATTTCTTCGGCGGGGGCCCGTCCAGTCAGCAGGAAGACAGCGGCAATAGCGGCAACAGCGGTAACGGCGGCAGTCAGCAGCTCGTGCCTTCGGGTCTCGGCTCCGGCTTCATATTCGATAAGTCCGGTTACATTCTGACGAACGAGCACGTTATTCACGGCGCCGACGTCATTCAAGTTACGGTTCAAGGAACCAAGAAGCCGTATGAAGCCAAGCTGCTCGGCTCCAGCTACGAGCTCGACCTGGCCGTGCTGAAGATTGAAGGGGATAACTTCCCGGCGGTTAAGCTGGGCGACTCCGATTCCCTGAAAGTCGGCGAATGGCTGGTGGCGATCGGCAACCCGAAAGGGTTCGATCATACCGTAACCGCCGGCGTGTTAAGCTCCAAAGAGCGCGAAATCGATATTCCAGGAACGAATGGGGAAGAGGACCGCAACTATCAGCACCTGCTGCAGACGGATGCCTCGATCAACCCGGGAAACTCCGGCGGGCCGCTCTTGAATCTGAAGGGTGAAGTGATCGGGATGAACGTGGCCGTCAGCGCGGAAGCGCAGGGCATCGGCTTTGCGATTCCGTCCAGCACGATTAAGGAAGTGCTGGAATACCTGAAGAACAACCAGGAAGTTCCGAAAGAGCCGGAACCGTTTATCGGAGCGGAGCTGGCAACCGTCACGCCGCAAATTGCACAGCAGCTTGGCTCGAAGGTAACCGAAGGCTCTTACGTCAATCGCGTCGTATTCCGCTCGCCGGCGTATGAAGCCGACCTTCGCCAATATGACATCATCATTGGCGTGGATGGTGAGAAATACCCGACGCATACCGATCTGGTCGAATTCATTCAATCGAAGAAGGTCGGCGATAAAATTACGCTTAACGTCGACCGCAACGGCAAGAAAATCGACCTGCCGCTGACGATTGGGGACAGAAACGAGTTTGAGGCTTCCCTTCAACAGCAGCAGCAACAGCAGCCGTAAGCATTGATATAGAAGCGCTACAAGCGGAAGGGTGGATTCCCTTCCGCTTGTCTTGTGCTTGGACCGGCCGATATAATGGATTGTAAATGACGTAACAATTGAGATGCTAGCAGATAGAGGAGATGTCGCCGATGCGGTCCCGAATTTTAATCGTGGATGATGATGAGAAAATTATTTCGATGCTTCGAAGAGGATTGGCCTTCGAAGGTTATGATGTGTTGACGGCCTCGAACGGGGCCGAAGGCTTGAAGCTGATTTTGAGCGAAGATCCGGATGTGGTCGTGCTGGATGTCATGATGCCCCAAGTCGATGGATTTGAAGCGCTGAGAAGGCTTCGTGAAGGGGGCAGCACGGTGCCGGTGCTGATGCTGACCGCGAAAGACGAAGTCGAGAACCGCGTGAAGGGGCTCGATACCGGCGCGGATGATTATTTGGTCAAGCCGTTTGCGCTGGAGGAGCTGCTCGCTCGCGTGCGCGCGCTCTTGCGGCGTAAAACAGGGGAGGACTCAGCCTCTCAGCGGCTGACCTTCGAGGACCTTGTTATGGACACCGATGCCAGGGAGGTCATCCGGGCGGGACAGCGGCTGGAATTGACCGCGAAGGAGTTCGAGCTGCTCCATCTGTTTATGCAGAACCCGAAGCGGGTGCTATCCCGCGATTTGATCATGGATAAAATATGGGGCTACGATTACAGCGGGGAATCCAATGTGCTGGAGGTCTACATCGCCATGCTCCGGCAGAAGACTGAGGAACATGGAGGGAAGCGGCTGATCCAGACGATCCGCGGTGCTGGCTACATTCTAAGAGGTGACAATTAAATATGTCCATTCGTTTAAGGCTGACCGCTTGGTATACCGGAATTCTGTTTGTGACGCTGCTGATATTCAGCTCAGCGGTATACGGCTTTGTGCATTTGTACACGTATGAGGAACTGAAACAGAGGATTGTCAAACAATCAGGCGAGATGGAGCTTGGAACCGACGGCTATGAAGTGTTTCCTAGTCGTGATACAGCCGACCGGCTCGAAGCTGCTGATTTATTTATGCAGACATCGACTACGGAAAGACCGACATGGCGCTCTGATAATATGATCTTTAGCGAGGTTCAGTTTGATATTCCTCCTGCCGACAATATAAAAAAATACGACAATAAGTTTACACGCATGAATATCAACGGAAACTCTTTTCTTGTATATCAAAAAGCATTATTTAAAAACCCTAATCAAACCATCTTGTGGCTTCAGATTGGTGCTAATACTAGGCTAATCGACCAAACGCTGGACCGGCTCCAGTCGATTCTGATCATGGGTTCGGCCGCAACGCTGGTGATTGCTTCCACCTTCGGTCTGTTCTTGGCGCGTAAATCGATGAATCCGATCGGCAAAGTGACCGAGGCCGCAGAACATATCCAGAAGGGAACGGACCTTAGCGTCCGGATTGAGTACGACGGACCGCAGGACGAAATCGGACAGTTGATCGGCACCTTTAACGCGATGCTCGAGCGAACTGAAGGGTTCTATAAGGAGCTGGAGGATGCCTATGCCGCCCAGCGGCGTTTCGTCTCCGACGCTTCCCATGAGCTTCGCACCCCGCTGACCACGATCCGCGGCAACGTCGACCTGCTGCAGAAGATGTGGACGGCGGAGCAAGGCGAACGAATGGATATGGATGATGAAATGATCAAGCAAATATCGATCGAAGCGGTTGGGGACATCTCAGATGAGGCCAAACGCATGAGCCGGCTCGTGAACGATATGCTGTCTCTTGCCCGCGCGGATACCGGTCAGACCTTCGAACTGTCGCCGATTCCTTTGCAGCCGCTCGTTGAGGAGGTTGCGCGGCGGGCACAGTTTCTGGAGAAGACGGCGGAATGGCATGTTGGCCGGCTGTCGGTTCTGAACGGGGTGTATGTCGAGGGGAACAAAGATTATTTGCAGCAGATGCTGTTCATATTTATCGAAAATGCATTCAAGTATACGCCGGAAGGTGAGGTCAGTCTGGACGCGGTTCTGTACAAGGGGCAGGTCGGTCTGAGGATTTCGGATACCGGAATCGGGATGGACAAGGACGAGGTGCCGTTCATCTTCGAACGGTTCTACCGCGCGGACCAGTCTCGAGGCGTTACCGCCGGAACGGGCCTTGGGCTCTCGATTGCCAAGTGGATCATCGATGAGCACAAGGGCTCGGTCGAGGTCGTTACCCGCAGAGGGGAAGGCAGCACGTTCATTGTATGGCTGCCGGTCGTCTTTGCTCCTCCCCTGGAATAGGGTATAATGGTCTATGAACCTAAGGAATACAACGCGAAAGCAGGTGAGGATCATCGAAGTCATCAAAATATCGCCGAGAGGTTACTGCTACGGCGTCGTGGATGCCATGGTGCTGGCACGTCAGGCCGCCCAGAACCTGGATCTTCCCCGGCCTATTTATATACTGGGCATGATTGTGCACAACAGTCATGTCACGCAATCTTTTGAGGATGAGGGCATCATTACGCTGGACGGTCCGAACCGGATGGAAATATTGAAGCAGGTGGACAGCGGGACGGTTATCTTTACCGCACACGGCGTTTCGCCGGAGGTTCGCAAGCTTGCCCGGGATAAAGGGCTGACCACGCTGGATGCGACGTGCCCGGACGTGACGAAGACCCATGATTTGATTCGGGATAAGGTTGCGGACGGATACGAAATTATTTATATCGGCAAGAAAGGCCACCCCGAGCCCGAAGGGGCGATCGGTATCGCGCCTGAGCATGTCCATCTGATCGAGAAGGAAGAGGAGATTGATCAGCTTGAGGTGGACGCATCCCGGATCATCATCACGAACCAGACCACGATGAGCCAATGGGATATCAAGCATATTATGAAGCGCCTGCTGGAGAAATTCCCGGGTGCCGAAATCCATAACGAGATTTGCCTGGCGACGCAGGTGCGGCAGGAGGCCGTAGCGGAGCAGGCAGGGCAAGCGGACCTCGTCATCGTGGTGGGCGATCCTCGAAGCAACAACTCGAACCGGCTTGCTCAAGTCTCCGAGGAAATTGCCGGCGTTCCCGCGCACCGGATCGGCGATGTGACCGAGCTGAAGCGCGAGTGGCTTGAAGGCATAAGCAAGGTGGCGGTCACCTCGGGCGCCTCGACGCCGACGCCGATCACCAAAGAAGTCATCGCATACCTTGAGCAGTATGAGCATGACAAACCGGAAACTTGGGAAATCAAGCGTACGGTGAACATGAGCAAGCTGCTGCCTCCGGTACGTGCGAAAAGCAAGACGCAAGCTTAAGTACCATAGATATTTATGAAGAAGCCATTGCGGTAATTTCGCAATGGCTTTTTTTCTTGCGGCTTTAGCCAGTTGAGCTCGCGAAGCGTGCGAAACAAAAAACCACCCGCTATGCGGGTGGAGGGATCGAGGGTTTGACCAACAAGACCATTCCGATAAAATTGAGATGTTCAGGCTCAATAATGAAAGGAATGGTCTTAGATGGCAAACAAGAGCTATAGTTTAGCTCACACGAAGTGGATGTGCAAGTACCACATTGTGTTCACCCCGAAGTATAGACGGAAAGAGATTTATAATCAAGTGAGGAAAGACTTAATCGAAATTTTCAAACGATTATGCAAATACAAGGGAGTGGAGATAATCGAAGGTCACATGATGCCCGATCATGTACATATGTTGGTAGCAATTCCCCCAAAAATCTCAGTATCATCATTTATGGGATACCTGAAGGGGAAAAGCTCACTCATGATATTCGAGAAGCATGCTACCTTGAAGTATAAATATGGTAATCGAAAATTTTGGGCGGAGGGATACTACGTCAGCACAGTGGGCTTGAATGAAGCCACCGTGGCAAAATATATCCGTGAGCAAGAAGCACACGACCAGGCAATTGATAAACTGAGTGTGAAAGAGTATGAAGACCCATTCAGCAAAAACAGTAGCAAGAAGAAGTAAACCAGTTAAACTGGTAAGTGAAAGTGACAAATTACACTGAGCCTGAACAATTTTATTGTCAGGCTAGCGTCTTTAGGCGCAGTTTGGCAACAAGGGGTTATACCCCAAGAGCAAACCACCCGTTTGACGGGTGGTTCTGATTTGTGCCAAACCGTTGTTTATGCCACCCGGATGCTGCTAGAAGCTCGTTGAATAATATCAATTTTCTTTAAACCGGGGGTAGTAAGAAGTAATTTACCGATGAAGGGGCCGCGACATGCTGCCCTCCTAAGAGTCCTTTAAGGGCTCTTTTTTCATTTGGATGCATTTCGATTGAATATTATCATTTTTCGTTGATCAGGCAAATATTCATGATCGCCTCTTTCAACTAGAATGATAGACATTAGAGATACTTCATGGCATAAACATACGGGGGGTTGGAGATGGCACAAATATCCGTTAAGCAGGAACCTGTTCCTAAACGGAAGAAAGACAATTTGCTTGTTCGCTTTGCCAAACAGTGGGACATCCAGCTTATGGTGCTTCCCGCGCTCGCGCTGATTTTTATATTCAGCTATATCCCGATGTACGGGATTTTGATGGCGTTCCAGGACTACAACATTTTCAAAGGCATGGGCGACAGCCCTTGGGCGGGTCTGAAGCATTTCCGGATGTTCTTTGAATCTCCTGAATTCATGAACGTCATGCGCAATACGATCGTCATCAGTTTGCTCAAATTTCTAATTGGCTTCCCGGCGCCGATCATCTTGGCGCTGATGCTGAACGAGGTCCGGCACATGTTCTTCAAACGCTTGGTGCAGACCGTCAGCTATCTGCCTCACTTCTTATCCTGGGTTATCGTATCAGGGTTCGTCATTTCCCTGTTGTCCACGGATAACGGGAGCGTAAATATTTTGCTGATGAAGCTGAACCTGATCGAAGAGCCGATCAACTTCCTGTCCTTGCCGGAATACTTCTGGACCATTCTTGTAACGACGGGAGTTTGGAAAGAAATCGGTTTCTCGTCGATCGTATATTTGGCAGCCGTAGCGGGAGTGGATCCGCATATGTACGAAGCGGCTGACATGGATGGAGCCAGCAAGTTCCGCCAGATTTTCACCATTACACTGCCTTCGATCATGCCGGTGGTTGTCATCTTCATGATTCTTGCGATCGGCAACCTGTTGACTGCCGGGTTTGAAGACATCTTGCTCTTGGCAAAGAACCCTGTGCTTAGAGAGGTGTCCGATGTTATTGATACATATGTTTACCGGATCGGTATCGAAAACTCCCGGTTCTCCTATGCAACGGCTGTAGGCTTGTTCAAAGCGGTAATCAGCGTGATGCTTCTGACGATCGCCAACCTGATTGCACGCAGATCGGGCAACAGTCTATGGTAAACGAACATTGTGATGAAGGGAGCGGGTAGATTTGGTACGATTAGGATTCGGTGACCGCGTCATGCAGGTTGTCATCTATATCTTGCTTGCATTGTTGGCTTTTGTGACCTTTTATCCGTTTTGGAACGGACTTGTCATATCATTGAATTCCGGTTCGGATACCGCCCTGGGCGGAGTGACTTTCTGGCCGAGAGATTTTACGCTGGAGAACTATGAAATCGTCTTCCAGGACAAACGGCTGCTGAACGGCTTCGGCATATCCGTAGCCCGGACCGTGGTCGGTACGATCAGCTCGATTTTGGTGACGTCGATCTTTGCTTACGGGATGACAAAGCGCGAGCTTATCGGACGCAAATATTACATGGTGATGTGCATCATTACCATGTACTTCGGGGGCGGCTTGATTCCGACGTTCATGCTCGTCCGCAGTCTGGGTCTGATGGATTCCTTCTGGGTGTTCATTATTCCGAGCTTGGTAAGCGTGTGGAACATGATCATATTCCGAACCTTCTTCCAAGGGCTTCCGAACGGGCTGGAGGAGTCTGCCAAGATTGACGGCGCAGGCAATTGGGGGATTTACTTCCGGATTATCCTGCCGCTGTCCGGTCCCGTTATCGCGACACTATCCCTGTTTACAGCCGTGGCGCACTGGAACGAGTGGTTCTTGCCGAGTATCTACATTACGAAGGAAGAGCTTCTGCCGATTCAGACGATTCTGCGTCAAATTCTGAATTCGAACATCATGTCCGAGCAGATGAGCCAGCTCGATTCCTCGTCGGCGGCAGCGCTGTCGAGAATGCAGAGCGTAACGACCAAATCGTTGTCCATGGCAACAATGATCGTGGCAACCTTGCCGATTATTATGGTGTATCCGTTTGTACAGAAGCACTTTGTAAAGGGTGTACTGGTAGGTTCATTGAAAGAGTAGAACCCGAGAGTCTTTGCAAATATTCAAAGAGCGGCTTTCAATCGGCAATATGCAGGGTGAAATGGTTTGGTTCATCTATCTATTGGACCTGGAAGCCGCTGGAATCGGATTTTGCATAATCCTGAGCATCTAAACATGTTGTTTGAAGCATTCGCTTTAGACATAAATATCAAGTGGAAATACGAAAGGGGAATTAGAGAATGAGGTTGAGAAAGAAATCTCTGACCACATCGATGACCGCTTTGCTGGCGGCAGCGCTGATGCTGTCGGCATGTGGCGGCGGCGGTGGCAACGGCGGGACGAAGACGTCCGATCCGGCTCCTAGCACGGGCGGCGATACGGGCACGCCGACAGAGCAAGCGTCCGACAGCAAGTACGTGCTGGGTGAGCAGCCGCTTGAGTTCAGCTTCTATGGTCATTACGATTGGTATACGATGCCTCCTTGGGGTGAGGACGACGCTTCCAAATGGATTAAAGAGAACAAAAAAGTCGATGTTAAAGCGATTAACTCCCAAGGCAACGCGCAGCAAAAATTCAATACGATGATCGCGTCCAAAGAGCTTCCGGACGTTATCTGGCTCGATCGCGGTCCAGACGTGGAGAAGCTCAGAGAGGCGGATATGCTCGTGCCTTTCGATGAGTATTTGGATAAATATCCGAATCTGAAGGAATGGCTCGGCGAAGCCGGGATCAATATGCTTCGTTCCGATGACGGGAAGCTGTATCAGTTCCCGAACTGGTATACGAGCCAGCCGAACGGCAACGCCGGTTACGTCGTGAACAAGAAGATTTACAAGGAGCTTGGAGAGCCGAAGCTCGAGACGACCGAAGATTTGGCGAATTACTTGGCGGCCGTCAAGGCGAAGTACGGCAATGAAGTCGTACCGTTCGAGCCGGGCATTGAAGGCCAAGGGATCGATGTATTGTACTCCGCATTCAAGGAAGATGCGCTGACTCGCTGGATCGCGATCCGCGGCGTGCCAAACGGCGACAAGCTGACCTCGATCTTCACCGATCCGACGTATCGCGAGTCGATGCAGTATGCGGCGAAGCTGTTCCGCGACAAGCTGATTTCGCAGGATGCCCTGACCCAAACGAACGACCAGGTTAAAGAAAAAGTAATGACGGGCCGTGTTGCAGTCTACGCTGCATCAAGCCCGACGGAAAATGCGATGAATGCTCATGCCGAGCTGGCCAAGAAAGATCCGAACGGCGGTTATTTCATGATCTGGCCGATTGCTAAGGAAGGTCTGGATAAGAACAAAATTTATCCGGGTACCTATACGCAGCTGGGCTGGAACGTAAGCGTCATTACGAAAAGCGCGAAAGATCCGGAAGCCATCTTTGCTTTCCTGGATTGGTATACCGGTCCTGAAGGACAAAGCGTCCAAATGTGGGGCCCTCCAGGCGGATATTGGGACGGATTTGAGGAAGACGGAAAGACACCGAAGTTTACTGAGAAGTATATAACGGATGCAGAAGGTCTGGCTAAGCTTCAAGCAACAACAACGAATATCCAATGGAACGGTAATACCGTATTCGTCGACACCGCAAAAGCGAAGTACGAAAGCACACTGCCTGAAGAGCAGCGCAACTGGTCGACTCGCTGGCAGTACGAAATAACATGGAAAACGCAAGCGAACGCAACGGAATTCATTAACCTGGATCCGTCACCTGAAAGCGAAGAAGGAATTATTCGTCAACGTATCGAAGATATCTATACCGAAGCTAGAGCGAAGGCTCTGTTTGCGAAGGACGATGCCGAAGTGTTGGCCGTGCTGGATAAGGCAGAAGCCGATGCTCAAGCAGCAGGCTACGAGAAGCTTCTTGCTTTCAAAACCGAAAGATGGCAAGCAAACCTCGCCAAGATGAACGGCCAATAATACCATATGGAATACCGAAAGGGTATGCTGCGGATGCAGTATACCCTTATCGGAATTTTAGGGGGAGTAGATGCCCATGTATAAAGTGCTGCTGGCAGATGATGAAATACTGGACCTAGAAGGCATGAGGAGCTTTATTCCATGGGAAAGCCTCGGCATGGAGGTCGCGGCTGCGGTTAATAACGGATTTGCGGCATGGGAAGTGCTGGAGAAGGAGCCGGTGGATATTCTCGTCACCGATGTTCGAATGCCCAATATGACCGGGATCGAGCTGGCACAGAAGGCGCAGAAGATGAATGAAGAGCTGCAGGTTATTTTCGTGAGCGGTTACCAGGACTTTAGTTACGTTAAACAGGCAATCGCGCTCAAAGCATGTAATTATGTGCTGAAGCCGATGGAGGATGAGGAGCTTATCGAAGCGCTGACCAAGGTCAAGCAGGAGCTGGACCGCCTTCGCGAGCGGAAGGAGACGGAGCGTGCCTATCAACAGATGGTGCCGATCCTGAAAAACCAATACTTTCTTCAAATTTTGCAAAAGCCGTATGATGGAGCGATGCTGGAGATTATCGAACGGGAGTACAGACTGAATGAGATCGAATGGCCTGTTCGTGTAGCACTCTTGGAAATCGATGATGTCAGTACCTGGCGCAGCAGCTATGAGGAGAGGAAAAAGGGGACAGGGGTTAACGAGCAGTTCTTCGCGAAGCTGCACATGCTTCTGGAGCAGGCCGGATTCCGGCATGTATGCAAGGTTACGGACCAGCGAATGGCGGTGCTGCTGGACAGCAAGCACGATAAGCCGGATATACAGCTTCTTCTGGAGCAGCTGAAGGACGATTATGCCTTAACCGTAACGGTTGGCGAGGGCGGCGTTGCCAATCAGCTGGAGCAGCTGCACGCTTCTTATCTGACGGCGGTGGAAGCATTAGATTATAAGATGTTCCGCGGTAAGGGTCAGTGGATTCTTTATCACGAGGTTCCGACCGAGGATCGCGAGGACGCCAAAATTCTGGACATACGCCTCGATTCCTTGTTCACGGCGATGACCAATTACGATATTGTACGGATTCACGACGAGATCGAAGCGATTCAAGCATTGGCCTCAAACATCAGATCCAAATTTACAATCCGTAATTTGGCCATTTATATCATCATGAAGCTGGATGCGCATCTTCACACGATGCATGAGGATCTGTTCCGCATGCTTGGGATTGATCTGAAAAATTTGGATGTCCTTATGCAGTTTGAGACGATGAATGATATTTTCGCTTGGCTCCGGATGAAAGTGTTTGAAATTTCGGAGCAGCTCAACTTCCGGCAGCATTCCAGGAACGGCCGGCTGGTTGAGGATATCATCAGCAATATCCGCGAACGAATGCATGAAAATATTACTTTACGCGATATGGCGAACCGATTTTCGTTTTCACCGAACTATTTAGGGGTTCTCTTCAAAGAAGAAACCGGATACAATTTTAGCGATTATGTCATCAAGCTTCGTATGGAACGGGCGAAAGAGCTGCTGGTTACGACAAAGCTTAAAATATATGAAATTGCATCCCAGACCGGCTATCAGTATCTGCCCTATTTCAGTCGGCAATTCAAAGAAATGTACGGGATGACGCCGCTGGAATATCGGCGCAAGCACGCATAGCCTTCCATACTATACCGTAGATAATGAGGTCGTGATTGGTCATGACGGGGAAATTCGAACGAATCCGGGTCAAGGTGCCCTTCGGCTATAAATTAATGATATCTTATTGCGTGTTCATCATTATTCCCGTGCTGCTGGTCGGGAACATCGCCACCCAGATCTTTGTTACGTCCATCCGGGAACAGACGCACAATAACATACAAGGCACGCTTCATCAAATGAATAATAACATTACGTACAAGATCGAGGATATCGTGCGGATTTCGGATATGCTGTATTTCGATACCTTATTCAACAATCGCCTTCGTTACACGGAGAGCCAGTGGGTCAGTTACGATACCATGGTCAAGGTTTTGATTCCCAAGCTGGAGACGGCCATCAGCACGGCCAATCGAAAAATATGGATGTCGATCTATTTAAAGAATAACGACCTCGGAGAAGTGTATGATAATTATTCGGATTCCGATCCGCTTGATGCGGATAAACGGCTGTTCGATATTTATCGATATGACCGCCTGGTTGACAAAACCTGGTACAAGCTTTATCCGCCGGAAGAAGAATACGGAACGACGCTGCAATGGAAACAGATCGAGTATGATGCTGCCCAGGGCCGCATCTCGCTCCTTCGCCGTTTGATCGACATCACCACGATCAAGCTGCAGGAAATCGGATTTATGCGGATCAACGTCAGCCTGGATTATTTGTTCGAAAGTATGGACTATAAAAAAATCGGTGAAGGAACGGCCCTCTATTTATCCGACTCGCAGGGGCGAATCATCCTTTCCTCGGGCGGTGTGAAGACGACCGTCTTCAGGGAGAAGGAGCTCCGCAATAACGGCGACTTGCTCATCCGGGAACCGATTCCTCAGCTTGGCTGGGAATTGATCGCTGTTGTCCCCGCGCCAATCGTCGAGAAGGATACAGTCAAGATTCGCAACCTGACGCTGTTGATCTGCCTCGTCTGCATCGTGGTGTTCTTCGTGGTGAGCCTGATCGTCTCGAGGTATTTTAGCCTCCGCGTGTCTAAAATCGTCTCAGTTCTGGATTCGTTCCAGGAAGGGGAATTCCATAAGCGGGCCCATTTCAAAGGCAATGATGAATTCTCGCATATCTCATCCGCGCTCAATGAGATGGGCAGCAACATCGGCAGACTGATTAATGAGGTGTACCTGGCCGATCTGCAGAAGAAGGAAGCGGAGCTGGAATCGCTGCATGCGCAGATCAATCCGCATTTTCTGTACAATACATTATCCTCCATCAGCCGTCTGGCCCGCTTTGGCATGTTGGATAAGCTGCATCGGATGGTTCTGGATCTGGCCAAGTTTTACCGCCTGTCGCTCAATGACGGCCGAAACATTATTTCCGTCAAGAACGAATTGGAGCAAGCACAAGCCTATGTCGATATCCAGAAGATTAAATACGATGAACGAATGCAAGTCAGCTATGACGTAGAGCCGGAAGTCGTCCGGTACGAGACGGTGAAGCTAATTCTTCAGCCGTTCATTGAAAATGTGCTCGAGCATGCCTGGACCGGGGACTCCATTCATATCCGCATCACGGCCAAGGTGCTTCAGAATGTGCTGGAATTCCGGGTTATCGATAACGGGGTTGGTTTCCCTCCTGACCGAAGGCTGGATAACACCGGGGCTCAGAATCTGACGAACGCTGGCTACGGGATCCGTAACGTGGATCAGCGAATCAAGCTGCACTACGGCAGTCAATACGGGGTTACCTTGTTCAGCCGGGCCGGGATCGGAACCACGGTAAGAATCGTTATCCCGCTGGTTAAGCGTAAAGTGTCGGAGGGACGCGACAAACCGATTCCGTAAGTACACCAACAGCTCCCCTTTTCAAAAGGTCCAGGATTTGGGCTTGACGGAAAGGGGCATTTTTTGTATAGTTACTTTAATAGATAAAAGCATAAAAGCTTAAAAGCGAACAAGCGCTTAAGCGTGAAAGTCTATAGTGGAATCAGGAATAATTACTGAGCATATTGAGGAAAGAAGGGCTAAGCATGATCGTCATAACTTCGAATCAAACACCGGAAGAGCAGATTAAGCATATTGTAGGCGAGATTGAGAAGGAGGGGCTGCAGGCCCATGTATCGCGCGGTGCGGACCGAACGGTGATCGGGCTGATCGGCAGCGTCAATCCGAAGCTTGCCGAGCATCTGCGTCAAATGAAAGGCGTAGAGAACGTCATTAAAATCTCTAAATCTTATAAGCTTGCAAGCCGTGATTTCCATCCTGACGACACGGTCATCGATATTAAAGGAACGAAAATCGGCGGCGGCAATCTGGTTGTCATGGGCGGTCCTTGTGCCGTGGAGTCCGCGGAGCAGATCGACGAGATTGCAAGGCTGGTTAAGGCGGCCGGCGGACAGGTGCTTCGCGGGGGTGCTTTCAAGCCGCGAACAGGACCATACAGCTTCCAGGGGATCGGCGTCGAAGGGCTGATCATGATGGCTGAAGCCGGGCAAAAGCATGGCCTCCTGACGATTACGGAGGTTATGACACCGGAGTACGTCGATATTTGCGCGGAATACGCGGATATTCTTCAGGTTGGAACACGGAATATGCAGAATTTCGATTTGCTGCGCAAGCTGGGCACTTGCGGAAAGCCGGTGCTGCTTAAGCGGGGATTTAGCGCAACTTACGATGAATTTTTAAATGCGGCGGAATACATTCTTGCCGGGGGGAACCCGGATGTAATGCTCTGTGAGCGGGGAATCCGAACATTCGAGACCTATACCCGGAATACATTGGATTTATCTGCCATCCCTGTATTGCAGCAGCTCAGTCACCTTCCGGTCATCTCCGACCCAAGCCATGGAACAGGCCGCCGGGAGCTGGTTGAACCGATGTCGAAGGCTTCCGTAGCCGCAGGCGCGGACGGACTTATTATTGAAATGCATACCGACCCGGATAATTCGATGACAGGAGATGGCGTACAGTCCCTGTTCCCGGATCAGTTTGCCGCTTTGCTCAAGGATCTGGAGCAGCTGGCTCCGCTCGTGGGCAAAAGCTTTAATACTTCCAAGGCTCCGGCATCCGATTTTGCCCGCGTATAATACGCTTCGTACCTGATCGCAATGTCGATGCGATGCCGGGAGAAGCAGCCGGGAAACCGCGGGAGAAGTTATGAATAGCGGATATGGATAGGCAGAGTCACAGCATAGCAATGAAGACACTTGCACATTATTTGCAGGTGTCTTTTTCATGTTGTTTTACTTTAATTGGTTCCATATGTCAATTTATATGACATGGTTTTTAAAAATACCTTACATAGCTATTGACGTGAGGTTATCTGCCAGCATATAATGACGAAAAGAAAACGAAGAATATAGGAACATTGTTAAGCTGTTTTAATCTTAATGTTCGGAAATTGGGAGGAAGAGACATGTCGGTAGAGAAATTATTGCATACAATTCAAGAGAATAACATTGAGTGGGTCGATTTTCGTTTTGTAGACTTGTCGGGACGGGCGCATCACATTTCCCTGCCAGCTTCAGAAGTAGATGCTGAGACGTTTGTGAACGGGGTAGCCTTTGACGGATCTTCTATCCCAGGCTTCCGCGGCATTGAGGAATCGGATATGGTGATGATGCCGGATCCAAATTCCTACTATATCGACCCGTTTACAGCACATCCTACCATCAATATTATGAGCAACATCTATACGCCGGAAGGTGAAGCATATGAGCGTGATCCGCGCGGCATTGCGACACGTGCGGAAGAATATCTGCAGCAGTCCGGTGTAGGTACGGCAGCGTACTTCGCGCCTGAATCCGAGTTCTTCCTGTTTGACGATGTCCGCTATGAAAGCACGATGAACAGCTCCAGCTACTTCGTGGATTCCGAGGAAGCTAACTGGAATACGAACCGTAAAGAAGAAGGCGGCAACCTCGGCTTTAAAGTCGGCGTAAAGGGCGGTTATGTACCGGTGGCGCCGGTGGATACGCAGCAGGATATCCGCAGTGAAATGTGCAGATTGCTGAATGAAGCAGGACTTCGCGTGGAGCGTCATCACCATGAGGTGGCGACGGCAGGGCAAGCGGAAATCAACTTCCGTTTCGATACCTTGAAGAAAACAGCAGACAATCTGTTGATCTATAAATACATCGTTCATAACACGGCTCGTCAATACGGCAAAACGGCAACCTTCATGCCGAAGCCATTGTTCGGTGACAACGGAAGCGGCATGCACGTTCACCAATCCATTTTCAATGGCGATACTCCGTTGTTCTACGAGAAAGGCGCGTATGCTAATCTGAGCGAAACTGCGCTTCATTACATCGGCGGTATTCTGTACCATGCTCCGGCACTGATCGCCCTGACGAACCCAAGCACCAACTCCTTTAAACGTCTGGTTCCAGGTTACGAAGCACCGGTTAATCTCGTATTCTCCAAAGGTAACCGTTCCGCCGCGGTTCGGATTCCGGTTGCTGCAGTAACTCCTAAAGGCTGCCGGATCGAGTTCCGTACGCCGGACTCTACGGCGAACCCTTACCTGGCATTCGCGGCAATGCTGATGGCAGGCCTGGACGGAATCAAGCGTAAAATCGATCCAACGGCTCTTGGATACGGACCATTCGATAAGAACATCTACGAGCTGTCTGATGCCGAGAAGAAGGAAATCCGCAGTGTACCGGGTTCTCTGGACGAAGCGCTGGATGCACTTCAGGCAGATTATGAGTTTTTGACCGAAGGCGGCGTATTTACGAAGGACTTCCTCGATAACTTCATCGAGTTCAAGCGTGCCGAGGCGAAAGCCGTTAACATCCGCGTTCATCCGCACGAGTACTCCCTGTACTACGATCTGTAAGAGATCAGATTCATAGCGCCGAGGGCTAATAATTAAGCCCTTGGCGTTTTTTAATTAGTCACCGGGAGCGGCAAAAAAATTGTGAATAATTACACTTGAAGGACCATCAGATTGTTGCTATGATTAGCGTTAAATCAATAAAGCGATAAAGGGAACACAGAGAAAGGGTGGAGAGTCAATTGAGCAAGAGAGCCTTCAATTTTAATGCAGGACCTGCCGCATTGCCGCTGGAAGTGCTGGAGCGCGCGCAAGCGGAATTCGTCGATTACCGCAATACCGGCATGTCGATCATGGAAATGTCCCACCGTGGTGCCGTTTATGAAGCTGTACATAATGAAGCGCAGGAACGCCTGCTGTCACTGCTGGGGAATCCGTCCGGTTATAAGGTGCTGTTCATTCAGGGCGGTGCGAGCACGCAGTTTGCAATGATTCCGATGAATTTTTTGGGACAGGGCCAGACCGCCAATTACGTCATGACGGGAAGCTGGGCCGACAAGGCGCTCAAGGAAGCGAAACTGATCGGGGAGACGCATGTTGCCGCCTCTTCCGAAGAGAGCAAATACATGTCCCTGCCGGAGCTTGCGGACATCCAATTGTCCGACAATGCCGCTTACCTGCATCTGACCTCCAATGAGACGATCGAGGGCACGCAGTTCAAGGACTTCCCGGATACCGGCGCAGTGCCGCTGATCTGCGATATGTCCAGCGACATTCTCAGCCGGCCTTTTGACCTGAGCCGATTCGGCATGGTCTATGCGGGCGCGCAGAAGAATCTGGGACCGTCCGGGGTGGCCGTTGTGATCGTTCGAGAGGACCTGATTACGGACTCTCCGAAGCATCTGCCGACGATGCTAAGATATAACACGTATCTGAAAAACAACTCCCTGTACAATACGCCGCCGTCCTTCGGCATTTACATGATTAACGAGGTTCTGAAATGGATCGAAGAGAAGGGCGGGCTTGCAGGGGTTCAGGATATGAACCGCAAGAAGGCCGCGCTCATTTATGATGCCATCGACAACAGCGGCGGATTTTACCGCGGCTGCGTGAATCCGGACAGCCGCTCCGATATGAACATTACGTTCCGCCTGGAAACCGAGGAGCTGGAGAAGGAATTCGTGAAGGCTTCCGAGAAAGAAGGCTTTGTGGGACTTAAGGGGCACCGGAGCGTAGGCGGCTTGCGGGCATCCGTATACAATGCGGTTCCTTACGAGAGCTGCAAAGCGCTTGTGGACTTTATGGAGCACTTTAAGAACAGCCGCTAATGTGATATAAATCCAACAACAGACCTAAACCCTTCCCTGATAAACAGCGGAAGGGTTTTTCTGGAATCAGCCTGAAAAGTCCGGCGGATCGGTTATAATAGAAGAAAACGTTAAAGAAAAGGTGGACAATACAACATGGCACTGCATATCGTACTCGTTGAACCCGAAATTCCAGCCAATACGGGCAATATTGCCAGAACCTGTGCGGCTACGGGCACACATCTGCATCTGGTTCGACCGCTCGGTTTTAATACCGATGACAAGACCTTAAAGCGGGCTGGCCTGGATTATTGGTATGCCGTACATATTGAATATCATGACTCCTTCGAGGAGCTGAAGGCGAAATATCCGGACGGGCGCTATTTCTATGCTACGACGAAAGCCAAGAAGCGGTATATGGACGTTCAATTTCAGGATGAGGATTTTCTTGTATTCGGGAAAGAGACGAAGGGGCTGCCGCCCGAGCTGCTGGCTGCCAATCCGGAGTCCTGCATCCGGATGCCGATGACAGACAAGGTCCGCTCCCTTAATTTATCCAATTCGGCGGCCATTATCGTTTATGAGGCTTTGCGCCAATTGGATTTTCCAGGGATGGAATGAGTCGTGCTGACGCTTAAATCATTCGGAAAAACCATCCAGTATACCTATAAGATATCGAAAAAAACTAATAAATTCTTAAAACCAGCAGGATTCGACAGCTTTTTATCGAACTATACTACTAGGCCCTTATTATCAGTTTGAGAATTCCAGAAATCACTTGTTGAAGATGAAAGAGGTGTACAATTGTTATGAAACCTGCTGGTGTAGTTCGAAAGGTCGATCAGCTGGGGAGAATCGTTCTTCCAAAGTCTCTGCGTAAGAGATATCAGATGAACGAGGGCGATCCCGTAGAAATTCTTGTGCAGGGGGACCACATTATTCTGGAGCGTTACCGTCCCAAATGCGTCTTTTGCGGCTCGATGGACGGCGTAAGCGAGTTTAAGGAGCGTTATATCTGCACACAATGCATGTCGGAGATGCAGCAGCTTCCGAGACATGCTTGATTCCTAATATAAAGGTTCTATCGTCTCATTTGATAAGCATCGCGGACAGCGGTGCTTTTTTTTATCGCAAAAAAGTAAAAGACCCCCTCATAAGAAGAGGGAGTCATGCCTTACAGGCCTTTGGTTTTGTCATCATTGTAGGCTGCGGTCAAAATGCCGACCATATAAAGGGCAAATACGATCATGACGATCCAAAAGGTTAATGAGAAAGACATTACGGCCACCTCCTGCTAAGCTAATCTATATTATAACCATCTTAGCCGAAAAAATAAATGATAATATGAAAACTGCCTCTTTATTTGAAAAACAGGAAGTGTGTCGGCACCGGACGGAGCTGTCCGTCCGAGGGCTTGTTCACAACCCGTCCGTTCAGGACGAGGGAGGAGGAGCCGCCCCCATCCAAGTTATATGCGTCGATCACGCCAAGTTTAAGAAGTTTGTTCTGCAGCTCCTGCAGCGTAGCACCCGACTTGCCGTTCTCATCATATCCTTCCGTGACGAGAATCAGCAGCTGATCGTCCTTATAATTGCCGATGACGGTGCGCGGAGCACGCGCAGGCGTGCTTCTCCACTTCTCGGGAATGGTCGTCTTTCTTCCGTTCTGCAGCAGCACCGGCACAAAGGTGGCTCCGAATTTCGGGCTTAGACGGTCAAGCTGCTGTTGACTGTAAAATTTGCCGCCGATCAGTTTCCCGGAGGTGCTCATTCCGACGAAGGCCAGATCCTTAAAGCTAGGCTGAAATCCGGATACATAGTGGCCCTCGTAAAATGTCGTGCCGAGCGGGAAGCGGCCCTTGTTCCCATCGGCGTATCCGCCGGCATTAATGCCGGCTACGGCCCCGTGCCGGCTGACGGCCCGCATCGTCGTTTCCACCGTTCCGGGCTTGCCGCTTTCGCTGCCCAGGGACATGTTCATCGCGGAAGGGTCCTTCAGCTTGACCTTCATCGCATAGCCATGGTAGGGGCCGGGATTGACTTTATACAATTCAATCCGGATCCGGTCGCTGTGAACCGTCTCGATGGGGGCTCCCAGCTTTGAGGTGATTCTCCGGTTATAGATTTGCTCGGGCTTTGCGGCCTGCGTCTTAGCTTTTCCCAGAAGGGATCCTACCTTGGCGGTCGTCTGTTGATAGAGAACGGCCGTCTTTTCAATGGAGGATACGGTTTGTTTGGCAGCTGCGGCCGCTTGGCCGAGATCGCTCCTGATCTTCGCCGACTGCTCGGAGATATGACTGTCGGCTATGTACTCCGAAGAGTGCAGCGTGATGCGCGGCGGCTGGGTTAATAGCCACATGCACAGCAGCATGCCGATGAAAGGCGCGATGGCAAGCATAAATAAACGGTTTACCTGCTTTGGTCGGATATATTTGAGCTTGCTCACTTTAAGAGCTCCATTTTGCGTTCCAGTTCTTTGAGCTGTTTCTCGACCTCGCTAAGCTGGCTGTACAGCTTGTTGCTGTTGTCGGTTTTGCCGCTGGCCTGATCTTTGGTGAAGGTCAGCAGCTCGTTGAAAGATTGAACCTGACTCTGCATTTCGTCTAATTCCTGTACCAGCTCATTGAAACGCTGATCGTATTCCGATTTGAACGAAGCCATCTGCCTATCGGTATCCTCCTGGAGCTGGATAACGACCTGTTCCTTCAAATGGTTACTGTATAAATAGGCTGCGGTAGTGCCCAGCCCAATCAGAACAATCCAAAATACCCAGAACCATCTGGCTGAAGGTCCTTTGCGCTGCATTTCCTCACGGGACTCATAGGGGGTATTGTTTTCTGATTCCAACACCGGCATTTCATCACCCCTCAAAATCTATCATTTTTTCCAGATATCTATTCTATCATGTCAGAAATACTTTCGCAAAGACGAACAAAAGGCACTTGTTTTATGAAAAAAGATTGCTTAGAAAGTTAGAGTGGGATACAATCTGTATAGATTTGTTTATCAAGTAGGATACATATAAGACATTCGCCATGCTTATTTTGACTTCTCTGCGTCTTCAGGATTAAGTTCGCCACGGATCTGCATGTGATTCACAGTTCGAAATGTCGATCCATGCCGTAAACAACGTAAATTCGCATGTCGGATGTATGCTTCGTGATGATGCCGCTTACTTAGAAATAGAGATATCAAGACGAAACAGGAGGTCTATCGGAATATGAATCAGGTTTGGCGGGTAGTTATCGTCGGCAGTCAACCTACAAGCATGCTGGGAACGAAATTGATATTGGAGGAGGAGCGGGACCTGACCGTCCTGGGGATGACCTCTTCCGGTACGGAAGGGGTGAGGATGGTCGCTGAGCTGTTACCCGAACTGGTCTTATTGGATTACCAACTTCAGGACCAGACCTCGGAAGCGATCCTGGAACAGATGAAGCAGTTGTCCCCGAACACCCATGTGGTGGTCATGACCGACAACGACGGCCTTCCGCTGCTTCAGTCCTTGGTTAACCGGGGAGCAAGCGGGCTTTTGTCCAAGCAGGCCTCGACCTTTCAGCTCATCCATATGATCGCCGGTCTTCGGGAGGGGGTAGCTTCTCTTCCGCTGGAATGGGTAAAACAGGGGATATGGCCGCTGACGGCCTCGGCGATGAACGAAGGCGGGCTGCAGCTTTCTGAGACGGAGGCCTTTATCATGGAACGGATCGTGCAGGGCATTACATACGATAAGATCGCATCTGAAATTCAGGTCAGCCGGCGCTCCATCGACAACTACCTCCGGAAAATTTATGTCAAGCTTGGCGTATCGACCCGGGCGCAGGCCATTGAGAAGTATGCGCTGTATACCCGTCAAGGAAGGCAAATATATGCTTAAAATTTTACATAAGGTATAATATATAGATATCGGGAATATTTTTTAGAGGTTGTAAAGAGGCTCCCTGAATATAAAACCGAGGTTTCCATAAACGGTTAGAGGAGGGATTTCCATGCAGTATTCCTTTGCTTCCCGTGCACAGACCCTGTTGTCATCCCCGCTGCGCAATATCCGTGAGCTTGCGAAGCGGGATTCTTTTATTTCCTTGGCAGAGGAGCTGCCGGCTGAGGAATTATTCCCTATGCATTCGCTGGCCGAGGCCGCTACCTCTGTACTAACCGCCGATCCGGAAGCCTTGCAGTACGGGGAAGCGGAAGGCTATCGCCCGCTGCGTGAGTGGCTGAGCCGGGATCTTGCCAAGCGCAAAGGACTGAGTGTCCAGCCCGGGAATATACTGCTGACGACGGGTACACAGCAGGCCATTGATTTGCTGGTCAGGGTGTACGTCGAGCCGGGCGACGCGGTTCTCGTGGAGAATCCGACGTCACCCGGTCTGCTGCAGGTGCTCCGCCTCCAAGGGGCTGAAATCGTGCCGGTTCCGGGAGATAGCAGCGGCATGCTCCCGGACCGGCTGGCGCCGCTGATTCGCAAGCACAGGCCAAAGCTGCTCATGGCAGCACCGAATTTCACGAATCCGACAGGCGTCATGTGGAGCCTGGAACGGCGAGCACAGGTGCTGGAGCTGTGCGTGCAGCACGGGCTTCTCATCGTAGAGGATGATTCGTACGGGGATTTGTATTTCGGAGCAGCCGGCGGGCCGGATCGGAAGCAGCGGGAGCACCGGCTTCCATCCCTGTTTTCTCTGGAGGAGAAGCAGGGAGCGCATGTGCTTTATGTCGGCTCGTTCAGCAAAACGGTAGCTCCGGCGCTCCGCACGGGCTGGGCGGCAGGCAGCCCACAGGTCATTGAGATGATGACGGCGGTGAAGCAGATGGCGGATTGGCAATCCAGCATGCTGAATCAGCGGATGCTCCATCATCTGCTGGAATCGAATCACTTTAAGCTCGAGGACCATATCGAGATGCTGAACAGAGAGTACGCCACGAGGCTTAAGCTCATGGTGGAGCTGCTGAAGCGGAGCGCCTGGAAGGATGCTAAATACGAGGTCCCTCCCGGCGGCATGTTTCTGTGGGTGGAGCTCCCTCCCGGCTTGAATGGCGATGCCCTTCTGCGGGCTGCATTAATGAAGGGGGCAGCTTTCCTCCCGGGATCGATGTGCTCGGCAGGAGGGGAGAATGCCGAATGCATCCGGCTGAACTTTACCCACCCCGGCCGCGATGAGCTGCTGCTGGGCATGAACCTGATCAGTGAAGCCGTCATGGAATTTACCGCGCGGAATTAACCGTAGCGTGCTCAGAATCCAGTGTGCACAGCGGATATAAGCTTGCTGGGATCCAGTATGAACAGCGGAATTAAGCGGGGTTAAGATACAAAGACAGCTACAAGTTGCTACAGCCACGAGTTATATCTACAGTAAGATACACGATGAACACAGGCTGCCGATTCAACCAGCGTTTGGTTGGAGCGGCAGCTTTTTTGGGTTCCCAAAACGCCAGTTTTATCTTTATATGGCTTGACTCTGCGGACCAGCCTTGATCCATTGGAATCATCTGTTCTACTCAAATTGGTAACGCGAGCCTCTCGGCGCACGGTATAATGATGACTGCTGCACGATGATCAACGTAGACGCTCGGATGACAAGCCATTAAGTCCCGTCATACTAGCGGATTCGAGCACGTTGGCATAATCCGCGAGGGCTTGGAGACCGGCCGGGGTAAGGAGATATCGTCCCCGCCCGACCCGCCGGAACCAGCCGTAGTAATTGCGCTGCAGGATGGCTGCAGCCGAGCCAACGCCGCTCCGGTCACGCACAGCTGCGGGCGATATTCCCGGCAGGGGAGCGTCAGGATTGGCCTCGGCTGCGGCAGACGCCTCGCCGCTCTGCCGCAGCGTTTCCCGCTGCTCATTCTCCGCGCTGCATAGGGCAGCGGCGACGCGGAGCGTCTTCTCGCGATAAGCCGTTACCAGCTTGGCCCGGGTGACGCCGCCCGTGTTGTAGTCGCCGCTGCGTTCCCTGAATTCGTTCAGCAGCCGCTCCTTGCGCCTGATCGCCGTTCGTCCCCGGGTGACGGCGATCTCCGGCTCGCAGAGCACCTCCACAAACGGGGCCTTCGTCTTGTAGAAGGTGACCGTAATGAGCCCGAGGCCGAGCCGTCCGCATAATCCGGTCAGCTCGGACCAGCGCTGATTGACGGCCCCTTTCTTGGCCCGGCTCTTCTCTACGGCGAGGTACACATAGGGCGTCAGCTTCAGCCGCTCCAATCCTTGGAGAAGCAGCGCCAGATTGAATGTTTTTTTCATCTCCACGATCAGGGGCTCGTCCGCTCCCTCCTTCATTCCGACCAGGTCGCAATTCCGAACCTCCCCCTTGACTTCATACCCATTTATTTCAAAAAAAGCCTTCAATGGAGCGTACAGCTCGGCTTCATGCTTGATCGCCATGATTGCCCTCCTTGATTATTGCATCTGCTCGAATGTTACGTTCATGTAAAATCAGTATAGCATGAGGACCGCATCGTGGCGTTCCCGATTGGGATAAGACGAGCGGCGCTCAGCAAAAAAGCTCCGGCTTGACTTCGAAAATAAGGTCAACTATTCCGGGCATGGCGCATAGGTATGTAGTACACTTTTTCGAAATCGATTGTTTCAAATGACGCTGTGGAATGGAAGCCAATCCCCATAAACAGACTCATAGGAGGTAGCGAAAATGGATATTTTCGAACGCATAGCATCATATAGGGCAGAGAGCGACCGTTTGGCGTGGAGCGGCACATTCAGGGAATATATTGAATTATTAAAGAAGGATCCCTCTCCAGCCATGACGGCTCACGCCCGTGTGTATGACATGATCGAATCCTACGGGATCGAGGAGAGCGGCGGCCGGAAAAAATATAAGTTTTTCGAGCAGGAGATCTTTGGACTGGACCGGGCGATTGAGAAGCTGGTCGAGGAATACTTCCACTCCGCAGCCCGGCGGCTCGATGTCCGCAAGCGGATCCTGCTGCTGATGGGGCCGGTCAGCGGAGGAAAATCCACGATCGTTACGATGCTCAAGCGGGGGCTGGAGAAGTACTCCCGAACCGACAGCGGTGCGGTGTACGCCATTTCAGGCTGCCCGATGCAGGAGGAGCCTCTTCATTTGATCCCGCTGGAGCTGCGGCCGGAGATCGAGAAGGAGCTTGGCGTCCGCATCGAGGGGAATCTGTGCCCGGCCTGCCAGCTGCGGCTGAAGACCGAATACGGCGGCGATATTGAGAGCGTGAAGGTTGAACGGGTGCTCATCTCGGAAGAAGGCCGGGTGGGGATCGGGACATTCAGCCCTTCCGACCCGAAATCGCAGGACATTGCCGACCTGACCGGCAGCATTGATTTTTCTACCATCACGGAATACGGCTCCGAGTCGGATCCGCGGGCATACCGGTTCGACGGGGAGCTCAATAAGGCCAACCGGGGGCTGATGGAATTTCAGGAAATGCTCAAATGCGATGAGAAGTTTCTGTGGAATTTGCTGTCCCTGACGCAGGAGGGGAACTTCAAGGCCGGACGCTTTGCGCTGATTAGCGCCGATGAATAGTTAGTGACATCATTGTACCAAAAAACCATGGTTAGTCAATCCCCGTTTGAAGACAGGATACAGATTGTATTTCGCTGGAATCCTTCCACGACCACTCTCCACCAATTCTACGACTACACGATCAAATACTGCACGAAGTATTTGATTCCGATCCGACTTATCCTCCGCATTCTTGTATGCTTCCAATACGGTGTTTAAGTTTTGTTTTACAACGTCAACATCGATAGCAGATCCAGTGGCTTGGCTGCTTTGCTTTTTATGCTGCTCAACTAGCTCGGCTAGTTCCTTATACCCCTTGTCAATCTCAGCTTTCCGCTCGTCAAACATTTCATCTGAATATCGGCCAGATTCGTATTTTTCATAAATAAAGTTCATACGAGCTTTGAGTTCCTTCATGCGTGATTCAACATATCCTTCGATATCATTGATTGGAAGCGATTGTGAATCATCTTTCTCCAACACGGCCAGTAGTTCATTATGCATCTTTTCTGCTGAAAGATCGCTGAAATAACGAATTACATTCAACAAATCCTCTTCAACCGAGCGATATTTCACAAAAGTGCATCCAGGACGTGAGCACCATAAGAACTCCTTGTGGTACTGCGTGACTTCCCCTGACTGTTTTTTATAATTCTGAACGCTGTACTGTCGGATCATTCTCCCGCCGCACTTATAGCAAACGCATAAGCCAGCTAATTCACACGGAGTAAAATCCATTCTTGTCCGCGGCTTATGAGCACTGTCGTTAATTTTGGCCTGTGCTTTCTCCCATGTCTCCTGATCGATGATTCGCGGCATAGCATCATGTACAATAATGTGCTCGTCTTCTGGTCGTTCCTCAACCTTTCCGTTAACCCGTTTAGTGGTACGGAACTTCAGTATGCCGATGAATCTCTCATTTTGAAGGATTCCTCTTAAATAGTTTGGATGCCAGTTCTTTTTTCCTTTTGGTGTCCGGATAACTGTATGACGAGATAAATAGGTCGCAAGGGCTCGGAAGCTGACATCTCTTCTCTTTCCGTTCTCCCCATCAGGAACCCCATTAACGTAAAAATCGAAAATTGCCCGAATTTGTTCTGCTTGACCCTCGTTGATTTCAAGTTTCTTTGTATCAGGATTGTAGTCATAACCAAACGGAGCTTCCCCGGCAACCCATTTACCTTCCATCGCCCGGTTAACCCGACCGCCCATTAAACGTTCCCGAGTTGTCTCGAATTCTTCCCGGGACATGAATAATTCGAATCGGATTTGTCTCAGGTCAGCTGGGTTATTGGGGTCGAAAATCTTATATGGAGTAATGATGAAGATTCTCTTTTCGGTTATAAGGTCATATATGACGCCCATGTCTGTATACGATCCCCGCCCTAAACGGGAAATCTCTTTAACTGCAACTGCTTGGTATTTGCCGGCCTGCAGATCCCTAATAACCCCTTGGAAGACAGGGCGTGTGGAAATCTTATCCCCAGATCCAACTTCAGGCCGTTGATCATACGGAATGCCAAGCGGCTCGAGAACACGATCCATTAGTTCCTTTTGCGCTTGAAGTACATCCTCTCCGGTACGCCGTTCCATTTCTTCATCGGCTCGTGATCTACGGAGATAATTAATTATGTTCTCTATTCCGAGATCCAATAAATCCTTAGCTCGTAAAGCCATATAGCGAGTGCCCCATTTCTTTTGGTTTTATCAGTTCAAAGTTGATTATAACCAAACCAAAAGCGTTGCGCAAAATGAATCACCGAAAGATGGCAGTAAAAGAAAAGTAAAAAGTTAGTAAAAAATACGAAGTCGCGGCGAAGTCATTAGGTTTTTAACGTGATATATTGGTATCATAGGAAATCGAGAAGAGGACACCACAGGGGCGTGAACGCTCTGGTGATCGGGTCGGCCATGGGGCCGGCCTTTTTATAATGGGAGTGGTGCAAATATCCCTTCCGGTTTCCTATACACATCAAGAAGGAGTTTCCAACACTAGGGAAGAACTATTTCGTTAAGGGGGAATGGTTCTTGAGCAGAATTAGGTCTTACTATTACGACGAGCGTTCAGAGGAACTTAAACTCACAAGAGTGTTTTTGTCCATAGTTTCACTTTGGGCATTAAGTGGTCTTGTTTTGTTTTTTTTGCCTAACAGAGGAGAATTCGGTGACATGTTCGGTGCCATTAATACTCTGTTTTCAGGCTTAGCTTTTGGGGGGATTATCTACACTATTTTTCAACAAAAGGTCGAGCTTAAGCTTCAACGACAGGAATTGAAACTACAAAGGCAAGAAGTGGAAAGAACAAATCAGGAGTTAGCAAATCAGGTAGAGGCAATGAATAGTCAAAGGTTTGAGAGTACCTTCTTTAGTCTGGTCTCGCTACATCATCAATTGGTGGACAGCGTCTCTGTTAACCAATCTAGTAGTCGTTTTGTTGGACGGGAACTCTTTAAGTTTATTTACAACAATCTGAAAGATGCTGTACCAGAAAAATTAGCAGTTTATATGGGTTACGTCTTTGAAGAAAATGAAAGTATATTAGCTCAATATTTTAATAATTTATCGGGAATAGTGAAATTTATTGACGATTCATATTTGAATGACAATGATAAAACTAAATATTATGAAATTTTATCGAGTCAGTTAGCCCCGGTCGAAATTATGGTGATTTTTTATTACTCATTATGGAAAGGAAGTAACAGTACTACTATCCGATTAATGATGCTAATCAAAAATCAGAATTCTTATGTGCCAAGTATCCATTCCGAGCTATGGATGAAAAAAATCTCGGAATTTTTAAAAGTAAGTTAACAATACTTACCGCCTCTCATAGAACATACCAAACGGTATAATCGATTGAGAGGTGTTGCTATGTTTATTAGCCCAATGTTATTAGAAACAGCAAATGGCCCATTCAGCCACGATGATTATATATTTGAGCCCAAGATCGACGGGCACAGACTCCTGTTCTCGCAGGAGGGCGGCCAGATCCGTTTGTATACCCGGCACGAGACGGACTGCACACGTCAGTATCCTGAGCTTCTGACGCCGTTTGATGATGACATCCTCCTGGATGGAGAAGTCGCTTGCACCGATCCTGAGACGGGAATGGTGGACTTTGAGAACGTCATGACTCGATTCCAGGCCAAGAAGGAGCATCGTATCCGGCAACTCATGGGTATATCTCCCGTGACGTATGTCGTGTTCGACATCCTGAGATACAAGGGGCAGGACCTGCGTAAATTGCCCCTGATGCGGCGTAAGGAAATCCTGAGCAGTATTCTCATGCCGAACCCGCATTTCGGTATTGTGCCGTTTGTGGAAGGCGCAGGCGAGGCATTGTTCGAGCAGATGGAGGCTTTGGAGCTTGAGGGAATGGTCGGCAAGAAGATGAACAGCATCTATGAGAGCCGCCGCTCCCCGGCCTGGAAGAAGGTCATCAATTGGACATATGCCGAGGTGTTTATCACCGGCTACCGGAAAGACGAATTCGGATGGCTTACTTCCGTGGTGACGGAGTCCGGCCGGCTGCGGCCGACTGGTATTGTCGAGCTGGGCGTGCCGCCGAAAGCCAAGCGAGCGTTTTATGGAGTGAGCCAGCAGCTTGTAACGGGTGAGGATAAGAATTTCGTCCACCTGGAGCCGCGGATCCGGGCGAGGGTAAAAACCCGGAACTGGACCAAGAAAGGCTTGCTGCGGTCGCCGGCGTTCGTTGAGTTTGTAATATAAAAAGAGCACCCTTTAGGGTGCCATGAGGTTTATTTCTTATCTTTTGGTGGATTCGGGTCATTCCCGTAGCTATTAGAGTTGGCTATCTTTCCGTCTTTGTTATGAATTCTATGCTCGGTACCATCTTTCTTAGCTTTTTCTCTTCCTTTTTTTTGGGCTTCCGCCTTTGTGTCAGCTCGACTCACTATTTTTCCACCTTGCTTATTGTTCCATCCACCATCCGGATTAGGCACGGTGTGGACGGGTGGTTTTTTATCTGGCATGTCATTCACCTCCATTCGAACTACAACTTTCGACGTACTGGTAGGTATTTCCTCCATGTTTGTCGAAGTCTAATGTCGAGGGAGGTGAAATATCAATGAATATTGAAAAATTAGCGTTTGCAATTTTGAAGGAGATTGAGAAGGGGAACCAAGCGTACGATGAAGAAACGTTTGGTGTTTCCGTAGAAGAGTTCTCAGATGCATTTAGGTATGTTGTAAGCAATAACTTGGCAAAGAACGTTCTGTTCGCTGATGATCGCGCTTATGTTTATACAACAGCATCACTTACCCCTGAAGGAATAGCATACATCAAAGAAAACTCTACATGGAATAAAGCATACTCAGTAGCAAAGGAAATCAGAGAATGGATCAAGCTCTAAGCACCCACCCAGGGTGCTTTTTCTTTTACATAAAAAACGCAGGAAGGAGGTGAATCGAGTGATCAGAAATCAATCCATATACATCGGTCCGACTTACAAAGGACTCATTCAGCATCAGGTTTTTTACAATGGTATTCCAGAGAGTGTGTATAGGCTGCTGCAGGAGGTTGGACCGGTGCAAAGACTTCTCATCCCCGTTCACCTTCTGCCTAAGATCAAGAAGAGGCTGGGGATGGCCGGGAGCCAGGAGAGCATCGCATACCAGTCGCTGGCCGCTGGGAAAGCACAAATAAACGATGAAGGAGTGAAGAATATAATGAGCAGTTCATATTTTGATACCCCGGTACCGAACAAACAATACAACAGCTCCGGCCAAGTGATCAACCCGGCAGACAGCTACGATCCGACGGACGGAGCCCAGAAAGTAAAGATAAAGGCGAGTGCCTTAGATGTTACACTCCAGAACGCCGCATCAGCTGCCGGCAACGGAACGCCTTTCTCACCGAATGACGGAAATTACACGCTCACCTTTGAAATCACCGGCACAAGCACGAGCCGGACGGTCATGTTCGAGCTGGCCGGGCCGAGCGGTCAATATATGCCTGTCACGGCTTTCAGCGTAACCGATCCAACCAAGTTCGGGCAGCAGACTTCTGGTGGAAATAATTCAGCGCCGGAGAGCTGGCAAGTCGTTGTGCCGGCGGGGTATTCCTTCAGGGCCCGGATCGGGGCGGTCTCCGGCGGGAACGTCACTGTGAAAGGGAAGGCGGTGACGTAGGTGGATCTAGGGAAAGCTGCCTTTAGTCTAGCTGCCGACATTCACAAAAGGAACTCGGATAAGAGATATAGTTGTTCGGCGGTAGCAACGAGGGCCACGGTATATCACAGATCGAATGACAATGGTGGAATGGGAATCAAGCCGGACTCAACCTATAAATCCAGACATGTGGCTGCGTATGACTTCACGGACCTCCAGCTTATGTACGGAAACTTCCATGGTGCAGACGATAAAGCGACGGATAATGACATCAAAGTCAAGGCAGTACTGGAAAAGAAAGACGGTTCAGACTGGGTCAGAATCCCTTTAACGATAAGAGGGGAGTCACTTGCGACAATTGGTCCTGGTGGCCGAGTGTTAACAGACCCACTGGGACTAAAATTCGTAAAGGGAGAGGAATTCTTCGTTTACACGTACGTCGCCGCACCCAGCGGTATTTGGCCCGGAGGCATGTTTTTACAGCGAGATGTCAGTGGTGAGTCTGGGGTTTTGGGCGATAAAACGATGGATAAGGAATTTGTTTGGAATTGGAACTCCACTCCGTTCTGGGCGGCTAATCAAGCTGTTTCCGTTGGGACTTGGAGAAGAATTGCCGATTGGAAGTACATGCTTAAATGCATCGTTGCTGGAACGACAGGAACGACTCAACCGGCAAGCTCCACAGACGGAGAGGAGCTGACAGACGGCAGCGTGACATGGCGGGTTTACCAAAGCGCTGCGGTCGGTGTCTACGGGTACACGCCGCTTGCTATTCATGGGAAGACCAAAGAACCCAAACCATCTATTGCCCTCATTGGGGACAGCATTATGTGGGGCGCAGGTGACAAGAACCCGATTAATCCGAGCATAGGCGGAGACAACTATGGATTCCTCGTCCGGGCACTGAACAATAACTTCGGTTATTCAGCCCTGTGCATTTCCGGAGAAGCCACTCGTCATTTCGTAGGCATGCGGCGGAAATTCCGTATAAGAGTCACGGATGGAATGACGCACGCCGTGGTTGAACATGGGATCAACGATGTGAACCAAGGTAGGAGCTTTGAGGAGATACAGAGCAATTTACTGGACATTTACAACGAGCTCGCATCTCGGGGAATGAAAGTCTATGCCTGCACGTTGGTTCCAGTAACCGACAGTACGGATGGATGGGCGACAGAGAAGAATCAAAGTGTTAGGAGCAACGAGGCTGTACGTGTCCGCATAAATGACTGGATCCGGACCACCCCAGCTCCTCTCAGTGGTTATTTTGAGACCGCGGACACTGTGGAGACTTCTCGGAACAGTGGGATATGGAAGCAAGGCATGGTGCTCACTACAGATAACCTGGGAATCCATCCGAGTGCAGCCGGTCACCTTGCAATGATGGCGGCAATCGACACGTCTGTGTTTACCGTGTGAGACGAATGTGGAGGGGAGTGAGGTGGCAACACACCGAGTAAACAAATCAGGCAAGAGGGCCCCGCCATTCACCCGGATCGACAACAGCATGCTGCAGGATGCCCGCTTAAGCTTCAAGGCCCGCGGCCTGCTCTCCTACATGCTCTCCAAGCCGGACGGGTTCAAGTTCTACCTGGACGAGATGACCAAGCACACGACCGACGGCAAGGACTCAATCCGGGCCGGCCTCAAAGAGCTCGAAAAGCTCGGGTATGTCCGCCGATATGCAGTCAAGGATCAGCGAGGGAAAATCCTATCGTGGGAACTCGATATTTACGAAAGCCCGTCATTACGTCCAGAATCGGGTTTTCCAGATGTGGAAAATCCAACGCTATTAACTAATGATATAAAAACGAATGATAAAAGATTAAATAAATACATCGCTTTTAATAGCAATGGAAATTCATTCGTTGAAACCTATCTGAAATACTTCAGGTTAAAGAAGAACAAACAGCATATGAGGGTAACCGAAGAGCAATATCGAATGATCCATGAACAGATCAAGGAGATCCAATCATACGGGATTACAATCGAAGAATGGGAAGCCGAGGTCAAAGATCATTTCGAGAAGCTGCCGAAGAGCAACAATGGGAATATCATTGCGTTCCTGCGTGCAGCTCCGAGGCGGTTTGATGTTGGATGATTCTCTTGAAGGTTTTTGTATCCTAACGTCGAATATGGCCGCTAAGGATATTAAAACACGTTGGAGGGTTATTTATGGATTTTGATATGGGCGGATTTTTAGGCGGAGTTATTGGGGTACTCGGTGCGTATGGTATTGCAGTTTGGCAACTCCGTAATCAACGAGAAGCCGAGAAGCCTTCGAAGGACCGAAAGACTTACGTTCTGGCAACGATTTTGAGACAGGAGTTAAACTTAGCGTGGGATTACTTTGTAACAGAGGATTTTCGCTTTGGCGAACTTTTCCGATGTGTACTGCGGATGAACAATAAGCTACAAGAATACCTTCCAGAAGCGATCGAGGCAGACAAGAGATTGTTCTCATTGATCACTCAGACTATCGATGGATTGTCTGCAATTAGTGAGAAGTATTCAAGGCAAGCTCGAACTCACGAAAATTTCATGGCCTACGAAACTGAACTCCTAACTTATGCAGAAGTCATGCGTAGCAAATGTGATGAGTTGATAGAGGAGATAAGAGCTCGTAATCATCAAGACTATTAACATTGCGTCACTACAGCGATTCTAAGGGGGCATAGAGCGTTTCTGGGTATAAATACACCAGACCATCCCCAAAAACGCCAGCAAGGGGCCAAATTTTCGGCGAACGGGTCCTTCTGGGGTCTCGGATCGAGTGCGGGTGCGGACGACCCCGAAATAGGGCTAGATTTTAATTTCAAAATTCACTGTCGCTTTCCCTTGGCTGTCGGCCAATAGGAGGCGATTTTTTATTTTCGCTTCGAATTAATGTCCAGGAAATTCTCATCGAACAATTTACTAGATAAAACGAAAGCGAGGCGGGTCAAATGGCGAAACCAAAATCCGAACAACTGCATAAAAAAGAAGTCCTCACATCTGAGCTTGCTGCGATCATAGGAAAGTCACCGCAATGGGTACGCCAGTTGACCCGCGACTCCGTTCTTGAACAAGTAGGGCGCGGGAAGTTCCTGCTTGGGGAATCGGTTCAGGCGTACATCAAGCATATTGAAGGGGAGACATCAGACGGTAAGGTAAGCTACCGGGATGAGAAGGCTGAACATGAACGGATTAAAAAGGAAATCGCACAGTTGGAGCTGGAGGAGAAGAGAAGGAATCTCCATACTACCGCCGATGTACAAGAAGCGTGGGGGACACTCCTTGTGAATTTCCGGGAGCGGATGACCGGCCTGCCTCCTCGGATCGCAAATAAGCTTACCTATATGACGGATGAGAAGGAAATTCGGCAATATCTTGAGGATCAGTTGAACGAAATGTTGCGGCTGCTCGCCAGGTATGATCCGTTAGCGGGCGATGACTCATGAATGACCAAAAACGACGCACTTATCAACTCCTCAAGGATACTCTTCACCTGGTCGCGCCGATCGAACCGATCAGTGTGGCTGATTGGGCAGATGAGCATCGGATACTATCAGCAGAAGCGTCGGCGGAGCCCGGACCATGGCGAACATCACGCGCACCATATCAGCGGGAACCGATGAATGCTATTGCCGATCGCAGCGTCGAGAAAGTGGTTCTCATGTGGGCTTCCCAGCTCGGGAAGACGGATATCCAGCTTAACGCCATCGGTTATTTCACTGGACATGATCCGTCGCCGATTATGGTTGTCCATCCAGATCTGCAGGTGGCACGGGATTTTTCAAATGATCGGCTGGCGCCGATGTATCGTGATTCGCCGCAGCTATCAAAACTGGTTGTTAAGGATAAGAGCCGTGACAGTCGAAACACCATCCTGTACAAGACGTTTCCTGGAGGGCGAATCAACATCGCAGGTACAAATTCTCCTGCGTCGCTTGCCTCGAAACCGATCCGGGTCGTCGTTGGAGATGAGATTGACCGTTTCGCTCTCTCAGCAGGAAAAGAAGGTGACCCGATCGCCCTCGTAACGGCAAGGACAAAGACGTTTTATAACAAAAAACTCATTTGGGTGTCTACTCCTACAATCAAAGGAAAGTCTAACATCGAGACGATGTACGAGGACAGCACGCAGGAGGAATGGTGTGTTCCCTGCCCATCTTGCGATGAATTGCAGCCTTTCAAATGGGAACAGATCAAATTCGAATACGATGAAAATCTTCGGAAATGTACGGAGGTTTGGCATTTCTGTAAATCGTGCGGGGCCCTTCATGAAGAATGGGAGTGGAAGAAGGATTATGAGCAGCGTGGGCGCTGGGTTGCACAAAAGGAACACGCCACGACCAGAGGATTTCACCTGAACAGCTTGGCCGCAACGATCAACTACACCTGGAAGGACGTTGTGAACAGCTTTAAGGAGAAGCATCGGAAGGGCCGTGAAGCGCTAAAGACTTTTTTTAATACGGAGATGGCGGTGAGTTGGGAAGAAGAAGGCGAGAAACTTGAGCATGAAGTTCTCATGAATCGCCGTGAAATGTACCGAGCTCGTGTTCCGGAAGGCGTGAAAATCCTGACTGCAGCCATAGACACCCAGGATAATCGGTTTGAAATCGACGTTATTGGCTGGGGAAAGGACTATGAAAGTTGGAGAATTCAATATCACGTGATACATGGTGATCCGAATCTGCCGCAGATATGGGCCGACTTGGACGAATTTCTCACAAGGAGTTGGCAGGACGCCGAAGGCAGATCATTCCGGATCAGAAGGGCTCTGATGGACTCAGGCGGTCACTTTACTCGTGAGGTGTATAAGTTCTGCAAACCCCGTCAGGGCCGCGGCCTGTATGCTCTGAAAGGAGAAGATAGCGGGGATGGCACCCATACACCTCTGTTGAATGGCTCGACCGAGAACAATATTCACAGAGCGACGGTTATTCGTCTGGGGGTTGCTGAAGGGAAGGCAAAGGTATTTTCCTCGTTGTCCATTGAGCCGGGGCAGCCGGGATATTGCCATTTCCCGTTGCCCGATCCTTACAATCCGGATCCCTTTACCTACGATGAGGATTATTTCCTTGGTCTGACCGCAGAGCAATTGGTCACTCGGTACAAAGAGGGGTTGCCGTACACGGTTTGGAAGAAGACTCGAGCCCGAAACGAGCCGTTAGACCTTGCTGTGTACAATCGAGCTGCTATTGAAATGCTTAATCCGAATTTCGATGCTATTGAATTGCCGCCTCCCGGTGGAGTAGTAATTGGTAATGCAGCCCCTAGCAAGGTACGCAAGAAAAAAAGAAATGTGTCCAGCAGCATTTAAACCACTTGAAAGGAGGTGAAAGGGGAAATGCCGAGAATGACACTGGAAGAAGCACGCGCGATGTATAGGCTATGGCATGATGCCGAGATTGCCTTGGCAACGAGTAAATCTTACAGTATTGCAGGTCGTACCTTGACGCGAGTTGACATGCCGACCATACAGGAACGAAAGAAATACTATGGACGGATCTGCGACGAATTGGAATCAGGACGAAGACGGACAAAAGTGCGGAGCATCACCCCGTTTGATCTATGAACGTGCTCGATAAGATGATAGGGGCCGTGGCTCCAGTTTGGGCGGAACGACGTGCTGCCGCACGGGCAGAAGCCGCAAGGCACGAAGCAGTAAAGAACGTCCTTACGGGGTATGGAAAGGGATACGGACGCCACGGAGCAAGCCGGACCAAAAAATCAATGGTCATGTGGCAGTCGTCAATCGGGGATGCCGATGCTGATATTCATCAGAACCTTGATGCTTTGCGGGCAAGGGCCCGAGATTTACACATGGGCTCGGATATCGTAGCAGCAGCTCACAAAGGATTACGCACGAACATTGTTGGGACAGGGCTGCGGCTAAAGCCCGCATTCGATTCCGCGTTTCTAGGGCTATCAAAGGAGCAGGAAAAAAAGCTGAGAGATAGCATATATCGTGAATGGGCGATGTGGTCGGAATCAACGAAGTGTGACGCAGCCGGCCTAAGTGATTTTTACGGTCTCCAATCACTTGCTTTTCTATCGGTTCTCATGAGTGGCGATGTCTTCGCCCTCCTGCCCATGCTGCCGCGCAAGCATTCCGTATACGATCTGCGGATCAATTTGATTGAAGCAGACCGATGCGATACGCCGGCGGATAAAGCACTGGAGAACCCTGAAAGAATTCAATCGGGAGTTGAAGTAGATGAGGATGGTATGGTGGTTGCTTACCATTTCTCAAATCAGCACCCTGGAAGCGATCATGTGTCTGTTGCGCCGCAAGATTGGGTTCGCGTAGAGAAGTATGGGGAGTTAACTGGACGATTGAATGTCATTCATTTGTTTGAAGCTGAGCGTCCAGGACAGCGCCGCGGAATCCCGGTGATCTCGCCAATCATTGAATCATTGAAGCAATTGGACCAGTACACCGAGGCGGAATTGATGGCTGCGGTGATTGCGGCAATGTATACCGTATTTGTTAAGTCTCCGGCAGAGGATGAAGACAGCATGTACGGTATGGAGGAACCGGAGACGGATAACCAATATCAGGAACCTATCCCCGGTACAGGTGGAGACAACATCAAGATGGGGCGGGGAGCAATCGTCTATCTCGATCCTGGGGAAGATGTGGAATTTGCCAATCCAACCCGACCTAATCCGGATTATGTTGGATTCGTGAACGCACTGCTGCGTCAGATTGCGGCCGCGCTTGAGTTGCCGTTTGAAATTCTAACAAAGCAGTTCACCTCATCCTATTCCGCAAGCCGTGGGGCCTTATTGGAAGCTTGGAAGATGTATCGCATGCGTAGATCCTGGCTGGCGAAGTCGTTCTGTCAGCCGATCTATGAAGAATGGTTTGTGGAGGCAGTAACCAAAGGAAGAATTGACGCGCCTGGCATCTTTGATGACCCGGCTATTTTTCATGCTTACACACGGGCAGAATGGCACGGACCGAGCCAAGGACTGCTTGATCCGACCAAGGAGGTTGATGCCGCCGTGACTCGCATCGAAAACAATTTCTCCACGGCTGAAAGGGAGACTGCGGAGTTAACTGGTGGTTCATGGGAACAGAACATCGAGCAGCGAGCTTATGAAAAAGCAAGGCTGGCCGAGCTGGGTCTCACTTCAGCAGCAGGTACGAATAACGTAGGGAAACAGGAGCATAGTCAGGACGAAGACGACTCAGGCGGGGAAGGGGGTGATGAAGACAATGCCGAAGAAAATCAAGATTAACGGCGATATTATCGGAAATGGTGACGCTTGGATTTATGACTGGCTAGGTATGGACTATATAACGCCTTCTATCTTGGACCAGCAGCTCGAAGAAGCAGCGGGAGAGGATATAGAACTATACGTTAATTCTCCTGGCGGATCGGTTTGGGACGGGGGCGAAATGTATGTATCTCTGAAAGAGTATCCAGGAAAGAAAATAGCAAAAATTACTGGCGTTGCAGCGAGTGCAGCGTCATTTTTTGTTATGGCAGCAGATGAGGTTCACATTTCCCCTACCGGTGAAATGATGATCCATAATGCTGCTTCAGTCACACGTGGAGATAAAAATGATCATTTATCCGGCTACAATCTGCTGAAAAGCACGGATGAAGGGATAACAAACGCTTATATTCTCAAGACAGGAAAGAGCAGAGAAGAATTACTTGACCTCATGAATAAAACAACTTGGATGAACGCTCAGGAAGCGGTCAAAAATGGCTTCGCTGATTCAATTCTGTTCGATGAAGGAAAAGTGCTTGTTACTAATTCAGCAACACCATCTGGATTAACGCCAGAAGTGATTCGGCGTCTGAAAAACAAGCTGTTGAAAGAACAATTAAGCATAGAGAATCGTGGAAACATTTCCGCGATCCTTACTGATTCAAAGTCAGACGACACTATTGTTAATAAGGAGGGCAACAAGCCAATGGATTTTAAAGAATTGCAAGAAAAGCACCCTGACCTGGTCAACGAAATAATGACCTCTGCTATTAATGCAGAACGCAGTCGGATTGCTGCATTGAACGATCTTGCCGATGCTCCAGGAGCAGCTCCATTCATCAAGGATGCCATCACAAACGGGGAGACCGCTGGTGATGTGGCAATGAAGATCATTAAGGCTTCCGCCGAACGTGTAAAGCAAGAAGGAGAGAACCGTTTGGAGGATGCCCAGAATAGCAACGTCGCTGCCGTGAAGACAAAAGAGCCAGCTAATTCTGATGTAAACGATGCAGCGGAAGAAGATGCCGCCATCGAAAATATGGTCAAATACGCCACAGAGCTGATCAATAAAAAGGGAGGTCGTTTCTAATGCCAGCTTATGAGAGCCAAAAATTTGATGACCTGTTTGCGGGAGGCGTCAAGCCGCCCACGGCGATTGCCGTCATTGTAAAATCCGGATCCGGGGTCATTACCCGCGGAACGGTGCTGGGCAGAGTTTCTCAGTTAGCCGAATCGGATTTATTTGCGGGAACACCGGTTACCGCACCTGTGGACTCCACAAAGACGGACGGTTCGGAAGAGCCTTACGCTGTCCTGGCCGATGTTGAAATTGACGCTACTTCTAAAGATGTCCGGGCGGTGGCTTATACCGACGGCGAGTTCAATCGAGATGCATTGAAATTCGGCGGAACTGATAAGATCGCGACTCACGAAGTTGCGCTGCGCAAGATCGGAATTATCACAAAACGAGTGGTTAAATAAGGAGGATCACACCCATGCCAAGAGATATTTATTCGTTCCCGTACCTGTTCCGCGTGGTGGAGGCTATGCCTAAGCCGAGCACATATATTTTGGATCAATTCTTTTCTGAGGGGACTGTCTTCGAAACCGAGGAAATTGAGATCCAAACCAAGAAAGGCCACAAGCCTCTGGCCCCTTATGTGAATGAATTGATGCCAGGTAAGGTCATTCTCCGTACTGGCTTCACCGCTAGGCAGTACAAGCCGGCACTGGTGAAACCAATGCGGGTCATTACCAGCATTGACCTCAAGGTGCGCCGCGCCGGCGAGAGCCTGTTCAACCCAGATAACCCGGATGTACGTGCTCAAAAGCTACTGACTGAGGACCTGATTGATCTTAACGATTCGGTTGTTCAGCGTATGGGCGAGATGGCATCGAGTCTGATGTTCACGGGGAAAGTAACGCAGGTGGGTGAAGGTGTAAGCCAAGAACTGGACTACGATTTTGAAAATATCTATACATTGTCCGGCACGGACCTCTTTTCTGACCCTAATGCGGATGTACAGGGCATCCTCGGCGATATTAAGCGGGATGTTATGCAGAAGAGCGGACGGACACCTCGTAAAATTTTGACCACCTTTGAAGTGGGCCGCACCATCATGAATCACCCTACAGTGAAAGAGATCGCGAAGATCAACAACAACGCCGTGATTTCCGCAGGCAACCTAAATCAGGAAATGCTACCGGATGGGGTTACCTATCATGGATACCTGCAGCAAGTGGACCTGCATGTATATAGCTTGATTGCAAGCTATACCAATGATAACGGCGTGGAAACGGACTTCATTCCAGCGGGTACCCTTGCGATGCTCCCAGACGGAAAACCGTTCGAATTTTCCTATGGTGCAAACCTGATCATGGGAGACAATGGCGCATTCCAGTATGTCAAAGCCCGGATCACTCCACAGTCGTGGACGAGTAAGGAACCTGCTGCGCGTTATCTGCAATTGCTTTCCCGCCCGTTCCCAATCCCTGTTGACGTAAACGGCTGGGCAGTCGCAAAAGTAATGTAATCAAAGGAGGATAATATTCATGGCATACGTTGTAGTTAAAGGTACAGTCCGGCATAACGGACGTTCATTCGTTGTTGGCGAAGAAATTTCGGGTCTGAAAAAAGAAGAAGCTGAGCGTCTGGTAAAGCTTAACGCTGTAGAGGAGCAGAAAGACAAGAAGAAAGAAACAGCGGACAAATAGGGGGCGGAACTATGAATTTCCGCGACCAACTGGTAAAAGACGTGCAGAAAACGTTCATGAACTCGGATGAATTCGCCGAGATCCACACGGTCACGACGTTCACCGATGAGGAGAAGAAGTCTGGACAGCGGGATCGTGATCTTGAGATGATCATCGAGAAATTTACCCTGGACGGGCGCCCTATTCAGAGCGCCGATGGAGTATCTGCGCATAATGTCATTATCCATATCGATCCGAATGTTCTGGCCTACACCCCAAGGGTGGACCAGAATTTTTATTTGGACTTCATTCGGTACCGGGTAAAGGGCGTCTCCAATGATTCCGGTGTTTTGAAGATCGTGCTCGAAGCGAATGGTAAGCGGCCATGAGCGAAATCATTGATGTAAAGGACAATTTCCGTCAGGTCAATCGGTCGCTGAAGCAAATGGATAAGGCTGTCCGTCAGGCAGTCTTATCCGCCCTTAACCGGGCCACGCAGCGCTCAAAGACGGAAACGGGGCGCAAGGTTCGCGAGAAGTACGTGGTTAAGCAGAAAGAGGTCGTCGAGACCATCCGGATCCAGAAGGCATCCAGGAACAGCCTGCAGGCTACGCTGACCTCGAAGGGCCAAACCATCCCCTTAATAAATTTCACCGTTGCTCCGCGGCGTAGACTTAAGCGAGCGCCGAAGTCGTTAAAGGCTGCAGTCTTCCGGAGCGGTGTTAAGAAGCCGATCCCTGGGGCGTTTATCGCGACAGCGGGGACTCATTTGGGAGTCTTTATGCGTTCGACAAAGAAGCGGCTCCCGATTCAAGAGCTTCGCGGGCCGGCGGTGCCGTCCATGGTAGGTAACGAAGAGGTACGAGAGCATGTGCAGCAGGTTTTCGCTGACGAAATGGTCAAGCGGCTGCCGCATGAGCTGGACCGGACGCTAGGGAGGCTGAGAATGTGACCCCAGAATTATTAATGGAGAAGCTGCAGCAGTACCTGCAGGAGATCACGAAGAACATCCTTCTTGGTCCTCGTAAATTGCAGCCAAACATCTATAAGGTGGACCTGCCGGCAAGGGCGACGCCGGAATACGACGATCAGGAGACTGATATCAAGCCGGTGAACACGACCTTTCCAGACGAGCCGGATGAACGATTCCCTTTCATCATCATTGCGTTTAGCAACGCTGAGGATAACGAGGAGGGATTCCAGACCCTCCAGATGGATTTCATTTTTGCATGCGAGGGAGAAGTCCGCGATGCTTACATGGATGTTTTGCATCTCATGGAACACGTCAGGATCTCTTTATTGCGAGAAACTTATAATGGATGGCCGGCTCGGTTAACTCGACCAATTACTCGAGGCTTAAACGACGAGCAAGTCGTCGGCCATTGGATGGGCTACATGTCCACGACCTGGGAAGCACCATCAATTGAACAGGAGGTATGGAAGCATGGCTACTAAGAAGAATCCGAAGGAAGAAGAGCAGAGCCGCGTCGCTCCTGTATTGACCGAGGAAGATACCGAGGCCCAAGCAACAAAGACGCCTTCGGTACAGGAGCAGCTGATCTACATTGGCCCTCCGATCCGCAAAAACGGTGTCGGAATCCGGACCAATCAAGTGTTTATCGGAGGGCATCCGGCGTATCTCGAACCCTTATACACAGAATATCCACATATTAAGGAGCTGTTCGTGCCGGTGGATAAGCTGCAGGAATCTTTAAAACAAATCACTCAGACGGGAACGGCACTTAATGCCGCGATCCTGTCGCTGAAAGGAGTTTGACCATGGCTGAATTTCATGGTGTAAAGACAACCGAAGTGTTTCAACCCAAGGCAGCGGTCGTGCAAACGAACACGCTGCCTATTTATTTCGGCACGGCTCCGATCAACCAGGTCGCTGATCCGGCCGGAGCGGTAAATAAGATCATTATCGCCAAGAACCTCGAAGACTTCCGGAATAAGCTCGGATTTTCTTACGACTGGAAGTCGTTCACGCTCTGCGAAGCAGCTCACGCGCATTTCGTTGACAGCGAGCAGTCTCCGATCGGTTTCGTGAACGTGCTAGATGTGACAGATGCAGAAGCCACGGCTCCGGCGGCAGCCACATTTGTCGATGGAATCCATACGATCGATAAGGAAGGAGTCCTTAAAGGTTCGGTTACTGTCGGCGATGGAACAACCAATTATCAGGTGGGCAAGGATTTTACCCTCACGTTTAATGCTGCAGGTAAATTAGTCATCGCCATCGTCAGCGGCGGCGCTATCCCAGCGGGAACCACGTCGCTGCAGGTAGGGTACAGCACGCTGAAGCCATCCAACGTAACGGCCAGCCGGATCATTGGCGGCACAGATGCGCAAACAGGCGAACGCACTGGCCTGGAACTGATCGAGGACGTGTTCTTGGAGACCTCTTTCGTGCCGAACCTGATCGTTGCTCCGGGCTGGTCGCACGATCCGGTGGTGGCTGCCGTGATGGTGGCAAAGACCCAGAACATCAACGGCCTGTTCGAGGCTCATGCCGTCACGGATCTGGACGCAAATCAAAAGTATGTCGATATCGCGGCCTGGAAAGAGGATAACGGTTATACCAGCCACCTCCAAACGAACACGTACCCGATGACAACATACAAAGGACGCCTTTATCACATGTCTACTCTGGTAACGGCTGACATGGTAGCCACTGACGCACAGAATGAGGGTGTACCGTATCAGACTCCATCGAACCAGCCGATCAAAGCGGACGGCCTGGTCTACGCTGATGGAACTCCCGTCCGGATCCCGTTCGACCAGGCGAATGTTTTGAATGCCAACGGCATTGTAACAGGCATCCGGTGGACTGATGGATTCAGAGCATGGGGCAACTATACCGGAGCATATCCGGAGTTTAAAGACGCCCAGCGTTCATTCATTCCAGTCCGACGAATGATGTCGTACATCAAAAACCAGTTAGTTTTGCGGCACTGGGAGCAGGTGGACAATCCACTTAATCGCCGCCTGATCGAGTCGATCGCTGATGGAGCGAACATTTGGCTTAACGGGTTGGTCGGCGCGGGTTACCTTCTCGGTGGTCGGGTAGAATTTCTCGCAGCAGATAATCCGGACGATCAGCTTGGCAGTGGCAAGATGGTGTACCGCATTTATATCACGCCGCCGTCCATGGCCCAAGAGATTGAATTCCTGGTAAGCTACGACGCATCATATTTGGCTGCATTGACGGCAGCTTAAGGAGGGTCCATTAAGAATGAAGAATATACCGATTAAACTCGAAGGCTTATCTGTTTTTCCCGAAGGGAGTAATAATAACCTGGCAACCGGTGATATCACCCTCCCTAACCTTACGCCTCTAACAGATACCTTGTCTGGAGCATCTATACTCGGGGAGGTTGACCTTCCTTCCCGGGGACATTACGGATCGTTAGAGCTTGGGATCGCCTGGCGGACTATTAATAGGGACTCCTTTGATCTGGTAAGTCCTGATTTTAAGGGCTTAGAGATCCGCGGCGCGTTTAGCGAATTTGATAACACTAGAAGTGGTGTGGTGAACAAGGCCATCAAGATTGTTGTTCGCGGGTTTAGTAAAGGCCTGGACCTTGGAACATTGGCTCAAAATGCCGCAACCGGAACTACCAACACTATTGAGGCAATATACCTCAAGATTTTCATTGACGGCCAAGCGGTATTTGAACTGGATAAGTTTAATTACATTTGCCGGATCAATGGACAGGATTCCCTGTTGGATGTGCGAAAAGCGTTGGGACTGGCTTAATTTGAGAGGAGAATGGAACTATGAGTGATAAAGTAGTAGACACGGAAAATTTGGAAGAAATCAAGCCGGCCGGTACAGTGATTAAGCTGTCCCGGCCTATTTCATGGGATGGTGTAGATTATTCGGAGCTAACGCTCGATTTTGATCGCCTCACAGGTGATGACATCATGGCGATCGAGTCGGACTTTATGGACTTCATCAAAGGACAGAAGAATGTATACGTCCGATTCAAGGGAGAGCATCCTGGCTACCATGCAGTGACTGCGGCTAAAGCAGCTGGTGTGAGTCCATTCATGATCAAAAAGCTTCCGGCACGTGATTTCTTGAAAGTGGCAGGTGCTGCCAAAGATTTTTTGAACGGTTTGGTTTAGGTGAAGATCCTACGCGCAGCGTGATGAAAATCTCGATTCGATTGTCAAGGATGATGAGGGCTGATATTCCATACTGGATGAGTCAGCCTTTCTTGTCACTATGGGAATGGCAATCTGCACACCTGGAAATATACGAAGAAGACAAAGCTCGGAAAGGAGGGGGTTAATCGATGCCAAAAAAATACGAAATGTCGTTCGAACTAAACGGTGAGATCGACCCCCGACTAAAGAGGACGTTCGACGAGCTCAGTGATGATGTTCTTGATCTCCGCAAGGATCTCAATACGCTCCGCAAGTCCGGAAGCTTTGACGAAATGATCAGAGATGCGGATAAAGCGTCTGGAGCTTTCGGAGAACTTGGGGAAGACGTTCGCGAATTCGGGGATGTCCTTCAGCGCGTCGGGCAGTACACTGGCGCTTACGCTATTATCGATAGGATAACTGGCTCAATTGGTCAGATGATCACCACGATCGGTGAGCTGGATGCTCAATCTGGGCAACTGGGAGCAGCTACAGGAGCGACAGCGGCTGAATTGGAAGGTCTTCAAGATATTACTGAGGGTTTGTATCGTAAGGGACTCGGCGAGGGTGTGAGTGACCTCACAGACGCTCTGGTAATTGCTCGAAACGTTACTAAGCAGCAAGGCGATGAGCTGGCGACAACTACCAGGAATGCCATTGTCCTTCAAGATGTTTTCAAGTTTGACATTCCCGAGTCCGTGAAGGCGTCAGACACCATTATGCGGCAATTTGGTATCACTTCAGAGGAATCGATGAATCTGCTCGCCCAGGGGGCACAGCGGGGCCTGGATAAGTCCGGCGAATTGCTCGATTCTGCGAACGAATACGCGCCGCAGTTTGCTGCGCTTGGTTACTCTGCTGAAGAGATGTTCGATATCTTCGCAGCCGGCTTGGATGCTGGCGCTTGGAACCTTGATAAGGTTGGGGATTTAGCGAAAGAATTCAATATCCGGATCCAGGACGGCAGCGAGAAGACTGCCGAGGCACTGGCGGCCCTGTTTGCTCCAGAAGGCATCGAAGAGTTCACCACGGCCCTGACCAAAGGCGGAACCAAGTCAGCTGAGTATTTGCAATTGCTTAAGCATGTTTCTGCCGATACCGCCAAGGAGATGGTCAAGAACCTGCAGAAGGGCGGCAAAAAGGCAGAGGATACCTTCCTTGCAATCTCAGGCATGATGGGCGGCGGGGATAAAATCCTTGCCGATTTGAGCACTGGTGCCCTTAAGGGTAAGGACGTCATGCAGCAGGTCATTCAAGAACTGAACAACATCGAGGACCCGGTGTATCGAAACATGCTGGGTGTCGAGCTCTTTGGCACGCAGTGGGAAGACCTGGAGAAAGACGTCGTTGCCGCACTCGGTTCCGTCCGGAGCCAGTTTAATATGACGGAGTCCACCATGGAAGACATGGCTGCCGTCAAATACGACAACCTGACGCATGACCTGAAGGTGCTTGGTCGCGAGCTGATGGATGAGGTGATCATCCCGATCGGCGAGGATCTGATGCCTGTCTTGCACGGTTTAACGGACTGGGCCTCGGACAATAAGGATCTCATCAAAGCTATCGGGCTTGGGGTTCCGGCTGCACTGCTTGCTAAAAATTCGGTTGGCATGGTCAAAGACATCACCAGTGTAGGGAGCGCACTTTTCGATACAACGAATGGAGTAAGTAAATTCGGCCGAGTGGCTGGGTTGCTCACGAATCCAGTTGGGTTAGCTATTGGCGCTGTCGGTGCGTTGACTGCAGGAGTGATTGCCTACAAAAACCATCAGGAAAAGGCGCGTCAAGCTCTGATCAATATGGGGGATGCTCTGGATGGTGCTTTTGATAATTATAACGATATCGAGCACCAGACAAAGCGAACCAGGAATCTGATCCGTGAGTACGATCGACTCGAGGAGAAAATCAACAACACGAAGACGCCTGCAGCGGAATTGGCCGAAGCGCGTAGAAAGCAAAAAAATGTTGAAGAAGAACTCATCGCGCTAAACCCTGAAATTTTGAAGGCGGAAGACGCTAAGAGTGATAGTTTCCGGGAGCAGCTGGGTCTTGCAGATAAACTCAATCAGACACAATTGGAGATGGAGAAGCGTCGCCTGGATGCTGAAATCCTAGATACTCGTTCTCAACTTCCTCAGTTGAAGGAAGAGTATCAATCCATGACCGAAAACTTATCAGAGTATGAGCAAGCATACCAGAAGGCGCGTGAGTCCTACGTACAGTATCAAGATTTTGTGAACCGTCAAGAGAAGATCATCAACACAACTACTGGCGAAGAACAAGCTCGAAAGTTGGCAGAGCTCGCAGCTGAAATCGAAAGTGTGACAGGTAAGTTCTACGGAAATAACTGGAGTAACATGCTCTTTGATTTCCAAGGTATGAAAGAGGCTTTCGATTCAAATTACGAAAGCTTGACCAAAACACAAGAAGAGCTGATAACAACCGAGCAAACTTTCCAGAAGTTTTATGATACACAGGCTGCATTGATTGAACTGAACCTCGGCGCTCCGATTGAGGACATGGCTCAGAAATACGATGAGCTTACCGCGAAGGAAAAGGCGCGGTTCGATAGTGCTATGCGGCAGCTTGAGACCTTAAACGAAGAGATGAACAACCTACCGCTTGAGAAACAAATTGATGTTTCTGTTGTTTGGCGACAGGCCGGGGTCCGACCAGGGTCCAACATGCAGTCAATGGAGGCTTATGGGGACGGGGGTTATGCCGACAAGCCATCTATCTTCGGCGAGGCTGGGCCAGAGATGGCGATCCCGATCAATAACAGTAAGCGGTCACGTGATCTGTACGCCATGACTGGCCGGATGCTTGGTGTTGACTCTGGACAAGGAGATAGCCCTTCAGTTAACTTTAGCCCAGTTATCCATGTAAACGGTGGTGCTGGCAATGTCGAAGGTCAGGTGAAGGAGGCTCTTAGTATAGGACTTCGAGAATTTGAAAACCTGTACAAACAAATGCAAAGAAACAGGCAAAGGGTGGGCATGTCTTAATGAAAACCTATAGAACGATTCAGGGCGATACTTGGGATAGTATCGCCTTTTCTATTGCGGGAGATGAGTCATTTATGGTGCCGCTAATGACGGCCAATCCTAACCATACGGAGATTGTCATTTTTCCGGCCGGGATCACGCTGCAGGTACCGGATATTCCGGTCGCATCGGCGTCTACACTGCCGCCGTGGCGTCTGGAGGAGGACGGGTCATGAAGACAGTACAGGATGGACGTCATGCGTATCTGATGCTCAAATACAACGGCAAGGATATAGGGACCGAGTATCTGAGCAAATACCTGATGGACTTCTCATATACGGACGGAGCGCCCGGGGATCAGGATAACATCACGGTTACCTTGGATGATAGGGATGCGAACTGGCAAAAGACCTGGAAGCCCGAGTTTGGTGATAAATTAATCGCGGAGATCACGGTGATCAACTGGGATAAACCCGGTCAGAAGGCCAAGCTGCCTTGCGGATCGTTTGAAGTCGATGCCATCGATGTCAATGGACCGCCGGATACCGTAGCAATTCAGGCGGTAGCCCTACCACTTGGGGGTTATCAAGCTAAACAGGAGTCTCGAACAAAGGCATGGGAGAACGTCAAACTCAAGACGATCGCCCAGGACATTGCAACGCGGGCAAAGCTAGGTTTGGTATATTCAGCGTCCTCAAATCCGACTTATGATCGGATAGATCAAACGGATCAGTCGGATCTTTCCTTTTTGATCCAGATCGCCAAGGATGAGGGGATCGCAGCGAAGATATCCGGCGGAAAACTTGTGCTCTTTGATGAGGCTGAGTATGAAAAGAAGCCAGCGGTCCTGGACATCGTGCGTGGCAAAAGCAATATTATATCCTACAGTTTCAGCGAGAGCAGCACCAATAGAGCCTACGGGTCATGTGTAGTTACTTATCGGCCGCCGGCCCCGGCCAAAAAGGCGAAAAAGAAGAGCAAAGCGAAGGCAATGACGCCTGCGCTTGCTGCCGCACCAAAAAAAACAGTGACTCCGAAAGTTATCACAGGGAAATACAGCCTCCCTAACGCAAAGAACCTTCCCGTTCTCCGTATCAATGAACGGGTTGAATCGGTAGCCGAAGCGAACCGCCTGGCACGGAATCGGCTGCGTGAGCAGAACAAACAGTCCGGCCAGGCACGCTTTACATTGGACGGCGACATCCGTCTCGCATCTGGATTAACCGTCAATGTAAAAGGATTCGGCCGCTTCGATGGCAAGTATATTATCGAGAGTGCGACGCACAGTCTCGGTTCAAATCCATACAGGGTTGATGTTGAAATACGTAAGGTATTGGGGTGGTAATCATGGAATCAAGCCAATTTCGAAATATATTCCGTATCGGCGTGTGTTCCACTGCGGACCCTGAAACAGGGACGATAACAGCCGTTTTCGAAGACCGAGAGGATATGGTTTCCTGGGACCTTCCAGTGCTTACTCGTGGTGGCTGGGCTCGGAGTAATGACTTGCCTGAGCCGGGGCAGGAAGTAGCCTGTTTGTTTTATGCAAATGGGGTATCGGACGGCATTTGCATTGGTGCGATCGATGATGAAGAGGATCCGCCGGGCACTCCAGATCAACGAGGGGTATGGTTTGAGGATGGCTCCTATGCCTATTATGATCGAACCACTCAAAAGCTGGTCGTTAAAGCTGCCGGCGGCGTGCAAATAGAAGGGGACGTAACCATAACCGGAAATCTTACCGTAGACGGCAGCATAACTCGAGGCGGTGAAGTCATATGAAGATTGGTCTTGGAGCATTGGGCGATGTGGTTTTCATATCGTCCTTTAAAACTCCGATCAAGGTACGGACATTCCGGGACTTTCAGAGAGATTCCTCGGCAAGATGGGGGACCAATGAGATCCATCTGCAAAAGCCCCGCAGCCAGTTCATGGGCCCGGGGCTTGATACGATTTCGTTCACGATGCAGTTCGATGCGCGGCTTGGTATGAATCCCCGAAAAGAGGCAGAAAAGCTGCTGGACTATCAGAGGGAAGGTAAGGTCCTGCTACTACAGATCGGTGGAAAACCCTTAGGACAGGGAAAATGGAAGATCACGAACCTGAATCAATCGTGGGAAGACATCGATCGGGAGGGCAATCTCCTCAAAGCCGGCCTGTCCGTTACATTGGAGGAATACGTATGATTCATACAGTAAGTGGTACACCGCCGGCGCCCATGAGGTTTGGGCTTACCGGCATCGAATCGATAAAGCAAAATATACAGGTTATAGCAAGCACATTTACAGGCACGGTCCCTTTGGATCGTGCCTTTGGTATATCTCCTGATGTTGTGGATCAACCGGATGTCATAGCTCAGGCCCTCCTGGTAAATGAGCTTACGGCAGCCATTACAGAATTCGAACCGCGGGCCGAAGTGGTTGACATCGAATTCGAGCAAAGCGAAGAAGAGGCAGAGCAAGGCAAGTACCACGCCGTGATCCGGTTTGTAGAAAGGCAGGTGCAATAATGGCGCTCGTAGATTTACCAGATATTCAATTTGTTGAGCAGGACGTGGACAAGGTGTTCTTGGAGCTGGTGGACGTATTTCAAGGGATCACCGGCAGGATCCTGAACAGGGCCGATCCGGAAATGCTCGTAATGCGCGCGTTCGCGCTATTGTTTGTGCAGCAGCGCGTCTTGATCAATCAGGTCGCCAAGGGCGAGTTGCTGCGGTATGCCCGGGGCGTGATCCTTGATTACCTTGGAGAGCCAAACACCCCCCGGCTACAGGCGGAGCCAGCAGTAACCACCGAGCGGTTTACGCTATCAATTCCCTTGGTTACGCCGCAGATCATTCCGGCCGGCACCAGGATCGCACCGGATGGAGCGGAGGGTACGATTATGTTTGCTACACGGGAGGCAGTAACCATCCCGGCAGGGAACACGACAGCAGACGTCCTGATTGAATGCTTGACGCCGGGCGTCATCGGCAACGGCTTTCTGCCGGGGCAGCTGACGACGCTCATTGACCCGTTACCGTTTGTGGCGTCTGTGACAAACTTGACGACAACCGCAGGCGGTGCCGATACGGAGGATGATGAATCATACCGGGAGCGCATCAGGATGGCCCCAGAATCGTTTTCCACGGCCGGGCCGGAGCAAGGATATATCTATTGGGCAAAGACGGCTAGCGCCGCCATCGTGGACGTGGCGGCCGTGTCAGAGGCACCGCGAGAGGTCACCATCATCCCTTTGCTTGAGGGTGGCACTATGCCTACTCAGCTTGTCCTTGATGCGGTGGCGGAGAAGGTGAATTCGCGGCGCATCCGTCCATTGACCGACCTGGTGACTGTCCAGGCTCCCGAGGCAGTCCCTTATGAGATCGAGCTGACTTATTACATCAACAGGGAGCGCGCAGCCGAATCTGAAATCATTAAAGCGGCAGTTAATCAGGCTGTGGCATCATATGCCCTGTGGCAAAAATCCAAGCTGGGGCGGCACATCAATCCGTCAGAATTGATCGGACGGATCATGAATGCAGGGGCGCTTCGGGTGAACGTGGTCAGCCCGGTCTATACACCGATAACCGATCTACAGGTGGCCCAGGATACTGCGATCAACGTCAATTTTGGAGGGCTTGCCGATGATTGATATCGCACAGATCAGCATTTATGACCTGCTGCCCCCGAATGCCCAGGCAGACCCTACCGTGTCGGCAGCGGCCCGAGCGTTGGACGGGCACATGCGAGAACTTACGCAAAAGGTGAAGGACCTCTCTTTCTATCGGCGACTGTTGGAAGGGAAGATCACGGATGCCGAAGCCGACGAACGAGCCTGGCAGGACCATATTGATTTCTGGGACACATCGCTCCCATTAGAGCAGAAGATTCAGCTGCTCCTAAATGCGAAGGAGTTTCACCAGATCAAAGGGACGCCCGCGGCGATCGAGGATTTAATCACGATCCTTTTCGGCGAGGGAAAGGTCGAGGAATGGTTTGAATATGGCGGAGAACCTGGATATTACCAGGTCATCACCAACAATCCGGAAGTGACTCAGGAGCGCGCGCAGGAGTTTTATCGGGCCGTGGAATCGGTGACGCGGCTAAGTGCTCATCTGGAGCGTGTTATCCTGTCGCAGTCTGAACCGATGAATCTTTATTTTGCGGGAATCCTCCGGATGGGAGAGAAAATGACAGTGAGGATGGTGTAATATGGGCGCGTTTGGCGGTCTTATTCAGACAAACAAGGGCCGAAATTTGCAAGCCAAGGCTGAGGCAGGCGCACAGCTTAAATTCACGAGGATGGGGGTCGGAGACGGGCAGCTCGGCGGCCAGTCCATCCCCTCATTAAATAAATTGATCCATGAAACGATGTCCCTCCCGATTACCAGGCTGAAGCCGCAGCTTCCGGCCCAAGCGATTGTAGGGGCGGTATTATCTAGTCAGGACGTTACGACGGGATTTTTCTTCCGCGAGCTAGGGATATTTGCCCAAGATCCGGATGAGGGAGAAATCCTCTACGCATACGGAAATTCAGGAAGCGCAGCGGAATATATTCCTGCAGTTGGATCACCGGATATCATCGAAAAGACAATTGACATGATCGTCACATTTGGCCAAGCGCAGAATGTATCAGCGGTGATTAATAGTTCCTTGATTTTCGCAACGCCTGATGATGTGGCCGCTGGAGTGGCTGAGGCAAAGACTTATACGGATCAGAAGGTCAGCGTTTTAGAGACTCCATCAGGTGAAGCAACTGGTGCAGTGGTCAACGGGAACACCGCATACACAGCGACATTAACCCCAGCACCGACCAGCCTGAAAAAATTCATGCGTGTAGTTGTTAAGGTGAATGTTGCCAGCACAGGAGCGCCGACTTTCAACTTTAATGGCTTGGGGGCTAAGGCTGCACTTAAAGCAAATGGCAGTCCGGCCAGTTTAAAGGCAGGCGGAGTTTATACCTGGGTATATGACGGAACGGCTTTTATCTTACAGGGTGAAGGGGGGGAGGTAGGAACAGCGACAGCAGCTGACGTGTTGGCAGGAAAGACGTTTCCAGGGGAGGACGGTTTGATCACAGGGACGATGCCTAACCTTACAGGAATCAGGACTGCTACAGGCGCGGCTAAATGGCCTGACGGAGCCTTAGCCGTATATCCCGAGAAAGGATATCAAAAAGGCGGCGCGGGTGACGGCGAGATCAAGGTAACAACAGCACAGTTGCAAGCAGCCGAGGCTGCGCTTCGTTCCGAAAACATCAGGGGGGGAGTAAACATGTTTGGCGTGGTTGGTAAGTCTACTGTAGTAGATACGGCCGACGCTGTACTCGACCCGCAGTATCTACTTGTTGGTCAATCCGGATATGATGACGGGGTTAAAAAAGCAGGTCAGATGCCAAACCGAAGCGCAGAGAACAACCATATGCCGGGGCTTGAGGCTACCGTATGGGCAGGAGATCGATTCTTCATTCGTCCACCTCGTGGGTTTTATGACGGCTTTACATGGGTAACTGCAGCCGTTCCTGGACTCACTTCCGCGAATTTGCGGAAAGATGTGAACGTGGCGAACTTGATCGGTACTCTTGTGACGATTGGTCCAGGAGATCATTTCTTATTCCAAAGTCGCTGGGTGTCGGGGAGCTCTTCTACATCCCCATCGCCTACATCAGCGATTGCTAGGCCTTCTTTAGAAGCCGTTTATCGAGTTTCCTTTGGGTTACGTACCGATGGAGGGGCGACAGCTTATGGTCAACTGTATGTTAATGATGTTCCGCGAGGTATATTACGACAGACAAACAGCACCGTTACTACTACTTTTGTCGAAGATCTTTCAGTTAATGCGAATGACAAGATACAGTTGTATATCTGGTCAAGTAACCGTGATGTTAATGCGAGAGGTGAGTATCTAACTCTGTACACCAATCTCACAGTTTTAGATGTGTAGGTACACAAGAGCTCCCGAAGGCCGATCATTTCGAAATAATAGAATAAGGTGGTGTAAGTAAACATGAGAGTTAAAAAACAATACAACTCCTTAGAAGAACGCTCCTTGATCATTGAGGAACACGCTAATTTGTTTTTAGTCGAAGAACAGAATATAACTGAGGGGAATTTCCTTGTTTTCGCCGATGAGTATCCTGAATTCCAGGACCCGGATCCTACGCTGTCCGAACAAGTCACTGAGTTGAATCAGACTGTTGGGAACCTCATTTTGGAGAGCGCCAACGATAAGGCGACAATAGCCTCCCTTGAGGATACCGTGGGAAGCCTGTTGCTTGAGGTTGCCTCCCTGAAAGGAGGTGCAGTGTAAATGTGGTATCCGATCATCAAGCGTTATTACGATAATCAGCATCCGTTATACAATGACGACAGTTTAAAGACCTTTGTTGTAGCAAAGATGATCACCTCTGAGGAGTACCAGCAAATAACTGGAGTCGAATATGTAGCATAGCACGCGCCGGAAGGCGTATTTTTTATGCCTTGTAGAGAGATATGGAGACAGGAGGAAGGGTCATGGATGAAAGGATCTATGGGGGAATAGCAGCACTATTAGGAGCCATAACAGGCTACTTCTTCGGGGGGTGGACAGCGATGATGAATGCGCTGCTGGTATTCGTTATCATTGATTATCTAACCGGCTGGGCCGCCGCCTGGATGCGCGGCGAGCTCCGGTCGATGAAAGGGTACGTTGGTATAGCTAAGAAGGTTGGAATTTTCCTTCTGGTCACAGTAGCACATCTGATCGACAGCGTCTTAGGGGATATGCACTATCTCCGGGATGCTGTCGTTTTCTTTTACATCGTCAATGAGCTGCTAAGTATCATTGAGAATTACGGGAAGATGGGATTCAAAGTTCCTGATGCCCTAGTCAAGGCTGTGGCTGTACTACAGGAAAAAGCGAGCGGGGAGGCAAGGAAAGATGAAAATGGTCGATCTTCGGGGGAAGCTCCCGACCCACAAGACAAAGCGGTATAAGACGCGCCGGCTGTCGGATATCCGATCGATCTCGATCCACCATTCGTTGACCTTCTCGGGCACGCCAGAAGCTTTCGCTAACTTTCACGTAAATACGAACGGCTGGCCGGGTATTGCCTATCCGTTTGTGGTCCAGCGTGACGGCACCGTATATAAGTGCTGGGACCCTGAAGTGGTCACTTATCACGTCGGGAATAGCAACAAGCATGCCCTGGGGATTTGCATGGTCGGAGACTTCCGGACACAGAATCCAACAGCGGAGCAGTACCAGGCGACGCTTGATTTAGTCCGTCAGCTCCGTAAGGTGATTCCGACAGCACAGCAGATCAAGGGGCATAGTGAGTATCCGGGTTATGCCTGGAAAGCATGTCCGGTGATCGACATGAATGAATTCAGAGACGATTTAGATCAATATCCAGAAAGGGTTGGGGATATGAATGCAGCAGAAAAGGCAGCGTTCGAGGCTTTAGAACGAAAAGTCGCGAGCCTAGAATCCAGTAACAAGGTTTTGAAGAAAGGGCTGCAGGAACAGGGCGCATCACTGAAAAAGCAACGGGCACGCATTGATGAGCTTGAAAGGCTGCAGAAAATGGACGTTCCGAGCTGGGCTAAGGATGCCGTTGAACAAGCATTTAATGCTGGGCTGATTTCGACCAAGAGCCCAAGCAGCTATGAATTTTATCGGATGATTACGGTCCTGCACCGCGGCGGGATGATCATTAAGAGAGGAGATGTTTGATCATGGAAAATAACAAATGGAGAAATTATGGTATGTGGGTATCGATCGTAGCGGCAGTGCTGCTGATAGTACAAGCATCCGGGGATTTATTCGGGTTTGCGTTAACGGAGGAACTGAACGCCAAGATTATGGCGCTTGCAGTTGCTGTTCTCGGCCTCCTGGTGCTGCTTGGCATCATCTCTAACCCGAAAGAGGGAAAAGGCTACAAAGACGAGACACATAAAACGAATAAGTTTCTGTAAACGATGACCCTGCTGGCTATTCGCTGGCAGGGTCTTTTTTTGTATCTATTTCGAGATATGGCTTGTGATACTTTTCTTCTCCGGCCTTTCTGGCAGCTGCCGCCTTCTCTATCGTAGCGTGCTCACCCAAGTAATGCGTTTTGCCGTTTACCCGAATATTTGCCCGGTAAACCTCGCTCCCGTCTTTCTTCCGCTTAACACTCACGCCCTTGACGCCAGTTCTATTATCGCGTCTGATTTTGCTTTTAAGCACCGGAGTATAAACGCCATCAACTCGTAAGTTGTCCTCGTTGTATTTTTGCACTTCCGTACCCTTTTCTACGCGGAGACAACCGCATGATCTAGTTGTACCATTACGCAAATTAAGTGCGGAAACACTCGTTTCCTCTCCACATTCACAACGACAAACCCAATGTACGCGGCGCTTCTTATTTGTTTGTCCCCGTCGTAGGACGACGAGTTTTCCAAAGCGGCGTCCCCTCAGATCATCAAGATTAGCAGAGCTGGCGCGTTCACTCTGTACGCACCCGCAGGATGTTGTATGACCGTTTCGTAGGTTTGGCATGGTGACAGGCACCTCATTTCCACAGTCACAGCGGCACAGCCAACGCCGGGTATAACCCCGCCGCTCGATCTCCTTGATTACGACGAGACGTCCGTATCGCTCGCCCGTTAAATCAATCAAAGATTTTGGCATTTATGATTCCTCGCTTTCAAACCAACTCGCTAACCACAATGGAGTCTCTTTTCCATTCCGCCCCTTGACTACAGCGTGAGGCCGCGGGAATCTTTCCTCTTTGCCTCGGTACCCCGGCTTAAGCATTGCTTTGGCCGTCTTGCTTACGTTTTGCTGAGTGGTGCCCGTGATGTGTTCGGCGATCCACTCAGCACCAACGTATTCAAGGGGCGGTGCTACTTTACCTGCATCAGTCCAATTGGATTTTCCCAGTCGCACATTTCGGACTCATCCTCGATGTTTTCCCACCCGTCAACAACATTCCAGGTCACGATATACTCATTTCCTTGAGCGTCTGTACCATGGGCCTTGTAGATTGGACGCTCACCAGGCAGTCCATCAATGTAAGCATCCTGAGTCAGAGTAATTTCTTTTCCATCGATTGTGTAAGTCATCATTTCAATTACGCTCCTTTTTCCTCATCCGGCATCCCCGGCTTATCGGTTCCCCGTTCGTCTCTTGCTGTTGATTTAATAATACCCTAATTAGTTGTGTTATACAACCGAACAAAACAAGAACAAAATATTAAAATTATGATATACTCATAATGATTTAAAAAGGAGTGATCAAGCGATGCTTCCAGATCCCGAGCGTAAATTACTTCGGATTTTGATCAATTACCCGAGCCCAGTCCATGCAAGCCGAATGCCTGATTTTAAACGTTTAGAGGTTATGACCGGACGGAGGCGGCCTGATATTGTGAGAGGGCTAGAGTACCTTGAGGCCGAGGGATACATCATTTGGCCGGATAAGTCCACAACAGATGGAATCCAAATCATTCGGACTGAAGTCCTCGAGAAGTCACCACCAAAGCAAAATAATGTAGAATACTGGACAAAGTATTAAAAGTTAAAGCCTGCCGGCGATATGCCATGGCAGGCTTCTTCTTTTCTTTTAGAAACCAAAATGAGGAATAAATCGTAGCACATAGATGATACATTTGTTAGTATTTAGGAGGAAAAGGGGGAGTTGAGATATTGAAGCTAAGAGGTGTTTTATTATTTGTCGTTTTATTAATTATGTTGGCTGGATGCAATGAAAAAGGGCAAGGGACGGGGCTGACTAAGAAAGACCTTTCAATCGAGCGCGTTGGACAAGAGAAGTCAAAAGTAGAGTATGGGATGAATCGATCCGATGTAGAAAAGGTTCTAGGGACAGGCGAAAAATCCACTCTGAACTTTTTCTCATATGAGTCTGGTGTAAGAATTATGTATCGTGAAGACAAAGTGGCCGGGATTTCCTTGGAGAAAGAGGCAGCAGATGCATATCAATCACCGAAGATCAAGATCGGTATGCTCAAGGAGGATATCAAGAAAGCCTATGGTGAGGAGAATGTACTCCTCGAAGCTGATAAAAGCATAGACTTTGCTTACGACACTATGGAAGGATCGTTTCTGACTCAAGACTCAAAGACGAAAGAAAACATCGAAGATATGGAAAATGTATATCTGGTATCAGTTGTTTTTGATGACAATGGTTACGCGGAAAGAATAATGTTGCTAGACCAACGAATGGCGATGTATATGAACTAACCCCACAAAATGTGGGGTCTTTTTTTATGTCCAAAAATCATGTGCGCGTACGTCGTATCCATGCTTTCGTAACGTGGATATGATCTTCTGTACTGTTTCTGCACGCGGTTCGTATTGATCGTCCCCACAAAGCTGAGTCAACGTATTTCGATTTAGTTTGGCGTGAGCCACTAACCATCCCTGAGTGATGTTATTCCTATCCAGGAATTTCCCGAACCGTGTTCTCTTTTTACCTAATCCGTACATTTCCCCACACCCCTTCTACTTCAGAGGATGGACAATCTATGAAAATTTTATTCATGTAACTATGAAACATAGGCAAGCCGTCGGGCATAGATATGTAACCAGATACGGCACCAAGGGCTCAGGCTCCAGTCCGGTTCCGTAACCAGTTCAACAACAAGGTGGGATGCGGATGATATCGGCCATTGATGCAGGCAATTACATGACCAAGTATTTCGACGGCAAGCAGCTGCGGGCGTTCCCCTCCCTGATCGGGGAGTACCGGGAACGCAACCTCCGGCAGCAGCACGGGGATCATGATTTCGAGTTTGAGTATGACGGCCAGCGGGGGTTCGCCGGCACTCTTGCCCTCCATGAGAGCGAGTGCGCGGAAAGCCGCAAGGGAGAAAGTAAGGCGCATCCGGATGCCCGCCTGCGGATCCTGCTGGCGCTGCACCAATATGGTGAGGGTATAGAGCACCAGATCATTGTCGGCCAGCCGATTAGCACGCACCAGGAGACGGAGAAGGCAGCTATCAAGGAAATGCTTTGCGGCCGGCATGAGTTGATCGTGAACGGACAGCGAAAAATCATCGTTATCCGGCGCTGCGAGGTGGCGGCGGAGGGGGTGACGGCGGGCCTCCTGGTTCCAGGGGGCGGAGTGATCCGGGTGATCGATATCGGCAGCGGCACGGTCAATTTCGGCACGCTGATTGATCGCCGGTTTAATGATCGCGGGAGCTTTACGCTCGGGACCGGGATGGAGACGCTGCGATCCGTTAAGCCTGCAGACTTCTCCCGCCAGATCGCTCTCAGGGCGCTTGCCGGTGGCTGGAAGGCTAATGATATGGTTTACCTATGTGGGGGCGGTGCTGGGGCCGTCTTGGAGGCCCTGCGCGCGTATTTCCCTGGTATCCAGTTAATCGAAGGTGATCCGCAGTATGCCAATGTAAAAGCGTTCTTCTTGATCGCGAGGAGGGTTTATGGCTAAGGAGATCCGGATTATACAGGTGGCATTTAACGTGCTCGATCCAGACCAACTGCAGCTCTACAATCACGTCCAGGAGCGGCCGAATAAGTCCGGTTATCTCAAACGGCTGATTCAGCGGGATGTAGACGGCGGGAACGGCGGCGGCAGGCTGGCTATGCCGGCTCCGGAGCTGGGGAATGACTTTGTCGTTGAGGGGTTTATTTAAGGAGGGATCGCATGATCGAAGTGGCAGCGATATTCAAAATCCTAGGGATCGGTGTGGTATCGCATTTCTCCAGCACGGTCCTTGAAAATATGGGGCATGGCGGCAAGGTAATATTCGTCAAGATTGCCGGGTACGTTGCATGCGCCTACGTATCGTTTGAGGTCTGGTGGGAGTGCCTCCGACAGGTTGCTCACACCTTCGGAGTGCATGTTTGATGCTTTAGCAGATACCTTTGCAGGTACGTTTGTATAAGCAGCAGTAGTATTGCAATTGTAGTACGAGCGAAAACGCTGATAGATAGCGGAAAAGTAGATCTGTTTTGAGCGGGAGCGAAAAGGGGCGAAGCGAATGATAATGAGCGGAGTTGGTGGGATAGCAATTATTAAGTTAGCGGCAGCCTGCGGCTGCTTGGGCGGCGCGTGGTCGATCTACAGAACGACAGCAGACTCAATGTATCGGACTAGGATGAGGAAGCTGTTCGTGGCCGGAGAAATATGCCTGAAGCGCAGAGGGCGGCAGGGGAAGGAGCTCCGAGTGTATCCTCAGGTGAGCCGGGTCACGGTTTATCCTGATTGCGTGCAGGTGGTCTTTGTCCTGCCGAACGGCCTAGACCCGAAGGAGGTCCGGAAACGGGATTGGCTCTTTGAACAAACCTTTGGCGAGAACATAGAGCTGTTCGGCTCCTCCAAGACATTCACCTTGAACATTTACAGCCAGGAGGTCCGGCGGTTCGATTATGATCCGGAGGTCGTAGTGCGAGCCGTGGAAGGGCTCAGACTGCCTATCTATGTCGGACGGAGCCGGACAGGGGACGAAGTGTATGACATGACGGAGCACCCGCATTTATTGGTGGCCGGGGAGACCGGCAGCGGGAAGTCCGTCGCTCTGCGGTCAATCTTGACGACTCTTATCCGGACAGCGGCGGACAGATTGGAATTGTACTGTGCGGACCTTAAGCGTTCGGAGTTCCATTTGTTCAAGGGGGTGGCGCGGGAGGTTGTTGTTGAGACGCCTCAGCTGCACAAGATCGTTCTGCGGATCCGGAAGGAGATGCGGCGGAGGGGGGACTTGCTGGACCGAGAGGGCCTGGCGAATATCGACGATCTGCCGGAACAGGAACGGCCGCCCTATATCGTGCTGGCGATCGATGAGGTAGCGCTGCTGAAAAAGGAACGGGATCTCATGGACGGCATTGAGGAGATCAGCGCGATCGGGCGGGCTCTTGGGGTATTCTTGATCCTCAGCATGCAGCGGCCGGACTCGGATGTCCTTGACGGTAAATTAAAGAATAACCTTACGGTCCGAATGGCCTTCCGTCATTCCGATGAAATTAACAGCCGGATTACCCTCGGCAGCGGGGAGGCAGCGGATATTCAACAGAGCCAAAAGGGGCGAATGGTGCTCAAGCTTGACGGCCTGACGACCGTACAGGGCCCTTATCTGGACCTACCGAAGGCAAAGGCACTCCTGGAGCCCTACAAGCGGGCAGAGGAGCCAGCAGCGGCCCAGAATGAGCCGGAAATAAGTGAGGATGACGAAACAATCGAGATAGGAGTGTTATGAGAGTGAATGCGCGGGATAAGGCTATCGTGTCCGATCTGGTACGCTTCCGCTGCCTCAGCCGGGATGATATCGCGGAGCTCCATTTCTCCAACATCAAAAATCCAATCACTCAGGCCAACATGGTCCTCAAGCGCCTGCGGCGGGATGACGTCATTACCTGCGCCACGGATCGCCGGAAGTACATCTATTTTCCGGTGCCAGGAATCAAAAAGGACAGCGCCAAGATAGGGCACTTCCTGGCTATCGTGGACTTTTACAAACAGATCCGGAAGGTGGAGCTGCCGCGGGTGTTCGATGTGGAGCCTAAGCTCGGCGGGAAGGGGCGGCCGGAGCCGGACGTCTTCACGATCTGGAAAGGAGCTCCGTGGTTCGTTGAGATACAACGCTCAATGTATACGGAAAAGGTAATGCAAGATAAGATGAATCGATATGAACAGTATTATTTGAGCGGGGAATGGGAACGAGAGGCGTGGCAGCCGGCGGCCAAGAAGGTGTTCCCTTATATCTGGATCATAGGCGCCGGCAGTTACCGCACAGGAGGAAGGCCATTCAGAGTGTTTCAGGACAGCATCGATGGAATGATTTCGAGAGTGAAATCATCAAATTAAAAATCGGTCCCATTAAATTGGGACCGATCATTCTTACTATAATCCCAAGCAAATCGTGTTGATATGTTCATACCCATGACAATTTCAATGTCACACATCTGTATGATTAAATGCTCGATGTCTGACATCCGAAAGAATGGAGTCAGTTTTTCTCCTCTTAGTTTATTGAGCCGTAGCTTCACACGTGGCAAATATATACCAAAGTGATTCGGCTTCTTGACACTCATCACTAGATCGGTCTGTATAATTGATATTCCTAAGGAATCGTCATTCATTTCATCCCTTGAGAGACGTTGGAAAGGGGCTTCAATGGGGACGTATATGGTTTCAGTGCTCCAGTCAAAGCACCCGCATCGTGGCTTTAAAACCATCCAAGCGGGCCACATACCATCATAACTGTAATCATAGATGACTGATATGTTATACATCAAATTCCACCTTCGTTACTTGTCCTTGGATGATTACCTCGTCGAGCGGGTAAGGGCGTGGTGGAATTCTCTTGTTGGATGCCCGCAGTACGACATTATCATCCTCATAATAAACACGCTTTAATGTACCTTCCTCACCATCAACAATAACGACACCGATTTTCCCGTGTTCACAGTGGCTTTGCTTCCGGACAAGGACACGCATACCTTCATAAATTCCCTCGTCGATCATACTGTCGCCTTTTACGATTAGATAAAAATATTCACCATCACCAACAGAATCGCGAGAGGTCACCTCATATCCGATGATATCCTCTTGTGCAAGTGAGCCATATCCAGCTCTAATTTCGCCGTACACTGGAATCTTTACCATTTCGACTGTATACGGTTCTTGATTCTGCACGTTATTCGACCCGATACCCTCGACAATCTTATGTTTAATTCCAATGTCCATTAGCGCCCCATATAATTCAGTTTTAAAGAAAAAACTATAGTCGTCATGCATTATAGCCCTTACTTCTCTGGGGGTATAGGTAAAATCTTCTTCAATTGCAACAGTGAATTTCTTATCAAGAGTGTTCTTTACGTCCGCAAAAACCTCTGCTTTAAAAGAATTATCATCTTCTGATAAAAGTTTAAGTATGGAATTGAATTCATCAATGAGAATGTCATTACTATGTCTAGGATCCTCAGCGTTACCAAGAATGTAGTCAGTTGTTGTATGGAGGTACTCAGCTAGTTTGTTTAAAACACTACTCTGTGGAACAGCCCGGCCTATTTCATAATTAGATAAACTATGGCGAGTTATGCCAATATGATCTGCCAGTTCCTGTTGTGTCATCCCAGTTTTTTCGCGGAGATTCCGGATTCTTAGTCCTATCATTTTTTTATCTTCGGTACTAGCAGACATATAACACACTCCAAAAAATAGAATTTTAGTGTTGACGCGCAGATTATGCACATGCTATATTTGTTGTGCGCAGAATATGCGCGCAACAAATATAAAAATAAATTGAAAGGAGGTTCTTTCAATTGGCGCGTAGGAAAGCTGAACCACGAACTGTTGTAAAACGTTCGAGATTTACTGAGCTTCGTATTCAAAAGGGTAAGACTCAACGTGCACTTTCTTTAGATTTTGGTGTAACCGAAAGTTTTATTCGTGGTATCGAAAGTGGCAGAAATAACCCCGAAATTAAATTCGCTTTTAAGCTAGCAAAATATTTTGACACAACAGTAGACGATCTATTCCAGGATCTCGCTAATTAATAGAGCGTGTATTTAATTCACTTCCGACAAAATGGATTATACACCGTTAATTTAATTGATGCAATAGAGAACGAATGTTCTTCAATAAATTGGAATTGAGGTGGATTTGTTTTATGACAATTAACGCAATCCCGGTGGAGGTCATAAACCACTATAACAACCTTCACAAGTTCCAGAACAGTGGTTTTGTGAATCCTGCCAAGATCGACTTTGTCCATATGGAAATCGCAATGATTGAAAGAGACTTCCCCGGTATCAAGGAAGCACAATGATCGCATTGCTGTGTTTCATCGCTTGGTTATTGCTGAACGCCCTATTCGTATGCCGACGCTTGTTGGCTGCAGAAATGAGAGAAAGGAGACAAAAACAATTTGAACAACAGAATGAAGGTACTAACCAATGAACTCCTTCCGGTATACGAAACCGACATTGGAGAACGGATAGTTGATGGTCGAGAGTTGCATGCGTTCCTAGAAGTTGGTCGCGACTTCACCAATTGGATTAAGGATCGGATTGAAAAATACGGATTTGTAGCGCGCGAAGACTTTTCGCCAATTCTGGCGAAAACCCCTAACGGGAGACCAAGAACGGATTACATTCTTAAACTCGACATGGCGAAAGAACTCTGCATGGTAGAGAACAACATTAAAGGCCGTGAAGCCCGACGCTACTTCATCGAAGTCGAGAAAAAATTCAGAGCATCAGCATATGTTCCATCTTATTTGATTGACGATCCAATAGCGCGCGCTCAGAAGTGGATTGAGGAGCAGAAAGCCAAACAAGAAATCGAAACCAAAGCTTTGATGTTGGAGCAGCGTGTGGCTGAGTACGAGCCGAAAATCAGTTACTTGGATCAGATTCTTAAATCAAAAGGCACAGTGACCATAACGCAGATCGCCAAGGACTATGGAATGTCTGGGAATGCCTTAAACAAAATCCTGCACGAAGAGCGCGTCCAGTACAAGCAGAATAAACAATGGCTCCTGTACCGAGAGTACCACGACAAGGGATACACCAAGTCAGAAACTATTGACATCACAAGGAGTAACGGAGACCCGGACGTAACCATGAACACACGCTGGACTCAGAAGGGCAGGCTCTTTATTCATGAACTACTGAAGAAGCGCGGGGTCATTCCATTGATGGATAGAAAAAGCTCTTAGAAAGGAGTACCACCATTGAACGATCAGAATTATCTTCGCAAGAAAATGCTCCAAGCACTTCAGACCGAGCAACGCATGCTGGCTGAGCGTAGATACCTGGAGGCACTAGACGCCCGGGGAGAATATCGAAGATGCCGGCAGGAGCTGCTGAAGCTCTGGGGTGACCGCAGGTATCTGCAGGAGGCGATGTAGGATGTCCCTCGATCGCTTTTCCTGGCCACTGTGGGGTGAACAAAAATCTGCAGGTCAACTGGAAGAGGATGCCCTCGATGCGTACAAGCAGCAGGTGGAGGACAGCATGCTCGATTCCTTGGAAGGAGGTGAACAAGACAATGCAAGTGATCCAGAAGCTGACGGTGGTAAGTAACCCGACCAGAATCTTCGAAGTCGGTACTGAAATGAATGGGCGCGAGATCATCGAGATCAAGCAGGTTGGGGATGAGAACATATCGGAGTTTTGGGTGCTGGATGAAAACGAGAAATTGATCGTCAGCATCGAGAACTGCCCGGTAATCGTGGAATGGCAAGAAGTCGCTGAAGACTAAGCCTATTATTTTTTTGCCAAAATCGGGGTTCTGGGACCTGAAATCAAGCGAAAGTGAGGAAAACCATGAGTCATTTCAAGTTGATTGAATGCAACTGCCACAATTTTAAAGCCCACCGTGATCTATGCGTTAAGTTTGGCGACCTGACCAAGATCACGGGGGACAACGAGGAAGGAAAGTCCAGTGTTCTGGAAATTCCCACATGGACATTGTACGGCACGGACACCTTCGGCGGCAAGATGGACCCGACTCCTACGAATTACAAATACGATCATGTCTTGGCCGAAACGCTGCTGGAAGTTGACGGCAAGCTGCTCAAATTTGGACGAGGCATCGAGAAGGGGAAGGCAACCTATTACATCAATGATGTACCGAGCAAGGCGAGTGACTTCGAGGAGATCGTCAAATCGCTGATAGATAAGGATCTGTTCTTGGCCTTGTTTAATCCGCTGTACTTCTTCTCGCTTCATTGGGAAAGGCAGCGTGAATTAATGCTCCGATACTCGACGCCGCCCTCTCAAAAAGAAGTGTTTGCGGAGATGAGCCGGACGAGCCCGGACCAAAAACCAAAGGACATAAAATTGAACCCTCAAGCCGAGAAGCTGGCTGAGCTGGTAAAAAAGCACACGCTGCCGCAGCTTGAGGAGATCCATAAGAAGAATAAGAACGACAAAGACACAGCACATAAGAAGGCACAGGGCCGGACGGAGACACTTGAGGAACAGCTCCGGCAGCTCCCAGAAGTACCGGACGATATCGAGGCGATCAAGGTGGAAGACGCTGAACTGGTCAAACAGGTCAAAGCTATCCATGCCAAGATCGAGCTGGCTGACGAGCCTAAACGGAAGCAGGCGGTGCTTGAGGGGACGCTCGATAATGTCCGGCAACAGATTGCAGCTGCCAAGGCCCGATACATGAAGGTCCACGGCGAAGAGATCGCGGAGGAATGCTCCACCTGTAAGCGGCCGTTTGACGAGGCAGCGAAGGCGGCTGCCGAAGCGAGCAAAGAGGAGCGAAAGAAGCCGCTGCGGGAAGAACACGACAAGCTGGTCGCTCGTCGGAAGGAACTCGAGGCTGAGCTCGCCGCGGTGGAACTGATTGACGTTTCGGAGCTTTGGGAACAGATGCGTGCCTTGGAGCAACGAAGAGACGCGACAGCAGATACGATTGGCTGGTACAACCGACGCCAAAGCCTGCAAGCCGATCTCGAAAAGGCACGAGCTGACGAAGCCGCGACGCTGGAGAGCCGCAATGAATCCATCTTTATCCTTGATGCCATCAAAGCATACGAGGCAAAGGCTGCAGAGCTGCAGGCGGCCAAGGTACAGGGCCTTTTCCAGACGCTCACAATCCGGCTCTTCAAACAACAGAAGAACGGTGAGATCAAACCGGATTTCGTAATCGATCGGGACGGGAAGACCCCGGCGCAGTTCTCCCTATCGGAGAGTATCCGGGCGGGGCTGGAAGTCCGGGACGTTATCAGCGAGCAGAGCGGCTGGATTGCCCCATGCCTTATCGACAACAAGGAGAGCGTGACACGATATAATGCTCCGCGCGGGCAGTTGATTACCTGCCAAGTTATTGAAGGAAAACCACTACAAATCGAATCGGAGGAATTATCCAATGTCTAAGAACTCAATCACTTGCACCCAATCTTCCCGAGGACAATTCACTGAAGGTAAGTCTTACAAAATCGATACGCGCTATGATTCGTGGCTTGTTGTAAACGACGACAGCGGTTCGTTCCACCATCTTAACACCAATGGAGAGTTCTTCAAGGAGCATTTCGAATGAAGAACGGCAAGAACCCCACCCGTCGCCAGAAGATCACTATTAAGGACGCAGGTCTTAACCCAGACAATTGGCTTGTATTCAAGGCAGAAGCAACCGTCCTGCACATCGTACACCGCAATACCGGCACCACCAAAATCATTCACATTTAGGAGGCACTTATCATATGGCAAATTCAAATACGCAGGTCATGACCCTTACCCCAGAGATCAAGGATGCATTCCCCATTGAAGTCTTGGAGGTAATCCGCACGTCACTTTGCCCAACAGCTACCGATCCTGAGTTCTTACTCTTTGCTCATAAAGCCGCTTCATACCGTCTTGATCCTTTCAAAAATGAAATCTTCTTCATCAAATACGGTAACCAAGCGCGAATCCAGTTCGCTGCGGAGGCGTACCTCGCGAAGGCAAGGGAGAAAGAAGGTTTTCAGCCACCCGACACTCAGACGGTTTGTGCCAACGACACCTTTAAGGCACGGAAATATAAAAACGAGAAGGGTGAAGACGAATGGGAAGTAATCGAACATGAAGTTACTTTCCCTCGCGGAGCCATCGTTGGAGCATACTCAATTGCTTATAGAGATGGATACCGCCCTGTGACCGTTTTTGTTGACAAAGAGCATATCGGTCATGTGTACACAGGACAGAACAAGGACAACTGGAACAAATGGGAGCCGGATATGATCGGCAAACATGCCGAACAAAGAGCACTGAAAAAACAGTATGGTCTTGAGTTCGGAGATGAGAACATTGAACAGCCACCGCTCCAGAATGTCGATTCATACAATCGTAAAGATGTAACTCCAGAAGCTGAAGGGCAGGAAAAAACAGCGCCTCAGCAAACCGAGCAGGGCGATGACGAGGCTGCTGCGCGTATGAAAGCACTCAAAGCTCAGGTCAAGGCTAACTACAAGAAACTGGGGCTAACGGACAAGGAAGCTATGGGCGCGCACATGCAGCAATACTGCAAGGTTAAGGGTGACGAGCCTACGGAGGCAGAACTGAAGGCATACCTCAAAATTATGGACATGCAAATTCAAGCAGCAGAGCAGGCAGAAGACATGCTCCCGGAATAAGCCATGAAGACCATGGTCGAGGTTTACGAGCGCTGTCCTGACTGTCAGATATGCGGCAGCGAGATTAACCCGGGCAATGAGGAGTACATCCGTGATAAGCGGGTGTGCCCCCGGTGCTACGAAGGACTGGAGGGGAAACGAAATGGGGAGCGAAAGCAAGCCCGTGCAACTCGACCTTTTCGACCATATTGACCCTCCGGCTCCTGCCGGGGAAGTCTTGAACGGCATGTATTACGAAAAAGCTACGGACAAATTCGTCTCGTTCGTCCTCGGGCGTCGGCACTACGAAGAGCCGGCCAAAGGATGCCCGCACGATCGGGAGTGGCAGGAACGATTAAAGAGGGAGCGTGCGATATGAGAAGTATCACCCCGGAACATCTAGCATTTGTGGAAGAGGCTGCAAAAGCATTCGAAGATAACCAGCGGTTAGAGACTTATTACACTGATGAGGCCAAGCTTATAGCTCTCCGGTTCGGGGCAGATCGTGATTGCATTAAAGTGTATGAACTTGGCGAACCAGTCGGATTTTTCGTACAGCAAGTTAACATTCGAACACCGCTGCCAAGAAAAGAAGTAGCAAGGTTTGCAATGGACATGGAAGAGCAGCTTAGAGCAAATGAACACAAGGGTGGATGGGAGAATTCATCAGTGGATTATCTCATCAGAGAAATGGCCAAGAATGGTCGCCAGTTGAAGTATTGTTCCACACACTCAGAATTCCGTCGCCGCTGCGCGAACATTGCAAATTACGCAATGATGCTTTCTGACAACGATCGGCGGGAAGAAGTGGAACGGATGGGAGCGTCAACATGAAAGTTGATATTCTCGCTTCCGGCAGCGCAGGGAACTGCGTGGCCGTCACCGCCGGCGGCAAGACCATCCTGATTGATGCCGGCGTTGCCAAGACCAAGATCGAAAAGCGGCTGCTGGAAGTCGGCATCCGGCCGGATCACATCGCGGCGATCATGATCACCCACGCACACAACGACCATACAAAAGGGCTGCCACTGGCAAACAAATTTCGGATACCAGTATGGGCAACGGAAGGCGAGTGGCAGAAGATTTCCGGAGTAGACGAGGACCTGCGGTGCACGGCGGAAACCCGGTGGGGCAAGTACGAGATGATCGAGCTCGGCGGCGTGCATGTATATCCTTTTGAAACCTTCCATGACGCTAGGGAGCCGGTTGGTTACGCCATCGAGGACGACGAGGGCGGCCGCTGCTGCGTGGTTTTCGATACAGGTAAATGGACGGAGGAGATGCTCGAAATGATGGAGGGAAGCCATTACGTGCTGATCGAGGCGAATCATGATCCCGACCTGGTCGAGATGTGCAACCGACCTGACAGCATCAAAGCCCGCATCCTCTCCGACATCGGTCACCTGAGTAATCAACAGACGGCAGAGGTCCTGAAACGGTTGATCCGGGGCCGCGGCGAGCGAATATACCTGACGCATTTATCAGGCGAGAATAACACTCCGCAGCTGGCTGAAATGACCGTGAGGATGGCACTCCGGCAGCGCGGATTCGAAGAAGGAAAACATTATCACTTGGAGGTGGTTACCGGTGCTTAACAATTTGACTGTATTTGACTTCGAAACTACTGGACTTGATCCGGTGAACGATAGAGTAATAGAAATGGCTGCTGTCAGGGTTGTAGATGGCGAGATTGTAACGGGATTTCACACTCTCATTAAAACGGAAATTGAATTGACCCCGAAGATCACGGAAATCACAGGGATCTATCCAGAGATGTTGCAAGGGGCAATGGATGAAGGGCTTGCCTTCCGGATACTGCGTAACATTATGGGTGACAGTTTACTGGTTGCTCACAATGCCGCATTTGATCTTCAGTTCTTGCACCATGCTCTTCAACGGCTAGCAGGAAAAACATTCACCAATCCGTTCATCGACACGCTCACGATAAGCCGCGATCGGCACACCTACCCTCATAAGCTGACAGACATGTGCAGCAGGTATGGTATCGAATTGCTGGGGGCACATAGAGCCTTGAATGACGTCGAGGGATGCTGGAAGCTTCTAGAAGCCATGCACAATGAAGGACCAGTCGACTCATACATTAATCGCCTGGGCTATCTCAGCAAGTATGGTCCCCCTGATTGGGCTCCAGCTCATGCCGAATTGTTTGGTACGAACAACAGATACGAACCCCGCAATGTCGGATAAAAATGAACGGGTGAAGTGATATGGCAGGACCGCAGCTGGAAGACGGTTATACCCGGATCGCCAATGCAATTTTGGAGGAGGTAGCCCGGCGGAAGCTAAACGGCACGCAATATTCCATACTCTTGACGGTCTGGCGCTACACCTACGGGTTTAATCGTAAGGATTGCGCCTTGTCAGTCAGCTTCATCAGGGAAGCGATTGAGGGGGATTTGAAGGGTGTCAAGAGAGAACTTGCCAATCTCATCGACCGCCGGATCTTAGTCATCACTCAGGAGGCATATGGAATACAACCTCGGAAAATTGCATTCAATAAACGTTTTGATGAATGGTTAGTGGTGGTCAAATCACCCCCACTACCTAAGAAACCTAGTGGGGGACAATCCTCCCCCAGAGTGGGGGACAATTCACCCCCAGTAGTGGGGGACAATTCACCCCCCAAGAAAGAAAGAAAGAAAACTATAAAGAAAGAGGATATATATATGGACAAACTCAAGTTCCATGACACCGTATATCTGACCCTTGAGCAATACGAAAAATTATGTGCTGAGTTTGGAAAACATCGAGTCGATAACACCATCGAAGCTCTCGATGAATGGCAAACCAATAAAAAGCCCAGCCAGCATAAAAAGGATCACTATAAAACAATCCGCGTTTGGATCAAGAAGGACTTGGAAAGAAGCAAGACATCCTTTAAACCAAAAGCGCAGCGTAACAAAGAAGAGATGGATATTCTTAATCAGTTTTACGAGGAGGGAGCAGCGCGTGAAGCAGACGGAGACGTCAAACTTCCTGGCAATGATCAAGACCGCTTATCCCTTCTTTGAAGTAACAGTGGCTGGCGTGCGCTTATGGCACACCATGTTAGCGGATCTCGACTACAAAACTGCACAGATGAGGCTGGCTAATCATATCCGATCTAGCAAGTTCGCTCCTACTATCGCGGAGATTTTGAACCCGGTTCCTTCAGAAGAAAAATCATTTTATGAGCTTCAACGCGCGGAAGAAGAAGCTGAACGCCTGGCACTTGCCGAGTACAACGAAAAGGCCGTACCGATGCCGGAGCATATACGGGAGAAGCTTGAACAGACGCTTGCGAAGAAGGTGAGCAGGCAATGAGTTTTGAGGCAGAACAGGCCGTGCTTGGCTCAATCCTTAAGAATCCGGACCTGCTTGACGACTGTTACCTCCGGCCGGATGACTTTGATCCGGAAGGGAATAATGGACTGGTTTTCGAGGCACTGAGCTGGGCGCATGAGGCTTTTACAAACAAGCCGGGCGTCAAGGATCCGTTCGATCCGGTACTGCTTGCAGAACACTGGGGGGCCCAACTTTCCAAGATCGGCGGCCTGACCTATCTTATGCAGCTTAGAGGTTCTGTCCCATCGACTTCGAATTTCGACCACTACCAAAAGATCGTCCGGGAAACAAGTATTGAGAATCGGGCAGCTCGTGTAATGCGTGAAGTATTAAACGGTGGCAAGCTGAATCTTAGTGCTGTCCGTGAGAGTCTTGAGCACCTCGAAGAGCTTCAAGGCCAGACGCTAGTCGATGGCATGAGGAAAGTCTCCGACGTTCTGGACGGACATCACAAGGAGATAATGGCACGCGGCAGCCGCGCCGGACTGACCGGAGCAAGATCGGCCAGCGATGACTTTAACGAAATGTCAGGCGGGCATCAGAAACAGGATGTAATGATCGTCGCGGCGAGGCCCAGTATCGGAAAGACAGCTTATATTGTCAACGACTCAAGGTCATCTGCAGAACACGGTTATACCGTAGGGTTGTTTTCCGCCGAGATGCCGGGGCTAGATGTGGCCGAACGCTATGTTTGCACGATTGGCGGGATCGACAGCAAGAAAGTACGTGCTGGACGTCTGTCGGAAAATGATTGGCATAGCTACAGCAAGGCGCTTGAGATCCTCGACAGCTTGCCGATCTACATTGATGATACTCCAGGGATGACCATTGAATATATTCGCCGGCAAGTTAAGGCGATGAAGAAAAAGCACAAGAATCTGATCATTTACATTGACTACCTGCAGCTGATCGAGACCGAGAAGAAATTCACCCAGAACACTGATCGTGTAAACCACGTCTCCAAGCAGCTCAAGCAGATAGCCCGCACATTTGATGTGCCAGTGATCGCCATCAGTTCCGTGGGCCGAAAGTGTGAGGAGCGTCAGGACAAGCGGCCGATGATGAGCGATCTCCGCGAATCAGGAAATATCGAGTTTGACGCAGATATCATCATGTTCTTGTACCGAGACGACTACTATTACCCGGACACCGTTCGGAAAGGAATCATCGAATTGATCATAGCTAAGGGGCGTAAGATCGGGACAGCAACAGTGGAGATGGTCTTTGACCGGAAGACCGGGCGCTTCATCAACCTGAGCAAGGAAGATAAGGAAAAGCTGGCGGAGAAGGTGAGGCAGCATGAGCAAACTCATTCAAAACGATGAGCAATATAACAAAGCCCTCAGCGGGCTTGTCACGATCGCGGCAGAGCTGGACGATCCATTGAGTTCCATGAGCCCGGAGGAACGGGACCGGAAACAAGCTATCTATGACCGGACAGCAGAGCTTGTGCAGTATTACAAGCGTGGGTCGATGGTCAGGAAATTTCCTGGCCTACGTGAGCAATATGAGAGCCTCGGCTGGACGTGGCAGGAGCTTGGTACTCCTGAACCGTCTGAGCCGTATCAAACGGAGAATCAGCCAGAGGAGAAAGCTGATCCGGAGGAGCCGGACAATCAGCCGCCAGCAGAAGAACGGCCGGAGCCGGAAATAGCGCCACCAGCAAAGCCGGCACCAAACAAGAGCCTGATGGACTGGCTTGATGATTAGAAAGCGAGGGGAAACGATGCGATATATAACCATTGCAATACCGGTCCTGGATTACCCAATCCGTGGTTACCAGCCCGGGGACATGCGGGTGAAGCTTCAAGAAGAAGCGAACGAGCTGATTGACGAAATCGAGTCTGCTGACTTCGATCAGCGCCGAATGCTCAGCGAGCTGCTGGATGTGCTGCAGGTAACGGTCGGGATGATCCGGCAGCAGGCCCGGGAGGTATTGCCTCCTGGGGAAGCATCAAAGGTACTTGCCGATGTGATTGTGCGAGCTAATCAAGATCATCTTCTGAAGATCAATGAGTATGCCCGGCAGCGCTCCTGGGAGGTGGCGAGATAAATGGGAAAGTGTAAATTTCCGAAATGTGATCACAAAGCTGCTGGAACGTGGGCCCTAGTGGAGGTCTGCAGCGATCATTTAAAGGGGATTCGAATTGAGACAGATGCTTATTATCGCAGAAGTATCTACTCCTATCAGCGCTATTTGTACAACCAAATATCCTGGCGGATTCCTTGGAGCCGGGAGGCGATGAGATGAGATTCGTCGGAGTGGATCCAGCAACGAAAACCGGAGTAGTGATCCTGGATGAACAAGGGAACGTGATCTTTGAAGAAGAGCTCAAAGGTGAAGGTCGAAAAGTTAAGGGCGGGATTAGCACCGAGGAGCTCGTTTCTCTTGAAAACAAGTTCTATAAGATCATTAAGCCGGAGGATGAAATATCAATTGAGCAGCCGGCGATGGGTACGCAGATGGGCGTGACAACCGGCATGATCCATGGCGGGCTGCGGACGATGATATTCCGGAAGGGGCTGGCGTTTTGGGATGTCAACCCGGCCTGGACAAAGAAGTATGTCAAGGTAACCGGGTGGATAATAGAGAATGGGAAAAAACGCAGGTTCAAGGATAACGAGAAGAAGAAGGCGATGAAGGACGCGGCTCTTCAGCACTTTGGGTACACCCATAAAAGCGATAACGTCGTGGATGCTTACATCATCGCCAGAATCGCTTTGAATCTCTACTTGATGCGAGAGTACAAACCGTTGCTCGACACCCAAACGTACCAGGTCGAAGTATTAGAATCCATTTTAAATAAAGTTGAGTAACCCGGGGCCGATCAGGTCCTGCGGCGGACAGTCACACCCAAATGACGGAACAACAGTTCTTATTTTGATCAGAGAAGGAGGTTCCTAGATTGAAACCTTCACAAATAAAGGCTGGAAAGACTTATGTCGGCAACGGCGGATCTCTGAGAAAAGTAACGGATACTCGGTCTGGATGGGACGGAAAAGATTTTTACGATAACATCCACTTCATTTGTATCAAAGGCAGAAGCCCGGGGGCAGCGTCGGTGGTATCAAGAACACAGTTCGCGAAATGGGCTTTGGCTGCCACAGTAGAGGAGGAGGCGTAGATCCGTGCTAGTTACACGACTATTGCCAAAAAAAACATAAAGGAGAATTCATATGGCGATCAGATTGAGTTTTCAAACTGAAAAGAAGCAAGGGACACTCTTAATCTCGGATGCTTCCGAGTCCAATAAATCTGATGTTATTCGGGGATTTTTCAGCCTTTTTGGTTCCGAAAAGGAGCCAGTGCAAACCACAGTTTATTCTCATGAAATCGTCGTTCACAGCCAAGGGAAACCGGAGGAGCTTCAAAAGAAAGTCTCAGAAGCTATTAATCAGCGATTGCAACAGCTCGAGTCACGACCGAGCAAGGATGAAGTCGAGATTAAAAAGCCAGAACTAATCAATTCGACAAGGACGCTCAACCCGACGATCGGGGAAATGATTGGGGGCGCGCCGCAGCAAGAAGTTCCACCCGAAGAGCCCGAGTGGTATCAAACCGGGATCAAAAATAAGGAGGGGGTTCCACACTACAAACTCCGTTACTGGTGCAAAAATCCACAATGTCGAGATAGATCCAATGACTATATCAAGGAAGACCAGAAAACGGTCAGCTGCCGGAAATGCGGCCAAGAGCTCCTGGTAAGGCAAGCAACGGACGAGCATTTGAAACGTGATGAATGGGGCAATTTCTTTATCGCTGACAAGCCGGTGATATAGCCAGGGGGGACAGATGTGAACCACATCATATTCTTCAGCGGCGGTAAAGCGAGCCTGGCAGTCGCTGATTATGTCAAAACGACCTATCCCGATGACAATATACTGCTGTACTTCACGGATACGCTCTGGGAAAACGAGGACTTATACCGATTCATTAACGAGGCATCTGATAAGCTGCAGCTGCCCATGTTGACCCACAGCGCCGGTCTGAATCCTATCCAGCTGATGTTCGAGAAAAAGATGGTTTACAACAGCATGATCGGGGACTGTTCAAAGATGCTGAAAATGAAGGTGGCTAAGGATTTCCTCAAGAAGGGAATCCGGCCGCCGGTTGAGGAATGGCGGAATCGCCAGCACCTGAAGCATGAGAACTTTGTGACGGATGCAACGCTGTATTTCGGGATCGGGTTTGACGAGATGCACAGGGAACCGGCAATCCGGAAGAACTGGCAGCCGTTCAAAGTGGAAATGCCGCTGATCGATCACAACATCTACAAAGACGAAATCCTCAAGAAATACGGCATCAGACAGCCGATCCTATACGATTACGGATTTAGCCATAACAACTGTAATGGTCGCTGCGTGAAGGCCGGACAGGGGCATTACAAGTTGCTGAAAGAACAGATGCCGGATGTATTCCAAAAGATCATGGAGCAAGAGCATCACTTGAAGATATGCGTATCCGCCTACCGATACATCACAGCCGGTAATAGGGCCAAGGATGACATGGATCCGGCAGAGGTTATCCCGGCACATGTCCAGGAACGCATGCTGCAGGAACTGGACAATGCGTACCGCGATTACTTTTATGACCGAGCACCGAAGCCGAAGCCGTATATCCATCCGGCGGGCGCCGCCGTCCACAAGTACATGGAGATCCAGCAGTACGCCTTTATGAAACGGGACAGCAAACCATACCCGATTCGGGATCTTCATCAGGAAGTGGAGAACGATATGCAGATTGACTTGTTCGATATCGGCGGCTGCGGCTGTTTCGTGGATTCATTCGCATCAGAAGATGCATGCAATATCTAAGATAAGGGGATGGTTATCCTCCCTCAAACCTGGAGGGGAAGAGATTGTCCGACAACCTATCCACCAAAGGGGATTCAAACGTAATCGACTACCGCACCCTCTATGACCGGCTTAAAGATACAGACGCAAGTAAATGGACACGGGAAATGGAACTGTTTTCGAAGCTGTACTACTGGAAATTAAACGATCCAAGGGAGAGATGAACGGATGAAATCCATAAATGAATTGGTGCAGGCAGCACATCAAAATGCAGTATCAAAGGGCTGGTGGGACGAACCGAGAAGCTTCGGGGAGATCATCGCGCTGATCCACTCGGAAGCATCGGAAGCGCTGGAGGATCATCGGAACGGCAAGCTGCCGACGGAAGTCTGGTTTGAGGCGAAGAATTACGATGGAGATATTGTTCAATTCAGAGAGCAAGTTGCGCCTGATTTTAAACCATGCGGCATCCCTTCAGAACTGGCCGATATCGTGATTCGAGTGTTCGACGCCTGCGGGCGGTACGGCATCGACCTGGAGAGAGCGATAACCCAAAAGATGACGTATAACGCCACCCGGCCGCGGCGGCATGGCGGGAAGAAGCTATGAAGCATCTCAAATTTCGAGTATGGGATAAAGATTTGAGGAAAATGCACGTTTGCGGCGAGGACATCCATGACTCCATTTCCTTTGATGAAGACGGTAAGGCTTTTTACTACAATCTCCAGAATGGCTGCGGCAGCGGCGGCGAGGACTCGGAATATGTTTTGATGCAATACACTGGCCTGGATGACATTGAACGCAAAAACATATTCGATCGAGACCTGGTAGAGATCAAGGGACACCCGTTCCAGGGTCCGAACATGCGGGTCGACGGCATATACGAAGTCGGATACAACGATCGCATGGAATTATGCTGCGGCAGCTGGCTGCTTCATCGAATGTTGCCTTACATCACGGTTGTTGGAAACATCTACGAGAATCCTGAACTGCGGGAGGTGCCTCATGGATGAATCGAAAAATAATAGATGCCGATCATCGATCTGAAATGTGGGATAAGGCAGACAATGCCCGGAACGAAGAGGCTCATCTGCGGGATGAGGTGTTCGAGCTGATTAATGCCCTGGAATATGCCTATGACGAGTTGGCCCGCATTCGCTGTGATTACCAGGCAGACAAGCAGCGGTTCCATGATCAGGCCCGAGAACTGGCACGTTACCAGGCTTCGCTGGATTGGTTGAAGCAAAGGTTCGAAGAGGAATGGACATATGAGCCGGGGATCGACGAGGTCGTAGATGAAATCATATATCGGTTTGAGGGTGGAGGTGAGTCCGATGCTGGATAAAGGGAAAAGTGAGTTTTGGCCGCCAGAAAAGATTGCTGCTCATCTCAAGGCGATCGGAGCAGACAAGCCACCTGAGCCAAGAAACAGCGGATTGAAATATGAGATCACCGCGCCGCGGAAGGGGTACAGCGGCAAGTATCTTAAGCGAGGTGGGGAGTATTGAGCAAAGGAACAAAGTTCAGCGTAGTCATTGAATCCCCACAGCGATTGGAGATCGGTTCAGGCATCCACGTAGAAGGAAAAATAATTGTGGTCACGAGCATTCGTAAAGTCGAATATGTCAACGATAGATTGGTTCTAGTAAGTGGGACGGGAACGATTCAAAGAAAATAATCTGAGAGGGGAAATAACCAATGATCAATATGAACGTGCTTTTTAAGTCCATGCAGAAAGATGACAAGAAAGAAATCCTCAAGTTCGAAATCAAGGGATCCGAGGATGCTGGCGAAGAGATGGAGCTGTTCGAGCTCTCCGGAAGCATTGTAGTTCTCTCCCTGAAAGTCGGAGGAGATGATGTATGCGGGGATGTATCGGCCGAGTTTATCTCCATGCAACGCGATAGCAAGAAGACTGTCATGAAATTCGGCATTAAAGGGGACCGGGATGGCAAGGCTCAAAAGCTTTACGAATTCGCCGGCCGTAATGTAGAACTTGGAGTGGCGCCAAGCCAGATGAGCATTGAGGAGTTTAATGAGCCGAGGGAAGGCGTCCGCGGCAAGATCAATCCGGATGGGACGGTAGAGGTCGAGGACAAGAATCAAGTAACCATTGATGAGGTTGCTGTTGCAGCTGAGGAAGACGGCCCGCCGATGCCGGATGACGATGACCTGCCGCTTTGATTGAGTGTAAGAAACAAGCCCCGGCTCCGGCCGGGGGAGACTTTTCTCCAGTCAACAGAAATTGAGGTGAAGAAATGACCCAGATGTCATTCGAGCTTCCCGAATTGGATAGGAAGAAAACGCAGGCAGCTGTCGAGTCGGCTCTGGAAAAGTACCGCATATTCAAGACAATAACATTCGAGGAACGTGAAGCGAGTATAACAGCCAGCAGCACGGAACGATTTCATGGGCCTACAAATGTAACCAGCGATCAGACCGCCGATGTTGCCATTTACAACGTGTACGAACCACAAGTAAGGCAGCAGTATTGCGAGAAGGTCGAGAGGGCAGTGAACAAGTTGTACCCCCGAGAACGTCTCCTAATTCAAGAACGCTATATGAAGGATGAGACTGTAACGGATCTGAAGGTTTACAACTTCATCTTTAATCCGCCGATCAGCAAAGACCTTTACGCAAAGATCAGATGGACAGCGTTTTACAGGCTGGCTTTTAATCTGGATTATTTCAAGATCATCGATATAAAAAAATTACTTACCCCTCCAAAAGGGGAACATTACGAGGATCTTTCTTGAATAAACATTACCTAAGCAGCACAGAGGAGGGGGCAAAGCACATGGATTCCACCCAGGCACCTGTCCAGCATGAACAAGAGGTCGATATAAAAGAGCGTGTCACAAAATACATCGAAGGGAAAAACGGACTCATTGGCATTGTCATTCCTCCATGTGACGAACCAACAAGCGCTCTGGACGATCTCTACAAAACGATCGCTGAAATTGCGATCAGACAAGCAAAGAAGAAAGCCGCTCAAAATAAATGAGCGGCTTTTCTCTGTTCTGCGAATCAAATCAACTTTTTAGACCTTCGATCATTTCTTTATAATGGGCTCGATAATCGTCCACGCTATCAAAATATTTAAAACCTGCTTTATTAATTAACCAATCAAATCGTTCTCGATCCAGCTCAGTTCCATGCATGCAGTGCATCAATTCAATTTGTTGCTCATCCCTAACTCGTATGATATGTTCATCTTGCTCATTAATAATATAAAATTCATAGTTATTATCCTCAGACACATACAGCATATGAGTGTGACTCCCACCGCCAAACCAATTTCCTCGATGATCCTTTCTAAAACCCTTAAAGGCCATATGAACGCCTCCCGATATTTGTATCGTTACTATATCATGTATCTATCGGAACAGACAAACACCTCTCTCATGATCATATCAGGTCCGATGTTTGTACTGTTTTTCATAAGAAGTGAGAATTTCGCAATCAGGAAAACGGCGATCAAAATCCTCTCGCGCATCTGCCTCAGTTCCGGCAACAATCTCCGCATGAATAGATCCGTGAACTGGATGGTTAAATCGAATAATATACGTTCGCATTGTCTTGAACTCCTCCCTTAGAATATGAGTATGCAGCGTAAAATTAAATCATGATTATTTAGATTAATGAGTGCACTGACTATGAGCTGATTGTGGCCCATACGAACGAAGCGGAATACAAAGCCTTTATCGCCAATAAGAAGAACGAGGCGCTCCAATCCCGGATGATCGTCATGCCGATCCCGTATAACCTCAGGGTCAGCGATGAAGAGAAAATCTATGCCAAGCTGATCGGGCAGAGCGACATGAAGCATATCCATATTGCGCCGCATGCATTGCGTTCCGCCGCAATATTCTCCATATTGACCCGTTTGAAGGAAACGAAGAAGCAGGGAATGGACCTGATCAAGAAAATGCGCATGTACGACGGGGAGGAAGTGGAGGGCTACAAGGAAGCCGATCTGAAAGAGATGCAGAGCGAATATTTAGAGGAAGGCATGTCCGGCGTGGATCCCCGGTATGTCATTAACCGGATCTCAAGTGCTCTTATTAAGCAGGATCTTCAGTGCATTAACGCGCTGGATATGCTGCGGGCGATTAAGGATGGGCTGGATCAGCACGCTTCCATTACCAAGGAGGAGCGGGAGCGGTATTTGAACTTTATTGCAGCCGCGCGCAAAGAGTATGATGAGCTGGCCAAGAAGGAAGTTCAAAAGGCGTTTGTCTATTCCTTTGAAGAGTCGGCCAAGACGCTGTTCGAGAACTATCTTGATAATATTGAGGCCTTCTGCAACTGGACCAAGATCCGCGATCCGCTGACCGACGAGGAGATGGATCCGGATGAAAGATTGATGCGTTCCATCGAGGAACAGATCGGGGTATCAGAGAATGCCAAGAAGGCCTTCCGCGAGGAAATCATGATTCGCATCTCGGCGTATTCGCGCAAAGGGAAGAAGTTCGAGTACCATAATCATGAGCGCCTGCGCGAAGCGATCGAGAAGAAGCTGTTCGCAGATCTCAAAGACATCGTCAAAATCACCACCTCCACAAAAACGCCGGATGCGGTGCAGCTGAAACGCATTAACGAAGTCAGCTCCAGACTGATCGAGGAGCACGGCTACTGCCCGGTCTGCGCCAATGAGCTGCTGCGGTACGTAGGCAGTCTGCTGAACCGATAACTTTCGTCCTGAGAGCTGGCGTCATCCACCGTTCTTGCGGGAAGTGAGACTAAACGTCAGGAGCGGAAGGACTCGCAAAAAAAAATGCAACCGGCGGGGGGCATAGCCTGTTTTGGAGTCAGCCCGGTCAGCTGTTAGGGATTACGCAGAGGGAGAATGCTTGGGAGCGGTAATCCAAACGAAGGTTGAAGGCGAGCTGCGCTGGCGGTAAATGGTTACCGCCAGCGCAGCTTGTTTCTGTCTGCATGGGGGTATCGAAACTCGTCCGGTATGATCGCATTTTCGATTTAACTTGCATATTCAGGCAATGGCAAGATGTGATTTTATACACTCAATTAGGACTTTAGCATTATGCCTTGATTGGTAAATATAGTCTATAATGAACCCTAAGTACTTAGACCTGTAACAGGGATCATTCTATTTAGGAGTGAAGGATTTCGTCATGATGGATGTTTCACCGAAAAGACGTCAGCAGCTGGAGTATATCGGACTACGTGAGCATGATTTAGAGCTGCTTGTACAGCACCGCGATGTGTTTGTCAAGGTTGTCGAGGAGGTGGTGGACCGGTTTTATGCGAGAATCGGCGAACAGCCGCAGCTCATGCAGATTATTAACCGAATGTCGACCATGGAGCGGCTGAAGGAAACCCAGCGGGTATATTGGTTGTCGCTTGCAGAAGGCCGGGTGGATGAGGCATATCTCGAGAACCGGATTAAGATCGGACAAGTTCATTCGAGAATCGGGCTGAACACCGATTATTATCTCGGCAGCTATATGCTATATTTGGATATTGCAGCAGATCTGTTTAAGCAGCTGCTTCCTGAGCAATGGACGCATGTCGTGCATGCACTCAGCAAAATGTTCAATCTGGATTCTCAGCTCGTTCTGGAGGCTTATGAGATGAAGGAGAAAGAAAAAATTCAAAATTTGGTCACGGATCAACAGAAAATGTTGGAAGCGATTACAGAAGCGGTGCAGGAGCTGACCGCCATGATCGTTGAGCTGGATCAAAGTGCAGCGCTGATGGCCGATAATGCCATGAAAACCGCGGAGGCTCAAGAGAAGGCCCATACGCTGACCGCCGAGCTTGGCGAGGAGATTCTCCAGATCGAGCAGATGGGCAGCCTGATCCGGGAAATCTCCGACCAGAGCCATCTGCTCGGACTGAATGCCGCGATTGAGGCTGCGCATGCCGGAGAGCTCGGAAGAGGCTTCGAGGTGGTGGCGGGCGAAGTGAGAAAGCTTGCAACGCATTCTAAAAAAGCGATGGAAGAGATCCAAAGCAAAGTCATCGGGATTATACGCAAGCTGGGCCTGGTGGAGCAGGAGTCCGAGAAGACCTCGGTGAACGCCCGAAATCAGGCGGCAAGCTCCCAGGAGCTGGCGGCTTTCGTGAAGATGATGGAGAAGCTCGCGGATGACCTGGAGGCTTTAAAGCACGAGTATGACGCGCACAAGCATGATCTGGAAGCTGAATCGGCTCCGATGAAGTCCGAGAAGGCCACCGTTTGATTCGAAAGCGAAGGCGGTGCTTGGCGATAAATCTTACAGATGAAAAGCAGCATCCACGGACCGGAGCGATTGCACCGGGAGGATGCTGCTTCTATTTTTATTAATGCGGAAGAAACGAATCGAAGCTGCGATAAAAGTCATTCAAATAAATCGCCGGTGGAGCTTCTTGCCGTCATAGGAGAATAGAATCGGCTTGCCTTCGATCATGCTGTGCAAATGCACCGGCTTGCCCCAGAGCCGGTAAACGTACGGTATTGTGCGCTCCATGTATTTCAGATCAAGCTCGATGCCTTCGAATAGATGCTTGATCATGAGCTCACCGGAACGAAGATGGTCCCCGTCGGTGACGACCAGATAGGGGTTGCCGCCGTTTACGCGGGAGACGACGAGCTGATCCCGAATGTTTTCCCACGCTTTGTCCGTAATTTTCCACTCAGGGCCCTTCTTCTCGAATACGTACAGGTCCAGATCCTCAACGAGCTCCTTGGTCAAATAATTGCGAAGGAACGAGATGTCGGAGTCGTATTCCCTCACGTCGAACATCTTCTCCCGGTCCCAGCGCCGTTCGATGTCCTCGAAGATTTTAAGCCCCAGATAGTACGGGTTCAGGCTGTGGCGCGACGGCTGGACGACGGAAGCGTTCAGCTTGGCGAATTCCACCGTTTCCTCGCTGGTCAGGTCCATCTCCCGCAGTATGCGCTGATGCCAGTACGAGGCCCAGCCTTCATTCATGATTTTCGTCTCCATCTGCGGCCAGAAATACAGCATCTCCTCGCGAAGCATGCTCATGATGTCCCGCTGCCAATCCTCAAGAATATCGGAGTGCTCCTGAATAAACCACATGATGTCCTTCTCCGGCTCAGCCGGAAACCGCTTTGGCGCGGCGGGAGCCTGCTCCCCCTTTTCTTCCTCGTCTTCATCCAGCTCCCATAGATCATCGTACCGGCCGGGAGGCTTCTGGCGTTTGGCCTCTTCCCGCCGCTCCAGCATCCGCCGCTCGTTATAGCGCTGCTTGTCGAGTTTTTCGGGCTTTAGGATTTGAGGGTCGACATGCTCCTGGATCGCCAGAACCGCGTCAATGAATTGCTCGACCGCTTCCGTTCCATGCTCCAGCTCATAACGGGATATCCGCTCGGCGGTAGCGGACATGCTCTCCACCATATTGCGGTTGGAGACCGAAAAACGGGCGTTGTTTTTGAAGAAATCGCAGTGGGCGAGCACATGGGCGACGATCAGCTTGTTCTGAATCAGTGAATTGCCGTCCAGGAGGAAAGCGTAGCACGGATTGGAATTGATCACGAGCTCGTAGATTTTACTGAGACCGAAATCGTATTGCATCTTCATTTTATTGAAGGTTTTACCAAAGCTCCAGTGGCTGAACCGCGTCGGCATGCCATAAGCGCCGAAGGTGTATATGATGTCTGCCGGGCAGATCTCATACCGCATGGGATAAAAATCAAGGCCGAAGCCTGATGCAATTTCGGTAATCTCTGCAATGGAGCGCTCTAACTCAGCAATCTCGTCTTGGTGCACGAGGATCCCTCCTTCGTTAATGGAAACCTGGTTCTTATCATATATATGGGAACTTGATGGAGATATGCGGGCTCAAGGGAGGAGCCGCGCGAAGAATAGGCTTGTTAAGAGAGCGGGCGGTGAAAGCATGGAGACCACTTTTTGGTGTAAAAAAATACCATGCCGAGACTGTCGATCACGGATTTGCCCTCATGCCAATGTCAGGATGTTCGCGGAAATGATTTACGCTATAATATGAGATAATCCGCTGCGTTGGCATAATCCACCAGTTAATCAACCTGTGGATAATTAGAGGGACAGGGAGGCAAAGGAATGATTCCATTTCCTAAACCGGATGTCGAGCAATTTTTCCAGACTTATTTGATTCGTAATTTTGCTGTAAGCGCTGATGAGTCCAGGCTGGTATTCAGCAGCAGCATGAACGGGAAGTTCAATTTATGGGCGATGGACCTGAGGGAGGAGACGGCATATCCTTACCCGCTCACCTACAATGACCAGGCTGCAAGCTTCATTAAGCTGGACCCCAAGGGGCGCCATATTCTTACGGGGTTTGACCGCGACGGCAATGAGAACTATCACATGCACGCGCTGCGCTGGAGCGGCGGGGAAGCGATTCCGTTATTCGAGGATGCCAATCCGGATGACAAGTATTTCTTCGTACATCTGTCCGAGGACGGCAGAAGGCTGTATTACGTCACATCGGAAGGCAACCCGTCCTGTCTGAACTCCCTGGTCTATGATCTGGAGACGAGAGAGAAGAAGCTTCTGCATGAAGGCCGGGATACGGCCACCGAGCTGTCTGCCGTGAGTCCCGACGAGAAGACCATTGCTTATACGAAAATGTATGCCAATACCTATTACATAAGCTATGTACAGCGGGAATCCGGGGAGCCTCTGTGTCTGACTCCGTCGCCGGAGCAGGTGCATACCGCCGGCGGCGTGCAGTTTATCGACAACGATCATGTCGTGTTTACGACGGACTATGATTCCGAGTTTTCTTACGTCGCCTCGTATCACATTTCCCAGCGGAAGTTTGAGCCGCTGTGCCGGATCGAACGGGAGAGCGTCCAGCTTCTGCGCTGGCATGAGGATTCCCGAACGCTTTATATCCTGACGGAAAAAGGCGTGGAGGATAAGCTGTATGCCTATTCCATGGACAGCAGCGAATTGACGGAGCTGCCTCTGCCGGCGGATATCGTAGAGCAACTGAACGTAACGAAATCGGGGACACTGTACCTGCTGGCACGCGGCGCGGTCAAGCCCCTGAATATTTACCGCTACAAGGACGGCAGCTGGACCATGCTGACGAAGAACGTGTTGACAGGCTTGACAGAGGAGGATCTGTGCTCACCTGAGACCGTTACGTACCCGTCTTTTGACGGCATGGAGATCGAAGCGCTGCTGTTCCGGGCCAAGGAGGGAGTGGCTAACGGATATACGGTCTTCTGGCCGCATGGCGGTCCGCAAGCCGCAGAGCGCAAGCAGTTCCGGGCGATGTTCCAGTATCTCCTGGCACAGGGATACCATATCTTCTGTCCGAACTTCCGGGGCAGCACAGGCTATGGCAGCTCCTTCGTCAAGCTGGTGGAGCAGGACTGGGGCGAAGGGCCGCGCAAGGATTGTCTTGCAGGAATGGATTGGCTGTTCGAACAGGGAATTTCAAGCCGGGAAAAGCTCTTTGTTATGGGTGGAAGCTACGGCGGTTATATGACCTTGCTCCTGGCCGGCCGCAATCCCGAGTACTTCAAAGCGGCGATTGACATCGTGGGGGTGAGCAATCTGTTTACCTTCTACAACTCGGTTCCGGATCATTGGAAGCCGATCATGGAGCGTTGGCTCGGCGATCCGGAGCGGGATCGGGAGCGGTTCATCAAGGATTCGCCGATCACCTACCTGGACAACATGGTGAACCCGATGCTGATCATCCAGGGAGCGAACGACCCGCGTGTCGTTCAAGCGGAATCGGACCAGATCGTTGAGGCGCTTCGTGCCAAGGGACGGGATGTGGAGTATATCGTGTTCGAGGATGAGGGGCATGGCATCACGAAGAAGGCTAACGAAAAAATCGCCTATGCCCGCATGGCCGAGTTCCTGCGGAGAAATCATTAATCGGATCACAAAAAGGCGCCCCGCATCAAGCGATTGCGGGCGCCTTTTTTATGGCTGCAGCGGACTGTTCAGTGCTCGCGAGGGGGCGACAGGTGCTGGGCTTTAAGGCTTTTGTGGTTCGCTGCCAAGATCGGCGCTCGGGTTCCAGACCCGGATGTTGTCGTCTTCCAGAATGCCCAGGGTAACATCGGAGATGTCCGGGTTTTGCAGCAGCAAGGAGTTGACCCGCATTTTGGATACGCTGGCCTCGGCCAGGGACATGCCTTGCCGCAGCTCGATGTATGCCTCGACATGGTAGCTTCGTCCTTCCTGCACGATGCGTAGCCGATTGATGTCACGCACATCCGGGTCCGCAAGGATGATCCGGGAGATCTTCTCCTCGACGTCCTTCGGCGCCGAAACGCCGATCAGACCGACCATATTATCGTACCCGACCTTGAAGGCTACGCCGATCATCAGACATCCGATCAGAATCGTTGCGATGCCGTCGAGGATCAGGAAGTCCATGAAGTGGGCAAATACGATGGCGATCAGCGCAAACAGCGCTCCCAGCGTGGCGACGATGTCTTCATAGAACACAAGCCGGGTAGGCGGTGCGGCCTTGCCGGCGTTTTTGAAGGCGGCCGGGAACATGCCGAGTCCGGCAGCTTCGGTCCTGGTTTCTTTTAAAATCTCCTTCATCGCCTTCATCAGGATGCCGCCGTCAATCAAGACCGCTATAGCCAGGACAATGAAGTTCAGCCAGAAGCTCGTTGCCTCCTCCGGATGCTTAAGAAGCTTGTAGCCTTTATGAATGGTTTCATAGGCCATAATCGTTACGACGATGACCGCAACCATACAGACCAGATTGATGACCCTCCCGAACCCTGTAGGGAACTTCTTGGTCGGCTTTCGCTCGGCGAGCACGCTGCCGACGAATACGAACCCCTGGTTCACGGCGTCGGCGACAGAATGCATGGCGGAGGCGAACATCGTCCCGCTGCCGCTGACGGAAGCAGCGATCGCTTTAATGATCGCAAGTCCCGTATTGCCAAGCGATGCGATGGCCGAAGACGTGTTTCCTTTCTTAATGAGCTGCCACAAGTTTTTCATCCAAACCCTCCGTCGATCAGTGTCAATTTCCAGGTGATTTCCGAAATCTATATTATCACAGGATACCGAATATATGGTGATTTTTTCCTCCAGCGTACGGCCGTTTTTCCTTAGTTTACCCGAAGTTAAAGCTCATTCTCCATGAATTACTCATAACTTTATTTCTTACCCAATACATTAACAATATAGTGGAAAATAAAGGATGGGTGGGGCGAAGCCGTTCTGGATGCGGCGAGAAGGGATTGAAGGTTGAACCATTGGGTAAGGAGTAAGGACATCTGCCTTGCAGCAATGCGAAACAATGCTAAGGAGGAAATGGGAATGAAGGCGTTGACAAGTCCAGAGGCAGGAGTGGCTCAAGGAAGACAGGATATGGGGCTTATTATTTGCTCCGGATGTGAAGAAATGGTTGATACGATCCCCACCGACGGCGTTAAAATCATTCACGGATACTGCGGCAAAGGAGAGTGCGAGCGAAGTACTGCCCAGAATTCATAAGTTCATTAATCTAAGCAAAGCATGCCTAGGAAGTGCATTCCGGGGCATGCTTTTTATTTTCTGCATTTTATTTGGCGTCAGGCATGAGATGGGGACCCGAGGATCATCAGGAGAACAATCTTTATCAATTTTTTTAATAGGCCATACAAAAAATATTAATACTTTATGTCATCATTTTAGACGAAAATATGTTGCATATATAATATATATGACGTATTATATCCGCAAGCAGAGGAAATGGAAGCAGGAGGGATCACTATCGAACTGACGCCAAGACAGCTGGAAATCGTCGATATCGTAAAGAAGCATGCCCCGATTACGGGAGATCAGATCGCGGAGCTGCTTAACGTTAGCCGGGCTACTCTGCGTACCGATTTATCCAAGCTTGTCATACTGGATTACATCGATGCAAAGCCTAAGGTTGGATATTTTCTCGGAAAGCGTGGCGAGCCTGATCGGGAGGAAAAGTTCCGACTGCTCAAAATGAAGGTTGGCGACCTCCACGGCGTTCCGATCATCATAAGGGAGACCACAACGATCCAGGAGGCGGTTGTCGCCCTGTTCCTTGAAAACGTGGGGAACCTCATTGTGACCGATGCCGACGGCCATCTTGCAGGCATCGTGTCCCGCAAGGACCTGCTCAAGGTGACGCTGGGGAATCCGTCGGCCTCGTCCATGCCGGTCAGCCTTATTATGACCCGCCGGGCGAATGTGACCACGGTACAGCCGGAGGATACGGTGCTTGATGCCGCCCGCAAAATCATAACAAGGCAGATCGACAGCCTGCCGGTTGTCGTTCCGTCAGAGGACGGCAATCCGGATCACTGGAAGGTTGTAGGACGCATTACCAAAACTAATATCATCAAAATGCTGCTCGACATGGTAGCCGAGGAATAGTGGGAGGAATCGGATGAATCAGGCATCGACTCATTTTATAGCAATCTGTTCAGATTCAATCGGGGAGACGGCCGAAGCGGTCGTACAGGCAACGCTGCGGCAGTTCGAGCTGGAAGACGCCGAAATCAAGCGATATATGAATGTTCGGGACGAGGAAGAGCTTACGGAGCTGATGGAGGAGGTTGCCAGACGGGGCGGATTTGTAGCATACACGCTGGTGCAGCCGGAGCTGCGGGAAGTAATCCGGGAGGAGGCGGTAAGGCTGAATATCCGCGCGGTCGATATTATGGGACCGATGATGCAGGCCTTCGCCGACACCTTCAACGATTATCCGAAGCGGCTGCCCGGCTTGCTGCATCGCCTGGATGATACGTATTTCCGCCGAGTGGAGGCGATGGAATTCGCCGTTCAATACGATGACGGCAAGGATGTCAGCGCGATCCTGAAGGCAGACATCATCCTGCTTGGCGTTTCGCGAATATCCAAGACGCCGCTGTCAATGTTTCTTGCTCATAAAGGCTACAAGACGGTCAATTATCCGATCGTGCCGGATTTGTCTCCGCCTTCGCAGCTTCAAGAGGTGAAGACGGGGACGATCATCGGCTTGACGATGGAGCCGGAGCATCTGCTGAAGATCCGCAGCGAACGGCTCAAGGTGATGGGGCTTCCGAATGAGGTTCAGTATGCGACCCTTGAGCGGATCCGCGAGGAGCTCGATTATGCGCTGTCGTTGTATGAACGGCTGGGCTGCCCTGTCATTGATGTGACGGATAAGGCCATTGAAGAGACGGCGGGGCTGATCACGAATTTATTGAAATAATATGTCCATAGAAGTTTGTTTTAAGGATACGATGCAGGCAAGAGAGTAAAATGATTTCTGCGATTGCAGGAACATTTTACGTGCTTGCCCACGACATGCATTCAATCTGTCCAAATTATATGACGGAACATATAGGAGAGGGAGGGTACGATCAATGGAGAGCTCATTGGCATTGGAGTTGGTACGAGTAACGGAGGAAGCGGCGCTCAGGTCCGCCCGGTGGACCGGCAGAGGAGACAAACACAGTGCCGATGAGGCTGCGACGCTTGCGATGCGCAAGCACTTCGATTCGGTCGCTATGAACGGCGTGGTCGTGATCGGTGAGGGCGAGATGGATGAAGCGCCAATGCTGTATATTGGAGAAAGAGTAGGCAGCGGCAAAGGACCGAAGATGGATGTTGCCGTTGATCCGCTGGAAGGGACTGAAACGGTGGCTAGCGGCTTGAATAATGCTCTATCGGTGATCGCGGCAGCTCCGCGGGGAAGCCTTCTGCATGCACCCGATATTTATATGCACAAGCTGGCGGCTGGTCCTCGGCTCGCGGGAAGGCTGAGCCTGGACGACCCGATCGAAGTAACGCTTCAGAAGGCGGCGGTCATTCTGGATAAGCCGTTATCGGAATTGACGGTATCCATTCTGGACCGTGAGCGTCACAGCGCCATGATTGCGGCTTTGCGGGAATCGGGGGTTCGAATCAAGCTGCTCACTCATGGAGACGTGATGGGAGCGATCGAAACCTGCACCGACAGCGAGGTCGATCTTTATGTCGGGTCCGGCGGGGCGCCTGAAGGGGTGCTGGCCGCGGCCGCGCTGAAATGCCTTGGCGGCGAGCTTCAGGGCCGGCTGATTCCGGTTACGCCGGGCGATATTGAACGCTGCCGCAGGATGGGGCTTCAGGATCCCGAGCAATTGCTCCGTATGGAGGATATGGTAGGAAGGGAAGGCGTGCTGTTCGTGGCGACCGGGGTAACGCCCGGGGATTTTCTGCAGGGCGTGAAATTCCTGCCGGGACAGCGGGCGGAGACGCACTCGGTCCTGATGCATTCGGGTACCCAAACGGTCCGTTATCTGCGGAGCGTCCACCAGCTGTTCGCGGGATCGGGAACGCTGGCGGCTGCGGCATCATCCTGATGATAAAAAGAGGCTGTTCCAGGTCATGGGACCTTGGAACAGCCTCTTTGTGCATGCGCACAAGCCGCCCGCCCGGGTTTCCCGTGGCAGCTTTTGTTTGAGTTATTGAATTCGTGCCGGCTTGAATTCAGCTGTGCCGCTTGCGTCCGAGTATGATCCAAGCACCCCCGAGCACGAGCAGAACCGCAATGACAGGCTGGATCACGGACAAATAGTTCAGCATCGGACCGATGGAGAAGACAACAAAGAACAGCAGGGACAGCACGGTCAAAATATTGATGGGGATCAGCAGCCATTTATTGCGCGAGCCGAACCAGTAGAATTCGAACAGGCCGGCTGCAACGGCGAGAATAAATCCCGGCCACATCGTGTCCCAGCTGTCGAATAAGGAAGCGATCTGGCTGACGACACCGGCTGTCAGCAGGATTCCTCCCGGGATGAGCAGGCCGATGCCTTGACGCCCGACCAGCGAGAAATACATCCAGTGAAAAAACAGCCCCAGCGGAATCACGAACAAGGTTGGCCAGAAGGTGGCAAAGATGGAGCCGGCGCCAACGGAGCCGCCTTGATTGAGCAGCAGGTAAGCACCGAGCAGAATGAGCAGGGGAGCGAGGATGGTACGTTTCAACATACGAGCTTACTTCCTTCCTATAAAGAAATAGTTAACTCAAGAATACCATGTTCTGGATGAGGATGTCCTCGGTCCCGAGTATCCCGCGGAACTGGACCAAAGTCTAGGATATTGCAATGAAGCAATTTGACATAAAGAAAACAGCTCTGCATGATGCTAACTGCACAGCAGAACTGTCTTTGAATAATCCACCATTTAAAGCCCTGCTTAAAAAGTCGGGAACGACGAATTTTAGAAAAACAGCCTCTTAAACGGCCGGTTTCTTGGTATACATCAGGCCGACGGTATGCGGTCCGCAATGGCTGCAGATGACGCATCCGGCCGTGGAGATGGCAACCTCCCGTGCACCGGTCTTCTCCTGCAGCTCCTTCTGCAGGAACCGGGCTTCCTCTTCCGCCATCGTATGTACAACAATGATCAAATCATTGTCCATGTCCTGGGCCTGAGCGAGCGCATTTTGGATCATCTGGTCCAGTGCCTTTTCTTTCTTGCCGCGAACCTTGTAGGCAGGAATCATTCCGCCGTTGACGACTTTAATCACCGGACGGATCTTCAGCAAGCTGCCGATGATGTTCTGCATGCCGGAGCAGCGACCGCCTTTATGCAAATAATCCAGCGTATCGATAACGAATTCGCACTCCACTTCATCGACGGTTCGGCTGAGCAGCTCCACGATTTGAGGAATGGAGGCGCCTTGTTCGGCTGCACGCACGGCCTTCATCACGAGGAGTCCGATGCCGCAGGAGAGATTGCGGGAATCGAAGACGGTAACCCGGCCCTCAGGCAGCTCGCCGGCAGCGATCAGCGCGTTTTGATACGTCGAGGACAGCTCGGATGAAATGCTGAGAAACAGTATATCTTCGCCCTGCTCGATCGAAGGCGTGAAGGCGGCGATGAAGTCAGATGGGGAAGGAGCTGCTGTCTTTGGCAGATGGCCTACCTGGTCGACCTTGGCGTACAGCTGCTCAGGCGTAATATCCACGCCGTCACGCAGAGATTGCTCACCAAATACCACATAGAGAGGAATAATTCCGATATGATGCTTTTCTATCCATGCAGAGGGCAGATCGCAAGTACTATCAGCGAATATTTTAATTTTTCCAGACATGAACATCTCCCTTTATCAACTATTTTGCTCTGTACTACTAGCATACCTTGTTTGATAGTAAAAGTGAATGATATTGTCAGGCGGGCCGGGTGGCGGCAGGAAATATTGAGAAGAATTGGTAATCGACCGCAACCTTCATCGGTCCTCCTTCGTCCGTAATGGTAGGAGGTGGTTTTATGGGAAAGAGCGCAGCTCGGAACAAGCTGGTTGCACTCACAACTGCGGCTGTATTGCTTCTGGCCGTTACCGCGTGCAGCGGTGAACAACCGGCAGCAGAGCCCCCGGTCGATCCGAATCCGGTTGAAGAAGGAGTACAAGAACCGGTGCAGCCGGTGGAGCCCAATCCTGAAGAAGGCGAAAAGCAAGAACCGGTAAAGCCGGGAGATCCGGAAGAGGGTCAGAGCACTGAAACGAAACAGGGGACCGGTACCTATGTGGGTCAAATTGATAATCATTCCGTAGAGATTGAAACCGAAGACGGACCGACCGCCTTCCGGCTCGGGGATCATATGAACGAAGCCATTGCCGGACTCCAGGGAAATGAAGAGGTTGCCTTCGAATACTTTGAGGAGCCGGTTGAAGGCGATGAAGGGCTGAAGCAATTCATTCTGACGAAAATAACGGTCCGGCAGTCCGGCAGCGGTCAAGGCGCGGATACCTCGCAGCTTCCCGCCACGAAGGAAGTGGAGCTTGAGCTCGAAGGCATGAAGGAGACGAAGACCGCCAAGCTGGCTTCAGGAAACGGGTATTCCTTGTATATATTCGATATCTTCTCGTTTGACGCGAAGACCGGCAAGCTGACAATGAATGTGGATCCAGATTACTATGTAGAAATTACGAAGCTGCCCTCGGATTACAACGGGGACATGCTGAAGCAAGAGGCCGAGAAAGAATTGGCCGAAGTGGGTAAAGTCCTTGAGGCGAAGGAGAATGAAAGAAATCAGGCGCTGAAAAATGCCCCCGTGTACATGATTGCCCGAGGGGAGCAGCTGACCCGGGAATATATCGTAGCGGAAATCGATGGTCAAGGCTTTATCTTCCGTGTGAATATCCCGCATCGCGAGCCGACCGAGGGCTTTGTGCCACATGCATTTGCATCGCTTGCTACGATCGTTAACCAATAACTCTCCACTTATTTAGATAAAAGAAACCGCCCGGCGTAAGGGGAATCGCGAGCCGACTCCTTGCCTCCCGGGCGGTTTTGTTATTCCCTCAATGCTGCGTGCTATTTAGAAGCTTCGAGATATCTCTGAATAAAGAGCTTTGCGTTGGCGTCCTTCTCCGTCCCCTCACGAATCCCTGCGTACATCTCGTTCTTGAGCACGGGAATTTCCTCGCCCAGCTTGCTTCCCATAATATCGACGGCATACACATGCTCGGTGCCGTCTTCCTCGTCGACCCCCTTCAGAAGCATCTCCGGTGTCACAAGCGCTTTCAGCTCGCCGTTCACTTCTGCTTCCAGCGGGCGTACCATGCCTTGATTGCCGACCCAGTCAAATGCATTCTTATCCATGATATAAAGGTCAGGCCTTTCGGTTGCCAGCACGAGCAGCGCTTTTTGCAGCATGGCGGCGTCCTGCGGATTGTTCGAGTCGAGCGCCGGCACATAATTAATGTTAACGGTTACGCGTTTCCACTCGGGAAACTGTGCCAAAATCGCGTCTTCAATCGGCTTGACATCCGTACCGCCGTCGGGGTTGAAATACGACCCCAGGAACATCACGGAGAGGTCTACCGGGGGCAGCTTTGCCAGCCGCTCTTTTTCCGCCTGATGGTTAAAGATGCTGATCGCGATATACACAAGAATGCCAAGAATGGCGATGCCCCCAAGCAGATGAAATTTATAATAACGGAAGAAATGGTCGGTTTTCTCGGCAGTTCCGGCCAGTTTTTTGTATTTTCCATACCGCTTCTGATTCAATTCCTCCAGAGACTTGCGGTTCTCTTCATCAAGAATGAATTTGTAGGCCTTGGTAATCTCGGCGAAGCGGGCTTCAATCTCTTCCGCCCGGTCCGGCTCACGCCTTTGCTGCGAACGGGTCTGACGCATGAGGAGGGTATACCTGTCATCAAGCTGTTCCCGGGTCGCATCCTCCGGCAAGCCCATTCGTTCGTAGGCTTCTTTCAATTGATCCATCCATGTCACCTCTTCTATACTGTGAGAGTTTCCTAGTTACCAGTATATAGTGAAGAGGCATACTTGCACAAACGTTTATAGACGGTGCAGGCGAGTCGGCATTAGGACGATAAAACCCAGCCGCAACGAAGAAGAGCCAGAAGCAAGCGGGGCGGATAAAGCTGGAGCGGTATGAAAAATATAGGGAATATGCCATTCAATAATTTGAAGGATTATGAATGTTTATGATTATTTTTGATTGTTTTTTGCGCGAAATATGATAGGATTAGATCTGGAGGGGATTCATTATGCTGACTGAAGAAAGATACCGCGTTATTTTAGAGCGCTTACAAGAGCGCGGGGTCGTCAAATTGCAGGAATTGGTCGAACTCCTGGAAGCATCGGAATCTACAGTGCGGCGTGATTTGATTGATCTTGAGGAACGCCGCTTATTAAAGCGTATTCACGGGGGAGCAGCGCTGCCGAGTCAAAAGGCCCCCGAGCCGGGAATGGAAGAGAAATCATTCAAAAACATTCAACAGAAAAATGCCGTTGCCAAGCTGGCTGCGCAGCAGGTACAGGATGGCGAGAGCATTTATCTGGATGCGGGAACGACCACATTGGCGATGATCCCGTTTATCGAAGCAGGCAACGTGACCGTTGTGACCAACGGCTTATCGCATATCGAAGCATTGGTAAGCAAACGCATCAACAGCTATCTTCTGGGCGGCATGATGAAGATTCGCACGAAAGCCGTAATCGGCAGCATAGCTCTTCAAAACATGGATAACTTCCGCTTTGACCGCTGCTTTCTCGGGACGAACGGCGTCGATATCGAGATGGGGTATACGACGCCGGATCCGGAAGAAGCCTTGATCAAACGGCGGGCCCATCAGCTGTCCGCTACCAGCTATGTTCTTGCGGACTCCAGCAAGATCGGAGAAGTCACGTTCGCTAAGCTGCTGGATTTAAGCGAAGCGACGTTGATTACCGAATCGCTGCCGGAAGCCTGGCGGAAGTCCATAGCACAGAAAACCAACATAATTGAGGGATCATGATGATATATACGGTAACTTTGAATCCTTCCATCGATTACATCGTGGAAGTGGAGCATATCGAGCTTGGAAGCTTGAACAGAATGGCCCGGGACTTGAAGTTCCCGGGGGGCAAAGGCATCAATGTCTCGCGGGTATTGAACCAGCTCGGCGCAGACAATACCGCGATCGGCTTTCTTGGTGGATTTACCGGGCGGTTTATCGACGAGACGCTGAGAAAGGAAGGGATCGTCACCGACTTCGTGAGGATTGAAGATGATACAAGAATCAACATCAAGCTTAAGCACGGGGACGAGACGGAGATTAACGGCCTCGGGCCGAGCATCCGGCAAGAGGAGGCCGATGAATTGGTCCATAAGCTGTCACGGCTTCAGCCGGGCGATATCGCGGTACTGTCCGGAAGCGTTCCGCCATCGCTTGGCTCAGGCTTCTACGACCTGTTAATTCAAGCGTGCAAGAAGAGCGGAGCCGAATTCGTGATCGATACGACGGGGAATGCGCTGATGAAGGCTTTGGCTCAGCAGCCGCTTGTCGTCAAGCCGAACCATCACGAGCTGGCCGAGTTATTCGGCGTCCCGATGGATTCGCGCGATAAGCTTGTCATGTACGGCCGCAAGCTGCTTGAGCAGGGTGCGCAGCATGCGATGATCTCCATGGCGGGAGAAGGAGCCCTGCTCATTACGGCTGATCAGGTTTATCACGCCAACGTTCCGGCGGGAACGGTCCGGAATTCGGTAGGCGCAGGCGATTCGATGATTGCCGGGTTTGTCGGCACGCTGTCTCTGGGGCACAGTCCGCTTGAGGCATTCCGGACCGGGGTTGCATCGGGAAGCGCAACGGCGTTCTCGGACGATCTGGCAGCCAGAGAAATGATCGATAAACTTCGTGAACAGGTCACGATCACGCCATTGTGAGGACATGCATGTTTGCAATGCGGCTGCGAAACGGCAGACATCTAAGGCAGAAATTAAGGGAGTGTTATCCATAATGAGAATAACGGAATTAATGATTCAGCAGACCATGATTATGGATCTGCAAGCGGTAACGAAGGAGGCGGCGATCGACGAGCTGATTGCCAGCCTGGCCGCAAGCGGACGAATCAATGATCCGGTCCTGTTCAAGGAAGCGATTCTGAAGCGGGAAGCGGAATCGAGCACGGGGATCGGCGGAGGCATTGCGATGCCCCATGCGAAGACCCGGGCGGTGAACGAACCGACCGTCGTATTTGCCAAGAGCAGCAAGGGTGTGGATTTTGAGGCATTGGACGGCGAGCCGGCTTATGTGTTCTTCATGATTGCAGCGCCTGAGGGCGCGGGAAATACCCATTTGCGGACGCTTGCTGCACTTTCCAGGCTGCTGATTGATGCCGATTTCATCAGCCGGTTGATGGAGACGAAGACGCCTGAGGAAGTAACGGCGCTATTCGATGCCAAGCAGGCGGAAGAAGAAGCGGCAAAGGCCGAGAAGGAAGCTGCCAAGCAAAGGAAAGAAGCAGAGAAGCAATCGGACAAGCGTCCGGAGTCTGACAGCGCTATCGAAGCCGCACCCGTTCAGGACGGAGCAGCCTCCGGTGAGCAAGGCGCCTTCGTCGTTGCCGTAACGGCCTGTCCGACCGGGATCGCCCATACGTTTATGGCGGAGGACGCGCTCAAGAAGAAAGCCCAAGAGATGGGCGTCGAGATTCGGGTGGAAACGAACGGCTCGGAAGGGGCGCAGAACATTTTGACCGAGGAGGAAATTCGGCGCGCCGCCGGCGTCATCATTGCTGCCGATAAGCAGGTCGAGATGGCCCGCTTTAACGGCAAGCCGGTGCTGCAGCGCCCAGTCAGCGACGGCATCCGCAAATCGGAGGAGCTGATTCGAAAGGCAGCGAGCGGTGATGCGCCGATCTACCGCAGCGAAGGCGGCGGGACATCCGGAGAACAGCAGGGCGGACACAGCGGCATCGGCAGCAAAATTTACAAGGATCTGATGAACGGGATTTCGCATATGCTGCCATTCGTTGTCGGCGGAGGCATTCTGCTGGCCGTATCCTTCCTGATCGAGCAGCTTGCCGGTGAGAATCATCCGCTCTTTCAGCTGCTGCAGACGATCGGCGGAGGAGAAGGCGCTTTCCACTTCCTGATTCCGGTCCTTGCCGGATTCATTGCCTTAAGCATCGGTGATCGTCCGGCATTGATGCCCGGCATGGTCGGCGGCCTGATGGCGCTGAATTCGAATTCCGGGTTCCTCGGCGGTTTGGCTGCCGGCTTCCTTGCCGGATATGTCGTCATTCTGCTTCGCAAATGGTTTGCCGGCTTGCCGAAGGCACTGGACGGCTTGAAGCCGATATTGCTGTATCCAGTCGTTGGCTTGCTGATCACCGGTACCATCATGTTCTATCTGTTTGATCCGTTCTTCAGCTGGATCAATCTTGGCCTGACCGATATTCTGAACAATCTCGGAACGGGCAATGCCGTCATTCTCGGTCTGATTCTCGGCGGAATGATGTCGATTGACATGGGCGGCCCTTTCAATAAAGCGGCTTATGCATTCGCCATCGGCGTATTTACGTCGAGCGGCAATACGAACGGCGCGATGATGGCGGCGGTGATGGCCGGCGGCATGGTTCCTCCTCTGGCAATCGCCCTGGCTACGACGTTCTTCAAGCGCAAATTTACGGAACAGGAGCGCAAGTCCGGGGTTACGAACTATGTTATGGGTCTTTCCTTTATCACGGAAGGCGCGATCCCATTTGCCGCTGCCGACCCGCTGCGCGTACTGACATCGTGCATTCTCGGTTCGGCGGTTGCCGGCGGATTGACACAGTTGTGGAGCATTAACGTTCCGGCCCCGCATGGAGGGATTTTCGTAGCGGCTTTGGCCAACCACGCGCTGCTGTTCCTGCTGGCCGTTATCATTGGCGCGGCGCTGTCAGGTGTACTGCTGGGTTTGTGGAAGCGGCCGGTTGAAAGCAAATAGAGCAGTGGATTTTAGCCCGATCTTACCGGCATTATCTCTTGAATGTTGCTGGTTTTAAAGCAAAAATATCTCCAAATACTTGATGCGAGTTGGAATAAGAGGCGGCAAGCCCCTTTCCAGCTCTTTTTTTTCGTTGTCCCGTTTAACATAACACAATTCCTACGATGAAAAGCTCCCAGAAGATGCTGATTTAGGGTACAGTATATACAGAGGCTGGTGAGTCGATGAATAAGCAGAAGCATCTGTGCTCACCGTTTGTTGCAACATCAACCGAAGGGAGAGGGGACAAGTGAATGGACGTCATAACGGCCATGGACGAACACCGGAGCAGCTGATCGGGGAGATGAATCGAACATCCGCTCCGCACGGAATGGCTGCGGTTTGGTTTTTGGGACAGGAGAGCGTTGTAATTAAAGGCGGGGAGACCGTTATTTATATCGATCCTTATCTGTCCGACGAGCTGGAGCGGAAGAGCGACCTCCAGCGGGCTTTTCCAGCTCCGCTTAAGCCGCAGCATGTTACGAATGCCAATGTGGTGCTGATTACGCATGAGCACGATGATCATATGGACCTGGGGACGATCTCGGTTATCGCCAAGAATAACCCGGACACCCGCTTTGTCGCGCCGGCAATCTGTCATGAGGCGATGCGAGACGCAGGAGTTGCCGAAGACCGGCTGCTGGCTGCCGCGTGCGACCAATGGCAGGAGCTTGAGGGCTTCCGCTTGATGGCGGTGCCGGCGGCTCATGAAGTGCTTGAGGAGGATCGGGTGCTGGGACACCGGTATGTCGGGTATTTGATTGATATTTCGGGCGTGCTAATGTATCATGCTGGCGATACCGTCGTTTACCCGGGTCTTGTTGAGCGGCTGCGGAATCACGCGATTGACATCGGCATGGTGCCGATCAACGGGGGAGACGCCTTCCGTAGGCAGGATGGGATCGTGGGCAATATGGGCTTCCGTGAGGCGGCTGAGCTTGCTGCAGCAGCGGGCTTCGAGCTGACGATCCCACTCCACTATGACGTATTCCCGTGGAACGGGGAAAGACCGGGGCATTTTATCGATTACTGTTATGAGAACCATCCCTACATGAAGACCAAAGTGATGGCGCGAACGGAACGATTGATTTATGTCAAGGCGTAGCCCTTCGTACAGGTGGTTTTGCGCTTATAGAGTGGAATTTTTTTGAAATCAACAAGGATAAGGCCGCAATTTTTCGATTTGACGAGCATATAAATGAGACATGCCTTATAAATGGAGCTGTTGGATATGCTGTCATTTCGAAAACATGTCATCATCGTGATCGGAAGCTTCCTGATCGCGATGGGGACCAATTTCTTTCTTGTCCCGCAAAAAGTGCTGGATGGCGGCGTGATCGGTATTGCTCTCATTGCTAATTATGTGTTTGACCTACATATCGGCTTTGTCATCATCTTGTGCAGTGTCCCCATATTCATTGCGGCTTGGGTCCTTAATCGTGAAATATTTTACAACAGCTTATCAGGCATGCTGATCTCTTCGTTTGTCATCGATTTGCTGTCCCCGTATCAAGGGGATGTATTGCGTGTGTTTGCCCCCGGCGCCATACCCAGCGCCATGATTGGCGGCGCTCTGATCGGGACAGGCCTTGGTCTGATGCTAAGAAATGACGCAAGTACGGGGGGAACGGACCTGCTGGCGCATTTTCTGTCCAAGTATGTGCCTCTGAATGTCGGAATCATCATTCTGCTGATGGATGCGGTGATCATCGGCATCGGAGGTGCTGTTCTCTCAGGCAATACGTTTGTTAACTCCATCTTCACGATCTTGTCTGGGGGCGTGGCAACCGGGCTTTGTACGCTAAAGCATGGTCATCGAAGAACGAGAAGGTTATGATCGGCGTGCTTCAACAAGCACTGCGGGAACGGCGCTTCTGAATGCACGCAGCAAGCCGTCGGCGGGGAAGAGAAGAGGGGACATCATCTAAAAAAGGACTGCCACAGCGAATGCGCGGCAGTCCTTTTGCATACGTACAAGTTAGGCCTTGGTCTTCTTGAATGCATCGATATATGCACGGGCCTTCTCCGAAATCAGATCAAGGTTGCCGCTCTTCATCGCATCCTTGGTTAAATCTGAACCGATTCCGACTGCAAATGCACCGGCCTTGATCCATTCATGGAGGTTATCGAGGTTCACCCCGCCGGTAGGCATAATGTTCGCCTGCGGGAGCGGGCCCTTAAGGGATGGGATCACGGATGGCGAGTACAGATTGCCCGGGAACAGCTTAATGACATCCACACCGAGCTCTAGGGAGGCGACAATGTCATGTACGGTGACGGCCCCCGGCATTACCGGAACGCGGTAGCGGTTGCAGAGCATGATGGTGTCCCGGTCAAAGCCAGGGGATACGACAAACTCCGCACCGGCCAGGATGGTCAGTCTTGCGGTTTCCGAGTCCAGCACGGTGCCGGCGCCAATGATGGCATAATTGTCGGCTTGCGGATCCTCCGAGGAATACATTTTTGCCAGCCGGGTGATTGCTTCGGTGGCGAACGGAACGGTCATCGTCACTTCGATCACTTTGATACCGCCTTCAATGGCACGCTGGGCGACCTCGACGACTTCTTCCGGCGAGTCCCCGCGAAGCACCGCCACGACGCCGGCATCATGAATTTGTTGGATCAGTCTGAGTTTCTTCATAGTAACACTCCTATCGGTTATTAAATGAATGGATCAAGGCCTAGCGTAAACACTGCTGGAGTGGAAAGACGTAAAACAGCCTATGCCTCTTAACGCTCGATGTGGGCGGCTTGTCCGCGGCGCTGCAGCACTTCGTCCCAAGTCGGAAGGGCTTCCCAGTCGCCTGGAGCCTGGATAACCATCGATCCGGTCAGACCGCCTAACGAGAGCGCTTCCTCCGGCGACCAGCCCTTAGCAACTCCGGCGAGGAAGCCGGCACAGAACCCGTCTCCAGCACCTACCGTATCGACGACCTGGCCCACTTTCTCAAACGGAAGGGAATACGTCTGTTCTCTGTGCACAATCACATTGCTTCCGTTGAAGCTTTTGATTATGCTCATCCCCGGCAGCTTCCGGAGCTGCTCGGTAATGACCTCTTCATCCTCGGTCTCAAACAACAGCTTGCATTCGTCATATCCAGGAAGGAAATAATCGCAGGAAGCCGCAAGCTCCAGCAAGACGGGACGAGCCTCCTCTATGCTCCACAGCTTGAGTCGCAGGTTCGGATCAAAGCTGATCCGGACGCCATGCTCCTTGCATAGGGATACCACATGCCGGATCGTTTCCAGGCAGCTGCCGCTTAGGGCAGCAGTGATGCCGGTGATATGAACGATCTTAGCTTGTGCTATGTATTCGGCATCCACATGCGCAGGGGTCATCCTGCTTGCCGCAGAGTCCTTGCGGTAGTAGTAAACGGAGGACTGTCCGCGAACGGTCTGCCGCAGCATAATTCCTGTCGGCGCTTCATCGGTCTGGGTAGCCCTTGAAACGTCGACCCCCTCTCCCCGAAGCGTTTTCAAAATGCCGGTGCCGACCGGATCGCGACCGAGTCTGCCGAACCAGCCTGCCGTGCACTCAAGCCGCGCAAGACCGATTGCAAGGTTGCTCTCCGCACCGCCGAAGGACTGGGCCATGCTTCCTCCTTGGCCGATGCCCCGGGGCCCTTCCGGATAAAATAATCCCATCGACTCGCCGAATGTGATGACATCCAGCTTTGGTGTGTCACTCGTCATACATGCTGCCCCCTTTATAAACAATACCATTATTTTAACACTTTACCTTGCCATGGGGGATAACTCAATATCAAAGTTCCCAACATAATAAACAACCCCCTGACCGTGAATGGTCCGGGGGTGAGCTTCGGCCAAGACGCCGAATCCTATTTAGATGTTTTGTTGATGCGGGAGATTTAGAAGCCTTTGTATTGAGGCTCCTCCTGTTCAAGCTGCTGCACGCGCTGAGCTACTTGGTCTACGATCTGCTGGGTTTGCTGAGCCGCTTGGGTGAACATGTTCTTAGCGTTCTCATCCTGTGTGGACAGAGCAAACTGCTCAAGGCTGGCTTGCGCGCTTTTCAAGGAAGAGAGGCAGGTTTTGACATCGGATGCTACGGTCATGGTTCGTTATCACTCCTTTCTTGAACTAATGTACACATTTCGGCCAGGAACATGCGTTTAAGACGGACAGGAAAATAGTGGCGTGATTTCATAGCGTACTTTTGTCCATAATTTATAAAGATGATATATCGCGACAACCCATCAAGGATTGGAGGGCACTCTTATGCCGCAATGGCTGGAAATTATCCTACGGACGCTGTGTGCTGTAATTGTTCTGTTTTTGCTGACCAAAGCCCTTGGTAAACGGCAGGTTACGCAGCTGTCCTTTTTCGAATACTTAACGGGAATTACGATCGGCAGCTTGGCTGCTTACATCTCGCTCGATTTGGAAGCCAATTGGTATCTTGGACTGATTGCCCTGGGAGTGTGGGTGCTCTGCTCTTTGCTGATTGAATACTCCCAAATGAAGAGCAAGAAGGTAAGGGATTTTATCGATTTTAAAGCTACGGTGCTCATCAAGGACGGCAAGGTTTTGGAAGACAATATGAAAAAAGAACGTTTGACCTCCGATGATCTGATGCAGCAGCTGCGGAAAAAGGACATCTTCCAGATTGCTGACGTCGAATTTGCCATCATGGAGTCCAGCGGGGATATCACCGTGCTGCAGAAGCGTGATACGCTTCCGGTCACGCCGAAGGATTTGGGCGTTAAGATTGCCCCTGAAAAAATGCCGCAGGCGGTCATTATGGACGGTAAAATTTTGGATGAGCCGCTGCGCGTCATGGGTTTCAGCCAAAGCTGGCTTAAGGATGAACTGGACAAGCAGGGCGTCAAGCTCAAAGATGTGTACTTTGCACAGGTGGATACCTTTGGCGGATTGACCATTGATTTATATGACGACCAAATGCAGCAGCCCAAGAACCAGGAGAGAGCCTTACTGTTCGCGAATTTGAAGAAATGCCAGGCGGATCTGGAGCTGTTCAGCTTAAGCACCAAGGACAAAGCTGCAAAGAAAATGTATGAGGAAAGTGCTAAAGAGATGGCCCGTATTCTGCAAGAGGTTAAGCCGATACTGAATACTTGATAAAAAAGATCTCCAGTCATAATGCCGCCGAAAACGGAATAGGATATTTTTGTGTATCACAAAACGGAGCCGGATGCCGCCGACTCCGGGGGTACAGCAGACACCGCTTACAGGGCGGCTGAATGCTTGCTCCTGCCCAGACACAAGAAATAGATTCATCTTCCTGAGGGATGGGTCTATTTCTTATTATGGAAAGCAAGGATCGAAACGACCAGAGTGGCGAACGAAATCATTAGAGCCAATGCTTCATTCACGCCCATGCCTATCACCTCCCGCTGCCACCCTTGTTTGCTGGTTCTACTGTACTATATAATATGCCAATTTCTTACAATAAAAGAACTATTTTCGGGAAGCGCTTTCATGAAAAATCCTAATTTTTGTTAAATTTTTCGGTACAACCAGCGGTAGATCAAGCGATTGATGGTAACATGCATTCATCCGCCGAGATTCATAGGGCTTGCCGTTTACAAAATGGAAGGGAGGTAGCATCCGCCTCCCACCTATCTATCTATTTTGTTTATCCGGGTGTTACTAACGACCAGCGGTCATAAGATCATGCTGCATTTCGCCGCTGTCGCCTTCCTCTGCGAAAAAGGGAGGCGATCCAATACAGGATCGGAATGCATTCGACGAGAAGGAAAAACGCAATCATCGAGGAAGAACTAAAATCCTGCTGGAACAGGACCGGGTTCTTGGAATATTGGAACGCCAGGATAGAGTGTTCCGCCGATCACCGCAATCAGCGTGGCGTCCATTTCCTTTAGCGCAAGCAGCTTGGCAAGGCACCGGACACTGATATGGATCAGGAATGCGCTATGCAGGAACATGGAACTGCTCCACAATCCGATTATGAACGGATCGGAATTGCCGAGGAACCCTCTTCCCGCCCGCAGCAATTCCACGAGCGGGTACTGCAGCTCCCGGCCGATATAAGGTCCGAAGCTTAGCAGGGAGGAGGCCCACTGGAGCAATACGCCAAGCGCAACCATTGCGCTTGCGGCCGCAAGGTTTCGGAATGCCTTCCGATCGATTTGAAGGTAAGGGGCGAGGAACAGAAACACGACCCATTCCGCGAAATAGGCGAGGGTGATCAGCGAATCCTTAAAGACGTCCCCGTAGTTATGATGTCTGTACATGGCGGGTACCATATTGAAGTCCGCATCTTGGAAAAAAAACATGTTCATGAGCAAAATCGTCAGCACAATGACAATGAACAGCCCGTCGGAGATATAAACTAGCGTCTCCATCCCCCAACGCGCGGTAAGGGTGACGACGAGGCCGACGATCAAGATGATGAACCATTGCGGCGTCTCCCGCATGTAATTGGTGTCGAAGAATAGGGTAAAGCCCTCGATATCGAGCCCGATATAATTGACGGACCAGAAGAGAATCAGCAAGATGATCGGATAGTGGATCCATTTTCCCAGCAGGTCCTGGCCGAAGTCGATCCAGGAGCGGTCGGGATCCCAGCGCCCAACCTTGACGATGAACCATAGAAGGATCAAGTTGGCGCCCCATCCAATCAGGATGGCCATCCATCCCAAGTACGCCGAGCCCCACAGCAGAGGGGTAACTAAAAATCCTGTCGGGATCGCATTCAGGTATACGAAGGCGAATCGGAACAATTGCCAAGGGGTTTTATTCACCATCGCGAAAAGGGCTCCTTTCAAAGTTATTGGTCAAGCCAGCCAAAAGCAAAGCGAATCAGCTGGTTCGGGGTCGGCCATCCGTTCATCCAAAGCGCGAACGCGCTCCATATCGACATGACGACAATCAGAGCGAGCACCGTCCATTTCTCGCGGCCCGGCTTTTGCCTAGCAACGAACCATTCCAGTAGGGAATACGCTAAAAACACAAAGAATAACATCCCCTGATGCCTCCTTATTCAGGCTTGGATTTGAGCACGGAACCGAAATTACGGACCTTGACGTCCGCTACGATCTCGATTACAGCCTCGTTGGCATAAGCCTGGGACCAGTTACTTCGAACCTTCTCCCAATAATCGGGATAGTTCCAGTCAAGGAGCATGCCGAGCTGCAGGATGTCGGCGCGTTCCCTTTGAGAGGTGCGTATGGCCGTTGCCAGGTGCTCCTTGATCACCTCGTTCAATTCCCGTTCGATGGCATATTTGGCGGATAGCGAATCCGTCTGAATGCCGTTCCTCTTGAATATGACATCGCCGATTCCTTTTAGCTTGATCGTAAACACGGGACGGCCGTCCACCAACCTTACCGACTTCTTCGCCCGGTTTTGGATTAGATACACGCTCGCTTTTCCGGATTTATCCCAGCTCACCGTGTATAAAGAACCCCTTAGCTGATTTTCAGCCCAGCTGATCGTCAGCGAAGGCTCTAGCGGAAGGGTGGTACGAAGCCTGTGATCTTGAAATAGCGCGGTTCCATGAACGCCGACCCAAGGCTCTGGCTTGCCCTGATCGGCGATCATGGGCTTCATGCCGGCGCTCAAATAGGTCAGCGCATAGCCCTGGTTGGCCGATGCCGCGACGAGGCAATCCAGAAAAGTCGTGCCGATGACGTTATGCTGATCGCCTATCCGGGCCAGAACTTCGGAAGGCATTTGCTCGAAGACGGGGGTCAGGGAGGCTACTTGTGTCGCCTTTCCCGGTGCTACGAACAGGTAGGTATCGAGGTCCGTCGTCGGCTCCCGCTGAAACCAGTCCATCAGATCGTGCAAGCCGTCCTCTGCATAACGATGACCAACCACGACGGCTCGTGTATGGCTGAAGTCGAAGCGACGAGTCAAATCCCGCTGAATTAAACTCAGTGCATCCTGAACGGTAACGGAGCTTTTGGTAACCATCGCATACGGATCCCCGCTTGCTTGGCCCCCTGCCTGGGAACCTGAAGTCAGCCGGTTAGGCAGCGGGGCGCTGATCGTAACCTCGACGGTATTAGGCTGCTTCCCTTTGTCGATGTACATCGCAAACACGAAAGTCTGTTCGTTGATTTCGACTTTGGTCATCATGAATCCGCAGCCGGCAAGGGTGAAGAGCGGCGTTATGACCAGGAGAAGTAGGACTAACGCTCTCATGGCTTTTGTCTCCTTGTGTTGTTTCCAGAAGCATAGGTTTTCGGACGCTTCTTCATCATTTTGGAAGGAGCCCTGAAAAACGCGTCTTTCCAATCTGACAGGATCAGGGGAGCAATGGGCTGCAAATAGGGCGTTCCGAACGATTTCAGGGAAGCCATATGGCCGTACACCAGAAATGCAGCTGCGAATACGCCGATGAGCCCGAGCGTTCCTCCCAGAATCAGGATCGGGAAGCGCAGAAGGCGGAAAGCCAGCCCGAGCTCAAAATTAGGAATGATGTAAGAAGCGATGCCCGTAATCGATACGACGATAACCATCGGGTTGGAGACGATGCCGGCCTCGACCGCCGCTTGTCCGATGACGATTGCTCCGATAATGGAGATCGTCTGGCCGACGGGTTTCGGAATGCGGGTGCCCGCCTCCCTAAGCGCTTCAAACGTCAGCTCCATAATGAGCGCTTCCGCCAGCGCCGTGAACGGAATATTCTCCCTTGACGCCGAGATCGTGATCAACAGATCGGTCGGAATGATGGAGGGCTGGAATGTCGTGATGGCCACATACAAGGAAGGCATCAGCAGGGACATGAGTCCGAACGCGAACCGGACAAGCCGAATCCAGCTTGAGGAGTAGAAGCTGTGGTAGTAATCCTCGGACGATTGCAGCAGCGACATCAAGGTTACCGGTACGATGAGAGCCGACGGCGTCCCGTCCTGCATGATGCCCACCCGGCCTTCGAGGAGCGATGCCGCTACCGAGTCGGGACGCTCCGTATATTGGAACTGGGGAAACGGAGACCGTACCCCTTCCTTCATCTGCTCGGATAAGGTGCTGATCCCGAATGTTCCGTCAATATCGATCGCAGCGAGATGCTGATTGACCTCCTGTACAACCTCCGGCTTGGCCAATCCTTCGATATAAACCATATACACGGCTTTTTTGTATACCTTCCAATTTGGAATCGGATCGTCTTCAGGTCGGGGTGCCTGATTTTGTGGCGCAGCAGCGATAGATTGGTGCTGATATCCTCGATAAAGGCTTCCTGAGGGCCATTCACGACCAGCTCGTTCTGGGATTCGGATACGGCTCTTTTCTGATACAATACAATATCGAACAGGTAAGCTTCCGCGGTCTCCTCGATAAGAAGAACCGCGCTGCCCTCGACGATCGCGTTGGCAATATGCTCTGCTGAATCGGAGCGTTCGAATGGAATCGACAGCAAATCCCCCCGGTCCAGCCGGTCGATAAAATCATCGAAATGATGCTCAACCTTGGCCGATTCCTTAAGCAAAGGGGTGACGATATGCCCGTGCAAGGAGCTAAAGTCAATGATGGGCCCTATAAATATCAACGTGCAGTCAGACCCATGAAGCCTCAAGGACTGATAGCTTACATCCCCGCAGCCGGAAAGCCGGCTTTTCACATTCTCAAGCAGTTCGCTCTTTACATTGGCACTGGATCTCATCTATGCTCCCTCCCTTTCAGATTAGTAAGAGTAAAGAATGAGTGAATGATTGGGCATTGCCGCCGATTGAGGGCGATATCCCTGGATCATGGAGAGATTTGTTCTTAGGATGCCGTACTCTTAGCAACTTATACCTGAACTTCCAGAGAAGTTGACGCATGAAAAATGCACGTTTTGTTGATTGCGGTGTTAACCGGGCAGGCTGCTCTTGATGGAAGGGGCTTTTACCGCATTTTTCGTTTATAAGTAACTGCATCCGAAATTTGTGCAGGAAAACTTCAGCTTCCAGAGAACTTAGTTAGCGAGGTGGGCTGTGATGTCAAAATATGCGCTGGATGTACCCGCTCTTCAGGCCAAGCTGCATCAATACTGTCTGCATGTGACCGGGGAACGCTGGGAAGCTGAAGATCTTCTGCAGGAAACGATGATCAAAGTGATGCGGGCGGTTGAAATCAAGCCTGATCGGCCAATTACCAATGCCTATTTATATCGAATAGCAAGCAATGCATGGAAAGACCGATTGAGGAAAGAGAAATCCGTCAAGAGCGTTACGGATGAGGAGCTGAAGGACAGACCCGGCGAGGATGGCGGATTATCAACGAGGGAGCTTCTGGAGACATTAGCAGACCGGTTATCTCCACGCGCGATTGTCATTTTGCTGCTGATGGACGTGCTGGATTTCACAGCCGGGGAAACGGCTGATTTTCTCTCCATGTCGGAAGGGACGGTACAAGTGTCGCTCGGCCGTGCACGGGCCAGGCTGAGAAAGCTGCACCAGCTGCAGCAGGCAGGCATTGAAGCTAAGCCGGAAGTGAGGACCCATGCGGATGCAGCCGAAGGGCTGGATATGGACGCGCTCGTGGACGCTTTCCGGAGAAGGGATCCGAAAGCGATCTGTGCTTCATACCTCCAATTGACCAAGCTGCGCATCCGAATCAGCAGATTGAGACGGGTTCGCGGTTCTCTTGCATTTTATATGGAGGATCCGGACGGGAATGTGTGGATGATTACGGAGTAAGCAAGTTTTTTGGGGAGGATTGTTTGGTTCTAACGTGAATATCGTTATTTAGGTGTTGGAACACAATCAAACTCGTAATGAGAGAGGAGACTGGAGATTGGCCAAACCCCAATTGTACGGCGTAGGTATCTTTGTGCCGGTGAGTAATTTGAGGCGTTCTGCGGCATGGTATGCCCAGATGCTGGGACTCGAGATCATTCATACGGATGAACCCGAAGCGATTGTCATGCGAATGAACGATGAGAAGGTGAGCTTTTGTCTGGTGCGTTCCGATGAGATAAAGCAGCCGGTGTTTCCTAAAAATAATTACGGTGTAGGACAGTATTTCAACATTCATGCCAAGGATGTTGAAGGAATGCATCAACAGCTGAAGGCCAAGGGAGCGGATGTGGGTGATATTGAGGATTTTGAGGGGGTCAAAGGCTTCTCCCTGACGGACCCCGACGGCAACCGGTACGGCGTAACAGCTTAACCAAACGGAACGGCGGTGCATGCACAGACAGGAAATTTGGCTCTGAATTAAAAAAAATACAGCAACAAAACACCCGCTGCATTGCAAGGGACGGCTCCCCGTTTATAAGACAGGGATCCAAACACCTTCGCATGGACGGGTGTTTTTGTTATTGAATTATAAGGAATGCATGTTGGCGATATCCATCGCTAGTCCTGATCCCTGCAGTGCTCCTCGGCCGCCGAAGTAAACTCTTCCTCATTCTCGTTTGCCAGCTTATCGCCGTATTGGTCCAAACGTTCAGGACTGCTGGACGGACCGTCGTTCTTAGGTTTACTGTTTCTTCCTGTCATGCTGTACTCCTCCTTATGCGAAATATCCATCGAATTGCGGGCGCTTCGAATAAGCGAAACGATCGCAAACGTTTATGTTGTTCCAGTTTCGGTGCGGGATTATGCACGGGAAAGCTCCTTTTTCGTTCATGAAGTTTAAATGAATGCGTAAAGCTGCCTTGTCCCTTCCCGCCGAGACATGATACCATTATAGAATTTAGTAGATTCATAGATTCAGCAAACGAAAAGATACGGATATCATGGAGGTTCCCAATATGAAGCTGGTGTCATGGAATGTGAACGGGCTGCGTGCCTGTGTGAATAAAGGCTTTCTCGATTATTTCAAGCAGACGGATGCGGATATATTTTGCGTGCAGGAAACGAAGCTTCAAGAGGGGCAGATCGAGCTTGAGTTAGGCTCCGACTATCGCCAGTACTGGAACTACGCCCAGAAGAAGGGATACTCGGGAACGGCCGTGTTCACCCGATTGGAGCCTCTGTCCGTCCGTTACGGGATCGAGGAAGACGAGGAGCCGGAAGGAAGAATCATTACGCTGGAGTTTCAGCATTTCTACCTGGTGAACGTCTATACGCCGAACGCCAAGCGCGACCTGAGCCGGCTTTCGTACCGGCTGGAGTGGGAGGAACGGTTCCGCCGTTACTTGCAGGAGCTGGATGCGGTCAAGCCGGTCATTATTTGCGGCGATTTGAACGTCGCCCACCAGGAGATCGACCTGAAGAACGCGAAGTCCAATCTCGGCAATTCAGGCTTTACACTGGAGGAGCGCGGGAAGATGACCGATCTGCTCGCAGCAGGCTTTATCGATTCATTCCGATTCTTTTATCCGGACAGGACGGATGTATACAGCTGGTGGTCGTATATGGCCAAGGTCAGGGAACGGAACATCGGCTGGCGAATTGATTATTTCCTCGTATCGGCCCGATTGTCCGAGAAGCTGGTCGATGCCGAAATCGATTGTCATGTGCTGGGCAGCGATCATTGCCCGGTTCGGCTGACGGTCAGCAAGGAACTGAAGGCGTAAGCCCGGAAGAAGGAATAATAAGATTCGGCCAGGCTGCATAGCATGGTAGTAGTAATCAGCCAAGTACCTCTCTTTTAATGAATGGCGGGGGCAAATCCCCGATCGATTTTAGAAGGGGGGTATGGGGGGTATTTTATTTTTGCCGTCAAAAGGTTTCCTCTTTGAAAAAAACAGTTACAATAGAAAGGGACAATCGGGATACATACGTATCATTTGAAACGATAATGAGTGTAAAGAGAGGAACTAAATCATGATTATTAAACCTAGAACACGCGGATTTATTTGCACGACGTCGCACCCTGTCGGCTGCGCTGCGCAGGTTCAGGAGCAGATCGATTACGTGCTGAAACAGCCTGGCATACAAGGTCCCCGTAATGTACTTGTGATCGGGGCATCCACCGGATACGGATTGTCGGCGAGAATCGCCGCTGCGTTTGGTGCACGGGCAAACACGGTAGGAGTATATCGTCCGAGCCAGGGAACCGAGAAGCGCACCGCTTCGGCAGGCTGGTACAACTCGGCTGCTTTTGAGCAGGCAGCGGAGGCGGCGGGACTGAAGTCCTTCAGCGTAACCGGCGATGCATTCACGGAGGAGACCAAGGCGAAGACGGTCGAGCTGATCAAGAAGGAGCTTGGAGAGGTAGATCTGGTCGTTTACAGCGTGGCCTCCGCGCGCCGGACGCTGCCGCGGACCGGAGAGACGGTCAGCTCCGTCCTGAAGCCGATCGGCCAATCCTACACGAATAAAACGGTCAATTTCCATACGGGAGAAGTTACCGAAGTAACGATTGAGCCGGCTACCGAAGAGGAAGTTCGAAATACCGTCGAGGTCATGGGCGGCGAAGACTGGGAGCTGTGGATCCAGGCGCTGTCGGAAGGAGGCGTGCTGGCGGACAATGCCACCACGATTGCGTTCTCCTATATTGGCTCCGAGATTACGAAGGCGATCTACCGGGACGGGTCCATCGGTCAAGCGAAGGATCATCTGGAGGATACCGCACTGAAGCTAAACGAGGCGCTCGCGGGTCGCGGAGGCCGCGCTTACGTGACGGTCAGCAAAGCGCTGGTTACGCAGTCAAGCTCGGCGATTCCGATCGTGCCGTTGTATGTTTCCGCTTTGTACAAGGTGATGAAGGAGAAGGGGCTGCATGAAGGCTGCATCGAGCAGATTTATCGTCTCTTCACTGACCGTTTGTACGCTGGGAAGGATGTTCCGGTCGACGAGAAAGGCCGGATTCGCATTGACGACTGGGAGCTTCGCGAGGACGTCCAGCAGGAGGTTGCTGAGCTGTGGAGCAAGGTCGACAGCGATAACATTGAAGAGCTGACGGATTTGGCGGGGTACCGCCGCGAGTTTTTCCAGTTGTTCGGATTTGAGACCGACGGCGTCGATTACGATGCGGACGTGAATCCGATCGTGGAGAATCCCAAAGCGATCTAGGTTCGTCCATGAACAGGCAGGCAGGCTCCCCGGAAGGGGAACTGCCTGCTATCTTTTTATCGGGATAAACATCCGGATGACCGAAGCATCGGCGTCGTCCCGACGTTCCAAGGCATAGCATCCGGGATCCGGATTCATGTCGAGCTGCTTCATCCGCTGCAGGACATACGCATAAGATTGGTCGATATCCTCCCTGTCCGAGCGGCCTTCATGCGTATACATCGCGTATTCCTGAGCCGGTATCGCCAGACTCACCATCCCTTCGGGAAGACTCCCCAGCGCCGTCACTTCGATACCGGCGACGTAATGATAGATTTGCTGCCGATTCATAACCGCGGCGACATAGGAAGGCCGGGGCGTGGACCGGCGGTACGGGATTTCATGCAGGCGGCTGACGAGCTCCTGCCACAGCTTGGGTTTGAGGGTATGTGTCATATAGAAGGCGGTAAAGGGTGCTTTCATCTCCAAACCGACGATCAGGATTCCAGGCTTGACCACCCGCTTGACAGCTTCCGTGTCATGCTCTGCCAGCTCCCGCCGCTGGCGGGAAGTCAGGATGGAATAGCCGCCGTGCTTGCCCTCCGTTGCGTACAGCGGGACGCCCAGCTCGGACAGCTCATGGAGGTAGCGGAGCATGGTACGGTAGGAGACCGAAAACTCCTCGGCTATTTCGCCGACGGTGAAGCTCCGCTTCTCATAGACGCGCTGCATGACCTTGAGCATGCGTTCGGTTTTCGGCATGGAATCGATGCTCCTTTTTATTTCGTACTGTGACAAATTCTGTCATAGTTTCAGTATATAATGAATTTGTAAAAATGAAAGGAGGATATAGGATGAGCGCTCAGCAACGAAATGAGGCTGCGTTGACGACGAAGGAGGCATTTCAGGCGGTCGGCCTGAAATGGGAAGGAACGTTTGCGGATGCGGCCGCAGGAGGGATTCGCGCCGTTCATCGGCAGCTGCAGGAACGGCTTGAGGAAATTCCGCATGCCATACATAAGGACACGATGCTCGGTTTATCGTACCATGCGTTTCCTGGTGGAGAAGGCTTTATCCATTATGCGGCGGTTGAAGTGGAGAAGTTGGGCAAGGTTCCTGACGGCATGGTGAACGTGTCGGTTCCGACCCTGACCTATGCGGCTTGCCAGCACAGCAAGGAGCAGGCCATCGAGGCATCGTATACGAATATTTACAATTGGATTAAGGAACAAGGATATAAGGAATATAGTCCGGACCATTTAACCCATTTCGAGAAATATCCGATGAGCCAGGACCCGTACGACGATCATCCCGAATTTGTCATCATGATTCCGGTCGAGACGTAATCACCTCTGCCGTTCATCCTGATCCCGGTGTGCTGAGCATCTTGGTGCAGCAAAAACGAAAGGAGCAGCCGCAAGCGGGCTGCTCCTTTCGTGATATGCTCCTCACTTGCGGCCTTCCTTCGGCAAACGGATGGCCGCAATTATGCGTGCCGTGCTGCGGGCTGCAAGCTTAAGGATTACTGCTTACGGATGATCGGGACCCATAACTCGTTCTTGTCCTCATCTGGCGGGAGATAGCACTCGATGGCCGGCAGCGGGGCAAGCTCATAGGCTTGGGACGGAATCCATTCGGAATACAGGCGTTTCCACATCTCCGCGATTTGGCCAGGGTCGCCCCCCATTTCAAATACGGCCCATGCGGAATCGGGAAACGAACGCTGAATAAGAGGCTCCGGCGGCGTTTGCTCGGACACAACCGATAAAATATAGCAGAACGTATCCTGCCGTCCGTAATCGCCGTCGGCACAGACGCCGAGGAATCCGCGGATCGGATGATCATGCCTTTTAAATGGCCACAGCTTGTGGAAGACATCCTCCTCCGCCGCTTCCTGCCACAATCGGGGGACGACATCATACGCATTCTGAGTGCTTACCTCTTTGGAATAGCCGATAATCGAAAACGCCGGTATTTCTTCAATCCTGTAATTCATTTCTGCCGCTCCTTTCATGGAAACTTGAAAGAAGATGCGGGGATAGTCCTTCAGCTTCGTTCCGGCAAGCCGGGCTGCGGAGGGAGTGGTTCCGTGCATGTTCTGGAATGCTCGCGCAAATGCCTCCGGCGAGTCGTAGCCGTACTTCAGCGCGAGATCAACGATCTTGATGTCGCTGTTCTGAAGCTCATACGCCGCCAGCGTAAGTCTTCGCCTTCGTATGTATTCCGATAGCGTAACCTCCGCAATATACGGGAACATCCGCTGAAAATGATACACCGAGCAGCAGGCGATTCGTGCGGCTTCCGCGAAATTGATCTCTTCGGTGATATGCTCTTCCATATAACCGATCGCATCATTCATGCGCCGGACCCAATCCATCTGACCCATCTTCCTTTCATGATCCAATATAACGGAGTGTCGTCTCCGGCTGCCTAGCAGATGCTGCACCATATCGGCAAGCCTCGATGCGATCGATATCGTTGAACGCCTATTTCAACGGGACCTGCTTGGACAATGCTTCAAACTGTCCCAAGTGCGGAGCGATCTTCTTATAGATGCTCTGCAAATATTTGCGGTCAGCGTCGTTCTTCCGCTGCTCCGCTTCCGTGCCCAGCGGGAAGATCGTGTAGCTCTTGTTGACGGAACCATTCTTGTACTTGACGTCGAACAGGTTGCCTTTCTTCCAGGCTTGATGCAGGCCCTTATTCGTTCCCATGATCTCCAGCGTTTCCTTGCCATTCGTATAGGTGAAGCTGAAGTCAGGGTCAGCAACGGCTTGAATGACATCATATCCGTTTGTAAACACCCCATCCTTAAAGATCCCCTTTTGAATCTGGTGCCATCTTACGGTCCCGTCTGCTTGGGTCACCTTATGCGTAAGGACGCCTTTTCCATTCATCTGATCACCGGACCAGCTTCCCGTGTAAACGACTTTATGCTGCTCGCCGTCCTCGATGTATTGATTAATGTACTTCCCGCTTCCGGAGCGTTTGCCATTCACAAAATCGCCGGAATATTGCTTCTCCGTTCCCCATTTTATCGTTCCACGACCGTTAGGCTGCCCGTTTGAAACTTCGCCGTAGTAGGAGGTGCGCTCGGACATTTGTATCCGCTCTTTCGCCGCTGAAGCATCGGCAGAAGCCGCAGCCGGAATGAGCGAAGCGACGGTGAGTGAGGCCGCCAGCGCCGTTGTCAGGGTGATTGCCGTCATTTTTTTCATGTTAAAAAATTCTCCTTTTCTTAGATGATCCTCTATTACATTCGCGTAAAGCCGGCGATATTCCTTTTTAAGGGAATGAAAGCAGGGAGGAGCCTGCCGTTAACACGAGGATTGCGCCGTTAAGTTCAGGATGCCAGGCACCAAAATTGATTGCGTAATGCCAAAGGCGCTATACTAAAAATCATAGGTTTCTTTTTGGTTTAAGCAGGACGGCGGTTTTTTTGTGAATAAATCGTGAACATTATTGGTAAACACCATGGGCCTGCGAGCAAAAAAAGTTTAACATTCCTATGTAATGTCTTTATACTTTAAAGCAGTAGACTAACACATCAAGCCAACGAATAATAGGATTGGCAAAGGGAGGATCACGCTTGAACTCGAATATCAAAGTCGGAATCGTAGGTTATGGCAACTTAGGCAAAGGCGTCCAGAAGGCAATCGGACAAAACCCCGATCTGGAGCTGGTCGCAATCTTTACGCGCAGAGACCCGCAGCAGATGCCGGAGGTATCCGGTGTGCGCTTCGAGCATATCTCGGCAGCGGAACAGTATATCGGCAAAATTGACGTTATGATCCTGTGCGGAGGATCCGCAACGGATCTGCCTGAGCAGACTCCACAGATCGCTCGTCTGTTCAATACGGTAGACAGCTTCGACACCCATGCCAAAATCCCTGAGTTTTTCGAGCAGGTAAACGAGGCAGCACAGGCTGGCGGCCATGTCAGCGTCATCTCGACAGGCTGGGATCCGGGGCTGTTCTCCATGAATCGCTTGCTTGCCGAGTCGATTCTGCCGGAAGGCCATGATTACACATTCTGGGGCAAGGGCGTGAGCCAAGGTCACTCTGATGCGATCCGTCGTGTACCAGGCGTAAAGGCAGGCGTACAGTACACCATTCCGGTACAAGAGGTTATCGATGATATCCGTTCCGGCTCGACGCCTGAGCTGACGACCCGCGAGAAGCATATCAGAGCCTGCTACGTCGTTGCAGAGGAAGGGGCCGACCAGGAGCAAATCCGCCAGACCATCGTTTCGATGCCGAACTATTTCGCGGACTACGACACGACGGTTACCTTCATCACGCAAGAAGAGCTGGACGCCGAGCATTCGGGCATGCCGCATGGCGGCTTTGTCATCCGCAGCGGCGTTACCGGCAACGGCAGCAGACAGATCATCGAATTCGGTCTGAAGCTGGACAGCAATCCGGAGTTTACCGCCAGCGTGCTTGTAGCTTATGCGAGAGCAGCCTTCCGCTTGAGCGGGGAAGGGCAGAAAGGCGCCAAAACGGTGTTTGATATTCCGCTCGGATACTTGTCCCCTAAATCGGCCGAAGAGCTCCGTCGCGAGCTTCTATAAGCCGTAAGAGAAGGCCTTCCCGTAAGAACGTTCATCTTGCGGGGGGGCTTCTTTTTTTACATGTAGGGTTTGAAAAACATGAAAAGGCCGTCCCGCAGCAGAGAATTCCTGCTGGCGGGACGGCCCTGTTATTGGCGTATACCCTCTTTAGACGATGCCTTGGGCGATCATGGAATCGGCCACCTTCAGGAAGCCTGCAATGTTCGCGCCGGCCACCAAATTGCCGGGTACTCCGTATTGCTCTGCCGCATCTACGGCATTGTTATAAATGTTCTTCATGATTTGATGCAGCTTTGCATCGACTTCATCAAAGGTCCAGGCCATGCGCATGCTGTTCTGGCTCATTTCCAGCGCGGATACGGCCACGCCGCCGGCATTTGCGGCTTTCGCCGGTCCAAACAGGACACCTGCCTCGAGGAACAGCTCGATTGCATCAAGCGTTGAAGGCATGTTAGCCCCTTCGGCAACCGCCTTGACGCCATTGTTGATCAGCGTCTTGGCAGATTCGGCATCCAGCTCGTTTTGCGTAGCGCATGGGAGTGCGATGTCACAAGGAACCGTCCAAATGCCGAAGCATCCTGGGTGATACTCCGCATGCGGATGGATGCGAACGTATTCGCTGATCCGGAGGCGGTCTCTCTCCTTGAGGAGCTTAACGGTTTCCAGCTGAATGCCCTCAGGATCATAAATATATCCGTCCGAATCACTGCAGGCTACGACGCGGGCGCCGAGCTGCTGGGCCTTCTCGATCGCATAGATAGAGACGTTACCGGAGCCGGATACGATCACGCGGCTGTCTTTGAAATCAAGCCCTTTGGAAGCAAGCATCTCTTGCGTGAAATAAACGCAGCCGTAACCTGTCGCCTCGGTCCGGACCAAGCTGCCTCCGTAGATGACGCCCTTCCCGGTCAGAACGCCGGATTCATGTCCACCGCGAATGCGCTTGTATTGACCGAACATGTAGCCGATCTCGCGAGCGCCTACCCCGATATCGCCTGCAGGCACGTCGGCATCAGGTCCGATATGGCGGTACAGCTCTGTCATAAAGCTTTGGGTGAAGCGCATGACTTCCTGGTCCGATTTGCCTTTCGGATCAAAGTCGGAACCACCCTTGCCTCCACCGATCGGCAGGCCGGTCAGGGAGTTTTTGAAGATTTGCTCAAAGCCGAGGAATTTCACGATGCCGGCATAGACCGAAGGATGGAACCGGATTCCGCCTTTGTATGGACCGAGGACGCTGTTGAATTGAACGCGGAAGCCGCGGTTCACTTGGATTTTACCCTGATCGTCCGTCCATGGGACACGGAAGGTAATCATTCGCTCCGGCTCGACAAGACGCTCGAGGATTCCATGCTCTTGATACTTCGGGTGTTCAGCCAGGACCGGCACGATGGAATCTACGAATTCCCGAACGGCTTGATGGAACTCGGTCTCATGCGGGTCTCGGGATACGACTTGGGAATAAATGGACTCAACATACGCTTGGGCAGCAGCAAGAGGTGAAGAAACAGAAATATTCGTAGTCACTTTTATGATGCACTCCTTCAAATCGTTAAAGTAGGTTGTCGTGAACGTCCGGCAGCAACAGGGTAGGACCATTGTCCAAATAATTTGCACTAAATCGATAAATCATTGTCACAACTGTATGTTAGGTTGATGAGAATTTTATAGAATTTCGGCGTCATTTTCCAATAAAATGTTTTTTATGGACCTATTAAATATTTCTATGCAGGTAACATTTTATGTGAGTTTAAGGCCGCGAAAGTGCCGAAAAATCAGGGGTTTTCCTGCTTTGGACGAACTTGAAACATCAGATGTTTCAAGCATCTGCACGGCTGTTTTCTCCGCTCCCGTCCGCATGTTTTCAACTTCAAAACGGATATGAAAAAAAAGATCGAAAAAAACCCCCTCGCAAGATTTTTCTCGATCTTTGTTTGATTTTAGTGTAAAATTAATAATTTAACTACTTGGATATATCTATGAAGCCTTCGCCGAATACGTCGCGAACGTCATGGATTGTAACAAATGCGTTTTTGTCCTCTGCGCGAACGATCTTCTTCAGCATCGATACCTCCTGCTTGCTGATCACGATGTACAATACATCCTTCGGCTGACCGGTATAATAGCCATATCCTCGCAAAACCGTTACTCCCCGGTCCATAACCTCCGTCACCCGTACCGCAATGCGGTCGTGGTGGGTGGAGATGATCGTGACGGCTTTTTTCGGATTCAGGCCTTCGATAATGAACTCCATAGCCTTGGTACCGATATAGAGAATAACTACCGTGAACATGACCTTCTCAATTCCGATGACGAAGATGGAGAGTCCCGCTACAATCAGGTCGAAGAACAGAAGGGCGTAGCTGATATTCCAGTCCCAATATTTGTTGGCGAGCCGTGCGAGTATGGCCGTACCCGCCGTCGTTCCGCCTACCCTGATGATGAGCCCGATGCCGACCCCGGCAAGGAGCCCGGCGAATATCGCATTAATGACCGGCTCGCTCGACGAAATTTCCCAATGCTCGGTCAGATGCAGGAACAGGGAATTGAAGCCGACAGCAATGATGGTGTAGACGGTCGTTTTCTTATCAAGCAGCTTATAGCCGATAATCAGCAAAATGCCGTTAATGACGATGCTGACGAGCGCGGGGGACCATTTAAGCAGGTAATATAAAATAATCGAAATCCCCGTTACGCCGCCTTCCCCGAAATCGTTCGGAATAATAAACAGGTTGACGGCAAGAGCGAACAGGAAAGCCCCTACCAGCAGCATAAGCATGTCGAAAAGTCTTTTTTTCATACGAATACCTCCACTGAATCTAAACTCACAAAAAAAGCGATTAAAGGAAAAATCATCCTTTAATCGCCTTATGCAAACGTAAGTTGCGCAGCTCTTTTGATACTTTTTATTATATAGGAACATGACATGACTTGTAAATCATTTTCGATCCGTGTCCTCTCTGAACGGACAGAATAGGAGCGCAACATTTCAAAACGGCCCCTATGGTACAACTGAAAGTGAAATCAGAGGGAAGGGATGATATACATGAGTAAGTTAAATGGAAAAGCAGCACTCGTCACGGGAGCCAGCCGGGGGATCGGAGGGGCGATAGCGAAACGCTTGGCTCAAGAAGGGGCCTTAACAGCCGTTCATTACGGCAAGAACCGGGAAGCTGCCGAGGAGGTTGTGCACGAAATCGAGCGAAGCGGGGGAAGGGCATTCGCGATCGGGGCTGTGCTGGATACGGTCCAGAGCGTCGAATCGCTCTACGCTGCCCTGGATGAAGAATTACGGCAGCGGACAGGAGAGACGGGGCTCGACATTTTGGTCAACAACGCCGGGATCGGCCTGGCCGTGACTATTGATGAGACATCCGAGAAGGATTTCGACGAGGTGATGCGGGTCAACGTAAAAATGCCGTTTTTCCTGATCCAGCAGGCGCTGCCGCGGCTGCGGGACGGAGGGCGCATCATTAATCTGTCGTCGGCAACGACTAGAATATCGCTGCCGGCCGTTCCGGCCTACAGCATGACCAAGGGAGCGATTAACACGCTTACGCTGTCGCTGGCTAATCAGCTTGGCGCGCGGGGGGTTACGATCAACGCCATCCAGCCGGGGTTCATCGCAACCGAGATGAATGCCGCGATGCTGCAGGATCCGGCCTCCCGTCAATTCGGCGCGGAATACTCCATCTTTGGCAGGTGGGGGGAGCCGGCGGATATCGCCGATGTGGCCGCTTTCCTCGCATCCTCGGAAAGCCGCTGGATCACCGGACAGTGCATCGATGCAAGCGGCGGATCGCATCTGTAACGGAATGCAATGTGCACAAGATTACACCCCGTACGCACAGGCTGTGCGCACGGGGTGTTTAGATTTTTTCCTTACTTTAACTTGGGAAGCTGGCAAACCTACGCCAATACCTCCACGGTGAAGCCCCCGGGAGCTTTCACATAGAAGGTCCAGCCGTGGGCCCGCTTCGGAGACGACGCCTCGAAGCCGTCCTCCGTTAAACGCCGATACATCTCGTTCACCTTCTCCTCATTCTCCTGGATAAAGCCAATATGGAAGGTTTTCGGATAATGCGCTTCGGTTCCCTTCATCAGCGTCAGCACAAGCCCGTCATCGTCAAACAGCGCGGCAAAGGCTTCCCCGCGCTCTCCACCGATCTTCAACCCGAAGTAGGTTTGCAAGAAATTTTTCGCAGCGGATACATCCGTGACGGTCAGATTAACGTGATTCAATTTCATCTGCAACACTTCCTTTCAGAAATTGGAAATCTAAAACCAGCTTATCACATTCATGCAAATGCGAAGCTTACGGGTGAGAAGCATGGGTGTTGCGCAGGAAATCCGTCACAAGAGTTTAAGGTCGGAAATGCTGAAATAGCTAAACACCCTTAAAATTCCCATCGTTTGTCGAAAGAGAGTTTTGGATATCTATCTTAAGGGTTACTGCTTAACATAAGTGTATTATTTTGCTGCCAATATCAGCTGTTCCGCCATCGCATGCAGCTCCCATACATCACAGGTTTGATTGGCCAGAATGATGCTCGTCGTTTCAATTTTTGGATAGTACGCAAACATGACGGCTACTCCGGCATTAGAACCCTCTTTGTACATACGAACGAGATTTCCCTTAAGATCATAGGTGAAATGAAATCCGTACCCGTTTATGACCTTTCCCCATTCATACGCTCTTTCGATGTCGGTTTGCGGCTTCATGATTTCCCTGGTCATCTCAACGGACAGAAGCTTCCCGTCCGCCAAGGAACGCATGAATACATCAAGATCGCCGACTGTGGTATAGGCTCCTCCGTCAGCAGTACCGATTGGAGGGAAGGAGTAAATATTCTTTTTCCATATCATTTCATTGTCCTCGTTGAAGGCAGCGGCATATCCTTCAGCCACCGCCATATCGCCCTCATCCTTAGCGATAAAGGACGTGTGCTTCATTCCACAAGCTCGAAATATGTTCTGTGCCACATAATCACGGTAGTTTTGACCGGTTGCTTCTTCGATGGCAAGTCCAAGCAGCACAAAAGCACAGTTATTATAGCTGACATCCGTTCCCGCCTTGAACTTCGGCTCCTTATAGGCAAACTGCGGAATAAAATCAATGCAGTTTCTTATTGAATAGTTGGGCTTGCTGATAAACAACGCCTCGTAGCTCTCTCCCAATTCTTCGTCTGCGTCGTCTGCGATGCCCGAAGTATGCGTGAGTAGATGGGCAATTGTCACATCATCAGGAATTTTGGTGCCGGTCAGGTCAATAATGTCCGTTATACGGTCGTCAAGCCGAATCATTCCCCGATCAACAAGCTGCAAAATCGCCACTGCTGTAAACAGCTTCGTGACCGATGCGGTATCAAACCTTGTATGGATCGAATTCGGCACTTGGAAGCCGCGATGAGCCAGGCCGTATGCCTGTTCAAAAATCGTATCGCTGCCGTCTTTGATAAGAACCGCTCCTGCGAAATGATGCTCCTCGTAATATTTATTGAATAAGGAATCAAAATGATGACCCATTACGTTCCCCCCTTAAAATCGGCAACCTTATTTTACCAATCCATAATGGATATGTACCGATAAAAAACAACTATATCCATTCTTGCAGCTGCAATGAAAAACATAGAAAGGGCTGCAGCAGCCTGCCTCTCGGCAAGCAGCCACAGCCCCTTCAACGTGTCCGGGCGCGGACCTTTATTATTCTTCTCCCGTGGAGATCGGGTTCTCCTCGTAGCTGATCCAATCGCTCCAGCTTCCGGCGTACAGCTTCACGTTCGTATATCCGGCCTCCTTCAAAGCGAGCACATTCGGGCATGCAGAGACGCCGGACCCGCAATAAACGATGACCTGGGCATCCTTTGAAATCCCTGAAAAATGCTCCTGGAGCGCTTGCGCATCCTTCCAATGCCCGGATGCATCCTGGACGCCTTTCCAGAAATAGTTGACCGCGCCCGGGATATGGCCGGCCTTCACGTCCAGCGGCTCCTCAATGCCGGCATAGCGGCGCGGATCGCGGGAATCGATAAGGATGTGCGAGCCGTCCTTGGAAGCGGCACGCACATCCTCCATTGAGGCGAGCATGGCCGGCTGAAGCGACGGCTCATACGTCACCGGAATGACGACAGGCGTCTCGTCCGTGACCGGATAGGAAGCCTTCTTCCAGGCCGTAAAGCCTTCGTCCATCACGTAAGCCTGCTCATGTCCCGTGTATTTCAGCATCCACCACAGCCGGCTGGCCATCATGCCGCCTTGGTCATCATAGATAACGACACGCGCGTCCTGATGGATTCCGGCTTTGCCAAAGGCCGAGGCGAGCTGCTCCATGTCCGGAAGCGGATGACGGCCACCATGCTGGGCTGCAGGAGAGGAGAGGTCCTTCTCCAGGTCAAGATAAACGGCCCGCGGAATATGCGTCTCGTCATAAGCGGTACGGCCTTGATCCGGCTGACCCAGGGCAAAACGGCAATCCACGATGACGAGATCGGGCTCGTAGAGCCTTGCCAGCAGCCATTTCATCGATACGATATGGTTCATAGAGATTTTTAGCACCGCCTTTTCATTGGAATGATGAATTCGTAATCGAATTATATCATATTGCTTGCCGCGCTCACGTATATAAGTAAAAAGCCGGCCCGTCTCATAGAATAGGAGAGAGGGCCGGCGTATAGGCAAATCGCTTAGTAAATGAATGATAGCATATGCAGGATAAGTAAGATAAAACCTTATGTTACTTAAGAGCTTCCAGCAGCATGGAAGTATAAGCGGCTGCGCCTTCCGGCTCCAGATGAACGCCGTCCGAGCGGAAATATTCCGGATGGCCCTTGCTGGCCGAATACCAATCGATGAGCTTCACGTTCGGATACCGGTCTGCAGCGGCTGCCAGCATCTCATTGACGTTCTGCTCCCACTCCCGGGGTACCCGGGTATTGACGAGCAATATGCGCTGCGCGGGCTCGAGCGACTTTAACAGACTGTCCAGGTCCTTCTGCGCAAAGGCGCCGTTCGTCCCGAGCCCAATGATGACGGTGCCGCCTTGGATTCGGTTATTCGCCTGCAGCCCGGGCAGGAGATCCCTCGCCTGCCGCATTTGACGGCCGATAACCGCATCGACATGGATGCCGGGGATCGCCTTCTCCAGATAAGGGGAGACGCCTAGCATGACGGAATCGCCGATCGCTGATACGGCAGCGCCTGATATCGGCTCTTTAGTCTGAGTGCCCGGTTTCGGACTTGCCGGCTGCTTCGAGATGCCGCTGCTGCCGGAGTCGCTTTCCGACGGCTTTTCTTGGCCGCCCGGCTTCGAACCGGACGAATCCTTGGCGGTATTCCCGGATGGCGAAGGCGGCGCATCCGACTGCTTACCGCCTGTCTCAGAGCCTTCCTTCACAGCCGCATCCTTCCCTGCAGAGGGAGGCATGTCATCCCCTTGATCTTGAACTCCCCTATGGTCTTTCAAGCTGGAATTGGTATGGGACTGAGCTTCGTCTCCGGGATCGGCCGACTTGGCAGGCGTCGTTGGCTCCGGCGTCGGTTTCCCGTCAGTCTGGCCGGGACCTTCCAAGGGAGCTGGAGGATCGGCAGGGTCCTTTCCGGTTTTGTCCGGTTCGGTGATTGTTTCTTTCGCTGGCAGCTGCGTAATCGTTTCTTCCGGCGCTCCGGCGCGAGTTGGATCGGTTCCGTTCTGATCCAGGTCCGGTCCCGGAATATGAAGCATCGCTGCGATATCACCGGCCGTCTTCGCGTCCGAGACGCTGCTCATCATGCCGGTACAGAATATCCCGATCAGGATAAGCGAGCTGAACGAGACGATCCAGCCTTTCACGGAAATGGAGGCCGGGCGTTTCCGGAGCGATCTCAAGCGCTCCCTCAGCTTCCGGAACCCGCCCCGGCGGATCGGCTGCTCGACATATTTCCAGGACAGGGCAGCCAGCACGATGCTCGCCGCCACCTGCAAGACGATCTGGGGCATGCTGAGCCCGCTGACGCCGGAAGATGGGGAAAACAATATCAACACAGGATAGTGCCACAGATAAATTCCATAAGACCGAACCCCGAGCCACAGCAGCGGCTTCCCGCTGAACAAGCGGGACAGTCCGGTTGCCGGGTGGGCCAATACGGCTACGAGCACGGCCGCTGCAATCGAGAAGAGAAACATCCCGCCCCGGTACAGGAACGGATCGTAACGGTCTACCTTCCACATCATGAGGAGCACAACGAGCAGGGCCAGCATGCCGATCAGGTTCAGCGTACGCCTGACGGCAGGCGACGCGGAAACGGGGAGCTTCCAGCTGGGCCAAACGATGGCGAGTCCGGCTCCGATGAGCAGGCCGAAGGCTCTTGTATCGGTCCCGTAATAGACACGGCTTGGATCCGTTCCGGGCTGATACAGCACACCCATGACCGCGGCCGACAGAAGGGCTCCCGCCGCGATGAACGCGAACAGCTGGCCTCTTCGCGGGAACAGCTTAAGGCCGGCCAGCATGATCAGCGGCCACAACAGATAGAACTGCTCCTCTACAGCCAGCGACCAGAAATGCCCAAGAGGCGAAGGGGGACCGAAGGATTCGAAATAGGATTGCTGCTCGAATATAAACTGCCAATTGCTTATGTACGTGATCGCCCCGAGGACGTCGCCCCTAAGGTTTGGCAGACGCTCGCGATCAAACAGGGTTACCCATGCAACGATGAGGAGGAGCATGATCATGATGGCCGGCAGCAGACGCCGAAACCTTCGGACCCAGAAGTCCTTCAAGTCGATTCGGCGGTGATGATGCCACTGCGATGTAAGGATGTCCGTGATTAGATATCCGGACAGCACGAAAAACAAGCTGACTCCGAGGAATCCGCCGCTTGCAAAGCCAAAGCCCCAGTGATACGCCATGACGCCGATGAGCGCCAGGGCGCGGAGCCCGTCAAGACCGGGCATATAACGCGAGTGCGACTTACCGGATCCGGGCACGGCCCACTCCCCCTTTCGAGCGGCATGGGCCTGCTCCGCCCTGCAACAGCTGCCGTGATAATATGTAGGACATATTCACAAACGTCTGGATGTCTAGATATGGATGTGTCATTTGGAACATGGTAAACCTTCCCTTTCATTTAGCAGAAGCTGCAGCTTATGTAATAACGGATCGAATTCTGCAAAATCCTGCAACAAGATGTCATAGCTAATACTATCATCTTCGGAGGAGTAGAAGGTGACAAAATAATGAACCTGAGGCTACAGCGAGATAACAATATGAAGACAGATTATTCATTTGATTTCGGTGCGGCTGTGCTTGCCGGCGTGCCGGCTCGCATTCGGCTTGTTAGCGGCAATGGGTAGAGGAATTGAGGCAAGGCGAGACGAGAGCAATCCCCATAAGAAAGAGGAGGCAGTACCTCCTCCGTTTGCGATGAATCCCATTTTCAAAAGGTTATTTTTCTCGCGGGGCGAACAGCTACACAGCAGCTCCTTCCCGCTTCCGGAAAAAAGTCTTCAGCGCCTCGTACACCTCGCCCTTATCCTTAATGACATGATACATAAACTGGTCCAGCTTAATGTTCTTGTAAGCGGACATCAGCGTACTGCTTCGGTTGTATTGGTTGACCTCGCCGTATCCGAACATATTGCTTACCTTCAGCAGCTCGCCGATCAGCTTGACGCATCGTTCGTTATCGGAGGTGAGGTTGTCGCCGTCCGAGAAATGAAAAGGGTAGATGTTGTAGTTGGCAGGAGGATACCGGTTATGGATGATGTCGAGTGCCTTCTGGTAAGCCGATGAACAGATCGTGCCCCCGCTTTCGCCACGGGTGAAGAACTCCTCCTCGGTCACTTCCTTCGCTTCGGTATGGTGGGCGATAAATACGATCTCCACCTTTTCGTACTGCCTGCGGAGAAAGCGGGTCATCCAGAAGAAGAAGCTTCGCGCGCAGTACTTCTCGAAGGAGCCCATACTGCCTGACGTATCCATCATGGCGATAATAACGGCATTTGATTCAGGGACAACCGTATCATCCCATGTTTTGTAGCGGAGATCGTCGGGGCTGATGCCATGGATGCCGGGCTTGCCGTCTCTGGCGTTGCGCCGCAGATTTTCAAGAATGGTCCGCTTCTTGTCGATGTTGGACATGATGCCTTTCTTGCGGATATCGTTAAAGACGATGGATTGCGTCTCGATCTGCTCCTTGTCTTTGGGCTGAAGATGCGGGAGCTCGAGCTCCTCGAACAGCATGTTCTCCAATTCCTCCAAGCTGACCTCGGTTTCCACAATATCATAGCCCGCCTGATCGCCGGCCGATTCCCCTTTACCGGGCTGGGCGGAGGCAGGGTCGCGTCCGAGAACGTCACCGACCTTGCTGTCTCCGTCTCCTTGACCGACATGCTTCTGTTTCTGGTAATTATAGATGAACCGATATTCGTCAAGACTGCGGATCGGAACTTTAATGATCTGCTTGCCGTCGGACATAATAATATTTTCCTCGGTGATGAGGTCGGGCAGGTTGCGCTTGATCACTTCGCGGATTTTATGCTGGTGGCGCACCTGATCCTGGTAGCCTTTGCGGTGCAGCGACCAGTCTTCGCGGGATACGACGAACGAGTGTGCATCTTTGCTTTGCATGGACAGTCACCTCCCAAGTTGGCGTTGACACTGCTGCCTTCATTCGGCTGTAGTATTTCATTATATTCGGAAGAAAGAGCGATATGTGAGTGCGAATCGGTGCAAGCCATGAAAAAGACATCTTCCCGCCGATTCGGCGAACAAGATGTCTTCGCGATGGGTTAGGCATATGCAATTATCCGTTCAATACGAAGAGGAATAATGCTCCTATCGTTAGTACGACGACGCCGTTTACGATCGTAGCGATGACCGCAACGGTGCGCTTGCGGATTTTGGAGAAGCACCCAACGATCCCGAGAATGAGTCCGGCCAGATTGATGATCATGACGATGATGAATACTGCGGCCAGCGTAGTCATCGCCTCCACGGTTTCCTGGGTCGGCTGCAGCACGCCAGCCTCGGTGATATACGGCTCGACCATTGTCGTGCCGAGCGCGCCCAGAAAAATATAACCGAGCAGCGTTACGATCGACAGGATGAACGAAGCAATGCCGAAGCGGGAGTGCTTCCGATCCTCGGGAGGGATGAAGGTCGTTGTCGAATGGCTTGAAGCAGGCTTGTCTCCGGAAGGCGACGAGCTAGAATGTTGATCCATGAATACAAATCGCTCCTTACTTGGAATGACTTTCGATATACATGCCGTCCACAGGGAAGCTTGATTAGGCATCCTTATTAATTTTTCACAAAATGTACCTTAAATCAAGTCCAATCCTGCCGCCAACCGGTGGAAAAGCTTCGTATCATCCGGTAAACTTAAGGCATAGCGGGGCGGATAACGCCCGTATGAGAAGAAAGGATTGAAATCAATGCGTCGGACATTTATAGCTTGGGGCTCGGTCTTGATGGCGCTGTCCGTGGCGATCGGAGCTTTCGGAGCGCATATGCTGGAAGGAAAGATTTCGGCAGATGAGCTTGCCGTATATGAAACGGGTGTTCATTATCATATGATTCACGGGATTGCTGTCCTGATCGCGGGCATTCTGGCAGGTGCGCTTGGAGAGTCGCGCAAGCTGTACTGGGCGGGAACGCTGTTTATTGCAGGCGTGATCATTTTTTCAGGCAGCTTGTACGTGCTCAGCATCTCGGGTGCTAAGTGGCTTGGTGCCATTACGCCGATCGGCGGCGTATCGTTCATCGTCGGATGGATTATGCTGCTGTCGGCGGCGTTGTCCCGAAGCAAGGCATAAGAGCATGGCAGACAAGAAGAAACGGCTTCGTCCATCCCAAGGAAAGGGAGAGGGCGGGGCCGTTTCTTTATCTTTCTGCAACCCTATTACAGACGTTCAGCTGACGCTGAACTCGTCAATTTCATTGAGCTTGAACGTATATACCTGCTTCTCGTCGACATGATAGACGTTGACCAGGAAATTGCTCTCATCATAATTCAGAATACGGCACGGGAGGCTGGTTTGTTTGCCGTGGCGATTGGTCGTCAGGCGAACAAGGCGATTATCCTTGCTGTACATTTTAATCCACTCGAAAGGATCTGTTCCGGTTTCGGGAGCCGAAGCCGTGACGGGAGGTTTGCTGGCCGATACGTTCTGCGCTGCAGGCGGGGATGCCGCTTGGGACGGTTTGGTCTTCTCGACAGGGAGAGAAGCGGGAGTCATCTTCTGTGAGGCTTTCGTGATGACGGAAGTTTTCTTGGCTTGGACCAATGTATTGATGATTTCACCAAGCTCCATGCCGGATTTGATCCGGAAATCGACGACTTCGGATTTGCCGTTCAGCATTTCAAGCAAATATTGTAAAGCCAGTGCGTTGGAGGGGCTTTTAACCAAAATATCAACGTTAAATAAAAAGCCGTGGTCCTCGATGTCAGGGTTTGTGTTCATAGCTTTTATCATTCACCAGCTTTCATATGTTTCTACTGAATCAAATATACCATAATTTTGAGATTTTCATAGTCCTAATGTCACACGCTCGTACATGATTATCTTCGCTTTAATGGACATTTGCACAAATGCCGCTGAGATGAACGTCTCAGGCAGCGAAAGGGCCTTTCGCACCATGTCGGCAATAAAAGAATAAACATAATTCTAGACCTGATGTGAGAGGGGGTTAAGCCGATTGGTTACGCTGCTGCCGATTGACATTGAAGGACACACCGTCATGGGGGTCGAGGTTAAGCTGCCAAAGACGACGCTGCTGGCCGTCTATACTTCCCGCGGTTATATTATGTGCGGCGCGCTGGATGTCGGTCTGCTGAACGATAAGCTTGCGGACCGGAAGATCATTGCAGGGAGAGCCGTAGGCGTGCGAACATTGGAACAGCTTCTGGAGGCACCTCTGGAATCGGTGACGCTGGAGGCGGAGAAATGGGGCATCCATCCGGGACTGCAAGGCAAAGATGCAATTCTTCGGATGTTGTAATGGTGTTTTATGCAGCAAGGTGATTTCGTAAATGAAAGCTCTCCTTTCCCAGGGCATCGAGAGTGTCAGGATCGTAACATAAAAAACGGACACCGATCATCGTGGTGTCCGTTTTGTTAGTGATTAAGCTGCAGCTATTCGAACAGCTTCTTCAAATTTTCGTGATATGGCGCCTGTACAACGCCCTTCTCGGTAATGATCGCGGTGACGTATTCGTGCGGCGTTACGTCGAAGGCCGGGTTATACACCTTTACGCCTTGCGGAGCCGTGCGCTTGCCGAAGCCCTCGGTGATTTCCTCCGCCGGTCGCTCCTCGATCGGAATATCGGCGCCGGTAGGCGTCTCCAGATCAATCGTAGATAACGGGCAGGCTACATAGAACGGGATGCCGTGCGCCTTCGCCAGAACGGCTACGCCATAAGTGCCGATCTTGTTGGCGACATCGCCGTTCGCGGCGACGCGGTCCGTTCCGACGATAACCGCCTGCACCCACCCCTTGGACATGACCATGGCAGCCATGTTGTCCGCCAAGAGGGTTACGTCGATGCCGGCCTGCTGCAGCTCGAAGGCGGTCAGCCGCGCGCCTTGCAGCACGGGACGGGTCTCGTCCGCGAACACCTTGATCTTCATGCCCTGCTCATGGGCAAGGTACATCGGCGCCAGCGCGGTACCGTATTTGGCCGTTGCCAAGCCGCCTGCGTTGCAGTGCGTAAGGATGCCCATGCCGTCTTTGAAGAACGGCAGCGCGTTCTCGCCGATTCGGCGGCAAACATCCTCGTCCTCCGCGCGAATGGCTTCTGCTTCTGCCAGGAATGCCGCATTCAGCCCGCTGATATCGAGGCCGTCCGCAGCGAGCTTGGCCGCGGCAAGCTTCATCCGGTCCAGCGCCCAGAATAGGTTGACGGCTGTCGGTCTGGAGGTGGCCAGGTATTCGCTCGTCTTGACAACCTGCTCGAGCCATCCGCCGGCATCGCTGCCTTCATAACGGAGTCCTCCAAGCACAGTTCCGAAGGCGGCCGCGATGCCGATCGCCGGCGCGCCCCGAACCTTCATGGAATGAATGCCTTCCCAGACTTCCTCGGGGGTATAGAGCTTCAGATAGACGATTTCTTCGGGCAGAAGCCGCTGGTCTAACAATACCAGGTGGTCTCCGCCCCAATATACGGAGCTTAGCGGTTCATGGGTGGTGGAATTATCGGTGGTCATACCGCTCATATCGATACCTCATTTCCTTGGGATGCTTGTTCGACCAATGTTACGATATCATCAATGGATTGAATGGAGCGGTGGTGCCGCACCAGGCTCTTGCCGATTGCCAATGCTTTACGCTGAGCCGCTTCCCTGCCCTTGTCGCCCGGGATCGTGTCGATATCGGCCACGTGAGACAGGCCTACGATGCGCCGTATCATTTTGCAGCCGGCAAATCCGGCGGTATCCTTTAGAATCTGGGAAATGTAATAATCCTGATAGCCTGCCGTACGGGACATCTCGTCTTGCAGACCTTCATTCCAGAGCAGGCGGAAACCGCTCTCGAAATGCGTCCATACGCCCCGCGCCATCTCAATAAGTCTTGCTTCACGGGCAGCCCGTGTCTGCTCATCCGAGGACCATCCGATCTGCGACGCATAGTTGAGCAGCAGATTGCCGATGACCGCGCCGATATCGAATCCCATAGGCCCGAAGAAGGCGAATTCCGGGTCGATGACCTTGGTCGAATCCGGCTTGACGAAGATGCTTCCTGTATGAAGATCCCCGTGAAGCAGCGCCTGCGCCTGCGTCAAAAACTTATGGCGAAGCAGCGTGACTTCGAAGTGAAGCTCCGTATCGGAACGAAGCACCTCCGCCTCATCCTCGATCGCCTCGGAATAATTGTTGTTGTCCGATTTCCGGTAAGGATCCTCGAAGATCAGATCCTCGGTGATTTTGCATAAATCGGGATTCACGAACTGGCCGGCAAGCACCTTCTTCTCCTGCTGATTCATCCCGAGATCCGACGTGTAGAAGAGCGTTCTCGCCAAAAACTCCCCGATATGCTCGGCGAATTTCGGATAGGCTTGGCCTTCGATGAGCCCTCTGCGCATAATCGTATATTCGCTCAGATCCTCCATCACGGTATAGGCAAGCTCATCGGAATATCCGTAGACCTCAGGTACAAGTTCCGGGCAGATCTTATGCTCGGTTTCTAAGGCCAATCGCTCGATTCGCGCACGGTCCAGAGACAGCGGCCACGATTCGCCGACGACCTTTGCATAAGGAACGGCCTGCTTGATAATGATACTATCAGCCGTATTTTTGGCGGTGACGTGAAACACCAGATTCAGATTGCCGTCGCCGATTTCCCGGCACTCCAGCTCGGCATGCTCCGGGAACCGGCCCGGGATACTTCTTGCTAACTGTATAGCTTCCTCTGCGCTCAGCGGATGATATGCAGACATGGATGGTCACCCCCAAATATAATAGAAGAAAACTTAAAGCCAACTTTTTTGCTTGGTATTACCTAGTATAACGGTTTTTCGCGAATTTTGTATAATTTTTTGGACGGCTGCGGAATATGCGAAAGGAGTATGATTCGCATATCGGCTCAAGGGGTAAACTACAAATAGACGCCCAAGCGCAGATTTGTGCTCCTATATAATTGAAGGATTACGTGAAAGGCGGCATGCCTTGCAGCAGAAGGATGCCGACGGCTGACGGCCGTTCCTTTGCGTGTCACAGGGTGCATTATATATAGAAAAGGAAGGGATTAACCATGGCAAAAACATCGTCTAGCAAATCCGCAGGAAAAACGAAAAGCTCCTCGCTGGAGCAGCTGTTGAACCAGCAGGTTGCAAACTTTAACGTGCTCTATGTGAAGCTTCATAATTACCATTGGTACGTTACCGGGCAGCAGTTCTATTCCCTTCATGTGAAGTTTGAAGAACTGTATAATGAAATTACGCTGAAAATGGACGAGGTTGCAGAGCGGCTTCTTGCCCTCAAGGGCAAGCCGGCGGCAACCATGAAAGAATATCTGGATCTGGCAACCGTGCAGGAAGCATCCGGCAATGAGGATACAAAGGGCATGGTGCAGGCGCTGATCGAGGATTTTGCCACGGTATCGGAAGAGCTTGCAGAAGGGATCGAAATGGCCGAGGAAGCAGGCGACGCCCCGACGGCGGATATGTTCACGGGCTTTAAGGCCGACCTTGAGAAGCATATGTGGATGCTGCGCTCTTTCTTGGGATAAAGAGGCTGTTTCATAGGATGAAGTTTAGTTCACCTGTTCTTCATGGCATAAAGAAGGATCGTAATCGATCGCCAATCTCATCACAAGCTTCATGCTGTTAGACTTGTACCGTCCGGCGACGAGCGTTTGTGAAAGCCGTCGCCGGGTGCTGTGGCGTTTAACGCATGCAGCATCTCGATGGCAGCTAGCCATGAACAGGGAACAACAAGCAGGTTTGACCGCCGATGGGTCAGGCCTGCTTTTTAATTGTTGATGGGAAGTGCTGGTTATTGGTGCCCTTAGTTTCGGTTATGCTACAGGATAATCGGAGGTTATGACGATCAGGTGTTGTTTTGATGAAGGGGAAGTCTGCCGCTTAGCCGTAAAAGGCTTGTCCGGTTGAAATGCATCCTGTTTTATTATAAAATGGCTTGAGAATCAGTGAGAATCAGTTTAGAATAATTATAAATAAATAATCACTTTTCTTTCTTGCTTCTTTTTATGAAATCAGGGCGTACAATCCTGTTATCATATAGGACCATAATACACTACCTATTCAACGGAGGGAATCTAATATGTCAACAAAGTTTGTCATTGAAGGATTGAAAGCACAAATCGAAGGGAAGGAAATTCTTAAGGGGATCAACCTTGAGATGAAAGGCGGCGAAGTTCACGCCATCATGGGACCTAACGGTACAGGTAAGAGTACCCTCGCATCCGCTTTGATGGGTCACCCTAAATATGAAGTAACGGAAGGTACGGTTCTTCTGAACGATGAAGACCTGCTCGAGATGGAGGTTGACGAGCGTGCACGCGCCGGATTGTTCCTCGCCATGCAGTATCCAAGCGAAATTGCCGGAGTAACGAACTCCGACTTCCTGCGCAGCTCCATCAATGCACGCCGCGGCGAAGGCAATGAAATCTCGCTGATCAAGTTTATCCGTCAGATGGAAGGCAAGATGAAGGAGCTTGAGATGAACCCAGAGTTCGCTCACCGCTACTTGAACGAAGGCTTCTCCGGCGGCGAGAAGAAGCGTAATGAAATCCTGCAAATGATGATGCTCGAGCCGAAAATTGTCGTGCTTGACGAAATCGACTCCGGTCTCGATATCGATGCTTTGAGAATCGTGGCAAACGGCGTGAACGCCATGAAATCGGAAGAGCGCGGTTTCTTGATTATTACCCACTATCAGCGCTTGCTTAACTATATTACTCCTGATTACGTACACGTTATGATGCAAGGACGCATCGTGAAATCCGGCGGTCCTGAGCTGGCCGAGAAGCTGGAAGCCGAAGGTTACGACTGGATCAAGGAAGAGCTGGGAATTACCGATGAAACTGTAGGTCAAGACGCGTAAATTGACGGGAGGAGGAAACGATATGACTACACAAACCATTCTTCCGGTCAACGCTGAGACTTTGAAGGCATTGTCCGAAAGTAAACAGGAACCGGCCTGGCTGACAGAGAGCCGTCTGGCTTCTCTGGAACTGGCCGGCCAGTTGGAATTGCCAAAGCTGGAGAAGCAGCGCATCGAGCGCTGGAACATCCAAAGCTATGGCGAATATAAAGAAAGCAGCAAGCTAGCTTCCTTTGAAGAATTGCCAGAGCATGTTGCGAAGCTTGTCGAAGGTTCCCGGGAGGGCGGCTTGATCATTCAGCGCAACTCCGGCACTGTCCATGTAAGCCTCGCTCCTGAGCTTGCAGCGAAAGGCGTGATTTTCACCGATCTGCAAACCGCGGTTAAAGATCACGAGGATTTGGTGAAGCCTTACCTGCATCAAGCGGTTAAGCGGGATGAACACGCAATGGCGGCTTTGCATGCGGCGGTGTGGAACGGCGGGGTATTCCTGTATGTACCGAAAAATGTCGAAGTTGACGTTCCAATGCAGGCGGTGCTGCTGGCAGACGACGCCGGTGCAACCTTTGCTCCGCATATTCTCGTCGTTGCCGAAGCGAACAGCATGGTAACTTATGTCGATAACTACGTGTCCGATGCGTTGAACGCTTCTGTGACCCATAACGGAGCGGTGGAAGTGTTCGTTAAGAACGGCGCCAAGGTCCGCTATGCATCAGTGCATCAGCTGGCTGCTGAAGCAACGGACGTCACGTATCGCCGCGCGGTCGTCGAGAACGACGGCTCCATCGAATGGATTGTCGGAGAGATGAACGACGGGGATACGGCAAGCGATACGATGAGCGTTCTTAAGGGCAACGGTTCGACATCCGATGCGAAGGTCATCGCGGTCGGCTCCGGCTCCCAGAAGATCAATTACACCACCCAAGCGAAGCATTTCGGCAAGAGCTCGGCGTCCCAGATGATTACCCGCGCGGTCATGCGCGAAGAAGCGCAAGCGATCATTAACGGGATTACGAAGATCGAGAAGGGTGCAACGAAGGCTGACGGTCAGCAAACCGAACGGGTGCTGATGCTTAGCCCGAAAGCGCGCGGCGACGCCAACCCGATTCTGCTCATCGATGAGGATGACGTAACTGCAGGTCATGCTGCATCCGTCGGTCAAGTGAACCAGGAGCAGATTTACTACCTCATGTCCCGCGGAATTTCACGCACGGTGGCGGAATCGCTCATCATTTACGGTTTCCTCGCTCCGGTCGTCAGCGAAATCCCGCTGGAGGGACTTCGTGACCAGCTGCAGGGGCTCGTTGAAAGGAAGCTGGGACAATGATTGCCCGGATTCGAGAGCAATTTCCCATCCTCCATCAGGAGATCAACGGACATCCGCTGGTCTATCTCGACAATGCGGCGACTTCACAGAAGCCGCAGGTCGTAATAGACGCCGTCAAGCGGTATTATGAATGGGAGAACTCCAACGTCCACCGCGGGGTTCACACGCTCGGCAGCCGTGCGACGGACGCCTATGAAGGAGCACGGGAGAAGGTCGCCCGTTTCATTAATGCCGAAAGCTCCGAGCAAATTATTTTCACGCGCGGCACGACGACGGCGCTGAACCTGGTTGCCTCGTCTTATGCACGCTCCGTATGCGGTCCCGGCGATGAAATCGTCCTGACCGAAATGGAGCATCACAGCAATCTCATTCCGTGGCAGCAGGTGGCCATCGCCACCGGCGCTACGCTGAAATATATTCCGCTGCAGCCTGACGGCACGATTCGCGTCGAGGATGTCGAGGCGCTGGTCACAGACCGTACGAAGCTGGTAGCGATCGCTTATGTCTCCAATGTCATGGGCGTGATCCATCCTGTGAAGCAAATAGCCGAAATCGCTCACCGTCACGGTGCCGTCATCGTTGTAGACGGTGCGCAGAGCACTCCGCACATGAAGGTGGATGTTCAGGATATAGGCTGCGATTTCTATGCCTTGTCCGGACACAAGATGTGTGCTCCGACCGGCATCGGGGCGCTTTACGGCAAGAAGGCGCTGCTGGAGGCGATGGAGCCGATCGAGTTCGGCGGCGAAATGATCAACGATGTCGGCTTGTATGAGTCGACGTGGAAGGAGCTCCCTTGGAAGTTTGAAGGGGGAACGCCGATCATTGCCGGGGCTGTCGGTCTTGGTGCAGCCATCGATTTCCTTCAGGAGATCGGCATGGATGCCATCGAGCAGCATGAAGAGAAGCTCGCTGCTTATGCGATGAATCGTTTGTCCGAGCTTGAGGGCGTGACGATTTACGGCCCGCGCGAGCGCAAGGTCGGGCTCGTTACCTTTAATCTCGGCGATATTCATCCGCATGATGTGGCAACCGTTCTTGATGCGCAGGGCATCGCGATCCGGGCAGGCCATCACTGCTGTCAACCGCTGATGCGCTGGCTGAAAGTATCTTCTACGGCACGCGCAAGCTTTTATCTGTATAATACAGAAGAGGACGTTGATCGGTTAGTTAGCGCCTTAATCCAGACAAAGGAGTACTTTGGCGATGCAACTTGATGATTTATACAGACGTGTCATCATGGATCATTATAAAAATCCCCGCAACCGCGGAAAGTTCGAGGACGATGCGGTAACGGTCGATTTGAACAACCCGACGTGCGGAGACCGAATCTCCTTGCAGCTGAAAGTTGAGAACGGGGTCGTGGCTGATGCCAAGTATACGGGGGAAGGCTGCTCCATCAGCATGTCTTCCGCCTCGATGATGACGGATGCCGTAAAAGGCAAATCGCTCGAAGAGGCGCTGAGCCTAGCGGACCGGTTCTCCTCCCTGATGCAGGGCGAGGACGTTGAATTCGAAGAGTACGAGGATATTGAAGCCCTATCCGGTGTTAACAAGTTTCCTGCCCGCATTAAGTGTGCAACACTCGCGTGGAACGCACTCCGAAAAGGAATAGACGCGAAGTAAGCGAATGACAATAGATCGATAGGGAGGTAAGTCAAATGGCTAAAAAGGCACCCGAATTAGAAGAGTATAAATATGGTTTCCGTGACGAGCACAAAGCCGTTTTTCAAACCGGTAAAGGATTGACCCGCGAGGTCGTTACGGAAATTTCCAAGATTAAGAATGAGCCTGAATGGATGCTGGAGTTCCGCCTGAAGGCACTGGAGCAGTTCGAGAAAATGCCGATGCCGCGTTGGGGCGGCGATCTCGACGAGCTGGATTTCAACGACATCCAGTACTATGTCAGACCGTCCGAGAAGCAAGGGAAGACTTGGGAGGAGGTTCCAGCCGAAATTAAGGAAACCTTCGACAAGCTCGGGATCCCGGAAGCGGAGCAGAAGTTCCTTGCAGGCGTATCGGCACAGTACGAATCCGAAGTGGTGTACCACAACATGCAGAAGGACCTTGAAGATCAAGGGGTAATCTTCATGGATACGGATACCGCTCTGAAAGAGCATCCGGAAATCTTTAAAGAATACTTCGCAACGGTCGTTCCTCCGGCTGATAATAAATTTGCCGCGCTGAACAGTGCGGTATGGTCCGGCGGAAGCTTCATCTATGTTCCGAAAGGCGTGCAGTGCGAAATTCCGCTGCAGGCATACTTCCGTATCAACTCCGAGAACATGGGTCAGTTCGAGCGTACGCTGATCATCGCCGACGAAGGCAGCTTCGTGCATTACGTCGAAGGCTGTACGGCTCCGATCTACAGCACGAACTCGCTTCATAGCGCGGTTGTCGAGATTATCTGTAAGAAGGATGCACGTGTTCGCTACACGACGATCCAGAACTGGGCGCCGAACATCTACAACCTGGTGACCAAGCGTGCGGTTGCGGAAGAGAATGCAACGATGGAATGGGTCGACGGCAACATCGGCTCCAAGCTGACCATGAAATACCCTGCCGTTGTCTTGAAAGGACGCGGCGCCAAAGGCATGGTGCTGTCCATCGCGGTTGCAGGCAAAGGCCAGCACCAGGATGCAGGTGCGAAGATGCTTCACTTGGCTCCGGACACCACTTCAACGATCGTATCGAAATCGATCAGTAAGCACGGTGGTAAAGTAACCTACCGCGGTCTGGCATCGTTCGGCCGCAACGCCGAAGGCGCGAAGGCGAATATCAAGTGCGATACGCTGATTCTCGATAATGAGTCGACATCCGATACGATTCCATACAACGAGATCAAGAACGACAACATTACGCTGGAGCATGAGGCGACTGTATCCAAGGTATCCGAGGATCAGCTGTTCTACCTTATGAGCCGCGGTCTTACCGAGGACGAAGCTACTCAGATGATCGTTATGGGCTTCATTGAGCCGTTCACGAAAGAACTGCCAATGGAGTATGCGGTTGAAATGAACCGCCTCATCAAGTTCGAAATGGAAGGCTCCATCGGTTAATAACTTCCAAGCAGGATTAGAATATAGGCTGACATCGAAGAATGGGCTGCCCGCGAGATCACAGATCTTGGGCAGCCCATCTTTCTGTTATTGCGAGGTTTCGCTGAGGCAAATATTTCTCATTTCGCGGTGGTTTCGAGTTTTTTCAGACATTGAATGTGCATCGTCGCTACTCGGACAATAAGCCTTACAAAAGAGCGGGGCTTCTCCAGAAATGCAAACCTACCAACATTCGAATAAACTGCGAGCTTGTTCCGTATATAACCGGGGAAGCCTGTGGGACGGCTTGCTTTACGATGTATTGGCGGTAATCTGTTCTACAAATAAATTCCCCGGACGATTGCTGTTTCAATCGCAGGGGAATTTTCGTTTATGTAAATACGTAAGGCATGAGTTCATTTTAGAGCAAGATCTCCTGGATCTCGGTATCCGGTTCCTTGGACAGATCAATAAAGCGCTCTCCGGCTTGAACGAGGGGACGGAAGTAGTCCGACTGGTTATTCGCAACGATGATGCCTGATTCGCCGGTTGTCAGGACGACTTTTTTACCGATGAAATATGGAAGCATCTGCCGGATGAACGCATGAGTCGCCTTCCCGTTCAGCTTGCCGAAGCTGAGGCCGTAGAGCTCCCGCAGAACGGTCAGCAGCTGCTGCTTGGATTGATACACCCGGTTGGTCGTCATGGCGCTGTAGACATCGGCGACTGCGCAAATCTGCGCGTAGGGGTGGATCTGATCCTCGCCGATCGCTTTCGGATATCCGGAGCCGTCGCCCCGTTCATGATGCTGGAGGGCCACGGTTGCAGTGATTTTGTCCTGCGTTGATTCATAGATCATTTCGTAGCCGTAAATGGTGTGCAGCTTGACTTGCTCATATTCGTCCGGTGTCAGCTTGCCGGGTTTATCGAGTATTTCCCGGGGGATTCGGCACTTTCCGATATCATGGAGGAAGCCGGCTTTGCCGATGTCATACGCTTCCTGCTCAGAATAGCCCATCCATTCGGCGATATAATAGGACAGCATTCCAACTTGAATGGAGTGGCGGTAGGTGTAATCATCCTTGCCATTAAACAGAAGCAGGAGAGAAACCACGTCCTTCTGTTCGCTGAGCGAGTCGACGAGCGGATGAAAGGTGTCGTCGACGACGGATTCATTAAACTTTCCCGTCATTGCCGCTTCCTCGAACATGGATCTGCACCCGTCGAACGCGAGATTGAACTGCGGTTGAACCTGTCGGAACGATTCCGAGATATCGGATAGCAGCTCGATGGATTCTGCAAGCTGGCGGGGGGAAATATCGATATAATCGATGCCGTGCTGAAGGAGCTTGGATATGTCCTCCATGCGCAGAATCGTTCCTTTGCGAAGAACATGAACGCCGTTACTGTTGAATGCATCTTGTTGGATGTGATCGCCGGGTCTCAGGTCCGTGACATGTACTCTCAAATCATTGCACCTCTTGCCCTTATATAAATGAAAAGTTAAGACCATCTTAGCAAGAAAATTATGGTTTTACAATGATTGAATAAGTCTTATAGCCTAGCAGTCGGGTCCCATGGGCCAGTTTGCGGGCCTTTCCATTCGGAGCCGTCATCCCAGATTTCCTTTTTCCAGATCGGGACGGTTCGCTTCAACTGCTCGATGGCATACCTGCTTGCTTCATAGCAGTCGTTTCGATGAGGCGAAGAGACGGCAATGACCACGCTGGTTTCACCAATATCGACTGTGCCAATGCGGTGGGAAATCGCGCATAAGGTGCCAGGCCACTGATTGGAAATGTCTCGACAAATTTGCTGCAATTCTTTTAGCGCCATGGGGATATAGGCATCATACTCTAGCGTAACCGTTCGTTGCTCTCCGGTCATCTCCCGGGTCGTGCCGATAAAAGAGAGCGTTGCGCCATGGTTGGCATCATGGACCTTCGCCACGGTCTCCTCGACCGAGAGCTTCTCGGACGTGATCAGACAAGTTCCATCGGGGGACTGAGCGCTTCTGCAGCGCTGCTCCCCGGCACCGTCTCCGCCGGATACAGGCGGAATCAGAGCAACCTCATCCCCTGACTGAATAAGCTGATCCTCCAACGCATATTCTTGATTGATTGCTACGAACGAAACCGCGATCTGCTGTGCGGCGTCCGGGTAAGCGTCGCTAAGCTTGTGCTTTAATTCTCCGGCTGTAATCGGAAGGGCGGGTACGGAAAACGCAAGCGAAGCGGAACCGATTCGATCGGCCAGCCCCGCGAATAATAGGATCGGAATAGTCGTCGACATTTTGCATCACCTCATAATTCTTCTGGGCTACAATATACCATATTCCTCGTCAAAATGTTATGCTTGAAAGACCGGAAAATCACGTGATACGAACATGGGAGGAGGCCGCCTGAATGCTGAAGAAGAGCCATGACCAGAAGCTTACAATCCTGTATACAAATGATATACATAGTCATTTTGAAATGATGAGTAGCGCGGCGGCTATTATTTCCCGGGAAAGAACGGCCGCGCAAGGCCCGGTGCTGGTGCTTGATATAGGCGACCATATGGACAGAGCCGCTGTCGAGACGGAAGGCTCGATGGGACAGGCGAACGTGGATATTATGAATTTGACAGGATACGACGCAATTACCATCGGCAACAATGAAGGGCTTACCTTTCCGGCGGATGTGCTGGAACATCTATACGCCGGTCTTCAATGTCCCGTCGTCTGCTGCAATATCCGCGAGACCACGAGTGGTGCCCCCCCACGCTGGATGAAGCCGAGCATCGTCGTTGAGAAGGAAGGCATCCGGGTGGGAATCACCGGTGCGACGGCTGCTTTCGCGGGGTTTTATCAGCTGCTGGGCTGGGAGGCTTCCGACCCGGATCAAGCGATCGCGGAGCAGGTACGGCTGCTGTCGGATCGATGCGATCTCGTCATTGTACTGTCGCACCTCGGTTTAACGACGGATAAACGATTGGCGGAAAACATTGAAGGCATCGATATTATTTTGGGCGGTCATACCCATCATGTGCTCGAGGACCCGCTTGTCATCGGTGGCACCGTCATATGCGGTGCCGGAAAATTCGGGAATTATGTCGGTCGGCTAGTCATGGAGCGGAGCAGTGAGAATGATCGATTTATGAGCAGGGAAGGGCTGCTGCTTTCCGTGGATCAAGCGCTGATTGAGCCGATTGTCGAGCAGGCGATTATGCGGCATCATGAACTGGCCGAGCAGCGGCTGCAGGAACAGGTAGCGGTCATTGACCGCAAGCTTCCGATCCATTACGAAGAGGAATCGCCATTTGCGAATCTGCTCGCCCAGGCGGTGCTGCACCATACGGGAGCCGAGTTTGCCATCGTTAATTCCGGGCAGCTGCTCGGACCGCTTCCGAAGGGTGAAATCAGCGCCGGCATGCTGCACAGTCTGTGCCCGTCCCCGATCAATCCCTGCGTCGTAACTCTGCGTGGAGAGCATATTTATCAGGCGCTGGAAGAGAGCCTGCTTCTGGAGTTTAACAACAAGAAGATTACGGGGTTCGGATTTCGCGGTTATATATTGGGCTGTTTGGCAGTGGACGGACTACAGGTTCATTATGATCCATCGGGATTGCCTTACCATAAAATCACAAGCATTACGCTGGGCGGACAGCCGCTCGAGCGTACACGGGAATACAGGGTAGGCACGCTGGACATGTTCACGTTCAAGATCGGCTATGAAACACTGGCTCTTGGTACGGACACGGCTTATATGCTTCCGGAATTTATCCGGGATTTGCTTAGGGAAGAGCTGTCAAGACCCGGATCGCTTGACGAGACGCTTGTTCCCCGCTGGATATCCTGAACATCTCCTTCGACTAACTTCCTTTGGCCGAGCATACATATGAGGAGGACAAAGGTTAAAGGAAGGGGATGGACATGGATTTTCTTACATCCATCATATTGGGAATTGTAGAGGGCTTCACCGAATTCATCCCGGTATCCTCTACGGGGCATATGATTTTAACGGCAAAGATGCTCGGATATGACGATCAGACGCCCATCATGAAGACGTTCGAGGTGGTCATCCAATTGGGAGCCATATTGGCGATCGCGATCGTCTACTGGAACCGTATCCTTACACTGCTTGGATGGAGCCGCAGCGAGCCGATTGCCAAGGCAGCGCCGAAGAGACTGAATCTGATCCACGTATTGTTGGGGATTGCCCCGGCGCTGCTTGTTGCCTATTTCGCAAGAGATTTCATCAAAAGCCTGTTCCATGCGCAGACCGTTTTGTTTGCGCTTGTCGCAGGGGGCATTTTTATGATTTTCGCGGAGTGGTACAATAAACATAAAGCTCGATTGACCGCTGAAAATGTGGATGATATGACGTACAAACAGGCGTTTTTGATCGGTTTGTATCAGATTATATCCGTATTGTGGCCGGGGTTTTCCAGGTCGGGCTCCACCATCGCCGGAGGCATGATCAGCGGTGTCAGCTACAAGGCTTCGGCTGACTTTTCGTTTCTGATTGCAATTCCGATTATGTGTGCCGCGTCCGGCTATGAGCTGCTGGATTCTTACCGAAACTTTACGTCGGACACGATCGGCGTATTTATTGCAGGTTTTATTGTTTCGTTTGTTGTCGCTTATTTTGTTGTCTTGGCCTTTATGAAGCTTATACAGAAGATCCGGCTTACGCATTTTGCGATTTACCGTTTTGTTCTGGCTGCCGTATTCTGGCTGTTTATTATGCACTAATATACAGAATAAAGAACAGGTTAAGCCTGAACCATCCGGTTTTTACGTACAGCACCCTGTAAAGGCCAGGCGCATAAATCCCATACGTGTGACGAATAGCAGAGGAAGTGACGGATTGCGTCTAATACCTATTGATGCGTTGAAGCCGGGAATGGTAATTGGTAAAAAAATATATAACAGTGACGGTCTGGTGCTGCTGTCCGAAGGTGTGGAGTTGACGGATCGCCTGATCCGCCGTCTTGGCGGGCTGGAGATCAGTTATGTGTATATCCAGGATGCGATGACAGAGGATATCGTGGTACAGGAGCTGCTGTCGGAAGAAACACGGCTCAGGGCCATTCAGTCAATCCGGAGCAATTTCAAAAAATTGGAGAGTCGTCCGGATCTGGGAGGAAGCTTTCTCCATCTGGGAAAGGCCTTTTCCGGCGTCATGGAAGCGATCATGGATGAACTGTCGGAGCACGAGGAATGTATGGTGCTGCTGACCGATATGAACACCAATGATTACAATTTGTATCGCCATTCATTAAACGTATGCTTGTATACGACGGTGCTGGGCTTATCCTTCGGTTACAGCCGTGAGGAGCTCCGGGTGCTGAGTCTCGGGGCACTCCTCCATGATATAGGCAAGACCAGAATATCCCAGTCGCTGCTGCAGCGGCCGGGACGTCTGAGTTTGGAGGAGTTTCGTGAAGTACAGAGACATACGGAGCTCGGTTATCAGATTCTAAAGAACGAGCCCAACATTCCGCTAATGGCGGCGCACTGCGCGCTCTCCCACCATGAACGCCTGGACGGCAGCGGCTACCCCCGCGGGTTGAAGGGACCGGAAATTCACGATTATGCCAAGTGGGTTGCAATCGCCGATTCCTATGATGCCATGACGACACAGCGGGTATACAAGCCCGCGCTGCTGCCGCATCATGCGGCAGAAGTGATGTATACCGGGTCGGGGACGCTGTATGAACAGAAATTTCTCGAAGTGTTCCGGGATCGGGTCGCGATATACCCACCCGGGATCACCGTGAAGCTCCACACAGGGGAGAGCGGGGTTGTCTCCAAGGTTCATCCCCATGTACCGCACCGTCCGGTCGTTCGGGTGCTAACGGATGCAGAAGGGGTGCCGCTAGCCGCGCCTTATGAAGTGGATTTGTCCAAAACACTGGCCGTCATGATTGCCGGTATCGGACAAGCTAACGTGGACTGATTATTGTTAACTAGGAGGTAGACTCGTGAGACAGGATAGCCACCCGACACCGCTGTATAGATGGGGGCAGCAGATTTACCGCTGCCGTAAAGCCATTGTTCTTGCCTGGTTGGCCTTGTTTTGCGTGCTGCTTCCGTTTGCGCTCAAGCTCCCTTCCATACTGGAGCATAACGGTTTTACGCCGAAGGACAGCCCTTCACAGGTCGGGCTCGAGAAGCTTGAAGAGGGGCTCGGACTGTCTGCGGCGTCCCTCGATATTGTAGTGGTAAGCAGGACGAAAGAGAATTTGACGGCCGGGACGGCGCAGAAGCGAATTTTGGAGGAGCTGGCGCCGCTGCGGTCACTTCCGTATGTTAGGGATATCTATATGAATACGTCCTCACGCCAAACCGGCGAGGACCATATCGTTGCGGTGAAGGTGCTTCTGAATCTGGACGCGTCGGAAGCGCTCCGGCGATTTGGGGAGATCCGCAGTAACGTGCCCGACATTGTCGGTGCAAACGCTTATATTACCGGGAATACCGCCGTATTCGCCGATATGAATGAGGCCGTGAAGAGCGATATTATCCGGGCGGAAATCATCGGCATTCCTGCTGCGCTGCTAATCCTTCTAGTGGTCTTTGGCACATGGACGGCTGCAGTTCTCCCGCTGATCGCCGGGCTGGTGAGCGTCGCGACCACGATGGGAGCTTTGTATTTCCTGGCGCTGGCGGACGGGTCGATCAGCAATTTTCTGCCGAATGCCGTTACGATGCTGGGATTGGCCGTGGGCATTGATTATGCATTGCTTATTGTTAGCCGTTTCAAGGAAGAGCTCAGGAACGGGGACGTGGAGAAGGCCCTGGCGATTACCTGCGCGACAGCCGGAAAAGCGGTGATGTTCTCCGGGGGAGCCGTTCTGATCGGATTTGCGGCGATGAGCTTTATTGATCTGCCGATTTTCCGCTCCTTCAGCATCGGAGGCATTACGGTCGTGGTCGTATCGGTTCTTGCCGGTAATACGCTCCTGCCGGCGCTGCTCGGTATTCTGGGAGTACGAATCCACGCCCTGCCCCTCCTTCCAAAAAGATATAGATCGCGCCGTGAAGTTGTCCGTCCGTCCGGGTTCTGGCGAAATGTCTCCCGATTTGTGATGGCACATCCTGTCATCATCTCCGTAGCTGTTATCGCGCTGCTGTTGGCAGCCATTTATCCGGTAAGAAACATGAATATCGCCATTCCGGCTGCCGAGGTGCTGCCGCCGAAATATGAATCCCGATACGGCAATGATTTAATGACGCGCGCATACGATGTACGCGAGTTGAACTCCATTGTGGTTGCAGCTGAGCTTCCGGCCGCCTATGACGATCCCCAAAGCATCCGCGCGTTAAAGGCTTATACGGACGAAGTGCGGATGATGCCCGGTGTTAAACAGGTTGGCAGCTATCTGAGCATCGGCCGGGGATCGGAAGAGGAAGTGGCGAAATATTTGTCCCGTGCGGATATCCGGGAGCAGCTGGAGCAGTACCGGCTGGTTCGTGATAAGATGGCGGTTGTAGCCGTAGTCCCGGAATACGGGGAGGCGCATGCATTGACGGCTCAGCTTGTCCGGGATCTGAGAATGATGGATACGCCGGGTCTGGAGACGCATGTTACCGGAAGCCCGGCTTATAAGCTTGATATTATGGACAAGATGCAGGAGCACATTGTGCTTGTGCTGGGCTTTGTATTTGCCGTGACGTATGTGATTCTGCTGATCGCATTTCGCTCCGTGCTGCTCCCTCTAAAGGCGAGCCTGATGAATATGCTCAGCCTTGGGGCAGGGCTTGGGGTTGTGGTGTGGGTGTTCCAGGAGGGAATCGGTGCGGATTGGCTCGGGGTATCTTACACGGGAACGATTTTCGCCCTGCTGCCGATTCTGATCTTTTGCGTAGTCTTCGGCATCTCCATGGATTACGAGGTCATGATGATCTCCCGCATTATGGAGAATTATGAGCGCACGGGGGATAACGAATACAGCACAGCCGAAGGCCTTGAGAGCACGGGAGGATTGATTACGAGCGCGGCCCTGATTCTTGCCGTGGTCGTGGGCGCATTTATTTTTACGGACAATGAAGTTATGAAAGCGATCGGGCTCGGGCTGACGGTTGCGGTGCTTCTGGACGCAACCATCATTCGGGTGCTGCTCGTACCGGCGTTTATGAAGCTGCTCGGGAAGGCCAACTGGTGGAGCCCGCGTTGGCTGCTGCCGAGGAGGATGGCAGTGACGACTGCGGAGGACCCGCTGGAGCCGGGGCCGGAACAGAAACCAGCCCAATAACGATACAGGTACATGCAGAGACCTTCTATACAGATATGCTATAATCATATAATGAACCATGAACTGTCAGCCGTCCGGGTACATAAAGACGTTGTATCTGATTGAACCGGTAATTCAAAGAAATAAGGTGAGTAAACCATGAGTAATACAGCACAGCCAACACCACCGGCCCTAAGGCCGATTTCGCCGAGTTATGATCCGTGGGATCCCATTACATCCTTGCGTCAGCATGGCAAGCATGTGCTGACCAGCGTGGAAATGACCGTAACCCATCTATGCAATATGCGGTGCGAGCACTGTGCCGTGGGGGATATGCTGGTGATGAAGGAAGCGCCGATGCTGCCGCTCGATATGATGCTAAAGCGGCTGGATGAGGTGGAGCATCTGCAGACGATCAGCCTGACAGGCGGCGAACCGGCTTTTCTTGGCAAAACGGTGGATGATGTGATCGTGCCGCTCCTTAAATATGCGAGAGAACGGGGGATCCGAACGCAGATCAACTCCAATCTGACGCTGGATATCAGCAGATATGAAAAAATGCTGCCCTATCTGGATGTCATGCATATCTCCTTCAACTACTTAAACGGAGATGATTTCTACGAAGTCGGTTTTGCAAACAGCGCTCGTCCGGTCTCCAAGGAGACAGCATATCGTATGTATGATACGATGCTTCTTAATTCGGAGAAGCTGAGTGATGCGGGGATGTATATATCCGCCGAATCGATGATTAACTATCGAACCCATCAGAAGCTGGGCGGAATTCACAAGCTGATCAAGGAGATGGGCTGCAAGCGGCATGAGGTGCATCCGATGTATGCTTCGAATTTTGCATCCTCGCTCCCGGTCTTGTCGCTGGCCGATACGAAGGCAGCCATACACGGCTTGCTGGACGCGCGCGATCCCGACATTTGGATGCTGTTCGGAACGCTGCCGTTCTTTGCTTGCAGCTCGGATGAGGATGATCAGGCATTGCTTCGACGTCTCCGCACGGAGCGCAATGTTACGGTCCGGAACGATCCGGACGGGCGCAACCGGGTAAACGTGAATTTATTCTCAGGTGACGTATACGTGACGGATTTTGCTGATATTCCGGCTTTTGGTAATATTAAAGGACAGAGGCTTGATGACATCTTTGAAGCATGGTCGACGGGGCACCCGCTGAATCAGACCGTAAACTGCCATTGCGATGCGGTAAGCTGCTGCGGGCCGAACCTGCTGGTGGCGGACATGTATTACCGGGGTGTCGACTTCAAGTCCAGAAAAGCAAAGACTAACTAGAATCCGGAAAGAAGGCGTATCATCATGACAGAGGGATTTGAGGTCGGGAAACTGATTTTGAATTTGCTCTTGGTATTACTGCTAGTACTGCTGAACGGCGTGTTCGTGGCTGCCGAGTTTTCATTGGTCAAAATGCGGCAGTCGCGGCTAACCCAGCTCGTAAGCGAAGGGAACAGGCTTGCCGGCTTTGCGCTAAAGGTCAATCAGAAGCTGGACGCCTATCTGTCGGCTACGCAGCTGGGGATCACGCTCACCTCGCTGGGTCTCGGATGGATCGGAGAGCCTGCGATATCGGAGCTTCTTGTCGCCCCGATCATGCACAGCATAGGGTTTACGGATGAACGAGTCATCACCACGATCTCGGTTGCGGTCGGCTTCTGCATCATCACGTTCCTGCATATTGTATTAGGGGAGCTTGCGCCAAAATCGCTGGCCATTCAGAAAACCGAGGGCACTGCGCTGATTCTGTCGGCGCCGCTGCTCTGGTTTTACCGGATCTTTTTGCCCGTGATCTGGGTGCTTAATGCATCGGCGAACCGCATCTTGAAGCTGGTCGGAATCGAGCCTGCCAGCGAGGCGGAGGCTGCGCACTCGGAAGAAGAGATCCGCATCCTGATGAACGAGAGCGCGAAGAGCGGCGTTATCGACCAGAATGAAATGCAGCTGATGGACAACCTGTTCGATTTCTCCGATTTGAAGGCCCGTGAAATCATGCTGCCAAGAACCGACATGATCTGTCTGTTCACGAATTACTCCCTAGAAGAGAATCTGCGAATTATCACCGAGACGAAACATTCCCGCTATCCGGTCGCAACCGACAACAAGGACCGCATTATCGGATTCGTCCACATTACCGATCTTCTGCTGGCCGAGCCTGACAAGCAGCGCAATCTTGCGGCGCTGGTCCGACCGATTATGGACGTTTCCGAGTCGATGGAGATCAGCCAGGTTCTGCGCCAAATGCAAGCCAGACACGAGCAGATGGCCCTTGTCGTGGATGAATACGGAGGAACGGCAGGGATTCTGACCGCCGAGAAGATTCTTGAGGAGATCGTCGGGGACTTGTATGATGAGTTTGAGGACGAGCGCCCGGAAGTGGAAGTGCATGACCATTATATCTCCGTAGATGGACGCATGCTTATTGAGGACGTGAATGATTTGACGGGGCTCTCGATTGAAGAGCAGAATATCGACTCCATCGGCGGTTGGCTGTTCAACGAGCTGGAAGGCAACCCCGTCGTAGGGAGGAAAGCAACGTTTGACGGCGTTGTGTTTGAAGTCGAGGAGTCTACCCGTCTGCGCGTAACCCGAGTCATTATTCATCAGAAGCCGGAGGGCAGTCTCTGATAGCACGGCTAGATTCTATGGATTAGGAAGTGGACTATGTCGATTAAGCAGCTGATATTTATCGCGCTGGGGCTCTTGTTGTTGTACGGTATGTTTACGGTGGGAGCGCCGTTTTTATTGGCGATCGTCATTGCGATTTCCCTGGAGCCGCTCAATCGGCTCCTGATCAATCGGCTTCGATTCAAGCGCCTGGCTGCAGTGACGGTGACAAGCACGCTGTTCCTGCTGCTCCTGCTTGCACTCGCGTATTTGATCGGAGTGCAGGTGTTCAGCCAGCTCGTCGAGTATTGGAGCCGGGCACCGCAATATTTTGAAAGTGCGAACGAGTTTTTGCAGCATACGATTATTCAAGCACAGGACGCGTTAAACGGCATTTCGCCAGGGCTGGCGGACAGCCTGACACAGTTTATGTCGAATATTTCATCTTATGTCCAGTCGCTGGTCAACTCGGTATCTTCGGCCTTTTTGTCCTTCGCCAAGTCCTTGCCGAATCTGTTTGTCACGTCCATCGTATTTTTTGTCGCTGTGTATATGTTCGCCTACAGCCTGGACACGATGCGCGAAAAAGTACTGTCTCTGTTTGACGAGTCGTCCCAGTCGCAGGTGAATGAAGTGCTGCTCAGCTTGAAAAAATCCATTTTCGGATTTTTAAGGGCACAGCTTATCCTCAGCTTGTTCACATATGTCATTACATTGCTCGGACTATTGGTGCTGGGGATCAATTACCCGCTCGCCATTGCGCTCCTGGTTACGATTGTCGATATCCTTCCGATTCTCGGCGTCGGCTCCGTCTTGGTGCCGTGGTCGATCTACCAGCTTGTCGTGGGGGATATCTTTACGGGAGTCGGCCTTATCCTTCTATTTATCCTGATTACGGTCATTCGCCGGGTACTGGAGCCGAAGGTGATCGGGGATGCCGTGGGCATCGGCGCATTGCCTGCGCTGATCAGCATGTATGTCGGCTTTAAGCTGGTCGGCGTGATCGGGTTCTTTATCGGCCCGCTCGTTATCATTATTTACGCCGCTATGCGCAAGGCCGGCTTGTTCCAAATTAAAATCAAGTTTTGACACAGCTGCACCAATAGACAACCCTTTTCGCGGTAATTTTTCGCGGGAAGGGTTTTTTTGTCATTTTGAAGTTCATTTTCTGGGCGATTGACATATGTTATTTACGAAGAACCCTATAAGAAGAACCGCTACCGTAAATAGAGAAGGAGGTATCCCCTTTGAAGGCAAATCCAGAGGAGCGTGTATATTCCGTATTCCATTCCCCGTTTGATCCTTGCCCCCCCAAACCGTACAGAACGTATGTCGTGCCGGTCAATCAATTTATTGTCTTTCAACCGCCGGGCCTGCCGCAGTTCAGTCCTGCCGAGGCGTTAAGGCATGGAACGCTGTGGCCCGCACTGTACAGTCCGTACACATCACGTAAATTTAAAGGAGAGTGAAAGGCCGTGACTGATGGAAGACCTCAGGCCGGAGATCCGAAGTACTACGAATTGCTGGAGCAGCTGCAGGCATTGGACTTTGTCCTTGTCGAGCTGAACCTGTACCTAGACACCCATCCTGATGATCTTAAAAGCATTGAACAGTTCAATAAGCTGACACAGGAGCGAACGATCCTCGCGAAGCATTTCCAGGAGTTGTACGGACCACTCCAGAATTTTGGCCGTGCTTACTCCAAATATCCGTTCGAATGGGCTCAAGGGCCATGGCCTTGGCAGGTGTAGGAGGGTATACCAACGGGCTGCAGCCGATGGTGTGCCGATTGTTGCATGCAGCCCGTAGAAACGCGTAGAGCTAATGAAGGAGGCGTAAAAGAGTCCATGTGGGTATATGAGAAGAAGCTTCAATATCCGGTGCGGGTAAGTAAATGCGATCCGAGAATGGCGAAATTTCTGATCGAACAGTACGGAGGAGCGGACGGAGAGCTTGCAGCGGCGCTGCGTTATCTCAATCAGCGTTATACCATCCCGGATAAGGTGATCGGCTTGCTCAACGATATCGGGACGGAGGAATTTGCCCATCTGGAGATGATTGCCGCGATGGTGTTCAAGCTGACGAAGGATGCGACCGTGGAGGAGCTTGAGGCGGCAGGTCTCGGCGCACACTATGCGAATCATGACAATGCACTGTACTATGAGAACGCAGCCGGGGTTCCTTGGACCGCAAGCTATATTCAGGCCAAGGGTGATCCGATCGCCGATTTGTATGAGGATATTGCGGCGGAAGAGAAAGCGCGCGCTACATATCAGTGGCTCATCGATATGACAGATGATGTGGATTTGCAGGACAGTCTTAAATTTTTGCGTGAGCGCGAAATTATCCACTCGATCCGGTTCCGTGAAGCGGTGGAAATCATTAAGGATGACCGGGCGACCAAGAAAATCTTCTGAGGATAGGGCTGCATGCAGGGTATGAACAGAACGCAAAAGACAGGCCGGAGGGCAAATATGCCCCTCATGCAGCCTGTCTTTGTCATGTGCATAGCGTTAGCGGTATTTTCTTAGACGATGGCACCAGTCTCAAAGCCCAACTGAATCAATCCGGTCAGCTGGCCGGGTGGAGATAGGGCAAGCTGACTTTGAATGTCGTCCCGCGTCCGAGCCGGCTCTCCACCTCGATAGCCCCGCCATGGGAGTCAACCAGCTCCTTGGCGATTGCAAGCCCCAGCCCCATGCCGCCCTGGTGACGGGCGCGCGCTTGGTCGGTACGGTAGAAGCGATTAAAGAGATACGGAAGATGTTCCTCGTCAATCCCCGGGCCCGAATCCCGGATATCGATACGAAGCCGCTTCGAGTCCTCGTCTTCATGAAGCGAAACGTAGATGTCCCCGCCTTCCGGCGTGTACCGGATCGCGTTGATCAGAAGATTCAGAAATACTTGGGTGATCCGGTTCGGATCGACCGGAACCGTCGTATTGGCCGTAGTGCTCGTGAATCGTACAACCAAAGCCTTGTCCTCGGTTTCGGGCGAGATCCGTTCGATAAGCCGCTGCAGCAGCTTGGTCATATCACAAGGCTTCACGTCCAACGGGAGCTTGCCTGCCTCCGCAAGGGACAGCTGATGCAGATCACCTACCAGCCGGGTCAGTCGAATCAACTCGTCTTGAACCGGAAGCAGGCCTGTAGGCTCGATCGGTTGTCCGGACTGCTGCAGAAGATCGAGCTTGCCGCGGACGATGGTCAGCGGGGTGCGAAGCTCATGGGCGACATCCGCAACCAAATTGCGGCGGACAACCTCGGCCTGCTTCAGCTTGGAGGACATGCCGTTAAAGGCAAGCGCCACCTTTCCGTATTCATCCTTCGAGACAACCGGAGCCTGGATGCCGTATTCGCCTTGGCCCAGGCGGTCAATGAACGGGATCAGCGCCCGAAGCGGCGACGTCAGCCTTCTGGATATCCAATAGGCTGCACCGAGTGACAGCAGCACGAACAAGAGCGCGCCGCCTCCCAGCAAAATCGCGATGGAGGTCGGCGTACCGATCCGCAGCTTGGTCAGATTGGCCACATCCGTATCATAGTAATAGAGCTTCCCGATGAGCTTTCCGTCGGCCGTAAGCTCCCGCATGACGCCCAGGTTCCGGATCAGTTTTGGCTGGGCTGTCCCTTGGTGCAGCAGTAAGGTTTGGTCCGGCGATACGAGCAGAATGCTTTCCTGGTGACCGGTTTTCCGCACGGGCTCCTGCGCGCTTGCCTCGGTCTCTACACCGGCGAAGCTCCCCCCGTTCTCTGTATAGTAACGTGTCAGGCTCTCCGATATTTCCAAGAGCTCCTCCTTGCGGGAATGCTGCAGCATCACGTCCATGGAGTCGCGTATTACGATATAGGTCAGCATAACGAATACCGCGCTCATCCCTACGATGAACGAAGCAATGACGAAGAAGATTTTACGTCCTGCGCTCATGGCTGCTCAAACCGATAGCCGAATCCGTATACGGTTTTAATATAGACGGGGGCTGCCGGGTCATCCTCGATCTTTTTACGAATCCGGCTGATATGGGCATCCGCGGTTCGCTCGTCATTGTAGATGTCATCTTCACCTGCCGCTTGCAGCAGCTGCAGTCTGCTGTATACGACCTCCGGCCTTGCAGCGAGGGTAAGCAATATTTTGAACTCGGTCGGCGTCAGTTGCAGCTCCCTTCCGCCCTTCCACACGCGGCACGAGGATTCCGAGATTGTGAGCTCTCCCCGTACCAGCTTGTCTTCATGCACCATGTCCTGCTGATCCATTCGGCGCAGCACCGATCGAATTCTGGCCGCAAGCTCCCGTAAGGAAAACGGCTTCGTCACATAATCGTCTGCGCCGACCTCCAGCCCGATCAATTTATCCGTCTCCTCGATCCGGGCCGTCACCATAATAATACCGACCCGGCTCGTTTTTCGAAGCTCCCGGCATACCTCGATCCCGCTCATTTCCGGCAGCATCCAGTCGAGGATGACCAGGGACGGCTTAAACTGCTTGGCTTTGTCAAGCGCTTCTTTCCCGGAGGCAGCCGTTATAATCCGAAATCCCTCCTGACGGAGGAAGGGCTCCATAAACTCGATAACCTTGCGTTCGTCATCCACGAGCAGCAGCGTGTGCGACATTGTGCGTTTCCCCTCCTATGTTGGGCCAATGGTAGGCGTAACCTTGATTTTCCCCCATTATATACGGTTTCCAGCCGACTTTGGAAAATTTCACGCAACCCGCAAAGGATCGTCACAGGTTCGCAACATGACGGTGATAGGATGATGGCATGAATCATACCGATGATCAAGAAAAGGAGCAGGATGATGAAGGAAAAAGTGGTTTCAAAGGGAAGGGAGACCTTCTTTGGCGGGACGTTCGTCGGATTGGCCTGGCTGCTTACGGTCTGTATCGCGGTTCAAACCTTGCTTGCAGGTCTGGCGCTGTTTCGTGATGGATCGATGTGGAGAAGCCATGTCATGTTTGTTCATATCTTTGAGATCGTGCCGCTGCTCATGCTGATCGCCGGATTCGCGGGGAGCATGGCGGCTCGTTACAAGTGGAGCTCGCTGGCGCTGCTTTTGCTCGTTTTCGCACAGTATTTCACGGCCAATGTTCCGGCAGCAGGGGCATTGCACCCTGTCATGGCGATCTTCATGTTCTGGCTTTCGGTAGAGACGGCTCGCGCTGCCAGACGAAGCCTGCGAAGGGGGAAGGAGACCGGGGCATGAGAGGCTTTCCGCTTCTAATCATGGCCTTGGCTTGCGGGTTTGCAGGAGGTGCCGCATTGAATCATATGATTGCGATTGCCGGCCGCCTGCTCTTCGAAAGCGATATGCACCTGCCTCGAGGTCTGGGCTTTCTGCCGATGATTACATCGATTCTGTGTGCAGTCACCGTCATGGTCTGGCAGCCGGGCAGGAAGAAATGAATCGGCAAACGAAGGGGGTCATCCCTCTACAGCAAGCGACACCCATACCAGCAAAGCATACACCAGCAGAGGGAGTGCGATCCCTGCAGTCATCAGGAGCCAGATGAACGGGGTTCGAACCATCTCGCCTACAACCTGCAGAGGACTGCGGATATAACGTTCTTTGCGAAGACGGCTGATCATCTTCTTCAAGATGGCGGCCTGTTCGTCTTGTTCGTAGCGGCTAAGCTCCTTCAGCAGCTCCGATTCCAGATTGTGAATGTGCTGGGTCTGGGAAGATTCGTTCTGCAAGGACATCTTCTTCATCCTTTCGTTATTCCTCTATAGGTTATAACCACAACAAGTCCTTTGTAGTTACGATTTTTTTATGCCGTGCGCAAGAAATGTCGTTTGCAGTTGAGAATGCCTTCCTTTATGATGAGGGGAGACAGAGACAAATCATAGGAGTGAAAGGAAGGACCAGACTTGGAAAAAACCGCAACGTTGATCAAACCGGAAGCGATGATTTTCGACATGGACGGAACCCTGTTCCAAACGGAGACGCTTTTGCTGCCCGCCTATCACAAGCTGTTCGACATTTTGCGTGAAGAGGGCCATTACGAAGGCGAAACGCCGGATGAGGAGCTCATGCTTAGCTGCCTGGGGATGCTCCTTCCGGATATTTGGAAGAAAGTCCTGCCAAGCGGTACGCCGGAGGCTCACCGGAGGGCGGACGAGCTGCTGCTTCAGCTGGAGCTTGAAGGCTTGGAGAATGAGGCCGCGGTTCTGTACCCTGGCGTTAAGGAAACGCTGGAGGAGCTGCACCGCCGCGGCGTCCGGCTGTTCGTGGCCAGCAACGGACTGGAGCATTATGTGAAAGGCATTGCCGAAGCAAGAGGAATCATGCCGCTTTTTGAAGGAATATACAGTGCAGGCGAGCATCAAACATCGACGAAGGTCGACCTTGTTAAACTGCTGCTCGATCAGCATGACATCGGACATGCTTGGATGGTCGGCGACCGTTCATCCGATGTTGAGGCAGGCAAGGAGAACGGACAGACGGTCATCGGCTGCCACTATGCCGGATTCGGAGCGGATCAGGAGCTAAAGGGAGCGGATGTTGTCATCCATTCGTTCTCACAGCTGCTCCGTCTGCACGATCAGGCGGAGTAAGACGGACGATGAATCGAAACAAAAAGGCTGTTTCCAAGAGGGTCTTCTTGGACAACAGCCTTTTTGCCGTTCTGCTATTGCTCAATGTCCGCATGATATCCGGTTAAGCATTCTTTGCCGACTTTCTGTGGTTGTATACATACAGCGCATATTCAAGCGGTCTCAAGATGGATACGCGGTAAGCTTCGAGATCTCCGACCTGCGAGAACACTTCCCGGGAAGGCTTCGGGTTGACCTCGATCAGAAGGACTCTGCCCGATTTATCGACCGCCAAGTCGAGGGCGATCTCGCACAGTCCCCCATACTGACCGTCGAGAAATTGCGCGATGTCCACTCCCAGCTGACCGGCATCCTCCCGGACCTTGAGCCGTTTGGCCGGATCCGAGATCCACTTCTCCAGCAGCTCCTCCATCATGGCGGCACGGCCGCCGCCGTGCAGATTGGAGGTTACGCTTTTTGGCGGCCCGACGCGCCCGACGCAGCCGGTCACTTCCCACTGGCCGGATCCGTTTTTCTGAACGAGCATCCGGTAGTCATGCACCCGGCCGTCCGGGAGCTCCAGATGGAGTCCCTCCTGAACCAGGTATCGGTCCTTCACGCCCCAGCCTGACAAGTATTGGCCAAGAAAACCTGAGGGCATCCGCTTCGGCTTGATGATGGTGCGGTTGGCGTTACGGCCGCGGACTTCATAGGTGCCGGGGACCCCGGGAATGCGGGAAATCTTCAGTATGCCGCGTCCGCCGGTGCCGTTGATCGGTTTAAAATAGACCGTATCATGCTCCTTCAGCATTCGGTGGACGTCATTCACGCTCTGTACGATCCGCGTATCCGGCAGATGCGGGCGGAAACGCTTCTTCGTATATAAAATCTGATGAATGGTCCATTTGTTCCGAAGGGGCCGATTGAGAAACAGCAGATGCCTGTAGCGCGCGCGGAACCGCAGCAGCTGCTGGAAGCGGGCGCTTTTTTGAATACGGCATCGGTCGAAGATCATATGCGGAAACGGCCGCCATCTGCGGCCCCACCTGCGGGATGTTGGATCATATTCCATGGCGTGGATCAAGCCTTGCGCCGAATTGACGTCCGCGGGGGTGAACACAAATAGATCGAGCCCGAGCGATTTCCCTTCCTTGATCATATGCTCGTAGATATGCCGCTCTTCCAGTCTTTTTCGGTCATCGAGGTAAAGCGTCATGATTCCTAAGACAGGTTTGGACACAAAAATTCACCTTCTTGAATAGATTCAGACATCACAGCGAAAGGAACTTGAGGGAGCGCCCATGACTCCGTTCAAAACCAGCGTAGGCTTGCCGGTGGGGCCGAGTTCGATTTCAGTCGCTTGGAGCCCTGCCTGAAAGCATATTTTGAGGCTTGCGATATGGTCGGCGGCCACCTTGCAGCGAAGCCGCCCGAGCCGGCTCAGCTGAGAGCGGATCAGGGAAGAACCGATTCCTCTGCTTCGGTAGAGCGGATGAACGGCAATCAGACAGGCGCTCTCCCCGTAATCCTCTGCATAACACATCCCAATCGGAATGCTGCCCACATCGCCGCGAACGGTGGCGGCGATGATGGAGGTGCCGGGCTTCTTCAATTGTTCGTAGGTCAGCGAGCTGAGGCGCTGAACGCCGGTGAGGGTTAAACGCTTATTGCCGTATCGCCGGAAAAAGTCCCGGCACTGCTGCCGGACATACGGCCATTCATCCGGGCGCGAGAGTGAGAGCTGCGTGATCTCCACATGATCCCTCCTTTCGTGGAATCGCCGATTGGTCCGGCGAACCGGACCTATCGTTGATTGATTAGATAGCTGGAGTACTGGAATATTCGCTCCAGCGATTTTTTGCGAATGGCAGGCTCATCAAACTTCATCGGTCTTGAGTTGGCTTCGAAGAACCAGAGGATGCCGTCGCTGTCGATGCCCAGGTCCATAGACATTTCGCCATGTGCATAGCCGGAGCATTTTTCGATTTGCCTAGCGATATGCAGGGCGGCTTTACGGACTTCGCCCAGGATCGTTTCGGCCTGCTCCTGGCCGAATACGATCGGCAGCAGCTTCTCGGGGTCCTCAATCGTTCCTCCGCGCGGAACATGGGTGGTAATGCTCTTGGCGCCGGCCATGCGGGCGCCGATTCCGGTTACAGCCCAATTGCCGGACTCCGTCTTCTGGACGAGTATGCGCAGATCGAATGCCCGGCCGTGCACCTGTGCAAGCTCGATGCCCTGCTGGATCAGATACGAGCTTCCCTTCGTTTCTTGATAGATCCGGTTCCACAGCCGCTCGATGGAGGCTGCCTTGTAGGTCGTGCTGTTCTTGTGGTTTTGAATCTGGATGCGGTAAGGGAGCGGGCGGTTTTTCTGGAATCGTACGCTCATGATGCCTTGCCCGGCCTTGCCGTCCTCCGGCTTCAGATACAGATAGGGCTTTCTCCGGATCATCTCATGCAGCGTGGGGAATCCTTTGAGACGTTTGGTGAGCGGCGTCCATTGCTTGGTCAGGCGCGATTTGTTCAGCCATGAGAACAGCCGCCACTTATTGAAGAAGTACGGATTGTAGAGGTCGATTCGCGGATGCTGCTGGATCTCCTTGATTTTTCGCCGTACCCATGGAAGAGCTTCGTCGTCGCGGTTGGGAATCCGATTATAAATGACCTGGGGCAGAGGACATAGCTTCTGCTCCCAGGATTGATCGGCGCTGTTGAACATATAGCCTTTAACTGTCGGGGACTGAAGCTTGAGATCACGCACGGTCACGACATAGACCAGAAAGCCCATATCTCTGCCGGTCTTGATGATTTCTTGAAAGTTCTGACGGTTGCCCCTGAACAGGTTCTGCGGATCATGCATGGTCAGTATCGCTACGACCGGTTTCCCATCTCCTTCAAGTCGACTGGTCACGAGTCATTCCCCCTGTGAAATCCGGCCAGATGCATACTGTACTCCATCACATGATCAACCGACGCTCTGCCTTCTCCCTTGAGCGCAGGATGATTGAAGATCGATCTGCCCGGCTTGGAATTCGCCTCAAACATCCATATTTTCCCGCTGTCATCAATCCCGATATCAAATCCGATTTCACCCAGCAGATGAGCGTGGTGGTTTTCAATAGCCTCCGACATGGCAATCGATGCTTCTTTGGCCCGTTCAAGCACTTCATTCGCTTTTGAACCGAAGGCTCGGGAGAGCGCTTGCTCCGGGGTCAGCAGGGAGCCGCCGTTTTTGATATGCGTCGTCACGCTGCCTCTTCCCGCTTTCTTGGCTCCAATCCCGACAGGGGTCCAGCGGTTTCTGCCGTTTTTATGCATATGGAACCGGAAATCGATCGGGCAGCCGTCGATTTCGATCAGCCGGATTCCCTGCTGGATCACGTAGCTCTTCAGCTTGGACCCGTGCTTGGATTGAAGCATCCGCATCAGGCTGCCGAAGCTCGGAAACTTTAGCAGCGTATTGCCGCCGTTGCCGTGGTATCTGGCGTAATATCCCTTTTTCGGGAGATAGGTTAAGCGGTAAATGCCAAGGCCCAGGCTGCCGGCGGACGGCTTGTAGTAAACGAAATGATGGCGCTCCATCATATCCTTGATCCGCTCCGGGCTCGGATTGTTATAGGTTTCCGGCAAATATTTGCCGGCCTGCACGTCGCCGTCCAGCTTTGAATAGATATCGGATTTATTAAAGAAGCACCAATTGAAGAATTTGATATTCCGTTTGAGGAACCGGTCTCTTAATTGATTGGTAAAGGGCGAAAAGTCGGTTTTTCGGCTTGGAAGCCGGTTATAAACAACATCCGGCAGCGGCACCGTTTTACGGACAAAGCCGCCGCCCGTGCCCAGCATATAGCCCTGCACGGTATTTCGCTGCCAATTGATGTCCCGCGGGGTGAAGGCATATACGAACACCTTCTTGTTGCCCTCCCGCAGAAGCTGGCGGATATACGAGGTGCGGGCACCGAAGGGATTGGAAGGATTGTGAGGGCCGTCGGACAGCACGCCGACCACCGGGCCGAGCTCGACTTCTCCGTCGCGCGGTGAATGGATATAGACCGGCCCGGACCTCGGTACATGGAGACTGTTCCGCGTGCCGGCACTCACATAGATATGCTTTCCCGATCGGTCAATCGGCTTCACCACCGCGTTCACCGAGTCGGTGCCGATGCGGAGCCTGATCGTTTTCCTGCTCGAGAGCCCCAAACTTTTCATTAAGGAACCGGACAAAAAGACGACTTTTTCGGGCTGCTGCGAGAAATGAATATTACCGAAATTCAAACTCATGTATTTACCCTCCTAAGTTGTCGAAGCAATAAATAACGGGCATATTGAATCGGATGTTCGACGGACCGCCGGGCGGCCTTGGAATCCCCTGTCAGCACGAATGCGCGCCGGCCCGGCTTGGAATTTGCCTCAAGGATCCACACCTTTCCCCGGGTATCCACCCCGAAATCGATCCCGAGCTCTCCAAGCCGGCCGAAGCCTTCCTCAAGAAGAGGGGGAATCCGGGCGGACAAATTCCAGATGGTGTCCATAATCGCCCGCGCCTTCTCTTCACCGAATTCGGATATTAGATAAGGAAGGGCCGGATAGGCTGTGCCGCCTCCATGTAGGTTGGAGGTCATTCCTTGCTCGGCGCCTTGGCGAACCGCAATGCCCGTTATGGACCAGATGCCCCGGTCATTTTTTTGAACGAGTGACCGGACGTCAAAGGGGTTCCCGTCTTGGTTATGAAGCTGCAGGTAGGGTTGAATGATAAACCTGCGCCTTCCGGTAAAGCTTCTCACCCAGGTGTTCAGCTCCTGTGCCGGAATGGTCTGCCGGAATATCGTATTGCTTCGGTCTCTTCCTTGCAGCAAGGCGGTATGGTTCTCTTTCAAGGATATATATAATGAATGGCGCCCATGGGAGCCTCCACTGGGCTTCATAAAGATGCTGCCGTTCAGCGCAAGCAGAGCTCTGCTTAGCGAATCGGCCCCGGTATAACGGATCGTTGCCGGCAAATGAGGCCTCAGCAATGGGGAGCGCTTGAGCAGCTGATGCACCTTCGCCTTGCCCGGCAATCCGCGTGACCATAGTTTGGACCCCTGCTGCAACAATCGGCTGATCCATTCGCCGGCGGCTGCCGATTCTTGGCCGCTGCCGTGCAGGCAACGGTCATAAATGACGTCAGGCAGCGGGAAGCTTCCGCTGATCCAGCCGTCGTCCGGATGGAAGCGGTAGCCCTTGATGCTGACTGCCCGGTTGCCGGCGGCCTGAGCAAGCGGAAGGCCGGCGTCCTCATCCGGACAAAAAACAAATACCTTCATTCCGAGCTTCTCCGCTGCCAAGCTGAGTTCCCTTAAATAATGCTTCTCGGCAAAGGGAGGCGAGCCCGGTCTGCGGCATACCATGACACCGATGGTGCCGTTTATGCTAGAAGACATAGGTTTCTCCTTTTAAAAGCCCGTCAAGTATTGACAGTATTGAACAAGGCGGACGGCCGAGGGCCTTACCTTGGAGGTGGCGCTCAGCGGAGCGTTCTCGCTTTTGGAGGGCTTGGAATTGACCTCCAGCAGCCAAATCTGCCCTTTCGTATCGATCGCCAGATCGATGCCCAGCTCTCCGAAGTGGTACGGGAGCGCCGCCTCTAATCCGTTGGCGATGTCAAGAGCCGCCCTGTTCATTCTGGCGGGCGCGGTCTGCTTCAGTGATTGCGGGATGCCGCTCATCGCCAGCGCATCCTTAACGGGGGATAATGTGCCGCCCCGGGCAAGGTTGGAGACAAAATGATTGCCGCCCGCAATGCGCGCGACGACGGAAGTAACCGCCCATTTTCCGCTTTTGTCTTTGTGGACAAGTGCCCGGAAATCGACATTGCGGCGATTGATTCGGATCAGATCCAGCCCCTGCTGGATCTGGTAACGCGTTTTTTTAATTTTGCCGGATAAGCTGCGGAACAGCTTGGAAAGCGAGGAGTAGGAGTGTTTACTGATCCCTTCAAGGGAGGTGGTCATCGTCTGATAGGTGCCGTTCCCTAAGCGGGTAATCCGAATAATTCCTTTGCCAAGGCTTCCCCGAACCGGTTTGAGGAAGACAGTCTGATAAGCGTTGCACATTTTTTTGAGCATCGAGTAGCCGCCGAGCAAATAGGATTCAGGTAAATATTTTTGCAGCTTCGGGTCAGGTGCAAGCGCCTCGAAGACATCGGATTTATCCAGGAACTTTTCATTGAAGATATGTGTCCCGAATCGCGATTTTACTTCTCTCATAAAATGCTGTACGCTAGGACTGTTCTCCAGTTTGCGGGTAGACAGCCGGTTATTGATGACGTCAGGAGCCGGAACGGTTACCTTTTTCCAACCATCATGATAGGAAACGGCTTCGAGCGTGGAAGGGTTGGTACCGATCATGTCAGGGGTGAAAAAGTACACATAAGCGCCCAGCTTTTTGCAGGCGTTTACCATTTCCAGGCAGAAGGAAGAGATCGATCCGAACGGTTTGGCGGGGTCATCTGGCTGATAGCGGCTGACCATGACGCCGATAAGCGGACCGAGCCTCAGTATTCTTTCCGCGGGGAAGTACTTGACACTCATGAAGGAGCTTGGAAGAAGTCCGGATTTGTTGAATAACGTAGGGTTCAGGCGAAGCGACTTGGATTTTCCTCCCGGACTGACGCGTATTTCCTGCTTGAAGGAGCCGAAAGCAAGCTGTATCGGTGCATCTGTTGGAATTCGGAGCTGTCTAATAAGCCGGTCCCCCAGCTTGATATCGTTCTCCGGCAGCCCGGCTGAATGGATCAGCGATATCGTGGTTCTGGTGCGGGACATGGATTTCGATTTGGACATCTTGGATCTCCTTCCGACAAACAACTGGATGTCTAGGTGAACAGACGAAGACTTCATCTGATCATTTGCATGTAATGCATCATATGAGGACATATATCCCTTGGTGATTGTACTGCTCGTGAAAAAGGAGTGTAGGAAATGCCGAACTGGCTGTTTATTTTGGTGAACGTGGGGGTCGCTGCATTCGTCGGCGGCATCACGAACCACTTTGCGATCAAAATGCTGTTTCACCCGCGCAAAGAGGTCACCTTTCTGGGCCGCCGCCTGCCCTTCACCCCGGGACTGATTCCGAAGCGGAAGGATGAAATCGCCGAATCGCTAGGATATGTGGTCTCGGATTATCTCGTGACCAGCGAAGGCCTGCAGGAATTTATCCGCAAGCCGGCATTCCGCGGCAAGGTTGAGGAGGCAATCAGCCGTAAGCTTCAGGAATGGAACGGCTCGGAGGACAGCATTCACGAATTGGCGCTGAAGGTATGGAGCGCGGAGGAATGGGAGGAGCTCAAGCTTCGGGCGGAGCAGGCCGCTCGCAGACTGACGGCCAAGGGAGCGGCTGCGGTCTGGCAGGAGTATAGGCTGCATGAGAAGCCGCTGAAGACGCTGATTCCCGGCTGGTCGAAGGAAACATTGGAAGGCTGGGGCGAAAAGGCGGCCGATATCGTGCTGAAGGAGCTTGGGAGTACGCTGATGTCAGCCGAAGGCCAGCGCATGCTGACTAAAATGGCTTCATCCTTAATGGATAAAGCCGGCGGTTTTCTCGGTACCATGGCAGCGATCTTCGTAGATGAGGAGAAGATGGTGCAGAAGCTGACGCCCATGCTCATTCAACAGCTGGAGAGCGAGAAGGTCCGCGAGGCGGTAGCGGACATGATCGCAAGGAAGCTGGCGGAATACGGAGAAATGCCGCTTGGCGAGCTGATCGAACAGGCTGCGGGTGAACCCGGCTTAGCCTTGATCAGCCGCAGACTGGATGAGAGCCTGCCATGGTCCGAATGGCTCGAGCGGCTGGGGCAGCTGCGCCTGGCTACGATCATCGGCCCGCGAATGCCGGCAATTGAAGCAGTGCTGCCGGGCTTATTGGATAAAGGGCTCCGGTTCCTCGAGCGCAGTATTCCGGTAGCGATGAAGGCGGTGAATCTTCCGCAGCTCGTTCAAGAGCAGGTGCAGAAATTTCCCGTCGAACGGCTGGAGCAGGTCATTCTCAGCGTATCCGGGCGGGAATTCCGGGCGATTACTTGGCTGGGGGTCCTCCTTGGCGGATTCATCGGGTTGTTTCAATCGCTGCTGACGATGCTCTGGAGGTAAGGAATCGGCAAGTAAGCAATGCGAATCTTTAGGCGGTGAATAGACCGCCATATATTTGGAGGGAATCGAACATGAATATTTATGATAAAGCGCATGATTTGGCAAAAGCGATGAAGGAAAGCCAGGAGGTCCAGGAGATTACGGCAGCGATGAAGCTGGTGGAGGCAGACCCTGACAGCAAGCGGATGCTGGATGATTTCCGCCAGCGGCAAATGGAGATGCAGCAGCGCATGATGTCCGGCGATATGCCGTCGCAGGACGAAATGGAGAAGATGGAGAAGTCGTTCGAGGTGCTGAGCTTGAATCTGAACATCCGCCGCCTCTTCGATGCGGAGCGGCGCCTGAGCATCATCATCGAGGATGTAAACAAGATCATTTCGGACAGCCTGGCGCATTTGTACGCCCCGAATCAAGCCTGAGCCGATCCGTTTTTTGCGAATCCTCGAAAAAAACTGAAAACTTGTCTCATAAATCGCAGCTTCTCCTCATAGAGTAGGAATATAGATTTCAAGAGTAGAGGAGCTGCGAAACGTCCATGAAAAAGAAGAGAAACAAATTCAAGCACACGGCGTATCTGCTGATAGCACTCGGCATGCTTGTATACGCCCTTCCCAGCATTTCGTTCTCCGGAGGGTTCTCATGGGTATCTCTGTTCGGCGCGGTTTGGGCCGGGTTCGCCCTGCTTGTCATCGCCTCGCATCTGTATTACCTGATCGGCGTTGATGAAGCGAAGCAGAAGGCGCTTGACGAGATCCGCAAGGAGAAGATGCGGCAGTGGGAGCTGAAATGGCCGGAGGAGCAAAAGGGCCAGGAAGCCAATTAAGCCGCAGAAGCGGTCAGCCTGGCGGGAACTTGCGGGCTTTGAGGACTGCAATCGACGACCGTTGAACAAAAAAATGAAAAGAACTCCCCTGTACGGTGTTACGATGCATTTGGCATGCTTTGCTCCGGCAGGGGAGTTTTTTTGTGCGTTGCGAAGCGTTTGCCGCGACGATATGTATCCTGAGCACATGCGATCATGTCAAAACGCCACACACGCAACCGAGGCTGTCGTCTTGCAACGTTGACTGCTGCAAAGGCAAGCAGCCGTTCCGGTTCGGAATCCCGCGAAAAAATGGAGGGCATAGTTCCCGGCAGCATGACAAACCTCCCGGAAATCGCATGGTAAAGCCTTGCGATTATGTTATACACCTAGTTATGTTTAGGCTGCACCCGTGATATAATAGATACAGTATGGTACAGATAGGGACTAGGGGGTATAACAGTTGAACGCACGTGATGATACGATTACCAAGCATGAGCAGCTGGTTCAACATATTGAAAGCCTGAAGATCGGAAGTAAAATTTCCGTTCGCCGGCTGGCCAAAGAGATGGGCGTTAGCGAAGGGACCGCCTATCGGGCGGTGAAAGAGGCGGAGAGCCTTGGGATCGTTGTCACGAAGGAGAGAATCGGCACCGTTCGCGTCGAGCGCAAGCCCCGGAACATTTCCGAGCAGCTGACCTTCGCCGATGTGGTGGAAATTGTGGAAGGCCACGTCCTCGGCGGCGCACAGGGCCTGAACAAAAGCCTGCACAAATACGTGATCGGCGCCATGAAGGTGGAGGCGATGATCCGATATATCGATGCCGGAAGCCTGATGATTGTCGGCAACCGGGAGGACGCCCACTCCCTTGCACTGGAACAGGGGGCAGGGGTGCTGATTACCGGCGGGTTCGGAACGAGCCGTGAGGTCAAGCAGCTGGCGGATCAGCTGGACCTGCCGATCATTTCCTCCCGGCATGATACCTTTACCGTAGCCTCGATGATCAATCGCGCTATTTTCGACCGGTTAATCAAGAAAAAAATCATGCTGGTTGAAGACATCGCTTTGGAAAAGCCGAGAAACCATCAGCTGAAAAACTCCGTGACCGTGAAGGAGTTTAAACGGATCACGCAGGAAACGGGCCAGAACCGCTATCCGGTCACGGATGAGTGGAACCGGGTGATCGGCATTGTCGGGGTTCGGGACGTTGAAGGCATGGCGGACACGCAGCCGATCGAGAAGGCGATGACGCGGAATCCGGTGACAGCCGGCATGAAAACGTCGCTTGCATCGGCCGCCCAGATCATGATGTGGGAAGGCATCGATTTTCTGCCGATCGTGGACAAAAACCGCAAGCTGATCGCCACGGTCACCCGCAAGGAGGTGCTCGGCGCGCTCCGTGATGCGCGAAACCAGCCTCAGCTCGGCGAGACGTTCGATCAGCTGATCTGGAACGGCATTGCGGAGGACCGGGATGAGGAAGGACATCTGTTCTTCCACGGTTTCATTACGCCCCAGATGGCGACGGATCTGGGTACGATTTCGCAAGGAGTGCTGACGACGGTGATGAGTCAAGCTGCCGTCAAGGCTGCTAAAGATATCAGCGGCTGGGATTACGTCCTGGATCATCTGTCCACGTATTTCCTCCGGCCGGTCCAGATCGAGGATCCGATTCTGATTATGCCGAAGCTGCTGGAGATCAGCCGCAAAACGTGCAAGATGGAGGTTGAAATCCAGCACCAGTCCAGTACGATCGCCAAGGCGGTCATGACGATGCAAGCGATTGATCACGGATAGGAAAAAGGATCGCGTATAGGAAAGCACGGATAAGAAAGCTATACGATCGCTGGCAGGAAAGGCTAATGAACCGGCGGCGTACGGAAACATTCGGGAGAGTGGAAGCAGTAAAAGGGCATCTCGCAGGTTAAATCAACCTTCGGGATGCCCTTATTGATGTACAAGCAGGTCAAGCATGTGTAGAAGCTGCCTGGCTTGCGGTGGGATATACTAGGCTACACGGCCATCAGCCTTCGGCGCGTGCTTTCCTCAATCTGCTGTAATAGGACCGGCTTCGGATTCCGGCAAAAAGGTTAAAGGCGCCGAGCACCAAAAACGCCGCTTCGACGATGACGGCCGGGGTCGATCCCCTGAACAGGAACATGCAGACGAGCGACAGCGAGATGAGCATAATGCCCATGTACAGATTCATCATGGCCATATGGAAGCCGCGGTCGGCCGGATCGGCAACGCGCCGGGCCCGAATGCTGTACAGCGCGGCGGCGATGACGGACAGCACCAGGATGATGAACAGGGCATAACGGATAACGGTTATCATGGAAAAGCTCCTTTTTGGTTCACAACATGTCCGCTTGGAACGCAGCATGTCGATCCGATTCAATCTTGGCAACGATATTGTATCATGATCCGGTCGACTTTGCATCCACGGGGGTGACGGTGAACCAGATCTGAAGCACGCCATCCACAACGAGCATGGTTCGGATCTGAACCTTGTAATCCTTCTCTCTGACGGTATAAATCTTGTCATTGAGCAGGGAGCGGGTAAGCTTGCTGTCCGTGTCGATATCGAAGACGCTGCGTCCGCGAAGCACCGCGAGATCCTCCGACATCAGCTTGACGATCTCTTTCGAAATCAGTGGATCGAGCGGCGCGCTCACATTCTCCTCGCTTCGGATTTTAATTTCCCGAATGACGGTGGTCTGCTTGTTGTACTTTTTTAACGTCGCGATATCATCCTCATATTGGGTGATCTGAAGCTGCTGGGCTAGATTCGTCTCCCACAGCTTATTGTAGGCTGCATGATACAGGGAGTTGTAGACGATGCTGCCGACGATCATCCCCAGCACGAAGATGGAAGCGGCTTGATAGAAAGGGCGGAATCGGTGGGGAGGAGGCACTCGCATAGGCTACCCCTTGTTCGAGCACACCCATTTGACCAGCTCGCTGCCCATATGTGCTCCGAGAAATGCAAAGCATAGATATAGAATCTGCTTGATCGCAGGCGAAAGATTGCCTCCGAGCATGTTGCTCTCAATAACCCGCATCGGATCGATGGTGCCCCCGATTGCCGCGGCCAACGCCCATATTTTGATTCGGTCGGCGATCTCCATCATCGTATGGGTCGGGGGCTGAAGGGACAGGACGGCACCTATGCCTCCTACCATGGCTCCTCCCAGCACGATGCCGAAGGCTATGAAAAAGTCAAGAATCGCCTTGGATAAAAACACGCCCATACTCTTTATCCCCTTTCTTCTCGTGGCGGTGCTGCCGCCACTTGCGACTGCCTGTCCGCAGGCGCTCTAGTTTCATTATATGGGCGGGCCTTGTGGGATTATGATAAAATGATATAAGGACTTTTTTATGAACATGATCTGTTTGTTCGATTGATATAAATGAACCGGCGAAAGGAAGGCGTTACGATGAGCTCTTTCGTGCATTTGCACGTGCATAGTGAATACAGTTTGCTCGATGGAGCGGCACGTATCGGCGACCTGGTGCGGGAAGCTGCGGAGCTTGGAATGAAGTCGCTGGCGCTGACGGATCATGGCGTCATGTACGGCGCGATTCCGTTCTACAAAGCTTGTCTGGCCCACGGCATCAAGCCGATCATCGGCTGCGAGGCATACATCACGGCAGGCTCCCGCAAAGAGCGGGGAAGCCGGAAGGATCAGCCGATCTATCACCTGATTCTTCTGGCTAAGAACGATATCGGTTACCGCAATCTGATGAAGCTGTGCTCCATCGGCCATCTGGAAGGCTATCATTACAGACCGCGGATCGATATGGAGGCGCTGGCAGCCCATCATGAAGGCATTATCTGTCTGAGCGCTTGTCTAGGCGGGGAAGTGCCGCAGCATCTGCTGCATGGGCGGGAAGCGGAGGCCAGGGCGGCCGCGCTTCGCTACCAGGCTATCTTCGGAGACGATTTCTATCTGGAGCTTCAAGACCACGGGCTGCCGGAGCAGAAGCGGGTCAATCCGCAGCTGATCGCGCTTAGCCGCGAAACGGGCATTCCGCTTGCGGCTACGAACGATGTTCACTATCTGACGCAGGAAGATGCCGAGGTGCAGGATGTGCTGATCTGCATCGGCACAGGCAAGACGGTGGAGGATGAGGACCGGCTGCGGATCCCGACAAGCCAGCTGTATTTGAAGGACGGCCGGGAGATGGAGCGGCTGTTCCCGCATGTGCCTGAAGCGATCGCCAATACGGCCCGAATTGCGGATCAATGCAGCCTTGAGCTGGAATTCGGAAAATCCATTTTGCCGGAGTACCGTTCCCTCCCAGAAGGGACAAGCTCCGCCGAATATTTAAGGCAGCTGTGCGAGAACGGGCTCCGGGACCGGTACGAGAATACCGAACGCTGGCAGTCCCCCGAGCTTAAGGAGCAGCTGGAGCAGCGTCTGAGCTATGAGCTGGACGTGATCGAAAGAATGGGCTTCAGCGATTATTTTCTGATCGTGTGGGATTTCATCGCATATGCGCATCGCCAAGGCATCGCGGTCGGACCGGGCAGGGGCTCCTCCGCGGGCAGCCTTGTCGCTTATACGCTCCGGATCACGAACGTCGATCCGATGAAGTATAAATTGTTGTTTGAACGGTTTCTGAATCCCGAGCGGGTCACGATGCCGGATATCGATATCGACTTCAGCGACGAGCGGCGGGATGAGGTCATCGATTATGTGGTGAACAAATACGGCCGGGAGCATGTCGCCCAGATCATTACGTTCGGTACGATGGCAGCGCGTGCGGCTGTACGCGATGTGGGGCGAGCGCTCAACGTGCCGTTCGGCGACGTGGATAAAGCGGCCAAGCTGATCCCGAACCATCTGGGCATCAGCATTGCCAAGGCGATGGAGCAAAGTCCGCAGCTGAAGGAGCAATACGAGACAAGACCGAAGGTGCGCGAGCTGCTCGACATGGCGATGAAGGTCGAGGGAATGCCCCGCCATGCCTCTACGCATGCGGCGGGCGTCGTCATTTCCCGCGATCCGCTTACCGATGCCGTTCCGCTTCAGGAGGGCAGCGAGCGGACCGCGCTGACGCAGTATTCCATGGAGCATCTGGAAAGCGTCGGACTGCTCAAGATGGATTTTCTCGGCCTTCGCACCCTCTCCATTATTGAACGAACGCTGAAGTGGATCCAGGAGCATCAGGAGGAGGCGCTGGACCTGACGCAGGTGCCGGACGACGATCCGCTTACGTACGAAATGCTCGGCAAAGGCGAGACAACGGGCGTGTTCCAGCTGGAGTCCGCCGGCATGCGCCGGGTCCTGAAGGAACTGAAGCCTTCGGCCTTCGAGGATATCGTGTCCGTAAACGCACTGTACCGTCCGGGTCCGATGGAGTTTATTCCGAAATACATTCAGGCCAAGCACGGCCGGATCGAGGTGGAGTATCCGCATCCGGATCTGATCCCGATCCTCGGCGATACGTACGGGATCATCGTGTATCAGGAGCAGATCATGCAGATTGCCTCAAGCATGGCCGGCTTTACGCTCGGGGAGGCGGATTTGCTCCGCCGGGCCGTGTCGAAGAAGAAACGCGAGGTGCTGGACCGGGAGCGGAGCCATTTCGTCGCAGGCAGCCTCAAGATGGGATACGGCGAGGACGACGCTAACCGCGTGTACGATATGATCGTGCGCTTCGCGGATTACGGCTTCCCTCGGGCGCATGCGGCGGCGTACGGCGTGCTCGCTTTTCAGACGGCCTATCTGAAGGCGCACTACCCGGTTCAATTCATGGCTTCGATGCTGACGGCCGTCATGGGCAGCCACCGAAAGGTAGCCGAATACGTGCTCGAAGCGCGGCGGATGGGCATCGAGGTGCTGCCGCCGGATGTCAATGAGAGCGGGACCTATTTCACGCCGGTGCCGGTGCCCGCAGGATCGGCAGGCGCGGAGCGCGGGCCGGTATCGGCGGAGCCATCCGCAGGGAGTATCCGCTTCGGGCTGGCCGCGATTAAGAACGTCGGCACCCAAGCGGTCGAGAACATTGCGGCCATCCGCAAAGAGAAGCCGTTCGAGAGCCTGCTGGACTTCTGCCGCCGCGTCGATCTTCGCGTATGCAATAAACGCGTGATCGAATCGCTCATTCAAGCCGGGGCGTTCGATTCCCTGCCGGGCCACCGCTCCCAGCTCGTCGCTATGCTTGACGAGACCGTGGAAGCGGCCGTCAAGTGGCGCAAGGAACGCGATGACCTGCAGATTCAGCTGTTCGACTTCGTCGAGACGCCGAACTGGGATATCGAATATCCCGATATTGCGCCATATTCTCAAGGCCAGCAGCTTGAATTCGAGCGGGAGCTGCTCGGGATGTATCTGTCGGGGCACCCGCTCGACGGATTCGACGAGATTCTGGAGGAGACCGGGGCGGACCGGCTGATGGAGCTGCACGAAGCACAGGACGAATCGATGGCAGCCGTAGCCGGCATGGTGGTCTCCCTGAAGACCATCACGACGAAGCAAGGGAAGGCGATGGCCTTCATGGAGTGCGAGGATCAGATCGAGCGCTGCGAAGTGGTGCTGTTTCCGGAAGTGTGGAAGCGAAGCGCGCACCTGATCGAGAAGGGGGCCCTGCTGGCCATTCGCGCCAAGGTGCAGCTGCAGGATGAGGGCTTCAAGCTGCTTGCCGAAGAGGTGGCGCCGCTTGAAGCCGGGACGCTGCGGCAGCTGGTGCAGCGCAGCAAGGTCCGCGCGGCAGGCGGCGGACGAAGCCGTCCGCAGCCGACCTCCGGCGGCGGCATGCCCCGGCGAGAGGCTGCCGCCGAGCCGCCGGCCCCGGAAGCGCCGAGCCGCCGGCCAGGCGCTTCCGCTGCAGGGCTCGCTCCGCTGCCGGAGGCAGGCGCATCGCCGGCGACGGCGAAGCCCAGCGAGGCCGCAGAGCGAGCCGCCCGCCCGGACCGGCTGAGCCCGTCAAGACCCGAGCAGCGGGTCTTTATCAAGATCAGCCGGGAGGCCGAGAAGCCGGAGCTGCTGGTGAAGCTGAAAGAGCTGCTGCAGCGGCATCCGGGGGACATGCCGACCGTACTGTTCTACGAACGGAGCCAGAAGGTGCTCGCCCTGAGCGACGCGTATCGGATTAACCTCTCCGATGAGCTGAGTGCCCAAATGATAAGCATGCTGGGCGAAGATACCGTAAAGGTTCGGTGAGCCTCAAAAAATAAGAACGTTTCATATCCCTCCCGCATACAATTAGGACACTACAGCAAAGTGGCCGAGTACTCCCTGGAAGTGATCCGGGCACAGGATTTTGCTCATCCACCTATGGAGCTATCGGCTGATCGTAAGCGGGAGGGATTATTATGTCACTGGACTTGGCAGAGAGCATGCTAAGCCGCAGGGGGGTCAGCATTACCGCCATTGCGGACATCGTATTTCAGCTGCAGCAGCGGTATCATCCGGGATTAACGCTGGAACAGTGCGAGGACAGCGTCCGCGCCGTTCTTGGCAAGAGAGAAGTGCAGTATACGCTGTTTACGGGGATTGCGCTCGATGAATTGGCGGAGAGAAAGCTGCTGCCGCAGCCTCTGCAATCGATCATGGAGAACGACGAGCCGCTGTACGGGGTCGATGAAACGATGGCGCTCGGGGTCACCAGCATTTATGGAATGATCGGGTTGACAAGTTTCGGATATTTGGATAAAGAAAAAATTGGCGTTATTGAAATATTGAATGAAAAAATGGATGGAATTCATGTGTTTCTCGACGATTTGGTGGCAGGCATCGCAGCAGCGGCGTCCTCGCGGATCGCGCATAACAATCCCGATGCGGCAAGCTATTCCGCGAGTTCTGACGAATGACCGCGAGCCCTGTCGTTTAAGGGTCGACGACCGGTCAGGCCGCTTTTCAGCCCCCTGCTCTCTTTGTTGAGGTAAAAACTGAAGTATGTTATCATTATCCATTATATCGGCTCAGGATATGCCTGTGGAACGAGATTAGGGGGATCTGAAAGGCATGTGGACGGTTATCTATATTGCGCCAACTGCAAAGGTGGCGGAAATGATCCAAACCAGGCTGACGGAAGAAGGTTTTTTGGTTAAAAGCCGTCCTGTGAATTTATCCAAACAGCAGTTTGAAATATTGGTACCCTCCGGAGAGCTTGAGGAAGTACAGGAAGTGTTGAATTCGATATTGCACCCATAGGATATATGGGCTACATAGCGAAGCATGTGTACGGATCGGCGAAGTGTTATCTACGGCGGCCATTCAAATTTAGGGCTGAAGAGGTGTAGTTGTGTTCAAAGACTTATTTCAGAAAAAAAGGAAATACGCAACGATCCCATCAGAGCGACTTGGGACGGCAGGGCAGCCTCAGGAAGGCGAACGCCCGAAACGTGAAATTCCGGAAGGCCTGATGAACAAATGTGCCAAGTGCGGCACGATTCAATACAGTAAAGAGCTTGAGAAGAATCTGAAGGTGTGTCAGGAATGCGGCCATCATATGCGTCTGAACGCGTTAGAGCGGATCGGCATGACGCTGGATGAGACAGGCTTCGAGGAGTTCGACGCCGAAATGATATCCGTGGACCCGCTGAAGTTTCCGGGCTATGCGGCCAAGCTGGAGCAGCAGACGATGAAATCTGGTCTTCGGGACGCGGTCGTAACCGGCCAGGGAACCATTCTGGGACATCCGGTCGTGGTGGCTGTAATGAGCTTTGATTTTTTCACGGGCAGCATGGGATCGGTCGTAGGGGAGAAAATTACCCGGGCGATCGAGATCGCAACGGACAAGCGTCTGCCTCTGATCATCTTCTCGACGTCCGGCGGAGCCCGGATGCAGGAGAGCATTCTGAGCTTAATGCAAATGGCCAAGACGAGTGCAGCTCTGGCGAGATTCAATGAGCAGGGCGGGCTGTATATTTCCGTTATTACGGATCCGACCACCGGCGGCGTATCCGCAAGCTTTGCAACGCTTGGCGATATTAATATCGCTGAACCGGGAGCCGTATTCGGCTTTGCCGGCCGTATCGTTATCGAACAGACCATTCGCCAGAAGCTGCCGGATGATTTCCAGACGGCGGAGTTCAATTTGGCGCATGGTCAGCTTGACATGGTTATTCATCGGAAAGACATGCGTTCCATGCTGGGCAAGCTGCTGGAGATGCATGCTGTGAAAGGGGGATTCTAATGTCAGGCGCACTGCCTTTTGAAACGCCTCTTGCAGAAATGCGCAAGAAGATTGAAGAATTGAAACAGTTCGGTCAAGAAAAAGGGATTGATTTCACGGATGAAATCGCCCGTCTTGAAGAACGATATAGCCGATTGGAGGAAGAAATTTATTCCTCGATATCCCCGTCACAAAAAATGCATCTGGCCCGCCATCAGCAGCGGCCGACATCGCTTGATTTGATCCAGCTTATCTTTACGGATTTCATCGAGCTGCACGGCGATCGGCTGTACGGAGACGATCTGGCGGTCGTGGGGGGACTTGCGAAGCTGAACGGCGTGCCGGTTACGGTGCTGGGCCAGCAGCGGGGCAAGGATACGAAGGACAATATCGCCCGATTCTTCGGAAGTCCGCATCCGGAGGGCTTCCGCAAAGCGCTGCGGCTCATGCAGCAGGCGAACAAGTTCAATCGTCCGATTATCACTTTCATTGATACGAAAGGCGCATATCCGGGTAATACAGCTGAAGAGAGAGGCCAGTCCGAGGCGATTGCCCGCAATCTGCGGGAAATGTCGACATTCGGCGTGCCAATTGTTTGTGTGGTCATCGGCGAAGGTGGAAGCGGCGGTGCTCTTGCGATGGCCGTAGGTAACCGTGTCCTCATGCTCGAGCATGCGATCTACTCGGTAATCTCGCCGAACGGCGCCGCTTCCATTCTGTGGAAGGACGCTTCCAAGGCTGACCAGGCGGCCGAGGCGATGAAGATTACGGCACAGGACCTGCTGGAGATGGAAGTGATTGAAGAGATCATTCCGGAGCCCAAGGGCGGTGCCCATCGCAATTACGAGGAGACGGCCAGCGCGATCCAAAGCGCCCTGATTCGGCATTTGACCGAGCTGTCTGCGATGGATGCTTGCGAATTGAAGGAAGACCGGTACCGGAAGTTCCGTAAAATCGGCGAATTCGATTTCGCAAAAACCGAGCAGCAGGACGCCATCATGTAAATGTTTGCAAGTTTGACGATATGACAAAGTTCCTATACAAATGAAGCTTTTTGTAGTAAATTTAGTTGTTGGAAAAAGAGATATAGAGAACCTTGAAAAACGGAGGAAACCCAAATGCGCAAAACTAAAATTGTATGTACCATCGGTCCTTCCAGTGAATCGTTGGAAAACACCAAGAAGCTCATTATGGCCGGCATGAACGTGGCTCGCCTGAACTTCTCCCACGGTGACTTCGAGGAGCACGGCAACCGGATCAAAAATATCCGCCAGGCTTGCGAAGAACTGAACAAAACGGTAGCGATCCTGCTTGATACCAAAGGACCGGAAATCCGTACCGGTAAGCTTGAAGTGGAACCGATTGAGCTTGTACAGGATGAGTACATCACCCTTACGACCGAGGAAATCCTCGGCGACAAGAATCGGATTTCCATTACGTACAAAGAGCTGCCGAATGACGTTCAGGTTGGATCCACGATCCTCATCGACGACGGTCTGATCGGTCTGACCGTTGTAGAAATTCAGGGCACGGAAATCCGCTGCCGCGTCGTCAACGGCGGCACCATTAAGAGCAAAAAAGGTGTGAACGTACCTGGAGTCGCGATCTCTCTTCCAGGCATTACGGAAAAGGACGCGAGCGACATCGTATTCGGGATCGAACAGGGCATCGATTTTATTGCGGCTTCCTTCGTTCGCAAAGCAAGCGACGTGCTTGAAATTCGCGAGCTGCTCAAGAAGCACAACGCCGAGCACATTCAGATCATCTCGAAGATCGAGAACCAGCAAGGCGTTGACAATCTGGATGAGATTCTGGAAGTATCCGACGGCTTGATGGTTGCCCGCGGCGACCTCGGTGTCGAAATTCCGGCTGAAGAAGTACCGCTTGTTCAGAAGCGCATGATCGAGAAATGTAATCTTGCAGGCAAGCCGGTCATTACCGCTACGCAAATGCTGGATTCCATGCAGCGCAACCCTCGTCCTACCCGTGCGGAAGCTAGTGACGTGGCGAATGCGATCTTCGACGGCACGGATGCCATCATGCTGTCCGGTGAAACGGCTGCCGGTAAATATCCGGTCGAATCCGTTCTGACCATGTCCCGCATTGCCGAGAAAGCGGAATCGGCGCTGAACTACCGCGAAATGTTCCTGAAGCAGCGCATCGCGCAAGAAACCAGCGTAACGGAAGCGATCAGCCAATCGGTTGCCATCTCCGCGCTGGATCTGAACGCCAAGGCGATCATTTCGTCCACGGAATCCGGCCAAACGGCGCGCATGGTATCCAAATACCGTCCGCAGGCGCCGATCATTGCCGTAACGACACAGGACAGAACGCTGAGACGCCTCGCTCTGACTTGGGGCGTAACGCCGGTTAAAGGTGAGCTGGCTACGTCGACAGACGAAATGTTTGATTACGCTTTGCAGGGCGGTGTGAAATCCGGCCTGGTGAAGGAAGGCGATCTGGTTGTGATTACGGCAGGGGTACCGCTTGGCCGTTCCGGCTCGACCAACCTGCTCAAAGTAGATTCAATTCCTGCGCAGAAATAGTTCTGTACAGAAATATTCATATTCAGGATCCCTTAGGGAGTCTAACGATAGCCGCGTTAGAAGCAATGGACGATTTTCGAGCCATTGCTTCTTTTGCATAGAGAGGGGGTGTGCATATTGACGAAAGGCTCCATATCCAAGCTCAGCCGCTGGTTTCACACATCCTTCCGGGTGCGCTATCAGGAAACCGACCAAATGGGCGTCGTCTATCACGCGAATTACTTGAACTGGTTTGAGATCGGCCGCACCGAAATGATCCGGGAGCTGGGATTTTCCTACCGGGAGATGGAGGAGGCAGGCGCCTTGCTGCCGGTTGTCGATCTGGACGTAAAATATCATCAGCCTGCCCGCTATGATGATCAGGTAACCGTATTTACCCGGATGATTGATTTCTCGCCTCTTCGAATACATTATGAGTATGAGGTTCGAAGAATGTCCGGCGAGGTGCCGTCCGATCGGGATGCCGGCACGATGACCGGAAGGGTGCTGTCCGATCCGGATGCCGCCACGATGATGGCGCTGCCCGGCGAGCTGTTGACTTCGGGCACAACCCGCCACGTATGGTTAAATCGCGTATGGAAGCCGTCCAGACTGGATAAAAACGTGCCAAAGCTGTATGATGCATTGAAGGACACCCTTTTGGGGAGGAAGGAGTAGCATCATGATGAAATGGGTACTGGCGGCGGTCATTTTCGTACCGGCGATCGAAATATTCGGCTTCTCATTCGTAGCGGAGCGGGTCGGCGGCATGAACACCCTGCTGCTGACGCTGCTGACCTCGGCCATTGGCGTCGCCATGATGAGGTTTGAGGGACGGAAGGCGATGGAGGACGCAAGGCAGAGGATGAATGCGGGGATGGTTCCCGGTTCCACCATGGCCGATGGCCTGTGCATTTTCCTCGGCGGTCTGCTGCTGATCCTCCCGGGATTTGTGACGGATATCATCGGCTTTACCCTCGTATTTCCTATAACCCGTCCGCTTTACAGGCTTTTGCTCCTTGCGTGGATGAAGAAAAATATGAAGAACGGCAAAATCACGATTTTTCGCAGATAAATGAACAGGGGTCGATCCCTTCCGTAGATGCTGTTGCTCTACAGGGAGAACGGCCCCTGTTTTTCTTATATCCTTAAGGCGGTTGCTGCGAATAATTTGAATAGGCCTGATACCGCGCCGATCGCTAATGGTACTTGCGGTTCAGCGCCGCTGCCATCGTACCTCCGTGGGCACCGCCATCGCCACTGCCATCGCACTGCCATCGCCACCACTATCGCTACCGCATAAGGATCGATCCCTGCATCATCGGCTCAATCATTGCCTTTTTTTCGCTATGCTGCGGTATGATTTGGCTTGCTGACTCACGAGTGGCTTCATCGGAAACGTCCGCCGATAATATAATTTCGCAAGTCTCTAAAGACATGGGCTCTATGGAATGCATCCAAGATGACAAGGGCAATCGGGCCGATAATCAGCCCAAGAATGCCGAACAGCTTGAGCCCGATAAACATCCCGAGCAGGGCCGCGAGCGGGTCCAAGCCGACACTGCTGGCAAGCACCTTCGGCTCCAGAATCTGGCGCACCACGAGGATGACGCTGTACAGGACCGTAAGTCCAATGCCGAGCGTAAGATCTTCGGACATAAAGGCATACAGGGACCAGGGAATCAGGACGATGCCGACACCGAGGTATGGCAGCAGATCAATGAAGCCGATCAGCAGCCCGATGGTGAATGCGGACTTAACGCCGAGCGCATACAGCGTGATGATCACGATGCAGGCGGTGATGGAGATGAGAATGAGCTGGGCCCTCGCAAACCCGAACAGCGCTTTTTTCAGATCCGAGAAGATGTAGGCCATAGGCTTGCGGATCACGTCAGGAACGAATCGAAGGATGGCCCGGTTATGGCGTTCCCAGCTGTTGCTGAGGAAGAAGGTGGACATGAGGACCACGATCAGGATCGTTCCCATATTCGGCAGCGAATATATAATCTGCAGAATTCCGTTGAAAATGCCGGTGATCAAGCCCGTCACGGCGTTTCCGATCGTCTCGGTCGTTCTGCTTATATTTTGGTTAATGGTGTCATGATAATTGGGGTTATTCTGGTAGAAAAGACTAATCTCATTCACAATATTTTGAAAGCTGTCGCTGCGCGTCCAGCCGGTGATCCATTCCATCCACGAGTCGATATGCAGGTCGAACGATTGGGACAGCGTGATCAGCTCTTTCACCAGACGGGTAACTGCAGCCGTCAGGATCAGCATCGCCGCTCCGAAATAGACGATGATGGACAGCGTGACCGCAATGAAGCGCGGCAGCTTGACCTTTCGCTGGAGCACGTTAACCAGCGGGTTCATGGCGTAGGCGATGATCCAGGCCAGCAGGAAGGGATAGAGAAGGGGCAGCAATACATAAATCAGGTAGACCGTGATGAAGAGAGCGGACAGAACCCACACTCCCCGGCCGATCCGTTTGAGCAGTATTCGTTCCAAATATATGAACCTCCTTTCCAGGCTTGTCAGCAGACAAGCGGACCCGTACACATTTATAGGTATGCAAGGAGGAGAAGGTTTTAGGCTAGGAAGTTTCGAATTCAATAAACCCCGGCGGATCGCCGCTTTTTATCCCGATTCTTTTCAAAATTCGACAATGACAAAGTTCACAGTTATAATGGAATTGTAAGTGATTTCAAAAAAAAGTTTATGGTGTCGATAAAACATTTTGATGCGGCGAATGTCTCCGCTCTTGTTCACATATCAGACAAAATCCAGTATGATATGAGAAGGTTTTATGACAAGGACCATAGCACTTTTTTTGCGTGTTCTTTTTTATCCGACTTCATGAAAATGTTTTCATGATTGTCAAAATAGTACCGTTTATCCCGATCATAAAGGAGAGATGATGCATGACAGCTACTAAGGGTTTGGAAGGCATTGTAGCTACCACTTCTTCGATTAGTTCGATCGTCGACGGCGTTCTGACTTATCGGGGATATAATATTGACGATCTCGCAGAGCATGCAAGCTTTGAAGAAGTGGCTTATCTGCTCTGGTTCGGCAAGCTCCCGAATGCGGAGGAACTGAAGGCGCTGAAGCAGGACCTCAGCGATTATGCCGCAATTCCGGATGAGCTCATCCAGCAGATCAAGTTGTATCCGAAGGACGCCAACACGATGGCATCGCTCCGCTCGGCGGTTTCCGCGCTTGCGCTGTATGACGAGGCCGGCGACGATATGAGCCGTGAAGCGAACGAGAAGAAAGCGGTTAAACTGCAGGCGCAGCTCCCGACGATCGTCGCTGCAATCGCGCGGGTTCGTCAAGGCAAGGAACCGGTCCCGCCGAAAGCCGGCGTATCCGTGGCCGAGAACTTCCTGTATATGCTCAGAGGCGAACAGCCTGACGAAACGTCGATCAAGGCCCTGGATCAAGCGCTCGTGCTCCATGCCGATCATGAGCTTAACGCTTCAACCTTTGCGGCCCGTGTAACCGTAGCCACGCTGTCGGACATTTATTCGGGCGTTACCTCCGCGATTGGCGCTTTGAAGGGGCCTCTGCATGGCGGCGCGAATGAAGCCGTTGCCAAAATGCTGAATGAAGTCGGCTCCATCGACCGGGCGAAGGCTTACATCCAGGAGAAGCTGGACAACCGTGAGAAGATCATGGGCTTCGGTCACCGCGTTTACAAGAACGGAGACCCTCGTGCGAAGCATCTTCAGAAGATGTCGCGTGAGCTCGGAGAAATGAAGGGCGACACATCCCTGTACGACATGTCCGTCGTGATCGACGAAACGGTAACGAGCCAGAAGGGATTGAAGCCGAACGTCGATTTCTATTCCGCATCGGTTTATACCCAGCTTGGCATCGAGCAGGAGCTGTTCACGCCGATCTTTGCCATCAGCCGCGTGTCGGGATGGACAGCGCATATTCTTGAGCAGTATGAAGGCAACCGGATCATCCGTCCGCGTGCCGAGTACACCGGCCTTACCGATCAGAAATATGTGCCGGTAGAGCTTCGCTAACTTGCAGGAAATCATGTACAATAGGCATAGAGAACCGCTCAAACGCGAGTTGATCGCCTTAAGGCGGAGTTCTCTTTGCCTATTCGTCCGGTATTCGTATAACGAAGCTCCGGGCTAGAGACAAGAACCAAATTTGAAGGAGGAACTCATACTCATGAAATTGGAAAAATTCGCACTACCAACCGAAGGCGAAAAAATCACCATCGACAACGGCAAGCTGCAGGTTCCAAACAATCCGATCATCCCTTTTATTGAAGGTGACGGAACAGGGCGCGACATCTGGAAAGCTTCCAAGCGCGTGCTTGACGCCGCTGTAGAGAAGGCATACAACGGATCCAAGAAGCTTGCCTGGTATGAAGTGTTCGCAGGTGAGAAAGCTTATAATACATACGGAGAATGGCTTCCTAACGATACGCTCGAAGCAATCCGTGAATACATCGTTGCCATCAAAGGACCTTTGACGACGCCAATCGGCGGCGGCATCCGTTCCCTGAACGTTGCTCTGCGCCAAGAGCTGGATCTGTACACTTGCTTGCGCCCGGTCCGCTACTTCAACGGCGTGCCATCCCCGGTTAAACGTCCTGAACTCGTGGACATGGTTATTTTCCGCGAGAACACGGAGGATATTTATGCCGGCATTGAGTACAAGGAAGGCTCCGAGGAAGTGAAGAAGGTGATCAAGTTCCTCCAGGAGGAAATGGGCGTTCATAAGATCCGCTTCCCGGAAACGTCCGGTATCGGCATCAAGCCTGTATCCTCCGAAGGCTCCAAGCGTCTTGTGCGCGCAGCTGTGGAATACGCGATCAAGCATGGCCGCAAATCCGTAACGCTGGTGCACAAAGGCAACATCATGAAGTTCACCGAAGGCGCCTTCAAAAACTGGGGCTACGAAGTGGCTGAAGCCGAGTTCGGCGATAAAGTGTTCACTTGGGCACAATATGACGTCATCAAGGAAAAAGACGGCGTAGATGCAGCGAACGCAGCACAGAAGGCCGCTGAGGAAGCCGGCAAAATCATCATCAAGGATGCGATTGCCGACATCGCGCTCCAGCAAGTGCTTACGCGTCCAACCGATTTCGATGTCATCGCAACGCTGAACCTGAACGGCGACTACTTGTCCGACGCGCTTGCAGCGCAAGTAGGCGGCATCGGTATCGCTCCGGGAGCGAACATCAACTACGTGACAGGTCACGCGATCTTCGAAGCTACTCACGGTACGGCTCCGAAATATGCGGACAAAGACGTTGTAAACCCTGGTTCCGTTATCCTGTCCGGCGTTATGCTGCTTGAGCATCTGGGATGGCAGGAAGCTGCGGATCTGATTTACAAAGGTATGGAAACCGCGATCAACAACAAAACCGTAACCTATGACTTTGCACGTCTGATGGAAGGCGCAACGGAAGTGAAATGCTCCGAGTTTGCGGACGAAATCATTAAAAACCTGTAAGGGGGAGAGCCATCGTGGCGATTACTCGTAAAAAGATTACGGTTGTAGGTGCTGGCTTTACTGGTGCGACTACCGCACTAATGCTTGCTCAAAAAGAACTTGGTGACGTCGTTCTGCTCGATATCCCGCAGCTTGAAAACCCGACCAAGGGCAAGGCGCTCGACATGCTTGAGGCCAGTCCGGTTCAAGGCTTCGACAGCAACATCGTCGGCACATCCAGCTATGAGGATGCGGCCGGTTCCGATATCGTCATCATCACGGCCGGCGTTGCGCGCAAGCCTGGCATGAGCCGTGATGATCTCGTGAATACGAATGCGGGCATCGTCAAGTCCGTATGCGAGAACGTAAAGACCCATGCTCCGAATGCGACCGTCATCATTTTGAGTAATCCGGTGGATGCGATGACCTATGTAGCGTACAATACGCTCGGCTTCCCTAAGAACCGCGTCATCGGTCAATCCGGCGTGCTCGATACCGCTCGCTACTGCACATTCATTGCGCAGGAGCTGAACGTATCCGTTGAGGACGTTCGCGGCTTCGTGCTGGGCGGTCACGGTGACGACATGGTTCCGCTCGTTCGCTACTCCAGCGTCGGCGGCATTCCGATCGACACGCTGATTCCGGCTGACCGGATCGAAGCCATCGTGCAGCGCACCCGCGTGGGCGGCGGCGAGATCGTCAACCTGCTCGGCAACGGAAGTGCTTACTACGCGCCGGCTGCATCCCTTGTGCAAATGACGGAAGCGATCCTCAAGGATAAGAAGCGGATCCTTCCTGTCATCGCGCTTCTGGAAGGCGAGTACGGCTACGATAACCTGTTCATGGGCGTTCCTGCCATTCTTGGCGGCGACGGCATTGAGAAGGTGTTCGAGCTCGAGCTCACGCCGGAGGAGAAGGCGGCGCTCGACAAGTCGGCCGAATCCGTACGCAGCGTTACATCGGTCATTTCCCTTTAAATCCGGCAAGGGTTCACAAATTTGCCTCTAAATCCAATCCCGTCCCGATATTCGGGGCGGGATTGCTTTTCATTGGATGGTCTGTCCAGTATAATAAGGACGATGATTCGTAAATGACATATATCACACTTTGAACGATGGAGGAATTTGATTATGTTGACGGTAACATTTTTCCTGCATATGGTTGGAACAGCAGCGCTAGGGTTCTATTTGATTCTGCCGTTTGTTGTCGGCGGCATTCAGAAGCTGTCTCTCGCTGCTCAAGAAGGCGCCGTGAATACGGTTCGGGTAGCGAACCGCTTTGCCCAGTATGGACTCGTGCTTCAACTTCTTACAGGCGGTTACATGATGTCACAAGGCGACTATTCCGTGCCTTGGATGATAATCGTGACCATTCTTCTTCTTGCTATGTTCGCAATTGGTGGAATTATGAGCAAGCCGCTGAAGAGCGCGCTGGCAGGCATTCGCGAGAAGAAAGAAGTGAAGGAAGAGACAAGCAAGCTTGGAACGCTGAGCGCGCTGCTGGCACTGCTTCTGCTTGTAATGATCTTCTTCATGGTGTACAGCCATATCATCTAAAATTGCTACATAGAACCAAGAAGGTGCTGTCCCCTGCGTGGATTTTTCTACAGGGACGGCTCCTTTCCGTTTATGGATAAAAAAAGGTGGAGAACAGGCTAGTTCTCCACCTTTTTGGTTTTCTTATGAAACGTTTGATCATCCCGCATTCGGGTAAATATCATATCGAAGGCTTTTCACTCGTATAAAGAGCCGAGTCGTACACATCCTATGAAAGGTTGTCTTACAGTCCGTGTCCAAAAAGTCGGATTTTCAGCACCGAGGCTTATGCTTCCGAAGTGCGTTTTTTCAAAACGCTTTAGCGAATCCTTCCGAAGTGCGTTTTATTCAAAACGCTTTAGGTTAAATGAAGCTGGGGACTGAGGAGCGGAGCTAAACGTTTTCGCAGAAAACGCCTTCGAAAGCATCAGCTGTTTTGGGTACGTGAGCACTTGAAATGTTTCCGCAGGAAACATGCTTCGGAAGCATCTACTTAGGCCCGGCTGAATTCAAGATTCGATGCCGAGTTACTCCTTGACTCACTTCGTGATCAAAAGACGACTTTTTGAACAACCTCTACAGCTAACCTGAAAGGAGACATGTGAACATGACACAAGACCAACAAAAACAGACAATGCCCCCTCAGCACCAGAATCATCGGCCGGGTTCCGAGACGGAGATGCACCCGCAGCCGGAGTTCGAAAGCAATGCGTATAAAGCGGCCGGCAAGCTGGAGGGAAAGGTGGCGCTGATTACCGGCGGAGACAGCGGAATTGGCCGGGCGGTAGCGGTTCACTATGCCAAGGAGGGCGCCGACGTATCCATCGTTTATTTAAATGAGCATCAGGATGCCGAGGAAACCAAACGGCAGGTTGAGCAGGAAGGGAGAAAGTGCATCCTGATTGCAGGCGATGTCGGAGATGATGCCTTTTGCCGCGATGCGGTGAAGGAGACGGTGGAGAAGCTGGGAAAACTGGACATTCTCGTGAACAATGCCGCTGAGCAGCATCCGCAGAAGAAGATTGAAGATATTACGAAGGAGCAGCTGGAGCGCACGTTCCGTACGAACATATTCGGCATGTTCTTTATGACCCAGGCGGCCATGACGCATCTGTCTAAGGGCAGTGCGATTATTAATACCACATCCATTACGGCTTACCGGGGAAGCCCGCAGTTGTTGGATTATGCTTCGACGAAGGGAGCGATCGTAGCCTTTACGCGGTCCCTCTCCATGAACGTCGTCGGACAAGGGATCCGGGTCAACGCGGTAGCACCGGGACCAATCTGGACGCCGCTCATCCCGTCAACCTTCCCTGCGGATCAGGTCAGCGAGTTCGGCTCGACCCAGCCGATGAAGAGACCGGGGCAGCCGGAAGAACTGGCGCCTGCATACGTCTATCTCGCCTCTTCGGACTCTTCATACGTTAGCGGGCAAGTCATTCACGTGAACGGCGGCGAAGTGATTAACGGTTAGGCTGGAGGATACAGAACCCTAATCTTTGAGCATCAGCGGATGATCAGGCGTAAAGCCGGGGCGATCATCCGCTGTTTTTTGCTGAGGTGCGCGGAACACGGTTAAACGGCGGTTACGGTGAAGCTGACGTTAACGCAATGGATACGTTCGGCGCTGGATTCTATGGCTTTAGAGGCGACGGATCCGGATGGAAGGGTGCCCGAATCGCGGATGGCGTGAATCCGGGACAGCGTCAGCCGAGTCTCTGCCGAGCGTCTGCCGGAACGTTGGAACGGATGATGGATTCGGGCTCATCGTCGCCGATCCTATCGCCGTATCATATCACCTCCTTCTCTATTAACATATGCGAGGTTTATAGATTGGTATGGTTATTCAATGCATGTAAACGGCACATTTCCAGCCATGCGTTCAAATTCAAAGTAAACCCTTTCATGGCCGGTTTGTTGTGATATGATATACCTTGGGACTAACCAGGATACCTTAGCGGCAAGCTGGTCATCGAAAGAGAGGTTGAAAATCAAGTGATGAAGCATTTTGAAGAAAGCATGTACAAACTGATTGTGGAGACGTCCACGAATCTTCCGGGAGATGTCCGCAGAGCGGTAAACCGCGGACGCGCTGCAGAGGATGCGGCTACGCGCGCGGGGCTCGCCTTGGCAACGATCGCTCAGAATATCGAAATGGCCGAGCAGGAGGTATCGCCGATCTGCCAGGATACGGGAATGCCGACCTTTATCGTACATACTCCTGTAGGCGCCAACCAAATCGAAATGAAGAAGGCCATATATCAGGCCGTCGTCCGCGCAACCAAGGATGGCAAGCTCCGTCCGAACTCGGTCGATTCCTTGACAGGAGCCAATAGCGGGGATAACCTCGGACCCGGAACGCCGGTCATTCATTTCGAGCAGTGGGAGCAGGACAAGATCGATGTCCGTCTCATTCTGAAGGGCGGCGGCTGCGAGAACAAGAATATTCAATACAGCCTGCCAACGGAGCTTGAGGGTCTCGGCAAAGCGGGCCGTGATTTGGACGGCATCCGCAAATGCATTCTTCATTCGATCTACCAGGCCCAAGGACAAGGCTGCAGCGCAGGCTTTATCGGGGTCGGCATCGGCGGGGACCGGACAACAGGCTATGAGCTGGCCAAGCAGCAGCTTTTCCGTCATCTCGACGATGTGAATCCGAACGAGGATTTGGCAAAGCTGGAGGATTATATTCTCGAAAATGCAAACAAGCTGGGCATAGGCACCATGGGCTTCGGCGGCGAAGTTACGCTGCTGGGCTGTAAAATCGGCGTCATGAACCGTCTGCCTGCGAGCTTCTTTGTCTCGGTTGCGTACAACTGCTGGGCGTTCCGCCGACAAGGTGTCATGATTGAGCCGGCGACCGGCGAAATTGCGGAGTGGCTGTACGAAGCGGGCAACGAGGTACGGATGAATGCAGCGAGTGAAGCAGCCGCTGCGTCGGCAGGCTCTGCCGCGGTGCAAGGGCAAGGACGGGAGATCGTTCTGCAGACGCCGATCAGCGAGGAGCAAATCCGCAGCCTCCGCGTCGGCGACGTCGTTGTGATTCGCGGGGAGATGCATACCGGACGGGATGCGTTACATAAGTATCTGATGGATCATGACGCACCGATCGACCTGAACGGCGCGGTCATTTACCACTGCGGGCCGGTTATGCTGAAGGACGAGGAAGGCTGGCATGTGAAGGCGGCCGGACCGACGACAAGCATCCGCGAGGAGCCTTATCAAGGGGAAATCCTCAAGAAATTCGGCATCCGGGCGGTTATCGGAAAAGGCGGAATGGGTCCGAAGACGCTTCAAGCCTTGCAGGAGCACGGCGGCGTATATTTGAACGCCATCGGCGGCGCGGCCCAGTATTATGCCGAGTGCATCAAAAAAGTGAACGGCGTGGATTTCATGGAGTTCGGCATTCCCGAAGCGATGTGGCATCTCGAGGTCGATGGATTTGCCGCAATCGTTACGATGGATTCGCACGGAAACAGCCTGCATGCGGATGTAAGCAAGGATTCCGCCGCCAAGCTGGCCATGTTTAAGGATCCGGTCTTTTCATAATTCATAATGATGAAGCAGCATCGATTGGCTTTATGCCGATCGGTGCTTTTTGCATTTAGAGATTGCTGGCGGGAGGGATCCCCTTCGTCTTACGGATTTAACGTTGCAGGATGACGGGGACAAGGTTTATGATGGGAAGCAAATACATCGAATGCAAGGCACAAGAGGAAAGGGAGAGAGCATGAAGCAGTTTCGCAACCGTCTAACCCTGATCATGCTGGTATTGATCGGTTTATCCATGCTTGGCGCCGGTCTGGCCATGGTAAAGGTATTTAAGCAATCCCATATTCAGCTGCTGGAGGACAATATGATCCGGGAGATCCGGCTTCTGCAGACGATGATGGATTTTCCGGATACCGACAGCCCGGATGCCGTCGAGTATTATACGAACCGTTCTCTTCAGCTTGAAGAGCTGTCTGATGCAAGGGTTACGTTTATAACGAAGGATGGACGGGTGATCGGAGATTCCGAGAGCAACCCCGTGACCATGGATAATCATGCTTACCGCGAGGAAGTCTTGGAAGCGGAGAAGACCGGCAAAGGGAGCACCATCCGCCGCAGCAGCACGCTGGGGCAGGACATGCTGTACGTCGCGCTGCCCGTTAAGGTCGGCGATTCCTTCGATGGCTTCGTGCGACTGTCCCTCAGCCTCAGTCAGGTCGACCAAGGCGTCCGGCAAGGCTGGACGGTGATGGGCATTGGTCTTGCGATTCTGTTCCTCGCAGCGAGTCTTCTGAGCATTCGCGTGGCGAAGGGGCTGACGTCGCCGCTCGAGAAAATCACGAGAGTCGCCAGACGCATTGCGCGTTTGGAGTATGATGCGCGGGTGAATATTAACCGTAAGGATGAGATCGGCCAGCTGGCGCAAGCGATCAACGGGATGGCCGACAGTCTTCAGACCCAAGTTCGGACGATCCGGGACAATGAAGATTTGCTCCAGAGCGTCCTGAACAACATGACAGGCGGGATCGTCATGGTGAACGGATCGGGCCATATTATGCTCATCAACCGGGCGGCCGAGAGAATGCTGGGCGTTGACGCCGAAGTGATTACCGGAAAATCGTATCGGGAGCTCAAGCAGCATTACGAGCTCACGAAGCTGATGAAGGAAGGGCTCGAGAACCGTAACAGCTTCCATGAAGAACGGAATCTGTATTACCCGGTCGAATCGATTGTCCGGCTGGACGGGGTCCCGATGGTGCAGGAGGATGGGGCCTACCGGGGCATGCTATTCCTGCTCCAGGATGTAAGCGACATCCGCAGATTGGAGAGAATGCGAAGCGAATTCGTGGCGAATGTATCGCATGAGCTCAAGACACCGCTTGCGGCCGTTAAGGGGTTTGCCGAGACGCTTCTTGGCGGCGGCGTGTCGGATGAGAAGACCGCCAGATCGTTTCTCCAAATCATCTATGATGAATCCGAGCGGCTCAACCGGCTGATCGGCGATATTCTGGAGCTGTCTTCCATCGAGTCCAAGCGCGTTCAGATGGACTATTCGCCGATCCATCTGCAGGCATTCTTCGAGACGATATCCGAGATGATGCGCACGGTGGCGGAGAAGAAGCGGATCAGCCTCGAGCTCGACGTGCCAGAAGAGCTGTTCATGGAAGGCGATGAGGACAAGCTGCGCCAAATCTTCATGAATCTGTTATCCAATGCGATCAACTATACGCAGGAGGGCGGCAGGGTCAAATTGACGGCACGGGAAAAACTGCATAACGGCCAGTCCGAGGACATCGTCCAGTTCATTGTAAAGGATTCGGGGATCGGTATACCGAAGAAGGATCTTCCGCGTATCTTCGAGCGGTTTTATCGGGTGGACAAAGCGAGATCCCGGGGATCAGGCGGTACGGGACTTGGCCTATCGATCGTTAAGCATCTGGTGGATATGCATCACGGCCGGATCGATGTGGAAAGCGAGCTGGGCGTTGGGAGCTCCTTCATCATCGAGCTTCCCGTTCTTCAGGAACACGAGGAAGCGGGAATTTAACACAGCGTTAACATTCAGTTTATATACTGAAACAAGTAATCCAATCCATACACAAGGCGGGGTTAATATTGACTCAACGTTTACTTGTTATTGAAGATGAGCCTACACTGTCTCGTTTGTTATCGTACAATTTGACGCAGGAAGGCTTTGACGTCACCGTTGAAGAGCATGGGACGGCAGGTTACGAAAGAGCGTCGCAGGAGGAGTTCGACCTGATTCTGCTCGATGTCATGCTGCCGGGCATGAACGGCTTTCAAATTTTAGAGAAGCTTAGAGGCAAAGGCATTAAGACGCCGATCATTATTCTCACGGCGAAGAATGCAGAGGAGGAAGTCGTGCAAGGCCTGAAGATGGGGGCGGACGACTATATTACGAAGCCGTTCGGCGTTTCCGAGCTGCTGGCCAGAGTTTCGGCCGTCATGCGCAGAACGTCTGGTCAAAGCGAGGAAGCGAAGGTTTCGGAGCAGCAGGCGAACGTGATCTCGCTCGGACAGCTCGAAATCTTCCCCGAGAAATATGAGGTGCGGCTCGGCGGGCAGAGCATTAATCTCCGTCCGAAGGAATTCGAGGTGCTGCTCTATTTGGCGAAGAAGCCGGGCGTCGTCTTGACGCGGGACGATCTGATGAACGTCGTCTGGGGGTTCGATTATATCGGCGGCCAGCGCACCGTTGACGTCCATGTCAGCTCGCTCCGCAAAAAGCTGGAGCTCGATCCGGAATCCGTGCATATCGATTCGATTCGCGGCGTCGGGTATAAATTGGTTGTTAATACGAATAAAGCTTCCCATCATTCACTGTAAATGATGCGGAGGCTTTTTTTATGCCAGCTGTTAAAGGAAGCTAACGACACTAGCAACTCTATCGGATGCCAATCCCCGCTTGCTGCGGGGTTATTTAGTTCCAGGGGATCGTTTTTCTGAGACTTTGGTTACATATCCAGCCAGGATTGGCGCGCGATTTACACGGCGTTAACATACCGAATATATACCGATAACAATCCTTCGATATGATGCGTCTAAAGAACCATTAGGAGAGGATGGAGCCGATGACGCTGCTTCGGAAAACACCGGGACGACAGGTCACTCAAGGGGATCAGGCGGTTCAAGGGAAACGAGTGGATCAAGGGAATCAAGCAGGTCAGAATCAACGAACGGTTCAAGCGGCTGGGGCGCCGAATGCGGTTCATGGAATCGCGCAAGCTCTCGAGGATCTGACGGAGCAAACGAATCAAATGAATCGAATGAATCAAGCCAGTCAGGCGGAGGAGCGGTTACAGGATCCGGAAGCGAGGCTTGTGCAGGCATCGGGCGAGCTGAAGGAGCCGTCCATGATGGAATATATTCGAACCGTGCCTGAAATCAGCGAGACCGAGACATGCCTTGATGTGCTGGAGCTGTTGATGGGCAACCCGGGCATCCCGTGCGTAATCTACTGCAATACCCCGGGGAACCCGTCCGGGCTGATTATGAGAGACGCCTTCTTTCAGCGGATGATGGGCAGGTTCGCAGTGGATTTATATTACCCGAAGCCGGCGTTCCAGTTCGCGGATTTGAGTCCAACCATAGTCGAAGCGGACGAAACCGTCTCCGAAGTGTTAAACCTGGCGCTGCACCGCCCGGATGACAAATTTTACGATTGCATCATTGTAAAACAGCAAGAAGTGCTGGCCGGCGTGCTCACCGTTCGGGACCTTATGAACTTGTCCGGTAGGCTGCAGCTGGATGCGGAGCGGAAGAGAGAGCTGATTCTGACTGGAAGCTACCGACACACGAGCAATATCGAGGCTTCGCTCGATGATGTTAAGGCAGCCGCGGACAAGACGAGAGCTGAATGTGTCCGAATGCGCGAATTTTCCGAGACCGGGGCGGACAAGCTGGAGCGGGTATCCTCGTCCTATGCGGGGCTGATCGGGGATATGACCCGGCGCGGCGATCAAGCAGAAGAGCTTGTGCGTCACGCAGGCCGCATCTCCTCCATTACGGGCACGATAACCGAGCTTGCCAATCAGAGCAGCCTGCTGGCGATGAACGCGTCAATCGAGGCGGCCCACGCCGGAGAGCATGGACGGGGCTTTCAGGTCGTAGCCGGCGAGGTCCAATCCTTGGCGAAGCAGACACGGAAGCTGGCGGGCGACATCTCCGAGCTGCTAGAGCATATCCAGCAGCTTGCTGCGGATACGGCAGCTGCTGCGGGATCGGCGCTAAAGGAGCTTCAATCCTGCGAAGGCGACGTCGAAGAGGGAACCCGTCTCTTTTATGAAATGCAGCAGGCGGTTCATGAAGTAGAATTGTCCGGGAGCCAGGTCTATGAGCTGGCGGTTAATACGGTACAGCGCGTGCACCAGATTAAGGAAGAGCTGGCCGGTATGAACGCTGCGTTAGAGCCAAGGGCGGAGCAATAAGATGTGAATCTGCAAGTCTAGCATTCTATTATAAATTTTACACTGCGTTTACATTTCTGAAAAACTGCAATTACATTAGGGGATTAAGATCTATATTGTAAGACGGTTAGTAAAGACAACAACCATTTTGAAGGAGTGGATTCGTTTGTTTAGAAAAAGGGGTCGTAAACCAGCAGGCATTCTCGTTCTGGTGCTGATGCTGAGCGCCATTCTCGCAGCTTGCGGAGGCGGAAACAGTACAACGGGCAGCGCGTCGGGAGAAACGAACAGTAACGGCAGCTCTGCTCAACAAGAAGAAAGCAAAACGACGGATGCTTTGTCCGGAACGATTGAAATCGATGGATCCAGCACGGTGCATCCGTTGACAGAAGCGATTGCTGAGGAATTCGGAGCAGCAAATCCGGACGTACGCGTTCCAATCGGAACCGGCGGTACAGGCGCAGGCTTCAAGCGCTTTGCAACCGGCGAAATCGCAATTGCGAATGCATCCCGTCCAATTAAAGATACAGAAGCGGAAGAGCTCAAGAAGAACAATGTTGAATACAACGAAGTTCTGGTTGCTTATGACGGACTGTCCGTCGTTGTCAATCCGGATAATGATTTTGTAGATAAGCTTACCGTAGATGAGTTGAAGAAAATCTATGAGCCAAACAGCAAAGTAAAAACATGGGCGGACGTACGTGAAGGCTGGCCTGCCGAGGAGATCAAAATCTACTCCCCTGGTACAGACCATGGAACCTTCGACTACTTCACCGAAGCCATTAACGGCGAAGCTCAATCCAGCCGTAACGACAGCCAGATTACGTTCAGTGCCGACACGAATGCCGTTGTACAGGGTGTTGCCGGCGATAAGAACTCTATCGGATATTTCGGATTTTCCTTCTACGAAGAGAATCAGGACAAATTGAAGCTGGTTCCGATCGACAACGGTACTGCAACAGTAGCGCCAAGCATGGAAACGATTAAAGACAACAGCTATGCTCCATTGTCCCGTCCGCTTTACATCTACGTAAGCAAGAAGGAAATGGAACGTCCTGAAGTGAAGGCTTTCGTAGACTTCTACCTTGAGAATGCCGGAAGCTTGGCGGGCGAAGTTGGCTTCGTTCCTCTGCAAGATGAGCAATATGAAGAGGAAAAAGGCAAGCTGGCCCAATAATTGAACGGTTATTCCAGGTAAATAGAAAGGGAAGAGGAGAATGAACAAAACATCATCCGTGGCGGGTGCACCCAAGCAAATGACGTTCCGTCGCAGCAAAACGCGCCTCTCCGATAAAATCATTCCGATTCTGCTCGGCATGTGCGCACTGCTATCGGTCGTCACCACCATCGGGATTGTATATACACTGTTACAGGAATCCATCATCTTCTTCAAGGAAGTGCCAGTGTGGTCCTTCCTGACAGGAACGACATGGAGTCCAATTCTCCCTCCAAAAGAATTCGGCGTGCTGCCCCTCCTGGGCGGCACATTGCTGATTACAGGCATTGCGATTTTATTCGCAGTGCCTATCGGCTTGGCATGCGCTATTTATTTGAATGAATACGCTCCTGCCCGGGTTCGGGGGGTAGTCAAACCGGTACTTGAGGTATTGGCCGGAGTACCGACGATTGTTTACGGTTATTTTGCATTGGAAGCCGTCACGCCATTCCTTCAAAAGATTTTTCCCGATATGGGCATATTCAATGCGCTTAGCGCAGGGATCGTCGTCGGCGTCATGGTGCTGCCGATGATCTCCTCCCTGAGCGAGGACGCCATGCGGGCTGTGCCGAAAACGTTGCGCCACGGCGCCTATGCGCTCGGGGCTACCCGCTTTGAGGTAGCGCTGAAAATCGTGCTGCCTGCAGCCTTGTCCGGGGTCGTGTCTTCGTTCGTCCTGGCTTTCTCGCGGGCGATCGGCGAGACGATGATCGTTACCGTAGCCGCGGGGGCAACGCCGCAGCTGACATTGAACCCGCTGGAGAGCATCCAGACGATGACCTCGTACATCGTTCAGGTCAGCATGGGTGACGTACCGCGCGGTACGATCGAGTACGGTACTATTTTTGCGGTAGGTTTGACGCTGTTCGTCATCACCTTCTTGCTTAATATTTTGGCGCAGTGGGTCGCTCGCCGCTTCAGGGAGGAATACTAGATGGAACGTTTGAATCTGGGAGACAGCAAGAGAATCAACCGAAGACGCATTAGTGACCAAACCCTGCATATGATTTTTCTCGCCTGCACCAGCATCGGCATTCTTGTCCTGATGGCACTCATCGGCACGATCGTGATGGACGGAATTCACCGGCTGTCGCCGGACTTATTCACGAATTATCCTTCCCGGATTGCGGACCGGGCCGGTCTGAAGTCGCCGATTGTCGGCACGATTTATTTGCTGCTCCTGATGGCTCCGCTATCCTTCATCCTGGGCGTCGGGGCAGCGATCTTTCTTGAAGAATATGCGGGACGCAGCCGCTGGGTTCGGCTCATTCAGCTGAATATCAGTACGCTTGCAGGCGTTCCTTCTATTATTTACGGCATTCTGGGCCTGGCGATTTTCGTCCGCGGCATGAATCTTGGACGCAGCTTGCTGTCCGGGGTCCTGACGATGACGCTGCTTGTCCTTCCGATCATTATCGTAGCGGCACAGGAAGCGCTCCGCGCCGTTCCGAAAAATCGGCGGGACGCCTCCTATGCGCTTGGCGCGACGAAATGGCAGACCGTATCCAAGTCGGTCCTACCGTCGGCGATGCCCGGCATCATGACAGGGGTCATTCTGGCTTTGTCACGGGCAATCGGGGAAACCGCACCGCTCATTATGATAGGCGCCTTAACGTACGTAGCCTTTTTGCCGGAAAATCTGCTGGATTCCTTCACCGTAATGCCGATCCAGATCTTCAACTGGATATCCAGACCAAGTGAAGCATTCCACGAGCTGGCGGCATCGGGTATTATTCTGCTTCTCATCATGCTGTTCATTATGAACATTGCAGCGGTATGGATCCGGAATAAGTATTCGAAGAACATCTAAGACGCGCAAGAGACGATAAGGCAGATCGAATCGTAAAAAAGGAGACATGAATAAAATATGGAAGCCATCATACAGATTGAGAAACTGAACCTATACTACGACACGTATCATGCGCTCAAAAATGTCGATCTGGACATACCCGAAAAAACAGTCACCGCATTCATCGGACCTTCCGGCTGCGGTAAATCGACGCTGCTTCGGACCTTGAACCGCATGAATGACATGATTCCGGCAACCCGGATCGAGGGCAGCGTGCGGATCGGCGGCACCGAAATTTACGGCGAGGACGTTCATGTGGAAGCCCTGCGCAAGCAGGTCGGCATGGTGTTCCAGCAGCCGAATCCGTTCCCGAAATCGATCTATGACAATATTGCCTACGGACCGCGCCTGCACGGCATCAAGAACAAGTCCGATCTGGACGGCATCGTTGAACAGAGCTTGAAGCAAGCTGCGCTGTGGGAAGAGGTCAAGGACTATTTGAAGCGTTCGGCGCTGAGCCTTTCAGGCGGTCAACAGCAGCGCCTGTGCATCGCGCGTGCGCTGGCCGTTCAGCCGGATATCCTTCTCATGGATGAGGCGACCTCTGCGCTTGACCCGATCTCGACCCTGAAGATTGAAGAGCTGGTTCAGGAATTGAAGAGCACTTATACAATCGTTATGGTTACGCACAACATGCACCAGGCCGCTCGGGTATCTGGCCAGACGGTGTTTTTCTTGAACGGTGAGGTGGTGGAGTCGGCTAGCACCGATGTTCTCTTCTCCACTCCTTCGGATGCCCGCACAGAGGATTATATTTCCGGCCGTTTCGGTTAATGGTTCAATTATCATCTTCTTAAGCATAGATAGGAGGAGCACCACATGATCCGGAGAATTGAGTTTGACCAGCAGCTCGACGAGCTGAAAACATTACTGCGCGAGATGGGAAAGCATATGGAGGAGGCACTGGCCTTGGCCGTACAGTCTCTGCAGACCCTGGATGCGGACAAAGCCCAGCGCGTCGTCGACAACGACGTTCAGCTGAACGCGATGGAAGAGCAGATCATGGACATCGGCTCGCGCCTGATCGTCACCCAGCAGCCGGTGGCAAAAGATTTGCGGCGCATTTTGGTCGCCTTCCGGATCGCGAGCGATCTGGAGCGGATGGGGGATCTGGCACGCGACGTTGCCAAAGTCACGCTTCGCCTCCAAGGCCAGAAGCTGATCAAGCCGCTGGTGGATCTGCCGCGAATGTCGGATCAAGTGCGGGCGATGGTATCGGAATCCATTGAATCCTATCTGACGGAGAATACGGACCTGGCTTATAAAATGGCCCAGGACGATGATCAGGTGGATCATTTGTACAGCATTATTTTGCAGGACCTATTCGCTCACCTGACCTCGGATCCGGATACGGCGAATCAAGCGATGCTGCTGGTCATGGTTGGCCGGTACATCGAACGCATTGCCGACCATGCGACCAATATCGGGGAAAGCACGGTTTATCTGGTGACGGGACACCGTCCCGACCTGAATCAATAAGATGCTTTAAAGAACGGGAACGCCGGCTATATGCCGGCGTTTTTTTATGCTGCGGCCTGCCATTAAAGCAGCAACCGCAGATTTAATGCAGATCCCCCGGATTTATCCGAGCGTCTATTAGGAAGCATTCTTCATTTTTTAAGTAAGACGGGAGGATCATTCGGAATTTAGCGGTAACCTATGTTATCATGAGGTAAGGAAGAATTATGGGTGCGAGGTGTTCTATGGACAAGCTGATCCTGATTGATGGAAACAATATTATTTACAGGGCGTTCTTTGCCATGCCGCCGCTGACGAATGCGAGCGGCCAGCAGACGAACGCCGTTTACGGTTTTACAACCATGCTGCTTCGCCTGATCGAAGAGCATAAACCAACACATATGATGGTGGCCTTCGATGCGGGCAAGGAAACGTTTCGGCATGCGGACTATCAGGATTACAAGGGCGGCCGCCAGAAGACGCCGCCGGAGCTGTCCGGACAATTTCCGCTGCTGAAGGAGCTGCTTAAAGGATTGGGCGTTTCCCAATTCGAGATCGGCGGATATGAAGCCGACGATATTATCGGAACGATTACGCGCCAGGCCGATGAAGCCGGCCGGAAGGTGATGGTCGTGTCCGGGGACAAGGATATGCTGCAGCTGGCATCCGAGAATACGACGATTGCGATGGTCCGCAAGGGCGTCACCGAAATCGAGTACTACGGACCGGAGCAGATCAAGGAGCGTTACGATCTCACCCCCGAACAGATCATTGATCTGAAAGGCCTGATGGGCGATGCCTCGGACAACATTCCCGGCGTTCCTGGCGTCGGCGAGAAGACGGCGCTTAAGCTGCTGCATGAATTCGGTTCGGTAGAAGAGGTTGTCGCCCGCTCTGGCGAGCTGAAGGGCAAGATGAAGGAAAAGATCGAGGAGCATGCCGATTCGGCGATTCTAAGCAAAAAGCTGGCGACGATCTTCCGCGAGGTACCGCTTGAGCAGACATTGGACGATATGGTGTTTAATGGTCTCAACGAGGAGACAGCCGGCCCCGCGCTGGCGAAGCTGGAATTCAAATCGTTGATCGAACGGCTTGATCTCCGCACGAGCGGAGGCGGCTCGGAAGCCGAGTCGGAGCCGCAGGCTCAGATCGACGTGACAATCGTGGATGAAGGAAAGCTTGCGGAGCTTGCAGGTGTACTGGAGCAGGTCAGCATCCTGCATGTGGAAACCCATGGCGATAACCCGCATCATGCGGAGGTGATCGGCGTGGCGCTGGCCACGGAGGACCGCCAGTTCTACATTCCGTTCGACGTGCTGAAGTCGGAGGCGGCGGAGCCGATCCGGACGTGGCTGGCCAGCAGCGACATTCCAAAACGCGGGTATGATCTTCACCGGATCGACCTGGCGCTTCATTGGCAGGACATCCCTTTTGCCGGCGCGGCGTTCGACGTTCATCTGGCCGGGTATTTGCTTGATCCGACAGAGGCGAACCAGAGCCTTAGCGGATTGGCTGCGAAGTACGGCCTGTCGTACCTGCAGGCGGATGAGGATGTGTTCGGGAAAGGGGCAAAATACAAGGTACCGGACACGGACAAGCTCAGCGAGCATATGGCCCGCAAATGTCTGGCTGCCGCCCAGCTGATTCCGCTCCAGGAGAAGGAATTGGCCGATAATGAAATGCTTCCGCTGTTCTATGATCTGGAAATGCCGCTGTCCCGGATTTTGGCCGATATGGAGAAGCAGGGCATTGCCGTCAATGTGGAGGATCTGAAGGAGCTCGGGCGCGAGTTCGAGGCGCAAATCGAGCGGCTCGTTCAGGAAATTTACGAGATTGCAGGAACGGAATTTAATTTGAATTCTCCGAAACAGCTCGGCGAAATTCTGTTCGTAAAGCTGCAGCTGCCTGTCATCAAGAAGACCAAGACCGGTTATTCGACGGACGCCGAAGTTCTGGAGAAGCTGGCGCCGTATCACGATATCGTCCGGCTGATTCTCCAATACCGGACGCTTGCCAAGCTTCAATCGACGTATGTTGAAGGTCTGTTGAAGGAGATTTCCGGAAAGACGGGCAAGGTGCATACGTATTACCGTCAGACCATTGCCGCCACGGGACGGTTGAGCAGCCAATATCCGAACCTGCAGAATATTCCGATCAGGCTGGAGGAAGGACGGAAGCTGCGCAAAGTGTTTGTGCCTTCCGAGCCGGGCTGGAGCATTTTGGCCGCGGACTATTCGCAGATCGAGCTGCGCGTGCTTGCCCATATTTCGGACGACGAGCGGCTGAAGGAAGCGTTCCTGCATGATATGGACATTCACACGAAGACGGCCATGGATGTATTCGGCGTCGGCGTGGACGAGGTTGATGCCAACATGCGCCGGTCCGCGAAGGCGGTCAATTTCGGCATTGTGTACGGCATCAGCGATTACGGCCTGTCGCAGAACCTGAACATCACCCGGAAGGAAGCGGCGGCTTTCATCGACCAGTATTTCGAGGTGTTCCAGGGCGTCCGCCGCTATATGGATGAAATCGTCAAGGAAGCCAAGCAGAACGGCTACGTGAAGACGCTGCTCGAACGCAGACGGTATCTTCCCGAGATTAATGCAAGCAACTTCAACCTTCGTTCCTTTGCCGAACGGACGGCGATGAATACGCCGATTCAGGGGACGGCCGCCGATATTATCAAGCTGGCGATGGTTCATATGGATGCTGCCTTGCACGAACGCAAGCTGAAGAGCCGCATGCTGCTGCAGGTACACGATGAATTGGTATTCGAGGTGCCGGAGGATGAGCTTGAAATCATGAAGGAGCTTGTGCCTGAGGTGATGAGCCATGCGCTAGCGCTGTCGGTTCCGCTGAAATCGGAGGTCAGCTACGGCACGAACTGGTACGAGGCGAAGTAGAGTCTCTGCTGGCCGATGGGGCAAGGCAAGGTGGTGCCGTTAGGAGCTACAAAAAGCGATACAGCTGCATTCGTCGAGGGCGATGTGGAGTAACGCGGCGAGGCACGCGGGTACGATGGTTTTAGCGTTGCGCAGCTACGCGAACGAAAGTGCCGGTCGGTCCGTGGATTTACTTTGGCGGCACCGTTGTCGGCATCGCCTGTCTTGAAGTCAGCGGCAGCAGGTCGGCGGGACCAAAGTCATTTAGGATAAAATGCCACAGGTTTCCACCCCAGGTGGGTGCCGCTCCATCCCATCTTCCGGTATAATGAGGTAGAGGTGAAGTTATTATGCCGGAATTGCCGGAAGTCGAAACAGTCAAACGAACCCTTAATCAATTGATTAAAGGCAAATATATAGATCATGTGACCGTAAATCTGCCGCGAATCATTCAGCGGCCTGACGATGTGGATGCTTTTGCATTTATGCTGAAAGGCCATACGATTGAAGGTGTCGAGCGCAGGGGGAAGTTTCTGCGCATCTTGCTGGACGGGCTTGTGCTTGTCTCACACCTTCGGATGGAAGGCCGCTATGGGCTCTACCGGAAGGATGAGCCCGTAGAGAAGCATACCCACGTCATTTTTCATTTTTCGGACGGTACGGAATTGAGATACAAGGATGTGCGCCAATTTGGCACGATGCATCTGTTCGCACCGGGCGAGGAGTTTAACCATCCGCCGTTATCGAAGCTTGGCTATGAGCCTCTGGACGATACGCTGACTCCGGATACTTTCAAAGAAGTGATCGGCAGCAAGAAGACGAAGATCAAAGCGGTGCTGCTGAATCAGGCATATGTCGTCGGCATCGGAAATATATATGTCGATGAAGCCTTATTCCGGGCCGGCATTCATCCGGAGATCCCGGCCAATAAGCTCGGGGACGATGAACTGTCCCGGCTGTACCATTCGATTGTGGCCACCCTGTCCGAGGCGGTAGAAGCGGGCGGGTCCTCCATTAAGTCCTATGTTAACGGTCAGGGCGAGATGGGCATGTTCCAGCACAGTCTCAAAATCTACGGCCGGAAGGACGAGCCCTGCTACGGCTGCGGCGGTCCGGTCTTCAAGACGGTTGTCGGCGGAAGGGGCACGCATTACTGCCCTTCATGCCAGCCGGACAGGAAGTAAGGAACTGGGCGTGCACCCCTTCTTTTCTCCACTCATATAATGAGGAGACAATTGGGAAGCTGATCAGGCTATTAGCTGCCATGAAATAACGGCTAAGCGAAGGCTTGATGGGTTCTGCGAAGGAGGGAAGAGAGGGTGCTCAGTCATTTTTTCTCGCCCATACTGCTGGCTATGGCGCTAAGCTTGGACGGGTTTGGGGCAGGGGTTACATACGGTCTGCGCAAAACCAAAATCCCGCTGCTGTCCGTTCTTATTATCTCGCTGTGTTCGGGACTCGTGCTTGGCGTCTCCATGCAGGCGGGGGCGCTGCTCCAGCGGTTTTTGTCCCCGTCAGCGGCATCGGTGATCGGGGCGGCCATTCTGATTCTGCTCGGCTTATGGTCGTTATATCAGCAGGTTTGGGGAACAAGAGATCGCAAGGTAAGGGCGCATGGAATCGATCAGGGGATTGCGCACTACGGATCGGACGGACCGCGGGCTGACGAACAGTCGGGCGTAAACCGGGAAGAACATGCGGGTGGCGGCGAAGCTCTGCAGAAGGCGGTTTTCTCATTTGAAATCCGCAAGCTTGGCCTCGTCATCCAAATTTTGCGGAGCCCTGTCCAAGCGGATATGGACAATTCCGGGAGCATCTCTTCATGGGAAGCGATGTGGCTAGGCATTGCGCTGTCGCTCGATGCATTCGGAGCCGGTCTTGGCGCGGCGATGCTCGGTTTTTCCCCGCTCGGCACGGCTTCAGTGGTCGCACTATTCAGCGGGATCTTTCTAATGCTGGGGATGAGGGTCGGACTGCGGTTTGCATCAAAGAACGGCATGCGTCTGATCTCGTACCTTCCCGCGTTATTGTTAATCATCATGGGTATAATGAAGCTGTTATGAGGTGAAGTCATGAATATCGGTTTAACCGGAGGAATCGCAACAGGCAAAAGCACCGTGTCCTCCATGCTGACCATGAAGGGGGCGCTTCTCGTCGATGCGGATGTCATCGCCCGGGAAGTCATGCTCCCGGGTCATCCGGTGCTGGCTGAGGTGACCGCTCATTTCGGACAACATATTTTGCTGGAAGACGGAACGCTCAATCGAAAAAAGCTGGGGGAGATCATCTTTCGGGACCCCGAGCAGCGGGAAGCGCTGAACCGGATTACCCACCCGGCCATTCGGCAGGAAATCCGGGACCGGACGGAAGCCTACGAACGCGATTATCCAGACCGCCTTGTCGTGGCGGATATCCCGCTGCTGCTGGAGGCGCGTGAACAGTATTTTTTTCTGGAACAGATTGTCGTCGTCTATGTTCCCAGAGAGCTGCAAATCCGGCGACTGATGGATCGTGATGCGCTGACGGAAGGACAAGCCGCGGCCCGTCTCGGGAGTCAGATGGATATTGAAGCCAAGAAGAAGCTTGCGGATATCGTTATCGACAATAGCGGAACGCTGGACGAGACGAAGCAGCAGGTGGACAAGCTGTGGAACAGGATGGTTCGGGTATGAAGTGGCTCCGTAAAAAAAGAGTGCTGCTTCTGCTGTTTGTATCTTTTGTCGGGCTGCTGTTTCTGAGCTCGAATTGGATGACCTTGCTGTACCCGATCGAGTACAGGGACGAGATTCGAAAGCATGCGGACTATTACGATGTCGATCCGTTTCTGGTTGCCTCCATTATCCGTGTAGAGACGAACTTCAAGCCCGGCAAGGAATCCAAAAAGGGAGCGCTCGGGATTATGCAGCTGATGCCGGATACAGCTAACTGGGCGATGGAAATGGCCAAGCTTCCTTCCGTGACGCTGTCCAGCGTCAAGAATGAAGTGGACACGAACATTCAGCTCGGAACGTGGTATATTCAGAACCTGCATCAGGAAATGGACGGCAATCCGATTGCGGCTATCGCTGCGTACAACGCCGGTCCGGGAAACGTTAAGAACTGGATCAAAAAGGGCATGTGGGACGGCACGTATGAGAACGTTAAGCGGATTCCGGTCGGAGAGACGCGGCATTATGTGCAGCGTGTCATTTATTATTATAATCAATACACGAGTGTGTATAATGATCGATTCTAAGCCTATACGAAGAAAAGAGCGTTGACAGCTCTTATCAAGCCGCCAACACTCCTTTTGAGTAAGAATCAATTATTGACCGGAGAATTGACCAGCCAATTGTTGCTCGGCCAGGGTTACCAGGCGCTTCGTGATGTAACCCCCGATCGAACCGTTCTCGTAGGAAGTCATGTTACCTTGGTATCCGTCTTGTGGGATGGAGATACCAAGCTCTTGAGCTACCTCGTACTTCAACTGCTCAAGAGCAGCGTTTGCGCGAGGCACAACCAGGTTGTTGGAGTTGTTGTTGCTTTGTGGCATTGTAGTTCACCTCCTTGAGTTGGTAAAAGTATTATGTCTCCGGTTTCGCATTTTCATAACAACAAAGACAGAACATTTTTTGGTAATTTTTGCAGTCCGATTGGATGAAGACTTTCGTGTAGAGGAAGTGACATGATTTTATGAAATGCCCATATTGCGGCTATGCCGGTACGAAGGTGCTTGACTCGCGTCCGGCCAACGAGAATAAATCCATCCGGCGCAGGAGGGAATGCGAGCAGTGCAGCCGTCGTTTTACAACGTTTGAGATGGTGGAAGAAACGCCGCTGATCGTCGTGAAGAAGGATGGCAGCCGGGAAGAATTCAGCAGGGAGAAGGTGCTGCGCGGTCTGATTCGGGCCTGCGAGAAGCGTCCGGTCTCGGTGGATCAGTTGGATATGATCGTATCCGATGTGGAGAAGGCGCTCCGAAATACGGCCGCTGCCGAGGTGGAGAGCCGTCAGATCGGTGAGCTGCTGATGGAACGGCTGTATCCTGTCGACGAGGTGGCGTATGTGAGGTTCGCTTCGGTATACCGCCAGTTTAAAGATATCAATATGTTCATGAAGGAGCTGAAAAGTCTCCTCTCCAAAGATACGGACGAACATAACCTCTAAGAGCGCCTGCAGCCCATGTGCTGCCGTGGGCGCTCAAGGTCCCTTGTGTCTTGTATTCCGTGTTAAGTGACGTTATATTATGAAGCAAAATGCTGCATCTGTTCTTCGAACAAAAAGTCCAGAAAATATGTTGACAGGCCTGCAGAAATTTTATATGATATAGAAGTCGCTTACGGGGCCTTAGCTCAGCTGGGAGAGCGCATCGCTGGCAGCGATGAGGTCAGGGGTTCGATCCCCCTAGGCTCCACCATACATAAACCGCGTAACGCTTGGGATTCCGAGCGTTTTTTTTTTTCTGGAGCCAATCATAGCTCAAACAGAATGCCGTGATCACATCTGTGATTACAAAAAGTTTATGCTTCCTTAATGATCACCGATGCTCACATTTCCATACAAAGAAAAAGGGCTTTGTCCGCATGAACGTAATCGTCATACGAGCAAAAGCCCTATTATTGTGCGCTATTAGCTTGACCGAATAGCATGTTGCAGTATTCTGCGCTGTTTCTTTATGAACTCTTGGCAGAACGTGGCTGTAGATGTCCAATGTGATTCGAACATCTGAGTGTCCGAGTATTTCCTTCACCACCTTTGGGTTGATTTCCCCTTGCAGCATAAGAGTGGCTACAGTATGCCTGAGATCGTGGAACCTGATCTTGGGTACATCTGCCTTCTTGATGAGATTGTAGAACGTGCGCAGGAGATTAAGGTTGAAAAAGGTGCAACCGATGGCAGAATGTTAGTCAGCGGAGATCTTGAATACAAGCTTGATGGATGGAAAGAAAACGGAATTCCACAGGTAAGGTGTGTTACAGCCAAGTTCAATTATGAGCTTCAACACAATGGAACCGATTGGACAGTTCGAAACAAGATGTTCTACGATAACGAACGCAGAGCAGAGAAGTAAGGGAATCATATGGATCGAATGGCGCCCATGAGGCGCTTTTCTTATGCCCATAAAGAGGGATACACGATGTTTCTGTCGAACATTTAGATATAAAATCGAATGATCGTCGGAAGAATAACTTGATTGTAATGGAGTGGTAGTAATGTCGCTATTGAATACATCTAATCCTGATGCTTTGTATGATTCGTTAGCTGAGATATTCTCAGCCCCAAGACATCTGATAGAGTACGCCGTAATTAGAAATACATTTGCTTTTCAAAGGCTAAGTTCGGCTGAAGAAGTCGACTTGAATGAAATAAAAAAGATCATTGATGATAAGACGGGCACAGAAACCCATATAGGCGATTTCGATTATGTGACAATAGCCCATCTAACAACGCGCAGTGATTCCTCAATAGAGAATTCCGAGCCTCTATATAACCTTCATGATTTGCTTCTACGTGATACTGAGTTTTCAATGAAGCTACGGGAGTCAGGAATTACGTTCAGCAAGTCAAAGAACGGAATCGATACCTATTTAGATGGGAAACTTGTCGACTGGGAGAGCATGATTCCAAGAAGTAATGAGGAACCATGTATCAGGATGATTATGCGCAGATTGCAGCTCAACCCCTTTTTCCCAGTACCAGATAAATGTATTAACGGATATCTTTTTGGTGGCGATATTTGGGAGAACAGCGATGTGCGTCATATAGTGGTTATGCCTGAGTTTGCAGAGAACATCCTAAGAGCACTTGGTAAACGGAAGGCAATTGATGAGTGGCGAGTCAATGTTAAGCCATATGTTATCACTTTCCAAGCTCCAATAAGCGGGATCATCTTCGATGGCTCAAACAAACTAAATAGGAGACAGACGCAGTTTTGCTTGTTACGTCATGCGTTTTACTATCTAAATAAGGTGAGGCAAGATGAGTGGGATCAGTGGCATAACCCCATTATACGTTTAGGTGACGACATTAGTATCGATGCTAATCAGATATTATCGTTAACCAAAGTGATAATCTAGTATTAGAAAGGGATTGACTTCTCATTATCACTAAATAAGCAAGAAGGGTCTTTAATTACAGAAAAACTCCAAGCGCTAAATATAGAAGAAAGAGGGGAGTCCTTGTGTTAAAGGATCTCAGCATAACTAATTTTCGATGCTATCGCAGGCACACGATACCGTTCAAAAATATTTCAATAATAGTTGGAAAAAATAACGCTGGCAAGTCCACTATAGTTGAGGCATTACGCCTGGTCGCATTAGTACTCCATAGGTATCCAAACCTTGCTTATGTTGAACCCCCATCTTGGACTGGTCTGCCTAGGGCAGTTCGAGGTGTAACCCCGTCATTGAAGGGTATGGAGTTCAATTCGGATAGTCTATTTTATAGATACGGTAGCCCACCAGCAATTATAAAAGCAACCTTTGAAAAAGGAGAATCAGTAGAAGTATTGTTGGGTCCTGATGCTGAGGTTTTTGCAATCCTGAATGATTCTGAAAATAAACCAATAAGAAACAAGGCACAAGCTGGTCGTACGCAAATGCCAATGTTGAATATCTTACCACAGGTTGCTCCTTTACAAAGAGAGGAAAAGGTTTTGAGAAGGGACTATGTACTTGGCGCTTTAACATCTCCGCTCGCGCCACTACATTTTAGGAATCAATTGCTTCTTCAAAGTGAGTTTTACGGTCGATTTGTTGCCTTGGCTGAATCGACTTGGAATGGATTTCGTGTGCGATCACTGGAAGGTCATGCTCACGCGCATGGTGAGCCTGTTACGCTCCTCGTTCAAGATAATGATTTTGTTGCGGAAGTTGGTTGGATGGGCCATGGATTGCAGATGTGGCTTCAAACAATGTGGTTTCTTGCAAGGACTCCTAAGCAATCCACAATCATTCTGGACGAGCCTGACATTTATATGCACGCTGATCTTCAGCGCAAGTTAATAAAATTGATAGCTGGCGAGTATAAACAAGTGATTGTTGCGACACATTCTGTAGAAATTATGGCTGAGGTGGACCCTGAAAATATCTTGGTAGTTGATAGATCCCAACCAAGGTCGAAATTCGCCAATAAGCTTCCAGCTGTTCAAAGACTCATTGATAGTATAGGGGGCATTCACAACATTCAGTTGGCGAGGTTATGGTCTTCTCGGAAATGCCTCTTAGTTGAGGGCAAGGATATTTCACTTCTTAAGCATATGCATCATACATTATTTCCCGATAGCCAGGAGCCAATAGATATGATTCCAAACCTCTCAATAGGTGGATGGGGAGGTTGGAATTATGCGATTGGATCAACAATGCTATTAAATAATGCCTCAAATGAATCAATCAGGGTATTCTGCCTGTTAGACAGGGATTATCATACTGACTCAGAAATTAATGATAGGCTTGAGGAAAGCAAAAAGCGAGGAGTAGAGTTACATATTTGGAGTAAAAAGGAGATAGAGAATTATCTTCTTGTTCCAGAAACTATAGCTAGGATCGTAAACATATCGCGAAAAAAACAAGGATCGAGAGTAACAAAAGAAACAGTCATAGAGAAAATCATGGAGATTACCGAGGGTCTAAAGGATGATGCAATTGACGCGATAGCTACAGAATATCTTGAGGAAGGAAAAGTAAAGAAGGCTAATACGATTGCGAGAGAAATTGTCAACAGGCATTGGGATTCTTATGAAAAAAGAATATCCTTACTTTCTGGAAAGGCTATTTTAACACTTTTGTCTGCATGGACTCAACAAGAATTTTCTTTCTCATTTGGGCCTATCCGCATTGCCAGGGCGTTACGAAGAGAGGAGATTGCAGATGAAATGGTGAGGGTTCTTACATCAATTGAAAACAATAATTCGTTCCGAGGAGAAGATATAGAATACTTGGCGTAATGCAACAGCTCTAGCTAAGCTATAATGGACTCAGGACCCGTAGTACATCGCATCATTTGAACCATAACCAACCTCGATTCAACGTATCTCGCTTCCACATCCCGTAAAGTCGTACATTTTATTATAAGCATTTGTGATCACGTATTTGCTCACTAACTCTGGATTCTGGACGGAAATCCGAGGAAACAAGAAGACAGACCGAACTCCGAAAACCCGCACTACAGCAGGCTTTCGGACACTTCGGTTCATTGCAGGAAACAGTGCATACCACACTGGCAGCGATGAGGTCAGGGGTTCGATCCCCCTAGGCTCCATACTTTTAAAAGTCCTTGGGTTTCCAAGGGCTTTTTTGTTTTTATAGGATGAATTCTAAGTACATTACCAATGTGAATAGGTGATGTCCGAATTTTTTCACCAAAACCTTCTTCATCCCATCCGCAGCTTAATAGATTTTCCATGAAAACGCTCGAGGCTTGTCATCCTCTATCCACGGTCAGGCTCCGATAATGTTTAGGGGAGGTACCCATGATCTTTTTAAACATTTTGGAAAACAGCAGAGGGTCGCTATAGCCGACAGAACGAGCGATATCGCCGATCGACAGCTCAGCGTTTCCCATCATTTTGCATGCCATATCGATCCTGTAGCGAATCAAATAATCCTGAATGCTTACGTTCATTTGTCGCTTGAATAATGAGCATAAATAGCTTCGATTCAGCCCGATAAAATGTGCAATGTCCTCGATGGTGATTTTTTGGGAAAAGTTCATTTCGATAAAATCCTTCACCTGCTCAACGTAAATTTCCGCCCGGCTATCCTTCTGAATCGGGGGCGTTTCGGGTCCGGATTCCACCAACAACGATAACATCAGATAGAGCAGCCCCGTTAGTCTGGTTTCGCGGGCTTTATGGCTTTCACTCGATTGAGCCATCCACTGCAAATACTGATAGATCCTATCGTCTCTATCATAATAGAGGATCGGAGATGAAGGGGTTAGCCCTGCTTGCTTAAGGAGCGATTCGGCCAGCGTGCCGTCAAATCCGAACCACCCATATGACCAAGGGTTCACTTCATCGGCCTGATAATAGGTTACGACATTGGGGCAAATCAGGAAGCCCTGCCCTTTCCGGAGGCGATACCTGCTTCCCCCTACCTCGAAGATTCCTTCCCCATTGAAAATATAATGGAGCAAATAGTGAGTTCTTATAGCGGGCCCAAAATAATGACCAGAGATACAATCCTCTATGCCAAATTGAGTGAGATGCAGTTCGGTGTGCTGTTTACTTCTCGGCAAATACTCAATCACAATCAAAACCCCTCATGATATAATACCTATCATAATAACATAACTAGCGAGCACCGTGCCATGTACGAAATATCTGTTGTGCTATATCATTTTTATGGGTCTGTCGCATTTCTGCAATAACCTGATCAATCCTTAAACCATGTTTTTTTGATTCAGGATATGTCATAAGCAGGTGGTCAAGGCAGCTATATCATGCATGAAGCTTCAATGGAAGAGAAAGAGAGGATGTAACCAATGGGCGTAACGGTGCAAGAGCAAACAGGGTTGTTTCATTTACAGTCATCCGACATGAGCTATTTGATTCAGATCGTGGACGGTTATCCTGTACATGTATATTGGGGAGGCAAACTGAAGCAGCGGGAGAAGATGAGCGATCTGCTGATTCATACTCCCGCGGGAGCTGGATTGGACCGGTTGCCGCAAGAATACCCGCAGTACGGCAGCGGAGACTTCCGTAATCCGGCTTACCAAGCCGAACTTGAGGATGGAACGCGGATTACCGAGCTCAAGTATGACGGCTACCGGATCCTGAAGGGAAAGCCGCATTTAAGTGGACTTCCGGCTGTTTATACGGAGGACGAATCCGAAGCGGATTCACTCGAGCTGATTTTAAAGGATACATACTCGGGACTTAAAGTAGTCCTTCTCTATACCATCTTCGCGGATCGCAACGTGATCGTGCGTTCAACGCTGCTCAGCAACGAGGGGGACAAGAAGCTGCGGCTTCGCCGTGCCCTAAGCGCAAGCGTCGATTTGACCGGCAAAGGCGATATGGAAATCATGTATCTTTCCGGAGCCTGGGCGAGGGAAGGAACTATCAGAAGAAGACCGCTAGTGCAGGGCGAAACCCGCATCGATAGCAAGAGAGGCATGAGCAGCCACCAATTCAACCCTTTCGCCGCGTTGGTCAGCAAGGAAACGACGGAAGATCACGGGGAGGCTTTCGGCTTCAGCCTTGTGTATAGCGGCAGCTTTGAAGCTGGAGCGGAGGTGGATTCATTCGGCTCAACGAGGTTTAGCATCGGCGTGAACTCTTTTGACTTCGCCTGGCAGCTGAATCCGGGGGACAGCTTTCAGACGCCGGAAGCGGTGATGGTATACTCCGGACATGGACTTGGAGAGATGTCGCGGACGTACCATCGTTTGTATCGTACCCGCCTTTGCCGAGGGAAGTATCAGGACGAAGAACGGCCGATTCTGGTCAATAACTGGGAGGCCACCTATTTTAACTTCGATGCGGACAAGTTGGTATCGATCGCAGAAGAGGGGGCCAAGCTAGGCATCGAACTGTTTGTGTTGGATGACGGTTGGTTCGGGAAACGGGATTCCGACAATTCGTCGTTGGGCGATTGGTACGAGGACCGCCGGAAGCTGCCGGGCGGGCTCGCGGATGTTGCGGAACGCGTCAATCGGCTCGGCCTGAAATTCGGGCTCTGGTTCGAGCCCGAGATGATTTCCCCGGACAGCGAACTGTACCGTAAGCATCCGGATTGGTGTCTTCATGTTCCTGGCCGGAGGCGGACCGAAGCCAGATGGCAGTTAGTGCTGGATTACACTCGCCAGGAAGTGCGCGATTACATCTACGATTCGTTGTCTGCGATATTCACCAGCGTGCCGGTCTCTTACGTAAAATGGGACATGAACCGCTGCCTGACGGAGATCGGTTCCGCTGCCCTGCAGCCGGAGCATCAAGCCGAGACCGCTCACCGCTATGTGCTTGGATTGTACGAGCTGCTCGAGCGCATCACTGCCGATTTTCCGCATATTTTGTTCGAAAGCTGCTCCAGCGGCGGCGGACGTTTCGATCCCGGCATGCTGTATTACATGCCCCAAACCTGGACAAGCGATAATACCGATGCGGTCGAAAGACTGAAGATTCAATACGGCACAAGCCTTGTGTATCCCGTAAGCGCAATCGGAGCACATGTGTCGGCGGTTCCGAACCATCAGGTTGGACGAATCACGCCTCTCGAATTTCGAGGAGATGTCGCCATGTCCGGAAACTTCGGATATGAGCTGGATCTTACGAACTTCACCGATGAAGAAAAGGAAACGGTCAAACGCCAAATCGCGACCTACAAGCAAATTCGGGGTCTGGTTCAGCAAGGCGACTTATACCGCCTGAAGAGTCCTTTTGAAGGAAATGAGTCCGCCTGGATGTTCGTTTCGGAAGACAAAGAGGAAGCCCTCGTTTACGCTTTTCAAGTGATGGCCGTGCCGAACGCGCCTTTGCGGACCGTGCGCCTTGGCGGACTTGACCCGGAACTGGAATACGAAGTGGAGTCCTCGATCAGCGGAGAGAAATCGATCTATGGGGGAGACAGACTGATGCAGCTTGGCCTGCCCCTTAAATACGAACAGAAGGACTATCAAAGCATGTGGTTCAGGCTGAAGGCAGTGAAGCCTGACCAGGAGTAATATCAAGTCCCATGCCCGATTGAGAAATCATCGATGAAGCTAAGCCCCTTTCTAAGTGAAAAGGGGCTTTTGCACGCAGCAAGACAGACTCGGGAGGTTGTAGACATGTTTTTTATCCGAATCATGAATGACATGAAAATGAAGAAGAAGCTGGCGATTACGTTCATATCGGTGGCCGTTCTTCCCTTGCTGCTATCCGGCCTGTTTCTGACCGGGAAGCTCCGCGAGCTTGTCATTAAAGACGCCTTTACGCAAGTATCCAGCAATGTTGAACGCGTTCGAAAACGTACGGAAGAGCTGATCAAGGTGCCGCTCGATATTTCGAACCGGCTGATGAATGACAACATGATGAAGAGAGTAGCCGGCCAAAAGTACGACAGCTATGTCGAAGTCATTCAGGCATACCGGGAGTACACGGATATTCGAGACTACCTCCAGCTGTACAAGGAGATATCGGGTATCCGCGTCTATGCAGAAAATAAGGGAGCGCTCAACAATTGGGAATTTATCCAGCCGGACGAAAGCATCACAACCCGGGACTGGTATAAGGCGGCCATCGAGCAGAAAGGGCTGGTTGGCTGGAATTTAATCGAGGATGAACGGAAGGCTGCCGAGTATCTAAGCTTGTTTCGTTCCTTTCCGCTTGACTCCTCTGGGCGAAAAGGGGTTCTGGTCATCAATGTGGACAAGCAGCATTTAAATTCCATTCTGGACCAGGAGTCGTTTCCTACCTTTATCGTGGATAATCAGCATCGGATCGTCGCGTCCAATCAAATTGGGGGATCGGGAAAGGAATTATCGGATATGCACACCAGTGAAAATATACGATCCCTTCAGGAGGGAAGTTACGACATGTCCGTTAACGGCAAAGCGTCCAAGGTGGTTATCGCCAGTTTACATCCACAGGATAGCTGGAACGGACTTCGCATTATTTCCATTTTCTCTGTTGCCGAAATTACCCGTAATGCTGATCAAGTGATCCGTCTCGGCGCGGCCGTGATCACAGCCAGTCTGCTATTTGCCGCCCTGCTTGTTTATGCTTCCGCTTCGTTATTGTCCGGAAGGCTCCTTCGGTTGAGCAAGCATATGTCCAAAGTCCGGTCCGGATCCTGGGAAGCCTTTCTGCATATCGATGGAAATGACGAAATTGGCATGCTGTCCAGGCAATTTAATGCGCTGGTCAGAGACGTGAACGATTTGGTCCATGAAGTCCAGGAAACGAATCACCAGAAAAGCCTGGTGGAGCAGAGGCAGAACGAGATTAAGTTCAAGATGCTGACCAGCCAGATTAACCCCCATTTTCTGTTCAACTCGCTGGAGTCGATCCGGATGGAGGCCCATATTCGCAAGCAAGACGATATCGCGGAGGCGGTGTGGCTGCTGAGCACGCTCCTGCGCAGCAGTCTAGAGACCGGCAACGGGAAGATTTCGCTTAGCAAAGAGCTTGAGCGGGTGCGCTGTTATCTGGATATTCAAAAATTCAGGTATGAAGACCGTTTAAGGTATCAATTGACGGTGGACCCGGGCCTGGAGGAGATGATGGTCCCGCCATTCATGATTCAGCCTTTGGTGGAGAACGCCGTCGTTCATGGCTTGGATAACCGCGCGGAAGGAGTCATCATTAACGTAGAAGTAAAAGAAATTCCGAGAGGAATTCAAGTCAACGTGAGTGATAACGGCGCTGGCCTTTCTGCCGATCGTCTCGCGCTTATTCGGGAAGAGCTTGCTTCATCCGTTCTGGATGAGGAGGAGCAGCGGATCGGGCTGCGAAACGTCAATGACCGGCTTATCTTGCTGTACGGGGCGGCCAGTGCTCTGCATATCGAAAGCGAACCTGGAGTCGGAACTTGTGTCACATTTTTTATTCCTGGGGGTGGTTCCGAATGATGAAGGTCATGATCGTGGACGATGAACCGAAGCTTCGTCAAGGCCTTCAAACCTTGATACCGTGGGAAAGCCTGGGACTAACCGTTACGGCCACGGCATCCAATGGAATAGAAGCGTTGGAGATGATTCATCAAGAGCCTCCAGACATTGCCGTCGTCGATATCCGCATGCCGCTTATGGATGGATTGCAATTGATCCAGTCCCTTACATCGACCGGTCATCAAATGCAATTTATCATCCTCAGCGGGTATGCCGACTTCGAATATGCCAAACAAGCGATTAAATACGGGGTTTCCGGGTATCTCCTTAAACCTGTGGATATCAGTGAAATGAAGAATACGCTAAAGCGGGTAAGCGAGCGTATCAAAGAGGACCGCCTGAAACAGGGGCAGCACCAGATGAAGGCTGTGAACCGGAACTGGTTTTTGCACGATCTTTTCGCTCCGCAGGATAAATTCACAGACCCCGCCGCTATGAAGAGCATGGCAAAAGAGGCCGGGCTGCTGTGGTGCAGCTACGAGACCGTTGCGGTTTTTCCGCGGGTTTCCGAAGTCGAGCGCCCCGATGCGCTGCAGAGGCTTGATCATGCGCTGAAGCCGATCATTGAAGGCAGAGATATGGGGGTGGTTACCGTTAGTCCCCCGTACGTCATCCTGCTCCTGCGAGAGCCGCTGCGCAGCAAACAGCGCCGTGAGGAATTATACCGGGAGATCGCGAACGCTTCGGGCGACTACCGATTCGTCGCTGCAACCGGGGGAACGGTATCGGTGCCCGAAGAGATTAACCGCTCATTTTTAAAAGCGCAGGAATTGATCAAGCAAGCCTTTTTCTGCGAGAAGGGACGTCTGCTGGGGCCCAATCCTTCGCTTCATTCTGTACCGGAATCCACTCGGCCGTCGAACCATAACGTCGAAGAGACGATGGAGGAGCTCGTCTTCCGCTTGTATTACAGCTTGGATGCAGGCAACCAGACCATGATTCGTCCATTGTTGGACGAGGCGGCTGCATTTTTCCTTACGCAGGAGCCGGATGAAAGCTTTGTCAAAGAATCGTTCTTCTTTCTATCCAACGCCGTCATTCATAAGCTGACTGCGGGCTCCCGAAAGGAAATGAAGGGGACAGAGGAGGTTTCGCGATTTTTGAAAGGGATATTCGAATTCGAGTTTCTGGACGAGCTGATCGACGAGACCTGCCGTTTTCTGCTCGGATTAGCGGAGGACGCTGAACCGGAAGGGAAGGAAAAAGAATTAAAGATCATGATCAACATCATTCATAGGCATTATGCCGATAACCTGAAACTGGAAACATTGGCCGGGATGCTGAACTACAGCACGGCATATTTGGGACAGCTCTTTAAAAATAAGACTGGTGAGTACTTCAACACCTACCTGGACAGGGTCCGGATCCAAAAAGCCAAGGAGCTGCTGGAACAGGGAAAGAAGGTTTATGAGGTCGCCGAACTCGTCGGGTACACAAGCGTCAATTACTTCCACAGCAAATTCAAAAAATACGAGGGCCGTTCACCCTCTGAATTTAAAAATCCATAATTTGTGGATGATTTTTACCGAAATCCGTGGTATGGGCCGCTTCTCTCCTATGACTTATGATGAAGTCTAGGAGAGGGGGGGAAACATGAAAGCGATAACATTAAAAACAGAAAACGGATACAAGAAGACAGAGCAATCCAAGAGGACTGCATGGAAGGTGTTCAAAAACCAGAAGTATCTTTACTTCATGTCCATCCCGTTCGTTCTTTGGGTCTTTGTCTTTCAGTACCTGCCTCTATGGGGCTGGACAATGGCCTTCCAAAAATATAGACCCGGCGCAAGTTTTTTCGAACAGAAATGGGTCGGATTCGAGCACTTCCGCACGTTGTTCCAGGATGACCATTTCTACCAGGTGCTCCGAAATACGCTGGCCATGAGCTTTATGGGACTGATCGCGGGCTTCATCATCCCGGTCGCCTTTGCCCTGATGCTCAATGAGGTTCGTTCACAGGTTATGAAACGTTTTGTGCAGACCGTGTCTTATCTGCCGCATTTTGTTTCGTGGGTTGTAGCTGCGGGCATCGTGACCAAAATGCTCTCGACGGACGGCGGCGTCGTGAACAGCCTGCTCATGAGTCTCAACATTATCGATCAGCCGATTCAGTTTATGGCACAGGGGCAATGGTTCTGGGGGATTGTAACGGGAGCGGACATTTGGAAGGAAACCGGATGGAACGCCATCATCTACTTGGCGGCTATTTCCGGAATCGGCCCTGAGTTGTACGAAGCGGCACGGGTCGACGGCGCAAGCCGGCTGCGGCAAATGTGGCATATCACGCTGCCGGGGATTCGGCCGACAATCATCGTGCTCCTGATCATGTCCATTGGCCATTTGCTCGGTACAGGCTTCGAGAAACAGTTTCTGTTAGGCAATCACCTGGTCATCGATTACTCCGAAGTGCTTGACTTGTATGCGCTTAATTATGGATTGGCCATGGGACGCTACTCGTTCGGGACGGCGATCAATATCTTCAATTCGGTCATAAGCCTGATCCTGTTGTTTGCGGCTAATGGAATATTTAAGCGCTTTACCAACGAAAGCATTATGTAAGGAGGAAGACATGGGGACTGTCAAGAGTACTGCATCGGCCGGTCGAATGAAAAGCAAGCTGAAGTCAAAATCACCGCTGGACCGAATGCTGGAAGTGTTCGTTTATCTATCCATGATCGTGGTTACCGTTCTGACGATTTATCCGTTTTTAAACGTGCTGGCGATCTCCTTTAACGATTCGGTGGACACCGTCAGAGGGGGGATTACGATCTGGCCAAGGCAATTCACGTTGCGAAATTACGAAATGATTTTTTCTTTCAGCGGCTTGATTACCGGATTTAAAATTTCCGTACTGCGGACGGTCATTGGCACCTTAGCGGGCTTGATTAGCGGTTCCATGCTGGCTTACACGCTTGCGCGCAGGGAATTCCAAGCAAGAAAATTTATTTCAACCTTTCTGGCTATAACCATGTATGTTTCGGGCGGACTGATTCCGGGATTTATCCTGATGAAGGATCTGCATCTCATCAATACGTTTGCCGTTTACATTTTGCCGGGCCTCGTAAGCGCGTTTAACGTTTTCGTTATCCGTTCCTTCATTGACGGTCTGCCTTATGCGCTGCAAGAATCGGCCAAACTGGACGGTGCCAACGATTTTACGATTTACTGGCGCGTCATCCTGCCTCTTTGCAAACCGGCGTTAGCGACTGTAGCGCTCTTCTTGGCGGTAGGGCAATGGAACTCTTGGTTCGATACCTATCTGTTCAACGGGTCTAACGAATCGTTGACAACGCTGCAATATGAGCTGATGAAAATTTTGCAAAGCACAACAACCAGTGCAACCAATTCCCAGGATGCTGCCAATATGGCCCAGCGCATGGCGCAGGTTTCGCCGGAATCTGTTAAAATGGCAATCACGATCATCGTTACGGTGCCGATCCTGGTCGTCTATCCTTTCCTGCAAAAATATTTTGTGAAGGGTATGACGCTCGGAGCCGTGAAGAGTTAAAACGAAGATACCGGTATGTCCAGACCTATCGCCCGTCTTTTACTTTATTGTCGATACTTATTATTCATTGGGGGTTAAGCTTCATGAGACCGAAATTAAAAAGGGTGGCGGCGTCTTTACTGGCGCTGACTTTAGTTGCAACGCTTGCAGCATGCGGCGGAAGTGATGGCTCGTCTGCAGCTCATTCAGATAACGATTCATCCGGGGCGAATAGCAATGATCTGAAGCCCATTACATTTACTTATTTTTCGGAGGACTCCAGCACCAACTGGAATAACATGAACGACGAAGTCGGCAAGGTAATCACGGAAAAAACCGGCGTGACCTTGGACGCGGAGTTTGCTGTCGGCGATCCGGTTCAAAAGATTTCGCTCATTGCAGCAACCGGCAATTATCCCGATTTGATCGCAGCCAAGGCTGATGTCGGCAAGCTTGTCGACGCCGGAGCGATCATCGATCTGACGGATTTGATCGACAAGCATGCACCGAACATCAAGAAAATGCTTGGAGACAAGCTTGTTCGCACGAAGTACAGTTTGGACGACCAAGCGATCTACGCGATCCCGACCTGGTCGGCCGTCGATGAGGTGAAAATTAAAGCCGACGGAGGGTTTGAGCTTCAGCACCGTGTCGTCAAGGAAGCCGGGTATCCGGAAATTCGCACAGTAAAGGACTTTGAAAAAGCGATACAGGATTATATTGCCAAGCATCCGACAGACGAAAACGGCAACAAAAATATCGGCTTGTCCTTGAACGCCGACGATTGGCATATGTACCAAGTGACCAATTTGGGATTCAAGACGACCGGAGGACCGGATGACGGGGAATATTACATTGATCAGAAAACGCACCAAGCGACGTACCATTTCCGCCGTCCGGAAGAAAAGGAGTTCTTCCGCTGGTTGAATCATATGAACGCCATTGGACTGCTGGATCCGGAAAGCTTCGTGCAGAAGACCGATCAGTTTAAGGCGAAAGTGGCTTCGGGCCGGGTTCTTGGTCTTGCCGCACCGGAATGGGAATATGGAGACGGGGAAAACGCGCTGAAGGCAGCGGGCAAATTCGACCAGACCTACGGTCATTATCCGGTCACGATGAGCAAGGAGTACAAGGACACGAGCTTCTGGTCTGCCGGCTTTGACGGAGGGTACGGAATCTCAATCTCCAGCACATGCAAGGATCCGGTACGTGCCATTAAGTTCCTCGACTTTTTGGCATCGGAGGAAGGACAAATTCTGAATAACTGGGGTATCGAAGGCAAGCATTACACGATGGAAAACGGGAAGCGGACGCTAATTCCGGAGGTACAGGAGCGGGCGATCAATGATGCCGCGGCGTTCCAAAAAGAGTCCGGTCTCGGACTATACTGGAACTTGATGGTCCATTACGGCGACGGCATCAAGGATTCTACCGGCAACTACTTCACGCGGAACTATCCGGAGCTGCTGACCGCGAATTATAATGAAGCGGAAAAGGAAACGCTGAAGGCTTATAAGGCCGAGCATTGGAAGGACCTGTTCCCTAAAGAAGACGAATTTCAACCGAGAGCATATGGAGCAGCATACACGATGTCGCTGCCAAACGATGATCCTGCTGTAATCCTGGCTGCCAAAATGAAGGATATAACATGGAAACGAATCCCCGAGGCCGTGATGTCCAAGCCGGAAGACTTCGACAAGATTTGGGATGCCTATATGGCAGAGCTGGAGAAGGCCGGAGTTAAAGAAATGGAAGAGGCTTATACCAAGCATATCAAAAATCGGGTCGAGCTCTGGTCTACTCAGTAACAGGTGATAAATTCAAGCACGATCAATTATTGCATTGACTTAATGCGTTTCGTAAAGCGTCTGTGTTAATTTTTCAAGCCCATCCAACAACAGCCTTAGCCCTGACTCATCGGGGACTAAGGCTGTTATTTCCTTAAGGGACTTACCGTGCAATTTGATGAGTTCGTGCTGTTATCCATTTTTGCGTATGCTGTATAGTGTCTAGTTACGACTGCGGCTGCACATCCCGTTCAAATGCGACGATCCAATCGCCCTGAATGGCGGCATAGCCGGTGTCTCCCTCCACAACGAGGCCATACAGATTTTTGACATCAAGGAATTCTTTCCGGTCTCCATTATCAAATTCGAGGGTGATGTAATAATACGTTCGTGATGAATTGCTGGAATGCATCATGCCGTTATCTCCACTGTGATGATTCGTATGGTGACGGACGTCAATGCGTTTGGAGACAACCCGGGCATACTCTGACTTGCGGGGCGATTTGGCGTTCTTAACATAACGGGCGCCATTGGAGATGAAGCCCACAATCACAATCACGAATACAATTCCAAACAGAATGGGGACCAGCGTAAACATAAAATCAAAGCCTCCGCCAAAAGACGGTCCTTGCGGCATCATCGACGGCACTCCTCTCTGTCGTTATTTTTCATTGTATATATGTACGGTAAAATGGATTGAAATGTTTCAAAATTTGGAAACATGATGGCCTTGGGCGGCGATCTGTACGCAACGACTTCAGGAGTATTTATCCACCATTTCTAGTAAGTATTTTCGAAATTCTTCAACATATGATTGGGGCTCTACGATTTCTAGATTTGTGCCGAAACCTGCTAAAAATTGAAAACCAATGCTGTTTTGAGGGACATGGATGGTGACCAACAAAAGTTCAGAACTATAGGGTTCAATACTCTTTCGGCCGTATCTTTCAATGAATTGATCTTTTATGCCAGGCGAAATCAACGCCTTGACTGCGACTAATTCGGGTTGATAATTTGCTTCCTGCTCTTGCTCCAGCATATCGTCTCTAGGACTGAACGTTGGTCCATTCATGTGAAGATGATCGATCCGGGATAATTTAAAAGCTCTATATCCCATACGTTGCAGACAGAATCCTTTCAGGTACCAACTCGTTTCGCTAAAATGGAGCTGATAGGGCTCGACCGTTCTTTTCGTCACAGTGCCATTCTTATCTATATAATCAAACGAAACTAATCTTCTCTTTAATATGGCTTCCTGGCAGGTCCTCAAGATTTCAAGCATCTCCTTCCGGCCCTCCCAATCGTAAAATGACAATCGGACTGAATGATTCAGAGACCATGGACTGACCATGGCTTCTATTTTTTTAATCGTCATTTCAACTTCTTCGCTAACGAGAATTTTTTCCAATCCGCCGAGCGCGGTTAATATATTCTCTAAATCGGAGCTGCTTAAGAGACGTTTATCGACCTTGAATTCGTCCAAAATGCCGTAGCCGCCATGAACTCCATTGACCGCATAGATCGGGATGTTGGATAGACTCAGTGTTTCCATGTCGCGAAGAATCGTTCTTTTGGATACATGAAATAATTGCGCGAATTCGTTTGCTGAAACGATTTCTTTTTTTAGCAATATCATGATGATCGAAATGAGCCTCTCAATTTTGTCCATATTCGTCCCTCATTGCTTTTATATTTAATCTAAGAACGGTGACAGAATGCTGTCACCTTTTATACATTATACTTCATGTATCACTAGAAGGAGGTATTGCTTTATGTCAGCTATTGCCTATTTAAACTTTGATGGAAATGCAGCACAAGCGATTGATTTTTATGCAAAAGCTTTCAACGCGATTGAAGTGAAGAAAGTTAAATTTGGAGATATTCCGCAAGATCCAAACTATCCATTGCCCGAAAATGAGCTGGATATGATCATGGAAGCTTCGATCGAATTCGCAGGCGGGAAGATCATGATGTCGGACATTTTGCCTTCGATGAAGAGTGTGACAGGTGAGCTGGTGAAAGGAAACAATATTCTGATTAGTCTAGTCATCGATGATAAGCAGAAGCTGGAAAGCTACTTTTCTAGTTTATCTGAGGGTGGTTATGTGATCATGCCGTTATCCAATACACCTTGGTCTTCGTGCTTTGGAATGCTGGTTGATAAATTTGGAGTCAACTGGAAATTTAATCGTGACGCGGAGCTGTTTCTTGATAACGTAATATCCAACAGACAATAGCTTATTCTTACAAATGGCCTTGAAACTGAAGGCCATTTTTTTATATACCGATGGAGGCACGATTTCGAGGAAATGAAGTGAGCTTTTTTTCATGCGAAAATTCTAGGGAGACAGCGAAGTCCTCAGAGGGCTTGTTCGATAGCCTTACTCCAGAGAATAAAATGTTAGTTCAATTCAAAGAAGCCAGGACTCGATAAATCGGAGGTCATGGCTTCTTTTGCCTGGTAATAAAAGCGCCGGGCTATAATGTAATAATCAAATGGTACGGCTAATCACAGCCCGAAGAAAAATGCATGAAATCGGCTGATTTAGGTTTCAGGGATGCTTGCGGATGATCGAATCATCCTCTTCCATGAACGGCCACGCTGGGTATTCCACCGGGAGCCTGCTCACTTCGTCGAGCCGGGCGAGCTCGTCAGCTGTCAGCACGATGCCGCTCGCCTCCAGGTTATCCTGCAGCTGATCCGGCCGCTTGGCACCGATGATGACGCTGGTTACCGCAGGCTGGTTCAGCAGCCAGGCGAGGGCGATGCGAGCCACTGTGGACTCGCGATCCTTCGCGATGTCTTCCAGCACATCGATGATGTGATAGGATTTGTCTACATCCACTGGCGGAAAAGCAAACTTGGTGTGCCGGTCATCCGCATTTCCGTTGCGGCCGCGGGCGTATTTGCCCGATAGGAATCCGCCGGCCAGCGGGCTCCATACGAGCAGCCCCATATTCTGATCCTTCAGGACGGGAATGATCTCTCTTTCAATCTCGCGTCCGGCCAGCGAATAATACGACTGACTGCTTTTGAACGCGTGCAGACCGAGTTCTCTGGAAATGCCGCGGGCTTTCATCAGCTCCCAGCCGGTCATATTGGAGGAGCCGATGTAGCGGACCTTGCCGCTGCGGACCAGGTCGTCCAGCGCGCGCAGCGTCTCTTCCCAATCGGTCAGCTGGTCCGGATTATGGATCTGGTACAGGTCGATATAATCGGTTCCGAGCCGTTTCAGGCTCTCTTCCACCTGACGCATGATGTGCAGCCTGGACAAGCCCAGGTCGTTAGGCCCGCTTCCCGTGCGTCCTCTCACCTTCGTAGCGAGAATAACGTCTTGCCGTTTCGACCCAAGCGCTTTACCGAGAATTTCCTCTGAACGACCGCCGGCGTAAATGTTGGAGGTATCAAAGAAATTGACACCCGCTTCTAGCGCCTGCCCGACGAGTCTTGCAGCGTCCTGATCACCCAGGCCGCCAAAAACGCCCCACTGGCCGCCGCCGCCAAACGACATTGCCCCCAGTCCGATCTCCGACACCAGCACCCCTGTATTTCCCAGCAAATTGTATTTCATCTTTTATCCCTCCAAATTTTGTTTTATATTGATGAAGACGGGGATGCTCAAAGAAAGACGCAAAAATACGGAAATTTTTTAAAAAATAAATGCGAATAGACGCCAGAAACTCAAAATTCAGGGGAGGGGAAGATAGAATGCAGGAAAGAAATGTAATGGAAAAATTACCGGTGCGGAAGACGAAAAAGGAAACAGGGAAATCCGAACAGCCAGCGGCAGGCTTGAGTCAGGCGGGAATTACGCCGGAAATGCTGTGGGATCAATACTATAAGCCGATTGCTGCTTTTGTCGCAAGAAGAACGAATCGTCACCCCGATACAGAAGATATGGTTCAGACGGTATTTATGAAGGCTTACCGGCACCTGCCGGAGCTGCAGGATCCGAATCGGCTGCGAGCCTGGCTGTACCAGATTGCCCGGAATACGGTAGCGGATCATTTCCGCAAGGAGAAACGGCTGGATGAGCTGCCGGAGCAGATCCCAATCGTGATGGAAGAGGAAGACGAAGATACCTTGCAGGAGGCGATTTGCGGGATGAAGGGCGTCATTCCCTACCTGCCGGATAAGTATCGGGAGGCGGTCGAGCTCTCCGAACTGAAGGGGCTGTCGCAGAAGGAGCTGAGCGAGCGGCTCGGCATTTCTTATTCAGGTGCAAAATCGAGGGTACAACGGGGCAGGGAAATGGTGCGGGATTTGATGAATAGCTGCTGTACGATACGGACCGACAAGTACGGCAACATCATTGATTACCGAGTGAATTTGTCCAAACCGATTGTCTATGGACGGGTCGCTAAGAAACCGGTGAGACGAAAGACGGCGTCCTCAATAGAACGATGATGAAGAAGGGAAACCACCATCGAGACCTCGATAAGATACGGCGATGGAGATGGAACGTTGTATCGACTTATGCTTCCAATGATATATGTCAGTAATTGCGAAGAGACCCTGAAGCTTTTAGCTTTAAGGGTCTCTTTTAGATCGGATTAACTTTTCAATATGAACCCAATCCGATTGTGACTACTTTTTATCCTGTTCAAGCAGCTCGATCAACAGCTTCAATTGAGGAAACGTATCCATGTAGGCATACGCGTAATCTCCCTGGGCATTTTCCCCATGCTGCAAGATAGGTATTTGATTATTCTGCAAAATGCTGATTTTCTCCTTCATGCCTTCCACAATAAATGCGATATGGTGAAAGCCTTCCCCGTTTCGGTCCAAGCTTTCTCGCCATGTGCTTGGATGATGATCCGGCTCGATCAGCTCCAGCTGAAGCGAACCCATGTCGAAGAAAGACAGCTTTGCGCGTGCCTCAGTAGGAATGCCTCGGAACTCCGTTTTTTCGATTGCGAAACGATCCGACCAGAACCAGCCCGGATTATCAACGCCGAAGAAGTCTGCGTATACCTGACTCGTTGCTTCAATGTCATTGACAAGCAATCCGATTTGGGTGATGACGTTCGTTCCTAGAATGCTCTGATCCATCTATCAAAACCGTTCGCGGATAACAACTTGATCGACAGGGAAACGGTTCGTTGGATACGCCGGCTGTTCAGCATAGCCTAAAGTCAACATCAATACCGGAATATAGCGGTCGGGAATGTTTAATTCTTTTCTTAGAGCTTCTGCATCATATCCTCCCATTGGCCCTGAATCAATTCCATGGGCTTTTGCGGCTAACATAAGCTGCATCGCTGCAAAAGAGGCGTTTCGAATGGCATCATGTATCCCAGCATGCCCGGCATTTTTGTAATGATTGTCTATATCGTTGACGATTGAGTTTTTAACTTCCTCTGTCATGAAGCCTGCACGAACCGATTCTCCATACACGTTCTCAGCATTTTCATTCGCTTTCGTGTCACCGAGTACAATGACTACCGCAGACGCGTCAGCAACTTGTTGTTGATGATAGGCGATAGGCAGTAAACGCTCTTTGTTTTCTTGATTCTGAATGGTGACGAATTTCCAATGCTGAAGGTTCCAAGCCGATGGAGCGGTTGCGGCTGCTTCTAGAATCTGATGCAGCGTACTTTGTGGAATACCGACCCCACTTTGATACTTTCGTACGCTGCTGCGCTCTTTCATAACTTTAATGACGCTGGTTTCAACTACTGTCGCCATGACAAAACACCTCTTCTAATAGAATGAAAAACGGTTCATTAGCTTCTTTTACAATTGACTTACCAAATTCCTGAGCAGCTCATATGCTTGCGTAAGTGAGATCAGCAACCTCCTTTCTCGATATGATGAAGACGCTGCGACATCGCCTGCTTAGGCTTAGGCGAGCTGACTCTTTGAAGTGAATTCATAAAAGCCATTTAGCATAAAGTGGAAGCTCAGCGCTATTGACCACATGGTAAGTTATAACTTTACAGTTGTCAAGTATAACTGACTAAATTTTCAATTGAATTTGACTTTCGGGAAATTAAAACTTACCATTAGGATGAATAGGCTTGTAGCGGAGGTGCTGAATAATGGGGGAGATACGTAACGCCGAACGTACCCGAAAGAGGATTCTTGAAGCAGCAAGAAAAGAGTTTTTCGAGAAGGGTTATACAGGCGCGAGGATAGAGGCCATCGCGGTAAACGCTGATGTGAAGAAGCAATTGATTTATCATTATTTTAAAGGGAAAGAAGAATTGCTAGTGGCGGTTCTCGATCAAATGACAGTCGAATTGCCGGAGTGGACTACCCAATTTCCGTCAGATCCTGTACATACTGCGGAGCATCGTTTCCAAGTGAATTGTCAAACAAGAATGGATTTCTTAAAGTTCACGGTTTGGGAAGCACTTGAAGAACAGCCGCAGCAGAATTCGAGGAAAAAAAGAAGAACGGAAGCCCTTCAATCGTACGTTGATGATATGAAATCAAAACAAGAAGCCGGTCTTGTGCCGGAGGACTTGGACCCGGAGCTTTTGACTTTGGCTATTAGCGCATTGACTACGTACCCGCTTATTTTTGGGGATGTTACCAAGATGGTGACTGGAAGCGAGCCTACTGACCCGCAATTTCAAGAAAAGTGGTCAAAATTTCTTACGAAGATCAGTGCGCGGATTTTTGGTAAGGATGACTTTATGAATGAGTGACGGGAGTCACTCCTATTCGAGACATGCAAACAACCGATCCAGGACCGGACCGGTTGTTTTGTTGTGCGAGCGAGATAGGAGAACAAATAATCTGAACGAAGCAGCTAAATCCGGGTCAGTTCCCGCGAATCCGGAGCCACATGGCCACTAATCGTTCGGGTCAGTTCCCTCGAATCTGGTGCCACATGGTCACCATATCGATCCAGCCGCGATGCTCGGTGATCTTGCCGCTCTCGACACGATATTGACGGTACAGCGTGACATCAATCGAGTTGCCCGTAGGCGCAGTTCCAAAGAATATGCCTTGGTGCGTGCCTTTTACCGTCATTCTGACGAGTACCTTATCCCCTTGACCAATGATTTGTTCCACCGTGTAGCGTTTATCGGGAAATGCCTCCAGGATCGTGGCAGCAAATGTTTTCAGACCTTCCTTGGATTCGTAAGCGAGCTCCTGATAGTCGTCGGACAGAAACCGATCCACGCAATTCAGTTCACTTCGATTCCAGAATGCCTCGATAAAGTCGCCAACCAATTCCACATTGCTCTGTTCTATCGTTTTCATTCCCAAACATCTCCTTTTCTTAATTAGATTGCCGCAACGAAGACAGTCGTTCGAACCTGCCGAAGTTAAGCCTTTATTTGAGGCAAAAGTGTTGCCGTATCGAACCAGCCGTGGTGTTCGATGATTTTTCCGTCGATTACCCGAAATTCGCGAAATTGAGTCGCCTTTACCGTTTTGCCTGTAGGAGGGTTTCCTGCAAAATGGCCAGCATGCACCGCTGTCATGAACATTCTTGCGATGACCTTCTCTCCTTGAACCAGGATCTCATCCACAGTGAAGCGCCGATCCGTGAACGCCTCAATCATTTGCGGGACAAAGAATTGATCCGTCTTCTCCAAAACATGCCGATTTGCAACGTCCTCGATAAAAGCGGTTATCGTCTCTACCTTCTTTTGTTCCATCGTGCTCATACAAACATCTCCTTTTTAGATATGGTTTGGATTGATCCCGAAGAGGGACAAGGGGATGCAATCGGCTAATGCTCGGAATCCCTTATCGTTCGGATGAAGATGATCGCCGAAATCATAGGCGGGCAGCAGTTGTTCGGGATGCTGCGGATCAGCCAGCCCCTCGTTAAAGTCTATAATGCCGTCAAATCCTTCGTTGGCGAGGATCCAGCGGTTCACTTCTTGCCGGATGATTTCTTTTTCATTTGTGTAATAAGGGGCATTCCCAAATGGCGGGAGCGTACCGGCAAAGATGCGAAGTCCCTTCTCATGCACTCTGGCTGCCGTTTCCTTCATTCCGGCAATGATCTCGTTGGCGCTTGCATTTCCGATCCCAATATCGTTAATGCCTGCGAGAAAAATAACATCCGTAACACCGGAATGAGAGAACACATCGCGTTCCAGGCGGGAAAGTATGCACTCTCCGCCAAGGGGCATTCCGGCATCCGGGCCGTTTGTCAAAATTTGATTCCCGACGATCCCTGCATTGAGAACAGAGACGGGAAGCGCAATTTGTTCCCGATCGAGCCGTTCTTGGAAAAAGTCCGGCCATCTCCGGTTCGTGCCTGGGGTAGAAGTGCTTCCTTCCGTAATGGAGTCTCCAAGAGCAACAATGACACGAAACGGATCACCATAGGTCAATACCTCTAGTCCGGATAGCCAATAATAAGAATGTATCTTATTCCGAAAATGTCCCGTGTCGCTGTCGTCCGTTCGGTTTCCCTCAGCAACATAGGTGATGCTAGGAGGGGAAAAATGCCAAGTTGAGGTCCTAGTCGATGCCGGAATATAGATGCTGATTGCAACATCGGTATTTTCATGAAGCTGAAGATCGATAGGATCGGTATAAATTTCTTCTCCGGCAGGAATGGTGATGGTTGTATGGCCATGTAAGGTCACATGCCGACAGGTACCGGGAACGATAAGACCATCCTCTTCGGATAAAGCTGCGGCAACTTTACCGAAGTGCACAGGCTCGGAACCGTAGAGATTGGAAAACTTTAACCGGAGCTTGGAACCGAATGCATGCGGATGTACAATCATTCGTAAGGTTTGATCCTCGAACCGTTCTTCCGCAACCGTTCGATCCTCATACGTTGGACTCGCGAACCAAGAGCCGATCCATTGGTCCTCAGCATGCTGCTGTTCATTCATTGCCAGGTTGACCTCCTTCACTAAATGTTACCGTTAGGTAACATATTATCGAAAAAAAATTAGTTTGCTGCTGCGGCTGTGGGTGATGCGGGTGTCGTTGCAGCCATTGTAATCGTTGATGGTTCTGCTGCAGCTGCTGCTGATGGAGCTGTTGCTGCCGCAGTCGTTGCCGCCGATGCTGCCGCTATCGTGACTGTTGCGGTAAGCTGCTTGGTCAGCTGTAAGAATCGGTCGACTGAGCTGAGAACCCTGTCTCTCAAGCCATCATCCAGCGGAGCGCCGTCTGATCCGAAGGTATTGGATCCATACCCGATGGAGATCCACTCGGGACAATTAATCCCGTGCAAATTTCGCACAATCGCTTGCAGATGTGTAAGCGAGCTGACTCCGAGCGGGCCGCCAGCCGAGCTTATGGCAAGCACCGATTTGCCAGCGACTTGATTAACGTTTACATAATCTAAAGCGTTCTTGAGTGCGCCCGATATGGAGCCGTGGTATTCCGGGGTGGCAAGGATCAAACCGTCCCCTTCTGCGAGGGCCTTCAGCATATGCTGTACGTTCGGATGAAAATCCCAGTTGTCCGGTGAAAAAAGCGGCAGCTGCAGCTCCGACAAATCGATAAATGTGACCGAAACATGCTGAGCCTCCATTAGGCTTTCTATGTAACGGAGAAGGAGCGTGCTTGTTGCGTTATGACGGTTGCTTCCTGCGATCATGGTTACTTTCATGTTGAACATCACCTTTCTAATATGGTCGACTTCGGGTCAGTGGATTTGCATGCCGCCGGCTGACAAACAAATCCGTTTGTGATAATATGTGACTATAAAGTCACTTGTGATGTCTTCATCATACGTGACTGAATAGTAACGTGTCAAGTGGATTTAAGCCATTTTTTTTTCATAACGTCAGAAGGAGGTGTAGCAATTGGAAAATAACATATTCAAAGCGCTTGCGGATCCCAGCCGCCGTAAGCTGTTGGATCTGCTTCATGCATCGGACGGACAGACGCTGAACGATCTTTGCATTCCGCTCGATATGTCCAGGTTCGGCGTCATGAAGCATCTTAATATTCTAGAAGAAGCTGGACTCATTACCACAAGAAAAGCAGGGCGGGAAAAGCTGCACTATTTGAATGCGGTCCCCATACGTCAAATCTACGAACGATGGGTCAGCAAGTTCACCGAACCTTGGGCAATCGGATTGTCATCTCTTCAAAATGAATTGGAGCGTGAATTAATTTTGGAAAACAAACCACAACATATCCACCGGATAGCGATTAAGGCAAAGCCTGAGCAGGTGTGGCAAGCTCTTACGGACCCTGTCAAAACATCGAAATTTTGGTTCAATTGCGCCATTCGATCTACGTGGGAAGTTGAATCTTCATTTGAGTTATGGAACGGCGAAGAGAAGAAAGCGGAAGGGGTCATCCTGGAGATAGACCCTCCTCATAAGCTCGTGATGAGCTGGCGTTTTATTTCATTTCCCGGTACGGAGAACGACTCCGCATCGCAAATTACTTGGGAGATCGGTGCGCATGCGGAGCTTCAGGGCGTAACCCTTGTCACGGTTGTGCATGATCAATTCGAACAAGCGGTAAGCACTGCAAAAATTCTGGAGAACGGATTGCCTGTTGTGCTTTCAGGCTTGAAAACTTTGCTTGAAACCGGGGAGATGCTCGTTCAAGAGAACCATTCCGGTTCTGCCGAAGATCGATAAAATCGGGGTCCCAGCCTCCTGGCTGATAATTCTGGAGGACCCGTCTCTTGCAGCGATGCCGCCAGGGACTTCAATCACATCACAGTTTGTACATTATGAAAAACCGCTAGACTCGAGGATTCCCGAAGGTTTGGCGGCTTTTTTGCTATGTGGTAAAACGAACTGGTAATTTCATTTGCAGCATGTTATATTTTGGATAATTCTGCATGGCATGGTGGAGGGAACACAGAATGAGAAATAAGAAGCTGGTATTCATGTCGGTCTCACTCTTCTTCCTGTTGGCCTTGTTGGCGGCATGCAATGCTTCCGGAAAGCCGGTTTCGGAGCCGGAAGTCCAAAGCAACGAGCAAATGAAACCGGCAGAAAACGAGAAGGATCCGCAGAAGCCGGAAGATAACGACCTTGATCCAAGGATCGCGGCCGGAAGAGAACTCATAACAAGGTACATCGTAGATTACTATAAATTCACGACTCCTGAAGCATTTCAGGAAGGGTACTTGAATGTTCTGTTCGATATATCCATGCAGGACCATCCGAGATACAACGGCTTGAAGAATTATCACCCGGATGACGTGAAAGAGCACAGCAAGGCCGAAATCGATACGATCGAGAAAGAATCCGTTGAACCCAAGGAGGAAGGCGGCTTCATTTACAAAGCGACGGTCACGGATAAAGTATTCTTTAAAGAGGTTCCCAAGGACGAACAGCCATTCTTTTACGAAAAGAATGACTATGAGCTTCATATTTATCAGGATGGCAAGGGAGCGTATAAAATCTTTGATATTTCATCGAAGCAAAGAATTTATTTCCCTGATATGTAAAACGGAGGTGACGCAATGGACCGGAATGTTGACCTCACAAAATCAGCAGCTGCCCCTGAACCTGAAGAAGATCAAAATAAAGAAGACGAACGGCGCCAAATGTCGACCAGCAGCTCGCTTCTGGAATCAGCCATCGACAGGTTTGCCCGGGAAGGCGGATTTGACGATTTACCCTTGAAGGGAAAACCCATCAAGATCGAAGACGGGGATGTTCTTACAGGGATCATGAAGAACGCGAATTACCAGCCCGCCTGGATTGAGCTGAGAAAAGAAATCGCTGCCGACATCAAGCGGCTTGTGGACCGTTCAGACCCGAGCATGATTTCAGAGTCAGAGTATGAGGCCATTAATCAAAAAATTATTAAGTACAACCGGACGGTTCCGAATTCACAGCTGCAAAAAGGGCTGCTGTCCGCAGTCAACTTGCATGCAGCCTTGGATAAATGGGAGTAACACGGCCAAGAGACCTTAAGCGATGAGCTCAAGGTCTCTTTTGTATTTCGATGAAGCTCTTGATGATGAATGGATCCGTTAATTTTATACACTGACGGTAGGCTCAACCACCGTGATGGTATTATTGACTGAATCCAGATTAACCATGGCGCCAATCGGCAAAGCGGCTTTATATATGCCATGACCTGTCGTGAGGTTTGTGATCAGCGGCTTACCGAGCGGTACGATGAATTCGTCGATGATATCCTGATAGGACTTGCCGTATGCAGCCTGACAGCCCGTACATTCCCCTGTAATGATGCCAATGCAATCGCGGAATTTTCCGGCCAGCTTTAAATCATTCAAGTATCTATAGACCGTATTGGTAGGCTCATGCGTTTCTTCAAGGACGAGAATTTTACCGCGCGTATCGATTTCGAAGGGGGTCCCTAACGTGTCTACAAAGGATGTCAGGTTACCGCCAATGAGCGGTCCCGTAACATTCCCCGGAATCCGGCTCACCAGCGGCATGCCCGGCGGATTCTGAATCGGACGGGATAATGAATATAGGGACGTCGCGGCAAAAAACTGGTCAAAATTATAGGAGGGCGTATCGGGTTTGAAGTCAATCAGCAGAAGACTATGGAAGGTGATCAAATCCACAAGCTGATGCAGCGTATTTAACAATACCGTTATGTCGCTGTAGCCTGTAATGATTTTCGGGTTATTCCGAATCACGCCATAATCAAGGTAGGGAAGGATTCCGGCTACCCCGGTGCCGCCTCTTGTGGGCAGGATCATTTTAACCTGCTCGCTCTGGAACATCATCATCAAATCGGATGCCCGCTGTTCGTCCGTACCGGCAAGAAACCCGTTTTGCGCATATACATACTGGCCCAACACGACATTGAACCCGAGTGCTCTCAGAAAATCGATCCGTGCATCAATGATGTTAGCCGCGAGCGGGCTGCCTAAGGTCACGATCCCCACGGTATCGCCCCGCTGCAATATTGGCGGACGTATCGGCATATCCTTATCTTCCTCCTTTGAACATAGAAGAAGCCAATGTCTTGAGTGCTTCTAGATTATATTGGAAAGATCGACCGCACATTACTACTATAGAGCTTTGCCGAACAAAGAAACCGCTCTTTCGGAATGGTTGGAAGCCATTGAGGTTTAGCGAAGGGGCGGTTTTCTTTGCAAAAAATCTGCCAGCTCCCAAGCTGCAAAGCATGGCCAGAGCGCGCTGATGGCGCGAAGCGCAGGCGTTTCCCGCCAATGGCCGAAAGATACAGGAGGATTATAAAAAACGTTAAATATAGATACCATATGTTAAATTTTTTCAGTGTTCTCCTGCTTGTAAACGCTTTAATATCGATTTATGACATGACTGAACGGAGGGGGATTATGAAACTAGCAAGACGTTTCTGCAGCGTGTTATGGATGGCCGCATTGATGATGCTGGCAGCGGGATGCAGCGGCATTGACAGCCGGATTGCCGAATCGGAGCGGCCGATGGACCCTGTGCGGATCACCGCGTATATGGCCAAAAATCCGGTGGCGGACATCCTCCGCGCCCATCTTCCGGAATTCGAGGAGAAGACGGGCATCCAGGTGGATTTTCAAGCGTTGACCAATGAGCAGCTCAGCCAAAAAATGTTCGTTCAAATGACGGTAGGCAGCGAGAGTCCCGATGTATTTATGATCCGGCCGCTGGAGGAGCTTAGCCTGTATGAAAGCAATGACTGGCTTGCACCCTTGGAATCGTATGCTGTTTCAGACCCCCGCTATGATTTTGCCGATTTTTCCGGCACGGCGCTGGAATCGGTGACGGTTGAGGGCAAGCTGCTTGCCGTCCCGCTGTCGACTGAGCAGCAGATTCTATTCTATCGGAAGGATTTGCTGGAGAAGCAAGGAATCGAGGTGCCGCAAACGTTGGACGAGCTGGAAGAAGCAGTCAAGCAGTTGCATGATCCCGAGCATGGCGTCTACGGCTTTGTTGCAAGAGGGCAGCGAAGCGCTCTCGTCACTCAGCTCTCCTCCTTCATATATTCCGAAGGCGGGAATTTTCTGAACGAGGATCAGGCTGCGCTAAATACGGAAGAAGCGCTTAAGGGAATGAAGCGGTATGTGAATTTGCTCCGGAATTATGGGCCTCCCGATGCAATCAACTTCAGCTGGCCGCAATCCGCGGATTTGTTCGCCCAAGGGAAGGCAGCATTCTTTACCGATGCCAGCGCGATATACTCCCTGCTATCGCAATCGGGGCTGAATAAGGAGAACATCGGGTATGCGATGTTTCCTGCAGGCGACGCGGGCCGCAAGCCCTACAGTACCACCGCTTGGGGCATCGCGATGAATGCGAACTCGCCGCGCAAGGAAGCCGCATGGGCATTCATCGAGTGGGCTTCAGGGAGGGAGATGGTGCTGCAAGCCCAGAAGATCGGAAACCCGGGAGCAAGAAGCTCGCTCTGGCGTGACGAGGAAGGCATCTCCGGCTTTCCGGAAGGGCTGATCCCGATCATTAATGAATCGATTCCGATCGGGATGAGCTATGACCGCCCGAAGGTCATTCATGTGAAGGAAGCGCGGGACATCATCGGCAGCATTGTCGTGAAGGGATTGGTCGGGGAGGACATCGAAGCGGCGGCCGAATCCGCGAACGTTCAATTGCAAGAGCTGATCGACAGCGAGAAGTAGAGCAGCTTGCTCTGACACGGGGGGATGATCGATGAATCGGTTAAGAACAAGTACATTTGCAAAGCTGACCACCTTGCTGGCGGTCCTGGTGATCCCGACGATTCTGCTGTATGCCTATTCCCATCAGGTCAGCATTAACGTGGTCCGATCGACCGTGGAGGTGGGTCAGCACAATCGATTGACATTTTTCATGAGCCAAATGGACACCATGGTCGACCAGCTGACGAAATATTCGGTGATCGCAAGCAGCGATGACGGGATCAAAAGTTATTTGGCGGAGCGTCCCCGAAGTACCCCGATGCAGCGAATCGACAGCCAGCAGCGGATTATGGACATGCTGAATATGCAGATAGCGACGAGCAGCTGGGACAGTCAAATTCTGATGTACCTCACGAAGTATCAGGAATTGCTCACGACGGATCTGTCGGCCAGGTATGATGCCGAGTACTTGGCCCAAGCCCGTATGCAGGACTGGTCCTATCATCACGATTCGCAAGGCCAAGCCTATTTCAGCTGGATGAGAACGCCGGCTTCCTCGAAGGAGCTGGTCGTGGAGATCCGGTTTACCGACCAGAATGTAATCAATATGCTGAACCGATTGAAGCAGGATGGGGACAGCGAGCCATTTCTGTACGCGCCCGGCAAACCTGTCATTGCAAGCAGCACTTCGGTAAGCGAGACCGTTCAGCTAGCTGCAGATGCTTTAAGGGACATGCAGCTCGGAGACCAAGGCAGCCGAATCGTGCAGTCGGGGAAGGGCAAATACGTAATGAATTACGTCCGGTCCGGCAGCTTGGGCTGGTATCTGGTTGATTTTGTCCGGCTGGACAGCGTGTATTCTCCCATTACCTTGAGCAGCACCCTCTTTTACATTTCCGTATCGCTGCTGCTCGTGCTTGTCTTCCTGCTGACTTTGCTGCTGTACCGTAACGTTCAGCGCCCGATTTCCCGGCTGCTGCATGCGGTTCGAAGGATCCGGGACGGTCAATATATGACCCGTCTGCAGGATGCGCCGAAGAATGAATTCATGTATCTCTTTCACGCCTTCAATAATATGGCCGAGCAAATCGAGGATCTGATCGAACGGGTATACAAGGAGAGCCTGCGGTCCAAGGAAGCGACGCTTAAGCAGCTCCAATCGCAAATCAATCCCCACTTTCTGTACAATTGCTTGTTCTATATCAAAAATATGGCGAATCTCGGCGAGAAGGAAGCCGTTGTAGCCATGGCCCTGAACCTCGGGGATTATTACCGCTATACGACCCGGTTGGAGAGACCGACCGCGCCGCTTGAAGAGGAGGTCAAGCTGGTGGAAAATTATTTAACCATTCAGATGCTTCGCCTTCAGCGTTTAACCTTCGAGATCGAGATTCCCGAAAATATGCAGCAGCTTGAGATTCCGCGTCTCCTGCTTCAGCCCATCGTAGAAAATGCCGTTATTCATGGCGTGGAGGATCAATTGGATTTTGCATTCATTCACATTCACGGTGAAATCGAGGGGAGCCTGTGCAAAATCGTGATCGACAATAACGGCGATGGCTTGGACCGCGCCATTCTGGCTAAGCTGCGGCGGCAGATCGAGGAGCCGCTTCACGAGCGCGGAGGGTTCGGTCTGTGGAACATCCAGCAGAGACTGGTCACCCGTTACGGCAAAACATCCGGACTGTCCTTCTCGGAATCGCCGTCCGGCGGGCTGCGGGTTGAATTATGCTGGAACGATCCGGATCTGGAAAGGGAGGAATCCGCATGTATAAATTGCTGATCGTTGATGATGAGGCCAGCGTGGTCGAGGGGCTGGCGCATACGATTCCCTGGGACCGAATCGGGATTGACGAAGTGCACAAAGCTTACTCCGGCTTCGAAGCATTGGAAATCCTGCAGACGCAGCCGGTGGACATTATGATATCCGACATCAAAATGCCGCGGATGAGCGGTCTCGAGCTTATTGAAATAACGAGAACGAGGTGGAAAAAGCTTAAAACGATTCTGTTGTCCGGGCATGCCGAGTTTGCTTACGCGAGGGAAGCCATTTCGCTTGGCACTTCCGAGTATTTGCTGAAGCCCGTTAGCGACGAAGTCGTCCTGGCTAAAGTAGGGAAGGCGGTGGAATCGCTGCGGCTGGAGCGGGAGTCGGACGAAACCTATAACCGGGCGGTTCAGGCCTTCCGTGCCAATCTGCCCCAAATGCGGAGCGAATTTCTGAATCAGCTGCTGCAGGGCATGAACTCCCCGGAGGACGTATGGACCAAGAAATTGGAGCTGCTTGAGATGAGCTCCGCGTTCTGCAGCGAAGCAGCCCTGATGCTGGTCCGGATGGAGGACCGGCTGACGGAGATGAGTCCGTACGACTCCTCGGTTATGGAGTATGCCATCGGCAATATGGCCGACGAAATTTTCGGCGACCGGTTTCGTTTATGGCGGTGCCGGGACATTCACGGGTACCTTGTATTTTTTGTTTTTGACAGCCATGATCCGAAGGAGGAGCGTCCGCCCGATACTGCCCCGGAATACGAGCTAAAGCACTGCGCGTCGCAGCTGCAAATGAACGTCAGCCGTTATCTGAAAGGAACGATTTCCGTGCTGATCGGCAGGCGGGGCCGCTTTCCGGAGGATGTTCGCAAGCTGTACCAGGACAGCCTACTGGCGCTGCGCCGCCACATCGGCAGCCACAGCGATATGTTCGTGTACGCCGCGGACGAGGAGGAGCTCCATCCGGTACGTTCCTTGCAAAAATGCTATGAGCCGCCGCTGCTGCATCATCTGCTGGAGTCCGGCAGCTGGGAGCTGGTCAGGGACAAGCTGGAGCAGATCCTGAAGGAGCTGTCGCTCGCGCACAGCCAATCTCAGGAGCATGTTACCGAAGCCTTTTTCTTCATTTATTCCTCCCTGAGCGCTTATGCGCATAAGAACGGACGCAGCTTGAGCGATTACCTGGGAGCATCCCTTGCGGACGTGACGGGACTATCCCAATGCACGAACGCGGCCACGCTCGGCAAGTGGGTAAACCAGGTGCTGCCGCTTCTGGAGCAAAGCGCCGAGCGCGCGACCCGAAGTGACCGGAGTGCAGCCGTGTCCCGGATGAAACGGTTCATCCGGGAACACCTGTCCGAGGATATTTCCCTGCAGGCGATTGCGGATCATATGTACATGCATCCGGTGCATGTGTCGCGTCTGTTTAAGATGGAGACCGGGTCGAATCTGAGCGATTATGTGCTCCGACTGAAGATGGAGCGAGCGGCGGAGATGCTTGCCGACCATTCCTTGAAAAACTTCGAAATTGCCTTGAAGCTGGGCTACCAGAATCCGAATTATTTCATCCGGGTGTTCAAGAAATACTATTCCGTGACGCCCCAGGAGTACCGAAACAACCTGGAGGCCGGAAAGCCGTAACTCCAGGCTCTCGCCCGTATACCGTCCGTTTTCAGCGGTTTGTTCTTGCTGGAAACGGGCTTTTTTATGTGCGCCGGCCGCTGCAGCCGATGGCCCGGCATCGTGTTAAGGAAGGAGAGCCGATGTTAAGCCTCTATCATTTAACCCTGTCCATTAAGCGCTTACAATGAATGGTGTAAAGGCATTCCACTATATACGAGGGGTGAATGATGAGATGAAGAAGAGCACGATTCGATGGATAACGGCCGTTTTGGCTCTGATTTTGACGGCAGGATGCGGCGCAGGGGGAACGGGAGGCAGCAGCTCGGGGAATGCCGATCCGGGCAAGGAAACCCTGACCTTCTGGATGAAGAAGCAGATGTTCGAAGAGCAGAACCAGATGATTCAGGAGAGAGCACAACAGTTCGGAGAAGAACATAATGTGAACGTGAACGTGGAGTTTATCGCGTACGAGGATTTCTACCCGAAATGGTCGGCAGCGATCGAGTCGGGAACGACGCCGGACGTTTCCTTTTTCGGATATCAGGAGGTTGGACAATTCTATGCCAAGGATGTTCTGGAGGATGTGACCGATCTTGTCGGAAAGGTAGAGAAAGAAAACGGGGAGATTCAAGACAGTCTGAAAGCATCCGTAACCTTTGAGGACAAGCTGTACGGGGTACCGCTCTGGACCGAGTCGACGGCGCTGTACTACCGCAAGGACATGCTGCAAGCTGCCGGGTTCAGCGAGCCGCCGGCAACGTGGGAGGAATTCCGCGAAATGGCAAAGGCGCTTACGGATCCCTCGAAGGGCATCTACGGGGCCGGGCTTGGATACGGCAAGGGCAATTCGGACGCCGAATGGCTGACCCGGGCGATTATTTGGTCCCATGGGGGATCGCTTGATACCGAGGACGGCAAGACCGTGGTCGTCAATACGCCTGAAACCCTGCAAGCGGTACAGCTAATCAGGGACATTTTCATTGAGGACAAGGTGACTCCGCCAAGCTCCATCGGTTGGGATGACAGCGGCAATAACAAATCGTATTTAAGCGGCCAATCGGCCATGATCTTTAACGTCGGCAGCCTGGCGGCAACCATCAAGAACGACAATCCTGAATTGTATGAGAATACAGGCATCGCCATGCTGCCGGCAGGACCGAAAGGAGCCGTAGTGCCTGGGATCAGCAACAATCTGGGCATATTCAAGGCATCCAAGAACAAAGACCTGGCGAAATCCTTCATCGAATATATGACGGATAAATCATGGTACGGCACGTGGGTGGAGAACGGGGCTCCGTTGACCGGTCCGATCTATAAGGAGCTGGCAGCCGAAGCCGTATGGCAGGAGGAGAAGAACAAGGGATTCGTCGACTCCATCGCTCATTTCGCCTTCCTTGGATACCCGGGGGTGTATAATCCGAAGGCTGGAGAGATTTACAACCTCCGTTATGTCAACGACGTATTCCAAAAAATGCTCCTCGATTCCGGCTTTACGGCCCAGCAAGCAGTGGAAGAGCTGCAGGCCAAGATCGAGGCGGTATATGCCAAGTAAGCGCTAGACGCTAGACATCACCAAGTAAGCGCCGCCAGACGCTAGATATTCACACAACATCACGCTTCGTAGCCCGGCCTAAGCTCTAAGGCTTGTCAGGGCTGCGGCGTCACTTGAGGCAACAGAAAGAAGGTGCTATCCATGAAAAGCTTGGAGGTTGAGGTTCAACCGATACCGGGGAAGGTCCCGGCATCCAAGCGGCGCGAAAAAGGCAAGAGCGGCAGCTGGCTCGCTTACCTGCTCATGAGCCCGGTGCTGATCTATTTGCTGGCCGTTATGGCGATCCCGTTCGGTTGGGCGGTGTATCTCAGCTTGACCAACAAGGTGGTCGGGGTTCCCGAAACATTTGTCGGCCTGCGGAACTACGCGGAACTGCTTGCCGATTCCGTGTTCTGGAAAGCGGTCTGGAACACGCTGGTCTTTACGCTGGTCGCGGTCATTTTGAAGGCGGTATTCGGGATGATTATGGCGCTGGTGCTCAACGAGAACATCGTGGCCCGCAATTTTTTCAGGGTGATGCTGTTTCTCCCGTGGACCATTCCGACAATCGTCTCCGTGTTTACCTGGCAGTGGATCTATTCCGACGTCGGCGGCGTGCTGAATGCCCTGCTGCTTAAAACAGGACTTATCGACAGTCCCGTCGGCTGGCTGGCCACGCCGGATCTCGCCATGTTCTCGGTCATTCTGGTCAACGTCTGGCGAGGCATTCCGTTCATGGGCATCGCCATACTGGCGGGCCTGCAGACGGTGTCCAAGGAAATGTACGAAGCCGCCATGCTGGACGGGGCTGGAGCGATCAAGCGCTTCTTCTACATGACGCTGCCTTCGGTTAAAGAAGTGACCATCCTGTCCTCCGTCATCACGACGATCTGGACGCTGAACGACTTCGAGATCATCTGGCTTCTCACGCGGGGCGGCCCGGACAACGGCACGCAGGTTCTGTCCACGCTCAGCTATACCGTAGGATTCCTGAACATGAGCCTCGGCAAAGCGATTGCGATATCCGTCATTACGCTGCCGCCTTTGATCATGCTGATCAACTATGTGACCAAGCGTTCGCTGGCATCCGACAAGTAAGGAGTGATTTTTGATGAAAAATACGCTTGGCAAGCAGATCACGGTATATGCCACACTCGCCCTGCTGCTCTTGTTCGCGCTCTTTCCTTTATATTGGATGGTCATTACGTCCTTCAAGTCCAATGGAGAGATCTATTCCATGACGCCTACGTTTTGGCCGAAGGAGTTCCTTGGAACCGCCTATGACAGGCTGATCAACGAAAAGGGCTTCATGACGAATATCAAAAACAGCCTGCTCGTCTCGCTGATCGTGTCCGTATTTTCGATCGTGGTCAGCATGCTGGCCGCATATGCGATCTCCAAGCTCAAGTTCAGAGGGAGAAGCTTCATCTCCAAGAGCATCCTGTACGCGTACCTGATGCCAAGAGCGGTTCTGTTCATTCCGCTGTATATGCTGGTGACGGCCATCGGCATCAACAATTCCATATACGGGCTCATGCTGATCTACCCGACGATTACGATTCCGTACGCTACATGGATGCTGATCTCCTACTTCAAGTCCATTCCGGACGAGATCGAGGAAGCGGCCATGATCGACGGGTGTTCCCGAATCAGCACCATGACCAAAATCATCTTTCCGCTATCGGCGCCGGGCATTGCGGCTACCTTTATCTTTTCGTTCACGCTGTGCTGGAGCGAGTATCTGTACGCCCTGGTCGTCGTCACCAAAGGCGCGGACAAAACGATCACGCTGGGGCTGTCGGACATGATCGTGGGCGACGTCTTCGCTTGGGGACCGCTGATGGGAGGCTCTATCGTCGCATCGATTCCGGTCATCATCATGTACCTGTTTACATCCAAATATATGGTTAGCGGGATGACGGTAGGAGGGGTTAAATAATGAAAGGGAAAAAAGTGCTGGTCACCGCTACGAATTACTCCAGGCTGTGCGCGAATGCCAAGCAGCTGCTGCTGGATAATGGCTGCGAGATCATAGAGAACCCCTATGGACGTCCACTGACGTTCGGGGAGCTGAAGGAGGTGGTAGGCTCGGTCGACGGCGTCATTGCCGGCGTGGACACCTGGAACGAGGACGTGTTCAAGCTGGCGCCGCAGCTTAAAGGGATCGCCCGCTTCGGCGTCGGCGTGGACAATATCGACCTTGAAGCGGCGCGAAAGTACGGCATCCAGGTCACGAATGTTCCGAGAGGCAATGCCAATGCGGTAGCCGAGCTGGCGGTCGGCCTCATGATTGCCGTGCGCCGGAGCATTCCGCTGCTTGACCAATCCACGAAGAACGGCGGCTGGGACCGGTTTGTCGGCTCCGAGCTTGCCGGCGGGACGGTCGGTCTCCTTGGATTCGGAAATATCGCCCAGCTGACCGCCAAGAAGCTTAGAGGTTTCGATGTCGAGCTTATCGCGTACGATAAATATCCGGATGCAGCCAAGGCGGAGGAGTATGGCGTGAAGCTGACAACCTTCGAGCAAGTGCTGACGGACAGCGATATCGTCAGCATGCATTTGCCCAGCCTGAACGAGACGTACCATATTATGAATGACGGGGCTTTCTCCATGATGAAGTCTTCGGCAGTGTTCATCAATACGGCCAGGGGAGCCGTCGTGGACGAGCAGGCGCTCGCCAGGGCGCTCACATCGGGCGCCATCGCCGGGGCAGCCATCGATGTCTATGAGGCCGAGCCGGTATCCGCCGACAATCCGATCCTGCGGACCCGTAATCTCATCACGACGCCGCATACCGCGGCCGAGACGTACGAGACGTATGAGCGGGTCAGCATGGTTACCGCGCAGGCGCTGCTGGATATATTCGAAGGACGCGAGCCGCAGCATTTGTTGACGCCGAGAGCGTAATCAATCACGCATAAACGATGCGAACCTAATGAGGAGGGGACGCCTATGTATCAGAACATTACCAACGGCAACTGGCCGGTTATGCTAACGCCGTTTACGGAGCAGAACGAAGTGGATTACGAGGCCCTGGAGCGGCTTATCGACTGGTATATCGAGCGGGGGGCCGACGGCCTGTTTGCCGTGTGTCAATCCAGCGAAATGTATACCTTGACCCTGGAGGAGCGCGTACTGATCGCCGCCTTCGTCAAAGCGAAGACCGCCGGCCGGGTGCCGGTGATTGCATCGGGGCATGTATCCGATGACTTTGAAGACCAAGTCGCGGAGCTGAACGCCATCGCGGAAACCGGTGTCGACGCCGTCGTCTTGATCACGAATCGGCTCGCAGGTCCCGATGAGTCCGATGATGTGTGGCTGGCGAATCTCGATAAGCTGCTCGCGCGCATTCCGGAACACGTACCTCTCGGGTTGTATGAGTGTCCGGCCCCGTACCGTCGTCTGCTGACGCCGGAGATGCTGAAGAAATGCTCGGATACCGGACGCTTCCGGTTCATCAAGGATGTGAGCTGCGATCTGCAGCTGATCGGGGACAAGCTCAAGGCGGTTCAGGGAGGAAGCTTGAAAATCTTCAACGCCAATACGGCGACGCTTCTCGGCAGCTACCGGCTCGGGGCCTTCGGTTTCAGCGGCGTGATGGCCAATTTCCATCCGGAGCTGTATACGTGGTTGTTCCGGAATTGGGAGAGCCGGCCGGAGGAGGCGGAGGAGCTGTCCGATTTCCTCAGCGTCGCCTCCTTCATCGAACGACAGCTTTATCCCGTGAACGCGAAGTATTATCTTATGCTCGAAGGCGTGCTGACGAACTATCGCTGCCGCTCGAAAAACCATGAGGAGTTCAGCGCCACCCAACGCTTGGAGGTCGAGCAGCTGCACCGGCTGTCCAAGCGGTATGCCCAAAAGTTTCCGATTTCATCATAAGGCTTGGATTTTGCAAGCAAGGACCGGCTCGCGACCGCCTCATTAGGGGGCGGCTGCGAGCTCTTTCAATAAGCAGAGGCACAGAGGGAGGAGGTAGAGGAAGGGGAACAGGTCGAGCATCACGATGGAGTTGAGAGCTGCTCTTTTAGGCTGGTAACGATATTCACCTCGGAAAAAACGATATGGGTCGAAGGAGAGGTATAGCTCGCGATGCTGTTCACGAACGCCTCGATTTCCCCCAAGTCCGCCGCGCAGATCCTGACGAAAAAACAGGCCCGCCCCGCTGTTCGCCAGCATCCCAGCACGCGGGGATGTGCTTGGGCAAATGCCTTGAATTTCTCAAAATCCCCGTTTCTTACGGTGACCTCCATGATGCACTCAAGCCCAAATCCAAGCTTTTTCCGGTCGATCCCGATGGTGTACCCGGTAATGACGCCTTCGCTCTCAAGCCGGCGCACCCGCTCCGTTACGGATGGAGGGGAGAGATTTACTTTCTTGCCAAGCTCCCGCATGGACAGTCTGGAATCCCGCGCGAGCTCATCCAGAATGGAGAGATCAATGTCGTCGAATTTCATATGAAACCTCATTTCATAAATTATGTTGTATTTGTTAGTTTATCATACATGAATGATTTCAATTGTAAAGGAACTCGAGGGGGTAAGCCTTTATAATGGAGAAGTGGAAGGAGGGGATGAGCTTGGCGAGAATTTCTTACTCCAAGTCAGGGGATACGCCATTTCAACAGCTGCTGGGTCATAATGAAGATATTCGAGCACAGTGGGTGGAGTTGGAGGAAGCTTTTTACCGCAGCGGCCGATTAAGCCAAGAATTAAAAGAACAAGTTCGCCGTACGCTTGCTTTCGGGAACGGGTGTAAATACTGTCAAGCGAAAGGCAAGCCGTCAATCAGCCACGAAGATTCCAGAATCAGCTTGGCGGTGGCTTTCGCGGATTTATTTCTAAACCACCGCGACTCCATCAATCAGAATACATTCAACGTGTTAAGAAGTGAATTTTCGGAGCCTGAGATCGCGGAGCTATGCTCCTTCGTGTGCTTTACCACCGCTTCCCAAATGTTCGGGGCGGTGATGGATCTGCAGCCCTGAAATAACCCTAACAGCCAAGGGCTTGCAAAGAAAGAGAGCGCGAGGTCCAGATGCAATCCGTAGTCCGTACCGGTGGTGCAGACTGACAAGGAAACGACTCAAGGGATGTTTATATCCGGCTTGAGTCGTTTTTTTATCATGGGTGTCCGGCAGTTCCGGGGATAGTTAAGTTAAGGGTGCTTACCGGACCTGCAAAACATCGAGAATCGTATCGACGACTAGCTCCGGCTGATCATGAATGACCATGTGGCCGCTTCGTTCGGCGACGATCAATCGGCTGTCGGTCGAAATATCCAGCATCTTTCGCTGTCCGGCCTGCCAAATTTCCTCAAGCTTCCGACCGCCGGCTTCCGAAATGCCCGCTTGGGCATAATCCTGAGGGAGCCCCCGGGCGATCACCCGCACCGGCAACGACCCCAAATGCTGCCCCCGAATGGCATCTTCAGTCGTATGAGCCAGCTCCGCCTCCTCTTCCTTCGCTTCGAAGTAGCTCGGCTGTGCAATGACATTGATAAATTGCCCGCGGTCTTCCTCGGCCACGAGACCCTTCAGCAAATCGTCCTGGAACAGGCGCAGTACGCCGGACTGCTTGAGCAGCTTGAGCGTGGAGGCTGGCGGGTTGCCGGCAAAATTCTCCGCTTCCAGTATCGCTTGGGTATCCCTGGCATCATCCTCGGGTCTGGCATCGATCAGCACCAGGCCCATCACCTCATCCGAGTAAGTTTCGGCGAACAGCCGGGCATACATCCCGCCCAAAGAATGACCGACCATAAGGTAGGGGCCCTCGATATTTTCCTGCTTCAAAGCGCGATACAGCTCGCTGACGATTTGATCTCCGGTGCGTTCGCGGCTTGCCTTCTCGCTCCAGGCATAACCTGCGCGGTCGTAGGTGACGACCGTTGCATACGGGGCTAGCTTGTCCGGAATGTCGCGCCAGGACAGGCTCGTTTCGCCGCTTCCGGCTTCGAATACAATCGTCGGGGAACCGCTGCCTGCTTTCACCACATGCAGAGCATAACCGCCGACATCGACCATTTTGCCCGGAGGCGGGTAATCCTTCGCCGCTTGTTTGGCAGCGATAGACTCATACACGAAGCCGGCGACGAGCGCCATAACGACAACAGCAAAGATGCTCCCGAACCCGTATGCAAGCTTTCTCCATATTGAAGCTCTCTTCTTCTTTTTGTCCTTTTTCATGGATGGTTCCTCTCCCGATTTTATTTAGTACAATGTACCAAAAAGGATTTTAACACGTTGTACTAAAAAAGAAAAGGACGTATAATAGAGCCATGCCAAAAATCGTGAATCATGACACCCAAAGACGCTTGGTCGCAGAGGCTGCATTAAACGTGATCCGGCGCTCGGGTCTGGAGCAGGCAACCGTACGCCGCATCGCGGAAGAGGCGGGATTGTCCGTCGGTTCCATGCGCCATTATTTCTCGACGCAGGTTGAGCTGTTTGCCTTTTGCATGAATATGTTCGTCGAGCGGGTCGAGCACAGATTGGAGACATTCGAGCTTCACGGGCCTTTAATGGAGGACTTGAAGCGGCTGCTGCTGCAATTTCTGCCCGTCGATGAAGAGAGAACGCTGGAAATGGAGGTGTGGTTTGCGTTTCATTCGAAGGTGCTGGTCTATCCCGAACTAAGGAAATTAAGCTCGGAAATTCAAGACGGGATCCATAAGGTCTCCCGTTTCGTGGTGGACGAGATCGTCAAGAACCAGCTGGCAAGCCCCGACTTGAATATCGATCTGGAGACGGAAAAATTGTTCGCGCTGATCGACGGGCTCGCCATGCATCGCATGATGCAGCCGGATCGGCTGCCTGTGGAAAGACTTGAAGCTCTGGTAACCTCCCACCTGGAGTCGCTCTGCGCTCAACAAGGCAAAGGAATATAACCTATCGACAGGAGGAATGAAGATGGCGAAGCATGAAAAACGTACGGACGGAAAGCACGCACAGCTTGCTCCTAATCCGATCGTCCGCGGCTGGTACGCGGATCCCGAAGCGAGAATATTTGAAGGGCGGTACTGGATCTATCCGACATACTCGGCTCCTTATGACGAGCAGACGTTTTTCGATGCGTTCTATTCCGAGGATCTGGCTAAGTGGACGAAGGTGGAGCGCATTTTGGACATCGACCGGATTCCTTGGGCGAAGCGGGCATTGTGGGCGCCGTCGCCGATCGAACGGAACGGACGGTATTATTTGTACTTTTGCGCCAATGACATTCAGAGTGATGACGAGTACGGGGGAATCGGCGTCGCCGTCGCCGACAAGCCGGAGGGGCCTTTCCGCGACGCGATCGGCAAGCCGCTCATCGACCGCTTCCATCATGGAGCCCAGCCCATCGATCCGCATGTATTCATCGACGATGACGGCACCGCGTATTTGTATTACGGCGGGTGGGGCCGCTGTAATGTCGTCAAGCTGAACGAGGACATGATCAGCCTGGGTCGGTTCGAGGACGGCAGCACTTATGCGGAGATTACGCCGGACCAATACGTTGAAGGACCGTGTATGGTCAAAAGGAAGGGGCTCTATTATTTCATGTGGGCGGAAGGGGGATGGGGAGGACCGGATTATTCCGTGGCCTACGCCTGCGCCTCTTCTCCCCTTGGCCCGTTCGAACGCGTCGGGAAAATCCTGGAGCAGGATCCGGACGTGGCGACGGGGGCCGGCCATCACGGCTTCATCCAGGCGGGCGAAGAGGAGTGGTACATCGTCTACCATCGACGGCCGCTGACGGAGACGGATCGGAATCATCGAGTCCTGTGCTTGGACGTCATGGAGTTTTCGGAGGATGGACGGATTTTGCCTGTGAAAATGACGTAAAGAAGCGCCTGCCGATTTAACGGCAGGCGCTTCTTTACGGTAAGTTCTGTTGCTAAAAGCGGTAAATGCCGAAGGGCGGGATATGCGCCCGAGAGCGGATGCGCTGCCCTTTAGAACGTGACCGGCAGTGAAGCCAAGCTCTGCGAGGAGAGCGTAAAGTGCCAGGCGATATCCTCCCTTGGGATGGCGAGCTTCAGATTCGGCATGCGCTTGACCAACGTGCCGAACGCTACATCGCCTTCCATGCGGGCAAGCGGCGCCCCCAAGCACATGTGAATCCCATGCCCGAATGCGAGATGGCGTTTGATCCGACGCGCAACATCGAGTTCTTCCGGATCGGTAAACTGGCTCTCGTCCCGATTGGCCGATTTCAACACGGGGATCACGATATCCCCTTTCTTAATCCGCTGTCCGCCAAGCTCAACGTCTTCGGTGGCGTAGCGCGGTCCCGAGGCTGTAGCAGGTCCGTTGAAGCGAAGCAGCTCCTCGACGGCTGACGGCACGAGACCGGGATCGGCTTTGAGTTTCTCCCATTGCTGTGGATGGTCCAAGAGCATCAAGGTTCCTGTCGCAATCAGGTTGGATGTGGTCTCGTGGCCGGCAAAGATCAATAAGGTTATCATCGAAATCAGTTCATCCTCGTTGAGGCGGTCCCCTTCCTCTTCGATGGCGATCAGCTGGCTGATCAGATCCTCGGCCGGGCGCTTTCGTTTATCCGCTACAAGCTGCGCGGTATATTCGCCGAAGGCGCTCATATGGGCTGCGACAGCCGGATCCTGCTTCTCATAGCCAAGGCCGCGTGCGAGCGCCTCCGACCAGACACGGATTTGGTCCCGGTCTTCCAACGGTACGCCCAGCATTTCGGAAATGACATTGATCGGCAACGGATAGGCATAATCCTTGACGATGTCCATCTGCCCTTGAGCTTGTACCTGGTCGAGGAGCTCGTCGGCAATTTCTTGAACGCGGGGGCGCAAGCTTTCCATGTATCTGGGCGTGAAAGCTTTGGAAACCAGGCCGCGCAGCCGCTTGTGATCTGGCTCGTCGACGAATAACATGGATTTGCCGGTAAAAAAGGTCGCAGGAGCGGATGCTTCCGCCGTATCGGCGAGCGTTCTCCGAATGTCTTGATGACCGTCGAGCGAGCTGGGATCCACGGTGAAGCGAGCGTGATCCTTCAACACCTGGATGGCTTCCTCCATCTGAGTGACGATCCACGTTCCCCCGGAACCGCCTAGCGGATTCGGAATCGGAATCACGGCACCGCTAGCGCGAAGCTGAGCGAATAACGGGAACGGGTCAGTAACGTTCTCCCCGCCAAAAAAGCTGAATCCGGCTTGCTCTGATACGCTTTGTTTCGATCTGTCCATGGTAACCATCCTCTCTCACAGGTCGATTTTGTCTCCCCACTCTAAATGGCAAGCAGACTTCAATATCTGCAATGTCTTGCATTCCTACCAATAAACAACCATTTCCTCCTTACTTGAGCCACGTTAAGAATAGTAGATATTTCCGATGAATAGCTTCCGGACAACGATAACCTCCCTCCTAATGAATGATCCAAATAATGAACAATTGTTCAATATAATTATAGATTAGTGATCAGAGCGCGGTCAAATTCAGGCGGTCCGTATGGCGGATCGTCGAACCGGCGCCGCAAAATGACATGGTCACGGATTTGAGGAGCTACGGCCCTAAACACAAGTACGAATGTTTGGCCGGTCCTACTCGAATCATGATTGCGTTTACAAGATTGCGTACATTGCAAACGCTGGGCTTTATGGATAAAGGCGTAGAATAAACGGCAATAACCGTCCTGATGGAATCCATCGGGACGGTTATTTGAATTATGGAGAATGCGTTAGCCCTTAACCATCTAAATATTCGCTCGCTATTCTCAGCTTGAGGTCTCTGTCATCTGGTCCGAGCCAGGCGACGTTCCGATGCGAAGCCGTGATGATATATGCGCCATCTCCCGCAGTTCTTCAACGAAGGAATCATAGGTGAACAACTGCTCGATATGAAAGACGCCATGCGGCATATCGGAAGTGTAGAGCCTTCTAGCCACGATTGCAGCCGCTTTTGCAGTGAGTTCGGCCTCGTGAACGCCTTGCAGGAAGCATTCCACAAGCGCGGGCTGGTCCTGCTTCTTACCCACCGCATCGACTTTTAATGCGAACATGGGCTTACCGATCCGCATGGATGCAAAGGCTTTAACAGCAGCATCCCGAATCCAGGGGATATTCAGCAGCTTGAGGCTGCCCATCCGTTTGAGGCAGGATAATAACCCGGTGATGAAGGGGCGGTCAAAGCAAAGCCGTGTCGATACGCTTGGCACTTGAAGCGTACGCGGCAATATATGCTGATCGGCAAAATTGAATCGATATGCTGTGCGGCTGCCCTGTCCGTTGCCGAAATCCGTTTTGCGCCCGTCGGCAAAGCTGGTATGCTGTATCACTTTCCCTTGCTCCATCGTCGTAAAGTTGGAGCGCAAATTATCAACGGTCCATTCAATGGCCGCTTTACCGTGGGAATCTCCGAGACCCAGCATAAGCGATATATAGATAGCCTCTGTAACATCCAATTGCTGCTTGGCATGGAGCGATAGAAGATTCGACATGCCCGGTGCAAGACCGACGCTCAGGATGGCGGTAGCCCCATGAGTAACGGCCAGGGGATGCAGCAGCTCCACTTGAGACAGCAATCGATAATCCGCCGAAAGGTCTATATAATGGATGCCTTGCCCGATACAGGCTTGAACGAATGACGAATTCTGTTGGTCCAAGCACATGATGACCAGCTTAACCTCGGACAACAACGCGGGGTCTACGCCTGCATCCGCATCGATGCGCAGCGGCTCCACGCGGCCCTGCGTGGCGCGGCTGAATGCTTCCGCCCGCCCTTGACTTCTTCCTGCAGCGAAGACTTTGCCGGGATAGAAGAAGGCGAGGTCGTTGCATATCATTTGCCCAACCTGGCCATATCCGCCAATGACGACGATTTTATCTTTCAACATCCTGTTTCCTCCGATTGTTTAGAAATGGACTTGCTTCGGCGCTCCAGGTACGCTCCATAACCCAAAGCAGCGCAGGAGCATAGGCCGATGATCACGTTGATTCTAAAAATCCGTTCAAAATCAGCAAACGATAACTCCGTTCCCGTATGTCCGGTTACCATGCCGAGACCTAATGCTGCACCTAGGGCCATTCCGGCATTTCGTGTCAGTGCAATCATGCCTCCAATCGAGCCGGCATACCGGAAGGGGACGCTGCGCATGATGTAACCGTTGTTTGGCGCAGCCAGGCAGCCCATGCCCAGCCCTATCCAGGCAAGTACGGCTACCAAGCCGGGAACCGTCAGATCAGCTAGAAAACAAGAAAAAACCGCAAGTCCAGTTACGATAAAAGCGAGTCCGGTCAACATGAGCAGCCGGGGATTGATTCGATCGGATAAATGTCCGGACACCGGGCTGGATATGGCAAATAGCAGGGGATAAGCCGTCATGATCAAGCCGATATACACGGGAGGATATGAGGTCATATGGGACAAATAAAAAGGCATGACAACCAATACGGCATTAATCAGCACAAAGGAGATACAGCTTATGACTAACCCCGATGAGACTGAAGGCACGCGCAGAACTTGCAAAGGCAAAAAGGGGACGGGCATGCGCAAATCCCGCCGCAAGAACAAAGTGAGCACGAACCCGCCGCCGCCAAAAACCGAAAGGATGATTGGGGAAAACCAGCCCTGCGCATTCCCGCTGGATAACCCATAAGTCACCGATGCGGCAATGGCAACGAATAACAATGCGCTGACTCGGTCTATGGATGGCAAATCGCCGTTAGGACGCTGCATGGGGATGAATCGCCAAGCGAGTGCAGCCGCTCCGGCTGCAGCGGGCAGATGTACCAGGAACAACCAGTGCCAGCTTAACCGTTCGGCAATGAGTCCACCGGCGAGCGGGCCGGTCATGGCTCCGAGGGCGACGACCGAACTCATGATGCCGAGGGCGCGGCCTCTTTGTTCTTTAGGGTAACAAAGCTGGATCAGCGCAATATTGGTTGCTTGAAACATGGCGGCTCCAATCCCTTGGAGGATTCGAAACGAGACTAGGACAAGGACGTTTGGAGACAAGGCAATCAGAAGAGAGCTTACGGCAAAGATCAAATAGCCCATATTATGAATGAGACCATGCCCGTAACGGTCGCCCATTTTCCCCATGATGGGCAGCAATGCCGTAATGACAAGCAAGTATGCCGTCGTAATCCACTGCAGGATATCCAAATCCTTTTGGAATACCGATGTAAGAGAAGGAAGCGATACATTCACAACGCCGGCAGTAAAATGGGACAGAAATGCGCCAGTACAAATTGAAAACAAGAGCCACCATCGATGTTTCGCTGTAATGATGAGAGCCGGATTGGTATCGAGATTCATGGGAAGCCTCCCTTGGATTTTAGTTTAGTAACTAAACTATTTATCGAAAAAAAATAGTTATTTGCTCAGCATATTATTTAATATCTCAATGCTCTTCTCAAAAATTTTTATTTCTTGTTCGCTGAGCTGCGATCTCAGCTGATTATAGAATTCGAGATGCACGGCCTCGTGAGCCCGGTAAGCCTCCTTTCCGTCTTCGCTGAGCGAAACGATCGAGCTTCTTGAATCATGTGGATGGGGGGAACGGATCACAAGCGATTTAGCCTCCAGCCGATCAACCACCTGCGTAATGGCTCCCTTTGTCACGCCAAGCCGTGCTGCTAGCTCGCTCATGAGGATGGCTCCGTCATAACCGATGGCGTCAATCGTATGGATCTCGCTCGGCGTTAATTTGCCTGCATGGCCGAATGTATGAGGCTGGCGCTCCAGGCGTCTCAGCTGCAGAATCAACCGGCCTAAGTTCTTGCTGCCCCGGTTCGCTTCCTGATTGGTTGGGTTGGATTCATTATTCATGCCATTAGTTTAGGATCTAAACAATAGGCTGTCAAGTATGGTGTGAGCCTGAGCAGCAAGATCGAATCAGATGGCCAGTTGACATTCAATTCGTATTTCACTATACTGTCTGTAATCTTATATAGGATATACGTTGAAAGAGCCCAGTAGCTTGCTTAATCCCTGTTCCAGAAAGCCGAGGAGGATGGAACCTTGGCACATATTAAGCCGGTGAAATACACTCTGGAGTATCTCGGGTAATGCCGAGCGGGAAGAGGCGAACGTTAACTCGCCGACGAGTGGCATCCTTGCTTGCGGCCTAGGCGCCGGCGCTTGGAGGGGTGCAATCTGGGTGGTAACGCGGTGTTCAATCGTCCCTGTGTCTGTGATAGACATGGGGGCGTTTTTTTATGGTTTTAACCTAGCCTTTAAAAGCTGTTTCACATGCAGAAGTATTGAATTCAAGGAGTGGAATGTAGACATGAACATTATCGATGAACTCGAGTGGCGCGATGCCATCAATCAGCAGACGGATGCCGAAGGCCTCCGCGAATTGACGAATGAAAAATCAATCTCCGTATACTGCGGCGTCGACCCGACCGGCGACAGCATGCATATCGGGCATTTGATCCCGTTTATGGTGCTCAAGCGCTTCCAGATGGCAGGACACCGTCCGGTCATTCTGATCGGGGGCGCGACCGGGACGATCGGCGATCCGAGCGGACGCCAAACCGAGCGCTCGCTGCAGACGCTCGAGCAGGTACAGGCCAACGTGGACGCCCTGACCGAGCAGATGAAGAAGCTGTTCATCACCGAGGGCGACAACCAGATCCGGTTGGTGAACAACTACGATTGGACGAAGGACATCGGCGTCATCGAATTTTTGCGCGACTACGGCAAAAACTTCAGCATCAACACGATGCTGGCGAAGGACGTCGTGGCAAGCCGGCTGGAGAGCGGCATTTCCTTCACGGAGTTCTCGTACCAGATTCTGCAGTCGCTGGATTACCTGCATCTGTACAAGAATTTCGACGTGCAGCTCCAGATCGGGGGCTCGGACCAATGGGGCAACATCACAAGCGGCCTTGACCTCATCCGGAAAAAGGAAGGCGCGGACGCCAAGGCGTTCGGCTTGACGATTCCGCTGATGCTGAAAGCCGACGGCACGAAGTTCGGGAAAACGGCCGGCGGCTCGATCTGGCTCGATCCGAAGAAGACGACGCCGTACGAGTTCTACCAGTTCTGGGCCAACACCGACGACCGCGACGTCGTGAAATACTTGAAGTACTTCACGTTCCTCGCGAAAGAGGAGATCGAGGAGCTTGCCCATAAGGTGGAGACCGAGCCGCATAAACGCGAAGCGCAAATAACGCTTGCCGAGGAAATGACGCGGTTCGTGCACGGCGAGGAAATGCTGGAGCAGGCGAAGCGCATTACGGCAGCGCTGTTCAGCGGCGATATCAAGTCCTTGACGGCCGATGAGATCGAGCAGGGCTTCAAGGAAATGCCGACCTACGAGGCAGGTCCGGAGACGAAAAATATCGTGGATTGGCTGGTCGACCTCGGCATCGAGCCTTCCAAGCGGCAGGCGCGCGAGGATATCAACAACGGCGCTATCTCCATGAACGGCGAGCGCATTAGCGATGTCAGCCATGAAGTAACCGCCGACCAAGCGATCGGCGGCCGGTTCATCATCATCCGCAAGGGGAAGAAGAACTACAGCTTGGTCAAAATGTCGTAAGAACATCCTCTGATTTCAGACGATAACCTAAAAGCGCCCCAAGATCATTCGATCTTGGGGCGCTTTTTTGCCTGTTGCTCCCGAGGCGGATTTAAATTCCGTTTAAATAAGCATGTTAACCTTCTTTCATCAACCATCACGATGATTGGAGGAAATCAAGTGAAACAGAACAATCAATACCAATGGGAGCCAAGAAGCGGGGATTGGGCAGTCGAAGCGCACGGGCTCGTCAAAACGTTCGGCGATAACAGGGCGGTGGACGGGGTGGAGCTGAAGGTCCGGACTGGGAGCATATACGGCGTGCTCGGACCCAACGGTGCGGGCAAAACCACCACGATCCGGATGCTGGCAACTCTGCTACGTCCGGATGCCGGCTCGGCGCGCATCCTCGGCTACGATGTGCTGAAGGAAGCGCAGATCGTCCGGCAATTGATCGGGGTCACCGGCCAGTACGCGTCGGTTGACGAATCGCTCAGCGCGACCGAGAACCTCATCATCTTCTCAAGGCTGCTCGGGCTTGGACGCGCGGAAGCGAAACGCAAGGCAGGACAGCTGCTTGAGGAGTTCGGTTTAACGGAAGCGGCAAAGCGGCCGCTTAAGCAATTTTCCGGCGGCATGCGCCGCAGGCTCGATTTGGCGGCAAGCCTGATTGCCCAGCCGCCGCTTATTTTTCTGGATGAGCCGACAACGGGTCTCGACCCGCGAACCCGATCCCAGATGTGGGATACGATCCGCCGGCTGGTGAGCACGGGGTCGACCGTACTCCTCACGACGCAGTACCTGGAGGAGGCGGACCAGCTGGCCGACCGGATAGCGGTCATCGATCACGGCAGGGTCGTTGCCGAAGGGACCGCCGATGAACTGAAGGCATCGGTTGGCACCTCTTCGCTCCATTTGCGCGTCGGGGATCCGGCGAACATCGAGCAGGCCCGCCAAATGGTTGAACGGGTGCTTCAGGCGCCTTCCATGGTATCCCCGGAGGCCGGAGCGATCACGGCACCGATGGCGAATGCAGATCTGGTCACGGACCTGCTGATTGAGCTTCGCGCATCGGGGATCGGCTTAGCTGAGATGAGCGTCCAGAAGCCGACGCTGGATGAGGTATTTCTGACGATTACCGGGCATGCTGCGAAGGCTCAAACATCGCATCCGTCCCGGGGACCACATTCAAAGCAAGTTGAGGAGGCAAGCGTATGAGCAGCGTGATGAAGATGAAACCCGGTACCAATTCCCGGCTGAAAAACCGCACCAGCTTCGGCCAGTCCCTGCGCAATTCGTTTACGATGGCGTATCGGGGGCTGCTGAAGATCCGGCGAACGCCGGAGCAGCTCTTTGACGTGACGATGCAGCCGATTCTCTTTACCTTGATGTTCACGTATATTTTCGGCGGCGCCATCTCCGGCGACGTGCAAAGCTACTTGCCGGTCATCATTCCCGGCATTCTCGTGCAGACCGTTATCACGACGTCGGTCGTTACCGGCGTACAGCTGCGAGAGGATATGGATAAAGGCGTGTTCGACAGGTTCAAATCGCTGCCGATCGCGCGAATCGCGCCGCTTGCCGGCGCCCTGCTGGCGGACACCGTCAGGTATACCATCGCAACGGTCCTGACCTTTGCCATGGGATATGTGATGGGCTATCATCCGGGCGGCGGCTTGGGGTACGTGGCGCTCGCCGCGCTCCTCGTCATCGTCTGCTCTTGGGCGATCAGCTGGATTTTCGCCTTCTTCGGGGTGATCGCCCGTACGGCCTCCAGCGTGCAGGGCATCTCGATGATCGTTTTGTTCCCGCTCACGTTTCTTTCCAATGCGTTTGTGCCGGTCGAGACGATGCCGGGATGGCTGCAATGGTTCGTGAATATTAATCCGATATCGCATCTGGTTACGGCCGTCCGGGACTTGACCAACTCGGGAACCGTCGGCTGGGATCTGTCCATTTCGCTGATCGGCGCCGCCGTCATCGTGGCGGTATTCGCTCCGTTGACGGTTCGGGCTTATATGCGCCGGACTAAATATACTCAATTTAGCATAGACAGCATAAAACGGCATCGGTAAGATGGAACGTAACGCAAAGGTCCGGGAGGATCCATGGAAGAGCACCCGAGCGAAGGGCCTGACGCGAAATGCGAAGGGAGATGGAGAAATTGCCCCAAACTGCAACGTTTCACAATCCGATTGTCGAGCAAGCGGCTGATCCTTGGGTGTGGAAGCACACCGACGGCTTCTATTATTTCATGCATACGGCCCGGGATCGTATTGAGCTTACGAAATCAGACTCGCTGAGCCGGATCGCCGAAGGCCGGAAGAAAACGATTTGGGCGCCGGAGCCGGGAGGTCGATACAGCCATAACTTATGGGCTCCGGAAATTCATCATGTTCAAGGTAAATGGTATGTTTATTATACGGCGAATGACGGGGGAGGCGACGATACCCGCCGGATTTGCGTCCTGGAGAACGGTGAAGACGACCCCATGGAGGGCGAATGGACATGGAGGGGGGCGCTTGACACGCCCGTCCCGGGTTTGGACGGTACCGTGATGACGCTGCAGGGTCAGCTCTACTTCCTGTATGCCGGATACGGCCGGTTTCCGGATTACGGCTCGGCAATTTATATCATGCGTATGCTTGATCCATGGACGCTGACCGGCGAGCATGTCCTGCTTACAGCTCCAACCCTGGAATGGGAGAAGCAGGGGGGCATGGCCATTAACGAAGGCCCTGTCATTCTCCATCGGAACGGCCGCATCTTTCTTGTCTATTCCGCCAGCACGACATGGTCCGAGGATTATGCGCTGGGCATGCTGACGATGGACGCGTCCAGCGATCCGATGAATCCGGATGCGTGGACGAAATCCCCGGAACCGGTATTTCGCAAAAGCGTGGAGAACGGTATTTATGCGACCGGACATAACAGTTTTACGAAGTCCCCGGACGGGACGGAGGACTGGATCGTCTATCATGCCCTCCCTGAACCGGGAGCGGATACCCGCTTGCGCGCCACCCGCATTCAGAAGTTCGGATGGCATCCGGACGGAACGCCGGATTTCGGAATTCCGGCAGGCGATTCCGACGCGCTCTACGTCCCTTCGGGAGAATGATGCAGGAGATCCGTATCCCATTGAAAAAGGGCAGCCGATAGCAACGAAGGATCCGAAGTAAAAAGCCTTTTATTACAGAAATTTCGTAATAAAAGGCTTTTTTTATTTCGGGATTATTGATTGTTTCAATCCAAATAGATCGATAGCAAATTGAATTAATGCACCCGAAAACCTTGTCACTATTGGGGTTTTATCTGTATTCGACCCCTCGAAACGACTTTTTGTTGTACGATATGGGGAATTGCTTGAAGGAATAATAATTACAAAATTAATGTATGAAAGCGTTGACAGATGATGAAATCATGCCTATACTTCGATTAAAGATACGGTTTTATTGTATTAAACAAGGGTGTTTGTGGAGAGACCTTTAGCATTTTGATTTCGAAAAGGGGGAAGTAGGCAAGAGCGGGTTTTTGGAACGGAAGGTCAACCAATTTTGATTATGGGAGGATTACGATGAAAGCGAAATTTAAGCGTGTGATTCATTTATTCCTGATCTCCATACTGATGATTTCGGCCATAACCGCATGCAGCGGCGGCGGCTCCGGGAAGGATGAGCCGGAAGGCAACGAAGAGGCCGTGTCCACCGAGAAGAAGAATGAGGTCGAGTTTACGGACATTAGCGCAAGCATCCGCGGCAATACGGCTCCGACGCAAGAGCAAATCGACGAGGTGAACAACACGCTGAACGATACATACCTCGGCGATGTATACGACGAAGTCATTCCAAGCGATTACTCCGCCTATCCGTTCAAGGAAGAGGTCGTGCTGGATGTTTGGATGCCTGCCAACTCCAATATACCGGATATGAACAACCATGCCGTTCAGAAACAGATCGAGAAATTGACCGGGATCAAGGTGAATTTCATCACGCCGCCGGTAGGACAGGAAGCGGATGCATTCACGCTGATGATCTCCTCCGGCGAGCTCCCGGACATCATCATTGAACCGGGCCGGTATCCCGGGGGCCTGGAAGCCGGGGTTAACGACGGCGCTTATATCGACCTGACCGACCTGATGGAGAAGCATGCTCCGAACTATACGGCCTGGCGCAATTCCCACGAGATGAGAAGAAAGACGACGGTGACGGACGACGGGAGGCTGCTCGGCTTCTACGGAATCGCTCCGTATTCGGAATGGACCTGGTTCGGCATGCTGATCAAGCAGGAAGCCCTCGACAAGACGGGGATGGAAGTGCCGAACACCATCGACGAATGGTACGCGTTCTTGAAGAAATGCCAGGAGGTCGGATACAAGACCCCGCTGAACTACGGATCGAGCTACGGCCAAATTTTTACGGGCATCATTAACGGCGCTTACGGCGTATGGGACTGGACCTTCCAGGACGAGAACGGCAAGGTGCAATGGGGGCCTGCGCAGCCGAAAGCGAAAGAGTACTTGGCGACCATGCAGAAGTGGAACAAGGAGGGTCTCCTTAACCGCGATTGGGCAACGGCCGACTTCAACCAGCGGATGGCGAGCGCCATTTCAGACGATACGGCGGTCATCATGGACTCCCCGGATACGATGTGGAGCTATTGGAAGGAACAGAACGACATCGATTTCGTTGGTGCGCTGAATCCGATCCTGAACGAAGGCGATAAATCGGCGACGACGTACAAAAACTTCATGCGCACCGGCACCGAGGCGGCGATTACGACCCAAGCGGACAATGTGGAAGCAGCCATGGCTTGGCTGGACTTTAACTACAGCAAAAAGGGATGGGAACTGATCAACTTCGGCGAGTATGGCACCGTTCATTTGGTGGATGACAAGGGAATGCCGTATTTCCCTGAGAACAGCTACATTTACAATGATCCGGACGGACAGCCGGTCGCCACGACGCTGTGGAAATACCGCATGCACAGCTGGCCGAACATTCGCGACGAGCATCATGCTAACCCGTTGATCGTGGCGAAGGGAAGCTATTCCGGAGATATCCGGAAATATTGGACAGAGAACATGGACACCAGCATGGCCATGCCGCCGATCACCTTCACCAAAGAGGAGGCATCGCGCGAGGCCGAGCTTGGAAACCAGCTGTCTACGCTTCGGGGAGAGTATTTTGCCAAGATCATCATGGGCGAGCTGCCTGTGAATGCATATGACCAGTTTTTGAAGGAAGCGCAGAGCATGGGCTTGGACGAATTCTTAAGTCTCCATCAGGCGGCGCTGGACCGGTATAACCAACGATAGCTTCCATATCGGGAATAGGTGGTTGAATCATGGAGATCATTCGAAAAAACAGGAAGATGAGCCCGGCTCCCGCGGAAGCCAAACTACGGAAGAGCCTGCTGATCAAGCGGGATATGAAGAAGAACTGGTTCGTATACTTATTGGCGCTGCCCGTGATCGCATGGTACCTGATCTTCTGCTACGGCCCTATGTGGGGCGTCATGATCGCTTTCAAGGATTTCAAGCCGCTGCTTGGATTCGGGGAAAGCGACTGGGTAGGCTTTAAGCATTTCATCGATTTTTTCCAAGGACCTTATTTCTGGAGGGTCGTCAAGAACACGCTGATGCTGAATGTGTGGGCTCTCGCCTTCGGGTTCACGGCGCCGATCATTCTCGCTTTAATGCTGAATGAGGTCCGGTCGTCCAAGTTCAAACGAACCGTGCAGACCGTTACGTACATGCCGCACTTCATTTCATTGGTCGTCGTGTGCGGGATCATCCATATTTTCACGGCGGATGAAGGAATTATTACTCAACTGCTGCAGTTCATTACAGGCAAAGAGTACTCTTCGCTCCTGGGGTACTCCTCATTCTTCCGGCCGATCTATACTTTCTCCGGCATCTGGCAGAGCATCGGGTGGGACAGCATCATTTATCTGGCCGCCATGAGCGGGATCGATCCGGCATTGTACGAGGCGGCTGAAATCGACGGCGTCAGCAGGGTTAAGAAAATGTGGTACATCACCTTGCCGCAGATCAGTCCGGTCATCATTATCTTGTTTATTTTCGCGATCGGCGGCCTGATGTCATCCGGCTACGAGAAAATCATTCTGCTGTACAATCCGCTCACCTACGAGACGGCCGACGTCATCGCTTCCTACGTGTATCGCCGGGGCCTCAGGGAAGCCAGTCTGAGCTATTCCGCCGCGGTGGGGCTGATCAGCTCCATCGTCAACTTCGGGCTGCTCTGGGTGACGAACTACATCGTGAAGCGCAGATCGGAAACCAGCTTATGGTAGGGGAAGGAGATGGCCATGATCGATAACAAGAAGATCAAAGCACGAGGTAAAAGAAAGCATAAATCGGTGGGAGACTTCGTATTCGATTTCGCAAACTATACATTATTGGCCGCGTTGACGCTGGTATGCTTCTACCCGATCCTGCATATCCTGTTCGCTTCGGTCAGCGACCCTACCGCTCTGATTGCGCATAAAGGCGCGCTGTTCAAGCCGCTTGGATTCACGCTTGACGGATATAAGCTGGTATTCAAAGACAACAGCCTGCTCAACGGGTATAAAAACACGATGATCTACGTCGGGCTCGGCACGCTAGTCAACATGGTCATGACGATATTAGGGGCATACGTGCTGTCCAGACGGGACTTGTATTTCAAAAATTTCATCATGATCCTGATCACCATCACCATGTTCTTCGGCGGCGGCCTGATTCCTTGGTTCCTGCTGATGAAGGACATCGGGTTGTACAACAATCTGTGGGCGATGATTCTGCCGACCGCCATCAGCACATGGAACATCATCATCCTGCGGACCGCCTTCCAGGCCATACCGAGGGAGCTGGAGGAGGCGGCCGTGATCGACGGCGCAGGCCAGGCGAAGATTCTGGTCAACGTCATCCTGCCGCTGTCGAGAGCGACGCTCGCCGTCATTTTCTTGTATTACCTGGTCGGGAACTGGAACTCCTGGTTTAATGCGATGGTGCTGCTTAAAGACCGGCAGCTGTTCCCGCTGCAGCTGTTAATGAAGGAAATTTTGGTGGCGAACGACGCCACGGCAACGTCGATCGGAAGCGCCGGCGGCGTCGTCATTAACAGCGCCCAGAGCGCGAACGCTTTCCGGGAGCTGGTGAAATACTGCGCGATCGTCGTTTCGACGGTGCCGATTTTAATGGTATACCCGTTCCTGCAGAAGTATTTTGTTAAAGGCGTTTACGTAGGCTCGATCAAAGGATAGATACAACAATGAATCGATGAGGAGTGGATGACATCTTGACGACAGAAACAAACCATACGCAGCCTCCGCGACCGGAATATCCGAGGCCCCAGTTCATGCGCAAGGCATGGCTGAGCCTTAATGGAGAGTGGGAATTCGGATTTGACGACGGAGACGTCGGCGAGCAGGAACGGTGGTATGAGGCGGACGGCTCCGCTTCATTCCCCCGAAAGATCAACGTGCCCTTCGCGTTCCAAAGCAAGCTGAGCGGCATCGGGGATCCCTCTTTCCATGACGTGGTGTGGTATCGAAGAAGCTTTCACATCCCGGATAATTGGAAGGGAAAAACCATTCTGCTTCATTTCGGCGCCGTCGATTATCTGGCAAAGGTCTGGGTTAACGGGCAGCTTGCGGCTGTTCATGAAGGGGGCCACACACCGTTTCAAGCGGATATTACCCGCTTCCTCGTTGAAGGGAGCAACACGCTGGTGGTCAGGGCCGAGGACTTCAGCCGTGATGTTACGCTGCCGAGGGGAAAGCAATACTGGCTTGAGAAATCGGCCAGCATCTTCTACACGCGGACGACGGGCATTTGGCAGAGCGTCTGGCTGGAGCCTTTATCCGCCGTGCACCTTAGAAAAACGGTGGTTACGCCGGATATCGATCGGAATGAAATCCGGATTCGCACCTTCGTTGAAGGATTGAAGGCGGCAGATGATATAAAGCTTCAGGTTACCGTAGCGTACGGGAACGAAGTCGTGGCCGAGGATCAATATTCGATCCGCAGCGGCGAGCAGCTGCGGACCATCGGCCTCGGGGATTTCACGGATCATGGCCTTGGGCGGCTGTGGAGCCCCGAGCATCCGAATCTGTACGATTTGGAGCTTCGGCTCGTATGCGGCGGAGAGGTCGTCGATGAGGTTGCCAGCTATTTCGGCATGCGGAAGGTGTCGATCGAGGACGGCAAGCTGTGCTTGAATAACCGGCCGTATTATCAAAGACTGGTGCTGGACCAGGGGTATTTTCCGGAAGGCATCCTAACCGCTCCTTCGGACGATGCGCTGAGACGCGACGTGGAGCTGACCAAGGAGATGGGCTTCAACGGCGTGAGGAAGCACCAGAAGACGGAGGATCCAAGATTCCTTTATTGGTGCGACCGGCTCGGGCTGCTTGTGTGGAGCGAGGCGGCGAATGCGTATGACTATTCCGAAGAATATGTGCGCCGCTTCACCAAGGAATGGCAGGAGATCATCGAGCGGGATTATAACCACCCGTGCATCGTCACCTGGGTTCCGCTGAATGAAAGCTGGGGAATCCCGAATGTCCGCATGGACAGCCGGCAGCAGCAGCACGGGCTGGCCATGTATCATTTGACGAAATCGCTGGATGATACGCGGCCGGTGGTGTACAACGACGGCTGGGAGCATATGACCACCGACCTGGTCACGATTCACGACTATGAGAGCCGTCAAGAGGTGCTGGAGAAGCGGTATAAGAGCGTGCAATCCGCCGTGGAAGCGATGCCGGCCAACCGCAGCATTTTCGTCGGAGGCGCTTCCTATCAAGGGCAGCCCATTCTCGTATCGGAGTTTGGAGGCATCGCCTTCAAGAAGAGCGAGTGGGAGGGCTGGGGATACTCGGGGGCGGACAGCGAGGAGGATTTCCTGATCCGGCTCAAGGCCGTCGTCGACCCGATGCTGACCTCGCCGGTCGTTCAAGGCTACTGTTATACGCAGCTGACCGATGTCGAGCAGGAGATCAACGGTCTGCTCACCTACGACAGGCGGCCGAAAGCGCCGCTTGCGAAGATCCGCGGGATTATGACGGGGACGCTAACCGAGCCGCTTAGTCCGGAACCGGATATGCGTACCGAGTCGCAGCAGGCTGATCCCGAAATGGCAAGATAGGCTTTTGTAAATAAGGATTTTGCAAGAATCCACAGAGCGACTTTCAATCAGCAATATATAGAGCGAAACGGTTTAGTTCGTCTATATATTGTACCCTGGAGCGGCTTGAATCGAATTTTGCAAAATGCTGAAATATAAAACAATCCAGACATAAAAGGAGTAGACCATGACTCATTCATCTAATATCCCGCGCCCCGAGTACCCGAGACCCCAATGGGTCCGGTCCGATTGGGCCAATCTGAACGGCCAGTGGCAATTTGAAATCGACCACGGCAAGAGCGGCAAGGACCGCGGCCTGACGGATCCCGGATACCAGCTGTCCGGGACGATCACGGTGCCTTTCTGTCCGGAGAGCAAGCTCTCCGGCGTAGAATATAAAGACTTTATGGCCGCTGTATGGTATAAACGGGCGTTCACCGTGCCGGAAGGCTGGGCCGGGGGCAGGATCCTGCTCCACTTCGGCGCCGTCGATTATGCAGCCGAGGTATGGGTGAACGGGACGGTTGCCGGCTCGCACCGCGGAGGGTACACGCCGTTTAGCTTCGACATTACGTCCCATGTCGTGCCGGGCAGCAACGTCATTACGGTATATGCGGAGGACGACGTTCGTTCGGGGCGCCAGCCGAGAGGCAAGCAGAGCGGGTTATACCACTCGCACGGCTGCGACTACACCCGTACGACAGGGATATGGCAGACGGTATGGCTTGAGCATGTGCCAAAGGCTTATATGGCGTCGATGAAATTGGTGGGGGATCCGGATAATGCCTGCGTGCATCTCGAGATTGCGGTCGAAGGGAGTGCGGCCGGGGAGCGGCTTGCCGCTTCCGCCTATTTCGACGGCCGGCTTGTCGGCGAAGCCGGCGCGATCGTATCCGGACCTTCGGTTAAGCTGACCGTTCCCTTGTCGGAGATCCATCTGTGGGAAGCAGGAAACGGACGGCTGTACGACCTGGCCCTGTCTTTGACCGACCAGGGCAGCCCAAGCGATTCCGTCCAATCGTATTTCGGTCTTCGGACCCTACGTCTTGACGGCATGGCATTCCGGATTAACGGCAAATCCGTGTTTCAGCGCCTTGTGCTGGACCAAGGCTTTTATCCGGACGGCATCTACACGGCGCCGAGCGATGAGGATCTTCGCAGGGATATAGAGCTCTCCATGGAGCTCGGTTTTAACGGGGCCAGGCTTCACGAGAAAATCTTTGAGCCGCGCTTCCTGTACTGGGCGGATCGCCTAGGCTATCTGGTATGGGGCGAGCACGCGAACTGGGGCTTGGATATCACGACGACTGAAGCGGTGTCCCGTTTTCTGCCGGAATGGCTGGAAGGCGTAGAGTGGGATTTCAATCATCCCGCGCTTGTCGGCTGGTGCCCGTTTAACGAAACGTGGGATAAGGATGGCACGAAGCAGCATAACGATGTCCTTCGCATTGTTTACGAGGTGACGAAGCGAATGGATCCAACCCGTCCGGTGATCGACACCAGCGGGAACTTCCATGTCGTCACCGATATCTTCGACATTCATGACTATGATCAGAATCCGGAGACGTTCCGCCAAAAATTTGAGTCGATGAAGGACGGCGGCGAGGTTTACAATACGTTTCCGAACCGGCAAACCTATGGAGGGCAGCCGTATTTCGTCAGCGAGTACGGCGGGATATGGTGGAACCCGGACCAAAAGGACGGGAAGGCCTGGGGGTACGGCGAGAGACCGGCTTCCGAAGAAGAATTCCTTGCGCGTTACGAGGGTTTAACGAGCACGCTGCTGGATCATCCGATGATGTTCGGATTCTGTTACACGCAGCTGTACGACGTGGAACAGGAAGTCAACGGGTTGTATACCTACGAAAGAAAGGCGAAGTTTGACCCCGAGGTCATCCGCCGCATCAATTCGCGTAAAGCGGCCATCGAGGATTGATATCCGGGAGCTTGCCATCCTGTGGCCGAAACGCGCTAAGCAGGAACTAATAATGCTGCCCGCAGCGGTTTCGAAGGCGGGCCGTGCCGAATAGCCGTTTTGGAGCATGATCATACATGTACCGAAAGGAACGTGAACCGGATGATAAATAAGAATTTCAGGAACACCTTGCTGCTGTCGATATGCGCGCTGCTTGTTTTTCCGATCGGCCAGACCTCGCAAGCGGCCTCCGTTCAGAACAACTTCTATAACGTTGTCATGCAGGAGGGGGCAGACCCTTGGGTGTATAAGCATACGGACGGCTATTACTACTTCACGAAAACGACCGGCGGTAACATGACGATCTGGAAATCCGCCCAGCTCACTACGATTGATGCGGCCCCTACAGCGGTGGTAAACACGGGCTGCTGCAACATTTGGGCACCGGAGCTGCATTACATTGACGGCGCCTGGTATATTTACTACGCCAAGGATGACGGAGACAATGTCAATCACCGCATGTACGTCATGGAGAACAAATCGCCGGATCCGACCCAAGGCACGTGGGAATACAAGGGGCAGATCACCGATCCGACGAACAAATGGGCGATTGACGGGACGGTGCTGCAGCTCGGCGGGGAGCTGTATTTCATCTGGTCCGGCTGGGAAGGAGACGTCAACGTCCGTCAGAACCTGTACATCGCCCATATGAGCAATCCATGGACCATCGACTCGGAGCGGGTGGAGATATCCAGGCCGACGTACAGCTGGGAGACGAATCATGTTCCCCATGTCAATGAAGGACCTCAGGTCATCGTCCGGGACGGTCTTATTCTTCTTGTCTATTCCGCAAGCGGAAGCTGGACCAACGACTATTGCTTGGGACTGATCACCGCGAGTGTATCCAGCGATCCTATGGATCCCGCTTCATGGACCAAGCGGGACCAGCCTATTTTCAAGTCCGGCAACGGGCTTTACGGTCCCGGCCACCATTCGTTCACGAAGTCTCCGGATGATACGGAGGACTGGATCATGTATCATGTAGCCAAATACAATAATGCCGGGTGGAACCGGGAGGTTCGGATGCAGAAATTCACGTGGCATGCGGATGGCACGCCGAATCTCGGCGAACCGGTCGATCCGAACACGCCGATTCCTCTGCCTTCCGGCGAACCGGCCCATCTCCGGTATGAAGGGGAGGAGGGAGCTTTCGGCGGGGCGGCCTATGCATCGGAAAGCCCGAACGGCTCAGGCGGCCTGAAGGCAGGTCATATTGATACCCCGGAGAGCTTCGTGGATTTTAACGTTCACGTCCAGGAGGCAGGCGAGTATATTTTGCTTGCGCGCACCGCCAACGGGACGGCCGGGGGCGGCTGGTCCTATCTGCAGCTGAGCGTAAACTCGGGCGAGCCGAGCCGGTTCCACATCACGAATAAAGGCTGGGAGAATTGGGGGCTGTCTACAGCCAGAGTCCAACTGAAAGCCGGAGCCAACAAGATCCGGTTTACGAAAGGTGAAGGCTACGGCGAGATTGACTTCTTTGATATTAAACCGGCGAATTAAGATGCAGGACATGGTACCGCGTGATTGAAATGAAGGCGAATCCAATCGAGAGGGGCTTCCGGATTTTCCGGAGGTCCTTTTCCTTCCATTATTCATATTCCGCAATCGATCAGCATCATGAAAAGCCAAGCGGCAGCACCGGCAGGCGTCATTGTTTTTCACTACCGTTCGAAGTAAGATGATTGTAACGATTAAGATAAAGGGGAGCGGATTCGTGCTGGAACTTAGTTTTAACGACCCGGAGAAGCTTGTTAAGGTAACCCATGCTTTGTCGACGCGTTCCCGGGTAGATATTCTTCGCCTCTTGAATTCCAAAAACTTAAACATTATGGAAATCGCGGAGACGCTTAATCTTCCCGTATCGACCGTCGCCAGCAACATCAAGGTATTGGAAGCGGCAGAGCTGATCAATACGGAATTGCTTCCGGCATCCCGCGGAGCGATGAAGGTATGCAGCCGGAATTACGATGACATTCATATCGCCCTTAATTTAAGGAATACCATGCCCAAAGGAGTCATGCATGTCTATGAGGTGGACATGCCCATCGGGCATTACAGCGACTGCGAAGTGCACCCTACTTGCGGAATGGCGAATGCCGAAGGCTACATCATCAAGGAGGACGAACCGGCGAGCTTTTATCATCCGAAGCATGTGAACGCTCAAATCATCTGGCTGCGCAAAGGGTATTTGGAATATTTGCTGCCGATGGATATTCCGGCGGGTGCACGCATCGAATCGCTGGAGCTGTCGATGGAGATGTGCTCCGAGGCGCCCAATTACGACAATAACTGGCCTTCTAACATCTCGGTATGGGTGAACGAAGTGGAGATCGGCATGTGGACCAGTCCCGGCGATTTCGGCGACCGCCGCGGAAAGCTCAATCCGAACTGGTGGTATGACTGGGCGACGCAGTATGGGTTTCTCAAAACATGGAGGGTCGATCATGAGAAGACGACGCTGGATATGGAGAAGATTTCCGACGTTACCTTAAGCGATCTTCGCATCTCGGAAAGCCCGAAATTGCGGCTGCGCATCGGCATCAAGCCCGATGCCGTACACCAGGGCGGGCTGAACCTGTTCGGTCGCCAATTCGGAGATCATGAGCAGAATATTTTGATGCAGGTGAAATATACGATGGACCCGGAAGAGGAAGACGTTTAAACGTGGATACACGGCATTTGAAACGGCTGCACAGGAGGATTTTCTGTGGGCCGTTTTTTCGTTTGCACTAAACATGTTTTACGGTCATGGAAGGCAGATAAATTCATTTGATTATATATGACGTCATAATTATTTAATTTTTCAACAAATAGGTCGTTATTAATTGCATTTATTCTATTTATAGTGTACATTAATGGTATCCGAAGTGGATTTAGGAATCATATATGGAGTTCGTTCTGTTTCGGAGGTTGTAAGTATCATTCTATGCAAGACCCGGCAGTCCATACGAATCAAATGAACGAGAACAAGAGAGGATGAGTGAGACATGTACCATTCCATGAAGCAAATCAATATGGGCGTTATCATTTGCAGGCATTGCAGCTCTCTAGTGGATACGGTGGACACCAATAAAATTGCCGTGTTCTATGGCGTGTGCGATAAGCCGGAATGCCGGCAGCTGCACAAGGTCAGCGAGGGATCGGCACGATCTGCAGAGGCACCGTAACGAAGGCGGATGCTGCGGGGATCTAGTCTAGGAACTTATTACATCAGATGAGAAACTCGAGAATAATCAGAAGAAGGCGGCGCTGTTCTAGCGCTGCCTTCTTTGATTGAGTCCGAAAAAATTAATCTCTTCGATAGGGGTCGTTGACAAATGAAAGAGTTGTAATTATACTGAAGTTAAACGTTTACGTAATACGTAATGAGTATGTATTTAGATTAGGGGGGAGGTCTTATCACTCCAACGATTAAAGATGTAGCAAAAGCGGCAAATGTATCAGTAGCCACCGTTTCGAGAGTACTCCATAATTTAAATGGTTATTCGCAGAAAACTAAGCTTAAAGTACTTCAAGCTGTGGAAGAACTTGGATACCACCCTAATGCTATCGCCCGGGGGCTTGTTAACAAAAGGACACAAACTCTAGGCGTCTTATTTCCAAACGTGTCCAGTGGATTTTCTTCTGAGATTCTTTATGGTATTGAAGAAGCCGCTCATGAAAAGGGTTACAGTGTTATTGTGTGTAACACAGCAGAAGATGGAAAAAGAACGATGAAGTATTTACAAGTCCTTCGTGAAAAACAAGTTGATGGTGTTGTGTTCACAAGCGAGTTATTGAAAGATGAATATTATCATCAGATGAATGACATGAAGCTGCCTGTTGTACTTGTTAATACACATTCTACAAAATACTCAATTCCATATGTGAAGGTCGATGATCGGCAGGCTTCCTATCAAGCTACTGCATATTTAATAGGCAAAGGTCACAAAGAGATTGCTATGATCGCCGGGACTCCTTGGGATCCTGTAGCAGGTATTCCTCGTGTTGAGGGTTACCGGCAGGCTCTTACTGACCACGGTATTCCTTTTGAGGACACAAAAATAGCTTACGGTAATTTTCATATGGAAAGTGGTAGAACAGCTATGGCGAAACTGCTGAAGGAAGCACCGCCTTTTACAGCTCTGTTCGCAGCAAGTGATGAAATGGCAATTGGTGCTATGGGAATGGCTTTTGAAAAAGGGTTGAGAGTTCCTGAGGATCTTTCGATCATAGGTTACGATGATTTAAATTTAGCAAAAATCATTTTCCCACCTTTAACAACGATTCATCAACCATTGGCTGAAATGGGACGACTTGCTGTTGAAAAATTAATAACGTTAATTGAAGAATCCGGTGAGGTACCCAGCAGCATCGTTAGCCATTCCATTGTGGAAAGGCGAACCGTACTTTCAATAAACTAACTTGAACAGTTAAACGTTTACGCTCCGGTTTATAGATCTTTTTTTCTATCATACCGGAGGTAATTCCAAATACGGAGGTGAAGAAGGACTTTTTTGTTCTAAATAGGTAAACGTTTACGTATATTAAGGGGTATTTTTTTAAAAGTTATAAGGATTAGAAAAATTCCCTTTGATAAGGAATCCCGTTATTAAGCCGTTTGATCGTCTTTTACAAATGTAATCGTCGACTTAAACGTTTTAGTATTTGATTAGAACATTAGAGATTAAGGAGTGGAAGTTTTTTGAAGCAAAAGTGGTGGCAGACTGCAGTCATATATCAGATATATCCGCGAAGTTTTCAGGACAGCAATGGTGATGGTATTGGAGATTTAAGAGGAATCATCAACCGCTTGGATTATTTGAAGGAACTGGGCATTACGGCTATATGGCTTAGTCCTGTTTATCAGTCTCCAAACGACGATAACGGCTATGACATTAGTGATTATCGAGCGATCATGCCGGAGTTTGGCACGATGGAGGATATGGAAGAACTGATTGATCAAGCGGATAAGTGCGATATCAAGATTATCATGGATTTGGTTGTCAATCATACTTCTGACGAACATAAGTGGTTCATTGAATCTCGGAAAGGCAAGGATAATCCATACCGGGATTATTATATTTGGAGAGATCCTGTAAACAACGGCGTCCCAAATTCGCTACGTTCAACCTTTAGTGGAAGTGCATGGGAGTACGATTCCGAGAGCGGTCAATATTATCTTCATCTCTTCAGTAAAAAGCAACCGGATCTTAATTGGGAGAACGAGAAAGTAAGACAAGAAATATGGGACATGATGAACTTCTGGCTGGAAAAAGGTGTTGGCGGTTTTCGGATGGACGTCATAGATTTGGTGGGTAAAATCCCCGATCAAGAAATAACCGGGAATGGTCCTAAGCTCCACGATTATTTACAGGAAATGAACCGAGAAACCTTTGGTAAATACGATGTCTTAACCGTTGGTGAAACCTGGGGGGCTACGCCAGAAATCGCCAAGCTGTACTCGGATCCCAAGCGCAATGAGCTATCCATGGTGTTCCAATTTGAACATATTGGTTTAGATCAGCAAGCAGGGAAAGAAAAATGGGATCTTAAGCCATTGGATGTGGGCCAGTTAAAAGAGGTTCTTAGCAAATGGCAGATTGCTTTAGGAAACGAAGGCTGGAACAGCCTGTTTTGGAATAATCATGACTGTCCACGGATTGTCTCGCGTTGGGGAGACGATTCTACCTATCGAGTCGAAAGCGCAAAGATGTTCGCCATCTTGCTTCATTTCATGAAAGGGACTCCTTACATATATCAGGGGGAAGAAATCGGAATGACAAACTATCCTGTTACCGATATTAGCGAGGTTCAGGATATTGAAAGCATTAACATGTACAATGAACGAATCGCAAGCGGATATAAAAAGGAAGATATTCTTGAATCTATTAATGCCAAGGGACGGGACAATTCGAGAACTCCGATGCAATGGGACGATTCGGAACAAGCGGGCTTCACAACAGGACAACCGTGGCTGCACGTTAATCCGAATTATCGGGATGTGAATGTTAAAGCCAGCCTGGCGGATCCGGATTCGATTTTTCACTGTTATAAGCAGCTTATCCGGTTAAGGAAAGAGAACCCTATAATCGTATGGGGTGACTATGAATTGGTCGATACGCCAGCTCATGTGTTCATGTACCTAAGGCGTTATCAAAATCAGACATGGGCAGTCGTAGCGAATTTCAGTCAGGAAAAAACGGTTTTAACATTGCAAAATTTCGGTCAAAGCCATGATGTCATCATTAGCAACTATCACCGTGCATCCGTTGATTTTGCCAATCTCGCTTTGAATCCTTACGAGGCTTTCGCTGTAAAATTATAAGTTTGTGATAAGGCATATTTCTATTAAATTTTATGTTGGGGGAGCATGGAATGAAAAAAATGTTAATATCAGCAACAGCATTGTTCATGTCTGTAAGCATTTTCACGGGGTGTGCTAAAAGTCCTGGTCCGGAAGAGACAAAAACATCAGCGACGGCCGAGGAATTAACGCCATTCGGCAAGTATGCAGAAACCGTTAATTATACCGTCGGGAAAGCTACGCCAGGAATCCCTAAGTTGCCTCAAGGTCAAACCTATGAAGACAATGCCTACACACAGTATTTGAAAGAAACGTTAAATATTCAAAGTAAAAATAAATTCGAAGCACAATCCGGAGACAATTACGATCAGAAAGTGGCTATGGCTGTAGCATCAGGCGATTTACCGGACATCATGGCAGTAGACGCTGAGACACTTCGTCAATTGGTTGATAATGAAATGATCGCCGATCTAACAGAAGTATACGAGTCGAGTGCCTCGGATATTGTTAAGGAAAAATACGCTTCCTATGGCGGAAGAGCGCTGGAAGCAGCGACGTTTGATGGAAGGCTTATGGCTATGCCATCGACTTCCAATGCGAATATCCCGACGATGCTGTGGGTTAGAAAGGATTGGCTTGATAAGCTTGGCTTGCCTGAACCTAAGACGGTTGAAGATATTGAGATGATCCTAACAGAGTTTGTACAAAAAGATCCCGGCGGCAACGGCAAAGGGAAGACCGTAGGGTTAGCCCTCTCGAAGTCCATCGGTGGCCTATACGGTGCTTTATTCCAGGCCGATAATATTTTCGCTACCCATCATGCATTTCCTCGCCAATGGCTAGAGAAAGATGGGAAGGTCGTATACGGATCCACAACAGAAGAAACCAAACAAAGCTTGGGATTGCTTGCGGACTGGTATAAAAAAGGTTTGATTGACCCGCAGATGGCTGTGCGCGACAGTATTGAATCCATCATTATTAGTGGCGAGGCTGGGGCCTTCTTCGGTCCTTGGTGGTCGGCTGATTATCCGTTAAATGATGCAAAACGTCAGAATCAAGCCGCTGATTGGAGACCCTACATTATTTCTAAGGATGGCAGCGGCGAAGTAACCGCATACACCCAAAATCCGGCTGCGGAATTCTATGTGGTGAGAAAAGGGTTTGAGCATCCGGAGCTGCTTCCGAAAATCGCCAGCGCATTGAATGACAAGCTGGTGCATGAAGATCTGAACTATGAGCCGGTTGTTGAATTTATAAAGGGTGGATTCGATGGCGGTAAACCGCTCGGAATCATGATTAATTATAACGATGCAACTGCGCAAATGTACAAGGATTTAAAGGCTGCCGTCGATGGAGAAAAAGCATACGACACGTTAACGCTGGATGACCGCACGTCGTATGACAAAATTGTAGGCTACATGAAAGATCCAGCGAAGGCCGATGCCAATCAATGGAGCGGATACATGTCCAGAATGGTTGCTGCTAAACTAATGGCGGAAACAAAAATTAATGAAGTTCACCCTGTATTCTTTGGTCAGACGAAGAGCATGAAGCTGAAATGGGCCAACCTGGTTAAATTGGAGGATGAAGCTTTCCTTAAGATCGTTATGGGAGAGGAGCCATTGAGCTACTTCGATACGTTTGTTGATACCTGGAACAAAACCGGAGGAAGTGACATTACTAAAGAAGTAGCTGAGGCCATTCAAGAGTAAGCAGAGATGAAGTGGGACAAGTCAAGGTTTGTACCCACTTCAAACTCTTTTGAAAGAAGGTTATGGGAAAGTATGAGAAAAGGGAAAAAAGCGGTCGGACAGCTTGGATATCATTTTATGATGGCGCCTGGATTTATCTTCTTGATCATCTTTAGCTTTGTCCCGATGTTTGGCATCCTGATGGCGTTTCAAGATTATATTCCGGCGAAAGGCATTTTCAGATCAGCCTGGGTAGGCTTGGAGAATTTCAAATATATGTTCGAAATACCCGATAGCATGAAGATTCTAAGGAACACGGTGGTGATTGCTCTCGGAAAAATCATATTTGGAACCATTGTGCCTATCGTGTTTGCTTTATTATTAAACGAGATTCGGTTGAAATGGGCGAAAAAAACGATACAAACCATCGTGTACCTACCAAATTTCCTATCATGGGCGGTTGTCGCTGCTATCGTAATTAACATATTCGATTACAACGGCCCGGTTAATCAAATCGTCCAATTATTCGGGAAAGATCCCGTTCTTTTCTTGGCGAGCAATGAGTGGTTTAGAGAAATTATCATTAGTACCGATGTGTGGAAGGGATTTGGTTATGGGGCAATCGTGTATCTTGCGGCTCTAACAGGCATTGACCCTGGGCTTTACGAAGCTTCGTCAATCGATGGCGCTAGCCGTTTCAAACAATTGCTGCACATTACACTCCCGGGGATTCTGCCTACGATTATGCTAATCTCGGCACTTAATTTGGGGAATATCCTCAATGCGGGATTTGATCAAATATTCGCCCTGTATAACCCGATTGTTTATGAAACCGGTGATGTTATTGATACCTATGTTTATCGGGTTGGTCTGCTAGGACAGCAATATAGCTTTGCGACCGCAGTTGGTTTGCTCAAGTCAGTGGTGTCCTTTACCTTACTTATAGCCGCAAATCAATTATCCATTAAACTCGTGAAGATGCGGATCTTTTAAGAAGGGAGCACACAATGAAGTCTAAAACATTCGGAAGCCGTTTTGCCGATGCGAGTATATGGGCCGTTTTATTAATTTTGACCGCACTGTGCTTTTTACCTCTGCTTAATATGGTGTCGATCTCTTTTAGTGATAAATCGGCTGCCCAGGCCAATCTAGTTGGTCTATTGCCCGTTAATTTTAATTTCAATGCTTATAAACTTTTACTGGATGATGCACAATTTTGGCGATCGTTTGTCATTTCATTGGAGAGGGTTGTAATTGGTACAGGTTTGAATTTATTGTTATCCGTCCTCATGGCATATCCATTGTCCAAAAACAAGCATAGTTTTCATGCACGCAACGTGTATATGAATATCATGATCTTTGCGATGCTTTTTTCGGGCGGAATGATCCCCATCTTTATGGTCGTTAAGAGCCTAGGATTGATCGATTCCGTATGGTCGCTTATTTTACCGGGCGCGGTACCGATATTTAACGTAATCCTATTGATGAATTTTTTTAAAAGCATTCCGAACGCGCTTGAAGAAGCCGCTGTTATGGACGGTGCTTCCAAAGTCAGAATCCTGTTTGGTATATTTATTCCCATTTCGTTGCCTGCACTGGCTACCATCGGCTTATTCTCAATGGTCGGTCATTGGAATGACTACTTCAGCGGGCTGCTGTACATGAACAGCTCGTCCAACTATCCGCTTCAAACCTATATTCAGCAGCTGACGGTGGATGTAACAAAAATTACGGATCCCTCACAATTAAAATCGCTCGCATCCGTATCGAATAAAACGCTGAATGCTGCAAAAATTGTAGTTTCAATTATTCCTGTATTGTTAGTCTATCCATTCTTGCAAAGGTATTTTGTTTCTGGACTGGTAATTGGTTCGGTTAAAGAATAGACAGAAGGCTAATTGCGAATCTGATTTATATTTATGAGGGCTAGGAAGAAAATCGGAAGAGGGCAGGTTAGAAATAGCCCTCTTCTTATAAAAACCGGTAAGAGATTCAATTAAAAATGAATTGAATGCGCTTTCGTATTATAAGGAAGGATGATCTTCTTGAGGAGAAAACGGTTTAAAAGTCATACCATGATTATATTAATAGGAGTTCTGTTGATTAGCCAGATCGGTTTTCATCCCAAAGAGAGTGAGGCTGCAAGTACTGGAAAGCTGCTTTATGATGTAACTACAGATAAGGCAATGTATGATCCTGGGGCGAAGGTGGAGCTGCGCATTGATTTGAAAAACCGATTAGGGCGAAATATTGCTGGCGGTTCAGTTGAGATTAAGGAGAAGCATTTACAGGAGCAGATTGGCAATACGATCACGAAAGAATTAAATCTAAACAATAATGCAGATCTGATGATGATTGCCGATTGGATTGCCCCAAAACCCGATTTTAAAGGATATTTGATTGAAGTGGATGTGAAAGACGCTGCTGGAGCGATTGTTGACTCTGATACGGTCGGCGTTGACGTATCTTCAACGTGGACTAAATTTCCGCGTTACGGGTATGTCTGGGACTTCAGACAGAATACCAATACGGCTGAGCGGATCGATAAGCTTAAGAATTACCATATCAACGCCTTGCAATACTATGACTGGAAATACCGGCATCACAAGCCTGTTGCACCGAATCTGGTCAAGTGGGATGACTGGTCAGGTCGAGCGATTTACGGAGATACAGTCAGAAGCTACATCTCGCAGGCAAGAGCAGTCGGGATGGCGAATATGGCTTACAATATGATCTATGCGGCTACTTCCGGTTACGAACAGGATGGTGTACAGCAGGATTGGGCCCTGTATTATGCGGATGACAATCCGAGTGGGCAGGGACATTTCAGCTTCAAAATGGCAGATTCTACGCCAACGGGCATAACCCACCTGTATTTTTTTAATCCGGGAAATCCCGGGTGGCAAAATTATATTTTTGGCGAAATGAACAAGGTGTTTCAGTTTTTTGATTTTGATGGCTGGCACGGTGATACCGTGGGCGAATGGGGAAAAATGAAAACCTCCGATAATCAAACTTTGTATGTAAAAGACACGTACACAGAATTTCTGAACAAGGCTAAACATGCGATTGGCGACAAGAAACTCGTCTTTAATCCGGTCGGCGCCCAAGGAATTGAAAACGTTAACATATCCGACGTGGATGTCCTTTATGCTGAGATTTGGCCTTGGGACCGGGATAGTGATGGCCAGCTGTATGACACTTATTACTCTCTTAAAAAGGAGATCGAGCAATCGCGTAAAGAGAGCGGAGGAAAATCACTCGTTGTCCCCGCTTATATGAGTTATGACTATGGAGAGCAGAATCCAGGAAGTCCGTTTAATACAGCTGCTGTAATGCTGACAGGGGTAACGGTTTATGCCGCTGGTGGTTCACGGATGGAGCTTGGTGATAACGGCAATATGCTTAGCAACGAATATTTCCCTGCCCAAAATCTGTACATGACAGAGGAATTGCAGCATCGTGTAAGTAAATTGTATGACTTCATTGTAGCTTATGAGAATCTTCTTCGTGATGGTCAGACGGAGACAACGAATCGCATTGAAATCCCGGCTTATGCCAGCGGCAAATATGGAGATCCGAATAAAATCTGGGCTTATAGCAAGAAGGATAGCCAATATGAGATCGTTCATATGATCAATTTGCTTGGAGTAAGCCGAAAGGATTGGAGAGCAAATGATGGACAAAAGGAAACACCAAAGCGGATCTCTAACTTTGAAATGAAATATTACTACTCTAACGATATAAACAGCGTATGGTTGGCCTCGCCGGATGCAAATGATGGACGGTCCAAGCCATTGGCCTTTACCAAGGGGAAGGACGAAAAAGGCAAATATATAAAAATAACAGTCCCTTCCTTGGAATATTGGAACATGATCTATATGAGCACTAAAGATTCGGGGGGCAAGATAGACCCGCCGGTGGATGGCCCACTGGTTAACGGTGATTTTGAAAACGGACAACAGGGGTGGATGTATACAGGGACAGCTGCTCATGGTGTGGATTCCAACGATGCCTACGAAGGAAGCAAGTACTGGATTTATGGTACAGAGCCGTATACAGCCACCGTCTCTCAAACCGTTTATGGTCTGAAGCCGGGTATTTATACCGTAAGCGCCAAAGTGAAGCAGAATACCGGCAATCCTTTCACCAGCCTCATGGAATTAACCGATAATGGGGCGGATCCCGTTCATGTATACATTCCACATGGGAATGAGTATAGAACGATATCTGGAATTGTGAAAGTAACAAATGGCAGTCTGAAGATTGCTTTTTCCCAAAATGCGCCAGGCAATACGAATTTGCAAATTGACAACGTAGAGTTGAAGCGGTTTTCGGGTACGTTAAAGAAGTGATTTATAGCATAGGAGCACTTGATGGAGCGAAATGCGAGAACGGCCATGCAGAAGGTTTGAACATTTTCATCGCTTCCGTAACGCGCCGCAATAAGTTTGCAACATGAGGCTGATATGATAAGGGTCAAGAAGGGAGAGGGAAATCCGGCCTGCCTCGCGAAAGGAGGCTCCAGAGTTGTCCGGGTGTTCACCCGACAGGCCTGGTTAACGGCTGGATTGACCGCTCCGGAGGAGGAATCCATTGATGAAAACTTATCCAGAATACAGCCGCGTCACGGATGGCAAAAAGCACGCAAAGCTCATCTTGATTTTAGCTGTGGTCGCTTGCATTCGTCCGGTCATGAGCATGCTTGGCCTGCTGCAGCAAATCGGGCAGCCCGCCGGCAGCATCATGTTTACGGTTGCCATTTCCCTCGTATGGATTGCAGCTGCGGTGCTCGCACGAGTGAAGCAGCCTGTAACGACGTTGATGTATACCGGCATTGTATACGGCATCCTGGTAATCCTGATCAGCGCCGTCCTCTCGCCGATTCTGACCGGCGAGCTCCAAGGGCCGGTGACGAATCCGTTTGCCATCGTCAGCGTTCTGATTACGAACGCCATTTGGGGAATCGTCACGGGCGGGATTGCTTTGGTGTGGATGCGTGCGATTAAGCGATAACTGCCTAAAGCTGCCCGTGGTCATGCTTGGGGATTGGTTCGTCGCAAGCATGAACTAATAAGCGTATCAACTGAGCAACCCATGGCATGCCGGGAACCCGGCGGCCATGGGTTTTTGTTTGGCTAAAGCCAGCGGATAGGCATGTATATCTTCACTGCCCATTCACCCCAACGATAGCTTATTTTACATAAATATCTACTAAAGGGGACGCTCAGATAACATTCCCTTACTATAATAGATCTGATTAAAACGCATAAGGAGAGTGTGAAGATGAAGCTGGCGATCCTTGGAGATTTGCATTATCACGAGGCGGACGAACAGATTGGCGCATGGGGGATGGCAAGGGATGCGTTTTATACAAGAATGCTGCACCATTTCATGAGTGCTGAAGCGGATATGCATATTTCGCTTGGAGATCTTACGAATTTCGGTACGGTGAGAGAAATCGATGAAGTCTATGGAATCATGGAGCGTTACGATACGAATTTTGTTCATGTGCTCGGGAATCACGACACCTATTCCCAGTCCAAGCGGGATTTGCTCATGAGGACGGGGCAGGCCCGCTATCAGGCGCTCGACATGGAACAGGCGGTGTTCGTATTTTTGGACACGACGAGAGAGATGGATTTAACGAACTGGGGAGGCTGGCTTGATGAGGAGCAGCTGAGCTGGTTCGAGCATATCGTTGTCAGCTCCGGCACGAAGCCGATGCTTGTGTTTGCGCATCACCCGGTGCATCTGACCACGACAGGATCGGATCGGGATAAAGGCTCCATTGACCCTTCAATCGATATGTGGCGGATTTTAAGCCGAAAACAGGGCTCAGCCGTCTATTTCAACGGGCATACCCATGTCGATTCCATTACGAAACAGAACAACTGGACCTTCGTGCAGTTGTCCGCTTGCTTGGACCAGCATGCGTACCGGATTGTCGAATTGGAAGAAGATTCGATTCATATCCATGCCGTCGACATCGATGACATGGAGCTGTCGAGGCAGCTTCCCGAAATTCATCGCCATATGAAGCACTTTAGTCCGAATGCAAATGCCAGAGGAACGGAGCTTGAGCGGGCGTGCAGCATTTTGCTCGTGAAAGGAGACGCCGAGCTAGCAAATACGGCAGCCGTCAAGGCAGGCAGCAGTCATGGTTAATCAGACACCATCCAAGGCCAACCGTTCCTATTCGGAAAAGCGGGGGAAGGTTGCGGGCTCATCCGCCGCTGGTCTGCGGGAGCTGCTTGAGCTGCGCCGGAACGTGGCTTCTATTCGGGATGTCAGGCAGCTTGAAGCTGCCCTAACATTCAGCAATACATTAAGCTGTGTATTCATGCTGACAGGAAACATCGGCGTTATTAAAGGCTATGTGGATTTGTTTAAGCAGCATGACATTCCGGTGTTCGTTCACGTCGAGAAGATCGGCGGCTTGTCCTTCGATCAGCCGGGATTGGAATATTTAGCGAATGCAATCAAGCCTGACGGCATCATTACGACGAAGATCCAGGTCGTGAAGAAAGCGCAGAAGCTGGGGCTTACCACCATCCAGCGCTTCTTCCTGATCGATTCCGAGGGTCTCGCCAACATCACTCAATCGCTGGATCAGGTGCAGCCGGACGTTATCGAGATTATGCCTGCCCGGATTCCGGAGGTGCTGGGAAAGGTAAGGGAGATGACGAAGCTCCCCATTATATCCGGCGGGCTGCTTACGCAGCGAAAGCACGCGGAGGAGTGCCTTGCGCACGGGGCGACCGCCATTTCCTCTTCAAGCCCTTCGCTGTGGAAGGAAAGTTTTGGCTTAACGGATGTTTAACAATTCAAACATATCCCGTTAACATATGGGCGATAAGATGGAGGCAGGTTGAAGAGACAAACCTGCCTTTTCTAACCACACAAGTAAATAGCCGATGGGGTTGGAGTGATGGAGAAACCTGAACAGACCATGGAGTCTTTGTCTTAGACTTTTGTATGGTTTGCTTCAGGTTTCTTTTTGTCATGCCCATAAAGTCCTGACAGACCGGGTCCCGAACGGCTTTAAGGGGAGGATTTTGCAAAAATCCAAAGAGCGATTTTCAATCAGCAATGGACCCAGCGAAATGGTTTAGGTCGTCAATATATCGGATCGGGGAGCGACTGGAATCGAAATTTTGCAAATTCATTAGAAATAAAACTATGGGAGGAAATGAAATGAAAAGAAGAAAAAGACGCGGTTTCTTAACACTCATGCTGGGGATGGCCATGATGCTGTCCGCATGCGGCGGCGAGTCCGGCGGCGGGGCGGCAACGAACGCGAGCGCAGGCTCGGCTAACACGGGCAATGCCTCCGGCGAGAAAATCCAAATCAAGTATTGGTACGCGTTCGGGGAGAAAATCGAGGAAGCCAAGCAGGAGCTGGTCAAACGGTTCAACGAATCCCAGGACAAGATCGAAGTCGTTGCGGAATACCAGGGCAATTACGATGACCTGCACGCCAAAGTACAGGCTGCATTTGCGGCTGGCGATGCTCCGGCCGTAACGGATCTGGAAATCGCCTCGACGGGCACGTTTGCCAGATATGGCATGCTGCAGGAACTGGCTCCTTTTGCCGAAAAGGATAAGGACCAGCTGAAGATCGATGATTTCAATCCCGGCTTGATGGGAAATGCCTATGTTGATGGAAAGCTGTACGGACTTCCGTTCATGCGCAGCACGCCGATCATGTATATGAACGTTTCGCTGCTGGAAAAAGCAGGCCTTGATCCGGCCGGACCGAAGACATGGGCCGAGTTCGAGGAATACGGACGCGTGCTTAAGGAAAAAGGGATTACGGCCATGACGATGCCGGTCGACATCTGGTTCTACGAAGGGCTTGTCGCCCAATCCGGCGGCCAAGTGCTTGCCGAAGACGGCAAATCCGGCCTGTTTAATACGCCTGAAGCGGTAGAGCCGGTGGAGTTCTGGAAGAAGCTTGCGGCAGAAGGGATTATTAAAATTCCGGTTGGAGATGAAGCGGGCGCGACGGCGGATAAGGACTGGGCGAACCAAACCTCCGCGTTTAAATTCGGTTCGACGGCAGGAGTAGCTGGGGCAATCGATATTTCGAAGGGAAATAACTTTGAATTTGATACGGCGTTTATGCCGGCAAACAAGTCTTACGGGGTGCCTACAGGCGGATGTCAGCTTGTCATGACATCCAAGCTGAGCGAGGAAGAGCAGGCAGCGGCATGGGAGTTCATCAAGTTCATGACGACAACGGAAAGCACGATTTACCAAAGCAAGCACGTCGGTTATTTGCCAACTCGTTTGTCGGCGCTGGAGACGGAAGAGATGCAGTCCCTGTATAAGGAATATCCGCAATACAAAGTGGCTGTGGATCAGCTGGAATATGCGAGACCGCGTCCGATGGAGACGGCCTATCCGGAAGTGGCCAAACTTGTAAAGAGCGCGATCGAGAAAACGCTGCTTGATCCGAAAGTAACGCCTCAGCAAGCGATGGACGAGGCGAACGAAAAGGCGAACGCACTGCTCAGCAAATAATCGGGAGGTATGTGAGATGGGCAGAATCGAGCTAAAAGGAATCAGCAAGTTTTTCAAAGACGAGGAAGTCATCAAAAATTTGGATCTGACGATTCGGGACGGTTCCTTCACCGTCCTCGTCGGACCGTCAGGCTGCGGCAAATCGACAACGCTCCGCATGATAGCCGGCCTCGATGAGCAGACGAAGGGCGAGATCTGGATCGATGACAAGTGCGTAAACGGGGTCCCTCCCGGAGATCGCGACGTAGCCATGGTGTTCCAAAACTATGCCCTGTACCCGACGATGAACGTCTACGACAACATCGAGTTCGGGCTCATTAACCGCAAGGTGCCGAAGAAAGAGCGGGAGAAGCTGATCAAGGACATCGCCGAAATCGTCGGCCTTAGCGATTATATGAAAAAGAAGCCGGAAATGCTGTCCGGCGGGCAAAGACAACGCGTGGCGCTTGCGCGCGCCATGGTCAAAAAGCCGCAGGTTTTTATCCTGGACGAACCGCTTTCGAACCTGGATGCGAAGCTGCGCCACCAAATGCGGACCGAGCTGATTCAGCTGCACGAGCGGCTCGGCACCACCTTTGTCTATGTTACCCATGATCAGGTTGAAGCGATGTCCATGGGGGATGAAATCGTGATTATGAACAAGGGTGTTATCCAGCAGGCGGCTTCGCCGATGACGCTGTACAACGATCCGGCGAATGTATTTGCAGCCCAATTCATCGGTACGCCGGCTATGAACATTTTGCCAAGCCAGGAGCTTCAGCTGCCTTCGGCCCAAGGGAAGCGGCATGATATCGCCAGCTTCGGGTTCCGTCCCGAGCATGCGCTATTCCATGCCCCGGCTGCAATCGAAGGACTTCGGCTGGACGGGATGGTGCTGACCCGCGAAAGCCTTGGCGCGGAAAATATTTATCAAATCCAATCCTCGCTCGGCATGTTCTCGGTCAAGACGTTTCTTGAACCGCTCACATCGGATACGCTGGTTACGGTGACGGTTCCTTATGAGCGTCTGTACTATTTCAATAGCGAAGGCCAAAGGCTTCGGCAGGTTGAGGTTCGGCGTGGGGAAGAGATCGGAACGGCACAGGCTCCTGAATTGGTATCGGTAGGCGGGGGGCTCTAGCATGACATCTCGTTTGTGGGAAAAGCTTAAGCCTTATGGCATGATCTCGCCTTCGCTTGCCGTATTCGGCATATTCTTCATCTACCCGATCTTCTATATGATCTATCTCAGCTTCTTCGATTGGAATTTCGTCAGCCCGACGAAGAATTATGTCGGCTTGCAAAATTTTACGGATTTGCTGTCGGATAAAGAGTTCATGCAGGTGCTCCTGAATACGACCATCTACACCTTTGCCACGGTGTCGCTGACGCTCAGCATTTCGCTGGCCATCGCCCTCTGGCTGAACCGCTCGGGATTGTTTTACGGATTCGTGCAAGGCGCGATCTTCAGTCCGCACATCATTTCCCTCGTGTCCATCTCCCTGCTGTGGAGCTGGCTCATGGATCCCGAATACGGATTGCTGAACTGGGTGATCGGTTTGTTCGGCCTGTCGCCGCTGCAGTGGCTGTCCCACCCGGACACCTCGCTCATGTCGCTGATTCTGGTCGCCGTATGGAAGGGCATCGGGTTCAACACGCTGGTCTTTATCGCCGGCCTGCAGAGCATCCCGCCGAGCATTTACGAGGCGGCCGCGCTTGACCGCTCGAAGCGGTGGCGGACGTTCCGGAAGCTTACGCTGCCGATGCTGTCCCCGACGCTGTTTTTCTTGGCGATTATGAGCATGATCGGCTCATTCCAGGTTTTCGAGACGATTGCAATCATGACCCAAGGCGGGCCGGTCAATTCGACCAATACGCTGGTATATTACATTTACGAATACGGCTTCCGCTTCTTCAAGATCGGATATGCATCGGCAGCCGGCGTCATGCTGCTCATTATTGTCGGCGTGCTTACGATCATTTACTTCCGCATGCTGTCCAAGCGCGTCCATTACAGATAAGCCTGGTGCGGCATAGATGAGTTAGCGGAAAGGAGAGGACGAATTCAAGTGAGTGCAATAGAGAAAGCAGTTCAAGCAAGAGAGTCGTCCGAACGGAACTTAAGGCCGGAGACATGGAGCGGAGTCAAGGTGATGAACGGCATTCTGAAAGCCTTGAATATCATCGGCATGCTGGGCCTTGTGCTGATCTTCGCCCTGCCTTTTGCATGGATGATCTCGACGTCGCTTAAAACCCTGCCGGAAACGATGATTTTTCCGCCGGAATGGATTCCGAACGACCCGCAGTGGCAAAACTTTATTCAAGCCTGGAACTCCGGACCGTTCCTTCATTATTTCTTCAATAGCGTTTTGATTGCGGGCGGTATTCTAATCTTGCAAATGCTGACCATGATTCCTGCGGCTTATGCTTTTGCGAGATTTCAATTTCCCGGTTCAGGCATCCTGTTTGGATTCGTCATGGTGACCTTGATGATTCCATCTCAGCTTATTTTTCTACCGGTTTATCTGCAGCTTAGCTCGTGGCATTTGCTGAACACCCATTTGGGGCTGATTTTGCCTTTCGCCTCCAGCGCCTTCGGCATTTTCCTGCTAAGACAGTCCTTTAAGCAGGTGCCGGAAGAGCTTATTGAAGCGGCGCGGCTCGATAAGGCCAAGGAATGGAAGATCATGTGGAAGCTGATGATTCCAATGGCCCGTCCTGCGCTGATCACGATTGCACTGTTCAGCTTCATCAGCCACTGGAACGATTATTTCTGGCCGCTGGTCATGACGACAAATGAAACGGCAAGAACCCTGCCGCTCGGGATTGCGAAAATCCGGGAAACGGAGGGTGTTGCGACGTGGAATATTTTGATGGCGGCGAACCTGATTCTCGTCGTGCCGATCCTGATCGTGTTCTTCTTTGCACAGCGCTCGATTATTAAAGCGTTCGTGTACAATGGCGTAAAGTAGATTATGAAATTCGTGAAGGTTCATATGACGAAACGAAAGAAGTCCGGCACCTTGGCCGGACTTCTTGTTTGTGTATGGAAGGCTCGAGAACGATACTCGAGGAATTTCAAAGGTCTATCAGTCCCGATTCGCCAGCTTTGCCAGCAGGCGGATAATTTCGATGTACAGCCATACGAGAGTGACCAACAAACCGAAGGAGCCGTACCACTCCATGTATTTCGGTGCACCCTGTTGCGCCCCTTCTTCAATGAAATTAAAGTCGAGCACGAAATTCAATGCGGCGATAATGATGATGACAATCGAGATCCCGATTCCGATCGGCGTGCTGTCATGCAAATACGGAACGGTAACACCGAACAATCCGAGTACGAAGCTGAGCAAATAGACAAGCGCCACGCCTGCCGTAGCTGCGATGATTCCCCGCCGGAAGCCGGGGCTTGCCTTGATGAGTCCGGTCTTGTACGCAAGCAGCATGCCCAAGAACACGCACATCGTCAGCAGGGCCGCCTGCAGCGTAATGCCGTAATAGAGGGATTCATAATTGGCCGATAATGCGCCGAGAAACAATCCTTCCGCAACCGCGTAGATCGGTGCGAGAAACGGCGCCGACTTCGGCGCGAAGCTGATGATCAGCGCCAGCACAAAGCCGCCGATCGCACCGCCGACCATAAGCGGGAACATATCGTACCCGTTAAAGAACATGACCCAAGAAATGACTGCTGCCCCGATAAGCAGCGCAAGCAGCATGAACGATTTGTTCACCGTTCCGCCGATGGTCATCGTCTCTTGGTCATTGTAATGCCCGCTCCTCTCAAACGTATTCTCATTAAGTGTTGGATTTCCGCTACGACCTAACAAATGAATGCCTCCTAGATAACTATTTTTATGTCCATTCTATCATAGGTTGTCATATTTTAGGAGATGGAATCTTTTCGCATCGAAATTCCTCGCCTGTTTCGTGGAGCGGACAATGAATTGCGTTTGTGTATGCAATTTTAGACATTCAAATTTAATGTGTCCAAAATATTAGACGTCGTCCAATCAAGCTCATGTTACAGATTCAGCCGTTTGAGCTTATTGTAGAGCGTTGCCCGTGAAATGCCGAGCTGCTTCGCCAGCGTGTATTTATTCCCGTTAACAGCTTGAAGCGCTTCAAGCAGCAGCTTTCGCTCGTACTCGTCAAGCCTTGCTTGGTAAGCAGCACCGTTGATCGGCGTGGTGCCAGTGTCATTTCCCTCCCCCGGCTGAGGACTCTTATCGCCGGAATACATATGGTCCGGCAAATATTCGCGCCGAATCTCTCCTTCGGTAGAGAAGATAACAAGCCGTTCAATGGTGTTGCGCAATTCGCGGATGTTGCCCGGCCAATCGTACCTTAGCAAATCTTCGAATACCTCCGGCGTAAACGAATGGATATGGCGGCCATAGACAAGCGAGAATTCGTGAAGAAAGGACTGCGTCAGCTCGTAGATATCCTCTTTGCGTTCGCGCAAAGGGGGAACGTCCAACGTCACGACGTTCAGGCGGTAGTACAGGTCCTCACGGAAGCTGCCATCTGCAATCATCCGTTTCAAGTCCCGGTTCGTGGCCGCGATGATCCGGCAGTCGGCGCGATGCAGCTGCGTCCCGCCGACCGGGAAATAACTTCGCTCCTGGAGCACGCGCAGCAGCTTGACCTGCAGGTCGAGAGGCATTTCCCCGATCTCGTCAAGGAATAAGGTGCCGCCGCGGGCCAGCTCAATCTTTCCTTTCTTCCCTTTCGGGTCCGCACCGGAGAAAGCGCCCCGTTCGTAGCCGAATAATTCGCTCTCGAACAATGCGGCCGGAATGGCTCCACAGTTGATTGCAATGAAGGGGGCGTTCGCAGGCTCGCGCGATTCGTGGATCGCTTTGGCGAACAATTCCTTCCCCGTTCCGCTCTCGCCCTGGATCAGCACCGTCGCTTTCGTCGAGCTGATCTTCTTGATCGTTTCGATGCTGTTTTTAATCGCGCGGCTCGTTCCCTTAATATGCTGAAAAGGGTCTCCCGCAGGGCTCAGCATCGCCACTTCCTTCTGAAGATGATGGACCTTGCTTGTCATCTGCAGCAGCTCTTGATGCAGCCGCATTTGGGTGGTCAGATCCGTTTCCGCTGCAACGGCGCCGATAATCCGATCCTCGAGCGTAACCGGATTGGAATTAATCAGGACGAACAGGTCGTGACGCGGCCGATGCTGCATTTTATGGGCAGGCTGGCCGGTTTCTAATGTGCGAAGGGACTGCAGCCGGTCGACGGGAAAGAAATCGGAAGCAGGCTTGCCGATGATATCCTCCCTCGGAATGGAGAAGATATGCTCTGCACCGGAGGTCCAGACGGCAACGCGTCCTTCCTCGTCAATCAGCGTGATGGCAACGTCCGGGTCCAAGGTATTCAGCGTTGTTGTGAAGTAAGCCTCCAGCACCCGGTGAGCCTGCACCAGCGCATCTACCATTTCCTGAGCGGATAGATAGCCGACCGCTTTGCCGTTTCGCTGTACGATCGCCCATGAACAGCAGGTAAAGGCAGCAGAGGCTTTCGTTAATGGCTCATCTGCGTTTATGGTCTCGACATGAATCAGGATATCTTGGATATTCTGTACGGGATCCGAAGCCGATGAAGGCAGCAGCCCATATTTGCCGGTCTCGACCCTGACAAAGACAGGGGTACAGCCCGCCGTAACCAGGGCATCCCGGATTGCTGCCGGGTCGGTCAGATCAACAATGATGCAGTCCGTGCGGATGAGCTGCTCCACGCTCGGCAATCGATGCTTCATTCGGTGGCCCCCTAGATATAGAAAATGTAAATGCTTACAAACTCATGTTAGGGCCATTATACCGAGCCTGTTTTTCAGTGTAAATCACTTGAACATATTTTTGACGACCATCCATAGATTCGCAGGCTTTTCCGCCAAGCGCCGGGTGTAATACGGGTACCACATGCTGCCGTACGGCATATAGCAGCGGATCCGGTAGCCCTCCCTTGCCAACTGCGCCTGGTCGCTCATCCGCAGGCCGTACAGCATCTGGAATTCAAAGGCGCTTGCCTTGATGCCGTTCTTATGCGCGTATTCCTTGACCCAATTGATGATGCGGTCATCATGCGAGGCGATGGCGGTGTACACGCCTTGGTCAAGATGCATTTGAATGAGCGTTTTGAAGTTGTCGATCACTTCGCTCATTTGCTGATAGGCAACGGATGCCGGCTCCTTATAAGCTCCTTTCACAAGCCTGAGGTTTACGCCCGCTTTGATCAATTGCTTCACGTCTTCCCGGGAACGCAGCAAGTAGGCTTGAATCACGGTCCCGACGTTGGTCAATCCTTCCCCGTGAAGGCGAAGGACGATATCAATGGTCGCTTGCGTATAGGGCGAATCCTCCATATCGATCCGTACGAAGTTGTTATGCTGTTTAGCCTCGGCGACGACGTCCCGAATATTGCTGTAGCAGGCTTCCGGGTCCAGGGCCAAGCCCATCTGCGTCGGCTTTAACGATACATTGGAGTTTACCTTCCGTCTGGCGATCCCGTTGATTAAGCGTACATATTCCTCCCTGTAGCCTGCAGCCTCCGATAATTGCTTGATTCCCTCCCCCAGATGATCCAATGTGACCATGATCCCGTTTCCGTTCAACCTCTCGATTTCGTCCAGCGCTTCCTCCAAGCTGCTGCCTGCAATGAATTTTGCTGCTAATTTACGGCCGTACCGAAGGGCAAGATGCTCCACCAGTTTATTGCCGGAAACCGATAACAATACCTTTCGATAGAGTTCGATACTGTCCACGTTTGATTTCTCCTTTCAGGCTGTCATTGCTGACGCAATGAATCTTTACTGGATGACCGCAAGCAAAAAACGTTCCAGACGAAAAAACAAGCACCGTTGGCATGATATTTGCTTATTATCCTATAAGTGCGTGTTCAAAAAGGTCGATTTTCAGCACCGAGAAGGTTGGATGAAGCTAGGGACTGAGGAGCGGAGCGTACGTTTTGGGTACGTGAGCACCGGAAGGCCCGGCTGAATTCAAGATTCGATGCCGAGCTGCTTCCTGATTCGCTTCGTGATCAAAAGCGGACTTTTTGAACAACCTCTATAAGACCGGTGGAACAGGATTTGGCGATTCCACAACACATGTGAAAGGGTGGTTAACGTTTATGAGAACCGAATTCAGGAACGAGTCGTTTGTCAACTTCAAGGATGAGCGCAACAATGCGGAATATGACCGCGTGCTCGAGCAGACGGAGGCGGGGCTTGGCAAAGCGTATCCGCTGATCATCGGAGGCGAGCGCATCATGACGGAGACCAAGGCCGCTTCCATTAATCCGGCAAATAAAGCTCAGGTGGTCGGTATCGTATCGCAGGCGGACGTACAATATGCGGAGCAGGCCATCCAAGCCGCTGCGGCTGCTTTTGAGACTTGGAAGCGGACCGATCCGAGTGAGCGTGCGCGTTACTTGTTCCGTGCAGCGGCTATTTTGCGCCGGCGCAGACATGAATTTTCCGCCTTGATGACGATTGAGGCCGGGAAGACCCGGGTGGAAGCGGATGTTGAAACGGCGGAGGCGATCGATTTCCTGGAGTTTTACGGGCGCGAGATGCAGCGGCTCAGCCAGCCGCAGCCATTGACGGTCAGCCAGGAAGAAGAGAACGAGCTGTATTATCTGCCTTTAGGCGTAGGCGTCATCATTCCGCCATGGAACTTTCCGCTGGCGATTATGGCAGGCATGACGATGGCTGCCGTTGTTGCCGGGAATACCGTCGTCTTGAAGCCGGCGAGTCCGACGCCTGTCATCGCCGCGAAATTTATGGCGCTGCTCGAAGAGGTGGGACTGCCGGCGGGCGTTGTCAATTTTGTACCCGGACCGGGCGGCGAGGTCGGCGATTATCTTGTTGACCATCCGCTGACCCGTTTTGTCAGCTTTACGGGTTCCCGCGATGTAGGACTCCGCATTAACGAACGGGCAGCGAAGACCCAGCCTGGACAGAAATGGATCAAACGCGTCGTTGCGGAAATGGGCGGCAAGGATGCGATCATCGTCGACCAGGATGCCGATCTCGATCTGGCGGTGGACGCCATTACGCTGTCCGCCTTCGGTTTCTCCGGCCAGAAGTGCTCGGCTTGTTCCAGAGTCATCGTCCATGAGAAGGTCTACGATACCGTCCTGGAGCGGGTGGCGGAGCGGGCAAGCCGGCTCACGATAGGTGCGCCTTCGGCTGCCGGAACGGATGTAGGTCCCGTGATCGATGAGAAGGCTTATCTGAAAATTCAGGAGTATATCGAAATCGGAAAACAGGAAGGTCGCCTGGTTCTTGGGGGCGGCACCGGAGATCCGAACGGATTCTTTATCGAGCCTACGATTTTTGCGGATGTGGACCCGAATGCCCGGATCTCGCGGGAAGAAATATTCGGTCCGGTGGTTGCGTTCACGAAGGCGCAATCCTTCGATGAGGCGCTGGCGTTCGCCAATAATACGGATTATGGCTTAACCGGAGCCGTTATTTCGCGCAGCGGGGCGAATTTGGAGAAGGCAAGACGCGAGTTTTTCGTCGGCAATCTGTATTTCAACCGCAAATGCACTGGCGCATTGGTCGGAACGCATCCGTTTGGCGGATTCAATATGTCGGGTACGGACTCGAAGGCCGGCGGCCGGGATTATCTGCTGTTGTTTACCCAGGCGAAGCTGGTAGCCGAGCGCTTCTAAGCAGATGAACTCCGGTCATATCGTCTAAAAAATTAGACACCACATCATGATGTTCAATTGGAATGTTTTTGAGTATAGTCAAGAGAGAGCAGTTACATGACTTGGAAGAGAGCCTGCGGAAGGAGGAGAACCTGTTGCTGGGCTATCAATTGGTGCAAGACCAAAGCACGAAGCTGGCAATAACTCCTGAACTGAAGCAATCGATTCATATATTAACCATGTCCGCCGAAGACCTGATCCGGTACTTGCAGGAGCAGGAAGCCGAAAATCCGGTCCTTGAACTGGAATTCGGCCGGGATTTCGACGTGTACGGCCGTAGCAGCAGGGCCGCAATCGTCAACGGGCACGAGCTGGACCCATTACGGAACGCAAGGCAGGCGCAGGACACGCTGGAGTCAAGGCTGAGGAGCCAGCTGCGTCTTCTCTCCCTCCCGAAGGAGGTATACCGAATTGCGGCATTTATGGCGGGCAACTTAAATGATGGCGGCTATCTGGATCTCCCGGTCATCGAAGTTAGACGAAAGCTAGGCATATCGGAGGAGCTCCTTCGGACCGCGCTTGAGGCATTGCAATCATTGGAGCCGGCCGGGGTCGGCTGCAGGGATTTACGGGAATGCCTGCTGCTCCAGATCGTGAGAGATTCAGCGGCTCCCCCGTATGCCTATGAAATCGCAGACCGGTACTTGCCTGAGCTGGCAAATGGGAAGCTGGGGAAGGTTGCCGCGGCCTTGCACATCCCGATGGAGAAGGCAAGGACGGCATCGGATTATATTCGCGGCTTGAATCCGCGTCCCGGGCTGGCGTTTGCCGCAATAGAGACGCAGTACATCATCCCGGATGCGATCGTCGAAAGCCATGGGGATGGCTTCACGGTGTCGATGCATCCGGCGAATCTCCCCAAGCTCTCCATTAACAGCTCCTCCAGGGATTGGGTGATGCTGCGGGGATCCGCCGAAGCCTCTTCATATTTGAACGTCTGCGTCCGATCCGCACGCTGGTTGGTTCGGAGCGTGGAGAAGAGGAACCGGACGCTGATGAGGGTCGTGATGGCCATTATGGAGGAGCAGCGAAGGTTTCTGGCAGAAGGAATCAGGGGCATTGCCCCGATGAAGATGAATACGATCTCGGCCAAGCTGAATGTGCATGAATCGACCGTCAGCCGGGCGGTGCAGGGGAAATTTGTGCTTACGCCGCACGGCGTGCTTCCCTTGAAATATTTTTTCTCAACCGGATTATCAACCATTGGCGGGAGAGGGATATCCTCCCGAAGCGTGAAAGCGCGAATCAAGGAGCTCATCGACAACGAAGATAAGAACTGTCCCTGCTCGGATCAGCATATTGCCGATGTACTGGGCGCGGAGGGAATCCGGCTGTCGCGCAGAACGGTTGCGAAGTATCGGGAGCAAATGCAGATTATGCCCTCCGCCTTTCGCAAACGCAGATAGAAAAGGGTGCCCTCGGAGTGATGTATCCGAGGGCACCCTTATTTTGACTCCGCCTTCCTTAAAGCGAAAAACGGATGCCTCATTACCGCCGTATGCCCGCTGGATCGGCATCGTCCTGCTCTTGTGTCAGCGAGCCCGCAAACGAATCGATTCCTTTCATCATGATATCAAGCGACTCCAGCACATGATAGAAGATTATCGGAGGCACGGTTTCTTCGTCCGGTATTCCGGCCTCCTCCGCTAGGCTGATGATATGGTCATAACCGATAACCAGAACGCAGATCTGATGCAGAAACCCGGCCGATTCATGGAAGCGGCGGCTCTCAGGGCTCGTAGCCGAGCCTTTCAAGGAAGCGGCGTTCCGAATATCGCTGCAGAGCTTGAAGAGATTTACGGCCAACGTTTTCAGAACCGATGACAGGTCTGCATAGACGCTCTTGCTGCCGGATGAAGCGTCCCAGCGGCTCGCCGCAAAAAACTCAATGCGCGTCATATGCCTCAAATAAGAGACGGTCCGCTCCGTTAATTCGCGATTTGCTTGGGGCATGACGGCATCCCGTGCCGAATCGATACGGATCCTCTTGAATCGGGAGGCGGCTTCGGCCAGCCGTGCTGCATCCAGCTGCAGCTGCTTCGCGGATTCCCCGAAAGTCCGGGTCAGCCGCGCCGGTACGTTCATAACGGGATCCGTGGAATTGCCCTGGCGCTGTCCCTCGAGGCGTTCTTTTGCCATCCATAACCGATATTTTAGTCCCTCGGTGGCTGAGACCAGCTTGTGCGTTAGCTGATGGGCGGCGACATTCAGCGATGTTGAAAGGATCCAGTCGGCCGAATGAGGGCCGTTTACGTGAAGGTCCGGATCGATCAGGTCGTAGTTTCCTTTATCCTCAAGCATCAGCTCCAGTGCCCGGTTGGCAAGCACCTCGTTTAAATTCACATTCAAAAGATGGCTTGATGAACCATGGATATAACCTGCAATAAACTGCTCCGAATGCTTTCCTTCCTTGATTTCATCGGCCGCCTTCATGATGAGATTTCCGATTCGTCCGGGCACGATCTCTTGATCGATACCTGCACGGACTGCTGCACTTTTGACGCAGGCCAAAGCTTTAATAAACTGGCCATGGACGGGGGCATTCACCTTCGGATATTGCCCGGCAGCCCGCATCGTCTGGACACCGTAGTAGGCATGGGACGGCACCTCAACCGGCCCGGTCTTGTCCCGTTCAATTCTGATCATCATCTCATCCCTTTCGAAAATGTTGTGTCGTCATTTCTTATGATGTTAACAAGCAATTTTCGTGCCAACCGCCATATTGGCCTTGTCCGATCATTTGTTCATCGGGCAGCAAATTGCTATCCCTGCCCAATGTTTAGTAAACTGATGGAAAAACCACGATAGTAGGTGCATGAGATGAGTATTGAAATTCGAACAGGGCGCAGGGACGAGCTGCAAGAGATTATGGCGCTGATCGCCCGCTGCGTCAAAGTCATGCAGGCAGGCGGAAGCGATCAATGGGACGAGCAGTATCCGAACCGGGACGTGATCGGAGAGGATCTGCAGCGGGGGACGCTGTTCGTAGCAGAAGGGAATGAGCGGATTCTTGGCATCGTTGTCCTGGATGAGCATCAGGATGAGCAGTACGGGAGGATCGATTGGAAGCAGACGGAGGGGCCGCATCTGATGATGCATCGGCTTGCCGTCGATCCACAAGCGCAAGGCCAAGGGGTTGCCCGCAAGCTGATTGAATTTGCCGAAAACTATGCGGTCCGTGAAGGGTACACCAGCATCCGGCTGGATACCTACAACAAAAATACGGCGGCATTGAAGCTGTATCGCGGGCTTGGCTACGAGGAGCGGGGCGAGGTGAATTATCCGGGCAAAACGGCCAGCTTCCCGGTATTCGAGAAGGTATTTTCAGAGCGCGTGGAGTAGATTTTTCTATAATGATAAACAGCTAAGCGGGGTGCACGATGGGGGGCGGCCCCGTTTTTTTTTTTTTCATGGGCTGCCTCAAACTTCGAAGCATTGAATATTGAATTGAATTTAGAAAAATTTCTAAATAGATCTTGAAATCCGCTCCGAACTGAGAGATAATGTATTTAGAAGAAATTCTAAATAGAAACAGGTGAAGCACATTGGGTTTTCCGGAAACCTTCAAGGCGCTGTCAGATCCCGTTAGGAGGGAAATCTTGATCATGCTCCGCAAAGGGAAGATGTCGGCAGGTGAAATCGGCCAGCACTTTGACATGACGGGCGCAACGATCTCGTATCATCTGTCCCAATTGAAGAAGGCGGGACTTATCTCGGAAACGAAATATAAGAACTATATTTACTACGAAATCAATGTTTCGGTTATTGAGGAAATCATGCTGTGGTTCTCACAGTTCAATGGAGGTAAAGAGGATGGAAAAAAAGAATAAATCCGTGCTTATTTTGACCACGCTGCTGTGCTTGCTGCCAATCATCTTGTCGGTCACCCTGTACGATCGGCTGCCGGATCGGCTGGCCATTCACTGGGATGCGGCCGGCAATCCCGACAATTATGCATCGAAGGCGGTTGCGGCCTTCGTTCTGCCGCTCATGTTGGCCGTGATGAATGTGATCGTAAATGTTGCGCTCAATCACGATCCGAAGCGAATGAATGCAGCACCTGCATTAAGAATGTTCGGATATTGGTCCATTCCCGTTTTGTCGTGCATCCTGACGCCTGTCACGTTATTTAAAGCGATGGGCGCCGATATTCCGATTGATACCTTCGTGCCTGCACTAGTGGGGCTGCTGTTTGTCATCATCGGAAACTACTTGCCGAAGAGCAAGCAGAATTATACCGTGGGCATCAAGCTTCCATGGACCTTGAACAGTCAGGATAACTGGAATCGGACGCATCGTTTTGCAGGGTATGTGTGGATGGTGGGCGGATTGCTCTTGATGGCAGTGGCGTTCCTGGATATCCAGGGAATCTATGTCACATTACCGATTATCGTGCTGATTGTCTTTGTACCGGCAATTTACTCTTTTTCCCTATATAAAAGAGGGGTGTAAAGCGACGGATTTTAAAAGCAAATAGGATAAGACCGGAAATAACCGGGCTTATCCCATTTTTTATCCGCCGCGTGCCGGCCAGCGGCAAACGGCTCGATCGTTAATGGATGGCTCGTTAACCTGCGGTCAACGGTTTTCGTTACCGTAAGGATCGATCGTTTGAATGGTTCCGTCCTCGTTGTACTTCAGCTCGGTGAACTTCACGCTGCGCTTATTGTCCGCACCGCCGGACAGGGAGCTGTCATGATAGAACAGGTACCATTTATTTTTAAATTCCACGATCGAATGATGGGTCGTCCAGCCGAGAACCGGCGTAAGGATCGTTCCTTTGTACTCGAACGGGCCAGTCGGGCTTTGACTCGTCGCGTATACGATCTTGTGGGTGGAGCCTGTCGAGTACGACAAGTAATAAGTGCCGTTGTATTTATGCATCCACGGGCCTTCGAAATATCTGCGGTCTTCATCGCCTGCCGGAATCGGCTTCCCGTTCTCGTCAACGATTGAAATTTCCTGCGGCGCGGCTTTGAATGTCAGCATATCGTCGCTAAGCTCGGCCACGCGCGGCCCTAACGCCGGCGCATCGGCGGCCGGTCCTTCCGCATCCGGGACGAATGTGCCGCTCTGCCATTTCTCCAGCTGGCCGCCCCATAGACCTCCGAAATACATATAAGCCCGGTCGTCATCGTCCACGAACACGGCGGGATCGATGCTGAAGCTTCCTGGAATATAATCGGGCTCCGGCGTAAACGGTCCGGAAGGGGAGGAGCTGGTAGCTACGCCGATCCGGAAGATCCCCTCGTGATCTCTGGCCGGAAAGTACAGGTAATAGGTGTTGTTTTTGTAGGCGGCATCCGGCGCCCACATTTGTTTTTGCGCCCAGGGCACATCCTTGACATGAAGCACTTCACCGTGATCCACGCAAGGCGCATTCACATCCTCCAGCGAAAATACATGGTAGTCCTCCATATCGTACTGGTCACCGTTATCATTGGACGTATTGTCATGATCAAGATCATGGGACGGATAAATATAAAGCTTCCCTTCAAATACATGGGCGGAAGGGTCGGCTGTGTAGATATGGGTTACGATCGGTTCGTTCGGCTGTACAGGCTTGGTCATTTGGATATCCTCCTTCATCTTTGCATGTAAGCGTTTATATTATTGTAGCAAAGCCGAAGGAACCAAAACACCTAAGAAAATTAGGTATTATACCTAAAAATTTTAGGTCTTCTCGGAAGAAGGAGGAATATCGTCCCGACCCATTGGCGACGAGCAGAATCAATGTGATGTTAATCTTTAAAGATAAGACAGGAACAGCGTGGCGATGCCAAAATAGATAATCAGGGACAAAATATCGTTAATCGTCGTAATCAGCGGGCCCGAAGCGACAGCCGGATCGACGCGAAGCTTGAACAGGATAAGCGGTATGACCGTTCCGGCCATGGTGCCGACGATGAGCGTAGCAATGAGCGAGCTGCCGACAACCAGTCCCAGATATAAATTTCCCTGCCAGATGTACGCGATCACTGCAATGAAAATGCCGCAAATCACCCCGATCATTATGCCTACCTTAAGCTCGCGAGCCAGCAGCCGGACGACAACCGGTCTGGACAGCTCCTTCGTTGCCAGGCCTCGAATGATGACGGCCAGCGACTGGGTTCCCGTGTTCCCGGTCATGCCCGCAATCATCGGCATGAAGAAGGCCAGGGCGACAACCTGTTCAAGGGTTTGCTCGAATACGGAAATGATCGTCCCCGAGATCAGTCCGATGAAGAGCAGCAGAATCAGCCAAGGCAATCGCCGCGCAGCCGCGTTAACGGCCTTCGTATTGAAATCGATGGATTTGCCTCCGGTAGCATTCATCTTCTGAATATCCTCGTCGGCTTCCCTGACGATAACGTCGAGAATATCATCAACGGTAATGATCCCGACCAGCGTTCCGTCTGATTCAACGACCGGAATAGCTACAAGGTCATATTTTTGAATAAGCTGCGCAACCTCCTCCTGATCCGCATCGACAGGCACGGACAGCACGCGGCCGTTCATAATCTCCACGATGGTTTCACCGGGTTCCGCAAGGATGAGGGAGCGATAGGACACGACCCCCACTAGTTTTCGCTCCTGATCGATCACATACAAATAGTTAATGGTTTCGGCGATGGAGACAAAGGCCTTCAGCTTCTGTACGACATCGGAGACGGTATAGTGCTGGGGGATCCAAACATATCTGTTGGTCATGATGCGTCCCGCTGTTTCCGGCGGGAATTTCATGATGTTCTGGACGAATTGCGATTCCTCGTCACGCATGCCCCTCATCAGCTCTTCTTTTTGCTCTTGTGACAGTTCATCGAGCAAAATGGCCAAATCGTCATTGTCCATGAGATCCAGGATGAGGGCGGTTTTCTCTTGGTCCAGTCGACCCAAAACATCAATTTGCTGGTCGTGCTCCATCTCCTGAATCATATCGGCAAGCTGCTCCTCGTTCAGAAACTGCAGAAAGCGGGCTTGCTCCATATCGCTGAGCTGGCTATGGATCCTTGCCAGATCATAGGGGAGAAACTCATCGATGATTCTCTGAAAATCGGTTGAGGTACTGGCTTTCAGGCTCTCTTTAATGTCCGGTATCCATTGCTCCAGAGTTCGAGCATTCACAACAAGAATTCCCCTTTCATTCCATCCAGATGATAATGAAAAGATTACGTATTATAGGGTTCACCATCACGACTTGTTCTTAAACAGTCCAGGTGCAGCAACCGGCCGAAAGAAACAGGACCACTGCCGGGAGAGAGTCCGTGCCAGGAGTTGCAAGCGGTTTCAAATTCAAATAGAATATAGGCGCACGAATTAATGAGTAGGGGTGAGGGTATGAAGTACAGACGTCTCGGCAAAACGGAACTGAAGGTATCGGTAGTCGGCGTAGGAACATGGCAATTTGGCGGTGATTGGGGAAAGGACTTCAACCAAAAGGAAGTCGACGCCATCTTAACCCGTGCGAAGGAGCTCGGCATTAATTTGTTGGATACTGCAGAATGTTACGGACCGCATCATATGTCCGAAAAATTTATCGGCGATTTCTTGTCGCGTGACCGCCGTGAGGATTGGGTGATCGCCTCCAAGTTTGGCCATAGATGGCATGAGCAGTGGGAGGAAGCCTGGGATGCGAAGCAGATCCGGATTCAGCTCGAGGAATCTCTTAAAGCACTGCGTACGGATTACATCGACCTGTATCAATTTCACTCCGGATCAGATGCAGTGTTCAATAATGACGATATGTGGACAATGCTGGACAAGCAGGTCCAGGCGGGTACGATACGTCATCTGGGAATTTCCATTGGAAGCAATACGAACCTGTATCAAACCGACAAGGCCGAGGAGCTTAATGCCAAGGCCATTCAGGTCGTCTATAATCGTCTCGATCAAGCGCCGGAGGAGGAGGTTCTTCCATCATGCATACGCCAGGACCTCGGCGTATTGGCGAGGGTGCCGCTTGCAAGCGGGTACTTAAGCGGGAAGTACAAGCCGGGGACGGTATTCAGCGATAATGTGCGCAAGAACCGTGATCAGGACGAGATCAATGCCAAGCTGAAGCTTGTGGAAGAGATTCATAGGAATGAAGTGCCGGAGGGCGTCCCAATGGCCGAATGGGCATTGGCCTGGTGCTTGAAGCATCCGGCCGTCAGCTGTGTCATTCCGGGCTGCAAGAGCGTCGAGCAGGTCGAGATGAATGCGAGAGCGGCAGAGCTGGATATGGTCAGCGACAATCATCCCGGAGCGTGGAAATCATAATAACGATAAATCGAATATGAATTACCGGATCCGTCACGGTGCGATAAGTGACTTGTTGATCCGGTAGTAAGCAAGCAAAAACACGCCTGAAAAGGCGTGTTTTTTGCTGGATTCATCCCCCGCAGCTCGTATATAAATCTATTCATTTTGGAGGGACTAGTACGGGATGATAGACGCTAACCGACAGATTTTGCTATAGTTATGTTATCTTATATAGCTCGAGATTTTCGGGGAGGAACCAGATGAAGCCCATTAATCAACTTAGCGTACAAGACGAATTCGTTGGATTTTACTTATTGAAGGAGCTCAATCTCAGGCAAACGAACGGCACGCCGCCGAAGGACTATTTCGACATCATCCTGTCGGATTCGAGCGGCCAGATATCAGCCAAGTATTGGGACGTGTCGATTCAGGATAAGGAAACGTTCTTTCCGATGCAGCTGGTCAAAATCCGGGGGACTGTCCTCAGCTACCGGGATCAGCCTCAGGTAAAAATCAGCCGGATTCGCAAAGCGACCGAGGAGGACGGGGTATCGATCACTGATTTTGTCAGGGCTGCACCCATACGGCCCATTGATTTGCTGCATACGATCAAGCTGGCAATCCAGGATATTTCGAATCCGGAAGTCAAGCTGATCGTGCAGTATTGCGTGGATAAGGTGGAGGAGAAGCTGATGCATTATCCGGCTGCCAAAACCTATCACCACGCCTATTTTGCCGGTTTGGCCTACCATATTGTGCGCATGCTCGAGATTGGCGATTTCATATGCAGGCAGCGGCCTTTCCTGAAGCCGGATTTCATCAAGGCCGGCATTATTCTGCATGATATCGCGAAACCCGAAGAGATGATTGCACAGATGGGGATCGTGACGGACTACAGCAATCAAGGCAAGCTGATCGGACATATCGTCCTGGCGTCCAACTGGATCGTCGAAGCCGCCGTCGCGCATCATATTCCGCTCGAATCCGAGGTCGTTCTTGGATTGCAGCATTTGGTCCTGTCCCATCATAATCTGGGAGAGTGGGGAAGCCCGGTTCAGCCGCAGACCGCCGAAGCGGTCGCGCTTCATCATATCGACCTGCTGGACGCCAAGCTGCAGATGGTAGAGGATGCGCTCGATACGACGGCCGAGAGCGAGCCGTGGACGCCGATGGTACGAGGGCTGGACAATAAAGCGATCTACCGGCTTAAGGTCTAGCCAACCCTCAACTTGGGCTATAAGTGATCAAATGATCGCTTGGGATGAAGGATATAAAGGGATGATTTCATTTTGCTCAACTATATTTGGTTGGCAGCAATCGCATGGTTTATGGGGTTCTTCCCTATGCTGGAAATTTTCATAGCGGTCCCGGCTGCCAAAGGTTTAGGGCTGGATATCGTTTCTTCCGTGTTCTGGTGCTGGCTCGGGAATTTTTTCGTGATTCCGTTTATTTCTTATTCTTATGACCGGCTCACCAAATTCGATAAAGTTAAAACCTATTTCATGAAACTGGCAAGCTCCAACGCCTGCAAAAAATTGAATAACGGAGGATTTGCGCTCGTTCTGATTGCAACGCCTTTATTAGGTTCATGGGGAATTGGAGTTGCGGGAAAAATGATCGGCATGGATCGAAAGCGGCTTTTTTTAGCGTCAGCCATAGGCATCGCGATATATGGAACGATTGTAGGCATCCTTACTCAACTCGGAATCGAGGCTATTTTCAATCCAAACTAACGTTTTTTAGCAGAGCGTTTAAATCCTATTTTCCTATTAAAATTAAGAAAGAAGAAGGACATCTTCCCAAGAATCCGTACGGATTTAGGAGATGTCCTTTTGCTGTACGCCGGAGGGCTGCAGTCCTCCGAGCGGCAGGGAGAACCGGATGACGGCTCCGCCGTTCACCCGGTTGCCGGCCGATATATTCCCGCCATGATGCCCAACCAGCAGCTTGGCGATATACAGGCCAAGCCCCGAGTGGCCCTTTAGCCTGGCGGATCGGACGGATCCTTGATAGAACGGCTTGAACACCTGCTCCAGGTGTTGCTCGGCGAATCCGGTGCCGTTATCCGCAACCTCCATCGTGATCTGCGTATCTGCAATTTCCACACGCCATATGATGGTCCCGTTTTCAGGCGTATGCCGGATACTGTTCCCGATCAGATTGTCCAGCACTTGGATGATCCGACCGGGATCGAAGACGACGGGAACCTTGGCGGTCCGTTCATCCTTGAATTCCGTTCGGAATGAGATGCTCTTATGATGGCATAAGGACTCGTATTCGGCTTTTTTCTCATCCATGAATTCCCCGATGTCGAGTGCAACCGGATTCAAGCGAAAGGATACCTGTTCCATTTCGGTGATCGCGTTCATGTCCTGCAAAAGATTCGTGGCACGCGATGTATTGCGCTTGATCACCTGAACGTACCGGTTCCGTTTCTCCTCATGCTCCTCCCCGATCATCCGCTCCAAGTTTTCGGCGTGGCCCTGAATAATCGTCAGCGGCGTGCGCAGGTCGTGGGCCAGCGCGGCAAGCATCGTGCTTCGCTCCTGCTCCAATTGCCATTCCCGCTCGATGGAGCGAGCAAGCTCCCTGCGCATGTCCTCGAATGCGTGTGCCAGCTGGTTGACCTCGATCACCGAAGAGTTTCCGTCCATGGCGAATTGCAAATCACGGGCCTTAATCCGTTCCGCTCCCTGAAGCAGCTGCTTAAGCGGCCCGCCGATGCTCCGGCTAAACCGCCGGCCGAACAGGTAAGTGAAGATGGTGATGAATAGGAACGGAGTCAGGAAAAAAACCAACATTCCAAGAGGAATGAACGGGTTAAACGAGGGATCCGCCGCGCTTACCTTTAACGAATAGCCGACCAGCAGCGCTCCGAGCAGCTCGCCACGGTCCGATAGGACCGGAATGTTCTGAATGATTTGGTTGACGCCGCTTTCCGTTTTATTTAATCGGGACACCAAGTCCTGCTGGGTGTGCTCCTTCTCCAGCGTGAGATTTCCGTACAAGGGTTCGCCTGATAAAGCCATGACCTTATAGGATAACCCCTCGGAAGGGATGAGTCGCTTAAGCTCAGCCTGTCCCTGACCGCTCATGATCGATTCGCCGTTTGTACGCGCATACTCAGAGATGGCAGGGATCTGTGCTTCATAGTGATTAGCCGGAAGCAGGACGCCTTGGTTGAACAAATAGTTGAGAAGAATTATAAGCAGCCCCCACGTTGCAAGCGTTGCGAGCAAACTGCAGGTCAGGATGGAGGCGAAATGACGGGCGAAGGTGCTTTTGATTGACCGCGCCTTCATGATTTCACTTCCCATTTATAGCCGATGCCCCATACGGTTTGAATATAGGTTCTTTCTTCGGATACAGCGGCCAGCTTGGAGCGGATTTTTTTGACATGCTCCGTGATGGTGGCGTCATCGCCCTCTGCGTCATATCCCCACAGCTTCTCGTAGATTTGCTCCCGTGTAAAAACCTGTCCCTGATGCATGGCGAGGAGCTCAAGAATCATGAATTCCTTGTTCGTCAAAACGATCTCCTGCCCCCGGCAGGTTACGGTTCGGCCGAGGCAATCGACCGTTAAAGGCGGAAAGCGGAGGATGCCCTGCTCCTTCTGCGTGCGGATCCGCTGCTCCCGGCGGAGATGGGCGTGAACTCTCGCTTTCAGCTCAGCCATGCTGAACGGCTTCAGTAAATAATCGTCCCCTCCGGCTGCCAAGCCCCGAATGCGGTCTACCTCGCTCTGGCTTGCGCTCAAAAAGACGATCGGGCAGGTCATCGTTTCCCGGAGCACGCGGCATACCTCAAAGCCGTTCATATCGGGCATCATTACGTCCAGGATGATCAAGGAAGGCTCAAGCTTACATAGGCTCAGCGCCTCCTGCCCGCTCGCTGCAGTCAGCACTTGGTAGCCGTCGAGCTCAAGCGCGTCGCGTATAAATGAGACGATGTCCTCTTCGTCGTCGACAAGCAGAATCGTCTCGTTTAATCGGTTCATGTCGTTGTTTTCCTCCAATCGCTAAACCTGCGAGAATCAGGATCTTCATAGTCTATATCAATTTTCTAAAGAAAGAATAAAGAATCCCCCGTTCGTTGAACCAAAATCATAGATCCGGCAACGGGATAGCGGACTTTATAGATTCTTTATCATTGTACCTTAACCTTGGAATACATGGGTAAGGAGGGAAATGAATGGACAGGAATTCGCAACAACGCTTGACGAAGATCGACAGTTTGAGGGGATTGGCGTTATTCGGCATATTTTTAGTCAATATTACGTTCTTTACGACCTCGCTCCAGACGATCTCCTTCGGCGTCGAATTATGGAACGGATGGCTGGATCAAGGACTGATGCTGCTGCGCGGCATCTTGATCGACGGGAAATTCATCTTGATTTTTTCTTTTCTGTTCGGCTTCGGCATGGTGTTAATGCAGGAGAGCAGCCGGAGGAAAGGAGGCCGGTTTCATCGCATATACACGCGCAGGCTGTTGGCCTTGCTGGTGTTCGGGCTGCTGCACGGCCTGCTGATCTGGTATGGCGACATCCTGACACATTACGCCATTCTGGGGTTTGTACTGCTGCTGTTTCACCGCTGTAAGCCGCGTACGCTGCTGATCTGGTCGGTGGCGCTGCTCCTGGTTGTTCCGGTCCTGCTGACGGGAGCCAGCCTGCTGTCACCCGGCGCCGGAAGCCAAGCGTTCGAGCCGATAAGCCAAGCGGATGCCTATCGGATGGGGATTTACTTTCAAGAACGCGATGCGGCCATTTACGGCGAGGGCACGTTTTTTCAGATCACGGCTCAGCGCATCAATGATTACATCGCCTCGTTGTTCAACATGCTTGTCTTTTATCCGCAAATTCTCGGGATGTTCCTGCTGGGCGCTTACTTCTGCAAACAGCGGATTCTTCATGATGCGGACGGAAACCGTAAGATTATAGCAAGACTGATTTTGCTCGGGGCGCTCATCGGTTTTCCGCTTCAAGTGATGATGTCGCTGGCAAAAGGGCTTCCGACCTGGGTCGAAGCGGTCTCCCTGTTCGTGGGGGCGCCGCTGGTGACGCTGGCCTATATCGGTGCATTCGCCCGTTTATACCAGAACAGCCGCTGGAATAACGTGCTGAATGCACTATCCCGCCCGGGAAAAATGGCGTTTACCAATTATTTGCTTCAATCCGTCCTCTGCGGTTTGATCTTCTACGGCTACGGGCTCGGGTGGTTCGGCAAGGTCGCGCCCGCGGCGCAAATGCTGCTGGCGTTGTTCATCTTCGCCCTGCAAACGGCGTTCAGTATATGGTGGCTAAGACGGTTTCCAATCGGACCATTGGAATATGTGTGGCGGCTGGTCACCTATTGGGGGAACCCTGTAAAGCGGAGCGGGCAAGACGTATCGCATCCCCGGCAGCAACGCGGCACCTTATAAAATCTTTAACAGGGTTATTTTACGACTCCTCGTCCCTCGCGGCGGGAGTCTCTTTTTTTGACCATACGAAGCTAGAGGGGGTTCCCATGAAGTCTCTTCAATGACTTCGAGGCGGTTTGACTGCCGCTCTTGCTAATCGGAACAAGAGGGAGCCGTATACAGGACAGAAGGCTCGTTTAAACATGAAAATCGTATTATATAATTTGAAAGTGCATTATCAATATTTAAGATGAGTTGTGCGATCCTGAAAGGATTGCGTTATGATGCTAGGTATAACACGATGGAGGTGGAGGGATATGGCAGGATCGGCAATGATGCGTGACAGACGATTCATGCGCAGAAGAGTGTTTATGACTTTGCTGCTGTCGTACTTATTGATCTTGCTTTTTCCGGGGCTTGTTTTTGCCGCAGTCTATAATCGAATCGAGGGCGTCATGGTAGATAACGCGAATAAGCTGAACCAGGCTTTGATTCAGCAGGCGCAGCAGATTGTTGACAGCAAACTAGAGGAGATGTACCAGCTTTCACGCAACATTACGTCCCATCCAGATATGAAAGCGCTTTTAAGCATGGATGGCATAACGAACGGCAAAGAGAACTATGCCTTCTACAATTTCATGGAGGAAATACAGCGGTACAAAAACAACAACAGCTTTGTCCGCGAACTGTACATCTACTTCCGGAACAGCGACATCGTTCTGACGCCGGGTCTGAAAACGAGTGCCCATTTGTTCTATTCGAGGCTTTACGCATACAATGGCATGACGTATGAGCAGTGGAAGGACCAAATATTGAATGCTCCTCATTATAATTCATTTCTTCCGGTGGAACCCATCGGCCGGCCCAATGATAAAACGGAAATGCTGACCTATGTTCACTCGTTGCCGTCGGGCGAGAGACGCGCTCCCGAAGGCGCCTTGGTGATGTTAATCGATAAACGGCAAATTCATACATGGCTGGAGGAAATCACCCGGTCGAATCAAGGGACGATCTATATTAAGAACGCTGAAGGGCAGGTTTTGCTGCATACGGGAAGCGGCGAGAGCCTTATGACAATGCAGGAGGGGAATCCGAGCACGATCAGCGTGTCGGCTCATTCCGCGCGCAGCGGGTGGGAGTATGTGTCCGCTGTGCCGGATGAGGTATTTTGGGGAAAGGTAGGAACCGTCAAAAGCTGGGCGCTCAGCGTGCTGTTCATCTATTTAGTCGGGGGGATCGGCGCCTGCGCCTTCTTAACCTATCGGGCGTATCAGCCGGTGCGGGAAATCATCCGATTGATTTCGGAAAAAAAGCAGCCGAGCCCTTCCGCTTACGGCAACGAATACGAATTCATCAAGACTGCCGTGAAGGATGCTTTTGTCCAGAAGGATGCAATAAACGACAGGCTCAAGGAGCAGGTGCCCGTCATCCGCTCCCACTTCCTGCAGCGGCTGCTGAAAGGTCATGTGGATGCCCAAGCGGTATCGGACCATTCGCTGGAATTCATGGAGATCGGGTTCAGGCATGCTTACTTTGGCGTCGCGTTGATCAAGCTGTGCGGAATGGGAGCGGAGGAACAGGAGAAGACGGAGAGGGTCTGGGCGATCATGCGTTTTCTGACAGGGAAGCTCGTGGAAGACCACCCGCTTTACTGTTTTCATTGCGTGGAGCTGGACAAGGATCTGGTTGCCGTCGTACTCAATGTTTCCGAGAAGGATCACCATCAAAAAGCATCGCTGTACGAATGGCTGGGGAATATTCAGGAACTGATCAGCGGGCAGTTCGAGACCGGCGTGATCGTTGCCTTGAGCGATCTCCACCCGGGCATGGAACAGGTCCCCGTATGTATGGACGAAAGCATGAAAGCGCTGGATTATTCCATTTTCACGGAGAACCGGTCCGTGCTCGTCTACGATGATATGAAGCACAGGTCGGGACTGGTCTACGATTTCCCGGTGGACACCGAGGTTCAGATCATTCACGCGGTGAAGAACGGGGAAACGGAAAAGGTCGAGCAGCTAATTGGAAACCTATACCGCAGCAATTTAGAGATGGAGCATAAGGAGCCGGAGCTGGCGAGACTGCTGTTCGCCAATCTGCTCAGCACGCTGCTCAAGCTTTTGAACGCCCTGAATCTAAAATACGAGGATCTGTTCGAACCCGGGCTGAAACCGCTGGAGGTCATCAACAAAGCGGATAGCGTCGAGGACATGTATGCCTTTGTGCTGTCGCTCTTTCAACAAGTTTGCGAGCAGGTGCGAAAGAAACGTGTAAACAATGCATCGGCGGTCGTGGATAAGGCCAAGGCCTATTTGGAGCAGAACGCGGATGACGCCATGCTGAGCCTGGCCGCGGTTGCGGAGCATTTTCACATTACGCCTCAGTATCTGTCCGGGCTGTTCAAGAAGAGCAGCGGCATGAACATGTCGGACTATCTCGCCCAGATCCGCATTCGAAAGGCCAAGGAACTGATGAGCGACCCGGATATTACCATTTCTCAAATCGCCCGCCTCGTCGGATACAACAATGATGTCGGATTCATCCGCGTATTCAAAAAGCATGAAGGGATCACGCCGGGGAAATACAAAACATTGGTTGAAAACAAGTAGTTGTCTAGCAACTGCTTGTTTTCTGTTTATGCACTCTAATTTGTTACATGTGAGTTAATAAATATCACATAACGTGAAGGTTATAGAACGATTTCGTAAACATTGTAAACGAAATATTAAAAATTGCGTCTTCATTCTGAAGAAATGTAAACGGTATTAGAAATTTTGGCAATGTACGAAAGCGCGACCATTCCCTAAAATTCAAGGAGAACCCGATAAGGGGAGCGATATTAGCAGGATGAACACGAGGAGGGGGAATAGTTAAAATGAAAAACCGAAATGTCATATTTGTTTCCCTAATAATGTCATTTGTATTGGCATTAACGGGCTGCAGCGGAGGTGGAGGCAAATCTGATTCCGACCAAAACGGCGAAGCCGATCCGGCCAAGACGCAGCAGGAAGGGACGCCGAAGGAGGTCGGCTATCCGGAAAGTCTGACGTACTGGGTAACGTTGAATTCCAACGCTTCCGCAACCCTTCAAAATGCCGGTGAGATCAAGGCATATCAAAAGCTGGAGGAAATGACGGGAACCAAGGTGCAGTTCCAGCACCCTCCGGCAGGATCGGAGCAGGACTCCTTCAACATCATGGTATCGTCCGGCGATCTGCCCGACGTGATCGAGCACAACTGGTCCGCCGTTTCGGGCGGTCCCGACAAGCTGATTGGAGACGGCACCCTGATTCGCCTCAATGAGCTTATTGATCAGCATGCCCCGAATTTAAAGAAGGTGCTCGACGAAAATCCGGAGTATCGCAAAATGATTACTTCGGACGACGGAAATATATACGTGTTTCCGTTTCTGCGGGGCGACGACTACCTGTTGACCTACAACGGGCTGATCATCCGCCAGGATTGGCTGGACAAGCTGGGACTTGGCATGCCGGAAACGATCGAAGAGTGGCATACGGTTCTGACCGCTTTCAAGAACGACGATCCGAACGGGAACGGACAGGCCGATGAAATCCCGCTTCGCCTGGATCCGGGTCAGCTCTCTATGAATAAGGCGTTTCTGGGGGCATGGGGGATCACCGACTCCTTTTACCAAGTGGACGGGGTCGTAAAATACGGTCCGATCCAGCCGGAATTCAAGGAATTTTTGCAAACGATGAGCCGGTGGTATGCCGAAGGCCTGATCGACCCGGATTATCTCTCAGGAGACTCCAATCTGTGGGACGCCAAAATTACGAACAACACGCTGGGCGCCTTCACCGGCTATACGGGCAGCGGCATCGGCCGCTATCTGCAGATGATGGAAGGGAAGGGCGGCGGCTTTGATCTTGCCGGCGCGCCGAACGTGGCCTTGAAGAAGGGGGAGACGCCGCCGCTGGGCCAGAAGGATTCTCCGTTTACGGGGTACGGCGCCGCCATCACATCCAAAAACCAGAACCCGGAGGCCACCGTCAAATGGCTTGATTACAAGTACGGGGAGGAAGGATCACTGCTGTTCAACTTCGGCATCGAGGGAGAAAGCTACGAGATGGTTGACGGGTACCCGACGTATACCGAGCAAATCACGAAAAACGATAGTCTTCCGATTGCGCAGGCCTTGGCGCAGTATGCGATGGCCGGATACTCCGGTCCGTTCGTCCAGGATCGCAGGTATATGGAGCAGTATTCCTCGCTGCCGCAGCAAGCGTCGGCCATCGAAGCCTGGATGAATGCCAAGAACGACCGCTTGATGCCGGTCATTTCCCCGAACGAAGAGGAATCGGCCCGGTACGCATCCATCATGAACGATGTGAAAACCTACTACGACGAAATGCTGAACAAATTTATCATGGGCGTGGAGCCGATCGACCAATTCGAAGCCTTCGTCGAAACGATTAAAGGCATGGGAATCGAAGAGGCCGTCGCCATTCAGCAGGCCGCGCTGGACCGCTATAACAGCCGTTAACAATGACTTGTTTGAATCAAGAAGCCGGGACCGCACCGATATATGGGCTCCGGTCAACCTTAGCAAATAGCATAAAGGAGGGACAACTGTGGAGTTAGGCAGGAAGGATGCAGCATCCGCCCGAATCAGCCAACCCTTCGGCGTAAGAGTCAGGAAGGATTTCAAGCGCAATCGGTTGATTTACCTCATGCTGCTGCCCGTCGTGGCTTTTTATGCCATCTTTCATTACGGGCCGCTGTACGGGCTTCAGATCGCCTTCAAGAACTTTTCTCCGGGCAAAGGCATCTGGCATAGCGAATGGGTAGGCTTTCAGCATTTTCAGGATTTTTTCACCGGCTTTTTCTTTGAGCGGGTATTGCGAAATACGGTGTTACTCGGCTTATATGACCTGATCTTCGTGTTTCCCGCCTCCATCCTATTGGCGCTTATGCTAAATGAAGTGCGAAGCCGCTTCTTTAAGCGGACCGTGCAATCCATCACCTATATCCCCCACTTTATTTCCGTCGTGGTCGTAGTGGGGATGATGGTCGATTTCATGTCGACGGACGGACTGATCAATCAGATCATCCAGTTTTTTGGAGGGAAAGGGGTCCCGTTTCTGCGGCTGCCGGAATGGTTCCGGACGCTCTTTACGACTTCGGCGATTTGGCAGGGCGTCGGTTGGGGCTCGATCATATATCTGGCGGCAATCTCGAACATCGACCCTTCTCTTTACGAGGCTGCTAAAGTGGACGGAGCCGGCCGCTGGAAGCAGATGCTCCGCATTACGCTGCCCGGCATCATGCCGACGGTGATCATTTTGTTCATCTTGCGGATCGGCAGCTTCATGGTCTTACAGGATGAGAAGATTCTGTTGATGTACAATCCGTCCACGTACGAAACGGCGGATGTCATCGGCACATACGTGTACCGCAAGGGGATATTGGAGGCGAGCTACAGCTACGCCGCAGCCGTGGGCATGTTTAATTCGCTCATTAACATGGCGCTGCTGCTGGGAGCGAATTATATCAGCAAACGCTATTCCGATACGAAGCTGTGGTAGTAGAAGGAGGCAGACAGCATGGTGCATAAAAAAAGCTTTGGCGAGCATGCGTTTGATATAACCAATGTCGTTCTGCTGTTCACCTTGTCGGCCGTTACGCTGTACCCGATCGTTTACGTGCTGTTCGCTTCGATCAGCGATCCGAACCAGTTCGTGCAGCACCGGGGGATTTTGTGGTGGCCGGCCGGATTTTCCTTGGATTCCTACAAAATGGTGTTTGAGAATCCGAACATTCTAAACAGTTATCTGAACACGTTGTTCTATGTCGTCGCAGGAACGACGCTTAATATGGTGATGACTGCGCTCGGGGCTTACGGGCTATCCCGCCGGAACGTGATGTGGGGCAGCTTGATCATGATATTGATCGTGTTGACGATGTTCTTTGACGGTGGCCTCATTCCCAAGTATTTGATCGTTCAAGGACTGGGCTTGACGGATACCTATTTGGCATTAATTATCCCGAGTGCCATGACCACCTGGAATTTGATTGTGATGCGGACCGCTTTCCAAAGCGTGCCGGTATCGCTAGAGGAGGCGGCCCGCATCGACGGGGCCAATGACTGGACGATTCTATGCCGGGTGGTCATCCCGCTCTCGATGCCGGTGATGGCCGTCATGATTCTGTTCTATGGCGTGTGGCATTGGAATAAGTGGTTTGATGCGCTCATCTATTTGAGAGATCGGGATTTGTTTCCGCTTCAGCTCATTTTGCGGGAGATTCTGGTCCAGAACGATACGAACAGCATGATGACCTCGGTTGGCGGGGGAGACCGAATGCCCGTGGCGCAGACGATCAAGTATGCAACCGTAATGGTTGCAACGCTGCCGATCCTGTTCTTGTATCCGTTTTTGCAGAAATATTTCGTCAAAGGCGTCATGGTCGGCGCGATTAAGGAATAGGAGGGGAAACGGCATGTGGGAGCAGGCTATGGAGGACGCATGGAAGAAGACGCTTGGCAACCTTCGTCGTGCCCCCGGCTTGTTCCCCCACATTACCTCGGAGAAGAGGTATGAATGGGGGGAGAACCGGGATTGGATCGAGGGATTTTATACCGGGATGACCTGGCTCTGCTACGAATATACCGGGAAAGAGGAGTTCAGGGAATCAGCGCTTATGCAGGTGGAGAGCTTTCGGGAACGGCTGCATGTGACCCGGCGCAACCTGGATCATCATGACATCGGTTTTTTGTATCAGCCCTCCGCCGTGGCGGCATGGATCATCGACCGGGACGAGGCTGCCAGAACGCTTGCGCTGGAGGCGGCGGAGCATTTGATGCTTCGCTGGCGTCCCGAAGGGCGTTACCTGCAGGCATGGGGACCGAAAGGCGACCCGCAGAACGGCGGTCGAATCATCATCGACTGCATGATGAATCTGCCGCTGCTGTACTGGGCGTTCGAACAGACTGGCGACATGCGGTACCGTGAGGCCGCGGAGCACCAGGCGGACAAAAGCCGCCGTTATTTAATGCGGGGCGACGATTCGTCATATCATACGTTTTATTTCCGGGAGGAGAGCGGGATTCCGATCGGAGGCGGAACGCATCAGGGGTATCATGACGGATCCACCTGGTCCAGGGGACAGGCGTGGGCCGTGTACGGGTTCGCGTTATCCTATCGCTATACGCAAAATCGAGAATACCTGGAGACCGCGATAAGAGCCGCCCGGTATTTTATCGGACGCCTTCCGTCAGATGGAATTCCATATTGGGATTTTGACGCGGAGATTGCGGAAGATACGCCCCGTGACAGCTCGGCATCAGCCATTGCCGTCTGCGGCATGCTGGAAATCCGCTCGCTGCTGGAAGAAGACGATCCGATCAGGGCTGAGCTCGGCTCCGCGGCCGATCGTCTGCTGAAAGCGCTGGTCGAACGATGTGCGACCCTGGACGACGACGGTGCGGAAGGGCTGTTGAAGCACGGATCGTACCATGTGCGGGGCGGGAGAGGTCCTGATGATTATATGATTTGGGGCGATTATTTTTATGTGGAAGCGCTGATGCGCAGCATCAACGGGAAAGCGGGGTACTGGTATGAACGACAGCGCGTTTGAGACCCGGGCGCTGAGTTCGTTGTCGAAAGTGTTTACGGATTCGGAATTGAATGATCCGCCATGTCGACGGACAAGCGCCTTGCGGCGGGAAATCGTGTCCTTTCAAACCGCCTACCGCACAGGGGAAAGGCTGAGGGATGTGCGTGTCGAGGCAAAGGCCCCCGAAGGGTTATCCGTATCGGTGTATGCGGTCGGGCTGGTTCAGTCCGAATTTCCGATTTATCCGGACCATGACGGGCATATCCTGCGGTCGACGCCGGGGCTCTACCCCGATCCGTTGTACCCGCTGGATCCGGAGAATAGGGTTCATTCCCCGGGAAATCAGTGGCGGTCCGTATGGTTGGAGGTTCAGGTGACGGAGCGGGCCGAACCCGGCATTCATGCGATCGAGGTCGTCTTTTATTCCCAGCATGGGGAAGAGCTTGGCGGGGAACGGTTTGAAGTGGATGTGATCCCGGCTTCCCTGCCGAAGCAGCGGCTGATCCGGACGGAATGGTTCCACTGTGACGGTCTGGCACAATTTTACGGGGTGGAGGTGTTTTCGGAGGAGCATTGGCGCTTGATTGAGCGGTACGTCGAGACTGCGGCGGAGCATGGCATCAATATGCTGCTTACTCCGCTGTTCACGCCGCCGCTGGATACCGCCGTAGGAGGAGAGCGGCTGACGGTCCAGCTTGTGGATGTGGAGAAGTCCGGTGACGGATATGCTTTCGGCTTCGATAAGCTGGAGCGCTGGATCAAGATGGGGCAGCGGCTTGGCATCGAATATTTCGAATTTTCGCATTTGTTTACCCAGTGGGGAGCAGCTCATGCGCCGAAGATTATGGTCCGGGAGGACGGGGAGACGAGGCGCCTCTTCGGTTGGGACACGGATGCGCTCGGGGCGGAGTATCGGGAATTCCTAGCCCGGTTTCTAAAGGAGCTTGTACAGCTGATCCGAGGGCTTGGCATTGAGGACAGGATATTCTTCCATGTATCGGACGAGCCCCATTTGGAGCATCTGGAGACTTACCGGAAAGCGGCGGAAATCGTGGATGTAGCGGTGGGAGATTATCCCCGGATCGACGCACTGTCCGATTATGCGTTTTATAAGGAGGGGCTGGTTCCGAATCCGATTCCGGCGACGGACAAGCTTCAGCCGTTTCTCGAATCCGGAGTTGCCCCCCTGTGGACCTATTATTGCTGCAGCCAATATAAACAGGTGGCAAACCGCTTCTTCTCCTTTCCGTCCGAGCGGAACCGCATCCTCGGGCTGCAGCTGTATAAGTACCGGATTAAGGGCTTCCTCCATTGGGGCTTCAATTTCTGGAACTCCCAATACTCTAAGCGGCCGGTGAACCCCTATCTGACCACCGATGCGGATATCGGCTATCCATCCGGCGATGCCTTTCTGGTATATCCGGGCGAGGACGGTCCCGTATGCTCCTTACGGATGAAGGTATTCCGCGAAGCGCTGCAGGATCTCAGGGCGCTTGAGCTGCTGGAGCAAACCATCGGGAGGGACGAAGTTCTTAACATGATTGAGGTGTCGCTCGAAGCGCCGCTGTCCTTTGAGCGCTACCCGCGGGATGCTGGATGGCTGCTGGATTTGCGAAACGCCGTTAACGAGCAAATCAGAGCAAGTATGATGGAACGATAAACCCGAAGTAAATCCTTGTGAGAGGGAGGAATGGATGATGAGCTTCAACTTCAAGCGCTGGCTGTCCATGGTTCTGGTCATCGCGCTTACGGCGGGGGTGTTTCCTGCGGCGGGAAGGCCTGTTTCGGCTCAAGGGGCGGCACCGGCCGGCAATTTGCTAATGAATTCGGATTTTGAAGCCGTAACGGCCAAGTCCACCTGGCTGGACCAGGTCGCGCCGGAGCATGTCAGCGAATGGAGGGCGGCCGGAAACCCGGTGTTCGCGGTGGATCAGGACGTGTATTATAGCGGGAGCCGCTCGGTTTCCATTTCCGGCACCGCTTCCGGCACCGACCGGGGAGCGATTACGCTGCCTGCGGCAGGGATTGAAGCCGGCAAGAGCTACTTGCTCACCGGCATGTATAAGCTCGAGCAGGTGACGGATCAGGTCGTGGTACGCTTTCAGTACAAGCGGAACGGCTCGAGCAGCATCAGCTATGCGGTCCAAGGGCAGAAGGGAACCCGGGATTGGACCCGCTTCAGCCATGTCATCCATGTCGCTTCCGATATGGATGCCAGCCCGCAGGGAAAGGTGGAGGCGTTTCTGGAAAAATCGGCGGGCACGGTATGGTTCGACCAGCTTTCCCTTCGGGAATATGTCCCGCTTGAGGAATTTACGCTCGATCCGCAGATCATCAGCTTGAGAACGGGCGAAGCCGGACGCATTCAGGCATCCTTTGCACCGGAGAATGCGTCCGATACCTTCCTGGAGTGGAGCTCCTCCAACACGGTCACGGCGTCGGTGTACCAGACGGGAGAGGTCGCGGCGCATCATGCGGGTTATTCGGTCATTTCCGCCGCCTCCCATTCGTCGGGCGTAACGAGGCAGGCCGTGGTCACGGTGGACACTCCACCCGGGTTGACTGCCGAGCCCTATGCGGGCACCGTGAATGAAAACGGCGTTTTGGACGGGCAGCTGACCGCTGCGGACAGCTCCGGTACCTCCGGCGGCTCCGTTTCCTTTGAGCTGGCGGCGGCGCCCCGCCACGGCACGGTAAGCGTCTCTTCCGACGGTTCGTTCCGCTATTACCCGAACCGGGATTACGCCGGCCCGGATTCCTTCCTGTTTGTGGCCATCGGCAAGGAGGGAGGGCCCGCCGCCGCGGCGGCCATGATCGAGGTGCTGCCGAAGGACGGGCCGCCCGTGCTTGACCTCCTGTGGTACTCCACCGGGAAGAACACGCCATTAGAAGGGCGGATAGGCCGTCTTCTCTCGGAGGAGGCTGTGGAGTGGACGCTGACCGGCGCTCCGCGCGGCGAAATGTCTCTCGCTTCGGACGGTTCGTTTACTTATACGCCTGCCTCGAATGATGTCGGCTACGATTCATTTGAAGTGACGGCAACGACGGCGTCGGGGAAATCGGCTACGGGCAAGGCCTATATTTTTGTTATACCGGATGAGACAGACTTGATGGGGAAGCTTGCATCCAGCGGCAACGAAGGCGTCCATCCGCGCGTTCTGGCGAATGCGGAGGATTTTGCCCTAACCCGCAGCCTGATCGGCAAGGATGAATACGTCACGGCTTGGTTTGAGCAGCTGAAGCGGGAAACGGATCGGCTGCTGGATGCGGAGCCGTACGGTTATCTTCCGAACGGGGGGAGCAACAGCAATGTGCGGGATTTGCTGATCCGTACGGCGATGATGTACCGGCTAACCGGGGATGAGGCTTACGCACAGCGGGCCGTGCAGGAACTTGAATCCGCCGCGTCGTTCCCGGATTGGGGAGGCCGCTATAACAATATGCTCTCCTTAACGTATATGACGCTTGGATTTACGCTCGCTTACGACTGGCTGTACGACGCCATGACGGAACAAGAGCGGAGCATGGTCCGGGAGGCGGTCATGAAGCATGCGTTCAGTCATGCACTCGCTTGGTACCGTGGGGAATTCACCCATAATGGGGAGTTCAACAACATCAATTTCGTGGATAACGGCAGCTTTGCCGTTGCGGCGCTCGCCATGCTCGGCGATGACGAGAAAGCGACTCAAGCCGGACTGGAAATTCTCCGGGGGTCCTACGGCAAGCTGCAGCATACGCTTCGATTCTTCGCGGAGGACGGCTCATGGCCTGAAGGGCCGCATTATTGGCAGTACGGGACCGAGTTCCTTTTTTATAAGATTGCTGCAATGCATAATACGCTCGGAACCGACTATGGCTTGGCGGAGCTGAAGGGCGTGAAGGCATCGGGGGAATATCCGCTGCATTTATGGGGGCCGGGAGGATTTTTTAACTTTTACGATTCGGCAACGCCGAACGTGCATCCCCAAACGCTCTGGATGGCCGATTTCTACGATCAGCCGCATTACGCCTGGTATGCGGGAGAGCTGACCCGGCGGGAAGGGGCTTTTTCCCCGTACTATCTGCTGTTCTACCGCCCGGGCATGTTTGACGAGCAGCCGGCAGCGCTCGACCGGGTATTTACCGGAATCGAATCGATATCCATGCGCAGCGGCTGGTCAAATCTGAACGATGCGTATGCCTCGATAAAGGGGTTTAACGATACGCTGCTCAGCCATATCGATATGGACGCCGGCACCTTTGTATTTGATGCGCTGGGAGAACGCTGGGCAACCGATCTGGGGATGGAGAATTACAGTCTCCCCGGCTTCTGGGATTATGCCGGCGGTCAACGCTGGACTTATTACCGCAAAGGCGCGCAGGGGCAGAACGTCATGGTCATCAATCCGCAAGAAAACCCTGTGTTTATGCAGGATTACGGCGCCAAGGCACCGCTTGTCCGGAGCGAATCCAAGCCTCGCGGCGCATTTGGCGTGATCGACCTGACCGAGCGGTATCCGAAGGATGCATGGTCCTACAAGCGGGGATTGATGCTGACCGGCGATCGCGAGCAATTGATTGTTCAAGACGAGTTCGAACTCAAGTCGCCGTCCGAGCTGTATTGGTTCATGCACACGGAAGCCGAGATCGACGTGCTCGGCAGCGGACAAGAGGCCGTGTTGACGCAGAACGATAAGAAATTGTACGTGCGGATGCTGGACGCTCCGGAGGGAGCGGCGTTTAGCGCGATGAAGGCTGAGCCGCTGGAAGGGACGCCGAATCCTTCGGGGCAAACCGTCAATCACGGCATTCGGAAGCTGGCCGTCCATATGGAGGGCGTGACCGGAGGACGTCTGTCCCTGTGGATGGTTCCGCTGACAGCCTCGGCACCGCTGCCGGAAGTGTCTCCGGACGTCCGCAGCCTCGATGATTGGACGATCCCGGATGGTCCGCTGCCTGAGAAGGTTCCGCTGCCTGAAGCCGAATCCATCCTCGTGGACGGGACCCCTCTCGCCGGATTTGACCCGCAGCGCACGTATTACGAATGGACAGTGCCGTACGGGGAGCGGTCGAAGGTGCCGAAGGTCGAGGCGGTGTCCGGTCATGAGGTTTCGGTCCAGACGGCTGAAAGTATTCCGGGAAAAACCTATATTGACGTGACCGATCCGTCGAGGCCGGAAGTGAGCAACCGATATACGATTGCCTTTACGGTCGGACCTTTGATCGGCGATCCCCCTCCGGGCTTCCGTCTGCCGGTCCGGGAGGTCACGGCCAGCGCAGTCCCTCAGGCGAACCAAGGCCATACGCCCGATAAAACGATGGACGGAGACATGATTACCCGCTGGACCTCGGAGGGACCGCAGTGGATTCAGTATGACCTCGGCGAGGCCAAGCAGGTTGGAGCGGTATCGATCGCGTTTTTCAGCGGAAATACGAGAAAGTCCTATTTCACCATCGATGTTTCAGTGGACGGTGTTCATTGGGAGCAGGTGTATGCAGAGGGGGTCAGCTCGGGATTGACGGCCGAACCGGAGGTGTTCCTTTTTCCGGAAGTCACCGCGAGGTATATCCGGATTAACGGTTCGGGCAATACCTCGAATCAATGGAATAATTACGCGGAGGTCGGCATATTTAAGCCGATGAGGGGAAACGCGGAAAACAGCATTTTACGTGATGCAGGTTAAGGAAGCATCTATAGCCTGCCAATCGAAAAGGAGCGTAGTCGAAATATGAACAGGATGATCGGCGGGAGAGGACAAACGCTGCGGCTCGGCTTCATCGGTCTGGGCAAGCGCGGCAAAAGTCTGCTCGAGCTGCTTGTAGAAATGCCGGACGTGGAAATTGCGGCCATATCCGATCTTTACGAGGATCGGCTTGAAGAGGCCGCGAGAGTGGTAACCGATATGGGCAGACCTGCCCCAGCCAGCTGCTCGGATTATCGCGAGGTCATCGGTCGCGAGGATGTTGAGGCGGTTATTATCGCCTCATCCTGGACCAGCCACAGCGAGATTGCCATAGCGGCCATGCAGGTCGGCAAGCCCGTGGCGTCGGAAGTGGGGGGAGCCGCTTCTTTGGAGGAATGCTGGCAGCTCGTGCGCACGTATGAAGCGACCGGCACGCCTTGCATGCTGTTGGAAAACTGCTGTTACGGCCGGGAGGAAATGGCGCTGCTGCATATGGTCCGTCAGGGAGTGTTCGGCGAGCTGATCCACTGCCAAGGGGCATACGGGCATGATCTACGGGATGAGGTTGCCAAAGGAATAGAGAACCGCCACTATCGCATCCACAATTACTTGCGCCGCAACGGCGACGTGTACCCGACGCATGGTCTGGGTCCTGCCGCCAAATTGCTGAATATCAATCGCGGAAACCGGATGACCAAGCTGTCCTCCATGGCGACCAAATCGCGCGGCGTAAGGGATTGGGCCCGCCGGCATTTGGGCGAAGACCATCCCGTGGCACGGACGGAGATGGCCCTTGGCGATGTCGTAACAACCATGATTCAATGTGCGAACGGGGAGACCATTCTGCTCACCCACGATACGTCGCTGCCCCGTCCATATTCCCGCGGCGGGCGCGTTCAGGGAACCCGGGGCATCTGGATGGAGGACGGAGGCGTCATTCACCTGGAAGGACGAAGTCCGCTCCATGAGTGGGAACCCTTTGAGCATTACCTTCAGGAATACGAGCATCCGCTGTGGACCGAATACATGCAAGACGGCGTGCGGGGCGGCCATGGCGGGATGGACTATCTGTGCCTCCGCGCATTTGTCGAGAGTGTTCTTCAGGAAAGGGAGATGCCGATCGACGTCTATGATATGGCGTCCTGGATGGCGGTGACCGCCCTGTCCGAACAATCGATCGAGACTGGAAGCGCCGCCGTTGCGATCCCGGATTTCACCAACGGGAAATGGATGAACAGGGAAGCGGCGGAACCCGCCGGCATTTCTTTTTAATACAAAGCCTGGCCTCGAGTCCGTTGCCCTTGTATTTGGCGATTCACCACACCAAAGCACCTAAGCTTTAAAATAAACTCTTGCAATTCCTTTGCCGTGTGTAATACAATGCTTTATAAATTCATAACAAGACATGCTGCAACAAGCAATGATGGAAAGAGTAAGCGACAGAAGCTTCCTGACAGGAAAGGGCTGCCACCGACTGAGAGCGCCCGGGTGAAGATTCTCCGCCGAAGTTCATTCCGGAGCCGGTATTCCGATAGCTTTGCATTCCTAAGAATGGGAAGCGGTAGGTTTACCCGATGCCCTCGCGTTAAGAGGTTCAAGTGAGATAAGCGAAGAAGGAACTGTTTTTTTGCATATCTAATAAGGGTGGTACCACGACTCCTCGTCCCTTGCGGCGGGGGGTCTTTTTTATTTATATCAGATCATACACATAAGGGAGAGATTCGATATGAGTCAAGGACGTTTGGAGCAATTACGATCAGAGCTGGATTCCGTTAACTTGCAGCTGCTGGAGCTGCTGTCGGAACGGGCGCGCCTAGCCCAGGAGATCGGGCAGGAGAAGCAGAAGCAGGGAGTGCCGAATTTCGACCCGGTACGGGAGAAAAAAATGCTGGATGCCCTGGTCGAGCACAATCACGGCCCATTCGATAACGAAACGGTGCGACATCTGTTCAAGCAGATCTTCCAGGCATCGCTGAAGCTGCAGCAGGTCGACCATAAGAAGCATCTGCTCGTCAGCCGCAAGAAGAAGAAGGAGGACACCTTGATCCAGCTTGGGGATACGGTCATTGGCGGCGGAACGCCGGTCATGATTGCAGGGCCATGCTCGGTTGAGAGCTATGAGCAGGTTCGTCAGGTCGCAAAGGCTCTGAAAGAAGCGGGTATCACCGTGATGCGCGGCGGGGCGTTCAAGCCGAGAACGTCGCCGTATGATTTCCAAGGCCTGGGCGTTGAGGGGCTTAAAATTTTGAAGGAGGTCGCTTCCGAATTCGGACTGAAAACGATCAGCGAAATCGTGGATCCGGCTCATATCGAGCTTGCCTGCGACTATATTGATGTCATTCAGATCGGCGCCCGGAATATGCAAAATTTCGAGCTGCTCAAAGCAGCGGGCGACGTCAAGACCCCGGTTCTGCTGAAGCGCGGGCTTGCGGCTACGATCGATGAATTCGTGCATGCCGCCGAATACATCGTATCCCGCGGCAATACGCAGGTCATGCTGATCGAGCGCGGAATCCGGACCTATGAGAAGGCTACAAGAAATACGCTGGACATCTCGGCGGTGCCGATCCTGAAGCAGGAAACCCACCTTCCGGTGCTCGTGGACGTTACGCATTCTACGGGACGCAAGGATATTTTGGCTCCATGTGCAAGAGCGGCCCTCGCTGCCGGCGCGGACGGCGTCATGGTGGAGGTTCATCCCGATCCGGCGACCGCTCTGTCCGACGCGGCTCAGCAGCTGAATATTCCGGAGTTCCAGGACTTCCTGGACAATGTGAGAAAATCCGGCTTGCTGCCGGCACACTCATTGGTATAACCGATTGGGAAATAAAGGGTTGACAAATCGCTGTTCATTCCCTAACATAGTTATCAATTCAATCGCATAATCCAAATGTTTCGATTAGAAATAGTAGAAGCGAAATGACTTTTCAGAGAGCCGTTGGCAGGTGCGAAACGGTAATGTCGTTCCCTTTGAACTCGTCTATGAACAGCTGCCTGACAATGTAGGGTAAGCCGGAGTTCCACCGTTACAGGGATAGATGGTGATGGCCATCGAAGAAGATCATTTTACTTGTAAAATGAATTAGAGTGGTACCGCGGGTTCAACCTCGTCTCTATAGCAGAGACGGGGTTTTTTTGTTGGTTAAATTCCGGGTTTAACCAACCCCGCTTGAAATAGATATAGATCAACGATAACTTTCCGGGGAGGAATCAGAAATGACACGAAGCATTATCGTCCTTGACACAACCTTGCGCGACGGAGAACAGGTACCGGGCGCGAAAATGAACGTGCACCAGAAGATTGAATTCGCCCAGCAGCTGAAACGGCTGAACGTGGACATCATTGAAGCGGGCTTTCCCGCTTCGTCGGCCGGGGATTTCGAGTCCGTCCGGGAAATTGCACGAACCGTAGGTGACAGCGTCTCGATTACCGCGCTGGCGCGGGCCGTGAAGAGCGACATCGACGCGGTGTACGAAAGCATCAAGCTGGCGCAAAGCCCGCTGATTCATATCGTGCTCGGAACCTCGAATATCCATGTCGAGAAGAAATTCAACCGCTCCAAGGATGCGGTGCTGCAAATGGGCGTCGATGCGGTGAAATATGCGAAAACGCTGCTGCCGCAGGTGCAGTATTCCACAGAGGACGCTTCCAGGTCCGACTTCGAATACCTGTGGACAACGATCGAAGCGGTCGTCAAGGCGGGGGCCACGATGATCAACATCCCCGATACGGTCGGTTATGCCGTGCCGGAAGAGTTCGGCGAGCTGATTCGCAAAATCAACGAGCGGCTCAAAAACCTGAACGATCAAGTCATTCTAAGCGTTCATTGTCATAATGACCTGGGACTCGCTACGGCCAATACGCTAGCAGCCGTGAAGAACGGCGCCGAGAAGGTGGAGTGCACCATCAACGGATTGGGAGAGCGCGCCGGCAATACATCGCTGGAGGAAGTGGTGATGGGATTGAAGGTGCGGGAGAATTATTTCAACGCGAGCACGAACATCCGGACGAAGGAGCTGATCAAGACCTCCCGCCTGCTGACGTATTTGACGGGGCTGGATGTGCAGGTGAACAAGGCCATTACGGGCGAGAACGCCTTTGCCCACTCCTCCGGCATCCATCAGGACGGATTGCTGAAGGATAAGCAGGTGTATGAGATCATGTCGCCGGAGGAGGTTGGCGCCGACAGCATGGAGCTGATTCTGACGGCCCGTTCGGGAAGACACGCCTTCCGAAACGCGGTCGAGAAGCTGGGCTTTGACGCAGGCGAGGGCGAGGAATTCGAGGCGCTGTTCGCGAAATTCCTTCAGTTGGCCGACGCGAAGAAGGAAGTGTACGACCATGACGTCTTTTACCTGGTTACGCATCACCGGACTTACGAAGACGCCGGCAGCCATCTGTATGAGCTGGATTCCTTCCAGGTCGTCACGAACGCTCTGCATCCTACCGCTACCGTCAAGTTGAAAAAAGGCGGGGAGACGGTGCAGGACAGCACGGTGGGAGACGGCCCGATCGATGCGCTGTACAGCGCGATCAAGACGATCGTTGGCCTGGACGTCGAGCTGAAGGATTACAAAATCAACAGCCTTTCCCGCGGCAAAGAAGCCATCGGCCGGGTCAACATCCGAATCGAGTATCAAGGGAAAAGCTATTCCGGCCGCGCGATGGACACGGATATCATCAAGGCCAGCGCGCTCGCTTTCCTGAACGGAATCAACGCCGTTCTGTTGGACGCTGCGCAAGAAGTGCAGGCGTAAGCCGAGATCGGAACGCGGAAACCTCGTCTTACAGTAAGTGAGACGAGGTTGTTCGCGTTTGGGATGTGACGGGATAAATGGGGCCTTGCCTTAGATCGGAATTATGCTGGTGAAGCTTATTGACCGTTCGTTACAAAATATATATAATTTAGCTGGAAACTTAGGAAAGGAGCCGTTTAGAGTGAGAACAACATAGCGCATTTTCCGGACGTTGAGGCCGGCCAGCATCGTCCAGCAGCCATTACAGGCTTCGTTTAGACAGGGCGGGCGGCGATAAAGTCGTTTAATTACATCAATTTTGTACTGTATAGTAAAAAAATTGAGGCTGCCAGAAAGCAGCTTCCAGAAAACGTTTGACGGTCCGGTGTCAGCCCGCTAAGAGGTTCGGTGAATGGTTCGGTGAAGCCAAATAAAGTCTGGTGAAGAAGGTAATCCCGGTAGAAGCCATTAATGTCTGGCGAAGAAGGTAATCCCGGTACAGTTCCGAGTGAAAGCTCAAGTGGGCCCATGTCCGCCAATAAGAGCCTGGTGTGGCATAGACGGTGCCCGACCAATTTTTGTACCAATCACTACAAAAATGTTTGTGAAGGAGTGGATTTTGAATGCCGTTATCCATTTATATTATGGGTCTTATGATTTTCTCCATGACGACCTCCGAGTTCATGGTCGCGGGGATCATGCCTGCACTGTCTGCGGAATTCCAAGTATCGGTGGCAGCGATCGGGTACTTGATCACCGCATATGCTGCGGGGATGATCGTGGGAGGGCCGCTGCTGACCGCTGTCCTGCTGAAAGTGCCGCGAAAGCAATCGTTCATGATCGTCTCGGCCATCTTCTTGGCCGGTCAGGTGCTTGGCGCTATGGCTCCAAGCTATGAGTTGATGATGGCGGCCCGGATCATGACCGGCCTATCCTCCGCCGCGGCCTTCGGCATATCGCTGACGATCTGCTTCAGCCTGGTGGGCCCGAGTGCCAGAGGACGTGCAGCCTCGATCGTTCTAGGCGGATTAATGGTGGCCACCGCCATCGGTCTGCCGCTTGCGATCTGGATCGAACAGCATTTTGGCTGGCGAGCGAGCTTTTGGGCGGTTGTGATTCTATTGCTCATATCGGGACTCATCGGTCTGTTTACGATCCCGTCCCTGCCGAAGTCCGAGAAGATCAGCTTTCGGGAGGAGATCGGCGCGCTCAAGAACCCTAGGCTGTGGGCGGCATATTCCACCAGCATGCTGATCATCGGGGGGACCTTCGCCGCGTTCAGCTATTTTTCCCCGATACTCACCGATCTGTCAGGCTTCGGTACTGAGGCCGTACCCATGCTGCTCGGCGTTTACGGCATCGCGACGGTCATCGGCAACATCGTTACCGGCAGGCTGGCGGATCATTACATGATGCCGATTCTGACGATTGGCTTGACCGCACTGACCGCTGCGCTCGTGATGTTCGGCCTGTTCGTTCACAGCCCCGCGATCGCCGTGATCTCCGTTGTGATCGTCGGTCTGGTTGGCGTGCCTATGAATCCTGCGATGGCTACCCGGGTAACGCGCGTAGCCGATACGGGATCCATTGTTACGACGATTCACAGCTCGGTAATCAGCTTGGGGGTCATGGTCGGGTCTTCTTTAGGCGGGCTTACGATTGATGCTGGACTGGGCCTGGCTTCACCGCTTTGGGTCGGCGCTCTGCTCGCCGTTCTGGGCCTGTTGTCCCTGCTGCCGCCTGTACGTGGAGAAGGCCGAGCGAAGCGGGTGACATCCAGCCATTAAACTTTATAAGCCGCCCCCAGCCTGGAAAATAAGGCTGTAGGGCGGCTTGCGTCTTTGCTGATCTTCAGCTGAACTGCTTCGTTATGCCTGCCATAAACTCCTCATCCGACGTTTTGCTTCGCAGATCCATCAGGTAATGGGCATCGGCGCCAACCAGATAACGGAGGCGATCGGACGGATCGGTTGCCGCTTTGAAGATCGTTTCCGCTATGAGCTTCGGCTCGGAAGCATAGACGTCAAAGCTGTTCATCTGTTTTTGCAGAACCGTTTCCGTATATGAGGCGTAAGCATCGAGCGATGCATCGGTCAGCAGATCGAGGGAACGTCCGGTAAAATCCGTAGCCACGTTGCCGGGTTCTACGAGTTTCACCTTGACTTGATGAGCACCCAGCTCGTAAAAGAGGGATTCCGAAAAGCCTTCGATGGCCCATTTACTCGCATGATACAGCGACAGCAACGGAAAAGCCACTCTTCCGCCAACGGAGGATACATTGATGACCGTACCGCCGCCGCTTTGTCTGAAATGGGGAAGAAGAGCTTGCGTCGTACGAAGGACCCCAAGTACGTTGACATCGAATTGCCGCTTGATTTGGGCTTCCGTCGCGGCTTCGAATGCTCCCATCGCCGCATAACCTGCATTGTTCAGCAGGACGTCGATTTTGCCGAACGTTCGAATTCCTTCTTGAACGGCCGATTGGATGGTATCGTTCCGGGTGACATCGAGTTTCGTGACCAGCATGCGCTCCTGTCCGGCAAACTCCGTTTCGCGTTCAGGCGAACGCATGGTAGCAATGACATTCCAACCCTTCCCCCAGAAATGCCGCGCGGTTTCTCTTCCGATCCCTGAAGAAGCTCCTGTAATGAGGATTGTACTCACATTCTTCATCTCCTTTTGGTTCATTTCGATACGATTATATGACGAAAAATAAACAAAGTAAACTAAAATTATTAAATTAGTTAATTTAATAAACAATGTAAATGTGGTGAAATGGGTTTAATGATTTTACTTCTAAGTTATAATGGGGATTAGAAAAGTGGAGGGGGACATCAAGGTGAAAAAGGCGGTAAGCGCGGAGCATTACATCGAGAAAATAAAACCGGTCCTGAGAAAAACGAAGTTCAGCCAACTGAAAATCGACGAAATCGCAGGTTACATGGATATTAGCAAAGTAACCTTGTACAAGCATTTCTCATCCAGGGATGATGTTATCGAGGCTGTCGTGAAGCATTATATCGATTACCTGCTTCAGGCCGATGTCATCGTTCAAGATGCATCCATTTCTTTTGCCGAACGTTTTCAGAAAATATACGAGCAATCGCTGCGGTGCGTCGTTTATGTGTCGGATCTCTTCCTGGAAGATCTGAGAGATTCCTACCCGACGCTGTTTGACCGTCTGATTGCAGCACAGCAGATCCGATATCGAAACTTGGAGACTTTTTTCGAGGCAGGGATGGAGCAAGGCGTCTTCAACCGTTTGAATGCCGCATTGTTTATGGTTCAAGATGATGCCGTGCTTCGGCGGATCATGGACCCGCTGTTCTCGATTCATTACGACATGACCTTAAAGCAGGCGTTGATGGACTTTTACCAGTTGAAAAAATACCAGTTGTTCCAGCCGGATCATGTTGATTCCGTGCAGGATTCGAGAACGGAACAGGAGATCGTGAACATTCTGAAGATGATCACGTAATGTCCGACCGGAAACGACCGTTGACATATCGATAATTCACGATATAATGATTCGTATGAAACCAATCGAAATCTTCAAAGCACTGTCCAATGAATCGCGGCTTGATATTTTGCGGTGGCTTAAGGAGCCTGAGCAGCATTTTACGCCCCATGAAGGGATTGATATGAGGGAAATCGGGGTATGCGTGAGCCAGGTGACCGAGAAATTGAATATGACGCAATCGACAGCTTCGCAATATCTGTCCATTTTGCAGCGGGCCGGACTGATCAAGACCGAGCGGATCGGCAAATTTACGTATTACAAGCGTGATGAGGAAGTCATCCGTCAAATCGGCGAATATTTGAAGCAGGAAATATAACCTACAAGAACTGAATGCTTCCTTGGCCAAGGAATATTCAGTCTTGTTCCGCACTACATATCTACATATTACGATATGTATATTTATTGGTTTCATATATCGATATTTTGCGATATTTAAATATATAAGGAGTGGAATTATGAAGAATGCTTGGAAAATATACTTGCTGGCTATCGTGAGTTTTTTAGTAGGGACATCGGAATACATCATCTCGGGGATCTTGGACAAAATCGCGGATTCCCTCGGCATCACCATTACGGCCGCGGGCCAGCTGATTACGATTTTCTCGCTGGTGTACGCCGTTCTGACCCCGGTGTTGATGGCGCTGACCGCGAAGCTGGAACGCCAGCGGCTGCTGGTTTATTCGCTCGGACTGTTTGTTGTTGCGAATCTATTGTCGTTCGCGCTTCCCGGCTATGTTCCCTTTGTCATTGCCCGCATCATTATGGCGATGGGGGCAGGGATGGTGGTCGTCACCGCGCTCGGCATCGCCGCCCGCATCGCACCGCAGGGCAAGCAGGCAAGCTCCATTGCCACGGTTGTCATGGGCTTTACCGCTTCGCTCATTATCGGTGTCCCGCTCGGGCGCGTGACAGCCGCCGCTTTCGGCTGGAAGTCGGTGTTCGGCCTGATTGCCGTTCTGGGTATCGTAGCGATGGTTGTCTTATATAAAGCGATTCCGAAAATTCAAGGCGATGCTCCGGTTCCGCTGCTTCAGCAATTTGCACTGCTTCGAAAGCCGAAAGTGGCGCTCGGTTTGGGAATAACCTTCTTCTGGCTTGGGGGATATTCCGTAGCTTATACGTATCTTTCCCCTTATCTTCTAAGCGTCAGCGGCTTGGGCGAACAATGGATCAGCGCAGCGCTGTTCGCTTTCGGCATTGCGAGCCTGGTCGGGTCGAAATTCGGCGGATACAGCACCGACCGGTGGGGAGTTCCCTTGACCCTTACCTTCGGAATGATCATCCACATTCTTGCGTTAGCCATGCTTTCGGTCACGAACGCATCCGCCGCAGCGTTTCCAGTGTTCGCCATGCTGATATTATGGTCTTTGTCCGCCTGGTCGTCCGGTCCGACACAGCAGTTCAACCTGGTCCAGCTGGAGCCGGAAGCATCCGGAGTCATGCTGGGACTGAACCAGTCGGTGATGCAGCTGTCCATGGCTGCGGGGGCCGGACTCGGCGGTATTGCCGTCAATAGCATATCCCTATCATCAATCACATGGCTTGGGGCAGCGGGTGTTGCGATTGCTGTGGGGCTGGCACTGGTGCTGTTCCGTATCGGGAAGCAGGGGAAGGAGGCCGGACAGACGGTCGTATCTTCCTGATCTTAAGGCTTATTCGCCGATTCCGTCTGCTGCGGTTTCGTGGTATACATCCTCCTCTTCGGCGCGATTTGACGCTCTAAATGGGTCCAAGGTATGATAGGATCAATAGAAAGCGAAAATTTGGCTCCAACTTTGCGGAGGAGGAAATACGTTTGGCTAGACTAAAAGACATTGCCGAGCGGGTCGGGGTATCCATATCCACGGTCTCGCGGGCAATCAGCAACGATACAAGCCGTCCGGTCAGCGAAGACACCAAGCAGAGAATCAGGGAGGCGGCGCTTGAGCTGGGGTATAAGCTTCAGGAACCGATGCAGACTGCACGTGATAATGGAACGGAGATCAAGCGAATCGTCTGTATCGTTCCTCAGCTTCTGATGGATGACCATCCTTATTTCTCGAAGGTTCTTGCAGGCTTCCATGAAAAAATGGAGGAGCTCGGACAGCCGCCGGCCATCGTTCGCACCTGCGAGGAGGTTAGCGATGCAGAACGGCTGCGGCTGATGCTGAAGGAGACCGGGGCCCAGGGCTTGGTTGCGATCAGCTGGTATGACCAGGAATTGTTTGAGCTCATCCAGCAGGAAGGCGTCGCGATTATGGGGGTAAGCTTAAACGATGAAAGCTTGACCGTCCCGGTGGTGGATTGCGACCGGGTGCTGTCCGCCAGATCCGCGGTGCGCCACTTGATTGATCAAGGGCACAAGCGGATCGCTTTTATCGGGGGACCTGCCTATTCCAATCAAATGGAGAGCGAGGAGCGGTATGTCGGCTACAAATTCGCGATCCTTGAAGCGAATCTGGAGCTTCGGAAGGACTGGATCATGAACACGGGCTGGAACGTGGATCGAAGCTTCAGTCACATGAATGATTTATTGGGCAAGCTTCCGAAGGAGGAATGGCCGACAGCGGTATTTTGCGCGAGCGACATGCTGGCGATTCCGGCCATGCGGGCGGTGATTGAGAACGGCGGCACCATCCCGGGGGACATTGCGATTGTCGGCATGGACAATATCGATGTAGCGCAGTATACGACCCCGCCGCTCACGTCCGTTTCGGTGCCGAAGCATGAAATCGGCAGAGTCGCCGCGAAATCCATCGTCGATTACTTGGACGGACATTTCCCGACCGCCACGAAAATACTGCTGCCCTGTTCTCTGATCATTCGGGAGTCCTCCAGATTGAATCGAAATTAATAGTTTGGCGTGTCCAATTCGATCACGAGTAGAAAATAGGCGTAAAAATAGCAGCCGCAAGCTTGCAAAGCTTGCGGCTGTTTTTGCGCTGTTTTTGTAGTGTTTCTTTCTGCTTTTGTATTGCTTTTCAGCTGTTTTTGTGATGTTTTTGCGCCAAAATTCCAAGAATAACACCAAAATTAGTCCAAAAAATTGTTTGACAATTACGATACGGCTATATTATCATGGGAAAAAAATCAAAGGTTTTTGGATGTTTTTGATCATGTTTTGGATTTACCCAGCACCTTCCTCTATAGAACTCATTTTGTCTTGTCTTCGTTTATTTTGCTTGTATAACAAGCTTTTATATATACGAGTCACCGTCCCTAAATATCTCGTCTAACCCCATTATTCTAGAAACTGCCTGCTTAAAGAGGTCCAAATTATCATCCAAATGATATCTTTTAATTTGAGTCTATATCCAAAAAGGATTAAACCCCATGTCACATGGGTTTAATGCATAGATAGCTTCATGGTTGCCAATGTGGCACAACGAACAAACCAAAAGGGGGAAGATGGTGGATCTCATTTTCGAAAAAGCATTATCGTATGCAGGGAGGGGAAACCTTCATTTTTTTAATTACAAAATTGCAAGCGCTCTCATTTCGGGGGCAGTCTACACCGATTCTTCGTCCCCCTACTATTTCTCAATGAGGTGATGCTAAATTGGCCAACACGTCGCTGCAGTCTCCAGCCATCGCGGCAACTGAAACGAAACGCAGCCGCTATAAGTGGAACCGGATTTGGCGTAATTGGCAGCTGTACGTCCTGATCTCTCCGGTCATTGCCTACTACATCCTGTTCCAGTATGTGCCGATGTACGGAATCCAGATTGCATTTAAGGATTTTATTGCAACCCAAGGGATTTGGGGCAGCCCCTGGGTCGGACTCGACCATTTCGAACGGTTTTTCAACGGCTATTATTTCTGGCGCCTGATGAAGAATACGCTCGGAATCGGGCTGTACAGCCTGGCCGTCGGATTCCCGGTGCCGATCATTTTGGCGCTGCTCATGAATGAGATACGTGCCGAGAAATTCAAGCGATTCGTACAGACGATAACCTACGCACCGCATTTCCTGTCGATCGTCGTGGTCGTCGGGATGATGATGATTTTCCTGTCGCCGCGCTACGGCATCCTCAATCATTTTATTGAGATGTTCGGCGGCAAGGCGATTAATTTCATGACTGAGCCGGGCTGGTTCAAAACACTGTACGTGCTGTCCGATGTTTGGCAGACCATGGGATGGAGCTCCATTATTTATTTGGCTGCGCTCGCCGGCATCGACAACCAGCTGCATGAAGCCGCGAGGGTGGACGGGGCTACACGGCTCCAGCGGATCTGGCATATTAACATTCCCGGCATCATGCCGACGATCATCATTTTGCTGATATTGAACATCGGAAGCATCATGAGCATCGGCTTTGAGAAGGTGCTGCTGATGCAGAACAATTTGAACATGGAGAGCTCCGACATTATTGCCACCTACGTGTACCGGATGGGGATCCAGAATGCCGAATACAGCTTCTCGGCCGCCGTCGGATTGTTTAATTCCGTCATCAACTTCGTGCTGTTGGTTGTCGTGAACTTTATCTCCAGACGCGTGAGCGAAACAAGTCTTTGGTAGGGGAGGGCGCTTTAGTATCATGCAAATCGAATCCAGGGGAGACCGCATCTTCAACATCATTAATTACACGATCCTGATCCTCGTCACGCTCATTGTCCTGTACCCGCTGCTGTTCGTGCTAAGCGCATCCTTCAGCGATCCGCAGACGGTTCTTCGGGGCGAAATGCTGCTGTGGCCAAAAGGCTTCAATCTGAACTCCTATGTCAAAATATTTCAAAATCAGGATATCATCAGCGGCTTTACCAACACGCTGATCTACACCTCGCTCGGGACGCTCATCAACCTGACAATGACGATTCTTGCGGCTTATCCGCTGTCGCGGAAGGACTTTGTCGGGCGCAATGCGATCATGGCACTGCTCGTTTTCACGATGTTTTTCAGCGGCGGGCTGATCCCGACCTATCTGCTCATCAAGAACCTGGGCATGCTGAATTCACTTTGGGTCATGATCATACCGAACGCCGTATCCATCTGGAACATCATCATTATGCGAACCTTCTTCCAGCAGTCCATTCCGAACGAGCTGCAGGAGGCGGCGACCATCGACGGCTGCTCGAATATCAAAATTTTGACCCGGATCATCCTGCCGCTGTCGATGCCGATCATTGCCGTAACCATTTTGTTCTATGCGGTCGGACACTGGAATGCGTTCTTCAACGCACTCTTGTACTTATCGGATAAGGAGAAATTTCCGCTGCAGCTCATCCTGCGCGAAATTCTCATTCAAGGTCAAACGAATGACATGGTGAAGATGTCGACCGAGTCGGCAATCAAGCAGCAACGGGAAGTGGAAGGCATCAAGTATGCGGTTCTCGTTGTCGCGAATTTACCGGTGCTCGCGCTCTACCCGTTTCTGCAGCGGTACTTCGTGAAAGGCGTCATGATCGGAGCCATCAAAGGATAATTCCTTGCATGGATAAATAAATGGATGATGAGAAAAAGGGAGGATGAAGGATGAAGCTGAAGAAATGGGGAGGTCTTCTGCTGACCTGCGTATTGTCGGTATCGCTGGCGGCCGGCTGCGGCCCGAACAATCCGGGAGGGTCGAAGGAAGGGGAAACGCCGGGCGAAACAGCCGCCAATTTGAATCAGACGGGGTTTCCGATCGTGAACGAGCCGATTACGGTGACCGGCTTTGCCGGAAAGTTCTTTGCCAACGCGGATTGGAACAATATCAAGCTTTGGAAGGAGTACGAAAAAACGACCAACATCAAGGTCCAGTGGGACACGGTGCATAAAGACAATTTGGCGGAAAAACGGAATCTGCTCCTCGCCGGCGGCGATTATCCGGAAATGTTCTACGCTTCGGCGTTCCCGCGGGCAGACCTGCTGAAATACGGCAAGCAGGGGGCGTTTATACCGCTGAATGATCTTATCGATCAGTACGCGCCGAACTTTAAGGCCCTCATGGAGAAGTATCCGATCATCGAGAAAGGGATTACGATGCCGGACGGCAATATTTACGGCCTGCCGACGCTGTATGATCCGGAATTCAAATCCGTGCTGTACGGCACGCCGTGGGTGAAGTCGGAATGGCTGACCAAGCTCGGATTATCCGAGCCGCAAACGCTCGATGATTTTTACAATATGCTGAAGGCGTTTAAAGAGAACGATCCGAACGGAAACGGCCAGAAGGATGAAATCGCCTGGGGCGGCGTCGGAGCGGCGGGCATCGTGAATTATTTGCGCGGTTCGTTCGGTCTCAACAATCACGGAACGTCGAATATATACGTCGACTCGGATCCTGAATCCGGAAAGGTCCGGTTCATTCCGACCGATCCGCGGTATAAAGAGCTCCTGCAGTACGTAAACAAGCTGTACAAGGACGGCCTGCTGGAGCAGGACATCATGTCCGTGAAGAGCACCGAGGTGGATGCGAAGGGCGTGGAAGGCCTGCTTGGCGTCGTGGATAATGTGGACCCGGTCGCCATCTATAACCAGGAAGGTTATGTGGGCCTGCCGGTGCTGAAGGGACCGCATGGAGATCAGATGTACACCGCAACCGGATCACCGCTCGGCAATATCGGCATGTTCGTCCTCACGGATAAAGCGAAACATCCGGAAGCCATGATCCGCTGGATGGATTACTTCTACAGCGATGAAGGCATCAGGCTGTTCTTTATGGGGTGGAAAGACGAGACGTATAAGGAAGATGCGGACGGTAACGTGGATTACGTCGACGAAATCAAGAACAACCCGGACGGGCTGAATCTGGACCAGGCGGTCGGACAATATTTGATCTGGCCGGGCGGCTACTATCCGGGCTTCGTGACGCAGAAGTATTTTAAAGGGGCGGAAGGGCTTCCGACCTCCGTGGAAAATGCGAAAAAAGCGGAGCCTCACGTTATCCCGCAGGACAAAATATGGCCGCCGTTCAACTTTACGGCCGATGAGCAGTCCGAGCTTACCGGCATTCAGACGGACATTACCACCTACGTGGATGAAATGAGGGATAAATTCATTTCAGGCAACGAGTCCTTTGACAATTGGGACCAATATGTCGCCAATCTGCAGAAAATGGGACTCGACCGCTATCTCGCCATTTACGAGTCGGCGGCGGAACGCTACAACCAATAAACAAGATGTTCATACAACTGTGAATGTGTGTGTGAATGCAAAGGAGCGACTTGACATGACACAACTAAAAGCAATCCTGATCGGAGCAGGCGCCCGCGGCGCCGGGGGCTATGCCCCGTATGCGCTGGATTACCCGCATGAGCTGACCTTCGTCGCCGTGGCCGAGGCGGATCCCGTGCGCAGACTCCGGTTCGCCGAGAATCACGGTATCCCGCCGGAACGATGCTATGAATCCTGGGAGCCGCTGCTGGCGGAACCCCGGCTTGCCGATATCGCGGTTATCTGCACGCAGGACCGGATGCATTACGGACCGACGATGCAGGCGCTGAAGCAGAAGTATCATGTGCTGCTGGAGAAGCCGATGTCTCCGGATCCGAAGGAGTGTCTGGAGATGGAGCAGGCGGCAAGGGAGAACGACCGGCTGCTGACCATTTGCCACGTTCTTCGGTATACCCCGTTTTGGAGCACGATCAAGCGCGTGATTCAGCAGGGGACGATCGGGGAGATCGCTTCGATCCAGCTGAACGAGAACGTGGGGTATTGGCATATCGCTCACAGCTTTGTGCGCGGAAACTGGAATAACTCTGACAAGGCGAGCCCGATGATTTTGGCCAAATCCTGTCATGATATGGATGTGCTGTCTTGGCTGATGGACCGGCCCTGCACGCAGGTTACGTCCTTCGGCTCCCTGATGCATTTTCGCGAGGATCAGGCGCCGGAAGGATCGGCTGACCGCTGTCTGGACTGCAAGGTAGAATCCACATGTCCTTACTCGGCCCCCCGGTTCTATTTGAGTGATCAGTACAAGGGATGGGCAGGGCATTTTACGCATGAGCTGACCAAGGCGAATATCATTCAAGGCCTTCGCGATACCGACTACGGACGCTGTGTCTACCGGAGCGACAATAATGTGGTCGATCACCAGGTCGTCAATATGGAGTTTGAGGGCGGGGCCACCGCCATGTTCAGCATGTGCGGGTTCACCTACGAGCAGGAACGCCGAATCCAGATCATGGGGACGCGCGGGGAGCTTCGCGGCGAGGAAGGAACCATCACGGTGTACGACTTTTTGACCGGACAGAAGACGGAAATCTCCATCCCTTCCCAGGCAAGCGGCCACGGCGGCGGCGACAGCGGGATCGTGGCGAGTTTCCTGCAAGAGGTAAGAGGCTATAGCGGCCAGGAGAGCCTGACATCGGCCAGCGCCTCCGTCCGGAGTCATCTCATTGCCTTTGCGGCGGAGGAATCCCGCCTGAACCACGGAAAGTCCATCAACCTGAACGAATATGCGCGGGAGCTGATGGCGCAGGAGTCTGCGTCGAAGTAAAGCTGCGATTGCGACAATAAGCGGGTGGAGTAGTAACGGTAAAGTAAAATATGGGTGGAAGCAAACGTATGGAGGCAAACGTCAATCGTAGGGGATAACAGTAATTGAAGTAATGCGAGTGGAATCAAATGAGTGGGATAGAAAATGATTGAAACGACAGGTGGATTCATAGATACTTGATTGAGTAGATGGATTAGTTGGAATGTTTGATGTTGAATGGATTAGTCAGATTGGATTGATCAGTTAGATTGGATCGATTAGTTGGATTAGTTGGAATGTTTGATTGAGTAAATGGATTAGTTGGATTAGTAGGTTAGTGGAAGGAATGGTTAGATTGGGAGTATAGATTAATTTATTTTTAATATCTCATGATATGAAAAATTCGAAATAAGGTAGATGGAGCGCAGCACCCAAGGTAGTGCTGCTGAGGGCCAGCAACAAGAGGGACTTGTGCGCCCTGAAGTGGCGCCCACAAGTGAGTAGCAAGTCCCGAAAAGGGACTTGTGCGCCCCGAAGAGGCGCCCAAGCTAGCAGCAAGTCCCGAAAAGGGACTTGTGAAGCCCAACGAGGCGCCCAAGCGAGCAGCAAGTCCCGAAAAGGGACTTGTGAAGCCCAACGAGACGCCCAAGCGAGCAGCAAGTCCCGTAAAGGGACTTGTGCGCCCTGAAGTGGCGCACAAGCGAGCAGCAAGTCCCGAAAAGGGACTTGTGAGGCCCGAAGAGACGCCCAAGCGAGCAGCAAGTCCCGTAAAGGGACTTGTGAGGCCCGAAGAGACGCCCAAGCGAGCAGCAAGTCCCGAAAAGGGACTTGTGAGGCCCGAAGAGACGCCCAAGCTAGCAGCAAGTCCCGAAAAGGGACTTGTGAAGCCCAACGAGGCGCCCAAGCGAGCAACAAGTCCCGAAAAGGGACTTGCGAGGCCCGAAGAGGCGCCCAAGCCAGCAGCAAGTCCCTAAAAAGGACTTGCGAGCCCCAAGTGGCGCCCAAGCGAGCTGAATCCCGGCAACCGGATTCGGCTCGTTTTTCTGTGCATAATGGCGGCTCTGTTCCATACATTGGCACGGAGTCGCAGCCCATAGCATCAATGCGGCTCAAGCCGAATCCGATTGCTTTTTTGATTTTTTGGGCAGCATTTTACGCAAGCCGTGCAAGATGAGCAGCACCAATGGGAAAAGAAAGCCGACGGTGATCGTATATGGAACCCAAATGGTTGCGTCCCATTGCAGCTTGAACGGAACGTTGGGATAAATGAAGACGGAAACGGCGGCCAGAATCCACCCGAGCGGCATGACCAGCGGCTGATAGTTTTTAATATGGAAGACTTGGCTGATGCCGATCGCAATGGCATAAAAATAAAGCGAGATCCGAAAAAACAACGTGATAAACCACATAACCGCCATAACAGCTTCAATGCGCTGAAGAAAATTTCCAATATTGATTTTCTTGGCCAGCATATAACTGGGATACATATTTCTAGCTGTAATGTCCGGACCCAGGACTAAAATCGATAGCCCAATAATCAAGAATAGCGCGGCAGCACCAACCAAGCTTCCGATATATACGGCTTTGTAGGCTTCCGCCGATCGGTTGACGGCTCCTGGAAAGATGACCATCAACACGATGTGAGGCAGGAAGGCAATGCTGACGAAAGAGAGTGCGGCCGGGAAGATAGGGCTGATCCCCGATTCAAGAATGGGTGTCGCATGCTCCCAATGAATCTCCGACAGTAATAAAATGCTCATCGACAGAAACAGGAGCAGGAACCATGGAAACAGCATTTCCGCCGCACGGGCCAGCACCTCCAACCCCAAGCGCACGCCCAGCACAGCCAGAGCACCGAAGAGGAAAATGATGGCTTGAATCGGGGTTTCCGGCAGCATCTGGATGGTCATGAAGATGCCGATTTCGTGCAATACCGTGGCAGGACCGCCTAGGAACAACGTAAGCAAAAGCAGAAGATTGACCGTTTTGCCGATCCATTTCCCAAACAGCTTCTCGGTCCATTGCATCAAATTTGCTTCCGGGTGCTTTCTGAACAATTGCAGCTGCACCGCCAAGATGATGAATCCGAGACCGCTCCCCGCCAGACAGGCGATCCACGCATCTTGTTTAGCAATGGAGGCCATTCCCGATGGTACGATGAGAATCGCGCTGCCGATCGTATACAAAGCGGTTAAAATGCTGACCTGGCGCAACGAAATTTTTACTACATGCATCTTTTACCGCTCCTTTTCCTATTGAATCAAACCGAACATTGAGAGCCAATGACTGAACGGTTTGAACACGATCGTTATCAGCGACACTGGGGTAGGGATATCATTGAAGATCGTCTGAGCCAGGCTAATGCCTATGCCAATCACCAAGAATGCAATAAACCCCCAGATTTCCCTGTATTCTTGTTCCCGAAGCATTCTCGGCAGTTCAAGCCAGACGATTACGGCGGCAGATACTGCAATTATCGCAATATTTAGCATGGTCCAGCCTCATTCCTTAATATCATTGAGAAAAGTATCATTGGTCGTGCCAGTTCGCCGGATTTTGTAATCCACATGGATATTGGTCTTCAGGTTGGGGAAATATCGTTCATTCCACGTTTTCTCCATCTCTTTCCATTCTCTCGGATGCGAACGGCGAAAGGCTTCTCCGAAGCCGAATATGTCGACTTTAAACTTCGATTGCACTTTATCGACAACAGACTCCAAGCTTCGTTTTAAGTTTTCTTCCATTTCAGCTTCCAGTTCCCTCACGGTCGCGGGCTCAGACAGATCCAAGCCGCTGCACTCCACGGCTCCGATATTCCCCTCCATATTAATCCGGATGTCCATTTCGGGACGAGATTCGACGATTCTTCCCTTCAGCTTACTGTCGGTTCTCAGCGTCTCGATGATAATCTTTCCTTCATTCTTGCAGGGGATAAAGCTTACAGAGCTTTTAACGTCCCCGCTTATTAGTCGATAATTTCTGCTATCCTTTTCGTTTAACCATCCGATCAGCTTGTCGAGTTTGAAAACGGCGAGCCCCGAATATTTCAATTGACCTGGAGTGTCGATGTTTTCCACATTCTTTCTCGTTCTCCCGATATCTCGATCCCCAGTTATGATCAGTCCTGTAAGCACGGGATGCTTTCCGCTGCTGGTGAGGTCGTTGATCAATTCATCCAGTGTGACAGTCATGCTTGCTGACCAAGCCTTCTCGGAGGTCTGAAGAGATTCATAAAGTTTATTGGCAGGGATCGTTTCCATTTGAGTCATAATTTTCAGGGTTTCCTCTGCCGTTGCCCCTCTGGTAATAACAAGGTAGAAATCCGGTCTGAATTCGTGATCCCTGGATAACAGGTCAAGCACTTTGGCAATTCCCTCCCTTGCCATCGCCTCGTCCATCAGAAACATCCGCAAATGGGAAAAATAAATTTTTCGCGGGCTAACCTGCGTCATCCTTCGAGAAGCTTCAAAGATCGTATCGCCTTCAGCCGTATACAAAGTAGCAGGAGCTTGGGGCCCTCCGCTTTTTTTCGAGGTGACCTGTCCGGGAATTGCGACCTGGACGGTTAAACGGTAGCGGTCATCAACCCAGTCAACCCCTGCGGCAACCGCGATGGCCAATTCATTCAATTCTCTGCGGTTCCAGCAACCGCTCAGAAGAAGAGTGACGACGATATGTAAGAGAATCAACGCCAATATCCGTTTCATTGGATTTCCCTCGCTTTCCCGCTGGTCTCAATCTGTCTATTCTCTCGATTTCCGGGGTGGCGTACGTTTCCTGCGCTTGTAATTGGTCTGATTGATCAATCGGGGGCGGCTTGATAACAACCAGTGCGGCAAACGGAAGATCGAATCTTTTTGCCCCTCCGGAATTAACGGTGCGAAAGGGGACATATACGGGACTCCGAACGACCGCAGGCTGCATAAATGGAGGACAATCGCGATGACCCCGACTAAAATGCCGAACAGCCCGAAGGATCCGGCAAGCGCCATCAGCGGAAACCGGAGCATCCGAAAAGCAATGGACATGTTAAAGGACGGCACCACAAAGCTGGAAATGGCCGTTATAGCAACAACGATGACCATCGCCGGAGAGATGATCCCAGCTTCAACCGCAGCTTGCCCGATGACCAGCGTCCCGACGATGGATATTGCCGAGCCGATATTTTTCGGCAGCCGTACCCCCGCTTCCCTCAGAATCTCGAAGGTTAGTTCCATAAGGACGGCCTCGACGAACGCAGGAAACGGGACTTGCTCCCGCTGACCGGCCAATCCGAATATAAGCCGCGTCGGCAGCATTTCCTGATGAAAAGTAGTAATGGCTATATAGAGAGAAGGCCCAAGCAAAGAAATGAAGATGCTCAGGTAACGCAGCAAACGCAGGAAAGAACTGATATCCGCACGCTGGTAGTAATCCTCCGCCGCATGCAGGAACGAAACAAAAAGTGCCGGAACGACCAGAACAAACGGGGTTCCGTCCACGAGAATGGCGATTTTTCCTTCCAGCAGCTCGGCCGCGATCACATCGGGACGCTCGGTATTATAAACCGTGGGGAATGGGGACAGGGTCTTGTCCTGGATCAGCTCCTCGATATAACCGCTCTCCAAAATGCTGTCCACGTCGATTCGATCAAGCCGGGTGCGGACCTCCTCGACAATCTTGTCATTGGCAATGCCATGAATGTACATGATGGCAACATCGGTTTGGGTAATTCGACCGATCTGCTTCGTTTCCATCCACAGATTCGGATCCTTGATCTTTCGGCGGATCAAGGCCGTGTTGGTTCGCAGCGACTCCGAGAAGGATTCGCGTGGACCGCGGACGACATTTTCCGCCGAGGTTTCCATGACCCCGCGGTCCTTCCAACCCCGGGTGCCTGCCGCGATCCCCCGATCCAAGCCGTCAATCAGAAAAATCGTGTCTCCTGACAATAGAGCATGGAACAGCTTTTTATAATCGGTTATCGTCTGGATCTCATGATTGACGAGAGAGACTTTTTCTAATATTTTTTGCCCGTCGAAAGGCTGCGAATATTCGTTATCTTCCTTTACGAGGGATTTTGTAATGTCCGCCACGACCATCATGACGGATTCCGAGATGACTTTTTGGTCGGCCAAGCCGTCCGTATAGAGGATCGCCATATAATGTTTTTCCTCTTCATCAAGCGGAATTTCCCTGATCACGATATCGGTGCTGTTGCCGAGGGTGGTTCGGATATGCTCCAGGCTGCTTGTGATATCTGGTTTTAAAGCATCGGTATCATTCGTCGATGAGTTGGCCGGTGGGATTTCCTTGGTAGTGTTTTTGCTGGAATGGCCGGTTCTTCTTCGATACCGCATGGGAATATCCTTCCTCTCACAGATGCTATTCCCACATTATTACCGAAGAAAACATGCTGTAAACTTACGTCAAGGCGGGCAAAATGAGCCCGGCATCCTCATGATGAAAACGACAAAAAACCAGGTCCGCATCCGGGGGATGCAGCCTGGTTATTATGGTTTACGTATGAATGATATTGCACATCATCGTATAGGTTTTTTTGGACCCACGATAAAAATATAATACTACAACGGAAAGTATAAGTCTATATTTTTTTCCCGAAACCCCTATACTTAAAGCTATTCTTTAAGGGAGGGAGCGTAGGGTTATGCGGAATGGGAAGGAATCGGAAGAGCGTGAATATCTTGCACATGTTCAGAAGGAGCTTCAGCGAACGCTGGTAGAGCTGGAAGGGAAGGTATCCGATTCGTATCGGGACATCATTGAGGCGAAGAAATACCTGTGGGTCAATATGGCGCAGCTGGATGCCGCGGAACGAGCGGCGAACCGCGTGGATATTTCGTTGTCCATCGATGCCGGGGAGAAGACGGTGGCCCGGTTGCAAAAAATACGCAAGCTGTTAGGCTCGCCTTACTTCGGCAGAGTGGATTTTCGTACTAAGCGGCAGCCGGATGCCGGAGCTTATTATATCGGCATTCATTCCTTTGTCGAAGAAGAGAGTCAGCATCACCTGATCTACGACTGGCGGTCGCCGGTAGCCAGCCTGTTCTACGACTACGAGACGGGACCGGCATCCTACCTTGCGCCTGCGGGGATCGTTGACGGCGAGATTACGGCAAAGCGGCAATATAAAATCAAAAATGGCGTGCTGGAGTACATGATCGAGAGCTCGATGAATATACATGACGATGTTCTGCAAAAGGAGCTGAGCAGCACTTCGGATGAGAAAATGAAAAATATCGTGGCTACCATTCAACAGGAGCAAAACGCCATAATCCGGAACGAAAACGCAAACGAGTTGATCATTCAGGGGGCGGCCGGATCGGGAAAAACCTCCGTCGCGCTGCATAGAGTGGCTTATCTGCTGTACAGATATAAGGAAACGCTCAGATCGAGCGATATTCTCATCATCTCACCGAACAAGGTGTTCTCCGACTACATTTCGAACGTCCTGCCGGAGCTGGGCGAGGAGAAGATCATGGAAGCAGGCATGGAAGAGCTGGCTGAAAAGGAGCTGGCGGGCGTGTGCCGCTTCCAGACGTTCTATGAGCAGGTGGAGGAGCTGCTGAACGGCGAGGATCCTGGCAGCGCCGAGCGCATCAGGTATAAGGCAAGACGGGAATTTGTCCTTGAGCTTGAAGCTTTCATGAGCTATGCGGACAAGCATTTCTTCGAGCCTGTCGACATCCTCATGGACCGGGTGCAGCTGCCGGCACATGAGATTTGTAGCGTTTATGAGCGGAATATGCAGCTGCCTGTTAAACAGAGGCTCGAAAAAACAGCGCTTCTGCTAGCCGCAGGAGCGCGGACGGATGACGGGGAGCGGCTCACGAAATCCGAAACGAACAAAATCAAAACCGCGGTCAAGAAAATGTATAAATTCCAGCAACCGCTCGGCCTGTACAAGGCGTTTTATGCGCATGCCAATCAGCCGGAGCTGTTTAAGATGAAAGGGAAGGGCCTGATCGAGTATGCCGATGTTTTTCCGCTGATCTACCTAAAGATGTATTTGGAGGGCAGCTCGCCTAACGACCGGGTGAGGCATTTGCTGGTTGACGAAATGCAGGATTATACGCCAGTGCAGTATGCGGTGTTGTCCCGCTGGTTCCCATGCAAGAAGACGATACTCGGTGACAGCAAGCAGTCGGTGAATGTTTATTCCTCCAGTACGCTGCAGACGATCAAGACCATTTTTCCGCAAGCGGATATCATTGAGCTGTCCAAAAGCTATCGCTCGACCCGGGAGATTATGGAGTTTGCCAAGGAGATACAGCCCGGCGGCACGATGATTCCGATCGACCGTCATGGCGAACCGCCGCGCATCCTTTCTTGCGACAGCCATGAACAAGAGCTGGATATGCTCAGGAAGCTCAGTCAAAGCTTTCTGGAGTCGGATTATCATACGATGGGGATCATTTGCAAGACGCGGGCGCAGGCCAGGCAGGTATATGATGCTCTGAAACATCTGCAAGAGCACGTCCATTTGCTCGATTTCGAGAGCGAGCAGTTCCGGGAGGGCATTACGGTGACTTGCTCGCATATGGCCAAAGGCCTTGAGTTCGATCAGGTCGCCATCCCGTTTGTGAATGCCGCATGCTACCGTTCCGAGATGGATCGAAGCCTGCTATACATCGCCTGTACCCGGGCAATGCACGCATTGGCCATAACCCATACAGGCCGGAAATCTCCTTGGCTTCCTTAGGGAAACCGATGAGCTTTACTCATTAAGTCCACCTGGTTTGTATTGGCAACCACCATGTTATCAAACGGGGTGCTGATTTGCACTTCATGGTGTTATCCATTTAATTTTAGGCTAATGATGCAAAACGGGTTCTCAGAGGGATTTTTCATAACATTTTCTGTTTTTTAGGAGTTTATATTGTTAGGAGAGTCATTAATTCTAAATATGGGAGGGATAATCTGAAAAAATTCTGATTTACGAAGAGGTTTATGCAGAGACTCCTTTATCAAAATCTAGTGTAGAAAAAGGTTCCTCCACAGAAGATGGTGGTGGTGGTAGTGTCTAAGCAGATCCCCCCCTTCCTTATTGTTCGAGTGGTACCTTTGACTCGACTTTAAAATATGTAAAACGGGTGAATTGGAAAGAAACTATCTCACTAGATTACAGTAATTAAATTTGATCCCTGCCAAGGCAAATAATTAATGATATCCGGAGGTAAGGCTAACTTGAAAAAGAAAACAATCATTAAAACAATCATTGCTTTAGTAGCAGTATTTTCAGTTGTTGCAATGAGCACCGCAGCATTTGCAGCCACATCAGCCCCTATTGGTTCTAAAAACAATCCAGATAAGCTTATGGCTACTACTCGAGAAGAATCGAAACGGACTTATAAAGAGGTTTACGAAAATACACCTTTCATTATTGATTCTAGAACCGGTAAGCATGTTGAAAAGCCCGATATTGACTTCTAACAAAAAACTAAACCCTAGTTTAGGGTTAGTCAGATTGTCGAGAGACCCTGTGCTTTTTTCAAAGTACAGGGTTTCTTACATTTCAAATGGTCGGTGCGAAGCATCGACACGTCCCTTACCATACCGTTCTGGATAGTGTGAAGTACAATCATCAAGATATCCCCAGAAAATCTCGTTGTCTTTAAAGCGATTTCAAAGATTCCATTGCCAATATCGCGAAGACGGAAGGAGGACTATTTTTTTTATAGAAACTAATAAGATGGAGGTATCACAGCTTTGAACGAAAGGGGGAACATTCGGACAAGGCAAACTTAACGAAAGAGGAAGTGATATGGGAAATTGGACTCACACCGAATACTTGCTGACTTTTTTAAGAAGACGTGGCCGATTTATGTGTTGTCGATTTGCTGTCATTTGGTAGCCAATATGTTTCATGTCAATTTTCCGCGTGTGCTCGGTCATTTTACGGACGATCTGCAGGACGGGCTGCTGTCTGCAGGCGGAATCGCATCGTACAGCTGGACGCTGCTCGGTATCGGGATTGGCTTCGCGGTGATGGGGGGCATCGGCCAATACCTGGTGATGTATACGGGACGGTACTTCGAATTCGTAAACCGTCGTCGGCTGTTCGTTCATTTCACCGGGCTGAGCGAGCGGTTCTATTCCCGGAACGGCGTCGGCAAGCTGCTCAGTTATTTCATGAACGATGTGAAGACCGTAAGGGAATCCATCTCCATGGGAGTTAACCAGTCCGTGAATGCGTCGATTCTGCTGGTGTCCACCATCGTCATGCTGATGATTACGAATGTTCCGTTCTATGTGGTGGCCGCGTCCATCGCTCCCCTTCTGCTAATTCCGGTGATCGTCGTGTGGCTGGGACCGATTATTCGGAGCAGATCGCTTGCGGTGCAAGAGGCGCTTGGCGTCATGACCGAATCAGCGGAGGAGCAGTTTGGCGGCATTCGCGTTACGAAGAAATTCGCGGTGGAAGATATTATGAAACGCAGATTTGGCGCAACGGTTGACAGCATTCTGAACAAGCAGCTAAGCATGGTGCGCGCCTCATCGCTATTCCAGTCCATCATTCCGTTTCTAGGTGCTTCTTCGCTCATCATCGCGCTCCTGTTCGGCGGATACCTGACGGTGATCGGACGCATGACGGTCGGAAACTTTGTTGCACTGACGCTGTACATCCGAATGCTGATGAACCCGCTGCAGCAGATCGGAAACGTCATCAACGCGGTCCAGCGGGCAAGGGCTTCGCTTGACCGGCTGAACGCCCTGCTTGACGAGCAGCCGGATATCAAGGAATTGCCGAATGCCAAGGAGCTGGATCCGGCCCGCACGGGGATCGAAATACGGCATTTGAATTTCGCTTACGATCGACCCGGCCACGGGGAGGATGAAGCCAGGGACGTGCTTCGGAATATCCATTTGAAGGTCCCTCCCGGGACAACGCTGGGCATTATCGGTCGCACCGGCAGCGGAAAGACCACGCTCATGAAGCTGCTGCTTCGCACTTACGATCCGCCGCCGGACACGATCCGCATCGGCGGCGAGGATATCCGGAATCTCACGCTTAAGAGTCTGCGGGAAGGGATCGCCTACGTTCCGCAGGACGGATTCCTGTTCAGCTCGACCATTCGGGAGAACATCGCTTTTTATAAGCGGGATACTGTGCTGGCCGATGTCGAGGAAGCGGCAAGGAAGGCGAGGGTGTACGACAATATCGCGGAATTCCCGAACCGGTTCGAAACGCGGCTCGGCGAGCGCGGGATTACGCTGTCCGGAGGGCAGCGTCAACGTACCAGTCTGGCCCGGGGCATTATCAAGGACGCCCCCATCCTTATCCTGGACGACAGCGTCAGCGCCGTCGACGCGGTAACGGAGACGGAAATCATGGAGACGATCCGCCGCATTCGGCATGGAAAGACGACGATCATTATCGCTCACCGGATCAGTGCGCTGAAGCATGCCGATCACATTATCGTTCTGGACCGGGGGGAAATCGTGCAGCAAGGCACGCATGAGTCGCTGCTGCGTCAGGACGGAGTGTATCGGATGCTGCACGATATCCAGGAAGAAGGGATGGTGCACCATGGCACAGGCCATTAACAATTGGCAGATGGATCAGAAGGCCGATCCGAACGCACCGGCGCCGAAGACGAAGCCGGTCTCGACCATCCGCGCGTTGTCCGGTTACATGAAAGAGCACCGGCTTACCTTTGCCGCATTTATCGGCTGTACCTTGATCGCCATTTCCGCCGAGCTGCTGCAGCCTTACTTGATGAAAATCGCGATCGACGATAACCTGCTGGTCGGCAAGAATGATGTCCGGGGATTGATGATCATATGCGCCGTCTACTTTCTCTTGTCGCTCATAAGCATGGTCTTCACTTATTTGCAGAACAATCTGCTGCAGAAGGCCGGGCAGAGCATCGTTGCAAGTATACGGAAGCGGCTGTTCGCGCATATTTCCAAGCTGTCGATGTCCTACTTCGACAAGGTGCCAAGCGGCAGTCTCATCACGCATGTATCCAGCGATACGGAGTCGGTCAGCCAGTTCTTCAACCAGGTGCTGCTAAGTGTCTTCCGCGACGGCTTCACCTTGATCTTCATTCTGGTGATGATGTTTCAGCTGGACGTGACGCTTACCCTGTACTGCCTCATTCTGCTGCCGATCATCGCAGGAATCGCGATCGCCTTCCGTCGTTATATGCGGCATACGTATCAAATGGCAAGAACGCGGCTGTCCCGGCTTGTCGCGTTCACAGCGGAGAACTTATCCGGCATGAATCTCGTCCAGGCATTCCATCAGGAGGAGGAGCAGGAGCGGCAGTTCAAAGAACGCAACGATTCCTATTTCAAGGCGAATCTTCGGGAAATCCGGACCAACGTGCTGTTCAACCGGACGTATGAAATTTTGAACAATCTGGCGATAGCGGTCGTGACCTGGCTCGGCGGGCGCGCAGTGCTGGGCCTGACGCTCGAATTCGGCGTCCTGTATGCCTTCATTACGTACATCCGGATGTTCTTCCAGCCGATCAATACGATTACTCAGCAGTGGAATACGCTGCAATCGGCGAGCGTGGCGATCAACCGGATCTGGGGGTTGTTTGCGGTTCAGCCGGAAGTGACCGATCCGAAGACGCCGGTCCGGATGGATCAGGCGAAGGTTCAGGGGCGGATCGATTTCAATCGGATTACGTTCGGTTATGGAGATGGAGCGCCGGTCATTCGGGATCTGGACCTTCACGTGAAGCCCGGCGAGATGATCGGCATCGTCGGCACGACGGGAGCGGGCAAAAGCTCGCTGATCAGCCTGCTGTGCCGCTTCTATGATGTACAGGAAGGAAGCGTCAAAATCGACGGCATCGATATTCGGGAGATGGCGCAATCCGACCTGCACCGGATCGTCGGGCTGGTCCAGCAAGAGCCCTATCTCTACTCCGGGACGGTGCTGGATAATGTGCGGCTGTTCGATGACAGCATCTCCAAAGAGCGGGTGATCGAGGCATGCCGATTTATCGGTGCAGACCCGATCATTCAGGGGATGAGCAAAGGATATGACACCCGGCTGTCGGAGCGGGGCAGCGGCCTTTCCGCAGGCGAGCGGCAGCTGATCTCCTTCGCCCGAATTATCGTATTCCAGCCGAAAATTCTGATCCTGGACGAAGCAACTGCAAATCTCGACTCGCATACGGAGCAGCTGATCCAGAATGCGCTGCTTCTCGTCGCCCAGGGGCGGACCACGCTCGTAATCGCCCACCGTCTGTCGACGATCATGGGGGCGGATCGGATTCTGGTCATGAGTAAAGGCCAGATCGTGGAGCAGGGCACGCATCAGGAGCTGCTCGATTCACACGGGTATTACGAGGAGCTGTATCTTCACTCCCAAGGGCAGAAGCAGAAGCGGGAACGTGCTGGGGCCGGGCTATACCGGTCACAGTAACGAAAGTGAATCTTTAAGGATAGAGGACGGGGCCGGGAAGGAGGGCTTCGTCCTCTTTTTAGTCATATGATAAAGCTATGGATCATCAATGTTTTTAATATTTTTCATAAGCTTCTTTCTCATGATAGCATACCCATAGAAACGGCAGATGGGGAGGGATCCAGTGAGACTTGTAATCGCCATGGTTTTGGTGGTTGTTCTGTCAGCTTGTCAATCCGAACCGAAGAAGGGAGAGGCGGAGGATATGAATATGAATCAGAGTCTCATCGAACACGCGGAGCAGGGGAACACCGAGCGTGTGAAGGAGCTGCTGCAAGCCGGAGCAGCGATCAATGCAACCGACGAGGCCGGCAGAACAGCGGTGATGGCTGCTGCCTACAACAATCATATTGAGACCGTGCAGCTGCTGATCGAAGAGGGGGCGGATATCGATATCCGGGACCGCAATCTTAATAATGTATTTCTCTATGCCGGTGCTGAAGGGCAGCTTGAGATCTTGCAATTGGCGATTGCGGCTGGCGCAGATCCGACGCTCACCAACCGATTTGGCGGAACGGCTCTGATCCCGGCTTCGGAACGGGGGCATGTCGAAATTGTGCGCGAGCTTCTGACCCGGACGGACGTCGATGTCAACCATGTCAACAACCTGGATTGGACAGCCCTGCTTGAGGCTATCATTCTTGGAGACGGCGGAGAGAGGCATCAGGAGATCGTCAAATTGCTGATTGAACATGGGGCCGACATTCATCTTGCCGACGGTAACGGGGTAAGCCCGCTGCGGCACGCGCAGGAGCGCGGGTTTAAAGAGATCGAACGCATATTGCTTGAGGCCGCCGGGTCTTGATGAACGCGGCATACATCGGTGAAGCAGAAGAGAGGGGATTAACGGATGACAGAACAACGACAGGGCGCTGCCTGCTGGCTCTTGAACGTTCGGCTGGAGACAGGCTATCGATATGAGAATGATGTGGTGGCGGGCACGGAAACCGCGATTTTTCATGTGAAAATAGAGAACGGCGTGTTCGCCGAGATCCGCCCGGGGCATGACCTTCCCGAAACAACGCTGCCGGTGCGGGATCTCGGCCAAGGGCTGATGCTTCCGGCCTTTCGGGACATGCATATCCATCTGGACAAAACGTATTACGGAGGCCCCTGGAAGGCGCCGTCCATCCCGACGAAAGGCATTGTCAGCCGGCTGGAGGAAGAGGAACGTCTTCTTCCCGAGCTGCTGCCTGTGGCCAGAGAAAGAGCTGAGGGACTCTTGGACCTGTTGATCCGCTTCGGGTCCACACAGATCCGCTCCCACTGCAATGTGGATCCGGTCATCGGCTTACGCAATCTGGAAGCAACGATGCAAGCGGTGGAGCATTACGAGGATAGGGCGTCCGTCGAGATCGTTGCATTTCCGCAGCATGGCTTGCTGCGGAGCCAATCCACGGCCCTTGTAAGGGAAGCGCTACGGAGCGGCGCATCGATTGTGGGCGGGGTCGACCCGGCGACGCTGGACGAGAATATGGAAAAATCCCTCGAAACCGTGATGGAGCTGGCGGCCTACGCGAATGCCGATATCGATCTTCATCTCCACGAGCCGGGCGATGTCGGGATGAAGACGTTCCGGCATCTGGCCGATCTGACGGAACAGGCCGGATGGCAGGGAAGGGTTACGCTCAGCCATGCGCTGGCTCTGGCTGATGTCTCATCGGCTGAGGCGGCCGAGATGGCATCACGACTTTCAGAGCTGGGGATTTCCATAGCCTCGTCCGTATCCTTGGGCCGTACGATTCCGATCCCGCTGCTTAAACGCCACGGGGTCAGCGTATCGCTGGGTCAGGACAGCATTATGGATCACTGGTCGCCGTTCGGAACGGGCGACAATCTGGCGAAGGCGGGCACGCTGGCCGAACGCTTCGGACTGAGCGATGAGCGTTCGCTGGGACAGACCCTCGGCTTCATTACAGGAGGAATCACGCCGCTGGACGGAAATGGACAATGGGCGTGGCCAAAGGTTGGCGATGCGGCAAATGCCGTGATCGTAGAAGCCAGCTGCTCTGCTGAAGCCGTTGCGAGAAGGCCGGAGCGTAAAGCTGTGCTTCATCGGGGCAAGTGGGTTTACGAAGCTTGACCCAAGCATTGGGGAGACATGGAGATTTTATCTTGGGTGTGGTGGGTGGTAGACATGCCCGTATCAACATCAGCTTCCTGCAATGGAGTAAAAGTTCGAGCTACCGCCGGTCCGCTTAACTAATAAAGAGGGTGTCCCAAAAGTCATCATAACTGAGGGACGACCCTCTTTTCATTTCGTCAAACAAACGGAATCGATAGCGGCACATCCAACATCGATTCCGGCCGGATGTTAAAGAATATGCTTGGTCAGCTGATATAACTTCAGCGCGTCCTTCTTGCTAAGTGTAGGAAGATTGAGATCAACCGCCCTCGTCCGGTCCCAAGCGATTAGAGACTGCGGCGGCGGGTTGTCCATTAGCTTAATGATCGGTTGAATACTCTTCTCCACCGGCTGTCCGAAGAGTTTTCCCATTACGCGCTGTATTCCCTTGAAAGGCTGGGCCAAATGATTCGTGCCACTATGAGTATATCCGGGATGGTTAAGGATGAAACGCGTCTTCCCTGTCTTGTGGTTCTCGGCATACGCAACCCCGAGCAGATCATTTGCCCGTCCTCCCTGCAGAGTCGCCTTCAGCAGACTATACCCCTGTTGAAGGGTAAGATCATCGTAATGTACGACTCCCTTCGTCATTCCGGTGCCTCCGATGCTTACAATGACCGGGTTGGACCCCCTCTCTAACAATTCCGTCAAACCATAACTCAGAATAAATCTGCTGACATAATAGAGCGCAAATGTGCTTTCAATACCATCCGGGGTCAACTTCCGTTTAGGAAATAGCTGCATCGCAGTAAGTACCAGCCCGTCAAGCGACGCGTGGCGTTGTTGAACCTCTTTAATGATCCGGCGATTCTCAGACAATGATAAGAGATCAGCTTGAATAAAGGATGCCCGGTCCGCGGCGCCGAGACGTGCAGCCTCATCCAGAAATTCCTTGCCCCGAAGACGGTTGCTGCCGGTCACAGTCACCCTGGTGCCCTGGCGTAAATAGTGGATGGCCAGCCCTTTGCCCATTCCGGAAGTGCCTCCTGCTATAAATAAGTCCTTCATCCTTAACACTCTCCCATAAATTAAGCTATATACGTTGACTAGGCAACAGTTGTCAATTAACATGTTAGAAGCAATATCCAATTCTAATCAATAAGCAAAAAAGTCGATCTGTTGTTGTGTAGTCAACAATCGATCGAAATCGTATTTTTCCCGGCAGGTGATCGCGGGACAAGGAGGTGATGTGGGATGGGTTTAGTGAACCCGAATGACCCTCGCGCGAAGCGAACGAGGAAATATATTCAGAAAGCATTTACAGATTTGCTCGCAGAAATGGACTTCGAAGACCTCTCGATTCAAGATATTATGGATCGGGCTGAACTGAACCGAGCAACCTTTTATAACCATTATCAAGATAAATATGAATTGCTTGAGTTGACCATGAGCGGCGCATTTACAGAGATTCTATCTAAATGGATTCCTCCTGGTACGCGAATGCAGGGTGCAGAGCTGTTGCGTAATCTAATGCTGGCGGTCTGTGAATGGCAGATTGAAATGACGAAGCAGCTGAATGCACGGCGGACCCTGTCGCAGGCGTTGGAGGACAATGCCAAGCAACAACTGTATAATGGCATCATCTCATGCATGGAGCATGTCAAAGACCTCTCGGCGGAAGAACGCCGGAGAATGGAATGGGTCGCAACGATGATCAGCTGGTCGATCTATGGGGTGGTTGTGAAGTGGTGTCAATGTCAGGAAGAGCCAGCGGAACAATTCATCGAGCAAGTACTACCCTTCCTCATGTCGAACTTGCGTACGCTTGATCTGCATGATTCAGAAGAGGAGTTTTAAGGGCAATTGAATTCTATGCAACTCCCTAGTCTTCGCAGTCACTTATGGTGTGGTTCTCCGTGATGAATCTTCAACTAAACAGCCAGTAGCTTTATGATATGCATCGTCAGTCTAATACTTTTATTGCTGAGGGTGTCCCAAAGTCTACTTTTGGGACACCCTCTTTTATTTTTATATGCTGCTTTCGCTGTAGTTGCAGAAAATATTTTGGAACTATAGCCGTACGATTTGAAATTCTTGCTATGACATTGGTGTTATTGTTTACACTTGGCGTAAATACATGAGGAAGGGTGATTGTTTATGGTATTTACTCAGGTGACGGTAATGGGGCTTGGCCCCATGGGAAGATCACTGGCAGGAGCTTTGCTTAAAAAAGGTCATTCGGTGACATTATGGAACCGCTCTCCGGGGAAATCGGATGAATTAATTAGCTTAGGCGGAGTATTGGCTCCTACCGTTGCTCAGGCCGCTTCAGCAAGTTCGCTAATCGTGATCTGTGTGTTGAATTATGATGCGGTTCGATCGATTGTGGAGCAATCCGGTGATACGCTTCGGGGAAAAACGTTAGTGAATCTCACCGGCGGCACTCCATCGGCAGCAAGGGAGATGGCAAAATGGGCATCTCAGGCGGGCATCGACTATTTGGACGGATCGATTATCGTTCCGGCAATCGGCGAGCCTTCTGGCGTCATATTGTACAGCGGGTCGGAAAGTGCATATAAGTCTTATCACAGCACATTGATGAAACTGGTAGGAACGTCCACGTTTCTTAGTACCGATCCAGGACGCGCATCCGCGTTTGACATCGCGCTGCTTGACATTTTCTGGACTGCCATGAGCGGTTATATTCATGCCTTGGCACTTGCTGATGCCGAGCAGATTCCGGTAACGAGCCTCGTACCTTATGCTCGTGATATTGTTGGAATGATCCCTGACATTATGTCCGAATTTGCCAATCAATTTGATAGCGGCCACTACCCTGGACAAGAATCGAATCTTCATTCCACCGCAGCAGTCATGCAGAATATTATCACCGCTTCCAGGGAGAGCGGAATCGATGTTAGCATCATGAGTGAGGTCAAAGCTTTAGTGGATAAGGCAGTTGAACTTGGTTATGGTGCACAGGACTTCTCCCGGTTGGCAGAGATCATCCGGCAAGGAAGCAGAGTCAAAGGGGCGTAACTGAATGTGAGTCCTGCTTAAGACTTTCCTTCATAGATTGGATTTGTCCATTCAATTCCGTGCGGATCCCGGTCAGCTTCTTGATCGTATCATCGATTTCCTGCAGATACGACTCATACTCGAGCAGCATGTTCTCGCAATGCCGAGTGGCATCGATAAGCGTCTGGGAGTCGGTACAATTCAAAGTGCGTTCGATTTGTTCGGTTGTCAGTCCCAGGCTCAAGTAAGCCTTGATTTGCTTAATCCGATCAATGGCGGTTTCATCGTACACTCGATACCCGTTTTGTAATCGGAAGACCGTAATCAGGTTCTTCTGTTCGTAGTACCGAATGGAGCGAATGCTGGCTCCCGTTCGTTTGGACAACTCGCTAATTTTCATTGAGCAGCGCCCCTTTGCGTTAAAGGTTGAAAAAAAGATTAAAGATCTATACCTCCATATGAGCATATCGCGGAGTTTCGTTGTAGCCAGTGATAGATACCGGTTCTTTCAATATCAGGTAATAGGATATCCATAAAGATACATTATTCTTTATGAGGGATCAATCTTAAGCCGCCTTCATGCCCAGCTCATGGCCGGGTGATGAAGGCGGCTTGTTCGGTTCTTTTATTTTGGATGAACAGGGAGGGTTATTTTCACCGCGGTGCCGTAGCCTTCCTCGCTTTGGATATGCACCCCATATGGAGGGCCGAACAATAGCTGGATGCGGCCGTGAACGTTGCTGATGCCGATACCGGATAAATGATGACGCCTCTTCTCGTTAACCTGATCCTCCGAATTTTTCATCCCCACGCCATCATCCATAATCTCTATGATCAGATTTTCCTCAAACTGATGAATGAAAATATGAATGTTACCGCTGACATTTCCAGGGTAGGCATGAAAGAATGCGTTCTCCACAAAGGGCTGGATGATCAGCTTGGGAACAAGCAGCTGTCTGCAGTCCTCCGCGATTTCATAATGCACGCCGATCTGTTCGCCATATCTGATCCGGTTAATGAACACATAATGCTTCAGGGACTCGATCTCCGTTTCTACAGTGACCATATCTTCAGTCGAGCCCAGCGTGCTCTGGAGCAAGGAGATCAGACTGTCGATCGTTTGGTCCACCTGATCCGTGTGGTGCATTTTCGATAAGTATTTGATAGAACTTAATGTGTTGTAAAGAAAATGCGGGTTGATCTGCATCTGCAATGCGTTCAGATCCGCTTTTCGGCGCTCCTGCTCCTCATGGACAAGCCGCTCGGTATACTGGTCAATTTCCTTAATCAGCCGGTTGTAAGTTTTGGCCAATATATTGGTTTCATAGCTGCCGTTCTCCTCCAAAGGATGGAATATCAGATTATCCCCCTTCGAGGTTTTCATCGTCTTGACCAGCTTGTTTAACGGATGGGTGATCCGCCGGCTTAGGAAGTAGACAAAAACCAAGCTAACGACCAGCACAACGCTTACAACCTTGAAGATTTCGGCAGACAGGCTGTAAAGAGGCGCAAAAGCGGCTCGTTGGTTGATTTCCTCCAGCAAATAGGCATTGAACTCGGGAAGATGGTAGGAAATATAGGTCTCCTTATCCTCCGATTCGGTCCATACGCCGTCCTGCTGGGACGCAGCCTGGGTTGCCAGGGACAGCTGTTCAGTGTCCCGCTTGCTGATCGAATCCTTGTCACTGCTGGACAGGATCGTACCATCGGATGATATAAGCGAAATATGAATGCCTTTGGCGATATAGGCATTGTATTTTTGTTTGATGTTTTGTTCATCCATCACGACGGCCGCATACCCGTACATCAAACCCGTACTGCTGTCCACCAATGGCTTTGTCGCAAAAATATAGTTGTCATAAGGAACGGTTTCCGCGAATAAATCCGGGCTGCTGTGGTAGCTGATCCGATTGGGGATGTTCCCGTCAGTGGTCATGTACGTAGAGACGATATCCTGTGGAATCTTGTCCCATTTGAGCGCGTTGCTGGAATAATGTCTCCCTCCTTCGCCGGGAAGGCCGGATACAATAATATGCGACTTTTCAGGACTCAAATATTCCTTGTACACATCGATGTACCTGCCCAGGGTGATGGCCAGATTGATTTGCTCCAATGTTGTATTGGCAGGCTTGGTAATATAATCCTTGAATTCGTGGCTGCTGTTGATTTGAAGCATGGCATTAACCACCTGGTCGTTATACCTGAGCAATTCATCCTTGGCGATATTCATGTTGGCCGAAGCGTTCCGGACGACCTGGTTGAGCAGAATGCGTTCTGCAATATTGGACGACGCGACGATGAGCACAAAGGAAATAATCGTGATCCCCGACAGCATCAGAATGAGCATCTTAATGAAGATGCTGTTTTTTCGAAGCATGGCAAGCACCTGACTTTTTCTTTAATGAGAGATTTGATGGCGGTATTCGACGGGGGTCATTCCCGTCATCTTCTTGAACACTTTGGAGAAATAGTTATGATCCGAGAAGCCGGTCAGGCGGCTGATCTCCGACACGGAAAGCGATGGATCCAGCAGAAGGTCCTTGGCCTTATCCGTGCGAACCCGATTAATATAGGACGTAAGGTTCTCTTGGGTGCGCTGTTTAAAATACGACGACAAATAGGTGTAGTTCAAATGCAGCGCGTTTGCCATTTCCGATAATGAAATTTCATTGGCATAATGTTCATTTACGTATTCATAGATCTGGTGCAGTATGATCGATTGCCGATAATCCTTGCCTTGAACGACATGTCTAACCTTCTCCAGAAATTGAACCATGATATGCTCCAACTCCTCGATATCAAAGGCAAGATCAATCATTTTGAAGAGCTTCAGCTTGGAGGAGCCAAGCTCGGCTATCGGCTGTTTGAGCTGCTCCAGTGTAAAAAGGGTAGAGTAAACCAGATTCTGGCATAGCCGCTTCAAGCTGTATTCGTCATACGAGAGATGAGCCTTCGTCCCAGAGAAAAGCGCTCTTATCATCGCGATCGATTCGTCCGTCGAAAACGTGCGCAGCGTGCTGATATATTGCCGTTCATCGAAGCTGGTTTTCTCGCCGCTAATCGTAATCTCGTCTTCAGCCACCATGGCTTGCCCGCTAAAATACAACAGCCTTCCGAGATGTGACGATAATCTCTCGTGCTCCCCTTTAAGGGAGCGGAAATGATCAAATGGATGCGAGAGGACATAGCATATATATTTCAACGAATCCTTGACACGCTCCGCGAATCGCCGCAAGGCGGCGATGACTTCTACGGATTGCGAAGAATCATAATTAACGAGCAGAAGCGCTTCATTTTTCAGGAACACGCAGCAATGTGCCAGACCCGCTAACTGCTCTGAGGCCAGGCCAATGATCCGATCCTCGATTTGGCTCTGCGTCCATTTCGTCCGGGATAAGAGCGGGGCTGTGCTTGCTTTGGCTATGATGAAATGCTTTCGATTGAAAATGTGAAGAAGCTCCAGGCTGATATCGTCCCTGACTTCCTGATCCGTTTCGTGATCCAGCCATCGGCCAAGCATAAGCTCGGGATCTTTTTTCGCCGGCTGGCTGCCAGGGCTGTTCAAATTCATGCTGCTGCATAAGGACTGAATGAGCGAGACGAGTTCGGTTGCCGATACTTTGGGTTTGAGCAAGTAGTCCGTAACCCCGTATTTAAACACTTCGCGCACATAATTGTACTCGCTATAGCTGCTTAACACGACGATCTTGATGTCGGGATACCGTGCACGCATCGTCTTGGTCAGCTCCACGCCGTCCATCACGGGCATGACAATATCGGTAATTACGACATGGGGGTCGGCCGCTTCGATCAGCTGAAGCGCTTCTTGACCATTCGCAGCTTGGGCGACGATCTCGATTCCATATTCGCTCCAATTACATAGATGTAATATGCCGGCACGTAAAATGGCTTCATCATCCACAATCATGACCCGATAGGTTGCGATAGGGTTATCCATGATTACACCTCGTTGCAATTTCTTATTTCCTCATCATATACCAATGTGAAAGATAAAGGTATGATGGAGCTTTGAATGAATCCAACATGCAATAATTATTTCTACGACCCATAATTTTTACTATAATAAACAGGCGTTTGACAAGAGGGCCATAATTAATACGATATTAGCTTGAATATGAATTATACTTCCCTATTTTGAATGACATAGAATAGAGATCGGATCATGAAGCGCTTACAAAATATATGAACAAAAGGGGTTGTACAGATTGAAAAAATTGCTATCCGTATTGCTGCTCGTCTCCATGACAGCTTCGTTATTGGCGGCCTGCGGCTCTTCAAAGTCATCGGATTCAGGCCAATCGGGAACAGGAAGTGAAGGAGGCTCCGCAAGCAAGAAGGTTGTGGCATGGGCATGGGATCCGTCCTTTAACGGAGCTGCCCTGAAAATCGCCGAAGAATTGTACGCCAAAGAAAATCCGGGCTTCGAACTGGAAGTCGTAGATATGGCAAAAACGGATTTGGAGCAAAAACTGAACACCAACCTGGCTTCCGGCGTTAAGGAAGGCCTTCCGGACATCATTCTGGTGAATGATCCGAATATTCAGAAATATGTAACCGCTTATCCAGGCACATTTGCAGACTTTACGGATAAGGTTGATTATTCCCAGTTTTCCCCGTACAAAGTGGATGCGCTTACGATCGATGGAAAAGTATACGGCGTTCCGTTCGATATCGGGGTCACCGGCATGTTCTACCGTTCCGATTATTTGGAGCAAGCCGGATTCAAGGCGGAGGACCTAGAGAACATCACCTGGGATGAGTACATTGAAATCGGCAAAGTCGTAAAGGAAAAGACAGGGAAATATATGTCGACCATTAACCCGAACGACGAAGCGCTGACCTCGATCCTGCTTCAATCCGGCGGGTCCTGGTACATCACGCCGGATAACAAAGGCAATTTTGTTGACAATCCGGTCATGACGGAGACGCTCCGTGTGTACAAAGCGATTGCCGACTCCGGAATTGCCAAGCCGGTAACGGGCTGGAGCGAGTTTGTAGGCAGCTTCAACGCCGGCGATGTAGCGACGGTCGTATCCGGCGTATGGCAGATTTCCTCGATCATGGACGCCAAGGATCAAAGCGGCAAATGGAGAGTGGCTCCGATTCCGAGATTGAATGTGGAGGGCGCCGTGAACGCTTCGAACGAAGGCGGCTCCAGCTGGTTCGTCCTGGAAGGCTCCGCGAACAAGGATCTGGCGATCGATTTCTTGGCGAAGACGATTGGCGGCAGCAGTGAATTCTACGAGCGCTTCCTGAAAGAAAACGGCGGCGTCGGCTCCTACATTCCTTCCTTCTCCAGCGAAGCTTACAGCCAGACACCGGAATTTTTCGGCGGACAAGCCATCTATACCGATTTCACCAAATGGTCTACCGAAGTACCGGGCATTTCTCTGGGCATGTACACGCAAGAAGCAAAAGATGCACTGAAAAATGAACTGCCTAACATTTTGAATGGATCCGACCTGACCCAAAGCTTGGCTAACATTCAGAAATTGTTCGAACAGCAAGTGCAATAATTTTAAAAGTCAGCAGGTGGTAAGAAATGGGCAGTAAATGGAATAAATCGAATCTCATGGGATGGCAGTTCGTGCTGCTGCCTTCGGCGCTCATCTTATTGTTCAGCTTCTATCCCATGATTCAATCCTTGTTGTTATCGTTTCAGTCGGGAAAAGGGAATGTGTACCATTATGTCGGGCTGAGCAATTATGCACGGCTGTTCTCCGATCCGATGTTCAAGCAGGCTGTACTCAATACGCTGTTATACTTGGTCGTTCAAGTTCCGATCATGCTCATGCTGGGTCTGGTCATTGCATACTTCTTGAACATGCCGGGTCTTAAATTCAAAGGCTTTTACCGCACCGCCATCTTTCTTCCGTGCGTAACCTCGCTCGTTTCGTACGCTGTGCTGTTCAAAAGCATATTTGCAGTGGATGGAATTCTGAACCGGATGCTGATGTCGATTCACATCATCCATGAGCCGATCGCCTGGCTCATGGACCCGGTGTGGGCGAAAGTTGCTATAATTGCAGCGATTACATGGCGCTGGACAGGCTACAATATGATCTTCTATCTAGCAGCGATGCAAAATATCGACCCAAGCGTCTATGAAGCGGCTTCAATAGACGGAGCCTCCAAAACGCGGCAATTCTTCAGCATTACGGTTCCTATGCTGAAGCCGATCATCTTGTTCACGGCGATCATTTCGACGAACGGAACCCTGCAGCTGTTCGATGAGGTTGTGAACATTACGAACGGCGGACCCGGCAATTCCACCATGACGATCTCCCAATACATCTATAACTTGTCGTTCATGTATACGCCTAACTTCGGTTATGCGGCAACGGTATCCTACGCCATCGTCATTATGGTTGCGGTGCTGGCCTTTCTCCAGCTGAAGGTCGGAGGTGAGAAGAAATGAGGAAGGTTTCGGCAGCAGCTATCCATCTGTTTCTAATCATTGCATCGGTGGTTTCTTTGTTTCCTTTTGTCTGGATGCTGATCGGCATGACGAACAGCTCCTCCGACATTGTAAAGGGCAAATTCAGCTTCGGATCGGAGCTGTCTACCAATATGAACAAGCTTCTCGATATGACGGATCTCGGCGGGGCCTTTTGGAACTCCGCAGTGATTGCGGTGATCGGCACGGTCTGTACCTTGATTCTAAGCTCCATGGCCGGATTCGGATTTGAGATTTATCGGACGAAGGGCAAGGACCGGTTGTTCGGCATCCTGATGCTGTCCATGATGATGCCGTTCGCGGCTGTAATGGTTCCGCTGTTCCGTATGTTCAGCTCGATGGGGATGCTCAATACGCCAACGGCCGTGATTCTGCCAACCATAACGACGGCGTTCATGATTTTCTTCTTTATGCAAAACACAAAATCATTCCCGCGCGAGCTCTTGCAGGCGGGACGGGTAGATGGACTCGGCGAATGGCGGTTGTTTACACATGTCTATATGCCGACGATGAAGCCGACGTACGCGGCTGCCGCGATCATAACCTTTATGAACTACTGGAACAGCTTCCTGTGGCCTCTCATTGCCTTGCAAACGCCGGATAAGAAGACGCTGCCGCTTATTGTCTCGTCACTCGCTTCCTCTTATAATCCGGATTACGGGATGATCATGGTTGCCATCGTGATCACGACGCTCCCGACAGTCCTGATCTTCTTCTTGCTGCAAAAGCAGTTCGTGCAAGGGATGCTTGGATCCGTGAAGTAATATAACAACCGGAGGTGATCGACAAACATGCTTACGCAATTCAAAAATGGCTTACTGCACGGGGCGGACTACAATCCGGAACAATGGCTGCATGATCCGCAGGTGCTGCAATCGGATATTGAATTGATGAAGAAGGCCGGCTGCAATGTCATGTCGGTAGGTATATTCTCATGGGCCGTGCTGGAGCCCGAGGAAGGGAAATATAATTGGGAGTGGCTGGACCGAATCCTGGATTCGCTGCATGAGAACGGAATCTCCGTATTTCTGGCGACGCCTTCTGGAGCCCGTCCCGTATGGATGGCACAGAAATATCCCGAGGTGCTTCGCGTTTCAAGTGATCGGCATCGCAATCTTTATGGGGCACGGCATAATCACTGCTATACATCTCCGATCTACCGCGAGAAGATCAAGCAGGTGAATGAAAGACTCGCTGCCCGTTATGGGAATCATCCAGCCGTGAAGCTCTGGCATATTTCCAACGAGTTCGGCGGAGAATGCCACTGCGATTTGTGCCAGGAAGCGTTCAGAGGTTGGCTCAAGAAGAAATACGGTACGTTAGACAAGCTGAATGCAGAGTGGTGGACCACCTTCTGGAGCCATACGTATAGCGATTGGTCCCAGATTGAATCCCCTGCACCCCACGGAGAAAACGCGACGCACGGGATGAATCTGGACTGGCGAAGATTCGTGTCGGATCAAACCCTGGATTTCATGAAGCATGAAATCGCGGTTGTTAAATCCGTGAATCCGGAGCTGCCGGCTACGACCAATTTCATGTACTACTATAATGGCCTGAACTACTTTAAGTTCAAGGATGCGATTGATATCGTATCCTGGGACAGCTATCCAACCTGGCACAAGAAGTCCGATTTCGAGATTGCCGTAGACACCGCCATGAATCATGATTTGATGCGATCCATCAAGCGCCAGCCGTTTCTGCTTATGGAAAGCTCGCCGAGCATGACGAATTGGCAGAGCGTCTCGAAGCTGAAGAAGCCGGGGATGCACATCCTGTCTTCCTTGCAGGCCGTCGCTCACGGATCCAATTCTGTGCAGTATTTCCAGTGGCGCAAAAGCCGCGGTTCCAGCGAGAAATTCCATGGAGCGGTCGTCTCCCATGACGGCAGCCCGGATACACGTGTATTTAAAGAGGTCACTGAGCTCGGAAATATGCTTCAGAAGCTGTCTCCCGTTGCGGCGACCGAAAGCCGCGCAGAAGTAGCCATCGTCTATGATTGGGAAAATAAATGGGCGATTGAAGATTCACAAGGGCCGCGCAACAAAGGGATGGGGTATATCGAAGAAGTTCAGTCCCATTACCGGGCGCTGCTGAAGCAGGGGATTACGGTGGACTTCGTGGATATGGAATGCGATATAGACAGCTACAAAGTGGTTATCGCTCCCATGCTCTATATGCTGCGCTGCGGATTCGAGCGCAAGCTTCGCGCCTTCGTTGAGCAGGGAGGAACCTTGGTGTTGACTTACTGGAGCGGGATCGTGAATGAGAATGATCTGGTGTTCCAAGGGGAAGCGCCCCATCAACTGAGCGATGTAGCGGGTGTCGTCAGCGAGGAGATTGACGGCTTATATGATCATGAACAAAATGCCGGAGAAGTTGTGCAGCATATAGCCGGTCTTGAGCAGACATCGCTTGCAGGCACTTATTCCTGCAGCAAGCTCTGTGACCTGGTTCATCTAAAGGGCGCCGAAGCATTGATGGTGTACCAGGATGATTTCTATGCGGGCCGTCCTGCACTTACCAGACATACATATGGTGAGGGCGTATGCTACTATGTGTCCAGCCATTTTGAGGATGGCTTTTACGATGACTTCTACCGGGATATAGCCGCAGCTGCATCGTTATATAAGCCGGTAACAGCGGTTATGCCTGAAGGCGTATACACAACGGTGCGTTCCAACGAGGAGAAGGAGTATCTGTTCGTTCATAATTTTTCGGGCAAAGAGGTCGTTATGCCGGCGCTGGGTCCAGCGTGGCAGCCGGTTACAAGCGATGATGGATTGAATGCAGCTTGGAACCTGAAGGCATATGGTGTTCTTGTGGCTGAGCGCAGTGTAGGATAGCTGAATTGATTTGTAAATAATATTTTCTCGAAAATATGAAGCCGCGAAACCCTTGATTTTACCAAGGGGTTTCGCGGCTTCCTTTCATGAAACTCGGTTTCTGCCAGTATTCGCGCAGCGATTTGCGACTCATGGCCGAACCTATAGCTTTCGAACTGTCATTACCGAAGGGTGCTCTTCACGACGAAAGCGTCTCCGCAAGGAGAAGGGTCCGATGGAATTGCAGTAATCGTCAAATTTTGAAGCATAAGCCCTCCGTGGCGTGCTTTCAGCTTAGGATTGCTGCCATTTACGCGGCACCGGGAGAAAGCGACGTCGGATAGACGAGCCATTCTGGAGAGTATGCCACCTACCAGCGGCGCCTCCACGATCCATTCCGCAGAGGTTTGCGGACCGCGGTATCGGCGGCTTATACGGAACGTCCAGCCTTTTGTCACATTCCGGAGGCAGATAATCCAGGTGCTCCCGCGCTTTTTGGCAATGACGGCCGACATGCGGTCCCCCGGACGGACAGGCAGCGGAATTAAGGTTGCTGCGGCGGGAAGGATCTCCCACCACGCATAATAATAAGGCTTGCCGTTTATCAGATCATGGCCAGTGCCCGTCTGAATCAAGCTTTGGTTGCCGAAGCCATCGATCCCGATCCAAGCGGATGAATAGGAAGAGCCTCCACTTGGGCGAAGAAATGGAACATTCCACTCCCCGGATATTCGCCTAAACGCACCTTTTGCCCCCTTGATGCTGTAGCCGGACCAATTATTCGAAATCCACCCGATGTTTCGCTGCGGCTTGGCCGCGGATTCAAAGCGGCAGATGTGATGTGTGCTCATTCTAGCAACGGTTCCCATAGATCCACCGCCTTTAATAGATTGATAATATATCTAATGATGCTGAGGCCGCGGTGGTATGGGTTTTCTGCTAGAAAGGTTTAGAGCAGGCGGGCTTACGGAATGGATTTTTCGGATCAAAAAGGGGCTGACCCATAAGTCATCGAATCATGATGGCTTTGGGGCTGCCCCTGTATTAATTTTGTCGCTCACCGAGAAAGAGACAGGAAGGACGAAAGGTTGCCGACTCTTTCTAAACGGATGCTGCTCTCCACTTCATCGACACCGGGTAGTGGTCGGACGGATAGGCCCCGTCGTAAGTATCCCGGTAAATGATCGTCTCCACCATCTCGACATCATGTGTCGTAAAAATATAGTCGATCGGCTCGCCTTCGAGTCCACCCTTGAAATCATGGAATGTGCGGCCTGCCGGTTCGTCCAGAAGCTCGTAGGCGTCTTGAAGCGCGTCCCGCAGTATCGCGATTTCCGCTTCACCGGGACCTGCATTCAGATCGCCCATAAGAATAACCGGAAGCGCTTCTTCCTTTCTAAGACGCTGAATATGATCGAGAATGAGCTTGGCGCTTTCCTGCCGCGCAACTGCGCCCATATGGTCAAAATGCGTGTTCACGACGTAAAAACGTACGCCAGTGTCCTTCGTGCTTTGGAACAGCCCCCATGTGCAAATTCGGGGATAGCTGCCGTCCCAGCCGAGGCTTCCCGGCTTCTCCGGCGTTTCGGACAGCCAGAACTGCCCTTCCTGCAGGATAGAGAAATCGGCTTGCTTGTAATAGATCGCGCAGTGTTCTCCGTCGCGGTCGCCTTGTCCCATCCGTCCCGTTCCGATTCTGCCGTACTCGGGCAGAGCTTCGTCCAGATCCCGCAGCATCGCCCCGGAGCCCTCCTGAGTTCCGAACAGATCGGGGGATGCGTCTGTAATGACGGCTGCAGCTCGATGCTTCCGGTGAGGCCAAGCGTTGCTGCCGTCGCTGTCCACATTCACACGTAAATTGAAGGTCATTGTTATCACATTCATGTCATGTCATTCCCATCTACTATGATCTAGCCAACAAGAGGCCGGAATAATACTACTATATCCGCTTTGATGGTCTTCATCAATGACATGCGGACCATGCGCAGCCATCCGCTCATCTTTATTTGATGGAGCCTTCCGTCAAGCCGCCGATAATATACTTCTGCGTAAAAACGTACAGAATTGCAATCGGGGCCATAGACAGCGAGAAGGCTGCAAAAGCCAGATTATAATCAAAGCTGGTCTCCGTCTTAAAATTGTAAATAAACAGCGGCAGTGTCCAAAAATCCGGATGTCGGTTCAGCATGATCAGCGGGAGTTGGAAATCATTCCAAATCCAAAGACTGTTCAATATGAGGATCGTAGCGATGATGGGAAGCATCAATGGATATATAATCCGGCTGAAGGTGTACCAGACGCCGCAGCCGTCAATTTTTGAGGCCTGATCGAGCTCAAGCGGAATATTTTTAAGAAAGCCGACTCCTAGAAACAAGCCTTGTGAAAAGGACAGGGTAACGTACATCATAATCAATCCGGTCTGATTCAGAAGCTCCAAATTGCCCATATGCCTGTAAATCGGCAGCATGATCGCCTGGAAGGGGACGAAAATCCCCATCAGGATGATCGTATATACCCACTTGAAATACAGCTTGTTCATGTTTCGCGAGATGGCATAAGAGACCATCGGAATGGCAATCAGCATGAACAGAAGAGATATGATGGTTATAAATGCGGAGTTCTGAAGCATTCCCCAGAAGTTGGCCTTGTTGATGACGGTCGAAAAATTATCCAGGTACAGGCGGGTCGGCGGAGCGAAAAAATTCGATGTTGTCTCGTCCCGGGTCCTCAAGGCAATGGAAAGCGCCAGATAGAGCGGACCCAGTATGAACAATGCACCGATCGCAAGCGCAGCATAACTGATGATTCTAAACGGCAATCGTGTCTTCATTGCTGTCCGACCTCCTTCCGGGCCAAAAGCTTAATCTGTATGAACGAGAGGACGCCAATCAGGATAAATACATAGATGGCTTCTGCCGTTCCGTACCCGAATTTCATCTCGCTCATGCCATGCTGGTAAATAAGGAAGCCCATCGATTCTGTCGACTTGGAAGGTCCGCCATTTGTCATGGCTACGATGTAATCAAACACGGTGAGGCCGCCTTTAACGGCAAGCACTACATTGACGGTCAGCATCGGAATCAGGTATGGAATCGTGATCGAGAAAAAACGTTGTACAGGCGATGCGCCGTCTATAACAGCTGCTTCGATAATATCCTTCGGCACGTTGGACAAGCCGGCGATAAAGATTACCATCGGGATCGCAAAGCCCTGCCAGATGTTTGTTAACGCAATGCCCAGGATGGCTGTGTCGGGATTGCCAAGCAAATTAAGCGACAGCCACTCGATTCCAAGCTTTTCTCCTATAGGCGGAAACAAGGAGTAGAAGAACTGGTTAAACATCAGGCCGACGGTAATCATGCTCAGCACGGCCGGGAAGAAGTAGATGGACCGGAACAGACCGCGAAGCTTCAGGGGACGGCTCAGCAGGAGAGCGAGTACAAGTGCAACGCTGAGCTTTCCAAAAACGACAATAACGGTATACAGCAAGGTGAAGCTTAGGCCGTTCAAGAAACGTTTATCTTGTAATATATCAATGTAATTTTGAAAGCCGACCATGTCATACGATAGGGAGAACCCGTCCCAGTTCGTCAGACTGTAATAGAATCCGATAAAGACCGGGGTTAGGAAAAATAAGCAATACAGCAGTACCGCAGGAAAGGTCATCATGAAAAAGACGGTACCCGGCTTTAACCCGCGAATGTTCATACGTTAGCCCTCCCATCAGGCAGAGAGGCGAAGAATCCTGGAGTGGTGCCCATAACCAAGGTTTTTCGCCTCATTGGCATGTTTTATTGATTAAACTTGTTGTAGAATATCGTATCGAGGGTTTTCAGGTATTGGTCAACATCTTTATTAAGGAACATTTCCTGTGTTGCTTTGCCTACATCGGCATTGATCCCTGGAGGCCACAGCCTTTCGATTGTCGGATATACCTTGCCGTCCGATATCAGCTGTGTCAGTGAGCTGATCTCAGGAAGCCCTGATTCCACATCCTTGATACCGGAAGGATAGCCGGCGGTGCCTAAATAGGTTTCTACGTTTTCCTTCGTGGACATAAATTCAATGAACTTTCGGGCTTCTTCTTGATTTTTACCTTCTGCTGGAATACCAATGGCCGTATCAACGGATACCTGTGTCTTTAAATCTGCAGGGTTTTCGGTCGGGAGCGGAAACATGGCGAAATTCAGATCAGGATTGGACTCTTTAATTTCTTTGATTGCCCAAATGCCTGTGAACCACATCGCAGTTTTACCGTTGGCGAAATCACGAAGCGCGTCATCATAGCCGGTTCCCATATTGTCTTTTTGTCCGTATTGACGAAGCGTTAGCAGATTTTCTGCAAAAGGCTTGAATGCCGGATTATCCGTGATGTGTGCCTTGCCGTTCATGACATCAACAAGGAATGACTCGACGTTTGGAATCGTTTGTCCCATTTTGTAGACGACCTCCTGACGGATGCCGTTAAAATCCTTATCGTGGAAGTAAAACGGTGTGATGCCTGCCGCCTGAAGCTTCTCGGCCGTCTCGATCAGTTCGGCGTAAGTTGTTGGAATCTGAAGATTCTGGCTTTCAAAAATATCTTTGTTATAATACATCCCCAGTGTAGCCAACCCGATCGGGACCATATAATTTTTGCCGTCGATTTTACTCAAGTCAGCAATGGCAGGCTGGACGTTATTCATGAGCGGATCATTGGTCAGGTCAACGACGCGGCCCTCCTTGGCCATTTTTTGGAAAATGGGATTGTGAGGATAATGGGTGAAAACCGCAGGGGCGTCATTGGTCGAAACCCTCATCGTCCATACATTTTCAGGATTCGGCACATTGTTCTGTTCCACCTTTATGCCCGGGTTAGCCTGTTCAAATTTTGTGATTAGCTCGTTGACAACATTGACGGCCTCTGATTTCATTTGAAAGTATTCAATTTTGACGGGTGCACCATCGGAGTTCGCGTTGTTGCTGCCTGCTTCGTTCTCCGCATTTTTTGAGCCTCCGCCAGCACAGCCGGCCGCTGTCATCATGGCTAGCGAGATCAGTGCTGCCAATCCGCTTTTCATAAACCCCTTTTTCATCATTTCAGCTCCTTTTGAGTGATGTCTGTATCGAGAACGCTTTCATTGTAGCAAGGAGTCGCATGCTGAAAATAGGAATAAACTGACTGTCTGAATAGGATAAATCTGTAGTTTTGCATCACATTCCAGCCTATGTTTTTTTATTGCTTCGGTCTTTTCCCGGCGTAGCACCGTAAACCTTTCTATACATCTGGATGAAATAAGAATAGTCATTAAAGCCGACCTCGCTGGCAATCGTTGCAATCGGCAGTTGATAGGTTTCGCTTTCCAGCAGCTTTTTGGCCTTTTCCATTCGTACAGACAACAGATACTGGGCGAATCCCACTCCGCATTTTCGTTTGAATAACCGGCTGAGGTAGCTGGGATCGACAAAATACCGCTGCTTCGCAAGATCATCCAGGACGATTTTGTTCTTGTAATTCATTTCGACAAATTCTTTAATGTCCTGAACGATATCCCGATTTGGTTCGTTTTGGCTCAATTGCTCAACAACCGCACGCAGCTTCGCAATCAGCTCATCACAGGCTTCATGGATCGATGCGAATTCGAAGAGACTCCGTTGTTCCAGGTAGGAGCAAGCTTCGCTGCAGGAACGTCCAATAATGGTATTGATTATATTGACAGTCGCAGCAAGCCAGTCTTGCACCATATGTACGGAGAACTGCTTCTTGATGCAATCGGCAAGCCAGGAATGGATCATATTCTCCATTTTGGCCATTTGATAGCTTCCTGCCTGCTGGCTGAATATGCTCGTCCATTCCTGAATGTACGCCGCATCATAATGATAAATCTGGCCAATATGCTCGATCCGTACAGGTTGACCGATGCCGTTCACGAAGCTTTGCAATGCCGCAAGCTTGGCTTCCCTTAAGGATGTGTCCAGCTGGCGCAGATCGCTTAGCGCAGAGCTGATTCCAATGCCAGTGCAGGTCAATCCCGTCCGTTCGCTCAGCGTACGGGCGATTCTGTCGCACAGGAAGTGGAGGCTGACCTGTCCTTCTTGATTGGCTGCGGACTGTGGTTGGATCCATGCGATCAGAAGCTGAGGCTGAAATTGATCCGTGATCAGTATGGAACGAAGGTGGTGACTCCCGAACACCTCTTTGGAAATTTCCCTTAGTTCCCTGCTCTGGGAAGGGGGATGCACAAACACGATCGTATGAAATGCAGAGCTGCTGTTGAGCTCGAAGGCAGACTCAAGAGTCAGCAAGCTTCGATGATCGGACGTTTCATAGAAGCAGGCGAGCATTGCCTGCTCAATATGGATTTCGCGGCGCTCGGCATGATGCATCTTCAACTTATTCAGCAACGAGTTTAGCTCCTGCCGATCTACGGGCTTGAGCAAATAGTTCTCCACCTTATATTGAATCGCTTCGCGTGCGTAAGTAAAATCTTCGTATCCGCTAATAATCGTGACAGGCATGGAAGGGTGATTCTTTCGGATATAGGCTGCCAGCTGAATGCCATCCATCCCCGGCATGCGAATGTCTGTGATCACAAGGTCAGGCAACGCTTCATCGATCACATTCTGAGCAGCAGTGCCATCCTCAGCTTCGATTACTCGCACACTTCCGTCCCAATCATGTATCATCTGTAGAATCGCTTTCCTGGCGAAGAACTCATCATCTGCCACTAATATTCTCATCGGTGTCCATCTCCCTGTTGTACGGAATATGTATCATAATGGTGGTCCCGGCTTTCTCTTCGCTCTTGATATTCATCCAGGAGCTTTCACCGTAAAAATGCTTAATCCGGGCATAAACGTTTCTCATGCCGAAGTTCTGGTCAAGGTTCTCCACCATCTCCTGCGGGTCTTGCATCAGCATCATTTTCAGCTCACTCAGCTTCTCCTTCGAGATGCCGACACCATCATCATAAACGCAAATATATAGAAACCGGTGGCGTTTCCGGATTGTTAATCGAAGCTTGCCTGTACCGCCTTTTGGCTCCAAACCATGGTAGAAGGAGTTTTCGATAATCGGCTGGATTAAAAACTTTAGTATTTTGCAAGAAATAACATCTTGATCGATCTCGTACTCAACCTGGAACTTGTTGAAGAATCGGATCTGCTGAATTTGAATGTAGTGCTCGATGTTCTCAAGCTCTTTTCCGATCGTTACGACATCTCCATATTTGACGTTATAGCGGTAAATGCTGGACAAGCTTTTGGTCATAGAGGAGATATGCTCCATTCGGTGGAGCTCGGCAATGGAATGAATGGCATTTAAGGTGTTGTACAAAAAGTGCGGATTGATCTGCGACTGAAGCATTTTAATCTCCGCTTTTTTCTGCAGGCTGCTTGCCGTAATTTCGGAATCTCGGCTTGTTCTAATCCGCTCGATCATAGCATTGTAGCTGTTGATCAGCCTTCCGATCTCATCCTCCCGATGGCTGTGAATAACGGTGGGGGTCAGATGCTCTGAATCCACGATTTTCATCGTGCCGCTAAGCTTTAAGATCGGATGGATAAAATAGCGGTGAAAAAAGAACGCCAGCCCCAAAGCGGCGATAAGTGCCAAAATACTTATGAGCACATAGTTCAATGTATTGCTTATAAATGTATCGGTAATTTGTGCGACAGGGATATAGTGGATGACTGTCCAACCGGTTACCGGATTGACCGTGCTGCTAACCAGATAGGGCTTGTTGTTCCAGTTGATGCGCATAGTCGGGTTGTCTCCTGGTGCAGGACTGGAGATGAGGGATGTAAAAGACTGGACTTGCTCCGCATCTAGCTCATTAAGCGATCCGTTTGAGGAATACACGACCGTTTCGCCCGACAAAATCATCGTTCCAAGCTTTAGTCCATCATTGGAAATGCCACCGAGCATATTCTCAATGGCTTTATCGTAAATATCGACTTTTGCATAGCCTTCTTGACCGCTGTGTATGTTGAGGTCGGATAAATAACGCACGATGGATATTCGATGACTGGTGCTTTTCGTATTGGCTTCCTTCGAAATATGGACAACATAATCATTGTTTTTAAGACGGCTTTCTCCGATTTCTTTCAATGTGTTTCTGATTTTTCCCGCCTTTTCCGGCTGGCTGCCATAAATGCTTCCATTCGGGGCAAGCACCGATATCATGGCGATGCTTCCGTTAATCAGCACAAGCTGTTCCATGGAGGTATACATGTAGTTGGCATCCGCAAAATATTCTTTGTCTGAAGAACGCTTGGACTTTTCCAGAATAGAGCTCAGCTTAAAATTCGTTAAATAAAAAAAGGAATAGCGGGCATGATTCGCAAAAAAATCGTTGATGCTTACATGGGTCCGGCTATCCAGCTGCTGCAGGATTTCCTCGTAATCGGAATTTGTCTGCTTGTACAGCTGTATACCCGACAGGAACATGGCCGTTATGACCGGGATCACGATAATGAGCACGTAAGTTAAGACAAGCTTGCTGCGAAAACTCGATCTGTGGAATTTTCGAAGCAAGTACGGCTGCAATTTCGGCATGGGATCACCTTTCTTAGATATGGAGTTTGATTGGCCGTATATGTGCGGTAATCAGCTTCATTATTTGTCATCAAGGACGTCTTTTCAATCCATTTTGAATAAAAACCTGATTTCAGGCAGTTGGGACGGGTCAAATGTTAATTGCGGCAAGCCATATTCATTAACACTCCAAAAAAATGGAGGTCATTTGGCATGCAGCTTAGTGCATATTAGCAACCCGCACTAGATCTATTCAATAGATAATTAACTAGAATTATTTGGTTGTTCGCCCCGAAAAAAAGTTCAGAATATCCGGGCTGTCATGTAAATAGAGATGAATATACGCTCTCGTAAGCGTATACAAAATCTGGATATTTACTAGATGCTGGGGCAGCCAAAGGGAGGGAGAACAATTGAAATCATTCAAGAGAGGACTGGGGTTCGTAACTACGACCTTGCTGAGCGTTTCCATGCTGTTCGGTTGCGCGGGGGGCAAGGATACGCCCGATGATGCGGGAAGCGGGGGGAACGATAGCGGAGGAAAGACCGTCATTAACGTTACGTTCCGGGATGACGGGATCGGCGAGAACGGTTCGTTTTATAAATGGCTTAAGGAAATGTCCGCAGCCTTTCCGGACAAAAGCGTCGAGATCCGGCCGGCACCGATCCAGGCCTCCGAAGGCGACTATTTCGCCAAGGTTGCACTGGCGCTGAAATCCAAGGATACCGCGCCGGATATCGTCACGGAGGATACCTTTATTTTGAACTCCGATGCCAGCGCCGGCTACCTGGAGCCGCTTGACGAACGATTGACGCAGTGGGAGGACTGGGGCAACGGCTCGTTCATCGAGGCGATGAAGAAGGGCGTGACCGCCAGCGACGGCAAGGTGTACGGCGTTCCATACAATACGGATTCGCGGGGATTGTGGTATAACAAGGACATTTTCAAGCAGGTCGGGCTTCCGGAGGACTGGCAGCCGAAAACTTGGGAGGATGTACTGAATGCCGCCCGTACGATTAAGGAGAAGGCGCCGGATATCGTGCCGATCTGGATGAACATGGGCAAGGCGACCGGCGAAGCGACTTCCATGCAGACCTATGAGATGCTGCTCTACGGAACGGGCGAGCGGTTATACGATGATACAAGCGGCAAATGGATCATCAAAAGCCAGGGTATCCTGGATGCCCTGACATTTGTAGAGACGGTCAACAAGGAAAAGCTCGGGCCGCCGCTGTCGAAGGTATTGAACGGTCAGGCCGGGAATACCGCATCCCGGGAGTATTTGCCGCAAGGCAAGCTGGCGATATCGCTTGACGGCTCCTGGATTACGGGCAACTATCTCGAAACCGGGGCCGCGCCTTGGCCGGAGTATAAGGATGTGCTGGGGTTCGCGCCGATGCCGACCAGCCAAGGCCAGGCTCCGGGCTCGATCACATTGGCCGGCGGGTGGGCGCTGTCGATCCCAAGCAACTCCAAGAACAAGGAGAAGGCTTGGGAATTCATCAAGTTTGCCTTGAACAAAGAAAATACGCAGAAGCTGGTCATGTCCTCGGGCAACATTACGGTCCGCGCCGACGTGGCGAAGGATCCGGAGTATACGAAGATGCCGTTTAACGAAATCGCGACGGAATATTTGCAGAATGCGGAATTCCGTCCGGCACAGGAGAAGTATCCGGAGGTGTCGACGCAGATCCAAACGATGGTTGAATCGGTCGCCACGGGCACCTCGCCGGCTGATGCGATGAATAAATACGCTCAGGACGTTACCCGGATCGTCGGCGCGGAGAAGGTTGTAGAGAAATAACCAGGCCCATCCACAATCGTTTAAATGGATGCCAACGCTTGCTCAAGGTCCCGATCGTTAAGGGAGGCCTTGGGCAGGCGGCTTTTCACGATCATCAGGAGAAAAGGGGAGAGCTCACGCATGAGCAGTCTAACGGCGAACGACGCTTTGAATAAGCGCAAACCATCGTACCCTTGGCTCTTTTATCTGCTTCCCTCGATTGCGATCATGCTTGTGTTTTTTATTTATCCGATTCTGCTGACCTTCTATTATTCGTTCACGAACCTGGCGTTAACGGGCGAAGCCGCGAGAGAGCTGAAATTCATCGGATTTGAGAACTATGCAAGAATGTTTCAAGACCCTACCGTTCGCATCAGCATATGGAATACGCTCGTATTCCTGATCGGCTCGGCCGTCATTGGACAGCAGGTGCTCGGCTTCCTGATCGCGCTGCTGATGAAGCAGCGAAACCGAACATTTCGGCGGGTCATCGGCACGATTGTCCTCGCCGGATGGGTGACCCCGGAAATCGTATGCGCCCTGTGCCTGTACAGCTTCTTCGGCGATGAGGGCACTTTGAACGCCATCATTGGCTTCTTCGGGTTCTCCGAAGTGACGTGGCTGTTCACGGTTCCGATGCTGACGATCATTTTGGCGAATATCTGGCACGGCACCGCCTTTTCCATGCTGGTGTTCCAAGCCGCGCTCGACGACGTCCCGAATGAGATCGAAGAAGCGGCAGTCGTCGACGGGGCGTCCAAATGGAAAATCTTCACGAGCATTATCATTCCGTATATTAAAGGGACGATCACGACAAATATGATGCTCGTCACGCTGCAGACGCTCGGCGTGTTCGGGCTGATCTATGCCATGACCGGCGGAGGGCCTGGCAATTCGACGACCACGCTGCCGATCTTCATGTACAACCAGGCTTTTGTCAATTACCAGCTGGGCTATGGAACCGCGATCTCGCTGCTGCTGCTTCTGATCGGCATCGTGCTCAGCCTTCTGTATATTCGATCGATGAAAGAGTAAAGCGGGGGTGAAACGATATGAATGCCAAACAACGCAAGCTCGTGTATCGTATCCTGCCGTATGCCATTCTTGCCGGAATCGGGATATGCTTCCTGCTGCCGCTGCTGTGGGTACTCGTAGCATCCGTCGATCCGAATGCGATGCAATCGCTGAAGATGCCGAGCCGCATCACCGGGGCGAACTACGCGGAGGTCATCACAAGCAGCGAGAATCAGCGGGCGTTCCTGATCGGCCTTATCATGTCGCTTGGCCAAGCCGTACTGGTTGTTCTGCTTGCGCTGCTCGCCGCTTATCCTTTATCCAGGTATCAGATGAAATATAAGAAGCCTTTCATGCTGACGATTCTGTTCATGACCTCGCTTCCGATAACAGCCGTTATGGTGCCGGTTTACCAGCTGTTCCTGGGGCTGAAGCTGTATGACAATATCTTCGGCGTCATCCTGTTCTATGTGGCGTCGTCCATGCCTTACGGCATCTGGATGATGAAAAATTTCATGGATTCCGTGCCGAATGATCTCGAAGAAGCTGCCTGGGTGGACGGGGCTTCGGTGTTTACCGGCATCCGCAAGGTCGTTGCGCCGCTGATGGTCCCGGGCATCTGCACGGTCGCGATCTTTACCTTCTCCGGCAGCTGGGGCAATTTTTTCGTGCCGTATATCCTGCTCCAGTCTCCGGAAAAATTTCCGGCATCCCTCAAGCTGTACCAGTTCTTCGGACAATACGGCATGGTCGAATACGGCAGTCTTGCTGCATTTTCGGTGCTGTATGCCATACCGGCGATCATCCTGTACATTTTGTCGCAGCAGTTTATGTCGAAGGGCTTCGGGCTCCAAGGCGGAACGAAGGGGTAAGCGACACTCAAAAAGGCACCTCCTTGCAGCCGTTCGGCTGCAAGCGGGGTGCCTTTCCATTCATATTTTGAAAGTGCGTGTCAGTACAGCCGGTAAACTCTGGCTTCATAGGGGCGAAGCTCGATCTGGTCTTGCCGTTCGTCCGGCACGGGCTCGTAATTGGAAATCAGCAGCTCCTGCGATAAGCCGCGAAGGTCCTTCGGCCACTCCATCCTAGGCATGTCGTCAAAAAAATTAAGGATCACGAGAATGGTATCCTGCTCCCATGTACGGGTGTACACATACAAATCGGGATCCAGGGGAAGGAGCAGCTTATATTCTCCGTACACTAGCGCTTTATGCTGTTTACGAAGGGCGATCAGCTGCCGGTAGTAATGGTAGATGGATTTCGGATCTTTCATTGCTAATTCCACATTCACTTCCGTATAATTCGGGTTCACCTTGATCCATGGTTCTCCGGTCGTAAATCCAGCCTGAGGGCCGCCATTCCATTGCATGGGAGTACGGGCATTATCCCGGCTCTTTGCGCGAATGGCCGCCATGATCCGGTCATTCGGCTTGCCTTGAAGCTGGGATTGCCCGTAATAATTCAGGGTTTCGACGTCCCGATAATCGCTGATGGTCTCAAAGGCTGCATTGGTCATCCCGATTTCCTCGCCCTGGTAAATATAAGGGGTCCCTTCCAAGGTAAGCATGAAAGTGCTGCCGCTGGCAGCGCTGCAAACGGCCGTCGTCGGCCTTCATAGCTTGGGTCTTGGCCCGGAACAGGCGGTGCAATACGTCGGGATCAACGACACGAGCTGGATATGGTGTTTCAATTTGAACATATGACCCTCAATTCCGTCTCGACGGGAACCGGGAGATGGGAAGCCCGGTCCTGGACCCTGCTTGAACTTAAAAAAGTTATGAGCCGCTGGCAAACCACCCTTCATAACCAGGGCTGGAATGCAAACTACTTGGGCAATTACGACCAGCCCAGACCGGTATCCCGATTCGGCAATGATCAGTAGTTCCGCGTCGAATCGGCCAAGATGCTCGCAAGTGATATCGGGGCGCAAAAATGCTGGGTATAGGCGATATGAAGGGCAAAACCCGATCGCGCACAGGAAAACGAGCACATCCCCTTTGTTTAATGCAAATGCGGAACCGGCAAAGGTCAGCAGGTACAGTCCACAGGCCGCCAGAAGGGCGCTCAACCACGTAAAACGCGAAATCGGATGTTGAGCAGGATCAGGGCCAGGAAGGGCACCAAAACGACCGATAACCCCGTGATAAAGCCGGCATTGGAGGTCGTGGTGTACAGCAGGCCGACAGTTTGAAAAGCATAACCCAAAAACAAAAAAAGACCCGGCAGGCAGGTATGAAGCAGCATGCGGATGCTGACGGCACGCCACTGGCCGCGGTAAAACACCGTGATGATCAAAGCAAGCAAAGCCGCCGCCCCGACGAAGCGGATACTGTTGAAGGCCAGCGGAGGCAGCACCCTCACGGCATGCTGAACGATAAGAACGTGCATCTCACATCACGGCGACGATGAGCAGGCTGAGATTGGCAGACGAGAGCGGTTCAATGAAGTCATTCCTTTCATGCATAAACCCCGGGCGCTTTCAATCAGCCCCAAGTCAAGTGACCAAGTTGTATCGCATATCCGCCGGGCGGACAAGAAAATTTGCCGCAAAGCTACCTGACCTTAAACGGGGCGTACTGGGACAGCTAAGCAAGCAAAAATTCAATTGATCAAAAATCGGTCCAGTGTCTTACGAAGGATGTATTTCACACGGGAGGAATATGAAGTAAAATGTCGAATTGGGTTTACCAAGACTAATTTAGAAGGGGTGTTATCTATTGGATACTGTTCAACTAACTCCCTATCATAGTGCTATTCCTAGTTGGAGCGGCTTCCAGTATCAAGGTAAAGTTGCCATTAATGTTGTACTCGATTATATCCTCAAAATTGATCCTGCCGAGGTTAACCGATTTTTTTTGGAATTAGAGTGGTATGAAGATTTTTCTATAATTAAAGATGATAAGTATGTTTCCATTCATCAAGTTAAATCTTATAAAAAAAGGACTTTGAGCGAGTATAAGGATGCCTTATGGAATCTTTTGGGTAAGAGTGTTTTAAAGAATGGGGTCGAGAGCTATTTACATGCAGCTACTGAATTAGTTGCCATTAATGAAATGAAGTCAAGGCTTATTCAGCTTGATCCACCGTCAGAGCCTAAGCCCCAAAAGGATCCGAGTAAGGGGCCAAGAATCAAGGGGTATACTCCTTGGCATTATTATAAAATGGTGGTTGACGCTGACGCGTATAATTCAGCATTTGAAAATCTATCAATATACTCCTATGAAGAGACTAAACAATACTGTCCAATGAATGAGTTGGAAGAGGAAATTAAAAAGCGTATTATTCAGTATTGTGAAAGAAAGAAGGGGGGGACTCCTACTCAAGCACATGTTGAAACTACATACAATTACTTGTTAGGGGAATTGGACAAGCATATTACGATTCGACACGTGGCTGAACAAGAAAGTGAGGAGGGTGAGGATGAGTTAATCCCCGACCGTATTTGTTTTTCCAACTTCATTTCAGTTTTGGACAACGAATGGGAAGAGCCATCAGAAGAATACATAATACATAGACTAAAAAATATATTTCATTCAACGTGTGAATTTTTATTTCATGAATTGCATGAAACAATTGTTAATGAAGGTAACGAACATCGTTTAGAAGATTTACAAAGGGCTGAAAACTATGTCAGGGCAATTGCTGGCATGAGTAACGATTCATTTTTTACTTTTTGCCAAATGGTGACCCCTCATATTGAATTTCAAAAGGCAGACTCTCTCGCATTTAGAAATCTAATCCCCCAAAACGGGATGGACGTGTTTTGTTTAGCTCTTTATGAGATCAAACAAGCCCTAAATGGATATAAGTATATACTACAAGACCAACAAAAAAATTTATGCTATTTACCAAGCACTATAAGATTAAGTACTAGTAGGATAAGAAATGAATCTAGAGAATTGTCAAAAATAGCAGTTGGTATATTGGGGAATGCGGCTATAAGAGATGAGCTTTACGAGATAGAGGCCATTATTACTGACAATGTCCGGGCTAGTTCTTTAGAGAGTGCAGCTAATAAATTTACTGATATTGAATCAAAAGGTGAAAGAAATAACAACATCACAAAAATCAAAAATATTAGACTGATTGATATCGACACTGCAATGGAGGAATTAAACTAAATGATCAGAATACTCCAGAAAATATTTACAGAAAATGGGTTTGGTGTTCAGCATTTTATTTCGATGCCAACAAATATATTTGCTTTAGATTTTGATAGAGGTAGTTATTATCTAGCCATTTTTGTTGAGGAAAAAATGCTCGACCATACATCTGTTGAATTATTCAACTCATATTTTGATGAAGTAAAGGGGCTGGAAGAAGGCTACCGACCAGATATGGATAAAAATATATCACTTATCGTCTGTGTAAAAAGAAGTGGTAATTTTCAAGACCCAATATTAAATAAAATTATATTCGATATTGAAGAGGACCCATACTTTTTTAAGAAGTACGTACTTACATATACCGACCTACAAGTTGAGATGCTATTGAAAAATCAAAGGGGTTCTATCATGGAATATCTTTATCGAGTTCTAAATGATGATAATTCATTTCAAGAGCACAAAAATGATCCTTTTCAAAATACTGAATATAACTTAGTCAGCAAGTTGTTTATAAAGTTGCCATTTTTAAATTTAAGGAAGATGGATAGGGAACTGACAAGTTTAAAGCAAGAAATTATTAATGCGTTAACTCCATCGCTTCTAAGTCTTCGTGATGGTTTATTACGCTTTCAGCCAGAGAGGGAGCCTGATGAAGCTGCCTGGCGAAAATTAATTTTAGATTATATAAAGGTGGAAGAATATGAATAGAAATTTCTCGTTAAAATGTATTTATATTGAAAACTTTAAAGCAATTGAGCGTCTGGAATTGGATTGGACACAAAACCAACTTGTGGTCTTAGACGGGCCCAATGGTTTCGGTAAAACTACGATTTTTGATGCAATTGAACTTGTGCTATCAGGTAAAATTGATAGGATTAAAAAGCCTGAAGATGCACGAGTAAGGTTTAGCGATGTGTTGTTCAGTAACGACCCAACAAGAGATCTCATCATCAAAGTCCAATTTGAATATGAGGGTGAAACCATTACTCTTGCAAAAGCATTGCCTGCTACGAAAAGTTTAACTGGTGTGCAAAAACAGCCAGGAAGATGGGATATATTTGACACTTATCTTTTAGAAACATTCGATTCGCCCTTAGAGGAGGGAAAACAAATTACTCAAGATGAATTAAACGCATTATTTGAGATAGACCAATTAGAACGGATATATAGTCTGTTTTATTATATACAACAACAAGAGAACACCTCATTTTTAAAACGTCCAGGTAAGGAAAGGTTGGCTGAAATTAGCCGACTTTTTGATACAAAAGAAGAAGAAGAAGAAATGAAGTACCTACAAAGTGTTTGTAAGTTCCTTGAACAGGAAAAAAGAACACTACACAAAAAAATCAAAGATAGCGAAAATCAAATTGAACAGTATAAGAACTATGAACAATTAGATGTTAAAGAAAAGGTAAAATATGAAAAGCTTTTCTATGAACCTGTAGATAAGCAGTGGGATCGTGAGGATATTGTTGTTTCAAATAAACAGCATAGAGATCAAATAATTGAAGAAATAATTGTTATTGAGGATTTTGTTAATAACTTCGAAGAATTCACAAAAGCTAAGTTCAACAAACAGTTGCGACAATTTGCTCAAGATACTGAGTTGCTTGGGCATACGATTCAAGGAAAAGCATTTATCTCAAGATTCCCCGAAATAGTTAAAATGAGAGATAAAAGACGAAAAATAGAGAGCTTTGTTACACAAATGCAAGATTTTCAAAAAAATTTTTCAAGAATTGACTACAAATCATTAAACGAAGAGCTCGGGCTAGAACTCGATACAGAAGAGATTAACCAAAAGGTACAGATATTAAAGAGTCGTGATGGAGACATTTCTCAGTTATCTAAAATTGTAAATGAGTTAAACAATACACGGAAAACATTAACTACTCAAATGAAATCTCTACATCAACATCATCAGTCAAATCGAGGCGAATGTCCACTTTGTGGTTTTGATTGGGGTAATTATGATACATTATTGAATGAAATTCAAACTAAAAGCGACTACTTTTCTTCACTGCATAACGAGTCTGCAATAAAACAGAACAATGAAATTGATGAATTGTACGAACGTCACCTTAAAGCTCCTTTAAATGAATTAACACATTTTTTAACTTTAACTGAGAATCAGATCAGTGAGACATTTTACCGTATTGTTGAACGTGCCAAGCATAGAGAAGATGATGTAAATAAGTTTTTAGCATTTTGCCAACAAAATAATATTGAAATAACCGATTTTTGTAATTATGAATACAACTTATACCTAAATGATGAAGACAGTAGCTATCAAATAGAGAAATTATCGTCTTATTTGCTGGGTTATTTGAAAACTATAAAAGAAGGTTACTCTGATTTTGATCATAAATATAGAATTTTCTCCAGAATTTTTAAGGAGTACTTTGATGAATCAACAGAGCGCTTAGCATTGATCAATCAAGATAAACTCAATTCAAAAAAACAATTTATTGATTGGGTTTTTTATAATCAAATAAACTCAAATCGCAAAAATGAGCTTGATAAAATAACCAAATATCAAGAAAATTTTAAAAAGATATCAGATAAGGTTGAAGATCTGAATCAAATAATCAACCAGTATGAACTAGCTATTAAGAAACATTGGAAGAAAATTATGGTCGACATAGAAATACCTTTCCATATCTACAGCGGTAAAATAATGCAAAATTACCAAAGAGGTTTGGGGTTATTTATTAAGGAAAAAGCAGACACAGAAAGTATTATATTTGTGTCAGATGTAAAATCTGATCATGATGCACTCAATTATTTAAGCTCTGGTCAATTATCCGCCGTGGTAATATCATTCACTTTAGCACTAAATAAAATATATGGTCATAAAGACTTAGGAATATTATTAATCGATGATCCTGTACAATCGATGGACGAAATTAATATGGCATCTTTCACTGAATTATTAAGAAACGATTTTTCGCATAAACAAATTATCATTTCGACGCATGAAGAAGATGTATCCCGTTACTTACAATATAAATTTAGTAAGTATGGACTCCTACCATCAAGTTTTAATATGCGTGAAGAGTCACATGCTGGATGAATCTAATTTATTGAGGTATACGTGGGAAAAAAATAATTCTTGGCATAGCGTTCTGTAGATCTTAAGACCCGCGACCTCTAAGATATATTCTTAATTGATGATAACTATTTGGCATAAAGTATTACGCTACATTATAATGTGGGGTGGAACGATGGCCAAAAAAACGAAAACAGGATGCGGCCGTGAAGCCGCAGGCGGCAGACAAGCCGGTAACCCTGAAAGATCTTTTGAGCAGCGAGGTGCTGAGCAAGCTGAAGCAGCAGTCGGAGGAATTAAAAGCCGAGCAGCAGAAGTAAAAGGAAGCGGAGGAAGCACGCAAAGTAGAGCAAAAACGCCGCGATAACGACATTGAATATTTGCTTGAAAACAGCAATATGGACTGGAAGAAATATAAATAGTCGTCGGAAAGGCTGCCCTTCGGGCAGCTTTTCGTATGTCGCGTTAGGATTATGATTAAAGGCGAGATCGGTGATCCATGACACGGCACGTTCGTTGAACTCCCGGGGCTCATGCGGTCCTGATCGGTCCGCTTTTTAAGCCTTAGCCCGTAATATCGCATCGCCCGCGGCACGCCTTTGATTTCCAGCCGCCCCTCATAAATGAGATGCCTGAGCCGGTACTCGAAAAAGACATCCCGGATACATTCATCCCTCATGCCGATGGCTTCTCCGATTACGCGGGCCGCTTTGATGAATTCATGCTCCGGCATTCTGTTTGAAGTGCCTCAACCGTTCGAAGCAAGTAGGCATCGAGGTGGACGGTCCACCCTGACATTTTGCAAATACGCTAGAAACGTTACGCCGCAGGTATCGCCTGAACATGCGCTGGACGTATCCGGTAGAAACGTTCAGCTGTCCGGCCAATTTTCCGATCGTAAACTGGGATTCGCCGCAGCGTTTTTGAACGATGTCCAGCATCCCTTCGAACAAGGGGTCTTGATTGCATGCCTCCCCGGTGCTGAACAATTGGCGGTCGAGAAGTCCCAGCAATTTGAGCAACTTTCCGCATAGGATGGCCCGATAGCCGGCCGCTTTGCGGATATATTCGGAGTACAGGCCGGTAAAAAGCAGGGCGAAGTCGCCGCTAATGTCCGTCGTTTTCAGTCAGTAGGGCGACGAATTATCGTCAGGCAGCGAAAGGTATTCGAGAAGTCGCTGAGGGATCGGGACTGATTCGGACATTTCTCGATCGTCCGCGGATGAAAAACGCAATTATAGATGACGATCGGCTCCTTCGACGACACCGCGGTTGGCCGAAACACATGCGTCGTTCCAACGGGCAGGACAAAAGCGTCTCCTTTTTCCGCGGCGATCCGATCTTCGCCGATATAATGGAATCCCCGCCCTTCGGCGACGTAATTGATTTCGAAGAAGTCATGGCAGTGCTGCGGCGTTTCGAATGATTCCGCGATCCGGTTCACGAATATGCTTTCATTCGGGTTCAGCAACGAATCGATCTGCATGATCACAGACGAGCTTTTTCTCAAAGGAAATCCTCCCTTTAGAAATGATCCGATATCCCCTATTCGAATGCGAAGAATGCCCCATTATTTTACGTTTTTTGGTTCATTATACTATAGGCAGGAAAACGGGTACACGGGGGGAAGGAAGTGTTTGACTCTTCTGATCCTTAGAGACTTTTTTCATGGATGATCGCCCCTTTTTCGGTGGCTGTAGGGCGTCTATGCCATGTGATTCTAAGCTTCTTTGTCAGCTTAAAATGGTACATTCGTTCATAAATTGAAGTACGTCTAGTTTATCTTGTGCTGTGTAGATGTATAGCCCTGTCTAAAGGTCTTTTCACCGTGATGCTTTTATTGCCTAATCCAGCTTAAGAAGACAGAATGGTCGACTCCCAGGGATCTCGCAATGGATTTGAAGCTTTCTGAACTTTCATAATAACGTAATTGTACGCTGCTGCCTTCCTGCAGCGAGTAGATCACTATTCGATCGTTTCCAAAGCTTGCACCAGAGGCAAGCACACTTTTGTTGCGCCCCAAAATTTCACCGTTTATACATTCTGAACTGAACCGAAACTTATGCATAATATCAAGCATAGACGAGGATGAGCTGTCATTTGTCGCCGGTGTTGCGAGTGAAAGGTAAGGGCAGCACACCAAACCGATTTAGTAGGACGAAATACGGAACTATTTCTACATAATATCTATTCAGGAAATGGAGGATATTGGTTATGGGTGAAATAATTAGAGATAAAGTAAATGAAGATTGGGCTCATTCCGGAGTCGTCCAAGCAGGCGATTTTGTCTTTCTGAGTTACTGCGTTGGATATGCGGGCAAATCAGTGGAGGAACAAGTTGAGGATGCTCTTGACAACATGAGTGCGCGGTTGGCATCAATTAATCTAACTTTGAAATCGGTGGTCAAGGTGGATGTTCTGCTTATAGATCCTAGTGATATTCCAGTTATGGAAGAGGTTTTTAAACGCCGTTTCAAAGGAAACTATCCAGCAAGGAAAACAATTGTTACAGAATTTGCACATAAGGAGGGGACTGGACTTAAAGTTCGGATCGATGCTATAGCGTTTAAGAAATAAGCCTCAAAAAAGCTGATAGGCCCTCACGACCGGCAGATGCTGGGGATTGTCGGCATTAGGCAAGCCTTGGCTTTCACGATATGAGCGATGGCATCAAAGGGAAAGCCGTCGACTCCCTTTTAGGCCCCAGCTAGCCGCATAATGCAGAAAATGAGGCCACGGAATCCTCTGTTGCACGCTTGAAACGTGGATAATCCGTTCCTTGATCCGGTGCTCGAGCATGTTAATCGATTGCCTCGCGGCAGCCTGGAAAGGCCCCGGTTAAATTCACGTCGAGCACTTTTCTCCAGTTATCCAACACCAAATCCTCGAAAGGCACTTCGTTTTCGATGCCAACGTTATTTACCATGACCTCAGGAGCATAATGATCAGCGGCGGCTACAAGCCTCTTGACATCCTCTTCCTTGGTGACGTCGCCATACACGCCGATAGCTTTTCCACCGAAGGATTCAATCTTCCGTACATGGCGTTCACTTCATCCTCGTTGCTGACGTAATTAATGACTACGTTCATCTTTTCTTGTCCGAACCTCAGTGCGATTGCGCGCCCGATGCAAGAGGCGCCGGTAATGACGGCTGTGCTTCCCTCCAGATCCTTGTACACGATGGATGCCTCCTATCGAGTGTGTAATGGAATACAATAATTTAATTTACCGAATTTCTTCCCGTTCAACATGAACGAGTTCGATGGAACCGCCAATCGGTGATGACGGTCTCTCGAGCATGAAGTGTTGTAGGTGTTTTCCTTTCTGGAAGGATTTGTTATACTTCAGAGCAAGCGATTAGCGTGTTCTGCCGCTTGGACACTGGATTCGTTTATTTGGGGAAGTTCGAAAAAAAGGGATCTACGGAGCGCAGGGCAGAGAGCAGAAGAGTGCAGGCAACAAAGGAGGAATCATGTGCTATGGCAGTCAAACGAATTGTCACTAATATTGAAACGCGACGCATTGCGGAAGCTAAACGCTTCTATCAGGACGTGCTTGGTCTTGATCTGCTGATGGATCACGGCTGGATCGCCACCTACGGGTCGCCGGAGACGATGCAGGTACAGATCAGCTTTGCCGAAGAGGGAGGATCCGGCACGCCCGTACCCGACCTCTCAATCGAAGTCGACGATGTCGAGGCGGTGTTGGCTGATATGAAAAATGCCGGCTTCCCTGTCGAATACGGCCCAGTGGATGAGCCTTGGGGCGTTCGCCGATTTTTCGTACGTGACCCGTTCGGCAGGCTTGTCAATATTCTGATGCATTGAACCGCACATGAAATTGGCAATCATCCCGTCGTGCTCCGGACCACGACGGTGCCCAGAAAGAGCTACGTTTCGATTCAAACAGCGTCGCCTGCCCGATCGGTCTGTCAGAAGAGGGGAGTCTGTGATATACTGTTTATATAATAAACAATTTAATGGCTTATCGGGATGTACAGCCTTCGGGAAAGGACGCATACGTTATGTCAAAAGATAATACGACAGAGCATGATATCGGGGCCATGCTGCCCGGCGGCGCTGCGCTTAGCTGGGGATTGGTCAAGCCCCCGCAGCGCGGACCGAAGAGGGAGCTCAGCATCCGGCAGATCGTTGATGCCGCAATCGAAATTGCGGATCGGGACGGCCTGTCTGCCGTTTCGATGAACCGCGTGGCATCGTCTTTAGGGTACACCGCCATGTCGCTGTACCGCTACATTCCGAGCAAGGATGACCTTCTGCTGCTCATGCAGGATGCGGTTTGCGAGGTTCCGCTTCCGGACGAGGATGCGCCGGACTGGCGGGACAACATGCGCCTATTCGTCAAATTAAGCATGCAGGTATTCCGGGACCATCCCTGGTTCGGCGACATTCCAATCTCCGGCGTGCCGATTACCCCGAATAATCTCCGGGTCATCGATTGGGGATTGCGCTTCATGAGGGATTTTCCGCTGAATGACTATGAAAAGATCTCCTTCATTCTGCTGCTGAGCAACTACGCGAGATCCAGCGGACTCATCCAACGGGATATGGATCTTGCGCTCAAATCAGGGTCCACCGCCGAGCGGTTCAGCGGGACGGACTATACCCTGGCGCTGAAAGCGCTCGTGAAGCCAGAGCAGTTCCCGTACCTGTACCCCGTCATCATGTCCGGCGTTTATACGGAAGAGAACCCGGGAGAGAATCCGATCGGGAACGACATTGATTTCGGGCTGGAGCGCATTCTTGACGGAATTGAGCGCTACCTGGAGATGAAGACGGGTCAGGAGAAGGAGAACGAGAAGGCTGACGGGTAGCGTAGCTCGCGAAGTTATACGTTTCAGGGAACGTGCCAAAAGGAACAGTTAGCGAGTGCCGGAGTGCCGCTCGATGAGCAAATATATAAACCTGAAAAAAAGCAAAAGCGATCCGTTCGGATCGCTTATTTGTGTTTAATGGGGAGCCGCCGAAGCTCTGGGTGGTAAAACGGGAAGCTTATAGCTTTATGACAGGCGCGGGAGAAGCTTGTAAGGTATATATGGCTGACTTGGCAGAACAGCAGCCGATACCCCCCCGGACTTGTTTACGAGCTATGGCCCCAATTAACGTCGGCCCGCTCTTCTGCGGAATGACCACATGCCCCATAGCAATGAGACGAGCAAAATGAGCAAGCACCACCCGATTGCCCATCCGATAAACTCGCGTATCGAAGCTCCCATCAGCAATCCGCGAAGGGACTCGATCACCGGCGTAATGGGCTGGTTGCTTGCAATCCACTGCAGCCATTCCGGCATCGTATCCGTCTTGACGAAGGCGCTGGAAAGGTAAGGCAGAAAGAGCAGGGCGAACCCGTAGCTCCCCGCTGCGGCAGGGCTGCCGGCGACCATGCCGATCGCCGCAAACAGCCAGGTGAAGGCGAGGATGAACAAGGCGATAAGGGCTACCGCGAATACCCAATCGAGTATGCCGGCAGTAGGCTTGAAGCCGACGAGCAAGGCAACCGCGAGCACAACGCCGGTTGCCAGCAGATTGCGGGCCAGACTAGCGACGACGTGTCCGGTAATGACACTAACGCTGCGAATCGGCATCGTCCGGAACCGGTCGATAATGCCGTTCGTCATATCTTGCGCGACGTCGACGGCCACCGAGGAGGAGCCGAAGCCCGCGCATAACAGAATAATTCCGGGCACGACGTAGTTTACGTAATCGCCGCTGGAATCGATCGCTCCGCCGAATACGTACGTGAACAGCAGCATCAAGAGCACCGGCAGCAGAATCGCCATCAGCATCGCATCCGCATTGCGGAGGCTGTGGCGGAGGCTGCGTCCGATAAAGACGCTTTGGGTAACGGCAAGCGATGTTTTCTTTGCGGTGTGAACAGGTTTGACAATCATACGATCTCCTCCATTTTCTTTTCAGTCAGCGCGATGAATACTTCATCCATGTTCGGCCTGTGGATGCCGACCCGCGTTTCCGTCGGAAGCTGGCGCATAAGCTCCTGAAGCGTGTTTGCAACATCCCCTATAGATCCGCTCGTGGGAATGCGATGAATGACCTCAGCCTCCGCGTTCCGCAGCTCCAGTACCTCGCCCCCGACCCGGGATTTTAGCTCCTCCGGACTTCCTTCCGCCACGATATGCCCCCCATCAAGCACCGCAATCCGGTCGGCAAGCTGATCCGCTTCCTCCAGATATTGCGTAGTGAGGACAATCGTGATGCCTTGGCTTTTCAGCTGCAAAATCATATCCCACAGCGCGCGTCGGCTTCGGGTATCAAGCCCGGTCGTCGGTTCATCCAGGAACAGAACGGGTTTTGGCACGACGAGACTGATCGCCAGATCCAGGCGCCTTTTCATGCCGCCGGAAAAGGTGCCTGCGCGCTTGGATCGTGCCGATGCCAGATCAAAGTAAGCCAGCAGCTCCGTGCTTCGAATGCGGGCCTCTGCTCCCGTGAGTCCGGACAGCCTGCATATCATCCGAAGATTTTCTTCGGCGGTCAACACTTCGTCCACGGCGGCGAATTGACCGGTAAGACTGATCGATTGCTGTACCTTCTGGCGCTCCCGGCTCACATCGTACCCGTTAATTAGCAAGGTCCCCGCATCAGGAGTGACCAAGGTTGACATGATGTTGACCAAGGTGGTTTTACCGGCCCCATTGGGACCGAGCAGGGCCAACACACTGCCCTCCGGCACTTTCAGATCGATTCCGTCCAGCACCTGCTGGCTGCCGAACCGTTTGTACAGTCCTTGAATTTCCACGGCATATTTCCGCATGATCGACGCTCCTTTATTAATTGTGTATATAATAAACAGTTTATTTCTTAATCAGTATATTATATAAACAGTTTTATTTCAATATGATTTTTTTCGTTGGCGAGAGGTCCTATAGAGACAGGTATAAAGGAGGGGGCGATGAAGCCTCTTGATGAGATCATGCCGGTAATCCTGAGTTTCATTTTGGACGGAGGTTATTATTCTGTTCGTTCGAATTGAAGGCCCTGTATCAAGAAAATAACCAGCTTTGTTGCAAGGGCGATTAAAGGGGAGAGGAGCTGATAAAGGCAAGAAGCCTCCGCAAGGATGCAATGTACACATCCAGCGGAGGCTCAATCATGCTTGCCTGCAGTATGTTGTTATGACGGGTCTGCCCCGTCCTCAAGCTCAAGCTCGATGACGGTATTGCGTTTGTCCGGGAGCGGGAAGGTGAAGTGCTCCGGACGGGCAAAGCTGACGAATGCATCCTCGGTGAATTCGGCTGCACTCCACGGGCGGCCGAGCAGCAGCTCGTAGCCGTCAGCCAGAAGCCGGGCTTTCTTGACCTTGCCCGCCAAGCCGACGAGATTGATGGGCCCGATCGGCTCCTCGAAGACGTGGGCATACAGCTTGTTGCCTTTTTGGGTATACCGTCCCCATTCCGGCTTCGGAAATTCGGCGGCTGCGCATCCGTAAATGCTGTCGCTGTTGCGGCTCATCCAATCGCCGATTTCCGCGAGCACATCAAGGCTTTCCTTCGGAATGACGCCTTTGGCGTCCGGCCCGACATTAAGCAGCATGTTGCCGTTTTTGCTGACGCATTCCACCAGCTTGCGGATGATCGTGGTCGCCGATTTGTAGTTGCGGTCAGCGGCCGCATATCCCCAGTTATTGTTCAGCGTAATGCATGCCTCCCAAGGAATGGGTGCGCCCGTTACATCGACAACGCCATGCGGAGGGATGATCTGCTCGGGGGAAGCGAAGTCCCCGCTGTATATGGACGGCTCGGTCGTATAGATGCTTCCGCCGCTCTCGCCGCTGCCCTCCAGCCGATTATCGATCAGGATATGCGGCTGAAGCCCGCGGATCATCTTCATGAGCTCGGTAGCACGCCATACTTCGCCGCGCATATTGTCATATGAGAAGTCGAACCACATAATATCCAGTTTGCCGTAATCGGTCAGCAGCTCGCGGATCTGCCCGTGCATGTAGTCCAAATAGCGGTCAAAGTTGTTCGGATCCCGCTTAAAGGCTTCGTTTCCTCTCATCGGATGAATCCGGTCTCCGAAGGCGGGATAGTCCTCATGATACCAATCGATCAGCGAATAATAGAGCCCGACCTTAAGCCCTTCTTCCCGGAAAGCTTCCAGGAACTCTCTCACGAGATCCCGGCCGGCTTTGGTATTGGTTGCTTTATATTCGGTCAGCTTGCTGTCGAACAAGCAGAAGCCGTCATGGTGCTTGGCGGTCAGCACCGCATACTTCATGCCGGCTTTTTTGGCCGCCTTGGCCCATTCGCGAGGATTATAATCGACGGGGTCGAATTCATCAAAATAGGTCTGATACTGCTCGATGCTCATCTGTTCCGTGCTCCGGAGCCATTCGCCTCTAGCCGGGATCGAATAGAGTCCCCAATGGATAAACATGCCGAAGCGGTCGTTCTGGAACCAACGTACGCGTTCATTTCGTTCGAGGATGACTTGATTTTGCGAAGCGGTAGTTGTCGTCATAGGATCAACCTTTCGGTACTAGGATTTGTCGGGTTTGATTTTAACAAGAATATGTTAGTATGAATAGATAATTACTTAACTCTGACGGGTATTATAATAACTTTGAAGGAACATGGAAGATGAAGAGTGAACGAAGCGAGCAAGAAGCGATTCAGCAGATGCTCTTAAACATGCAGGTTCAAATTTTGGAAGCGAAGAAGACGCAATGCTGGCCGGAGTGGAGAGAGCTGGATTACACCGTGTCCTATAATAAGCTCTATTTCATCCTGGAAGGGGAGGGCTGGGTGAAAATCGGAGAGGAGGAGCTGTATCCGAAGCCCGGCCAATTGATTCTGATGCCGGCCCGGACGAAGCAATCCTATTCCACCATCAGCGACCGGCCGTTTCTGAAATACTGGTGCCATTTCTCGGCCGCCGTAGGCGATGCGGATGTGTTCTCATGGCTGGATGTTCCTAGGTGCTACGATCTGGAACAGCCGCTGGAGATGTCGCATTTGTTTCAAGAGCTGGTGGATGCCCATCATACCGAAACCGTTGCCGCCCGCTTGAAGGAGAAATCGGTTATGCTGGACATCCTCTCCAGGGTGTTCTCCGATCAGGAGCCGCAGATTCATTCGCACCGGACCGGGGACATGGAACGTCTTAATAAGGTGCAGCAGTATGTTAAAGATCATCTGCACGAGGAGATCACGCTGGAACAGATGGCGGGAACCTTGCACTTGCATCCGAATTACTTTATTAAATACTTCAAGCGCCATTTCGGGATCACGCCTCAAAAATATCTAAGCGTCAAACGGATGGAGCGCGCTAAGCTGCTGCTGCGGACAACAAGCCTCAGCATCAAGGAAATCGCCGATGCGACCGGCTTCGAGTCGGCGAATTATTTCTCGAAAACATTCCGTAAAGAGGTGGGCTACAGCCCTTCGGAATATCGAAACAATATCTGAGCGTCCATGGCAGCGGCGACGAACGGCTGCCGGGCAGGCAATACAAACTAGGCCAATCGGAACGTACTCCGATTGACCTTGTTTTTTTGCGTCACGTTCATCTGATCAGGGGATGCCTACAGCCCTTTGCCGCCCAGCGGTTTTAGCTTCAGGGGCTCCGCGCCGGCGATCAGCTTGCGGCCGCGTTGCAGCAGCTCCGATGTGTCCGCTCCCTGAAGGGAAGCGGCATGTGCCTCGGCGCTGCTCCATAATTCCGTGACCCATACCGCATTCGGATCGCTGTCCGAAACATTGACGATGTACAGCTCGCAGTCCGCATTATCGCTCAGCATGTCCGCAGCCTCAAGCAAAATGCCTGCCAGCTCGTCGCGCTTGCCCGGATGGGCAATTAATTTTCCGTACATGGCGAATTTTTCCATGGGTATCACTCCTCGTATGTCTTCATTTCAGTCAACAATGCCTCGTAATGCCGGGCCATGCCGCCCGCAACCTCCCACAGCCGCATGATCAGAGATCTCGGCTCGAGAACGGTCAGGGCTTTGCCATAAGGGAGCAGGAAGTAGGGGACATACGACATCAGGGAATCGGCGGCCAGCCGGAAATGAGCTTCTTCAGGCAGGCGCTTGACCAGGGTGTGCCCGAACAGCCAGTGCTGGCACAATTCGTTCAGCGTAAACTCATGGCCCCGGATGATGACGTATTCCAAGTTCTCCGCATTGCCGGTATCCGGAATCAAACCGCCGAGCAGTACATCCTTGGCCGAGAAGTTATCCGGCCGCTCAAAACGATGATCGGTCAGCTCCAGCCCGGACATGCGATCGACGCGGAAGCTTCGTACCTCCTGGCGTAATCGGCAAAAACCGGCGGCATACCAATGGCCCTTCCAATGGACGATGCTGTACGGGTCGAATTCCCGGACAGATGCGTCTTGCCCCCTTCCCTTGGAGTACGTCATCTTCAGCGTGATGCCATGTGCCGACGCATTCTCCAGCGTTCGGAGCAGCGACCGGATCTCTTGGCTGACAGGGGGCTGAAGGACAGTGATGCCCCCGCCGTGCAGCTCGATCTGATGAAGCTGCTCCTCGTTCGTATAGCGCTTCAGCTTATGGATGGCCCGCTCCAGGGCTTCCGTAAACGGATAACCCGCTTCTCTTGCGAAAATGGAGGCATGCACGAGCGCTTTCTGCTCGTCCGCATCGAACATGAGCGGGGATTCAGCAAAGGCTCCGAGCAGCCGGTAGCCCCCGTTCGGCCCCGAATCCGCAATGATCGGCGCCCCGCTGGCGCATAGGGAATCGATGCAGCGATAGACCGTGCGGATATGAATTTCCAGCTCATCAGCGATTTGTTGAGCCGTTATTTTTCTGCCCGATCGAAGCATCCACAGGATGGACAGCATATTATCGGCTTTAGCCATCGGTGAACAGCCCCTTTCGCGAATCATGCCGGAAGCCAGTAGAGGCTCTTTTTGGTTTCCGATCCATTAAGGGGAATGCCGTTCAAGCAGCACAGCTCCGAATTCATGCCCTTAGTGGCCTTTTCATCGGGTACAACATCCTGAACGGCGCTCCCGCTTGTATCGATTGTATCGTCTTTAGACGAGCGGGTCCATGCCCTTGTCGATCCAGGTATCATAGGTCGGACCGTAAAGCTCAGGTATCCGGATGCCTGCCTGCCGCATAAGCACGGTCATCTGTCCGCGGTGATGGGCTTGATGGACGATGAGGAATTGCAACGACTCTCCGTTTCTCCATGCCTCTCCAGCGATATCATGCGACACGTATAGATCCTGCTCCGTCCACTGAGACTTCACGGCATCCAAAAAGGCACGGCTTACCCCGCGGTAGCTTTCCAGAATGACGCTCGCGGAATCGGGAATTTGCTGCTCCCGCGACGGGCCTTCAAAACTCAAACCGAGCATGCTCATATACTGAATCGACATGACCAGATGCCAGGCGAGCTGCCCTACGGAACGGTGCTGTTCCGTGATGGACTGCTTCAGCGATTCATCGGTCAAAGCGTTCATTACCCGCTCGGTGATTTGAACCTCTTTGGTCCATAGTTCGCAAAAATCCTCGATATTCAACATTCAACCAACCTCGCTTTTTTAGTGGGTTATCCATAGGGCAAGTATATTCCCGAATCCCTGACAGTTACGGTCAGTGATTCTTTGTTTGCACAGGCAATTCGGCAAACTGGAAGAATTTCACCGGGAGGATGCGTGCTATAATAACTGTAAAAAAGCGGGAGGGACTCGAAATTATGTCATCAGCAGATATTCAATTTACCGGAGGCAACAATATTGCACTGAAAATTCCGAAATTCAAATACGAGGAAACCGTAAGGTTTTACCGGGACGTTTTGAAGCTTCCGTATTTGGGGTTCAAGGACGAATCCCACGCGTTTAGCCTGGGGCCGAACACGCTCTGGCTCGATTGCAAGGACTCCTATCCTCAGAACGATGTGTGGCTGGAAGTGCAAGCGAATGATCCGGAACTTGCGAAGGACTACTTGCGGGAGCAGGGCGTTGATCGGCGGGACGAAGTGGAAATTTACGAAAATTCGAAGGGGTTCTGGATCTCGGATCCGTGCGGGACGATCCTTCGGGTTAATCCGAAGCCATAGGATCGTAGCGTAGAGAGCGGGGGATTCCGAAAAAAACAATAAAAAGCCAAGCGGTTCCGCGACCTTCCGAAAAGGCCGGGGAAACTTGGCTGTAACATTTGACATTGGATAGCAGGCTTATGGTCAAGGCTTCAGGACCACTTTGGTGCAGTCGTCCTCATGCTCATAGAAAATCCGGTAGGCTTCGCTGGCTTTCTCAAGCGGAAAGCGGTGGGAGATAATCTCGGTCGGATCGATCTCCCCGGCCGTGATTTTCTTGAACAGCTCCGGCATATAGTGTATGACGGGCGCTTGCCCCATCGTGAGCGTGACGTTTCGTTCGAAAATATGACCCAGCGGGAACATATTGTACAAAGATCCGTACACGCCGGTAAGCTGTATGGTCCCGAATTTCCGGACCGCTTCGATGGCGATGTCGATGGCGCTCAGCGTGCCGCCCTGGAGCTTCAGCTTTTGGCCGATGGCCTCCATCGCCGTTTTTTTGCCGTCCATACCGACGCAATCAATGACGATATCGGTACCGCCTTTCGTGATTTCGCGAATATACAAGCCCATATCATCGTAGTCCTCGAAATTATAGACTTCAGCCTGGTTCATTCGCTTGGCCTTATCCAGACGGTAGGGCACTCGGTCGATGGCAATGACCCGCTTCGCTCCCTTCATCCAGGCGAACTTCTGGACCATCAGTCCGACTGGCCCGCAGCCCAGCACCGTTACCGTATCACCCGGTTTGACGCCGGCATTTTCAACGCTCCAGTAAGCGGTGGGCAGCACATCGGAGAGGAGGAGCAGCGCTTCATCCTCAAGCTCGCACGATTCCGGAATGACCAGAGGCATGAAATTCCCGTAAGGCACCCGTAAATATTCGGCTTGGCCGCCGGGATAATTCCCGTAGCGCGCGGTGAAGCCGAGGTATCCGCCGGAATGGACATCCGGATTGCCGTTGGAGCTGTCGCATTGACTCTCCATATCGTGATTGCAGTAATAGCAGTGTCCGCATGATACGTTGAACGGAATCACGACCCGGTCCCCTTTTTTGACGCGGGTTACGTTGGAGCCGACTTCCTCCACGATCCCCATGGGCTCATGCCCGATGACATAATCCTTCGCCGCCGGCATACCCCCTAGATAAATATGAAGATCCGAGCCGCAAATCGCCGTCGATGTAATTCGAACGATGATATCGTCCTCGGTTTGGATGGATGGAGCCTCCACCTGCTTCACTTGAATGTCCTTGGCTCCCTGAAACGTAACTGCTCTCATCAAGAATCCCTCCTTAATCAAGATGCACTCGGAAATCTAATACCCGATATGTACATATCATGCCCCTGCATGATTGTTCCATACGTGCATATCATGGGGCGGCCTGCACGTTTTGGCTAAAACGTACTGCTTTCGTATACGATACGATCGGCATGGGCACCTCATCGGTTTGTAAAAAAGCGGGAAAAAACAAAAACACGGATGCCCCGGTGGGACAATCCGTGCTCTTTATGCGTTCGTTCAGATGTGTGACTGTGTATAGGATGCTGGCAAAGGCTGGCAAGCATTGCGCATAATTAAACCAGCTTCATATACTCCACGATCGTCAGCAAGCCTTTATCGAAATTTTCCAAATTAAAATGTTCGTTCGGCGCATGCAGATTCTCATCCGGCAAGCCAAAGCCCATCATCACGGCAGGGGCGTTCAGCGTGCTGGACAGCTTCTCGACGATCGGAATCGATCCTCCGTCTTTCGTGAACAGCGCGCGTGTGCCGTACACGTTCTCGAAGGCGTCTGCGGCTTTCTGCAGCATCGGATGGGTGGGATCGATGTTGAAGGCGAATGCCTTTTCCTTCGGCTTGAAGGTAATCTTGGTGCCGACCGGGGTGTGGGCATACAGATGCTTCTCGATCACGTCGAGAACAGCCTGCGGATCCTGGTTGGCCACCAGACGGCAGGTGATTTTCGCATGAGCTTCCCTCGGAATGACCGTCTTGCTGCCTTCGCCCTGGAATCCGCCGTATACCCCGTTCAGCTCAAGCGTTGGGCGCGCGCCGACGCGTTCCACGAAGGAGAAGCCTTCTTCGCCGTAGAGGGAATCCAGCCCGAGATCCTTCTTGAGCTTCTCTTCGTCAAACTCCTGCTTGGCGAATTCCTCGCGCATTTCAGGGGAAAGCTCAAGCACGCCGTCGTAAAAGCCGTCAACCGCGACGCGGCCTTGCTCGTCATGAAGCGATGCCAGCAAGGACACCATCGCATGCAGGGCGTTCGGCACGCCGCCGCCGTATGTACCGGAATGAAGATCGGTGTTGGCTGTTTCAAGAGACAGCTCGAGGGAGCATAATCCGCGAAGGCCGGTCGAGATCGCAGGCTTGCCCGGAGCAAGCAGGGAAGTGTCCGAGATCAGAATCGCATCGGCAGCCAGCTTGTCCTTGTTGTTATCGAGATACAGCGGCAGGTTCGGGCTGGATACCTCCTCCTCCCCTTCGATACAGAACTTAATATTGACAGGCAGCTCCTTCTCCTGCTTTAAAATGGCTTCGACCGCCTTAACATGCAGAAACAACTGGCCCTTGTCGTCGGTAGCTCCGCGTGCGTACAGCTTGCCGTTCCGTATCGCAGGCTCAAACGGCGGCGTCTCCCACAGGTGAAGCGGATCAACGGGCTGGACGTCGTAATGGCCGTAAATCAGCAGGGTCGGCTTTCCTTCCGCGTGGAGATAATCGGCGGTAATGATCGGGTGTCCGTCCGTCTGGTGAATTTCAACATGCTCGAGTCCCGCCTCGGTCAGCTTGCCTGCAAGCCATTCCGCAGCTTTAGCAACATCGCCTTTATGCTCGGACAGGGCCGAGATGCTCGGGATCGACAGCCATTCTTTCAGTTCGTTAAGATGAGTCTCCCGGTGTTCAGCGAAATACGCTTTATAATCAACGCTCATGATGGTTCCTCCTTCGATTTACATTGGCATTCGAAAGATGCCGTATCTTCTTATTCTAACCGTTTTTCGGCGAATGCGAAATATGAGGCGGAAGAAGGATGCCATTGGCTGGGACAGAAGCAAAGGATACGCCCGCATTTCCGCGGCGTATCCCGTCTTGTGAAGCCCTGATTAGAATTCCTCGGCAAAAATATCCCAGCCGTTTCCGATGACCTGACGACGGGGGAGCTGCTCCTGCGGCTGCCGCCCGGAGGAGTGTTGAAACTGATGCTGGAAATGGCGCTCTTGCTGCTCGAGCAGCTGCTCCTGCTGCTGTTGAAACATATCGTAATAATCGCGTTTAAAATGCTGCTGAATCATTTCGCCCTGAACCTGCCCTTGGTTCGGGCAGTCTTTCGGCGGGCCGATCACGACCGTATCCTTAATTGGCGCAAGGGTTTCTTTCACTTTCGCCTCATTCAGGCAGTACGTGTGCGCGAAGACGCTGGCCGGTGTCAGCCGCAGAAGATCGGACCCGCCGATGAACTCCGGAACCGGAGCGTCAAAGATGGCCAATAAATGCGTATCGTCAGCCGTAGCGATTTCGTAATGCCACCAGCCTTGAGGCACGAGGGCGACCTGACCCGGCGTAATCGGAAAATTCAACAGCTCCTTCGTAAACGGGTTGATTATGGAGACCGTTGCCGCGCCCGTGACGGCATACACTAATTCGGATGCGTTCTGGTGGATGTGCGGCTCCACGACATTGCCCCTGCTGAGATAGATATCCAGCAGCGAGGCATTGCCAAGCGTATTCAATTGATTGATGGATAGGGAATTGATAAAGTTCTGGCTATCCTTCGTGAAAAATCGGTTTTGGTTGACGTCGTAAGTAAACCGTACAGACGGCGAAGTGAAATCCATATAAGACACTGCCATAGCTGCTTCCGCCCTTCTTTTTTCGGAGTAGGCATGAACCTATAAAATACGGTATGACGGTGGACAGAAGGGCGTGAGCCCATTTTTTACGAGGCTGCAGGCTAAATGGCGGATTGCTTTGAGATAAAGCCATAAATATGACGGAGCGGCTCGTGTCTTTTTCAAACCGAAAGACGGCTCTCGCTTTCATGAACCACAGCTTTCGCTTTCATAAATCACTGCGAGCCGTCTCCTAACGCGCCTGTTAATCAGGCGGCTGGCGATTCGGACAGCGGCTTTCTTCTCCCGGCGGAAAAGCTGACCAGCCCTGCTGCCAGGCCAAGCGCAAGCACAAGCGCCCCGAGCCATGGGTGGTATTGGAGCGTGGAGGATGCGTTGACCATGAAGCCGCCGGCGCCTGCGCCAGCCGCAAGACCAAGGTGAATGATAGACGTGTTCAAGCTCAAGATCAGGTTCGGAGAGCCCGGGGCCTGCTGGATGAAATAGCTCTGTACGGCCGGACCCGCAGCAAACATCGAGATGACCATCATGCCGATGAAGGGAAGGCCGATCAGAGGGGAGTGCAAGAGCGGGAGAATGGCGAATACCCCGATGTGGATCATCATGCTGGCGATGATGACTTTGGAAGCGCCGAACCGGTCCACGCCATATCCTCCAAGCTTTGCGCCGACGGCGCCCAAAACGCCAAACACGAGCATGACGATGCTGATTCCTGCTGGAGGAATCCGGAAGATATCCTGCAGAAATGCCGCAATGAAGGTAAATAACACCGAATTGCCGGATTCCCGGAATAGCGTAAGGAGCAGGGCGCTGACAATGACGAAGCTGCCGAGGACCTTGAACTGCTGATGAAACGGTACCGGCTCATCTCCTTCCACATTAGGCAGGAGACGCGCGAGAAGGAAAACAATCAGCAGGCTGAGCAGGGCCAGCAGCAGGAAGATGGCCTGCCAGCTTAACGCATTTGCGATCATTATGCCGATCGGAACCCCAAGCACCATGGCGCTGCTGAAGCCGAGAACGATCGTTCCGATGGCACGGCCGAGATGCTCAGGAGGCGTCAGCTTAGCGGCCGCTCCCATGGCCGACACCAGATATACGCCCGAGCTCACGCCCAGCAGGACCCGGGATCCCATTAGCAGCCATATGTCATGGCTGGCAAAGGAAACGAGGCTTCCGGCGATATATACCAGGAGCGAGCCAAGCAGCACCTTTTTTCGGTCCATGCGTGCGGTAAGGGACACCAGGATCGGTGTTCCGATGGCAAAAGAAAGCGAATAGGCCGTAATCAATTGGCCGGCGAGCGCAAGCGAAATATGCAGATCCTCCGATATGTGGTATAAGATGCCGGAGACAACCAGCTCGGAGGTAGCGGTTAAAAACACCCCGAGCGTAACCAAATACATTGTGAGTCGGTTCATTCGAATCCATCCCTTCAGCTTTGTGGAATATCCGAGTTTACCGGATCATGGCTAGCACATGCCGATTCGGATGTTTAACATACGCGAGATCTCTTTGTGTTTGTATTATAAGTAAGCCCCATATATTATGTAAGAAGGCAAATAAAATAGATATTATCCAACTTGTTTGATTAACTAACGATTAGTAAGTTTGAGAGGAGGAATGAAGCAGTGAGCATGTTAAGGAATGAGGTTCAGGGAACAGAAAGCCATGCTGAGCAAGAGCAAATTCATCAGCCTCAAAATAACCATGGGGCTGGTGAAAACTCGGACCTGTACGATTTCAAGCACATCTGCACGGTTCTACAAATACTCGGCGCAAAATGGGCCTTTCTCGTCATCGCGCAGCTGGCGCAGGGACCTAAACGGTTCAACCAGCTTCATCGGGACGTCGCGGTCGTGAAGACGCAGTCCCTCACCAACGTGCTGCGGCATCTGGAGCTTTCCGGGATCGTCTCCCGGACGGTAATTCCGACCGTGCCGGTGTCGGTGGAGTACGCCCTGACGGCAAAAGGCATGGATTTCTTGGATTCATTGACGGCAATGGAGCGCTGGGCCAAGAAATGGGGAGCCGAGCCGCTTCGGCAGACCCAAACCTAACCGGCAGGCAGCCGGAAACAAGCTCAATTCACGGGATGTCACCCCAGGAATTGAGTTTTCTTTTTTATGAAAATTTCGTATTCTTATATATAACTTTTTCAAGTATGTGAGAACACTGGAGGTGAAATGACGGATTGGGAAAGCCGAAAGCCAACCTGCTGACCAAACTGCTGATTTCCTATTTTCTTGTGCTGTTGTTTCCGATTGCCATGATTTTGTTCTATTACTACCCATATTCCGCCGATGTCGTAAAGGAGAAGGAGCTGGACTGGAATGCGCATATTACCGAGCAGTTCATGACCTCAATGGATACGTTCACGCGGTATGTGTATAACCTGCCGTACGAGCTTGTCCAGAACCGCGAATTCAGGATGTACAAGGCGGAGGAGAGCGACTATCAGCGCGTGCTCATTGCTAATGAAATGAAAAAATACAACGCAACCGATGCCTTTATCTACAACACGCTGCTGTATGTGAAGAACATCGGTTATTTGTTTTCCAAGACTGGAAGCGCATACAGCGTGCAGGATTTGGCGATACCTGGCGTGGGATTCTATTATGAGGACTGGCCGCATGAGGAGATGGTGGACACGCTGAACACATTAAACCAGCCCATCGTGCGCCCGGTGGAGAACGTCATTATTCCCGGCCATAACCGGCTGAGGCTGCTAACCTTTCTTCAGCCGCTCCCGGTCGGCGGCTCCAATTCCCCGGGCGCCGTCCTTATTATGGTCCGGGAGGACACGATCCTTCGGATGATGCGGTCGGTGTCCGAAATTTATACCGGGGATTTTTTTATTTTTGACAATGAAGGACGTCCTCTTGTCGCTTCAAACAAGAAGATCTACGAGGCGTCCGATGATATGTCGGCGCTCGTAAAGGGCATGGGAGCAGACCCGGGGGCCACATCCGGAATTGAGCGGATCAACGGGATTTCGTATCTCGTCTCGACGTCGGTATCGGATAAGAACGGGTGGAAATATGTGAGCCTGATTCCGGTGTCGGAATCGCTGCAGGGCCTTCGGACCATCCAATGGAACACGGCCCTTCTCGTCGGGCTTGTTTTGCTGCTTGAGGTTATCGTGGTCTACATATCCATCCGCAAAAATTATCATCCGATCAAGCGCCTTGTCGATGTGGCGGTCAGCTTGTTCGAGCCGCAGCAGCGAAGGCCCATGAACGAGATCGATACGATCCGCTATACGCTAAACGAGCTGTCCGCCGCCAACAGCAGACTTGACGAGAGGGTGAAGGGAACGTTGCCGATTATGCGGGACAATATTCTGTTCGGGCTCGTCGTCGGGCAATACGGGACATGGGAGGCGTTCGCTCAGGAGGCGGACAAGGTCGGAGTCGCGTTTGACGGTTCCCAGCCAGGCAGCGAAACCAAGCCTCAGGGCTCCCCATTTCACGATCCTCCATCTCCGATCGACCCGGCCCAAGAAGCACCACCTGCTGCTGTGCCGGTCGACCCAGCCCAAGAAGCATCATCGCCTGCTGCTTCGGTTCTTGAGACGATGCAGGGGGGCGATCCGGCTCTGCCTGGCGGTACCGTTCTTACGGTGGCCGTGCTGGCGTGCGAATCCGAAGAAGAGTTCAATACTGCGGCGGATTTCTGCAGGCAATCCGAGGATCGCTGGCCTGACGGCGTGAACGGATATTTTTGCAGAAGCGTGTATCATCATGAAATCGTCCTGATTTGCGCTCATCCACCGAGCTTTCCGCTTCAAGCTTTTTTGACGCAGCTTCAGGAGGAGCTCGTCGGCGCAGAGGGGACCCGGGTGATGATCGGTATTGGCAGGCCGGGAGATTACCGCTGCCCGAGGGCGGCGCAAACGTCATATTTGCAGGCGCTCCGGACGGTGGAGCATGTGCGGGTTCGCGAAACAGCGCCGGTGCTGACCTTTGACGAGATCGGAGCAACGCATTCCGGCGCCGTCTCTTACGTAGCCGAGATGCTGCAGTCGCTGGAGCTCTCCATCCTGAAGAACGAGCCCGAGATGGTGGCCGGCTTGACCGAACGGCTGATCGGGTATATCCGCAGTGACGGCATGCCGCCGCATATGATCCGAAGCGTGTATTTAAACACGGTGACCGTCATCATCAACGGCCTGCAGCGCTTCCGCCGCGAAGATCAAACCCTGCTGCGGCTGACAGACGCAGCCTTCAAGCCGCGTTATACCATGGAGCAAATGATCGGAATTATTCGCGAGAGCAGCTTGAAGCTGTGCGAATTCATCCGGGACACGGTCCCTGCCGCACGTACGGCGACACGGGAAGAGATCCTGGCGGTCATCGATGAAAAAGGGTTGGATCCGAGCTGCTCCCTGCAGCTGATGGCTGACCACTTCGGCATGTCCGTATCGAATTTCAGCCACCATTTCAAGAAAACGATGGGACAAAATTTCAAGGAATACATCGAGCGGCTTCGCATTCAAACATCGATTCAGCTGCTGCGGGAGACCGACGAAACGCTGGAGTCCATCGCTCAGAAGTCGGGATACACCAATACCTCGAGCTTTATCCGGGCCTTTAAGAAAATCATGGGCACCACGCCGGGGCAATACCGGAATACTCACAAAGATGCATGAGGACCGATGGCGTGAGCGTGTCCGCCCTAAGGACGCTAGGCACGCGATTCTCTCCCGGCGCGCGCTGAAATAATGGCTGCTGCACGTTCATATTCGCTCGGACGACGCGGCATGCAGCTGACAATTTTTGAATATCTACAAATTTTGAATGTCCGCATAGAGAGGCAGATCCCTGATTTGCCTCTTCTTTGGCGATATAAGCGCTTTCAAAAAATGCGTATCGGTAAAATACTGCCCGTTTACGCGGCTTCCCGCCTCCATTTAGAGTCATAGGTGTCCGATCAGGGCAAGCAAAGCTGCGGCAGAACCCGAGAGGGATTGGATGCTGCAAATAAATAGCTGGAGGTAGAACAATGCGGAAAAGAGTAAACGTTTACATCTCACTCTTCTTGGTCATGGCGATGCTGCTGGCCGGATGCAGCGGTTCCGGAAGCGGAACGGACGATTCAGCCGAACCACCGGGTAACACTTCAGACAAAAAAGTAAAGCTGACGGCCATCATGACCAAGCATGCTTTGACAAAGCCGCTGGCTGAGATGGAGTGGCTGCAGAAAGTGGAAGAAGCCGCCGGGGTGGAGATCGAATGGCAGGAAATTACGGCCGATTGGGGACAGAAGAAGGGAACGATGCTGGCCAGCGGCGACATTCCGGATTTGTTCATCGGACCGAATGTGATCACGGACGCGGATTTCGCCCAGTTCCAAGGACTGTTCCAGGACTTGTCCGGCATGCTTGACCAGGCACCGAACGTGCAGAAGATGTTCAACGAAAAGCCGGATACGAAGCTCATCGCTACCCAGCCCGACGGGAAAATTTACGGGCTTCCGAAATATCAACGCTTCTGGCCCGCATCGGCTAGCCGTCAGTTCATTAACCAGAAGTGGCTTGATGAGCTCGGGCTTACAATGCCGACGACATGGGACGAATTGTACGAGGTGCTCGTCGCGTTCAAAGAGAAGGATGCCAATGGCAACGGCGACCCGAATGACGAAATACCGATGGATTGGCCGGGAGGCATCGGTGGATATTTCAACCCGGCGGTGATGCTTGGCAGCATGGGGATCACACTGACGGACGGGAGCCCGCAGGGCTATTTTGTAGAAGACGGCAAGGTGAAGAATTATCTTACGGACGAGCGCTACAAGATGATGGTCGCGTTCCTTCATAAGCTGTATCAGGCGGGATTGATCAATCCGGAAGTGTTTACGCACGACTATACCAAGTATCAGTCCGTTGCACGGGGCGAAGGGGATACGGCGAAGGTCGGCTTTACTTGGGGCTGGGTGGCTTCCGATCGGTTCGGACAGCAGCTTGCGTCGCAATACGCTTCCATGCCGCCGCTCAAGGCGACGGCCGATTATGCCGGAGAGCTGTCCTGGAGCTATGACTACTACTCGCTCAACTACGGAACGAACCATATCGTCATGTCGGCAAAGAGCAAGCAGAAGGAAGCGGCGATGCGGTTCATCAACGAGCTGTACGCGCCGGAAGTCGGGATGCAGGTGCTGTTCGGATCGATCGGGCCGAATATTAAAGACAATGGGGACGGTACATACAGCGTTCTGCCTCCGGCGGATGACAAAATGGACCCGGGCACGTGGAAATGGACGTCGACGATGGCGGATAACGGGGCTTTTTATATTCCGGATTCGCTGGAGCTGACGCTCGGTACCGATATGCAGGAGGTGCTCGGCCAATCGGAGCCGCTTGCCGAAGCGCTGGAGGTCGATCCGGAGAAGGATGTTTTTCCGGGCATGTTCATTAAATATTCGACGATGGACAACAACACGATGAGCCTTAACAACACCAACGTCATGAATCTGGCCGAGTCCAGCTTTGCCAAATGGGTGACCAAGGGCGGCATTGAAGCGGAATGGGATGCTTACGTGAAGGAAAGCGAGAAGGCCGGCCTTAATCAAAACCTGGAGATCATGCAGAAATATTACGACGAATACATGAGCAAGAACTAATCGGGGAAACAGGAGATCTTCACGCAGCATGCTGTAGCGATTGTCGTGCGCAGTGAGAATCACCGCTAGCCATTAAGCCTCGGCTTCTCCCTTACTCCATCGCATACCCTGGATGACTCAGCGGTAAGTAAATGGCGTATTCTCCGTATGCAGGCAGGGCCGAGCAGGAAGCGGGGCATTGTGGGCTGCAGTGTGTCCGGGCGTGAAGATGGCCTCCTCCCCCTAGCTGCGAAGGAGGGATATCATGCGGTCACCCAAAGGCATTCAGAGCTTTATACGCGATTATCAATTATGGATTATGATTTTGCCGGCGATCCTCGTCATTCTGGTGTTCAACTACATCCCCATGTACGGAATTCAGCTGGCCTTTCGGGATTTTGATTTCACCAAAGGCCTCACCGGCGGGGAATGGAGAGGGCTTGCTTATTTCGAGCAGTTCATCGACAGTTATCTGTTCACGGATTTGATGCGCAATACGTTTCTTATCAGCCTGGCTTCGATTGTTCTGGGCTTTCCGGCTCCGATTATTCTGGCGCTGATTCTGAACCAGATTCGAAAAAAGCGAATGAAAAAGCTCATGCAGACGACGGTATATTTGCCTCATTTTATTTCCGTCATCGTTCTCGTGGGCATGCTCAACGTGCTGCTGTCCTCGGAAACCGGCGTGGTCGGTCATTTCATGAAATCAATCGGGCTCGAACATATCAATCTGCTGGCCTCAACCTCGACCTTTATCCCGGTCTACGTGCTCTCGGATATTTGGCAGCATTGCGGCTGGAACAGCATTATCTATCTGGCAGCGTTGTCCGCAGTAGACCCCCAGCTCTATGATGCGGCCAAAATGGACGGCGCCAGCCGCTGGCAGACGATCCGGTACGTGGATATTCCCGCGCTCGTGCCGACGATCATCATTTTGTTCATTCTCAGCATGGGCAGCATTCTCAGCACCGGCTTCGAGAAAATATTCCTGATGCAAAACGCTCTCAACCTGCCGGTATCCGAGGTCATTGCGACGTATGTGTACAAGATCGGCATTATCTCCAACCAATTCAGCTTGGCTTCAGCCATCGGGCTGTTCAATACCTTGATCAATTTCGTGTTTCTGTTTGCCATGAACGCCATTTCGAAACGCGTGTCCAATACGAGCCTATTCTAATGAGAGAGGGGAGGAGGAACGGCCATGGATCACATAAGTGCCCGGGTCACCGGTAAAGAATTCGCCTTCAGGGTCGTCCTGGCCCTGTTGTGTGCCGTTATTTTTCTTTTGATCGCATACCCGTTGTATTTTATCGTTATCGCTTCCTTCAGTGATTCGACGCTGGTATCGACAGGCAAAGTGCTGTTCTTTCCGAAAAACATCAGCTTCTTCGGATATCAGGAAATTTTCAAGGATATGCGGATTTGGACCGGCTACCGGAACACGGTGTTTTACACGTTATTCGGGACGCTCGTGAACATGCTGTTCACGCTGCCGGCGGCGTATGTGCTTTCGCGGAGGGAATTCCGGGCGAGACGGATCATCATGTTCTTCTTCGTGGTGACGATGTTTTTCAATGGCGGTCTGATTCCGACTTACCTGCTGATGAAGGATTTGCAGCTGACCAATACGGTCTGGGTGTTCATCCTGCCTTTTTCGGTGAATGTGTTTTACCTCATCATCGCCAGGACGTTCTTCGAAACGTCTCTGCCGAAGGAGCTGCACGAGGCGGCCGTGATGGACGGCTGCTCGCATTTCACGTTTTTTTTCAAAGTGGCGCTGCCGCTGTCCAAAGCGATGGTGTCGGTCATCGCCCTCTATTATCTGGTGGGGCACTGGAACGATTTCTTCACAGCGCTGATCTATATTCGGGATACGAAGCTGCAGCCGCTGCAGATCATCCTGCGGGACATCCTGTTGTCCAATCAGGTATTTGCCAACGGGGCAGGCACCGGCGGCGATGCGGGGGGATATGCTCAGCGGTATGCGGATCAGATCAAGTACGGGGTCATTATCGTTTCGACGCTTCCGATTTTGGTCATTTATCCGTTTATGCAGAAATATTTCGAAAAAGGCGTCATGATCGGTTCGATCAAAGGGTAACGGTGGAAGAGGCGTGCCGGGCAGCGCAGGGGCTGGTCGGCACGCTTTTGTGCGTGCTGCCAGAGGCGGCGCGGGGGAGTGACAAGGCGCCGGCAGGGGCTTCACAAGTCCCGAAAAGGGACTTGCTGTCGTGAAAAAGCGCCGCATGGACCTCACAAGTCCCGAAAAGGGACTTGCTGTCGTGAAACGGCGCCGCATGGACCTCACAAGTCCTCAAAAGGGACTTGCTGTCGTGAAACGGCGCCTAAACGCCGAACTGTTTTAAGTGGTGGTCCAGGTGCTTGTATAACCCATTTCCCCATTGTTCGGCGGTCAGCTTGCCGAAAAAGGGATGCGGGTGCGGCGTGATTTTCGCCGGCCCGTCTTTCTGAAGCTGGACGATTTTTCCCTTCAGAGTTTCTTTTTCCACCTCAAAATCGCGATCATCTGCAATGATTATGCTGGGGATCGTGGACATATTGCGAGCCGGGGGCTTCGCATTATAAAACATCGGTTTCACAAAGCGGCCGATCAATATCCCCAGCCAGCCTCTAGGAGGGAAAGAATTCCCCATGGCGATATCCTGGAAAGCCGAACAATGGGCTAGCATCTGGGCGACGTTCATTTTGCCCCACTGCGGTTGTAAGCCCGGATTTAGATTGTCGATACGGTTCATGAGTTCTTTAACATGGGCTTGATTGAACATGGTTTCCATGATTTGATTGCTCCTTATTGGCGAGGTGTAATCACAGGGCTTTCCTGAGGCCGACTCAATCTCGGAAACCATTATACCAATTCATTTAAAGACCGATTTCTTTCCGATTGCTGTATCTCACGATGATTCACGTCAGTTTTAGAGTCATGATGCTGCCCCGGGGTTACTGCATCGGCTGGTTTCTGTTGGGTCTATCTTGTTCGGGTGGGTGCTTATCTTGGTCCGAAGAACCTTTTTAGATGATATGACAGATCGAATAGAGACCAAGCTCTCCTCATTACAATGGTAAAGGCAATCTTAATCGAAAGAAAGATGGAAAACTAACCATGAGGAGGATATCCCGATGATCCAATTATGTATGGTGAAAAGAGGGCTGCGACAGCTGGCCTTGATCGGATTGCTGATGGTCTCGATCAGCAGCCTTGGCCTGTCTGAATTCACAACGCTAAAGCAGGCCGATGCGTTTAGCGCAGAAGCGGCCAGGCCGGCAACATGTTCCGCAGCTCCGTGGGAAGCGACGGCTATCTACAGCGGAGACAGCGAGTTGTCGCATCAAGGCAAGCTCTGGACAGCAAGATGGTGGACAACGGGCGAGGAGCCGGGAACGAGCGCTTCTTGGGGAGTATGGGATGCCCGAGAGACTTGCGGGAACGGGGGAGGACGTGATGAAGGCGGTAGGTTCGAACCTGAACCCCATTCCGCATCTAACGATACTTCTTGCGCATCGTCTTCCTGTCTGCACAGTGCGTTGAAAAATGCCGTTCCAGGCGGCCGAATCGTGCTGGAGCCTGGCACCTACACGGGAAGCTTCTCCTCGGATGCAGGCGGGACCTCGGAGCAGCCAATCGTCATCGAAAGCCGGGATGCCGCGAACCCGGCGGTCATTTCCGGATATTCCGCCGGCTCCGGCTACGCACTTCGGGTCCGGGGAGACCATTGGATCATCCGTAATCTGAAGCTGACGAACGCCCAAAAGGGCATATTGCTTGATCATTCGAACCACACGCTGGTTTCCGGCGTAGAGGTTTTTAACATCGGCTACGAAGCCGTGCATTTCCGGGACGGCACTTCATACAGCACCATTGAAAACTCGCGGATATACAATACCGGCAAAACCGGCCCGGGCTTTGGCGAGGGGGTTTACGTCGGTTCGGCGGAAGGTGCATCATATGACCAGAATACGCATTACAATACGATCCGGGGCGTCATTTTCGGCCCAAACATTACAGCTGAGCATATTGACATTAAGGAAAGATCGATCGGGACGCTGGTCGAGAATTGCACCTTTTATGGCGAGGGAATCAGTGGAGCGAATTATGCCGACAGCTTCGTGGATGTGAAAGGGAATGGGGCCATAATCCGGAATAATACCGCCTACCAGAATGGAAACAGCCTCATTGTGGATGCCTTTCAGCTTCATGAAATTGTACCGGGATGGGGAATCAGCAACGAATTCTCCAATAACACGGTGTTTCTGTCCGATCCGGACGTATATGTCATCGCAGCCTATGGCAATACATCGGCCACAGCCTCCCAGAATACGAGAAGCCCGGCCGGCAATATGTACAAGGGGAACGTGACGGTTGCGCCATGATTGACAGGGTCAAGCGTTGCAACGGTGACTCCAGCAAGGGCTCAGTAACGTCGCTCGGACGACAGGCCATCGTTTGCTCTCCCAATGATCTTTTATAAAATGCGGATTTTTAATATTGGAAGCGTCGTGACAGAATGTGAAGGTTCGTGTTGGATGATGAGCATGGGTATAGGAGGGAGGGGATCAGCTGCGCTTGTAGGGATCAGGAGAAGCTGCCGGTGCACGGACTCATTTAGAAATAAGAAACCGAACAGCTATACCTCAATCTTCGGAGGTCTTTTTTAATAGAGAGTCCAGTTTTTTGTGCAAATGCTGCAATTCTTTATTGTAGTGCCTGTAAGTTATGACACCAATAACGGATTTTATGCCGAAAAAGAGGATGGCTGCAATAACAATCAGCAAATAATTGTGAGCCATTTGACTAAGCCAGCTGTTGATCTTTTCCATGATGGACCCCCTTTAGGAACAGTATTCCCTTGTAAACAATAAATTTATGCCACGTTGGCCGTTGATTTACGCTGCGGTTCGGCCATTGCTTAATAATGAGAGACAGATAGGAGGCATGATAAAATTGTAGATTGATTTTGACGCAAAAAAACAACAGGAGCATCGCGGGGCGATGCTCCTGTTGCGATAGCGGAACTCCGCCCGGAGAAGACTAGGCAGTATAGTCTACCGGGCTCCTCTTTGAAAGGACTAACCCGCACCGTCTGCCATACTCTGCTTCGTGAATCAAGCCCGTATCCTCTTCAGGCTCCGCTCGAACAACAACCAAGCCGTACCGTCTACCAGACTTTTGCTTTATGGCAACCAAGCAAGAGTCCGCTGGCTGACTCCTCGTTCCTAAAAATCGGAAAAATCCTCGCTCGGCTGCGAATCCGACGGAATTGTAAATGAAACCGTCGTGCCTTGATTCCGGGTGCTCTTGATCACGAGACCGGAGCCGAAGGTTTGCAGCAGCCGCCGATTCGTATTATAGAGACCGATGCCACGCCGCTGGCTGATAGCAGGAGGAATATCGCATCATCCCGGCTGTCAAGGACCATTCGCGTAAATACGTAGACCGAGAGCAGGACCGGCAACAAGTAAAAGAAGGCAAATACCCGGTATTCCACCATCCCGTGAACCCAAGGCCCCGGAGCGGCAAAGACCACGATCGTATAGAGGATCAAAAGCCCGCTGAAGGCGTTAAACCACAAGTTCCGTTTTCGGGCGGTAAAGCTGCGGCTCAGCTTCCAAATGAAATAGGAGAGCCACGAATAGGAGAGGAAGGTTACTTTAAGCTCCCATTCATAATTTAAAGGGACCCACTTCATCAAGAGGCTGTCGTGCGATGTGACGACACTCAAAGCTGCCGATACAAGCAGCAGGAAAAAGTCGAGCAGAGACCGTTCCCGCGGATTGAATAAGTATAAAATGCAGGCGTACAATCCGTGCAGCATCAGGACGACAAACGTAATTTGCTGGAGATCGACGGAGACGCCGTACTCATCCTGGATCGCCTGGTGCGATCCCAGCTTGATCGGCTTTGAGATTCCGCCCATGTAAGGATGCTCATAGTTTGCGACCCGGATAACCAGATCAAGCTCCCGAGCCTCCCGGTCGGGAACATAATCGACAACGAAAGAGGTGCGGTTCGGCTGATAGGAAGCTTGGCCAGTCTCTCCTGTCCTTCCCATAGAAGCTACCGTTTCGCCGTTGATGTCCACGGTGGTCGCGGATTGAATCTCCTGAACCCAGAACGAGAGTGGGGCCGCAAGCGGACGATCCAGCAAGATGCGAAGCCGGTACGTCCCGTTTCCGAATGATGATTTCACTTCATGCGCCCGGCCTTTATTCCAGTCTCCAGGTACATGCACGAAGGATGACGTCTCAGACGTCTTCAGCTCCTGTTCATTTGCCAAGGTGTCCGGGTAGAACGCCCATTCTCCGTCCAAATTGATGGGCTTGGAGCCCAAGAGATCCCAGCCTCTCAGATCGAGCACCCCATCAGAGGCTTTCGGTTGATCTGCAGGAGGGGCGTAGGCTTCAAGCCAAAGCCAGCGGATTCCGAGGAGCATGCTCAGAAAAACAACGAATGCCGCAACACGGTGGATAAATTTGGTAAAACGAAAACGTTCATGGTTCTTTGCGCGTAGGGTTGTCACCGTTCACGTTCCTTTTTAAGAAGTCTTACTTTCAAATATACGCAAAATTACATCAGCCGTACAGACATTTCCTATTTGAGCAAGCGGCCCAAGCCAATGGAAAACGGATTTGGAAATGCGATGAATCGAGAAGAGGGCAAGCTTGTGGGGCATCTGTTCATAAAAAAACCGGCGGCTTTTCGTAAAAGCACAAAGCTTTCGAAAAGCGCCGGTATGATTCAAAAGGTGGACCTTGCGCTCAGGCGCAAGCAAATCCGGGGGCAGCTTACATGCCTACGTGTTGACCGGGCTGGCTGCTCTCTGAGCTCCGTTCTTTCGGCGTGAAAGGCCACCAGTTGGCCCGGCCGAAGATGCGTACCATGACCGGCACGAAGAACGGAAGAAATACGAGGGCGTACAGCACGAGTCCGACCAGCACGACGGTGGCGATCTGCATCATGGACAGGACGCCCGACGGATACATCGCGGCGAACGTTCCGCCGAGAATGACGACTGCGGACAAGATGACCGTGCCCATATTCCGCATGGCGTGAAGGATGGCATCCTTGACATCCCAGCTCTTGTTCTCGTTAAAGCGCGCCATCAGGAAGATGCTGTAATCGACGCCAAGCGCGATCAGCATAACAAAGCTGAAGAATGGCGTCGCCCAGGTAATGCCGGAGTAACCCAGTCCGTGCACGAAGATCATCTCGGTTACTCCAACCGAAGTAAAGTACGTAATAACGAGGGAGATAATGAGATAAATCGGCATCACGATGGAACGCAGCAGCACGACGAGAATAATAAAGATTCCGCTGAGCATCAGAATAACCGTACGGGTATAGTCCTCGTCCGAGATGCTCTGCAGGTCATGGTTCGTGCTCGTAATGCCGCTGATGGCGACCTCGGCGTTTTCCAGCTTCGTATCCTTCACCGCGCGGGCAACGGCCGCCTCAATCTGCTCGACGCTTCCCAGCGCTTCCTCGCTGTACGGGTTTGTCGACAGCACGACATCGAGGGTCATGACCTTGCGGTTATCGGATAAGTACGTATCGAACACCGTCTGCATCTCGTCGTTCTCCAGCGCTTCCTGCGGAATGAAGAACCCGCTGAGCTCATCGTCCTGGAGATCCTGGATCTGCTGCAGGTAGTCTTGGGCCGAACTTAAACCGTCGGTAATCTGCTTCAACCCGTCCGCGCTGGAGTTCAGGCCTTCCGTCAGCTCGCCAAGCTGTCCGGTGAGATCACCGAAGCCGTCCGCCAGCTGTTGCTGGCCGCCCTGCAGCTGCTCGAGCCCGCCTGTAATGGATGGGATCTGGCTCACGATGCGTCCCTGGCCGTCCGCGGCCTGCGAAAGTCCGGACTTGAGCTCACCGATGCCTGCCGCCAGCTTTTGAAGCCCGTCTGCGAGGGCGGTCTGCCCGGCGGCCGCTTTGGTGTAGCCCTTGTTGGCTTCCGATAGACCGGCGGCCGCACCCTTCATCTGCTCGGAAATCTGTCCGAGTCCTGCCGCCAGCTCGGCAGTGCCGGCAGCTGTCTGGGTCACGGTCCCCTTAATCGTCTGGTAGTTCATGTCCTGGAGGATTTCAGGATGACTGTTCTCAAGACCCGAGAAGGAGGCTTCAAGCCCCTTCAGTGCAGCCGCTACGCTTCCAAGCTGCTCCTGAATTCCGCTTACGCCGCCGTTTAGCGCCGCAAGTCCGGTATCCAGCTGCTTGTAGCCCTCAAGCAGCTTGGCATGCGCGTTCGCAAGCTCTTTCGCGCTTTGCGCCGCTTGCGTAAGCCCGGACTCGATTTCGCCGGCTCCGGCGGATCCGCTTTTGATCCCTTGCTCAATGGCTTTGAGGCCTGTTGCAAGCTCAGTCATGCCGGCCTTCAGCTCGGCCGTTCCTTTCGTTAATTCCTTTGCGCCGGCAGCGGCTTCATTCAGCTTGGGCGCATTTTCGCTCAGCTGCTTGCCTGCCTCGGATAAACCGCTCTGAATTTGTGCCAGCCCGTCATTCGTTTCCGTAAGGCCCTCATTCAGCGTTTTCACTTGAGTCGGAATGAGGAAGTCATGTATTTGCTCGCCGGTCGGGCGGGAGAGGCTGCGAATGCTGGATACGCCTTCGACCTTTTCCACTTCCCGGCTGATCTTCTCCGCGAGTCCCATATATTCGGCCGTATCCATCTCGTCATCATTCTTAATGACAATGGTGGAAGGCAGCGATTGTCCGGGACCAAAGCTGTCGGAAATAATGTTGAAGCCTTTGACGGACTCATAGCTCGGACCGATCTCCTCCAAACTGTTGAAGGACAGCTTGCCGCTGTATGTCACGAGAAACGGAGCCACGATAACAGCCACGACAAGCAGCGCGGCCCAAGGCCTTTTAAGCGAGAAGGATCCGGCCGCTCCCCACAGCTTGTTCTCGCTGTGCTCCAGCTTCCCGCGGGAAGGCCAGAACAGCTTCTTGCCGAGCACCGCCATAAAGAACGGGACGACGGTTATGAGAGCAAGCAGCATGACGGCGATGCCGACGGCGACAGCAACCGCGGATTTGTACAAGATGAATTTCGACAGGCCGATCGCTATAAAGCCGACGAATACGGCCAAACCGGAATAAAAGACGGTGCCGCCCGCTTTCCGGTACGTTTCGATGATTGCCGACTTCGTATCATCCGAGGCTGTCAGCTCCTCCTTGAAGCGGCTGATCAGCAGGATGCAGTAGTCGGTCCCGATGCCGAACATGACGGCAACCATGAAGATCTGCGTAAATGTTGAGATCGGGAAGTCGAACCGGTCGACGAGGAACGAGACCACCGATTGGGACACGATGTAGCTGAGACCGACGGTGAGCAGCGGAACGAATGGGGCGACAAAAGAACGGAATACGATGAAGAGGATAAGAAGAATAAAGATGACCGTAATATATTCCGTTTTCTTGAGCCCTTCTTCCGAGCTGACGATCGTATCTTCATTAATGAGTCCTTCACTCGTCAGATAATGCTCCGCGCTAACGCCTTCAAGGATCTGATCGACTTGCTCAGGCAGCGCCTTGACGGCCTCTTGGCCTCCGCTGACCTGCAACGCCGTCATGATCGTTTTGCCGTCCTTGGCAATCAGCGTATCTTCAAGCTCCTTCTGGGTGAACGGCTCATTGATGGAGTCGATATTCAGGCTTTCCTTTCGGTCGTTCAGGCTCTGAATCCCCTGCTTAATGCTCTCCTTATCGGCTTCGCTCAAGCCATCGGGATTATGAAAGACTAGGGCAACCTGATGTAAGGTTTCTCCGCCCTCGCCTCCCGATGCTTCCTTAAGAATTTCGGCAGCTCTCGACGACGTGTAGCCGTCAGGAACGGACAGCTGACCCTTCTCGCGGACGAGATCCGCCATCGACGGTGCCGTCAAGAATAGTGAGACGGCAGCAGCAAGCCACAGGACAATAATGAGCCATCTTGCTTTTAGTATGGCTTTCAATTTTTTCTCCCTCCTGATTCCTGCATCAATTGACCCAGCTTCTCGAACATCGAGATAAACATTTCGATATCTTTTTCTTCGAAATGCTTTAGGTACGGGGAAATGATATTCCGTACTTGCTCCTGGGCCGATTCGAAAATGGATGTACCATAGTCGGTTAACGCCAGGTAGACCTGCCGCCGGTCCGCTTCGTCGCGGGTCCGGTATAGGATCCCGGCGTCAACGAGTCGGTTGACGATGGCAGTGATCGAGCTTTTGCCTACGGCCAGCGTGTCGGCCAACTGCGAAGAGGTGCACTGGGGCATGCTGTTGATCAAGCGCACGACCTGGAATTGGTCGTTCGTCAGATCCTCGCCAAGATGTTCCCGCATTTCGGCACTAATGCGCCGGGTAACCAACTGGTAAACATCCAAATACCGGTCGATCCACTGCTTCGCTTTGTCATTCAACCGATAGCCCTCCTTTCCCGAGCCATATAGTTCGTGTGTGAAATAGTTTCATTATTGAACTATATGGCAGCTGGGGGCAAAAGTCAAACAGCTTGCTTATTGAGGCTGATGACCGGGGAATGGCCATGAGGGGGCGGGGAGATTTATTCGCATGTCCACCAAGCCGGCTTTTCTTGCGGCGCTTAAAATCCGCTTGAAGCCATCCTTTTACGATATGATCGATCGCTTGGCTTATATGAAGCCCGGGACTACCGGGATACGCCTTTTCGGATGCGAGGAGGCTCCCTCCGAGATCTCGCACGGACACCAATCAAAACATTCGTGGAGACGATGTAATAATTAGAGAATCAAGCTGAAAGGAAGCGAATTATTCAAAAGGCACGTTACGGACCGGGGCGAGTCGCATGCCGATGGTCAGACCCAACCATACGAGAAACAGCGTGACCGGCATTGCGATGGCCAAGCCAAGGGCAAGGGCTCCGAGATCGATCATTTTCTGGTGGATCAGATTGTATAGAGCGTAAGCTCCAAAGGGAATTTCAAGAAGAGCAGCGGTAATCACACCGGGAGTGTATTTCCGCAGCAGGACGGTAGCCCCTACATGCTTTATTCCGTCCAGGAGGAACACCGCAACGAATCCGGCGTATAGAAACGGCATGCTGCCGACCGTGTCATAACGAACAGCGGCATGCCAGGTTACGGAGGTGAGCACGAAGCCGAGCACCAGTACGGCAAATGTAAAAGAAAGCGTCAGATTTTTATCCCACCTTATCGGGATGGACGATACTTTGGAGAGCCATGGGCTGTCTTTGTTCCTCCTAATCCAGTGCTCCATGCTTGCGATTTCCTCGCCATCGTGCAGGAAGAATACGACTGGCAGCAGCCATAACAGCATTTCCGAGTTCCAATCCACCATCATCACAATTCTCTCCCTTCAAAGGTCCTTCAACAGAACAAAAAGTTGAGTAGACACTCAAATTATGAGTATAAAATTAGCTGATGCTTTAGCGAAAATTGCTTAAGCAATCAGCAGGAAATCATCTTATGCAATACGCCAGGACAGCAGCCTGCTTAAAAAAGGGCCTTACAAGGATTAACCATTATGACAATATAAACATATTGGTATGCATTACCGATCCCGTCGGATGTTTCCTAACTCCATCCGTGCATCAGCAAACGGACAAGCTCCCGGACATACGCCTCGCCACCAAGCGGCATAAACTCCTCGCCGAAACGGGAATGGAGCATGAAGTAAACGAGAATGGAAGAGGTGACCGTCATCATGGCGACTTGGACGGTAAATTCCTGAGGAGGCCCGGATGCTCCCTGGCGTTTCAACATATTCCTGCCCGCCGTACCGAATCCGTCGATCAGGCTGGCAACTTCAGCCGATACCTCGGCATCGTTAACTAACTCCGGGGACCAGATGAGCATGATATATTCCTGATTCAATTTCAGAAACTCGAGATACTTCAAGCCATAGCGGACCAACGCCTCTTCCGTCGACAGCTCAGCCAGCGCATCCGCATCTGCTTCTACTTGCGGAATAAAGGAAAAGTTGCGAACGATATCAAGCAGCAGCTTCCGTTTATCACCGAAATGATAAAATATCAAGCCTTCGGCTACCCCGCTCTCGGCAGCGATTTCCTTGGTCGTTGTGGCATGGTATCCCTGTCTGGAGAACAGGCTTAAAGCTGATTGAAGAATCCGTTCTTTTTTTGCATTCGCTTTGCTGGTTGGCATAAGTAAATACCGCCTTTGTGGTTGGAATTTCGGTCCTGATATGAACTTCGTTTTGAAGGGCTGCCGATTCGAAAAAGAGCGGGACATTCATCATTATGATATCGGTATACGGGCCCAAGCGTCAGGCGAATATCGACCTGAAAGCGGAAATTGAGTGTTTACTCAATATTATTTTTTCACTCACTCGTTGTCAATAGGGCTTGGAAAGGACCGCGTAGGGTCGATCGGATTCTTCGAGTACGGTTCTGGTGGATACATCTTTACATAATAGGAAAACCGCGCGATAAGCGCGGCTTCATGACGGGGTCAATTCGATTCCCTGCAGCCGATAATACTTCTCCAAAAAATCGCGAAAAGATCGTGCGGCTTGGGATAAATATCGGGACCGCAGCCAGGCGATGCGGAAGGTGCGGCGGGCTTCGGGCTGCTCGATGCGCAGCTTGACCAGCTTCAATTCCTCGCCGCTCTTGCATTCGCCGATGAGCGCTACGCCGAATCCGCTGCGCACGAGTTCGGCAATCGTGCGGGGATCCTCGACCTCGCATACGACGTTCGGGATGAAACCGGCCTGGCTGCAAAACTCGTTGTTCATTTTTTGATAGGGATGCCCTTCCTTATAACCGACAAAGGGCTCCTGCGCGGCCTCGCTTAAATGGACGGAGGCTCTTGAAGCCAGCCGGTGGGCCGGAGGGACCGCCAGAAATACTTCTTCGTCGAGCAGGGGAAGGTGGTCGATATCCGGATGCTTGATCGGCATGGATGTGAGGAAGAAATCGACCTCGCTGTACTCGATTGTCTGCTCCATGTCTTCCATAGAGGATTGAACGATGTGGAAATTGATCTCGGGATGCTCTTCCAGGAACAGTCGCAGCGGCTCGCGAAGCTGCTCCATGTTCGATAAAGCCAAATGAATGCGGCCGCGCTCCAGCCCCGCCAGATCGGCAACCTCCCTTCGTCCTTCCTCCAGCAATTGAAGCGCCGCCCTGGCTCTGGCCAAAAACGCTTTGCCGTAGGCATTCAACCGGATATGCCGTCCCTGCCGTTCGAACAAGGGGGTGCCGAGATCCTCCTCCAACCGGGAAATCGTCTTGCTCAGGGCAGGCTGCGCAATGCGAAGCTCCTGGGCGGCTTTGGTCATATGCTCAAGCCTGGCGACCGTGACAAAATACTTCAGCTGCAGCAGCTCCATCGTATCTCCTGCCTTCCTTATATACTTCAGTATATATATACATGGATTATTTTATATTTTTTATTATCTATTGGTGATTATAGAATGAAGTCGAGAGGAAGATCAATCGATAAAAGGGGATGAGATCCATGAAAGCAGCAGCTTTTTCTTCGATCGGGCCGCCGGAGGTCCTTCGCATCATGAACTTCGAGGATCCGCAGGCAGGACCGGGCGAGGTGCGGGTAAAAGTCAGGAGTGCGGGCGTGCAGCCTGCCGACTGCGCGGTGCGGGGCACCGGATGGACGCCTCCGCCGTTAACCTTGAAACAGCCTCAAATCGTAGGAAATGAGTTTGCCGGCACGATCGATCAGGTCGGGGAGGGGGTAGCCGGCTTCTCGCCGGGGGACGCCGTGCTCGGATGGTCGCTCCTAGCCTGTTATGCGGAGTATGTCGTCGTCAGTACGGATCAGATCGTGCGAAAGCCTGAATCCATGAGCTGGGAGGAAGCCGGCGTCCTGAGCGCCTCCGGGCAAACAGCCCATACGGCCCTGGAGCAGCTGCGGGTAGGGGCCGGCGACACCGTATTGATTCATGCGGCTGCCGGCGGGGTAGGGACCTTTGCCGTCCAGATCGCCTTGGCCCTTGGAGCCAAGCAGGTCATCGGAACGGCAAGCGAGCGGAACCATGATTATCTGCGCTCGCTTGGCGCGGTTCCGGTCCTCTATGGTCCGGGTCTGGTTGATCGAGTGAGGGAGATCGCTCCCGAGGGGGTGGATGCAGCTTTGGATGCGGCGGGCGAGGAGGCTTTGCGGGCATCGGTAGAGCTGGTAAACGACAGGAGCCGGGTCGGCACGATCGCCTCGTTTGAAGCGGTGCCTGAGCTTGGCGTTCTGGCGATTCGCAGTCAAAGATCCCAATCCCGGTTAAATGGGCTGGTTCGTTTATATGAGCAGGGAATGCTTCAGATTCACATTTCGCATGCGTTCCCGCTCAGCGAAGCTGCGAAGGCGCACCGGCTGGTGGAAACGGGACATGCCCGCGGCAAGACCGTACTGGTCATCGACTAGCCGCCTTAAGAGCCTGTTAGCAGGCTGACGCTTGGCGGGAGCTGCCTTGGATTCGAACAAAAGGAGATGTTCCATAAGATCATTTGATCTTGCGGACATCTCCTTTATTACGTTGGATGGCCTGCGGCCTTGATTATATCAGCTTCAGCACCTCACACAGGCGGTACACATAATGGACGCCGCGGATTTGATGGTGATTCAGGTGATTTAAATAGACAAGCGTCTCTTTAAACAGCCTTCTTGCATTATGGACCTGGTGGTGCTGGAGCTCTTGCAGCACATCCTTAATGACCTCAAGCGGATAATTGGCCGAACGGAGAATGCGGATGATCAGGATTTGTCGGACCAGCGCCCGGTTGAACGTCCGATAGCCATTCTCTTCATCGCGCGGCAGCGTTATGACCCCTTCCTTCTCCCAATGCCGGATTGCCGTGGCTTCAACGCCGGTTTCGGCGGCGACCTCGCCGATGGTCATCTTATCCTTGCGGCCATGGGAATCGGCATCATCCAATTGCTCCGTCTCCAGAATGCGGATCGTTCGTTCGGCAAGGGTTTTGTCGCGATGGAGCCGGGCCTGCACTTCATTGATGATCCATAGCGCTTCATCAAGCTCCTTCTCCTGCAGCTTTTTCATCACTTTCTTCGTAACATCGACGCCGAAGCCCGGAAACATGGCCCGGATGCATTCAAAGTATGCCGCATGCTCCTCGGTGTAGATCCGGTAGCCGCTTGCAGTGCGTTCAGTCGGCGGAACGATGCCCCAGCTCTCATAGTGCCGAAGCGCGCTTGTGCTGATGCCCAGCTTTCTGGCGATCTCGATCGGCCGGATTCCCATGGTTTTCTACCTCCTCCGGATGGGCTCGTACATTTACGTTTCTGGGTGGATTGTACCATGACGGACCACGGGAATGAAGCGGATCCTTGTATACCATTTCGATCACCGGATGATGAACAGCAAGTTAAAAGGCTAGCGGGATATTTTTGCAGAAACGCAGTCGCTCAACATTATCACTAAACCTTAAAGCATCGTGACGGGATTGAGCTCAAAAAATCGCGATGCGCCAAAGATCCGAATCCTGAAATTTTGTACTTGCATCAATGTTGTAATATGGGGATGTAATCGGCGCTGGTGCTTTCGAAGCGAGTTTTGTTGCGAAGTAACTCCTTCGAAGCATATGCTCCACAAAACTGAGCGGACGCTTCCGAAGCGAGTTTTGTTGCGATGTAACTCCTTCGAAGCATATGCTCCACAAAACTGAGCAAATGCTTTCGAAGCGAGTTTTGTTGCGATGTAACTCCTTCGAAGCATATGCTCCACAAAACTGAGCGGACGCTTCCGAAGCGAGTTTTGTTGCGAAGAAATTCCTTCGAAGCATATGCTCCACAAAACTTTTAGGAGGTTATCATGAACGGATCCATCAAAATTCGCGGCGCAAGAGAAAACAATCTGAAAAACATCTCCCTGGAAATTCCGAAATACCAGCTGGTCGTCGTAACCGGCCCATCCGGCTCAGGCAAGTCGACGCTGGCGATGGACACGCTTCAACGTGAATGTCAGCGGCAGTACATGGAATCCATGGGCATGGTGTCGGATTCGGTAAGCAAGCCGAAGGTGGACGCGATCGAAGGGCTCTCGCCTTCCATCAGCGTAGGCCAGCACATCACGAACCGGAACCCGCGTTCCACGATCGGAACGGTGACAGACATCTACAGGCTGCTGCGGATTCTGTATGCCAAGCTGGGTGAGCGGAAATGCCCGTCCTGCGGCGATACCGTCGTGCCGAATGTCGAAGGCGAGTCGTACCACGGCGCTTCGGAGGACGACGAGGCCACAGACTCCTATGAGACGGTTCACTGCAGGCGATGCGGACATGCCATGGAGAAGCTGACGATGTCCCATTTTTCCTTTAACAAGCCGGAAGGTGCATGCGGAACCTGCAGCGGGCTCGGTCACACCGTGGATTTAAACCTGGAAGCGGTGTTCCGACCGGAGCTCGGCCTGCGCGATGGCGCGGTCACCATCTGGTACAGCGTGCTTATCGATTACAACACGAACATTCTGAAGGCCGCGGCGAAGCACTACGGCTTCACGTTTGACGAGCATTTGCCGCTCCGGGATTACAGCGAAGCCCAGCGGGACCTCCTCTATTACGGCGTGGAGAGCGAGGCGTTCAGCCGCCATTTCCCGGACGTCAAGCCGCCGAAGTCGGTCGGACAGGGGAAGTTCGAAGGCGTCGTGACCGGCATATGGCGAAGGTACCGGGAGAAAGGAAGCGAATCCGGCGAGGCCGCATTATTCCATGAATCCGTCTGTCCGGATTGCCTAGGCACAAAGCTGAAGGCGGACAGCAGACGCGTACTGGTCGACGGAACGCCGATCACGGAAGTGAACGCCTGGTCCATCGGCGAGGCCCTCCATTGGATGGAAGCGCTCATGAAGAAGCTGAGCAGCGACCAGCTGTTCATTGTTGAGCCGCTCATTCATGATTCGATTGTCCGCTTGAAGCGCATCATCGATGTCGGTCTCGGCTATATGACGATGGACCGGCAGGTCATCACGATGTCGGGGGGCGAGGCGCAGAGGCTTCGGCTCGCATCCATTCTCGGCTCGGGTCTCACGGGCGTGCTGTATATTCTGGATGAGCCGACCACCGGACTGCATCCGAAGGATACCCGCGGCTTGATTCAGGTGCTGAAGCAGCTGCGGGATCTGGGCAATACGGTGCTCGTGATCGAGCATGACGAGGACGTGATGCGGGCTGCCGACCATATTATCGATATTGGACCTGGTGCGGGAGCGATGGGCGGAACCGTTGTCGGACAGGGAACGCTGGCGCAGTTGATGGAACAGCCGGCCTCCGTGACCGGAGCGTATTTCCGCGAGAACGATGCACAGAAGCCGCCGCGGCGCAGACGCGGCAACGGAAGCATGCTGACGATCCATGACGCGCATCTGAGAAACCTGAAGCATATTACGGCCTCCTTCCCGCTCGGCACGCTGATCTCCGTAACGGGCGTATCGGGCTCGGGCAAATCCACGCTGCTGTTCGATCTTTTGGCCGAATCGGGAAGCGAGCGGAAGACGCCGCCGGGATGTAAAGAAATAACAGGGTGGGAGGCGGTTGGCCAGCTGATCACCGTCGATCAATCTCCGGTATCCCGCATGCAGCGCTCGAACGTGGCCACATATACCGATGTGTACACCCATATTCGGAACTGGTTCGCCGGGCTGCCGGAAGCCAAACGGAACAAGTTGACGGCCAAGCACTTCTCCTTCAACACCCAGGGCGGCCGATGCGAGACATGCCAGGGCTTGGGCGTCGTCCCGCTGCACATGCATTTTCTGCCGGAGATCGAGGTTCGCTGCCCGGATTGCAAGGGGAAACGCTTCAAGGAAGAGGTGCTCCGCGTGACATACAACGGCTTCTCCATCTCCGATCTGCTGGATATGACGGTGGAGGAAAGTTTGTCCGTTCTGGAAGACCAGCCGAAAATCATGGATTTGACCAGGCTGCTCTGTGACGTGGGCCTTGGTTACCTGAAGTGGGGGCAGTCGGTTCGCACCCTCTCGGGCGGAGAAGGACAGCGGATCAAGCTGGCGAAGGAGCTCAGCAAGAAAACGAAAAATCATACGCTGTACCTGCTCGACGAGCCGTCTACCGGTCTTCATCCGGGGGATGTGAAGCAGCTGCTGGTCCTGCTGAACCGCCTGGTCGATGCGGGAAATACCGTGATACTCGTGGAGCATAATCTCGATCTGATTTGGAACTCCGACTGGATTCTCGATATCGGGCCGGGCGGCGGGGCAGCCGGCGGAGACGTGGTAGCCAGCGGCACGCCGGAGGAGGTTGCGGCAGTCGAAGCCTCGCATACCGGCCGGTTTATCAAGGAAACGTATCTGTCTTAACCTTGGGAGGGGGAATCTGACATGGGAATCGGAACAGAACAAAACGCTGCGGAAGAGAAAGGCAAAGTAACGAGGACCACCGTCCGGTATTTTACCGGACTGCTGCAGGCTGCAGGCATGCCGAAGCTGGTGCTTGCGGCAGCGATCCTGCTGAGCCTGGTCGGGGCGGTGACGGGACTGGTCGTCCCGCTCATCACCGGCCAATTCATTGACAGCTTCTCGACGGATTCGTTCAATTTGCGCATGGTCGCGTCGCTGGCTGCGCTCTTCCTGCTTGAAGCTGTAGCCAGCGGACTATCCTACTACATGCTGGCATACGTCGGCAACCAGATGGTCAATAAAATCCGCAAACGGCTCTGGACCAAGGTACTGTCGCTGCCGGTTCCGTTCTTTGACCGTCACCGCTCGGCCGAAACCATGAGCCGGGTAACGAATGATACGAACGAGATCAAGACGTTGATCACCGATCACCTTATCGCCTTCTGCTCCAATCTGCTGACGGTGATCGGCGCGGTGGCCATTCTCTTCTATCTGGATTGGCAGATGACGCTGATCATCCTGGTGGCCGTGCCCGTAGGTTTCGGCATCCTGATGCCCATCGGCGGAAAAATGTACAAAATCTCCATCAGCATGTACGGGCAGCTTGCCCAGCTTTCCGCCATGCTGACCCAGGTCATCAGCGAGATCCGCCTCGTCAAGGCGTCCAATGCGGAACGGAAGGAAGAGAAAAGCGGCTTCGGCGATATGGACAGCCTGTACCGCTTCGGCATGAAGGAAGCCAAAATCAACGCGGTGCTTGTTCCCCTGATGTCCATGGTGATGGTTGTGCTGCTCGTGGTCATTATCGGCTACGGCGGCGTTCGCGTCTCTTCCGGCGCGCTTAGCGCCGGAGAGCTGGTGTCGTTCATCCTGCTGCTGTTCCAGATCATGTTTCCTTTCAGCCAGTTTGCGACCTTCTATTCTCAACTGCAAAAGGTGATGGCCGCTACGGAACGGCTGCGGCTGATTCTGGAATACCGGTCGGAAGGGGACGACCGTGCCGTTCGCCCGGCACCCGAGGGGCACCGCGACTTGCGCTTTGAGGATGTGACGTTTGCCTACCATGAAGGCGAGACGATCCTGTCCGAGGTGACCTTTTCCATTCCTGCCAAAAAGGTTACGGCCCTTGTCGGGCCGAGCGGAAGCGGGAAGACGACGATATTCTCGCTGATCGAGCGCTTCTATGCGCCAAGCGGCGGAGATATCGTCTTCGGCTCGGAATCGATCCGGGACTACTCACTGGACTCCTGGCGGCGCAAGATCGGTTACGTATCCCAAGACAGCCCGCTCATGACCGGGTCCATCCGGGATAACATCGTGTACGGGCGCGAGGAGCCGGTGACGGATGAAGAGGTAGCGGAAGCGGCAAGGCTTGCTTATGCCCAAGGTTTCATCGAGTCGCTTCCGCGGGGATACGAGACGGAGGTCGGCGAGCGGGGGATTCAGCTGTCCGGCGGGCAGCGGCAGCGCGTGGCGATCGCGAGAGCGCTGCTCCGGCAACCGGATATTTTGCTGCTCGACGAGGCGACCGCAAGTCTGGACAGCGACTCTGAGCATGAGGTGCAGAAGGCGCTTGGCAACCTGATGATCGAGCGGACAACGGTTGTGATCGCCCACCGGCTGTCCACCGTAGTCGCGGCTGATCAGATCATCGTGCTGGAGCACGGCAGGGTTACCGGCAGCGGAACCCACGAGGAGCTGCTTGACAGCCATCCGTCGTATGCGGAATGGGCCAAGAAGCAGTTTCAGACGGGAGAACAATAGAGAACGCTGAAATGACCCTTCCAAGAGCAAGCCTTTAGGCACTGCTCCCGGAAGGGTTTTTCACTGCCTCCGCGTACTTTTCCACACATCATTCAGGGATATTGACCGTAGACCGGCCGATTTCAAATGGAGTGTAGACTCCCTCGGGGTGCATGGACATCCCTGCCGCGGCGTGTTCCAGGTTGTGGCAATGATCCATCCACAGTCCGGGATTATCCGCAACAAAAGCGGCTTCATACACTTCGCCTGGGGCTACGTTCAAGGAATCGGTCCACCACGGACTGCCCTGAACCGGTATGCCGTTCCGGCTCAGCACCAATAGGTGATGGCCGTGCAGATGCATCGGGTGATCCATGAATCCGCGATTGACGAATTTCATTTTGACGACATCGCCTTCACTTACCATCAGCGAGGGCGTATCCGGAAAGACATACCCATTGATCGTCTGTAAATTGGTCATGGTTCCGTTATAAAATCCAACCCGATTGTCCAGTACCAGCGTAAACGCCTTGTCATATTTCGTGTCGGAATCAAAGGGAACCGGCGCCGGAGCGCCATAGTATGCAGGGTCAAAGATCGTTCCCTCAACCCCGGGAGCCGGCATGTCGTGATCCGTGGCCGAGAGGACAACGGCCTCGCTGGTTTCGTTGATCGTACCCAGGCTGTGCGACACCGAAACGGCATGCTCCGGCATGACCAAGGCGAGATCATACCTTCCGCCGGCGGCAAGCAGAAGCGGCCGGTCTTCCATCCATTCCGGTCCGTTCAGATTGACCCCGTCTATGGCGGCTACTCGATACCGCGCTCCCGATACGTAAAAAATACGCGGCATGTTATGGGCGTTAATGAGCCGGATACGGACGGCCGTACCCGGTTCAATGATCCGGCGCGACAGCACGCCAGTGGGACCCAGCGTAATCGTGCTGCCGTTGCTCGTCCCGTGAGAGTGGGACATGACGGTCATATCGACATCCTCCGCGATACCTTCCTTCGGTTCGATGATTAGCGTGCCGTAGAGTCCTTTGGCAACTTGAACCGAGGATTGTTGATGCGAATGATACCAGTAAGTTCCCGTCTGATTGGTAATGAAACGGTAAACGAACCGTTCTCCCGGCATCACAGCATCTTGCGTCAGCCCCGCTACGCCGTCTTCGCCGTTCGGGACATTCAGGCCATGCCAGTGGATGGTGACGCCATCCTCGATATCAACGTTGTGCAATACGACTTCGACCAGGTCGCCTTCCTTTACTCGAAGCTCTGGTCCCGGGACGGTTTGATTGAAGGTCCAGAGTTCCGAATGTTCTCCGGTGGGAAGCGTTGTTATCAGCTTTGACGCTGATATTGTAAAAGAGCGGTCCGGCGGCGCATCTTGCGGACCTCTCAGGTCCTCGACGCTGACGGCTTCCGGGCTCATTACAGCCGCAGACACAGGCGAGTCTGCATGATCGAGACCTGCAAGATTGTGGCTTGCATTGGCGTGGCCTCCATGGGAGCTTTGGGTACCGTGATCCATCATGCTCATCCGATCCGGAAGTCTGGATGATAGCAGTCCGGATGCAACGATCGTCGAGACGACAACAAGAAGCACCAAGCCCTTTTGGACCATGCGGAGGAAGCGTTTCCCTGAGTTTTCTTGCCTGGCTAACTTTCCGCCTGCGGCTTGACGATTCAGGTGCCTTCGATAAGTGAAGGCTTGGAAAGCAACCCCAAGACCAAACCCTGCCCAAACCCCATATAACGTCTCGAATCGTAGCGGGGATTGCGCGAAGAACAGCATTTGGATCGCGGAAGCTGCGGATGCGGTAAATGCTGCCGAAAACGGCAGGAATATGATGGGGTTAGATAGCCCTCCCGCTCTCCCCTTCGTGGAAGAGAAGGCGGACTGTTCGCGCCGATAGAGTTCCGGAAGCGAGAACATGAAAATGGCGAACATGCCGCATAGGTACAGCGGCCACTGGATCAGCACCTTGTCTTCGACGAAGGACCAGTCGGTCATCCACATCCGAATCGTTGCGGCTAGCTTGACCGTGGTCAAGCAGACGGCCGGCCATAACCGGAATCGCAGGCTGCGCAGATGGGTATGGAACGATTCCGAAGTGTTATGGTCAAGCACATGCCGAGCTCGGGAATAGACCAGCCACCAGAGCGGCACAAGAGCGATTGTGATTCCGTATTCAATCATAATCCAAGTTCTCATAAGTTCAATTCTCCTTCGCCTTTTCATTGATGTAACCAGTTTACCGTCCGATTGTGTAGAACTTGTGGAAACGATCTATTGATTATGTGTAAGAGCACTTTTTATGGCCATATCCGGGTTATAATGGCTACAAACGAATGAGGAGAAATTATGCTTATGGAAACGAAACTTATGATAGTAGAGGATGAAAAGGCGATGCTCGAGTCGATGAAGCAATATTTAGAGGCCGAAGGATTCCTCGTATACGCAGTTACCAATGGTCTTGACGCGGTGGAAGCCGCACGCAGGGAACGGCCCGCGATCGTAGTCCTTGACTGGATGCTTCCGGGTAAGAGCGGCATTGACGTTTGCAGGGAGTTACGACAGGTCAGCTCTTGCGGCATTATTATGGTAACGGCCAAAACGGAGGAAACGGATAAAATTATCGGCCTGGAGCTGGGGGCGGATGATTATATGACCAAGCCCTTTAGTTTGCGGGAGCTTGCCTCCCGGATCCGTTCATTGCTTCGGAGAATCGATCCGAGAAACGACGAACCGGCCGACCTTGAGCGGGGAGATCTTCGTATTTCCTTGACCAAATGCCAGGTTACAAGAAACGGCGCACTCATTCCCCTGACCCCGACCGAGTTTAAAATTTTGCTGACACTGGCTTCAAGACCAGGCGTCGTTTTCAGCCGGCTGCAGTTAATAAAAGCCGCCATGGACGATGATTTCATGAATTATGAACGCACGCTGGACTCCCATATCAGCAAGCTTCGGAAAAAGCTGGAGAATGATCCGGAGCGGATGAAATATATTCAGACGGTGTACGGATTCGGATACAGGTTCGGTGAAGAAGGATGAGTGTGCGGGGCAAAATCTTTTTGGCGATGGGCGTCCTGGTAGTCCTTGTCAGTGCGGCCTATATCGGGACGACGCAAGGTTACCTGGGTAGCCTATTCGCCCGATATTACACGGATGGCGGTGGAAGCAATGAAGGAATGATCTCTTTGGAGGGGGTAAGCCAGTATATCCTCGCAGAGATGAAGATCAAGGCCTTCAACATGACTTTGTTTATTGCGGGAGCGGCATTGATCCTCGGCTACTGGCTTTCTGGGCTAATCATGAATCCCTTGAACAAGCTGATACGCGTCATGCGCCGGGTAGCGGGCGGTGAGCTTGCCACCGAAGTCCCGATTGAACGGGCCGATGAATACGGTCAGGTCGGCGAGGCATTTAATTCGATGACGACCCAGCTCCGCGACTTGATGGATAATCGAAAGCGCCTTGTTGAGGATGTAGCGCATGAGCTTAGGACGCCGCTGGCGATCATTCAATCCAAGCTCGAGCTGATTCAGCAGTCTCAAGGGACCGTTAAGCCGGAAGCGCTGCTCTCCGTGCATGATGAAGTGCTGCGGCTGATCAGGCTAGTGGATGAACTGCAGTTGCTGAATACGGCGGAAGCCGGAGAGCTTATATTAAACAAAGAACCAACGAACTTGCCTATGCTTATGGAGGAGCTGATTGAGCTGGTGCAGCCGGAAGCGGATGAATATGGGGTTAGTCTGGCCGTATCTTGTAACGAAGATATGCCGACGGTATGTCTGGATCCTAGACGGATAAAGCAGGTGTTTCTGAATTTATTGACGAATGCGCTAAGACATACGCGGGAAGGCGGGAAGATTACGGTCTGCATGCAGATCATTCATGATTGCGTCTCGATTTCGATCACCGATACCGGATCCGGAATTCCGGAGGGAGCGATTCCGCATTTGTTCGACCGGTTCTATCGCGCCGATGCCGGAAGAGGAAGAATCGCCGGTGGCTCAGGGCTCGGACTGTCGATTGCACATCAGATCGTTTCAGTCCATGGGGGAAGCATCCAGGTACGGAGCGAAGTGGGGGTCGGCTCCGAGTTTACGGTAAAACTTCCATTAGGATGAAAAAAACAGCCCACCTACAACACGGGAATAGATGGGCTGCAGACCACGAAGCGGTCTCTTCTTTTATGTACTGAAAGCGTTCAAAGCCTTGGCAGGCGAATGAGGCATTTAATCGGTCGCCTCTTTCGCCAACTGGTCCATGATGCCGTTCAAGTCCGTGACCAGCGCTGCCATAAGATCCGCGGCATCCGACACCTGCCGGATGGATGCGGCGTGCTCTTGGAAAGCTTCGACGATGTCGTGAGCGTGGGCGGCCGTATCGTTCGTAAAACGGGTCATTTCTTGAATCGAATGATTCATCCGGTCGGAGCCGGCGGACAACTGCTGCGTCGCGGCGGATATTTCCTTCATCTGGTCGGAAGACTGTTTCACGGCATGGTGGATGACATCAAACGAGGCCCTCGCCTGATCGACGACCCGTACTCCCGAGCTCATATTGTCGTGGACTTGGCCGATGCTGCCGAGCAGATCGGCGGTTTCCCTATGTATGCTGTCAATCAGTTCGGTGATTTCGCCGACAGAGGCCGAGGATTGCTCGGCGAGCTTACGTACTTCGCCGGCAACGACGGCAAATCCCCTGCCCGCTTCCCCGGCTCTTGCCGACTCAATCGACGCGTTTAATGCCAGGAGATGGGTTTGGCTTGCAATGCCTCGGACTACCTCGAGAATATCACCGATTCGGGAGACGTGCCGGTTCAGCACCATCAACGTATTCCGGCTTTGGTCGACCGAGTGACCGGTATTCTTGATTTCGGATAAAATATTGCCGATGATATGACTGCCGAATTCCGCCTGTCGCGCGGATTCCTCGGAGGCCCCGGCGGCTTCCGACGCCGATGCTGCCGCATGGCGGATGCTTCCGCCAATTTCGAGAATGATGGCACGGTTTTGCTCCATCGCAGCCATCTGTTCCCTCGTTCCATGAGCAATGTCCTCGATGATCTTCCCCAGATGTTGACTTAGTCCGGTGCTTTGCCTGGATTGCCCGGCCAGCCGCTCAGCGGTCTCCTTCAATTGGCGGGTGGAGTCGGCCAGCTTAGACGTGATGTCATTCATCATCGCAGCACGCTGCTGATGCTGCGCCTCTCTCAAGGATGCTTCGATCCGCAGAGTGCTGTGAATTTGCCAGCTGGTTGCAGCCGAGGTAAGAATGAGAAATACCGCATGAATGATCAGCATCGTCAAGGAATAGCTCGTCGTTCCAAACACAAGCTCCGGAATAAGAAGAAACCCGAGAATATGCTGCGCGGCAAATATGCCGGTCATGCAGAAGATGAGCTTTATATTTTTATAGTAAGAGAGGGCCGCGATCACCATGAAGATGGAAAAGTGAAATTCGACATGCCCCCCTGCGCCGGCAATGATCGAGATGCTGCCAAGGGTTAGGACTAAGGTATGCATATAGGGAATACACGGGTGGTCCGGCTTGCGGCTGTAAATGACGAGCGTAACCGCCAGCAGCAGTGCAGGCAAAACAAGCAGCACGTTCAGGATGGCTCCGAATTGGCCTTCCATTTGGGCAGAGGAGAGCATCTCCTGGGCGTGCATGTTTTGGTCGAACACATGGAACCTGCGGGCTAGAAGATGTACAATAGCGGTAATTCCGATAATAGCTAGCGATACGGCATTCATAAGTTTGTTCTTACGGTTCATCATGGGCAGGGATCGGACTCCTTTTCATTTGGCAGGGTGCAATAGTAGGTTCTGCGTATACCTGTGCTTGGGATAAGTACAATGGCGCAGAGGAAGTGCTTTTCTTCAGATCAAGAATTCTGGACTTAAAATATACAGCTTAAATTTTAAAGATTTCTTGTAATTATGTTATCGGCCGCATGGCTCAAAAAATAAAATTTTATGCCATTGGTCCTTCGTGAACATGTAAAAGATCAGCGTTAAAGTCCGGTGTTAGAAGGGGGAGATCTAGGGTGACATTGCAGCAATTGAAGTATGTGATAGAGGTTGCGGGCCGGGGCTCGATGAATGAGGCGGCCAAGCGTTTGTTTATCTCTCAGCCCAGTCTGTCCAATGCGATCAAGGACCTGGAGGAGGAGCTTGGGATAACCATTTTCGAACGGACGAACAAAGGAATCATCCTGTCCAAGGAAGGGGCCGAGTTCCTAGGATATGCCCGGCAGGTCGTCGAGCAGGCGGAGCTGCTGGAGGGAAGGTACCTGAACGCCAAGCCGTCACCGCAGCATTTCTCGGTGTCGACGCAGCATTATGCTTTTGCCGTGAATGCCTTCGTCCATTTGGTTCAGGAGTACGGACAGGAGGAGTACGAGCTTGCGCTCCGTGAGACGAAGACTTATGAAATCATTCAGGATGTGAAGACCTTCCGCAGCGAGATCGGAATCCTGTACCTTAATGAATTTAATGCCAAGGTCATCAACAAGCTGCTGAAGGACGCCGGTTTAGAGTTTAACAGCCTGTTCACAGCGAAGCCGCATATTTTTATCAGCGTCCATAACCCGCTTGCCAAGCAGTCCATCGTCACGATCGAAGAGCTGCAGCATTATCCGTACCTGTCCTTCGAGCAGGGGGAATACAACTCCTTCCATTTCTCCGAGGAGATTCTGAGCACGTTGTCGCATAAAAAAAGCATCCGGGTCAACGACCGTGCAACTTTGTTCAATCTGCTGATCGGCCTGAACGGCTATACGATTTCCACGGGCGTGCTCAGCGCGGATTTGAACGGCAACGAGATCATTCCCGTTCCTCTGGCGTGCGATGAGACGATCAACGTCGGCTGGATTCATCATAAAAATATCGCGCTCTCCAAGCTGGCCACGGCCTATGTGGAGGCTCTGCATGCGGCGATTGCCGATTGACCGGGCTTTCGCACAGGGCTGTCATAGCTGATCTCGAATCCATAATATATCTGAAAGCATCCTCCGGGGTAATGATAGGAAAGACGCTTTGTCTTTTTTGATCATGGCACGGGGGATTTTTTATTTCGTAGTCTAATATAACATATATTTGTGCGAGATATTGCATATATGTGAGGTTTTGCATACAATGGAGTTGTAATTGATAGGATGTTCAGTGCGAGTTTAAAAAGTCGGTTTTTCAGCACCGAAGCCCATGCTTCCGAAGTGCGTTTTTCCAAAACGCTTTAGTTAGACGAAGCTAGGGAGTGAGGAGCGGAGCTACACGTTTTCGCAGAAAACGCCTTCGAAAGCATCTGCTGTATTGGGTACGTGAGCACCTACAATGTTTCCGCAGGAAACATACTTCGGAAGCATCTGCTTAGGCCCGGCTGAATTCAAGATTCGATGCCGAGATACTTCTTGACTCCCTTCGTGATCAAAAAATGACTTTTTGAACAACCTCTTTCAGATTCATCATCCATTTAGGAGGGAAATGATATGCCAAGTCACTCGTTAAGCGCTTTCTTGCAGCAGAATTTAACCGAACTCAAGGAGCAGGGGCTCTATAATACGATCCAGCCGCTCGAAAGTCCGAACGGTCCGGTCATCAAGATTCAAGGACGCGAATTCGTAAATTTGTCCTCCAACAATTATTTGGGCCTTGCCAATGACGAGCGGCTGAAGGAAGCGGCAATCCGGGCAACCCGGGATTTTGGGACAGGAAGCGGCGCCGTGCGCAGCATTAACGGAACGCTGTCGCTTCACGTGGAGCTTGAAGAGAAGCTGGCCCAGTTCAAAGGAACGGAAGCCGTGCTGTCGTACCAATCCGGGTTCAACTGCAATATGGCGGCCATTTCGGCTGTGATGGGAGCCGGGGATGCCATTCTCTCGGATGAGCTGAACCATGCTTCGATCATTGACGGCTGCCGTCTGACGAAAGCGAAGGTGATTCGCTACAACCACTCGGATATGGATGATTTGCGGACGAAAGCCCGCGAGGCGAGAGAATCCGGGCAATACAATAAAATTATGGTTATTACCGACGGCGTATTTTCCATGGACGGCGATATCGCCAAGCTGCCGGAAATCGTGGAAATCGCGGAGGCCTATGATCTCATTACTTATGTTGACGATGCCCATGGCTCCGGCGTGCTCGGGAACGGAGCGGGTACTGTGAAGCATTTCGGTTTGTCGGACCGGGTCGATCTGCAGATCGGAACGCTGTCCAAGGCTGTGGGTGTGGTCGGCGGTTACGTAGCGGGCTCCCGCGACTTGATCGACTGGCTCAAGGTCCGCAGCCGGCCGTTCCTCTTCTCGACCGCACTGCCTCCTGGTGCAGTTGCAGCGTGCATTACGGCGATAGATATCCTTCAGAACAGCAAGGAGCTTCAATCGAAGCTGTGGGAGAACACCCGCTATTTGCAGGAAGGGCTCCGGCAGCTCGGCTACTCGACCGGCGCTACGGAAACCCCGATTACGCCTTGCATCATCGGGGACGAATCGACGACTCAGAAATTCAGCACCCGTCTATATGAAGAGGGAGTGTACGCCAAAGCGATCGTATTCCCGACGGTGCCGAAAGGGACGGGAAGAGTGCGCAACATGCCTACCGCGATCCATACGAAGGAAATGCTGGACCGCGCGCTTGCGGCATACGAATCCATCGGACGCGAGCTTGGTCTGATCTAAGAAGGAGGCATGATTCATGAAACGAATCTTGGTCACGGGTGCACTCGGTCAGATCGGTTCGGACCTGATCGTAAAGCTGCGGCAAATATACGGCGACGAAGCCGTGCTGGCAACGGATATTCGCCAATCGCAAAGCGAGGCGGTGCAGAGCGGACCGTTCAGGCTATTGGATGTCACGGACAGCAAGGCGTTCTATGACGCGGCTAAAGAGTTTCGAGCGGATACGATAATCCATCTGGCGGCTCTGTTGTCAGCGCGGGCGGAATCGAACCCGGCGCTTGCCTGGAATCTGAATATGGGAGGCCTGCTGAGCGCGCTGGAGACGGCACGGGCGTTGTCATGCCAGTTCTTTACACCGAGCTCGATCGCAGCCTTCGGGGCGGATACCCCGAAGCGTGCGACCCCGCAGGATACGCTGCAGCGTCCACTGACGATGTACGGAGTCAGCAAAGTGTCTGGCGAGCTGCTGTGCGATTATTACCATCATAAATACGGCGTGGACACGAGGGGACTCCGTTTTCCAGGGCTAATCTCCCACTCCGCGCCACCTGGAGGAGGAACGACCGATTACGCGGTCGACATGTATTGGGAAGCGGTTCGCAGCGGCTCATACACCTCCTATATCGAGAAAGGAACGTACCTCGACATGATGTATATGCCGGATGCCATATCCGCGATCATCACACTGATGGAGGCAGACGGTTCACGGCTGAAGCACCGGAACGCCTTTAATGTGACGGCGATGAGCGTTGAGCCTGAATCGATCGCTGCCAGCATCCGCCGGCATATCCCGGACTTTAAGCTGGATTATCAGGTCGATCCGGTCCGCCAGTCCATTGCGAACGAATGGCCGGACGCGATTGATGCAACTTGCGCACGCGAAGAATGGGGATTTGATGTACAATATGATTTGAACCGAATGACGGATGATATGGTATCAAAGCTTACGGAAAAGCTGCGGGCGGATCAGAGCAAAATCAGCTAGCCGTTAGGTACCGAAGGAGGATATTGTACGATTGGAACCCATTCATAAAAAGGTAGGGAGAAATTTACAAGCCATTCGAAAATCGAGGGGCCTCAGCCTGGACAATGTATCGGAGCTGACCGGCGTAAGCAAAGCAATGCTCGGCCAGATCGAGCGGGGGGATTCAAACCCGACGATATCGGTGTTATGGCGCATCGTAAGCGGTCTGGGGATATCATTCACGACGCTGATTGAGGAAGCGGAGACCGAGGTGACGGTCGTATCGCCTGAGGATGTGGAGCCTTTCCATGAGGCAGAAGGCGCATACCGGGTGCATCCATTGTTCTCCTACAACCTTCGCACCAAATTCGAGTCGTATATGGTCATCATGGATCCCGGCTGCGATCATGGATCGGAAGCGCATAACGACGGCGTTGAGGAATATATATTTGTCCACCAGGGAGAGCTCGAGCTCTGGCGGGAGGACGAATGCTATACGGTGCCTGCGGGAAGCTCCGTGCATTTCGCGGCCAATCGTCCCCACCGTTACCGGAACCCGGGGAACGAGATTACGAAATTTTATACGATTATTTTCTATGCGGATGCCGCGGCACGCGGATAAGCGGCCTGAGAGCGGGAAAGCCTCAAGTGCCGGGGCGTATCCAACCTCATGGTATCCACAGCAAGTACAGGATCGAGCATCCTGTACTTGCTTTTTTATGTTTTTTTCCTAGACACCTTCGTTGTCCCCCCGCTTCATTTTTGATCGCATCCGACCTGCCGGCATGCCTGATTCAACGCTCCTATCCGCCTAATACCAGAGACATGTTTTTCAGTCCCTGCCCATAAAAGTGTTGGTAAACCCCGCGTTTTCTTCTAATATGAAGCTAATACTTCAAATGCAGGGATCGGAAGCAAACGAGTTCCGAAGGAAGCCGTTGGCTTTTGATTAGAAAGCGCTTCCAGCGGCTCCGGCGGTTCCGGGCCAAACACGGTCAGCGTGTCTATCGGCATGGCTGACGTATCGGGATGGATGAACAACCTTTTGGGTAGGGGGATGTCTATGGGGAACAAAGCTTGGTTTTACCGTCAGCTGCTATCGTATATGCCCGTCTTTTTTATTGTCATTTCCTTTGTGTTTTTCGTATTTTTCCAAATGCTTGGCGAACAGTCGCGGCAGGGAGCGGTGCAGGCCAATGAGACGATGATCCAGCAGGCGATGCGGTCGGTGGATAACTCGCTGAAATCCATCGATCAGATGCTGGTGCAGGAGCTGCTGTTTAATCCGGATTTGTCCGATTTTTTCAGCTCCGAGGACCAGGATGACGTTTACTTGAACATGCAGGCCGTACAGGCGATGAAGCAGTTCAAGGTGTCCAGTCCCCTTGTGGATTCCATGGCGCTGGTACGCACGCAGGACGAATATGTTCTAACCACATCCTCCGCCTTCAAGCTTCAGGACTATGCGGATTATGCTTTCCTTAAACCCTACTTGAGCCGGAAAAACAGCGAGGCCCATTGGAGCGGCGTCCGGGATTTTCGGGAATTCAGCTTTAACAGTGCACGGCAAACGGTCACGCTGGTTCGGGACGCACCGTTCGTATCCCGCGGCCGGGGGCTTATTGCAGTCAATATCAAAGTGGATGCCATTTTCCAAATGGTTCAGGGGATGTATAACTCGGATGTCAGCTTTATCCGAATGAAGGATGCGGACGGCCATTCCATGACGCCGGGCACGATGGCGGCGGAGGAGAGAGAGCCGGTGTCCAGCGCAGTTTCCCCGTACACGGGCTGGGTATATGAGGGCGGCCTGACGCAGGGCAGAGTAGTCGGCATCGTAAGCCAGCTGTACAACGTGTGGTTCATGGTAGGCATATTGATGTGTGTGGCCGGCATTGTATGGATCGTTTATGTTACACGCAGAAACTACAAGCCGGTAGAGGCCATCGTGTCTCAGGTTCAGAAGTATACACAGACCAAGACGAATGCGCTGCTTCACGGCCGCAAGCAGGATGAGTTTGCTTTCATTGAATCGGCGCTTGAGAGCATATTGGAGCAGTCCAACAGCTTTCAGCAGCAGCATCGCGAGGATTTGCTGCTTCGGAAGGCTTATTTGTTTCAGCAGCTGATCGAGGGGCAGTATCCGCTGCAATTGGAGCAGTGGAATGAACAGAGGGATGTCATTGAGCTGCCGGATCTGGCCTCTCCTCAGATCGTCAGCGTGATGGAGATCGATAAGTACGCTCACTTCTGCGAACAGTACCGGGAGCAGGATCAATATTTATTGAAATTTGCTTTGAAGAGCGTTGTTCAGGAAACGGCAGCTGCACGGGGAGCCGTCCTTTGGGCGGAATGGACATCCGCATCGAAGCTGGGCGTTATCATCCAGGTCGATCCGGCTCAGGATAAGATGCAGGAGGCTGCTGTAATCTTCGAAGATGCCCGCCGGTGGGTGGAGGAGCATCTGAAGCTGACCGTAACGATTGGCATGGGAAAGCAGGCAGAGCAGTATACGGAAATTCCGGAGTCGTACAGCCAAGCGCTCAAGGCATTGAAATATAAAATGATTCTCGGCGAGAACAGGATCATTCCTTACGGACAAATCGCCGGCGAGGAGCGCGGACATGCGTTTGATTTTCTGAATCAGATCCGTTCCATCGCCCAGTCCTTTCGGATGGTGAATCCGGATTGGCGGGAGAAATATAAAGCCTTGATCGAGCATATTGAGAAGAATATGCTGGACCGGGACGGGGTTCACAGTTTAGCGGATTACTTGATCTATGCGCTCGGCCGGGAGTTATCCTGTATGGCTAAGGAGTTTCAGGACGTTTGGCTAAACGAGGGCCAGCCTCAACTGCGGCATGCGCTGCAGCGATCGGACACGCTGGAGCAGCTGCAGCAAAACTGCGGCGAGGCGCTCTCGTCCTTGTACGAGGGCATGGCAGCAGTCCTCAACGGACGCAATCACGCTGATACGATCCGGCGAATTCGGCAGTATATGGAGGAGAATTCGGCGAATCCCGATCTGTCGCTGAACTACTTGAGCGAACAGTTCCATATGAATTGGAAGACGCTCAGCAAGCTGTTCCGGGAGGAGACGGGCCAGAAGTTCGTTGATTATTTGATTGAGCTGCGGATCACGCATGCCCGAAGGCTGCTTGTCGAGACGGCCCTGCCCGTTCAGGAAATCGCGACCAAGGTCGGATACTCGAATGCCATCTCATTTGGCCGAATGTTCAAAAAAACAGTGGGCCTGTCCCCTGGCGAGTATCGGGACCAGGCGGCTTCCGGGGACGCAAATCGGATCGCCGAAGGCTAGAACCGAGACGCGCCCCAGATTCTGGACGAGGCTTCAAAATCCCGCGGAATGCGCTATTCTGCGGGATTTTTTTCATGCGGGGAGTTTGGTTTAGCGGCGGAAAAAGGTTTATCCGTCTGATGCTTGCCTGATCTATGGCATCCAGTCTGCTTCGCGGAAATACGTTGGGCCGGCGAATCTTGTTTATTGAACAGCCGGGGCGGCTTCCCCTAGACTAAGGGTCATCAAATCGATAAGGAGGGGTAGCCCGGTGGCTCGCATGAGCAAAACAATGGAAGCAACGGCCGGAATGAATGTCCCATTGCACAAGCCCGGAAGCAGAACAAGGAAGAAGCTGATGAAGCATTGGCAATTTTACCTGCTCGTGTTCTTCCCTCTGCTGTATATCGTCATCTTTAAATACGTTCCGATGTTCGGCGTTCTGATTGCATTTAAAGAATACAACGTCGTTCAGGGAATATTCGGAAGCCCCTGGGTGGGATTCGATTATTTCAAGCAGCTGTTCGAGGCTCCGTTCTTCTGGCAGTATGTCAGAAATACGCTAGAAATCTCCTTGTACGGACTGCTCGTCGGTTTCCCGGCGCCAATCCTGCTTGCACTGGCCCTGAATGAAATTCGAAACGGAAGGTTCAAGAAGACGGTTCAAATGGTCACGTATGCGCCTTATTTTATTTCGACCGTGGTCATCGTTTCGATCCTCATCGTGAATTTATCGCCGAATACCGGACTCATGTCCAATCTGTATCGGGCGCTAGGGCTTGAGCCCGTCGATTTTCTAGGCATCCCGGGGCTGTTCAAGTCCATCTACGTCTGGTCCGATGCATGGCAGTTCACCGGTTATGGCGCCATTATCTACATCGCGGCCCTCGCCGGCGTGAATCCGGATCTGTACGAGGCGGCCAGGGTGGATGGAGCGACCCGGCTTCAGAAGATCATCAACATCGATATTCCGAGTCTGTTCCCGGTTATCGTCATCCTCCTGATCCTGAATCTAGGGAATGTAATGAGCCTTGGCTTCGAGAAAATCTATCTTATGCAGAACCCACTCAACCAGAATACGTCGGAGGTCATCTCAACGTATGTGTACAAGGTCGGGCTGCTTGGAGCGAACTTCAGCTTCTCGGCAGCGATCGGGCTGTTCAACTCCGTCATTAACTTTATTTTGCTGGTTATCGTCAATTTTGTGTCCCGCAAGGTATCATCCACGAGCCTGTGGTAAGAGAGGAGGATTCGCATGAGCAGAACCGCTATTCGGGAGTCTGTCCAGGACCGGTTGTTTCTCGGCTTGGTGTATTTGTTTCTGTCGGTTATTCTAATCGTCATTCTGTTTCCGCTGCTGCACATTGTAAGCGCATCCTTTAGCTCGCCGGGGGCTGTATCCTCCGGTAAAGTGTGGCTGTGGCCGGTCGATGTGACGCTGATCGGGTATAAGGCCGTATTCCAAAATTCCAATGTGCTGATCGGATTCGGCAACTCGCTATTTTATGCGGTGGTCGGCACCCTCGTGAACGTGGCGTTTACCGTCATGCTGGCTTACCCGCTGGCCAGAAAAACGTTCTATGTCCGCAATATCATTATGATGCTGCTGGTGTTCACGATGTTCTTCGACGGGGGCTTGATCCCGAACTACCTGCTCGTCAAATCGCTGGGGATGCTCGATACACGATGGGCGATGATTATTCCGGGAGCTCTGGCCGTATTTCAGGTGATCATTGCCAGAACGTTCTTTCAGACCACCATTCCGGAAGAGCTGGCCGAAGCGGCAGAGATGGACGGGAGCAGCGACATTACCTTTTTTCTAAGAATTGCCCTGCCGTTATCCAAGCCGATCATTGCCGTGCTGGCTTTGATGTATGCCGTCGGACATTGGAATTCCTACTTCAACGCCTTGATTTATTTGAAGGACAGCAGCTTGTTCCCGCTGCAAATTTTTCTAAGGGACATTCTGATTTTGAATTCCGTCAGCGCGGAGATGGTCACCAACGTGAACGAGCTGCTTGTCCGCGAAGGGATGAAGGACCTGCTGAAATATTCACTGATCGTGGTAGCGAGCGCGCCGGTGCTGATGATTTACCCGTTCGTGCAGAAGTATTTTGTCAAGGGAGTCATGATCGGTTCACTCAAGGGATAGCTCACTGGAGTGAAGCCGAAGGGAAGGAGGTGAGGCACAGACTGTCATGCAAGCGATTCATCAGCTATGGGGGTAAATGTAGAAGCATTTGATTGGAAGATGGTAAGACTTGCGTTCTAATTCCATTCATGAGGAGGAGTTCGTTTGAAGAGAACCATCGTATGGCACTTAAGTTTGATTATGGTCATTGTCTTGGCGCTATCGGGCTGCTCGAAGCCGGCAGAACCCAAAGGAGAAGGGGGAAGCACCGCTAAGACGGGGGATCCGGGATCTCCGGTCGAATTGACGGTATTCGCGCCCCAGTCCGCAGGGATCGAAAGCCTGGACGTCAATCCGTTCTCCAAGCATATTGAAGAAAAGCTGGGCATCAAATTTAAATGGAATACGACCCCGGATGCCGTATTCAACGACAAGAAGCTGCTTATGCTGGCCAGCGGAGATTATCCGGCCCTCATTATGAACGCCGGCATCTCAAAGGCGGATCAGATCAAATACGGTATGCAGGGCGCATTCATTCCGTTGAACGATCTGATCGAGCAGCATGCGCCGAACATTAAGAAGGCGATGGAGGAGATTCCGTACCTGGCCCCGGCCATGACGGCGCCGGACGGCAACATTTATGCCTTGCCGAAGGTGAATGAGTGCTTGCACTGCACATATGGCCAGCGGATGTGGATCAATACGACATGGCTGGAGAAGCTGGGGCTTGAAATGCCCCAAACCACGGATGAATTCTATGAAGTGCTGAAAGCCTTCAAGGAGAAGGACCCGAACGGAAACGGCAAAGCCGATGAAATTCCGCTGACCACCTCGCTTGATGTGTGGGGAGGAGGAGTTGACGCCTTTTTGATGAATGCCTTTATATATAACAATGGCACCTCGTATTTGAGCGTGAAGGACGGGAAGGTTATTCTGTCCGCGACGGAGCCTGAATGGAAGGAGGGGCTGAAGTACTTACGGAAGCTGTACAGCGAGGGCTTGATCGACAAGGGCGCGTTTACGCAAAACGGCGATGCCGTCAAGCAGCTGGGGAATAAATCCGAGAATGTGGTCGGTGCGGTCGGCTACGCCCTGATCAGCAGCATGCTGGATACAACGGACGCGAAGCCGCGCCATAAGGAGTACGACGTCGTTCCGCCGCTGAAAGGGCCGAACGGTGTACAGCTGGCAGGCTACAGCGTAGGCGCGGGGGATGGATCTTTTGTCATCACGAATAAAGCGACGGAGGAGGAGCGGATCGCCGCCATTAAGCTGGCCGACTATCTGTTCTCGGAGGAAGGGACGGTCATGACCTCTTGGGGGTTTGAAGGGGACGGCTGGAGGAAGGCGGAAGCCGGTGCGCTTGATTACAATGGCAAGCCGGCCAAATACGAGGCCCTGAAGCGGGATGTGCCCGAAGGGACGCCGGATGTTACTTGGTGGCAGCTCGGGACGATGCTGATGGTCAACTCGATCCGCGAATCGTTCGTCGCGCCTGAGGATCCGCTGGGCAACGGAGCCTATGAATACCGGCTGTGGCTGGCTGCCAAGAAATATGAGCCGTTTGCCAAGCCTGAGCTCGTGTACCCGACTGACGTGTTCATCGATCCGGCCGACGCCACGTTCATTGCGCAGATTCAAAAAACGATTCAGGATTACGTGAAATCGAACCTGGCCCAGTTCGTAACCGGCAGCAAGGATATCGAGAAGGATTGGGACGCTTACGTAAGCGGGTTTAAAGGGCTGCAGCTGGATAAATATCTTGAAATTCACCAGAAAGCGCTGGATAACCAAGGTTCGTAACAGACGGGAGGTTTATCGCTTGCAAAATAGGATCGAATACGCGGCTCGCATCCAGCCGACACAGCGGCAATTGGCCGTTCAAGACATGGAGTTTTACGCATTTATCCACTTTACGGTAAATACGTTTACCGATATGGAGTGGGGAACGGGGAAGGAGGACCCTGCGCTGTTCAATCCCACGGAGCTGGATGCGGATCAGTGGGTAGAGGCCTGCGTCAGCGCCGGCATGCGGGGCTTGATCCTTACATGCAAGCATCATGACGGGTTCTGCCTGTGGCCGAGCCGGTATACCGAACATTCCGTAAAGAGCAGCCCATGGCGCGGCGGCGAGGGCGATGTGGTACGGGAAGTCGCGGAGGCCTGCCGGAGGGGCGGGATCAAGTTCGGCATCTATGTCTCCCCTTGGGACCGGCATGAGCCGACGTATGGAGATTCACCGCGGTATAATCAGTTTTTTCTGAACCAATTAAGGGAGCTGCTTACGGGGTATGGCGAGTTGTTCTGCGTATGGTTCGACGGCGCCTGCGGCGAAGGGCCGAACGGCAAGCGCCAGAAATATGACTGGGAGGCGTATTACGCCCTGATCCGGGAGCTGCAGCCGGGAGCCGCCATTTCCGTATGCGGTCCCGACATACGCTGGTGCGGGAATGAGGCGGGGCATTGCCGGGAGTCCGAATGGAGCGTCGTCCCTGCGTCCCTGCGCGAAAACGAAGCGATTCAGGAAAAATCCCAGAAGACGGACGACCGCGAGTTTGCCCGCCATTACAGCTCGAGCGAGGAGGACCTTGGCAGCCGCAGCGTCATCCTGAGTGAGCGCGAGCTGGTGTGGTATCCGGCCGAAGTGAATACGTCGATCCGCCCGGGCTGGTTCTACCATGCCTCGGAGGACGATAAGGTTCGGCCGCTTGCAGAGCTGCTGCATATTTATTACGGCTCGGTCGGGGGCAACGCCACCTTCCTTCTGAATATTCCGCCGGATCCCCGCGGGCTGATTCACGAGAACGACAGGCAGCGGCTGCGGGAGCTGGGCGAGGTGCTGCGCGCTACGTTCAAGACGAACCTCGCTGCACAGGCGCATATTGCGGCATCGGAGACGATGCCGGGGTCCGATGCCGCGAACATGCTGGACGGGGACAAGGACACGTATTGGTGCCCGGAGGAGGGCACCGAATACGCCGTGATCGAGGTCGATCTCGGGAGCGAGCAGGAGTTTGATCATATCGTGCTGGCTGAACACCGATATGGGCAGCGGGTCGAACGGTACGAGCTGGAGTACAGGGAGGACGGTGCCTGGAAGCCAATCTGCCGCGGAACGGTCATTGGCCGCAAGCGGATCTGCAAGTTTCCAGCGGTACGGTCCAGGTACATCCGGTTTACCATTTTGGAATCGCGATGGTGTCCGAACATTTCCGCGATCGAGGTGTATCGGGGCGTTGACTGAAGCTGGGTTGAACCCCTGCGGTTGGAGCTGACCGAGAGCGTTCATTGATGAATTAATGAACTAAACATGGGGTTGGATGCAATCTTGGGGCTGGATCGGCGCTACCATTGGTCATGGGGGCAATACCCGGGTGCTACCATTGGCCATGGGCAAGACCGGGCAACGATGAAGCGCTCTTGGCGCGTCCCAGGGAGCGTATCACGATTCCATGTTGGGCCCAAACACGTTCGTACTTGCAACAGAGAGGCCATCTTCTAGGAGGATGGTCCCCTTTTTTATCGAAATCATTTTTTTCTCGTGCAAGTTCCGCGAGTTCGCTAGTATGATATACGAAAGATTGATCCAAATCACGATAGAGAGGATGCATCGCCGAATGAGCAATATTCCAACGTTCGAGACCCGGCTTCTCAGCTCCTTGTCCAAAGTGTTTGCCGATGAAGAGCTGGCAGCCGCACCGTATGATGCAGGGGCGGCTTTCCTGAATGAGACGTTTTCTTTTCAAGTGGCTTACCGCTCAAGTCAACTGATGAAAAATATCCGCGTCGTTGTCGAGTCCGAGCTGAGCGAGTACATTTCCATTCGCTCTGTAGGTCTTGTCCCTTCGGACCTGCCGACGTACCATGACCATGACGAGTTCATATTAAGAAGCACCCCGGGGTTATACCCGGATCCGTTATTTCCTCTCGCTGCAGACGCAGCTGTAACAGGGCGTCCGAGCCAGTGGAGAAGCTTATGGGTTACAGTTGAGCCGGATTCCGGCAGAGCGGGCGGTATATACGATATCGGGCTCCGGTTTGAGACGGATTCGGGAGAGAAGCTTGCCGAAGAGACTTTCCGGCTGGAGCTGATCCCAGTTGTGCTGCCGGCGCAGACGCTGATTCATACCGAGTGGTTCCATACGGATTGCCTGGCAACCTACTATGGTGTCGATGTGTTCAGCGAACGTCATTGGCAGCTGATCGAGCAGTATATCCGGACGGCGGCAGAGCACGGGATGAACATGATGTTGACCCCGCTGTTTACTCCCCCGCTGGATACCGAAGTGGGCGGCGAGCGCCCGACGGTGCAGCTCGTGGATGTTGAGGTTCTCGGCGATGGCTCCTACCGATTCGGATTTGACAAGCTGGACCGCTGGACCGATCTGTGCGACCGCTGCGGCATTCAATACCTAGAGTTCTCCCATTTCTTCACGCAGTGGGGGGCGAAGCACGCGCCGAAAATTGTGGCGAACGTAAACGGGGAGAGCCAGAAGCTGTTCGGCTGGGAGACCGATGCATCGGGTGAGGAATATCAAGCCTTCCTTAGACAGTTCATTCCGGCTTTAGTGGACTGGATCGAGGATCATGGGCGTGACGACAGATGTTATTTCCATGTGTCCGATGAGCCCCATGCCTCCCATATTGAGGCATACGGCCAAGCGAGCCGTTTAATGAACGAGCTGCTGCCCGATTACCCGATTATCGACGCGCTTTCCGATTTTTCGTTCTATGAGGAAGGGCTTGTAAAGCGCCCGATTCCGGCAAGCAACCATATCGAGCCGTTCCTCGAAGCCGGAGTCGAGGGGCTGTGGACCTACTACTGCTGCTCGCAGTATAAAGAGGTGTCCAACCGGTTCTTCAACCTGCCTTCCGCTCGAAACCGCATTCTTGGCATGCAGCTCTATAAATACAACATCGAAGGCTTCCTGCATTGGGGCTACAATTTCTGGTACTCCCAGTACTCGCGGCGGGCGATCGATCCTTATCGGGTAACCGACGCGGACAGCGGCTTTCCGTCCGGCGATGCGTTCCTGGTTTATCCAGGCGAGGACGGACCGGTGGAGTCGATCCGGCTGAAGGTGTTCCATGAAGCGCTTCAGGATCTCCGGGCGCTGCAGCTGCTGGAGCAGCAGATCGGCCGTGAGGCCGTGCTGGAGGCGCTGGAGGAAGGGCTGGAAGAGCCGATCACATTCAAGACGTATCCGCGTGATGAGAAGTGGCTTCTGTCCAAGCGGCAATGGATTAATGACAAGATTAAGGAGTCGATGGCGGTTAAATAAGGGAAAAGGGAGCAGAGGTGGATGGTCACCGCGCGTACCGCTATATTCCCGAGATCATTCCTATATACAAAGCCAAGACAACGACATAATTACAGGGTTCGTACTGGTGATATGCGTAGCTGCTATGATTGCATAATCTCTATTCCCGGCCACTCTCACGAAATTGGTCCCTTTCAAATGCTTGCCGCTTCGATACAATGTATCGGAGCGGCTTTTCGTTTTGCCCAGACCGATAGGCTCCCCGGCTCCCTATAGGTAGACAGGTGATAAAGGAGGAAGTAACTTGTTTTGCCGAGAGGAGTTTTTTAGATCTAAACCTTTAATAACTTGCAACAACCTAACCTAATGATTGGACGGGTAGTTGCCCGAACAGGTGAAAACTAGGGTAGAATTAAGCAGTGCAGTACCAGCGATCATCTGATCTTAGGGGCTGTCAATCACAGATATAGAGTAATTCGATTCAAAAAAGCACCGGGTGGTTGTTAAACTTTTATCACGATTACCGTATAGGAAATTGCGAGTTCTGCTTCGATTCCAACGCCGAATTTCGTCGGCATGGAACAAACTGTTTTCTTTGAGCCATCATTGGACATGGGGCGTCACGTGGCAAGGCAACCACACCGGTCATGAAAGCGACAGGTCGTGGTTCTAGTAGACCATTCAAAAATATGCCATGATTGTGGCAAGGGGGTTATGGGATGTATTCCGATTTTACGCTAGCGGATGACCGTCCGGCTTATATACAGGTCAAAGATTATATGAAACGGCTGATGACGACCGGAGCGCTGCAGGCGGATCAAAAGCTGCCGTCTACGCGGGAGCTCGGTTCGCTGCTTCACGTCAGCCGCAACACCGTGCTGAATGCCTACTCGGACCTTGAGGACGAAGGCTATATTTACGCCGTCAAAGGCCAGGGGCATTTCGTGATCCCCTCGATCAACACGAATGAAACGGAAGCGCAGCCGGCAAATGTACAGCTGGACTGGACTTCGCGCTTGAACGACTACGCGAGGCTGGCGGAAGCGAATGACTTGATGAAGCACGGCATCCGTGCCGGCAAAGGGGCGATATCGTTTACGAGCATCGCACCCGATGAGAAGCTGTTCGATCTGCAAAATGTAAAGCGCGCCTTCCTTGACCGAATGTCGCTGGAGGGAGAAGTCCTCCTCAATTACGGCTATGCCAAGGGCTACAAGCCGCTGATCGATTATTTGCTTCACTATATGGAGAATAAAGGCGTTGATGTAACGGGCAAGGATCTGTTGGTGACCAGCGGCTTTACAGAGGGACTGAGCTTGGTGCTTGCAGCCTTGAATAAAGGCCATGGCCGCATCCTATGCGAGAATCCGACCCACCATACCGCCATTAAAAATTTCAAAATGCACGGTTACGCCATCACCGGCGTTCCGATGGAGCAAGATGGCATCAGCTTAACGGACCTTGCCCGCGAGCTCGCGGCTCGCCCTTATGATTTGGCGTACCTCGTGCCTTCCTACCATAATCCAACGGGGATCGTGATGTCGCCGCAGAAGAGGCTCGAGACTTTGCGGCTGCTCAGCGATTATGAGACGCCGGTGATAGAGGACGGCTTCAATGAGGAGCTCCGGTATTCCGGCTCGCATATCGCGCCGCTCGTCGCCTGTGCCGGCGGGGGAAACAACAGCGTGATTTATTTGGGCAGCTTTTCCAAAATTCTGTTTCCAGGACTGCGCGTCGGCTGGGTCCTCGCGGATAAAACCCTGATCGATTACCTCGAAAGCGTGAAGCGTGCGCGCAGCATCCACACCTCTACGCTGGACCAGTCCCTGCTTTACCAGTATCTCTATAACGGCAATTTCGAGAAATACCTGAAGCGGGCCAAGGCGGAATATAAGCGAAAATATGAGCTGGCCAAAAGTTGCTGCGAAGAATGGCTGCCGCAGCACCGGCTGTCCGGAGACGGCGGGCTCCACGTATTCGTTCAATTCGAGCAAGGCTTGCGGACGCGCGAGCTATTGGAAGCCTGCTCCGCGCAAGGCGTGGTGTTTACGCCCGGGGATATTTTCTACACCGACGGCGGCGGGCAGCATACGATGCGGCTTGGATTCTCTCGCGTTTCCGATGACAACATCCGGAAGGGAATCCGCATCATCGGCGAAACCGCCAGGAGGATGGTCTAGAGATTGTGTGGGTTTAGATGTCTAGTTTAGGGGTTTCCGAAAGTGGAAGGCTTGGAAAGTAGAAGAACTTGATTGCAGATGGGCTATATTAGGTGTTCTCGAAGTAAGGCTTCGAAAGTAGAAGAATTCGAAAGTAGAAGAACTCGAAAGTAGAAGAACTCGAAAGTAGAAGAACTTGAAAGTAGATGAACTCGAAAGTAGACGAATATCATGCTTGAAGGAACTAAACACTGCAGCGAAGTCCAGAAGGAATGGGACTGAGCCTTGGCTGTCTACCATGTCTAAGTAGGCGGTAGCCGGAGCTGTGGGAGCGTTGGGGCTGCTTCAACGAGCAGGTGGAGCTCGGACTATGGAGCGGAGCGGCTGCATGTCTGGTGGCGGAGCAAGTCCCCAAAAGGCATGAGCGTTGCATAAATCTTTACATCTGCAAGCACTTGGATGAAATCTGAATAAGAACAATTAATTTACAGTTGTTTTTTCGAGAATTACACTAAAAGATCCAACACTTCTTAAATGTAGCTACGTTTTCCCATAAAATGTATTTTGTGCAAGATTTTCGTTTCCTAAGTCACTTTGCTTGTTTTAAAAATGCCAACGCTCGTTCGTAATTCAGGTACCTTCCTTGGTGCACCGCGTGGCTTTCCAGAAGTTGTTCGCGTAGGTGCTCGAAACAGAGCGTTCAAGAACTGGGACCACGGATGATACATGTGAATTCGAAACAATTCAAGGACACGCCAAACGCTTTTCTTGGTTTCTAGACGTAGCTGCATATACTGTGCCAGCACGTAAGCGATCAGCGCAAGGTAAATCTGGTTCCATATCGCTTGCGGCTTATAGCTGTGCAGTTTTTTTAGGCGCAGATGCTGCTTTATCCATTTAAAGAAAAGTTCAATAAGCCATCGGCATTTGTAGATATGAGCTACTTCTTCGGCCGTTATGTCCTGTCGAGAGGTAAGTAGGCGATAATAGCGCCCCTGCTCATCATAAAACTCTACGAGCCGGACTCGTTCCTTCATCTTGCGCCAACCGCTACCTACGTTCACAAGAGCATCTCGTGTGATCGGACTTCCTGGAGGGATTTCTCGTTCCTCCACAACATGGATTGAGGTGCGATCTCTCATTCGCATGACAAATTGAATGCCGCGCTCCATCCAGTTATCCATGTTTTTGTAGCTATCATAACCACGGTCCATGACATAAGTTGCCGCCTGCTCGGTGACCAGTTCGACCGCCCCGGCTCGGTCGCCTACGTTTAAAGTCGATGGGATGACAGCGTCCGGATATACCACTTCGGGTGAAGCGGCTACGAGCCGCACATGCAGCTTTACCCCGCTGGAGGTATGCGAAACTCTGGCCCAATCCCCAAGTACCAAGGGGAGTGTGATTTTCGACGAATCAATGAGTGCCAGAGGTCCAATGGTTGAAGAAATGCCCTGCTGGTGAGCCGTCAGCTTCTGGACACGGGCAACGCTATGGAGAAAAAGCATGTGCAAGATTTCCGTCGGGATTTCGCTGAGTTTCCGTGACAATTGGGCTGCGCTGATGCTGGGCAGATCGAGGATGGACCGAATTTCAGAGTGTGCATAAATTTGTTCTTCCATCTCGATATAGCTTTGCCAATGGTTGAGCTGAGCCAGAATGAAAATGAGAATGCTTTTGTTGATGGTGAGCTTCTTGGCGTAGCGATCGGCATGAAGGAGTCGATCGTGTACATCCAAAGGCAGTAAAGAAAGCAGTTGACGAACGACAGTGTTTTGGGTTACGTTATCCATGGTTTGGACTCCTTTTTAGAGGTCGTGGACAACGTGCTACGTCTTCTAAATTAGGAGCCTTTTTTTGTTTTGTCCATGAAAAAGATACAGGTAGTTACAGAAATAGTAACTTCAGCAAAAGTTGTGATAGGTTTTATGCAACGCTCATGCCCAAAAGGGACTTGTGCGGTCGAAATGGAGCCTGCCGTAGCGGAGCAAGTCCCCAAAAGGGACTTGTGCAGGCGAAATGGAGCTGCGATGGCAGAGCAAGTCCCCAAAAGGGACTTGTGCAGGCGAAAAGGAGCTGCGATGGCGGAGCAAGTCCCAAAAAGGGACTTGTGCGGTCGAAAAGGAGCTGCGATGGCGGAGCAAGTCCCGAAAAGGGACTTGTGCGGGCAAAAAGGAGCTGCGATGGCGGAGCAAGTCCCCAAAAGGGACTTGTGCAGGCGAAAAGGAGCTGCGATGGCGGAGCAAGTCCCCAAAAGGGACTTGTGCAGGCGAAAAGGAGCTGCGATGGCGGAGCAAGTCCCAAAAAGGGACTTGTGCAGGCGAAAAGGAGCTGCGATGGCGGAGCAAGTCCCAAAAAGGGACTTGTGCAGGCGAAAAGGAGCTGCGATGGCGGAGCAAGTCCCCAAAAGGGACTTGTGCGGTCAAAAATGAGCTGCGGTAGCGGAGCAAGTCCCCAAAAGGGACTTGTGCGGTCGAAAAGGGGCTGCGGTAGCGGAGCAAGTCCCCAAAAGGGACTTGTGCAGGCGAAAAGGAGCTGCGATGGCGGAGCAAGTCCCGAAAAGGGACTTGTGCGGTCGAAAAGGAGCTGCGGTAGCGGAGCAAGTCCCCAAAAGGGACTTGTGCGGTCGAAAATGAGCTGCGATGGCGGAGCAAGTCCCGAAAAGGGACTTGTGCGGTCGAAAATGAGCTGCGATGGCGGAGCAAGTCCCCAAAAGGGACTTGTGCGGTCGAAAAGGAGCTGCGATGGCGGAGCAAGTCCCCAAAAGGGACTTGTGCGGTCGAAAAGGAGCCTGCCGTGGCGGAGCAAGTCCCCAAAAGGGACTTGTGCCAAGCAAGAGCAGCACAACAACCGCATCAACGGAGCAGGCGGAATTGGACCGTAGAAGCGAAGCGTGCCCCTTTATCCCCGGATTCCAACAACGGAAATGGGATGACAGGGAATCTGGGGATAAGAGGGATCGGAGGTACAATCCGCATGCGGAGTGCTGAATAGCCCCACAGATGGATCGGAAACAGCAATCCGCATGCGTAGTGCTGAATAGCTCCACAGATGGATCGGAAACAGCAATCCGCATGCGTAGTGCTGCATAGACCCGCAGAAGGAACGGGAACTGCAATCCGCCGCATGCGTAGTGCTGAATAGCCCCACAGAAGGGATCCGAGGCACAATCCGCATGCGGATTGCGAAGCAGGCCCACGGCAAGCTTTCCACTTGAGGGCCAGCTCACATTACATGAAGGAGGTCACACAACATGAAAGTCGGCGTCATCATGGGAGGCGTTTCATCCGAGCGGGACATTTCGCTGCTCACGGGTCAGGAAATGATGGCTCATCTGGATCCGTCCAAGTACGAGGCCATCCCGATTGAAATCAATGACAAGCGCGACCTGATCAACAAGACCGAAGGGATCGACATTGCCCTGCTTGCACTGCACGGCCAGTACGGGGAGGACGGTACAGTACAGGCCACCCTGGAGTCCATGGGCATTCCATATACGGGCAGCAGCGTATTGTCCAGCAGTATCTGTATGGACAAAGATGTCAGCAAGAAGTTGCTTCGGTATGAAGGATTGCATACAGCCGATTGGATCATCGTCGGCAGTCTGGAGGAGCTGGCTGCGGCGGATGTGGAGTCGCTGGGATTCCCCGTCGTGGTTAAGCCGAATACGGGAGGGTCCAGCATCGGGACTCGTATCGTGCGGTCCCGGGATGCGCTGAAAGCGGCAGTGGCGGATGCCCTCCAATGGGATCGATCGGTCATGATCGAGCAGTGGATAGAAGGCCAGGAAATCACTTGCTCCTTTTTGGACGGAAAGTTGCTGCCGATCGTGTCGATCAAGCCGAATGCCGAATTCTTTGATTACACATCCAAATACGCGGAAGGCGAAGCCGAAGAGCAGGTGATCGAGCTGCCGGAGGAACTTCAGAGGAAGGTATGCGCGGCAGCGCTTCAATGCTATAAGGCGCTGAAGTGCAGCGTTTATGCGCGGGTCGATATCATCCTGAAGGACGGCGTTCCGTTTATATTGGAAGTCAACACGCTGCCGGGATTAACGAGAACGAGCCTGCTGCCCAAAAGCGCGGCGGCGGCAGGCCTCTCATTCAGCATGCTGCTGGATGCCATCATTACGTCATCTTTATCGGAACGGTTAAGAGAAAATACCACATACAAGGAGTAGAGCGAATATGAATACAACGAATAGCTTCCTGACGCCGATTGTGCAAACCATGCCGCCCTCAGGGATCCGGCAGTTCTTTAATGCGGCCGAAGCGGATCCGGAGGTGATCTCCCTGGGCGTCGGCGAGCCGGATTTTGTTACCCCGAAGCGTGCCATTGAGGCGAGCGCCCGGGCGCTGGAGAGCGGACGGACCATGTATACGCCGAATGAGGGGCTAATGGAGCTGCGGGAAGCTATTGCGGAGTATTTGTACAGCCGCTTTCAGCTGAGCTACGAGCCGTCGCGGGAGGTGCTGGTCACGGTGGGCGGCAGCGAGGCGATCGACTTGGCGCTGCGCGCCCTTGTATCCCCGGGCGACGAGGTGATCATTCCTGTGCCGGGGTATGTTGCTTATGCTCCGCTCGTCAGTCTGAATGGCGGATGTGCCGTGGAACTGGAGCTGACTGCCGAGCAGGATTTCAAATTGACCGCCGACGCGCTGCAGCAGGCGATTACACCACGAACCAAAGCGCTCGTCGTGAACTTTCCGAGCAATCCGACGGGGGCTGTGATGACGGCTGCCGATTGGCTCCCGATTGCCAGACTCGCGATTCAGCACAATCTGGTTGTCATCTCGGATGAAATGTATGCGGAGCTTACGTACGTCGGGGAGCATACCAGCATCGCCTCCCTGCCGGGGATGCGGGACCGCACACTCGTCATCGGCGGTTTCTCGAAAGCCTTCGCCATGACGGGCTGGCGGGTCGGGTATTTATGCGGAGAACGGGAGCTGCTTAAGGGGATGATAAAAATTCACCAGTATACGGCCCTCTGCGCTCCAATTATGGGACAGATCGCAGCGATTGAATGTATGAGAAACGGGCAGGAGGACAAGGAATCCATGAAGGCGGCGTTCGATGAACGCCGGAAGATGTTCGTTCAAGGGCTGAACGAGATCGGCCTTTCCTGCCGCGAGCCGAAGGGAGCCTTCTATGCCTTTCCGAGCATTGCCGGAACGGGGCTTAGCTCACAGCAGTTCGCCGAACGGATGCTGCGCGAGGCGAAGGTGGCAGCCGTGCCCGGCCACGTATTCGGTCTTGGCGGGGAAGGATTCATCCGCTGCTCCTATGCAGCTTCCTCCGCGCAGCTCCAGGAGGCGGTTGAGCGGATCGGCCGTTGGCTGAAGTCGGCGGAGCTTCTGCCTTCCGTTCATGCGGCTTTCCCTACAGAATTCTCGAAAGCTTGCGGTAGTCTGTCGCTGTAATCCCTTCAAGCTTGCGGAAGATCCGGCTGAAATAATGGATATCCGGGTAGCCGATCCGGTCTCCGATCGCTTCAATCGAAAGATCGGTTTCCCGCAGCAGCCGCCGTGCTTCGCGGTGGCGAACCGATTGAACAAACTCGCTTGGCGGCATCCCCGCCAGGCGCTTAAACAGCTTGGCGGTATGATCAGGGCTCAGCATCAGATGCGCCGCGATCCGTTTATTGCTCCAGTCTTCGGCTGGAGCTTTTTCAATGCGGGCCATCAGATCCATCAGCTTGCCGTCATGGGGCGACGTTTCCGTCAGAGCCTGGGAGGAGTGGGTGCGGAATAACTGAACGAGAATATCCAGCATCAACCCTTTACAGACAAGCTCATATCCCGCGGGACGGAGCGTAAACTCCTCCACGACCCGCTCCATTAATTGAACGCAGGAGAGCGGAGGCGTGTAAATCGTCCGGGAAGACAGCGGAGGGAAGACCTCCGAGATGGCCTCCCTGGCAAATTTATCCGCCGCTACGGCGGCTTCGTTCACAATCATGTCCGCTTCGGTCTGGATTTCAAGCTCTCCGAAAAAATCAAAGTGAATGCCGAGAAAATGCGCTTCCGGGATCGAGGTCACTTCATTCTGATGGTAAACGCCGGAGGGCAGAAAGATGAGCTGGCCTGCCTCAATAACATGGCGCTTTCCGTACATCGTCGTGACGGCCTCTCCTTGGCTGACATACAGCAGCTCGAAATCGTACAATCTGCGCTGCGGAAGAGCTCCGGTCCCCATTCGTTGAAGCTGGGCGTAATGAATGCTGGGAGACCACTGCTGAACCGGGGCGAGCCGCTGCAGAGGGTATTCCGATGCCTCGACGGCCATAAGCTGTTCCTCCTTTTTAACCTACATAACCCTTCCTGGCAACATAACGAAATTGTCCAAAAAATCGCTTTTCTATCTAAATCAATCAGACGAGTCTTTGTTTATTATATAAGTATTATTACATGACATTCCCTGCCTTTCAACTTGACGGAAAAAGTCAAATGATGCGTTTCTAGGAGCTTTCTTTCATTTTCATGGCTAACCCGGCATCCGTGGCAGGCTAGCAGCAAACCAAAACAAATGGGGAGGTATTCGTTATGAAGAAAGGGATCAACATTTGGTCGTTTCGGGGAGATGCGTCTATTGCGGAATGCATCCAACTGGCGAAGGAGGCCGGCTTCGAAGGGATTGAGCTGTCGCTGAATAAGGATGGAGAGCTTGGCCTTCAGGCCGGCGATCAGGAGGTTAAGAACATCAAGGCTCAGCTGGAGGACGCGAATCTGGAAATCGCCGGGCTTGCTACTGGCCTGTACTGGGATTATCCGATGACAAGCGATGACACGGCAGTGCGCGAAAAAGCATTCGATATTTGCAAAAAACAGCTGGAGCTGGCTGCAGCTTTTGGAGTGGATGCGATCCTGGTTATTCCTGGCGCGGTTGGCGTGGACTTCGTCCCCGGCTCCGCGGTTATCGATTACGAGGTAGCTTACGAACGGGCGCAGGAAGGCATCCGCAAGCTGGTTCCGTATGCCGAAAGCGCGGGGGTGGCGATTGCCATCGAGAACGTTTGGAACAAATTTTTGCTCTCTCCACTCGAGCTGCGCACCTTTATTGATGAGATCGGCTCCGATTATGTCGGCTCCTATTTTGATGTAGGTAACGTTGTGCACAGCGGTTATCCGGAGCACTGGATTCGCATTCTGGGATCAAGAATCAAGAAGGTTCATTTCAAGGACTACCGCAGACAGGCGGGAGGCTTGCACGGCTTCGTGGACCTGCTGGCTGGAGACGTCGATTACCCTGCCGTGGTCGAGGCATTGAAGGGAATCGGCTATGACAATTATGTCACCGCGGAGATGATCCCTGCTTACAAGCACTATTCGGATCAGATCATTTTCAACACCTCGAACGCCATGGATGCGATTCTTGGCCGGACGCCAACGCTGCGTCAAACGGCCGTGCGTGAGCAATTGGGACAATCTTAAGGGAAGAAGAGGAGGGGATCAGCTTGCTGAAAATCGGACTGTTGGGCTTTGGTTTTATGGGACGTATGCACTTTGACAATTACATGCGGCTAATGGATGAAGGAGCGGATATCCAGCTTGCCGCGATTTGCGATATCCGAATTGATGAACTGAAAGAGAGCAAGGCTAACGGCAATATGGCGACCGAGCGGGAAGTGTATGATCTTACGCCTTACCGGCTGTATGACCATATCGATCGCATGCTGGAGAATGAGGAGCTCGACATCGTCGATGTATGCTTGCCGACGAATCTGCACGCGGATATGACCTGCATGCTGCTCGAACGCGGAATTCATGTCTTATGCGAGAAGCCGATCGCAGGCAGCTCGGAAGAAGCCTGGCGGATGGTGAAGACGGCTGAGCGTACGGGCGCAACCCTAATGATCGGGCAATGTCTTCGCTTCTGGCCGGCGTACGAATATTTGAAGGCTTGCCTGGAGGACGGGCGTTACGGACAAATCGTAGCCGGCGAATTCTTCCGCGGCTCCGAGCCGCCTAAAGGCTGGTTCCTCGAGGGAGACAAGAGCGGCGGCTGCATCACGGATATGCATGTCCATGACGTCGATATGATCCATTGGCTGTTAGGCAGACCGCAGCATGTATCTACTTTCGCCAAGAATATCATCGAAGGAAGCTCGTACGATATCGTGTCGACGCATTACAGCTATCCGGACGGCAAGGTCATTACGGCCAGAGCGGATTGGACCCTGCATGGCGACCACGGCTTCTATATGGGGTACCGAGTGAACCTGGAGAAGGCTACGATTGTATTTGAAAACAATGAAGTGAAGGTGTATCCAGAGGATGCGCCGGGCTTTACGGCTGAGCTGTCAGGTGATTCCGGATATTACCGCGAGCTCCGCTATTTCATTGACAGCGTGGCACAAGGGAAGGCTGTAACGGTATGCACGCCGGAGAGTGCCGTAGGCTCACTGGAAATCATCGAAGCGGAGATCCGCTCGGCCAAGGCTCAGGGAGCGCTGGAAGCGCTGTCCGGGAAGCAGAGCGTATCGTAAGCGTATAAATATTGTATCCCTAATAAAACGGGGCTGTCCCAGATGCTCCCCATATGGTAGACAGGCGAAATCCTAAAGCCTGCTACTGTAGGGGGAAGTTCATCTGCGGGACAGCCCCGTTTCTTTCGTCTCACAATTGTGAAGTATTCGTTAGGCGCTACGCACGGAACGTTTTCAGGAAGTCAACCGCGAGCTTAATATCGGCCTCCGGATTGGCTTTCACTTCACGTTCGATCGTCAAATATCCGGTGTAGCCGATATCCTTCAAGGCTTGAAGATATGCAGGCCAATCTACGCTGCCTTCGCCGAGCGGAACTTCACGGAACTTCTCGCCGGACTCCGCCATGTCGGCAATCTTGTCATGATCAAGTGCCGGTGCTTCATAACCGAAATCTCCGTACACGTCACGCGGATCCACAAACTCGGCCAGCTTGATACCGTCCTTCGCGTGCGTGTGGACGATGTAATCCTTCAGATTATATACGCCTTGGACAGGATCATCGCCGGTCACCATCACCATATTGGCCGGGTCAAAGTTCACGGACACGCCGTTCGAGCCAAGACCGTCCAGGAAGGACTTGAGATGGGCGGAAGGCTCCGGCCCCGTCTCGATGGCAAAGAACGCGTTCATGGATTTGGCGAACGTGCTAAGCTCGAGGCAGGCGTTGTGCATCGTCTCGTATATGCGGCTGTTGCGGTCCTGCGGCACGATGCCAATGTGGGTGGTCACGATATTGGTGCCAAGCTCAAGACCCAGCTCCATGATGCGTTTCGACTTCTCGATTTTGGCCCCATTTTCGGACGGATCCTGGAAACCGTGGCCCCCCAGGTCTCCCACCAGCGCCGAGATTTCAAGGCCCAAGGATTCAATATAATCCTTCAGTTCCTTCCGTGCGGACGCGGACAGATTGGCCGGATCCATCTCTCCATGAACAGCGTAGATCTGAACACCGTCGGCACCAACATTTTTTGCCTTAACCAAACCTTCTCTTACGCCAACCCGAAAGCTGTCAACAATAACGCCGATTTTGTTCGGCATGATAGGCTTCGACATCGCTTAAACTCCTCCCTCAATCTTTGTCGTCGATCGTTTGCTTCTATTGATTGAATATCAAAAATGAAAAGCTCAGCTTTCGTTCCACACTTTGCGCACATACTCCAGGCCCAGCTTGGTTCCGGTGCGGCAATCCTCCATGCCTTCGAATTCAATGGAAATGTAGCCGTCATAACCGGATTCCTTCACGATGCGAATCACTTCTGGAATCTTAATGTCGCCTTGGCCGACAATGGCACCGCGAAGCCAGTTACCGCTAGACGTGTTAAACCAGCCTCCGCCTGGAGGACGGCTAGCCGGACGGTAATAGAAGTCCTTGAAATGCACCATGGAGGCGAGACCGATATTGTTCTTCACGGCTACGGTGGATTCCTCATCCGCACACATGAAGTTGCCGACGTCCAGCGTCGTCTTGAAGTTTGGATGGTTAACGGTTTGGACAAGCGCTTTCACCCGGTCGCTGTGCTGAATGAAATATCCGTGATTCTCCACGCTGGTGATAATGCCGCGCTCGGCTGCATAATCCGCGATGATGCGGCAGGCATTTGCAAGGCGAGGGAGCTCCTCGATAAAATGAACGAGCGACAAGTCCTTGGACGTTGCCACGTCATGGCGCATCCGCTTTACGCCCAGGGCTGCTGCAATATCGACCTCGCTTTTTACGCGCTCGATCTCTGCCTCATAAGCGGCATCGTCGAGTTCGGCGAAGTTCGCGCCGATGGCATAGTTGGAGAGCTCGAGCCCTTTGGCGGCGGCATGGGACTTAATCGTATCGATGAGCTCCGGATTTTCCTTTAAATTGAATCCGAGGGGCACGATCTCAATATGCTCACCGCCGATTTCGGCAATGTAGTCGATCACGTCGGTTATGGTCATTTCACCTTTGTTCATGGCCTGGTACAGGCTGTACGAGCTTACGCCAAGTTTCATAGCAGAACTTCAGCTCCTTTTTCGGCGGATTCATAGATACCGCACAGAATTTTCATAATCTCCACACCGTCTTCCACCGGGCTGAGCGGCTGGGTTCCGTTCTCAATGCTTGCGATAAAGTGGTTGACCTCACTCTGGAAAGCGGAATTGAAGTCAAATCCCTTGTGGTCCGTTTGAGGCTGGATGTTGATGATCGTATCATGCTTCTCGGTGACGATGACAACTTCAGGATCGATCTCGAATCCGCCCTTGTCGCCGTACAATTTGACGGACTGCTGATTATCCTTCGCATGCAGCGTAAAGCTGACATCAACCAGCAAGGAAGCACCGTTTTCAAATCGGATCATCGCATTGGCCATATCCTCAACCGTATTCTTCTCTGCATCATAATCTGCAGCTTTATAGAACGACAGATTCCGGACATTGGAACGGTTGCCCAGCTTGCGGTATGTATTGGCGCTGACCGCTACCGGCTTCGGACGTCCCATCATGTACCAGCACAGATCAATGACGTGAACGCCGATATCGATCAATGGTCCGCCGCCTGAACGTTCAATGTCGGAGAACCAGCCGCCCGGATTTCCGAGTCTGCGGATCGAAGAGGCCTTCGCAAAATAAATTTCCCCGAACTCGCCTTTGTCCGCGAACTCGCGCAGCATTTGAGCATTCGGATCATAACGTCTGACAAAGCCGACTTGAAGCAGCTTGCCGGAGGATTTCACCGCTTCCTGAACGCGCAGCGCTTCCTCGACCGTACGGCACAGCGGCTTCTCGACGAGGACATGCTTGCCGGCGTTAAGAGCGGCAATGCTGATCTCGGCATGGGTATTGTTCCAGGTACAGATGCTTACCGCATCGATCTCAGGATCGGCCAGCAGCTCGCGATAATCTGTAAATACTTTGGTAGCGCCGTACTTTTCAGCCGCAAGCCGTGCGCGTTCTTCATTTAAATCACATACCGCGAGCAGATTCGCGTTCGCGTGTTTTTGGTAGGATTGCAAATGCATAGCAGAGATCGAACCAGTTCCAATGACCCCAACATTAATTGATTTCATGATTTCACTCCTCTGAATTTACTGCATTACACTTCTGTATTATAATGCTTCTAAGGAAAGACACCATGATAAACCGTGCTTTTTGTTTGTACGATCGTGCTGTCTTGATCAAGTTCAAAGGAGACCAGAGCATTGGACCATACACTGCGGGAACCGATGACGATGCCGGACCCCCAATTTCCGATCAAGGTTCATCTCTGCCAGTTCGAGGGCAGGGGACAGGTCATGTTTAATCGCCACTATCACGAGCATTTGGAAATTTTGTATTTTGTCTCCGGAGAAGCAATGCTGGAGTGTGGTTCCTCCACCTTGCATGCCCGCGAAGGCGATTTGATTGTCATTAATCGCAATGAGCTTCATTATGGAATCAGTCAGTCTGATCATTTGTTCTATTATGCGTTAATCGTGGACTTCTCGCTGCTCCAGAGCCATTCCTTGGATGCGCCGGAGATGAAATTCATTACGCCGATTACCCAAAATCGTCTGGTGTTCGCCAACCGGGTTAACGGAGATGATGTTCTTTCATCTATGCTGGCGATCATCCAAGAGCTGGAAAAGCGGGAATTCGGTTATGAGCTCGCCATTAAATCCGAGCTGTACCGCTTGCTTACGCTGCTCTTGAGAGGCTATGTTGCAACCGTTCTCACACAGGATGAATATGTGGAGCGGATGAAGAACGTAGAGCGTTTTGCCCCGATATTCAAATACATTGAGGAGCATTACAAGGAGGAGCTGTCGGTCGAGCTGCTATCCGGGATGGCCGGTCTCAGCCGATATCATTTCAGCCGGTTGTTTAAAGAGCTGAGCGGAAGAACCGTAACGGAATATGTTAACGAGACCCGGATTAATAAAGCGGATTATCTGCTGCGAAGCAGCCCGCTTACCGTCTCCGAGATCGCGGTAGCGACGGGGTTCAAGGATATTTATTATTTCAGCCGCATCTTCAAGAAATATAAACGGCTTGCTCCTTCTTTTTTAAGAAAAAACAGTGCTGTTTCTCATTGATCTGTCATAAGCTGATCCATGTGCAGGCAGTTCATACGCCGTGCCGCTGTATCATAGGATAAGACTGTAGACATATAGATCAATGCATCCTATAATGAATATCATTATCTTAAATGCATAAGCGGGCGGAGATCATGGAGGACCCTTTTGCTATGGATGCGTATGACGTGCGCATTTTCGGCAGATGCGGTTCTTTTTTAGCTATCTGAAGCTATAAACTCCGGAGGAAGCTGCTGCCAGATCTCGCAAAAAACTACTGCTAAACGAGGTTTGTCTTCCTTGAAAGCACGTCGATAGACGTTTTTCTTATATCAAGGCGTTGGGGAAAGAGGTGATTGACGGTGAACGAAGGGTTATCCGCAAAGCTGCGGGCTCAATATTTACAGGACATGGAGAGGGGCAAGCTGGATGTTCTGGTGATCGGCGGTGGCATTACGGGCGCCGGGATTGCCTGGGACGCCAGCTGCCGTGGAATGACGGTCGGCTTGGTGGAGATGAATGATTTCGCCTCCGGAACAAGCGGCAAATCCGCCAAGGTGATCCATGGCGGATTGATATATCTCAGGAAAGGGAAGCTTCGTTTGGTACGCGAGTCTTGTACCGAGCGGGCATTGCTGCGTCGCTGCGCCCCCCATTTGGTGAAACCGCTTCCAGTGCTGCTGCCGATTTATAAACATCAGCCCAGCGGTTATTTGGCGAGTTCCATCAGGCTGTATGCGTATGATCGGCTTGCCGGTGCGAAGGCTAGCCGTCGGGGAAGGATGTACCGGCGGGAACAAACCCTGTCTTTGGAAAACCTGCTGAATTCAGACGCGTTAAAAGGGGCGGCCTACTGCCGTGAGTACCGGGCTGACGATGCGAGATTGACGATTGAGGTGCTGAAGGCTGCCCGGATGAAGGGCGCGCTGATGGTCAATTACGCAAAAGTGTTGGGTTTTATCTATCGGGGCGGGAGGATTGCAGGCGTCCGTGTCGAGGACCGCTTAAGCGGAATCCGATATCCGATCCTCGCCCGCCAAATTGTGAATGCCGCCGGCCCATGGGCGGATCAGGTAAGGCAAATGGACAACTCGCTGGCCAGCGAGCAGCTGCAATTGACCAAGGGGGTGCATCTTGTTGTCGATTATAACAAACTCCCTGTTCGTCAGGCTGTTTGTTTTGAAGGTCCCGGAGGAAGGAGAGTCCTCGTCATCCCTAAGGATTCTAAGACTTGCATCGGTATGACCGGGACTCCGTTTGAAGGAGGTGTCGGGACACCAGATATAACGGACGAGGATAAGCGGTATTTGATGGGCGCCGTCAACGGCTTGTTCCCCGGAATCCGCCTGGAGCATGGGGATATCGAATCAGGCTGGTGCGGATTAAGCGCGATGTTCAAGCCGGAGAACAGACAGTCTCCCGACATGACCGGGAAGGATGGCATTCTCATATCCGAATCAGGGTTGATCACAGCGAGGCCAGGAAATCTAACCGGATTTCGCAAGAGGGCGATGTCCGTTGTGGACCTCGTGGCTAAGCACATCCAGGATGCGGATGGAACGATCTATCCTCCTTGCATGACCGACCGGACGCCAATCAGCGGAGGGGACCTGAACGGTCTTACTTATAAACGGTTCAAGGAAATGATGGTCGAACAGGGTGCCCTTCAAGGAATCGGAGCTGACCCCATGCGAAGACTTATAGCAAGATACGGGTCGAACGCCAAGAAGCTGCTGGACATTTATCGGGCTTCGTCAGCTGAGGAAAAGGATGAATATAAGCTGCTGCGGGCAGAGCTGATCTATTCAATCGAGCATGAAATGACCGTTGCCGTCGAAGATTTCCTGCTGCGGCGAACCGGCTGGGTATGGTTTGAGCGGGAGACGGCCGAGCGGATGATCGCTCCCGTCATGGAGATCATGGGCGAGCTGCTGGATTGGGATGAAGAAGAGCAGGCCAGGCAGTGGCGTTTGCTTGAGGATCAGCTTCAGATGGCATGGGGACTTGGAGGAGGCAACCTACTTGAGCGGTTCCCCTTGGAGCCTGACCAAGATCCCGCCGAGCTGATTGTAACGGATGAGGCAGCGAAACAGCTAACGCAAACCTAATGGTCCCCATTTTCGGCATTCGAACCGAATGATCCCCATGATTCACTTGTCAAATGGAATAACTGGATGTAGTATTAAATTATCGATTATAGAGCTGGGCGGAGATGATGAGAAGCCCTTTGCATAACGGAATCATTCATTTTGCATGAATGAGCATCTTGCTATGCAGAGGAGCTTCTCATTTTTTATGGGCGATTTTAGAAATCCGGCTCCTTTAGCAAGTGGTTTCGGCAAGGACTAACCGGCTGTGCCGGAACATATGAATACTAGACCACGTGCGGCTCCGTTTTCGTAGTCCCACGAGTCAGATTGTGAATCTATCAAAATTCCAAGATGGAACATGCAGAGGAGATCGAGTATGGATCATTTTTCAGGGTATATCTTTGACTTGGATGGCACGATTTATTTAGGGCCGGAAGCGATCGAGGGGGCCGTAGAGACCGTCCGTTATTTGCAGGGCTTGAATAAACGCTTGTTGTTTCTGACGAACAAAACGATCGATTCCCGAGAAAATTATTTGAAAAAGCTAGGGAAGCTCGGAATCCGGGTGGAGCTGGATAACATTTTGAATCCCGCACTCGTAACGATTCATTATTTGCACAAGCATCATCCGGGGGCGAAGGTTTATGTCATCGGCGAGCCGATATTAAAGCAGGAGCTGCTGGATAACGGGATTACATTTGCTTCCGCGCCGGAAGAGACGGACGTCGTTGTCGTGTCCTGGGATCGGGACTTTCATTATAAGCATCTGGACTTTGCATACCAATCGATTAAGAGAGGCGCGGCCGTTATCGCTACGCATCCGGATCGAACATGCCCGATGCCGGGAGGCGATATTCCTGATTGCGGCGGCATGATCGGGGCTATTGAAGGCACGACCGGCATGAAAATTACAACCGTCATGGGTAAGCCCTCCGTCTTGACGGCGTTGACGGCACTTGATATTTTGGGAGTTAAGGCTGAAGAGTGCCTCATGACGGGAGATCGTCTGGAAACCGATATTCGAATGGGCAATCAGGCCGGGATGAGCACAGCGTTGGTGCTTACCGGCGTCTCGACTTCGGAGGATTTGAAAGACAGCGATGTGAAGCCAACCTATATTCTGGATTCGGTCCACGATATTTATCGCAGCCGTACCGTGAAAGAGGCAAATGAAGCGGGTTCTTAAGGTACAAAAAATAAGCCCGGGCAGCTGGAGAACCGGAGATGCTGCTCTTGGCAACGAGGTGAAGACATGAGAACAAGTGTAGAAGGCGCGCAGCGAATCACGTACTGCTTGAAGCGCAAACCGATCATTACATCTTTGATGAATGCTGACGAGCTCCCCTCCGTGCTTGCAACCGAATCGAACATCGTGTTTATTCTGAGGACCGATATATTTAATATCGAGTCGATCGTAGAACAAATCCAGGAGGCCGGAAAGCTGTCCTTCGTTCATTTCGACCTGATCGAAGGGATCGGGAAGGATCGGGCGGGAGTAACTTATTTGGCTGAAAAGGTAGGCATCGACGGCATTGTCACCACGAAGAATACGATCATCGTCGAGGCCAAGAAGCTTGGCCTGCTGACCGTTCAACGACTGTTCGTATTTGACTCCGTTTCGCTGGATAACGGGATCAAGATGATTAAGGCTTCGAATCCGGATGCCATTGAAGTGCTGCCAGGCATGGTATGCGAGCGGATTATGGACCGGATCCGGGCGGAAGTCGATGTGCCCGTCATTGCGGGTGGATTAATGATTGATTTGGAGGATTTCGATACGGCTCTAAAGAGCGGCGTCATCGGGATTTCGACCTCCAGTAAGGAACTATGGCGCTGGCAGGATGAGCATATGCAATAAGACCGGCCAGCGAGGGGGATAATAGAACGGTTGCTGATGAGGAGTGAACGAAAATGTACGATATTTCACTGGATATGCAAACGATGCTGATGCGGCTGCTGCTTGCAGCTCTGCTCGGCGGGCTGATCGGTTGGGAACGGGAGCGCAGAAATAAGCAGGCTGGACTGAAGACCCATCTGTTGGTTGCCGTGGGATCAACCCTCATCATGTTGACCTCCATTTACGGATTTGACTCCTTGCTTATCAATCATCCCAATGCCAGATTTGACCCTGCGCGGCTTGCGGCGCAGGTGGTAAGCGGTATCGGCTTCCTTGGCGCGGGCGCTATCCTGCGGCGTTCCAATCATATTATTTCAGGCCTCACCACAGCAGCAACGTTATGGGTAGCTGCTGCCATCGGGCTCAGCGTGGGGTCCGGGTTTTACTGGCCGGCGGTCGTTACGACTGCCATCGTGCTGATCAGTACGCTTGTGCTGAACAAGCTGGAATCCCGGTTTTTGTTCATTAAGAAGTCGGGGAGCCTGAAAATCATGATTGAAGCGGGTGATCGGCCCGTGCAGGTCAGCATCATTACCGATCTTCTCCAAAAGGCGAACATGACCGTCCAGGGCATGATCGTCAATAATGACTCTGCCGATGATGATTCAACGAAAGTAACGATGGAATTCCGGGTGTATTCATTTAACAGCAAAGGCATCGATGCCTTATTCGAGCAGCTGTGGCAGGTCGAGGGGATCAAGCAGGTGCGGATGAATTGGCGGGATTAGGTACGTATTTGATCGGAAATAGCATCGCAGATAAGGTTTAGCCATGGAGCCGTACATTTGTACGGCTCCATTTCATTTATGGCTTTAGCCAGTTGAGCTCGCGAAGCGTGCGAAACAAAAAACCACCCGCTATGCGGGTGGAGGGATCGAGGGTTTGACCAACAAGACCATTCCGATAAAATTGAGATGTTCAGGCTCAATAATGAAAGGAATGGTCTTAGATGGCAAACAAGAGCTATAGTTTAGCTCACACGAAGTGGATGTGCAAGTACCACATTGTGTTCACCCCGAAGTATAGACGGAAAGAGATTTATAATCAAGTGAGGAAAGACTTAATCGAAATTTTCAAACGATTATGCAAATACAAGGGAGTGGAGATAATCGAAGGCCACATGATGCCCGATCATGTACATATGTTGGTAGCAATTCCCCCAAAAATCTCAGTATCATCATTTATGGGATACCTGAAGGGGAAAAGCTCACTCATGATATTCGAGAAGCATGCTACCTTGAAGTATAAATATGGTAATCGAAAATTTTGGGCGGAGGGATACTACGTCAGCACAGTGGGCTTGAATGAAGCCACCGTGGCAAAATATATCCGTGAGCAAGAAGCACACGACCAGGCAATTGATAAACTGAGTGTGAAAGAGTATGAAGACCCATTCAGCAAAAACAGTAGCAAGAAGAAGTAAACCAGTTTAACTGGTAAGTGAAAGTGACAAATTACACTGAGCCTGAACAATTTTATTGTCAGGCTAGCGTCTTTAGGCGCAGTTTGGCAACAAGGGGTTATACCCCAAGAGCAAACCACCCGTTTGACGGGTGGTTCTGATTATCAGACCCCAACACTTCTCCATTAAGGTTGCACCCCATAAAGAATGACCATCACCAAGGTTTCCTTTTAGAAGACAGATATATAGATGGATGGATCCGCTTCTACTTCACGGCCGGAGAAGGAATTCATTTCCTTGCTGCTTCGCATGAAAAAGGCATGTAAAGCAAATAATGGAGGTAACTCGAGCTTTGCATGCTGGGAGGAAACGAAATGCTACGCTACCGGCCTCGCGGCCGCCGCTTCGCCCCAAGGAAGGATGCGCCGGGGCAGGAAGCTTCCCGGAAAATTGCGGGAATCGAGCCGGTCGACCATTTACAGGAGCATCTGGACCGCATCCGCACAGAACTTGGAAACAGCCCGGATATCATTTTCCGGCAATTGAAGCTTGGAGGAGCGTCCGAGGCCAATTGCGCCATCGTTTATTTAAACGGGCTCAGCGATCCGGAAATGATCAATCACGATGTGATGGAATCGCTGCTGCAATTAAGCAAGGAATTCCTGCAGAAGGAGCGCAGCCCGGCCGATTTTCTGGATATGGTCATGAAAGACGGACTTGCGATGGGCGAATCCAGAATGAGTGCAGATTGGAACGAAGCGATGCTGGCGATATTGTCTGGAGACACGGTCATCCTGTTTGAGGGGGCGGATCACATCATTATCGCAGGCACTCAGGGCGGGCAATGGAGATCCGTAACCGAGCCAACCTCGCAGCTGGTCGTCCGCGGCCCGAAGGACAGCTTCGTGGAGTCCATTGCAACCAATATTTCACTCATCCGGCGAAGATTAAAATCTTCTCGGCTATGGCTCGAAACGATGAAGATCGGATCGGTCACCCATACCCACGTAGCCATCATGTACGTCAAGGGCAAGGCGGATCCGGGGATTGTCAGGGAGATCAAGGACAGGCTGAACCGGATTGAGATTGAAGGGATATTGGAGTCTGCCTATATTGAAGAATTCATTCAAGATAAGACCATTACTCCGTTTCCAACGATATATAACACGGAGCGTCCTGACGATGCGACGAGCAAGCTGCTGGAGGGCCGGATCGTTGTCTTGGTGGACGGAACCCCTTTTGTGCTGGTGCTTCCAACGGTATTTGCCCATTTCTTTCAGTCGCCTGAGGATTATGCGCAGCGTTTCGATATCGCCATCGTCATGCGGCTCGTACGCTATATCAGCTTTATTATTTTGATTCTGGGTCCGTCTGTTTATATCGCATTAACAACGTTTCACTATGAAATGGTACCGACGCAGCTGCTGATCAGTCTGGTTGCCCAACGTGAAGGCGTCCCCTTTCCGGCTTTTATCGAAGCGATGCTCATGGAGGTTGTGTTCGAGATATTGCGGGAAGCCGGTGTCAGGATGCCGCGGGCGATTGGGCAGACGGTTTCGGTTGTCGGTGCGCTCATCCTCGGACAAGCTGTCGTTGAAGCAGGTCTGATTACGCCAGCGATGGTTATCGTAGTGGCATTGACCGGTATTGCAAGCTTCACGCTTCCGGCCTACAACCTGTCCATCGCTGGACGGCTGATTCGCTTTGGCTTCATGGTTCTCTCCGGCATGTTCGGCTTCTATGGGCTGACCTTGGGCGTCATCGTGCTGATCGCGCATATGAACAGTCTCCGGTCCTTCGGTGTACCCTTTATGTCGCCAATCAGTCCATTCCGGCTCAGGAATCAGAAGGATGCGATCATCCGTTTACCCTTTCAGCCGCTGCAAACTCAAGCTGCGGAGTCTTCAACCGGATTTGGAGCGTCATCGAATCAAGACACTTCCTTGGCTGGAGACTCGGATGGGAGGATGAGCGGGTCGGGGCAACAAGGTGCCGATGGCGGAAGCGCTTCGGGAAGGGGGCAGCATACGGCTGCGAACGGAGCAGGAGGAAATCGTAACTCATGATGGGAGGCGAACTGAGATATGCGCAAACATCAAGGGCTGACCATTCTGATCATGTGCTGCTGTCTCGGTCTGCTGAGCGGCTGCTGGGATGTGGTAGAGCTGAATAAGCGTGCAATTGTCTCCGGTATCGGCGTGGATTGGAAGGAAGAGGAGAAGGAATATCTCGTTTCCTTCCAGACGGTCATCGCCGATGAAATTTCGGGGAAGGCCGGCAGAGGAGCAACGCCTACCTCCGTATATAAGGCATCAGGGAAGAGCATAGTCGAAGCGATGCGCAATGCTTCCCGCAAAGTGCCCCGTATCATTTCGCTCGCCCATACCGGTCTGATCGTCATCTCGGATCGCGTGGCGAGAGAGGGCATTATCGATCTCTTCGATTATTTGGACAGAGACTCCGATATCCGGCTGAATGCCGAAGTATTGATTGCAACCCAGGGACAAACCGCAGAGGATGTCGTGTCTGCAATGACACCGATTGGAAAAATCACGGCTTTTGCACTCGAGCAGAAGATCGATTTAACGTCGGGACAGCTTGGAGAGAACTTTCGGATCGAGGTGGATGATGTCATCCGTGGATTGCTTACCCCGGGAGGCGGGCCTTTGGTGAACGGAGTGACGATCGAAGGCAGCGCCGAAAAGGCATCGAAGATGGAAACCTTAAAAAACGCGAAGGTAGAAGGATTGGCGGTCATCTCCCAAATGGCTGTATTTAAAGGGGATCGTCTTGTGAGCTGGTTAAACGCGGATGAATCCCGCGGCACCGTTTGGATCCGGAATAAAATGAAAATCACGCCGATCCATTTGAAGTTACTTGATCAAGGTGGAGAAATATCGCTTGAAGTTATGCGGTCCAAAACAAGGCTGTTCGCTGACTTAGAAGATCCTGCGAATCCGATTATTCACATTCACGTGGAGCCTAATTTCTCGATCCGTGAAGTGAACAGCGCGATTGACCTGCGAAATCCGGCAACGATGAAGCTCCTGGAGGACGCAGCCTCGAAAGAGGTTATTCGTATTATGGAGCTAGCCGTTCGTAAGAGCAAGGAAGTGAATAGCGATATTCTGGGATTTGGTCAGGCTGTGGAACGGTCCGATCCGTCCGCTTGGCGAAAGATGAAGAATCGCTGGGATCAGCTCTTTCCACGGGTGCAAGTGAAATACCATGTGAAACCGGTGATACGAAATTCTCAAATGAGGGATCGTTCCGTTCTATACAAGATCCACAACCAATGAAGGAGGAGAATCAAATGGAAAAGGTGAAAATCAGCCCATTTCAATTCTTCTCGATATTGGTTCTGTTTCAGTTCGGCACGACGCTCGTCGTAAATTTGGGACTTGAGGCAGGCCGGGATGCATGGATAGCCGTGCTCATCGGAACGGTGATCGGCATGCTGATCTTCTCCTTGAATGCGTATTTGTACACGGCATTTCCCGACAAACTGCCAGTGGAGTATTATCGATTATTGCTCGGGAAATATGTCGGCAGCCTTGTAGGACTAGTCTATGCCGTCCTTTATATGTTCACAGCGGCTCGAGATCTCGTAGACGGGGGACTGCTGGTCATGGCGTCCGCCGCGTTGAGGGAAACGCCGCTTCTGATCGTGAATCTGCTCATGATCATGGCGGTGGCCTATGTGCTGCATCAAGGCTTGGAGGTGCTGGCACGGACGGCTACCATCTTTTTGGCGATTATGTTTATGATCGGGGTGTTCAGCGGGATCGTGATTCTATTTTCCGGGATCATTGACCTACAGCTCCTGCTACCTGTCATGGGTGAAGGATTCCAGCCGATTCTAGAATCGGTGCTAAAGAAAAACATTCATTTTCCGTTTGGCGAGCTTATCTGTGCGACGGCCATCTTTCCGGCGGTTAACCATACCAAAAATGGGGTGAAAGCAGGACTGCTGGCGATATTGGTTACCGGCGTCATCCTGGCTCACGTGTCGTTGATCACGATTTCAGTACTGGGAGCGGATATTACCGAACGGGCGGTATTTCCGCTTTTGACCATGATGGGGAAGGTAGAGATTTCGGAATTTATCGAGCGGACGCAAATTCTGATCGTGATGGTTCTGATCATCGGCGTGTTCTTTAAAATCAGCCTATATTATTATGCAGCATTGATCAGTTCCTCCATATTGTTCAAAATCCCGTATCGTAAATTAATTTATCCCTATGCACTGGTCATACTCGGCCTCTCCATTATCCTTGCCCGCTCTTACAGCGAGCATCTAATGAAAGGGGGAGCCTACCTGTATACGGTGTTCCCGTTCTATTCCATCGGTTTACCGCTCCTGCTCGTGATCATATGTCTGATCCGCAAAGCCATCCTCGGAAGGCGTTCCGGTTCTGCACCCGGCCCGGGTTCGGGACCCGCTTCCGGTTCCTGAATCCGATTCCCCAGACGCTCTAGGGGGGCTCGTTTCATGCTTCCTCTTGCGGAAGCTGCGATAAAGATCCGGAATAACCAGCAGAGCTAGCAAGAGGATCACGGTGATTCTCTCAACGGGAGAGAAGAGCGTGAAACGCCAGTTAATGATAAAGTTGTACCACGGAAAGCCGAAGAGGATGTCCGTAAGGATCGTTATGGTCAAGCATAATACCGCGGTTAATAACATGATCGAATATTTTTTCAGGAGCATGCAATTCACCTTGCCTTTCGTCTTAGGGGGTTAATCGGATTGGCGCCTTTTATAACCCCGTCCTGTTATAGTATGGAGGGGAGGGAGGTTAAAAATACCGAAGCGGGAGAGCGGGTCATGCGGTACGCCATCATGATGCATACCATGCTTTCGACATTTTTTTTAAAAAATGCTTGCTTTTTAACTTTAGTCGTTATATACTCTTAATTACGGTGATCACAACGAGTTGATAACCCAAACACATGCGGTCGTGGCGGAATTGGCAGACGCGCACGGTTCAGGTCCGTGTGGGCTAACCCCCGTGGAGGTTCGAGTCCTCTCGACCGCATCAATGTAACAGCGAATAAGCTCTTGAATTTGTCCTTGCGGCAATTCAAGAGCTTTTTTTGTATATCTGAGTTTTCCGCAGCTCGTATCATCGGTTGAAAGCGTGATGAGGGTTGTACGAAAATAAGAAACAGCTCCCTTCGGAGCTGTTCTCATGCGCTGAGTATCCCACAATTCAATAAGTGGGGGTTGCATCTGCATTAAGTTTGTCTGCCGGCACCGTGCACTTAAGCACCTTGATAGGGATACGTTTCATCCATTACTGTCTTTGGAATGCTACCTTTAGGCCCAGTCCAATGTAGATTGCTCCAACGAATTTGCCGCTCCACTGGCTTAGGCGCCTGATCCATGGCGTCCGTTTAACCACTCTTCCAAGCGTGGAGACACTTAATACAATCGTGGTTGTATACAATATGCTTAGAATCACAAAAATCAATCCCAGGACTAAGAACTGCCCGACCGCTTCACCGCGTTCGTGATGAATAAATTGAGGCAGGAATGCCAGAAAGAAGAGGGCCGTCTTCGGATTAAGAAGCTCAGCAACAGTTGCCGAGACGTAGGATTTCAGGGAGCCTGCCGATTCAACCTGGGGCATTTGCGGTTCGGAGGGCTTGCTTAGGATTGCGCGAATCCCTAGGTATAGCAAGTAGGCTGCGCCTGCAAATTTAACAACATTGAAGGCAAGTGCCGAAGTCATCAATATTGCGGATAGACCTACCGTTGCAAATAAGGTATGAAGGAAATCCCCGGTAGCGATACCGAGCCCAGCCATAATGCCTCCTCTTCGCCCGTTCTGAACGGTACGGGTAATGGTGAGGAGAACGGCGGGTCCTGGAATCAAAAATAGACCAAGAACAACGATGATGTACGTCATAAGAGTCGGAAAATCGAGCATTTGCATTCCCCCTTTATGGTCCTAAAGCGATGGGTCTGTCGTTACTCAAACCATCCTGTCCCTATATTAGAGTCAGATGATTCAAATGGCAAGCAGGTGAATCGATAATTATGCTGCTCTTAGAACCTCCCGGATAAGCGTTTTTTCCTGTTCCGTTTTATGGGGTGTTGCCATTATACTTATAGTAATTGAATGGTCTTGGAGCTGGCGTTATGTTATCGCCGTTCCATCATGGATAGATTGACAGCAGGGGGAATTTGACCGGGAAGGGGGAGTGGTCGAAATGGCAAACGTACGAAACCGGTTCGGCACATGGTTGCTGCTGGTCGTCTTGCTGTCCGTGACAGCCGGTTGTGAGGCGCCCGATTCCGGGAGCAGCGTTGTCGCTCCTGCTCCCGTATCGCTTACGCAGAACCATGACGGGAAGCGGAGCGATTCGGACGGATCGGCATCCGGCGGGAAATCCTCGAAGACGGATCAGTCCGAGGGGAACCCATCAGAACCTGCCGGCCAGGGTTCAAGTGGCGAAGCGGATGGAAAGAGCAAAGACGAAGTGGATCTCACGGATGTTACGGCCATGTGGCTTATCAATCACCAAGCCGGATGGATTGGGGGAGACGGATGGATTGCCTTCAGTGATGACGGTGGAACTGATTGGGAGGTGCAGGCTTATCCCGAGGAGACGGTTCGCCAAATCTTTGCCTTGAACGCAAACCACGTATGGGCCGTCATGGAGAACAATGATTTATATCAGTCGACGGACGGGGGACAGGTCTGGAACAAGATCGGCAGGACGCCGAATGGGGGATTTCTTCATTTCGTATCGCCGGACACGGGGTTCAGCGGATCGGCGAGAACGGAAGACGGGGGGAAAACCTGGGGAGAATCCGAGGGTCCGGATACGACCCGGAAACCGGAAGATTTGCGGGAGCCGTTAATTGGCTGGCGGCTTCAGAATCACCAGCAGGATCTTCACGGTCATGGCGAATGGCTGTAACATAGAAGAAGATCAGGCGGAATGGAAGAAATCCACACCAACGTAAAACAAGCAGGCACGGGCAAGAGGTAGCTCTCTTATCCGGCCTGCTTGTTTGCTTTATATTTTTGCTCCTGCGGTTGTTTCAACCGGGGCTTCGCTCAGGGCAGTTCCTTGAACAGAATTCGGCAGCTGAGCCATATGCCTCCTGCAATGCCGAGAATACCGCCGGCGGCTACGCTGATGACCAGATCATAGGAGTGCCACCCCAGCAAAAAACCGATGCCGCTGCCGAATGTCGTTCCTGCCAGCAGACCCAGCGCAGCACCGTTCTTCTGATTTAAGCTCATGCCAGACCATCACCTCAACGAACAATATTCCCAGTTAACGCCAAGAACATGCCGGCGAGAAGAAAAAAAGCCCGGCGAGCCTTAATCCGGGTAAGGTCGCGCAGAGCAGTTGATGAAGAGGTTATGAGTTCATTTCGTTCTTGCTTTACGAATGTTTGTTCAGGATGCAGTCTGCAAACAGGACCGATTTTGGAATGCGGAAAAATTGTTCCGCTTTCTCCTGAAATGCTGCCGATGGAACCGTTCCTTGATGCAGCCATTTGCGGAATGTGCCGGGATGCACGCCGATCCAGCGGCTCACATCGCTTACCGACAAATCGTGCACCATGCATAGGCCTGTCAGGATCCGGTTACTGACCGGCGAGCGTGTCAACGTCCGCTTCATAAAGCGCGACGGTGCAGGCTGGCAGATCAGCGGGGACTGCTCCAGCAGCTCCTCCCGGAACAGAATATGACGGGGATACCCGAGGTAACTGCAGGCTTTCTCCAGATTTTGCTTTCCGGGTACGCGTCCCTCATATACCCAAGCACTGACGCTGCGCGAGGAAACTCCCAATTCTTCGGCAAGCTGAGACAGTTTGATGTCATTGGCCATTAGAATGGCAAGGAGGACGCGGTTGCGAATTTGGCAGCGGGTCGGCCTCCGAAAGCGCTTGACTCGCACGCCTTTCCCCAAATATTTCCTATTGATCAGGGACCACGCCTCAATGGAGTGTTTTTCTTGCTGCAATGGTGTAGGCATAATTCCTCCGATTTTTTTTAACACAATACTACAATATTCGACACTAACTTTTCAATAGCCAACGTCTAAACATTTGTTTCCATTTCGTTGTTGCATAATCAACGCGTACTGCGACAGACCTGTGAAAGAAGTGCTTGCCGTACCCAGAAACACGCCGCTGGAGTATGAATCCGGCAACGTTAAAGTGATGATGTCTCGTCGACTCAACGAATATCAAATGATCTGTATCTCGTAGGGTGTACAGTTGGCAACAAAGCTTAAATGTTTCATTAGACTTGTCTATGCCTAACAAAAAAAACTGCCGCCGGCCGGTTCTATTCGCAATTTGGTTCAATAATCCGGATGATCCGGGCCGGCTGCCGATGGCTGCTGGGAATGGATGCGGAACTCGCTTGGTGCGATGCCGGTCCACCGCTTGAATTGGCGGCTGAAATGCGCATTGGTCTTATACCCCAGCATCATCGCAATATGGTCAATGCTTAGGTCTGTTTGCTTCAACAGCCGCTGGGCCTCATTCAGGAGGGTTTCGGATAGAAACTTGCGCGGTGCTCTGCCGTATACCTGCCGAAAAATCCGATTAACCTGCGACGGACTAAGGTTCAGCGACTTGGCGATGTCTTGGATCCAGGTTCGCTCGGTCTCCTGAATTTCACCGTGAAGATGAATATATCTTACGGAGTCCTCGATTTGCTCGGCGATCTGACGCGCGATGGATTCTTTTCTGGATAAGGTGACGGATGTGGTCTGAGACAGCTGTCCGACCAGGGAGCCGAGCAGTTCGAATACGGCGGCATGGACCCTCATCTGTTTGGAGGCCGGCAGCGGGCTGGATAAGTGCTCTGTGGCCAGATTGTACAGCGTAGACAGAGAAGAAGACAGTCCCTGGGCTAAAGCCGAATCTGCCGGATAATAAATGTCCTTGCAGCGGTTGAGTTCTCTGCAAAAGGATGTATCGTGAACGCTGAAATGAACGGAGAAGTAAGTGAAACCCTGCGGACCGGCACACGTGCAGGAATGTGTCATGCCGGGGCGAATGAACAACAAGTCTCCAACGGACTGCTTGTACAGCTGTCCATTGACCACCATATTCATCTCGCCGTCCATCATCCAATGAATTTCGTACATGGAATGCTCGTGGGACGGATAAGTCCAGCGGGAATCCACTTTTCTTGCATGCAGCCCCAATAATTGAAAAGACATGCGAACATCGGGCAGACGACCTAAATACGCGGCTTCGGAAAGCTTGGTCACAGCAAACCTCCTCGGTATGTCCTGTATTCCCGTAACGGTTAGACTCATCTTAACAGAAAAATTATGCGTGAAAAGGGTAAATCGTCGTAGAGATTAGCGCATCGTCATGGGCGATCGGTGGTGCTATGGTAGTAATATCAACCCGATGGGGAAGAAATGGGGGCAAGCCTGAATGAGAATTATTCGATTTCTGGACGGACAACGGAAGCGGCTGGCAGCCGTTACGGATGATGAAACAGCCTATCGTCTGCCGCAGCGGGATTTTATGACTTTGATCCATCAAGCCAGGGAGCGCGGGATCTCTCCTGTTCAATTGGTTGAAAGCGCTTTTAGTCCAACAAGTGAGCTGGCTGGTGATTGGACTTCTCTGCATCTTGTCACGCCACTGGACGCGCCGGAAGTATGGGCGGCGGGTGTTACGTATCAACGAAGCCGCGAAGCACGAAATTATGAAGCTACGAATGGAAGACTGGATGCGGAGACATTTTACGATAAAGTCTATGACGCTGAGCGGCCGGAAATCTTTTTCAAATCCACGGCCGCCCGCACCATCGGACCGAACGAGGCCGTCACGCTGCGCAGCGATTCCACATGGCAGATTCCAGAGCCTGAGTTGGGACTAGTCCTTGCCGCTGATGGAAGTATAGTGGGATACATCGTGGGTAATGACATGAGCTGCCGCGATATCGAAGGGGAGAACCCGCTGTATTTGCCGCAAGCAAAAATATGGCGCAATTCCTGCTCCATCGGACCGGCCATCCGGCTTGCGGAAACGGTGCAGAATCCATATGCATTCAGCATCGTCTGCGAGATTTACCGCGAGGGGCGCATGGTCGTGAAGAGCCAGGCAAGTACAAGTGAATTAAACCGAAAGCTGGATGAACTGGTCTCGTTCTTGGCAAAGGACAACGATTTATTCGATGGTACGGTGCTTTTGACAGGCACAAGCATTGTGCCGCCTAATGATTTTACGCTTGAGCCCGGAGACCGGATTGAAATTTCGATCAGCAGTATCGGTACGCTGGTGAACCCTGTTTTATCAAATTAGTTTTTAATAAGGAGGGCGTATTCCCATGACGGCATTTCAAAGAGAGCAAGTATACAGGAACTATATCAACGGAGAATGGGTGAAGGCTGCGTCCGGAGAAACCGAACCCAGCATCAATCCGGCAAACCGGAATGAGGTAGTCGGTTATGTACCGGTTTCCGGTATAGAGGATCTGAACCGTGCTGTCGCAGCGGCCAAAGCAGCAGGCCGAGCCTGGCGGCGATTAACCGGCGCGGAACGCGGCAATGTTCTCTACAAGGCGGCGAATGTGCTGGAACGCCGGGCCGACGAGGTCGCCGAGGCGATGACGAGGGAAATGGGCAAAACGCTTGCAGAAGCTAAGGGAGAGACGATGCGCGGCGTCGCGATCCTAAGGTATTACGCCGGCGAAGGGATGCGAAAAATCGGAGATGTCATTCCTTCGACGGACAGCGAAGCGCTGATGTTTACGACCCGTGTACCGCTTGGCGTCGTGGGCGTCATTGCCCCATGGAATTTTCCCGTAGCGATTCCGATTTGGAAGACGGCCCCGGCTTTGATATACGGCAATACCGTTGTGTTAAAGCCGGCGCAGGAAACGGCGGTCACGGCAGCCAAAATCATGGAATGCTTTGAGGAGGCGGGAATTCCGGCAGGCGTTCTCAATCTTGTATGCGGCAGAGGTTCGGTGATCGGATCTGCGCTTGCCGAGCATCCGGATGTCAACGGGATAACGTTCACAGGTTCCAACGAAGTCGGAAAACGAGTCGGCGCCGCCGCTTTGGGGCGGGGAGCCAAGTATCAGCTTGAAATGGGCGGCAAAAATCCGATCATTATCGCGGCAGATGCGGACCTGGACTTGGCAGTCGAGGCCACCATCAGCGGCGGCTTGAAATCCACCGGCCAAAAATGCACCGCCACCAGCCGGGTCATTGTGGAGCGGAAAGTATATGAAGCCTTTAAAGAAAAGCTCCTGTCGCAAATCCGGGAGATCCGGTTGGGGGACGGCATGTCTTCCGAAAGCTGGATGGGACCGTGCGCGAACGAAGGACAGCTCGAAACGGTGCTGAACTATATTCAGAAAGGGCAGGATGAAGGCGCCGTGCTGCTGACCGGCGGAAAAAGAGCGGACGGTCCAGGGCTTGAAGAAGGGTTTTATGTCCAGCCAACCGTATTTGAGGGGGTCGAACCGCATATGTCCATAGCCCGGGAAGAAATCTTCGGCCCTGTGCTTGCATTGATCGCGGTGGATTCCCTGGAGGAAGCCATAGAGACGGCCAATGACAGCGACTTTGGCTTGAGTGCCTCCATCTATACGCAAAATGTCGACGCAATGCTGTCTTTCATCCGGGATATGGATGCCGGATTGGTCAGGATCAATGCGGAAACGGCCGGCGTAGAGCTGCAGGCTCCGTTCGGCGGAATGAAAATGTCGAGCTCGCATTCCAGGGAACAGGGGCAAGCGGCCATCGAGTTTTTCACTTCCATCAAAACGGTTTTCGTTAAGTCTTAGGCGGCGGGAGGGTGCCATGCACGAACAGATTATGTCGATAATGGGGGAGAAAGACTCAAGCTGTTTCGATATTATGGCGTATGCTCCCGGGGCGGCGGGACGGCTGCCTTTAACGGATGACTTGCTGCGGAACGCTCCGAGCGGCGACTTGTTCGGCATGTCCCAGAATGTCGGGATGGGCTGGAAGCCCGGGGAGTTGAACGGAAAACAGTTTCTGATCCTGAGCACGCAGGGCGGAATTCGCAACGAGGACGGCAGTCCTGCCGCCCTCGGTTACCATACGGGCCACTGGGAGGTCGGCCTGCTCATGAAGGCTGCGGCGGAAGAGATATCGGGCCGCGGTGGAATTCCGTTTGCAGGCTATGTCAGCGACCCTTGTGACGGCCGATCCCAGGGAACGACAGGCATGTTTGATTCCCTTCCATACCGGAACGATGCTGCCATGGTGTTCCGCAGACTGATTCGCTCCTTGCCGACGCGCAAAGGGGTGATCGGCGTCGCCACTTGCGACAAAGGTTTGCCGGCGATGATGCTTGCGCTTGCGGGCATGCCACAGCTGCCGGGTGTGATCGTTCCCGGGGGCGTCACCCTTCCGCCTGTCGATGGAGAGGACGCCGGCAAAATTCAGACGATCGGCGCACGGTACGTCAGCGGCGAGCTCTCCCTGGAAGCGGCGGCGGAGCTCGGCTGCCGGGCATGCGCTACACCGGGAGGAGGCTGCCAGTTTCTAGGCACGGCGGCAACAGCCCAGGTCGTCGCCGAGGCGATGGGCATGACGGTGCCGCATGCCGCGCTTGCACCATCCGGGCAGCCGATCTGGATCGAAATGGCTCGGCAATCCTCACGCGCACTCATGGTCATGGAGTCCGAAGGGCTTAGAATGGCGGACATTGTCACCGATGCGGCGATTCGCAATGCGATGGCCGTTCATGCCGCATTCGGCGGCTCTACCAATCTGCTGCTCCACATTCCCGCCATTGCCCATGCAGCCGGTTTAACCGTGCCTGCGGTGCAGGACTGGATCCAGGTCAACAAGCATGTGCCGAGACTGGTCAGCGCCCTGCCGAACGGCCCGATCTTCCACCCGACCATTCGGGTGTTTCAGGCCGGAGGAGTGCCTGAAGTGATGCTTCACCTCAGGCAGCTTGGCATACTGGATGAGTCCGTGCTTACCGTAACAGGTACGACGCTGGGCGAGGTGCTCGACTGGTGGGAATCGTCGGAACGCCGTCATCTGCTGCGGAAGCAGCTGAAAGAGAAGGACGGGGTTGATCCGGATAGTGTCATTATGAGCGCGGAGTATTCGCGGCGTCTTGGCATTACCTCTACCGTAACGTTTCCGACCGGGAATATCGCTCCGGAAGGCTCTGTGATCAAATCCACATCGATCGACCCTTCGGTACTGGATGACCATGGCGTGTATCGTCACAGAGGCAGAGCCAAAGTATTTACAACCGAACGCGAAGCGATCCGTGCGATTAAGACCGGCGGAGTTCTGGCAGGCGACGTCGTCATACTTCTCGGGCGGGGTCCGTCAGGGACCGGGATGGAGGAGACTTACCAGCTTACGTCTGCGCTGAAGCATCTGTCTTTCGGCAAATACGTGTCGCTCATTACCGATGCCCGGTTTTCCGGTGTTTCCACCGGGGCGTGCATTGGCCATGTTGGCCCCGAAGCGCTGGCAGGCGGGCCGATCGGCAAGCTTCGGAACGGTGACTTGATTGATATCGTCGTGGATCGCAACACGCTGGAAGGCAGCATAAATTTTGTCGGTGAAGGGGAAGTCGAGGTTTCGCCGGAGGAAGGCGCTCTCATCCTGGCACAGAGGCCTTTCCATCCCGATATGCGGCCGGATGAAGCTTTGCCGGATGACACCAGGCTGTGGGCTGCGCTGCAGTCCGTCAGCGGAGGGACATGGAGAGGAAATGTGTACGACGTGGAACGGATCATAACCGCTCTGGAAGCCGGCAAAAAAGTACTGGGCTGGCACTGAAACAATCACTTTTTGTACAATCATCATTTTCATGCCGGAGGTTGCTTAAATGAATATGATCACGAACCCCATTCTTCGCGGTTTTCATCCCGATCCGTCCATATGCCGGGCAGGGGAAGATTATTATATCGCCACATCCACCTTCGAATGGTTCCCGGGCGTACGGATTCACCATTCCCGGGACCTGGTTCATTGGAAGCCGATACAATCTCCGCTGACCCGGACATCGCAGCTGCATATGGAAGGCAACATCGATTCCGGAGGCGTATGGGCTCCCTGCCTCAGCTATGACAACGGCGTGTTTTACCTGATCTACACGGATGTCAAAAGCCGGGTCGGCGCTTTTAAAGATACCCATAATTACCTTGTGACGGCGACGGATATCGAAGGCCCGTGGTCTGAGCCGGTGTATTTGAACAGCAGCGGGTTCGATCCTTCCTTATTTCACGATGAGGACGGACGCAAGTGGCTGGTCAATATGATTTGGGATCACCGTAAAGGAAAGAACCGGTTCTCGGGCATCGTGCTCCAGGAATTTTCCGTTCAGGAACACAAACTGACCGGGCCCGCCGTTAACATATTCAAGGGCACGGAATTAGGGCTGACGGAAGCGCCGCATCTGTACAAATATAAGGGGTATTATTATCTGCTCACGGCTGAAGGGGGAACCGGTTATGAACATGCGGTGACGGTAGCGCGATCCCGTACGTTACAAGGTCCCTATGAGGTCGATCCTGCCAATCCGATCCTTACTTCATACGGCAGGCCGGATTTAAAGCTGCAGAAGGCCGGTCACGGCAGCCTCGTCGAGACGCACAGCGGTGAATGGTACATGGCCCACCTGGTCGGCCGGCCTGTCAATGGACAGTTTTGCACACTTGGCCGTGAGACGGCTCTGCAGCAATGTGTTTGGAGCGAGGACGGCTGGCTGCGGCTTGCGAGCGGTGACCGATATCCCGAGGTTCAGGTGCCTGCACCAAAAATCAAGCCGCATCCTTTTGAACCGGCACCGGAGATGGACCACTTTGATCAAGCCATGCTCCGGAGCGATTGGAATACGCTTCGTATTCCGCCGGATCCGACGTGGCTGAGCCTTACGGAACGTCCCGGTTACTTGCGCCTGCGCGGCATGGAGTCGATGAGCTCGACGCACAGGCAGAGCATGGTCGCCCGAAGACTGCAGGCTTTTGCGTGTGAAGCCGAAACTTGTCTGGAGTTTGCACCGGACCATCCGCAGCAAATGGCAGGGCTGATTCTGTATTACGACACGAAAGACTATCTTTATTTACGGGTAACTTATCATGAAGAAAAAGGACAGTGCCTGGGAATCATTCAGTCCAGATACGGGGGTTACGATGAGCTGCTGGAGGATATTCCGCTGAAATCGGTGAACGGAATCCGGTTAAAGGTTGTGGTCGATCATGACCGTGCCTGCTTCTACTATGCGTTACAGGACGATCCGTCCTGGTATCCCGCAGGCGGATGGTTCGATATCACGCATCTGTCCGATGAATCTCCCAAATATATCCGGTTTACGGGAACCTACATCGGTCTTTGCGTGCAGGATCTTGGCGGGACCCGGAAGCACGCTGATTTTGATTACTTTGTATACAAAGAGACGAACAGCACGACGATTTAAGCCGATACTGATATGCCCCCCTAGTATGGCATGGCTTTTCAAATTGATGGAAGAAAAAAAGAGTTCCTCGCCTCTTGTCTAGGCAGTTTTGACAAGAAGGCGGGGAAGGTTTGTCCGTTCGCCCATATCATTCGATTTCGATTTGAAAAACGACCGGTACCGAACTTTTGACGGTTACGGTTTGTATCGACAAGGCTTCATCGTTTCGATCCCATGTCGGCTTCTCATCGAACCCGAGCACACGAATATCCCGGATGATGCCATGATAGTGGGGGGAACGCTCTTTCAACGAGCGGATGCGGACGATGCCATCCTCAGGATAAGCCAAAACCGTTGCATACAGATAACATCCTTTCATTGTGAAACGGATATCTTCGCTTGTGAAGTCTGTGGCCGTTCCGTCCGTGAATTGACCTTCTTTAATTTCCGTAGGCCCTTCACCGAATGTTTTCCAAAACGTTGTCCCGTATATCGCTTCTCCATTGACCTGCAGCCAATCTCCGATGGCAATGAGAATATCTCGGTCCTCGGCGGGGATCGTTCCATCTGCTTTGGGCCCAATATTGAGCAGCAAACTGCCGTTTTTGCTCACGATATCAACCAGATTCTGAATGATTTCGACTGGCGATTTGTATTCATTATCGGGCGTATAGCACCAGGAGTTCCTCGCAACGGCTGTATCGGTTTGCCAAAAGTACGGCTTCAGTTCCGCAAATTGGCCTCTCTCTACATCAGGGACGGCCGTGCCAAACATATAAGCGTCGTGCTTGTAATTGATGGCAACCGGGTATCCCCATTCGTCGCCCTTATTATAATAATAGGCTGCGAATTTCTTCAGGTACGGTTTAAAAGCGCTGGTCTGAATCCACCAGTCGAAATAAAAAACTTTAGGGCGGAAACGGTCGACCAGCTCGCAGCACCGGAGCAGCCAGTCCTCCAAAAATTCATGACTCGGAGGCGAGCCTGCCAGATCTTGATGATCCGGCTCCGGCATTGACGGCCAATAGAAGTCGCCGCGTGCAAGCGGTTCCCGGATATCCGAATCGAAATCCTTGCCGTGAGACAAGAAGAACCAATGCTCCGCACGGTGAGAAGAGACGCACAGCTCCAGTCCCTGGCGTTCGAAAGCGGTTTTCATTTCAGCGAGAAGATCCCGGCCTGGCCCCATCTCATAGGCGTTAAACCGGGAGAGTCCGCTTTTGTACATTTGGAAACCATCATGATGTTCGGCAACGGGCATTACATATCTGGCCCCGCTGCGTCTGAATAAATCGGCCCATTCTTCCGCGTCAAACCTCTCAGCCTTGAACATCGGAATGAAATCCTTGTACCCGAACTGTTTGTGTTCTCCGTAAGTAGCAATATGATGCTCATATTCCTCTGAATTTTGAATGTACATATTGCGTGGATACCACTCGTTTTTAAAAGCGGGTACGGAGTATACACCCCAGTGGATGAAGATACCGAATTTGGCATCTCTGTACCATTCGGGAACACGAAATGCTCCAAGAGACCCCCAATCGTCTTTGAATCGCCCTCTCGCAATCGTCCCGTCGATCACTTGCAAATATTCATTTCTATCCATGAAGTACAATCCTCCTTTTCGGTTCATGTTCTCTTATGATAGCGCTATCGTAGAAAGGAAAGAATGGATAATACTCATCTCATCGTGGATTTTATTAACCTGTTACGGCCGGAGAGGTCCATTTATATTAGGATCATTCATATGTGGTTCAACAGCGTCAAAACGGTGGGTTGACTATGCCTACAACGAGGGCATATAGCCGACAGTGGCTTTGGCGGGGACTGGCTCGGGCGGGGGCGGCAGGCGTATGGATTGCCCAATGTCGGCCGGTGAGGCCAGGCTGCGGCTTCGAACCACTGCATGAGAGCGATTTCCTTTTCCGCACGAACGGGGTATGATAGAAGTGGGAATTTTACATAGCGAAGAGATGGAGGAACCAATCGTGATTAAACATATTGTGTTTTTTAAATTAAAGGAGCCAACAGCCGAAAATATTGAACGGACGGTACAAGTGCTGCGTGATATGGAAGGGAAAATACCGATGCTGAGATCGATCGAGGCCGGTGCCGATGTCATCCGTTCGGAGCGCTCGTACGATCTGGCTCTCATCGTTGAAGTCGATTCGCTTGAGGATCTGCAGGCTTACGCGGTTCATCCGGTCCATCAGGAAGTGATCCGTTACATTAATACCGTCAAGGATCATACGCTCAGCGTTGACTTTGAAGTGTAGCCCGTTGTTTGATAATCATTTAACAGCTCTGGAGGAGATTGACCGTGTATTATGTAAATCAGGAACAAATTGAACGGCGGCTTGAGGCTATTCCCGAGATTGCGGAGGGACTCAGGAAAGCAGCGCAGTCATGGGACGGCGGACTTGTGCTGGGAATGATGCAGGAACGGGCCCTTCATCTGGCGATCGAGGTCGTGACCGATGTCGGAAGCTATCTGATCGACGGCTTTATTATGCGGGATGCAAGCAGCTACGAGGATATTATGGATATCGTCCACGAGGAGAAGGTCTTTCCTCAAGACGTGCACGCCGTGCTGCTGGAGCTGGTTAGGCTCCGCAAGCCGCTGGTTCAGGAATATTACGATTGGGACAGGCATTCGCTGCATCCGTTAACGGCGAAGCTGCCGGATACTTTGGAGCGGTTCGCGGCGCATGTTCGCGAGTATTTGAAGAATGAGCTTTAAGCGAGGAGAAGGATTCTAACCGTGCAGCGCGGCTTGGCGACGCATTTGTAAAACATCCGGCCCGGGATATCCCGGGCCTTTTTCGTGTTAGACAGGCCCTCTACAGAACCTCCCGAGAAAAATGTAAAAAGCTGTGTCAATACAAGCCCATCCTGCTTATAATGCATCAAGCGACTAGGCATTCGCCCGGTCGGATGAAAGGAGGAGTTCCCTATGACGGAGTGGAGCGCGCTTGCGGCTGCTGTTGGAATTATGATCGTTGCCGGCGCAGCGATCGTGATGATGCTGTCCCTTCGCAAGCTGCTGCAGCATACGGAAGCCGTTCTTGCCAAGCTGGAGCAGGATAGCTCGCAGCTGGCGCAGGAAGCCTCGCAAGTGTTGAAGCAGGCCTCCGTATCGATGGAGATGGTACAGCGGCAGCTGGCAGCGGGCGAAGCCTTAACTGCTTCGCTGAACGATGCAGCTTCGGCCATTGCCAAGACGGCGGATGCCGTTCATGCCGTAGGGAAGAAGGCTTCGATAACGGCGATTGAGCATCTGGAACGGGCGCGCCTCGATAATGAAAGGCATATCGGGGAGATGTTTCGATGGATTGATGCCGGCATGACCTTATGGCACTCATGGAGCAGATACTCTTCCGCCAAATCCGGCGAGGGGCAGGCCAAATAGAAGGGATGGGATTGTATGAACGATAAGAGCAAAGGACTCCTGTGGGGCGTATTGATCGGCAGCGTTGCAGGCTCCGTGACGGCGCTTCTTCTCGCACCGAAATCCGGAAAAGAGCTTCGGGGCGATATTGCCGAAGGCGCCCGCGGCATCGGGAGCAAGGTGCAGGAGGCAGCCGAGAAGGTTGGGGAGCAGGGCTTGAATCTGGTCGGCATTATGACCGATCGCGCTGAAAACGTGATCTCTGACATTCAGGCATGGCGCGGCCGGAAAGAATCCTGGCTGGAGGAGGAAGACATCGTTCAAGTGTCGTCTTTCAGCGATGATGAGGCTGAGGAGGAAGAGCAGTTTATCAGCTTCATTCCGGAGTCCAAAGATCCGCAAGCATAATCGCTGCGAGGTTCGCGGCCACCATATCGAACATAGGCGAAAGCCGGGACTGCTATAGATGCGGGCCCGGCTTTTACTATTGCATTTCGCAGCAGGAAGAAGGAATTTGGTCAGTGTTAACGTTGAAAATCCGAGCAAGCTAGTAAGCGTAGCTTTCAGATCGGCGAATTGGCGTCAAGGGGATTTAGGAGGCTTTCCGTGAGTGTCATCCATAGTTCATCTGTGGTCTTCCAGCGCTTGTCTAATCCTGGCGCACCTTGTTGAAGATAGGGGGGAATTGGGGTAAGATTTAGGTACATTTCGAACCGAAATGACATATGGTATCACGTAAACCATGAATATGATGAGAAGGAAGCGGTGGGTTCGTGCAGCAAGCAATCGCAATACTAGACTCAGGTGTGGGTGGGCTGACCGTCGCTAAGGAAGTGATGAGACAGCTCCCGAGAGAGAAGATTATTTATTTCGGAGATACTGCCCGCGCACCCTACGGACCCCGTACACCGGAAGAAGTCCGTTTATTTACGGAACAGATTGTAGATTATCTAATCCAATATGATCCCAAAATGATTGTCATCGCCTGCAATACGGCTACGGCGGCGGCGCTCGATTATATTTCCTCCAAGGTGCCGGTGCCTGTCATCGGTGTCATTCATCCGGGCGCGCGAGCCGCGATCAGTGCAACGAAAACCGGCCGTGTCGGTGTGATCGGCACCGTCGGGACGATCGGAAGCGGAGCATATACGGCGGCTCTGAAGCAGCTGTCCCCCTATGTGGAGGTTGAGAGCCGGGCTTGCCCGGATCTCGTTCCGCTGGTGGAACACGGATTATTCCGATCCAAAGATTCGCTGCAGGTTGTCGAAGAATCACTGAATGGAATGAAAGACTCATCCATTGATTGTCTGATCCTTGGCTGTACGCATTATCCATTCCTGATGGATCCCATCCAGACCGTTATGGGGCAGGATGTGAAGCTAATCAGTTCGGCTGACGAGACGGCGCGCGAGGTCAGCACGATTCTGTACGACAAGGGACAGCTCGCCAGCAATGACGAGAGTCCGGTCCATCAGTTTTTTTGCACCGGAGATCCGGTGATCTTCCAGAGCATCGCTAAGGAATGGCTGGGGGATCATATTAAGCGGACGCCGGTGGTATGGCAGATTACGAAGCTATAATTCACGAATCATCATCGAGCGAAAAGGACGAAAGGAGCGGGCCGGCAGGGAAGAAATCCCTGCCGGCCCGTTTTGTGACCTGCCCCTAACGGTGTATGGGATAGGGATCGCGTATGGTTAACGAGTCCGGCGGATCAAGCGTCCGTATCATCCGCCGGTTCAAAGGCACATGATGGACAAACCGCAAATCATATATATGGAGTGGACGATAATCGAAGCGGCTCTGGCCGCGGAAAGGAATCCACTATGCAGCAGTATGTCGTTCAGAAAGGCGATACTTTAAGACGCGTCGCGGCACGCAACGGCCTGGCGCTGGAACAGCTGTTAACGGCGAATCCATGGGCGGCCCAGCAGCCTTATTTGAAAAAGGGGCAATTGTTGTATCTCCCTTCCTCATTGCGCCGGAGGTACATCATTCAAGAGGGGGACACGCTGGAGCGCATCGGCGCTGCCTTCCGGTTATCCGTAGGCGCTTTGATCGACCTGAATCCCGGGTTAACGGATCACAGCCTGCCTCCTGGCAAGACAATGGTTCTGCCGGCTCCGTCATCCGCGCATCTGATCAGGCTGGCGGGCGAGTACGGCCCGAATGAGCTTGAGCGCGATATTCAAGAAATGCGCATAAGGTATCCGGCCCTAAAGTGGACGGTGATCGGCACAAGCGTTCTCGGCAAACCGATCCATGCCGCTTCCATCGGCGTCGGCCCGAAGGCGCTTCATATGAATGCGGCCCTGCATGCCAATGAATGGATTACCGCCCCGTGTCTGTTGCGGTTTGCAGAGGATTACGCCAAGGCGCTGTCCGGAAGCACGCGCATTTATGGAGGGGACCCGGAAGCATGGTATACGGAATATACGCTATGGATCGTGCCCATGGCGAATCCGGACGGCGTGGAGCTGGTGCAGGAGGGGGTAACCCCGGACCATCCTTATTACGACCGGCTGCTTGATTGGAATTATGGGCGTGAGGATTTTCGCCGCTGGAAGGCCAACATCCGCGGAGTCGACCTCGGCGATCAGTTTCCCGCGCACTGGGAAGAAGAGGTGGAGCGCAGAGGGAAAACGGGGCCATGCCCGCAGGATTATGCCGGGACCGCTCCGCTGTGTGAGCCGGAGGCTAGAGCCTTATACGAGCATACCCTGGACATATCCCCTGTAAGGGCGGTTTCCCTGCACAGCCAGGGGAAGGAGATCTATTGGAATTACAGGGATTATGAGCCGCCTGAGACCGAAGACTGGGCAAGGATTTTGGGCAAGGCAGCGGGCTACCGCCCGGTCAAGCTGCAGGGCAGCGATGCCGGGTATAAAGATTGGTTCATTCAGCATTATCGGAGACCCGGCTTTACCGTTGAGATCGGGCTTGGCGTAAATCCGCTCCCGCTGGAGGATTTTGAAGATTTATGCGTTGAGGCAGGCTCCATTGCCGCCGCGTTCATGTCACTGAAATAACGTTGGGATTTGAAACGGAAGCGATGCCGAGCTCGTATATCCTTTAGGAGCAGCCGCTGCATGGAATCTCCTGCAGCGGTCTTGTTATTTTTCGCCACGGCTTATGGCTTAAGACCCGGCCAAACGGAAGGCTGAAGAACATGGTATAGAATAAACCGTCTCATAAACCGGAAGGCTGTAATTTGAAGATTGGGTAATGATAATCATAACTGCGGCTCGAATGGAGGGATAGCATCATGAAATGGAGAAGATTATGGTCGCTGCGGCGCTGGTCGCATGTATTTCAGCGTATTTTCGGTTATATCGCCTCCTCCGAGGTTTCACTGCCGGACAAGCTCTTGTTTCTGGTTCCGGTCATACTCTACTGGGTGCTCCCGGATCTGATGCCTCTGCTGCCGATCGACGATATCGGCTTTACGATGCTGCTGATGAACTGGTTCGTTTCACGCGTCGAACGAAAGTATCCCCAATTGCTGCAGGACAAGCAGCGGCGAACGGTGAAATAAGGCTGCTTAAGCTTTGCATATCCAGAGGAAATGGCCTGGTCCTACCGTACGGGAGGGAATTGCCTCATTACCCTGCTCTTGCGCATATTCCTCACTATGGTCTACAATAAACTATTGAATGCATCATCTTAGAGGAGATGAACGAATAGTGAAATGTAAAATCACCCGCAATGCGGCCAAGGTTATAAAGCGTGAAATGGCGAAGGAAGAGAATGCAGGAAAGCTGCTTCGGGTTATCGTGACCCATGCGCACGGCGATCATGCCCACTACGGGCTTGATTTCGATACGCCGAAGGAGAACGACGAAGTGGTTGCGACCGATAAAGAGATTGATGTGATTCTGGAAAAGGGGCAGCCGTTCCTTGACGGCGTCAAGATTGATTATCTCTACTTTCCACAGGAAGGCTTCGAAATCACGAATCCGTCCAAAGGCAATCACGGCGACCACTAGGTTGCTGCAGTAAAGAAGGTATGAAACATGGCAAATGATATAAGAGTCTGCGAGAAATGCAAGCATACGAGACTGAAGACCCTTATCCCGAAAATCAAGAAAATGGCGCCTGACGCCGAGATCAAAATTGGATGCAAATCTTACTGCGGACCGTGCGGCAAACGTGCATTCATTTATATCAACGGCCGATATGTCAGCGCGCCGACGGAGGATGAAGTGCTCGCCAAGGCGCAGCCGTTCGTCAAGTAGATTCAAGGCGAGCATAATTTAACGGCTTTACCCTGACAATTCCCTTATGAAGGGTATAGTTCCTGCCTTGTCCATCCATGCTAAGAAGGCAACAGGAACCTGAACTTCAGAAGGGAGCAACCAACATGAACAGCCACGATTCCAGTCTTCATTCCAACAATCCCAGCAATAGCGCTCTGGATTCCGTAGAAAAGCTGCACCGTGCCGTATCCTCGGCAATGTCGCATCCTACGGAGCAGCTGATCCGACAGGCTGAGAATTCCCTCTCCCACACGGAGCGGGCGGTTTCTCAGGTGATGGAGCAGGGAAGTCCGAACGCCGTAGAATTGGCGGAAGAGCTGTTAGGCGAGGAGAAGGAACGTCTGTCCAAGCTTCGTTCAAGCAAGAAATAGGTATGAATCCTGTGCAAGCCCGCTATTCGAGCATTAAAGCTCTATAGCGGGCTTTTTTGTATTGTGCGGCCCAATCATCCGGCCCGTTTAGCGATGCGTACCCGATCGGCCGACATCCAGGTCATTTTCCACAAAATAAAGCCCCTGTATCCACTTGGCTGCCCAAATGGACGAACAGGAGCTATTGATCAAGGTTTTGAGATTGCAGAAGAACTCGAAGCTTTAAATTGACGGAGCAAATCATACATGATCACCTGATCCGACACCTGCAGCATTTCCTGCGTTTCCTCATATCCCTGGCTGCAGGCCTGAATATCGGTCGGCTGACGGCTAGCCAGATCATAGCAGGTGCCGCCCTGAAGTCCGGCGGCCTCGGATGGCAGATAGAACACCTTCCCGTCGGAAAATGCCCCGGTGCGCAGCGGAATCAGCCGCTCTTCGTCTCCGAATAGATGCCCGCCGATCCAATAAGGATCTGCCGCTATCCCAAGCAGGTGGAGAATCGAAGGCGCCACATTCATCATGCCGGAGGGTTCCGGATACACGCCCGCACTGCCGCCGTCCGGCAAATGAATGAGGAGCGGTACTTGATTCATGATCTGCTCCATATCGAGCGGACTTAGCTCGCGTCCCAAAAATTTCTCGTAGTCCTCTTTTTCCTTAATGGAGTTGTCATGGTCCCCATAGATTAACAGGATGGTGTCATCCCACAGCCCCTGCTCCTTCATCTGCTCGACGAGCTCGCCGAACGCAGCGTCAACGTAATGAATCGACTGAAGATAATCCCCCAGAATCGATCCCTCGAGTCCGCCGATGTCCAGCTTGCGTTCCGCTTCGGGGAGATGATACGGATGATGGCTTGACAGGGTGATAAGAAACGAATAGAACGGCTGCTTGATATTCTTCATATAATCGAGCGACTGGTCGAATAAGGCTTTATCGCTCAGGGACCAGCCCAGCACATCGTTCATCACGAAATCTTTCTTGCTGTAAAAATGGTCGTATTTCATCTCGCGGTACATCGTCGTCCGGTTCCAGAAGCTTGCGTCATAGGAGTGAAAGACGTTGGCGGAATAGCCCTGGTCCTTCAATATTTCCGGAAGGGTATCGAAATCCCGGTCCGCGTAGCGGGTAAATACGGAGCCCGTCGGCAGCGGCAGCAGCGAGCTGTGCGTGACGAAGTCGGCGTCGGAGGTCCGTCCCTGTCCGGTCTGATGATAAAAATTGCTGAAATATAAACTCTCCTTCATCAGTTTATTGAGATTCGGCGTAATTTCCTGACCGTTCACGGATTGTCCGATCACGAAGTTCATCAAGGCCTCCGTTTGAACCATGATGACATTGCTGTCTTTATACTTCCCGAACAACCCGCCTGCATTCGGCTGGGTGGACCTACTGGCCACAAACCATTCCCGAATCCGCTCGATCTCCGTCCCGGCGAGCTTCGGCTGGCTGATGACATGATCCCGGCTGTAGCGATACAGATCATAGCCATGAAAGCCGATCAATCCGGTAACGTTATACAGCGTAATATTCCACCAGTTGCCTTCGAAGAGGCCGACCGCCCACGTATCCGACGCCCGTTTAATGGGAAGCAAGGTCATGCCAAGACCCAGGATAAGAGCGAGCGACCCGGATACGAGACGAAGGATAAGCCTTCTTCTTCGCTCCTGCCGAAGCTCCCCTGCAAACGATAGTCCGCGTGCCGCACCGGATCCATTTTTACGCAGCAGCATGATGACAGTGAACGGGATCATGACCAGCCAATCGATTATAAAGAGCAGATCTCCCGCGTCTGTCAGGGACCGGATGCTGTCGCCCAGCGAGCTGACCTGGCCGGCTTGAAGCAGCACCGGCACCGTTATGAAATCGTCGAAATAGCGGTAGTATACGAGGTCTGCATAGAGGATGCCGGTCCACAGCATGTTTAACAGCGTCAAGGAGACGAGCCTTGCCTTAGGGGGAAGCCACAGGGTCCAGAACGAGACGAGAAGCAGCGAGCCGACCGCAATGACATAGTCCGCCTGATCGAGCTTGATCAAGGTCAGCCGGAGCCTGTCGTCGAACAGAACCAGCTTGTACATCATGAGTATGAGAAAGATCCAAAATGCCGTGAATCTGTAGTGTAAAATACGGGCGACCCGACTTCGCAGGCCACGCCTGGCGTGAAATGATAGCAATGTTAGATTCCCTCCTTCTAGCATCGGGAGTTCCCCGATTCGAGCCGGTGTTATCGATGATTACATTTATAACATAAATGAGGCGCAAACTCATATGTCCCCCAAGAGGATGCAAGCTCTCGAAAGAGCAAAAAGCCGCCCTGCAGGCGGCTCTGGCGTGATAGGCGTGATATAAAGCCTTGCTCCAGCTTTACGATTGTTCAGGCGCAGGCTTACGCGGAGGTAACGGGCCTAAGTACTGATAGTACTGGCATTCGATCCGGCCGTTATACAGCTTGCGACGCTTGTCCGCCTTGCGGCCGAAATAATGCTCGAACTGCTTGGTCGGGCTGAGCGCGAAGAAGGACCATGTCGGCAGCGCCCCGGTCATCGTGCCCAATTGGCGGATCAGCCGCTCTACCTCCGGCTTATCGCTCAAGCGCTCGCCATACGGAGGGTTCGTGATGATGCAGCCGAATTCTCCTTCAGGCAGCGCTTTGGCGGCAGGGAGAATCTTAAAGTCGATCTCACCGGCAAGTCCGGCGCTTTTGGCTGCCGCCTTGGCCACTTCGATCGCCTTCGGATCGATATCGCTTCCCGCGATGTGAAGCGGGATGTCGTCGGTTACGGCATCGAACGCTTCTTCTCGCGCCTCCTCCCACAGCTTATCCCCGATGATATCCCAGTGCTCGGAAGGGAATGAGCGGCGCAGACCCGGCGCGATATTCCAAGCCTGCATAGCGGCTTCAATCAATATGGTACCGGAGCCGCAGCACGGATCATACAGCGGACGGTGGGGACCCCAGCGGCTGATCTGCAGGAGGGCGGACGCCATCGTTTCCTTCAGGGGCGCCTCGGTCACGAGCTTGCGGTATCCGCGTTTATGCAGAGCCGGTCCCGTCGTATCGAGCGTTAATAAAGCGCGGTCTTTCAGCAGCGACACTTCGATGACGTACCGGGGACCGTCTTCGGGAAACCACTCGGTACGATGCGACAGCTTTAGCTTCTCCACGATCGCCTTCTTGACGATCCCTTGGCAGGCCGGAACGCTGCTCAGCTGGGATTTATGGGAGCGTCCTTCGACCGGAAATTCCCCGCGCGCGGGAATCCACTGCTCCCAAGGGAGCGCTTTGGTCCCCTCAAAGAGCTCGTCAAAGGTCATCGCTTTGAATTCGCCCATTTTCACCAAAATGCGGTCGGATGTCCGGAGCCACAGATTGCAGCGGCAAATATCGATCAGGTCGCCGGAGAAGGTCACTCTTCCGTTCTCTACTTCCATATCGGTATATCCGAGCTCCTTCAATTCCCGGGCGACAATAGCTTCAAGGCCCATAGGGGCGGTTGCGATCAATTGTAATCGAGGCATTAACGGTGTCAACTCCATTTAACATGTGTACGGCGCTTCACGCCGCCGGTTCAATCTTTATAGTATAGGCGATTGCATTCGCCAAGACAATTGTCTTATGATAGACCTCGTTAGGTTTAACGGATCATTTTAAGGCTTAAAGCCTGAAACAAAGGAGGCGGCATCACTTGCTGACGACCCCTGACGATTATGTTAATCAATTATATCCCGAAGATGACGAGCTCAAGCAGGTACTGCAAGCCATTAGGGAAAATGGGATGCCCGAGGTATCCGTAGCACCCGCTTACGGCAGGCTGCTGACACTGCTCGTGCAGACTTCAGACGCGCGCAGCATACTGGAGATCGGCGCCCTCGGCGGCTACAGCGGAATCTGCCTCTGCCGGGGTCTTCCGGCTGATGGCAAGCTCACCTCGCTCGAATTGAAGGAGGAGTATGCGCAGCTGGCCGGCCGCCATCTGGAGAAGGCGGGCTTTAAGGATCGGGTGGAATACCGGATCGGTCCTGCGGCGGACAGTCTGGCCGAGCTGAAGCGGGAAGGGAAGACGTTTGATTTTTTCTTCATCGATGCCGATAAAGAGAATTACCCGCTGTACCTGGATTATGCCATCGAGCTGGCGAATCCGGGAGCGCTGATCGCAGGAGATAACTGCTTCCTGCGCGGAAGAACGCTGAATTCGGATAAGAACGGTCCATCGGTGCAGGCCGTACGCCGGTTTAATGAACGAATCGCGACGGATGACCGGCTTGTGAGCACGCTGCTCCCTGCTTACGACGGGCTGATTCTGGCACGAGTAAAGTGAATGTACCCACAAAAAGGGAGATCCCGGACGTAGGCCGCCGGGATCTCCCTTTTTGTGTATGGGTTCTTATGTGTGCCGCTACCGGAATTTCGGAGCAGGCTTGCTCGCAAACAGCTTCCTTCTTACCCACAGCATATTGATGATCAGCAGGCAGCCGGAGGTGATGAACAATCCCTCGATCCCGATAAACCCGGCTAAAAAACCGCCGATGACGGCGCCCAGCATATTGCCGAGCGCGAGCGAGCTTGTGTTGAAGCCGAATGAACGGCTCTCCATACCGTCCGGCGTGTACGAGCGGATCAGCGCATTGACGCTCGGCAGGAGTCCGCCCATAAAGACGCCCATCATGAACCGCACCAGGATCAGCTGCCACACGGACTGTACGAATGCCTGCGGGATCAAGGTGAGCCCGGTGCCGATCAAGGCATACGTCAATATCCGATGTGCACCGACCTTGTCGCTTAGCCTTCCGAGGATCGGTGAGGCGATCATGTTGGAGAGGCCGGTTACCGCAACGACGAAGCCGGCCCATATCGCGATATCCTCGGCCGTGCCGTGAAGCTTCTGGACGTACAGCGGCAAGAGCGACATCGGACTGATCATTGCGAACTGCAGCAGAAACGTAACGGCGAACAGTGACGGAAGCTGCGGAATATGGCTGAGCTCCTTCAGGCCGCCGATAACCGAGACCTGAGGCGTGTGAGCGGCTTCCTCCCGGTCGAATTTTTCCTTAACCAGAAACAAGGCAAGCAGCGAAGCGGCAAATATCAGACCGCCTGTAATGAAGAAGATCGGACGGTATCCGACCCAGTTGGCCATGACGCCGCCGATCAAGGGGCCAAGGATCGTTCCGGCAACTTGTCCGGATTGCATGATGCCCATGGCAAAGCCCATCCGGTTCTTCGGCGTGGTGCCCGATACAAGCGATATCGCCGCCGGGTTGAAGCCGGAAATCGTCCCGTTCAGCAGACGCAAGGCAAGCAGATGCCATGGATGGGTGGCAAATCCCATACAGCCGATAACGATCGCCATGCCGAACCCCGAACGAAGCAGCATCAGCTTGCGGCCGTACTTGTCGGCCACCTTCCCCCAGATCGGTTGAAAAATAAATGAGGTCAGGAAGTTGGCTGCGAATATGAGTCCTGCCCATACTCCAATTTCCCGTTCCCCCGTGACATGGAGGTCCTGCGCCAAATACAGTGTCAGGAACGGGGTGATCATCGTCATCCCGGAGTTGACCAAAAACTGCCCGAACCAAAGCACAATGAGATTGATTTTCCAACGGTTCAATGTGCTCACTCACTTCCTTTCTAAGCTGTCCAGCCCGAAGTGATCCGGGCCCTCAAATTATGCATACCCTAAAAAATGCCGTTCTTTCAGTATAACACATCTGAAAAGCGCCAAATGTTGACAATGTCATAAGATTGTCATCTGATTTTCATAGGATGTCCATGTAAGACGGTTGTTACTTACTTTTAAAAAGGGCATAATGAACATTAGGAAACTTTATACACATTGATGAACTATGATGAACTATGATGAACTATTGATGGGGGCCTAATCATGACCTACAACGATCAATTTATCCGCGCATGCCGCAAGCAGGATATCAGCCATGTTCCTGTATGGTACATGCGGCAGGCCGGGCGCTATGACCCGGAGTACCGAAAGATTAAAGAGAAATACTCCCTTCTGGAAATTTGCAGCCAGCCCGAGCTTGCGGCTGAAGTGACGCTGATGCCGGTACGGAAGCTCGGTGTCGATGCGGCGATTCTATATTCCGACATCATGAATCCGGTTGCTTCGATCGGGGTCGACTTCGATATTGTGAAAAATATCGGGCCCGTTATCGATCAACCGATACGTACAGCAGCCGATGTCGAAAAGCTCCGCCCGATTGATGTGGAGGGCGATCTTGGACATGTGCTGGAAACGATCCGAATCTTGGACAGAGAGCTGGAGGTGCCGCTCATTACGTTTGCGGGCGCGCCGTTTACGATCGCCAGCTATTTGATCGAAGGAAGACCTTCGAAAAATTATCTGCGGACGAAAGAGCTCATGTACAGCGAGCCGAAGGTATGGTTCTCCTTGATGGACAAGCTCGGCGATATGGTCATCGCTTATCTGAGAGCGCATGTGAGCAATGGCGGCAAGGCGTTCCAGCTGTTCGACAGCTGGGTCGGCGCGCTGTCTCCTCAGGATTTCCGCACCTTCGTCCTGCCGACGATCGAACGGATTTTTGCGGAGCTGGCGGATTTGAACGTGCCTAAAATTTATTTTCCGGGCGTCAGCTCCGGAGAGCTGCTGCCGACCCTGACGGAACTCCGGGCCGACGTCATCGGCCTCGACTGGAGAGTGTCCATTAGCGAAGGGCGCCGCCGCTTGGGCGGTAAATATGCCGTTCAAGGCAACCTCGATCCGACCGTGCTCACCGGTCCGATGCCGCTGATTCAGCAGTATGCGAAAGAAATTATCGATCAAGGGATTCAAGAGCCCGGCTTTGTGTTTAACCTGGGGCATGGACTGTTTCCGGAAGCTTCGCTGGAGAAGCTGCGCGAGCTAACCTCCTACATCCATGAATACTCGGCGCAGGCATTAAAGACCGCCGCACAGCGAGCTTAGAGAACGAATACTTAATAGCTAGAGGTGAGAAGGTTATGAAGAATAAAATTGGCGTGTTGGTCATGTCCTACGGAACGCCGGAAAGCATGGAAGGAATCGAAAGCTATTATACCCATATCCGCCGGGGAAATAAGCCTTCCGAGGAGCAGCTGCGCGAGCTGACGGAACGCTATGAGGCCATCGTGGGAGGCGTGTTCCCGCTCCGCGAGAATACCGACCGGCAGGTCCGTACGCTGCAGGACACGCTGAACGTGGACCCCCGCGCGACGGATGTCGAATTCGTTTGCTATCAGGGACTGAAGCATGCAGCTCCGTATATTGAAGACGGCGTGGAGAAGATGGTGCAGGACGGGATTACGAAAGCGGTCGGAATCGTCCTTGCGCCCCATTATTCTACGATGAGCATCGGCTCTTACGTGAAGCGGGCGAAGGCGAAAGCCGACGAGCTTGGACTCGACATTTCGTTCGTGGAAAGCTATCATCTGCATCCGAAGCTGATCGAGGCATTTGCGGACCGGGTATCGGCGAAGCTGAACCAGTTCGAGGAAGCTGGAGCGAACCGGGATAGCGTGCGCGTGCTGTTCAGCGCTCACAGCCTTCCGGAACGGATTCTCTCCATGGGCGATCCTTACCAGGATCAATTGCTGGAGACATCGAAGGCTGTAGCGGAGAAGGCCGGCGTGAAGCATTGGCAGTTCACTTGGCAAAGCGCGGGACGGACGGCGGAGCCGTGGCTAGGCCCGGACATTCTGGATACGCTCCAGACGCTGAATAAAGAGGAGCAGGTCGAGGATGTGCTTGTCGCTCCTGTCGGCTTCGTCTCGGACCATCTCGAGGTGCTTTATGACCTGGATATTGAGGCGAAGAGCATCGCCAAAGAAATGGATATGCGGCTTGAGCGGATCGACTCGTTGAACAGTGATCCGCTGTATATGGAAGCGCTCAGCGATTCCATCATTACCCTTCTGAACCTGTAAACGCACACGCCTAGCGTTTATACGAACCGGATCATGTCAAGGCAGAACCCCCCGTTAACCGGGGGGTTCTATTCTTTATAGGGATGCTGGTATAATGGGAGAAGCGACCTAATGCGAAGATCTCATCAGTGAATGAAGGAGTGCCCTATGCATCTGTCACGATCGGAGAAAAGCAAGGCCAAGAAGAAGGCCCGTAAGCAGCGGAGCGGACAGGTATGGTTAATCCTTAACCTTTGCCTGATTATGATGATCGCTGCTCTGCTGATCTATTATTTTAAGTTTAAGCAGCACGACCCGGCCGCGGGAACGGCCTACCCGGATCAGGCGGGCATCGGCATGGAAGGCGGCAGGGAAGCGGACCCGGGATCCGGGAAGGGCGCTGGCTCCGGCTCGTTCGATACCGGCGAATTGGAAGATCCCGATCCGGAGATTCCGGTTGCTGAAATAGAGGAAGTGCGGGATTCCGGCGAGGAGGAGCGGGTCGTTCTGCATTTTGCCGGGGATAGTTTATTCTCGGGCAAAGTGGAGAACGCCCTTAAGCAGCATGGCTATGATTATCCGTACCGGCATCTCGGCACGGCGTTTCTGGACGATGATCTGACCGTCTTAAACCTGGAGACTCCGGTGACAACGCGAGGCGTAGCCGCCGCGAATAAACAATTCGTGTTCAAGTCATCGCCGGATGTGCTGCCTGCGCTGCGGGCTGCCGGGGTCGAGGCCGTAAATCTGGCCAATAACCACATCCTGGACCAGGGTCAGGATGGGCTGCTCGATACGCTCAAGCACCTGGACGACCACGAGATACGCTACGTAGGGGCCGGCAGGAATGAAAAAGAGGCCTTTGCGGCACAGTATTTCGAGCTTAAAGGAATGACGGTGGCACTTCTCGGCTTCAGCCGCGTGCTGCCCGAAACGACTTGGTATGCGCTGGAGAACCGGCCCGGGGTCGCCGGTGCTTATGATCATGTTTTGCCGAAAGCGGTTGAAGCTATCGCCGCGGCAAGGCAGAAGGCCGATCTCGTCATCGTGATTCCGCATTGGGGTCAGGAGCTGCATAAGACGCCGGATGCGAACCAGATCAATCTGTCCCGCGCCTTCATCGAAGCCGGCGCAGACCTGATCATCGGCGGACACCCGCATGTGCTGCAGGGACTGGAGCAATATAAAGGAAAATGGATTGCGTACAGCACGGGCAATTTTATTTTTACCAAATCCTCCAATGCCGATACGTGGAAGACCGCGGTCTTTCAAGCTTCCTGCAATAAGCAGGGTGCATGTGACATCAAGCTGACGCCATACCGGACGGAAATCGGACAGGTCATTCCGCTCGAAGGCAAGGAGGCAGAGGCCGTGCTGAAGGAAGTCCAGTCCCGATCGATCGGCGGCGTTACCGTTACGCCTCGAGGGGAGGTAATCCCGGGAACGGCCAAGGAAATCTAAGCTACCAGTTACACCAAGGAGGTGCCATCATGAACAATTTATGCGTGGCCCATCGCGGCTTCTCCGGCAAAGCTCCCGAAAATACGCGCGCAGCCATTCAGATGGCGATGGATGAGCCATTCGTGCATTGGATGGAAATCGACGTGCAGCTGACCCGGGACGGCGTTCCCGTCGTCATCCACGATTTCAGCGTGGATCGGACCACAACCGGGCGCGGGAAGGTAAAGGACCTGACCTGGCAGGAAATTCGGAGAATGGATGCAGGCCAGTGGAAAGGACGCCAGTTCAAGGGAGAGCAGGTTCCTTCGCTGGACGAAGTGCTGCAGATGGTCAAGGGACGGCTGAAGCTGAACATTGAACTCAAGACAAGCGGCGATATGTACCCGGGCTTGGAGGAGGCCGTTCTGGAGCGGATTCGCGCATACCATATGCTGCCGGATGTGGTGCTTACCTCCTTTGAGCCGAAGGCGCTCATCAAAGCGAAGGAATTGGAGCCTGAAGTTCGAACCGGACTTATTATCGATGCGCATCCCCGGAATTTGATATCCCGGCTTAAGCAAATGAAATGTTCGTTTTTATCAATCGGGTACTCCCATCTGGATGCGGCCTTTGCAGCCGAGCTGGTGCGGAACGGGATCACGCCGATGGCCTGGACCGTGGATGATGCCAAGAGCATGCGGACACTGGCCAAGATGAGCCCGGACATTATGATCTGTACGAACCGCCCCGATACGTGGGGGCAGATTTTTATTCAGAAAATTGCGCCCAAAGTTCCGTTCTGGCGACGAAAATGGAGGTTCTAATACCATGTGTGCATTAGTGAGTAACGTATATTGTGTCGGACGCAATTATCAGCTGCATGCGGCAGAGCTCGGCAATGCCGTTCCGGAGGAGCCGATGATATTCCTCAAGCCTTCCCATGCTGTCGTTCCTTTGGACGGCAGCGTGCTGCAGCTGCCGCTGGACCGGGGCAGTCTTCATTTCGAAGGGGAGTTGGTCATCCAGGCAGCCCGGGATTACGAGCCGGGGATGAGCGTTGACGAGCTGGTCGATACGATGGCGCTCGGCATTGATTTTACGCTAAGGGACGTGCAGTCCGTTATTAAAGAAAAGGGACACCCTTGGACCGCGGCGAAAGCCTTCAAATCGTCCGCTCCGCTGACAGCATCCATCGCCTTTCCCGGCACGGAGTCGCTTGCGGATACGGACTTTACGGTGATCAAGAACGGGGAAGAGGTACAGCGGGGGAATGTGAAGGATATGATTTTCTCCCTTCAGACGATTGTCGACTATATCGGTAAGCATTATGGCTTGGGTAAAGGAGATTTGATCTTTACGGGAACGCCGGCGGGTGTCGGTCCGACTGTATCCGGTGATGTATTTGAGTTGTACTGGGGCGATGTCCGTCTGGGCCGCTGCGAAATCGGTTAAGCATTACGCGATAGAGGTGGAGGGGTCCTGGAATGGATTGGTTGATCGGTGCCGTCTGTGCGGCGATGGTGTCCGCAGCGGCTTACCGGAGACGATCGCTCTCGGAATCCGGCGCGGCCGCCGCGATTCTGATGGGTACGATTTATTACGGAGCGGGGAACTTGTTTTGGTTCGGGACCCTGCTTCTTTTTTTCATCACCTCGACGCTGTTGACGAGGTACGGAAAGAGAAGGAAGGCAGAGCTGGAGAAATCCTATGCGAAGACCGGACGCCGCGATGCGGGGCAGGTGTTCGCCAATGGGGGCATCGGCATGATCCTGTGCCTGCTGCATGCTATTCAACCCTCCGAGCTTTGGGTGATGCTGTACATCGGCGTCATGGCAACGGTAACGGCGGATACGTGGGCAACGGAGCTGGGAAGTCTAAGCCGCAAGCAGCCCCGCTCCATTCTTGGCGGCAGGAAGCTGACAGCCGGCGAATCGGGCGGCATAACCTGGCTCGGATCCAGTGCGGCCGGGGCGGGAAGCCTGCTGATCGGAGCCGGAGGGTGGCTGCTGGCTGAATGGAGCGGGATGGATCCCTCCTTTCTGCCTTACCTGGCGGCAGGACTGACCGGAGGGCTGGTCGGTGCGTTTGCGGATTCGATCCTAGGAGCATCTCTTCAAGTTATGTACCGCTGCCAAGTTTGCGGCAGAGCGGTTGAGGTCTCCCGGCATTGCGGCAAGGCAACCGTCTATCATCGGGGCTTCCGCTGGCTTTCCAATGATGCGGTTAACCTGATCAGCTCGCTGCTCGGAGGGGCCGCGGCTTACGGGACGGCGCTTCTATTTACGATTTATTGAATTACTGACGGCTAAAGAGCGAAGCGAACACCGAAATTTATATACAGAAGTAGGGATCAGAAGAATGAATATCTTGACCGTTGAACAGTTGACGAAGAGCTATGGAGAGAAAATCCTGTTTCAGGATGCCTCCTTCGGTATGGAGGATGGGGATAAGATCGGCATCATTGGCGTAAACGGCACGGGAAAGTCCACCTTTCTGCGGGTTATCGCCGGCCTGGAGCCGCCGGATTCGGGTAAAATATCGATCGGCGGACGCATTCGGGTGCGCTATCTTGCCCAAAATCCGGAATTTGCTCCCGATAACACGGTGCTGCAGCAAGTATTTGAAGGCGAGCTGCCGGAGATGAAGGCGATCCGGGAATATACGGAAACGATGGAGCTGCTGGAGCTCCACCCGCATGATGAGGCGCTTCAGCAGAAGCTGCTGAAGCTGAGCCAGCAGATGGACAATCTTCAGGCCTGGCAGCTGGAGAGCGACGCCAAGATCATTCTGTCCAAACTCGGAATCCGGAATTATGATGCCAAGATGGGGACGCTGTCCGGCGGGCAGCGGAAGCGGGTCGCTTTGGCCGCCGCATTGATTCAGCCCTCGAATTTGCTCATCTTGGACGAGCCCACCAACCATATCGATAATGAATCGGTCGCCTGGCTGGAGCAGTATTTGCAAAAACGCCGGGGCGCGCTCCTCATGATTACGCATGACCGGTACTTCCTTGACCGCGTGGCCAACGTGATGCTGGAGCTGGACCACGGACGCCTATTCCGGTACGAGGCCAACTATAGCCGGTTTCTTGAATTGAAGGCAGAGCGGGAAGAGCGGGAAGCGGCATCCGAGCAGAAGCGGCAAAACTTGCTTCGAAATGAGCTTGCCTGGATCCGCCGCGGCGCGAAGGCCCGGACGACGAAGCAGAAGGCGAGAATTGAGCGGTTTGAGAAGCTCAAGGAGCAGGAGCCGGTCCACAGCTCGGGCGAGCTGGACGTCTCGGTTGCCTCGACGCGGCTCGGGCGCAAGATTTTGGAGATCGAAGGGCTTCGGAAAACGGTCGGCGACAAGGTTCTTGTTGACGATCTGTCCTATATTGCCGTTCCTGAGGACCGGATCGGGATCGTCGGTCCTAACGGCAGCGGCAAATCGACCCTGCTGAATCTCATCGCAGGCCGGCTTGAGCCGGATTCCGGGAATATCGTGATGGGTCCGACGGTGAAGCTCGGTTATTTCACCCAGGAGCATCAGGAGATGGACGGAAGCCAGCGGGTGATCGAATATATTAAAGATGAGGCGGAGGTCGTCCGGACAGCAGACGGCTCTGCGATTACGGCAGCCCAGATGCTTGAGCGCTTCCTGTTCCCTCCGGCGATGCAGTGGACGCCGATTGCAAGGCTGTCGGGCGGCGAGAAACGCAGATTATATTTGCTGCGGGTGCTGATGAGCGCTCCGAATGTGCTGCTGCTCGACGAACCGACGAATGATCTGGACATCCAGACGCTGTCGGTCCTGGAACAGTACTTGGATGAGTTCCCCGGGGTTGTTATCGTCGTGTCTCACGATCGTTTCTTCTTGGACCGTACCGTCGATAAAATCATGGCTTTCGAAGGCCAAGGACGTGTGCGTGTGCACGTAGGCTCATACAGCGAGTATGCGGAATGGATGCTGCGCAATGGTGGGGAAGCTTCCGGATCCGGAGCAGCAGGAAGCCGAGATAGCGCCGGTACAGGAGCAGCAGGAAGCCCATCGGGGGAAGGGAGGGCGGCAGGCTGCGGAAACGGCAGCCCGGCGAAGGAAGCGCCTCGTGAAAAGCTCAGGTTCAGCTACAACGAGCAGCGGGAGTTTGAACAGATCGATGGTTTGATCGAGGCAGCCGAGAATAAGCTCGCCGCTGTCCAGACCGAGATGGAAGCCGCCGGAAGCGATGCTGCGAGGCTCCAGGAGCTGCTTCAGGCACAGGAGGCATGCGAGCAGGAGCTGGAGCGGCTGATGGAGCGCTGGACGTATTTGAACGAGCTGGCGGAGAAGATAGAGCAGAGCAAGAAGTCGTAACTCGCCGTTCGATGAAAAAGGGACGCCCGTCGGCCAATGGCCGTAGCGGGCGTCCCTTTTTACCGGTTCGGAGCTTATTTCTTTACATCTTGATTATTTGACATAAGCGGCAAGCAGCTTCACTGTATTTAAAACGGCCTGTTTATGCGTTCTTTCCATCGCATGGGATGCGTGAACGCCCGGTCCGATGAGCGCTGCTTTGATGTTGCTGCCTGCGCCGAGCGCGGCCGATGCATCCGAGCCGTAATGAGGGTACACGTCAACGGCATATGCAATGCCTTCCTGTTCGGCCAGCTGGATCAGACGGCTTGTCATTTCATAATCGTATGGACCGGAGGAATCCTTGGCGCAGATCGAAACGTCGGTTTCCTTGCAGCTTAAATCATCGCCGATACAGCCCATATCCACGGCGATGAGCTCCTTGATGTCCGAAGGAATGTAAGCTGCGCCGTGTCCGACCTCCTCGTAGTTCGAGATCAGTACTTTAACATTGTATTTCGGCTTCCAATTCTCGCGTTTCATGCTCTCCAGAAGGCCGAACAGCGCAGCAACGCTTGCCTTGTCGTCAAGATGCCGGGATTTGATAAAGCCGCTTGGCGTAATGACCGCACGGGCGTCGAAGGATACGAAATCGCCGACGCCGATGCCGAGCTTCTTCACATCATCCGCAGACTCAACCCATTCATCGATTCGGACTTCCATATTGGCTTCCTCGCGTTTGAACTTGCGGGCATCGCTGTAGACATGCACCGATGGGTGCGTGGACAGGATAGTGCCCGTATATTTCTTGCCGCTGCGGGTGTGAATGACGCAGTATTCGTTCTCAATGCTGTTCATCATATAACCGCCGACGGAAGTGAGCCTCAGCGTGCCTTCGGATTTGATGGCGCGAACCATGGCGCCGAGCGTATCCACATGCCCGCTCAAGCCTACCGTACGGCTGGTATCCTGTCCCGTGATGGACAGGATCGCCCCGCCTTTTTCATTCCAGGCCAGCGGGACGGAAAGGGAGGCAGCCTCCTTCTCGATTCGTTTCATGATATGTCCTGTATATCCGGTCGGACTTGGGGTATCCAGCAATTCCTTCAACAGATTGAGGATATAGGTTTCATTCGGTTGTATCGACATCTGGCTAACAGCCTCCTCGGATTTGTATGTATGAGCTGGGAACAACCAATGGAAGCATAGGATGTGAATCCATAAGGCAGGAACCGTTATCTAGAGCTTCGGACCTTCCTTGGATTCTTCCTTCTGCTCTTCCTCCAGCTGGTGATCCGCGGCATGCATTTCAGGGGTGTATCCCGTAACCTCACGGATATGGATGAGCTGCTCTGCGAGCGAACGGATTTCCTTCTGCATCTGATATTGGCGGTAGATGCCGAATGCTCCGACGATCAATCCCCCGATCAGCGAGCAGCCAATAATCAGCAGGATTAGCGGGATGTCGACGGTACCGAACAGCAAATTCACCTGTACCGGATTGACGTTGATGACGGCAAATACAGCCGTGATTAATGCAAACAGCAGGGCAGCGATTAATGACCATTGAATCTTCACTGGGAACACCTCCTTCCTCACACAGTATAAAATCCCTTGCCTGCAAGGGCAAGGGATTTTATTCCACCGGTCAATTGAGATCGATTGTAAACGCGGGTAAGTGCTTGATCGTTATTTCGTCAACTGCTCCATTTGGTTGATAATATCCTCGAAAACGCTCATCGCTTCGCGAATCGGCTCCGGCGAGGACATATCCACGCCGGCTTTCTTCAGGATGTTAATGGAATAGTCGCTGCCGCCGCTCTTAAGGAAGCCGAGGTAACGATCCACCGCCGGCTGGCCGTCTTCCAGAATTTGCTTCGAGAAGCTCGTTGCAGCGGAGAAGCCGGTCGCGTATTTGTATACATAGAAGCTGGTATAGAAGTGAGGGATGCGGGCCCACTCCATTCCGATCTCCTTGTCTACCTGCATGCCTTTACCGTGGTACTTGACGTTCAGGTCGTAATAAATGTCCGATAGATCCTGAGCCGTCAAGGATTCACCGCTCTCGGCGCGCTCATGGACGATCTTCTCGAATTCGGCGAACATCGTTTGCCGGAAGACGGTCGTCCGGAACTGATCGGCATAATAAGTGAGCAGGTACATCTTCTGTTTCGGATCCTTGGCGTTCTTAAGCAGGTAATCCATCAGCAGCGCTTCGTTCGTTGTGGAAGCCACTTCAGCCAAGAAGATCGTGTACTGCGCATCACGGTATTTCAAGTTGTTGTCGGAATAATACGAATGCAGCGCGTGCCCCATTTCGTGAGCCAGGGTGAACATGCTGTTCAGGTTATCCTTATGGTTCAGCAGCACGTAAGGATGGGTGCCGTAAGCGCCCCAACTGTATGCGCCTGTACGCTTGTTTTCGTTCTCATAGACATCGATCCAGCCGTTGTCATAGCCTTCCTGCAGACTCTTCAGGTAATCCTCGCCAAGCGGGGCGAGTCCTTCCTTGGTCATCTGCTTCGCTTCCTCGTACGTAATGTCCCACTTGTACTCTTCGACAAGCGGCGCGAACAAATCGTACATATGCAGCTCATCCACGCCAAGCAGCTTCTTGCGAAGCTCCATGTAGCGGTGCAGGAGCGGGAGGCTCTCGTGGATCGTATCGATCAGGTTTGTGTAGACTTCCTTCGGAATGTTATCGCCATATAAAGCCATCTCCAGCACGGACGGATACTTTCGTACACGCGAGTAGAAGATGTTCTTGTTCACATTGGCATTAAGCGTCGCGGCCAAGGTGTTCTTCTGCTTGCCGTAGGTTTCGTAGACGGCTTTGAACGCACGCTCGCGGACTTCGCGATTCGGACTTTCAAGGAATTGAATGTAGTTCCCGTGGGTCAGCTCCACTTCCTTGCCGTCCTCGTTCTTGATTTTCGGAAACTTCATATCCGCGTTGTTCAGCATGCCGAATATGGTCTGCGGCGCAGAGGATAGATTTCCGACCTGGGCCAGAAGCGCTTCTTCGGTTTTGGAGAGCACATGGGCTTTCTCCCGCTTCATTTCAACAAGGGTGAATTGATATTCCTTCAGCAGGGGATCGGCAATCAATTGATCCAGCTCCGCATCGGAGAGGGCCAGAATTTCCGGCGTAATGAAGGAGAGGGATTCGCCCACCTCAACATTGAGCTTTTTGGCTTTGGCGGACAAAGCCTGATATGTAGGATTCGCGGTATCTTCGTCATGATGCATATGAGCATATACGTACAGACGCTCGGCATGGTAGGAAATTTCGTCTTCGAGCTCGAAGCATTCCTTGATTGAAGCGGCATTGTTTAATTTGCCTTGATAATCGGCCGTTTTCTTCAGCAGGTCCTTCAGCTTGGCAAAGCTGTCGTCCCATGCCTGTTGATCGGCGAACATGTCCTCAAGCTTCCATTGGTGCTCCTTCGGGACTTCGGAGCGTTTCAGTAGTTGTTCCATAGAGATCCTCCTTGCATGATATGTATTATTTGGAGTCCGGGCTTCTTCAGTATAGGCTTCGGAGCGGGCAGCGGCACAAGGCAGCAGGCAGAGGACCAGCGTAATGCAAAGCGCCTTGGAACCTTTCATGGCACAACCTCCTCGAATTCATCGCATTCGAGCGATAGTATGCCGCGTACCCGGCTCTTTCATCCTTATAAATTATGAGGAACCCAGATTAATAAAAGTGTATACAATAAGGTAAAAGGCAAACAAAATGAAGGCGGCGGCAATCAGGGCCATTCCGCGGCGCAGCCTTGCCGGGATCCGGTCACGATTCAGGATCATGATGGCGCCAAGGCTGAACGCCAAAATAATGAAGATGACAATATTCGTGGTATCCATCGTTTACACCTGCTTAAAGGAAGCCATGATGTCCTGCCATTCCTCTTCCCGTCCTTCGAAATCCTCTTTGGGGAAGCGATTCCTAGCCCATTCCATCAAGGCCGGCCGGCTCATGAAGGTATGCGTCTCTTCGCCCCACTGGTCGGAAATTTCGCGGAGTACAATGTAGCGGCCCTGAACCTCGACCGTCATCATGTTCCACTTGTCTTTTTTGTATATTTCATGTTTTTTGATCATATGCATTCTCCGTCCGCTACTTAGGCTTTTGGGTCAATGATAACGCACACAAGGGCTCAAAAGCAAATCATGATGACGTAAAAATATCGGTCCAAAAAAGCTCCATCTGGGGGTTTGACGGATTGCATTGTCGGAAAACATGGGATATAATATGGATATTCGCCATAGATGGCGGTATTTTTAGGAGGTTGTTCATTTGAAAGGTACAGTTAAATGGTTTAACGCAGAAAAAGGTTACGGCTTCATTTCCGTTGAAGGTGGCGAGGATGTATTCGTACACTTCTCCGCAATTCAAGAAGAAGGTTTCAAAACTTTGGAAGAAGGTCAAGCGGTAGAATTCGAAATTACAGAAGGTAACCGTGGTCCTCAAGCAGCCAACGTAACAAAACTGTAAGCTAACTCCGAAGAGGAGATCTTATAGAATTACCTAGGCATGAAGCACAGTTCTCCCTGAGAACTGTGTTTTTTTGCGTGGGATGGCCTGTTCACGGGTACAGCTGATCCATCATGGTTGGTATATTATGATTGTCTTCTTGGGGATAGCTGGAAGTAACGGCCTTCCACCATGGCCTTTGTGCCGTCAATGACGTGTGTTATTTGTGCAAAATGACCGATCATATTATAATAGGTTTGATTTGGATAGGTATAAAAAAGACAACCATGTGGAGGCAGAGTTCATTGAATAATCAAGAGCTAAGCCGCAAGGTTCCGCGAAGCCCGGTTGGATTGATGAGCCGGGTATACCGATATATTCTCCCGGAAGTGCGGGCTGAATTGGAGAAGTGGCGCCGGGAGGCTGAGCAAATTCCGGATGAGGAGCTTCGGAAGCAGGCGTTGGCCAGTATAGAGACGAAAAGATTCCACTGCCAGGGAGGCGCGGTATATGCCGCCGCCAATTTGCCAGAGAAGCATATACTCATCCCGTTGATTGTTGCTTACCAGACGATCAGCGATTATCTCGATAATTTATGTGACCGCAGCACTTCGCTGGATCCGGCGGATTTTCGGCAGCTCCATCAATCGATGCTGGATGCCGTTACGCCTGAAGACGAGATGGCGGATTATTACTCGCTCCGAACCGAGAGGGAGGATGGAGGCTATCTGGCCGGACTGGTGCAGACATGCCGGGACTGCATCGGCCAATTGTCGGGATATGAGGCAGCAAAGCCATACATAAGGAAATTGGCCGGGCTGTACACGGATCTGCAGGTTTACAAGCATATCCACCCGGATCAGCGGGAGGCTGCATTGCTTGAATGGTGGTCCCAGCATGCCCATCATACGCCGCACTTGCGGTGGAATGAGTTTGCTGCTGCAACGGGATCCACGCTGGGCGTATTCATGCTGTTTTTGGCTGCGACCGATCCGTTTTTGGATGATGAGGATGCATCCAGAATTCATGCCTCTTATTTTCCGAATGTATGCAGTCTCCACATTATGCTGGATTACCTGATTGATCAGGACGAAGACAGGCTGGGCGGCGATCTGAACTTTTGCAACTACTACGAAGATGCCGATACGATGCTGAACCGCATTGCTTCCATTGTCGATTGGGCCCGGAAGGATGTCAGAGCAATTCCCTCCACCCCTTTTCATCGGATGATCATTGAGGGATTACTGGCGTTATATTTATCCGATCCAAAAGTCAGCGAGCAGCAGCTGGTTCGCACCGTGTCCAAACGCCTGATGAGGAGAAGCCCGATGACAAGGCTGTTCTTCTACGTCAACAGTCGTTGGATTCGCAAGCATAAGCATGAGTGACATAGAAGGAGGAAACAAGAATTATGACAGCAGTCAAAAAAATTGCAGTTCTTACGAGCGGCGGGGATTCCCAGGGGATGAACGCAGCGCTTCGCGCCGTGGTGCGCAGCGGTTTGTATTATGGGCTTGAGGTATACGGGATCCAGCGCGGATACCAGGGGCTTCTCGAGAACGATATTATCAAGATGGATCTTCGCAGTGTTGGGGATATCATCCAGCGGGGAGGCACGATTCTTCGGTCGGCCCGATCCGCGGAGTTCAAGACGCCGGAAGGGCAGCAGAGGGGCGCTGATGTGCTGAATCAGCACGGCATCGACGGACTCGTTGTCATCGGCGGCGACGGCTCTTACCAAGGCGCTAACAAGCTGAGCAAGCTCGGCATCAAAACGATGGGTCTGCCGGGAACGATTGACAACGATATTTCCTTTACCGACTACACGATCGGCTTTGACACCGCGGTAAGCGTCGTTGTCGATGCGGTTAACAAATTGCGCGACACGATGTCCTCTCATGCGCGCTCATCCGTCGTCGAGGTCATGGGACGCCACTGCGGCGACATTGCGCTGCATGCAGGGCTTGCCTCCGGCGCAGAGACTATTTTGGTCCCTGAAGTGGAATTTAACCTGGATGAGGTGGCAGAGCGCCTCAGAGAGAACTTTGCGAAGGGCAAGCGCCACAGCATCATTATTGTAGCCGAAGGCGTGGGCCGGGGCGAAGACGTTGTCAGCAAGCTGAAGGAATGTCATGCTTCCATCGACGCCCGCGTAACCGTGCTTGGACATATTCAGCGCGGCGGTGCGCCAACGCCGTTCGACCGCAATCTTGCCAGCCGTCTCGGCGACTTCGCCGTACGCAGCCTGATCAACGGAGAATCGGATAAAGGGTGCGGCATCATCAAAGGCGAGCTCGTCCTGACCGATATTGACAAGGTCGTGAATACGAAGAAGGAATTCAATCGAGAGTTGTACGATCTGGCACTTCGTCTGTCGCAGTAATCGAATTACGGATTTCCTTTAATGCACAACCAAAAGAAGACCGCCTTCCATTGCAGAAGCTGAAGCGCTGCAATGGAAGACGGTCTTTTTTAATCGGGCTATTGATGATGAGGAAGCGAGGAAGCGGCTGATCGAGCAGGCATCTGTTGCTCGGTGAATCTGCGCTGGATCTTGACCAGGCGCCTCAGCATAAGCGCTGCACCGGCGGCAAGGCCCGTTATGAGGCCGATCCAATAGCCGAAGGCGTGCCAATCCGTGTAATTGGCCAGTACATATCCGACGGGCAAGCCGATCACCCAGAACGAGACGAGGGCCAGGATGAAAGCCACATTCACATCTTTGTACCCCCGCAGCGCTCCCTGCGTCGGTGTCGCAATGGCGTCCGAGATCTGGAAGAAGATCGCATACAGGAGAAACTGCTGGATGAGTGCGATTACGGCAGGTTCATTCGAGTACAAGCCCGCAACCTGGCGTCCGGCAACAAGCAGAATGACGGCCGTTATCAGCGAGAGGATGACGGCGGTGCCGATCCCAAGCTTGGCGTACTGCCATGCATCCTTCATCCGACCCGATCCGACCTCGTAGCCTACCAGGATCGTTAAGCTCATGCAGATGCTCAGCGGCAGCATGTACAGCGTGGAGGCAAAGTTCAAGGCTGCTTGGTGCGCGGCGATCGTAGCCGTATCAAAGCCGCTCATCAGCAACGTTACGGCTGCAAACACGGCGGTTTCCAGGAAAATCGAGAAGCCAATGGGCAATCCGATCTTCAAATGTCCCTTCCAAGCGCTGAAGGAAATCTTGGAGAAACTGCGGAAGATGCCGTATTCAGCAAACGGGTGCACCCGGTGGACGGTTATGATCGCAATGACCAGCACCGCCCAGTAGGTAATGGCGGATGCAACGCCGGCCCCGACGCCTCCAAGCCTGGGAAAGCCCCAAAAGCCATAGATAAAGAGGGCATTCAGCCCGACGTTGATCGGAAGCGTAATCAGGGTGATGACCATGGAAATTTTGGTTTGTCCAAGGGCATCGATAAAGCAGCGGAGCACCGTATAGGCGAACAGCGGAATAATGCCTGCCGAAATGGCGGCCAAAAACCTCGCGGCGACATGGCGAACCTCAGGCTCCAGGTTCATCGCTCCGAGAATGCTCGGGACGACGGCGTATCCCGCAGCGAGCACGATAACGGCCAGCAAGATGGACAGCCACAGTGCCTGGTTAACCTGATAGGCCACCTTGTTCTCCTGGCGCCCGCCGACCAGCTGGGAGACGACGGGGGTAATTCCCATCAGAATGCCGCTGAGTCCGGTCTGTACCGGAACCCAGATGCTGGTGGCGATCGCAACGCCGGCCAGATCGACGGAGCTGAATTTGCCGGACATATTCGTATCGAAAAAAGTAATGGCGGATAAAGCCAGCTGTGTTACGAGAATGGGGATGAGAATGACGGCGAACTGCCTCAGTTTCCCCTGGATCGTCGTGGTAGATTGCATGCTGCATATTGCCTTTCTCTCTTTAGTATTTGCACGCTGTCCGAATGCGAGCGGTGACCATTCGTTAGATTCGCGCCACACCGCGCGCAGTAAAAGAACCAAAGAATGACATCCTTTTAGGCTCGGACCGGGAAAGTGCATGTCCCACAATCATCATAGCATCCGATGTCAAGACATGAATCCTTCGCCAAGCCTCCATATTCGTAAATGGAGCGAAAGGTTCATTTACGTCCATATGCCGGCCGAAATAACTCAATCTCTCCGTTCAGGCATGGGAGCGCAGCCCTGTTCGAGCAGTCTCATGAAAAAGAGCCCGGCCGCATGATCGGCCTGGCTCTTAAGGTTTATTTATACTTCACGCCTTCCGTATAACGGTTGGAGGCGTTCCAGAGCAAATACTCGTCGACTCCGGTATCTTTCAAGGCCCGAATCTGCTCTTCAATCTGTTTTTTCCCGTATTTGATATAATTCCCTTTGCCCAGCCAGCTGGCCGTGAAATCCTGAATCCATGGGCGGATGATCGGCTTATTGTCGCCCAGCTCTTTGAGTTTCTTGTGGGTATCCTCCATCGATCCCTTGATGGTCTGGTACGGAGCCTTATCCGGCACCTCGGCGCCGAACCAGCCCGTCGTGTAGTGGCTCGGGTATACCATCGGGCTGATAATATCCACATTATTCGATATCTTTACAAAATCCTGGCCGATTCCTTCTGCTGCCGGCACCGATGCCGCGTAGCCGAAAATATCGACGGAAACGCGGATGCCGAGCGGTGCAAGCTCTTCACGGGCATACTGGACGAAATCCGATACGACATCGACGCGGGACTGCTCGGTTTTCACATACTTCAAAGTGTCGGCCCGCTTCTCAAAGCCTTCCGGGAACCGGACATAGTCGAACTGGATCTCCTTAAAGCCGAGCTTGGCTGCTTCTTTGGCGATTTCGATATTGTAATCCCATACCTCTTTACTGTACGGATTGACGAAGCTGTCTCCGCCGCCGTTGGTCCACACGGTGCCGTCTCCTTTGCGGAAGGACAGCTCCGGATTCTTCTTGGCCAGGATCGTATCCTTGAACACGACGACACGGGCGATCGGATAAATGTCATGCTTCTCCAGCCGTTTCATCAGCTGATGGATATCCTTGATAAAGGGCTGGGACTTTCCAAGCTTTTGAAGCTTCGGATTATCGGTTTTGTACGTTATGTAGCCTTCGTCGTCCTTGATATCGATGACCATGGCGTTCAGCTCCGTTGTGTCCATCAGGTCAATAAGCTGTGTCATTCTGGAGCCCCCGGCACTGTAAGCTGTTACATAAATGCCTTTGACTTTCGGTGCGTCGACTTGCGGGTCGATCTCGGTCGTATTCGGCTTGATGCCGTTCTGTCCCTGACCCTTCCCCTGATTTTGATGCATGCTCTGAATCACTGCGGAGTTCCAGGAAGCCTGCAATTGGGTTGTAAGCGGGCTCTCCTGCGCGCCGGAGCCGCCAAAGCCCGCGGCAGCCAAGATGAAAAATGCCAAGATGATGTTCATAATTACTCTCTCCCTTGTCTACATTCACCATGATTATAATGGAACCGCAGCTTTCAAAAAGAACAGGTTTGTTACATTCGCCCAAGATATGGAGCTAAAGCATGCGGTATTGGTTCATTAAACGGGTGAAGGGCAATTTAAACGACTTTTCCATATTTACCGAAAGTGGACATAATTACGATAGGAAATTGAAGGGAGGACAGTTAATTGCAGACGGATTGCCTAGATCAACGATCCTGCATCGGATTTTAGAAATGCACCGGCAAAGACGAGCGATAATGTTTAGGATGAGGGGCTTAAGCTTGGCCAAGCCGGGCTGTCGTCGTAGGAGAATTCGGGCAAAAAATGCCGCTGTTCAGCGGCATGCACCGGTGAACAACGGCATTGATCTTGCAAATATTTCAAGCGGATATTCCATTAATGCAGCAGCGTGTGGCTTTGGTGTTCGCAAATGCTGTACTGAATAATTTCCAAAGCGTCATCCTGCTCCAAAATATTCAGCCCGTCCCTCAAAACGATCATGGAATTTAGCTCGCTCTGTCTGAAGAACGGAATCATTTCCGGGAACCACTTCATGACGATCTGTGACAATTTTACCGTTTCCATTTCCATAAAAAATCACCCTCTCCTTCCAAATTTGGTCAGGCAGGACGTTCTTATTGTAAAACGGAAAAACATTAAAATTGGGGCAACGAAGAGTAGCTCATGAATATTGTAGGAACCTGGCATTCATATTATACCACAAAAATTGCCGTGTTTTCATCTTGGCAATTAGTTCTTGCGGAACTGTCCCATCACCGCAACCGTCTCCACGATGTTGACGAAGGCGTCCGGATCAGTCTGTGTAATGATATGCTTTAATTCGGCGAGCTCGTATTTCGTCGTGACCGTCATCAGCATGTCCTTCTCCTTGTGGCTGAACGCCCCCTGGGTTTTGATCTTCGTAACGCCCCGTGGGCGCTTGAGCAGCTTCTCCAGCAGGGCCTCGGTCTGATTCGTTACAATGAACACGGTCACTTTGATATGGCTGATGTGCAGCATATCGATCATTTTGCCCGCCAGGTAAATGGACACCATGGAGGCAAGCGCGAGGTTCCAGTCGTTCTCGAGATAAGTGACGGCCAGGATAACGATGGCGTTCAGCGATACCAGGACGCTGCCGACCGGAAAGTCGCGATATTTCGTGACGATGGAGCCGATGATGTCAAATCCCCCGGTCGAGCCGCCGACCCGGAAGGACAGGCCGGTTCCGAAGCCGACCAGGATTCCTCCGAAGACGGCGGAGAGGAGCATGTCGGTGGCGACGGCGCTGACCGGAATGATCTCGAGAAACACCGTTGTCACGAGGACCGAGAGCACGCTGAGCACGACAAAATGTTTTCCAAGCTGGAACCACCCTGCAAGGAGGATGGGAATGTTGAGCACGAAGTACAGGATGCTGATATTAAGCGGCGTGAAATAACCGATCAGCATGGCAACGCCGGAAACGCCGCCGCTGAGCAGATGGTGCGGAATCAGAAACAGATTGAAGCCTGCGGCAATGATGATGCCGCCGAATAGGATGGAGAAGTAGGTCCATAGACGCTTCAACATAGGAATCACCTCCCGGTTATTATGACTTCTTGAAGCTTGCTGGTATTCCAGAAATGTTTTGTGATATAATGTATTGGATATTCTTGAGTAGTCCGTTACAATGATAACTTTTTGGAAGCTTATCAGGATGATTATACATTAACCAGTTACACCGCTGGTGATCAGAGAGAAATATACCGGTTCACCTCATGCAGAAAATCCTGCTGGCCGGGAAAGCCTATAAACGTTACCACTACTTAAGAATACAGAGAAGAAAGTGGAGTCCACAGATAGAAGGAGTATGAACCTATTGAAAAATTTTGCAGATTTTGGCTTGGAGCCCCGAGTGCTTCAAGCGATTACGGAACTTGGATTTGAAGAAGCGACACCGATTCAATCCCAATCCATCCCGATTGCCCTCACCGGAAAGGACATGATCGGACAAGCACAGACAGGTACCGGTAAGACCGCAGCATTCGGCCTTCCTCTTATTCACAAAATCGCGAAAGAAGAAGAGCGGATCGTCGCTCTCGTCATGACGCCAACCCGCGAGCTCGCCATTCAGGTTGCCGAAGAGATCGGCAAATTGTCCAGATTTAAAGGGATCCGCTCCCTTGCGATTTACGGCGGACAAGATATAGGCCGGCAAATTCGCGCTTTGAAAAAGAAGCCTCAAATTATTATCGGCACACCTGGCCGATTGCTTGACCACATTAACCGGAAGACCATCCGGCTTGACGATGTTCAAACCGTCGTGCTGGACGAAGCGGATGAAATGCTGGACATGGGCTTCATGGATGATATCCAATCCATCCTGAAGCTGGTACCGGAAAATCGCCAAACCCTGCTGTTCTCCGCAACGATGCCTCCGAACATCCAGAAGCTGGCTTCCCAGTTCCTGAAGGATCCGGAGCATGTATCCGTCATTCCTAAGCATGTGAGCGCACCGCTGATCGACCAAGCCTACATCGAGGTTCCTGAGCGTCAGAAGTTCGAGGCGCTGAGCCGTCTCCTCGATATGGAATCGCCTGAGCTGGCGATTGTATTCGGCCGCACGAAGCGCCGTGTAGACGAATTGGCCGAAGCGCTGCAAAAACGCGGTTATTCCGCAGACGGCCTCCATGGCGACTTGTCTCAGCACCAGCGCGACACCGTTATGCGCAAGTTCCGCGACGGCAGCATCGATGTGCTGGTAGCAACCGACGTAGCCGCTCGGGGTCTGGACGTATCCGGCGTAACGCATGTCGTCAACTTCGACTTGCCGCAGGATCCGGAAAGCTATGTACACCGTATCGGCCGTACGGGCCGCGCAGGGAAAGAAGGAACGGCATGGTCCTTTGTTACCCCGCGTGAAATGGATCATCTGTACTTCATCGAGCGCGTTACCCGTCACCGGATTCCGCGCAAGCCGCTGCCAACGATGGCCGAAGCCATTGAAGGCAAGCAGCGCGTCATCGCTGAACGCGTATTGGAAATCATCGACCAAGGCGAGCTGACCGAATATAAAGGGCTTGCCATCCAGCTTCTGGAGCAGTATGACTCCGTTCAGCTGCTTGCAGCTGCGATGAAGCTCCTGACCGGAGACAAGAAGGAAGCAGCCGATATCCACCTTACGCCGGAGGATCCGATTCGCGCGAAGCGCCGGAAGCCGGACATCCGCAGCGGACGCAAGCCTAGCGGCGGTTATAACGGCCGCAGCGGAGGCTATCGCGGTAACCGCGAAGGCGGTGGCGGCAACCGCGGAGGCTACTCCAAGGGCGGCTACGGTCGTGACGGAGGCGGCAGCTACAATAACCGCGATGGCGGCTACAACCGTGACCGCAACAACAGCGGCGAACGTAAGCAGCGCAGCTACAGCGGCGGCGGCGAACGCCGTCCGAACCGCAGCGGAGACGAGTAATCCGATCGGCAGCGGCAATAGCCCGCTGGCCATCGCTTGAATGGAATGAAAAAGACGAAGCACCTGCCCGCATTCGCATGGGGCAGAGGCGCTTCGTCTTTTTTTACGAGTTCAATGGTGTTTAGCTTAGCTGTATCATGCATTTAAGCTGCTAATTCATCCATTAGATATAGAATGTGCTAAGGATAATAACAAGCAGGATGAAGAGAACCAGAACTACTCCAGTAGTTCCGCCATAACCGTAACCGCCTACGTTAGACATGCATATTCCCTCCTCTGATTAGTGAGAATTGAAGCATTGATTTGAATGGATTACGAGATATCCTATGGTGATATCAGGTTATGCGATTGGATATTCACCCAGACCGCCGCAAATTAGGCTCTGGTCATGCCTATGCGATATAAGGTATATTAATAGATACATGCATGCTTTGAGTGAGGAGGAAAAGATTTGGAAATGAAAGGAGCCATGGGTGGCTTATATAAGCTCACCGAATGGATTACCCGCATCGCGTTTTCTAATATTTTATGGGTTTTATGCACATCGCCATTCCTGTTTATCGTACTGACCAAATTCCTGATGGCCGTCCAGACGCCGGATGCTCATAACGAGCAGCTGCTGTCGAACTGGATTTTGGGGATCTTGTCGCCTTTTGTGCTGTTCCCTGCAACCGCTGCCCTTTTTACCGTAGTCCGCAAGTGGGTGATGGGGAACCCGGATGTACCTGTATTTAAAACGTTTTTCAAGGGCTATAAGGAAAATTATAAGCAAAGCATGATCGGCGGATTCGTCTACACCCTGCTGTTCGTGATTATGTATGTGGATTATACGGTGTATATGACGCAGCTTGGAGACGGCTTTCAGCTCGTCGGCATCGTTATGCTGGTGCTGCTCATCGTGCTGTTCGTCTCGTTGTTTAATTTCTTTTCCATGACGGTCCATTATGAGATGAAGACGACCCAGCTTCTGAAAAATGCGGTCCTGCTGACCTTGATTCGTCCGTTCCGGGTGTTTTCGACGCTTGCCGGAAGCGCTATCTTGGTATATATCGGCACGCAAATGCCTGTGCTGTTCGTGTTCTTCCTCTTCTGCCTGATGGCATTGTTCGCGTTCTTTAACTTCTATGCAACGTTTACCAAGATGCAGGAGCAGCAGGAGAAGATGAGACAAGCCGAGGAAGAGGAATCGGAGACGGAGCAGGCGCTGCTCGAAAGCATGGATAACGTCAAAACCGAGGATAAAGGATCGAAACCGCGAAATTCATAGGTTTACTTTTGCGGCAAAACCCCCTATAATAAGACTACATCCTGCGATGTTCGTTTCGGTTTTCCGTTGTTTTGAACCAATGACGATGTCTAGGGAGATCAATATGTAACCGTGGCTGGAAAGCCCTGTCTATATGACAAGGGGAATTCATAAGCGGTTCTGCGGTCACCCACCTGCTTAAGCAGGTTCGAAGACAATGTTTACCGGACGGCATAGGCGGGTTTCGTACTGATTATGAAGCGGCATCTCTTTATTTCGAATCCGAAGTGAAGAGATGCCTTTTTTTGCTGGATATAAAGGTTTGCTGAAAGCCTAAACAATGTTAAACTAGTAGGTAAAGGAACGGTCATTTATAAAGGAGGAACGGTCTTTGTCATTAAAACGAGTTCTAATCGGTATCGTGCGCAGCTATGACGGCACAAGCGACCGTGCGAAAGATCCCAAGCTGAAGACGCGTTATTACAATCTTTCAAAAGAAAAGTGTTTTGAAGAGGTTACCTCGACACTCAAAAAAATTCCGGGCTATAAAGTGCTGCATGAAGTAAAGTCCGTTGGAGAAATCACACTCGAGAAAAGAACGTCCTTCGGACGAACGCTGGACATTACCGTATCCGTGCTGGGCATCAGTCCCGTACGCAGCGCAGTTGATATGTATTCGGCCTCCCGCGGCTCGCTGGGCGACCTGGGGGCGAATTACCGGGTCATCCTGAACCTGTACGCTGTGCTGGACAAGAAGCTCGGCAAGTATAAAGTGGATGCTTAGGCAATAGATAAAAGCGGGAGAGCTGCTCTCCCGCTTTTTTAAAGGTGATGCTTTTATTTTCGTATGTAACCGCGGCTAAGCGGTTCTATCGAAGAGACTTCACGGCATCGACGGCCGCTTCGTAGTTCGGATGCTCTGTCATTTCACCGAGGTATTCCACATAGGCGATCTTGTCTTCCTTGTCGACCACGAAGATCGAGCGCATATCAAGCTGGAATTCCTTGATGAGCACGCCGTAGGCTTCCCCGAAAGAACGGGATTTGTAGTCCGACAGTGTAATGACACGGTCGACGCCGGCTGCTCCGCACCAGCGGGCTTGGGCGAACGGCAGGTCGGCGCTGATCGTCAGCACGACAACGTCGTCTCCGAGCCCTGCGGCTTCTTCGTTGAAGCGGCGGGTCTGCGCATCGCATACGCCGGTGTCGAGGGAAGGGACGACGCTGATCAGCTTGATTTTGCCTGCAAAGTCCTTAAGGGATGCATCCTCCAGCAGGTTTTTGCTCACCGTGAAATCAGGTGCCGAATCGCCAACCTTAAGCTGAGGTCCGATAAGTGTAATAGGATTGCCCTTGAATGTGGCAGCCCCCGTGCGTTCTTGAGCCATGAGAAATCTCCTCCTTGGATATCAAAGTTTGGTGATCAGGTTCATGGTACATTATAATCTTTTTAAAAAGGATATGTCCACTTTCCGGACGTCCTGTTTGGCTTGGAAGAGGAGGATGCTATGATATTTGTTCGTTATGAGAACTGGAGAAGCTATCTCCGTTATTATCCCGTCACTTCGCTGCTGCTGGTTGCAAACCTGGTGATGTTCTTTATTACGGTCTTCGACGGCGGCTCCCGAAATCCGATCACGCTGCTGAAATACGGGGCGCTGACGGATCTGCCGCAATTTACGGGGGAACCTTGGCGTTACGTGACGGCGATGTTTTTGCACAACGGGTTCGATCACCTGCTGTTTAACAGCTTTGCCCTGCTCGTCTTCGTCCCGCCGCTGGAGCGCATTATGGGAAGCTGGAAGTTCGGGCTGCTCTACCTGCTCAGCGGCATTCTGGGGAACGTGATCGCCCTGGCTTATTACGGCCGTATGGAAGGCTATGAGACTCTTGTGGGCGCGTCAGGCGCCATCTACGGGGCCTACGGAGCCTATCTGTATATTGCGCTCTTTCAACGGCATGTCATGGACATGGCGTCGCGCAGGACATTGTTCACTTTGCTGATCTTAGGGATTGTCCTCTCCTTTACGCCGGGAATCAGCCTCGTCGCGCATTTCGGCGGACTGATCGGCGGGTTTTTCCTCTATGGTCTGATGATTCGATTATTTAAGCAGAGGACTTAATCAGATCTGTAGAGGTGCTGTAACAAATATAATGAATGATCCGATAAAGTTTTCTAGGGAATGAGAATGGAGCGATAAAAGGCGTGGAATTACGACAGTTGCAATACTTTGTAAAGGTTGCGCAGAAGGAACACGTTACCCAAGCGGCGGAGGAGCTTCATGTGGCTCAGTCAGCCGTCAGCCGTCAGATTCATCAATTGGAAGAAGAGCTGGGTGTTAATTTGTTCATGCAGAAGGGCCGGAATCTGCAGCTGACTCCGGTCGGACAGCTTTTTTGCAAACGGGTGGAAAGCATCATGAAAGACTTGGAGCGGGCGGTCGTCGAAATTCATGAATTTCTGGACCCGGAGCAAGGGGAGATTCGCATCGGATTTCCTCACAGCCTTGGCATACACTTGATTCCTTCGATTGTAGCCGAGTTTCGGAAGAAGTATCCGAACGTCAAATTCCGGTTCAAGCAAGGCATGTTTCCGACGCTGATCCGGGATGTGGTGACGGCGGAGGTGGATCTGGCCTTCGTGTCGCCGTTTCCGGAACGGCATGAGCAGGTGGATGGAGATATCGTGCTGACGGAGGAGCTGTTCGCGATCCTGCCTCCGAATCATCCGCTGGCCGGCGAGAAGTCGATCAAGCTGGAGCAGCTCAAGGATGAGCGGTTTGTGCTGTTCAGCAAAGGCTACTCCCTCCGTCCGATCGTCTGGCATGCTTGTCTGGAAGCCGGATTCACCCCGAAGATCGCCTTCGAGGGGGAAGAGACGGATACGATTCGGGGACTGGTTGCAGCCGGCATGGGGGTTAGTCTGCTCCCCGAAATGGCGCTGTTTCAGACCAACCCGCTTCAGCCGGCCCGTGTTCAGATTTCCGAACCGAAGGTTACGCGTTCAATCGGCCTGATTCATCGCGCGGATGAGAAGCTTCCGCCTGTTGCCCAGGCCTTCCGCACATTCCTCCTTCAATATTTCGGGATTGATCCATCCGTCAAGCCGGAAGGAGAAGAAGGGGAGTCGGTTTCATCTCCCTAGTTAGCGCATTGCGGTTCGTTATTCGAATTATCATAAGTTTCCACAGAAAAAGGGCTTCCCTTTACGCCGGTAGCGGCTGTAAGGGGAGGCCCTTTGCTTGTTGCATCTTTGGATTGTCATCCGATCATGCCGCTAGCGGCCCGATCGGGGGTGATGGTAAGCAAGATTACTCTCGATTGCTTGTAAAGATCATAATGTAACGGATCAGCTCCAGCAAGGAAATCAGCGCTGCTGCGACATAGGTCAGAGCGGCAGCATTCAGTACCTTGGCCACACCGCGTTCTTCGTTGTTCGCAATATAACCTTCCTGAACCATCAACTGGCGGGCACGGCTGCTGGCGTTAAACTCGACAGGGAGTGTTACCAGCTGGAAAGCCACGGCGCAAGAGAAGAAGATGATACCGAGACCGACGAGGTTCATCGCCTGGAACAGGAACCCGGCAATTAGGAGAAACGGTGCGATGCCGGAAGCGAAGTTAACGACCGGGAACATCTTGTGACGCGCCACCAGCATCGGATAATGCTCGGCATGCTGGATTGCGTGGCCCACCTCGTGACATGCTACCGAAACCGCAGAGATCGAACGCTCGTAATATACCGGCTCCGACAAGCGAACCACCCGTTTAACGGGATCGTAATGGTCGGACAGTGCGCCCGGCACCGGTTCGATCGGCACATCGTGCAGACCGTTGGCGTCGAGCATGCGTCGTGCGGCATCATAGCCGGTCAATCCGGTGCTGTTGTCAACCTTAGCCCATTTATTAAACGTTCCTTTTACCCGGAACTGTGCCCATAAAGAGAAAATAAAAGCGATGATAATAAGAACAAACATCCAGTCAGCGTACATTTATCATACCCCCATCGTAATAAGATTGTGACTGCTACATGACTACATCGACGTGAATTGATTCAGCAAAATTTGAAGTGACTCGATACATGCAGCTCCTTTGGGCAAAATATTCGCAAGTACCTCCCGGGCCTGACTAGGCTTCATCTCACGAAGAAGCGGATTGAGCTCCTTGACGTTGCGCTCCAGCTGCTTCATCTGGATTTCCAGTTCGGTCAGCTTTTCGGTCATTTCGGAATCATTCGGTACGGATTTCCACCGGTTCAATCTGTCCTTAATCTCTTCGAGAGTATATTTCTCTTGCTTCAACTGATTAATACGTTCGAGCGTGCTTAAGGTTTCGGAACTGTACAAACGGTAATTTTTTAACGTCCGTTTTTCAGGGGAGATCAATCCCAGCTTGGTGTAATAATCAATGGTTCTTTCACTGATTCCGGCTGCCTTCGCCAGCTCTCCGATCCGGAAAAGGTTTCCTTTCATGATCCCCATAATGAAATCACCTCACAGGTTCTTTGATTGGACATTAATGAAAGCAATATATTTTCATTTTAATAGAAATATGATACATGATTCGGAACCGTACAGTCAAACGTCATAGTTGTGACGAATATGCTGGCCGATGCCCCTATACCGCTTCCTAAGAAATGTACGGAGAGTTTGCACTGTAAACACTATATGTTATATTTTATTACATAAAACGGCGGTTTGTTATCATTTTTTTGAAAAAAGCCGTTGAAATCGCGAAGGATGCTCCCTATAATAACAATAAGAATTTGAACTTGTGTTATATTATATGACATGAAGGGGAGTGCAAGGCTTGATGAAAAAAAGATGGATTGGTTTAATGGTGGGGATGCTCGCATTACTGGTGTTTCCGGTTAATGCGTTCGCCGCGGAAGAAGGGGCCTCAAACGTTGAATTGACGGCGGGACTAAACTCCGTATTCGTATTTCTGGCTGCCTTGCTTGTATTCTTTATGCAAGCCGGCTTCGCATTGCTGGAGGCAGGCTCGGTCCGGATGAAAAACGCCGGGCACGTCGCTGGGAAGACCTTCCTCACCTTCGGCATTTCGATTGTCGCATTCTGGGCGTTCGGATTTGGTCTGGCCTTCGGCAACGGCAACAGCTTCTTCGGGTTTGAGGGCTTCTTCCTAAGCGGAGATAATGCCGCAAGCTCATTCGACTCATTGTCGATTTATGATGTGCCGACAACGATTATGTTCTTATTCCATCTGTCCTTCGCTGCCGTATCCTTGGCAATCGCCTGCGGCGGCATGGCAGAACGCGCTAAGCTCAGCGTGTATATCGTGTTTGGACTGTTGTTCACGATCGTCATTTACCCGGTCGTTGCTCACTGGGTATGGGGCGGCGGCTGGCTCGGTGCTCTGGGGATGCAGGATTTCGCCGGTTCGACCGTCGTTCACTTGACCGGTGCTACGGCAGCTCTGGTAGCTACTATTCTGCTGAAGCCTCGTCTTGGCAAATACAACAAAGACGGGAAGCCCAACAGCATTCCCGGCCATAACCAAGTGCTGTCGGTTCTCGGTGTATTTATCATTTGGATCGGCTGGTTCGGCTTTAATCCGGGCAGCACCATTTCGGCGCTGACGGACGGATTCTTCGGCTTCGTTTCTTTAAATACGAATATCGCAGCGGCAGCAGGCGCGCTGGCAGCCCTGCTCATTTCTTGGGCGGTGCTCGGCAAAGCCGATATTCCAAGCATGCTCAACGGTATTCTGGCTGCATTCGTTGCAATCACCGGCGCTTGTGCATTCGTAGAGCCATGGGCCGCAGTCGTTATCGGTGCGATTGCAGGAACGATTACCTTTTTCACGGCGCAGTGGTTTGACCGCAAAGGCATCGACGATCCGGTATACGCGTTCTCCGTGCACGGCGTCGCCGGAATGTGGGGGGCGGTATCCACAGGCCTGTTCGCGGCTCCACGACTTGTTGAAATTACCGGCGTCGGTAAAGCAGGACTGTTCTACGGCGGAGGCTTCGGCCAGCTTGGCGTGCAGCTCCTCGGGCTGATCGGCACATTCGCATTCGTGCTCGTGATCTCCTTTATCATTTTGTACATTATGAAAGTAACGATGGGTCTTCGCGTAACGGAGGAAGAGGAGTTGATGGGTCTGGACATCAGCGAGCACGGAACGTATGGTTATCCGGAGCAAATGAAGCTGATGACCGAATCCGAAGTAAAATCGGGCAGCTTCCGTACCGGACCGAATCCGGCACCGGGCAGTGATCCTGCGCTTTAAGCATTACTGTCATGTGAATGATTGAATAAATAAGGAGGCCGCAGCATGGAATCCAAAGCATCCGTCAACCGGCTTCCGGAGCATTCGGAAATGCCGGACATTCAGAAAGCAAATTCAGTCGAGCAATTGCGTGATGTACGGATTACATGTCAACAGCAGCTGCTTGATCTGCGCCCCAAGATGGAGTTTTTGGAGTGGGTCGCTTCCGTGAACAGCATGCATGACCAGATCAACAGGCGCGCAGCGGAGCTCTGTGAGCAGAACATGTGGGAGGCCGGCTTCGGACGGCTTCCCGCACGTTATGCTTTTGTTGCTTTTGGCAGCATCGGAAGGCAGGAGGCGACATTATGGAGCGATCAAGATAACGGTCTGATCATCGGCGATGAGATGCAGGGGGAGGATCTGGCATATTTCCGCGAATTCGGTTTGAGACTCGCCGACATGCTGGAAGTGCTGGGTTATCCAAAATGTCCGGGCAGGGTGATGTGCTCCGAGCCCTTGTGGAGTATGCGTCTTGAAGACTGGAAGAATCAGATCCTTGAATGGAGCAGTAATCACGAGTGGGAGCCGATCCGGAATCTGATCATAGCCTCCGATCTTCGCCTCATCGCCGGATGCCCCGAGCTTTCTGATGCATGGCTGTCCCATTTCCGAAGCTCGGTGGCGCAGCATCCGGGAATTACGCATGCCGTGTTGCGAAACACGGTCCGGCATAAAGCTACGCTAAACGTGATGGGCAGAATCGTGACCGAAAGGTTCGGCGAGCATGCAGGCGATTTTGACGTGAAATACGGGATGTATATCCCGCTGGTGAACAGCATTCGAACGATGGCGCTACAGCGGGGAATTATCGAGCATTCCACCTTGAAGCGGATGGAGAAAGTGATGCTGCTCGAAGGGGATAATTTGCTGCTCGAGAGCGTGCAGCGCGCATTCCTTACAGCCTTGCGTTACCGTAACGATACTCCTTGGCGCATCGAGGATGGGCTGGTCAAGAGCAGCGGTTATATTCAGAAAGAGCAGCTTAAGAACAAAAACGTGCAGTATGAGCTCCGCGATACGCTGGGCGTGGTGAGACGGATTCACCGCTCCTTGCAGCGAGAGCATCGTTTTGCGGAAAGGAGGAACCTATGACAGAGCCAGTCCAACCGGGCGGAGGGTTCTGGAATATGCTCCGCCCCCGCAACATCCATTCCGCCATCACGTCAATGCGCGGTGCCCAGACGGCGCAGCAGCTTGCCTTTATCCGTTCGCAAATGAAGGATAACCGGAGGCCGGAAGCTTTGGGGACGCCCCTGAACGAGTTGGAGGTCGTCGTGTTCGATCTGGAGACGACAGGGTTCCATCATCAGCACGGTGATGAAATCTTATCGTTCGGAGCGGTCAGGGCCATAGGAGAGCGAATCATCGAAGAGGATGAATTCCACATGATCGTTAACAGCGGCGCTCCGGTGCCTCCTTCGATCACGGAGCTGACGGGCATAACGCAGGCTATGGTCGATGAAGCCCCGCCTTTAGTGGAGGGGCTTCGCGATTTCATGAGCTTTGTCGGCGGCAGTGTTCTGGTTGCCCATGCTGCCGCGCATGACCGGGGGTTTCTGAATGCGGCGCTGTGGAAAACGTCTAAGGTCCGTCTCTCCCACAGACTGCTGGATACGATGATGCTGGCACAGAAGCTCTTCCCCGGACAAACTGGCTACAGCCTGGATGAGCTGCTGCAAAGCAGCGGCATTCCGGTGGAAGGAAGGCACCAGGCATTGTCCGATGCCCGGATGACCGCCCGCCTGTGGACGCGCTATATACGGGAAATCCAGGAGCGGGGCTTTGCCGAAACGCTTGGCGATATGTACGTTTATTTAGGCAAGGATTGAATCGCAGCACGAGCCCCGAGCCGTTTCCGGCCGTTGAAGGGCCAGTAGCAGTATCGTTCAGCAGCCGGGGTGGGCTGTCTAACCATCGTCCCGGATCTCGAAGGTATGAGGGAGGAGCGATTGTATTTTCTTAACCCCTCGTTCATCCTTGTCCATGCGTGCTTCAACCCGGTAGGCGTTCAGCTTAAGCTCTTCTGTCCCGGTTCCAGCCGGTGTGCCGATGAGATAAATACTGAACAGGCCGCCGAAGGCCTGCAGGTCGGCAAGGTCCTTCCGTGAGGGCTCCGGGTGGGAGGAGGGATGGCTGTGGAACAAGCCGATGATGCCGCGCTTCGACAGGAGAAGGCGGGTCCATTCCGCCGGCTCAAGCCGAAAATGATGCAGCGGATCCTCGGCGGTATTCGGTACAGGTATAAATTCCGATACGCTTATCGGTGCATTTTGATGATTCCCCTGCCCGATAAGGATTCCGCATGCCTCTTGAGGAAGCGCGGCGTATGTATAAGCAGCCATCTGCTCGAATACGGGCCTGCAGAGGAGAATGGGGCGGAACGGATTCTCTGATTTATTCATGGTCATCCTCCAATTACTATCTTCGTGCTGCGTAGTTTGAAAGTTGCCGGTTTCAGGGTACAATAGGTATTGGATGCTGATTGATATTAGCGGGGATACGCTTCTTCAAAGCAGCATCCTACTAAGTATAGCAAAGGAATCCATACCCATGAAACGTAACATCATGATCCTGGTTCTGATCATTATCGCGGCGGGTGCCGTCATTTATAATCAGGCCGGCGACGATATCGAGGCCGTCTTCTTGCAGGAGAAGCCTCTTCCGACCGAGACGGGAGCCAAAGCAGGGCTGCTCGCCCCGACTTTTACGCTCCAAGGCTTTGATGACAAAGAGACGTATTCCGCCGGAGGCCCGCGTGATAAGGCGCTGCTGATCAACTTCTGGGCGTCCTGGTGCGGTCCCTGCCAGCAGGAAGCGCCGGAGCTTAACAAGCTGGCGGAGCAGTACGCAGATGAACTGGAGATTTACGGGATTAATGTAGGCAAATACGATAATAAGAAAAAAGCAGAGCAGTTTATTCAAGACTACAATCTTCGTTATCCGATCCTCACGGACCCGAAGGGGGAGGTGTTCGAGGGGCTGTACCATGGCCAAGCCTTCCCTACGAACGTCCTGATCGATCGCAACGGCGTCATCCAGGAAATCATACTCGGTGCGCCTGATCCGAAAGATCTGCACAAGAAGGTTGCGAAGCTTGTCAAGGAGTAAGCGGCGGCATATAAAAAAGCGCAGGTATCCGATCTTGCTTGGATACCCGCGCTCTTTTTCGTTAAGTGGAGTAGTGATTAGTGATTGACCAGCCCCTGCCGTTTCTCGGCTGCATGCACATGCTCCGGCGATATTTGGCCGAGGAGGGCATATCTCATACTGTCGACCAGCGCCTCCCAGCTCGCTTCGATGACGTTGCTGGATACGCCGACCGTATTCCATGAATTCTCGAAGTTTTTCGATTCGATCAATACGCGGACCTTCGCGGCAGTGGCGTCTTTATCATCCAGGACGCGCACTTTATAGTCGGCCAGATGCATTTCCTTAAGCGTTGGAAAGTATTGAACGAGCGCCTTACGGAGCGCGTTGTCAAGCGCATTGACCGGTCCGTTGCCTTCAGCCGCCGTGTAGATGCTCTCCCCGGCAACGTTCACCTTAACGAAGGCCTCGGAGACTACCGGCTGTCCGGCTGCCTTCTCGACAAGCATTTTGAAGGATTCGAAGGTGAACAACTCCTTCAGCTCCCCGCTCGCTTCCCGCAGCAGCAGCTCCAAGGATGCGTCGGCACCCTCGAACTGGTAGCCTTCATGCTCAAGCTCCTTGATCTTTCCGATAATATGCTTTGACTGCTCGCTTGCCGGATCGAGCGCTATGCCCATATCTTGAGCCTTGGAGACGACATTGCTCTGGCCGGCCAGCTCGGATACGAGCACCCGCTGCTTGTTCCCGACCTTCTCAGGCTCGATGTGCTCGTACGTCCGGGAATCGCGCAAAATGGCGGAGACGTGGATGCCGCCCTTGTGGGCAAAGGCCGCATTGCCGACATACGGCTGATTGACCGGCATGTTGACATTGGCAATTTCGCTGATATATCTTGCGGTATTGGTCAAGGTCCGCAGATTCTCTTCGCCGATGCATTCGTAACCGAGCTTCAGCTGCAGATTCGGGATGATGGAGCACAGATTCGCGTTACCGCAGCGTTCCCCGTATCCGTTCATCGTTCCCTGAACGTGGCGGACCCCGGCCTGTACAGCGCTTAGCGTATTGGCTACCGCCAGCTCGCAGTCATTGTGCGTATGAATCCCCAGGTTGGCACCTGGCAGAGGGCCTTGCAAAGAAGTGACGATCTGCGAAATTTCATGCGGCAGGCTGCCCCCGTTCGTGTCGCACATGACGAGCCAATCGGCGCCTGCTTCACGGGCTTTGGACAACACGGCAACCGCATACTCCGGATTATTCTTGTAGCCGTCGAAGAAGTGCTCGGCGTCAAAGATAACCTCGAGTCCCTTCTGCTTAAGAAAGGCGATGGAATCATAGATCATGGACAGATTCTCTTCCAGCGTCGTCTGAAGCGCCGTATGGACATGGAAATCCCATGACTTCCCTACCAGCGTCGCGGCCTGTACGCCCGACTCCAGGATTCGCTTCAGATTCGCATCCTGCTCCGCAACGGAACCTTTGCGGCGGGTGCTGCCGAACGCCGTTATTTTGGAGGTTAAGCGAAGCTCCTGGACTCTTTTGAAAAACTCGATGTCCTTGCTGTTGCTTCCCGGGATCCCGCCTTCAATATAATGAACACCAAGAGCATCCAGCTTCTTGGCAATTTTGACCTTGTCGTCCGCTGACAGGCTGACTCCTTCGCCTTGGGTTCCGTCGCGAAGCGTCGTATCAAAGATGGAAATGGACTTAGACATGATGTCCTCCTTTTTGGGTGTCCGGGATGGACTGTTTTTAGTTTGTGTGTGATTCATTCATAGCGCTTGCATTCCAGATGCCGCAAGCCTGAAGCAGTGCTTCTTATGATGCTTGTTGGTATACGATTTTCTTATAATTTTGTATTATAGCATTTCTTTGCGGGAAAGTAACAGAGTAAAACAAACTTTTAAGAAAGCAAGCCGTCTTGACCGTTCGATTCGTCGAGGGGTATGCTGTAGGCGTCAGGAATGTAACCTTATCCTTATCGAATATGAGATTAACCGCGTCTCGGATTTAAGATAGAACCGTACCAAACAGAAAGAAGGTATCCCCATGGGACATATTGATGATTATTATCCGGCCAGCGGCCGCGTCATTCTACATGTGGATATGAATGCTTTTTACTGCTCGGTGCATGAGGCGGAAGAGCCGGAGCTGTATCGCGGCAAGCCGACGGCCGTCGCCGGGAGCGTCGAGCTGCGCAAAGGGGTCATCGTTACCTGCTCCTATGCTGCACGTGCCCTCGGCATTCGCACGGGAATGAATGTAAGGCAGGCGCTGCGGCTGTACCCGGACCTGATCATCATTCAGCCTGATTTCCATCTGTACCGGAAGTACTCCAATGCGTTTATGAATATAGCGTATGCTTACACGCCGCTGCTGGAAGCGACGTCGATCGACGAATGCTATCTGGATATTACCGGCTCCAAGCAATTCGGCACACCGCTCGATATCGCGAAGGAGATCCAGGAACGGATCCGCGAGGAGCTGTCCCTGCCATGCTCCGTCGGCATCGCGCCGAACAAGCTGCTCGCCAAGATGGCGTCGGACATGAAGAAGCCGAGCGGGCTCTCGGTGCTCCGGATCCGGGATGTGCCGAATGTGCTGTGGGGCAAGCCGTGCGCCGAGCTGTTCGGCATCGGCCGCAAGACGGCCGAGAAGCTTCGCAAGCTGAACATTCTCACCATCGGCGATCTGGCCAAAGCCGATGAACATTTGCTGACTTCGGCCTTTGGCGTGACGGGGGCTTGGATGAAGCGCGCCGCGAACGGGATTGACCATTCACCTGTCGTGGCGGAACGGGAGCAGAGCAAATCCATCGGGCACACGACGACGCTGCCGCAGGACGTCACCTCGAGTGACGAAGCGAAGCGCGTGCTGCTGAATTTAAGCGATCAGGTTGCGCGCCGGCTAAGGCGTAAGGGCTTGATGGCCAGCGGGATCCAGATTACCCTGCGCACGCCGGATATGAAGACGATCACCCGATCGAAGCAGCTTTCCGTTCCGACCGAGAATACGGAAGACATCTACCGGGAAGCCTGTGTATTGTATGATCGGCATTGGAAGCAGGAACGCCCGCTTAGGCTGCTCGGCGTCACGCTGCAGCAGCTTGCCCGGAAGGAGGAAGCGGCGATTCAGCTCGATCTGTTCGATTATGAGAAGCAGCCGAAGAAGGAGTCGCTGACCCGGGTTATGGACGAGCTGCGCAATAAATTCGGGGAGAGCGCCGTGCTGACGGCCGGCATGCTGGGTGATGATCCGTCGTCCCTCATCCGCGATCATAAACGGAGAGGAACATCGCTGCAGATGGACTTTGCCAGAGAGCATGGCCAATCGCGAAATAACGAAGATTAGACGTCGTTTTGTCGGAATATGTTAGGAAATTTATTTGTATTCCTAAAAAAATTGTATTAATATATGAAGATGGCGGAGCAAATCCGTTGGCTTGTATTTTGTTCATTTAAACGAATGTTTATAGATATACAGGAGGAAGAGAGACTATGGCTAAATACACCTGGGTTGATAAAGATACATGCATCGCATGCGGCGCTTGCGGAGCAACAGCCCCTGATATTTACGATTATGATGATGAAGGCCTGGCGGAAGTAATCTTTAACGGGGACAATAACCGCGGGGTGACGGAAATACCGGAAGACATGCACGACGATATGCTCGATGCTTGCGACGGTTGCCCGACGGATTCGATCCGCATCGCTGACGAACCGTTCAACGCTGAATAATTGCGAGTCGGCTAAATACTATAACATCCTATATTTATGAACTCATAACTTACGTCCCCTGCCTGCAGCGGCAGGGGACGTTTTTCGTATGCGCAAATGACGATAATTGCGAGCGACATACACGAGAGAGTGGCGTAAGACTAAGATGACATGGGGCAGAAAATATGGGGCTAGCATGACATAAGGACATAAGGCTAGAATGACATATGGCATCAATCTGTAATTTATACATATTCCGGATGCAGGATCCGATATAAAGGATATGGACATATCCAGATCTAGATAACAATTGAAGCCGTATTGGAGGCTCTCATATGAACAATTCAATGTACCTTAAAAGGTATGTGGAGACCCATCCCGATAACAAGATGGCCTGGTATTTGCTGGGCAAGGAGTACGAGCGGGCAGGAGAGCAGGGCAAGGCCACTTACTGCTATAACCGGGCTGAGGAGGTATACGAGGCCTTCGAGCTAAGCAAAGTCCCTTCGGACATATGGAAAAATTACGAGCAGCGTCTGCTGCAGCTCGAGCGGGAGAAGGAGCTCAAGCGGAGGCGGAACCGGCGCTGGCTGGTAGCCCTCGCGCTGCTGCTCCTCGTTCTCATTCCGCCTGCGCAAGCTCCGGGATATCCGGGAGGATTGCCGGCGGAAGCCGATGCTCAGCCTGAAGCCCCGGCTTCCGCAGCGGCGATCAGGCAAGCGGTGGGCGAACGTGCGGGTAAACCGATGTTCACAGCTGTGGCCGAAGGCAGGAACGCAGTAGCCGGCGACGGGGCGGACGAAGAGGGAGACAGCGCATTGCCTCGCCTTCTAATGCATCCCGAGCAATTACCTTCATGGTCGGTTGCGCTTGGTATGCCTCTCCGGGGCAAGTGGCTGCTCTGGAGCAGCGATATGGAGCGGTTATATGCATTGCATCGGGACCGGGCAGGGGAAATAGCGATTACGCCGTTCGAAGGAGCTGCCGGAGAATGCGAGTGCGAGCCGCAAAGCAGTGCGGGATTGGCCCGCAGCGCGAAGCAGTGGGCGGATCTGCAATTGGAGACGGCCGTGCTGGAGAAGGCGGTGGAGAACTATCAAACACGGCACGGGCGGCTGCCGAGTTCGCTGGATGAGCTGACTCGGCCGTTTCCGAACAACTGGCTGTCCGGGCGCTCGACTGCGATGGAGGACATGTTTGATGTCCTGATTCAGCTGAAACAGGACGATGCCCCTCCCGGCAAGGTACAAGACGATGCCAAGGGGAATGCGGAAGAAGGAGAAGCGGCGGACAAGCCCGGATACTGGGGCACCTCGCCGGACGGAGCTCCGTATTTCAAGGAGCCGCTGCAGGTCATCATTGACAAGGACAAGCATCGCCTCGCCGTGGTCAGCGGTAAGATCATGCTTCGGAACTATGCGGTCGGGCTTGGCGGAGCCAAGACGCCGCTTGGGGATTTTCAGATCAGCGATAAGGTGGTTAACCCGAATGGGACGACCAGAGGCCCCTACGGCACACGAGGCATGCAGTTATCCGATACGCAGTACGCGATACACGGCACGGAGGATTTGGACAGCATCGGCGCGGACGAGTCCGAGGGCTGCATCCGGATGCTGAAAGAGGATGTCGAAGAGCTGTTCGATCTCGTTCCGATGGGAACCTCGGTGAAAATTCGGGAAGGGGTTCTGCCTGACGACCTGTGGACGCCGAAAGAGCGCTTCAAGCTGAAGCACAGCCAGGGTCAGACCAACCCCGCCAAAGTGTATCACTGGCTTGATTAAGGCTGGGAAATCACAATCAGTACGATAATGAGGATAACAAGGAGTGCGATGCCTGTGCCGATCCACAGCAGAGCTTTCTTGTTAACCTCTTCTTTTTTTTGCTGCAGGACTGGAGGCTTTCGTTTGGCTGACATATGGCGTTCCCTTCTTTCTCAATGAAATAATCGCTGATTTCCTTATATTGTATAGGGTTTGCGCCCAAAAATCCATAACATGTCCGTACGCAAGCGCGCCCGGTTTATGCCCAAAAACTTTCTTTTTACGGCGGAAACGGATAAACTGAAGGGTAGAGAAATTAATTGGATGAGAGGAAGAGTCGATGTGCTGTACCGCAATATAGGCAAACCTTTATTTTTCAAAATGGACCCGGAAAAGGCCCACCATCTCGTGGTCGGCGGCCTTGGGCGTGCCTCCGGCGTCATCGGCGCGGAAGCGGTCATGCGGGGGATGTATGGCGTGAGCGAAACCCCGGATTTGGCCGTGGACCTGTTCGGACTTCACTTCCCGACACCGGTCGGGCTTGCCGCCGGTTTGGATAAAAATGCGCAAGCCGTCAAGGGATTTTCCTCCATCGGCTTTGGTTTTATGGAAGTTGGTACGGTTACGCCGAAAGCCCAGCCGGGTAATGAACAGCCGAGGCTGTTCCGTTTGCCTCCGGATGAGGCGCTCATCAATCGAATGGGCTTTAATAACGAAGGCGCCGATGCGATGGCGAAGAGGCTGTCCGCGCTCAAGGAGCGCCGGATTCCGGTAGCGGTCAACATCGGTAAAAATAAAGTTACGCCGAACGAGAAGGCGAATGGCGACTACGAGGCCTGCATCCAGGCTTTGTTTCCGTATGGCGATTTTTTCGTGGTGAATATCAGCTCGCCGAACACGCCGGACCTGCGGAGCTTGCAGCACGGCAGCGAGCTCTCGTCATTGCTGGAAGCGGTGATGAACGAGATGAACCGGCAGGCGGAGATTCACGGCAGCCGGAAGGCTGTGCTCGTCAAGATTGCGCCGGACGTGAGCGATGCCGAGCTGGAGTACATGGTGGAGACGATCCGTGCCAGCGGGGTGTCCGGCATTATTGCTACCAACACAACGCTCTCCAGGGAGGGGCTTACGCACACCAACGCCAAAGAGACCGGCGGGCTCAGCGGGAAGCCGCTGCGCGAGCGCTCGACTGAAATCATCTCCAGGATTTATAAGCAGACCGGCGGAGCGCTGCCGATCATCGGCTCCGGGGGAATCTTCACGGCAGCCGATGCCTATGAGAAAATACGCGCAGGCGCCAGCCTGGTAGAAATTTATACGGCACTTATCTATGAAGGGCCCGAGGTCAACCGCAAGCTGCACGCCGGTTTGAGGCAGCTGCTGGCCAAGGACGGCTTCAGCCATATTTCCGAAGCTGTCGGGGCGAATCATCGGTAAAGGGGTAAAGACAGGAGGCAAGGGCAATGGACGTTAGAGACTGGGGGACATTTTTGCTTCCGTACGAGCAGACCGTTGAAGAATTGAAGGTCAAATTCAAGACGATGCGCGCAGAGCTGAAGAAACGGGAGGAATATGCGCCTATCGAATTCGTAACGGGCCGGGTCAAGCGGATATCGAGCATTCTGGACAAGGCAAAACGCCTTAATGTTCCTATGGATCAGCTGGAAACCGGAATCGAGGATATCGCGGGCATCCGGATCATGTGCCAATTCGTGGAAGACATCCGGCGGGTTGCCGAGTATATTCGGGCACGGAAGGACCTGACGGTATTATATGAGAAGGATTATATAACAAACTTTAAGGAAAGCGGCTATCGCAGCTTCCATATGATCATCGAGTATCCGGTGCAGACCGCGCTCGGGCAGAAGAAGGTGCTAGCCGAGATTCAAATCCGGACGCTTGCGATGAATTTCTGGGCTACGATCGAGCACTCGCTCAGCTATAAATATAGAGAAAGCCTGCCTGACGATATCCGGGAACGTCTGAAAAAGGCCGGAGAAGCGGCGAACACGCTCGATACCGAAATGTCCAGCATCCGCGAGGAAATACTGGAAGCGCAGCGTCGGTTCGAGGATGATTCCAACATAACGACCCAGGTGCTGCATGCGATTCACCAGCTGTATTTTTTCCACCTGGTCAACGAAGCGATCTCCTTCCAGGAGCGCTTTAACGCCATCTGGCAGGAGCATGACATGGAGGAAATGAAGCTGCTCTTGGACGAGGTGAAGGAGCTGTTGTCACAGGCCAAGAAGAAAGTGAACGAGTACGATGTATGAGCGGCTGTACGTAGCGTTCCTCGTTTACTTCAACCGGGACCGGGACTATTTCGAATGTCATGAGGTGCTGGAGGAGCTTTGGCTCGATACGGATAAGGATCCGAGATACAAGGGGCTCCTTCAAGCGGCTGTCGCCTTGTTCCATTTCCGGAACGATAACATTCGGGGCGGATTGAAGATGTTTCGCAGCGCCGTAAACAAGCTCGAAGGCTATGCCGAAGATGAGCTGGGCATCCGGATGGGAAAACTGGTGGAGGAGATGCGGGAGTATGTCCGCGGACTGTCCGGGTACGAGCAATACCCGATTCCGTATCGGGATTTGACGATCGACATCGTGGATCCGAAGCTTCGGAAAGCCGTCGATGAGGCCTCGAGGCATATTCCTCCGAATGTGCCGCAGCGGCGTAAGCCGGAACGGCCGCGTGCGAAGCAAGGATTGTCCTCTTAATCCGGGAAGCGAAATGCATGGTCGGAAATATCGATCAAGGAGTTAGCGCAAGATATAGAAAAGATAAACAAGAGCTGCCCGTCAGTAGAATAATCTACTTGAGAGCAGCTCTTCTTTTTGCAAATATATCGAATCAGGACTCGGTGCCTTTATATTTATTGTCGATAAATTGCTTGATTTCATCGACGGATTTGCCTTCGTCATGAAGCCGCTTCGCATCCTGAAGCTCGGTAAGGCATATGCCGCACTGGGCGCCATGGTCCGTCCATTTCACCTCGCCGTCCTTGTTCTCGGCGATGAAGCAGCGGTGAAGGGAATCGTGATAGCCGGTTTCCTCGTCCATGCAGCCGCAGTAGCATTTGATCTCTTTAATGATATCTTCCAGTTCGCCGACCGTCGCATAGGTCGCCTGCGTATTGTCGGTGTAGCTTGATAGGAATTTCGGCATCTCGCTCACGCTTGCCGTTGTTTCATACCGTTCGGAGGCGGCCCCATGATGATGCCCTGCGGTAGCAGATTCCTTGCCGCCGCATGCGGCAAGTAGCATGCCTGACAGAATGAAGGTAAATAGGATGGCCCGAGTGCGCTTCATTTCGTCACACTCCCTTTATATTTGTCCAGGAATTGCTTGAAATCGTCCAAGCTGTACCCTTCCGATGCACCTTCCGGCTTCAAACCGCCGACCATGCGTTCCTTCTCCACACCGTTCTCGAAGTAGACAAGGGTAGGGGTGAACTCGATATTGTAATCTCTCCAGCCTTCCTGATATTCACGCAGATTGTACTGGTGCAGTGAAATGCCGGCGTCGCTGGCCAGCGGCATCAGTTCAGGGGTTGTCGCCCGGCAATGCGGACAGTCGGATGCGAAGAAGTATACGAAGAAGTTCTCCTTGTTGTTGACCTTGTCCTTCAACTGATCCGGAAGTATGATATTCTGATAGTTCGGATCATTCAGCAGCTCTTGCGTAGCCGGATTCAGGCTGGATATTTTCTTGCCGCCGTACAGGTCGCTCTTCCCGCCCGAGAGGTTCAGAATGACAAGCGCCGCAACAAGGACAACAAATACGCCTCCGAATGCGTAAAGCGCTGTGTAGTTATTCTTTTTTTTTCGATTCATGAATACACCCCTTAAGGATTAATAATAAGCGCACAAGTGAGAGTTCAAAAAGGTCGAGTTACTTTATGACCCCCTTCGTGATCAAAAGACGACTTTTTGAACAACCTCTATAAGGACTTGTCCTTTTTAATGTAGTTTATTATACAATATTAACGGTAGGAGCGGAACATGCGAAACGCCGCTACATATTGACGAAATAAGCGAGCAACAGATCTGATACAGAACAGGTAGGTACTAAACATGGCATTACGTCTGCCCTCGCCGTTCCAGGCGAAGATGAAAACACTGCTGGGACCGAACTATGACAATTTTATGAAATCCTACGAACAGCCTCCGTTTGCCGGGATCCGGGTCAACACGCTGAAGATTTCGGATGAAGATTTCCGCCGCATCTCGCCATATAAGCTGGACCCGATACCTTGGTGCAAGACCGGCTATTATATTGAAGAAGGGGAGCGCCCGGGACGGCATCCGTATTATCATGCGGGGCTGTATTATATTCAGGAGCCGAGCGCCATGGCTCCGGTTGAGCTCCTTGGCGTTGAGCCGGGCGATGTCGTGCTGGACCTGTGCGCCGCACCGGGCGGGAAATCGACGCAAATAGCTGCCAAGCTGCAGGGCAAGGGGGTGCTGGTCAGCAATGACCTGCATCCGGACCGCACCAAAGCGCTGGCCAAAAACTTGGAAATGTACGGGGTACGCAATGCCATTGTGCTTAATGACAGCCCGGAGCGGATTGCCGCGGCCTTTCCCGAGGCCTTTACGAAAATACTGATTGACGCACCCTGCTCAGGTGAAGGCATGTTCCGCAAGGACGAGTCGATGCTGAAATATTGGGAGGAGTCGTCCCCGCTGACGTTTGCCGAAATGCAGCGCGACATTTTGCATTCAGCCGTGAAGATGCTGCGTCCGGGAGGAACGCTTGTATATTCTACATGTACCTTCTCGCCGGAGGAGAATGAGGGAATGATTGCAGAGCTTCTGATGAAGCATCCGGATTTCCGGGTCATACCGATCGATCATTCGGGCCCGTTTTCGCCGGGGGAAACCGAGTGGTTAGCTCGGCACATGGAACATATCTCCGCTGAAGTGCGCGAGCAGGTCGCCGGAACAGGCAGGCTGTGGCCGCATAAAGTTCAAGGGGAAGGCCATTTTGTTGCCGTTCTGCGCCGGGAAGGCGAGCTTGCACGGATGGAGGAAGCTGATGAACAAGCGCCCCCTGTTCATGTGGATACTGCTGCCGGCGGCCACCTGGCGGTCACATCCGGTAAGGAGAAGCGAAGCGAACGCAAGGGACGGGGGTCCCTCCGGGATCCGCGCAAAGGCAATCCGCGCGGAGGCGGAAGAGGCGGTCAGCATGATTCGACTCGCCAGCAAGGCTCCGGGCGTCCTGCCGACTCCATCTCGCTGGAACCTTTTACAACGTTTCTGAGGGGGGATCTGCCAGGAACTCTACATGGTTATACGGTTACCTACGGGAATCATGTGTATTTGTCCCCGTTACCGAAAGAACGCCTGGAGAGGCTCAAGGTGATTCGCCCCGGGTGGTATATGGGTCAGATCAAGAACGAACGCTTTGTTCCCGGCCACCCGCTGGCAACCGCTCTTCGCGCTGAGGAATTCGTGCGGACGATCAGCCTGCATTCGGAAGACGGGGAAGCGATCCGTTACCTGAAGGGCGAGACGCTGTCGATACCGGAGGAGCGGCTGCAAGTTTTCGGGGCTGCAGAAGGAAAGGGATATGTGTTAGTCTGTATAGATGGCTACTCGGCAGGCTGGGGCAAATGGCAGGGCGGCATGCTTAAGAACGAATATCCGGCAGGTTGGAGGTGGACATCCGTATGAGGGCAAAGGGAAGAACGACACAGCGGTTGGATAAGGTGTTGTCCAATATGGGGTTCGGCTCCAGGGCCGAGCTGAAGAAGAAGGCCAAGAGCGGCAGCATTGTAGTGAATGGCACTGTCGTAAAGGATCCGGGGAAGCATGTGGATCCGTATACGGATTCGATCGAAATCGATGGGGAAACCATCGCCTATCGGGAGTTTGTGTATCTCATGCTGCATAAGCCTCCAGGCGTGATCTCTGCGACGGAGGATGTGCGGGAACGGACGGTACTGGATCTTCTGGATGAAAAGTATCTTGTATTCGAGCCTTTTCCCGTTGGAAGATTGGATAAAGATACGGAAGGTCTGCTGCTGCTGACCAATGACGGCAAGCTCGCACATGAGCTGCTGTCACCCCGAAAGCATGTGCCTAAGACCTATCAGGCGATCGTCGAAGGACGGGTGGACGAGGAGGATATCCGGCAATTTTCCAGGGGCGTGACCTTGGATGACGGTTATGTAACCTTGCCGTCGGAGCTCGTTATCGACGCCTTGGAAGAGCAAGGCGATGGAAGCATCCGCTCCCGCATTACGCTGACCATCCATGAAGGCAAGTTCCACCAGGTCAAACGAATGTTCGAAGCGGTCGGCAAAAAGGTGATTTACCTCAAGCGGATCAGTATGGGAACCCTCCGGCTGGACGAATCGCTCGAGATCGGATCTTACCGGGAGCTGACGAAAGCGGAGCTGGCCGGGATCGGACGGGCGACGGACGAATAAAATGGACGAGCTAAAGATATAGACAACGATAAAAAGTGGATAAGGATGGGTAGAGAATGGCATACAAATTAGTAGCGCTTGACGTAGACGGGACGCTTCTGAATGATGAGCATGAAATAACCGAGGTAACCAGGAACACCGTGATGGAAGCTGCAAGGCAGGGGATTGAGATCGTGCTGTGCACGGGCCGCGGACCGCTCAACTCGATTCCGTTCATGGAGAGCATGGGGCTCGGCGGTTATGTAATCAGTCATAACGGGGCGGCTACGGTGGAGGTTGAAACGAAGCGAATCGTTCACCAGTTCGGCATGGAGCAGGCGGAGCTGGATCCGTTTATGACCTATTGCCGGGAGCGGGGGGTTCATTTCGACATCAATACAGCCTTCGAGATGTATGTAGACAATGTGGAGGAGCTTGCAGGCCCTGTCCGGCATATGTATGAAAATTACTTGATGATGCCGAGCAATCTCCCGGCCTGGGAGGAGCTGCCCGACCCGGTTGTCAAATTTACCGCCTTCGGCGAACCCGGGGATATGGACGCCGTCCTCAAGGACTGGAGCACATGGACGATGACCCTTAACATGCTCCGCAGCGGCGAATACTTCATCGATCTGATGCATGCGGAGGCCTCCAAGGGCAGTGCGCTGAAGCAGCTTGCCGCGAAAAGGGGATACCGGCAGGAAGAGGTGCTTGCCATCGGCAACTATTATAACGATATTACGATGCTTACATTTGCCGGCATGGGCATTGCCATGGACAACTCGCCGGTCGAGGTAAAGGCTGCTGCGAATGCGGTGACCGCGTCCAACAACGAAGACGGCGTTCACGAAGCTTTGGTCAAATACTGCTTGTCCTAGTGCTATTATGCTCCGCGCATAAAACAAGGCGCTGCTGCAACCACGGATATGTGGCTGCAGCAGCGCCTTATTTGCTTGAATGACGGTTCACATGAATCTACCGCAATGTCGTCAAGCATGAAGGAGCCTTAAATGTCACTGTCATTACTTAAACTGGCGCAGGCCCTTAGGCAGGTGATTCTTGAGCTGTCCGCTGCTGGCCTTGCCCCATCCGAGCGGCAGCCCGTCGGTCGTCACGAGGGTCCATCCTTTATAATCGGCTGGAACCGATAGCGTTTCACCCCTAAGGTAGGCCGAGACCTCGACCGAATCCGGGGGCAGATCGACGGCGCGCGCGGCTTGCTCCGGCTTGCTGGCCATCGCGAGCGCGTGGGCGGGCTCGATCCGGTTCTTCTTAAGGTGGGCGAGATGAAGGCCGGCACGGAGAATTTTCAGCCCGCGCAGCTGATGCTCGCTCCAGCTCCAGCCTTCGCCGGCCGGCAGCCAGTAAAGCTCATCCCCGAACAACAGAGGAGCGCCCGGAGGCAGCTCATGGCCCGGTAAGTCCTGCTCTGCCCACGCTTTAAACGCTTCAAGGGCGGATCGCTCCGCCGAGGGCTTGTCTCCGCGGCGTGATTTGCCGCCTCGCTTGGACTCTGCCTCCGTGTGAGGCTGCTCGCCCGCTGATCCTCCCTCCGCGTTCTTGACGAGGATGGCCACGAAGTGGCCTTCTCCCCGTTCCCGGTGCGGCCACAGGCGCTTCATGCCGCGAAGCTGAAGCTCAGGATACCGGCCAAGGATGCGCTGCACCATGTTCTCGTTCTCGTCTTCGTTGAAGGTGCAGGTGGAGTAGGCTAACGTGCCTCCAGGCTTCAGCATGGCACAAGCGTCCTGCACAATGTCCCATTGCCTGGAGACGCATAGCTCCACGTGGGAAGGCGACCACTCTTCGATCGCGCCGGGATCCTTGCGGAACATCCCTTCGCCCGAGCAGGGGGCGTCCAGCATAATCCGGTCGAAGCATCCGGCGAAGCGCCGGGAGAGCTCGTCCGGTGCAGCACTGGTCACGACGGCATTGGAAATCCCCATTCGTTCCACATTCTCGGAGAGGATTCGGGCCCGCTCCGGATGAATCTCATTGGCGATGAGCAGGCCGCGTCCCGCCATTTTGGAAGCAATGTGGCTGGTTTTTCCTCCCGGCGCCGCAGCAAGGTCAAGGATCGTCTCTCCCGGCTGCGGGTCAAGCAGCTCTACCGCTGACATCGCCGAGGGTTCCTGAATATAATATAGTCCGGCAGTATGGTACGGATGCTTGCCGGGACGTACCGTTTCATCGTAATAATAACCTGTATCGCACCAGGGAACCGGTGTCAGCCGGAAATCCCGCAGGATGTTCCGAACAGGTTCAGCAGCCTGTTCTGCCTTCAGCAGATTAAGACGAAGGCCTTGCGTACGGGGCGTGTCATAGCTGGCAAAAAAATCGTCCGACTCCTCTCGAAGCAGCTCCTGCATACGGGAGACGAAGTCGGCGGGCAGTTGTTCCTTTCCCATCCGGTCAGCAGCTCCTTTTCGTGCAAAATATCCGTTGTTCTCTCTCGTAACCACGAGCAGCTCACGCAGAAGCAACTATAAGGTAACGGCACTTAGGAAGGCGGCCGCGCCAGGACGAAACATCATGCGAATTCCATGCGGCAACTTCCCGGGCTCTTGAGGAACGGTCAATAGTTTATCACGCGGCAGCGCTGCTCGTAAAGAATACATTACGACCCGCTCTGCCGCAAAAAAAGACCGCCCTGATTAAGGGACGGCCTTGGCCTTTACTGGACGGCGGCTTCCTTCGGCTCATTGAGCAATTCCTCCAAAGAGCGGTAATCGGTAACCTTATTCTTACCCGTCGTTTTTGAATGATACATCGCTTTGTCGGCTTGATTCATCAGCTCGTCCCCCTGGACGCCCTGACGGAGCACGCTGTATCCGACACTGATGGTCACGATGGTCTCCGCTGCCACGCGGGCCCGGATATTCTCGGCAACCTGGGAGGGCTTGATCTTGCGATCCACCACGAGCGCAACCAGCTCCTCGCCTCCGTATCGGCCGGTAATCCCGATCCCGTCCAGCTCCTCTTCCATGATGGCGGCCACTTGCTTCAGCACTTCATCGGCTCTGGCGTGGCCCTGGGTATCGTTCAGCTTCTTGAAATTGTCAATATCGCAGAAGATTGCGGATATCTTCAAAGCCTGGGCAGTGTAGTGATCCAGGTATTTCATGAAATGTCTCCGGTTGTATAGGCCGGTCAAGCCATCCGTGATCGCCGAGCGATAGATGGATTGCATCAGCTCTACGATCCGCCGGAACAGGATGAAGAATACAAGGGTGTAGAACAACACCGGGAGCGCGAGCGCAAAGCCCTGCAGCGGGATGGATACGATGCCTGTGTAGGTTTGTACGGCTTGAAGCGCGAACCACAGAGCGTAGGCGGCAAGTCCGACCGCATATTTCACGGGCTGCCCGATGCGCGGAACCCCTTTCGTAAAGGCGACATATAAAGCGCAGAGCAAGATGACGTCAAAATATACGCTTTGCCAGACCGGATCAATGGTGAAAGACAGAAATGATGGAAGAATCAGCGGAAGCAATAGAAGGGCGGCGGTCAGCAGCGGGAGCCAGTAATGCATCGTCTTGATTTTGCGGTACAGCATGACAACGGACATATTGAGCAGCACGAATGAGAAGAGGCGGATGATGCGAAGCACGATCGGTTCAGGCGAAAAATCGACAATTCCGATCCATGCCGAATGGATGTTCAGACCCTCGTGTGTCATAATGAAAGAGAAAGCGGCCGCCATATAAATATATGCGCTCTTCCGCTGCCTGCTGTACATAAAAAGGCACATGATCAGCATCATGAACGCGATGCAAGCCCCGCAGACAGCGAATATCATTGGCAGAGGCGAAGTCGACCAAGAGGTCAAATCTGTGGACAAATGGCTTCACTCCTGTAGGTTTCCTTTGCATGAAACATATGTTCTAATATATCATATCGAAAAAGATTCTGGAAAGAGATTTAAAGAAAGAGATTTATAGAAAGGGAGATCCCCATGAAACTTCTTCAAGCATTATTCTTCCCTCCTGAACAGCCGGGCGGCGTATCGTCGATGATTCCATATTTGCAGGAACGGTTCCATTCCTCCCGATGGGAGATGGAGATGTTCTGGCTCCCGAAGCGGATCCGCAATAAAGGCCACGAGGATCCGGTCTTTCATACCTTTGATTGGAAGGAGTTCGAGGAAAGCCCGACTGTTGCAAAATATATACAGACCTACCGGGATTATTTATGGTGGACCCGGCTGCGCATCCAAAAGCCTTATGATCTCATTCATAGCCATCATCCGATTGCAGGCATGTCCATGAAAGCCGTGTTCCCGGAGGTTCCGCTTATCCAGACCGTCCATTCGAGTTATGAGCGGGAGCTGATTTTGAACGGGAAAATTCGAGAGGGCGGGCCCGAGCACCGTTTCCTCACCTCTTTGTACAGAGAGCTTGAGTTTATAAGCGACCGTCTGGTGACCGTTTCGGAATCCTTCAAGTCCTATATGTCACCCTATGTGGATCAGGCCGATTCGATCGAGGTCATCCATAACGGATTCGACGATCGGCGCTTTAAGCCGGTTCCCCATGAAAATGCGGTCCCTCAGCTGGTGACCGTATGCCGCCTTGTTCCTGCGAAGGGACTGGATATTCTGCTCCAGGCTTGCGCCGAGCTGAAACGAAAAGGCCATGATTATGTCCTTCATATCATCGGAGACGGCCCTGCTCGCCAAGAGCTGGAGGAGATGGCCAAATCGCTGGGCATTTACCAGGAAACGATATTTTACGGTTATACGCTTCATCCCGAGGAATTCATGCCATTCTTTGATATCTTCGTTCTGCCATCGAGGGCGGAAGCCTTCGGCTCCGTATTCGCGGAGGCGGCGCTGAGCTGCCTTGCGCTAGTCGGCACCAATGTCGGCGGTATTGCGGAGCAGATTGAGGACGGGGTGAACGGGCTGCTGGTACCGACGGAGGATCCGAATGCGCTGGCGGACGCCCTGGAGAAGGTCATCGTGGACCCGCTGTACCGGTATGAGCTGGCCCGGACCGCGTCGGATAAGGCGAAAAACCAATATTCGTTGTCCCGTTCAGTCAATCAGCTGAAAAAAATGTATTTGAATTATCAACCGAAGAAAGAGAGCTAAAGAGCGGCTATGGCTTCATTTCGATTTATACATGCTGCGGACCTCCATCTGGACAGTCCGTTCATCGGCCTGCGGGGACTGGATGACGGGATGCGCTCCTTCATTCAGGATTCGACCTTCCGGGCGCTGGAACGGCTGGTTCGGCTTGCCGTAAGCGAGCAGGTGGATTTTATGGTCATTAGCGGCGATATTTATGACAGTTCCAACATTTCGCTCCGCGCGCAGCTTCGCTTCCTGGATGCGATGGAGTCCTTGGCGCGGGAGGGAATAGCGGTATACGTTATCCATGGAAACCACGATCCGCTGGACAGCACGAAGCTTGCGGTGAAGCTGCCCCCGAACGTTCAAGTGTTCGGGGCCGAGCCTTCCCGGGTGACGGCCGTCCGGCGTTCGGACAAGCGGGAGGTGGCGCAGATCACCGGCATGTCCTATCCGACATCGAAGGTGACGGATAATATTGCGCTTACCTATCCGCAGGCAACCCGGGAGCTTTATCATATCGGGCTGCTTCATGCGAATGTGGATGGCGATGCCCAGCACGAAACGTACGCGCCGTGCACGCGGAAGGATTTGTCGCAGGCCGGTTATCACTACTGGGCGCTCGGGCATATCCATACCCGTCGGATGCTGCAGGAATCGCCCTATATTGTGTATCCGGGCAATATTCAAGGGCGGCATATCAAGGAAACCGGACCGAAAGGGTGCTATGTCGTCGATGTCGACGAGGGGTATAACACCGTGCTGAGCTTCCATGAGCTGGACTCCATGCGGTGGAGCCTTGTGCAAGCGCCGATCGATGGATGCGGCAGCGTGGACGAATGGAGGCAATACCTGGAGCGTACGCTCGGGCAGGTTGCGGAGGAAAACAGGGAGAAGCTCAGTTTGGTCCGGGTCATGATCACGGGCCGCAGTCCTGTCCACCGGCAGCTTGAAAACGGCTACGTGCTCGATGAGCTGCTAAGCGAGATGAGGAGAAGGGAAGCGGCTAAGGCGAAGACCCAGGGCTACGGCGGCTGCGTCTGGATCGAGGGCTTCGCGCTTCAATCCGGGGATGTGCTTGATCTGGACCGTCTGCTTGCCGAGGACAGCTTCGCCGGGGAACTGCTCCGTCTTGCTCGCAAGGAGCAGTCGGAGCAGCGCTTGCTTGCGGACGACGGGATTGTACCCTATGCATTGGCGCCGCTGATGGAGCATGCCGAAATCCGGGCGCTGCTCGAACGCATGCCCGCCGAAGAACTGCTGGACTGGCTGCGCAGGGCGGAGGAGCTGACGCTTACGCTGCTGACTCAAGAGTCTAAGCGGGGAGAAGGTGCCGGGATATGAGGCTTGAGCGGTTGCATATTCAGGGGTTCGGCGGCGTACAGGACAAGCGTATCCCGATCGAGGCGCCGGTAACGGTACTGTACGGGCCGAATGAAGCGGGTAAGAGCACGGTGCTGTATTTTATAAGAGCAATGCTGTACGGCTTTCCCGGAAAGAGTGTGCCGGCGGAGCGCGGTGAACCGGCGGATTCCGGCGTTCATGGGGGAGAATTGCGCTTCTTGGACGATGAGGGAACGTTATGGACGATCCGCCGCTTTGGTCAGCCGAGTGAGGGCTCTGCGGGAAGCCGGAAGGAACGCGTACATATCCAGAAGCAGGCCGGTGACGGCACGGTGCTTGAGCTGGGGCAGTATGACCTTGAACGGGAAGCGCTCGGCGGTGTATCGAAAGATATGTTCCGGCAGCTGTTTGCCATCTCGCTTAGCGAGCTGCAGGAAATTCGCAGCCTGCAGTCCGCCGAGATCAGCGGCTATCTGTTCCATGCCGGAATCGGCGGCGGCGCGAATATTTTGGAAGCCGAGCGCCGATTGACGCAGGAGATGGACAAGCTGTATAAGCCGCGGGGCAAAGTACAGCATGCGGCAAAGCTGCTGCAGTCCATCGAGCAGCTCAAGGCGGAGGTGACAGAGAGCAGGACGTATGTCCCTCGTTATAACGAGGTCATCGATGCTATCCGGGAAACGGAGGACCGGCTGGAGAGGCTGGAGCTTGAACGCGCGGACACTGCAGAGGATCTAACGCTGCTGCGCAAGGCGATTGATATCCGCCCGTTGTGGCTGGCTTGGCGTGAGGCCAAGCTGGAGCTGGACGACTTGCCGGATTGCGGCAGCTTCCCGCCGGAGGGTGCCGCGAGGTGGGAGAGAATCGAAGAGGAGCTGCTGCAGCTGGAGGCGCAGATCCAGCGGATCGAGCGTGCGCTCGGGGATACCGAGGCGAAGCTTGCCGACATGCCCCGGCTGACATGGCTGGAGGAGCAGGGACAGCGAATTGAGGATTTATGGGGCAAGCGGAGTTTGTATGAGGCGGGAAACCGCGAGCTTGCACAGCTTACGGCAGAGCAAACGGCCCAGGCCGACCGTCTTGCAGGGCTGCTGCGAAGCATCGATCCGGGCTGGACCGAGGCGGAGCTGCTCGCGCTGTCCACCTCGGCGGCCGAACGCGAGGAGGTTCGGCGGCTCGGAGCTGCCTTTGCCGGCTATGACCGCCGGATGGAGCAGCTGTCGCTGGAGCTGCGCGGAGCCCAGCGGGCGGCAGTCGCTGCGGAGTCTGAATTAAGCGAAGCACGGCGGCAGCTGCGCGAGGAGATGGAGCGGGGGAAAGAGAATTTTGCGATGCTTAAGCCCCGCTCGCCACAAGAGACGGCCATGCTATGGAGCCGGCTTCAGCAGACGGCGGAGCGCTGGCGGGAGCGAAGGCTCAGCCAGGCCCTGCCTGAGCTTAAGGCTTCCGGGGCAAGCGAGCATGGCTGGCTGCCGTCCGCTTATTCGGGCCTGCTTGCCGTCATGGCCATATTAACGGTTGTCCTGGTGTCCTTCCTGTTCTGGAGCGGTGCGAACGGCGCAGCAGCTATATCCGGCGTGCTCATGCTGGCGGGTATGGTCTATGTGATCTGGAGCGGCCGAAGAAATGTGAAGGACAGTCCTTCCCGGGAATCCTCCCCTTCTGCCGGGGAGCCCGGCGGAGATGATGCCCATGAGGTTGAACAACTGTTGTCGGAGCTTGTTTCCAGTCCATACCATGCTGCCGCTGCGACGCTGGAGTATCGGGGGAGCCGACGGGCGAAGACCGAAGCGCGGCCTGCGCGGGATCCGCTCGCGGTGGAGGCTCAGCTGCGGGAGCTCCGATCGGTCATGGATGCCTGGCAGGCATGGCGTCAGCGGCTGGACCGCTTGACGTCCGAGTGCCTTTCGGCCGAGGAGAAGGTTAAGCTCCAGGCTGCCGAGCGATCGGCGATCGAGAGTGCAATTCAAAGTGAAGAGAGGCGGTTTGTCCAGCTGGAGCGGCAGTGGGAATCCTGGCTGATGCAGCGTTTGCTGCCGCAGAGCCTGTCGCCTGATGCGATGATGGATATGTTTAGTGCGATTGAGCAGGGGCAAGAGATCGTGCGGCAGCAGAGAGCGAGAGCGGCAAAGATCGCTGAGCTAACGCGAGATGCCAAGGCTTATGCGGCTTCCTGCCTTGAGCTGGCTCAGGGCGAACAGGACCCGGAGCGAAACAGAGAGTCCCTGACTACCCCGGATGCCATTCTGTCTTTGCTCGGCGATTTGCACCGGCGCTGGAAGCAGTATCAAGAGGCTTCGGCACAGCGGGAATCGCTTCGGCATCGGCTCTTGGAGCTGCAGGAAGAAGCGGCAGCCGCGGACGAAGCCCGCTCGGCAGTGCTGCAGCGGAAGGAACAGCTGCTCGGCTTGTCCGGGGCAGCCGACGGGGAAGCCTATCTGCGGATGGGCGCTGCCGCACGGCGAAAGGAAGAGCTGGAGCGCACGGTCCGTCATCATGAAATCACGATGTTCAGCGGGCTGGGCAGCCAGCTCCGAAGCCAGGTCTTACAGCTGCTTGAATCGGCCGACGGTGCGGCGCTGGAGGCCATGCTCAAAGAGCGGGAGGCGGCCGATGCCTCTTTGGCTGAGCTGCGGGATGAGCTTCAGGAGCGGCGCGGAAGATTGCTGCAGGAGCGGGAATCGCTGGAGGCCGCCGGGAATCGCGACTCTGCGAACCAGCAGCTGGAGGAGCAGCGGGCAGAGCTGAAGGAGCTCGTCAGCCAATATGCCGTTCGCGCCATTGCAGCTGGGCTGATTGAGCGCACAAGACGCTTCTATGAACAGGAGAAGCAGCCGCAGGTGCTGCGGCTTGCTTCCCGCTATTTCTCGAAGCTTACAGGCGGCACCTACAGCAGGATCGTTATGCGCATGGGAGATCATGCCCTATTAGCCGAGCGGCCGGACGGCGGGCTTGTCGAGAGCGCGAAGTTGAGCCGGGGGACGGCGGAGCAGCTGTATCTGGCGATGCGGCTTGCTCTGGTACAATCCATGCCGCATGCGGCGGGCATTCCGCTTATGCTCGATGATCTGTTCGTCAATTTTGACAGCCGGCGGCTCGGGTATGTCCTGGAGCTGATATCCGAGCTGTCGCACAGCCGCCAGATCGTCATGATGACGTGTCATCCGCACGTTACAGATCAGATCCGGCAGCGTATTCCCGGGGCGCAAGTCATCGTAATGTAAATATAAGGGAAGACCGGTTCCAGTCGGAGGAAACCGGTCTTTTTTTCGATTAAATGCTGGTCGCTTACTTCGTGTTCGTCAAGGGGGTGCCGAACAAGGTGAGGCGCAGCACCCACAGCAGGCAGAGGCCGCCAAAGATCGGATAGAGCAGCGACAGCAGCGAACTGAAGCCGAATTGGCTGAAGAAATAGCAGAACAGCATGATCCCGAAAGTGATCGTTCTTGAGGACCATGAGGTCCACTGCTGCACCTGCAGTGTTATCCCGTATATATTCGCCACGAAGGTGCTGAAGATTTCGAGGAAGATCAGGATCAGGTAGATCATTTGCACGAACCAGCCGAGATGAGCGGCAATGCTCCCCATCGGAATTTCAAACTGGGCGATGCCGGGCATCTGCGCGGATAAGGCGAAATGGGCAGCCATCAGCATAAATCCAACCCCCGCTCCGCCGAGGATGCCGCCCCATTTTACGACATTCGTATTTTCGGTCTGATTGCCGAGGGGCACCAGTACGGGCATCGCCAGCACCAAATTAAAGGCGGTGTACAGAAGCGGGGCCAGCCATGCCGCGGGCAGGCTCTGATCCGTCGTTAAGGTGAGAAACCGGGTGGCGCCGGGAGCCTGGAACGTCTGCGAGATCACCGCAATGGATAATGTAATCATCATGGGGACGACGAGCGAGTTCATGGTCATGATGGACTGGATGCCCTTTCTCAGAATGAAGTAGGCCCCGATCATGGTTACGAACAAGCCGGTCTGATAACCGATATTTAAATGCTCCACGAACACCGACCCGGCGCCGGCCAGCATGATGCTGTTGACGCCAAGCAGAATGACGAACATGAACACGCTGATCCAGCTCCCTGACTTCGAGCCGAACAAAAATTTATTTAAATCCTCGAACGATTTCGCGCCGATCCGCCTGGAGATCATCAGGATTTTCGTGCCGAGCCAAATGAACAAACCGGTTGCGAGAATGATGGTAAGGGTTGCCCAGTGACCGTATTGGGTAAAAAACTGTAGGATTTCACGGCCGGTGGCAAAGCCTGCGCCGACGATGGTTCCGATATATGTGAAAGCGATCTGGAAAACACGGATAATATCCTTCAAGCGCTAAGCCCCCTTGCTAATGGTGTGATCGGCACATCTGTGTATAGTACAAGGTATGCCTGACCGCGCATGGACATGACTCGAACCTGTCCTGCCACGCTGGGTTTAGGGGGATTGTGCTTGGTGCTTGCGCTTCCCAGCACACTGGCGGGAAGCGCACTGTCGTGGCGCGCTGCCATGCAGCGCACTGCCATGCAGCGCACTGCCATGCAGCGCACTGCCATGCAGCACACTGCCATGCAGCGCACAGCCATGCAGCACACTGCCATGCAGCGCACAGCCATGCAGCACACTGCCGTGGAGCGCACTGGCGAGCATCGCACAAGCGAACATCACACTGCAACATCCTTACACCGTGCTTCAGAAGGGGCACATGGTAAGGTGAACCGATGGCTCCACTCCCAATGTCAGGTATAATGACGAATTCCCGTGTAATTACATGACGGATAAGTGACGGGTGGAGCGTTTGTACTTGCCGTACAAGGGTTGAATATGTTACTTTTACGACAAAGGAATGGGTGGGAGGTCATTGTGGATGGATTGGTTAAAGGAGCGGATTGTTAAAGAGGGGGTCGTGCTGTCGGATCAGGTGCTGATCTTGGACGCCCTGCTGACGCATCAAGTGGACCCGGCTCTTATTATGGATATGGGCAGGGAATTTGCTAGGCGTTTTCGGGATCAAGGCGTGACGAAGGTGATTACGCTGGAATCCTCCGGCATATCGGTCGCGTTTGCGGCTGCGCTGGAGCTCGGGGTGCCGATGGTGTTCGCCCGGCGGAAAAAGACGCTGCTCGCCGATCCGGATGCTTTATGCGAACGGGTTCCGTCTTTTACAAAAGGGATTGTGACCGACATCATGGTGTCCAGGCAGTATATACGGGATAATGACAGAGTACTCTTCATTGACGATATTATTGCCAATGGCGATGCAGCCAGAGGCTTGATCAAAATTATCAGCCGGGCCGGCGCGGAGCTTGTTGGTCTTGGCGTCGTGATCGAGAAAAGCTTCCAGGCGGGTGCGCGGACACTCCGCGAGCAGAATGTTCGCGTGGAATCCCTGGTCACCATTTCTTCGCTGGAGGACGGACATATTCATTTCGACTAGCCGGGATGCAGGTGATCCCGATCGATCCTGCCGATGCAGTCGCATCCGCGCGCTGCCGATACCAACTGCCGCCCTAAGCGAAGCTTGGCGAACCTTGTTCTTTTAAGTGGGCAACCGCTTGTCGATTCGAATTTTCAGCCTAAAATCACAACAAATTCTTTTCGCCCCGGGCATTTTCGCTTATAATGAAGAGGTATAGGCATGAGAGAGGAGGCAGCAACATGGGGAAACAACCTGTAACCGAGCCGTTTATGATTGAGAAGCTGAATGAAGCGAAGGTACACTTTGAACGAGCTTTGGACTGTAAACATACGGAGTTCGATGATCTATATCCCTATATGATTGAACATCCTCAGTTTTTCTGGTACAAACGATATGTTGCCTGGTCCGAACTTCTGACGATTGCCGGTCTATGCGAAGAGCTTTCCTTCGAGTGGAAGGAGCAGTTTACGCCGCAGCAAGTGGAATATATCGAGAAGCGCGTCATGTCTTCGACGGTGCTGGATTTCTGGTACGAGAAGAATGACAGCATTGAGCCAGCGCAGCGTTAATGGGAATATAGAACATCTGAGGCTTCAGATGTTTATCCATATCGTACAGGAAGACCTAAATGGTTTCATTTAGGTCTTTTTGTTGCAGGAAATGCGCATCCTATTCTAAGGGAGGGAATGATCGACTATGATTAGCGATGAACGGCTGGACGAGCTTCGCTTGTCCGGCGACCTTGTTCGGGTTGTCCGGGACGGCCTCGAGAGCAATGATATTATCGGCTTCGTCGTGGCATGGGATCCCCAGCATGTCATTATCCGCCGGAGAAATCGGCGCGTTGTGAAGCTGGACCGGAATTACAGCTACCAGCTCAAGAGCGAGCCGCGGGTAAGCCCGATTGAACCATAGGGCAGAGGATAAGCAGATGATAAGCAGGCAATAGGCAGGGCATAAGGCATAGATCAGCCGAACGTCGGACATCTTAAGCTGGACGCATGATTATTCAGAAAAGGTGTGATTAGACGCTTGGACATGATCAATGACAAAGTAACAGCTTACAAGAATGAAATTCTCAATCTGAAGCAGAGCATGCCGGAGATGGCAGAGGCTTATCATCATTTCACGGGCGTGTGCTTCCGTGAGGGAGAGCTGGACGAGAAGACGAAGCAGCTGATTGCTCTTGGCATCGGTTTGTTCGCGAACAATGAGCTGTGCACGTTCTATCATATGGAGGAAGCTCGCTCGAAGGGGGCTACGGAGGCTGAAATTATGGAGGCCGTAGCGGTCGCTTCGGCTGCAAGCGCAGGACATGCCCTGTCGCAGGGTCTGACCCGGGTACAGCACCATCTGCAATAGCCTCTAAGGAAACAACCGTCGGTTCCGAATGGATTTCGGGGCAGACGGTTGTTGTTATGTTGTGGACACCGATGGGACCCGATTCATTAAGATCAAGCAAGGTCATCCGTGTAGTCCAGTGGTAATCCGCTCAGCGGACTGGGGCGGCCTCAGCGGGAGTTAGGACGCCTTCTTCCGCCTCCGAGGTGGGCAGATTGAGGTAGGCCCGCATGCGGTCCATCATCTCCTCGCGAAAGGAGGGCCATAGAATGTTGATCGATCCAATGTAGCCCCTGCACGCATAGCGCGCCTCGATTCCTTCCTTGCCCTGACCGATGTCGAACACCTTGATCGCCCGCTTCGCGAATTCCTGCTTCACTTCACGGAGAAGCACGGCCGCCCGCTTCGCTCCGTTGCCGACCACCTCCACATACAATTGCGGGGTCTTGAAGACACCGCTCTCCTGAATGATTCGGCAATCCCGCTCAAACACCTTATGAATGAACATCAGAAGCAGGTAGCTCTTAATCAACGCCCGCTCCTCTGAGGTAACAGCCGGTATGGCCATTAACTTCACCGCCTTTATATAGAAATTGGATATATTATACGAACTTATGTTCTTATTTTAACCGAACATCCATGGTTTAATCAAGTTTAAAAAAAGTGTTGACTCCCTATTATTACCGTGATATTATATATCTTGTCGCCGCTGATAAGAGCTTGTCTCCGAATAGCGAAGAACATGATACGCGGTCGTGGCGGAATTGGCAGACGCGCACGGTTCAGGTCCGTGTGGGCTAACCCCCGTGGAGGTTCGAGTCCTCTCGACCGCATACCTTATTTACCATGAAGAAGCTCTTGAATTTCCCTTGTGGGAGTTCAAGAGCTTTTTTGTGTTGCTTCCCAAAAAAGCCTTAAACTGGTTGCTGGGTTCCAGGAGGCGCCGGGCAAGCTGTTAGCATCATGATGCGTAAAAAAATGAACACAATTCCACCGGATTGATCTACAATGAGCATTAGGCCGGATAACAGGACAACTGGCGGCCATGAGCATCGGCCGATTATCAGCAGTCGATGCCGGTGGGGAACGAGGCCGACGATAGATTAAGCAAGAAGCGGAACTGCAAACGATTCCCGCAGATTCCCAAGATCATAAAGCTGAGGGTGAGACATTGTGAGAGGAAGATATGCATCATTAACGGTAGTATCAACGGCAACCAATTTTATTATGGAGCAAGGGGATGGAAGTACACGTACATATCGAACCTATATGAAACCGAGAGAGTCCGGGCAGCTGGAGCTGAGATTTTGGCATAGCAACTCGGTCGATTCTACTTGGGATGTTGGCTCGGTCGCAAAAGGGAGCATGCCGGGGGGAGCGTGGCGCATTGAAGCGGCTTATGCTGCCGATGGCGGCACGGGCCGGGATGGACAGCTTGTACCAGGAACCAGCGTGCAGATTACATTTGACGGGAAGCCCGGTAAGGAGGTGGCTCCCGGCGAAACGTTTTGGAGCGATCCGGTACAGCTCGAACTGCCCGATGGACATGATCTGGCGTTCACGTGGACCATTACGACGCGCTCTCCTGGGAAAACGGTGCCGTACAATACGGAGGGACTGCTCGTATCAGCTTATGAGGCTGAGGGGAACCTGGCGGATGACGAGCGTGGAACAGGATTCATGCCGGCAGAGAACCGTTTGGTTATGCCTGCATTTATAGGGTATGCCCAACCGGTCAAGCAGCGGATGATCTTCCTGGGCGATTCTATTACCCAAGGTGTAAGAACGGCTAAAGACGGCTACGAATACTGGGTGTCCCGTATCGCGGAAGGTCTCTCGCCGGAATACAGCGTATGGAATATCGGTTCCGGTTGGGCGAGGGCCTATGACGCTTCGGCAGACGGCCCGTGGCTAGCGAAGGCAGCGGAAGGGGATATTGTTGCGATCGCGCTCGGCGTCAACGATATCGATATCGGAGCGAGAAGCTCCGGGGAACTGCTGGATGATTTGTCCGCGATCGTAAGGCGGTTAAAGCAGAGGGAGGACGGGACGAAAGCGCGGATCATCCTCTTCACTGTAGCTCCGTTCAACTTTACCGGAGACAGGGAAGAGGTATGGCGTACCGTCAATGAAGTGATTCGCACCCGTCCTCCGGAAGGCGTGGACGCCGTGTTCGATATTGCGGAAATCCTGTCCTGCCCGGCTCCGGAGGAGCATCGGATCGAGCCGAAGTATATGAGCTCTTCCGATGATCCGCATCCGAACGGGCTTGCGGGTGCGGTGGTTGCCGAAGCTTTCCTGAAATGGTTTGAGGCGCAGCCGAAAGACCAAAACGCCCTCATGCAAGATTTATCCAAGTAATCAGCAGGAGGTAATGCCTGATTCCGAAAGTTAGTTAACCGAGCAGTTAACTGATCTTAAGGGGAAGCCGGTCCCTTTTGTACAGATCTGCGAATATGGCGGCAATAACCGGCGTTTTCGCTTACCGCCTCAGCACCAATCTTTTATCGCAGTGTAGCGGCGGTTTCATAAGCTAGGAAGCAGGTGGCCGAAGGGGCCCCTGCTTTTTTTATATGCAAGGCTCACGCAAATAAATCTTGCGTTGAAACCTTTAAGCCCTGGTAAAGTGCGGATTCCACAAACGGATCATGGGCCCCCGCGTAATAGCTCACATCCGCGATCTCTCCGTCTAACAAGGAATACACCGTGGCTAGAGCTTTCATTGGATCGACGATCCAATACTCCTTCACGCCGCATTGCCGATAGAGATCAAGCTTCGGGATCATATCCTTGCTTCGCGTGGACGGGGAGAGCACCTCGATGACGAGGTCGGGTGTACCCATATATTTTCCCTTCTCATCGATTTGGTCTTTGTCGCAAATGACGACCAGATCCGGCTGCACGACACAGATGTTTGTCTTCTCCTTCTCTAACGTAATATCGAATGGAGAAGTCAGGGGAGTGCAGGGTTTTCCTTTAAACCAGTTGTAAAAGGTGCCGTGCAGTTCATTGACCGCGTGTTGGTGTTTGTACGAAGGGGAGGCCAGGTTATAGACGATCCCGTCGATCAGCTCGTAGCGCTGTTCCGAGCCTTCGGTCAGCTCCAGAAACTCCTCGTAGGTGACTCTGTCGTTGTCAGCCGTATACCTCGCAGCTCCCTCCCTTAGTACAAGCTCATTTGCGTCGGTATAGGTTGTTAATTTGGCAACATCTCTGCCGTTCTTCGTCACGATGATTTCCTCGCCCGCCTCGGCAAACTTTAGATATTTTCCGAAATGGTTTTGCATATCGGTGGAAGGCACTCGCATACATTTCACCTCGAATTAGCTAATTTATTGATATATTAGCTAATTCTGAGATGGGAATCAACGAAGATAGCTAATTTGTTGACGAAATCCATATTCCGAACTAAATTGGAAGAAGAAGGATTTCGGTTTTGGGCCAAAGCATAGTTACATCAAAGGATGAAGAAGGGGCGGCCATGCGTTAGGAGGGCCGTCTCTTTTTTTGCGCGGTTAAGCGGTCATCGCGTTTGTCCGCATGGCTTCCCTATGGGGCGTCTATTGGAAGCATCGTACATGAAATAACGAAAGCGGGAAAAAGTGTCCCTTTTGCTGCCGCTGAAGTGTTTTATAGTAGGAAGGAGGCGGCTTCATGGAGTCTGCGGAAAAATACGTAATGGAAGTCCAAGCGGGCGAAATTCAAAAGTATGTACATATCGTGGAAGCATTCCAGGCTCCGCTGTACCGGTACTGCACCCGGATGTTGGGGAACCGGCAGGAGGCGGAGGATGCAGTGCAGGACATTTTGATCAGAGCGTTTGAAAAAATAGAAGGGTACGAGCCGACCGGCAGCTTTTCATCCTGGTTATACAGAATCGCGCATTACCATTGTCTGAATTTACTCCGTAAGCGTAGCGTTCAGCGTAAGTTCCAGCGTTGGTTCCGGCAGGATACGATAACCGAAAGCGCAGAGCAAACGATGACCGGACGCTTATTCGGGGAACCGCTGGCTTCCGCCATCACCTCGTTAAATGCGGAGGAGCGCAGCTTGCTGATCTTGCGAGCGCTTGAAGAGAAGTCTTTTGCCGAGATAGGAGAAATTTCGGGGAAGAGTGAGGGAGCGGTCAAGAAAAAATACGGCCGGTTGAAGCTGAAGCTGCAGAAGCTGATGGAGCAGAAGGGAGGAGCAGGTTATGCGCAAGGCCAAAGCTACACTTCAAGATGAAACGATCAAGGGGCTTCTCATTCGGGGGGAGCCGGACCCCATCGATGTACGCCTAAACGTGATGGAACGGGTTCAGGAGATTCATGAGCGGCGCAGCGGCAAACACAAGGTTCGGCACCGGACTGGAGCTGTCGTTACAATTACCTGTCTTATTCTTGTGCTGACCTCCTTAACCGGCTACGCGGCTTCCCGGTATGTGCAAATTTTGAACTCCAAAGGGGAAGTGGTCGTTCAAACGAAGGAAATTCGAGAAGATAAGTATACGCCGCATGCCAAGACATATATGGAAATGCGGTCTGCGTACAAAGAGCATGTCCTGGAGCAGCTCAAACCAGGAGAGCTGGCGGCTTATTATGTCCATGACGAAACGCTGAATGCTTACGATACAGGCAATAGGGTTCAGACCGTATATCAACCGATTGTGTACAAAACTTATGCGGAATTGAAGAAGCAGCTTGAAATCACGGCCGGGCCGCTGCTTCCTGAGCCCCGATATTTGCCTAAAGGATACAGCTTTGCGGCAGGGAAGTTATTTCCGAGTATTACGGAAGGGGAGGCCAGTCTTGATCATCTGAAAAAGCTGGAGCCGGAATTTATCCGGATGGCGGAATCCTCCCTCAGCGACACCAAATTGTTCATCAAAATGTTGGCTTGGAATAAAGCGGGCAGTGCGAATGTCAGCTATACCAACGGGGAGGATACGATCTATATCACCGCCTTCGTACGAAAAAAACAACCCTCCTCGGTCGTATTCAGGAATCACAAGGGCGTATCCGTCGAGAAGGTGACGGAAGGCGGGCAAGAGATGGTATATATGGAGGCGTCGACGGCTGCATCGGTAGATGAAGTTTTCTATAAACATAAATTGGAGTGGCTGGATGAGGAGAATGAGGTCATTTATAGCGTTTTCGACAATCAGGGCAGCACTCTGTCCAAGTCCGAATTCATCCGGACCGCAGCAAGCATGGTCGAATAACATTATTCCAAAGTGTCCCTTTTCAGGCGGTAAAGGTGTTATACAAGTAAGGGTTTTGCAAATATCCCGAAATAAACCATGTGCCTGTTTGGGCCGAAAGGAGATTTACCCATGAATCTGACGAAAAAAACGATTATTGTCGCCGCAAGCTTCCTGCTTGCGCTGAGCTCGGCGAGCGGTTATACGGCGGGTGCTGCCGCCGCACCGCAGAAAGCATCCAAAGCCCAGCCCGCTTCGAGTAAGGAGCGTCTCGAGCAGCAAAAAAAAGAAGCGTTGGCCATACACTCTAAAGCGAAGAAGCCGGGCGAGTTAACCGTTATGTATGATGGGACTGACAATACGCTTTCATTTAGCTTTTACTCCATAACCAGCACGGATTACGATGATTATTTGAAGCTGGTGTCTAAATACAAAGCCCCGGCTTTACAGCAGCCGGAATGGCTTCCGGAAGGGTATGCTTTTCAATCCGGCGATATCGTCCCTCCATACTACGATTCTTATAGCGAACCGTATCAAGATTTGCTAAAGGAACTCAAGGCTGAGGCGAAAGGGAAGAAATATTACGCGAAAAAAGTAAAATGGAGCGAAGCAGGGGGAGCGGCGCTTTTATTCTCGAAAGATTCAGATGTTATCCGCATCAGTGCCAAAAAAGTATACCCGTTCATTACCGAAATTACACGGGTGCCGGGGAAAGGCGAGAAGTTTGAAAGGCTGAGCATAGAAGGGGTCGATGCTCTATACGCTACAAACTCGAACGCTCTTTATTCCACGAAGTTAACATGGGAGGACACGGAAAAAGGGCTGGAATACGAGATTTCTACCTATAAGACAAGTCCTCTGACGAAAGAAGCGCTCGTATCGATTGCGGAGAGCATCCTATCGAGTAAATCTCAGAATCCATAAATCTGATCCAAGAGTCTGCCTTCCGGGCAGGCTCTTGTCAGCTTCTTCGAAGGGATTACCCAAACTATAACAAATATCTGTTTTTTATATTCCATTTGAAAACAAAACCACCTCTTATTACGTCAGTGTGATTAGGAGGTGTTTAATCTTGAAAAAGTTCGCTATGATCTTCCTGTTGTTTATACTCGGTTGTCAGTCTGTTGAATCCGAACGATCCCTGGCTGATAAGGCAGAGACCATTCCTTCATCTACGGCAGAAGCAGAGCAGTATCCGGTTGCGGTTGATGTTTTTGTTCCGGAGCAAGTGGGGGTTAACGAGTCTTTTACGATGGATGCGGAAATTAAAAATACAGCGGATGAAATGCTTGAAATTACTACTGGAGATCCAGTGTTTTACTATATCATTCGAGACAGTACGGGGAAGTCCATAAATACGATAACTAGAACGGATGTCGGAATTGTACGGACTATAGATATGAAAGAGGTAATAGTAGAGAAGCATACTTATCGGTTTAACAATCCGGGCGTATACGAGATCTCGGCAGCCACTGAAATTAGACTTCATCATGGAGACGGCAGCAGTAAGGTATACGAATTGGAAACTGAGCGGAAGAAGATTCATGTGATTGAGAATTGAGCTTCGATAGAGCGTTTTGCGCTCGACCGGAGGAACAGCTGCAACTCGTAACAGCGGCAATCCTGCGCTTATTATTCCAGTATCCAGCTAATAGCTTTTATAAAAAAGCTGTTGGTTTTCTTTTGTGTGATTCGCAGTTTTGCAGTAAATAGCAGTACAGAAGCAAGTGATAATACACCGAAAGTCTTAACTTTTCCCCACCGGAATATTCCATGCCCCCTGCAGCAGCAACAAGGAGGGTTGCCTCAAGGCAGCCCTCCTTGTTTCCAGCGTTAATATAGCAATCCGTTTAAAACAGCGAAGCAGTGAGCACTGCTCCTGCCACAGCGACAAAACTTAAGACTGCCCTCTTGCCGCTTTCATCGCTGCGGTCTCTTCCTCATTCGGTCCATACACGCCCGGCGCTGCCAGTCCGGCTTGACGCATCAGGATCGTGAGCTGGCCGCGATGGTGGATCTGGTGACGCACCATTTTGTCCAATATGCCGGCATTGGTGGTGTCGATGAAGCCAAACAGCTTAACAGGCTCCTGCAGCTTGTCCTCCTGACCCTCCCATTTCGTGCGGAATTCCGCAATGGACGATTCGTTGGTACGGCGGTAAGCTTGGGCGATGGCCGCCGCGGAGCTTCCCTCGGCTGCCGGGATCTCCTGCTCCAGCCCGATTTGATTAAAGAATACGCTGATGCTCTGGGTGATATGCCATGCGATTTCGCCGAGCGTTCGCGGCTGTGCCTCTGACACCGCCTGGCTCAATGAGTCGTCTGTCAGCTTGTCCAGCACCTGCAGAGTAAGATCAGCTTCCTGTTTCCAATCGTTCAGAAATTGTTCGATGGTTGCATACATGATACATCTCTCCCTTTTATTCATGATCAATTTAAGCAGTGCTTTCAATTCTTATAGCTTTTCCAAAAAAATACTACATCTATATTGTACTGCAGTTCGCCGTTTATTCAATTCTTCCCTGCAGGGATTATGGCAGAACTCCTGAATGATTCATTTAGTGTATATTCTCAGTATGACCCAACTTGGACCTGCATAAGCCGAATCTTAGTTTAACCAGCTGTGCGTATGGCAGCAAAAACAGAAGCTAGAGCAGGAAGGAACATGCTCCGGCTTCTTTGTCATCAATCGTTACAGTACCCCTGGATAATCGGTTTGGTAACAGGGCCCATGCCATTGTCCAGGAAGAATTCCGCATGCGGCGGGTGGATATAGACGGTGTTCTGCCAGGCGATGCTCATAGCACTTATCTCCTCTTTCGATATACTTTTGGCGATAGGCCAATTACCTTTGTGAACTGACGAGTAAAATAATTGCTGTCATTAAATCCGCTCTGATAAGACACTTCCGAAATGGGAAGGTTGGTCGACTTCAACAGCCGGCACGCATGCTCCAAGCGAAGCTGCAGGAGATAGGCGGAAGGGGTCGTTTTGTAATAGGATTGGAAAATCCGGTTCAAATGCCTGACGGAAATATTCGATTTGGCCGCAATTTCTTCGCGTGAAATTGGCTGCAAATAGTTATCCTCCATAAAGGAAATGGCCTTGGCCAAATGCATCAGATGATGTTGGACCCCTTGACGCTCCTGGTTCTCATACTGCCTGGACAATTGGACGACGAGCTCCATAAAACGCGAACGCAGGATGGTCTGGTAGCCCTGCTGCTTGTTCGTGTATTCCTCAATCATGAAGTCAACGACGGATGCTACGTATTCCAGGCTTGAGATTGATAGGCTCATCTTGCTCAAGGCGTGGTTGATATTGCGGTAATACGGTTCCAGAACGAACAGCGCCTGATACCCGTTCGATCTTTTGAAGTCAGGACCGGCCGATTCCAGCATCTCGGGTTTATACATGATGTTGCAGATACGAAACTCATGGGGGTCTTTATATCCATGGGAGGTTTCGCCGTTAATGACAAATACGTCCCCTTTCTTGATGAACGATTCCTCGGAGTTGACGATATGGGTGGCATTGCCGTGTAAAACGATCACAAGCTCGGAGAAATCAACATGCTGATGCACATACATATCCTCTTCATGCTTGCCGTACTGAATAAAAAACTTAAACTCCTCATCGTCTGTAAACCAATTCAGGGGAACGCTTCGCATTTGATTTCCCTCCCTCCCACTCAGGTCTTGCATTTTATGATGTCCTTATCATGCTATTTTTGGACTCTAAAATCAAGGATTGAGGACATTGCTATCACTATAATAGATTTCGTGAAGTGAAGCTCTGAACGGTTCATACCTAGAAAGACTTGAGAAGCGGGAGCCGAGTATGACCTGATCGCTAAGATATTTGGAATGGGGGTAAATCCATGAAACACAAGAAGAGACTGTCACTATTTCTTGTAATGATCATGCTTGCCGCATTTAGTCTAGCTGCATGCAGCAGCGGTAATGAAGGCAATGGCGCAACGTCCGCGAGCAGCGGGGAAGGCAGCGAAGGAGATGTTTTGGAACCGATTACAATCACTTATTTCAGCGCGGATTCGAATGCCAACTGGGCCAATATGCAGGATGCCGTCGGCAAGAAGCTGACGGAGAAGACCGGTGTCACGATCCAGGCCGAATTCGCGGTCGACGGCTCCAATCAGAAGCTGCCGTTGATGGTAGCGAGCGGTGAATATCCGGATCTCGTTTTCGCTAAAGGCGATGCGAATCTGTTTGTTGATTCGGGCGCTTTTATCGACCTTACGGATTTGATCGAGGAACATGCACCGAACCTGAGAAAGCTCTATGGGGATTACATGAACCGTTTGAAGTGGAACAATGAGGATGAGTCGATTTATGTCCTTCCGACACTGAATGCCGTGGATCATCAGCAGCTGGATGCCGGAGGAAACTTTCATATTCAGCATGAAGTGCTGAAAGAGCTCGGTTATCCGGAAATTAAGACCGTAAAGGATTTTGAGAAGGCGTTGGAGGATTATTATGAGAAACACCCGACGATCGACGGTCAACCGACGATTCCGCTCACACTCAATGCAGACGGCTGGCGGTTCATGATCTCCGTCACGGATGCAGCCGTCATTGCTACGGGGTTGTCTGGGGATGGGGAGTATTATATTGATCCGGAAACGTATGAGGCGAAGTTGCACTACAGACGCCCGGAGGATAAGGAGTATTTCCGCTGGCTGAATCATCTCAACGCCACGGGCCTGCTGGATAAAGAAACGTTCGTTCAGAAGACGGACCAATACGAAGCGAAAATCGCCTCGGGCCGCGTCCTTGGCGTCATTGACGCCGATTGGGGATTTGGAAACCCGACGAATGCGCTGAGAACGGCCGGCAAAGAGAATCGCACCTATGCAAGATTCCCGATCCAATTGGATGAGACGACCAAGGATGCTTCGTTCCAGGATGCAGGTTATGCGGCTGGCTGGGGCGTAGGGATCACAACATCCGCGAAGGATCCGGTGCGAATCATCAAGTTCCTCGATTATCTGGCTTCCGAGGAAGGGCAAGTTTTGATGAACTGGGGGATTGAAGGAGAGCACTACCAAGTTGTGGATGGCAAGCGCGTGATCCCGGAAGACGTGCAGGACCGTAAAGTTAACGATAATGCCAACTTTACCAAAGAGAGTGGAATTGGATTATACAACAGTTTGTTCCCGCGTTACGGCGACGGCGTGATGGATTCGACCGGCAATTATTATACGACCAATTTCCCGGAACAAATTAAGGCCAACTATACGCCATCCGCCAAAGAAACGCTGAAAGCCTATGGTGCGGAAATGTGGAAGGATCTCTGGCCGAAATCGGAGGAATTTCCGCAGAAGCCGTGGGGAGCGGCATATCTCATTTCCCCGCCGGTTGACTCCAATATTACGATCACCTACAAGCGGGTTGAAGAGATTGTTCGCAAACGGATCCCGGAGATCATCCTTGCGGACCCGTCCCAGTTCGATACGCTTTACGATCAGTTCATCCAAGATTTGAACAACGCCGGGGCGGAAAAAATGGAGCGGGAATATTCGGAGCTGGTCCGTGACCGGGTGAAGCTGTGGAATAACTGATCCGTTTGATATACAGGGGCAGGCCATTCGCTGCCTCTTTTTTATGCCGAGTGATTTGGCAATTGTGTCTAGACATAAATATGGCATGCAGAGGAGTGTTTTCTTTCGTGAAATTCAACAACCCGATTATACCCGGCTTTTATCCTGATCCGAGCATCTGCCGCGTTGGCGAAGATTATTACTTGGTCACGAGCACATTTGGATATTTTCCAGGCGTTCCTGTTTTTCATAGCAGGGATCTGGTAAACTGGCATCAAATCGGGCATTGCCTGACATCGGCAGAGCAGCTGCCGCTTGCGAATGCTTCGACTTCCGGAGGCATTTATGCGCCGACCCTTCGTTACCATGAGGGCTGGTTTTACATGACAACCACCAATGTTAACGGAGTCGGCAATTTTATAGTCACAAGCAAGGACCCAGCCGGTCCGTGGTCTGATCCGGTCCCCGTCGCCCAGCAGGGCATAGACCCTTCGCTTTTGTTTGACGACGATGGCCGCGTGTATTTTCAGACAGCCTGTTTAGGCGACGAGGGAGAGGGAATCTACCAATGTGAAATTGACATTTCAAGCGGCAGGAAATTAACGGAGACCCGCTTAATCTGGAGAGGAACGGGGGGAGCCAGCCCGGAAGCCCCGCACTTATATAAAATAAATGGCCTGTATTACTTAATGATTGCCGAGGGCGGAACCGAGTATGGTCATATGGTTACGATTTCGCGCAGCCATCATCCTTACGGACCGTTTGAGCCATGTCCCCGTAATCCCATCCTGTCCCATCGAAGCCGGAGAAGCAGCATACACGCGACCGGACACGCGGATTTGGTACAGGCTCAGGATGGCACGTGGTGGGCCGTTTTCTTGGGGATCAGGCCTGTTTCATACCCGATGCGCCATCATCTTGGCAGGGAGGTTTTCTTGGCTCCTGTAACCTGGGCGGACGACGGCTGGCCGAGCATCGGCATCGAGGGGCGGGTTGAAGAGACGATGGAACGTCCGCAATTGCCGGAATGCCGGTGGCCAGGAAAGCCGATCCGGGATGATTTTGATAGTAATGCGCTGGGCCTGGACTGGATCTTCTTGCGCAATCCTAAACAAGGAAGCTGGTCGCTGCGCGAGCGTCCGGGCTCTCTGGTGCTTCGGGGCAACGCATCCTCTTTAAACGATGCAGGCTCCCCGGCGTTTGTCGGGCGACGGCTAAGCCATTTTTCCAGCCATATCTCTGCCGAACTGGACTTTGAGCCTGCGTACGAGGGGGAGGAAGCAGGATTAACGGTGTTTATGAACGAAAGGTATCATTACGATCTTGCTGTAAAGTTGATTAACGGGGAGAAATCCGTCGTCTTCAGACGAACAGTAGGCTCGCTCCGTTCAGAGCAGACCCGGCGATGCTCAGAGGGACCTGTCGTATTCAGGATTGACGCAAAGCCCGAGATCTTCAGTTTCTCCATTGAGCAGAACGCGTCCGATGTCATCGATATGGGATCAGGCGAGAGCCATTTGCTTTCGACAGAAGTTGCCGGCGGCTTTACAGGCGTCATTATTGCGATGTATGCACACGGTGAGAATGGAACCACGCCTGCGGCGTTTGACTGGTTCGATTATGAAGTTGCTGATAACCATGCCAGCGGAGTGTGATGAAGTTAAGGCTCGACCAGAGTGAGCATAAGCGCCACAGCTCGGGGGCTTCAGCAGGGAATTAACGAGAGGGTCTGTGACAAGGTTCAGCCAAGTCACGGCCCTCTTTTTTTCACACGATGTTCCTGGAAGATTGACTCCTTGTCGCCCCGTTTTCACTAACATGGGAGATACGGCTGGCTGCTCGCAACGATTCGACAACGATAATATATCATGATATATTATAACATATATCAATTTCTTTTGGAGGAAACACGGGAGGATTGTCATGAATGAAACGACCTCGTCCAAACCGATGTACGAGAAGATATTCGATGATGTGAAGCACCAAATTATGTCCAATAGCTATAGACCCGGGGACCGGATTCCTTCGGAGAAGGAGCTGGCTGAAGCGTACAATGTGAGCCGGATTACCAGCAAAAAGGCGATGGAGCTGCTGGCAGCCGAAGGGATGATTGTGCGGAAGCCGGGGCGCGGCTCGTTTGTCGCCGATCCGGAGACAGGCATGCAGGAGGCGGCAGCGCCCGGGCGGCAGGACGGAAGCCGGGGAGTAAACGGGCATGGCCAGGAGCAGGCCGTGAAGCTGATCGGCGTTGTGCTGACCGATTTTGCCGGCAGCTACGGCACCCGGCTGATCTACGGGATGGAGGATGCCGCGCGCGAACGGGATTGCTTTCTGGTGCTGCGGCGGACATTCGGCGTTCAGGAGAACGAGGAGGACACGATCCGCAAGCTGCTGCAGCTTGGGGTGGACGGACTGATCGTGTTTCCCGCGCAAGGGGAGTTCTTTAATGCCGAGATCCTTAAGCTGGTGATCGAGCGATTCCCGCTTGTCCTGATCGACCGTGAGATCAAGGGAGTGGCCGCGGCGTCGATCAGCACCGACAACACGAAGGCGGCAACGGAGGCGGCGGAGCATCTGTTCGATCTGGGGCATACCCATATTGCCCTATTGTCCCCGCCTCCGGTGGATACGTCTGCGGTGGAGGATCGGATTGAGGGCTTCGTCCAAGCCCATGCCGGCCGCGGCGTGGCCGCAGACCGGAGCTTGTGGATTTGCGATCTGACCTCCACGCTGCCCAACTCGTTCAACGACGAGAACATCGAGCGGGATATCGGGAGAATTATGAAGCATCTGCAGGAGCAGCCGGCGATTACGGCTATTTTTGCCATCGAATACTATATCGCTCTGCTGGCGAAAGAAGCGGTAACCCGCCTTGGACTCAGCATCCCGGAAGATATTTCGATTATTTGCTTTGACAGCCCGCAATTCCGCATCGGAGAAGGGTATGCCTTCACGCATATGCGACAAAGCGAGGAGGAGATGGGCAAGCTGGCCGTAGAAAACGTGCTGGCGATCATGGAGCAGGAAACGGTCGCGAACAAAATCAAGCTTCCTGCACAGCTCATCCCCGGGGAATCCACCGGTCCTGCCCGCGATCAGGGCAAGTAGCAAGTTATCTAGCGATTGCTCTAGAGGGTCGGACACATGGTGCGCGGCATACAAGTATCCTCATAACGGAAGTTAAAAGGGGGGCTTCGATTGTTGAAGTCACCCCTTTTCAATCCTAATCTTATGTGATGCACGTTATTCCATATTTCATGTGATAGATCCTTAATTCAAGAATTATGGCCAGCATTATAAATAATTCCGATTCCGCATTTCTTAAGCCCCCAGACTTAAACTTGTTTAGTGTCTCGCTTAATTAAAACTTCTACAGATCCCCCTTTCCGTCAAACATTCGCTCATTTGGTAGCCTTCCTTTAACACATACCAATTATATAACATGATATAAATATGCCTATGATGTTCAGACTGGTTTGCAGCCAGGCTTATTTTCTTTCTGTGTCTATGTTTCTGTTAGCAAGATCCATTGAAAGTCCCCTGTGCCATTTTTGCAGAAGCAGCAAAATTACATAAACGGATGTAATAACATACTCACCATATTCATTTTTATACCAGGGAAATCTCATTTTTCTTTATTGACATAATGATATGCTGTTAATATACTATATTTACTGAAAGCGCTTTATAATTATCTTTATGAACTTAAATCAAAAGGGAGGTTTATGTATGAGAAAGTGGCTGATCATGATGCTGACGATAGTGATGTTCGGAGGGCTGCTCGCCGGTTGTGGAGGAAGCGGGGGGAGCAGCAGCGGGGACAACGGGGGCGACGGTAAGAGCGGCGGTAAGGTTCAATTGACCTTTTGGGGCGATTGGGGCGGAGAGGGACAGAAGCAGTTTGAGACGATGGTGGATGCGTTCAACAAGTCGCAGGATAAAATTGAGGTCAAATATATGCTGCAGCAGGATATGGTCACCAAGTTTCTGACGGCTGCAACGAGCGGCGGCGCGCCGGACATTCTGTTCTGGGACCGCTGGAGAACATCGCTGTACGCCCCGAAGAACGTGCTGCGGCCCATTGACGAGTACATGACCAGGGATGGTTTGAACCCGGATGATTTTTACGAGGAATCGTTAAAGGAGCTCACGCATGATGGCAAGCTCTACGGCCTGCCGTTAACGGTTGATGCACGCGCGCTGTTTTACAACAAGAAGATGTTTGCGGACGTGGGATTACAGCCGCCGACAACATGGGACGAATTGGAACAGGCGGCCAAGACGCTGACGAAATGGAATGGCAGCAAGCTGGAGGTCGCCGGCTTCTCGATGGGCGATCCGGGACTGTTTAACATGTATCTGCAGCAGGCCGGCGGCCAGATGCTGACCGAGGACGGGAAGACGAATTTCAACAACGAGCAGGGCAAGCAGGTATTGGAGTTTTGGCAGCGCTTGCTGAACGAGGACAAAGTGTACAAAATCGGCTTTGAAGAGGGGCTTGGCGAAGGCAACGACGCATTTGTTACCGGCAAAGTGGCGATGCTGTACACTGGACCTTGGATGATGAGCACCTATAACAAATACGGCAAGGACCTTGATTACGGCATCGTGCCGCCGCCGAGCGGGCCAAACGGGGATCGGGGCAGCGTGATGGGCGGCTTCGGCCTGGTGATCCCGCAAGGCTCCAAGCATCCGGATGAAGCGTGGGAGTTCATCAAATGGTGGACGGCGAACAAGGACAATGCGCTGCTGTGGGCCAAGACCAGTCTGAATATGCCTGGCTTCAAGCCGGCGCTTGCGGATCCGTTCTTTACGGAGGACCCGCTGTGGAAGCCGTTTGCGGAGACGCTGGAGTTTGCCAAGACACGTCCGACGCATCCGGGCTACTCCGTGATGGAGGAGAATGCCGTGATCCCGAATCTGGAGCTGTTCATGCAAAACAAGCAAAGCCTCGAGGATACGCTGAAAAAAGCCCAGGAGCAAGGCGACAAGCTGCTGGCGGACAATGCGTCCGTGGAATAAAACGGGCCGATGAAAGGGGAGGAAACTATGGCATCCGTCAATAAGCTGGGGCGGCATCAAGCCCGAATGGCCTATCTGTTCATTACGCCAACGATGCTGCTGTTCGCCGTGTTTATGGTCATTCCCGTCGTGATGGCCCTTTATCTCAGCTTTACCAACTATGACGTGCTTAGCAGTCACGATTGGGTGGGGCTGGACAATTATCGGCGGCTGGCGGGCGATACGCTGTTGTGGCAGACGTTTCTGAACGTCATGTACTACGCGGTGGTGTTTGTGCCGCTGAATCTGATGATTTCCCTGCTGCTGGCGATGCTGCTTAACAAAAGAAAAGCCGGGGTCAAGCTGTTTCGCACATTTTATTACTTGCCAACCCTGACCTCGGCCGTTGCCGCCGCGACCGTATGGATCTGGATGCTGCACCCGGAATATGGCCTGATCAACGGGCTTCTGGGGTACTTCGGCATGACGGGACCAGCCTGGGTATCGCAGACGGAAACGGCCATGCTGTCGATCATCGTCATGACGCTATGGCAATCGGTCGGCTCCAATATGATCATTTATTTGGCCGGCCTGCAGGGCGTGCCGGATTATCTGTACGAGTCGGCCCGCCTGGACGGCGCGTCGCGGTTCGCCTGCTTCCGCTACATCACCTGGCCGCAGCTGCGCCCGACCACGTTTCTCGTCAGCGTCATGGCGATCATCGGTGCGCTGCAGCTGTTTGACCAGGCCTTCGTCCTGACGCAGGGCGGTCCGGCCAACGTGACCAAGACGCCGGTCTACCTGATCTATCAGCAGGGCTTCAACCAATTGCAGATGGGCTATGCTTCGGCGCAGGCATTTGTGCTGGCGATGGCGATCCTCGTGTTTTCTATCATCAGCATGAGATTGACCAAAGCGGAGGAGCCGATCGTATGAGCCGGCAGCGGAAGGGAGGTCGAAAGCGATGATTGCGGAACATGTTCCTCAATCGAACGGGCGTCCCCGGCCGAGAACCGAAAGGCTGGGAGCGCCGGCGAGAAAGAGAGGGCTGAACTTTATTTTTTACCTGATCAGCAGCGTGATTGCCGTGATGATGTTTTTGCCTTTTTACTGGAGCGTGCTTACCTCCTTTAAACCGGATAACGAGATGTTCAGCATGCCGATCAAATGGATAACGACCAATATCACGTTCGAGCATTACTACAATGCGTTTACAACGGTCCCGTTCGGCCTGTATTTCTGGAATTCCTTTGTGCTTGCGACAGCCGGGGTGCTGCTCAACCTGTTCTTCGGCTCGCTGAGCGGCTATGCGTTTGCCAAACTGGATTTCAAGATGAACCAGCCGTTCTTCCGGATATTGCTGGTGTCCATGATGGTTCCAGGAATTGTGACGATGATTCCAAGCGTGTACGTGCTGCGGCATATTCCGTTTGTCGGCGGGAACGACCTGTTTGGCAGCGGGGGGCACGGACTGATGAACTCGTTTTGGGGCATTATTTTGCCGGGAGCCTCGGGGACGTTTGCGGTGTTCTTCATGCGCCAGTTCTTCCTGACGCTGCCGAAGGACATGATGGAGATGGCCCGGATCGAAGGCTGCGGCGAATTCAAAATATTTTGGCGAATTTATTTGCCGCTGACGAAGCCGGCACTGGCTACGCTGGGTATCTTCACCTTTCAGGCAGGATGGAACAGCTTCCTGTGGCCGATGATCGTGCTGAACGACCCGGCCAAGGCGACGATTCAGATGGGATTGCAGGCGTTCTCTTACAATTATCAGACGGATTATGGACCGATGATGGCGGGGGCGCTGGTGGCGATTTTGCCGATCCTGGTTCTGTTCCTGATGCTGCAGCGGTATTTTATCCAGGGCATTGCATTTAGCGGAATCAAGGGTTAGGAGATAGGAGAGATCAAGATGAATGCAGCGATGACAGAGGTATGGCAAGAGCGGGCGGACCGGGTTCAGCGGGCGCTCGATAAGCGGTTCTGGAACGAGTCGATCCGTATGTACAACATTGAGACGCCGTGCGAGGGCGGGAAGTGCAATGATATTTTTCATTATTGGTGGATGGCCCATGCGGTTGATGTGCTGGTTGACGGACTCGTGCGCACCGGGGATCAGCGATATGCGAAGCGGCTGCGGGATTTCCATGAAGGCATTCTGGCGCGGAACGGCGGCGTCTGGCCCAACGAGCTGTACGACGATATGGAATGGATGGCGCTTGCCTGGCTGCGGGCGTATCAAGCAACCGGCGAGCCGAAGTACAAATCAGCGGTACAGACGTTATGGGAGGACATCAAGACCGGCTGGAACGAGCAGATGGGCGGCGGGATCGCGTGGCAGAAATCGCAGCTGGATTATAAAAATACCCCGGCCAATGCCCCCGCGGCCATTCTGGCCATGCGGCTGCATAGGGAGTTCGGCAATCCGGATGATCTGGCATGGGGTAGGCGGATTTACGAATGGCAGGAAGCGAATCTCGTCGATCCGGAGACGGGACTCGTCTGGGATGGCATGAACCGGACCGGGAATGGAGCGATCGACAAGGATTGGAGATTCACCTATTGCCAGGGCGTGTTCATCGGGGCTGCAGTGGAGCTGTACCGGGAGAGCGGGCAGCCCGCCTATTTGGGGGCGGCCATGCGGACGTTCTGTGTAGTGCAAAGCGAATTCACCGCACCGGAGACCGGCCTTCTGCCCGATGAAGGCGGCGGGGATGCCGGGCTGTTCAAAGGCATCCTGATCCGTTATTTGGCAGAGCTGGCCCGATCCGCGCCGGAGGCGGGGGACGTTGCGGCGTTCATCGCGGCTCAGGCGGAGGCGGCCTGGCGGTCGCAGGATGATGCGGAGGAGCTGCCGCTCTTCGGCACCGATTGGGGGCGCAGGCCTGAGCCGGACGAGACGGTGCAGCTTAGCGCGCAGCTTAGCGGCGCGATGCTGCTGGAAGCGGCAGCGGAGCTAAAGCCCGGATTGCGGGGATAGGGAGAGGAGGGAACGGGATGGAAGCACAGCGAAGCGGGCGTTTGGCGGCCGGGCAGGCCGCCCTTTGGGCGGAGCGGGCGGCCCGGATGCATCAGGACATGTTCACCTCCTATATGAACGATGAGACCGGTATTCTCGATCAATGGTATCCCCGTTCGGAGAACCGGCCTGGCGACAACTTCTACTACTGGTGGCAGGCGCATGTCCTCGACGTCCTGGTGGACGCCTATGAGCGCAGCGGCGATCCGGCACTGCCGGAGCGGATTGGGCGGTTCTGCCGCAGTCTGGAAAGCTATAACGGCGGTACGTTCAAGCATAATTATTACGACGATATGGAATGGACGGCGCTTGCGTTGCTGCGGGCCTATGACGCATTGGGCGACCCGTGGTACAAGAAAAAATCACTGGAGCTGTGGGCGGACATCCAAACCGCGTGGAACGGGCATTGCGGCGGGGGAATGGCCTGGAAGAAAGACCAGCTCGATTACAAAAACACTCCGGCCAACGCCCCGGCCGCCATTTTGGCGGCAAGACTCTACCGGCGCTTCGGCGATGAAGCGGATCTGTCCTGGGCTAAGCGCATTTACGATTGGAACAAGGCTCATCTTGTCGATCCGGAGACAGGCTTTGTCTGGGACGGCCTCAACCGGCTGGGCGACGGCCGGATCGACAAGGACTGGAAATTCACCTACTGCCAGGGCGTGTTCATCGGTGCCGGGGTAGAGCTGTACCAGTGTACCGGCAGCGCGCAATATCTGGAGGACGCCCGGCGGACCGCGCAAGCTTGTTTTGACGAGCTTGCCGATCCGGACAGCGGCCTGCTGCCCGATGAAGGGATCGACGATACCGGGCTGTTCAAGGGCATCCTGATCCGCTATTTGCTGGAGCTGCTGCGGCTCGACCCGGAGGTTCCCCGCGTCCGCGGCATCATCGCGGCCAATGCGGAGCGCCTGTGGCGCGAAGGCATGCAGCCTTCGCCGCTGATGTGCGGGCCAGGCTGGGATAAGCCGCCGCGTCTGCCGGTGCAGCTCAGCGTCCAGCTTAGCGGACTGATGCTGCTGGAGGCAGCGGCTGCGCTGGAGGCGGGAAGTGATCAACCGTGAAAGGAGATGGCGGGATGATGAATGTGCTCCAATACGACCTTGAACTCGGCCAAAATCCTTGTGTCGATGATTCCGATTATGCTGATCTATCCGTTTCTGCAGCGGTATCTCATCCATGGCATCGTATTGGGGTCGGTAAAAGAATAATGGAAGTGAGCAGAGGAGAATGAGCATGACCAAACCCCTTAGTCAAACCGAGATTATCGCCCTGGTTGAACATACGATGGGGCATCGCCCGAAGATTGTAGACATGTTTAAACGCTGTTACGAAAATACGCTGGAAACGACGATCCGCCGTCATGAAGACGGCACCGTATTCATGTTGACCGGCGATATTCCGGCCATGTGGCTGCGCGACTCCGTCAATCAGCTGCGGCCGTATCTGATTCCGGCAGCCGGGGACGAGGGACTGCGGGAGATTATCGAAGGCGTGCTGAAAAGGCAGTTCGAGTGCATCCTGCGGGATCCCTATGCCAATGCATTTAATGAATTCGAGAACTTCCACGGCCACCATGACGATCTCACCGACATGTCCGGCTGGATCTGGGAGCGGAAATATGAGGTCGATTCGCTGTGCTATCCGATTCAATTGGCCTATTTATATTGGAAAAACACCGGAGAGACAAAGCATTTCACGGCAGCGTTCAAGCAGGCGGCCGAGCTGATTGTGCGCACGTGGCGGACGGAGCAGCGGCATGAGGAAATGTCTCCCTATACGTTTGAACGGCCGGGTGGCGGCCCTACGAATACGCTGCCAGGCAAAACCGCCTATACCGGCATGACCTGGTCGGGCTTCCGCCCAAGCGATGACGCGTGCGAGTACGGTTATCTGGTGCCGTCCAACATGTTTGCAGTCGTGGTGCTGGGGTATTTGCTGGAGGTAAACGAGCAGTTTTACCGGGACGAGGCGTTTGCGGAGGAGGTCCGTGCGCTGCGGGAGGACATCCGGCAGGGCATCGAGGAGCATGCCTTGATTGAGGATGCGGAGTTCGGTCAGGTCTACGCTTATGAGGTTGACGGACTTGGCGGGGTCAATCTGATGGACGATGCCAATGTGCCCAGCCTGCTGTCCCTGCCTTATCTCGATTATTGCGCCAAAGACGATCCCGTTTATGTGAATACGCGCAAGCTGATCCTCAGCCGCCGCAATCCTTATTATTACGAAGGGACTTATGCGAGAGGCATTGGCAGCCCGCATACGCCGAAGGACTACATCTGGCACATCGCCCTGTCCATTCAGGGCATCACGGCGACCGGGGAAGCGGAGAAGCTGGAGATTCTGGGCATGTTCGAGCGGACGGATGCCGATACGGGGCTCGTCCACGAGGGCTTCCATAAAGATAATCCGCAGCAATTTACGCGGGAGTGGTTCTCCTGGTCCAACGCCATGTTCGTTGAATTTGTGTTAAGCCTGTGCGGTTTGGAAATCAAAATGCGATAGTTTTGAAATAGGAAATCGAAACGGAGGTAATGTCGTGAAAGGGAATCCGGGAAAAAGGTCGTTATTGAGGTTGACTGCATTGCCATTGATCATGGCCCTTCTGCTGACATCAGTTATCGGGGCCGCCCCGGTCCGTGCCGCTTCGTTCGGACCGGCCGACGCGGACGCGGCGATTAAAGCGTTCAACGCCAACTTTTGGGACCCGCAAGCGAAGTACTTCTGGGCCAATTCGAACCGCGGCGACAACTACCAGAGCTTCTGGGTCGAAGCGGAGCTGTGGGAAATGGTGATGGACGCCTATCTGCACACATCAGACCCGAAGCTGAAGGCCGAGCTTCGAACCCAGATCGACGACATCTTTGACGGCACGGTGGCCAAGCACGGCGAGGACTGGACGAACAATCCGTTTAACGATGACATCATGTGGTGGGCGATGGGCAGCGCGCGGGCTTATCAGATTACCGGCGAAGCCAGATATTTGGAGAAGGCCAAGTATTACTTCGATTTCGTGTACGATACGCAGTGGGACGACGAGTTTGCGGGCGGCGGCATTTGGTGGCTGAACAGCGAGCACAACACGAAGAACGCCTGCATTAATTTCCCGGCTGCCCAGGCGGCTGTATTCCTGTACGAAATTACGGGAGATCGGCATTATCTCGAGGCGGCGACCCGCATTTTCAGCTGGGGCAAAACGATGCTGACTGACGGGAACGGCAAAGTGTTCGACCGGATCGAGCTGGAGCGCGGCCCGGTGCCGGATTCCACGCATTATAATCAAGGGACATTCGTCGGTGCGGCGGTGGGGCTGTACCGGGCAACCGGGGACGAGACGTATCTGGAGGATGCCGTGAAGGGTGCACGGTTTACGATGGACCGGCTGGTGGACGACAACCGACTGCTCAATTATGAAGGGCCGAACGGGGATTTGAAAGGCGGCAAAACGATTCTGATCCGCAACCTGGCCTATTTGCAGCAGACGCTGGACGATCTCGATGACCGCGCCTATGACGATTTTGAGCGTGAATTCGACGCCTGGCTGGCCTTTAATACGGCTACGGCCTGGAGTCATCGCGGCGAAGAGGGGATCGTTGACGGCAACTGGGTGGGACAACTGCTCTCCGGCACCTATGAGTCTTGGTCGTCCGCGGGCGCGGTTCAGGCACTTACGGTTGTGGAGCCGCAGGAGGCTGCTCCGCGTTATCCGGTTAGGATCGCCTATTCAAGAATCGAAGCGGAAAAATACAATATCGGTAAAGGGTTCGTGCTGGAGGGGGGCCCGGAAGGCACGCTGCAGCTCGGCGGCATCCGTTCCGGCCATTTCGCTGCCTATAAGAACGTTGACTTCGGAACGGACGGCGCGATCGGGTTTATTGCCCGGGCCGCCAGCGGGGCGGGCGGCGGCAATATCGACATCCGGCTGGATGGGCTGGATGGACCGCGGGTCGGCACGGTCCGCGTGGAAGGCACCGGCGGCTGGCATCAATTTATCGATGCAGTCGGCGTGCTTGAGGATGAGCAGGGGAATCCTGTGACCGTAACTGGCACGCATGACGTATATTTGGTGTTTAACCAAGTCGACGACGAATATCTGTTTAACTTGAACTGGTTTCGGTTTACCGAGAACGATCCGAGACAAACCGATGCCTATGCCAAGCTGCGGGCCGGTCAGCTGGATGGCGGCTCGGGCTTAAGCGTTAACGCCGAACACGGCTACCTGGAGGGAATTGCGGACGGCGCTCATGCCATCTATCGGGATATCGACTTCGGCAGCAGTGGTGCATCCGGCGTAACGATGCGCGTATCCAGCGGCCATAAAGGCGGCTCGATCGAGGTGAAGCTGGATAGTCTGGACGGTCCGACGGTCGGCGTTGCCCGGATTCCTGCCCTGGGCGGCTGGGACGACTGGGTTGATCTGATGGCGCTCGTAGATGGGGAACAGGCTGTCGGCATTCATGACGTGTATCTTGTTTTTCACGGGACGGACGGCCAGGATTATCCTTGCAATCTCGATTGGTTCAATTTCACGACGGTCAAAGGCACGGACCGGGATGCCTTCGGCAAGCTCGAAGCCGAACATTATACGATCGGCAACGGGTTCGGCACAGAGCAGGGCGGAGGGCAGACGTATCTGGCGGGGCTGTTCGGCCCTAACCAGCCTTACGCGATGTACAACTACGTCGACTTTGGCGATACGAGCCCGGAACAGTTCCATGTTCATGCGGCCAGTGATACGGGCGGCGGCACGATTGAAGTGCGAATCGACAGCATGAACGGCCCGCTGATTGCCGCCGCTAAGGTCGACGGCACCGGCGGCTGGCATAACTTTGAAGTGTTCTCGGCGAACATTGCGACACCCGTCACCGGCAAACATATCGTCTTCCTGATTTTCAAAGGCTCGGATTGGCTGTATAACCTGGACAAATTTACGTTCGGCGATCCGGCCGTATTTACGGCCCCGACTACTCCGCCGGCGCCTGTGCCGGACGATGTGCCGCCGGGCGAGGTGGAGAACGTCCGGGCCCTTCGGGAGAACGGGCACATCCGGCTGTACTGGGATGGGCCGTACGATATGGACGGCAAGCTTGTACAGATCCGCCTGTTCAAGAACAAAAAGCAGGTCGGCGATACGCTTGAGGTAAGGCGCGGGATTCAGACTGCGCTCCTGCCGGAGGTGAAAAATCCCCGGAACCATACCGTCACCTTCGCAGCCGTGGACCATTCCGGAAATGTCTCCAAGGGGCACACCGTCCGGCTGGATGATTTAATAAAGAAATGACATGAACCAGACCGGCGTACCGCTTAAGCGGGCGCCGGTCTATTTTTGCTGGATCGTCTTCGGCCCATGGTCATGAGGCAGGCCCCGGGCCGACTCACAGGGCTGTTAAATAATGGACAATGCCTGCCGCAATTGCTTCGGCCAGCTTCATCTGCCCGTTGCGGCTCGTCAGCAGCTGCCGGTCCTCGGGATTGCTGATGAAGCCGGTCTCCACAATGACGGCGGGAACGTCGGTCGTATTCAGCAAATAGTACGGCTTGCCGACCATGATCTGGTTGCGGTTTCGGTATACTTGATTCAACTGCTGTTGGATTGCATCGGCCAGAGCCTTGCTGCGCCCTTCCGATTGATGCAGCACGATGCCGCCGCGTTTCGAGCTGTTTCGGCCCCAGTTCACATGGATGCTTACGACAAGCTCGGTCGGGATCTCTTCGCTAAGCTGCTTGCGCTGCGAAAGGTCGCGCCGATGCCTGGAGGACGTCCTGTGCCACCGGTTGTCGTCGCTTAAAGCGTAATCGCCGTCGCGATTGAGCACGGCAGGATATCCCTGCTGCCGGAGCAGCATAAACAGCCTGCGCGATATTTCAAGATTGATATCCTTTTCCAAAATATCGCCATGGGAGGTTCCCCCGTCGATGCCGCCGTGCCCCGCATCGATCAGTACGACGTCCTGGGCAAAAGGATGCAGATGGCGTGTGTGATGCTGGTTGTTTTCCCGGCCTGACGAGACAGGGGATTCTGGGATCTCTATATGCAGGCTGCGGGCGGCGGCCTGTGTGCGATTGTTATGGCTTGCGGCCTGCCCCACGGCCTGAACATGCTCCGAATGGAAAGCTGCGGCCATATGATCCGGGCATGCCAATGCCAGGAGAAGCATCCATATTCCTGCTGCCTTAACCATGATGGACTCCTTCTTTCTCGTGGATTTCGACTTCTTTAGAATGTGCAATTTGCGGAAAATCATCCCGATTCCTAAAGCTGTGAGTCTAGAAACGATTGAAACGGAGCAAACTGATAACGGGATGCGGATAAACCCTAAGAAGATCCAAAGGAGATGATGAGATGGCCAGCGGAGATGAACTGATTAAATACATTACGGAGCGATTCGTAACCTATATAGATACGCCGAAGGAGATCCGCCGCCAGTCCAAGGTGAAGGAATCGTGGACAACGAAATGGTTCGGCATGATTCCGTTCTCCGTATCGCTGTGGAGAGAGGACATATCGTCCAAGCGTAAGCGAAAAACCAAATAGGGTGATATGGACCGTTCAATGGATGGGCAATAGCACACGATGAGACGTCGGCTCCCTCATGACAAAGAAACAAACACAGGGATGGATGCTTTCCGGTGTTTGTTTTTGTCTGATTTACCTAAATCCGCAAGCATGTTTAAAAACATCTTATTTAAAATAATAAATTAGCTCTCCATCTTTATCGTAATACTTATATGAATAATGACTTTTTCCAGTCTTAGGGGGAAACATCCAGGTGACACTGGCCTTATAAGGCGTAAACTCTTGTTCTATTTCCTGTCCATTTACGCTTACCTGCATTTTCGCTATTTTATTTTCCTCATTAGTGACAATCAAAAACAAGAGAGGTTCTGGGGCGAAGACGCTAAATGCTTCATTAACGTCTACTTCTATTTGCTGCCACTTATAATTTCCGTCTTTGTTTTTTTGAAATTGAATGTAGCCTGGATTATTGTCAGATAAGAAACCGGCAGCATATCTTCGGTCATTCATGTCTTTAATTTCTACAATTTCTATTGAATTATTTTCATACCCTTCAATTGAATGAATTACTTTCAAAATAGATTCTTCATCGTTTCCATATAATTGCTGAGTATCATTAAAATAAAACGCGAAGAACCCCAGAAGAAGTAAAAATGCACCTATAAGTAATCTTTTGGGTGATCTTTTGGCTTTTTTCAACGGCTCTCGTTTTTTGCTATCGTCCAAGGCATCGGCATGCTTTTTCATTTCCTTCAAATCCACGGGCAATCATCTCCCAAACCAAGGATGTTACCTTAATTATTAAATGAATGCTCGTAATGATCAATGAAATGTCAAAAATAAAAATCAGTAAATTGCTCATGTCGATTATCCTGGATAAACATAGAACTTGCCTTGACCCACTAATCGGGGTGCCGGCAGAAACCGGGTAGTGTCCGTATTCCGGAGCGGAATCGCTACATAGATGGCTGCAGCATCAGCAGCGCTGCCGGAGACGGATGACCAGCGCTGCCATCCGGTCAAGCTGAACGGGGCACCGAAAGCGGCATTGCCATCGCCCTTCGATTTAAACACCAGTGAAGGGTGCTTTTGCAGCAGCCTTCTGAGCTCGCTGCTGCTTCGGGCCGTGAGGCTGGATGAGGTCAGCCATTGAAGATTATCATACGGGTCGGGACGATGCTCCGTGATGGACGGAGCGTCCGCCGACCATCCATGTGCAGATCCGGCTGCAACAACTCCTTTGCTGATGCCGGAGCGGTCCAATGTGCCGGAGGCCAGCGAGACGTTCGGGAGCAGCTCGCTATTGAAGCCGCTGATATAAAGCGTATCTTGGTTTGGAAGGGTGACCTCCCATACAGGAGCTCCCGTATATCGTTTACGAATCAAGCTGCCTTGCGGGAGAGATCCCTCGGGATCGGTAAGCCCCTCGGCGGCTAGACGCTGCTCCAGCGGTCCCAAGCTGAAGGGGAGGGTACCGCCGATTCCATATTCACTGAGCACATACCCTCCATCCTCGGAGGCGCTGATAATGAGGTAACCTTGAGGCAAACCTTCATCGGTTACCGTGACCAGCCAGCCGTGCGTCCCGGGTCCGAGCGGGGTGTATTCCAGCTCGGCCTCGCTCCAGGCTGTAAACGGCACATGGGCCGAGAGCTGCTCCACGGTGTCTTCCGTGAAATGGAGCAAGCTCTGCGGAACCGCGGCGGAGACCGCGGACTTCCGAATGGAGCTGTCATCCGCGAGGGAGAGGGATGGATCGGCGGAAGCGGGAGTGATTATCGCCGCTTCACTGCCGGCCGCAGCGACCGCAAGCGGATGGATGAGGGTCGCCGTACATAAGGCCGCCAGCAGCAGGGCAGACCTTGCGCGGGATCGATTGGACCGGCTGTCGTTATCGTTATTGAAAGAGCCTCCATGGAGGACGTTATTTTTATGCCAATGCAACAAATGGATCAACCGCCTTTCCTTCCCGCTATCCTAAGCGATGGGGGATATGGTGGTTCTATCATATCGGACAAGCTGTGCAAACGCTGTTGCAAGGTGTCGCGCCAGGACAGAAGGGAACGGTTCTTTTTTTGCCTTGTTTTGTAGAGGAGCGTCAAGAGGACGCGCTCACGGGCGAACACAGGTGAAAGAGGCCGCAGGTTATGGCGGAGAAGCTGATTTTCGGCTCATACTGCCACTGCATTTCCGACCTCCGGTTCCGGTATTGTTCCTCGATTTGAGCTTTCTTTTCCTCATCCTGCTCTTTCAGCAGGTCCTCGTAATAACTGTCGATTACCGCAAGTTCCTCCGCCAGCCGTTCGCGGGCCTTGGATGCCCACGTATAATCCAGCTTGCTTAAGCTGACGATCAGATGCTCCTCGAGGAGCCCCGCCGCCTCGCGCAGCGAAACGGCCGCAGGGCGGACGTGCACGCTTTCGGGCAGGCGGGGCGTCAGCTCGCGGCCATTAAGCACAGCCGGGAAATCTGTCACGATCTTCCGGGTGGACAGCGAGATGCCAACATAATGGAGTTCCTCGCGCTTCAGATCGCAGCTGAACTCTACCTTGAAGCAGACGCCGAGCCACTGCTCGTACGGCGTTGACCTTGCCCTTGGGCGCGGCTCCGTGACCGGCTGCTGGAACAGATACACGCATTTGCCTTCCTCGCGGGCCGCGTTCCAGATTTGAGCCAGCCTGCTGCTTCCGTAGCTGACGTTCTCGCGCTGGATTCGGCCGGGACCGAGCACGGGGAGCACGGGAGCGTTGCCGTAAAAGCGGGCCAGCAGCGGGTCCTGCTGCGGTGCGGACAGCTGCGCCTTGCTCTCGGCGAGCTTGGCCTTGGCCATCCGCTCGTCGTAGGCTTCCGGATCGAACACGAACTGGAAGGAGAGGGTCTCGGCCGGCGCCCCGGTACGTTCCACAAAGCTCCAGTAATAAGGGCGGTTGGTGAGCATTTTGTCGGCTTGGGGCGACAGCTTCACGGTAACATGCTCCGGTGATTTTTCAATGACGGTGCATTCGGTGGCTTCCAAATAGGCCATGAAGTGCTTCTGCACCTCTTGCGGCGTCATGGTCATATCAGGCTTCTTCCTCTCTTAAGGTTTCTCCGCTCGCTTCCTGCTCGATATCCTGCTTGATATGGTGCAGCGAGTCGCCGAGCGTATTGATGCGCCTCCGGATCTCTTCATCGTTGCCGGACTCCAGCATGATTTTGTACAGGCTCTTCTCGAAGGACTCGCTCTTCTCGTAGCGTTCCAGAATGACATCCAGTCCTCCGATAACCATCTCGAACATATTGATCTTCTCATGCAGCAGATTCAAAATATGCTCCTCGATCGTACCTGCAGTGGACAGGTTGAAGATTTGCACATCGTTGGTCTGGCCGAGACGGTGCACGCGTCCGATCCGCTGCTCCACTCGCATCGGATTCCAGGGCAGGTCGAAATTGATCATATGGTGGCAAAACTGCAGGTTAATTCCTTCGCCCCCGGCTTCAGTTGCGATCATAACCTGAGCTCTCCCCCTGAACAGGTCCATCATCCAGTCCTTTTTCCCCCGGTTCATGCCGCCCCGGTACGGCACCGATATGAGTCCGTGATCCCGGAAATAGTTAAGCAGATATTCCTGGGTGGCCCGGTACTCGGTGAACACGATCACCTTCTCGTTCATCTGGCGGATGAGCTCGATCGTTTTCTCGGCCTTGGTATTGGCTTTAATCGCTTTGATCAGATACACCAATTCCCAGATTTTATCGCGGAGCGGGGAGTCCTCCGGCAGCTTCTTGGACAGATTGACGAGCGTAACAAAGACCGCATCCCGGCTGCTGCACACCTCGCGCTGGAGGGTGACGAGGGACAGCATGCTGCTTAAATTTCCCCCTGCTGCCTGATACTGATCTTTGACGAAGGACGTGACCCCGTCGTATAATGACTGTTCTTCGGGCGATAAAGTCAGCCCGACATTGCGGACGGAACGCTTCGTAAACTTCACTTCGCCTTCGCCCCGCCGGTTGCGGATCATGACCTTGGACAGCTCGTCCTTGAGCTGCTCCTGGTTCTTCGGCTTTCGTTTATCCACAACGAAATTGGCCGCAAACTGCCCCTGGCCGCCAAGCTGGCCCGGCTTCAGGAGCGTGATCAGGTTGAACAGCTCGCTGAGGTCATTTTGTACAGGCGTAGCGGTAAGGAGCAGGCAGTATTTTTTGCGCAGTTTCTGAATGAATTGGTAGTTGGATGTTTTCTTGTTCTTGAGCTTGTGGGCCTCATCGATGATAAGCATATCGTATTCCTGATTCAGGAGATATTCGCTATGCGGATCCCGTTTGGCGGTGTCCATGGAGGCGACGACGATGTCATTCGCCCAGGAATAGGCTTTTTTCTGCGCGATGGCCGGAATGCCGAACTTGGAGTTCAGCTCCCGGACCCACTGGAGCACCAAGGAAGCAGGTACGAGAATCAGCACTCTGGATACGAGCCCGCGGAGAATATATTCTTTTAAAATAAGACCGGCTTCAATCGTCTTCCCGAGTCCAACCTCATCGGCCAGAATCGCCCGGCCCGACATCTCGAACAGCACCCGCTTGGCGGTGTCGGTCTGATGCGGAAGCGGGGACAAATCACCCAGGTGCTTGAGGCACTGAAGCTCTTCGAAGCTCGTCACCAGGCGGGATAGCTCGCCCTCAACGGCTAGCTGAGACAGCCTGAAGTCCCCCCACGGACCGCCTTTCTCAAGGCGCCCTTCGAGATCGTCCAGCCAGGAACGGTCCATCTGAAGCGGTACGGGCAGGCGCGGATCCGTCGTCATGTCTGGACCGGCAGTGGATGGCTGATGATTCATGGTGATCCCCTCCTGTTATGAAAGTTTCCGGACAGCGGTGTATGAGTAGTATGGACGAAAAAAGAAGTCTTCATAACTTGCACCTCCCTTTATGGGGTGCGAAAGGGCGGAGAGAGCGCACGGCTGCTGGAATTGGCAATTTTCAACGTGTTTTTCATAGGAGACGGGTGAAAAAGAGAGCGGGACGAAGAAAGCGGAAGCAGGAGCGGACAAGCATGGGGTTTCGCCCTTAATTTTCACATTATCGGCATAGTTTTACTATATATAGTGTAGTATAATGAATTCATTGCACTATATATGGTGTGTTTCGGCGTTTTGTATGTTTGATCCGCTACATATGAGGTTATGTTGATGGTGAACCCGCTAGCAGTATTCGTGAAAAAGCGGCAGCTGCACGGGGATCTTTACTGCTGCGGCATAACTGCGGAAGTTTTGGCAGTCCTATCGGAAATTGCCTGGATCGGTGCATGATCACGGCATCTGATATCGACGCAGGATAACCGCTCAGGGCGGTTCGTTTTTAAACGCGGTCTGTCTTCTTAGAGAACGTCGATCAATGTTTTATTTATAATCGTTATATTTTAATTAGGAGGAGTTGCTCTTGAGTACGATGCAAAGTCAGCGGCTGGAAGGTTTGAGCGAGAAGATCTTTTTGGACCGGTATGCGTGGAAGGATGCGGACACCAATAATGCGAAGGTCGGCGATGTGGTGCTCGTTCTGACGAAGGACGACCCGAAGTTCCCGACGAAGGAAGTCGGCGAAATCGTGGCTCGTGAAGGACGGAAGGTAACGGTTCGTACGCGCAAAGGCGAGCTGGTGGAGTCGGAGGTGGAGAAGCTGACGCTGACCATCGAGAAGACGCCGGAGGAAATGTGGGATCGGCTTGCGGCCGCGATGTCATCGGTTGAGGCAACACCGGAGCTGCAGGAGGAATGGCGGGAGAAGTTCCGTTACATTCTGGACGACTGGAAGCTTGTTCCGGGCGGCCGGATTGCAGCAGGCGCGGGAGCCAGCGACGAGCTGACGCTCTTCAACTGCTATGTCATCCCTTCTCCAAAAGACAGCCGTGGGGGCATTATGGAGACGTTGACCGAGATGACCGAAATTATGGCCCGCGGAGGCGGCGTAGGTATTAACCTGTCATCGCTGCGTCCTCGCCGCGCGATCGTCAAGGGCGTCAACGGTTCCTCCAGTGGCGCCGTATCCTGGGGCGGCCTGTTCAGCTACACGACAGGACTTATCGAGCAGGGCGGAAGCCGCCGCGGCGCGCTGATGCTCATGATCAACGACTGGCACCCGGATGTGCTGGATTTCATTACGGTGAAGCAGACGATGGGCCAGGTGACCAACGCGAACCTGTCGGTATGCGTCAGCAACGGCTTCATGAAGGCCGTGAAGGAGGATCTGGAGTGGGAGCTGGTATTCCCGGACACGACCGATCCGGATTACGACGAGGTGTGGGACGGCGATCTGGACAAATGGAAAAAGGCCGGACGAAAGGTCATTCCATACCGTACGGTAAGAGCGCGCGAAGTGTGGCATACGATTATCGAATCGGCCTGGAAATCGGCCGAGCCGGGCGTTGTCTTCATGGAATATTACAACCAAATGTCGAACAGCTGGTACTTCAACCCGATTATCTGTACGAATCCTTGCGGCGAGCAGGGGCTTCCGGGCTGGGGCGTGTGCAATCTGTCCGCGATGAACCTGTCGAAGTTCTACGATGAGGAGAAGCACGACGTCGCTTGGGACGAATTGGCGGTAACGACGCGTTACTCCGTTCGCTTCCTGGATAACGTCATCGACCGGACGCCTTACCATTTTGAGGAGAACGAGGCGAACCAGAAAAAAGAACGCCGCGTCGGCCTTGGAACGATGGGTCTCGCCGAGCTGATGATCAAGCTGAAAATTCGCTACGGCAGCCCGGAATCGTTGGAATTCCTCGATAAGCTGTACGGCTTCATCGCCCGCGAAGCGTATCTGGCATCCGCCGACATCGCGGCGGAGAAGGGCTCGTTCGAAGCGTTCGATGCTGAGCTGTACCTGCAGAGCGGATTCATGAAAAATATGGCGGAGGTTTATCCGGAAGTGGCTGAGGCTGTACGTGCCAAAGGCGCACGGAACGTTACGGTCATTACGCAAGCCCCTACAGGCAGTACCGGCACTATGGTCGGCACCTCGACGGGGATCGAGCCGTACTTCGCCTTCAAATATTTCCGTCAAAGCCGTCTTGGCTTCGACGAGCAGTTCGTTCCAATCGCTCAGGAGTGGCTGGACAGCCATCCGGGTGAAGAGCTTCCGGATTACTTCGTGACGGCGATGGATCTGTCCGCCGAGGATCATATCCGGGCGCAGGCAGCCATCCAGCGCTGGGTAGACAGCTCGATCTCGAAGACGGCCAACTGCCCGGCAGACTTCACGGTTGAGGATACGAAGCGCCTCTATGAGCTGGCCTTTGACCTTGGGTGCAAAGGGGTAACGATCTACCGCGACGGCAGCCGCGACATCCAAGTGCTGCAGACCGAGAAGAAAGAAGACAAAGCAGCGGAAGCTGTAACCGCGTCTTCCCAGGAAACGGCGCTTGAGCAAAGCGCGGCAGGTCAAGCAACAGAGGATGCCGCCAGCGTTCAACCTTCGGCAGCTGCCCCTGCGGCACCGGCTGGAAGCAAGAGCGGACTCGATAAGCAGTACAAGAAGCGTCCACAGGTGCTGCGCGGCGCAACGTACAAAATGAATACGCCGTTCGGTATGGCGTACATTACGATCAACGACCTGGACGGCATCCCGAGCGAAATCTTCCTGAACGTCGGCAAAGCCGGTTCGGACGTGTTCGCGATGGCCGAGGCGCTTGGACGCGTCTGCTCCCTGTTCCTGCGGTATGGTGACCATGGCAACAAGGTGGAGTTGCTGATCAAGCATCTGAAGGGCATCGGCGGCACCGGCGCGATCGGCTTCGGCGCGAACCGCGTGGAGTCCATCGCGGACGCCGTAGCGAAGGCGCTGGAGACGCATGTGGCAAGCGGAGCACCGGATCATGACCATGATCCTGCGCCGGTTGCGGCCACCATGGCTCCGGCCGAGCCTGCGGTTGCCAGCCACGGCGCACCAGCAGCCGACCATGGCCATGGCGGCGCTCACACCGGCGGCTCGATGTCCCTGGACCTGTGCCCGTCCTGCGGCGGCGCGTCCCTGATCAACATCGAGGGATGTAAGACTTGCGGGAACTGCGGGTATAGCAAGTGTTCGTAAGTGGGGATTGATGACAAAAATCGTTTTATATTTTAAAAAATGTAAAATTTAAAGTGTTATAGGCCCGTACCTTGGTGGTACGGGCTTTTTGAATGAGAATAATGCGCAGAAGGAAGCCGTGATCGAGGATAAAGCGAGTTGATTTCATTAGTCTCCCGTTATCCTGACGCTTTTTTGTTGGCAAATCTAGGAATATCCTTTATCATAAAAATAAAACTTTCGGGGGTTGAAATGGGCGGCGAATTAGTTAAGGCAGTTATAGAAAAGATACCTAGCTGGGTGTTTAGCGTTATCGGAATAGGTATCGTTGGTTTATTTTTTTATGTTTCATATTTATTGTCCAAGGGGGCTCGTAAGATATCCAGCGTGTTGGATAAGGAAAATAATATTAAAGAAATGCAGGAACAGATTAGAGAACTTGAGAATGAAAATGAATATTTGAAGGGCATATCCTCTCAATTCAGCACTGCAGTAGAGAACCTTACCACTCATATCAAAACATTTGATGCTATAAGAGTACTGTCCGACACACCAAGTGAAGCTAGATACAAATTATCAAATCTATTAGGGAGAATGACTGACTCTCTAGCAGCAGATGTTAAATTTACACCAGGAGAAAAGCATAGATGTGGATTTTGGCTTTATGATAATGAAAACAGAAAACTTGTGTTGTCACATGCGAGTTCGGGATTTCCTTCAAACTACATAAATTCTAGGTCGCTTGATGTTGATGTATCAATCGCAGGGAGAGCTTACAGGCTACGAAAAACTGTTTACGAACCTAATGTTGAAGACTCAATGGAATGGTCAAGAAATCCAGATTCATTAAGTCGTTATAAATCGATTGTAAGTATACCAGTTGTACCATTTGGGGTATTAACTATTGATGCAATGAATCCCATGATTAAGGATTCGATTGAAATTGGCGAAGCATATGCAGCTTTGTTCGTGATTGTTTCATCACAGCTGTTCATTTTTTCCGAAGATGATTTAACTGATGAAGACTTTTTTGACAGTGAATCATCATTTGATGAAGAGCTAGCATAGAGTTATAATATAAAGCAAAGGAGTGATAAGGATGATTCGAGATGAACAAGCTTTTCTAAAGAAGATCCTCGAGCTCTCTACAGAACGTGGTAAGATTGATGAAAGCTCTTATTCAAATGCACTGCGGAGGATGTTGCGACAGAAGCAAATACATGAAAAAGAGCTCGATAAAATTTACTCAAACGTCAATAAATTTCTGAGAGAAAATAAAAAGTTAGACGTACCGGACGATTCCGAAGTTGAAGATTCGCCTCGAGAGAACCATCAATATGCATGAACCTTTAAGAGCGCCAGCGGCGCTCTTTTGTATATGGAGGAATGATGTCTGTGCAATCATCACCATTTTATCACCCTCATAGCCAAAGAAGTTGCGACCACCTGATTGGGACAGGACAATTCCAGACTGCATACCCAAAGAAATCATCGAGATGGCGACAGGTTATGAAGAGCTGCAGAAATGGCGAATCAATGGGCTTTTGACTAAGAGTCCGGATGGTGTTGTGAACGTAACCGTATTGCCTCCCAATTCGATGGAAGGGCAAGTGAACTATGATGGGTATTCTTATTATTTTTGGGGCGGACACTGGAGATGCGTTGAAACGAGAAGAACGGGGATAATTTAGAACCCCTTATGGCACTAGGGAAGATATTAACACTGATACCCCCCTAACATTAATGAGATTACGCTCATCGACATTCTTGGTTCGGAGAACGGACGATGTCGTGGAGAAGGTGCAGCTGAAGATCGAGAAGAGCCTCATCTACCGCAACCTGAATATTTTTGATGACGGTGAGAGGAGGTCATAATCGGCCGATTCTGCCTAAGAGCATGGTTAGGATGAGTGGACTCAGCGGGAAGTTGCGAAAGCTAAGGATATCGCGCATGGGGGGGGAAAGTATTAGAAATTGGTTTACAGAACTTGCATTTGGAATATTGGATGTTGAAGAAGGTGAGTATTTACATTCTTTTTTGCATTATTTATGTGAACTAGCCGAAGTTGTGGAGATATTGTGGGAGAGCCGATGCAGCTCTATTGGGGTACAATGCTTCAAATTAATAAGTAGAGAAACATCTCGACTATCTATGTGGTAAAAATCCCCTCCTCCGTATCAATTAAACTGATCAATGCAAAGTGAAAGATATGTTATTATTACTGACATTATGATCGTACAAGTAGGTCTTGTTGAAACCTAATTTAGTGACAAAACTAATTACAACGGGCATTTATTATAGATTCAAATATATAACGTAAGGCTGAAACGGCTCTGGTGCCTTTTTTTAAGCATTTTCTCACGCAAGCTAACGAATACGATAGTTCAATAAAAACAGCGGCAGTCTAGGACTTTATTTTCTCGTCCATGGCTGCCGCTGTTTCAATTATTGGAATAAAACGCTTGCGCCATTCGTAATGTATATATTAAACATATTCAATGAAATGTGGTGATTCGATTGAGCTCTACGGAAAGAATGCCTTTGTATCAGAGGGTTCAAGAGTATATACGCGACTTGATATCGTCGAATGTATTGAAGGTTGGAGACCGTATTCCTACGGAAAAAGACCTCATGGAGCGTTTCGGAGTCAGCAAGATTACGGTTGTGAATGCCCTGGCCGGCTTGGTTAACGAAAAAATCATAACCAGGGTGCCCGGGAAGGGGACTTTTGTAAGTGAGCCTGAACCTGAAATGTCGGCGACTTTTCCAATAAACTCCGTGAAGCCTGTCGATAAAGCTAGCGGAGAAATGGGGACGCGGCTAATAGGCCTGATTCTGCCCAGCATTTATGATTATTTTACGATTCGGCTTATACAAGGCATTCAGCAAGCACTCAACGAGAACGATTACCGCTGCGTGATCTATTTGTCGGAGGGCGATATTGATAAGGAAAAAGAAGCGATCAAGACATGCAGTAGCATCGGAGTGGAAGGCTTATTGATCTTCCCGGTTGACGAGGAATTATTCAACGAGGAAATCCTAAGCATGAAATTTGCGGGGTTTCCGTTTGTTCTCATTGACCGTTATCTTCCCGGGGTGGAAACGCACTATATAGCATCAGACGGCAGGCTCGGCGCTAACATGGCGGTCAATTACCTGTGGGAGCTGGGGCACCGTGAAATCGCCATCTGCTCCGATTCGCCCATACAAACCGTTACCGTCCAAGAGCGGATCGATGGATATATGAATGCCTTCAAGGAAAAGGGAGCACTCATTAACCCAGCCCACATCGTAACCGGCTTTGAACTCGGAAGTCTGGAGCAAGCGGAAACCCATCCGCTGTACCGCTATATCAAAAACCGGATGGCAACGGCCTATATTACGCTAAATGGAAGTCTTGCCGTAAAAATCTACCAGATTGCGCGTCAGGTTGGATTGAAGGTGCCGGAGGACATTTCCATCATCAGCTTTGACGATCCGACTTCCATCATCGAAGGCTACAGCACGTTTACGCATGTTAAACAGTTTGAACGGGACATGGGCTACCGAGCGGCCTATACCCTGCTTGAGGTCATTAACGGTGATGACGGACATCAAGGAAAATATTTCAAAACCCTCGTGGAGCCGGAATTGGTGATTGGCGAGACGACGGGAACAAACGTCTTCTCCGCTTTGTGATATCAACCCCCGTTTCCTCTATATAAAAGGAACCTAATTACGAGTCCGACGCGCTTTCGATCGAATCTGACCATGGAAGCGACGGCTCTCCGGACTCTTCTACTAGGTCATCTGCAACTCCATCCCATGAAATCCTCCCATAAGAAGTCCTAGCTCCATAAAGAAATTCAGCAGAAGCCCTCCCAACCATGTCCAGTCTGTTTGACTTCGTACCACATTTTTGATCACACAATTTCATGTGGATATATTGAATATAATGTGCCTTCGCTTAAGGAATGCCTGAAAGGTGGAGAAGGAGCCCCCCCCATTTCTCAATAACCTAAAGAACAGGAGGTCACTCTAGGCCACCAGCAGCTTCTTTTTGATGTAACCCCCGATTATTAATCAACGAAACCACCCGTATTTTATCGGCCAAAAAATACTTTTACCGGAATGAAGAAATTATGGAATGATTCCAACAGTATATTGAATATATTTAAACTAACGTTTAATGAAACCGCTTGCAGTAAGGAGGGGGGCAGTCGATATATATAATCGAAAATCGAAGCCAATGACATTGGCTCTATTCCCAATCGATCGGGAATGGATTCGTAACCATCCGATCCGACGAAGGTAGAGGAGGTGTTCGGAGAGTGGTACTCAAAGGTGCTGTTATCCCTGGATTTGAGCAATTAAAAAAGAATAAGAAGCTCTCTAAAATCTGGCAATTCAGGCACATCTATTTATTTTTGCTTCCTGCGATTATCTGGTTTCTGGTGTTTGCCTATTATCCGATGTACGGCATCTTAATCGCATTCAAAGACTTCAAATTCAATCTGGGGATCTTGGGGAGTCCGTGGGCAGGCTTTAAATATTTCGAACAGTTTTTGAACGATTCCAGCTTTTACGATGTGCTCCGAAATACGTTATCCATTAGCGCCCTGAAACTTATTTTCGGATTTCCGGCGCCATTGATCCTGGCCTTAATGCTCAATGCCGTCATGCACAAAAGAATCAAAAGAGTGTTTCAGACGATTTCCTATCTGCCGCACTTCGTGTCGTGGGTCGTTGTCGTGACCTTGCTTCAAAAAATCCTGTCTCCGAACGTAGGGCTTATCAATGACATTCGATTCCAAATGGGTTTGGATCCGATCTTTTTTATGGGAAAGCCGGAATTATTCTATCCCTTGGTTATCATCTCCGACATCTGGAAGGGTGTAGGCTGGGGTTCGATCATTTATTTAGCCGCGTTAACGAATATCGATCCGCATTTGTATGAAGCAGCCGAAATCGACGGGGCTGGAAGGTGGAGCAAGCTATTTAAAATCACGCTGCCATGTCTTACTCCTACGATTGGCATACTGCTGATCTTCTCCCTCAGCGGAATCCTGAACGCCGGCTTTGACCAAATCTGGCTGATGCAGTCCCCGGCAACCTTAAGCGTCTCGGAGATCTTGGACACCTATGTCTTAAAAACCGGCCTCCAGCAGGGGCAACTCGCCTATTCCACGGCGATAGGATTATTCAAGTCCGCGATTTCGCTGCTGCTCATTGTGGCTGTCAACAATATATCCAGACGTGTGAGTAACGTATCGCTATGGTAATAGGCTGGCACTCAAGATAAGGAGGTGTGTGTATGGGTGCGAGGAGGCTGACGCCGGCAGATAAAATGTACATGACGCTCAACTATACGGTGCTGTTTTTATTCTGCGCTACGGCGCTATATCCATTTATCTATTTCCTGGCCCTATCTTTCAATGACGGCTACGATGCGATGAAGGGCGGAATCTATTTTTTTCCTAGAGTGTTTACATTAGAAAACTATGCGAAAGCGTTCAGCAACTCATTGATCTTGAATTCGTTCTTCATTTCCATTACCCGAACCGTTGTCGTAACGGTAGTCTCCGTATTTCTGACGGCCTTATTAGCCTACGCGCTTTCGCGGAAAGGGCTGCCCGGAAGAAAATATATCGTATTCTTCTTTTTCTTCACCACGTTGTTCAGCGGAGGGCTTATCCCGACGTTTATCCTGTTCCGGCAAATCCACATCCTGGATACGTTTTGGGTGCTGGTGCTGCCCTCGCTATACAATTTCTTCAATGCGATTATTATGAAAACCTTCTTTGACGGGATCCCGGAGGGGCTCTCGGAATCGGCCCGAATCGACGGAGCAAGCGAGTTGTCCGTATTTGCAAGAATCATCCTGCCTCTCTCGATGCCGGTGCTTGCTACCATTGCCCTGTTTGTCGGGGTGGGCGTGTGGAATGACTGGTTTACCGGGCAGTTTTTCATACAGAATGAGAACCTGCAGCCTGCCGCCACGTTCCTGAACAAGATGATCAGCGAAGCGTCCTTCCAGTCGATGACGTCGTCGTCGGGAAATAGCGGATCTGCGATTCAGAACATGACCGAAACCCAGATGGAGCTGCGAGGCGTAACGCCGGAAGCCTTGAGGATGACGTTCGTCATCATTATTACGACCCCGATCATCTGTGTGTATCCATTTCTTCAGAAATATTTTGTCAAAGGCGTGTTGGTCGGTTCTCTTAAGGAGTAGTTGGTATAAAAGGCAAAGCCTCTTATATAAAACTTCCAATGGAAGGGGATTGTAGGATGAGAAAGAACAAGCGCAGGAGTGTTCTTGGCATGGCACTAATCGCTTTGCTGCTTTTCATGACAATGACGGCATGCACAGGAACGGGCGGAAAAGAGGAAGCAGGCACGAATGAACCGGGTCCAAAAGAGTCAGGGACTGAAGAAATAAAGCCGGTCACCTTGACTTTCCTCAGTGCCTGGAATGGCGGCGGAGCCGGTTTCCCGCAGGACCAGGAGAATAATCCCGTTGCCGGGCAGATCAGGGAGAAAACCGGGGTCACATTAAAACTTGAATCCATTACAACGAGCGAAGTCGAGAAACTGAACACCATCTTTGCTTCCGGTACGGTTCCGGATATCGTAAACGCACCTTTCTGGTCTACGACAGGAGGAGAAGGACAAGTCATCAAGAAGGCGGCCACGGAAGGACAGCTTCTGGATTTAACCCCTTATCTCGATAAATACCCGAATGTAAAAAGACTTGTGACGACCGGGATTGCGAAGGATTTTGCCGAGTTCGATCTCAACAGCCCCGAATTTGAGGGCAAGACATATCTCATTCCTACGGAGACCCCGGACGGAACCCCGGAGAGCATTCATAATTGGAACTACGGCCTGTTTGCCAGGGGAGATATCCTGAAAGCCTTAAATGTGAAAGCGGAGGATATTGATACGCAGGAAGAGCTATATGAGCTATTGGTCAAGATCCGGGATGGCGGTTTCAAGGATATTGGCGGAAAGCCGGTTATCCCGGCCGGAACCATGTGGAATGGATGGGATTACGGCCAATTCCTTGCCGGGTGGACGGATTACACGATTTCGGACTACCGTGAAGTCGACGGAAAACTGATCCACTGGACGCAATCCAAGGATCATGAAGCCAGACTGTTATACATGAGAAAATTAATAACGGAAGGTTTGTTCGATCTTGAAGCCTTTAACAATACGAGCACAACGGCGAATGAAAAGCTGACGACCGGCAAGCTTGCCGTATTCGGAGCCCAGCCGATGCTGGCGGATTTACAAAAAACGCTGTATAAGACGAATCCGGAAATGCAATATGAGCTGCTTGGACCGATGAAGAACAAGAGCGGAAACATTCGAACGCAAGTGGAAAAGCCGGGCCGTTCCGGGTTCCCTGTCCTGTTCTTAAGCGCGGACATCAAAGATCCCGATGCGGCATTGCGGTACATTGATTATGTCAACAGCGAAGAGGGCCGGTTGCTTGCGTATTTCGGCATCGAAGGAACGCACTATACCATGGAAAACGGGGTCCCCCAATGGATTCCGGATGTGAAAAAGCAATTCGATGACAACCCGGATCTGAAAAGAGACGCAGGGCTCAATTATCTTCCGGGAAGATTTATCGGGGCCTTCTCCTCGGAAGTCACTTGGCCTACGCCTGAGGATCAAAAAACCGAGTGGCAAAAGCTGGAGGAGAGCTTCTCAGCAAGAATGCCGATCAAAATCATAGATAAAGTAAGCGCGAGCTACCTTGCAAGAGAGTGGCCTAAATATCAGGAATATATCGATAAAACCAGCAGTTTGAATTTTGATGAGGAATTTAAGAAGGCCTTTTTTGCGGCGTCCGATGAAGAGGCTCTAAATATGCTTCATAGTGTTCAGGAAAAATTCAGAGCGGCCGGCGTGGAGGAAATGGCGGAGTTCGTGGCTCAAAAAGCTGCGGAACGGGATGATGTAGGGTTCTAATGAAGGAAGATTGCGGGATGGTGTGGATGGTGCCGCTCCATCCCCAATCACTTTCTTAACCTTGTTTATATCGCCGCCTCCCTTTGAGTGTGTAAAATTCGGTGAAAAAATATAAACGGTTACGGAGGGAAGAAGCATGTTGAACGTTGCGATGCTAAGTAAGTGGCATGTGCATGCAGAGGATTATGCAAGAAAGCTGCAATCTCACGGTAACGTGAAGCTCGCGGCCGTCTGGGACGAACAGCCTGAACGCGGAAGGGAATGGGCTGCCCGATTGGGAGCGGATTTTGAAGCGGATTTGGATACGCTGCTGCGGCGGGAAGACATCGACGGCGTTGTGGTGGATGCCCCTACAAGCATGCACGCCGACGTCATGGTCGCTGCCGCGGAGGCCGGCAAGCATATTTTTACCGAGAAAGCGATGGCTCTTACTGTTGAAGAATGCAATCGGATTTCTGCCGCGGTACACAAAGCAGGCGTCAAGTTCTGCATTTCTTTTCCCGCCCGTACAAGGCCGCACCAATTGTTTGCGAAGCAGCTGATCGATGACCATGTATTAGGGGACGTGACGCTTTTGCGCATTCGAAACGGCCACGACGGTGCTCTGAATAATTGGCTACCCGACTACTGGTATGATGAGAAGCAAACCGGGGGCGGAGCCATGATGGATTTGGGATGTCATCCGATGTACTTAGCCAGTTGGATGTTGGGTCAGCCCAAAAGAATCACATCCATGTTCCATTACTTCACCCATCGGGCAGTAGAGGATAACGCGCAGTGCTCCATTGAGTTCGTCAACAACGCGGTCGCATTGGTCGAAACGAGCCTTGTGACGTACAGGACCCCTTCGGCCCTTGAGATTTACGGTACGGAGGGCACCTTGATGATCTCGGATGATTCCGTTCGAATCATCTCGAAGAAGCTCGAGCTACCTTTTTCGGGATGGATCTCACCGACTCAGCTCCCTAAAGAGCAGCCGCTTCCGATCATCCAATGGGCGGATGCGTTGCTTGATGACAAGCCGATGCCCTTCGGACTGGAGGACGGGACGAAATTGACGGAGCTGCTGGAAGCGGCATATATCGCACATAAGGAAAACCGAACGGTGGAGTTCAAATAACGCGGGGAGGGGATTCCATGAGAACCGTAAAAGTCGGGATTATCGGCTGCGGAATGATTGCAGGCGGGAAGCATATGCCGTGCTTGTCCAAGTTAGATAACGTACAGATGGTGGCCTTCTGCGACTTGAAGCCGGAACGAGCCGAGGAAGCCGCCAAAAAATACGGCACGCCGGACGCAAAGGTGTTTACAGATTACAAGGATCTACTGGCGATGGAGGAAATTGAGGTTGTTCATGTGCTAACACCGAACAGCTCGCACGCGGCAATTTCCATTGATGCGCTTGAAAGCGGCAAGCATGTCATGTGCGAAAAACCGATGGCCGTCACAGGTGCCGAGGCCAAAGCGATGTACGAAGCCCACTTGCGAACAGGCAAGAAGCTCACCGTCGGATACCAGAACCGTTCCAACGCCAAGAGCCAGCTGCTAAAGAAGATGATCGCCGACGGGGAGCTTGGGGATATCTATTTTGCCAAAGCGGTCGCTACCCGAAGACGAGGCGTGCCTACCTGGGGCGTGTTTCTGGATAAAGAGAAGCAGGGGGGCGGTCCGATGATCGATATTGGAACCCACTCCCTGGATCTGATCCTGTGGCTGATGGATAACTATGAGCCGGAGAGCGTCGTCGGTAGTACCTTCCATAAGCTGAAGTTTACCGAAAATGCCGCGAACGAATGGGGATCCTGGGATCCGAGCGAATTCGAGGTCGAAGATTCGGCGTTCGGGTATGTGAAATTTAAAAATGGAGCAACGGTCATCATTGAAACCAGCTGGGCCCTCAACATTGCGGAGAGCGGCGGCAACCTGCTGTGCGGAACGAAGGGCGGGGCGGATTTTGCCAAAAATGAACTGCGGATCAACGGCGAGCGGGACGGAAGCTTGTTCCTCAATAAAATCGAGGTGAATCCGAATGCAAGAGAGCTGTTCAGGGGAGAAGAATTAACGGATTTCGAATATGAAGCCAAACAATGGATTCACAGTATCGTGAACGATACCGAGCCCCTGGTTAAACCGAGGGAAGCGATGATTGTTTCGCAAATATTAGAAGCGGTATATATATCGGCGGAAACAGGAAAAACGGTTTATTTTGATTAGGGAAGGGTCGTGAAACGCTGTCTTGCCATTGCGGGTTGCCAAGCGCCGATTATTTTTCGTTTTATTAAGAATGTATTCGATCAAATACCGATCTTTATACGTATCCTTGTCTACGTGGATACCTCTGCATTTCGTCGAACGCATTCAAGACTGTCGATAGACAAGGAAATCGTCCATTGGAACCCGCGCCTGGCGCGGGTTATTTTAATGACTAAAGAACGTCTCATCGGCGTTAAAATCCATGGATGATCCGGGCCTTTCCCGCACATCATCGTGCATCCTTACAAGCGTGTAAGGGAAATGTCATCTAAATCAATGGTACCAACCTGGCTGTTCCTCTAAAATACTCCCTGGATAGGATTTATTGTTAAGGGGGAGTTGGCGTGAGGTTTTTTGAAATACTGCTATTCTTTTTGAGTGCGTGTTTGTTGGCATTCCAGTTCGTAGTCAATCCACGTATCCGAAGATCAGCTTTGCTCCTGACAAGCGGAGCAGGCTCCATTTTTGTAGTGATCCATTTGCTTGTCGAAGGATACAGGGTTCAGCTATTGTTTTTATACGGATTTACGCTCCTGATGCTTATTCTTTCACTGATTGACGCTTTCAAAGCACCGGCAGCCGTTCAGACTGCTTCGCGAATCCGTAGGCTGCTGGGCCGACTCTTTATCGCGTTTGGGTTAATCGCAACGGGATGCTTCCTATTTGTGTTTCCCGTATTTAACGTTCCTGAGCCAACTGGCGAGCTGAAGGTAGGTACACAAGTCTTTCATTTCATCGATTCAAGTCGAGATGAGACATTCGGCACAACCGCGACAGGGAAGAGGGAATTGATGGTTCAGGTATGGTATCCGGCTCAAGCCGGCACCGGGCAGTACGCTCCTTTTATCCCTGATACCCGGATTCTAAGTTACATGGCGGCGAACTACGGCCTTCCCGGGTTTACTTTTCAACACTTGAAGTACGTATCCAGTCATGCTTATTCCGAGGCCGAAGTCTCTTCAGCACAGACTACATACCCGCTGATCCTTGCGAATCCCGGCTTTGGCTCCTCCAGGTTCCTCCATACGTCGCAAGCCGAAAATCTCGCGAGTCACGGATATATCGTCGCCGTGATCGACCATACCTTCAATACATTTGCAACAGAGTTTCCGGACGGTCGAATTACGACCAGCACAACCAACGACTTATTTTCGCCCGACCACGATTACCGAACCGAAAGCGGAAATCGCGACAAATTGGGAAAAGTTTTAACAGACGATGTGGCCTTTGTGCTGGACCAGTTCGAGCTTATCCAATCGGGCCAGATTCCAAGTCGTTTTAAAGGGAAAATGGATCTCAAGCATGTCGGGGTGTTTGGTCATTCCATCGGCGGAGCGACGGCCTATGACGCTGCTTTCGATCCGCGAATCACGGCTGGGATAAACTTGGACGGAGGGCTTTACCGCCTGCGTGACAGAGAGGGGCTGAAAAAGCCGTTTTTATTCATCCACTCGGAAACCGAATATGAACGATTAAAAATGGTGAGGGATGACCGGGTTTACACGGATGCAGAGCTTGACCGTATGGGCTCAACAAGAGAGTGGATGGATCAAGTAACGGAAGATAAAAAGCTGGAGCTTAAACGGATGCGCGAAACGGTCGGCGAAGGGGGACAAGTCCTCTATATCGACAATGCGGAGCATTTGAATTTTACCGATGTCCAGTTCATTTCTCCTATTTTCAAAATACTAGGCATTACAGGAAAAATTTCACCCGAAAGAGCGAGCTCCGTCATTAATGCCTATATGCTGGATTTCTTCGACATGCATCTGAAAAATGAAGGTGGAAACTTAATGAAAGGACCGGATAGCCGCTTTCCCGAGATGAAGTTCGCAACCTCGCTATTATAAATGATGGAACAAGCAGCCGATTTCGGCATGCTCCCTTATTAAGTAAACAAAGACTATCGTCACATTTAAGCAGCCAGTCGCCGGTATCTAACCGGTGGCTGGCTTTTTCGTTTAGCTTGAATGCGAATCGAATACTGGATGGGACTGCGTCCCTTTTTTGTTCCGGACTTTCTAGTTAGTGGGCTTATTTCGAACACATGCAGACTTTCCCACATGCATCTTGCGTAATCTGCAAAACGCCCCAAAAGGGAGCGTTATTTTTTTGGTACTTTTTAATTAATGTCCCGCTGTTTCATGCAGGAATTTATACCTATTTTGTCGAAATCAATCGAGGTTGTTAGAAAAATATTCCTATTTAGACAGTGAAGAGAGGTCATGGAAGTGAAAAGAACGTTGTATGTTCTCGTTTTGTTCAGCTTGCTGGTGGGACTCGGATTGGCGGGGACGAACCAAGGCAGCGTCTCTGCCGAAGGGGCCGAGCTCCAGATCAAAGACATTGCGGGAAAGAATACCTATCTGATGAGTGACGGCTCCATGTGGTCCCTGATTGACGGGCGCCATAGCATTCGTACGCCAGGTAGTGTCGCAGCCATTAGCGGTTATGAGTACGGGGGCATCGGGATGACGCAGGATGGCCGCTTAGTGGAATGGGGCATCGGCAAGGGACCCCAGGTCGTTCCGGGTACAAGCGGCGTGAAGCAGATTTCGGGTTCCTACTGGCTGAAGTCGGATGGTACCGTATGGAGCGGCAATGTAAAAGTAAACAATCTCAGCGGCATTCGGCTGATTGCCAATGCGGATCAGGAGCTGGCTGCATTGTCCTCAAGCGGAGAGCTGCTGCTCGAGGATAACTACAAGAACGATCAATTTAAAAAGCTAGGAATCGTGGAAAGCCCGGCTTCCGTTAAATCCATGACCGTACACAGCGGACGCGTTGCCCTGCTGCATGATAACGGTGACGTGGTTGTATATGAGACGTCCAACTTCGACGATAACGGGCGGATCATCCCGGTTACCGTGGCTCAACAGGCAGCTCATATCGTTTATGTATCGAATGAACCGACGGATCTTCTGATCGTGACACTCCAGGACGGAACCGTGTGGACCACCGGAACGTATAAAGACCGCTGGAAGCTCAAGGAGCAGATCTCGGGGCTTAGCGGGATCGTAAGGACATCCATTTACGGGAATGCGAAGGATTTGTCGGAAGGCTTCTATGCGCAGCGAAGTGACGGTAGCTGGGTACACCATAAGGATGGGCAGAACAAGAATGTGGATGTACCGGTGGTTAAAAGTTTATCCGTTGCGATATCCAATGCGACCCCTTATGTAGGAGAGTCGCTGGAAGTGAGCATCCAGGAGAACTACACCAACGGGGCCAAGATCAAGGTGCCGGTTAAAGATGCAAGCATCGAGATCGAGAAGCCGTATTTGTTGAGCGTGCAGAAGAACGGCACGTTGAAATCTGCCGGAGTCGGCAAGACGCAGATTACGGTAACATCGGGCGGCCAGTCCAAATCGGTAACGGTGTCGTCCAGCCTGCGTAACAATTTGAAATACGCGAAACAGGTCAATGGCAATGTCATGGTTCCGGCGAAATCCGTAATCCAGGCATTGGGCGGAACCTATTCGGCCAAAAGCGGAGGCGTGGAGGCGAAGTTCGGACAGACCGTGCTCTCGTTCAAAGCAGGCAGCAGCCAGGCCAAGCTGAATGAAAGCTCCATCCGTCTCAAAGCTGCGCCCATGAACGACAAGGGCGAGCTGCTCATCCCGGCCTCGGTATTATCCGACGCGCTGGGGGCTAAAACTACCTGGGATGCCAAGTGGAAGCAAGCGCATATCTCCCTTGGCAAGGATGCGACCCTGACCGTGGTTTCCAGCGAAACGGCTGGATTGATCAAAAAAGCGATGCAGGGCAATTTGGTTAAGTTCATCGGTCGTACGTATTGGGTGAACGAATTCGAGGACCTGGAACGCTTCTCAAAATTGACGGTAACCGACATTTTGCCTGACGACAAGGGTGAATTCAACGTCATCTTCAAGACGGCATCAGGGAAGACGGTAAAAAGCTATCCAATGCGTTCTTCGGAAGTGACGCAGCTGTTTGCAGACCGTTCCTCATTATTAACTTACGACCCTTATAAAAAATACAAATGGTCCGCGTCCATCTGGAAGCAGATTAAGGCCGGACAGGTTTCCCTCGGCATGACGAAGGAGCAGGTACAGCTGTCATGGGGCAACCCGGCTGCCAAAGACATAACCTCCGGCGGCGGAAAAACGATTGAAACCTGGGGATATTCCAATTTCAATATCGTTTCCTTCGTAAATGGGAAAGCTATTTTGATCATCATGTAAGCTAAATAAGATGAACTAGAGAAAGGAGCGAGTCAGGAAGAGTGGAAAATGATTCTGAAGAAACGGTAGTGGTCGACTTTGTGAGCGGATTTCTATTGATTTTGAATTAATACAATCAAAAGAAATCCGGGAACAACAGCGATCGTAAGAACATTTCACACGGCTGCCCTATCGCATCCAAACAATAGTTCAACTTATATAGATAAGCAGAGGCTTCGAAGCACGGAAGGCCTGCAGCCCGGTCATGGATATGATGGGCTGTGGGTCTTTTTTGTGTAGGGGTGGATTTGAGGAGATTTTGAAGGAGGAGGATAGGGTGGAAATGGTAATAACCCGATGGGATGATCGACACTTGGCATTTTCGATCGATTCGGCCCTCACCGATATTCAAGAGTTATACGAGAAAAGTGTGACGGCTGGCAGCCATACAAATGAAACGGTAATTGAGAATAGGGTTCGATCCCAAGCCGAACCGCTAGGCGCTCACCAGCATGTACGGTGGGATTGCGAAAGAGCAACAGCGAATGAAAGAGGTTTTAATGTTGAAAGGTTACAGCAGGCGAACCATCAAAACCTATTTTGGGCATGTTCGTCGCTATGTTCAATATGCAGAGGAACACGTGACGCCTGTTGGAAATGCAATCTGTATTCAACAATATCTGCTGTATCTGCTCAGTAATCATTATTCGCATGCGTATGTCAATCAAGCTGTTAGCGCATTGAAATTCTATACAATACATGTTCTTGGCGAACCCCTGGCAGGTGATGCATATGTGAGACCAAAGAAGGAGGGGAAATTACCAAACGTGCTATCCCTAGAGAAGTGCGGCTGGTGTTGGGACACGTACACAACCTGAAACATAAGGCCATATTGTATCTGACGTATTCCTCCGGCCTACGGGTTAGTGAGGTGGTTCGTTTAAAACCAGGAGACATCGACGTGGATCGTTATTTAGTCAAAGTCAGGCAGGCAAAAGGAAGAAAGGACCGTTATACTATACTTTCGCAATCTGCGCTTGATGTTCTTCAGAAATTCATTGAACAACACACTCCTCAGAAATGGCTGTTTCCCGGCCAAACCACAGAAAAACACATAACGGAAAGAACGGTACAGAAGGTGTTTGAACAAGCACTGCTGCAATCCAACTTGCAAAAAAAGGCCAGCCTGCACACACTACGGCATTCTTTTTGCGACCCATTTGCAAGAAGCAGGCACGGACTTGCGTTACATTCAGGAGCTACTGGGGCACGAGAGCAGTCGACGATATACACACGTTACTCTAAAAGATGCACGGAGAATACGAAGTCCGCTGGACATGTAGGATGAGGTAGGACCAGATTTTGAATGTTTGAAATATGGAGTAGCTTTTCGTTAATGGATTAGCTTCGCTAATTCTGCAACTATTCAGGTGTTTACGAAATACAGTAATATTCATATTATGGTAGTATTAGCGAAGTGCATAGATTTGGAGTTAGGCGAAATCGCCAAGTAGATAAACATGAGAGGTGAATTAGTATGAAAAACAAACGAATTCTTTTGTGTTTTATACTTCTATTTATTATGATTTCAGGATGTAGATCTCAAGAAAGTCCAAGCTCTGAGGGGAGTTCAGCCGACTGGGCTTATAACTTTGTTGTCTGGAACGGGGACATATATGAAGTGCTAAATGAAGAAGTAAATAATAGTGAAATTGAGGAAGCGATAGGGGAAATAAAACAGTACTCTGATTATGAGGGCATTTACTCAGATGGATTTTCAAATAAATATCAGGTAGGAACAAAACTATATAAAATTAAGGGACTAGAAACATCAGAGAATATTGCAATTGAAACAAAAGAAGGACATTATATAAATGCTAAAGGCAAAGGAAAATACAGCAGTAAATAAGTATTGTGGGTATATTCAAGGCGGCATCGCCTAACACCGTATCTACGCTGTGGGCTACGCCCTTGGTTCGCAAGAAGTGTAGGCGTAGTAATGGACTCTGCGAACAACCCTGCGAGGCAAAGTCCGTCTGACCCGGTCGCGTGCGCTCCCTTAAGCCTTTCGGGTTCGTAGATACAACAACGTTATAAGAAATTCGGGCGAAATTCAATCAGATACTAAATGAAAAAGGTGATCAATTGTCGATAAATCTTGATTCTTCACTTATTCATAAATTCAGAAATAAGGTGAATGAAAAATCTATTTTTCGTTCTGTATATAAAAATATAGGTGGTAAAAATCATTGGAATATTATTTGTTCCTGTATGGACTGGATAGATGTCACTACTGAAGGATTACCAGCAATAGAGCTTAAATACAAAAATGGGCTTGGTACTAATCACTTAGATTCAATGAACTTGATGCAATATATCGTTGCCATAGATATTATGGTTGAAGCAATAATGCAATTATTTCGAGTGCTTGACTCAAATAAAAGCTATCCATTAAAAAATGATCATTCAATCTTCAAGCAAAGAAAAATCAGTGATGATAGATTTTTTAAACATATTCGGGCTGTCTTCGGTACTCATCAAGTAAATTTAGATAGTCTTGATGGAATAAAGAAAGAAGATGGTGAGAGATTTTATGCCAGTTGGCCCGCTAAAGGAGTAATGAAGGATAATGATTACATTGTCTATCTATATAGTAATAATCCAGAAAGGGATAACTTAAATGAATTTGGATTAAGAATTAGTGACATCAACGAGTATGCAGAGAAAAGATATAGGCTATTAGAGGTACTAATTCAAAAAGTCGAGTTTTATCTAAACGAACATCATAATAACAATGTCAATAAATTAATTCATCTGAATAATGCCCCTACAATGCAAATAGAAATTCTGATAAGGGAAAACGAATATAGGTTCGGTGAGGGTTATGGCTATTCTGAGGAGCTGGATCATATTCGCAGATTATTAAATGCCAAAGAAAATACAAGTGAGACTTTAATAAATAACATAGTACTGAGTTATAAAAATCATCTCATTGAACAAATTACAATTATTAAATCAGCAATAGAGGAAATGAAAGATGTCAATTTAATACATTGGACATGGAATGCTTACGGGTATGAATTTGAGAAGATCTATTCATACTTATATGATTTTCATCCTTTAGGGGAGAGATACTTTGAAGAACTACTAATGAATGGTTCTCTCCCTTCATACCTTTTTGATGTATATGATAAAGATGAGAAAGAATTAGTGTTCGAATCTGTATTGTTTAATATTGCAAATAAATATAAAAGAAAAATTACCTATAAAGATATGATGAACGAAAGATTATTTAGTTAATCAGGATGGCCCGAACATCTTATAATATAATATCTACGCTGCGGGGGACAAGCCCCCCCTTGATCTGCTCGAAGTTGTCCGGAGAAATGGATCAGCAGACAACCCTACGAGGCTAAGTCCGTTGGACACTGCGCGATGCGCCTTAAGCCTCTCGGGTTCGTAGATACAGAAACGTTATCAGAAATTCTTGTGAATGAAGGAGTAAACAATTGAAACCATTCAAAAAATTAAAAAGTAAAAGAGACATCCGCTTATATTTTATGTTTATCAAGGAAGAATTAAATGCTTACAGAGCATACTCATTAAAAATTGAAGAATTTTTACAAGCTTCTCTAGAGGGTAAAGAGAATGAATTCGAGAAACAGACAGCAGACATAGATGATGATGCATCGTTTAGTATCTATGTTAAAGAATATGGAAATGAGATAAATAGATTAGAGGATGTTTTTCCAAATTTATTAAGAGTTACTCTCTTTATTAAGTGTTTGGATCGTCTACACTTAGTTGGACAATAAAAATGAGGGCTTGTAGAATAAACCTATCATCCTAAGGAGCGGATCTCTACAATGCCAAAACAACAACGACGTACCTTTACAGCAGAATTCAAAAAACAAATGGTAGAACTCTATGAAAACGGAAAATCCAGAGCAGCGATCGTGGAGGAATATGACCTCACAGCCTCCGCTTTAGACCGCTGGATCAAACAAGCCCAAACAACGGGTTCCTTCAAGGAGAAGGACAATCGCTCCTCCGAAGACAATGAGCTGATTGCCTTGCGAAAGGAGAACCAGCGTCTGAAAATGGAGGTGGATATTTTAAAGCAAGCCGCGCTGATCATGGGACGAAAGTAGCTATCATCCAGAACAACCGTGATAAATACTCGGTATCAGCAATGTGCGACGTCCTGCAAATCGCAAGAAGTACGTTTTACTATGAAGCGAAAGAACAAACGAGCGAAGACGATGTCGCCGAAGCGATTGCGGACATTTTCCATAAGAATCGAAAAGCTTACGGTACACGCAAGATTAAAGTCAAGCTCCAGGAACGTGGTTTCGTCGTCTCCAGACGTCGAATTGGCCGGATCATGAAAGAGCAGGGACTTGTTTCTACGTACACCGTGTCGCAATATAAACCCCTTAAGTCCGCGTGTAATGAAGCGTCTACAGCCAATACGCTGAATCGCGAATTCGATCAAACGGAGGCTAAACGAGTCGTTGTCAGCGATCTGACGTATGTGAAAGTTCAGAACCGGTGGCATTACATTTGTGTACTTATCGACCTGTTCAATCGAGAGATCATCGGCCATAGTGTAGGCCCTCATAAGGATGCCGTGTTGGTTTCTCGTGCCTTTGCAACGGTTCAGGGTGATTTATCTCAGATTCAATGGTTCCATACCGACCGTGGCAGTGAGTTTAAAAATCAAAAGATGGATGCACTTTTGGAGACATTTGAAATTGGCCGATCCCTGAGCATGAAAGGCTGCCCCTACGACAACGCTGTGGCGGAAGCGACCTACAAGATTATGAAAACAGAGTTCGTGAACCAGATGAACTTCCAGAGTCTTCGTCATCTGGAACTGGAATTATACGATTATGTTAACTGGTTTAACAAGCATCGGATTCATGGAACACTAGGATACATGACACCGGTTCAGTATCGCCATGCAGCCCTTAAAAATGCTGTCTGATTTACTGTTGACAATCCAGTTTCTCCTTTCTTGAGGTTGAGTTATTTAGTTTAGCGAATAAACTAAAAAAAGAATTAGACTTATCTCTTTCAATCAATGATCTACAAGGAAGTAGTATAAGAAAAGCTCAGAATTATTTGAAAAATGTTGCTAATATTGAGTTTCCTGACAATGATGAATCTTGGCATGAAATAAAGAAATATAACATTCTTAGAAATTATCTCGTACACGATGGATTAGGGTTTCCAATAACTATGGAAGAGCTAGATAGCAATGTTTCAAAGATAGGGATAACTGGAAAGACTAAAGAACTTATAAACATTATTAATCAGCATCCACTACTGTCTTTAGAAGAGAGTTTAGTCGATTATCTTGAACTGAGATTATCTAGGGAGTTTTGTAATGAAGTTGTTGATAAATTGATGAGGTTTTTCACAATAATATATAATACATTATTGAATTGTGAATGGGTTATCGAAGAAGACAAGAACTTCTGATAACAAAGTATCTACGCTGCGGGCCGTTCGGCCCTTGGTCTGCAAGATGTGATTTGGGGTAGAGATTTCGGCAGACAACCCTGCGAGGCTAAGTCGTTCGGACCCGGCGCGTTTCGGCTTAAACCTCTCGGGTTCGTAGATACAGAAACGTTCTCAGAAATCAATGCATTGACGAAGGGGGATTTTCCATGACAGAGAATCAAAAACCTAACGAGACTCAATTAACAGATAGCAGATCAATAGCTGAAGCTTATTCAAGTGCAGACCTTCTTAGAGTAATTATGCAGTCTATACCGACTATTGGCCCAATACTTGACGTATTTTTGGCAATGCCAGGTACCCGTATTAGAGAAGAGCGCCTTCAGTTTTTTATTAGTACCCTTTTTGAAGCAGTCCAGAAACTTGAAGGTAGAATTGATTTACATATTGCTGAAACTGAGGAGTTTCATGATAGCGTATGGAGAGCAATTGAGTCCTCTCTTAATTCAAGAACTAAAAACAAAATAATCATGAATGTGATGATCTTATCCAATATTTTGACTGTTAAAACTGGTAGTGTAATCGATCCAGAAGATTACTTGAAGCTTGTTGCTGAACTATCTCCAATTGAATCTCGTATTGTAGCTTTATTCCATAAAATTTATAAGGACGACACCGGAACAACAGAATCTGAAAACAATTTACAACGAGCAACTAGGTTAGAAGCACAAAAAATTATTGCTTCAACATTAGGGATTGAAGATAGTGATGACTTATACTTTCAATTGAAAAGGCTCGAAAGAACTGGGCTCATTAGAGAAATTACTGGTACCTTCTTTGGGTATACAGGTGGTTCTTTTGCACCAACAAAGTTACTAGACAGATTGATGGAGTATTTATCTTACTCCCGTTTTCAAAGATCGATTTTACAAAGATGTGGATTTGTAGTAGTTCAGAGAAGGCATTTACATCTGATAACACCGTATTCACGCTGCGGGCCCGTTTGGCCCTTGGATCGCCAGAAGATAAGAAGCCAGGAAGTGTAATCCGGCGATCAACTCCTGCGAGCCTAAGTCTTCGACCCGTTCGCTATGCTCACTTAAGGCTCTCGGGTTCGTGAATACAAGAACGTTATACAAAGCCAATAAAAATGGAAGGAAGTAAACTCGATGAAGTTAGATAGAGATTATGTTTGGGAATGTGACTACGGAGTCAGAAAACCATTAATTCCTGTATTAAGAGAATTATTATACGAGCAGGATGCTTCATCATTACAGATGGTAAGTCTATTAGTAAACAACATACCTTATTATTTGGAGTTTTACTTGGTCATTAGTTATGACAATCCTCAAGAAGGACATATAAATAATATGATAGATAAATTATCCGGATTAGGTTTACGATACAGACCTGATATTACATATGATGAATTACTTTCAGAGCTAGGAAATAGAAGATTTGATTTAGTAACAATTTCAAACGGAGATGAGGTTGAATTTAAATTCAGTTCTGGTTTTTTTGTATTTGCTGAAAAAGAATATATTCAGTCTCAAGGATATGTAATTAAACCGCTAGGTAATAAAGTTCCCGTATTCTTAAGTCATTCCTCAAGAGATAAGCCAGACATTGAAGACCTTATTCCTTATTTAAATGGTGCTGGGCTTCCAGTCTGGTTTGATAAAATTAGTATTGATTATGGTGAATCAATTACTGAAGCGATTGAAAGAGGTATAGATAAGTCGGGTGCAGTTATTTTTTGGATAACTAAAGATTTTCTTAACTCAAACTGGTGTAAGACTGAAAGAAGAAATTTCTTAAGCAGGCATTCTGGTGATAATGATGTCTTAATTATAAGTATAATATCAGATGATATTGACATACGAACTGAAATTCCTAGATTTTTAAGAGACCTTAAAGGTTTAGTGAGAAATAAGAACCAAGATATATATTTGATTGCTAAAGAAATTATTCCCGTCTTAAAAAAATATCTTGAGGGTATCTCATGAAGTTTGTCCTTCATATAACCACGTATTCACGCTGCGGTCGCTGACGCTCTCTTGGTCTGTCCGAGGCATTTCGAGGGTGGTCGTATCAGGCAGACAACCCTGCATCACCTAAGCGCGGTCGCGTCCGGCCTTCGGGCCTTCGGCCTTAAGGTGATGAGGGTTCGTGAATACAAGAACGTTATTGGAAATCATCGAAAATCACAAATAAACCTTATAAATCTCCTTCCTAGAGATTCAGTTAACAGGAAGTTGATGAATAGAATAACATTTTATTTATACTTAAAAAATCATATTTAAGTCAAACGGAAGGACTGTTTACGATAAATAGTAAAGGGATCTCGTTAGTTCAAAACTATGCTTACACGTTTAAACAGGATCAACTTAAGATACTAAAGGAACAGTACAAGGATAAAGATAATTTTCACATTTATATGGTTGGTAAAAGACCTCTAATGATGTTTGATACATCCTCATACGAAACTTCAGGGTCCATTTTTAAAGGAAATATCCGTATCGCTCATGAGGGTACATTTAAGAACGTCAGTATTCAAATACCTATGGATGAAATGATCGTTAAGGTGAGCTTTGAGATGAATGATCAATATATTATAATTGAAACCCTTACACAACCAGCTTTTAAAGCTCATGCTGCGTTATTATTGCAAACATTTCTTGCTCAATCTGAAATGGACTCTTCCCTCATGGATCTTCAAGTATTATATATTGGTCGCGCTTTTGGCTCTAAGGAAACACCAACTCGTAATGTTTTTGATCGACTACAACAGCATGAAACCGTACAAAAAATTTATAGTGAAAGAAGTTGGGACACTGATATTTGGTTGACAGCTTGGAAATTTAGTCCCAATTCAATTGCGTTCTTCGATCCCAATGAATCCAATGATGACCTAAGAAGTTACATCCATGACCTAGTTGAATCAAAAAAGAATAATACTAGTTTTTTACGAATATCCGACAAACAAAATATTGCTGTTGCAGAAGCTGCTTTAATTAATTACTTTAAGCCCATCTATAACGATAAATTTAAAAATAACTTTCCTTCATCAGATCATGAATACAAAGAGTGTTATGAACTAGGTCTCGATTATGTGATGGTAGAATTAGATACAAGCGGTTTGGGTTTTAGGCTTTGGAGTGAAGAGGCTGAAGTTAATAATGAACATATAATTAAATATACTTTTGATTCGAAACAAGACTTTGAAAATATGTTTTCTTATATAGATCAGCATAATTAAGTCCGTTTATTTTAAAGTAAAATAGTGATTTGAAAATTACTTAAGTAATTCAAAGAAGTCACTGATATCCAATAACATGATATTCACGCTACGGACATTTGTCCTTGGTCCGGCATTCGCCGGACATCCAACATGCGCTGGGTCGTGAATACAGGAACGTTATGTGAAACCCGCGAAAAACGTATTAAATCAAAGGAGATTGAATTATAAATATTTTTGGCTGGGACAATTGCCCTTAAGCAGTAAAAAATCGGATCTCAAAATTGAATGCAACTTTAATTGAGCATCTAGGAAATAACCATTTGGGAATATATATCCATGGTTTACTCGCTCTTCAAAGTTTTAACCCAAAAAGTAGCGATATTGATGTAATCGTTCTCTTAAATGAGAATATTGATGTACATATAAGATTTCAATTTTTTGATATTATCAAATAAACCATCACCGATAGAAATCAGTTTAATTACTAAAGATGCTATTATGCCGTGGAAACATCCAACACCTTTTGAATTGCACAGTAGTGAATATTGGGGGAAGCGGTATGAAGAACGAGTCGCTCTCGATGATAAAAGTTTCTGGTCTGAGACACCTGTTGATAGCGACTTAGCATGTCATTTAACATTAATAAATAATGCATATACGGTCTTTCAATTTCAGAGGCATTTCCTGATATACCAGAGTCTGATTTTCGTTCCTCCATTGTTAGTGGCGTAGGATACGCTGTGAGTGTTATGAGAACTATACCTGTATATGGGATACTTACATTATGCAGAGTTCTGTCCTATTTGGAAACAGGTGAGATATTTTCGAAAGGTGAAGCGGGATTATGGGCGTGTACAATTATTCCACAAGACTTAAGTTACATTGTAAGAAGTGCAGTTGAGGTATATGAAGGCACTAAATCTGAAATGGTTGAAATCAATGACGATGATTTGAATACTCCACAGGGTTAATGCAAAGATCTATTAGATCTTTAATCCATGAAGACTTTGTGTAGTGTATCGAAGATGTCGCGGGCATCACATAACAATATATTCACACTGCGGGCCATTCGGCCCTTGGTCCGCCAGGAGTATGAGCAGGGGAGATAAGTCAGGCGGATACATTGATCACCCCTAAGATAAGAGCTATCCAAGGGGGATCGACGTCGTGAATACAAGAACGTTATCGGAAAGATGAGGAGATACCACATTAAAGAGCAATGACACTTTCGGAGGAATAATAATGGAAAACAGAATGGATAAAGCATTTAAACTTTGGAAGCAAACAGTAAAGGATAATCGTATTAAAGCTATATGTAAACCTTGTTGGGAGTTAAATTACTGCCCTTACGGACCTCTTGTTGAAGAATTTCCTATTATTGAAAACGAAGAATATCGTTGTAGTATTTTTGGTCACGTATGTCCAGTATATTTGGTAGCCGAACCATTCACTGAAACAAAAAAATTACGAAATATAACAAGAAACATACCACAGTCAGTAAAATTTAAAGTATTAAGAAGAGATAATCAAGTTTGTCAAGAATGCGGTAAAAACGTGGCTTTTGACGAAATCAACTTTGATCATATAATTCCTTGGTCTAAGGGTGGTTCATCAGACGAAAGAAACATTCGACTTCTTTGTGAAGCATGTAATAAAAAGCGAGGGAATAAATTTGAAGATGAATATCTAACCCCTGTTTTCCAAGAAATATTTAACGAACCATTGCCAATAGATCTTGATATGTTTGAAGATTTATTAAGGCTAGTAGCGTTATGGTTTTATATGCAAAACAAAAATGGTACCTCTCCTACAGAAACAGATTTCTGTGAAATAATTAAATCTGAAGATGTGGAAACTGACAAATTTATGTTTTTCTTGGTTATACAAGTTGTGGAGTTGTTAACAAGTGAAGAATCATTTATTAATATAAAGAAAAAAATGAATGCATTAAGATTTCGCTGGGGGATTAAAGAAGGGAAAAGCCATTCAATTAGTGAAACCTGCAAAAAATTTAAAATTGATGCTAGATATTACATCGATTCAGAGATGCTCATTCTTAGAAGATTAGGATTTATTCTCGAAAAAGATCTCCAATTTTCCCATGAATATTATGAAATGAACATAGATATAAAAGCTTTTTTAGAAGAGCTTCAGATAATTATTTAAAGCAGAATTATGTCAGGTTTGATCTTCGAAGTCCTCATCCATCCGATAACACTGTATCTACGCTGCGGGCTACGCCCTGTGGTTCGCAAGGCTCACAACCTTGCGAGTCTAAGTCCGTCGGACCCGTCGCTGGCGCTCCCTTAAGCCTCTCGGGTTCGTAGATACAAAAACGTTAGGTGAAATTAATGCAGATTAAAACAAAAAAAGAGCTTGCACAGTATGTGCAAGCTCTGGTCTACTCTTTATGCAGTAACTTCTTGTGATTTATCCTTAAGTTGTACACTGAGTCCGGAATTCGGACCCGGTGGTAATCCTAATGCTGTATCAACTCCGGTACTATTTCTTAAATCATCAAGTAATTGCTTAGGATTATAACTTTCTCCTATTTTAGCCTCAGATGATGGTCGAGGATCAGAAACTTCTTTAGCGCGATAAACGACTAAGTCAAATTTTGTATCCTCTAGGGCTCGTCTACATAATGCACGAATATAATATCTATTAAATTCTCCTTCAGCTAAGGTATCGGGAGCAGTAACAGGTACTCTGACTGTACTATAGCCATTTTTTGTTTTTCTCTGTTCAGTTTCAGCTAAATATCCATTTCTTAATTCCCTCGATAATGATGTATCATTTCCGGTAGAAATCGCTTGCTTTAAGACATTAATATAGTTCGACCTACCAAAGCTATTCAATCTTGGACTTAAGTAAACTTTTTTTTGCGCTAAATCAAAATCTAGTTCCAATTGCATAAGTCTTCTTGTTTCTTGATCAAGATTTAAGTAAATAAGACCCATACCCTCGTTCCTCCTTTTACCAATTTAATGTTATTATAGTTCTAAAATCCTTAAAGTGCAATTTTGGGATGGGCATTTCAAAGAAGGCATTAAAATCACCTAACAATGTGTTCGCGCATCGGCGGACAAGCCGCCTCGGTCCCGGAAGATAAGTCGGAGAACGTAATGCCGGGACAATCCGCACTACCTAACCGCATCGAAATCGCAGAGACCATATATTTATTATTGTGAGGTGCAAACAGTGGGGCTAGAATATAAAATCAATGAATGTTGTGATGTTACGGAAGTAGAAGAAGTGTTTATTAAATCAGGTATTAGGAGACCCATAGGAGATAGCGATCGAATTCAGAGAATGATCGATAATGCGGACGAAATTATTACGGTACGGGATGGAAAGAGACTTATTGGATTCTTAAGGGCTATTACTGACTATTCGTATTGCTGCTACATATCAGATATAGCAGTAGATAAAGACTATCAGGGACTAGGAATCGGTAAAGAACTAATAAGAATACTAAGGGACAGATTGGGAGAAGAAGAAATTCAATATATTTTAACTTCAGCCCCAAAAGCAGTAGGATTTTACGAGAAGATAGGGTTTGAAAGAGCGGATAAGGCATTTTTAATAAAGCGAAAGAAGAATTAGATATTTTGAAGAACTTTTTGGGAGTTAACTCGAAGAGGCCAGCGACCTCATCTAACACCGTATTCACACAGTGGTCTCTACGATCCCTTGGTCTGCCAGAAGATAAGCCGAAGATGTAATGTCAGGCAGACAACCCTGCGAACCTAACCGCGTCGCGGCCGGCAGCAAAGCTGCCTTAAGGTTCTCGGGTTCGTGAATACAAGAACGTTAAGTAAAATTACTTTAGACAACATTACAGACCTTATATAAATAAAAATAATCAACAAAACCTATAAAAGCGTTATAAATTGAGTTATACTGAGGTAAGAATAAGTAAGGAGCCGTGCTGGAACACGACTCCTAAGCACAATAACTGCATAAAGAGCAGTCGGCCACAGGAGTTAGGTCGAGAAATAGACCGTTACCTTAGCGAGGGCGGTCTATTTCTTTTTCATGTAGGTGAGCAATGCCAGAATGAACATGCCGAACATGAACATTAAGGAAAGTGCATCTTTGACCTCCATGGGCATCACCTCCCTTCTGGGAGATTAGCCGACCGCCCTTAAAGCCGTATATTGTACTAGAAAATTATAACATATAAGACATGATGAAATACCATTAAAATACTATAAATAACTAGAATACATAAGTAACAGTATATATCTGTAAAACTAATATGAGAATGTAAATACAGAGAAGGCAGTAACATCACTTAACAATGCATCTAAGCTGCGGGGCATTAGCCCCTTGGTTGTCAGAAGCAAGTTTATAGGCGTAACTTCAGACAACACACGACCCGGCCTAAGGTAAGAGCTATCTAAGGCCGGGTTGCGTCATAGATGCGGTAACGTTATCCGAAACCACTTAAACCACAAAAAAATCGAGGAGAGTCATCAATGATTTGGGATTCATCTTATTGGAAAGAAGATCTATTGGCACTTTCGGGGAGGATTACTACTAAGTATCGAAAAAGTCCTTTTTCTGAGGAACTAGCTGTTGAATTAGAAAAAGATATAATGATTGCGCTGTATTCTATCCGAAAACTTGAAGAAGCCCGTAAATTAACCTCACATACTACAAGGATTGAATTAGAAGTAAAGTCATACAAAAACCTAAAAAATGTCACGCTTCTAAACTGGCATAAAATTGATGATTTGTTTGATTTGAATAATCCCAAGAATGAAAAAATGCAAGTAAATCATTTTTATAATCAAATCATACATAGTTATATTTTTCTTATTTCTATAGATGGTACAGAAGCTATTGATGGATTTTACTTTTGTTCAGATAGAATGCGTAATAAGAAACTCTATCATATTGAATTAGTTGAAATAGAAAAATTCATGTCGTTTGTTGGGAATGATTATCCGATTAATCAAAGTTTTGATTACGATGAATCTATTCAAGATTATAAAGTCAATACAAACAAATGAAAAAATTGTAACTGAACAAAATTGGCATGTATTCGCAGAAGAGATGGAAATCGGATAACAACATATATCGATCTCCCTAAGAAAGGAGCTATCTAAGGGAGATCGATGTCGTGAATACAGATACGTTACATGAAATCAATGCTGCTTATTTTGGAGGATCATTCAATGAAGGTTTATTTAGAAGCATTATCAGAACAAGATTTTACAAAGATCATAGAATGGATAAATCGAAAAGATGAAGATTTCATCGTACAATGGGCAGGTTTAACATATTCCTATCCATTAACCATTGAACAATTGAAGGCACATTACATTAAAGGAATAAATACGATTGAATCGGATGTTTTTATTTATAGGATCAAAGAGGCAGAGCAATTTGTTGGAACAATACAACTATGCAGGTTTAATAAAGAACTTGAAGAAGCTGCAATTGGAAGATTTTTAATTGGTGAAACGCAAAATCGAGGAAAAGGAATTGGAAGCAAGGCATTAAAAGAAATTGTAAAGATTGGATTTGAACAATTCAGATTAAAAGCAATAAATTTAAACGTATTTGATTTTAATGTATCGGCAATTAGATGTTACGAGAATATTGGTTTTAAAAAGATGAATCGTATGGAGAATGTATATCAAGATAAAGCAGGACGCAGGTGGAATAATATCGAAATGAAATTAATCAAAGATCATTTTGTGGGCTAATTCGAGAGGGCATTGACATCATGTAACACATTATTCACGCATCGGAGCCTGCTGGCTCCTTGGTCCGTGAGATGTGATCGGCAGAGGAGTAGACTCAGCGGACACATCCGCACCGACTAACCGCATCATGGCCGACTGCTGATGCAGTCTTAAGTCGGTGGGACATCGTGAATACGGAAACGTTAGCCGAAAGAAGTTCTTAGTTTAGGAGGAGTCTAAATGATATTAGAAAAAGTTATTAATAGAATTATAATACAAAGTGAATATAAGGATTTTGTTGATAAGTATATAGATAATATACTTACCGAATTTAAAGGTAAGATTCATAGCATTTATATGTGTGGCTCGATTCCAAAAGGAACTGCTAAACCTTTTTAGTCAGATGCAGACTTTACTATTGTATGTGTAAATCCCAAAGATATTGATTACGAAAGATTGTCAAATATTAAAGACAGGCTTTTAGAGGAATATCTATTAGTAACTAAGATTGATACGATAATTTGCTCGATTGACGATGTATTAAGTAAACCAAATGAGTGGGGTTTTTGGGTTAAGATAATTTGTGTTTGCATATATGGTGATGACGTTGGTGAAAAAGTACCACCGATAATTATTTCTCCAGAGTTCATTTTAGACTTAAATACAGAGACCAAGGAGGAAGTAGATCGTATACATCGTTTACTTTCTAATGCTAGTGATAACACAATGAAAACTAGATATATTAATGGTTACTCTAAGAGATTAATTCGTGCATTATACTCTCTGGTTTTAGAAGATACAGGTGTATGGCAAGATGACAATATTAAGATGAAGAATGCCATATTAAACTATTGTGAGATTGACTGCGCTTTAGTTGATTATCTGTATGCTTGTTACTTGGATAGTAAAGTACTTGTTGAAGAGTTTCTGGGAATTGCAGATGAAGTATATAGCTATTTTGAGAACGCCTTAAATGCAATGGCTGCTTCCAAAACTTCCTTCGGCTAACAACGTATTGACGCTCCTGGTCACTCTGAGAAGCGAGTGGCCACATCCAGCCCCTAAGCCCGTTGGGACGTCACTGCATTAGGTGTTCGGCAAGCCTCACAACTATAAGTAGCGACTCTAAGAGGTCAGGACGTCGTCAATACAAAACGTTATGCGAAATGATCTCATAGAAAAGCATTTTACCAAAGGGAGATCAAAAATGAAATCTGAAAATTTTTCATGGACAGAAGTCTACTCGTCTTGGAAATATTTTGTTGAAAATTATAGCTATAAATCAATTAAAGACCCGATCTTCAAACAAGTTCAAATACAAGCACAATCGAATCCTAATCTTAACATTGGAACTGAAATAATAGATTGGTGGCCGACTAATGAAATTGAATATAGAACAAAAAAGTTAAATGATAAAGGTATCCTAGGTGCTGATTGGGATACGGTAGTAGGTTTTAACCGAACTGCTGAGATGTTATGGGAAAACAAAGAAAATAATGAAAAACAAGCTCTGATTTGGATTGCTGCTGGATTGAATGAAATATTAACTCATCTCCCAGAAGAATGGAGAGGAAACTCGTATAGATTTATTTGCGAAACTAAATTGAATATAATGAAAGAATTTAAAGATAGAAATATGTGGTCATGGCACGCCTCGACCAAGAATTTCTTGCCTGTCAAAGTTAATAAATTCATGCAATTATATTCTGCCCCGATGGAGATATATAACTTAATAAATATCATAGCTATCGATAATGCTTTTTCAAGAAATGCATGGACATTAGTGCATGTTTCTCGAGAAGAAGATGACTCCGTATAACATAATATTCACGCTGCGGGCATACGCCCTTGGTCCGACAATCAGCCGTACACTCAGCATGGGCTGAGTCGTGAATATGAAACGTTATATGACAATGCGATTATAGAATTTGAAGGAGGGAACTCGTGATGACAAATAAAGAATACAAAGAGCTAGTAGAAGCCAAGTATGGTAAGTCCTTAAAAGAAGTAATGTATGATTTGTGTGTGGATAGAAGATTAGATAAATGGGACGGAGCTAAAATATTAGACGTGCCTGAAAAAACATTTGTCGCTTGGAGAACCCAATTTCGTTTTGGTCCTGATCAATTAAGATATGATCATGCTGTAAAGATGAGGATTGAAAGAATCAGTGAGTATAAAGAGCAATTGGAAAACATAAATCTACGAAGAAAATTTACACATAATAAAGATAAATCCTTAAAAGGATTTCGAGAGCTAATTGAAAGGAAAGTGGAACTGGAGAAGCTAAGAAGAACTTTATTAGAAGAAGAGGATTCGTTTAGTGATATGTCTGTTCTAATGAGAATTGGAATGCTTGAAGGTGTGCTAGATTATCTAGATGAGTATGAAAAGCATGAGGAGAATATAGAAGCTCATTTTCTTAAAGAAGTAGAGATGATGGAGTTATTTTTAAACAGAGAAGTCTAATACAAGTAACTCAAGACACCGACATATAACAGTACATTCACACTTCGGACAAGTCACGGTCCTGCAGATGAGTTTCTAGGAAATAGATTCAGCCGGACACACCCGTGCGTGGTGAATACAGGAACGTTAGGCGAAACCGCCAGAAGAATAACGATGAGGTGGTCACAATGAAGGTAGAAATCATAGAAACAAAAGATATCACAACATATGTTGGGATTCGAGCAACTGCCTATATCTCTATGCTGGGAGAGAATATAAATAAAGGTTTCCTTGAATTAACGAGAAGAAGGGAAGAAATACCAAACGTTAAGAATCCGAATGTCACCTTTGGAATAACTCCGCCAAACTATAAAAAGAACCAGGGACTCGTGGACTTCTATTGCTGCTATGAAGTAGAGCCATTCAGTAAATTGCCCAATGAGATGGTACATATCCATCTACTTCCTAGAACTTATTCATTAACACACTACGTTGGTCCGATTAGTCAGACAGAAACTGCATATGAGTATACTTCAAGATGGATACATAAGAATGGATATACGTATGATGATATGGCATATTACTTTGAGAAATACGATGAGAAAACAATAATAGAAAATGATAATGAGAAGAATGAAATCAAGATATATTGTCCAGTAAAGAAGATATAATGTGGGTATTTCAGGTTGGCATCGCCTAACAACGCATTCACGCATCGGTCGCTGTCGCCCCCTCGGTCCACTGGAGGCATTTCGGGGAAGCAGCTTCAGTTCAGCGGCAACACCTGCGAGGCGAAGTCTTCGACCCAGCGAGGCGATCACTTCGTTTTATCGCAGTGGAAACTTAAGCCTCTCAGGTTCGTGAGTGCGTAAGACGTTAACTGAAATCCTATAAAGTATATAAAATATGGGGGAGTACTTTTATGGATTATAAACATAAAGAGATGCTTACAAGTATAGCCAAAGCAAGTGTGTCAACATTACCATATGTTGGTGGGGCATTAAATGAGCTTTTATTCGATTATAGGAGCAGAATTGCACAGCAACGCATAAACAATTTTGTGGAGAACTTTTTACTTCATTTGAGCACATTAGGGATTAAAATTGATGAAAACGATTTAAGTTCTGAAGAGTTTAATGATATATATTTTGCAGTAATCAAACGAGTTATTGATACAAAAAGTGAATATAAACTTAGAATTTTCCGAGACATATTGATGTTTACGCTGAAGCATAATGCCCGAAAGCTGACGGTGTTGCCTGTCCGGGGATTGACGAATATAATGTCCGTATCACAGAAAAGGAAAAGGATGCCTCCATATAGCGTGAGCCTGTTCGCGCAAGCTCACTGGAGACATCCCCTCACAAAACGTATGATCATTGTATCAAATTACGAGCTGGTTGAGAAGATCCCCGGCGTTTTTTGTTAGGTGTGCAGAAATTGTTCCTAGTCCTTGTTGCATTGCGAGTTTGACGGTGATCGGGAGCCGAAAACGGAAGCTTGTACATGCTACGGGAGAAAAGAGCGTCTTGGTCATCCGAAGACTACGTTGTACGGCTTGCCGGAAGATTCATCATGAGTTACCGGACTGCATTGTGCCTTACAAGCGTTACGAATCAGAATGTGTGGAGAATGTCATTGCGTCTGAACCCACGGAAGTAGATGTTGCCGCAGACAACTCCACACTGTACCGTTGGCGGACTTGGCTTTGCTCAATGGCTACCTACTGGTTAGGGTGCCTAGAGTCCATCGCCATTCGCTTTCATCTAGATGTTGTGAAGGAACCGTCCGCACCTTCACAAACTGCACACCATAGATTCGGACGTTATGTCGGAGATGCCGATGGATGGCTAGCAAGAGTTGTCCGACCTGTTGTGAATTCAAAATTGTGGGTACATACCCGTTCTGCATTCTTGTCCGAAGCCCTCTGAGATAGACTCGTAAACGAATCTACCAAAAGAGGTGTAAACGGATGAAAGATCAGAAGAAAGCGGAACAGATCGCTGCGGATCGTGTGCAGCTCCTTGCCCCGTTGCTTACGGAAGGGCTCGACCCGGCAAAGGCGAGGGAAATCAAGCAAAGAATTTGCGAGCAAATCGGAATATCGGAGAGAACGCTGCGGCGGTATTTAGCAGCCTACCGGCAAGATGGCTTTGGCGGATTAAAGCCGAAGAGCAAAGGAAAACAACCCACAGCCCCCGCCATTCCACCGGAGGTCTTGGAGCAAGCGATCTTGCTGCGGCGGGAAGTGCCAAGTCGCAGTGTTGCCCAGATCATTCAGATCTTGGAATGGGAAGGCCGCGTTAAGCCAGGTCAAATCAAACGGAGCACGCTTCAAGAGAAGCTCACTGAACGTGGTTATAGCACAAGGCATATGCGAATGTATGCAAACTCAGGTGTAGCGGCTCGACGATTCCAACAGCCACACCGCAATCGTCTATGGCACTCGGACATAAAGTACGGTCCGTATCTGCCCATTGGACCGGACGGAGCGATGAAACAAGTGTTTCTCGTTACCTTTATCGACGACGCGACGAGGTTTGTCCTGCACGGTGAGTTTTACCCGGTCATGGACAAGACGATCATTGAAGACAGCTTCCGAAAGGCCATTCAGAAGTACGGTGTTCCGGAAGCCGTGTACTTCGACAACGGGAAGCAGTATCGAACTAAGTGGATGACGCGAACGTGCTCCAAGCTCGGCATTCGCCTTCTGTTTGCTAGGCCATACTCGCCCGAATCAACCGGGAAAGTTGAACGCTTCAACCGGGTGGTAGATTCTTTCCTTAGCGAAGCAGCACTTGAAAAACCAAAGACGCTTGACCGCCTGAATGAATTGTTCGAAGTTTGGCTTTCGGAATGCTACCAGAACAAGCCGCATTCAGCACTTGACAAACGAAGCCCTGAAACCGCCTTTCGAAGTGACAAGAAGGCGCTTCGGTTTGTGGAACTAGAGATACTCGCCAATGCATTCCTTCATTGCGAAACCCGCAAAGTCGACAAAACCGGGTGCATCAGCTTCTTGGAGCGTAAATATGAAGTGGGGCTTCCGTTCATCGGATGTACCGTGGATGTCGTGTATGACCCGGCGGACATCACCGAGCTCGTGATCGAGTACGAAGGTCACGAACCATGGAAGGTAAAGGAACTCGTAATCGGGGAACGTGTCGGGAAACGTCCTCCACTGCCGGATCAACTTCAGCCGCTGCCGGCAGATTCATCGCGGCTGTTAAGCGTTGCTGAAGTACAAAGTCGCGGGCGCCGCGCTGAGCAAGTGCCGGCCATCAGCTTCCGTAAGAAAGGCAAGGTGAATGGCAATGTTTGAGGCATTCTATGAGCTTAGCCGTTCACCGTTCTCCAGGGACATTCTGCCTAGTGAGTTATATGAGTCGGAAATTTTGGAGGAGACGCTGGGGCGGCTAGAATATGCGGCAGAACGGCAATGGTTTGCGGTCGTGACCGGTGACTGCGGAACCGGAAAGACAACAACGATTCGGCGGTTTGCCGAAGAACTGGATCCTGCGAAGTTCAAGGTGCTCTATCTGTCGGATTCAAAACTGACACCGCGGCACTTCTACAAGGGGCTGCTGGAACAACTCGGTTGTGAATCGAAGTTTTATCGCGGGGATGCGAAACGTCAGCTGCATCGAGAGATCGAGCTCATGCGGGGAATTCATGGACTGCAGCCCGTCGTGGTCGTGGATGAAAGTCATCTTTTGGACCGAGAGATGCTGGAGGAAGTTCGCTTTCTACTAAATTTCAAGATGGATGCTCAAAGCCCAATGGCCCTCATCCTCGTCGGGCAAAGTGAATTGTGGGATCGCATTAACCTACAAGCCTACGCTGCGATTCGTCAACGCATCGATCTTCAATGCAAACTTCCGCATTATGACCGGGCCCAAACAGGAGCCTACATCGAGAGACACATGACTTATGCCGGTGCGGAACGAGACATCTTCACTGACGGAGCTATTGACGACATCTATCGTTACTCTGGCGGAGCAGCTAGGCTAATTAACAAAGTATGTACTCATTGCATGCTCTACGGCGCACAGAACAAACACCGCATTATCGACGATCATATGGTTAAGCGCGTCATTCAGGGAGAATTATCATAATTCTCCCTCTCGTATATCCGGATGCGGTCAGATTAACCGTCAATAGCAGGATAACTTACACCATCAATCTCCGGACATTATGCGTTAGCAATAACAATATTGATTTCAGGAATAACAATGGATTATCAATCTGATTTCAAAGAAACATATTTAGATCTTGTAACCAGATTAGACTATATAGAACTAAAAATATTGACTCTATATGAAAATACCGGAAGAGAGGGAAGTATGGATATTGGAGATGGTTCTGACAGTGCTACAAGTATATTAACAAGTGCATCGTATAAAGAGAGAATTATTAAATTAATTAGGAGAGAAGCAAGTTACTTAAGCACTATTGAAGTTCATGGTAGATATGAGTTTTATATATGTGATTTAATATCCAAATCTCTACTTGTAGACACAAAAATGATTGGCAATACTTATAAAGAAGCTGGGCAAGAAGGACTTAATATACTCTATATAACTGATTTTGGAAAGGAATTTATGAAATTTATTAGATATAGCTAAGCAAAGGAGAAATGGAAATTATTCCAGAGTATTCTCAAGAAGATAGGACTTCAGTTAACAAGATATTCACGCTGCATGCCATTCGGCCCTTGGATTGCCCGAAGATAAAGGGGCGAGGAAGCGGAACCAGGCAATCAACCCTGCAAGGCTAAGTCTATCGACCCGTTTGCTACGCTTACTTAAGCCTTTCGAGTTTGTGAATACGGGAACGTTATCCGAAACCCCCGAAATCTTATAAAACATAACAAAGGAAGATGACAAATATGGATAAAGGGAGAATTATATTTTTGAATGGCGTAACAAGTTCAGGTAAAACTTCAATAGTAGAAGCTATGCAAACTTACTCTGAACCATTTTTTTATGTTGTTGCCAATGATCTTTTTGAAAATACGATTGGTGATAAACATCTGCGGAAAGACTACTGGAAGTACTTAAGTGAAGTAATAATAATGATGTATTACACAGCAAGATTATATTCGGATAGTGGAAAGAATGTTTTAATCGATGGGATACTTATTGAAAGACCTGAGTTAAATCCACATTACGATAAGGTCAAAGATATTTTTAATGGGTATCCTTTAGATATAGTTGAGGTGTATTGTCCTTTAGATCTTTGTCGTAAGAGAAGTATAGAACGTGGTGACAGAAGAGAAGATCAATCAGATGAGCAAAATAAAATAATGTCAAAAAACATTCGCTATAGCTGCTCAGTCGATACGAGTTTGAATACGCCAGAAGAATGTGCAGAAATTATTATCAAATCATTATTCAAAAATAATAAATAATCGTAAATAGTATGTATCGACTCAAATAAGCAGGGGGCATCGGATAACAATTTGTTCCAGCTTCGCGGCTTACGCCGCTCGGTCTGCCCGATGGAATTCAAGGAAGCTTAATCAGGCAGACACATCGATTTTCCTCAGTTAAGAGCTATCTAAGGGGAATCGACGTCAGGAACACAAGAACGTGATCCGAAATATTCGAAAATCAAATTTAGAATAGAAATACATAATCGAAGGAGTGATCTTTAATGAAAGAAGTAATTATTAGGCATGGTGGAGACTATTTAGGACTTGAAGAGATTGATTTTTCAATTATATCTAATGATTTTAGAGTCCTCCCTTTTTACAGAGATGATTATTTCTTGGAATGCAAGCGATGAATATCGGTATTACTGATCCTGACATTACTCAATATGAGTATAGATTACTGGAAACGTATATTAAGAAAGAGAGAACCCCATCATTTGAAGCCATGACTGTAGGAGCATTCTCTCAGATGTGGATTTTCGCATTATATGAAGTTTTACGTTTATGGCGAGACAGAAGGTACGAATTCTCTAAGCTTCACAAAAACGGAGGGATTGATCTTAAATTAAAATCGCTAAATTCTGATGATGATATGAACGTAACTTTACAAGATCGAAGGAAACAACTTGAGAAATATCGAGATGATCAGTCATTCAGGGATGAGGTTGAATATTGTTGGGGTCAATTAGAACCGGTATATCGAATGGTTGAATTATATAGAATTAATATGGCTAAACACGCAGCGCCTGGTAAGAGTAATGCTATTCCCATGGCACCAGGCTATGGGCGAATCAACATGCTTTGTGATGCATTAGATTACGAATTAATTGTAGATAGGGTTAGTTTTGAATTGCTAAATAGAAGAGATGTAGCAGATAACTTGAGGGAAGCTCTGTTAGTAATTCGAGCAAATAAAAAAACTCTATAGATTAGACGAGAATTCGAGTACTCCGGATAACACTGCATTCCTACTACGAACATTCGTCCTTGATCGCTAAGAAGGATTTCCAAGGGGGTTAATCAGGCGATACATTCAACCAGCTAAGTCTGACGACCCGTTCCCTTTGGTCACTTAAGCTGCTTGAACGTCAGGAATGCGGAAACATTATGTGAAATTCGGACTAGTAAGAGAAAAAACTCTGGAGATGATCCTAATCATAGCTCAGGCAATCATTATTAAAGACAAATACATACTGATGGTCCGTCAATTTGTGCAAAGAGGGGCTATCGTCTGGAATTTTCCTGGTGGGGGAATCGAAGAAGGTGAAACCCCTGATGAGGCTTGTATTAGAGAAGTCAAAGAAGAAACTGGACTCGATGTAAAAGCATTAAAATTAATCCAACACCAAGAGGGGGAATATACATATCTAGTGACAGATATTGAAGGCAGAATACACCTCGATAAAAGCAATAAGGACAACGACGATATTATAGAGATCAAATGGTTATCAATTGATGATAATAAAATATTCGATAACTATACAAAACCAATAATAGAATTAGTAAGAAAACTCGAAGATAGCCCGAACATCACATAACAATATGTTCACGCATCGGCCGGACAAGCCGCAACGGTAGCCAGGAGATAAAACAGGGAAGTTGATTCAGGCGATACATCCGCACCACCTAACCGCATCGGGGCCGGTCCTTCGGACCTTAAGGTAGTGGGAGGTCGTGAACACGGAAACGTTATCAGAAATTAACGATATCTAAACCATAAAAATATCGAACAATTGTTCTTCACCCTATTGGGAGATGATGGTACAATAGGAAGGACAATTGAATCTTGGGTGGGCATGGTTTCCCTTCGAAAGGAGGTGAAGCCATGGAAGTTAAGGATGCACTGACGATCATGTTTCTATTTGGATCGTTTATCATTGCCCTATTAACATACATCAATTCCAACAACAAGAAAAAGTAAAAACCCACCCAAAGGTTAGCGCCCAGGTGGGTTTTTGTTCCTATTCGACTCAGAAGGGGACTCCCATCCAAGCCAATTGTCAAGCCGAGTGTTTGCCGCACTCGGCTTCTTTAAAAGTATGATAACACAATTGGAAAAAGAAGTGAACCTGGAAAATACATAAACGAATCAAGTGGATGAAAGGCTTGGTAAAAGCTTAGTGAAAAATTAAATTATCAACCCTTATTTGAGGAGAGCCGCAAAGGAGCATTAACTACGTCTAACACCGTATTTACGCTGCGGCACCTTCGTTCCTGGGTTCGCCCGGGGTTTATCAAGGAAGTGAATCAGGTGGACAACCCTGCACTACGCGGAACTAGTACACAAATCTTATCGGAGGTTATTATGTCAGATCCGATTATTGTAGTACCGTATGATTCTTCTTGGAAACAAGAGTTTAAAAGTATTGGTTTTGAGATTCGACAAGCACTTGGCAAGCTAGCTATTCGAATAGATCATATCGGCTCAACTTCTATTGAAGGATTAGATGCAAAACTTATAATTGATATTCAGATTTCGGTCCGATCATTCGAACCGATAGAGATATACAAAACTAAGCTTGAGAACATAGGATTTGTCTATAGGTATGATAATCCTGACCTAACAAAACGATATTTCCGTGAGAAGCTTGGAAGAAAACGAATTCATATCCATATAAGAGAATTTGGAAGTTGGTCTGAACAATGTTCACTATTATTTAGGGATTACCTTCGGACTAATGAAGATGATTGCAGAAAATATGCAGCAGTGAAATATGATTTGATGGGACAATATCGTAATGAGCGGGATCGATATGTAGAAGGCAAGGAACCAATAATTTGGGAAATCATGAGCAGGGCCAGCAAATGGAGTCAAGTTACTGGATGGAAACCAGGAAAGACCGATATGTAAGTATATCAAAGAAGGTTTAGACATCGGATACATTGCCGGCCCTTACGGCCCTTGGTCGGCAGGCGGGATCTTAGGTAAGCGGGTACCGCGGATAATCTCCTTCGGAGGTTCGTGAGTGCAGGAACGTTATGGAAAATCGGAATCATATCTTTAATGTAAGCAAGCAACTAAAGGAGGCCTGGATGAAAACAACTGTCTATATGGTTAGACATGGAGAATCACCTTACAATGAAGGAGATGAAAGAATAAGAGGGCTTACCTCAAAAGGAAAGGTCGATATTGAAAAAGTAACGAAGATACTTAAAGGTGAAGGAATAGACATGATTATATCAAGTCCTTATACTCGGGCAATTCTTAGTGTTGAGGGATTGGCAAAGCACCTAAACATAGATATCAAAGTATTTGAAGATCTTAGAGAGCGTCATTTTGCAGCAGATTTTATTGAAAATGCAGAGTTAATGTCTAGTATCAGAGAGAGTTTTGATGACCCTGAATATACCTTGCCGGGTGGAGAGTCTAATGCTGATTGTCAGAAAAGAGCAATCTCAGTTGTAAATGCCATTTTAAAAGAACATAGAGAAAAGAAAATAGTAATCGGGACTCATGGTCTGGTAATGACTTTGATGATGAATCATTTCGATCCAAATTTTGGATTAGAATTTTTGAATCAATTAAAGAAACCAGATATTTATAAAATGCAATTCGAGGGCTTGGAACTAAAAGAAGTAACAAGAATGTGGAATGATTAGTATGAAATGATTGCATGCATGAAAGATATAGAAACTATATAGATCTGTAACCTTATAAACTGTGTTAACTTCTAATTATAGACTAGGAATTAGACGAATCTTAATTTCCTGGGGGAATAATGTGGGACCACTTTCTTTGATTGCTATCTTAGGACTTATTTCTGGAATAATTCAAATTACTTATCCAGATCTCTTTATGAAGCTTCATGTTCAAGGTACAAAAAATCCGAAAGCAGTTAAGTTGGGAGGGATAATTACTATTTTAGTAAGTATCACTTTATTATTTTTTGATTTCTGGAAAGATCTTTTTTAAACCATGAGGAAGCGACTCCTGACAGACACATCGAGTCCCTAAGATAAGAGCTTTCTAAGGAGACTCACATTAGGAACACAAAAACGTTAACGAAATTTTTGCAAATCCTATTTACTTTGGGAGAGATTATGAGAAATAGAATAATTGGAGCAGCAGTTATTATTGCTTTGGTAGGGATTATTTTTTTATATGAAGATAATCAAAGATCTTTTTCGACTCCATTAGAAGCTATTTATCATCAAACAGAAAACCAGGAAGGGGTCACTGTAAAAGAAATATTCGCCAGTTCGCAAGTAAATAATCATGCGGATTATTTTTATATAACTAATTCGGATAATATTGTGGCTGTTCAATTATCTAAAGGATTGTTTGGTTGGAGATTTGATTCCTTAAGTACTGGCAGTGGATTAAATATATATCATAAAATTTCAAAACCGATTAATGGATATATTAGAGGTGGTGATTTCGTATTTGGATTAGCAACTGAACAAGTTGATAGGATCGAGGTTAATAACATTCAGGCAAGGTTAATTCCTTTAGATTTTTATTTCGAGGGTAAAGAAATTAACGGTAAGAAGTTATGGTATGTTCATACTAAGAATGATAGCGGTGAAAGTATTGAAATACATGCTTATGACAAATCGAATAAAGAATTATAAATATATTTTTGTGTATGATGATCCTAAAAAGGCAGTAACTTCGTCTAACAATGTATCTACACTGAGGGCTTTGCCCTTGTTTCGCGAGAAGTGGAATCAGAGCGGTAGCCTCAGCGCACAACCCCACGAGGCAAACTCCGTAGGACCCAGCGCATTCGCGCCTTAAGTCTATCGGGTTTCCCTGCACCAACTAACCGCATCGCTGCCGTTCTCTACGGTCACTTATGTCGGTATGGGGGCGTGAACACAGGGACGTTATGCGCCATTACCGGTAAATATTATGGATAATATTTAAGGAGATCGTTATGAAGAGTAAGATACTCTTAATATTTTTTATTACGATCGTGTTTTCATCTTGTCAGAATATTAGTCAATCGACTACCGTGAACAGCGAAACTAAATCAATAAAGAATTCTGAACTGCCTTCCGATGTGGTGAGTACAGGTAATGAAACAGAATCAAAAGAAATATCTGAAGGTCGATCAGATCCTGCTAACAATGAAGTGTTATCCATGAGCATTGGGAACTATGAATTGACTGGGGAATTTTATGATGAAATGCTTCGAAATCCTATAGATCATGATTATGAAGTGGAATTTAATGAATTTCAAAGTTCCAAAGAGATTACAACATTGGGATGGGGGGCGTTGGAAAGCAAATATGCAGAGATTTGGGATAAAGAGTTGAATCAAATATATAAGAAGCTTCTTTCTAAGTTGGATAAAGAACCAAGAAAAGCACTAATTGAATCGCAAAAAGAATGGTTACAGTATCACTCAAGGGAAACAAAATTTGTAGAGAAGACATTTATTAATAATGGTAACCTTGGATCACAAGGATCGGTAAGCCTAGGCAGGGTTATACGGGAGAGAATTAGGGAACGAACAATGCAATTATTTGAATATCGATATTTGCTAGATGGTGAAGTTGAGTTTTTATACCAAAGTGAAAAATAGAGTTGGAATCTTGATCTAAGGTTTTTAGGTTATCGGAAATCAGCGCAACGATAACATGAATAACCCAACTGTGGTTTTATTATTGGAGGAAAACAGTCATGTCTCAAGTCATACTAAAAAAGATTACTTCTGAGAACTGGAGAGAAGCTATTGAACTAACTGTAAGTGTGGAACAACAAAGATTTGTTGCTTCGGTAACACCTCCCGCTGCAATTGCTCTTGCGAAGGCTTATATCAGACCGGATGGTAGGATAGTAGAACCTTATGGGGTCTACAAACAAAATCAAATGGTAGGCTTCTTCAATTTGCACTATACACCTGCTAGTAAAGAAGATTATTGGCTCTTTCATTTTTTTATTGATCAAAGGTTTCAAAGAAAGGGAATAGGAGCAGAAACGATAAACGCGCTAATTAATTTCATTAAAGAATTTCATCCTAATTGTCATCGCATTAGATTAACAGTGCATCCTAACAATGATGCCGGAATAAAATTTTATACAAAGCTTGGATTTACTTCAGAAAACACTCTTACGTATGGTGAACCTACATACTCTATTGTATTTTAGATTTATTTTAAAAATAAATTGACACCCAATGACAGTCTTGAAAGTTGATTCAAAGAAGTTATCTGAAAGATTGGCAAAAACATTATAGTGTTCATCAGATCATTGATTGGAGAGTATTTTATGAGGCGCCTGGTAATCATGACGGTTGGAAAAACGCATAGTGGAAAGACCACTTTTGCTAAAGAATTAGAATCTGTATTACAACAAGCCGTTGTTATTGATCAAGATAATCATGCTGAATTTATTAATAGCCATTATAAGAAACTTCGCCCTATAGAGGGTCCTAACACTTTAAAGTTCTCTGTAACTAATGCGATTGTTAAGTACGCTATTGAGGAAAGCGATTTCCACATTATCTTGAGTAATTCCAATTTAAATAAACCTGGAAGAGCAAATGTACTCCGACACTTTCAGGACAAGGGATTTGAAAGCATTATCGTTTACTTTGATCTACCAACTGATTTACTGAAAGAACGTGTACTACAAACTCAAAGAAGTAAAGCTATATTTAGAAGTGCTGCGAGCTTTTTGGAAGTATTGGAGAGACAAGAAAATTCGACAGTAATACAACCTAGTAAGGATGAAGCGAATTATCTATTTGACATTAAGGACTCCAATAGTACCATGGAAATTATTCAACAAATAAAAGTTATTAGTGAATTTAGATAATTCGAAGAAGGCCGATCCATAAGATAACCAACATATTCATGCTTTGAACCTAGTGGCTCTCGGGCTGGTGGGAGTGAATAAGCAAGGAATCAAAATCACCCGAAAACATCCATCTCCCTATGATAAGAGCCATATAAGGGAGATGGACGTCGTGAAAACAAGAAACGTTAGATGAAATCTCCGGAAAGAGCATTGTAAGACCGATAAGTACAACTTAAGTTTCAGTAAGTCAAACAAGATACAGCATTACTTAAATTATCTTGTTTGCATGGGTCTAGATCCAAATATTAACCTTCTTACCCTTTACTCTTTTTTCTTTATTCTCGTGCTCAGTATGATGAAAGCGGCATAGATTAAGATGGCAATAGAATCGATTAACGTATTCGTAAGTTCCGAAGCATCATAAAATGCCGTTACGCCGAGAATGACCATCAGACGAATGAGTAGAAGTGACGCCAAAATCCACGCAGCAAACCGGATCTTCGATTTCTCGCTTTGAAATGACAGGATAATGAATACTATGCCGAAAGCCAGATTTTCAGCGGTGATAATGTGCCAGATATACGTAAATGTTATCCGTGCATTCAAGGCTAAATCATTTACCAAGAGCGTCGGCAGTACAACGGATTGCCCGTTCCATGCGTGCGTAACAGCAAAAAGTATGGCAAGAACGCCAGCAATCAAGCAATAATAATTTTTAATTTTGATGTCCATCACAATCCTCCTTAGTTATTTCAGGTTCCTTCTTGTGAAGATCCCGGTAAATCTCCCGAACGAACACTGCCAGCTGCTGGTCATTTTCATGGTTAAAGTCCCTTAGTGTTTTAGCTGCTACGTCGAGTAACTCACTGACCTTTTCAAGATGTGCGATTTTCTTGAGTGCTTCTGCCTTTTTGGTTTCAAGGAAGTCAGCGACCTCCTCACAATACGCAGGATCTATACTCTGCATTCGGTGGAACTGAAACTTCCCCTTGATTTCTTCTAGTGAAAAGTCCGCATACTGCATGATTTGAATATTCATCAAATCGACGATATCGTCCCTCGAATACTTGCGATAAGAATTATGTCCCCGAGACGGTGATACGACTCCAATCCGGTCATAATACCGCAGCGTATCCTTCGGGATACCAAGCATTCGTGAAACCTCTTGTATAGAATATTGTTTTTCCATATCTTCAGATTAGCATTGGAGTAAACTCCAATGTCAATCGTTTTTTCTGTCTTTCGCATGCGGCATTCATGCAATCCATGGAACTATTCTGCCAGTTATCTTAATGAAAAAAATAAATAAAGCTGTTTAACAAAGTCTAAGAAGTGAAACAAGAAGGAGAATGGGATACAATTCCAAATAGAGGCAGGAAATAGCGTGTTTTGAAATCTCGGAGATTAAATCAATATCCAGGGAAGAGGTGGCTGAATGAAATTTTCATTCGAAGTTGGACATTCAGAAAAGCATATTGTGGAGTTTGAATTTAATCAATTCTTAGGAAACCTGAGTATTAAAGTGGACGGAAACGATAGAATCAATGATTTTAGAACGTTCTCATTTAAATTGATTAAAACCTATGAATTCGAAGTTGGAAATGAAGAAAAACACCAAGTTAAGGTTGAAAAAATCAGAAAGTTGGTACTGGCTGGATTTAGGAAGACAAAATATAAAGTTTATATTGATGGAATACTAGACAGAGAATTTGAGGGGAGATAAAGGATATTCACGCAGCAGGCCTTATGCCCCTTGATTCGTCCGATCCCAATTATGGAGGATACCTTTAACGACACACGAGCTGGCCTAAGAAAAGAGCGATTTAAGGCTGACTCGTGCCATGAAATACAGTAAGGTTAGGCGAAATCCAAAAAAGTGTATTATTAAAATCATTCGAGGAGGTATGAATGTTGATAGAATGGAAAGCTGTATTTATCGATCGGGATGGAACCATTGGTGGTACAGGACATTTCATGCATCCACGAGATTTTACATTATTTGAAGGGGCTCAAGAAGCGATCAATAAGCTCAAAGATGCAGGTCTTAAGGTATTTGCATTTACCAATCAACATAGGATATCACGTGGACAAGCGACAGTCGATGAATTCCGAAAACAGTTTTATTCATTTGGATTCGATGACTCCTTTATATGTCCTCATGGTCCTGATGATGGTTGTAATTGCAGGAAGCCAAGCTCTGGAATGCTCCTCGCAGCTGCAAAGAGATATAAATTGGACTTAACAAGATGTATAGTGATAGGCGACGTCGGTGATACCGATATGCTGGCAGCACATGCTGTCGGAGCAAGTAAGATACTGGTAAGAACCGGGTGGGGCGAAGGATCCTTAAACGCGTATAGACACAAATGGAAAGAAACTGAGCCGAATTACATTGCACGGGATCTTAAAGAAGCAGTGATATGGATTCTCGGAAGCAACTCATAAAAGGCAGTAGCATCTTCTAACAACAAACTCACGCATTGGGCCAGCCGCGCTGTCCTTCGGTATATACCTGATGACTTGAAGTAATTATCGAGTTCTCTGATAAGTTTAGTGTTTGGGGCTTATATTAAGAACATTCAGTAAGTACATTTTGAAGGTTGCTATCATGGCGGTAGATATAGTTGACAACCTACTCATTCAAACGGTTTGGTCAGCTTAGGTCTTCCTGTTCGCACGTCTCATGCAGATAAGGGTGAATGGACATCGTGAATATGGAAAACCTATCTGAAGCACCCAAATGCCTTTAAAGTATCTCCATACCTTAAATATGGAATTTGTTGTAGAATAATAGAGAATCTTATTAAACTCTGAACAATAGGGCTTTCACAGGGAGCAGGTATGGTAAAGAATTGAATCAAGGCAATTATAGAATGAATCTCATCAAGCCACTGAAGTTTGATCAGTGGTTATTTTATTGTTTGCCGAACTCATGCACATACTCCCGCCCAAAGAGAAATACGGTTGTCTTCTTATAAACAATTTCATATAAGTGGCTATAACATAAGAACCAGGATAAGAATGTGGTATCTACCATCGCGATTATTAGGTCTTTACATAACAAATAACAACGGACATATAAAAAGGAGAGAAACAGATTGAATAAAAAGCGAGCGATATCTCTCGGCAATTTGGTATTTTTGATTCCAGTCATTTTGTTAAGTGTGTTCATGTGGAATGATTACAAGAGATACATTGATGAGTATCAACCTTCCTTTGAGCGCATCTATATGCTGGATGAGGGGAAGAAATTAATTGGCTTGGCAAAACACCCGGTTGGAGAGCAGTATGATGTTTATCTTTTTGATCCCGATAAGGAAAACTTAATTACAGATACTACGATACATACCAATTTCCAAGCCGGGCTGGGGCCGGCGACTTATCAGCAAGATGGAATCATCATCCCGACCTACGACGATTCATACGGGCTGCAAATCAATTACTTCCATTCAACTGGCAAGGTTGAAGAGTTGGCTCAGGGTACGATGCACCTTCCACCCTCATGGAGTTCAAATGTTTACGCCTGGCGTGGCAGACTCATTGTAGCAGGGGAATCGCCAAATTCAGAATGGTACATAGCTCAGGTGAAGGACGGAAAGCTGAATAAAGTGAATTTAGGCGAGAAGGATCAACTTCCGTCCAGACCAGTTCGAATAGATGAAGTGCACGGGAGCTTTGAGAATGACCAGGCAGTTCCCGTATTTACAGTGGATTTAAAGGACGATAGAACGGCATTTGTCAGCGGGATTTTAGACAAAAACGGTGATTTATCCGTGCTGCTTCAGAACAAGGATGAAGGGACGTTTGCTGCACAGGATCGGGCTGGCGCCCGCTTCGCCAAAGTCTTTGGGTTCAATAACGCCAAGTTGGTACGCGAAAATGGGAACTATCCTGAAGAAGCATCATTTTATAACGCTAACGAGAATCATTGGGGAGCTGCGGTTCCAACGCCAAAGCCGGTATATCAAGCTTCCGTATTCCTGTTGAATGACGAAGAAGTTCTGATTGCCGGATCTACTGTAGAAGATGAATTAAATGGATCCGTTATTGGATATGTTCTCAATGAGAAATCCGGACAATTTCAAGATGCCTCTGCTCTTCTGGAGCAGCTGTCCTACGAGAATTTGAAAAATAGCGATACTGAATTTTATAAGAATTTAGGTAGTGACGTCCTTTACTATCGCGGTGGAGATCGAACGGCAGGTTATGTTGAGATGGAACTCCAGGAAGCTAAGGTTCTATCAAGCGATCAGGTCGAGAAATGGTTGCTCACAGAAGCCGAAAACAAAGTCTCGATTCAAAGTTTCTGGAATTATTATAAGCAAGGCGGAGCGATTGTTATTAACTGGTCGGTCTGGGTCTTCATCATTCTACTCACATTCCTAAGCGTCGCAGTCGCCCCTCGCATGTTGGCGGGATCAAGAATGAAAAAAATGAGAGATGGCCAGCATATTCAGGGCCGGATTATAGATATGGAGGAATCAGGCTTATATGTGAATGAACAGCCACAGGTCCGATTTATCGTTCAGTTCGAGGATGAAGGTCGGATGAAAGAGGTTGAAATCAAGCAGGTCATCTCCTATCTGAGTCCTATTCAAATTGGAGACACCGTAATGATCAGTTACGACCGAAAGAAGCACAAAGCTGTATTTATCACAGAGGAGGATCTTAAACATGCAGCGCAGTCGTCTAAACCGGTCATCATTGAAAATGCGATACTTACTCGTATTGAACCACATGGGAAAGTGAACCGGGGGCAAGCCCTTAAGCTTTACTTCACAGCCGAAGGACGGGATTATACCGTACCGGTCGTTCAACCTTTCGGATTTGAATATCGTACGGGTGAAAGAGCGAAACTCATTTTGATTCAGGGAATGGCGAGAATCTTTAGGTACGGCGGCAATGGGAGCACAGTAAAGGAAACGGACCAACTCTCTCTTCAGGGCGAAGTGATCCATGTGCAGAAAATGCCGATCATTATTGAAAATAAGCAGCTGATGCTTCTGGAAGTCATGATTTCTAGAGGGGCAGACCGAATCCGTAAAGCCAATAGTCTCTTTGTACCTGAAAATTTGTCGGTGAATGTGGGCGCCGTCATTCCGGTTAACATGCAGAAGGAAGATTTCCAGAGAGAAACCCGTTTACTTCAAGGCAAGCAAGGTGCGGCTAAGGTTCTCTCCGTTCATTATGACGGAACGCAAGGGGAACGGCCATTGGCCATGATTACCGCAGAAATAGACGGAATTACCTACCACATTAAACAGACTATTGAACCAGTATATGGTGTAGTGGTGGGGGATGAGTTGTGGATTGCTTACGATGAAGGTACGCAGGAAGGCATAATTATTAACTATTCTTCATAGTAGTCAGATAACTTGAAAACAAAAAGCTTAAAACAGACAAATAAGCCTGCCGCTGTGGCAGGCTGTTTGATTTGTTTATCGGAACATACATGTAAAAGCTGAATTGGCAAATTATTGAAATACAAGAACATATACCTGTGAGATGCCGCGGATGTATAATCATGTTAATGGAAAACACAAATGGCTAATGCACTTGTAATTAGGTTCATAGATGCTTGGAACACTAACAGAAATTAATGTAAGTCAAGAATGAGACGAACTAATTCAGAGGTGCGAGATGAAGAGAAAATATGCTGACCGTTTAGATTGGAAACGTGTTTTAAAGAGGGATTATATATGCAGGTTTTTCGATGACGGGGATTTTAAAGGGCATATATCATTAATTCGTATTCACGAGGTAAAGGAACCTCTAGTAAGAAGAATAGGCGGCCAAGAAGTTTGTCTGGTTGATAATGGGTACTACTGGATGCAACACTTTCCTATTGGCTCTAATTATTGTGTTACAACAATGCTCAATGAGAAAAAAGAAATCGTTCAATGGTATTTCGATATATCCAAGAACGTAGGGATTAATGAGCGAGGTATACCTTTCTGGGATGATCTTTATCTAGATCTAATTGTCTTTCCAAGTGGTGATTTCTGTATAAAAGATGAGGATGAGTTAGAAGAAGCCATAACTAACAATCAAATCACAGAAGATGAATATATTCTGGCCAACCATGTGATGACAGGTTTAATCAAAGAAGTTGAACCAATGGAAAACACTATTTTAAAGAACACTATAAAACATTTTAATCTTATTTCCAGGTATCTCAGAGACAGTATTAGCAATTGATAACATCGTATTCACGCTTCAGACCGTTCGGCCATTGGATTTCCTGGAATACGTCCCAGTCGTTTTGCTCCTTGTAGACTCTTGGGTCCGTGAATACAGGAACGATAGATGATGTGACCTAAACCACTAAAGGAGAAAGTTCTATGCCTCAGTTTCCTGAATTAGAAACAGAAAGATTTGTGCTAAGACAGATAACAAAAAATGATTCCGTAGATATGTTTCAATATTTTTCATTGGATGAAGTAACGAGATTTTATGATGTGGAGAGTTTTACGAACATAAGACAAGCAGAAGAACTAATTCAAAGATGGAATGAAAGATTTGAAAGAAGTCAAGCCATTCGTTGGGGTATCACTCTGAAGTCGTTAAACAGAGTAATCGGAACATGTGGATTTCATGGCTGGAAGAAAAACCATTATAAAGCTGAAATAGGATATGAATTAGCGCCAGAATATTGGCGTCAAGGTTTTATGACCGAGGCAATTGAAAAGATAATTGAATATGGATTTAATGATCTAGGATTGAACCGAATTGAAGCATTTGTAGAACCAGAGAATGTGGGATCAAGAACGGTATTAGAGAAAGTCGGTTTTAGAGAAGAAGGGTTATTGAAGGAACATTATTTTTGGAGGAATCGGTTTGTTGATAATGTCATATATGCATTTCTTAAGAAAGACTATAAAGTGCATTAGATAGAAAGCAAAGTCAATTCGCCTAACATTATATTCACGCATCCGAGTTTTTTGACTCCTCGGTCTGCTTGTAGCGATCGTCAGAGAAGCAGGCTCAGGGGATACATTTGCGCCGTGGCCGGACCCTGGTGGTGCTTAAATCGGTGGAACGTCGTGAATACGGGATGCCGGGATTAAAATGTTTACATACCAGATCTCAAGAAACTAGTTCAACTACAATATAACCATTGCCAGAATGTATATTATTATTCTTCGCAACCTTTATTATTAATATTTTGGGCGGTGTGAATATGGAAGTTTTAATACGTGAAATTGAAGTAAGTGATTATCCTGAGGTAGTATCGTTATGGATTAATGTGTTAGGAAACCGCAAGGTTAATATTGATAATTTTTCAGTGACGTTAGAGAAAATGAATAGAGATGGGAACTATAAGACATTTGTAGCATTATTTGAAAATAAAGTGGTTGGTTTTATTTCAACGGTACACGCGTTATCAATTGGAGATGAATTTGGTTACTTACACATTCAGGGCCTTGCTGTGCAAGAAGGGCTTCAGAATAAAGGAATAGGAACAAAATTACTTAAATATGTTGAGGAATATTCCAAAAGAAAAGGAATTTCAAGCATCATCTTATGTAGTGGATTCAAACGCACAGATGCCCATGCCTTTTATGAACATAATGGTTATGACAAAGATTCATACTGCTTCGATAAAGCGCTTTGACTTCCATTAATAAGTTTGGTGGTAGAGCAAATTGAAGTATAAGAATATGTATTGGAAGAGAGGTAGAAGAAATGTACACACATAAATCGATTGAAACTATTGGAACTCTCACTATGCTAATACCTATTTTTATCTCTTTTTTGGTTGCATCCCTAATTTTATTTTTTATAATGATAATCCTTAAACAAAAAAATAAAATGATTAACGGTTTCACGGTCCTTAGTTTGTCAGCGATTTCGATTCTAGTTTCTGGCCAACTTTTATATAGTAGTGGGATCATTGTTGACGAGATTGGATTAAATGGAGACCCTGCTTTATTTTATAGTTTTTTAGCAATTACAGGTATGGGGATAATCAATCCGATCATCTACTTTTCTACACAAGGAAAATCAAACAAATAACTTAATTAACGGCTGGAAATAGTGTTAGTTCACAAAAGAAGTATAGAGGGATCTAAGGCAGGCTCGCTTCGTGAATACAGAATTTTTGAGAAATGTCTGTTTCAGAAAATGACTTAGGCGGGGATAGTTGATGGGACTCGATTATGGTTTTATCGCAGTCATTCCTAAGGAAGAAAAAGACAGATTATTTGAGTACATAAGAAAGCATGGAACAATAGATGATGGTAACTGTGCTTGTATACATTTTGACTTCGACTCATTCATCTTAAAGTATCTTGAAGGGGGCTACGATTGGACCCCACATTATGACAAAGCTCAAGTTGATTATTTTATTGAGCCTGATGGAAAAGCAAGAATAGGGTGCATTTATATTAGAGCGTTTTATGTCCGTTATGAACATTTTAAGGAATGATCATAACTAAAATTTTGCATTGGTTTGCGTTTTGATAAGGAAGATGAAGTCTTATATTTAATACAACAATACTACATAAATTAAAAAGATGGTAAAATGTAGGGTTTATATGGTGATGAAGAAAATATATAAACTCTGACGTAAGGAGAGAAAGCATATTGGGCAAGAAGAAAAAAACCTTACCAAGAAATTTTGACGAGCTAATCGATGCAGGCGATATAGCGGCATTAAAAGAGGTATTTACCAAATGCGAATGGGATGCCCGCGGCGGCTACAGCAAATCAACGGCCTTGAGCTTTTTCAATATTCCGGATGAATTGGTTCGATGGCTCGTGGAACAGGGGGCTGATCTAAATGCTAGGGACAATTACGGAAGAACGGCTTTACATAAACATGCCATGAGCTGGAACGGTAATACTGAATTGCTTATTGATTTGGGTGCAGACATAGAAGCCGCTGATTATCAAGACGAGACCCCTTTATTTGCAGCCGCCGGTTCATTTAAATCCAAATCGGTTCACACGTTGGTTACTAAAGGTGCAAACATTAACGCAAAGAATAAGATGAGACAGAATCCACTAGAAAAGGCTTTGGCAACGTGCAGGAATGCGGATATTGTCAGTATGGCGGAGGTTGCCGAGCTTTTGCTGAACGCTGGAACAACGGTAACGCCGGAAATGAAAGATTCGATTAAGCGAATCGGAAACGACTTTGAATTTCACAGAGAAGGGTTTAATAAAGAATATTTGAGTCAGACCGATGAGGCACTTCTACGACTATATGAGTTATTTGATGTTCCCCCAGTAAAGAAGCGAAAGACGCATGACGGCGTCTCTACGATAACCGTATCAACCAAGGGATGGCAGGCGCAGCATCATGAACTTTGGAATTTACTTATACCTTCAAAGGGCCACGCGGCAACCGTACAAGGTGAAGTTATCCGGATTACGGGTAAGGTGTCTTACGAAATTTTAGATAATGGCGGTATAAACTGGGATAATCATTTTCGTAAAATGCTCAGTAGTTTGATTCATTACTTTAGCCTGGGTATACCGTTAAATCCCGCTTCACTTCAGGAGGCAGTAACATTAGCAAGGGAGCTTCAAAGCGGAAATGGAAATGATGAACCTGCAAGATTGTGCGAGCTGGCAGTTCATTGGGTGCTCAACAATCCAACGCCTATAACATTAGAACAGCCTGGCTATAAACGATAACATTATCGAAGGAGCAGTGAAGATGCTTTCAGAAAAAGTGATCAATTATTGCAAAAGCAAAAACTGGTGGTTTGAAGACACTACAGAGGAATATGAACACGCATTAGTAAAGTTAGGGATCGATTTGGATTCAGATTTTGCAGCGTTTTATTTGCATGCAGAGGATGGGCCGACTTTCTTAAGTAGACGACGTCAAATCTATCAGATTTGTTGGTTTATGATCAATTCTTCGGATTATAGGTTAGGCATGGAGAGAACTCATGTTGTTTTAAAGCTGCCTCAAGAGTATATTCCGTTAGATAACTTTGAAGGGGAGTTTGGCTTTTTTTATAATAAGAGCACTGACGCAGTGTTAGGCTTAGGATTAGGCCAGCAGATGGCGGATTTTTTTGCTGGTACATTGGATCCGCAATGGAAAAGCTTTAACTCCTTTCTAGAGTGGTATTTTGAACTGACAGACTCGAGTGTGACTATATAGAAAAAAAGGTCGTCAGCCACCGCTGCACTGGAGCTACTCTGATGATGGGATGCTCTAGAGGAGGCATGACGGCCTCTTATTATATGTAAGACTTCGCTTTCTCAATATATCTGTAGATTTTCAAATCCATCCCATGATCTTTCTCATCGGGGTTTTCAATGTGAAATCGTTCAATCGTTCCTTCAATCTCAGGATCTCGTTCATTGAATATAGCCTGACTTTCATCTAAACGTTTGGCTAAAGCTATAATCTCTTCATTTTCGGGAGGGACTCCCTCTTCAAATCCTTTGATTAGTTTGGAGACGACTTCATTTGACTCCCTTCTTAATCGCTTAAATTCCTCCAGTCCCAACTCATTTTTGACTTGTTCTATTCTCTTACTAAGTCTTTCCTGTTGCTCAGGTGTAAAGTAATCCCATACGCCCATGTCAGTCTTGCCTCCAATTCATGAATTTTTAGGAAATCGATCAGAGTTAATCGACAAACTGTTGAATAACATATTGTATGATTGTATATTAAAAAAAATTAATGACCTATTCAATCATTGATAATATTCAGATCTGTCGCTTAATCGATAATTGCGATAAGAACTGTAGATTTTCTCAAAAAAAATCAGAGGTGGATCGGTATGGCTGAGAAAATGGATCGACGAAAGGTAAGAACAAAAGCACTATTATACAAAGCTCTCATAAAGGTGCTGGAGGAAAAAGGACCCTCCCGTATTACCGTTAGTGATATAACGGAGAATGCCGGTTTAAACCGCAGCACCTTCTACTTACACTATACAGATGCAATCGATTTACTCGAACGGGTGAAGGCTGACATATGGGCGGGCTTGTCAGAGAGGATGAAGAATCTGAATCCTTACAACTATCTCTCCTACGCTGTCAAAAATGAACCTGATCCCGCAATGGTGAAGGTTATCGAATATTACGGCGAGCACGCCGATTTCTTCAAGGTTATCCTTGGTCCTAATGGAGATCCTGCGTTTGCCGTTCGAATTAAGGAATTTTTGAAAGAACACCATCTCTCCAAAATCCTCGATATCCGACCTGATTTGGCCGACACGATCGTTCCGAAGGACTATATGATTGCTTACTTGGCTGCCTCCAATCTCAGCATTCTTCTGAACTGGATCGAAACTGGAATGCAGCAATCTCCACGAACCATTGCACTTATGATTACCAGTATTCTGAGCAGCGGGTTGAATCAATTGTACGGAATTTCCCATAATAATGGATCTGGTCCAGTAAAGGCATAAGCCTTTAATCCGTTTATCCGGATCCAAATGATTAGATGGGTGATTCGAAAAGGGGATTGCTTCAGTTAACATGTTATTAACACATTCTTCTAATAATTTAGTAAATATACCGAGGGAGATTTCAATGAAGATAAGGAATTCATCCAAGGCTAATCATACATAATAATAAATTACTTGTAACCAAGCTAGAAGAAAAGAATGAAGTATTTTATTTATTGCCTGGAGGAGGGCAAAAACCTGGCGAGATGCTTAAAGAATGTCTGGTCAGAGAATGTACAGAGGAAACAGGATATGAAATAGAGGTCCATGAATTGCTATTTGTTAGGGAATGCTTTCTAGATGAAGATATTCATAGAGTTGAATTTATATTTAGTGGGATTCTGAAAGAATCTGGTGTAACAGATGGGGCAGTAATGGACAAGAATCAGATAGGAATTGAATGGATAGAAATTGAAAACATAATGGAAGAACCGTTGTTTCCTGTAGGAATCAGAAGTCTTATTAATTCTTATAGTAAAGGAACCCACATAAAAACATATTTAGGGGAAATTTTATAGAATTTCAAGGAAGACCGGAGCATCATCTGATACCTATTTAATGCCTGAACACATTTATTTTTTGTGAGGAGGAACATTATGTTCTTTTTACAAATGTCAGGGTTTCCGGGATCAGGAAAATCAACATGAGCAAAACAAATATTTAAACAAACGAATGCAGTTATAGTGGATCATGATGTCTCTAAAACGGCACATTGACCTTTGTACTAAATAAAGGAATTTACGCATTGGAAAAGGCATCAGACAGATGGACTCTGAGAGGCGGGAGCGAGGCGTTCATAGCAGACACCTTGGCATTTGCCAGGTCTTGTGAATACGCAACGTTCAATGCGAATAGATATTATAGCGATTGGAGGGATCGTATGATAGCAGCAGTTATAGGAAGTGTGGCTTTTTTTATCGCATCCATATTATATATTCTTCTTGCATTAGGATTGCCCTATGGAGAGTTTGCCATGGGAGGTAAATATAGAATTATGCCGACCAGCATGAGATATATGTGTGCCTTTTCTGTATTGATTCAATGGTTTGCAATATTGATCCTGTTACAAACAGCAGGACTTATCCCCTTCATATTCTCAAGTGGAATTACAAAAGGGCTATGTTTCTTCTTTGCCGTATATTTATCCATCAATTCCGTAATGAACGCTTTATCTAAAAGTAAAAAAGAGAAGTACATATTTACACCGTTATCCGTGATTACGGCCATATGTTTTTGGGTCACCGCTGTTCTTGCATAGTACCATAATCACGCTAAGGGGCTATCGCCCTTTGACTGCCAGATGTATAATCATGGAAGAAGCTCAGACAACAAACAACCCAGCCTAAGATAAGAGTAAGAGTATCTAAGGCTGGGTCTTTTCGTGGAAACTGTAATCCCCTCGTAAGGAGAGTGAACGTTTTGAGATTGGGCCAAACCTTTTTGCAGAACAGAAAAAGGACCTTAAAAGACTTAAATTATTCTACCGACAAGGCAAAATTAAATGTAAGTACAGAGGGCTATTTTACCTTTTATCATTATACTTATGAAGGAAATATCCCAAACATCATGGCTGAAGGTCTGTGGGCACGACGTGAAGTAGCTTGTCCTGATCCACCGGAAGAGTTATTCGGATGTCATCTTGTTGAAGGTTTTATTGATCCTCTGCCGGCATGGTTAACCGAAAGCCAATATTACAATGATTTGGGGTACGAGCTTACAAGAAAATATATTGGGGACGTGTTGCTTGAGATTTCTCTTCCAATGGCGGATTTCCCAATATATATTGCTGACTATGCTCATATCCTTGAATGTAAAATGATTGAGGAAGAAAAAGGGATAGGGATTGGTTTTGAATATGACTGCAGTAATGGTAGAGTGTTATTGCTAACGCATAATGTCCGGAGATTGATGGTGTAAGTTATCCTGCTATTGACGGTTAATCTGACCGCATCCGGATATACGAGAGGGAGAATTATGATAATTCTCCCTGAATGACGCGCTTAACCATATGATCGTCGATAATGCGGTGTTTGTTCTGTGCGCCGTAGAGCATGCAATGAGTACATACTTTGTTAATTAGCCTAGCTGCTCCGCCAGAGTAACGATAGATGTCGTCAATAGCTCCGTCAGTGAAGATGTCTCGTTCCGCACCGGCATAAGTCATGTGTCTCTCGATGTAGGCTCCTGTTTGGGCCCGGTCATAATGCGGAAGTTTGCATTGAAGATCGATGCGTTGACGAATCGCAGCGTAGGCTTGTAGGTTAATGCGATCCCACAATTCACTTTGCCCGACGAGGATGAGGGCCATTGGGCTTTGAGCATCCATCTTGAAATTTAGTAGAAAGCGAACTTCCTCCAGCATCTCTCGGTCCAAAAGATGACTTTCATCCACGACCACGACGGGCTGCAGTCCATGAATTCCCCGCATGAGCTCGATCTCTCGATGCAGCTGACGTTTCGCATCCCCGCGATAAAACTTCGATTCACAACCGAGTTGTTCCAGCAGCCCCTTGTAGAAGTGCCGCGGTGTCAGTTTTGAATCCGACAGATAGAGCACCTTGAACTTCGCAGGATCCAGTTCTTCGGCAAACCGCCGAATCGTTGTTGTCTTTCCGGTTCCGCAGTCACCGGTCACGACCGCAAACCATTGCCGTTCTGCCGCATATTCTAGCCGCCCCAGCGTCTCCTCCAAAATTTCCGACTCATATAACTCACTAGGCAGAATGTCCCTGGAGAACGGTGAACGGCTAAGCTCATAGAATGCCTCAAACATTGCCATTCACCTTGCCTTTCTTACGGAAGCTGATGGCCGGCACTTGCTCAGCGCGGCGCCCGCGACTTTGTACTTCAGCAACGCTTAACAGCCGCGATGAATCTGCCGGCAGCGGCTGAAGTTGATCCGGCAGTGGAGGACGTTTCCCGACACGTTCCCCGATTACGAGTTCCTTTACCTTCCATGGTTCGTGACCTTCGTACTCGATCACGAGCTCGGTGATGTCCGCCGGGTCATACACGACATCCACGGTACATCCGATGAACGGAAGCCCCACTTCATATTTACGCTCCAAGAAGCTGATGCACCCGGTTTTGTCGACTTTGCGGGTTTCGCAATGAAGGAATGCATTGGCGAGTATCTCTAGTTCCACAAACCGAAGCGCCTTCTTGTCACTTCGAAAGGCGGTTTCAGGGCTTCGTTTGTCAAGTGCTGAATGCGGCTTGTTCTGGTAGCATTCCGAAAGCCAAACTTCGAACAATTCATTCAGGCGGTCAAGCGTCTTTGGTTTTTCAAGTGCTGCTTCGCTAAGGAAAGAATCTACCACCCGGTTGAAGCGTTCAACTTTCCCGGTTGATTCGGGCGAGTATGGCCTAGCAAACAGAAGGCGAATGCCGAGCTTGGAGCACGTTCGCGTCATCCACTTAGTTCGATACTGCTTCCCGTTGTCGAAGTACACGGCTTCCGGAACACCGTACTTCTGAATGGCCTTTCGGAAGCTGTCTTCAATGATCGTCTTGTCCATGACCGGGTAAAACTCACCGTGCAGGACAAACCTCGTCGCGTCGTCGATAAAGGTAACGAGAAACACTTGTTTCATCGCTCCGTCCGGTCCAATGGGCAGATACGGACCGTACTTTATGTCCGAGTGCCATAGACGATTGCGGTGTGGCTGTTGGAATCGTCGAGCCGCTACACCTGAGTTTGCATACATTCGCATATGCCTTGTGCTATAACCACGTTCAGTGAGCTTCTCTTGAAGCGTGCTCCGTTTGATTTGACCTGGCTTAACGCGGCCTTCCCATTCCAAGATCTGAATGATCTGGGCAACACTGCGACTTGGCACTTCCCGCCGCAGCAAGATCGCTTGCTCCAAGACCTCCGGTGGAATGGCGGGGGCTGTGGGTTGTTTTCCTTTGCTCTTCGGCTTTAATCCGCCAAAGCCATCTTGCCGGTAGGCTGCTAAATACCGCCGCAGCGTTCTCTCCGATATTCCGATTTGCTCGCAAATTCTTTGCTTGATTTCCCTCGCCTTTGCCGGGTCGAGCCCTTCCGTAAGCAACGGGGCAAGGAGCTGCACACGATCCGCAGCGATCTGTTCCGCTTTCTTCTGATCTTTCATCCGTTTACACCTCTTTTGGTAGATTCGTTTACGAGTCTATCTCAGAGGGCTTCGGACAAGAATGCAGAACGGGTATGTACCCACAATTTTGAATTCACAACAGGTCGGACAACTCTTGCTAGCCATCCATCGGCATCTCCGACATAACGTCCGAATCTATGGTGTGCAGTTTGTGAAGGTGCGGACGGTTCCTTCACAACATCTAGATGAAAGCGAATGGCGATGGACTCTAGGCACCCTAACCAGTAGGTAGCCATTGAGCAAAGCCAAGTCCGCCAACGGTACAGTGTGGAGTTGTCTGCGGCAACATCTACTTCCGTGGGTTCAGACGCAATGACATTCTCCACACATTCTGATTCGTAACGCTTGTAAGGCACAATGCAGTCCGGTAACTCATGATGAATCTTCCGGCAAGCCGTACAACGTAGTCTTCGGATGACCAAGACGCTCTTTTCTCCCGTAGCATGTACAAGCTTCCGTTTTCGGCTCCCGATCACCGTCAAACTCGCAATGCAACAAGGACTAGGAACAATTTCTGCACACCTAACAAAAAACGCCGGGGATCTTCTCAACCAGCTCGTAATTTGATACAATGATCATACGTTTTGTGAGGGGATGTCTCCAGTGAGCTTGCGCGAACAGGCTCACGCTATATGGAGGCATCCTTTTCCTTTTCTGTGATACGGACATTATATTCGTCAATCCCCGGACAGGCAACACCGTCAGCTTTCGGGCATTATGCTTCAGCGTAAACACCAATCCTTTTTTTTATCGTAATCGTGAGGAACGACCATGTACACATCTTGCTCATGCATACAATGCTATCACCCTTCGCCAATGGGATGTATAATAATGGAAAGTTGAATGGCATAAGGGTTACGATGTACTAACTATATGGTTGTAGTGGCCTAAATTAACAATGAATTGACGGCCCTTGGCTTCCGCTTCTATAAATCCACTACTTATAAGGGGGATGTGCGATCATAAATATCACCCATGCTGTGAAGCACTTTAAATTATCCGAATCGCAAATTCGGGAAATTTTTAGAAGAGAAGAACGGCTCCTGCCTGAACAAACCCCGCCATTTCCTCATGTAGAGAACATACTATCAGCGGCTAATAAGAGCGTTATCATGACTCATAAGCCTCGGAGGGAAGTGGAGTCTATTATAAAGCATTATGGATGGGAAGAATATTTTGTGGATTTTGTTGCAGGTGATGATGGGTTCGCGAGAAAGTCAGATCCGGAATCTTACCTGTATTTGCATAAGAGAAATCAAATTGACCTTGTTATCGGTGATCGGGAAATTGATATTATCCCTGGAAAGCTCTTAGGTATTAAAACCTGTTTGTTTCAAAACAATACACCCGGAGCGGATTATTATTTATGGGATTATCGGGATTTTTTCAAAAACATTCATATATTATTAAATTCCAATCGAAGCTGGCTAGAATTTAAAATGAAAGGATACTTGTGAATGAAAATAGTGGATCTAACTAGAGAAGACAGGGATTGGACCCATCAAACAGCTAGCCTTTTACAGGAGAGCTTCGAAGCTTGGTCTACATATGAAATGGCAAGGGATGAAGTAATCGATTCATTACAAGAAGAGAGAATTAGCCGTGTATTACTTAGCCATGAGGGTGAAGTCATTGGGTGGATCGGGGGTCAAAGTCAATATGGCGGAAATGTATGGGAGCTCCATCCCTTGGTAATCCGTGAAGCTCATAGAAGAAAAGGGCATGGAAAACGGCTGGTTCTGGATTTTGAAAAGCAGGTTGCCCAAAGAGGCGGAGTTACGATCATGCTAGGCTCGGATGACGAACATAATCAAACGAACTTGTCTAATCGGAATATCTATACAGATGTTCCTGCGTTCATTAAAGAATTTCGAAGTGAAGATCATCCCGCAAATTTCTATTTCAAGTTGGGATATGTCATTGTCGGGATTATACCGGATGCAAATGGAATGGGAAAACCAGATATTTTAATGGCAAAAAGAGTTGAATGAACTCGAGGAAGTTTCGTTCGAACCGTATATTCTGCGAGAACTTTAAATTTCATGACGGGGGCTGATTGCGGGTGATAGTACAAATATTCATTGGTTTATCTGTTTCATTGTTTGTTATAGCATTATTCTTATACATAATTAGAGCATTTAAACAACACAAAAAGTCAAAAGGAAGCGAACAGCCACATGATAAGAGGAATTAGCTTTGAAATACCAAATAAGTATGGCAGGTTCCTTGGAGAAATATTAAAGCCCTTTGAAACCGATGAGTATAACTGGCTTGTTGGTGGTGAGGAAGCCTATTTCATCGTTGACGGTCAATTTGAGGAAACGCTCTTTGCAGGGGCGGGGGAGATTTGGGATGGAATAACCTTAAAAAAGCTTCTAGAGGATAACGAATACTATATCATCTTCCAGGACTTGAAAGCCTTTCCTCAAGGAAAAGACATCGTAGAAGTAAAAACATATGAGGAATTTCTAAATAGTGATTGTCAGCTCGTGCTTCTGGTGGTTGATAGCTGCTTCGTCAGTATCTACTGCAAGAACAATAAGTCGATAGAAGACTTATTTAAGAATGCGCAGCATCGAGGATACGATCATGTAAGGTACATAACGGATGCAAACGATACAAGAACCGGCTTATCCGTATGGTGAAGAGAGAATGTGAACTAGAAAATAAAAAATGAGGTGGAGCTCCATGCTAAATGTAGACGAAATCGTGGAAGCGTTTAGTAAGGAAAGTTACGTATCGGGCAACCTATTGATTACCAGAGGGGGAAAAGAGGAGTTTAGCCGATCCTTCGGTCAGGCGAGCATTCAACTAGGGGTTCCCAATATGCTGGATACGAAGTTCCATATTGCATCCGTAACGAAGATGGTTATTGCCGCTGCCATCCTCAAGCTCTATGAGCAAGGGCTTATCGATCTTGAAAATCATCCTGGCAAATATGTTGAAAAATTCAACGTTCTTCACCCGAAGATTAACATTCACCATTTATTGAGCCACTCGTCGGGGCTGCAAGATATTTATGGCGTGCCTAATTTGCGTTTTGAGATGAGTCGATTGCAAGTGGAGAACCAAGATTTTATCGATTATTTAACGCGCCTTAAGCAGCAGTTTAATCCGGGTGAACACTGGAGCTACAACAGTACGGGGTTTATCATGTTAGGATATATAATAGAAGCAGTGACAGGGATGAAGTATGAGGAAGTATTGCATACATGGTTTTTTGCCCCGCTGAAGATGAGCTCCACCGGCTTGGATAACCCGCGGAAGATAACCCCTGGACGAGCATACGGACACACGTTGGAGAACGGCAAAATCGCCAATGCCGACAACGATAAATTAAGCGGTATTGAAGCACCGGGAGAGCTGTATTCTACGGTTCATGATTTGGACAGGTGGTGCGAGGCCCTTTTTAAGGGGGAGCTGCTTCAACCGGAAACTATGGATAAGATGTTCACGCCCTACTATGTTACAAGCTTTGACCCGAACCTCAATTATGGATATGGTTGGTTCTTGGGGACGGACTTTCGCTTGATCGGGGGAGGTACCCCGGGATTTCGCTCAGAAATCTGGTACTACCCTGCAAGTGATTTACGAATCATCATGTTATGGAATTACGAAAAGGTAGATTCGCATCAATTATTCCATAGGATGAAGCCTGTACTGTTCGGTATGCAGCAGCAATAGGCTCGCTTAAATGATGGCGAAAACTAAAATTTACCGGGTATGACCTTTATTTCGGCTATAGACGATTACGTAAGTTCTAATATAGGTTGAGGATACAGATTTCCCTGTTCTTGAGTTGTCATAAGTTAGCCTAAATCATGAGTGCGCTTACAAATTAGCATTATAGTCCAACTTCAGGGGAGCGATATCGATGATGAATGTGCTTTTGGTGGATGACGAGCCGTGGGTAATCGAGGGGCTTCGCACGATGGTGAATTGGAGAAATTTCGGTTTCCAGATATGCGGCGAGGCTTCGAGCGGCTCCGAAGCATTCAGTATGATTCAAGAGCTTAAACCGGAGCTGGTTCTGACGGATATCAATATGCCGGTGATCAATGGATTGGAGCTGATCGAGCGCTCAAACCAAAAGCTGGCAAGACCACCGAAGTTCGTCATATTGAGCGGTTACGATAATTTCGATTATGCGCTTACCGCAATGCAGCAGCGGGTCACGGAATATTTGCTCAAGCCATTCGACGAAGAAGAAATTGAGGCAGTCCTGATACGCCTGCGCACGAAAATTCAAGAGGAGCTTAAAGCGGAGCAATGCCATAGCCGCATGCAATTTTTGTTTACCAACAATCTATTGATCCGTTTAATTCAAGGCGAAGACAACGAATCACTTAAGCTGCAGGCTGCAAAGGCCCTTCTTCTGCAGAAGGATTCGAAGCTGCGGTGCGTTGTGGTTGAAGCTTCCGGGCCATCCGACGCTCTGGCCGGACGGGTTAAGAAATATTTCAAGCAGGAACCCGATCGTATTTTTGAGGACAGCGCGGGGAGGATCGGGGTGATTCTGCCTGATGATGAATTCCCCTCTTGCCGGGTACATGAGCTCAGCGTGCAGCTCCACAGGGAGCTTGAGGATCCGTCAAGCCAGCCGGTCATCGTGACGATCAGCGGCGTTCTGCAAGGGATCGAGTCGATTCGAGAGCTGTATTTACAGGCGTTGGAGGTTAATAAATGCAAACGTTGTCAAGGCAGAGAAGGTGTGTATCATTATAGGGATTTAAGGCAAGGCGGAAAATCGCAGGAGCTCGCAAAGGAGAAATTCAAGGAGCTTACGGAGATCGTGATGGCGTACCAGACTAACAAGATTCATGCTGCTGTTGAAGCCGCTTTGGACTCCATGTTGGAAGGCATGCTTGATTTGAAAGAGGCCATTTCCCATGTGGCTGACCTGGAGTGGAGTCTTTGCAGGCGGATCGGAGAAATGAACGGGGATCCGGATGCTTTGATGAGAAAACTTCACGACGGCCATGGCGCCATCGACAGTTTCGGGAACTATTCCGCACTGAAAACCTATGTCCTTGAACTTTGCTTGGAGGCGGCCGATATCCTGGCAAGGCTTGAGGCCAAGAACGAGAACAATACGATATTTCACGTGATTCAATATGTAGACCGGGAGTTCCGCAGCAAGCTTCAGCTGCAGGATCTGGCCAAAATGTTTCACATGAACACCGCCTATTTGGGCCAGTTGTTCAAAAAAGAGACCGGCAAGCCGTTTAACGACTATCTTAACGAGAAAAGAATCGAGGAAGCAAAGCGATTGCTAAGACGCACCCAAATGAAAATTTCGGACATTGCGCTTCAGGTCGGATATCCGAATACGGACTATTTTATCATCAAATTTAAATGCCTTACAGGAGTGCTGCCATCGGCGTACAAGCAGAAAACCGAGAGGGAGCCGGCTGATTGAACGGCGGGACGGTGCCAAAATCATGAAAAAACGTTTCAGATTCCGATCATTTATTAACGATATACCGCTGAACTATAAATTCATACTCATCTACGTGATTGGCGTGCTGCTCCCGATCGCGGTTATCAATATCGCGTTTATGGACCGGATGACCGGCATCATCAAAGACCGCGAGGAACAAAACCTCCAGATCTCGCTGGAGCGGGCCAGAAAAGATATTCATGAGTTCATTGACGGCGGTGTAGCGGTCAGTCATGCGCTCAATACGGACAAGCTGCTGTATGAAACGCTGGACCGAACTTACGAAAGTCCGATCCAGTTTTACGAAACGTTCGACGAACAGCTTCGAAACCGGGTGACCAGTTATATTCCCGTCAACAATCAGATTCAGCGAATCAGCATATTTACGGAGAATGATACGATCATGCCCGGCGGGAATTATCAAGTGCTCGATGCCAATGCGAAGAATAGCGACTGGTATCGGCTGTGGGAACAATCGACGTCCCCTGTTATGGTAGCGGCTTACAGGGCGACTGAAGCAAATAACCGCACAGCTACGGTCCCTTATCTGAGTGTTATCGAAAAAATGGACTATTTTGACATATATAGCAAGTATGATAAATTGCTCCGGATCGATATTGACTTAAACAAAATTTACGATGTCATCCTGCGCGAGCAGGACTATTTAAATCTCTATCTGGTCAATGAGCATAACCAAATCATTATGTCTGCGGACAGCGGGTACCAGCGGGACGTCACCGATGCTTATCCTGTGTTTCAGCTTGCTGATCACGACAAGGACAAAGACGTACATGTCGTCTCCATCGGAACGGCAAGTTACGTAAAGGGCTGGAAGCTGGTTGGCGTGACGCAGGGAACCCGTTTATCCCAAGCCATGCGCGAAATGCAGCTTTATGTGGGGATGATCGCAGCTGTCATTACACTGTTTTCGTTTATATTTATTTACATCATGCTCAGATCATACAATTATCGGGTTAAACGGTTGTCCAGACATATGCAGAAGGTTACCAACGAGAAGTTCGACCTGATCCGAATGGATGAGGGCCGGGACGAGATCGGTGGCTTGATCCAGAATTTCAATAGGATGACAGCCGAGATTAACTCTTTGATCAACAATGTGTACAAGCTCGAAATTCAGAAGAAGAACCTGGAGATGGAGCGGGTACGGGCAGAGCTGAACTTTTTGCAAAGTCAGATGAATCCGCATTTTTTGTTTAACACACTGAATGCCATATTGGTCGTCTGTACGAAAAACAATTATTCCGACGTGACGGATATCATCAAGAACCTGTCCAGACTGCTTCGCAGATTGCTTAGCTGGAAAGCGGACATCGTCACGCTTGAGGAAGAAATCTTGTTCATCGAAATGTATCTGAAGATCGAGAAATTCAGATTCAGGGACAAGATTGAGTATGAGCTTGATATCGACCGGGAAGCGCTGCTTTATAAAATACCGAAGATGAGTATCCAACCATTGGTGGAAAATGCGTGCAAGCATGGCATTCAGGCTGTGGATGGGAAAGGCGTGGTCAAAATCAGCGCGACGGTAATAGACGGCAACCTTCGTGTATCCGTACAGGACAACGGCAAAGGCATGGTCCCGGAAAAGCTTCGAGAGGTTCTTATTTCCATGCGCAACGAGAATACGTCCGGCACCAGCATCGGAATCCGCAATGTATATTGCAGGCTTGAGCTATATTACAACGACCTCGTCCGCTTTGATATTTACAGCAAACCGGATCAGGGAACGACGGTGTTCTTCGAGATTCCTGTCAGTCTGTTGGATCATCAGGATTACGAGCAAGGAGGGGAACGGAATTGAGATTTAAAGTTCTGCTGATCGATGACGAACCTGGAGCTTTGGAAGGCATGCAATTATGGATCAATTGGGAGGAGCTTGGCTTTGACATATGCGGCACATGCGCCAACGGCGCGGAGGGGCTGAAATTGATGGCTTCCCTTGCGCCGGATTTAGTGGTCACCGATGTACATATGCCGCTCATGGACGGCCTTGAAATGATCGGGGAGTGGCAGAAGAACGGCAACAAAGCAATCAGCTTCGCCATCGTTAGCGGATACAGCGAGTTCGAGTATGCGAGAAAAGCGATGCGTTACGGAATCGCGCACTATTTATTGAAACCGATTGAAGCGGAAGAAGCCTCTCACGTACTGCGAGAGATTTATCGTGAATTGCTGCATGAAGCCGAGAAGCAACAATGGAGCAGTATTGCTTCCCGGGAAGAGCAAGTTTCAAAGATCCGTCAGCTGCTAGGGCACAGTCCGGCTCCGGATAGGGACGGACCGGACGGTCTGGAGCCTTTGTCAGCCAGCCGGGACGCATGGAACATCTGCCTGGTTCAAACGGAGCCAACGAGTTACGCGGAATTGAGGGGAATCGCCAGCTCCCTGGTTGAGCAGCAAAGTGCCATGTTTTTGATTGACCTGGACAAGAACCGCTTCGGCATCGTTCTCGGGTATTCGCCGGATGACGGTCAGGAGGATCCCGCGCTCCGGATGCTTGCTGACTTGTCTGCCCGATTCGCCGGTCACCGGGTGTTTATGGCCGTGGGCTCACCGGAACAATCGATCCTGCGTCTTGCCAGCTGCTACAGCACCGCGGAAGAGGCGATAAAGCATAAGTTCTATGACCCCGATTATGCCGGGGTCATTTCTTACGAATCGGTCGATAACAGAAAGCTGGAATATCGTTACGCCTCGATACGCTTGGTGGACAGCGTGATGGAGGCGTTCAATCTTCTAAATGCCGCCGGTTATCAAGATACGATCGCTGCGGAAGCGGAGAGGTTTCGCAACTTGCGGCTCGCCCCTGAAACGGTGAAAAAGACCGTCATTCATTTGATGTACAAAATGAAAGAGTATATGGAGGAATCCGGCGAGCAGGCTTCGGATGTGCTGGCGAAATATGATGTATCCGCTTTGGCCGATTCGGTGATGAATCTGAACGATCTTTTGGATCTTCTGCTTAACTTCGGCCTCGAGTGCATTGATTTGCTGAGCCGGGAGCAGGCTCGTAAATCGCAGGGAATCATTCAGGAGATCAACGAATACATCCGGGAACATTACCGGGAGGGACTGACGATCAAGAAGCTGGCCGAGCGTTTTTATTTGCACCCGGTGTATCTTGGGCAATTGCTCATGAAGAAGAACGGTGTCGGATTTAACGAATGGGTGCATAATCTCCGGATTGAGGAGGCCACCCGGCTGCTTCGGCTAAACCAATATAAAAACAGCGAAATCGCGGAAAGGGTAGGCTATGTGAACTACAGCCAATTTCTGAAACAATTCGAAAAACGATTGGGGATGTCCCCCAATGAATACAAAAACAGGAACTAAAGTTTTTAGGGGAAAAGCTTTAATTGTGTTATAGTTCGCGTTTGGCAGCGCTTTTACAATAAAGATAAGTTATTGAAAGGGCTTACAGTCCTTGGAGTAACCATATCATTTCGGAGGTGCTTTAAATGGGGGGAAAGAAAAAGTCGGTACTCCGGTTCAGCATGGTGCTGCTGCTTTCGCTCGGTCTCGTACTATCGGCTTGCAGCGGCGGTAACAACAAGGGAGCCGCCAAGAACGATAATAACGGACAGGAAGCCGGGGAAAATGTCGCGAATGGAGTGGAGCCGTTTGAAATTTCGGTTTTCATCGGTCAGCCCGACCAGCAACCAACACCTGACAACAAGATTTATAAATTAATCAGGGAAAAGACAGGGGCATCCTTCAAATTCGAGTTCCTAGCTGGCGATATTGACCAGAAGCTCGGCGTTATGATCGCAGGGGGCGATTATCCGGACATGATGACAGCGAATCAAAAGCTGACAGCTGCCGGTGCCTTTATCCCGCTCGAGGATTTGATTGAAGAGCATGCGCCAAACTTGAAGAAGCATTATGAGAAGTACTGGAACATGATGAAAGACCCGAACGACGGTCATATTTACAATCTACCAAACTACGGCGTAACGAATGCTGACGTTACCTCGTCTTGGTATTCGGGCCCAGCCTTCTGGATTCAGAAGGACGTTTTGGCAGAGGCGGGATATCCAGAGGTTAAAACCTTGGATCAATATTTTGACTTGATTAAACAATACAAGGAAAAGCATCCGACCATCGACGGTACGCCGACGATCGGCTTTGAAATTCTGAACTATGACTGGAAAAACTGGGGGCTGTTCAATGCTCCTCAGCATTTGATCGGTCATCCGAACGATGGCGGCGTAGTCGTTAAAGACGGCAAGGCGGAAATTTTTGCCGATAAGGACTATGCCAAACGCTATTATAAAAAGCTGAACGAGATGAATGCCCTGGGCATCATCGACAAAGAAACGTTCACTCAAAACTTCGACCAGTATATGGCGAAAATCTCCAGCGGCGCAGTCCTTGGTATGTTTGACCAGCACTGGAACTTCCAAAGCGCTGAAAACGCGCTGATTACCCAGAAGAAAGATGAAAGAACATATGTCGGTCTTCCGCTTGTCTTTGATGAAGGCATCCGGGATCATTACAAAGATCGCCCGGCTCTGAACCTCAATAACGGGTTCGGGATTACGGTCAATGCATCCGAAGAACAGGCTATCCGAATTATCAAATTGTTGGATACGCTGATTCAAGAAGATTGGCAAAAAATCTTGGCCTGGGGGATCGAAGGGGAAGATTACATCGTTAAAGACGGCCGATTCATGAAAACGCAAGAGCAGCGCGACCAGTTTACCGATGCAACCTGGAAGCTCGCGAATAAAGCCGATTCCTTCTACGGCCAAGCCCCAAAAATGGAAGGTTTATTCTCGGACGGCAACGCGACAGATGCGGCTGCCCAGCCTGAAGAAATTCTGGCAGGCATGAAAGAGTATGACAAGAACTTCCTCGCCCAATACGGATTCAACAGCTATGTCGACTTCTTCAGTCCGGCTCCTGAGAACGACATCGCGTACCCGGCATGGTCTGTCGACCTGGTAGACGGATCTGAAGCGAAAATCGTGAATACGAAGCAAAATGAGTTGTCCACGAAGTACTTACCGAAAGCCATTCTAGCTAAACCGGAAGAATTCGACAGCGTCTGGGATGAGTACGTCACTGAAATCCGCAAGCTCAACATCAAGGCTTATGAAGATCGGATTAATGAAGTGCTGCAATGGAGAAGAGACACTTGGTCTGTTAAGTAAGGCAGCGGAAGGTACATGAATCGGAAACGGGAAGGCTTCATGCCTTCCTTGTTTACGAAATATGGGGTTTTGGGGAGAACAAACTTATGGAAGAGACCTTTGTCAAAGACTCTGCCGTCCGGAAGCCTAAGAAAAACAAGAAAATCACCTGGGCCGTCCTCAAAGAACAGAGACAGTTGATCTATATGTCAGTGCCTCTGATGGCTTACATCATCTTGTTTGCCTATGTTCCCATCTGGGGATGGACCATGGCTTTCCAGGACTACAAGCCGGCTAGAGACTTTAGTGAACAGAAGTGGGTAGGATTTAAACATTTTGAATTTCTTTTTAAGGATGATAGTTTCCTGCAAGTGCTTCGCAATACGCTCGCAATGAGTGTTATCAATATGATTCTCGGCTTTACGACTGCAATTATTCTTGCGTTATTACTGAATGAAATCAAGAAAGTATTTTGGAAAAGAACCGTACAGACGATCTCCTATCTTCCGCACTTTCTATCCTGGATCATCGTAACCGGGATTGTGGCGACGAGCTTGGCTTCGGACGGAATCATCAATGATGTCCTTATGAAGCTGCATCTCATCAAGGAGCCGATCCAATGGCTCAGTGAAGGCAAATACTTCTGGGGAATCGTCGGAGCGTCGCATGTTTGGAAAGAAGTCGGCTGGAATACGATTATATATTTGGCTGCGATGGCATCCATCGACCCGGCGCTTTATGAGGCTGCCGATATGGACGGGGCAAGCCGCTATCGGAAAATGTTCCATGTCACTTTGCCGGGCATTAAGCCAACGATTATCATTCTGTTGATCATGCAGGTCGGTCACATTTTGGAAGCAGGCTTCGAGGTTCAATACTTGCTGGGCAACGGTCTTGTTGTCGACTGGTCGCAAACGATTGACATTTTCGTACTGAAGTACGGGCTTGCCCAAGGCAATTACTCATTAGCAACGGCTGCCGGTATATTTAAAACGGTCGTTAGCGTGACGCTGTTATTGATTGCAAACGGAGTCGCGAAACGGCTAGGGGAAGAGAGGCTGCTATAATGGCAAATCAAACAATCAGCCCTGGGCCAGCAACTGCTGCCGCAGCGCCTAAATCCGTCAGAAAAAAAAGAGTAGAGCCGATCCTTTTTAATACGTTCAATACCTTGTTTATGATTGGTCTTGTCGTTGTCACATTATATCCGTTCCTGAACACGATCGTCGTTTCCCTGAATGCGGGGAATGATACGATCCGGGGCGGAATCTATCTCTGGCCGAGGGAATTTACTTGGCAGAATTACAAAGCGGTATTCGCTTCGGGAACGATATATGACGCGTTCTGGATTTCCGTGGCACGAACGGTGCTTTCAACGCTGCTGAATCTGGTCTTGACCACGATGCTGGCGTATACGCTGAGCCGTCGGGAATATGTATTCCGCAAGCCGATTACCTTGATCTTTATTCTGACGATGTACTTTAACGCCGGTTTGATTCCTGGATATTTTCTGATGAAGGACTTGCACCTGCTGAATTCGTTCTGGGTATATGTGATCCCGTCGATGATCAGCGCATTCAATATGATCGTTATCCGGACGTATATCGGAACGATTCCGGAAAGCTTGGTTGAATCGGCAAGAATTGATGGAGCCGGAGATTTTAAAATCTTCATTCGGATCATCTTCCCGCTGTGTAAACCGGTGCTGGCAACGATTGCGCTGTTCGTGGCCGTGGGGGCTTGGAACTCCTGGTTCGATGCATTCATCTATACCTCCTCACGCCAAGAGCTGAGCACTTTGCAGTATGAGCTGATGAAGCTGCTGTCATCCAGTATGAACGCGAACAGCAACCCGGCAGTGGCTGCCGGAGCCGGGATAACGCAGGACGCTGCGGTGAACATGGTAACGCCGATTTCAATTCGCGCTGCCGTAACGGTCGTGGCATCGGTTCCGATTCTGCTGGTTTATCCGTTCATGCAAAAGTACTTTGTTGTCGGTCTGAATGTCGGCAGTGTTAAGGAGTAGAACATGACGATACATGCAATCAGTTATGCGAACCCGGTTCTTCCGGGGTTTTATCCAGACCCGAGCATCGCCCGGGCAGGGGATGACTTTTATATGGTTTGCAGTTCATTTGAATATTTCCCGGCCGTGCCGATTTTCCGCAGTCGTAATTTAGCAGATTGGGAACAAATCGGGCATGTGCTGGACCGGGACAGCCAGCTGGATTTGAGGGCACGGCGAAGCTCGGACGGAATCTATGCACCGACGCTAAGGTACCATAACGGAACGTTCTATATGATTACGACGGATGTTTATGGAATTGGGAACTTTTACGTAACCACCCAGGATCCGGCCGGCCCATGGTCCGATCCGATCCTGGTCCCGTATGGCGGGATCGATCCCTCTTTGTTCTTCGACGATGACGGCAAAGTATATGTGACCGCCCAGCAGGGTGCTGATTACGACTCCCATGCCATCCAGTACGAAATTGACATTGCCACCGGGAAAGCGTTGTCCGAGCCGGTAGTCATCTGGAGGGGGGACGGCGGTCCCTGGACGGAAGGGCCCCACTTGTACAAAATAAACGGCATGTATTACATTATGTCCGCTTCCGGCGGCACGGCGAAGGATCACCGGGAAATTATCGGACGGAGCGCGAGTCCCTATGGGCCGTTCGAGCTGTATCCGCATCCGATTCTGACACACCGGGGGATCGAGCACCCCATTCAGTATTTAGGCCATGCGGACCTCGTGGATGATATGAACGGTGATTGGTGGGCAGTATTTCTTGGCGTTCGACTTGTTGATTCGGGATACAGCGTACTCGGCAGGGAGACATTTCTTGCTCCTGTAACCTGGAATGACGAGGGATGGCCGATGATCGACAACAATGAAGGCACCGTAAATCTCGATATGCGCGTAAAACGGTTACCGGGGACGCCAGAGAGGATAAAGTCCGGGCCGATGGCCCTGTTCGAAGGCAAGGATGATTTTGATGAGCCTAAGCTCCGGCATGGCTGGACCTTCCTTCGGAACCCGGCGGAAGGAAGCTGGTCGTTAACCGAGCGAGAAGGCTGGCTTACCTTGAGAGGACAGTCCGCCGGCTTAAATGACGTGGGTCAGGTTGCTTTTGTAGGCAGACGCCAACAACATGTCCGGGCGGAATGGAGGACTTTGCTTGAATTCGGTGCGATCCGCGATGGCGAGGAAGCGGGGATATGCGCAAGAAGGGATGAGGACGCCCATTATGAAATTTTTCTAAAGCAGGAAGATGGGCGGAAGATGATCGGCGCCAGACTGACCGTAAGAGGCGAATCCAAATTGGCGGCGGAAGTACCGGTCCATGCGGACTCGGTATATTTAAAGATTAGCTCGGACGTAACCGGCTATTCGTTGTCCTATTCGCTGGACGGGCTTGAGTGGATCCGGCTCGGCAAGGGAGCCGCCAAGCCGCTGTCACCGGAGGATTTCGTAAACAAAATGTGCTTTACCGGAGTGCTTATCGGACTCTACGCAAGCGGTAATGGGAAACCCGCTTCGGGCTCAGCCAGCTTTGACTGGTTTGAGACCAGGATTGGTAAGGAGGAAGAGATATGAATGTATCGGTACCGGCCGAGTCCGCACTTAAAGACATATTCGCGGAAGACTTCCATATAGGTGCGGCGGTCAGTAGTAATACGATCAAGTCGCAGGAGAGTCTGCTTACGCATCACTTTAACAGCATTACGGCGGAAAACGAAATGAAGTTCGCCAGCGTTCACCCAGAGGAAGAGCTTTACACCTTCGAGGAAGCGGATCAAATCGTGGACTTCGCGCGCAAACACGGGATGGCTGTCCGCGGACATACGCTGGTGTGGCATAACCAGACCACCGATTGGTTGTTCCGCGACAAGCAGAATCAGCTCGTGAGCAAAGCCGTGCTTTATGAAAGAATCCGTTCGCATATCCAAACGGTAGTAGGCAGATATAAGGGCGATATTTACGCTTGGGACGTTGTGAACGAGGTCATTGCCGATGACGGCGATCAGTTGCTGCGTACCTCCAGCTGGACGGAAATCGCCGGGGACGAATTCATCGCCAAAGCGTTTGAATACGCGCATGCTGCCGACCCGAATGCGCTGTTGTTCTACAACGACTACAATGAGTCCCATCCAAGCAAACGGGATAAAATTTATACCTTGGTCAAGTCTCTTCTGGACCGGGGAGTACCTATTCACGGCATTGGCCTGCAGGCACACTGGAATCTGTTCAACCCGTCCTTGGATGACATCCGGGCAGCCATCGAAAAATATGCTTCGCTAGGATTGCAGCTCCAGCTCACGGAACTGGATGTGTCGGTATTCCGTTTCGAAGATAAGCGGGCCGATCTGACCGAGCCTGAACCGGGAATGCTGGAACAGCAGGCTGAATTCTACGAAGCCGTGTTCAAGCTGCTTAAGGAATACAGCGATGTAATTAGCGCGGTGACGTTCTGGGGAGCTGCGGACGACCACACCTGGCTCAGCGATTTTCCGGTACGTGGGCGCAAAAACTGGCCGCTGCTGTTCGATGAGCGGCACAGGCCGAAGCCGGCTTATTATCGCTTAGCTGCTCTTGCCAATCATCTTCGGCGTTGATGATAGCTGAATTTATTAAATATGGAATAGAGCTGTGCCCTCTGAATCAGGTGGGTGCAGCTCTATATTTTTATTGGGAGATTGTTGCGGTTCCTCTATACCGTTAAGACGGATTTCCTTCCATTACGAAACTAACAGGAAACCTCCGGGCAGGAGGACCGTATAATATTGGTAAATGCGGAGAGGTTCATTCGAGTTTTCTCCCCAAAAAGTGACTACTTCTTCCAATTCTCGATTAAAATGCAAAGAAAAGTAGGCTTGTCTATGGTATAATTTGCTAACAAAACAGGACATCAAAAGGGTGGTTTTATAACGATGCGTGAAGTTGGTGATGGGTATTGAGCGAGCCTAAGTTCAAAAAGTTCTTCCTCTTGATCACAATCGTCATTGTCACAAACATATTGGTTTGGTCCAGAGGCTTTCTTGGGGTATCTCTTAGAGCCGAGAGTCCCCTGATCGTTGCTTTCGGGGCTGCTTTTCTTGCAGCGAGCTTGATCGCTTTAGTTTATGGAAGTTATACATACCTGTTTAAACCGAAGCCGGTTGTGAAGACGAAGAAAGAGGTTGTTACGCATGAGGATTACGTGGAGGCCATGAGCCGCTACCGTTCCATTGCGGTGCTTAAGCAAGATGTAGAGCTTGCGTTAAATCAGCTGGACCGGATGAAAAACCGGAAGCTGAAACTGCTGGAGGTATTGGAGCAGCGATTTGATGCGTCCGAATTGAGCTATAAAAAGTTCAATTCCGTAATCCATGAGGTCGAGAACCTGTTTTACATGAATATCAAAAGCATTCTCAATAAGCTTGGCGTGTTCAGCGTCTCTGATTTTGCCGCGATTGCGGATTTGCGAAAGAACAAAAAGCTCTCAGCGCGAATCATTGAGGAGAAGATCGAGCTTTACAATGAGTACCTTAATTTTGTGAATGAATCCTTAAATACGAATGAAGAAATTTTATTAAAGCTAGATAAGCTCCTTCTTGAGATTGCTCGTCTAGGAAGCTTGGATTTAGAGAGCATTGAAAACATGGCTTGCATGAAAGAAATCGATGCTCTGATCAGCCAAACCAAACTGTACAAAGACTGAAAGGGGTCATGGAATGTCCGGCAGAGGTAAAGTCATTGGTTTTCTTGCCGCAATTGTAGTTGTCGTTTTTGCAGTCGTCTATTTCGGAATCAGTGCCACTTCGAATCTCGGGAGCGGGGCTCAGCCGCTAACACCTGAGGAGGCCGCGAAGAAGCTTGATAAGCTGTACAGTAAGATTAAAGTCAAAACACCAGAGCCCATTAAAGGACAGATTGATTTAAATCCGGTGGACGTGGCGGAATCCCTGCCCGACATCGATAAGTTCCCGGTCTCGGTCAAAAACTCCACACCTCATTTCGTTGAAATCTTCTCTTCACCCGAGAAAGCAGGGTCAGGTGTCGACGGATGGTTGAATGAGGTGGCGACGGATTTCAATAAAGCCAAAGTCACCGTAAATGGAAAGCCAGTGTCTGTGATGATCCGAAGCATTAACTCGGGAACTGCGGCAGACTACATAAAGTCCGGCAAATACGTGCCGGATGCCTTTACGCCATCCAATGAATTGTGGATGGAGATGATCAAATCGGGCGGTATTAAGACCGAACGGATCTCGAAGAGCCTGAACGGGAATGTTCCGGGCATCGTGATCGATAAAGGAAAATATGATGAGCTGAAGAGCAAGTATGGCGAGGTTAACATCAAAACGGTAACGGAAGCGATTGCAGCCAGCGAGCTGTCGATGGGCTACACGGATCCGTTTGCCAGCTCGACCGGACTCAATTTCCTGGTCGCTGCGCTTAGCGCGTTCGACAGCAAAAATCTGCTGAGTGACAAGGCCGTCGAAGGATTTGAAAAATTCCAGGCCAACGTCCCATTCCTTGCATTAACCACACTGCAGATGAGGGAAGCCGCCGAATCCGGGCGATTGGATGCTTTTGTTCTGGAATATCAAACCTTCTTTAATGAAGCCGAGCTTCGGTCAGCCTATGAATTCGTTCCGTTTGGCGTAAGACACGACAGCCCGCTGTATGCCCTTGGGGATACCCCGGCGCTTAAGAAACAAATCTTGAAGAAGTTTGCCGACTTTGCCGCTCAGGATAAATATCAGAAGAGCGCGAGCAAATACGGTTTTAACCAGCTGGCAGACTATAAACCGGAAGCCAAAGTCGTGAACGGCGGAACCATTTCCCGGGCGCAGAAGCTTTGGAAGGACAAGAAAAATGGCGGAGCCTCCATTACGGCTGTGTTTGTAACCGACGTGTCGGGCAGTATGTCCGGTGAACCGATTAATCGCTTACGGCAATCCTTGATTCAAGGTCAGAAGTATCTGGGTTCACAGAACAGCATCGGTCTTGTCTCCTATTCGGATGATGTCACCATCAACCTCCCGATCGGGAAGTATGACACGAACCAGCAGTCCCTGTTCGTCGGTGCCGCCGAGAACCTGGTTCCGGAGGGCAACACCGCTACATTTGACGGGATTGTCGTAGCCATGAAGCTGCTGCAGGATGAAATCGCCGCGAATCCGAATACGAAGCCGGTCATTTTCGTACTGAGCGACGGGGATACGAACCGGGGCAGTAAGCTAAAGGATGTCCAAGGCTTGATTGAGGCGTTTAAAATTCCGATTTACACGATCGGCTACAACGCGGACATTGAAGCCCTTCAGAAGATTTCAAGCATCAATGAAGCTGCAAGCATCAATGCCGACACCGACGACGTTGTCTATAAGATCGGCCAATTGCTGAATGTGCAAATGTAACACATTATATATTCGGTTAAAGGGGGTTTTTGTATGACTTTTACAATGACTGTACCAAATGAAAATGAAATCAAGACGGTGCTGGAGGAACAAGTCGCTCCTGTCGATGAAGAAATGAAGCAGCTGATGACGCAGGCCGAGACCAATGTAAAGTCCTTGATGGACATTGACCTGGACTCGCTTGAACAGCGCCGAGGTATTCTGACCAGTATCGATTCTTTCGGGATGGGCACGATGCGCCAGTCCTCTGACAAAAACTCCTTGCTCAAAGTAACCGTCGGTAAGCTGTCGAAGGCCGGCGATGAAGGCGGGCCTGTAGCCAAGGGACTCACGGAGCTTCATCTCCATCTGAAGGATCTGGATCCCAGCGGGATAGATTTTCTCAAAACAGGCTTTCTCGGAAAGCTCTTTAATCCGGTTCGTGCCTACTTTGTGAAATTCAAGAAAGCGGATGAAGTCATTTCGGAAATCGTAGAAACCTTGGATAAAGGCAAGGCAACCCTCAAAAACGATAACACGACGCTTGAGATTGAACAGCAGTTCCTTCGCGATCTTACGAAACAGCTTCAGAAGGAGATTCAGCTCGGAATGTTCATGGACCAGCGGATTGAGCAGGAGCTGACTTTGGAGCAGGAGCGCGGCGGCGATCCGGAGAAGATTCGTTTTATCTCGGAAGAGGTCCTCTTCCCTCTGCGTCAGCGTTTGATGGATATGCAGCAGATGCTTGCGGTGAATCAACAGGGCTATTTGGCCTTTGAGGTTCTGATCCGCAACAATAAGGAGCTGATTCGCGGGGTAGATCGGGCGAAGACGGTTACCGTGTCGGCATTGCGTGTCGCGGTCACGGTCGCGAGCGCCCTGTACAATCAGAAGATTGTGCTAGAGAAGATTGAAGCGCTGAATAAGACGACGAACACCTTCATCGAAGGTACGGCGAAGATGTTGAAATCCCAAGGAGTGGCCATCCAGAAACAAGCCATTAACAGCAGTGTTTCGGTGGATGTGCTGAAGAAGGCGTTTGCCGATACATTTGAGGCGATGGAGGCCATCAGCACCTTTAAGCAGCAGGCCCTTCCGAAGATGCGGGAGACGATCGACCAGTTCCGTGAGCTGGCTGACAGTGGTGAAGAGCAAATTGTCCGGCTTGAGCGTGGGAAGAAGATTGCGGGTTAAGCGTGAAGGTTGTTCGGCGTAGCACGTGCAAGTGCAGGGCTTCGATAAGTGGAGGTTGCTCAGTGTGCGCGCAGGTGCAGCTTCGAAGTGTGAAGGTAATTCATCACTTCGCATGCGGATGGTGCCTCCGATCACTGTTGTCTCCGTATTTCTTGAAATGAGTTTGGGAAATGGGTGAAATTCGGAGACAAAGGCGACCACTTCGTTTCTCCAGCCCCATTCCGCCTGCTCCGTTGAAGTCTTACCGTTCGAGGCCAAACCGTTGGTGGAAGCGGCCCTTCACCTCTATCAGTGGGGGGAAGGGGGAAAGCCGCTCAGGTGTATACGTCCTGAGCGGCTTTTTGCTGCGCTGGTGGTTGGGCTACGATGTGTGCAGGTGCAGGCTCTGAACTATTGAAGGATGCTCAAACGGAGCGTGTAGGTGCAGCTTCGAAGTGTTAGGGGTGCTCAGTGGGAAGTGCGGGTGCAGGCTTCGATGTATGAAGGTAGCTCATCACTCCGCATGCGGATGGTGCCTCCGATCGCTGTTGTCTCCGTATTTCTTTAAATGGGTTTGGGAAATGGCTGAAATCCGGAGACAAAGGCGACCACTCACGTTTCTCCAGCCCCATTCCGCCTGCTCCGTTGAAGTCTTACCGTTCGAGACCTAACCGTTGGTGGAAGCGGCCCTTCACCCCTATCAGTGGGGGGAAGGGGGAAAGCCGCTCAGGTGTATACGTCCTGAGCGGCTTTTTGCTGTGCTGTTGGTGGGGCTCCGATGCGTGAAGGTAGCTCAGCGGGGCGTGCAAGTGCTAGCCTTGATGAGTGGAGATTGCTCGGTGGAGCGTGCAAGTGCAGGCTTCGCTGAGTGGAGGTTGCTTAGTGGAGCGTGCAAGTGCTGGCCCCGATGTGTGAAGGTAGCTCATCACTCCGCATGCGGATGGTGCCTCCGATCGCTACTGAATGGTAATTTCCCCAAGATCCGTTATAGTATGGTAGAATGAGCGGAGAAACTTGAGGGAACCTGCTCCTGTCCGAGTTGAGGTTTAAGTATGAGCTGGGCGGTGTTTAGGTTTGAACGGCACTGAACGAAATGAACACCATTAAAGCTATGGTGGGTTCAATACTTTTTACATTCAGGTGAATGGTTCCGTGCTGGAAAGGCACGACCCCGGACATTAGATGAGCTAATCTACGTTGGGGGCGGGCTGTTTTTGCACCAAGATGCGACTTCGAGAAAACAATTGGAATCAAAGGATGAAAGGGAGAGCGATGAAATACATTATAGGTTTCATTTTGCTGATGCTGTTGATGACGGGATGTTCAGGTAAAGAAGCCAACGTGCCTGATCTGGACAATAGGATGTCTAAGGTTTTTTCTTACGAGTTAAATCAAGTTGAACCTGAGCATAGTGAGCAGGTCCGTGATTGGTTGGCTAAAGCTAGACAAAGCGGGAAAGAGGGGCAGTTTTTTGTTCATTCATTCAGTAATGACACAGATGAATACGTGTATAACTATGTGTACAAAAAAGGGGCTTCCGATTATGAAGTTTCCTTTATTTATAATCCCGATGACCCGAGAAGTAAAGGAAGCGTACATGTGTCAGGGATCAACCATTCGGCGAATGACTCTTTTGTTAAGATCAAATTAATTAACGATTTATCGATTCTGGTAAATCTGTCCGATGACCCCATTGGAAAGAAACTGCAAGATCAATAAGGACAACGGGATCAGCATGCCACTGATGTCGGCGGGTCGGAAGAATGGAGAATTGAAGGAAGTTTTAATAGAGGCGAGGGATCGGTAACGGTGAGAAGACAATAGCATATTAGTCCAAGAGGCCGCGTTGCCGCGGCTTTTTTGTATGTAAGCGATCGGGATTTTTGTCTAATTCCGCGACAAATCTTCTTGGAAAAATATGTTGACTATTTCATGGCGGCATGCTATATTTCTTTCGAATTTAATAGTAATAATTACAATTTAATTACCTCGATAATGTATTTTAGGTGGTGGAGATCAATGTGATTAAGAGGGAATACATATCATTTTCATGGGCAGTTCAGTGATTTTCATGCATCTAATTCGTAATTATTACAACTATAGGTAAGGGGATGTACCATATGCGCAAACGTCTAGGTATCGTATTTTTGATAATTGCAGCACTCATTTCTGGTTGCGACAGTGTTCCTCAAGAAACAGGGACTGAGACCGCAACCGGCAGGACGAATTCAAATGCTGAAGAGGCAGTGCCAAACGCTGGAGGAGCAGCGCCAAATGCTGATGGAGCAACGCTAAATGCTGGAGGGGCAGCGCCAAATGCTGATGGAGCAACGCCAAGTGCTGAAGAGGCGGCGTCAAATGAGGAAGGAACAAGCTCCAAATCGACATTCAAGGATGTAACCGGAACGGAGATCTCCGTTGCCCTGCCGGTGGAGAAGGTGGCGTGTTTAACAGAGATCTGCGTAGATGCCCTGGTTGAGCTGGGATTGAAACCTGCTGCGGTAACTGCGGGAGGACTTGCGCCAGAACCGGAGTTTTATGGTGAGGAAGCAGCAAGCCTCGGAAAAATCGGAGGAAGCTTCTTTGAACCCAATTTGGAGGATATTTCGTTGGCGGGACCGGATCTTGTCATTGGATTGGAAGGAACCCATGAAGGATTGCGGGAAGGCTTAGACGGCATTGCTCCGTTATACATCGTCCAGCCTAGGAGTATGCAAGAATCGATCGAGTTCCTGCAGCATATGGGCCAGCTGACAGGGCGAATAGCGGAAGCCGAAGCGGCCGAGAAGCACCTTCTGGATAAATTCAATTACTACAAGGAACACAGTCCGAAGGATAAGACCGCATTGGTGATGTACGGGTCTGATGTAAATTTCGGTATCGATACGGCCGGGTCGCTTGTGGGCTCGATGCTGGCGGAAGTCACGCAATACCCATGGCCCGCACCCGAGGCTGACGGCGGCCACCAAGCAGGGGGGATGGCTTACTCGTTGGAAAAGATGCTTGAGAACGATCCGGATTATATTTTTGTCGAAACTTTCACGTTCAGCCCCGACTCACAGCCATTATCCGAGCAATTCAAGACGAACCCGCTGTGGTCCAGACTCCGCGCGGTGAAGAATGGACAGGTTCATGAGATGCGTACATCCGTATGGGCCAGCGGCAGGGGAACGCGGTCGCTCGGCATCATTTTAGACGAAGCGATGAGCCACATGTATCCCGAGCTTTATAAGAAAGCGGTGGAATAGCTTTGCAGCGTACCGATCCCACCATAATCAAGAGAGCAAAAATAGGGGGAGCGCCCCTTTTTTTTGCATTGTTTTTCATGATGGCTGCTGTGATATCAATAGGCATGAAGCATGGCTACCCGGAAATGTCCTGGTCAAGCTTGCAGCAGCTGCTGTTCTTTAACGGGGGAACCGAACTCGAGAGGGTGTCCGTTCTGGAGATCAGGCTTCCCCGAATCGTATTAGGATGCATGGCCGGAGCGATGCTGGGGTTATGCGGCGTTCTTCTGCAAGATGGACTTCGAAATTCATTAGCAGGTCCGGAGTTGTTAGGTGTTTCTTCGGGAGCTTCGTTTATGATGGCTCTTGTTACGGTTTTACATGTTCCCGTCTCCTATGGCATGCAGCCATGGTTTGCCCTTCTTGGAGGACTTATAGGCGGGGCTGTGGTTATTTTGGCAGCCGGAGGAAGAAATGGAGGCATACATATTATCCTTATCGGCGCTGCTGTCACTGCGATCATGAACGGATTGGTGGTATGGGTGATTACGATGGGGTCATCCAATAGTGCGAGCCTCTTGTTTACGTTTCTGATGGGGAATTTGGCGAACCGCAATTGGACTCATGTCGGTCATCTGTTGCCTTGGGCGCTCGTTACGATTCCCCTTTCCTTAAGCTTCGCCAGATCGTTGAACGTACTGCGCTTGGGGAGCGAGACGGCCGAAGGGCTGGGACTTCATGTCATGCGGGTGCGTATTTATCTGCTCATCGTATGCTGCGCGATGACGGCAGCGGTTGTATCCCAGTGCGGACCTATTGGCTATATTGCCTTGATCGCTCCACACCTGATACGGAGCTTATCACAGCAATATGACGCAAAGTTCGTTCTTCCATTCTCGGCAATGCTCGGAGCCGTCCTGTTAACAACGGCCGATATCCTGGCACGAACCATGTTTATGCCCAGGGAAGTGCCTGTCGGGCTTTGGACGACTCTAATCGGCGGACCTGTTATTATCGCATTATTTTTGCGTAAGCTTGGGGGGCGGCCTTCAGAATGAACAAGCTGATCCGTAATCGCAATCCCTATGAGATGACATATAAGATCGGACTCCTGGCAGCCTTGCTGCTTGTCCTGATTCTGTGTGTCATGCATATCGCATTTGGCAAAGTGGTGATTTCACCGCAGCATATTCTGCGTGCTTTGGCGAACGTACAAGAAGAGGAACACCATCGACAAATCATATGGCAGCTTCGATTGCCAAGGACTTTGATTGCGCTTGTAGCGGGCGCCATGCTGGGCTTGGCAGGAGCAATTCTTCAGTCCATAACCCGCAACCCGTTGGCAGAGCCGGGATTACTCGGCGTATCGGCAGGCTCGGTGTTGATGATCGTCATTTGGATCACATTTGCTGACGGTTTAGGGGATGCGACAAGGTATCTTCCTTTGGTTGCATGGATGGGCGGTATCGGCACCGTCCTCTTTGTAAACACATTAAGTCTAGGTAAGGGAATGGATATCACCAGGCTTGCGTTAGTCGGAATACTAACGGGCAGCGTATTGCAATCTTGCACCTCATTGATCCTGCTCCGGCATACGGAAGCGGTCGGCAGCATCTTGTTATGGATGATCGGCTCCCTTAATGGCCGGGTATGGGTGCATTGGGATATGCTTTGGCCTTGGGCATTAGTCATCATCCCTCTCGGTCTTCTTAGCGCTGGAGCTGCGAATGCGTTGCAATCGGGGCAGTCTACGGCGGTTAGTCTGGGCGTGTCTGTTCGTCGAATGAGATGGATGATGCTCATCCTGGCGGCAGTGCTGACCGCAGGAGCGGTTGCAGCTGTTGGCGCGATCGGATTTATTGGTCTTATCGGTCCTCATATTGCAAGGAGACTGGTAGGCCAAGATGCAAGAAGATTATTCCCTTTCAGTACGGTTGTCACAGGCGTGCTGCTGCTCGGCGCCGATGTCATTGCCCAGGCCGTATCGTTCGAGCTGCATGTATTCGGTTTAAGCTCGCAAGTTTCCCTTCCGGTAGGGGCAGTTACCGCCTTTATGGGGGCTCCTTTTTTTCTGTATCTCATTAAGCAAAAAAGAAAATCACATTGAATGTTTCAACGAACAAGGAGACAGAGACGAAGATGAAAGAAGATCAATCCCAAAAACCCTTGCTGGAAGCTCAGAACATAGAGCTGCGATATAACGACAAACCCATCCTCAAAGAGCTGTCTATGGATATCCTATCGGGTGGTGTGACTGCGCTCTTGGGCACCAACGGATCCGGCAAATCCACGCTGCTTAAAACCATGGCACGGCTGCTTATGCCGCAGAAAGGGTGTGTATATCTGGATGGGCATGCCATTGCAAAAGAATCTCCGAGGTCCTTGGCAAGGAAGATGGCGATACTCCCTCAGTCACCGGAGGTTCCGATGGCCATTACGGTCAGAGAGCTGGTAGAGCAGGGACGGTATCCTCATGTAGGTCCGCTGCGGATGTTGAAAAAGCAGGATCATGCTGCGATCGAAGAAGCGCTTGAAGTTACCGGTATGCAAGCTTTCGAGCAGCGGCCGCTGGATTCTCTCTCGGGGGGAGAAAGGCAGCGAGCGTGGATTGCCATGGCGATCGCGCAGTCGACTCCCGTGTTAATGCTGGATGAGCCCACGACATTTCTGGATGTTCGACATCAGTTGGAGATACTGGAGCTCGTTAGGAGGCTGAACCAGGAGAGGGGGACTACGATCATTGTTGTGCTTCATGATTTGAATCAGGCGGCGAGATACGCGGATCGCATGGTTGTTCTAAAGGACGGGCGGATTGTACGGGATGGTACGCCGGATCGAGTGCTGACTGAAGCTGTGCTGCAGGAAGTGTTCGGAATACACGCTACGGTGTTGAAGGATCCTGTGGCGGGAACGCCCATATTCCTGCCCCATTCAGTCGTTCATCGTGAAGGATGAGGAATTGCTCAACGCTTTTAAAATCAAGGGCTGGTAGACCAGGGATCCATGACCATCTTTGGTCTATTCCTGTGGTTTTTTTGGAGCCAAGATGATTTGTGATCCTAACGACGTGCCGTATCGAAATATGGACGTTTGACATTTTGAATAAAAGCAATTATATTAGGGTTGTCATAAATCGTAATCATTACGAATAAGATGGATTAGTCTATTTTAAGTCCTATATCAAGTCACAAGGAGAAGAATGCAATGACACAACAACAAATCCCCGTAACGGTACTCAGCGGGTATCTCGGCTCGGGAAAAACGACGGTATTAAATCACGTACTGAATAACCGGCAAGGCCTGAAGGTCGCTGTCATTGTAAATGACATGAGCGAGATTAACATTGATGCAGCACTGGTTAAGGGAGAGGCGTCCTTATCCCGCACGGAAGAGAAGCTGGTTGAGATGTCCAACGGATGCATATGCTGCACGCTGCGAGATGATTTAATGAAGGAAATCGAAAAACTCGCGAGCGAACAACGGTTTGATTACATTCTGATTGAATCCACAGGCATCAGCGAACCGATCCCGGTCGCTCAGACATTTACATATGCCGACGAAGAGACAGGGATCGATTTAACGAATCTGGCCAAGCTCGATTGTTTGGTCACCGTCGTGGACGCGAATCGATTCTGGCAGGATTTCGCATCCGGTCAGAGCCTTCTGGACCGCAATCAGGGCGCGGGAAGCGAAGATGATCGTGATGTCGTGGATTTGCTGATCGATCAGATCGAAACCTGCGATGTACTGCTCCTAAATAAATGTGATCTCGTGGATGACGCGGAATTGAACAAGCTTGAAGCTGTCCTTCGAAAGCTGCAGCCAAGCGCCAAGATCATTCGTACCCTGCATGGACAGGTCGATCCGTCGGAGATCTTGAATACGGGATTGTTTGATTTTGAACGTGTAAGTTTGTCAGCCGGATGGATCCAGGAATTGCAAAAAGAAGCGCATGTCCCGGAGACCGAAGAGTATGGAATCAGCTCCTTCGTGTATCGCCGCAGAAGGCCCTTTCATCCATCCCGGTTGGCTGAATTCATGGGGGAATGGCCTGAACAGGTTGTTCGAGCCAAAGGACTGGTGTGGTTGGCTGCAGATGGAGATGTTGCGGCAAGCTTAAGCCAAGCTGGCCCTTCGATTCAGTTTGGACCCGCCGGATATTGGGTTGCCGCGCTTCCTGCAGCCGAAAGAGAGGAGATTTTACGAACCGAGGAGGATGTACGGGTGAAATGGGACACCCATTGGGGAGACCGGCAAACCGAGTTGGTGATGATCGGGATCGATATGGACCGAGAGCATATTGAGGCTGCGTTGGATCAGTGTCTGCTTACCGATGTGGAAATGAGCTTGAATTGGGCGCGCTTTGAGAATCCATTGCCTTGGATTGCATAACTGATTATATACACTGAAGGAGCAGCAGCCATTCATGAGTAAAAGTAATGCGAGCCAGCGTCTTCCCCGTGCGAAGGGAATTGACATGGCAAATCTATATTCACCCAAAGACTGTGCCAAAAAGGCAAAGCATCTCATTTTGTCAGAAGTCAATCAAAGAATTGTGAAAGAATTTATTGAAATTTTAGGGATGAGGGAGGAGTTTGAACAGCATGGCGTGCCGGTTCCAAACAAGATTGTCATGTACGGACCTCCCGGAACAGGTAAGACGTTAACGGCTTTTTACATGGCTAAGGTCCTTGAGCTTCCACTTGTCTTGGTTCGCTTGGACGCGATCATTCACAGTCATTTGGGGGAAACCGGAAGCAATATCCGTAAAATATTCGATTATGCCAGCGCGTTCCCGTGTGTCCTGTTTATGGACGAATTCGATGCCATAGCCCGGACTCGAGATAACAACGATGAAGTCAAGGAGATGGCGCGTGCTGTAAATACGTTGCTCCAATGCTTGGATGATTTTGGAGACCGGAGCATTATAATGGCCGCCACCAATTTGGAAAAGGATCTGGATCAGGCGATATGGCGCCGGTTCGATACGAAGTTAATCTATACCGTGCCTGGGCAGGAGCAAATGAAGCAATATATTGAAATTCTCATTGGCGAATTTGAATGTGATCCGTCAATTTTCACTGAAACTTGCCGGCAGCTTGCAAGGTGCAGCTTTGCTGATATCGAGCAAATTGTGCTAAAAGCAAAACGTAAAGCGATTATTGAGCGAATGCCTCTTCAGATGAAGCATATGCAGAACGCGATTGAAGAGTATAAACCAATAATTGTCGCTGCTTATTAATAGAAGTCATCATCCGATTGGGGATTGACAAAGGATACACATAGAGATTACGATTTCTAATCGTAAAAATTACTAATAAGGAGGATGCATAATATGAGAGTCATCGTTACATTGGCATGCACCGAAACGGGAGATCGGAATTACACGACAACCAAAAATAAGAAAAATCATCCTGAGCGTTTGGAAATGCGCAAGTATTGCCCTAGATTGAAAAGATATACGCTGCATCGCGAGACACGTTAATATAGGCAGTGTTATTAATCGTAATTATTACGCAAGACAGTGTTGAATGTTCTGTCATGAGGAAGGAAGAGATTGAAATGATTTTGTCCTCCATGCGCGACGTCGTGTTTGGATACGGAGATCGAACTGTTATCCAGGACCTGTCACTGGATATCCATACCGGGCAATTTATCGCGATTTCAGGTCCCAATGGTGCAGCGAAATCGACCCTGCTGAAATTGATGCTGGGCTTGACCAAGCCTTGGAGCGGAACGATTGAAATGAATCGTGTATCGGAGGACGGATCACCAATAACGGTTGGTTATGTTCCCCAGCTTGTGGCTTCGTTTAATGCCGGTTTCCCCAGCAAAGTCATCGAACTTGTTCGTTCAGGCCGTTATCATCGTCTCGGGTTGTTCAAACGGTTTGCAGCCAGCGATCATGAGGCCGTCAAGCAAAGCCTGATGGAAGTGGGAATGTGGAAATATCGCAACCATAAGATTGGTGAATTGTCAGGCGGTCAGAAGCAGAGGGTTTGTATTGCAAGAGCATTGGCTCAGGAGCCGGAGGCGCTGATCCTTGATGAGCCAACAACCGGGCTGGATGAAGCGAGCCGTAAAGAGTTATACGAGCTGCTGGATCGCTATGTGAAACAAAGAGGAAAAACGGTGATCATGGTTACTCATGCATTGGAGGAAATCGATCCTTACCTGGACCGGGTCGTCCATCTGGAACGAAAGGAGGATACGGGATGGCGATGCTCGGTTACGAATTCATGCAGCGTGCCTTTTGGGCAGGAGGCCTGATCGGTGTAATCGCTCCGATCCTCGGCGTATATTTAATGCTTCGTCGGCAGGTGCTTATGGCTGATACCCTCTCCCATGTTTCGCTGGCAGGGGTGGCATTAGGATCGTTCTTGCATCTTAATCCGACGATAAGCGGATTTGTCGTCGCCATCATCGGAGCGCTTGTCATTGAACAGCTTCGAAGGGTATACCGAACCTACACCGAGGTGCCGGTCGCCATTATCATGACGTCCGGACTGGCAGTGGCCGTCGTCCTGATGAGTTTGAATCCGCATTTGAATAAAAGCTTTAGTTCCTACCTTTTTGGATCCATCGTTGCGGTCAGTGATACCCAGCTCGCTTTGATTGCCATCGTAGCCGCATTAGGGCTGGTGTTTTTTGTTGCCTTACGCCGGCCCCTTTATAACTTTGCCTTCGATGAGGAGACTGCTGCGATTTCAGGGACTCGGGTTTCGCTTCTTTCCTTTTTATTCGCCGTGTTTACAGGCATGACGGTCGCTGCTTCCATGCCGATCGTTGGCGTATTGCTAGTATCGGCACTTATTGTACTTCCAGCCTCGATCGCACTCCGGATTGCTCCCGGGTTTATAGCTGCCATGGGCGTAGCCGTCCTTACAGGATGGGTTGGCGTTTTCTCGGGACTAACCGCCTCCTACTATTTGAATTCGCCGCCTGGTGGCACGATTGCTCTCATTTTGTTAGGGTTCTTGCTCATAGCTGTATTCATTCAGAAGCTATTGCAATTGCGAAATCGAAGATCTGTACAAATAAACAAACCGAAAGTAAGAGGAGTTATTAATCATGATTAAGAGTTATAAACGAATCCTTGCCGCTTTTTCATTATCCGCAGCATTGGCTGTCGCGGGCTGCGGCTCTGCCAAGCCAAGTGAATCCAATGGAAGCATGAATACAACAAATAGCCAAGTAACAGATACATCAACAGCAGCAAAATTAAAGATTAAAACAAGCTTCTATCCGATGTATGAATTCACGCGCCAAGTTGCTGGTGATATGGCGGATGTCGAGAATTTGGTTCCGGCAGGGGTTGAACCGCATGACTGGGAACCTACGCCGCAGGATATGGCAGGCATTGCTGATGCTGACGTGATTGTCTATAACGGTGCCGGTATGGAGAGCTGGATCGATCAGGTACTGGATAGCGTAAAAGATCGCGATCTGAAGGTAATTGAGGCAAGTCAAGGAATAGAGATCATGGAAGGCGAAGGGCATTCCCATTCGCATGACCATGGCGCAGAAGGTGAACATAGCCAAGAAGATGAACATGCCCATGACCATGGCGCAGAAGGCGAACATAGCCACGAGGATGAACATGCGCATGACCATGGCGCAGAAGGTGAACATAGCCACGAAGATGAACATGCGCATGACCATGGCGCAGAAGGTGAACATAGCCACGAAGATGAGCATGCCCATGACCATGGCGCAGAAGGCGGGCATCATCATGATCACGGCGGTCTTGATCCCCATGTGTGGCTTTCGCCTGCTCTTGCTATTCAGCAAGTGCGTAATATTGAACAAGGCCTGGCTGAAGCAGACCCTGATCATAAGGATGCCTACAAAGCGAATGCAGATTCTTACGTAAGTAAGCTGGAGGCGTTGGATCAGGAGTTTAAAGAAGGCTTGAAGGATTCCAAGAGAAAAGACTTCATCACCCAGCATGCTGCGTTCGGTTACTTGGCCAAAGAATACGGCTTAACCCAGGTACCGATAGCAGGCCTGTCCCCTGATCAGGAGCCATCGGCATCGCAAATGGCCAAGATTATTGAATTTGCCAAAGAAAACAATGTAAAAACTATTTTCTTTGAAACGCTCGTAGCCTCAAACGTTGCAGAAACGATTGCCTCAGAAATCGGAGCATCCACCGCTGTATTAAATCCGATTGAAGGGCTGACGGATGAGGATATTTCCAAACAGCTTGATTATATTGCGATCATGCGTCAAAATCTCCAAGCCCTACAGGCTGCTTTAAATGAATAGATTTCGACAAGACTTCACAATCGCTGCGCGGTGACCGGCAGACCCCGAGGCTACATTAGCAAGTTTGGCGTGTCGCGGATCGTGTTTCGCGAGCTAGCCCACAAAGGATAAATTCCAGGTATCAAGAAGTCCAGCTGGTAAGACGCACGTTTGAGTAAAGATAGAGGGCGAGGGCTAACGTACTCATTGTTTGACATCCATTCATTTCATGATAGTAGCCATATATGACATTTCCCTTCATTCTTGATAAAATACAAGGATAAATCTTTTTCAAAACATGGAGACGGTATTATGCAGGATGTTTTGTATACTCAGGAAGGGAACGTATGGTAATGAAGGAGAACAGCCAAGCCAAAGTGAAAGACATGCTGAATACGATGGCGCGAAATGGATGGAGAGTAACGGAACAAAGAAGGACGTTAGCTCAGATCTTCGCTGACCACGACGGTTATTTATCACCCAAAGATGTATATGATCAAATGTCCGTCTATTACCCGAGCATGAGTCTGGATACGGTTTATCGTAATCTTCGCATGTTAAGTGAGATGGGGGTTTTGGAGCATTTCTATTTTATGGACGGGGGTTTAAAGTTCAAAGAGAACTGCACGACCCACCACCATCATCATTTGATTTGCGTTAACTGCGAAAAAACACTTCCCTTTGATTACTGTCCAATGGACCACGGTTTTGTATTACCCGGGAATTACAAAGTCTTGCGGCATCGCTTTGAGGTTTATGGATTATGCGAAGGCTGCCAAGCACTTGAGAAGGAAGAGACTTTGGAATAAGGAAAGTCCATGATAAAAAAATAATAGGCCTCTCAGCTGGAACGGGCGTATGCCTAGAGCTGGGAGGTCTTTTAGCGTAAATCGGGAAATAGCTTATGCAGCCGCATAACCAGCAAGCTGTTCATGGAACCAGTCCTCGTCAAAGTTGAGGTTACTATATCGTTTTGATAAGTTCACCTCGTATCGTGCAGCGGAAAGCAGCACATGTAAGGAGTTACCCATAACAACTTGGGATATCAGAAGTTGGGTGAGAAAGGTTCCTGTTGTTGTATTGTCCGGATTTCCTTAAATAGTTAAATCGATGACTATGAATCTTGTAAATAGACTTGAGAGGATTTAAGGATAACGAAATCTATGTTTATACGAAAAAACAAACTTTTAAACTGATATTTTTGCCTTATACCATTCTCTCAACTTGGTAATATACTATATCATTCCCAAGAAAAGGAGTGGTATAGATGGCAAACAGCGATTTACGTCTTGCTCTTTGGTCTGGCCCTAATTTTTCTGTTCGTAGGATTCTCTTCAGACGCGGAGGTGTTGCAATTCGCGATCTTGGAGCATTTCGATTTGACAACATCCTTTCGAGTTTTCGGCTTAGAAATGTAGTGGAAAGCTCTCAAGTAACCCTTGTACTATTTTCGAGAATTAACTTTCAGGGATCATTCCGTGTATTCCGGGGAAGCCAAAATGTAGCGAACTTAGGCAATTTTGATAATGTAACATCTTCGCTCATTTTGGTAGGACGAAATCTTACGGATGCTGAAATTTCTCAAATTCAAAGCACAGGCAGACCGCCTAGAGACATCCTCATCATAAGACAGTAATTCCTGCAAAAGGGAACTCTCGATTTGGTTGGCAATATGCATCAGCATTATGGAACCGTGTAATTTAGGATGTAGGATTCATGGTCAACGAAAAGCAGCTCACTCCTCATTAGAGGATGGGCTGCTTTTGTGATTTTTCAAATCATCGAGAAAGAAATTTTCGATGCAGAAAGGGAAAGCTTCCATACTACGCTATCGGAATTGAACTATGATCAATCTGAATTGGAATAATACATTATTATTTGTCCTGATGAGTTAGATGATGTTCATGTCTAAGAGGCGCTTAACACGAAACGGGCAGCAGGGCTGCCCGTTCTTAAAGTTAGATGGATTTCTGCAAGTATTGCTCAAGCGTCAAGTTCTGTCTCGTGATCTCTCCCGCAATATAAACGCCGACATACCGAACATGCCAAGGCTCGTACGAATAACCGGTAAGCTTTTCCTTGCCCTTGCCATAACGAATAATGAAGCCGTATTTATGGGCGTTGGCTTTCAGCCACTTGCCTTCCTTCGTGCTGCCGAAGCTTTGCTCCAGTGCATATCCAACCGAGGCGCTGGAGATGTCCATGCTTAGACCGGTCTGATGCTCGCTCTGTCCCGGGCGCGCGCTGGTCTTGTTCGCTACGGCTTCGCCTTTGATGCTGGCGTTGCGTTCAAAGATCGATTTTTGCGTGGCGTACGAACGGTAGCCGGAGACAGCTTTGAGCTCAATGCCGTCCTTTTTAGCAGCAGCGAATAAATCCTCCAAGGCATTGGCCGCGATTTTTCTCAACTGCTTCTTAGGGCTTGGCCCAGAGAAGCTGAACGGAACATTGGGAACGACCAGATCCTTCGGAACATAAGTGGAAGGTAGATTTCTCTGCTTGTTTACCAGTACAACCGTGCTGGAAAGGTTCGTGACCGTTTGAATTCCGCCTATGGTTTTCACGGTCCGGCTCGGAGCGTTCATCTGCATAAATTTCGCGAAGCTCTGCGACGAGCGCGATGCAGCGGCAATCGCTTGATCAGCTCCCTTTGGAAAAGGCATGCAGGTTAAAGCCAAGCTTGCGACCAAGGAACCGATGACGATTTTCGGCATGAACGACGTTAATTTGCTATTTTTCATATGCTGTATCCCTCCTGATCCCATTACACATAGAGTATATAGGAGAAACATGTCGAAATAATATCTAAAATGTTTCCGACATGTAACAAGAATCATAGATGCTTAGACGGAGGAGTCTTTAGGCAATTCCTATGAATCTACCGTCTTTTGACATTTAGATGTATAATTCAGGAAGTAAGCTATATAAACAACCAACGACCCAGCCTAGATTAATAGCGATCTGTGGCTGGGTCATTTTTATAGATTACAGAGAACCTAAGAAATATAAAGAACACCTCAGAGCTAAATAAGCCCTGTAAGAACGCAGGAATGTGGGCTAAACTGGTGAAATAATGAGGCTCAAACCAATTGATAAGGATGATTTTTTATGAAATATAGGGATATCAACAATCAAAAATATCATGTGCTCGCCAGAGGGGTTATTCTCTCGGATGGTAACCTATTAATCGCGCACTGTAAGGGCATGGACAACACATTTCTTCCAGGCGGTCACGTAGAGTTTAAGGAAGGCATGAGAACCACGTTATCCAGGGAGATTAAAGAGGAGTTTGGACAAGAGAGTATCGTGGGGGAATATATAGGGTGTGTTGAAGCTGATTTTGAGCTTCCCACGACCTACCATCAGGAACTCAATCATTTATTTCGAGTCGAGTTACCACATATCGATCATTCAATAAACCCTGAATCCCAAGAGAACCATTTGGAGTTTTACTGGATTCGAATGAATGACATGGAGCAGCATAATCTGCAGCCATACCCCGTAAGAGAGGTTATTCAGAGATATTTTAATAAAGAGGAAGGACCGTTCTGGGAAAGTACATTTGAAGACCACTGAAAGAAACAGCATAGCGAAGGAGGCCGTGACATAATGGATTTCTTTTTTGGCATTGTTCCCGAAGCGGATATTTATGAGAAGGTCATGAACGTAAGAGAAAAATACCGTGTGCAGAATGGTTCGGACCCACACATCACCGTCAAAGCCTCTTGTGGACTTACAGAGGATATGAGCTGGCTTTCCAAATGCCGAAAGATCATATCGGAGTTCGGAAGTTTCCAAATTACCATTGGTGGGCCGAGATATTTTGGAGATAAAGATGTATTGTATCTGGATGTTCAGTCAGATGAGCTGATTGAGCTGCATAAACAACTTGTGTCGGTGTTTAAGCCAAACGAGGAAAGTATTAAGAAATGTTTTGAACTAGAGCTTTATAAGCCTCATATTACGGTAGCACGAAAATCAAGGTTATCCGAAGCTACCATTGAAGAGATGAGAAAGGATATCCTTCTTGACTTTGAAAATAACCACACGTTTTCTGTGTCCACCGTTAGTTTATTTTATCGAGCGAATAAAACCGAAAAGTACAGAATAAAGGAAGACATCAAGAGCATGTAATTCGGTAACGTAGAGGTCCTTAGGTCATCGTTATGAAAGGCGGTATATCCTATGATTCGAGCTGTTATTTTTGATCTTGATGGGACATTGCTAGACCGCAGCACTTCTCTATATCACTTTGTTGTTGATCAATATGCGAGGATTATACATAACGCTAAAAGTATAGGGGTGGAGCGATATACAAACCGATTTATTGAATTAGATCATCGCGGCTATGTGTGGAAGGATCGAGTCTACCAGGAGTTGATCAAGGAGTTTGAGCTGCCGCTGGATTGGAATGAACTATTAGCTGATTATACGAGTGGATTCAGTAAACATGCTGTCCCCTTTCCGAATACGCACGAGGTTTTGGAAAGACTTAAAAACCATGGCTTTAAGCTAGGAATCATTACGAATGGAGTTGGGGACTTCCAGTCAAGTAATATTGAGGCTCTAGGAATTCAGAAGTATTTTGAAGTGATTCTGATTTCCGAAATCGAGGGCATTCGAAAACCTGATCCAGCCATATTTCTTAGGGCAGCTGAACGGATGGGGGTACAACCTCAAGCCTGCGTTTATGTAGGAGATCATCCTGCGAATGACATTGCTGCGAGCAAGAACGCGGGAATGAAAGGGATCTGGAAGGAAGATGGTTTTTATACAGAGCCGGTTGATTATGATGGAAAGGTAAGCGATTTATTCGAGATCGAGAGAATCATAGAGCAATGGAATCTTGGGATTAAGCCCATGAAGTAGGTGACCACGTTGAAGTATAAAGCAATTTTGTTCGATTTTGACGGTACATTGGCAGATACATTGCCTATTTGTTTTTATTCGTTTCAAAAGATCTTTGCTACCTATGATCAGCGAACATTATCGGATCAAGATATTGTTGCCATGTTCGGACCATCCGAGGTTGGTATCATTCAGCAGAATTTACGCTGTAAAGATCGGGTTCATGAAGCGATTGATGATTACTATTTGCACTACGAAAGAGAACACGACAGAATGGTATCCGGTAACCAAGAAATCCTCGAATTGATAAATCTCATTCACCACAAAGGGATCTCGACAGGTATCGTAACCGGAAAGGCAAGAAGAAGCTACGACATATCCGTAAAGCATCTATTTCCAGATGATCTGTTCAAAGTGTCGATAACCGGTGACGATGTTGTTGATCCAAAGCCTCATCCGGAAGGGATTATAAAGGCAATGAAGCTATTGGGATGCTCACCTCAAGAAACGTTATTTGTCGGAGATAGTCAGGCAGATATTGAAGCTGGAGTTAGAGCGAAGGTGAAGACTGTGGGAGTGAATTGGCTCGACAATTCTCATAGCAGCGAGTTTTTAATAAAGCCTGATTATGAATTCTCCAGCATATCGGAATTTATCAGTGAACTGATCGAGAAGTAAAAGATAGGGGAGGGGGAGGGAACCATTGATGTATAGCCGCCCGTATGGAGAACTTTACGTTTGATGTGATCAGGGCTTGTGAGTAGTGGATATATCGGGGTTCCGTCATCAACAATTTATTTGCCTTTGTAAAATACAGATGGAGGTATTCAATATGGAAGTGTTTCAATGTACTGACTCTAGCACGATCGCTCATCTAAATAAGGATGTTCATGATCTACATTACGCTTTATATCCTGAGTATTTTAAAGCATATAATGATGAAGAAGTTAATCAATTTTTTCAAAAATTGATGGCAGATAAGACGTCGAATCATTACTTTTATCTTCTTTGTGGTCGAGGCCGGGCTTTAGGATACATATGTTTTGAAAAAAACAGTACCAAGAGAGTGTTTTTAAGATATCAACTCAATCGGTTTATGTTCATCAGTTAAGCATTATTAAAGAAGTTCAGCGGAAGGGATTAGGCACGCTTCTGATGGATAAAGTATGCGAATTTGCGCTTGAACACGGAATCCCCAAAATTGATCTTGATTACTGGATCGATAATGAGCATGCTGAAAGGTTCTATCAGAAACAAGGTTTTAAAAAATACAGAGAGTTTCTATATAAAGATTTAACTTAAGAGCCTAGTTATTTCCGTAACTAAGCTCCAACAAAAAATACATGGTGGTGGATGCATGGGCTCTAGAATTATGCATTTGATTATTGCTAATAAAATTGCAGACAGTCTAGCAATTAAAGATAAGGCGTCCTTTTTAATAGGTGGCATAGCTCCTGACGCGGTCCCCACCAAAGACACATCCCACTTCTTCAAAGGCGAAGTTCAAAATTATACACGATATATCGATTATCATGGTTTCCTACATAAGTATAGCTCGTATAAAGACAGTCATTATGTATTGGGGTATTTTGCACATTTAATCGCCGATGATATTTGGCTGCAGGGGTTTAATCTAGCTTGGCTGAAAAATAGAATGGGAGCAGATGAAGGGTTGTACAAGCGATACCATCATGACTTCCGATTACTAAATGGAAAGTTACTGGAATACTATGGTGTCATGGATGAGTTAAGAAATTGGCTTAGCATACAACCGACCATCATGAATTTGCAGGAAGTTAAGGCAAGTGAAGTTAAACAATTTATTCCTTCCGCATTGGGCGATATGGAGTATGATCAGGACGAGTTGAATGAGAGCCTCCAGGTATTTACATTTGACCAAATCGTCGGATATATCGAAACATCGGTAGATAAGGGACTTATACATTTGAAGCCTATACTAACCTTAACCACAGATTTAAATTAATATGTAATCCATCCGATCTCACGCAGATTCTCTATCACCCCTGAATAGGGATCTAGAGGACAAACGCCCCAGCCGGTTGAAATGGTTAGGGCGGAATACCATTGATTTGTTTCTATAAGATAGTTCTGGAAAATACGACATGTTAAAGGTTATCCAACGAAATGGAGGTGACATGATGGATGTGCAGTTAGTGAGACCATCAACGAAATATAAAGAGGAATATTTATCTTTTTATCAAGAATGGCTGGAAAGTAATGAGGTTATAGTGCCTTGGGTAATAACAAAGGATCCTCGTGACTTTGAAGGCATGCTGCATTTTTTATTGAACAATGAAGAAGGTATCGAACCCCGGAAGGTTGGGTTAGGGATTCCACTTACTGGTTGGTTACCGAAACAAATAGAATTGTGGGAGCTGTAAATATAAGACACCAGCTAAATGAGAAGCTACTGAATTGTGGCGGTCATATTGGAATATGGGATTCGGCCTTCTGAACGTCGTAAGGGGTACGCAACCCAATTATTATCCTTAGCGTTAGAGAAAACCAAAGAACTGGGAATACGTAAAGTGTTAGTCGTATGTGATGCCGATAATATTGCTTCCAAGAAAACGATTATGAAGAACGGCGGAATTCAAGATCATGATTATATTGAAGAAGATGGAAACATCGTCAATCGATTTTGGATAGAGGTATAACCAATGAATTGGAGTATTCGCAGTAGAAAATAGTAAGTTCTAACCGAAACTAATCCTGAAAGAGCTGAGAACATGATAACCATTAAGTTGAAATCATGGACAGTCGAGTATGATCCTGAGACAACAAGGAATTACTATAAATCATATCGCTTCATTACTGATGGATGCTCATGTTTATTTTGTAGGAATTATGTAGAAGCAATCAGAACATTGCCGCAAGGAATTTTAGATTTTTTTGATAGATTTGGTATAGATCCTCGTAAGGAAGGCGAAGTATCTGAATATTACGAAGATGAGGATGGAACGCACTTGTATGGTGGATTTTATCATATCGTTGGAAGGATATTAGATGGACCAGATTGCTGGATAACGTCAGGCGATGACACAATCAGTAATGCTTATTTATCAGACGATTTAATTGAGATTGATGGATTTACTTTTGGTTTTACATATGGATTGAGTCTAGTACCTGATACGTTTCCAAGCCCAGCTCTACAGGTTGAATTTCAAGGAAAGCTGCCGTGGGTGCTGCCAGAGAAATGGTAATTATAACTGCATGGGTACCAGAGGCGAAGCTAGGAGAGCAAAATAATAACTATCTCATTGCTTACGCCGAAGCGATGTCGATACGGAATTCCAAAACATGGTATAATCATTTCAATTCAAATCAAAAGGTTGGGCTAACTTATGGAATTCATCATTAAACCAATTGCCTATGTACGTAATTCGCGAACGGAAATTAAAGATGATCAATGGGGCTCCATTGTAACTGAAATTGAGCTGGTTGATGATTTAAATGCGTCATCGCTTGAAGGAATAAGCGATTTTTCACATTTGGAGATTATTTTTTACTTCGATAAAGTAGCGGATGACAAAATTCAATATGAGGCGAGACATCCACGAAATAATAAGGAATTTCCCATGGTGGGGATATTTGCCCAGCGTGGAAAGAACAGACCCAATAAATTAGGTTTGACTACAGTCGAACTGCTGGGGCATCATCATAAAAAATTGATCGTAAAACATTTAGATGCAATTGATGGTACGCCCATCATTGATATTAAACCTGTTATGAAGGAGTTCCTACCCAACCGCGAGGTGAAGCAGCCGGAATGGTCTAAGAAATTAATGGAAGATTATTGGGGTTGAAAAACTATTAATACGTCAAACGTCGGAGGAGATTACATCAAACTGTTGAGGATTGAAACTGAAAGATTGGTTGTTCGGGCTTATCAAGACAATGATCTCCAGGAAGCATTTGAGTTGATGCAAGATAATGACCTGTTTACATACTTGCCGATGGAGATCATGACATTCGAGGAGTATAAAGAGCTTTTTAGTTGGCTTATCGGATGCTATGAAATCAGTCCACAGCACGACTGGTATAAATATTCGTTTGTCATCACTAGAAAGGATGATGGACGACACGTTGGTTGGTGCGGTATTGGAAGCCTTGATTTTAATCATAGCTCCAAGGAGATTTTCTATTTAATAGGAAAACCATTCTGGGGAATGGGCTACGCCAGTGAAGCCGTTAAAGCACTTGTCGAATATTGTTTTAATGAGTTGGCTCTAGCTGAATTAGTGGCGGTTGTGAAGCCGGGTAATCAACCATCCAGGAAAGTACTGGATAAGCTTGGATTTGAATATGTGCATCAGGTTTCTGGTTTGCCAGAAGAATTTGATTTTTATAATGGAGAGCTTTATTACACATTAAGTAAAGAAAATTGTAACTCTTAGTATATAAATACATTTTATATCCCTTTGTAGGGGGACAGTGGAAATTAAACGTCCCCCAGGTTTTGTTAGATAACGTTTGGTTATGAGATAAGTCAGATGTATAATAAATAGAATTACACTCAACCTATGACCCAGCCTAAGATATGAGCTATCTATGGCTGGGTCATTTTTTTTGAAGCAAGGATCATTGATTTCATTTAAAGGAGCATGGTATGTCAGAATATTATTGGGATCATCAAATTGAGTATCTAAGAAATACCAGATGGTTGTATTACAACGATGATTATTTGGAATTTCTAGTACAGCGCGTTTGGAAGATTCATAAACCGGTGAAGATCATCGAGTATGGATGCGGTTTCGGATACATGGGACTAAAACTTCTCCCAATACTCCCTGAAGGGTCAACATATACCGGCATCGACAAAGGCGTAGATTTAATTAATCATGCCAATGAAATATTCGCGCAGCTTCCATACGATTCTGAATTTATCGTGAGTGATATTGAGGATACTCCATTTGAAAAGAAGTATGACATCGCAATCAGTCATGCTTTTTTACTGCATATGACAGATCCTGAAAGAATCCTGAAGAAGATGATCGATAGTGTGAAAGGAAACGGGATGGTCATCTGCTTCGAACCCCATTGGATTGCCAATATGTCGAATAATTATCTGGATGGAATCGAGCAAAGTGACATAATCCGGTTAGGGATTCTACAGGAGTTATTCGAACAAGATCGCAAACGTACGGGGAAGGACGGCAATATAGGCATCCAAATACCGATTCTCCTAAGCCAGCTAGGATTAAGGAACGTTGGCTGCAGGGTTAGCGATAAGGTTAACTTTCTTGACCAAAACATGGACGTTGAAGGGAAAAGCTTTCTGTATCGTGCTTTGAAGGAAGAGGGCTTGGGACAAGAACCCGATGACATTACAGAAGTAATGAACAATTTATTATCTAGAGGATTAAACGAGACTAAAGCGATGGAGCAATATGAAGCTGAAGGAGCATTTTCACAACGGTTTACGGATGAATCCTGGTTAGTCTATGCCCCCAATATGAAGATATCTTTCGGAACCGTAGAGTAAAAACTTAATGTATCACGACAAAGAACCTAGGAGACGTGGAAATGATACAGATCCTTGAAGAACCCGTTGGAAGCACTTATAAGCAGCTTATATCATTGGCATTTAAAATATGTGATGAGTTCATTTTAGTTAAAAGAGAGCAACTGGAGTTAACGGAGAAGACGAAAATACTAATCGAAGAACTAAAGCCATACGTTAATACGGTGAAGAAACAAGAGGAATGGCCGGGAACGCGATTATTGGGACACCATGCGGACATATATTATTTCAATTGCAAGCCTGAATTGGAAGAACTGTTAATCAATAAAGCGAAGGGACTATATCGATGGAGACATCCTGATTTGCTAGAGGATTTATGCTTCTTTAAGAACAAAGAAGTATGGTTACTGACGACAGCCCACGAGCAGTTAGGATTTATCACAACGACAGATCGAGTAGAAATTTCAATGATTAGGGAAATCGAAGGGATTATGATTCAAGAAATAAGGAGTTAGAAAACTTCAAATAAGAAGGACAATAGAATGGATATCCAATATTTATTTCATTATTATGAAGACAGTAATGGACCTTTTAAGAACTTATCGTCTCTACCACTGGATGAGGCCAAAGCCGTCATGAAAGCAATAAAAGCGAAGGGGAGCGTTTTTGCTAGTAAACGGCCAGAGAACTATCTGGAAGTTCGATTTGATCTAGAAGAGAAAGCCCGCAAGTTGTTTATTCAAAAAGGCGGAAAGCCAAAAATGAAGTATCCCCATTATATGACATTGGGAAGGTGCAAATGGCTTAAAGAATGGTATACCACTGGGGAAGAAATCCAAATTCAAATTAGTGAATTCAACCCGGATATCCTTAGCTTTACGTATGGGGATCTGTTTCCTACCATGAGGTATAAAGATGGAAAACCATACAGGGAGCAGATTTATACGTTTCATGAAATCGTGAAAATCATTGATGAATATGGATTACCCCAAGCCTGGAATCCAGATGGAGATAAAGGGCCAGAAAGATATATTGAAGTGCAAGTTTGGGATGAGGAAGTACTTAGGAAATATATGTGAAGGAGCAAGCTTGGTCATGTCATCATTTCAATTTTTAAAAATGACAGAGCAATACGCCTCATTAATCGCCAGATGGACATATGAAGAACCTTACTCTCTATACAGTATGGATGGAGGTTTGGACGATATATCCGAGTTTATGAATGGTGACTACTTCTATGTCTTGGATTACGCAAATGAATTAATAGGATTTATATGTACAGGTAACTCGGCGCGTGTACCGGGAGGGTATCAAATTGGCATTTATAATGATGAGCAATACATCGATTTTGGCCTGGGTCTAAAGCCGGAACTGACGGGGAAGGGATACGGTGAACAATTCTTAATAAGCAGTCTTGATTTTATTAAAGACGAGTATGATAAATCAGATGTTCAATTAGTTGTAGCAGCATTCAATGAACGAGCCATTAAAGTGTATGAACGTGTTGGGTTCATTAAAGGCCAGTCATTCAAGAGTAAGGTTTCGGGTCAGGAGATTGATTTTCTGGTAATGCATTATTCAATGAAATAGTGAATACAAGTCATACTTTTCATTTCTTGGGAGGGATTCGAACGATGCATCCTATTTTCAAGCCATTCACGGAACATCTCCATTTTACAGGAGATTTGAAGACAGATATTCAGCAATTCCTTACACTCAATCAGTGTTCAGAAACCGCTAAGCATTGCTCGGATGTTGGGGCAGAGTCTAGGAGGCTTGCATTATTGTTTGATGCCGATCCGGTCGCGGCCGAGACGGCAGGTTGGTTGCATGACATTAGCGTAGTTTTTCCGAACCATGCCAGAATCGATGCAGCTAGACAATTAGCCATTGACGTATTACCTGAAGAAGAAAAATATCCAATGATTATTCACCAGAAAATCTCGAAGGTCATGGCGGAACAAGTCTTTCATGTTACAGATGAGGAAATATTAAATGCAGTTGGCTGCCATACAACCTTGAGGTCCAACTCCACGTTGCTTGACCAGGTTTTGTTTGTCGCCGACAAGATCTCCTGGGATCAGAAAGGAACGCCTCCTTATCTAAATGAACTGAAAAAGAATTTACAGGAATCCCTAACACACGGCGCATTTACATATATCAATTACTTATGGGAACGAAAAGAAACCTTGAAGGTGATTCATCCTTGGTTGGCTGATGCATACGAAGAATTAAAAGAAAACATTCAATTGGATTAGCTGCAGTGTGGTGAGAAGGCGCGTTAAGGGAACAGTTATTAAATAACGTACATAGGGAGCGAATAAATATGAAGACCTTGAGTCCGGTGAAAAAACAAATTGGAGCGGTATTTGTCATTGTACATAATATGCCTAGAGCGGTTGAATAGTATCGGGAAATTCTGGGGTTACCCAAAGATGAGGAGTATACCCGGAATACGGATCCTGATGTAAAAACGATCTACTCGATTCCATTAGGAAACACGAGCCTTTTGCTCGACAGCATACATCGGGATGAGATCAAGCCAAGCGAAAATCATCTATTCTTCTTCGATACGGATGATATTGAAGCAACTTATGCGTTTATGAAGTCCAAGAAAGTAGATATTGTTTCGCCTATTGAAGGAGCTAATGGTCCAAGGTTCTTTGCGGTCAATGATAGTGAAGGAAATCGGATTATGTTTTGTGAAGAACAACAAAATGAGCGACTTAACGGCTTCCTGAAGTGAATAAACGAGGTCCAATGAAGTAAAAAAGGGGGGGATAGTATGATCCTTGAAGTAGCTATGTTAAACGTAAAACCAGGACTCAGCGCGGATTTCGAAGCAGATTTTAGAAAAGCATCAAATATTATTTCTGGTATGAAGGGCTATATCCATCACGAGCTTCAAAAATGTCTGGAAGTGGAGAACAAATATATATTGCTCGTTAGATGGGATTCCTTGGAGGATCATACCGTTGGTTTTAGAAAGTCGCAGGAATACCAACAATGGAAAGCATTGCTGCACCATTATTATGATCCCTTCCCGGTCGTTGAACATTACGAGAATATAGAAATGGAATAAGGAATGTACATGATCGATCAGGCAAAAGGTCCGGTTGAACAATACGTTTAGGAGAGATGTCATTTCTATGAAAATAGTCGAGCTTGATGAAAAAAAGCTGGTTGGAATACGGGTAGTCTGTCCTGGTGATCAATATGCCAATGAAATCCCCAAAGCTTCTGTTATGCTCAAGCACAGGCTGGGCGAAATCCAGGAAGTTATTCATCCGGCGAGACTTGTCGGGGCCTTTATTGTTGGAGATTACTCCGAAGAGGAGGATGGTTACTGGGTATGTGTCGAGGTAAGCGAATTTAAAGAGATCCCTGAAGACATGGTTTCTTTAGTGGTCCCCAAACAAAAATATGCTGTTATCACTCATAAAGGACCCAATCATCAAATCAGAAGCACCTATGAGCAGCTGCATCGATGGATCCATGATCATCAGTTCGAGCGGATTCATCGGGCATGGCATCTGGAGATATCAGATGAATGGGGACATGACCGGATCAGTGATATTGAAGTTGATTTATATGACACCATTAAATAATGCAGGATGATGAAGCTTAGATTCCAGGCACTGATGTGTTCAAAAGCAATCCATATGGCCTTGGTCTGCTCCTGCAGCCGGACGATAAGAGAGGGTGGGAATGATGAGAATCGCCTTAGTGTTATTTAACGGCGTTACATTTCTAGACTTTGTTGGATTCTATGACGTGATTTATCGTCTTAATCAGTTTGATTCGTCCCAAGGAACAACGTGGGATATTTGCGGCTTGACCGAGGAGGTTACGGATGAACTTGGAATGACGGTAAAGGTGAATGTCATCAGGCCTGATTTATCTGAATATGATTTCGTATTCCTTCCGGGAGGAATGGGAACCAGAAAGCTCATACATGACAAGGATTTCATGGATTGGATCAAGACCGCCGAATCCGTTGAGTACAAAGTCTCGGTATGCACCGGATCCTTGTTGTGGGGGGCAGCAGGGTTCTTGAAGAATAAGAAAGCCACCACCCATCCTAATGTTTATGGCCTACTGGAACCTTACTGCTTGGAAGTAGTCAAGTCCCGGATTGTGAAGGATGGTAAAGTTATAACAGCAGGAGGCGTAGCGACATCTATCGATTTAGGGGTCTATGTCATTGAATTATTCGCTGGAACGGAAGCTGCGGATTTGGTAAAGAAGCAGATTGACTATCCTTATTCGGCCGTTGGCATCGTTGAAGTGGAGGCTGGGACATGAATCTTGCCAATAAAATAACGTTATTAAGGATTGGCTTGATCCCTCTGTTCTTCTTGGCCTGCCAGCCGTATCCTTCCTGGTTGGTGAATCAATCCGTAGTCTTTCAATATTTGAACGAGTATGGGGGTTACTGGGCTGTATCCATATTTATTATTGCATCGGTTACGGATAAATTAGACGGGTATATTGCCCGCAAATATAACCAGATTACGAATCTAGGAGAATTATTGGATCCACTTGCAGATAAGCTATTAGTATCAGCTGCCTTGATCGTAATGGTCGCACAGCGGTTGATCCCGGCATGGATTGCTTTGATTATTATCGGGAGAGAGGTGTTTGTTTCCGGGATTCGCATCATGGCTGCTGCGAAAGGAATCGTGCTCGCCGCTGATAAGCATGGGAAACTCAAGCTAGTCCTTCAGGTTATTGGAATTGCAGCTGTGCTGTTACGCAATGATCCATTTACATACATCACGAGCTTTCGGGTTGATTATACGATCATGCTCATGGCAGCTATCTTAACCGTATATTCAGGATATATGTACATGAGAAATAATTATAAGTCGTTAAAGCTGGAGCTCTAAGGAAGGTGCCCAATGGGGGCTCCGCCTCCGCCATAGAACGAAACATATTCCAAATGTTATTTGATAGGGGAAGGGGATATTCTTATGGGGGACGTACAAATTCAATCGCTCATTGAAAATTATTTGGATGCTTATAACTCCTTTGATATTGAAGGAATGATCAGGCTCTTGCATGATGACATTGAATTTCGAAACGTCAATAACGGTGTAGTGGATACGGAAACGAAAGGAATCGAGCAATTCCGTGCCTTAGCTGAACAGTCGCTGACGATATTCTCACAAAGATGCCAGACCATGAAGCAGATCACGATTACTGGTGATAAAGCTGAGATTGAGGTGGATTACGAAGGGGTATTGGCTGTGGATCTGCCGAATGGGATGAAAGCCGGGGAATCTTTGAAACTTACAGGAAGATCAATGTTTCTTGTGCAGGATGACAAGTTAAGGGTCATCGAGGACTATAGTTAGACCGCAATGCAGCGGAACTAGAGGGAGGCGAAGATTAGCAGGCTCCATGCCCCCCAATCTTTTTCAAAGGTTACATATAAAATAAAGGGGGCAGAAACCGTGAATGGTAAGCCTCAGCTCGTATTAGATTTAGCGGGGGTATTGGTGAGCAATTTTTCATCGACTTTTTGGCCAGCGATATTCGGAGAGTCAGGACTTTCATTTCAGCGTATTCGGGAGCAATTTGACGAAGTGCGAAAAGATCTTTGGACCGGGAAGCTCAGGGAGGGCGATTTTTGGATTTGGTTATGCAACCGCATCAAATGGGTGAATAGAGAAGAGGCCCGGAAGCTGCTGATTCAGTCACTGGAGCCGCTTCCTGCCATTCACTCCTTAGGGCAGTGGAGCCAGATCGCAGATATTCATGTTTTAAGCAATCATTGTAAGGAATGGCTGGAACCGATTCTTGACCAAATCGAGCCTCATACCAAAAGCATCACCATCTCTAATCAAGTAGGCTTATCGAAGCCAGATATCCAAATATATCACCATGTAGCACAATATTTTGATGATTATGGCGCCTCCCATCCCATGGTTCTTTATATCGATGATCAAGAAAAGAATCTGATCCCCGCTATAAAGCTCGGCTGGAACACTCTACTTGCCGACAATAAGCATCAATGGCTCCATCAAGTAGAGCCGATCCTTTCTGGAATACGCTGCGAGAAGTAGAAAGCAAGGAGGCAGAAGATCATGAAGATTTCCGTGTTAAATGGAGCGGATGCTCCCTCATATCAAGAGGTTCGACTAGACGGGCTAAGAAGGGATCCCCATGCGTTTGGCTCCACCTACGATCGGGAAGTGAAGTTCTCTCTGGAAACGGTAACGGAAAGAATACAACCGAGTCGGGATAAATTTGTTTTAGGGGCTTTTGAGGAGGATGGATCACTAGTTGGAATCGTAACCTTTATGCGCGAGAGCGGCATGAAGACATTACATAAGGGCAATGTGTTTGGAATGTATGTGATTCCCGAGAAGCGGGGAATGGGGGTCGGAAGACAATTGATGGAGGAATTGATTCGAAGAGCCAGGGAGGCGGAAGGGATCGAACAGATTAATTTAACGGTCGTCTCCGATAATCATCCTGCTAAGCAATTATATCAGTCCATCGGATTTCAGACGTTTGGAGTAGAGCGAAATGCCCTTAAGTTCGAAGGCCAATCCTTTGATGAAGAATGGATGGTGCTTAGGCTGTAGCATCCTTCGTCCTTTAACGATGGCTGATTTGCTTAATAGAAGTAGTAGAAAGAAACCGATTTACCTGGTCTTTTTTTGTGAGAAGTCCATGTTCCACTGTCTATACTTCGGCGCCCTTCAAGATGTATAATCATGGAAGAAGCTCTAACCACAACCACCTCAGCCCAAGATAAGGGCATCTTAAGGTCGGGGTGGTTTGGTAATGATTGGAATGTTAATAGTTTCTCACCAAGGAGTGATAGTGATGAACAAACAACTGATCCAACTATATGACTACAACGTATGGGCGAACGAGCGAGTGATGGATCATCTTGACACGCTGCCAAGCGAAGTCTTCTTAAGGGAAGTCGATCTAGGGTTTAAATCCATTGCCGAAGTGGTTAGTCACCTCGTCTCTGCGGATAACATATGGTTAAACAGAATCAAAGAAGAACAGGTCTCGACCTTCGCAAAGAAAGCATTCACGGATCTTAAGGAAGCGCGTCAGGAGATGGACGAATTACAGTCGCAAATTCGCGATTACGTATCATCGCTGACCGATGCGGAGAAGAAGGTCTCGTATACGATGGCAAGTGGACGGCAAATGGAAAATTCAATTGCCGAGATCCTTCAGCATGTCGTGAATCACGGAACCTATCACAGAGGCAATATAACGACCATGCTTCGATCCTTCGGTTATCAGGGGGTAATGACGGATTACCTTGTCTTTTTAATGAAGTGAGGCGTGTCGATGAGAGGGGGGGAGATAGATGCGGAGCATAAAGCCAGGACGTGGGCCGTCAGCCATGGGAGCGGCTGGAAGCGTTGTTGTTGGGCTGTTCGGCGTGTTCTGGACGATCTCGGCCGCGAACATGGGGGCTCCTGTATTCATAGTCATTTTCGGGATTGTCTTTGTCGGCATCGCAATTGTGCAAGGGATTATCCATTATAAAAATACGACGGGCGCTAACCGCATGTCGGTGTACGATATTACGGATAATGAACCAGATCCCTTTGATCGATATGTTGGTCAAGATTCGAGGCAGGATCATAAGGGCGACTTGCCGGTTCCCCAAGGTGATTTCAACTTTTGTCCTTATTGCGGAAGATCCATCGACAATGATTTGTACCAATATTGTCCGAAGTGCGGAAATGAGATCGAAGCAGGATGAGGCGTCTCTCGCTGTTCAATCCCGTCTCATTCAATACGACATAAAGAGGCTAACCGCTATAGCGGTTAGCCTCTTTATTGTTGCATCTGAGCAGCATTGTATCAATCACTGCCCTATTCCTTCAACGAGCCGATCAGCAGGCCTTTGATGAAATACCGCTGCAGGAACGGATAGAACAGCACGACCGGACCGATCGTCAGAATGGCAGTAGCCATCTTGACCGATTCCTGCGGCAGCGTCTGGGTGCCGAGAATGGCACCGCTGCTCTGCATCTGCTGGATCATGCTGATTTCCGAGTTCAGTTTAAACAGCAGGTACTGAAGCGGGTAGAGCTTCTCGTTATCCACGAGCATGATGGCGTTAAACCAGTTGTTCCAGTAGGCGATGCCGTAGAACAGCGTAATCGTCGCAAGGACGGGCATGCACAGCGGAAAGAAAATCCGGAACGCGATATATAAATCGCTGGCGCCGTCGATCTTTGCAGCCTCCGTGAGGGAGGCAGGAATCTGGGACATATAATTGCGCACAAGAAACAGGTTGAACGGATTGAATACCAGCGATGGAATGATCAGTGCCCAAATCGTGTTGTTCAATCCAAGATTAAGGTTAATGAGGTACCAAGGGACAAGCCCTGTGTTAAATACCATCGTGATGAAAAAGAACAATCCGAGCCGGTTGCGGTAACGGATGTGCTTGGCGGCAAGCGTATATCCGGCCATGGACGTGATCGTTACGGCCAGGATGGTGCCGACCACGGTGACGAAGATCGAGATCATATAGCTCCGGTACAGCGGCGTGCTGCCGAACAGGAGCAATTTGTAGGCATCGAGCGACAGCTCGGTCGGAAACAGCTGGTAGCCGAATTGTTTAATGCTGGCTTCATCGGTGAAGGACACCATGAGCACGAGCAGCATCGGCAAGATGCACAGGATGGAGATGATGCCGATCAGAACGGCGTTTACGGTGTTGAACAATTTAGGTCTGGACGTCATCGGTATTCGCTCCTTTCCGAACGGTTCCGGCTCGTATTAGAACAACGCATGGTCCGGATTCACCTTCTTCACGATTTTGTTGCTGCCCCACACGAGGATGAAGCCGACCACAGACTGGTACAGGCCGACAGCCATCGCCTGTGCCGGGTTCCCGATGGTGCGAAGGGAACGGAATACGTACGTGTCGATGACATCGACGGTCGGATACAGGAGGCCGTTGTCCTTTACGATGGCATAAATCATATCGAAGCTGCCGTACATAATTTTGCCAAGCGCCAGCAGCGTCAGAATGGACACGGTCGGCAGCATGAGCGGAATGGTGATATGGCGGATGAGCTGCCAGCGGGTAGCGCCGTCGATCCGCCCGGCTTCGTAATAGCTGTCGTCAATGCCCGTGATGGCGGCCAAATAAATGACGAGGTTCATCCCGAGGTCCTTCCAGACCGCCGCGATCGTGAGGATCCAGGTCCAATATTTCGGCGATGCGTACCAGTTGACGGGATCGACATGGAAGAACGCCAGGATCCGGTTCAGGATGCCGTAGTCCGTCGACAGCAGGCTGTAAATAATGTAGCTGACAATGACCCAGGACAAGAAATGGGGGAACAAAATCGTGGACTGCGTCACCCTGGAGAACCAGCGGCTGCGAAGCTCGTTGAACAGGATGGCCAGCGCCATTGCGGCTATGGTGCCGACGATAATGAACAAGAAGTTGAGCTTCAGGGTGTTGAAGGTGACTTCCCATGCCCGGGGCGACGAGAAGAAGAACTTGAAATTGTCAAAGCCGACCCAGTCCGAGTTGAAGAGCCCTGTCTTGAAGTTGAATTTCTGAAACGCGATAAGCATGTACGGGAGCGTGAAATAGCCGAAGACCAGCGTATAGATGGCGGCCGGTACGATGAGCAGATACGCGGAGCCGTTCGAGCGGATTTCACGCAGAAAGCCGGAGCGGCTTTTTTTCATAGGAGGCACGTCCTTTCGTTTATGATGGGGCTGCAAGCGTCAGCAGTTCTGTTTCGAGTGTAAAGAGAGTTGCCGTGACCCGTAAACTATGAAAATGGAGTTTGAGCGGATTGGAAGGCAGGAAGCGGACTTTAAAAACGGGAAAAAACTTCGAATTTTCGTATTCAGGTCTGCGCCTCCAGATTGAAAGAATAGCGGTAAAAGCCTGATTTTATAAGGGGTTTGAGCAGGGAGGCCAAAGATGGAATGGAAAGCTTTGAAATATAAGAATGCGTTTTCATATTGATGAATGCACGCTGCAAATGTAAGATGAGAGTAAAATGCAGATCCGAACCCAGCGATCCGGTGGGTTGATTGCTTCAATAATCTGACATAGATATTACATATAATGACAGCGATGCTTCATAAAAGACAAATGGCAAGGGGGGAGAATATGATCCGGCAGCGATTGTTCCGTTATGCAGTGTACCGCAACATGTTTCTCAGTTTTGTTTTGCTTACGGCAGCCATGATTGCCCTTGTAACCGTCGTCCTGTTTACGATGTTCTCCTGGAGCACCGCGAAAGAGGTCGGGAAAATCTCCGAGTCGATGCTGAAGCAGAACAGCGCCGTATCCAGCGTCATCCGCGATCAGATCTATAATGTCGGCAACCTGCTGCTCAGCGACAAGGAGATCGTGAACGCCTTGTTGGATAAAAAAGCCGATCCGCTCAAGCAGTACGGCGTGTTCGGCACGCTGAACCGAATTCAGTCCACTTACCCGTTCATTCATTCCATTGGAATCTATAACGGCTCGAACAATACGTATCTCAACACGAAAGGGATTACCAAGGAGCAGGAGAAGGAGCTGCTTGAGGAGATCAACAGCAAGAATACGACGTATTTTCACCTCTTCCCGCGCAGGATATCGGTCGCCAGTTCGCCAAGCCGTAGCGAAGACGTGCTAACCTTTGTCCTTCTTCCGAGCTACTATTCGCCGCTTAGCTCCAAAGGCGCCATTGTGATCAACATGAGCACCTCCACCATTCAGGAGCTCATTGGCGGATACCGGAACGAAGCGGTGGATTCGCTGTATGTTATTGATGATCATGGAACGATCATTACACATTCGGACCGGGCCCGCTTCATGGAGGATATTTCGCAGGAATCGTATGTGCAGTCCATTCTGTCCTCCACCTCGGAAAGCGGCTATTTCACCCGCTCCATCGACGGCAGCAAGAGCATCGTCACCTACGTCAAATCGAAGGATATGAATTGGACGTTTATCAGCGTGAGCCAATATCAAAATCTGCTGTTCAACATGCAGACCTTGCGAACCACAGCGCTGGTTCTGGCGTTGGCCTGCTTTGTCGTCAGCATCTTCCTGTCGATCTGGCTGACCCATCATGCGTACAATCCGATTCGCCACCTGCTGGAGAAGATGATCCCCCTTCCGAAAATGAAGGAAAACCGCCGTCAAATCAACGAATTCGCTATCCTCGATACGACCTACGCAGAGATGACGGAACGAATGCGGTCGATGGAATCCGAAGCTTCGGTCGCCCGAGAGGCCCAAGTGCTGCAGCTGCTCAGCGGCGGCGATGAGACGGCATTCCGGCGCTTGGCCAGAGACGGCAAGGGGCCGTTTTTCCTGGCGGCAGCCCTCCTTCTCGATAGCCAAGACGGCTCGCCTGGCGGTGAGGACGGGGAGCTGCAATCGTATTCCTGCGCCGCCGTCGCCCGGGCTGCCCAGCAGATGCTGGAGCCGGAGGGAGCGTGGGTGGCCGCGGTCGGGGAAGGCGTCGTAGCGGTTATTCTGCCGATCAAGCAGAACCGTCCGCCGATCCGGGTAACCGGCATGCTGGAGGAGCTGCAGGGCGAAATGCTCCGTACGCTCCGCGTATCCGTCACGGTAGGAATCGGAACGGCCGCGCAGACGTACGAGGAGCTGCGTGAGTCGTTCGATTACGCGCAGTCCTGCTTCCGGCAGCGGTTTTTCGAAGGCAAGGGCAGGCTGTTCCATTGCGATCCGGTCGTCGCCGCGGAGAAGGAGCGGTCGGATGCGCAGTATCCGGACAAGCGGGAGAAGCGGATCATCGAGGCCATCAAGCTGCAGCAGCGGGACAAGCTGGAGAAGGAAATCGATCTGTGGATCAAGGAGATCCGGGATTACAACTACCACGAAGTAATGTTTTTCATGAATCAGTTCATCGGCGGTCTGTACAAACAGCTCAATGTCCACACGGTGAAGAGCCGGGAGAGTGCGGAGCTGTTCCTTGGCTTCACGCGGCGCATTACCCGTTTCCAGACGCTGCAGGAAACCGCGGATGCCTTGAAGGAGCTCGCCCTGCGGCTTTGCAGCCTGTCCGAGGAGTCGGGCGCGGTGCGGCATGCCGAGGTCGTGGACTTCATTCAGATGTATGTGCGAAAGCACTATGCACGGCCGGATATGTCGCTCGAGCAGGTGGCGGGCGAGGTCAAGCTGTCCCGAAGCTATGTCGGCAAGCTGTTCAAGGCGCATTGCGAGCTGTCGTTCAACGATTACTTGAATGCCGTCCGCCTGGAGAAAGCCAGAGAGCTTCTCGTGAGCACCGAGGAGTCGGTGCAATCGATCAGCGAGAAGGTGGGCATTTTGAATACGACTTATTTCTATACGCTGTTTAAAAAGCATTACCAAATCTCGCCTGCGCAGTTCCGAAGCCAGCATGCGATTGAGACGAAAAAAGCGCAGTGACGGACCGTTTATAGTGCATTTTCAAAAATTGAAGTTCTGGTGGCTTCCTGACCTGGTTCATGATGGATAGAGGACTTATTGAACAGCCTCTTCAAGCGTTTTAAAATGGCGAAATCGATCATTTTGAAGTATACGCAATCGCCGATGTCTCCTTAAGATAGGAACCGTACCGCAAGACCAAACCAAATGAAGTCAGGGGGAGACAGGCATGAAAAAAAGGAAAGCGCTAGCAATGTGGTTGGCCTCGATGTTCATCATTTCCGTGATCGCGGGCTGCTCCGGCGGAGGAGATGCCGGCGGGGAGAAGGGCTCCGCAAGCGGGGAGAGCGGAGGAGAGAAGAAGCTGCCCGTCCGGTACTTGCTCCCGGGCACCGCGCCGCAGGATTTGGATACCGCGGTTAAAGCGATTAACGAGAAGCTTGAGGCCGACGGTCTGGACCTTACGTATGAACCGACGTACATCGCATGGGACGTATGGGATCAGAAGACCAACCTCATGATGTCCACAGGCGAAGAATTCGAGCTGATCGCCATCATGCACGATACGAAAGGGCCGACCGTGCTTGCCGGGACGGGCGGGATCATTCCGATCGACGATCTCCTGAACCAATACGGCACCGAGCTGAAAGCCTCCATGCCGGACTGGATTTGGGAATCCGCGAAAATCGACGGCAAGATCACCTACGTGCCGAACTTCTGGGCGGACACCGCTTATAATGACGGCATGTTCACGATCCGGACCGATTTGCTTGAGGCCAATGGCCTGACGCCGCCGAAATCGCCGGAGGAGCTGCTCGATGCGGCAGAGACGCTGCAGAAGAACTGGCCGCAGGACAACAAGAACGTATATATCAAAATGCTGGAGGAGCCTGCCTACTTCCTGCACACGACCTACGACACCTATCCGTTTACGGTGGCCGACAACATGATCTACATCGACCAGCAAGGGAACGTGAAGTCCTGGCTTGAGACCGAGGAGTTCAAAAAAGACGTGCAGTACATGAACGAAGCCTATGCGCGCGGACTGATCATGAGCGATCTGTTGACGACGCCTACGGAAGTCATCAACCAGGAAGAACTGGCCGGACGTTATCTGTACCGTCCGGGGGATGTCGGCTTGAGCGACGCCATCCTTCAATCCTTCCCGGATGCCAAGCTGGATATTTACTATTTGGCTGACCAGCCGAAGTTCAGATCGTATGCGATCCGGAACTCGAACGGGGTATCGGCAACGTCTCCGCACCCGGAAGCCGCCATTCAGTTCTTGAATTGGGTATACAGCAGCCAAGAGAACATGGATCTCGTGCAGAGCGGCGTGAAGGACGTGCATTGGAAGGATACCGGCAAGAATACCAAGGATTATCTCGCCAAGAACGAGAACGGTTCTCCGACGTACGAGCTGCCGTACTGGCTGCTTGGTCACGTCGAGATGAACCGGTATCCGACGAATACCGACCCGGCGCGTCTGGAACGCCGTACAACCATCGCGGACGATGCCGTGAACAGTATTACGATCGGCTTCACCTTTGATCCGACGAATGTCGCCTCCCAGTACGCCAACTGCATTGCCGAGCTGAAGACGAGCGTCTATCCGGTCATGCACGGGGTTGTGAAATACGAGGACGGTTACGACAAAATGCTTGCTTCCATGAAGGCTGCGGGTCTTGACGAGGTCGTGGCGGAATACAAGCGGCAATTCGATGAATGGAGAGCGAGTCAGCAATAATCGCTCCTCACCTGGGGTGCGACACATCCATTAGAAACAAGGCAATCCCTCGCCCGGCTTCAGCCGGACGAGGGATTGTTTTTTGGGTGGTGCGAATCATGAAGCAGGCTGCCTGGAAATGAGACTTCAATCGATCGATATTGGCCATTTTCGAAGTTTTCCCTCAAAAGTAAAGTGTTCAAGACAGGCCTCTACGGGATAGAGTAAAGCTCATACCAAGCCTCTTTATCGAGGCGAACCCATCATAATCGCGGTTGACCTGCCAAGCGGCGGATCAGCCTTAAGGAGGACATGAAGAATGACCAATCAGGCGCCAGCCATCCGGGAAGGGTGGAAATGGTTTACGGAAAGCCGGTACGGCATGTTCATTCATTTCGGGCCGTATGCCCAATACGGACGCGGCGAGCAGGTTCTGTTCCGGGAGCATCTGGACCAGAACGAATATGCACGGAGGGCCTGTGAGTGGAATCCGGAGTTTTTTGACGCCGAGCTGTGGGCCTACACGGCCCGGAAGGCCGGCATGAAGTATGCATGCTTGACGACGCGCCATCATGACGGATACTGCCTATGGGATACAGCCACGACGGATTACTCCAGCGCGAAGCAGGCTCCCGGCCGGGATCTTGTCCGGGAATTCACCGACGCCTTCCGAGCGGAGGGGCTTCGGGTGGGCTTATACTACTCCTGGATCGATTGGCGGATCCCGGCCTATTTCGACGGACCGGAGAAGGATCCGGAAGGCTGGGAGGTCATGAAGCGCTATTTGCATACCCAGGTGGAAGAGCTCGTTACGAATTACGGACGCATCGATCATTTCTTCTTCGACGGGGTGTGGCCGAGAACGGCCGAGGACCTGGACAGCGTGAAGCTGGTGGAGGGGATGAAGTCGATTCAGCCCGACATTCTGGTGAATAACCGTCTAGGGCTGTCCGAGGAGGAGAAGCTGCATGCCGACGGAGGCGGCGGATCCGGGGATTCCGAGGTGCTGGGCGACTTTGGTTCTCCCGAGCATGTCATCGTCCCGGACCAGAAGCGGCTCTGGGAGTCCAGCCAGGTGACGACGTGGCGGCTGTGGGGCTATACGAACGGCGAACGCTGGCGTCCGGCCGATGTACTGCTCGACATGCTGTGCGAGTGCGCGGAGAAGGGCGGCACGGTGGGCGGCAATCTCCTGCTCAATGTCGGGCCGCAGCCTGATGGGCAGCTGCCTCCTGCGTTCGTCGAGCGTGCCCTCAAGATCGGGCAATGGCTGGAGGTGCACGGCGAGGCGATTTATGGCTCGGACGGCGGAAACCTGACCGAGTTTATTACCTACGGACGGCAGACCATGAAGGACAATCATCTGTATCTCATTATCCGGTTCTGGGACGGAAGACCGGTGTTGCGGCTGGCGGATCTCATCACGCCCGTAAACCGGGTAACGCTGCTCACGACAGGACAGGAGCTGGATTTCCGGCAGGAGGGTGACGTGCTCTGGATCGAAGGACTGCCGAAGGAGCGTCCGACCGAGCTGTTCCCGGTCATCCGCATCGAATGCGAGAGCCGGCCCGAGACGAACCAGTGGGGACGGGAGCGTCTGTGGACGGGAGATCCATCCCGAATTGCCGATTGGGCGAGAACGCGCGGGACATCCGTCTACGCCGACGGCCAGCCGAGAGACGGAGCCGGAAAGGAGTAAAGGATGATGAGAACGCTGTTATTTTACGACGAGCAGTTCCCGTATCCGGGCGAGCGGCCAACCGCGGACGCGCTGGAGCGGATGAAGGAATGGACGGAGGTCGCAAGCGCCGAGACGTTAGCCGGTCGGTTATCGGAAGGCGGCTGGGATACGTTGATTCACCTTCACGGGCCATATTTTCCAAAAGCGGCTTGGGAGGCGATCGAATCCCATTTGAAGGACGGCGGCGGTCTGGTCCATGCGGGTGGCGTGCCGTTTCGGCGGCCGGTCCGCGAGCTGAACGGATCGTGGCATGCCGAACGCGAGCAGCTGGCTTATCATCAGCGGATGGATATTCACGACGCGCTGGCGGTGGATGTGTCGCGGGTAAGGAAGCTGAAGGCATCTGCCGAATTTCCGATTTTGCAGGGGCGTGAGGAGCTGTTCGGCATTGAACCGACGTGGGGATTGACGCTGCATCCAACCAAGGCAAGCGATATTCCCGCCGAGATGGGGGCATGCGGTCCCATGGACGCCGTTATCTCGCCGCTCTTGATCGGCGAGGACGGAGATCAGCGGGAGCGCTGCGCTCCGGTGGTGATGCTGGAGCAGCACAAGGGCGATTATGCCGGGGGCCGCTGGATTCTGATCAACCAGCAGCTGCAGGCCATATTCTGGGAAGCGGAAGGTGCGGCCGCGCTGCGGGAGCTGGCTGAATATGCCGGCAGAGGCGTGACCGAGCTTTGGCTGAAGCCGAACTATGCCGCATATGAGCCGGGCGAATCGCCGCAAGTGACGATTCAGCTGCAGGCGCTGTCGCGGACGTCCGTTCCGGCTCAGGCATGGCAGTTCGAGGTACGCCTCATCAAGGACGGTTCCGGGAAGCCCGTATGGTCCGGGCAGGCGAGGTCCGAAGCCGCGCTGCAGCGGGATCTACAGCAGCTTCGCTTATCCATCCCCGTGCGGCTGGAACCGGGCCTTTACCGGATCACGTGCGAAGCCGTCTCCGAGTCCGGTGAACAGCGCAATCTGACCCAGGCGGTATGGGGCGTCGACCGCTCCCTGCTGCAGGCTGGAGATCGGCTGGAGTGCGGACGCGACTATTTCCGCCGCGGCGGCCGAACCGTCCCGATTGTCGGTATGACGTATATGACCTCCGACGTTGCGCGCAAGTTCCTCCATCTGCCGAACGTGCAGCGGTGGGATGCGGATATGGCCGAGATGAAGCGGGCCGGCATCAATCTGATCCGGACGGGGATATGGACCGGATACCGGATGATCATGTTCGCCGACGGCCATGCGGCCGAGGATGTGATGCGGGCGATCGACGCCTTTATTCTGACTGCCAAACGGCATGAGCTGGAGGTGACCTTTACCTTCTTCTCGTTTGCACCGGAAGCATGGGAAGGCGTGAACCCGTACCTGGACCCGCGCTCGGTAGAGGCACAGAAGCGATTCGTGGCTTCCATCGTGACAAGACACCAGGGGACGACCAATGTGCATTGGGATCTGATCAACGAGCCTTCGCTGTTCGATCCGAAGCGGATCTTTGAAGGTCCGGTGACGATCGGAGACCGGTTCGAGCGGAAGGCATGGACCGAGTGGCTCTGGCAGCGGCACGGCAGCGATATTGCGCTGCTCCAGGAGCGCTGGAACATGACGCCGGGCGAGCTCCCTTCGTTCGAAGCAGCTATGGCTCCGAGTCCGGACGACAAGCTGTTCAACAGCGTGCTGCAGCCGAAGAAATGGGGGCCGTGGCTGGATTTCACGCTGTTCACGATGGACATGCATAATCGCTGGGCCTCCGAGCTGATCGGGACGATCCGCCGCTGCGATCCGAACCAGCTGGTTACGGTCGGGCAGGATGAGGGCATCTGCTCCCAGCGTCCGTCGCCGTCCTTCTACGGCCCCGTCGTCGATTATACGACGGTCCATTCCTGGTGGCAGAACGATCATCTCGCATGGGACGGCATATTCACGAAGACGCCGGACAAGCCGAATTTGGTCCAGGAGACCGGTATCATGCACGTGCAGCGTCCCGACGGCATTGCCAAGCGGACGGAAGAGGAGCTGCGCAATATGCTGGAGCGCAAATATGCTTACGCTTTTTCGACCGGGGGAGCGGGGGCCGTGCAGTGGATTTGGAATATCAATTACTTCATGGATAACGCCAACGAATCCAACATCGGAGCGCTTCGGGCTGACGGCACGCAGAAGCCGGAGGCTGACGTGTCCTATGATTTCGGACGCTTTATGAACGAAGCGGCGGGCATCTTCGACGATAACCGGCAGCTGGAGGAGATCGCGGTCGTATTTCCGTATTCGAACGATTTTTCGAGCCGAAAGCTGGCGTATGAAGCAACGACAAGAGCCATGCGTACGCTTACCTTCGGCATGAATGTGCATCCGCGCGGCATCGGCGAATATCAGCTGGCCGATCTGAAGCGGCATCCGGCCAAGGTGATCATCGTGCCGAGCGCGCATAATTTCGACGATGCGGCGTTCGAGGAGCTGCTCGAGCTGGCAAGAGCCGGCAGCACCGTTCTCTGGAGCGGGCCGCTCCGTACCGATGCGTACTGGGGAACGGCACAGGAGCGCCTGCAGTCGGAGCTTGGAGAGACGTTTCATGCGAACGTTCTTCGGGAAGAGACGCTGCAGCTGGCGGGAGATCGTTATGCCGTTTCGTTCGGCGAGCGGAAGATCGGCACATTGGCGGTGGATCGCCCCGCTGGGCAGCCGGACGGCGAGCTTGCGCCGATTACGGTTCCATTAGGGTCAGGGCGGTTCATCTGGTGTCCGCTCCCGGTCGAGCTGAACGAGCGCTGGGAGCCGATTCAGGCATTGTATTCGGAGGCGATTCAAGCGGCCGCCGTTTCGCCGGAGCTGGAATGGCTGAAAGGAGGCGGGCTGCCGGGCATTTACGGCCGCAAGCTGGCGTTTGAACGGGGCAGCCTGTACATCTTCATCTCCGAGTATGGAGTTACAACGGATATCGAGGTACGAGACCCTGATTCCGGAGCGGCCTATCGGTTTCCGTTGGAACGGGAGCGAACCGTTATGTTCACGGCCGACTCCCAAGGGCAGGTACAGACCGTATATCGTCCGGAAGAGGTGCGGATCGTGCGTCATCAACAGGTCTGATATTAGACCTGGACCGCATGCCCATGCTATACCATTAATCGGATTGAGGGGGCTTTTTGTAGATAGGGGAGGCGGCTTCGGCTGCTAAAGACCTGTCCGTCGTCCAAGGGAGGCTCGCCGGCCGATTCGCTCGTGCCGGCGAGCCTCTTTATTCATGCTCCCAAGCTTTGGTTGGCTTGAGGTGCAGCTATTATAAATCCCGCATTGACGGCTGATAAAAAAGAACGTAGACTAGTCGGTAATAACGTTATCACAAATCAACCTAACAAAAATAACGATAGCAACTAAGACATTCTTATGACATTCAATCATTCATGAAAAAGGAAGGTGCCCGATGAATTATAAGAACGCTTCATTGCCGATTGAGCGGCGTGTGGAAGACTTGCTTGCGCGAATGACGGTCGAGGAGAAAATCGGTCAGCTCATTCAGCCGTTCGGCTGGAAAGCCTATACCCGAAGCGATGACGGTACGATTCGGGTGACGGACGAATTTAAGCAGCAGCTTGCGGAAGGCGGCATCGGCTCTTTATACGGAACGCTGCGGGCGGATCCATGGACTGAGGTGACGCTTGAAAACGGGTTATCCCCGCGGGAAGGGGCGGAAGCGGTCAACGTGATCCAGCGCTATGCCATCGAGCATTCGCGGCTCGGCATTCCGATTCTGTTCGGGGAAGAATGCTCCCACGGGCATATGGCGATCGGCGCGACCGTATTCCCGGTTCCGCTTACGATCGGAAGCACCTGGAATCCGGAGCTGTTCCGGAGCATGTGCCGCGCCGTTGCCGCCGAAACCCGCAGCCAAGGCGGCGCAGCGACGTACTCGCCTGTGCTGGACGTTGTGCGTGACCCCCGCTGGGGCCGCACCGAGGAGACGTTCGGCGAGGATCCGCATCTGGTGGCCGAGTTTGCGGTGGCAGCCGTGCAGGGGCTGCAGGGCGACCGCCTCGATGCGGAGGACAGCCTGCTGGCTACGCTGAAGCATTTCGCGGGCTATGGCGCCTCGGAAGGCGGGCGCAACGGGGCGCCCGTCCATATGGGGCTTCGCGAGCTGCACGAAATCGATCTGCTGCCGTTTCGGAAAGCCGTCGAAGCGGGCGCGCAATCGGTGATGACCGCTTATAACGAAATCGACGGAGTGCCGTGCACGTCCAGCCGGTACTTGCTGCATGACGTGCTGCGCGAAGCGTGGGGCTTCGACGGCTTCGTCATCACCGATTGCGGCGCGATCGACATGCTGAAGAGCGGCCATAATACAGCCGCTTCCGGGGAGGAAGCCGCGGCACAGGCTCTCACGGCCGGCGTCGATATGGAGATGTCGGGATCGATGTTCCGGGTGTATCTACGGCAGGCATTGGAGCAGGGACATATCACCGAGGACGACCTGAACACGGCGGTTGGCCGAGTTCTTGCGATGAAATTCCGGCTGGGCTTGTTCGACCGTCCCTATACGAACCCTGAACGGGCGGAGAAGGTCATCGGGTGCGAGGAGCATATTGAGCTAGCCCGCCGCGTAGCGGCCGAGGGGATTGTCCTGCTGAAAAATGAAGGCAACGTCCTGCCCCTGAACCCGAAGACCGGTAAAATCGCGGTCATCGGACCCAACGCCAATGCGCCATACAACCAGCTCGGCGATTATACCTCCCCGCAGCCGCCGGGTCAGATCATAACCGTGCTGGAGGGGATCCGCAGATACATTGGCGAGGATGAGGACTCGCGCGTTCTGTACGCGCCCGGATGCCGAATCCAAGGCGATTCCCGAGAGGGCTTCTCCCATGCGCTGGCATGCGCGGCGGAGGCCGATGTCATCGTGATGGCGATCGGCGGCTCCAGCGCGAGAGATTTCGGGGAAGGCACGATCGATCTCCGAACCGGCGCTTCGGTCGTAACCGGGCTTGCCCAGAGCGATATGGAATGCGGAGAAGGCATCGACCGCTCCACCCTGCATTTAATGGGCGTGCAGCTGGAACTGCTGCAAGAAATCCATAAGCTCGGCAAACCGGTGGTGGTCGTCTATATCAACGGCCGACCGATTACCGAGCCGTGGATCGACGAGCATATTCCGGCGATCCTCGAAGCATGGTATCCCGGTCAGGAGGGTGGCAGCGCCATCGCGGATATTTTGTTCGGTGACGTCAACCCGTCCGGTCGCCTGACGCTGACCATTCCGAAGGAGGTCGGCCAACTGCCGATCAACTACAATGCGAAGCGGACCCGTGGCAAGCGTTATCTCGAAACGGATCTGGAGCCGAAATATCCGTTCGGCTACGGGCTAAGCTATACGGATTTCCATTACGGCAATTTGAGCGTAGAGCCTGCCGTTATTCCGGCTGACGGCTCCGCCGCGGTCCGGATCGTCGTGACCAACACCGGCCCTCGGGATGGCGCTGAAGTCGTTCAGCTGTATGTCTCCGATCTGGCCGCGTCGGTAACCCGGCCGGAGAAGGCGCTGAAGGCCTTCAGCAAAGTGTTCCTGAAAGCCGGGGAATCCCGGGAGGTGACATTCACGGTCGGACCCGAGCAGTTGGAGCTGATCGGTCCCGACATGAAGGCCGTTGTGGAGCCGGGAGAATTCCGCATTCGGGTCGGTCCCGATTCGAAGCGGGGAGAAGCCGTGAACTTACGGGTTGAAGGCTAGCGACTGGAAGATATTTATGACAACAAGGAGGATCACAAACCTTGATTCAATACAAACTCCCGAAGATTGACATCCCGGACATGAAGCTGCCGGCTGCTGTTCAGGCGACGATGGAGGAGGCCAGAGTCAAGCTGGCGCATCGCCCAAGGCTGCTGCAGCAGTTTTTGAATTGCTTCCCGAACACCCTGGAGACGACAACGAAGCTGATGGATGACGGCACCACATTCGTTATTACAGGCGACATTCCGGCGATGTGGCTGCGCGATTCCGTCGAGCAGGTGATCCATTACGTGCCTTTGGCCAAGGAGGATCCGGATCTGCAGCGGATCATCGGAGGGCTTGTGAAGCGGCATATGATGTATGCAAGCCATGACCTGTACGCGAATGCATTTAACGAATCCGCTAACGGCTGGCATTGGGATGCCAATGACGAGACCGAGATGTCCGCATGGGTGTGGGAGCGTAAATTCGAGCTCGACTCCCTCTGCTTTACGATCCGCCTTGCCTATGCGTACTGGCAGGAAACGGGACGGAGCGATATTTTCGACGAGCGGTTCAAGGGGGGCATGGAAGGCATCATACGCCTCTGGCAGACTGAGCAGCGGCATTTCGAGCGTTCAGCCTACCGCTTCCAGCGCCGGAATTGCCCACCGATCGATACGCTCCGGAACGAGGGCATGGGCATGCCGGTCAATTATACGGGAATGATCTGGTCCGGCTTCCGGCCCAGCGACGACGCTTGCGAATTCCATTTTAATATCCCGGCGATTATGTTCGCGGTCGTGTCCCTGCGGCAAATGAAGGACATCGCTAAATGGGTGTTCCGCGACGAAGCACTGGTTAACACCATCTCGAAGCTTGAAGAAGAGGTGGAGCACGGAATCCGGTTATACGGCACCTACCGGCATCCCGAATATGGCCTGATCTACGCCTACGAAACGGACGGTTACGGCAATTACTGCCTGATGGACGATGCCGGAACACCGAGCCTGCTTTCCATACCATATCTGGGCTTCGCGGACAAAGACGACGAGATCTATCAAAATACACGCCGCTTCATCCTGAGCAAGGATAATCCTTATTATTATGAAGGATCAGCCGCCAAGGGGATCGGGAGTCCGCATACGCCGCCCGGATACGTGTGGCATATGGCCCTCGCCATGCAGGGATTAACGGCTTCGACGGATGAGGAGCTCCGGTCGATGATCGATATGCTGGAGACTACCGATGCAGGAACCGGGTTTATGCATGAAGGCTTCCACGCCGATAACCCGGATCAGTATACGCGTTCCTGGTTTGCCTGGTCCAACAGCCTGTTTGCGCAGCTTGTTTTGCAAGGAATGAAGAAGGGCTTGGTGTAACGAAGGGCGCTCCGAATGGACCAGTACTAATACAAAGAAACCCGCTTCTTGAAGCGGGTTTCTTTGTCTGTTGAAGCATATGTTAGGACTGCCCAACCGTCATGGGATGACGGGCACCTTTACATTACTCAAGAACATTCAGGCGCTGTCCCGGACAATTAGCCGGGTCGATAGATGGATCGTCTCCGTAGGAGCGCCGGGACGCTCCATGCGGCGTATCAGCGCTTCGACTGCCCGCTGTCCCAGCTCCTCCTTGCACAGATTGACGGTAGTCAACGAAGGCGTGACAAGGGTTGCGGCTTCCACGTTATCGATGCCGGCGATCCGTGTAAACGCTGGAATGGCATGGCCTTCCGATTGAAGCTTGCGCATCCAGCGGATCGCAATATCGTCATTAGCGCCGATCCACGCGTCAGGGCGCGATGCCGGCCCAAGCTCCAGCATCCGTTCATATAATGACTGCTCCCAGGGAGCTCCGTAACGGATTCTCCATTCGGTAAGCTTGACCGCCCCTTCGGGCTGGCGGCTTATCGTTATCCTGGCACCCGTAAGGCGATCCTCGAAGCTGGGCGACCAGGCCTCATCCGTGATCATGGCGATATGCCTGCATTTCAGGGAGAGCAGATGCCTTGTGATAGCCGCTCCGGCTTCGATATTATCGTTGTTCACTTTATCGCAGGAGGTCAGGTCATCTGTATGATCAACAAGCACGTACGGACGCTCCGCGCGGGCGATGAGGCTGAGAACCGCCTCGGGAAGGTTGCCCATCACCACGATGCCGCCGCACCGGGACCAATCGAGATGGGGAGCGATCGCTTGCTGCGGCGATTGGTCGGCCCGGGCCGGTTCCGGCTCGGGGGACACGATGATCGTCGGATATCCCAGCACGTCGCAGGTGCGCAGCAATCCGTTCAAGACCCGCTGCCAATAAACGGCGTTGGCGGAATGGGCATGACTCATGCACACGAGGATGTACGGGGCGGACGATGCTTGTTCCCGTTCCCCGGTCTGCAAGGCCGGAGCTTGCTGCCGGTGCTGATATCCCAGCGTTTTAGCCAGTTCCATTACGCGCTGCCGCGTAGCTTCGCTGACTCCGGACTTTCCGCTTAGCGCCCGGGAAACCGCATATTTGGATAAGCCGAGCTCCTCCGCGAGGACCCGGATCGATACTTTTCTTGACATAAACGCTCCTGCTCTCTCATTTCATTCATAACCAAATGTTATCCTAATAAAAATAACACTTCGAAACCGGGATCACAAGCTAAGAAGCCTTAAAGACGATTTTAATTTCGAATAGAGAGCCGCTCGTCCGTTGATAGAGTGGTATAATGAACAGGGAATATTTTGAATTTTGAAAACAGTGGAAGCCTCTTGATCCGATCCAGGTCAGTCATACGAACGGTTGATTTACTAGGATAAGCGGAAAGGAACGATAACATGATCATCCTGATCATTGGCAGCAGCTGTACCGGAAAAACGCTGATGGCCCAAACCTTGCTTGAGACGTACTATATTCCTTATGTATCAATCGATCATTTGAAAATGGGGTTATATCGGGGGAATCCGGACTGCGGATTTACACCGCTCGACAGCACGGAGCAGATCGGCAGCAAACTATGGCCCATCGTGAAAGGGATGATCATGACGGCCATCGAAAATCGGCAGCACCTGATCCTTGAAGGCTGTTATGTACTGCCGCGGCATGTGAAGGAGTTGGAGGAGACATATGCTGAGCATGTCATACCGGTGTTTCTGGGTTTCTCGGAACGTTATATCGAGGATAACTTCGATTCCAAGATTATTACGCATCGCAATGTGGTTGAGACACGTGCTTATCCGGAAGACCGTACGGTGTCCCAGCATATCAGTGAACATCAGCGTTTCAGGCAGCAATGTGCCCAATATGATGTCCCGTATTTCGAGATTGACCAGCATTACGAGCCGGAAATACGCAAAGTGTATAACTACATTGAGGAGCAGCGGCGAAGCTTAGAGCGCCGAGCATAAGAACAGATGTCGGGCCTGGTTCATGCTCCAGATGAAAACGACCCGATTCAACGAGGTGAAGAATCGCATGCAAACCTACCAATTTTTAATGGCGATCCCGATAACCGAGCTGGTTACCTACATCGACGATGACAGCGACGAATATGTGGAGGATCCCGTCTTCATGGACCTTAGAAAAGCGCTGGATATCGATATTCCGGTCACCACGATTTACGAGCGATACCTTGATGCGCCGGTTCATTCCGGCGACGTCTTAATGTATGCCTCCCGTAGTCATGGTGATCATTTTGTCGTGCTGGACACGTACAGGGATCCCGTCGATCAGCTGGATCTGATTCGCATCGGATTCGGCTGCACGAAGGAGAAGGTTGCAGTCGTTCGGCAGCTGGTTAGACAGCTGTATGACCGCAGCGATACCTTTATTCACTATGAAGAAGGGCAATATTTTTTGCAAAAGCTGATCGACAACACCGCTTATCCCAAAACCATAGAGTATTACGGTAACGTGTTCCGGCAGCGATTGAAGACATATCCCCAACCCGTTTGAACAAGGCATGAAGACTAATGGAGCGAAACCTTGTGGTTCAATCGTAAACGTTTGGCCCAAGATGTGGCAGGCCGAGCATTGCAGCTACAAAGACTATGTATAAAAAATTTCATTAAAAAACGAACGGGGGCCCCTGAATATGATCCAATCCATCGTACATATCGCGCTTGTTGTAAAAGATTACGACGAAGCTATTGAGTTCTATACCCGTAAGCTGAATTTCACATTGCTCGAGGACACATACCAGCCGGAGCAGGATAAGCGCTGGGTCGTTGTTGCTCCGCCAGGATCGGTCGGTACGACCATTTTGCTTGCCAGGGCATCCAAGCCGGAGCAAGAGCCTTTTATCGGCAATCAAGCCGGAGGAAGGGTGTTTCTGTTTCTGAATACCGATGATTTTTGGCGGGATTACGAGGAGATGGTTCAGCGGGGAATCGAGTTTGTCCGGCCGCCTAAAAAGCAGCCTTATGGAATGGTGGCCGTGTTCAAGGATCTCTACGGAAACCTGTGGGATTTGCTGGAGTTGAATGAGGATCACCCTCTTATGAGAAGAAAGAAGTAGCCTTGTGTTTATAATCCAAAAGATCCGCTGAACAATACGCTGAAGCAGAAGGAGCGAACGAGAAATATGTCTCATCCCATTCAAGTCATCGTCATTGCAGCCCATCCCGACGAGCCTGAAATTTATGCCGGAGCGCTTGCGGCTTCTTTCGCGGATCGAGGGCATCGGGTGAAATTCGTGACGCTAACCGACGGCCGCTGCGGTCATCACGAAATGAGCGGGCAGGCGCTCATCGATCGCCGGGTTGCAGAAGCAAAGAAAGCGGCCAGACATCTCGGTGTTCAGGAATATACCATGCTTCCCATCCCGGACGGGGAGCTGATGCCGACCGTAGAGGTGCGCAAAGAAGTGATCCGACTGATCCGGGGGTGGCAGGCGGATATCGTCATCACCTTCCATCCGGAAGGTCCCGGCCATGCGGACAATCGGAATGCGGGCAGGGCGGTGCGGGATGCAGCGGATTTCGTTGCCAATGTGCCTAACGCCGTTCCGGAGGTTCCGGCGCTGACGAAGTCGCCCCTATATCTGCTCATGCCGGATTATGCGGCAAGGCGTTCGTACAAGCCGGATATCGTTATCGACGCCGGGGATGTCATGGAGCGTAAGCTGCTGGCGTGTGACGCGCATGCCTCCCAGTTTTATGAATTTGCGCCATGGCAAGGAGGCTTCTTGCAGGATGTTCCGGAGCGCTGGGAGGAGAAGCGTCAATTTATTTTGAAGCATTGGGAAACCTTCCTGCGCGTGTCGGATGAGATGATGCCTGCGATTGTGGAGGGGTACGGTGAGAAGCACGCCGCGAAGATCCAATATGCAGAGCCGTTTGAGGTAGCGGATTATAGCAGGAGGCCGAGCGCTGATGAAATCAAGCGGCTGTTTCCGATGCTGACGCCATCCGAGGAATCACTCCCCTGAACCGGAAGCGACCATAATGCAAATTTAGGGAGAATTGATGCCCCACTATGGCCGGATACCGTGATGCAGCGTGCTAGTTCCCCGCTATTTGAGGGATCATGAATTCCGTACCCGGGCAGAAGCCGGGATTCGTCTCAGACAATAACCCGGCAAATTCAGGCTCCCGTTTGGCAAGCTCGGCATAATAATTCCCGATGATATGATTGGCGGATACGGAGCCGTTCTGAAAGTTAAGCGCGCAGGGGGAGGGAACATGGCTGTAGTCGTAGGTTTTGTTCCGTTTCGGAAGCTTGTAGACAGGAGGCGGGGCATGGGTTACCACATCGAGCAGATTGGCGATCCGGTAGCTGTTCGGCACATATTGGGCAAAGGCTTTTGAAAAAGCGTAATCCCCAACGCGCGGCGACCCGAACGTAAACAGGAAGGGAGCGCGTTCCGTATTCGCGGCGACGTCTATTGCGCATAACGTTGCAAGGGCTGCACCCAGGCTGTGCCCGGTCAGGAACAAGGACTTGTCAGGATCCAACCGCCGAATCGCAGCCGTAAGTTGCTTGCGGGCGGAAGAATAGATACCCGTGAACCCGCGGTGGGCGAGGACGTCGTCCTTGATATAGCTGAACCGTTTTTGGGAGGCGATCGCGTCAGCGATCCAGTTGCTTGTCGAGCTGGTTCCCCGGAAGGCAATGACGATCTCTTCGTCCGACTCAAGAATAAACCCGAACCGTTCCCATACGCTAAGTAAGGATCTGGCTTCAATGGTATCGTAGAGCGAGTAATTCGCCGGAAGCACAAACGATCCGTCCGGATTCGAAAATTGCGCATACGTCTGACTGCAGACGGCCGCCAGAAAAATCGCCCGCTGCGCTTGCGCCGAGTTCAGTTCCATACTTCATCCCGTCCTTCCCTTTTACACTATATTGAGGGAATGAGGGAAAGGTGCCTATCATACCGAATGAAGGAGAATCATGCATGAAATTTGGAAGAAGTCCTCAGAAAGAAATCCGCACACCTTATGAGCTTCAGCTGCTTCAGCGCGCGCAAGCCATGGAGCCTGCAAAGCCTCCGCACCCATGGGCAGCCGAGATCGTCGTTCCTGCTGCAGGCAGTACGGCCTGCGGCTGGGATCAGGAAGAAAATCTCGTCCTGATCAGCAGCTCGGGTTACAGCGTAACGCAGCCAGGAACAGGGCAGCTGCTTCATCGAAATCGGGATGAGAATGCGACGGAGGAAGGAATGGGGCCGGATGGATTGACCTTCCGCATTCCGCATGATGAGCAGTTGATCACGATATTCGGATTCGAATCCGGGGACGGCATTCGGCTTACGAATGACGGATGGATGCTGGAGGTCATCTATCCATGGTGGCCGAGGTCCTCCGTCGTATTGGACAACGTCTTCAGGCAGGGTTACGAGTACTTGAAGGACACCGTCATGTTGGATCTGAACCGATTGGACGGAAACGTGAGGTGCGGATTTTCCCCATCCGGCAAACATTTCGTGATCCTCGGCTCCGGCGGTGCCCTGCTGTATTCCAGAGCGGCGGTCTGATCAAAAAGATGGTTCTGTAATGTGGCAACAAAGGTCGGGAGACCACGATGTCAGAGCGTTCACATAACAAGGATTGTTCATGTCTTCATTCGCATAGATGAGCTGTCAACGGGCTTCGAGGGAAGAAGATTTTTTTTGGAGTATGGCTACTTTTCCGCTCGGACCTGGGCCAATTGGCTTTTCAAACCGCCCGCGAATATGGTTTACTTAAGAACGTATTCGACCAGGTGGCGATACGAACACAACGAACATACCGAAGGTGAAAATCATGAGAATTGCTTTTTTTGACTCGGGGCTGGGCGGATTGACCGTATTATCGACGGCCATGAAGAGACTGCCGCAGGAGGATTTTTTGTTCTATGCCGACACGCTTCATGTACCGTACGGCTCGAAGGCGGCGGAAGACGTGAAGACCTATATACAGCATTCCATCGAAACCATCATGGAAGAAGAGGTCAAAGCAATCGTTATTGCGTGCAATACCGCGACGAGCCTCGCCGTTTCAGATCTGAGAAAGAAATACGACATTCCGATTATCGGCATGGAGCCTGCCGTCAAACCGGCCGTACAAATCAATCGGAACACCGGGAAAAGAATCCTAGTCCTGGCGACGCCGCTTACATTGAAGGAAGCCAAATACCGGGAGCTCGTGCATCGCGTGGACGACAGGCATATCGTGGATTCCCTGCCGCTCCCTGAGCTCGTCCAGCACTGCGAGGCCCTGAACTTTGACCCGGAAGTCATGAAGGCGTATTTCAGGAGCAAGCTGGAAGGGTTCGACCTGTCGCAATATGGGACCGTCGTGCTGGGCTGCACGCATTATCCTTTTTACAGGAACATCTTGTGCGATTTGCTGCCGAAGCACATTCGGATCATCGACGGCAGCATGGGGACCGTCAAACGACTAGTCGAGGTGCTGAGAGAACGCGGCCTGCTTGGCAGCAGCGGACGGAACGATGTGAAGCTGCTGTGCTCCGGCGGCTCGGCAGGATACATTCAGAAGATGGAGAAGGCGCTCACGATTTACGGAGCGATGGAAGCCGGTAACCTGGCTGCAAATGAAGCCAATTGAAGGATAGGCCGATATTCATGAAGGAATGGAGCGATAGAATGCTGAGTATGCTGATCAAAAAATGCATTTCGGGGATCGCTGCGTCCTTTATCTTTACATCCGTGATGGCGCTTGTCATGATGAACCTACATTACGGATTTACCTTTTATATTGTTGTCGTCGGCATCTACAGCGTAATGATTATGCTGCTCATTGGGGTCCCGATTTCGATTGGTATCGAGCTAATTCTGCAACGGATACGACCCCGGAAGGCCATCGTTCGGGCGTTGATAACGGTGGCGCTGTATGGCGTACTCGGCCTGCTCGTCTCGATGCTGATCTTTTCCGATGCCTCCGTAAACTTCGGTCAATCGGAGCATTTGCTGTATTGGACGTTTGGTGTCGGCGCCGCACTGGTATTCATGATCGTGGATATTATCGTCAAAAAGCTGATATAGGCACATGCATAATATGATTGCAGGCGGCAGGCGGAGCTGCACCTTTGCTTGAGGCTCAGGGCATTGGAGCTGAGCTTAGCTGATCAAGATCAGGGCCTACAGCGCGGGGACAATAGCCTGCCTGATGCAGGGGAAAAGCAAGTTTGGATTGAAGCCCGCAATTTTAAAAAGCACCCTTACGTGATGCACGACTGGGATTACCCGGTGTCCATCCGAAGGGTGCTTTTTAGATTAAGGAAGATTCCTTTTACATGATCATATAGAATGAGTACAGATGTTATACTTGATCGGGCTCGCCGGTTCGTTTGCCCATCAGAAGCTCTTTGAACTGCCGGATTTGCTGTCTTTCTCCAGCCAGTACGAGCGTGGAACCGACGGAAAGGATGTGCTCCGGCCCGGGGTTTATTTTTTGCTGGTGGCGATTGACGATCGCAAGGATGCTGGCCCCCGTCCTTTTACGAATTTCGAGCTCCTCAATCGATTTGTCCGCTCCTTGATAATGCGGTTCTACGCGGATCCACTCGATGATCAGGTCTTGAAGCGACACTTCAATAGTCTCAAGCTCTTTCGGCTTGTAAACCATCCCCCCGACGATCGCAGCGATTTGTCTTGCTTCGTCATCGTCCAAAGAAATCTGGGAGAGGGTTTCTTCAGGATCATCGTCCTCAAAATGATACATCTCTCTTCGGCCGTCGTTATGAATAATGACAGCCAATTTATCTCCTGATCGGGTCTGAATGAGAAACTTTTTCCCGATGCCCGGCAGTTCGGACTCACGAATGAAACTCATATGGAGTTCCTCCTTCCATGTTTATTGATCCAGTTTGATTTTCGAGTCTTCACTGACCTCGCTGACCTCGCTCACGCTGGAATGCTTTTTCTTCCCTTTCTCCACCGGCTCGCTCCATTTGAATATCCGGTTTACGCCGCGGTAGATCCGCTTCGATTCTTTCGTCAAGAGCGGTCCCAAAATAGCGAGAACGAGAACATATAGTGCGGAAAATGGCTTGATCAAGGCAGATAATCCGCCGGCCACACCCAAATTGGCTACGATGATCGTGAATTCGCCGCGCGCCATGATGGTGAGTCCAATGTTAAGCGAAGATTTATGCGACAGTCCCGCCTTCCGCCCGGCGATCATTCCGGCAATCAGGTTGCCGATAATCGTTAAAATCACGGCGCCGATCGCAAGCCAGAACGCATTGCCTAATGATAACGGATCAATGCTGAGCCCGAAGCTGAAGAAAAATATCGCTCCAAAAAAATCGCGGAACGGAACGACGAGCTGTTCAATCCGTTCACTGTGCTCCGTTTCTGATAACGCAAGCCCGAATAGCAGCGCGCCGATTGCCTCTGCAACGTGAAGCTTTTCCGAGAAGCCTGCGATAAAGATCATGGTCGAGAAAACAACAATGATAAAAATTTCATTCGATGTAATACGCAGCAATTTGTTTAGGATAGGCGGTCCTTTCCTTGCGATCACGAAGAACAGCAGCATATATCCGATGGAGATGCCAACGGACAAGATGGTGGCTCCGATCGAAGCCGTTCCCCCAAGCAATAAGCCGGACATGACCGACAAGAACACAGCGAGGAAAATATCGTCAAATAAAATCATGCCGAGGATGAGCTCCGTCTCCGCGTTACCGGTCCTGCGCAAATCAACCAGTACTTTGGCGACGATCGCCGTGGAAGAAACGGAGAGCATCCCTGCGATGATCAGCGTTTCATAAAGCGGCATTTGGACCAAAAAACCGTAAGCAAGCCCCAGCACGAAATTTAACGTGACATAGATTGTTCCTCCAGTCACAATGTTTCGCCCAGATTTCACTAATTTCTGAACCGAGAATTCAAGTCCCAGATAGAATAATAGAAATAAAATACCGATTTGTCCTAAAAAATCAATAACGCCTTGACTGTCAATAAACTTGAAGTCGAGGATACCGATGGTCGGCGCATGCGGACCCACCAGCATACCGAGAACAATCAAGAAGGGGATGATGGAAAATTTAAGCTTTCCGGCAATAACGGAGGCGATGGCAACCAAAATTAAAGCGGTTCCAACCTCAAACATCATGTCGTCCATTGAAGACCTCCTTTGTTTTCTCTTTTTGGCAATCAAGCCTATAGTACATGACTATGCGAAATTTTACAAACATTCTGTATGAAAATACAAATTTCAACCGTTTAATGGATGGCCATGCCCGTCGGAACCTGAAATTCAAGGAACATTTGCAAAAACTAGGCATACGATGGGTTTATGAACACCCGCGGAGAGGAATGAATTAATCACATTATGAATAAAATCGAATCCGATCAGCTCTATCAAATATCGGAGGCAATTCTTTCGAGTGTACGAAGAGAGCGCGCCGTGATTGACCTGTATACGAAATTGGCAGAAGCAGCGCCGACTCCCAACCATAAGAGGCAGATTGCTCAGGCTTTACAGCACAGAAACAGGCAGCTAAATCAATTTATGAATCTTTATGTTGCGCTTACCGGCAATCAGCCTGATGGCGAGATCATTAATCACGCTGCGTTTGGTCATTATTTAGAAGGGTTGAACATGGCGTACGAGTCGGGAATCGAGGGGTATAAAACATACCAGGAGCAGGGATCATCCTATCGTAACCCTGCTATTCAAGAGGTGTTTGTGCACGCTGCCACCAGTGAGATCGAGTATGCGGAACGGTTTGGGGCTATGCACGAGGAGGTATTGACGGATCAGGGCATGAAACCCTTCGTTGTCGATATTGAAAAAATTACAAAACAAAATGACACGTTTCGTACAGCGATATGGACGGGGAAATATTTTCAAGTCACCTTGATGAGTATAGATGTTGGCAGTGACATTGGTCTTGAGGTCCATCCAAAGACGGACCAATTCATTCGAATCGAAGAGGGCGAAGCGCTTGTCCAAATGGGGGATACGAGGAACAACTTGAGCTTTGTGAAGAAAGCTCGTGACGATGATGCGATCATGATCCCGGCCGGAAAGTGGCACAACGTAACAAATACAGGCAATAAGCCTCTGAAAGTCTATGTAATCTATGCGCCTCCGGAGCATCCCTTTGGCACCGTGCATGAGACGAAGGCAGCCGCGATGGCTGCGGAAGAATATTCATGAACTAAAGATCCGGCTATGACCGGAAGAAATGAAGAGCACTCCTTACAATAAACGTGGGCTGCCCGCCAGGTTTATTGGAGGAGTTTTTTTTCAAAAACAAGCGATTGACCTGGCAGTGATATCGGAAGCCATTTCGTAATTAAAGAAGAAGTATAATAATACCGTATACACGTGTGCTCTGGATGATTCACCGTTGCAGATCAAGATGGAACAGGGGGCGGAACCATGGACGGTTACATAAGGCTGATTAGAGGAGGGAAGCAGATGCAGGTCTATCAAGTTCAGGGATTCCATCCTGGTGAATTAGATGAGCTGGTATCCGAAAGCAGCAGGGAAGGTTTCAGGCATATCCGCCGGCTCGTGGATGAGTATATCTCTGGTGTTAACCGGTTTGACCGCAATCATGAAGCATTGTTCGTATGCAGATCCGAAGGTCGAATCATCGGCATTTGCGGGCTGAATCAAACGCCCGATTCGGGCGGGGACACCGGCAGGGTGCGGAGAATGTATGTGCTGCCGGAATTTCGGAGACAGGGGGTCGGGAGAATGCTGATGCAAGCAGTCATCCAAGCGGCCGCTGATCATTACAGCTGGCTGGTTCTGCGAACGGATCAGACGCAGGCCGGGGATTTCTACATCAGCTTGGGTTTCTCAGAATCTCCGCAGCACTTGAACATTACCCATTGCCTTAAGCTGGGAGGACAGAGACAAGATGATTACAGCGGCTGATGCGGAACGATTGCTCTCGTTTGCGAATATTTTCAAAGTGAAGGGAACCGATTCTACACAATCGAAACTTATAATCGATGACAAGCCATGGGCCGTTTGCCAGCTGCAGGCGTTCCGTAATATGATCTGGAAAAGTAAAGGGTGCCGCTCGGCACCCTTTACTCATCGCTTACCCTTCATAAGCTTCCTCTAATGCTCGCAGGTCAATTTTGGTTTTGGTCTGCAGCAGCGCGCTCATGACTCTCTCCGCTTTCGCCCGATCCGGATTGGTGATCATCGTGCTAAGATTTGCAGGTACAACCTGCCAGGACACGCCGAATTTGTCCTTTAACCAGCCGCATACCTGGGCTTTTTCATCTCCGCCTTCCCCAAGCTTCTCCCAATAATAATCGATTTCTTCTTGGCTCTCGCAATGGACGATAAATGAAATCGCCTCTGTAAAATGGAACTGGGGCCCCCCGTTCAAAGCGACGAATTGCTGGCCCTCCAGCTGGAATTCCACCGTCATGACGGTGCCTTCTTCCACCGGGTGATGTTCGTTCTGCTCCGACCCGTGACGCGTAACTCTTGTAATTTTAGAATCGTTAAAGATTGAAACGTAATGACGTGCTGCTTCCTCAGCTTCGTTGTTGAACCACAGGTTTGGGGATATCCTCTGAATGGTGGGATTCATCAGATGCAGCTCCTTTCGAATCTACGGGAATGGGTTTCTACTGATCCCATCGTACCATAGCCGCAGCACAGCAGTTTCTTCTAAATTGCTAAGAATGTATCTCGCAGGGTGCCCAAGATTAAGGGCGACATCGAAATCTAAGAAGGCCACAGGCAGGAGAATAGCAATTGAAACTGGAAATCCATATGGTGTGGAATATTCATCCAATCAGAAGGTCTCCATCCAGCGCGAGGGCAACATGTTTGATGAAAAGCATGCAAGGCGGTTGGATGAGATAAAATGGAGGTGCGAAAGATGAGCCAAAGACACTATATTATAACGGGCACGTCGAGAGGGATCGGAGGACAGCTTGCACTGATGCTTCTTCAGCAGGGGCATGCCGTCTACGGAATTGCGAGAAACCATTCGATCACACTGGATCGTTATGAGCGTTACACTCATTATGTGTATGACTTGAGTGACCCCTCGGGTCTAGAGCAGTTGATGGAGAATATCATAAGAAGCATTGAGCTTGCGGATACCGATACGCTCTACCTCATTAATAATGCCTCGATGCTGGAACCACTCGGGAAAATTGAACAATGCGGCGCAGCCGAGATTGCGAAGAATGTCCAAATCACCCTTATTGCGCCGATGATTCTAACCTCTTGCTTTTTGAACCAAACAAACAGGTATAAGGCACGGCGGAAAATAATGAATATTTCTTCGGGTTCGGGGGTATACCCCGCTCCTTCCATGAGCGCATATTGTACCGCAAAAGCCGGGCTGAATATGTTCACGCAGTGCGTAGGGGCAGAGCAAGCAAGCCGAGAGAACCCGGTTCAGATTATTGCCGTCGATCCCGGCATGGTGGATACGGAAATGCAGAGCATGGCCAGAGGACAGGATGAGAAGCAGTTTGAGCTGGCCGGTGCATTTTCCCAGGCCTTTGAATCAGGGCAGCTGCTGTCTACTGCCGAGATTGGAGAACATCTGCTTCGCATTTTAGATGAAGAGCATTCCCCTGGAGCCATCGTGAATTACAATGAGGTTTATTCCTCGAAAAGCTGATGATAAGCAAGAATAACGAGCGGAGGCGAATGCCATGATCATGCCAACCCATATTGTTGCCGTTGGCGGAATCGTTGAGAATGAGAAGGGCGAGATTTTGCTGGTCAAGGTCCGAAATGGCTGGGTCTTTCCCGGAGGGCAAGTCGAAGTCGGAGAAAATCTGATCGAAGCATTAATGAGGGAGATCAAGGAGGAGAGCGGCATCGATATCACCGTTTCCCATCTGATCGGTGTGTATTCCAATACGTCAACTTACCCGGGATACAACGGGGTGGACATGGTTCCGACAAAAGTCATGATGGATTTCGTGTGTACCTATAGCGGAGGGGAATTGTGCACATCGGATGAGACATCGGACTGCCGCTGGGTACCGCAATCGGACGTTCTCCAATACATAACGGCACCGGCGATCCGTACACGGTTCCAAGCTTATCTGGAGTTTACCGGTACGATCGCTTATATGGAATACATAACGAAGCCGTCATTTGAAATGAAGCTAAAGCGTACGATTTAAAATAGCAGGAAGAGCAATCAGAAGAAGAGGGGGAATGAGGTGCTTTATCATTTCAGTGAGGATTCGGGCCGTTCATTTTTCCGCGATTCGAATGCGGAATGCATCCTGTAGACAGGTAACTAAAAAGGCAGCTCTTTAACATAGGAGGACTAATATGGAAGAGGTTGTAGTCATGGACTACGAGCCGGAATGGCGGCATGCTTTTGCGCAAGAAAAAATAAAGATATTGTCCGCTATGACAGGTCTTGAGGTCCGCATCGAACATATCGGCAGTACAGCGGTTCAAGGATTGGGAGCCAAGCCGACGATTGATATCATGGCAGGCGTTAGTGAACTGGGGCTAGTGGATGAGCGCTATATTCGGCGCCTGGAGCAGATCGGTTACGAATATGTCCCCAAACCGGAGTTCCCTGAGCGTATGTTTTTTAGGCGGGGCCTGTGGCGGGCAGGGACGCATCATCTGCATATCTACCGGTATCAAGGGAAGCACTGGGCTGATCAACTTTTATTTAGGGAGTATTTGAAAAAGGATGCTGCGACGCGCGAACAGTATTTTAACTTAAAAAAGGAGCTTGAGGCACAGTTTAAGCATGACCGGGTAAGCTATACGAACGGGAAGGATGATTTTATCCGCTCTGTCATTGAGAGGGCCAGGCAAGATTCGGAGTGGGTGCGCCAGCTTGATATCGGAGGGGAGTAGCATGCCAACAACCGAAAACGGGGGATATCCTGATCGTGTGGAGAAAGGACTTATTGCTGTACGCGGAACCCGTCTGTATGTCGAATTGTCTGGTGGGTCAAAGGATGCGTAACAAACGAAAGATGAAATCCGCTCACAAATATGCTATACATAGAGCAACGAAAGGCGAGTAAAAAGGAGCTCATTAAGCTGATGACAAAAATACTTGTCGTAGATGATGAATTTAGTATAGCCAGCGCGATTGCTTATGCATTGCGCAGGGAAGGCCACACGGTTGAAACGGCCGGAGACGGTCAGGAGGCGCTTGATCGCGTCGAATCGTTCGATCCGGATGTCATGGTGCTTGATGTCATGATGCCGAAGCTTAACGGATATGATGTATGCCGGCGGCTTGGCGATCGTCAGCGGCCGGCGATCCTGCTGTTGACGGTAAAAGATGACATTGTCGATAAAGTGCTGGGCCTGGAGCTCGGCGCCGATGATTACATGACCAAGCCGTTTGATATGCGGGAGCTTATTGCCAGGGTTAAAGCCTTGTCCCGGCGCAGCCGCGCGCATGAAACGGCAGAAGCGCCTGCTTCTCAAGAGAAGCTCGTCCGTCTTGCCGGCCTGTCGATTAACTTGTTAAGCCGTACCGTTCAGGCCGATGACAAGCAGCTGGAGCTGACGCCGAAGGAGTTCGACCTGCTGGCATTGCTGGCGCGAAATCCGGAGCGGGTATTTTCCAGAGAAGATTTGCTCGAGCAGGTGTGGGATATGGGTTTTGCGGGCGGAACGCGAACGGTGGATATTCATGTACAGCGCCTTCGGAAAAAGCTGGGTGATTGGCATGAAGTCATTCAGACCGTATACGGGATCGGCTACAAAAGCACGGAGAACCCGTCATGAGCCAAGCCCGGCTGCGCATTGGCCTGAAATGGAAGGCGGCGCTTCTGCTTGCCCTGCTCCTCATCTCGATTCTCGTCGTGCTGAGCTCGCTGGTGCTCGCAGGCATAAGGGAGGACCAGCGCGTCCGTCTGGAGCATACATTCGCTCAGGAAGCGGAGGCGGCCAATGTACGGACGCATCAGGACTATCTAGTGAACGCCAACCGGTCGCCGGACGACTATATGGAGCTGTCGGGCCAGCAGCTGGCGGTGGATCTCGGCGCCCGAAGCGGGATGGCGGTCACGCTGTATAAGCTTGACGGTACGCTTGCCGGCACGTCGCTGCCGTTTCAGCCGAAGGCGGATGTTCAGGATGCGTTGACCTATACGGCGAAAGGAAGGTCGGCTTACATAACGGAAGGCGACCAGCTATTATACTTGGCCCCCCTCTATCTGATGGACGAGCAGATCGGTACCATTCAGTTTCACGCCTCCCTTGCGGAGCAGCATGCATTCTATCATCGGATCCAGAGATTGTTTGTCGTCACCGGAGCGGCGGTATTGATTGCCGGATTCCTCATCGGCTATCTGTACGTATGGCGTCAGGCGCATATCATCGGCAAGCTGAATAGGGCCGCACAGAAGATCGGCGAAGGAGAGTATCTGAACGAACCGACGGTAAGGCGGGGGGATGAGCTTGGCGAGCTGGCTCAAGGCATCTACGAGATGAGCGGCAGAATCTCCTCCTCGGTCCGTCAGCTGACGGAGGAGAAGCAGAAGCTGCTTGAGGCCGTTGCAAGATTGGAGGAGCTGGAACAGCAGCAGAAGCAATTTATCGGGAACATCAGCCATGAACTGAAAACCCCGCTCACCTCCATTATCGCATACGCGGATCTGCTTGAAATGTACCGGGACGATTCGGATTTATTGGAGGAAGCGAGGGAGCGGATTCGCGAGGAGGCGGGCCGGCTGTACAGCCTGGTGGAGAAGTCGCTCCAGCTGTCGTCTCTGGATATTTATGATTTTCAAACAAAGGCCGAAATCGTTCAGATCGTGCCCATCCTGCATGAGGCTGCTGAACGACTTCAAGCCAAGGCGGAGCAACTGAGCGTGACCATTCATACCTCGCTGACGGAAGGAACGGTTTGGGCAGATCCGGACAATTTGATGCATATCGTGCTGAATCTGCTGGATAACGGGGTGAAATACAACAAGCCCGGCGGAACCGTAACGATTGCCAATCACCGCGCTGTGGACCCGCAAGGCGCGGAGCAAATGGTCATTACGATCAAAGATACGGGAATCGGCATACCGGAGGAAGCCAAGGACAGGATTTTCGATCCGTTCTACACGGTAAGCAGCGACCGGTCGAGAGCCCGCGGCGGGACGGGGTTAGGATTGTCGCTTGTACGCAGCCTGGCCGAGAAACAGCACGGCACCGTGCAGCTGATGCATTCAGGCCCAGAAGGATCTGCCTTTGCCGTTACCCTTCCGATTCACCGGCCCGATACAGCACCGGATTATTTGCTCGAGAGTTAGCTCAGACTTGTATTAAGGTCTGGGCTTTTTTTATCTCTATTGGATCGTTACCGCTGGATGATCAGCGATGTTTACAAGTTCGTTACAAGCCGGATATGTTTTGGAGATATCCGTTCTTTATACTTAAGCTCAGACAGGGAAACATACGGCGGCTGCCGGATTAAGAGGACAGCGCCGAGCTCCTTGGCAAAGGGCATAGGAGGAACCAGCTTATGAAGCGTCATGTAGGACCACTTGGTTTGAGGCTGCTCGCCACGTTTGTCGTCATGTCGTTGATCGCAGCATGCCAGTCGCAGGGACGGCTGACCGTTGTCGAACCGGGCGGCAGTCAACCTCCAGAGCAGAGCGCACCGGATTCGGGAGGCAGGCAAGGGGATCGTAAACTTACGGTCGTGGAGGGATCGCCCGGGCCAAATGATCAGCAACTAAAGGTGGACGGAACGCATCGGATATCAGCTGCCAACATTGAAGCTTGGCTGTCGGAGGATGAGGTTCGGATTACATTGACGGAAATGGTGAAGGCGGCTACCGAAACGGAGGAGCCGGAATTTGCGTACACCACGGCGACCGTGAATTTACGTACCGGTGAACGCCGCGAGCTTTCGAAGCGGGAGATACAGCCGCCCGCATCACAGCTCGTCAAAGAGCAGGTGTCGCCGGATGGAAAATACAGCTTCGTCCAGAAGTGGAGGGATAAGTACACAGCCGACAATTTCATCAAGAACTTGCAAACGGGTGAGCTGATACCGGTCAAGGGCGATAATTACATGGAGATCGGAGGCTGGCTGGATTCGGATACGTACGTGCTGGCTGCCGGTTCAATGCAAGGGAGAGGGGATGTCCGGCTCATTGCATCAGACGGCTCCTATTCGAACATGCAAATTGAGGATGAGCATGTGGAATCCTACCTTTCGTTCGGTGCAAGCAAGGGGCGGATCTATTACACGGATATGAACCATGTTCTTAAGGTTATTGAACCTGGTCAGACGGAGCCGGTGCATTTGATCGATCATGTGTGGAGCTTCGAAATCTCCCCGAATGGCGAATATATCGCGGTAACGACGACGGCGGAGTCCGCCGAGGATGAGGGCAGTGAGCTGTTGATATATGACGCGTCCGGCAGCTTGCAAGGCTCCCTGATCGGCAAAGGGAACTTGATATCTTATGTATCTTGGTCAGCGGATTCAACAAAACTTGCCTTCGATGTGTATTCCGAGAATGAGAGCGGGATGAATGGCGTATATGTGTTCGACACGGCTTCCGGGAAGGTGACTTGGCTGGCCCCTTACTATTCATCGGTTCACCCGGCAGCGCACCCTGTATACCCACTCAGCTGGAGCCCCTCCGGAATGAAACTTGGAATTACGACGGAGGATAAGGAGAGCTTGCTGGTGACACAGGTTGTTGAGTTTAGATGATCGTTCCAAAATAAGAAAATGTAAAAATATGGATTACATTTATATCAGAAAGGGATGATGAGATCATGAAGCATAAAAAATCGATCATAACACTGGCTGTATTGGGAATGACCTTAAGTGGAGCTGCTGGCGTATTTGCAGGGGCAAATCTGCAGAAAATTACTGCGTACTTGAACCACAGCATCAGCATCAAAGTGGATGGCAAGGTCTATGATACGAGCAAAAATATGACGCCAATCACGTATAAAAATACGACCTATCTGCCGGTGCGGGCGATTGCGGATGTGCTGGACGTACCGGTTCGGTATGATGCAATGAACCGGCAAGTGGTGATCGGGACCGGGACGGATCAAGGTCAGTCCAACGAGCTTGTACCTGTACAATACAGTGAAACGCAGCTGCGGGAAATCCGGAATGCGTTCGCAAAATTCGATGGCTTTGAAACAGCGTATGCTCCTGCTCAAATGGTGAAAGGGGACGCCTATCGTAAAACGGGGGCCTCGGGGGATGGAGTTAACATCATGTTCGAGCACATGACGGTCAATATCTCGCCAAGAGATTATTCGTTCGGTTATGACAGCAAGCCGGTCACTTTATCCAACGGTACGAAGGCAAAATGGTATACACCGGACGATACCGCATTGCTCGGTTTTCAATTGGATGACCGATTCGTCACGCTTAGCTCTCCGGATCACTCTCTAAGTCAATCGCAGCTGGAAAAGATTGCGGTGCATGTTGTCAAAACAAAATAACGGAGACCCATTTCAATGGAGAAAATTTGCCTGCAAGCACCTGAAACGGTTAGCCTTGCAGGCTTTTTTTGACGTAATATTTCCTGGGCAATCTGAATCAAATTTGGGAAGGAAGTATGATATGATGTAATGTAATGGAAGGGTAGAATTTGCATAATGTTGTAAATTTAGTATTTTAATAGAAACGATTGATAGAAAGGATATGAATGCGAAATGATGACTTTAATTGTTATTTTATTGTTCGTAGGATTGGCAGGCATCATAAGCAACCAATATTCCGGGCTGCGCCGAATGGAGCGGATGCAGCGTTCGCTTGACCAGCTGAATCAACAACTGCAGGATTTGAATCGTAAAGAATAGCTCAGAGATTTCCATGAACAAATGTCGACTAGGCCTACGAACGAGCCTCCTAAACTGACTCTGCCTGATGAGGCGAACGCTTATTTGAGGTAGGAGGAGTTGCTCACGACCTCCTTTGCATCGTCCCTGGATGTCTATTGGATTGTAGCCTTAAACAGCGGAAGGAGCAGCATCATGCTGCTCCTTCTGTGATTATCTTTCACGCTGTAACAACAGGTACCCGCTAATCGGGGAGGTTTGCTTGCGGAATACGATTTTAAATCCTACATCGTTATCCAGTAAGCAGGCCAGCGCCGTACGAAGCAGGGCATTCGGTCTCAAATCGCTGCGGCAAGGGACAGCGCTGCCGATCACGCGGGCTGCGACGATTCGGCGGGCGGAACCGGGAACCAGAGGATTTCTTGACCAGCTGATCAGCACCAGGTCTGGCTGGGGAACGGCATTGACTTGACTCATTGGCTTCACCTCAATATATGAAAATAGGATTTTCCATATATTAAATGAGAGGTTTATAGAAGATGTGCTACGCAAGGGTGGAAATTGGATATATCATGAACAAACAACACGACGATATCAGATCTCCTGAAGGGCGGAACGATGTATTTTGGCCAAATGATGATATATCGGTTTGTTGTTGAAAAGATACCCTGGATATTTCATTCTCCTTGCACACAGGTTAGGTATCTTTTAAACCGTTTGATACCGGCTTTGAAGGGATCCCTTATGCTATGATGTGCTTAAAGGCCATTTTCCATCATTGGAATAAATCGACGTGAGCACGGCCGAAACAATGGTTACAGATTAAGGGGGATTTCATGAGTATTGAGCTTAGGCCGGTGGATGCGAATAACTGGGAAGCGTGTATTCAACTAAAAGCCAAGCCGGAGCAGGCCGGCTTTATTGCCTCTAATCTTTATTCAATTGCCCAGGTTCAGTTTCTCGAAGGCTTTGTGGCGATGGCCATTTATGCGGAAGAGACGATGGTCGGATTTACGATGTATGGTCCGGATGAGGATGATGGTAACTACTGGATTTATCGATTGATGATCGATGCGAAATATCAAGGGCGCGGGTATGGCAGGCAAGCTCTCCAGCAGGTTGTCGATCAAATTCGATCGAAACCAGACCGAACCGATGTTATCATGCTGAGCTATCACCCGGATAACAAGCATGCCAGCGCACTCTATGCGCAAGCGGGATTCGAGGAAATCGGAATCATGCCGTGGTCGATGGGGGAGGTTGTGGCCAAGCTTGATCTTTCGGGCAGTTAAACGCCCGTAATGAATCGAAAGACAACTAGATTGACGCGAAATGAGGTTGTAACTATGACGATACAGTATCATCGTGTAAAGGCAGAAGATGCAGCGGTTTTATCCGCATTGTTCACAGAATTTGTCGGGAAGGAATCCGATATAGAAGCGATGAAGGAGCAAATTGAACGACTATCCGCGAAGCCGGAGTATTATGTAGCCGGCGCTTATTGGAATGAGGAGCTGGTCGGGACTGCCATGGGTATTGTGTGCATTGATCTTGTGGGGAACTGCAAACCGTTTTTGCTCATTGAAAATGTCGTCGTTTCGCCAGATGCCCAAGGGAAAGGAGTCGGGAAAGGGTTAATGCAGGAACTGGAGCGTTTTGCCCAAGAGCATCAGTGCAATTATATGATCCTGGCTTCCAGCAACGAGCGGGTGGATGCCCATCGCTTTTATGAGTCGATTGGATTTGCCGGAGCCAAAAGAGGCTTTATGAAAACCTTGAACGTGGGTTGAACAATGCAATGATGGCAGGCAGACGGGTGGCCTGACTACAAAAATCCCCCAGCGGCGAGTCGATTCGACCGCCGAGGGGGATTTTTGTGTTAGTCTGCTTTTTAGTCATTATTAGGCTCTTATTAAGGATCCGCTTTCCCTTAGCTCCCCTGCAGGGATTGAATGTTTAGGGATGTTTTCCTTTTAAAAAGGGAAAGGCTGAAGCCTGCTTCGGACAGGGCGTATCCGGGAGGATTACGGTGTTCCCGGTGTTGGAAGCTGATGCGTTGCGCCTTTTTGCATCAGGCTGGACAGCGGCTCGGGCTCGAGATAGGTTACGGATTCGTTGACGCCGACATCGAGCCCTCCGTTATTGTACATAACCCCAATCTGATGAGTGCCTGCCGGGGACGCAATCCCTATTGCGCGGCCGTTCGTGGCTGTGCCGTTCAGGCCTTGATTATTCCCGGGCGTGAAGACGGCCAGCAGCTGCGACGGGTCCAGCGCCTCATCTGTAATTTCATAGTTTTCCAGAAAATCCTGCATCGTCAGCTCATAACAGCAGGGCTGTTTCTTAATCCAGATGACCTTGGTTTCACCTGGGCGCAGGGTCGTGTCCGTACTGTACTGATCCTTCGTGATCGTCCAGCGATTGGATTTGGATTTATCGAATGGCCGGGCAGGATCGTAGTAGTAATAGATTTGATATCCTTCCAAATCGATGGTACGGTCCGTCGGATTAAACACCTCGACATAATTGTAGTTCCCCTGCTCGTTCGAGTTCGCAACCACCTCGGTGATGTGAAGGGAGGTCGTCAAGGGCTGTTTTGGCACCGTATCCTCGGTTGTTTTGCTTGCTTTTTGCAGGATGGCTTCGATCATGACAGGATAGTGGTCGCTTGGATACTGGCCGTTCTCGTGCTCGTCGATGATCGTGCTGTGCAGGACATTCCACCCTGTGCTGTGCAGAATCCAGTCGATGCGGTTATCGCTGCCTCCACCGGTGGGATCCTTGTAATTGTGGAACGTTCCCAAGTGATCGTTGGTCCGTTTTTTGGCACTGAGATGGCCGTCCGTCAGTCCGCTGCCGGTAAATATCGAATGCGTATCGCTGCCCGGTCGCGTATTGAAGTCCCCGGTGATCACAACAGGGATGTCCTTGTCAAAGGCTGCAAGCTTATCCATGATCAGCTCAGCGCTTTTCTGACGGGAGTTCTCCGATTGATGGTCGAGATGCGTATTCACCATATAAAAGGTTTTGCCGCTGCGCAGGTCCTGGAAACGAACCCAAGTGACCATGCGCGGAATTTGGTTGCCCCAGCTTGCCGAGCTGATGATCTGAGGCGTATCCGACAGCCAGAAGTGGGACTGCTCCAGGGGCTTCAGCCGTTCCTTGTTATAAAAAATCGCCATATACTCCCCTAAGCTTCCGCCCTCCCGTCCAACGCCGATCCAGTCATAACCGGGAAGGTCAGACTCAAGATCGACGATTTGTCGGTGTAGGCCTTCTTGGGTCCCGATGATGTGCGGCTGCTGGTTCAAAATCAGTTGCTTCATAACGGGACGCCGCTTCTCCCAAGGCTGGCTGTCATTGGCCGCATAGCGCAGATTAAAGCTCATAATCCGCAAGGGGCCAGATGAAGCTTCTGTATCTTCCGCTGCATACGGTTCTCCTGCTGCAGCCAGCGATCCGGTCGAAAGTAACATGAGCACGATCATAATTGGGGTTATCCTCCTTGCCCACTTCATTCATCCTCTTCCTCCTTTTATCTTATGGACGTTCGATCACTCCGATGACGAAGGCCCACCTCCTTTCTTATTCGCCCTTATCATAACCCATGTTGGCGGGGCGTCGTATTTACATTTTTTTAGGTTTTGACCGCTTTTATATATTGTAAGCTTCGCAGGTACGTTAATGATCAGAAGGAGCGGAACGTCTCCATGAAGAATAGGTCCTGTGTGATAAAAAAACATGCTCGGTAGGAGTTGGTTATAACGGTGGAGCAGGTTCAAGCGGATAGGATGATTTTGGAGGATTTACTTGTTTCGATTCAACGCGACATGGGTCTTGTCGTTCATGAGGCGATTTCGATTCGCCGGGGCTGGCTGAATCTGAAATGGAAATTGGAGACGGATCAGGGGACATATCTTCTGAAGCAATATAACCGGGAACGATTTAAGCTGTATGATGAGGAAGTGCTGCTGATGGCGTTCTCACAGCAGATCCGCTTGCGTCGTAGAGGGGTGAAATGTCCGAAATTGCTTACGAATGAGGGACGTTATTTCCTGAAGTCGGATCAGGGCGAGCGTTTCATGGTCATGGAATTCTGTGAAGGGCAGCTGGTTGCTCCCGGGGGAACGAATGCCGATCAAATGCGGGCGTTGGGGAGAGAGGTCGCCCTCATGCATCGGGTATTGAACGATGGCTCGCTCGGAGTGAAGGACAAGCCGCAATTCGTTCCCCCTAGCCGCATGGAGCGTCTTGACTATTGGAAGAGAGTCATGGAGCAAGCCGCGGAGAGTGAGATCCCGGAAGTACTCACGGCCCTGGAAACCCAGTATACTGCAACGGAACGGTTTCGGGATGAGTTGAACCCCATGCAGCCCGGATGGGCTCATCGCGATGTATGGGTCGATAATTTGTTGTTTCGACCTGCAGGGGTGGCGGCCATTCTTGATTTTGACCGGCTCAACTACGATTATCCGCAGCTGGATATCGCACGCGCCGTCCTATCATGCGCGCTCCATTCGGAGCTGGATGTAGTCTTGGTTTCCGCCTTTATGGAAGGCTACCGTGAAGAACGGGAAGTGCCGGAAGGCTATCTCGTTCAAGGCATTCGCTGGCTGTGGTATATGGAGAGCGTGTGGTGGGTCAACGCTAACATTCTTGAGCATCAAGGGCCGCCTGCCCGTTTTGCATGGGAAATGGACTGGCTTGCGAAGCATTTGGACATGCTGCCGGAGCTGCTGGAACAGGTATGAGAGCTTGTGAAGGAGGGAACCTGTGGGCGGCTGTTTGTTTGCAACAGTTCAACCGGAAGTTGAGAAGGGGAGAGCGATTGCTCTACTTCCGCGTTATACACCTTCGATTAGGCATTGGTTATAGTGGATTCATCAAAGGAAAGTGTGGTGGTCTTGCAAGATGGATCAGGCGTACAATGTGATAAGCGGAAATATTGTCAGACTCAGAAAACAGCTCGGTTTGACACAGGAGCAGCTGGCCGGGAGGCTCGGGGTTACCTATCAAGCGGTCAGTAAGTGGGAGAATGGACAGTCTTGTCCGGACATTATGCTCATCCCGCTGCTTGCTGATCTGTTTGGCATCACGATTGATGAATTATTCGGCAGGTCGGAATATGCCATTGATTTGCGCAGCGGGCTTATCCTTGAATATCTGTTTAACAAGGAGGTTAAGGATAGCAGCGGCGGCGGGCACCATGGTTTGCAGTCAGAGGTAAGTTACGGCCCGGATCGGTTCGGTCGAAAAGAGAGTGCCTTGACTTTGGATGGGAAGAGAAGTTTCGTTGAGATTAGGCAGCCGCCGACTCTTCCTCAGGAAGCATTCTCGATCTCCGTGTGGTGTCGTTATGACGAGCAGACCGTGTTCCGGGGCTGGCATAGCGCTATCCTCTCTCAGGACGGGCATAACCGGATTCGGGTTCTTCAGCTTAGCACGAAGGATACGGGCATCGTCTTACACGGCTTCCTGCGTGAGCCGGATCTCTCATTCCCGGCCAAGATTGTAAAGGATCAGTGGTATCATGTGGTGGTTACCTATTCAGTCTCCCGGTATCGGATGTACGTAAACGGCATTCTGAGCTCAGAACGACCAGGAAGCTTTACGCCTTGTCATCAAGAGCCGTTGTATATTGGCAGAAAATCGACGGACGAACCTTACTTCTTCTTTCGGGGCAGTATTGACGATCTTCGTATTTACAATCGAGCGCTTCATGCAGGCGAGGTGAAGGCCCTGTTCTATGAGGGGGGATTCAAGCCTATCCCTCTGTCATCTGCGATGGAGGAAGAAACGGATGAGCCTGTTCTTGAGACTTTAGAGGATATCCGCATGACCTTTCCTGAGACGGAGCTTCACGCTGCTGCGGACTGGTATCGTACATACTTTGGTTTCAAGACATTAATGGAAGAACCGGGCTTTTACATGCTCACATTATATAACAGTCCAAATCTGATCTTGGAATGTGCTCCCCGGGGTAACAATGCCACATCCTACGAGGCTTCATTTATTTTCAAAACCAATCGGGAAATCGAGGAGCTGCGCACTTATCTATCAGCCGCTGGTGCGGCGGTTGAGGAGAGCCGGGATGAAGGCTTTGCCTGGTTTTTGGATGTAATCGATCCATTCGGCCGGAAGTGGATGCTCCTTCGTGAGAAGGAGACGATCTGAGGGGAAAGGAAAGAAGGGGCGGGGGCTGTCCGATTCCTATAGGGGATCGAGAGAATGCTTGCGATTCATGTTTGTTAAAGGTAAACTGGCGATATCCATCCAATTATTTAGAACTAGGAAGTTTGACGAACAATTACAATGAAAACTCACCTCAGAACCCGCCCGTGACATTTGGCCATAGGCGGGTTTTTTTATGGTATGAGGCCGCTAGGAGGATCAGACATGGCAGACAACGGGAGTGTACTGGTGGTCAACGTATCCATCGTCCATGAAGACAGGGTACTTCTCATTCAGGAGAATAAACCTTTAGTAAGGCATAAGTGGAGCTTTCCAGGCGGTCGAATCGAGAAGGGAGAGCCTATTCAAGCGGCAGCCGTACGGGAAGTCAAGGAAGAGACCGGATATGATGTCCGGCTGACGGGAACCACCGGCGTATATGAGTTTATTAGCAGCTTGAACAGTCATGTCGTCCTGTTTCACTTTGTCGGGGAAATGGCAGGGGGGACTCTTCGGCCTGCTCCGGATGAGATTCAGGATAGCCGTTGGGTACGACTGCAGGATCTTACTAGTGGACACATCGATTATCGGGACGCGGGAGTAATGCGGCAGATTTCCGACAACCTTCTGGCTGGTAATATATTGCCGTTAACGGTGTTTAATCCGTCCTTATTCTGAGTGTGTTTTTCGAGGGGAAATCTTAACTTGCAAAAGAGGAGCTGAACACAGCAATGGGAATGTCGGATTATTACAAAGCATTGAGAGAGAAGATTGGGAACCAGCTGATTTTTATGCCAAGCGTGGCAGGTATTATCCGGAATGAACAAGGTCATATTTTGTTTGGGCGTAAGCACCGGGAGTCCCAGTGGGGATTAATCGCCGGTTCGATCGAATTAGGAGAGCTGCCGGCAGATGCCATGGTCCGGGAGGCGAAGGAAGAGACGGGCCTTGACGTAATTCCTGAACGGATTCTCGGGGTTTACGGTGGAGAAGGGCGCCGGTATACCTATAGCAATGGACACCAGGTGGAGTATCTGACCATTGTGTTTGCATGCAAGGTCATTTCGGGTGAGGATAAAGTGGGCAGCATGCAGTAGGAGTTCGGATTGAAGCTAATGAGAAGGCTTTGAGTTGGCTGTGAATGGTGCGCGGTGAGGAACCGGCCAGCATGTAATGGGGGTGAGGAGATAATGTCATCTGAATATCAAGTAAGATGGAATCCGCATGCCCTCGTGCTCGGACTTATCACTGCTTTCTACCTGATCGCCTATGGAATCGGGATCCGGCTCATCTACCACCTTCAAGCCGAAATGACATTCGGCACGGTACTGTTTGCCTCGTTGCCAATCATAACGCTATGGTCTGCGCTTTATATGATCGCTCGGGTGTCATGGATAAAGCTGCATAAACAGCATTTGTGGTTTACTGCAAGCATCGGTGTGATTCTATTATTTTTCTCTTTATATGCCTTATCACAGACTCAGTCGGAGCATCGATTTGACTATAACCGATGGGTCGGTTATCCGGAACAGCGCGCACAGATGGTCGATGCGATGTTGAAGGAGCATGATCTGATCGGATTAACGCAAGCGGAGATCATGAATGCTCTCGGTGCTAACGATAATGCCATGTGGAGCGTGAATGAAACCGATCATGCTGTGTATAATCTGGGGGCCGGAAAAGAAGATGGACGAAACGAGTGGTTGTTTATCAAGTTTGATGATCATGGGTTCGTGCAAAGCATAGAGATTCTCACAAGACCGCCAATACCAAGAACGTAAACCGATTGGATTTATTGCGATGTGTAATGATCACCGATTCCGTAGGCACCAAGGAAGGCTTATCCATGAATCCTATGACCGATTGTTAGACGGATAGAGTATAGCCTACAAGGAAGTAGGTGTGTCAACCCAATAGGGTATCATGCACATCATAACGGCCGGGAAACCGGAGAATCCGCCGCTGCTCCTCTTTAACGGTACAGGAGATCATTCGGCTCTGATGTGGATCAACAACGCTAGGGTGCTGTCTGCCAGCTATCATGTGATCATTGCAGGTAAGCTTGAGCGAGGGGGGATAAATGAGGATGAAACGATATGCAGGTCTGTTCATCAATGCGCTGGTCTGCTTGATTCTGGTTTTGCTCGGAAATGCGATGACACCTAGACCCGGCGTCAGTTCAGGTAACGGGAATCCGGCTATACTCCTGCTCATCCCGCTTGGCATTCTTTTTTCGGTGTTGGTTTATCAATGGATTCGTATACTGAAAAATGTGAAGATGGCCCCCAGCGTTTCAAGCTTGCTGATTATAGCTCTTGCCGGCTATATCATTGCTGGATATGCCTATCAGCTGCACAGGCTCGACATTTACAGGGAGATCCAAGCAGCGGCATTCGAATCAAGATATGGTGAAGCAGACTGGGCTCATATCGAATCCATTACGGACGGTATTTTATCGATCCATATGAATAATCAGTTCTTTAATTGGAACACGTATTTCATGATGATTGCCTTCTCGCTTTTACTATGTTTTTTATACAAACTGATACAGGGAATGATGTACAGAAAGCAAGGAGCTTCCGCGAAGAAATAAATTTGTAAGCAGGGTGTATATAATTTCTGGGGCAAGTGTAGTAGGCGATAAGCTGGCTTTAATTTTATAATCCTGTAAACGGTAGTTTACCAAGTGATGTTAGCTTTCTTTCAAATAACTTTTTGGAAAACACCTAGCCGTCATTATGCTATAATTGAATCAGGTTAAGATCAGGAGGCGTTTAAGATGAAAACAACAATTATAAACGGGCAAACCAATATGGGGATTAATAACGCATAATTGCCCTTAAACTGCGTGTTTCCCCGTCTATACAAAGGGGAATATCGATTTGAAAGCATGGATTTTGCAGCAGTATGATTACCACGTATGGGCAAACCGTAAGGTTTGCGAATATTTACAAGGGCTTTCGGAGGAAGTATATCGCAAGAAGATTGTCAGTGTCTTTCCATCCATTTACGACACGATGGTTCACATCTATGTCATTGATTCCGGATGGCTGTCGTTCTTTAAAGCGGGCGGAGTCACGGAAATGTCGCCTGCGTATCTGGAGAATTTGAAGGAGTCGATCGATCGGCTTGTTGCGGAAACAGAAGGAAAGCGAATCGAAGAGCTCGGACAGTTAATGGATGATTTGGCGGTGCGATTCCGGCAGTTCATCGAGTTGCATGAAAATCTCGAAACCGTTTATCCGTCCGGAGACTTTAAAGCCAGATCCCTAGAATATATCCAGCATGTGGTTAATCACGGGACGTACCACAGGGGCAATGTAACCGCCATGCTTAGACAAATCGGACATCCCGGTACGCCTACCGACTATGGTTATTATTTGTACACCTTAAGCCATTAAGTGCACTAGTCTTGAAATGGAGAAAAGCCAGGAACTTCGCGTTTCGGGCTTATCTTCATTTGTCCCACCGCACCGTTTCCGTCATCGGCACAAGAGGAGGATTGTAGTCGCTTTCGTGTCCATTATTTATCCTGATTTGTGCCATTAGACAGCCTCGGCAGTAGAATTAAGCACCAATTGAAATACAAAATTCACCATGTTTTTTTTAACATATGAATTTCATATCAATTTAGCGCACACTCCTTGGGAGGAGTGTGCGCTTTTTTGCGGTCTGGAGGAGGATGTTCTATGAAACCATTTCAGTCGGAGGGCCGCTTGGCCTGGTTTACGGGACCTGACGGTATGGATTGTTGTATCATCGCACGCGATTAGATATGTTAGGCTAAACCATATAGCTAAGCTAATGTGTTTAGGCTATACGGGAGACCCGGTCCCCGGCATTTAGAAAAAAGTCTCAATCAGGATTCGACGGCTCGCCATGAACGGAATATCCAGTTTGCCCTATTTACCGCCAAAAGGTCGAACAGTCAGCTTTATCCATCATATTAAATTCGATCATTTTCTCAAGCAGTGAGAAATCAACCGGTTGATCCCACCGTATACGCAGCAATTCCTTGGTGTGACCATAGCCGGCTTGCGCAATTTCATCAGCGAATTGACTAATCCCGGCCCGTTCAGGGGAAACAGCCAGATGCTGTTTAGATACGCTAAAGCCAATAATATATGTGCCATGATCGGTAAACATGGGCTGATTCCATGCAATTTTAGGCACTAAATTAGGGAATTTCGAAGCGACCCAACCGATCACTTCTTCCGTTCGTGCACGATGCTGCGGGTTATCGATACGCTCTAAAAATTCTTTAAAAACTTCCATGTTGTACCCTCCTAAGATCAATACGTCAATCATTCGTTTTACAAACCTGAAAGAAATGAGAGCTTGCCGGCATGTCCAATACTACAGATATAAACCGGCCGTACACACGCAGCCGGTTTATTTGTTCGGGCTAAGCAAGGGTTCAAACGATCGTCCCAAAACTTAGCCATGGGAAGAGCAAGGCAAGTTTTTGTACTGAATGCGGTTATCCTTCCAGCACCTGCTCAAACTTGCCGAACCATTCTGTCCAGCCGTATCTAGCCCCTTCGAGTCCATGAACATGGGAGAAGCCCGTTTGTTCGAGATGAAGGTTAACTCTTCCGTCTCCTAAATCCTGCAGCGTCCAGGTAACGGTATGCCGTTCGTCACCGGCAGCCCAGGAATAGGACAACCGGGTCGGTTCCTCCACGATCAGCACTTCGCCGTCAACGATTCCGTCCCAATATTCGTTCGGCTCATGGCGAAACTGAAAACGATGCCCCACGACAGGCTTAAAATCATTGGCCGTGATCCACTGTGCCAACTTGTTGGGATCGGTTAAGGCCGCCCAAGCCTTCTCGATCGATGTGGTGTACTGAAAATCCAGGGATAATACTAAGCTCAATGTTTCTCCTCCTCTAAAAGCTGGCCCAGGCGCAACATATTGTTCGTCCAGTATTTGCTATAATAAGCCACCCAATCCTGGACTTCTCGAAGCGGAGCGGCGTTCAGCTTAAATCGTGTTTCTCTGCCTACTTTCCGGTCAAGCACCAGTCCGGCCTCTTTAAGAACCGTCAAATGCTTGGATACCGCGGTTCGGCCCATTGAAAACTGCGACGTAAGTTCATGAAGCGGTTTCTCGTCCGCCTGTGACAACAGATGAATCAGTTGGCGTCTAGTGGGATCTGCGATGGCGTCAAACACATCCCTTGATGAATGATTCTCTATCACGACAACCCTCCTAAAAGAATTGATTTTCGCTGTTAGTAATCTAAAGATGTTTGAGGGGACCGCCGTTTATATTTCACCACCTTTGCAGCATGGTTTCAAGTAAAGGTTTCAAAGATGAACTAATATCCAAAGAAGGCGTCCTTTTTAATATTCCGCTTGGATATATTTTGATTTAGTAAATAGCTAGAAATAGACTCCACCATGGACTTCGGTCCTGCTATAAAGTATTTACCATTGTTGTTATGTAAGGCTTTAAACCTTTCAATTTCCTCATGCAAGTCATCCCTTGAATCAAGATAAGCTACATTTAGTGAAGTGCGGGTAGCCAATTTATCAAGCTCATCTTTGTAAATATAAGCTTTATTGCCATCCAAATAGAGCAGTTTTTGCTGCTTCGCGTCTTTACTCCCCTCGGCCTCTAACTGCTTAAGGATTGACCGGTACGGTGTGATGCCAATTCCGCCTGCGATCAGCAGCGAGGGGCTGTTATCTTGGAGATAGAAGGACCCTACAGGACCGCTCATTTTGATTTTCATGCCGGGCTTTAATTCTAGCAGTGCTTTCTTGAAATCGCTTGGGTTTTCACCAATACGAGTTGTGATTTTAACCATATTCTCTGCGGGAGCGGCAGCTAGGCTGAATGGTTTCGTAGGATTTTTGATGGTCTTATGCGTGATGCTAAACAAACCATATTGCCCTGCTTTCCAGGTTAAATCCTTATCTTTCTCAAATAGAAATGAATATACGTCTTCTGATTCTTTGCGGCTTTCCATCAATGGCAGCTCTCTCTTTTTGAATACGGCGAACATGTCTTGAAAAAAGCTCAATATCCCCAACTCCCTTACTTATTTTGGAACAGTTTACTTTGCTAATGCGGGCATCTGTAAAGAGCATGGTCTTTACCTATAAAAACGGTCAAGGCATTGGCAGCATGGCTGCTAATTGGACACCATTTGGTGATACTTCGATTTTAGGTCACCGTTTGGTGTCGTGTCAATATCATTTTTTAAAGGTGGCTTGTGGAACGGCCAGTATCGCCTAGACTCGCTTCGGCATAAAGGCGTAACGGCCGTGCAGTACGGCAGCGAAGACGGCGGCGACTAAGTGCTGTTTGCGTTCCTGCACAGCCAGAAGCTGGGCGAGCCGCTGCCGAGACTGCGGCTGACCGGGCTGCAAGCCGATCAGTCGTATGCCATTGAGGGGGTGGCCGGTACATGGAGCGGCAGGGCACTCATGAACATCGGGATCGAGCTGCCGCTGCGCGGGGATTTTGACAGCTTGGTGTACCGGATACAGATTCAACAATAGATCATATGTACCTGAACGAAGAACGCCGTGTTGTCTGATAGACCATGCGGCGTTTTTTTGCCGTTGACTTCCACGTTAACGTCAATGTTATGAATATATAGGATCGCATCATGACATAAGGGAGGGACGATATGTGGATTACCATCCTGGGATTGGCCTTGCTGGATAGCCTTAGCTTTGCATCGATCGTCGTGACGATTTTTTTGTTGTTATCTAACGCTTACCGTCCTCTTCGCATCATGGTGTATCTGTTGAGCGTAGCCGGTTTTTATATTTTGCTGGGCATCGCACTCATGAACGGAGCGGGGGCGATGTTTGAATTTTGGCTATCCGGGTGGAAGGAGCATGCTGCCATATCGTACATTCAGCTATTCCTCGGGGTCATCCTCGTGCTGATTGGCGTGCGGCTGGACAAAAAACCGAAAGGAAGGAGCTATAAGCTGGAACGAATCAGACCGCAGGATACGTATCTTTCCATGATGAAATTAGGAATCACGGTATCCATGATCGAGGCCGCGACGATGCTTCCCTTTCTGTCAGCCATCGGACTGATGACTACGCGCGGGCTCGAGGTTTATGAGTGGATGCCCATGCTGGCCGCATACTGTGCGGTTATGATTGCACCGCCGTGCTTGCTGCTTACGCTCCGATATCTAGTGGGAGACAAGGCGAACGGATTCCTGTCTAAAATTAATCGAAAAATCGAACCGTATACTCAAGAAGCTCTTGCCGTAATTGCTACCATCGCCGGAATCTATCTCATCAGCGACGCTTCGGATGTTGTATTCTTTAATGGAGAATGAGATATGGAAGATAAGGGAGCCTTGGCATGATGTATTCGATTGGAGAAATGATTCATAAAGTCAAGATCAGCCGCAGAACGCTGCATTATTATGATGAGATCGGACTCTTAAAGCCGACGATTTCAAGGGAAAACGGCTACCGTTATTACGATGATCAGGCCATCATCAAACTCCAGACGATCCTGTCCTTGAAATCCATGGACTATTCGCTGGAACAAATCAAAGCATTATTCGATGAACAAATACCGGAAGCGGAGTCGGATGCGGACCCGTGGGTTCCACTATTGCAAGCCCAGATCGAGCAGGCTTCGAAGAAGATCGATGATCTGAAGCGCAAGCAGTTTATATTGAGAGGCGTAATTCAAACGATTGAAATGTCGGGTAGGCGAAATGATGAGCATGTTTTTAATATCATCGAAAGAATCGACAGTCCGCATTTTGTGGATCACGAGATTCCGGCCACGTTTCCAGCCGATGTATTTACCGAAGAGGAGATCGACGCGCTGAGGGAGCTTCCCTTAATCGGGAGCGAGGACCCGCGCCTGTTAACGGCTTTGGAGCTTATCAAGAAGACTCGCAAGAGCATGCGAGCCGATGAAGACGCTCCTCTGGTGGAGGATTTGGCCGAACAATGGAAGGCATGCATATCCAGTTGGTTTAACGGCGATGAGGAACTACAGTCCAAATATTTTCGCTTCATCGACGCAGCCAGTCAGGAATCGCCGCTGATCTACGGCATGGATGAAGAAGTGGTTCGCTATATCGATCACATCATGGATCATTACACGAATCGGGGAGGTGACAAGGAACATGAATCTGGAAAAAGAATTCGGTAATCGTAAGGATTTCAAGCAGCATCTTGCCTTGTTCATCGTTGTTCACATCATCGTTAATTTCTGGCTGCGGATGGACACGCCGCTTTTACCTGGACTGCAAGAGTCCATTCTGACGGGGAAGATCTGGTTCTATCATGAGGAATCGGGGATATTCGTTACGATGATCTGGTTGATCCTTATCGTCGTCCAAGGCGTGTACGTATTCTTCCGAGGAAGCGACGTCAACAAAGAATAGGGCAAACTACTAACAGAATACCCTTACGTGTAAACCAATTCACGAATCCACAAATTAGCAATGATCGGTTGTTTTTCTATAATGTTTCTACACATTCAGGCCAATCCCAGTATGGATACATGACCACCAATGGCAGAGAAACGGTACTTGGAAGTAAAGACATGAACAGCTTAGAGGAGTTGTATCCAATTAAAGAAGAAAATTAAAAGGCCTTATGGAGACTTCAAAGCTCCATAATGTAAAGCACCCGGTATTTTCGGGTGCTTTACGGAGTGCCATCGCTATCGCGTGGCGGTTTTTACCAAACTCAAACAGACAGCTTAACGGCATGGATTACTCCAGGGTTTTGCTCAATTTGACAATCTGGTCCCAGCCCTCGTCGATGCTGATTTTACCGAACATGATCGACTGCGTGATATTGTCGTATTCCTTCGTGAAGTTGGCCCAGCCGCCCTTATTCCCTGGGCCGGGGTCAAACGCGGCTCCGTCCTTGGACACCTCGTTAATCAGGCCGAGGGCGCTTTTATCGACGTCCGTAAATTTGGGCTGGAGCGCATCGGCTACGGTTTTGTTAACCGGAATCCCGCGCGAAGTACCCAAAATTTCTCCGACTTCCTCGCTGTTGACAAACCAGTCGATGAACTTCTTCGCCTCTTCTTTGTATTGACTGTTGGGGCTGACGCTCCAGTACATGGAGGCTTTCAGCCAGCCGCCTGCCTGCGTTCCCCTCGGCTGGGTCGTTAACGCCAACACGCCGGGTTTTAAGGCATCCGTTCCGCCGAATTCCGCGGCATGCGCGCCCCGAAGCAGAATCTTCTCCTGAATGAGCAGGTCCATTTGTGCGTCCTGCGCTTTATCCGATACGGTGACGTCAGGCGGTGTCACGAGATTGTCCTTGCGCAGCTCCGCCCATTTGTTCATCCAATCCTTCCAGGTAGCCTCGTCATAATGGAATTTTCCGTCCTTACTCATGGAAAAGCCTTTGCCCATGCTCAGCTGATACGACATGTAGAACGCGCCGTCCGCAGTCAGGTCACGCGTGAGGTATTGGTCCTTGGCCAGCTTCGGCTTCAGGTCGCGCGCCATGGCAAAAAACTCGTCCCATGTCTTCGGCGGCTGAACGCCGAGGCTATCCATCATCGTCTTGTTGTACACCATGCCCCAAGCGTTGTTGCCGAGCGGCATCGCGTACAGTTTGCCTTGGTAGGTGCCTGTCTCAAGCAGCGCCTTATCGATATGGTCCGTCGGTATGGAGGAGAGATCCTCCAGCCGTCCGCTGGACGCCCAATCGTTGAACCAGGCGGCATCCATTTGGAAAATATCCGGCGTGTTTTTCCCCGCGGACTGGGTCGACAGCTTGTCTTGGTACCCGTCGAATGACTGGTACTCCGGTTCGAATGTGATGCCTGGGTGCTTTTCGGAGTACAAATCAAGCGCTTTCAGAGTTGCGTCATGCCTTGCCTGAGATCCCCACCACATGATTCGGAGCGTGATGGACTTGCCGTCTGCCGGCTCCGCGGATCCGGCTTCTTCTTTCTTGATTCCGCTGCAAGCGGAGAGTACCAGGGACAGTGACAACACGGCCGCAGCGCCAGAAGCGAGACGATGCCATGATTTTCTCATCGGATGAACCTCCCTTAATTAACTGATCTGCTTCTTTAACGTACCAAGTCCAGGACCTTTCTCGTAGGCGACAAAACAACGAATCATTTCAGTATTTTACGATGATCGAATGAGGAGGCGGGATGCTCATGAGTCGGAAATTTCAGAACAGAACTGATCATTAGGCTTTGTGAAACTCGGTGGGACTGCGCCCGGTATGCTTTTTGAACAGGGTGGTAAAGTACGGAACATTCCGATATCCGACCCGCTCGGCGATTTCTGCAATCAGCAGTTTTTTCTCGATAACCATGCTCTTGGCTTTTTCCATTCGCACCCTGGTTAAATAATCGCCGAAGGTTTCACCTGTAAACTGGCGGAATATGGTACTGAGATAGTTTTTGGAGATATACACCTGGTTGGCCAGATCCTGAAGATGAATGTTCTCGGCGTAATGCTCATGAATGTATTGGATGATATATTCGACCGTTTCCTTATGCTTGAGGTTTTCATTGGGCGTGTAACGCGAACAGATTCGGCTCACTTTGTCCGCTACCCATGCCTTCCACTGCTGGGCATCTTCCAATTGCCCCAATTCTTTGGTCAAGTCCGTGAGAGAGAGCTCATCGTCGAGCCGGATGCCGGACTCGTACAGAGTAAAGGAGAGGATGGCGAACAGCTGTGTTCCGATGGCGGTTAGTTCGTCGGTCTGAAGCTGAGCCGCGCCGCTGTCCTTGCGGAAGAAGTCCTCCAGCGCCAGCAGTGCTCTAGGCTCGTCAAAGGTCCTTACTGCGTCGGCCATCTCCTGGAAAAACCGCACCGGCCGTATGTTCCGTCGTGCTGAACGCCGAATGCCGCCTTCATTATATACGTAGACGCAGGGATGGGCGGAATCCGGTTCGCGCCGCTCGGCGAGTGCTTGGAAGGCTTCTTCGGTGGAATCGGAGATGGCAAGCCAGTTGTCCTTACGGAGACCGACACCGATATGCAGTTTGACCCTGAGGAATCGATGCACGGACGAAATGATTCGCCCTGCCAGCGCCAGAACTTCCAAGCGGAACGCTTCGGTCGGCCACGAAAGGGGCTTATACAACAGCAGCGCCATATGGTGACTATGCAGCTCCAGGAAATAGCTGCGCAGACCGTCCTGACCGGCCAGCTCCTCTACCGTGTTGCCCACGGCAAACCGGAACAGGTGCCAGTCCCGGACGGAGATCCCTTCCATACGTCCTTGGCGTTTAATTTCTAAAGCTAGCATCATGAATTGGGCATTCTTCCATCCCAGCCGGTCCAGCATACGGGAGGAATCCGTTAGCGGGGAAGAGGACCCTCCGATGAGCACGGATTTGACCCATTCCCTTTCCAGAAACGGCTCATACTGCATGAGTCGGTTTTGCAGCTCCCGCTCTCTGTTCTCCAACGCTCGGCGCTCCGTTAACTCGCGTGTGACGCGCTGCAGCACTTCCCGGATCGTTGCCGGTGAGGCCGGCTTGGGCAAATAATCGTCGACCTGAAGCCGCAGTGCCTTGCGAGCATATTCAAAATCCGAATACCCGCTCAAAATGATGATTTTGCCGGTATATTGCTGCTTACGGAGCTGTTCGATCATGTCGAGACCATTCATTACCGGCATATAGATATCCGTGATGACGATATCGGGCTTGCTTGACTCGATCAGCCGGAGTCCTTCTTCGCCATCCATGGCCTCCCCGACGGGCCGTACGCCGAGCTGCTCCCAAGGGATTAACCGGGACATGCCGCCGAGCGCTTGCCGGTCGTCATCCACGATAGCAATGGTCCACATGATTTTTTCCCCCTTCCTGATCCTGCTGTTGATCCAGCTTCGGCCAGTAGATCTCCGCTTCGGTGCCTGGCACATCGGCACGGTTGCGAAGCGTAACGCCAAAGGGCGGACCGAAATAAACCTGAATACGTTCCGTTACGTTGCGGATGCCGTATCCGCCCGTCGGATGGCGTTTCCGTGTTTTCCAGTCTTCGCGCAGCCCGATGCCGTCGTCCCGAATCCAAATCCGGATGCCTCGGTCCTCTTCCTGACATGTCAATTGGATCCGTCCTTGGCGTCTGCCATGAAAACCATGCATAACGGCGTTTTCCACAAAGGGCTGCAGGGTGAGTTTCGGAATCATCAGATGCTGTAAATCCTTTGGGCAATCGATGTGCCATTCCAATCCTTCGCCCCACTTGAACTGTTGGATTTTCAGATAGCAATCCACGTGCAAAAGCTCTTCCTGGATCGAAATCATGGATTCGCCGCCCGACAGGCCAATCCGGAACATTTGCCCCATCAGCTCGAGCACGCGGCTGATTTTCTCTTGACCGGCTTCAAGCGCCATCCAGTTCAGCTGATCCAGGGTGTTGTAGAGAAAATGGGGGTTAATCATCGCTTGCAGCGCCTTAATCTCCGCTTCGCGCTGTGCCTTATACTGCTGCTCCAGCGACTGATACAGCGTTTCGATCCGCTCGGTGAGCTTGCGGTAGCCGCTGAACAAGCTGCCGAATTCGTTGCGGTATTCGTTGGGCAGCGGCTGCCTGCGCTTCCCGGGATTGAACGCCTGCATCAGCTGAATCAGTTTCCGGATCGGCCTCGTGAAATTCCGGGAAAGGAACAATGTGAAGAACAGGGACAGCAAAATGGCGACGGCTCCCACAATAGCCATCGTCCACGCAAGGCGGACACCTCCGGTAGTAATTTCCTTCCAGGGCGTAAGCTCCACCAGCATCCAGCTGCCAGGGGATGTCCGGGACCATACGGTAAGCATGTTCTTCTCAGGCAGCGAGCCGGCGGCGGTCAGAAGATGACGCGCATGCCCAGTGTCTCCGCTGACCCGCTCCAGGATGGCGCTGATTTCCTCGGGAGGCGGAGCAATCCGGGTGTGCATGATCATCCGGCCGCCGGAGTCGAGCAGGAGCCGGCTGGCCAAGGAATTATCTTCCGTCAGAATGTCCTGCAAAAATTTGACCCGGACATTGATAATCAGAATTCCGTGGTTCACACCGTCAAGTGAAGTGATTTTACGGACAAAGCTGATCACCTGCTGTTTCCCCTGCGGCGAACCGACCTCACGCTGGCCGATCCAGAGAAAGTCGGATTTGTCGATGGCCGGATACCAGATCTCCCGGCTGGCTGTGGCCAGCGGGAGGTACTGAATGTTGGCGTTGGGATCGACCTGAAGCGGATCGTTCATATAAATCTGAAAAGAAAACATCGAGCGCGAGCTGTTCAGCATTGGCGCCAAATAATCCCGATTCAGCTCGTCCCTGGCCTTCTTGCGTGCATAATAATCTCCTTTCATTGTTAAATAGTTGACCAGAGGCGAGTTGATGGACACGGCTAGCGAGGTTTGCTCCACAGCGCTCATCTGGTCGGTAAGCTGTTTGTTGAGCTGCTGCAGCACCGCCTGCTGGTACATGGAGGCACTGTTCGCCTGCTCATCAGCCGAGAAGCGATAACTAACAATCATCATGATCGTGATGAGGACCGCGATAAAACCGGCAAAACTGAAGAAAAAAACGTAATCGATGCGAAACGTGCGAAACGGATTCATGCGTTTTCTCCTCCCCTTGGAAGCCATAAGGTCGCTGAACGCGCTGCTGCCTCATTGCCAACGTTGGCGGAAGCCGGATGATCGAGATGTCCGGCTTGGCCGCCGCCTGAAGAAGAGCTGGAAGAACACGCTACAGTATCCGTTTACCGCTCTGAAATCTATCCTTTCAGCCCGGATGTGGCAATCCCTTCCACGAAATGCTTTTGCGCCAGAAAGAAAATGACCACCGGCGGCAGCACGGAGAGCAGGGATACGGCAAGCAGCTGCCCCCATGGAACGGCTGACTGGGAGTCGATAAACATTCTGAGCGCGAGCGGGACCGTGTACTTATCCACGGTATTCAGATAAATCAGCGGCCCAAAGTATTCGTCCCAGCCCCAAATAAACGAGAATATCGTCACCGTGATGAGCGCAGGCAGGGTCAGCGGCATTACGATGCGCAGATAAATGCCGAACCAGGAGCAGCCGTCGATTTTCGCGGACTCATCGAGCTCTCGCGGAATGCCGCGGATGAACTGGACAATCAGGAAAATAAAGAAGGCTCCGCCCATGGCTGAAGGGACGATCAGCGGCAGATAGGTATTGATCCAGTCGAAGGAATGGAACATCGTATACTGCGGGATGAGCGTGACCTGTCCCGGAAGCATCAGGGTCATCAGCAGGATGGAGAACCATAACCCCTTCAGCGGGAAGGTCAGCCTAGCGAAGCCAAAAGCCACCAGGCTGGCTGAAATGACATGAATAATCGTGGTCGCCACATTGAGCTTAAGGCTGTTCATAAAGAAGCGTGTAAATGTATACTTGGGCAGTGCCATCCAGCCTTCCGTATAATTTTGCCATAACCATACTTTAGGGAACAGAGTGGGCAGACTGATTTCCGGCGTCGATTTGAAGGAGGCCCCGATCCACCAAAGTACGGGATAAAACATCACAAAACAAAAGGTAATCATCAGCACGTGAACCAACCAGTTTTGTTTTTTACGAGCACCTGTCATTTGCGGCCCTCCGTTTCGGTTTCGTAGAAGACCCAGTATTTGGACGCGATAAAATTAAGCGCCGTGGCGATGCCAATGATGACGAGCAATATCCAGGCCAAGGCTGATGCGTAGCCCATCTGCAGGGATCCGAAGGCTTTATTGTACAGAAACAGGGCGAACATCTCGGTTGAATTGACCGGTCCTCCATTCGTGACAACAAAAGCCGATGTGAACATCTGGAATGCGTTGATGATGCCCATGATCAGATTAAAGAGGATAACCGGTGATAACATAGGCAGGGTAATCCGGATAAACTTGCGAAGCGGCGAGGCCCCGTCCACGGATGCGGCTTCATATAACTCGCTTGGGATTTGCTTAAGGCCGGCAAGGAAAATAATCATCGACGAGCCGAACTGCCATGCCGTTAGAAGTACCAGGGTGCCGAGGGCGGTGGAGGGGGTGCCAATCCAGTTTTTGGGGGCGATTCCGACCCATATCGCGAGCTGATTAATGAAGCCGTTCAGACCGAATATATTGCGCCACAGTACGGCGACCGCCAAGCTTCCGCCAATTAGTGAAGGCAGGTAAATGATCGTCCGGTAGAAGGATATGCCCCGGATGTTCCGGTTTAGCAGCAGGGCTATAGCCAGCGCTACCAGCAGTTTCAGCGGCACGGAAGCGATCACATACAGAAATGTCACTTTCAACGAATTGAAGAAGAGCCGGTCGTGAGCAATATCCTGGAAGTTCTTGATACCGATCCAGCGGGCCGGCTCCAACAGCGAATATTCGGTGAAGGATAGATAGAAGGACTGGATAATGGGCCAGAGCTGTAAAATGAGAAAGCCCAGCAGCCAGGGGGCGATGAACAGGTAACCAGCTAACGGAGCGTTCCAGCGCCCTTTGAATGTTTTGGTGGCAACCGTTTTCATGCCTTTGTACAGTCCGGCCTTGTCCGGCGACTGTACCGTTTGTGCATTCATGATTAATCACCTCTCGCCTATTGATAGCTCACATTGTATCTTGATGAAAATCAGGCCTGTAGGCGATAGATGTACAAATTCTTTCATTATTGAATGATTTAGGTGCGAGATTGGGAGATATTGCAGAGATAAGATCTTTCTTGGATTCGACGCCAAAAAAAGAACATGCCGCGACGTTATAGATACGCGCTGATGTTTGAGTAGGAAATAGGAGGGCAGAGGCGTGGTGTTGTGCTGGATAATCGCCGGCAAACTTCCGATATGATCCAAATTCTGGCGTGATACAATGATTCTAGCTTTGGCAATAGTCCATTTTGCTTTTTAATAATTGAGGTTCCCTCTTTTCACTATTGAGGAATATGTAATTGCTGATATAATCCTTGAAAAGAGAAAAGCAGAAACGAAGCAGAAAAAGGAGAGGGAGCAGCAATGAACTCGATAATTGAATTGAACGACGTAACCTGGAGACGGGAGCAGAAGACTGTGCTGTCCGGGGTCAATTGGACCGTCAAACCAGGGGAGCATTGGGCCGTTCTGGGTTTGAACGGGTCAGGCAAGACAACGATCCTGAATATGATTAACGGTTACATCTGGCCGACAAGCGGCAGCGTTTCCGTACTCGGCCACCGTTTCGGTACGGTAGATTTAAGAGAACTCCGGAAGTCAATCGGTTGGGTGAGCTCCTCGCTCCAGGAGCGGATCCGCCCGAACGAATCGACGATTGACGTTGTCATCAGCGGCAAGCACGCCTCCATTGGTTTATATCAGAAGATTGATGAGGACGACCGGGCGCAAGCGGAACAGCTGATGAAGGATTTTAATTGTTATCATCTGCTTGGACGTACATATGAAACCTGTTCGCAAGGGGAGAAGCAAAAGCTGCTGATTGCCAGAGCTCTGATGGCATCCCCGAGACTGCTGATTCTTGATGAAGCCTGCAACGGGCTGGATTTTCTGTCTCGGGAAGCGCTATTGTCCAGCATTACGGCGCTTGCCTCGAAGCCGGATGCTCCGACGCTTCTGTTCGTGACGCATCATATTGAAGAAATATTGCCGATTTTTTCGCATTCCCTTTTAATCCGGCGGGGAAGCGTGTTTAACCAGGGAAGCTCCAAGGATATGCTGACCAGCGGCAATCTGACCGCCTTCTTCGAAACGCCGGTCGAAGTGAGCTGGCAGAACGAGCGGGCCTGGATGTCGATTCCCGATTTATCATAGGCAAACTTTCGTGAAAATCAGGGTGTCACTTACAAGTTCAGAAGTACGCTTGCTCATTCGTTTGATGGAGGCTGCTTAACGGCACCTGCGGTTCTATTTGATGTCTAGGGAGTGTTGCGGAATTGACAAATCCAACGATTGCTAGCTTAAGGCTGTCGTCCCAGGGGATCGGGAGCAAGAAGTTTAATACACCGGAACAAGTCGTAAAAGGATTAGGCGCGGTTCAAGCCCAGGATTTCGGCCAGGCGGTCTGGGGAGTTGGTTTGCGAACGGCTTCCTCCGGGCTGCCGGATGTAGAGCTGGCAATTGCTGAGCGGAAAATCGTGCTTACCTGGCCGATGCGGGGAACGATTTTTATGGTGCCGGCCGAGGATGTTCTATGGATGCAGAAGCTGACCGCCCCTCGATTACAAGCACATGACAAGCGGAAACAGGCGGAGCTCGGACTCGATGGAGAAATACTGAAGCGCTGCAGAAGCTTAATCGAAAGAGCGCTGCATGATGGAACTCCCGTACCACGCCCGGATTTGATGACGGTTCTGGAGGAAGACGGCATCTCGACGAAGAATGGCTTGGGGAACTATGTCCTTGGATATTTGAGCCGGAACGGCATGCTCTGCTTTGGACCGCGGGAAGGCAATCAACAAACCTTTGTTTTGCTCGAAGCATGGGTCGGTCAATTAAAGGAGCTGACAACCGAGGAAGCTTTGGCCGAGCTTGCCCTGCGTTACTTTACCGGGCACGGTCCTGCTACGGTTCAGGATTTTGCATGGTGGACCGGGCTTTCGCTGTCTGAAGCAAAGCGCGGCGTGGAGTCTGTTTCGAATGTTCTGCAGAAGATCAAGCTCGACAACGCAGTTTATTGGATGTCGGCTTCCTTACCGGAGCATCAGCAGGAGCAGCCAGTTGTCCACCTTTTACCGGGATTCGATGAGTATTACTTGGGCTATAAGGCGCGGGATGCCGTAATTGAACCGGAACATGATCCGAAGATCGCGCCATATCGCAACGGAGTGTTTCAGCCAATGATCGTTGTGGACGGCCGAATTGCCGGCGTATGGAGGAGGGAGATCAAGCGTAACGGAGTCGAGGTCACTTTTGCGCCTTTTACTCCCCTTGAAGAACGGAAGGAGGATATTCTCGTGGCCGCCCAGGGATATGCCAAATTTCTGGGTCTACCGCTGATTGAAAGCGACATATAGCAAGAAGAGGCTCATCATTTTCGAATAAAGGAGCGGAAGGTACATGGAAACACTCGATCGATTGAAATCATTGATCACAGAAGTAACAGAGCTCGTTGAGGCCATGACGGAGGAGGCGTTTACTCGGAAACCGTCTATCGAGAAGTGGTCGAAGCAGGAAATTCTTGGCCATCTATGCGACTCCGCGCTGAATAATCATCAGCGGTTCGTACGGTTTCTGTTATCCGATAAACCAATCCACATTCAGGGATACACGCAGGATGACTGGGTTCGTCTTCAGGGTTACCAAGACCAGTATAAGCCGGGTGAGGTTCTTACATTGTGGCGGGAGCTGAACCGGATGATCGTACGTGTCATGCAGCAGGCGGGGGAAGCTGATTTCCGCAAAAAAGGCATCCTTGATGATGGCACGGAGGTTACGCTGGAGTGGCTGTTCGATGATTATATCGAGCACATGATTCATCATAAGAAGCAGCTCGAAGCATAAGGGGATCACTGGATGTTTACCGTGATCAACCTCGGCCTGCGGTTTGTGCTGGAAATCATTTTGCTGTTTTCGCTTGGATATTGGGGCTTCCATGCCGTCCAGGGCGTTTGGCTGAGTATCATCCTTGGGCTCGGTCTGCCGCTGCTGACTGCGGTGATCTGGGGGATGATCATCTCGCCGAAGGCATCCATCAAGCTGCCGATCGGCGGGGTCCTTCTCACTGAGGCCGTGTTGTTTGCTGCCGGGGTGCTTGCCTTGATTGACTCCGGATTCCGGGTGTCCGCCTATCTATTCGGTGTAGCTGCGCTTGTGAACCGGTACATCGTTATCCGGTGGAAAATGCAGCCGTGAAAACAAAATATTCATGTTATCGAACAAGCTTCATAATCAATACATCCTCGCAGTAAGCCATGGCGCGGTCATTGGCTTAACCTTGCAACAATTGATGCCCCATCGTTTTACAACCACCTATATGGATAATGCTTCTCTTACCGTTATCACACAAGTCGGCGACTATTGGGAATGTACGCTGTATAACGATATAAGCCATCTCCAGAATGATAATATCGATGTATGACATATGTACCGACGAAAAGAGGTGTCTCCATGAGTTACCATATAAGAGTACGACCCACGGCTTTAGTGATTCAAGAAGAGCGGATCCTGCTGGTCGAGTATTCGGATGAGAACGGGATTCATTACAATCTGCCCGGTGGCGGGGCAGAGCCCGGCGAAACCATTACCGCCGGCGTGCTGCGGTAGCTATATGAAGAGACTACAATATTAGCTGTTGCCGGACCAATCGCCTTTGTGTACGAATACGCCCCGCATCATCATTCCGGTAATAATACGTCGAATATCCATACGTTATATATTGTCTTGGAATGCTGCCCTCAGGCTGGTTCTGTGGCCAGGCTGCCTGATATTCCCGATCCTGACCAATCCGCCGTACGGTGGATCCCCCTTTCACAATTGGATGACATCGTGCTGTACCCCAACATCAAACAACATATTAAGAAATACGCAAGGGAACGTATAAATATTGAATTGATCGAGGATCATCAGTTGGAGCCTTATTTTAATCCATGAAATTCCGATATCGAATTGAGTGGACTTATTAATCGCATACTCCTTACTGCTTGCCTACTGGATGCTTTGGGGTTTTGGAAGGACACGGCTGCCGGAGTACAGCTACAATATCATTCCACTTGCTACCATCCGTCACTACATTCCGATTCATTCCATGGAAGCTCTCATCAATATTGCCGGAAACATCGGTGTGTTTCTTCCGTTCGGTGTGCTCATTCCGCTGGCAATTCAAGCCGGCTTTGCCAAGACCATCGCTTATTTTCTGCCTGGAATTTTACTGCTCGAGCTTATACAACTCATTACTCGCCGGGGGAGTCTGGATGTTGACGATGTGATCTTGAATACGATCGGCGTTATGATCGGCTACGGTCTTCTTCGAACCATCGGGTACATATGGAGACGTGCAGACAGATGACAAATAAGTGGATTAAGCTGCCACGCAGGGGCAAGACCTCCACCCGCGGTCCATCAGGATACCATGATAGAACGGCTTTCACGATAACGTGTTAGCTGTTCTTTTTTATGCACAAATCTAGCCTGTACGCTTAATCCGTGTGGGAAATCATGGAAAACCTGTTGTTGGATGAACGGAAGAAGTTTACAATGAAGGGAGTGGAAAATATTGTGATATAGGATACATGGTGATACCTGCTGTTACAGGAGTACGAGGTTCAATGCCCAGATGAAGCGGGTTGAAGAGTGGATCACATCACATAGCAATCCTTAAAAAGTCGTATGAGGAGGGATGTTGTGCATAATCGGACGCTAGGCGCAGTATTCATCGGTATATCCGTGGTGCTCTTCGGAATCCGTTATTTGACCGCTGCCATCATAACGATAAATTCACAAGTGTATATCCTTTTCGATGAAGCTCTACAAGACGTAGGAAAGGCTCCTGTGATACTGAGCATAATCAGCTTGGCGATCGGGCTATACCACGTCTATGGTTCGGTATTTGTTCAATGGTATAAGAAGGATTTAAATCGGATCGAGAGCAACTGGAAGGAACTTGATGAATCTGGCAGTGAAGGGCGGAATCCTTAACAGCGAATACCTGATCGATGAGGGGGATGCGTTATGAATGAAGAAGCGGGCTTTTGGATACGTTTTGGGGCCTGGTTGTTGGATGCCCTGATCGTCTCTTTACCAATAAGCATTCTATTTGGAATACTGACAGGCGATTTCGAAAATGAACCGATCAGCAATTTCTTGTTAGCGTTGTACGGCATCCTGGTACCCGCTTACTGGAAAGGGTACACGGTTGGGAAGCGGATATGCGGCATTCGAATTCGCAAATACGATACGCTGGATCCGCCGGGCATTGGAACGATGCTGCTCCGTAACGTCGTTGCCGGACTCGTGTATATGTTGACATTTGGGATTGGTTTCATCGCCAGCATCTTGATGGTGGCACTGCGGGAGGACAAACGCGCCATTCATGATTTCATTGCAGGTACGGAAGTTGTAAGGGGTTAGCCATGCGGAAACCTGCCTACATCAGTCTCATGATCGCATTGGTCACACTCATTATCACTGGCTGCATTATGGAAAATTCAGACCTGTCTAAACCGCCGGTTAGCGAAGCGGAAACGGTCGAGGCCGTTCATGACCGCAAGCTCATTCCGATCGCGTATGCGCAGCTTGCTTATACGAAAACCTCACTGGATTACGTATGGGAGTTTCGGACGGACAATCAAGTGGATCAGGATATTCAAGAACAATACGAAGCGCAGCACAACCGCGTTCCGGGAGCCAGCGTGCTCAAGGAAACCGAAGAAGAGATTTATTTGATGATCCATGCAGGAAAGCATCCCTCTTCCGAAGGCTTCGAGATTGTGTCGATGAGCATTGCGGAAGCGGACGGAGCTCAACCTGCCAGCCTTTTCATCGAGCTATCGCCATCTCATGACGAGGTAACCGAGGGTTACCCGGGTGAAGCGAACGTTACTGCGCTTATTCGCATGAACAAAAAGGAGTGGCCGGAAGATTTCGTGCTTCGTAGCATTCGGATGACAGGAGTGTGATACCATGAATAGCAACTGGAAAGGCATTGTATTCGACATGGACAACACGCTGCTGCGGTCGAGCATTGACTTTAACGCCATGAAATGGGCGATTTACTCTTTTCTTGTAGACCATCGGGTGCTCCCGCACGGTTTGTCTATGGACACCCATACGACCTCTACGGTCATCGCGGAGGCGATGCAGACCGGTCATATGACGGATGAACTGTCCCGGCGCATGTGGGATATCGCCAAACAGCATGAGATCAAGGGGATGGCCGGCGCCGAGCTTGAAGATGGCGCGCTGGAGTTGATCCGTCATTTGCATGGAAGTTTACATTTGTCCATAGTTACGAATAATGCGCGGGATGCAGCCCTGACGGCTTTGGAGGAGAACGGAATCGCATCGTATTTTGACCTGATCGTGGGAAGAGAACAGATGGGTTCCTTAAAGCCTGCACCGGATGGCTACTTGCGGGTGCTGGAGTTTTTTGCGCATACCACATCAAGCCAATGGCTCTCTGTTGGCGATGCATGGGTGGACGGCAAAGCGTCCGAGTGTGCCGGCATACCGTTCATTGCCTACCGGGGAGATATCTCCAAAATGAATCGCATGGGCGTTCAGCCATTGGCGGACATTCAGGATATTCGGGACGTCATGGCGTTTGTGCAGTAGCATATGGGTTATGATTCGGGAAGCTTTTTTTCATTGGATCTCATAAAAAAGCTGCAAACTCCTGCGTGTCTCCATCTACACCACATGGTTGGGACTCAGGCTTAGACATCATCATATTACTACAAGGAGGCTTATCCGATTGAACCATCAAGCATTTATTACAGACCTGGACGGGACGCTTCTAAGGTCGGATCAGACGCTCTCCCCTTATACGTTGGAAACCATCGAGGCAGCGCTGCAGCATGATGTTGTCGTTACATTCGCAACGGCGCGCGGATATGTCAGCGCTATGCAAGTTGTTGCGGACATTCCTTGGAAGCACCCTCTGATCCTGTATAACGGGGCTTTGATCTATAACGGCCATAATGGGACGGTCATTGACGGGTATTGGCTGGATCACAAAATTTCGAGCGATATCATCCGGCTCGGAAAGAAACACGGGCTGACGCCTTTTTACTTTTCATTGGATGCCGATCACCGGGAACGCGTGCTCCATGAAACGCTTTGCCGGGAGGGAGAGACTGCATTTTATCAAAGCCGCGTGAATGATCCGAGATTTATGGAGGTAGCAGCCTTACATTGTCCGGAGGGGCACCGAACATTGGCCCTGACGTATATTGGCCTGTTCGATGAGCTGGAGCCGATTCGCCGGGAGGTCAACGATTGTTTCGGGGATGTGGTGCATGCGCATATGATGCCGGACTATTACATAAGAAATCATTACTTTTTGGAATTCAGCCACGTGAATGGCAACAAACGGGACGGGCTTCGCCTATGGGCTGATCATATGGGGATTCCGCTCCAGAACACAGTTGTCTTCGGTGATCATCTCAATGACCTGGGGCTGTTTGAAGCGGGCGGCACCCGAATTGCCGTGCGGAACGCGCACGAGCGAATCCAGGAATTGGCGGATCTGGTGGTGGATTCGAACGATGCCGACGGGGTGGCGCGCTACATCCGGAAGCAGCTGGAGCTAGCAGGTACGGAGGATGCATTACGGATGGATGCCGGTTTATAACCTTGAATAAGGAAGGAGCGAAACCTATGAAGAAAATTGAGGATGCTTTCGAGCCTTTCCCGGAACTTGAGACGGATCGGACCCGTCTAAGACGCATCCGCTGGGACGATCTTGAGGACATGTACGATTATTGCTCCGTGCCGGAAGTCTCGAAGTACACGGTGTGGGACGTCCATCAATCCCGTGATGACACGAGGCGGTTTATCGAATTTATCATGCATCGTTACGATCAGCAAAAGGTCGGCCCCTGGGGCATCGAGGACAAGCAATCAGGCGCTTTGATTGGAACCTGCAGCTTCATCCAATGGGATAACCGGAGTCAGAAGGCCGAGCTAGGTTATGTTCTCTCGAACCGTTATTGGAATCGTGGCTACATGACCGAGGTGATTGGCCGTGTTATCGAATTCGGCTTTAACCGATTGCAGCTGGTACGGATTGAGGCCAAATGCCATCCGGACAATGCGGGCTCCTTCCGGGTGATGGAGAAGACCGGCATGAAGCAAGAGGGCAGGCTGCGCTCGTATTTGAAGGTAAAGGACCGGTTCGAAGATATTTTGATCTATTCCATCCTTAATCCGTCCCTTGTGCAAAATTAACCTTCACCAGCTCGGCAAATGCCGAGAACGCCTTGCTGCCAAAGCGGTCATTGCGACGAACCAGGCTGGTCGTTGCATGGCGGAACGCCTCCGGCACCGGAAAACTGTTCAGGTCCGCATATTCCTCCGAGAGCACGGAACTTGGAAGAAGGGTGGATGCCAGTCCGGATCTTACGATGCTTAACAGCGTATCCAGCGACGAAACCTCAATCATGTTCGTTAAAGGGATGCTTTCGCTCCGCAGCCATGATTCCAGCGCCTGGCGAAAGGGGCAGCCAACGGGAGACACCACCCACTTAGTCCGTGACAGATCGGGTAGGGAGGGAGCGTTCCATGTTGTCAGCAGACGAACCTCATCCTGCTCGCTGTACTCGGTGACCAGCTTCGCCGAAGGAAATTCTCCGGTTACAAACGCTCCGTCCAGCTGATAATTCAGAAGCTTGGAGATGAGGTCCGGCGAGCTTCCGGTAATGAAGCTGAGGCTGACATTCGGATATTTCGCCTGGTAATCGGAAAGAGCCCGAATAAAACTGCCGCAGTGAAGGGTATCGACAATCCCGATCGATAGGCTTCCGCTTGGATACGGAGCGTCCTCCATTGCGTGCACCGCTTCCTCTGAAAGACGAATAATCGAATACGCATATTCCCGGAATAGCGCCCCCTTCTCCGTAAGCGTCACCCCATGCGGCTGCCGGTTAAACAGCAAAACGCCCAGCTCGGCTTCCAGCTTTTTGATCCGTGCCGTTACGTTGGATTGAACGTACCCTAGTCCTTCAGCTGCACGCGATATGTTTCCTTCCTCTGCTATCTTCACAAAAATTTTCAGATCCGTTAATTCCACGGTCCTCACCTCCGCAAGTGGTATCAATAAAATTGATGCTGCCATAATTATCTATCATTATACTTAATTCCAGATTTTGATTACAATCACTACATCACATAACACTGGCATCGATGATGTTCAAAATCATGTGATGGAGGGGAGTGTAAAGATGAGAAAAGCATGGTGGCTTTTATTGCTTGCTGGCGCTCTGGAGGTCGTGTGGGTATCGGGGCTTAAGCATTCCGAGCTGTGGTGGCACTGGCTGATAACCGTCGCCTCCATAATATTCAGTTTCAAGGTGTTTCTTGAATCGGCGGCCAAGCTGCCGATCGGGACCGTATATGTCATTTTTACAGGCCTCGGAACGGCAGGGACCGTCATCGCTGAGATCCTCGTATTCGGAGAACAGGCCAACCCGCTGAAACTCCTGTTCATTGCAGGTCTGGCGGCAGGCGTGCTTGGGCTTAAGCTGGTCACGAAGGATTCCGAGGCGGGCGGAAAGGAGGCTGATGCGTAATGGAATGGATCGCCCTGGTCGGAGCCGGCCTGTGTGAAGTGCTTGGCGTTATCGCACTGAGACGGGTAACCCTTAACCGCACGCTCGGTTCGTATCTCTTTCTGGCAATCGCCTTGGGCTCCAGCTTCCTGCTGCTGACTTTGTCCATGACAAAGATATCCATGGGCACCGCCTATGCCATATGGACAGGGATGGGGACGGCCGGAAGTACGCTGCTCGGAATGTTTGCCTTCGGGGAACCGAAGGAAGGACGCCGGCTTTTGTTCATCGGACTGATTCTGGTTTCTGCAATCGGTCTGAAGACACTTTCGTAAGCCATATTAAAGCCAGGTCACCTTCCGCATAATTTCGAAGAACGTCAGCAGGATAATGCCCTACCTGTATCGAAATTACAATCGTTTGGGTTCTATAACTTTATCGTTTAGATGCCGAATGGATGAATCGTTGTATTTTTTATATGGAAAGGGCAGGTGTATGTCATGAAATTTAGCGAGTATCACTACGAGCGGCCTGACGTCAAAGCTTTCGAACAGAAATTTAAGGAGCTGCTGGATGCCTTCACATCCGCCGGATCATATGAAGAGCAGGATCAGGCAATGAAAGGAATCAACAAGCTTCGCAGCGAGTTCGATACGCTCCAGCAGATCGCAAGCGTTCGGCATTCGATCGATACCAACGACGAATTCTATAAAGCGGAGCAGGACTTCTTCGATGAGAACGGTCCGGTCGTTCAGGAATATATTACGGATTATTATCGGGCGCTGGTCGGCTCCAAGTTCCGCAGCGAGCTGGAGAAGAAATGGGGCCGTCAGCTGTTCCAGCTGGCTGAGCTCTCCCTGAAGACGTTCAGCCCTGAGGTGATTGAGGACCTGCAGCAGGAGAACAAGCTGACGACGGAATATGCGAAGCTGATCGCCTCCGCCAAAATCCAGTTCGAGGGCGAGGAACGCACGCTGTCCCAGCTGATTCCGTTCCAGCAATCGACGGATCGCGATATGCGCAAACGCGCCATGGAAGCATCGAGCGGCTTTATGGCTGAGAACGAGGAGACCTTCGATCGCATTTATGATGATCTGGTCAAGGTCAGAACGAAAATCGCGAAGAAGCTGGGTTTCAAGAATTATGTTGAGCTCGGCTATGCACGGATGGCCCGCACCGATTACAATGCCGAGATGGTAGCGAACTTCCGGAGCCAGGTACTGGAGCATATCGTTCCTGTAGCATCGAAGCTCAAGGAACGGCAGAAGAACCGGATTGGCGTAGACCAGCTGCTGTATTATGATGAGAACTTTGCGTTCAAATCGGGAAATGCAACGCCGAAGGGGGATCCCGAGTGGATCGTTGAGAACGGAGCGAAGATGTATGCCGAGCTGTCCCCTGAGACGAAGGAATTCTTCACCTTTATGCAGGAGAACGGCCTGATGGACCTCGTTGCGAAGAAGGGCAAGCAAAGCGGCGGATATTGTACCTATATCAGCGAATATGGGGCGCCGTTCATCTTCTCCAACTTCAACGGTACGTCCGGGGATATCGACGTGCTTACGCATGAAGCGGGGCATGCCTTCCAAGTTTACGAGAGCCGCAGCTTCGCCGTGCCGGAGTACAGCTTCCCGACCTATGAGGCTTGCGAGATTCATTCGATGAGCATGGAGTTCTTCACCTGGCCGTGGATGGATCTGTTCTTCAAGGAGGAAGTCGACAAATACCGCTTCGAACATTTGGCAAGCGCGTTGATCTTTATCCCGTACGGCGTGACGGTGGATGAATTCCAGCATTTCGTCTACGAGAACCCGGATGCGACGCCGGCTGAGCGGAAGCAGGCATGGCGCGAAATCGAGCGCAAATATTTGCCTCACCGCAATTACGCGGATAACGCCTATTTGGAGCAAGGGGGCTTCTGGCATAAGCAGGGGCATATTTTCAACACCCCGTTCTATTATATCGATTACACGCTGGCCCAAATCTGCGCATTCCAGTTCTGGAAGAAGATGCATGAGAACCGTGAGGAAGCATGGAAGGATTACCTCCATCTGTGCCGTCAAGGCGGCAGCAAGTCCTTCACGGAGCTGGTGAAGGTTGCGGGATTGATCTCGCCGTTCGAGGACGGCTGTGTCACGTCGGTCATCGGCAGCATTGAGGCTTGGCTTGATAGCGTGGACGATACAAAGCTCTAATAGAAATTTTGTACACATGCAGGAGAACAGCGGTCGGCTTCCTATGCCTCGTTGCTTTTCCTGCATGTTCTTTGAATAGAGAACAATTACATCGGCATCGCTGATGCTGCTTATGAAGGGGGATTTATCGCATGATTACGTATAAACCGCTGAGCGAGCTTCCGGTGAAGGAAGCCTCCGAGATATGGAATCGCTCGTTCGAAGGTTATATGGTCCAGGCATCCATGCCGCTTGACCGTTTTATTGCCCGAGCAAGCCATTTAGGACTGTGTATGGAAAGGTCGCTTGCCTGCTTTGTGGACGGGCACCCGGCCGGCATCGTCATGAACAGCTTCCGGGAGGTAGATGGGAAGAAGCTGGCGTGGAACGGAGGAACGGCCGTTGCACCGGAATACCGCGGCAAAGGCATTGGCTTGTCCATGATGGAGCGAAATTCGGAGCTTTATGAGGAGCTTGGAATTCAACGCGCCTATCTGGAAGCAATAAGCACGAACGCCGCAGCCATTAAGCTGTATGAACGGGTAGGCTATACCGTCATCGACAGACTTTTGATCATGTCCGCGGAAGGCACGTTAGCAGATAACGCTCAGGAATCCTCGGATGCCTATACGGTTACCCGCGGGCAAGCGGGAGAATTGAGAGCGGTTCCTTTCTACCGGTCCGGCGATGTGTGGCAGAATGATCTTCCTTGCATTCAGGACGGCGAATGCGTCCTCGTCTATGCAGGGAAGGAAATGGTGGGCTATGCTTTGTTTAAGCGAGCCTTCGACCCGAGCGGAAAGCCCGCGTCGATTACGCTGTTCCGTTGTGAAGCAGCCCCTGGCCATGCTGACGTCAAGGGGGTCATTGCCTCGGCGTTGTCGGAGGTGTATCAGCCTGAGCTTGCGGTGAGACGTTCTGCCTTCAATATCCGGGCATCCCAAGAAGCGTTGGTGCAGTCTCTTGAGCAGCTGGGACTTGCCACGTCCATGGAACAGGTGCTGATGGTCCGCCATTACGGGAACTGACTTGGGGCAGGGATAGGATAGACCCGCAATGGTTTTTGAACGGTAAGCCATGGATCGGAGGAGGTTGGACAGCAAATGAAAAGGGACATCGATTGGGACCAGTATCCGGCACTATCGAACGACATTCATTGGGGCGTTGTAAAGGCGCGGTATGTGTGCGACGACGAGCTCGATGAAGGCTTGGTCAGCAATGTGACCATCCTCCCCTTTGCGGGGGATCGGTGCGTCGTCTTTCAGGTTGCGGACGGAAGCTGGGAGCTTCCTGGAGGGACGTTGGAGCCGGGAGAAGGATATATGGATGCCTTGCGCAGGGAAGTGAGGGAGGAGTTGGGCGCAGAGCTGGAATCCTTCCGGCTGATCGGACAGTTTCACTGCGAATCGAGCGCTCCCGGCCCGTTTCGGCCCCATATTCCGCACCCCCGTTTTGTTCGAGCGGTCGGTTACGGGGAGGTGAGGCTCGCATTCGAGCCGCTTAACCCGGAGGGAGCCGAGCAGGTTATCGCTGTGGAGACCGTGGAGCTGGACGAAGCAGTCCGAAGGTTCGTTCAGAATGGACGGGACGATATCGCCGAGCTATACCGACTTGCCTATGCTTGCAGGAAGCGGGACAGGGAAGAAGCTGACTGAAGATATTTTATTATTAACCGTACATTTACGTCGTACCACCTAGGGGAGTAGATATGAGAATGGAAGAGCAGCTGATTCGTCTAGTGACGGTATGGTCCGGCGAGATTCCTGTCTCTATAACGCCAATGTCGTTCGGGCATACCAATCAGGTGTTTGCCGCAGTCTTCGCTCACCGGGAGTTGATTATCCGGACGAATACGGAGCCAGAGGTACTGGCATATACGGGGAACAACTTGAGCATTCTCGCCAGGCTCGGCTTGCCGGTACCAGCTGTTCTTGCGGTCGATCTTACCAAGAAGCAGGTTCCGTGGGCTTACATGATCCTTGAGAAAATCCCCGGACAGGATTTGCGCGACGAGCTTGCTGCTATGAGCAGAGAGCAGATGCGCGTGTTAGCCGGACAGATCATCTCATTTCAACACCAAGCAGCCAAGCTCCCTGAAGGGAAAGGCTACGGATGGGTACCCATCGGTCGGCCGGGGCCGTATGCCTCTTGGTCCGAAATCATTGAGCGGGATTACGATCGTCATCTTCCTCATATCCTGGATGACATCGACCAGGAGCTTATTGGCAGGCTGGCTTCCATCAAGGAGCATTATGAGCCTTACTTTAAGAGAGTCCGGCCGATCTGTTTTCTGGATGATGTGACGATCAAGAATGTTATCGTACGGGATGGGGAACTGCAGGGGATCGTGGACTTCGACTGGGTCTGTTACGGAGATCCGCTGTATATGATCGGCCTCACCCAGACAGCCGTTGTTTCCGATATTGGTCCTGCTGGCATGCCTTATATCGAGGAGTTGTGCACCCAATGGGGCGCCGATGCGGACCAGCTGGCCGTCATCGATTTCTATTCAATGGTTCACGCACTGCAGTTTATCGGCTTTCACAAGAAGAACGGCAGCGATCCGGAGCGCAAGCGCCTTCGTTCCTTCCTGATCGATAAAATAGTCAATATGCCAATAAAACCGCATGAGCCCAAATAGGGTTCATGCGGTTCTCTGCATTCTCAAGCTAAGCTATACTAAAACCTAAAGGTAAACCAAACTGGACGAGAAGGCTTTGCCGCACTGCCCGAGGAAGGACTAGGAGGCGGTAAATCCGACCGGGGCTTTGTCTCTTTCCTTCGTATCGACCGCTACGTATCGGATCGCGGACAACGGAATGTACAGCATTTCATACTCATCCTTGTATTTAATGAATGTGTCCTCGATTTCCTCAAGTGTACCTCCGCTAACGCAGCCTCCGTCAATAAAATGAACGGCCGCCTGTTGTTTCAGCAAATGCTTCAGCATCATCGTGAGCTTCACTCCTTTAATTTATAGTGCCATGGACTCGTGAGCAATGGACCGGGGCATGTTGTTCACTGATCGAACCGTGTTTCATTACAGCTTGGTTACGATCTCATCAATGATCCCGTATTCCAGCGCTTCCTCTGCGGTCATGAAATAATCGCGGTCCATATCCCTCTCCACCCGTTCGGCTGGCTGCCCCGTACGCTCGGCCGTAATTTGAACCAGCTTCTCGCGGGTCTTCAGAATTCGTTTGGCGGTGATGGCAATATCGCTGGCCTGACCTTGGACGCCACCAAGCGGTTGATGGATCATAATCTCGCTGTTCGGAAGAGCCAGCCGTTTGCCTTTCGCACCGGCAAGCAGGAGAATCGCGCCGTAGGAAGCGGCAAATCCTGTGCAGATGGTGCTGACTTGTGGTTTGATGATCTGCATGGTATCGTAAATTCCAAAGCCTGCGGATACGGAACCTCCAGGACTGTTGATGTACATATGAATATCCCTGTCCGGATCCTCTGCCGCCAGGAACAGCAGCTGGGCGATAACACTGTTCGCCACGGCGTCATCAATCGCCGCTCCAACGAATATAATACGGTCCTTCAGCAGCCTGGAATAAATATCGTAAGACCGCTCGCCCCGACTCGTCTGCTCAACCACATATGGTATTACGCTCATGTCTTTTCCCTCCGTATTCATTCAAATTTCGTGATTCAGCAAGTAAACGATCCAGCCTGCGAAAAAGGTACGAAAGAAGCAGAAAAAAAACTTTCGATATCCGAGTAACGATATGCAGCTTTCGTTCGTTTACTTATAAGATAACCTGACGATAATCGTATACAAAGGAGTTGGCCGCCGATGACCATCTATCGACCGGGTGGCACAGAATCAGATACGGGTTACAGCCTCCCGGAGCTGAATGCAACGTTGCACCGGTACTGTCTGTCGCTTACAAGATCTGATTGGGATTCGGATGATCTCATGCAGGATACCTGGATTAAGGTGCTGGAAAATATGAAGGACCGAACCCATATGAACCCCGAGGCGCTGCTGCTGCGAATCGCGAAAAACACCTGGATTGACCGGGTGCGCAGGGAGGGCATTTACCGCCGGATTTTGGAGGATAAGCTGGAGCAGCTCCTCCCCACAGAATCCGATGCCCGGGAGGAAAATGCGCTCCATTTAGAAGTGACGTTTCAATTGTTGTTCAAGCATTTGTCGCCGCTGCAGCGGACGGTGCTGCTGCTTCGGGATGTCTATGAGTACAGCAGCGCGGAAACGGCTCAAATACTGGAGACGACGGAAGGCGCTGTGAAGGCTGCACTTCATCGGGCGCACAAGGTTCTCCGTGACTTGGACCCCGAAGAAGAGCTGCTTCTGGACACGCCGGAGGATGAGGAGATGGCCGTAAACCTGCAAGCATTGGCGATTGCCTACCAAGCAGGCGATGTTGAGACTGCCGTCAGGCTCATCCAATGGAACAGCAGCGAAGTCAGCGCAATCGGCATTGCACCGCTGCAGGCTCAATCCCCAAGCGCCAATGCGCTGATGCAATACAGCTGGGGCTATCAGCCGCAAGCGCTGATGGCGGCATAAGTATAGACTGCTTAACCTACCCATTATTCGATGAAAAACCAGAGCGAGCTCTGGTTTTTTTGCGTTCGATCATGAGAAAAATTTCATTAAATCAAACTTGTAATTTATTGGCGGGGACCCAGGCGTTATACTAGATAATAGCGAATCATCTAAGAGAAGAGGGAGGGTGCCTGTGCGTAATGAAGTGAGTCTCTACACCATGTGCATGGTACAGGACGGTACCAAGGTGCTGCTATTAAACAGGCCGGATTCGAAGGGATTCCCCGGGTATATCGCCCCTGGAGGCAAAGTTGATTTTCCGGAGAGCATCGTGAACGGAGCGATCCGCGAGGTGCGCGAAGAGACCGGACTTATAGTAAAGGACATTGTATACAAAGGGCTGGAGGAATCCTGCGAGCCGAACTCGGGGCATCGATACATGGTATTTAATTACTTGGCGACCTCCTTTGAAGGTGAACTGCTGGAGCAGCCTCCCGAAGGGGAACTTGTCTGGGTTGAGATCGAGGACGCGCTGAAGCTGCCGATGCAGGATTGGTTTAAGCGCAGATTCCCGCTGTTCTTTCAAGACGGAACGTTCGAGCTGAGCGAGATATGGGATGAGAAGAACGATAGAGTATTAGAAGAGACCGCTCGCTATTATCCAGCGAGACTTCCACAGGAGGCCGGTTATTCCGGATCATGACAAAGGGGTTGGATCGATGAGAGTGAGAGCGGCAATATTCGATTTATATGAAACCTTGATCACGGAATTTTCGGATGGCAAGCGGATATTCCGGAGGCAGCAGGATGATCCCGATCGGCTGGGTCTCTCCCAAGATGAGTTCAAGCGGGAATGGAGGGCCCGCCAGGAGCGGAGGATGAACGGGTCGTTCCCGACTTTTCATGCCGTGATCCGGGATATTCTGGAGCAGCGAAGCCTCTCCTATCCCCATGAACATGTGGAGCAGCTGTATCGGGCGCGAGTTGAAGAGAAGGGGCTTCCCTTTCAGTCCATTCGTTCGGATATTCTGGAAATGCTGGACCTGCTTAAGAAACGGGGCATCAAGCTGGGACTGATCAGCAATTGCACGGAGGAGGAGGTCATTCACTTTGGCAGAAGCCCCTTGGCATCCTGCTTTGATGAGGTTATTTTCTCCTATGAGGTCGGTATGGCCAAGCCGCAGAAGGAAATCTATCTGATGGCGTGCGAACGGTTAGGGGTGACGCCTGAGGAGTCCATATTTGTGGGAGACGGCGGATCGGATGAGCTGCGAGGCGCCAGGGATGCCGGCCTGCAGCCTTACCATGCCTATTGGTTCAATACATATATAGAGAGCGGCTTCCGAAAATTGCATGCGCCTCTGGAAGTGCGGGACATTCTTGGCTTATAAACAGCGGACAGGAGGAAACGGGATGAACATCAGTCCGATTAATCATTTGTGCTTCTCGGTTTCAGATCTCGAGCGTTCGATCGATTTTTATCGGGAAGCATTTGGAGCAAGGCTATTGGTAAAAGGAAGGAAGCTCGCTTATTTTGATCTGAACGGTCTTTGGATCGCGCTGAATCAGGAAGAGACGGATCGTAGCCGAATTCACCGGACGTATACGCATATCGCCTTTACGATCGAGGATTGCGAATATGAATCGGCGCTGGCCAGGTTGGAAGCGCTTGGCGTTGAGATTGTTCCGGGACGCTCAAGAGATGAGCGGGATAAGAAGTCGATTTATTTTCTGGATCCCGATGGCCACATGTTCGAATTTCATACCGGTTCATTGCAGGATCGAATGGAATATTACCGGTCCGACAAATCCCATATGACCTTTTATGATGAATGAAGTGGTGAAATGGCTCAAGATCAGAAGGAGGAGGAGAGAAGATGAAGATATTCGTTGCCGGAGCAACAGGCGTCATTGGACGGCTGCTACTGCCGCAGCTCCTGCGTGCAGGGCATGAAGTAACCGGGATGACACAGAGCGGGGAACGCGGCTCCATAATCGAACAGTTGGGTGCTCGGGCGGTGGTTGCCGATGCCTTAGACCGGGAGCGCGTGATGGAGGCCGTGGCAACCGTGAAGCCTGACGCAATCATACACCAGCTTACATCGCTGAGCCAATGGAATCTTGAGGACAATGCGAGAATACGGAGGGACGGCACGCGCAATTTAGTGGATGCCGCCTTGGCCTCAGGGGTACCGCTAATGATCGCTCAGAGCATATCCTGGGCCTATGAGCCGGGGGATTCCCCCGCGTCGGAATCGGTACCTCTTGATATCGGTGCCCCAGATCCGAGAGGGATGACCGTTGACGGCGTGAGCGCCTCGGAACAAGCGGTTTCCGAGATGCCGCGTCACGTCATCCTTCGCTACGGGATGCTGTATGGACCCGGTACCTGGTATGATCGCGTCGGAATCATGGCAAAGCGGATCTTGCATCAGGAAGTGCCCGCGACTGAAGCGATGACGTCGTTCCTTCATGTGGAAGACGCAGCGAATGCCGCAGCTCTCGCTCTTGATTGGCCGTCAGGCATCTATAACATCGTGGATGACGTGCCGGCCAAAGGTACGGATTGGCTTCCTGCCTATGCTGACGCGCTCGGAGCGCCAATGCCGGAGCTTCAGGAAGGGAAAGCTCCTTGGGAGCGGGGGGCATCTAACGCGAAGGCCCGCGGTCAGCTGGGCTGGGTTCCCCGTTACCCGACCTGGCGGGAGGGATTCAGGTTGAGCTTAGGTAGATCAAACGATATCGATGAATGAATAGGCAGAATCCATATCCTACTTTATGCCCAATTTACCCTCCGAAGGTAACGATGAACGCCCGGGCTGTCGATATAACAGATAGACCGGAAAAAAAGCCTTGCCCAGGCTAGGTACAAAGGAGAGAAATAAATGAGCTTACACAGAAAGACAACGAAGCTTGCTTTGGTCGTTGTGATGATGTTGGCGATGGTTTTTCCAACCAGCGTATTCGCCGCCTCCGGGGATGTAACATCCATTGAATTTGATACGAATGAAAGCACCATCCACCTGATCGTAAACGAGACTACGGAGCAGCTCCGGGTGCTGGCCAACATTGAAGGAACGACATCCAAACGCGACGTAACCAATGAAGCGACATGGACCTCCTCCAATACGCGGATCGTCCGGGTAGACGGCGGACTTCTGACACCGCTGGAAAAGGGTTCGGCCCGAATCACGGCCAAATATAAAGGGGCCATCAAGACGATCGAAGTCAATGTCCAGTACGCCATTGATGAACTGAAGCTGGATCAGCCCGACAAAGCCGAGTACAAGCTCGGAACCGAAGGCTTGACGGTCAAAGCGTTGGCCGACGGGACAAATGATGTAACCACAGAAGCCAAATGGACCTCCTCCGACGAGAGCGTCGTGAAGGTGAATAAAGGCGAGCTGACGCTCGAAGGCCTTGGCACGGCGACCATTACGGCAGAGTACAAGGGACTCAAGGCATCATACAGCGTAAAGGTCATCGCTCCTTACCAGAAGCTTTCGATCGTACCAGGTGAAGATCAAGAGCTGTTGGTCGGGGATGCGCCGATTGAACTGAAGGTGTACGCGAAGCAATCCGAAACGGAGAGCGGACTCGGCACGGATGTCACCGATAAGGTCAAGCTGAAATCCTCCAACCCGGCAGTTGCGGACGTGGAGGACGGCAAGCTGAAGCCGGTGGCCTTGGGGAAAGCGACCATTAGCGTCAGCTATCTGGGCACTACCGCCAAGCTTGATGTGTATGTACGCAATCCATATGAAGCGTTGATTCTGGATCAGACTGATTTCGTAAAAAATCCGGTAATGTTTATGAACGAATCGGTGACAATCAAGACACTCGTTCGTAATGCGGCTACCTCTTCGATCGAAGTGAACGGAGAATGGACCTCCTCCAATCCGCTTGCCGTTACGGTAGACCAAGGCGTGCTTACTGCCCGCGCTGCGGGAACTTCCACCATTAAGGTCAGCTATCTTGGCATCAGCAAGGAATTCACCGTCAAGGTACATCCGACCGTGACGAAGTTCGAAGTGGAAGATAGCGATATCGAGCTGCTGAAGGATGAGTCCAAATCTTATCCTAAAGTTACGGGGCTTCTCCTGGATAACGAGAAGAAGGATTTCAGCGGAGAGGTTGTCTGGACTTCCAGTGACGAGAACGTGGTAACGGCAGAGAGCAGCAAGTTCAAGGCAGTCGATGCAGGAACTGCTACCTTGACCGGAAAGATCGGTTCGAAAGAGGTAGCCACGGTTCGCGTTACGGTGAACGAGCGCGTCCTGGTTCTATTGCCTGAAATTGAAGAGTACCAGCTGGTCATCGGCAAAACCGAGGCGCTGCCGAAAGTGAACGCCGTATTTGAAGACGGCGAGGAGAAGGATGTAACCTCCCTGGTTGAATGGTCGCTTACAGGTTCCTCTGCGGCTGCGGTCATCAAGGACGGTACGATTAAAGGCTTGACCAAGGGTTCAACCACGCTGAAAGGAACCTATCTTAACAAGGATGTCAAGATTCCAGTTGCCGTTGAGCAGGAAGTGGTCAAGATCGTTGTAGAGCCGGAAACGATTGAACTTAACATTAAGAAGTCCAAATCGATCAAGGCAACAGGCTATTTCAGCAACGGCAAGACCATCTCGCTTTCATCCAAAATGAACTGGACCTCTTCCGATACATCCATCGTGACGACGTCCAGAACATCGGTTAAAGCGGTGGCCGAAGGAACGGCAACCATTACGGGGGCTTATCAAGGTAAAGAAGTTAAGGTGAAGGTCAATGTCGTGCCGAAGCTGAAGAAATTGACCGCCAGCGACAAGCGGCTGGACCTGAAGCCGGGAGATATCAAGACGGTTACGGTAACCGCTGAGTATGATACGGGTGCGACGGCTAATGTTGCGGATAAGGTCGTATGGACGACAAGCAACGCCAGCGTTGCCAAAGTGACAAACGGACGAATCGAGGCGATTGCCAAAGGAACTGCCCGAATTAAAGGCAAATTCGATTCGAAGACCGTCAGCATTACCGTTTATGTAAAATAAGAGAAAAACAGCAGCCCGCCTCAAACTATGAGGCGGGCTGCTGTTTGTTCTGGCCTGATGTTTGTCATGTCGATACCGTGGTCCTAAAGCGCCGGACGGCTCACTGCGCAAGAGCTGCGTGCCGTAATCTGCTCCTCAGTGGCGAAGGCACCGCCGTCTTCGACGCTGCCGATGCTGACTAGGAGGTAGCCGGGGATGCGAGCTTTTTCCTCATTTGAAAGCCCTTGGTACCACTGCTCCAGCCAGTGCTTCACCATCTGGGCACCCTGGATGAAATCAAGGAAGGGAAGGCTCTCGAGGAACCCGATGCTTTCCTCTTGGATCATCGCAATTCCGCTGGCGGCAAACTCCTCCTTAAGGGAGGATACCGGAAATTCGTCCCCGTACATCCAGGTTCCGAGCTGCTCGGCAGCTTCTTTGCCTGCTCGGTATGGCAAGCATTCGGCATAAGGGGTGAGCACGAGAATCGTGCCTCCCGGCGCAGTGACCCGCTTCATTTCCTTCAGCATCCTGATGCGATCCTCCATCTGAAAATGCTCAAGCACACCGGCATTCCAAACAAGATGGAAATGTTGATCTGGAAGCTGCAGGTTGCGGATATCCGATACGACGAAGGTGCCGGGAATGTGATCTTTTAAGAATGCGTTCCGACTTTGATAGATCGCTTGCTCGGAATAATCCGCCAACGTGACCTCGGCTCCTTCGGATGCAAGGCGGAGCGAGATTTTCCCGGTGCCTGAGCCTGCTTCGAGAATACGCTTGTTCCGGATTTCTCCGATAACCCCGAGAATCTTATCGTAAATCGTTTGGCTGAGCGAATCCCAATGATACGACACTTCCTGTGTCCACAGCTGATCCCAAACCCGCTTCTGCCTGTCGATCTCTGGCATCGATTCTGCCTCCTCTTCATGAACCGGCGTATATTTAACGAACAGACGCCGAAACTCCTCCGATCCGCCATGAATATCCGCCAAATGCTTCCATCTGTAGGCGCCGTACTGATGAACCAGTCCTTCTTCATTTTTAGAAAAATCGGTTTCCCTTCCGGATAGTGACATCCGCTGGGCCATCGTGGCGTGGTAGACCCATGACTCCAGACAGCATTTCGGCCTCCAACCGGTTCGGGTTCCCATGTAATAGAGCATGCCAAGAAGCAGAGAATCATCCTCGTATCCTTGCTTGCCGGGCAGAAAGCGGGGGTCATAGCCGCCAATCTCCCGTAATGTCGCCGCATGATGCACAACCGGGTGCACGAAGCCTTCCATCACATCGCCTCGCGAAATCTGCTGCAGGGTTTCGATCAGCTTCCCGGAAGTTTCCGGCAGTTGAATGAATGTTCGAAGAGGCTGAAGCTCACCGCTCGACGTAACGATGCCGGGCGAAACCATCGGCTCGCCGGTACGGACAAGGTAGCGGATCAACGGCTCGCACCAGCCGGGAGGGAACAACATATCGATATGAATTTCGGATATATAACCGACATCCGGATATTCCTGCCAAATAAACTCGAAGCAGGATTGTCTTGCCCGGACGATGCCGGCGTTCGAGCCGTCGCCCAGGATTACGGGTGCATGGCCAAGGCGCTGCATCCATCGCCGAAGCTCCTCGTTGGAGAGGCAGCCTTGGTTATAGACAACGATGCCTTCATCGACGGAAATGCGCAGGCTGCGTAAAGCGAGCTCTGCCATCTCCAAATCTTCCTCGCGCGAGTCGGTGCGAACGAAAAACGGCAGCGTATGAATCAGTTTCATATCTCATCGCTTCCTTCTATGGTATCTATGATTCGGACCATTCAATAAGCGTTGGCGCTTCATCCAGAATGGATTCGTATTGGGCCCTCCACCCATAGCGCGCCTCCGGATCGAGACTCTGGTAGCGGCGGAGCTTGTTCAGCCTGTCCTCCGGCTTCGCCCATCCGTAATGCTGAAGGCGGACAGAGGACAGCTGATGCGGCAGGTCCAGAATGTTAGCCGGATAGCGGCCGCAATGCTGCGCGGTTTCCTTCCATTCATAGTGAAAATCCGGCCGGTAACGCACCAGGAACGGCCGGTAATAATGATGGGATCGCCAGCATTCGTCTTCCCGGTAATGGCTGTTGCTCCACATATCATAAAGCCGGAAGCAGAACACATCATAGACGGATTGACGTAACATCTTCGGCAGTTCTTTGGCAAAGCACGGCTCAAACCATTCGTCGGCATCCAGATTCAAAATCCATTCGGGCTGCACCTCCGTCAATGCCTGCCACTGCCGTTTCCGAAGTTCAATCTCGTTATGAAACATGGAGTGCTCATTCACGATCAGACGGCGCGGAATCCCTTTGAGAACCTCAAGACATACTTCAACGGTATTGTCCGTGCTGCCGTCATCAATAATAACCGCTTGATGAATGTACTCGCGGTGCCGCATCAGTGCTTGCCGCAAGTAGCGTTCTTCTTCATTTTTCAGGACCATAGTCAGCGTTAAGGACGGTTGATCCCGGCCGCGGCTAACCAGTACGGGGGAGAAAAGACGGGACCCGGGCAGGCTGGGATCCGACTGAGGAGGCTGAGGAGGGACCTCCTTGTTCAGGTCAGGATCAGCTCCGGTATGCTGCATATAGGCCGCCGCATCGGGAAGATCGCTGTCCCGGTAGACATGAAATGCGGGATAATGCGTATCCACGTACAACGTAAAGCCGAGTGCGGCAGCGCGAATACTGAAGTGCCGGTCCTCTCCCCAGAACGACAAATTATAAATCGGAGCATAATGGACACCGCAGAGAAGGGCCTTCCGGCTGATCAAGGTACAGGCTCCGAGCCCGCCGACTTCATAGATTCCCGGCTCCGTCAGCTGCTGAATGAATGCTTGGTAGCGCTCCTCCTTCTGGGCTTCGTTCAGGACTTCTCCCCGATGCTGAACCCACTGCGTGTACTCGTCCTTGAGCCATACTTGGGGCTGCGGCCTGGCTTCAGGCTGCCACCTCGTCCAGAAAATTTCGGACAGAATATCCTTGTCCGATGCAATTAGATGCTGCAGGGTGGCGGGATGCAGCAGCAAATCAGAATCGAGCAGAAATAGATAATCGAACCGCAGGTCAAGCGCGTATTGAATGATTTTATTTTTGTAGTCCGCGACCTTCCAGATTAACGAATCATTCCAATAATGCGTCGTTTCGTTACGCAGGTACTCGTCCCGGCGGTGGGCAGCTTGAATGATCACGCGCGGGCTTTGCAGTATAAATTCACTTAATTTCAAGCTGGAATCACGATCTGTATTGTCGTCAATGAAATAGTAGCTAATCTCAAGTCGTTCCCGATCAAGCCGGAGCAGCGAATCCAGGAAAAACTTTAAAATTTCCGGCTGCTGCCGGACAGGACTGCCGATCAGAACGCGGATTCGTTTCGTAGTCAATAGCAAGCGCCGCCTTTCTCCTGGCTTATAGGTCGTTTTCGTTTGGGTGCAGCCTGTTGCGGAAATACTCCCGGTTTGCCAGCATCGTGGCATCCTCTGGCCGATAGGACAATGCCTTCTCGTTATGTTCATTGGCCAGCTCGTACTTTCCGATCCGGTCATAGCAGACCGCGAGCTGGAGGTGGGGAAGCCAAGTATGAAAGGAGGCGTTTTGAAACCCCATATGGTCAGCGGGCAACTCAAGCCCGGTTGCAAGTGTATACCAGAAGACCGCGGTGGTGTAATCCCCTTTTTCCAAGAAGCGGTATCCGATGCGGCAGCAAAACTCCGGACGAGGCGCCGCATACTGCAGCGATCTCACCGACGCTTCGAACGATGCCTGAGCGTCGCCGAGCTCATGATGGCAATCTGCCAGCCTGCTGCAGGCTGCCAAAACGTCCTCGATCCAGCCTGATTGGGTCTCTAGAAATTTTTCGTAATATTCAATCGCCTTCCGGAAGTTGCGGTGATCTTTCCATTCATTTGCATAATAGAACAAATCACGCGGTGTGAACGCCTCGCCGGATGCCTCGAGCCTCTTATAGATCCGCAAGTTTCTGCCGGAGTCCGTGTCGATTTCCGAGCTGGCATGGGTAATCGCCACGTCACTGTGAATGATGTTTCCGTACACCTCCAAATACTCATGGACCGCACCGATCCAGCGGTAATCCCGGCTCCGCTTAACCAGACGGTTGCGCCGCAAGCTGAAGGTAACGTTGCCATATTCATCGGTACGCAGGTGATAAAGCATGGTCACAGAATCGGTGCTCGGATCCAGCGTGTCCTTCAAATGGCGGAGCTTTTGTTGATCATTCTCGAGCAGCACGTCGTCTGCATCCAGCCAGAGAATATAGTCTTTGGAGGCCAGACTGAAGGCATAATTCCGGGCGGCTGCAAAGTCGTCGATCCATTCAAAATCGTAGACCCGGTTCGTGAACGAGCGGGCAATGTTTTTGGTGCCATCCCTTGAGCCTGTATCCACAATGACGATTTCGTCCACGATATGCGATACACACGACAGACAGCGGTGAAGGACCTGCTCTTCGTCTTTGACAATCATGCACAGACTGATACTGACCAATCGCCATTCCCTCGCTTCCAACCTTCTTTAAATATTAAAGATATATTCATCTCCGCCAGTGATCTGAACCTGAAGAGATGTGGAACCATGCGATTTCGGGGCAATATCCGCGAATATCGGCGCCTGGCAGCCAATAGGCTAATAATAGATGGGAATGACTCGTCGTTAATCCACCCGTGCGATGCTGACTTCATTCCTCGAAGGGGGTCATATCTTGAGCATGCCGCTTATTCCCGAAGAGAAATTCAGACCGACCAGAGAGCAGGTCATTATCGACTTATTGAAATCCATCGCCATGGAGGAAAATGCTATCGCGCATTTGATGCATGCGGAGGCGGATAAAATAAAAGCCGTTCTTGGGCAGTCCGGCAAGCGGGTCGATATGTCCCGTGCCGACCTCATCAAGCTTGGCAATCAGGCAGCGAAGCTGATGGATGTCATTGTCATGAAGGAGTGGCTGCTTCTCCGCAAGCTAGAGAACGTCATGGAGCTGGGTGGTCAATGGGATGAAGATGATGAGGATGAGGAGTAGCCGATGAAGCATTCAGCGGGCAATGATGCCGAGCTTTTCGTGGTCAAGGAGCTGGTGTCATCGATTGAGGCTGCGGAGGCAGCATTTCGTGAGTATGTTTCGTGCATACAAGCCCTTCGAGCAGGACGGACCAGGAGTCATGAATCGACCAGCCTCAAAGGAAGCGCGGATGGGCATGTCCTCTCCATATACCAATATATTGTTGAAGCTAAAATAGACCTGTGCTGTGCTCTGACGGGCAATACGAAGGGTGACAAAGGGGGATTGGAATGAGCTGGATGGAGCTTTCGTCCGGCATGGACATTTCTGCGGATATCCGACAAAGCGTACTGCGGCTGCTTGCCTCCATCGCTATAGAAGAAATGGCCCTTGCCCATATCATCAACGCGGAGGCTGAGAAGCTGCAGTACATTGCCGGTACGCTGCATCCGGGCTCCAATCCCCCGGGAGATCTATCCTTTCCAGATTACATGGCGGTGCAGGCTTCTGCCAGAAGTCTAATGGAGGAAGTGACGATGCGGGAAATGATGCTGCAGATGAAATTCAATCAGATTGCGGCCTTGTTGAAGGATTAAAGTTAGCGGTATCTTCGATTGTAGGCATTGCTTGCGCGTAATGGAGTGACGGGAGGTGCCGTATGCGGGATGACAGTTCATCGAAAGTCAATCCAAGTGCTGTGCCGGATCGGGAGAAAGCCATTAATCAGCTGCTGACTTCCATCGCAATGGAGGAGCTGGGGTTAAGTCACATCATTCATGCAGAAGGGGAGAAACTGCAGTTTGTGCTGGGCACGATCCCTGGAGTTACAGGGCCTCCCTCATCGATTACGGATGTTCTGAAGGTTAATGAGAGCATCCGGCAGACCATTCAGGAGCTGACCAAGAAGCAGTTGGCGCTGCACAATAAATTAAGTCAGGTGCTGTCGCTGGTTCGTGGCGATCATGCACCATGCGGCTCTTGCAATCCAATGGATCCGAAGGGAGTGACCGGAGCGACAGGCGCAACTGGTTCAACTGGCGTAACCGGAGCTACGGGTGTCACAGGAGCCACAGGTGAGACGGGGCCAACCGGTGCCACAGGCCCGACCGGTGCAACAGGTGTTAGGGGTCCAACAGGTCAAACGGGTGCAACGGGGCCAACTGGCCCAACCGGGTCAGTAGGTGCAGCCGGAGTAACGGGAGCCACCGGAGCAACAGGAGCCACGGGAGCGACAGGCGAGGCTGGTGCAACAGGCGCTACAGGGGCGACAGGTGAGACGGGGCCAACGGGTCCGACCGGGGCGGTAGGAGCAGCCGGAGTGACCGGAGCAACAGGCGCAACGGGAGCGACAGGCGAGACTGGAACAACAGGCGCCACGGGGGCGACCGGTGAGACGGGACCAACGGGCCCAACCGGGGCAGTAGGTGCAACCGGAATGACGGGAGCCACCGGAGCTACGGGGGCAACAGGTGAGACTGGTGCAACAGGCGCCACAGGGGTGACAGGTGAGACGGGGCCAACGGGTCTGACCGGGGCAGTAGGTGCAGCCGGAGTGACGGGAGCAACGGGAGCGACGGGGGCAACAGGCGAGACTGGAGCAACAGGCGCCACGGGAGTGACAGGCATGACGGGGCCAACGGGTCCGACTGGGGCGGTAGGAGCAACTGGAGCAACAGGCGCCACGGGAGTGACAGGCATGACGGGGCCAACGGGTCCGACTGGGGCGGTAGGAGCAACTGGAGCAACAGGCGCCACAGGGGTGACAGGCGAGACGGGGCCAACGGGCCCAACCGGGGCAGTAGGTGCAGCCGGAGTAACGGGAGCCACCGGAGCAACAGGCGAGACTGGAGCAACAGGTGCCAAGGGGACGACCGGTGAGACGGGACCAACGGGCCCGACCGGGGCAGTAGGTGCAGCCGGAGTGACGGGAGCAACTGGAGCGACGGGGGCAACAGGTGAGACTGGAGCAACAGGAGCTACTGGAGCAACAGGCGCTACGGGGGCGACAGGTGAGACGGGACCAACGGGCCCGACCGGGGCGGTAGGGGCGGCCGGAGTGACCGGAGCCACGGGAGCGACAGGCGAGACTGGAGCAACAGGCGCCACAGGGGTGATGGGCGAGACGGGGCCAACGGGCCCGACCGGAGCGGCGGGAGCAGCCGGAGTGACGGGAGCCACCGGAGCAACAGGCGCAACGGGAGCGACAGGCGAGACTGGAGCAACAGGCGCCACGGGGGCGACCGGTGTGACGGGGCCAACGGGTCCGACCGGAGCGGTAGGAGCAGCCGGAGTGACCGGAGCTACAGGAACCACGGGAGCGACAGGCGAGACTGGAGCAACAGGCGCCACAGGGGTGACAGGCGAGACGGGGCCAACGGGCCCAACCGGGGCAGTAGGTGCAGCCGGAGTAACGGGAGCCACCGGAGCAACAGGCGAGACTGGAGCAACAGGTGCCAAGGGGACGACCGGTGAGACGGGACCAACGGGCCCGACCGGGGCAGTAGGTGCAGCCGGAGTGACGGGAGCAACTGGAGCGACGGGGGCAACAGGTGAGACTGGAGCAACAGGAGCTACTGGAGCAACAGGCGCTACGGGGGCGACAGGTGAGACGGGACCAACGGGCCCGACCGGGGCGGTAGGGGCGGCCGGAGTGACCGGAGCCACGGGAGCGACAGGCGAGACTGGAGCAACAGGCGCCACAGGGGTGATGGGCGAGACGGGGCCAACGGGCCCGACCGGAGCGGCGGGAGCAGCCGGAGTGACGGGAGCCACCGGAGCAACAGGCGCAACGGGAGCGACAGGCGAGACTGGAGCAACAGGCGCCACGGGGGCGACCGGTGTGACGGGGCCAACGGGTCCGACCGGAGCGGTAGGAGCAGCCGGAGTGACCGGAGCTACAGGAACCACGGGAGCGACAGGCGAGACTGGAGCAACAGGCGCCACTGGAGTGACAGGCGAGACAGGGCCAACGGGCCCGACCGGGGCAGTAGGTGCAGCCGGAGTGACGGGAGCAACTGGAGCAACAGGCGCTACGGGAGTGACAGGCGAGACTTGTGCAACAGGCGCCACGGGGGGGATAGGTGAGACGGGACCAACGGGCCCGACTGGGGCGGTAGGAGCAGCCGGAGTGACGGGAGCTACAGGAGCCACGGGGGCAACAGGTGAGACTGGTGCAACAGGCGCCACAGGGGTGACAGGTGAGACGGGGCCAACGGGTCCGACCGGGGCATTAGGAGCAGCCGGAGTGACGGGAGCAACGGGAGCGACGGGGGCAACAGGAGAGACTGGAGCAACAGGCGCCACGGGAGTGACGGGCGTGACGGGGCCAACGGGTCCGACCGGGGCATTAGGTGCAGCCGGAGTGACGGGAGCGACGGGGGCAACAGGAGAGACTGGAGCAACAGGCGCCACGGGAGTGACGGGCGTGACGGGGCCAACGGGTCCGACTGGGGCGGTAGGAGCAACTGGAGCAACAGGCGCCACAGGGGTGACAGGCGAGACGGGGCCAACGGGTCCGACCGGAGCGACAGGCGAAACCGGAGCAACTGGAGCGACGGGGGCAACAGGCGAGACTGGAGCAACAGGCGCCACGGGGGTGACAGGTGAGACGGGGCCAACGGGCCCGACCGGGGCAGTAGGTGCAGCCGGAGTAACTGGAGCCACCGGAGCAACAGGCGCAACGGGAGCGACAGGCGAGACTGGAGCAACAGGCGCCACGGGGGCGACCGGTGTGACGGGGCCAACGGGTCCGACCGGAGCGGTAGGAGCAGCCGGAGTGACCGGAGCAACAGGAGTGACCGGAGCAACAGGAGCGACCGGAGTAACCGGTGCCACCGGTGCAACAGGGGCAACTGGTGCCACGGGGCTTACGGGCCCTAGTCTCGCAGAGACTGGTTTTTCGGCATTTTTGCCGACACTTAGTTTAACGACATCCTCACAGCTAACAAACTGGACAGTGACATCACCATACTATACGGATGCAGCCTTCAATCCAGTGACGGGGAATTTCACCGTTCCGGTAACGGGCAGATATGCGATCAAGGCAACCATAAACTATTCGACAACCACAGCCCTCACGGTTTCCCTTGGCGCTGGCGTGAATCCGGCCTTTGTGGCTCGGCGGACTTCACCGGTAACAACGAACCTGATTAGCGGCCTGTTTCCCGTCTTGAATGTCAACGTCGCCCTTGTGCTGACACTTCGGGCCGTACTCGGCAGCGGGGATGTTGCGTTAGCCGGGGACGTACAATTGAATGCCGGTGACGTGGTAGGACTGTTTTACGATGCTAACGGCCTTAACATTTCGTTGAACCTGGGCGGGGCGAACTCTGCAGGCATAGTGTGGTCGATGTTCGGCTCACCTAAGTTAACGGCTTGTTCAGGGCAGCATGTGTGCTTTCGGGCATCATGCTGCCCATTTTGATGCTTTGAAAGCCTTCATAGGATGGGATTTTATCCGATCTCTCGTTTTATACTGTGTCCCGGGTTGTGGCCCATTAGACTGTCATGGAACCTACCTCAACAATTAAAACGGATTTTGTCCTGGATTTACGGAAGGTGGAGTGATAAGATTTTCTCAAATTGTATCCATGCGATCTCATCGTCCGTGATGAGAGAAAGTGGGGGGAGCGATGAACATGGTGACCGTGTTTCAGTATGATGCGTTTTCGATCGTGCCCGACAAGGGGAATCCTGCCGGAGTCGTGCTTGATGCGGATCATTTGACGGAGGAAGACATGCTGAAAATTGCCAAACAGGTCGGATTCAATGAAACGACGTTTGTCATGCATTCGGATCAGGCGGATATTCGGCTGCGTTATTTTACGCCTGGTCATGAGATGAATCTATGCGGGCATGCGACGATGGCATCCATGTATGCACTCAAGACGAGAGGATTGCTGGATGCGAAGGATACGTATACGATCGAGACGAAGACGGGCGTACTGCCGGTCAGATTCGAAAATAACGACGTGCAGCCTAGCATCACGATGAAGCAGGATTCTCCGCAGTTTGTCGAATTTGAAGGCGATGTGGACTTGCTGGCCTCAGCGATCGGATTGCATCGTGACGAGCTTGATCTGACGAAGCCGATTGTATACGGCAGTACCGGAATCTGGACGTTGTTGATTCCCGTGAAGAAGCTGGACAGCTTCAGCCGGATGATTCCCGACAACCGCAAATTTCCGGAGATTTTAACGCAGAATCCCAAAGCTTCCCTGCATCCGTTCTGCATGGAAACGATAGATCCGTCAGCCCTGATGCATGCCAGACATTTCTCGTCCCCATATTCCGGCACCATCGAAGATCCTGTTACCGGAACCGCATCGGGTGTTATGGGCGCCTACTATCTAACCTACATACAGCCTGAATGGCCTTCCATACAGATGATGGTTGAGCAGGGACAGGAGATCGGCAAAAATGGACGGGTCCAGGTTACGGTTGACCGCGAATTTGGGAAAATGGAGGTATACATAACGGGAACGGCGGTATTCGTGCGGGAATTTGAAGTGGATCCGGCGAAGGAGTAGACAATCCTATATGATTTAAAGCTATAAGGAGTGTAAAACAGGTGCACAGACAAGAAGAAATCCATATTAAACCCAAAGTAACCAAAATTTTGTTAGGCTCTCTCTTCTTCGTTGCGCTCGGAATCTTTATGCTATATGCCGGCTTAGCGGATCGTTTAATTGTTCTGGTGATCGCTGGATTCATCTGTACCGTATTTTTCGGAGCGATGCTGGTCTTTTCCACGAGTAAGCTTGTGCAGCGTAAACCGGCGCTGGTTATCAATGATGAGGGAATTATCGATCGTCCCTCCTATGTAAGCGTTGGGGCGATTCCATGGAATGAGATTAAAAGCATCGATATTTACCAAGTCATGAATGAGCGGTTTATTGGAATCGAGGTGCATCATCCGGATGAGATCCTGGCTAGGTTGCCTGAGTGGAAACAGAAGCTGATGAGAATGAATAAAAGGATGACGAATGCAACCGTCCATCTTTCGGCCTCCGGACTTTCCTGCAATTTGAATGAGTTGTTTCTAACGCTATACCGGAGGTGGAAGATCTCCAAAAATGACGATATCACCGAAATGACGGAGGTTGTGAACCATGAAGAGCTTCAAGCCTGAGATGGATACGGATACAGCCATAAGCCATCTCCGGGCAATTGAGGGTGAGCATATAACGAACGTTAGTCCCATCGAGATGGGGGAGCTCAGCAGGGTATTCCGTTATGAAAAAGACGGCAAAGCGTATGTCATTCATTTCAAGGATAATCGCGACAGTCTGGAGAAAGAACGATGGATCCATGATCGGTATGGGGCTGTATATGGCTTGCCCGTCCCGAAGGTATACAAGATCGGAAACGCAGGCGCCATCCATTTTTCAATCTCGGATCAAATGCCGGGGGTGCCTATCAGCACGCTTCAGCCGGCTTCCATCCGTCAAGTCATTCCCAGTCTGATCGAGCAGTATATTCGCCTTCACCGGATTACGGTAGGCGATAACAGCGAAGGCTACGGCTGGTTCACGCCTGAGGGCAAAGCAGCGCATGGCACGTGGACCGATTACCTCAAGGCTACCTTCGCCAAGGACCAGGGAGGATTTTACGATGGCTGGACCGATCTGTTTGACAGCAGCTTTTTGGAGAAGGACCTTTTTTACCGCTTGTATGAAAAGATGGTAGAGCTTGCTGCATTTGCGCCGAAAGAGCGCTATCTCGTGCATGGGGATTTTCATTTGGGCAATATGCTGGCGGCAGAGGACCAATTATCCGGAATTGTGGACTGGGAAATGGCGATGTACGGCGATTTCATGTTCGATGTTGCGGTCATGGATTTATGGGCGCCTCAGCTTGAGTTTCCCAAACGTTTGAAGATGGCAGTCGAGCAACAAGGTGACGACATTCCGCATTTCCGGGAACGACTGCTCTGTTACCAATTATTCAAGGGAATCGACGGGCTTCGATTCTATGCCAAGAAGGACCATGAACCCAGCTATCGGTTTATGAAAGAGCGTATCATGTCGCTGCTCTCTGAATAGTGAGTATCCCGGAATCTGATCGGCAAATGTCTCCTCATCTTGTACCGAACTCTCGGTCATGTCCAAGCAGGCGTTATCCCGGACTTTGCCATTTCGTCGGCAAGCTGGATGAAACGGTGCTGTACTCTAAGCGTCTATAGGAGGATGCTCCGATAGAACTAAAAAACCTGCCGACTACGGCAGGTTTTTTAGTTTCGTTTTCTTTTGTTTTCTAGCGGGTACGAGTTTAATCCATTGAACTTGACCATTGAACTTAGCCCAATGCAGCTTATCCGATTATCGCTCGCAAGCGATCTTATCCTTGTCACGATCCCTGGCTGTGTTGGCGTCATACAGCGCTTTGGATACATAAGGCTTGTATTTCGTCTTGCCGCCTTTGTTCTTGACGGATGCGGACCGGGCAACGCCTCCAGGGTAATCTTTATTCATCTCTTTGCAGTTTTTGTATTTTTTCACTTCGGTGGATTTGGCGTCTGCAATATCAGTGCTGGTATGACCCAGTGCAAGAGTAGTGAGCAGAGCAAGCGAGAGCAGAACGGTTATCTTTTTCTTCATGACAATCGAACTCCTTTATGTATCAATCCATTATTGATTATTTCATCCTTATCATAGTAGGTGCTTCCAAATATATCAATATGCAGGTGCATGTACCGGTGTAGTATTCTGAGACGAGCAAATTCTGACCTTGTTCCGAACGTGGTATACTGTTGTGTAACAAGCGAGAAAGAAAGGGATTGGACGGATGAGCAACCGGTTGACGGAACGAATCATTAAACAGTGGTGCGGAAAAGCCTCCTATGAGAAGGGGCATCAACTATACCGGGGCGGCAGAGTTCACATGCTGAAGCGGGACCTCGATAACCGGATATATGATGCGGAGGTCGCGGATCGAACATCCGGGATCGTCCGGATACGGATCGATGAAGAAGGAGATATCATTGCGGAATGCAGCTGCGGCTTCCATCATTCAACGTCGCATCGATGCGGTCACATGGCAGCCGTGCTGCTGACAATCCAGGAACTGGAGCAACCAAGTGAAGGTGACGAACGGAAGTACCCATCCCTGCTGCATGGTACGAAGCCTGGAGAAGAAGAGAACGGGCTGCTAACCCCGCGAGCTAAGGGCAATTCGTTCATGCCGGCGGACGATTGGGAGATGGATCCCCAGATCGGCAATCGGCTGCTCGGTCTGTTCGCCGATCCGGGGTATCGGTATTCCAGTGCTGCCTCACGTTTTGACACAAGGGAGATCTTGCAGACGGAATTTATCTTAAAGCTGATTCCATTTAGCAGCGGAAAGAATCGGTTGGGCATCGAAATGAGAGTCGGCCAGAAGCGGCTGTATGCGGTGCACCGGATTCGTGATTTTCTGGAATGCGTTAGAAGACTGGAGCCGTGCACGTTTACAAAGAACTTCACCTATGATCCGGAGCGGCATGGATTTAAGAAGGAGGATGACGACCTGCTTCAGGAGCTGATCCGTATTTACGACCATGAACGAATGGTTCAGCAGACCTTCGGCTTTTACAGTCCCCCTGGCAAAAAGGCCGGGAGTGAGCGGATGCTCTTCATCCCGCCCTCGTTCTGGCCAAAGATCAAAGCGCTGGCGGCTGCGTCCGGAAGCTGTCTGCTGTCGGTCGACGGGATCCTGACGGACAAGCTGCAAGCATACCAGGAGCCGCTCCCGATCCGGTTTGAAGTGGAACCGTCCGGAGATACGCAATATGTGATGTATGTTCAGGGGCTGGACCGTCTGCAGATTCTGGAGGAATACGGAGCCGCCGTCGTTGACGGGAAGCTTGCCGAGCTTACGCCCCAAGATGGGGCCAGGCTATCCGAGATGAAAGAACTGCTCGAGCGGACGTATCCGCCTGCTGTGCCGATATCGGGGGGCATCATGGAATCCATGATGGAGAAGGTAATTCCCGGGCTTATGAAGCTCGGAAGCGTGCATATTGCAAAGGCCGTGTCCGACAAAATGATTCGCTCCCCGCTCAAAGCCAAGCTGTACCTTGATCGGGTAAAAGGACGCTTGCTGGCCGGCCTGGATTTTCAATACGGCGATATCGTAATCAATCCCCTCGACGGAAACCGTGCAGCGCACGACGGCAGTGCCATTCTCGTCCGGGACGGAGAACGGGAACAGCGGATCCTGCGCCTCATGGAGGAGGCGGATTTCGCCAAAACGGACGGCGGATACTATATGAACGACGAGGATGCCGAATTTGAATTTCTGCACCATATCGTTCCCGAGCTGGAGAAGCTGCTTACGGTATATGCCACGTCAGCCGTGAAGGAGCGAATATTCCGGGAGCATGCTGCGCCGAAATTGAAAGTGGACATCGATGAGCGGACCGATTGGCTGGAGCTGAAGTTTGAGCTTGACGGCATACCGGAATCCGAGATTCGGAGCTTGATCCGCTCGCTTGAGGAGAAACGGAAATACCACCGTCTCCCGAGCGGCGCGCTGATGCCCTTGGAGGGCGAGGCATTGCAGGCGATCATAGCTGCCATGAACCGGTTAGGAGCATGGAGCAGCTATGCGGAGAACGGTACAGCCAGATTGCCGGCCGTTCAAGGACTGCAGCTGCTGGGCTGGGAGAGCGCGTCATCATCAGTACAACTGGGCAAATCGCTCAGACAAATGCTTCAGCATGTCAAACATCCCGATGATCTGGACTTCCCGGTACCGCCAAGCCTCGAGCCGGTCTTGAGAGATTACCAGAAGTATGGATACCAGTGGATGCGCACCTTGGCCCACTACCGGTTCGGCGGAATATTGGCTGATGATATGGGTCTTGGAAAAACGGTCCAGAGCATCGCGTTCGTGCTGTCCCTTCTACCGGAAATTCGAAAGACTGGAGAACCCGTCCTGATCGTGGCCCCGGCTTCTCTGCTTTATAATTGGCAGAGCGAGATTGCCCGGTTCGCGCCGGAGATTCGAGCAGCCGTCATGGACGGCTCCCGGCTTGAACGGAAGAAGCTGATCCGCAGTGAAGGGGAGGCGGATGTATGGATCACCTCGTATCAGCTGCTTCGCATGGACATGGCCGATTATGCAAAACGGATGTTCCACGCCGCGATATTTGACGAAGCCCAAGCCTTTAAGAATGATGCGACGCAGACTGCACAGGCGGTGAAGACGATCAGCAGCCGGTACCGGTTTGCCTTGACCGGCACCCCGATGGAAAATCGGATGGAAGAGCTCTGGTCCATCTATGATGCGGTATTCCCTGCCTTGTTCGGTGGACGAAAGGCTTTTCAGGATTTGCCGAGGGAAACGGTCGCAACACGGATCCGACCTTTCTTGCTGCGGAGGCTGAAGTCGGATGTGCTGAAAGAGCTGCCGGATAAAATCGAGACACTGCAGTCCTCAGCACTCCTCCTGGAGCAGAAGAAGCTGTATACGGCTTATTTGGCCAAGCTAAGACAAGAGACGCTGAAGCATCTCGCCAAGGACGGCTTCCAGAAGAGCCGAATCCGGATATTGGCCGGCTTGACCCGCCTGCGACAAATATGCTGTCACCCTGCATTGTTCGTGGAAGGCTATGAGGGCAGCTCCGCGAAGTTCGAGCAGCTGCTGGAGACGCTCGCCGAATGCCTCCATGCGGGAAGACGCGTCCTCGTCTTCTCGCAGTTCACCACTATGTTGAAGCTGATCAGCCAGGAGCTGGGACGGCGCGGGGTGCCGTTCTTTTACCTCGATGGACAGACCCCACCGGCCGAGCGGGCCTCGCTGTGCAGCCGTTTCAACGAAGGCGAGCGCGAGATTTTTCTGATCTCCTTGAAGGCCGGGGGAACAGGGCTTAATCTGACTGGAGCGGATACGGTGATCCTCTATGATCTGTGGTGGAATCCGGCGGTTGAGGAACAGGCGGCAGACCGGGCGCACCGGATCGGACAGAAGAAAATCGTTCAGGTGATCCGGATGGTAGCCAGGGATACCATTGAGGATAAGATGATAACCTTGCAGCAGAAGAAAAAGGATCTGATCGACGAGGTCATCCAATCGGGTGAGGATTGGCTCCCGAGCTGGACCGAGGAGGATATCCGGGAGCTGTTGATGCTCCAGCCATAAGATATGGGGGAATGGATCGAGTGCTTCACTGCCGTTCCATGCTGCGATTTTTAGACACGATTTCAGACTAGATTCCTACAGGGAAAAAATAAGGCGGTTAACCGAACATGATTTCATTTCTGCTAACATTAAAACGGCTGCTCAAGGGGCTGGTTCATGCGTTCAAGCAGCGCAATTTCGTTGCATTGTTTGTCCTGATCGTCATCATGCTGATCTCGGGGACGATGTTCTATACAAAGCAAGAGGGCTTGTCCGTGCTGGACGCACTGTATTTCTGCGTTGCTACGCTGAGCACGGTCGGCCACCCCGACTTTGCTCCGCAAACTTCACTCGGAAAGGTGTTTACGATGATCTATATCGTCGTTGGAACCGGCTTGTTCCTCGGGATGGTCGGCCATCTTGCCTATGCTTTGATCAAGAGCACGCAAAAAGAAGAGAAGTAACACTCAGACGGCCTCGAACGAGGGATCTGAACCGGGCTCCGCCTAAGGGTTGCAACGACCCGAGCATGGCGGAGCCTTTTTCATTTTTTTAGGGAGACTTGCTCTATAGTTCATCATATATTTCCGAGAAAATATGGTATAATTGGATGGTTACGGTCTTCCATTATGTCCCAAATTTGATTGAGAGCGGTTCCGGGGACACAAGTTCATGAAAAAGGAATGAGACAAGCATGCTGAAATGGTTGGAGTGGGTAAAGGAAATACAAGCGATCAGCCAAGCTGGCCTCGCCTATACCAAGGATGTTTACGACCAAGAACGGTTCGAGCAGCTGAGAGCGCTCAGCATATCGATTATGCAGGAATATACAGAAGCGGGCGAAGATAAGATCCGCACCTTATTTGCCAGTGAAACGGGATACCAGACGCCGAAGGTGGATGTGCGCGCGGTTATCTTCCAGGACGGGAAGCTGCTGCTCGTTCGGGAGAAAGCCGACGGAGCCTGGGCATTGCCGGGCGGATGGGCGGACATCGGTCTGTCGCCGTCGGAGGTGGCCGTTAAGGAAGTACAGGAGGAGGCGGGTTATGAAGTACGCGCAGTGCGGCTGCTGGCTGTTCTGGATAAAAAATTTCATAGGCATCCGCCGTCGCCTTTTCATGTATATAAAATGTTTATCCAATGCGAAATCACAGGGGGGGCTGCGGGCATCGGCACAGAAACGTCGGCGGTCGGCTTCTTTGAACGTGACGCGCTTCCCCCATTGTCTGAAGAGCGAAATACGGCCGAGCAGCTGGACCGTTTGTTTCGCTATAACAATCATCCCGATCTTCCGGTCTGGATGGATTAACCTTGTCCTGGAAAGGAGAGCAGGAGCATGATCAAGGGATTTCCTCCTTACATGAGCGATCCCGATGAAGGGGACGTGAAGCGTCAATTCAACCGGCGGGTCAATCTGTTCTTTTTCGGCGCTTTCCTCATCTTTTGTATCCTTATCATCCGCATGGCCGTTCTGCAATTCGTGGAGGGCCCTGAGCTTGCTGAAAAGGAGTCCGGGGGGGAGCTGAAAAAATTCACGCTTCAGCCGATCCGGGGAAGCATTATCGATGCCTCCGGCGAGAAGCTGGCTTATTCGACGGGGACTCATACCTTATATATCACGCTGATGAAGGATTATAACAAGAACACGGAGAGGGGGCAGAAGAACCGGCCGGAAATCGAAGCGATGGCGAAGGACATCGCAAAGGTCTTCGCCCAATACGGGGATCCGAAAGGCAAACCGATGACAACCGAAGAGGTGATTGACGCCCTGGATCTGGAGTATACGAAGCAGCACGGCTATGCGCCCAGACGGATCAAATCGGATTTGACGAAGCAGGAGATCGCTCATTTCATGGAGAACCGCTCGCGGTACCCGGGCATTCAGATCGTGGAGGAGAATGTGAGGCATTACGACCCAGACACGGTTGCGGTCCAGACGATCGGGTACCTGAAGAAATTCAAGGGCTCAAAAGATTTCAAGGAATATGCCGAAATCGATGAGGCGAATAAGGGGCAGGACGATCCAGGATTGATCTACAACGAAGAGGATTGGGTTGGCTATGACGGACTTGAGCGGATGTTTCAGAAAGAGCTGCGCGGCAAAAGCGGGTATATCAGCATTCCGATTAATCCGCAGAACATGGTGGACGGCGTCCCGTCCATGGCAGCCCCGGAGAAAGGGCTCGATGTCCATACGACGATTCATAAGGATATCCAGCTTGCGGCTGAGGAAGCCATTACCGAGCGGTTGCAGTATCTTCGTACCCATCTGATCTCCGGGAAGTATCATCGGGATGCGCTGACCGGTTATGCCGTCGCTATGGAGGTGGACACTGGCAACGTCGTGGCGATGGCCAGCATCCCGGATTATGACCCTAACATATGGGGGAGCGGGGATAAAATCACCCAGGAGGTCGTCAACTCTTCCGGTAACGGGACGATAACGATCTTCGGCTCGGGCCGGTCGGGCAATGGATTTGAATCGATGATCTATCTCGGATCGGTCATCAAGCCGCTGACGGTGCTGATCGGGCTCAATGAAGGCCTGTTCACGCCATACGATACGTACCCGGACCAGGGCTATGCCTTGATCGGCAAAGAGGGCAGTGAAACGCCGATCCGAAACGCCGGCGGTCATGTGATTGGCCGGATCCGGCCGGACCAAGCGATTCAGACCTCGTCCAATGCCTTTATGATCGATCAGGTCGGGGAGAAGCTGTATGACAAATACGGCGGTGATAAAGCCGTTAAAGTATGGGATCAGTATATGAAGCGGTTCGGACTCGGCGTTGTCACCGGCAGCGGATTGCCCCTTGAGAATGAAGGGAGGGCGGAATACCTCAATAAGGAAGCTGCAGGCAGCAATCTCGCTGCGCTGGCTTATGCCTCCTTCGGCCAAATGGGTAAATATACGCCGCTGCAGCTGGCCCAATACACGGTGATGCTGGCTAATGAAGGGAAGCGGATCAAGCCGCAGCTCGTGAGCAAGATCACCGACCAGAACGGGAACATTGTCAAGGAATTCGGCAGGGAAGTAATCGACGAAGTCAAGCTTCCGCAGGAATACTGGCAGGTTATCAAGCGAGGCATGAATACGCAGGGGATTGCCGGGTTTGAAGGCTTCCCGTACGACTTTGCCCGCAAAACCGGCACGTCCGAGCAGGATTCACCGGCAGGGAGAAAGGACAATGGCGTGTTCATCGCGTTTGCTCCCCGAGAGAAGCCGAAGCTGGCGGTCGTGGTTGTCATCCCTGAAGGCGGCTTTGGCTCTCAAAGCGCCGCACCGGTCGCACGCAAAATCTTCGATGCCTATGACGAGGTGTATGGCCTTGACGGGACGCCGCATCCGAAGCAGAAGGCGGAAGAAGGCAAGGCTGAACAGGGTGAGCAGGAGGAGAATCAAGGCGAGTAACAACACGAGTAACAATCACGAATAACAGGACGAATAACAACACGAATAACAAGATAAGTAAGTCGAGTAACTAGATCCGGGTTCAGTAGTATAGCTATTATTATTATTTCGAATAATTTTGAGCTAAAAGAAACAGGCTGCCTTCAAGAGAACACTCATCGTTCCCTGTACGGCAGCCTTTCTTGTATCTACTAATACGGATTATTCTTGACCTTGAGCACTTCGGCCAGAAATGCCAGCGTCAATCCTTGTCCCCACCCCTGAATTCGCTTGTCGGGCACGCCTATATAACCAGCAGCATTTTTCATGACGGCCGTTCCGGCCGAAACGCCGGTTACGGTCCCATCCTCGGTAATTTTGGTCAGGATGCCGTCGATCGATTTCTGGGTGTATTTATTGTAGATGCGCCCCTTGGTCAGCAATGCGGTTGCGATCCCCGCCGATCCCGACGTTTCCAGCGGCGACTGCGGATCCGTCGTAATGGTGTGCCACAGCCCGGATTCATGCTGCAGCCGTACGAGCGAGCTCAGCTGATCCCGAAGCGAGCCTTCAATGATCATGAAGGAAGGGTGCGTAACCGGTACGAGCTCCAATGCGCGCGCCATCGTAAGGGCGGCCCAGGCATTGCCGCGGCACCAAAATACCCCCGACATATGATTGCCGGCAATATTGTCCCAGCCATGATAGTACAGATTCGTCACCGGATCCTGCAGACAATTCTCATGGCCGTGGTACTGCCGCAGCCCGTCCTCGAAGTAATCGTCACGGCCGAGCAGCGCTCCAATGCGCAGCAGGAAGTAACCGGCCATGAACATCGTGTCCACCCATGCCTGCTCAGGGAAGTTATAGGCTTCGGAGTTGACGGTGTGCTGAAAGATCCCTTCTCCGAATCGAACGGCATCGTGAGTGAGGTATTCGGCCATCTCCTTGGCCGTTTCGATATAACGCTCATCGCCGTAGACGTTATACAGCGTTAAGAGGGAATGTCCGATCGAGACGCCGTTCACAGACAGCTTTGGCAGACCATCCTCCATATTTTCGTCGACCCATGTCTTCAGCTGCTCCAGATATTCCATTTTGCCCGTCGCTTCATACGCCTCGCAAACGCCGTAAAACGCAACCCCGCCGGGCCAATCCCAGCTGAAGTCCATGCGGAAGGTCCGCTCCACCACCTTATCCATGACTTGCCCGATATACTGTTCATCAAATACGAGTGCCGGCATAGCTGCAGCTCCTTTCATATTAAGCCTCCTTAAGAGGGAGAAATTTGGGGATTAACCTTTCAAGCCTGTTGTGCTGATCCCTTCGACGATATATTTTTGGAAGATGAAAAATACGATCACGACCGGCAGCAGCGACAGGGTGGCCATGGCAAACATTCCGCCCCAGTTGTTGAGCGATTCCCCATCGAGGAACAGCTTGAGCGCCAACGACACCGGGTATTTCTCCGGCTGGTTCAGGTAGATCAGCGGGTTGATGAAATCATCCCATCTCCAGTAAAAGGAGAAGATGGAACACGTGATCAAGGCCGGAACGATCAAGGGCACAACGACCCGGATGAAGATGCCGTACTTGCTGCAGCCGTCGATCCTTGCGGCTTCATCGAGCTCCCGCGGGATCGTGCGGATAAACTGCATAATCAGAAAGATGAAGAACGGAACCCCGAAGAAATGGGGGACGATCAGCGGCTTGAACGTCGAGATCCAGCCGAAATTGGCGAACATCACGTACTGCGGGACGATGACGACGTCATGCGGCAGCATCATGGTGATCATCATGCAGGCGAACCAAAATTTTTGACCGAAAAACCTTGTCCTAGCCAGACCAAAAGCCACTAATGCGGAAGATACGACGGCACCGATCGTTGAGATGATGACGATAATGAAGGAATTCTTGAAGAAGGTCCCGAAGGTCGTTCCGGCAAATCCCTTCCAGCCTGTTGCATAGTTCGAGAATTCGAGCTTGTTGGGAATGAGACTGTAGGCGGTCGTAAAGATTTCGTGATTGGGCTTCAGCGAGCTGGCGGCGAGCCACAGGATCGGATAGGTCATGCACAGGGCGAACAGCCCGACCAGTGTATGATACAGAATGCGTCCGGATTTGGTCATAGCCGTCAGTCTCCTTTCGATTCGTAATGAACCCAGCGGGTGGAAGATCTGAAGATGAGCAGGGTAAGGACGCCGACAATGACGAGCATGACCCAGGCAAGCGCCGATGCGTAGCCCATTTCAAAATGCGAAAAGGCTTTGCGGTACAGGTAAAGCGAGTACAGCAGCGTCTGATCCAGCGGACCGCCTTCACCGCGCGAGATGATATAAGCGGGGGTGAAGGTCAGGAAGGCGGAGATGGTCTGCAGCGTCAGATTGAACAAAATGATCGGGCTCAGCAGCGGGAGCGTAATCTTGAAGAATCGGTGCACGGCATTTGCGCCGTCGACGCTGGCCGCTTCGTAATAATCCTTCGGAATGTTCTTGAGTCCGGCAAGGAAAATAATCATCGATGAGCCGAACTGCCAGACCGACAAGGCGATGAGTGTCCACAGCGCCGTGCTCGGATTGCCGATCCAGGATGTGCTGGATTCGATGCCGAAGAGCGAGAGGGCGGAGTTGACGAGCCCTTGGTCGCCGAAGATTTGCTGCCACATAATCGCGACCGCGACGCTGCCGCCGATCAGGGACGGCAGGTAAAAGGCCGAGCGGTACAGCCCGACCGCCTTGGTCGCCGTATTCAGGATCATTGCCACGAAGAGTGCAAAGATAAGCCGAAGCGGGACGCTGGCGAATACGTATGTAAAGGTCACCTGAAACGATTTTCCGATTTTATCGTCCTCCGTGAACATCCGCTCATAATTGCCGAGGCCGAGCCAGCTTGGCGCCTCCATCAGGTTATAGTTGGTGAACGAATAGTAGAGGGACGACAGGATCGGATACAGCGTAAAGATCAGAAAGCCAAGAACGAACGGAGCGGAGAATACGTATCCGGTGATATGCTCGTTCTCGCGAAGTCTATTCATCATTTTCAACCCCTCGTCTTTCAAATTTGACAGCGCCCGTCCGGCGGGCGAATTCGCTGGCGGATAGTTCCATTATAGAAAGTCTGACCGAGAGGGCGTTATGAAGAAAACCGTCCATTTTGTTTAAAAACCAGAGGTCCGCCCGGTCCGGTGTCATCATAAAGGCACCCCCTGCCCCGTACCTGACGTACGTTTGAAAGGGGATGCCTCAAGTTAGGTGCATCCGGAACTACTGCTGGGATCTGGCCAGGATCGCATTCGCTTCCTTGCGGAATTCGGCAGCCGCATCCTCCACCGATATTTTCTTGTACAGGATGCGCTCGCTGAGATCGCGAAGCAGCTTCTCGATTTCCACGGCACCGATCGGATTCGGCGGATCGCCAGGGCTGCTGTTCGCCTCGGCCCAGGTGACGTAATCGAATATTTTCGCCTCATTCTCGGAGAGCAGCGGCTTCAGCGCTTCCTTGACTTTAGCGGATACCGGCACGCCACGCTCGCCCTTGATCAGCTTATTTGCCTCGATGTCGTTGATGAAGAAGCTGATGAATTTCGCCGCTTCTTCCTTATGCTTCGACGTCTCCGTGACGGAGAAATACATGGACGGCTTCAGGAAGAGCCCTTCCTTCGTGCCCGGTCCCGGCATCGGATTCAGCTCCAGCGGACGATCGGGAACGAGATTGGCAACGGCGAGAAACTGGTTGGACCAGCCCGTGCCGGAAATGGCGTTGCCAAGCACGATTTCATCCTCCTCCGCGACGCCTTTCTTCTGGGCTTCCTTATCCAACGACAGGATGTACCCATTGTCATACCACTTCTGGTAGCGGGTGAAATAATCGATAAAGGCCTGATCATCGGCATAGCCGATCGTTTTGCCGTCCGCGCTGTACATTTTTTGGCCGATCGTTCTCAGATAATACGGGAAGAAGACGTCATGCCGGTAGGCGAAGCCACCGATGAGAAATCCTTTTTCCTTCGCTTGCGCGCCCATTTTGTCCATGTCGTCCCAGGTCCAGTCCTTGCCGGGAATATCGATGCCGTTCTTCTTCATCGTCTCTACGTCGAATGTCGTCTGGAGTGCGTTGACGCCAAGGTTCATCGCTACCAGCTTGCCGTTGACCTCGCCTCCGCTCAGGGCATTCTCGCTGACGTCCGAAACGTCCAGGACTCCGCTGTCGGTGAACGGCTTCAGATCGGCAAGCTGATTGCGGCCGGCATATTGGTTCAGATAGGAGATGTCCATCTGAATAATGTCCGGAAGACCGCCGGCTACCGCCTGCGGAGCAAGCTTCTTCCAGTAATCGTCGAACGGGGCGTATTCGGGCTCGATGGTGACGTGCGGGTTCTGCTCCTGATACATTTCAATGACCTTCAACGTGTAATCGTGCCGGGACTGTCCGCCCCACCAGGCGATGCGCAGCTTTACCGGCTCCTTCTCGTCGCTGGCGGCTGCGGACGGCGCTGTATCGGTTCCGGCGCTTGCAGGCTGATCGGCCGAATTCCCGCCGGAGCAGCCGATCAGGCTTCCGAGCAAGGAGCACATGAGCACTGCGGTTAACACTTTTCTCATTCCATTTCCTCCCCTTGGTTGATGAACCCATCTGTGACTCGTTTGATAGTGCTTACATTCCCAATTATTATGTGTAACAAGGGAAAGAGTAAGGAAAAAAACCGTGCACTTTGTTCAAAAAGCAGATATGTACGTACAAGCCTAGCCCTCTTTTTTCATGTATTCCGAAGGCGTGCAGCCCATTTGCTTCTTAAACACCTGGCTGAAGTACTGGGGATTGTCGCCGAAGCCGAGCTGCTCGGCCATTTCGAAAATTTTGATATCCGGGTCCTTCGCCATCAGCTCGGTCGCGCGCTTGATGCGCAGCTTCATGACGTAATTCGAGAATTTCTCGCCGGTCTCTTTTTTGAACAGCTTTCCGAGATAGTCGGCATTCATGTACAGCATGCTGCATGCGACCAGGTTCAGGGTCAGCTCCGAATTGCCAAGCTGTTCCTCGATAATCTCGATCATTCTCCGGACGATCGCATTATATTTCATGGTGTTCCGTTCATAATTCCGCTGGGTAATTTCGATGACCGTTTCTTCCAGAAATGCCTGGATCGACTGGAGAGTCGTCATTTCCGCGATGACCGGTATCCGTTCGTATCGTTCCGCCATCTCCTCGGGATCCGTCAGCCGAATGAGGGATACATACTGCGATATGGCGTGGGACTTGGTCATCTCAATGCTCAGCTGGGCCCTCTTCAGTTCATGGATGAATTCATTCAGCGCCTGCCGGGCCTCTTGGTGGTGACCGGACCGCACCGGCATGCACAGACGCTGCTCGTCGAAGGAAAATGCACCGCTGTCGTCTTCGGATTGCAGCGTGTCGTTCGTCGTAATGATGCCGCTCTCGTCCAGGTAGAAGCGGTAATTCAGGCACTGCAGCGTGTCGCGGTACAGCTTGCGGGCCAGCGTTACGGGCCCAGGATCGCTGATGGCAACCGTCACGTCCAGCTTGTAATACTGCTTGAACGTACAGCGGATGTCCTGGATCCGGTCATGGAGTTGAAGCCCGGGACGCTCCTCAATGAGAACCAGCACATGCGGGCCGATGGTGGTGCTAAGAAGGGTGGTGTCCAGCAGATCCTCGGCAATATTCTTCACGGCGAATAGATGCTCGTAATCCGCCTCGCCTTCCAGCTGGAACAGCAGCAGCTGCACCGGCCGGTCGAAGTCGTATTGGAACAGTCTGCGATATTCCTCCAAGTCATTATGACCGTAAGTCTTGTTCGTCACGAATTCTTTCAGCACCTGCTCCTTCACATGGGGAAGCACTTTCTCGAAACGGTGCTTCATATCCTGAATGAAAGCTTCCTTGCGGCGGTGATCCGCCAGGTCAAAGGTAACCTCCTGCAGCGCTTCCCCGATCTTAGACTCATCGGTCGGCTTCAGCAAATAATGCTTGACCCCGTACTGCATGGCGCGGTTGGCGTATTCGAATTCGCCGAAGCCGGACAGCAGCACGAATTTGATGTGGGGATGGCTTGCATAGGTTTTGGCCACGAGCTCGAGCCCGTCAAGGCCGGGCATGCGGATATCGCACACGACGATATCCGGAGAATCGCTAACGATTTTTTCGTAGGCCTGGATGCCGTTCTGAGCGGTTCCCGCAAGCTCGGTTTGATAGGCGGACCAGTCCACCATGCGGGAAATACCATCCAGAATGATGCGCTCATCGTCTACGAGCAGAACTTTGTACATGGGAATCCCTCCGTTATAGTGGCAGTGATAGAATGATGCGGGCGCCGAGCCCAGGTCGGCTCTCGATATATAAACCGTAATTGTCGCCGAAGGCGAGCTTCAGGCGTTCGTCGATGTTAAGCAGTCCGATGCCGTTGCCTGTCGTCTGCAGGCTTCCGCTTCGAAGCCGGTCGAGGGTGTCCGGAGCCATGCCCGGTCCGTCATCCTCAACGATGACGCAGAAGGCATGCTCCTCCCGCCGGGTGTACAGGGCGATTCTGCATGGCTCGACCGATGGCTCCAGCGCGTAGTGGATTGCATTTTCAAGCAGCGGCTGCAGGGACAGCTTCGGAAGTCTGCGCTCCAGGTCCTCATCCGGTACGTTCATGCTAAACTCGAGCCGGTCCTCAAAACGAAACTTCTGGATGATGATATAGTTCTTGACGATTTCGAGCTCTTCTCGTAGAGAAAGAATCGGCTCCTTCAGGCTGACGGAGTTGCGAAGGAGGAAGGCCAGCGCCTGTACCATATCGGAGATTTGCGTCTGCTTGTTGATTTTTGCAAGCCAGTTGACCGACTCGAGCGTGTTGTAAAGGAAATGTGGATTGATTTGGGCTTGGAGGGCCTTGAATTCGGTCTCCTTGACGAGCAGCCGGCTCGCATAATTTTCGGTGATCAGGACATTGATTCTCTCCACCATCAGACGAAACGTCCGGTGCAGCAGACCGAGCTCATCCATCGCGACGGGCGCCGCGTCTTGGGGGAGTACGTTAGCTTCAGCGAAATTCCCTTTCTCGGCCAGCTTCATCCGGGCGATCAAGCTTTCGATCGGCTTGGTCAGGCCCCGGCTGAACCGAATGCCCAGCAGAATGGCGACGGCGAATATCATGCCGAATACCATGATGACAAGCTCTTTGATAAAAATGATTTGCCTAAAGGCCTGATTGAAGGGGGTAGCATTAATATAAGTCCAGCCCGTATTGAAGGAACGGTTATATGCAACAAAATACGTGTGCCCTTCAATCTCCCGGGTAAAATATCCGCTGCCGGATGATACGTCAGCCTGGATGGACGCCGGGTCGAAGTTCGGCCGGGTCGGGTAGATGACGTCCGTTCCCGAGGTCATGATCAGCTCTCCCTCCTCAGCTGCAGATGTACGTACAAGCTTGTCGATATTGACCCGAACTACGATCGTGCCCAGATATTGAAGGTCGAACAGGGTTCCTGAATAGGAGCGGATCTCCCTGGACAGCAGCAGGGCCGGGTCGTGTTCATCGGGGGAGAACCAGCGCTCTTCACCATCGGCATCGCCCGCAAGCTGCATGATATGCTGCATCTTGGAGGGAGCGATCGGTATGACGCTGCCGACATCGTACTGTTTGTTGAAGGAGTCGATCAGGTGGATGGAGTAGAGCATAGGCTCGGATCCCACGTAGTTGAGGAGCCGATCGACAAGGCGCTGTCTCAAGGTGAGCCGGTCATAGTCGGAGTCGCTGTTGGAAATCGCCCGTAATATTTGCTGGATCTCCGTGTCGGTAACCATGTTGAAAGATAACTGCTCGATTCGCTCAAGCTCGGATTCGATGGCTGATGAGGACAAGTGTAGGACCTTGGACGATTTGAGGTACAGCTGCCCGTCGTAGATGGAGAAGGCATACTGCTGAACGATGACCGCGAAAGTGAATGCCATGGCCACGATCAGCGCGATGAGGAGCGACAGCTTGTTTTTGATTTTCATATTTTTGTAGACTGTGGTCCACTTCCTCACGGCATCCGTCTCCTTACCTTGGAGTTGAAATGTTGTGTACACATTATGTACCGGGTTGTAAACGCTGTCAACATGGTTATCCAGCGTCGGTATCCGGCTTGCGAGGTGCCGCTTCGGCCTTTGGCAGTTGACCGGAAATTTAAACAAAATAGCCGGATAAATAGATGGAATTGCGCATTTGGGATCGTGCATAATGGGGAAAGAGCGATTTAACGGGAGGGTGCTATGATGCAGAGCGAGGACCGCTATGCTTTTGATTTCGGAACCGGGGAGCCTGCCTTGGATTACGTGAAAATTATGTCCGACACGCTGTACGAGCCGGAGCGGGGGTACGGTTTCTTATCCGCTTCTGGCCTTACGGGAATACGAAGGGAGGGGGAGACGGGACTGGGCGCTGACTTTGTCATCCCGCTTGAAGCCGCCTTTCGGGTGGACGTGCCGAAGGACGGATTATATACGCTTCGTTTGACGATCGGCGACCCGTGGTTTGCGACCGAGACGACGGTCAAGGGAACGGACGGACAGATGCTGTTGTATCAGCTGCGGACGCCGCCCGGTTATATGGAGCGTTTCAGCGTAACGTTGCCGGCAGTCGAGAGGCGGATCGTGCTTTATTTTTCTGGAAGAGCGCCGCGATTGAACGGATTGGAACTGGCACCGGCACCGGATGCTTGCACGTTGTTCATCGCAGGGGATTCAACCGTGGCGAATCAGCCTGCCGATGGCTATCCCTATGCCGGCTGGGGCCAGATGCTGCCGGCCTGGATGAAGCAGGATGCAGCTGTAATCAATGCCGCCGCTTCCGGTCGAAGCTCGAAAAGCTTTGTGGACGAAGGCAGGCTGGACCGGATATGGACTTGCATGCGGCCGGGGGATTATCTGTTGATCCAATTCGGCCACAATGACCAGAAGTCTGACCCTAGTCGATATACGGAGCCTTTTTCGACATACAAGGAGCATTTGAGGATGTACATCGACGGCTGCAGGGAGAGAAAGGCCGTGCCGATTCTGGTCACCTCGGTTCACCGGCGTTTTTTTGATGATAACGTCCGGCTGAAGGACACGCATGGAGATTATGTTACCGCGGTCCGCGAGCTCGCGCAGGAAGAGCAGGTGCCGCTTGTCGATCTGGCTGCAATCAGCATGGGGCTGTTCAACGAGCTCGGTCCGGAAGGTACACGTTCGATCTTCATGTGGGGAGCGCCGGGAGAGTGGATGAACTTTCCGCTCGGGGTTTCGGACAATACGCATTTTCAGGAGAGGGGAGCTCTTCGTCTGGCCGAACTGGTGGCCGAGGGTTTGAAGTCCTTGGCGCTTCAGCCGTTGTCCTTGTTTTTGCGGATGCAGCAGGGATGAGCGTCAGCTGATGACCTATCGTAATCTAACGGCAACCGAAAGGTAGAAGCGTGCTCCTCTCTTTTCGCCAATGCCTTAAAGGTTGTAGAGGAGCCGATGCCCTGTGCGACGAATGTTTACTATAAAGCGAGAGCTAAAAATGCGTCAGGAGGTGTTTTTCGAATGTCAAAAGGCGAGACTTTGTGGATCATTCCCGATGGCTATATCCCGCCGCAGAGCAGCGGGGAACTGACGAGTCATGAGTCGGTATGCGTGCTGAATACATCGGAGGAAGACGTGACGGTGACCATTCATGCCTATTTCGAGGATCGCGAGCCGCTGATGGGCATGGAAACGATCGTGCCGGGGAGACGTACCCGTCACATTCGTACGAGCTCGCTAAGCGCTGATGGCCGGACGATTCCCGCAGGCGTGCCGTACGCCATGGAGGTCGTCTGCAGCGGGCCCGTCTATGTGCAGTACAGCCGCCTCGATGCTACCCAGGCGGAAAATGCGCTTATGAGCGTTATGGCGTACCCCGTCAAGGGGAGCGGGAGCATATGAGCCAGGTTGAGCCTGCAGTTACTTATACGTCGGAGCTGCCCGGGGACTTTACGGCGCTGCTCGAATTATATGAGACATTAGGCTGGAACTTCCTGAACTTGAACATTGGAGACCTTCAAGCCATGTGCGCAGGAAGCTGGTATAGTGTTTATGCCTATGAAGGGAAGCGCCTCGTGGGCATGGGACGTGTCATTTCGGACGGAGTCCTTACCGGACTTCTATGCGGCATTTGTGTGCATCCGGATGTTCAGGCCAGAGGGATCGGCACCGGTATCGTTCAAAGGCTCGTCATGCAGTGCGAGAAGTTTGGAGTCATCCCCCAGCTGCTGTGCGAACAAGAATTGGAAGGCTATTATGAAAGGCTGGGTTTTACGGCATTTACGATCGGCATGAAAAAACACATAGCGCGCTAGGTCAATAGGTCGTAGCCCTGCTACCGCAGACAACAAAAAGGAAGTTTAAGCGGCGATTTGTTCCCGGCATTCTACGGGGATAGATCGCCAATTTGTTTTGCGAACATCTCTCGTTGTAGTAAGCCATGTGTTCTGCCGCTCTGCCATCATTCGTGCAGCATCCGACAAATTCTATCTCTCCTGATCCCTAGCGTCCCGATGATCATGGAGTAACTCCAATTTTCCTCCAATCGTAGGCGCGCCCCTATTTATAGTTCCTTTGTTACATCGGTTTGAGGCTTGTCGTTTCTTGGGGAATAAAAAAATCCCCTCAGATCTACAGCGTTGAATTCATTGGAATAAGAACTCTTCTTTCACTGTATACCATAAGGGGATAATACCAAATTGACTTCCCTAATTATCCACTACAAGCCATGGAAGGACAGTTCACAGACCGACTGCTTTCATTAGGCTTTCGCAATCGTTGCGTTTTCTTCTTTACGCTTCTTCGCATACTCCGCCGTGGCCGTAAACAGCACGTCAGAGGAAGAATTCAGCGCGGTTTCGCAAGAGTCTTGCAAAACGCCGATAATAAAGCCTACGCCAACTACCTGCATGGCAATGTCATTCGAAATGCCGAACAAGCTGCATGCCAGCGGAATGAGCAGCAGCGACCCCCCAGCCACCCCGGAAGCGCCTGCTGCGGCAATCGCCGATAAAATGCTGAGAATAAGCGCTGTGCCAAAATCCACCTGAATCCCGAGCGTATGGACCGCTGCCAGCGTCAAGACCGAGATCGTCACCGCTGCCCCCGCCATATTGATCGTGGCGCCTAGCGGGATGGATACCGAATACGTATCCGGGTTCAGCTTTAATTTCTCGCATAATCGCATATTGATCGGTATGTTGGCCGCAGAGCTGCGGGTGAAGAACGCGGTAATGCCGCTTTCCCGAAGGCAGGTCAGCACCAGCGGATACGGATTTTTGCGCAGCCTTGCATAGACAATGAGCGGGTTCACGACAAGCGCGATAAACAGCATGCATCCGACAAGCAGGAGCAGCAGTTTCCCGTAATCGAGCAGGGACGCTAGTCCGTTTGCGGTAATGGATTCGAAGACAAGCCCCATAATACCGAACGGAGCAAGCTGGATCACCCATTTGACGATTTGGGATACCGCATCCGAGACATTTGTCAGCAGGCTTTTCGTTCCCTCCTTAGCGCTTCGCAGAGCCAGGCCCAGCAGGATCGCCCATGCCAGGATTCCGATATAATTGGCTTTCATCAGTGCGTTGACCGGATTATCGACAACCTGTAACAGCAAGGTCCTCAGCACTTCGAGAATGCCCTCTGGCGGAGTCAGGTCCGTCGATCCCGTGACCAGCGACAAGCTTACCGGAAAAATAAAACTGGCGATGACCGCCACCAGCCCCGCCAGAAATGTGCTTATACCGTACAGGACAAGGATCGATTTCATATTCGTCTGACGGCCTTTCGCATGGTTCGAGATGGCGGACATGACGAGGAACAGCACCAATACAGGGGCAACCGCTTTTAACGCGGATACAAATAAAGTACCGAATAAACCGACTCCAGTCGCACCGGGAACAATCAGGGCAAGGATAATCCCTGCAATGATCCCCGCCAAAATTCGTTTTACAAGACTTATTTGGTTCCACTTGAGAATAATTGCTTTCATCTTACTCCTCCGAAATATGCAATTTCAAAATATCAAAACGCACCGCCTCGACGCTGCAATGTAATATAGCGCTAGTTTATCATGTAAAGTGAAGATTGTATATAACTGGTAATATATATGATTGTTTCCAGAAGTTAGAATTCAAGGGGGCGGTCGGAATGAGCAAAGCCGTCATGCGATAATATTGGAGGTGTTACCAGAGTATGTATAGACCTGGGACAGCTTTCGGGACTCGTTGGGGCCGAGGCGAGGAAGTAGGGCAGAACAAGTCCTATTTAAGGATTTGCAGGGGTCAGGAGCGCCGCAAAAGACAGAACAAATCCCGTTTCGGGACTCGTTGGGGCCGAGGCGAGGAAGTAGGGCAGAACAAGTCCTATTTAAGGACTTGCAGAGGCCAGGAGGCCCGCAAAAGGAAGAACAAGTTCCGTTTCGGGACTTGCTGGAGTCGAGGCGAGGAAGTAGGGCAGCAGCTAACGGCGTTCCCCTAAAACGGGACGTGGTGTGCGTCAACCGGCGTATCATAACAGATTCGAGTCTCTAAGGGGCGTCAACTTGTTTCAGCTCATACACGTCAATCGAATCCTCTCGAATTTCCAAGGCGATCTTCGTATCATCCTTACGAAAAAAATGCACATGACCCAGACGCTCTTCCTAGATCTCGGTTTAGCCGGAAGCTCTGATCTCCTCCAGGTAAGCCTTCGGCGGATATAATCCCTGCTCGCCTCCGATATTTTCCAACTCGTACTTTGCACCCTCCGCGATATTCGGATTCCCGAACGTCGCCTCACGCTCCAGCGCTTGCTCAGGGACAGGGAAGTCCTCATGAACGGACGACATCTTGTATTCGTTGATAACAACAGGCTTGGGGGATGATGCGCAGCCGATCGTTAAGGCGAACATGACGAGCACCAGGAACGCAATCAGATTTTTTCGCACGGGAAACCTCCTTGGCAATGGATAAGTGTCTATTAATTGCGTTGAAAAATAAGTTTCTATTGTTTCCGTTGAACCGGTCATTAGAAATCATACAACAAAGGTTAATAATTATGTCACATGCCCGTCATTTTGCTCCTATTCGAGCTGCTCGAAGTTGCTCGGTAGCTTTGCAATCCTCTGGATAGGTTTGCAATGCTTCATGTTTTTGTAACGACTCTGATCTGGTAAAAGTTTCAGATGATTTCCTCGATGGTGGAGCCCCAACAGATTTTTAGCACAAACAGACACATCGGAGGTAAATAATGTTAAAATGGAAGCGAGTTAGAAGGCTGGCATGTACATTCATAGCATGACCCGCCAGCTTGGGTCAAAGCATGAACACAGGCAAACGCAGCATCATAAATTAGCATCGGTTCTTCAAGACAGGTACCGGTGAGAGTAACGATGGAGCTTTTGTTTATACGCCATGCCCAGGCAGAGCATGCGATGAATCCATTCCGCCGTTTTAGCCTTCGAAGGACGATGCGGGCGTGGAACCTCGATGTCCTGCCGGAAGCTTCTGGGTACGAGGTTACGCGATAGGAATTTTTGGTAGAGACGGGAAGTTATTGAGGAAGGTCGTCAGGGATTAACGTGGAAATAGTCAGTTGAACTAATCAGCAATATCACGCGGTAAGGAGCGTATCCATGAACAAAATCAATGTCGGAATTATCGGCACCGGCTTCGGCGCCGAGGTTCACGCCCCCATCTTCCGGCTGCATCCGGGCTTTCAACTGAAATCGATCGCCAGCGTATATCGAAGCGATCATGGAGCGAAGCGTTCGTTTCAGGACATCGCCTTTTACAGCAACTGGCGTGAAATGCTGGAATCGGAGGAGCTGGATTTGGTATCGATTGCCTCCACGCCCGCACAGCATCACGGCATGGCGCTGCAAGCCCTCCGAACCGGGCATCATGTGCTGGTAGAGAAGCCGCTCGCCATAAATGCCGGACAAACCCTGGAGCTGGTCGAAGAGGCGAATCGGCTGAAGCGATGCGCATTCGTTAATTTCTTATGGCGGCTTACACCCCTTCGGCAGCGGATTAAAGCCATGCTGGACCAAGGACTACTGGGCCGGATTCAGCATATTCGGTATTGCGGCAGCTTCTCGGGCTATTCCACTCTGGCGGGAGGGCAGCGTGGCTGGGAGGGCCGAAGCGAGGAGGGAGGCGGCTTCCTGTTCGCCGTCGGGTCCCATATGATCGATTCCCTGATGTGGTGGATGGGAGAAGAGATTGCCGAGGTTCAGGGAGATCTCAGGACGCATATTCCGAGTTATGAAGGCAGCGACGGCCGTGAGGTGCGCAATGCCGACGATGCATTTGCATTCACGGGCCGGTTCCGCAGCGGTGCGAGCTTGGCGGTGGACGTATTCCTGCCTGGCAGAACCGGTACGGGATGGAGACTGGAGATATACGGGGATGAGGGGACGCTCGTTATGCGAGATGACCGTATGTTGGAATTCAGCAGAGGAGGAGCATTGGAGCCAGTTCAGATTGAGGGCGTAGAACCGCCGAAGGGATTGACGGTTCCGGCCGTTCATTACTACGGCGGCTTCTATCCGATGATCGACAGCATCTATAGGAAGCTGACAGACAAGCCGTCGCCGCTCGAAATCCCGAACGTTGCGGACGGACACCGAACCCAGGCGGTCGTGGATGCAATCCTTCGTTCATCCGAAACGGGTTCGCGGGTACAGATCGATGATCTATCCCCTTGGAATCAGGCCATTGCCGCGAGGGGGGAGGCCTAGCATGAGACGATTGCAGATCGGCATGTGGGAGCAATTTAGCCCCGATCGGTGGGAGCAGCTGGCCATGCCGCTGATCACCGGGATGGAGGTATGCTGCCTGCCGGATCGAGCCGCTTTAGCCCAGGTCCGGGATTTCTGCCGTCAGCACGGGCTTGGATATGGAATCCATGGACCGGTGCTTGCGGAAGACGGATACCGCCTGCCTGTGTTAAATGCACCCGCCCCCCGGCAGTTTAAGGAAGAGCTGCAGTACATAACCTCCGAGGTTGAGCTGGCTTCATCCTACGATGCGGACTACATCCTGTTCCACTATCCGTTTTATCCGGTGTTTCAAGAGCCCTTCACGCCCTTTCCGCGGCTTCCCGACATTGGACACCGCTACAGCTGCGAACAGCTGGGCAGAGGGCAGTTCAGGGATATCTCCATAACCTTGTTTGAACATCTCGCCGAGCTGCAGCAGCGCTTTAAGCAGCGGATCGTGTTGGAGCATGACTTCTTCGGGGATTACGGTGACATCGTGATCGATGCATTTCTGGCCTATCCGGAGATTCGTTTCGTGCTGGATACGGCAAGGCTGGATATCGCCCGTAGGGCTTTTCCCGGATTCGCCCCGTATTCCTTTATGGAGGCGCTCGCGCCGCAAATCGATGTGGTCCACTACAGCAATGTCCGTTATGAGGGCGGTACGTTCAAGCATCATCTCCCGGTGCTGCCCGAGCATGACGAGGATGAGCGGTTCGGCGACGCATATGCCTATTTGGAATACGTAGCGGCGAGGAATCATCAATTTCATGTGACGTTTGAGCACGATGCCAGTCTTGTCAGCAGGCAGGAGCTGGATGCGATTTATCGGCGAACCGCTGCACTTCTCAAAGAGAAGGAGAGCTTACCGCATTCCAGCTGACCAAGGCCGCATTCCAGCTGACCAAGGCCTCTCATGCCATGTAGGCTTGCTAAAGCACGAACCTGGTTCAGCTGGAAGGTATCCGTTACGTAATGATAACGCGAAGGATGGAGGGAAACTTATGCCCTATGCCGCATACGATGATGCGGAGCTGATGCGGATCCAGTCGGAGACGTTATACCTGCTGGACGGCCGAAGGCGGATCATCGGCATCAATGAGCCGTCGCAAGCCGCCGAAACGGCAGTGTTCGTTGGCACAACACGCTTCGGACGGGAGGTGCTGGTAGCGGCAGATATGCCGGACCCCATGGAGGAAGAGCTGCGGATGCAATGCGAACGGGGGACTAACATGAGCATCGTGCAGATGAGCAAGACGATCGAGACATACATGCCGGTAAAGCAGATATGGGTCGGGCCGGCCTATGTGTTCCCGGACAAACCGATCGAGCCAGCAGCCGATCCGGGCATCGTGTTCATTGATCAATCCAACGCAGACTTGCTGGAGACCTACTTTTCAGAGATCAAGTCGGAGCTTGAGGAACGCCTGCCGGTCATAGGCTGTGTGATCGGCGATACGGCCGTATCCGTCTGCTGCTCGGCCCGGACTTCCGCCAAGGCGGCGGAGGCAAGTCTCAGCACGGCCTCCGATTTCAGGGGGCGGGGACTCGCTGCCAAAGCGGCAGCACGATGGGGCTGGGAGATTCGGCGGTTGGGGCGTATTCCGCTATACAGCACGGCTTGGGACAATCTGAGCTCACAGCGAATTGCCCGCAAATTGGACCTTTATCAGTACGGGACGGATTTTCATATCACCATTCAGAGGAATCGCTTATGATTCAAACGCTGATTGTCGTCTTTGTCCTAACGATGGTCATTCATACGGCGGAAACATTGTCCTACTCGATCCGTTATGCAGGCGTTAAGCTGAATAAAATAGCGGTAGCGCTGTCACTGACGGGCATCGTCCTGCTGGTGTCGCGGACCTCGAATTTAATCCAGGCCCCGCTCACCGCCAAATTCGTGGATTACGCCGAAGAACACACGTCATTTGACGTGCTCTCCTATTTTCGGATCATATTGCTTGCCGCTTCGATCGGCACCATCGCAGCCATTGCGCTGTTCCCGACCTTCGTCAACCTGTTCGGACGAATCATCAACAAGCTTGAAGTAGCCGGCTCCATCCCGAAGCTGATCTCGAGCGTGACGGTCGGTCAGCTCAAAAATACAAGGCATTACATAAAGAAGCCCAATCTCAGCTTGAGCCAGTTTCGATATTTGGGCGTGCCCAACCGCTTTATTTTACTTCATGTCGTCGTGACCGCTTTTTATACCGTCGGGGTGCTTTCGTCGTTGTATGCGGCTCATCTCGTGCCCGCGCATAGCACCATGGCCTCCCAAGCCTCGGGGTTAATCAACGGCATGGCTACCATTATTTTAACGATTTTTATCGACCCTCAGCTAGGCCTGATCACCGATAAAGCTACGCGGGATGAAGAAGCGAAGAATCAGCTGGGCAAGGTGTATACCATGCTCATGGTTTCGCGATTCTTCGGAACGATGCTGGCCCAGCTCGTCATCGTTCCCGCTGGATATATGATCAGCGTTATTGTCGGCTGGCTTTAGAGGAAGTCAACCTATCCGGGATTATGGGATGCAATGATGGAGGATGATGATGCTATGATTTCATGGAAACGGATCGCGCTTGAATCAGTATTGTTCGCCATCGCGGTATGCGGCGGATATATGTTGTTCGGGGTCTTCCAGGGAATGATATTGACTCAAACCTATGTGCCCGACATTCAAAGCCAGTATGAACATGTTGAACATCTGCAGTCCCAGGTATCCTTCGGCGCTGTACTGCGCGGTGGAAAACTAATTACGGTACAGGGCGCGGCCCTATTTCTGATGCTGTGCGGCTTGTATGGAAGCATAAGATATGCGTTTGCCAGGCGGAAGCGCTGACTCGCAGCATTTTTTTCGCTTGGTTTTTAGCGGCTCTCAGGATAGCGGCATAAGTCGTCACATGCAGGTGGCCAATCCCATGCGACAGGGAGGGAGCACGTTCGAACAATAAATCGTTAATATATTACACCTAAGATGCCCCCGCCTAAGAAACGGGGGTTGTGCTTTGCAGTATTTAGGCGCACTGTAGAAGAAGCTTGTTTTATTTCGGAGGCTCACAAAGCCATGAACGATCAGGATATTATAGCCGCAGTTCTTCGCGAATTGGATCACCCAATTACTCTGGAACGATGCCGGAAATTCGAATAAACGGGTCTGAATTAATATGTAAGCGCTATATTTTTTGCTTGACAGCCCAATTGTGAACGGTTTATGCTAAATCTGCGGTCCATTGGATGACCCAATTAGTGATTGTCATGAAGGATAGAGAGGGAAATCATATGACCATTAAGAAGATTAAATATCATCGGGTATATGAGGACGTCATTGAACAGATCAAAAATTTGATTTTAGAAGGAAATCTGAGCCACGGCGATGTTCTGCCGACCGAGCGTGAGCTGGCGCAATCGTTCGGGATCAGTCGCGGAACGCTGCGGGAGGCCTTCCGCATTCTCGAGCGGGAAGGGCTGATCGAAGCAAGGCCCGGAGGGGGGCGTTTTCTCAGCAAGGCGCTGGATGTTGCGGAGGACCGAAGCCGGATTCTCGACAATATCGAACGGGCGACGATCATTGAGCTGCTGGAAGCCCGGGAGCTGTTCGAGACGGGCATTGTGGAGCTGGCGGCCAAGCGGGCAACGGAAGAGGATATCGCCGACATCGAGGCGGCCTTTGAGAAGTGGGGACAGGTCGGGTTAGATGACGAAGACCGTTCCAAGCCGGATCAGGCCTTCCATTTATCGATCGCGAAGGCCACGCATAACGTCGTGCTCGTGAATATGATCGAGCTGCACATGGACCTGCTCCAGCGCACCTTGAACAAGACCCAAGCGATCCCCGGTCGCAAAAGCGAGGTCTATGAGGAGCATCTGCTTATTTTACAGGCGATTAAGGAACGCGATCCGGTGAAGGCAAAGCTCGCCTTGCTGAACCATCTGAGCCGGGTGAAGGAGAACATACAGAACAATTACATTCATGCATAGCAGGGGAGTGGCTTCCCCTTTTTTAACACAAATTGGATAATCCAATTATCCAATGGGCATGAGTGAATATTTTGGTAAAGAGGGACTGCAGATGAATACAGACATTCGAATTTTATCCCCCTGCGGGATGCTTGGATACGGGTTTCCGGAGCAATCCTTCATGAACGGATTGAAGTACGAGCTGCACGGCATTGTGGTCGATGCTGGCTCAACCGACGGGGGACCGCATAAGCTGGGCGCCGGCGTATCCATCGTCAGCAAGCGCGCGGTAAAGAAAGACCTGAAGATCATGCTATCTGCCGGCCTCCCCCGGAACATCCCGATCATCATCGGCTCAGCCGGCGGTTCCGGCGCCAGAACGCATGTCAATTGGACGCTTGCGATCATTGACGAAATATTGAGCGAGCTTGAGATGGAGGCGAAGGTATCGGTAATCTGGGCGGACTTCACGCAAGACGAAATCCATCAGGCGAAGAGGGAAGGACGCATTCAGCCGCTTAGCCCGAACATCCCGCCGCTGACGGATGAGATGATCGATACGACAAAGAGCATCGTGGCCCAAATGGGACATGAGCCTATCGTGGAAGCGCTTCAAGCCGGCAGCGAGATCATTGTCTGCGGCCGCGCTTATGATCCGTCCCCTTTCGCAGCGATCGGCATATTCCACGGGAAGGACCCGGGGCTCTCCTACCATCTCGGCAAAATTCTCGAATGCGGCGCGCTGTGTGCAGAGCCCGGCACGACGAAGGACAGCATACTTGGCACCATAGGGGAAGACAGCTTTACCGTTCAGTCCCTGAATCCGGCACGCACCTGCAGTCCAACCAGCGTTGCGGCCCATACCTTCTATGAGAAGGAGCATCCGTACATCCTGCACGGGCCCGGCTTTACGCTGGATCTGGAGGATTGCCGGTTCGAAGAGACGGAGCCCGGCATCGTCCGCGTCAGCGGAAGCCGGTACCTTCCTGCCGAGAAATACTTCGTCAAATTGGAAGGAGCAAGGCGCGTCGCCTACCGCACCTTCGTGATTGCGGGGATCCGCGACCCGATTCTGATCGGGAAGCTGGAGGAGGTCGAGGATTACGTCCGAAGTCAGGCGAGAGAGTATTACAGCGAAATTCCCGAATCGGATTACCAGATCCGGTTTTACAATTACGGGAAGAACGGCGTACTCGGCAGCAAAGAGACGGAGCCCTTCCAGGGGCACGAGGTCGGGGTGATGTTCGAAGTGGTTGCGAGGACGCAGGAGCTGGCTAGCAGCATATGCGCCACCGTCCGATCGACCTTCCTGCATTACGGCTATGAGGGCCGGAAGGCAACGGCCGGCAATCTGGCGTTTCCATTCGCCCCAAGCGATATCGAGTTCGGCCCTGTTTACGAATTCTCCGTGTATCACCTGATGGAATTGACCGACAATGCGTTCCGTATCGAGTTTCGAAAGGGAGGTTATAAGCATGACCGTGCTCGGTGACGTGGCGAAGGTGCTGCGGAGCAAGAACTCCGGCCCCTTCGAGATTACATTGGACGTCCTGTTTGATTCCAAAGACGATTATGACAGAGTTAAACAATCCGGCTGCATTACGAAACGAACCATCTGCGATCTGTACCGGGTCAAGGAGGAACAGATTCACCATCTGGTGTTTTTTGACCAGGCACTCGGCTTCAAAGTGACCATCTCGCGGGATATTTCGTCGGGCAGCGTCGGCGACCGCGATGTGTACGGAGCACAGCAGCATGCTCCGCTGATGAAGCTGGCCATCCATCAATCAGAGGAGGAGTAGACGATGAAGGTGCTCAGACGCTTGAGGCAGGATTGGGTATTGTACGCCATGCTGGCCTTACCTCTGCTCTACTTTTTCATCTTTCACCTGATTCCGCTCTATGGCATGAAGCTCGCCTTCCAGGATTATCGCATTCTGGGCGACCATGTCTGGGTCGGCTGGAAGCATTTCAAGACCTTGTTCAGTTCGCCGGCCTTCACCAGCGTACTGGAGAACACGATCATTATCAGCTTGATGAAAATCATCTTCGTATTCCCGATTCCGATCATGCTGTCCCTGCTCATTAATGAAGTGCGCAGCAGCAAATACCGCAAGTATGTGCAATCCGTCGTCTATCTGCCGCACTTTCTGTCCTGGGTCGTCATCGCGGGGATCTGGATCAGCCTGCTGAATCCGGCGGACGGCGCGGTCAATCTGATTGCGAATTTCTTTCGATTGCCGTCGGTCGATTATATGACCAGCAAAGAGCATATCCGCTGGGTGCTTGTTTTCTCCGAAATTTGGCGGAGCGCAGGCTGGGATTCCATCATTTATCTGGCCGCGATCATGAAGATCAGCCCGGGATTATACGAGGCCGCAAAAATCGACGGCGCCACCCGGCTCCAGCAAATGCGGTACATTACGCTTCCTCATTTGTACAGCACGATTGTAACCGTCTTCATTCTGAACCTCGGCTTCTTCATGAATGCGGGCTTCGACCAAGTGTTTAACTTTATGAACGATTCCATCATCAGCGTGGTGGACATTCTGGACACCTACGTATACCGGATCGGTATCGGAAACGGGCAGTTTGCGTATGCAACCGCGGCTAGTCTGTTCAAAGGCGTCATCGGGATCGTCCTCATCCTGGGCACGCATTTCATTTCGAAACGCATCTCGGGCAAGGGCGTCTGGTAAAGGGGGAGAATGATGAGACGGCTGGAGTTTTCGAAAATCGTCATATATGTCTTGCTGTTCCTGTTCACGCTCATGGTGCTGGTTCCCATCCTGAACCTGCTGGCGCTATCCTTGACGGACCCGGGCAAGGCCCACCTGATGGGCGGTCTGGATATCGTGCCGAAAGGCTTCACAACGATCAATTATCAGCTGCTGTTTGCCAATCCGCTGATTACAGGCAGCATCATGAATTCGGTGTGGATAACCGCTGCGGGGACGTTTCTGAATCTGCTGCTGACGTCCATGGCCGCATATGTGCTGGCGAGAACGGAGTTTATCGGCAAAAAAGCGGTGCTGTTTCTCCTGATCGTCATTATGGTATTCGAGCCGGGCATGATTCCGGAGTATCTGCTGATTAAAGATCTTGGACTTATGAATACGCTTACCTCTTTGATTCTGTATAAGGCGATTAACGTGTACTACCTGTTTATCTTGATGCGGTTCATTCAGGATATTCCGGAGGAGATATTGGAAGCCTCCCGGATGGATGGCGCCGGGCATTTCCGGCTCTACACCCGGATCATTCTGCCGCTGTCGAAGCCGGGGCTTGCCACGCTGGGACTGTTCTACGGCGTGTACCACTGGAACGAATATTTTCGGGCGACGCTGTACATCTCGGAGCCGGGCAAATGGCCGCTTCAGGTGGTGTTGCGGCAGTTCGTCGTCCGCAAGGACAACACGTCCTTGATGGGCAATCAGAATATGTTCGACAGCGCCATCAATTTCGATTTTGCTTCCTTGCAGGCAGGGACGATCATCATCGCGATCGTGCCGCTGCTGTTCCTATATCCTTTCATTTTGAAATATTACGCCAAGGGCGAGCTTGAAGGAGGGGTCAAGGATTAAGCCGGGAAGGCAAGATGTATCCGCCGCGTACGTTCATTTTCTAAAAAGGGGAGAACAAACCAATGAAAAAGGTAAGCCTGTTGTTAATCGTTGCCATGCTGGTTATGGTCATGTCCGCATGCACATCGAACTCTAACTCGAACGCGCCGGGCGCCGGGCAGGAGCCGGAAGCGGCAAAGCCTGACGGAAGCGGGGATCCCGTGACGCTGAAGATCGTGTATAAGGATGAGGGGACGGCCAATCCGGTCTCCGTAAAATTTTTCGAAACGCTGGAGAAAGCATTGGCAGAAGATGAGGGGCTGAACGTAAAGTTTGAGCTCGTCGATCTGGCGCAAGGCAGCTATGCCGAGAATTTGAATCTGCTGCTGCTCGGCGGCACGATTCCGGACATCATCTATTTCCAGGGCGGCGACCAGCAAATCTCGGAGCAGGGACTGCTGGAGGATCTGACGCCGTATATCGAAAAATCCAAGTACATCAAGGACATCATGGAGCCGCATAACAAAACCCGCATGGAGAGCTATCCGTATCTAATGTGGATCAAGCCGCTCGCGCCGAAAGCGCCGGTGATCCGCGCCGACTGGTTCAATGCGATGGACAGCTCGAAAGCGCTGATCGAAAATCCGACCGTCGACAATTATTACGCCTTCTTTAAAGAGCTGGTGGAGAAAAAGCCGGGCGAAGGCAAGCCTAGTTATGCGCTGACCGCCGCCGGCGATATTGCCGAGATCAATTTCATTTTCAATACCGCTTTCGGCCTTGACACGACTTGGCTCAAGAAGGCTGACGGAACGTATGAATATTCCAAGGTATCCCAGAACGAGAAGGAAAAGCTGACCTTCTATAACAAGCTTTACAAGGAAGGTTTGCTGGACCCGCAATTCATCACGAAGCAGTGGGACACGAAGGAGGATGCCTTCTATAAAGGAGATGCGGCCGTAATTACAGGCACCGTCGGCAAAATCTTGGATCTGTACGACGGAAGAATGCAGGATCTGGGAGGCAAGGAGGCCGAGCTGATCGTGCTGCCGCCTGCCAAGGGAGACGGAGGCCAGGGCTTCGGGGCAACCGACGTAACGAAGGAATCCCGCGGACTCGCGATTTCTTCGCAGTCCCCTCACAAGGATATTGCCTTCCAGGTGTTTGATTACTTGGCAAGCCCGAAAGGACAAATGCTGGACCGTTTGGGATTCGAGAACGAGCATTTTACCGTGGAGAACGGCGAGATTGTGCTGAACGACAAATATTACAGCGAGTGGTATGCACGCTTCTGGGAGCCGACCGAGATGAAATCGGAAACGCCGCTGAAGACGCCGCTGCTTGGCAAGCCGGGAACGGAGTCGCTGAGCATGGCTTCGGAGTTTTACACCGAGGACAACAATTTCCTGATTCCCGATCAATTCGTTGCCAACTGGGATGCGATGAACAATCTGTATAAGGAATACTCGACCGATTTCATTACCGGCAAGAAGGACCTGTCCCAGTTCGATGAATTTGTTGAAGCTTGGTATGCTGCCGGAGGTACGGAAATAACGAAATATGCTAACGAGAACATCAAGTAAGGAGCTTGAAGCTGATGACATCCTTTCGTGACCGAGTAAGGGGCGTGGTCCTATCGACTGCGCTCGGGGATGCCTTGGGGGCTCCCGTCGAGAAGCTGACCTATGCGGAGATCAAGTCCAAATACGGCCGGGTGGAGTCGCTGATGACCAAGTGGCATAAGGCGGATCTTCCCGCCGATGTCCGGCTTGGCAGGATGCGGGGGGACGGCATCGTTACGGACGATACGCTGATGACCATCGCGCTGATGAAGGTGTATATGACCGAGGGCAGGCATTTGGACGCCTACGACATGGGCAATGAATTCGTGAAGGAAATCGCATTTCGCAAGACCTACGTCCCGGAGCTGGATCAAGAGACGCTGATTATTGATCGGCTGTTTTACCCGGAAAAATATATCTTCATGCGCCATGTGCTGGCAAACTGCGATCCGCGGGAGGGCGGCATCGGCAATATGGTCAACTGCGGTGCGGCGATGTACATCGCCCCGATCGGAATCGTCAATGCTTGCCATCCAAAAGCGGCTTATGATGAAGCGATTCTGTTCGCGATGGGCCATCAGAGCAGCTACGGACTGGAGGCTGCCGGTGTGCTTGCAGCCTGCGTTGCCAAAGCCTTCGAGCCGGGCGTGACGGTGGACGATATCGTCCGTACGGCGATCGCCCTCGCGAAGGACGGCACAAAAGCTGCGATCGCCGAACTGACGGAAGCGGCCCGAGGCTTGCGTCCGTTCCGGGACGATATGGACAGGGTCGTTGAGACGTTCCAAGAGATCCTGCTGAAGTACTCGCCGATGGGCGATGACGTCAGCCGTCATATCGACAAGTTGGGCGTTCCAAGCAACCATTACACACCGAGCCGGCTGTGGTCGATTGAGGAGCTGCCGCTTGCGCTTGCCTTTATGGTGCTGAATGACGGCGAGTATTACCGGACGATTCTGGACGGCGTCAATTCCGGCCGGGATACCGACTCCATCGGCGTTATGGCCGGCGTCATCCTTGGCGCTATGCATGGCTATGAAGTGATTCGGACCGAGGACATCGAGCAGTTAAACAAGGTGAACCGTCTGGATCTATGCGGCATCGCCGACCGCTTCTCCGAAATCGCAGCCGGAATCATCGAGGAGGATCTGCGGATTTATGAAAGCAGAAAACGAGTATGGATGGATGAGTTGCTTTAAACCTTTGAATTTAAAGCGTTGAATATGAACCGTTAGATTCGAACCGTTATCAAGCAACCTGATCTGAAGAATTGTCGGTCGTTTCAGCAGGATTTCGTTATCCAAGAGAGCAGGAAATCCGGACTGTGACTTGCCGGACTTGCCAGGGGCGGTAAGGCTTATTTTGAGGGAGACATCGGTATTACACGAGGCTACCGAGCTTGCCGCCCCGATCAAGGAATGAAAGAAGGAACATGACTGGCCTTGGCACAACTTGTTCAACTGGCTGGGAGGGAGAGTGGACGTTTATGTTACCTGAGAATTATGTAGAGTCGGTCTATGCCGGATTTATCGGCATGAACATCGGCATTCGGCTGGGAGCACCCATTGAGCCAGTGGCTTGGACCTACGAACGTATACGTGACGTATATGGGGATATCCGCGATTATGTGAAGCCGTATACCACGTTTGCGGCAGATGATGATGCGAACGGGCCGGTGTTTTTTATACGGGCGCTTTATGACGATGCAGCAGACCGGGAATTGGAGCCGGAGGATGTCGGCAGAGCTTGGCTCAATTATGCCCGCGAAGGCATCGGCATGTTCTGGTGGGGCGGGGAGGATGTCAGCACGGAGCATCGTGCCTACGTGAACCTCCGCAAAGGAATCCCCGCTCCGAAGTCCGGCTCGATCGAGGTGAACGGAGAGGAAATGGCGGAGCAGATCGGAGGCCAGATCTTCATCGACTCCTGGGGGCTGCTGTTCCCCGGGCGGGCGGAGAAGGCCGCCGAATACGCGGAGAAGGCGGCGAGCGTATCCCATGACGGCAACGGGCTCTATGGCGCACGCTTCATGGCTGCGTGCATCGCCAAAGCTTTCGATGCAGCTTCCGTCGGTGAAATCATAAGCGAAGGGCTGCGCATGATTCCGGCAGATTCTACGTATGCACGCGTCGTGCATGCGGTCCTGGATTTCCATCGCGAGCATCCCGAAGATTTCAGGGCATGCCGGCAATACCTGGAGGACCACTGGGGCTATGATAAATACACCGGGGTGTGCCATATTATCCCGAATGCCGGCGTATGCGTGCTTGCCCTGCTGTATGGCGAAGGGGATTTCGCCCGTACGGTCGAGATCGCGTCGATGTGCGGCTGGGATACAGACTGCAACGCAGGCAATGTCGGCAGCATTCTTGGTGTATACGGCGGTCTGGCCGGCATTCCGGACCACTATCGCAAGCCGATCAATGATTTTATCGTTGCCTCGAGCGTATCCGGCTATTTGAATCTGGTCGACTTCCCCACCTTCGCCAGGGAGCTTGCGCTGCTCGGCTATCGGCTGAACGGAGAAACGGCCCCTCAGGATTTGGTGGAGCGCGTGAAGCCGGGCGAGGTGTACTTCGATTTTGATCTGCCGGGCTCAACCCACGGCTTCCGCACCAGCAATCCGTTCAAGACGCCTGTTGTCAGGCACTCGGTGCAGCATTCATATGACGGCAGGGGCTCGCTCGAAATTGTGTTTGACCGATTGGTTGAGGGTGACAGCAGCAAAATTTATTACAAGCCGTTCTACCGAAGAGCCGAGTTCAATGACGAGAAATATAAGCCGACCTTTGCTCCGCTGGCCTATAGCGGTCAAACCGTTTCTGCGAAAATCTATGCGGATCAATGGGAGGGTGAGCCGGTCACGCTGACACCATACGTACGCAACACTTATAATAGAGAAGAAATATTGCTGAGCCCGGTTACGCCGGAGAATGGAAAGTGGAACGATGTCGAATGGGTGATTCCGGATACCAATGGGGCCATGATCGATGAGATCGGCTGGATCTTGGAGAGCCCTTCCCCTCTCGCAGACCGAGCCATCGGCCGGCTGTTCATCGGACAGTTCCGCATTACGGGCGAGGCGAAATACGCCATCGATTTTTCCAAGCAGGCCAAGGAATTCGGCTCAGTCACCCCGTTCTCCCACCATCGGGGAGTATGGGAGCTGCGCGATGGCGCACTCTGGGGGAAGGCAGAAGGGGATGCCTCATCCTACTCTGGCAATTACTATGCGAAGGACATGGAGGTCGAAGCGGTTATCACGCCGATCTCGGGGGACAGCCATTGTCTCATCGTAAGAGCGCAGGGCGTGATGAGGCACTATTTGGCCGGCTTTGACGGTCCGAACGCCGTATCGTTTATCAAGCAGGATTTCGGAGTGAAACGGCTCATCACCGCAAGATACGATTGGGAGCATGGGCAGGAATATCATTTCAAGCTGAAAGCGCAGAAGGATCATTTCACTTTGTATATCAATGGAGAAAGTGTTCTGGAGTGCAAGGACGCTGCATTTGAACACGGCATGTTCGGGTTCGGCTGTCTGGAGGATGGGGAGCTCGAAATTCGAAAGGTTCAGGTCCGAACGTCCGTATCGTAACTAGAGACAACAAGGGAGGAGATCGATGTGGGTAAGCTGTACGTCATTGGCAGCATCAACATGGATGTGGTCAGCAGCGTATCGCAGTTCCCGCTGCCGGGGGAGACGATTCACAGCAGCGGAACGTCCTTCTTCCCCGGAGGGAAAGGGGCGAATCAGGCCGTGGCCGCCGCAATGGCCGGCGCGGAGTGTGCGATGATCGGAGCGGTCGGCCAAGATCCGTTTGGCGATACGCTCGTTTCTTCCCTGGAGGATCGGGGAGTAGAGGTGAAGTCCGTTCTAGCCAAGGAAGGCACCTCGGGCATGGCGATTATTACGGTTAATGAAGAAGGCGAGAATCATATCGTGTTGTCAGCGGGAGCCAACGGCCAATTAACGGAGGCTGATGTCCAAGCGGAGGTCCGCTTTGAGGATGTTTATGCAGTCCTGCTGCAAAATGAAATCCCGTGGGAGACAAACGTGGCTGTCATTCAGTCTGCGAGTGCAGCGGGGGTTCGCGTCTGGCTGAACCCGGCTCCTGCTCGGGCTTTGCCTCCGTCGCTGTTTCCGCTGCTGGATACATTGATTCTGAATGAGACGGAGGCGGCTGCCGTCAGCGGCGTGAAGGTGGAAGACCCGATGACGGCCGAGCTTGCCGCAGGGAAATTGTTAGGCCTGGGAACGGAGAACGTGATCGTTACACTGGGAGAGCAGGGATGCTTCTATGCAAATCGCCGAGGAGAACGGATCACCGTGCCGGCTTGCCGCGTGAAGCCCGTGGATACGACGGCCGCAGGCGATACCTTTATCGGTGCATATGCGGCAGCGAGTTCAGGGGGCATGGCAACCGAAGCTGCGCTTCGATTCGCTGCAGCTGCCGCCGCGTTAACGGTCACACGGCCCGGTGCACAGGCTTCCATCCCGTCCAAGCAGGAAATCGAGTTGTTCTTGGAGAAGCAGCCGGCATCAGCTCATTGATGGAGCACTTCTGTTCGGAGGATTTACCCTAAGCAGCCAATAGCCAATAAGCTATAGAGGACGTTTACTTAAAGCTCCCTCTATGGTTTTTTGGCTTTTTCTTAAGACTGGGCGGCTTGAACAATGTTCAAATTTTAAGTATGTACTCATTCAGCCATGTTCTTGCAACATGTTGCGGCACCCCCGTTCATACAATGTAGAGTCAGCGAAATGATGAATGAAACGGGGGATTGAATGTAATGGCCAAGCAAAAAAGAGGAAAGGCGCTGTGGCATCTGCCCAGCCGAGCCCGGGGCACGTGTCCGGTGTGCGGAAGCACGCGAACGAAGCTGCTGTATCCGCGGACGAAGACGGACGGAACGGCACTGAAGGTGTGCAAGCGCTGCGACGTCGCATCACAGGAGCGAATTGACGCGGCGGTCTGACCGGCGGTTGCGGTACTCAAAGGCGATTTGATTGTAATCAAGCCTCAAATCCTGCTCGGGTGGAGTCTCGATCTACTAAGGGGCTTTCGTTTGCTTAAAGGAATATCTTGTGAACTTTGCTGTATTGCCGGCAGGGATTAACTGGAATATAATAGGTTTACTTGTTGACTGAGCATAGACCGTTTTCCATTAGGAGGCGGTCTTTGGCTTTTTCGCGGGAGGATGTAATCGTTCGGACGAGCCTTCGCCGTTATTCCTTCTGTAACTATTTTTCTGAAAATGCAGCTAAGCCTTAAAGTTGTGCGCTCGGTTAAAATCAGTCTTGTTTTCAAAACTTGGATGTTACGGCATGCTTGCAGGAGGTGAATGGAATGTTAGAGGAACGCTTAAAGAGCTGGATCAGGGAGCATCAGCCATTAATGGCTGATTTGCAGCGGGTGCGGGAGCTGGACCTGCCGCAATGCTATATTGCTGCAGGCTATATCCGCAACTATGCGTGGGATATTCTCCATGGATATGATCGTTCCGATCGGCACAGCGATATCGATGTGGTGTTTTTTGATCCGGACGATGCTTCCGAGGACCGGGACGAGCATCTGGAGCGGAGACTAAAGGAAGAGACGCTGAATCCCAAGTGGTCCGTCAAGAATCAGGCCCGAATGCATATCAAGAATGGGGACGGGCCTTACCAGTCAACAGCAGATGCGATGTCGATGTGGCCCGAAACCGCTACGGCCATCGGGGCTAGGCTAAATCCGGCTGGAGGAATCGAGCTGATCTGCCCGTATGGACTGGAAGATTTATTCGGGCTTCGCGTCAGGCGCTCCCCCGCATTCTTAAAGCGTGAGTATTATCTGGAAAGGGTACTAAGAAAGGAGTGGGCGAGCCAGTGGCCGCTGCTTACGATTTTTGAGGATTAGCGCTTGAAGCCTGCCCTCATTTAGCGGCACATGTGGACATCGCCTAAGCTATGCCGCAACAGGAAGGGAGAGATCGAGATGAGTGATTTTCAGCAAGCCCGCGAGAAGGAAATAGCTTATCACGAGCAGTTTTACGATCAAACCGCATTGTTTGAGCAGGGGACCTGGCTGGCGCGGCCAGTAGCCGCGGTTATGGATCATCTGGAGCTGCTGAAGGTCCAGAACATGCGGGTTTTGGATTTAGGCTGCGGCGTCGGCCGGAACAGCATTCCGATGGCTCAGCGGATCCAGGACATGAACGGGACGGTCGTCTGTGTGGATCTGCTCGAGTCGGCAATCACGAAGCTGCGGCAGTATGCCGAGCAGTATGGCGTTGCGTCCCATATCGAGACGCACGTGGCGGATGCCCAGTATTTTCGAATCACGCCGGGCATGTATCATTATATTGTGGCTTGCTCCTGCCTCGAGCACCTCACCTCGGAGGAAGCGTTCGTTGCCAAGCTCGAAGAGATGCAGGAAGGCACCGCTCCCCTTGGTATCCACTGCATCATGATCAACACGAATGTAAAGGAAATAGATGTGGAGACGGGCAAGGAGCAGGAGGGCTTGATCGAACTGAATCTTCCAACGGAACGCGCCTTCTCGATCCTGCATCGTTTATATGCCGATTGGGAGATCCTATGTGAGCGGCAGGTCCATCAGGAAATTCCCGAGGTCCACGACGGCAGGGATATAATGTTTTGCGGCGAATGGATTACCTTCACTGCACGAAAAGGAGCGCGGTAAGTTTGGAGAAATATACCCATCTCGGCATTTATGGCGTATTGATTCGCAGTCAGCGCCTATTGCTGGTTCAGAAAGCCCGGGGTCCTCATCGGGGGAAATGGGATCTGCCCGGCGGATCGGTCGAGTTCGGAGAAGAGCCCGAGCGAACGCTGCAGCGTGAATTTCTGGAGGAGACAGGCCTATCGTCCGTCCAGGGAACGATTCGGACTGCGGTCTCCTATACGATGATCTATCAATATGATGAGAACAGGCTGGAGGAGCTCCATCATATCGGGATCATCTATGATGTTCAGCTGGCGGATGAGCCGGCAGGTTTGAAATCGGAAGGGGACGGCGAGGATTCGTTAGGCGCGGCATGGATTCCGCTGGAGCAGCTGAGCGGGCTGCCGCTGACGCCGTTTGCGGAGATGATGGCTGAACAGATCATGGGCGAGGACGATAAGCGGATCACGAAGAATGATCTCAAGCCGCACATGAGCGAGGAATAATTGGTTTTTCCAAAGTATTTTCTTGTGAAACGTAAAATACGGCTTCCGCGATCCAGGATCATCGAACCAGGAGGAGCATCGTGAAATGCAAAAAGCAGGCCCGAATCGGAGTGAAGCCGATTCAGGCCTGCTTCTGTATGTAATTCAGCTAGAATTTGAAAATATTGATCGTCTTCTGCAGCTGGAAGACAGCGTTGTTCATTGCCTCTGCTTCTTCGGCCATCTTCTTGATTGAGGTAATCCCCTCGTTCATGGAGGCGGATACCTGCTCCGTCCCTGCTGCGGACTGCTGGGTAATGGCCGAAATGTTCTGAATGGCGGCGGATATGCTCTGCGCGCTCTCCAGCATGGACTCGCTTTCCTTGGAGAAGGCGGCAATCTGCTCGGTGATGTACTGCACGCTGCTTACGATCTGCATGAAGACTTCCTCGGCTTCCCGGATCAGCTCCGTTTGTTGGCGCACGACATCCTCATTGATCTTAATGTTCTGGGTCGCATGCTTAATGTCTGCCTCAATGCTGCGAACCAGATTGAACACTTCACGCGTGGAGGAGGTCGATTCCTCCGCGAGCTTTCGAACCTCCTGGGCTACAACGGCAAAGCCGGCGCCGTGCTCGCCGGCACGGGCCGCCTCGATTGAAGCGTTTAATGACAGCAGATTCGTCTGATCGGCCAGCTCGGATATCGTTTCGGTAATTTTCGTAATGCCTTTGGCGTTTCGCGCGAGCGCATCAATGGATTCGGATACTTTGGCCGTTGCCTCGATATTTCGCAGCATGCCGGCCGATTGCCGGGATACCGATTCTCTTCCTTGCTCCACCAGCTGCAAAGTTGCCATCGACCGGGAGTTCATTTCATGGGTTGAGTGGGTGTAATTGCCGACCTTCTCCTCGATTTCCTTGATCGAGTCGGTCATTGCGGACACGTCCTCCGATATTTCGCCTGCTCCGACGGCCAGCTCTCCTGCAGAAAGCGATACCTGGTTCATGACCTGGATAAGCTCCTGATTTTTCGTTGATATATTCCGGCTTGAAGCCATGACGCTGCGGGTGATGTCGGAGGTTTCCTGAAGGATTTTGCGGAGCTTGTCCACCATGCTGTTGAAGGTTCTGCTGAGATCATTCATTCCGCCCATCTCTTCTACCTGGAAGGTAAAATCTCCTTTGGCAATTTTGGCGGAGACGCTGGAGATTTCGGAGAACGTGCTCGTAAGCGCTCTCTCAATGACACGGGAAAGTGGATAAGTGAGTCCGATTAGCACCGCAACAAGTACGATACCAATGACCGCTTTGCCTACGAGTATAAAGGCGATCAGCATTGGAAGCGCGAACAAGGCGGCAATGAGATAACAGGCTGCTGTGATTTTTTGAGCGATCGGGAGTCTGTTGAACCATGCCATACGAATGAATCCTCCTCAAGCTATATAGGATATTTTTACCATGATTATATCATCGTGCGACAAAAGTAGATACAAGGAATTACAAAATTTTCAATCAGGTGAGTCTAAAGACCCTGAATGAAACCCGGAAGATTCTGATCTAATGTTATCCTCGTACAGAACTCGTGAAAAAGAGAGCGGATTTGTGAACGCTTATGCGCTACAAACCCGCTCCAACGATTGTCTATTTCTCTGCCCGGAACAATGCGGAGGCCAAATATTCGGTGTTATCGAGAATCATGCGGTCATGCTTGAAGACCGTCTCCCAGAGTGCAAGGTCGAGCAATATTCCTTTATCCCGCTGCTCATAGGCATCCAGATGGCGTGTCTGTTCCTCCTTCAGCTTCTCGTTGAAATGATTGTATTCCAGCACCTCGGCCTGCTTGAAGCCGCTGCCCAGCAGCGCATCGCGCCATTTCTCCCGGTCCATGAGGCGGGGGATGCCGAAGAAGGCAAGCAGCTCGTTGAGCTGCGGTTCAGGCATGCTCTTATCCAGAATCAGCTCCCTGTCCATTAAAATTCCGCCGGCATCCAGAACGCGGTAATATTCCGGAATGGAGCGCGACGTATCGGTGAAGACGGTGACCGACTCGGCCAGAATGACATCGAATTGATTGTCCGGAAAAGGCAGCGAGCATACGTCTGCCTGAAGAAATTCCACATCACTGCCCATCGCCGCTGCTCTTGCTTTTGCTTTTGTAATCATATGCTCATTCAGATCAATGGCCGTCACTTGGTAGCCTAGGCCGGCTAGGTGACAGGCCGTTCGGCCGGTTCCGCAGCCAACCTCCAGAATTCGGCTGCTCGGCCTGATAGGGTACGAATTCAGCATTCTCAGAGTGGCCTCGAATCCCCCGGGGTGGGCGCTGCCCATCCCTAATTTGGACAGCATGTTAATGTAATTCATCGAATGGATCCCTACTTTCGTTATCTGCATAAGGATATTTGTTTATTTACCATATGATTGAGGTACGTTTGGGGTTTTCGCTGAATTTACTATTTTGAGCCCTTTTTTTGAAGATATGAGCGGTTTGGGGGAAATACGCATGAAGATGGAGCCGATTCAGGCCGCAAGGAAGGTCGTGTCGGAACAATATCCGGATTGTCTGCTGGCTGTACTGGGGGGCAGTGCTTCCAGGGGAGAGCATAACGAGCACTCAGACCTTGACGTGATCATTGTAGAGAGAGAAGGCGAAGGGCTGAGGAGAAGGACGATTGAAGCTGCCGGCTGGATCGTAGAGCTGTTTATTTTATCTAGCTCCGGCTATCGCGAAGATTTTGACGCAGGCATCGTTGCGGCGAATCCGACGTTGCAGCGGATCATGGCTGAAGGCGTTGTTCTCTGCTCGCTACCGGAAGGGGAAGCCATTCGCGGGGAGGCCCAGGCTGATCTGGATTACGGCCCGCTGCCATTAACGATGTCCGATATTGACGCAGCCCGGTACATGATCACCGAATACATGATGGATCTTAAGCAGGCCAAAGGGGACGGGGAAGCCTGGTTTACCGTTCAAAAAATATCGACTTTGCTCTGCGAGTTTGTCCTGAGGGTGAACCGGCAATGGACGGGGGAAGGGAAGACGCTGTTCCGGCTGGTCTCCGGCTTCGATCCGCATTTTAGCGAGCGGTTGGTGCAAGCGCTGGAGGCGATGTACCGTACCCGGCAATCGCATCAGCTCATGAAGCTGTGCGAGCAGGTTTTGCTCCCTTACGGAGGCCAGCTGCTTGTCGGATATGAAGAATAAGGCCATCGGCTGGGGGAAAAGACAAGCGGTACAGCTGCCGTGACCGTCGTTCTTTCCGGCTCATACCTTAATATGTGATGACATCACGTATTTCAATAAATCCAGGAGGGATCGTCATGAGCGGAGCATATGGTGGAGATGTTTGGGGCACATCAACGGGTATTATACTGGTTCTCTTTATCCTGCTCGTAATCATCTCGCTTGCTTGGGTTTAATTCATCAAGGATACGCGGTGGATAGCACAAGGACTCGGCATATCGCCGGGTCCTTGTCTGCTTAAGCGTGCATATTATACGCTATTCTGCTTTGGCGATGGACTGTGCGCGGAGACGACAGCGGTCATCACGAGGTGGCTGGTATCTGTCTGGATGGCATGCTTGAACGCATCCTCGAGGGATTCGAATACGCGAGTGAGCGTTCCGTCGAGACGGCTTGCGTAATGGACGCTGCCCCCGAAGGTTCCCTTTTCCTTGGCGCGCTGCACTTCTCCGTAGATAATATCCATATAATGCTCGGTTCCGAGCGGATACAAGGCGAACTGGCAGGCGGTTTCAATATCCGCGTGTGGTCCAAGCTCGCTGTTTAACACCCCGGAATCCTCAGACATATAGACATCCGCATCCGTATCGCCTGGGCAGCCGATGGAGTAGGTCCCATTAAAGACTGTATGTACGCCGGAAGCTGCCGCATGGGCGAATATCGCACGGGTAACGTCAAATACGTGCTCGGCACGTCCGCGAACACAAGTACTGACATCATCGGTATGAATCCATACCTTATCCGTATGCACAGACTCCAACGCCCCCACAATCACTTCGACGAAGCGGTCCGTCATCGGAAATACCGAGAACCGGCAGCCAACAATCCGGCTGGTTCCGCATGCTAACTCATTCATTGTAGATTCCTCCTGCAGCATAAATTTGAGAATGCAAAATAACGCAAAAAACCGCACCCTAAGGGATAAGTGCGGCGATGTCTACGCGAAAAATACATAAACATGAACGCTACACTTCCCCACGCTAGCATGACCTAGATCGGGTAGTAAGGGTTAACGGCGGTCCTGCCGTTTCTCAGCACAAGGCACCCCTAGTACAGCAACACAAGATATGAAATTTTGCTTAGATGCCGGCCGGTCCAAGCTTTCGAAAGAGGGCGGCTTCTTACTTGGTAATTGTAACGTCTCGGCATCGAAAAAACAATGTCACTGCAGCAAAAAACCGCCATGAGGAGCTTTAATAGGCTTCCTGATGGCGGCTCTTGGTCTTGTTTCGCTTACTTGTAAACTTTCACGCGATCTTCAAGCGGAGCAAATTCCTTGTCCCCTGGCTCAGCAGCCGGCTTGCCGAATGGCATTTGTGCAATCAGCTTCCAGTTTTCAGGAATGTTCCATTCAGCTTTTACTTTTTCGTCGATCAGCGGGTTGTAATGCTGCAGGGAAGCACCCAGTCCTTCGGCTTCCAGCATTGTCCAAACGACGAGCTGAAGCATGCCGTTCGACTGATTCGCCCATACCGGGAAGTTGTCGGCATAGAGCGCAAAGTTTTGCTGAAGCCCTGCGATGACATCGTTGTCCTCGAAGAACAGCACGGTGCCATAGCCTGCGCGGAAAGAGGCCATTTTCTCAGCGGTGGATTTGAATGCTTGCTCGTCGCCCACCACTTCCTTCAGAATGCCTTCCGTAATATTCCACAGCTTGTCATGCTGCTCACCAAGCAGAACGACCGCGCGTGCGCTTTGGGAGTTGAAGGAAGAAGGCGTGTATTTCACGGCATCTTTCACGATTTCTTGGATACGCTCATCGGAGATGACGGAATCCTTGCTGATCGCATAGTAGGAACGGCGATTTTTAAGTGCGGTAAGGAAGTCTTTAGACATGTTGATAAACCCTCCTGAGTCATGGTTTGGATTGCATACGCCTGATAAAAAGATGTCCTATCATTCAAGCAAATATGCATTAAGGTGATCGCTGAAATATGTTGAATTATTATTCCTTAACAACTTACTAATTGTAAGAAATAATACTTCCGTTAGTATGTTATTATATCACATTGGTCATTGTCAACCCTGTGATTGAGAATTTATAGATGAAATACCCCGTGATTGGGAGCTAAAACAGGGGAAGGGATTTTTTATTTCCTATTTATAAGAGAGGGCGAGGAGAACAATGGAAGGATTGAGGACAACAACGGCTAATTTCTGCCAAGCTTCATATTATGAACAATTGATGAACAAATCATGCAAAGATTAATAATTTAATTGAGTTTGATTCTCAATTATACTTGTCGGTTGAGAATGAGGGTGATATAATGCTTATCAGAACGTAATTGATAATCAATCTCAATGAGAATGATAACTGAATTACGAGCTGACGAAATGATTTAGAGACATATGCATAGAAGGAAGAGCCATGAAGATCATTTACTTAGCCGCAGCCGTTGTGGCGCTTTCCATCGTCTCCTTATTTATCGGAGTCAAGGATATTTCGCCGCTGGACTTATTCTCCATGACGGAACAACAACAGCATATTATGCTCGTCAGCCGCTTGCCGCGTCTAGTCAGTCTAATTCTGGCGGGAGTCAGCATGAGTATCTGCGGATTGATCATGCAGCAGCTTAGCCGCAACAAATTCGTATCGCCGACAACGGCGGGAACCATGGATTCCGCAAGACTGGGAATTCTCGTTGCGATGCTCGTATTCACGACAAGCGGACCGCTTGTGAAAATGCTGGTGGCTTTTGTATTCGCTCTGGCCGGCACGTTTATCTTCATGAAGATCCTGGACCGGATCAAGTTCAAGGATGCGATCTTTATTCCGCTCGTTGGACTCATGTTCGGGAACATCGTAAGCTCGATCGCTACGTTCTTCGCTTATAAATATGATCTCATTCAGAACATGTCCGCATGGCTTCAAGGCGATTTTTCCATGATCATCAAGGGACAGTACGAACTTCTGTATATCAGCGTTCCGCTGGTCATTCTGGCCTACCTGTTCGCCAACAAATTCACGGTTGCCGGCATGGGTGAGGAATTCGCCACGAACCTTGGACTTCATTACCGGCGCGTCGTTAATTTGGGCTTGGTCATTGTAGCGCTGGTAACCGCATCCGTCGTGTTGACGGTCGGCGTGATTCCTTTTCTCGGTTTGATCATACCGAATATTGTAAGCCTGTATCTGGGAGACCATTTGAAAAAAAGCCTTTCCCATACCGCGCTGCTAGGGGCCGGATTCGTTCTGTTCTGCGATATCCTTGGCCGGATCATCATATACCCATACGAAATTCCGATCAGTCTGACCGTGGGCGTGCTCGGAAGCGGTATTTTCATTTACTTACTGATGAGGAGAAAGGCTTATGACTTATAGAGCCAAAATCGGCCTGCTGGCCGCGGTGGCAATTATCCTGGTGGCGGCCTTTCTGTTCATCGATCTTGGCGGCAGTTGGGATTACGCCTTCCCGCGAAGAATCAAGAAGGTGCTGGCCATTATTCTGACCGGCGGGGCGATCGCCCTGTCTACCACGGTGTTCCAAACGGTCACGAATAACCGGATTTTGACGCCGAGCGTCATGGGATTGGATTCTTTATATATTTTGATTCAGACGACAGTCATCTTCGTATTCGGTTCCTTTACGCTGTACAAACTGGGCAGCAACGCAAATTTCCTGATCAATGTCGGGGCCATGATTCTGTTCGCCGGCGTGTTATACCGGCTTCTGTTCCGGAGGGAAGGCAACAATATTTACTTCCTCCTCCTAATCGGCATGATCTTCGGAACCTTGTTCTCCAGCATGTCCTCCTTCATGGAGGTGCTGATCGATCCGAACGAGTTCCAATACGTAGCGGATAAAATGTTCGCCAGCTTTAACAATGTGAAGACCGATCTGCTGATCATGGCGAGCATTGTCGTTGCCGTTACGCTCCTGTACTTCGCAAGATTCACCAAGTATCTGAACGTGCTTGCGCTCGGGCGGGAGCAGGCGATCAACCTCGGCGTGAACTACGATTATGTTGTAAAGCGGCTGTTGATCGTCGTGGCAGTGCTGATCTCGGTTGCTACCGCGCTGGTGGGTCCAATCACATTCCTTGGACTGCTGGTCGTTAACGTTGCTTATGAATTTATGAAAACCTACCGTCATTCCTACTTGATATCAGCTTCCATACTGATCAGCGTCATCGCATTGGTTGGCGGTCAATTGATTGTAGAACGGGTGTTTACCTTCTCCACGACGCTCAGCGTCATCATCAATTTCATCGGCGGTGTTTACTTTATATACCTGCTATTAAAGGAGAGTAAAGCATGATCCAGGTTACGAACGTATCGAAAGTCTATGGCGGCAAAAAAGTCGTCGACAACGTGTCGGTTACGATCCCGAAGGGCCAAATCACGTCCTTTATCGGTCCGAACGGGGCCGGTAAGAGTACATTGCTGTCCATGATCAGCAGATTGACGGGCAAGGATAGCGGACAGATCATGGTGGACGGCAAAGAGGTCAGCCAATGGAAGAGCGGCGATCTGGCGAAGAAGGTTTCGATCTTGAAGCAGTCGAACCACATCAGCCTCCGCCTGACGGTACGCGAGCTCGTATCCTTCGGACGTTTTCCTTACTCCCAAGGCAGGCTGACGGCGGAAGATGAGAAGTATGTGGATGAAGCGATCGCGTATATGGAGCTTCAGGATATGCAGCATAAATACCTGCACCAGCTCAGCGGCGGTCAAACCCAGCGCGCCTACATCGCGATGGTCATTGCCCAGAACACCGAGTATATCCTGCTTGATGAACCGCTGAACAATCTGGATATGAAGCATTCGGTGCAGATTATGAAAATACTCAGAAAGCTTGTCACCGATCTGAACAAAACGATTGTCATCGTCATTCATGATATCAACTTCGCGTCTTTTTACTCCGATTACATCGTGGCGCTGAAGGATGGGGCGATCGAGAGCGAAGGCCGGACAGAGCATATTATTCAGAGCAACGTTCTTCGCGGCATCTATGATATGGACATTGAGATCGAAGAGATTAACGATAACAGAGTGTGTGTATACTACGCCTAACATAAGGTTGGAATATGTGTTCGGAGGATACGAGCCCGGAGCAGACCGCGAGAGGTGCGGTTCTAGCGAGTTCCTATCCGTCCGGACAGACCTGGCTGCCTTTTAGAAGGACGGCACGGTTCTATACGCCCTCTTTGTATTACAAAATCAACCAAATATTCAAAATACATGTATATCCATATTGTTCTTGATTACAGCCAGGAGGGATGAACGGTTATACATAGGATCATAACGTTGGGTAGGATAAGCTTAACCGGGCTTGACCAAAGGGTTGTATGCGACAAACATCAACGCATAAGCACGACATGAGGTCATAAACCATGTTTTACGAAATATAAAAAATCATTCAAACGGGGTGGAAGCAATGAAAAAATGGTTAGCGTTAGTTATGGTAGCAATGTTCACTTTTGTACTCGCAGCATGCGGACAGGATAAGGAGGCAACGGGAGCAGCCGGCGGTGATACGAACACGCCAGCTTCCGAGAAGATTACGATTAAGCATCAGCTTGGCGAAACGCCTGTGAAGAAGAATCCTACGCGCGTTGTCGTATTCGATTTCGGTATTCTGGATTCCCTGGATAAGCTCGGCGTAGAGGTGTTAGGCGTGCCGCAAGCGAATATTCCTTCGTACCTATCCAAATTCGAAGACAAGAAATACGAGAATGTCGGCAGCTTGAAAGAGCCTGACTTCGAAAAAATCAACAGCATCAAACCGGACCTGATCATCATTTCCGGAAGACAGCAGGAAGCCTATGAGGAGCTTCAGGAAATTGCGCCTACGATCTTCTTGGGCGTGGATACAAGCAAATACATGGAATCCTTTGAAGAGAACATGAACACGCTCGGACAAATTTTCGGCAAGGAAGCCGAGGTTGAGCAAGAGCTGAAAACGATTGAAGACAGCATTAAGGCACTGAATGAAAAAGCAACGGCAACAGGCAAAAACGCACTGATCATTCTTGCGAACGAAGGCAAAATCAGCGCATACGGACCAGGATCGCGCTTCGGCATCCTGCATGATGTGTTCGGATTTAAAGCGGTGGACAGCAACATTGAAGTAAGCACTCATGGTAAGGACATCTCGAACGAGTATATTGTAGAGAAAAATCCGGACTATCTGTTTGTCGTTGACCGCGGCGCTGCCGTAGCTACAGGAAACGGCGAATCCGGCGCTAAAGCAGTCGTGGAGAACGAGCTCGTCAATACAACGAATGCTGCGAAAGAAGGAAACATCGTGTACTTGGACCCTGACTTCTGGTACCTGTCCGGCGGCGGATTGACTTCCGTATCCGAAATGGTTAAAGAAGTAGACGCGGCCATCAAGTAATAGTGAGGACATGAAGACTCATTCATAATACAAGCTCAATTCAAAAGATGGCGGTACCGGATTATTCCGTGTCCCGCCATCTTTCGTTGTGTGCGCCCGGCATGGGCGATAACTCGGCGGTGAAAGTCCGCTACAGGCTTGGCAGTAGGAAATGTTAGCCAAGGGCAAGGGTGTCCGCCGCGAGGCGGAATCTGAAGAAAGCCGGAGGCAAACCCTCGGTCCGACGAACAGAATTTACATATAAGGCGCGGGGGTCCGGCTAAAGCTATGGTCTTGTCGTCCCTTCCCGTATGTTAGTTTCTTTGCTTTGGATCATCGATTATCGGATAATAAAGAATATGGCAGCATTCGTCGAATCAGGGTTTAAGTTGCAGGATGGCTGCAGTCTTGCAGGAAGACAGGAGGTTATATAGATGTTTCGAGATCAAATATACATCGGCGGACAATGGATCCGGACGGACAAGTCGATTGAGGTGTATAATCCGGCGGACGGCAAGGTGATCGGGACCGTGCCGAAGGCCGGCAGAATCGAGGCCGAACAAGCCGTGGATGCCGCGGCTGAAGCATTCGGGCATTGGTCGGGACTGACGGCCCAGGAGCGCGGGGATCTGCTTCGCCGCTGGTTTGAACGGATCAGCGAGCATACCGATGAGCTGGCGCGGATCATGACGATGGAGCAGGGCAAGCCGCTGAAGGAGGCGGCAGGGGAGATTGCCTATGCGAACAGCTTTGTCTCCTGGTATGCGGAGGAGGGCAAACGCATCTATGGCGAGACGATTCCCGCTTCGTCGAACAAGAAGCGGATTATCGTAACCAAACAGCCGGTCGGAGTCGTTGCTGCGATTACGCCTTGGAACTTTCCGGCCTCGATGATAACCCGTAAGGTCGCGCCGGCGCTGGCTGCGGGCTGCACCGTGGTCATCAAGCCTTCAAGCGAGACGCCGTTTACCGCCATCAAGCTGGTTGAGCTTGCGGAGCAAGCAGGCATTCCGGCAGGAGTGATCAACCTCGTGACAGGTCCCTCTGGTGAAATCGCGGAGGCGTGGCAGCAGGACGGCCGGGTGCGCAAATTGTCCTTTACCGGCTCGACCGAGGTCGGCAAGAAGCTGATGGCCGGGGCGGCCGCGAATGTGAAGAAAATATCGCTGGAGCTCGGCGGACACGCGCCGTTTATCGTGACGGCGCATGCTGATTTGGAGCAGGCGGCTTCGGGTTTGATCGCGTCCAAGTTCCGCAACGGGGGACAGACCTGCGTCTGCGCGAACCGGATTTATGTCGAGGAGCGAGTAGCTGAAGAGTTTGCGGAATGCGTTGCGCGGCTTGCTTCCGAGCTGAAGGTAGGTAACGGCCTGCAGGAAGGTACCGATATTGGACCACTCATTAACGAGGACGCAGTGGATAAAGTGGTGAAGCAGATTCAGGATGCGAAGGCGAAGGGAGGCATCGTGCTGACCGGCGGAAAGAAGCTGCCTGAGCTCGGCGGTCGCTTCGTGGAACCGACCGTCATTATGAACGCTACCGATGACATGGCGTGCATGCAGGAGGAAACATTCGGGCCGCTGGCGCCGATCACCACCTTCACCGCCATCGAGGAGGCGATTAAGCGCGCCAACAACAGTCCGTACGGGCTGGCGGCTTATGTATTCACGCAGCATCTCGGGGAAGCGGTGCGAATCGCCGAAGCGCTGGACTACGGCATCGTGGGCGTGAACGATCCCGTTCCGTCTACAGCCCAAGCGCCGTTTGGAGGCTTCAAGGAAAGCGGGCTTGGACGGGAAGGCGGGCATTACGGGATCGATGAGTTTTTGGAGGTCAAGTACATTTCGCTTGGTTTGTAGTTTGATGGCAGTGTAATTGCAGTTCATTTATGTTTATGATTTGTTCGTATATTGGCATTGGAGAACGGATCTAAGAAGGGCGATCCCCGTTGACGCTGCGGGATCGCCCTTATTGCCATGCATGATTTTATTTATTAGATGATAGCTGAATAACCTGGCCGGTCTCTGCGGATTCGTTCGCGGCCAGCGTCGCTTCAAGCGTCTTGAGGCCTTCCTCATAGGATGCCAGAACCAGGCTGGGATTTTTTTGCCGGATGGCTTCGACCAGCGCATCAGTCAGGTTTTTATAAAAGTTGGAGTTGCTGCGGTAAATCGTTTCCTTCCCCTTCTCGACAATGGACAGCGTCGTACCGTCGAGAACAAGGCGGAAATTCCGTCCCATGATTTCGACGCCTGTGCGATGGTCGAATTGGATGAATCCGGTTTGCATCTGTCCAAGCGCTCCGGATTCGAGCACGAACTGGATGACGCCGACATCCGGAATGTCCAGATCCGGGATATCCTTCACGAGAAGCAGATCCATATTCGCGTACAGATTGGTAATGTCGCCGCATAAATAGCGGACCAGGTCCAAGGTATGCGTAGATTGTTCCACGAGCTGGCCGCCCGATAGCTCTTTCTTGCGCCACCATGGTGTTGGTACAGGCACGGTGATGTAATGGGCGCGAACCATTCCGATTTTCTTGTCCTTGAGATAATCCTTTGCGATTGCAACCGTATCCAAATAACGCAAGCAATAGCCGGAAGCGGCAATAATTCCGCTGTCCGCGATGGCTTTCGCTTTGCTGCGGACAGCTTCGAGATCAAGTCCGAGCGGCTTCTCTACCATCAAATGAATGCCTTTCGCTGCCGCTCGCTCTTCCAGATCGCCGTGGCAGAACGGCGGGATGCAGATATACAGCACATCGAGCGGCTCCTGTTCGATCATGACGCTGCCGTCCGTATAATAAGCGGCTCCGTATTGCTCCGCCTGTGCCTTGGCGAGTGCTTCGTTGGAATCGCAAATGGCGGCGAGCTGCACATGCTCATGCTCGTGGAGATTTTTGATGTGTACGGCGCCCATCCCCCCGGCCCCGATTACGCCTGCTTTAATCATTGGCATTGATCACTCCTAGTGGTTAGGTTAACGTACCACACCCGTTCGGTACGTAGTCCTCGTGATTATATCCCTGATTTCCATATTATTCAACACGGTAATTTTCTCTTAATACCGGAAGACAGCCGATATAAAGCCATAGGAAGCATGGGGGCATTTAGGGATGCACGGATTCATGCACATGCCGGCTCAAAGCACATGTCAGCTTGAAGCACGCGCCAGCTGAATGCACATGCCAGCTGCATGCATATGCCAGCTTGAAGCACAGCCGGCTCGAAGCACATGCCAGCTCGAAGCACAGCCGGCTCGAAGCACATGCCAGCTCGAAGCACACGCCAACTCCACGCACATGCCAGTGCGAAACACATGCTAGCTCCACGCACCGAGCGTACGGTGACAAACTCAAGCTTTATGAGGCTGCCGTCTGTAATTACCCTTGCAATGCCCCTAGGATTAGTCCAATTCCTGCATGGTCACGGTCCGTCCCTGCTCCGATGAACGGTATGCAGCTACAGCAACCGCGAGTGCGTGTAATCCGTCCTCGCCGGTGACTGATGCTTCGGCTGCGCCGGAGGAGATGGCCGATATAAAATCACGGATCAGCTCGGCATCCATGCTGTCACCCCATGCATGATGGCGGTAGCCGGACTCATCGGTGTAGACGTGCAGCTTCTGGCTGGTCGCATTCACGCTGATCGTCCCCTGCGAGCCGATAATTTCCAAGGTAACGTCGCCCCAGGTCGGGTATTCCTTATTGCGGGACCAGCTGCAGTCTAGCGTCGCGAACACGCCGTTTTCAAATTCCATGGTCAGCATGCCGCAATCATCGATCGGCTTCTCCGAAATCAAATGGCCGACCTCGGCGTAGACATCCTTTACCTCTGCGCCGGAGATCCAGCGCATAATGTCTGCTACATGCACCGTATGATCGATGACGGCGCCGCCTCCGGAGAGAGCCGGGTCGATGAACCAGCCCCCGGGATTGCGCCCCCGGTTGGTCCCCTTCATGGCCAGGATGCGGCCTAATGCACCGTCATCCACCAATTGCTTGGCGCGGATGACCGTGGAATTATAGCGGACGGGGAAGGCGGTCTGCAGCAGCACCCCGCTTGCCTTGCATGCTTCAATCATCTCTTGGGCATCCGCTATATTGGTGGATAGCGGTTTTTCGCAGAGAACATGGACACCGGCCTTGGCAGCGGCAAGAGTATGCTCTTTGTGACGGGCATTCTCGGAAGTGACGATGACACCGTCAATGCCTTGCGCCAGCAGCTCCCGGTAATCCGGATAATAGGTCGTTCCGAAATATTCCGCATACTTGGCTCCACGCTCCGCATCGGTATCGGCGATTCCGGCCAGCTCCACGCCGTCAATCTGGAGCAGCGCCTTCGTGTAGCTGAATGCATGCATATGTGCAAAGCTTATAACGCCAATCTTCATGACATCACCCCTCTATATGAATGAGCACCGACTAAGGCTCCGGAATCTGCATCTATCAGAACCGGCTGACCGGAAGACATGGACGACAGTGCCGCCAGCGCGATGCGCAATGCCTCGAGCGCATCCTCCGCCGTGACCAGCGGGTCGCTTCCGTCCTGAATGCAGGACATGAAGTGGGCAAGCTCGCGGTAATACGGGCTCTGGGCGAGCGGGCTTTCCGGGACGATGACGCCCGGGACCGTCTCCGAACGGCGGCGCGATTTGTATACGATCGGGGTGTCCGTCCGGCTGTCGTAATCTATAACGCCCTTCGTTCCGGCTATTTCGAAATGCATGGAGAAGCCCTCATGGGCCCAAGTCCCTTCGACATGGGCGATGACTCCGCTTCGGAACCGCAGGGTCACGAGCGCATAATCGAGCTGGGCCTGATGGCGGCCGTGAAGCCCCTTGGCGTATACGCGCTCAACCTCGCCGAAGCACCAGCGCAAATAGTCGAAATCATGGATCATCGCATCGAGCGTAACGCCGCCGCTGGCGCTGAAGTCGCTGTACCAGTCATTCCAGCCGATCGGATAACCGCCGCCGCGGCCGGCCCGGATGACGGCTGGCTTGCCGATCGATCCCTGGTCCAGCAGCGCTTTGGCTTTAACATACTCCGGAAAGAACCGAAGCACATGCCCGACGAACAATCGAACCCCCTTCTCGCGGCAATAGCGGATCATGAATGCGGCATCCTCCGCGCTGCGGGCGATCGGCTTTTCGCAGATGACGTGTTTGCCGGCATCGGCCGACTTCACGACATATTCCTTATGGAGAGGGGTTGGCAGGCAAATGTCGATAACATCGATACCGGCAAGGCCAAGCTCCTGCACCGCTTCCTCGAAGGAAGGGAACGCTCGGGTGCTCCATTTGGCAGCCAGACCGCTCGCTTTGTCCGCCTGGATGTCCGCGATGCCGACAAGCTTCACGCCAGGCATCACGGCATAGGCTGAAGCGTGGGCTCTTCCCATGGTGCCCGCCCCGATAACTAATACACGTATCACTTCATACACTCCTTTATAGATGAGACCGGCGACGCTCTTGTCGGCCGGGCTCGTAAACCATGTGAACTACAATCAAATTTTCGGCAGAACAAGCCGCTTAACCGTTAACCCTTAATACCGTTCATCGCAATCCCCTCAATGAAATAGCGCTGAAGGAAAATGAACAGGATGATGATCGGAAGCGTGGCCATTACCGCGCCAGCCATCAGCAGCGGGTAATCGGTGGAATGCTGTCCCTGGAAGCTGGAAATACCGATGGAGAGCACCCGCATTTCCTCGGAGCTGGTCATGATCAGCGGCCACAGCAGATCGTTCCAGGATGCCAGTATCGTAAAGATGGCAAGGGAGACGAGCGCGGCCTTGGACAGTGGCAAATAGATGTTCCAGTAGATGCGGAAATAACTGCAGCCGTCGATTTTGGCGGCCTCCTCAAGATCCTTCGGCAGCGTCATGAAAAACTGCCTTAACAGGAATGTGCCGAAGGCGCTGAATATGCCGGGCACAATCAGCACGTAGAACGTATCGAGCCATTCGAACTCGCGCATGATGACGAAGCTCGGAATCATGACGACCTGCGATGGCACCATCAGCACGGCCAGCAGCGCGAGGAATATCGTATTTTTGAACGGGAACCGCAGGCTTGCGAAGGCATAGGCGGCAAGGGAGCACAGCACGAGCTGGCCGGCGGTTCGCCCGAGCGTGACTATGACCGTATTCAAGTAATACGTGCCGAAATCTATGCTGTCGATCACCCGGGCATAGTTATCAAAGCGCCATTCGGTCGGGAGCCATTTCGGCGGGACGGACATGGAGTCCGCGAACGATTTGACCGAGGTGGAGAGCATCCACAGAAAGGGCATGATCATGACCAGCGCGCCGACAGCTAACAGGAGATGGGCAGCCAGACGGCTCGTTTTATCGGTTCGGGTTGTCGTTTTCACGTCGTATACTCCTCCTCCCGTTATTGGTAATGAACCCAGCGCTTTTGGATATACATCTGGACCATCGTAATCACCAGAATGACAATGAACAAGATGAAGGCCTGGGCGGATGCATAGCCCATATTAAAGTACTTGAAGCCGTCCTCCCATATGCTGTATACGACCGTCCGGGTGGATTCGAGCATCGTGGCCTGCTGGTCCATCATGATAAAGATCAGATCGAACACCTGAAAGGAATTGATGAAGGACATAACCAGTACAAAAAACAAGCTTGGCGTCAGCAGCGGCAGCGTAATCCGGAAAAACTTATACAGCGTCCCGGCCCCGTCCAAGGAGGCCGCCTCGTAGTAGCTCCCCGAGATTCCCTGCAATCCCGACAGCAGGATGACGGCATTGTAGCCGATGCTGCTCCATACACTGACAAGGACGATGGAGAAGAGGGCGAATTTCTCATCGAACAGCCAATTCGGCTGCGGTAAATTCATCGCGCCCAGCACATAGTTAATCAAGCCGAATTCCGAGTTGTACAGCCATTTCCATACCATGCCGACCGCAATCGGCATCGTGATGACAGGGATGAAATACAGCGTCCGGTAGAAGACCATCCCTTTGATTTTCTGGTTCAGCAGCACCGCCAGCACCGTTGCCAGCGCGACGGACAAGGGGACCGTGCCGACGGTATACAGGAGCGTGTTCAGCAAGGATCCCGTAAACTTGTCGTCCTGCATCAGATTGACAAAATTGTCGATGCCGATAAACCGGGGAGAGGTCAACCCGTCCCATGCGGTAAACGACAGGAACAGCGATGCGGCGGAAGGAGCCATGTAGAACAGACCCAGGCCGAGCACCACAGGCAGGATGAAGACATAACCCCAGATGGCCTCGTTGATCGAAAGCTTGGAGGGCTTTCGTTTGGCGGACGTTCCCGGCGGATCCGTGGTGACTGTTACAGGAGAGCTCACAAGCAGCACCGTCCTTTCTTCATTCGTTATCGAGTAATTCGGATTAGCGAGTTGCTAGAAGAGCTGGTGTCACTTCATGATCAGAAAAGCCAATGAGCTCCTATTTCGTTTCGGTAGCCAAAATAGCGTTCATCTGATCCCCGGCATTTTTGAGAGCTTCTTCAAATGACTTTTTGCCCAGGAAGGCTGCCTGGATTTCCTTAACCTCGGCATCCTGCCATTCCGCGGTTTTCTGGGAAACGGGATACGGGACGGCAAAATCCAGACTGTCTACGAACACCTGCAGGTCCAAGGACGGAATCGATTTGAGCCAGCCTTCTTCCGTTCCCTTATAGGCAGGCATCGAGAAGCCCGATTTCGCCAGCAGCTCTTGCCCCTCTTTCCCGGACAGAACCTGGATCAGCTCCCAGGCTTCCTGCTCGACCTTGGTCTTTCCGTTGATCGCCCAGCTCAGGCCATGAACGATGGAGGCCTTCTCCTTGCCCGCCGGGAGGACCGCAACGCCAAGCTTGTCTCCAAGCAGCTCGTAGAGCTCCGGCGAATTGACCGAAATCCCCGGGAACATGGCGGCTTTGCCTGAACCGAACAGCTGGCGGGATTTCGTCTCGAGCTGCTGCTGAGCCGTAGGGGAATAGCCCTTATCGATCAAGCTCTGCTGCCATTTGAACGCCTCCAGCGCTTCCGGCGTATTGAAGCCGGAGGTTGTCTTATCCTCGGAGATGACGTAGCCTCCCGCTTGGGAGATATAGTTGTAATATCCGATTTGGCTGTCGATCGGGGCAATATAGCCGTAGATGCCGTTCGCCTTGTCGGTGAGCTTGGCGGCATTCTCTTCCAGCGTCTCCCAGGTCCAGGTTTCATCCGGGTAGGCAAGACCGGCCTTATCAAACAATTCCTTGTTGTAGTACAGACCGATGGAATCCTGGAAGTAAGGAAGGCCGTGGAGCTTGCCCTGATACGTATACATGTCGATCAGCGCTTCGTTATAGACCGAAGTATCCAGACCGCTTTGTTCAATGAGCGGGGACAGGTCTTTGATGAGACCCGAGGAAGCGTACGAGTGGAAGTTGGGACCGTTCATCCAATACACATCCGGGCCGCTGTTGCCGGCCAGGCTTGTTTTCAGCTTGGTCCAGTAATCCGCCCATGGCGTGTACGTCACCTTGACCTCGACATTCGGATGCTTCTGGTTGAAGATTTTGATCGATTGATCCAGCGTCTCCCGCACATTTTCATCCCACAAGGCGACATTGATCACTTTCTTGCCATTCTCTCCGCCGGACGCATTGCCGCCGCAAGCGGACAGAACGGCTGCGAGCATCAGGATTACGGAAAACAGGACCGCCATTCTTTTTCTCATCACATAAAACCTCCCTAAGGAACTTGGTTTGATCCAACACGTGACTCCAACTTGACGCTTGGCTTGAAAATGACTCCTCTTGCATTGCCCCCTTTATCTGTGATTAAAAAGTCATAGTTATTCCAGTGATCGAAAAAAGTTGACACAGGTATGCAATGTTTTGAGTGGAATAACGATGCTTCTGTTGCGAAAGATTATATATTTTGATTCAAAATATTTCAAGACAGCGGTTTCATTTTGTTTTAAATTATTTTTTTCACATTTTATGATGTCGCTGCTGCACCTGTGGAACTTGAGTTATTTTCGTTAATGGAATAAGTTTATAACAGATTCCCCGAAATGGTATAGTGTAACTAGCGCTTGATCCGCCAGCTCCCAGGGTACCAACCGGGAACGAAGCGATGATGAAACGAAAGAAAGGTTGAACTTGCTTGAACAATATGAAAAAAGGCGACCACAAGCTGATCCAGGCGCTGAATCGGTCCAAGGTGCTAAACAAGATAAGGACGGAGGGTCCGATCTCCCGGATCGACCTGGCCAAGAAGAACAACATCAGTCCTTCAACGGTGGCGTCCGCCGTGCAGGAATTAATCAAGGACGGCTACGTCGTTGAAATCGGAACCGGCTCCTCCAGCGGGGGCAGAAAGCCGATCCTGCTTCAATTCAATCCCAATAACCACTATCTGTTTGCGGTTGCGATCACGAATTCCCTCATCATTCTGGCGGCGATGAACCTGGAAGCGAGCATATTGAAAAAGGCCACTTTTCCGATCGACGGACTTCAGGGAAAAGAGCTCGTTGAGCGGCTCCTGCAGCTTACGGATGATTTTATCCGATCCTACGGCGGCGGAGGACAATGCGTTGGCCTATCCGTTACCGTGCCCGGAATCGTCAGCGATACTCAGGGCGTCGTCTACTACAACACCAAGCTGCGGATGGAGAACGTCCCGCTGAAACGGATCATGGAGGAGCAGTACGGTTTACGGGTATGGGTAGAGAACGATATGAACTCGGTGGCTCTGGCTGAGCGGCGGTTCGGCAATTATGCCTACTCCAACCTGATTTACATTTCGATCGGCGATGGCCTCGGATCCGGGATTCTCATTAACGATACCCTGCTTCGCGGCAAGCATGGAGGAGCGGGGGAGTTCGGCCATACCAGCGTGAACTGGAACGGCATCCGCTGCGAATGCGGAAATATCGGCTGCCTGGATACCAGCATCAGCTGGGTGGCGATCTATTCCCGCATCATAACGGCGATCGCTACGGGGCGGCCGACCTTGATCCAGGAGCTAAGCGGCGGCGACTATGCAAAAATTGACCCTTCGATGTACAAGGAGGCGCTTCGGCGCGGTGACCGCCTGGCGATCTCGATTAACGAGGAGGTGGCGGAGCATCTGGGTGCGGGCATCGTGAACCTTGTGAATATGTTTAATCCGGAGGCGCTTATTCTCGGAGGAGAAATGGCTTTGGGGAACGAGGAGCTGCTGGCGATGGTTCGCAACTATATTGGCCGGCATGCCATGCCGATCCTCGCGAATGACATGGTATTCGGGCTCGCCTCGCTGGGCGGTGACGACAAGCTGATCGGCGCAGCGGCCGTCCTGCTGCAAGATCTGTTCGGCTTCTCGCTGATCGAATCTTCGATTTGACAACGTTTCCATCAGCACGTAATCTTGGGGTACATGAATCTCAATCGGAAGGGGAGCTGACGAATTGGAGCAATATATACTGTCGCTGGATCAGGGAACGACAAGCTCGCGGGCGATATTATTTGACCGGAAAGGGCAAATCGTGCATTCCGCCCAAAAGGAATTTCCGCAGTACTTCCCTCAGCCGGGCTGGGTGGAGCAGAACGCCAACGAAATTTGGGGCTCGGTGCTTGCCGTGATCGCCACCTGCTTGTCGGAAGCAGGAGTCAAGACGGAGCAGATTGCCGGCATCGGCATCACGAACCAGCGGGAGACCGCGGTCATATGGGACCGGAAGACCGGTGATCCGATCTACCATGCGATTGTTTGGCAATCGCGCCAGACCGCAAGCTTGTGCGAGCAGCTGATTGCGGACGGACATGATTCGATGGTTAGGGAGAAGACAGGACTCCTGATTGATCCGTATTTCTCAGGAACGAAGATCAAATGGCTGCTGGATCATGTTGAGGGGGCCCGTGAGCGCGCGGAGCGTGGAGAGCTTCTCTTCGGTACGATCGACACTTGGCTCATCTGGAAGCTGTCCGGGGGCAAGGCCCACGTGACCGATTATTCCAATGCATCGCGGACGATGCTGTATAACATTCATGAACTGAAATGGGATGAAGAGCTGCTTGCGCTTCTCGATATTCCGGCCGTGATGCTGCCGGAGGTGAAGCCTTCCTCACAGGTATACGCGAACACGGTGTCGTATCATTTCTTCGGGCGCGAGGTTCCGATTGCGGGAGCGGCCGGGGACCAGCAGGCGGCGCTGTTCGGTCAGGCCTGCTTCTCGGAAGGGATGGTCAAGACGACTTACGGCACGGGCAGCTTCATGCTGATGAATACGGGGGATAAGCCCGTTAATTCCGAGCATGGCCTGATTACGACGATCGCCTGGGGCTTGGAAGGCAAGGTGCAGTACGCTCTGGAGGGCAGCGTATTCGTTGCCGGCTCCGCGATTCAGTGGCTGCGCGACGGACTCCGGATGTTCCGGGAGGCGAAGGATAGCGAGCCGTATGCACGCCGGGTAGATTCAACGGATGGCGTGTACGTCGTTCCCGCTTTCGTCGGACTCGGGAGCCCTTATTGGAACAGCGAAGCGCGCGGTGCTGTTTTCGGCCTGACGAGAGGCACGTCGAAGGAGCATTTTATCCGTGCAACACTGGAATCGCTCGCCTACCAGACGCGGGACGTGTTGTCTGTCATGATTGAGGACTCCGGGTACCGGATTCCGGCTTTGCGGGTGGATGGCGGCGCGGCTGCCAACACATTCATCATGGAGTTTCAGAGCGATATTCTGAACGTGCCGGTCGAACGGCCGGACATCCTGGAGACGACGGCGCTCGGAGCGGCCTATCTCGCCGGCCTTGCAGTCGGGTTCTGGAAGGACCAGGACGAAATCCGCAGTCTGTGGTCCGCCGGACAGCGGTTCGAGCCGAAGATGCCGGAGGAGACCAGGGAGAAGCTGTACAACGGGTGGAAAAAAGCCGTTTATGCGACAATGGCTTTTCATTGACGGGAATTATGCTATAATAAATATTAAGTGAATACATGTCTGGAGACTTGGAGAGACCACTGGACACACAAAAACCCGGCAGACGGGGATATCGTTGTGTGTTTGTGGTCTCTTTTTTGTTGTCTTTTTAGTCGCCTCTAGATATTAGGAATTCAGGAATTTAGGGTATATAGAGCTCGGGTAAAACATACAGGGAGGGATCAGTTGTGAAGCATTTACGGACATTTTCAAGCCTGGACCGCAAGAAGCGATTCCGGGAGATGGATACCACGCATTACGAATTAATCGTCATTGGCGGAGGAATTACGGGAGCAGGCATCGCGCTCGATGCAGCAACCCGCGGCATGTCAGTGCTGCTGCTGGAAATGCAGGATTTTGCATCCGGCACGAGCAGCCGTTCGACCAAGCTCGTGCACGGCGGGCTTCGTTATCTGAAGCAGTTCGAGGTCGGAATGGTGGCCGAGGTCGGCAAGGAACGAGCGGTGGTTTATGAGAACGGTCCCCATGTCACGACGCCGGAATGGATGCTGCTTCCGATTCACCAAGGCGGCACGTTCGGCAAATTCAGCACGTCGATCGGGCTGATGGTGTATGATTTCCTCGCCGGCGTCAAGCGGGGAGAGCGGCGCTCGATGCTCTCCTCGGAGGAGACGCTGAAGAGGGAGCCTCTCCTCAAGCGGGACGGCTTGAAGGGCGGCGGATATTACGTGGAATACCGGACGGATGACGCCAGACTGACGCTGGAAGTCATGAAGGAAGCGGCGGCCAGAGGCGCGAACGTGTTCAATTATGTAAAGGCCGAATCGCTGAATTACGATGCGAACGGACTCATTACCGGCGTCACGGCCAGAGACATGCTCGATGGTGAGGTTCGGCAGGTGACCGGCAGTCAGATTGTGAATGCATCGGGGCCGTGGGTCGACCGCGTGCGGGAAATGGATAAATCCAAGAAAGGAAAAATGCTGCAGCTGACCAAAGGCGTGCATCTGGTGATCGATCAATCGAAGTTCCCGCTTCGTCAAGCCGTATACTTCGATACGCCGGACGGACGGATGGTGTTTGCGATTCCAAGGGATGGAAAGACATACGTCGGGACTACGGATACGGTATATAAAGCTGATCCCGCACGGCCGTTCATTACAATCCAGGACCGGGATTACATCCTTAAGGCGATATCGTATATGTTCCCGGACATCAAGCTGTCCCCGTCCGACGTAGAGTCAGGCTGGGCCGGCGTTCGGCCGCTCATTCTGGAAGAAGGCAAAAGCCCTTCGGAAATATCCCGCAAGGATGAGATCTGGGAATCTCCGTCGGGGCTTATTACGATTGCGGGCGGCAAGCTGACCGGCTACCGGAAGATGGCGGAAACCGTCGTCGACCTTGTTGCAAAGCGTCTTCAAGAGAGAGGCGGCAAGTCTTACGGCGCCGGCATAACCCGTGAGCTTCCGATATCCGGCGGCAAGGTTGGCGGTTCCGCTCAATTCCCGGATTATGTGCGCACTCAAGCCGATCAGGGCGCGGCGCTCGGGATTGACCGGAAGCTTGCAGAGCAGTGGGCGAAAATGTACGGCTCCAATGTGGCAGAATTATTCCGCTTGGCAGGGGAGGAAGCCGCGGGCACGGGAGCACAGGAGGAAGCGGAGGCGCTGCCGCTGTCGGTGCTCGTTCCGCTGCGGTATGCGATCGAGCACGAAATGGCCGTGAAGCCGGTCGACTTCTTTATCCGCCGGACAGGTTCATTGCTGTTCAATATCGAATGGACCAAGAGATGGAAGGAGCCGGTCATCGATTATATGGCTTCGTTACTCGGCTGGAGCAATGATGAGAAGGAGATGTACACTTTAGAGCTGCAAGAGGAGCTTGCCAGGGCGGAGCATGCCGCACCTTCCGAGGAGAGCGGGCTGGAAGCCGCGGCGGCTTCTGCAAGCAAGCTGTCATCCTGAATCCATCCCTAATGTTCAACCAGCTCCCGGGCGCGTGAAGCGGGAGTTGGTCTTGTTTTGATCGGTCAAGTTATAGAAGCATGGGCATCGGTGTGATATTCTATATACGTCGTCAAATATGAGAGGAGAGATCAACCGATGAACCACAAAGCGTATGAAGGCACGTTCCACGGCGAGCCTGCGGTATGGCTGCAGCACGGCCCTTATGAAGCGGCAATTTTGCCCGCAGTCGGCGGTAATCTTATAGCCTACCGGGATATCGAAAGCGGTTACCGGTTTCTGCGGGAGCCGGAAGCGGACGAAATGGAGTCGTTCAAGGAGAATCCCGGCGTACACGGAATCCCTGTCCTGTTTCCGCCAAACCGCTATGAGGACGGACGGTTCCCATGGAAAGGCAAGACCTATCAGTTTCCGGTGAATGAGGAGGCAACGGGCAATCATCTGCATGGCTTTTTACATACGACTCCGTGGTGGGTCGAGGAGTATGGCAGCACGGAAGCGGGCAGCTATGTCGTCGTATCGGTCAAGGTCGATGAAGACCATCCGGTATATGCGATGCTGCCTCACCGCTTCACCTTCCGTCTGCGCTACACGCTTAATCAAGACGGTCTGTCCCAGCATGTCTTGATTCGCAACGAAGGCGACAGCGACATGCCTTGCCTGCTCGCCTTCCATACAGCGATCATGGCGCCGTTTGCGCCAGGGAGCACGGCAGACGATGTGGTTGTCCGCATGACCATCGGCGAGCGTTGGGAGCTCAATGAACGCATGCTGCCGACCGGTCGCTTCCAGCCGCTGACTCCGGACGAGGAGAAGCTCCGCGGCGATGGAGTCAGCCCGTATTTTGCCGAGATGGACAATCATTATACGGCTGCTCAGCAAAACGGGAGAAACCGCATGGAGCTGACCGATACGCGCATCGGCAAAACATTCGTATACGATGTAGGCACTTCCTATAAGCAGTGGATGGTTTGGAACAACAAGGCATGTGGGAAGTTTTTCTGTCCGGAGCCGCAGGTCAACCTCGTCAACGCGCCGAATGTGGATCTGCCGGCCGACGAAATCGGCCTGTTCGGGCTGGCGCCGGGCGAGATCTGGGAATCCACCTCGCGCTTATACATGAAGAACTGATCGACAAGACTTTCAATCGAGTGAAAAAAAGCGTATTGGAACCACCCGGTTTACGGGTTGACATGTCCGTACGCTTTTTTTACAGCTGGCCAATATGGCGCGTTGTCCGAGTCCCGCGATAATCGTCGGGCAGCAGCAGCGTCACCGCTTGAGGCTACCCTTTCAAGCTGAAAGAGGATGGGTTAGCCTGGCTCCGTCTTTTCCGCACGCGCTCCGGAATGGCAAAGAACGCAATATGCATGACGACAAACAGGCACAGCGCAATGAGCTCCTCTGCGAGAATGTAATAGGGATGCGGCCCTAGGAGATCAAGCAGGGAAGGGGTATTCGGCTTATGCATCAAAAACATGTAGTTGGACCCCAGCGCTGCATTTGCCAGTCCGACCACAAGTGCAGCGGCGTTCAGGAACAGCATGGTGTGGCCGATCGATTTCCAGGTCGGACGGTATCCGCGAATCCAAGTCATATACAGTGCCGTTAAGATAATGGCTATATGGACGATAAAGAAATGAAAGAAGCGGAAATGCGGGAATGGATAATCGAGATTGGGCGTCAGAATGGCCTGAAGCGCCCCGCCGATGCCTGCAAAATAGACGAGCGGATACAGCTTTGCCGAATCCGTTAGCAGCACTGCAGCTGATAGAAATAATGTAAGGCTGCAGAGCTCAAGCGGCAGGGACGTGGCCGGATCCCATATCCCGGTGACGCCGTACCAAACATGAAGGGCTGCTTCAGGCAATACCAATGCAGCCAACAGGCCGATCCGTACCCCTTGCCGAAGCCAAGGACGGCTTCGAATCCTGTACCGGAACAGAAACAGCAGCAGTCCGAGGCCGGCCAGCATCCCGATAGCGACGAAGTGCCAGGGGGAGAAGGCGGCAAAGGATTGTGAGACGTCCGGATCAAAGATCGTTTCGATGACATAACATCCTTTCCGAAAACGTAGTATCTAAATATTATCATCCTTACATTTTGAAAGAAAGGCTGGTGTTGGATGACCATGCTTCGAGCGATAAAGCGGTTTACACTCACGATGTTATGCGCGGTGCTGCTGCTCGGGATGAGCGGGCTTACGGCATCCGGGAAAGCTGATGCGGCCTCCAAATACAAGAAGTTTTTCGATGTCAGCAGAAAGGGAGCGCCGACCCCGGGGCTGAGCGGAAACAAGGAGTGGGTGCCTCAGGGGCTGGCGCTCGTGCCAAGCAAAAACTGGATTATCATATCCCATTACTGGGGCAACAAAAACAAAAATCAAGCCAGCTCCATCTCGATCACAAACAGCAAAACGAATAAACGGATCAAGACGCTTTATTTATATGAGAGCGGAGGCAAGAAGCATACCGGACATGTTGGCGGACTTGCGGTAAGCAAGAAGCATCTGTGGATCGCATCGGGTAAAAATGTCTACCGCATTCCGCTAAGCACGCTCAGCAGCAAGAAGGATTACAGCAATATCGTCATGAGCAAATATTCGCTCGGACATAAAGCCTCCTATGCAACCTATGCTGATGGGGTTCTGTGGGTAGGCGAATATATGGACGGAGAAGATATCGGGAAGAAGCAGTGCGCCCCGGGACCAAAGGGCAAGCTGCGGGGGTATAAGCTGACTGGCAGCGATCTGTTGCCGCCTGGCCGCAAGCCATCTTACACCTGGACGACACCGGACAGGGTGCAGGGAGCGGTGGTGACCAAATCGCGGGTGCTGTACAGCCAGTCATGCGGCCGCAACAACGCAAGCACGCTCCTGATTTATACCCGCGGGACCTCGGGCAAGCCGGCGGCGACACCGCTGGCGATGCCGCCGATGTCCGAGAATATCGCGCTACGCGGCAACGATCTGTATGTCCTGTTCGAGTCCGGGGCGAGGAAGTATCGGAACGGGGCGCTGCCCTTGAAAAACCTCTACATCGTCAATTTGAAAAAGCTGAAGCTGTAACATGAATCGGCGGTCCTAATAGCACAAAAGCACCCGCTTTCCTATAACAGGAAGGCGGGTGCTTTGCGCGTAGGACAGGAGCGTAAGCTCGTCGTCTTACAGGACCGGCTGTCTCGCTTCGGCGACCAGCCGCTTGAGCGGCTCCTGCTTCCATCTCGGGATTCGAAGATGCTTGGCGGAGGGAGCCTTCTCCCCGAAGTATACGATGCCTTGCTCGACGTCCGTCACCTTGTCGATATTGACGTAACAGTTGCCTCCGACATAGTAGAATTGTTTGCCCGAGACCAGGGAATTGATGTTGTCGGCAGTCATTCTCTTTTTTATATTATAGTTCCTGCCGTGAAAGCTGACCAAACCGTGCGATCCGGTTTTAAAGAACAGAATGTCTGTCTCCACCACGAAGTCCTCATACATGTTGCGGGATTCCGATACGCGCTTCGTCATTCTGCTTCCCCCTTTTCCTTGATCAACTATTGATAACGCTTACATTTTATCATGTTTTATTCTGGGATTAAAGAACTTTTTCGAAATGCCGCTAAAAAACCCTGTACCGTTCGGTACAGGGTTTTATTTGCAGGGGATGGCCTAGCTTGGGCAATCCTCCTGATAAGACTTTTATTGGTGTTATTTAGCCGGCGTTGCTGCTGTGTCATCGGCTGCTGTATCCTTGCCTTCGGCATCTGCAGAGCTTTTATCGAGCGTGTTGGTGATTTTCGCTTTGTCCTTAAGCTCCTGGATATAAGCCGGGGACTCCTGATACACCTTTTGGTTGACCATCTGGCCGCGGATTTCTTCCTTCTTCTCCTCGAAGGTCGGGTTGGTTGCTTCCTTGCGGTCGGTCAGCTTAATGATATGGTAACCGAAGGAGCTCTTAACCGGCTGGCTGATCTCGCCCTTCTTCAGCTTGAATGCCGCTTCCTCAAAGGCAGGGTCCATCTCGCCGCGTCCGAAGAAGTCCAGGTCGCCGCCAGTATCCTTCGTTGCATCCTGGTTCTTCTCCTTGGCGATCGCAGCGAAGTCTGCGCCTTCCTGCAGCTCCTTGTAAATCTTGTCGGCTTCTTCCTTCGTTTCGACCAGAATGTGGGAAGCTCGCACCTGTTCAGGCGTAGCGAAGCTTTCCTTGTTCTGCTCAAAAATTTCCTTCACTTCATCATCGGTAACTTTGACTTTGTCGCCAAGCAGCTTCTTGAGCTTCACTTGCTCACGCATTTGCTTGCTTAGATCCTCTTCCGTCATGCCGGCCTGCATGAGCGCCATGTTGAACTGGTCCTCCGATGGGTAGCTTGCCTTGAGGGCGGCAACCTCGGCCGTTACCTCTTCGTCGGTTACGGTGAGGGACTTCTTGTTCATCTCCTGATCAATCAGCTCATCTCGGATAATGCCGTCAAGCGTTTGTGGTCCTCCGGCTTGCACCAGCGCATCGTACAACCGATCCTTCGTAATGCTGACACCGTTGACATTCGCTACTGCTTCGTTGCCGGATCCTTTGGCAAACGGTGGCACGATAAGGACGACAATCAGTGCCGCCGCGAGTACGAGGGAGGCGATCATCCATCCTTTGCTGCCGTTTCCGCCGCCGCCGGAAGGGGCTGCTTCCTCTTGCGAAGGCTGATCATCCGGGATCATCAGTCCAACCTTGTCATCCTCTTTGGACAAATCCAAGCTGCCCGAGTCGCGGAAATCCTCCCCGGAATGGCTCTCTTGCTGAATATTCTCCTCGGCTTGTCCGCTTTTCTCATCGGGCTCTCCCGGAAGATTTGGCTGCAAATCATTATCTTTCATTCAGTAATTGACTCCCTTCGATTCCAAATAATATGTTGGATCATTCTGTAACCACTGTACCAGATATGTCCGGGCTTTACCTTAAGAAAAAATAAAAAATATGAAATCAGGGATGGAATGCCCCCTAAACTATAGGAACAGCTTGCCCGCCAATCCGCAGACTATGCCCAGGATCACGACGGAGCCCGCCACGAACCAGAGCACCTTGCGGGGGAAGGATCGTCTTACCATAAACAAGGACGGCAGACTGATCGCCGGCAGCGTCAAGAGAAGAGCCGCCGCAGGCCCCGCTCCAAGTCCAGCCGCCATGAAGGCTTGGATGATCGGGATCTCCGCTGCCGTCGGGATGACGAAGAGCATGCCCATCACGGCGAAGAACATGATCGCCAATATGCCGCCGCCGGCGGCTTCACCGAGCTGAGGGAACATCCACACCTGCAGCGCTCCGAGCAGCAGCACGGCAATGAAGTACGAGGGAACGACCCGGATGACCATGTCGGCGATGCTCGACATCCAGCGTTTCCACAGCGGACGAGGGTCGATCTCGTCAGGCTGCTCCGCGGCATCGATCTCTACAGGAGCTGCTTCCTTCGAGATCCGGTTGGCCAGGTAGCTGACACCAAAGGTCAGAAGGATCCCGAACACAAGCCGCAGCAGCGTGAATTTCCAGGACAGCACAAAGGTCATGAATACGAGTGTAGCCGGGTTAATGGTCGGATTGCCGATCCAGAAGGCGAGGGCCGAGCCAACGGATACCTTTTTCTTACGCAAGCCGACCGCGATTGGAGCCGCGCAGCAGGAGCACATCATGCCCGGTATGGATGCCAGGCCTCCGATTGCTGTGCTGCCGAAGCTGGATTTGCCCAGCACGCGCAGAAGCCAGCCTTGCGGGAGCAGAGATTGCACGAGGCTTCCCAGCAAAATGCCGAGCACGGCGGCTTTCCATACGGCTTTAAAGTAGGTGACGGCATAGTCCCAGGCCGCTTGCCAAGACGGTAAGGTGTTATCCGGTTGAAAGTTCAGGATGGATGAGCCGATACTGTGATCTACGATCGCTTTAAGGGCTTTATTGTAATACGGCCACCATTTTACATATGTCAATCCTGCCGCCGCGATCATGATAAACAGGACGATAAACCATAAGGTTTTTCTGCGGTCTGTATGATGAAGCGGCATTCGGCCATCATTGGTGTGAGTCATAATCGAGATTCCTCCGATATATCTGGGATGATAAACATATTCCAATCCATTATTATACCATAAATCAAGCATAAGCAACTATTTTACCAGGGAATCAGATAGGCGAACCAGGATTAGACTTCCTGCGGTTGATTTTCTATAATAGAAAGGAGGGTTTTGCAAATCCTGAGGTAAATGCGTAGCGTAATAAACGAAATTGTTTTTCCCCGGAGTCCTTGAGCTGTGTTTCACCGGCACCTCATATCCGGGGTTGTTGCATGTTGAATCCCTAACGGGGGTAACCGCCGTAATATATATAATGAAGGGAAGTCCTAGAAATGAGTCAATCCGACAAAATAAAGCTAACCTCTTATTCCTCCAAAGGCGGCTGCGGCTGCAAGATCGGCCCGGCCGACTTGGCGCAGGTCATACGCAAGCTGCCCCAAACGGAGCCGAATCCGAATTTGCTCGTCGGGCTGGATACGAGCGATGATGCCGGCGTCTATCGTCTTACGGATGACCTCGCCATGGTGCAGACGGTCGATTTCTTTACGCCGATCGTTGATGATCCTTACGATTTCGGGCAAGTGGCCGCAGCCAATGCGATCAGCGACATTTACGCGATGGGCGGCAAGCCGCTGACGGCACTGAATATTGTGGCATTTCCGATTTCGACGCTGGACAAGCAGGTACTGGCCGACATCCTCCGCGGTGCGGGCGATAAGCTGAAAGAAGCGGGCGTTACGCTGGTCGGCGGTCATTCGATCGACGACAAGGAGCCGAAATTCGGCTTGGCCGTTACAGGCACTGTTCATCCGGATAAGATCAGAACAAACGCCGGCGCTAAGCCGGGCGATGCCCTGATCTTGACCAAGCCGATCGGCGTCGGCATTATGTCCAGCTCCATGAAGAAGGATTTGTTAAGCGATGATGAGATCCGCCGTGTCACGGCAGTTATGGCTGCTTTAAATAAAACCGCCGCTGAAATCATGGAGCCTTATCAAGTGCATGCGTGCACGGACGTTACCGGCTTCGGTCTCCTCGGTCATACGCTTGAAATGGCGAAGGGAAGCGGAGCGGGAATCCGGATTATCAAATCCGCTGTGCCGGTATTGGAACGGGTAAGGGAGCTTGCCGAACTCGGCGTCATTCCGGGAGGAACGAAGAACAACTTCGATCATGTGAAGGACTCCGTTGATTTTCCGGACGGAATGGACCAATACGATAAGTGGATTCTGAGTGATGCCGTCACATCTGGAGGCCTTTTGATTGCGGTGGAGGGCTCCCAGGCGGACGCGCTTCTTCAAGAGCTGCAGGCTGCGGGATTAGAGGCCGGCCGGATCGGAGAAGTCGTTTCCGAGCATGGCGGACGGATCTCGGTTGAATGGTAAGCAAGCAAGGACCACTTGCAGGCGAATCGATATAAGGAGCGAACAGACATGTTTCAAGACATCACGGTAGAAGAACTTATGGAACTTCAGCGGAACAAGAAGCTGACATTGATCGATGTCCGTTCCCCTTCGGAATATGCGGATGCGACCATTCCCGGCAGCCTGAATATCCCGGTATTCAATGACGAGGAGCGGGCTGAAATCGGAACGCTGTACAAGCAGGTCGGGGTTGATGCGGCGAAAGAGCGCGGGCTGGCGATCATGTCCGCCAAGCTGCCCGCATTCGTGAAGCAGTTTAAAGAAATCGAGGGGGATAAAGCGGTATATTGCTGGCGCGGAGGCATGCGCAGCCGAACCGCAGCGACCGTGCTTTCCCTGATGGATATCCATGTCAGCCGGATTTCGGGCGGAATCAAGGCATACCGTAAGTATGTGCTGGATACGATGGAGCGCCTGAAGCTTCCTGCCGGATCCTTCGTGCTGCATGGCCTGACGGGAACCGGCAAGACAGCGGTGCTCAAACAGCTGCAGGAGGAAGGCTACCCGGTGCTCGATCTGGAGGGACTGGCCGGGCACCGCGGCTCGATCTTCGGCCACATCGGACTTAATGCGAGCAATCAGAAGTCGTTTGACGCCAAGCTGTTCGAGCGGTTGAAACAGCTGGAGCATGCCCCGTATATTGTGTTTGAAGCGGAGAGCAAACGGATCGGCAAGATTGTCGTTCCCGATTTTCTTATGCAGATGAAGGAGAAAGGGGTCGCGATTGTACTTGAGCTTCCGATGGAGGAGCGCATTCGCCAAATTATGGAGGACTATCGCCCCGAGGAATATCAGCAGCAATATTTGGAAGCGTATCGTCTGATCAAGGGACGGATCCATACGCCGATCGCTGCCGAAATCGGAAAGCATCTGGAGGAAGGGCGTTTCGCCGAAGGGATCCGGATGCTGCTGGAGCATTATTATGATCCGAAGTACAACTACACTGCAAGCCAGTATCAAGACAGTGAGCCGGTTACTGTCTCGGTAAGGAGCGTAAACGAAGCGGCCGATGCCGTGAAGGAGATCCTGACAAAGCGCGGACAGCTAAAAACCGGTGCTTAGAGCTCCGCATGGTCGCCCCCCTCACTTAGACAGATAATGGAACGGTTAGCAGCGGCGAATCGATCATCCAAATCATTGGATGAATAGGAAAAGATCGCCGCGTTGACCAATTTTTACTTGCGATCCTGGTGTTTTGTTCTCATGACAGAACACAACTTCAATCGCCCTAGCCTGGAGCGGATGCTTAAGTAGTCCAACTCAGGGAGGGCGATTGTTTATTTTAAAGGGTGTATTCCGCCGTGATTTGACAAAGACTATGAAAATATCGGGAAGAACAGATCCACAGCTCCTTTTCTTCATGGCAGGAAAATGGTATGATCTTGATTCGCCCATTTGTCTCGGATACGATTCCATTCGATTAAAAGGAGAACGTCATTGTGCAGGAACAGTTAAATCGGCTGAGGGTGCGAAGGCGGTGGATTGGTTTCATTTCGCTAAGTACTTTATTAGCTTTCGTCCTATTGGCTGCTCTAGTGAAGCACAAGAGAATAGATGATTGGGACCATGCGATTAGTCGATATGTTCAAAGCTTCGAACAGTCGTGGATCACGGATATCGCAGTCTGGCTTTCTTTTATTGGCTCGAGAGATCCGATTATTGTTTTGTGCCTGATTGCGATCGCTTTACAGTATGTACTGCTCAAGCATCGAACTGAGATTTTGCTGCTCATCGGAGTCATTGCCGGCTCCTCGATTCTAAATCTTCTATTGAAGCTTGCGTTCCAGCGGATGAGACCGGATATCCACCGATTGATTGAGGTAACCGGCTACAGCTTTCCCAGCGGTCATTCGATGGTTGCCTTCTCGTTCTACGGTGTTTTGGCCTATTTGCTGTGGAGGCATATTGAGTCCGGAAAAGGCCGGATCGTGCTGATCGTTATTGCCATCCTTATGATCGGGAGTATCGGCTTGAGCAGGGTTTATCTTGGCGTTCACTATCCCAGCGATATCGTTGGGGGGTATTTGGCTGCGTGTTTCTGGTTAGCCTTGTCGGTCGGGCAGTATGAGAGGTTCATGGAGCGCTTCCGTCGAAAGGATGCCGGAATGATTCGCGGGTCAGGCTAGTCATCCTCGCGCTCGCGCGCATCGTATCGGATGCTAAAAAGGTAATTCAAGTCATAGCGGTTCTTGTGAAGGAGTATGTATCATTGTGTTCATTGCTGAGTTTAATAGGTGTAGCGTGAGGTTTAATGATGTAACAGATAAGGAGGGCTGCCTATGGCATTCGGAGCAAGAATGTTCAAAACCGGTCTCGCCGTAACCTTGGCGTTGTATATGGCGATGCTTCTGGATTTCAAATCGCCGGTCGTTGCCGCGATCGCCGCCATATTCGCCATGCAGCCTTCGATTTACCGATCGTGGAGATACTTCCTGGATCAGCTGCAGACAAGCACGCTTGGAGCGATTCTGGCCATGCTTGGCGGCTATTTCCTGTCCAATCAGCCGATCTCGGTCGGCCTGATCTGCATTGTCGTCATTATGATCTGTATGAAGCTGAAGATGGGAGAGACGATTGGACTGACATTGGTTACGGTCATCTCGGTCATGGAGGCATCCGGTCAATGGGATTTTGCTTTGAACCGGTTCATTTTAACGCTTATTGGAATTATATCTGCCTTCCTCATTAACATTCTCGTCTTTCCGCCCAAACCGAAGGAGCAGTACATTACGCGAATTCATACGGTATTCGGGAAAATGTCGCTCCTGCTGCGCACCGCGATTTCCCATGAAATGAAGGATTCGGTGTATCGTGCGGAGAAGAAGGAACTCGAGTCTGCGATTAAATCGTTATCCGACAAATACAACTTGTTTGAAGAGGAGCAGAAGAAGCTGAAGCGGGCGAAATACAGCCAGGCGAGACAGCTTGTGGTATATAAGCAGCTGCTTCAATCGCTTCGCAAGGGCTTCGAAGTGCTGGATGCGGTTGAGAACCATTATTTCCAAGCCGAGCGTACGGAGGAGATCGACCAGCAGTTCGATGCCAATTTGGAGCGCTTGATGAAGTACCATGAGCACATCTTATGGAAATTCGAGGGCAAACTGAAGCCGAACGAGGATGAAGCCGAGACGATGGTTGAGAACAATGAGGAATTTATGGCGCACGTCATGTGCGGCCCTGGAGGAGAGCCCGGCGGGCTTCGTCTTTCCGTTGTTGCCGCGGCAATGTACGATTACGGGTACCAGCTTGATCGTCTGAACCGGGTAGCGGAGCATGTGGAACGCGTGGTAGAGGATGACGGGCAGGAGGAGCCTTTATTTTCGTGGCTGAAAAAATAAGGTGACGAACGGGTTCCGTTGAACCCGCTCCGAACCCTATACGTTACGAAGAGGTCATGGAAGGCAGCAAAAAAGCCGGCTTCGCAGCCGGCTCCTAATGTTCATTATAATATTGATTCCACTTCATCACACTGCTATAATAAGCAATGTTCTGTCATTAATAAGACATAAATGGTCATAATATGACAATTATATTGTATCACAGATTTCTTACGCTGTCAACCAGTAGATTAGGGGGATGAGCAATGGCTATCAGCGAACAGGATTGGCAAGAGGAACAAGGGCGAGTTACAGAAGTTACGGGCAAGATCGGACGAAAGATCTCGGAGTTGGAAGCAGATGTCGGAGGGATACGCGAAGAAGTCATCGAAATGCGGAAGGATTTCTGGGACGAGGTAACCGTGAACTTCAGCAACCCCGATGATTTGGGCGAGACGTCAACGAACCTGAGACAGCAATCCCAGGTGTTGTCGGAACGGGAACGCGCCCATCTGCAATCAAGCAAGCTGCTCAAGAAATACCGGAAGCTTGTCGATTCCCCTTATTTCGGACGGATTGATTTTCAGGAAGACGGATGGCCGGAGACGGAGTCGATCTATTTGGGAACAGGCTCCTTCATGGACGAGGATATGGAGACCTTCCTGGTGTATGACTGGCGGGCACCGATTTCCAGTCTTTATTATGACGGAGCGCCGGGACCGGCCCAGTACGAGACGCCTTCGGGCATGGTGACCGGAGAGATGCTGCTTAAACGTCAGTTTGTCATCCATGACGCCAAGATCCAGGTGCTGTTCGATACAGGCATGACGATCGGCGACGAGCTTCTCCAGCAGGTGCTCAGCCATAGCGCGGATGATCGGATGAAATCCATTGTCGCTACGATTCAAAAAGAGCAAAATGCGGTCATCCGCAACGATAAAACGCGCATGCTCATTGTCCAAGGGGCTGCAGGCAGCGGAAAGACCTCGGCTGCACTGCAGCGGGTCGCATACCTATTGTATAAATATCGGGAGACGCTGCGGGCGGATCAGATGATCCTGTTCTCGCCCAACCCGCTCTTCAACAGCTATGTGTCCACCGTTCTGCCTGAGCTGGGCGAGGACAATATGCAGCAGACGACGTTTCAGTCTTATCTTGAGTTTCGGCTGGGCAAGGAGTTTGATTTGGAGGATGTGTTTACCCAGACGGAAACCCTTCTAAATGAAGAAGACTCGCCGGAGTATAAAGCCAGGCTTGAAGGCATCGCCTTTAAGTCCTCGGGTGCATATCTGGATACGATTCGGCGTTATAAGGAATTGCTCGAGAAGGAAGGAATGCTCTTCAAGCCGGCGGTGTTCCAAGGCAAAGTAATCGTGAGTTCCGATGAGATGGCGGCGCAGTTTTACAGCTACGACTCTGCCGTTAAGCTGGCCGGCCGCATTGATCTCATGAAGGAATGGCTGTTGAAGCGGCTGTCCGAGTTCGCCCAGCAAGAGAAAAGCGCACCTTGGGTGGAGGAGAAAATCGATCTGCTCGATTCGGAGGATTATCAACGCGCTTACCAGACGATGCGGAGAAAGCAGAATAGTAAGGAAACGACCTTTGACGATTTCGAGAAAGAGCGGGATATTCTGGCCAAAATGGTCGTCAGCGACAGCCTGAAGCCGATCCGGCGCTGGATCAAGCGGTATCGATACGTCGATGTATCGGGTATGTACCGAAAGCTGTTCCAGGACGAAGCATTATTCCGCCGGGCTGCCGGAAACACGGGTTCTTTGCCGAAGTATTGGGAGCAGATCTGCAATCTCACCGTTCAGGCATTGCATGAGAAACGGCTGATGTATGAAGATGCTACGCCGTTTCTCTATCTGAAGGAGCTGCTTCAGGACTTCCGGACCAACACGTCGATCCGGCATGTCATTGTCGACGAGGTTCAGGATTATTCCGCCTTTCAGCTGGAATTCCTGAAACGGCTGTTCCCGCGGGCGAAGATGACGGTGCTGGGGGACTTGAACCAGGCGATCTATGCGCATGGCGAGGAGCTAGGAAGTTTGGAAAATCTGGTCAGCCTGTACGGTGAAGAAGAGACCGAGGTCATTAACCTCACTCAGAGTTATCGTTCAACGCATGAAATCGTGGAATTTACGCGGCAGATGATCCCCGGCGGAGACCGGATCGTTCCATTCAATCGAAGCGGCGAGGCACCGCAGGTCATCCCGGTCAAGGATGAAGCAGCGCTTGAGCAGGCGGTGATTCAAGACATCGCCGAGCTTCATGCCCAAGGATATGAATATGTCGCTGTGATCTGCCGAACGGATGAGGAGAGCCGGCGCGTGCACCGGCAGCTGTCGGAGAGCGTCCAGGTTCGGCTTATCACCAAGAACACGCCTGCCTTTGAGAAGGGAACGCTTGTGGTTCCGGCGTATCTGGCCAAAGGCGTAGAATTTGACGCGGTGATCATCTACAACGGTTCTGAGGAAGTATACCGCCGGGAAAGTGACCGGAAGCTGTTCTACACCGCATGCACGCGAGCCATGCACCGGCTTCACATTTACCATGTCGGCGAGAAAAGCCGTTTTATTCCGGATTCAACAAATTAGAAGAGGCGGTATCCTCTGCTAGGAATGCAATGAGGTTGATGTGCCAGTTTAGGCCGTCAGCCTCTTTTTTTGATAAAACATTTGGCCAGTGGACAATTAAGTAGGTGTTTTCCGTAAAGTTTTGCGTTTCATCCGTCTGATGATCTATTCATTTCATGAGCTTTTTTGCCGAAAAATACCTTGGGAATATAAATTCATACAAAAGGTCGGGTGCTCACGGATGAAAATAAAAACGAAACTCATACTTTCATCTACGATTCTTGCCGCGGTCACGGCGGTAATCATAGTCATTGCATTTATTTCCACAAATTCGACAGAGAGAAAGTTCAGTCAAATCATCGATGTGGATCAGAAGATCATCTATAACCTGACCCAGCTGGAATATTTATTAACCGGCATATCGAATGATGAACGGGGTTATTTGTTAACCGGCGACGATGAGTATGTCAACTCGTTGAAATCGAAGCAGCAGTCCATCGCAGCGTTGATGGAGGAGACGAAGGGATTGATGACCTCCGCCGAGGACAAGAAGGTGATTGAGGGCATCGAAGCGGGATTCGCCGATTATACCGGTGCGGTCACCGAGGTATTGAATAAGCTCGGCTATGATTCCGGATTCTATAAAGCGGTGCCTTTCCGAATCTATGAGGAGGCCTTCAATCGTGAGCGGGAGCTACGCAAATCGTTTGAAACGCTCGTTACCGATTTTACAGCCAGCAAAAATGCAGCGCTGGCCAAGCAGGCGAACCGAATTGCCGAAGCCAGCCGATTCCAGAATAACGTCATTCTATTGATAGGACTTGCCGCAATCGCGTATTTTGCCGTACAGGGATATCTGCTGACCCGTTCGATTCAGCCTTTGAACCGGATGAAGGATCAACTGTTGAAAATTGCGGAGGGAGGCGGCGATCTCGTAACACGGCTGCATATTACGACGAAGGATGAAATCCGGGATGTCGCCGACGCATATAATAAGCTGGTACAGGGCTTTAGAGACATGGTGGTGAAAATTCAAGATACGGCAGGCCAAGTCGGCGCATCCGCGTCTCTTCTGCATACGACGACCGAGGAGATTCGCCAAGCCACGCATCAAACCTCAAGCATTATGGAGCAAGTGGCTGCAGGGGTAGAGAGTCAGCTTCAGGATACGGAGGAAACGACAACAACCGTAACCGATATGGCTGAAGGAATGAAGCATATCGCAATGACGGCGCAAGAGGTGTCCGGACTTGCATCGACAGCCAACAGGCTGGCCGCCGATGGAGAGCAGGCGATCGTACAGACGTTGAATCAAATGAAGGGCATCCGTACAAGCGTGGACCAGTCGGCGCAATCCGTACGCCACCTTGGCGAGCGAGCCTCCAGCATCGGAGTCATGGGTCAGGTGATCATCGAAATTGCCGAGCAGACCTCGCTGCTTGCGATGAACGCTTCCATCGAAGCCGCCAGGGCGGGCGAACACGGCAGAGGCTTCGCGGTCGTTGCGGCCGAGGTCCGAAAGCTGGCCGACCAGGCTTCGAATTCTTCGATCGAAATCCGCCAATTTGTTCAACAGCTCCAGCAGGACATCTATGAGCTTGCGAATGTGATGGAACGAAGCACCCGCGAGGTCTCCGAGGGCATGGATGTCGCGCAAGGGGCGGAACGGGCGTTCAAAGACATCGAGCGGGCCATCGAGGAATTGAACGGTCAGATGTATGGCGTGACCGTGGCAACGGAAGAGATGAATGCCGGAGCCGAAGAGCTGGTGCACACCATCCGCAGAATACAGGACGTAACGGAAACAACGGCAGCGGGAACTCAAAGCGTAAGCGCGGCGACCGAAGAGCAGCTGGCTTCGATGGAGGAGATTGCGGGCTCCGTAGAGGATCTGAGCAGCATGTCGAAGCAGCTGACGGAGCTGATGTCCGGGTTTAAAGTGTAGGCAGTACCATAATTTATTCGGGTAAAATCGACCACCTTGATCGGATGCATATTCTAGGCGAAAGAACCTACAATATGGATACTGATAACATAAAGGTGGTCTTCTCATGGAAAGTAAAAAATGGGACCTGGTTGCGCTTGCTTCCATACCGCTCATTATGACGCTCGGCAACTCCATGCTGATTCCCATTTTGCCGCAAATATCTAAAGTCCTGGGAATAAGCTCCTTTCAAGTTAGCATGCTGATTACGGTTTATGCCGTGGTAGCCATTTTGCTGATTCCGATCGCAGGCTATTTATCGGACCGGTTCGGGCGCAAGAAGATCATCATACCGAGTTTAATCATTGCGGCGGCGGGCGGAGCGGTCTCTGCCGTGGCAGCATGGCTGCTCGCGGGAACGACATCTTATTATGTTATTCTGGCTGGCCGGTTTCTTCAGGGAATCGGTGCGGCGGGCGCATTTCCGATCGTGATTCCGCTGGTCAGCGATATGTTCAATGACGAAGAGAAGGTCAGTAAAAGCTTGGGTATTATCGAAACATCCAATACGTTCGGCAAGGTTATAAGTCCAATCCTAGGGGCGCTGCTAGGTAGCTTTCTTTGGTTTCTGCCGTTTATCGCCATTCCGGTCCTGTGTTTGATCTCGTTGGTGCTCGTCATCTTTCTGGTGAAGGCGCCCAAGGGAGATAATCATGATGAGCGATCCCTCGGCGAGTTTCTAAAGACAACCCGTGAGGTGCTTCGCGAGAAGGGACGGTGGATGTATGCCATATTTGCGATCGGAGGCATTGCCATGTTTGGCGTGTTTGGCATGCTGTTCTATTTATCCGAGACGCTGGAAAGCACATACCGCCTGCAGGGAGTCGTTAAAGGCTTGGTGCTTGCCATCCCTCTTGCCCTGTTGTGTTTGGCTTCCTACTTGGCAGGGAAATTCACCGGAAAAAACAAACGAGGGATGAAGTGGACGGGGTTTGCCGGAATGTGTCTCTTAACGGCTTCGCTGCTCGTGATCGGATTCAGCGATCAGATCTATTTCGTGATCGGCATGATGACCATCGGCGGAATCGGGATCGGAATGGTTCTCCCATGTATGGATACCCTGCTGACCGAGGGGGTTGACAAGGAGCAGCGGGGAACGATCACGTCGCTATACAGCAGCATGCGGTTTATCGGCGTATCGCTGGGACCGCCCGTCGTCTCCTTGCTGCTGGGAACGCATCACGGGGTCATGTTCGGCACGCTTGCAGCCATCGCTGCGGTAGGCGGATTGCTTACGCTGTTTGCCGTGAAACCCGAAGCCAAGAAGGATGATCCGGGGGGCGGATCCTATCGGGTGGAATTCAAGAAGCCGAAGGGAATTAAGAAAAAAGGTCTTGTCCACAAGTGAGTGGACAAGACCTTTTTTTCTTTTATGCACATGAAAGAGCTGCAGGGCGAGTTATCCGGCAGCGCTCTGATTCGACTCGTTTAAGGCAGGAGGAGCTGCCGCAGTCCCCCGCACCAGCTTCATGATGCCATATATCACGATAAGCAGCACCAACGAGATGGCAGAGAACCGGTACATCATGCCGTAGGATGTTGCCTTGGCAATCGACCCCAGCACAATCGAGCCGACCGCTACGCCGAAGTCGAGCGAGTTGAAGAACATGCCGTTAGCCATGCCGCGCTGCTTCGGATGAACCTCCTGGATCATCCAGGTCTGAATCGATGGCTGCATTGCTCCGTAGCCCAGGCCGTAGCATAGTGCCGACAGCAGCAGCGAACCCGTTGAAGTGGCAAAGGTCAGCAGCAGCAGGCCTGCAATCATAAGAATGGCAGCCGGAACCATCAGCGCTTTATGCCCGTAGCGATCATAAATTTTGCCGGAGAACGGGCGAACGAGAATGATGGCCAGCGCATTGAACAGAAAGAAGTATTGGGGATTGCTGAGATGGGCCTCATGGCCATATAACGCCATAAAGCTGAGCAGTCCGCCGTACGTAATCGACATTAAAAAGTTCAGTACGCTCGGGAGGATCAGTTTGCGGTTAAATCCGGTCGGCATATCATCCGCCTGCGCCTTAGACACCGGCGAGGCCTCCGCCTTCGGTTTCTTGGATAACAGGATGAAGGCCAGCGGGAAGATCAGAATATTAATCAGCACGGTAAGCATCACGAGCGGCGTAAAGCCTCCGTCCTGAAGCATCGTAAGTCCGATCATCGGACCGATGGACATGGCCAGCGTCGTCGATAGACCGAAATACCCCATACCTTCGCCCATCCGTTTGGGCGGAATCACGTTGGATGCCATCGTCGGGAACGAGGTGCTCGTCATGCCGAAGCCGATCCCGAACAGGATGCGCATCATGAGCAAAAAGACGATACCGGTGGCCCAATAATAACCAAGGGTTGCCGCCAAGGAGATGACAAGGCCGACATACAGCAGAAGCCGGAGCTTGCCTTTCTCCAATGCTTTGCTTGAGACGAATCTTGATAGAATCGCACTGAATGCAAATAGACTTGTAATGAGGCTGACCTGAAGCGGGCTGGCCGTAAAGGCATCCTGCGCATATGCGGGCAGCGTGGTCAGCATCATCTGCAGGGTCAGGAACAGGAACAGGTTGCTGACCATCAGGGTAATGAATTCTTTGGTCCATAATGGTTGTTTCGGGTTGTTATTCGGGTTCATGTAGGCTATCTCTCCTGTTGTTCTGTAGATGTTGAAGATTATCATTGATGCGTGAGAGCGTATCCCAGAATAGCTCCAGCTGCCGGCTGTCGATTCCTTCGATGATCTGCCGGCCGCACTCGCGTTCGATCTCCGCCGTAGCGTCAATCAATTGCTTGCCGGTTTCGGTCAGATACAGCTGGAAAGCTCTGCGGTCATGCGGTGAGACTGTCTTTCGCGTATAGCCCTTCTTCTCGAGCAAATCCAAAATCCGGGTCGTCGTAGGCTGATCCTTATCGGCCTTCGCCGCGACCTCTTTCTGATTCAGCCCTTCATGCTCCCAAATGCGATACAGGACGAGCCACTGCTCGGGCGTTATGTCATACGGCTTCAAAGCATGACCGAACCATTGGGAGGCCCGCCGATAGGTGTAGCCGAGGTAAAAGCCGATGGAGGGATTGGAGGCAGGGTTTTTCAAGAAACAAATCACACCTTTCATTTCACGCTTTCAAAAATAGTTGTCTTAACAATTATATGTATGACATTCGTTTGACGTCAATCCCAAATAAAATAAATCGCTTTCATGACAGGGATTTCCCATTTCTTGTGGAATATGAGAAGAGGGATAACATAGTTCTAACAATTGCGAGCTATAGTTAAAATGACAAACTTTTATACCATTCAGGAGGCGAAGGAAAACATGCCGCAATTAATCAATTTTGCCCATCGCGGGGCTTCGGCAGTCTGCCCGGAAAATACGATGGCGGCTTTTGAAAAAAGCCTGGAGCTTGGTGCCACCGGCATTGAGACCGATGTACAGATGACGAAGGATGGAAGACTCGTCCTCATCCATGACGAGACGCTGAAGCGTACCGCCGGAGCGGAAGGATTCGTTAAGGATTACACCTACGAGGAGCTGTCGAAGCTGGACGCAGGCGGATGGTTCGGTGAGGCATTCCAAGGGGAGCGCATTCCGCTGCTGGAGGAGCTGCTCGAGCTTACCCAAAGCCGCGGCACGATCGTCAATATCGAGCTGAAGAACAGCTCGGTACCGTATCCGGGTCTCGAGGAAAAGGTGATCGAGGCGGTCAACCAATTTAAGATGGGCGATCGTATCGTCATATCCAGCTTCAATCACTATTCGCTCCTTCATTGCAAGCGCGTGGATTCGGAGATCCGGACGGGCATTTTATATATGGAAGGCTTGTACGAGCCTTGGGAATACGCCAAGCGCATTCAAGCCGATGCGCTTCATGCCTACAAGAAGGCTGTTCTTCCTGAATGGGTGGCGGAAGCACAACGGAACGGCGTCGTATACCATCCGTTTACCGTTAACGACGAGAACGAGATGAAATCATTGATTGAAGCCGGAGTAGCCGGCATTATTACCGATTATCCGGACGTGCTCTCCGGATTGCTGCAGACTAAGGGAGTGTGAGCTTTTGAGAAAAACATGGCTGCTGGGCTTCGGTTTTTTCAGCATTAGCATCACCTGGGCACTGTATAACGCTTTTGTGCCTTATTTTCTGGAGCGGTACATCTCCAGTGTCGCGTTGATCGGTTTTTTCATGACCATCGACAATTACTTTGCCTTATTTTTGCAGCCATGGATCGGAAGTCGGAGTGACCGGACGCATACAAGGTTCGGAAGAAGGATGCCTTATCTGCTGATCGGGATGCCGCTTGGCGCATTGTTTACGGCAATCATCCCCTTTCATAACGGACTGGCGACGCTGCTCCTGTTCATGGTGCTGATGAACCTGGCCATGAGCTTATACCGCTCGCCAACCGTATCCTTGATGCCCGATATTACGGAAGAGCGGCGCCGTACGCGCGCCAACGGGATCATTAACTTCATGGGAGGCGTCGGTTCGATACTGGCATTCGGTGCCGGATCCATTCTCTATAATGCCCATCCGTCGCTGCCATTCATCGCCGCCGCAGTCGTCACCTTGGCGTCGCTTCTTATCTTGACGGTGTTTATTAAAGAACGGAGAGATGCTCCAGGTTATCAAGCCCAGACGGAAGCCAAGTCCGCGGTATCCTTCAAGAAACAGCTGAACCGTACGACGGCGCTTCTGCTTGCTGCCATCTTCTTCTGGTTTGTTGCCTATCAAGGCGTAGAGACGCTGTTTACCCTGTACGGTAAAAATGAAATGGGACTGACGGAGTCACAGGCGTCCTTTTCCTTGACCTTCTTCTCGCTGGCGTTTGTGCTGTTCGCGATTCCCAGCGGATGGCTCGGCAGCAGGTTCGGGAAGAAGCGTGTTATCAGCATAGGCGTCCTGGGATTGCTTATTGTATTCTCCCTCGTGCCGCTGATCGAGTCGCTGCTTGTGCTGCGGATCCTGCTGACCGTGGGAGGATTGTTCTGGGCGTGCATCAACATCAATTCCTACCCGTTCGTTGTTTCTACCGGCTCGGAGGATAGCATCGGCACGAGAACGGGGATGTACTATCTTGTATCTTCACTTGCCGCCATATCCTCGCCGCCTCTCCTCGGCAAGCTGATCGACGGCATGGGCTATTCGATATTGTTCTATTGTGCGGCGGGCAGCATGCTGCTGGCGCTCATCTGCGTCCTGATGATCCGCCATCCCGAGTCATCGAGCCATAACAAGCCGCAAGCGGCTTCGGCCGGGGCGCCGTAAGCGTACGAAGTCCTGAATCTTCTCCCATGAATAAGGGATATTGCAGCCATCCGGCACATCAGCCGGGTGGTTTTTTTAAATGCTGAAAGCCCGTTCGCCGGATCATTAGGCTGACCTTCTTGGCATACACCTCAGCAGAGGATCTCGCTGCAGCAGCCCCGCAGTTCCGGGCAGCATGATCAGGTTTTACTCGGCAAGCCTCAACGCTACTTGCAACCGTCCCCAAAGCAACCGATAATAGATATGCTGGGTTCCGAAAATACATAGCGTACTCGAAAGCTGTACAAAGGAGGAGGGCCGTGATGCAATGGATCGCTATGCTGACGATGCTGATTGATCATGTGGGGCTCGTATTTTATCCGAATCAGGAATTTTGGCGGATCATCGGACGCATCGCCTTTCCCATCTACGCTTACGCCCTGGTTCAAGGGCATCGTTATACCTCCTCGAGACCGCGTTACATGCTGCGACTTGCCGTTATTGCGGTTATATCCCAAATCCCCTATCAGCTGGCGCTTGATACCCGAGGCTTGAACGTGGTCGTTACGCTGTTTGTTGGGGCACTGGTGCTCTATCTGCTGGAACGCTCGAAATCGTGGATACTGTCGTCGATGCTCATCATAGCCGCATGCACGCTCTTGAATGATCTTCCATTTGATTACGGTGCTTATGGACTCATGCTGATTCTCATCTTTCGATATGCGAAGCCGAGCTGGCTCGCCCCGCTTCATATGCTGCTGAATCTGCTGTTCCTGTTCGTCAACAACTGGGAGCTTCAAATGTGGAGCGTTATTCCTACAGTGCTTATTACTTATGGTCCGCAGATTTGGAGAAAGCTTGAAACCGTCCGGGTAAGCCGCTGGGTGTGGCGTTCCTTTTATCCGCTGCATCTGCTCGTCATCGCAGTAATGCGGATTTTCATGTAGATCGACGCACGGTCGCCCCAGAGGAGTGGATCGATACGAACCATTAGAAGGAGAGGCTTTATTGATGATGAATATTGCCATTGCTGCGGCCGTAATTTTATTTGCGGCAGCAGGTTATCTTGCGTTCATGAATTCCAGATTGATCGCAGATAAAAAGCGGGAAGCATACATTCCTCCGCCGGCTTCGGAATATACCGTTTATAAGACACCCCAATTCACGAGGGAGGATGAACGGACCCTGACACCGATCGGCGTTATGGAATATGAGGATCCTCAAGGTCCCATGAAGGTGTACTTATGCCGGGTTCGGCATAAAGCCGAGGATCTGAAGCTGGAGGAGGCGGGGGATGTATTTCTCTCCCATCTGAAAGCCGCGCGGGACCGGGGGACGCTCCGGTTCTACCGGACGGTTGAGGAAGCGCTCCAGGGCCAGGATGAGATCCGGCTGACCGAACGGCTAACGGCGGTCGCCAAAAAAAGATAACACCAAGCCGGGGCATTCAGGGTCAACCGCCCCTCAGGCGGGGTAATAAAGGGTTAAAAGACCGAAAGGAGATTTTCCGAATGAAAACATTTAAAATCGGAAGGACATCGGTCTCCGTCATTATAGGCGATATTACGACATGGACGGGCGACATTATCGTAAATGCGGCAAATTCGGGATTGCTGGGCGGAAAAGGGGTCGACGGTGCAATTCACAGTGCCGGCGGACCCGAAATTATGGAACAGTGCATGGAGATTCGCAAGCAGCAGGGCGGGTGCCCGCCCGGCAACGCCGTTATTACAGGTGCGGGGCGCTTGGCTGCACAGCATATCATTCACACCGTCGGCCCGATCTGGGAAGGAGGCGGGCGCCGCGAGGAGCACACGCTTGCGGAATGCTACCGAAACAGTCTTCTGCTTGCCATTGAGGTAGGCGCACGAAGCATCGCCTTTCCTAATATCAGCACCGGCATCTATGAATACCCGAAAGCCCCGGCCTGCGATGTTGCCCTCACGGCTGTTACGAAGCTGCTGGAGGAGGACCTTCCGGATAACCGGCTGGAGCGGATTGACTTTGTGTGTTATTCTCCCGAGAACGCCGAGCTCTATGAGAACTGGCTCGAACGCTTCACGCGGGAGAAGGAGGCTCAAATATAAGGGCAGGGGCGCCAAGGCGCCCCTCTCGTTATTTCGGTATACTTGATTACATATGGTAGGAGCCTTCCGGCTCGTTCAGCACCCATTCCAGCATGATCATCATATCGTCGAGGCGGGCCTCCTGTTGAACTAGGGCAGCGCGCTGCGGACTGCTCTCGTCCAGCTGTGCAATACGGGCGTGCAGCAGTTTTTTTTGCATGGTAAGCTCATTGAGCTTGGACTTGATCTGATTCTCGGTTCGCATATTCAACCTCCGTGTTGAACGAAATAAGTCGGTATAATTGAATATTATAGCATGGGTTGCACCATGATGTAGAAAGGTGAGATCACGGTATGAACACGGAATACAATATGAAGCAAATTGCGGCGGAGCGTGCTGCCGGTTATGTCCAAAGCGGGATGAAGGTCGGTCTCGGAACCGGTTCAACGGCTTATTACGCCATTCTCAAAATCGGGGAAATGGTCCGGGCGGGGCTCGATATCCAAGCTGTAGCGACCTCTCGGGCTTCCGAGGAGCTCGCGGTTCAGCAGGGGATTCCGTTCACCCCGGTCCGGGATATCGACCGACTGGATTTGACGATTGACGGAGCGGATGAGCTTGACGGGATGCTACGGCTAATCAAGGGCGGAGGAGGAGCGCTGCTGCGTGAGAAAATGACGGCGTACCGCAGCGACAAGCTGATTATCATTGCCGATGAGACGAAGGAGGTGCCCGTTCTGGGGGCGTTTCCGCTACCGGTCGAAATCATTCCTTTCGCCTACGAATGGACCGTTCAATCCTTGAAGGAGCTTGGATGCTCTGTACAAATCCGCCGTGACCGCGAAGGAGCCGTCTATGAGACGGATAATGGCAACTATATTGCAGACTGCAGCTTTGGGCGGATCTCCGAGCCTGAAGAGCTGGCTGCCCGGCTGACGGGCATTCCGGGCGTGGTCGAGCACGGCTTGTTTCTAGGGATGGCCGATCAAGCGATCATTGGATGCCGGGACGGGTCGGTGCGGATTATCGGAGCTGACTCGGCGAGTGAATAATCCATTTGACAGTTGAGCCTTGCGTTCATTAACCTTAATACATGACAACTTTCGGAGGGTGAAATATGTCGGATATTCAAGAACAAGAGGATTATCCATTGCATTTGATGGTTATTTTGGCAAGAGCCTATAATGCGGTTATGACGCATTCCAACCGCAGCATTCAGAGTCACGGGTTGAATTCCACGGAATTCGGCGTCCTGGATGTTCTGTACCACAAAGGACCGCAGCCGCTGCAGAAAATCGGTGAAAAAGTGCTGATCTCGAGCGGCAATATTACATATGTGGTAGACAAGCTGCAGAAGAAAAATCTCCTCGTGCGGCGGGCATCAGCAGAGGATCGCCGCGTGATATATGCGGAGCTGACCCCGGAGGGCAAAGCGTTCTTCGAATCGATCTTTCCCGGCCACCAGCAGCTGATGATCAAGGCGCTCAGCGGCTTGACCGATCAAGAAAAGGCAGAGGCGGTCAAGCTTCTGAAGAAGCTAGGCCGAAGCGCGGAGGAAATGCTCTAGCACAGGCTTTCGTCTGTTCGTACACACAATGAATGATGGGGGATACAAGGTATGCTCAAGGAAATGACATCCCAAGCGGCTAAGCTGGAGGTAAGGGAGCTGCTTGGCTATTCGGTTTTTCCCGATCCGGATCAGGTAGAGAAGGCCGTTTCACTTTATAAGGCCGAAGGCGGGAGCAAGCTCTATGGTTACGTTGAGGAGGGGCTTCTCGTCGGCATTATCGGCTGTGATATTCAGCGGGATGAAGTTACGATCAGACATCTTGCCGTACTCCCGGAGAACCGGGGGAAAGGCTATGGACGGGGGATGATATTGGAGCTGCTGCTTCAGCTCGATCCTAAGCCTAAGCGAGTTATCGCGGAGACCGACGATGAAGCGGTGGACTTTTACCGGAATATCGGCTTTGAAGTGCACAGCCTCGGCGAGAAATATCCTGGGGTTGAACGGTTCCGTTGTATTTATGAGGTCGATGAGGAGACATCGGATTAAGGGTCCTGTAATCCGAAGAACAAGCATCAGCCTGTATTCTTTTTATCCGAGGCACTGTCCCGTTTCACAACCGATGCTCCCGCTCATATAATGTCATAACGAGCGGGACAGGGGGTGAACATGTTGGTGTACCATTATACCGCTGTCGGCGATTCGCTGACCTTCGGGTTCGGGGCGATGCCTGGCAGCGGCTTTGTTCCGCTATATCGCCGGATGGCGGAAGAGAGACTTCAGCAATTTGTGGCTCACGAAAATATGGGGATCAACGGATTAACATCCGAGGGGCTGTATGAGCGGATCGTTCAAAATCCGGCCTATCGTTACCATTTGCAGCAGGCTCATATCATAACCATAACGATTGGCGGCAACGACTTGATCAGAGCCGTGAAATCCGCCGGCGGCCGTCCTGACCGGGAATCTCTGGATCGGGCGCTGCTCCGTTGCCAGTATTACATGTCTAACACCGTCAAGCATATTCGAAATATTAAGGCAGGAGGCGGCAAAGCTTATTTCATCCGTGCCGTCGGGCTGTACAATCCGTATCCTGCTTCCGGGGAAGCAGGGGAATACGTATCGCGGTTTAATCGATATCTTCATAGCCTCAGCGACGTGTACTTCCGGATTGCCGATGTGAATGCCGCATTTGCAGGCAAAGAGAAGGAGCTGCTATCGGTGGATGGGCTTCATCCGAACGGGAAAGGCTACCGGATTGTCGCCGAGCAGCTGCATCGGCTTGGGTACAAGCCGCTGGTATAACATAGAAGCATGACAAGGCCCGCTGGCAAATCGCCGGCGGGTCTTGTTATGCTTCGAAGGGATGAACTTGCTGCGGAGCTTCTTATAATGGATTTCAGGCACGTTTAGAATAAGTTCCGCCAAAAGCTCCGAACCGCCCACTTGCGTTCTTGGCGCCGCTTGTACTTGGGAAGGGATCGGTATACGCTCATCGACTCCGAGAAGGCTTCCTTGGCTTCCTGACGCTGTCCCAGAACCCGATACATGGTTCCCAGGAGGTAGTATGCTTCAGAAGAAGAAGAGTGCATGGTATGAAACTTCTGTAAATAATCGAGCGCTTTCGCGGAATCCGCCGTGCGGAACGCGTCGGCAAGCCTTAGGTATGGCCGGCCGTATTTTACCCGGGGATTGATATCCAGCGCTTGAAGGATATCCGCTTCTCCTTGAGCGGTATTTCCGGTCTTCAGGCGGGCGGTGCCGATATCATCCCAGTATTCCGCCGAATCCTGCAAGCTTTCCGAGATGGACTCCAGCAGCTTCAGCGCCTCCCCGTATTTGCGGCGCTCGATCAGCAGCCTTGCCAGCTCATGTCGCGAGGAGACGTCGCTGGGACTGGCTGCGATATTTTTTCGCAGCTTGGATATCTGTCTTGCCCGCTGAATCGGACGCGTAATGCTGGGAAACACCCCGACAAATCTGCGGTCCAGGACGTAAACGATAAGCAGAAGAACAATAATGGCGATGAACGGATTGCCGAAAATATAAAACAGCATGCCAAAAATAATGAATTTCCCCAAGGATGATCCCCCAATTTCTAGTTCATGAATTCTTACGAAATTATACCATATCCTGGGGTCCTTGGAAGATCATATTTCGATTTCAAAGGCTCTGCTCAGGCGTGACTTGCCCGGAGTACCCGGGGTATTGAAATACGGGCGGCCTCGGCCGATATACATAGTAAAGAGGTGATAATCATGGCGAAAAAGGGGCAGACATTTCATACCTACAGTTTCGAAACGAAGAAGAAGGCAGTCGCCATGCGGCTTGCGGGTAAAACGAAGAAAGAGGTGGCATCCGCCTTGCAAATTTCAGACATCGGGCGGCTAAAGGTATGGATGCGCAAATTCCGCGAGCATGGGGAGGAAGGGCTGATTGACCGGCGCAGGAAATTATTGAATCCGGCGGATCCCAACCGATTGATCGAAGAAGAAGAATAACAACCGCCTTTATTAGAGGCCTATATACGGAAGACGCGAGGGAGTAGAAGCGCCCTGGCGTCTTTGTTTTAATGACGGATGGACCCCTGGACCCGGGGGCATTTTCATTATTATTGTCCGGTCAGGTTGATCGCCCAGTTCATTTTAGCGGAAGCGTCATAGTATGGTGTATGTTCAAAAAAGGAGGGATACATGTGAGCGGAGTAGCTGGAGGATATGGTGGTTATGGATACGGCTCTTCAGTAGGTGCTATCTTGGTATTATTCATCTTGTTGGTGATCATTACTCGCGCATTTATCTAATCCATTCTTTTATAGTGAACAGAGTAATCACGACCTGCTGAAAGCGCTAGAAGAGCCCCTGCCGATGGCAGGGGCTCTTCTTCCATTATCGTTTACTTATAAGTTCCAGCGAAGAATAGAATATCGTCGCCAATTTCGACTTTTGGGTACTTAGCCGAAACCTCGATTTCTTTGGCTCCATCAATATCAACGGTGACTGTTTCAATGCTGTCGCTCGGAGTGATAACGACTTCTTTCAGGAGCACGCCCCCACTCATGATTTTTACCACGATATCTTTGTTAACCGATACAGGGAATACGGACAATTCGAGGGTTTGGTGTTTGCCTCCAGGTCTTAACGTGAATCCTTTTTCTACCCCATTAATGCTATTGAGGATGACTCCTGAACCATAATCTTTACCATTATGTACGGTGTGCTGCTTGTCCTTGGTTATAACAGAGGCATATGACAATTTAATCTCTTCCGATGTAATCGGGGTTAGATCCGATTTTTCGCCCAGTTTGATTTTCTGAGCTTTATTATCATATTCCACTGCAACGCCCAGTGCATCCGATACCGCTCGGACAGGTAGGTAAGTCGTGTTGTTATAAGAAATGGCGGCGATGCGGTTCCCCGACTGATCCTTCGGCGTCCATTGCTTTCCATTCACCTCGTAGGCAATGCCCCAGTTCAAATGAGCTGTGATCTTCTCAAGGACGGGAGCTGCACTTACACCAATCGTCATCCCGCCGACCAATGTTGCCGCAGACAGTAATGCTACAAACCTTTTCTTCAATGTTTCATTTCCTCCTTTTTACTCTTTCCCCTATGTAAGGGCATGCCAGGCCATTATACATAATTGAAGAATAGAACAGCAAGGCTCCCCGATCTGGCATATAGCAATTCCATGTGATACGATTTGACTTGTCCAATTATTGACATATACAGACCAACAGGATGGAGGAATAGGGTCATGAAAATTTTGATGGTGGGCGCATCCGGAACACTGGGGACAGCGGTTCGCAAAGAACTGGGGCAGCATCATGAAATTATAACAGCTGGACGCAAAGGTGCTGATATCACCATGGATATGTCCGTTCCTGAAAGTATCGCGAGTATGTATAAGGCTGTCGGCTCCGTAGATGCAGTGGTCTGTACCGCAGGCCAGGCTTACTTTGGTCCTCTCCACGAATTGACGCCGGAGCTGAATGAAATCGCGATTATGGGTAAATTGAAGGGGCAAATCAATCTTGTTTTGCTCGGGCTGGACCATGTTCATGATCGGGGAAGCTTTACGTTAACCACCGGCATTATTATGGACAGTCCCATTATTGGAGGTATATCTTCCGCCATGGCTGGAGGAGCGATTAAAGCCTTCGTTCAGGCTGCAGCCATTGAAATGCCGCGAGGGATACGTATCAACAATGTCAGCCCCAATGTACTTAAGGAATCGATGGATACATACGGTCCATACTTCCCGGGGTTTGAGCCCGTATCTGCCGGGAGAGCCGCGCTTGCCTACCGAAAGAGCGTTGAGGGTGCCCAAACCGGACAAACGTACACGGTTTATTGAGCAACGCGTAACCTGAAATGTTGCTAAGTAAAACATCGGAAAAAATAGGTTCGCTTCCGCTTTTGGGTTACACGAACGTAGGAGCGGGACGGTTACAGCTGGTGGAAGATGACGATGAACTGCTCAACGACATCCGGGGGTATGTTAAGAATCACGGTGATGATAGCAACTCAGTTAAAAGAAGCCGCTCATCTTAAATGAGCGGTTTTTTTTAATTAAGATACCGAGCCGAAATCCATCGAAATGGAACAAAAAAAAGAAAACAATCCCTACAGTAAAATCCTGATACTGCAGGGATTGTTTTCGGGAGCCTCCGAAGAGACTCCCTCATGGGAGAGGAGAAACCGGACGAAGAGCTTATGGGGAAACGTAAGTCTTCTCCGCGGTTGTCTACGACATTCATTGATGTCGATATCTTTAGGATGCCCGGCAGGAGCGGAAATATACCTGAGTTTGAAAAAAAATGAAGAGGGGGCATGTTTCATTTTTCATATGCGGCAGGATTATGTTACGATAATCAATGCTATGGCCGTCATGGCCATGAATCTTGATGTGATGAAACGGGTGAATCGAGCAGTGAGAGTAGTATCCGGAAGTGCAAAAGGCCGACCGCTGAAAAGCGTTCCCGGCATGAGCACCCGTCCGACGACGGATAAAGTGAAGGAAGCGATATTCAGTATGATCGGCCCCTACTTTGACGGGGGAACCGTCCTTGACCTGTTTGCGGGCACGGGCGGCCTTGGCATCGAGGCGTTAAGCCGGGGAATGGATCGTGCTGTTTTTATTGACGTGGAGCAGCGGAGCATTGAGACGATCAAGGATAATCTGAAGGCTGTACGCCTGCAAGAGGCGGCAGAGGTATATCGCAACGATGCGGCAAGAGCGCTTAAGGTGCTGGAGAAGCGGGGCGCGGCATTCGATCTGGTGTTTCTGGACCCTCCCTATAAGTTCAAAAATGGGGATGAGCTCATGAATGATATGGCGGAGCGCAAGCTTCTACGCGAGGGAGCCGTTATTGTTCTGGAATATGAGTCGGGCTATGAATATCCGGAGAGCTTCGGCCATTTTCACGGCATGCGAACAGCGAGGTACGGCGAAACCGCCGTCACCATATACAGATACGAAACCGTACAAGGACAAGCTGCCGGTGCGGATGAGGAGGAATCACACGATGACAACCGAGAATAATAGTACATATCGAATTGCCGTTTATCCCGGCAGCTTTGATCCTGTGACGATGGGGCATATGGATATCATTACGAGGGCTTCAAAGCAGTTTGACTTGCTGATCGTGGCCGTTCTAAACAACTTAAGCAAAAACCCGCTGTTTACGGTGGAGGAGCGGAAGGATCTGTTGAGAGAGGCTACCCGTCATCTGCCGAACGTGGAAATCGACAGCTTCCGCGATCTGTTAGCCAATTATGTGCGTCAGCGGAATGCGCAAGTGATCGTCCGCGGGATCCGGACCGTTACGGATTTCGAGTATGAGCTGCAGCTCGCCTCGACCAATCATAAGCTGAATCCCGATGCGGAGACGATCTTCATGATGACCCATCCGAAATATTCCTTTCTCAGCTCAAGTCTGGTTAAAGAGATCGCACACTTCAACGGCGATACGACCGACCTGGTCAGTCCCGAGGTGGATGCGGCTTTGCGCCGTAAATTCAACGCCGCACGCGAACAATAATGGATGAAATCACCCATAGCGCTGCCGCAATCAGCAAGAAAAAGGCAATTTGTGTTTGAAGAACGGACGGAAATCCTGTCCACAGGTTGAAGATATTCCCGTTCTGTCCAGTCTGCGGCGGCTCCGTTCTGAAGGCCGGGACGATGGCGGCAGACAGGCTGCTTGCGGGCTTCCAGCATACCAGCATAACCAAGAATGCGAGCAAGGAATGAACGATTCGCTTCAGGATAAAGTAGCTCCACGAAAGGCCGGCATCCCGCATAAGGGAGAGGCTTTGCAGCTGGGCGCTAATGCCGCTCCAGGCGAGTACGGCGGATAAGACGGCAAGCTGCATGGCGCTGTTCGTAAAGGCGGAGCTGCTGATCGATGCGGATGCAAGGTGGATTTCCAGCAATCCCGAGGTAAAATAAGAAGGAAGCAAGGGCAGCACGTTTTCGGACAGTACCCGGGTAAGCACGGCAAATAACAGGATGAAGCCGCCGGCCATCATTAAGGTTTGGACAGAGCGGGTGACGGAGTCTCCCAGCAGTCTGCCAAAGCTGCGCCCGTCCCGTTTGTGGGCTTCCAATGCAGCCGCAGCGGCTCGCTTTAATAGCGGAACTTGCCGGGCAGGCTTGTTCGGTTTTGCAACATCGTTTCGTCCATGCGGTGTTCTTCTGAAAAAACTGAACAGCCACGCGGCCAGGAGGCCGGTAATCCAGTGCACGATAAGGAGCAGGTACCCCGCCGCTGGCTGATGGAGCAGCCCGGTTCCGATGACAACCAGAATCGTCATCGGATTGCAGAAGTGGGCCATGGCGGCAAGCCTTCCCGCTTCGCCTGGGCCGAGGTCGCCCTGCCTGTGCATGGAGGCGGCGGCTTGAGCGCCGGCCGGAAATCCGGCGGTCATCCCTGTAATGAGCACCCAGCCGCCGCTGCCCGGCAGCTTGAATAGCTTTCGCATGAGCGGATCGAGCAGAACGCCTGCACCATGGGCGAAGCCGTAGGCCATCAATATTTCCACAAGGACAAGAAACGGCAGCAGTGCGGGAAATACGATGTTCCACCATAATTTCAAAGCTTGCAGGGTGGCCTGAAAGGCGGGCTCGGGCGCGCTGACGACGGCCAGCACCAGCAAGAAGGCGGCTGCCCCCAGCAGGACGGTGCTGGCGAATCCGGACTGGGTTTTGGTGGCGTTGCCTTTATTCATAAGGAATCTCCTTTCGACGTAAACATAGCTAGTACAACTTTATGCAAGGGAGACAACCGTCAGACCAATCTTGGCGCGAGGCCCGGATTTAGAAGGCGAGGGAGAATGCGATGAAGAAGACTGTTAAACCGAATGGCTCAAGAATTATACTGTATTTATTGATGGTTGGATTAATGGTGTACCTGGTCGTGTACATGCCGACACCTTATTTGATTTATCAGCCGGGCAGCGCCGAGGAGGTGCGGCCGATGATCCGCGTCGAGAAGAGCGATCCCGAGGAAGAGGGGACGTTCATGATGACGACCGTATCGGCCAGTTATGCGAACCTTGCCTTGCTGATGATGTCGACGTTCAATCCGAATGCCGAGGTTGTGCAAAAGGCTGAAAAGATGGGGGATCAGAGCAAGGAGGAATACGCGGCCACCCAGGTCTATTACATGAACTCCTCCCAATCGTCCGCTATGGAGGCTGCCTATCAGGCAGCCGGCGTTGAATATGCCATTGAGCCGGCCTACGTGTTCGTGATGTCGATCCCTGACGATTCCGCCAATGCGGATCATTTTCGGCCGGGAGACAAACTGATCCGGATTGACGGACAGCCTGCGAAGGACAACGAGAAAATCGCCGCATTGTTAAGCGGCAAGCAAGTCGGAGACAAGGTGTCGGTGGAGCTGGAGCGTGGAGGTAAAACCTTGAAGGAGGATGTGTCTCTCGTCAGCATCAAGGACGAAAAGACGGGAGCGGAGCGCCCGGGTCTTGGGGTCATGATCGCCACCATGCAGAAGGTTGCGCCGAGCAACCCGGATTACGTGATCAACTTTGCGGATACCAACATCGGGGGACCTTCGGCCGGATTGATCTTCACGCTGGAAATTTACAATCAGCTCACGCCGGGCGATTTGAGCAAGGGCTACCGGATCGCCGGAACGGGCACGATCGACAAGTCGGGCAAGGTTGGTCCCATCGGCGGCGTGAAGCACAAAATTGTTGCGGCCGACAGGGAGGGAGCCGAAATCTTCTTCGTGCCGACGAAGAACTACGAGGAAGCCAAGAAGCGGGCCGACCGGATCGGAACGGACATGAAGCTTGTACAAGTCGAGCGCCTGCAGGATGCGCTGGACTATCTGGAGCAGCTGCCGCCTAAAGAGTAAGGGGCGGCAGCCGATAGTCATGGTAGAGGTCGCGGGCGTCCGCATTCGGGTAGGCGTTGGCGTACACGGCGGCTGCTTGAAGGTCGCGCGTAAGCTGGGGATGATCCAGCGAGGCCGGTTTAATGACGACCGGAAGGGAAGCGGTCTTCCTCATCGTTCTCAGCAGTTTTTTTCCAGTCTCATTGAACCCAAGCACACGGATATAGCCCGGGCCACGGACAAGCTCGCCGGGATTCATCCCGGCTTTCTGGTGGTTCAGCATAATATGCACCAGCATGCGCTGCAGCTTGGTACGGGTGTATCGTTTGGTCTTGAGCGAATCCAGCAGCGCATCCACGGAGCTGTTATCGAGCTTGGGGAGCATTCGGCGGATTCGATACTCAAGCCCTTCGGTCACTTCCAGACACTGCGCAAGCTGGGCCGGGGGAGATGTGAGCAAGGTCTGGAACAGCGGCTGGCGGAACCTGTCCCAGTTCATCGGGGCTCTGCCCGATCGGATTTCGCGTTCCAGGATCCGCAGCGTATATTCGGGAATATACGGAGCAGCCGCTTCAATGCCTTGGTTGGCAATGATCCTGCGGACCGCCGTTGCGCTGGCGATGGATCCGGTCCCTGGCTCGGGGTCATGATACTGGGCGCTTTCCCTGGAGATGGTGAAGGGCTCTATGGAGCTCCCTAACCGGTGAAGCGCGATCAGGTAATGCAGCCCTAAGGAATTATTCGGCTTCGTAAGCAGTTCCCGCAGCCCGGCAGCGTCTTCTTCGGAAACGCCAAAGGCGGCGGCAGCCGCGGCGCCGTAGGCGGACGGGAAGCTTAGCCCTTCCGCAAGGCGCTGGTCAAGCTCCGCGCGAAGTCTGTCCGGTTCCCTGGCGAGGATGCGGGAGAGAGGGAGAAGCTGCTCCAGCGTACCGCTCTCCGATCCGAATGACAGGCAGTCCACGACGCCTGTTGCATGAAGGGTGGCGACGGCGCCGTATGCGAACCATTCCGCCGGCTGCACCGCATAGGTGACCGGCAGCTCGAGCACGAGGTCGACCCCCATGGCAAGCGCCATTTCCGTTCGGGCGCGCTTGCTGGCAATGGCGGGCTCGCCGCGCTGGAGGAACGGACCGCTCATGACGGCGACTACCGCATCCGCGCGCGTGATTTTTTTGGATTTATGAAAATGCAGCTCATGGCCGTTATGTAAGGGGTTATATTCAACCACGATTCCAACCGTTTTCACTGTACTTCAACTCCTTGCTTAAGAATATAACATAATTCGATGCCGAAACTGCAAGAATAAACGCATGCGTAAGCGGCGTTGCATGCAGTGCCTGCCGCGGCGCAAAAAAAGGATATCCGCAAGGTTCTTAAAGGTAATCCTGTTGACAAAACTCCGGCTGAATCGGTATAATAATCTTTGTTTGTTTGGAGTGATGGATATGCTTATTCAATTTCGTAAATTGACAACCAGCGATCAACCGTTACAGTTCCATCAAACCGTGGATGTTACGAATGCCGTAAAGGGTCGGAAGGATATCGTCGCCGTTCAGCCGCTGCAAGTGGATTTGAAGGCAGTTCCGTCCGTTGCAGGCTCGGTAGACGTTCGGGGAAGCTTGGAAGCTGAGCTGGAGATGAAATGCTCCCGCTGCTTGAAGCCGGTCAACGAACATCTGCACATCCCTTTTCATGAAGTATTCCAGCAGGTGGAGAATCCTGAATCCATTCAGGACGAAGATGACGACACGACATATGTGCAAGGCGAGAGTGTGGATCTCGCTCCATATGTGGAGGAAGCATTTCTTCTTCAACTGCCGCTAGCTCCGGTATGCAGGGACGACTGCAAGGGACTTTGCCACAATTGCGGCAAAGATCTTAATGAAGGCGCCTGCGATTGCGACACGGAAGTAATTGATCCGAGATTGGCCGGGCTAAAGGACTTCTTTAAATGATGATGGATAGGATACCCGTGAAAGCGGGTTGAACCGATAAGGAGGTGGGAACATGGCAGTACCTCAACGTAGAACGTCCAAAACACGTCGTGACAAGCGTCGTACTCACTTTAAGCTGGCTGTGCCGGGCATGGTGAAATGCGAGCAATGCGGAGAACTGAAGCTTGCTCATCGCGTATGTAAAGTATGCGGAACGTATAAGGCAAGAGAGATCATCAAACAATAGTCTTTTCATAAGTAGTACTTCATCTCTGGTGAGGTGCTATTTTTTTTGTCCCGGTCCTCTTTCTTTTTAACGTGACATCATTTATACTTAACATTAGTACCAGGTTCTAATATTTGCGACTAATTTACATATAGGTTTGAAGTATGGCGGCTATAATAGCGGCAGAAGGAGTTGTTTCGTCATCGATCGTTTATCTAAGAAAGACCGTCACAAGCGGCTGGTCCAGCTGATCGACGAGAATCCCTTTGTTACGGACCGCGAGTTGACGCGCCAGCTTAAAGTCAGCATTCAGACGATTCGCCTGGACCGGATGGAACTCGGCATCCCGGAGCTTCGGGAGCGAATGAAGCAGATGGCCGAGCATTCCTACGATCAGGTTCGCTCGTTGTCGCTTGAGGAAGTCATCGGAGACGTTGTTGACTTGCAATTAGACAAGAGCGGAATATCAATATTCGAAATTCGTGAGGAGCATGTATTCAGCAAAACCCGGATTGCGCGCGGACACTATGTGTTCGCTCAGGCCAATTCACTTGCTGTGGCAGTAATAAACGACGAAATCGCACTGACTTCCTCGGCGGACATCCGATTTTTGAGACAGGTTAAGCTCGGGGAGAAATGCATAGCCAAGGCTTATGTCCGGAACATTGCGGGGCAGAAGGCGAAGGTGGAAGTGTTTACTTATGTCTCCGATGAAATGGTGTTCCAGGGGAATTTCGTAATATACCGATCTGCAGGGGAATGACATAAGTGAAGGAGGAAATAGGCATGAGAATTGTCGTTGATGCGATGGGCGGTGACCATGCGCCGAACAGCAATGTGGAAGGCGCGCTGCTCGCGGCGAAGGAATGGACGGATACGGAGGTTATCCTCGTTGGCGATCAGGCGCGGATCGAAGGTCTGCTGCAGGAGCGTCCCTCCAATCTGAAGATCGTCCATGCCAGTGAGGTCATCGAGGCGGAGGATGAGCCCGTGAAGGCTGTGCGCCGGAAGAAGGATGCCTCGATGGTCGTTGCGGGACGAATGATCCGCGAAGGGGAGGCAGACGCCATGATCTCCGCGGGCAACACGGGCGCCTTGATGACAACGGGGCTGCTCGTCGTCGGCCGGATGAACGGAATCGAGCGCCCGGCGCTGGCACCCATGATTCCGACGCTTGACGGCAAGGGAATGCTTGCGCTGGATCTTGGCGCGAACATGGATTCGAAGCCCGAGCATTTGCAGCAGTACGCGCTAATGGGCAGCCTATACCGCGAGAAGGTGCATGGAATCGCCAAGCCCCGCGTCGGATTGCTCAACGTCGGGACGGAGGCCGGCAAAGGAAACGAGCTGACGAAGCACGCGTACCCTTTGCTTGAGGAGCTGCCGATCCATTTTGTCGGCAACGTGGAATCGCGTGATGTGATGAACGGCGTATGCGATGTGCTGGTGTGCGACGGTTTTGCCGGCAACATATTGCTTAAATCCATTGAAGGAACGGCCGGCGCGCTGTTCTCGCTGCTCAAGGAGCAGTTCGGCAAATCGCTCAAAACCAAGCTCGCCGCCGCGCTCATGATGCCGGAGCTGCGCAGCTTGAAGTCGATGCTGGATTACAAGGAGCACGGCGGGGCTCCGCTTCTCGGTCTTGGCGGCCTCGTTGTGAAGAGCCATGGCTCATCGGATGCGAACGCGGTGAAGAACGGGATCCGCCAGGCGCGCACAGCTTTGCAGAATCAGTTGGTAGAGAGCATTTCGAAGGAAATCAGCGGGAAGTGAGTGAGGATATGAACAAGTTGCGTCCGGTCGGAATTATTGGCACCGGCAAATATGTGCCGGAGAAGATTTTAACTAACCAGGATCTGGAGAAGATGGTGGATACGAGCGATGAGTGGATCGTCTCCCGTACCGGCATCAAGGAGCGTCATGTTGCAGCCGAGCATGAGGCAACATCGGATCTGGCCTATCATGCTGCCGTGAACGCCCTGAAATCGGCGGGCATGCATGCGGAGGATCTGGAGCTGATTATCGTGGCTACCATTACTCCCGACATGTTCTTCCCGTCAACGGCCTGCCTGCTGCAGGATCGTTTAGGCGCCAAGAAGGCGGCGGCATTTGACCTTTCGGCAGCCTGCTCCGGATTTGTATACGGACTGGCTACTGCCACGAATTTCGTGAAAACGGGCATGTACAACAATGCCTTGGTGATCGGTGTAGACTGCCTGTCGCGAATCACGGATTACAGCGATCGGAACACCTGCGTGCTGTTCGGCGACGGAGCCGGCGCAGCGATTGTCGGAGAAGTGCCGGAAGGCCGAGGGTTCCAAGCCTTTGATCTTGGCGCCGAAGGCGCAGGCGGCGCGCATCTGTACATCGAGGCTGGAGGTTCAAGACTGCCGGCATCGGCGGAGACGGTAAATACGAATAAACATTACATTTATATGAACGGACGCGAAGTGTTTAAATTTGCGGTACGGGTCATGGGAAGCGCAACGGAGGCCGTATTGGCCAAGGCGGGGATCGATAAGAAGGACATCGACTTATTCATTCCGCATCAGGCGAATATCCGGATTATCAAATCGGCGATGGAACGGCTTGAGCTTCCTGAAGAAAAGGTTGTCATCAATGTCGACAAGTATGCGAATACGTCAGCCGCATCCGTGCCCCTGGCTCTAGTCGAAGCACAGGAGTCCGGCCGGTTGAAGCCAGGCGATAAAGTGCTCATGGTAGGCTTTGGCGGCGGATTAACCTGGGGCTCGTCCGTACTCATCTGGTGACATCGCACATTTAGCGCGAATGGATCTTCGCGCATGAAGGGAGCCGACGATTGTGGGGAAAACAGCATTTATATTTCCGGGGCAGGGCGCCCAGTCCGTGGGGATGGGACAGGATGCATTCAACGCGGTCCCCTCTGCACGGGACATTTTTCAAACTGCGGATGACAAGCTGGGTTTTTCGCTCAGCTCCATTATTTTCAACGGGCCTGATGAAGAGCTTAAGCAAACGGCGAATACGCAGCCGGCTCTTCTGACGACGAGCATGGCCTATCTGGAAGCGATTCGCGGCAAAGGGATTAAGCCCGACTTTGTCGCAGGCCATTCCCTGGGCGAATACAGCGCGCTTGTATGCGCCGGCGTCCTGACATTCGAAGAAGCGGTTTCGATCGTAAGGGCGCGCGGTGAATATATGGAGGCGGCCGTTCCGGGCGGGCAAGGCTCCATGGCGGCTGTGCTAGGCGCCGAACGTCAGGCGCTGGCCGAGCTGTGCAGCAGCATTACGGCCGACGGGCATGTGGTTGAGCTTGCGAATATGAACTGCCCGGGGCAGATCGTTATTTCCGGCTCCGCCGAGGGCGTCGCTGCCGCGGCGGAACGAGTGAAGGAAGCAGGCGGCAAACGCGCCATTCCGCTTGAAGTAAGCGGGCCCTTCCATTCCTCGCTGATGAAGGATGCAGCCAGCCGGCTTGGAGACAAGCTGGAGACAGCGACCTTCCATTCTCCAGCCGTGCCGGTTGTGGCGAACGTGACGGCCCGTCCGGTGGAGGATGCTTCGGAGATCCGCGGTCTGCTGGTCGAGCAGGTATACTCTCCGGTATTGTGGCAGGACAGCGTTGAATGGATGATCGCGCAAGGCGTCGATACTTTTGTCGAGATTGGTCCGGGCAGCGTGCTTAGCGGACTCATCCGAAAGATTGACAAATCCGTCAAGGTGGTTAATGTGAACAGCCTGGAGAACGCTGAAAAACTCGAATCCTTGATGTGAATTCGAATGAAGAGAGATCCTTTTTGAAAGGAGGTACAGGTATGAATGAGGGACTGAAGGGGCAGACTGCGCTTGTTACGGGTGCTTCCCGCGGCATCGGCCGCAGCATCGCGCTTGCGCTCGCCGATCTTGGCGCTAACGTCGCTGTCAATTATGCAGGGAGTGAAGCTGCCGCTGCGGAAGTCGTGGAAGCGGTCCGCGCGAAAGGCGTATCAGCCATCGCGATTCAATCCAACGTTGGACGGGCTGATGAAGCGGATGCCATGGTGAAGCAGGTATTGGATGCATTTGGTCGAATAGATATCCTTGTGAATAATGCAGGGATTACTAGAGATAATTTAATCATGCGCATGAAGGAAGAGGAATTCGATCAGGTGATTGAGACGAATCTTAAAGGGGTGTTCAACTGCCTGAAGGCGGTAACCCGTCCGATGATGAAGCAGCGCTACGGTCGGATCATCAATATTTCCTCCGTCGTCGGAGCGCTCGGCAATCCGGGCCAGGCCAACTATGTGGCCGCGAAGGCCGGCGTCATCGGTTTGACGAAGTCGGCCGCCCGCGAATTGGCATCACGGGGCATTACCGTGAATGCAGTGGCACCGGGCTTTATCGATACCGACATGACGCGGGAGCTGTCTGAGGATATGAGAGAGGGGCTGCTTGGCGGCATTCCGCTTGCCCGGCTGGGTCAGCCGGAGGAGGTTGCCGGAGTTGTTGCTTTTCTGGCATCCGAAAGCGCCTCTTATATGACCGGCCAGGTGCTTCATGTGGATGGCGGCATGTACATGTAGAAGCCGCTTTCGCAGCCTAGACGCCTAGGGCGTCGAAACTATAACGTTTTCAAATGCCTTCTATGGCAATTTGAAGTCATATCTCGTATAATTACCAAGAGGAGGTGAGCCGGATGTCCGATGTATTGGAACGCGTGAAACGCATCGTTGTCGACCGCCTGGGTGTTGACGAAGCCGACGTGACACTAGAAGCATCTTTCAAAGATGACCTTGGAGCTGATTCTCTCGATGTAGTGGAATTGGTGATGGAATTGGAAGATGAGTTTGATATGGAGATCTCTGATGAAGATGCGGAGAAAATTACGACCGTAGGTGAAGTTGTAAACTACATACAATCTCATACCTAAGTCATAAAGTTAAGTCCCGTTCTTTAGCCAGGCGGGACTTCTCCTCATTCAATCGCCGTATTCATGCAACCAATGATAGATTATTGCTGCGATGTCCCTTCTCGTTGAATCCTTGACCGGATGAAGGGGAGGGACAAGCAGTCCATATAGAGGTGAGCTTGATGAAACGTAGAGTCGTTGTAACAGGAATGGGAGTCATGACAGCTCTCGGTCAGGACTTGGACACATTTTGGAACAGCCTGATGGAAGGAAAATCGGGTGTATCCCGCATTGAATCCTTTGATGTCAGTGAATACACCACGCAGATTGCAGCGTCGATGAAGGACTTCAATCCGGAGGATTACATGGACCGGAAGGAAGCCCGCAAAATGGACCGTTTCGTACAGTTCGCCGTTGCTGCAGGCTCGAAGGCGCTGGAGGACAGCGGGCTCGAGATCGGAAGCAATGTTGATGCAGAGCGTGTCGGCGTGTCGATCGGATCGGGCATCGGCGGTCTCGGTACTTGGGAAGACCAGCATAACATTTTGCTTGAAAAGGGACCGAAGCGCGTCAGCCCGTTCTTCATTCCGATGATGATCGCGAACATGGCTTCCGGTCAAATGTCCATTAACCTTGGAGCCAAAGGCCCGAATACGACACAGGTTACGGCTTGCGCAACCGGGACGCACTCGATCGGGGATTCGTTCCGTTTGATCCAGCGCGGCGATGCGGATGTCATGATTTGCGGCGGAGCTGAGGCTACGATCCGTCCGACCGGCATGGCGGGCTTCTGCGCGATGCGCGCGATGTCGACCCGCAACGATGAGCCGGAGAAGGCAAGCCGGCCGTTTGATACGGGCCGCGACGGATTTGTCATGGGTGAAGGCGCCGGAGTGCTTGTGCTCGAATCGCTGGAGCATGCTCAGGCGCGCGGAGCGAAAATCTATGCCGAGGTCATTGGCTACGGCCTTAGCGCAGACGCTCACCACATTACCGAGCCTGATCCTGACGGAGCGGCACGCTGCATGAAGATGGCGATCCGCGACGCGGGCATCTCGCCGGAGGAAGTGGATTACATTAATGCCCACGGCACGTCGACGCCGGTCGGTGACCGGTCCGAGACCCAAGCCGTCAAGCTTGCGCTCGGCGATCATGCGTATAAAGTGGCGGTAAGCTCCACTAAATCGATGACAGGTCATCTGCTGGGAGCCGCCGGCGGGGTTGAGGCGGTTATTTGCGGTCTGAGCCTGAAGCATCAGCGCATCGCGCCGACGATCAATCTGGAGAATCAGGATCCAGAATGCGATCTCGACTATGTACCAAATCATCCGCGCGAAGCCGATCTGGACGTCGTCATGTCCAACTCCTTCGGGTTCGGCGGTCATAATGCAACGATTATCCTGAAAAAATACGCCGAGTAAGGAGATAGTGTGTTGAGTGGAGATCTGAAGCAGTTACAGCATAAACTCCATATTCAATTTCGAAATGCAATGCTGCTGAAGCAGGCCTTTACCCACGCATCTTATGTAAACGAACACCGCTTCAGTCAGAACCAGGACAATGAACGCCTCGAATTTTTGGGCGATGCGGTTCTGGAGCTGACCGTCAGCGAGTTTCTATACAATCTGTTTCCGGACCGGCCGGAAGGAGAGCTGACCAAGCTTCGGGCTTCCATCGTATGCGAGCCTTCGCTTGTGCAGTTCGCCCTGCGTCTGGATTTCGGACGGTACGTATTGCTCGGCAAGGGAGAGGAAATGACGGGCGGACGTACCCGCCCGGCTCTTCTGGCTGATGTATTCGAATCGTTTGTGGGGGCGCTTTATCTGGATCAAGGACTGGAGGCGGTGCGTCAATTTTTGCACGATCATGTATTTCCTTCAATCACCGTCAATGGCCGTCCGCAGATGAGCGATTATAAGACCGAGCTTCAAGAACTGACGCAGCATCACAGCATGGGTGCGCTGGAATATCGCATCGTCGAGGAGCGTGGACCGGCACATGAGCGGGAGTTTGTCTCAGAGGTATACATGGGAAGCAAATGTCTTGGACGCGGAAGCGGAAGATCCAAGAAGGAAGCCGAGCAGCAAGCGGCGGCGGTAGCGCTCAAGCAGCTGAAGCGCTCGGACGGCTGATGCTTCGCTTTAGGAATAGGACAAACAAAGAGCAAAGAGCAGTCAGGCAGATAACCGGATCCGGATGAAATGACTGTTTTTTGCTCTTTTCGTTGTCCAGCTATCCTGATAGGAGAGTCGACTTTTTTCGGAAGAAAAACTCCGTCCATAGACAGCGGAAAAGCCGATTCTGCTTGTGGTACAATAGCGTAAAGAGGTGATGGGTCGTATATGTTTTTGAAACGGATTGAGCTAGCAGGATTTAAGTCGTTTGCCGATAAAACGGAGATGGAATTCGTGCGCGGCATTACGGCTGTCGTAGGTCCGAATGGCAGCGGCAAGAGCAACATCTCCGACGGGATCCGCTGGGTCCTTGGGGAGCAGAGCGCCAAATCGCTTCGCGGCGGGAAGATGGAGGACATTATTTTTGCCGGCAGCGATGCGCGTAAGGCGGTCAACTATGGCGAAGTATCGCTTACGCTCGACAATGAGGATCATGTGCTTCCGCTTGATTTTCACGAGGTAACGGTGACCAGACGGGTGCACCGAAGCGGCGACAGCGAATATTTCATCAACAGGCAGTCCTGCAGGCTCAAGGATATTACGGAGCTGTTCATGGACACGGGGATCGGCAAGGAAGCCTATTCCATCATTGGACAGGGGCGTATCGAAGAGATCTTAAGCACAAGATCGGAAGACCGCAGGGGCATATTTGAGGAAGCTTCCGGTATTGTTAAATATAAATCGCGCAAAAAAGAATCCGTGCGCAAGCTGGATGAGACGGAGCAGAACCTGCTCCGCATCCACGATCTTGTCACAGAGCTTGAGGATCAGATCGGACCGCTGAAGGAGCAGTCCGAGAAAGCGGTCCGTTACAAGGAGCTCCGCGAGGAGCTGAAGCATAAGGAAATATCGCTGTACGTATACCAAATTGAGCAGATTCATAACGCATGGAGCGAAGCGAATGCAAAGCTCGAGCAGCTGAAGGAAGAGCAGCTTGCCCTGTCAACGGTCGTTTCCGCGCATGATGCCAAGCTGGAGAGCGACCGATCGGCGCTGCGGCAGCTGGAGCAGGAAGTGGAGGACATCCAGAGCCAGCTTCTGCAATACAGCGAGCTGTTCGAGAAGAGCGAGGGGTACGGGGAAGTGCTCAAGGAGCGCCGCCGGAATCTGGAGCGCACGCGGGAGCAGCTGGAGGACAGCCTCCATTCGGGCGATACCCATCTTGCCGAGCGGGTAGGAGAGCTTGAACGCATGAAGAGCAAGCTGTCGGAGCTGAAGCAGGAACTGATTCAGGTTCGGGATCAGCTCTCGGCGGAAGAAGCCAAGCTGGTCGGCGTCACCGGCGGGATCAGCCAGGAGCAGGAGGAGAGCCTGAAAGGCAATTTGCTCGAGCTGATGAACCGGATGGCCCAAGCGCGCAATGAAATCCGTTATGCGGATCAACAGCAGGAAGCGCTGGAGCGCCGGATGAATCGCGCACAGGAGGAATCCGGCAAATGGGAGGCCTTGAAAGAGGATCTGCTTCGCCGCAAGGAGAGCATCGACCGCAGCATCGAACGCTTCGGTAAGGAAATCGCCGATCTGCGCAGCGGGTACATCAGCGAGAGCGAGCGTTACCAGTCGCTGCAGAAGCTGCTCGATGAGACGCAGGGCGCGCTACGGAAATGGGAGCAGAAGCGGGAAGCTCAAATTGCCCGCAGGGATACCATGAAAGAGCTGCAGGATGACTTTGACGGCTTCATGCTGGGCGTTAAGGAAGTGCTGAAGGCATCGCGCAAATCGGTGCTCCAGGGTGTCCATGGGGCGGTGGCGGAGCTGATCCGCGTGCCGGAAAGGCTGGAGCTGGCCATGGAAACGGCGCTCGGAGCATCGGTACAGCATATCGTTATGGATAACGAAGCGGTATCGCGGCAGGCGATCTCCTTCCTGAAGCAGCGGCAGCTAGGACGGGCGACATTTCTGCCGCTGGACGTCATCCGGCCGCGGAATGTCTCCGGATCGGACCGGTCGCTGGCCGAAGGGGAGCCAGGGTTTGTCGGCTTCGGCTCCGAGCTCGTGCAGTACGATCCGCGTTACAGCAACATCGTCGGCAGCTTGCTCGGCAATGTCGTGATTGCCGAGACGCTGGAGCAGGCCAACAAGATTGCAGCGCGGTTCTCCTACCGCTTCCGTGTCGTGACGCTGGAAGGAGATGTCGTCAATGCGGGCGGTTCGATGACCGGCGGAAGCCATCATAAGAAAACGAACAGCCTGCTTGGCCGCAAACGCCAGCTGGAGCAGCTGGATCAAGAGATTACGGAAACCGAGCGCCAGCTGGACAAGCTTCGCCAAGGCATCGAAGGCGTACGAACGCAAATGCTGGAATCTCAGGATAAGCTGGATTCGCTGCGTAAAGCAGGGGACGACAAGCGCATTGAAGAGCAGCAGGCGGCTGGAGACCGGAAGCAGCTGGAGCATGAGCTGCGTCACGTGCTGGAGCAGGCAGAGCTTGCCGGCGAGGAGAAGAGCAGCCAGGAGCAGGAAGCGAAGCAGATTCAGGAGGCGAGAGCCCGCGCGGAGAAGCTCCTGCAGCAGCTGGAGGAAGAGGAGAAGGCGACGCATCAGGCCATTCAAGCGGCGGAATTTGCCCGCAAGGCCAATGAGTCGGCCAAGGAAGAGCTGCAGAGCCAGCTTACGCTGCTCAAAGTCCGTGAGGGCAAGCTGGATCAGGAGACCTTCTCATTGGAGGAGCAGCTGAAGCGGCTGCAATCCGATGTCGATAATCATGAGAAACAACAAAAGCAGAACCGTACGATGCTGGCCTCGGTTCAAGCCGACCTCGAGCAGAATGAGCGCGAAAGCGTCAAGCAGATCGAGAATTTGAACGAGTACAAGCTGAAGAAGGAAGAGGCGGCGCAGCAGCTCGAGTTCAAGCGGGCGGCGCGCACGGCTCTTGGCCGAAAGCTGGAGCTAGCGGAGAGCGAGACAAAGGAGCAGCGCATCCAGCTGAAAGCGGTGGAAGATAAGCTCCGCGAGACCGAAATCGGAGTTAACCGGCTCGATGTGGAGCTGGAGAATATACTTAAGAAATTAAGCGAGGATTACGAGCTCAGCTATGAGCTGGCCAAGCAGCGCTACCCGGTGCCGGAGGACGTGACGTCCGCGCAGCATGAAGTGCGGGATTTGAAGCGCTCCATTGCTGGCCTCGGGGACGTGAACCTCGGCGCGATTGAGGAATACCAGCGCGTCAATGAACGCTATCAGTTCCTCAGCGAACAGAAGGCCGACCTGGTCGAGGCGAAAACGACGCTGTATCAAGTCATCAAAGAAATGGATGATGAGATGTCAAGGCGCTTTAAGCAGACCTTTGATGCGATTCGCCGCGAGTTCGGAACCGTATTTACGAAGCTGTTCGGAGGCGGGCGCGCAGACCTTGTTCTGATCGATCCGGATCGTCTCTTGGAGACGGGTATCGATATCGTCGCGCAGCCGCCGGGCAAGAAGCTGCAAAATCTGCAGCTGCTGTCAGGCGGAGAACGTGCGCTGACCGCCATGGCGCTTCTATTCGCCATTCTGCATGTGAAGCCGGTGCCGTTCTGCGTGCTGGATGAGGTCGAGGCGGCACTGGATGAAGCGAACGTTGTGCGCTTTGCCCAGTATTTGCGCGAGTTTTCCGAGCAGACGCAGTTTATCGTGGTCACTCACCGTAAAGGAACGATGGAAGAAGCGGACGTGCTGTACGGGGTCACGATGGAGGAAGGCGGCGTATCGAAGCTCGTGTCCGTCAAGCTGGAGAATGAAGAAGCGGAAATTGCCTGATAGAACATTTAACATGTGTGGAGGGAACTATGAGCTTTTTTAAGAGATTGAAAGAGAGCATTTCGAGCAAGACCGAGAATGTAACGAAGCAGTTCCGCGACGGACTCGAAAAAACGCGGAAGGGATTCATCGAGAAGGTATCGGATCTTGTAACCCGGCGCAAAAAAATAGACGAGGAGTTCTATGAGGAGCTGGAGGAGATCCTGATCGGTGCCGATGTCGGCGTCAATACGGTGATGGATCTGATGGACGACCTCCGGGCGGAGGTCAAGAAGCGCCGGATCGAGGATGCGGCGGATTTGCAGCCGGTATTGTCCGAGAAGCTGATGGAGCTGCTTCGCGATGACAGCAGCAACGAGCTCCGCGAAAATCCGGACGGCATTACGGTGATCCTGTTTGTCGGCGTCAACGGCGTTGGCAAGACCACAACGATCGGCAAGCTGGCACACCGCTACAAGCAGCAAGGGAAAAAAGTGCTGCTGGCGGCAGGAGATACCTTCCGCGCAGGGGCGATCGAGCAGCTCGAGGTTTGGGGCGAGCGGGTTGGCGTTGAAGTCATCAAGCAGCAGGCGGGATCGGACCCGGCGGCCGTCATGTTTGACGCCGTACAAGCGGCCAAGCAGCGGCAAGCGGATGTCCTGCTCTGCGATACGGCTGGACGCCTCCAGAACAAAACGAATCTGATGGAAGAGCTTAACAAGATCTTCCGCGTGATCCAGCGGGAAATTCCGAGTGCGCCGCATGAAGTGCTGATGGTGCTGGATGCTACGACAGGCCAGAATGCGCTGAGTCAGGCGAAGCTGTTCGGCGAGAAGAGCGGCGTAACCGGACTTGTCCTCACAAAGCTCGATGGAACGGCAAAGGGCGGCATCGTTATCGCCATCCGCCAGGAGCTGAACCTGCCGGTGAAGCTCGTAGGCCTCGGGGAGAAGATGGAGGATCTGCAGACCTTCGATTCCGAGCAGTTCGTGCATGCGCTGTTCGCCGGGCTGATCAAAGAAGAAGAAGGCCCTGCGGACTCGAATTGATCTGTATTCGCTAATCCGTTATGGAATACATCGTGAAGCATAACAAAGAGGCGAGCCTCAAGGTCTGTGACCTAAGGGCCGCCTCTTTATTATTTGGCAAGGCATGCGGGCGCGCCATGCCTCCCCTCCTTTTACTGTCTAAGTTACAGGAACCCGATCAGGACGAAACGATGCGTACGAATTCGATCGACCGGAGCGGAATGATCGCCGTATCGGTCGGAGGACCATAAATGATCGGCGGCACCTTTAACGTCACGGTGCTGTCTTCGACCGCGGTTAACGTCCCGACGATGATATCGCCGGACACCGCCACCTCGGTTTCGGATCCGATAAAGCCTTGGAGCCAATCTACAAAACGCATAAGGGGTTCGCCTCCTTTTTCAAAATCATGAACAGTGAATCCAATCAGTCTCTCTCGAGCAAACGTTACTGCACGGACGTAATATTGGTAAAAGGAATCAGAACGAGATCGCCAGAAGCCTCCCGGAGCTGGACTCCGTCGTCGGCCGTCGCCAGAACGACGCCTTCCAGGGTAACGAAGGTCGTGCCTACACGTACCCTCTGGCCGATCCGGGCTCCGAAATATTCAATCAGCTCCGGAATGATGATCAACCCGGTTCGAACCTGGTCCTCCAGCGATTCTACCCGTTCGGTTAAGTGTTCGGTTTGCCGGCTGAGAAGCTCAACCTGGCGCGATAACGCCTTTACTTTGGCAGCAAGTCGTCTGCCGAACAGGAAACAGCACATGGGTCATTCTCCTTTCTGTTATCGTTTGAATTGTTCAATGTCAGACTTTAGCTCGAGCAGGGAAGCCAGGCTTCGTTGCTCGGTGTCCCGGATGAGCGGCAGTGCGCAGTCCAGGTGGCCGGGCCCGTATTTCAAAAAACGCTCGGCGCGTTCAACCAATTCATCCAGCGGCTGCCGGTAATCGACCACGTACTGCCCAAGCCCGAAAGAGCACAGAAGACTGTGCACTTTGCCCATCGTGCTGAAGGCCAGGACAGGCTTACCTCCCCGAAGGGCCGCAAGGGACGGGTGAAGCTTGAAGGAGATCAAATAATCGACGGATTGAATGAAGCTGTACGTCAGCTCGATATCCATCAGAAAAGGAAGCGTTTCGATCGACGCGTGCGGCGACAGCTCCTTCACCTTCTGCTGCAGCTGCAAGCATGTGCTGTAGTCGGAATAGGCATTGCCCGGATGATGGATGACCGGTATGAGAGCCAAGTGGTACCCCTTTTGGTTCAAATGCGCAAGCAGCTTCGTCATATTGTCCATCGGGAAGGAAGAATACGAGAATACGACCACGCCGATCGTCGGACGTCTCGAGAAACGCTTTACGGGAATGGCCGGCTGCCGGTATCCGAACACGATATCCGGAGCGACCTCGGCATTTCGGTGAAACCTAGCCCGCTGCGCGATCGCTTGGGACCTCTCATCCCGGAACACCGCACGCTGGGCCGCCGAGATCATATCCCGGTAAGCGGAGACCTGATCCTCCGGCCAGGTGTGCTCGGGGTAAGCGTCCACAATGCCAACGCCATAGACCCAGACAGGCCTTCCCTTGAGCTGTTCAGGGAAATAATAGTTGTTGAAGGAGTAAGGCGTGATCAGATCGCCTCCACCGATGATGAACGCATCGGTCTGATTCGGGTCCAGCCGGGAATTCCAAGGGTAGACGTGGTGATTGTCAAAAACCTGGCGGAGGGTATGAAGGAACAGATCGTCCCCGAAATTTCCCATTCCGTAATATCCGGAAGCGGCAATTTGCATAACGTTTCACCTCCTTTATAGTCAAGCCGAACCGCATCGACGTTAACGGGATTTACGCCAGGCCGGGAACAGGTCCCGGCTGCGCTGGCTGATGCTGCTCCCGTAAATTACGCGGTGATACAACACAGCCGGAACCTGAACGAGAAGGTGATGGTCAAGCAAGCGGGAGGTTAGTTCGATATCTTCAAATATTCGTCCGAAGCGATCCTCCCGGTCCCACCACCCTCCGATCGCCTTCAGCGATGCTGCTCGGTACATCCGAGGAACGAGGGGATGGGCCAGCGCGGAATGTTGCGAGGAAAGGGCCTGCTCCGGCGGGTTCACGCTGCTCATGGTGCCTTTCCAGACCGGTCCCAATTGTCTCGTACGGATCCACCACGCATAGGAGGCTGTCGCCATGCCGGCTTCCGGCGCCTGGTCAAGAGCTTCGGACAGCAGCCGCACCGTATCTGGAGCAAGCCAGTCATCGCCGTCCAGCTCCAGTATATAGCGGCCCCTGGCTTCCTCAAGCAGCCGGTTCATCATGACCGCCTTGCCGCGATTGCGCGAATGCAGAAGGATCTTAATGCGGGGGTCGGAATAAAAGCATGCTTCTTCAAGGGTGTCGTCATCCGAGGCGTCATCGCCGATGATCAGCTCCCAATCCTCGCTGGACTGCGCCAGCACCGAGCGGATGCTCCAGCCCATGGTGTCTCGCATATTGTGAACGCTCATGAGAATGGAAACAGCAGGCTTCACTCGGGTAACAGAACACGCTGCTTGTTGTGAAGGAACATGCAAATGGGGCGGATGCTGCTGTGCAGCGGCAAGGAGAGGGGCAATATATTCGCGATCATGAAGCTGAGAAATCGGGATTCGGCTGGTGAGATTTCGGCTTCCGGAGCCTTCGATGCTTAAGCCTCCCGAAAAAGACGTTTCCGTCCGGAAAATTTGGCTCTCGTCATCCGGCATCAGATCATCCTGAAGAAAGCGTGCTGCCGGAAGGCGGCTGTTCCATTCCGACAGGCGGTTTCGGAGCCATTCCCTCCGCCATAAGCAGGGGATCCCGTCCACACATATACAGACGGCTTCCTGCGGTATATCGGAAGCCCAGTCGTAGGATCGGAGCCATTGCCTATGGGCAGGAAGGCTCATGCTGCTTGATACTACCCACTCGCTGCCGGACCGGCGCACTTCTTCGAGAATCCGGTCGCGATAGGCGGCAATCTCGTCCCGGGTGAAGCCGAAGGGCCGGGAATGAAGAATGTCAAGCGTCTTCATCTCCCGCCGAGCCCTCTGAGACGAATCGTTTCCGCAATGACCTGATCCGCCGCCTTACCGCGCTCGATCCAGCGGTTGCTGCGTGCATAGGCGATTCTGGCCTGCTTGCTCTCCTCCGAATCCGGGTGCTGTAGAATATCGCCAAGTTTCGAGATGAAATCGTCATGGGTGGTCGCGGTTCTCACATGCGGTTCCATGGCGATGCACTCCGGCAGGGCGGTCGATAATACGCGGACGCCTGCTGCCATATACTCGTAGGCTTTTACCGGATTGGTGGCAAGCGTAATCGGATGATATTGAAACGGGATTAAGGCAACATCGATATGGCGAAGATAGCGCTTGAGCTCATAGTGGGGCTTTTCACCGAGAATATGCACATTGGGAAGGTGCGAGTAATCTCCCGAGCTGCCGTAAGGAGCGCCGATCGAAACGAAATGGACATGGGGATATGCGGCAGCCGCCTTAGCAAACAGCTCATGATCGACCCAATAAGCCCAGGCGCCGATATAAGCGGCAACGGGACCTTCCGGCAGGTCGGCGGGACGCTCCGTTGCCGGGATATGGAAGAATGAAGGATCCGCTCCGTTTGGAATCAAGGTCAGTGGTTTTTCCGGATACGCAAGCGAAAGACGGGTGTGGATCACATCGGCCGTGCACACAACATGGTCTGCCGATTCGATCATCTTCGGCTCGTATTTCGCCCAGTGCGGAAATTCATCACAGCAGTCATAGATCGTAATGTCCGGCTTGAACAGCGTCTCGATGCGTGTGCGGAGCTTGGACCAGGTCGTCCAGACGACAACCGGGTGCTCCTTGCGAAGAGCAGGAAGCTTCTTGTACAAGAACGCCTTCGTATCCGTAAATAGATAGACATTCTCTTCAATCTCTGTAAACTCTGAATCCAGCGGTGCCAGGTTTTCGAAGAAAACCTGATGACCTAGTGCGCCTAATTGAGTCATAAGCTGCTGCGGTCTTTGCTTCATATAAGACCAGTTCATCGTTCTCGGGTAAATGATGACAGCCAAGAGGTTTTCCTCCTTTCTTTGGTTCTAGGGTTACTATATGCATTGATAGCTTTTAAGATTGGACGATTGAACAAGAGAAGCGAAATTGGTTGATTATGATGCTAGGGGCGGCACCAGAATCGGAACGATTCTACCAATTTTTCATATAATGCTCGGGATGATGATATCCATTGCGAGTGAGGAGTGAGATTTGTGGATAAAAAGGTGCTTGTCGTTTTCGGTACGCGACCGGAAGCGATCAAAATGGCTCCCTTGGTCAAGGAGTTAGAGCAGACTCCGGGCTTTATGCCGGTTGTCTGTGTCACCGGGCAGCATCGGGAGATGCTCGATCAGGTGCTTCAATTTTTCGATATTCATGCTGACATGGATTTGAATATGATGAAGGAAGGGCAAAGCCTGTACAGCCTAAGTGCGGATCTGCTCCGGGGGATGGAAGAGGTCTTTCAAAAGAACAAATATGATATGGTCCTCGTCCATGGGGATACGACAACGGCTTTTATTGGAGCGTTGGCGGCCTATTATGCAAAGGTGCCGATCGGCCATGTGGAGGCGGGCCTTAGAACCTATGACAAGTACGCGCCTTTTCCCGAGGAAATGAACCGGGAGTGGATCGGCCGGGTTGCGGACATGCATTTTGCCCCGACAAGGCTGGCGGCTGAGCATCTGATGAAGGAGAATCGGACCCGGCATATCTATGTAACGGGAAACACGGGGATCGATGCGATGAAATGGACGTTGAGCGCGCCGTTTACGCATCCGCTGCAGCACAAGCTCAGAAAGGATACGCGCTGGATTCTGATGACCATGCATCGCAGAGAGAATTGGGGCGAGCCGATGAGCCATGTGTTTCAAGCGATCAAACAGCTGATCCGGGAAAATCCGGACATCGAGGTGATCTATCCGGTTCATCCGAACCCTGCGATTCAGAAGGCGGTATCGGATGGATTGGCGGGAGAGGATCGGGTACACCTGACTGCGCCGCTGGACGTCGTGGATCTGCATCATATCATGAAGCGCTCGTACATGGTGTTGACGGATTCCGGAGGCATTCAGGAGGAAGCCCCTTCTCTAGGCAAACCGGTCCTTGTTCTGCGCGACAAGACGGAGAGGCCGGAAGGCGTAATTGCGGGAACCTTGAAATGTGTCGGGACAGATACGCGAGCCGTTGTAAAGGGAATCAAGGAACTGTTATTCGATCCGAGGGCATATGCGGCCATGGCCAAGGCGGCCAATCCGTTCGGGGACGGCACCGCCTCCGCGCAGATCGTAAGCGCAATCCGCAACTATTTTGACGCATCCGGTGAGTAGGTTCTAAGCAGCTCGCTGGATTTTGCCTCCCGCAGGGGTTTATAATAGAGGCTAAGATCTAAAGCGAAAGGATTTTTTAGCTATGGCAAATACGCACGTTTATCCGCGCAGGGAGGAAATCGCTAATGCCATTACCCATGGCATAGGGGCGGCGCTCAGCGTGGCCGCGCTGGTGCTCCTGATCGTGTTTTCCAGTCTGAAAGGCACGGCTTGGCATGTGGTGAGCTTCACGATTTACGGTACGACGATGCTGCTGCTGTATTTGAATTCCACGCTCGTGCACAGCCTCAAGGAGGGGAAGGCAAAGGATTTTTTCGAGTTTATGGATCATTCCTCCATCTACTTGTTCATTGCCGGAACCTATACGCCGTTTCTGCTTGTCGCCGTCCGCGGCACGCTTGGCTGGAGCCTGTTCGGCGTGGTATGGGGAATCGCGATCGCAGGCTGCATATTTAAAGCGTTCTTTGTGAAAAAGTTTCTGTTTCTGTCGACCATCTTTTACATTGCAATGGGCTGGCTGATCGTTATTGCCTGGAATCCGCTGACCGCCGTGGTTGCGCCCCAAGGCATAAACCTGCTTGTTATTGGCGGCCTTCTGTACACGCTGGGCACGATTTTCTATGTATGGCGCGGCTTCCCGTATCACCATGCCATCTGGCATTTGTTCGTGCTGGCCGGTTCGGTGCTTCATTTCTTTGCAATTTTGATATACCTTCTTCCGATCGGATGAAGGGCCGCATAAACCGTTGATCACCAAATTGAAGGATGACAAGGGAAATATCTTGACATCCTTCTTTGTTTTATGTATGATAAGTTTCGTTAAGTGAACTGTAAAGTGTTTTTCCTTGACGAGGGGGTGCCCTGCATGAGTCAGGAGAATCGGCTCGAGAAGACGAATCGGATCAATCTGTTGTTCGATTTCTATGAGCAGCTGCTGACAGAGAAGCAGCGGACCTTTCTGAAATATTACTTCCTGGATGATTTTTCCCTGGGGGAAATCGCAGGAGAATTTGAAATCAGCCGTCAGGCCGTTTACGAGCATATTAAACGCGCGGAGCAGGTGCTGGAGTCCTATGAGGAGAAGCTTGGGCTTCTGAAGAAGCACGACGCGCGGATCCGTGAGCTGGATAAGCTTCAGGAACGGCTCGCGGTCAGCGGATTGAATGATGAAGAGAAACACGTGATGACCGATATGGTTGAACGATTGAAGATATGGGATTAAGTACGAACGGAGGTGGCGGATATGGCGTTTGAAGGATTGACCAGCAGACTGCAGAACGTATTCAGCAAGCTTCGCGGCAAGGGCAAGGTATCCGAGGAAGATGTAACAGCCGCCATGCGTGAGGTTCGGCTCGCGCTATTGGAAGCCGATGTTAACTTCAAAGTGGTTAAGGATTTTGTGGCCAAGGTGAAGGAGAAGGCCATCGGGAAAGAAGTGATGGACAGCTTCACGCCCGGCATGGTCATCATCGATATCGTTAATAAGGAATTGACCGAGCTGATGGGCGGAACCCAGTCGAAGCTGGCCAAGAGCAGCAAGCCGCCTACGGTAATCATGATGGCGGGTCTGCAAGGTGCAGGTAAGACGACGACCTCGGGCAAGCTGGCGAAGCTGCTGCAGAAGCAGAACAGCCGCCCGCTGCTCGTCGCAGGCGATATTTACCGCCCGGCTGCGATCAAGCAGCTCCAGGTGCTTGGCGAACAGATTAAAGTGCCGGTGTTTTCGCTCGGAGACAAGACAAGCCCGGTGGAGATTGCGAAGCAGGGCTTGCAGCATGCCAAGGACAACGGCCATGATTATGTCATCATCGATACTGCCGGACGCCTTCATGTCGATGAAGAGCTGATGGAGGAGCTGAAGCAAATCCACAGCGCGGTGAACCCGGATGAGGTTCTGCTCGTGGTGGATGCCATGACGGGTCAGGATGCGGTGAATGTGGCTGAGAGCTTCAATCAGCAGCTTACTCTGACCGGCGTCGTGCTGACCAAGCTCGACGGCGATACCCGCGGCGGCGCGGCCTTGTCGGTCAAGGCCGTCACCGGATGTCCGATCAAATTCGCCGCACTCGGCGAGAAGATCGATGCGCTTGAGCCTTTCCATCCGGAACGGATGGCTTCCCGGATTCTCGGCATGGGCGATATGCTTTCCTTGATCGAGAAGGCGCAGTCGAACATCGACGCCGAGAAAGCGAAGGAAATGGAACGTAAAATGCGCAACGCGGAGTTTACGTTCGAGGATTTCTTGGAGCAGATGGAGCAGGTGAAGAAGCTTGGCCCGCTTGATCAGCTGATGGATATGATCCCCGGCATGGGCAAGATGAAGCAGGCAAAGGATCTGAAGGTGGATGAGAAGCAGATGGGGCGCATCGAGGCGATCGTGCATTCGATGACGACCGAAGAGAAGCAGCAGCCTGACATCATCAACCATAACCGCCGGAAGCGGATTGCCGCTGGCAGCGGAACATCGCTCGCCGAGGTGAACCGTCTCATCAAGCAATTCGACGAGATGCGGCGCGTCATGAAGCAGTTTTCGGATATGATGGGCCCTAAGGGCGGCAAGAACAAGGCACTGAAACAGCTTAAAGGATTAACCGGCAAAGGAATGAAGTTTCCTTTCCGTTAAGAAGGATAGATGCAAGGACATCTGTTGAAGGAGGTGAATGTTGAAATGGCAGTACGTATTCGTCTGAAACGCATGGGTGCTCACAAGGCTCCTTTCTACCGCGTGGTGGTTTCTGATTCCCGTTCCCCGCGTGATGGTCGTTTTATCGAGGAAATCGGTTATTACAATCCGGTTGCACAACCGGTTGAAGTTAAGATCGATGAGGAAAAAGCTCTTCAGTGGCTTCAAAACGGTGCGCAAGCATCCGATACCGTTCGCAACTTGCTGAGCAAAGCGGGCGTTATGAAGAAGTTCCATGAGCTGAAGCATCAGAAATAAGACTGATCGCGAGGGTTATCTATGGAAGAATTAGTTCGCGTTATTGCTAAGGCTTTAGTGGATCATCCAGAAGATGTGACTGTAAAGACAGTTGAGAAGGAGCATCTGATTGTATATGAGCTGCACGTGCATCCTGACGATGTCGGGAAGGTCATAGGCAAGCAGGGGCGTATTGCCAAATCACTGCGTACAGTCGTAACATCAGCGGCAGTCAAAATGGATAAACGGGTGACCGTTGATATCATTTCTTAAAATATACGAAAGGGGGTTAGGATGCATGTCCTAGCCCTTTTTCGTACATGCTGAAGAAACCGGGGTTACCCTCATGTCAGCGATCATTCATTATGTGTGCAGGAGGAACACCATGTCAGAGAAGTTACTTACGGTAGGTAAAATCGTAAACACGCACGGCATTCGCGGAGAAGTCAAAGTGATGCCGTATTCGGATTTTGCAGACCAGCGATTTGCGAGCAAAAGTCAGCTGCACATCGTTCCGGAGCAGGGAAGCCCGATTGAGGTGACGGTGGACACGTCCCGCTTTCATAAGAATATGTATATTGTGAAATTCAAGGAGCTTCACGGCATTAACGAGGTCGAGAAATTCAAGGGAGCTCTCTTGAAAATTACGGCCGATCTTCAAGAGGAGCTTCCGGAGAACGAGTATTACTTCCATGAAATCATCGGATGCCGTGTCGTCACGGATGAGGAGCCGCCCGAGGAACTCGGCGTCATCTCCGAGATCTTGACCCCGGGTGCTAATGATGTCTGGGTCGTAAAGACACCGAAGGGCAAACAGATTTTGCTTCCGGCAATCCCTGATGTCGTGCTAGATGTGGATAAAGAAGCCAAGCTGGTACGTGTTCATCTGATGGAAGGGCTGTTATAAACAATGAAGATCGATGTGTTGACACTGTTCCCGGAGATGTTCGATGGCGTTTTTCATTCGAGTATTCTGGGCAAGGCTGCCGAGAAGGAGATTGTGAAGCTGAACGCCATCAACTTCCGTCCTTATGCGGGCAATAAGCACGGTACAGTGGATGATACTCCGTACGGCGGGGGAGGCGGTATGGTGTTGAAGCCGGACCCGATCTTCGCAGCGGTGGAGGATATCTTGTCAAGGACAGAGCTTCCGGAGGGACAGGACTCGCCCCAAGCGAATGCTGATGCTTTCATGGAACCCGGAGAGCAGAAGCGGCCGCGGATTATTCTGATGTGCCCGCAAGGGGAGACCTTTACCCAGAGCAAAGCGGAGGAGCTGTCGCAGGAGGAGCATCTCATCTTTATCTGCGGTCATTATGAGGGCTATGACGAGCGAATTCGGGAACATCTCGTGACCGATGAGCTGTCCATCGGGGATTATGTTCTCACCGGCGGGGAGCTGCCGGCCATGGTGATTATCGATTCCGTCGTCAGACTTCTGCCTGGTGTGCTGGGCAATGAGACATCGGCCGTAACGGACTCGTTCAGCACCGGACTGCTTGAATATCCGCATTATACCAGACCGGCTGAATTCCGCGGCTGGAAGGTCCCGGATATTCTGCTCAGCGGGCATCATGCCAATATCGACCAATGGCGGCGTGAGCAGGCGCTTCTGCGCACATGGCAGCGGCGTCCCGAATTGCTGGAGCGGCTTGAGCTGTCCAAGAAGGATCAAGCCTTTCTGGACAAGCTGCGCAGCAAAGCGGAAGCACCAACCGAATCATAGCATTGAGAAAGAGGCCTGGAGTAAAAGGGCCTTTTTTTCGTTTTTCTCATAATACAAAGGCCGTGCTTTACATACAGTAATGATAGTCTGACTTGTTGAGAGGGTCATGAAATCGTACGGTGTCCATGGCACGGCTGCTTCAGTTGCCGGCATATTCTATAAGGATGAGTACTGTGCTTTAAGTAGTTTTATGGGGAGCGACAACGGAGCGTAGGGGTGAGAAGGACTTATGCGGGGGAGAAGAAACGGCGGGCGGCTGAGAGCAGGAATCCAGGAGGTTGGAACAGGCACAATTCGAGTAAGGAAGGCGCAATTGACCCAGTATATTACGTTGACGGAGCAGATAGCAGGATTGCTCAACGCCTTCGCGCAGCAGCCGGAATACGAGGATTTTACCAGAATCAAGACGACGCTGCAAAGCTTGAATGAGCTTGTCTCCGGGATGGGATTTACGTCTAAGGAGCGACGGGTTTTCCGGCAGAGTGTGCAGCAGGTAGCTACGATTCCCAATACGAATAACTTGCCGCATATATGGACGAGAATCGATGCCGTGCTTGCTCTGATTCGGTCTTACGGGGAGCGCATCGGTGTTGGAGAGGTGATTATCCAGGCTTTAACCGGTTTACAGGATGTTGCTCCGGGAGAGGGAATGTCCGGCACCGATCAAGCAGAGCCAGTGAATCTGACGAACCCGTCCCGGCTTGATCGTACAGCAGCTGATAAAGAGGCTGAACAGGGGACGAGAATGCGTCTTAGCGCCGTCGTGCAAGAGATGGACGAACAGCCGGGCCGCTTCGACGACGACTCCTCTCAGCAGCCTGCACTGCCCAAGCAGTCTACGGAAGAGATGTATACGCTTCAGCAGCCTAATGAGTCGGAAACGGTATCGGAGCGTTTAGATCAACAGCTGATGAGCGGCGCACACGCGCATGCGGGGGAAATCGCTGAGCAGGATAAGCAAGCCAATGCTCCGGAAACGGCACCGCACGCTTTACTGCCTGCCGCAAGGACAAGTTCAGAGGCTGCTCGGAAGGATACCGTCCAGGAGCACCCAGAAGGCTTGCAGAGAAGGCATGAGAAGGAGCCAGGTATCGCTGATGGCCAGGGGCGCACAGCTGCAATAGGGATGTCGGGGCCGACCGTTCCTGAGGGGAAGACATTACCGGTAGCTCCAACAGAACCGGAGGAGGGATCGGGGGAAGAGGAAGCGAGAACAACAGAGACCGTCTCGCCTGCGCCTCAGCAGGGACCTGGCAGCGCCTCCGGAGGAGCAGTGAATCGTCCAGTCGCGGTTACCGGTTCAGCAGGCTTAAACAGGCCTGCAGGGGCCTCTGAATCGATTGAGGATGCCGAGTCTACAAGAGCATCCAGCTCAAGGGGACCGCATGGCCAGAAAAGCGAAACGGATCAAGCAAATCCTGCCCGTATCGAAGCGACCGGACCGGCAGGATCGGGCGTATCCGATCCGGTGGTCGGAGGCACCGTGCTGTATACCGGTGATGGCGGAAGCCAGCATGTCATGCCCCATTCGCCTGTCGCTTTTACCGCCAGTACACTGCAAGGGGTGTCTTTTAACGGCACCGATTCGTTAACGATTAGGTCAGCGGGCTTTTACTACTTGGAATGGAGGATATCACTCCCGCCCGGCCAAACAGCGCCTAGCTCGTTCGGGATTGTAATCGATGGTAATAAGAGCGGCACGGCAGGCCTTTCTTCGAATTCGGGCAAAGCCTTAGTGTCAGGATCCGCCGTCTTGAATTGTAGTGTTGGCAATACCCTTGCCCTTTATAATCGATCGGAGGCAGCAGTAACGGTAAAAGCCTCCCAACTATCGATATCCAAAATCAGAAATTAGTTTGTTGGTGCATCGTTCTATCTGTTGGGTAATAAGTATTTGTGATCAACGAGAAGTACTAGGAGGTATACGGAAATGACGGAACGTACCAATCATTACGAATCCAGCAGCGAAAAAAACGAAAATGCCGATGTCCAATTCCGCACGGTGGACGACATCCTCGAATATTACAGCAAGCGCCATAAAGGCATCCAGGATACAAAAGAATCCGTAAACTAATGAATCCCAAAGCCACTTTCGGTGTTAGCCGGCGGTGGTTTTTTAATTCGGCGATGCCAGGATATGGATGACCGAGGAGGCTGATTAACAATTTCACTTGATTCAGCCCATAAAATATGTTAATATTTCTTTTGTTGTGAGTACGGTGGTCCGCTGCGGATAATGAAGGAAACAATACATGATTTCCGGAAGATGCAAGAACGCCTGTGTGAGAGGAGGGAGTCCTAGATGAATATCGTACAAGCGATTACTCAAGAACAACTGCGCAAGGATATTCCGAGCTTTCGTCCTGGTGACACTTTGAAAGTGCACGTTAAGGTTATCGAGGGATCTCGTGAGCGTATCCAGCTGTTCGAAGGTGTAGTAATTAAACGTCGCGGTGGCGGAATCAGTGAGACTTTTACAGTTCGTAAAATTTCTTACGGTGTTGGTGTGGAAAGAACTTTCCCAATCAACTCGCCAAAAATCGAGAAAATCGAAGTGGCTCGCCGTGGTAAAGTGCGTCGTGCGAAGCTTTATTATCTTCGTGAACTGCGCGGTAAAGCAGCGAGAATTAAAGAAATTCGTCGTTAATTACAAGGCGGTAAAGGGGGCTTGTGCGTATATACAAGCCCCTTTTGTATATCCAAAATTTGCGATAGAACGAAGTAATCGTTAGAGAAGGACGGTGGATTATGCAGAAAAATCATGAGGGAGCAATGGATCCTGGTGTGGAGAAACCAGCCAAGAAGGCAAAGAATGAGTTATTGGAATGGCTGAAGGCACTTCTCATCGCGCTGGTACTCGTTGTTCTGATTCGCTGGCTTCTCTTCAAACCGTTTATCGTACAAGGTCCATCTATGGAGCCTAACTTTGTATCCAATCAAAAGCTGATCGTAAATGAGATCCTGTACGATTTCCGCAAGCCGGAGCGGGGGGAAGTCATTGTGTTCCATGTACCGGACGAAGGCAGGGATTTCATTAAGCGTGTCATCGCCGTTGCAGGAGACACTGTAAAAGTGGAAGGCGATAAGGTGTTTGTCAATGGAGAGCAAATCAATGAAACCTACATACAGGAAGCAATTGATCAGGCCCATGCTGAAGGCAGATTATACAACAATACGGATTTCCCGAATTCCTTCGTAACGGAAGGGGTCGTGCCTGAAGGGCATGTATTTGTGATGGGAGACAACCGGTCGAACAGCACCGACAGCCGGATGATTGGATATGTCCCTTTGGGGGATATTATTGGTCGGGCCGATTTGGTTTTTTGGCCGCTGAAAGATATTGGGATCGTCAATCATTAACGGTTTCGATCTAGTTTACAGTACAAGTTGTTTTCAGAGTATAGTGAGGTGACGACGTTTGACAATACAATGGTTCCCCGGACATATGACCAAAGCGCGCCGCCAAATTCAGGAGAAGCTGAAGCTCATCGATGCGGTCATCGAGCTGATCGATGCGAGGCTTCCCCTCTCCAGCCGAAACCCGATGGTTGATGAGATTCTGCAGGGCAAGCCGCGGCTGATGCTCATGAATAAAGCCGATTTGGCGGATCCCGAAGTTACGCGGCAGTGGATCGCTTATTTCAAAGAACAAGGACAGCCGGCCTTCCCGGTTGACGCTTCCACCGGAACGGGAGTCAAGGAGATTCCCGGCCAGATCAAGCTGCTGCTGAAGGAGAAAATTGACAAACAGATCGCCAAGGGCATGAACCCGCGCGCGATGCGCGTCTTGATCGTGGGCATACCGAATGTGGGCAAATCTACCCTGATCAATCGGCTAGCCGGCCGGAACATTGCGGAGACGGGAGATCGGCCGGGAGTCACCAAGGGCCAGCAATGGATCAAGGTTACCGGCGGCGAGATGGAGCTGCTGGATACCCCGGGTATCCTGTGGCCGAAATTCGAGGATCAGAATGTAGGATACCGGTTGGCCGTGACCGGAGCGATCAAAGAGGAAATTTTGAACGTGGAGGATATTGCGTTCTTTGCAATCAAATATTTCTCCAAGTACTATTGGGACGCGATGAGCGAGCGCTTCGATCTGAAGGAGCGTCCGAGCGATTTCGAGAATCCGGATGAGATCGTGTCCGTCATGGAGGCCATCGGCCGGAAGCGGGGATGCATCGTGAGCGGAGGAAGGGTGGATCTGGAGAAGGCCTCCAGCATCTTCCTGCGCGAGCTGCGTGCAGGGAAGCTGGGCCGCTACTCCATGGAATCCCCATATTAAGCCGTTCATCATAACCGTTCGCATGCAAGAGCTGCGAGCCCGGTAAAGATCAAAAAAAAACCGTCCTTCGGTGTTAGCCGACAGGTCGGTTTTTTTTTGTCCTGAAGAATAGTGAAGAGCTGGCAATCCTTAGTCCCCTGTCGATTCGCGAAAGATCGGCTTGGTCTGGATATGGGTGACTTGGTAAGGCTGTGAAGGCTCTTTGATCCGGGATAACAGCATGTTTGCTGCGGTAATCCCCATTTCGTTGCTGTAAATGTGGACCGTCGTCAAATGAGGCTCAACGATGCGCGATTCGTTGGCGTTGTCAAATCCGGTGACGACGATGTCCTCCGGAATGTGAAGGTCTTTGTTTTTGAGCGCTTTCATGACATTCACCGCAATAAAATCATTGGCGCATACGAAGCCGGAAGGCAGATGCTTCATCTCACCCAGCCGCTTGTCCATCCAATCGGAATCGGAGAAAAATTCCCGGTCCGGGTTCAAGACGCACTGGTTAAGGTCCAAGGAAATGCCCTTCTCGTTCAATGCGCGTGTGAAGCCCGTCCAGCGCTCATGGAAGCTTTTGCAATGATGATAATCCCCGATAAATCCTAAAGTTCTGCACCCCTTATCGATCAGCTGCTTCGTTAAACGGTACGTGCTGTGCTCGTTCTCCATCAGCAGCAGGTCGGCCTCCAGATCAGGGTAGAACAGGTCTGCCGCGCAGTCGATGAAGATGGTCGGCAGGCCGAGGCTAGTAATCTTCTTGCTGTACTCCAAATCAAACAGCTCAATGCAGATCATCCCGTCCACCTTGGAGGCCTCGAAATTGTTGGGCAGCATGAGCGAGGCCCGATCGATGTCCCTGACGATATGAATGGATAAATTATAGCCTTCGGCGCTGATCCGCTTCTCCAATCCGCTGATGAGCCGTGAGCCAAAGTGGGAGTTGCTCGGCATATTCGCCGTGAGCAATGCGATATTGCCCGGAGGTTTTGTCATAAGATTGTCCGATTCCATGTACGCAAACTGCTTATATTTTAGCTCGATCGCTTTCTTAATGACCTTATTGCGGGTCTCGTCCGGGATGCTGGCGCTGCCGTTGAGCGCCTTGGACGCCGTGTTCCTAGAAATGCCGAGCGCATCGGCGATGTCCTGGATTGTGACTTTCTCTTTTGCCATGTACGGGAGTTCACCTCGAATTCATATTCAAACCTAAAGTCCGCAGGGCGGCCGTTATGACTTGCGGCTTGATTACCTTATGTCCAATGTATAATAGATCAGACAAAATAGCAACTTAAACTTTACAAATGCACAATTATATTTACATTTACACACGCTGATAAAGTGATATAAAGCAGGGCGATCAGCCTGGATTTTTTATTATATATCACTTAACAAGAGGTTTTGGGGAATTTCGTTCCCTTCCAAGCTTTAATTCATGATTTAACAGACATTTCAGTGTGTAAGATAAACATATTGAACATTTATTTATTATCAAATGCACAAAAATAAATTTACAAAAGTTATTGACTCGTTGGGCATCCTTTGTTAAATTGTAAAAGCAATGAACAACCGCAGTGGGAAAATGAAAACCCTTACTGTAAACTTTTTTGAGTGAAACGGAGGTAGAAGGTTTGGAAAGCTCGGCAGAAATCGATCAACAGTCTATGGTGCGCAGAGAGAGGCGATCCGCGGGGAAGGGGCTCGAATTCCTGAAAAAAAACTACTTTCTGTACATCCTGCTTGCTCCGGCGCTTATACTAACCCTTATTTTCAAATATGTACCGATGTACGGCGCGATCATTGCCTTCAAGGACTTCAGCCCGATCAAAGGGATTTTGGGGAGCGAATGGGTGGGGCTGAAGCATTTCGAGAAGTTTCTATCTTCGCCTAATTTCGATGTCATTTTTATGAATACGCTTAAACTAAGCTTTTTCGGCCTCATCTTCAGCTTCCCGGTGCCTATCATTTTGGCGCTGATGCTGAATCAGATCCGCAGAGCATCCGTGAAGAAAAATATTCAGCTCTTCCTGTACGCCCCCAATTTTATTTCGGTTGTCGTCATTGTCGGCATGCTCTTCATCTTCTTGTCGCCGACCGGTCCGATTAACCAGTTCGTGATCTGGATCACGGGCGAGCCTCTCATGTTCATGTCGAAGCCGGAGTATTTCCGATTGATTTATATATTATCGGATATATGGCAGGGAGCCGGATGGGCATCGATCATTTATGTGGCGGCACTCGCGAACGTCGATCCGGAGCTGCATAACGCTGCTAGCCTGGACGGCGCCAATCTGCTCCAACGAATCCGCAACATCGATCTTCCGACGATCCGGCCGATCATGGCCATCGTATTCATTCTCGCGGCCGGCGGCATCATGTCGATCGGGTTTGAAAAGGCCTACTTGATGCAAACCTCGATGAACCTTCCGGCTTCCGAGATTATCGCAACCTATGTGTACAAGGTCGGCTTGCAATCGGGTGACTATGCCTATTCCGCCGCGGTGGGACTCTTTAACTCGGTCATTAACGTCATCCTGCTGATCTCGGTAAACTTTATCGTCAAGAAACTAAATGAGGGAGAAGGCCTCTACTAGGAAGGAGTTAAATTGTATGGCCGTCAAGCACTCGCGGTTCGACCGTTTTCTGTTAACGCTCATCGGAATTTTTCTTACTCTTGCCGTCCTCATCGTCGTCGTGCCGCTGGTTTATATTATCGTGGCTTCGTTTATGGATCCGACGGTGCTGCTGAGCAAGGGACTCTCGTTTAACTTGTCGGATTGGAGCCTCGAAGGCTACAAAAAAATTCTGTCCAATCCCGCGATGGTTCGAGGGTTCGGGAACGCCGTGTTTTATTCGGCAGCCTTTGCGTTTGTCACCGTAACCGTATCGGTCTGTGCCGGATATGCCCTTTCCGAAAATAGGCTCGCCGGCCGACATGTATTCATGACCTTGTTTATCATCACGATGTTCTTCGGCGGCGGACTGATCCCTACATACCTGCTGGTAAGGGAGCTGGGCATGCTGAATACGGTATGGGCTGTCATCATACCTGGAGCCGTCAACGTGTGGAATATTATTTTGTCCAGAACCTTCTTCAAGGGCATCCCGAAGGAGCTGAAAGAGGCGGCCAATGTGGATGGAGCATCGGATAAGCGGATTTTCTTCGGAATCGTGCTGCCTTTATCGAAGCCGATCATTTTTGTCCTTGCCCTATATGCATTTGTCGGCCAGTGGAACGCATTCTTCGATGCCATGATCTACCTGGAGGATCCGAAGCTGCACCCGCTGCAGCTGGTGCTCCGGTCGATCCTGATCCAAAACCAGGCGGCTCCCGGCATGATCAACGACCAGCTTGCCATGGCAGAGCTGAAGCGGCTGTCCGAGATGATCAAGTACTCCGCGATTGTCATCTCAAGCCTTCCGCTGCTTGTCATGTACCCGTTCTTCCAGAAATACTTCGAGAAAGGCGTCATGGTCGGTTCCTTGAAATAGGCACCCCCTGAGCATAAATAGCAATGATATGGAGGTCATTCGAATGAAAAAGACAAGAACCCAAAGAACCGCAGGCAAGGTCATGTCGATATCGGCGCTCGCTGCGCTGCTGCTCCTTTCCGGCTGCGGCGGGGGCGGCAAGGCGGAGAGCGAATCGCCGGACGGGAAGGTAACGCTCAACTTCCTGACGCAAAGCTCGCCGCTCGCGCCGGCCGACCCGAACGACAAATTGATCAACAAGCGACTGGAGGAGAAGACGGGCATTCATATCAACTGGAAAAATTACACCAGCGACGTTTTTGCGGAGAAACGGAATTTGGCCGTAGCCAGCGGCGATCTCCCGGACGCGATCTTTGACGCCGGATACGGCGATTACGATCTGCTGAAGCTGGCCAAGGACGGGGTCATCATCCCCGTCGAGGATTTGATCGACCAGCATATGCCGAATTTCAAAAAGGTGCTGGAGCAAGCCCCGGAATACCGAAGTTTGATTACGGCACCGGATGGACATATTTATTCGTTTCCGTGGATCGAAGAGCTGGGATCCGGCAAGGAGCGCATTCAATCGGTCGATAACTTCCCGTGGATCAATGTCGAGTGGCTGAACAAGCTCGGGCTTGAGATGCCGACGACGACCGAGGAGTTGAAAGAGGTGCTGATCGCGTTCAAGACGCAGGACCCGAACGGAAACGGACAAGCGGATGAAATTCCGCTGTCGTTCATCAATAAGCCGGGCGGCGAGGATCTGACCTTCCTTTTTGCATCATTCGGGCTTGGAGAGAACTGGGATCATACCGTGGTCACCGACGATGGAAAGGTCGTCTTCACCGCAGCGGAAGAAGGCTATAAAGATGCCGTGAAGTTTGTGAATGAGCTGTACGAGGAAGGACTTATCGATATCGAAGCGTTCCAGCAGGATTGGAACACCTATCTCGCCAAAGGCAAAGACCATCGATACGGATTGTACTTCACTTGGGATAAAGCGAACATTACCGGCATGAACGATGCTTATGATCTGATGCCGCCGCTTGCCGGTCCGAGCGGGGAGAAGAATGTCACCCGCACGAACGGAATCGGTCTTGACCGCGGCCGAATGGTCATTACAAGCAGCAACAAGCATCTGGAAGAGACCGCTAAATGGGTCGATCAGCTGTATGAGCCGCTGCAGTCGGTACAGAACAACTGGGGGACATACGGAGACGATACGCAGCAGAATATCTTCGAGCTGGACGAGGAGAAGGGAATGCTGAAGCATCTTCCGCTTGAAGGAACCGCCCCGGTCGAACTGCGTCAAAAAACGAGCATTGCGGGGCCGCTCGCAATCCTCGACGAATATTACGGCAAATATACCACGATGCCGGATGACGCGGCATGGAGGCTGAAGCTGATGAAGGATGTCATGGTACCGCATATGAAAGCGGAGAATACGTATCCGAAGGTGTTCTTCTCCATCGAGGAGCTGGACCGGTTGTCCACCATCGAAACGGATTTATTCCCGTACCTGGAGAGAATGCGCACCGAATGGTACCAGAACGGAAAAATCGATCAGGAATGGGATGCTTATCTGAAGGAGCTGGACCGTCTTGGACTGCAGGAATGGCTGTCCATCAAACAGGCGGGATATGATCGCAGCACGAAATAAGGACTCAGCAGCCGTGCGGTTTCCGAATATGGCTCACGGCTGCTCTTTTATATGACTACAACTAAAGGAGCACAGATCATGTCAACGATTACACAGGATAACTACCGGGGCGTATATCATTTTTCCCCGAAGCAGAATTGGATGAACGATCCGAACGGGATGGTCTTTTTCAAGGGAGAGTACCATTTATTTTATCAGCATCATCCGTTCGGTACGACTTGGGGACCGATGCATTGGGGGCATGCGGTCAGCAAGGATTTGGTGGCATGGGAAGAGCTTCCGATCGCGCTCTTGCCCGATGAGCACGGCATGATATTTTCCGGCAGCGCCGTTGTCGATTGGCACAATACGACCGGGTTCTTCGATGACGAGCCGGGACTGGTTGCCATCTTTACGCATCATGTCGAAGCTGCCGGCGGCACCGAAGTCAAGCAGTACCAAAGCCTCGCTTACAGCAAAGACAGCGGGAGGACGTGGACGAAATATGCCGGAAATCCGGTACTGAAGCATGAGAGCTACGTTGACTTTCGCGATCCCAAGGTATTCTGGCATGAAGCGACGAAGAGATGGGTCATGATCGTGGCATGCGGACAGACGGTCTGCATCTTTACGTCTCCTGATTTGAAGGATTGGGCTTTTGGAAGCGAGTTCGGTGAAGGGATCGGATCCCACGACGGGGTATGGGAGTGTCCGGACCTGTTCCCGCTGCCGGTCGGCGAAGGGATGACGAAGTGGGTGATGCTCGTTAGCATCGGCGACAATCCGGCGTATGCCGAAGGCTCCCGAACGCAGTTTTTTACCGGTGAGTTCGACGGAGCGTGCTTTAAGCCCGATGAAGCGTCGGCTAGCCGGATCCGCTGGCTCGATCACGGACGGGATAATTACGCCGGCGTCAGCTGGTCGGATATCCCGGAAGCGGATGGCAGGCGTCTATTTATCGGCTGGATGAGCAACTGGAAGTATGCAAACCAGACACCGACTTCCGGCTATCGGGGGGCCATGACCACGGTACGCGAGCTGAAGCTGGAAGAACGCGACGGCGTGGCGGAACTGATTCAGCAGCCGGCGCGTGAGCTGGAGCGTTACCGGAGACCGGTTGTGTCCATTGAGCGGGCAGACGCAGCTACGGTGGCTGCAAAGCTGTCGAAGCTCCGGCTGGACAGCTATGAAATCCATGCGGTCATCAAAGCTGACAGCGCCATTGCGTTTAAAATAAGAATCGGGCCGGAGCAGGAGACGGTCATCGGGTACAACGGCCCGGCATCCGAGGTTTATGTGGATCGGTCCAGGTCCGGCATTTCGGATTTCCACCCCGCGTTTCCCGGAAGACACGCAGCGCAAATGAAAACCAAGGATGAGCATGTGGAGCTTCGGATATTGGTCGACCGTTCCTCCGTCGAAGTGTTTGCAGGCGGCGGTCAGATCGTCTTCACGGACCTGATCTATCCGGATAAAGCATCGATGAGCTTGACCGTAGAAGCGGGCGACGCCGAGCAAGCAGAAGTGATCCGATCTCTTCGTCTCTACGAATTGTCGTTGTAACACGCAAAAATATATAGCCAGGTTAGGAGCATGAAGATATGCGTATCGGAGCAATTGAGGCAGGAGGCACCAAGTTTCTCTGCGGCGTTGGCAATGAGCTTGGGATCATGGAGGATGTCGTCCATTTTCCGACAGAGCATCCGGATGTTACGCTGTCCCGCGTCATTTCCTACTTCAGCGAAAAAAATGTGGATGCGATCGGCATCGGCTCATTCGGCCCGATCGATTTGAAGCCCAGCAGCACTACATACGGGTTCGTGACAACGACGCCGAAGCAGGGCTGGGGACATTGCGACGTGCTCGGGAAACTGAAGAAACATTATGATGTGCCATACGGTTGGGATACGGACGTGAACGCGGCAGCCTACGGCGAAACGGTGTGGGGAGCGGCAAAAGGCCTGGGCAGCTGCGTTTATATAACGATCGGTACCGGCGTAGGGGTCGGCGTATATGCCGAAGGCAGGCTCGTCCATGGACTGGTTCATCCGGAAGGAGGCCATGTCCTGATAAGACGCCATCCTGACGATCAATATGCAGGGGCTTGTCCTTATCACGGAGATTGCTTCGAGGGCATGGCTGCCGGCCCGGCGATCGAAGCGCGCTGGGGCGTGAAAGGCGATCAGCTGCCGGCAGACCACCCGGCCTGGCCTATGGAAGCCTACTATATCGCCCAGGCCGTTGCAGGGATCATTTTGACGCATTCCCCGGAGAAGATCATTCTGGGCGGCGGCGTCATGCAGCAGGCCCATCTGTTTCCGCTGGTCCGTTCCGAAGTTCAACGGATATTAAACGGCTATGTGCAGGCGGATGAAATTATGAACCGGATCGAGGAATATATCATTCCACCCGGTTTGGGCTCTCAAGCCGGACTTTACGGTGCGCTGGCACTGGGATTAAAGGCGATTCAAGACCGCCGTTCCGCCGTTTAGCAGCGATTTCTTATGCGATGGCTGCTCTGCAGCCGCAGGGCAGCTTTCGTCATAGGGACGGGGAAGATTACGAAAAAGGAGTGCAAGATCATCAGCTGCGAATAGGGAAGTTTTAAATACAAGGTTGGATTTGGAGGGAGTATGATGAAATGGTTCGCAAAATTAATCCTGTCTCTAAGCTTGGCTGTCGTGATGGCTGCTTCGAGCGCTGCAATATCGTTCGGCGCTTCCAATTCGAGCTTGGATACCCATGCCAGTTTGGTTACCCAGCTGGACAGCGCAGCTTCGGAAGCTGCAGAAGGGAAAAGCGCGATGATTAATGAAAGCGCAATCAACTCGAATGTAACGGGATGGAAGCTGCATGGCAAAGGGCGGATGGAGGTAACAGGGGAGGGACTTCGGCTAACATCGGATCCGCAAGAGAATGTGATGGCCATATCGGAAACGGTCGCCGACGATTTTATTTATGAGGCCGATGTTATGGTAACGGATCCCCAGGCAGATGCCACCCTTCTGTTCCGCTCCGGTGAAGACGGGTGGAGCTCGTACATGCTGCAGCTCGCTCTCGGTGCCGGCGTTATCCGCCTGAAGGATGCTAGCGGCGGGGAAGGTGTCCTTAATGTCGAACGGAAGGTCGAAGCGAAACCGGGAGACATATACCATCTAAGAGTCAAAGCGGAAGGAACCCGGCTTCAGGTTTACTGGGGGCAGCAATATGAACCGGTCATTGATACGGAAGCCGCTGCGCATCGGACGGGCCGCCTCGGGCTGCACGTCTGGAACGGTTCAGCGCTGTTTCAAAACATCCGGGTCAGCGATATGTCTGGCAATACGTTGGAGCCCATCTCCTCCCAAGGATTATGGCAGCCGGATTTGAAGGGGCTCAAAGGCACGGGAGAGGACGGGCTGGAAGCCAAGAAAGTATTCCGGAACCATGAGGCGGATGTTGTGCTTGAAGGCGATCTGATCCTGAACGGGCAAGGCTCGGCCGGCTTATTATTCAGAAGCAATGCGCAGGGAACGGAAGGGTATGCCGCTGTTCTTCAGGGAGAGGGGGAGCGGGTAAGGGTCTATTTAAAAAAGGCCGACGGGACGATCCTTCACGAATCCCGTGTGACTTATCCGAGTCAACGGGAAAGCCGGCATCATCTGGAAGTAAAAGCGATCGGGGAACGGATTCAAATATTCGTAGACGGTTATGAGCCGGCTGCGATCGACATGGTCGATACGGCCTTCCCTAGCGGATATCACGGTGTTATGGCCAGCTCCGGAATCGCTTATTTTCAAGACGTTTATATAACGCCCTATGCCAGCTACTATACCGAGAAGTATCGGCCGCAGTATCATTACAGTCCGATTCGGGGCTCGGCAAGCGATCCGAACGGACTGGTATATTTTGAAGGGGAGTATCATCTCTTTCACCAGGACGGCGGACAGTGGGCGCATGCTGTCAGCCGGGATCTGATTCATTGGAAACGGCTGCCGATTGCCCTGCCATGGAATGATCTCGGTCATGTCTGGTCCGGCTCCGCGGTTGCCGATACAACGAACGCTTCGGGTTTGTTCGGAAGCTCCGGAGGCAAAGGACTGATCGCCTACTATACCTCCTACAATCCGGACCGGCATAACGGCAATCAAAAAATCGGTCTTGCGTACAGCACCGACCGCGGGCGGACTTGGAAGTACTCGGAAGAGCATCCCGTTGTCATTGAAAATCCGGGGAAGACCGGCGAGGATCCGGGCGGATGGGATTTCCGCGATCCGAAGGTCGTCCGGGATGAGGCCAATAATCGCTGGGTGATGGTTGTATCGGGCGGCGACCATATCCGGTTGTTCACCTCTACCAATCTGCTGAATTGGACCTTGACCGATCAATTCGGATACGGAGCTTACATCCGCGGAGGCGTATGGGAATGTCCGGACCTGTTTCAGCTTCCGGTCGAAGGGAGCAAAAAGCGCAAATGGGTGCTGATGATCAGCACCGGTGCCAATCCGAACACGCAGGGCTCCGATGCCGAATATTTCATCGGTGACTTGACGCCCGAAGGCAAATTCATTAACGACAATCCGGCAGGCACTGTCCTGAAGACGGATTGGGGCAAAGAATACTATGCATCGATGTCTTTCTCCGATATGCCGGACGGGCGAAGAATCATGCTGGCCTGGATGACCAATTGGGATTATCCGTTCAGCTTTCCGACAACGGGGTGGAAGGGGCAGCTGAGCATTCCGAGACAAGTGTCGCTTAAGGAGACGGAGGAGGGAATCCGGATGCATCAGACTCCGATTGAAGAGCTCGCTCAGCTCCGAAGCCCCGTTCTGCACATCACCAACCGCGAGGTGGGGACTTCCGGCGAAAATCTGCTCAAAGGGATCACATCAGGCGCTTATGAAATCGAGGCGGAGCTGGAGCTGCCGCCAACCGGAGCCGCCTCCGAATTTGGGTTCCGGCTGCGTGAAGGTGACGGGCAGAGGACGCTTGTCGGTTACCGCGCAGCCGGCAGCAAGATGTTCGTAGACCGCTCCGCATCCGGCATGACGGATTTCTCGGACTTGTTCTCTACGCTGCACGAAGCCCCGCTCAAGCCTGAAGGCAACCGGATCAAGCTGCGAATATTGGTGGATGAATCCTCGGTAGAAGTGTTCGGCAATGACGGCAGGGTCGTATTCTCCGATGTCATCTTCCCGGATCCGGCCAGCAGAGGCATGAGCTTTTACAGTGAGGGCGGGAAGGTGAAGGTGGTATCGCTTCAAGTCCATGCATTGCAGCATATTTGGAGGGAGGATGAGGCGAAAGAGCCGCGGGTCGTTATGGATACCGAGACGCTTGAGCTATCCTTGGGACAGACCAAACCGCTCTTTGCTTCCATTGATAACGGACAGGGTAAAGGGGCAGACGGGATCGTTTGGTCGTCGAGCGATCCAAAGGTTGCGGAGGTAACGTCATCTGGACATTCGAGCACGGTGATCGTGGCGAAAGGAGAGGGAACTGCTCTCATTACCGCCTCGACGCCGAACGGAAAAGTATCGTCCGGCACGCGCGTGAATGTGACCAGCGGTGTCTTTCATACGAACCTTACCGGTTGGAAGTCGGACGTCTCAGCATCCCGATGGGTGCTGACCAAGGACGGCATCCGGGGCGGCCATATCGGCGATGCCGCATATATGTCGGACATATCCGCAGGCAATTTTACGTATGAGGGAGAAATAAGGCTTGGAGACAGCGGGGGTGCCGGATCCCTTCTATTCCGTGCCAGTAGGGACGGTCGCAGCGGATATTATGTGAATCTCGATCCGAATCTCAAGGCGATCCGGCTGTTTTACAAGGTGGAGGGGAGGTTCGAGGAGCGCCAGGTGCTCGCAAGAAAGGCGTCGTTTCTTCAGTCGGGAAGAACGTATCGGATTAAAGTCGAGGCGAACGGACCGCATATCCGGGTAGAGGTGGATGGCCAGGAGCTCGCGGACTTGGAGGACGGCACATTTGCTGAAGGCCGCTTCGGCGTGCACGTGTTCGGCGGCCAAGCGGCTTTCCAGCATCTCTATGCCAGCCATATGTCGAATGCCGAGCTTGAAGTGACCAAGATTGAAAATGCCGCCATGCCCAAAGCGCTGCATGCGGATCGTTCCCAGAACGGGGAGCCGGTTACGGTGCAAGCCCCTGACGGATCGGAGCATCAGCAGTGGATGCTCGTTCCGGCAGGGAGCGGGACCTATTCGATTCGAACGCTCGAAGGGAAGGCGCTGGATTTGGACACGGGCCAAAATCGGCTTCAACTTTACAGCTACCTCGGATTCAACAACCAGCGCTGGAGGCTTGAACCCAATCAGGACGGAACCGTGGCCATTGTTTCTCTCCATAACGGGCAAGCGCTGGAAGTGTCGGAAGACGGCACGAAGCTCCAGCTTGGCGAACCGGCGGGGCAGCGCAGGCAAGCGTGGAGGCTGGAGACGCCGTAACTCAAATAGCAAGGAACATGAGGACGCCATGTCGAATAAGAAAAACATGTTCGTTTACTCCCTTCGGTATCCTGTAAGGAACGAATATAAATCAGGGCCGTTTCGAACGTTTACTAGTTAATCTAAACGGGGAAAATACGCAGCCAATGACAGGAGGGGCTATGATGCCATTTCCATTCGACTGTATTAGCGACTTCATGTTTTTTGAATCAGAGGTGGACCAATCCGATGTTATTTTAATACCAGGTGCCAGCCATCCTCAACTTATGGAAAGGGCTGCAATGTTATTTCATCAGGGCATCGCTCCATGTATCCTGCCTTCTGGCGGCTCCACGCCGCATGTCGAAACAACGGAATGGGAGTTTCTGAGAAATGTTGGAGTTTCACTAGGCGTTCCTCCAGAATCCATCCTGAAGGAAGATAAAGCAGCGAACACCTTTGAAAATGCGCGCTTGTCACTGGAAGTATTGCAGCAACATGGCATTCATCCCAGGAAGGTAGTACTGGTCTGTAAAAACTACCATGCTCGAAGAGCGCTTTTAACTTATCAATTTGTATTTCCAAGCGAGACGGTTTTTTATGTAAGCCCAGTGATCGACAAGACGGGGACTTCTAAAGACAACTGGCATCAAGATGAAGAAAAAATCAAATACGTAATGAACGAGCTTGAAAAAGTAGGGAAGTATTTCAGACCGGCTATATACCGACTGGAGTCGAGTAGAAGCAACAGTTAGAAGTTCAACGATCGGCAAACGGTCAAGGGGAAATGGATGCCCCGTTTCGAGAATCGAAGAGCAAAAAGCCCGGTACATTGCCGGGCTTTTTGTGTTCGAATACCGTTTATCTTTTTAAATAATCAACCATCCTCTGATGCAATTCAAGCTCGGAGCATTGGAAGATCCGGTTAAAATCATGAGGATTACGGATCACTTCGTTTAACGTATCGATTCCATATTGCTCAATCACAAATTCCACGAACCTATAGGAGAACTGAAATCCTTTCATCGTTTCGAAGTCCCAGGTATCGTTATTCAATTCATCAAAAGAAGGGATCTCCAGATTGCGGATCGCATCTTCTGTCGAGCCTTTGATAAAGTCTTCAGTCATCTGTTTGGCTTCATACCCGCCGATCCCCTGCCGTATCCATTTAGGAACCGAGGGATTGATTTCACTGATTAACCACATGGTGAACAAGTGGACGGTACTTTTCAAGATAGATTGATACGTATGCTTGGGTCCCGGGTTCAACGGAGATACGATTTTAAGAATATTCCCCTCATAAGTGCCCATAAACCAATTCGGCGCATCGGCTTCTCCTACTGCCCGATGGAAGGTTGGCAGATCGGGGTATATTTCAATGATTACTTTTCGCAATGGATCGTGATGGTATTTCGACGAGACTCGTTCAACATGGTTCCCGAGTTCAACGAACAAGTCATGATGCACCTTATTCAGACGCTGGTGCGTCCCCTCGCCGTCACCCTTATTGACAATGGAAATAAAATCTTGAATCGACATGATGGTGATGTCCCCCCATTCTTTCAGTTCTTTCCTTAGTTTTTCCAGAGAGCGGTACAATCTGTTCTTCACCGCGCTTTCACGCATGCCAACGATCTTGGCGATTTCAGGCAGCGTGCAGTCCACAAAAAAGCGTAATGCAATGATTTCTTGGTCGAGCTCATTACATGCTTTAAGCGCGGCTCCAATATCAATCCGAAAATCAACATATTTCGTAAATTCAAGGGAGATCGATTGTGATTCGAAAGCCGTAAAATCGAATGGAGCTTCTTTTTTGCGCGACAGTCTCCGATATTCGTTTTTTAACGTATTCTGGGCAATCTTGAAGATCCATGTGAATACATTAGAGCCGGCTCTAAAGTTGTGAAAATTTTCGACAGCCTTCAAAAAGACCTGCTGCGTCAAATCATCCGCGGCCATGGGGTTCAATTTCACCGAAAAGTAGGTGCGGATTCTTTGACGATACAGCTTATACGTGCTTTCAAAGCTTGTAATGCTAGCCTGCTTATCCGGATAAACAGACTTGGTGTCCTGAGCTCCTGACATTTTATAGAACCTCCTCTTGATTTACAATGAATTAGACACCGAAGAGAACCAAAAAGCCACGTACTTGCAAAAAAATATATGAATACATCGTTCCTATCCTTCATTGCCTGAATCATGACACGATCAGAAGATATGTCAAGATGGAAGGATGGTAAAACCAGTCAAACCAAGGTGATCGATCCAATCGGATGGGATGACGCTGGCCTAGGGATGTGATACTCTAGTAAAAGGGGAGATCGATCTCGTACGAAACTGCTAGAAAGCGAGAAAATAATCCTCAAGTTAGAGTGAAGCCATCATGCTTTGTATAGGAGTACTAAGGAGCTATCGCAAATGACAGATTTATTGATGTACGAGCGGGAGTATTGGCCCCGTTATTTACATATTGCAGGTGTTGATGAGGTCGGGCGCGGCTGTTTGTTCGGAGATGTTGTCGCTGCTGCCGTTATTTTGCCGGAGGGTCTTGTGATTGAGGGGATCAATGATTCTAAGAAGCTGAGCGCGAAGAAGCGGGATGCCCTCTATGAACAGATCATGGACCAGGCGCTGGCCGTAGGCATCGGGAGAGTGGATGCCGAGACGATCGATCGTATTAATATTAAGCAGGCCGCCCGGCTCGCGATGAAAATGGCCTTGGATCAGCTTGTTGTCACTCCCGAGTTCCTGCTTGTCGATGCCGAACGGGTCGATTGCGATATCCCGCAGCAGGCGATCATCAAGGGAGATGCGAACAGCCAGTCGATTGCGGCGGCTTCGATCATCGCCAAGGTGACCCGCGATCGGTTATGCGAAGGGGAATGGGAGGCACAGTACCCCGGATACGGGATTGCCGTACATAAAGGTTATGCCACGAAGACGCACCGGGAGCAGCTGCAGCTGCACGGACCTACGCCGATGCACCGAAGAAGCTTTCTGAAAAATATGGAGATCGAGCAATTATCGCTGTTCTAACTTTATCCCGCTAGCAGCCCGCCCTTGTCAAAAGGCGGGCTGCTGCCGATATAAATAGGAAAAGGAACGTTTGGAGGAACCATCGTGAACATCGGATCGTTGATACGCGGGCTGCTGGGAGAGCAGAAGCCGGGAGACGTCAAGGCGCTGGAGCTGAAACCGGGTCAGGTCGTTCGCGGAGTTGTAATGAATGTATCGGAAGACGGGCAGGAAGCCGTCGTACAAATTCAAGGGGTGCAGGTGAAGGCCAAGCTGGAGACTCCGCTGCGTGCCGGCGAAACGGCGCTGCTTCAGGTCCAGCCGCCGGGTGAAGGGGGAACCGCGGTTCTTAAACCGTTATCTCAAATGCCCGGCCAGCCGTTGTCGCCATCGTCTATGTCGGAGGTATTGGAATTCGCCGGACTCCCGGATACGAAAGAGAACCGGGAAATGATCCGCAGCATGCAGCAAGCGGGAGTCCCATTGACCAAGGAGCATATCGCTTCGTTTAAAGAAGCCATGATGGCTAAGCCTCCCCAAGTGCCCGCCGCGGAATGGGCGGAATCGGCGGCAATTGCGTTCCACCGCGGGCTGCCGGTTACCGCGGAGAGTGTGAGAGGACTGCATCAGGCGGTGTTCGGCCCGCAGCTGCATCAGCTGCTGCAAAGCCTCGAAGGGGAGCTTGCGCATGCGCTGCAGGGGGGGACCGCAGCCGGAGGGCCGGCCGGAGCAGGAAGCAGCTCTCTGGCGGCTCCACCTGCAGCAATGCCAAGCCATACCCAAGGGCCGGAACCAGCGCCGAGCGCGCAAGCCGGGGCCGCCCAGGGCAGTGCAGCGGCGGGCAGCGGAGTGCCAGCCGGGCAAGCGCAGGCTGCCGGCCCGCAGGCTCTGCTGACGAAGCTGCAGAGCCTGCTGCACCAGCTGCGCGGCGAGCTTGCGCAGCTGCCGGCTCACGCGGCGCAGCCCGCAGCCGCGCCGGCCGCAGGCCATGCCGCCGCGCCTGCGGCAACGGCGGCAGCGCCGGGCGAAGGGGCCTCAGGCCCTTCGCCAAAGCCGCCCACCCCTGGCGCGGAGCCATGGGTGGGGCGGCTGTTGAAGCTGCTCGGTGCGGAGCACGAGCAGCAGGCCCTGCGCGGGGCAGGCAGCAGCCCCGCGGGAGAGGCGGCGCGCGCAGCGAGCGCCGCGCAGCCCGGCGGGCAGCAGGCGGCAGCGCTGCCCGGAAGCGGCGGCCCGGCCGCAGGCGGGTCCGCCGGGGCGGCCGGCCCTGCCGCCGGCGCCGTGGCCGGGCAAGCCCCCGCAGGCGCCGTGGCCGGGCAAGCCCCCGGCACCGGGGGGCTTGCTGCCGCTGCTCCAGGCGGGCAGGCACCTGCTGCTGCTAGCGCGGCAGCATCGCCCTCGGCAGCCCGGCCGGACAGCGGCGGCGTCGGCTTGGCCCCTGCAAGCCACCCGGCCGCATCGCAAGCCCCGGCGCCAGGCGTGAACGGTCAGGGGCCGGCCTCTAATAGGGTACAGGCATCTCCGCAGCTGCAGCCGCCCGCATCCGGGATCGCTGCAGCCGGAGCGGCCGGCGAATCGCCAGCGGCTCTGCAGGATTCGCTGAAAGGGGTGCTGCTGCAGGTGATCGCTAGTCCGGATGCCCCGCCTGCACTCAAAGAAGCGGCCCAACAAATCGTACAGCATTTGACGGGGCAGCAGCTTCTGCTGAATACGGACAGGACGGCTCCGTTTGCGCAAGTCACGATGTTCATTCCCCTGCACGGGCCGGGAGGCGAGCAGACCGCATCCGTCCATATCCAGTCGCGCAGGGGGCGCAAAGGAGAACTGGATGCAACCAACTGCCGGCTGCTGTTTGATCTGGATATGAAGCATCTGGGTCATACCTTGATCGATGTGCAGGTTGTTGACCGGATCGTCAGCTTGAGCTTCCGGAATAATCAGGAATGGACCGCAGAGCTGTTCCAGGCCATGAGGCAGGAGCTTGCCTCGGGCATCGCTTCGATCGGCTATCAGCTGCTGAGCGTCAAGACCGAGCCGATGCCGGAAGGACCGCAGCAGATCGGCGAACAGGCGGTGCAGGGCACCGCTGCGGATTATATGCCGCAGACCTATAAAGGGGTGGACATGCGGATATGAACGAGCAGCAAAATGGGCTTATCACGGCAAGAAAGAAAGCCGTCGCCCTTAAATATACGCCCGGAGAGAGCGATGCGCCGGTTGTCGTAGCCAAAGGACAGGGCAAGCTGGCAGAATCGATCCTTGAGAAGGCAAAAGAGCATGGCGTGCCGGTACAGGAAGACGCGGCGTTGGTTGAAATTTTGTCGAAGCTGGATTTGGATCAACAGATTCCGCCGGAGCTGTATCAACTGGTGGCAGAAGTGCTGACCTATATATATCGGGCGGATCGACAAGCCGGGGAAGGGGGAATGCCATAATGCCGCAGGCGGGAAAGGACAACCGAAGGCAAAAGGGAGCAGCCGCCGAGGAAGCCGCGGCCATCTGGCTGCAGGAGAAGGGCTATCGGGTGCTGGACCGGAATTGGCGATGCCGATTCGGCGAACTGGATATCGTTGCCGAATGGAAAGGTGCGCTTATCTTTATTGAAGTGCGCAGCCGAAGTGGAGCGCCGGGCTTTGGAATGCCGTCCGAGTCCGTGAATGCCCGTAAAATTGTGCAGGTTCGAAATACCGCGCAGCAGTATGTCCATTCCAAAAGGCTGCATGACTCCCCGGTTCGTTTTGATGTCATTTCGATCCTGCTTCGCGACGATATGACGGTAGATGCGCTGGAGCATATTCCGGATGCGTTTTAAGGGACCGTGGCCGAACGAGATAATGAAAGAGAAGGTGGTGGGTGGGGAAACCCGATCACCTTTTTGGCTTGCTCAAATCTACGTACTGTATCCAACAGCCTTCAACCTCTGGAATGGATCAGCGTTTTCCTGGAGAAGCCTCGGAGAGCATGGAGAGCATAGGAATGATCCGATATGCGGCTCAGCCATTGCCCTTTTTTAGGGTGAAAGCTGCAAATGGAATGGACCTTTTTCATGCTCCCGCTATCGTTAATGTGAATCCAAAGCGACCTTTCACCTGCAATTTGACCTATTGTTTAGATGATTGGTCCTGTTATACTTAAAGCCGTAATCACAAAGTGGGTAAAAATGATAGGTTGTATAATTTGATTCCAAAAATGGGGATTGGAGTAAAAGTGGAAAAGCGACGATTTCTTTTAACCTTTGGCCGGAATTTGGATCACAGTAATATCGACTACTTGGTAAAGAGCCGATTATCCAAGTATAAGGGCGGGATCCAGAAGGATTATTTTAACCCCATTCTTCATAAGGGGGCCGACGTGATTCTCAACTACCAGATCATCGATACGAACTTTGACCGAATCTCATCTAAATATTATTTGGATGACTATCATGTTACGGAAGCGCAGAAGAACGGGTTCCTGCTTACTTTGAAAAAGCTAAAGGGGACCCATGTCTGGTGCGATCCGAGAGTACAAGGCCATGCCTTTTGTGTAGTGGACGAAATCGAGTACAGTTTTTATGTCTATCGATCACTGGAAGGACAAGAATACCGGTTTCCCCAATATTACAGTGATGATGAAAATGCTGATCCTATTGTGCATCGTCAACTGCATAAAATGCCTGAAGAAGAACAATATTTGCAGTTTCCTTCCGATTGGAGTCGCGAGGTCAAGGATGAAATAACGATCAGATGGATTAACGTACTGATTAGCATGAAGTAAATAGTAGATGAGTAAGGCCCTGCAAAACCTCCCGGTAGTGCAGGGGGCTTTATTCCAAGCATGACTTCTTTGTCATGTTTACGGAGTTGAATCTTCACCGGCGGGGTCCACGACTCTAGATGAGCGGGATTTCGATCCTTGCTTGTTTGTTCAAAGCACTCGTCTCTGAGTCAAAATCCTATTCGAGCTCCATGTTCTTTTTCTTCGCAATCCCCTTCATTACTAATGCGCCGCATGAAGACGAAATCCTTTAATCATGATCCAAATGGGAAAAACGATTTCAAATATGGCCCCTGGAACGTACAGAACGGGTCCGATGTCTTGACCGATGATCGCCAGACAGCTGCTGGCCAACAAGGCGGCATACCCGATGAAACCGATGACTGACAAAAACCGCGGCACCAGCCTCGATCGATAGAGGACATGACAAAGCAGCAAGCTGCCCAAGCTCAGTACGATCATGGCTATTTGAAAGAGCATAGAATGCGCTTCTAGCAATACATTGCCTATCGTTTCAAAGTAAGGATGCATGGACGTACCTGCCGAAATGGAATGATGACTCAGTGCAATAAGTATAAACGGAGCGACTGTACTTATGATCAGCAGCACAGACTCAACGATTCGGGATCCGAAGTATCCGAGCGCAAACGGTTCGTTATGCTTCTTTAAAATGGGGTACAGAAGCATGGCAATCCCCATAACCGCTACGGCGTTGATCAATTCCAACAACGAGCCCATGACCACATTTATTCGGTCGGAATACAGATGCGTAAGAAAATCCGGGCGATGCAGCACAGGATCCAAAATTCCGCTCCCGATCATGTAAGCACACGTCGATACTAGAAACAAAGCCCCTGCAACCTTTGCCATTCTTTTCATGTTGATCTCCCCTTGGCTCATTTTATATGCAGTATAGCTCCAAGAGGAGTGGTGCCTGTAGACACTTTAGTGTGGTTCTCGGTGGTTCGGGAGCAGATTCAATTCAGCGGCTCGCGCGATTGCTTCCGTTCGTCTTTGCACCTGGAGTTTTTCAAAAATCCTGCGATTATGCCCTTTGACCGTGTCCAAGGCCAAAAAGAGTTTCTCGCCGATTTCCTTGTTTGAAAGCCCCTTTGCAATGAGCCCAAGCACTTCGAGCTCCCGCTGACTGAGCGGCTCAATGAGGCTGCTCGTCACTGCATTTTTGCGCATTCGTGCTAGTCCACGCTGCGCTTCACGAAGAGCCGGAAGTGGCAAATCTCCGCCCAATCGCAGAGCCTCTTCGTAATATTCCGCCGCTGTGCGGGTTCGATGTTCAGCTTCCTCGATTTGCCCTAGTCCCGTGATGGCGATTACTGCCATCAGCTGATGCCCCATCATTCGGCTGTTCGATATGACTTCGTTATAGGCGTCACGAGCGTCGGAATAAACTCCGCGCCGCTGGCTGGCGACGCCCAGCATCCAAGCGGCTGCCGTCCGCACGGGAAGATTATCCGGTCGCAGATAAGAGAGTGCACGGCGTGCCTGAACAATTACTTGGTCGATTGCATGGTCGATTTCTTGATGTTCACTTACCCCGGCATCCCTTGCGGGTGCAATCAGCTCGACAAGATCATTCGTCTTATCGTCTGGCCGTGTAATTTGCATCGCCGTTTCGGCTTTCCTTAATTTGTTGACCTCATCGGAAGGGCTGCCGGCCAACACCAATGATGCCAATGTCGCTCGAGTGGCGGCAATCACTCCGATCAGATCCCTGACACGGACGTCTTCTTCGGCACCTGCCAAAGCCGCCTCTGCTGCAGCCAGCTTGTGCTCAACGCCTGTCAGCTTGCCCGTGATCAGCAACGCTGAACCATACATCACCCACAATGCAGGTCTGGCGTTCAATTCGGCAGCAGGCAATGACGCCAGCCAGTTCAAGGAAATGCTCGCAGCCCCGCGAAGATGCAGCGGCATTCCATTGCCTTCGAGCAGCAATGCGGCGCGATCCATGTCGTTGGATTCCACGGCGTGGCGGAATGCTTCGATTTCGTAGCCATTGTGTTCGTACCAGGCACTCGCTCGTCTATGCAATTCCGCAATATGGCTCTCCTCAAGACTTTCCTGCAGCCTTTTGCGGAGTAAATCGGCAAACAAATGATGATAGCGATACCATCGTCGTTCATGATCCAACGGCACGACGAACAGATTCTTGCGCTCAAGCTCCAATAATGTTTCATTACTGGAAACCGACTCATCGAACATGACATCGTCACATAAAGACCCGCAGAGCCGCTCGAGGATGGATGTGCGCAGCAAAAAGGCTTGAACGGCCATCGGCTGCCGATCCAGGACTTCTTCTACCAGATAATCGAGGACGAAATGATGGCGGCCGTTAAAAGACGGAATGAGCTGAACGGCGTCACGATCTCCCTGGATGGAGAGCGCTGCCAGATGCAGACCGGCTATCCAGCCTTCGGTACGCGATTCCAATGAGGCTATTTGATCCCCGGATAATTCAAGGCTCATGCCATTGTTCAAAAAATCCTCGGATTCGGAGAACGTAAATCTTAAATCGGCTGCACGCAGCTCGTTCAATTGGTCCCGAACCCGAAATCGAGCCAGCGGGATGTTTGGGTCTTCGCGGGTGGTTATGACAAGATGCATTTGTGAGGGAAAATGGTTCAGCATGAAGAGCAAAGCAGCATCGACCGTTTCCGATTTCACTGCGTGATAATCGTCTAGAACAAGGATGAACGGAGATGAAATCGCAGAGATTTCATGAAGGAGAGCGGTCAGGATCCACTCGGTCGGCGGCGGTTGGGGAGTTTGAAGCACAGCAAGTATGCCTTCCCCTATATTCTCCTTAAGTGTCTGTAATGAAGTAATCCAACAGGTCAAAAAGCGTGTAAGTTCGCTGTCCCCTTCTTCGAGCGATATCCATGCGGCCGCCCGCCCGCAGCTGTTGAGCCATTCGCTGACTAACGTCGTTTTGCCATAGCCCGCGGGTGCGGAGATCAAGGTTAACTTGCGGTAACACCCCTTGCTGAGCCTCTCGGTCAATCGCCGCCGGAAAACCGCATGCGGCCGAGGCGTGGGGATATAAAATTTGGTTATATTAGGTGTACTCATAGCTTCATACTACTCCAAACGATTTTTACCATCAATGGGGTAAATCGTTTCGTGCAGAATCCTCAAGAAATAAGACAAGTGATCGGGAAACTGCGGGAGAATATTCGGACAACTCGGTCTCAGGTAGCTGAGGCGGTTGACAGGGAAAGTTTGAGGCTAGATGTTTTCACTTCCCAATCTAGAATTCATACTCGATGACACTATCATACAAAAGATAGTTGGGACGACCATAAAGGAAATATTGATTTATACCATAATTCACTTCAAAGTGGGGGTCAGAGTAAAATTGGAAAAACGACGATTTTTATTAACGTTTGGTCGTAATTTAGACCATAGTAATATCGATTACTTGGTAAAGAGCCGATTATCAAAATATAAGGGCGGGATCCAGAAGGATTATTTTAACCCCGTTCTTCATAAAGGGGCAGAAGTGATTCTAAACTACCAGATAATTGATACGAACTTTGATCGCATTTCATCAAAGTATTATTTGGATGATTTTCATATTACGGAAGCCCAGAAGGACGGCTTTTTACTATCATTGAAAAAGCTAAAAGGGACTCATGTATGGTGTGACCCTCGAATTCAAGGCCATGCATTTTGCGTAGTGGATGGGATCGAGTTTAATTTTTATGTTTATCGATCACTAGATGGACAAGATTACCGCTTTCCTCAATATTATTCTGCTGACAGTAATGCTGATCCTATCGTGCATAGTCAGCTGCATAAAATGCCTGAGGACGAGCAATATTTGCAATTTCCTTCCGATTTAAGTAGAGAAGTCAAAGATGAAATTACGATTAAATGGATACAGAAACTGATTAAAATGTAAATAAAAAAGTTGAAAGAGTTAAGACCCTGCACTTTAACATTCGCAGGGTCTTACTATGTTCTTCAACTAACTAGGGGATTGAGAATTCTCTCATAAGTACGACTAATCTTCGCTAATGGTATTGATATTGCTTCACTTTCCACATGTAGTTCAACTCACACCTTGATATTCGGAATATTTTTGGCAGCCCTTTGCGAGGGCGACGGCCTGTTCAGAGGAGGGGGCCCTCCTTGCGAAGATCTGCCGGAGCGAGATTAATCGTGATTAACTCAAGGGATACTCCGACCCATCAGTTTTTGATCGCAGTCCGATCTTGTTCCAACGATTCACAATGGAGGAGTCTGGAAGTCCGATAATGCTATAATAGAATACATTGTCAGTAGGATCTCCTTGACTCGACAAGGATCAATTGGCACAAAGAGAGTGAACAATGCCCCACAAAGGAATTTATCCTTAAGAGGGGCATTTTTTCTTTTACTTACTCTTTTTATACTTGGTATGATAAGCGATCACATATTGTTCTTCGGACTCTTCTACAGCAATCATATCCATATGGTTCTTATCTTTAATTTTGTATAGTTTAGTTCCTGCTTCATAGGAGTTGGAGCTTATTATATGATCATCATCATGATCGCTTACATCTGTAGAGGATACTTCTATCTCGCCTATTTGATCCGCTAATTCATCCTTAGGAATTTTGTCATTGCTTGCAATGTATACCTCTTTTTTTATTTTGATCATGTTATTCGACGGGAAACTTCCCGCGGAAGAAGAGCATCCAACCAGAACTAAAAAGAATAGGATTAACATGATTGACCGTTTGTTCTTCATAATTCCTCCAAATATAAACTAGCTCCAAAGTGCATTGGGCCATGAGAGTTCTATATGTATATGAAGTTAAAGTATCGCCAACATACATGCTTTTGAACCTATACGATTTATAGAGACTCCTTCGGAACTTACCCGTTTGAGGCCATACTCTATTGAAATTTCTGATTGTTAGAACAATTCATCAGAATCAACCACCATCCAGGTCATTGGGCAGGGCTTTAATTGGTTGTCATACACCCTCAGCCCGGCTCCTCCGTAACGATGTACTGCCGATCCAGCTGGCGGTATTGAATGGCTTCGGCAACATGGCGGCTCTGGATGTCGGCGGAAGCCTCCAGATCCGCAATCGTCCGTGCCAGCTTCAATATCCGGTCATATGCCCGCATGCTGAGCCCCAGGGAATCGAGCGTTACTTGGAGAAGCTCCGCTGAAGCTTTATCGAGTGCAGCGTGGGTTCTTAAATAGCTGCCGAACAATTCGCTGTTCCAGCGGATCGGAAGGCGGCGGTATCGCTCCAGCTGAATGGTCTGGGCGGCATAAACCTGGTCGCGCATCGCCTTCGAGGACAGCGGCGGCGTGCTTCCCGGCCATTCTTTGGGCCTTGGCACGTCAACCTGCAGATCGATCCGGTCCATTAAGGGGCCGGATATCCGCGCGCGGTATTGGGCGATCCTCGCCACGCTGCAGGTGCATTGCTGTGCCGGATGGTCGCTGCCGTAATAGCCGCACGGACACGGATTCATCGAGCAAGCGAGCATAAAATGCGCGGGAAAGGTAAATACGGCCCGCGCCCGGCTGATCGTCACCTCCCGATCCTCGAGCGGCTGGCGGAGAACCTCCAGCACATGCCGGGAGAACTCGGGCAGCTCATCGAGGAACAGAATGCCTTTGTGGGCAAGACTGACCTCGCCGGGCTTTGGGATCGTTCCGCCTCCGATAAGCCCGGCGGCGGATATCGTATGATGGGGAGAGCGAAACGGTCGCTTCGTCATGAGGCCCTCAGTCTTCTTCAGCTTACCGGCAGCGCTGAAAATTTTCGTAGTCGTCAGGGCTTCCTCCTCCGCTAGCGGAGGAAGGATGGTTGGCAGACGCTTCATGAGCATCGTCTTTCCGGTGCCGGGCGGCCCGATCAGCATAATATTATGCATGCCTGCCGCCGCGATGGTGAGCGCCCGCTTGATATGCTGGTGGCCGAGCACATCCTTGTAATCCTCCAGCGGCTCCTCCCGGCTCCGGTCAGCCGCCTCGTTCGAGTGTTCTAAACGCCCGGTATACCGGAGCCGCGAGAGCGAAACGGCTGCGCTCGGGAGCTTCGAGGCGCGGGAAGGGTTTGACCGCATTGGCCCATCATCCCCGGCGAGCTCCTTCAAATGCGGCAAGCCGTACACCTCGATGCCGCCGATTAAGGAGGCTTCTTGCACGTTCTCCATCGGTAAGAGAACGCCGCGGAAGCCGTCCCGCTTCGCCTGCTCTACCATCGGCAGCACGCCGGTTACGGGTCTAAGCGCTCCGTCTAGCGCCAGCTCGCCGATGATTAAGAGCGAGGCGGCATCCTTGAACTCCAGCTGTTCACTAGTGATTAATATGCCGAGGGCAACAGCCAGGTCAAAGGAGGAGCCTTCTTTACGAAGATCAGCCGGAGCGAGATTAATCGTGATCCGCTTCAAAGGATATTCGAACCCGCAGTTTTTGATCGCGGCCCGGACTCGTTCCACCGATTCACGGATGGAGGAATCCGGAAGTCCGATAATGCTGGTTTGCGGAAGTCCGTTGGCCAGATCGACTTCCACCTGAATAACGACGCCGTCGATGCCGTGCAGGCAGGCGCTGTGCAGCTTTCCATACATAAATAAGAAGCACCTCACTTTCGCGTATTAGGTAAATGACAATGTGCGGTCATCATGCACACACGAAAAGGGTGCTTCCTCATTTTCGTCAATCGAGTATAGTCCGTATTGTAAAAGTTTACCTGGCACATGTCAATTCAGAAACTCCTCGATGAAGGCGGATTGGTCTAAAGAATCCAGTCGTGAAGCGGGCTGCCGACGATGAGTTGACCGGATTTCAGATCATTGCCACTTTTTCAGAATCGCAGGTTCGGGCAACAAGAGGAAAGAATGTAAGTAGCCAGAATAGAGAAACAGCGGATAGAATCAAGCTCGTAAACGAACGCCCCAAGCTGCAAGCTGAAATGGTGGCGGGGGCGAGCGTGGCAGATCATATGAAATGAAGGAGAGGGTTACATGAAATTTTGGAACCGGAAATGGGGGAGGGTCGCACTCGCCGCGGTACTGACCGGTGCATTGCTGAGCGGCTGCGCGAAAGGTGAAGCAGGAAAGGAGGGAAATGCAGGATCGCTCGGGACGAAGGAGATTACGCTGGACATGATGACCTTCTCCCATACGAACTGGCCCTATAAAGAAAATTGGCCGATTTATCAATATTTGAAGGAAGCAACCGGTATTTCGTTTAAAGTTCAGCCTGTCATGAGCGATTATACAACGACGATGAATCTGGCGATTTCATCCGGCGAAATTCCCGATTTGATGATGGTCAACAGCCTGAACGCCGCGAATACCCATGGTGCCAGCGGAGCGTTCGTCGATTATTTCGAGCATTTGGACAAGATGCCGAATTACAAGAAGTTTCTCGAGGATCACCCGGAGGTCAAGGCAGCGATCCTGTCTCCGGAGGGAAAAAACTATTTTATGCCGCTGTATGGGCTCGAACAGCAGTCCAGGCGATCCTGGCTGTACCGGGATGATATTTTCAAAAAGCATAATTTGACCCCGCCTACTACCTATGACGAGCTCTATACGGTTGCCAAAAAACTGAAAGAGCTGTATCCGGACAGCTTCCCGATCGCCGTGTTCAACGGTTTAAGCCCACTGGTCAACATGGCGCCGGCGTTTAATACGAGCAGCAGCTATTATTACGATTACGAGAAGGAAGAATGGCGCTACGGACCGACGGAGGACAATTATCGGATCATGGTCGAGTACATGAACAAGTTTTATACCGAGGGCTTGATCGCACCGGATTTCATGGCGCATAAGCGCAAGCAGTTTAACGATCTGCTTCTTCAGAATAAAGCGTTTATCGCAAGCGATTATATCGGCATTATGGACGAGCTGCCGCTCATGCTGGGCGACAAGGCATCCGAGTTCAGCCTCGATTACATGTTGCCGCCTGTCGGAACGCCGGACGGTAAATCCCACAACGTGTTTGCAGGACTCCAGACCGACGGGTTCGCCGTAGCGGCCAATTCGAAGGAGCGGGATACGCTGCTGCAGTATTTGGATTTCCTGTACTCGCCGGAAGGAATCGAGCTGGCTACCTGGGGGAAAGAAGGGGAAACCTACACGACCCAGAACGGCGTCCGTAAGTTTAAAGACGACTACAAAGAATTCGGCGACTTGCGTACGAAGACGGGCATTGCCACCATCGGCGCCCATACGGTGCTGGATATGAGCGCATTTGAATCGATGTATTCACCCAAAATGCAGGCAGCTATGAAAATCGCGCCGGAGCATGAAACGAAACCGCAGCCGAGGCTGGCCTATACCAATGAAGAGAATGAAGTGCTTAGCATGGTGGGAGAAACCGTCAAGAAGTACCATGAAGAGCAAATAGCAAAATTTATTTTGGGACAGAAAAAGATGGACGAATGGGACGCCTACGTGGCCGAGGTGAACCGGCTGGGCGTGCAGCAAGTGCTGGATGTGCACAAGAGCGCTTACGAGCGGACGCAAAAATTCGTGAATGAAGGAAAATAGCAAAACGCAAGGTTGGGATTAACTTGGGCAGCTTCCACTAGGCCGGCGTTCCGGCTGTGGCGTTTGTGGCCGCGGCCGGTGCCGGCCAGGTCCGTGGCAGCCATGCGCTTCCCATCCCAGCTTAGCTTGATCAAGCGTTACGAAGGAGGATTTCATGTTGCAAGCATCCCGCCGCCCGGGCTTTCTGCGCAAAGTGAAACGGGATAAATATTTGCTGTTATTGCTGCTCCCATGCGTTCTGTATTACGTCATTTTTAAATACGTTCCCATCTTCGGCGTCTCGATCGCCTTCATGGATTACAATTTGTTCAAGGGCATCACCGAGAGCGATTGGGTCGGCTTCAAGTATTTCAATATGTTCTTTCATACCCCCGACTTTTGGCCCGTGCTGAGAAATACGTTTCTGCTCGGGTTCTATAAGCTGTTGTTCGGGTTTCCGGCTCCGATTATTTTGGCCCTGCTGATCAATGAGGTACGAAGATCCTTCATGAAGCGGTTCGTCCAGACCGTCAGCTATCTTCCCCATTTCATATCCAATGTGGTGGTGGCGGGTATCGCGGTCATGTTCCTGTCGCCTACCGGAGGGATGGTGAACCAGCTTCTGAGCGCCTTGGGTCTTGAACGCATTAATTTTCTGGTGGAGGCCTCCTGGTTCAGAACCATCTATGTAACGACGGACGTGTGGCAGCATATCGGCTGGGGGACCATTATTTATTTGGCGGCCTTGACGGCGATTGATCCGCAATTATACGAAGCCGCACGCATGGACGGGGCGAATCGCTGGAAGCAGACGCTGAACATAACGCTTCCCGGAATCGCACCGGCGATCGTCATCATTCTGATTCTGGATATCGGAAAAATTCTCGAGATCGGCTTTGAAAAAGTATATTTGCTTGCAACCCCGGCCACGTATGAAACCGCTGACATCATTTCCACCTATGTCTATCGCGTCGGTTTGACCCAAGGCAATTACAGTTACGCCACGGCAATTGATCTGTTTACCGGAATCATCAGCTTTATCTTCATCATTGCAGCCAACGGGTTCAGCCGCAGGGTCAGCGGCAGCAGCATCTGGTAGAGGGAGGAATGGAATGTGAAATGGAAGTGGAACTGGTTCGATGTCTTAAACGCATTGATTTTGCTCGGCGTAGTAACCGCATGTCTGTATCCGTTCATTTATATGCTGGCCGTCTCGCTCAGCGATTCGGCAGCGATTGCGTCAGGCACCGTATGGCTGTGGCCAAAAGGCTTTAATTTGGATATGTACCGGTATGTATTTGAAGATGGAAGGGTACTGAAGGGTTACAAAAATACCTTCATCTATGTCGTGCTGGGAACCGCGATTTCCCTGATGGTAACCGCGCTCGGCGCATACTCATTGTCCAAGACCAAAATGGTTATGGGCAAGCCGATTCTTATGATGATCGTGTTCACGATGTTTTTTAACGGCGGAATGATCCCGACGTTTCTTGTGGTCAAAGAGCTCGGCTTTGTCAATACGGTGTGGGGCATGGTTCTGCCAGGGGCCGTCGGCACCTGGAACCTGCTGATCATGAGAACCTTCTTCATGGGAATGCCGCAAGAGCTGGAGGAGTCGGGCAAAATCGACGGCTTATCCGAGGTCGGTATTTTCTTCCGGATCGTGCTGCCGCTTTCCAAGCCGGTGCTGGCGACGATCGGATTGTATTACGCCGTCGGCATGTGGAATAATTTTATGGGCCCGCTGCTTTATCTGCGGGATGCCGATATGCAGCCGCTTCAGGTCATCTTGAGAAACATCGTGCTATCCGGGCAATTCACGGGAACCGACGGCCCGGTGGTCGGCGATATCGTCGTCGTGGAGGATGGTCTGAAATTTGCCACCATCATGGTGTCCACCGTGCCGATCCTGCTGGTATACCCGTTCATCCAGAAATATTTCGTAAAAGGAGCGTTGATCGGCTCCGTTAAAGGTTAAACGGCCGGCACGGCCGCCTGCTAATTCCGGATCCAATGGGTTTTCCGGTAATCGCCGGGCGGCTGGCCGGTTAATTTTTTGAACATGCGGATAAAGGATGTGACATTACGATAGCCGATTTGCGCGCCAACTTCCTGGACCGGCATATTTGTCGTTACGAGAAGCTCCTTCGCTTTCCGGATGCGGATCGCATGTAGATGATCGCTGAAGTTGCTGCCGGTTTTTTCTTTAATATAGCCGGACAGATACGTCGGCGACATGTTGAGCTTATCCGCCAATAGCTCCAGTGATATTTCCTCGGAAATATGGTTTTCCATAAACTGGGCAATAAACTGAATGATATCGTAATTTTCTTCTCGCTTTCGTCGAATCGCTTCCGCTGCACGGGCAAGCTCGTTCAGCAGCGCCTGTTTGTAGTGTTCGGGAGTGACGCAATGCGCAAGCGGCCGATGATCGGATGGAAGCGGGCTTGATTCGATGTTCAGCAGCGCCATCGTTTTTCGGATACGACTGAGGACGGCAAGGGCGAAATGATGCAGCTGATCCGCCGTCGCGCCCCGGCGATGAAGCGAATCAAACGCCCGATCGATGAGCTGTTGGCAGCTGACTTCATTGCCTGCTTGCAGGATTACGTAAAATTCATGCTCCTGCTCAGCTGTAAAGCCGGTCACGTCCTCCCGCGGCGCCTTTTCCCATATAATCTGGGTTTCTTCGACCGGCATCGCTTGAAGCAGCAGCGACATCGCTTCCGTGTAGGCCTGATCGAAATGGGAAGTATGCTGGAACACGGACGACACGGCAATCGTAACCAGGTAAGTGCCTTGGTCTTGATCGAATATCCGCTTCAAACCGTTCAGGCAGGCGAGCAGACGCTCCGACCTTTCCTGCGTGTATACGATTGACAAGATCTCTTTGCTGTCCATTTGAAGCGTATGGGATAACGGAAAGGCCTCCTGCACTTGAAGGCTGATAATGTCTTTGATTTTGCCGGTGGCCTTGGTCAGCATTTCATCGAGCAGTTCCGAGGGAGTATGCCTGTACCTTAGCTGGAACACAACGATCATAAAGGCACCCTCGCTTACCGGCAGCTCAGCTGCGGCGGCTGCGTCAATGTTGATGTTTTTGAAGCGAGCCATATAATGATAGCTTGTCAGCAGAGGCTTGATATGGTCCATCCATGCCTTGATCTGCTTGCGTTCATGATGCAATCCCTGCAGATGGCTTGCGATCGCGTTGAATTCGGAAATGGTGCCCTCATAAAGGTGCTGTTCGGTTTTGCCAAGGCCCGTGATCATCCGCTTTAAAGGCCGGTTAATGTTGCGGGTAAAGAACCAGGATGCCAGCGTTCCGATCAGCAGCGTCGTGGCAAACAGCAGCGCCGCGATCCAATTCATGCGGCTGATGCTGCGGTTCAGCTCATTATGGGGAATGATGGATACATACGTAAGACCCGAGCGGTCCCCTTTTTCAAAAAAATAGTAATTCCCCTTGTCCTTAATCCATTCGAATGTTCCATTCCATGCAGGCAGCGGGGCATCCTTAGAGGATGGGGCGGATTGAAACAATGGCGTTCCGTCCTGATCAAGCAGCAGAAAGCGGGAGCCGGACATGCCTTTATAGGATTCATACCAGCTGTTCATATTGACCAATGCGATAATTTCCCATGGGCTTCCAGGGACATGGCTGACCAGCGGGAGCAGTTCCACCTCGCTGCTCTTGGGCTCAATGGTAAAGCCGCTGCTCGGAAGGGCCTGCAGGAAAGCGTCTGACCTGTCTGCATCCTTTATCCAAAACTCGTACGGATACTGCTCGCTGACGTAATAGTGCCTAAACATCCGGTCATCATCCACCATACCGTCGCTTTCCAGCAGAAATGAGTGGCTTCGATAGTAGATCATCACGTTCTGTAAATGATAAAACGGCTGCGTCACAATCGTGCGGATTTGATCCATCACCAAGTCCACCTGCAGGTAATCGATCGCCTGCTTGCCGCCTTTGTCGGCTTGCCGATTAATATTTCCCACGAATTCGTTGTGCTGAAGGCTGAGGAGCAGGCTTTTCCAAGTCGTATACTGTTTCTCGAAGCTGTCCACGGTATTCCGGATCAGCGTCAAATTGTATTTTACGATCTCGTTGTGGACATTCCGCGTATAAAACGTCATTGACCAGATGTTGTAGGAGGAAAGCAGGATGATGACGATCAGAAAATAAACGAGCATTTTAAAAAATAAGGAATGGACCGAAAAACGGGAGGTCAACCACTGCATGCCGCAATCTCCTTTATGTTTGAATCCGCTTACCTGTTATGTATCGTCATCCATTGTACAGGATCAACCATTCGGGATAAAGAGTTTTGAGCCCCAAAAGCTGCTGCAAGCTCAGAGCAAGTCCCGAAAAGGGACTTGCTTGCGCCAAAAGTAGCTCCAAACCCGGAGCAAGTCCCAAAAAGGGACGTGTGCGCACCAAAAGCAGGTTCAAGCCCGGAGCAAGTCCCGAAAAGGGACTTGCTGGCGCGAAAAGCAGCTCGAAACCCGGAGCAAGTTCCAAAAAGGGACGTTTGCGCACCAAAAGCAGGTCCAAGCCCGGAGCAAGTCCCAAAAAGGGACTTGCTAGCGGCAAAAGCAGGTCCAAGCCCGGAGCAAGTCCCGAAAAGGGACTTGCAGGCGCCAAAAGCAACTCCAAGCCCGGAGCAAGTCCCGAAAAGGGACTTGCTGGCGCCAAAAGCAGCTCCAAGCCCGGAGCAAGTCCCGGAAAGGGACTTGCTGGCGCCAAAAGCAGCTCCGGGCCCGGAGCAAGTCCCAAAAAGGGACGTGTGCGCACCAAAAGCAGGTCCAAGCCCGGAGCAAGTCCCAAAAAGGGACGTGTGAGCGCCAAAAGCAGCTCCAAGCCCGGAGCAAGTCCCGAAAAGGGACTTGCTGGCGCCAAAAGCAACTCCAAGCCCGGAGCAAGTCCCAAAAAGGGACTTGCAGGCGCCAATGTAAAGTTACCCTCCAAAGTCTCCCAAAAAAGTCCAACTAAAACGCCCACCCCCCCACTTATTCAACTTCAGACCCCAAACTGAGAGTTAGAAGGAGGCATCCCCTTGTACTGCTTATACAGCTTCGTGAAATAATTCAAAGAATAGAGCAAATGGAAGGGATTTCGGAGGGAAATATGCTATAATCCATATTTAGATGATATTGGAAATCTTTATTGCATAGGAGTGTAGCTATGAACATCCTTTGGGAGAACATTATCATTACATTGGTTGTGCTATTGTTGATTCTCGCTGTTATCGGATTTGTGATCGGATTTGTTGCTGTCAAAGTATTCAAAGCATTTTTAAAAAAATAACGATTTGTTTAACCTTTAATTTCCAATTATTCTCCAGAAGGAATCATACCTATATCAAATAGAGTGGAGAATCTGTGAACATTTTTAAGGTAAGCGTTTTAAAAACATGTTACAATAGCTTGGGTTTACTATATAAAGGTTGACAGGGGCAGCGGCGTCATTGAAACGCTCCCATGCAGCCCGCCTTGTTCCAGTCATGTTGATAGGAGGATTCGAGAATGAATATCCATGAATATCAAGGAAAACAAGTACTGAAGCAATATGGAGTCGCTGTTCCGAACGGCAAGGTTGCGTTTACGGTGGATGAAGCAGTGGAAGCTGCCAAATCCCTGGGAAGTCCCGTAACCGTTGTTAAAGCGCAGATCCACGCAGGCGGCCGCGGTAAAGCCGGCGGCGTCAAGGTGGCAAAGAGCCTTGAAGAGGTTCGCGCCTATGCCGAAGAAATTCTGGGCAAAGTGCTGGTGACTCACCAGACCGGTCCGGAAGGCAAGGAAGTCAAGCGCCTCCTTATTGAAGAAGGCTGCGATATTCGCAAAGAGTATTACATCGGTGTTGTTGTAGACCGCGCTACAGGGCGCGTCGTCATGATGGCATCCGAAGAAGGCGGTACGGAAATCGAAGAAGTTGCAGCGGCAACGCCTGAGAAAATTTTCAAGGAAGTCATCGATCCGGCTGTCGGACTTCAAACGTTCCAAGCGCGGAAACTGGCGTATTCCATTAATATTCCGAACGAGCTGGTCGGCAAAGCCGTCCAATTTATGCTGGCCTTGTACAAGGCGTTCGTGGAGAAGGACTGCTCGATCGCCGAGATTAATCCACTGGTCGTTACGGGCGACGGCAACGTCATGGCCCTTGACGCCAAGCTGAACTTTGACTCCAACGCGCTCTTCCGTCACAAGGATATTGTCGAGCTTCGCGACCTGGACGAAGAAGACGAGAAAGAAATCGAAGCATCGAAATACGACTTGAGTTACATAGCTCTGGACGGCAACATCGGCTGTATGGTTAACGGTGCCGGTCTTGCGATGGCTACCATGGACATCATCAAATACTATGGCGGCGATCCTGCCAACTTCCTTGACGTTGGGGGCGGTGCAACGACCGAGAAGGTTACCGAAGCCTTCAAGATCATTTTGTCCGATCCTCAAGTTAAGGGAATCTTCGTCAACATTTTCGGCGGCATCATGCGCTGCGACGTGATCGCTACCGGTGTAGTTGAAGCGGCGAAGCAGCTGGGCTTGACCCGTCCGCTTGTTGTACGCTTGGAAGGAACGAATGTTGACCTCGGCAAGAAGATTTTGGCCGAGTCCGGTCTTAACATCGTACCAGCTGATTCCATGGCCGACGGAGCACAGAAGATCGTCTCCCTCGTTCAGTAATAATTCATTCCTGAAGAGGCATGGCACCTAAGGACGCTCGACCGTCCGGCCGTGCGGTTGCTTTCATTTTCAAATAACAATAGGGGATGTGAATCAATCGTGAGTATTTTGATCGATAAAAATACAAAAGTTATCACACAAGGGATTACAGGTAAAACGGCTCTGTTCCATGCGAAAGGCGCCCTCGATTACGGTACGCAAATGGTCGGCGGAACCTCGCCGGGCAAAGGCGGCACGGAAGTGGAAATTACGCTGGAGAACGGAACTACCGTGAAGCTTCCGGTGTTTAACACCGTTGAGGAAGCGAAGGCGAAGACCGGCGCAACCGCAAGCGTAATCTATGTTCCGCCTGCATTTGCTGCCGATTCGATCATGGAAGCCGTTGATGCCGAGATGGAGCTTGTCATCTGCATCACGGAAGGCATTCCGGTGCTGGACATGGTGAAGGTTGCACGTTATATGGAAGGCAAGAAGACCCGCCTGATCGGGCCGAACTGTCCGGGTGTCATTACGCCGGGCGAATGCAAGATCGGGATTATGCCGGGCTACATCCATACGCCGGGCCATGTCGGCGTCGTATCGCGAAGCGGAACGCTGACCTATGAGGCGGTTCATCAGCTGACTGCACGCGGCATCGGACAATCGTCTGCCGTGGGAATCGGCGGAGACCCTGTTAAAGGCACCGAGTTTATCGATGTCTTGAAGCTGTTCAATGAGGATCCGAACACGAAAGCCGTTATCATGATCGGTGAAATCGGCGGTACGGCCGAGGAAGAAGCTGCCGAGTGGATCAAAGCCAACATGACCAAACCGGTTGTCGGCTTCATTGGCGGGGCAACTGCGCCTCCAGGCAAACGCATGGGCCATGCCGGCGCGATCATTTCCGGTGGCAAGGGGACAGCGAAAGAGAAGATTGCTGTACTCGAGGCTTGCGGCATTAAAGTTGCTCCGACACCGGCCGAAATGGGATCGACGCTTGTCAGTGTGCTTGAGGAGAAGGGCTTGCTTGAGGCTTGCACTACTCATTAATCGTATGAACGCGAGGCAGCTTTTTGCCTAATTGCGCAACCCAATATATTAAAATTAGGTAAGCAACCTTTTATGTCCTGATTTCAGGAGATGAAAGGTTGCTTTTTCTGTTTATTTTGAAGGAGGCGACTGGAATGAAGCTGGAGAGCGCGCTGCTGGCAGCATTGCATGAAAGTGAAGGCATCGGATGGAAATCGATTCACCGGATTATGATGCACGGCCAGCTGCATGAAGGCATGATTTCTTATGGTGTGAATGACTGGAGAAGCTGTGGATTGTCTGTCGAGCAGGCGAATAAATTGTCGAAACGGTTTCCGTCGAGCGTCGAACAATTGCTGGAGCGGATGTCAAATGCTGCGGGCGATAGCGCAGGGCATTCCCGAGGGGATGTATGGAAGTTGACAAACCGTTCCAAAATACGTATTATTACAGCCCTCGATGATCAATATCCCGAGCGGTTGAATTCAATGTCCGAGCCTCCTTGGGTAATCTATTCGATCGGCCGTGCGGAGCTTTTGAACCAGCCCGGCGTTGCCATGGTCGGGACCCGGATGCCGACTGCTTATGGCCGCAAGATGGCCGGCCTATTGGCCGAGGAGCTGACGCGGTACGGGCTGGCTGTCGTAAGCGGAATGGCCAGGGGAATTGACAGCGCCGCGCACGAGGCGGCTTTAACAAGCGGAGGAGCAACGATTGCGGTTCTCGGTGCGGGGATTGATGTCATCTATCCTGCAGAGCACCGGTCCTTGTATGAACGGATCGCAGAATCGGGATTGATTGTTTCCGAGTACCCTCCAGGCACGAAAGCCCACCCGGGATTTTTTCCGAGGAGAAACCGAATCATTGCCGGTTTGTCCCTTGGAACCGTAGTCGTGGAGGCGGATGCCCGCAGCGGATCGCTGATCACAGCAGATTATGCGCTGGAGGCCGGAAGGGATGTTTTCTCGGTTCCGGGACAAGTCACTTCTCCCAAGAGCCGGGGAACGCTTGCCCTCATTAAACAGGGGGCCAAGATGGTGACGGACGTCCAAGATATTATCGAGGAATATGATTCCTGGTTGCCAAACAGGGCTCCCAATACATACAATAAGGAGCGGCAGGCCCCTCATTCGAGCCTCCCCGGCATGGATTCCGGGTTGACAAACGATGAACGGCACGTTTACCATATGCTCGAACAGGGACCCGGGTCGCTTGATGAGTTGTTGGAGGGGACCCAGTGGGATTTTGGACATTTGCATTCAGTTCTGTTATCTTTAATCATAAAAAAGCAGATAACCCAATTACCCGGTGCTATATATAAGATCATATAATGGGAAAGTTGAATGTTGGAGAGGAGGATGAACCTGTGGCGGATTCACTCGTCATCGTAGAGTCGCCTGCCAAGGCGAAGACGATTGGCAAATATCTCGGCAGCAAATATATCGTGAAGGCTTCGATGGGTCATGTGCGCGATTTGCCGAAAAGCCAGATCGGGGTTGAGGTGGAAAACGACTTCAATCCGAAATACATTACGATCCGCGGAAAAGGTTCTGTCTTAAAGGAACTTAAGGATGCTAGCAAAAAGGTAAAGAAAGTATACCTCGCAGCTGACCCCGATCGCGAAGGGGAAGCCATCGCATGGCATCTTGCCCATGCTTTGGAGCTGGATGAATCTCAAAGCCTGCGGGTCGTATTTAACGAAATCACGAAGACGGCGGTCAAGGATGCCTTCAAGACGCCGCGCAAAATTAATATGGATCTCGTTAACGCCCAGCAGGCTCGGCGGATACTTGACCGTCTGGTGGGTTACAAGATCAGCCCTCTTTTATGGAAGAAAGTTAAGAAGGGGCTGTCGGCAGGACGCGTTCAATCCGTTGCGGTCAAGATCATTCTGGATCGCGAGAACGAAATCAGCGCATTCGTGCCGGAAGAATATTGGACGATCACGGCGAAGCTGGCCGTGAAGGGCTCTTCGTTTGAAGCGAAGTTTACGCAGCTGAACGGGGAGAAGAAGGAGCTGTCCAGCCAGGAGGACGTGAACGAGGTGCTTGCGGCGATTAAGGATGCCTCTTTCACGGTCGGCGAAGTCAAGGAACGCGAGCGTCAGCGTCATCCGTCGCCGCCGTTCACGACAAGCTCATTGCAGCAGGAAGCGGCGCGCAAGCTCGGTTTTCGGGCCGCGAAGACGATGTCGGTCGCCCAGCAGCTGTATGAGGGCGTGGAACTCGGCAAGGAAGGCACTGTCGGTTTGATTACGTACATGCGTACCGACTCTACCCGGATATCCGGTACCGCGCAAGACGAGGCGAAGGAGTACATTACGGAGAAATACGGAGAACCGTTCGTACCCGAAAGCCCTAGGCAGTATTCAAAGAAAGCGGCAAATGCACAGGATGCGCACGAAGCCATCCGGCCTACGTCCGTCCTTCGGGATCCGGAATCGGTGAAGCCGTACATGAGCCGTGATCAGCTTCGCTTGTATAAACTGATCTGGGAACGCTTTGTCGCCAGCCAGATGGCCTCTGCTGTACTGGATACGCTTTCTGTGGATATATCGGCAGGTACTGCCGTTTTTCGGGCTACCGGATCCAAGGTTCGCTTTCCGGGCTTCATGAAGGTCTATGTTGAGGGTAATGACGACGGGACGACCGAAGAGGATAAATACCTTCCGGAGCTGCATACGGGCGACAAGCTGGATAAACAGGATATCGAGCCGAAGCAGCACTTTACCCAGCCGCCTCCGCGTTACACCGAAGCGCGGCTTGTAAGGACGCTGGAGGAGCTTGGAATCGGACGGCCGAGTACTTACGCGCCAACGCTAGAAACGATCCAGAAGCGCGGCTACGTTGCCATTGAGGATAAGAAGTTTGTCCCGACGGAGCTGGGGGAGCTTGTCATCGAGCAGATGGAGCAATTTTTCCCCGAAATTCTGAATGTGGAATTTACGGCAAACATGGAGGAAGACCTGGACCATGTCGAGGAAGGCTCCGAGGATTGGGTCAAGGTGCTGTCGGAATTCTATAAATCATTCGAGAAGCGGCTTGAGGTTGCTGAGGAAGAAATGAAGGAAATCGAGATTGAAGACGAGGTTTCCGACGAGATTTGCGAGAAATGCGGCAAGCCATTGGTCTATAAGCTTGGACGATTCGGGAAGTTTTTGGCATGCTCCGGTTTTCCGGACTGCCGGAATACGAAGCCGATCGTCAAAGACATCGGCGTAACTTGTCCGAAGTGCAAGGAAGGCCATGTCGTGGAACGACGGAGCAAGAAGGGGCGTATCTTCTTCGGATGCGACCGCTATCCGGAATGCGATTTCGTATCCTGGGATAAACCTTCGCCTAAACCGTGTCCGAATTGCAGCAGCTTAATGGTAGAGAAGAAGAGCAAGCAGGGGGTCAAGCTTCAATGCACTTCCTGCGACTATTCCGAAATGGTTGAGGAACAGGACGAAGCAGCAGAGATGTAGGCATACAGGGGGTAATGACGTTGACAGACACACAGAGAGTAACGGTGATCGGGGCAGGCCTTGCCGGCAGTGAAGCGGCTTGGCAGATCGCAAGCCGCGGGATTCCCGTTACCTTATACGAAATGCGGCCGGTCGTGAAGACGCCGGCCCATCATACAGACAAGTTCGCAGAGCTGGTCTGCAGCAACTCGCTCCGGGCAAATACGTTGACCAATGCGGTCGGCGTTTTGAAGGAAGAGATGCGCATGTTGAACTCGCTCGTGATCGGTTCGGCGGACCGCAACGCCGTGCCGGCGGGCGGGGCGCTTGCGGTGGATCGTGACGGCTTCTCCGGCGAAATCACGGAGACGCTTCATCAGCATCCGTTAATTGAGGTAGTAAATGAAGAAATTCAGCATATACCTGAAGAAGGGATCGTTGTCATTGCGACAGGACCTTTGACCTCTCCCGCATTGTCGGCTCAAATCCGCGAGCTGATGGGCGAAGACTACTTCTACTTCTATGATGCGGCTGCACCGATCGTAGAGAAGGACTCCATTGATATGAGCAAGGTGTATCTTGCTTCCCGCTATGACAAAGGCGAGGCCGCCTACCTGAATTGCCCGATGACGGAAGAGGAATTCGATGCTTTCTACGATGCGCTGGTCAACGCCGAAGTTGCCCAGCTCAAAGAGTTTGAGAAGGAAATTTATTTCGAGGGCTGCATGCCGATCGAAGTCATGATGAAGCGGGGCAAGCAAACGGCTTTGTTCGGCCCAATGAAACCGGTCGGACTGGTGAACCCGCATACCGGCAAGCTTCCTTACGCCGTCGTTCAGCTCCGTCAGGATAATGCAGCCGGCACGCTGTACAATCTGGTAGGCTTCCAGACCCATCTGAAGTGGGGAGAGCAGAAGCGTATTATTTCGATGATCCCGGGGCTGGAAAATGCCGAGATCGTACGGTATGGCGTTATGCACCGCAATACGTTCGTCAATTCGCCGAAGCTGCTTCAGCAAACCTATCAGGTGAAGACGCGTCCGAATCTGTATCTCGCCGGACAGATGACGGGGGTCGAGGGCTACGTTGAGTCCGCCGCCTCCGGATTGATTGCAGGCATCAATGCGGCAAGAGCAGCGCGTGGACAAGAAGGGATTGTATTCCCGCAGGAATCGACGATCGGCAGCATGGCCTATTATATTACGCACGCCGATCCGGATAATTTCCAGCCGATGAACGCGAATTTCGGACTGCTGCCGAAGCTTGAGACCCGGATCCGGAATAAGAAAGAGAAGAATGAAGCTTTGGCTAATCGCGCTCTTGATCATATTCGCGAATTCATTTATGACAACCAACTGAATACGCTGTAACTTTTAAAAATAGGGGAGGTCCGCCATCATGGAAATGACTTTTCACGCTACGACGATCTGTGCAGTACGGCATAATGGCAAAGCAGCCATTGCCGGCGACGGCCAAGTCACGTTCGGAGAAAGTGTAGTCATGAAGCAGACCGCCAAAAAAGTGCGCCGTCTTTACCGGGGACAAGTTGTCGCCGGTTTTGCCGGTTCTGTGGCGGATGCGATTACGTTGTTTGAGAAATTTGAGGGCAAGCTGGAGGAGCATCATGGAAACCTGCAGCGCGCGGCCGTGGAGCTGGCCAAGGACTGGCGCCAGGATCGGGTGCTGCGGAAGCTGGAAGCTTTAATGATTGTGGTGGATAAGACAGGGATGCTGCTGATCTCCGGCGGGGGCGAAATTATTGAGCCCGACGACGATGTATTGGCGATCGGCTCGGGAGGCAACTTTGCGCTCTCGGCAGGACGTGCGCTGAAACGGCATGCATCGCATATGGAGGCCAAGGATATCGCGCGAGAGGCGCTTCAGATTGCTTCAGAGGTTTGCGTATATACGAACAGCAATATTATTGTAGAAGAGCTGTAATCATGCTTTACGGCAGCGTATAGCCATATCAGGGCGGGAGGTATTCACGGTGAATAAAGAATCTATGACTCCAAGACAAATTGTTTCCGAGTTGGATAAATATATTGTCGGCCAGAAGGAAGCGAAGAAATCTGTTGCGGTTGCGCTTCGCAATCGTTATCGGCGCAGCTTGCTGTCCGATGAGGAGCGCGATGAGATCGTTCCGAAAAACATCCTGATGATCGGTCCTACGGGCGTCGGCAAAACGGAAATTGCCCGGAGGCTTGCAAAACTGGTGAACGCTCCTTTTGTGAAGGTGGAGGCTACGAAGTTTACCGAGGTCGGGTATGTGGGACGTGACGTGGAATCGATGGTTCGCGACCTTGTGGAAACAGCAATTCGCATGGTGAAGCTGGAGCGCACGGAGAAGGTCAAGGATAAAGCGGAAGAGATGGCGAACGAGCGGATCGTGCAGCTGCTGGCCCCATCAACCAAAAGCCAGAAGAGCCAGCGCAATCCGTTTGAGATGCTGTTCGGAGGCAACAATCCGTCTCAGGCCGTAGAGGATGATGCGGAGGATAAAGACGAAAGCCTGAAGGAGAAACGGAGACAGATCCGTTTCAATCTGCTGTCCGGAAAGCTTGAGGATGAGACGATCGAAATCGATGTCGAGGACACCGCTCCGAATATGTTTGATATGTTCGCGGGGCAGGGAAATGATCAGATGGGCATGAATATGCAGGAGATGTTCGGCAGCCTGATGCCGAAGCGGACGAAGCGGCGCAAGCTGTCCGTTAAGGAAGCGAGAAAGGTGCTTACGCAAGAGGAGGCGGCCAAGCTGATAGATATGGATGATGTCATCCAGGAGTCCATCCGGCGTGCCGAACAATCGGGCATTATTTTCATCGATGAGATCGACAAGGTTGCCAGCCAAGGCCGCCAATCGGGACCGGATGTATCCAGGGAAGGCGTTCAGCGCGACATCCTGCCGATCGTGGAAGGCTCTACCATCATGACGAAGTACGGGCCGGTGAAGACGGATTTCGTGCTGTTTATCGCCGCAGGCGCTTTCCATATTGCGAAGCCGTCAGATCTGATTCCGGAGCTGCAGGGCCGCTTCCCGATCCGCGTGGAGCTGAACAGCTTGACGTTGGATGATTTTGTGTCCATTTTGACCGAACCGAAAAATGCGCTGACCAAGCAATATATCAATTTACTGCGCACCGAAGAGCTCGAAGTGGAATTTTCCCCGGAGGCCATTCGGGAGATTGCCCAGATTGCTGCCTCAGTAAACCAAAACACTGAAAATATCGGCGCCCGCAGGCTCCATACCATACTGGAGAAGCTGCTGGAGGATCTGTCGTTTGAGGCGCCTGAGCTCACGCTGGAGCGCATGGTCATTACGCCCCAATATGTGAGAGAAAAGCTGGCCGGCATCGCCCAGGATCGGGATTTGAGCCAATATATTTTGTAATTCGGCAAAGAAGGCGCTCAGGTGTAAATGTTTGTCGATGCAAATGAAGTCCAAGATGTCGAAATATTTGCGTATGTTGGAAGCGATCAGGACCGAATTCGTAATTTTTTGTGAACAAGCGGACCTGCATCTGGACCTATACCTTGGGAAGAAAACTTTAAATTTTACAAAATCAGTATTGAGATTTGCAATATTTTAGAAAAAAACGAAACGAAAATGAATAAAAAGCCCTTATTCTTGGAAAAAGATAGGGCTTTTTTCTTATTGTAAAAAGTCCCAATCTTTAAGAAACTTAGTTTATGTGACATCATGCTGTCTTTTTCTACTTAAGACCTAGATTAGGGCGTACGGATTATGTTTTTTGTCGAAAAAAGAGGATTTAGCTAGGAAGAGTGGAATACTTTTCTGCAGGTCCAGTCAGGAGGAATGAGCTAGTGAATCTGTTGAACAATAGTTCCTTTCAGCGGCTTCAAGGCGGTTTGGACGCAGCGAATCTGAGAAACAGCGTCATTGCCAACAATATCGCCAACGCGGATACGCCTCATTTTAAGAGATCCGAAGTATCCTTCGAGAGTCTTTTGAAACAGGAGATGGAGGGAGCTCAACTTACGCTGCAAGGGAGAAGGACGGATCCAAGACATATACCGATCGGTCCAACCGGCAGCATTCCGAGCGCTTCGATTACGAATGACAGCAGCAGCTCTATGAACAACAACGAGAATAATGTCGATGCGGATCGGGAAATGGTGCTGCTCGCGGAGAACCAGCTCCGATACCATTCGTACATACAAGCGGTGAATGAGCAAATTCGCATGATGCGTACAGCGATTGAGGGGAGATAAGGTTCATGAATATTAGCAACGGCTTTTCGATCAATGCATCGGCCCTTACGGCCCAACGTCTTCGCATGGACGTCATTTCTTCGAACCTTGCCAATGCGGAAACGACAAGAGCCCGGATCGAGAATGGACAAGCGGTACCATACCGCCGCAAGACCGTAGTTCTTTCGCCGCAGAGCGAGTCGTTCGAAGGGATGCTTAGAGCCCAGATGAACGGGGAAACCGCGGGCCAAGGGGTAAGGGTGGCTGCCGTGAAGGAGGATTCATCTCCGCTTAAGCAGGTATACAACCCGACTCATCCGGACGCGAATGCCGAGGGATATGTCTATATGCCTAATGTCGACGTCACAAAAGAGATGGTGGATATGATCGCGGCTACCCGGTCCTATGAAGCCAATGTGACTGCCATTAATGCATCGAAAGCCATGATCATGAAGGCGCTGGAGATCGGCAGATAGTGTAGGGTAGGCGTTTAGATACAGAAAATTAGGAGGGGAAATCGATGATTCAAAACACAATGTTCCAAGCCTCGGGCGTTTCGCCCCTTCAAATGCGAGAGCAAGCCACGGTGGCAGAGAAGACTCCTGCCGAATCCATCCGCAGCTTCGGTTCGTATTTGAGTGATGCGTTGAACTCTGTTTCCGCACAGGAACAACAGGCTCATGTCATGAGCGACAAAATGATGATTGGACAAGTCAACGTGGATCAGGCGATGATATCCGCCCAGCAGGCACTGTTGAGCATACAGCTCACAACACAGGTCCGAAACAAAGTGGTAGAAGCCTATCAAGAGATCATGCGCACGCAAATCTAAATGTTTCTAGCAAAGTTTCGGATGGGGTGACGATGTGAACGAGAGAATCGCCCAATATCGGGATCGAGTGACCCAATATTGGAATCAATTTAGCAATAAGCAAAAAATAATGTTGACCGCTACTGTAGTCTTCGTACTGATTGCACTTGTTGTAATGACGATGCAGTTCTCCAAGACAAAGTACGAGGTGGCTTTCCGGGATTTGAATTCCAGTGATGCTGCCGGCATTATCAGCCACCTGGAATCGCAGAGTATTTCCTACAAGCTGAGCCCGGACGGACGAAGCATCTCCGTACCGAGCACCGAGGCGGCCAGAGTACAGATTGACGTCGGCTCACAGGGCCTGGTGCAAAACGGAACGATCGGCTTCGAAACGTTCGAGCAAAATGCATCCGCGATCGGCATGACCGATAACGAGTTCGAAGTGAAATATGTAAATGCACTGAACGGCGAGGTTGAGCGTCTGCTTGAGAAGATGCAGGGCGTCCAAGATGCCACCGTGCTGCTCAATCTGCCGAAAGAAAGCGTGTTTGCCAAGACCAACAATGAAGATCAGGCCAGCGCCTCCGTTGTCCTGCATTTTAAACCGGGATACCGGCCGAATCAGGAAGTGATCGACGGTTACTACAACCTGGTGAAGACGGCCATACCCAACCTTCCGATCGAGAATATAACCATAACCAATGACGAAGTTGAACTTCTTGCCACGGCCAAGGGTGGTCAGGGCGGACTGATCGGCAGGGTTGAAGAGAACTTTGCACTGCAGAAAAAATTTGAAAGCGAAGTACGACAGAATGTGCAACAGTTCCTGTCCCAGTACATGGGGTCAAGCAAAGTGAACGTACTCGTTGCTTCCAAGCTGAATTTCGATCAGGTACAGAGCAAGGAAAATCTCGTAACCCCCGTTGATGAAGAAGAGATGAAGGGGATCGAGCTCAGCGTACAGGAAATTCAGAAGAATTATACCGGAACCAGCAGTCCTGCCGGCGGAGTTGCCGGTGTGGGCGAAGAAGCGGTTCCCGGGTATCCGAGCGATTCCGAGAGCGGACAGACAACGTCGGAAGAGACGTCGTCAACCATCAACTATGAAGTGAATCGCATTACAAAGGACATCATTGCGAGTCCATATACTGTTAAAGACTTAACCATTAATGTCGCAGTTGAACCACCTGCGGGCCAGCAAACGCTGGACGAAGACACCCGAACGGCGATCCAGAACATTCTCATCAACATTGTGAGAGCTTCGCTTGCCGATTCAGGTACTACCTATACAGACGCACAATTGCTTCAAAAAGTTTCGGTTAATTCGCAGGTATTTAATGTAAATCCGGATGTAAATTCGAAAACCGTTCTGTCCCAGCCGGTACTGTGGGGAATAGGCATAGCTGCATTGGCTTTGATCGCGGGAGGCACGTATTTCTTCATTCGCAAACGCAGAAGACAGCAGGAAGAATTCGAGGAAGATATTCCGCTTCCGCCGGTGACCGAATTCCCATCGATCAATCTTGAGAGTGTAACGAACGAGAGTCAGGTCCGAAAGCAGCTCGAAACGTTGGCGAAGAAAAAGCCGGATGAATTCGTGAATCTGCTGCGTACATGGCTGGCTGAGGAATAGAGGTGGAAGCATTGGTTAAGGGAAACAACCAACAATTATCCGGGCGCCAGAAAGCCGCTATACTGCTGATTACGCTGGGGCCGGAAGTCTCTGCACAAATATTCAAGCATTTGCGCGAAGACGAAATCGAGCAGCTGACGCTGGAGATTGCGAATGTGCGCAAGGTCGACAGCGGCGAGAAAGATAGCATCATTCAGGAGTTTCACCAAATTTGTCTTGCACAGGAATATATATCGCAAGGCGGCATTAATTACGCTAAAGAAATTTTGGAGAAAGCGCTCGGGCAGCAGAAGGCGATGGAGGTTATCAATCGCCTGACCGCAACGCTTCAGGTAAGGCCGTTTGATTTTGCCCGCAAGGCTGATCCGAGCCAGATCCTGAATTTCATTCAGAATGAAAACGCCCAAACCATCGCGCTTGTGCTCTCCTACCTGCAATACGACCAAGCATCGGCGATATTATCCTCGCTTCCTCAAGAGAAGCAGGCCGAGGTTGCCCGGCGGGTTGCGGTCATGGACAGCACGTCTCCGGAAGTTATCGCTCAGGTCGAGCGCGTGCTGGAGCAGAAGCTGTCGGCAACGGTGACCCAAGATTACACCAACGCAGGCGGCATCGAGTCGATCGTTCAAATATTGAACGGAGTCGACCGAGGCACGGAGCGGACGATCCTGGATTCGCTCGAAATACAGGATCCCGAGCTTGCCGAAGAAATCAAGAAGCGAATGTTTGTATTCGAGGATATCGTCAATGTCGACAATCGTTCGATCCAGCGCATCATTCGCGATGTCGAGAATGCGGATTTGCAGCTTGCGCTTAAGGTGGCAAGCGAGGAAGTCCGGGATGTTATTTTCCGCAATATGTCCAAGCGGATGGCGGAAACCTTCCGCGAAGAGATGGAGTACATGGGCCCTGTGCGGCTGCGTGACGTGGAGGAAGCTCAGACACGGATCGTAAGCACGATCCGAAGACTCGAAGAAGCGGGCGAGGTTATCATTGCCCGCGGCGGAGGAGATGACATTATTGTCTAACTTGATCAAACCGTCCCACTATACAACGATGGATGTCTTGAAAGAGTTGGATGTAGCGCGTCGGTACGCCGCTCCTGCCGAAGAAGCGCAAGCGGAGCCGGCACCGCCCGCCGCTGCGCCGGCGGTCATGCACACGCTGGCCGAGGCCGAGCGGATCAAGAGCGAGATGCTGCGCGATGCCCAGGAATTTGCCGAACGGCAAATACGCGAGGCCTCCGAGGAAGCCCAGCGTCTGCTGGCTGAAGCCGAGCAGCAGATCGATGCTTGGTGGAAGGAACGAAGGCTGCAGGATGAGGATTTGTCCGAGACATTGAAGATAGAGGGCTTCAACCAAGGCTACTCCGAGGGAGCTGCCAAAGCCGAGCTGGAAATGAAGGAGCTGCTGGAGAAGGCAACGGCCGAAGCCAGCGAGCTTCTGCAGCTTGCCCACCGGGCAAAGGAAGATTTGATCCAGGAGGCTGAACCGTTTCTGGTCGAGCTAAGCTGCAGCATTGCCGAGAAAATACTCGATCATCAGCTGACGATTGAACCGGAGTTCACCTTGGAGCTGATTCGGAAGAATCTTGCGCGCAAACGGGAGAAAGGTTTGATTTCGCTCTGCGTTGCCCCTGAGCATTTCGAGTTTGTGTACGCGGCAAGAGAAGAGTTATCATTGGCGATCGATTCCCAGGCGGAGCTCCAAATCCTGCCGGATGCTACGGTGAAGGACCGAGGCTGCGTGATCCGCTCGTCTTTCGGAAGCGTGGATGCACGAATCGATACGCAGCTGGCGGAAATCAAGAAGGAACTGGTGCGCGTCGCCCTCGATGACGAAGAACGGAGAAATCAGGATGAAGAAGCTGAATAGCGCCCGGTATATCGAGCATTTAAAACATTTGGACCCGGTCCGCATCAACGGAAAAGTGACCCAAGTCATCGGCTTGATGGTAGAGTCCGAAGGCCCGGATGCGAGCATCGGGGACGTGTGCTATATCTATCCGACGAAGCAATCCAAGCCGCTGAAAGCCGAGGTTGTCGGCTTCAGAGACAACAAGGTGCTGCTAATGCCGCTCGGTGAGCTTCATTCCGTAGGACCGGGATGCGATGTGGTGGGAACCGGGAAGCCGCTCAGCGTTCAGGTCGGTTCGGAACTGCTGGGCAAAGTGCTTGACGGATTGGGGCAGCCGCTAGACGGCTCGTTGATCCCGGCCCGTATGCCGCACTATTCAACCCATAACGTTCCGCAAAATCCGCTGAATCGTCCCAGAGTGAAGGAGCCGATCAGCATCGGGGTGAGAGCCATCGACGGCCTTCTCTCGATCGGGAAAGGACAACGGGTCGGCATATTTGCCGGTTCGGGCGTCGGGAAGAGTACGCTGATGGGAATGATCGCCCGTAATACGTCGGCCGACGTGAACGTGATCGCTTTAATCGGAGAACGCGGGCGCGAGGTGCTGGACTTCATCGAACGGGACCTCGGACCCGAAGGTCTGAAGCGTTCTGTCGTCATCGTAGCCACCTCGGACCAGCCGGCTCTGATCCGGATCAAGGGAGCTTTGATTGCGACGACGATTGCCGAATATTTTCGGGACCGCGGGCTGAATGTGATGCTGATGATGGACTCCGTGACCCGCTATGCGATGGCACAGCGCGAGGTCGGACTAGCCATCGGGGAGCCGCCGGCAATGAGAGGTTACACCCCTTCGGTCTTTGCAAGCCTTCCAAAGCTGCTTGAACGCGCTGGTACCGGACCGAACGGTTCCATTACGGCCTTCTATACCGTATTGGTGGACGGCGATGACATGAATGAGCCGATCGCCGATGCGGTGCGGGGGATTCTGGACGGTCATATCGTGCTGAACCGGAGCATCGCCAATAAGGGACATTTCCCTGCGATTGACGTGCTGGCCAGTATCAGCCGCGTGATGAAGGACATCGCTCCGGAGGAGCAGATTGAGGCTTCGGAAAACGTAAAACGCTTGATGGCCATATATAAGGACTCCGAGGATTTAATTAACATCGGGGCTTACCAACAGGGATCTAACGCCGACATCGACGAATCCATCGAGTACATTCATCGGATATGGGATTTTACGAAGCAGAAAGTAAATGAAAAAACGACGCTCGCCGAGGTTCAGGAACGTCTGATTTCCGAATTTTCAAGGAGATGACTTTGAAGAATGAAATTTCAATACGCATTCCAGAAAATCGTAGACCTGAAGAGTAACGAGAAGACCCAGGCCGAATGGATGCTGTCGAGCGCCATCGGGAAGCTGCAGGCGGAGGAGAAAAGCCTGACCGAGCTGTACCGGATGCGGGAGCAGATGTATGCGGCCGAGCAGGAAGCCGTTACGCGGTGCGCGGCAATCGCCGAAATCCGCAATATTCAGAGCTATGCTCAGTACTTGGAGCAGTGTATTGAGCGGAAACGGAATGATATTCGGCTCGCCCATGTAAATGTTACGAAGAAGCAGGAGATTTTATCGGAAAAAATGCTGGATGAAAAAGTGTGGTTAAAAGCAAGAGACAAATCGCACGAGAAATTTCGGCATGAAAGTCTCCTTCGGGAACAAAACGAGCTGGACGAGCTGGCGACGGTACGTTTTGCGATCAAAGCCCGATAATGAATCCGTTGGCAGCCGGGTTAAGACCGCGAAGGAGGAATGAACGTGGCAAGAAAAGACATGCCGCTCGATAAGGAAGAATCAAGCGGTGGATTTGAACGGATTTTGCTGATTCTCGTACCGGCCATTTTTACGATCGTTCTTCTAGGGGCGCTTGCGATCTTCTTTAGAGCGGATGTTCGGGACGGCATGATCGATCTGGCGAACAAAATTCCGATTGTGAAGGATTGGGTTCCCGATCCGGTGCTGACGCCGGAAGAGCAGAAGCTGAAAGAAGCGAAGGAGCAGGAAGAAAGCGCCGAAGCGACGATCGTTGAGCTGAAGAAGCAGCTGGCGGAGCGCGAGGAGACGCTAAGCGAGGTCACCGAGCAGAAAGCCGCCCAGGAGAACAAAGTGAAAGAGCTGGAGAGCCAGATTGATTCGCTGCAGAACCAGAACACCGGAAGCCCGGAGCAGGAGGAAGATCCGTATACGAAACAAATCCGTGAGCTCGCCAAGCTGTATGCGGACATGAGTCCAAGCAAGGCTGCGCCGATCATGCAAAATTTGACCCTTGAGGAAATGGTGCTGATGCTGAGCCAGATGAAGAGCAGCAACCGGGTGGCGATCCTGGAGAAGATGGACCCGAAGACAGCGGCGGAAGCCACGATGATGCTGAAGGATGCCAAGCCCTCCGAGGACTTGGCGATCGCGGCGCTGCAATCCCGAATCAAGAAAAATGATACGGAAGCGGCAAGCAGCAAGACGAGCAGCAGCAACCTGGACAAAAATCAGCTGAATCAGACGTTTGCAGGCATGACGCCGACCAATGCGGCGGAGCTGCTGATGCAGACTTACAAAATCAGCCCGGCCAAGACCATGACCATCTTGAATACGGTCGATGACGCGACGCGTTCCAGAATTATGAACGCGATGTCCTCGAAAGACCCGGAGCTTGCAGCAAGAATACTGAATCGACTTATGGGCTCCAAATAAACATCAGATCCGCTTACGGTCTGAACTTTTCCGGTCGCACGGGAGAGGAGGTGAATAAGACGATGACGATGACAGTGCAAGGCATGTCCTCCACAATCAGCAGCTCTTCGGCAAGCGGCAAGACGAGCGCACAAGGCAGCTCACCAGCGGGCGCTTCATTTGATGCGACGTTGACATATCAGATGTCGAGCGCAGGCGGCGGCTCCTCTACAGCTGCTTCGGAGACAACGGTCAAGCTGGAAGGTTTGGTACAAGGCTTGCCGGCTGAAACAAATGAGGCGATTGAGGGATTGCTCGAAATGCTGCAAAGCCTGCTTGGGGAGCTGGATAAACTGGACCAGGCATTGGCGGAAGACCCTGCCTTGCTTGAAGAGCTGCAGAGCTGGCTTGCTCAAGCAAGCATGGTGCTAAACGGCGCCGGCGTCCAGGCTCAAGGATCCGATGGCAGCGCGGCAATGTCCCCGCTAGCCCAGCATACGGACACGGTACGTTTTGTAATCCAGGACACACTCACTCAGATAAAGGCCTTGATTAGCAGTGCCGGAAAGGTGAGTCCGGGAACGGAGACCGCGGTACACCAGCTGGTCCAGTCGTTCAACAGCTTGATGGGCAACAGCGCAGGCAATGTGAAGCAGGCAGCCGAGCATGTGAAACCTTCACATCAGGCGGCAAATGGTTCTGCACCTGCGACTGAGGCCAATGCAGCGGCAACCGCGACGGCTGGAAGAACACAGTCCACCAACGCAGCGCCGTCAGCTGGTCCGAATGCTGGCCTTCTGCCGAATGCTGGCCAAGGCGGAGAAGTCTCCGCTAAAGCGGCTGACTCGAATGGAAGCGGCGAACCATGGATGCCTGAACACGGCACCGTAACCGCCGGACAGCTAGCGCTTCGTTCAGGAACTCAGGTAGCGGTAAAACCTGCAGCCCCTCCGGTACCGGTCGAGCGGTTTGCTAGTGAAATGACTTCCTTCATTATAAACAAGCTCGAAATCGTAAAGCAGCAAGGCTTCACGGAAGCGAGAATATCGCTTAATCCAGAGCATTTAGGCCAGGTAGATATCAAATTAACGATGCAAAACGGACAGCTGATCGCTCAATTCATGACCGCTAAGGCGGATGCAAGAGAGCTGATCGACCAGCAAATGGCGCAGCTTCGCACAGCGCTCGTTGCTCAAGGTCTTCAAGTGGAGAAAATCGAGGTTACGCAAAGCAGTCAGCCTTCCACAGCCAATATGTATCAGGACGGACGACAGTCGGGCTCAGGTCAGCAGCAGTCCCAGCAGCGATCGAAAGGGAAAGATACCCCTTCGGATGATGCCGTACTGGCTGCCAGCTTGACGGAAGAATGGCATGATTGGATTTCCGAGATGCAGGCCGATGAAGGACAAGCTGTTCAAGCCGGAACATTTACCGCGAAAGCTTAATTGCGAGGAGGTGAACACGAATGGCAACGAATCCAGTATCCACAAGCAACATGTGGCCGAACTATTCGAAAGGAAATGTCAGTAACAAAGGCGGTAAAGGGCAAGAGCTGGGAAAGGATCAGTTTCTAAGCATCCTGATTACACAGCTGCGGCACCAAGATCCGCTTCAGCCGATGCAGGACCGGGAATTTATCGCTCAGATGGCCCAATTCACCTCCCTTGAACAGCTGATGAACATCAACACGCAGTTAACGGCAATGAGTCAATCCCTAGGCTCGGCTTCAAGTCTGATCGGCAAAGAGATCAGCTGGATGGAAAAATCGGTCAATACCGATGATCTCACCTGGACGGAAACGCCGAAGGACGGTACGGATTCCCTAGTCATGAAGACCGGAATCGTGGAGTCGATTATTGTACGGGACGGCGTTCATTACGCCAAGGTTGGCAGCAGCGAAGTGCTGCTAAGCGATATATTTAGGGTTGAGAACCCGGCTGCCGAGCCCGAGGAGCCTAGTCAAGGAGGAGCTGAGGCCGGTGCGGCTGACGCGCTTGCTGCTGAACCGGCACCTGCCGACGTAGGAGATCCGGATTCCGGGCAATCGGATCAGGGTGAACCTTCGGCCGGAGGGAATGCGCCATGAGTGATCGAATGATGATCGGCCATTTATACCCCGGAAAATTGCATCCGGCCGCGCTATCGCCCGAGCGGCGAACGGCATCGGCTTCATCCGATGCGCCAAAGGGCAATTTCAAGGAGCTGTTAAATGAAAATCTGCTCCGCATCAGCAACCATGCCGCGAAGCGACTGGAGCAGCGGGGGATTGAAATCAAGGGTGACCAGCTCGTTCAAATCCAGAGCGCGATCGATAAAGCCGCAGCGAAAGGCAGTAAGGAATCACTGATTCTGATGAAGGATATGGCGCTCATTGTCAATATTCCGAACCGGACGGTGGTCACGGCGATGGATGGCAACGCCATGAAGGACAATGTGTTCACCCAGATCGACAGCGCAGTCATAATTTCATGATTTACTGGCTGGCCCGTCAGGAAGCCAGGCGGCCGCCGACCGACAGAAGCGGCCCATATAAGAAGGAGGATGAATCCCTGTGTTAAGATCCATGTACTCCGGTATTTCCGGGATGAGAGGCTTTCAGACCAAGCTGGACGTAATCGGCAACAATATTGCCAATGTCAATACCGTTGGATTTAAGGCTGGACGGGTAATGTTTAAAGATATTCTTAGCCAGACGGTGTCCGGCGTGACGCCGGGAACGGACGATCCGACAGGCGGCGTTAATGCCAAGCAGATCGGCCTTGGTGTAACGATCGGCTCGATCGATACCCTGCATACGCCGGGAAGCGCCATGGTCACCAACAACCCGACGGATTTACGCATCGACGGGGACGGATTTTTCATGGTCAAGCTGAGCGATGACCAAGAAGTTCCTTTCCTGACCCGTGCCGGCGATTTCCATGTCGACGTTGCGCGAAACCTTGTAACGTCTGACGGTTTCCTAGTGCTCGACTCCGGTGGCGAGCCGATCACGCTGGAAGACGACGTAACTGCGTTCACGATCGCTCAGAACGGTGCCATCATCCAGAAGATGAGTGACGGAACAACGGCTGAAGGCGCGATTATCGGGGTAGCGAAGGTGCCGAACCCTGAAGGTTTGGAGAAGATTGGCGGCAATCTGTATCGCGTGACATTGAACGCAGTGCCGGACGGAGACCTCGAGGCTGTCATGTTCGAAGGCAATAACGCAGAGGAAGGCACCGGTGCAATCATTTCGGGGCAGCTGGAAATGTCCAATGTGGACCTGACGGGCGAGTTCTCCGAGATGATCGTGGCACAGCGCGGCTTCCAGGCCAATTCACGGATCATCACCACCTCCGATGAAGTGCTCCAGGAAGTCGTTAATCTGAAACGATAAGGTTGGATCAGGGGGGGATCCTCCCTCCCTTTTATGAACAAGGAGGCAGCCCATGATATCGGTAACGAGGTTAAACGGGTCGCAGATGTGGCTTAACGCACTGCTGATCGAAATGGTTGAAGAGACTCCGGACACCTATATCACATTGATTAATGGAAAACGATTGATTGTGTTGGAAAGTGCAAATGACATCGTAGCTTCCATTAAAGCGTATCATCACGAGGTTGGCATTCATCAAGCAACCATTAAAGTGCAGCAAATGGAGGAACCTTCATGAAAAAGATGCTACCCTGGTTAATTACGATTTTGTTGTCCATCACATTGATCGTGCTTGCGATATTCTTGTTGTCCGACAAGCTGACGGAGGAACCGAAAACCGCTTCGGCCAGCGACAAGCCTGCCGCTGCGAATCTGTCGGCAGACGAGATCGTGGAGATGACATCGGAAATTACCGGCATTAAGACAAATCTGGCGGATCCACAGTACATTGCCCAGATGGCTTTTGCATTTCAGTTAAGCGACAAGAAAGCTAAGGCGGAATTCGACAAAATCAAGGAAATCAAGATCAAACCGATCATTATCAAGACGTTAGCCGACACGGAGCCCGAGCTGTTAAACGATTCGAAGGGCCGTGAACAGTTTACTGCCAAGCTGCAGAATCTGATCAACAAGTCGTTAACGTCCGGCAGATTGATTCAAATCGATATGACCGATGTGCTGATCGCCGGAATCTAGACTGTTCGTCGGATGACCTGTAAGGGGGTGAGTAGATGGTTGATGTATTATCGCAGAATGAGATCGACGCCCTATTGGCCGCGCTCTCTTCCGGTGAGATGGATGCGGAGGAGCTGAAGAAAGAGGAAACGCAGAAGAAGATTCGTTCTTATGATTTCAAAAGAGCGCTTCGCTTCTCAAAGGACCATATTCGCAGCTTGACACGTATCCATGAAAATTTTGCACGTTATCTTACAACATATTTCTCGGCACAGCTGCGTACTTTTGTGCAAATCAATGTGGTGCAGGTTGAACAGCTCCCATACGATGAATTCATACGTTCCATACCGAAAATGACGGTGCTCAACATTTTTGAAGCTGAGCCGCTCGAAGGGCGAATGGTGCTTGAGGTTCATCCAAACATCGCCTATGCGATGCTGGACCGCCTGCTGGGAGGAACCGGGGTCGCGCCGTCCACGATCAACTCGATGACCGAAATCGAGACCATTATCATGGAACGGATTTTCAGCCGGGCTTTCGACAGCCTCAAGGAGGCCTGGAAAACGGTGCTGGATATTTCTCCGCGGCTTGAGGCGCTGGAAACGAATCCTCAGTTTATGCAGATCGTTTCCCCGAACGAAACCATTGCGCTGATCTCGCTGAGCACTAAAATCGGCGATACCACGGGAATGATCAATCTCTGTATTCCCCATGTCGTGCTGGAACCGATCATGTCCAAGCTGTCCGCGCATCAGTGGTTCATCTCTGAGAAAAAAGCCAGAATCCCCGAGGAAGTGGACGCGCTTAAGCAGCGGGTAAGCAAAGCTCAGCTTCCGATCGTTGCCGAGCTTGGCGTTTCACAGCTGACCGTCTCCGAATTTTTAGGACTCTCGGTCGGGGACGTTATTTCACTGAACAAGCCGGTGCATGACGGGTTATCCATCAAGGTCGGCGACAGACTGAAGTTTATTGGCAGTCCCGGAACGGTAAAAGACCGGGTTGCTGTACAAATCGATGAAATTGTCATCGAAGGAGCTGAAGAACTTGACGAGTAAAGATTATTTATCCCAGGAAGAAATCGACGCCTTGCTGAAGCAGTCGGAAATGGCATCGGATCCTTCTTCTTCGGCGGCTACCGTAGATGATGTATTGACGCCTCTGGAGCAGGATGCGCTAGGGGAGATCGGTAACATTACCTTTGGCAGCGCCGCTACGGCCTTATCCACGCTCCTCGGCAAGAAAGTAGATATTACGACGCCGAGAGTGTCCATCATCAAGCGAAGCCAGTTCGAGGAGGAGTTTCCAAAGCCGCATGTTGCCGTTCATGTTACGTATGTCGACGGCTTCGAAGGCATCAACTCTCTCGTGATCAAGACTCGCGACGCCCAGGTGATCGCAGACTTGATGCTGGGCGGAGAAGGCAACCCCGAAGAAGGGGAGTTAAACGAAATCCATATCAGTGCCGTCCAGGAAGCGATGAACCAGATGATGGGCTCTTCCGCAACGAGCATGTCCACGATATTCAACCGGTTTGTCAATATTTCGCCGCCGGGCATCGATATTTTGAACATGGTGAGCGGAGAAGGCGTCAACAATCTGCCGCAGGACGAAACCTTGATCAAAATTTCGTTCCGTCTGATTATCGGCGACTTGATTGATTCGACCATCATGCAGCTGCTCCCTGTTCAATTTTCCAAAGACATGGTTCGCATGCTGATTAACGGCACGGATGAGCCTCAGCCTGTGAAACAAGAGACTGCAGCGGCGGTAGAGACACCGGCCCCGGCTCCGGCGCAAGAACCGGCAGCTCAGCCTACCCAGCCGCCCGCTTATGCACAGGATGCAGGGAATGCGCAAGAAGAAGCTCATTATGGTTACAATGCGGCCATGCAACCCCAAGGAGGACAGGCTCCGAATGCGATGCCGTATGGACAGCCGCAAATGCCTCCGCAGACGGGGCCGCAGCATTACGGCGGCATGCACGGCCGGAATGTGAACGTGCAGCCGGTGCAGTTCGCCAATTTTCAATCGGCGCCTTACCCGCAGGTGGATGAAAACAATCTGAACTTGCTGATGGACATTCCTCTTAAGGTCACCGTAGAATTAGGAAGGACTCAGAAGCAAATTAAGGATATCCTGGAAATGTCCCAAGGTTCGATTATCGAGCTGGACAAGCTGGCGGGTGAACCGGTAGACATCCTGGTCAATCATAAGCTGATTGCCAAAGGCGAGGTTGTCGTCATCGATGAGAACTTTGGCGTACGTGTGACGGATATCGTGAGCCAATGGGACCGAATTCAAAAATTACAATAGCACAAACATTTAGGGAGGATTTTTATCAATGGCTAACCGAATTCTGATTGTGGACGACGCTGCATTTATGAGAATGATGATCCGTGACATTCTGGTCAAGAACGGATTCGAGGTTGTAGGCGAGGCTCAGGACGGCTCGCAGGCGATCGAGAAATTTAAAGAGCTTCGTCCGGATCTGATTACGATGGATATTACGATGCCTGAAATGGATGGGATCGCTGCGCTCAAGGAAATTAAAAAGATTGATCCTAACGCAAAAGTCATCATGTGTTCCGCGATGGGTCAACAAGCGATGGTTATCGATGCCATCCAAGCCGGAGCGAAGGACTTTATCGTTAAGCCGTTCCAATCGGACCGCGTCATTGAAGCCATCAACAAAACGCTTGGCGTATAAGGATTGTTTCTTATGATGATGGCGGCTTCCGATGAAATCGGCACAGGTGGTACTGGCGGATATTATTTACAGTTATTTTATGTCTTTGTCGTTCTTGCCATCATCATCGCATTGATCGTTCTCCTGATTCGCTTCTTAGGCAAAAAGAATCAGAGCTGGATGCAGGGCCGCTCCATTCGTACGCTCGGTGCGGTTGGGATGGGCCCTAACAAATCCCTTCAGCTCGTTGAAATCGGGGGCAACATCTATGTGATCGGGGTTGGCGAAGACGTTCGGCTCTTGGACAAAATTTCCGATCCCGCGGAGGTCGCGCTGATTCAGGCGGCATTTGAACAGGATTCAGGAATGTACAGCGGGGCGCTGCCGCCTTTTGTAAGCAAATTGGCGGCAAAACTCCGTAAAAACAAGCAACCGGAAGAAATCGAATGGGATGACAGCTCCTCTTTTCACGAGGTGTTCGAATCTAAACTGCGCAGCGTACCGAACCGGAAACAAAAGGTCGAAGAATTGCTGCGGGAGGATCATAAGGATTCATGAATAAAAAGATTACGATTGCTATCACGATGTTTATGCTGGCCGGGATGCTGCTATCCCGTACGGCATTTGCAGATCCGATTCCGAACATCGATATTCAAATCGGCGGGGAAGGGGAGACTCCGGGGACAAGCTCGTTGTCCTTGATCCTCCTGATTACCGTTCTTAGCATTGCACCGGCCTTGCTCGTGCTGATGACAAGCTTTACGCGGATCGTCATTGTACTCGGGTTTGTCCGCACATCTCTTGGAACACAGCAAACTCCGCCGAACCAAGTGTTGATCGGGTTAGCCCTCTTCCTTACCTTGTTCGTTATGGCTCCGACGTTTTCAACCATGAACGAGGTTGCGCTGCAGCCGTATCTCAAGGGTGAAATCAGCCAAACCGAGGCGCTGCAGAAGGCCCAGGATCCGATCAAGAAATTCATGTTCTCCCATACGCGGGAGAAAGATCTGCTGCTGTTCATGAATTACACGGGAACAGAGAAGCCGGAGTCGTACGAGGACATCCCGTTGACCGTCATGGTGCCGGCCTTTGCCATCAGTGAGCTGAAGACAGGCTTTCAGATGGGCTTTATGATCTTCATTCCGTTTCTGGTCATCGATATTGTCGTTGCCAGCGTTCTGATGGCGATGGGGATGATGATGCTTCCGCCGGTCATGATCTCGCTGCCGTTCAAAATATTGCTCTTTGTCCTTGTGGACGGCTGGTATCTGGTGGTCAAATCCATGCTGATGAGCTTTAATCCGTAACGTTTGAAACGGCAAGTAATTCGAATACAGGGGGACTCGCCGTGAGCTCTGAATTTATTATCGGCCTTGCAGGGCAGGCCGTTTACATTGTGCTTCAAGTGAGCGCGCCCATGCTGGTTCTCGCTCTGGTAGTGGGACTTATCATAAGTATTTTCCAAGCGACGACGCAGATACAGGAGCAGACGCTGGCATTCGTTCCAAAGATCATAATTGTTCTTATCGCGCTCCTGCTGTTCGGTCCTTGGATATTGACAACGTTGGTGGATTTCACCCACGGAATTTTGGACAATCTCTACAAATATATCGGATAGGCTGAGTGTCCATGGAATGGTTGCAGCAAAGTATACCTGTCTTTATGCTTGTTTTTTGTCGAATAACATCTTTTTTTGTAATAGCTCCAGTATTTACATCGCGGGGCATCCCGACTTCATTTAAAATCGGGTTTTCCTTTCTGCTTACAGTCATCGTTTATCTTACGTTCGGAATAGGAGAAACGGTGCCGCAGGATCTATCCTATGCTCTGCTGATTGTCCAGGAAGTGCTGGTAGGACTGCTGCTCGGCTTCACCGCCTATCTGATCATGGCCGTCGTCCAAACGGCCGGCGCGCTGATCGATATCCAGATCGGCTTTAGCATGGCCAACGTCATCGATCCGTTTACGGGCGCATCCATGCCGCTGATCGGCAACTTTAAGTACTATCTCGCATTGCTCGTATTCCTTGGCATGAACGGCCATCATTATCTGCTCGATGCCATTATGTACAGCTATGATTGGGTGCCTATAACGGGCAACGTATTTTCAAAGATTCTAGACGGCAGCGTTACGGATATTCTTGTCAGAACCTTTGCCCACTCGTTCATGCTTGCCCTTCAAATGGCGGCTCCGCTTGTGGCGGCCTTGTTTCTGACCGATGTCGGCCTCGGCTTCTTGGCGAGAACGGCACCGCAGTTCAACGTATTTGTCATCGGCATTATTCTTAAGATTCTGGTCGGGTTAGTGCTGCTGATGCTGCTTATGCCGGGACTTGTGTCATTATTTGATCATTTGTTCGCCCAAATGTTCGAGGCGCTCCGGCAGCTGCTCGGCGTCTTACACGAGGGAACGGCGCAAGGAGGATGAAGAGGATGCGGAACCGATCCCCCTACCGTTATCCGGTGGATTTGCAGCTGTTTGCTGGGGAGAAGACGGAAAAAGCGACGCCGAAGAAACGCCAGGATACGCGTAAAAAGGGTCAAGTGGCCAAAAGTATGGAAGTATCGGGCGCCTCGGTGTTACTATCCGCTTTCCTGTGCATGCTGATGTTCGGCGGTTACATGAGAGACCATACGGTCCGGCTGTTTACGGACGTATACCTTAACCGGCTCTCCATGGACGTAACGAATGAGAATGTCATGCAGCTCTTGGGCGAGTATGCCATTCAAATATTGCTGCTGCTCGCACCGCTGTTTGTTGCTGTGTTTGTGATCTCACTGGTCGTAAATTATATTCAGGTCGGTTTTCTCCTGACAGGAGAGCCCTTGAAAATGAAGCTCAGCAAGATCGATCCGATCAAAGGATTTAAAAATATTTTTTCCATGAGGTCCTTGATCGAATTTTTTAAATCCATATTTAAATTAACGATCATTGGCTACCTCGTATACACCACTCTTTGGGGAGCCAGAGGGGAATTCTCCTCCTTGTCGACGAAGAGTCCGGATACTATTTTTCAATTTGTAGCGAATGTTACGATGTCGCTTGGCTTTAAGATCGGGGCTGGCCTGCTGATCCTGTCCGTCCTGGACTATTTGTACCAGAAGTACGAATACGAAAAAAACATCCGCATGTCAAAGCAGGACATTAAGGATGAGTTTAAGAAAATGGAAGGCGATCCGCTGATCAAAGGAAAAATCAGGGAACGCCAGCGCCGGATGGCGCTGCAACGAATGATGCAGGAAGTACCGAACGCAGACGTCATTATTACGAACCCGACCCACTTTGCGGTTGCGCTCAAATATGACGGTTCTACTATGGAAGCTCCGCAGATCATCGCGAAAGGCCAGGACTATATGGCCCTGCGCATCAAGGAAATTGCCAAGGAACACGGCATTATAACGATGGAAAACAAGCCGCTGGCACGAGCGTTGTACCAACGGTCCGAGATCGGGGATTCCATTCCCGGAGACCTGTTCCAGGCCGTAGCGGAAGTGCTGGCCTATGTATATAAACTTAAAGGTAAAGCGAAATAATTAGGGACCGGAGGCCTAAGTGCAGTGAAAATAAAAGATCTATCTGTCCTTGCGGGTGTCATTGGCATCGTACTTATGATGATTCTTCCGATCCCGATCTGGCTGCTGGATTTACTGCTTATCATCAATATATCGGTGGCACTGATCATCCTGCTGGTGGCCATGAACACGAAAGAAGCGCTGGACTTTTCGATATTTCCTTCCCTGCTTCTCATCACGACCTTGTTTCGGGTTGCGCTGAACATATCGACAACCAAGCTGATTTTGTCCGAAGCCAATGCGGGTGAGGTTGTCGCTACCTTCGGCAGCTGGATTGCCAATGGCGAAATCGCGGTCGGGTTCATCGTCTTTTTAATTTTGATCGTGGTTCAGTTTATCGTCATAACGAAAGGCTCCGAGCGCGTGGCTGAGGTTGCCGCACGATTTACGCTGGACGCCATGCCCGGTAAGCAGATGAGCATCGATGCCGATTTGAATGCAGGCCTAATCAACGAACAGCAAGCTCGGGAGCGCAGACGGAAAATCGAGCGGGAGGCCGACTTTTACGGTGCGATGGACGGTGCCAGCAAGTTCGTAAAAGGGGATGCCATCGCTTCGATCATCATCCTGCTGATCAACCTGATCGGCGGATTTATTATCGGGATCTCGATTCATGGCATGTCGTTTCCCGAAGCGATGAGCACGTACTCGATCCTGACGATCGGGGATGGACTGGTCAGCCAGATTCCGGCGCTTCTCATATCGACATCGGCAGGTCTTATCGTCACCAGAGCTTCCTCCGAAGGAAATCTGGCCGAGGATCTGACAGGTCAGCTGTTTTCCTATCCACGCTTGCTGTATATCGTATCAGGCACCGTATTGCTGCTGGGATTGTTTACTCCGATTCATTTTATAACGACAGCGCCCATCGCGCTTGTTCTGTTTATAGCAGCAAGGAGAATGCAGAACAATCTGGACCGCAAGCAGGTCGAGGTGGAGCAGATGGAGGAGGAGCAGCAGATCGAAGAGGTTCGCAGTCCGGAAAGTGTCATCAACCTGCTGCAGGTGGATCCGATCGAATTCGAGTTTGGATACGGCTTGATCCCGCTTGCGGATACCCAGCAGGGCGGAGACTTGCTGGATCGGATTATTATGATCCGGAGACAATGCGCGCTTGAACTTGGACTGGTCGTGCCGGTGATCCGAATCCGCGACAATATTCAACTTAAACCGAATGAATATGTCATAAAAATAAAAGGGAATGCTGTCGGCGGCGGGGAATTACTACTAAATCATTACCTCGCCATGAGTCCCGGCTACGAGGACGATTCCGTTACGGGAATCGAAACGACGGAGCCCGCATTCGGGCTGCCGGCCCTCTGGATTGACGAGGCGACGAAAGAACGGGCCGATCTGGCGGGATATACCGTCGTGGATCCGCCTTCCGTCGTAGCTACGCATTTGACAGAGCTGATCAAGCGGCACGCTCATGAGCTGCTGGGGCGCCAGGAGACAAAAGCGCTGGTCGACAACATCAAGGAAAGCTATCCGGTGCTTGTCGACGAGCTGATCCCTTCCGTGCTGACGATCGGGGAGGTACAGAAGGTGCTCGCCAAGCTGCTTCGGGAGAAAATCTCCATTCGCGATATGGTTACGATTCTGGAGACCCTTGCGGATTACGGGCATTATTCGAAGGACCCGGATGTGCTGACAGAGTATGTAAGACAAGCGCTCTCCAGGCAAATCACACAGCAGTTTGCTCAAGACGGAGAGGCCATGAAGGTGATCACCGTCGGACCGCAGCTTGAGAAGAAAATCGCGGAGAGCGTGCAGCAGAGCGAACAGGGGACTTACTTGGCGATGGACCCGGTGTCTACGCAGAATGTATTCCAGAAGCTGAGCGAGCAAGTGAATCGGATTATCCAGATGGGACAACAGCCGGTGCTGCTTACCTCTCCGGCCATCCGCATGTATTTGCGGCAGGTGATTGAACGCGGGATGCAGGATATTCCGGTTCTATCCTACAGCGAGCTTGAGCCGAACGTCGAAATTCAAAGTGTCGGAGTGGTGAACTTATGAGAGTAAAAAGGTATATCGTCGACACGATGCCGGAAGCGATGGCGCAGATCCGATCGGATTTGGGTACGGATGCGGTCATATTGAGCACGAAGGATATTAAGGTAGGCGGCTTTCTAGGGATGTTCTCCCGAAAGAAGATCGAGGTTATCGCCGCGGTTGAGCAGGAGGAGAAATCGAAATCCTCCGTCAAAGCCAAGCCGAAGCCGCCTGCGGCAGTGCCGAAGGCAGCCGTACCGAAGGCATACCAGCGAGCAGCGGAAATCGCGAATCCGACGGCAGCCGATTTGTCAAAGGCTCCTGTCCAGGAAGCGGTGAAGCCGAAGGATGGTGCACAAGAAGCGGATTATGTCCGCTTTGCCGAGATTATGAGCCAAGCCGCAGCAGCCGGGGAGGCGCAGGAGGTCCGGGAGGACAGCCCGCCACCGATACAGACGGGAACGGCTTCGGCCGAAGCCGCTTACCCGAGCCCGAAGGCAGCAGCTGCAGCGCAAGGCAAATTGCACGATCCTCCGGTTGAGCCCTTGAGCTCCCGGCTGGGCATCAGTGAATCAGAGCAGCGAGTGCTCGAGGAACTGAAGGAAATGAAGGAATGGATCGCCAAGCTGTCCAGGCACAATCTTGAAGCCAGACAGCTGCCGGAGCCGCTGGAATCGATAAGGGATCGCCTGCTTAGACAGGAAGTTTCCGCGAGGCTCAGCGAGCAGTGGCTTGAGGCTGCTGAAGAAGCGCTGCGGGAGAGCGGGATGCAGCTTGGAAGCGAGCAGCTGCAGGCGATTATGCGCGAGCAGGCGAAGGCTTTTATTGATGAGCGCATCGGCGGGGGCATTCAACCTGACACGCGGATCGTATACATCGCCGGGCCGACGGGTGTCGGCAAGACGACAACGATCGCCAAAATCGCTGCAGAGCAGCTGTTCAGATATCACCGCAAGGTGGGCTTTATAACCTCGGATACGTACCGGATATCGGCGGTAGAGCAGCTTCGGACTTATGCCTCGATTTTGAATGTCCCAATGGAGGTAGTCCAGTCGCCGGGAGATATGCAGCGGGCGCTTCAAACCCTTCAAGACTGTGATCTGATCTTAATGGATACAGCCGGCCGGAATTATCGGAACGAGCTGCTCGTCTCCGAATTGCAAAGCCTCTTTTCCCATTCGGAGCACAGCGAAACTTACCTTGTTCTCAGCCTTACGTCCAAGAGCGGGGATATGATTGAAATCGCGGATCATTTCAGCAAATATGCACTCGATAAAGTCATATTCACCAAGATGGATGAGACCGGAAGCTTCGGTCCGATCTTCAATCTGCTCCATGCGCACAACCTGCGCTTGTCTTACATGACCAATGGTCAAAATGTACCGGACGACCTGCTTTTGGCCAATAGCGAGCAGTTGTGCGATTTGCTGCTGGGAGATACGCGGTCATGACGGATCAAGCCCATTCACTCAGGCAGCTCGTATCTGCGCAGCGGAGCGAGAACGTGGGAATGTCTCCTAGGACCTCAGCCGGAAGCGCCAAGATCATAACAGTCACGAGCGGCAAGGGCGGTGTCGGGAAATCCAATTTCTCGCTGAACTTTGCGCTTGCGCTGCAATCGATGGGCAAAAAAGTGCTGGTGTTTGACGCCGATATCGGAATGGCCAATATCGATGTGCTAATGGGCGTATCGTCCCGTTACAGCCTTTATCATTTGCTGCGGCGGGAGAAGAGCATGGAGGACGTGATTCAGTATGGGCCCGAGCAGCTCGCCTTTATTGCGGGGGGATCCGGACTTGCCGACCTGTTTTCTCTCTCCGATTCGGACATGAATTATTTTCTCGATCAGCTTGAGCGCATATCGTCCGACATGGATTACATCATTTTTGATACAGGCGCAGGCTTGTCAAAAGAAAACATGCGGTTCATTACCTCGGCCGATCATTGTTACGTCGTAACGACGCCCGAGCCGACTTCCATCACGGATGCGTACGCTCTCATCAAAGTCGTGCATGGGACCGGGTCTAGAGTCCCGCTCAGCCTGATCGTCAATCGGGCCAGTGATGAACGGGAGGCTCGTGAAGCAGCGGATAAAATCATGTTAACGGCCCGCCGCTTTCTGGATTTGGACATGCAGCTGCTGGGCTCGATCGCGGATGATCCGCATGTCGGGCAGGCGGTCAAGCGGCAGGTTCCATTCACGGTAGCGTTCCCGAAGTGCGATGCTGCAAGCGACGTCAGACGGATCGCTCTTCGCAGCATGGCATCTCCTGTCCCTGCAGAGCCGGATGCCCCGAAAGGAATCAAGGGATTTATGCATCGCTTGCTCAAACGGACAAAGTGATTCTTACTTCAGGATTTTGCAAAATTTGATTCAAGCCGCTCCCGAGTACAATATAAAGACGAATTCAACCATTTCGCTCTATATATTGCTGACTGATAGTCGCTCTTTGGATTTTTGCATCATCCTTACTTGGATAATTGGAAACTGAGGTGGACTGATAGTGGAGCCCTTTCGTGTGCTTGTTGTGGACGATTCCGCATTTATGAGGAAAATATTCTCGGATTTCATCGAGCGAGACGCACTTTTTCAAGTGGTCGGAACGGCTGAGAACGGGCAAGAGGCCATCCGGAAAGTGAAGGAATTGAACCCGGATGCGGTTACCCTGGACGTGGAAATGCCGGAGATGAACGGATTGGACGCTCTGAAATTTATTATGGAGTTAGGGCCTCGTCCGGTGATCATGCTGTCCGGCTTGAATGAAGAGGGGATGAAGGAAACGATTCTGGCCCTAGAGGCCGGCGCATTTGATTTTATACGAAAGCCTTCCATTACGAATGCGCTCGGGATCGAGCAGGTCGGGCAAGAGCTGATGAAGCAGCTGCATGCGGCGATGCAGGCCAAGCAGCGCAGAGCCTTGTGGGAGGAGGAAGAGAGGGCGCGGCAAGCTGCACAGCGTCAAACCTCCTCTTCCCGAGCTTCCAAGCCTCTCGGCAAGCTGGCGGATAAGAAGCCGAGTGCGAAGGAACTGCCTCAGGCCGGTCATATTCGGGCAAATGCTGCTGAGGTCCTTGCACGTCAGGAACCGCCTTCGGTCGGCGAGGAGAAACGGAGGATTCGGGAAGTGCTTCCGGGCACGGATCCTTTACGCCGGAAGCCCGCCGCTCCGGAGAAAAGAAGGAAGCCGGAGTCCCCAAAGCCGTCTTCAGCCGGAGCTGACAGCCGGCCTACAGACAACGGTCCGTCATCCTTGGCGGCGATTACGGATCTCGTAGCGGTGGGCTGCTCCACTGGGGGGCCTCGGGCGCTGAAGGCTTTTCTGGAGGGGATTCCAAGCGGCTTTCATGCTCCGATCGTTATCGTGCAGCATATGCCGCCCAAGTTTACGAAATCTCTTGCACAGCGCCTGAATTCATTTAGCAGGCTGGAGGTGCTGGAAGCAGCCGACGGAATGCCTTTGGAGCCGGGGAAAGCTTATATCGCTCCAGGGGGAAGCCATATCCGGGTAAGACGCACGGAGAAAAACGGATATGTGATTGCTACAAGCATGGATGAGCCGCGCAACGGCCATCGCCCATCTGTCGATACGCTGTTCGAGTCGCTGCTCCCGCTGACGGAGCTTACGCGTCATGCGGTGCTGATGACCGGCATGGGAAGCGATGGAGCGAGAATGATGAAGAAGCTTTACGATTCGGGCGTTAAATCCACCTTTGCGGAGAGCGAGGAAACCTGTGTTGTATACGGAATGCCTCGCTCGGCTGTCGAACTCGGATGCGTCAATGATGTGTTGCCTCTGCAGGAACTTGCACCCAAAGTGGTTCAAGCTGTAAATAACAGAAAGTGAACTCAGGAGGAGGTGTCTCTCAATGGACATGAATCAATATTTGACAATGTTTATTGATGAGTCAAATGATCATCTGCAATCATTAAATGAAAACATGCTGCAATTAGAAAACAATCCGGACGACTTGGGAATCGTGCAAGTGATTTTCCGGTCGGCGCACACGTTAAAAGGCATGGCCGCAACGATGGGCTTCGAAGATCTCGCCTCGTTAACGCACCAGATGGAAAATGTGCTGGACCTCGTTCGGAATGAAAAGCTGACGATGCAGGATTATATCTTCGACACGCTCTTCAAAAGCTTGGACGCGCTTGAATCGATGGTGCAGGATATTACGTCCGGAGGTGACGGCAAATCGGATGTGTCTTCGATTGTGGCCGCTCTTCAGTCCATCGTCCGGGGAGAGAACCCGGCGCAACAAGCGCAAACCGGAGAGGGTCAAGGCGCTGATCAAGGATCGGCTTCCCAACCCGGAATCACGCTGGACGAGTTTCAGTATTCGGTGCTTGAACAATCCATTTCGGAAGGCCATAAGGTTCTCTATATACAAGTGACCCTGCGCGAGGATTGCCAGCTTAAAGCGGTTCGGGCCTACATGGTATTCGAGGCGCTGGAAAGATCCGGAGAAATCGTAAAGACGCATCCGGACGTTCAAGACATTGAGCAAGGTGAATTCGATCGCGTATTTTCGTTGTACTACATAACACAGCGGGAAGCCGCGGACATTGAGAGCCAAATCCTCGGCGTTTCTGAAATCGAGACAGCCCAGGTTGTCTCACTGGATCATGAAACGCTCCAGCAAATGGTACAACAAGCTGCGGCAGCACTCGAAACCGTCAAGCCGGAAGCGCAGCAGCCTGCTGCGGCAGCTTCGGCACCTTCGGCACCCGAGTCGAAGAGCACCCCTGCAGCCGCCAAGGAAGCGAAGGCTCCGGCCCGAAGCGGCGGGGCGAACCCGTCCCGAACGATCCGCGTGGACATTGAACGGCTGGACGTCCTGATGAACCTGTTCAGCGAGCTGCTTATTGACCGGGTACGGCTTGAGCAATTGGCGAGCGAGGCCCAGAACCAGGAGCTTACCGATACTGTCGAGCATATGAGCCGGGTCAGCAGCGATCTTCAAAATATCGTGCTGAAGCTGCGCATGGTTCCCGTGGATACAGTTTTCAACCGCTTTCCGCGGATGGTCCGGGACCTTGCGAAAACACTGGATAAAAAAATCGATCTCATTATCACCGGGGCCGATACGGAGCTGGATCGGACCGTTATCGACGAAATCGGCGATCCGCTGGTCCACCTGCTGCGCAACTCGGCTGACCATGGCATCGAGCCTGTCGCGGACCGGATAGCCGCCGGCAAGCCGGAAACCGGAACGGTCCATCTGCGGGCCTTCCACAGCGGCAACAACGTATTCATTGAGATTGAGGATGACGGCCGGGGCATTTACCGTGAGAAGATCTTGCAGAATGCGCTCAAGAAGGGTGTGGTTACCGAGTCCGAAGCGGAGTCGATGTCGGATGAAGAAGTGCATCAGCTGCTCTTTGCTCCGGGATTCAGCACGGCGGAGAAAATATCCGACGTATCGGGCCGCGGAGTAGGGCTTGACGTCGTCAAATCCAAGATCGTTTCGCTTGGCGGCAACGTGACCATCTATTCGACCCCTGGGAAAGGAACCAACTTCTCTGTACAGCTTCCGCTGACATTGTCGATCATCGCAGCCATGCTGATCAAGATGGGCTCCGAGAAATATGCGATCCCGCTGTCATCCATCGTGGAAACGGCTGTCATCAAACGCGGCCACGTCAAAAATGTGCACGGCAGCCGCATGGTTCACTTCCGCGATTCGATGATACCGATTATTTCGCTCAGCAAGGTGTTCGAGGTGCCGGATTTCGATGATGAGCAGGAAGAAGAAACCGAAATTGTCGTGATTCGAAAAGGCGATCGTCTAGCCGCGCTCGCGATCGATGATTTTATCGGCCAAAGCGAAATCGTTATTAAAAATCTGGGCAAATACTTGCCGGCGATTCAAGGAATTTCCGGGGCAACGATCCTCGGCGACGGACAAGTTGCTCTTATTATCGATGCGAATGCGTTCATTAAGTAAAACAAGTTTCATTCGTATAGCGGCAGGCCACATAATTTAAAGGAGGATTCAGTCATGGGAGAAGAAATCAAGGTTATCGTCTTTAAGCTCGGCACTGAGGAATACGGCATTGAGGTGGATAAGGTTCAAACGATTGAACGGATGATGCCGATTACGCGCGTACCGAAAACCTACGCTTTTGTAAAAGGTGTGATCAACCTTCGCGGCGTAGTCATCCCGGTTATTGATCTGCGGGGGCGCTTCGGATTGGCTGAGGTGGAGCCGACCGATCAAACCCGGATCATCATCGTTGCGGTCAGCGATATGCAGGTCGGCTTTATCGTCGATTCCGCCAGCGACGTCATCGACCTTAATACCGACGACATCGATTCACCGCCAGAAGTTGTCGGCGGGATTAAAGCGAAATATCTTCGCGGCGTCGCGCGGGTAGGAGAGGAGCGCCTTCTGGTCATGCTGAATCTGTCCGAAGTGCTGAACAAGAGCGAAATTATTCAGCTTGAAGGCCTTGAGGATTAATCGTGGAGCTGTTTAAGTATGGCAGGGAAGTCAAGATGGATGTGCTGAAGGAAGTGGGGAACATCGGTGCGGGGAATGCTGCAACGGCATTGTCCCGCTTGCTGGACAAGCCCATCGATATGGCCGTACCGAAAGTGCAGCTGCTTCCTTTTAAAGAAATCGCGGAAAGCGTGGGCGGCAGCGAGCAAGTGGTGCTGGCCGTCTTCCTGCGGGTGGAAGGCAGCGCACCGGGCAATCTGTTCTTTATCATGAGCCCTGAAGCGGGAAAAAATCTGCTCCAGAACCTGGCGGGCATCGAAGTGTCGGAGGACGAACAATTCTCCGAGATGGAGCTGTCGGCATTGTGCGAAATCGGCAACATCCTGGCCGGTTCCTATCTTTCCTCGCTTGCGGATTTTACCAATTTATCCATGACGCCGACCGTTCCGGGACTGGCCATGGACATGGCGGGCGCCATATTAAGCTACGGACTCCTTCAATTCGGAGAAATGGGAGACGATGCGCTCTTGATCAACACGACGTTTCTAGAGGGACAGAATGAAGTGGAAGGCCAGTTTTTTCTCATACCCGATCCACCTTCGTTCGCGCAAATATTCGAAGCCTTGGGAGTGCCTTTAGAGCATGATTGATGAGCAAAGCATCGTGAAGGTGGCCATGGCGGATCTGAACGTCGCAGGTCCAAACGGCATATTGCGCACGACCGGGCTTGGCTCCTGCGTCGGACTGACCTTGTATGATCCGGTTGCGAAGATCGGGGGGCTGGCCCATATCATGCTTCCGTCCTCCTCGATTGCCAGGGAGGGGCAGCTGAATCTGGCGAAGTATGCGGACACGGCCCTTCCGGTCCTTCTGAACAAAATGAAGGGACTGGGCGCCGTTCAAGCCAGGTTGGTTGCAAAAATGGCCGGCGGCGCGCAAATGTTCTCCTTTGCCGGAGCCGGCGATACCATGCGGATCGGCCCTCGGAATGTCGAATCGTGCAAAGAGGGACTCCAGCAGATGGGCATTGCCCTCATTGCGGAGGATACTGGAGAAAATTACGGAAGAACCGTGGAACTGGACTGTTCGACGGGGAAATTTACCGTGCGAAGTGTACAAAAGGGCATAAAGGAACTGTAGAGATGATGGAAAAACTGCGTTTTTATATCCTATCGGGAATTGCCGGATTTATTTTCACTTTTATTTTTTCCATACGCAACAATCTATGGACAACCAGTATGGCCCGGGCGTTCCTCGCCTTCGTGATCTGGTTTGTGCTGGCATTCTTATTGAAAGGGCTGCTGGACATCATCGCCGGCCGAAACGGAAACAGCCCGAAGGCAGGGAAGAGCGCCGATACCGGAACGGCTCAAGAGGATGAACGAGGGGCCGTCCTTGATCTGGCTACGCCGGACGAAGATGAGGAGCTGATGGATATGATCCACTCCGAAAACGGCAGCAAAGGCAAGGGCGGATTCGTTCCGCTCAACCCGCCCAAGCTGGTCTCAACTAAAGATCCCGAGGAACTGGCCAAGGCCGTTCGTCACCTTGCGGAAAAATAAGGAGGGTGAAGGCAATTGGACGAACGTAAGGCTACAATGCTGAATCATGCGGATTTATGGAGTGCATGGAAGGAAGATGGGGACCCGGAAGCGAAAAAGAAATTAATCGAAAATCATTTGCACATCGTTGACTATGTTTCAAGCCGCTTGGCCATCGGCCTTCCCAAGAACGTCTCGAAGGGAGATCTCGCCAGCAACGGCGTTATGGGGCTGATCGATGCCATCGAGAAATTCGACTACAAGCGCGGTCTGCAGTTCGAAACCTATGCCTCCTGGCGGGTTCGGGGCGCAATCCTTGATTCGCTTCGCCAGGGGGATTGGGTGCCTCGTTCCGTCCGAGAGAAGGCGAAGAAGATCGAAACTGCGTACCAGCAACTTGAACAAAAGTATTTGCGCAGCGTTAGCGATTCGGAGATGAGCAGCTACCTGGAGGTGTCCGAGAAGGAATTTCGGCACATGCTGCAGGAGGTGGCGGTGATGACGCTGACATCGCTGGAGGATCCGATTCGCGAGGAGGAGTCGGAGACACGCATGTCGGTTCTGGTTGACGAGAAAGCAAAAAATCCGGATCATAAGGTGCATGAATTTTACCTGCGGGAAGCGCTGAAGAAAGGGATCAGTAAATTAACCCCAAAGGAAAGAACCGTCGTTTCATTATTATATTATGAGGACTTATCACTTAGTGAAATCGCTGAAGTGATGTCGTTATCACCATCGCGTATTTCACAGCTTCACTCCAAGGCGATAATGAGACTACGGGGCGCGCTTGATAAAGATCGGGATTTGCTGATGCAAAACGATTGACGCTTGCCATTTAGGAAGGGGGTTGGCTGGATTGTCTCTAGATTATGCATTGGATCAGTACATGAGCGTCACGTTTTCGGATGACAAGGTTATCGCCTATATTCAGTTCACGAAATGGGAGGACGGGTTCTCCTGCTCGATTGAAGCGCTGGAGCAGTTCTTGCGAAGTCATGGCATTCGTTACGGGATCCAGCGGGATATCCTGCAGCGCATCGCCGGTCATGCGGAGGAATATCAATACAGCAGAACGCCGATAGCCATCGGAACGGAGCCTGTACACGGACAGAACGGAAGAATTGAATTCACCGTCGATTTCGGAGGGCAGACCCATGTAAAGCCGCTCGAGATTGAGGACGGCAAAGTCGATTATAAAGAAATCATTCGTTTAAATAATGTAAAGAAGGGCCAGCTGCTGGCGACCCGAGTCCCACCGACAAAGGGAGAGCCCGGGACGACGGTCACCGGTGAAGAGATCCCGAGCAAGCCGGGAAAGGAAGCTCATTTCAAGATCGGTAAAAACGTAGTGGTAAACGCGGAGAAAACGGCGATGTATGCGGCGATCGATGGTCTGCTTACAAGGACCGACAAGGGAAAAATCAACGTGTTTCCGGTATACGAAATTAATGGGGACGTCGATTACAGCATCGGCAATATCGACTTTGTCGGAACGGTCGTTGTCCGCGGAAATGTCCTGACCGGATTTCGAATCAAGGCGGCCGGCGATATCCGGGTGACGGGTTTTGTGGAAGGCGCCGAGCTTGATGCAGAGGGCTCGATCGATATTTCCGGCGGCATTATCGGCTATAACAAAGGATACGTCAAGGCCGGCCAGGATGTGAAGAGCTCCTTTATCCAGGACGGAAATGTCATTGCCGGAGCGAACGTGATCGTTTCCCAGAGCATTATGCACTCCAACATCCGCGCGGGTCGGAATATCGAATGCAATGGAACGAAAGGCTTGGTCGTCGGCGGCGTTTTGCAAGCCGGAGAGATGGTCGTCGCACGAACTGTCGGCAATAGCATGTCAACGGCGACCGTCATTGAGGTCGGTGTGCTTCCAGACCTGCGCAACGAATTGGCCGAGCTTCGCGCACAGCTGAAGCAGTTGATCGAAAGTGTGGACAAGACGGATAAAGCGCTTTATTTGCTGAATCAATTGGCGTCGACCGGCCAGCTGTCTCCGGACAAGATGGCGATGCGGATCAAGCTGAATGCAACGAGAAAGTCCAATATGGCGGAACAGACGGCAATTAAGGAACGGATGCTGGAAATCGAAAAGACGCTGGAGGATACCGGAAAAGCGAGGGTTAACGTCGTCAAGACCATATACGGCGGAGCCAAAATTGTGATCGGCCGGTATACCCGCTTCATCAAGGATCCCACGCAGCGGGTTTCTTTTTACTATCATGAGGGAGATGTCACGATGGTGCCGTTATTGTAGGAGCTTGTCGCAGAGGAGAGCTGCGTATGAGGCCTATGTAGTTGATCGAGCAGATGCATGTGGGAATGATCCTATTATAATGAGGTGATCTTCACTTGAGTTTGAAATCTGTCGAAATGCAAATTGCCGTACCGAGAACGAATGAGGCTGGAAAATTGCATAATGAACTTCAGCAGCGTCCGCAAAATGACCAAAATCTGCTTGCTGGCGAGCAGATCAAGAACAGCCGGGCCGAAGCCAAGCGGAGCGCCGAGGTCAGCGAGTCGTCTGAAACCGCGGTGCGCGATGATGGCAGCCGCCGGTCGCAAGGACAGCAGGGCCAGAGCGCGGACGGCGACGAATCGAAGGAGGCTGCCGAGCATCCGGCTGAGCATCCCTATAAAGGAAGAAACTTGGATATCTCATTATAGTGGGAGTTCGAGGAGTCGGTCTTTTTGAACAGCCTCTTATATTAAGTACACAAAGGAGTTAATCGTTTTGTATCCATGGATATACATCGTTTTGCTGGGCGCAGCGGCCGTACTGTATGCGTTCATGCTGCCTAAACGCCGGGAGGAGAGCGCATCCGGGGAACAGCTGGTGAAGGAAGTCGAGGCTACGCTCGAAGGATACATGGCCGAAATCCAGCAGGAGAACGAGCAGCTGGTAGAGCTGATCCGGAAGATGAAGGAAGAACAGAGCGCCAAGCTGATCGAGCAGCAGGAGCAGGCGGAGCAATGGAGCGCAAGGATCGTGGAATTGGAGAGGAAGGCAGCCGCATCCGAAGACAGGCTCCGCGCTGCGGAGGACCAGCTTGCGAAGGTGCTGTCATCGGTGACGGAAGATCGCCAGGCGGGCGCTGCTTCGAATAGGGAGGCGGAGCCGCATATGCCTTCAATCAAGGAGCGATACGCCGAACTGTTCGAATGGTATGATCAGGGTAAATCGATCGATATGATTGCCAAGGCTTCGGGTATGCAGCGCGGCGAGGTTCAGCTGATTATTCAACTGGCCAGACAGGAGGAATCCGTATGATCAGGAACCGAACCTTCATGATGGGACTGGGCCTCGGCATCGTGGCAGGAGCCGTGCTGCTTCAGCTTATGCTGATCGGCCAAGGGGCACAGCTGACCAAAGCCTCATTGACCGGGGAGCTGACGAAGGAAGAGCTGCAGGCTGCGGCCGAAGCAATGGATATGCAAGTGCTGGACAAATCCGAGGAGCTTTTGACCGCTGAGCAGTGGAAGCAGAAGCAGCTTAGCGAGGAAACGTCTGAGGGCGGGGAGCAGCCTAAGGCTGATGAACAAGACAAGCCTTCGGAACCGGCTGACAATACCGGGACGGATAAGCGAAAGACGCCGAAGCAGCCTAAACAGCCGGATCAGCCTGAAGCCGCAAAGACCAAGGAGATGCAGCAAGCAGCAGCACCTTCGGAGCCCAAGGCGCCGGCTAAAGCCAATGCTCCGATAACCGTCCGCGTGCCTGCCGGCAACAACCTCAGCGATGTGGCCGACAGTCTGCTTGCAGCCGGGGTGATCAAGGACAGGCAGGGATTCATCGACAAAGCAACCGAGAAGAGGATTAACCGCTTTATCCAGAGCGGAACGTACACGTTCACGGCGGGCGAGGATTACGGCTCGATCATAACGAAAATAACGGCAAAACCGTCCAACTAGACTTCTGGTTGCGAACGGTTTTTTTTGAAGTCATAACCGGGCCTTATTTAGGGGTGAAATGGGCCGTTTAGGACATGCACAAAAGACATTGCAACCTGCCTTCGGTTATGTTATAGTAATTGACGGTGTTAAAACACACGCCAGAGTGATTCCGTAAAGGGTGCTTCTGCGAAGAGCGGGAGTCTTGACGGGAAATGATCTTGGCGGAGGGACACACAAAAACCAAATTTAGGAGGTGCGTGAAGATGGCAGTAATCTCCATGAAGCAGCTTTTGGAAGCTGGCGTTCACTTCGGTCACCAGACTCGTCGCTGGAACCCGAAAATGGATAAATATATCTTCACTGAAAGAAACGGTATCTACATTATCGACCTGCAAAAAACGGTCAAGAAAGTTGAAGAAGCATTCAACTTTGTGAAAAGCATTGCTGCTGAGAACGGAACCATCCTGTTCGTCGGCACGAAGAAGCAAGCTCAAGATTCCGTTAAGGAAGAAGCAGAGCGTTGCGGTATGTACTACATCAACCAACGCTGGCTCGGCGGAACGCTGACAAACTTCGAAACGATCCAGAAGCGTATCAACCGCTTGAAGCAGCTCGAATCTTGGGAAGAAGACGGCACGTTCCAAGTGCTGCCTAAGAAAGAAGTTATCCTTCTCCGCAAAGAGAAAGATCGTCTTGAGAAATTCCTGGGCGGCATCAAGAACATGAAGGGTCTTCCAAGCGCATTGTTCGTAATCGACCCTCGCAAAGAGCGCATCGCTGTTGCGGAAGCCCGCAAATTGGGTATCCCAATCGTAGGCATCGTGGATACGAACTGTGATCCGGATGAAATCGACTACGTAATCCCAGGTAACGATGACGCGATCCGTGCGGTTAAATTGCTGACAGGCAAAATGGCCGACGCTGTTGTTGAAGCTCACCAAGGTGAAGAAACAACCGCTTAATCGGGATTAAACGTATAACCATGAATTAAATGAAAAGGGTGGTTGGTAGGTGGATAACCTCTCACCGCCCTTTTTTTAAGATGTCAGTACATAAGAGTCTGATATCTAAAGATGATTTTGCAAATGATGAATACTTAGAAGGCGAAGCGGCCTTTGGGTTGGACCTCGCCGTTTCCGGCGAATAAAACCTTGACCGAGGCTACCGCTTCATCAATACCAATTTGGAGGGAATTGAAATGGCAGTAACAGCTAGTGCGGTAAAAGAACTTCGCGAAAGAACAGGCGCAGGCATGCTGGATTGCAAAAAAGCGCTGGACGAAACAAACGGTGATATCGATAAAGCGATCGCGGTTCTTCGCGAAAAAGGTTTGGCGGCAGCTGCGAATAAAGCAGGTCGTATCGCAACTGAAGGTGTTGTAGAATCCTACATCCACGGCGGCGGACGCATCGGCGTTCTCGTTGAAATCAACTGCGAAACCGACTTCGTCGGCAAGACCGATCAATTCAAAGAGTTTGCCCGCGATATCGCAATGCACATCGCTGCAGCAAACCCTAAATATGTTCGACGCGAGGAAGTTCCTGCTGAGGAGCTTGAGAAAGAGAAGGAAATTCTCAAGAACCAAGCGCTGAACGAAGGCAAGCCTGAGAAAATCGTTGAAAAAATGGTTGAAGGCCGCATCAACAAATACTATGAAGAGAACTGCTTGATGGAGCAGGCATTCATTAAGGATCCGGACAAAACCATCAATACGCTGCTGAACGAGAAAATCAGCACGATCGGCGAGAACATCTCGATCCGTCGTTTTGCTCGCTTCGAGCTGGGCGAAGGCCTTGAGAAGAAACAAGAAAACTTCGCAGAAGAAGTTATGGCTCAGGTGAATAATTAATTCGAATGAGCTAATATAAGTAAGAGGAAAGAGTGGAACACACCCGTGTTCCTTCTTTTTTAAAGAGAGATAAGAATGCGATGCAGCCCGGAGTAGAGACTACCCTTATCTCGTTAGAGAGAACCGACTATAGTCTGATTAGACGACCAGGATGTTTCTACTTGAGACGGATGTGTTTACCCGATTTTTTTAACCGTCAAGCAGTGCCGGTGTGTCTGTCTGTCGTTTTTCAAACGGGCGTCTGTACAACGAGGCGCCGTCTTAAAGTGGAGGGTTATCATTTGGAACAGCCTGTATATAAACGAGTCATATTGAAAGTTAGCGGGGAATCCCTTGCAGGTCAGAACGGATATGGAATTGATGCGGATACGATCGGTTCAATCGCAGAGCAGGTTCGCGATGTCGTAGAGCTTGGTGTGGAAGTGGCCATCGTCTGCGGCGGCGGAAACATCTGGCGCGGCATTGCCGGCAGCGCGAACGGGATCGACCGAGCGACTGCGGATTATATGGGGATGCTCGCAACCGTGATGAATTCCCTGGCGCTTCAGGATGCATTGGAGCAAATCGGAGTGCCGACCCGTGTGCAAACATCCATCTCCATGCAGCAAATTGCAGAACCGTATATTCGTCGCAGAGCGATAAGACATCTGGAAAAAGGCCGTGTCGTTATTTTCGCGGCGGGAACGGGTAACCCATACTTCTCCACCGATACGACTGCAGCGCTTCGCGCAGCGGAAATCGAAGCAGAAGTGATTTTGATGGCTAAGAACAAAGTGGACGGAGTGTATTCCGCTGATCCATTTAAGGATGAAACTGCTGAGAAATACGAGCAGCTTACGTATCTTGATGTATTGAACAAAAACCTTGGGGTAATGGACTCTACAGCTTCATCGTTATGTATGGACAACAACATTCCGCTCATCGTATTCGCCATAACGGAGCAAGGCAATATCAAGCGTGTCGTTCTGGGTGAGAAAATCGGAACGATTGTCAAAGGGAGTGTAGATTAATGCCGCAATCAGTGAAAAAGAACGCAGAAGAACGCATGGAAAAAGCGATTTTGGCTTTGAGACGCGATCTGGCTACGCTGCGCGCAGGACGGGCAGCGCCAGCCCTTCTCGACCGGATTACGGTTGAGTACTACGGAGCGCCTACGCCGATCAACCAACTGGCAAACATCAGCACGCCGGATTCCCGGACACTGATGATTCAGCCTTGGGATAAGTCGTCTTTGGCAGATATCGAAAAGGCGATCATGAAATCGGATCTCGGATTGACGCCGGCGAACGACGGCATGCAAATCCGCCTGGTGATTCCTGCACTCACGGAAGAGCGCAGAAGCGAATTGGTCAAAATGACCAAGAAATTCGGCGAGGAAGCGAAAGTGGCCATCCGCAACATTCGCCGTGATGCCAACGATGACATCAAAAAGATGGAGAAAACGGATATTTCCGAGGACGAGTCCCGGAGACATCAGGAAGATATCCAGAAAACGACGGATAAATTTATCGCGGAAGTCGACAAAGTCCTCGTTGCCAAAGAAAAAGAGATTATGGAAGTGTAAGAGACTTGCGGCCCCTCCGGTTATGGTGGGGTTTGTCTCTTTTTTGCAGAAAGAAGCCTGGAGGAAATGGAATGATCAAACGGGTTCGATCGTGGTTGAATCAGGAGGACAGTCAGCAGACGCATCAGCTCTCTCCGGACAACATCCCTCATCATGTGGCAATTATTATGGACGGTAACGGACGCTGGGCTAAACGGCGCGGCATGCCGCGAATCGTCGGTCACCAGAACGGCATGAAGGCTGTCAAAAGAGCGGCCATCGCCGCCGATGATTTAGGGATCAAAATATTGACGATGTATGCTTTTTCGACGGAAAACTGGACTCGGCCGAAGGAGGAAGTGGATTTTCTTATGAAGCTTCCCCAGGAGTTCCTGGCCATTGAGCTGGAAGAGCTCATTGAGAAGAATGTCCAGGTCAGAATGATGGGGCATCCGGAGGACCTGCCGTCCCATACGGTGTCCGCGATGGAAGAGGCCGTTGCCAGAACGGCGGACAACACGGGGCTTGTGCTGAATTTTGCGCTTAATTACGGCAGCCGGAAAGAGATCACCGAGAGTTTTAAAGCGCTCGGGCAGGAAGTGCGTGACGGAATTCTTCGTCCTGAAGATATAACCGAGGAACTGATCGGTCAGCGGCTCCTCACAGGCGATTTGCCGGATCCGGATCTGCTTATCCGGACGAGCGGGGAATTGCGTTTGAGCAATTTCATGCTTTGGCAGCTTGCTTATAGCGAATTATGGTTTACCGACATTTATTGGCCGGAGTTTACCAAAGAACATTTGGTCGCGGCAGTTGCCGATTATCAACATAGAACACGGCGCTACGGTGGACTGTCGTAGCCGATGGAGGATGGGTCATATTGAAGCAGCGATTGATTACCGGAATTATAGCGGGCACGGTCTTTTTGGGATTATGTTTCATCGGTGGACTGTCGTACCATCTTCTTATCCTGGCCATGGCACTCATCGGATACTATGAGTTTGTGAAAATGACGAAAACGGCGCCGTTCGGTGGAACGGCGTGGATCGGTTATGCAGGAGTGCTGCTGCTGGTGTTCCCGTGGAATTTGCTGAATATCGATGTTCAGCTCCCTTGGGAACACGCGATATGGCTCCTGCTTCTGCTGTTCCTGCTGGCAACGGTGACCACGAAGAATGCCATTGATATTCAACGGGTCGCTTTGCTGTTCCTGGGTGCAGTCTATGTCGGCATCGGCTTCTCCTTCATCGCCGAGTCGCGGCATGCGGAGGACGGTCACGGCATCTTTTGGACGTTCCTTCTGCTGGGCTCCATCTGGGCGAGCGATGCCGGGGCCTATTTTGTCGGGAAGGCGGCAGGGCGGCATAAGCTGTGGCCTTCCATCAGTCCGAACAAAACGATCGAGGGTGCACTTGGCGGTGTCGTCATCGCTGTGTTCACATCCCTGATCTTTTCCTTTTTCTCGAATGGATTATTATCGGCCGGACAAGCCGTTCTGATCGGTCTGTCTTGTGCCGTCATCGGTCAGCTGGGAGATCTGGTGCAGTCCGCCTACAAGAGGGTGTACGGCATTAAGGATTCAGGCAGCCTGCTGCCCGGGCACGGCGGAATACTGGATCGCTGCGACAGCTGGATCGTCGTATTCCCGTTCGTACATATGCTTGGCCTTCTGCCTTACTGATGGAAAGGAAAGATGTATTTATGAAGAAAATCAGCGTTCTCGGGTCTACCGGCTCGATCGGTACACAGACTTTGGATGTCGCCAGGATGCATCGGGACCAGTTTCAGATCGAAGGTTTGGCTGCTGGGAGCAACGTGGAGCTGCTGCTTCAGCAGGCGAAGGAATTTGGGCCGCGTAAAGTTTCGGTCGCAACCAAGGAGCTCGCGGACCTGGTGAAGCATTCCCTGCCTGCCGGAACGGAAGTGTTCTATGGGCGGGAAGGCTTGATCGAGATCGCCGCCGGAACGGATGCCGAGCTGGTGGTCACGGCGGTCGTGGGAAGCATGGGACTCCCATCCACCCTGGCGGCCATCGAAGCGGGGAAGAACATCGGACTTGCGAATAAGGAGACACTGGTAACGGCAGGGCATCTGGTGACTGCGGCGGCAGCGGCGAAAGGGGTCAAGCTTCTTCCCATCGACAGCGAGCATTCGGCCATATTCCAGTGCTTGAACGGGGAACGGTACGAGGATATCGAGCGGATCACGTTAACGGCGTCCGGCGGATCCTTTCGCGACTACACGCGGGAGCAGCTGGTGAACGTAACGGTTGAGGACGCATTGAAGCATCCGAATTGGTCCATGGGGGCCAAGATCACGATTGATTCGGCAACGATGGTCAACAAGGGGCTTGAGGTGATCGAAGCCCATTGGCTGTATGGACTTCCCTACGAGCAGATTTCCGTATTGCTTCATCCGGAGAGCATTATTCATTCCTTCGTCGAGTTTCGGGATTCCAGCATTATCGCGCAGTTAGGCAACCCGGACATGAGAGTGCCAATCCAGTATGCCCTGACGTATCCGGAACGCTGGAATTCTCCGGCACCAAGGCTTTCGTTGGCGGAAGCGGGCAGGCTGAATTTTCGAGAAATGGATTTTGAACGCTTTCCGTGTTTAAGGCTTGCCTATGAATGTGGTAAAATGGGAGGGACGGCGCCAACCGTATTCAATGCTGCCAACGAGGTGGCGGTTGCCCGGTTCCTGCGCAAGGAAATCTCCTTCCTTCGGATCGAAGAGATCATCGAGCAAGTGCTTGAGCAGCACGAGATCCATTCGGAGCCGACGCTCGAAACGATCGAAGCGAGCGATCAATCCGCGCGCGAGCTTGCTTCCAGACTATAGGATCAGATGTCACATCATAATCTCCCTTGAAAAAAGCTGACAGCTTGTGATTCTCTTGTGGACGACAGGAGAATAATGATAATCTATAGGGACATACTGCGTTCTCAGAGGAAAAGGGGGATGTACGGATTTGGAAATGCTGCGGATCGTTTTTTTAACGGTGCTCATGTTTTTTGTCATTGTCACAGTGCATGAATGGGGGCACTATTACTTTGCCCGGCGTGCGGGGATCTTGGTGCGGGAATTTGCGATCGGCTTTGGACCGAAGCTGTTCTCTTATAAACGCAACGAAACGCAGTTTACGCTTCGCCTGCTGCCTTTCGGCGGATATGCGCGCATGGCGGGCGAAGACCCTGAACTGGTTGAAATTCATCCAGGTCAGACGATTGCGGTCCGATTGAATTCGGACAATCAGGTAAAGAAGATTTATTTAGACCAGCTCGACAACCGGAAGAACGTGATCCGCGGAGAGGTCGAATTCATGGATATGGTGGATCGGCTGTCGGTGCGGCTGGATGTGGACGGCGAGCACCAGCAGTACCAGATTCACCCGCAGGCGATGACCGTGGCCAAAGGCATTGAGACCCAGATCGCGCCAAGAGACCGCCAGTTCGGCAGCAAGACGGTCGGACAGAGAGCCTTGGCCATCTTTGCCGGGCCGGTGATGAACTTTATTCTGGCTTTTGTTCTGTTCGCGCTGCATATTCAGATGGCGGGCATTCCGGTCGAAAATCCGACTTATGTGCAGATCGGAGAGATTACAAAAGGCATGCCGGCCGATGAGGCGAACCTGAAGAAGGGTGACATCATCGAGAGCATTAACGGTGTTGCCATCGGCTCGGATTATCAGAAGATGATCGAATTGATCGCCGCATCCAAGGACAAGCCGATGGATTGGACCGTCCGCCGCGGCGACGAATCCTTCGAGCTGACACTGACGCCGCGCACGATGGAAGGCCAGGAAGGCGGCAAGGTCGGGATCGTTCCTGAGCTTCCGACCAGATCGGCAGGCATCGGTGAGACGATTACGGGCGCGGGTACCGCGATGGTAGACACGACAAGCATTATTTTCCAAGGGTTCAGGCAATTGATCCAGCAATTCTCGATGGATGATCTTGGAGGCCCGGTCCGCACATTCGAAGTGACCGGACAGATCGCGAAGCAAGGAATTGAACAGCTGACCTATTGGGCGGCCATATTGAGCTTGTATCTCGGCATCTTCAATCTGCTGCCGATTCCGGCGCTTGACGGCAGCCGGCTCGTGTTCCTCGGCATAGAGGCATTGCGCGGGAAGCCGATTGATCCGAACCGGGAAGGCATGGTGCATTTTATCGGCTTTGCGATGCTGTTTCTGCTGATGATTGCCGTGACGTACAATGACATACTTCGCTTAATCAACGGATAAAACATCCAGCGGGGTGTACCCGTGCAGCGATCAGCCGTAAGCTCTCTTTGCATAGGAGCGGCTTTACGCTGAAGCTCTCGGATCTTTAGCCTCCTGGGGTTTTCCGTTACCGGCAGGCCTCTTCCCGAATGCACGAGTGATACGAACCGTCATTCGCAGGGCCTGCTTACACATATCGCCAATAGCGCCGCATTCGGAAGCAGGCTTACAGCACAATCGCCCGAAGAAGCGTTTTAATAATGGGAGGAACAGGATTTTTATGTCGAAGGAATCGAAGGATAAACAATTCGTGACGGAGATCACGCCGCAAGGAGAGGACTTCTCCCGCTGGTATATCGATGTCATCAAAAAAGCGGACCTGATGGATTATTCGCCGGTCCGGGGCTGCATCGTGTTCAAGCCGGACGGCTATGAAATTTGGGAGCATATCCAGGAGGAGCTGGATCGCCGTTTCAAGGAAACGGGGCACCGCAATGCGTACTTCCCGCTGTTCATTCCGGAAAGCTTCTTCCAGAAAGAGAAAGAGCATGTAGAAGGCTTCAATCCGGAGCTGCCATGGGTAACCGAGGCGGCAGGAGAAAAGCTGGAGGAACGTCTGGCGATTCGACCGACGTCCGAAACGATGTTCGGGCATATGTACTCCAAATGGATTCAATCCTATCGCGATCTCCCGGTGAAGATCAACCAGTGGGCGAACGTGGTACGTTGGGAGAAGCGAACGCTGCCGTTCCTCCGTACAAGCGAATTCCTGTGGCAGGAGGGCCACACGGCTCATGAAACCGAAGCCGAGGCTCGGGAAGAAACGATGCAAATGCTGGACATCTACCAGGATTTTGTTGAGAACTATTTGGCTATTCCGGTGATTAAAGGACAGAAGACGCCATCGGAGAAGTTCGCCGGAGCCGTCGACACGTTCTCCATCGAAGCTATGATGAAGGACGGACGAGCTGTCCAGGCAGGGACGTCCCATTATATGGGCACCAATTTTGCGGAGGCCTTCGAGATTCAGTATTTGAACCGCGAAAATACGCTGGAGTATGCCCACACCACATCTTGGGGCGTCAGCACGCGTCTGATCGGCTCCTTGATCATGGTTCACGGGGATGACCGAGGATTGGTGCTCCCGCCGAAGGTTGCGCCGACTCAGGTCATTATGATTCCGATCGGTCCTCCGAAGACTCGTGATGCCGTGGTTGGCCGTACGGACGAGCTCTACCGTGAATTGAAAGCGGCCGGTATCCGGGTTCGTGTGGACGATAATCCGGATGTGCGCCCGGGCTGGAAGTTTAATGAGTATGAAATGCGCGGCGTTCCGGTGCGACTGGAGATCGGACCTCGTGATATGGAAAACGGGGTTTGCGTGCTGGTATCCCGAATCACCGGCGAGAAGAAAGTCGTCGAGCAGGCCAATCTGGTCCAAGAGGTTCAGAGCATGCTGGAGCAGGTGCATCAAGAAATGTATAACCGCGCGAAGCAGTTCCGCGAGGATCATTTCTATTCGGTGGATACACTGGACGAGATGAAGGCGAGCATGGAAGAGAAGCGCGGATTTACCCTGGCGGGTTGGTGCGGCTCCGAGGCTTGCGAGGATACCGTAAAGCAGGAGACCGGGGCGACCAGCCGGAACATACCTTTTGAGCCGGGCGAGACGAAGACGAAATGTCTCGTTTGCGGTGATGATGCGAAGCATACCGTACTGTTTGCCAGAGCGTATTAATATACCGATAATTTGATATTCCGGGTAGAGGGAGGAGGGCTACAGATTGCTTCTTCGTTCTCCTGTACCCGGAATATGTGCGTCTGGAGCAAGCTTCCGGATGGCAGTAGACCCATCGCTCTGTTTCGAGGCAGGACGTGTGGATGCTGCCGGCGGAAGCTTCTACTGTTTTTATAAGCAATTCGCGTGAAAACTTAGGGGGAGGGAACCATGGGCACAGCAGAAGATAAAAGGAAACGGCTTGAACTGCTGATGAAGCAGGGCGAAGTTCCGGCCAATCTGGTGGAACCCTATTTCTTGGACGGTATCATCGAGCAGGTGGAGACGAGCCGGGCGAGCAAGGAGTGGAAGATTACGATCCTGAAGGAGACGCTCGTTCCCGCCGAGGTGTATCGGACCTTCTGCCTGAGAATACAGGAGAAGATGAATCATATTGCCCGCATCGTATTTGTATTCCGGTATCAGGGCAATGTGCAGGCTGCCGACATTGTGCAGGAGTACTGGAATTTGTTCCTGGAGTGGGTACACCGTGAGATTCCATCCGTTAACGGCTGGATGACCCGGGCCCGGCACGAGGTGGAGGACGGGCAGCTGCTGCTGACGATGTCGGACGGCATGTCGCTCGAGCTTGCCCGGAAGAAGCAAATCGATACGGCCATCACCCGCTTCTTCAGCCATTACTTCGATCTTCAGCTCCGCGTTAAAATGCAGGTCGGCGATAATGGGCAGGCTGCCTATGAGGAATTTGAGCAGCGCAAGCGGCAGGAAGAGCGGGAGGTTATCGAGCAGCTCATGAGCAGCCTGGAAGCCGAGATGGATGCCGGTGACGAGGATGAGGCTCCGGACCGGCTGCAGGTCGGCTACGACATAAAGGACCAGCCGGTATCTATCCAGGATATCCAGGACGAGGAGAAGAAGATTACGATCCAAGGTACAATCTTTGGCTTGGACCGAAAGGAACTGCGAAACGGCAGCACGCTGTTCACCTTCAATTTGACCGATTTCAGCGATTCCTTGCAGATGAAGATGTTTGCCAAGACGAAGGATGATCTGAAAGTGTTGAGCCTGCTTGCCGACGGCAAATGGGTTAAGGCCAGAGGCCGGGTGGAATATGACCGGTTCATGCAGGTGCCGGAGCTGGTCATGATTCCTACGGATTTGTCCGAGGTGAAAGCTCCGCCATCGCGGAAGGATAATGCGCCTGAAAAGCGGGTCGAATTCCATCTCCACACGACCATGAGCACGATGGATGCCGTTACGCCGATCGACCGCTATATCAAAACGGCGGCGAGCTGGGGACATAAGGCGATTGCCGTCAGCGATCATGGCGGTGTACAGTGCTATCCCGACGCGGCGAAGCATGCGAAGAAGAACGGGATCAAGATGATTTACGGACTCGAGGCGAACGTCGTTAACGATGCGGTGAATATCGTGGAGCAGGCGAAGCCGATCGAGCTGAGCAGCGCAACCTACGTCGTCTTCGATATCGAGACAACGGGTCTGTCGATAACCGCGAACAAAATTATCGAGCTGGCCGCCGTCAAAATGCATGAGGGCAAGGAAATCGACCGGTACGCGACGTTCGTCAATCCGCATGAGCGGATACCGTACCATATTCAGCAATTGACAAACATCAACGATGATATGGTAAGGGACGCGCCGGAGCTTGAACCGGTTCTGAAGGAGTTCGTCGAATTCGTTGGGGACGCGGTGCTTGTCGCGCACAATGCAAGGTTCGACGTGGGCTTCATTCAGGCATCGCTGCAAAATGCCGGCATGGACACACTGGACAACCCGTATCTGGATACCCTGGAGCTTGCGCGGCTTTTGCATCCGGGGATGAAAAACCACCGGCTCAACACGCTTGCCGATAAATACAAGGTTGCGCTCGAAAGCCATCACCGTGCGATCGATGATACCGTTGCACTCGCGGGCATCCTGAACGGACTGCTTGCGGACGCGGACAAAATGAAGGGGATCAAGATGCTGGACCGGCTGAACGACTACGTCGGCATGGACCTGTCCAATGCGCGTCCGTTCCACTGCGGCATTTATGCCTTGAACATGACGGGCAAGAAGAATCTGTACAAGCTGGTGTCGATGTCGCATACGGAGTATTTTAAGCGCGTGCCTTGCATACCGAAATCCAAGCTTCAGGAGATGCGCGAAGGCTTGCTTGTATTGTCCGGTTGCGAAAAGGGCGAGTTTTTCGAGACGGTGCTCAACAAGACCGAGGAAGAAGCGGAAGAAATTGCGGCCTTCTATGATGTGCTGGAGATCCAGCCGCTGACGATGTATATGCATTTGGTGGATAAAGGCCTGGTCGGCAGTCCCGAAGAAATCAAGACGGCCATATCCAAAGTGGTGCGGATCGGCGAGAAGCTGAACAAGCCGGTGATCGCCACAGGTAACGTGCACTATCTGGAACCGCGGGACAAGCTGTTCAGGGACATTACGATCCATGGTATTACCGGATTCAGTCCGCTGAAGGATATGCGCAAGCCTGATGCGCATTTCCGGACAACGGAGGAGATGCTGGAGGAATTCGAGTTCTTGGGCGAGGATAAGGCTTATGAAGTCGTCGTAACCAATACGTCGGAGCTGGCAGACCGGTTCGAAGAGCTGGAGCTGTTCCCGGATAAGCTGTTCACTCCGATCCTGGAAGGAGCGGACGAAGAGATCCGCAACACCTGCTATGAGACAGCACGGTCGATTTACGGGGACGATCTGCCGGAGGTTGTCGTAGCCCGGCTGGAGAAGGAGCTTGAGCCGATTATCAAATACGGCTTCTCCGCGAACTATCTGATCTCCGAGCGCCTGGTAAAAAAATCGAACCGCGACGGATACTTGGTCGGCTCACGGGGATCCGTCGGATCTTCGGTCGTTGCCACCTTCCTCGGCATTTCCGAGGTTAACCCGCTGCCGGCGCATTACATCTGCCTGAACAAAGAGTGCAAGCACAGCGAGTGGTTCCTCGACGGCAGCGTCCCGAGCGGTTTCGACTTGCCGGACAAGGCTTGCCCGAACTGCGGCAACATGATGAAAGGCGAAGGACAGGATATTCCGTTTGAGACGTTCCTCGGCTTCAAAGGGGACAAGGTTCCCGATATCGACTTGAACTTCTCCGGGGAATATCAGCCGCATGCCCATAACTTTACGAAGGAAATGTTCGGAGAGAAGAGCGTGTTTCGGGCGGGGACGATCGGTACCGTCGCCGAGAAGACGGCGTTCGGCTTTGCAAAGAAATATGAGGAGCATCATAACAAGCGTTGGCGTGGTGCGGAGCTGAACCGGCTAGCCGCCGGCTGTACCGGCGTGAAACGAAGCACCGGTCAGCATCCCGGCGGTATCGTCGTTGTCCCGGACTATATCGAGGTGGAGGATATCACCCCGGTTCAGTATCCGGCCGACGACGTCAACGCCGAATGGAAGACCACGCATTTCGATTACCACGCCTTTGATGCGAACCTGCTGAAGCTTGATATTCTGGGACACGATGATCCGACGATGATGAGAATGCTGCAGGATCTGACCGGCGTCGATCCAACGACGATTCCGATGAACGATCCGAAGGTAATGAGCATGTTCAACTCCACGGAAGCGCTCGGGGTAACCCCGGAGCAAATCCGTTCTCCGGTGGCGACCTACGGCGTTCCGGAGATGGGAACCAAGTTCGTACGGCAGATGCTTGTGGAATCCCAGCCGTCCAGCTTTGCCGACCTGCTGCAAATTTCCGGCCTCTCGCACGGTACCGGCGTATGGCTCGGCAATGCGCAGGAGCTTATCAAGAACGGCACATGCAACATCAAGACGGTTATCGGCTGTCGTGACGATATCATGCTGTTCCTGATCTACAAGGCCGGGATGGATGCAAGCCTCGCCTTCAAGATTACGGAGAGCGTGCGGAAGGGTAAGGGGCTTACCCAGGAGTGGATCGACGAGATGAAGCGATGCAAGGTGCCTCAGTGGTACATTGACTCCTGTCTCAAAATCCAGTACATGTTCCCGAAAGCCCACGCGGCTGCATATGTTATCTCGGCAGTGCGTACCGCGTATTTCAAGCTGTATTATCCGATCGAATACTATGCGACGTACTTCTCGGTCCGCGCCGAGGATATTGATATTGAGCTGTGCTGTCAAGGATATGAGGCGATTTACCGCCGAATCGAGGAGATCGAGCAGCTCGGCTTCGGAGCCAGCGCGAAGGAGAAAGGCATGCTGCCGATCCTGGAAATGGCGCTGGAAATGACGGCCAGAGGCTTTACCTTCAAGAGCATCGATCTTTATCGTTCGGATGCAACGAAATTTACGGTTGACGGAAATTCGCTCATCCCGCCGTTCTCGGCCTTGGCCGGTATCGGCGAAAACGCCGCCCGCAACATTGCGGCTGCGCGCGAATTCGGCGAGTTTTTATCGATAGAAGATTTCCAGCAGAAGTCCAAGGCGAGTAAGACGGCGGTGGAACTTCTGACCCAGATGGGCTGCTTCCGCGGTTTGCCGGAGAGCAATCAGCTCTCATTATTCTGATTTCTTCATATCTCTCAGGCCGGGCCCGTTGCTGCTCAGGAGGCTTCCTTGACAGTCAAGGAGTCATACTTGTCACTATTACCAGACTATGTTATAATTTTTTTGGTAATCATGGAGATAAAACCGTTGTGTAAAGAGTGGGGCAACCCACTCTTTACTCTTTGGTATATAGGAAATCAACTTGGAGGTTATGTTCTTTGAGCACATCAAAGATTAAAACGACTGTGGAAGAAATGGTGCAGCCGTATCTGGATGAACACGGCTTCGAACTGGTCGATGTGGAATACGTAAAGGAAGGAAGCAGCTGGTTCCTGCGTGTGTTTGTAGATAAAGAAGGCGGCATTGATATTGACGATTGCGGAGTAATCAGCGAATATCTGAGCCAGAAGCTGGATGAGAACGATCCGATTCCGACCGCTTATTTTCTCGAGGTTTCCTCTCCGGGCGCCGAACGTCCGCTTAAGAAGAAGGAGGACGTCGCCAAGGCTGTCGGCAAGAACGTATTCGTTACGGTATACGAGCCGATCGACGGGCTGAAGGAATTCGAGGGCAAGCTGGAGTCCTTCGAGCAAGAAGAGCTTGTTATTCAAACGGGCAAGAAACAGCACGTTATTCCATATGCAAAAGTAGCCAGCGCCAGATTGGCCATCATTTTTTAGACGGAAGTTTTGAAAGGGGGAACCGATTTTCAATGAGTATGGATTTTATTGAAGCGATGAACGAGCTGGAGAGAGAGAAGGGCATCAGCAAAGATGTGTTGTTTGAAGCCATCGAGGCTGCGCTGATCTCGAGTTACAAGCGTAACTTCAACACTGCGCAAAATGTCCGTGTAGACATGAACCGCAATACCGGCGTCATCAAAGTGTTTGCACGGAAGCTGATCGTTGAAGAGGTTCTGGATCCGCGGACGGAAATTTCGCTGCATGCGGCACGCGAAATCAATCCGCATTTCCAGCTCGAGGATATCGCCGAGATCGAGGTAACGCCTCGCGATTTCGGTCGAATCGCGGCTCAGACGGCGAAGCAGGTCGTTACGCAGCGCATTCGGGAAGCCGAGCGCGGCTTGATCTACAGCGCGTTTATCGACAAGGAAGACGATATCGTCACCGGTACGCTGCAGCGCCAGGACCTTAGAAACATCTACATCGACCTCGGGAAGATCGAAGCCGCGCTTCCGCTTACGGAGCTGATGCCGAACGAGAAGTTCAAGCATGGCGATCGGATCAAGGCGTATATCACGAAGGTCGAGAACACTACGAAAGGTCCGCAAATCATGCTCTCCCGCACGCATCCGGGGCTGCTCAAGCGCCTGTTTGAGCTGGAGGTTCCGGAAATTTTCGACGGCGTCGTCGAGATCCGTTCGGTTGCGCGTGAAGCGGGCTACCGCTCCAAGATTGCGGTTTACTCTCGTAATGAAGAGGTCGATCCGGTAGGCTCCTGCGTTGGCCCGAAAGGGATGCGCGTTCAGACGATCGTGAACGAGCTCCGCGGGGAGAAGATCGACATCGTCCGCTATTCCGATTCGGTTGAGGAGTACGTGGCCAACGCCCTCAGTCCTTCGAAAGTGCTTGAGGTTCAAGTGTTCGAGGATGAGAAGATGGCCCGCGTCATTGTTCCCGACTACCAGCTCTCACTGGCCATTGGCATCAAGGGCCAGAATGCGCGCCTTGCAGCTAAATTGACAGGCTGGAAGATCGATATTAAGAGCGAAAGCCAGGCGGAGCAGGAATTTGGCAGACCAAAATCCCAATCCGGTGAAATGCACCAGGATTCCGTCTCCGTGGATTAATTCCGAAACAAGCGGGGGGGTAAGCGTCTTGAAACAGAGAAAGATACCGCTGCGTAAATGTGTGGCATGTCAGGAAATGATGCCGAAGAAAGAGCTGATCCGGATTGTCAGAACGCCCGACGAGGCGGTCATGATTGATCTGACCGGCAAAAAGTCGGGCCGCGGCGCTTATCTATGCGGCAAAGTTTCCTGCTTCAAGCTTGCACAAAAAAATAAAGCTTTGGATCGAGCGTTGAAGCAGCAAGTGAAACCCGAGATCTATGAACAATTGGCCCAGGATTTCATCAAGGTTGAGGATGAATTCCTGGCTGCTAAAGAGCGTGCAGCCGATGATGAATAGGGCGCTTTCTCAGCTCGGCCTGGCCATGCGGGCCGGCAAGGTGGTTACGGGTGATGAGATCGTGCTCAAAGCCATCCGGTCTTCAGAAGCAAAGTTGGTTATTCTTGCGGGTGACGCCTCAGATAATACTAAAAAAAAGTTCCGCGACAAATGCGGTTCTTATAACATCCCTCTGGTAATCGGATTTGACCGGGAAAGTCTGGGCACAAGTGTAGGTAAACCCGAGCGGGTTGTGCTGGCCGTTACGGATCAAGGATTCGCAGAAATGATCTCCAGAACAATGGAGACAATGTCGGAGGTGGAGTATATTGAGTAAACAAGAAAACAAAGACAATAAACTTCGCGTATATGAATACGCGAAATCGCTGAATATGAGCAGTAAAGAAATTATAACGATCCTTAAGCGTTTGAACATTCCGGTTAACAACCACATGAGCGTCATGGAGAACGATACGGTATCCAAAGTTGAGCAGTTCTTTAAGGATATCAAATCGAATGCGGCAGCCAAGCGTGACGGTGCGGACGCTTCCCGCGGCGAGAGCCGCAAGCCGCCCGTGTCGGTTGCTTCCAACTCTTCCGCTGCTGATGCGAAAGTAAGCAGCGGGCAAGACGGCTCTCGAAATGCAGGTCAGCGCGGTCAAGGTCAAGGTCAACCCAAAAAACAACAGGAAAAGCAGGTAGGTATGAATAGTAGAAATCATCAAAATAACCAGAACACATCCGGTTCCCAGCGTCCACAAGGACAGGGACAGGATTCTCGCAGAAACCAATCAGGCCCGGCTCAAGGAAGCCAGAACCAAAATCGCAGCAACCAGGCACCAAGACAAGGTGGAACAGCAACTGGCTCCCGTCCGCAAGGCGGTACAGCAACCGGCTCCCGTCCGCAAGGCGGAGGTCAAGGCGGTGCTCGTCCGCAGAACAACGGCGCTCAAGGCGCTTCGCGTCCGCAAGGCAGAACGGGACGCAATGACTCCGGCAGCCAGAACAACAGCAACGGTCAAAACAACCGGGGCGGAAGAAACAATAACAACAACAATTCCAAGCGGTTTGATGATAACAACCGCCAGGGCGGTTTCCGCGGCAACAATCGCGGTGGGAAGAATAACCGCGGACGGAACCAGAACAACCAGCAGCCGCCTCGTGAGAAAATCGACAACACGCCGAAGAAAATTATCGTCCGTGGCGACATGACCGTCGGTGAAACGGCGAAGCTGCTTCATAAGGACGCTTCCGAAGTCATCAAGAAGCTGATTTTCCTCGGCGTGATGGCCACGATCAACCAGGAGCTGGACATCGAGACGATTCAGCTGCTTGCAGGGGAGTTCGGTGTCGAGGTTGAAGTGAAGATTCCGGTGGAAGAAGACCGGTTCGAGACAGTCGAAGAGAATGACGCGCCTGAAGATTTGAAGGAGCGCCCTCCGGTCGTTACCATCATGGGTCACGTCGACCACGGTAAAACGACGCTGCTGGATGCGATCCGTTCCACGAACGTGAGCGGCGGCGAAGCCGGCGGCATCACACAGCACATCGGTGCTTATCAAGTTGAAATCAACGGCAAGAAGATCACCTTCCTGGATACGCCGGGCCACGAAGCGTTTACCGCTATGCGTGCACGCGGTGCGCAGGTTACGGATATGACGATTATTGTTGTCGCAGCCGATGACGGCGTGATGCCGCAGACGGTAGAAGCGATCAACCATGCGAAGGCGGCAGGATTGCCGATCATCGTGGCCGTGAACAAAATCGACAAACCGTCTGCCAACCCGGATAAGGTGAAGCAGGAGTTGACCGAATACGAGCTTGTGCCGGAGGAATGGGGCGGAGATACGATCTTCGTTAACGTTTCGGCAAAACAGCGCATGGGTCTCGAGGATCTGCTCGAAATGATTCTGCTTGTTGCCGAAGTGAATGAATACAAAGCCAATCCGGATAAGCGTGCCCGCGGTACGGTTATTGAGGCGGAGCTGGATAAGGGAAGAGGCCCGGTTGCACGTATCCTCGTTCAGCACGGAACGCTGAAAGTCGGCGATGCGTTTGTAGCGGGCAACTGCTTCGGCCGCATCCGTGCGATGGTGAATGATAAAGGGCGCCGCCTGAAAGAAGCCGGTCCATCCACGCCGGTTGAAATTACCGGTCTTACGGAAGTGCCGGGCGCAGGCGATCCGTTCATGGTGTTCGAGGACGAGCGCAAGGCGCGTTCGATCGCCGAGAAGCGTGCGGTCACGCAGCGTCAGTCCGAGCTTAACACGAATACCCGCGTAACCCTCGACGACTTGTTCAAGCATATCAAGGACGGCGAGATCAAGGATCTGAACGTGATCATTAAGGGTGACGTACAGGGCTCGGTTGAAGCCTTGAAGAGCTCGCTTAACAAGATCGAAGTGGAAGGCGTACGCGTAAAAATCATCCACAGCGGCGTCGGAGCGATCACGGAATCCGATATTATTTTGGCGGCTGCTTCCAATGCGATCGTCATCGGCTTTAACGTCCGTCCGGATGTTCAAGCAAAACAGACATCGGAGCAGGAGAAGGTTGACGTGCGTCTGCACCGTGTCATCTATAATGTAATCGAGGAAATTGAGCAAGCTATGAAGGGGATGCTCGATCCGGAATATAAAGAAACCGTGATCGGACATGCGGAAGTCCGCAACACCTTTAAAGTGAGCAAGATTGGTACGATTGCAGGCTGTATGGTTACTTCCGGAAAAATCTCGCGCAATGCCGAAGCCCGCTTGATCCGCGACGGCATCGTCATTCATGAGGGCAAGATCGATTCCCTCAAGCGTTTCAAGGACGACGCGAAGGAAGTGGCACAAGGCTACGAGTGCGGTATTACGTTGGCCAGCTACAGCGATGTGAAAGAAGGAGACGTCATCGAAGCCTTTATCATGGAGACGGTAGAGCGCTAATAAACGAGGTGATCAACGATGGCAAAAATCAGAACAGGGCGCGTAGGCGAGCAGATTAAGAAAGAGCTCAGCCAACTGATTCAGACTGAAATCAAAGATCCGAGAATCGGCTTCATTACCGTGACCGGCGTTGATGTGACGAATGACTTGTCACAAGCCAAGGTGTACTTGAGCGTGCTCGGTGACGAAGAACAGAAGGCAGCTTCCTTGAAAGGTCTGGAAAAGGCCACCGGCTTCCTCCGTTCCGAGCTTGGCAAACGGATCCGTCTCCGGCATGTTCCGGAGCTGATCTTCAAGTTTGACGAATCCATTGCCTATGGCAGCCGGATCGAGAAGCTGCTCAACGAAATCGGAGAGCGCGAAGAGAAATAATGCAAGTTCGTAAATAAAGGAGAGGGCGAATGCAGACCTATGAGCAAGAGCTGCAGCAGGTAAAGTCGTTTCTGCTGGAGCACGATGACTATTTGGTTGTGTCGCATGTTCAGCCCGATGGAGATGCAGTCAGTTCCACCCTTGCGGTGGGCTGGCTTCTCTCATGTCTGGGCAAGAAATTCACGATGATCAATGAAGGGCCGATCCCGAAACGAATGAACATGCTGTGGCATGCCGAGGATATTATCAACGGGTCGGAAGAGCTGCCGGATCGGACGTTTACGCATGTGATCTGCGTGGATTGCGCGGATTTTGCCCGGGTAGGGCACATCCGGACGTTGTTTGCCGAGAATGCCAGAATCGTGAACATCGACCACCACCCTACCAATGACCGGTACGGCTCCGTTAACCTGGTGCTGCCTCAAGCCGCCGCGACGGCAGAAATTCTGTATGACCTGTTGAATGTATGCGGGATCACCTGGGATGCCGAGATTGCTACGTCCGTCTATACGGGGCTTCTTACAGATACCGGAGGTTTCCGTTATACGAACACGTCGCCTAAAGTGATGAGCATTGCCTCAGAGCTGCTAGGTCATGGCGTTAACGGGCCGGAGCTCGCGGAGATCCTGCTGGAAGAGATGACTCTTCCCCAGATGAAAGTGCTTGTTGAAGCGCTGAATACGCTCCAGGTGTCGGAGGATGGAAAAATCGCATGGGTGCACGTTACCCCTGACCATATGGACCGCTGCGGTGCAGCCAGCGAGGATCTGGAGGGGATTGTCAATTATCCCCGCAATATTCAAGGCGTCGAGGTCGGAATCTTGTTTAAGCTTCTGAAATCCGGTATCGTGAAGGTTAGCCTTCGCTCCGCCGGAAAAGTCGACGTTGCCGCCCTTGCCCAAGGGTTCGGAGGCGGAGGCCATGTCCGGGCTGCCGGCTGCAGTCTGGAGGGGCCTTTGGAGGATGTTATCCCCCGCGTTGTGGAGCAGGTGAGACTACGGTTATGACAGAGTTGGAAGGTATTTTGGCCGTGCATAAGCCCGCCGGCTGGACATCGCATGATGTGGTAGCCAAAGTAAGAGGAATTGTCCGCATGAAACGGATTGGCCATACGGGTACGCTTGATCCGGAGGTTACGGGAGTGCTGCCCCTGTGTTTGGGCAGAGCGACGCGAGTCGTGGAGTATATGCAGGAACTGCCGAAGGAATATGAGGCTGTTCTGCGTCTTGGGTATGCTACGGATACGGAGGATGCCACGGGTACGGTCATTGAAGAGGCAGACAGCGTGCTGGTAACGAGGGAGGAAGCGGAGGAAGCGCTGCGTTCGTTTGTGGGTGAAATCTCCCAGGTTCCCCCGATGTATTCCGCCGTCAAGGTAAACGGCAAGCGTCTGTATGAGCTTGCGCGGGAAGGGAAGACCGTTGAACGCAAAAGCCGGACCGTCACCATTCATGAGATTGAGATGACCGGCTTTGACGCCAGCGGCGCCTATCCCGAAATATCGTTTCGGGTGCTGTGCTCCAAAGGTACATATATCCGCACATTGTGCGTTGATATCGGCCGCAAGCTCGGCGTTCCTTCCGTCATGGTTCGGCTTGTACGCACGATCTCGGCCGGCATTCCGGCAGCCGACTGCCTGACCCTTGAAACCATTGAACAGCTTATGAAGGAAGGACAGCTTCAGAATAAGCTGATTCCGGTCGACCGGGCGGTCTCCCATCTTCCGGCTCATACCGTATCGGATGAGAAAGCGGAAGCTGCCCTGCAAGGACAGCGCTTGTCCGCCAGAGCCGTGGAGCCTCTGGTTGAAGGCGACGAGCCGATCCGGCTCTATGACAGCCAAGGAAGCTTTCTTGGAATCTACAAGCGGCAAGCCGAATCAGGCGCGATCGTGCCAGTGAAGGTATTTTCAAGATAGTGCTTGTTCTAGTTGAATGGAGGTGAGAAACATGAGGATTGTATCGTTGTCCTACCCCATAAATCCGGAGAACGTATTGGAAGCCGGCGTGCCGAAGGTCGCGGCCATCGGACAATTTGACGGTCTGCATCTGGGTCATGAGAGCGTGATTTCGACGGCCGTCGGAATTGCGCGGGAGCAAGGGCTTCCTGCCGCTCTCATCACCTTCTATCCCCATCCTAAAGATGTGATCGGCAAAGGAAATTATGAGGGCTATCTTACTCCCCAGGCTGATAAGGAAAAGCTGCTGCAGGAGATGGGGATTGATATCCTGTACGTTGTGGAGTTCAACAAAGCGTTCTCCGAAGTCAGTCCGGAAGCGTTCGTATCGGACATGCTGCTCCCGCTCTCGCTGCAGACGGCCGTGGTCGGATTCGATTTCCGTTTTGGACATAAGGGAGCGGGAGATGCCGTCAAGCTTCAGGCATTAAGCGAAGGGGCGATGTCTGTCGTCACCGTTCCGCCATTCTTAGTGGATGGAGAGAAGGTAGGCAGCTCTTCTATCCGGATTGCCCTGCAGACCGGACAGCTCGCGGATGCTAACCGGTGGCTCGGCAGAAATTACAGCATTCGGGGAACCGTAATCCACGGCGAGAAGCGCGGAAGGCAGATCGGCTTTCCGACGGCGAATCTCGAGCTGACGGATCCGTACGTCATCCCGGCCCTGGGCGTGTACGCCGTGCGTGCCCGTTCGGATCAGGAGGGGGGCTGGATTGCCGGGGTCATGAACGTCGGTGTCAAGCCAACGTTCCATGAAGGCATCACGAAGCCGATCTTCGAGGTGCATCTTTTCGACTACAGCGGCGATTTATACGGTCAGGTCATGACGGTGGAGATGGTTCAATATATTCGGAAAGAGCATAAATTCGAATCGGTGCAGGAGCTTGTGGAGTGGATTCACCGGGATGCGGTCGAAGCCCGCAGGATTCTCAAGGACATGGAATAGGGCAGCACGCTTTTTCGATAAATTAGCGGATCGGATTTTCTTTTTTCGGAAAAGTATGCTATACTCTTAGAGGTTGCCCGGGATTCGGGCAATTTAACCTTGGCTTGGATGTTTGATCTCACCGTCGGTATCTGGGCCAACGGCGATTATGACGAAGGAGGTGAACAGGATGGCATTGACTCAGGAACGTAAACAACAACTGATTGACGAGCACAAAACTCACGAGTCCGATACAGGATCTCCAGAGGTGCAGATCGCTATCCTAACGGAAAACATTACGAACTTGACTGACCACTTGCGTACGCACAAGAAGGATCATCATTCCCGCCGTGGATTGCTGAAAATGGTCGGCCAACGCCGTAAGTTGCTTGCATACTTGAAAAACAAGGATGTAAAACGTTACAGTGCTTTGATCGAGAAGCTTGGATTGCGTCGCTAATCATCCATAGGATTTACCGAAAACAGCCTGGTTGTCCACTGTCCTTCTTGGAACGACAGCGGCACAACCGGGCTCTTTTCTAAGTATTATGGAAATTGCTTTCGTTTGCCCGCTTTCCTGTAAAGCCATGCTGTTATTCATAAGCCGAGGCTTTGCAGCGAAAGATATTCACATAGATATTGATATACCCGATTCGCCTTCCACAAGCTTTAAGCTTCTGCCGGCGTTTCCCGCTTTCGTCATCGAGTGTTCCAAGATGAGTTCGTTGTTTGTCGTACATAAGCTCGAGCAATAGAATCCAGTGAAACACTCCGATCGATCAAACGGGCGGCATTATTAAAGATGATGCTGTTTTTAGGCAATACTGAAAGCTAGAAGACGACAAAAAAATTTATCCCTATGAGGAGGGAATACATGGAAACTAGTGTTGAAATGCAGCTTGGCGGAAGACCTCTCGTACTCGAAACCGGTCGGCTGGCCAAGCAGGCAAATGCGGCTGTTATGGTCCGTTACGGCGACACGGCGGTTCTCTGTACGGTGACGGCTTCAAGTGAGCCGAAGGATTTGGATTTCTTCCCGTTAACGGTGAACTATGAGGAAAGATTGTATGCGGTTGGTAAAATCCCGGGGGGATTCATTAAGCGGGAGGGCAGACCGAGCGAGAAAGCAATCCTTGCAAGCCGCTTGACTGACCGTCCGATCCGGCCGCTGTTCCCGGAAGGCTTCCGCAACGATGTTCAGGTCCTTAATCTCGTCATGAGCGTGGATCAGGACTGCGAGCCGGAAATTGCCGCGATGATCGGTACCTCTGCAGCCCTCAGCATTTCCGATGTTCCGTTCAACGGACCGATCGGCGGCGTGGCGGTAGGACGAGTTAACGGCAATTTTGTCGTGAACCCTACAATTGCAGAGCAGGAAGCCAGTGACATTTATCTCGTCGTTGCAGGTACGAAAGACGCGATCATGATGGTTGAGGCCGAAGCGAATGAGGTTCCGGAAGAAGTGATGCTGGAAGCGATCATGTTCGGTCATGAGGAAATCAAGAAGATTGTGGCGAAGATCGAGGAATTGGTGGCCGTTGCCGGCAAGGAAAAGATGGAAGTGAAGCTCCATGCCGTAGACGAAAACGTCAATCGCGAGGTTCGCGAGTTTGCGGAGGCCCGCCTTGTCGAAGCCGTTCGCATTGAAGAGAAGCATGCCCGTCAGGATGCCATCGATGCGATTAATGAAGAGACTTATACCGTATTTGAGGAAAAGTATATTGAAACGCCGGAACTTTTGAAGGATGTTAAAGAGGTTCTTCACGACATCGTGAAGGAGGAAGTCCGTCGTCTCATTACGCATGACAAGGTTCGTCCGGACGGACGCGGCCTGTCCGAGATTCGTCCGATCGAATGCGACACGGGTCTGCTTCCAAGAACCCACGGCTCCGGCTTGTTCACGCGCGGTCAAACGCAAGCGCTCAGCGTATGTACTTTGGGTGCCCTCGGCGATGTGCAGATTCTTGACGGCATCGACCTGGAAGAGACCAAGCGCTTCATGCACCACTATAACTTCCCGCCGTTCAGCGTAGGTGAGGCTCGTCCCCTCCGCGCGCCGGGTCGCCGGGAGATCGGACATGGTGCTTTGGGTGAGCGTGCACTGAGCAAGGTTATTCCTAATGAAGCCGAGTTCCCGTACACGATCCGCCTGGTATCGGAAGTGCTTGAATCGAACGGATCGACTTCCCAGGCGAGCATTTGCGCAAGCACGCTGGCGATGATGGATGCCGGTGTACCGATCAAAGCGCCTGTAGCAGGTGTAGCCATGGGCTTGATTAAGGACGGAGAGCATGTATCCATTCTGACGGACATCCAGGGAATGGAGGACCATCTCGGCGATATGGACTTCAAAGTTGCCGGAACGCCGGATGGGGTTACCGCCATTCAGATGGATATCAAAATCGACGGCATTGACCGCGCGATTTTGCAGGAAGCACTCCAGCAAGCAAAGGAAGGACGCATGCATATCCTCGGCAAAATGATGGAGGTCATCAAAGAACCGAGAGCAAGCTTGTCCCAATATGCGCCTAAGATCATCACGATGCAGATCAATCCGGACAAAATCCGCGATGTCATCGGAGCCGGCGGCAAAATTATCAACAAAATCATTGAGGAGACCGGCGTGAAGATCGATATCGAACAGGATGGACGCGTATTTATCGCTTCTTCGAATGAAGAGATGAACCGCAAAGCCCTTACGATTATCGAAGGCATTGTGAAGGAAGTCGCGGTCGGCGAAATTTATACCGGTACCGTCAAACGGATCGAGAAGTTCGGCGCGTTCGTGGAAATTTTGCCTAATAAAGACGGGCTGGTTCACATTTCCCAGCTGTCGACCGAACGGGTGGCGAAGGTGGAGGATGTTGTTGCCATTGGTGACGTCATCACCGTTAAGGTCACGGAAATCGATCAGCAAGGACGCATTAACCTGTCGCGCAAAGCGGTATTGACTGCGGAAGCGAAGTAAGCGCGGGCCATAGCCTGAGCGTCCGAAATAGCAAATGAAGAAAGAGGCAGAACCTGATTCTGGCTCTTTTTTTGCGTCTAGCTCGCCACACACCCTCATACCGAGGCCGCAGCTCTACTTTTGGCTCATAATTCCGGAGCCCGGCACATAAAATGGGACAAAGCTGCCTGAGGGGGAGTGGGAGAGCCCATGAAAGATAAGAAAATCGCCGTGCTCCTGACCGGTACCGCATTGGTATCGGCTGCCGCCGTGTTCAGCGGCGCGTGGGGTTATGTGTCCGGACTTGAGCCCGCGGCAAATACAAAGCTCGTGAACAGCAGCAGTCTTACGGGAGCGGTAGTCGACGTGGAGCTGCTCAATCAGATTGAGGCTGCGGCTGCCAAGGAAAGAGTAGAGCCTGTTGACGCGAGAGTGGACAGAGTATGGGAGGCAATCCCCGGCTATAACGGACTTGAGGTCGATGTGGAGGCTACATATAATCTGGCCGTGAAGAACCGGGGGAAGGGAGAGGCCCTCCCGCTCGTATATCGTGAAATTCCGGCCAAAGTAACGCTAAACGACCTGGATCTTGCATCTCACCCGATCTATCGGGGGAACCCGAATAAACCGATGGTGTCGCTCATGATTAATGTTGCCTGGGGCAACGAATTTCTGGAGCCCATGCTGAATACGCTCGATGAGGAAAATATCAAGACCACCTTCTTCCTCGACGGCAGCTGGCTCAAGAAAAATCCGGAGCTTGCAGGCGAGATTGTAAAGCGGGGCCATGAAGTCGAGAATCATGCTTTCACCCATCCCAACATGAGCCGTCTAAGCAGGGAACGCGCCGATCTGGAGATTGCGAAAACGCAGGAGCTCCTTAAGACCAGTTTAGGGGTGGAAAATAAATGGTTTGCGCCCCCTTCCGGCGATTTCAACAAGCAGACGGTAGCGATCGCCCATGCCCGGGGGCTGAAAACGGTGCTGTGGACGCTTGACACCGTGGACTGGCAGCATCCTGCGCCGGAAGCGGTCGTTCAGAAAATAAGCAGCAAGGTCGAACCGGGCTTCCTCATTCTCATGCATCCAACAGACTCCTCCTCGAAAGCGTTGAAGGGCATGATTGACGGGATACGGGCCAAGGGTCTATCGATCGGCACGGTCAGCCAGACGCTTTCGCCTGACCGGATCATGCCGGGCGGAACCTAGAAGTCCAGGGTGTTGTGGCACATGGTAAAGTTTGATAGAATGAATGGATGGCATGAGGCTGTTGGTCAGCTGAAATGAACCTGGATGGACAGTTAGGGGGGCCTTGCGTGAAAAAAATACAATTGTCAAACGGCCTGCGTGTGGTTATGGAGAGCATCCCCACAAGTCGTTCGGTATCCTTCGGCATCTGGGTGAAGACCGGATCCCGTAATGAGACGCCGGAGATCAATGGGATTACGCATTTTATAGAGCATATGATGTTCAAAGGGACGGAGCGGTTTGACGCCCGTGCGATTGCCGAGCAGTTCGATGCGATCGGTGGAAACGTCAACGCGTTCACGGCTAAAGAGTATACCTGCTATTATGCTAAGGTATTGGATGAGCATTTTCCGATTGCTGTCGATGTTCTCTCCGATATGTTCTTCAACTCCAAGCTGGATGCGGAAGAGCTGGCCAAGGAGAAAAATGTAATCCTGGAAGAGATCGCCATGTATGAGGATACGCCGGATGATCTGGTGCACGACCTGATGTCAACGGCCGTTTATGGCGATCACCCGCTCGCATTTCCGATCCTTGGTACGAAGGAACGGCTGGAAGCGATGGATTCCGATGCGCTGCGCGCTTACATGGAACATCACTATACGATCGAGAATACGGTCATTGCGCTTGCCGGAAATATCAATGAAGGAACGATCGAGCTGCTGGAGCGGCACTTCGGCGGATTTTCCAATCGCCGTGCGCCCCAAGCCCTTGAGGTGCCGTCATTTCTGGACGGCGTCCAGTTCCGGAAGAAGAAGACCGAGCAGAATCATATCTGCATGTCGTTCCCGGGCTGCTCGATCGGCGAGGATCTGCAATATGCAATGGTGCTTCTGAACAATGCCATCGGCGGTGGAATGAGCTCGCGGCTGTTCCAGGAAATCCGGGAGAAGCGGGGGCTCGCTTACTCGGTATATTCCTATCACAGCTCCCATGCGGACAGCGGCATGTTCACCATCTATGCGGGCACGGCGCCCAAGCAGACGAAGGACGTGCTGGATTTGACGATCGAGATGCTGCATGATCTGGCAACGAACGGAATGACGGAGCAGGAGCTCAAGAAGGGGAAGGAGCAGCTGAAGGGAAGCCTCATCCTTAGTCTGGAGAGCACCAGCAGCCGCATGAACCGGCTTGGCAAGAACGAGCTGATGCTGGGCCGGCATCACACCCTTGATGAGCTGATCAAGCGCATTGAGCAAGTAAGCATGGAGGATGTGAATGCCGTCCTCGACCGAATGTTTAATACTCCATATGCACTCGCGATGGTTGGAACCTCAGACAAAGCATTGAATGGACTTAGGAGGAATGAATTTGTTGCACTACGTTCAAATCCATAGATTACCCGGTAATGAAGATGTGAAGCTGCCTGTGAAAATGTCCGAGCTCGCTGCAGGCTTCGACCTGCATGCCGCTGTACCGGAGCCGGTCGTTCTGCAGCCCGGCGAGCGCAAGCTGATCCCGGCTGGCTTTGCAATGGCCATGCCGGCAGAGCTGGAGGCCCAAATCCGCCCTCGCAGCGGACTGGCGTTCAAGCACGGGATTACCTGCTTGAATTCGCCGGGCACCATCGATGCCGACTATCGCGGCGAAGTGAAGGTGCTGCTCATCAATTTGGGACAAGAGCCATTTACGATCGAGCGGAACGAGCGGATAGCGCAAATGGTATTTCAGACCGTCCCTGCAGTCGCCTTTGCCGAGGTGGAAGAGCTGTCCGAAACCGTTCGCGGTACGGGCGGATTTGGACACACGGGGAAATAGGCTCGCGTTTACGAGCTCTACACATCGAATTGGAAAGGTCGTTTTGGCTGATTAGCCAAGGCGGCCTTTTTTGACGTTGCCAAGGACATCCCCGGTTTGTCGCGTCCTCCGTGCGACGTGACCATAGGGCCGAAACCTCGCTTCCCGCAGCGTAAGGGGCTATCCAACGCGTTACATGGATAATTCGCTCACCACCTTATGGGCCGCAGCATAAGATGGTCTATACATTGGTTAGAAAGAAAGGAGCGACGCCTTCCATGCTGACTGGAGTCCGGACCGTCTTCGTTGGAGGAGACGCAAGGCAAATTGAAGTGATCCGCAAGTGCGCCGAGATGGATGCTTCCGTCATGATCGCGGGCTTTGAGAAGCTGCAGGATTCATTCCAAGGGGTTACGCGCGAGACGCTTTCCACCGAGCTGATGGCGGATGCCGATGCCCTGATTTTGCCGGTAGTGGGCTGTGATGATGAAGGACGTGTCAGCGCATTGTTTTCGGAAGGTCCATTACGGCTGCAGGAGGATCATATTGCCGCTATGCCGAAGCACGGAGTCGTTTATACCGGCATGGCCAAACCTTATTTACGATCGCTGTGCGACAAATATAACATCAAGCTGGTGGAAATATTTGAGCGGGACGATGTAGCGATCTACAACTCCATCCCGACGGCAGAAGGAGCGCTGATGATGGCGATCCAAAATACCGATTTTACGATTCATGGATCCACGAGCATGGTGCTCGGCATGGGCCGGACGGGATTTACGATGGCGCGGAGCCTGCAGGGGCTCGGTGCGAATGTCATGATGGGCGTACGGAAATCGGAGCATTATGCCAGAGCGGAGGAAATGGGCTGGAAGCCTTTTCTCATAAAGGATTTGGGGACTCACGTAGCCGGCATTGACTTGCTTTTTAACACGATTCCAACTATGATAGTCACAGCACAAATCATCTCGAAAATGCCTCGGGAGGCCGTTATCATCGATCTCGCCTCCGCACCCGGCGGATGCGATTTTCGCTATGCCGAAAAACGGGGTATCAAAGCCATGCTCGCACCCGGACTACCCGGAATCGTGGCTCCTAAGACAGCCGGCATCATTATCGCCAATGCGCTGGTGGAGCTGATTTCTGAAGAAATCAAGATTCGGGGGGATGCGAAATGAATTGGAATGGAAAAACGGTGGGCTATGCCCTGACGGGGTCCCACTGCACGCTGGAAGAAGTGATGCCGCAGATCGAGCGTTTCAAATCGGGCGGAGCGAATGTGATTCCGATTGTATCGAGCACCATCATGACGACGGATACCCGATTTGGGACATCGGAAAATTGGCAGAAACAGTTGAAAGATATAACCGGGAATGATATTATTTCTACGATTGTTGAGGCGGAGCCGCTTGGACCTTCCAAGCTTCTTGATGTGCTGGTCATTGCACCTTGCACAGGGAATACGACCAGCAAGCTGGCGAACGCGATGACGGATAGCCCTGTTCTGATGGCTGCCAAGGCGCAGATGAGAAACTGCAGACCGCTCGTGCTTGCCATTTCAACAAATGATGGACTGGGACTGAATGCAGCCAATATCGCCAAACTGCTGGTTACGAAGAATATATATTTCGTTCCGTTCGGCCAGGATAACCCGCAGCAGAAGCCGAACTCGCTCGTGGCGAGAATGGACCTGATACCGGAAGCCTGCTACGCGGCGTTGGAAGGAAAACAGCTGCAGCCAATGCTCGTGGAATACGCTCATTAATACGATAAGCATCATTTAGAACCTTAACATTCGAAAAACAGCAGACCATGGAGTTTTGCTGAAATCAACCTGCACGAACCGAAGCGGCCAGGCTAAATAGCGGGCCGTTTCAGTCGGTCGGCCCCGAGTTTTCACGCTCCCGGGCATAGATAAACGGAGGAATATGCATGCGCATCTTAGTTCAAAAATTCGGAGGCACTTCGTTGTCCACACCGCAAGCGAGAACCCATGTTATCGGACACATCCGGCGCGAGTTGGACAATCAGTATCGATTGGTTGTCGTGGTGTCCGCGATGGGACGACGTGGGGAACCCTACGCAACAGACACCCTGCTTGATTGGATCGAGCATAACGGAAATGCACTACCAAGCAGGGAAAGGGACATGCTGCTGGGCTGTGGAGAAGTGATATCGGCGACAACCCTGTGCAGCCTGCTCCACCATGAGGGCATTACTGCTACGGTTCTGACGGGCGCCCAAGCCGGATTTCTAACCGACAATCATTTCGGCAATGCACGCATCAAGGATGTGAAGCCTGACCGGGTGTTGCAGGAGCTGGAGTTATATCAGGTCGTGATCGTGACGGGCTTTCAGGGGCAGACCGATTCGGGTGATTTAACGACGCTCGGCAGAGGAGGCAGTGACACCTCCGCAACAGCACTGGGTGCGGCGCTTCGCGCTGAAATGGTGGATATCTATACCGATGTCAACGGCATTTTGACGGCAGATCCCCGGATTGTAGAGGATGCCAAGCCGTTAAGCTATGTAAGCTACACGGAGATTTGCAACATGGCCCATCAGGGGGCCAAGGTCATTCATCCGAGAGCGGTGGAGATCGCGATGCAGTCCCAAATTCCGGTTCGCGTCCGTTCGACCTTCTCGGATAGCGAAGGAACGCTTGTGACCCAGCCTGAAGGATTCAGAGATATCCAATCCGGTATTGTAGACCGTTATGTGACCGGCGTTGCTTATGTGAGCAACATTACCCAAATTTCGGTCGAGTGCGATCGGACCGAAGGCTTACAGCTGAAGGTATTCAAATCAATGGCTGAGCATTCGATCAGCGTAGACTTTATTAATGTTACCCCGACGGGGGTTGTTTATACCGTATTCGACAGCGATTCGGAAAAAGCGATCGAGGTGCTGCAGAACCTTGGATTGAAGCCAAGAAGCTTATCCGGGTGCGCGAAGGTATCGGTAATCGGAGGCGGCATTAACGGTGTGCCTGGCATTATGGCGAAAATTGTCGAATCACTTAGCGAGCACGATATTTCGATTTTGCAATCGGCTGACTCCAATACAACGATTTGGGTGCTTGTCAAAAAAGAAGATATGGCTCAGGCGCTGCGCGCGCTGCACAGCAAATTTGAGCTTCATCGATAGATCCGTGTCGTTTTTCCAGGTTTGTGTGACATCATCGTTTATCAATTTATCGGTACGGGATTAAGGTATGGGTAATGCAGATTGCCCTGATTTAGGATATGCTATGTAGAGAATGAAGCAGGTTTTCCCGTATACGGGAAAAAGCTAAGGAGGAATCATTGTGGATTTCGGAAGATTGATTACGGCCATGGTAACCCCGTTCGATCGCAGCGGCGAGATCAATTGGGACGAGACGGCAAGATTAATTGAGCATTTGATTGCGGATCAAAAATCAGACTCCCTCGTGATCGCCGGCACAACCGGCGAGTCTCCCACGCTGAGCGAATCGGAAAAGCTCGAATTGTTCGCATTCGCTGTAAAGCAGGCGGCCGGAAGATGCAAAATTATCGCAGGCACAGGCAGCAACAATACCGCACATTCCGTCGAATTGACGAAGAAAGCGGAAGCTTGCGGGGTCGACGGCATTTTGCTGGTTGCTCCATATTACAATAAACCGAATCAAGAAGGTCTGTATAAGCATTTTGAGGCAATCGCAGCAGCAACCTCGCTGCCTGTCATGCTATATAACGTGCCGGGACGCACGGGAGTCAGCTTGAGCACCGCCACGACGTTGCGGTTGGCGCAATTGCCGAATATCGTTGCCACGAAGGAATGCGCCTCGATCGATCAGGTGACTGCGATCGCTGCAGGCGCACCGGAAGGATTTATCGTCTATTCCGGCGATGACTCTGCAGCGCTGCCGGCTCTGGCGGTAGGCGCTTATGGTATCGTGAGTGTTGCAAGTCATATTGCCGGTGCACGGATGAAGGATATGATCGATGCATATGTTGCCGGGAATGTGCAGGAAGCTGCAAAGCTTCACCAATCGTTATTCCCGCTGTTCAAGGGACTGTTCGAGTGTCCGGACCCGCTTCCAAACCCGTCCGCCGTTAAGTTCGCCCTGAATGAAAGAGGCTATCAGGTAGGGGATGTCCGCCTGCCGCTCGTCTCGCCGAGTGAAAGCGAAGCATCGTTCATCCGTTCGATGCTGGCGTCATTGTAATATACCTGCTTCAAAACCGAGTAAACGTACAGCCGCTGCCTGAACAAGGCAGCGGCTTCTTTCGTTTGAAACCGCACCGTTTCGGGCATCCTATGGGACACGTAGGCGGCTGACTTGTGTTTTCACTTTTTCATCATGTATAATGAATTCAAGTGACTGGGTGCGGTATTTTTTTGAAATTTAAATATAACAATGGTACGACGTCCAAAACTATAGGAGGGTTAGATACATTTGTCTAAGAAAATAAGCAGCGATAAACTATCGATTTTTGCCTTGGGCGGCGTCGGTGAGATCGGGAAAAACATGTATGTCATCCAATATGCCAATGACATCGTAGTCGTGGATGCTGGGCTGAAGTTCCCAGAAGAAGATATGCTTGGAATTGATATCGTTATTCCTGATATTAGCTATTTAACGGAAAATCGCGACAAGGTGAGAGGGATTTTGCTGACTCACGGTCACGAGGATCATATTGGCGGACTCCCGTACGTGTTGAAGCACTTGAATGTTCCGGTGTACGGAACGAAATTGACGCTCGGATTGGTGGAGAATAAGCTCAGGGAAGCGAATCTGCTGGGCGAAACGAAACGGATTCTGATTCATGCCGATTCAGAAGTCAAGCTCGGAAACACCATGAAAGCGACCTTCTTCAAGACCAACCACAGTATCCCGGATTCGGTCGGCATCTGCATCGAGACGCCTGAAGGCAATGTGGTGCATACAGGGGACTTTAAATTCGACCATACGCCGGTCAATGACCAATATGCGGATTTGCAGCGGATGGCTGAAATCGGAAGCAAGGGCGTTCTCGCCCTTCTGTCCGACAGCACCAATGCGGAAAGACCCGGCTTTACGCCATCGGAGAAAAATGTGGGCATCGTTCTTGAAGATATTTTCCGCAAGGCCGAGCAGCGCGTGGTGGTGGCTACATTCGCATCGAATGTGCACCGGATCCAGCAAGTGGTGAATGCTGCCGAATCTACCGGCCGCAAGGTTACGGTAATCGGAAGAAGCATGGTGAACGTCGTCTCGATCGCAGCCGAGCTTGGATATCTTCATATCCCGGACGGCATGCTGATCGAGCCGGAAGAGGTTAACAAGATGGCAGCCGACCGCGTGGTCGTATTGTGTACAGGCAGTCAGGGAGAGCCGATGTCTGCGCTTACGCGCATGGCGCGCTCGACCCACCGCAAGGTGGATATTTTGCCTGGCGATACGGTTATCATTGCGGCAACTCCGGTTCCTGGCAATGAGAAGTACGTCGGCCGCACGATCGACGAGCTGTTCCGACTCGGTGCCGATGTGATTTACAGCGGTTCCAATTCCGGTGTGCACGTTTCGGGACACGGAAGCCAGGAAGAGCTGAAGCTGATGCTGAACCTGATGAAACCGCAATTTTTCATCCCTGTTCACGGGGAATACCGGATGCAGCGCCGTCACGCTCTGCTTGCAGAGTCCGTCGGCGTCGACCCGGACAACATCTTCATTACCGATATCGGGGAGATCGTAGAGATTCAAGGCGGTGCCGCCCGCAAGGCCGGCAAGGTAACCGCAGGCAACGTTCTGATTGACGGGCTCGGTGTAGGCGACGTAGGCAACATCGTGCTGCGTGACCGGAAGCTGTTGTCCCAAGACGGCATCCTCGTCGTTGTCGTTACCTTGAGCAAGCAGAACGGCTCCATCGTATCCGGTCCGGATATCATTTCTCGCGGATTCGTTTATGTCCGTGAATCTGAAGGTCTCCTGGATGAGGCCAACCGTATCGTTTCCAGCACGCTTCAGAAGCTGATGAGTGAGAACGTAAACGAGTGGGCGTCACTGAAAACAAGCGTCAAGGACGCTCTCGGACGCTTCTTGTACGAGCAGACGCGCCGCAGACCGATGATCCTGCCGATCATCATGGAAGTGTAATTGTCGTTATAGCATAACGACCTCAAAAATAATCAGGCACACAGTCGCCTCTCTTTCGCAGGTAATAATTGGACGGTTTCCGCGAAAGAGGGGCTTTTTATGTTGTCTTACAAACCGCAGGGATTCCATCGACCTACAAGCGAAAATCCAGTTCGTGGCGGATTGGCCATCGATCATGTTATCGGAGGGTTTGCCGGGAGAAGGTACTGTCGAGGACGCCTGCTGGCGTCGGAATCGGCCGCGTCATGCACAAGGATAGCTTGAAAAAAATATGAAGGCGTGCACGCCGATCCCTGCGGCAAGCATAAAACTATGCCGCCGCTTGCCATACTAAGGGTCAGCTATGGATATAGCTAAAGCCCAAGAATAAGTGGAAAGGCAGGGATGGCGTTATGCAAAATGAGCTAGAGTTTACCGGCAGAAAGGGAGCCGGCATTACCGGGGAAACCGAAGCGCCGGCGGCTCCGGCCGAAGAGGGCAAGAAGAGTGCCGTAACGGAAGCGATCACCCAGCTTGGCCAAACCGGAGTGCCGGTCGGCAATGAATCCAATGTATTCTGCATGACCATAATCGGCCAAATCGAGGGGCATTTCGTGCTGCCTCCGCAAAATAAAACAACGAAATACGAGCATATGATCCCGCAGCTCGTGGCAGCCGAGCAGAATCCGAAGATTGAAGGACTTCTCATTATTCTTAATACGGTAGGCGGAGACGTAGAGGCCGGCCTGGCCATCGCCGAGATGATCGCATCGCTGACAAAACCGACCGTCACGGTGGTTATCGGAGGCGGGCACAGCATCGGAGTGCCGATAGCCGTTGCAGCCGATCATTCGTTCATCGCGGAAAGCGCGACAATGACGATCCATCCGATTCGGATGAGCGGCCTTGTGATCGGTGTACCGCAAACGTTCGAGTATATGGAGAAGATGCAGGAGCGAGTCGTCCGGTTTGTCACGAGTCACTCCCGGATCACAGAGGAGCAGTTTAAGGATCTCATGTTCAAGACAGGCGAGCTAAACCGGGACATCGGTACGGCGGTATCGGGCTCCGATGCGGTCGAATACGGGCTGATGGATGAAGTCGGAGGGATCGGTCAAGCACTGCACCGGCTGAATCACATGATTGCCGAGCGTAAAGCAGTCAGCCCGGGGGGGATCACGCAATGAGCTGGTACAGCATTATTCCACTTGAGCGGAGCCTGGCTCCAGGTGCGGACGTTATAGAGCCGGGCAGTCGCTTCAGAGAGGTCCGTATCGGAGGCGTCCTGATGGAAGTCGAACCGATGGGAGAGGAGCAGGCCCGGATCGTCCGTCTCCTGGATTGCGGGCTCGAGCATTACTTGAATTCCAGCTATGCTCCGGGCAGTATCGTTCGCTATATTCCGACGATCGCAGCCGATGAAAATGAGGCTAAAGGCTGAAAACAGAACATAGGTACGCCACCGAATTTATGCTATAATATGGTTTCGGGGGTGAGACTTTTTGGCGAAGCGCAGAAAAAAGAAGAAGGCTGCCTTTGCAGCCGTACTGAAGTATGAAATCTACGGGATCGTGCTCATGACTCTCTCGGTGATTGCGTTATCCGGAGAGGCGCCGGTCGGACGTTCCCTGGCCAAGATGTCGGGATATTTGCTTGGCAAATATTATTTCATCATCCCCCTGATCGGTATCTATTACGGATTAATGGTGATGATTCACCGTAAATGGCCGCGTCGTTGGAACAGCAGACGAACCGGCGTTCTTCTTCTGGTCTTAGCGCTCACATTGATGAGCAGCATCGCAGGCTTGGGATCCAAGCTGGCTCCCATCGGGCAGTTGACTGCTTCGAATGTGATGAGCCAGATACATAGCGATTTGCAAGGAGAGCTTCTGCATGGGGAGGTTCGCAGCGATCAACACCCCGTTATGGGCAGAGATATCAGCGGAGGATATGTCGGAGCCTTACAGTTTGCGCTGTTGATCATGCTGTTTGGCAGCCTTGGCGCAAGACTTATTGTCATCGTCATGCTGTTTATCAGCTTTATGCTGATTACGAACTTGTCTTATGTGGATTTGATGCGAATGTTCCGCGTAAGAGTCGTCAAGGCGGGAGAACGGCTGCAGAAGAAGATGAACAGTCGGCAGACGAAGGCCAAAGCCGCTGCCAGAACAGCCGCGAAGGAAGAGCGGACGCCGCTGCCGGACGATTTTGATGATGATTTGGACGATATGGAGGAGCTGCGGCTGCCGCGTCGTAAAGCCCCGCAGTTTTTCCAGCTGTTTGGCGGCAAGGGTCAGAAAACGGCTCAGGCAGCGCCCGATTTCAACGATGATCATGATGATGACCAAGCACCGGTATTTACGGCCGGGAACGGAGTTCATGATCAAGACGAGAAGGTTCTGTACCGGAATGACGATGAACCGCATTTGTCACCGGAAGCAGCCGAACATTCAGGCGCTCCTTCCTCGCCGATTATCCGTGATTTCTTCGAGCAGGTGAAGCAGGAAGGCAGCCTGCACGAGGAGGCTGATGATTTGGACGGGCCAATCGGCGAACAGGGAATGGACGTATCGCTGCAGCATTCGGAAGCTGCGGTCGATGACGGCCAAGCCGTAGCAGAGGGAGACGGCGCAGCAGCAGGCGCAAACAGCTTGGATGGTGCCGGGAATGGAGCCGAAGAATCCATCCCTGCCGCGCCTCCCGCACCACCGCCTAAGCCTTATAAGCTGCCTCCTTTCCGTTTGCTGTCCAAGCCGAAGAATGGTGGAAAAGGCGGGGATCAGAGCGATTACATGCAGACGGCCCGCAAGCTGGAAGCTACGCTGGAAAGCTTCGGCGTCCGTGCCAAGGTGCTGGAGGTCGTAAGAGGGCCTTCGGTGACCCGCTATGAAATCCAGCCGGATATCGGCGTAAAGGTCAGCCGAATCGTCAACCTGACGGATGACATCGCCCTTGCGCTGGCTGCCAAGGATATTCGGATGGAGGCACCGATTCCGGGCAAATCCGCCATCGGCATCGAAGTCCCGAATAATGAGGTATCCATTGTAACCATGCGTGAGGTTATGGAGACACCGATCTTCCAGGAGGCCGAATCGAAGCTGTCGATCGCCTTTGGCCGGGATATTTCGGGCCAGACGATCGTCGGCAACCTGGCACGGATGCCCCATTTGCTCGTCGCAGGTGCGACAGGGTCGGGTAAATCGGTCTGTATCAACGGGATCATTACGAGCATTCTGTATAAAGCCAAGCCGGATGAAGTCAAGTTCCTGATGGTCGATCCGAAGATGGTCGAGCTCAATGTTTATAACGGGATTCCGCATTTGATGGCACCGGTCGTGACCGATCCGAAGCGGGCGTCGCTCGCCTTGAAGAAAATTGTGGTCGAAATGGAGAAGCGCTACGATCTCTTCTCCAAGTCAGGCACCCGCAATATCGAAGGTTATAACAATCTAATGAATGATAATCCGGCGGCGGTTTTGCCATATATCGTCGTTATCGTGGACGAGCTCGCAGACTTGATGATGGTAGCGGCTAACGACGTGGAGGATGCTATTACCCGTCTCGCGCAGATGGCCCGTGCCGCGGGCATCCATCTGATCATAGCCACGCAGCGGCCGTCGGTCGATGTCATTACGGGCGTTATCAAAGCGAATATCCCTTCACGGATCGCCTTTGGCGTTTCCTCTCAGGTCGACTCACGGACCATACTCGATATGGCCGGTGCGGAGAAGCTCCTTGGCCGTGGCGACATGCTGTTTATGCCAATGGGGTCATCCAAACCGATTCGCGTACAGGGAGCTTTTATGAGCGACCAGGAGGTTGAGAATATCGTCTCCTTCGTGCGCGATCAGGGGCAGGCGGAATACGACGAATCGCTTGTTCCGGAGATTGAGGAGTCCGCGCAATCCGAGGATGAGGAGCTCGATGAGCTGTACGATCAGGCGGTCACCATCGTCCTTGAAGCGAAGCAGGCCTCCGTTTCCTTGCTGCAGCGGAGAATGCGCGTCGGCTATACCCGAGCGGCGCGGCTCATCGATTCCATGGAAGCCCGCGGGGTTATAGGTCCCTATGAGGGCAGCAAGCCACGCGAAGTGCTGATGTCGATGGAGCAGTATCAGCAGCAGCAAAACCGAATAAGCTGATGAAGTTTAAGCCAATCAGGTCCGGAAAGGGCGTTTCTTATGGATGAAGAAACGCCCTTTCCGGTTTTTTATATATATGGGATGAACGAAAAAAGCGGGTGATAAGCAAGTCGGGGATGGTTTATGAGTTAGCTCCTGATATCATCGCCGTCAACTGTGGCAAGGATGAGCTGTCGTCATGAGTGTTTATACTTGGCTATTCAACTTCCGGTATCGGCTTGCGGTCATGCTGGTCATTTTTTTGAATGTGCGGTCAAAATGGGTCAGGCTTTCAAATCCGACGGTCTCCGCAATATCGACGATCCGCAGGTCGGTGCTGACCAGCAGCCGCTGGGCCTCCCGGATCCGCGTCAGCTGAATATAATTGACGATCGTAAAGCCGGTGATTTCCTTGAATATGCGGCTGAGGTAGAACGGACTGATGTAAAAGGTATCGGAGAGCTGCTTGAGCGTGATTTTGAGCGGATAATGGCTGTTGATAAACTGGACGACATCCGTAATTTTCTGATGCAGCGGGTTCAAGGACGGTGACGCAGGCTTTATGGCGGAAGCGGACAAGCGGTTCGCCTTGATCAGCAGTTCTGTCAGCAGCAGGCGGAGCATATGCTCGAAGGCTGAAGGCCGGTTCAAGATTTCGGCAGCCATGCTGTCGAGAATTTGCATGACGCTGCTCTGCTCGGAAGGACTCAGCCGCAGTACGGGCTGGTCCAGCTCGAACATCGTCAGCAAGCCGGCGGGCAGGAACGGATGACCGCTGCCCAGGAAGGAGTCGCTGAAATTAATGACAATGCGCTCATGCTCGGGATCGCCTTGGCCGGATGTTTTATGAACATCGAATTTGTTGATCAGGATCAGATCTCCGGCTTGGATCGAATATAGCTTTTCTTTAATGAAATAACTGCGTTCACCGGAGATCAGATAATAGATCTCGTACGTTCCGTGATAATGGTTATTCCGCTCGAAGGGCCGCGTCCGATGAATGCGATGATAGTAAAATTCCTCTTCTTCGTTGCCAAAAGAGACCATGTGATGATCGACTGGCATATCGCTGTGCCCTCCTTTTGATTATCCGGTCAGTTTTTGGGTTTCATCATCTTAATTCTAATTCTATCAGGCGGGCCGGGAATAAAAAAGCAAGATATGTTGATTTTTAAACGAAGTAAGCAATAAACGTGAAGAAATACAACCGATGATGCCGTATGATTAGAAGTAATCTAAAGAGATGGCAGGTGAACCCATTGAAGGCATTTATGGATGAGCATTTTTTGTTGAACAGCGAGACAGCCCAGAACTTATACCATAATTATGCGAAGAACATGCCGATCATCGACTACCACTGTCACTTAAATCCGCAAATGATTTACGACAACCACAGGTTCGGCAATTTGACCGAGGCATGGATCAACGGAGACCACTACAAATGGCGGGCCATGCGGGCCAATGGCATAGATGAGGCCCATATCACCGGAGGAGAAGGCGTTCAGGACTATGACCGATTCCTTGCCTGGTCGAAAACGGTTCCCAAAACCCTCGGCAATCCGTTATTCCATTGGTCCCATCTGGAGCTGCGGCGGTTGTTCGGGATTCAGGAGATCATCAATGAGCAAAATGCGCCGCGTATATGGGAAGCGGCCAATGCGCGTTTAATGGAGGATGATTTCACGACACGGGGGCTCATCGCTTCAAGTGGGGTGAAAGTGGTGTGCACGACGGATGATCCGGCGGATTCCCTGGAATACCATATCAAGCTAGCGCAAGAAGGGGAAAGCCGGTTTCAGATGCTGCCTTCCTTCCGGCCGGACAAGGCGCTTGAAATCAACCGTCCGACCTTCACGGGCTGGGTGAAGCAGCTGTCGGAGCGGTGCGGGAAGGACATTGGAAGCTACACCGAATTTTTGGAGGCGTTGTCGGATCGGGTACAATTTTTCCATTCGGTTGGGGGACGGGTTTCGGATCATGCCCTCGACTTTGTGCCGTACCGCGAAGCAACGGAGCGTCAAGTCGCAGACATCTTTTTGAAAGCGCTTGAAGGGCGTCCGGTTTCCCGTGAAGAAGAAGAGCAGTTCAAGACCGCAACACTGCTTGAGCTGGGTCGGATGTACGCAAAGCTGGGATGGGCGATGCAATTTCATATTAACGCTCATCGGAACAATAACACCCGGATGTTCCGGCAGCTTGGTCCGGATACCGGTTATGATTCGATACACGACGGCTTGATTGCCGAGCCGCTGGTCCGTTTATTGGACCGCCTGGATCAAGAACAAGCGCTTCCGAGAACGATTCTGTATTCATTGAACCCTAGAGACAACGACATTCTTGCTGCGCTCATCGGAAGCTTCCAGGGAGATGGAATTGCGGGGAAAATCCAGTTCGGATCGGCCTGGTGGTTCAACGATACGAAAGACGGCATGATGGATCAGATGAGCAAGCTCGGAAATATGGGGCTGCTCAGCCGCTTTGTCGGCATGCTGACCGATTCCAGAAGCTTTCTGTCCTATACGCGTCATGAATACTTCCGGCGGGTGCTGTGCGATCTCATCGGAGACTGGGTCACGAAAGGGGAAGCCCCGGCAGATCTGCCATGGCTGGGCGGAATTGTCCAGGATATTTGCTATTACAATGCAGAAGCCTACTTCCGATTCGGACAGTCGAGAGAAGGAGCATGACGATGGATACGATGCGTGAAGATACGCTTCCGCTGCTTAACCGCCATACGCTGCAGCAGGGGGAGGCAGGGAAGCTAAAGCCGGAGACGGATGCCCGCAGTTATCCCGTAAGAGCATTGCAGATTGGAGAAGGCAATTTTTTGAGAGGGTTTATCGATTGGATGCTGTTTGAGTGCAACCGTCAGGGATTGTTCCGGGGCAGCGTGGCCGTCAGCCAGCCGAGGCCGGGTGGTAAATATAAGCTGGACCAGCTACGCGATCAGGACGGAATTTATGGGCTGCTGATCAAAGGAATTCAAAACGGACATGAAATCGAAGAACGGCAGCTGATTTCCATATTTTCAAGATTTATCGATCCTTATTCGGAGTGGGAGACATTCCTGTCGATGGCTGAAAACCCAGAGCTTGATCTCATTGTGTCCAATACGACCGAGGCCGGAATTTGTTATGAGGAGATCCCTTGGACTCCTTCCGAGCCGCCGGCCACTTATCCCGGGAAGCTGACTATGCTTCTGAATCGACGGTTCGAGCATTTCCGGGGAGATCCCGGCAAAGGCCTGATGATCATGCCGTGCGAGCTGCTGGAGCGGAACGGAGACGCCTTGAAGGCGATTGTGCTCCGGCATGCGGACGATTGGGGACTGTCTGACGCATTCAGGAAATGGTTAGACGAATGCAATATGTTTCTGAATTCACTGGTCGATCGAATCGTGACCGGATATCCCGACAATGCGCCGGAATATTTTCGCGAATGGGGCTTTGAGGACCGACTGCTGAATACAGCAGAGCCTTATTACTTCTGGGCGATTGAAGGGGATCCTTCTCTGGACGGGAGGCTGCCGCTGAAAGCAGCTGGACTGCAGGTGGAATGGGTTCCGGATCTGTCTCCCTATCAGATCCGCAAGGTGCGGATTCTGAACGGGACCCATACATTAATGGCGCTGATCGGCCTGCTACACGGTGTAAGCGAGGTCAGGGAGGCAGCTGAGCACCCGATGTGGGGAGCGCGGATTCGAGAAGCCATGCTGAACGAAATCGTCCCGTTGGTCCCGCTGCCTCCAGAATCCGCAAAGCTGTACGCCGATGCGGTTTGGGAGCGGTTCCTTAACCCTTTTATCCGGCATAAGCTGGGCGACATCGCCATGAACAGCGTTTCCAAATTCAGAGTGCGGCTGCTCCCCGGCCTGAAGGGCTATGCGGATCAGTACGGCAAGCTCCCTGACGTAATCACACTGGCGCTGTCGTCGCTAATCAGGCTCTATCAGCCGCATCAGATCGATAATCAGTGGCACGGGACCCGTCTGGATGGCGAACCGGTGCTGCTCCGGGACGATCCGGACGCATTAGCGTTTCTCCATGACGTGTGGCAGAAGGAGCTCCGCGGGGAATGGAGCCGGCTCGAGCGGGTGAATGCCATCTTGGGCTCGGAGCTGCTGTGGGGCGAGAAGCTGAACGATATTCCGGGGCTGGTCCAGAGCGTACACCGAAATCTTCAGGAAATGGAGCGTAAGCAATCATGACCGATTTAATCATCCTTCACCCTAAAGATGATGTAGGGGTTGCGCTCCGTCCTTTAACGGCGGGTGCACATGCCGTAGTCACCATCAATGGGAAAGAGCATGCTATCGAGTTAGCCGAGGATGTGCCGAAGGGACATAAAGTGGCGCTTCGGGTCATCGAGAAGGACCGCTCGGTGTTGAAGTACGGCTATTCCATCGGCAAGGCATCGCAGCTTATTTTACCCGGGGCGTGGGTCCATACGCATAATTTAAAGACGGGACTTGCCGGCGAGGTGGAGTACCAATATACGCCTGGCCGTACAAGCGCTCCGCCATTCGTTCCGGCGGGCAATCCGGCACAATCGGGGCCAACGTTCCAGGGCTATTTGCGCAGGAATGGCGAAGCCGGCATCCGCAACGAAATTTGGATCATTAATACCGTCGGCTGCATCAATAAAACCTGCGAGCAGCTCGCCCGGATGGCAGACCAGCAGTTTCGCGGAAGAGGAATTGACGGGGTTTACCATTTCCCGCATCCGTACGGATGTTCCCAGCTCGGGGACGATCTGGCCCATACCCAGCGCCTCCTTGCTTCCTTGGCGCGGCACGGCAATGCCGCAGGCGTGCTGATCGTCGGATTGGGCTGCGAGAACAATCAAATTGACCAGATGCAGGCGTTAATCGGTGAAGACGAGCCGGACAGAGTCCGATACATGCGTGCACAGGACGTAGAAGACGAGCTTGCATCCGGGCTGGCGATGATCGAGGAGCTTGTGAATTATGCCGAGGGCTATCAGCGTTCCGAGCTTCCGTTGTCGCTGCTGAAGATCGGGCTTAAATGCGGCGGTTCCGACGGGCTTTCCGGCATTACCGCCAACCCTCTTGCCGGCCGGATCGCGGATTGGGTAACAGCGGCAGGCGGCACTGCGCTGCTGACGGAGGTGCCCGAAATGTTCGGCGCGGAGACGATCCTGATGGAACGGGCGGAAAATGAGCAGGTATTCCAAGAGATAACGTCGCTCATTAATGATTTCAAGCAGTACTTCATTTCCCATGGCCAGCAAATCTATGAAAATCCTTCCCCTGGTAACAAAGACGGCGGCATAACCACGTTGGAGGAAAAATCACTGGGATGCACGCAGAAGGGGGGAACGGCCATCGTTTCCGCTGTCCTGCCATATGGCGAAAGGTCTAGCCGCCCGGGATTGAACCTGATTCAGGCTCCCGGCAATGATTTGGTGTCCGTTACGGCGCTTGCAGCGGCCGGAGCGCATCTCGTGCTCTTCACGACGGGAAGAGGAACGCCGTTCGGCGGGCCAGTGCCAACGGTAAAGATTTCTACGAATTCGGAGCTCGCCGCCCGTAAGCCCCATTGGATCGATTTCAATGCGGGAACATTGGTGGAAGGAGCCCGTATGGAAGAGCTCGAGGAGGCATTGACCGATCAGATCCTTCAGCTGGCCTCGGGGGTGCGGCGGACACATAACGAAATGGGCGGCTTCCGGGAAATCTCCATCTTCAAGGATGGCGTTATTCTGTAAACCGGTATTCTGATGTTCAGCTCAAGCAGATCATTTAAAGAGCGAGTTCAAAAGTCCGGTTTTTCAACACTGAAGCTTATGCTTCGGCCCGGCTGAATTCAAGATTCGATGCCGGGTTACTTTGATTCGCTTCGTGATCAAAGATGACTTTTTGAACAACCTCTAAAGGGAGGAAGTAGAGATGTCCAATCAAACGCAGCACAAAGCGCCCGCAGACATTACACCACTCCGGCTTGGCATCGAGGCCTGCCGTTCCATCATGGAGACATTTTCCCCTGAGGAGCTCCCGCCTGCCGGGAGATGGCATTACCATCAGGGCGTGTTTCTGACGGGAATGTTCCAGCTCTGGAGGAGATGCGGAGAAGCGCGATATTTGGAATATATAAAAGGTTATGTCGATCATCTCGTCGATACAAACGGGAATGTACTGCTGGACCGCGGCGAGCTGGATTCCGTTCAGGCCGGCCTGCTGCTGCTGGAGCTGGACGCGATCAAGCCAGAGCGCAAATACAAGGCAGCGGCGGATAAGCTGCTTCGCCTGCAGTCTGCCTTGAACCGGACGACCGAGGGAGGATATTGGCATAAGGACCGGTATCCTTACCAGATGTGGCTTGACGGGCTGTACATGGGCGGCGTGTTTACGATGAAATACGGACAGCAATACGGGCAGCCGCATTTGTATGATGAAGTGCTGTATCAGGAGCAGCTGATGCGAAAAAATACGCGGAATGAAGCGAGCGGCTTGTATTACCATGCATGGGATGAGAGCAGGCATATGCCGTGGGCCGATCCGGCCACAGGCCAATCGCCCGAATATTGGGGGCGGTCCGTGGGATGGTATGCGCTATCGCTTGTCGAATTTCTTGATATGCTCCCTGAGGATCATGCGGGAAGGGCAACGCTTATACCGGTGCTGCGCGACTTATGCAAGGCTCTCGTTGGCTGCCAGGACCCGGCGAGCGGACTATGGTATCAGGTGCTGGATAAAGGAGGGGAGCCGGATAATTGGCTGGAAACGTCATGCTCAAGCCTCTTTGTGTATACACTGGCAAAGGGCGTGCGGCTGGGCCATCTGGATTCTTCGTGCCTGGAGCATGCTCGGCGCGGGTACCAGGGACTGGTCGATGCGGTATACTACAATGAACGGGGTCAGCTGATCATGCCCGATATTTGTATCGGGACAGGCGTCGGCGATTACAGGCATTACGTGCAGAGGGACCGCTGCGAAAATGACCTTCACGGGGTAGGCGCTCTTGTCATGGCATGCGTCGAGCTGGATCAAAGCGAATCGCTTCATGGATGAAGCAATGGTCATGATTTGCGTATATGGTGTTAATTTGCGTTAAAAATGGGTGCTCGTAATGATCATTTGATCACGCGGGCACCCTTTTTGTCGTGAAAAAGCATCCTGCTGCACGAAACGTTCCTCCCATCGATACAGCTCCGTGCCCAAGGTTCATCAGGTGCATAGGAACATGGCAGGCTTGTCATAATATACGTTAGCGAGGCTTGTTAAACCATAAGAGAAAGGTAGAGCGCAGCATGAAAAACTCGAGAATCTTGATTATGATAAGCACGGCGATTCTGTTATCAGGCACGGTATTCGCTCAAGGCACCCTTCATGCAGACGACAATCCGGCAGTACAGGATGCGATACCCACTTTCAGCCAGCAAACGATCAAATTCGGCTCCTATGGCGAGGATGTATATGAGCTGCAGGGCCGTCTAAAGCATTTGGGCTTTTATTATGGAAAAATCGACAGCGTATTCGGCTCCAAAACGTTGGGAGCGGTGAAATGGTTCCAATCCGAATTCGGAATGAAGGTAGACGGCATCGTCGGACCGAAGGTCAAGCTGAAGCTGTACAATGCAACGAAGGATTTTAAGCCGACGGAGCCGAAGCTTCATGAAGGGGGAGGCGGCAATGCCGGTGCCGGAGCCGGAGGGAATGCAGGGAATGCAGGCGGCGGGGGAGACAACAACCTGGCCTCTTCGAATACGATGGGTTTATCTGAAAATGACATTAAGATCATGGCCAACGCGGTTTATGGGGAAGCCCGGGGCGAACCATTCGAAGGGCAGGTTGCCGTTGCAGCCGTTATTTTAAACCGGGTCAAGTCGCCAAGCTTCCCGAATACGCCGCACGGGGTTATTTTTCAGCCGCGGGCATTCACGGCCGTCGCGGACGGGCAAATTTGGCTCGAGCCAAACGAAAATGCCAGAAAAGCGGTGATCCAGGCCATCAACGGTTGGGATCCGACCGGCGGCTGTCTCTATTACTTTAACCCGAAAACGGCGACATCGCCTTGGATCTGGACACGGCCTCAGGTCAAGACCATCGGACAGCATATCTTCTGTATGTAAGCCGTTTTACAAGCAACCGGGGACCTGTCTTCGGTTGCTTCTTCACTTTGCAATGGGTTAGAATGAACGATAAATGATGAGTAAATTATGGCAATGACAATCCACGAAGTAAGGGGATAAGGACCTTGACGAAAACCGAATTTGAACACGGCACAGCCGGTGGAATGCGGATCCACGTGCTGCCTACGCGCCGATTCAAGACATTTGCGATATCGCTTTACGCCGGAAGCCCTTTAGCTGAAGATACCGTCACAACGACCGCGCTGACGCCATTCGTGCTGCGCCGGGGAACCGTATCCTATCCCGAGACCAGAGCGTTCCGGGAACGCCTTGAGCAGCTGTATGGAGCCGGCTTTGGCTTCGATATTTATAAACGGGGCGATTATCAGATCGTTCACTTCCGGATGGACACGATTAACGATTCGTTCGTAAACAGCCCGGAGAGCCTGCTTTCTTCTTCGTTTGCATTTTTAGGCGAGGCGTTTACGGAGCCGGTGCTCGAGAACGGCGCATTCCGCAAAGCATACGTGCAGACCGAGCGCGATACCGTAAGGAAGAAGCTCGAATCCATCGTGAATGATAAAATCCGCTACGCCGCCGAGCGCTGCATCGAGGTAATGTGCAAGGATGAGCCTTACCGTTTGCATCCTTTGGGAGAACGCAAGGATCTCGAAGGAATCACGCCGGATGGGCTTTATCAGGCTTACCGGAAATGGCTGGATGAGTCGGTGCTTGATTTGTACGTGGTTGGCGATACCACCCTTGATGAAGTAAAGAAGCTTGTGGAGGAGCACTTCAAGCTGGACCGGACGCAGACCAAGGATTACAAGCCTTCGGTTACGCGCGCGGCGGCTAGAGATACCCAAACGGTCATCGAGCAGCTGGACATTAACCAGGGCAAGCTGAACATGGGGCTCCGCAGCACCATCACGTACGGGGACGACGAGTATGCCGCAGCCCTTCTTTACAACGGCATTCTTGGCGGATATCCGCATTCGAAGCTGTTCGTCAACGTGCGCGAGAAGGCAAGCCTCGCTTATTACGCCTCTTCCCGCTATGACGGGCATAAAGGCATCGCCACGATCCAGTCCGGCATTGAGGTTCAAAATTTTGACAAAGCGGTGGATATCATCCGCAAGCAGCTGGATGATATGGCGCAAGGCGCCATTACGGATATCGAGATGTCCCAGACGAAGGCCATGATCCGGAACGTGATCAAGGAAATGCAGGATTCGGCCTTCGAGATGATCGCCTATGATTTCAACCGCCAGCTGTCCGGCAAGGAGCGCACGCCGGATGAGCTTCTCGATCAGGTGGATCGCATGTCCGCGGATGATGTGAAGCAGGCGGCCTCCGCATTTTCACTGGACACGATTTACTTCCTGAAAGGTCAAAAGGAGGAATAGCCCGTGGAACGCATTCATTATGACAACCTGCAGGAGACGCTGTATTACGAGGTGATGGATAACGGGCTGCGCGTCTATGTGCTGCCAAAGCCCGGATTCCAGAAAACCTATGCGACCTTCGCTACCAAATACGGTTCGGTGGACAATCACTTCAAGGTGGAGGGAGCAGCTGAGGTTCGGGTGCCCGACGGGATCGCGCATTTTCTCGAGCACAAAATGTTCGAGGAGCCAGAGGGCGATATCTTTGCGAAATTTGCTTCCAACGGAGCTTCCGCCAACGCCTTCACCAGTTTTGACCAGACCGTGTACCTATTCTCCGCTACGGATCATATCCATGAAAACCTGGAAACCTTGATCGATTTCGTTCAGAACCCTTATTTTACGGACCAGAACGTCGAGAAGGAGAAGGGGATTATCGGCCAAGAAATCAATATGTACCAGGATAACCCGGATTGGCGCGTATATTTCGGGCTGATCGAGGCAATGTATAAGGTGCATCCCGTTCATATTGATATTGCCGGCACGGTGGAGTCCATCGGAACGATCACGAAGGAAGACCTGTACACCTGTTACAATGCATTCTATCATCCAAGCAATATGCTGCTGTTCGTGGTCGGCGGGGTGGACCCGGAAGAGACGATGAATTTGATCCGTTCCAACCAAGCGCGGAAATCTTATGATCAACAGGGCAAGATTGAGCGTATTTTCGATCCTGAGCCGACGGAGGTCGCCGAGAAGCGGCGCGAGAGCCGGCTTGCGGTATCGCTGCCGAAGTGCCTGTTCGGCTTCAAGGAGAAGGAGACGGGCTTGTCTGGTGAGGAGCAGCTGCGCCGGGATTTGACCACCAAGCTGATGATGGATCTTCTGTTCGGGGCGAGCACCGAGCTGTATCAGAAGCTGTATGAAGACGACCTGATCTCGGACAGCTTCGGGCACGAATACAACAGCTCGCCGGAGTATGCGTTCTCCGCGGTCGGCGGGGATACGAAGGATCCGGACGCCCTGCTTGCCCGCATCCGCGAAGAAGTCGATAAGCTGAAGGCCAGCGGATTCCGGGAGGATGATTTTGAGCGGGCCCGCAAGAAAAAAATGGGCGGTTACCTGCGCATGCTCAATTCCCCTGAGAACATTGCGCATGAATTTACACGTTATCAGTTCCGCGGTGCCGACCTGTTTAAAGTGCTGCCAGTCTATGAATCGATCACGCTTGAAGAAGTAAACCGCCGTCTTCAGGAGCATGTCGATTGGAATCAGCTGGCTGTTTCGATCGTGGTGAGTCCGTAGGTGATGACAGGCATGGGAAAGGAAATGAAGCCGATCGGGGAGATGACGGTGCTTATTACAGGCGCCAGCAGGGGAATCGGAGCGGCGATTGCCGAGCGCTTCGCGTCGGTTCGGATGAATGTGATCATCCACTATATGAATTCGCATGAAGCGGCCAATGAAGTGGCGAGGCGATGCCTTGAGCATGGCGCGCGGGTGCTGACGGTATCGGCCGACCTGCGCGACAAGGAGCAGATTTTGCGGATGAAAGAAAAGCTCCAGAGCCACGGCATGGAGCCTGATATTCTGGTCAACAATGCTGGGGTGTCCCACTATGGGCTGTTGTCCGACGTTACCGAAGCGGAGTGGGATTCCCTCATGTCGATTAATTTAAAAGGCATGTTCCTATGCACCCAGGCTTTCATGGATCGGATGATCTCCCAGCGGTTCGGGAGAATCATCAATGTGTCCTCCGTCTGGGGACTGTCCGGCGCCTCGTGCGAGGTGCTGTACTCCACAAGCAAAGGCGGCGTCAATGCGTTTACGAAGGCGCTGGCGAAGGAGCTAGCCCCTTCGGGCGTCACCGTTAATGCCGTTGCACCCGGCGCGGTGGATACGTCGATGCTGGAGCATTTGGCTTCCGATGAGATTCGGATGCTCGAAGATGAAATTCCGGCGGGCCGGTTGGCGCATCCGGATGAAATATCGTCGCTTGTATATTTTCTGGCGCTGCCCGAATCCGGATACATTACCGGTCAAGTGATCAGTCCGAACGGCGGATGGGTGACGTAGGCGGCAATCGTGGTGTAATTCACCACTCATAAGGGATTGATTACGGGGACATATTACTATTGGTTACTTCAATCTCAATTGCCACAAGCAAAAGGAGGATTTCATCATGTCATCCGTAATCAAGAACTTTGATTCCTGGAAGAAGTTCCTGGGCGAGCGTGTCGTGCAAGCCGAAAAAGCCGGTATGAACGAAGACACCATTTCACAGCTTGCGTACGAAATCGGCGACTTTCTCGACGAGAAGATCGACCCTCAGAATGCTTCCAACCGTGCAATTAAGGAATTGTGGGACGTAGGAAGTGAAGAAGAGCGCCGCGTGATCGCCCGTCTGATGGTGAAATTGGCCAAACACAACGCCTAATACGCTTGCAAAAAGCCCCCTTTACAAGGGGCTTTTTGTCAAGATAAAAGAATGTAATTTTCATGTCACCGTTAATACTTGCCTTTCATTTTTATTTTATATATCATTAACGTGACCCATTAATCATTTGACTCGTTTTTTGTGGAAAATACAGGGGAATTGTCGAATATAGATGGAAAAGAAGTGCAAAGAGGTGTCTTTGTGGAATCGAATCAGTGGTACATGGAGTATAAAATACATAAAAACCGGCCGGGCCTCCTTGGCGACATCGCCTCCGTGCTCGGTATGCTGGAAGTGAACATCCTGACGATCAACGGCGTGGAAGGCCGTACTCGCGGTATGCTCCTAGAGACCGATGATGAAGAAAAAATCATCCTCATGGGTAAAATGTTAAATAAGGTTGCGAATATTACGGTAACAGCCTTAAGACCTCCCAAGCTGGTGGATATTTTGGCTGTCCGGCATGGACGATACATTGACCGGGACTCGGACGATCGTAAAACATTTCGTTTTACGCGCGATGAGCTCGGTTTACTTGTTGACTTTTTGGGTGAAATGTTCAAAAGGGAAGGAAATCAGGTGGTGGGACTTCGGGGCATGCCGCGCGTCGGCAAAACGGAGTCTATTATTGCGGGCAGCGTCTGCGCCATGAAGCGCTGGACCTTCGTTTCGTCCACCCTGCTGCGGCAGACGATCCGCAGTCAGCTCTCCGAGGATGAAATGAACCCGAACAACGTGTTTATCATCGACGGAATCGTCAGCACGATCCGTTCGAATGAGCGTCATTACCAGCTGCTCCAGGACATTATGAGCATGGAGAGCACGAAGGTGATCGAGCATCCGGATATTTTCGTGCGCGAATCCGAATATTCCTATGATGATTTTGACATTATTATTGAATTGCGAAACAATCCGGACGAGGAAATCGTTTATGATACGTTCACAGGTTCTTATAGTGACGATTTATAATATGTTCTTCGGACTACATAGTATTCTAAGTAGGAGGTGATGGCATGTCCGAACTGGGACAGCAATTGAGGGAGGCGCGTCTGCAAAAAGGAATGAGCCTTGATGACGTGCAGGAAATGACAAAAATACGCAAACGATACTTGGAAGCCATCGAGGCAGGGGATTACAAAGTACTTCCCGGCAGTTTTTACGTGCGGGCATTCATCAAAACCTATGCGGAAGCCGTGGGCATCAACCCGGAGGAGCTGCTGGAAGGTCATAAACAGGATGTTCCGAAAACGGAAGCGGAGCCGACGATGGAGCCGGTGATCCAAAAACGCGCCAGCCGGCCTGCAGGCGAACGGAATATGAAATGGCTGCCGACCCTGTTGATGTGGACGTTTCCCATCCTGATCGTCGTGGTGATCTACCTGGTTGCGACCCATTCCAATAAATCGGATGCGCCTCCGGTCAGCCAGAATGACCAGACGCAGACGGATCAGGGCCAGCAACAGACGACCCAAACGCCGGGTGATGGCGATGGCGCCAAGGGCAGCGGGACGACGACAGGCGAAACCGGCGGTGACACGAACGGCGAAGGGACGGATGGCACGGACGGTACGGATGCCGCTGACGGCACGGATACCGCTGACGGCACCGATAATACGGACAGCACCGATGGTACGGATGGAACGGGTACGGATAGTCCGGATGACGCGGTTCCAGGTCAAACGACGGTGACGCAGGATCGGACCGAAGGCAAAAACACCATCTTTAAGGTAACGGGATCTAATGTAAAGGTAGAGCTTGTGGCAGGCAGCAATGCCCAGAGCTGGGTTGAAGTATACCGTGGGAAAAATTCGTCCGGGGAGAAGCTGTTTTTCGGGATGCTGGAGAACGGCGCAGCGATCAGCTACGATCTCGACAGTCAGGGCATGTACGTAAAATCCGGCAACTCGACCGCAACAACGATTAAGGTAGGCGGGCAGACGGTGACCGACGGCAAGACGACGTCCCGCATCATTCTCGAGCCGGCCGAAGCCGCTACTGAATAATTGCCTTGCTTCGAGGAAATGATACTAACGGCATGTTTGGATAAAACATGCTGTTATTCACTTCCTGTTTATGAGGTGATGCGGTATGACGGTCAACTGGATCGTGTTCGGATTGGGTGTTATTGTCAGCCTCTTGGGATATTATTTAATTCCTGGCGACTGGGGATACGGCATATTAGGCTTTGGGCTGGCATTTGTCCTGCTCGGAATTCTGAGCATGTTCCGCCGTCCGATGCGTGAGCCGAAATCAAGACATTGACGATGGATGGGCTTCGTGTTCGCCGGGCCGGCGGACAACGGGGTCTTTTTCGTTCCCGAAAATGAAGGGCGCGCCGCCTGTATATGTCATTTACGGATTAGACTTGCGCCTTCGTTTTACCTATAATAGAAGCAGCATAATGCAAGGAGGAAGGATTCACCATGGCTTCGGAAAATTCATTTGATATCGTATCCAAGATGGATATGCAGGAACTGAACAACGCGGTTAATCAGGCTGAACGGGAAATCGAGAACCGTTTTGATTTCAAGGGAAGCAAGAGCAGCCTGAAGCTGGAGAAGGACGCCCTGATCATTACGTCCGACGATGAGTACAAGCTGAATGCGGTCATCGATATTCTGCAAACGAAGATGATCAAGCGCGGCTTGTCGATCAAGAACGTCGAGTACGGCAAAATCGAACCGGCTTCCATGGGAACGGTGAGACAGCGGCTGGCGCTGAAGCAGGGGATCGATCAGGAGAACGCCAAGAAGATCAATATCCTTATCCGGGATTCCAAGCTGAAGGTCAAGAGCCAGATTCAAGGGGACCAAATCCGGGTAACCGGAAAGAGCAAGGACGATCTTCAAGCGATCATGCAGCTGCTGCGCAAAGCGGATCTGCCGCTCGATTTGCAATTCACCAACTTCAAATAATCTATGGACGTTTCATCTGCATTCCTGCCGGCTTGCAGTTTGTCCTTTTGACAGGCTGCAATCGGAAAGATTATACTAAAAAACGATATATAAGAATTAACGTATACATAGATTACTGGGGGATGAATATGACGGAAAGCGTTCAGCGCTTCAGACCTTTTTGGCCCTTGGGAGGGGCGGCCTTGCCGCGAGTGATCCGCTCAGCCGTTTGTGGGGCTGCTGAAATTTCAAGACAACCCGATGCAAGGGAGGTTGCCCTATGAATTTACCCAACCGAATCACGCTTGCCCGTATATGCTTGATCCCTATCATGATGGTATTTTTGCTGGTGGATTTTGATTTTTACCCGGATCCGATTGTGTGGCACGGTTTCGAGCTCCCGTACAATCAGCTGATCGCGGCGCTGATCTTCATCCTTGCTGCAAGCACGGACGGGATTGACGGGTATTTGGCCAGGAAGAACAACATGGTAACGAACCTCGGAAAGCTGCTGGATCCGCTGGCAGACAAGCTGCTCGTGGCGGCTATTCTCATTTCCCTTGTGGAGATGGGCAAATGCGATTCTTGGATTGCGGTTGTCATTATCAGCAGGGAGTTTGCGGTTACCGGATTGCGCCAGATTGCGCTTCTTGACGGCGCGGTCGTCGCGGCCGGGCAGTCCGGCAAGATCAAAACCGTCATTCAGATTGTGGCGATTGTCGCGCTGCTGATTAACAACTTTCCGTTTGTGTTCCTCGGCATCCCATTCGATATCATTGCGATCTGGGCTGCTGCGGCCATTACGATTTATTCGGGAATCGAATACTTTGTCAAGAACAGGCATCTGCTTGACGGTGCAGGAGCATAACAGCAATAGGAGCAATCCTATTGCTTTTTTCTTCCGCGCTCCATTGTTATCACCGTTTGAGCCATATCGAGACCAAACATAAAAGAGTACAGGAGGGGCTATTATCGTATGAAAGCAGAGATCATTGCAGTCGGAACGGAATTGCTGCTGGGGCAGATTGTAAACACCAATGCCCAGTACTTATCCAGAGAGCTTGCAGCCATGGGCATCGACGTATATTACCAAACCGTAGTCGGGGACAACATGGAGCGATTGAAGGAAGCGCTCCGCCTGTCGAGCAGCAGAGCGGACATCGTCATCCTATCGGGCGGGCTCGGTCCTACCCAGGACGACCTGACGAAGGATGCGCTGGCTTCGCTGCTGAACCGGTCGCTGCATATCGACAGGATGGCCATGGACCGCATTGAGCGTTTCTTCCAGGACCGGGGCGTCGTTATGACCGAGAACAACCGCCGCCAGGCGATTGCCATCGAAGGGGGAACGCCGCTGCCGAACGAAACCGGGCTGGCCGTTGGCAATGCGATCACGCAGGACGGGACGCATTACATCGTATTGCCGGGACCGCCGAAGGAATTGATCCCGATGTTCGAGCAGCAAGCCAAGCCTTGGCTGCTCCAGCATGTGCTGACGGATGAGCTTCCGATCTACTCCAAGATGCTGAAGTTTGCCGGAATCGGGGAATCTGCCTTGGATGAGAGGCTTTCGGACCTGATCACCGAGCAGACCGACCCGACGATCGCGCTGTATGCGAAGGACGGTGAGGTGACCGTCCGCATATCCACCAAGGCTGCAAGCGAGTCCGAAGCGATGGTCCGCCTTGATGAGCTGCAAGAGCGGATTCGCGAGCGCGGCCCCGAATTCATGTACGCCAGCGAGGATGTGCCGATCGAGAAGGTGATTGTCGACACGATGGCAGACCGGGGATTGACGCTGAGCGCGGCGGAGAGCTGCACGGGCGGTCTGGTGGCGGAAAGCTTGACCTCCGTACCTGGCAGCGCGACGATGTTCCTTGGAGGGATCGTTTCCTACACGAATGAAATGAAGCGAAAGCTTGTGCATATCCCGCAAGCGTTGCTGGAAGGCGATGATGCGCCCGGCGCAGTGAGCAGGGAGGTCGCTCAGGCCCTCGCGGAGAATGTCCGGCTGATCACCGACAGCGATTTCGGACTGTCCGTTACCGGCGTAGCCGGCCCCGGTTATGCCGAACGCAAGCCGGTGGGGCTTGTATACATCGGATTGTCCCAGCGCGGAAGAGAGACCGAGGTGCACGAGCTTAATCTTCAAGGCAACCGGGAGACGATCCGTTTGCGCGCGACGAAGGCGCTGCTGTACCGCTTATGGCGGCGGCTTGTCTCGGAGGGATCGGAGCAGGCGTAGCAGGAGCCCCATCTTCGTGAATGAATGCGGAGCTGCATGACATAATAATAGTAAATCTTTTACATTGTTCTTGAACTGGAGAATCGATCCAGGTATAATCGGAAGTACGGAAGAACCGTGGCATATCGAAGGATGATGCCGCGGTTTTGCTTGTTTATGGAGACTGCCCGGAATTGAGCAGGGAAGGGGGAGGGTCAAAAAAAACGAATGTATGTTCGAAAAAAAGCTTGGCAAACGTGTCAAAACAAGGTATGATTAGACTATCAACAGTGAAGGGTTGTGGAACAATTGTCAGATCGTCGTGCTGCGCTTGAAATGGCGCTTCGTCAGATAGAGAAACAGTTCGGAAAAGGTTCCATCATGAAATTGGGTGAGTCCACCCATATGCAGGTAGAGATTGTGCCTAGCGGATCGCTGGCATTGGATATAGCACTTGGAACCGGCGGATTGCCTAGAGGCCGGATTATTGAAGTATATGGACCGGAATCCTCCGGTAAAACAACTGTAGCGCTCCATGCGATTGCTGAGGTTCAGAAGACTGGCGGACAAGCTGCGTTTATCGATGCCGAGCACGCACTGGATCCGTCCTATGCGAGCAAATTGGGCGTTAACATCGATGAACTCCTGCTTTCCCAGCCGGATACGGGTGAGCAAGCGCTTGAAATTGCTGAAGCTTTGGTGCGCAGCGGTGCAGTCGATATCATTGTTATCGACTCGGTCGCAGCGCTTGTGCCGAAGGCCGAGATTGAAGGCGACATGGGTGACTCCCATGTGGGTCTGCAGGCTCGTCTGATGTCCCAGGCTCTGCGTAAACTGTCCGGCGCGATCAACAAGTCCAAAACGATTGCCATCTTTATTAACCAGCTTCGTGAGAAGGTCGGCGTTATGTTCGGTAACCCTGAGACGACACCGGGTGGCCGTGCCTTGAAGTTCTACTCCACCGTCCGTTTGGATGTACGCCGTGTAGAGAGCATTAAGATGGGGAATGACGTCGTAGGTAACCGCACACGGATTAAAGTGGTTAAGAACAAAGTTGCGCCTCCGTTTAAACAAGCCGAGCTTGACATTATGTACGGTGAAGGCATCTCCAGAGAGGGAAGCCTGATCGATATCGGTACTGAGCTTGATATTGTGGATAAGAGCGGTGCTTGGTATTCCTTTGGCGGCGATCGTCTTGGCCAGGGACGTGAGAATGCGAAGCAATTCCTGAAGGAGCATCCGGAAGTGGCGAATGTGATCGAGAACAAAATCCGGGAAGCAAGCAACTTGACCACGGTTGTTCCTGAACCGAGCGCAAGCGAGAAGGAGCAAGAGGAGCTGGAAGAGCAAGATCTATTTAAAGTGGAATAATGCCCAGCTATTTCTGATAGTGCTAGGACCGTCCGGTGTTGAGAAGAACGCCTGGACGGTCTTCTTTGCATTATCGTAATGCGGGATCATAATAGTCATCCATGGTATGGAGTATGTAAAAGCTGCAGAGCGATAAGGAGAAGCTATGAGTGATAATCGTGAAATAACCGAAGAAGCTTCTTCGGGGATCGAGCATTTTCCGGATCAGGAGGATCTGGTGATCACGTCCGTGGAGAAGCTGCGCAAGCCTAGAGGACGTTATAAGATATCGTTCGGTCCTTATGAGATGACGGTTCATGAAGACGTGATGCTGAAATACCGTATGCTTAAGGGGAGCATCTTCCGTAAGGAGGAGCTTCAGGATATCGTAGTCGTGGATGAAAGGCAGAGGGCCTATGTGGAGGCACTGAATTATCTGTCAAGGAAGCCCCGTACATCGCAGGAAATCGTGCAGCGCCTGCAGCAGAAGGGAGCGGATCCGGATAGCATAGAGGTGACGCTCCGGCGGCTTGAGGCGGAGAAGCTGATCGACGACGCATTATATGCGAGAATGTGGGCGGAGCAGCGGATGACAGGGCATAAGAAGGGCCGCCTGTGGGTAAAGCAGGAGCTGAGGCAGAAAGGGATCCGGACCGAGCTGATATCGGAGGCGCTGAGCGAGGTAAGTGCCGAGGAGGAGCTGGAAAGCGCGCTTGTGGTTGCAAGAAAGAAATGGCAGCAGACGAAGGGCGAGCTGCTGGATCGCAAGCGGAAGACGGGAGCGTATTTGATGCGGCGCGGCTTTAGCGGGGAACAGGCGAGGCAGGCGCTAAGGCGTCTAATCGAAGAGGAGCAGGAGTATGGAGCGGACGACCAGGAACTGGAAGAGTTTGAATGAAATGAACGAAAGGTGCCAACCTCTGCATAGATATTGGCACTTGTGACTGAAACTGACGTTTACCCATTGCTTTCCCTTGACAATATCTTTTTATAAATAATAAAATAAACATGAATCTTTTTTTAAATTAGCATCCTTTTTCCTTCCAAAAAAGTGACTACTTTGTGAAAGATTCATTTTATCGCTAATTCATAGTGAAATGAATTCCGCTGGATTCAAGCGGAATATGCGGGCAAAGAGATGCACGCAGCATGGACGGCAGGCAGCTGCCGGTATTTTATGTATGAATGAGTAACTGACAATTGCACATTTCCCAAGGAATGCCTTGGAGGAACCAACGAGGAGGTGATCAGATGCATCCAATTTGGTGGATCATAATCGTTCTCGTTGTAGCCGCTATATTCTTTGGGTTCGGTTATTTTATTCGCAAATCCCTTGCAGAAGCTAAAATTTCCAGTGCCGAGCACGCCGCTTTGCAGATTGTTGAAAGTGCAAAGAAGGAAGCCGAGGCATTGAAGAAAGAAACGGTTCTTGAGGCTAAGGACGAAGTCCATAGAATCAGAGCCGAAGCTGAAAAAGACACTCGTGAGCGCCGTAACGAAATACAACGGCAGGAGCGCAGATTGTTGCAAAAGGAAGAGTCGCTGGATAAAAAAATAGAATCTTTGGAACGTAAAGAAGAACAGGTGGCGAACAAAGAGAAACGAATTGAAGAGACCCAGCAGCAAATCGATGCGATTTACAAGAAGCAAACAACGGAACTGGAGCGCATCTCCAATCTGACGATGGAGGATGCTCGCAGCATTATTCTCAGCAATGTCGAGCAGGAGGTTCGTCACGAAACCGCTCAGATGATCAAAGAAATCGAGCAGCAGGCGAAGGAAGAGGCCGACAAGAAGTCACGCGAGATCATTACGCTGGCGATTCAGCGCTGTGCGGCTGATCATGTGGCTGAAACGACGGTATCTGTAGTTACGCTGCCGAACGAAGAGATGAAGGGCCGGATCATCGGACGTGAAGGCCGGAATATCCGTGCGCTTGAGACCCTCACAGGGATTGACCTTATTATCGATGATACGCCGGAAGCTGTTATATTGTCCGGATTTGATCCAATTCGCCGCGAGATTGCGCGAACAGCGCTCGAGAAGCTGGTGGCGGACGGACGGATTCATCCGGCTCGTATCGAGGAAATGGTGGAGAAATCCCGTAAGGAAGTTGACGAACGCATCCGCGAATACGGAGAACAAGCAACCTTTGAGGTTGGCGTACACGGTCTGCACCCGGATTTGATCAAAATTTTGGGACGACTGAAATTCCGTACAAGCTATGGGCAAAACGTGCTGAAGCATTCCATGGAAGTCGCCTATTTGGCTGGTCTGATGGCTGGCGAATTGGGCGAAGACATCGTTCTTGCGAAGCGAGCAGGACTGTTGCATGACATCGGTAAAGCGCTGGATCATGAAGTGGAAGGTTCACACGTTGAAATTGGCGTGGAGCTGGCGAAGAAGTATAAGGAACATCCGGTGGTTATCAACAGTATTGCCTCTCACCACGGGGATTGCGAAGCAACTTCCGTGATTGCGATGCTGGTAGGTGCTGCTGACGCATTGTCCGCGGCCAGACCGGGAGCACGCAGAGAGACGCTGGAGACGTATATTAGACGCCTTGAGAAGCTCGAAGAAATTTCCGAATCGTTTGAAGGCGTGGAGAAATCCTATGCGATTCAAGCGGGCCGTGAAGTTCGCGTCATGGTTCAACCTGACAAGATCGACGATGCCGAAGCATTCCGCTTGGCACGCGACATCACCAAGACGATTGAGAATGAACTGGATTACCCAGGTCATATCAAGGTCACCGTGATCCGGGAAACCCGAGCGGTGGATTACGCGAAATAATGCATCGAATTTAGAAAGTGGCCGCTATAACGGCCACTTTTTATCTTTACAGAAGAAAAGAACGCAATGGAATCGGAAGCCTATATTCAAGTTTTGCAGAAGCTTCCTGTTAGAGGAGTGATTGACATCAACGTCTTATTTATCGGAGATATCGTTGGCAGCACGGGGCGAAAAGCGTTGAAAGCATCCCTGCCGGAACTGAAATCGAAGTACAATCCGCATATCATCATTGCTAATGGCGAGAATGCGGCGTCAGGGCGGGGGATCACCTCGGCCATCGCCAACGAGTTTTTCAATTGGGGCATTCACGGCATTACGATGGGCAACCATACGTGGGACAACAAGGACATTTTTGAATTCATTGACGATGAGCCGCGAATGGTTCGGCCGGCGAATTTTCCGCCGGGAACCCCGGGGCAAGGGTATACGGTAATCAAAGCCAACGGCAAGCAGCTGGCGATCGTGAACCTTCAAGGCCGAACGTTTCTGCCGGCGATCGACTGCCCCTTCCGGGCGGCCGATGACATTGTGGACGAGCTCCGTCAGAAGGTGAAGTGCATTCTTGTCGATTTTCACGCCGAAGCTACTTCGGAGAAAATAGCCATGGGCTGGCATATGGACGGACGTGCTTCCATGGTCGTCGGTACCCACACGCATGTACAGAGCAATGATGACACCATTTTGCCTGGTGGAACGGCTTATATCACCGATACCGGTATGGTCGGCTCCAAAGAAGGAATCCTCGGCATGCAGCGAGAAGCGGTGCTGTACAAATTCAAAACCCAGCTTCCTGCCCGTTTCCAGGTCGATGAAGGGAAATGGCAGTTCCATGCCGTTTTTGCCGAGCTGGACGAAGCGAGCGGCAAAGCGCGCCGGATTGAAAAAATCCGCATGTATGAAGATGAATGGCGAATGGATTAAAAGCGGTGAAATCCGTTTAATGAAAAATAGGAACGAATGGCAAAAAGCAGGAATTTTTTCCCCTCTCACGAATAACATCTAGTAAGCGGAAGCAAACCATCACTCAACATTCCCAGGGGAGGTACTTACCATGGAAGTATTAAAAGTTTCAGCAAAATCCAATCCCAATTCGGTTGCAGGGGCGCTAGCTGGAGTTCTTCGGGAACGTGGGGGAGCAGAGCTGCAGGCGATAGGGGCGGGAGCACTGAACCAGGCCATTAAAGCTGTTGCGATAGCCCGGGGATTTGTAGCACCGAGCGGGGTGGATCTGATCTGTATCCCTGCTTTTACGGATATTGTGATTGATGGCGAAGACCGAACGGCAATTAAATTAATTGTGGAGCCTAGATAGAGTTTAAAGTGAGGAATAGCCTGTTTACCCTTTTTTCGAGTAAGCAGGCTTTTTGCTATGACCAAGCCCTGAAGGGAGAGGCCTGAGCTGTTATGCAGACGGTTGATTTTCACTGTGACGCCATAAGCAAATTATGGGAGGATTCGAGCGCCTCCTTTAAGAACGATCCGAAGCTGGATGTCAGCCTGGAGCGAATGATTCAGGGTCACGTTGATCTGCAGGTGTTTGCTGTATTCTTATCGGAACAGTACGGCCGGCCGTCGTTTGAACGGGTGCTTGCGCAGATTGAAGTGTTTCGAAGACGCCTTGCGGATCCAGGATTCGTGAAGCCGCTGCTCTGGAAGGAGCAGGTTCAGGCGATTAGGGAAGGGAGCGGGAAGGACCGCTATGGCCTGCTGTCGCTCGAGGGCGTTGACGGGCTGGAAGGGAATCTCCACTATGTGAGGCTGTGTTATGAACTGGGCGTGCGTTGCATGGGGATAACCTGGAATTATGCCAATTGGGCGGCGGATGGAGCGATGGAGTCCCGAAACGGCGGTTTTACGGAGCGGGGCCGTGAGCTGGTAAGGCTGTGCAATGAGATCGGCATGGTGCTGGACGTGTCCCATTTGTCCGAGGCCGGCTTCTGGGAGCTGATGGAGCTGACGAGCCGACCCGTCATCGCTTCCCATTCGAACGCCTATACCATCTGTCCGCATCCGCGTAATTTACGGGACGATCAGATACGAGCGCTTGTTGCCTTGGACGGGCGAATTGGAATAACGTTCGTGCCATGGTTCATACGGAGCGATGGGCAGGGAGTGAAGCCGGAGGATCTGCTTCCGCATATTGAGAAGATTTGCGAGCTTGGCGGAGCAAAGCATTTGATGTTCGGCTCGGATTTCGACGGGATTGACCGGTGGGTTGAAGGACTGGCGCATCCTGGGCACTATCCAGACCTGCAGGAGCTTTTGCTGAAATATTACCCGGAAGATGAGGTGCGGGGATGGATGTCGGGCCATGCGCTTCGTTTCCTGGAGGGCAACCTGCCATCGAAAGCGGAAGATAAGTCGTGATTTAAAAAGCAGCATCAATGCCGGTCCATTCGATAAAACTTTGACAATCTTGTAGCAACCATGCAAATCCATGCGAAGCGGGGGCCGTAAACGAACGGCTCCCTTTTTATTTTTGGGTAATAGAGAGTATAATAGACAATGGCATGTACAGCATATAGAGAAAACAAGGAGTGAGTCAGATGAGTAAAACTGTACCTGTGGGTGTATCCGCCCGCCATATTCATTTAACCCAGGAGCATATCGAGGCATTGTTCGGCCCTGGATATCAATTGACCGAAATGAAGCCATTGTCCCAGCCAGGACAATTCGCAGCGAATGAAACGGTTGCTGTAATTGGTACGAAGGGACAATTCGATAAAGTGAGAATTTTGGGACCTGCCCGTCCTGCGACCCAGCTTGAAATTTCGCGCACCGATTCCTTTGCGATCGGCGTGAAGGCTCCAGTCCGCGAATCCGGCAACATCGCCGGCACGCCGGGCATTACGATTAAGGGCCCTGCCGGAGAAGTCACTGTCGACGAAGGGGTTATCGTTGCAGCCCGTCATATTCACTTCCATACCTCCGATGCGGAAAAATGGGGGATCAAGGATAAAGATATGCTGAAGGTGCGCCTTGGCGGAGAGCGCGGATTGGTTCTGGAAAATGTCATCGCCCGCGTATCCGACAACTATGCGCTGGATATGCACATCGACACGGATGAAGCGAACGCAGCCGGTGCTAAAACAGGCGATACGGCCGAGATTATAGACTAAATCATACTGTGATAAAGAATAAGCCTGAATCGATGGGAGTCGATTCGGGCTTTTTTAACGTTCGCCGTCCACATTTACGGGTATTCCGGTGGTAGCTTCGCTATAAAGATCATGATATAATTTAAAACAGTGCCTATTGAAGTCGTGTTCCGCATTAGCGGCTGCTCGCTCCGCCGTTTTCGAAAGAGCGGGCAGCCAAGGCTGCTTGCGCGAACAGGCTATGATACTGCAGGATGAAATTTGAAACCAGAGATATAGCGGATCTAAGGAGTGACCTAGCATGTCCAAGGAAAGTAAGGACTACTCCAAGTATTTTGATTTTTCAGGCGCGAAGATTCTCTCGGAAGACGAGCATGGCAAGAGAATCCGGATTAACGGCCGGGAAATCAATATTCTATCGGAGCCTAATCATAGACAGGAAAAACAGCGCGGCAAAGAGAGCGTGCAGGTATTGTACGATACGGCGCTGCCGGAAGAATTCAAGCAGCTTGGCGCGGGCAAGCATTACATCGTCTATACTTACGGCTGCCAAATGAACGAGCACGATTCGGAGACGATCAAGGGACTGCTCGAGCAAATGGGGTATCAGTCAACGGAAGACCGTAAAGAGGCGGACATCATTCTGCTCAACACCTGCGCAATCCGGGAGAATGCGGAGGATAAGGTATTCGGCGAGCTCGGCCATTTGAAGCATCTGAAGACCGAGAAGCCGGATATGCTGCTCGGCGTGTGCGGCTGCATGTCGCAGGAAGAGGCTGTGGTGAACCGAATTCTTCAGAAGCATGGCTTCGTGGATCTCATCTTCGGCACGCACAATATTCACCGTCTGCCGCATTTGATTCAAGAAGCGTTGTTCAGCAAGGAAATGGTCGTTGAGGTATGGTCGAAGGAAGGCGATATCGTCGAGAACCTTCCGAAGAAACGGGAAGGACTGCGCGGCTGGGTTAACATTATGTACGGCTGTGACAAATTCTGTACATACTGTATCGTTCCATATACCCGCGGGAAGGAGCGCAGCCGCCGTCCGGAGGACGTGATCGCCGAGGTGCGTGAGCTCGCCCGCCAAGGCTATAAGGAGATTACGCTGCTTGGTCAAAACGTGAATGCCTACGGCAAGGATTTCACCGATATCGAATACCGCTTCGGCGATTTGATGGACGATATCCGCAAAATCGATATCCCCCGCGTCCGGTTTACGACGTCCCACCCGAGAGACTTCGACGATCATCTGATCGAGGTGCTCGCCAAGGGCGGCAACCTGGTGGAGCATATCCATCTGCCTGTGCAATCGGGCAGCTCGCAGGTGTTGAAGCGGATGAGCCGTAAATATACGCGCGAGAGCTACCTAGAGCTCGTTCGGAAGATTAAACAGGCTATCCCTGATGTCGTTCTAACGACGGATATCATCGTAGGCTTCCCTGGGGAGACGGATGAGCAGTTCGAGGAAACCTTATCGCTCGTACGCGAGGTGGGGTATGACTCGGCATTTACCTTCATTTACTCGCCGCGTGAAGGCACGCCGGCAGCCGTCATGGAAGATAACGTTCCAATGGAGGTTAAGAGCCAAAGGCTGCAGCGCTTAAATGAGGTTATTAATGAGTTCAGCCGCAAGAGCAATGACCAGCTGCTTGGAGCCACCGTGGAGGTGCTCGTGGAAGGAATCAGCAAAAATAACGATTCCGTGCTGTCCGGACGGACGCGGAGCAACAAGCTGGTCCATTTCGAAGGCTCCCCTGACCTGATTGGAAGCTTCGTTCAGGTGAAAGTGACCGATACGAAGACCTGGTATATTAAAGGCGATCTCATCGCCGATCCGGTGCCGGCCTCGGATGCTGTATAAGTAATCATGTAATTGTCGATCGCCCGGTTTTCTGAAAGGACATATAAAAATTGGGTTTATATAGATGACAAAGAATTGGAGCGATGAACCTTGGCACACGAACATGGTCGTACGAACACTTATGGTATGAAGACCTATAATACAAGAGAGCTAATTATTCGAGACGATATTTTGGCTAAAGCCGGAGAATTGGCTGAGATGATCTCCACCAGCGAGGAAGTGCAGGTGTTCAAGAAAGCGGAGGAGAAAATCCGCAATCACGAGCGCGTTCAAAGCTTGATCAAGACAATCAAGAAGAAGCAGAAGGAAATTGTAGCATTTGAAACCTTCCAGAACAAGGAAATGGTTGCTAAAATCGAACGCGAGATCGAGGAGCTGCAGGAGGAGATAGACAGCATTCCGCTGGTCGCGGAATTCCAGCAAAGCCAAAGCGATATCAACTACCTGCTTCAGCTGGTCGTGTCGGTCATTCATGACACCGTATCGGAAAAGGTAAATGTGGAAACCGGGAAAGACACGCCGCCAAGCAGCTGCGGATAAACCATTGAGGGTGCGGATATGAACTCCGCACCTTTTATACGTTAAAGAATCGAAAATGCAGCAATTGGGGCATAGTAATCCATATCTGCAATTCCTGGCAAGGAAATCCTTGACATCATTTTTATATATGTCATAATGAAATTATCAAATTAATATTATGGTGATGGATATGACGGATCATGAACAGGCGCCAAGCAGCAGTGCCAAGAAGTACAGAACGCCGGACGGTGTGCCTGCCGACATCGTGATGTTTACGTTGACGAAGCGGGAGCGCAAGACCTTCACCAAGACCCTCCCGATTCGGGAGCTGAAGGTCATGCTCATTCGCCGCAGATCCTGGCCGTGCGCCGGGATGTGGGCGCTGCCCGGAGGTTTTTGCCGGGAGAGCGAGTCCATTTACGATGCTGCCAAGAGAGAACTGAAAGAGGAAACAGGCGTGGACGGCGGCCATCTGGAGTATTTGGGCGTCTACAGCGCACCGGGGCGCGATCCCCGCGGCTGGATTATCAGCCATGCGTTCTATGCGCTGGTGGAGGAATGGATGCTGGAGCACCGGCAAGCAGCCGATGATGCGGAAGAAGTCGGACTGTTTACGATCAACGAGGCGTTGGAGGAGCTCGAGCTTGCCTTTGATCACCGGGATATCATCATGGATGCTTACCGGAAGATTCAGCAGCAGATGCTGCAGACGACGATCGCCCGGCAGTTTCTGCCCGAATTTTTTACGCTGAGCGAGCTGTACCAGGTGATACAGACGGTTGTGCCTGAGTTTAAGGAGCCGAATTTCATCCGCAAAATTACGTCGACCCGCAGCCGGCAGGGGATTTTGGAAGAGGTACGGGACGATAGCGGCAAGCCGCTAAGCTCCAACCAGTATTCCCAGCGGCCGGCGCAGTTGTATCGCTTCACGGATCATGTACCGTTGTTGTCGATTTATACGTAGGATTAAAGATGCAGGTGCAGGTGTATTTTTTCAATGTCATCATTCTGTAGAGGAGTGTGTCATGATGAAGGCTTTGATCGTGATAGATTTCACGAATGATTTCGTGGACGGCAGCTTGCCGGTAGGAGCTCCCGCCGTAGACATTCAAGGAACGATTGCCAAGCTGACGAAGCAGTACTGCGAACGGGGAGACTTTGTAGTGATGGCTGTTGATCTTCATGAAGAGAAGGATCCATACCATCCGGAGACAAAGCTGTTCCCGCCCCATAACATCCGCGGCACCCGCGGGCGTGACCTGTATGGGGAGCTGCAGGAGGTTTATGAGGGTTATAAGGATCGCATTTATTGGATGGATAAAACGCGGTACAGCGCCTTTTGCGGTACGAATCTGAATCAGAAGCTGCGGGAGCGTGGCATTACCGAGGTGCATTTGATCGGGGTTTGCACTGATATTTGCGTACTGCATACGGCAGTGGATGCTTATAATTTCGGATACGCGATTACCGTTTATGAGGATGCGGTGGCAAGCTTTAATCCGCAGGGGCATGAGTGGGCGTTAGGTCATTTTAAAGGCAGTCTCGGAGCGGCAGTCGTACGAAGCGACGCTAAATAATGGACGGCGACATTTTCCCGTCACGGGATAGCCGGGTATTACTTGGAGGATGATGGTTATGCAGACAGCAGGATTGGCACTTCACACGGACAAATATCAGATTAACATGATGTATGCCCATTGGATCAACGGTTCCCACCGAACCCGTGCGGTCTTTGAAGCGTATTTCCGCAAGCTGCCGTTCGGGAACGGCTATGCGGTATTTGCCGGATTGGAACGTATCGTGAACTACATCGAGTCCTTGCGTTTTTCGGAAGAAGATATCGCTTATCTGGCTAAACAAGAGGAGAACTATAAGCCGGAATTTCTGGATGAGCTGCGCAGCTTCCGGTTTCGCGGAAGCATTCATTCCATGCCCGAAGGTGCGCTTGTGTTCCCGAATGAGCCGCTGATCCGGGTGGAGGGCACCATCTTCGAAACGCAGCTTGTGGAAACGGCAATCTTGAACTTCATGAACTTCCAGACCTTGATCGCAACAAAGGCTTCACGGATTCGTCAGGTTGCCGGCAACGACATCCTGCTGGAGTTCGGCACACGTCGTGCCCAAGAGCTGGACGCGGCCGTTTGGGGCGCACGCGCAGCGTATTTGGCAGGCTTCCATGCAACGTCCAACATGCTTGCCGGGGAGAAATTCGGCATTCCGACGAAAGGCACCCATGCCCATTCCTGGGTACAGACCTTCCGGAGCGAGCAGGAGGCCTTCGACATCTTCGCCCAAGTGATGCCCGATCAAGTCACGCTGCTGGTCGATACGTTCGATACGCTCAAGAGCGGAATCCCGCATGCGATCGCCACGGCCAAGAAACTGGAAGCCCAAGGGAAACGGATGAATGCGATCCGCCTAGATAGCGGCGACCTGGCATATCTGTCGATTCAGGCCCGTAAAATGCTGGATGAAGCCGGGCTGTCGTATGTAGGGATCGTCGCATCCAACGATTTGGATGAAGGGACGATTATGGATTTGAAAGCGCAGGGAGCCAAGGTGGATACTTGGGGGGTAGGAACCCAGCTTATCACTGCAGCGGACCAGCCCGCGCTCGGGGGCGTATATAAGCTTGTCGAGCGGGAGGTTGACGGCAAGATGGTGCCGACCATCAAAATCTCCGGCAATCCCGAGAAGGTTTCGACCCCTGGCAAGAAGGACGTGTACCGGATTATTTCCCGGGGAAGCGGGAAAGCAATCGCCGATTATATTTGCTTTCCGGATGAGCCGATGCCGCCGGAGAGCGGCAAGCTGAAGCTGTTCAATCCGCTTCATCCTTACATGCGCAAAAATGTGCGGAATTTTGATGCGATCCCGATGCTTACGCAGATCTTTAAGGACGGCGAGCTCGTCTACGAGCTGCCGAAGCTGGAGGAGATCCGCAGCTTTCATAATGCACAGCTGGATCAGTTCTGGCCTGAGTATTTGCGGAAGCTGAACCCGGAGATTTATCGGGTGAATCTGAGTGAAGAGGTCTGGGATGTCAAGCAGCGGATGATGGCTGAGTTTATGGAGCATGATGAATAACATTTGCGGATATGATAATGACGCTCCCTTCGAAGCACTGCTTCCGAGGGAGCGTCTTTTTCGTGCCCCCACGCACATTCGCTCTAAAAACTTCAAAGGTAATCCACTAAAAGTTATTTGTTAACCGGCTTTTTTCATCCAGGATAAAGCGGTTATCAGGCTATTTCTCGGGAAAGCGCAGGAATCGCCATCGTCCGTGAGTTTATACATGTTCTCGACAATTTGGATTCACTTGCGGCAGGCAAGAAACCGGGATACGTTAATGATATGAATGAAATAAATCATGGTGCGATGACAGGTTTTTCGATTACGATGCAGAAGGGAAAAAAGGTATACGCGTTTAAATCTTTAGGAAGCAAGGGGTAGCGAGCCCGGGTCCACCCTCGGAAGCGGATGTACCATGTTCTCGGGCAAGAATCAGGAGAAGGAGCGATATACAGATGAACACGAATCTGCAGTTTCAGGCCTTTGTCCTCCGTCAGGACGATCAAGGAGGGGTACAAAGTGCTGTAGAAAGCTTAAGGCTGGATCAACTGCCGGAGGGAGATGTGCTCGTGCAGGTGAGCCACAGCGGTGTGAATTATAAGGATGGGCTGGCCAGCATCCCGAACAGCTCGATCGTGCGCAGGTATCCCTTTATTCCCGGAATCGACCTGGCCGGAACGGTCGTTGAATCTACGCATCCCGGCTTCAAGCCGGGGGATGGGGTGCTGTGCACGGGGTATGAGCTCGGCGTATCACATGAGGGCGGCTTCAGCCAGTATGCCAGGGTCAAAGGGGACTGGCTGCTTCATCTACCGGACGGACTGTCTCCGAGGGATGCCATGGCGATCGGGACGGCCGGCTTTACCGCGGCGCTGTCGATCGCTGCCTTGATCCGGAACGGCTTGTCGAATGATCAAGGTCCTGTGCTGGTGACCGGTGCCACTGGCGGGGTAGGAAGCTTCGCCGTATCCATCCTTAGCCGGCTTGGCTACAGCGTGACAGCATCAACGGGTAAGACCAGCCATGCCGAGTGGTTAAAGCGGCTTGGCGCAGAGGACGTCCTGTCGCGGGAAGAGACGGCAGCCGATTCCGGAAAAGCGTTGTCGAGCCAAAAATGGGCGGCTGTCGTGGATCCGGTCGGAGGAAGCCAGCTCGGCTCGCTGCTCAAGAGCGTCCGGTACGGCGGGAGCATTGCCGTGTCCGGCATGACGGGCGGCGGGGCATTTGAAACGACCGTCTTTCCGTTCATCCTGCGCGGGATCAACCTGCTTGGGATCGATTCGGTATTTTGTCCGCTGGATGTACGAACCTCGATTTGGGAAAAGCTTGCGGACGAGTGGAAGCCTGAAACCGTCCTTGCCGAAGGCATTACGGAATACGGCTTGTCCGATTTGCCGGGGCTGCTGCAGACCATACTGGCAGGAGAAGCGGTCGGAAGGAGCGTCGTTCGATTATAATGGCGGCCGGCCGCATAATGTTGCTCATCCGCAGGCATCCTATGGGAAGGAAGCCTTTGACCTAATGAAAGGGTGAGTGAACATGATGGTCCAACGATATGTTGCCGCGCTTATCATCTGTATGATTTTATCGATGACACTTGGCTGCTCCAAGCAGGTCGCGAAGGAAGAAGCACGCTTGTACAGCATGCAGGCCTATGAAGAAGGGTCGAGGGAAGCAAGGAATGCGGGACGCGGCCGAAACGGCAGATTGCTTGAAGATCTTCAAGCCGCTTTCAGCCAAGAGCATATCCGGCTGACCAACGAAACGTTTACTGAAGATGACATCGGCAACCTGACGTATCAATATCGAATCAACAATGATGCCAGTCAGTTTATTACGGTATATATTTATCAGAGTCCGGAAGCCAGACGAAAAGGGATGGACGAAATCTACGGTGCACAAGAGGGGGATGTCAACGTAGGAGGGGGCCATAACCTGATCTACAGCGACAAGGAGACATCGATCGTTTATACGTCCACAGGAGATAAGACCGATAACTACTACAGCCTGTTCAAAAAAATAGCGCCTCAATTGCTTAACGAGCATGACGGTCGTGCAGGCAGTTAATAAATGTCCTGAACCGCGAGGGGCATCCTTAAGGTCCGAAATTGGACGCTGGGATGCCCCTTGCTATGTCCTTAACGCTTGCTTCGCTTGTTCTTTAGCCCAGAATCTTAGAGGAAAGCATGACGGAAGCTTTCATTGCGTTAAGGGCTATAAACCGCTCGTATCAGCGTTTGGGCTCGTGCTTGATTAATTCCTGCTTAATATGCGTCAGCTCCGGCAACAGCAAGCGATTCATCGCCAGCTTTACGGCGCCGGTGGAACCAGGCATCGAGAATACGGCCGTATTTTGGATCGTCCCGCCAATCGCACGGCTCAAGATGGCAGCGGTTCCGATGTCCTCGGCAAAGCTGAGGTAACGGAAAATTTCCCCGAAGCCGGGAAGCTCCTTCTCCAGCATAGAAGAGACGGCTTCATAGGTCGTATCCCGGCTGGAAATGCCCGTCCCTCCCGTTAGGAGTACGATATCGATATCCGGCCGGCTAACGCCCGTACGTACGGTCTCCCGGATCTGCTCATAATCGTCCTTGACGATCGTGTATGCAGCGATCCGATGTCCCGCCTCTTGCAGGAGGCGGATCATCAGCTGTCCGCTCTTGTCATTGTCTGTGGTCCGGGTATCCGAGACGGTGACAACCATGCACTGCACGATGGCAGGGGCTTGCTCTTTATGCTCTTGAACTGAGTTCATGTCATCACTACTCCTCTTAAAGATGTAAGCGGCGGCGAAGCTTGCGATCGATCACCGAAATGTAGTACACTCGCTAGCATAATGATAAGTTGATCAAGAAGGAGTACATATTCGTGGAACATGTGACACCCATATATATTTTATCAGGTTTTCTTGGCAGCGGGAAAACAACCTTGCTATCACGTATGATCGCCTACTGGAAGGCTCAGGGCTTGCGGCCTGCGATCGTGATGAATGAGATCGGGGAAGTGAATATCGATGGTCTGATCGCCGGGGAAAATGTACCGACAGCCGAAATGCTGAGCGGCTGCATTTGCTGCTCCATCCGTGCTGATCTGACATCGGAGATCGCCATGCTTGTCCAGAACGAGAAGCCGGATGTCATCGTGATCGAGGCGACGGGCATCGCCAATCCGATGGAAATTTTGGATGCGGTAGCCGAGGCTTCCCTCTACATGCGAATGGACGTAAAAAAGCTGATAACCGTTGTGGATACCGCTCATCTGCTCCACCTCAGCGTCGAGCAAAAAGGGAAGACGTACCGCTTGATGCAGGAGCAGATTCGCTCGGCCTCCGTGCTCTTGTTAAATAAAACGGATCGGGTGAGCGCGGCGGAGAAGGATGCGATGGAGCGATTCGTGCACCGCTGGAACCCGTACGCGCCGATTTTGCCGACCGAACGCTGCGACGTGAATCTGGATGAGCTCCTAGGCAGCCTTCCGGACCACGAGAATCATCCGGTGATGCCGCGGCATTCAACCGAGCAAGAAGCGGATGAACCGCAGGGCAGGGCCGTACCTGAAGGGGTCGAGGATCAATTTCAGCCGGAATCGAGTCACACCGAGCATTCCCACCATTCCCATGATCATGTGATGTCTTATACATATTACTTCAGCCGCCCTGTCAACAGTGAGGAATTCGAGAACTTCATAGCGGGGCTTCCACGGGATGTGTACCGTGCCAAGGGGGTACTGACCTTCAGCGATACGAACAGCCGATTCCTGTTCCAGTATGCATTTCGCGAATCGGATTTCATGAAGATCACGCCTCAAGGTCGTGTTCCAGATGTCGTGGTGTTTATCGGAGAGCATTTCAACAAGTCCGTGCTGCAAGCGGAGCTTGAAGCGCTCGAAGGAAAGCGTACATCCGTCTAGGAACGGCAGGCGCAGATCAATCGTGTCCCTGCCTCGCGTGACGCAGCGCGTGATTCAACCGGTGTTCGGCAGTTTAATACAAGGGCATAGCGTTATAATTACAAGGAGGATATATCCATGATCAATGAACTCAAGTATAAAGAATGCATCGAAGCATGTCTCCAATGTATGAACGCTTGCAACGTCTGTTATGTATCCTGCCTGAAAGAATACGAGCTCGCGATGCTGCGGGATTGTATCGCGCTGGATCGCGAATGTGCCGATATTTGCGCCTTTGCCGCACAGGCAATGTCACGCAACAGCCCCTTCGTTAAGGAAATATGCGAGCTGTGCATCCAAGCATGTCTGGCATGCGCGGAAGAATGCGAGAAGCATGATCATGACCACTGCCGGCAATGTGCCGAGGCATGCCGCCGCTGTGCGGACGTATGCCGCGAGATGGTCGGCCAGCTTTAAGTCAAAGACCATGTTAATTTCCCGAAAGCCCAATCTTCTGATATCGAAGATCGGGCTTTTTGATTTCATGGAATGATAAGACAGCAACATTTTCACATCCCGCTGATTTTTTTTGTTTCATCGGATCGAAATATAGTGTATAAAAGATGAAGGTCTGCCAATTTTCAAATATTTAGGAGGTACAGGCAGACGTTAACAATTTAGGTCGAAGGGAAGAGGTTAGGAAGATGAATCGCAAGGGATGGCTGGCTTTGCTGCTGTCTGTCCTGCTCGTGCTGGCAGGCTGCAGCGGAGGTGGCAAAACGCCGACAGGGGAGCAAACCGATGCTCCCAAGGAAGAAACCAAGCAGGAGGACGCGGTATCGCCTGGAACGGGCGAACAGGCGGAGACGACTTCCGGCGAAGAAAATGAAGGCGGAGAGCCGTCTGATGCCGAGGTAGCAGGCGGTTCAGAGACAGCGGATGCGGAGGTTGTCGCTGATGCAGAAATTGTAGAGGGCGTAAGCGCAGATGGCGATGTTACACTGGATCCGAATATATGGATCAAAGGGGATGTTCAGGTAGAGGACAGTCAGGTGATTGTTGAAGGAACCAGCAATCTTCCGGCGGGCATTGAAATTAATGGGGAAATTACGGCTAGAGGATATACGATGTTCGGTTATAAGGATGATGCCCTTACGGAGAATGACGGCAGCTACCGGCTTGAAATCAAGCGGCCGGATATTACGAAGGACCCGCTGGATCTCACGGTGAATATTCAGCCGGAGGATCTGTCCGAGCCGATTCAGAAGATTCTCGGCACGAAGGGCGAGCTTCTGACCGGTCCGTATGTGCACCAATATGTTTCCGGCGACGATGAAATCTATTATGAAATCCGTGCGGCGGCGCGTATCAAGCCCGGAGCTGAACGGGCACAGCTGGAGGAGCCAGCCGGAGAAAAGCCGGACGATCAAGGCAATCCCGAGGTATGGATCAAGCCTTTGATTACCCTGGATGACAGAAATTATTATGTCAGCGGGGAGAGCAATCTACTGGAAGGCACGGAGGTACAGCTCGATATCGATATTCCGGGCAAAATACATACCGGTTATTTCGATCGCAGCCAGGTCGGCCCCGATGGCCGTTTCTTGCTGCTGATCGCAAAGCCGAAAAATGTCGGCGAGTTCTATATGATGATCCGGGTCAAGCCGGATGAGGATATGTGGCCGACGGTCAAAGAGGCTTACGGCGAGCATGGCGAGAAATTGAAAGGCAAGCATGTGAAGTCGGAGGTTGGCGACTCCGGCAATGTAAAGTATGTTGAAGTCAAAGTCAAGGTCAACGGAAAGCAAGACACTTCCGGGAAATAAAGCAGCGGTTATCATATTGATCATTCAAGAAGCCCGGAGTATCAAACTTGTTTTGATGCTCCGGGCTTTTTTGTTCTTTCCGAAGAAACATGCCCACACGTTTAGGATTGGCAGAAGAGGGCAATATAAGGGATGCTTTACGACTCGACCCCATACCTTCATACAGCTTAGAAAGGAGACATGCGCATGCAAGATGGAAAACAAGCGCAAGCGAGCAAGGGGACCGGATTCGTTCCTTACATACCCGCTTCCAAGTCGATGGCTGAGCTGACGGTATTTGCCATCATCCTGGGCATCGTGCTGGCCGTTGTATTTGCTGCCGCCAATGCATATTTGGGGCTGAAAATCGGCTTGACGGTCAGCGCCTCCATTCCCGCTGCGGTTATATCGTTAGGGGTATTAAGGGGAATATTCCGAAGGCAATCCATACTGGAGAACAACATTGTACAGACGATGACCACAGCCGGCGAAGCTGTTGCCGCCGGCACCATCTTTACACTGCCTGCGCTGTATATGTGGAATCATATTCCTTCCATGGCGACCGTAAGCTTCATTGTGCTTGTCGGCGGCTTTCTTGGCGTGGCGATGATGGTACCGCTGCGGCGGCTTCTGATCGTCAATGAACATGCCACGCTCCCTTATCCGGAGGGAATGGCTTGTGCGGAAGTGCTTAAATCCGGCGACCGGGGCGGCCGCAGCGCCCTTTTCGTCGTGTACGGCTTTTTGATTGGCGGTGTCGTCAAGGCGATGGGTGACGGCTTTAAATGGTTTAGAACCGAAATTGAGACCTATATCTACCGGTTTAAAAATGCCCTGATCGGCATGGATATTTATCCGGCTTTGCTCGGCGTCGGATACATTATCGGACCGAGGATATCCGGCCAGATGCTAGCAGGAGGGGCACTCGCCTGGCTGGTCCTCATTCCGACCATCGGTTATATCGGTGCGGGTGGACAAAGTGTCATTGCCCCGTCCGCAGCCCCGATCGGGGAGCTGACGGCCTGGGGATTGTGGGAGGATTATATCCGTTACATCGGTGCAGGCGCGGTGGCGGCAGGCGGATTAATTACGCTGGTTAAAACCTTGCCGATGCTGTTCGGATCACTCTTTGCCACCCTTGGCGGCCTTCGGAGCCGGGAACATGGGAAGGTAACGCTGGATCGTACCAACAAGGACATTCCTGCGTTCTGGGTCTTTGTGATGATCGCAATCTTGATCGTCATCATCGCATTCGCCCCGTTAACCGATGTGGGCATCATCGGGGCCATAGCGATCGCCGTGTTCGGTTTCTTGTTCGTGACCGTCGCCTCCCGAATCGTCGGGCTCGTCGGGAGCTCCTCATCGCCGGTATCGGGCATGACCATTGCGACGTTATTGATCGTCACGTTTATATTCAAAATGACGGGTTTAACGGGGATGACCGGCATGATCGCCTCGCTGACCGTCGGAGCAATCGTATGCGTAGCGCTTGCCGTATCCAGCGATATTTCCCAGGATCTGAAAACCGGATATCTGGTAGGGGGAACCCCTTGGAAGCAGCAGGTAGCGATGATGATCGGCGTCCTTGTTTCGGGACTTGTGATCGGATTCATTCTCTCCGTGTTGAATGAGAGCTACGGACTTGGTTCCGAACAGCTTCCTGCCCCGAAAGCCGTTCTGATGCGGATCATTGTTGAAGGGATTATGGCCGGCAGTTTGCCGTGGGATCTCGTGTTTATCGGCGTGGCTGCTGCTGTCGTCATCGAGCTTCTCGGCTTGAACTCGCTCACGGTTGCCGTCGGGATCTATCTTCCCATTCATGTCAGCGTGCCGATTATGATCGGAGGCGTGGTTCGCTGGATTATCGAGTTTGCTTCGCGCAAAAATGAGCAATTAAAGGCCGCCAGGGTCGAGAAAGGAACGCTGCTCGCCTCCGGCTTGATCGCTGGTGAATCTCTGATCGGCGTCATTATCGCCGTATTGATCTGGATGAATGTCGACATACCGGGCGATGTGCTGATTGCGAATAATGTGGTGCCGCTCCTTGTATTTTTGGTCGTAACCCTTATTTTGATAGGCGGCTCGTTGAGTGGGAAGCAGGAACGGTTAACCGAGGATCAGGAGGGGTGATACCGGTATGAAGCTTCGTCATAAGAAGCGGCACACTCGGCTCAATCTGTTAGAGATGAAGCCGCTGCTTAAGCCGGGGCTCCGATTCGAGCCGGGAGACGAAGGGGCGCGGGTGCATGTGCCAAGGACCTCTTGGCTGGAGCGGCAGGCTGTCCGTTTCCTAAACCAGCCCGAAGTCATCCGGGTCCGTCTGGATCGTCTTGGCGCAGCCGTCATCCGAAAATGTGACGGCGAGCATACCTTATCCGAAATCGCGCAAATGATCCATGCCGAATTTGGGGAGCAGGCCGAACCGCTGATTCCCCGGCTGGCCGCTTTCATTAAAATGGTGGAGGCGAATGGCTGGCTGGACTGGGAGCTCGCCGCAGATGAATGATCCGTCTGGGCGCAGAATGTATAATGGCCTTTACACGAGGTAAGGCTCGACGCTCGGACGGGGGCCTTTCCCAATGCCGCATGCCGCATGCCGTGCCTGAAGGCAATACAGTCCCAATTTCAGAAAAATGGCAAAAAAGCGAATAGGGCAACGTTCGCACCCACCTCCGCCTAAACCGTACAGGCGGAGGTTGTTTTTGGCATGTAAAAGGTACTACAATACATACTAGAAGCCATTTTATGGAACGGGAGCTGAGAGGTTTGCAGAAGCTGCTTTCTTTGCAGGAGGTCGGCAAACGGTTTGGAAAGGCAATCGTGCTGTCCGACGTATCCTGGAGCATCGCACGCGGGGAATGCGTCGCAATTACGGGAGGAAATGGTGCCGGAAAGAGCACCTTGCTCTGTCTTGTCGCCGGACTGGCCAATCCTTCAAGCGGTGCCAGAAGGGAACATATTAAGCCGTTAATCATTGGTTACGTACACGATCGTTTCCCGCCGCTTCGGTTCCGACCTTCGGAATACTTGCGATATATCGCCCGCATACAGGGTATAGACAAGGAGAGCGCGATCAAACGAATTGATGCCATGATGAATATATTTCAGCTGCCTGATACCATGATGAACTTATGCTCTAAGGGAATGCTCCAGAAGGTGAATGTGATGCAGGCTCTGCTTCGGCAGCCCGATTTGCTCGTCCTGGACGAGCCTCTCTCCGGATTGGATGAGCCCTCGCAGCTGGAGATGATCGGAATGCTAAGCGAGATTAAGAGGCAGGGGACATCGATCGCCATGTCCGTCCATGAGCCGCTTCTGATCGCCTCGCTGGCCGATCGGGTGACGTCTGTTGAAGGTGGAACCATTACGCGAGACGGCATCCTTGGGCAGCGGGAAGAAGCGGCGAGAATGCGGCTGGAATTCTCCCGCGTACGGCCGGACGTCATGCAGCAATTGGAGAGCAGACAGGGCTTTTTATATTGGATATCAAGAGGCAGCCCTGCTGTCATGGTCGTAGCCCAGCCGTTTACGGACGAGATGCTGGTCGAGATTCTGCGTAGCGGAGGGACGATCAGCAGATTGGAGCCCCATGGGAAAGATACGTCCGAATCGGATTTATCCGGATACGATGACGTTTCGGAGAGGGGAGCATAGCATGAGATCTGCTGCTTTAATGACATACATGCTGGCCAGCTATACGAGATCCTACCGGTATTTTGCTCCGCTGGCTTTCACAATCATCTCGGTGATGCTAATCTATTCCTATCGGCCGAATCCCATCATGGACAGCTATGCTGTGACGGCGGCGCTGCTGTTTATCGGCTCCACCTGGCTCGGGATGAATTTTTTGAACCATGACCAGGGGCGTCAATCCATGCTGCTGATCATTCATGCCGGCAGCGCGAGACGGTATTATGCCGCCCAATACGGAGCAGCCGCGATCATCGGATTCATGCTGTGCATTTTCGCCGTGGTCTATCCGGTTGCCTTCGGGATGTTCGGAGAACCGATGTCAGCGCCTATCCTCGCGCTCGGCTTTGCCGGACATTTCGGTTTGTCGCTGATCGGAATATCGCTGTCGTTATTCTTTCAGCCCGGCTGGATCGAGAACCAGGGGAGGGCGGCCGGCTGTTTGATCATTCTGATCATCCTGTCTTTGGCGGGTAAATCGCTCGTTCATTCGCTTCCTGCCTTTTACAGCTTCATCCCCTATGTCCTGCCGCCGGTTTCCGTGATGGTCGATGTACTGATGAATGCCAGGGAGCTGTCAACGCTGCGGATTTCCGGAACCGTGCTCTACCTGCTTGTTTATACGCTTGTCATGTTTGCTATCTATTTGCGGATTGCATGTAACAAGGATGCCGCAAGCTTGTCGCGAAAATCAGGTTGAAGTGGGTGAGGTCTTCCATTACCATAGGGATATCGTTTTTAACGAAACGGTAAAGACAGCCTATATCAGAGGAGGTAACGATGAAACAAACTCGACTGCTGGACAGTGACCACTCCAAAGAGCTGTTTGCCTATTTCGGATTAGCCGTATATTATTCACAGGCGCTTGAGCAGCAGCTGGCGAATTTGTTGATGCTGATTAAGCTGTCCCAAGGAAATGTGCCGTCGGAGGAGGATTTTGCGGAGCTGTACCAACGGAAATTAAGCAGCTCGCTCGGTCAGCTGGTGCATGAAATCCAGCATTACTTTCCTTTCTCCGAAGAAGAGACGGTTCAATTGAAGAAAGTGTGGAAGCAGCGCAATTATATTGTTCATGACTATTTTAAAGAACGGATTCATGAAACCTTTAGCCCGGCCGGACGTTCCCGCATGATCCGCGAGCTGACCGCCTTTAAAGACCAGGCGCAGGCCCTCGAACAGAAGCTGCAAGGCTACTCGAAGGAAATGTATGCGAAGCTCGGTCTGGACGGCGAAAAAAGCGTATAGAAAAATACGCAGATATGAAACATATTCCAACGCCCCTGCGTCAGAAATGATAGGAGGTGTTATGATGAAGAAAACAACAAAATGGTTATCTGCGATTCTGGTGGCATCCTCACTCCTAGGCGCTGGCGCTGCTTCGGCTTTTACCGATATCCAGGGAGAGAAGCAGCTGCAAATGGTGAAGGAGCTGCAAGCGAAAGGAGTTATTCAAGGCGTGAGTGCTGACCGGTTCGCTCCTGGCAAGCCTCTAACGTATGCACAGGCTGTGCAGTTGATCGTCAATGCGGTCGATTTGAAGGTGATGCCGAACTTTACGGGCCGTTCCTTCGAGAGCGTTCCGAAAGATGCCTGGTTCGCGGATGCGGTCAATATTGCGGCCCAGAACGGACTGTCCGTAACGGCGGATATGGAGTGGAATAAGCCGATCACCCGTGAGGACTTTGCGACATTGCTGGTTGAAGCGATCGGGAAAACCGGCGATTACCCGGTCGTGATGATGTACGTGAATGTGGCGGATGAGGACCAAATCAAGCAGGAAAGCAAAAGCGCGGTTCAATTTCTGCTGCTGACGAAAATCGCGAAGCTGGACGCTAACGACAAATTCCATCCGGATCAAAAGCTGAAACGGATCGAAGCGGCCGAGCTGGTGTACAACGCGGTTCAATTTATTGAAGAGCATCAGAAGAATGCCCTTCCTGCCGAGCCAGGCGAATCCGACCCAAGCGTAACGACCCGTATCGAAAAAGCGGACGAGAAGCAGAACAAAGTCACGGTAACGAAGGATGATCTGCCGCATCCGGGGTATTCCATCAAGATTACCTCGGTGGATTACGCAAGCAGCACGGAAGCGGTGATCTACTACCGAATCGTACAACCTGACCCGGACAAATTTTATCCGCAAGTGATTTCTTCATCTTCGGATGATGTGCTCATTCCGGCCAAGTATTCGAAAATTACAGTCAAAATCGATGATAAGCTTGAATTGTCGAAGTAATGCTTCAGCTGGGCCGGCATATTCGGCTGTACAAACAAGCATAAACAAGAAGGCTGCCTCACGCGTTTGAATACGCGAAAGGGCAGCCTTCTTGCATGGTTGTCTTTAATCAATGGATGTACCCGGGCGGCAAATGGGATAATGCGTTAAGCGCCGCCACTGCCGCTAGGGTCCAGGGACACAGTTTTTGGCCCTATAATTTATAGATGACTGCCTGCAGGTTTGGCAGCTAGCTGAGCTCCTACCGGCTCTTTATGCTCGGTTTGGCCGGAATTGCCTCCTTGCTGCAGCTGATACATCTTATAGTACCTTCCTTCAAGGGCCATCAATTCATCATGCGAGCCTCGCTCAACGATTTCGCCCCGGTGCAGAACAAGAATCTGGTCTGCGCTGCGAATGGTCGACAGCCGGTGCGCGATGATGAAGGTCGTGCGGCCGCGCTTCAGAACCTCAAGCGCATCCTGGATCAGCGCTTCGGTCTCCGTATCGATGTTGGCTGTAGCCTCATCGAGAATGAGGATAGCCGGATTGAATGCGAGTGCGCGCGCGAACGAGATCAATTGACGCTGCCCCGCGGAGAGCGTGCTGCCTTTCTCGATCACGGGCTCATCGAATCCTTGAGGGAGATGGGCCAGCAGCCGGTCTGCGCCAACATCACGAAGTGCCTGCTCGACCTGCTCCCGCGTAATTTCGGGATCGCCAAGGCTTACGTTCGAGGCAATCGTTCCGGTGAATAAATACGGATCCTGAAGCACGATGCCCATATGCTTCCGCAGCCACTGCTTCGGAATGTCGGTCACCGGCTTCCCGTCGATCGTAATGGTGCCTTGCTGCGGGTCGTAAAAGCGGAACAACAGGTTGATGATAGAGCTTTTTCCTGAGCCGGTGTGGCCGACAAGGGCTACCGTCTGGCCTTGCTTAGCTTCGAAGGAGATATTTTTGAGTACCCAGTCCTTCTTGTACGCAAAGGTAACGCCCTTAAATTCCACATTTCCCAAATATCGAGGCATCGAGCCGTCCGTTACGTTCTCGCCGGTTTCGTCCATCAGCTCGAACACGCGCTTCGCGGATACGATGGAGGTATCCAGCGCTGCCAGCTGATTCACCATGCCGGTAATCGGCTGGAACATCCGGCCGAGCAGGTCAACGAAGGCGTAGAGAACCCCGATCGATACGATGCCGGCCCCATTCAGCGAAGCAGAGCCGAAGTACCACAGCACGACAACGAAGCTTACGTTACGCAGTACGTTAACAAGGTTATGCGTGGTGAAGGAGTTTAGATTCAGCATCTTGTTCTGATGCGCCATGTAATCGGCGTTCAGTGCTTCAAATTCCTCCTGGGTCGCTTTCTGGCGGCGGAATACGCGAATAATGGCCATCCCCTGAATGGATTCGTTGATAATGGCGTTAATTTCACTGAGACGTGACCGGATGACCGTATTGTATTTCGTCGCGAATTTGCGGTATAGAATCGTCCATACGATCAGCATCGGAATAACAAACAGGCTGATTAATCCGAGACGAACATCCAGAAGGAACAAGGCGACATAGATCCCGGTAATGTAGACTGCGCCGGAGCTAAAGTTGGATAACACGGCTACGAACAGGTCTTTGACCGCCTCGGTATCGTTGGTAACCCGGGATACGACCTTGCCCGCCGGAAGATTATCGAAGAAGTGCACCGGCAACCGCTGAATATGCGCGTACACATCGGTCCTCAGCTTCTGGATGACCCGGTTGGCTGCCGATTGCAGCCAGTAGGTTCTGCCGAACACCGTAACCATGGACACCAGCAAGCAGATCAGGAACAGGCCGACCAGCTTGTAGATGCTGGGGAGCTCGGGCTTGTAAAACTCGAATAATTCACTTGTGGACAAGGGGACTGCCGGATACCGGAGCTGCTCCTGCCCAGCGGTGATCGTCAGCGTACCGTTCTCATAAGAGCGGGTACCGTCAACCCGCGTCACCGGTTCATGGATAAAATAGAAGCTGCGCCCGGCCTGGAGGATCCGTACCTCCTGTCCGCGTGCTTCACCCGAGGTGAAGCGGTCCTCCCGCTTGTAATAGGTTCCTTTATATTGTGCGGCGCCATCCGCTTCCTTGCTCTCATAATACGGCTTCTCAATGGCAAGGATATGGTCGTCAATCATCGTTTTGGCGATGAACGGGCCGGCGAGCTCGGCAGCCACCCCGAGCGCAAGCAGGAGCAGCGCCGCAATGAAGGTGCCTTTGGCCGTTAATGCATATCGGAACAGCCTCTTGGCGATTCCGGAATCATTGGATATCGTTGTTTCATTTGGAGTCAATTACGACACCTCCTCGGAGGTCAGATTGTTTTCGACCTGCTGGCGTTCATATTGCTCGCGGTACCAACCGCCAAGCGCCAGCAGTTCGTCATGGGTCCCCTGCTCGATGATCCGGCCGTCCTCAAGCACAACGATGAAATCCGCGTGCTGTACCGCCGACAAGCGATGGGTCGAGATCAGTGTTGTTTTGCCCGCCCGCTTGCTTCGGATATTCTCGATAATTCTCGCCTCGGTTCTGGCATCGACTGCCGAGAGGGAGTCATCCAGAATCAGAATTTCAGGGTCGCCGATAAAGGCACGGGCAAGGGAGACGCGCTGTTTCTGGCCGCCGGATAGGGCAACGCCCTTCTCGCCGACGAGCGTGTCAAGTCCATCGGACAGCGTGACCAAGTCCTTGTCGAATGCAGCAGTGGTGATCGCTTCCATAATGAGCTCGTCACTGGCGTCCTTTTTGCCGAATTGGATGTTCTGTCTCACGGTTTTGGAGAACAGAATTTGCTCTTGGGGAACATACCCGATCCAGCTGTGCAGTTTGTCGGCAGCCAGCCTCTCGATCGGAACGCCTCCGATCAGAATATCTCCGGTTCCGGTCGGATATTCATGCAGAAGCTGCTTCAGCAGCGTGGATTTACCGCTTCCCGTTCGTCCGACAACGCCGAGCGTCTGGCCTTTTTGCAGCGTAAAGCTGACATTTTTCAGATTATCGACGGATGAGGTCGGATAGCGGAACGTGACGTCCCGAAAATGGATCGAATCCGGTTGATCCAGGTCGACGGGCTGTTCCGGGTCTGCGACGTCCGGCGGCGTATGGAGTGTATCATTGACACGGTCCAAGGACGCATTGCCCCGCTGCATGATATTGATCAGCTCGCCGATCGCGAACATCGGCCAAATCATCATCCCCAGGTACATATTGAACGATACGAGATCCCCAAGGGTGATTTGGTTATGAAAGACCAGATATACGCCGTAGGCCAAGCTGATCACATAGCTCAGCCCAATGGAAAAATTAATCGTCGGCTCGAATAGAGCGTCGACTTTGGCTACGGCCAGGTTTTTGCGGTAGACATCGTCCGTGATATCCTGAAACCGCTTCTGGTCGGCACGTTCCTGTACATAAGCCCGGACGACCCGCACGCCGGCAACGGATTCCAGCACCTGGTCGTTCATATCTCCGAATGCGTCCTGCGCTAGCGTATAGCGCTTATGGATCGCTCTTCCATAGATCACCATGCCGATGGCGATGATGGGAAGCGGGAGAATCGCCGCGAGCGTCAGCTTCCAGCTGACGATAAAGCCCATTGCAAACAGAACAACGATCAAATAGATCGTGGAGTCGGTCATGACGAGCATGCCGAATCCGGCCGTGGCCGCAACGGATCGCAGATCGTTCGTTGCCTTGGCCATCAAGTCCCCGGTCCGGTTCCGTTCGAAGAACGGCGGCAGCATTCGCAGCAAGTGATTCATATAGCGGGTCCGAAGCAGGCGCTCCACGAGATTTGCGCCTCCGAACAGGCGGTGCATCCATATGTAGGTCGCGCCGTAAACGATTGCAACGATCCCGAGAATCATCAGGATATATCTGGCCAGGGAGGCCCAGGTAATGGAGCTGCTGACGATATCGTCAATCGCGTCTCCGAGCAGCAGCGGCGGCAGGAGCTCGATGAGCCCGCAAAAAATGAGGAAAAATAATCCGATTAAGTATCGTTTTCGTTCTCGCTTGAAAAACCATCCTAAATTTCGAAGTACGGCAAACATGGTATCCCTTCCTTTCGTATGCAGGTTTTCTGCAGCCGATCATCTCTGAAAACCAAAAAAAGCACATCATCCGGCGACGGACGATATGCTTATTCAATCTTTAACCTATCATACGCACGGTGATCGAGGCCTTTCGCGCGCGGTTATGCCAGTTCACCCAGCGGACTTGGAATCCGTATGAACATGGCTTCATGATGACGATGCAGCACGAACGGGGAGCCGAATCATATTCAATTGTAGGATCTTCAGATCAAACAAGACATCCATGCCAATTGGATTCAACATGAGGCTCACCCTTTCTTCGTAATTTTACAATAAATTCAAATCGATCTCGTATGGAGTGAATTGTAACACCAGATTCTGAAGTGTGTCAAACCTAAATTTTGAGGAATCCGCTCAAGGGATCAAGCTCAATCCGTCATGAATATGTTATCAAAATGGATTTGTAACCTAATGTATGTTTGCGTTATTATGTTAATACGTACATGGAATTTACATCAAAAGACCAGAAACTTCGGCCTTTCTATTGAGAGATGCTTTAGCCGGAGGCTGTCGGAAATTGACTTCTTGAGAAGGGGGCACAACAAATGCAGATTCAAGTCAGCGATGAGGCGGCGCGTTGGTACAGAAAGGAACTGGACCTTCAACCAGGCACGTATGTGCGCTTCTTCCCACGGTATAGCTCAGGCGGCGGGCTGCATCCCGGATTTTCGCTTGGCATTTCCGTCGAGGAGCCAAGATCCCCGGGACTGACCGAGCGGTCGGAAGAAGTCACGTTCTATATGGAGGAGCAGGACCTCTGGTATTTGAAGGGCTATACGCTGCACGTCACTTATGAGGAATCACTGGATGACATTTCGTATATTTATGAAGAAGAGGGCGCAGTGAATTGATCGCATAGGAATATACTTCAGCGCTGTCTAGGGAAAGGAGGTTCCCGGGATGAACGTATATCACCGCGATATTCGCCAATATATCGGCAAGCGTTCGGTGGTCCGCGTAAAGGCGGCTGTGCTCGTACTGAACGAGCATGGAGAGCTCCTGCTTCTGAAGCGGCAGAACAGGGACGTATGGGGACTTCCAATGGGGAACCTGAAGCCTGGCGAAGCCCTTGAAGATACCGCTTCCAGAGAGCTGTGGGAAGAAACCGGGCTTACCGCGGATGAGATGCGGCTGCTGGAGCTGGTATCCGGTCCGGAGTACATGAAGAAGCATCTTGGCGGAGACGAGGAATACTATGTCATCGGCCTTTATGAGGCAACGGGTCTGCGCAGCGCGATTCAACTGTCGATGGATGCGGAAATCTCGTTGAAGTTTTTTAACCCTGAGGATTTGCCCAAGATGGATAAGATCACCGTCCATTTACTTGAGAAAGCCCAAAAGGCGAAGGAAGCTCCATAGCGGCTGCAGCAAGAAAAAGCGGGTTGTTCTGCAAAAGCAAGAGGGGACGGCCCCGCAGGGGACCGTGCCTCTTGTCTGTTTATATGAAGATTGCCGCTGTGTCAGCGGCAATTGACCAGGCGAACATTTGGATAGCTCGAATTCAAAAATTCCCCTTACGGGGAATTTTTTTCAGTCAGGATAAATTGCTACATCCTCTTTTAGTAAAATTAGAGCTGCTCTTATAAATTCAGGTCAAATGTTAATTAGGCAACATCCCTCCCCAGCGTTTTTCTTCTGCTTCTGGCATATGAATCCCGAATTGATCCAACGTTCGAAATACAATGTGATTCACTACATCATCCAATGATTGTGGATGGTTATAGAACGCCGGCATTGGAGGGAGAATAACCGTTCCCATACGAGATAAAAACAGCATATTTTCAAGATGAATATCATTGAGTGGGGTTTCACGTGTGACCAATACCAACTTTTTACGTTCTTTTAATATGACATCTGCTGCTCGCGCAATCAGATTATCCCCTAAGCCTATTCGAATGGAAGCCAGTGTTTTCATTGTACAGGGAATAACGATCATCCCGTCGACCTGAAAGGAGCCGCTTGAAATCCTGGATCCCAGATCTTTGTTGGAATACGAATAGTCTGCCATCTTTGAAACTTCCTTCGCTGTAAACGGCGTTTCACTTTGTATGGTTGCAGCCGCCCATGAGGATAATACCAAATGTGTTTCAACGTCAGTAGATTTAAGAAATTGCAGAAGGCGGACACCAAACATGGCTCCTGTTGCTCCCGTTATTGCTACAATTAACTTCATCTTGTGTAACTTCCTTTGTATTAAATTGCTTGCTGTAATTACTGTGAAGTCATTCATAATTTCGATGAAAATCATTTAAAATCCGTAGTTTTCCCAATTCTTAACGATATGATTTCGTAATTTCTCAGGATAACTTCTAAACGATGCTTCGATGGGTTGCTTATCTGCCGAGGTGTCATTCCATGGCATCAAGCAATTGTAAATGACCTTTGTAGTAACTCCTGTGCTTTTTTCTTTTTCATCCAGGTAAGTAACAAGGGGAAGTACGTTTTGGTCGGTCATGGTTATTCTTTGATCTGGACGATGTCGAGTTGCCAAAGCCCACACCACTTGTTTGATATCACTTGGATCGATATCGTCATCTGTGACAATAACTTTTGGCACATAAGAACCGGCTCTGGTTGCAAAAACGGCTTCGCCGATTCTATAAGCCAGCCCTTCATGATCTTCTCTTTGACGGCTGCGATCTACGGTGACAACAAGCCAATGCACCGCAGACTCTAATGGAATAAAGCATTCCTTTACAGGCAGTCCTTGTTTTCTCAGCGCATGTTGAATGCTTGCAGCAATAGCGATGCCCCAGTTGGTGTGATTTTCTTCAGGTGGGATACCTGCTGCAGTTACCGGCATTATTGGATGATTTCTATAAGTCATGGCGGTCACATGAAAGCGTGGAGCTTGTTTTTCATGCCCGACCCATGTATAACCGGCATATTCACCCATTGGGCCTTCTGGAATCATCTCTTCAAAGGATGCGGTACCTTCGATCACAATTTCACTTGTAGCCGGGACTTCCAAATCGTTGGTCTCGCATTTAACAACATCAATGGCCTCACCATACCACCCTCCAATCATCTCTCCTTCGTTAACATGGTCGGGAAGAGGATACCCTGCAATCATGGAGATACCGGGATCGACACCCAAGCATAAGGCAAACGGCATTTCTTTCCCTTCCTTTTTCCATTCTCCATATATTTTTCCGAGGTGCTGAGAGGCTATAACAACACCGGCCATTGAACGGGGACCCTCCAGCATTACACGGGATATGGACCAGTTAACCCAAGATCCATCAGGTGTGCGGACAATCAAAATTCCGTAAGTATTAATGTAACGTCCTCCATCACCAACATGAATATACGGTACAGGAAGTTTAGTCAGATCAATCTCGTCATTAAATAATTTGTTTTCTTTACATTCACCATTCGTAACCAAGCGAGGGGGAATGGGGTGAACGTCGGGAAGTTTAGACCACTCTTTAACCAGCTCAGGGGCAGGCGTGTTAATCGGAAGCCCAAGGGAAAGCGCTACTCGAATAAATGGATGCTCCTTATTGGGGCTAATACCTACAGGTGCACCTAATACCTCAAATCCTGGTCTACTGTCTTTAATATTTTTAAAAAGTGGTGCCGGTGACGGCAGTTCATAAGCACGACGAATGATGGCACTCATCTCTAAGTTCCAATCGATCTCCTGATGGATCGGAACGATTTCGTTATATTCTTTTAGGATTTCCACATATTCACGGAAGCTTTTTAGTGGTTTCATATCTATGGTCCTCTCCTCAAATAAACTATTCCTTGCTGTCTTTCGGCTACTGTTTTATTTTAGGATGTAGTAAATACATATGTAAAATATATATAATAGTAAGTAAGTATATATAAAATATATGATGGAAAGGGCGCTTTGGAGATCATGGATTTAAAGAAACTGGTTTACTTTATAACGATTGCAGAAGAAGGGCAGATAACACGTGCAGCTAACCGGTTACATATTGGCCAGCCCCCGTTAAGTATGCAACTAAAGGCATTAGAAGATGAACTGGGAGTAATGCTTATTAAACGTAATAATAAGATATTTGAATTAACTCCTGCCGGAGAGACTTTTTATAAAAGAGCGAAGGAAGTTATAAATTCAATTGATGGGATGATTGCAGAAGTTAAGGAACAGCAGGAAGGAATAAGAGGTAAACTTTCATTAGGGACAGTAATGTCATGCGTACCCTACCTTCCTCCACTTTTAAAATTATTTAAAGAGAAATATCCACTTATTTCGTTTCAACTTTGGGAGGAAGATTCACAAAGAATTGAAGAGCTTCTTCTAAATAAAGACATTGAATTAGGGATTGTAAGGTTACCATTCCAATCTAAAGAAATGACCGAAATGAGAAATCTTTCAATCCACCATATACAATCTGAACCACTCGTAGCTCTACAACCTTCTAATGGCACTCTTTTTAAGGGAACAACGATTCCGATACAAGAATTGAAGGATCAGCCGCTTTTAGTATTACATGGCCAGGGCGATTACAATGTTTTTCACAAGTTTATTGAAACATGTAACAGTTTTGGATTTAATCCAAACATTACATGCGAAAGTCCTGATGTGACAACATTAATGACTTTAGCCGATTCAGGACTAGGAATTGCAATTGTTCCTAAAATCGCTTTACAGATAAAAATGTGCAACACCTTGTCTTATGCCGAGATCATACCAAGCATAAACTCTGAAACTGCCCTCATATGGATAGAGCATGGATATTTGTCAAAAGCTGCACAAAATTTTAAAGACATTCTAATCCATCATTTAAAATAATATGCTTTGTCCTAATGTCCTTCTTATGAACCTGCCGATAGCATAAATAAGCAGCCGGGTTTGAAGATGCATCCCAATTGTTAGAACCAACGAACAATGGAAGTGCAGTATTATATACATATTCACAAACGTATAAAAAATAAAAAGGGCATGAGTCCGGTCCACTACCGGAATTATGCCCAACAGGTTGTTTTATAAATACGTGTCTCCCAATAAGGCGGCGCTTCATGCTGGTGAACGGCTGCCTGTGCGTATTTATTGGATTAAACCGCGTTTAACGCCTCGAATATCATGAATACGATCTGTTGGCGAAGCGCCGTCCGCAGCGATCGTTTAAGACATCGGTATTTCGAGGGCGAAATCGAAGTCGTCGATATCATACACTTGAACGGGGAGAGCGCTTTCCACGATACGCTGAATCAGCTCGTATTGGTCGGTCAGGATCGGTGCTTCGGCCTTTTGGGAAGCGAGCAGAAGCTCGGTTTCGATCGGATCGAAGGCCTCTCCGTAGGTTGCGGTATCCAAGGTATTCATCACCGTTACGGTTGTGGATTCCCCCACAGGAATCATCGGGCTCTTGGCCCAAGGGACCTGAAGGGCGCGATCGATCTTCTTCTTATTGAGCGGCTCCTCGAAATAGGAGATGAGCTCACGGATCTTCATCTTGACGTGCTGATCATCTGCGGTATTGTTCATGAGCTGCTCCTCGCTGGCATGGAGCTCGTACAATTCCAATATGGTTGTATACGGAACAATGTATTCGACGGGCGTCGGCGGTACCAACAATTGGCCATATATGGCCAGCATAACCGCTTCCGTCACGAAAATCCTGGTCATGAAAGAAATCCTCCTGCGTGATATGATACAATAATTGAGTTTAGAACTAATAAATCATTGAAGGGTTTAATTGTCAACCGCTCTTTATAGAACAACCGGGTGGATTGCATAGGAAAGGGGCTGTTATCTCACTTGAAATCATGGAAAATTTACTATCCATTCGTTAAGCCTTATATGAAGTGGATCATTCTGACCCTCGCGATCGGGATGATTAAATTCGGGATCCCGCTGCTGCTCCCGATGATCATGAAGTATGTCGTGGATGACCTTCTGATCAACCAACAGCTGTCCGTCGCACAGAAGATCGAGCAGCTCATGTGGATTCTCGGCGGTACTCTGGTGGTGTTTGTCATCATCCGGGGACCGGTCGAGTATTTCCGGCAGTATTTCGCGCAGTTCATTACAAGCCGGATTCTCTTCGATATGCGAAACCGGCTGTACGCTCATCTTCAGCGCCTGTCGCTGCGCTATTATCAGAACACGAAGGTGGGGGAGGCAATCTCCCGCTTTATTAATGATGTGGAGCAGTCCAAGAACCTGGTGGAAGTCGGCATGATGAACATTTGGCTGGACATTTTCACACTGCTCTTCGTTCTGGTCATCATGTTTGTCATGAATCCGGTGCTGACCCTGGTATCCATTGCGGTGCTTCCACTGTACGGATTGGCGGTCAACCTGCTGTACAAGCGGCTGAAGAAGCTCACGAAGGATCGGTCCCAGGCGCTGGCCGGCATTCAAGCGTACCTGCATGAGCGCATTCAGGGGATCTCCGTTATTCGAAGCTTTACGCTGGAGCGTTACGATCAGAAGAAATTCGAAGGCATCAACGGAAATTTCCTGAAAAAGGCGATGGCCCAGACGCGCTGGAACGCGCTCACCTTCTCGGTGATCAACACGCTGACCGACATCGCGCCGATCCTGGTGATCGGCTACGGGGGGTACCGGGTTATCCAGGGGGATCTAACGCTGGGGACATTTGTTGCCTTCTTTGGTTACCTGGACAGGCTGTATGCGCCGCTGCGGCGTCTGATTAACTCGTCGACGGTGTTGACACAAGCCTCTGCATCGCTGGAGCGCGTCAAGGAATTAATGGACGAGCCCTACGATATCGTGGACCGGCCGGATGCCAAGGAGCTGAAGCAGGCGGGGCAGATCGAATTCGACCGGGTGTGGTTCCAGTATAACGACAATGCGGGTTGGGTGCTGAAAGACATCAATTTGACGATTAAGCAGGGGCAGACGATCGCCTTCGTCGGGATGAGCGGCGGGGGGAAATCCTCGCTAATCGGTTTGATTCCAAGATTCTACGACGTTCAGCAGGGCGCGGTCAAAATCAACGGACATGATGTTCGCAGCTTAACGCTGGACAGCCTGCGCGGATCGATCGGCATGGTGCTTCAGGATAATTTCCTGTTCAGCGGCACGGTCCGGGAGAATATCCTGTTCGGCAACCCGGAGGCAGGCGAAGAGGAGATCATCGCCGCGGCGAAGGCTGCCAACGCCCATGATTTTATCACCCAGCTGCCGCAGGGATATGAGACGGAGGTTGGCGAGAGGGGCGTCAAGCTGTCCGGCGGACAGAAGCAGCGGCTTGCCATTGCCCGCGTCTTTCTTAAGGATCCGGACATTCTTGTGCTCGACGAGGCGACCTCTGCGCTGGATCTGGAATCCGAGCATCTTATTCAGCAGGCGCTGCAATCGCTGACCCATAATCGGACCACGCTCATTGTCGCGCACCGTTTGTCAACGATTACGCACGCCGATCAGATCGTCGTGCTGGAGAACGGCCGGATTACCGAGCAGGGCACGCATGCCGAGCTGATGAACCTGGACGGCAGCTATGCCCGGCTGTACAATGTGCAGCATCTTGAAGCATAGAAGCAGAACTTGAATAAGACCCGTTTCCATGGCCTGCGCGGCCCGGAAGCGGGTCTTTGATGTTTATGTTTGACTCTATTGGCTTTATTGCCGGTGTGCTTGCCTGTTTGAATTCTTCAGGGCTCAGGCGTCTGGAGCACCGTCTCATACGTGGTCTGGATGTAGTCCAGCGTTTGATGATGCAAGACGATGTTATGGACGAGGGTGACAAGCATAAATACGATCATGACACCGGTCAGCAGCTGTTTGACCAGGCCTTGGTATAGCTTCGAGATCAGCATGGCCGCCAGGACGAATATAGCAAACAGGTAATGGCCTGCGTACAGATACAAATCATAGGAGTAGGTTGCGAGCCCGAAGCCGACAACGACATGCAGCAGAATCCCGAACATAATGTACACGATGAAGGCCCAGGCATTCCGCGTTCTCAAGCCGCTTACAAAAGCCAGGATGGCGAGCGCAAGCAGCCCGAATCCGATGATGTTGACATAGACCGGGTAAGGCTTGGTTAAATCCGTCGCGAAAGCGGCGATGCCGGGATCGATCATGGCCATCTCAGGGGAAAGGATCGGGCTCACCAGCAGCATATGAAAAACACGGGAATGGTGCGCAAACGAGAAGGGCGCCACGTAGCTGAAAGCGCCGTTTTGCATGCTCGAGAATACACTTCCAATCCATGTCTTTCCCGAGAAGACGAAATACTGAATCAGCGTCGCACCTGCGACCAACGCGGCAAATACGAGCAGGGTGTACAGGAGCCGGCCCCAAATCGAATGGCGTCGCCGGTCAAACAAGCTGATGAAGAATGCGCCGAAGAAGGTTGCCACATTCGTCGAGGTAATTCCGAAATTAAGCAGTCCAAAGGTTGCGTTAGCCGGCACGCTGAAGCGATCCTGGGCCCGGCAATAGTGCAGATAAGCCGCTGAAAGGATGATGACAAACTGTGCATAAGCATAGGAGTCAGGAATCAGTGCGGTGAAAATCGTATACGAGCTGATGCCAAAGAAGATTGCCATAATGAAGGCTAGCAGCCAGCCGGCACCGATCCGGCGGATGAGATAATACAGAATCGCCGCACTGCATGCATTCAAGATCGATTGAATGATCAGAAAGGGCAAATTCGATTTGCCGAACAGAAGGGTCAGCGTACTGGTTAAGAAATTGATAAGCGGGTGAATAATCGTGACATTTTCGGGCCCGTATTGCATGGAAGGGTCAAAGTTGAACAAATTCAACTGAAACGGCGCTCCGTAAAAAGGGTTATGAGGGGCAAGCAAGGCCGCGTTGTCCCTTATGTATGAAACAAACGGGATGTTCATATAGAAATACAGCACCGCAAGGCAGACAGCCAGTCCGATGGCCGTGTAATTGTCGCGTTTGTTTCGAAACAAATAGCTTAGAAAAGACATGTTCACATTCCACCAATCCATCAATAGTTAAGATTTGTTCTCACAAGCGTACTCACCGTCACCATACGAGGAGCAATAATCCGGAGATGATAAAAGCTACGCCCGCTGTTTTTCCGATGCCGACGGTCTCTTTGAACACAAGCTTGGCAAAGATCAGCGCCCACAGAAAGGTCAGAGCGTTGGCCGGCATGACAAGCGTGTAAGGCAGCTGACCAAGCAAATAGATGTTAAGCAGCGCACCCAAGCCATAGCTGATAAACCCGGCCAGGAGCAGCTTGAGCTGCTTGTTCGCCGTGAAGGCTTTGAACAGCACGCTCCCCAAGGAGCCGAAGAGAGTCATAACAAGCAGCAGCGCATACAGGATCCATTCATTTTTCATAGGAGGTTAAGGTCACCCCGATTCCGAGCAAAGCAACAGCTGCCAATTTTTTGATGCTTAAGGGCTCATCCAGGAAAAACTCGCCGTAAAACAGCGCCACGATGTAGCTGATGGACATCAGCGGGTAGGCAACCGACAGCTTTTCCAAGGAAAAGGACTTGATCATGAGCAAGGCGCCAAGCCCGTAACAAATAAATCCGATGGCCATGTACCACAGATTCGTATGCCCCCACTTCCAGAACAATTGACCGGTCGCTGTCAGAAAGGCCGACAGGATCATCAGCCCCTTGCCGAGATGACGCGGCGCTCCCTTCGCTTTTATTTGTTCCATATTAATCCCTCGCATCCATGGGCGGAATTGTGATTGATCAAGTATTTATGCTTGACCAAGCCCAGCATGGGCAAATCGGACAGCGAATCGGAATACGCGCAGGACTGTTCGTAATCAATGACGAGGCCGGTATCCTCTAAATATTGCCGGATTCGAAGGACCTTCTCTTCCCCTTTGCAATTTTTCCCCTCAATCATCGAGGTGAAGCGTCCGTTTCGGGACGTTAGCTTTGTGGCGATCACATGGTCGACATACGGCAATTCGGTAAAAAATCTCATATAAGCATCAGGCGATGCGGTCACGAGCAGGACATGGAAGCCTTGATTTTTCTTGTCCTTCATGACGTTGACCGCTTCCGGATACATAGCAGGCAAAATTTTAGTCCGATAGAAATGCTCAAGGTCCGAATCGTCCATATGGCGAATGGCATGAAAATATGCGCTCTTGGCCTGCTCTGCCGGCATCACCCCCGCTTTATACAGGGCGGAATGCAGCGCAACCTTAAATAGGTGCGGAGCCGAGGACGGTCGCTTCTTCCACCCGTAGATTAGAAACTGGAACATGGAGTCCGTGCGGATCACCGTTTTATCAACATCAAAAATCGCGAATTTTTGCTTCATAGGTCATTCCTTCTATAATAAGACGTTTAGATGCTATTCAAAGTTCACTAAAATTACGACGACGCTGACCACGTATAAGATCACGGTGATCAAGATGTGGCGATCCTCCAAGAGAACCTTGTCCGGGGCGCCGCCTTTCTTCTCGATGTGGATCAGGTACAGATAACGGAACATGCCGTAAATGACGAACGGAATCGTCCACATGAGGTGGACGGTTCGGCCCGAAGTAAAGGTGAACAGCGAGTAGCTGATGATCGTCGCCGTTGTCACGATACTGCTCATCTGGTCCAGCAGGTCAAACGAATAATGATCCAGCACTTTACGATGGGAGCCTACGTCGCTTTGCAGCAAATAAAGCTCGTGGCGCCGTTTCCCGATTGCGAGGAACAGGGAGAGAAGCATCGTGCACAAGAGAAACCACGGCGTAAACGGCACGTGGATGACAAGGCCGCCCGCAATCGCCCGAAGCACGAACCCGGCCGCAATGATCATAATATCAATGATAACGACGTGTTTCAGCCGGAAAGAGTAGGCGACATTCATCGCAAAATAGAGCAGCAGCAGACCTGTGAACAACGGGTTCAAAAGGTAAGCTACCGCTAGGGAAGCGATGAGCAGCAGGGCGCCAAAAACAAGCGCCAAATTTGGCGGAAGTTCGCCGGAAGCCATAGGGCGGAATTTCTTGACCGGGTGGTTCCGATCCGCCTCGCGGTCCGCATAGTCGTTGACAATATAAACGCAGCCGGATACAAAGGATAGCAGAAAAAAGCCGATCACGGTATCGAGCAGCGTGCGGGCATGTACCGTTTCAAAGGAGAATAAAGGAGCTGCAAAAATGAGTAAATTCTTAGTCCATTGCTTCGGTCGGAGCTGCCTGAAGAGCAGCAGGGGAAGCCTTCTCATAGGAGCGGCGGACGATTCCGTATTAGTTGACGACAATGGGATTACCTCCTGGATCTAACGTTGTACATAAGCTCAAAGAAGAAGAGACTTCATAAAATACGATAGCTATCATACCATAAATTTGACTTTGAATGGAAATGATAGGTTTGCATAAATACAAAATCGAAAAAGCCTCCCTACGTATAGTAAGACGTTCAGGAGGCAGAACTTGTTTCATGAAAGGATCAGTAATCAAACGGTAATGCCATTCAGGACTTGCCGATCAACAGGGACAATAGTCCGGCTGCAATTAGCGGACCGACCGGGACCCCGCGGAATAACGCGACACCGAGCACGGTCCCGATCAGCAAACCTGCGACGACGGTCGGGTTGCTCCCCATCAGGGTAGCTCCCCTGCCCCCAAGGTAAGCGACAAGCATGCCTACGGCGATGGCGAGAAGCGACTTCCAGTTCAGGAACGATTGGCCGATCGACGCAAGACTCATCTTCCCGCTAGCCAGCGGGGACATGACGCCAACGGTCAATATGATGATCCCGATGGTGAGGCCGTATTTCTCAAGCCATGGGAAGGCTTGGTGAAAGCCGGTCACCCGGATCAGCAAAAGGGCGAGCATCGCGATGGTTACGGCCGAGTTGCTGCTGATAATCCCGAGCGCAGCCATGGCAAGCAGGATGAGGGAGGTTACATCCATACGGAATCACTCCTTATTAGCTTTGTGCTGTAGCATTCAAGTGCTGTGCGATTAACCGCCCATGATAACGGCCGGTCTCGATAAAGACCTCGTTCGCGTTGCGTCCGGAAGCGATTACCCCTGCGACATACAATCCGGGCACGTTCGTTTCCATCGTCTCCGGGTTATACAGCGGCTTCTCCATGTCCTGGTCCAGTTGAACGCCGGAGGAGGAGAGGAGCTTGCGGTCCGGTCGGAATCCCGTCAAGGCGAGGACAAAGTCGTTATCGAGCTGCAGCTCTTCGCCTTTGGTGGATTCGATTCGGACCGAATTCTCCGTGATTTCAACGACACGGGACTGCAGATAGAGCTGGATATGCCCTTTCTGCACCATGCTGTCGAACAGCGGACGAACCCAAGGCTTGATGTTTTCGGATACGGCATCGCCCCGGTAAACCATCGTGACCTCCGCACCGACGCGGATCAGCTCCATCGCCGCATCCACGGCCGAGTTGCTGCCGCCGATGATGACGGTCTTCATACCGGCATAAGGATGGGCCTCGCGGAAATAATGGGTGACTTTCTCCAAGTCTTCTCCGGGGATGCCAATATAATTCGGATGATCGAAATATCCGGTTGCAATGACGACGTGACGGGCCAGCCGCACGTTCTCTTCGCCGTTTCGCCGGCGGGTGCGGACAGTGAAACTGCCGTCTTGCTGCTTAGTAATTGTAAGGGCCTCTTCGTATGGAGATATTTTCAGACCAAAATGTTTGGCGACGCGGCGGTAATAGGCAAGCGCCTCGTGCCGGTATGGTTTGTCATTCGATATGGCAAACGGAATATCTCCGATTTCGAGCATTTCAGCCGTACTGAAAAATTGCATATGCGTCGGGTAGAGATAGATGGAATGAACGACATTATGCTTATCAATAATTTCGCAGTCCAGTCCCTGGCGGCCGCATTCGATAGCTGCTGCCAGACCGCAGGGACCTGCACCGATTACAAGAACATCTAGCATGGTGATCCTCCTTATGTATATACCTTGCGCTTTTCATCAGCATTATAATCCTACAGCAAATGCAGGGATAAATCCAGATTTGACGCCGGGAACGAACCCGGCAGAAAGGCTTTAGACGGATGGACAAGCCCCCGTTGGAAAGGTGTGGCGAGGGCGGATTGAGGGTTGAAAAACAAAACAAATTAGATTAATATTAAATTAGATGAATATTAAATTTAGTATTTGTTAAATTCATTATCAATGAATGAGGAGGGGAAGGAAATGAAATCATCAACGAACGAAGCATATAAGGCTTCCGTCATCAACAACTTCATGACCCGCGAAGGGAGGCTCCGGCACATCCCGGCGCAATACAAGAAGAAGCTGGTTATTTTGGAGCATCTTGTCGAGCAGCTGGAAGAAGGGAGAGTCTATCCCGAGAAGGAAATCAATGCTTATATTCAAACGTATCATGAGGATTTTGCCACGATCCGCCGCGAATTCATCATTCATGAGTACATGAGCAGGGACAGGGAAATGTATGTGCGAAATCCTCGGGAGCGCTGGACCAAGTGGGAAGAGGTGTAGGGTGCTAAACAGCATAACAAACAGCATCTGGGTCATGCACAGCACAGCATTTCCCGTTCATGTGAAGCGGCTGGGCATGGCGGGATTATGCGAAAAAAACCACCTTCATGGCAAGACGCGCCTAATGAAGGTGGTTTCCGTTATATAGTAAGGGAATGTTATAAAGGTATAAGTTCGTTTAGAAGCCGGCAGCCGCTTTTTTCACGAGCTCCAAGCCGGATTGAACGATAGCTTCCGCTTCTTGAGGGAATTGGTTATGACCCTCGATGATGAGGGTTTCGATATCCTGCACGCCCCATTGGCGAAGGTTGCGGATCACGAAGTTCACAGCCATTTCGGCAGCGGCCATCGGCCCTTCGGAATAGTTGCCGCCGCGTGCGTTAAGCAGGACTACTTTCTTGCCTGTCACAAGTCCTACGACACCTCCCGGCGTATATTTAAATGTTTTGCCAGCCTGGTTCAAGTAGTCGATATAAGTATGCAGCACGGCAGGCACGGTCATATTCCACAGCGGGAAGGCAAACACGATTTTGTCAGCGGCGAGAAATTGATCGATATATTTCGTAACATTGGCAGCAGCAGCTTGTTCTTCCGGCGTTGCCTCGATTCCGCGGGAAGCCTTGAACATCCCGTTGATGGCGGTGCTGTCATAGTATGGAAGATTCTCGGCGAAAAGGTCAAGCTCCGTAATTTGGTCCTCCGGATGATTCGCCTTGTAGGCGTCCAAAAACTCGTGGTACATCTTCACGCTTACCGATTGATCGATAGCTCTGTTGTTGGCTTTGATGAATAGTACGTTTGACATGTATGAAAACTCTCCTTGTTGTAGTTTGACTTTATAAAGTATAGTATATTACCTTTATATTGTTTGTCAATGACGCCTACTGGAGAATGCGAATGTCTCCGGAATGAGTTTCCACATGAATCGTATCGTTCGTTTCCCCTGGAGAATCCGGGGCATCCACAGACCCGGAGCGAGTCGTCAGTTCATAGACGCCCCTGAATGATGCATCCGGCCGAACGTTTACATCGCCTGATCTGCATATAATGCTGACGGGAGAGCTTCCAATCAGTCCCAAATGGATATCGCCTGAAGTCAGGCTGACGTCGGCGGGACCTTCCAGATCTTTCAACCGGATGTTGCCCGTTCGATTCGTGATGGAGGTTGCTGCCTGTATTCCAGTGCCCTTGATGTCTCCGGATATGTTCTCGATCATAAGCTGCTCGGCGTTCACCTGATTCAGAACGATATCGCCTGAAGTCAGTGAGATGTCGATTCGCTTGGATGAGGCGCCATTCAAGCGGATGTTGTTCGATAATGAGGATACCATCAGTTCTTCAAGCTCCTTGTCAGCGGGGAGAGAGACCGTCAGCTTCCCTTTGGGGAACCGGAAGTTGACGCCCAGAAACTCGATGGCCTGAGGCGTAGTCAAATCGAGATCGATTTCGGAGCCTGCCGGATCGAAAGCATTAAGGATATCCGCATGCTCTTGCTTAATCGTTCCTTCAAATGAAATGGAACTGGTATTATCGCTGCTTGTTTCAAATGCGATCTCCGTCGCGAACCCGCTGGAAAGCCTGAACTGCTTGAGTGCTTCAGTGTCTTCAAGCTCCCATCGTTTCTCGTAGGCAACCAGATCCTCGCCGAATTTGAATTTGTTTACGGCCATCCCGGCGATGCCAATGAGGATCAGTACCGCCGCGAAGGCAAATAGTAATTTCTTGATCATCGCATGTCACTTCCTTTCATCACCCGGACATTCCAGCTTGAGTAGCCCCGGGTAAGACAGGAGAGCCACCGAAAGATTGAACGAGCGCCATACACAAGCAGGATGCCGACACCGACCAGGGATACCGACAGAAACAATTTAGCCGGATAAAAGCTGCCGTTGATGATATATTCCACAAGCACAAGCGCCGGGCTGACCAAGCATGCAAGCACCAAGGTTGCAACGGCTATCCCAAACGACCACAGGGCGGCAATGAGCGGATACGCAATCATGCCGCAGAAAACGAGGCCGGTGCAAGCGGCTATTTTTCCAATGGACGTTGGTTTCTTCCTTGCTGCCGAAGGCAGCCCGATATCTTCAATATATCCGCCGCTAAGCGCATCCCGCGCAATTTCAAACGGATCGCCAAGCTCGCGGGCAATCTCCTCTTCGGTGCGGCCGTTCTGCAAGCCGAATATAAAGTGGGATTCCACGTCTTGAATCAGCTCCCGCCGTTCATCGGGAGGGAGTGCGGCTAGCCGAGATTCCAAAATCGAAATGAACTGTTGTCTTGTCATACTAATTTCCTTCCTCGATCAGATTGGTCACATTACTCACAAAAGCCTTCCATTCCTTCACCATAGCCTCCATATAATTCACTCCGCTGTCGGTAAGCCTGTAATATTTACGGGGCGGCCCCTCGCTGGATTCCTGAAGATAGGTCGTGCAATAGCCTTCATTCACAAGGCGGCGAAGCAGCGGGTAGAGGGCGCCTTCGGCCACCTCGATGTGCCGCGAAACGGCCTGCGCCAGCTCATAGCCGTATTGATCCTTGCGGTTGATGAGCACAAGGACGCAGAGCTCGAGAACTCCTTTTTTGAATTGGACGCTCACATCCATGCGAATAGAGCCTCCTTTCTATTGAATGAATGTCTGTGATGCCCATCGGTAGTGATTATTGTTCAGTAGCTGACAACAATAAGATATCATTAGGTACTGAATAATGCAAGATACTGATCAAAAAATAGGCTGAATATGATCAAAGTCAAAAACGGTCGAACCCTGGGAAGCTTTGTTTTAAGCGGAAAAAGCCGTTTGAGCTTGAAAATGCGGGGTTAATAGAAGTTAACAGGGCATAATTGCAAACGTTCGTTGTTCCAAATCAATCATGGAGGGATGGGTTGTATGTCAATCGATCGTTTTATCCTCATGAAGCTGGCGAGCTGCAAAGAGAAGACAACGAGAATGAACCTTGTCAAACTGTTTCAAATTCGAATTCAGAGAGCACAGATGGCGGAGGAGCGCCATTTGAGGTTATAATAGAAGAAAAAAAGGGGCTACCCCTCTTAAAAGAGGGATAGCGCAAGAGAGTCGTTTTCACTTTTGCTGTGAAGAATTGCCTCGGATCCTTCGATCTCAATGCTGATGAGGGAGTTGAGGCATTTTTTCAGCGCTTTTTTTCCATTGCGGATTTTATTGTCAAGGGCGCTAGTCAGCAGTTTAAGCACCTTCTGTACCGGCTGCTTGCTATCTGTCGTAAAATAGACGGGAACCGGTCTGTTTTGGAACATAATCAGTGTTCTCATATCAATCACCTCACGAAAACTTATTTCATGATATTTGCATTATAATTTGCCAATCTTAAAATAACCTTAAATTCATAGAATTAATCAGCATCAATTTTATGAGATTGACAGTTTTGTGAACAGTCCGATCTGGCCCCATTGGAGGCGGAAATCCATTATAATTGATACACAATTAGTTCATAGGGAGCATGCATAACCACCCAAAAATAGGAAATGGGGATTATGTCACAAATTGACAGAGCGAACCCCAGAATGATATAGTTACAATAATGTAACTATTTTTTATATCTTATGATATAGGTGTTTCGGCTTTACGCATGGAATATTCAAGGAATGATGTTGAATTCGAAAGGCAGGGTTGACCGGATGATTCTTACCGTAATCAGCGGGCGTAACGAAGAAGAATGGTTTGATATCGATGTTCCAGACGAATGCTCCATCGAACGGCTGGTCGAGCTGCTGGGCTTGCGTTTGTTTCATGGACCGTCGGGGGACGGAATTCAATATATATTGGAAGCGAAGTTTCCTGAAGGCTTGTGGTTCAAGGTTGAAGGCCGTTCAAGCCTTGTCGAGGCAGGGTTGAGAGAAGGTTCTTACATCCGCCTGCAGCGGGCATATTCCACCACCACGGAGGAGGCGCCCGTCTATGGCAGAAGATCGTTGTTTCAAGAAGGCTGAATTTGGGTAAATAACCCCTTGGTTTTGGTTGAAACATGCTAGATCAACAACATACATAATTAATGAACCTACCAGATGCTCTCGATTAGGAGGAAAGTGACATATGAACGTGTTATATCAACGTTCGCCGCGTATTAAACCGGCTTTACCCGATGAAGACATGGAGATTTTGAGGCCGCCGTCCGAGCCCAGCAAGCCTTCCTTCTCCTTGATCTCGATCATAATTCCGATCATAATGACGGCTGCGACGATCGGATTCTATGTATATATCAGCATGAGTGGGAAAATGGGGGCTGGGAGTCCTTATATCGTGCTGTCCATTATGATGATGCTGACCTCATATACCCTTCCGTTCTTTATGTACCTGAGCAACAAGAAGTCGTATCAGAAGAAGCTTGAGGAGCGCAATCAGAAGTATCGGGCCCAGCTCGAGCTCCATCGCGAGGAGCTTAAGGAGCAGCAGAAAGAACAGGTTGAGACGCTGTTCGATATTCACGGCGATCCCGACGTGTGCTTTCACGTTGTGAAGAACCGCAGCAGCAATCTGTGGGAGCGTTCCCCGGAGGATTCGGATTTTCTTGAAGTGTGCGCCGGCAAAGGGCAAGTGCCGTTCCGCATCCGGGTCAAGACGCCCCGTGCCGACGGGTATGACAAAGACCCGCTGATTGAAGCTGCAGAAGGCTTGGCCTCCGAGTTTCAAACCGTCGAGGATGCTTCGATCGCGCTTCCGTTATTCGAGTCGAAGGTGATCGGAATCGTAGGAGGAAGAGACCAGGTCTTGAACATGCTGAGGGTTCTTATGGCACAGTCAGCTGTAAGGCACTCACCTGATGAAGTGAAAATTGCAGCCTTTTATGAAGAAAAGGAGTCCACCGAGTGGCAATGGCTGCGGTGGCTTCCGCATACATGGGACGATGACCGGTCAAGCCGCTATTTGGCGGACCGCCGGAGCAGCGCCCACCAGCTGGCCGACGAAATCTTCACGCAGCTGCATCGCCGCAAGAACAATCGGTCTGAATACGGTAACAAGTCGATCGTGACACCGGCCTATGTCGTCATTTTGTCCGGCACTCACCTTATCGAGGAAGAGCCGCTTTTGCCATTGCTCATGGAGGATGGCGAAGCCATCGATGCGGTAACGATTGTCCTGTCCGACCGCAAGGAAAGCCTGCCGATGCACTGCCAGCTGATCGTGGAGGTGGGACGCGACCAAGCGGAATATACGGTGAAGAAACCGGACGGCACGGTGTCCCGTCAAGCCTTCCAGCCCCATCATATCAGCCGTGAACAGATGGAGGCCTTGGCGCGTTATATGGCGCCTATCCGGCTGAAGCGCTCCTCTGCATCGGATATTCCGAGCATCCTGCCTCTGTTTGAAATGATGGACATTCAGTGCATCGGGGATTTCGATGTTTACCGTCGCTGGCAGCAAAACCGCTACCCGGACACGCTGCCGGTTCCAATGGGCGTCCGCGCCGGAGGCAAGAAGATTAATTTGAATCTTCATGATAAAATAGAGCGTCAGGGACATGGGCCCCACGGATTGATTGCCGGAACGACAGGGTCGGGGAAGAGTGAGGTCATTCAATCGATCGTGGCTTCGCTGGCCGCTGAATTCCACCCGCATGATCTTGCGTTCATGCTGATCGACTACAAGGGCGGGGGCATGTCCAATACGTTCGTGAACCTGCCGCATGTCGTGGGTACCATTACGAATCTGGACAACAATCTGATCGAGCGCGCAAAGGTATCTCTTAAGGCCGAGCTGGTGCGGCGTCAGAAAATATTAAATGATGCGGGCAATCTCCAGCATATCGACGAATATTATAAGCATCTCCGCAACCGTCCGGGCGAACCGCTGCCGCATCTGGTCATCATTATTGACGAATTCGCGCAATTAAAGAAGGATCAGCCTGAATTCATGGACGAGCTTATCAGTATCGCTGCGATCGGGCGGACGCTCGGCGTCCATCTGATTCTTGCGACCCAGAAGCCGGCAGGTGTCGTGGATGACAAAATCTGGAGCAACTCCCGTTTCCGTATCTGTCTCCGTGTTCAAAGCGAGGGGGACAGCCGGGATATGCTGAAAATACCGAACGCAGCCTGGATCAACAAGCCGGGTCGGGGGTATTTTCAGGTCGGAAGCGACGAGGTATTCGAGGAGATGCAATTCGCTTGGAGCGGTGCTCCTTATGTAGAGGAGATGGACTCCGATGGCGCGATCGTGATCCGCGAGGTGCGCCTGAACGGAAAAACCGAACCGCTGCTTGCTTCCGAACACAGCGCGGGAGCTCAACAGGAGCAGCCGAAGCAGCTCCAAGTATTTATCGACCATTTGGCCCAAGTGGCCGAGCGGCAAGGAATTGAACGGCTGCAGGGCCCATGGCTGCCCCCGCTGCCTGAGACTCTGGACCTCGACACGGTCATGGCTGACGTGGAGGAGCCGATGCTGGGCGCAGCGATTGGCCGCAGACCGCTTGAGTCTTATGTAGGAACGGTGGACGATTTACCTAATCAATGCCAGCGTCCGCTGGTCCTCAATTTGGAGCAGGGGCATTGGGCCGTATACGGCATGCCTGGACTTGGGAAGACCACCTTTATTCAGACGATGCTGATGTCGCTGGCTCGGCGCTATACGCCTGACGATTGGCATGGCTACGTTGTCGACATGGGCCGTATGATGCGGGACTTCACCGTGCTGCCTCATGTCGGTGCGGTTATGACGGCGGAGGAAGAGGACCGGATTAAACGCCTGTTCCGTTATCTTGCCAAAATCGCGGGTCAGCGCAAGGATATGATCGCGGAAGCCGGGGTGAAGACGGTCGCTGCATACCGCAGAGCGTCGTCCGAGCCCGTGCCTCAGCTGATCGTTGTCATCGACGGGTATTTGAATTTCCGCAATACGTACACGGAAGAGAACGATATGCTCGAGTATTTGCTGCGTGAAGGCGGCAGTCTTGGCATTACGTTTGTTATGACGGCAAACCGGGTGTCGGATATGTTCGAAAAGGTGCGGAGCAATATTGCCCATGCGGTTTCTTACGAACTGGCCGATCCGGCTGATTATTACTATGCCGTAGGCCGGCCGGCGAAAGCGCCAAGCCAGCTTCCGCCAGGCAGGGGGCTTGTGAAAGGCCAGGTTCCGCCGCTGGAATTCCAGACGGCTCTGCCGGCTCCGGGACAGGAGGAGGGAGACCGCTCTTCGGCGCTTCGCCAGCTCATCCGTGACATCGCGAAGTCCTGGCAAGGCGAGGAAGCACCTCCGATTGAATCCCTGCCGGAACAGATCCCGCTCCATCAGCTGCTGAAGGTGGACGAGCCGTTCGAACGCGGCGGGATGGATCCATATGAGGTTCCGGTCGGCGTTGCAACGGACGACTTGTCGCCATTTACGATCAACCTATCGGACGGACCTCATTTCATCGTCGCAAGTCCGATGGAGGGCGGCAAAACTTCATTCCTGCTCAGCTGGATGCTGGCGCTTGCCTACTATACGCCGCCGGAGGCTCTCGAAATATATACCGTGGATACACGGTACGGGAGCAGCGGCCTGAGCCGGTTGAATCATCTGCCGCATGTCCGCGGTCATGCCGAGAATGAAGAGGAGCTTGCTTCCGTGATCTCCGGCCTGCATGAGCGGATTCAGGGCAGGTCCAAGGACAGCGAAGATCCAGCCATCGTGCTTCTTATTGACGATGCCGACGTGCTGAGCAAGCAGCTTAACGATTTTACTTTGAAGGATCAGTTGTCAGCCATTGTAAGGCAAGGGCGGGACCGGAATGTCCATGTTATCGTGGCCGGCGTGCCTGCTGACTTTCCGACATACGGCGTCGACTGGTTTACCGATATAAAAGCGGCGCAAAATGGGTTTTTATTCGGAACCCTGGATTCGAACGATTTATCCTTCTTTAGAATTCCTTTTTCCGAATCTGCGAATAGTCCTGGAGGACTAAAGATTCTTCCTCCGGGACAAGGGTACTATGTAAAACGCAAATTTTCCAGAATAAAAGGCGCAATTCCGTTTCATGAAGAGTGGAATGCCCAGAGATGGGTCTCAGAAATTCGCGACCGATGGCATGTTGTAGTTTGAGGGGAGGTGGCTCATAATGTTGACAATTCATGCTTCCAAACAAGAAACAATCACTCTGAACGATAAGGAATTTTTCTTCTTGGCTGGAATTATCGGATCGGACAGATTGCTTGGCGTTGAGGATCCCTTTGTCGGGTACTTAACCGAAGAAATTGCAGAGGAATGGGAAAATGCCAAACAATCTTTGTTAAGCAAGCAATACTTGATACAAGAAGAGGGCGGGGAATTGTCAATTCCTCCTGAAGTGTTTTCGAGAGTTGCTATTGCGGGACTTGCGGAGCGTGCATGCTGGTTGAAATACGAAACTCAGGTTAAGTCATTTGAAGGATATCTGCATGTTACCGACGAACGAGTAATACAAGTGTGCAGAAGCAGCGAAGACAACCGGTGTTATATGCTTAGCGAGCTCGGTACGATTGAACAGGCTTGTGATCAGTTGGTCGAGGATCTTGCGCTCAGCGATCACAACTGGGGAGATATCCCCGCACTCCTGTTAAGCCGGAAGGAGTTCGGCGACATCTATACCTCGGCACCCCTGCACAGCGGGGAAGAAATCGGTGATCGGCTGGCCCGGTTAACCGATGATGCGGAAGGATCGATCGCACTGGCCAAATGCATGAAGAACAAAATTTCCTCGGGGGAGCTCCAGCTGTCGATTTGGAACGGAACCAGCTGGGAGAGTCAAAATGCAGCGTTTATTGTGAATGAGTCCATGAATTGGCTTCTGCGAATGAGCCTGGAGGGAGACCAGGACTGGCTTACCGCAGCGCCAGCAACCAAAGAGCAGTTTCGTCATATGCTTCTCATGTGGCTGAAACAGTAACAGAGCCCGTATGAAAGGTGAGGACCAATGCGTATTTCTGTCGAGCCGGAATCACTCCGGACGTTAAGCCGTCAGCTGCAACTCAGTGGCGAAGAATACTTTGCGATGACGAGAAGATTGGGTCAGGCGATGAATTCGCTGATATGGGAAACTTCTCTCAAAGCGGCGGTTATCGATGAGTGGCAGTCTGCCCAGAAGCTGGGGGAGCATCTGGGAGCCCTTCTAGTTCAGCTGGGCAAGCATCTTCAAAACAAAGCGGATCAATTTCAAGAAACGGATCACCAGTACCACAGCATTTTGGAGCATGCGATCATCACGGTATCCCCTACGGCGCTGTTCTCTGCTTCCGGTATGGAAGACCGTGTCTCCATACTGCCCGAGCATAGCTCGGTCTCGGTCATTTCGAATCCGAGCTCGGTGGCAGCCGCTGTCGGGATGACGAGCGAAGAGAAGGGGAATTCGGTGAAGCAGGCCGCACTGGCAGGTCAAAGCTGGACTTTTACCGATCCTTCTTCCCTCAGCATAGCCAATTGATTTCCAAAACTTAGGACGAACGGATAAAGATTAGGTTTCAACTTGGGACGTATAGGGTAACTGGAAATTAGGTCTGAGGACATTTTGATAAACCTAGGCCTGTAGGCTAAGATGTCAAGTGTCACCAGAAATTGAATTTCAAGGAGGTTACATACATGGCAGGTCGTATTTTAATTACGCCAGAACAGGTAGAACAAGTAGCAAATCAATTTAAGCAGAGCGGTGAGCAAAGTCAGCAGATCGTTAACAGTCTGACCCAATCCATCAACGGAATGGAAGGACAATGGGACGGTATGACAAAGCAGCGCTTCTTCCAAGAATTCCAGGAAGCAAGCCGTCTGATGCAATCCTTTGTTCAGACTCTTGACAGCATCAGCAACGAGCTGAGAGCGATCGCTCAGAAATTCCGTATGGCTGACGAATCTCGTTAATCCATACAAGGATCTTTTGTTTTATAATAGATTCATAGGGCAGATAAACCGGGTGCCAGACAGCCCGGTTTTCTTGCAATCCAGGATCTTTATATAGTGAAACCCGCCTTCAGAAGGCGGGTGATGGTGTTTAAGAGAGGGTGATTGTTCGTGACTTTTCAGCCTAACCCTGGCGACGGAATCGTAATCAATGGTACGGCCTATACGGTAGGACAGCATCCTGCCGCTCCCGGCGTAGCCTATGCCCAAGCAGGAAGGCAGGGAATTGTATACCAGCTGATTCCTGTTGACGGTGAGATTTATCAAGCCAAAGCGCTCAAAGTCTTTTTTCCTAAATTCAGAATTCCCGCGATGGTATATCAATCCGAGCATCTGGGCAGCTATCAAGAAATGCCGGGTTTGCGGGTATGCAACCGTGAGGTGCTCACTCCCGAAAGAAACGGAGATTTGATAGCAGAATACCCTGATTTGCTGTATGCGGTCATTATGCCCTGGGTCCATGGATGCACCTGGTTCGATGTGATCAGTGATCAGCGGAATATCGGGCGTTCTGAAAGTCTTATGCTTGCCAAGGCGCTGGCCGCTATCGGCTCAAGCATGGAGCAGCGCGGATTGGCGCATTGTGATCTGTCTGCGCCTAATGTCATGCTTCCGTTTTTTTCGGAAGTGAAGCTGCCGGAAGGAGCAGCCGCCGTAGAGCTTGTGGACGTGGAGCAAATGTACAGCCCCAAGATGGACCGCCCGGACGTCCTGCTTGCAGGGTCCCCGGGTTATGCCGCTCACCGGACGGTGCACAGCGGTTTGTGGAGCGCGTATGCGGACCGGTTCGCAGGCGCTGTCATTATCGCGGAGATGCTGGGATGGAGCGATCCGGCGATCGTCAACCGTGCCTGGGGCGAAAGTTACTTCGACCAGCATGAAATGCAGACGCCGTGCGAGCGATATTTCCTGTTGAAAAAATCGCTCGGTCAACGCTGGGGCTCCCGGATCGCCGACCTGTTCGGCAGAGCTTGGGACAGCCAGGACCTGAGCAGCTGCCCGACGTTCGGCGAGTGGCTGATCGCCTTGTCCTCCGTAAGCGAGGAGGAGGTGCAGGAAGCCCCGCCGGCTGCTGCGGCCGTTGAGGTTGCAGATACGAATACGCAAGAAAAGCCAGCCGAATCGCCTTCCGGAAGTCCTGCAGAAGTGCCTGCTGAATTGATGGAATCGCTGGGCATCCAGCCTGGAACCCGGGAAGTTAACGACAATGTGGTTTCCCGCCTGTTTCATCAGGCCCGGGACTTGGAGGCTGCGGGCAATTTGTCCGGGGCGCTCGAAATATTTCGTTCGGCCTATCATTTTGTTAAGAAGGACAGTCCGCTTGAGGTGGAGCTTGCTGCAGCGATCGCAGGTCTGGAGAAGGAGCTGTTTCCTCCGGAGGACCCTGGTAAAAAAGGGCTAAAGGCGCTGCTGACCTCCCGCAAGTTCATGATCTCCGCGGCTGCGGCGATTGTTATCCTGGCCGGGTCGGCCTTGACGGTTAACCAGATCCTGGCGGAGAAGGCGGAGAGCAAGCAGCTTGAGGCTCAGCGTCTGGCCGAGCAGCAGGCCAAGGAACAGGCGGAAGCTGCACGCAAGCAGCAGGAAGAGGAAGCGGCGAAGAAAGCCGAGGAAGCTCGGAAGGCCGAAGAAGCGAAAAAGGCCGCGGAAGAAGCGAAGAAGGCAGAAGAAGCCAAGAGGGCGGAAGAAGCCGCGAAGAAGGCGGAAGAAGCCCGCAAAGCCAAAGAAAAAGCGGAGCTTCAGGCCAAATACGAGAGGCAGGCAAAGTATGAGGCCTACCTCACATCGCTGGAGGAGAAGAAAAAGAAGCAGGAGCTTCAGGAAAAGTACGATAAACAGGCGAAATACGAAGCCTATCTTGCTCAGCTGGAAGAGAAGAAGAGAAAAGCCGCGCAGGAGGAGGCCGCTGCCAAAGCGGCTGCCCAGGCTGAGGCGGAACGAAAAGCAAGAGAGCAAGCTGCTCGGGCGGAACAGCTGCAGAAGCAGCGCTCCCAAAATATTGTGGAGCTGGTGGCGTTATACAACAAAGCGTATAATGCGCAGGTCGCGGGTAATAAGGACCGCGCCAAAAACTTCGCCCGTCAGTTCATGACCCTGTACAACAAGGATGCTGCTTATAACCGGACGGTTGGCAGTATGATCAGCCGCCGCAACAATTTGAACAAGTTCTTAGAGGACGACAGCTTCTGGATACCTAAGCTGTAGGAAACATTAACTGAAGAATTAGCAGGGGTGAAGGTTTCGCGATGAACTATACCATACAAGCATCACAGCGCACGCCCGCGCTCATTATATACCTGATCGATATCAGCGCATCGATGAATATGCTCATGGAGGACAAGAGGCGGATCGACGTCGTTTATGAAGCTTTGTCTCTAGCCATCCGGCAGATGGTATTCCGTTCAACGAAGGGGAACCGGCTTACGCCGCGTTACCGGATTGCGATCCTGGCATACAGCGATGATGTATACGATTTGCTGGGCGGCATCAAAGGCATCGATGAAATTGCGGCCATCGGCTCCCTGCCGGATTTGACGCCGAAGCGGTTCTCCGATTCGGCAAAGGCTTTTTCACAAGCAGAGAAAATATTGCAGATGGAAATTCCGAATATGCAGGATTGCCCAGCACCGCTCGTGTGCCATATGACCGACGGTGTTTCAACAGGCGAGGATCCGGAGCCGATCGCACGCCGGATCATGAGCATGAGTGTTCCGGACGGCAATGTGCTTGTGGAGAATATCTTTATTTCCGATCATCTGATGAGCCAGCCGATCACGGAACCGCGCCGCTGGAAGGGGATATTGCCGGACACGCCGCTTGAGGACGAGCACGCCCGCAAGCTGAAGATGATGTCTTCGGCACTCCCCGAGAGCTATCGGGAAATGCTGGTGGAGGCGGACTATCAGCTTAGTCCGGGTGCATTAATGATGCTTCCCGGCACCTGCTCGGAGCTCGTGTCCATTGGATTCCAGATGTCGGCAGCGACACCGGTAAGGTAACGGCTATGAAGCGGTCATTTGCAAACGCAGAAGTTTGGAGCGGACGAAGGAAAAGGGCGCGGTCAACCACCTATTATTATGAGAGCAAACAGACCGGGGAGGAGCCCTTGACCCGGGTGGAAGAACAGTTCATTTGCCGGTACGCTTACGGCAGAGCTGCGGAATCGGTCATGATGTCGGAGAGAGGCCAGGATTTCATGGCTTTCGCGATCGATCGGGACGTCTGCCGGTTCGTGCTGTGCGACGGAGTCGGCTTAAGCTACCGTGGCGATGTCGCTTCCCAGCTCCTCGGACGGGGGCTGATGGGGTGGCTTCATTCGCAGGATGAGCTGTCGCAGCCAGCCTTGGAACGCAAGCTGTTTGAGCTGACGCAGGAGGCGGAGCGGGAGATGCGCAGCCTGTCCGTCGATGCCAAGGCGCCCAAGCTGCTGCGTGAGGTGCTGGAGGAGAAGCAGCGAATGGGCAGCGAGGCGATGTATGTGTGCGGACGGATCGAGCTGCCGAGCCGGTTCAGGCGAAAAGGCAGGCTATGGCTGGCATGGCAGGGGGATTCCCGCTTGCGGCTGTGGCAAGGACAGCATGAAATTTCGCCTATATTCGGCGACCGGTTTCGTACGGCCGAGCGCTGGTCATCCAAAAGCGGACCGGTGGGCGGGAAGCCCCATGTGTACCAATGCCGATTGGAGCATGACTCGGGCTATCGACTGCAAATGTACAGTGATGGTCTGAACGACCTGGACCCGATGAAGGAGCCGATACCGGATGACCAGGTCCAAGTGCTTATGAACGCATTGCATACAGGCGGGCTGGAGGATGACGCTTCGTTTCTGGAGATTATGTGGTAGGGATCAGCAGGATAACATAATAGCATGATAGCTGGAGAGCAGGAGGTGTTTCCGAAGTCGTCGATTTAAGCAGACTTTGGAACAGCTCCTTTTTTCGCCGGGAAAGCCCACCGCGCTTGGTTCTCGGCTTTACAGAACGGTGCGTTAGCTAACCACATGCCACATGCGTAACAAAAATCGCCAGCACTTGATCCAGCGACTTACAACCGTGTCAAATCTTCTTCGCTCTAAATGGTTCTTCCTGTTCATTTCATTTTGGTCGGAGCCGTGAATTTCATGGTATTGGCAAAATTATCGAAATGCGGATTATAAAACACGCTCTTTTGGGTAATCTTGTGACAGACGAACCTACGAGGTTATGAGATGAAGGAGCGTGGATGAAGATGAATGAAGTTCAGGGAAGCATGCATGGGAGAACAGCGATCATTACGGGAGCAGGATCGGGGATCGGGAAGGCAGCAGCCGTCAAGCTTGCGCTCATGGGGGCGAATGTTGCCCTGTTCGATCTGCTGGATGAGCGGACGAACAAGGCGGAGGCGGAAATCAACGCCCTTCGCGAGGGATCCGCAAGAGCGTTCGATGTGGATATTACCGATCCGGACCGGGTCGAGAAGGCTGTGCTTGAGACGGTGGAAATTTTCGGAGGAGTGGATATCGTATTTGCAAATGCAGGGATTAACGGCGTGCTCGCTCCGATTGACGAAATGAAGCTCGAGGAATGGGAGAAAACGTTGAAAGTGAATCTGAACGGTACTTTTTTGACGGTTAAATACGCCCTTCCCCATCTGAAAAAACGCGGTCAAGGCAGTATTATTATCACTAGTTCGGTTAACGGCACGCGGACGTTCTCGAATTTCGGGATGAGCGCATACAGCACGACCAAGGCAGGACAGGTGGCGTTTGCCAAAATGGCTGCGCTAGAGCTGGCGAAGTTCAAAATCAGGGTCAATGTGATCTGTCCGGGAGCGATCGCCACGAATATCGACCAAAGCACGAAGAAGAAGGACAACCTGGACGAGATTACGATTCCGGTCGAGTATCCGGAAGGAAGCCAGCCGTTGGCGGACGGTCCCGGACAACCCGAGGAGGTTGCGGATCTGGTCGCCTTCCTTGCCTCCGACCAATCCAGACATATTACCGGCGCCCAAATCTTTATCGATGGAGCGGAATCCCTCCTCTGACAACGAATAATCATGATTTCGGCTTGGAATCCTAAACCTGCTGGATTATGATAGAATATATATCTGAAACATGTGGCTGCGAGCATGGGAGTTAAATGCTTTTAAGGCGTTTTTGAGCGAGTATGGAAAACAGAGGGGGCTATTATGGGGATCTTTTCCAGGTTGGCGGAACAGAAGATCGAGGAAGCGGTTCGCAACGGAGAGCTGGACAATTTGCCGATGGCCGGCAAAAAGCTCCCGATTGATGATTTATCCCATATCCCGGAGGATCTTAGAATGTCCTACCGAATTATGAAGAATGCGGGGTATGTTCCGGAGGAAGTCAGCTTGAGGAAGGAATGCATCCGCCTGTATGATTTGCTCAATGCTGCACAGCATGATGGAGAGCAGGAGCAGCTGAGACGCAAGCTGAACGAGAAGCAGCTGAGGCTGCAGATGCTGCTGGAGCAGCGTGGGCTTGGATCGAGCGGTGCGTTCATGCAGTACGAATCCCGTATCAGGGAACGACTGGTAGATGAATAGAAACAGCGAAGAGATGGATGTAAAAGCCAATAAAAGCCAATAGACGGTTCATATAAAGCATGCGCCAGCTGCCATTCGGCCTCGAATGACGACTGGCGCTTCTTGTTGTGCCTGCTTTATTGCAGGTTGGGCATCGGAGCAAACAGCATCTTCAGAGCATCATGGGTCAGTTTGATCGGCTCCGGCGTAATTTGAGCCATATCAAAGCTTTGGACCAGCTCGGATGGTGAAACCGGCTCTGGAGAGGGAATCAACCCGGCAGCCCAGGCGAGCCATCCGACGATTCGCTGAGGCTGGATCCCTTGTCCCCGCAAAAAGGACAGGCTCAGTCCACGGTTCCGTTTGGCCAGCCGCTTGCCCTCGGCATCTACGATCAAGGGAACGTGGGCAAAGCGCGGAGGCGTGTAACCGAGAGCTTCGTACAAAAGCAGCTGCCTGGGGGTAGAATCAAGCAGATCAGCGCCCCGCAACACGTGGGTGATCCCCATCAATGCGTCATCGACAACGACGGCAAGCTGGTAAGAGATCATCTCATCCGCTCTGCGGACAACAAAATCGCCGCTCTTCTCGAGCGGATAGACTTGGGGGCCGACGATATCGTCGGTGAAGACAATCGCCTGCTCGGGAACCTTCATACGCAGGGAAGGCTTCTTGTGTTGCTCTTTGCGCAGCGCTTCTGCCTTCGTTAAATGCCTGCAGGTGCCTGGATAGCGGCGGCCTTCGGAGGCCAAGCCATGCGGCGCGCTTGCAGCAGCCATAATGTCAGCGCGGCTGCAGTAGCACGGATAGAGCAGCCCCGCCTCCTTCAGCTTCGAGAGCGCGCTTTCGTACAGCGTCTTTCGTTCGGTCTGGATATACGGCCCAAAGCTGCCCCCGACATCGGGCCCTTCGTCCCAGTCGAGACCGAGCCATATCAAATCCCGCATCAGTTCATCAATGAGCTCTTCGCGCGAGCGCTGTTCATCGATATCCTCGATCCGAAGAATATAGCGTCCTTTCAAACTTCTCATCTGCAGCCATCCTAGTAACGCGGTGAGTGCGTTGCCGATATGCATCTTTCCCGACGGCGTCGGGGCAAAGCGTCCGCGGCATATAGTTTCTTGCTGCATCATTTTCACCTTCTTGACTGCATCTTCTTTAAAATATCCGAGGGAGATGTTTTAATATAATGTATTGTAGCTCAAATGGGCGTTGTGTTTCCAGAGTAGGCTTGCTAACCGATAGACTCGCGTCCTATTGCGAAACAAGAACAGGGAGAGCAAATTATAGAAAGAGCAAATTTTATGCGAATGATGGAGACGAGTTAAAAATGAACAAACTTCCCATACATCAAGTATTACCGCAATTAACCGCTGTTCTCGGTGAGCGGAATGCTGCCGTTCTGATTGCGGAACCGGGGGCGGGCAAGACCACACAAGTTCCGCTGGCCTTCCTGAAGGCGCCGTGGCTGCAGGGCCGGCGGATCATCATGCTTGAGCCGCGAAGACTTGCCGCCCGGTCCGCAGCCCGATACATGGCTTCAGCGCTAGGTGAGCGGGTAGGCGAGACCGTCGGATACCGGGTGCGGATGGATAGCCGGGTAAGTGACCGGACCGTGATCGAGGTCGTTACGGAAGGGATCCTGACCCGAATGCTGCAGGAGGATCCCGAGTTGTCCGGTACCGGCATGATTATATTCGATGAATATCATGAACGAAGCCTGCAGGCGGATACCGGCCTTGCGTTTGCGCTGGAATCGCAGTCCGTTCTGCGCGATGACCTGCGCCTGCTCATCATGTCGGCTACGCTCGAGGCAGAGCCTGTAGCCAAGCTGCTGGGGGGAGCACCTGTTATTGTGAGCGAGGGCCGCTCTTATCCGGTTGCAACCAAATATTTGCAGACTTCACGCCTGGAGGAATTACATAGAGGAGCAGCTCGGGCCATTCAGCTGGCGCTTTCGGAGCAGGAGGGCGATATCTTAGTCTTTCTTCCGGGTGCTAGGGAAATTAGGCGTACAGCAAACGAGCTGCAGCAGGCCAATCTAGGAGGCGACATCGTCATTCGCCAATTACACGGTACGCTTTCGCCAGAGATGCAGGATGAAGCGATAAGGCCGGATCCGGCTGGGAGGCGCAAAGTGGTGCTGTCGACCAGCATTGCTGAGAGCAGTATAACGATCCAGGGGATCAAGGTGGTCGTCGATTCCGGATATACCCGTACCGAGGTCTTCTCACCGCGCACCGGTCTTCCGCAGCTGATCACGAGACGGCTTTCCAAAGCTTCCGCCGACCAGCGAAGAGGACGGGCCGGGCGAATATCCGCCGGCGTTTGTTACCGGATGTGGAGCGAGGAGGAGCACCGACACCTTCCTGAGCATACCGAACCGGCGATCCGAGAATCGGATTTGGCGCCGCTCGCGCTGGAGCTGGCAGCCTGGGGGACACGGGACCCGCTGCAGCTTGCATGGCTTGACCCTCCGCCCAAGGCGGCGTTCGCACAGGGCCAAGAACTGCTTCGCCAGCTTGGCGCGTTGGACGAGTCGGGACAAATCACGGATCATGGGGGCAGCATGGCTCGCCTGGGTATTCACCCGCGGCTGGCCCACATGCTCCTTCGGGGAAAGGAGCTCGGCGAAGCTGCTTTGGCTGTGCGTCTTGCGGTGCTGCTTCAGGAGCGGGACATATTCCGTCCGCAAGCATCAGCCGCGGATCAGGACATTAGGTCCCGCCTCGAGCGGCTGGATCAATATGAACGCAGGGGCTCTGGTAATGCCGGTCCCGAAGGGGTTGATGATGCTGCTCTGAAACGGATGCTTCAGGAAATTACGAAGCTCCATTCGGAGCTGGGCATTCCCGACGCTGGCGTCCTGCGGACCGATCGATGCGGATTGCTGCTCTCATTTGCCTACCCGGACCGAATTGCCAAGAGCAGGGGAACGGGCAGCTATGTGCTTCGGACCGGCCGGGGGATCAGACTGGCCTCGGTCCAGCCGCTAAGCCGGGCGTCCTATATCGTCGCCGCCGTCATTGATGATCAGGGACCGGACGGCTTAATTCAACTTGCGGCTCCGCTGGAGGAAGAGTGGCTTGAGGAGCACTTCCGCGACGAAATGGAGCTGATCCGGGAAGTAAGCTGGGATCCGGCGTCCGGCAGCGTGCGGGCTAGGCAGCGTCTGATGCTGGGCGCAGTTCTGATTCGAGAACAGCCGTATGAAGGTGTAACCGAGGAAGACCGGTCGGCCGCCGTTCTAAATGCGATCCGCCGGGAAGGGCTGGGACTTCTTACGTGGACCAAAGCGGCTGTCCAGCTGCGCGAGCGGATGGCCTTCATGAAGAGGCATGACCCTGCCGGAGCGTGGCCGGATGTAACGGACGAAGCCTTGCTTGCCAATGCGGATACCTGGCTGCTGCCGTACCTGGGTGGTGTTCGAAACCGCCATGATTTAAGCCGCCTTGGCCTAGCGGGACTTCTGTCCCATTTGCTGAGCTGGGACATGAAGCAGGAGCTGGAGCGCGAGGCACCGACACATATTCAGGTTCCCAGCGGATCCAGAATACCGGTGGATTACAGCGATCCGGACAAGCCCTATTTGGCAGTCCGGCTGCAGGAGCTGTTCGGGATGAAGGAGACGCCGCGCATTGCCGGAGGCAGGGTTGCGCTGACGCTGCATCTCTTGTCGCCGGCTTATCGCCCCGTTCAAGTGACCTCGGATTTGGCGAGCTTTTGGTCCAGCGGGTATTTCGAGGTGAAGAAGGACTTAAAGGGAAGATATCCTAAGCACTACTGGCCGGATGATCCGCTTGAAGCTACCGCGACGAATCGGACCCGTCCCAAGCCATCATAATGCATCATAAGGCATCAGCCGGAAATGTCAGACGTTTGGCTACCGGGTTCATCGGGTAATGATAAGAAAATAACCTGATGAAGGAGGCAATGGCATGGAGAGAAAAGTAGCGGGCGTGTTTCGGTCAGAGCAGGAAGCGGCGCAGGCCATTGAACGGCTTCAGCGAAACGGGATTCCGAGCGATGCGATTTCGATCATTACGAAGGACCAACGGGACGCGGACCAATTAGCTGAGCAGACGGGCACGATGGCACCTGAAGGTGTGGCTGCAGGTGCGGCAACCGGAGGAATTCTTGGCGGCACCGCCGGCTTGCTCGCTGGCCTTGGCGCCTTGGCGATCCCGGGCATCGGACCGATCCTCGCTGCGGGCCCCATTGCCGCAGTGTTAACCGGCGCGGCGGTAGGAGCCGGAACCGGGGGCCTGGTCGGCGGCTTTATCGGCCTTGGCATACCCGAGGAGGAGGCAAGGGAGTACGAGTCCTATGTTGAGGAGGGGCGTATTCTGGTGCTTGTTGATGCCGATCAAGAGAATACAGGCATTTACGATATCTTCCGTGATTCGGATGCGATGAATGCGGATCGATATGGACAGGCCGGTCCCGAGGTGGATGCTTCCTTACCCCCGCGCGGAACGAATCTATGAAGTGAACTGAAAGGATCTCTTGAAGTGAGTTAAAGGAACTGTCCCCTATGTGGATTATTCTGCTGGTGGACAGTTTTTTATGTTAATTAAGGGTTGAAGCTCATCTTAATTGGCTGCTGTTTGCAGATATTCGGGATATGCAAGGGAGGCTGCGAGCAGCGGGCATGCGATGGGCAGTCATCTGGAACTTATTGGATTGGCTTCGGACGAACCCGCTCCCTTAGAATAAATGAGGTCAGCAAAGAATTCGGATTGGGGGGAGCAGCTATGGCTAAAGAACGAATACCCGAGGTTGAACGATTGCGGGGCATCGCCTTTTTGGCTGTCGTGCTTCAACACTCGATTGCCCATTATTCGATTGCACCCGGAATGACGGCTAATGACGGCATCTTGATGGCGATTCTGCTCATGGCCACCAAATTTGCAGTCCCTGTGTTTGTGTTTATTACGGGTTTAGTGCTATTTTACAACGATCGTGGACATCTTCATTATGGTCGCTTCATTAAAAAACGCTTTGGCGATATCTATATTCCATTTGCTGTGTGGACTGTCGTTACAATTTTGATGAATTCGGGATTTAACCCGTTTGTTTTGGAGGATTGGAAGCATCTGGGCTATGTTCTGATCACCGGGAAGTCCAGCTCGCATTTTTGGTACATCATCATGCTGTTTCAGATGTATCTGCTGTATCCACTATTTCGTCCTGCCTTCCTTCGCGTGAAAGCACAGGAGAGCCGCCCCATCGGTTTCTTGCTTCTGCTCCTGTCGGGAGGGCTGTATTTATGGCTCATCAGCGGGATTAGCGAGATCGGCCAGTGGATGGGAAGCCTTCAGATTCCCGTTTGGAGTGAACTGTTTACGACTTATGCGGACCGGAATGCGCTATACTACTTTTTTTACTTTACGCTTGGAGCCGCCGCCGGGTTGTATCAGCAGGAGTGGAAGGGATGGATTCGCCGATACCGGAAGCTGAACTGGCTCGTTTTTGCCTTTTTGTTCGGATGGATGCTCATCCAAGCGGTGTCTGAAATCCGGGGGGCACAAGGCGGTATTACCTTCTATTCGCTGTCTTTGCTTCGGCCGTCAATGGCGTTGTTTTTGATCAGCTCGATCATCGTCATGTATGATGCGGCAGGCTGGATCTGTAAATATGGCGGGGAGATGCTCAACAAGTCGCTGACCTCCATCGGCTTATACTCATACGGGGCGTACCTGATGCACCTGCTGACACTGCGTCTCAGCTACAGCGTGGATGAAAGCCTGCTGCTGCACGCGCCACCTTCTGTTCGAATCGCCGCTTCATGGATCATAAGTGCGGCGGCCGCATATGGGGCTACCTATGTGCTGTCGAAGCTGCCTTTTGGAAAATGGCTGGTCGGATTGTCGGGAAGAAAGGGACGCTCGCAGCCGCACCCCCCGGATATGCCGCGCCAGCTCAAGCCGAATGCTCAGACTGGGCAAGCCCCCGGCGTTTAGTTACGCATCCCGTGGTATATAGTTCCTCACACGTATAAAACGAGAAATAACTGCCTGGGGGGCAGCGCACCTGCGGGGCGCCACCTGCGCTGCCCCAACCCAACGTCGCTCACAAGTTCCTTTTAGGGACTTGTTTGCCGTTCCGTGGCGCCCACGGCGCCCACAAGTCCTTCTAAGGGACTTGTTTGCCGTTCCGCGGCGCCCAGGGCGCTCACAAGTCCCTTTTAGGGACTTGTTTGCCGTTTCGTGGCGCAAACGGCCCCTACAAGTGCCTTTTGGGGACTTGTTTGCCGTTTCGTGGCGCAAACGGACCCTACAAGTGCCTTTTGGGGACTTGTTTGCCGTTTCGTGGCGCAAACGGCCCCTACAAGTGCCTTTTGGGGACTTGTTTGCCGTTTCGTGGCGCAAACGGCCCCTACAAGTCCCTTTTTTGGGACTTGTTTTGCCGTTCCGGCGCGCCCAGGGCGCTCACAAGTCCCTTTTTTGCAGCTAGAATAAAAAGTGGACACCCCTTAGTGATAAAACGATAATGAAACAAAGCAGACGAGAGGGTGTCAAAAAAAATGAGTGGCAATAGACAACATTACAACGAGACATTTAAGCGTGAAACCGTAAAGTACGTGCAAGAACAGTCGAAGACGCTGGAGCAGATCGCCGATGAGTTGAACATTAATCCAGGCACATTACGCAACTGGGTCAAAAAGTATCGAACATTCGAGCACGAGCCTGTCAATCATGGGGAAACCTTACGTCAGCAAACCCAACTTATCGAAGATCAGAAACGCGAAATTGATGATTTGAGAGAAGAAATTGCGATCCTAAAAAAGGCCATGCACATCTTCAGCAAAGAAAAGAACTAAGGTTCCAGTTTATCGAAGATCATCGCTCCGAGTTTCGATTGGAGAAGATGTGCGTTCTCTTTCACGTGTCTCGGAGCGGTTATTACAAATGGCGTACCTCTGAAGCTTCTGAACGGGAAAAACGTAAGGCAACGCTGGCTGAACGTGTGAAATGGCACTTCTATGACTCCGATGAAACCTACGGCAGTCCCCGAATACGAAACGAGCTGGTGAAGGAAGGATGGACGGTATCGGAACGTACGGTGGGCCTCATTATGCGCGAACATGGCCTTCGTTCATGCATGGCCCGTAAGTTCCGAGTGGTTACGACCGATTCCAAGCATGATCTCCCGATTGCCCCTAACGTGTTGGAACAAAATTTCAAAGCCACAAAGCCCAACGAAAAGTGGGTCGCTGACATCACGTACATCCCCTGCCGCCAAGGGAAACTCTACCTTGCGAGCATCCTGGATCTGTACACCAAACAAATCGTCGGTTGGAAGCTAAGCGATCGGATGACCACAGACCTTACCCTCGATGCCCTAAAGATGGCGTATGCTGCTAAGAAGCCTCCGAAGGGATTGATTCACCATTCCGACCGCGGTTCGCAATATGCCGCTAAAGAGTACCGTGAACAGTTGAAGCAATTTAACATGAAGCCCAGTATGAGCCGCAAAGGAAACTGCTACGACAACGCCTGTATTGAAGCGTTTCACAGTATCCTAAAGCGAGAATTCATTTACAGCAAACCTAAGTTTAAAACAAAAGAGGAAGCCGGGCAGAAGCTGTACCGGTACCTTGAATTTTTTTACAACCGAAAACGTTCTAACAGTACGATTGGGTATATGTCCCCGGTGCGTTTTGAGCAGTGCTATTACGAGTGTATAGCTTAGCTTAGAGGTGTCTACTTTCTTGACAGAAGAGCATTAAGGGACTTGTTTTGCCGTTCCGGCGCGCCCAGGGCGCTCACAAGTCCCTTTTGGGGACTTGTTTTGCCGTTCTGGCGCGCCCAGGGCGCTCACAAGTCCCTTTTAGGCATGAGCGTTGCATAAAACCTATCACAACTTTTGCTGAAGTTACTATTTCTGTAACTACCTGTATCTTTTTCATGGACAAAACAAAAAAAGGCTCCTAATTTAGAAGACGTAGCACGTTGTCCACGACCTCTAAAAAGGAGTCCAAACCATGGATAACGTAACCCAAAACACTGTCGTTCGTCAACTGCTTTCTTTACTGCCTTTGGATGTACACGATCGACTCCTTCATGCCGATCGCTACGCCAAGAAGCTCACCATCAACAAAAGCATTCTCATTTTCATTCTGGCTCAGCTCAACCATTGGCAAAGCTATATCGAGATGGAAGAACAAATTTATGCACACTCTGAAATTCGGTCCATCCTCGATCTGCCCAGCATCAGCGCAGCCCAATTGTCACGGAAACTCAGCGAAATCCCGACGGAAATCTTGCACATGCTTTTTCTCCATAGCGTTGCCCGTGTCCAGAAGCTGACGGCTCACCAGCAGGGCATTTCTTCAACCATTGGACCTCTGGCACTCATTGATTCGTCGAAAATCACACTCCCCTTGGTACTTGGGGATTGGGCCAGAGTTTCGCATACCTCCAGCGGGGTAAAGCTGCATGTGCGGCTCGTAGCCGCTTCACCCGAAGTGGTATATCCGGACGCTGTCATCCCATCGACTTTAAACGTAGGCGACCGAGCCGGGGCGGTCGAACTGGTCACCGAGCAGGCGGCAACTTATGTCATGGACCGTGGTTATGATAGCTACAAAAACATGGATAACTGGATGGAGCGCGGCATTCAATTTGTCATGCGAATGAGAGATCGCACCTCAATCCATGTTGTGGAGGAACGAGAAATCCCTCCAGGAAGTCCGATCACACGAGATGCTCTTGTGAACGTAGGTAGCGGTTGGCGCAAGATGAAGGAACGAGTCCGGCTCGTAGAGTTTTATGATGAGCAGGGGCGCTATTATCGCCTACTTACCTCTCGACAGGACATAACGGCCGAAGAAGTAGCTCATATCTACAAATGCCGATGGCTTATTGAACTTTTCTTTAAATGGATAAAGCAGCATCTGCGCCTAAAAAAACTGCACAGCTATAAGCCGCAAGCGATATGGAACCAGATTTACCTTGCGCTGATCGCTTACGTGCTGGCACAGTATATGCAGCTACGTCTAGAAACCAAGAAAAGCGTTTGGCGTGTCCTTGAATTGTTTCGAATTCACATGTATCATCCGTGGTCCCAGTTCTTGAACGCTCTGTTTCGAGCACCTACGCGAACAACTTCTGGAAAGCCACGCGGTGCACCAAGGAAGGTACCTGAATTACGAACGAGCGTTGGCATTTTTAAAACAAGCAAAGTGACTTAGGAAACGAAAATCTTGCACAAAATACATTTTATGGGAAAACGTAGCTACATTTAAGAAGTGTTGGATCTTTTAGTGTAATTCTCGAAAAAACAACTGTAAATTAATTGTTCTTATTCAGATTTCATCCAAGTGCTTGCAGATGTAAAGATTTATGCAACGCTCATGCCTTTTAGGGACTTGTTTGCCGTTCCGTGGCGCCCACGGCGCTCACAAGTTCCTTTAAGGGACTTGTTTGCCGTTCCGGCGCGCCCAGGGCGCTCACAAGTCCCTTTTAGGGACTTGTTTGCCGTTTCGTGGCGCCCACGGCTCCTACAAGTCCCTTTTGGGGACTTGTTTGCCGTTCCGGGGTGCCCACGGCGCCAACGCCCCTACGGTTCCCACCATTCTCAAACCTGGCCTTGCTTACCTCGGCCAACGGCCCCCAGCGCACCAACCAACCAAGTACCGAACTACCTGCTTGCTCGACCAACCAGTAATTAAGCAACCAAGCAAGATAATAAGCAACCGAGCAAGCAAATTGAAGACAAACCATGACCTATCCAGCTACCAAGTTAACATGCAAACAAGCAAGCAGACGATGTCTGTGACGCGAGAACCAACCTGGTCCGAACTACCGATCTAAATGCGAACAATAATAATTTCAACATATGAAAAATTCACAATAGTGAGATGCACAAATTACATCCTCGCATCAGCCCTCCCCAATCCCTACTCAACACGTTTCAATCCACCTTATTTTGGTTAAAAGAAGGGGATGCCTCCTATTGTGCAGACTGGGAAACTGTGGGTTATAATGGAAAATAAGAAAAACGTCTATCGAGGTACTCTCAATGTAGACAGACCGCGTTTAGCGGTGGTTTTTCTTGAGATATCAGGCAGCAGATCCTTCGAAGCTTATACTTTCTGATATCTTAACAAACGGGAAGAGAACCGGACAGTAAGGAGGCATTCGAATGGCTTTTATGATCGCGCAGCGTGCTTTTATCAAGGTTTATCTTATTACGATGGTAGAGCAGCAGCGGGGATACGGATATCAGATGCTGGAGGAGCTGCGCCAGCAATTTAAAGATCATGGCTATTCGCCGCCGCAGAGCGAAATCTACCGTGCACTGCATGAGCTTGTACAAGAAGGCGTGCTGTATCGCACGAAGCAGCTGAAGGGCAATGATCCGCGTGTCGATTTTCAAGAAATCGTGCTCTACCATTTCACCGACGAAGGAGTCGAGAAGGCCAAGCTGTATAAAAAGCAGGTCAAACAAGATCTGGATCGATGCCTGGGAATTCTTCATAAAGCGGTCAGCGATAATTTTGGATAGTCAATAGTCACGAACATCAACGATGATCCGAAGGAGGAATGGCCATATGAGCAGGAAATTGCGATTCGGAATTATGAGCACCGCTCGAATTGCACGAAATGCCATGATACCTGGCATCCTGAAATCGGAACGCTGTGAGGTGAAAGCCGTCGCAAGCCGCAATAAAGAGAAGGCGGCCGAGCTCGCCAAGCGCTATCATATTGATCGACATTACGGTTCCTACGACGAGCTTCTGCATGACCCCGATATTGACGCGGTTTACATTCCGCTGCCCAATCACCTTCATAAGATATGGAGCATTAAAGCTGCTGAGGCAGGAAAGCATGTGCTCTGCGAGAAGCCGGCTGCATTGACTGAAGCGGATGTCAGGGAAATGGCGGAGGTGGCCAAAGCCCATGATGTTCTGTTTGCTGAAGCGTTCATGTACCGCTATCACCCGAAGCATGCACGTGTACGCGAAATAATTGAGAGCGGTGAAATCGGTGAGCTTAGAGGCATCCACGGCTCGTTTACTTTCAATAATGCGAGTGATAAAGGAAATGTCCGCTACAGCCAAGAAATGGGCGGAGGCTCGATTTACGATGTGGGGTGCTATCCGATTTCGGCTGCCCGAATGATCTATGGCCAGGAGCCTCGGGCCGTGACGGCCCACGCATTTTTCTCCGAAGAGCATGACGGCGTGGATATGATGGTGCATGGCATGATGGAGTTTGGAAGCGGGCTTGGGCTAACCTTCGAATGCGGGATGTGGACGTATTCCAGATGTTCGCTTGAGATCTCGGGAACCGAAGGAAGAATTGAGCTTCCTTGCGCATTCGGATGGGAACGCATGGAGCATATGTCCCAAATCTGCATTCATACCCCGAAGGGGAGCCGGGAAGAGAAGGTCGGCATATACAACCATTTTGCGCTGCAGGCGGATGCCATGGCTGCCGCGGTTATGGACGGTAGGCCATTGCCTTATGGACCTGACGATTCAATAAGGAACATCCGGGCGATTGAGGCCTGCCTTCGTTCCGCGCGAACGTCGTCGCGTATCGAAATCCCGCCGGTAGAAGACAAGCCATTCCATGCATAATCAATAGATTTACATTCTTAAACCGCTGCATTGGCGGTTTATTTTTTTTGCCTATTGCATTCTTCTCCACAATCGATAAAATAAACTTAACGATAAAAATATTTTAACGGATCCAAAATTTTTAACGTTGCCATTAAAGCGATTATTTTGCTTTTAAAAGGATTTTCTTGTGCTTTTAAAAAGATTTCTTGTGTTTTAAAAGGATTTTCTGGTGCCTTTAAAAGGAATTTCTTGTCCCTGTAAAAGATTTTTACGATGCCTGATTTAAAAGGGAAGTTATCAATTCGAAATCGAAGAGGAGAAAAAGTATGCAAAATGCCGCCGTGTTAGAAAAGAGAGGATTCAGCCAGCTTCTGAGCCATAGGCCGTATCTGTTGTATTTGACCGCCCAAGCGGTTACGCGATTTGGTGATTCGTTGGATTCCATCGCATACAGCTGGATGGTCTATATGCTGACAGGATCGGAGCTCTTAATGGGGTCGTTGTTTGCTTTTAATTTTGTGCCCGGGCTGCTGTTCAGTCTGTTTACCGGAACATTCGTCGATCGATGGGTGAAGAAGCGTGTACTCATCGTGATTTATCTGGGACGTGGTATCATGGTGTCCATTACAGCGGTTCTATTTGCCTTCGGACTCCTTGAAGTGTGGCATTTGTTCTTCATTACGTTTATCAACTCCACGCTGGAATGCTTTTCAAGACCCGCGGAAATGTCGATCGTGCCGAGACTGCTTCCTCATGATAAGCTGATGACCGGCAACTCCTTCTCCACATCGATCAGCCGCAGCGCCGAGTTAATCGGATTATCCGCAGCGGGGGCCCTCATCGCCCTGATCGGAATTTCGGGAACCATCTTGATCGATGCTTGTACCTTTATCTTCGCGGCGTTGATCATCGCATTCATGCCGAATCCGGAAGCCGCTGAGGCAGCAGCAGAGAAAAGCGGAAGTCCTGCGGTTACTGAACCGGCGAAGAGGTCAGTGATCGGTGATATCCGGGAAGCGCTTGCCTTCGTCAAACAGCACGCTTTGCTTCTCATCACAACGGTGCTTGCAATGATCAACAATTTCTGTCTTGCACCCTTGAACGTGCTGCAGCCCGTGTACGTCAAAGAAACGCTGGGGGTAGGCGCAGGGGGAATGAGCGTATTGGGGAGTTCTCTTCTGATCGGGATGGTCTGCTGCGGCATCTGGATGGGACGCTACGGCAAGTCTTTCAAAAAGAGCACATTGATCATAGCAGGCTCCATTCTGCTTGGCCTTAGCTACTTCGCATTAGGCATCCCGGGCAATCTGCCGGCATTTCGGCTCGAAGCGGCTGCTGGATGTATGTTCCTGGCGGGCGTTGCCGTAACCATCTTAAATACTCCCATCTCGACTTACATCATGGAAGTGACGCCGAAAGCCCTCCTTGGGAGAGTCGGTGCGCTGATGTCGGTACTGTGTACGGCAGCCATTCCTGTCGGCAGCTTTATCACAGGGGTCATAGCGGAGCACCAACCGCCCCCAATCTTGTTTATGATTATGGGGATCGTCATGATGCTGCCCGTCATGTTTCTGCTCCGCAAGAAGAGCTTCCGTGCGATCTAGGTGACGATCTAAATGAATGACACGCTTTGTAATTTCGAGCTTCTAGGCCTATAATGAGAGGAACGAAATTTGCAAAGCTGAGGTGTTCGGTGTGGAGAGTAAGGATTTGACGACACTGGAAGAAATAAAAATATATTCGGATCCATATCGACTCCAAATTTTGAACGTACTTAACAAAATGGGCCGTCCGGCCACCGTTAAGGAAGTAGCGGACCGGATGGGGGATGTGCCCGCCAAAGTTCATTATCATATGAAAAAGCTGGAGAAAATCGAGCTGGTCAAGATTGTCTCGACCAAAGAGATTAATGGTATCATTGCAAAATACTACGAGCCATTTGCTGGTGCGATCCGGATCAAGCGCGGCAACGATACGGAAGAGCCGGTCATCAAGGAGCTGATCCGCTCCGAGACCAATAAGCTGCTGTCGGAGCTGTTCAATCAGAACAGGGAGCGGTTCTTTAAATACCTCAACAACGATGAAGAGTCAACTTCGATGCTGACGAATACGACGCTGTATATGACCGAAGATGAGGCCAGAAATCTGTTCAAGGAGCTGGATAAGCTGCTGGAGCCTTATAAAAATAAACGCAGCGAAGCGGATCAAGAATACGAGTTTTTTGCCACGAATATCCGTTCCATTGAGTAATATACCACAGCACAAAAGCTGGCACCTGTAGACCGTGCAGGTGTCAGCTTTGTCTTCTAATGCGGGAAAGATCGGCATAACCTAGTTCTTGTAATCGTCTTGTCCGGGTTTTACGGACATGGCCGGCGAAGTGGACGTGCCGTAATCGTTCACGGCGTCCCAAGCATCGGCGTCATCAAACCTGCCGCTCATACGCTGCCGGTTGATGCCTGCGCCTGATGGCGGAGCTGTCATGACATCCTCTTCAACCGGGCGGTCATCCGATAATGCCCGATTCGGTGCATGGTCGATGCAGTAGGCCGTGTAAGGCACTGCTTCCAGCCGTTGAAGCGGGATCTCTTGGCCGCATACGGTGCAATGCCCATACTCGCCGCGTTCCATACGAGCCAAGGCTGCATTGATTTGTTCCAGCTCCATGTGCTGCGATTCCTCGATGGCCAGATCGCGTCCGCGTTCGAACACTTCGGTTCCGGTGTCGGCCGGGTGATTGTCGGCGGCACTGAGCTCGCCGGTAGAATCCCGAAGGGATTCCCCGGATACGGAATCCGGATCGGAGAGCTGTTGCTCCAGACGCGCTTTGTCCTGAAGCATGCGCTGCTTCAATTGCTCATATTGTTGTTTCGTCTTGGCATTCATGATAGTCGCTCCTCTCGATCTGATGAAATGCTTCTTGTATGACAATACCCGAAATCGGGCCTGAACAATCATTTGGGATGATTCACGGCATGTCCATTCGTTTTTGGAACTTTCTCCAAAAAAGCCCCGGACAGTTTTAATCACGACGGCGAATATGATATAAAAAAAGATAGGGAGATACCGATTGCTTAAGTAGCCGTACCAATATTTGGAGGTAAATCACAATGGATGAACACATGAAACGCCGATTGGATAAACAGAAAAAGTTATTCCGGCAGCTTGGCATTCAACTGGACGCTTTGTCTATCCATGAGAAAGAATTCTCAACCAAGCTGCGTGGATACGACCAGCAGGAGGTGGATACCTTCCTGGACGAAGTGATCAAGGATTACGAACGTTTTTATGCTACGATCTCGGATCTTATGGATAAATGGCAGGAGCAGCAAATTATTATTAGGGATTTGAAGGCGGGAGTAAAGCCCGAGCCCGAGCGGCCCTTGCTGGATCCTGTGGAACTGGAAGAGACGGTGGCCAGACTGGAGGCGGACTTACGCATCCTGAAGAAGCAAATCCGGCCGGAGCAACGCTTTTATATTGACTAAGGGCCACCCCCGGCGGTCAGCATCAGCTTGATCCTGCTGTGACGCCCATGGTCTAGATTTTCCTTACATAATACGAATACTTTTCATGAAAAGAACCACAAACAGCCGATGAACGGCTATTTGTGGTTCTTCTTGTTGGATCTCGGGATGAAGAGTGCGGGGGGCGCCGGCGCTGATGAGGCTTGCGACTCCCGGACTTCAGGCGGGCTCATAAGCGGGACCGGTGATGGCAGCGGGTGTTCCTTGACGGGATGCTTCTCGGCGGACAACCCGTCGTGTGAAGACAAGCTCCATATCCTTGCCGCTTCCACCTGATGCGGGTTGCTCGTCCGGTAAACAAGCAGAAGAATGGTACCTGAAGCAAAGCCCGTAATCCAGTGAAGCCATCCGATCGGAGCGTGAGCCACTTGTCCGGACGTCAACAAATATGAACGCTCCTGCATTCTGTCCGGATCGTGGAGATGGTAGCTGATTTCTCCTTGAATCACGTAGCATAGCTCATCGGTATCCGGATGCCAGTGGGGAGGAAGGCCGCCGCCGCGATCCAGATGAATTTCGGACATGGCCATTCCCCGCAGCAGCGGAAGCTGCGCCGAAGATACGTCCGCACGCCCCCTTCCCGAAGGGCTTTCGGCAATACGTCTCGGATGGTAAACATGCCTGGTTGGAATCATGTCGCTTTCAGGCGAATGATGGTTGGTCACACGAATAAGCCTCCTTATGCGCAACAGCCGAAAGAGCGGCTGGAACACGGCCAGCATGGTTTACAGTGGCTGCGAACGATCTAAATCTGACTGCCTACGACTAAAGTAACATTGCCGTTTTCCAAGCAGGTTTTGCCTTGTAAACCATTTTCATAACAATTACTATGATGATAGGGACAGACTTATTCTGATGAAGATGGGGGAGATTGGCTGTTTGTCGAACAACCTGAAAATCAACATACGCATCAAGATCGTTTTAGGATACTTGCTGATCTTACTGTGTCTGGGAGCCTTTTTATGGATCGTCTCGGATCGCATCTCCTCCTTGCAGCAAGAAGCGGATTTTATCGAGCAGCATGACATCGAGGTCCACAATCTAACGCATGAGATCGAGAAGAATATGCTGGAGATGGAAACCGGCCAGCGGGGGTATGTCATTACAGGGGACGAGGATTATCTCGAACCGTTCAATAATGCGTTAACCGCATGGCAGATCAACTACAATAAGCTGTACCAGCTAATTAGCGACAATGCCGAGCAGGCGAATCATCTCGAGAATATCAAGGAAAACATCAAGGAATGGATACAAGTAGCAGGCCAACCGGCCGTTCAATTGAAGCAGCTTGGGCACGATGAGGAAGCCCTCCACTTCTTCATCAATGATCCCGGACAGCAAGCGATGGATTCGATCCATGACATGTTCTTATCCTTCCGTAAAACGGAGCGTGAGCTGACCGCCGCCCGCATCGATGACATGAGACATAGCAATACCAATCTGCTGTATACGATGTATGCATTATGGGCAGGGGCTGCTTTCATTACGATCGGGGCCGCCTGGTTCGTCTCCAAGAGCATTGTAAGGCCAATTTTGCAGGTGACGCATATGATTTCGGATATCGTCAAGGGAGGCAGTCTCGCGCAGCGAGTTCAAGTTCATTCCCATGATGAGGTTCGCAAGCTGGCGGATACGACCAATGAGCTGCTGGCGTTGGTCAGCAGGCAAAATTGGGCGAAGGACCATGTCAACGTCATGTCCACACTGCTGCAATCTGCGGATAAGGTGGAGACGGCCTCCCGTTTTTATATTCATAAGCTGGCTTCTATTCTAAATCTGCCGTATGGTGCGGTATTTATCGTTCGCAAAGGTCCGGAGCTGGTCAAGGCAGCCGCATTCGCTGATCCTGACGGTGAACCGTGGGATAAGGTGCGAGACCGCTTCCTCCCTGGCGAAGGCTTGGTAGGGCAGTGCATGCTGGAGAAGCGGATGATCATCCTCGATGATATTCCTCCAAACTATGTGCGGATCGAATCCGGGCTTGGCGATGCGGAGCCCTCCACGCTGCTCCTGGCTCCCGTTCTCTTCGAGGATAAGGTGCTCGGCGTGATTGAGCTGGCCATGTTCCGGCCGCTTGATGCGCTGGAGATGCAGCTGCTGGAGCAGTTAACCCATCAGCTGGGCATCTCGCTGAACTCGATTCGCAGCAAAATGGAAATCCAGCAGCTGTACCATGAATCGCAGACATTGAATGAGGAGCTGCAGAGCCAGACCGAAGAGCTGCAGACCCAAACGGAAGAACTGCAAACCCATACGGTTGAAATGCAGCTGCTAAACGAGAAGCTCGCAACCCAGAAGGAAGCGGCGCTCATTGCCGCGCAAGAGCTGGAGAATTACGCCAAGGAGCTCGAGCAGAGCTCGAAATATAAATCGCAATTTTTGGCGAATATGTCGCATGAGCTTCGAACACCGCTGAACAGCATGCTCATCCTCTTGCAGATTTTATCCGAGAACAAAAACGGAAACTTAACGGAAGAAGAGCAGCACTATGCTTCAGTCATTCATAACTCAGGCAGTGAATTATTGAACTTGATCAATGATATCCTCGATCTATCTAAGGTTGAGGCAGGCAAGATGCAGATTGATATGGATTTGGTCAATCTCACGGAGCTTCCAGAGCAAATGAGGGGATATTTCGCCAAAAGCGCGGAGTCGAAAAATTTGGACTTCGTGATCGAAATGGACGACGACTTACCGGATATCATCTACAGCGACGGGCTGAGACTGCATCAAATTCTTCGTAATCTGTTGTCCAATGCAATCAAGTTTACCGAGAGCGGCCGTGTACGACTGCACGTGTCGAAGATGAACTCCATCGTGACTTCCGATTTCATGATCACCGGAGAAGCGATTGCCTTCTCGGTGGAGGATACGGGAATCGGTATTGCCTCGAATCAGCTTCATTCGATCTTTGAGGCGTTTCACCAAGGGGAAGAGATGACGGCGCGCAAATTCGGAGGGACGGGTCTCGGACTCTCGATTTCCCTTCACCTGGCCAAGCTGCTGGGCGGTTATATCACCGTCGAGAGCGAGGAGGGCAAGGGGAGCACATTTATTTTATACCTTCCGCTCGTAACGGATTCCGAGACGGTCGAAAGCCTCTTTATTATGCCTGAGGCTGCTGCAGCCCGGAGTGAGGAGATTCTGCAGGACTATCAGACGACCGGAGTTAAGGAGCCGGAATGTCTAAAGGAACTAGAGCACAAAACCGTGCTGATCGTGGATGACGATATCCGCAATGTGTACGGATTGACCAATGCGCTTGAGAATCTTCACATGACCGTATACACGGCTCAGAACGGATATGAATGTCTGGAGCTTCTGGAAAAGCATCCGGAGATCGATTTCGTTCTGCTCGATATCGTCATGCCGGAGATGGACGGAGTGGAGGCATTGAAACGAATTCGAAGCAATCCCGATTGGGCGGACCTGCCGATCATTATTATGACCGCAAGGGCGATGGACCGGGATCAGTATCTGGGATACGGGGCGAACGGTTATATTATGAAGCCGGTACGTATGGAGAAGGTCGTTGCCGCAATCAAAGAATTAACCGGGGACCAAGGAGCCTGAAGGCGCCGGGCTCTAATCGTGTCCGGGGCCTTCAGAAAACATGTGCGTTCTTGTCGCATGTTGACGAATGCATTGCGCTTGATTTATGATGGAGTCATAACTAGACGGTAGACGGCGTGTTACCTTAACAGGGCATGAGCCAAGAAGAGACATCCTTCGGGGACGTCTTTTCTTGGCTTATTTAATATGCTGCCCATGCATCCTTTCGAGGCTCTTTTGTTAAACTTTAAGGAAAGGGGGAAGTCTATGAGCGGGCTCGAATCGTTTACGGTTATTCGCGTCATCGGTAACAATGTCGTCATGGCAACCGGCGGCAAGAAAGAATCCGAATATGTGATCCTTGGCAAAGGAATCGGTTTCGGGATCAAAGCTGGAGCGGAAATTTCTGCAAGCGATTCCCGGATCGAGAAGCTTTTTAAGCTGGAAGACCGCGAGCAATGGAGCCAGGCCCATCATTTGCTCGAGGAATTTGATCCGTTGGTGATGGACATTACCGATCAGATTCTGAATATGATTGTGCAGGAATTCCCGGGTACTTTAAACGACAAGGTCTACTTGGCTTTGCCAAGCCATATCCAATTTACCGTCTATCGGATCCGAAAAGGGATGGATATCATCAACCCTTTCCTCGAAGAGACCCGAATCAGCTTCCCTAAGGAATACGAAATTGCTGTCAAAGCGGCAGAGCTTATCGGACAGGCCTTTCATATCACCGTACCGGAGGATGAGATTGGTTTCTTGACCTATCACGTTTATTCGGCGGTCAGCCATGTGCCTGTAGGCCATCTCGTGAAGGCTTCCAATGTGGTGGGTGCACTTGTGAAGCAAATCGAGACAAAGCGACGGATCCGATTCGACCGGGGAAGCATGGATTACGTGCGGCTGCTTATGCACCTTCGCTTTTCGGTCGACCGTATATTGAATCAGGATGTAAATGTCGATAACCCGTTTGCGGAGCAGATCCGCGCAAAATTTGCGGATGAATATGAATTGGCCAAAGAGCTTGCTGCCATGATGGAGCGGGAGCTTGGCAAGGAAGTGCCGGAAGCGGAGGTCTGCTTTTTGGCCATGCATCTTTATCGCCTGTTTACGGGCCGATTGCAGCAGAAGAATCAACTCAAGGAGGAATCATAATGTTTGGTTGGAAGAAGAAGAAGACCGCTACTGCTATTCAGGTGAAAGCTCCATTATCCGGAAAGGCCGTTCCGTTGTCGGAGGTGCCGGATGAGGCGTTTGCAGCTGGACATATGGGTAAGGGCATTGCAATCGAGCCATCGGAGGGGCGTTTGATCGCTCCATTTGACGGAACGGTGGCGCATGTCATTAAAACGAAGCATGCGGTAATGCTGGAAGATCCAGCAACCGGCTTGCAGTATCTCTTTCATATCGGCATTAACACCGTCGGTTTGAAGGGAGAGGGCTATACCAGCCATGTGAATGTCGGGGATTCGGTGAAAGCCGGCCAAACGCTGATTGAATTCGATATCGAGGCCATCAAGGCGGCGGGTTATCCAACCGTGACTCCGATCATTGTTACGAATGCTGATGAATTGTCGGCTTCCGTGGAAGGACATACAGGAAATGTGACTGCAGGCACGGATCCCGTACTCAGCATCACCCTTAATTCCTAAAAAGAATATTTTTGTTATTGACAATATGGGAAGCCTGAATTAAGATTACAACATCAAATGAATACGTTTTAAGGCGTGTTACCATGGACATGGGCATGAGCCAAGAAGATGTGGACGATATTGTATATTCGTCAATCTTCTTGGCTTTTTTTGTCGGAATTGAATTTCATGCTGCCTTAAAATGATGAATACATGAGGCTTGCGAGGAGGAGGATTTACCCGAAGTTTTTTCTTTCCAGGATGGAAGGGAAAAAATAATTGTTCATTCGACGCATTATGTAAACGTTTTCAGAACAATGCTAAATTATTGAAGTTGAAAGGATGATTGACATGCTGGCTAAATTGCAAAAGCTGGGTAAGTCTCTTATGCTGCCTGTGGCCACATTGCCTGCAGCAGGGATTTTGCAGGGGCTTGGATTGATCGACTATCAAAAAGATATACCTTTGGGGGCTCTTGGAGCTTTTCTGAATCAATATGTAACTCCGTTCATGACTTCCGGGGCCCTTGCGATTTTGGATAATCTGCCGATTATCTTTGCGATCGGGGTTGCGATCGGATTCGCCGGGGACGCTGTTGCGGCTCTTTCCGCCCTTATCGGGTACATGGTGCTAACGAGAGTGCTGGAAAAAGTTCCGCTGCAAATGCCGTTTATACCGGATGACGTGAAGCTGAATATGGGCGTGCTTGGCGGATTCTTTGTCGGTCTGTGGTCTGCCTACCTGTATGGCAAATTCCACAAGATTAAAATGCCGGACTGGCTAGGCTTCTTTGCAGGTAAACGCTTTGTTCCGATCATCACGGCAGCCTCCACGATGGTGCTTGCGGTGCTGATCGGCATGATTTGGAGCCCAATCCAGGATGCCATTTCCGCCTTCGGCAACTGGGTTGTCGGTCTTGAAGGCATTGGATCGTTCATTTTCGGTACAGCCAACCGCTTGCTGATCCCTCTGGGTCTGCACCACGTATTAAACTCCATCGCCTGGTTCCAGATTGGGGATTACACCAATGCCGCGGGCGAAGTCGTTCACGGCGACCTGTGGCGTTTCTTTGCGGGAGATCCGACGGCCGGGATGTTCATGTCCGGTTTCTTCCCGATCATGATGTTTGCGATGCCTGCTGCGGCACTGGCCTTTATTCATACAGCCAAGCCGTCCAAACGCAAGCTCGTCGGCTCGATCTTTATCGGTTCGGCAGTAGCGTCGTTCCTGACGGGGATCACCGAACCGCTTGAATTTGCGTTCATGTTCGTTGCTCCGGTATTATATGTGGTGCATGCGATTTTGACAGGTCTTTCCGGATTGATCATGTACGTCCTTGATGTCCATCTGGGCTTCTCATTCTCGGCGGGCTTGATCGACTACCTGGTGAATCTGAAGCTGTCTACCAACGCATGGCTGCTCCTGCCGGTAGGCTTGGCTTTCGGCGTGGTATACTATCTGCTGTTCAGAATCCTGATCGTCAAGCTGAACTTGAAAACGCCTGGACGCGAGGATGATGGCGAGGAGACCGAAAGCGCTGAAGGCGCAGGAGGTGCGGTTGCCGGTAATGACAGCCAGGCTGCCAAGGTGCTGGCTAACATCGGCGGCGAGGACAATATCGTTAGCGTCGATGCTTGCATCACCCGGCTTCGTCTTGTGGTTAAAGACGACAAGGCCGTGAACGACTCCGCTTTGAAAACGCTCGGCGCAGCCGGAGTCATGCGACTCGGCCAAGGTGCGGTTCAGGTTGTGTTCGGACCGAAATCGGAACAACTGAAGGATGAGATCAAAAACATGACAGGGAAGTAACTTGATGAATGAAGCACCAAAGAAGCGGGGGGAGTTAACCCGCTTCTTTTTATATATTCAAAGCCCCACGGTATTCACTTCTCTGCGCTCCCACCAAGAGCGAAGACTTTCATTAACATCAATCTTACTTAAACATCAATCTTATGCAGGGATGCCCGATTCATTTCCCGCTTGTCCTCCAAAAGCTCATCTCGGATGTGCTAACCCCATATATGTTAAAACTCACAAATGCTTAAGATTGCCCCGATTTTCGACCACGGTCGTTATGCGCAGCTTGAAATCCAGGTTCGGATAGTATCCTGATCTCCAATCCTGAAGCTGTTCCCGAGTCAAGTGCTTTCTGAAGTATTGTCCCAAGGCCAATATATCGGCTTGTTCTTTTTGCGTTTTCCGAAACATCTTATTCAGCCTGAGGGTGAGGAGCTCTTCGAGTTTTTCTTTGATCTGCGTTTCTGTCGGATGTCCCCTGGAGTCCAGAATGGTAACCTTCAGCCTGAGATGGCTTCGAAGGTAAGGCTTGCCATCCTGAAGCCAGCTATGATGGGATAGCCGGTTGCTGGTGATTTGAACGGTGGCGCTATCCATGACCTCGATTTTGCCGAATGCGCTTTTTCCATAAAAGGCGTTGGCCACAAGCGTTTCATCGGTTCCGATTTGGCCTGTCATCCGTCCATTTTTGATGATGGCAGCGCCCAGGCATTCGATGCTTGTGGATTGGCCGGAACGAATGATCGGAACGATCACATCATGCGTATAGGAATGAATGCTTCGAAACATTTGCCATACGCGCGTGTCGGCCAATTGGGGGTTCCAGCCGGCATTTTTCTCGAAATAATCATAGATGATACTGCCGTTTTGCTCCGATTTCGCTTCCATATCTGAGAAGAATTGATCCAGGGGTTGATCGCTGATGGCTAACAGCGTTTTGGAGGAGATATCCCGGGAGCGGTTAAAGGCGGATATAATATCCTCCATCCCTCTGCGGGCAACGTTTTTATCTGCAATAACGATCTTCAAATGCAGAAGATCCACCTGGGTCTCCATATTCATGCTTATATCATCGATGATGTCATTGATCGTGTCGCCGGTTTCCGAAACGATGTTGACCGAGCTCGTTTCATTCGTTGCCGGAATGTCCAGGAACACCTTATATTGATTCTCTTCAGTTAACGAAATGCCCATGATGACGTGAAGCGACCGATGGTTGATGTCCTTGGTATCCCAGCAGCCGGCAAGCAGGGGGACCGCTCCTACCAGTAATAGAATGAGCTTGATCGCCGTGCGGGGCTTAGCCGGGTTGTCCATATGCGGGTTGTTTATATCCGACTTATTCATATTAAGTAACCTCCGTTGTGCGGCTTGCTTTATGCTTGTGCCGCCATCCGATGATGAACGTGATCAGTGGAACGATCAGAAAAATATACATCCTGAGAGGTATGATCCACCCTTGCAGCTTCTTCAGGAAATCCCAGTTGGGAATAGCCATGGAGATGGCAAACAATCCGGCAGTCAGTACAATCAACAGGTAGAGATTCGGGATAACCGGAATTGCACGCTTCGTAAGCGTCAAGAGAATCCATAGCGTGACTCCCAAGTACAGCATGGCAAACGCCATCAGGCTCAACAGGAAAAAAATCGTGATCCGATCGAACAAGAGCCATGTAATATTCACGGTGTCGATGGTCATGAGCATGGGGAACTCGTACAATTCGGCGGTTGCTTGCCCAAAGGTCAGGAGCGGCAAATATACCGATAACAGGAACATGGGAAGCAGGAGGAGGCAGCCCAGCATCATTTTTTTTAGACTGATATGTATGGACGGAGGTAACAGCCCCAGAAAAAAGAAGCCGCCTGCATACACAAATAAACTGACCAGAAAATCGGGCTTGATTAAGAAATGGAAGGTCTGCTCGCGATCTATGATCGGCAGCAAATAATACCAGTCCACATTTTGAAAGCTGAGGCAGAGAACAAACAAAATGGGGAACGAAAACAGGATAACCAAGAGGACCCCGGTGCGTGCCATGCTGGCCATTCCTTGCCAGGCCATAAGAAAAGCAATGCCGATCAATAGCAGCTGGATCGCCCATAACGGCGTGCTCGATAAAAAGACCAAGGTCAGCATCTCCGAATACGCTCTCAGCGTTATGATGATCGCTATGCCAAAATAAAAGAAGACGGGAATCAACAACAGCCAAGTGAAAAAGGTTCCGGTGCTGCGGAACATATCCACGACGTTCTTCTGGGCAGTCCAGGTGAGCCCCTTCAGATAAACGTAAAGTGCAGCGGTATGGAGCGCATAGCTTATCCCTATTCCGATCCAGTGCCCCATGTCCATGGCTGTAAACAGATCGGACGGATAGAGAAAAAAGATAAGCCCCATATGACAAACGACGTATAAAATGGTTGCCTGATAACCGCTCTTATCCATTTCGGCTCATCCTTCTTATTGAATGCAGGGAACGATAAGTAAGGAATGCCCATGCTTGTTTGTTGACCTAAGTAAGCACATACGACAACGATCCCGGCGAGAAGACCCAGCATGCCGTAGATGGCGGATAGGATAATCAGCACATATTTGAACACGCGTAAAGTCACCGAGTTCTGAAATCCGACAACCGTAGAAGAAGCAATGGTTGTGCCTGCCAGAACGATAATCAGCAGATTGCTGACAAGTTTGGCGGATACGGCGGCCTGACCCAATATGATACCGCCAACCATCGTAATGGTGGGGCCGACGCTTTTGGGAAGACGCACACTGGCTTCCAGAATGAGCTCGAGAACAATGAGGAGCAGGAGTGTCTCGACGAAGGCAGGATAAGGGACATCCTGTCTGCTGTTTGCAATCGATAAGGCCAGCTGAAGTCTTAGAACCTCGGGATTGACGGATACCAGGGCAACATATAATCCGGGAATGATCGTAGCGATCAAGGCGCCAACGATTCTTAAGAACCGGATCAGGTACATGAAGGGGAGGGCATAATTATAATCATCCTTCAAACAGAACATATCCATGACGAGACTAGGCAAAATAATCGCGAAAGGATAACGGTCTAACATGAGTACGATTTTGCCCTGTTGTAGGGAATGGGCCGCATTTTGCGGCAATTCCGTCATGTTGAAGTTGGGGACGAACGACCATGGGTTCACGCCCAGTATGTTCCCGAGCTGCTGAATATGATCAACCTCCTGGTCCTGTCCCGCCTTGATTTTCGCTTGAACGGAATGCAGTAACCGGGGGGCGACCCGATTCTCATGATAAATTAACAATAATGACTTAGGGCAATTCTTCCCGACTTTATAGGTCTCCACTTGCATGGAGCCTCCGGAGCAATGCTTTCGCAAAATGCCGATGTTCGTATTGATATCCTCCTGAAAAGCGCTGCTTGCTCCGTAAAGCGTATTTTCGGTCTCGGGTGAAGTAACGGAACGGGTGACATTTTTGGATATCGGAAGGACGGCGCTGCAAGTCCCGGACTTGGGTTCGAATAGGATCAGATTGCCCTTTATGATTTCAGGTACAATCGCTTCCAGCTTAGGCTCAATAAGCTTGCCCAATATTTTCAGAAGAGCAGCGGGCTGGAGTGAAGCATGGACCAGGTTTGAGGTTTGGGTTTGAAGGGACGCGATGCTCTGGGGCAGATCAACCAAAGAATCCAGACCGATGATCTGAACTTCATATTGCAGCAATCGAATTTCAACATGGAAATAATCGGCGTTTTCTTTAAAATAGGCAGCCAGGCTTTCTTTAAGTTCCATACCGAGATCACTCCCCCCGTCAAAACGATTAATAGATATCATTTCCATTGCAGCCACCAGTTTATGCATAATCCGCGTGTTGATGCACTCTACAGTCTTGGGGTAAGAAGCTGAGGCTGATCCCGAAAGCGAGGGAAAGCGCGAGAAATTCAAGCGAAGAGCCGATATGAAATGCGAGAAACCCTGTGCTTGTAAAAAGTGCAGGGTTTCTATAGCGGTTAAAAGCTACAAGATTTAAATTTTTGCTTCTATAATATATATCCGTTTTACCGGTTTATATTTTTGCGCTGACCCCAATAGCGAAGGCTTACTTGAACGTCAATCTCACGCAGCGATGCCTGATGCATTTCCCGCTTCTCTTTCCTCAGCTCGTCCCATAGCTTGGGATCGGCTCGGCGAAGCTGAAGGCCTAATTGATAGGGGTCGGCATGAATGGCTGCGGTTTTCAGGAAGGTATTCCGAATCTCCTCGCGGAGCGAAGCCTCAGTTAGCTTCTTCATTTCGCCAATGCGAGTCTTCTGATAAATATTTTGGACCATTCCATCAACGTTCAATTTGATCCGGTAATAGACCTCCTCTCCTTCGCGTATGATCTCAATGGCGGATTTCGGATTCTCCAGGTAGATGCTGCCAGCCGCTTTGATTCCGGAAAATACGACCAGGGAAGCGCGTGTCTCGGGCGTGGAGAGCCAGCGGATACCGGCGAGATCGGAACGTTGCATCCATCCCTTCAGGGTCTGATGCTGTATCAAAAATGCGCCGTTAACTTCAAGCAGCGGATGCTGCTTTAAATTTTCCGTCCAGTTTGCCGTGGTAATCTGGAGGGAAGGAAGAACGACGGTAGCCGCATCTTCACGATAGAGACGGATAAAGTTCACGAATTGGATCGGGCGGATGAACGAGAATTGCCGATAGCTCTCCTGCGGCTCATGGAGCAGCGAATGCAGCGGAGACAATTGGAAAAAAGGCGACACGGTAAACAGATCCTCCATCGAGTCCTTGGTTCCGTAGATCCATTTGGTATAGCGGATCTCTTGCGACCGGTTCGTCATATCGAATACTTGGGACAACCGTTCGGGCACCAGTACAGACTCGCCAAGCACCAACGCCGTCACATGCCCCCAAGAAATCCGCTGCTGGTTTGCCGTGTAAAGATCGATCAGCGCATCCGAGAGCGTGCTTCCGGTTCCCCTGCCGACCCAAATCGGTGCCGTTTCGGTCTGTTTTGTTCCTTCCTGTCTGGCAATCGTCGCAAAATCAAGCATCTGAACATAGATGATATACTGATCTTCCTTGTAATCGATTCCGAGCGCGGTAATATAATTGATGTCCTGGACCTCTTTGTTGTCCCAGCAGCCGGCAAGCAGCACGGACATGATGATGAAGAGGCAGAGAAGCTTCTTCATATCGCCCCGCCTTTCTTCCGTTTATCAGGGAGTCTCATCAGGTTTCGCACGACCTTGGACAAAGAGAACGGGGAGAAGGGAGCCAGAAAAGGCTGTCCGAACGGGCGATGGTGAGCCATATATTGGACGATAAAGAATACCGATACGAAGAAGCCGAATAGGCCGAGAATGGCAGATAAACCAAGGATGAAGTACCGCATAATCGTCTGTGTGACGACGAAATCCTCGTTGGTATGGGTTGAGCCGGCCACAAAGGACAGCGCACCGATCACCGTCATGGTCGGGGAGAAGAATCCGCCCCGTATCGCTGCGTCCCCGATAATGATGCCGGAAACGACCGTAATCGTTGAAGCGATCGGAGAAGGCATCCGTATGCCGGCTTCCCGAAGCAGCGTCAGCAGAAACAGAATGATCAGCATTTCGAATCCGGTTGGAATCGGAAGGCCGAGCCGGGTATTGGCGATCGTAGCTAGGAGCGGGAACGGGATCTGGTCTTGATGAAAGGACACAACCGTGATATAGAATCCCGGCAGCATGATGGAAATCAGAAAACCCAGCAGCCGTAGCAGTCTCCATGGAAAGACGTAGTAGTATGGCATTTGGGGATCCTCGGTCGCGAACAGAAGCTGCATGAGGCTGGCCGGCGCGACCAGAACGACCGGACTTCCCTGCATGATGATGATCAACCTGCCGCGCGTCAAGGAATCATAGGCCCGATCCGGCCGGCCGGTATAATCGAACATCGGCAGCACGCTGTACCGGTACGGAGATATATGCTCAGCCAGCTCTGCGATGCCGGTAGGCGATTCCCCATTGAACGATTGAAGCTTCTTGGTAACTTCATCCACCGTCTCAGGGATGACTTTATCTTTGAGATACATGATTCCAATAGAGGTTTTACTCCGGTCACCCAGCTCAAACACGGTAAAGACGAGATCTGTCGTTTTCATGCGCTTGCGTATGAGGGCTACATTGGTGTCCAATTCCTCGACGAATCCGTCCTTTGGGCCTTTGATCGAGGTTTCGGAGGAGCTTTCCTCCGGGGATCTTGAAATATTATTCGCCGCGCTAAATGAATACAGCTTATCGCTGCTCGGGAAATACAGCGCTACATCCCCTGAAAAAATATGATCTACAAGTGCATCCTCATCCGTTACTTGTTCCAGGCTAAGCTGCATTTTCAGCTCGGAGGGATCGAAGGCTTTGTTCTGATCGCTGCAAGCTTTCCATTTATCGTTGATGACGGGCAGAATGATTTTGGAGATCAACGCCGTGTCGCTCATATAGACGTTATAGATCAATATGGCCCAAGGCTGCTTGGCATCGTCGATACCAGGGAACGTTGAAATAAGGATATCGTCGCAATCGGCAAATCGTTCTTGTAGACTTTCCAAGGTTATCATGAAGAATTCTCTCCTTTCGCTGAGCTGTGATGCGGTTGTCTTCGAATCAGGAGGAACATGAGTACGCTCAGTACGGTGAGGTAGATGCTGGAGATCGGCAAGAAATAGTCGGCCATGACATAGTACATCTTCAGATTACTGATGGGCGATGCGCAGAGAATGATCATTAGCAAGGAGACTGCCAGTATACCGACGCTTCGCTTCGAAGGCGGCAGCAGCGTCTCGCACAGCAAATAAATCGATAGCGAGATGGAAATATAGGCTCCGCTCAGCCACTGGAAGATGGACAGAAAGTCGACATGCTCAACGAATTTGCCGAGCTCTACGAGGCGCCACTGCTCATAGGCCGGATAACGCTGCAGTTTCATCTCTTCAGGTCCGAATTCCGCAATGCCGCCTATCGTGGGACCGAATGTCAAGAACACTAGTACGGCGTGAATCGCAAGCACCGTCAGGAAACGAGGCTTTTTCTGAAGATACGGCCGAAGAAACAGGATCAATATAAACTGCGACAGCCCCCCGAACATGACCGGCAGACCCTTGAGGACCGGGGTGAAGCCATGCTCAAGTACCGGCATCAGATAGTGGTAGTTCTTCACTTTAAAATTTGCAACGGATACAAATATGCCAAGAAGTACGACGATGGGCAGCAGAATTCCCGCAGAGATGCCGACTGTCCGTAATCCTTGTCGCGCGGTTACCAGACATAGCAAGACCAGAATCAGGGACGTGGCGATGACGGGAGTCTGCAGCAAATAGGTGGATTTCGTCCAGTCGATCACTTCCTTGAGCGTGTAAAAGGCAAACGAGATGAAGTACAAAGCCGACATGCCCATGATAACCATTCGTGCACCCTTGCCGCTGCTCTCATCGATCGCCTGCCGGATGGTGCGGTCTCCAAGCTTACGGATAATGCCGTAAATCAGAAGCACCCATGGAAGAAACAAAACGGCGGAAACAAGAATCGTGATCCAGGCGTCCCGCCCCGATGTTTCAATGAGCACCGGAATGATCATGACGTGGTTCGTCAAGCCGGCTGTTAGCATCATCATCATAAATGCCTGATTCGTTGGAATTCCGCTTCCCCCTGACATGCTCATCCTCCTTACCGGCTTTTATACGGCTTAGAGTTCTCGGGAAATACTCAAAATATGCGATCTCATCCAATCATGGAGGGGGAAAAACGTCAATAGGCTGACCCTCTTGGAAGCCATAAATAGGGCGAGCGCCCGGTACATAAAGCCATTCGCAACCCTGCATAATAAGGTAAGCTTTTGTAGGACTACAAGATTGGGGGATGCTTGTGTGAGCAGAGGAAGGAAGTCAAGAAACAGAAAAGGCACGTTGAAATGGTGGCAGCTATCCCTCTTAGGCGTAGCATCGACTATCGGGACAGGTTATTTCCTTGGATCGGCGCTTGGTATCCGGGTTGGCGGGCCGGCGTTTCTCATCTCGATCGTGATAGCCGCCTGCGCCACGTATCTCGTATTCGATATGCTGGCACGAATGACGGCGGATGACCCGCAGCCGGGCTCCTTCAGAACATACGCAAAGCAGGCTTACGGCAGATGGGCGGGATTCTCGACCGGATGGATGTACTGGTGCGCGGAGGTGCTGATTATGGGGAGTCAGATGACGGCGCTATCCATCTTCTCGCGCTTCTGGTTTCCGGACATCCCGATGTGGATATTCGCTTGCGGCTATGCGGTTCTCGGACTATTTGTCATATGGATTGGCAACAAGGGGTTTGACCGGCTGGAGAACGTGCTGGCCGTTTTGAAAATTGCCGCGATTGTCATGTTCCTGGTGATTGCGGCGGCGGCATGCTTCGGATGGCTTCGCGGGGGTGCAAGGCCGCAGCTTCCGGCGAGCTGGGGAGATTTTTTCGCTGCAGGAGGAAGGGGGCTATGGGCGTCCCTGATCTTTGCCTTTTACGCGTTTGGCGGAATCGAAGTGATGGGAGTGATGGCCATCCGGTTAAAGAACCCGAAGGAAGCTCCCAAGTCAGGAAAAATTATGATTTTGCTGTTGTCGATCGTCTATATCCTATCAATCGGTCTTGCCGTCATGATGGTGGCATGGAACCGTTTTTCACCGGCCAAAAGCCCGTTCGTTGTCGCCTTAGGGTCGTATAATCTTCCCTTCATACCGCATGTATTCAACGCGGTACTGATTATCGCGGGCTTTTCGACGATGGTGGCATCGCTCTATGCCGTAACCACCATGCTGGTCACGTTATCGGAGGACCAAGATGCTCCCAAGGTATTTGCCAAAAAGAAAACCAGGCGGAAAACACCGGTGTTTGCGCTGGCGCTTACCGCAGCCGGGCTTGCCTTGTCGATCATACTGTCGCTACTGATACCGGGCAAGATTTACGAATATCTTACGACTGCAGCCGGTTTAATGCTGCTATACAACTGGTTCTTCATTCTGGTTACGGCCGGGAAAATCATCCGGCTTACCGTTTGGGGACATATCAAACGCTTCGCCGGCATGCTGATGATTGCGGCAGGGGTAAGCGGCACAGCATTTCATCCGACGAGCCGTCCGGGGCTGTGGATCAGCTTCGGCTTTATTGTCGTGATCGGCATCGTCGTATTGTTCATGCAGAGGGTTTGGAAGAAATCCGCCCAAGCATCCAAGAAGGCGGGCAAGCCCAAGCTGCGTCCGAAGCCTGCCCGTTAGAACAGCATCGGATACAGCAGCGACAATGCACGAATCCCGAAATACAATCCGAATACAACCAATGAGAGGCCAGAGAGCACGGAAATGATCGATATTGCTCTTTGGCTTAAATATTTTCGGAACATGCTGCTCACCATGGCCATGAAGAAATCCCACAGGACCACTCCGGAAATGACGGCAATACTGTAGACGAACAGCTGGCCTGTACCATTATCGGCCGCCGTCTTGGCCAGTATGGAGCCGTAAATGCCGAGCCAGAACAGAATGGTCATCGGATTGGAAACGGACATCAGGAAGCCGGAGACCAGCGTTTTCATAACCGATTCTTCTCCGCTCGTTGAACTGATGGTTACCTTCCTTGCATTGATGATGCTTTCTACGCCTGTATAGATGAGCACGAATGCTCCGAACAGCCACAGGAATGTCTGCATGAAGGGGGTGCTCAGGAAATGAACGACGCCCAAATAGACGAGAACCATGTACAGAATATCAGCCAGCACGGCGCCGATTCCAAACATCCAGGCATGCCAGAACCCTTTTTTGATCCCTTGATCGAGCTGGGCTGCATTAATAGGACCAAGCGGCGCAGAGAGCGAGAGTCCCAATAGGATATAGCTGAAAATCATGCTCATGACAACGAATTCCTCCCCTATAACGGTACCTTAAATTTCGTACGGCTTGTACGGAAGATGGCTCGTACCATTCTATTCACGGGAATGTCCATCTAAGAACACTCATTTGGAAAAAACACGAATCAAACGGCTGACCTGAAAACGTGGGGGCCGTTTAACTTTTGCCGCTTATTTTGATTCAGCAGCGGTTTTTGCTAGGATAGTAGATAGTGATGCCTTCGATACCGTAAAGGGATCGAACCGGCAGTGAAGAGGAGGGAAATCATGAGCAGGCCTTACAAAATCGTCGTGGTATCGGATACCCATATACCCATGCGGAGCAAGCAGCTGCCCTCTCGGTTGTTGGAGGACTTGAAGGAAGCGCAGCTTATTTTGCATGCGGGCGATTGGTCGAGCTGGAATGTCTATGAACAGCTCAGCCGCTATGCTCCGGTCGAAGGCGTAGCCGGCAATACAGATCCGGAGGAAGTTATTTCGAAGCTGGGATACCAGAAGATCGTTGAGGTTCTTGGTCATCGGATCGGAATTGTGCATGGACACGGAAAAGGCGGAACGACGCCAGGACGCGCGCTGAAGGCATTTGAGGGAAGCAACGTGGATATGATCGTATTCGGTCACTCCCATATTCCGTATATGGAGTCGGTTCGGGGCACGTTGCTCTTCAATCCCGGCTCTCCGACGGATAAGCGAAGACAGCCTCAATATTCGCACGGCATCATTCGGGTTGCCGAAGGCCGCTTGGATGCGGGACATGTGTTCTATGACCGTACATAAAGAAGATTCGGTCATATACTGATGGTGAGTGATTCGGTTGCAGGCTTTTAATTCCGGACGTATCGGGTTAATAAATATGAGTCCTTGGTGGATGCAGATGATGCAAGTGAGAGGATGGCTATGGTAAAGGAAGAACAATTCGAGCGAAGAATTCAAATCGGCCTGTCCGGCTGGGGGGATCACGACAAGCTGTACGATGATGGAGCGAAGGCTTCCGATCGGCTGGGCATGTACGCACGGCATTTTCCGATCGTGGAGATGGACAACTCGTTCTACGCGATTCCCTCCCCGGACCAGATGGACAAATGGGCCCAGACGGTGCCCGGCCATTTCGGGTTCATTGTCAAAGCCTATCAAGGCATGACCGGCCATGCCAGGGGCGGCACATTATCGAAATATTCCAGCACGAGAAGCATGTTCGACGAGTTTCGGGCTTCGGTCCGGGTCCTTCAAGCAGCCGGCAAGCTGAGAGCGGTGCTGTTTCAATACCCGCCGTGGTTTGGCTGCGAGCGGAAGCATGTGGACATTTTGAAACGGACGCGGGAGTGGATGGAGGATCTGCCGGTCGCATTGGAGTTTCGCCACCAGACCTGGTTCGCGCCTGAATTCCGGGAGAAGACGCTGGATTTCATGCGAAGCGAGGGGTGGATTCACAGCATTGCCGATGAGCCCCAGGTGGGAATCGGATCGGTACCGGCTGTTCTTGCCGCAACCCGCGAGGATGCCGTCATGATTCGGATGCATGGCCGCAACGAGAAAGGGTGGCATACGGGCGGGCAGCCGAATTGGCGGGAAGTCCGTTATTTGTACAGGTACAATGAAGATGAGCTTGCGCAGTGGAGGGAATCCGTGCTGAAGCTGCTTGAGGAGACGTGCCAATGCTGGATTATCTTCAATAACAACTCGGGAGGCGATGCATCCGATAATGCGAAGCAGCTCCTTCGCATGTTTGGAATGGACAGCGGACCGGAGCCGATCAGACAGATGGATTGGCTGGCAGAGGATATTTTTACAGATAAATGACTTTAAATGTAAACGAAACAGGGAACTGGAAGCGGCTGTCCGAAATCGTCATAAAATTGACGCAAATCCATCTGTTTATTAGATCATTATTATATATAAAGGGTATTTTCGGTTCTGAGGTCAAGTGTATTATAATGAAATCGTAACAAAGTGTTTTGCGAATGTAAAAAGTGAAATTCCGTCCATGAACTATCAAAATAATCTGACGGAGGGAGTCAGCGATGAAGACCCTTGACAGTAAGGCAGTGGGACCATGGCAAAAATATCACGGTCCGAACCTGGGGTACATTCAAGATCAGTACGAGAAGTTTTTGCAAGACCCGCAGTCTGTGGAACCAGGATACCGTGAATTGTTCGCCAGCTGGGGACCGCCCCCTGCTTTGGAAAACAATGAAAAGAAAGCGGATTCGCAGGGACAAGGCGTAGGACTTGACCCGCAATTACTTAAGAAGAGCGTAGCCGCAGGTAAGCTGGTATGGAATATTAGAACCTATGGCCATTTGGCCGCCGATATCGATCCGATCGGCATCGGTGGAGAAACGGATACACGACTGCTTCAGCCTGAAAGCTATCAGTTAAGCCAAGCGGATTTGGCGGCCTTGCCTGCCGAGATCGTCTGGGAGGAGGCTCCTGGCGATGTCAAGAATGGTTGGGATGCCATCCAGCGGCTGCTGAAACTATATACTGGAACCATTGCATATGAATTTAGCCACATTCATGATGAAGAAGAACGGAAATGGCTCAATCAACAAGCAGAGTCCGGACGATTCCCGCTTAACTTGAGCGTAGAAGAACGGAAGGAGCTGCTGAAGAAGCTGCTGGAGGCCGAGCAATTCGAGGAATTCCTGCACCGTACCTTCGTTGGAGCAAAGCGCTTCTCGGTCGAAGGGAACGAAGCGCTGGTGCCGCTGCTTGACGAAATCGTCCAGCAATTAGCGGAAGTGGATGTCAACTCGATCCTTGTCGGCATGGCGCACCGCGGACGTCTGAACGTGCTTGCGCATATTCTCGGGAAGGACTACACCAAGATCTTCTCCGAGTTCATGCATTCGCCGAATAAGCATCTGGTGCCTTCCGAAGGCTCCATGGGCATGAATTACGGCTGGACGGGCGACGTGAAATATCACCTGGGCGCAGACCGTTACATGAAGAAGAACGAGGCACGCGAGGTTCGTATTACGTTGGCCAACAACCCGAGCCACCTGGAATACGTTAATCCGGTCGTTGAAGGGTACACGCGCGCGGCTCAAGAAACCCGCAGCGAAGCCGGCTATCCGAAGCAGGACGTCAACAAGGCGGTCAGCATTCAGATCCACGGCGACTCTGCGTTCCCAGGCGAGGGAATCGTGCCGGAGACGCTTAACTTCAACAAGCTGCCGGGCTTCCGTACCGGTGGAACGATTCATATTATCGTCAATAACCGGATCGGCTTTACGACCGAAGGGAAGGATTCGAGATCCACGCATTACGCCAGCGATCTGGCGAAAGGATATGAAATCCCGATCATTCACGTTAATGCCGATGATCCGGAAGCATGTATCGCTGCTGCCCGTCTCGCGAGCGAATACCGCAACAAGTTCAAGAAGAGCATTCTGATCGATCTGGTCGGCTACCGCAAGTACGGCCATAACGAGACCGACGATCCGGAAACGACTCAGCCGCTGATCTACCAGAAGGTGAAGAATCACCCTACGGTCAGCACGTTATATATGAAGAAACTGGTTGAAAGTCAGGTGCTGTCCCAATCGCAGGCTGACGAACTGAAGAACGCAGTGGTCGAGGTGCTTAAGGCTGCTTATGAAACCGTGAAATCGAAGGATTCGGTCGATTCGGTTCTGCTCGGCATCAACCCGGCCGATGAGAATTCCAAGAAGACAACGGCTACCAATGTATCCGCTGAACAGCTCCGTGCGATCAACCGCGAGCTTCTGCAATGGCCGGAAGGCTTCACGGTATATCCGAAGCTTCAGCGCATTTTGGAGCGCCGCAGCAGCGCGCTTGACGAAGGCGGGAAGGTAGACTGGGGTCATGCAGAGACGCTGGCCTTCGCGACGATTCTGTCGGACGGCAAGCCGATCCGGATTACCGGACAGGATGCCGAGCGCGCAACGTTTGCGCACCGGAACCTGGTTCTGCATGATGCCGCGAACGGAGATACGTTCTGCCCGCTGCACCGTTTGCCGCAGGCAAAAGCATCGTTTGCGATCCACAACAGCCCGCTTACAGAAGCAGCGGTTGTCGGCTTCGAATACGGGTATAACGTGTATTCGCCGGAGACGATGGTGATCTGGGAAGCGCAATACGGGGACTTCACGAACTGCGCCCAGGTTATCATTGACCAGTTTATCTCGGCCGGTCGTTCGAAGTGGAGACAGAAATCCAGCCTTGTCATGCTGTTGCCGCATGGATATGAAGGAAATGGTCCAGAGCATTCCAGCGCAAGACTTGAGCGTTTCTTGCAGCTGAGCGGGGAAGATAACTGGACGGTTGCTAACCTGACATCGGCAGCGCAATACTTCCACCTGCTGCGCAGGCAAGCGTCACTGACGGAAACGGACGATGCCCGTCCGCTCGTGCTGATGGCTCCGAAGAGCTTGATCCGCAATCCGCGCGTTGCATCGCCGGTTAGCGCATTTAGCGAAGGCGGCTTCCAGAAGGTGCTGGAACAGCCAGGTCTCGGACAATCGCCGAAGAAGGTCGAACGCCTCGTGCTGTGCTCGGGGAAAGTGGCGATCGATCTGGATGAAGCACTTGACAAGCAGAAGGGCGAAGATCACTCTTGGATTCATATCGCGCGGGTGGAACAGCTGTATCCGTTCCCGAAAGAAGAAATTTCGCGCATTATGCAAAAGTTCCCGAATCTCAAGGAAATTCTGTGGGTTCAGGAAGAGCCGCAGAACATGGGCTCCTGGAGCTTTATGGAACCAAGAATCCGCGAAATCGCGCCAAGCGGCGTAGAGGTTCGTTACAACGGACGCCCTGAACGGTCCAGCCCGGCCACCGGATATCAGGATATACATGCATACGAACAACAGACGATCATTACGTTTGCCCTTAATCGTAAAACTATAAATCAACAGATCTCATTGGGGAGGTAGCGGCTGTGAGCGAAATTACTGTACCAGCTATGGGCGAATCCATCACCGAAGGAACCATCTTTAAATGGCACGTGAAAGAAGGGGACCGCGTCAACATCGGTGACGTTCTGCTCGAGTTAGAAACGGATAAGGTTAATCTGGAAATTAGCGCGGAGTCTGAAGGCGTTGTGGAAAAAATCCTTCGCCAAGAAGGAGAAAATGTTACGATCGGTGAAGTCATCGGCCAAATCTCTCCACAGGAAGGCGTTAAGCCAGGCGCGCCTGCGCCGCAAGCGGAAGCTCCGGCTGCCGCTCCGGCAGCGGCACAGCCTGCGCAAGAGGCACCTAAGGCACCAGCGCCTGCACCGGAAGCCGGTGGAGAAGGCTCGAATTTGACTGCATCGCCGTCCGCACGCAAGCTGGCTCGTGAGCGCGGGATTGACCTGGAACAGGTACAGGGCCGCGACCCGATCGGTCGCATTTATCACGATGATGTGAAGAACCATACGGAAGGCAGCAAGCCTGCTGCTCCTGCAAGCAAGCCGTCCGCGCCAGCGGTACCAGCTGTGCAAGCGCCGGCTGCGGAATACGGCAAGCCTGTTGAACGTACCCGGATGTCTCGCCGCCGTCAGACGATCGCCAATCGTCTGGTCGAAGCGCAGCACACGGCAGCGATGCTGACCACCTTCAACGAAGTCGATATGACGGCCATCCTGGATGTTCGTAAGCGCCGCAAGGATGCCTTCAAGGAAAAGCATGACGTCGGTCTGGGCTTTATGTCCTTCTTCACGAAGGCAGTTGTCGGCGCATTGAAGAAGTTCCCGCTGCTCAATGCTGAAATTGACGGCGACGATATCGTTGTGAAGAAGTTCTATGATATCGGGATTGCCGTATCTGCGAAGGAAGGTCTTGTCGTTCCGGTCGTTCGCGACGCTGACCGTCTCGGCTTCGCCGAGATCGAGAAGGAAATCGTGAACCTTGCGAACAAGGCCCGCAGCAACACCTTGTCGCTGTCCGAGCTGCAAGGCGGAACCTTTACGATTACGAACGGAGGCGTCTTCGGATCGCTGCTGTCCACGCCAATCCTGAATACACCGCAGGTCGGCATCCTGGGCATGCATAAGATCCAGATCCGTCCGGTTGCCATCGATGAAGAGCGTATGGAGAATCGTCCGATGATGTACATCGCATTGTCGTATGACCATCGAATTGTCGACGGCGCAGAAGCGGTTCGCTTCTTGGTAACGGTAAAAGAGCTGTTGGAAGATCCGGAATCTCTGCTGTTGGAAGGTTAATGCCAAGACAGCGACATCATTGAGAAATAAAGGGCCGCATGGGAAAGTCCATGCGGCCCTATTTTTACGCTTATCCGGTGGTTTGTTCTTCAGCAGCTGACCATTGCACTCCTATAGATGGCGGCGCCTTTCAACACGTTAGGCATTGTCCTTAAATACAGATGATGCTTATCGTAATGCGGAAATCGATGTGCAGATATGTCCTCTAAGATGAGGAACCATCCTTCTGATCTTGACCGTTGGAGTCCATGGTGTCGCGAGGATTCCAGTTCTCAGCCTGAGGCTCGATATCCTGATGCTTCTTCACCTTGTCTCGCTGCTCCTTGGAATCGTTCTCCGTGTGCTGGTGATTGCGCACTTCGTCGCCGGTTGATGATTTCATGGGAATACCTCCTTTAAACGAATATAGTATTACATACCCTGTATGGCAAAAGACAAACAGGGAAAAGGCGCTGGCGGAGGGATTTGATTTTCCGCATCCTTGACGTTAACATGTTACAGAGACGAATCGCATGACTAACCGATATCGAGAGGAGATGTCTTCTATGCAACAACAACCACAGCATACATTACTTTTTACAGGCGCTTATGCCGAAGCCGATCAGACCGGTATATGCGTATATGCCGTTGACGAAACTTCCGGAGAGCTTCGGCTGCTTGATGAAGTCTCCGGGATTAAGAACCCGACATTTCTAAATGTTGATCCGGCAGCCAAGCGGCTGTATGCGATCGGAGAAATATCGGACCAAGGAAAGAAAGCAGCCGAGATCGTTACATTCGAGATTCAACCCGATACCGGCAAGCTGAAAGAATTGTGCCGCGTTCGGAGTGTCAGCAGCTCCACTTGCCATATTCAACGGGATGAAGGGAGTTCGTATCTGATCGTATCCAGCTATCACGGGGGGCTGGTCGGCGTTCATCGGATTAACGAGGATGGCACGGCCGGGGAGCTGCTGGATGAGAAAAAGCACGCCGAGCTCGTCCAAGTCCGGGAGGATCAGCAGCCGAGAGCGCATTCGGCCTTCTACAGTCCGGACGGTCGATACATATTCGTGCAGGATTTAGGATTGGACAAGATTATGTCTTACACTTTAGACAGTGAGCACGGCCAGCTTCGTTTCCATGGCGAAACCCAGCTTGAGGACGGTGTCGGGCCGCGCCATTTGGCCTTCCATCCGGGCGGTGGCTACGCATATGTCATTAATGAATTGAACTCCAGCGTGACGACACTCCGTTATTCGAGTGAAGATGGCCGTCTGACGCCGCTTGAGACGATCTCGACGCTTCCATCCGATTTCGAAGGTGAAAGCTTCTGCGCCGAAATTGCAGTGTCTAGCGATGGCCGGACGGTGTATGGATCGAACCGCGGGCATGACAGTATCGTGGTGTTCTCCGTTCACCAGGACAGCGGGCTCCTGAGTCCGGTTCAGTATATTTCAACCGAGGGCGGCCATCCGCGGCATTTCAGCCTGCTGCCGGGCGGTAAGCATCTGGTGGCGGCCAACCGGGACGGCAATAACCTCGTGCTCTTTACGGTAGATCCGGAGGACGGGAAGCTTTCCTTCACCGGTTATACCGTTTCCCAATCCAAGCCGGTCTGCGTGAAACCGGCGGTCTTTAACCGATAACAGCAGAAATTGATCGAATTGCACCTCAAATACTTGGGGGATAATACCTGGGATTTTGTTAGATAAGCGCTCTTGCAGGGCAAGGACCTTAAAGGTTCGTTGTCTTTGCAGGGGCGCTTTTTTCGTACAGGCAAAACGCTACGCTGACCTTAACCGGCTCCTCGGTTGTCGTTTGACGGGATTCAGAGCTCGCCCCGATTGGTTATGTAATAACATGAACACGTAATTAAGGAGGGTGTGGCAATGTCTACGAATCAACAATTAAAAGGGAAAACGGCAATCGTTACAGGTGCAGGCTCTGGAATCGGCCGTGCTGCAGCCCTTCTGATGGCGGAGCAGGGAGCGAACGTGCTGCTGATCGATATTGATCATGAACGGGTGGAGAAGGTTCGTAAGCAGATTGAGACTGCCGGGGGAGAGGCGATAACCGGCAATTGCGATATTTCAAAAGCGGAGACGCTTAAGGACTGCTTCCAGCAAGCGGCGGAGAAATGGGGCGGCATCGATATCGTTTTTGCCAATGCGGGCATTAACGGTACGAAAGCTCCGATTGAGACCATGGAGCTGGACGAGTGGGATACAACGATCAATACGAACCTGAGGGGAACGTTTGCGACGGTGAAATACTCGATTCCTTATTTGAAGGAGAAGGGCGGAAGCATCATCATTACGAGCTCGATTAACGGCAACCGGGTCTTCACAGGCTTCGGATTTTCCGCTTATAGCACGACCAAGGCCGGGCAGGTAGCCTTCATGAAGATGGCAGCGCTGGAGCTGGCCCGTTATAAAATTCGCGTGAACGCGATTTGTCCGGGAGCCATTGCAACCAATATCGATTCCAGCACCATTGCCAAGCCGGAGCTTGAGGAAGTGACCATTCCGATCGAATACCCGGAAGGGGATCAGCCTTTGGCGAACGGCCCCGGCCAGCCGGAGCAGGTCGCACGTCTGGTCGCATTTCTGGCATCCGACGACGCCTCGCATATTACCGGAACCGAAATTTATATTGATGGAGCCGAGTCTCTGATCCACTGATTGACTGACCAACTTTTCTTAAGCAGGGCATTGGTGATTGAGCTTCTGTGTCCTTTGGATGGAGAGTGAGCATAAAGTTTGTGGGATGAATGTCTGACATTTCGACACGGCATCAACAATTGTTGAGGATTGAGCTTCCTCGATGGAACCACGGACGAATTTGACAATATGGCCCCAATTGTCGCATAATAAATAGATATATTGTCAAATAGAATAGTGGTGATATCGATGGGAATCGTCATCGTGGAAGTGTGCGACAGCAACTTGATGAGCGCTTTGGAGCTCGAGCACCTGGAGGAGCTGTATCCCGAGATCGCCGTGCTGCGTGCAGATTGCATGAATCTGTGCGGGCTATGCAAGCTGCGCCCTTACGCGCTGGTCAATGGCAAGCGTGTATTTGCAGCCACGACGGAGGAGTGCATCGAGAAGATTAAGGCAGCCATCGAAGCTGAGTTGGCCATCTACAATGAGATTTAAAGCGTCCTAAGCGATGCTTCGTTATATGATATATTCAAAAAGGGCATGTCGCTCACTCCAAGCGACATGCCCTTTTCTTATAAATGCGGGAACTTTAGGAAGCGTGATGGCTTGCAGCAACAATCTCTTCGCATTCTGCGGAGCAGCAGCTATTATGAAGCTCTTCGCACTCCTCGCAGCAAATATGCTGCAAATGGCATGCATCGTTGTCGCAGTTGATGTAACGGTCCTCAGGCTTGCCGCAGTGATGGCATTTCCCGACGACGATATCTTCATCGGTGCGGTTGATCGGAACTGAAATGCGCTCATCAAAGACGTAGCATTTTCCATCGAACAGCCGGCCTTGAACTTCAGGATCCTTCCCATACGTTACGATTCCGCCGTCCAGCTGGGCAACGTCTTGGAATCCTTCCTTCAGCATGAAGCCTGTCAGCTTCTCACAGCGGATGCCGCCAGTGCAGTACGTCAGGATGGTTTTATCCTTATGCTCGGACAGATTCTCCCGAATCCATTCCGGAAACTCCCGGAAGGACTGCACATCCGGACGAATGGCGTTGCGGAAGTGACCGATATCATACTCGTAATCATTGCGGCCGTCGATGACGATGACATCCTCCCGTTGAAGGTACTCGAAGAATTCCTTCGGCGACAGGCGCTTGCCGCTGATGACGTTCGGATCCAGCTCATCCTCGACACGGAAGGTCACGAGTTCCTTACGATGACGAACGAACATTTTTTTGAACGCGTGCCCTTCGGAAGGGTCGACCTTAAACACCATATCGGCGAACAGCGGGTTGGCGTGCATATCACGCATATACTGCTCGGTCTGTTCAATCGTACCGGACACGGTACCGTTGATGCCTTCGGCTGCTACCAAGATACGGCCCTTGAGGCCCAGCTCTTTGCAGTACTGCAGATGCTCATCCTTGAAGGCTTCCGGGTCCGGAATCGGCACGAATTTATAATAAAGCAAAATTTGATATTGCTGTGAATCGGTCATATTTTCATCACCTGTTCTGTTGATAGTTTAAGCCAAAAGCATACTTATTGAATTGTAGTTGAATTCAGACCACTTAGTCAACTTAAATGTATAGAAAGTTTGCCATGAATTGTGAATTTTAGGGTTTCAAGAATGCTGCAAAGCGGTTATGATGAAGGGGCAGGAATGCGAACACTTTCATTAATTGGAGGCGTGAACAGCATGGTACATATCGAACAAAATGCGCTCGTATTGTTTCAAGGCGACAGTATTACCGATTGTGGTCGGAATTATGAGGAGCCTAGCAGTTTGGGGCAAGGATATGCACTGATGGCTGCGGCCCGGTTGAGCATGGAGCAGCCTCAGAAGCGTTTACGGTTTGTAAATCGCGGGATCAGCGGAAACCGGGTTGTTGATCTTCGGGGACGATGGGAGGAAGATTGTATACGGCTCGATCCGACTTGGGTTTCGATTCTCGTCGGCATCAACGAGACGGGGAGGAAATACAGGCAGGGAGAGCCGACTTCAGTTGAGGCTTTTTATGAAGGCTATAGGGAGCTGCTGTTCCAGACCCGAGAGCATACCGGCGCGAGACTGATTCTTATGGAGCCGTTCCTGCTGCCCGTCACGGAGGATAAGAAGGAGTGGCGCGAGGATCTGGATCCGAAGATTGCGGCGGTGCGTGAGCTGTCGCGTGAGTTTGAGACGCTGTATGTGCCGTTAGACGGTATTTTCGCTGCAGCAAGCTCCACAATCGAGATGACCTATTGGGCCGAAGACGGCGTGCATCCAACTCCTGCAGGTCATGCGCTGATTGCTCAGTCCTGGCTCGCTGCGATTCAGGGACGTTCGATGTTATAAGGCTGTTTACCCACTTCGAATATAAAGGCATTGTTTATGATACAACGTCCCCGGAGAATAGCGCTCCGGGGACGTTTCATTCTTTCGACAGCAGATGCCCCGAGAGTAAAGAAAATCCTGATTGACGAATGTGTTTGGATACCTTTACAATGGTTCATAATAGACCGTTGTTCAATTGGTGCGTCCTATTTTTTTACTTTAATGCTTTCGTCAATAAAAGCGGCGATGCGTTGTCGCTTTGTGTCGAAGCTTAGATGACGAAACGAACGGGTCATTCATGAGAGAGGGGATTCATTAGATGAAGAGAAAAATGTGGGTATCACTTGCATTGTCGGCGCTGCTCGTGACGGCAGTCGGCTGCGGGGACAAGCAGGAAGGCGGAAGTACGGCGACAGGAAGCGGCGGCGATGCCGAGAAGAAATCTTACAGCATCGCGATCTCGCAATATGTGGAGCATCCGTCCTTAGACGCAACTCGGGAAGGAATTCTGGCAGCGCTTAAGGATGCCGGAATTTCGGAAGAGGATAACACGCTGAAGCTTGACTATAACAATGCTCAGAACGATTCAACGAACAACCATACCATCGCTCAGAAGCTGAAGGATTCGAAAGCGGATTTGGTTGTGGCGATTGCTACGCCATCCGCGCAAGCCGTGGCAAACGAAGTGAAGGAGAAGCCGGTCCTGTTTGCAGCGGTTACCGACCCGCTGGATGCGAAGCTGGTCAGCGACCTGCAGAAGCCGGGAGGCAACATTACCGGAGCTTCGGACACGAATCCTGAGGCGACAAAGCAGCTGATGAATTTTGTTAGCACGCATTTCCCAAATGTGAAGAAGATTGGTTTGATCATCGATGAAGGGGAAGCGAATGCCGTTGTAATGGCGAAAACAGCGGAAGAGGTGCTTGCCGAGCATGGAATCGAATTGGTGAAGGCTTCGGTCACCAATACATCGGAAGTGAAGCAGGCTGCCGAATCTCTCGTCGGTAAGGTGGATGCATTCTATATTACGCTAGATAACCGGGTTGTAAGCGGTGTGGACACGATTATCCAAACCGCCCAACAGAATAAAATTCCGTTCTTCTCCAGTGACCGCGACACGGTGGAGAAGGGGGCTTTTGCTACCGTTGGCTTCAAGTACTATGACCATGGATATCAGGTTGGTCAGATGGCGGTAGAGATTTTGAAGAACGGCAAGAAGCCGGCTGACATGGAAATCACGAAGCCCGACAAGCTGGATCTGATTCTGAACGTGAAGGCTGCGGCGGACTACGGCATCGAGGTTACGGACGCCATGAAGCAGGAAGTCAAAGACCCTGACAACAACATCATTGAGTAATTGTAAGGCGCGGAGTCTTGAGCCCGCGCCTTCCTTAATCATAAAGGAGGTCAAGACATGTTGGAATTCCTGATGAGACTGGATGGTCCGATTGAATTAGGTCTGTTGTATGCGCTGATGGCACTTGGCGTTTATATTACGTTCCGCATTTTGGATTTTCCGGATCTTACGGTGGATGGAAGCTTTACCATGGGGGGCGCGATCGCAGCCGTACTGATTACAAACGGCACCAACCCTTGGCTCGCAACGTTGGTTGCGATTGCCGGCGGGATGGCCGCGGGGGTATGTACAGGCCTCCTTCATACGAAGGGCAAGATTAACGGATTGCTGTCCGGGATTATTATGATGATTGCTCTTTATTCCATTAATATGCGGATTATGGGTAAGCCGAACATCTCCCTCAGCCAGGAGGATATCGTGTTCGGCTCCATCGATCCGATTTATGTCATGCTTGTTATTGTGATTATCGTGAAGCTATTGCTGGATGCGTTCTTCCGCACGGATCTCGGTCTTGCCCTGCGGGCAACGGGGGACAACAAACGCATGATCCGCAGCTTCGGCGCGAACACCGATACAACCACGATTCTTGGGCTCAGCATTTCCAACGGCCTGGTTGCCTTTTCGGGGGCCGTCGTTGCCCAGCAGTCCAGCTTTGCGGATATCAGCTCGGGGATCGGGATGATTGTAATCGGTCTGGCATCAGTAATTATTGGTGAAGCGATCCTCGGGAAGGGCTCCGTATTCCGTACGACACTTGCGGTGGTATGCGGTTCGATTATTTACCGGATCGTCGTTGCGGCTGCCTACGAAATCCCTTGGCTTGAAGCTTCTGACCTGAAGCTGATTACCGCGGTTATCGTAATTGTCGCGCTTGTGCTGCCGACCGTGCAGCGGTCGATGAGGCAGCGCACGCAGGCGAAGAAGCGTTCGACCGAGCTGCTGACCGCTCAAGGCAAGTCGGAAGGAGGTGCCTTCTAATGCTGCAGATGAATCATGTATCCAAGCTTTTTAACCCCGGAACGGTGGATGAGAAGGTCGCTCTCATGGATGTGAACCTTCATCTAAAGCCCGGCGATTTCGTTACGGTCATTGGAAGCAACGGTGCAGGCAAATCCACATTAATGAACATCATTTCCGGTGTGCTGAGGCCGGACGCGGGGGAGGTCCGAATTGACGGCAACGACATCGGCCACCTGCCCGAGTTCCGCCGCAGCCGCTGGATCGGCCGGGTGTTCCAGGATCCGATGGCAGGCACGGCACCGCATATGACGATTGAAGAGAACCTGGCGATGGCATTAAAGCGCGGGAAATCCCGCGGACTTGGCATCGGGGTATCTGCATCGAAGCGTACGGCGTTCCGTCAGTATTTGGAGCGGCTGGGCATCGGCCTGGAAAATCGACTTCGCGCGAAGGTAGGCATGCTCTCGGGCGGTGAACGCCAAGCGCTCAGCCTTCTGATGGCGACGTTCACGGAGCCGCAAATTCTGCTGCTTGACGAGCATACGGCGGCGCTGGATCCGGCCCGCGCGGAGCTGATCACGCGCATTACCGACGAAATCGTTCGGGATATGAACCTGACGACACTCATGGTGACGCATAATATGGAGCAAGCGATCCGCCTCGGTAATCGCCTCATTATGATGGATAAGGGCCGAATTATTCTCGATGTGGACGAGCAGCGCAAGCAATCGCTGACCGTTGAGCAGCTGCTCGGCGAATTCGAGCAGATCAGCGGCCACAAGCTGGCGGATGACCGGCTTGTGCTGGGTTAATTGTAAGCAAGTTTTACAGAGTTCGGGCTTGTCCCCGGATATTTCAATATAGAATACAGGCGTTTTTCGGTCATGCCGGGAAACGCCTGTTCTCTTTTTTGATAGGGGAACCTCCAGGAAATACTTGAATCTTTAAATATTTTCTCTTATTTTCGAAACCAAATGTCAAATAATGACGTAAATAAGTATTGACCGGTGTAATATTAATCAATATGATAGCTATATACAGCAATATCCTAATATTTGGTTGCAACCCCGGAGGTGGTGTTAGCTTGGAGAAATTAACCACGATTCGCGAACAGTTAGAAGAGCATTTGCGCAAGCATGGGATGACAATAAACCGGTTTGCAGATTTATCGGGGGTGAACAGCGGCACGCTCAGCAACATCCTGAACGGGAACCGACCAATTTCGATGCAGCAGCTGGACCGGATCACGTCCGGGATGGGACTTCCCGATGGTTATTTCTACGATCCGTACATAGATGAATGTATTTTTCATGCCACGCCCGATTGGCGGCGGCTGGGCCCCTTCCTTCTTCGCTGTGCCGAGCTGGACAAGCTGGATTGTCTGGACCGTGCGATCCGGATGACGATGGATAACGTCGCGTATGCCCCGATGCTGTTCGACATGGCGGAGACATTGTTTCAAGAAGGGAAGAATGAGGCAGCCGCCATTTTATATCAATGCGTTGCCGAGAGCGAGAAGTTCCAGCATTCCGAACGGCTGGCTCTTTGCCAGTACCGGCTTTTTATGCTCAGCTTGTCGGAGGACCAGGAGGCGAATCTGCAAGCGGCCGTGTCTTTTGAGCCGTATATTGATCGGTTGGATGAAGGTTATCAGCTGGATGCTTATGTGAAGTTAATAAATGTGAACTTATTTCTTCAAAGGTGGAAAAAGATGGGTGAACTCGCAGAAAAGATGGGCGAAAAAGCCGAAATTCAATATAAACAGAAGGACGGCTTATATAGAAATCAGTTAAACTCCAATCAACCATTGATCTTCTATATCCTCTATTCATACCTTATTCGTGCTAAAGTCTGTAGTGAATGTGGGGATTATGAGAGGGCTCTATCATTTGTTTCTTTATATTCAGAGACAGAATGGATTAAGGAACCACAGGAAGATGAAAATAAAATCATCTCTCAGTTTAGACAATGGTCTATTGCAAACCGTTACTTGTATAGATTAATGTCAGGTCATGTCGAAGTTTTAAATGAGTATGTGGACTACATTGCGAATATGAAAGATGAAATCTTCCCTGCCATATGTGAAATAATGATAGCTGCAAATCACTTTAAGTTGGAAGTGGATCACATTTTAGAACGATTTAATGAATACTTAGTCTATAAAGAGCAAAAAAATATGATTGGTAAAATTAGTGAGCAAGTAACTGTTGATCGGTATACACGTTTGCTAACAGAATTAGGGATCTATTATTTAAATAAGAAAGACTTCAAAAGGGGATTAGATTTTATATTGGATAGTATGGAAAATTGTATTAAGATTAATAGTACAAAGGGGATCGTAAGATGTATGGGGTTATTTGAGATGTTTCGACAGAATGCATCACTTAATGCAACAGAACATTACAAAATATTGGTAAGTGAGGTGTACAAAATAAATGAAAAGAAAATTGGCAGTTCTATTGGTTATTTGTAGTATGATCTTGTTAGTATCATCGTCAATGATTAATGATTTTCTTAACGATAGTGGTATCGAACTAATTAATATTTTAAGACATGGAGAAGGCACTGAAACCTAAAATTATATGCTCAATTAAATAATTTAGGCTACTTCGTATATCAAGACAATTGATATGCGGAGTAGCCTTTTTAGCAAGAGCACTAAAAACCAAATATATTTTGAAATATAGATATAGTCTTACTTCTATTTGGTTAAGCTCTGGGGGTGTTGTTGCTTGAAAACGACAGCCACGATTCGCGGAGAAATCGATAAATTTCTACATCATCATCGTTTAACTATTAATCAATTTGCAAGGCTTTCAGGAGTGAATAGCGGAACACTAAGCAGTATTCTTAATGGTCATCGCCCAATGTCTATGCAGCAGTTGGATCGGATTACGCATTGTATGGGTTTGGAAGACGGGCATTTCTACGACATGTATATCGACGAGTTTATATTTCACTTAACACCAGATTGGCGCCGGTTGGGCCCGTTTCTGCAACGCTGCGCTCAGTTAGATAAGCTTGATTCCCTGGATAAAGCCGCCCGAATGACAATGGATAATGTCTCTTATGCACCCATGCTATTTGAGTTGGCAGAATCTTTTTATCATTCAGGAAGAAACGAAGCATCAATGCTGCTATTTGAATGTGTGGCCGAGAGTGAGAAGTCCCAACATTCTGAACGCTTGGCTCTTTGCCAATACCGAATATTCACACTCAAATTAAGTGATGACCAGGAGAAAAATTTACAGGCAGCCGTGCAATTTGAACCCTATATAGAGAAATTGGACGAACGCTATCAACTTGATGCATACAAGAATCTATTAAATACCTATTCGGCATTGCATCGATGGGGAGAAGTTGAGCGTTTAAGCAGGAGAATGAGACAAGCAGCTAAAATGCTTTATTCTGAGAACAGGAATGCACACCAGGTGCAAGATTATCCCAATAAGCCAGTCATTTTTTATATTTTATATTCTTATCTTATGGAATCCCATACTTACAAAGAGCGAGGAAAATTTGATAAAGCATTGGAATTGATATCGTATTATGAAAAACCAGATTGGGTGGATAATCCCAGTCAAGAAGAACTTATTATAACGGATCAGTTTTCAGAATGGGCAAAAGCCAATAGGTATTTGTATCGATTACTAAGTGGAGAGCCTGACAGTCTGGACGTGTACGTAGAGTTTATAAGTTCAAATGAAGATGAGATATTTCATGCTCTGACTCATATCATGGTGGCCGTCAATCGGTATCATCTTCAAGTGGATCATATTTTGGACCGTTTCAAGAATTATATCGCTTACCAGCCTCGAAAAAGCAGGATCGGCACCATTGATGAGCAAGTAAATATTAATAACTATACCCGCCTCTTAGCTGAACTTGGCATTTATTATTTGAATGCTAAACGATACGAACAGGGCTTAGTTTACATCGTCAACAGTCTGGAGTATTCAATTCGGATTCACAGCGATAAGGGCATGCTGAGATGTATGGGGCTGTTCGAGCAATTCCGCCCCTTTGCTTCGTCCGAAATCCAGCAACGCTATCAGAATCTGATTAGCGATATTCAAAAATTATCGGTTTATGCATGGATGCCGGTGATATAGTCTACCAGTTTGAAAAGCTATAGAAGGGCAATATTAAAATAAAATGTATTTTAATCAATCCATTTATAAACCTTACTATTGGCCTGGGGTATATTAAATAATAGAATGTAATGTATATTTTGGGTGGAGCTTGGGGGTGTTGTTGCGTGAAAACGACAGCCACGATTCGCGGAGAGATTGAACGTTTCATTGATGAGCACGGAATGACGATCAACCAATTTGCCAAAGCTGCAGGTATAAACAGCGGAACGTTAAGCAGCATTATAAATGGTCGTCGTCCATTATCAATGAAGCAGTTAGACCAGATTACCTCAATCATGGGATTGGAAGACGGACATTTCTATGAAATGTACATTTATGAATGTATCTTCCATTCCACGCCGGATTGGCGTCGCTTAGGTCCGTTTTTATACCGCTGTGCGGAGCTTGATAGATTGGATAGCCTTGATACGGCCGTCCGAATGACCTTGGATAATACCGCCTATTTGCCGATGCTATATGAGCTGGCAGAAAGGTTTGTTCAAGAAGCGAAATATAAAGCAGCAATATTGCTCTATGAATGCGTAGCCGAAAGCGAGAAGTATCAGCATTCCGAACGCTTAGCCTTATGTCAATATAGACTATTTAAACATCGCATTGAGAACAATCAGGAATCAAATGGGCGAGCTGTTGTACTCTTCGAACCTTATTTAGAACGCCTGAATGAGGCGTATCAGTTGGATGCTTATGTCCGTGTCATCAATGTAAGCTTCTCCCTCGACAGATGGGATAATGTCAGAAGTCTCGCGGAGAGAATGGGGAAAAAGGCTCGAGTTCAATATGATAACGGCAATTATTTGGATACGAATACACCTAATCAACCAGTCATTTTTTATGTGCTTTATTCTTATCTAGTTCTAGAAAATTGTTGTGCGGCAATAGATGATTATGACGGCGCTCTACATCATGTATCGCAATATGATTACCCTGACTGGGTCATTAATCCTTCCGAACAAGAACAAAAAATCTTAAACCAATTCCATGAGTGGGCGACAGCTAATCGATACTTGTACAGGCTATTAAGTGGGGATCGGGAAGTGCTCCCCGAATACGTTGAGTACATCTCAACAAGAGAGGACGAGATTTTCATTGCACTATGCAATATTGTACTGGCTGCGAATCGTCATAAAATGCAGATTGATCATGTGCTTGAGCAATTTAAGGATTATATTGTGTATAAAGAACAGCGAAATAAAATTACAAAGATAAATGAACAGATGACACTAAATAACTACACCCGCCTATTAGCCGAACTAGGCATCTATTACCTGAATGCCAAGCAGTACGATCGCGGGTTAGCCTACATCGTGGACAGTTTCGAGTATTCGATTCGGATTCGGAGCGATAAGGGCATGCTAAGGTGCATGGGGCTATTCGAGCAGTTCCGTTCATTTGCATCGCCTGAGATCCAGCAGCGCTACCAGGAGTTAATCACCGAAGTACAAAAGTTATCGGTTTATGCCTGGATGCCGGTCGTATAGTTGGTATGAAGATTTTATATAGAGCATAGACAGCAGGCGCAATTCACCAATTGTGCTGGATTTTTTTATAGATATGGGATAAAGGGGGGATGATTATGAGGGGCAAAAAGCAGATGCTAACTCTAGCAATTCTCTTTGCTGCAGCTTACGTTATATTTGGAGTATGGATTGCTCATGATACGAAAATTATTCTGGAAAAGGCAATGAGCGGTGACCTTGATTATTCGCATTATATGAACCAAACGGCCTTCCAAACGATAAATCCAATCGAACGTGGATTGACGGCAAGTCATTTTGAATTCGATAAAGAATTACATGACGTGGGGGGAATTTTACCGCTGCATTTCTTTTTCATTTCGAAAGTCTTTGTAACTCAGCAATATGAAAATGCTCATTTTGGTTTCAAAGAGCCCGTCCGTTTGGTCTAAAGCTAACTTCGGGGAAATGGTATGCAGCGAATGTCCACATACAACCTTAAATCTTGACGGTACGAAAATCTGCCCAATGAGGCTCACCTATGTATTACTATTGGCTCCGAATATAAAAGCAGCGCGTCGGATAACAATGCAATGGTCAGTTTCTGGGGGTGTTATGGATTGATATCGACGGCCACGATTCGTGAGCAAATTACACGATATATCGATGAACGTGGGATGACGATCAACCAGTTCGCAAGAATATCGGGGATAAACAACGGAACCCTCAGCAACATCCTTAATGGTCGCCGCCCTATATCCATTAAACAATTGGATCAAATGACTTTAGCGATGGGATGCAGTGAAGGGCATTTCTATGAAATGTATATCCATGAATATCTATTTCCTTCGAAGCCGGATTGGCGTCGGCTTGGTCCATTTCTGCACCGCTGTGCCGAATTGAACAAACTCGATTGTTTGGATCTGGCAGCCCGCATGACATTGGATAATACGAGTTATCTTCCTGTGCTTTTTGAAACAGCGGAAACGTTGTTTGGTGAGGGGAAGGATAAAGCTGCAAAACTGCTCTATGAATGTGTAGCAGAGAGTGAGAAGTCCCAACATTCTGAACGATTGGCTCTTTGTCAGTATCGTATTTTTATGTTGAGCTTGAGCATGAGTGAAGTATCCAACTTGCAGGCAGCCGTGAATTTCGAATCCTATATAGATCGTTTGGATGAAGAGTATAAATTAGACGGGTTCAAGGCATTGATCGACGTTTACTTATCTATTCATTGGTGGGATAAGATTCCGAAATTAGCTGATACATTGGAGTGTTTATCAACTTATGAATATCAATTGAATAGGAACAAATCTCGTCCTTCTACTAAGCGTAAAAAACCATTGATTTTCTATCGATTGTACGCTTACTTAATAAAAGCTAATTATTATCGCAATATTGGTGATTATGATAAAGCACTTGACTATGTATCGCTATATGCCGATCCAGATTGGGTTATAGAGCCCTCGGCGGAAGAACGTTTAATTATTGAGAAGTTCAAGGGGTGGGCTATCGCTAACCGTTTTATGTATAAGCTGATGAACGGACATTTTGAGATGCTGGATGATTATATCAATTATGTCTCTTCTAAAGAAAATGAGATCTATACGGCACTATGCAATATTATCTTGGCGGCGAATCGATTTAAGTATGACATTGATTCGATATTGGAACGATATAAGGACTTCTTGGATTATAAATCACAACAAAAGGTGGAGCAGATCGGCCTCAATAACTACACCCGCCTATTAGCCGAACTAGGCATCTATTACCTGAATGCCAAGCAGTACGATCGCGGGTTAGCCTACATCGTGGACAGTTTCGAGTATTCGATTCGGATTCGGAGCGATAAGGGCATGCTAAGGTGCATGGGGCTATTCGAGCAGTTCCGTTCATTTGCATCGCCTGAGATCCAGCAGCGCTATCAGGAGCTTATACGTGAGGTTCAGAAATTATCGGTTTATGCCTGGATGCCGGTCGTGTAACCCGTGTAAAAATGACTTGGAACCTTGCTCTTCATTCGTTGTGACAGACGGGCTGCCCATCCGATGGATGCAGAAGTTTGTTATGATCGGTAGCCGAAAGGAAGGGTTTGTGATAAAATCGGATAAGTTTATTTTTACATATCGTTGGAGTGAGGAGTCTTATCATGTCTACTACATCATTGGTCGAAAAGAACTCCGTGTCCTCAGGACGCCGCTGGTTGATTTTTGCAGGCATTATTCTGATTGCAATTAACCTCCGTGCAGCGATCACGTCCGTAGGGCCGTTAATCGGCATCATCCGGGATGATACCGGGATTTCGAATACATTGGCCGGCATGCTGACCACGCTGCCGCTGCTGGCATTTGCGCTGCTGTCTCCGATGGCGCCGGCTATGGCTAGAAAATGGGGATTGGAGACAACCCTGCTCCTGAGCATGGTGCTGCTCATGTTCGGCATCGGAATCCGCTCTTTATCCTCACCGGTTACATTGCTGCTCGGCACTGCCTTTCTCGGTATGGCCATAGCGGTGGGAAATGTGCTGCTGCCTAGCCTGGTCAAACGCGATTTCCCGCGTCAGATCGGATTGATGACCGGTACCTATTCGGCATCCATGAACCTGCTGGCCGCCGTAGCATCCGGTGTCAGCATTCCGCTTGCTACCCAGGCCGGACTCGGATGGCAAGGCGCCTTGCTGGTATGGGGAATCCTGGCGGTGATCGCTACAGCGGTGTGGGTCATCGAATGGCGAAGCAGTGACCGGAAGGCAGAGATTCGTTCCGAACAGGGGAAAGCACCGAATGTGCTGCGTTCTTCGCTGACTTGGTATGTCACCTTTTTCATGGGATTGCAGTCGTTTACGTTTTATGTCAACGTCTCCTGGATGCCGGAAATTTTGCGAAGCCAAGGCATGGATTACAGCGGTGCCGGGTGGATGCTCTCGATTCTTCAGTTCGTCAGCATACCGTTCTCATTCATTATTCCGGTACTGGCCGGCCGCAACCCGAATCAGCGCTTGCTGGTGACGATTTCGGCGATTTGCATGCTGGCGGGGTATCTCGGCTTATTGTTCGGATTAACGTCGTTGAATGTGCTGTGGGTGATTCTGGTCGGTATTTCGGGCGGTGCGAACTTCAGTCTGTCGCTCATGTTCTTCACCCTCCGCACCCGAACCGCTCAGGAGGCGGCTGCCCTGTCGGGCGTGGCTCAGTCCCTTGGTTATTTGCTCGCAGCGGTCGGGCCGATGCTCATCGGCTTCCTGCATGATATGACCACCGGCTGGAAGGTGCCGCTTATGATTTTGTCCGCCGTTGTTGTTCTTCTGTTCTTGTTTGGAATGGGCGCCGCCAAGCCGGGATACCTGAAGGTGCGGGGAGAGCAAGAATAGAGCGGAATCGATTGGGTTTGGTGCGAAAAAGATAGATTTTTCTGTGCACATGTAAAACGAGACTTCAGGAGTAAAAAGCTTCACGACAAAGCATGTTCATCTGCTCCATAAGCCCTTGCAATAAATAGGTCAGCCAGACATTTCTGGCTGACCTATTTATTTCGTATGATCGTTGGAGCATCCAATCCCACGGATATAACCCCCCATGAAAAATACATTTTACACAGCGTTTACATAAATCTGTAGATGGTAACGCCGCATCTGATATATCCTAAAGGTTGACCAACAAAAAAGAGGCATTGAAAGAGCTTGGAACGTCCTGGGATGGGACAGCCAAGGATCTGTTATATGACCGTTGACCAAGGGGAGAGAAGTGCGATGAACATGGAGAAGCAGCAGACGGAGAACCGGCTTGCCTATGACACGCAGCAGGGCCGATGGCGCGCAATTCGCGAAACCTGGTGGACCGCGCTGCAGCTTGGATTAACCTCATTCGGAGGTCCGATTGCCCATCTTGGCTATTTTCATACAACCTATGTAAGACGGAAGCAATGGCTGGACGAGAAATCCTATGCAGACCTGGTCGCGCTGGCGCAATTTCTGCCCGGCCCTGCCAGCAGCCAGGTAGGTATCGGCGTGGGCGTCATGCGTGCCGGGCTATGGGGGGGAATCATTGCCTGGCTTGGATTCACGCTCCCATCGGTTGTCATGCTGATGCTCTTTGCTTATTTAATGGAGGCTTTCGATCCCGGCGCGGCAGGCTGGATCCAAGGTCTCAAAATCGTGGCGGTTGCGATTGTCGCACAGGCCGTGCTCGGAATGGCCGGAAAGCTGGCCTCCGGTCCGATCCGCGCTGCGGTTGCTTTTGCCGCCATGTCCGTTGTGCTGCTCTGGACCTCTCCCGTCGCCCAGGTATCAGTGATTGCCGCTGCGGGAGTCCTAGGCTGGTGGATCTTCAGGAAGAAGCAAGGGGAGGAAGAGGCGGCACCGAAACAGGCGGGAATTCCGATCAGCCGGACGACAGGGCTGGTATGCCTTGGTCTGTTTCTAATCCTGCTGCTCGGCTTGCCGGTCCTGGCCAGCTTGTCCGGCAGCACCGGGATTGCTGTTGTTGACAGCTTCTACCGCTCCGGATCGCTGGTATTTGGCGGCGGGCATGTCGTGCTGCCGCTTCTTGAGAGCGAGACGGTAGCGAACGGATGGATGACCAAAGAGGAATTTCTGACCGGGTATGGGGCAACGCAGGCGGTTCCGGGACCCCTGTTTACATTTGCGGGTTACCTGGGGATGCTGATTCAAGGCGTGCCTGGAGGCATACTGGCTACGCTCGCTATCTTTTTGCCGGGATTTCTGCTCATCGTCGGCGTCATGCCTTTCTGGAACGCGATCCGAACCCATGCGAAGCTCCAGGGGATGCTGACGGGGATGAATGCGGCGGTTGTAGGCATCTTATTGGCTGCACTATACCACCCGATCTGGACATCCTCGATTGACGGATCGATTGAATTTGTCATCGGTGCAGGTTTGTTCGCCATGCTGATGTTTTGGAAGTGCCCGCCTTGGGTGGTCGTGCTTGCCGGCGCGGCAGCCGGGCAGCTGCTGCTGTAACCCCAATCGGTTCGCTCCGGTAAATATCCTCACGGCTTCATTCAGCGGAATATCATCGCAAGCTCTGGACGTAAGTCCGGAGCCTATTTGCTGTTACATTGTAGGCTCTGGACCTAAGTCGGGAGCCTATTTGCCGTTGCAGGAGTATTTCTTGCCGGATTGGTTAAATATGTAGGGTGTATCAGTAAGAATTAAGGGCCAACAACTTCCCCCGCAGCTTGATGGAAGAAACGAAGCAAATCTGAATCCGGTATAGAAAAGAGTGGATGGATACGATGAACAGCACGGACGTGAAGGATTGCATCATTGTTGGAGGCGGCATTGCAGGATTACAGGCTGCGATCCAGCTTGGGCGGTATTCCGTCTATTCGGTTGCGGTCATTGACCGCGGAACAGGACGGTCGGTCATCTGCAGGAGCTATCATAATATTCTTGGCTGGCCAAAAGGCGTATCCGGTCGGAAGCTTAGGGAGCTTGGCCGAGCGCAGGCCGAATCGTACGGCGTGAATTTTATTGAAGATGATATTCGGCAGGCGAACAGGCTTGGCGATTATTTCGAGTTAACCGGAAAAGACGGGACTGTATACAGGGCGAAGACGCTCCTGCTAGCAACCGGCCTGTCGGACCGCTTCCCCGACGTTCCCGGACTGCTGGAGACGCTGGGCAGTACCGTCTATGTATGTCCGGACTGTGACGGATATGAAATTCAGGACCGGAAGACCGTCGTACTGGGAACGGGCGAACCGGGAGCTAACATGGCGCTTTTGCTGTCCGAGAGAACCGGCGATATGACGTACGTCAATCATGAAGGTAAGCCAGCTTCCGCAGAACTTATGGAGCGGCTATCGAAACGAGGGATCTCTTATATCGAGGAGCGTGTAACGGAGGTGAAGTGCAAAGCGGATGGAGTAATCTCGTCCATTGAGCTGGCGAACGGGCAATCCATCCCGGCCGAACGCGGCTTTATCGCCTTTGGCGGAAACCGGATCCATTCCGATCTGGCAAGGCAGCTAGGGGCCGAGCTGGAGCACAATCAGCATGTCAAGACGGATCCGAGGTCCAAGATGACCAATGTCAACCATCTGTGGGCCGCAGGGGATATCGGGGTTCATTCCGAATTGTCCACCGTAGCAATGGGAGAGGGCGCTACGGCGGCGATTTGGATCAATAAGGAGCTTCGAAAAATAGCCGACCCGAGTGGAAATGAACATTAAACGAATTCGGTGAATTACCTTGCTTGTTCAAGTAATTTGCCCATAAACCCGCCTCTTGAAATGGGAATCTCCGACGAACTCCCGCCAAGAGGCGGGTTTATTAGGTCAAGCCGAAACGGGTGATATGGTCCTCCAGCTCATATTTTCGCAGCAGCTCCGTCTGCTTCGGACCGATTAAGTCGAAATGCGGGTAAGGCTGCCGATCATGAATATATTGCGGGTTCAGACCGTTGGTCAAGCACCAGTCTTCAAGACGGCGGAGGTCCGAACATCCCACCTTCGTCACGGTATGAAACTCAGGGAAGCGCTGATCATACCAGAAATGCGTCAAAAATGCGATTTCTCCCCGAGACACCTTTTGCTTCCATTGCTGCAATTCTTGTTTGGTAATGCCGAATGCCATGATGGTCTCATCCTTGTAAGAGTATTCATGCTTCCCATTATACCAGCATATACTTCACTGCACCTAATGCATTCTATGGCTGTATCGAACATGATCCGTCAAAACGCGAGCAAGCCGCGAAAATGACGGATGTGAAGAGGGGGAAGCGCCATGATTCTGGAAACCGCTGTTCTGCATATCAAGCCGGGGTTGGCTAGTGAATTCGAGAGTACCTTCCGGACGGCTTCAGCCGTTCTGTTGACCAAAAAGGGATATGTCGATCATGAGCTTCACAAATGCGTGGAGAATCGGGACGAATATATACTCCTGATCCGTTGGACGGGGATCAAGGACCATCTGATCGGCTTCCGGGGCCATCCGGATTACAAGACGTGGGTTCAGGCTTTAGAGCCTTATTATGCGGATCCGCCGCAGATTAAGCACTATATCGATATCCGCGTGGACGGCAGGGAGCAGGCGGAGCAGGAATTGGCCGAGCTCGCGGAAACCGGCGATGATCAGACGGTATATGGTTCATAAGGTTCACGAAGTCCAGCTAATACGAGTTTAGGAACTTCGGCTAATTTTAGGGCTCGAACAGGAATCCAGGTAGCTGATGACGAACTTTGATGGATATGCTTATAACATAAGGAGTGATTACCATCATTACCGATTTTGATTCCGTTCGACGCTTAAGAGACGAGATCCGTGCCAACGTAACCAAGGTTATTGTAGGCAAGGAGCAGCTCATTGACAGGCTGTTCATCGCGATGGTGACCGCAGGCCATGTGCTTCTCGAGGATGTTCCGGGCACGGGGAAAACACTGCTGGCCAAATCCTTATCAAGATCTGTCGACTGCACGTTCAAGCGAGTACAATTTACGCCGGACCTGCTCCCTTCGGATTTGAGCGGCATCTACTTCTATAATCAAAAAATATCTGAATTTGAATTTCGACCAGGCCCGCTGTTTACCAATATCCTGCTTGCGGATGAGATCAACCGGGCTACGCCCCGCACGCAGGCCAGTCTGCTGGAATGCATGGAGGAGCGCCAGATCAGCATTGACGGCGTGACGCATGCGCTGCAGGAGCCGTTTCTGGTTATCGCGACCCAAAATCCGCTGGAGCAGCAGGGAACCTTCCCGCTGCCGGAAGCGCAGCTGGACCGTTTCCTGTTTAAGCTGAGCATGGGATATCCCTCCGCCGAGGAGAGCGTCGATATTCTAAAACGGTTCAAGGAACAGCAGCCGCTGGAATCGCTGACGGCGGTTGCCGCTTCAAGCAGCCTGATTCAAGCACGGCAAGTCGTCAACAAGGTGCATGTGAGCGACGAGCTGTTATCTTATATCGTAAAGCTGGCCGAGCAATCCAGAGCCGACGAAGCCGTAGTCGCAGGCGTAAGCCCAAGGGGCTGCCAGGCACTGCTTAAGGCCGTCCAGGTTCAGGCCGTTCTTGAGGGCAGAGCGTTCGTAACGCCGGACGATGTGAAGACGCTCGCTGTGCCGGCGTGGGCCCATCGTTTGCAGCTGCGCGGCGGCGTCAGAGGCCGGAGCTTGACGGAGGCGGCGGAGGATGTCATCAAGCGCTTGCTGACACAGGTACCGGTACCGACGGAAGCCGGCATCGCGCCTTAAGGGGGCTCGCGGATGGGAGCTTACTGGATTTTGCTGATCGCCGCTGTGATCATTTTTTTGCAGGGCATGCTCTTCAAGCGAACGGCGCTGAAAAAATTGACCTACAGCCGATCATTTAAGGCGTCATCCTGCTATGAGGGAGATTCGATCGAGCTGATTGAGACGATTGAAAACCGGAAAGCGCTGCCGGTTCCCTGGCTGCGGGTTGAATCGCAATTTCGGACAGGCCTTGCCTTTGAGAGCCAGCTGAATCTGAATATTAGCGAAGGACAGTACAACCAGAATCATAAGAGCTTCTTCAGCCTTCTTCCCTGGACCAAAATCGTGCGCAGGCACCGCATCACGGCAAAGCAGCGCGGCGTGTACCGGCTTGGAACCGTCTCCATGACGACGGGCGATCTGCTGGGGATCCAGTCCGTCGTGCAGAGCATGACGCTTCCCGGCGGGATTACGGTGTATCCGAGGCCGCTCGACGTCTCAGAGATGGAGCTCCCGGTACGAACATGGATCGGCGAGCTGCTGGTCCGGCGTTGGATTATGGAGGATCCGTTCCATATCTCCGGCGTGCGCGAGTACCGCAGCGGCGATCCGATGAAGGACATTCAATGGAAAGCCACCGCCAGGACGGGCAGCCTTCAGGTATACCGGCGGGACACGACCGCGGATTGCCGCCTTATGATCTACTTGAATATTGAAGACCATGAGGGGATGTGGACCAAGGTAACGCGGCCGGAGCCGATTGAATACGGAATTCGTCTGGCGGCCGGTATTAGCGCACACTTGCTCTCGCAAGGCATCGAGGTTGGATTCGGTACGAACGGGGCCGTGGTGGATGGAGAGGAGCAGGACATGCTTCTCCCTGCAGCCGGCGGCGAAGCCCAGCAGGATTTGATCCTTGAACTTCTTGCGAAGCTTGAGCTCACCCGTAAGCTGTCGTTCCATGATTATCTCCTGTCCATGCTGGATCGCCAGGAGGAATCGGTGGATATGATCTTGCTCACGACGTATGTAAGTCCCCGGCTGGAAGCATTGCTTGAGCGCTTTAGGATGAAAGGCCACTCCGTCGAGGTTGCGCTCCTCGAGGACGGGATGATCGTGGCAGGCAAGGAGGTGTCCGCATGAGGATCCGCGGATTCGGGTTGCTGCGGGCTTTCTTTAACAGCCTGGTAGAGTGCATCCTTTATTTCCCTGTGCTTTTCATTCCCGCCTATTACCTGTTCCCCGATTCCTTGACATGGCTTTGGCCGGCTGCAGCATGGGGAGCATATCTGATCGGCTATGCCGGCAGTGCCTATCTTCGCTTGAACCGGCAGTTCAAAGCAGTGATGTGGGCCGCTGTAGTATCCATCGCCTTGGGGGGCTGGATATTAGGCATAGACATCCTTCTGGCTTATGCGATTCCGGTACTATTTACAGCCAGCTATCGCGGAAGCCGGATGGAGCAGATCGATTGGAGCAGCATGTTTCCCGGAACCTATTACCTGGTCGGCCTGATCCTATACGGCGCCAGCAGCTTCGTGCTGGCCTTCATGGATTCATTCCGGACGGGAATACCGGTTCTTACTTGGTTCGGAGCAGGAGCATTGGCACTTACGCTGCTTATCGTAAATCAGCAGCTGGTGCTGGACGAAACGCTTCCGGGCAAGGATCAGCCTGTGCTGGAACGACGCGTGCTTCGATATAACCGCTCATTCGTCGTGGTGCTGCTTCTGATCATCGCAGCGATCGCTTTTCTTCCCCAGCTCCGTCATTGGTTCGAGGAGATGGCCCGGGGGCTGACCTCTTGGTTATCGGGACTGTTTAGTGCAGGTCCGGAGACACCTCCGGAATCGCAGGCGACGCCTCAACCGCCGCCTGAACTCCAGCTGCCCGACAGCGAGCAGAAGAGACCGAGCCGGTTCATGAAATGGTTGGAATCGGCGCTGGTTTACGGCGTATTTATCGCGATTGGAATCGGCCTTATGCTGCTTCTTTTGAGATTTGGGAAGCATCTGCCAAAGCTCCTCGGGATCCTCTCCAAGTGGATGAATCGGATGATGTCCCGGCAAGAAGCCCAAACGTCGCTGGGGTATGAGGATGAGGTCGAGGATATCGAGCATGAACGAGCCGGGCAGCGGCTGCGGCGGGCTCTCGGCAGCATGCGTTTGTCCAAGAAGGATCGCGGCGAAGAGCGACATGATCCGAATCAGATCATCCGCCAAATGTACCGCAGGATACTTTTGCAAAGCATCCGGGAAGGGTATAATTGGAAGGCAGCCTTAACGCCCCGGGAAACGGAGAACGATCTTAAGGATTGGCAGGAACATTCGCGGGAGCGGATGCCCGAGACCTTGGTCGAGCTCTATGAGAAGGCCCGTTATGGTAATCGGTCCTTAACGGAAGAAGAGGTGCAGCGGCTGCAGCACAGCAGGAAGAGATGAGGAGTGAAGAGCTTGTCCGTACAGAAAGAGAGCAATGCTGTTATCGATTATGGAGATCTGTCAGTAACCGGCGGCGTATCGGTGTTCTCCAAGGAATTTGATCAATTATTTTATTATGACGGTGACGATCTCGGCCTGACCTATCGTCCGCAGGAGAGCCTATTCCGCCTCTGGGCGCCGACGGCAAGCGAGGCCTATGTGTTAGTCTATTCCGATTGGAAGACAACGGAGGCGGACCGTTATGCGATGACCCGCGATGTATCGGGAACATGGCTCCTGCGGGTGAAAGAGGACCTGAAGGGCCGATTCTATACCTATCAGGTTCGCATTGGTGAGCAATGGAATGAAGCCATTGACCCTTATGCCAAGGCCGTAGGCGTTAACGGCGACCGCGCTTATATTCTAGACATGTCGACAACCAATCCGGAGCGCTGGACCGAAGCGAAGCCTAAGCTTGAAAGCGCTGTGGATGCCGTCATTTATGAACTGCATGTTCGGGATTACACGATCCATCCAGACAGCGGAGTTCATCTTAAGGGAAAGTTCGCAGGGCTGACCGAAGCGGGCACAAAAGGACCCGAAGGAATCCGGACGGGACTTGATCACATTGTGGAGCTCGGGGTTACCCATGTGCAGCTGCTTCCCGTATTCGATTACGCAACGGAAAGCGTGGACGAGACTCGGCTTGATGAGCCGCAATATAATTGGGGCTACGATCCGAAAAATTACAATGTGCCCGAAGGTTCTTATGCCTCGGATCCTTATGTGCCGGAAGTTCGGATTCGCGAGTTCAAGCAATTGGTCCAAGCGCTGCATGATCGCGGACTCCGGGTCATCATGGATGTGGTGTATAACCATGTGTACGATGGTTACTTAATCAACTTCACGAAGCTTGTGCCAGGTTATTATCTACGTTATAAGAAGGACGGCAAGTTTTCGAACGGCTCGGGCTGCGGCAACGATACGGCAACCGAGCGGCCGATGATGCGCAAATTCATTGTGGAATCCGTCCTGCACTGGGTCAAGGAATACCGCATTGACGGCTTCCGCTTCGATCTGATGGGCCTAATGGATGTAGAGACGATGAATGCAATCCGCGGAGCGCTTGATGAGATCGATCCGTCGATCATCATGATCGGGGAAGGCTGGGTCATGGACACCGAGCTTGCGCCGCAGCTGCGCGCCAATCAGCAGCAGGCTGACCGGATGCCGAGAATCGGACATTTTAACGATGGGTTCCGCGATGCGGTTAAGGGCGATATTTTTAAATATCAATACAAAGGCTTTATTAGCGGAGGAACTGGGCTCAAGGACCGGGTGAAGCAGGGTGTTGCCGGTGGTATTTCGTATTCGGCGGATATACGGTCATTTGCATCCGAGCCTGACCAGAATGTGAATTATGTAGAGTGTCACGATAACCATACGCTCTGGGACAAAATCCAGCTCTCCACGGCTGGCGAGAGCGATGATATTCGCCGGGACATGCACCGGCTGGCATCGGCCATCACGCTCACCAGCCAAGGGATTCCGTTCATTCATGCCGGTCAGGAATATTACCGGTCCAAAGGCGGGGTCGAGAACAGCTATAATGAGCCGGATGAGGTGAACCGCCTGGATTGGCGGCAAGCAGCGGAGCATCAGGACGGCGTCAAGTATATTCAGCGGCTCATCCAGCTGCGCAAGGAGCGTCCGGCATTCCGGCTGCGGGATGCGGAAACGATTCGTAAGCATCTGCGTTTCGAGGCTTGTCCGGAGCAGGCGATCGCCTTCACGCTGCGAGATCACGCCGGCGGCGATCAGGCCCGGCATCTCTATGTTCTCTATTATGCCGGCCGAAACGAGGCTACCTTAAGTCTGCCGGAGCTTGGAGAATGGACCGTCCTCTTAGGGGAAGAGACGATCAAACAGCTGTCCCCGACAACATTGACTGTGGATGGGATCGGGGCCGTTATTCTTTCCTGCTGAAGTACGGAAAGAGCTTAAGCGATATTACCAATAAATGAGCAATGCCCGATTCTACGATCATCTGATATGCTGAGATAATCAGATGATAGAATCGAGGCGTACCACTTGAAGAAGTATTTCCTGACGTTATGTGTTTTGCTGTTACTGGCAGGCGTGATTCATCCTGTTCAGGTATCGGGACTTGGGGCTCCAAGCCAGCCCGCGTTTCATGATATCTCCGGAAGCTACGCAAAGGAAGCGATCTTGCGTTTGGCGAAGCGGGGGATCATAAGCGGGGACGGCAATGGAGCTTTTTTGCCGAAAAACCACATCTCCCGAGCCGAATTCACGGCGATGCTGACAAGGCTGCTGAAGCTGTCACCCGTGAACAATGACCTGTCCGCGTTCCGGGATGTACGGCCTGCTGCCTGGTATTACGGCTATGTGCATGCTGGACTGAACGTATCGATCGTGCAGGGGAGCGGTGCATATTTCTATCCGAATGCGCAGATTACCCGGCAGGAGGCTGCCGTCATGATGGTCCGGGCGATGAAGGAGAGCGGTAAAGGCAGCGGGAGCAGTGCCTGGAGATACTCGGACTCGGGCTCCATTGCCGGTTGGGCCCGGAGCGCCGTAGGACGAGCAACGGAAACGGGATGGCTGCAGGGAGGCGAGGGCCGGTTCAGACCGCTGGATCCGATTACCCGCGAAGAGACCGCCATGCTGCTGGACCGCGTCCTTCGTACGGGCAACGTCCAATCCGTGCTGGACCGCCAAGAAGGAGCAAGCGTACGAATGGGATGGCTGTATAACGGAACGACCAGCCAGTATATAAGCTATGCTAAGAGGGCTGGACTGAACGTTCTCGTGCCGCGATGGTATTACCTGAACGCCTCTGGTAAGCTGTCGGATAATACGGATACGGCGCTGCTGAATTGGGCGCATAAGAACGGCCGTGAAGTGTGGGCGATGATAGGAAACCGGAGCAACGCCGAGATGACGCATCAAATCCTTAGCAGCGCCACGCTCCGGCAATCGGTGATCAGCAGCATCGCTGCCAATACCGTGAAGTATGAACTGGATGGAATCAACATTGATTTTGAGAATGTGATGCCCCAGGATCGTGAGAATCTGACGCTGTTCGTTACGTTATTATCTGCTGAGATGAAGCGCCTGGGTGCCAAGCTGTCGATTGACGTATCCCCGGATCTAAACACGGATTGGACGGCGGCGTTCGATTATGCGGCACTCGGCAGGCAGCTGGATTATCTCGTGCTGATGAGCTACGACGAGCATTGGGGCGGCTCGCCCAAAGCAGGCTCCGTATCGTCCATTTCTTGGTCGGAATCTGCATTACAGCGGCTCCTGACCCAGATTAGGGCGAATCAAGCGATTGTCGCCTTTCCGTTGTATACGAGGGACTGGAAGCTGGCCTCCAGCGTTTCCTCCGAGGATATCACCTTGGTGGAGCAGGGCCGGCGAATTCGAAGCTTTCAGGCTCCGATATCGTGGAATGCGGAAGCGGGACAATATGAAGCGGAATACCGCTCTGGCGGCGTTCAGCATCGGATCTGGACAGAGGACGCCCGTTCCTTGTCCGTGAAGCACCTGATGGCTTCGGCGTATCAAGTTGCCGGCTTCGCCTACTGGTATCCGGGAGCGGAGACCGTTGACGTCTGGAAGGCGATCCCGAACGCCCAGCGCTATGCTTCCTATTCTTTCTATATTCAATAGGTGTGCACTTCTTAAGCAATGGCTGGAAGTTAAATGAATAGTCGTCCGGGTAAGCCGGTTAAGGTTCACTTTGCGACAAAAGGCTGTATCTTGGCAAGCCAATGCCTGCTAAGATACAGCCTTTTTGATGTTTAACGAGATGCGGCTCACTACACAAACGTATTCATAATCTTACCAAACTGCCGGCAAAAAGGCGGTCAAAAAGAACAAAATCACGTATGCTTTTGAACTTTTTGACTATTGACGTTCAGGATTGCGGCGTCTCAGACCGGCGAGGCCAGCAAGACCGATTAATCCCAGCCAGCCCCAGTCTGTATCGTTGTCACGTGTAGCATTTGCGTTATAACTGTTGGTGTTCACGTTGTTGGCATTCACATCGTTTGTGTTCATGTTGTTATTATTCGCAAAAGCTGGAACCGCAAGAACGAGAGCCAAGCTTAATCCGGCTAAGAATGAAGCGAGGATTTTCTTCATTGAGGTGCAACTCCTTTCCGTTAAAGTTGATTTATTTAGTGGAGGACAGGTACCAGAATTATGTTGCCCTTTACAAAGGGGATTATTCTTTGCTTAGAAACAAGAAAAATATTTTCAAATATCAGAGCAAGCCCGAAATAATCAGGAATAACGTAAAAAAAAAACCGAACCAAGCTCGGGAAAGAACTTGATTCGGGGGAGTCTGGTTTCGATCATTGTAATTCATTAATCGGTCGAGCCGTCGCCAAGGAATCCGGTCTTGAAAATATTCAGCAAATATTCAAGCGTAATCGGATCGCTATAAGTGGCAGCCTCCGTATCGATTTCAATGACATGTCCGTTTTTGACGGCCGGGATGCCCTTCCAAATATCGGTCTTCATGAACGCGGTATCGGCTTGCGAGTTTCGGCTAAGCACAATATAATCTCCCGCATAATCGGAGAGCACCTCTTGCGACAACGCAAAATATCCGGGGCCGAGGGCATCCTTCTCGACTTTTTCAGGCATTTTCAATCCCATGGCCTGATACAGGATTTCGGTGCCTCGCGCCCAGTTATTGCCGAATACGTAGAAGTTCTTGGCCGAATCGGTTTCAAACACGGAAACGGAGACATCATCGCCTTCCGTCGCTTTGATTTCGCTGCCGATTGCTTCCGCACGCTGCTTGAAATCATCGATCCATGCCTGAGCTTCCTGCTCCTTGTTGAGGAGCTTTCCGATCTCAAGCTGCTGGGATAAATAGTCCAGCTTTCCCCAGGTAAAAGCAACGGTAGGAGCGATTTGGCCCAGCTTATCGAGATTCTTCATTTCGGTGCCGGCAATGATCAGATCCGGATCCTGTTCGATAATCGTCTCGAGGTCCTCCTCCGAAACGACGGTTACGCCCTCCAACTTGTCCTTGAACAACGGATTCGCATTCGTCCACTGATCGACGCCAACCAGCGGTACGTCGAGCGAGAGCACGTTCGGTGCATACGTCAACGCTACGATCCGTTTGGGATGGGCAGGAACCTTCACGGGACCTTTCTCAGATTGGTACGTGATCGTCTCCTCGGATGGATTGGCGACCGTCGTCGTGTCCGCATTCTGAGTGTTATGAGTGTCCTGATTATTTTGAGTCGATGAGGCTGGCGTTCCTGAATCAGAGCCGCAAGCGCTGAGGATCACTAAAAGCAAAACGATAAAGGGAATGAACAGCTTGTTCTTCATTTCGATTCTCCTTGTATGTAGAATAATAACAGCAAACTAAACGATAATGATTATCATTTTCATATATGAGATACTGTAAAGGATCGTTTGCCGACTGTCAATCCATAATTTTCAAATCAGGGTAACAACAATTAAGCGAGTAAGAAATCTTTAGGCAGGGGGAACAGCATTTTGCTTGCAAAGGGAATTTTCCATGATACAATAATCGAAATTCAATGGAAAATATGATAAAGGGGAGTAGACGGACATGGGAGGGAATGTGGAGCAGCGGTTGGCGGAGATGGGGATCGTTTTGCCTGCGGCTAGCGTACCTGCAGCGAAATACGCCAATTACGTAATCGTAGACGGAATAATGTATGTGTCCGGGAAAGGTCCTGCGGGTCATCCGAGAGGCAAGCTGGGGGTAGATTATACGACCGAGCAGGGATATGCCTTCGCCCGTTCCGCCGGCATCGAAGTGCTGGCCGTATTGAAGGAAGCTTTGGGCTCTCTCGATCATGTGAAGCGCGTAGTCAAGGTCCAAGGGTTTATCCATGCTTCTCCGGATTATGAGGAGCATCACAAGGTGCTGAACGGCTTCTCTGATCTAATGGTTGAAGTGTTCGGGGATAACGGGAGTCATGCACGGTCCGTCTTTGGTGCGATATCCCTTAGGGACCAACTACCGGTGATTGTTGATTCCATGTTTCAGGTGGAGGTCTGATTGGGACGGCGGTCAAACTGATGGCATCCCGAGAGCCTAAACCCGGGAGCCGTTAAACTTTCATCAGCCAATCGCACATGCGATGAACCGCCGCTTCATGCTGCGGCGGGGGAAAATGATGCTTCAGATCCCGGTAGAAATGGGTCTCCACCTGCCGGCCAAGCTCCGCGAGCCTGTCCGCCATTCGATAGCTGTGCCCGATAAGGACCTGCTCGTCGAGGGTCCCGTGGACGATTAGCACCGGGATCTCAAGCTGCTCCGCGTAATGCAGCGGAGACCTAGCGAGATATCGCTCCGGCACTTTGTTCGGAGAGCCGCCGATAACCCGTTTCATCATCCGTCTGAGGTCGATCCGTTCCTCATATGTTTGGGCCAGGTCCGATACCCCGCTCCATAGAATGAGCTTCGCAACCACTGGCGAGATAACCGCTGCCTTGGCGGCATTGATCGCACCCCGGGAGAAGCCGAGCAGATAAATCCGGGCCGGGTCGATCCAAGGTATGTTCCTGAGCCAATCGATTGCGTTTACGACGTCCATCGTATCGGCTCCGCCGAACTCATCCCGCCCCTCGCTGCCTTCGTTTCCGCGATATGCAGGGGCGAAGACCGCGAAGCCGTGCATCGCGAACTCTTCGATCCACTTCAGGCGCACCGCTCCGACGCGGCCGATTCCGCCCCTGCAATAGATCAGGAGGGGAAGCTTGCGGGTTGATCCGCCAGGATGTTGAAATTGTTTATCCGGGCGCCATGAGCAAGCCAGTGTGCCTTTGACCGAAACGCCGGGCTGAGTACCGGCTATGTCAGCCATAGACTGGCTAATCGCATGGGGAAGCTGAGGCGGAAGACCCAGGTAACCCTTAACATGAAGCGCTTCGGAAAGATAATCAATATGATAAATCATGATGAATCGACCTCCAGCTGCAACACAATACAAACGGTTTTTAGTAATTTTTCGTACACCCGTGCTTACGTTTTTTTTCGAATAACCGTTTCTTCAACATTCTCGTTAGTATAGTATTTACCGCAGAAAGAAATCAATATGTTTCGATCCAATCCGGCAGTGGCCGGCAATCCGCGAGAGCAGGGTTTTGATGAAGATGCATGGATCTGGATGGCAACTTTTACAATTTGCACAATCTTGAATCCTATGCTATATTAATTATCCGGACAGCTAGTCCATTTATAAGATGGCGGTCGTGGCGAAGGGGTTAACGCACCGGATTGTGGCTCCGGCATTCGTGGGTTCAAGTCCCATCGATCGCCCTTTATATTATACATAAAAGAGAAGAGAGGGCCGCCAGGCCCTCTTTTTTTGCATCCTCCAGTGCTGTCAGTCCGCATGGAAGATGGTATAATGATGAGGAAACCGAGGTGAGTGAATATGGCTAAAAAGAAACGGAACATGCCCGCTCCAAGTGCTTCGCAGGCCGACAAGCCGGCAACGTTGAAGGATCTTCTGAACCCAGAGCTGCTTCAGAAATTGAAGGAAACCTCCGAAACATTAAAGGCCTCGGAGGCTGAGCGTTTGGAGAAAGAAAGACAGGAGCGCGAGGCCGCCCGCGCAGCGGAGCAGAAGCGCCGTGATAACGATTTTGAGTATTTGCTGGAGAACAGTGATATGGACTGGAAACGATATAAATGACAGGTGGACGATAGCCATCTTTTTTACGATCAGAAGACCGAATTTGCCTTTCCCTTATGTGGTGATACAGGACTTTTCTTGCAGTAATCCAGAAAGAAAGTTACAATAAGTAAGTAAAATACATGCTTGCAGGGGGTAAGACGATGAAGGTTGAGATTTGGTCGGATTTTATGTGTCCGTTCTGTTATATAGGAAAGCGTCGTTTCGAGAATGCACTGGCCTTATTTCCGAATAAGGATCAGGTCGAGGTGGTTTACCGGAGCTTCGAGCTTGATCCGGACGCTTCGTATGAGCCGGGCGTGTCGATGGATGAATTGCTGGCTTCAAAATACGGGATGAGCATTGAGCAAGCCCGGGCGGCGAACGCCAACGTTACGCAGCAGGCGGCAAGCGTCGGCCTCACGTATCACATGGACCGCATCATTCCAGCGAATTCCTTCGATGCCCATCGACTGGTTCATTTTGCAAGTCAGCATGGAAAAATGAAAGAGATGACAGAGCGGTTGTTCTACGCTCACTTTACAGAGGGCGGCAATCTGCAGGACCGCTCCTTGCTGGCCGATCTGGCCGCCGAGGTTGGTTTGTCGCGGGAAGAGGCAGATGCGGTGCTTGATGGAGACGCATATAGCTCGGAAGTACGCGCTGATGAAGCGGCTGCCCACCAGCTGGGTATTCGCGGGGTGCCTTTCTTCGTGCTCGGAGGCAAGTACGGCGTATCCGGCGCACAGCCGCTTGAGGTATTTACGGACGCTTTGGAGAAAGCCTACCGTGAAGCCCATCCGCTTGTGATGGTGAACGAGAAGGATGCGGGGATATGTGCCGACGGATCCTGCGATCTGCCCGGCAGCACGAAATAAATAGGTGATAGACAAACAGCCTGAGGATGCATAGCTCGTATGATCTTCAGGCTGTTCTCTTATCGCCGTCCTATCACAGATCGATGGAGGTTATCATGGACGAGCTCCCAACGAAAGAGGTAATCTTACATATTCAGCGCTCCGAAACGGAGTACATGCACGATCGGATGGATGCCATTGCAAAGCGGCCGGGCAACCCGGAGGGCGTCCTGATCGAACGGTTCGGCCATGCGTTGTGCCTGTACAGCAAGACCATGCCGTGGCTTTCCTTTAACACCGTAAAAGGCATTCAATCGGAGGACATCGGCCATCTGGATGCCATAGTTGATTTCTACCGGTCGAGGGATCGGAGATTTCAGATCGAGATCGTGCCCTCCACGGCAAATGAGGAACTTTTGAAGGCGCTTGCGGAACGAGGGCTGTACCAGTCAGGGTTTCATAATTCGATGTATATGCATCCGGTCAACATGGAAGAAGAGGCGGATTCGGCTATCGAGATCCGGCATGTCACCGAGCATGAGTTCGAGCGGTATGCGACGATCCATTGCCGGGGAACCGGACTTCCTGATCAGGGGATTCCGTCCGTGGCCGCAAATAACCGGGTGCTCGCAGCGCGGAAAGGCTGGAGATTTTATCTTGCCTATGTGCAGGATGAGCCTGCCGCGGCTGGTGTGATGTACATAAATGAAGGCATAGCCTCTCTAACTTTCGGGGCGACGCTGCCCGAATATCGCAGGCACGGACTGCATCGGCTGCTCCTTCGCCATCGGATTCGGATCGCCCAGCAAACGGGCTGCAGCTTAGTCGTCGGCCAGTGCGGGTTCTTGTCACAAAGCCACCGCAATATGGAAGCGGTCGGTATGCGGCTCGGATATGTCCGGACGACGTGGACGGAAAGGTAGGACCTGGGGGATAGCTACAGGATACGATCCTTCTTCCAGACCGGCAGCCTAATTTGCGGGGAGGTTTTGTTTGTTAGTTTGTTGGTTGGTTCGATGGCGTGCAGCAGGCCGGGAAAGGAAAAAGATTGAGCATGCAGGACATAAAGTTTCTGAATATCGATTATTTGTATCAGGGTACGGAGAAGCAGAGGCAGGCCGCGCTCGTCATGGATGACCTGAGGCTGTTTGCCCATCTGGCACCGTATGATCCGATTCTCGTTGGCACGATCCCTATTGGCATCGACATCCCGGGAAGTGACCTCGATATCGCCTGCCGCGTTACGGACTTCGCTGCATTTGAACAGACCATCCACGAGGTTTTCGGACATCTGCCGGATCTGTCGGTCGATAGCCGAAACGTTAATGGCATGGATCGCATCGTGGTCCGCTTCCGGTACAAAGGCTGGATGTTCGAAATATTCGGCCAGCCTGTGCCGACGAAACAGCAGAACGGATACCGGCATATGGTCGTAGAGTATCGGCTGCTTCAGCTGATAGGCGAAGCCGGAAGAGAACGGATTATCGAACTGAAGCAAGCGGGAATCAAGACGGAGCCGGCTTTTGCGGAGCTGCTGGGAATTCCAGGCGATCCTTATGCAGCTCTGCTGGACATGTATAACTGGTCGGATGATAGACTAAACGGATTTTATCATAAATTATTAGCGAGGGAGAGGAACGAAGATGAGTGAGAAAGAACAGCTGCTCAGCGAATATGGGGAATGGATCGATCGGGTAAAGGAGCTTGCAGATCGGGATGAAACGTTGTGGAGCACCCCGCTGGCCGAAGGCAAGTGGACGGTTCGCGAGGTTGTCTGTCATATTTTCAGATGGGACGAATACTTTTTCGCAGAGGCGATTGAGAAGATTGCGCGCGGGGAAGCTCCGACCTCTGAACACTTGAACTATGACGAGTTTAATGAAAATGCCAGAGATTATGCGAAAGCAAGCACAACCGAGGATTTGGTCCGCCAGACGATTGCAGCGCGGGAGCAGCTGATCGAAGCGATCCGGTCCATGCCGGAGGATGTGTACGACGGGGATTACACGGATAAAGACGGTCATCCGTTTAAGGTCGCGCAGTTTATGAAGGATTTTATTTGGCATGACAAACATCACCTAAGACAGCTGGAGCTGATCGGATAAGTGTAAGCTGATTGCTGGACTGACACCGGCTCCCTGAAAAGCAAGCTAATCCTTATATAGATTCAGGGTCGGTATTGATTTATACTATAGGCAACTGACGATAGAAATGAGTGAACGCAATGCCAACGGGTTATTTGGATATCACGTCTTATTTTACGGAGAGCAACCTGGAGTGGTTTCTGGAGCAGTTCAGAGCGCTTGGCCCTTTGCCGGGGATCCTGCTGACCTTCATGAAATCCTTCGTTCCGCCAATGCCGACGATTGTGATCGTAGGGGTGAATGCCGCCGTATACGGGTTATGGGAAGGGTTCCTGTATTCTTGGATCGGCATGATCGCAGGCTGCCTGACAACCTTTCTCCTGGTGAGGAAAATATCCGACAGCCGCTTTCTCGCGCGCTGGGCAGCCAAGCCCAAGGTACAGCGGGGAATGCGATGGATTCAGAAGAACGGGTTCAGTTACGTGTTCTTGCTCGGCATTTTACCGGTCGGTCCGTTTGTCGCCGTTAATATTGCCGCCGGTCTGGCGAGAATGCATATCCTATCCTACCTGCTGGCCGTAACATTAGGAAAAGGCATTATGGTATTCTGCGTATCCTATATAGGTGCGAACCTGTCCGACATTGCAGCCGAGCCGTATAAGCTTGTCGGCGTTCTGGCCTTTATCGCTCTATCCTTATGGGGGAGCCGGCGGCTGGAAAGCTATTATGTAAACAGTCATGCGAAGAAAGCGGAGCATTCTCCCGTTACCGACCTGAACAGCGAAGCACCTTGATGTTGTCATGCGGTTAGCAGGGGATTGAACCATCGTGATCGGTGCATGCACGGCCCAGAGATGAGATAACCTACGTCGATGGTGTGCGATTACGGGATATCATAGAAGTGTTAGAAGGCTTCCGGCTGGTCCGGAACTGTCCACGCTGATCATAGTATGAGGGGAGGGGTGCGTGATGGCCAAGCTGGGAAGCGCCATGCTGGAAATCGTCCGAATGATGGTCTTATTCATGCTCGGTACTGCGATCGTAACGAATATCGAACTGGCTGTTTTGCAGTCATGGGTGTTATGGAAAGACTATTATATCCTGTTCCTGTTCTTAGGGAATGTGCTTGGGTTTATGGTTCTGTACCGTAATCGTCTGCAGTTTGGCGGATGGTACCGCTCCAAGGCCACGCAGCGGAGAATGTCCCGCCAGATGACAGCTGTGACGATTACCGCCGCAGCCGTTATGATTGCGCTGCCTGTCATTCTGGATTTACTTGGGCGTTTAGCATAAAGGAATATGGTATGTAACCAACAAGCTCCATTCATTCGCTTTGGAATGAATGGAGCTTGTTATGTGTTGATGAGATGTGAGTTACAGCTTTTTGCGTTTATACAGCGTAACGATAAGACAGGCCGCAATGAGAAGGAGGATGGAGATCACGGTATAGACCAGCTCTTGCATATTCCCTTGCTCCTGGTCTTGACTGTTGTTCCAATCCTGCAGTCCCATGCCCCGGCCGCCCGGCATTCCGCCGCCCATCCCGCCGCCGAATTCGCCAAAGCGATTCGTTTGCTGCTCCTGATTGGCATTCGGCTGCCCGGTTTGAGCGTTGGTGTCCGGGGCTGACGCATTCCCGGGCACCGCTCCTTGGGCAGCTGCGTCCTGTTGGAATGGTTGCTGGGCTCCTTGCTGCGACTGCTGAAGTTGCTGAGCTCCTTGTTGGGATTGCTGTGGCGTTACCAGCGAGGACTCCTGCTGGGCTTCTTGCTGTGATTGCTGCTGCGACAGCTCCGGTGTTTGTTCACCAGCCTGCGCCTGCGATGCGGGAACGGTGTTCTTGTTATCGGCCGTGCGATTTGCTGCGGCTGCGCTATCGGCCACCGTGTTTGTCGCCGTGTTGCCGGAGCTGTTAGCGGTTATCCCGCGATCCACTTGCGGTGTCACGTCCTGTCCGCCGTTGGCACCTTCAGCAGCGCCCGGGCCATTCTGCGGTATACCGCCGTTGGTATCGTCAGCAGCGCCCAGGCCAGTATCGCTCTTAGCAGCCCCCGCATTATCCTGCTCCATATTACCGCTGGCTCTGTTTGCAGTGCCAGCGGCATCCTCGGGCATACCGCCGATACCGCCAGCAGGACCTGCTTCACCCTGCGGCATGCTGCCTGCAGGATCTGCATCGCCCGGCCGCATGCCGCCCGCACCGCCCTGGCGCATGCCGCCCAAGCCTCCGGGACCCATGCCGCCACCGCTGCCGCTGCCGTCTCCGGAAGAAGGGAGCGTGCCGTCCAGCTGCTGCTGGATATTCTCCGTTGATTGCTGGACGAATGTGAGCAGGGCAGGCACGGCTTCCTCGTACTGCTCGTACGTATAGAAAGGCCGCGGATCCTGCTGCACGTGCTCGGATATCAGCGCCTTGAGCTGTTCCACGCGCTTCGCGAACGTTTCCTGCTTGAGGTATCCATCCAGCATGTCCTGAAGGATGGCGTGATAGCGCTCCTTGTATTCACCCACCTCCAGGAGCTTCGCAACGAGCGGCCGCTCGGCTACGGCCCCTTGGGTCGGTTCGTCGATCAGGATGCCGGAACCGCCGAACCCTCCAAAGGCCATGTTGTAGTCCCAAGGGAGAATGGAGAAGACCCCCTTATTCTCATATAAATAATAATTCTGTTTGTTCATGCCGAGATAGCTGTCCATATTCGATGCGGCCACATTTAGGGCGATATACCTCAGCGCCTGGTCCACATCAAGAACCTGCTCGTAATCGGAACCGTTATTCAGCTCATCCAGCATGTCGATCAGAACGTCGTCATTGGAGGATTTGGACTTCATTTCTAGGCCCGTGTACGAATCCGGATCCTGACCGAGCCAGGTCAGATCGCTGCCGGCGCCGGTCATGACGCCCTTATACAAGGCACCGTATGCATTCCCGAAGTGGCGCTCCAGATAAGAATCGCCGATCTGCTCGACGGCAAGGTAGAATCCCCAAAGCTCGCCGTTAATATAGACATTGACGTACGAGAAGCCAGGCGTTGGCAGGCCAGCGGATGCCGCCAGCTCGTAGGCGAGAAATTCTCTCATGTACGTTGCGTCGCTGTAGTTGTTGTTGAGATTGATTTTGCTGATCCCGTCCAGCGTTTGATACACATATTCATCGAAGGACAGCTTGAAGCTATAACGATCGGAGTCGGAGTTGACCACGCTCCGCAAGCTCAAGTTGCCTTTGGTCCGAATGCCGACATGTTCGAACTTCTGCCCGTTATAATCAACCGACGCCTCTTTATACTCCTCCGCTTCGGCATTGTCGATCATATCCGCAAAATCCGCTTCATCGATCGTAATCTTCACATCGATGACCTGATCCTTCGGGAACACCGTGGACACGCTCTCCTGCGCGGCTGGGCTCCCATCCTCCGCCTTATTTGCTTGGCTTGCACCGGGTGCCAGCCAATCCTGACAGCCGGATAAGAGAAGCATCAAGGCCAGCAGAAGGGACAGGGGAGCTGCGGCATATTTTGTTTTCATATCGAGACACCACCTGTCTTAGGATACATAATCGCCGCTGTAGCTGATCAGGACCGCGTTATGGACGCCGGGGAGTCCGGACAGCTTGTTGACGAATTCGCCCTCGGCATCCTTCAGTCTGACTTCCACCGTCAGCTCGATGTTCCCGTTTGAAACGGTTTTTTGCTTCAGATTGTAACGTTTTACCGCTTCGGCGATGCGAGTGCGAACCGCCTGCTCGCTCTGCTCGTCTTGGCAATGGACGACAAGAAGATAGGGGGTGTCGACTGACGCTTTTTTTATGAAGAAGAACAGAATGAGGCCTACGACCACGGAACCGATCGCCGCCAGCGTATAGAAACCTGCGCCGGTTACGATGCCTGCAACAGCTGCCCAGAACAGAAAGATCAAATCGGTCGGGTCTTTGATCGGGGTCCGGAAACGAACGATGGACAGCGCGCCGACCATACCGAGCGAGAGCACGAGATTGGAGTTGATGGCGATGATCACAACCGCCGTAATCATGGTCATTCCGATCAGGGACACGTTGAAGCTCTTCGAATAGAGCACCCCGCTGAATACCCGTTTATACAGCAGATATATAAACAATCCGATGACAAAAGCGATGGCGAGCATAATCAATATTTTGGCGATGCTGATATCGGATGCGAAGTTCTCGAGGACGGATTTTTTGATAATATTAGAAAAGTTGGTCGTTTCGTTAGACGTTGCATTCATGAATTATTGATCCTCCCAAGCGTTATACTTTAAAAATTTTCGGCAAATAACGTATTTCGATGCGGACTGGCGCTGAAGTCCCTCCAGCTGCAGGGCAATCTTGATGTAATCCGGTATATACTCGTCATACTTGACTTCAAGAATGATCAGATTCTCATCAATAGCCTGGATCGGCAGCAGCTCCCGGTTGAACAGATCCACCGAGTGGAGCCCTGTGCGCAGCTCCTTGTCGAACGTGATCCGGACATTGCCGTTTGCGCATACGTACGGTTCACGGACATAATCGACGATGACCTTCGGGCGCAGCAGGTTATGCTTCATCTCGTGATAGAGTTCCATCATCAGAGGCTTGTCCGGCTGGTACAGACATTCGTAATCCCCCGCCATAATCCGGTCCGTCATCTCCCGGGTAAGGGGCTCTTTCAGCTTCGCGATGTAGTCGCGGAACTTTATCTTTTTCTCAAAATGGATCACGTCGTCCCTCACGTTATAGATGCGAATCCGGTATTTTACGCGGTCCCGGACGCCGGCCAGCTTCTCGTGCAGCGCCTTATTATTGATATCGTCGAAATACAGGCTTCGAATATGGTATTCTCCGGACGGTCCCGCATGGTTATCGTGACGGATCAAATGGTTCAACCGCTGCCGGATGATCCGGTATTGATGCATGTTGACAAAAAACTTCAGTTCATTCCGGTATTTCAATCCTTTGTTCATGCTTCCACCTCATTTCTGTCAGTTCGCTTATTTGCTTCTGAAACCATGCTATCAATCGTTTCTGATTTCTGGCTTAAATCCAGCTGAATGTAAACTGAGTGTTTTCGTGATGTAAAGCGTGCTCCATTTGTCGAACAGGTATGGTAGGATGAAACTAGAAAATGAAAGAGATAGGGCGATGTGAAATGCTATACTATGTGGCGGCCTTATGGATCGCGGCAATCGTGCTGCTGGCGAACCAGCCGCGGCAAGAGGTGAATCGCTGGGCGGCTTTCTTCTTATTCAGCTCAGGCGTAGGCGGCTTAACCGAAATCCTAGAGCCGGACGGCTTTATACCGGCTTCATTTGAGCCGATCATTCAAAGCTTCAATCATGCGATGTCGCCTTACGGGGTGCTCGTATTTTGCATCGTGTACACCCGGCAGCAGATCGATCCGGTCAAGCTGAGGTACTTCAAGCTCGGGCTGCTGTTGCCCCCGCTTGTAACGGTACTCCAAGTCATCGTTTCTCCTGAGCATCGGATCGATTTCGGGCTGCTGCTTGTCTGGACAGCTCCGTACTATTTCATATCGTGCTATTTATTAATTCGGGCCTATGTACAAGAAATGAACCCGAACAGACGCAGAAGTCTGCTGATCACGGCCATGATTATGGTCCCTACGCTGCTGGGCGTGATGCTACTGATTAATGTCGGGAGCCTCTTGTACCCCGGTTACGATTTCTTTCAATATGTATCGCTGCTGATCGTATATTCGTTCGTCGTCGGGTTGATCTGCGTGTTCGTTTATGGTGTGCTCGGCATGCGGCTGAAAGTTGAACGGGATCCGATAGACCGTACGATGCAGGCGGTTTCGACGGGAACCTCCCTGCTGAACCACACCCTCAAGAATGAAATCGGAAAAATCGCTCTGAGCACGGAAAATGTGAAGCAAATGTTGCAGCCGAACCAAGGGGCTGCGCTTGAGCAGCTCGGGATCATCACACAGGCGTCGGAGCATCTCCTTGCCATGACGGAGAGGATTCAGCAGCAAACGAAGGAGCTCGTCCTGAAGGCGCAGCCGGTTCGGCTGGATCATCTGGTCAAGGAGCTCTTGCAGCGCGAGCACGAAATGCTGCGCAGTCATGGGGTTGAGGTCAAGCTCCACATCAGGCAGCGCCCGTGGCTGCTGATCGATCCGGTTCATGTTACCGAGGCGGCGGGCAACCTGCTGCAAAATGCAGTCGAGGCTACGCCCGGGGCCGGGGTGATCGAATTGACGGTCGATGCCGGACGACGGGGCGCGGTGGTCTCGGTCAAGGATTATGGCAACGGTATTCCGGATGGGCTCCAGGCGCGGGTATTTGAACCTTTTTACAGCACCAAGAAGGATCGACGAAACAATTACGGATTAGGTCTTTCCTACGCATACCATGTGATGAAAAAAAGCGGGGGATCGATAGGCATGGAGAGCCGCCAGGGGGAAGGAACCGAAGTGTCCCTGTATTTCCCCCGCCGGGTGTTGGTACGACTGGCAGGAAGGGGAGAGGAATGAGCCCGATACAAATTTTTCTGGTTGAAGACGATCCCGATTGGATCAAGGCGATGACTGTTTTTCTGAACGGACAGGAGGACATGCTGGTAGCGGGGGCCGCCCAGACGCCGGAGCAGGCAGCCGCCATGGCACGCGTCCTTTCGTTTGATGTTGTGTTGATGGACATACAGCTCACCCTGGGACAGCTGGACGGCATTTACACGGCCGCCGACATTTTGGAAATCAGGCCGCAGGCCAAGGTGATCATGTTAACCTCCATGGATGACGAGCAGACGATCACACAGGCCTTTACGGCAGGAGCCGTGCAATATATCGAAAAGGCGAGGTTCAAGGATCTGCCGGGGGCGATCCGCGGTGCCTTGCTGCATGCCGGTCCGATGGAGGCGCTGCTGAAGGAATTTTCCCGGTTGAAGCGGGAGGAGCAGCTGCGGGGCTTAACACATGCGGAACGGGAGGTATTCGAGCTGATGGAGAAAGGGTACACCCATGCGCAGATCGAGCATAAGCTGTTCAAATCGGAAAGCACGTTAAAGAATCAAATTAATAAAATCCTGAAAAAGCTCGGCGTAAAGAGCGGCAAAGAAGCCGTTGAAAAGGTGCGGCGAAAAGGGATCATAAAGGATCGTTAGCGGTTAGGGCGAACGCCCGGTGCAAGGTTTTGAGCCAAAAACATAGCGTATTTATTGTGGGGGGTACTACGAAACGTAGTACCTTTTTTGGTTGTGGTTCTATGAAAGTCGGAACTAACGGGAAAGTGGATTCGGCTGTATGCTGAATGCATGAATACCCGGTGAACGAAAATGCTGTTACGCCGGTAATGAAGCTGGTATGGAGGAGTCTGAGCATGAAGAGAAAGCCGATCTATGTGGAGATTGATATCGAGTCGGATCTCGATACGCTGTGGAAGCATACGCAGCGTCCGGAGCTGCATCAGCAGTGGGACGTGCGGTTCTCGAGCATTCATTACTTGCCTAAAGGCGATTCCAAGCATCAGCGGTTTCTATATAAGACCCGAATCGGATTCGGTCTTACGATCACCGGAATTGGGGTGACCCATGCGTTTTCGCGACGGGAAGACGGGGATCGGATGTCAGTGCTGCGTTTTGGCTCTGATCAGAACATATCTTTGATCCGCGAAGGCAGCGGATACTGGCGATACCGGGATGGAGGGAGAGGGGTCATAACCTTCTCGACCCAATACGATTACAAGACACGATTCGGCCTGATCGGCGCTTGGTTTGACCGGCTGGTGTTTCGTCCGATGTTCGGGAAGGCTGCAGCCTGGAGCTTTGACGTGCTGCGGCTGTGGCTGGAGAGGAGCATTCCGCCTGCCGTGTCGATCCGGCAAACATGGATCCATGCTTGCAGCGTATTGACGCTGGCACTGCTGTGGATCTACGAAGGATTGGTGCCGAAGCTGCTGTTCCCGGAGGGCGGGGAGCTGGAGATGCTGCAGCACATCGGCTGGTGGAGCGGTCAGGAACGCGCAATCCTTGGAATGCTGGGCGTTTTTGAGATATGTATTGGCTTGATCAGCCTTACATTTCATAAGAGCCGATGGTGGTACAGGCTCGAGTCCGTCCTGCTGGCGGGACTGATGCTGGGAGCGCTCATCCCGGAGCCTGCCTGGCTTAAAGCACCGTTCAATCCGCTGCTTCTGAGCGGCACGATGCTCGTTCTATGTCTGCTTGCCTCCTGGTCTTCGACAGATTTGCCAAGTGCTTCCCGATGCTTGCGGGAGCCGGGCACTCCAAGGACAAGCAAGGTGCGGCAAAAGGAGGAGAGAGCCCATGATATCCATTTATGAGCAGGCGCTAGGCCGGGAATTTCGGAAGCTTCATCCCAAAATCCAGGAGAGGTTCGGGTTCGGCAGCAAGGATATGGTGGCCTCGATCGGCGAAGGGACTATGGATGAGATTTGGTATGCCCGCTGGGCAAAGCTCCCGCTCTACATCGGAACGGTGCGCCACATTATGTTCCCTGAACGGGGACTCCATATCCCGTTTCGGATTGAGAACTACGCCTATTTGGATCGTTACGGACGAGAGACGGTGACTTGGTGCAGAAGCTTTCAATTTCCATCGGGCATTAGAAGATTTGACGCGACGATGATTTACAGCCAAGAGCGAAACGGCATCGTGGATTATCTGGGAAGCAAGCAGCATTTAGCGGTAGACCTTGAAGTGTCGGTCAGCGGTAATGGCGGAATATGTATTCGCTCAGGCGAGCAGCGGTTCTACGAGGGGTGGCTTGGGTTTCGCTTTCCGGCGGGACTCACGGGAACGGCCGACGTGTGCGAATGGTATGATGACCGGCATCAAACCTACCGGATTCGGGTGGATGTGTTTAACCCGCTGTTCGGGCCTGTTTTCCGCTATCGCGGAAGCTTTCAGGCCCGATTCATATCGACGCGGGGCAGCGGCGTTCCTTCGCATGTCAAGCCGCTGCGCGAAGAAGCTAGAGCGTAGACGCGGCGGATTCAGGCACCTTCTTACGCTTAGGCTCCCGGAACATGCGGTAATACAGAAACGACGAGAAGACGTAAAGCGTGCCGGTGATGCAAAAGGTGATCGCATAACCCCAATAGCTGCCGTAGGTGGTAACCAAAGCGGACTGCACCGGGCCCATCGTCGCCCAGCCCATCATGAACGCCGTCTGGGTCACGGAATTTGCGATTCCGCGTTTCTCGTCCGGTACCCGGTCGATCAGAATGGAGGATTGGATCGGGTTGGCCGCGTTCATCAGTGCTTGACGGAACAGGAATCCGATGGACGCCACGATCAGGATGTTGGTAAAGCCGGTCAGCACCAGGAAAGGCAGGGACATGACCTGAAAATAGACGACGGCCCGAACGGCGCCGACCCGGTTAACCAGCGTAGGTCCGATCAGCATGGATACGATCGTCATCACTTGTCCCAGGGAGATCAGAATGCCGACCGCCGAGAGCGATACCGAGAACCGGTTCGTGAAATACAGATTCAGATACGGCACGACGAGGCCCGAGCCCAGCCCGATCAGCAGCTGGGCCAAGGCGAATTGGCCGATGATTCTATAATCTTCGCGGTGTGATGTCTTACCGGGACCGGCCGCTGCAGGCTGCAGTGAAGGCTTGTCTTTCGTGAAGGACGGCTGCTGCTTCGGTACCGTTTCCTGGTCGGGATGGACAGGCTGCGGTTCGAGTGATTCCCGCTTGTCGGTTGTAAATAGCAGCGGAACGAAGGCAGCGAAGGTGGCAACGCCCCCGATGAGCAGTGCGAACTTCAAGCTGCCGACTTTGTTCATGCCCAGCGCCTGCAGGGCATCGGCCAGGAATCCCCCTCCCATGCTGCCAAGCACCTGGGAAGCAAGCACAAGGGAGGCGTGAATGCTGAAGATGCGCATGCGCGCCTGCTTCGGCGTGTTTTCCGCCAGAAAAGGAATGGCGAGCACCTGGAAGAACGAAGCGAACAATCCGGTGTATATTGCCAGCCCCATTAAGCTGAATTCGCTTTCAAAGAGGGAGCGGGCGATCAATCCTGCACCGCTGAGCAAAGCGCCGAGCACCAGGATCCGTTTGCGGCTGGTGCGGTCTCCGATCAAGCCGATCGGGATAAACATCAGCGCGGTAGCCAGGGATTGAACGCTGACTACGGTACCGTTCATGGAATCATTATAGCCGAGGCTTTGTATGTACAGATTGTAGAGCACGCTGAACATGCCTGTACCGAACTGGTACAGCACATTGGCAAGGAAAAAAAGCTTAATATTACGCGGCCAGGTTCGCAGCTCATTTGCTGACCGTTGTATAATTCCCATGATGATACCCCCTAATTTTGACAGCAGCAACCTCTATATTTTAGCAGGTTCGCTTCATAGGAGGAAGAAGAGATTGTAGGAGAGCCAGAAAAACAGTGCCCATATTATGGAAAAGGCGAAGCCGCTTAGGGCGCTGCTGACGGAAGGCAGAGTCGAAAATCCATCCGGGCTGCCTGGAGGCCAAAACAACATCAGATGAATCCCGATAGCATCGAGATGAATCCCAGGGATATCCAGATGGATCGCAATAGTATCCGGGCGGATCTCGATATCATCCAGATGAATCGCCGTAAATCAAGGATGCTCTTCTTGCGCTGGAGTTAAAGGGCGTTGTGTCTTCATGAAAGCACTCGGGGTTATTCCGAAATACCGTGTGAAGGCACGGGAGAAGGTAAACAAATCCGAATACCCCAGGGATAAGGCGGTATGCGTAATGCTGGTGCCCTCGGCGGATAACAGGCGGGTTGCTTTTTCCATGATCAACTGCTGCATGTAGCGGGACGGGGAGATGCCGTACCTGCGGGTAAACGCTCGGGTGAAATGACTGCGATGAACGCCGGCCCAAGCTGCGAGCTGTTCCACGGACAAATTCTCCGTGCAATGAAGCTGCATATACCCGGGGATGGATTCAAGCCAGTCGCACGCAGCCGAAGAAGAGGCTGAGTTCCGGTGCCGGTTCGGATCGATGCTGTGGATCAATTGAAAGCCCAGCGACATCAGCTGAAGGCTATGGTCCAGCTGGGGCTGCCGGAGCAATCGTTGAATCTCCTTGATGACAGCCAAGGCGTTGTCCCCGAATGCATGTTGACGATAGGGCCGCTCCGCGCATAACTCGACATGCTTCAATATGGATGGCATTTGCTCGCCCATAAAAGCCGTCCAGGTGATCGTGGTAGACGGCTGGTCGTAATCCTTGACGTACGTATAGACCGAACCGGGGAAGAGGCAGAACAGATCCCCTTCCGAGAGGGAGACGCTGCTGCCGTCCCAACCGAATCTTACCTTGCCGCTGGCAACGAAATGTATACTATAGAACTCGACGGACCGGGGACCGACTTTTTCAGTGAAAAAGGGTTGAGAACCGGATTTGTATATCCATAAACCCAATTGAGTTTCAAATGAAGCCGGGTTGTTAAAGTATTCTTCTCTGGATGAGTGAAGGTTATTAAATGTCATGGTTCCTCCTGCCGGCTATGCCTCAGCCATTTCTTTTGTTATTTCAAACTATGCAACATATTGTATAACGATTGCAAGAATTGAGCATTCCGCGCAGTCCTGCTAAAGGTTACGATGATGAGGTACAAGTCATGCATGGTAGAGGTGAATGGAGACATGAAACAACCGAATTTTATCGTTATTTATTGTGATGATCTAGGTTATGGGGACCTTGGATGTTATGGATCCGATACTGTGACAACCCCAAATCTGGATAGTTTGGCGGGTGAAGGCATCCGTTTTACGAATTGGTATTCCAACTCTCCGGTCTGCTCTCCGTCAAGAGCCTCTTTATTGACAGGCAAATATCCGGCCCGAGCGGGAGTAGGCGAAGTCCTGGGGGCAAAGCGCGGATTGGATGGACTTCCCTCCACCGAAGTGACACTGGCGAAGGCGCTCAAGCCCGCGGGGTATCGAACGGCATTGTATGGAAAATGGCATCTTGGCGTATCCGAGGAAACCAGTCCGAACGCGCATGGGTTTGATGAGTTTTTCGGATTTAAGGCGGGCTGCATCGATTTTTATTCGCATATTTTTTACTGGGGCCAAGGCCATGGCGTCAATCCTCTGCATGATCTATGGGAAAACGAAACGGAGGTTTGGGAGAACGGCCGGTATATGACAGAATTGATCACGGAACGTTCGGTTGATTTCATCAAGCGATCTCGGGAGCAGGAGGATCCGTTCTTTTTGTTCGTATCGTACAATGCGCCGCACTATCCGATGCATGCCCCGAAGGAATACATGGACCGGTTTGCTCATTTGCCTTGGGATCGGCAGGTCATGGCTGCCATGATTGCCGCGGTGGATGACGGCGTGGGGGAGATCGTGAAGGCCCTGAAGGCTGCCGGTTGTTACGAGGATACGGTCATCTTCTTCTCCAGCGATAACGGACCGTCCTCCGAGAGCCGGAACTGGCTCGACGGAACGGAAGACGTGTATTACGGCGGGACCGCGGGAATCTTTCGGGGACATAAAGCAAGCCTGTTCGAGGGCGGAATCCGTGAACCTGCCATCCTGAGCTGGCCGAACGGATTGGAAGGCGGACAAGTACGCGATGAGGTTGGAGTTATGATGGACATCGTACCGACCTTTCTGGATCTGGCTGGCGTCGATCCGGCGTCAGGACCGCTTGAAGGCGCAGAGCTGGATGGAAGCAGCCTGAAGGAAATGCTGCTAATGGGCGAGCCGTCGCCGCATAAGCAATTGTTCTGGGAGTACCAAGGCCAACTGGCCGTTCGGGAAGGGGATTGGAAGCTGGTGCTGAACGGGAAGCTTGATTTCGAGCGCCTGGTGCCGGATAAGGTTCATCTGTCCGATCTGTCGAAGGATCCCGGGGAGCGCTCCAATCTGGCGGATCTTCACCCTGAGATCGTGGAGCGGCTAAGCCGGGACGTTCAAGCTTGGCATAAGGAAGTGCAAGCAAGCAGACAATAGTTTTGGCTGCAGAATATGTTTATGAAGTCCTTGTGGTCATGCAATGAAGCCCCGGTAACGGGGCTTTTTCAATTTTGACGACAGCAGGTTTTATTTTCCGAATATTTTTTAATAGAGCGAAATGGGGCAAAGGTAAGTATAAATCCTCCGATCTGGCAATATAGGCTGATTCCATTGTATCTCGTCCAAAAAAATAGACAAAATAACAAAATGTCTATATAATCAATATATGATTAACATGATGCTCAATATATGAAAAGTGGTGGTTGAATTGGATCATACGGAACGATTTTGGAATGCGTCGGTCGATGAATTGAAGCGGGGCTATGTTGAGGACGAGGCAGACTTCATGTGCCTTTTATGCGGCAAATCCGTCGAGAAGGGGATCATTTACCCCGATCATGACAAGCTGTATGAAGCTGAACGATATATGAAGGTTCACATTCAGCGTGAGCATGGCTCGGTATTTCAATATTTGTCGGGCTTGGATAAAAAATTGACAGGGCTGACTGAGCATCAAAACCGGCTGCTGCAGCTGTTTTATCAAGGGAAGAGCGATAAGGAAGTCCAGCAGGAGATGGGGATCGGCAGCGCGTCCACGATCCGAAATCACCGGTTTGCGCTGAAGGAGAAGGAACGCCAGTCGAAGGTGCTGCTGACCATGATGGAGCTGCTTAAAGAGAAGGATAATCATGCGCCGGCGATCGTGGAAATTCCGAAGCAAGCCCGAATGGTCGATGAACGCTATAACGTAACGGAGGAGGAGCGGCAGGCGATTTTGGCAAAGGTGTTTCCGCACGGAACTCAAGGCCCGCTGAAGACCTTCAAGCTTAGGGAGAAGCAGAAGTATGTCGTGCTTCGGGAAATCGCGACTCGCTTTGAGCCCGGCAGGGTATACACCGAGACGGAGGTTAATGATTTGATCGGCCGCGATAATCCCGATTACGTTACGATTCGTCGTTATTTGGTCGAATACGGCTTTATCGACCGGAAGGATGATGGCAGTGAATATTGGCTGACGACATAGCTGGTCACGTTGGTGGGCAGTTAACAGGAACAATCAAGAGCCGAACAGCCAGCTTGTACTTATGGTCTAAGGCTGTAGCATCGGGAAGCTTAGAGCCCGGGTTGTTAGAGGCAGTGCAGTAATACAAGAGGAGGCAAGGTAACAATGAACCGTAGAGCGGAATTGACGCAGATGTACAAGGAAATCAAGATCATCGCCGGTGTCTACCAAATCCGGAACAAGGTGAATGGAAAAGTGTTTGTCGCGGGCACGCCGAACTTGAAAACGATGAACGGCAAGCGCTTTGAACTGCAGATGGGAACCAGCTATAACAAAACGCTGCAGCAGGAGTGGAACGAATTTGGCGAGGATGCGTTTGAATTTGAAATTTTGGAGCAGATCGAGCCTAAGCCGGGCGTCTTCTTCGATATGAAGGACGTGGTGAATAAGCGGGAAGAGCATTGGATTCGGAAGCTTGAGCCGTTTGGCGAAAAAGGATACAACCCGCCGCCTAAAAATAACGGATAAGAATAGGGACCATTCCACGACAATCCTGCAAAACCACGAATGTCGATTTTGCAAAATCACGAATACAGTGGAGATATTCCTTCCATTTGCATGCGCAGCTATGGTGAGATATGATGGGTTCAGCGGCTTAAATCGCTTCCATAACTATTTCATAAATACGAAAGCGAGACGTGAACAACATAATGAGATCCATAGCATGGGTTACCGACAGCACAAGCACGATCGATCCCGCGTTCGCCCGGGACCATCATATCTATATTGTGCCCTTGCGATTGATTCTTGGACAAGAAACGTATCGTGAAGGCATTGATGTGACGGCTGAAGCCTTTTACGAGAAAATGAAGGATGAACCCAAAGTCAGCAGCTCACAGCCTCCGATCGGGGAATTCATCGAGTTATACGAATCCCTGAAGGGAAAATATGATGATGTCATTGCGATCCATTGCTCGTCCGAGCTGAGTGGGACATTGCATTCGTCGATCCAGGCTGCCGAAATAGCTGAGGTACCCGTGGTAGGAATAGATTCGAGAGCAGGAGCCTTTCCGCTCCGCGAGATGATACGATCCGGCATTGAGTGGCACAAGCAGGGCGATACCGTACAGACGATCAAGGAGAAAATCCAGGCCTTGGTCCATAATATGTCCTTCTATCTGATCCCCGCCAGTCTTCACCGGCTGCACAGCAGCGGCAGAGTATCCGGGACGCAGCTGCTTCTGAGCAATCTGCTCCGGATCCATCTGTTGCTTCGGTTCGAAGAGGGCAAAGTGATTGTTGAGGATAAGATCCGCACGTTCAAGAAGGCCAGACAGCGAATGCTGGAGACGTTGAAGCATGAGATTCAAATGATTAAAAAGGTCTGCATTATGCATGCGAACAACGAGGAGGAAGCGGAGGAGCTTCGGAAGGAAATCAGCGGCGCGCATCCGAGCGTGAAGACGGAAGTCATGACGTTCATCCCGGTCGTCGGCGTTCATGCCGGCGAAGGAACGATCGCGATGTCCTGGATTCGGCATTATCCTGCATAATCATTGACATATTATTGGTAAAGCCTGCAGAAGTTAACTGCAGGCTCTTTCCTGCTTCACGGCGGCAGCTTGTTGCTGCTGTTCATGCGACAGTGCGCATATGGCGGATTTCCTCTGAAATAGAAAGAGCGATACCGCCTGCAGGAAGCTGTCAGCGGTTCGAATCCGTACGCCGAGCATGCATCCATACTAGGGTGGGTAATGGCTTTGGAGGGCCGAGAGATTCGAATCCGTGGAACAGGTTGTATAGGTAATAGGCCAAGTTTGAGCCGGATGTGAAGAAGAAGATCAATGAGCGAAACAGGAAGGAGTGACCCATTGTGAAGATTATCATTACGCAAGCCGAAGCGATGGAACGGAAAATATGGGATGACGTTATGCTGATGTTCGGTCTAAATGAGGACGACAAAATCGCCGACACGGAACAATTCATTTTGACGGAGGAACAGGCCAGGCAGCTGAACCTGATCGGTTAGGAAAAAGGAAATTGAAGTTTCGGGGCCGAATAAATACGTAGCAAGGTTTATAAAAAGGGTGGTGGCTCTAAGAAGATGAAGCAGTTAATGAAACATAAGCAAGCAGGGATATGGGCGATCATTCTGGTCATGATCTTGATGCTGCCGGCTTGTCAAGGCGGAGCAGGAACCAATATGCCGGGAAGCGGATCTGCGGATTCGGCATCCGGGAATGGACAGCAGCAGGAAGGCGACGCCGCCAAGCCGCCTGCTGAACACGAGGAGCAGGGTGGGCCCGCAAGTAACACGGGGGCTTCGGATTCTGAAGAGGAAGGGGATCCGTCCAAGGAAAGCGGGGCAGCTTCAGACCCTGCAATGGCTGCCGCAGCCGCACAGCTCTCCAAAATGACAGACAAAGAGAAGATTGGCCAGCTTGTCATGGTCGGGATCGAGGGTACGCGCATGGACGACGTCGCCCGCAAGATGCTGGATTCCTACCACGTCGGCGGGTTTATTTTCTTTAAGGATAATATCGAAAGCACCAGCCAAGCCGTAACGCTGCTTAACGAGCTGAAAAAGGCGAATGCGTCTAATCCGGTGCCGCTATGGCTGAGCATTGATGAGGAAGGAGGGCGGGTCACCCGCTTCCCGGAGGAATATGTCAAGCTGCCGTCAAGCGGAAAGGTGGGGAGCGGGAATGACCCCGACTTCACCCGTCAGGTCGGCGAGCTTATTGGACGGAAAGTAGGCTCGATCGGTATAAATATGGTCTATGCGCCGGTGCTCGATGTGAACAGCAACCCGGACAACCCGGTGATCGGGGACCGTTCCTTCGGTGAGACGGCAGAAGAGGTGGGCAGGCAGGGCATTGCTTCCATGAAAGGGATTCAGGAAGCGGGCGTCGTGCCGGTCGTGAAGCACTTCCCGGGCCATGGCGATACCTCAGTCGATTCCCATCTTGGGCTTCCTGTCGTAACTCATGATATAAAGCGGCTGCATGAGCTGGAGATTGCGCCGTTCCGTAAAGCGATCGAGCAAGGCGCAGACGTTGTGATGGTCGGGCATCTGCTTATGACGGCGATTGATGAGACAACGCCGTCCTCCTATTCTAAGGCGGTCATCACGGATCTGTTAAGGCAGGAGCTGGGCTTTGATGGTGTCGTCATCACGGACGACATGACAATGGGTGCCATTACGAAGAATATCGATGCCGGCGAGGCCGCGGTAAAGTCGATCTTGGCCGGAACCAATATCGTCATGATCGGACACGATTATGCACAGGAGGAGGCTGTCATTCAAGCCATCACGGAGGCCGTGGAATCGGGCGTGATTTCCGGGGAGGTGCTGGATGAACGCGTGCTGGCAACCCTGGCGCTCAAGCAGCGGTACCAATTGAACGACGAGCCGGCGGACATGCCGGACATCGAACGGTTAAATGAGGATACGAGGGCAGTGCTGAAGGAGATAAAGTAAGCCTTTTCTCCTTCAGCGTCAAGCCAAGGCAGGACAGGGGGACTGATTTCGTCATGATCCGGTCTTGGCCCGTTCTCGCCATCCTTATGTACTTGAAGAACATCCGTGAACATATACTACAACAGGCATTCCCGGGATTGAGCAACGAATGCCCCTTTGGATCTCCCGGTACGTATTTCAATCAAAAAAGGCAACCTCTTCAAAAGAGATTGCCGTGCTGGAACTAGAATATATTAGAAGTTGAAAAAATAGGCGTAATATGATAGAATGAAGGATAAATAATTATTAGGTAGATGTCATAATGACCTAATGATAGATTAGCACAAAATTATAGGATTGTCAACAGGGGGGCATAGAATGGAGAACCGTCAGAGTGCGGATTTTGCATTGGATCGTGAGGTAGTGGATGCGGAAAAAGCGGCTAATTCTCCCGCGGAGGATTTTGCAGTTCATGATGACCTCTCCCTTCCGCCAGGCATCAAGATTAGCGATCCGGTTCGCATGTACCTGAAGGAAATCGGCCGTGTTCCCCTCCTCTCAGCCGATGAGGAAGTGGAGCTGTCCAAGCGTATCGAGGAAGGCGATGAGGATGCGAAGCGACGTCTGGCGGAAGCCAATCTTCGTCTAGTCGTCAGCATTGCCAGACGTTATGCAGGTCGGGGCATGCAGTTCCTTGATCTGATACAGGAAGGCAATATGGGATTGATCAAAGCGGTGGAGAAGTTTGACTACTCCAAAGGCTTCAAGTTCAGCACCTATGCGACATGGTGGATTCGGCAGGCGATTACCCGCTCGATTGCCGACCAAGCGAGAACGATTCGAATTCCGGTTCACATGGTAGAGACGATCAATAAGCTCGTCCGTGTATCCAGACAGCTTCTGCAAGAGCTTGGGCGGGAACCGACGCCGGAGGAAATTGCCAAGGAGATGGATATTACGCCGGAGAAGGTCCGGGAGATCCTCAAAGTTTCACAGGAGCCTGTATCGCTCGAGACGCCGGTTGGCGAGGAGAGCGATTCGAACCTGGGGGATTTCATCGAGGATCAGGATGCGCTGGCGCCAGCTGACGCTGCCGCCTTCGAGCTGCTTAAGGAGCAGCTTGAGGAAGTGCTCGATACCTTGACGGATCGTGAAGAGAACGTGCTTCGGCTTCGCTTCGGACTTGAGGACGGGCGGACCCGAACGCTTGAAGAGGTCGGTCAGGTATTCGGCGTTACGCGCGAGCGGATTCGACAGATTGAAGCGAAGGCGCTCCGTAAGCTTCGTCATCCGAGCCGCAGCAAGCGTCTCAAGGATTTCCTGGAGTAATCGATCGTTTCGTTCACGAAGTGGATCAACACCCCTTGATTGCAGTGCGCGCGCTGCAGTCAAGGGTTTTTTTATGGACTCATGCTTGTGACCCCTCCGATTGACACCAACCGACGAGTTGCATCATAATTATGTAACATCCCCACAGGCAGGCGATTATCCGCTGTGTGAAAGTGAAATGATAGGGAGTGTCTAAGATGACTTTACATAAATCTGCAATTGATCGATTGTGCAAGCGCCATGTTCCGTTATCCGATTATTCAACTTACGGTGTCGGCGGCTTGGCGAATTATTTGGCTATGCCGGAGACTTCAGCAGATCTTGCGGAGCTGCTGCAGGATTGCAAGCGGCTCGGAATGCCGTGGTATATATTCGGCATGGGCTCCAACATCCTGTTTCCGGACGAACCGAATAAGGACATGGTGTATATTTCCTTGAAGCGGCTTGTCGAGCTGACGGTCAAGGATGACAAATGGTATGTGGCGTCGGGAACGCCGATGTCGCTCTTGTCGCTTATGGGCTTGATTGGCGGGGGCGATTCGCTGGACTTTACGTTCCTGCTGCCGGGCTGCGTCGGGGCAGGCATCTATATGAACGCTAAGTATAATGCCAGCCAAGTATGCGACATTCTTGATACGGTTTATTATATCGACACGATGGATCCGGGGCTCAGCGTCCGTTCAATCCCGGCTTCAGAATGCCAATTCGCTTACAAACAGTCGATATTCCAGCACCATCCATGGATTATTATCGGGGCAGATCTGAACACGCCGGTCAGCTCCGAGGAGCAGATCAGCTCTACCGCGCTGCTGTTGCAGGAGTGGAAGACGAGAGGAAGTCACCCATCCTCGTTGCCGTCGTTCTTCTCCTTCTTCCTTGGCGAGGTTCATGCGCTCGCGGGAAGAGGCATACCGACCCCGCAGTCGATGCTCGACATTATCAAGTACCGGACAAGTAAACGGCATTTCGATTACCCTTCCTGCGGCTCCGTATTTAAAAATAACTATGATTATGGAGTTGCCATCGGCTCCTTGGTGGATCAGCTGAATTTGAAGGGGACGGAATACGGCGGGGCGATCATTTCCCCGCATCACGGCAATATGATCCTGAATCAGAATCATGCCAAAGCGACGGATATATTATATCTGATGAATGTCATTACAGAGGCGATTCATCAACGGTTCGGTTTTATTCCAGAGCCTGAGATTGTCTTGGTGTAAAAGGGACCATTCAAAAATTCTCTGTAAAGTCATTGGAATAAGGAGCATTTAACGCTATAATCAGATAGGTGACATCTGTTTATGGATTTAAACGGTTAATCTAGGATGTGAAAGGGGAATAACCTATGGCTAAAACATTGATCTTTGGACACAAAAATCCGGATACGGATACGATTTGCTCGGCAATCGCTTATGCCGATTTGAAGAAACAGCTCGGACTCGACGCTGAACCGGTACGTCTCGGCGAAGTGAACGGAGAGACCGCTTATGCGTTGAAATACTTCAACGTCGAAGCACCGCGTCTGGTAGAGACCGTTGCGAATGAGGCTCAGGACGTCATTCTTGTCGATCATAATGAACGCCAGCAAAGCGCTAGCGACATCGAACAAGTTCGGGTGGTTGAAGTTATCGACCATCATCGGATCGCCAATTTTGAGACAAGCCAGCCGCTGTACTACCGCGCTGAGCCTGTCGGCTGCACCGCTACGATCCTGAACAAGATCTACAAAGAGAAGGGCATTGCAGTCCGTAAGGAAATCGCAGGGCTGATGCTGTCCGCCATTATATCCGATTCGCTGCTGTTCAAATCTCCAACCTGCACAGAGGAAGATGTTGCTGCTGCCCGCGAGCTCGCGGAGATTGCAGGCGTCGATGCGGAAAGCTACGGACTCGACATGCTGAAGGCCGGTGCCGATCTGAGCGACAAAACGATCGAGCAGCTTATTTCCCTTGACGCGAAGGAATTCAGCATGGGCGCAGCGAAGGTTGAAATCGCCCAAGTGAATGCGGTTGACACAAACGACGTTCTGTCCCGTCAAGCAGAGCTTGAAGAGGCCATTCAAGGGATTATCGCTAAGAAAAACCTGGATCTGTTCGTGTTCGTTGTTACAGACATTCTGAATAACGACTCGATTGCGCTCGCGCTTGGCAAGGATGCCAAGGCGGTTGAAAGAGCCTACAATGTGTCGCTTTCGGATAATAAAGCGCTGCTCAAGGGCGTTGTATCCCGTAAATCGCAAATTGTTCCCGTGCTTACCGAAGCTTTCAATCAATAATACTTATGTTAAGGCCTGTCCCTGCTGAACCATTGGTTCGGCAGACAGGCTTTTTTTGTTGCGGACAGCGCGGCGGATGTGCATTCACCGTCATTGAAATGCGAAGGTTGAGATATTGTAATGAATTTACACCGCTTTGACATCCTTTTTGGCGCGATGCTCCGTATAATCGTAGTATGAATCATACATAGAGGATTGTTTCAATCTCACGGAATTCGGGTAATATACGGTGAGAAAACGATCTTTCACACTTAGTAATGTTGAGGGAGCGATGAGAAGTATGAAGAAGACGGCTTGGAGATTGGGAGCGTTGATGCTGCTTGGTTTGTTCATGATCCATTCGGTTGGCGTAGCCTCGAGCAACAATTATGAGCCGGTTCCGAAAGCTTCGAATCAGGAGGCTGCCTATATCAATGCGCTTGAGGTGAAAGACGGACAGGTCTATCTGGAAATCGATCCGATTGAATGGTACGAAGGCGAGGAAGCAAACGCGATCTTCCGAGAGCGGGAGCAAGACCCGGAAATGACCGAAGCCCCGGACGGCTATTATATTGTTAATGATACGGAAGAGCGGATTACATTGCCCGTAGCGGGAAACGCTGAGGTTCGCCTGCAGCTGTATGATCATACCGGACGGTATGAGGATGCCCAGGTCGTGTGGAATCAGCAGGTCAGCCTCGACAAGTTCACCGATATCTATCGAAAAGACGATATTGTGGATATGAAATGGTTCCCGTTCCACATCACGGTGGAAGACGGCGAGGTCGTGAAGATCATCCAGCAATATGTGCCGTAACTTGGGCCTTGAAGGCCCAAGAAGGCTTTATGAGTACATCCGGCTCGTCCTGGGATCAGATCAGCGCTGCACTGAACCTTTTGCCTAGTCCATATCTTGAGGGTGAATAAGGTCTTGTTTATGAATATCGCTATTTAACCAATTCGAGATAAGCTTTTGAGTGTATTCTAAATCTTCTGCATCAAGGTCATAGTACCAAGTGGTTCCTCTCGTTTTTCCCCGGCCTTGTAACATGTGGTTCTCAAAATCAGGCGGCGTATCATTTAAATAAACAGTTTCAGCCAATTTCAGGATCAGATCAGGGTCCATGTTAGTGGTGAAATTGGACCCCGCAATATCGATTAATTCAGGAACTTTAGCGACGTTCTTGAAATCTAAAATTTTGTTCGTTACGGCTCTAATAAATATTCGCTGCCGCTCGGTACGTTTAAAATCGGAGTCCTCTCGGTAACGAACGTAACTTAAAGCATCAAGACCGTCATACATCGGTTTGTTAGGCTCTATCCTTAATTTTTCATGCTTCGGGTTCTTATTTTCAATTACTTTGGTTATCGGAAGCTTTACACCTCCAATTGCGTCCACAATGTCTATAACTCCTTTAAAATTCACTGTAGCGTAATAATCGACTCGGTTCTTGAGTAAGGACGCAACTGTGTCCATACTCATTTTTTCTCTGCCATGAGCATACGCAGAGTTGATTTTTGATCTTACATCCCTGCCTATTATTTCAGTATATGAATCCCGGGGGATCGAGACTAATAGGATTTTGTTATCTTTAGGTCGAATTACGGAATATATGATCGTATCGGATCTGCTGGGCTCTTGATCACGCTGATCAATCCCCATAAGGAGCAAGGAAAAGGGTTTACCTTCATAGGCGTGAGTATTTCTAATCTCGTACCCAAACGGTTTGTAGGAATTGTCTAACGTTTCTTTGATATCTTTTTTGAGCAGTGTATTAAAGGCAAGCAACGATAATTCTTTTCTGAACAGATATCCAGCGCCGACAAGCAGGATGAGTATGATGAGCGATATACCAATCCGTTTCTTGATATTGATTCTGCTGCGGCCCTTAAGCCTCCTCCTTGACACCGTTCTAGGTTCCATACAACGTACAACTCCTCAATAAATAGTTTTGAAAATGAAAATGGTTAACGGATGCCGAGTAGAAGCAGATCCCGTGAAGAAGGGGTCGAAGGGTTTGCCAATATATCATTCGATCGATTTGAGAGAAGTAAATCTCGGCATTATATCCCTATTCTAGTTTAATTTCCAGAAAAATCAACAAACTTCTTGGTAGATTTGCAATGCTGTCCCTCAATGACAAGAAGTGCTGCTGCATGCACAGCGACACTTCTTTGTTATATTATTTGTTTTTGACTCGGATCGCCGGCATGGACTAAGAGTCCTTGCGGCCTGGATGTGCGGGCGGCGCCAGCTTTCCATTAACGACATCGCTTACGAACTGCGGAAGCTTCGCCTTATGCTCCGAATATTCTTCCTTGGAAATTTTCCCTTCCGACAGTTTTCGGTCAAGACGCTTTGTAAATGCCTGAACCTGCTGATCGATCACGGACTGCACGGCTACTCCTTGCTCCTTCGCCAGCTGGGCAAGGGTTTTACCGGACCGGAGGGATTCCTTCAATTGGTCATCCGACAGCTTCAGCATTTGGGCAAGTTCATGCTCGGCGGCAATCATTCTTCCTTGGCGATGATGCACCCGCTGCTTCTTCCACCCGCCTTTGGCATCGAGAAGTCTGTCGGCAGCCGCGGAGTAATCAATGGATTTACCAAGCTGCTTCGGGTGTGCCGCTACTTTCTCCTTCAACATCTCGACGAGCTTCGCTTTCATATCCTCTCTGGAAACCCCTTGCTCTTTGGCAATTTCAGCGAGCGAGGAGGTCTTGAGCTTGTCCCGCAGAACCTCTGGCTCTAGCTTGAGATAATCGGAGATGGCTTTGAACATGCGGCCGGGTTTATGCTGACCGTGGCCGTCTTGTGCGGCAGGGCGAGAAGGAGAAGAGGCCTGATTCTCATTACCTGCAGGCTCCTGCGCCCATGTCGTGCCGGGCAGATAGGCGAGTCCCATGACGATGGCGATCGTCATCAAGACAAGTCTTCTGGTGAAATTCAAATATTTACGGTTCATATGGGTTACCGCCTTTCTGGATGTTTGGTGTAACGTTCGTCATTGTTTCCCGTTTTGCTGAGTTCATCATTAAAATAACCTTAATATAGGATGAAAATACATAAATTTCATTATTTCGACAATGTTGATGAAGCTTCTGTGAACCTATCGACTCTTTTCTGCTAATATGGTATTATGGTGTCCTGATAACGCACTAAAGCAAAACGCAGAAATTTTCATATTGCACGGATCACCGATATCCTGAATATGGCTGCATGAATTGTCACAAGGGGGATTTATACATGAAAAAATTGGCGTCATTATTGGCAGGATTGGTTATCCTAATGACTGTGATCGGGTGTTCAAGCTCAGGCGGCAGCTCGAATGAGCTGGTGATCGGCATCGACGACAAATTTGCTCCGATGGGCTTCCGGGATGAGAACAACGAAATCGTCGGTTTCGATATTGATTATGCGCGTGCCGCTGCAGAGAAGATGGGGATGGAGGTAAAGTTCCAGCCGATCGACTGGAAAGCGAAGGAATCGGAGCTGATGAGCGGACGAATCGATCTGATCTGGAATGGTTACACAATCACGGATGAGCGCAAGGAGAAGGTGCTGTTTACGAAGCCTTACCTTGAGAACAGCCAAGTCGTAGCAGTGCTTGAAGGTTCGGAAATCAGTACCATTAGTGACCTGGCCGGCAAGAATATCGGCCTGCAGTCGCTTTCGTCCGCAGCCGATGCGCTCAGTGCGAATGCTATCCATAGCCAAGTGAAGGACATTTCCGAATTTCCGGACAACGTGCTTGCCTTAAGCGATTTGAAGAATGGCCGGGTGGATGCCGTCGTGATTGACGAGGTCGTTATGAAATATTATATGTCCAAGGAAGAAGGCACCTATAAGATTTTGGAAGAAACTCTGGCGCCTGAACAATATGGCATCGGTGTGAAGAAGGGCAACGAGGAGCTGCTGAACAAGTTGCAGAAGGCTTTGGATGAGCTGAATGCCGATGGTACCGCCGCCTCGATATCTAAAAAATGGTTTGGCGAAGAAAAGGTACTGAAATAATTCGCAGAACCAAGATGATGTACGCAGTCTTTTCATAGCAAATGATCAAGAAACCGGACTTTGACCCAAGGCTCCGGTTTTGTTGACGACATTAATGAAAAACTCTGAATTTGAGTTTTCATAACGGGAGTATAGTGATCAACATGAATTTGGATTATATCATTCAGATCGGCAAGCCGATGCTGGAGGGCGCACAGACAACGATACTGCTGTTCTTCATTGCCATCATTGCATCCATCCCGCTCGGCTTTGCCTTAACGTTAATGGCGAGAAGTTCGGTGAAGCCGCTCGCCTGGTTTGCGGGAGTTTATATCTACGTCATGCGGGGCACGCCGCTGCTGCTGCAGATGCTGTTCATCTGCTTCGGCCTGCCTGTGCTGCCGGTCATCGGGGAGTATCTCGTTTTTGATCGTTTTGTTGCGGCATGCTTGGCCTTCGTGCTGAACTATGCCGCCTATTTTGCCGAAATTTTCAGAGGCGGCCTGCTGTCCATAGATAAGGGACAGTATGAAGCCGCACAGGTGCTCGGCCTTAGCAGATGGCAGACGATGGTCAGAGTCATCCTGCCGCAAATGTTCCGCGTGGCTCTGCCGGCCGTTTCGAACGAATCCATTACGCTGATTAAAGACACCGCGCTGCTGTATGCGGTGGCGGTCCCGGAGCTGCTTCATTTCGCGCATACAGCCGTCAACCGCGATGTTACCATCATGCCGTTTGTGATTGCAGGCATCATTTATTTGCTGATGACGCTCGTACTTACGCTGCTGTTCAAATACCTCGAACGACGATTTAAATTTCAATAGAAGGAATGGCTGCTATGGCGATTATTGAAGTATCCCACATGAAGAAATCATTCGGACAGCTGGACGTGCTGAAAGACGTCAGCTTCGATATACAACGGAACGAAGTCGTGGCCGTTATCGGCCCCTCCGGCTCGGGAAAGAGTACAATGCTTCGGAGCCTTGTCCATCTGGAAGAGATCAACGGCGGATCGATCAAGGTCCAGGACCAATATCTGGTGAAGGACGGCGCATATTCCGCTCCAAAGCAAATCAAGACGATCACTTCCCGCATGGGGATGGTGTTCCAGCACTTTAATCTGTTTCCGCATCTCACAGTTCAGGATAATTTGGCGCTTGCACCGAAATACGTGAAGAAGGAATCGAAGGATGAAGTGAGTAGAAGGAGTACAGCGCTGCTGCAGAAGGTCGGCCTTTCGGATAAAGCGGGAGTCTACCCGGCGAACCTGTCCGGGGGGCAGAAACAGCGTGTCGCCATTGCGAGGGCGCTCATGATGAGCCCCGACATCCTGCTGTTCGACGAGCCGACGTCGGCGCTCGATCCCGAACTGACGGGGGAAGTGCTTGAGGTGATCCGGCAATTGGCCAGGGAGAATATGACGATGATTATCGTTACCCATGAGATGGGATTTGCACGGGATGTAGCGGACCGGATCCTCTTCATGGATCACGGACAAGTGATCGAGTCGGGAACGCCAGAGCAAATCTTTCATCATCCGAAAGTCGATCGAACCCGGGAGTTTCTTAACCGGGCGATGCGTTAACCAATATAGACCTGCTGCACTTACAGGACCACATCGTCCTGCAGGTGAAGCAGGTTTATTTTTTGGGCGAAAAATATGTATTTTTAGTGAAAGCGTTTAATTTCCGGGTTGACGAATGGAGAAATGCCCGATATCATTGTTTTAAAGAAATATGAATTGATTCATATAAATATTTATAAAAGTACAGCGAGGAGCGAGTAACCAATGAGTCATGTTATTACGATTAACGCCGATGTGTCGCATGGAACGATTAACCGCAATATTTACGGGCATTTCTCCGAGCACTTGGGACGCTGCATTTATGAAGGGATCTGGGTCGGCGAAGATTCGAAGATTCCTAACACGGAAGGAATCCGAAATGATGTATTGGAAGCTCTGAAGAAGCTCAAGATTCCGGTACTGCGTTGGCCGGGCGGCTGCTTCGCGGATGAATATCATTGGAAGGACGGCATCGGACCGCGGGAGAACCGCAAGCGGATGATCAATACGCACTGGGGCGGCGTGGTCGAGAATAATCATTTCGGTACCCATGAGTTTATGCGGCTGTGCGAGCTGCTGGAATGCGAACCATACATATCGGGCAACGTCGGAAGCGGCACGGTTCAGGAAATGTCGGAATGGGTCGAGTATATGACGTTCGACGGGGTGTCTCCGATGGCTGAATGGCGTAAGGAGAATGGCCGGGAGAAGCCTTGGAAGCTGAAATATTTCGGCGTGGGCAACGAGAACTGGGGATGCGGCGGCAATATGCGTCCGGAATATTATGCGGACCTGTATCGCCAGTACCAGACCTATGTCCGGAATTACGGTGAGAATAAGGTGTACAAGATCGCCTGCGGCCCGAACGTGGACGATTACCGCTGGATGGAGACGGTCATGAGGGAAGCCCATCCGTTTATGGATGCGATCAGCCTCCATTATTACACGATTCCGGGCGAATTCTGGACAGGCAAGGGCCCTGCGACCGGATTTACAGAGCAGGAATGGTTTACGACCATGAAAAAGGCGCTCCATATGGATGAGTTGATTACGAGACATTCCGCGATTATGGATCAATATGATCCGAACAAGCGGATTGGTTTGATCGTAGATGAATGGGGAACCTGGTATGATGTGGAGCCTGGAACGAATCCCGGCTTCCTGTATCAGCAAAACACGATTCGGGACGCTCTCGTTGCCGGCTTGACGCTGAACATCTTCCATGAGCATAATGACCGTGTCGTCATGGCGAATATCGCCCAGATCGTCAACGTGCTTCAGTCCGTCATCTTGACGGAAGGAGAGAAAATGCTGCTGACGCCGACTTACCATGTGTTCAATATGTATAAGGTGCATCAAGACGCGGAACGTCTGGATGCCCACATCAGCGGCTCCGAATATGAAATGGACGGCGAAAAGATTCCGCAAGTCTCCGTCTCTGCATCCAAGGATGCCGAAGGGAAAATCCATGTCAGCCTGTGTAATGTAAGCCATGATTCGCAGGCGGATGTGTCTGTTGCACTCCGCGGTCTTGCCGGACCGATCTTCAAAATCAAGGCTGAGCAGCTGGCCGCAGATTCGCTGGACGCCCATAACACCTTTGAGGAACCGGACGCGCTTACGCCGTCGACCTTCAGTGCCTATGAAGTGGAGGAAGGCATCCTTCACGCGAAGCTCGCTCCGATGTCCGTGACCGTCTTCGAAATTACGGCGGGGTAATCCGCATGGCGGATAACCGATGCAAGGGCTGCCGCGACGATTATGTCGTCGACAGCAAACAGATTGAGCGTGTGCTGGCGTCCCCGATGTTCCGCTCGGACCGCTGCGTCTCCGACAGCGAGTATGAAACTCGCCTGCATGCCTGCATGTCATGCCCGAAGCTGCAAGGCGGCACCACATGCCTGGTATGCGGCTGTATCGTGCAGATCACGGCAAAGCTGAAGGAGAAGCGTTGTCCATATCCCGGAGAAGACCGATGGTCGGCTGAGGCCGTATCTTGACGCTTCCCGGTACACTAACCTGCTTCCCGTGTATTAAACACGGGAAGCAGGTTTTTTTAATGGAGGATTTCCTCGTCACAAGGGACCCGAGGTTTACAAATTCTGACGGCCGATGATATGATTTTAAGATACATATTGAGACTTAGGGCTTAGGAATGGAGGCTGCAATGAATAGAGGAATCTTCGCCTGTTACTGGACCGCTCATTCCGGCACTTCGCTGGCTGATGTGGTATATATCATGGTGATCACTACCTATATGTACCAGGAATCGGGCTCCGCGTTTATCGCGGCGCTGTTTCCGCTGCTCAATGCAGCAGCCAAATTCGTGGCGGGATTCACGGTGCCGCTTCTTATGGAAAGGTACCCGTTTGCCAAGCTTCTCACTAGGCTGCAGCTTGTAAAAGCGTTGCTCGTTACCGCGCTTGTGGTGTTTTTTCCATACATCGCTCCGCACGTTTATCTGCTGTGCATCTTGATCCTGCTGATCGCCTGCGCTCACGGCTGGGGGACTCCGCTCCTGCAGTCGATCGTGCCGCGAATCGTGCCGTCGGACCGGCTTGTAAAGGCGAACAGCTCCCTGTCGGTGACGGAGCAATCGCTGCAAATTGCGGGCTACACCTTCACAGGCTTCCTGGTGACCCAGATCGGGCATCAACCGACGTTAATCATTACGGCCATCCTGATCTGGGTATCGGTGATCAGCCTGCTGCTTGTCACACGGGTAATGCCAGGTGACGATTCGGGCCCGCGGCGTGCAAAGCCGAATCGTAAGGCGATTCTTGAGGGGTGGTCGTATTTATGGCGTATCCCGACGCTTCGTATCGTAACGCTTATGGATATGATTGAAGGCGTTGCCGGAACGATCTGGGTCGGTGCCATTACCTTGGTTTACGTGAAGGAAGTGCTGCATCAAGGAGAAGCATGGTGGGGCTTTATTAATGCAAGCTATTATGCGGGCGCGATTCTGGGCGGTCTGCTGACGGTTCTGTTCTCATCGTTTATCCAGAAGCATTTGATCGCTTGTATGGCTGCAGGCTCCGCGGTGTTCAGCCTGCTGACGCTGTGGTACGGGCTGAACAGCATTCCGATGGTTGCACTCGTGCTGTGTATCGGAATGGGACCGGCGTATCAGCTGAGGGACGTTGCACAGCAAACGGCTTTCCAGACGAGCATCGAGCCATCCATGCTGCCGAAGGTATACGCATCGCGCGGCATTCTGCTTTCAACGATTACGAGCATTTCAATCGCCGTCATCGGTCTGATTGCGGATACGCTCGGCATTCGGATGGTCTACATCATCGGTGCCGTTTGTATTGCGGTTTCAGCCGGGTTGTCTTTCGTCATCGTAAGTATGCAAAAGAAGCAGACCCAAGCGGTGGACTCAAGCGGGAGAACGGCTTAGCAAGAAGATTGAAGTTTATTTTGGCGCTGTGGAAATCCATTATCAAGAACAAGAAAGCTGCACCTGATATCCGGACAAACCGGGATATCGGTGCAGCTTTCTTAATGTTGATTTCCTATTATGAGGGGCACGATGGCCGGAGTATGCTTGGAATGCTGCCGCTGCCGATCTTCGGGCAATCGGCCGTTGGCTGCTCGGTTGTAACGCAGGCTTACACCTAGCGCTTCTTGGTAAATAATGAATCGACGGATAGCAGGCTGCTGCCGCTCAGCGCAAGATGGGCCGCCATGGAAAGAAGCGCAACGTCGAGCTCGTAGCCGTTCAGGAATCCCATCCCGAGCTTGGCCTGCACGATGGCAACAATCAGCACGATTCCTAGAACAACGGAAGCGATGCGGGTGGCGAAGCCCAGAATGAGAGCGGTTCCGCCGACGATTTCGATTATGGCGACAACCGAAGCCATGAATGCCGGAATGCCAAGGCTCTCGAAGAAGCCCTCGATATTGCTGATGCCACTCCCGAATTTATCCAGCCCATGGGCCAAGAAGATAATCCCTAGGACAACCCTTATGATCAAAGTGCCTGCAGAAGCATAGCTTTTCATTTTGAGTCGTTCACTCCTTTTTTTAGATGTTTTAACCGTGACTATGACGGCGTCAAACCCTAGTAATGTTATTAGCTAACTTTTCGTATAGGAATAACAATACGTTGTATCATACAGACTCATCTATTCATTGTCAAGTAACTAACTAAAAATCACTTAAAGGAGAAATGTTCAGCTTGAAGCGGCTCAAATCCGGAGTTTTTGGCTTGCTTGATTTGGAAGACACATCCTAATAACGAATAGCCGCTCTGCCCGGGAAGCGTCATGAAGGGACGGTACCGCGCTGCCGATCTCCCGGGTAATGCGGGGGCAGTGTCAATGTTAGGTACGGGGCTTATAATCGGTCGGCGATTGTCCGGTCCAGCGGCGAAACTGTCTCGAGAAATGGCTTGCTGAACGGAAACCGAGCTTGTCGGCGATGGCATAGACCGGCAGGTTAGTCGTTACCAGGAGTTCCTTAGCCAGGTTGAGCTTCTGCCTGCTGACATACTGCCTTGGGGACATGCCATAAATCTTGGTGAACTGCTTGCTGCACTGGCTGCGGCTTAGATTAAGCTCCCGAGCAACGCGGCTGACCGAAGCATCCCCGGATAATCCCGACAGCAGCTTCTCTTCGATGGCATGTGCTACATCGGCCGTCATCGCTGATGCTGGGCGAGGAGCCGCCGATGAAGGGGCTTGGGAAGGAAGCGCAGGACCCAGCACGGGGGAATTTAGAAGCATAAGCACCTCATGTATGATCAGCAGGGTGTAGGATTGCAGAAGCAGCCGCTCTTCGAACGAAAGCTCGTGCTGGAGCTGACCGGTCTGGTCGGAGATCCCTTCCTTGATGTTCAGACTCCGCGGGATAATTCCCTCCAGCTTTTTTACATATTCGCCGAGCTTGGTCCGTTCTCCCACGGATCTCGGAAAATGGCGGAACGGCGCAGCGGACAATCTGCTCCGAATGTCGGTATCGTCCAGATCAAAATGTACATTGAAATAACCGTACGGCCTGCTCGAACGGTTCGAAGATTGATGACGCACCCCCGATTTGATCAGCAGCCATTCGCCTTCCCGCAGCGTGAAGCGGTCCCGGTGGATTTCCTGTTCAACCTCGCCCTCCATGCAATAGAGAAGCTCGAACAGATGGTGATGATGTCTCGGATAGTGCCACCCCGGCGGTTGATGATCGAAATGGCAGCCTGTTACCTGCAAGGTATTGATCATATTGGGGAATCGGAATTTAATATCCATGGGAACCGGGACTCCTTTATCGAATGAATCAGCGTATCGTGTAATCTATCATATCATATGGATAGGCGGATCCATGCGAGAAAATGGCACAAATGGTATAGAAGATGCTCCATTTGGAGATTGAGTGAGCCGTTCTTTTCATAGATGATACGTATGTAGAATCATGTATCGGAAAACGGAGGGGATGTTTCCATGACACAATTGAAAGCGGTTAACCAGCAGTTTGTTCTTGGCGAGGAGGCGATTCAAATCTTATCGGGCGCGATTCATTACTTCCGTGTTGTGCCTGAATATTGGGAGGATCGGCTGCTGAAGCTGAAAGCATGCGGCTTGAATACGGTCGAGACTTATATACCATGGAATTGGCATGAGCCGGATGAAGGAAGGTTCAATTTCTCCGGCATGGCGGATATCGAAGCCTTCATCACGCTTGCGGGGAAGCTGGGGCTGCACGTTATCGTCAGACCGAGCCCCTACATCTGCGCAGAGTGGGAATTCGGCGGGCTGCCGGCATGGCTGCTGCAGGATCCGCATATGCAGCTTCGCTGCCTGGATCCGAAGTTCCTGAAGAAGGTCGATGCCTATTATGACGAGTTAATCCCGCGTCTGGTGCCGCTCTTGTCCACGAACGGCGGGCCGATCATTGCCGTCCAAATCGAGAATGAATACGGCAGCTATGGCAATGATACGGCATACTTGCAGTATCTTCAGGAGGCATTGATCGCAAGGGGCGTGGATGTGCTGCTGTTCACTTCGGACGGTCCAACTGACGGCATGCTGCAGGGAGGAACCGTTCCGGGTGTAACGGCCACCGTCAATTTCGGATCCAGGCCCTCCGAAGCGTTCGCCAAGCTGCGGGAGTACCGGTCCGAAGATCCGCTGATGTGCATGGAGTATTGGAACGGCTGGTTTGATCATTGGATGAAGCCGCACCATACGCGGGATTCGGAGGACGCAGCGTCCGTGTTTGCCGAAATGCTGGCCCTTGGCGCATCCGTTAATTTTTACATGTTCCATGGCGGGACGAATTTCGGATTTTACAATGGCGCGAATTATCATGACAAATACGAGCCGACCATTACAAGCTATGATTATGATGCGCCTCTATCGGAGTGCGGCGATGTTACAACGAAGTATGAGGCGGTCCGGCAGGTGATTGCAAAGCACCAAGGTGTGGAGCTCGGGGACTTGCCGGCGCTGCCTGATCCGGTGCGGAAGAAGGCATACGGGACGGTCAGCATGACTTCCTATGCCGATCTGCTCGAGAATTTGCCGGTATTGGCCTCCAGCGAGAAGCACCGAACACCGGTGCCGATGGAGCTGCTTGGTCAAAACTACGGTTTTATCGTATACTCCACAAAAATTTCCGGTCCGCGGCAAGGCGAATCCCTGCATCTGCAAGAAGTGCATGACCGAGCCCAGGTGTTTCTCGATGGCGTATACCAGGGGACCGTGGAACGCTGGAATAATGCGCCTATTCCTTTGGACATTCCAGCAGCAGGCGCCAAGCTGGACATCGTTGTGGAGAACATGGGACGCGTCAATTATGGTCCCCGCTTGAAGGATTACAAAGGGATTACCGAAGGCGTGCGGATGAATAACCAGTTTCTGTACGATTGGAGCATTTCCTGCCTGCCGATGGATCATCTGGAGGCAGTGCCATTCGGGCCGTTGCCGGCGCCTAATGCAGGGCGGAAGGACCGTCCGGCATTTTATAAGGGAGAATTCCATGTGGAAGATCGGATGGACACGTTCGTTCGACTGGACGGCTGGGTGAAGGGCGTCGTCTGGATCAACGGGTTCAATCTTGGGCGATACTGGGAGCAGGGACCTCAAGCGACGCTTTATCTGCCCGGTCCGCTGCTGAAGAAGGGAAGCAATGAAGTCATCGTATTCGAGCTGCATCACACGGATAAGGCAAGCATCGAACTGGTCGACAAGCCGGATTTGGGCTAATACGAGCGGAAATGGCAGCAGGAGCTTACGCGTAATGCCATGAAACGGTCAATCGAAAAAAAAGAGGATGTCCCCTGGTGGACGTCCTCTTTCTTGTGTGCGCCCGGCATGGGGCGATAACTCGGCGGTGAAAGCCTGTTTAAACCAGCTGCTTACGGTTCTTCAAGTATCGGTACAGCACAATGCCGAACAGCGAGCATATCAGGGCGCATAAGCCGATAAAACCGTAACCGGCCTGAAGACCCCGCAGCAGCCCCAGTTCGGTTCCGCTGCCGTACAATTGTTTGAAGCCGCTCGTGATGGCTCCGATGGCGTAGTTGCCGATTACGCTGCCGATGCCCATCATCGTGACCGTGAAGGTAATCGCCGTATCGCTCTCCTTCGGGTATCGCTTGGCAATCAGGGCCATAACCGTCGGATAAATCGGAGCGATGCCGATTCCTGCCGCTGCGAATAGAAAGGCATAGGATTCCCCGCCGAAAATGGCGATAAAGGTGCAGATGCCCGTGAATCCCGAGAGGATGATAATCGACAAGGTGAATCCGATCCGGTCCGTAATCGGCCCTAGCAGCAGGCGCGCCGCGGAGAAGCACAGGAAAAATGCGGATAGCATGCCGGCTGCCGCAGCCGGATCCCAGTTGTACGATTTTTCAAGAAAATTAACGAGCCAGCCGCCGACTGCCATTTCCGATACGACGCCGAAGGACAGGATGATGACGATCAGCCACAGCGCCCGATCCTTGATTAACTGCTTCAGAGGCGTCCGCTCGGATTCAGGATGATCGTCGCCCGGAAATTTGCTCATCAGCGCAGGGATCATCGGCAGTACGGAGAGCATCAGCATCGCCAAATACATGCCCCGCCAATCAATGGTGTAGCCGAGAACGGTGACGGTCATCAATCCCGAGGCGAGCATCGGAGCGACGGTAGAGCTGATGCCATAGAAAAAATGCGACAGGTTCATCATCGTTCCCGTATTCCGGACGAATATTCTTGCAGCCAGAATGGCGAGGCCAATCTCCAGCATCCCGTTCCCGATGTACATCAGGAAGTACGAAGCAGTGAACATCGGGTAGCTGTGGGACAGGAAGATGAAAATGCCTGAGACCGCCATCGAACCAAAGGCAAGCATGCTCACCCATTTGATGCCGATCTTGCGGGTCAGGATGGCCGTAAATGAGCAGGCGATCAAATAACCGAGCGCATTGAGCGACAGCAAGGTGCCGATCTGCATTTCATCCAGCCGAAAATCCAGCTGAATCCGGGGAAGGGCCGGTCCTTTAATATTTTCCGAAATTCCAAAAATGATAAAGCCAAGGAAGATCGTTGCCAAATGGAGAATGTAGCTTTTTTTCTGCGGGTTGCTTACGGTTGTTTGCAGTTGAGTGTTCATTCGTAATCCCCTATCCTTTATGTTCATATGTTAGCTAAATAGCATGATTGGCGTCACCCCGACATCTTCCCAAGTAATAATCGTGCAGCTTTCTCTTTCATATTGAGTTGGGGTTCTGCGTCCAGCCCGTCCATTATACAACATTTGGACAAACATCCGGCCGAGCTTAAAAAGAAAGAACTCATAAAGTTTATAACGTCAATGCCGGATATACAACTGAAACAAGAAGAAATCAGGAACAATAGGCCATGTATCTGTTGACATCGGCTGGACTCCATGAGAAAATGTACGCGCGTACATAAAATTGCAGGAGGCATGGTGATTATCGCTAGTCGTAAGGAAGTCGCACAGCTTGCCGGTGTATCGGAAGCCACCGTATCCCGGGTATTAAACGGGGTTGGTCCGATCCGGGAGGAGACCCGGCAGCGGGTGATGGAAGCCGCAGAACGGCTCGGATATACCCCGAACGCGCTGGCCCAAAGCTTTGCGCGCCGCCGGAGCGGCAACCTCGGCGTTGTCATGCCGTATCTGCCGAAAGCACGGATCTTCTCCGCGTATTATTTCTCGGAAATTTTAAGCGGCATTGGCAGTAAAGCGCTGGAGGGCAAATATGATTTATTGATGCTGTTTCGCGAACCGGGCGGCACCATGGACTATTTGAATTTGTTCCGGACTCAGAAGGTCGACGCCTGCATCATCCTTGGAGCCAAGGACGAGGAGGGCGAACGAGCGGCTATCCGGCAGCTGAGCGAAGGAAGACACCCCTATTGCTTGATTAATCAGCACTTTGAAGGGGAGAGCTTTCACGTGATGGACGCCGATCATGTGGAGGGCAGCTACGAAGCCGTGAAACATCTTATTGAGCAGGGCTTTCGGAGGATCGCCTTTCTCAACGGCCCTCCGGAATATTCCAACAGCCGGGATCGTATGTCCGGGTACTGCCGGGCATTGGAAGAGGCGGGAATCGAGCTTGATGAATCGCTGCTGTTCGAAGGTAACTTCAGCCGGAAAAGCGGATTTGCAGCAGCGGAGAAGGTTGCTGCCCGTTTGAAGGGCATCGACGCCGTATTTGCGGCGAATGACCGGATGGCGATCGGGCTTCAGCAGGGCCTGCGCTCGATGGGTGTCCCGGAGGAGGAGATGCCAGCCTTCGTCGGCTATGATGATTCGGATGCCGCCGAGCTCGGAGCCCCGCCGTTAACGAGTGTAAGGGTTCCCTTCTATGAACTGGGCTGCTTGGCCGCTGAGCATGTTCTCGGCATGCTGGAGCAAACGCCGTCTTCCGCTGTGAGCCGTATCCCGCTTCACCGGAAACTGCCTACCCGTCTGGTTATCCGTGCTTCATCGTTGAAACGAAAGTAATGAATAACAAAGGAGGAATGAACAATGAATCAACTGCGAGTCGGAATGATTGGCTACAAATTTATGGGCAAGGCGCACAGCAACGCGTACCGGAGCCTTCCGATGTTTTTCCCGAATGCCCTGAAGCCGGAAATGAAGGCGATCTGCGGCCGCAATGCTTCGGCGGTTCAGGAGGCGGCGGATCAGCTTGGATGGAATGAAAGCATTACCGATTGGCGCGAGCTGATCCAGCGGGAGGACATCGATCTGATTGATATCAATGCTCCTAGCGATGCCCATAAAGAAATTGCGATTGCGGCTGCGAAGGCCGGCAAGCATATTTTCTGCGAAAAGCCCCTGGCGTTAACGCTCGCCGACGCAAGAGAAATGCTTCAGGCAGCCGAGGACGCAGGCGTCCGGCACATGGTCGGGTTCAACTACCGGTTCTCGCCGGCGGTCCGGCTTGCGAAGAAGCTGGTTGACAGCGGCAGACTCGGACAAATCTATCATTTCCGCGCATGGTTTCTGCAGGACTGGATCATGGATCCGCAGTTCCCGCTCGTATGGCGGCTGCAGAAGGAAGTGGCCGGCTCAGGCTCCCATGGCGATCTCGGCGCCCATCTGATCGACCTGGCTCATTATCTGGTCGGCGACATGCAGGAGGTTATTGGGATGAGCGAGACCTTCATCAAGGAGCGTCCGATTGCCAGCGAGATGACGGGGCTGAGCGCCAAAGGCAGCGGGGATGGGCCTAAAGGCAAGGTGACGGTGGACGACGCTACGTTGTTCCTGACCCGGTTTGAGAACGGCGCCCTTGGCAGCTTCGAGGCCACGCGTTTTGCTGCAGGCCATCGCAGTACGAACGCCTTCGAAATCAACGGAAGCCTGGGCAGCGTCAAATTCGATTTTGAACGGATGAACGAGCTGGAGGTTTATTTCACATCCGACGAGGAGGATGTACAGGGCTTCCGGCGGGTGCTTGCAACGGACCCTGTCCATGATTATATGGAGGCTTGGTGGCCGCCGGGGCATACGATCGGTTTCGAGCATACCTTCATCCATGAAGTCCTGGAGCTGTCCCAAGCGATTGCGGAAGGCAGACAGCCTGTCCCTAGCTTTGAGGACGGCGTGAAGTGCCAAGCTGTTCTGGAAGCCGTGGATAAGTCCATTGAAGAACGCCGGTGGGTGTCACTGTCGGAGATGTAAGCAAGACCATACAGAAGAATTCGGTGACTCGCGAAAGCGTGTGGTGTAATTGAGATTGCGATGTTAGAGGTATCATTGTGACGGCAGCCGGTGGAAGCGGATGCGCGAGAGCGTGAGAGCGTTAGCCGAACGAAGACTTTGAACCGGACGTTATCGAGCTTTTATTATACAGATCATATAAAGGAAGTGCGGAGTATGAAAAAGGCATTAATCGTATGGGGCGGATGGGATGGCCATGAGCCGGAGCAGGTGGCAGGCATCTTCGCCGGACTGCTGCGCGAGGCGAAGTTTGACGTTGAGGTTTCAGATACCTTGGATGCGTTCAACGACGGAGAGAAGCTGAAAGAATTGGATCTGATCGTCCCGGTATGGACGATGGGCGACATATCCAAGGAGCAGGTTGCGAATGTATCCGAAGCGGTGCAAGGAGGAACCGGCATCGCCGGATGCCACGGCGGAATGTGCGACTCGTTCCGTAACAATGTCGATTGGCAGTTTATGACCGGCGGCCAGTGGGTCGCGCACCCCGGCAACGACGGCGTTGAATATCTGGTAGAAATCAAGCAAAGCTCCAGCCCGCTGGTTGAAGGCATTCAGGACTTCACGGTGGTATCCGAACAATACTATCTGCATGTCGATCCGGCGGTTGAAGTGCTGGCGACGACCCGTTTTCCGGTCGTATCCGGACCGCATGTGCTGAACAAGGCTGTTGACATGCCGGTTGTCTGGACCAAGCGATGGGGATACGGTCGCGTGTACTACAACTCCTTGGGACATCATGCGGATATCGTGGATATGCCGCAGGTCAAGGAATTGATGCGCAGGGGCCTGCTATGGGCGGCTGAAGGCAAGACCTTGTACGGCGGCGGCGATCTCAAGCTGTTCAACGGCGAGCAAGGGTATACCGGGATGGGAGACAGCCAGTAGGCTGCACAAAAGGAGACGAAGTCATGAACAAGGTTAAAGCAGGGATCATTGGCTGCGGAAAAATCAGCGGCATCTATATGGAAAACTGTCAAAAATTCGATATTCTGGAGCTGAAGGCATGCTCGGATATTGACCGTTCCCGCGCAGAGGAGCAGGCTGCCCATTACGGCATCCCCCACGTATACACGACGGAAGAGCTGTTGGCCGACCCCGAAATCGAAATTGTCATCAATCTCACCATTCCGGCGCTGCATGCCAAGATAACGCTCGATGCGCTGCAAGCCGGGAAGCATGTATACGTGGAAAAGCCCTTGGCCGTCACCCGGGAGGAAGGGCTGGTCGTGCTGGAGACTGCGAGAGAGAAGGGGCTGCTGGTCGGCTGTGCCCCGGAGACCTTCCTCGGAGCGGGGATCCAGACGGCATTAAAGCTCGTCAGGGACGGCAAGATCGGCACGCCGATCGCGGCTACGGCATTTATGATGAGCCGGGGACACGAATTTTGGCATCCGGACCCTGAATTTTATTATGCCGCAGGCGGAGGACCGATGTTTGATATGGGACCATACTATTTGACGGCGCTTGTTCAGCTCCTCGGCCCGATTCGCAGCGTCAGCGGCATGACTGGCAAAGCATTGACCGAGCGGACTATTACGAGCGAGAAGAAGTATGGGCAGAAGATTCAGGTGGACATTCCGACGCATGTGGCCGGACTGCTCCGGTTCGATAACGGCGCCATCGGGACGCTCATTACCAGCTTTGACGTGTTCGGCGGCAGCACGCTTCCGAATATCGAAATTTACGGCACCCAAGGAACAATGCTTGTACCGGACCCGAATACGTTCGGCGGTTCCGTGAAATACCGCTTGACCGGAGAAAGCGAATGGACCGAGGAGCCGCTTCTGCCGGGTTACGATCAGAACACAAGAGGCATCGGACCTGCGGACATGGCGTACGCCATCCGAAACGGACGATCCCACCGCGCAAGCGGCGAATTGGCTTATCACGTGCTGGAAGCCATGTGGGCATTCCATGATTCCTCCGATTCGGGCAAGCAGTACGAGATGAAGAGCACTTGCGAAATGCCGGCGCCGCTTCCGCTCGATCTGCCGTTATACACGTTGGATCAATAGAAGCGAATTTTATAAGCGTAATTTAGTATTTTGAATCATGATGAATAATGCTTAAACAAGGGGCTCCTCTGGCGAAGGTCTGATGACACTTCGCAAGGGGCCCTTTTTCGGCCTAGAACTAAAGTGACTCCCAGAACTTGACTCCCACGTTACTCCCGCGGTTCATGAAGACTTTGTGCTTGGTAAAGCAGCTCGGTGATCTCCGTTTTATGAATCTGCTAAAGTCCTCTAAGCTTCGTGAAGCTGTGTACCGGAATCTATTCCTTGACGACAAGGCCGAAGATTCTGGTAAACAAAATAGCCTGCGCAGGGGATATGATGCAGCCCTGAAGGTCCTCCAGCGTAACGCCTAAATTATGGAAATCCGTCCGGCTCAGATCGATACCGGCAAGCTTCGTCCCGGAGAACTGCGTCTTATCGATCTGGCATTCGGCAAATTCCACCTTCGAAAGCTCCGAATGATAAAAATCCGATTGGATCAGCGTCGTCGACTGAAAGGATACGCCCTTCATATTGGCAAATCGAAAGGTGGCATAATCGCCTGCGCACTGCTCGAACCGGACGTTTCGAATGGTGGCTGCCGCCAGATCGATGCCTATCAGCTTACAATGATGGAACTCTACGCGATGCAGGATGGCTTCGCTGAAATCGACGTTGGATAGATCGCATTGCCGAAATACGATATCGGTGAGCTCGGCGTGCCGAAGCGAAGCCCGTTCGAAGGCCACACTATCAAACGTCATTCGATCGAATAGCACTTTATGTGCCGTAATATCGGAGAGCGTCTCGTCCTTGCAGGAGAACTGCTGGAAAGATGCTTCGTCATCAATCCCTGCATCGGACAGTCGGATTGGCTCAAGCTGTCTCGGGAGTTTGGGCTTGATAATCTTTAAGGGTGGCGCTTCTGCATGGGACATGGTACTTCCTCCACATAAGGTATTAGAGCCAAAGGTTGATGAAATCCATGACGGCTTCTATGAAAGTCTCGATCTATGGAATGTGATGAAGTTAAAATTCCTTTGGCAAATGCAGTATACCATGTCCTTAAATTCTTGTCCGGTCCAGCGTGTTGATCGCAACATCGAGGATTCCGCCAGACTGATCCGGAGACCAGGCGAGCAAGCTCGCCCGGCCGGAGCCGGCAAGATCCAAAGTCAGCGGGAGGATTTCCTTCCCCGGAAGCCATGGCCCAAACCGACTAGCCTCCGGTCCGAATGTTTTTCCGCTGCTGTACATAATGTACCAATATCCCTGGACCCGATCCATGAGCAACAGGTCATCACACCCGTCCCCATCCATATCCGTTACACGAAACGACGTGATGCTGTCGAGCTGGGATGCATCCGTTCTAAACCAAACTCCCTCATAGTTGAAGCGACCTCCTTGGCTAACCCAAACCTCGAAGATTCCGCTGGATGGATGCCACAGGACGAGGTCATCCAGCCCGTCGCCGTTTACGTCGCCGATGTCTAGAGTCGGGGTTGTTCCGGGATCATATTGGATCCGCTCCGTTTGAAGCAAAGGTTGTCTAAAACCGTGCAGGTCCGAAAAGGCAAGAGCGACTAGGCCTGAGGCACGGTTCCATAACAGCAAATCGTCCCGTCCATTTCCGTTAAAGTCGCCGGTGTGTGCATCCCAATCCGCATAATCCGGCGAATGAAGCCATACTCCAGATGGATGCATGCCGCCTTCGGCCGTACCGAGTGCTACATGACATTGCCCGAGCTGAGAATACCACACAGTAATATCATCGATGCCGTCACCGTTGAAATCCCCCACCATTTCCTTGCCGCCGGCACGATCGGGCCAGCCAGCCAGAATAGGCCGCATGCTGCAGAGGCCATTATCGATTTTAATCAAGCTGTTGGCGTTTAGCGAAGCACGGTACCAAGTGTCGGAATCAAGCTTGCGGATAAGCAATGCCGCTTCTTGGCGGGCTTGTGAGCCGGGACGGCCTGCAATCGCATGGACCCGGTCGCCGTTACTCCAAGGAAGACTGCTCTCCCTGAAGTCCGGGATAAAGGGCATGAAGGAGGTTACAGAGACAAATGTGCGGCCAGTGCTCTTGATCGCGCTTATAATTCTTTTTAACGGGGAGGACGGATCATATTGAGCGGTGCCGTCTACTTGAAGCTCTATATAAGGAAACTCTAGATAGGGATGGTAAAAGAATGAAGCCAGCTCGGTTAGCGGAAGCTCCCGCACCGTTTGCTGGATCCGCCGGACATCCCCCTCGATGTTGTCACCCGCCACATAGTATAGCGGGGTGGGCACGTAATAGGTTCCGTTACTCAAGCTATGTCCAGATGGGCTGAAAAGGGCTGCGGCATTTAGGCTTGGTGCATGAGGAGGAGTTTCGTACATCAGTCCACAGCAGCTTTCAAGAATTCGCCGCTGCGCCGGAGAAACTGTATAATGCGGCGTTTCGAACCAGACCGCAGTAAGCCCGGCCTGCTCCATTAAGCTCCGGGCGAGCTTCAAACGCCGGTAAGCATAGGATCGGGTCAGTTCACGGCGTGAGCTGGCGGCGAAAGGGGCATCGTCCGGAGGGCAGTCCTGCAAGCAGCCGTCATAGGCGAATTCGAACCCGTCCCCGGTGGTGGCATTCGCATATTGGTGGGTATATCCATGTACTCCGAATGATGCGCCAAAATGCACCATTTTATGAAGGAGACGGAGGAAACGGACGGATACGGGGTCGTCAGGATCGGTCAACGACCTGTCGATCCCTCGGGCCGGGTCGATATACCGAGGAATGACGGCAAGATGGAACGGTATGGATTGGGTGTGAAGCTCGTTTGCAATCACGAGCAGCTTGGCTTGCTGTTCTTCCGCTTCGTACCATCCGCCGGGGCTGATGTCCTCAAGCCGGACTAATGCTTTTGACATGGAGCAGACTCCTTTGTTTTAAAGTGAGTTCATCTTAAATATATGTATGCAGCACATGGGCTGGCGCCATTGGTCCCTTATAACGGAGAATGCTACGGGAATGCTGTAGATAACTTTGAGAATAATCAAGGAGAATTGAAGAATACTAAGTATTGCCAATCTTGATATGGAGGTACAAGCATGAATATACACCGTGCCCAGGAAATTGCCGCTTCGCCGGTCATGGCGAATGTGCTGCTCAACGGAACCCCGATCTATATCCAGCATGTGGACGAGGATCGTGAGACCGCCCGCGTATTCCCGCTCGATCAGCCGGAGAATGAGCAGGAGGTTCCGTTGGATCTGTTGATCGAGCAATAGCTGTGAGGCTTCGCAACCAGGAGAGCAGCAGCGTTTTCAAGCGCGAAGTTTATAAATTATCAGGACTGCATACTCGATGGAGGAGCTGCCTCGTTAAAGAAATGCAGCAACCAAAAAGATGTCGGTGCCCGGACTTGACTACCGTGCACCGACATTTTTATGTTATCCACGATTGCTGACTGTCACGCAGATAGCTGGGATACCACATAAATGTCGATATACGCAGACAGCTATGATCTGCACGATATCTGTGATTGCATAAAAACTCGTAACTTTTATCGTTACTTTGTAACACAAAAAAATACTTTGTAACTCAATAATATACTTGTAACACAAAAAAATACTTGTAACTCAATAATATACTTGTACATATAAAAGATTCTTTACTTATACGATTCTGTAACTAGAACATTCTCAGTGACTCATAGTGATTCATACCGTATAGATTCACAAACTTATAAAGCTACCTATTGCTATAGAGGTCTATAACTCAAAATAAATGGATTTCTGTAACTCAAAAAAAGATACCTGCAATTTCAAAATAGTACCGTAACTCAAAACAGATACCTGTGATTTCAAAATAGCACCGTAACTCAAAGCAGTTACCTGTGATTTCAATATAGTATCGTAACTCAAACCTGATCACCGTAAATCGAAAACCGTGATTGGAATAGAGCCTTTGTAACTTAAGTAGTCTGTGACTGACTCATACCTGAGATGGAGATAGTACCGTATACATGAAACGCTTTGTAAAATAGGTTGGGGATCCCTACAGACTATGAATCTTTTTGAAGACTCGACAATAGAAGAATTGAGAGATGTAACGGTTTACTATAGAATGTTCTGAAAAGAAAGAACAGGAATGATGGCAGTCATTCGAGAATGTTCCTTTAGGGACTTGTCCGGGCAAAGGGAGCTCCAAGAGCCGAGCAAGTCCCAAAAAGGGACTTGTGCTGGCCAAAAAGAGCTCCAGGAGCGGAGCAAGTCCCCAAAAGGGACTTGTGCGGACCAAAAGGAGCTCCAGGAGCGGAGCAAGTCCCAAAAAAGGACTTGTCCTGGCCAAAGGGAGCTCCAAGCGCCGAGCAAGTCCCCGAAAGGGACTTGTGTGAGCTAAAATGAGCTCCAGGAGCGGAGCAAGTCTCCAAAAGGGACTTAGTGCGGGCCAAAAGGAGCTCAAGCGCGGAGCAAGTCCCCAAAAGGGACTTAGTGCGGGCCAAAAGGAGCTCCAGGAGCGGAGCAAGTCCCTAAAAGGGACTTGTGTGAGCCAAAGGGAGCTCCAAGCGCGGAGCAAGTCCCTAAAAGGGACTTGTGCGAGCCAAAAGGAGCTCCAAGCGCGGAGCAAGTCCCTAAAAGGGACTTGTGTGAGCCAAAGGGAGCTCAAGCGCGGAGCAAGTCCCCAAAAGGGACTTAGTGCGGGCCAAAAGGAGCTCCAGGAGCGGAGCAAGTCCCCAAAAGGGACTTACTTGTGCGAGCCAAAAGGAGCTCCGGGAGCGCAGCAAGTCCCAATAAGGGACTTGCTTAAGTATGGGGAGGTAATTCAATGTATATCAGAACTGCAGTTGAAGCCGATGCAGAAGGCATCGCAAGCGTGCATGTGAACAGCTGGAAGACGACATACCGGGGGATTGTTGAAGACGCGTATCTGAATTCGCTGTCGGTCTCGGAAAGGGAGGAGAGATGGCGCTGGAAAATCGGCAACCTTCGGGATGACGAGGAGCTCTTGGTTGTTGCCGATGATCAGGGAACCATCTACGGCTTCCTGACGTATGGGAGGGAGCGTGAGGACAAGCTGCCGCATGAAGGCGAGGTCTATGCGGTCTATTTACTGAAGGAGATTCAAGGTCAGGGATGGGGGAGACGACTGTTCGCAAGAATGAAGGAATTTTTGCGCTCCAAAGGATTTACTTCCTTGATGGTATGGGTTCTTGAGGGAAATTCTGCTTTGGCATTCTATCAGCGTATGGGCGGGCGTGAAATCAAGCGGAAGGAGATCGAAATTGGCGGAAAGACGTATACGGAATTTGCTTTAAAATGGGATTCTATCGAGCAGCTACCGTAAGGGAAGGTCTGACCCGATGTCGGAGTGTTTACATCTAAGCATGGATGCAATAAGATAGATGATATACCCCACGGGGTAATGAGTTGAAAGATACGTCAATATGCTCCTTGGATCGAGTCATCTAGCGCCGAGTGAGCGCTTTATCCATGGAACGGTCAACTAACGATTCTCTATTCACGGCCACTCTTTTCATTTTCACGGATACACTCTACACGGTCATTGCACGGTCATTTTCACGGTCACTCTTTTCATGGTACTTTTTTCACGGTTACTCTTTTCATGATTACTCTTAATTGGTTACTCTAAAATGGGTCACTTTGATCAATTACTGCCCTTCATAAATGGTTGCTGTATATAAAAAGTTCCTCTACATAAATGATTTGCCCTACGCAACAGCTATCATCTCAGAACATTGCAAGGAGGTTCCCCAGTGACTGTCATTCCGATTGGCCCGTTTATGATCCGGGCGGATATTGCCGTATTCCTGATCGTTGCCATGGCAGGGTATATGACGCTCCGCGTCCGGTTACATCGTCTTGAGCATAGGGATTGGCTGCTTGACACTTACGTTTATTCGCTGCTGATCGGCTTCGCCGTATGGAAATTCGGTATGCTCATTTGGGACCCGGTGCGTACGCTCCGCCACCCCTTGTCTCTAATTTATATGACCGGCGGAGTGCGCGGAATAGGGCTTGGGAGCCTTGCAGCCGGCATCTACGTCCTCGTTCGGTGGAATAAGATGAGATCACTGGGGTCGCTGTTAATCAAGTCCTTCCTCATGGCCGCACTGGCTGGCGGCTTTGTTTATATACTGCTCGATGGGCTGATCACGGACCGTCCGATCGGGGCCGGGCAGCTACTGGTGATGCTTCTGCTTATCGTTCTGTTGAGCTCCGCCTGGTTGAAATTTGATACTCCCTTACCGCAATGGTTGACATTCGGTCTAGGCAGGAACGGAGCGGTTATGCTTGTGATCGGATCTTTGCTTGTGTGGGCGGTATATAATCACCTGAACAACTCCGGCAACGGCTCGACGGGTGACCGTCCTGCACTAACGGACGATGCCGATGGAATCGCCAAAGGCCTCAAGCCGGGGAAACGTGCGCCTGATTTTGCGTTGCGGACAGTAGACGGACAGGAGGTCCGGCTGTCGGATTACCGCGGCCGTACGGTCCTCCTTAATTTCTGGGCTTCCTGGTGCCCGCCGTGTAAAGCGGAAATGCCCTACATGGAGGATTTTTATAATCGGCATAAAGCAGAAGACGTCGTTATTCTAGCCGTAAATATGACGCATCTTGAAGGCAGCATGGAGGACGCTGCATCCTTCGTGGACTCGAATGGTCTCACATTTCCCGTGTTGTATGATCGAGACGGAACGGTAACCGGAACGTACGAGATCACTGCTTATCCGACAACCTATGTGCTGACGCCGAACGGCGTTGTTTCGGGGAGGTACCAAGGAGCCATAAACGAGGAGCTCATGGTCAAGGCTTACCGGCGTGCAAGCGGGTCTTGAACCGAGGGGCAAATCGCGGATTTTTAACGTCCAGGACACCTATCACTGCCGCACACTCTCCAGGAAGAATATAATACACAAACGCTGGGGAGGGGGAAAGTCGAGTGCAGCAAATACCGGTTTCGGCTGATGTATGCCGGGGATACATTGGTAAACAAGTATGCGCGGTCCTGTATGACGGAACTGAAGTTGTAGGCACGATCCGAGGCGTTCATGATCACGGACTTGAGCTTGAGTATGCCTCGAATCCTTCAGCTTCGATTTTGTCTGTAAAAGGGAAAAAAGGAAAGAAAGCTGCGAAATCCAAGAAGGCTGGCGCACAAACGTCTGCGTTTGGGCCGTGGGGTTACGGCGGCTACGGCTATGGCTTCGGCAACGTTCTTGCATGGGAAGCGATAGCCCTGTTGTTCCTGATCCCGTTTTTGTTCATCTAGCAGGCTGCAGCAGGAGTTCGGTTGGAAAAATAATGATCTCCTAAACAACGGAGATGGAAGAAGACGGGGCGTAAGCGCGGCTTGCCCTGTCTTCTTTCGTATCCCGGCGAAAGATCACCGGCCATGCGATGAACGGTTGATTCGTTGATTGGCGTGCTGTACATAAGCTTGGCCTACCATCCAGGCCGAAAGAATGAATGCTACCAGGAAGAAGAATGCTGCCCCAATGGGAAGTGCCGACCACTCGAACAGCGTGTAACCGAGAAGCGTTTGCCATCCGATTGCCATGAGGCCGAGCAGGTAGGAAATTCCGGTCAGATGGATAACGATGAGCCTTGATGCCGGATTGAGTGTAATCATGGACAGCCATGCTGCAAACGGAACGACCTGCAGGGCGTGAAACCCGAATCCGTGGAGCCAGATAATATTGCCGCCTGCTCCGGTGAAGCGTCCGGTGTTGACGGAGATCCAGATTCCTGCAGCAAACGAGATGATGACGGCGATCATGGCATAGCGTATGCCGAGCACGATTTCCGGATTGGCGTTGAGCACCCGTCTGCGAAAATATTGAACGGCGATGATGACATAAAAGAGGACAAGCAGCAGCGCAACCAGTACGAATATATTGGAAACGGCCTCATCGAAGACCGTCCCGTTCCGAACGAACCGGGGATCGACGCCCCTGAAGTTTTGAACGGTTTCCGCGAAATAGGAATACAGCGCGAGCACAATATAACTCCAGCGAAACCAAGCCTTGGACCTGGTTCCCATACCCGAGAAAGGGAGGATCGCTGCGGTCGAGAACAGAAATATCCCGAGCGCGGCATTAAACGAGAATGCTTTTCCAATATTCCCCTCCGGTGCGACCGGTCCCCCGTATATCAGTACCCAGATCCCGCATATCCCCGCCAGCAGAAATCCGAGCAGTCCTGCGACGATCAACGATTTTTCCTGTTTAAAAATATCTGCAATATGCGTCGGCCCTTCTTGAATCCTTTGATTCATGTTCAGCAACACCCTCTCCATTAGACTTTCTCAAATTTACAAGAGAAGAGACCTGTTCTTTAACCGTCCGGAGAGGGATGTTCTGCCGTTCGCAGGGCGGATTTCATCCCCGACTTTGGATGGGGAGCTCCTTGATCAACTAAACCGGCAGGCTCTAACGCACAAGCAATAGCAGGATGTACCCGGGCCACATCACATCCTAGGACTTGAGGCTGTAACGTCATAGGCAGTTAGCAGAGAACCTTTCCTAGGGCACGATTTTTCGCATAGGATTAAGGACATGCGTAGGGGAATAGCAGAAGGAGGCCCTAGCGGCTAGGACCGAGTTTCCTAGATTTGAAAATGGTATAATTGGCCCCTTTGTTTTATTGCCCATCCCCTGATTTCAGACTAAAATTGAAAAATGTGGTTAATCGTTTGGGGAATCGGTTAATGGTTGATGGGGGTATCCCGCGGGTTCCAATCATGCCGGTAGAATAGGAACACCAAACTTGAATGAAATGACAGACAGAAGGGGCGTTATATCGTTTATGTCCAATCGAATTTTGATTACACCCGAACAGCTGGAGCAGGTCTCAACCCAGTTCGCGCAGTCCGGACAACAGAGTCGGGAGATTGTCGATCGTCTATCGCGAAGCATTCTTGAGATGGAGAGCCAGTGGGAAGGAATGACCCGGGAACGGTTCTACGGGGATTATCAACAGGCTAGAGCTACCATGAATAAATATCTCGAATGCCTTCAGACGATCTCTTCGGATCTGAAGCAAATCTCGGTGAAGTTCCGGACAACGGACGAAATGATCAACGGAGCGGAAGCTGTTCCTGCTGGAGGAGTTGGAGCAGGAATCCTGGCAGGCACAGCAGGGGCAGCCGGGGCCGCAGCGTTAGCGGGATCGGCAGGATCTGGAGCTCTCGGCATGACGGCAGCTGCGAACAGCAAACCGGCAGGCGTCCAGACTGCCAGTGCAGAGGACTTACTGGATAAGGCGCTCAAAGGCGTAGAGGCGGAAGGCAGCGTCGTTAAAAATGAAGAGAATGGTCTGTATACCAAAGCGATTACCGGCAGCGCAAGCGCGAATTTAACCGAAGGCGCAAGTGCCAGCGGCGCCGTGGTGGAAGCCGGTTATGAGAACGATTACGTGCAAGGCTCCGTCAGCCTGGTGAAGGGCGAGCTGGAGGCATCGGTGAAGGACGGCACGCTGAGTCTAGGTGCCGAAGCAACGCTGAACAAATACGAAGGCGGGTTCAAAATTCCGCTGCCTTTCACGGACAGAGAGCTCCATATCGGCGGGTCCGCTTCGCTCGGTACGGTCGGAGCGTCGGCAGAGGTCGGGAAAAGCGGCTTGAAATTCCATATACCGCTGGGTCCGGGAGCCAGCCTCGTCGGAGTCGGGGGTTCCATATCCGTCAAGTAAGGGAGGAGTGCCGTACAATGAGCGGTAAACAGCAGCGTTTTAAATACATAATGATCGTCATTGCCATTGTCGGCATATTGGGCACGGTGATTCCGAACCTGCTCGAGACCGATTATGCGGCAGCAGAGAAAGCCGTAATCTGTATTTCCTATCTCCTAGGAGTTCCTCTTGTCGTATTTGTCGTATATAAAATAGGCAGTAGATTAATGAAGGGTTGATGATCATGGAAACGCAAATGGATCAGCGAATGAATCAAGAGCATCAGGGGCAAGGAGAGAAACATTTGCTTCCGATCGGATCGGTTGTCAAATTCAAAGATTGGGATCAGACGCTGATGATTTACGGAAGAATGCAGAACGACTCGAAGACGCTGAAGCGTTGGGATTATGTTGCCTGCTTCTACCCGCATGGCAATCTGACGAAGGATTCCAATATCTTTTTTAACCATAAGGATATTTCCGAAGTCGTCTTTACGGGCTATATCAATGATGAGGAAATTGCCTTCCGGGACGCTTTGCTGGAGGGGATCGAGAAGGCGGACCAAGCTGCTGCAGCTGCGGCGGCGGGGCAGGATAAATAAGAATCGAATCGGCCCGACGAAGAGCTGTCTGTGCGCATAAAGGATGCGTGCGGGCAGCTTTTTCTATTTTTTTTAAAGCTCCGTTTTTATAAGTTGCGTCTTTTTATAAAGCGGCTGTTCCGCATATTCGGATTGATTTTTGAATGGGTGCTGAATGTTGACTTAGGGGGCAGGTGGATTAGGCAGGTGTGGATTTGGGTTTATTGCTTTTTCAGAAAATTTCACAAAAAAACAAAACAAGAATCTTTGTTTATTTTTGAAAACAAACTATTCAAAAACAAACAAACATGATAAGATGAGGGCAAATACAAAGCAATCGAAGACATGAATCGGAGGGGAAGTTTTCATGGTACAGAGCTTATGGGAACATTCGAAGGCGCAGCAGGCGCAGAATACGCGTGAGGAGCTTGTTTACCGCTCGAATCTGATCGGCGCCGACCGCCGTGTCTGTAATTGGGGCGGTGGTAACACGTCAAGCAAAACAACGATTAAGGATTTCCGCGGCAAAGACGTTGAAGTTATGTATGTCAAGGGAAGCGGTTCCGACCTTGCCACGATGAAAGCGGGCAATTTCACAGGTCTGCGAATGGAAGACATCCGGCCGCTGTTTGAACGCGAGTCGATGACGGATGAAGAAATGGTCGCATATCTTGGTCACTGCATGGTCGATGCCAAGGACCCTCGGCCTTCCATCGAAACGCTGCTGCATGCTTTCCTTCCGTTTCCGCATGTGGATCATACCCATCCGGACGCCATTATCAGCTTGTGCTGCGCACATAACGGCAAAGAAATCGCGCAGGAAATTTTCGGAGACCGGTTTGTGTGGGTGCCGTATGTACGTCCTGGCTTCACCCTCTCCAAGATGATTGCCGAGGGCGTGCTCGCCAATCCGAAAGCCGAGCTCGTATTGATGGAGAAGCACGGCCTCGTTACCTGGGGAGATACATCCGAAGCATGCTACGCCCAAACAATACGGATTATAAGCGAGGCGGAGGCGTATATCGAGGCGCGGATCGATGACAGCAAGCTGTTCGGCGGACGGAAGTTTGCTCCTCTGCCTCAGGACGTCCGCAGACGCATTGCCGGCGAGATCATGCCAGCTATTCGCGGCGCGGTGAGCGACAGCAAGAAGATGATCCTGACCTTCGACGACCAGGATGATGTGCTGGATTTCGTATGCGGCAGCGATTCGCCGAAGCTGTCTCAGGTCGGTGCAGCTTGTCCCGATCATCTGGTTCATACGAAGGTGGTTCCGCTCTTTATCGATTGGACGCCGGATGCGGATGACGCCCAAGGGCTGCAAGAGAAGCTTGTAGCTGGAATTGCGGCGTACAAGGAGCAGTATCAGGCTTATTTTGAACGGAACCGGCACGAAGGGGACGTCATGTTCGAAGCCGCCCCACGCGTTATCCTCATCCCGGGGCTCGGCATGATTAATACCGGCAAGAGCTGGGCGATGTCCCAGGTCAGCGGCGCGCTTTACCACCGTGCCATTGCGGTGATGCGCGGGGCGACAGCGCTGGGTGAATTCGTCTCCCTGAGCGAAAATGAATCCTACAACGTGGAATATTGGCCGCTGGAGCTTTACAAGCTGACCCTTGCTCCGGCCGAGGCGGAATTCTCCCGGCAAGTGGCATTCATTACCGGCGGTGCCGGCGGCATCGGCAGCGCAGCGGCTCGCAGGCTCGTCGCCGAGGGGGCGCATGTCGTGCTGGCCGATTTGAATCTGGAAGGCGCGCAGAAGGTTGCGGAAGAGATTAATGCGGCATACGGCGATGGCCGTGCCATTGCCGTAAAAATGGACGTAACCGACGAATCCGCGGTGCAGCAGGCCTATCATGAAACTTCCTTGACGTACGGCGGTGTGGATATCATCGTGAACAATGCAGGTCTTGCGACATCAAGTCCGCTCGATGAGACGTCGTTGAAGGAATGGAACCTGAATATGAATGTACTTGGGACCGGATATTTCCTCGTAGCCAGAGAGGCCTTCAAGCTTATGAAGGTACAAGGCATCGGAGGCAGCATGGTGTTCATCGGCTCCAAGAACTCCATCTATGCCGGCAAGAACGTGACTGCCTACAGCTCCGCGAAAGCGCTGGAGGCGCACTTGGCACGCTGCATCGCGGCCGAGGGCGGAGAGTACGGCATCCGGGTAAATACCATTTTGCCGGATGCCATCCTGCAGGGCTCGGCGATCTGGAACTCGAACTGGAGAAACGAGCGGGCGGCCGCTTACGGCATCGAGCCGGATCAGCTCGAGGAGCATTACCGCAAGCGCACCACGCTGCTGGTTAATATTTATCCGCAGGACATCGCTGAAGGCATCGCCTTCTTCGCTTCGTCGAAATCCTTAAAGACTACCGGATGCATGCTGACGATCGATGGCGGGGTTCCTGCCGCATTTACTCGCTGATCAGACAGAAGGCAACAAGCTGGACTCCTTGGTGAAGCATCCAGGCCGTTCAGGCACGGCCATGAAAGGAAGCAGGGGCTTGTCCCCTGCTGACCTTATCTTTTTATGAGGCGGGAGGTACCAAGATGAGGCAGGATATTGCACGGAATTATGAAGAGGCGAAGAAGCAGTACGCATCCCACGGCATCGATGTGGACCAGGCGCTTGCCGAGCTCTCGGACATCAAAATATCCATTCACTGCTGGCAGGGAGACGATGTGCGCGGCTTTTTGTTCCGCGACCAGGAATTGTCGGGCGGCATCTCCGTTACGGGCGAGTATCCGGGCGCCGCAAGCACGCCGGAAGAGCTGCGGGCCGATCTGACCAAGGCGATGTCCATGATACCGGGGACGCACAAGGTCAATTTGCACGCCATTTATGCGGACACGGATGAAAGCGTTGACTTGGATCAATTGGAGCCCAGACATTTTCAAAAATGGGTGGATTGGGCGAAGGAACAGGGCATCGGTCTGGACTTTAACCCAACGTGCTTCTCCCACGACAAGTCCAAGGACGGCTTTACGCTAAGTCACCCGGATCCGGAAATCCGTCAATTCTGGATTGACCATTGCAAGGCTTCCCGGCGGATCGGCGCCTATTTCGGCGAGCAGCTGGGGCAGACCTGCGTCACGAACATCTGGGTTCCGGACGGTTACAAGGATGTTCCGGTTGATAGGATGGCTCCAAGACAGCGGCTCAAGGATGCGCTGGACGAGATTTTCGCCGAAGAGCTGAATCCGGCCTGGAATCTGGATGCGGTGGAGAGCAAGCTGTTCGGTATCGGCTCAGAGGCGTATGTCGTCGGATCCCATGAGTTTTACATGGGGTACGGAATGCGCAATAACAAGCTGATCTGCCTGGATGCAGGCCATTTCCACCCGACGGAAGGAATCGCCGGGAAGCTGTCATCTTTAGCGCTGTTCACGGACGGCATTCTGCTTCATGTTAGCCGCCCGATGCGCTGGGACAGCGATCATGTCGTCATTATGGACGACGAGCTGCTGGAGATTGGAAGAGAGCTCGTGCGGAATCATTTGCTGCCAACGACGCATATCGGCTTGGATTTCTTCGATGGAAGCATCAATCGAATTGCTGCCTGGGTGATCGGAACGCGCAATACGATCAAAGCGCTGCTGAGAGCAAAGCTGGAGCCGACCGAGAAGCTGAAGCAGGCGGAGCTGGATGGCGATTACACCACACGCCTGGCTTTAATGGAAGAGTTCAAATCGTATCCGTTCGGAGCCGTCTGGGATTATTACTGCGAGAAGATGGGCGTACCTGTTCGGGAGGAATGGCTTGCCGAAGTCAAGCGTTATGAGCAGGATGTGCTGCTGAAGCGATAAAGGGATGCGGCATGCTGCAGTGAAATCAGTATAATTAAACAGCTATGGACCGAAATAGTGATAGCGTTCTCAAGAAAAAGTCTACAACGGGACCAGAAGGAGGCTTGGGATAGGTGAGCGTTCTTGCGTTTGACTTAGGAGCAAGCAGCGGCAGAGCGATGCTCGGGCGGCTGAATAGCCGGACCATCGAAATGAAGGAGATCCACCGGTTTCCGAATGATCCGGTTCGCGTCGGTGACCGGTTTCAGTGGGATATTCTAAGGCTTTATCACGAGATTAAGCAGGGACTGCTCCGGGCAAAAGGGGAACAGGAACTGCCTGCCAGCATCGGCGTCGATTCATGGGCGGTCGACTTCGGCCTCCTTGATGCCCGGGGCGAGCTGCTCATGAACCCTTACCACTATCGGGATCCGGCCACGGAAGGGGTCATGGAGCGGGTGTTCCGCGAAATCCCGCCTGCCGAGATCTTCAGCCGGACAGGAATTCAATTTCTCCCGTTCAATTCCATTTACCAGCTCGTTTCCATTCAGCAGTTAAGGCCATTTCTGCTTCAGGAAGCCGGCAGCTTCCTGATGATTCCCGATCTCCTCCGGTATTTCCTTACCGGAGAGATGGTCAGCGAGTTTACGAACGCCACGACGACCCAGCTGTATAATCCCGTAGCCCGCGGATGGGACGACGAATTACTCAGGAAGCTGCACCTGCCTTCAAACATCTTTCAATCCGTGCTTCAGCCGGGGACGATGGCCGGCAAGCTGCGCGAATCCGTAACCGGCGAGCTCGGGCTTCCTTCGATACCGGTCTACGCGGTTGCGGAGCATGATACCGCCTCTGCCGTCGCAGCCGTTCCGGCGCTGGAACGTTCCTTCGCGTATCTGAGCTGCGGAACCTGGTCCCTGATGGGGACGGAGGTTGAGAGACCGGTCCTGACCGAAAGGGCAAGGGAGCTGAACTTTACGAACGAAGGGGGCGTCTACGGCACATTCCGCCTGCTCAAAAATATCATGGGGCTGTGGATTTTGCAGGAAGCGAAGCGTTCTTGGGAGCTCGAGGGCGTATTGTACTCGTATTCCGAATTGGTTATGATGGCAGAAGCGGAGCCTGCATTCGCCTGCTTTATCGATCCGGACGACCCGGTGTTTCTGCCGGCCGGAGACATGCCGAAACGGATCAGGGAATATGCGGCTCGAACCAACCAGAAGCCGCCGCAAACCCCAGGCGCAATCGTACGATGCATTATGGAGAGTTTGGCGCTGCGTTACCGGCAGGTGCTGGAATTGACCGAGGCGCTGTCCGGTCAAGCCTTCAAGGGGCTGCATATGGTCGGCGGCGGCATTCACAACGAATCGTTGTGCCAGTGGACGGCGAATGCGATCGGCAAGCCGGTATGGGCCGGTCCTGCGGAAGGGAGCGCCGCCGGCAATATGGCGGTGCAATGGATTTCGCTTGGCGAGCTTTCGGATATTTGGGAGGCTCGTGCCGTAATTAGAGACTCCTTCGAGGTTCGCGTATATGAGCCTGCGGATGTCCCGTTATGGGAAGAAGCCTACGGTTTGTTCAAGCAAAGAACCGGAGGGAACACAATACAACAATAGTAAGGATGAGGGCGGTATCATGCTGGTTGCTGAACGATATGAGAAAATTGTACAGTTGGTCAACGAGAGAGGAAGCATCCGTGTTGCGGAACTTAGCCGGATATGCGGCGTGACGGAGGAGACGATTCGCCGGGATTTGGACCGGCTGGAGGAATCGGGACGCCTGCGCCGTTCGCACGGGGGCGCGGTCAGCGTGAAGGATCAACCGGAAATTCATCGGTCGCAACCGGAGGTGCCGTACGCGGAACGGGAAATTATGAATGCGGCGGAGAAGCAGCGGATCGCGGAGGAAGCGGTAACCTTGATTTCGCCGAACGACCGGATCCTGCTGGATGCGAGCTCGACCGCGTGGTATATGGCCCGGATTATTCCGGATATCCCGCTGACCGTGCTGACCAACTCCATCAAGGTGGCGGCTGAGCTTAGCGCCAAGGAGAAGGTGCAGGTCATCTCGACCGGCGGCATTTTGGCCCATCGTTCGCTGTCATTTGTAGGGCCGCTTGCGGAACGGTCGCTGGATGCGTATTACGTGGATAAAGCGTTTCTCTCCTGCAAAGGCGTTCATTTGGAACGGGGGCTCAGCGAATCCAACGAGCTTCAGGCCAGAATCAAGCATAAAATGATGGGCATGACCGATCAGGCCATTGTCTTGGCCGATGCCAGCAAATTCGGCGTTCAGGCTTTTACCCAGGTTGCCGATCTGTCGCAGGTGCACATGATCATCACGGACCGCCGGCTGCCGGATCACGAGGCAGAGCCCTATCAAGCGCTGGGCATCTCGTTTCGATCGGTTTAGTCTTGATCGGCTTGTTCCGTACGGCCCATGTCATACAGTCCCCCGCAAGGGGGGCTTTCTCGATCATTCGACTCGGCAGAGTCATTTTTTATACATCATAATGTGTGCTAAGCGGGGTGGAGGAAGTTGAAAATATCATTATTTGTCACATGCCTCAGCGACGCTTTGTTCCCGCGGGCGGCTGAGTCCATGACCCGGCTGCTGGCGAAATACGGCGTTAAGCTGGAATTTCCGGATATTCAGACCTGCTGCGGTCAACCGGCCTTTAACAGCGGGTATTGGGACGATGCGCGAACTTCTGCGCGCACCATACTCGATGCTTTTGAAGACAGCGATTTTGTGGTTGCCCCTTCGGGCTCGTGCACGTATATGATCCACCATTATTCGGAGCTGTTCAAGGGAGATGCCGAATACCTGGAGAAAGCGAAAGCGCTTCAATCCAAAGTCTATGAATTTTCGCAGTTCCTGGTCGACGTCATGGGCATCTCGGATGTAGGCGCTTATTTTCCGTATAAAGTTACGTATCATCCTTCCTGTCACGGCAGCCGCTTGTTAGGCATCAAGGATGAGCCGATTCGCCTCTTAAACGGCGTTAAGGGCTTAGAGCTGGTTCCGCTGCCCTATGCTGAAGATTGCTGCGGCTTCGGAGGCACCTTTGCCGTGAAGATGGCCGACATTTCCGGTGCGATGGTAACCGAGAAGAGCGACCACGTGCTGGAAACGGAAGCCGAAGTGCTTGTCGGCCTGGATATGGCCTGCCTGCTGAATATTGCAGGCAATCTGCGGCATCGGGGAGAAAAGGTTCGGGTGATGCATCTGGCGGAGCTGCTGTATGAGGGGGTGAGCGTCCATGAGCGCGGCTGAGAAAGGTCAGACGGTAAAGGAGCGTGCCCGCGATGCTTTAGGAAACGATTTTCTGCGCAGCGCGGTCCGGTTTACGACCGAGCGGCTCCGGCTAGGCAAGAAGCTGGCAGCGGAGGAGCATGGCAACTGGGACGATTGGCGTGAGCGTGGGCGGCAGATCCGACTGCATACGATCGCTCATCTGGATTACTACTTGAATGAGTTTGCGGAGAACGCCCGGGCGAACGGCGCTCATGTCCATTTTGCCGATACGGCCGAGGAAGCCGTTGCGATCTCTCTTGAAATCGCTAAGCATGCATCCGCGAAGTCGGTAGTGAAATCGAAGTCAATGGTTTCGGAGGAGCTGCATCTCAATCAGGCGCTCGATTCCATCGGCGTGGAGGCGATTGAAACAGACCTTGGAGAGTACATTATCCAGCTGGCGAATGAAACGCCTTCCCATATCATTATCCCGGCCATTCATAAAAATCGGCATCAAATCGCAGGACTGCTGTCCCGGGAAGCGGGAGAGGATTTGCCTGCGGACACGGCGGTATTGGCCGGCTTTGTCAGAACGAAGCTGCGCGAGAAGTTTTTGGCGGCGGATATCGGTATGACCGGCTGCAATTTCGCGATCGCGGAGACCGGTTCGATGGTGCTGTTCGAGAATGAAGGGAATGCAAGGATGGTCACGACCGTTCCGAAAACGCAGATCACCCTGATGGGGATGGAGCGGATCATTCCTTCCTGGTCAGACCTTGAAGTGATGGCGACATTGCTGCCAAGATCGGCGACGGGCCAGAAGCTGACCGTCTATATGTCGGGGATTACGGGACCGCGGAGGGAGCAGGATGCGGACGGACCGGATCAGATGCACATCATCATTATCGATAACGGCCGATCCCTTCAGCTGGGCGATCCGGAATTTCAGGAGCTGCTGAATTGCATCCGGTGCGGAGCCTGCCTGAATGCTTGTCCGGTATACCGGCATATTGGCGGTCATGCTTATGGCGGCACTTACAGCGGTCCGATCGGCGCCGTGCTGACGCCGGCATTGAAGAAGAACGTCGCGGAATGGGACGATATCGCCAATGCTTCAAGTCTGTGCGGAGCCTGCTATGAGGCGTGTCCGGTCAAGATTCCGCTGCATGATATGCTTGTCTACCTGCGCAGAAGGAAGGTCGAGGCCGGGCGCGGGAACAAGGCGGAGACGCTGGGAATGAAAGGCTTCTCGGTCGTGATGGGGAATGCGAAGCGGTACCGAAATGTCGTCCGGCTGGGTAAGCTCGGTCAGAAGCTCGTCGTTCGCAACGGTGAGATTCGTGCCCGAATCGGGCCGTTGAAGGGATGGAATACGTACCGGGTGACCCCGGAGCTGCCGAAGGATTCATTCCGGGACCGCTGGTCGAAGGTTGAACAGGAGCTGTACAGCGAGTCCGCACCGATGAACCCTGAAGTGGCCGACAGGCTCAGTAAGCTGATGGACCAGCGAAAGAACGGAGGGCATGGTCAATGACGAATCCAGTACAGCCTGACGAGTGGCTGAAGCGACTGGAAGCCCGGTCGCGGGCGAAGCAGGAGACTTTTATGGACGGCATCGCCGCTAAATTGGGCCGGGAGCGGGTTCGGACAAGGCCGAAGCATCCGTTCCGGGGCGCGCCGGATTTCTGGAAGGAATTCCAATTGCCGATTGAGGACCGCATTCGCCAGTTTACGGCGAATTTTGAAGCCGCCGGCGGTCATGTAGTGAGGGTGAAAAACCGGGCGGAGGCGTCAACGTTTATCGTGGATAAAGCTTCCGAGATGAGCGCGGGATCGATCCTGATCAACGACGAAGTGGAGCTCTCCACATTAAACCTTGCGTCGTCGCTTCCGGATGCTATCGTACGCAGCTGGAACGAGGATCAAGATGAGAATTGGCGGGCCGTTGCATCCCGCTCCGATATCGGAATCGTCATGGCGGATTATGCGGCCGCTTATACCGGTTCGCTCGTCGTTACGTCTTCGCCGGCCAAGGGGAGATCCGTCAGTTTGCTGCCTACCGTCCTGATGGCGATCGTACCGGTTGACCGGATGGTTACCCGGTTAGGCGAGATTCTGGTGCGTTTTGATGAAGCGGGGCGGGAGCAGCTGCCTGCAGGCATTCATTTTATATCCGGACCGAGCCGATCCGCCGACATCGAGAATGATCTCACGATCGGCGTTCACGGCCCTGGAATCGTGTTTGCGATATTGGTGGATGATGATTCCGATGCATAGGCGGCCGTTTGAGGCGCCCATGCCGTTGGCCAGCTTCTAGATGGATGACACATGGTCTTAGGTTGTGCGTGGTTCAACCAACGCAAGCAATCGATTCAAATCGACTCATTGACAAGAGGCTGTTCCCGGAAGAATGAACCCGGGACAGCCTCTTTGCAGTCCAATCGTTTATTTTTCGTCCTCCAGGTCTTGCAGACGTTTCTCCAGCGCCTTAAGCTGCTCCTGACTTCCAGACATCATGGACAGGATATCTTTGCGTAATCGGTTGAACACAATGGCGCATTCCTCCCGCGTAATCGGTGCGCCCGGCCGGCTTCCGTCAAAATAACCGTTCTTGGTCATCTCATCCCAAGCCGCGGCTGCCCAGGGACTTACCACATGAATATCGCGTCCCGGTTGATCCACCTGATTCCCTCCTTTTCGCTGAAGTCCCAAAGCCTTAGCAATCCCAGCCGTATGGCCGGCCGCCAAAGCGCTCATAACCTCCTGCCGTTTCAATAGGGCAGCATCCGCTGCAACGTCTACAAACAGATTCTCCGTGAGGACTGCAGGCATAGCGCTTTCGCGAAGCATGTGGAGGTTTTTGGTCTTTTGCCCGCGATCCGTTATCCCCAGCGGCTTCAATGCCGACATGATTTCTGAATGAAGCACATTATGAAATGCGGTTGAAGCTGCGGAAGCATGAGGGTACCGATAGCTTTCAAATCCTCCGGAGCCGCCGCCGGCATTGCAGTGAATGGACACGAGAATATCCGCTTTCTCCCGATTGGCTGCAGCGGTCCGGTCCGGCAGTTCAACAAAAACATCGGTAGAGCGGGAGAGGAATACCTTCACGCCGTCATATTCGGATTCCAGTCTTTTTTTGACGGCAAGAGATAATGCAAGCACAATATCCTTCTCCTGCAACCCGTTGGCAGTGGCGCCCGGATCCTTACCTCCGTGTCCGGCATCGATCCAAACCTTCTTCAAGATGTTTCACCGCCTTTAAGGATTGTGAGGTCCTGATAACCGATCAGCCGATGCGGCGAGCGGGAGGGCCAAGGATTTCTGGCCGCGGGACGGTTGTGTGCTGGCCGATACGATTTACCCGCCGCAAGGACAAGGATCATATATTAGGGTACGCCGATTCGGTACATTTGGTGTTTGCTCCTGTCCATCCGAGGCAGAAAAAGAAGTGGATTACTTTCCTTTCCGCGTCAGCTCGGCCAGCTTATCCCATTGCTCGCTCGTAACCTCGGACAACGCGTTGAACTGCCCGGCACCCTGCAGCCACTCACCGCCATCGATGGTTATGACCTCACCGTTGATATAGGACGCATGGTCCGAGATCAGATAAGCGGCCAGATCGGCGAGCTCCTTCGGACGGCCGACCCTGCGGAGAGGAACGCGATCCACCAGCTTCTGCTCAAGCTCGGGCGTGGGGGAAAGCCTGGACCAAGCCCCCTCCGTCGGAAAAGGTCCCGGTGCGACTGCGACCTGTCGTATTCCGTATGGGGCCCATTCCACTGCCAGTGAACGGGTGAGCGCAAGGACGCCTGCCTTCGCGGCGGCGGAAGGAACGACATAGCCTGATCCGGTCGATGCGTAGGTGGTTACAATGTTAAGCATTGTTCCCGGATGGCCTTGATCGATCCAACGTTTGCCAACTTCGAGCGTAGCATAGAAGGTACCGTGCAGGACGATATTAAGCACGGCATCGACGGCCCGCGGCGACAAGCGTTCGGTCGGACTGATGAAATTGCCGGCCGCATTGTTGACGAGCACGTCGATCCTCCCGTAATGCGCTTCGGCAGCGTCCACAAGCTCGGCGATTTGGGCGGGATCCCTCACGTCACAGGTCTTATACCATACCTCGAGCCCTTGGCCTCTGAAATCCTCGGCAGTCTGCTTTAACCGTTCTTCGCGGCGTCCGCATAGGGCGAGCCGGGCCCCGAGCTTCGCGAAGGTCTCTCCCATTGAACGGCCCAGTCCGGTAGCTCCGCCTGTAATCAAAACAACCTTTTCCTTAAGCAAATCACCTGCGAACAACCCCATGCTCATCTTCCTTTCGTATTGAATTCTGGATATGACCGTGTTTGTTGATGTATTCGTTCATACCTAAAAAGTTCTGTACGAATGCGCGATAACCCTCTTAACCATTGGAAACGCTTACGGATGATGTTTCAATTTCTATGCGGAAGGTTAGGTTATTTAGAAATGTTAGACTAAACGCATATCTCGTCGCTAATTCTACATCCTATAGGACACGATACCATCACGAGACGAGGAGCCTTGCATGAATCTGAAATCATTGACGGACGGGCTGATTCTGAAGACGATTACCGGCACTACTTCGCTAGAGATAACGAATCTGGATACCGACTCCCGCAATATAAAGCCGGGAGGTCTGTTCATTTGCGTGCCCGGATTTCGTGTCGACGGACATGACTATGCTCGCGATGCCGTTACGAATGGGGCGGTTGCTGTCGTTGCGGAGCAGGACCTGCCGGATCTCCCTGCGGATGTGACCTGTATCAAGGTCCCGGATGTGCGCCGTGCGCTGCCGATTCTCGCGAACGCTTTTTTTGGCAATCCTACCGGAAGACTTAAACTAATCGGCATTACAGGGACAAACGGCAAGACGACGACCACCCATATGGTGGAAAAGGTATTGAATGACTGTGGGCGAAAAACAGGCATTATCGGCACGTTGTATATGCGGATAGGCGAGCATGCTGAGCCCACTCTCAATACGACGCCGGATACGATCCAGCTCCAGCGGTATTTCCATGCCATGGCTGCGCGTGGAGCGGAATATGCCGTCCTGGAAGTGTCCTCGCACGGTTTGGATCTGGGGCGGGTGCGGGGATCTGATTTTCAAACCGTCGTGTTTACGAATTTGTCCCATGATCATCTGGACTATCATTTGAATATGGACAGCTACCGCAACACGAAGGAGCTCCTCTTCTCCCAATTGGGCAACAGCAGCCGGGATATGCAGAAGAAAGCCGTGCTGAACGCCGACGACGAGGCATCTGCGTATTATGCGAAGCGAACATCGGCGCAGGTCGTGACCTACGGCATAAAGCAGCCTGCACATATACGCGCCGAGGATATCCGCCACGCTTCGGAGGGATGCAGCTTTATGGTCCGTTCTCCTTGGGGAGACGGGCGTTTTTCTCTGAAGGTCCAAGGAATGTACAATGTCTATAACGCGCTGGCAGCGATCGCCGTCAGTTTAGTGGAAGGGATTCATTTGGAGGACATTCGGCACAGTCTTGAGCAATTTGCAGGAGTTCAGGGCCGTTTTCAAGAAATACAAACCAATAAGAGCTTTCGGGTCGTGGTCGACTATGCCCATAATCCCGACGGGCTCAAGGCCGCTCTGCAGTCGGCAAGATCCATTACCTCGGGCAAAATGATCTGTGTCCTCGGGTGCAGAGGGGAGCGAGACCGGCTGAAGCGGCCCATCATGGCCGATATCGCCGCCTCGCATAGTGACTATGTGTTTTTTACGACAGATAATCCGTTTTCAGAGGATCCGGAGGTCATCCTGGCGGAGATGCTGGACGGTCTGAATGCCCGGGAATCGATCAATTGGGAAGTCGTTCTGAACCGTAAAGAAGCGATCCAGCGAGCGGTGGAGATGGCAGGGGATGAGGACCGCATCATCATTACCGGCCGCGGTCATGAACGACGTTACGTCGCGGGCGGAACAACCGAGTTGTTCAGCGATGAGGAGATTGTGCTCCACTCGATTGCCGAATCTGAAGGAGGCATTCAGACTGCGATCGTCCCAGACTTATAAGAGCAGAGGAGTGGTGCGATGAAACGATATGTTTTCATACCGTATGTCTTGATTACGGCGATTATGCTGCTGATGACGGCATGCTCGGGCAGTTCCGCTCCCCCGTCTTCGGGAGGGGAAGAACGTAGGGGAAACGTTGAGCGTGGTACTGACGTTTCTTACAAAGTGCTTGCCGAGTATTTGGAAACGCCGTGGGCCATCGATTTTCATGGGGAGGTCATCTTTCTTAGCGAACGGGAAGGGAATATCGTTCAAATCCGGGATGGCGATTTATCGAGACTGCCTGTAGTCACGAGCAAGCCGATTGCCTCCATTGGCGAAGGCGGTCTGCTTGGTTTCGTCCTTGCACCCGATTACGAGGAATCCAACGCGGCCTATGCCTATCATACGTATGAACAGGATGGGGCGGTCAAGAATCGGTTGGTGCTTCTTCAAGAGAATGCAGCGGCGTGGAAGGAGACGGATGCTCTCATCGAGGACATCCCGGGATCCAATGTGCATAATGGCGGAAGAATCGCGATCGGTCCGGACGGCTTCCTCTACATCACGACCGGAGATGCAGGTAATGGCGAGCTGGCGCAGGATCCGGAGAGCCTGGCGGGGAAAATCCTCCGAATCTCGCCGGACGGCTCGGTTCCAGCCGATAATCCTATGCCGGATTCCTATGTATACTCGTTCGGGCATCGTAATGCACAGGGCCTTGACTGGAATTCCGACGGAGAGCTGTATAGTTCCGAGCACGGACCTTCTGGGACCCCTGGTGGGCACGATGAAATCAATAAAATCGCCGCCGGCGCCAATTACGGATGGCCTGCGATGATAGGCGACGCGAGGGAGAGCGGCATGGAACAGCCGGTATACCACACTGGCGAAACTGCATTAGCCCCTTCAGGTGTGGCGTTCGACAAGCAGGATTTACTGTATGTCGCTACTCTGCGAGGCAGCAAGCTGTACCGGTTTGATCCGGATAAGGCCGAGCTTGAAACGGTGCTGGCGGGCGAGGGAAGACTTCGGGATGTGAAGGTGCAGGACGGCCGAATCTATGTGATTACCAATAATACGGATGGACGGGGCGTGCCTGGTGAACGGGATGACCGGCTGCTTGTACTGGAATTGTAGATGCTGATTCATAATCGGTTATTTCGGGAATAAAATAAAGCAAGAAGATGTACGAGCCTTGGGTTAAGGGCTCTATCGGGGTGAGAGGATTCGCGTACAGGGCGATATAAAAAAAGAACGACCCATCCTGTATGGACGGGTCGCCTCGTGGCAAGAATGGATATTACGTTTGCGCTTCATGCTGCTTGTTGCGTATGTGGTACACGCATTTTTTGCCGCCTTTGGCCAGGCATTCGGTACGCTCCACATCTGCCCCGAGCAGTGACCGGAATAAGTCCAGCTCGCAGCGGCAGGCATGCTGATAGCGGCTTGCGACCTGAGAGATGGGGCAGTTTAATTCCTCGAGAATGAACTCTTCTTCGGCGACCTTTTTATATTCAACCATGTACCCGTTGTCATTCTGAATTTGCGCAAGCGCCGCGACCCGTTCCTCTAATGCGTCCGCAGCGACGGTAGGCGAATATTTGCTTCGCAGCGTCTCTTTCCGCTTATCGAACAGCAGAGAGATCATCTCATCTCCTGCCTCATCCTGCAGCTCTTGGAGCAGGTCCAGGGCGAGGGAATGATAGTTTCTAGGGAAGAAATCCTCCGCAGATTCGGTAAGACTGTATAGGGAAACGGGTCTGCCCATGGGCTGCTTCACCGTTCGAAATGTAATATAGCCTTCATTCTTTAAGCTCTCCAGATGGCGCCGAACCGCCATTCCGGTAATTCCGAGCGCCTCGGTAATGGACTTTGTGCTCAGCTCGCCGTTTATTTTTAATAATTGCATGATATATTCGCGTGTGCTGTAAGCGACTTCTTGTTCCATAATAATCACCGCCTTGATTCTCGATGAGTAGCTTCCACAGCTGTGTTGATTGAGATGAAAGCAATATGTCTCATCTTATGTCTTTGGTGGATAGAAGTCAACCGATTCGCCTGGATTTTCGGCATCCGTCGGGTGCGGGCCGATTGACATTCGGCTATGCTCCCTACATAATTATGATATATTTTAGTATACAAAGTATGGAAATTGTAGATTTATGATTTTGCAGCAGATTTCGACCGGACGAATCATGGATGAATGATCACACATGGGAAGGTGGAATAACCGATGTATGTCATTGGATCGGCTTGTATTGAAGAGAAGGCGGGAGAATGCGTTGATGTGTGCCCTGTAGACTGTATCGAGGAAGGCGACGACCAATTCTATATCGATACGGACATTTGCATCTCCTGCGGCGCCTGCGAGGCTGCCTGCCCGGTGGCGGCGATCTATTATTTCGAGGATTTGCCCGAGGATCAGAAGCATTATTTTGATAAAGCGGTTGAGTATTATAGGAGCAAGTAGAGTGCTCCGGTTTGCAGTGCTCCGGTTTGAGGCTACCCGCTCTGTTGTCCGTCCGTTTCCGGATTGGAATAGTAAGCAGAAGAAACGGACTTCCAAAGGATCGGCTATCCTCAAACCTTCGCTGGGGGTGTGGGACCTCGCCCTGACCTTCGGTAGGGCGAGCAAACCAAAGGCAAGTGCGAGACAGGCCACCTTGAATGAGGTGGCCATTTTTTGCGCTCCGGTTTGAGGCTATCCGCTCTGTTGTTCGTCCGTTTCCGGAATGGAATAGTAAGCAGTAGAAACGGACTCCCAAAGGATCGGCTATCCTCAAACCTTCGCTGGGGGGTTGGGACCGCGCCCTGACCTTCGGTAGGGCGAGCAAACCAAAGGCAAGTGCGAGACAGGCCACCTTGAATGAGGTGGCCATTTTTGGCGCTGAGGCTTGGAGATATCCGCTCTGTTGTTCGTCCGTTTCCGGAATGGAATAGTAAGCAGTAGAAACGGACTCCCAAAGGATCGGCTATTCTCAAACCTCCGCTGGAGGGTTCGGGACCGCGTCCTGACCTTCGGTAGGGCGCACAAACCAAAGGCAAGTGCGAGACAGGCCACCCTTGAATGGGTGGCCATTTTTTGGGCTCAGGCTTGGAGATATCTGCTTTATTGTACGTCTGTTTCCGGAATGGAAAAGTAAAGCAGTAGAAACGGACTTCCAAAGGATCGGCTATCCTCAAACCTTCGCTGGGGGTGTGGGGGCTCGCCCTGACCTTCGGTTGGGCTAGCTTGTTGAAAAGCGAAGGCCGCCCATTAGTATGGGGTGGCCCCTTCATAGAAAAAAACATGGAAAAGAGTCTTCTATGCCTTTTTTTTCGCTTAAATAGGTTTTTTTGATAAACGATTAACGTTTCGCATAAGGGAACGCTATCTGGTGTTTCTATATACATAAGCAAACAAAATTGCGATATTTATGGATTTCATGCTCAGCTCAGGGTTTGTTTGACTTATAGCCAACACTGGTTGATACGGTTCAGAAGGAACGGTATCAATCATAATCGTTCAAGGAGGAGCGAGGATGATGAAGAAAGACATAGATTAGCAATAGATCGTCCTAATCGCACGGTATTGGACATCTACTGCGTCCCTGCTTTGTGTGTTCCAACGTGTTATTTCAGAAATTCCCTTCAATACCCATCTAATGCCCCGTATAACCGCTCCCTAAACAGCAGTATCAAAACACCAGCCCCATATTCAATAACTAAAACAACAACCCAAACAACAACCCAAACAACAAGCCCAATATGCGCCAACCCAAAAAACGACCCACTCACTTCCCCGACGCCACCGCAATTAGACACGCAAGCCAACTCACACCATAACACTTAATGGACAAGGCTCAACGGAAAGCAGCTGGAGTTCCCCGCCGCTGGATCAGACCGCTGTTCTTAGAATTCATTTCTTCAGTGGATTAATTTTGATATTTCCGATAGTGACCTTCGCTTTTTTGAAAATCGTTATGTTAGGTACATGTCATATTGTACGCCTGTAAAAACCAAATGTATCCGTACAGGAGAGCTGTGTTTTTTCAGAGTAAAATTGAAATGCTTACATTGGTAATAAAAATTTGAGGAAAATTAAATGTGTCATATATATTGACACATTCACAAATGACATTTTATTATTAATATCATCACTGGAGAATAAAAATGAAAAATATGATATTTAACACAGATTTTTGATGATTAACCACCTAATAAGTTGGAAGAATGCGCTAATTAATCTATTGATGAAATTAAATAGGGGATGTCTTCATGAAAAAGCATGACCAGGATTTTATGAAGCGGCAGAACAGACTTACGGTGTTCCAGATCATCAAGAATGAACAGCCGATTTCAAGAGCAGCCATTGCGAAGCAGACGGGCATGAGCCCGACGACCGTCAGCCGGATTGTAGCCGAACTGACGGATGAGGGATATGTGCACGAAACGGAGGAGCAGGTTTCCGCCGGGCGCGGAAGAAAATCCTCGCTCATCCGACTGCTGGATACCGCGGTTATTTCGATTGGCGTGGAACTGGACCGTGATCGGGCGAATATCGGATTCGTCGATATCCAAGGAAACGTTCTGTGCAGCGAGAGTTTCAGCAGACCGCCGAACGAGGAGGCGAGCACGACCGTAGCGAGGATTGGAAGCACGATCGAGGATCTGATTGCGACTGGCGGCATCGACCGCAAGCGCATCGTGGGCATCGGCGTCGGGCTTCCCGGCATCATCGAGGTCCAGGAGGGGATTGTTAAATTCTCCGTACAGCTGGGCTGGAAGAATATCGGCCTCGCCGACCTGCTTCAGGACGTGACCGGGTTTCAGGCTGTCGTGGACAATGAGTTGAAGGTAAAGGCCCTAGCCGAACAGTTGAAGGGCTCCGCCTATGGTTCGAATCGGACGGTTCTCCTCGGCTTTGGTAATGGCGTCGGCTCTGCCTTGATTCTTGAAGGCGAAATCTATCGCGGGGTGACGAACAGCGCGGGGGAAATCGGGCATACGACGGTGGACCCGGAGGGCATGATGTGCGACTGCGGAAAGGCCGGTTGTTTGCAGACGTATATCAACATCCCGTCCCTATTGTCCGAAGCGAGTAAAATCAAGCCGGTCCGCACGATCGAGGAGCTGTTTGCCGAGCGGCGTGCGGGTACTCACTGGGCCTGCTACTTAATCGATCGCGCCCTTGCGTATATGGCCATCACGGTCAATAACGTGGTCAGCATGTACAACCCGGACAGCGTCATCCTGAGCGGCGAAATCCTGGACAAGTTCCCGGAGGTGCATGAAGAGATCGTCAACCTTTGCTCGAGGTATGTGTGGGAGCCGCTTCAGGGCAGCTTTTCCATCGTCCGTTCCAAGCTGCATGAGGAAGGCGTCATGATCGGCTCGGGTATGGTGGCGCAGGATCGTTATTTTCAATTGAATTAATTCATCAGGAGATCGGGGGAAATAATCATGAGATTTGTTCCATTGGTAGAGGAATACCGCGGCAATGTGCTGGAAAATGTCCATTACGGCGCGGTGAGCGTCGTCGATGAAAGCGGGAAGGTGCTCTATGCGGCAGGCGATCCCCATCATATGACGTTTTTGCGCTCTGCTGCAAAGCCTTTTCAAGCACTGCCGGCTATGAAGCGCCGCATTGACGAAGTATACGGACTGACCGGCGAGGAGACGGCTCTGTTTGCGGCTTCCCACCGGGGAGAGAGCTTCCACATTGATGCCCTTGAATCGCTCATGGGCAAAATTGGCATCCAGGAGGACGCGCTCCACTGCTGCGCTACATACCCCTTGAACGAGGATGCGAAGGCCGAGCGCCATCAGAACCATGAGGCGAAGCGCCGGATTTTCCACAACTGCTCCGGCAAGCATAGCGGAATGATTGCATTGTGCAAGCATATGGGCTGGGATGAAGCGACGTATTACCAACCCGAGCACCCGCTGCAAAAGGAAATCCTTGAAACGCTCGCCGATATCGCGGAAGTTCCGGTATCCTCCATCCCGCAAGGGATTGACGGCTGCGGCCTGCCGATCTTCGCGATTCCGCTGGACCGGATCGCCTATTCATTCTTGAAGCTCGCTTGTCCGGATTTGATCCGGGACCCGGAGACGGCAGAAGCTGCAGCAAGGATCGCGAAGGTGATGAACGAATACCCCGATATCATCGCAGACACGAAATTCGTATGCTCTGCACTTTTGAAGGATGACAACCTGACTGCCAAGGGCGGTGCTAAAGGAGTATACGGCATCGGGCTTCGGAAGGAACGATTGGCGATTTCCCTTAAGGTATCCGACGGTTCCGAGCAGGTATGGCCATGCATCATCGCGACCATTTTGGAGCGGCTGGGTTATAGCAACCAAGCCACGATCGACCGGCTGTACGAGCTCGTGCCGAACGAAATTTTCAACGATGGTGGAACGCTTGTAGGTGAGCGCCGCGCCGTATTTGAATGGAACAAATAAAGGGTGCGTATTTGAATGCAGCAAATAAAGGGTGAGGAATTCGGGTGCTCCTCGATCCATTCCAGGGCATGCCGAGTGAATCTATAGATTCTTTACTACATCAAAGGGGGAGTAAACAATGAGATTCAAGAGTAGAACATGGTCACTGCTCATGCTGTTGCTTGCATTTACAATCGTAGCATCAGCTTGCGGCGGCAAAGGCAGCGGAAGCAGTGAAGGGGCCAGCAACGCCGGCGGGGAAAGCAAACCGGTGACGAAAAACAACAAGGATATCACCATCGCGATCAACGCCAATTTCCTCACGATGGATCCGCATAATGCCGGCGATACGCACTCGATCTCCGGTGCGCGCACGATGTACGAAGGCTTGATGGGTTTCAATGAAAAGATGGAACTCGTTCCGGTCTTGGCTGAAGATTACAAAGTCAGCGAAGACGGTCTGACTTATACGTTTAATCTTCGTAAAAACGTGAAATTCCATGACGGCACCGACTTCAATGCCGAAGCTGTAAAAGCTAACCTGGATCGCATACTGGACGAAAAGAACAATCTCAGAATGCGCCGTAGCTTCTCGACGGTATCCGACGTGAAAACACCGGATGAGAATACGGTTGTCATAACGCTTAGCCAGCCGTACAGCGCATTCCTGAACAAAACCGCCATGGCGCTCATGATCAGCCCTAAAGCGCTTAAAGACGGCGTGGATGTAACGAAGAATGCGGTAGGAACAGGCGCATACAAGTTCAAGGAATGGGTTCAAGGCGATCGTTTGGTTGTCGTGAAGAATGAAGAATACTGGCAGGAAGGGCTTCCGAAGGTGGACAGCATCACGTTCAAGCCTGTACCGGAGAACGGTTCCCGAATTGCCATGCTGAAGACCGGCGAAGCGGACTTCATCTACCCGATGCCGACGGAGCAAGTATCCGAGGTCGAAGGCGATTCCAACATTGTGGTGGATAAAATCGATTCGACGATCGTTCGCTATATCACGCTGAACACGATGAAGAAGCCGTATGACGATCTGAAGGTTCGTCAAGCGATCAACTATGCAATCGATAAGGATGCCTATATCAAGGTTGTTAAATCCGGTCTTGGATCTAAGCTGAAGTCTTCCATGTCCTCCATGACCCAGTACTATTCGGAGCAATCCGGTTATGACTATGATCCGGAGAAAGCAAAGGCGCTGCTCGCGGAAGCGGGATATCCGGACGGATTCGAAGCCGAGATCTGGGGCGAGAACGATTCCGAGACGATGAAGGGCATGCAGTTTATTCAGCAGCAGCTTGCGCTTGTCGGCATTAAGGTTGAAGTGAAATCGATGGAAGGCGCGACCTTGTCCGATCAGATCAACTCGGCTACGCCGGAAAATGCGAAAATCCAAATGTGGTACGTGAGCTGGTCTCCTTCTTCCGGCGATGCGGACGGTGCGACGAAAGGTCTGTTCAGCAGCGAGTTCTTCCCGCCTGCAGGCTCCAACACCGCATATTACAAAAATGATAATGTCGATCAATGGATCAAGGATGCAAACGCATCGGTTAATCCGGACGAAGCTAAAGAAATCTATGCCAATATCCAGAAGCAAATCTGGGAAGACGCTCCATGGGTGTTCCTGGGCGTTGACCAAGTCATTACAGGTAAACGCGCTTATCTGGACGGCGTGAAAGTATTCCCTGACGGCTCGATCAATGTATTGAATGCCGAAGTGAAGTAATTCTGGCAGCACGGGTTTGCTGAAATGTTGAACTAGGGTGGGCCGCCTCTTTTGATGATAAGGAAGCGGCCCATTTATTTTTAAGGCTGGCATGTTGAAAGGAGGCTTATCCTTTGGGAAGATATGCAATTCAGAGGCTGCTGGGTGTCATCCCTCTGTTATTCATTGTGTCGATACTTGTGTTCATGTTTATTCACCTGATTCCCGGAGACCCGGCACGGCTTGTCGCAGGTAAGGAAGCCACCCTTGAGGAGATCAACGGGATACGGGAGCAGCTGGGACTAAATCTGCCGCTGTGGCAGCAATATGTTAACTATATGGGTGATCTGTTGAAGGGTGACCTGGGTGTTTCCATTACCTCCGGACTGCCGGTCGTGGATATGCTGGAAAGCCGGTTTTTTCCGACGATCGTGCTAACGTTTACGAGTCTTGGCTGGGCGCTGGTCATCGGACTCTTGATCGGGATCGTGTCCGCCGTCAATCGCGGCAAATGGCCGGATTACCTCGGGATGCTCACTGCCATTTCGGGAATCTCCCTGCCGGGCTTCTGGCTGGGTCTCGTTCTGATTCAAATCTTCTCCGTCGAGCTGGGCTGGTTCCCAACCGGCGGCGTTGACAGCTGGCAATCGTATATTCTTCCTTCGTTCACGCTCGGTGCGGGAATTATGTCCATGCTCGCACGGTACTCCCGCACGTCGATGCTTGAATCGATGCGTGAGGATTATGTCCGGACCGGACGGGCGAAGGGTCTGCGGGAATTCGTCGTTGTCGGAAGACACGCGCTGCGCAATTCCTTGATTCAGGTCGTTACGGTAGCCGGGCTTCAATTCGGCTTTTTGCTCGGGGGCTCGGTCATGGTCGAGACCGTATTCAGTATTCCGGGAATGGGCCGGCTGCTGGTCGATTCGATCGCGTTCCGGGATTATACGGTCATTCAGGCGCTGCTCCTGATGTTTGCGACCGAATTTATTCTGATTAACCTGATTGTCGATTTATTATACGGTGTACTGAATCCAAAAATCCGGTATGCATCGAAATAGGAGGGGGAGCTCATGAGCGACAATTCTTCAGTAACGGTCCATTCATCCTCCGTACCGGGGGAGGCTGTGGTGAACAGCCCGGTCAAAGGGAAGTTCAGCACGTTTGTATCCAAGTTTATGAAGCAAAAGCTTGCCGTCGTATCCGGCGTGTTCATCTTGATATTGCTGGTGCTGGCCGTCATCGGCCCGCATATTGTTCCATATCCTCCGAACGAGCCGAACTACGATGCAATGATGCAAGGCCCTTCGGCTGCGCACTGGGCAGGGACCGATGAATACGGACGGGATATTCTCAGCCGTCTGATCGACGGAACCCGGCTGACGATGTCGGTCAGCCTGAGCGCCGTATTTATTTCGGCTATTGCCGGTACGATTTTGGGGCTTATCAGCGGCTATTACGGCGGCTGGATTGACCGCCTGATCATGCGCGGAAGCGACGTTATGTTCTCCTTCCCGGATCTGCTTCTGGCAATCGGCATCGTGGCGATTCTCGGTCCGGGCTTGTCCAATGTCGTCATTGCGGTAGCGGTATTCGGAACGCCTTCCTTCGCCCGAATTATCCGAAGCGTGACGCTGTCCGCGAAAGAATCGCTGTACGTCGAAGCTGCCCGCTCGATGGGCGCGAAAAACAACCGGATCATCTGGAAGCATATCTTCCCTGAAACGGTGCCGAGCATCATCGTCAACGTTTCGATGAAGATCGGCGGAGCCATTCTCGCGGCATCCTCCCTCAGCTTCCTCGGGCTTGGCGCCAAGCCGACGGAGCCGGACTGGGGCGCGATGCTCAGTATGGGACGCGATTATTTAAGCATCGCACCGCACATCGTATATTTTCCGGGTCTGCTCATCTTCTTGACGGTTCTCGCGTTCAACCTGATTGGCGATGGACTCAACGATGCGCTGGATCCGAAGTCGAAGAACGAATAGGGGGGATTGAACGTGACGCAAACATTGCTAGAAGTCAAAGGACTCAAAACCGAATTCAAGCGGGACGGTTCCTCGGTGCTCGCCGTGGCGGGCGTGGACTTTCACATTAACAAAGGCGAAGTGCTTGGGCTCGTGGGCGAATCCGGCTGTGGAAAAAGCGTGACCTCCCTGTCTATCATGAGACTGCTCAAGGATACGCCCGGCCGAATAGCCGGCGGATCGGTCTTGTTTGAGGGCAAGGACCTCGTGCAGCTGCCGGAAAAGGACATGCGCCGCTACCGCGGCAATGAGCTTGCGATGATCTTCCAGGAGCCGATGACCTCGCTTAATCCCGTGCTCCGCATCGGAAAGCAGCTTGAGGAGTCGATCATGCTCCATCTTGGATACGGCCGGAAGAAAGCGCGCGAGCATGCGATCGAATCGCTGAAGCTCGTCGGGATTCCAAGGGCCGATGAAGTGGTTGACGATTATCCGCACCAATTGTCCGGGGGCATGCGGCAGCGGGTCATGATCGCGATGGCGATGGCCTGCAATCCGAAGCTCTTGATCGCGGACGAGCCTACGACGGCGCTTGACGTGACGATCCAGGCACAAATTCTCGAACTGATGAACCGCCTGAAGAAGGAACAGAACATGGGCATGCTGCTTATTACGCATGACCTCGGCGTTGTGGCGGAGATGTGCGACCGGGTGGTCGTCATGTATGCTGGCCGGGTCGTGGAAGAGGCGAGCGTGACCGAGCTGTTCGAGAATCCGCAGCATCCGTATACCAAGGGACTCATCGCCTCGGTGCCGAAGCTTAGACAGAAGGTTCGTCGGCTGGAATCCATTCCGGGCAACGTTCCCGATCTGCGCAACATGCCTCCGGGCTGCAAATTTGCGCCCCGGTGCCCCTATGTGATGGAGCGCTGCTTGTCGCAGGAGCCGCAGCTGCTCCCGGTTGCGAATGAAGCAGATCGAAAGAGCCGGTGCTGGCTGACGCAGGAAGGGCATGCGAAAGGGGGAGAAACGGCATGAACGAATCACCGCTATTAGAAGTACGAAACCTGCAGAAATCATTTACGGTCAAAAAAGGCTTCTTCGGCAGTTCCAAGCAGCTTCGCGCCGTTGACGGAATCTCCTTCGCGATTCGGAAGGGCGAAACCTTCAGTCTCGTCGGAGAGAGCGGCTGCGGCAAGTCGACCACCGGCCGGCTTGTTACGCGCCTGTTAACGCCAAACGACGGCGAGGTTATTTTCAACGGAACCGATATCAGCCGTTTCAACGAGAACCAGATGCGCCCGCTGCGAAAAAATATGCAGATGGTGTTTCAGGATCCTTACGCCTCGTTGAATCCGCGGATGAAGGTGAAGGAGCTCGTAGCGGAGCCGCTGCTGATCCACACGAAGCTAAGCGCAAAGGAACGTGACAAGCTGGCCGGAGAGCTGCTTGAAACGGTGGGTCTGAACAGCTTTCATGCCGAGCGCTACGCCCATGAGTTCAGCGGCGGGCAGCGCCAGCGGATCGGCATTGCACGCGCGCTGTCGGTACGGCCGAGCCTGATCGTAGCGGATGAGCCCGTTTCGGCTCTTGACGTATCGATCCAGTCGCAGGTGCTGAATTTGCTCCAGGATTTGCAGGAAGAGTACGGCCTGACGTATCTGTTCATCTCTCACGATTTAAGCGTCGTCGAGCATATCAGCGATCGGATCGGCGTTATGTATTTGGGAACGCTGGTCGAATCAGCCGATAAGGATACGCTCTATGACCGTCCGCTGCATCCTTATACCCAGGCGCTGCTGTCCTCGGTGCCGGTACCGGATCCTAAGCTGAAGAAAGAACGGATTATTCTGAAGGGGGATCTGCCAAGCCCGGTTAATCCGCCGACGGGATGCCGTTTCCATACCCGCTGCCCTGCCTGCATGGAGGTGTGCAAGCAGAAGGCGCCGGTCTTCCGGGAAGTCGAACCGGGCCATCAGGTGGCCTGCCATTTGTATGATGAGGAGATCATGAAGCAAGCTTAACCGGATCGAAACGCTCGGTTGAAATAGAGCCAGAGGAGGGAAATACGCCGATGAATATCATATTTGATGAATCGCATGTTGCCGATAGCCGGGTCTATGCGATATATGAGGGAGACGAGCCGCCGTTTCGCCTCCCTGATTCCCGAAAACGAAGCGGAAGCTTAACATGGCTGTATGCACGTTCCCGGGATGAGGCGGATTATTTAATCGCAGGCATGGGTCCAAGAGAGCAGCTAACCGTAGAGAAAGTGCGTAAAGCAGCGGCTTCAGTTGCGCGGGCTCTGCTGAAGGAACATAAAACAAGCGCTGTTCTCATCCGTAAACCGCTTGATACGGGTTCGGAGAAAACCAAGCTGACGGAGGCAGAGGAATTCGAGGCCTGGATGGAAGGCTGGTTATACGGATTGTATCGGTTTAATAAGCATCGAGGCATTACGGCAACGGAAGCCACGATTAAGCTTCATATCCGATCGAAAGATTGGGAAGGAATCCCGAGGGAAGAGCTGGATACCCTGCTGTCCATCGCCGCGATCCGCGAACGGGGAACGAGGCTTGCCAGGGACTTGGTCAATGAGTCGCCGGAGACGCTGAATCCGGAAGCGTTCGCTGCTGTATTGGAGGAACACTTCAAGAACACGAAGGCCAAGCTTCATGTATACCGCGGCCACGAGCTCCATGAGCGCCAGATGAATGGACTGCTTGCGGTCGGGAAGGGCAGCCGATTCGAGCCATCCCTGGTTGAGATTTCGTATGACGGTGTCCCGGCTGGACAGAAGGGCCCTCATGTCGTGCTAATCGGCAAAGGCATTACCTTTGACATGGGCGGCATGAACGTCAAGACCGGCAGGGATATTAGCGATGCGCGCATGGATATGGGCGGCGCGGCTGCCGTAGCCGGCGCTATGGAGATTCTGATCTCCCGAAAAGCTCCGGTGAAGGTAACAGCTCTTATCGCGGTTGCCGATAATCTCCCGGACCAGCATGCGATGCTGCCGTCCTCCGTCATCCATTATCCGAACGGCATCAGCGTCCAGGTCGCGAATACGGACGGCGAAGGCAGACTGATCATTGCGGATGCGCTGCTTCATGCGGCAACCCTTCATGCGGATCAAGTGATCGACATCGCGACGCTGACAGGCAATGTCGGCGCTGCGCTCGGGCTCGAGCTGGCAGGGATCTGGGGCGATGAAGCGATGACTCACGATCTGGTCGAAATCGGTGAACGAAATGGCGAACGGCTCTGGCCCATGCCGCTTGTGGACGAATACGAGTCCGAGCTGCGGAGCGACTACGCGGATTTGCGCAATGTCGGCACGTCGACCTTGGCCGGTGCAATTACGGCCGCCTTGTTTATCCGGCATTTTGTTCCGGAATCGGCCAAATGGGTCCATATCGACATGGCGGGAACGGTTCAGTACAAGCGGGAGTTTCCGCATGCGGCTGCGGGAGCAACCGGCTACGGCGCCAGGCTGCTGGCGGATTATGTAGAGAAGCAGTTTCATAAGAAACCGGCTTCCGGGAAGGTGTGACTTCTATGCTCCTAGAAATTATAGCCACGACCGTCGATGACGCCATTACAGCTGAGAATAACGGCGCAGACCGGCTGGAGCTGATCACGGCGATCACGGAAGGCGGACTGACACCGGGAATTGGACTTGTCCAGCAGGTCATCAAGGCGGTAAACATTCCGGTCCATGTGATGGTCCGGCCTCACAGCCGTTCCTTCGTGTACAGCGAGACCGACGTGGCCACCATGATCGCGGAGATTCAGGCGATTCGCAGCGCCGGAGCAGCCGGGGTCGTCCTCGGCGCGCTGACTCCGGACGGGAAGATCGACGAAGAAACGCTGGGTGCTCTGCTGGCGTGGACCGGGGACATGCAGGTGACGTATCACCGCGCCTTTGACGAGTTGGATGATCAGTTCGAAGGTTTGCGCACGTTAATGAAATATCCGGCGGTTACCCGTGTATTGACATCGGGCGGACCCCAGCCGGCACCGCAAGCCATTCCGCAAATTCGACGGCTGGTCGAAGAGGCGCGCGGCAGTCATCTTAAGATTTTGGCGGGCAATGGCTTAACGTGGGAGATCATTCGGGACTTCATCGATCAGACCGGTGTAACAGAAGTGCATTTCGGCTCGGCGGTCCGCTACGGCCGTTCCGGACTGAAGCCGATTGATCCGGTTGAGCTTCGGTCGCTGGCAGACAGCATTCATCAATAGATGTAGCAAACATATCGGAAAACAGGTGAACACAAATTGCAAACCATTCTTAATAAACAACAAGAATTTGTAGTTGGCGTTGATCTCGGGGGTACGAAGATCGCGGCTGCGCTCTTTGATTCCGAAGGTCGGCTGCTGAACCGCGAGCAAGTGGAGACGGCAGGCGCCCGAACGGCTGAGGAGGTTGTCGGGAGAATTACGGCGATGATCCGAAGCGTTTCGGGCGGCCACCCGCTGCGGGGTGTCGGGATGGCTTCGCCGGGAGCGGTGAACAGCAGGGAGGGCATCGTCATTTACGGCACGAACTTGCCGGAATGGACGAATGTCCCCTTGAAAGCATGGATGGAACGGGAGCTGAGTACCGAAGTTCAGGTGTTGAACGATGCCAATGCGGCAGCATGGGGGGAATATGTACGCGGAGCCGGCGCAGGCTCTACGAACATGGTGTACGTCACGTTCAGCACGGGAATCGGTTCGGGCATCGTGCTGGACGGGAAACTGTTCCTTGGAAGCAATTCCTATGCGGGCGAGCTGGGGCATCACATCATCGATCCAAGTGGACCGCAGTGCAACTGCGGAAGCCGCGGCTGCTGGGAGGTATTTGCATCCGGGACGGCGATCGGCCAGGAAGCTGCCCTGAAGATTCAGGAGCGGACAAGTATGATCGCCGAGCTGGCAGCAGCCGACGGCAGCGTCAATGCCCGGCATGTCTTTGAAGCGAAGAGGCTGGGCGATGCTGTCGCGATCGAGGTCATCGATCGCGCGGTCTACTATATGGCTCTTGGTCTGGTCAACGTCATTCACAGCTTTAATCCGGACCGGATCGTAATCGGAGGGGGAGTCAGCAGAGCCGGTGAGCTTCTATTCCCGGCGCTCCGTGAAATGACGGACAAGCTGGTTATGCCGGCTTATCTAGGAACCTATGAGATCGTTCCCGCCGGTCTGCGGGATGATGTCGGTCTCGTCGGAGCGGCCGCCTTGTTTCAATAGAATGCAAGAATCACAGGCATGTGATGAATTGAAATAAATTATTCTGTTGTGACTCCCGTGCATAATAAAAGCCTCCAACCCGTTTCAAAGCGGGCTGGAGGCTTTTTGTTCGTTGCAGATTCCAGATTTGGCATAGGCTCCATCGGCGTCATAGGTTGAGGCTGTTCCGATGGTTGTTATGTGGGACGGCGGGAAACGGGGCGATTCATATTCGCGTTCGAAAGTCCGTTAAACGTAATCGAGTGAAGTGCGTAATCCGTCAACCGTCATCCGTTTTCACAATTGGAGTCGATTGTAGGTTTACTTATTCATTTGTTTGTATCCGACAAACAACAAGCGGCTGCCCGCACTTTCCCGCCAGCCGGCGGTAACCGCCGGCTCCAAACCTGCACGCGGCATAACGTTGTAGGCTTGAAGCCGGCGGCTTCTGTTACTCCATGTACTTCGTAGCATCGAAGGGAATCTTCGAATGATGGTTCGCATGCTCGATCAGGGAGGAAAGCTTTGTTACCTCGCGTTCCTTCTTGCGGGCGGCTGCATGATAGGCTTCCGGATCATATAACGCCACATTGAAGAGCGTTACGGCGCCGCCCTCGAGCCCCCGGCTGCTCTGGCGCTCCAGCTTCTTGCGGGTGCCGAGATGCGCGAGCTGTCCGATTTCATTGCGCATCTGCTTGGCCAGCTCGATCGCTTCCATGACGGTTATGTTGCTGCCGTTCCACGGGATCGTCTCGGTGGTATTTGAAATCGCCATTAACAGGTCCAGCTTCCTGAAATCGGCGGAGACGGCATCGATTTCTTCCGTGATGACATCGACACTGCGCGCAGGCACCTCGGCGGTCTCCCCTTTTTCAATAATAGTGCTGCTGTTGTTCAATCGCTCCTGCATCAATTGATTGATCAGTCGATTCATGGCTGCCCGAACCGCCAAAGCCTCGGCCATTGTAATGTGACTCATATGTACGCAATCACCTCTCGATTTGATACGTTCGTATGGATTAAAAAATGAATGTGGGCATGCGTGGAGCACGCTCCTACGAACGCAAAGTTCCTATATATAGGAATAGACGCTTCCAAATGGAAAAGGTTGCTTACGCGTTCATGATTTTTGCAATAAAATTATCATTTGATGGGATTCGCGGGATCTAAACATCGGTCGAGGCCATGTTGGGGAGATCCTATATCTCATGGTTATCTTCCCGATAATCCTAGCCGTTTGACAGCGCCTGCCTCCTGTAAGCTCCAGGCGTCATTCCCGTCAAGCTTTTGAATTTTCGATGAAAATGCGTCAGGGTGTCGTACCCGCAAATTTCCGCGATGCGGCCTATGGGCATCTCGTTCGTGAGCATAAGCTCTTTGGCATGCGCGATCCGTTTCGCATTGATATAATCGGTAACCGTTAGGCCGGTGTACTTCTTGAACATTCTGGAGTAATGGGCGGGATCTACCGACGCATGCGCCGACAGTGCGGCTAGTCCAATAGGTTGATCCAGATGCTCGTGAATCCATTGAATGGATTCGATCAGCCAAGCGGGTCCAAGCGCCGCAGGGGCCGGCTTCTCTGCAGATGAGACGCTGATATAACGATTGATATACAGCAGGATGGAGCGCAGCTGAAGCACAAGCGCCTCCCGGGATCCTAACCGGGTCTGCCCAATCTCGTCCGACATCGCTTTCAGTCTATCCTCGATATACGTTTGATCGGTCGCTGACAGTTCATAACGATAAGCTCCCGATTTCCGGGAAATTTCGAAGCAATGAAGGGCAGCGTATTGTAAATCGCTGATAGGATCACCTTGGACGAGCGATGGCGCAAAGAATAAAGCGCTTGAAATAATCGGATCGTCCGGGTCAGGGAAAGAGCTGTGGATCGTGTTCCCGGGAATGGTAAACAGGTCGCCTTCTTTTTTCTCAACTAATTTGTTTTCAATAAAAAAAGTGCCTTTCCCCTGATGTATGTATACCAATTCGTAAAGATCGTGCAGATGGTGGGGCAGCTCCATGCGGGGGCTTTTTTGCGTCCGATAAACCAGCTCCATAGGAAACAAGGGGTCTCCGTTAAAGGCTTTGCGCAAGGGAGTCATGATGATCCTCCTCCTTCACTCTGATACGTTCACAATATCAAAATACGTTATGAATCTGCAAGAATACGCTATTTTTATACACGGATTTTGAACATACAATGGGGATAAGAAAAGCGATGCAGAAAGGCGGGGGAAGTACATGAAAGTGGATGCCCACCAGCATTATTGGCGGATCGAACGGGGGGATTACGGATGGATCACACCTGAGCTTCCCGTGCTTTACCGGGACTTCCTGCCATCCGATTTAAAACCGCATTTGGATGCGCATCAGCTTGACGGCACGATTGCGGTTCAGGCGGCCCCGACCCTTGAAGAAACGGACTATCTCTTGTCTCTGGCCGATCGTGATCCTTCCATTCTCGGCGTGGTGGGGTGGATCGATCTCTTCGATCCGGAGCATCGCCGCCAATATGAACGATTTTCAAAGCATCCAAAGTTTATCGGTTTCCGGATTATGATACAGGATATGCCTGATTCCAGTGCCATTCTGGAGCCGGCGTTTATCGAAGCCTTGAGTATGTATATCCAGGAAGAAGTTCCGATCGATCTTCTTGTTCGAAGCCATCAGCTGGAGCACTTACTGAAGCTCATCCAGCAAGTCCCGGACATGCGGGGCGTGGTGGACCATCTGGGCAAACCACCGATAAGAAGCGGGGAAATTGAGCCCTGGGAGAGCTTCATGAAAGGAATCGCACGCTTTCCGGGAATTTACTGCAAGCTGTCCGGCATGGTCACCGAGGCCGAGCATCGGCGGTGGAACCAGGAGGACTTCACAGATTATGTACATAAAGCCATTGCCCTGTTCGGTTCCGAGCGGGTCATGTTCGGAAGCGACTGGCCGGTATGTCTGCTGTCCGCTGAATATAGCCAAGTCGTGCACGTGTTAGAAGCAGCGCTGCCCAAGGCATGGGGAGAGCAGGAGCGGGCCCGATTGTTCGGGTTGAATGCCGTGGAGTTCTACAGGCTCTGAATATCCGAACAACGACGGGGTTGAGGAAATTCCTTTACTCCTTTTCGCTAAGATGCTAGTAATCCTCATTGCTATAAAACGTAATCTCAATAAATAAGGTGGGTTAAGACTATGAAATACCGCAAGCTGGGTCGTACCGGACTCGAGGTTTCCGTATTAAGCTTCGGCGCATCCTCGCTGGGCTCCGTCTTTCGGGAGACGGACGACAGCGAGGGAATCCGAACCGTTCACGCAGCCATTGATGCAGGAATTAATCTGATTGATGTTTCGCCCTATTATGGACTGACGAAGGCGGAAACGGTGCTTGGTCAAGCCATCCGGCAGATCCCCCGGGACAAATTTTACCTGTCCACCAAAGCCGGCCGCTATGGCGAGCAGGATTTTGATTTCACATTCAAGCGGATCATTGCAAGTGCAGATGAGAGCTTGAAACGGTTGAATACCGACTATGTGGATTTCCTCTTCCTGCATGATATTGAGTTCGTGCCCGCACAGATCATTTTGGAGGAGGGTATCCCTGCACTCCAGCATTTAAAAGAGCAAGGGAAAATCCGCTTCAGCGGAATTTGCGGTCTGCCGTTACAGCTGTTTGAACAGCTGCTGCCTCAGACGAAGGTGGATGCAATCATTTCGTATTGCCACTATTCTTTAAATGATCATACGTTGACAGATTTGCTGCCGTTGCTTCATCAAGAAGGAATCGGTCTCATTAACGCATCTCCATTGTCAATGGGGCTTCTTAGCCATCGAGGAGCGCCTTCATGGCATCCGGCTTCGGCGGAAATCAAGGAAGCGTGCAGACAAGCGGCTGAATATTGCGCGAAGGAAGGAATCGATATTGCCAAGCTGGCCGTGCAGTTCTCGACCTCGCATGAGCAGATTCCGACGACGCTGGTCAGTACGGCCAACCCGGATAACATCGTGCGCAATGCCGAATGGACCGAAGAACCTCTGGATCAAAGGTTGGCGGCCGAGGTTTTAAGGATCCTGGAGCCGATTCAAGGCCGGACTTGGATAAGCGGACGCCCGGAATACAATGAAGGGATCAAACCATAAAGGGGGCGGGCATAATGAAGGGAATCGTGTGCAGTCGGATTGGGGAGTTTCAATTCCGCGAGGATTTGCCGGAGCCGCAATTGCTTGAGGGCGAGGCTATCATCAGCGTTAAACGAATCGGGATTTGCGGTACGGATCTTCATGCCTTTAACGGCAATCAGCCGTTCTTTACCTACCCGCGAATTCTCGGTCATGAGCTATCCGGGATGATTGAACAGATCGGGGACAATGAAGCGGGGTTGAAGGCAGGCGACATCGTCTGTGTCATTCCTTACATGCACTGTGGACAATGCATGGCTTGTCTCAGAGGCAAGACCAATTGCTGCAGATCGATGAATGTCATCGGCGTGCATACAGACGGAGGCATGCGGGAGCGCATTTCGGTTCCGATCACCCATTTGGTTCGAGCAGACGGATTATCAATGGATCAGGCGGCCCTGGTAGAACCGTTAGCGATAGGGGCCCATAGTGTCCAAAGGGCGAATGTCACCCGCGGGGATACGGTTTTGGTGATCGGTGCCGGTCCTATCGGACTTGGCGTCATGGTGTTTGCTAAGGAGAAGGGAGCAACCGTTATCGCAATGGACATGAACGCTGAGCGGCTAGCCTTCAGCAAGTCGTGGGCCAAGGCTGATCATATCATCCGGGCCGGGCAAGAATCGTCAAATGAGCTTGCTGCGTTAACGGGTGGAGAGCTTCCCGCCATTGTTTTTGATGCAACCGGAAATCAGCGTTCCATGACCCATGCGTTCAAGTTGGTTGGGCACGGAGGAACCCTGGTGTACGTCGGGTTAATCAACGGAGACATTTCTTTCGAGGATTCCGATTTCCATAAACGGGAGCTGACCTTGATGGGCAGCCGGAATGCGACCAAAGCCGACTTCAATCATGTTATCAAGGCGATGACGGAAAGCGGCCTTGATTTGGAGCGTTATGTCACGCATCGATGCGGATTTGATGAAATGATCGGCGAATTTAAGCAGTGGTTGAACCCTTCTTCCAAGGTGATTAAAGCCGTTGTGGAGCTCTGAACGATCGAACACACGGACAAAAAACATTAAAAATATTGGCAAATGAGCATCGATCATGATAGAAATCATGTGCTTCTATGTTATGATCTTAGGATAATGTCTGTAAGCGTTATCATAACAAGGGAGCAAATGATATTGGGAACATTCAAATCCAAAATACTCATATATAGTTTGCTGTTGGGATCCTTTCCGACAATTCTTATCGGATTCTTCTCTTATTTCATTGCCGCCAAAGACGTGGAGGAGAAGGTGAACGAGGGGAATATGCATCTGTTGAACCAGACCCGGATGAGGGTGGCGCAGGTGCTCGATTCCATGCAAAGAACTGCCCTGCAGTTTGAGAACTCTTCGCTGCTCAAGTCTGTGATGGACAGCAAGTTAAGCGGACAGGACTTTATTAAGGTCCGGGAACTGATGAAGGAAATGTTTAATCTGCAGACGCAGACCATATTAAACCAGGTGTACGTCGTTAATCTGAAGCATGAATGGGTCGTGGATTTAAATTCCCTCAAGCCGCTGGAGGGCTTGAACAAGGCCGAGTTCGAGCAGTATCTGGATACCAATGAAAGCATATTCTGGGCAGCGGGATCGGGGGAAATCTCGCAAACCGCGAATCCGGTGGAGACGGATCATTGGAACAGCGCGGAACGAACGGCAACAACCCTTCGGCTGGTGCATAAAATACCGCTGCTGTCGAAGAACGCGTGGGTCAGTGCCGGATTCGGCACAATGTATTTCTCGTTCTCGAACACGATTTTTTTGTTCTTGTTAAACAGCTCCGTTCCTTTCGGCTTCTTCTCCATGTTGTACAAATCGCCCCGCTGCGGCAGCGTGTCACGGTAAGGCTTAACCTCCTGAGCATCCTTATCCGCATCGATCGTTTCGGTATACGCAGATCATCACCGATGCGCAAACCAAGTTTATTATGGGGCAGATTGACGAGGCCGGCTGGAAGGCTGAGGTGGAGAGATGGAGAAAGAGCGGCGGCGATCAAATGGCCGCAGAATATAAAGAGTCCTATGCGAATCAGCAATAACGGTCATTGATCATGCAAACGGGAGACAAAGCGGGCAAGTAAAAGGAAGTGCCTTTGACGTACTTGACTGCATTGTCTCTCGCTCACGTATAAACGGTATTCATGATCGAAAGAGCATTTCATTGCGGCTGGTTAACATGCAAATTTAATCAATGCAAGTTATCTGGAGAGGCAAGTGATGAACATATGGTTCAAGGCTTGTTGATTGGCGTTCCGATTAGCACGAGATCAAGATGATTCGTTTTAAGCGCGCCGGCCGGCTTGATTTGCAGCACTAGACCATCGCGGTCAAAGCGGCAGGTAAGGATAAACATCTGCTGCTGTTCCAGCAGCTGAATGTGAATCAAGCATGTCGACGAATCTGCCCATACTGCACAGCAAGCGGAGGGAAGGCCGAAAAAAGGATCGGGACCGATATGCCAATCATTCATGGAGCATACAACACGGGAACGACCGGTTTCATGAATGAAGATGAGCTCGCAGGCTTGATCACTGAACGTAAATTGGCAGTCTGTCCATCCTGGCTCGTTAGCTGATAGGCGATAAGGGTGTCCTGAGACTTGTGCGGCTGCATGGGAGAAGGAGCTTCCTTTCGGCAGAAGGAGCTTCAAGGCGCTCAGACGCTGCTTCATCCGGTCATAACCGGCAACATCGAAGGGGCAGGGCTCCTGCATGGAAGAAATCAGATGGGTCCAGACGCTGTCAAGAATCCCTTGGTGCTCATCCCGGTTCAGCATGGTGTTGGCCGTCGACACGAACACGGCGTTATGGTGCGGGCTGACGAGAACGAATTGCCCTCCGGCTCCGAATGCGCAGTAGGCTTGATGCCTGGCCCGCCAGAACTGGTACCCGTAACCGCTTCGTCCTTCCAGCAAAATTCCGGCACTGGAATTATCGACGACCTTGGACGTGCTTTGCTCTACCCAGCCCTCAGGGAGGATCCTCGTCCCATTCCACACCCCGTCCTGCAGATAGAGCTGACCGAATTTGGCCAGATCCTCCGTGGTGCAATAGGCCCCGCTGCCGCCCAGGTTAATTCCGAGCGGACAGGTCTCCCACTCGATATCCTGCATCCCGAGAGGCTGGAACAAGCGGGCATCGAGATAGTCATGTACGGTAGTCCCCGTGACCCGTTGGAGAATGGCGCACAGCGTATGCGTACCTGTCGTATCGTAGGCAAAGACGGTTCCCGGGGGATGGCTCGGCGGCGTATGAAGGTATTCGAATACGATATCCCGGGCCTCCTTATTGGTTGATTTTCTGTGGACGGTTTGCATGCTCAAGAGATGCCGGATGGTCATACTGGCTGTGTACGGATGTACGGTCTCCGGCTGTTTATCCGGAAAAAAATGAATGACCTTGTCATCCAGGGAGATCCGCCCTTCTCCGATGGTAATGCCGACAGCGGCCGATGTCAGGCTCTTGCTGACCGAGAATATCGGATGCCTTAAATCTTTGTGGAACGGGAAGTAATAGCCTTCGGCTGCCACTTTGCCATGCCGAAGGAGCATAAAGCTGTGCAGGTTCATATTTTTGTCCGTCATGTCCTCCATAAAGCGGAGGATGGCGGATGGAGGAATGCCGACCTCCTCCGGACGGACTCGAGGCAGTGCAGTCATGATCATCAACCTTTCAGCTGTTTCTTATTTTTGCGGCTTGTTATTCTTCGTTTCCATCTATGTTACCGAATGGCATACTCCTATTAAAACGGTCTCCGATGTTTAATTCGGGTCATTCTTTGCCTTTTTTGCCGGATTTGAATCCTAGCGGCATTTTTAGCTTCATGAAGGAAGCGAGAGCGGGGAAAGAGAGCATAAAATGCAAAAAATGCGGGGGATTCAGCATCAAACCCGGAATTTTTATCGTTTATGTTTCATTATAATGAAGCTTGAAAATTATACTTCCAAGAAGATTGAGGGGGGATTTGGATGGAAGGGAACCCATGGTCCGTCCGGACGGTGGATACGATCCTCCGTCAAGCGGACGGCGAGGGAGTTCACCCGGAAATTGCCCGCCGGTGGGCGTATGTACCCGGGATGATGCTCATGGCGATCGCCCGTACAGGGGATTTTTATAACAAGGAAGCTTATTTCGACTTCATGAAACGGCATATGGATCTGTTTGTTCAAGAGGATGGAAGCATTCGGGGGTACCGCATTGAGGAGTACAATCTGGACCAAATCAACCAGGGGAAAAATTTGTTTGCCCTGAGGGCCAAATTTCCAGACTCCCGATATGAAAAGGCTTCCCATACGCTGGCCGCCCAGCTCATCAGCCAGCCCAGGACGACGGACGGCGGTTTTTGGCACAAAAAAGTATATCCATTTCAGATGTGGCTGGATGGGCTCTATATGTCTTCGCCGTTCCTGGCTCAGTATGCCCAAACCTACAACCGCCCCGAATTGTTTGACGAGGTGGCACATCAGCTTCTGCTGGTGGAGCGCAGAACCCGGGATCCCAAGACGGGTCTTCTGTATCACGGATGGGATGAAGCGAAGGAACAGGTTTGGGCCGATCCGGAAAGCGGGCGGTCCCCGAACTTTTGGAGCCGGGCTTTGGGCTGGTATGCGATGGCGCTTGTGGACAGTCTGGAGTTTTTCCCGATAGATCATCCGCAGCGCGGTACGATCATTGGCATATTCGAGCGCCTAAGCCGAGCGATGGCACGATGGCAGGAGAAAGAGAGCGGGCTGTGGTTCCAGGTGCTCGATCAGGGCTTCCGGGAAGGCAATTATCTTGAAACCTCCGGCTCCTCCATGTTTATTTACGCTTTGGCCAAGGGCGTTCGGCTCCAGTACCTGGAGCAGCCTTCAATGCCTGTTGCGGAGCGGGCGTACGCCGGTTTGATTCAGCGGTTTGTTGAGGCCGGCGCAACCGGCGTGCATCTTCATTCCATATGCCATGGAGCAGGGCTGAGCGATGACCGCAACGGCTCGTATGAATATTACATCAGTGAACAAGTGGTGTCCGATGCCCAGATTGGCGTGGCGCCTTTCATCCTTGCCAGTCTGGAAATGGAGCGGTTACTAGATTCGTTATAGGAGGAGGGACGCGATGATGCACTCATCGTCAATACTGCAAGCATTACAGAACAAACCTTGGCTGTCGGACCAGGGAGACGGGACGTTCGTGAACCCGGTGCTTCATGCGGATTATTCGGATCCGGATGTGATCCGGGTCGGGGACGATTTCTATATGACGGCTTCCAGCTTCGGCCATCTGCCGGGACTGCCGATTCTGCACTCGAAGGATCTGATTAACTGGAGGATTATTAATCATGTGCTGCCCCGAATGGAGCTGCCGGGCTATGACGTGCCTCAGCATGGGAACGGCGTGTGGGCTCCGGCCCTTCGGTTCCATGACGGCAAGTACTGGGTGTTCTATGGAGATCCGGATGTCGGCATTATGATGAGCACAGCAAGGGACCCGGCAGGCAGCTGGACGCCTCTGCATCTGGTTCAAGAGGGGAAAGGCCTGATCGACCCGTGTCCGTTCTGGGACGATGACGGCCAGGCCTACCTGGTTCACGCGTTCGCCAAAAGCAGATGCGGCATCAAGCACCTATTAAGAATGTGCCGGATGTCCCCGGACGGAATGCGTCTCTTGGATGAAGGTCAGATCGTTTTCGACGGTACCGAGCGCCATCCAACGATGGAAGGTCCGAAGATGTATAAACGGAATGGCTATTATTATATATTTGCTCCCGCCGGGGGTGTATCTACGGGCTGGCAGACCGTGCTTCGATCGACTGCGGTCTTTGGCCCCTACGAGGATAAAATCGTACTGCATCAAGGCGATAGCCCGATTAACGGCCCGCATCAGGGCGGCTGGGTAGAGCTCGCTTCGGGCGAATGCTGGTTCATGCATTTTCAAGACAAAGGGGCATACGGGCGAATCACTCATCTGCAGCCGATGCGCTGGGTCGATGATTGGCCGCAGATCGGTATCGATGCGAATGGGGACGGGATCGGCGAACCGGTTCTTCGTTATCCGAAGTCAAACGTCGGCGGGGAGCATGCGATTCAGGCGCCGGATGACTCGGACGATTTCGAAGGAGCTGAGCTTGGCCTCCAGTGGCAATGGCAGGCCAATCCCAATCCGGCCTGGTACGCATTCGAGAGGGAGAGCCATTTGCGATTATTTGCCTTCCCGGTGCCGGATAACCAGTCCACCCGCACGATCTACGCTGCCCCTCACTTGCTGATGCAGAAATTCCCGGCAGAAGTATTTCAAGCTGAAGCGAGGGTGGACGGAACGGCACTCAAGCCCGGTGAATATGCGGGCCTGATCATATTCGGGCGAACCTTTGCTTATGTAGCCGTTCGGATGAAGGAGGACGGATCCGGCATGGAACTCCTCCGTGCCGAAGGAAACGACCAGGCGGAACATATTGTGTGGTCCGGTGGATTGAGCGAAGGGAAAGTAACGCTACGGGTGACGGTTCTTCCTGGAGCTATATGCCGCTTCGAGTACGCCGGCGCTGACGGTCCTTTCGTGCCGTGCGGAGATAAGGAGTTCGAAGCGGAAAAGGGGCACTGGGTCGGAGCTAAGGTAGGATTGTTTGCGGCGAGCCGAGAGGATCACTTAGACAGAGGGTATGCGGATATCGACTGGTTCCGGGTTGGAAGAGGAGAGAAATAGAAGCTGGAAGGGCTGCTCCTAGACGGGGAACCCGGCATTGGATCAGCCCGAACGGCCCTGAGGCTATCCATGGCGCTTACGGTATTGAAGGGGCGTCGTGCCTGCGATTTTTTTAAAGGTTTTATTAAAGTGGGCAATATGCTCAAATCCGGTTTGCTCGGAGATGAATTGTACGGAATCCCGGCTGCTCACAAGCATCTTCTGGGCTTCACGAATCCGTACCACCTGCAGGTACTCGCGAAAGTGAAAGCCTGTCAGCTTGGTGAACACTCTGCTGAGATAGGAAGGGCTGATGTAAAACTGCTTGGCGATCTGATCGAGCGTAAGCCTTTCATGATAGTTGGATTTGATATACTGGGCAATCTCCGAAATTTTCTGGTGCATCGGATGCTCATATTCTGGGGGCAGCGATTGGAGCGAGGTCTCGATCCGGTGCAGGCGGATGAGCAGCTCGTTCATCCACGCGCGAACCAACGAGCCGTAATGTGCCTGCCCGGATTGACATTCTGCGAGCATCGAGAGGAGCAGCCGTTCGATGTCGGGCTGATGCTTCAACGGAATGCGAACCAGCCTGGATGTCCCGTGATCGAGCAGCTTGGCGACGCCGGCATCGCCCTCTTCGATGAAGCTTCGGGAGAAGCCGATCAGCACCCGCTCGAAGATCAGCTTATCGGAGCTTGCGGTCGAATGCAGATCATGCGGGTTCACGATCATCATATCCCCTTTTTTGACGGTAAACACATTATCGTCCATGAAGTAGACCCGCTCTCCATTAAGCAGATAATACAGCTCGAAGTAGGGATGCTCATGCGGACGGGGCATGCTGCTGGAACCGTTTCGTGACATGTATTGAATGGAGAAATCATGATCTCCGATATGGTACTTAGGCTGCAGCCGGTCATTCATTCTCTTTAACTCCTTTGCACACGAGGATCCCGATCCTATTGTCATTCGTGAAGCCTCTGATGCCTGAACAGGTCGCAGACAACGGATACGGCCAGTTGGGTTCGTAGAAAATTATATAACATGGCTGCAGCCGATCTTCAAGGGCTTTGGCTGCAATCGGCAGCATTTTTTATAAGCGCTTACATCTTCATGCGGTATCAATCGAATAAGCAAACTTGAAACTTACTAAAGCGGAGGTAAGCATGAAACAAACAGAAGAAGCAATATGTCCCGACTTGCCTGTAATCCCGGAATACACAGTAATGATCACTGACTATGGCGCAGTAGGAGACGGCGTTTACGACAATACCCTGGCATTTCATCAAGCAATCGAAGCTTGCGCAAAGGCAGGAGGGGGGAAGGTGGTCATCCCTCCGGGGATCTGGCACACCGGTCCGTTAACCCTGCAGAGCCGGATTGAGCTTCACGCTTCTGCCGGCGCGCTTGTCATGTTCAGCAAGCAATTCGAAGCTTATCCGATCCGGATGTCTGCTTATGAGGGCCGGCAGATGTTCCGCTGCCAGTCTCCGCTCGATGGAGAAGGATTGGAGGATATCGCAATCACTGGCAGCGGCATCTTTGACGGAGGCGGCGAAGCCTGGAGGCCCGTTAAGCAAGGGAAGCTGACGGAAAGCCAGTGGGATCGTTTAATTCATACCGGCGGTGTCGTGGATGACGGGGGACTGTGGTGGCCAACGCCGGCTGCCCGGGACGGGATGGAGAACCTGGCCCGGATCGAACAAACAGGCAGCCGGAATCCCCAGGATTATGAGCCTGTCAGAGACTATCTGAGACCCAATCTGCTCAGCTTGAGAAACTGCAAGCGGATTCTGCTCAACGGCCCTACCTTTCAAAACTCCGCAGCCTGGTGCCTGCATCCTTGGGCATCGGAGCAAATTACCATTCAGAACATTACCGTCCGCAATCCATGGTATGCCCAGAACGGGGACGGACTGGACATCGATTCGTGCAAATACGTGACCGTGGAAAACAGCTCGTTTGATGTAGGAGATGACGCGATCTGTCTGAAGTCCGGAAAAAATGAAGCCGGGCGCCTGCTGGGAAAGCCGAGTGAGCGCATCAGCATCCGGAACTGCACCGTTTATCACGGCCACGGCGGGATCGTTGTCGGCAGTGAAATGTCCGGGGGCATCAAGGATGTGCACGTATCCGATTGCACCTTCATCGGCACCGATATCGGCATCCGGTTTAAAAGCTGCCGCGGACGCGGCGGCGTGGTCGAAAATATCTTCATCGAACGGATCCGGATGCGGGAGATCGACGGGGATGCCATCTCCTTCAATTTATATTACGAAGGGAAAGCCGGCTCCGGCGAATACCAAGCGGAAGCGATGCTCCCCGTTACCGAGGAAACCCCCGTGTTCCGCAATATTGTTATTCAGGATATCGTCTGCAGCGGCGCGCATACTGCGCTCCTCATCAACGGCCTGCCGGAGATGCCGGTGGAGAACGTGACGGTGATGCGGTCGGCCATCACAAGTCGGGAAGGCATTGTATGCCGCAATGGAAAGAACCTGACGATTCAGGACATGGTCCTTCGCAATCAGGAAAATCCGCTGCTTCTTTTTCACCAGAGCCGAAATGTACAGGTGGTGAACGTCAAGGGGGAAAGCGACTCGCTGGATGACCGCTTGCTTGTGGTTACCGGGGAACGGTCCGGGCAAATCGAATGCTCGGGGCTGCATGCCGATAGGGCAGGACAGATTATGATTTCTTCTGAAGTGGAACCGGAGGAGGTCGTGATCAAGTAGCTTTGCTGTTGGATGCATTAAGGTTTAGAAGAGAGGTGATCGAATTATAACCGTTGCAATCTCAATATGATAAGGAGGTACGCCATTGAAAGCTGCAAAATGGCTGAAGCAAATGCTTGTTCTATCGATGAATTTGCTAGAACAAGAAGCCGGCCCCCCTAGGTGTCGGCTTCTTGCATGGAGGATTTTTCGCCGCACTTAGAAAACGGAAACAATTTTAACATAAATGTCATGACTATGTGACCTTTCATATAGTAAAAACACTGTTAAAACTCTTTCGATTCGACGGCGATATCTAAAAAACGATAGATTTATCGGATATTATTGACAGTTTGCTAGCTTGTATACTATATTAAGAAAGGGTTACAAAATGTTAATGAATTTTGCCGAATTTCGCTAGAGAAAACGGGGGAACCGTCCTGGGTGAATTATTCTTGTAGTAGAGGGAATATAGGTGACCTTCAGCCGAACCCTTAGCTAACTCCGTAGGCATCGAAGGAGAGAATATATTTTGAAGAAATTGGTCATTTCTTTGCTAGGATCCGCAATCATTTTTTCTTCCGGTGCCGTGACAGCGTTTGCCGATCAGCAGCCTAACTTTCAGCAGCAAGTGAAGCAGTTAGTAGGAACACCGTACAAGTGGGGCGGAACAACCACAAGCGGATTTGATTGCTCCGGATTTATTCTGTATATGTTCCGTAACTTTGATCTTGACCTTCCGCGCACTTCCCAAGGACAAGCCCAAGTAGGCGTGCATGTAGACCAGGAAGAGCTGCGTGTCGGTGATCTGGTATTCTTCAACACGAACGGCAAGGGAATTTCACATGCTGGCGTTTATATTGGAGACGGGCAATTCGCACATGCTTCAAGCAGCAAGGGTGTTCGAATCAGCAAGCTTAGCGACTCTTACTATAAGCCACGTTATGTTACCGCACGCCGGGTGTTAAGCCAAGAGGAATATGCGAAGCTGGTAGGAAGTGTTAGCTAGATCAGCTCATCTTTGATCTTGATCCAGCTCTCTGCACAATGATCGTCTTGTAAGTCCTGGTAAGGAATTCTATGATCGATTTTCAGTGATTGCACCGAATACATACATAAGTCTTGATGATGACCTCTGTATACGACAGAGGTCATCTTTTTTTTGTGCCGGTCATGTGGAAGATTGGCATCGGCTAATTCATAGCCTGTGTCGTTTCAATGGCTGTCAGAGATGCTCGGTTATCACGGAAGCATTGAACAAGCGAACAGGCTGCAGGTCCATAACGACCGGCAGCCTGTGTAGTGATGATCGGAAGGATGGACTCATCCACGCTTCAACCTTTATTACGGATCACTCTTTGATCACCGCTTCGTTCATGGCGCCTTCGATATCATCACCGTAGACTCTGAATATACCGAGCCGCCACAATGCCGCACCTTTCAGCTGATAGCGCTTGGCCAGACCAAGCTTGTCGTCGATGGAGTTCTCCGTTTCGCTGCCCAGGCTAATTCCAAGCAGAAGCTTGTCCTTAGGGGCTCCGGCATCAAGTGCAAGCTGAATAGCCTGCTGCACTTGCGTGTTCGGTTCCGGCTTCCGGTCTTTGGTGCCAACCGGGTGATACTGGTATGCCATGATAATTAGATCGTCGGCAATCGATGCAAGCGTTTTGTAATCATAGCCTTTATAGGCGCTGTTTAACGGAGGTACGGCCAAGGACAGGGCAGTCCCTTTCGGCAAGGCAGCTCTAAGGTCCTTCACGTATTGGTTCAGCAGCTTCTGCTGGGAGGCGGCATCCAGCTTGAAGCCCAATCCTTCGAAATCCAGCACGACCCCGCCGAACCCATTGTCCGTAACGGCGGCGGTAATCCCGTCGATCGATTTCATCCGCAGTGAGGCGTCGCTCATCATTTTTGTCAGTTCGCCGTTACCGTCCAGTGCATATACCATCAAATAGGGCTTAATGCCCTGTCCTTCCGCATCGGCCACAAGTGTCTGGGGCGTAATGTCTCCGGCGGCTTCCGGCATGCGGTATTCAACCCCTTGAAGGGTGAATTCGCCGTTACGGTCAATTCGGCTCCAGCCAAAGGCGACGGAATTCATCCATTGAATAATATCCCGCTCCTTGAAGGATTCAATGGCATAGAAGGCCCGCAGATGCATTTTGCTTTTTGGTGATTTGAGCGATACGGTGCGCGTTGCCTGATTCCACCTTACGGAAGCCCCGAATTGGCTGCTGAACGAGCTGAGCGGAATCAGCACGCGTCCTTCGCGCATGATCGGCGCTGCGGGCAGCTTGACGTTCTTCTTATTCACCACGGCGGTGGTGCTGCCGACTCTGAGCTGAACCTCGGTTGTGTTATCGTTGCCGGTCTTTACCGCCTGCACGGTTTGGGTCTTGCTGTTCCATTTGATGTCGATGCCCAGTGCCTCGCCCACAGCCCGGAAAGGCACGTAGGTTACGCCTTTCTCAATTCGCGGAGCCGCATCGAACGCAAGCGGAACATCATCCAACAGAACGGAAATGGTTGGTGCCGCATGGGCTGGATGATGATCAGCCGCGGTTCCGAGCAGCGACAAAGAGAGCAGGGAGGCGGCGGCCAGCTTTCCCAATCGTTTTGAGTATCCGATAATAATCTCCCCCACATTCTATGAAAGATAAATGAATCTATGAAACGGTTTACAGCAATGATAGTATAGCAAAATATTGGTAGAATACAAAATAAATAAATAGAGCGGTTTTCAAATGATGTCTGCGTATAGACGGTGTGAGAATAGCCCGGCTTTCGAGTATAATGGTAAGCGTAAATGGAGTGAATAGTTCCAGGCATTTTAGGAGGATATATCGTGTTTAAATTCTGGAGGAGTAAAAAGAATAGCCATTCGGCCGGTCATCCGTCTGCATCCGGTGGACAGGAGCTGGAGGAGGCTGTTCCCGACAAGCTCATCGAGCTTTCCGGTCGGGAGGTTCACAAGAGCGTTGCTCCCGTGCTTGGGATGACGGTGCTGGATCTGGCCGAGCGGAACGATGTGGATTGGAACTCTTTTTGCAAAAGAGGCACGTGCGCACGCTGCCGATGCCATGTAAGCGTTGGTGTCCAGCATTTGTCGTCACCGAATCAGGCGGAGGAACAGAGGCTGGACCCCGAAGAGCTCGAGGAAGGGTACCGGCTTGGCTGCCAAAGCCGGATCGAATCGGTCGGCCCGATCAAGATTAAGCATGCCCCTTATTTTTAGTAGAATATTTGTACCTTTTGGGTTCAAAAGTGACCGTCCCTCGTCTAATAAATTTTAATGATTGCTCGAGACTCGCTTACAAGGACCATTCGTGCCTCGGCACGAGTCCGTTGTCGGCGGGGGAAGCCGGCAATCCTCGTCACGGGATTGCGCTTGGCGGCCGCATTCGCCGCATAAACGTCAAGCAGGCAGCCGCATCTTAGCGGCTGCCTGCCGGCGTTATTCCGTCAACTGGGCTTGCCGCCGCTGACTTTCCCGATAGGAGGATGGCGTCTGCCCGGTTATTTTTTTGAACAGCATGGAGAAATACTTATCATTCCCATATCCGACCTGCGACGCAATCTCGTGCACGGGGGCATCGGAATCCGACAGCAGACGCTTCGCTTCTTCAATCCGCTTGGAGATTAAGTAGTTGAAGGGCGAATCGCCGAGCTCCTTTTTGAATAGATGGGATAAATAGTGCTGACTGACATACAGCGTGTCGGCGATGTCCTTCAGACTGATGCTCTGGGTGTAGTTGGCATCAATGAATTGCTTGGTTCTCAGCGCAATTTCATGCTTTCCTTTCAACGCCTGGAATTGGTGCTTTACGTCGATAATCCGGTAAATGACCGTAATCAGCGACATAAGCAAATTCGTGCTCAGCGTTTCATAGCCAAGAATTTGAGAATCGCATTCTCGAATGATGTCCGAAAGATAGCTCTCTACCTTGTATGCGTACTTCTCGCATGAAATAACCGGCTCCACGTACGGAGGCAGCAGCATTCCCTGAGGAACGCCCTCGATATGCAGGGAATCGACTCCGCAATAGATGACTTTAAAGGGACTGCTTCCTGCCGACTTCTCCTCATGCGGCACACCCGGATTGTAGATGGCCACATCTCCTTTCCGGAGTTCGTACACCTTGCCCGCGATCCTGAATTCGCCGCGGCCTTCCACGACATACAAAATTTCGCAAAAATCATGGATCTGCGGCGGACCGTAAAAGAAGTCTTCATCCACGACCTGTCCGGCAAAGAGCAGCTGTGGATTTTTCTTGAATCGGAATTGATCGCTTCTGCTGTGTGATATTTCAATCTTCGGCACGTCGTTGTCCCTCCCCAAAGCGAAACTTCCTGTCATTATTATACTGCATAATTGCGTTATCTCGAAATCGTTTTCAGTTCAAGGCCGGCGGTTCACTGTTTTGCTGAATATCCATGGCAACAAAGCAATATAGTGGGTTATCCCGCATATCGAATCTATTTACAATGTGGATATAATCAATGATTTGGGAGGCGTGGCATTATGACGATTGAAAACGATTACAGATGGAGAGACGGATTTCCGAAGATCGGAATCCGGCCGACGATCGACGGGCGGCGAAGAGGCGTGCGGGAATCCCTCGAGGAGCAGACGATGAACCTGGCCAAGGCGGTTGCGGCGCTGCTGTCGGAGCAGCTCCATTATCCGAACGGCGAGCCGGTGGAATGCGTCATTGCCGATACCTGTATCGGCGGAGTGGCCGAGGCGGCGGCAGCCGAGAAAAAATTCAAGCATGCCGATGTCGGTCTTACGATCACGGTGACGCCTTGCTGGTGCTACGGAACGGAAACGATGGATACGGATCCTTCCAGACCGAAGGCGGTCTGGGGCTTTAACGGCACGGGCCGTCCAGGTGCGGTCTATCTGGCAGCGGTGCTGTCCGCTCATGCTCAAAAAGGATTGCCTGCATTCGGTATTTACGGCGAGGATGTGCAGGATGAAGGAGACGCCCGGATTCCGGATGACGTGCAGGAGAAGCTGCTGCGTTTTGCACGTAGCGGGCTGGCTGCTGCCATCATGCGCGGCCAAGCGTATCTGTCCATGGGCTCAGTGTCGATGGGGATCGCCGGCTCGATTGTGGACGACAGCTTCTTCCAGGAATACCTCGGCATGCGGAATGAGTATGTCGATATGAGTGAATTTACCCGCCGGTTGGAAGAGGAAATCTACGACCCTGAGGAGTACAAGCTGGCGCTTGCGTGGGTGAAGGAGAATTGCGTCGAAGGACCGGACAACAACCCGCAGAAGCTTCAGACGTCCCGTGAACGCAAGGACTACGAGTGGGAAACGGTCGTAAAAATGACGCTGATTACGCGCGATCTAATGATCGGTAATCCACGCCTTGCGGAGCTGGGCTTCGAGGAGGAAGCACAAGGACATCATGCGATCGCATCAGGCTTCCAGGGGCAGCGTCAATGGACCGATCACTTCCCGAACGGGGACTTCCTTGAAACCATTCTGAACTCCTCCTTCGACTGGAACGGCAAGCGTTCGCCGTATATTGTGGCGACGGAAAATGACAGCTTGAACGGGGTCGGCATGCTGTTCGGTTATCTGCTTACCAATACGGCTCAGATTTTCGCGGACGTACGGACATACTGGAGCCCGGCTTCGGTTGAACGGGTGACCGGCTACAAGCTTGAAGGGAAAGCAGCGGGCGGCATTCTGCATTTGATCAACTCTGGCTCCGCGGCGCTTGACGGCACAGGTGAACAGCAGCGGGACGGAAAGCCGGTCATGAAGCCGTTCTGGGAGATTACCGACGAAGAAGTGGAACGGACCCTGAAGGCAACGCAGTTCAGACCTGCTTCCCTTGAGTATTTCCGCGGCGGCGGCTTCTCCACGGACTATCTGACACGCGGCGGAATGCCGATGACGATGTTCCGTCTGAATTTGGTCAAGGGCATAGGGCCGGTGCTGCAGATCGCGGAGGGATATTCGGTGGACTTGCCGGCCGAGGTTCATGATACGCTCGATAAGCGTACGGATCCGACATGGCCGACCACCTGGTTTGTTCCGAATATTACGGGCGAAGGCGCGTTCACAAGCGTGTACGAAGTCATGAATCAGTGGGGAGCCAATCACGGGGTGATCAGCTACGGCCATATCGGAGCCGACCTGATCACGCTGGCTTCGGTGCTCCGCATACCGGTCAACATGCATAATGTACCGGCTGAGCAGGTATTCCGCCCGCGTGCTTGGGGCTTATTCGGCACAGCCGATCCGGAAAGCGCCGACTTCCGCGCTTGTCAGAACTTCGGTCCGCTGTATAAGTAAAAAGCATTCCAGGGAGAGGAGACGAGACCATGCAAAATATGGAGACACGGCAGCAGCTGTGTAAATATGCGAAAAAAATCGTGGACAACGGCCTAGTCGTCGGACCCGGCGGGAATATCAGCGCTAAGTCGGGGGAGATGATGTACCTGTCCCCGAGCGGCTTCGCGCTGGAGGAAATCGAGCCGGAGCAATGGATCGAGATTCATATACCGACAGGTGAGATCACGGATATCGGGTTGAGACCGTCCTCCGAGGTGCTAATGCACTTGTATGGCTACCGCAGCAACCCGGATATCGGAGCGATGGTGCATACCCATCCGTCCCACTGCATCGCCTTTACGTTAATCGAGAAGGAGCTGCCGGTCATGTTTCCGGATCAGGCCGCTCTCGTGGGCCGGACCGCTTATGTGCCCTATATTATTCCGACAACGGATTTACTCGCCGAAGCGGTTGCGGCCAAGGTGACGGAGGCCAGCTCGATCCTGCTCGGCAACCATGGCCTAGTAACTACAGGGAGAAATTTGCGCGAGGCTTACTACCGGACACAGGTGGTCGAGGAAAGCGCCAAAATTTACTTGAGCGCCAAGGCTGCCGGTCAACCGGTGCCGCTGACGGACCAGGAGGTCGATGACATCGCGGCGCTGGAGAGCGAGGACTACCGGATTCAGCTGCTTCAGAAAATGAAATAATCTAAACATTCATAGCAGCCTGTTTCGTGCTTGAGCATTTTTGTGGGAAGAGGTGAAATCATATGAGCCATTCATCTGCCGTGCTGGCGTTCGATATGGGGGCTAGCAGCGGCCGGGCGCTGCTAGGGGAGATCGCCGTCTCCCCGGACGGCGGCTCGCAGGGGATTCTAAAAATTACGGAGATCCACCGTTTCGCCAATGTCCCCGTGCAGTTCGGAGAGCATATGCACTGGAACACCCCCATGCTGCTGCAGGAGGTAAAGAACGGCATTCGCAAAGCCTTTCAAGCCGGCTATGCCCCGGTCAGCTACGGGATTGATTCGTGGGGCGTCGATTATGGGCTGATTGACCGTAACGGGGAGCTAATCGGGATTCCCTATCATTACCGGGATCCGAGGACGGAAGGCATGGTGGAGGAAACCTGCAGCCAAGTCGGCCGGGAGCGGTTGTTTCAGGAGAGCGGTCTTCAGTTTATGCCGTTTAACACGATCTTCCAATTGAACGCCATGCGGAAGGCAAGCTCTCCGATGCTGGATATCGCGGATGCCCTGCTGCTGACGCCGGATCTGATCAATTATTTTTTGACAGGCGTGAAGGCATGTGAATTTACGATGGCCACCACGACGCAGCTGTATCATGTACGGCAGCGGAAGTGGAACGAACCGCTCATTGAAGAGCTCGGGCTCAATCCTTCCATGTTCATCGAACCGGTGGAGCCGGGCACGTGGATCGGCAATCTGTCCGGTTCAACCGCGAAGGAGCTCGGCGTTCCGCCGATCCGGGCGATCGCGGTGGCATCGCATGATACGGAATCCGCCGTCGTAGCCGTTCCGGCAAGCTCATCGTCTTTTGCCTATCTCGTGTGCGGCACATGGTCGCTTCTGGGAACCGAGATGAAGGAACCGCTGCTCCACCCGGACGTATTGAAGGAGGACTTCTCGAATGAAGGCGGAGCCTTCGATACCTTTCAGCTGCTGAAGAACATTATGGGATTGTGGATCCTCCAGGAATGCAAGCGGCAGTGGGATCAGCAAGGCCTGGACTATGGGTACGGCGATTTGGTCCGGTTGGCGGAGGAGGAGGAGGCGTTTCGCAGCTTTATCCAGCCGGACGATCTTCGCTTTATGAATCCGGCGGATATGATTTCGGAAATCCAGACGTATTGCAGGGAAACGGGGCAGCCTGTGCCGGAGAGCACGGGAGCGATGGTTCGCTGCATTCTTGAAAGCCTTGCCTTCCGGTACCGCGAAGTGCTGGAGAGCATGGAGCGTTTGACCGGGACTCGATATGAAGGCTTGCATATGGTCGGCGGTGGGATTCAGAACGAGCTGCTCTGCCGGTTCACGGCAAATGCGCTGGGAAGAACCGTATGGGCCGGTCCGGTCGAAGCAAGCGCGATCGGCAATATGCTCGTGCAATTCATCGCGAACGGAGCCTTGGCAAGCCGGGAGGAAGGAATCGAGCTCGTCAAACGTTCGTTCCCGCTTGCGGTGTACGATCCGGAAGCGGATTCCGAATGGAATGCGATGTTCTCCAAATACCAAGCGGCTACCCGGGAACGCCAGGTCAGCGGTTAATTCGCGGGATCGAGCCGCAAACTGCCGTGCTGTACCGAATCTTGGGGAAATCCGAATAGATCAGGGGGTTGTCTATGTTAAAAGGAATATCCAATCTGATATCACCCGAGCTGTTGAAAATTCTGATGGAAATGGGCCACGGCGATGAAATCGTATTCGGTGATGGCAATTTCCCGGCAGCCAGCCATGCCCGGCGTTTGGTCCGGGCGGACGGTCACGGGATTCCGGAGCTGCTGCAGGCGATCCTGCCGCTGTTCCCGCTGGATACGTATGTAGCATCCCCGGCGGCACTTATGGCGGTTACTCCCGGCGATCCCGTCCAGACCCCGATTTGGGATGAATACCGGAGCATCATCTCCAAGTTTCATCACGCTAAGGTAGAAGTTGAAGAAATGGAGCGCTCGGCTTTCTACGAGCGGGCGAAGCAAGCGTACGCCATCGTCTCGACAGGAGAGAAGGCGCTGTACGCCAATATTATTCTAAAAAAAGGCGTCATCGGGGAGTAAACCCTTGGTGACACAATGCAATGCTAAGTCCGCCCAAGGTTTGCTTGGGCGGACTTTTTATAAACAGCGGTCTCTTGAACCATCAATTAAGCATTATACGACCACTTGGGCATTAAATTGAAAGACCTGAAGGATAACCGGCGTCCCCTCGAGGAGAACGTCGCCAGGGGAATAGAGTGTCAGCGCTTCGGGAGTAACGCTAAAGATTCGGCCCTCCTGCATCATGCCGTTAATGTACAGGTTTGAATAACCGCTTGGCGTTATCTCCATGATATCGGAAACGGCATTACCGTTATCGTCCGTAAACTGGTTCGCCGGGATGATCAGCGGCGGGTCGAGTGCGACCAAGGCGTCGGTTGTATAAAAATAGCGCATGACGTCAGGCGTCACCACGACACCCGGGAGGATGACCTCACCCGGTTCGCCTCGCGGGCCCTGAGGTCCGGGAGCTCCTTGCAAGCCTTGCGGCCCCGGGGGACCTTGCAAGCCTGGCGGACCAGGAAGACCAGCGGGGGCTGGTGGTCCAGGCGGCCCCTGAGGCCCTAGAGGTCCCGGATTGCCCGCATGCCCTTGTTCGCCAGGAGGTCCGGCTGGACCCGGTACTCCGGCAGGTACCTCGGGTCCCTGCAGTCCGGGTGCGCCTCCCGGTCCTTCAGCTCCCGGTAACCCGTGCCCGCCATGGACTTCCTGAGGCCCTCGAGATCCTTGTTGTACAGGAGGGATAACGATATTCTGAGGCGGGCAGACCCTCCCCGCGGCACATTTCCTTCGGCATTTCCGGACGCCCGTTCTTCGGTGGCGGCGTCTCTCGCCCCTGTAAGGGTGTCCTTTATCGCGGCAGCGCTTTTTATACAGTTGAAGGGACCTCTTCAGAATATCACCTCCACTCTTTCATTGATGCAGTATATGTGCGAATGTCATTTTGGGAATGGACGATTGTCTAGTAATGGGTAGACGCTTGCAAATCCGAATGATCGTTAGAGACGCTTCGACAGAAAATGGTGGGATGCCGGAATCAAAATCTATGAAAATAGCATCTAATAAGATAGCAGCTATTGCTGCTAGTCTATGACGAATTTCATAGACCTGAGAGGAGGAGGATGTTATGCCTGTTATTAAACCGGTCATTACGGCGATCGCTACGCCCCCGGTGGCAACGGGAGGCGTCGTTACGACGACGGTCACGCCCGTTGTCTCTCGCTATTTCGCGGTGGTAACGGCAGCCATGATCGGAGCGGCTGCGACCACGATGCCGGCGACGAGCTTTGTTGATGATGCAGGGGCTGCGATCACGGCTTTTCCAGCTCTGACGGGGACGGAATATGTCAATGTGTATATCAACGGCATGCTGCAGCAAAGCTCCCTCTTTACGCTGTCGACAGCGGATTTGGTGCTCGATGCCACGGATGTCCCCGAAGGGATTCCGGTACTGCTTGAGATCGCGAGCTTTACTAATACGGCATCCGCGATTACGACGCAGCCAACGATTTCTGCGCCAACGATAACGATCATCATGTAACGAAGACAGCGGATGGGGAGCTCCTAGCGGATCGGTCGGGAGCTCCCCCGTTGTTTGTGGATTCAGATACATATCGCCTAATTTCTTTGCGCGGAACCACAGGGATGAATAACGCCAGGAAGCAATGCACCTCGCCTGCGCTCAAGCGTTGTTCAACACCCAGCTATCAAGATATGATTTTTTCGACTGACTCTTGTTATTACGAACAAACGGTACTGGTTGCCTCCATCCAGAAGGCCATCAGGCAGCGGCTGCGCAAGAAATAAAAAGGTATTTCACCAAATACAGCGAATTCTCTATGGATATGAACCGATTGGAGGCCATAGCATGAAGCGTTAATCCCCGGCTGCGGTAAGTGGAGTACAGAACGAGGGGGACTTTGGATGTCTTTGGACAAAGAAAACTGGGTTGTGGAAGCAACCATATCCGATATGCAGCGGGCGATGGATGAAGGCTTGATCACTTCATTCGAGCTCGTTGAACTGTATTTGGACCGGATCGGCCGGCATGACGGTCGGCTCCGCTCCATAATCGAGGTGAATCCCGATGCGCTGGCAATTGCACGGAAGCTGGACCAAGAGCGGCGTGAGAAGGGGGCTAGAGGGCCTCTTCACGGGATTCCGATTATTCTGAAGGACAATATCGATACAGGGGACCGGATGCATACAAGTGCCGGTTCGCTCGCACTGGCGGAATCTTTTGCGAAAGACGATGCCTTCATTGCGGCGAGGCTGCGGGAGGCCGGCGCCGTTCTGTTGGGAAAAGCGAATATGACCGAATGGGCAAATTTTATGTCGCCGACGATGTGGGCGGGGTATAGCGCAAGGAACGGGCTGACGCTAAATCCATACGGTCCCGGCGAGCTGTTTGTTGGCGGATCGAGCTCGGGCTCCGCTGCTGCCGTCGCAGCCAATTTAGCTGCTGCAGCGATCGGAACGGAAACATCAGGTTCGATTATCAGCCCGTCCAGCCAGAACAGCCTCGTGGGAATCAAGCCGACGATTGGACTTGTAAGCCGGAGCGGCATCATTCCGATAACCAACACCCAAGACACGGCCGGACCTATGGCTAAAACGGTCACGGATGCGGCCATCCTCCTTGGCGCCATTGTCGGAAGGGATGAGCGCGACGGCGCCACGAAGATCGATCCACGGCAGCACCGACCGGATTATACGGATGCGCTTGTCATTGACGGAGCGAGACATGCGAGGATCGGTATACCAAGATACTACTATAAGCATCTCGATTCGGACAGAATAGACATAGTCGAGTCGGCGATCCGGGTGCTGCGCGAACTGGGTGCGGAAATCGTCGATCCCGTGAATCTTCCTTGCCAAGGGACTCACTGGGATGCGAATGTGCTGCGATACGAGTTCAAGAAATATGTGAATGATTATTTGGCCACGCTGGGCCCAGAGCAGCCGGTGCATTCACTGGCGGAAGTGATCGCATTTAATGAAACGCATGCCGAAACAGCACTGAAGTATGGACAGGATACGCTGATCTGGGCAAATGAAACAAGCGGTACGCTGACGGAAACGGACTACCTGAAGAGCCTAAGGAAGAACAAGGAAATGGCCGGGACCAATGGGATTGACCATGCCTTGAAGGAGCACAAGCTGGATGCCTTGTTGTTTCTGGGTAATGAGTTTGGGGCGGATCTGGCTGCCCGCGCAGGCTATCCGTCGATAACCGTTCCCGGCGGTTATGCGCAGCGAGGCATCATTGCTCCGGGAGGATACATTACAAAAGGGCCGCAGGGAATCACGTTTGTTGGCACGGCATTTAGCGAACCCCAATTAATCAAGCTTGCCTATGCCTTTGAGCAGGCCACACGCCACAGGGTGCCTCCCGCGCTTTAGGAATCCGTCATACAAAGGTGGAAAAGAGGTGCAATGCAATGCCGCGAAAAACGGAATATGTCCCGTTTGGTTATGAACCGCCCACTCCGGCGACAAAGGGAACGTTGATCTTCTATGATCCCTTCGAGCAGGTGCAGGAGCTTGTGGAGCGGGCGGTTCAGACGAAACAGAAGAGAGCATTTTCGAAGCTGGTTCTGTATCCGCTGCATGAGGAGACGATGAAGCGGATGTTCAAGGTCCAGGTCAGCCCATTTTACAAGAGGGAGCAGGGGCTGCAGGAATGGCTGGATGAGAGCGGCGCTTCCTCCGTCGTCGTAGAGTCTTTCGAAGCGAAACGAAAAAAATATACGCCGATAGATACGGCTCTGCGGCATCTGGTCGAAAAGTACGGCGGTCCTCATTTCGTGCTGATGACCCCCGAGATTGCCAATGCGTTCGCATCCTATTCTTCATTTGAGGAATGGATCGTCCGGCTGAGACTGTTACTTGTGTCTGAACCGAGACATCCGCATCCGAGGCTGGAGAAGTTCCGCCACCGGTGGGAGGTCCTGGAGACGGACAGCGAGTCTTAATCCCGAAAGAATCGGGTTAGAACAAAAGGTATACGCTTAGAACAAGCCTTTTCCGCTATGGGAAAGGCTTGTTCGGTGATTGATCCGGAATCTTTTTCAGAAATAGAGCTCAGATCGCCAATCGGAAGGACGCGATATTCAAGGGCCAAAGAGCATCATCATGTCTATAAAAATATGCCCTCTAGTCTGCAGACGTTTGCTTAAGTGGTCTCAAAAAAACGGAAATACCTTCCTGAATCGACAATTGCAGGTCAATGGCAAAGCACGTGTTAGCGTAAAAGCATTTCCATTTCGTGCTTTATTTGATACATTTAAATGAAACGACATCGTAAAGGTAGGGTGCGTGTGCATGAAGCAAGTGACGATCTACGATATAGCCAAGGAGGCTAAGGTCTCTGCCGCCACGGTCTCGAGAGTGCTGAATAACACGGCGCCTGTCAAAGAAAGCACGCGTTCCAAGATCATGCAGATCATCCATAAATATCAGTTCCAGCCGAACGCCCTGGCCCGAAGCTTACTGAAGAAAGAAACAGGGACGATCGGCGTCATCATGCCCGATATCACAAACCCTTTCTTTCCGGAAGTATTCAGCGGCATCGATCGGGCGGCCAGTGAGATGGGCTACACGTTTTTTCTGTGCGATACGCTGGGCGACACTCGGAAAGAGTCGCAGTATTTGCATATGCTGCGGGAGAAACAGGTAGACGGAATTTTATTTCTGGGTGGACGCATTAATTTGTCCAAGTGCGATCCGGAGCTGGCCGAAGAGGTCGTTGAGACGGCATCGCGCATTCCGACGGTGCTCATTAACGGCAATCTTCCGGGCACCTCGCTTCATCGTGTCATTCTGAATGAAGCCAAGGGCGCGGAGCTGGCGACCCAATTTCTTATTGATGCCGGACATCGAAGCATAGCTTTCATTGCAGGGAACGAAGAAATGACGACAACGGCACAGAAGGTACGGGCTTTTCGGCGCGTGATGAAGAAGAACGGTTTGGAGACCGCGAAGGAGAACGTTCTTTACGGGGATTATTCAATGGCATCGGGAGAGAGCTCGATGGAGAAGATTCTTGCGCGGCGGGAACGGCCGACAGCCGTATTCTGCGTGAACGATCTCACGGCCGTCGGGGCGTTGAAGGCAGCCATGAAGGCAGGCGTTTCGGTCCCTGACGAGGTATCGATCGTCGGATTCGATGACATTCCGCTCGCGTCGGCAATCTATCCTGAATTGACAACCGTTTCCCAGCGCATGGATCTGCTCGGCGGTACCGGCGTGCAAGTGCTGCACAAAATGATTCTCAAGGAAAAGGTTAGGATGCTAACCGTCATCGAGCCTGAGCTGATCGTACGGAACAGCACTCGGAGTTTGCGTTGACCGAATCCGTCCTTCCATTCGCAAAAATGAGTTGACACCCGATAAGGCATCGAATAAAATGTGGAAAAAGAAAGCCCTTACAATCAAGTGAGGACACGGCGGATGCTGACCGCTTTCTTTTTTGGACTGTAATGAAACCCGTTTCATGAAATGGGTTTCATTACTCGGGTGAAAGTCAAATTGCGATCGGAGGGGTTATTGGGTGATGAAGAAGTCTTGGCGTATGTTGTTGGCAATGTTGTTGGTGACCGCAATGATGATTTCAGCAGGCTGCGGGGGAAGCGCAGACACCGGAGGAGGGGCAGATTCCGGCGGGGAGGCGGGCAAGGCGGCGGAAGTCAGCTTCTCCTATTGGGGAGGGGACTTCGATAAAGCGCGAATGGAGAAAATCTACGAAGAATTCAAGAAGGTGCATCCCGAAATCAAGGTGAACCTGATCCAAATCCCGAGCGACGGATATGAACAGAAGCAGCTGGCAACGATGGCTGCGGGCAATCCTTATGATGTCGTTCAGCTTGCCGAATCCTTCTACAGCTATGCTTCAAAGGGGACATTGGAAGATCTTACCCCTTATCTTGAACGAGACGGCATCGATACCTCCGATTATTACGATGCCGCCATCCGTGCATACAGCTACCAAGACAAAGTAATGGCAATGCCGATGCGGATGGGAACCATGATATTGCTTTACAACAAAAACCTGTTCGATCAGCATGGACTGCAATACCCGTCGGACGAGTGGACTTGGGACGATTTTTATGCCGCTGCGAAAACGATCACCGATCCTAAAAACAGCATCTTTGGCCTCGGTGGCGTCGGATCGTGGTGGGCAAGCTACCAAACCTGGGTTTATTCTTACGGAGGCAGTCTGCTCAGCGAAGACCGCACGCAATTTACGCTCGATTCGCCGGAAGCGAAGAAAGCGATCCAAACGATTCAAGACATGATATGGAAGGATAACATAGCACCCCAGGCGAGTCAGCTGCTGCAGGGCGTTGATATGTGGACCAGCGGAAAGGTCGGCATGATCATTGACGGACCGTGGCATATTCTCAGCAGCCAGGCCAACATCAAAGACTTCGACTGGGATATCGCACCTGTGCCGAAGGGAGCAAAGGAAGCATCCCCACTGTTCTCCAACGCGTTCGCTATTCCTAAGCTGTCCAAGAACAAGGAGGCGGCATGGGAAGTCGTTAAATTCTGGACCGGCGAGACTGGACAGAAGATCCTGGCTGCGGAGCACGGCGAAATTCCGCCGCTGAAATCGGTGGCGGAATCCGATGCTTACCTGAATATCGGCGACAACCCCCCGGCAAACTTCAAATCCCAGCTGACCTCCGCCCAGCGGGCCTTCGCTCCACAGGCAACCGTCAAATGGGATGAGATCAACCGGGCCGCCGATACGTACCTTGGGCAGATCTTTAATGAACAACGAAGCGTGGACGATGCTTTGGCCGAGATGAAAATCGAAGTTGACCGATTGCTTGAAGAAGCCAAGCAGCTTGAACAGTAGCGAACGTGCCGAAGGAGGGCGGGGGATGCCCCGCTTCCTTCATAAAACCAATGATTTGGAGGGAAGCATCATGGTCAAGACGCGGCGGGCACGCTCGCTAGCTAAACGGGAATCGAGAAATTTCTGGTTGTATACATCTCCCTGGATCATCGGGTTTGTGGCGTTTACGGCGTTTCCGTTCCTTTCCTCGTTCATTCTCAGCTTCATGCAATGGGACGTCCTCTCGCCGCCGAAGTTCGTCGGGATCGATAACTATGTGCAGCTCTCGCAAGACAAAACATACTTCTGGAAAGACCTCAACAATACGCTGTATTATGCGCTGATCGGTGTTCCGCTGACGATCATTCTGGGACTAGCGGTGTCCGTGCTGTTGTCCAAACCGATCCGCGGCATTAACTTCTATCGCATCGTCTTTTATTTGCCTGCCGTATTCGGCGGAGTCGCGGTTTTGAAGCTCTGGACTTACCTGCTCTCGCCGGGAACGGGCGACGGCATGAATCCCGGGCTGATCAATGCGATGCTCGGCTGGTTCGGCATACAGGGTCCCGGCTGGTCCCAGGATCCGCACTGGGCCAAGCCGGCCGTATTGCTGGTCGGTTTATGGGGCGTCGGGGGCAGCATGATGATCTGGCTGCCGGCGCTTGCCTCGGTTCCGAAAGATTTGCTCGAGGCGGGCGAAATCGACGGAGCCAACCGGTTCCAGCGGTTTTGGCGCATTACGGTTCCGCTGATCACGCCGGCGATCTTTTTCCAGCTTACCATGGGCATTATCGGTTCATTCCAAATTTTCATGGAGCCCGTCATCATGCCGGGATCTTCCAAGACATGGACAGACAGCCTGATGGTCGTTCTGTTCGACAACGCATTCCGGTTCTATAAGATGGGGTACGCTTCGGCGATCGCCTGGGTCATATTCATCATGATTATGCTCGTGACCTTGGTGAACCTGTATTTTTCAAGAAGGTGGGTCTATTATGAGTCGAAATAACGCGGCCGCAACGGAAAAAGGCACTCCGGTCCGCCGGCAGAGCACGAAGCTCATGCGTGATGTACGGCTGATGCTGCGATATGCGGTCCTCACGATGGGAGCGATATTATTCCTGCTGCCTTTGATATGGACCATCTCAGGTTCGCTGAAGCCTCCCGGGGAAATATTCACGGTTCCGATTCGCTGGATCCCTTCGGATTTTCAATGGGATACTTATGTACGGCTGTTCAGCGTGTTCCCGTTCTGGATTTACGTCAAAAATACGCTGATTATCGTAGCATTTGCCTTGATCGGCCAATTGGCATCCTCCGTGCTGGTGGCTTACGGTTTCGCCCGATTCCGGCACCGGCTGAACGGCCCGTTGTTCATCCTCGTCCTGTCGACGATGATGATTCCTGGCCAGGTGACGATGATACCGCAATATTTGATCTACAAAGAGCTCAGCTGGATCGACACATACCTGCCGCTCATCGTTCCGAACTATTTTGCGGCGGCGATTAACATCTTTCTGCTGCGCCAATTCATGCTGACCATCCCGAAAGAGCTGGATGAGTCGGCGAAGATCGACGGCGCGAATTCCTTCGGAATCCTGGTCCGGATCATTATGCCGATGTGCCTGCCGATTCTCGTCACCATCGGCATTTGGACGATTAACAGCAACTGGAACGATTTTATGGGGCCTTTGATTTACTTGAGTACCCCGGAGAAATATACGCTTCAGATGGGCATTTACAATCTGAATGCAGGCCGGCAGGGGCTGACCGATTACGGGCTGATGTTCGCCGCGTCGTTGGTTACGCTGCTTCCGAGCCTTCTGCTCTTCGCCTTCGGCCAGAAATATTTCATGAGCGGCATTAAGATCGGCGGAGCGCTTAAGGGTTGAGAACGATGTGTTCGTGTGGAACGTAGAACGAAGAACCAAGAACGAAGAACGAAGAACGAAGAACGAAGAACCAAGAACCAAGAACGAAGACCAAAGAATAACAGCGAGGAATAACAGCCCTTTGCGGCAACTCGGATCAGGCAATGGCGGGTACCGAAGATGCCGCAGAGGCTTCATGAGAAATGGAGGCAATATGAAACACACGGAGACGATACCACGGATCGAATTAAGCAAAGAGGGAATCTATATTGACGGCCAAGCGGTTGTCCTCCTAAGCGCATCCTTGTTTTATTTCCGGCTGCCGCGGGCGGAATGGCTCGATCGGATGAGGAAGGTAAGAGAGGCGGGCTACCATGCGATCGATGTGTATTTCCCCTGGAATTTTCACGAACCCGAACCGGGTCAATGGGAGTTTGAAGAGGACAAGGATGCCGGGGCTTTCCTGCGAATGGCAGCGGAAGAAGGGCTGTACGTAATCGCCCGGCCGGGTCCGTATATCTGCTCGGAATGGGACGGAGGGGCATTGCCCGCTTACCTGTTCACGCGAAGCGGGATGAAGCTGCGGGACAACGATCCTCAGTTCTTGGCCGAAACGGCGAAATGGTACGGCCGGATCATGCCCATCCTGAGGCGGTATGAGTATGGCCGGGAGGGAACGGTGATCTGCGTACAGCTGGATAACGAGCTGGACTTCTATGCTTGCGAAGATCCGAAAGGGTATATGTCGGCATTGCGGGATTTGGCTCGGGCAGAAGGCATCGGCGTGCCGCTGATCGCCTGCGCCGGTCAGGGCGACCTTTTTCGCGCCTCCGGCTATGCGGAAGGCATCGTTCCGACCTGTAATTTTTATCCGGACGATGTGCAGCCGGATTTTGAGGAGAAGGTGAGGGCGTATCAGCAGCGGCTCAGCAAGTTGGGGTTTCCGCTGCTCGCGACCGAAACGAATCGATCCCATTACTTGCTCCGACGCCTGCTCGTTAGCGGCGCGAAGCTGTTGGGTCCGTATTTGCAGGTATCGGGCACCGACTTTGGATTCACCAATGCGGCCAATAACTGGGGCGATCCGCTGGCAATGCTGACCTCGGATTATGATTTCGGCGGCATGATATCCCCCGAGGGGCATCTCCGCCCCGAAATCCATGAAGGGCGGATGCTGGGACGCCTCATATCGACCTACGGCACCGGATTGGCGTCAGGAACACCGGATGAAGCAACTGCGCAAGAGATACGCACCTCCGGGATTCAACCCGGCGTACTTGCCGGGCCGCACGTTATTCGTTTTCCCCAAGGCGGCATCGTGTTTGCTTTGGCCAACTTGACCGGTGTGGAAGCGGAAGCAACGGTATCCTTCGACACCGGTTCCCTCCGGCACACTTTGCCGTTTCGGATCGGTGCCCGCGAATGCCCGTTCTTCCCGCTGGGCGTCCCAATGGAAACATGGGGATACAGCGGCGTGCTCGAATATGCCAATGCCGAGCTGGTATGGGTGACCTTGGACCAAACGACATCGGAACGATACATGATCTTCCAAAGCGATCATCAAACGGAAGTTTGTTTCCGGTTTGAGCGAGGCTCGAAAGTGGAGGTCACTAGCGATGGCTCTGAAGTCGACATGATGAACGACGGCTGCCGCTTGCGATTCATGCATCAGGACGGCAGCCGCGTTGCTTGCCTGACCTATGAGGATGGCCGTCGATTATTCGTAGCGGTGTGTACCAGAGATGAAGCGCTTCGACTCACCGGAATCAGGCAAGGCCGGCTGCTGCTGGAGGATAGGATCGCTTGGCTGCAGCCTGCTGCAGCTCCCGTCGACATCGCTTGGACTGCTTCGGAGCTGCCACCCGATGCACCTTTGTTCGATCAGACCACCGTTCTCGGAAAAGCGCCGGACCATCTGGAGTATTACGGGATCTACAGGGGATTTGGCTGGTATGAAGCCGTGTTGGCGGCTCCGACGGGAGACGGGTACTGCGGTTTGATGCTGGAGGAAGCGAGCGACATTGTGTCGGTTTATGTAATCGGACGTTATGAAGGAACGCATGTGCCGGCGGGAGGCATATGCTATTTGCCGGGAAAATGGACCGGTCAGGATCCGCTTGCGCTGACCGTTCGCGCGGAAATTTGGGGGCATACCAATTTCGACGACAACCGCCTTCCTTCCATCCGACTTCATAGCACGAAAGGGATCAAGGGAGTGACGGCTGTCCGCCGAATTCGCAGGCTAACCGACAACTGGAGGTTCAAGGCCGAAAGCACGGATGCTCTATTGTCAGAAGCGGAGAAGGGAGATCGGGCATTTGCAGAAGGGACCGACGATGCTTCGTGGACGGTCATCGGCTGGGGCGCATGGATGGATACTGCGGTTCATGCACGAGGCTGGTACCGCAAAACGATTGCAATATCCGAGGATGCCGATGCAGCCATCCTGCATTTCCGCGATCTCCAGTGCACGGTCAAGGTATATATCAATGGGCGCGAGCACGGGGTGATCAATCCACGCAATCCCTTCCTCCGGTTGGATACCGGAGAACGATCGCTCACCATCGCCTGCGAAGTGAATCGCCACTATGCTTCCTCAGCGGGCGAGATTCTGCTGTATGAAGGAACCCGCGCGGAGGAGTGGACGTTGACAGGGGGGGAAGAGCAAGCTTTCTGGGAGCATGCTATGGCCTCCATGAAGGAAGCTTCCACCATCCTGCTCCCGTATCCTTTGCGGTCCGGCGGGACGTCATGGCTGCATGCAGTGGTGCCGGATTCCAATCATGGCCGCGGATGGCGTGTGCGTGTAGACGGAAAAAACCTGAAGCTGACGGTGTTCTTTAACGGCCGGGTTGTCGGACGGCTGTGGACCCCGGATTCCTCGGAACGGCCCGTATTTTCCGGCGGGGACCAGACATCGTTTTTGCTTCCGGGAAGCTGGTTTGCCAAGGGAGCGGAGAATCGGCTTGCTATATATGCGGAAGCCGTGGAAAGGGAGAGCGACGGGATCCTCCGGCTGCTGGAATTCTTCCCGGTCCAATCATAGGAGGGCAGAGCTAGCATCCATCTGGCTGGGTAAGCTCTTTCCTGATTCTGTTGAGATAACCGCTGTATCCTGCTTATTCATTTGCCGGTCCGTACCTAACGTCGGACCGGCTTGCTATTTCTATGTGCCATAGGTACCAATGCAAATGGAGTACAGCCGCTTACCTTAACTCTTTTTCAATATATCCGGATTAGTCAATACGGAATCCAGCCGCAGTGTTCGGGACTGCGGCTGGATTGTGTTGATATGATTTTTACAATGAAGGAAAGTGGTTAGGCTAACTCCAAGATCACCATCTGGTGATTTTCCAAGACCGGAACGGTGTAGCTGATTTCACCATTAGCTTTTGTATCAAAAGGGAGTTCCTCCATCGAAGGGGCGATATACACCCGTTTGACCAATGCGGAGGAGGGGAGACGCAGGGCGACCGAAACGTTCCGCAGCGGCACGATGTCCTCGATAACCTCAACCCGCCCTTTCAGTACCGGCGATGCATACAACAGGTGGTTGACATATCGGTTCTCCGTCCCTTGGTACTGGAGGGTCGCAATGCCCCGGGCAGGTAAATCACATCGCAGGGAAGGCTGGGGGAGCAGGCGGCCGAGTGCATGGAGCACCATCTCTTTCAGGATGAGGTGACCGTTATCGGCATACTCGCTGAACACATTCCAGGCCATGTAGATCCCGTTTGAACTTTCGATCATACCCGGTCCGTTGTCCTCCCCAGCGCTTGGAGTGTGCATATGCGAGCAAAATGTGAAAACGTCGCGGTTGAAATATGGATGCTCCCGGCTGCCAAGTGCCCGCCCGCCGTTCAATTCGACCTGCTGTCCTTCGCCATACATAACAAACGAAGCGGGGAGCAGGGAACCCGGCGTAAAATCCGGACGGAAATAGGAAGGGCGGTAGGGACTTGCTCCCTTCCAATCCAGCCCCAGGTCCAGCATATACGCGTTGCCGGCCGGGTTCAGGCCCGAACGTCCCGTTGCCAGAATTTTGCCGCCGTTATCGGTAAATGAGCGGATGGCCTCTGCTAGTTGCGGCCATACCGGAACTTCATCGGGCAAAATAAGCACCTTGTAGCGCCCGAAATCTGCTTCAGCATCCACGATGTCGTATAAATAATGGCCCTCATTCAGCATGCGCACAGCTCCGGCATCGGCCAGATTCGTCCGGTCCTCCGACTTCCGGACATCCGGGCAAGCTTCCCAAGCGGCTTCCAGCGACAGGACCGCGATGTCCGCCACGGATGCAACGCCGCTGCACCACGGCTCTCTGGCTTTCACCTCCGAGTAGGCGTCGCCGATCAGAGCATACGTTGCTTCATCCATGAAGCCTGACGGATGGAGCTGGTCGCCGATCGAGCATTTGGCGCCGTGAGCGAGACTTAGCGCCGTTTCGAACCGAAGCGCATTCGGATGCTTGTAGCCGCCGAATTCGCCCCAGGAGGTATGGAATTTTCCCGTCATGCCTAGATACTCCATGCCGAGCGTCTGGGCATAACGCGCCGACAGGGGGAAGTGGTCGTACCCCCAGCCTCCGGTCGGCAGCGATTCCAGCTCCAGATGGCTGTTGACATGGGCGAGGTCGCGGCGGCCCCGGCGTTGATGGCCGCTGTTATGAAAGACGGGAAGACCGGGCTTCACAGCGTCCACCGTTTCCCGCACAAGCCGGGTATAATTCAGGTAGATCGACTCGCCCAAGGCAGCTACGGCTGCTTCGTCCCGCGGATCTTGACCGGCATTCCGCAGCGAAGCGACGCAGTATTGGCATCTGCATTTACGGATGCCGACGATGTCAAGGAATATGCCATCGGCATCATAGCGGGTGACAACCTCTCGGATCTGCGCCAGCAGAATGTCCAGGTAAGGTGTATTGAAGCAGAACTCGTGATAGCCTGGTGTCATGAAATCCTTCACCCAGCGCGTCCGGTCTTCCGCATCCCGAATCAGCCATTCGGGATGGCGGCGAGCCAGCTTTTCATCGAGGCCGGCCGATAGGTATACCGGCGTTTTGACGCCGATTTCATGCGCGGCAGCAATCATCTCGCCCAGCAAATCGAAGGCTAGATGAGGGTGCATTTCGTTGGCTTCGCTGGGGTGATATGCCCAGCCATGATGGCATTTTGAAAAGACCGTGATGGAGTCGACGTGCCCCAATCGAAGCATGTTCTGGAACTGGGATTTGGAGAAGCGGCTTCCGATGCCCGGAATGGCCTCCGACGTATGAAAATCGAGATGAACCTGATGGAATCGCATGCGTGGTCAGCCCCTTTGCATATTCATGAGAACGGTTTCTTGTGCTCCAATGTAACTCTTTTCCAGCCTTCGAACCAGTGATAATATAGACTTTGACTAGCACAAAATGAACTTATGCGAGAGAGGAGCCTGCTGTTTTGCTATGCCTTGAATTCGCGATTCCGCCGCTGCCGCAATTCGTGACGGCGGGACATGCCGTATGGAAGCCGGGAGATCGGCACTTCGCCCGCACCTTCGGCGTCTATGACCTGCTGTTGGTTACGAGGGGAACGTTCTATATGACCGAAGAGGGAACCGAATACGAGATCAGCCCGGGCAAGCTGCTTGTGCTGGAGGCGGGCCTTCCTCATATCGGGCATCGATCCTGCGAAGAGGATACGGAGATTTACTGGGTGCATTTCATCCATGGGCATGCTGCGACGCGCATCCGGCAAGAAGACATTCCCTGGTCCGTGCTGCTGTCCAAAGGCACGGTCGAGGACGTCGAGCCCCCAGCGCAGCAGCGCATGTATTTACCGAAGTTTGCCGCTGTGGACGTGCAGGCGATCGAGCCGATCCTCCGCGGGTTGAACGATACCCATAACAGACTGAACGGGGAAAACGCGATTCTGCTCCATCTTCTGCTCGCCAAACTGTTCGCCGCATTGCAGGCGGAATGCGCGCGGACGTCTGCACCCGAGCCCTCCGAACGGCTGGCCAGGGCTGCCGTTGCATATTTGAATGAACATTGGAAGGAGCCGTTCGACAGAGCGTCGCTCGAGGAGGAGCTGCATTTCCAGGCAGGCTATATTGCGAGATGCATGAAAAAGCATATCGGTAAAACGCCGCTTCAATACGTGCTGCATTTGCGCCTGGAGGAGGCCAAGAAACTGCTGGGCGGCACGGTGCTTGGCATTTCCGAGATCGCGTACAGGGTGGGGATTCGAGATGCCAATTACATGACTCGCCTGTTTACCGCCAAGCATGGTGTGACGCCGGGGGCGTATCGGCGGATGCTGCAGCGGCAGCGGGATGAAGGGGAGGCGGGGCCGAAAATCCCGATTGACAACGATTTTCCCGCAGGCTTATAGTAAAGCCACCCAACTTATGCATGGAGAGTGGTCCAATGAACATGCTGCAGACGCTCCGCTCTCGCAAATATTTGCAGCGGATCTTGTTAAGTTTTATGCTCGTTGTCGCGATGCTGGCCGTGGCTTCCTTACTCCTGAATACATCTGCACGCGATAAGGTGTTAAGCCTGCAGAATGAAGCCGATCGCAAGCTGCTCACCCAAATCGATTACAATATCGAGAACATGAACGGCATCGTGAAGGATTTGGCGGTCTCGTTGTACAATGACGAGGAGCTGATCGCGCTCAAATCCGGGTCGGACTATAAGCAAAGCATCTTAAAGATTGAGCGGCTCAACCGGACGGTTGCCGCATCGCCGTATTTGCATGCAGCCGTTTTTTACAACGGCAAGCAGAGCCGGTTCTTCTCGTCGCTAAGCCACGACATGGACACGAGCGTCCTGTACGGAGCACTGGAAGCGTATATGGCTTCCCGTGCCGATTTGCCGAAGCTGCAGCTCATCCCGCTCGATCTTGATGGGGAGCAGGAAGGCTTCGATGTGTTTGCTTTTTTTGTCTACGACGGACCGAGTCTCGGTTCGGTCAATCGCAACGCGCTCATCTTGACGGTGAAGCCGGGGTGGATGCTTGACAATGTGAAAGCGCTTAATCGTGTGGCTGAACGGGAAGACGACGTTCTGTTCGTCACCGACGGCGAAGGGCAAGTGCTGATGGCGGGGGATCGCACACTGCCGGACGGACTGGACATCAAGAACGATCTGCTCGGACGCATGGGCGCAGCGGAAAACACGCCGGGCTCCTTTATTCATGAGCAGGGGGAGAAAAAATACAAGGTCACCTATTTGAGCAAAGGCTTGAACCACTGGCAGATCATCAGCCTGCAGGACTATGATGACGTGCTCGGGAGCGTCCGGCAAATGAGATGGACGGAAATAACCGTCACCTTCTCCGTGTCCCTATTGGCATTACTCCTGTCGGTATTCATTTCGCTGCGGCTGTATAAGCCGGTCGGTCGGCTGCTCACACTCGTTCCCCACGACGGACGCGGTCACGCCAAAGCGAAGGATGAGCTGTCGCTCATCACGGAGAATGTTACGGAAATGATCGGCAAGCTCAAGGGGCTGGAGCAGGAGCGCCTCTCACAGTGGAATATCGCCAAGGCATATCATATGCGGAGTTTGATCAGTCACAGCGAGAGCATGGACGAAGCTGCCTTCCTGCGCATCAAGGATCAGTACGGAATGGATATCGCGTTTCCTTCGCCGCTGCGGTTAGCGCTCGTGCAGATTGACGATCTGCAGGGCTTGGCGCGGCAGCCGGGCTCGCAGTCCGAGTCGCTGTATTACTTCGCCATAGCGAACATCGGCCAGGAGCTGCTCTCGCGCGGCGGAACGTGTGAAGCTGCGGATATGAAGAGCGGCCATCTTGTCTTTATCGCAGGCGGCGAACAAGCGACGCTCGAATCGCTGCATGAACGGTTCAGGGAGCTACAGCAAACGATCCTCCGCTATTATCGGATCACGTTTACCGTAACGCTGAGCGAAACGTTCGAGGATTACCGTCAGCTGACGAAGCATTACCATCTAGCCCAGAAGCATGCCAGCTACCGTATGATTTTTGGCAAAGGAGCGGTGATTCGGCCTGAGATGATCATCCGAAACGAACGGAACCCGTCGTTCGGCATTCCGAAGGAGCTGGAGCGCCGGTTGACCGAAGGGCTGAAAGGCGGGAATCCCGACGAGACGGAGCAAGCCATCCGAAGCTTGCGGGAGCTGCTTGGCGAGCTCAGCTTTGACAACATGTTCTCGGCGCTGCTCCATCTTACGATGACCCTGAGCCATACGCTGAGCGAAATGAATAACCATAATCTGAACCCGGTATCGGTCGATCTGCAGGCCATCAATCGGCGCATTCTCGAGAAAGAGACGCTGGACGAGATCGAGGGCGTTCTTCTTGACGTCGTTCGGGATGTGTTCGAGCAGCGGCGCAGCGCCCGCGAAGATAAGAACCGTCTGCTGGCTGACACTGTCAAAGAGATGATCGACAAGCATTACGCCGACCCGGACCTCAACGTTCAGAAGATTGCCGACATGCTGAAGATGAGCGCCGTCTACTTGGGTCAGGTGTTCAAAGCCCAGGAGGGAACGACTGTCGTCGACCAGATTAACGCTACCCGCCTGGCCCGGGCTCAGCATTATTTGGAACAGCAGCATTTGACCGTAGCCGAAATTATGGAGAAGGTGGGCTTCGGCAATGAAAGCTATTTCTATCGGCTGTTCAAGCGCCGTTATGGCACGACACCGAAGGAGTACCGCCTGAAGTCGGCCATCGACCGCAGCACTTAATCCGAGAATCGGCAGCTTTCCATACGACCCGCAAATGAAGATGACCGTTTGCGGGTTTTTGGCATGCCCTTGTCTTCAATTCGGCCGTCTTCTGTGCCTTAGCCCGGTTCGTCCTGCACCCTTTCGAAGGGAGAGGACATCTGTACAGTAAACCTGAATCCTTACAGGCAGCTGTACAGCAATCGGGAATCCCTACAGTCCGCCCGTACAGCTATCCAAAAAATGTACAGTAACGCAAGGCCGAGGCTTGCGCTATCGTTAAACATGCAAAGCCTGGGATGCAGGCGAGAAGCGCATAACGAAAGAGAGGGGCTTTGGCTATGTTGAACAATGTTTCACGATCGGTCGAGACCGGGACGGCTCACCGGTCGGTTCCGGAACCCGAACGGACGCCCGCGCCCCCAGGGGCACGTAAGCGAAAGTCGGTGATACGCAGGGAGCTGCAGCATTTTCGGAACAATCGGGAGCTGTTCCTGCTCTCCCTGCCGGGGATTTTGTATAAGTTGATTTTTGCTTATATTCCGATGGTCGGCTTGATCATTGCCTTCAAGCATTACCGCTACGATCTCGGCATATTTGGCAGCGAATGGGTAGGATTGGAGAACTTCCGCTATCTGTTCTCGACCGATACGGCTTGGCGTATCACACGCAACACCGTGCTGTACAATGCCGCTTACATCGTTGTGACGACCGCGGCCGCGCTGCTGCTGGCGATCTTTATGAACGAGATCCGGGCGAAATGGAGCAAATTTTATCAGACCGCTTTATTCCTGCCGCACTTCTTGTCATGGGTGCTCGTCGGATACGTGGCCTACGCCTTCCTGAACCATTCCGACGGCTTCATCAACCGGACCCTGCAGATGTTCGGCATCGATCCGGTCAGCTGGTACCAGACGGCCGAGGCGTGGCCGGCAATCCTCATCCTTGTCCATTTATGGAAAGCGGTCGGGTTCAACACGCTCATCTATTTCGCCGGCATTATCGGCATTAACAGCGAGTATTACGAAGCGGCCCGCATCGACGGGGCGACGAAGTGGCAGATGGCTGCCAAAATTACCGTCCCGCTGCTGGCCCCGCTGGTCATCATCCTATTGATTCTCTCAATCGGCAGCATGTTCCGCGGCGATTTCGGTCTGCATTACTTCATTCCGAACAACTCCGGGTTCCTGTACGGCTCCACGGATATTATCGACACGTACGTGTACCGGGCGCTGCGCGAGATCGGCAATGTCAGCATGTCGGCGGCTACGGGCTTTTACCAGTCGGTGGTCGGCTTCGTGCTTGTGCTTGTCGCGAACGGAATCGTGCGCAAAATCAATCCCGACCATTCCCTGTGGTAAGAAAGGAGGAGACACCCGGTGCCTAAAAAGTTCGAGCTTTCCAAAATGATCATTCACTTGCTGTTTGCCCTGCTTTCCTTGGCGGTTGTCCTTCCGTTCCTGCTTGTTATCGCCGTGTCGTTCACCGACGAAGCGTCGCTCACCGAAAACGGGTATCAGTTTTTGCCCAAATCCTTCAGCTTGGAGGCGTACCGCTACCTTCTGGATGCACCCGACATTCTGCTGCGGGCATACGGGGTAACGGTCACGGTGACCGTGATCGGAGCGCTGGCGGGTCTGCTGCTTACCGCGATGACCGCATACGTCATTTCCAGGCCGGATTACCGCTACAACCGGGCGACAACGTTTTACGTCTTTTTCACGATGCTGTTCAGCGGAGGCCTCGTTCCTTCCTACATTCTGATCACGCAGTACCTGCATTTGAAAGACAGCTTGCTTGCTCTGATTCTTCCGGTGCTGCTGTCTCCGTTCAACATTATGGTCATGAAAGGCTTCATGTCCAAAATTCCGCTGGAAATCGTGGAATCCGCGAAAATCGACGGCGCGCGGGAGCTCCGCATCTTTTTCGGGATTATTCTGCCTCTGTCCACACCGGCCCTTGCCACGCTCGGGTTGCTGATATCGTTCACGTACTGGAACGAGTGGTTTAACGCCATGCTGTACATCGACGATCCGAACAAGGTGCCGCTGCAGCTGCTGCTCGTGCGGACGTTGTCCAGCATCGAGTTCATCACCTCCAATTCGGAATTTACGCAGCAGCTGGGGATCGATCTGTCCAGCTTTCCGAACAATTCGGCAAGAATGGCGATTGCGGTGCTGGCCGGCGGGCCGATGCTGGTCATCTTTCCGTTTTTCCAGCGATTTTTCGTGAAAGGGCTTACGGTTGGCTCCCTCAAGGGTTAACATAGAACAACCAATAAACGTGTAGGAGGTCATGTCATGAAAAAAAGACTGTTAGGGCTGCTGGCGATCGCCTTGATCGCGATGACCGCGCTCGCCGGCTGCGGCGGGAATGGCGGAAGCGGCACGGACGGCGGAGGAACGCCGGAAGCGCAAGGAACAACGCCGGAGGCAGGCGGAACAAGCGGGCTTGAGCCCGTCGAGCTCACATGGTATTATCCGCTGCTTCAGCTTCAGCCCGACCAGAAGAAGGTCGAAGAGGAGATCAACAAAATCGTCAAAGAAAAGCTGAACGCCACCGTCAAGCTGATGCCGGTCGCCCTGGGGGATTACGTGCAGAAGATGAACACCGTTCTGGCTGCGGGCGAGAAGTTCGATATCCTGTGGACCGGCTACATGCTGAAACCGGAGGAGCTGGTACGCAAGGGTGCCATTCAGCCGCTGAACGGGCTCTTGGACCAATACGCGCCGGAGCTGAAAGCGGACGTTCCGCAGGTCATGTGGGAGGGCCTCTCGGTTGACGGGGAAATTTACGGCGTCCCGAATCAGCAGATCAACGGTTCGCGTTACGGGTTCATCGTACAGAAGCGGTTTGCCGATAAATACGGCCTGGATCCTTCGACAATTAAAAGCATAGCGGATATCGAGCCGTTCCTCGAACAAATCAAGCAAAACGAGCCGGGCATCATTCCGATCGGCCTGTTCGGCGGCTCATTCGTCAACCCTCAGGCGCATGATGATGAGTATTGGGTCGTTCCGGGACTGGACGATCACTTCTACATCAAAACAGATGACCCGACCTATACGCTTTACCGCTACCCCGAGGAGGAGCTGGGCAATTTCCGTTTGGCCAGCAAGTGGTATAAGGCAGGCTACATCCACAAGGACGCCGCTACGGAAAAAATGACCGACTATCAATCCAAAGGCCAGATTGCGGTAGAGTTCGACGTCACGTTAAAGCCGGGCGTCGAGGCGGAAGTGAAAGCGAAGAACGGCGGCAACGACGTCGTCATCATCCCGCTTAGCGATTGGTTCTCCAACGGCTATTCGGCGACGACCAATCAGTCGATCAGCCGCACTTCGCCAAATCCGGAACGGGCCATGATGCTGCTGAATCTGATCAACACCGACAAGGAGCTTTATAATCTGCTGTGCAACGGCTTGGAGGGCGTACATTACGAGAAGCTAAGCGGCGAGTACATCAAGCCGATGGCGGATTCCAGATACCGCCCGAACATGGATTGGGTGTTCGGCAGCGTCTTCAATTCCTACCTGAAGGAAGGACAGCCGGAAAACATTTGGGAGGAAACGAAAAAAATCAACACGAGCTCCGAAATTAACCCGGTGGGTGCTTTCAAGTTCAATTCGGAGCCGGTCAGCACGGAGATCGCCAACCTGAACGCCGTATGGGGCGAATACAAGCGGGGGCTCGTGACCGGCACGCTTGATTTCGAGGAGACTTGGCCCGTGCTGTACGGCAAGCTGAAGGAAGCGGGTGAAGATCGGTATGTGGAGGAGGTGACGCGACAATTCGAGCAATTCCTGAAAGAGAAGGGCTTGAAATAATCGTCGGCCCGGACAAACGTTAAAGGATAGGCACCTAAGCGCCCGAGAGAAACCTGCTGTCCTGGGACGACTATGCCGTGCTTCGCGGTATGGCTGTCCGTACCCCACTTGGAGGAAGGAGAGCAAATGATGAAAAAGCTTTTGCTTGCTGCGCTGGCTGCAAGCCTGCTATTCGCGCTGCATCCGTTTGCACTGATGACCGACACGGCATCGGCCTACGGCAATCCGCACGGGACGGCCTATTACGTCGCTCCGGACGGAAGTGATTCGAACAAAGGGACGAAGAACAAACCGTTTCGAACGTTGGAAAAAGCGCGGGATACCATCCGTGCGCTGAAAGCAAAGAAAGGGCTGCCGAGGGGAGGCGTCACGGTCTATCTTCGCGAAGGGCGTTACGAGCGGACGGCAAGCTTCGAGCTGAACGCCCAGGATTCGGGGGAAGCCGGCAAGCCGATCACGTACACGGCTTATCCGGGTGAGACGGTCATATTGTCCGGCTCAAGGAGGCTTGAGAAATCCGCGTTCGTTCCGGTTACCGACACGGCCATTTTGAATCGCATCATTAGCGAGGAGGCCAGAAGCAAAGTCCTGGTCGCCGACCTGGCTTCACTTGGCATCACGGATTACGGAGAGATGAGCCGGCACGGATATTATTTGGCCAACGATTTGAGCAAGGTTCCGCCGATGGAGCTGTACGTCGGTGGGGAAGGGATGACATTGGCGCGCTGGCCGAACGAGGGAACGGTGCAAATGGACGAAATCCTCGATCCCGGACCGACTCGAAAAAGTCCGGACGGGGAGGTTCATAAGCGGGGCGGCACTTTCACTTACACGTATGACAGGCCGCAATATTGGACGCAGGCGGATGATATTTGGCTGGACGGCATTTTCGGGTATAGCTGGGAATGGTCCTACAACCAAATCGCCGCCATCGACACGGAAGCCAAGAGCATAACGCTCCGTTACGGCGAGATGAGCGGCATCTTCAAGAATTGGTACCCGGATTTCCATTTTGCGCAAAACCTGCTCGAGGAGATCGATATGCCAGGCGAGTATTATATCGACCGCCAAACCGGGAAGCTGTATTTTCTGCCGAACGCCGAATTTATGACCGCCGATCCATCCATTGAAGTAACGATGCTGAAAACACCGATGATCAATGCGATCGATGCATCCTATATTGATTTCTCCGAGCTTATTCTGGAGAACGGGCGCGATTCGGCGGTTGTGTTCATGGGCGGAAGCCACATGCGCATTCTGCAAAGCGAAATCCGCAATTTCACCAACAGCGGCGTGCTGGTGAACACCCAGAGCCGATTCCATTATAACGACTTTGCCGGAGTGCCGGGAACAGACCATAAGATCGAGAACACCCACATCCATCATATCGGGGGCACTGCCGTGACGCTGACAGGTGGCGACAAGACTACCCTCGCTCCGGGCAACAACGCGGTGGAGAATTCGCACATTCATGACTTCGCTTATTATCATAAAGCTTACAACCCCGGCGTGCTCTTGTCCGGAGTGGGCAACCGCATGTCGAACAACGAGCTGCATGACGCACCGCATCCCGGCGTGCTGATATTCGGCAATGATCATCTGGTGGAGTACAACAACATTTACGACGTATGCAAAACGTTCTCCGATCTCGGCGCCATTTATATGAACGCCGGCGAGACGCCGCAGCAGCGCGGCACCGTCATACGCCGCAATTACTTCCACCATATCGGGGAGAGCAAGCCTGGCGTTGAAGGCGTCTATCCCGACAACTTCACGATGGGGCTGAAGATCGACGAGAATATATTCTACAAAATGGGCAACTCGGCGATCAAAAATAACGGCGGGGCCCATATCTTGACCCGCAACAATATTTTCGTAGACAGCAAGGTTCCGTACGACTATGCCGACTTGTTCCTCGGCGACGAGCCGGACGATCAGGTGCCGCTGAATTACATGCCGAAATGGAGGGCGCTGTTCGAAGCCAACAACGACTTTGTCGGCACGCCGTACCTGGCCAAGTATCCGGAACTCGCGAACTTTTTCACGGAAAACCGCTATTATCCGGATACGAATACATTCCACGGCAACGTCGTCTACAATCCGACGGTTCCACGCAGTTCGACGACGAACGAGGAAGGCGCGTACGACAAATTCAATCTTGTCCAATATGCGGATAACTGGGTAACCGACGAGGATCCCGGCTTCGTCAACTTGGCGGGAGGCGACCTGTCGCTTCGACCGGATGCTCAAGTATTCGAGGCGATACCCGGCTTTCCCGATATCCCGTTCCATGAGATCGGCATCCACGGGAAAGCGGGCACGACCAACAGCCCGGACGGATACCCGGTCGAAGGCGTCGTGGTTTATGACGACGAGGTTACGGTGGACCGGTGGAAAACGGTAAAGCTGCGCACGGCGGTTCTGCCATGGAACGCCGATAATCCGAAGCTGGTCTTCACATCGACGGATCCCGCCATCGCTGCGGTCGACGATAACGGCATCGTTACAGGTCAGGAGGTCGGCCAGACGGTCATTACGGTGGCATCGGCGGAGAATCCGCAGCTCACGGCAACGGTGGACGTTACGGTCGAGGCCGGAGACGGCATCATGGATTTCACCGATTTCGAGTCAGGGGCTAACGGCTGGCCGCAGGATGCGAACCGCAGCATCGTCAAGGAAGGGGACAACCGCTGGTACAAAATTCTTAATGGCGCTACCGCTCTAAGCGCCAAAACCTTTTCCGATTATGAGCTGAGCTTCAAGCTGAAGACGCCGGAGTCGATCGGGGAAAACGCGACGCTGTACGTGTTCGACCGCCAGGCCGGCAGCGGCTCTACCCGCGTCGGCTACAAAACCCGCCCGGACGGCTCATCATCCTGGCTGCTGTATAACGCCGCTTGGACGATTCTTCACGAAGTGAAGCTGCCCGGCCACGATTTAAAGCCGAATACGGAGTACGAGATCAAAATCCTTGTGCATGGCGGCGAGATCAGCGTGTACGTGGACGGCCAATTCCGCCTGAAGGCTGCCGATCCCGGCCATAACGAGGCGGGCAAGGTCGGATTCTACGTGAACAACGTCACCCACATGCTGTTTGACGACATCCGGTTCAAAGCGCTGACGACGGAGCTGGCCGGCATTATTCCTTCGGAACGCGAAGTGCGGCTTGCCGCCGGGGAGCAGCGGCAGCTTGAGCTGACGTTCGACCCCGCCGGCACCCCGGACACCGGCGTGATCTGGCAATCCGCCGATCCGGCCGTAGCGGAGGTGAGCGATACGGGGGTCGTCAGCGCCGTATATGAAGGCGAGACGACCGTCACGGCCGTATCCGTTGCCAATCCGCTCGTCAAAGCGGATATCAAGGTAACCGTTTCGAGCATCATGCATGAAACCGATTTTGAGACAGGGGGCAATGGATGGCCGGTAGACCCGAACCGGAGCATCGCTGCGGATGCGGACGGCAATCGGCGCTACAAAATTTTGAACGGGGCAACAGGGCTGCTGGACAGGGCTTTCCAATCGTATGAGCTTGATTTCACCCTGAAGACCCCGGCTTCCATGCCGGACGACGGTACGATGTATGTCTTTGATCGGCAGGATGCCACCGGCTCGACTCGAATCGGCTATCGTACGCGTCCTGACGGAACATCCGCCTGGATTCTGTATGATACGGCTTGGCAGAAGATCGCCGAGTCCGCCTTGCCGCATCGGGACCTGCAGCCGGACACGGAATATGCAGTCAAGATTATCGTGAAGGACGGAGACGTTGCGGTTTACGTCGACGGCGAGTCAAGACTGGCCGGCACTGATCCGAATCACAGGCCATCCGGGAAAGTGGGCTTTTACGTGAGCGGTTTCGATTATATGCTGTTTGACAACATTCGCTTCACCGTGGTCTCTTAAATGCGGCGCTTCCTCCCGCGATCGGGGGGCAGCGCCTTTTATATCGGGAATCGGGCAAGTGAAGTTTGTAGCAGACACAATTCCTGTGACAGTGGCTAACTCATAAATTCACGTTTGGAGGTGTGTTATGAAGCGCTGCTTATATAGAGCCGAGGGAATCGGGAACATGGACGCCGTTTCCGGTTTACGCGAGGAGCGGATTAGGTTTGCGGCCGAGAAAGCCATGGAACGTCAGCATGTATCCAGAATGAGCTTGTTTGCGAACGGAAGCGGATTGTTCCTATATTACGAATGCCTACGCGGGCCGGTACGCCCGGAAAGCTTGCTGCCGGAAGCCGATGCCTGGCTGGTGGCATGGCCCGGCGCAGAACCGGGACGGAGGTGGGCGCCGATGATCGATATTTTTCATTATCAATCCCCCGTTTCGGAGCTGCACTGGAAGCGCAGGAACGAAAACATCTTGCCGTACGGAAGGATCGCTCGTTTAAAGCCGGAAGAGGCTGCAAGCTACGTGTATTACCATTATCAATACCAGGAAGAGCGGCCGGGCGACGGCGACAAGTATGGGATCATCGGCATGCACGAGACGGTGCTCTTCTTCTATTCCGAGCTCCCGGCCACGATCGAGCCCGCCCCGTACGAAGGAAAGCTGAACACGAAGCTTCGACCGGACAATTGGGCAGAGGTGATGGAGCCTCATTTCATCAAATGGGGGGATGTTCCAGCTGAACAGGAGATTTGGCGGGAGCTGGAGCTGGTGCTGGACTTGCGAGTTTATGATGAAAGGAAGGGAATGAACGATGCGTAATCGGGTGTGTCTGAACGGGGAATGGGATTTTATGCCGTTGTATGGCCAGACGCAGTGGAGGCGGCTGCCGGATGAGCTTGTATACGAATCGCGGCGGGTGCAAGTCCCGTCCAGCTGGCGGCGCTCCTACAGGCAGGCGAATGGCAAAACGTTCGGTGAAATTCCCGAGCACGGATATGCTCCGATGGACCTTTACGGCTACCCGAAAGAATGGGACGAAGCGGAGGCTGGCGTGCTGCATCGAAGCTTTCGGATTCCCGAGGACATGGCCGGGCAGCGAATCGTGCTGCGCCTGGACGGCATTATGCAAAAGGCCGTCATCTTTCTCGATCGGGAAGAAGTTGCCGTATGGGAAGACGGCTATCTGCCGCTGCGATTAGATATTACGCCTAAGGTCGGCCAGGGGCGTGAGCATCATCTCCATGTCGTATGCGGAAGCTTCGACAAAGTGACGCTCCCGTCTGGCATGGAGAAGGTGACAGGTCTGACGGGCTCCTGGTTTGGCAATGTCGCCCGGGGGATATGGCAGGATATATATTTGGAGAGCTATCCTCCCCTATCCATAGAGGATGTTACGATCCGTACATCCGTCCGGAAAGGCCGGTTTGAGCTGGATGTGTTGGCCGGAACAACCGATCCGGAGGCGGCCTCAGACTCGCTCCGCGTCAGAGTGAATATCCGGGAAATCGGAGTGATATCGCAGCGGGATGATCAGCTGCTGAATCATCGAGATTTCCCTGGCAGCGGGAGCGGCCGGCAAGCGGCTGATGATGGCAAACCGCTGCAGGTTTTCACGCTCGGAGGAACGGGCACGGAGCGTGAGATGCTCGAACACGGAAGCGGCACGGCTCGAAGAGGGCTCGCCCAAGGGGGACCGCCGGTCCTTCAAGCGGAGCGGCCGGCGGAGCACTTCGTTTTTGAAGCGGCTTCACATCTCCGGCTGTGCGTAAACGATCGCGGCGGAGCTGTTTACCGTGCCGCTTTCAGCCTGGATTGGCGGGATGCCAAGCTGTGGGACCCGGATACGCCGTTTCTGTATGCGGCCGAAGTTGAATTGCTGGATGGCGGGCAGGTTGTCGATCAACGTGTTGAAGTGTTTGGATTCCGCGAGTTTTGGTGCGAAGGCCCGCGGTTTATGCTGAATGGCATCCCGATCCGGCTTCGCGGCGATTCATGGCATTTTCAAGGCGGGCTGCAGCAGACGGAAGCGTACATCCGTAATTGGTACCGGATGTGCCGTTCCGTCGGGATCAACAGCGTTCGTCTGCATGCCGAGCCGTATCCGGAGGATTACGTGCGGATCGCCGACGAAGAAGGGATGCTGATCGTCGACGAAACGGCAATATATGGATCGGCCAAATCGATGCTTGCCGACCATCCCGACTATATAGCCAACTGCCGCATGCATGTTTTGCGGCTCGTTCGCCGGGACAAGAATCACCCGTCGGTCATCATGTGGAGCCTGCAGAACGAAATGCGCTGGGTGGACGGACGGGACGGTTACAAGCTGCATATGCCCTGCTTCATCCAAGCGATCCGGGAACTGGACGCAACGCGTCCGATCGTCGCCGAAGGAGACAACCGGTTGCTGCCCAAAGCGCATACGGAAGTGGAAAGCCGACATTACAACATAGACGGCACGATAGCTCAGTGGGACCGGTCCGTTCCGCTGACCTACGGCGAACACGGAGGATGGTGGTACATCTGTCCGCAGAACAGCAGCCAGTATGTTGGGCTGAGGGCATACCGGGATACGGACGAGAGTGCGGCAGGACTGGCTCAGAAGGAGCGCTTATTCGTAGAGTATGCGCGGCGGCAAGGCGTCTCCGGCATATCGACGTTCAATTTCGCGCATTACTTCATGAGGGCGATGCCGGAGCGCGATGCTGCGGTTCCGCCGTCGGTACCGGGCTTGCCCGGTGTAAAGCCCCGAAGGATCCCGGCTTATTCGCTGACGATCAACAACGGACTGCTGCCTGATCATCCGATGTACGCGCCCAATCCGGCGTTCGCCATCATGGCCGAGGCGTTTAAGCCGGTCACGATGTTCGCTTCTGAATATAATCGCTGCTTCTATGATGATGCGCCCATCACCCGACATTTTGACGTCTTCAATGATACGCTCTCGGAGCAGGAGGTACGGATTGAATGCAAGATCATACAGGGAGAGGCGGTCGTTCATGAGCAGGTCTTCGCCTTCCGTCAAGAGCCTGCCGAATCTAGAACAATCGGGATAGCCTGGACTCCCGCACCCGTCAAGAGAGAAGGGGCGGCCGTGCTTTCGGCAGTGCTGCTCCATGGCGGGCGGCGGATGCATGAGCTTCGCGTAGAGTACCGGCTCGTGTCAGCCTGTTTGCTCCGCGATCCCGTCGACGTCGAACGTCCGGCCGCCTACTGGGGATCGGAAGAGGATTACGACATCCTCCGCAGGCTCGTTCCCGGCTGCGAACGGGTGGATCGCGAGGCGATCGCCCAGCTGCCGGCCGCTGGCTTGCTCATCATCGGCAGCAGGACGGTGGACCCGGACGGCTCGCTCGAGGATTTGCTGAAAGACTTCGTTGCTCGAGGCGGACATCTGGTGATGCTGGAGCAGACCGGGCTGTCGCTGGGACGGCTAACGCTGTCGCGAAGACCGTTCCTTCGTGCCCATGCCGGCGATTACCGCCATCCGGTTCTGTCGGGAATCGGAGACGAGGATTTAATGTTCTGGCAGGAGGAGCTATGCGAGGAAGGACCGCTGCCGATCATTCGCGCCGCATTCGAGAAGCCGGCAGCCGGGGATTTCACCATGCTTCTGGAATGCGGCGCAGGCGATTTCGGCGACGGCGGGGATCTATGGACCCCGCTTTTGGAATACCGAAACGGCCGCGGCTTGTTGCTGGCGAACCAGCTGGAGCTGATGGCCAATATCGCTCGTGCTCCGCAAGCCTGCTTGCTGCTTCGCAACCTGCTTGCTTACGCGGGCCGCGCAGATGGATTAACCGGGGATGACGCTGGGCCCGCAGGCGCGTTGGTTCGGCCTGGCGGAGAGGCAGCGGCATTTCTCGACAAGCTGCAGCTGCGCTGCGCCTTGCTTGATGCCGAGGCGCTGATGGAATCTGCACCGGCTGGTGAAGGTGACGGTTTTGCCCAAACTGCAAAGGATCTCCGCATGCTGGTTGTAGAGGCTTGCCTGCTCGATGTCCCTGGTCTCGCCGAGGCAATCAGGCATTATGCCGAAGCCGGTGGACGGGTGCTTGTCCTGCCGGCGGAGCCATGCGAGCAGGAGGCGCTTGCCCGGCTGCTGGGCCGGTCGGTGTTTGTGGAGCCGCATGAAACGTTCCATCTGGCTGCGGGCGACGCCGGGGAGCTGGTGAGCGGCTTCAGTCCGGTTGATCTGTTCGGCTTTGACAAAGTGTTTCTGTCGCCGCGGGACGCCGCCAACCGGCCCCTAGCCTCGCACCGGCTGGAGGTGCAGGAAGCAACGACATTGTTGGCCAGCGTCGAAGGGACCGCCTGGAAGGATTACTTCGTGAACGGCTACACTTCGGAGTACAGCCGCCTCGCGCTGGTTGAGCTGAATCGCATCAAGGCGCGCGGATCCGGGGCATTCCTGATCGAGGTCAAGGCGGGCGGCGGCTCCATCCTGTGCTCACAGCTGTCGCTTGACGCTGACAGCGACAAGGCACGAAGGCTGTACGCACGTTTGTTGGCCAATCTTGGCGCGGACTTTGACGACGGCTTCCTTGAGAGCGAGAAGGATGACGGGGCATGGTCCGTGGAGGCGGTCATGGCGCTGCCCTGCCCGACCTATGCCGACTACGAAGCGATGAAGGCATATTATACCGATCCTGATTTTTCGCTGAACAATTTAGGGGAGGGCCTTTACGGCTGGATGCAGAAAAAAGAGCGCAGGAGAGCGGATGGAGCTTTGCTCATCCGGGATGCGGGCAAGGATCCGTGGTTTTTGAGCTGCTTCGTATGGGTGCCGGGTGAATCCGCAGCGCCTCGCGCGGGACGACTGCAGATTCAGACCGGCGCGCCGTACGTTATCTATTTGAACGGCGAACGGGTCCCGAATCCGGAACGCGAGATTACCCTGGCGGGAGGACTTAACCGGCTGATCGCGATTGTTCGCGGAACGGGCGGAGATTTGGCGATCGGAATGATCTTCCGGCATGCGGATGGGACGTACATGAAGGATTTGGAATACCGAATGACGCTGAACGAGGTTGAGCCGAAATGACGGGGGTCTTTACGGGGGCTGAAGTTTGAGGTTGCCCCGGCGAACGACGGCCGCTTAGGATCCTGACCGTGATGGTGCCGAATACCCATCTTCAAAATCAAGCGGCTTCTTGCGTGTGAATCGAATAGAGGCACTAGGTAACGTGGACAGGAACAACACAGCCCTTCCGACTTCCTTAAGGGAAGCGAAAGGGCTGATTGTTTTTCGTTTTTTTTTGAAAAGATGTTGATCTGTTCGACAGGGCGGATACGAGCCAACATGAGCAACGGTGCGATAGGACATATTGAGCTGCCTTTGGCACCCTCTCGATCTTGGCCATTGCCGATCATAGCTATGTAAATTGAAAGGGACTGCTCCCTCTGGGGAACAGTCCTATCGTAATCCGCGTGAGCCATTTGGAAGTCTCATAGATTTAGGTTCCAGTCCCAACGCGGGTAAGTTTACTGATGATTTTGCGGACGCTTTCTCCGGACAGGAAGTAGGTCCGTTCTAATTCTTCAATGGTCCGGCCCTTGCAGTAGGCCCGGTACATTTCCTTATTGCGACGTTCGATGCGTTCTCGGGAACCGCTTAATTCACCCCAGCCGGCTCTTTGCTCGCTTTGTTTCGGTATGTAGAGAAGTTCTCCGTCTATATACTGTTGAATTTGCTGCAGCAGCTCGGGGGGAAGCACTTCTCTACCGTTTTTGTAATGGCCCATCGATGCCCTCCTCTTTCTGTATGAATGTTCAAGCTATCGCTGAGTGTCAAAACAATTGTATTGATCATGCTTGCCCTCCTCCTTTCGAATTTATAATTTGTTGTGTTTACGAATTGGAAAACAGATATAGGGAGCCCCGGGGGCTCCCATGGGAACGGGTATTCGCTTTAAGCGAATACCACCTCGTGGATCTGAATCATTGCGCTTCAGCCTCCTTTCCGCTCATTTCGTCGGCCCGACCTCTATATTAAGCCATAGATTGGTGGAAATTTGCAATAGATAAAACAATAATAATTGTTTTTTACCAGACATTCGTAAGGTGAACGTTGGATTCTGGTCAAGGGAGCCGAGGGCAGGTGGTGCGTGACTGGATTATATAATATAGTTACTTCAGAATGCAAAATAAAAGGAGCTTTCGCGTATGTCCACACACGATACGCATGTTCAGGAATTAATCACGCTGAAGACCATTGCCGAAACGTTGAACGAATCGAATGAGTTAATCCCCATGCTGGATGTGGTGATTGGGAAGCTGCTGGAGCTGACAGGACTTACGACCGGTTGGCTGTTCTTAGTGGAGGATCCGGGAACGCATGAATTCATTGCCGGCCGGAATTTGCCGCCTGCCCTCCGCAGGGAGGACGACAAGCCCATGCGCTGCGGCAGCTGTTGGTGCCTGGAGCGTTATGACGACGGCCGTTTGAGGAATGCCGTAAACATTTTGAATTGCAAACGTCTGGATAACGCCGTCCGGTACCAGTGGGGCGATACGGAAGGCATTACCCACCATGCAACCGTTCCTTTGCGATCCGGCAGCCGCAGGTTCGGCGTGTTGAATGTAGCTGCCCCCGGGAAGCTGCACTTCTCCAAAGAGGAGCTGGCGCTCTTGGAGTCGGTGGCTTACCAAATCGGCAGCGCTATCGAACGCATGCGTCTATACACAGCCGAGCAGCGTCGCGCGGATTTGTTCGCCCGGCTCGGAGAGTATAGCGGCGCACTCGGTGCTTATGCTTCCCAAGCGGTGGATCGGGCCGAATTAACGAAGCAGGTCATGAGCTTAATCGGCCGTTATTTTGATTGGCCTGTGGCCGCATTGCTGGAACCCGCCGGCAACGAAGTGACGCTCAGAGCCCTATACAGCGGAGGGCAAACCACGCTGCCCCATGCCAAATTTCCACTTGCCGATACCGCACGAACCCGCTCCCGGAAGGGGAGAGTCACGACGGATCCGATAAGTGCCGAAGACGCCCAGCGGCTTGCGGATCACTTGGCTAAAGAGGGATGGATCTCATCCGTTACCCGAGCGGTTGCTGTCCCGCTGGCGGCAGCAGGTGATTCCGAAAAGGGACTGCTTCTGGTAGCGTATAACCCCTACCGGGATTCGTACCGGGCGGACCTCGGGGTGATTGAGGCTCTGGCTGAACATATCGGGATGACGCTTCAGCGGTTCCGTCTGGAGGAGAACCGACGGGAGCTCGCAAGGATGGATGAGCGAAATCGTCTAGCCCGGGACCTGCACGACTCGGTAAGTCAAACCCTCTTCTCCCTGGTGATGATGTCCAAGGGGGTAGGCGGTATGCTTGCCGGGGAGCCGAACGAAACAAACAGTATGCTGCAGGACACGATCCATGATATTCAGTCGTTATCGCAAAGCGCTCTGAAGGAAATGCGGGAGCTGATCATGCAGCTTCGTCCGCCCGGACTCGAGGAAGGGCTTATGACAGGGCTTAAGCAATACGGGGAACGATTGAGGCTTCATGTGCGTTCGCATATCAGCGGGATACAGGAGCTTCCTCGTATCGTGGAAGAAGCTTTGTGGAGGATCGGCCAAGAGGCGCTGAACAATGTGAGCAAGCATGCGGATACCAAGGAAGTAACGATAGCTTTATCCCTCCAGGAGGATGAAGTCGAGCTTCGGATTGAGGACCGTGGGCGAGGGATTACCAAGCAGCGATTGAACGAGCTGACAAAGCATTCCATCGGGCTGTCCAGCATGCGCGAGCGCGCTGAAACGCTAGGAGGACGATTCCGGTTATACAGTGTACACAGGGAGGGAACCATCATTGAGGTTATGCTGCCCTTGAGGGAGAGATTAACAGAGAAGGAGGGGGACCGATGATTCGATTGATGATCGCTGACGATCATGCCATGGTTCGCCGGGGGCTTCAGGTTTTTCTGGCAACGCAGCCGGATATCGAAATGGTCGGTGAAGCCGCGAATGGCGAGGAGACGCTGGAGACGGCCAAACAAGTAAATCCCGATATCGTGTTAATGGACTTGAATATGCCTGTTCTCAATGGCATCGATACGACGGCACGATTAAAAAAAGAACAGCCTGACATTAAAGTCATTGTGCTGACCTCGTTTGTCGATTATGACCACGTTCTGCCCGCCATTCGGGCGGGAGCCCGCGGATATCTCTTGAAGGATATTGAGCCGGAGGAGCTGGTAGCCGCGATCAGACGGGTGTTCCAAGGGCAGGTCGAGCTGCATCCTGATGCTGCAGGTCTGCTTATGACGCATGTGACTTCGCCGGCAGGAGCTGAAGAAGCCAGCGGACCCGCTCATTCGGGAAAGGCTGCACAGGAGCTGGATAAGCTCACCCGGCGCGAGCAAGAGGTCCTGCAGCTGATAGCATCAGGCATGAATAATAGGGAAATCAGTGACGCCCTTCACATTACGGAGAAAACGGTCAAAACCCATGTCAGTCATCTGCTCGATAAGCTGGGGGTTGCCGACCGGACGCAGGCAGCCATTTACGCGCTAAAGCATGGAATTGTATAAGGTGTCGGGAATGAATTGGATCTGATGAACGCCAACTTTTCTAAGACTAAAGTTGTAGAAGCTCTCAGCCGAAGGCATGAGAGCTTTTGCTTGTAAAATCACTCCATATGCTGACGATTTCGATCGCTTGCCTCCTCTACAATGTACATAACAAGCTTTCAAATACGAGCAGGGGAGGCAGTACAAATGAAGATCGTGATCATCGCGGGCAGCAACCGCAAGGAAGCAACAAGCACCATTTTGGCGAAAGCCCTTCAAGCACAAATGAACCTGGGGTCCGTGGAAACGGAGCTGTTTAACTTGTATGAAACTCCGCTTCCCTTCTATTCCCCAGACGAGATATTTAACCGTCATGAGGGCGTTCGTGAGCTGCAGCGTCTGTTAATGGAGGCCGACGGCATTATTTTGACTACACCGGAGTATCACGGAGGGATGAGCGGAGTGCTGAAGAACGCCTTGGATCATATGGGGCAGATGCATTTCTCGGGTAAGCCGGTTCTATCCGTAAGCTCGGCGGGCGGCGCGGTCGGTGTGAGTTCGTTGCAGCAGATGCAGGCTACGGTACGCAATCTGCACGGAATTAACAGTCCGGAGTGGATTTCCATCGGGGGGTCTCAGCGCAATCTTTACGAATCGGAAGCGGCAGAAGGAACGATCGTCCTGGATTATCGAGCCAAGGAAGCCCTCGCTATCTTCATGGAGCTGGTCAAGAAGATCAGCAGCAAAGAGGAGGTCGAAGCCTTATGATTACCCATTTCGCCTGTTTGAAATTAAAGACGGTTTCGATCCAGGGGGTGAAGCAATTCTACCATGATCTGCTTCATTTCCCTGTCGCAAGGGAAAGCGAGAACGAGATCGAGTTTCAGCCAACGCCTGATTTTACGCTGAAATTTGAGGAAGCTGGTGAACCGATAACCCCTGTCCACATGGCGTTTGAGGTGGCTTATTCCCAGTTTGAATTCATTGTTCAGAAGCTTGGGGAGCAGATGCCCTTATTAAAAGGGCCGGACGGAAAAATTGTTGCTTCAATCGATTCCAGTGTGAACGTGTACTTCAGGGATGGAGACGGGAATTTGCTCGAATTTCTTGCCCATCCGTATTTGAAGGAAGATGTGCTCGTTCCGTATGGCACTTACGGTGTCCTGTATTTGCGGGAGGTAGGGCTGCCCGTGGAAGACCCGGTAGCTGCAAGATTATGGATGAAACAGACGCTCGGGTTAACGATTGCCAAGGAGTCTGATCAATTTGCTTTTGTTATTGGCGGAACGGCCCACGCCGTTGTTGTATCAACCATGCGCAAATGGATCCCAATCGCGATGTATGCGCTGGCGCCTTCACTGGAAATAACATATGGCGTGACAGACGAACGCTTTCTGGATCGGGTTCGGTCATCCTTGGATCGCCGGATGATTATATCGGATACCGAAGCAGGTCTTCATTTCAGAATGTACGGGTACAGCATCCGATTGAAGGTCACTAGCTTCCCCAAGGATATTGCGGTCAGGCTGAATTTGCCGCACGCAGCCGAAGGGGAGGAGGTGAATTCGGTCATTGGCGACGAATTTCTTGAGGAAGGTCTGACGGCTTTGAGCCGGGGCGGCGAGGTCGGATGGTTTGAAGGGCATGTCGGCGGAGCTTATTTGGCAGCTTATTATATGCAAAAAGAGCATGACCTTCCGCAGGAGGTATTGCAGGGGCTGGCTGCCAATTGCCGCCACTTGCGCAGTCGGCATGAAGATTGGTTTAAGCCCTATCCTCCCGAAACTGCGCAGCCAGAGCTGATGGAACGATTGATTGAAGGCTTGCTGCCTAACCTGACAAATCTGAGCACCTCCGGACATGGGGTAACCTTAGGCGTACTCGCGCTAAAGGCGCTGCGGGACCGTCCGGACTTGCTGACTCCGTCCATCGTTCGAGGCATCCTAAAGCTGATGGAAGATGCAGGCGGAGAACATAAACTTGCACGCTATTACGGAATCGATGATTATACGCAGCTGAATCGATCGGAAAATTTGCTCTCGGACATCCCGCCTTACCGGGATGCATCGGATCTGGCAGTTCGTGCCCTTTCCGAGCTGGAACTCGTCCTGCCGGATCAACATGTTGAAGGCGAGTTTTACTTTTTTGCCGGTGAACTGGAGCATGGCGTTACCCATGCCCATGCGCTGATTGAACTGGAACGGCTCGGATACGCCGAGCTGGCAAAGCTCGGTCAAGGCAATCATCGGCTGCAAATGAAGCTTAACCGCCTAAGGCCTGAAGCGCTATCGAACCAGGGGGTAAACATCGCCGAGGAAGCCTCGATTACGGAAGCAAGCTATTGGAACAGACAATATGAAGATCCACATGCCATCAAAGTGCCTTATGCTGCATTGTCCCTGCTCCAATATGTGCCGCCGGAGAGAAGATCAGATATGGAACGCGGTGTGTGTAGGCTGCTGTCGTTAATGAAGTAGGATAAAAGTTATTTTAAACGTCGGAAGATATGGTAATCATATCAAGCAGGGTATCGTCAATGGAACATTTATGTGCTAAAAAAGCACGGAACTGGAGGGAATCATGAAAGTTGCAATCGTTGTAGGAAGCATTAGAAAAGAGTCGTACAACCGGAAGCTGGCGGAATATTTGAAAAAGCGGTATGCGGATCAGATCACATTTGAAATTGCGGATATTCGCCCGCTTCCTTTTTACGATGAAGACATTGAGCTGGACCCGCCTAAGGCCGTCAAGGAGTTTAAAGAGCAGATTGCTGCCGCGGACGCGGTATTATGGATCACGCCGGAGTATAATTATTCCATACCGGGCGTGCTCAAGAACGCGCTGGATTGGTTATCGCGCGTCGATAAGGTTATGAACGGAAAGCCGTCATGGATCATGGGCGCATCGATGGGTCAGCTGGGAACGGTTCGCGCACAAGAGCATCTGCGGGATATCCTTTTTTCCGTGGGCATCACATCTCCGCTGCTGCCGAACAATGAGGTTTATATCGGCGCCGTCCATGAGAAGATGGATGAATCCGGTAAGCTGATTCATGAACCGACGATCCGTTTCCTCGATCTCGTGGTCAACAATTTCATCACATGGATGAATACCCGCAAGTAGATAACAGATCATGGAGCCCTTTGGCAGTTGCCTGCCGAAGGGCTTTTCCTGTATATTCACCTCATAACGCGACAAAATCAACAAAAATGTGAATTGCTTCGGATGGGGGAGATGCTGCGTGTACAAAATCCTGATCGTGGATGATGAACCGATCGTAAGGGAAGGCATTAGAGAGCGGATTCAATGGGCCAAACATGGATATGAATGCATCGGAGCCTGCGAGAACGGACGCGAAGCGCTGGAGGTAATGGCCCAAGAACGGCCGGACGTGGTGCTGACGGACATCTGCATGCCATACATGGACGGGCTGGAGCTGTCCCGTCAAATCGTGGAGAAGTATCCGAAGACGCGGATTATTATTTTGACCGGCTTTGATGATTTCGATTACGCGCAGCAGGCGGTGAAGCTGCAGGTAACAGACTTTATTTTGAAACCGATTACATCCGCAGAACTGCGCGAGCTGCTGGACAAAATCAAACTGGAAATGGACGAGGAGAGCGGCCGCAACGAGCATCTTCTAAGGATGAAGCAGGAGCTGAAGAACAGCATGGCGCTGCTCTCGGAGCGCTTTCTGGAACGCCTGGCTTCATCGCCGATGCGAAGAGCGGATATCGCGGCCAAGCTGGCGTACTTCAATATTCCGCTAAACGGGCCGTTATATATCGCCATGACAGCTGAGATGGACGAGCCGTCGCTGTATGGGGAGACGGCTGATGTGGAGCTGTATGCCTTTGCCCTTTACAACATTGTTCAAGAGATTGCAGGGAGCGCGCAAGAATCGGCGGTTTTTCGTTTCAAAGAACATAAGGTCATGGCAGTGCTGTCAGGATCAAATGCGGAAGAGCTGCATGCACAGGCATATAAGCTGGCCGAAGAACTTCGCAATTCCGTGAAGGAATATATGAAGTTCACGGTAACGGTCGGTATTGGGACCGTATGCAGCGATGTAGCCGAGATCCGGCATTCCTGCCGCGCTTCCGAAGCCGCCCTGGAGTACCGGCTGCTGATGGGGCCTGATCAGGTCGTGAACATTACGGACCTGGAGGTGCGCGGGGGGAAGCCTCTTCAAGACGGCTTCGAAGCTGAGGCGGCGCTTGTGTCGGCGATCCGTGCGGGGACCGCTTCCGAGGTCGACCATTGCATCCAGCGGCTGATCCAGGAAATTGGAAGCGCTTCAATGCCGATTGAATTATGCCATGTGCGGATTCTGCGCGTGATGCTGGCCGTGCTGCAGACCTTGATGGAGATAGGAAGCAACGATCATGATCTGTTCGGGATGGAGAAGAGGCTGCTGTCCGACTTGTATTCCTTCCGATCGCTGGAGCAGATCGAGGTGTGGCTGAAAGGCGTATGCGGGGAGGCGCTGCAAGGCGTGGCGCAGACCCGTAAGGATCTAACCCGCAGTCAAATGATGGAGGCTGTGGATTACATACATTCCCACTATAGCGATCCGGATCTGTCCGTAAAGACGGTCAGCAGCCGCATCTTCATGAGTACCAGCTATTTCAGCGCGCTCTTTAAGGCGCATACCGGCCGGACCTTCGTGGAATACGTGACCGATATCCGGATGGATAAGGCGAAGGAGCTGCTCAAGCATTCGGGAATGAAGACGTACGAGATTGCTGCGAGCACGGGGTACCAGGATCCGCAGTATTTTAGCGTCCTGTTCAAGAAGCATACGGGCGATACGCCGACGGAATATCGAAACCGGATCACGGCTGGGGGAGAGCGGCGATGAGACCGTCCACCCGCATCAAAAGCATTCAGTCCCGCATCGCCGGCTCCTTCGTCATGCTCGTTCTGTTCACGGCGCTGCTGCTGATTTTTATCTCCTACCCGTTGTCGGAATCGGCGGTCCGGGAGACAGCGGAAAATTACACCTCCGAGCTGATTAACCAAGTGAATGCGAATATTGAGACCTATATCACCGGCATGAAGGACATGTCTTTGGCGGCCATGAACAATCCGAATGTACGTGAATATCTCGTTTCCGGCGGCGGGCTTGAGCCGGAAGAGCTGGCCAAGCTGAAGAGGAAGATCTCCGGCTACTTCCACTCCATCCTCGTCTCCCGTAAGGATATCGCCTCCATCCATATCTTCGGATACAACGGGACCTTCATCTCGGACCGCATGGATACGGAGCTGAATCCGAACATCTCGCTGCAGGAACAGGACTGGTACCGGCAGGCGCAAGAGCATAAAGGACAGGCGGTCATCTCCTCCTCGCATGTGCAGCCTGTCGTTAAGGACGAGTACCGATGGGTCGTCTCGCTTAGCCGGGAGCTGAGCGGATCGGATCCGGACAAGGGGATCGGCATTCTTTTGATCGACTTGAACTTCAAAGTCATCAACGACATGCTCAGCAAGCTGGACCTTGGCAACCGGGGGTACGTATTTGTAATCGACAAGGAAGGCCGTATCGTCTACCATCCGCAGCAGCAGCTGCTCTACAGCAATTTGAAGACTGAACGGTTGGAGCAAGTGCTGCAAGATACCCGGGGCGGATTTGTAGTGAAGGAAGACGGAGGCAGTCGGATTTACAGCATCAAAGACACGGATTTCGGGTGGAAAATCGTCGGCGTGTTCTACGAGAATGAGCTTGTTGACAACAAAAGGCAGATGCAGCGCTCATTTGCCATTGCGGGGATGCTCTGCCTCGGCGTCGGGGTGCTGTTATCATTCCTTCTTTCCCGTAACTTGACGCGCCCGATCAAACGCCTGCAGGAAACGATGGCGGAGGTTGAGAAGGGGAATTTCGATATCCGGGTTCCGGTCGGCCATTCCAAGGAAATTTCCAGCTTGGCCCGCAGCTTTAATGTCATGGTGCTCAAGATCAAGGAGCTCATGAACCAGATCGTCGTCGAGCAGGAGGTCAAACGAAAAAGCGAGCTGAATGCGCTGCAAGCGCAGATTAACCCGCATTTTCTGTATAACACGCTGGATTCCATCATTTGGATGGCGGAGAGCAAAAAGCATGACGAGGTGATTCTAATGACATCGGCGCTAGCCAGACTGTTCCGGGCGTCGCTCAGCAAGGGCAGGGAAATGATCCCGATTGCTACGGAGATCGAGCATATTACGAGTTATTTAAACATCCAGCAGATGCGGTATCAGGATAAAATCCGGTTCACGCAGAGTGTTGATCCGAGCCTTTACCCGTACGTGACGCTGAAGGTGCTCCTTCAGCCCCTCGTGGAGAACGCGATTTACCACGGCATCAAGAACAAGCAGGGACCCGGCAGCATCGTCATCAGCGGCGAGCTGCAAGGCGACCGCATTATGCTGCGGGTGGCGGATGACGGGATCGGGATGGCCCCGGACAAGCTTTCCAAGCTGTTGACCGCTCCGGGGAAGGAGCGATCCAAGACGAGCGTAGGCATCGCGAATGTGCATCAGCGGATCCAGCTGTATTTTGGTCCCGAATACGGCTTGTCCTATGAAAGCGAGCCAGGTGCCGGAACGACCGTTACTGTCACCATTCCGGCCATCCGAGTCGAGGAGCTTGCAGGAAGGGGGGAGAAGCTGTCGTGAGATCAACGATTCGTTTGCGATATGTTCTGCTGGCCGCCGTCGCGGCTTTGGTCTTCGGAGTTGCCGTGTATCAGCTGATCGGCGGGGGACGTCAGGCCCCCCCTAAAATAACCGTAGCCGTTAAAGCGATGGACGAAATCGAATTTTGGCGCGTCTTGATAGACGGCGTTCATACGGCTTCGCGGGAGTTCAATGTGGAGGTATCCGTCATTGGTCCGCCGAAGGAGGTCGACGTCGACCGGCAGATCGAGCTGATCGAGGCGGCGATACCGGAGAAACCGGACGCTATCGTCATGGCTGCAGGCGACTATCATCGCCTTGTTCCGGTGGCAGAGAAAATTCACCAGGCGGGGATTCCCTTAGTCATGATCGACTCGGCCGTGCAGGGAAGCTACGCGGAAACCCTGATTGCAACCGATAATTTCGGTGCCGGGCAGAAAGCCGGCAAAGAACTTGCCGCTCTGCTTCCTGGGAATGCGCAAGTTGCGATTGTAAGCTTTGTACAAGGCGCCTCGACTCAAATTGAGAGGGAGCAGGGCGTTCGCAGCATCCTTGAAGGGAGAGCCGGGACGGAGATTGTCGGCACCTATTTCAGCGAAGGCATGGAAGAGCGCGCTTACGAGATCACGATGAAGCTGCTGCAGGAGCGTCCGGACCTGGATGGGATCGTTGGCTTGAACGAACCGTCCACCGTTGGCGCCGGAAGAGCCATTCGTAAGCTGGGTCTCACGGGACAAGTCAAGCTGGTCGGCTTCGACAGCTCAATCAAGGAGGTCAAGCTGCTCGAGGAGGGGGTCATTCAATCGATTATCGTGCAAAAGCCGTTTAACATCGGCTATTTGGGTGTAAAAACCGCCCTTTCCGTACTGGAAGGCGATAAGGTTCCAGACAAGGTGTATACCGACTCGGTCGTCATTCACAAAAGCAATATGTATACCGAAGAAAATCAGAAGCTGCTCTTCCCCTTTGTGGAGGAGTAGCTTTTTCCTTTATCGAGTGGGTTTTTCAATGAGAGAAAAATCATAGATTTTTCAACATCGCGAAGAGAATATTCCATTCCGGCGGGCTGCACTCCACAGGTAGAATGATCGTAAAAGGCTCCACTGCTAGAGAGGTGAATGACTGTGAGCGAAATACTTGTGCATATGGAAGGAATCACCAAGCAATTTCCCGGCGTGATGGCGCTGAACGGATGCCGCTTCGAGCTGAGGAAAGGCGAGGTTCATGCGCTTATGGGCGAAAACGGGGCCGGCAAGTCCACGATGATGAAGATATTGACGGGCGTATACCAGAAGGATGAGGGCAGCATCACGTACAAAGGCAGGACCGTCGAAATCAACCACCCGAAAACGGCTCAGGATGCGGGGATCAGCATGATTCACCAAGAATTGAACCTCGCACCCGATCTGACCGTCGCTCAAAATATTTACATCGGACGGGAGCCGCGGCGGAAGCTCGGGCTGTTCCTCGACGAAAAGGCGCTCAACCGCCAAGTGGAGGCGCTGTTCGAGCGCATGGGACTCGTTATGGACCCTTCCGCGCTGGTGGCGGATTTAACGGTTGCGAGGCAGCAGATGGTCGAAATCGCGAAGGCGTTGTCTTACAACGCCGATGTGCTGGTGATGGATGAGCCGACAGCAGCATTGAGCGAAGCGGAGATCGAGGATTTGTTCCGCATCATCCGGCAGCTTCGCGCCGAAGGAGTTGGAATCGTTTACATCTCGCACCGGATGGATGAAATCAAACGGATTACGGATCGCATCACCGTGATGCGCGACGGTCAATACATCGCCACCGTCCCGACCGCGGAAGTCTCCACGCAGGACATCATCTCCATGATGGTCGGGCGCCAGATTTACGATACGTCCAAGCCCGAGGGCGTCTCCCGTGATCGGGAGACCGTGCTTGAGGTCCAGGGAGTGAGCCGCGGAAGGGTCCTGAGCGACGTCAGCTTCACCTTGAAAAAAGGAGAAATTCTGGGCGTTGCCGGGCTGGTCGGCGCTGGGCGCACTGAATTGGCCCGGGTGATCTTCGGGGCAGACCGGCCGGATGCGGGGGAGATCCGCGTTCACGGACAGCCTGTGCGAATGAAGGGACCGCATGATGCGGTGCGCCACGGCATCGGTTATTTATCCGAGGACCGGAAGCGCTTCGGCTGTATCGTTGATCTGGACGTGAAGAGCAACGTTGCGATCGCTTCCTACCGGCGCTTTCTGAAGCCGGCGGGATGGATGGACACCGGCCGAATCCGGCAAGAAGCGGAGCGGATCGTAGATCGGCTAAGGGTGAAAACGCCGCATGTTGACCAGGAAGTCAAGTTTCTCTCCGGCGGGAATCAACAGAAGGTCGTCATCGGAAAGTGGCTGACCCGTGACTGCGATATTCTCATCTTCGACGAGCCGACGCGCGGCATTGACGTAGGCGCGAAGAGCGAGATCTACAAATTGCTGAACGAGCTGGCTGCTCAAGGCAAATCGATCATCATGATCTCGTCGGAGCTGCCGGAGATTCTTCGGATGAGCCACCGGATCATCGTGATGTGCGAAGGCAGAATAACCGGCGAGCTTGGGCATGAGGAAGCAACGCAGGAGAACATCATGCAATTGGCCACGGCAGCGATGTGAGCGATTTACGGAATCTAACCATACGAAAGGAAAGATACAAGCCATGAATCTACAGCTGAAATCAGGCGCACTGCAGCAGGTGCTCGCTCTTGCAAGCTTGGTTGTGCTTCTCGTCACTTTTTCGATTTCGTCAGGCAACTTTTTTCAATTCTCCAATCTGATCGGCATTCTGTTGTCCACGGCGGTCATCGGCGTTCTGGCCCTTGGCTCGACCTTCGTGATCATAACGGGAGGCATCGACCTGTCTGTTGGCACGGTCATGACCTTAAGTGCGGTCATGACCGGCGTATTCATTACGTTCTGGGGGCTGCCCGTCCCGGTCGGCATTCTCGGCGGCATCCTGACGGGCGCGCTGTGCGGGCTGCTGTCGGGAACGGCGGTTGCTAAGATGAAGATACCGCCGTTCATCGCCACCTTGGCCATGATGATGATCGCGAAAGGGCTGGCATTGATCATCTCGGGCGCGAAGCCAATTTATTTTACCGAAGCGGAAAGCTTTGCGAACATTTCCCAGGGAAGCGTGCTGGGCTCGCTGATTCCGGGCTTCGATATTCCGAATGCGGTGCTTATATTCTTCATTGCCGCGATTCTCGGCTTTCTGATTTTGTCAAAAACCATTATCGGCCGGTACAATGTCGCGCTCGGCAGCAACGAGGAAGCAACGCGGTTGTCGGGGGTCAACGTCGGTTACTGGAAAATTGTCATATACACCCTGACGGGTGCGTTCACTGGACTTGCCGGCGTTATGATGGCTTCCCGGCTGAATTCGGCGAACCCGGCCCTAGGCGCCGGATATGAGCTGGAGGCGATCGCGGCCGTCGTGCTTGGAGGCACCTCGCTCAGCGGAGGAAAGGGCACGATCATGGGTACGGTTATCGGCGCGCTGATCATGAGCGTGCTGACGAACGGATTGCGCATCTTGTCCGTACCGCAGGAGTGGCAGACGGTCGTCGTCGGATTCGTCATTATTTTGGCCGTGTATGCGGATATGCTCCGCAGAAGGAAAGCGTAGGAAGCTTCGTTCGGGAGGAAACTCATGCGGAGGGATCAGCGCCCTCATCCGACGGGCGGATTGCAGCGAATCACATGTTTGTAGACCTTCCTTCAGGAAGTTCTATAGATGGACATTTTCATTCAAAGAACAAGGGGAGATTGAAGATGGGAAAAAAGCTATCGGTATTTGCGCTCGTGCTCATGCTCGCAGCGAGTCTGCTGTCCGCCTGCGGCAATGCAGGCAATGGAGCATCCGGCGGTGACAGTCCAAGCGAAGGGGGCTCGGGCAGCGGAGGTTCAGCCGCAGAAGGAGAAATCTACATTCCGATCATTTCCAAAGGGTTCCAGCACCAGTTCTGGCAAGCCGTAAAGTCAGGGGCTGAGCAAGCCGGCCAAGAGCTTGGCGTGCGCATTACCTTCGAAGGGCCGGAGACGGAATCCCAAGTGGATAAGCAGATTGAGATGCTGCAGGCTGCGCTGGACAAAAAGCCAAGCGCGATCGGATTCGCCGCGCTGGACAGCCAGGCTTCGATCCCACTGCTGAAGAAAGCCCAGGAGAACAACATTCCGGTCATCGCATTTGACTCCGGGGTGGAAAGCGATATTCCGGTGACAACGGCGTCGACCGATAATATGGCAGCATCGGCACTGGCAGCCGATAAAATGGCGGAGCTGATCGGTGGCGAAGGCAAAATCGCCATGGTTGTTCATGATCAGACGAGTGTCACGGGCGTCAGCCGCCGCGACGGCTTCAAGAAGCAGATTGAGGAGAAGTATCCGAATATCCAGATCGTCGATATCCAGTACGGCGGCGGGGACCATCTGAAATCGACGGACCTGGCCAAGGCGATGATGCAGGCGCATCCGGATCTGAAAGGCATATTCGGTGCGAATGAAGGCTCGGCCGTCGGCGTCATTAACGCCGTGACCGAAATGAAGAAGGATGGCCAGATTGTCGTGATCGGCTTTGATTCGGGCAAAGCCCAGATCGATGCGATCAAGAATGGTACGATGGCTGGAGCCATTACGCAAAATCCGGTTGGCATCGGCTATGAAACCGTGAAAGCCGCCGTGGCTGCCATCAAAGGCGAGAAGCTGGAGCCGCAGATTGACACAGGCTTCTACTGGTACGACAAGAACAACATCGACAGCGAGGAGATCAAGGCGGTAATTTACGAATAGGCACCGTAAGCAAACCAGGGTGTCAATCATACAAAAGGGGAGCCCTAGAGGCTCCCCTTGTTCGTGCAGCATCCGCTTTACGCGAATGCCACCTCCGTATTCTGAATCAATTCGTTCAGCCTCCTTTCCGGTGAATTCCGTCCGGCCGGACATCTATATTAAACCATAGCCCTGGAGCAGGTTGTAGTGAATAAATAGGCTTAATTGTTTTTTACCAGCGACCCTAGTCTTGGGGCCCTTTACCAACTTCCGGAAGAGGGATACAATAAGGTACTAATGCTTGGGGAATACAAGCATGAATGAATGCATGAAGCATGGAGGAGTCGGGATGATTAAAATGGTTGAAGGGAGCTTGCTTGAAGCTGCTGAGGATATCCTTGGGCACCAAGTAAATTGTCAAGGGGTTATGGGGTCCGGAATCGCTAAGCTGCTGCGAAACAAGTATCCGAGCTTATTTCCTGCTTATAAAGAATTTTGCCAAAACCACGATCCACATGATGTATTAGGCAAGTGCCTGATCGTCAAAACCGATAACAAATCCGTTGCCAATCTGTTTGGTCAGCTCAATTATGGAAGACAAAAAGTGAGGTACACGGATTATGAAGCTTTGAAGGAGTCCCTAGCCGCACTTAAGACGGAAGCACAAAAAGACGGTCTTAGCGTAGCTTTACCGTTCAACATTGGCTGCGGCCTGGCAAATGGGGATTGGAGTGTTGTATATGGAATCATTGAGGATGTTTTTCATGATTACGAGGTAACTTTGTACAAGGTAGAATGAATGATTTGTTCGCTAGGGCCAGCCGGAACGTCAGAAGTTTTTTAAGAATGGACGAAAAAAAGGGCAGTCCGTTGCTGCCCTAGAGATCGAGTTTAATAATCCGACCAAGAATCAAGTATACCATTATAGAAGTGCAAGTAAGTGTCGCCATAAATCCATTGATCCATAGTTAAATAGCTGCCCGTGTACGAACTATGATCATCGGGGGCTCCCCAGGATAGCAGCACCTGTTCCTGATTCATGCCTATAGCTATCTTTTGCTGAACGATCCGATTCCAGGTAGCAGAGTCCCACTTAGGGAATACGCTCTTGGGATTAACGGTGTAGAAACCTTGTTGTATTACCGTGCTGGGGTCATCATAAAAGGGAAGCTTAAAAGTAACATTAGCGCCGTTTGATCTCTTTGCAGTTACAATGAGCTTATTTCCCTTCATCTTCACAGATTTAAAGTAGACCTTTTCAATATTTAAAAGAGGATTGGATGAAGGTAATAGGTTTTTATTTGCCCAGTAATACTTGCCGGAATAAAAGCCGTTAACATTTTCATAATAAAAATAGGTACAGAATGTATCAGGTGTAGAACCACTTACCAGCTCTTCAACGACTACTCCATTATTCAGCAATATTTTAAAACTCGTTGTTTGTTTGCTGATTACTGCCATCTCAATTACCCGGCCAACCTTTTCTCCTTCATAGATGTATACCTTTTTCCCCATATAGGTCTTAAGATAGTCATCGGATACCCTTTTGATCTGGGACATTAATTTCTCTGATTTGGCTTTACCTTCTTTGTTGCTCCACAGAAAAATAGTATGAGATTCGTAAAACTCCTTACCGGACAGACCTGATATCTTATAAAAGTAGTCTAATTTTATATAAGTGGTCCCGTCTAATAAAACGGAATTACTTTCATTAATTTTGTATGTACCCTTATTTGACTTTACTGTGATTGGTTTAGAGTAGTCGATTGAAATGTTTTTAAGTTTAGACAATAATTTCACAGGAACATACGTACCCGGATTTTTGATTTTATCAATGGAATAGGCTTTTTCACGTGTTACAAGAATGTCACCGTCTAAGAAAATGGCCTTTTCTTCTGATAAATAAGCATTGTCAGGTATAACATTTGACGTTGCGTTTGATTCAGGTGACAAGAATATGGAAAAGAAAGAGGTAATCAAAAAAATGATAAGCACTTTTGTTTTTAGTAGTTTTTTCATACGGCCTCCAAGATTATAGTCATTATGGTCTATGAGTAAAGTACCATAAATGGTTAACGGTTAGTAGGAAATAAAAGTAAAGTGAGTACCGCTTGTCCATTCTTTCCCGGTCTTTAGCCAGAATCGAGCGTACATCAACCAATACGTATATACCAAAGGACGATAGATCAATGGAATGCGTCATATTCGTTGGGACGATGAACTGCCGAGGAACTGATTCAACGCGATTCGCTCGGAGTGTCACACGGGCATACAGCTTATAGCCGTTCAAGCTTTCCCTCGCTCCAAACCCGCTCCCAGATGGCATCTACCGTCTGTTCAATGGTCAAATCCGACGTATCGAGCCACAAACCGACTTTTGGCGTTTCCTCACGCAGCCGCCGGTCCAGCTCTTCGGCTTTCCAAATGCCGTATCCTTTCTTATTCCGCTGCGCTTCCCTCTGAAGGAGAACTTCGGTGTTAGGCGTCAAAACGACGATATATACCGGGACGCCCTTTAAGTGGTTGCCCATAGTCTGCAAGTGAGGCCCGATGATGATATCCTGAAGCACGACCTGGAACCCGGCAGCGACATAGGCGGCCGCGGCGGAAGCGGAAAGACGATACCGCAGCTCAAGCTGGGCTAACGCTTCCTCTGAGGCGTCAGGCAGCAGTTCTTCCCTTCCTTTGACAATCATCCTTCGAAAGGTATCTCCCCGTAAATGAACGGCACGATCAAATTTTTCCGCCAATAGCTGGGCGATGGTGGATTTGCCGGAAGCCATGGCCCCCGTCACTATGATGACGCCAGGATTTTGTATATCAGACATTCGTAAAACCTCCTTATTGATGCATTGGATTCGCATTCGATAAATCAATTCTAATTTTTGGTCACTTTGGTCCGCCAAAGAAAAGGTTGTTTGTGCCCTCGCGTGTCGACTTGATGCATTTCTGTCTTCAACGATAGCATAGAAACCGCATCGGAGGAGGGGAGAGCATCGTTCAAAACATTTTTTACCGACGATTATTAATAGATAAAAGGGAGCTAAATTTTCACAACTAAACTAGTCGTTATTACGATAAACAAGTGCTTGAAATATGAATATGGATTGAGATTGTGAAGCAGGGCATATGGCGTTTCATGTTCCGGCATAACTGCATATTAAACACGGGTACTGGGGGAATCACCCAGTACCCGTGTTTTGTTCAAGTGACTCTAGAGCATGCTTTACCGGGTGATGCTCCGCATCCTTCTGTCCCATTCCTCGGTGATGCGGGACTTGTCGAGCCCGCTTCCGATTAGCGTGAGATACCCCCGCTGCAGCGGCAGGGAGCTGGATTTGTGCTCCAGCCTGCCCGCCGCCCACTGTACCAGCATAGAGCCTGAATCCAGGCGGACATAGCCTTTGGCCCGAAGGAGACCCGTTACGCCCTGGAAGAAGGCCTCTAGCTCCTGTTTTCCGGCGGTTAACGAGTCCGGCGACAAAAACGAGTCCGGCAAGGACAAGGTTAACGAATCCAGGCCGGCGTACGAGGTCGGCTCGTTGGGATCCCGATAGGTATGGGGAGGAGATTGGCTGCTGCCGTCTTCATGATGATGCCAGTGTCTTCCTTGGAGCCGATCCTGTGGAGCCAATGGCTCCGGCGCTAATCCAGCCGCATTTTCCGCCAAGCCGGGCGGAACTGCATGCGTACTGTTTGGAGCCGCAGTAGTTCCAGGCTCAGCGGTTTCCATATGGACAGGGGAGAAGCTTGTTCCGGCGGCGCTGCCGGACGCCATCCCGCCTTGGTTTCGAGGGGGGAGCGAGATGACTCCGAAAACTTCGGCTTCGTTAATGTGGGCATAGTCTGTCAGACGTAGCTTGGCGGTGCCGTTGATGTTCCGAACCGCCGCCGTCACTTTTCTCAGCATCTTGGCATCGCAATCGCCTGCCTTGTTCAGCAGAATGGTATCGGCGAAAGCGATCTGCCCCCGGAGCGTACGCACCAGACTGCGATCCGACGCGAAGAAGCTGTTGTATTCGAGCATTTTGCCGGCATCGACGACGGCCACCTTGCGCGCTATAGATATGCGTTCAGCCAATGATGGTTCGGCCAAATCTTCAAGAATTAGCTGCGGGTTCGCTACGCCGGTTGTTTCGATCAGGATGAGATCGGGACGCCGCTTGAGCTGCACATCCATCGCCAGTTCGAGCTCGCCGCGCTTCGTGCAGCAGATGCAGCCATCGAGCAGCTTCTCCACCGGAACGTCGGGCATGTCACCGGAAATAACCGCTCCGTCTACGTCCATTTCGCCCATTTCATTCATGATAACGGCCGTGTTCCACCGCTGAGTCTTTGCGTAGGCGAGCAGTCTGAGGAGCAGGGTTGTTTTGCCGCTGCCAAGAAAGCCGCTGATGATGATGACAGGTGTCTTGTTCATCTTCTTCACCTCCGGTTAGGGTTGAGCTGCCGGATACAGCTCATCAAACGCAGCTACAGAGTCAGGATTGGTAAAAATATACGGCGAAGCCGGCTCTTCAATCGCCTCGATCGATTCGGCTTGAATCAGCAGGCGCTCCTCGCCTTCGATTTTCACGGTCTGGACCGTGCCTTCAATCGATACCCAGGTATCATTCTCGAAACGGGATGCTTGCTCTCCGCTCACGAGAATGCCGAACGGAACGGCATCGGCCGTGCAGCACATCAGCAAGAACCGGCTGACGGCAAACATGTTCTTATCCATGCTGTCATCCCTGAACACAAAGCCTTGGACCGAGATGGGCTTGCCGGCAAAGACAGGCTTATACATCTCGATCGCGCCGACGGTCTCGGAAAATATTTCGGGCCTTACCGTGACGGAGGGCATGGCGTACAGCCGCTTGGCCAGCTCCGCAAACTCCACGCTATACTTATCCCTCGGTGCGAACGGATCGACCGGGCTGCTTTCATTTCCGGTTGGGTTCGGTGCGCGGGCGCTGCCAGCGGCATCGGAATCTCCGGGTACATTCTCAGAACCGGTCCGCACATCCGGATTCGGATAGGTGTACACCATGCCCTTCTTGGCTGCCATGCTGCTCGCGAGAGGCTGATCGGGCACCAGCAATCCGAAGAGCAGGGGTAAGGCGAACAATCCGTAGACCGTTAAATTTCGGACAACGCCTCGGGGATGAGGGTGCTCGCAATCGCATACGTCGCCGGCGTCGCCCATTACGGCATGATATACCATGCCGAAGGCAATGAACAAAAGCGGTACCGGACAGAGCAGCAGAAGCGTCTGCATCTGCGGAGCCAGGTAGTATTCAAGGAGATTCGATTCATTTAAGTGCATGACATAAATAGCAAGAGCAGCCAGCAGCAGCGCACGAACAACATAATGAAACCGCGCACCTGCCGATGAATGGTTCATGGAAAGAGCTCACCTCCTTCTTGTTCACGGATTATCCGCCAAGCAGTATGTTCGCGATCAGGGAACCGACAAACACGAGCGTGACGATGACGACACTTAGCGCAATGACGAATCTCGTCTTAAATGCGGCGGATAGCATGAGCAGCGTTTTGAAATCGAGCATCGGGCCAAGCACGAGAAAGGACACGAGAGGGCCCACGGTAAAGGTATGCGTAAAAGCCGAAGCGACGAATGCATCCGACGTTGAGCAGAGCGAAAGGACAAACGCCAGACCCATCATGAACAGATAGGAGGACATCGGACCGCTCGCAAGAGAGAGCAGCTCCTCCCGCGGAATAAATGCTTGAATGCAGGCCGTGACAAACGCACCGAGCACTAAATATTTGCCCATATCCACCATTTCGTCACCAGCATGAACAAAAAGGCTGCGCCAAGTTTTGCTGTGTGCGTGGGATGGCCGGCTTCCGGCGGCTTCGACCTCGGCGGTGAAATCATGGAAGGAGCGCTTTAGCGGGTTATTCTTCACGAAAGCAAATACGAGCAAGCCGATCGTAACGGCAATCATGAAGGCCAGTCCCATTCGTCCGATCGTGATCTCGGGATGCGAACGGAATGCCATCATCGTTGCGGCAAGCACCACCGGATTCAGAATCGGGCCGCTGAGAAGAAAGGTGATCCCGACATAAGCCGGCATGCCTTTTAACATGAGCCGGCGCACAACAGGGATCATGCCGCACTCGCAGACGGGAAGGATCATCCCGAGCAGGGATGCGAACAGGACGCCGGGAACTGGATGCTTCGGCGTTAGGCGGCGAACCCATTCTTCCTTGACAAAGATTTGCAGCAGCGAAGAAATCAGCACCCCGAGCAGCACGAACGGCAGGGCCTCAAGGAAAATGCCGATGAATACAGTTTTAAGCTGCTGCACTTCGGTGCTGCCAAGCAGGGCGAGCCCGCTCCGGGGCATCGTCATGAGAGCCGGGAACAGAAAGAGCAGCGGCAGGAAGAACGGCAGCCATTTGAAAAAAGCCGGAATTTTCATGAAGGCCTCCTGACGAAAAAAATCATCTACGAGGACATTCTATGCTTGGACGAAAGACAACTTTCCAATTTAATCAAAAGAATTACGAATAACTCTTTCCACCGAAGCTATGGCGTATTCCCGCAAGCTCATGGTATAGTAGTAGTACGTAGACTATGCGTTACTGGCGTAGCTTGGGGTACCAAGAGGGAGCGCATAGTTTCATATGCCGTACGCCTGGGCAAGAGGTAAGGAGACGATCATGTCGCCTTGCCTCTTTATGTTTTTATTGACTAACAATGGCGAAGGAGCGGGTTGAACATGAGTACAGAAACGTTGATTTTGGATGGGAAAGCGGTATCGGATGATCTAAAGGTTAAGTTGGCCGTCAAGGTCGAGCAGCTTAAAGCCAAGGGAGTCACTCCTTGCTTGGCTACGATCCTCGTCGGGGATGATCCGGCTTCGGCAACCTATGTGCGAATGAAGGGGAATGCATGCCAGCGCCTGGGGATCGAATCCCGGAAAATCGAGCTGAAGGCGTCGACGACCACCGAGGAGCTCATCGCGGCCATTCGGCAGCTGAATGAGGACTCGGCAGTGCATGGCATTCTGCTCCAGCATCCGGTTCCGCATCATATTGATGAAAGAGCGGCATTCGATGCGATCGCGATCGAAAAGGATGTGGACGGCGTGACCACGCTCGGCTTCTCGCAAAATGCGTTCGGTTTCGCGGACTATCCGTCCTGCACCCCGGCAGCGATTATCGCGATCATGGATTATTACAAGCTTCCGATCGAAGGCAAGCATGCCGTGGTTATCGGCCGCAGCCCGATTCTCGGCAAGCCGGTCTCGATGATGCTGCTAAACCGCAACGCTACGGTGACGATCTGCCACTCCAAAACGAACAATCTAGGCGACATCGTCGCGCAAGGGGATATTGTCGTTGCTGCGGTCGGCAAGCCAAAGTTCATTCAAGGCGAGTGGATCAAGCCGGGGGCGGTAGTGCTTGACGCCGGCTACAACAAAGGCAATGTCGGAGATGTCGATTATGAGGCGTGTGCGGAGCGCGCGTCGGCCATCACGCCGGTTCCGGCAGGCGTCGGGCCGGTAACGATTGCCACGCTGCTGAAGCATACGGTTGAGGCGGCCGAAAGAACACTGAAGTCCTAATCGTGGATAATGCAATGCAAATGAACCGGGTCCTTTTGAAGGCTCGGTTTTCTTTTGAATAGGATGCCGAGAGAAGACTTCCCGTTCCGGCTATATGCGGAGAGCCCTTGTGCGGATTGTCTTTCACCAAGGTTGGGTCACCTAGGATAAGTTAAAAAGCATGATGGATTCGTGTTGTTGGAAGATCATGAGGTATAAATTGTTGCTTGCTCTGAAATGCTTTTCATCATTTACAATACACCCATCAGCTATGAAAAGAGGGGCGAGGGCTATTGAATAAAAAATTAATTTTCTTTGACATCGACGGAACGCTGCTCGATCACGACAAGCGGATCCCGGAGTCGACGCTGGAGTCCATTGAACAATTAAAAGACAACGGGCATGAAGTCGCGATTGCGACCGGTCGCGCTCCCTATCATTTCGAGGAAATCCGCGAGCAGCTCGGCATCGATTCCTATGTGTCCTTGAACGGGCAATATGTCGTTCACCAGGGCAAGCCGATCTACGGGAACCCGATGCCTCCCGAGCAGCTGCAGCAGCTGACCGAGCTGGCGGTGCGGATGGACCATCCGATCATCTATGCAGGAAGCGATGCAATGAAAATGAACGTGACTCACCACGAGCACATCGATTCCAGCTGGGGCGAGCTGAAGCTGACGATCCCGGAATATGATCCGGAGTACTATCTTGGACGGGATATTTTCCAGGCCATTGTGTTTTGCACCGAGGAGGAAGAGGAGGCATATCGGTCCAGCTTTGGAGGAAGGCTTGATCTGGTCCGCTGGGGTCCGTACGGCACCGATGTGCTTCCGGTCGGCGGTTCCAAAGCCGAAGGCATCCGGCAGTTTATCCAAGCGCTGGGCATGGACGTAGCCGATACCATCGCCTTTGGCGATTATCTGAATGATCTGGAAATGCTGTCGTATGTCGGCCATGGCGTAGCCATGGGGAACGCGCCCGACGTCGTCAAGCGCGCAGCCCGACACGTTACCAAGGATGTAGGCGAGGACGGCATCCGGCACGGGCTTCAAATGCTGGGCCTGCTGGATCCAAAACCGCAGGTGATGGCATAAGCAAGCTTTTATAAGCGCGTGCCTCTCCCGACCGGCTCGCAGTATGATATTGCCTGCTGCATGCACGACGTGCTTAGACGGTGCTTGGCGTCGCATCATTTCTTATCGTTCCGATCAACACACGAAAGGCTCGTTCCTTAAATGATAAGGAGCGGGCCTTTTTGCGAGATATCATGCGATGCAACAGGAAAAGCCGTTTGACGGCTGAAATGTGAGCTTGATATGATAAGTTAACAACAGCTGCCTTTCGGGTGGGAGAGACCTGCCATCTGAGGGCCATTAACCTAGAGCAGGTGGGAACGATGTCAACCAATCACAAACAAGATCTCATTACAAGCTGGCTGTCCTTGACGCAAACACAGGCGATGATCACAAATGAACTGGAACAGACGCTTCAGCAGCAGCACGACTTGTCGCTGAACGAGTTTTACGTGCTGTTATTTTTGTTCGAGGCTCCTGAAAAAAAGCTGCGGCTGCAGCAATTGCAAGCGATGGTCGGCCTCAGTCAAAGCGCGATCTCGAGGCTGGTCAGCCGCTTTGAAGCCAAGGGCTGCGGTGCAATGCAGCGGGCGATCTGCGAGAATGACCGCAGGGGGATATATACGTCGCTCACCTCCATTGGTGAAGACAAACTTCAACGGGCAAGAGCTACCGTGCTGAATGTGCTGGAGCAGCAATTCTCTTCTCCGAAATTCCGCCAAGGCGTCCAGAATATGATGGAGATTATGAAGTCCTGATTGTATCGAAATATTGACGAATGCTCCTTCGTCTGTTATTTTAAATGCATGCGCATGCATTTAATTTAGAGGATTACATGACATCAGGAGAGTGAAGGAAACCATATGGAACATTTATTCAGCCCCTTTACGTTGAAAGCTTTGAAACTGAAAAACCGGATCGTGATGCCGCCGATGTGTCAATATTCCGTTACGAACAAGGACGGTATCGCAACGGATTGGCATTATCTGCATTATGTGAGCCGCGCGGTCGGCGGAACCGGGCTCGTCATTGTTGAGATGACGGACGTAGAGCCTGACGGACGAATCTCGGACTACGACCTTGGTTTATGGTCCGATGAACAAATTGCGCCGCTTGCGCGCATCGTTGACGGAATCCACCAGCATGGCGCGAAGGCTGCGATCCAAATTGCCCATGCCGGCCGGAAGGCGGAGGACGCGCAGACGCCTGTCGCGCCGTCGGCCATTCCTTTTGACAATAATTCCAAAACGCCGAGAGCCCTGACGACCGAAGAAGTACAAGAGATGGTGGAGAAGTTCCGGTTGGCCGTACGCCGTGCCGTGCAAGCCGGCTTTGATGCCATCGAGCTGCATGGAGCTCACGGATACTTAATTCACCAGTTCCATTCACCATTAACGAATACAAGAACCGATGCATATGGCCAGGATTTAACGAGATTCGGCGTCGAGGTGATTCAAGCGGCCAAGAGCGAAATGCCTGACGATATGCCGCTGATCATGCGTATCTCTGCAAGGGAATACGTGGATGGCGGCTACGGTATCGAGGAAAGCATTGCGTTCTCCAAGGCATATCATGCTGCAGGGGTGGATATGTTCCATATCAGCGCTGGCGGCGAAGGCCCAATCGCTGCAGAGGGAAGACCGGGTACCCATGCGGCATACCAGGTTCCGCTGGCTCGACAAATCAAAGAAGCCCTGGGCGTACCGGTGATTGCTGTCGGCCGGCTGGATGAGCCGACTCTGGCGAATGCAGTCATCGGCAATGAAGAGGCGGATCTTGTTGCCGTTGGCAGAGGGATGCTGCGCAACCCGTATTGGGCGTTGGAAGCGGCAGCCGTTCTCAAGAAGGATACATCCATTCCAAGACAATACCTCAACGGATTTCCTAAACAGGCGCAATAATCATGAAGAATGCATGGAACGGTTTGCCTGCGTTAACTAGCGGGAAGTAACACGAGATCTCGAAATAATATCAAAATGAGCAATGCTCCATTCCGATTCCATTCATTTATTGGATATGAAAGGTTATCGATGGGTCACGACGACCCTTCGATAACCTTTTTTTGTTTGTCGTCTGGGTGGAATGGCGTGTAATCGCAAAAAATATTTTAAGAATTCATTATTGTCAGCTTTACAATAGTGTGTGACGTACACTATAATTATTTCCAGGAGTTGATGACATGTCTGAAGATCAAGAGATATTGCATGGACTGGTACAGGAGCTTCGAAGAGGCACGATCATTATTGGCGTGCTCAGCCAGTTGTCAGAGCCGCAGTATGGTTACTCCCTCGTTGCCATATTGCAGGAGAAGGGAATCGTCGTCGAGGCGGGCACGCTATACCCGCTGTTGCGAAGATTGGAGAAGCAAGGCCTGCTTGAAAGTCAGTGGGATACGAACGAGGCAAGACCTAGAAAGTACTACATCATTAGTAAGATGGGCAAGGAAATCTACAGCCAGCTGTACAGGGAATGGAAGGATATGATGACGAGCCTCGAGGGACTCGTCGACGCCAAGGAGGAGAAGAGAGACCCATGACGGATCTGATAAACAGGTATGTATATGCCGTAACCCAAAAGCTGCCCGTGCCGCAAAGGGCTGATATCGAAATGGAATTGCGGGGACTTATAGAGGACATGTTGGAGGACCGCGGGGCTCCAGGTGACGCAGCCAGCCGTGAGGATGTAGAACAGGTGCTGCTGAAGCTCGGCCCGCCAAACGAAATGGCGGCTCGATATAGGGTCAAGGAAAGGTATTTGATCGGTCCGGGATTGATCGACGGATACTGGTCAGTGCTGAAGATTGTGATATATTCTCTGGTGATCTTCCTCAGCATTTCGTATATTATTGAATATTTTTCGAGCACAGACAGCTCGGGGGAGACGCTGCTTGAATACTTTGTGACGATATTGAGTGTTAGCATTCAAGGGTTCGCATGGGTAACGGGGATTTTTGCCTTTATCGAATACCTTGGAGCACGAACCGACAAGGCGAAGGATTGGGAGCCGTCGCACCTGGAGCCCGTCCCCGATTCTGCTACGCGCATTAAGCCCATTGAGCCAATGATCGGTTTTTTGGCATCGATCCTGTTCTTTGTCGTGTTCACGTTCTCAATCGATTGGATCGGGGTGATCCGTTTTTCGGGCGAGCAATCCTTTAACATACCGGTGTTTGATAAAGAAGCGTTTGCGATCTATTTACCTTTCATCTGGGCCGTGACGGCGATCGGTATTTTGAAGGACACAATGAAACTCATCTTGCGAAAATGGACTTCTCAGCTGGTGGCTGTACATCTGATTTTCAATGTCGTATTTACGATTGCTGCCATCGTCATACTTTCGGATCCGGCCATCATGAACCCGACGTTTATGAACCAGCTCGTGGATGCCAACCTGCTGACCACGGGCGAAGAAACGTATAATACCGTAAACCGGATTTGGAATCAGTCTAGGGAAGGGCTCATTTACATCATCGTAATCATCAACCTAATGGATACTGTTTCCGTTGGGATGAAATGGTTCCGTCACAAAGACGGGCCAAGAGTACTAAGCAAGTAAACAGCACATCCGAATACAAGAGAATCATGAGGAGATATCGCCTAAGGAGTAGGCTGGTATCTTCTTTTTTTGCGGGAACTGCCGATCCTCTCCGCCAAACTGATTGGGATAAGCATAGAATGGAGCGTGGTGCACAGCATATTTTTGACGAAAATATGAATTAAATGTGTCAAAATTATGTACAATGGTGTTATAATAAGATAAGAAGCACATGTAAACCCTTACAGAAGGAACGGAGCTGATCAAAATGAAGTTTGCCATCCATTACTCCACAAGAATGAAGGACATTCTAATTTTTTCGCTGGTCATCAGCATTATTATGTTTCAAGTCGCAACCGTGACGGAGTACTCCTATCCTGTTTTATTCTATATGCAGATGGCAGTGAATGCGGTTATGCTGGTAGCCCTCGCGATTGAGGGATATGCGCGGTTGATCAAACGGGAAATCCGGATTCAAGAGAATTCCGATACCATCACCATTAACGGTGCTTTGGTGAAGGCTGAGCAGATCCGGGAGATCAAGGTTTCCGGATGTCACAAAGCAGCATTCCATCTGAGCCTGAAAGACAAGAACGTAACCCCGCTGTTTTGCAGCTTTAAATTCGAAGATAAGAACTGCGAAGGGATCCGCCAATTGACAAAATGGGCGGAGCGCAATGGTATCGCTGTCCGCAAGATCGGCCCGCAAACCCGGTCCGATATGGTCCTCTCGTCAAACTTGTAATGCGCATGATTATCAATAACTAATGTGAAAGCATCTGAACCATCATTGATGGGCAGGTGCTTTTTTTGTTGAGGACGGAAAATTCCTCTCAGTAAGCAAGTTTATTTTAATAAAAGCTTGAAACTGACGTTACGTCATTTATTATAATGGCCTTGCTGAGGATCCTCTGGATGCTAAATGATGTGAAAAGGAGACGATTGTTTGAAAAAAGGCGACATGATTATATACGGATGCGTCATTATAGGAGGGGGGATCGGTCTGATGGTCGATAAGCCTCTACCGGCTGTATGCGTTGGCCTTGGAGTGGGCTATCTCTTAAAGTATGCTTTGTATAAGGAATGATCAAAGAAATCAGGGCGTGGAGGAAATAATGCATGATCCATATTAACGAAGTGGCGAAGCAGACCCATATTACCGTCCGAACGCTGCGATATTATGATCAAATCGGCTTGCTCGAATGTTCTTCGAAAACAGAGGGAGGCCATCGTCTGTATTCGGATGAGGATCTTCAGAAGCTTCAGCAGATCCAATTTTATAAAAGCATGGGGTATCGACTGCAAGAAATTCAGGAGATGCTTACCGATCCGAATTGGAATTGGACAACCGGACTCGTGAATCAATTAACCTATATTCAGGAGGAGCAGGCGAGATTAAAGGAAATGGAGCTGTCCCTGCGCACGTTGTTAAACGGCATTGCGGTTGAGGCGGGGAATCAAGAGCAGGCGGTACAAAAACTGATCAAGCTATCCATGCAGGATAAGAAAAGACCCAAGCACTTTAGGGAAAAGATGTTCAGTGATACCGAGCTAAAGCTATGGACCAAATTGCCGAATATGAATGGCGAGCATCCCGAATCCATGGAATGGATTGCGCTTATTGGCCTTATTATCAAATACCATGCAAGTGAAGTACCTTCCTCGCCTAATGTGCAAAATGTGATCAGGCGCATGCTGGAAAAACAAGCCGAAGAATTTCCGCTGGAAGATGAGTTTATCGATAAACTATGGGAGCTGAGGAAATCCCCCTCCGCATCGGAGCAGCTGGGGATGTATCCAATCGAGCCTGAGGTACTCGAATACTTGGAGCGAGCGTATGAGATTTACATCTCAAACACGGCCGAAGGAGACTTCAGACAGGGAGGGGAAGCATGAGTACCGAGTTAATCTTAATGATCGGCGGACTATCCTTATTGGATACCCTTAGTCCGGCTACACTCGGCGTAACAGTCTACTTGCTGCTTACCGAGAAGCGAAGATTAGGGTCAAGATTAGTGGTTTATCTTCTGACGGTCGCCGGATTCTATTTTGCCGTTGGCATCGCGCTCAAGCTCGGACTGGGCGTTGTGTTTGAAATATTCTCAGGCTTTTTCCAAAGCCGCGCAGTTAGTTGGCTTCTGTTTATCATCGGCGTCATTTTGTTTGTATGGAGCTTTTATGTTCCCAAGAGGAAACAACCCAGTTTAACGAATCCCCGGTCAAAAAGCATTGCCGCTATGGTGGCGCTTGGCGTTACGACATCGCTGATCGAGGTCGGCACGGCTTTTCCTTATTTCGCGGCGATCGGTTTAATGACGAATGCCGGGTTGGCGTTCTATCAATGGCTTCCTCTATTGATCGCATATAATGTGGTGATGGTGCTCCCGCCATTGATTCTGTACGCCTTGCATAAGCTTCTGGGCAGGTCAATGCAAAGACCGCTCAATTATATCCAGAAGCAGATCTCCAATAATTCGAGTTCCGCACTATCCTGGATCATGTGTATCTTTGGATTGCTGCTGATACTAAATAGCCTGGATTACTTGTAATGAACCGATACTCTCGTTTGGCCATGGAACGACAAGAGCGCATTAACCCGCAGGGTTTTTGCGCTCTTGATTTGAATTATGAATGGACTGGGTCCATACGACTGGCGTCTTTAGTGCTTCTTATTTGTTCGAAGGTGCTTCAGCTTTGTATTCAATAACTTGCAGCACTTTGGGCTCTATCGCTTTTAACAGTTGTTCATATGAAAGATTGTTATTAGGAATTTCGCCATTATGTTCAGCTTCAAGTTGTACATCAACCTGAGTTTTCGAAATAACATCGATCACTTGCTGCTTTGAGACATTTTTAGCTGCAGCAATCTCCACTACAGATTTTCCTTTGGCTAATTCTTGTTTTAATTCGGACGGACTCATGTTTAGCAGAGAAAAGAGTTTTTCATCATTCAAATAGGCATCGGCAAAGTAATCAGGCAGACCATCTGTAGAGAAGAAACCTTCTACTTTACTATTCGAAGATGCAGTCTCACCTCCAATTACAGAAACGCTGATTGTATTATCCTGAACCATAACCTGATAGACCGGTCTCTCTGATCCCTTTTGGGCGTAATTCAACATCAACGTTTTTTGATCCGGGTTCTCCATTTGCTCCATAGTAAACTCATACGCTTCGATGCTGCCATATAATGTACTGATGAGATGATCAACCTTCGACTTGAGTTCAAGATCGGTTAAATCCGTAAGAGGCTTTTCCCTAGACTCCCAATTCTCTTGAATTATGTGTTCAATCTCACCGGTAGCACTGTTTGTATGAAGGGTAATTTTCTTGCCGCCCCCACCTTTTTCCTGGAGGATTATGCTGGTTTGGACACCTTGTACGGCGCTTGCCTCGATGATCTCGAACGATTTCGTTTCAGGAAATGCGCGATACAGCTTCTCGAGCGTAGCTTTGCCAACCTTATCTGTCTTGATTTGTTCAGCAGTCATCGGTGTTCTCGTCAGCATGTCAATCAGGGTAGGGGCAGCAAACGCTGCGGTGGGAATCAAAATCGCGGTGGCAACGATGCCGGCAATCATACGTTTTTTCATAGGTTTTTGGCTCCTTTTTCTCAGCAAATATTTTGAATAGGATCGTTCGATTCGTTTGGAAATTGCCGGGGGGCAATCCATTTTTTCTGCTTCATGATGCAGATGTTCACGGATTTTGTGTTCAATAGTCATAGATCTTTTCCATCCTCTCTGGGGGGAGATTCCCTATGTGTTTTCGAAGCGCCTGAAGGCCGGCATGATATCTGGACTTGACGGTACCGAGCGGAATATCGAGCAATGTCGCGATTTCCTCAAGCGTATAGTCGTGAAAAAAGCGGAGGATGATCACGGTTCGCTGTTTGTCGGTCAGCTTTTGAATGGCTTGTGATATCATCTGGTTCGTCCCATCCATCAACACGGCAGGCTGATCCCAATGAGACTCTTCCCGCGAGAAGGCACGAATGCGTTCAAAAATCCGGAATCTCCGCCAGCGTTTAACCCGGAATCTCTGCACCTGACGGATGACCAAGCCGTGCAGCCAGAAGCGGAATGGCCGGTTGGCATCGTAATTTGCAAGGGACGTCCACATTTGCATGTAGATTTCGTTCATGACATCTTCCCGGTCCTGCGGATGATCGACCAGAAACGAGACTGTACGGTACACGTCCTGATAGGTGGCATCATAGATCGAATGAAATGCCTGTTGATCACCATCTTTCATTTTTGTGAGTAACTGGTACATATCATCACTTTGCATTCAGAGGGCCCTCCTGAGTAAGCAGCTTACACCCTATATTGTCTCGCTTTGAAAAAAAGGTTCGGTCCGATATACAGATCATTACAAAACATTCGTCACGACCACGATCAGAGAAAAAACAAAAGCCGGATTCCTTAGAAGTAGGAAAATCCGGCCTTTAAAAAATTGAACAGTCTCCATTCCCATAAATCTTTTTAACATGTTTAGTAAATAAACACGTATTTCCAATCAACCCACGCAGACCCCACAACGGGGCATCTTTTCTGTTCACCGAAGCGTTATTAGCTGCTGCAGCCGCCTCCACCGCAGCTGCTGCAAGAGGAGCCGCCGCTGCAGGAAGATCCGCTGCTGCAGGATGCATCGCTGCCGCTGCCGCCTCCGTCACCTGAGTCATCATGTCCCCCTGAACCGCAGGCGGAGGCGTAGGTGCAGCTGCTGCCGGTTGCTCCGGCAGTCTTCTCCGTATACTTCTCTTCAGGTTCCATCCGATGCATGAAATCATCGGAATAATGCCAGGCAAAGAAGACTGCCGAGGCAAGGAGCACCTCATTATTTCCGTAATCCACCTTACGGCTTGCCGGCGGGGAGCCGTTCTCGGCTTCCGACAGCCGCTCCTTGAGTCCGCCGACAACCTGGTCGATGGCCTCGGCGGCTTCGGGCAGTCGCTCATACGTCCACGAATTGAAACGCTCATTTTCGATGAAAGAATGGGTGTGACGAAACTCCTCCAGCTCTTCGCGCGACAGGGGAACACGGAAGAAGGGTCCCCACAAGACAGCGCTATATTCATTCCACCCGAATAATTGCACGTATATAACATCGAACCATGCCCGCTCGTTCTTCATGGATACCTGCTCGCTGCCGGTATTGGGCGCATGATGCAGCATCCGTCCGAGGAAACGGTCCGAAAATTGTTGATACTCGTATGTATACATCAGCATCTCATGCCATACTTCGTCGACCGCTTTGCTGAACATCGGTACGCGGTCCATGACGGCACACATGATAAAAAATCGCTTGAGCTCAACCCACCGCCATTCATATTCCCGCTCCGTTAATTCGGGATATTCGGTCATCACCCGCTGCTTAACGGCATCCGTCAAGGCGGAGGGCAGGGAAGCTTCCAGACGCTTGGAAAGTGCGTAAGCGGGACTCCCGGGCTCGGCCACTTGAGGCGGTTCGGGTGCATTCCGGAAAGGATTTCTCCGGCGTACTGGGCTTATTGCCCGCTCTTTCCGCGACGATCGCCTCACAAGGTAAGATATGATGAAAACATCCGCAATGATAAACAAAATGAGAATGATCCAGCCCGTCGTATTCATCGCATATTCCTCCTGTTTCTGTTTGTTGGTCGGGAGGCAGAAAGGTTCTCTCCTTCCTTAATTATGGCAAATGAAGCACGATATTGGCAATTCAAAGTTTGCCGGCAGAGCAGCTTAAGCGTAAGAGCCGAGGTGAAATACAGCATAAAAAAGGAGGCGCTGCCTCAGGACATCGCGAAAATTTCCCGAGACAGCTCCTCCTCCCGGATGGAAATGCTGCTTTAACGCTCCCACAAATTATCCCGTCAAAGCACTGAGGCAAAGCCGATGCTTCGTACAAGGATCTATGTCGCGTCCGCCTTCGTCTCGGCGGTAATCATCCATTGTACGCCATACTTATCCCGAACCTCGCCTAAATAGATGCCGAACGGCTGGAGCTCAAACGGATAGTTCACCTTTCCCCCCTCGGCAAGCTTCTGAAAAGCTTCTTCGGCCTCGGTTATATTATCATAATCGATAGACAGATAGATATCGTTACCGGGGGACGAGGGCTCGATGGCATCCGCCATGAAAATGTAATTATCACCGGCAAGATTCAGACACATATGCATAACCTTGTCTTTCAGTTCGGATTGCGTGCCCATTGCCTCCTCATGCGTCATGATGGATATGATCTTCCCGCTGAGCGACTTTAAATAGAAATCCGCCTGTTCCCTAGCATTTACGGAAATAAGATATGGCTTCAGCGTACCCATTTGCTCTCCTCAATCCTTTCAACTTGATATCGCATCGATCAATGTTAATCTATCATACCTGACGGCATCGCATTTCTTCTCAATTGCTATTCGTGCCTACGGATCATGCCTGCAGGGCTTGTGATCCGAGCGTCGACGCTGAGCATCGTGCAGCAGCCAGATTCAAATGCAGATTTGACATGGTTGCTTATAGGCCCTATAACTGAAATGGAAAACAATTTTAAAGTGCATTGAATCTGGCGCGAGCGATATATTGGCACATTGAAGATTCATAAGATGCACTAATTACGTAATTAATAGGAGCATACATATGTTTACAGGATGGAAGCTATCCGTGCTCGGGATCGTTATCGTAGGCATCGCCGGGATTGCCGCTTCTTCAGCGGGACTCATTGAACCCATGCGGGCAGGCGCGTTATTTGCAGTGTTTGTGTTATTTATCGGGTGCCTTGAGCTCATGGAATGGATCAAGAGGCGAGGGAGGAGCAAGAACAACCGAAAACCTTCTTCCAAATGAGGAGCCCAGCCCAATAGGAGGGAGACCATGAATTGGATCGCAGTACAGCCTTATTACAAAATCAATCGCGTCGTGGACGGCATCGAACAAAGAACCGAAGAGCAAAGGCGGAAGATGTACCTGTACGAAGACAGAATCGTTACAAAGTATCGGGTTTTTCCGCTGGGTCAGGTGTTTGATCTCTCGTATCGTACGATTGGCGGGGAGGGGGGATTCTTGTATTTGCATACCCAGCAGGGCGTATATTCCTATACGGTGAAAGAGGATCCCCGGACATTCATCGAGGCTTTCAAACAACTTTAATCGTCCCGCACCCAACAATTCCTAGTCTCAGGTCTAGTTATGAACCTCGTCTTGAGCACGTTTTCCGAATGCCGAGCATTCAGTAAGCTGGTTATATACTTTTGGACGGATTAGGGGGCCGGCGCGTGGACACGCTGCTTAATTTTATTGAACAAATCGGGCATTACGCTTTATTTCTCGTCTTATGCCTTGGGGTTATCGGTCTGCCTGTGCCCAACGAGGTCGTTGCCATGACGGGCGGGGCGCTGGCCGCATCCGAAATATTAGCGCCGTTCCCTTCGTTTGTGATGTTATATCTCGGGGTATGCTCCGGAGCTACCGTAGGCTTTATGCTTAGCCGCTTTACGGCTAGCCGTCTGTTGGACCGTTTTGGGGACAAAAAGAGTATCCGGCAATTCCTTGACGTCTCCGAACGGCTGACCCGCCAATACGGCAATTATGCGATCTGCATCAGCGCGTTTCTGCCGATTCTTCGTAACGTGACTCCCTATGCGGTTGGCATGAAAGGGATGCCTTACCGGAAATTTGCGCTTTTTTCCTATTCGGCATCATTGTTATGGACCGTGGGCTATTTTTCCTTGGGCATGTACGTCGGCGATCAAGTGGTTGACCATATCGGTGCGCTCATTAACCGATACGGATATTATCTGGCAGGGGCAGTGGCCGTACTCGCAGTGGCCCTCATCCTGATCTTGTCCAGAAGAAGAAGCAAACGCTTAAAGTGCGACAAGGAGGTTCAGATCCACGGTTAAGTCATGACGATCCAACGGTTCATAGGCTTCATTACGGAGTGTCGTCGGAAGAGGGTTCGGGCATGCCCCGGAGGATCTTAATATATTCACGCGGCGAGAAGCCGGATGATGTATTCCGGATATCTTCGGATTGATAGATTTCCAAGGTTCCTCCCGGCTGCTCCATCATCTGGGAGCTTCCCGGCCGGTATCGGGTGCGCGAGGCGGAATCCGCCAAATATGCCGCGGCGAGCAGCACGATGAAAACCAAGACGCATAGAATGGCTTTTTTTACCATGATACATCTCACTCCTTTCCCTACAGTGTTGTCCCCATTCCATGATTTTCATTCCCGAAGAAATCTTTGACAAAGCAGCGATCTGCATATATACTTTTCATCAGTGTGACGCGAGACAATACGATATGTTTTACCCGGAGGAGCCTGCCAACAGCGGGCTCTTTTTGTGTTTTTCTGGTCTTTGAACCGGATATTTGGGGAAATACTAAATGCAGGAAAAATTCAGACTATAGGAGGAGTAGATTTTGTCATTGCTGCACATCGCCGTTCTGGCACCTTTTATCGTCGCCCTTGGGGTTATGCTGCTGCGTAAGCCCTTGAGTCGAATCCATGCCGGCTGGGCGGTCCTGCCGGCGCCCGTCATCTTATTCGCGTACTTTCTGGGGCGAATACCGACCATTCAGGGAGGTGAACCGCAGCATGTACGGGCAGCGTGGATTCCATCGCTCGGTATCGACATAACGTTGTACCTGGATGGTCTCAGCTTAATATTTGCACTATTAATATCGGGGATCGGTTCCCTTGTGGTCTTGTATTCTATCTTTTATATGGATCGCACCAAAGAGGCCGTCCAGCGCTTCTATGTTTATCTGCTCTTGTTCATGGGAGCTATGCTCGGCGTCGTATTGTCTGATAATCTGCTTGTCTTGTACGGATTCTGGGAATTGACGAGCATCTCGTCGTTTCTTCTGATCGCCTTCTGGCATCACCGGGATCGTTCAAGATATGGAGCGCTGAAATCCATGCTCATCACGGTGTTCGGCGGGCTGGCCATGCTGGCAGGCTTCATCGTGCTCTACGTGATGACCGGAACTTTCAGCATTCGGGAGATCGTCGCTTCCATTGGAACCATAACGGGAGAACCGCTGTTCCTTCCGGCCATGCTTCTGATTTTGCTGGGGGCGTTCACGAAATCGGCCCAGTTCCCGTTCCATATCTGGCTTCCGGATGCCATGGAGGCGCCGACCCCGGTCAGCGCCTATCTTCATTCGGCAACGATGGTCAAGGCGGGCATTTATTTGGTTGCCCGCTTCAGCCCGGTATTTGCAGGCCATTCATGGTGGTTCTGGATCATCACGATCACCGGCTTGACCACTTTGATGTATGCGTCACTGAGAGCCATCAAGCAGACGGATCTGAAGGCGCTGCTTGCCTTCTCGACCGTCAGCCAGCTTGGACTGATCATGAGCTTGCTCGGACTGGGCTCGGCTGCCGCCTACTTCGGCGCAGGACCGGACTCCGTCATCTATGCCAAAGCGACAACGGCCGCGATCTTTCACTTGATGAACCATGCCATCTTTAAAGGTGCGCTGTTCATGGTGGTCGGCATTGTGGACCATGAGACGGGAACGCGCGACCTGCGCAAGCTTGGCGGCCTGCTGAATCTCATGCCGATTACGTTCACCGTCGCGTTGATTGGCGCATTTTCTATGGCGGGATTGCCGCCGTTTAACGGGTTTCTTAGTAAGGAGATGTTCTTTACAGCTGTCCTTCAAGCGTCACAGATGAACTTCTGGGATGCCGAAACCTGGGGAATTCTTATTCCGGTGGTCGCTTGGACAGCGAGCGTATTCACGTTCTTGTACAGCATGATATTGGTGTTCAAAACCTTCACCGGGAAGTATCAGCCTGAAAAGCTTGAGAAGAAGCCGCACGAAGCCCCGATCGGCATGCTCATTCCGCCGGTTGTACTGGCTTCGCTAGCGATTATCTTCGGGCTGTTCCCGAATCTGCTGTCCTACTCGTTGATCGAGCCGGCGATGACGGCAATCCATCCCGCATTGCTCGAACCCGGCGACACCTTCCACGTCAAGATCGAAATGTGGCATGGCTGGACGACGGAAATTTTCATGACGATCGGCATCATCGTCATTGGTTCCTTGCTCTATAAGCTGCATGGTTCCGTCGGCGTGCTGAACCAAGCCTTGACCAAGAATTTTACCTTGAATCGTCTATACGACCGGGGGCTGCGCGCGCTGGAGGGAGGAGGGAAATCGATAACGTCGACGTATATGACCGGATCGGTTCGTCATTATGTGATTTATATTTTCGCTTTCTTCATCCTGGCTCTGGGGGGAGGACTGCTGCTGATCGGAGATATCCATTTCGGCGGCAACGGCTCGTACGCGCCGATCTCTTTCTATGAAGCCGTGGCCATCATCGCGCTGGTTATCCCTGTGCTGGTGCTGCCTTTCGTTCGAACGCGACTGATGGCCATCATCCTGACGGGGGCGGCCGGTTATATGGTTACGTTGTTCTTCGTGCTGTTTCGCGCACCGGACCTGGCGCTTACGCAGATGATTGTCGAGACGGTATCGGTCATGCTGTTCCTGCTGTGTTTCTATCATTTGCCGAAGCTGAAGCGGGAGAAGGTTCCGATGGGATTGAAATGGAGGAATCTGCTGATATCAGCCGGCGTCGGGGTCGTCGTCACACTGATTGCGCTGGCGGCGAGCACTGGACGCTCGTTCGATTCCATCGCTGATTTCTTCATTAAGGAAAGCTATCCATCCGCAGGCGGCAAGAACATCGTCAACGTTATTCTTGTGGACTTCCGCGGATTCGATACGCTGCTCGAAATCATGGTGCTCGGCATCGCTTCGCTAGGCATCTATGCGTTGATCAGGGTAGATTTGGGTGAGCAATTACTTGGACAGCGTGATCCATACCAAGAGGTTTACCTGCCTAGCAGAAACGACGTCATCCTGCGCACGGTGTCGAAGGTCGTTATTTTCATCGTGGTCACTTTCTCCTGGTATCTCTTCAGTGCCGGGCACAACGAGCCGGGAGGCGGATTTATCGGCGGATTAATGACAGCGGCGGCGCTTGTCCTGCTGTCCATGGCGTTCGGCATGGACGTGACGCGCAATGTCATTCCGGTTCAATTCCGGAAGGTGACGGCCATGGGACTGCTCATCGCGCTTCTTACAGGCATCGGCTCGCTGGTGCTCGGTGTGCCGTTCCTGAGCCATGCCTTCGGGCACTTCGATCTGCCTTTGCTAGGAGATACCGAGCTAGCGACTGCCGTTCTGTTTGATCTCGGGGTCTATCTTGCGGTTGTAGGCGTCACCATGACCATCATCAATTCAATCGGGAGGGATCAATAACCGTGGAATTATACATGTCGCTGGCCATTGGCATTCTCTTTGCGGTCGGTGTGTATCAGATCTTGTCCAAAAGCCTCCTGCGCATCATACTCGGCACGAACCTGCTGACCCATGGAGTCCATCTGCTTCTGCTGACGATGTCGCGTTTGAAGACCGGCGCCGCTCCCTTGCTGGGCGAGGAGGCATCCTCTTATGTGGATCCCGTGCCGCAGGCGCTCATTCTGACATCCATCGTGATCAGCTTCGGGGTCACTTCATTCTTCTTCGTTCTAGCCTACAAGGCATATCAGCGCCTGGGCACGGATAATATGGAGGAGCTAAGGGGGAAGGACGATGAATAACGTAATTGTCCTTCCGCTGCTGATCCCGCTGGTCACCGCCGTTCTTCTTATCTTCTGGGCGAAGAACATTCGCCTTCAGCGCTGGATGAGTGCAATCAGCGTCGCACTGAATGTTCTTGTTGCCCTGTTTATCGTATATCAAGTGGACAGTGAAGGCATCCAGACGCTTCATATGGGCGGATGGCTTCCGCCGCACGGCATCGTGTTCGTGGCAGATATGCTTGCGGCTTTGCTGGTGCTCATGACGCTTCTCGTAGCGGCAGCCTGTCTGTTCTACGCCTTTCGCAGCATCGGGGAGGAAAGGGAAAAGCATTATTTTTATACGTTTTTTCAGTTTTTGCTTGCCGGTGTTATCGGTTCGTTTCTGACCGGAGATCTGTTCAACTTGTTCGTCTGCTTCGAGGTGATGCTGATCTCTTCCTATGCACTGATCGTCCTCGGGGGCACCAAGCGACAGCTGCGGGAAACGCTCAAATACATGCTGATCAACATTATTTCATCCACACTATTCGTAGCTGCTGTTGCGTATTTGTACGGCACGGTCGGCACGTTGAACATGGCCCATCTCTCCCTGCGCGTAGCCGAGGTGCAGCAGGAGGGCATTCTGTCGGTGATCGGCATTCTGTTCCTGATCGTGTTCGCATTAAAAGCCGGATTGTTTCTGTTCTTCTGGCTGCCGGGCTCGTATAACGCCCCTCCCGCCGCGGTGACGGCGCTGTTCGGTGCCCTTCTGACGAAGGTTGGTCTATATGCCATTATTCGGACCTTCACCTTGATCTTCTATCACGAAACCGGCGGCATCCATATGATCATCGGATGGATGGCGGCTGCGACGATGATTCTTGGAGGACTCGGGGCTGTAGCGTACAAAGACATCGGCCGCGTCTTGAACTATAACATCGTGATCAGCGTCGGATTTATCGCGTTTGGTATCGCCTCGGTCAGCGAAGCATCGCTGAACGGCACGGTATTCTACCTGCTGCACGACATGGCTGCCAAGGCGCTGCTGTTCATCCTGGGAGGCATGATCATTACGAGCGCCGGCACGGCCAAGCTGGGTGAGATGGGCGGTTTAATAAAGCGATATCCTTGGATTGGCTGGATGTTCTTCATCGCCTTGCTTGCGCTCGTCGGCATTCCGCCGCTCAGCGGATTTTTGGGGAAAGTGTTAATTCTCCAGGGCGGGTTGCAGGAAGGGCATTACTGGCTCAGCGGCATTGGGCTTCTATCCAGTCTGCTCGTGCTGTATTCACTCATCAAGGTGTTCATGGGCGCGTTCTGGGGCGATTCACCGGCCCGCCGGGAGCAGCAGCCGGTCAAAATTCCTCGCACGGCATACGGTGCGGCGATCGGCTTAACGCTGATCGTCATTCTGATGGGTGTCGGCTCCGAGTGGGTATACTCGTATACCTCGCAGGCAGGAGCGGTGCTGACGGATCCGTCCCTGTACATTAACGCCGTATTAAAGGAGTAGTGGTTATGGGACAACAAATCCTTTTGAATATCGTCATTGCGATGATTTGGATGTTTTTGAAAGACGAGCCGACCCCGCAGCAATTCATTGTCGGCTATATCATAGGCATGCTGATGATTTTCTTGCTGCGGAGATTCTGGCCGGATGGCTTTTATATGCGGAGGCTGTGGTCGATTTTGCTGCTGCTGCTCCTGTTCTTCAAAGAGCTGTTCAAGTCGAGCGTCACCGTGATTGGCCAGATTTTGCAGCCGAAGCTAAATGTGCGGCCCGGCATCTTCGCGTATAGGACCGAGCTGAAGACGGATTGGGAAATTACCGTGCTCTCATGCCTCATATGCTTGACGCCGGGAACCCTTACACTGGAAGTATCCCCGGACGGCCAGACCCTGTATATACACGCGATGGATATCGAAGATACCGACGAGCTGTCGGAACAGATCCGGGGAACATTCGAGCGCGCGATTAAGGAGGTGACCCGGACATGATTAACGGGATACTGATTGCTTCGCTCATCATATTGTCGCTGGCGATTCTCGCCTGTCTGTACCGGCTGATCAAGGGACCGTCCATGAATGACCGGATCATGTCGCTGGACACCATCGGCATTCTGCTGCTCTCGATCATCGCTGTGCTCTGCATGCTGTTCAGGACCTCGGTATATGTTGACATTATCCTGCTGATCGGGATATTAACGTTTATCGGAACGACAGCGCTGGCCAGATACATTGAGAGGGGTGATGTCATTGACCGCTGAAATGATGAGCCGGATCGGTGAGTTTCTGATTGCTATTATCGTGCTTCTCGGTGCGCTACTAGGCGCTTTAAGCGCCTTTGGCCTCGTCCGGCTGCCGGACGTGTATATGCGTTCCCATGCCGCTACCAAGAGCGCTACGCTCGGCGTTCTGATGATCTTGGCCGGAGCCTTCCTGTATTTCGCTTTCTATCTGGACCATATCAGCGTTAAGCTTCTTCTTGGGATCGTGTTTGTGTTCATTACCGGCCCGGTGGCGGGTCATCTGAACGGACGGGCAGCCTATCGTTCAGGCGTGTCCCTGTGGGAGGGGAGCGTCCATGACGATCTGAAGCCTGTGCTCCGGCGCGAGCGGGAGCAGCTGCAAGCCGGGAAATCCGAATCCGGTGAGAAGGTCAAGGATGTATAGCATCTGTAACATCTGGCTTGTCGAAGGAAAAGACAGAACGCTACAATCGGAATGTTTCAAACGATATAAATAAGCATGTTCTGCAAGCCGCCGATCTTGGCGGCTTGTTTCATGAATTTGCGACTTTCTATTGAAGCTTCGTGATATGGTAGAATAAACCAAAGGCGTGCGAAGTTTAATCCAGCGTGCTGCAATCGGATTAGGAGGCCGCCTGCAGGAGCGATTGATAGCAGGGTTACATTCGCTCGCGAAGGAGGGAGTTGGAAAGATGAATGTCATTCACGAAAAGATCGATTGGAGGCAGTTATCGGAATTTCTTGCCCGGATGAATCGACTCAAACAGCATCACGTCGGCTATTGCGGCGAACAAGAAGAGGAAATTTACGGTACGTTGATGGAGGACTTTGCTGAGGAAGCCAACCGCGTACGGAGATTTACGGTTATTGCGCGCGAAAGTCGGATGATTGGAGCGCTCGGTTTCCAAGTGGATGAAGAGGGCCGGTCTGCAGAGATATGGGGACCCTTCATCGATGCTGGAGAGGCCGAATGGGCTCCACTCGCGAATCAGTTATGGCGCGAGGGATTATCCAAGCTGGATGCAGCCGTGGATACGATGTACGGTTTTTATAATATGGAGAATACTTATTGTGCGCAGTTTATGGCGGAATTGGGCGCTGAACGTTCAGGGATTCACACCATCCTGAAATCAAGAGGTAATTCGCGCGAGATTTGGATTTCGGATTCGACCTTAGCCGAATCAACTGGGGTGCAGGACATCACGCCGGAATATGAGGCTGCTTTCCTTAAACTGCATGAGATGACCTTTCCAAACACCTATTATGGAGCGAAGCAGATCTTGGAACGGTTGGACGGTGACCGAAGGCTGTTCGCAGCGGTGGATCATGGGGAGCTTGCAGGATACGTCTATGTGGAAGCGGAACCTGAGTTTAGGGAAGGCAGTATTGAATACATCGCCGTTTCGGGTGATTTCCAGCGAAGAGGGTATGGTAAAAAGCTGCTGGCGAAGGCGCTCCGTTATTTGTTCGAGAACGTAGGCGCGGAGGAGATTTCGCTGTGCGTAAGCCGGGACAATATCGGTGCCATCCGGTTATACGAAAGCATGGGCTTCGAAACGGAGCATCAGCTTGCGGCATTTGTCTTTAAGACGGCAGGAAGATCCTTGGTTCAGGAACAGGGCCGGTTTGGTGCACCGTCCGAGAGGAGTTGAAGAAATCATGCCGATAGGGCCAATGGCTAAAGGAAACAGCATCCTTGAGCGAAAAATTCGCTATGATGCCACCGTTGTTGATCACCACTGCAAGCTCTTGAAAGCTGAAGGCAGCACCGTCATTCTTGTGCATCAAAATGAGCGATCGTTCTCGATGAAGGCCGGCGCGAAGGAGCTTACGATATCCAAGGGGGTGCTCACCTTTGCCTACTATTGGATCGATCAGCCTTATAACCTGTATTATTGGAGGGATGCGAACGGGAACGAGCTTGGCGCGTATTTCAACATCGTCAGAAATACGCATGTATCCGAAGAGGCGGTATCCTTTGAGGATTTGATTATCGATCTGCTGGTGCTTCCTGGCGGGGATTATTATATTTTGGATGAAGACGAGCTGCCTGAACCGCTGCATCAATTTGAGGACGGGTTCGTACAGAAAGCCCTGCAAATGCTGCTCGACCGTAAAGAGCACATCCTTCGGGAAGCAGCCGTGGAAACCGAGCGGCTATGGCAGGAAATGAAGGGGCTAAGCTAGAAGCATGCAGGTGGATGGCAGCCTCGTTGTAGGAATAGGTGAGTACAGGAAACGATCCGTATCTCGTTGGTTGTACTTTGATATGTTTAAAAGCCCGTCATCCCATGCAGGGACATGACGGGCTTTTAAACATCCCTGACGGGAGTTTCTGCCTTGATAGGTCATTTGAGCATCGATCTCATGGTTAGAATCTCGGACCGGGCTTAAGTCTGCTCGTCCGAGTGGTGATACCGGTTCTCCATCTTCTTGCCTGCCAGCCACAGCAGCCACAGCACAATAGCTGCGACCAGAATCCGCCAAGGCTGCTGGACGAATCCCTGCCAGTCGTGCCCGATAAAGGCGACCATGAAGATCATGACGGACTTCCCGGCCATGACGGCGATGGTAAAGGTGCTTGCCGATACGGTGCTGATCCCTGAGGCAATATTAATCAGCGAGGACGGGGTGAACGGGAAGCAGTACAGAATGAAGATCGGGGTAAAGCCCTTTTCCTCAATCCAATGAAAGAAACGCTGTGTTCCCGGCATCCGCTTCTGAATAAGCAGTCCCAGCTTACCGCCAAGCTTGCGCGCAATCCAAAACACCGTGATGGATCCGAGGCAAACCCCGATCCACGATAACAAGAACCCCCACCATAATCCATACGCCGCGGCGTTCCCCATAACCAGCACGATCAAAGGAAGAAACGGAAGGAACGCCTCGAAGAAGGGCAGCAGGATTCCGGGCAGCGGTCCCAGCTCGGAGTATTCCTTAAGCCAACGCTGCACCTGCTCCATGTCCAAATCTTTTAAATAGGTCCATATGTGTTGAAGCCAATCCATGTTGAGTACAATCCTCTCCCTGCATCCAAACTAAGACAAACTAACATACGGTTCGTAGGGAGCTGACGGATATACGTTGATAAGCGCACAAACGGCAATGTCTTACGAAGCATCCGGCCAAGCGGCATCCCTGAAGTATGTAATTGTCAGCATTGTAATAAAGGCAGTTTCCTTATGTAACCAGTGAGCACTGGCGGTTGTTCCATATTATATCATACGGATTCGGATATATTAAAATTTGACATGTTCGTCTGTCCTGACAGTGGACCGATATCCTTAAGGAACTAAAACGTAAAGCTCCCACCCGCTGGTCGGATGGGAGCTTTGCTGTAGTTTTATCTCGTCCGTTCATTGCCTCCCTGCGAGGCTTCCACAGGCAGGGCGGCTATTTGATCAGGGTCCGGATCCGGATCAATGGCACTCCAATCGATGCCTTTTCGAATCGACCAGATCAGCAGGAAGATCACCCCGATAATGACCGAGCCGATGGAGATGAGGTAGCTGCCGAGTGGAGACAGGTATTCTACCTCTACGATGGCGGAGCTGGAGGGTACGATTACATAACGGACCATTTCCAGCCAAGCAAGATGGAAGCCGATGCTCATCCATAGATGGTTTGTTACGATGCGGGACAGCTGAAGCGCTGCACTGAAGACTATCAAGCTGATGATATATTCTGTGGTGATGAGATCCCAAGTGCCGATACCGATGGCAACCATCCAAGCGGTTATCGCAATCGGGGCCATAACGAACAATACAATTTGAAAGAGCAGCGCGAGCCAGCGGGGAAACCGGGTGTTCAGATTGCGGTACAAATATCCCCTGAAGGTTATCTCCTCGGGGAAGGCTTCATAGAAAAAGGCGATCATCGAATTGATCAGAATCACGAGGAGCGTAGGTATAGGGAGATGAACATCGACGACCCGCAGCCAGCCAAGCGTGCTGCCGAGCAGCAGGGAGGCGGCCATGACCAACACGATAAAGCCGATCCCGAGCAAGAAATAACGGAATCCGGACGGCGGGGAAGCGAGTCCGATCCCGCGCCATGGCCGCCGGTCGGCATAACGTCTGAGCAGGTAGATCAGCGGAACCGATACGGATGTCGTAACCACGGCAAGCAGAATCTGCTGCCCGAGCGTCGACAGGCCATAGGAGCCGCCCACGGTAGCCGCCACGACGGCCAGCCCTAGTCCGGCAACGAACGCGAGCCAGCCAAACAGGATGCGCCAGAACAAATGGAGCCGTCCGTCATCGCGACGCGAGGACGGAGGATTGCCGAGCTGCTGATCGTTGTTTTCCGCTGCTAATGACATGGCGGATTCTCCTTTCATCTATGAATTGCCGGTTTGTAAAACTTCCAAACCGATCTTTATATGTATAGTGATGACTCTAGTATTGTGTTCCTTTCAAGAGAACCTATTTTTCTCAGAGGGGCTGCCGGTATGCTGTAAAACGAAGCGGACGAGTTCACTATTGGATAGATAAAAATAGAGCATTTACGTGATAGATTTCGATGGCCACGAATATTTTCGGCCACCCTAAGCTCTTAATAAATGCTTGATCAGCTTGGGTTTCTAGCAGCATCAGCATTGACATGACCTTAAAACTTTTAATAAAATGTTATTTCGACAGGCTTTACGTGTGAAAAAAGAGACAAAAGGAGTTGGAGATGGTCAAAAATCATAAGAAGCTGACGATGGGCGAGATCGTCAAGAGGTTTATCTTCATTACGGTCGGTGCCATCCTGATGGCGGTGGCGCTTGAGATATTCCTGGTGCCGAATGAAATTATCGACGGGGGCATTACGGGTATTTCCATCGTATTATCCGAAATTACGCCAATTAAGCTAGGTTTGTATCTCTTCGTGATTAACCTGCCGTTCCTGTTTATCGGGTATAAGCAGATCGGCAAAACATTCGCTTTTTCGACCTTGTACGGAATCGTGATGCTGTCGGTGGCGACAACATTTCTGCATCATTTCGAACCGTTCACTAACGAGAAAATTTTGGCCGTGCTCTTCGGCGGCTTGATTCTGGGTCTTGGGGTCGGGCTCGTGATCCGTTACGGCGGAGCCCTGGACGGAACCGAAATCGTGGCGATTCTTCTATCGAAGAAGCTTCGTCTCCCTGTCGGGCAGATCATCATGATCATTAATGTATTCATCTTTATCACGGCGGGCTTTGTGTTTGGAGCGGACTCGGCCATGTATTCGATCTTCTCCTACTACATCGCTGCCAAGGTCATGGATATCGTCGTAGAAGGACTGGATGAATCCAAGTCTGTCACGATAATCTCGAACGAGTATGAGGAAATTTCCAGTGCCATTATGCAGCGGCTGGGCCGCAGCACGACCATGATTTATGCGAAGGGCGGGTATTCCCAAGAGGACACGCAGATGATTTATTGCGTGATCACCCGATTGGAAATCGCCAAGCTGAAGACCGTGGTTCAGGAGATCGACAAGAATGCCTTCATATCGATCCAGAATGTGGCCGACGTGCTCGGCGGAAGCATGGCGAAGAACAATATTCACTAAAAAACAGGGTGTTTCACGGACTCATGCCATCGGTCCTTGAAACACCCTGTTTTTGGCGGCAGCCGCACTAACCCTTCACTTCGAAAAACTCGCAGTTGTCTCTCCCGTGGTAACCGAGTGAGCTCACCCCGGACTGCGTGATGATTGTGTCTTCGGTAAACCGGATCACGATGCCTCCCGATTCGACGAGGTGGTTATCTTTGAAGATGCGAATGGGGATCTGCTTCTCCAATACTTCCTTGAAATCCGCATCGGTCACCAACGGCCTGACAATCGGCATAACCATTCTACTCCTTTCGGTTAGAACTCAGTAGCTGACGGGTGATTAAATGCTAAATGCAATGGATCCATTACGGCTGAGGCAGCGGCGGATTTGCATGGCATTTCCGGCAGACGGGAAAATACGTGTCATTTCCCCCGATCAATATCTGTTCGCCGGTATAGACCGGCTTACCGTCTATTACCCTAAGATTCATCGTTGCCTTGCGCTCGCAGAACCAGCAGATCGTCTTCATTTCCTCGATTTTATCCGCATAGATCAGCATCCAGCGGCTGCCTTCAAACAGCTCGTTCCGGAAATCGTTCTTGAGCCCAAAGCCCATAACCGGCACGTTCAGCTCATCTACGATTTTGACAAGCTGCAGAATGCTCCCTTTACTCAGGAACTGGCATTCATCCACCAGAACACAATAAGGCTTTGGTTCGTGATCCTTCACGATGCTGTAAATATCGGTGTCCTCGAATATAGGAATCGCCTCCCGGCGCAGGCCGATCCGCGAGGATACGTATCCGATCGCATCCCGGTCGTCTATGGCTGATGTAAAGAGGAGGACAGGCTTGTTCTGCTCCTCGTAGTTATGGGCGACCTTCAAAATCTCGATGGATTTGCCGCTGTTCATTGATCCGTATTTGAAAAATAATTGAGCCATGCCTTCGTTCCTTTCCCCGTTTACGCTTGATGTCGTTCATCCCTAAAGTATGACGCGCAGTGTCTATTGTCGCATTATAGAGGCGCGTTGTCCATGACCTTCTCACGAACAAAGCCAAGTCTCCACGCGGGAGTGCTTGGCTGTTTCTGTTTTGCAATATAGAAGGTTTTATGGCTTACGTTGGTTCCTTTTCTGTAAAAAATGTAATGAAAACAAACAGCAGAAAAGCAAGCAGCAGCACCGAACCGCCAACAATAAATAAAATCATGACCAAAGTTTCGTTCAACTCAAACGGATTCAGATTGTACATCCACATCCCGAAGGTTAGTCCGAAGGCGCCCAATATGGCCATCCAGCCATGGACCGCTACCAGCTTTTTATATTTTACCTTAAAAGCTCTGTAAAAAATGCCCCAAGCAAATACCGACAACCAGCCAACCAGTAATATGTGAGCATGGATCGGACGCAGGGAATAATCGATTTCGCCTGACATTTTGGATCCGACGTAAGTTCCGAGGATGCCGAATAGCGCCGCATATCTTATTAATCGCAAACTCCATTTTTGTTCCATCAATTTAATCCTTTCCTTCCTTCGGAAACGTGACGGTAAAGGTTGTTCCTTTCCCGAGCTCGCTGTCGAGCGTTATGGTTCCGTTTAATAAAGTGACGATTTCCTTTACAATGGACAGGCCAAGCCCTGTCCCATCTTTCTTGCGGGTCGCGTCTACCCGGTAGAAGCGATCGAAGACTTGCTCAGCCGAAGCTTCCGATAGGCCGATCCCGGTGTCCTCGAATGCGAGGATGATTTTGTCTTTTTTGTTGCTGCATGATATATAGATGTGGCCGTTCGGCCGATTATACTTAATGGCATTTGTAATCAGGTTATCCCAGACGATCCCGAGCAGCTCGCGGTCGGAGAATAGCTTGGCTTCATCCATTTTGTAAGAGATGGTCAGGTTCCGATCCTGCAGGCTCCAGAGATGCTTTTTGACGGACTCCTTGATCTGTAAATCCAGGCGGACCAGGCTTTTTCTAACCGGATAACCGGATTGGTCGAGAGATGTAATCAGCAGCAGCTGCTTGGTCAAATTGGACAATCTCTTGGCCTCGTCGTTGACGATGCCGGCATACTGAATCCGCTCCTTCGCTGGCAGATCCGGGTTGATGAGGAGGTCTGCATAGCCCTGGATATTCATCAATGGTGACTGGAAGTCGTGGGATACATTGCTGATGAAGGACTTACGCGCGACGTCGTTGTGTCGCAGCTGCTGCTGCATCTGCAGGAAGTTTTGGGCCAGCTGACCCAGCTCATCCTTGCGTCGGATTTCCAGCGAATACGTAAAATCATCATTGGTAATCGCTTTGGTTGCCTCAGAAAGCTCGGAAATGGGATAGATGAGCCGCTTGGTCATTTTGATTACGCCCAGCAGGCTCACCACGGCAACTGCCAGAATAAATCCCGCGAGCATCATATGAATATCGGAAAATAGGGTTTTGCTGTCCGGTTTAACAAACAGTGCATATGGCTCTTGACCGATTTGCAGGGGGATCCCGACGGTATTTCTTAAATCATTGGAGAAATGGCCCATCATCCAGAATTGATCCCATATGTTGTCTTTGCCCATATACGGAGTGCCGTTTAATACCTGGTCCAACGTGCGTGCCGGCAGCCGGCCGTGCTCAAAGGGCTCGCCGAAGAAATACTCATCCCCGGAACCGTTGGCCAAATACATCTGATATCCTAATCGTCCGACTGACTCCAGGAAGGGCTGCAGGGAATGGCTTGATACGTGCATTTCCTCTAGGACATGGACGATTTGCTTGGCGACCTCCACGTTTTGCTGGGTGATTTCGTCTTTGGTAAACGCCAGATAGACGACGTTGACCAGAACAAATCCGATCAGGACGCTGATCCCCAGAATGAGCAGTGTAGCTGATATAAACTCCCGGTATAAAGTTCTCATTCGGCAGCCTCTAGCTTGTAACCAATACCCCGGACGGTTTGGATTTCGATTGAAGCGTTGTAACGTTTGAGACGGTCGCGAATCCGGTTCATATGCGTATTTAACGTTAGCTCGCTGCCATCGTAATCCTCGCCCCATGCCTGCTCCAGAAGAACGGAACGGGGAGTGACCTTGTTGGCTCTGGCAGCCAGCAACGTCAGCAGCTCAAACTCTTTTAGAGGAAAGAGAATGGTTTCATCATTGATGATCACTTCAAAATCGTTTCGGTTAATTTTCACATTGCCGACCTTTACGACACTTTCCATCGCGCGGCCATAGCGGCGAAGGACTACGGCAACCCTAAACAGTAATTCCTTCGGCTCGAAGGGCTTCACGAGATAATCCTCGGAGCCTGATTTGAATCCCTGCTCCTTGTCGGATATTTGCCCCTTTGCTGTCAACAGAATGACGGGGATGTCCAGCTCTTTCGTTAATATTCTAGTCAGGGAGAAGCCGTCCATTCCGGGCATCATGACATCCACTATGGCTAGACTCACCTCTGTCTCCTCCAGAAGCTCAAGCGCATGCTGTCCGTTATTGGCCTGTAAAACCTCATAGCCTTCCCGCGATAAATGGATTGTCACAAGCTGCAGAATATCGTAGTCATCGTCCACAACTAAAATCTTCATGAAAGTCCCCTCCTACCTTGCATTAAGCCTGGGCTGTGTGCTTTTTCTGCTCCGTATCCTTTTCAAATAATAAAATTAAGGAAGGAAGCAGGACGCCTCTCACCAGGAATGTATCGATCAATATGCCAATGGCAACCATAAAGCCGAACACAAAGAGGTCGGCAATCGGCATGGTGGTCAGCGCTGCAAAGGTTGCAGCCAAAATAACGCCTGCCGAGGAGATGATCCCACCCGTATTGAGGATAGCCACTTCAAGCGCGTCCTTTACTTTTAATGCTGCTCTCTCCTCAAGAAAGCGGGAGATTAGAATAATATTATAATCAATTCCAAGAGCCACCAGGAATATAAACGCATAGACAGGAACCCGCGTGCCGATGGACTCATAACCGAACAGAACATCTACCAGGAATAATCCAAGACCTAGAGCCGATACATAAGAAATCAGGATCGTGGCCATCATGTACACCGGCATTTTTAACGAACGAGTCAAGAAGATAAGAAGAATGAGAATCAGAACCGTTTCCAAGACAACTACTTTGACGATGTCATTGTTGTTTGTCGTCCGTTCATCGACTAGTTTGGCTGTCACGCCGCTATAGTAAACATCGCCCTGAAGAGACAACTCGTGAAGGATGGCGTCAGACTCCTTTTGGAGCTCATCCACAAAGTCGATCGCCTCGGTTGAATATGGATTCAGCGTCAAGGCTGCACTGAATTTTGCCGCTTTGGAATCTTCAGTAATGCCAGTCAGGCGGACGGACTCGATCTCTTCGTAACTTTCCAGCTTCATCAGAAACTGATCGGTCTGCTCCTCGGTTAGCGCATTCTCGGATTCCAGAAGAATCGTGGAAGGCGCAAGCTCGCCTTTGTTATATTTGGACTCTATGATTTCATAACCAACGCGGGAAGGCAGATCCTCCGGAAATTTCTTGACGGCGTCGAATTCGTATTTCAGGTTAAAGACGTTCAAGGCGGAAACGACCATGAAGAAGGCCACGATTCCGCCGGTCAATAGCGGCTGATTCACCACAACTTTAGCGACTGTTCCCCAGAAACCGTGTTTGATTTGTTGTTTCTGGCCGAAATTGGGAACCTTAGGCCAGAATGCTCTCCGTCCAAACAGGGTGAACAGGGCAGGGACAAGGGTGACGGAAGCCAGCATAATGATGAGCATGGCCACGCCGAAGACCGGAGCGAAGTTTTGGTAATCACGGAAATCCGTAAAGAACAAAATAAGCATAGCAGCAAGCACGGTGCCGCCAGCAAAAAACACCGGCTCACCAGTAGCGCGCATAGCGTGCTGCATCGCGGCATATTTGCTTTCGTGTTTATTCAATTCCTCGCGGTATCGCGAGAACACGAACAATGAATAATCGATCACGGCGGCAAACAGCAGGATGCTCATGATTGAGGTGGTCGAATTGTTGATTTCAAGTCCGGCTGCGCCCATCAAGGCAACGGATTGATTGACCACCTGATATACGATGACCGTGGCAAGCAGCGGTATGAGGGCAAGCAGCGGCGAACGGTAAATAACGATCAATAATACGAGAATGATGATAACGGTGGCAAGAAGCAGAACGAAGTCCGCCTGCTCGAAGAGTTTGATCGTATCGCCGGCGATCCCCGCCGGGCCAGTAATATAGAAGTCAGTGTTCAGACCCTTAGCAATATCATTGCCAAGCCTGAAGGCTTCATCATTGATTTCCGCATACTCATGGTTGCCAAGGCCCGGTTCCAGGCTCATGGGAACGATAATGGTAGAGTTATCCGCCGAAATGAAAGCCTTTAAGGCTTGAGGCGGCAAAGTGCCGATATTTACAATGGATTTAACTCCCTGAATATCGGCTGAGATGATTCCATAAGTGATGCGCTTGACTTCATCCAGATTAATATCTCCTAATGCATTATGAAAAACCAGAATCCCTGGCGTTCCCTGGTCGCTCGGAAACGTCTTCTCCAATTTGTTCTCGGCAATGATGGATTGCGCTTCATCCGGGAGTGATTGGAAGCTGGTTGCTTTGTAATCACCAAGCCTCGGACCGGCGCTTAACCCGATCATTACGATCAGCCAGATCAGGATCGATATCCACATGCCTCTTTTGGTTGAGACCCAATCGGTTATGGGTCTTAATACCCTTCTCAAAGGTTATTCCCCCTCCTTGTTTTGTCGCACTTACTCTAGCACAGCTCAATAAATTTAATATAAACTCGTCCCTCACCATGGGCTTTGGGCAAATCCGCGGAATGGCTGTAAGCAAGAGGGACAGATGGATGCCGGCAACCGAAGTGGACAAATATCTTCGGAAGATGCTGAGCTAAGGAGCCGGTAGATCTGACTGACAAGAACCTATGGTAATATAGTCAAAAGCAGAGATCACCGGAGCCTGAAACAAAATTGCGGTAAAGAGGATGCAAAGTTTTTTTGCAAAATTGTCAGAAATGCCTCAATCCCCGAGTCATATAAGCAGTCAACGAAATGAAAGAGGGTATAGACATTGGAAGCGACAGCAGACAAACGGACAGATTGGGATGAAATGGAAGACAGCGAGTTGGTCATTCGCGCCCAGGCAGGGGAACGGGAGGCTTTCGGCGAGCTGGTACGCAGACACCGAGCAAAGGTATACGGCTATGCCAGAGCCATTACCCAGGAGTCCTATCTGGCGGAGGACATCGTTCAGGATGCGCTGTTGCGCGCTTTCCTGCACCTCAGCAAGCTGGTCGATGCGGAGCGGTTCCTCCCCTGGATGCAGCGGATCGTACGGAACCAGGCGTACACCAGGCTCAAGGCGAGACCCACGCTTCAGGAGCAAACGTTCACGGAGCTGGAAGGGGGAGGTCGCTTGAGCGGCCAGGAGGACGGCGAATGGAACGATCTGGACCGCATTCTGTTCAGGCTGAACCGGACCGCGAATGAAGCGGCTGCTTCTGCCAATGCTCCCGAGGAGAAGCTGCTTCAGAAGGAAACGCTGCATACGTTAACCGACATCATTCGTTGCCTGAAGCCGCGAGAGCGGATGATCTTCGAGTCCCATTTCTTCGACCAGCTGTCGCCGCAGGAAATCGCCAAGCTGTTTCAGCTCTCTTCGGCCAATGTATACCAGATTATTTCCAGATCTCGCAAAAAGGTGATCCAGGAAAAAATCCGCGTTACCGTTGACTCCTATATGAAAACAAGAAGGGATATGGGAATTATGAGCAAACGGATTTTGGACTACGGCAAGGAGTTTCACGAAACAGGCACATGGACGACAGCGGCGGATGTGATTTACAAAATGCTGCAATATACGGATCGCAAGCTCTCGCTGCCGATGGTGATGGGACTGACCGGTCATGCCTTCCGCATCAATATCGTACCGAAGAGCGTCCATATTGCGGGACCGACCGGCTATAATTTCAGCGAAGTGCTTCCTAGGGGGCTGCACAATATCGGTTTTCACGCGAAGGTAATCGACGGGATGTCTCCGAATATCGGCGAAAACAGCAATCTGCTTGACCCTTCATTGACGGGGAAGGATGCGATGGGCAAACGCAGCATTCATCGTGAGCTCCCGCGAGCGCTGGATTTGATCCACCGCTCACTGGATCAGGGGATCCCGGTCCTGGCATGGGATCTGTTCTTCCCGGAATTCGGCACCGTGTATGGCTATGACGATGAGAACCGGCTATTATATGCCGAGGAATGCGGAAAGGTGGAGACGCTGCCATTCGATCATCTGGGCAGAAGCGTGCTCGAGGAGATTTTTGTTCTTGCCATTGACGGCAAAGTGGATCTGACGCTGAAACAGCAGCTCAGGCTGTCGCTGGAATCGGCGATTGAGCATTACGAAGGCAGGGAGAGCGCAATTCCGGCTAACTGCGTCAAAGGATTGGCGGCCTATGATGCGTGGCTCGAAGCGCTGGAGGGCGGCGCGATTGAGCCGAACGGCCATGCCTATAATATTGCAGTGCTGAGGGACGCGCGTTATTATGGGGCGGAGTTCTTTAAAGAGCTGAAGCAGGCTTGGCTGCTTGAGGAGAAGTCGGAAGAGCTGACCCGGCATTTTGATGAAGCGTCGGCCTTATACCAAGGGATGCATGAGAAGCTCGATGAGCTGCACCGGCTGTTCCCGTTCCCGCAAGGGGGCCAGCCGAACGATTCTCTCACCGCTAGAGAGGCAAGAGGCTTGGTTGAAGGGATTAAGCCGCTTGAATCCCAAGCACTGGAGTGCATGAAGGAGATTCTGGCGCTGATCGGAGACTAAGAACGTAGGCATCCTAGCGGACAAACCGGTTGTTTACATTCCACGAATTCTATTTTAGAATGGAAACATAATTAGATAGAATCTTATAAGACGAACCCCATTTTTTATTGTTTTCTGGATCCAAAACAATGAGAAATGGGGTTTTTTTGACGTGTGGAGGAGGAACGAAACATTGTATCAATTGCTGAAGAACTCGTTGTATGTTTTTTTAGGGGCGTGCTGCTTCGGGATTTTATCTACGGTCGTAAAGCTGGCATACCGGGACGGATTCCAGTTTGAACAAGTGATGCTGAGTCAATTCGGAACAGGGTGGCTTATTTTGCTGGTCCTCATGCTGCTGTTCGCGAGACGAAGGGTGACCTGGAAGCAGGCGGTTCGTCTTGCCGGCGTCGGCTTATGCACCTGTCTGACCGGCGTTACATATTATCTTTCGCTGCAGAGCATTCCGGCCTCCATCGCCGTTGTGCTGCTGTTTCAATTTACCTGGATCGGGGTGATCATCGAATCGATCGTATACCGCAGGCTCCCGGACAAAGCGACCGTCATTTCGATCGCCATTCTGTTTCTCGGGACGCTGATGGCTGGAGGCATTCTCGGTACGGGCGAGCTTCAGCTTAACCTGAAAGGAACGCTGCTTGCTCTTGCGGCTGCCCTCATGATGGCATTATTCGTCTTCTTCAGCGGGCGGGTTGAGACCGGCATGCCGGCGATCACCCGCAGCTTCTATACATCGACCGGCGGTCTTGTCCTGCTGACGGTTCTGTTTGCGCCCAACGTATTTACGGGGTATGTCCAAATGGATAGCGGTAACGGCTTATGGATCTATGGCTTGATCCTGGGAACGTTCGGGGTCGTGCTTCCGGTGCTCCTGTTTGCGCTTGGTGCACCGAAAATCAGCACCGGCCTGGCTACGATTCTAGGAGCGGGGGAGCTTCCGGTGGCCGTCATCGCATCGGTGATGGTGTTGAACGAACAGGTAACTGCCGTTCAGTGGATGGGCGTATCTCTCATCCTGCTTGGCATCGCCTATCCGCAATGGGCGGCGCAGCGAAGCCCGGGCATTCAATTGGCCAAGGATTAAGCGATTCTTTGGCCGGGGCTGATGTCCCGGCTTGGTGCACTTACATATCGGCAGGGGAGCGCATAGACGCGTGAGAATCCGGCAGTCAAACGATCGGTTCTTTTTTACGTCAACGTGATGAAGTTGCAGTGGTACCCGAAGATCAACTAAAATTTAGAGAGGGCGAAAACGAATCCCTGTTTCTAAATATTAACCACTCGAGAATGGAAGGGGCGGCAAGCCGTGAGCGCCTAGCGTTTATGTCCATTCGGCCGAAAGGAAGTTATTCATGAATGTAATGCAAATGGAACAATTGAAGCTGATCCGTACGGAAATCACCAGGTTTATGCTGAAATATAAATTCGCGCTGGACGAAATCGAAACCAAAATCGAGATTCTGAAGGAAGAGTTTCAGGCTCTGCATGACTACAGCCCGATCGAGCATACGAAATCCCGCCTGAAATCGCCGGAAAGCATGATGAAGAAGCTGCTCCGCAAGGGAGGAGAAATCTCCTTGGCCTCGATCGAGGAGAACATCAAGGATATTGCGGGACTGCGGATCACGTGCTCCTTCATTTCCGATATTTATAAAATCAGCGAGATGCTGCAGAAGCAAAGCGATCTGACCGTCTTGAACGTCAAGGATTACATCAAGCATCCGAAGCCGAACGGATATCAGAGCTTGCATCTGCTCGTAGAGGTGCCGGTGTTTTTCTCCGATCGGGTGGAGAAGGTATGCGTGGAAGTGCAAATCCGGACCATCGCGATGGATTTCTGGGCAAGCCTGGAGCATAAAATCTTCTATAAATATAATAAGTCGGTCCCACAGCGGCTGCTTGAGGAGCTGAAAGCCGCGGCGGATACAGCTAATGCGCTGGACCATCAGATGGAGCGGCTGAACCGTGAGGTTCAAGCCATCAAGGATATGCACGATGAAGACTCCTTGCTGGAGGAGCTAAAGAGCATTCAGATCAACAACCACAAATATCAGCTGCCGGCCGGGCTGCTGGAGATTTTCTCGGAGGGTGAAGAAGCTTGAGTCTAGGTGAATCTTCACCGTGTATAATCGAATACATGCAAAGATAAGCCGCGAAGTTCGCGGCTTTTTAATAGACTGATTCTGAAAGGATGTAACCATGAAGAAAGTCATCGTCATTGGATCGGGAATCGTCGGAGCCTCGACAGCCTACGCGTTAGCCAAGCAAGGAGCAGAGGTGCTTGTCATTGACCGTAAAGATGTAGGACAAGCCACCGACGCAGCTGCAGGCATTATCTGCCCCTGGCTGTCGCAAAGGCGCAATCAGGCATGGTACCGGCTGGCCAAGGCCGGCGCGCGCTTCTACCCCGGTTTGATCAAAGAGCTTACCGGGGAGGGGGAGACCGAGACGGGCTATGCCCAAGTTGGTGCGATTAGCATCCATCATAGCCAAGAGAAAATTACCGCGATGGAGGAGCGGGCACAACGCCGTAAAGCGGATGCACCGGAGATTGGCGAAATTACCCGCCTAAACGAAAGGCAAACCCGTGATTCATTTCCTCTGCTGGCAGAAGGCTATCAATCTGTACATATCAGCGGCGCCGCACGGGTAGATGGCCGTGCACTCCGAGATGCGCTGCTCCGATCGGCGCAGCGAAACGGCGCGGTTTTGATTAACGGGGATGCGAGGCTGCAATATCAATCGGGACGCGTCACCGGGGCTGTTGTCAATGGGCGAAGCTTCCTTGCCGACAAAGTCGTGGTATGTGCAGGCGCATGGGCGGATCAGCTGCTGAAGCCTTTAGGCATTCGCTTTAAGGTACATTATCAAAAAGCGCAAATCATGCATCTGCAGCTTCATAATCAGCAAGATACAAGCCATTGGCCAGTAGTCATGCCGCCTTCTGACCAATATTTGCTCGCTTTCGATCAGCAGAAGATCGTCATCGGAGCGACTCACGAGAATGATGTAGAGGGATACGATACCAGGGTGACCGCCGCCGGAATGCAGGAAATTCTGAATAAAGGGCTGGAGCTGGCGCCTGGCTTGGCCGACAGCACCTTCCAAGAGGTAAGAGTCGGTTTTCGCCCATTCACGCCGGGCTTTCTTCCGGTGATCGGAGCTGTTCCCGGCTGGGAGGGTCTATTAACCGCCAATGGGCTTGGAGCATCCGGTTTGACGATGGGGCCTTTTATCGGGAGCCAATTGGCAAAGCTGGCGCTGGGGCTGCCGATCGATATCGATATTCAGGATTATGATGTGCGGAAGGCGATGGATGAAGTAGAAGGATGATAAATTCAAGATTTTAGGCTGCTACAAAATTATGCTTCTTGAAGTTTCTGAATCGTTAATTTTCCAGAATGCTGCACAATGGTCAGCATCAATCGGGGATGCCGAAGTATTAGGAGAAAACAAATGGAGAAGAAGTCCAAAGGGTCTATTTTAGAAATATGGAGTAAGTATCCTATATATAGGGACATACAAATCTCCACGATTCTAACCAGCTTTTTTAACTGGAGTTCTTTCATAGCAATGCTTTTCTTATTAGGGGAAATCACAAATTCAGGCATTGAATTAGGAGTTTTATGGGCTCTTAGTGGTTTATCTCCGTTAATATTTACTGCGTTTCTCGGAGTCTATTTAGACAGGTGGAATAAGAAACGGAGTATCATTTATTCCGATTTTTTAAGGTCTTTAGCATTTTTACTTTTCTTATTTATACCTTTTACTGAAGGGTTTATCTCGGTTTTTATTTTCTTTATATCAAGATTTTTTACAGGGTTATTAGGCTCTTTTAACTCAACTGCAAAACAAGTGGTTATTCCTCAAATTGTTCAAAAAGAAGATCTAGTAGTAGCTAATTCTTACAGCTATATGATCACAAGTACGGTTCGTCTCAGTGGAGCTGCAGTAGGTGGAGTAATAGTTTCTTTTTTCGGAATTAATATAGCATATTTATTAACCGCCTTATCTTGTTTGTTCTCTTCTTTTTTAATAGCTAGGCATAACTGGAATGAAGGCAGCATTAACAAAAATGATAGTATTAAAAAAAACTTTTGGAAAGAGCTTTCATCAGGGTTAGCGTTTGCAAGGAATAATTTATATGTGAAAATGATATTAATATCTTCCATTACAATCGGGACAATTATTGGCAGCTATAATCTAATGTTAGAAAGGTATAGTAGTGTAGTCTACGCTGAACAAGAATACTATCTAAGTTTGTTATACATTTCAGAAGGAATAACTTCGGTATTAATTGGTTATATCGTAGCTAAGAAAAATCTGATCTTTAAAAAGAAGTGGAAGTATGGTGTAATGTATGTTGCTACGGGGTTAGCATGGATCTTGTTTAGTTTCTCAACAAATATAATTCAAGGAATATTATCTCTAATACTCTTTGGTTTGTTTTCTGCACTTATAGTACCATTCGAACGATTTACGATGCAAAATGTAGTACCGGATTATCTAAGAGGTAAAGTGTTTAGTTTATGGGGAACTTTAACCGCAGTAGCTATTCAAGCTGGTGCGCTAATAACAGGTTTTATTATAGATTTTTTTGGGATTCAAGCCGTGAATCAGATAACAGGTTCTTTCCATTTATTGTTTGGTCTTATTTTCACTATAATATTCGCCTTTAATCTAAATAAATCACAAACAATATCATCAACTAAGCGGGAGGGTACAGAAATTCAATAATTAAAATTTCTAGAAGGGGGTTGAAGAAGGACAAAAATCTAGCCCAAGTGAGAAGTCGCCTACGTGGCGGCTTTTATCTTTATAAGGGTAACTTTAGCTAGTTCATTTTCCTTAAGATACAAAAAAGCATGATTCATTTTCCAGTTAGTTAGATTTTTTAGGCACGATATTAGAACAATAGCTCAATGGAAGTGGATAATCAATAAGTTTAAAAAGCATACGGCCAAGTGGCTAGCCGAGGATTAAGCAAATAGGTTTAACGAAAAAGAAAAATTTAAATTGACAGCATTTAATATATACAAGTAAAATACATGTATATTTAGCGATGGCCATATCAAGCTTGATCAAGACAGCATGAAGCCTGATCAACGAGACCGATCAATAAAGCGATGAACATGGTGAAGAATCAAGAGAGGGGCGTTATTGATTTGTACCGGGTAGAGATGATTAGAGTTCCGCTCCTCGAGACCGGCGAGACCCATACGCTGGCGTTCAGGTTCATCGATCCTTCCGGCAGCGTCATGCAAGGCTGCACCCCGGCGGGCATCGTTACCTGTGAGCCGTCACAGGTGCTTCAGGCGGACGGGTTGACGCTGAGCGCGATGGAGCCAGGCGATGCAGAGGTTAAGGTGGACTTTGGTGATAAACGATTCCCTGCCGTCTGCTGGCGTGTTACGGTTATACCGCCTTCCGAGCCCATACATAGAATAACAATCCGGAGCCCGCGAATTTTATTCCTTCGGGAAGAGGCTGAAGCATTCCGTCGGCAGATTAGAGGTAAGGAGGAAACAGCAGGGGATGGTGCTAAGCCCGATTCGGCGTCAGCCATCCAATACCCGAAGCTGTGGCACAGCTACTTAGAGCGGGCAGCCGATTATTTGAACGAGACGGGTTTTACGGTCCATTATCCTTCGATCTCCCAAGAGTGGCATGTATCGCTGCCGCTGGAGGAACCGGAGCCGACAGCAGATCCGGAGGGCTACACCGACTTTCCTTACTGGACGATGTACGCTCGGGCAATCGAGGAACGGCTTGTCGTGTTATCAACCGTTTATATCATCACGGGCATGACCGAATATGCCGAGAAGGCAAGACGTTATTTGCTCGCATTGGCTTCTTACGGAAAATGGTATGAGTTCGATCATCGGGGCGCCGAGGGCAATCTCAGCAATGCTCACTTTCTGATCGGCGTATCCGCTGCTTATGACGCCATCCGCGGCATGCTTACGGAAGAGGAAAGGCTCCATATAAGGGGATCCATCCTAAGTAAAGGATTGCAGCCGTTAGCCATGGATATCGGAAACCGGGATCGGCATAACATCGTGGCCGCCAAGCATGTTGCCATGATGTTCGGAGCGGCAGCGATCGCGGATGAAGTTCCGTATGCAGCCAAATATTTGCAGGCTTCACTTGATTATTTGACGGGTTACTTGGATTTCAAGCTGAATTCGGGGGAAACGGAAGGCTTTTTATATGATCAAGTAGCTGCAAGGCACGTATGGATGGCGGCTGATCTGTACCGAAGAATGACGGGAAATGCCGATCTGGTCAATCATCCTTATTTGGCGGAAGAGCTGCCGGAGCGTTTGCTGCATTTTTTATCCCCGGTTGTGAATACGTTTCCAAACTTCTCGGATTCGTTCTACAAGCTGGATATCGCATATGTCATGGCTATGACGGCCTCGCATCATGCCCATCCTGCAGCGGGCTGGTATATGCGAAGGTATGAGGCGGAGCATCCGGCTGCACTTTTATATCTTAAAGAGGAAACGCTTTCAATCAATCCGGAAGCTTATTACCAAGGAGCCGTCTCCGCCGTGTTCCAGCCGGTCGGCTGGGCTGCGCTGCGATCGGGTTGGGGGAGAGGCGATCACCTCTTATGCTTTACCTCAAGCCCGTCGGCCAAGGATCACAATCATAGGGATCAGAACCAGATCATGCTGAATGTCGGCGGCGAATGGCTTCTGACGGGCCCGGGCTATCAGGACTATGTGCCGGGCCCGAGAGCGGATTATACAACAGGCACGATCGGGCATAATTCGCTGCTTGTCAATGGACAGGGGCAGCAATCGCTCGGCGGCGGGTACATTTGCGACAGTTCGCTGTTCCCTTGCTTCGAAGTCGTAAGCGGGGACGCTTCGGCAAGTTATGGGGAAAGCCTAAGATCGTATCGCCGGACGCTGTATCATATCGACGCGTCTTATTATGTCATCGTCGACGATGCTGAGCTGAACCGGGAAGGGGATGAGGCGGAGCTGTTATTCCACACAACTTCATCCATTTACGGGCCTGATCATTCCCTGATCAGTCCGGGAGAATCAGTAGAGAAGTCCAGCCTGATGATTCGTGGGGATGAAGCTTCGGTTCGGCTGCTGTTTCTGGCTCCGGATCATCATCAGGTTTCCGTCCGGGACTATCCGGGGGCGGAAAGCTACGGACCTTTTATCAGCGTTAAAGCATCATCAGGGAGCAGCATTCGTTTCGTTACGTTGCTGATCCCGCAGTCCGGCGATGCAAGGAACATCACCGTAGACCATGTGACAACAAGCGGTATTAGCGGAATCGGCTTTACCGTACTAGAAGAAGGGGAGCGAAGGGATTACATGATGTTTTGCGATACAACAGAAACGATGGATTACGAAGGCTATTCATTCAGTGGTTCTGCCGTACGATTGAATTCAAGCATGATGGGGCAGGATCCTCTAGATTCCGGCAATTCCGGCAGACTTGATCTGTCCTGTGCGACACGCTTTGCAGGCCCGGGAATCCGCTACCGTTCCGAAGAACCTTTAAGCCTATATTTGGATACCGGAAGTTTGAGAGGGGCTGTTTATAACGGGAATTCGCGAGATGCGTCCTGCGAATTGTGCCTGGATTGGTCCGGTATTCGGCTAAACCTGATCGTTCCTCCCGGTAAGCATGATCTGGATTTGAAACAGGGATGGATCATTCCAGCCGAGGAAAGGGGTGAAACCAATGGAAACGCTCGTACAGGGCACGGAACCAGGAAAAAAACCGACCGCGACTAAGGCAAGCCGAGGCAAGCGGATTCGTGCGCGAATGTGGAAGGACCGCTATCTCTACCTGCTTCTGCTCCCGGGATTGTTGTATTTTATCGTCTATCGGTATGTTCCGATGCTGGGCATCACCATTGCATTTAAAGATTACAGCCCCTTCATGGGCATCGTCGACAGTCCTTGGACCGGCCTCGATAACTTCCGCCGCATATTCGAAAGCTCGGAAGTCGTTCAGGTGATCTGGAATACGCTGATCATTTCATTTCTGCAAATTATATTCGCTTTCCCTGCGCCGATCATCCTGGCAATCATGCTGAACGAGGTGGCGAACCCGCTGTTGAAACGGGTGATGCAGTCGGTGGTATACATGCCTCATTTCCTCTCGTGGGTCGTTGTGGTTGGGATCGTGACGATCTTTTTCCGAAATGAGGGCCTGGTTAACGACCTGCTGCGGGAAGCATTCGGCTCCCAGCAGACGATCGGCTTTCTGACCGAGCCGCAGTATTTCCGTCCGTTTCTGATTTTAGAGGTGATCTGGAAGGAAGCGGGATGGGGAACGATCATCTTCCTTGCCGCACTAAGCGGCGTAAATCCGGCGTTGTATGAAGCTGCCGTAATGGACGGCGCAAGCCGGTTCCGCCAAATCTGGCATATTACGCTGCCGGCGATCCGAAGCACGATCATCATCATGCTGATTATCCGGCTCGGGGACGTCCTAGAAGTAGGGTTCGAGCAGGTCTTCCTCCAGCTGAACGCATTCAATATGCATATCGGAAATACGCTGGATACCTATGTGTACTTTAAGGGAATTCAACAATCCGATTACAGCTTCTCAACCGCCGTCGGCGTGTTTAAAGGGCTGGTCGGGCTGATCCTGGTCATGGGCGCGAACAAATTATCCAAGCGCTTTGGCGAGCAGGGCGTCTATTGATCCGTTGTGAAGCCCACAGAAAGGAGAAACACCCTTGAATCAAAAATCCATCGCCGAACGCTTGTTCAACTCGGTGAATATCGGTTTGCTGCTGCTGATTTCAGCGCTGATGCTGTTTCCGTTTTTATATTTATTCTCGGTTTCCTTCTCGTCCTATGAGGATTTCCTAGGAAGCCGGCTGCTGTTATGGCCGTCGAACTGGACGACCGATGCGTATGAGTACATCTGGAGCTCCCGCACGTTTCGTCAGGCGCTATGGACCACCTCGCTTGTAACCGTGCTTGGCACGCTGGTCAATTTGTTCTTTACCAGCACGATGGCCTACGCCTTGTCAAGACCGATCATCGGCCAGCGGAGCGTCATGTTTATGGTGGTGTTCTCGCTCTTGTTCTCGGCGGGGATGATCCCTACTTATTTGGTTGTGCAGGCAACGGGACTGCTGGATTCGATCTGGTCCTTAATTCTGCCTGTCGCGATCGCTCCGTTCAATCTGATCGTCATCCGGCAATTTTTCCTTAACATACCGGGCGAAATGATTGAGGCCGGGATTGTAGACGGTGCCAATGATCTGCAGATTTTCTATAAAATCATCCTTCCGCTGTCCAAGCCGGCGCTGGCCGCCTTCAGCTTGTTCTACGCGGTGACCCATTGGAACAACTACTTTGCTCCGATTCTGTACATCAATGATTCCTCGAAGTGGACCATCCAGGTCGTGCTTCGGCAGATCGTGGTGGTGGGAGAGACAACCGGCACGCTTGGAGGAGATAACATGTTTGCCGCCCAGCCTCCGCCTCCGGAGACGATCCAGATGGCGGCGATTCTAATGGCTACGCTGCCTATTCTCATCGTGTATCCATTCTTGCAGAAGCATTTTGCCAAGGGTGTCATGCTTGGTGCTGTTAAAGGGTGAGAACTCAGGGCTGCTGCAAGAAGCTGGGCTGTCGCTGAGATCATCATAACTGGGGCGCAAGCTCCAAAATCATAACCAAAATGGGGGAACGTAAATGTCGAAAAAGCGCATGATTACCATGATGATGGCTGCACTTCTCTCGGTCAGCCTGGCCGCCTGCGGTCAGAGCAGTCCGGGCCCGAAGAGTGCAGAACAGCCGCAGGAAGGAGGAAAGGCACCAACCGAGGGCGAAGCGAAACAGATCTATACCGTTACGGCAATCGATTACCGCTATGGGGATCCGCCGCCGTCATCCAGCCCGGGGCTGACGATGATCAACGAAAGATTCAATGTCAAGTATGAGCCGACGTTTGTGCCGAATACCGCGTTTGACGAGAAGATCAACGCCACCTTCGCCTCAGGCAAAATACCGGATATGATCGGATTGATGACGGCGGATGTGAAGAACCGCTACAACAAATTTGCCAAGCAGGGCGCATTTCTTGACATCGAACCGTATATCCAGGAATATCCGACGCTGAAGCTGGTTCCGGATTTTATATGGGATGCGGTGAGGGTCGACGGGAAAATCTACGCGATCCCGCAATATGCCCCGAAATACCAGGTCGTTACGGTCATCCGCAAGGATTGGCTCGATAAGCTGGGCCTTGAGGTTCCAACCAACTACGAGCAATTGAAGGAGGTCGCGATCGCATTCACGAATAACGATCCGGACGGCAACGGCAAGAAGGATACGTACGGTTTGGCCATCGGTCAGGATATTAACCCGAACTTCAACCAAGGACCGTATTGGGACCCGGACGCCTGGTATCATCAGGATGAAGCGGGCAATTATATTCCGGGAATGATCGGCAACGGCCGGAAGGAATTTATCACGATGCTGTCCGAGCTGTATAAAGCGGGTGCGATGACCAAAGATTACGCCATTCTGAACTGGGCAGATACGAATAAAGAGTTCTATTCCGGCAAGGCGGGCATCTTCATCGGAACGCCGCGCGGCATGTCCCAGGAGTATATGGACGGACTGCTGGCCATCCATCCGGACGCACAGTTTGTAAGCCTTGGACCGTTCAAAGATGCATACGGTAATCAAGGACTTACCTCGGGTGCAGGATTTAACGGCATTACTCTGCTAAGCGCCAAGCTGGCGTCCGAGCCGGAGAAGCTGAAGCGGATTCTTACGATGATTGATTTCGGCCGCACCTTCTACCCAGAGGACAGCCGGAACGAGAGCAATGCAGACTTCGACTGGTGGTCCGGAAAAATCGGCGTCGGCTACGAGATGAAAGACGGCGTGCCGGTAAACAAGGAAAACTTCGCATCCGACGGACTCGCGCCATCCACTTATTTTGTGGACAATACGGCATGGGCGCCCCAGGATTTCGACAACGACTACTCGATCACCTATCAGACGAAGCAATTGTCCGATCTGGTTGAGTCCATCGAAGCGATGTATAAGGAAATCAAGCTGTATGCGAACCCGATCACCGGCCTGGAATCCGCTACGGACAATGCCAAAGGCGCGGAGCTTAAAAAATACGTCATGGATGAGCAGGTGAAGATGATTGCGGGCACGCGTCCGGTATCCGAATGGGATCAGCTTGTTCAGGAATATTTGAGCAAAGGCGGAGCCGATATCATCGCCGAGTATAATGCAGGCATTACGGAGAAAGACCCGAAGGCGCTTTTTAAATAAAGCCCAGGAGAAACGTTAAGAGTTTGTCCCTGCAGAATACGTCTGTCCTCACGCGAAGAAGGCTGGCGAGAGCAGACGTATTCAATCGCCAGGGCGGCTGAGAAGGGAGTAGGCAGCATTGAGCATGCAGGCAGTAAAAATCGGGTTGTGGTGTAATCGTAATGCAGCAGAATATCATTGGAAGCATGGTCAAAATATATTTCAGCTCTATATCGAAGAAATTCTGTCACATGCCGGCATACCGTATCGGTTATTCGATCAAGCGGAGCAATTGAGCGCATACCGCCCTGATATTATCGTGAACGTGCTTGCTGGCGAGCAAGAAGAGGATTTGGACCGTCTGCTGAAGTGGGCGGAAGAGGGAGCCGTCGTGATCGCCTACGGGGGCTTGAACCGTTTGGCTTCGAGGATGGGGTGCGTCGAAGTCGGCTGCCGCGAAGCGGTGTATGCGGAGGTCGAAGGGATGGAAGCGGTCCTTCAAGGAAAGCTCCTGCGGGCACTATGCAGCCAGCCTTGGAAGCCGTTAGCCGGGCATGGGCAGGCTGCATCGCCTCTTGCAGAAGCTCAAGGAAAACTCCGCTTGGGGAAAGCCGGGAGCGAGCTGGGTGCAGCCTGTTTGGCCTTTCGGGTCGGTACCGGCAAGCTCATTCGCTGGAATGTGGATATCCCGAGCACGATCGTTTATCTTCAACAAGGAAGAGGGCCTGTGTATCAAGACGGCATTCCTGCCGAGGATGGAACCGGGGGCATAGACGAGGGAATCTTGAAGGCGGATGACGGCATGGAAGTCGACTGGAAGGAGGATCGGGTCAAGACCGATTCGAATATTCCTTACTTTCCGATTCCTTATGGAGACCTATGGCGCGAGGTGATCGTTCACGAGCTGATGAGGGAAGCAGCGGGTCTCGGGCTCACCCTGCCGTTTCTAGATTATTGGCCGCGCGGGATCGAGCAGGTTGCGATGATCTCCCATGACAGCGACTTCAATTCCGAAGAGGCTGCAAGAACGACGCTAGAGCTTTTGAGGGAATGCGGCGTCCGTTCCACTTGGTGCATGATCGAACCCGGATATTCCAGGGAAATGTACGACATGATTGCCGTTGCTGGGCATGAGCTGGCATTTCACTTCAATGCCCTTGAAGCGGAGGGCGGCATATGGTCCCAGGAGGAATTCTCCCGTCAGCTTCAGCATTTGCGACAGGCAAGCGGAGCGGATATCGTATCGAATAAGAACCATTACACCCGCTTTGAGGGCTGGGGGGAATTGTTCCGTTGGTGCCAGGCCGAGGGGATTCAGGCCGATCAAACCCGGGGTCCTAGCAAAAAAGGAAATGTCGGCTTTCCGTTCGGCACGGCGCAGCCGTACTATCCGATCGCATGGGCGGATGAACGCAACCGGCTGTATGATGTGCTGCAAATCGGATTTTTGACGCAGGACCTGGAGCATCCAATGCTTCCGGACATGTCGGTTATTGAGCCGTTCCTTCAAGCTGTCAAGGGCGTGCGCGGCGTTGCGCACTTTCTGTTTCACCAGCAGCATATTCATCGCATCGAGGGTGTGCGGGAAGCCTTTCGGGCTGTTGTCGGTCAAGCGAAGAACCTGGGATACACGTTCTGGACCTGTGCCGAAATAACAAGCTGGGAGCAAGCCAGACGGAACGCGAGATTTTCCGTGGATGCAAGCGGAGCCTTGGAGGCCGGCAATCTGCCGGAAGGAGCGGTCATCCGATATTACCGACATTCATATTCGGATGTAGAAGAAGATTCGAAGCGCGATCGCTATGGGCTCCCTTGCCCGGAATGGAGCGGAATGATCAAGGGCGCTGCCAAGCGGACGCGGTAAAAGGAGGGATGGACAGCATGGAACCACTGGCGCTGGACGGGGGGCCGAAAACCAAATCCACGCCGTTTGCCTCGGGCAAGCGGTTCGGTGCGGAGGAAGCAGAGCAGCTGCTTGAGGCTCTTGAGCAAAATACGTTATTTTATCATTTCGGCCAAAAGGTCAAACAGTTTCTGGCGGATTTCAATCAATTGTATGGAGTCAAGTACAGCGTTGCGACTTCATCCGGAACGGCGGCACTGCATGTTGCGCTTGGAGCGGCCGGCATCTCGGTAGGCGATGAAGTGATCACAAGCCCGATCACGGATCAAGGCAGCTTGATCGGCATCCTGTATCAGAACGCGATCCCGGTGTTTGCCGATTTGGAGCCGCACACCTACAATCTGGATCCGAAATCTGTGGAGTCGCGGATCACGCCGAGGACGAAGGCGATCCTTGTCGTTCATCTAGCGGGCAATCCGTGCGATATGGACCCGATCATGGAGATTGCCGAGCGATACGGTCTGAAGGTGATTGAAGACTGCGCCCAAGCCTATTTGACAAAATATAAAGGACGGCTAACGGGAACCATCGGCGATTACGGCTGTTTCAGCACCAATGACTTCAAGCATATTTCAACCGGCGATGGAGGCATTGTGGTTGTAAATTCAGGGAATGAAGCGGATTATGAGACCACGCATGCCTTTGCGGACAAGAACTATCGCCGACTCGGCACTCAGCTTGACCGGGGAACGAAGTACATTGCACCGAATTACCGGATGACCGAGCTTCAAGGGGCTGTCGGGATCGCCCAAGTCCGCAAGCTTCCGTGGATTTGCGAAAGGCGGAAGGTGATTGGAGACCGCTTGAATCAAATGCTGGCCACCGCGCCGGGAATACGTATTCCCGAGGTTCGGCCGGATGACGAATGCACGTATTGGTTTTATATGTTTCGACTGGAGCTGAACGAGCTGTCTTGCACGAGAGAGCAATTTTGCATGGCGCTGGAAGCGGAAGGCATTCCGAACCGGGCAGGCTATATTCCGCAGGTGTGCTATATGCAGCCGCTCTTTCAGAATCGGCAAGCTTATCTGGGGAGCAGCTTCCCGTTTGATCTAACGGAAACTTCCTATGAACAGGGCCTGTGCCCCGTTGCGGAGAGCATTCTGGAGACGGCGGTGCAAATTCCGATCAGCGAGTTTTATTCGGATGAGGATATCCGCGACATCGGGATGGCCGTCTTAAAGGTCGCGAGCGCATACAGCACGCAGAGTAAGGGGCGGGTCAGCCATGTTGAAGAGTAGTGAGCATTCGGATACGAAGCCCTTTGAGTCCCTCGGCTATCCGGTCCGTGCCGACGAGACACGGTCGGCGGCGGTATGCCGAAACGAAAACGGGGAAGAGCGCGTCGTCATTGCCGCAAGAGGTTATTTGCTCATCGTGGATCCGGATAACGGCAGCTGCCGCCAGCTGCCGTTTCCGGATTTGTGCAGGGAGTATCCTTTTGCGGCAATGAGCACGAGGAGCGGCTTGTTTTGTACGGGAGCCGGAATGTGCTTGTTTGTGCTTGACCCCTTCAAATCTGAATACATAGCCAGGTTTGAAGCGCCGTCAGGTGAGGAACACGCGGGTTTTGCATTCGCGGAAGATGAGCGCGGGACGGTCTACGCCACGACGTATCCGGGCAGCTATTTGCTGGGCATGGATGCTGCAATGCAAGAATGCCGGGTCATTGCCCGGCTTGATTCCGACCGGACATATGCGATGACGCTGGCTGCCGGAAGCGATGGATGGATCTATGCGGGACTGGGCACATCCTCTCCAGCGGTTGCCGCCGTTCATGCGGACAGCGGCGAAGTGAAGACGATTACGGTGAACGGGAACGCGGCCCCGGGCAGTGCACAGGTACACCGGGGGCAAGACGGAAGGGTGTATGCCCGGATTCCGAATTCTTCACATCCGTCGGCTGCCGCCGCAGAGAATTGGTACATCATCGAGGACGGCCAAGAACGTCCAATTCCTGAAGCTTCGGTATCTCCTTCGCTGTATCGCGGGGAAGGTTACCGAAAGGTTCATCAGGACCTGGGCAATGGCCGGAGCCTGCTGTCCTGGGAGCTGGCCGAGATGCGAATCTCCATTCAGCATGCGGACGGCACGCGGTCGGAGATCCCGCTGCAGCATGAAGGCAATGCTGCTGAGCTGTCGCCGATCTTCGCCGGGCCGGATGGTAATCTGTACGGCACCTCCAATCACCCGCTGCATTTCTATCGATATGAACCGGACCGCCGCCAAATCATGAACTATGGCCCGGACATGATTCAGAAGGGGGGCGGGGGCAATATTGCCGCTTATGCTTCCCAAGGCTCCAAAATTATCGGTGCTGCTTATGCCGGCGGGCTGATCCATGTAATGGATACCTCCCGTGATTGGGAGGGAGTAGCCCCGCCAGCTTCACTGGAGCCCGATTTGGTTAAGCCAAGCTTGAGAAATCCCAGGCTGATCTATGCCGACAACCGAGTTCATCGTCCGCGCTGCGCGGTACCCTTGAACGATGGCATTCACGTCTTGTACGGCGGGTTTCCTGGTTATGGAGCGGTCGGCGGGGGTCTGGGCATCGTGAACGTGGAGGAAGAAAGCGTCACGATGCTGGGGCATGAGCAGGTGATCCCCGAACAGAGCACGGTGTCGTTAACCGTTCTCTCAGAAGGCAGTGTCATCGGGGGGACCAGCATCGAGACACCAGGCGGGGGGCAGACCTCGGCCAAGGAAGCGGTCCTGTATGCCTGGGACTGGGCGTCCCGCTCCGTTACTGGAACCTGGGTGCCGATTGCAGGCGCCCGAGAAATTTCGGGATTGTGCTTCGTTCAGGGAGGAGATGTGTACGGGATCACCTCGGACAGTATCTTGTTCCGTTTCGATGATAAGCAGGGTAAGGTTGTAAGCCTATATGATCTATCCTCGTGGGGGTCCGTCGTCCGAAACGGAATGATGGCGTCTTCCCGCAATGGCATGCCGATTGTTATAGGGCTGCTTAGCCGCACCCTATTCATGATTACGGCCGGATCCGACGAGCCTGTTCGGATTGCGGCTTTGCCCGAGCCGGCAACCTGTGGGCTTGCCCATATCAGAAACGATATTTATTACGGCGCAGGAGCCGAGCTGTGGCGATTCCATTGGAAGGAGGAGGTGTAAGCCCCCATGAATGAGATACAGCGATTATCGAATAAAGGGCTTCATGAGGTAAGCCAGGTCGCTCCACTGCTGGACGGCGCAGCGACGAGATCGGATTGGGAGGTTAAGCGGAAGCAAATTCAGTCCGTCTGGATGCGCACACTCGGCGATGCGCCGCTTGAGAATATGTATGATAGCGAAGTATTAGGTGAGGGCGCATATACGGTACTAAGCGAGAAGGAAGAAGAGGATCATTATTGTCAGTATATCCGGTATGAAACCAAGGACCGGGATCTGGTGCATGCGTACCTTCTGCTACCCCGCAGCGTGACCGCTTCCGCCCCGCGGCCGGCTGTGCTGGCGCTGCATCCGACGACCGAAGTCGGGAAGTCGGATGTTGCCCTTGCGTCGGGAAGGGACAATCGCAGGTACGGATTGGAGCTTGCGTCTCGAGGCTATATCGTGCTAGCTCCCGATTCCATAACATTCGGCGAGAGAATCTACGAGGGCGAAGGACCTTTTCAAACGGCTCCGTTCTATAAACGGTTTCCATCGTGGTCGGTTGTCGGCAAAATGCTGGCCGATCATATCCGGGGCGTGGATGTGCTCGCATCCATGAAGCTTGTTCGTCCCGACCGGATCGGTGTTATTGGCCATTCCCTCGGCGGATATAACGGCTGGTTTCTGGCAGGCATGGATTCGCGGATCCGGGCGGTTGCCTCCAGCTGCGGCTTCTCCATGTTTCAAGGAGATCCGGAACCGAACCGATGGGGGCAGCGGGATTGGTTCTCGCATTTTGCCGGCCTCACCGAGGTGATGAAGCAAGGGGACCCGCCGTTTGAATGGCATGAGATCGCAGCACTGGCTGCTCCTGTGCCGATGTTTATGTGGTGCGGCATGAGAGATGCCATTTTCCCGCATTGGCTGGACAACACGCTCGGGCTTGCCGAGCTCATGAAGCTATACCGCGGTTTGGGCCGCGAGGCTGATTTCGAATGCTGGCTGGGGACGGAAGGACATGATTTCCCGCCGGATCTACGTGAAAGAGCATACCGTTTTCTTGACGCTCATTTGCTGATTTAAGGAGCTGCAAGTCGGAAATGACAATGATTGGAATCCTTATGTCATGCATGTTATACTGATATTCATAGACATGTATAGGAGCGGTATATATTGTTACGTAGAAGAAATGAATTTCATGAACGCTATGAGCGTTTCTTGCAGGATCTCAGGAATGAGATCGTAAGCGGGACACTTGCGCCGGGAGAGTTTATTTTACCGGAGAACACATTGAGCCAGAAATACGAAATGAGCAGGGTCTCCATCCGTAAGGCGCTTGATGAGCTTGTCCATGAGGGGCTAATCGAGAAGATTGCCGGCAAGGGCAATCGCGTCAAGCTTCCGGACGAGGACCGAACGCCGGTCGTTATTAAGCTGGCCTGGTTCTCCACTTCCTATGAGATTGAAATCGTGAAACGAATCATTGCATCCTTCGAGAAGAAATACCCGTTCGTTAAGGTGGAGCTGATGCTGTATTCGGAGGAGAACTATACCCGCACGCTTATTCATTCGATGGATGAGGAGCAGGGACCGGACGTATTCGTCATGTCCGAAATGCACTCCAGAGAATGGGTAGAGAGCCGCCGTACCGACCTTCTGACCGGCTATATTCCCCCTCATCTGCTTGAGGAAGGAGTCAGCTATCCGGAAGTTTTCCCGCTGTTCCAGCAAGGGGAGCAGATGCTGGCGGCGCCATTCATCTTCTCGCCTGTCGTCATCTGCTTTAACCGGTCGATTTTCGAGAAATACGGGATCAAGGAATACCAGCCGCTCGAGAGCTGGGACGACCTGCTCCGCGTGGCGAAGCTGTGCACGAAGGCACCGGATGAGGACGGGATGGTGGAGCATTACGGCTTCTGCTTCTCCGCCTCGTCCAACCGCTGGCCCGTCTTCCTGCTCCAGAATAATGGACAAATCATGAAGAGCGACCGCAGCCGCAGCACGATGGCGAATGAGAATAACATTCAAGCATTGGAGTATTGCCTGTCCCTGATGTATAAGGAGCATGTTTCGCCGATCTACGCGCATGGCAGCAGTCATTTGGCGGAGGGACTCTTCATGAAGGAACGGGTGGCCATGATCATGTCGACGTATTACTTCATGAACGAGTTCCGCGATCATTCCATCGCTTGGGACGTGATGGAGCTTCCGCGAGGCAAGCAACCGGCTACGCTTCTGCTCGGCGGGGGGATTGCGATCAATGCGCGCAGCAGCCATCGGCAGGTAGCCGAGAAGCTGGTCGATTATATGACAGGCGATGAGGGGCAGCGGCTGATCAAGCAATACGGATGCACGATTCCGGTCCTTCGGTCTGCTGCGGAGGACGATGCACTGCTTGACCCGGCCATTCATCCCGAGCATTACAACTGCTACCTGGATGTGCTGCCACATGCCTATCCGCTGCATACGCTCAATTTGACGCAGTCCGAAATCGAATTGCTATTTGATGAGCTGAATCTTCTGTGGGCGGGAATGGAGACACCTGCGGATACCTGCAGCCGAATGGAGTCCCTGTTTAATGAGCGGCTTGAGGCCTCCGCCGTTAAACCATAAATACCTAAACGGGCATACTATGAATTCGCTGTGAATGTTTCATTATAGATCGCGCGGGTATATATATCCTAAGTGGGGAGTGGAATTGATCATCACCAGACGGATAACATGACGTATTGTCAGCTAACCGAAAGGATGTTGATACCCATGGACAACAGAGTAGGGAATGAGGAAGGCCACGCCTGAATCGTTCCCAAGGAACACCTTGAGTAGCAATTTTAATATTGCGTGAGATGGAAAACCGCTTCCCGCTTTACAAAGCTCTGCGAGAGACCTCGCGGAGTTTTTGTATTTTTCTGGGATATAAGGGGCATGGGGACCGGCAAACTGTTCACACAATTGAGGGAATACGCGAGGTCCGTCCGGTATTTCCTATGATATACTAGTGAATTGGATACAATGGGAAAGTGGAAGCAAAGCGAGACAGGGGTAACGATTTCAACTTTACATATTTCGAGGTGTATTTCAGTGACAACTACCGTAGTTATAGGCGGAGGTATTACCGGTCTGTCCACATTATATTATTTGAAGAAAAAGCTGCAGCATGCCGGCCGTGACATGAAGCTGGTGCTGGTCGAGGCCGGCGATACGCTGGGGGGCAAAATCCGTACGGTCCATGACGGTGAATTTATTATGGAGACCGGCGCGGATTCCATCGTAGCCCGCAAAACCAACGTAGCTCCGCTCCTCGAAGAGCTCGGCTTGACGGATCGAGTGGTATACAATGCCACGGGAACGTCGTTTATTTATACGAATAAGGGATTGAAGAAGATCCCGGATGAAAGTGTGTTCGGTATACCGCTTAGCCTGAAGTCCTTGGCCGAGAGCGAGCTCGTGTCCGCCGAGGGAAAGGTAGAGGCTCTTAAGGACTATTATATGCCGAACGAGACCTTCAGCAAGGACGATTCGCTCGGACAGTTTTTGGAGGCGTTTCTTGGCAAGGAGCTTGTTCGTAACCAGATTGCTCCCGTGATATCAGGTGTGTACTCCGGGGAGCTGCATGACTTGACGATCGCTTCAACCTTCCCGTATTTGCTGGAATACAAAAATACCTATGGAAGCATCATGGGAGGACTGGCTGAAAATCGCCACAAATACTTAGGCTCCGGCAAGAAGTTCCTTTCCTTTAAGAATGGAGCTTCCGAAATCATAGATGCACTGGAAACGCATCTTTCCGATGCGCAAATCCTTAAAGGCGTTCAGGCATCGAAGCTGGAGAAGAAAGGGAGCGGCTATACCGTTTCGCTGGCGGACGGTCAGAGTCTGGAGGCGGATTACGTTGTACTTGCCACGCTGGGCTCGTCGGCAAAAGAACTGCTGCCGGAGCCGAAGCTGGCTGAAGAATTTGATCAGCTGCTTACCAAGTCGCTGATTAGCGTTTATCTCGGATTTGATATTGAAGATAATGAGCTTCCTTATGACGGGACGGGTTTTATTACGGCTAAGGATACGGATCTGAAATGCGATGCCTGCACGTGGACGAGCCGGAAATGGGAGCATACCTCAAGCCAAAAGCGCCTGCTGATGCGGCTGTTCTATAAGAGCTCCGGTCTCCATTACGACGAACTGATCTGCATGACCGAGGACGAGTTGAAGCAGGTCGCGTTAGACGATATCAAGCGGAGCTTAGAGATTGATGCGAGCCCGGTTACATGCGAGGTCACCAAATGGCAGGATAATATGCCGAACTATCACTTGAAGCACCGCCATGTGGTTAAGTCGCTGGAGGAAGCAATGGCAAGGCATTACCCTAACGTGCTGCTGGCCGGATGTTCGTACTACGGCGTCGGCATCCCGGATTGCATTGCGAACGGGGAGCGCACGGCTGGTCTAATTATGGAACGGGTGGAGGATTCGTTTCGAGGTTAATCGTTTTAGACCCAAGCATCATGCTCTTACACCCCAGTGAGAAATCGTTCGCTGGGGCTTTTTTTATGTAAGTACAGGTTGAGCTTGGTTAGTAAGAAGGCTTGAGCATCAACTTCAAATTTATCGTCAGACTAATTTTCCCCTCATAGCTAACCTTTTGGCTGCTAGATACGTTTATCACCATAATCAGTGAATTGGCTCGGTCGGACATCACATTAGCAGATCCCGAAAAGCGTGTACATCGAGCGGATAAAATTTATAATATGGTTAAACCAAATTGCAGTCTGGAAAATAGCATCGATACGAACTAGTTTTGCAGCCTTGCACGAAAGGAAGTGCTTCAAGTGACCATCTATATTGCACTGCTGAGGGGTATCAACGTCGGCGGACACCATAAAATCAAAATGGCCGATTTAAAAACGCTGCTCGAGGGTCTCGGTCTGTCCCGTGTCCAGACGTATATACAGAGCGGTAATGTATTGTTTGAATCGCCCAAATCTAAGACCGAGCTGAAGGAATTATTTGAGAATGGAATCCGCGAGGCCTTCGGTTACTCCATTTCGGTCATATTTCGAACAGGGGAGGAAATGGAGGACATCATTCGGAGCTGTCCTTTCTCGGAAGCGATGATACAGGAAGCGGATGAAGCTTCGGCTTTCGTCAGCTTTTATGTAGGAATGCTGCCGGATGCCCCTTCGCAGGAAGAAGTGGACAAGCTCGTTGCAGCTGCGAACGAGGAAGAAACGATCCGTTGTATAGGCAGCAATATTTATTTGCTGCTTAAGAAAGCGCCAGAGATTCGAAGCTGACCAATCAGCTGCAGAAGCTGAGCGTGCCGGTTACGATGCGCAATTGGAAGACAACGAACAAGCTGGCACAGCTGGCGGCAGCGATGAAGCCTTAATGGATGTCCGGAGTTTGAGATGATCGCTTTGCGTGACCAGATGCACTGAATATCTCTTATTTACGCATGTCGCATTGACAAAAAAATTGAATAGACCTGATTCATTCCTGGTAGAGCGGGTACATTTATAACAAGTGGGAAGTGGAAATGTCAATCGACGGACGGAAGAACAGAAATGTCATTCCGAAAGGAAGTTGATTCGCCATGAACACTCGTAAAAGGAGAAGAAGAGCGAGATTTCTTCGTTTCTTCTCAGGCAAGGCACCCTAGCAGTTGGAAAGTAGCTGCATAGTAATTAAGGAATATTGACCGCTTCCCACATAAAGATCCTGCACATTTGTCGCAGGATCTTTTTTTGTGTATATACGAGGCGGGAAATGGATGGCCGGTAGTTCACTATTGATACTCTTGAATTTGTTTGAGCACATTCATTAGATCATCAAGATCTCCAATAGTAGCTGAGACATTGAACAGATGATCGTTCATCAATAAATGTGCGGCTTTTCTATGTTCACCATCCACATATACAACGGTATGACCATTGATATCGGTAACCTCTGTCGGTTCTTTATAGAAGCCCTGTATGGTTTCAATGGTATTTCCCTTGATAGGCACCTGATTTACAACAATCTCAGCACCATTTAACGATTGGTATCTTGCGAAGAAATGAAACTCGCCAGGACCAACTTCATGAGCAGTGATAGGAGTAAGTTGTTTCATATCAGGAGTGTCACTGGTCTGTGCAGAACTTATATCTGCAGGAGCAGTGTCTTTAATCGATTCAGGAATACGCACTTCAACACCTTCTGGTAGCTGAGAAAGGTCAACCCTGTTGTCTTGCACGTCCGGATCTGGCGGAACAACTGTTTCTTGACCGTTTGCCGCGGTAATTTCTTTATTTTGATGTATCGTATCGTCTTCTGTGACCTTAATTTCTTTCGCTACTTCAATCAAGTACTCCAGAGACACATCCTCGTAAACGGAAACTACGATATATACGTGTTCATTCGTTACAAGGTGGACTGTTTTTCTTGGGCTTCCATCCTCAATGACAGCTTGGAAACCATGGATATCAATGACGGACAGTTCGGCTGGATCGTAAATGCTCAAATTTTTAAAATTGTCAATAGATACATTTGGAGAAAGATCTGCTTGAAATAACTGAACTTCCGACCCACTTTCAAGAGCATAGATTACTTGAATTTCATTATTTGTGCCCCAATCCGTTGCATGAGCCAATACCAATTCCTTAATAGGATTGCTCGAGGTGATTCGATTGGTGTGAAACATTGCTTGATCTGCCAAATCTAAAGGGATATGCAGGTCTTCATAAGAGCTATGCTCAATATTCACAGTAATCGGCGTAAGCGGTGCAGGAAGTTCGTTTGCAGTGGAAGTATTTTCTATAACGTTACTCTCCATTTCAGCCGGTATCGTCTCAGATATGCTGCTATCCTGTACCTTGGTTTCAAGCGATTGCTCTACGGCGCTATAAGCATAAATGGAAGTGCTTGCTCCCAGAGCAGCTGCTATTCCTATGGAAAGCAGAATGGATTTTTTCATGGATTCACCCTCCTAGTATTTATTGAACGGGGCTTATTCCAAAAAAATAAGTAGTTTTGGAATTAAGTTATAAATATAAACACCTAAACCAGACCAAAAGTTAGGCAGCGTTGGGAAATTTATGAATTTAGCATGAGACAATTTCGATATAACGCGAAAAATACTTTAACACTCCCTTAACAGTAGTCGGAATAACTATAAATGTAATAATACGAAAGCAAATACGCTACGCACATCAAGTAGACTTTTATACACGGAATCACCGGGAGATATCCGAAGATGTCCTGTTCAAAAGAACTAGTATTTTCGTTGGTTACTGAGACTTTCTGATCATTTATCAAAATTTACATAAAGTTGTTTAAATAGATGCTGAAATATGCAATTATGAATCTGGGAGGTGATGAATTTCAGATATGCCTAAGATTTGGTAAGCGGGCGAACAACCGGTCAAATCCAATCCACGTGATAAGCGAGGGAATCATTGTGTAAGCGCTTTAAAAATTTGGAGATCCCATGGAGACCTGGAGAATTGGGAAACTGAATTGATTGTTCACTACATCATTTTAGGAGGTTTTCCATGTCAAAGATCGTTAGGAATCGTTGGTTGTCATGTCTCTTGATCGTAAGTTTGGTGATGTCAGGATGGTTTGCTTCAGGCTACGGACAAGCTTCGGCCAGACCGGGCCAACCATCAAGCGGGATGCCGGTGCTGTTAATCACGGAGCTCGTGCCGGATTCGACGAATGTAGGAACGGCGGACGGCTACGAGTTTATCGAAGTATACAACAACACGGATCAAGTGATCGATTTCAGTCATTACAAGCTTCGGTACCGCTACTTAGAGAGTGATACCCTTTGGGCCCATGTTCCCGATGAGGTAATGATTGAGCCTGGAGGCACGCTCGTCTTCTGGATCATCAACGGTCAGAACAATCAAGCAACGGTCGACGATTTTAATCGAAATTACGGCACAAATCTGACGGAAAATACCGATATCGTTAAAATATTCTCCGGAGGCATGTCCAACTCCCGTATGAGGGAGCTGGTCGTTGTCACGAACACCGGCCGTCCGGTGGTGTCTGCATTCTATAATGACGGAGAAGTTCAGAATGAAGAGGACCTCGGCATCTTTTATAAATACCCCGAGGACGGCAGCATCAAGATGCAGCGCATCTCCTATCGTGAGCACAAAGCGACGCCAGGCAGTCTGCAGCATTCCATCGTTCCTTCGGAGCCGGTGCATGTTCAAAATTCCAAGCTTCCTTCCGTCGTGAATCGTACGGAGACAAGCGTCGTTTCGCCGGGGGAAGACGTGGACATTGCCGCGGAGCTTAGCAGTGATTACCCGATAACTACATTAGCGCTTTCGTATCGGGTAGACGGGGAAGAGGAAGTCAAGGTCGTGCAGCTTCAAGAAAGCGAACAAGGTTACCGGTATACCATTCCGTTCCTTGAGCTGCTGGGACATCACAAGCTGGAGTATTTCTTTACGGTGTCCGACTCGTATAAAGAACAGAACAGCAGGATGTATAAGGTTGATCTGACAGGCAGCTCTGCAAAAGAGCGACTGAACGTAAAAGATAATGAGTTGCTTGGCGGAACGGCCTATATCCGCGGATCGTCGGATCGGGTGCCGGCACAAGAGCTCGAGCTCTATATCGACGGGAAGCTGGTGCAGGGCGCACCGGCTATGGAGTTCCCCGCATATTTTGTCTTTGAGGGCGACGGTATCGACGATGGCGTCAACACGGTAACGATCGGCAAGGATGTGCTGCACCGGACCGAGCCCGATATGGATGGCTACCAGACGATCGTTGTACCGATTGAGCCGGAGCGGCTGTCCAGCGGCCTCCAAACCATCACCCTCAGAGCGGGGGATAATGACAAGACATATTTCGAGGACGATAAGCCGACAGGCAACATGGACGATTTTAACGCCCGCAATGTCCGGCTCCTGCTGAGCGATGGAACGGAGCTTCGTGACCCGAACTACAGCGACCCGGCTCTTGTGCATGATCTGGGTGATGACGGCCGGTTTCTGCCTTATGTCGATTTCACCTTCGATATTCCGGCAGACCGATTAACTGCAGTATCGTATGCTTGGGATACGACACAGGCAGCGGACGGACCCCACAACGTCATGCTGAAAGCCAAAAAGAAAACCGCAACAGCATCAGTGCTGGTGGACAATGTAGGGCCAAGCATTCTTCCGAGTGTTGAAGAAGGCAAGGAGTACAAAGGAAGCTTCACCATCGATGTGACCGCGAGTGACAGTGTATCCGGCATTGATACGCTGCAGGCCAAGCTGGACGGTCAACCGATTGATGTTCCTTATGCTACCTCTTCCGCAGCATTACAACCGGGAGCACATCAGCTGGTCGTTGCTGCAGCCGATAAGGCCGGCAATCGTTCGGAACAGACCGTCACCTTCCATACGCCGCAGGAGCACCCTAATGCGCCTGTTCCCGTGTCTCCTGCAGATGGGGAGACTGTTGACGGATTACAGCCGGAGTTAAAGGTTCAGGTAAGTGACCCGACAGATGATGAGCTTAAAGTATCTTTCCACCAGGCTTACCGTTACGACTCGCTCAGTGAAGGACGGGTTACCGTATCCAAGCATGCCAGCGATGAGGAGCCGCCGAAGGTTCGGCATCCGGAAGGCGAGGAAGCGCTAAGCCAGGAAGAGCTTGAGCGGATTTCGAAATCCAATGACGAGTATGTCACGTTGGATTCGACGTCCAAGTTTCCATACTTAAGATTTAATGTAGAGCTGGAGCATGCGGTTGAACCTGGCGATCAGGTAGAGGTGGTGTGGGAAGGGCATACGGTTGCCGGCCGGAAGGTGACGATGTATGCCTGGAACCATGCTGCCGGCAAGTGGACGGAAATTACGAAGCATATCGCGGCTTCGGAGGATGACTTTACCCTTCGCGGGGAACTGGCGGCCTCGGAATACATTAGGGATAATAAGGCTGACATCATCGTTCAGGACGAAATCCCATCCCGCGGCGATTATGACTATACCTTCGTATGGGTGTCCGACACGCAATTCCTGACCGAGCTGTATCCGCATATTCAGCAGCAGCAGTTCGATTGGATCGTAAATAATATCGATGAGATGAATATGAAATATTTGTTCCACACCGGCGATATCGTGAATGATCCGGCTGCCCAGTATCAATGGGAGCGTGCCGACGGATACATGAGCATGCTGGAACAGGCGGATCTGCCGCACGGCGTCCTGGCTGGTAATCATGATGTCGGCAGCTATGATTGGGATTATACGACATACAGCCGATATTTCGGAGAGAACCGCTATAAGGATCAGCCATACTATGGCGGCTCCTATAAGGACAACCGCGGTCATTATGATCTTATCTCCGTTGAAGGCAACGACTTCATCATGATGCATATGGGCTGGGGCATCGAAGATGAGGATATTGCATGGATGAATGAGGTGCTGGCCGAGTATCCGGATCGCATCGCATTCCTCAACTTCCACGATTACCTGCTGTCGAACGGTACACGCTCGGCCGTAGGCAACAAGCTGTATGAAGAAGTCGTTGTACCAAACCCGAATGTCGTTGCCGTCTTGAGCGGACACTACACGGGCGCGAATATGCTCAAAAGCGAATTGGACGATAATGGCGACGGCACGCCGGATCGTACAGTCTATCAAATGCTTGCGGATTATCAAGGACACGCCGAGGGCGGAATGGGTTACTTGCGATTGCTGCACTTTGATACCGAAGGCGATCGAATCATCGTGAACACGTATTCGCCATACCTGGATAAGTATAACTACTATACGAAGCCGGGCATTGACGAATTCACGATTGATCTGGATCTTGAGCCGAAACTGAAGCGTGTAGCTACGGACTCCATTCAAGTGAATCATTTGAAGGGGACTGCGATCGGCACGCCTCAAAAGGCTGCAAGCGGTGCGGAAGTCGCACAGAGCTGGGAAGGGCTTGAAGCGAATGGAACGTACTCTTGGTATGTCGTGGCCGAAGACGAGTTTGGCGGCAGAGCCGTTTCCGACGTCTGGACGTTTACAACTACCGGTGAGTCGTCCAAGCTTGCCGCTCCATCCAAGCTTAAAGCGCAGAAGGTGACCACTTCCTCGGTTCAGCTTGAATGGGAGCCGGTAAAAGGCGCGGAAGATGAGACCATCCGATATCATGTATACATGGACGGCGAACGAAAGGCTACTGTTACCGACAGCGTATATGAGATAACCGGACTTGCTCCGGAAACGGCGTATAAGTTTACCGTCACGGCAGTGAATGCCGAGGATATCGAATCACAGCCGAGTGAGCCGTTAACCGTTAAGACAGCAGCTGAAGCAGGTGCAGAGGCTGAAAAGGGAGCTGAAGCGGGGGCAGGAGCCGAGGCTGAAGAGGGAACGGAAGCGGAAGCAGAAACCGGGCTTGAGGAGGGAACCGAAACTCACTTGGAAGAGGGAGCAGCTGTTGGAGAAGGAAGTTCGTCTATTAAATAAAAAGATGTCTTTCCCGGCAGGTGCAACCGATTCTAGGGATCGTACAGCACTAAATGCGATTCATGCGCTGTTCGGCACAGCATAGGCCGGAATCCCCAATATCCGATAATCCGGGTGCGGATTGTAAAACGTGGCATAAATCAAGGCCCTGTAATATTAAAATTACAGGGCCTTATTTTTGTTCATGCATTCGAACGAATCCATAACACATAATGCTAACTGTGCGAAGTACTGAGATTCGCTTCAAACATGTTGTCGATTTCTGGTTATTGCAGTTTACACCCAGCGGCCGCCGCGGAAGACCGGCTCAATCGTGCCGTCTTCGAGCACGCCGTCAATATCGAGCTCCGCGGATCCGACCATGAAGTCAACATGGGTTAGGCTGACATTGGCTCCGCGCGCAACAAGCTCCTCCTTGCTCAGCTTGGTTCCGCCTTCGATGTTAACCGGATAGGCGCTGCCCAGCGCAAAGTGGCAGGAAGCATTCTCATCGATTCCGGTGTTGTAGAACACGCGGTTCAGCTTAGAGATCGGAGAATCATGCGGGACGAGCGCCATTTCGCCTAAATAGGAGGCCCCGTCATCCGTTTCGAGCAAGGTGGTCAGATGTTCGCGGCCGGCTTCAGCATCATACTCGACCACTTTGCCGTCCTTGAAGGTCAGCTTCAAGCCTTCTACCAGACGGCCGTTCAGATTGAGCGGCATGGTGCTGGTGACCGTTCCATTGACCCCGGTGCGATGGGGCATCGTATAGATCTCTTCGGTCGGCATGTTGGCAACGAAATAGACGCCGGACTCATTCTCGTCGCCGCCGCCGAGCCAGCGATAGCCTTCCGGCATATCGATATGAAGATCCGTGCCCGGAGCGCGGTAGTGGAAGCTCTTATAGCGCTTGGCATTCATGTGGTTCTGCTTCTCCTTCAGCTGCGCGATATGCTCGCGCCATGCGGCAACCGGATTGTCGCTGTATACCCGGTTCATCCGGAATACGGCATCCCACATCGCCGGGATGCGCTCTTCCTCCGGCAGATCGGCATATACCTTATCGGCCCAGGCGCGGGTCGGCGCTTTAATCAGGGACCAGCTGATTTTGTTATTCCGGACGTAGGCCTGGTATTTCTCGTTCGCCACCGCTGCGGCTTTGACGGCAGTGGATACTTTGACGGAGTCGATGCCCCGGAACAGCTCAGGATCCGGCACCTTGATGCGAAGAATCGCGCCGCCGCCTGCTGCGAGCTGCTCCATGGCGTCAGCCTGCCACTGCGGATAGTACCCGAAGGAATCGGCCGGTGCATGCTCGTACCGGATTCGGGTGACCCTCTCGTCGTCCCAGTCGACCTGCACGTACTTGGCGCCGGCATCATAGGCCTTGGCAACGATAAGCCGGGTCAAGTCTGCCGTTTCAATCGGTGCGTTGACGATCAGAACCTGGCCGGGCTGTATGTTAACGCCGACCTTCACGACCAGTTCCGCGTACTTCTCCAAATTTTTCTCGAAATTGTCCATATGTAGAAGCCTCCATTTCTGATGTGCACTCTTATTCTACCACGATGCGGCGAACGCTAGCACCGTTCACATCGCAACTTATAATCATCTTGATAAAGTGTGACACTCACCTGTCATATATCTCCCTGTACACTGTCCTTAGTAAAAGTTGAAGCTTATTCGAGAAGGAGTGTATGAGAAGTGAAAAAAGAACAAACCAGCCGGCTATCCGTGGTGCTTGCCGGTCTTCTCCTCAGTATTTTGATGGCGTCGATGGACAATACGATCGTGGCTACAGCGATGGGCAATATCGTCGGTGAGCTGGGCGGGCTGGATCATTTTGTATGGGTCACCTCGGCTTACATGGTGGCAGAACTGGCCGGCATGCCGATCTTCGGCAAGCTGTCGGATATGTATGGACGCAAAAGGTTTTTTATCTTCGGGATGATCGTGTTCATGCTGGGCTCGGTCCTTTGCGGCACGGCGGGTTCGATCACGGAGCTGGCGATTTACCGGGCCGTTCAAGGCATTGGCGGCGGTGCGCTAGTGCCGATTACGTTCGCGATCATGTATGATACGGTTCCGCTTGAGAAGCGGGGCAAGCTGATGGGGCTGTTCGGTACGGTGTTTGGTTTATCCAGCATTTCCGGACCGCTTGCAGGCGCTTATATCACGGATCACATCGCTTGGCAGTGGGTCTTTTATATTAATCTGCCCCTGGGCGTTCTTGCGTTCCTCATGGTCACCGGGTTCTACCGGGAATCGCATGCCCGTTCCAAGCAGCCGATTGATTGGGCTGGCGCTGTTACCCTTCTGACGGGTGTCATCTGTTTCATGCTTGCGCTGGAGCTGGGAGGCAAGCAGCTGGCGTGGGATTCGTGGATGCTGCTAGGCTTGTTTGCGGCAGCGGCGGTAATGCTCGTCCTCTTCATATTGGCGGAGAGAAGGGCGAAGGAACCGATCATTTCATTCGGCTTGTTCAAAAATAAACTGTATACGACCAGCGTACTATGCGGATTGTTCAGCGGGGGTTCATTTATCGTGGCATCGGTGTATATCCCGATATTTGTGCAAGGCGTGCTCGGCGGAAGCGCCACGAGCTCCGGACTCGTTCTGCTTCCGATGATGCTCGGCTCCGTCATTACCGCGACCGTTAGCGGTTTTCTGATGACCAAGGTATCCTATCGCAATATTATGATTCCGACCCTTGTACTGTTTGCGGGCGGTATGGTGCTGGCTTCCACGTTGACGGCGGAATCCGACAGATTCATCGTTACCTTGTATATGATCCTGATCGGTCTTGGCATCGGCGGCTCATTCTCGGTGCTTAGTACGGCCGTGATGCACGGTTTGTCTTATACCAAGCGCGGGATGGCAAGCTCAACCTTTAATTTTACGCGCTCCGTCGGAATGACGATTGGCATTACGGTATTTGGCCTGATCCAGAGCAGGACGTTTCAGCAGTCGCTGACAACCGGGGAAGGAACCAAGGATCTGCTGAAGGAAGGGTTATCGCTCTCGGACCCGCATGTCCTTCTTTCGCCGGATACCCGCACCCTCATCCCGACGGATCTGCTGAAGCCCATTTCGGAACAGCTCGCTTCCTCCATCGCCGCCACATTCGCCTGGGCGATCATTCCTGCCGTGCTGGCGCTGACTGCAGCGATGCTGATGGGACCGAAGAAGCTGGATGCAACAGCCGAGGTTAAAGATGAGACGGAGGTTTACCCTGGAAAGGAGAAGGGGGCTGCCGAGGATTCCGATCGTATGTTAGGAGGCCCCGTGCCTGAAGCCACACATTAACGGAACAAAGATATGAGTTGACATCCATCCATTTGTTCAACTTATATATTTAACGAATACAGCTGAATACAGCTGAATGTAAACGTCTTTCAGTTATAACGAAGACTGCCCGTCGGATCTGCGATCCTGCCGGGCAGTCTTTTTTTTAATATAGGGTCAGCTCTTAATTGCCCCGGCGGCAATATCGGATATAAACTGCTTGCTGATGAACAGGAACATCACGATGAGCGGGATGACCGCGAGCAGCGTACCGGCGATCACCATGGAATAGTCGGTGGTATAGATGCCGTTCAAGGAAGAGAGCGCCACCTGAAGCGTGAACTTGTTCTCATCGTTCAGGATGATGAGCGGCCACAGATAGTCGTTCCAAACCCCGATGAACGTAAAGGCAGCCAAGAATGACAATGCCGGTCTTAATATCGGGAGCGAAATATTCCAGTAGAGGCGGAAAAAGCCGCAGCCGTCGATTTTTCCGGCGTCCAGCAGCTCGGACGGCACGGACTCCTGGGCATACTGCCGAATCCAGAAAATCCCGAACGCATTGACCATGCCCGGGATGATCAGCGCTTTATAAGTTCCCACCCAGCCGAATTCCGCCATGATGACAAAGGACGGCACGAGCGACAGCTGAGCCGGAACCATCATGGTTGCGAGCAGCAGGACGAACAGCCATTTTTTGCCGGGAAAATTAAATTTAGCGAAGGTAAAGCCGGCGAGTGAATCAAAGAACAGCACCAGCAGCGTGCAAGCGGAAGCGACGAACAAGGTATTCCAGAAGGCTCCGAAAAAGTCGATGCTGCTCAGAACTCTTGCGATATTATCGTAAAGATGAGGGCCGAACCACAGTTTCGGCGGAAAGCTGTAGATTTCCGAAGTGGTGCGTGTCGCCATGACGAGAAGCCAATAGAAGGGGAAGATCGACATGATCAAACCGGCGATTAACCCGAGATGCAGCAATATGGATTTCCATTTCAGCATGAGATTCACCCCTATCATCAGTCATTGGAAGGCTTGCCTTGAACCATTCGCCAGTTCAGTATCGAGAAGAGCGCAATCAGCACGAACATTCCCCAGCCGACAGCAGCGCCATACCCGAAGTAGTTGTGCACGAATGCCTCCCGGTACAAATACAGGACGATGGTGAGCCCGCCGCCGCTGACACCGCCGTCATTGCCTACAAGCACCTGCGGTTCGGTAAAGACCTGCATGCCGCCGATCGTCGAAGTGATAACCGTAAACAGAATGATCGGCCTGAGGTTCGGGATGGTAATTTTGAAGAAGGCCTGGATTCCCGAAGCGCCGTCGATTTTGGCGGCTTCATACAGCACGGACGGGATGCTCTGCAGCCCTGCCAAATAGATGATGGCGTTGTAGCCTACCCATCTCCAGATCACCATAACGGAGACGGCAAGCTGGATGCCCCATGTTTTGTTCAGCCACTCGACGGAAGGAATGCCAAACAGGGATAGCACGTAGTTAAGCAGACCATAATTGTTGGAGAACAGCGTTCCGAAGACGATGGCGACGGCAACGAGCGAGGTGACATTGGGAAGAAAATAGCCGATTCGAAAAAAAGTCCGAAAGCGCACAAACGCTGCGTTCAGCAGGAAAGCGATGATCAGCGCGAAGAACAGCATCGGGATCGTCGAGTAGACCCAGATCAGCAGGGTGTTTCCGACTGCTTTCCAGAACTCGGGATCGGTCAGCATGAATTGATAGTTATTCAGGCCGTTAAAGGTCATTTCTCCGATGCCGTCCCATTTCTGAAACGACAGGAACATCGAGAAGGCGATCGGGAACAGACCGAAGATGGCAAATACGATGAAAAAGGGCGAGATGGCCAAGTACTCCTTACGATGCTTCCATATCTCAGACGTCAACCGATGCTTGGGCCGGGGATGACTAGGAACAGCTTTTTGTTCCGGAGGAGCAGGGTGATTCAGCATGGAATTCTTCATCTTGTGTTTACCTCCCGTAATCCGATGGGATATGCGTGTCCGCGGTGCAGCCGTGGCGATTCTTTACGTATCGGGGCCATCAGCGCAGAAGCTCCTTCTTGACCCGCGCGAGCGCGTCGTTCCAGGCTTTATCCGGGTTCTTGCCTTCCAAGGCGACGGAGGAAAGCTCCCGGCTGACAATGCCGTTCAGATTGCCGTGTTTACCGCCGAAATAGGCTGGCTTGACGTTCATCGCCGAGGCGGAGAAGATTTCACCCGTCGCCTGGTTCCCGAAAAACGCCTCCGGCTTGCTCATCACAGGGGCGTCCAGCGCCTTCGTAGCGGAAGGGAACAGATTCATCTTATCGAAGGATTGAATCTGGTTCTCCGGATTTTGAATCCAGCGGATGACATCAAACGCTTCCTGCGGATATTTGCTCGTCTTCATGATCGCCAGGAAGGAGCCCCCGTTGTTGCCGTCGCCGCCCGGCGCCCGGGCAACTCTCCATTTGCCCGACGTATCCGGAGCAGCCTGCATCAGGATTTCTTTCATCCATACCGCCCCGACAAAGGAAGCGATCCGCCCGTTATTCATCGCGGCATTCCATTCGGAGGACTGGGTGCTGGCATTGGCGCTCAGCTTCATCTCAGCCGCTTTCACCGCCAAATCCCATGCCGTTTTCATGGAGGAATCGGCTGTATCCCCGATAAACGTATCATCAGGATTAAAATAGATCCGGTCCGACTGGGCGTTTACTTGGTTATAGATGTTATTGATGTTATCCAGCATTTTTACTTTATTATCAAAATGCTCCTGCAGCTTCTGCCCGGCCTCGAAATACTGATCCCAGGTCGCCAGCTGCTCATGGACCTCATCCGGATCGGATGGAAGGCCTGCCTCCTCGAACAGATCCGTACGATAGAATAGCGCTGTCGGCCCCGTGTCAATCGGAAGCGCTATCATTTCTCCTCCTGGAGTTACGCCGAGCCTCCACTTCCATTCCAGGAAGTCCTGCTCGATTTGCTGCGCTCCCAGATCATACAAGTCATAGAAGCGGTCGGAGCTTGTAAACAGCTCGGCAACCCAGTCATTAAAGGCGACAATATCCGGTCCTCCCGAACCGGCAGCGAGCGTTGTTTTGAGCTTGGATTTGAAATCGCCTCCGATTTTTTGGGCATCGATTCGGATGCCGGGAAATTGCTGCTCTGCTGCTTTGATCAGGTCGTCGTCCAGGCTTCGGTTCCAGTACCAGAGCGTAAGCATTTTCGTTTTCTCCGTCGGTGTCGTACCGGCGCAACCGCTGATCACCATGATCAGCATGAGTAGTCCTAAGCTTACCGTCCTGCGAATGTTCACGATCGTCGGCCTCCTAACGCGGTGAAGTCGTTGATGATTAAATAGTATTCAGCTACCTCGCTCATGTGAGCAAAAGTAAGGTTATTACTTATATAAATAGTAGACGAACCCTTGAAACATTCCATATGGAGACATAAATCGAATTGATTTAGAGAAGATAAAGGAGTCCATGAAGCAGGTGAAACGTTATGCTAATCCGCAAGACGCAGCAACCCTTAAACGTATGATTATAGGGTGAGCTGCTGCGGCGAAGGTTCATAAGACTTCATTTCTATTGCTCCTGCTTGGCAAGTTTGTTATATTCCTTCTACATAGAGCAACAGCGCATGAGCGATTGCTGGTTGTGTGTTTCGAGTTACTTTTCTAGGGGGCTAGAACTATGGCGACTATTGCGGTTATATCCGACATTCATGGCAACATTCCTGCACTTCGGGCCGTTCTGAACGATATGGACCGGCGGGGAGTGGACCGGATCTTCTGTCTCGGCGACCTCGTCGGCAAAGGCCCGGACGGGGATATAGCGGTCGATCTGATACGGAGCCGTTGCGATCGGGTGATTAAGGGCAACTGGGACGACTTTATCGGGAATGAAACGGACAATCCGGTGCTGCAATGGCATCAGAACAAGCTGGGGGCCGAGCGGCTCGAGTACTTAAGCAGACTTGCGTGCACCATTGAATTCAAAATGAGCGGCAAACGGATCCGGCTGTTTCATGCCTCCCCTCGAAGTGTATATGAGCGGATACAACCCTGGGACGATAAGGGGAAGCAGTTATCGATGTTTGAGGCCTCGGATTTGTGTGAAACCCGGGAAGAGTCCGACGTCGCCGGTTATGGTGACATCCACAACGCGTTTATTCACCACCTGGATGGGAAGATCCTGTTTAATACCGGCAGCGTCGGCAACCCACTTGAGCTATGCGAAGCCTCCTATTGTATTATGGAAGGAGAGCTTGGGAGCGAAGACCGTGCTCCGTTAAACATTCAGTTCATACGTGTTCCGTATGATATAGAACAGGCAGTGCAGGATGCGCTGCAATCGGGCATGCCTTCCCCGGAAGGGTATATTATTGAGCTTCGAACCGGTCGTTATCAGGGCCGCAAATCTTAAGGCGAGCGAATCGAAAAAATACAAGCAGCCCCGCACCGATTTTCGCGATGATGCAAAAATCCGGTGCGGGGCTGTTTCAGGCTTTTCTATTATGATTGATTGTCGGATTGCTGACCGGCGCTTGGCTGTTGCTGCTGATTGAATGCTTCGGTAACTTCCTCTTCGGAAATCCCGGTTTCAAAATCACCCGGAACCGGCATTTTGTTCAGCTCCGTACGCTGTACTTCGGCTTTAGTCGGCTGATTGCCATTGTGGTTTGTTTCGCTCATTGTGGCACCTCCTTTATCGTGGACAAATGTAGGATTCCAATGCTGGGATGAAATTATACCAAAATTACCACATGTTTCTTACCCTTACCGAATCACGACCCGGTGACATTAACGAAAAATGTACTTGGGGTAGGTTGAAACCGCTTTGATCATCATTTCAGGCGCTGTTCTTTTCGTAAGTAGCGAAGAACATTCGTAATTTCATATTGGATGCAGAATTCAAGCTCAACGGGCAGCGGTTTATCTGCTATCATAGGAGTATTCATAGCTTTTGCAGGCGTACGTAAGGCAGTACATATGGAATGGAGTAATGAGAAGATGAGCAAGTCCTACTCGATGCACCCGCTCGGGGATGCTGCCGTTCTTGTCCAGTTAGGCGATGAGATCACCGATGCGGTCCATCAGCGGGTCGTTGACTTTACGCAGCGGGTGGAACGGAATCCTTTTCGGGGGTTTATAGAGTGCGTGCCTTCCTTTACCACCTTAAGCATTTATTACGACCCCTTGACGGTTCAGAAACCGGATGATTCGAGTTCCACATTCGACTATGTGTGCTCCTTGCTGCAAGAACGATTTAAAGCGGATGAAGAAAATGGGAAGCAACGTTCCATCCAGGAGGTAGTGGATATTCCAGTCTGTTATGGCGGTGATTATGGACCGGATCTGGAGATCGTGGCGGAGCATAACGGAATAACGGCCGATGAGGTCATCCGTCTGCATTCCGGGCAGGATTACTTGGTTTATGCGATCGGGTTCGCGCCCGGTTTTCCTTATATCGGTGGTGTTCCAGAGCGTATTGCCGCTCCCCGAAAACAGACGCCCAGACCGCGTATCCCGGCTGGCTCTGTTGGGATCGCGGGCACGCAGACAGGCATTTACCCGATCGAAACGCCGGGAGGCTGGCAAATTATCGGCCGTACCCCGCTTGCCCTGTTCAGACCAGACCGACAGCCTCCGACTTTGCTGCAGGGCGGGCAGTACATTCGTTTTCGGCCGATTGACCGGGCGGAATATGATCGACTAAGGGAAGTGAAGCTATGCGATTAACCGTCTTGAAGCCGGGGCTGCTGGTTACCGTTCAAGATCTTGGAAGGTTTGGCTACGGCAAGTACGGAGTCATTACGTCCGGTGCTATGGACAAGGAGTCCCATCGTGTCGCCAACTGGCTCGTAGGCAATCCGGACGAAGCGGCTGCGCTCGAAATCACGTGGTCCGGATTCTCGCTGCGGATGGAGGAGGACGGATGGATTGCCGTTACGGGCGGGGATTTGTCGCCGCGGATCGAGGATACGCCTGTACCGATGTGGCGACCGGTTTATGTCCGGAGGGATAGTGTCCTCACGTTTCAACAAGTCCGTTTCGGATGCCGCGCATATCTCGCCGTGTCGGGAGGGCTTAACGTCCCGAAGGTTATGGACAGCCGCAGCACCTATTTGCGGGCCGGCATCGGCGGATGGGAGGGACGACCGCTTCATGCAGGCGACCGTTTGTCCACATACCCGTCACGGCTTTCGCACCGATCGGTTGACCGTTCTACAATAACAGGCGCATTCTATGCGCCGCGATGGTTTGCGCTGCCGGGGAAGATTCCGGCAACCGGGCAGGAGGTAACTGTCCGGGCCATGCCGGGGCGCCAATATGAGGATTTTGACGAAGTCAGCCGGCATGGCTTCTTCCATCAACCGTTCCGGATCCGTCCCGAATCCGACCGGATGGGGTACCGATTGAAAGGCCCCGATCTGCGGCTGACTAAGGCTAAGGAATATGTGTCGGAAGCCGTTGCTTTGGGCACGATTCAGGTGCCTGCAGACGGCCAGCCGATTATCCTCATGGCGGACCGGCAGACGCTCGGAGGCTATCCGAAAATCGCGCAGATCGCTTCGGTCGATATCCCGCTGGTCGCGCAGCTCCAGCCAGGAGGAACCTTGCGCTTCAGGGAGATTACGCTCCGTGAGGCAGAACGTCTCCGGGACGAACGGGAGCGCGAGCTAGCCATCGTCCGTGAGATGATCAAGCGAAAAATAGAGGGAGTGGTTCCATGATCCAAGTGGATCTTAACTGCGATATGGGAGAAAGCTTCGGCACCTACCGGCTTGGATCGGATAGCGAGCTGCTGAAATGCATCACCTCGGCCAATATCGCCTGCGGATTTCATGCCGGCGATCCTTCGGTCATGCGTCTTACCGTACGCCAAGCGATCGCGCACGGAACGTCGATCGGTGCGCATCCGGGCCTGCCAGATCTGGTCGGCTTCGGAAGAAGAAGAATGGACATTACGCCGGATGAGGCATACGATATGGTTTCGTATCAGATGGGGGCCTTGATGGCTATCACGCTTCAAGAGGGTGGAAAGCTTCATCATGTGAAGCCCCATGGTGCTTTGTATAATATGGCGGCTGTTTCACGCCCCCTAGCCGAGGCTATAGCTTGCGCCGTCCATCGAATCGATCCGGGGCTAATCCTATACGGGCTCGCCGGCAGCGAGCTGGTGGATGCCGGCAAGCGGACGGGGCTTCGAACGGCAAGCGAAGTATTTGCCGACCGCACCTATCAGGATGACGGAACATTGACGCCGCGGAGCCTTCCCGGCGCCCTCATTACGGATGAGGAGCAATCGGTCCGGCAAGTCCTCCGGATGGTCAAGGAGGGCGTGGTCATGTCGCAGTCCGGCAAGATCATTCCGATCGTCGCCGATACGATATGCATTCACGGCGACAGTCCGCATGCGCCGGTATTCGCACGTACCCTGCGTACCCGGCTTGAATCGGAAGGGGTGCGAGTGCAGTCGATCCTTTAAATAAGGCTTCCAACACCTCAATACAGGTATACCGTAGATCATACGCCATTCAATCATGAAGAACTCGTGAGATAATATACATTATGGATTACAGGAGTATATGACCAATGAAAAAAATACTGATTTCAGGCTTCGAGCCCTTTGGCGGAAGCGCCATTAACCCTACGGAAAGACTGATTAACGATATCAAAAACGAAAGTTTCGCGGATGCGGAAATCCGAACGGTCCTGCTGCCGGTTCATTATGACGAGTGCGCCGAGCTCCTGCTGAAGGAGGTCCATACATTTGAACCGGACGCAGTTATCGCTTGCGGGGTGGCGGGAGGAAGAACCGCGGTTACCCCTGAACGGATCGCGATAAATACCAAGGATGTGCCGCCCGAATCCGTGATCGCGGACAACCGGGGGGCGAGGCCGCAGGATGAGCCGATCGATCCGGAGGGCCCGGACGGTCTGTTCGCGACCCTTCCGATCCGTGCGATGGTGAATCGGATGAAGGAAGCTGGAATTCCGGCAACCGTATCCAATACGGCAGGCACTTATATTTGTAATAACACCATGTATGCGGTGCTGAACGAGATCCGGAAGCGGCAGCTGCCAATCCTCGCCGGCTTCGTTCATTTTCCGGCATCGACGGAGATGGCCTTGGAGAAGCCTGGGCTGCCAACGCTGTCCCAAGATACGATGCTTCGAGCGCTTAAAGTCATTGTTCGAACGACGATCGATGAGCTGACGGAATAACCGTAAGCTTTTCTGAACCGGCTTGGGTTGTTGTCCTGGGGGATGGAAATGGATGCATTAAATTTGCCTGGTGTGTAAATTTAATTAAAGCGGAGGCTATAAACTTATGATTTACCGAAGAAAAAAGTACATGGTTGACGCAAGTATCGCAGCGGCGTTTAATGAGCATTTTAACAGCACTCTATTAACGACGCAATTAAAGTATGGTGCAAGATTAGTTGGAAGATGGATGGCCCCGAATAAGGAAGGAAATGTGGAGATTTTTGCTATATGGCAATATGACAGTCTCGAAGCTTACGAAGAAATAGAGAATAATGTTAGAAGTGATAACGAGCACGTTGAACGTGTACAGAAGTGGTTTGAAGAAATGGGAGGCAGAGAGAATCTAAAAAAGGCGTTTTATTTCATTGACGAAGATTTTATCGAATCAACGGTTCCAGTCGAAAATACAATCCTTTCAGCAAAATAAAGAGATTGCTCAGCTCATAAAAACTGTATTAGTCAATAAAGGACCATCCTTTAATCGGCATTGTTTGATGGTCCTTTTTTACGTTCAAACTTAATTCGAAGGCTCCCGGATCATCGGCTTAGGAAGTTTACAATGAATGAAAGTTTGTTTGGTTAAGATGGAAGGAGGGGATGCTGCGCTCGTACTACCCTGCCGGTTAACTTAATGCGTCTTCAATAACAGGGATGCAAGGAGAGAGGAAAGGATCGCGCTGCTCCTTCAGCTGCCCGCGCGCAAGCACCAACACCCGAAATTCGTTGTCCTCACCTTCCTGATTCTCGTCATCCCTGGAATACAGCAGTCCGTATGATCCAGGGGCAATCTCCCCGATATAACGGTACAATGACAAGATTTCATCGGCTTCTGGACCTTTCCCCTTCGTAAACCCTCCAACATGCAGATAGTAACATCCGCATGCGGCATTGAGAGACAGCAGGCCGCTTCCCCAAGCATATTCCGTAATCTTTAATTGTATTTTCGGAATGATCGCTTCCAGTTGTTCCTGCTCGGCTTTCGAAGCTGTCACTTGAATGGTAATCCAGCCATGAAATTCATACATTGCTTCTCACCTCGCATCGTTTTCCTATATATTTACACCCACCTTCTTAATGTCGAAACATATTTCTCGCGGTACGCATGAGGGAAAGCAGATCGGCTCAAATAGGCAGGAAGGGATACAAATCCTACAGGAATAGAAAAGGCTCCTTCGAAGGTCCGGTAACGTGATCCGGTTATTCGAGGAGCCTTGTTCAATGCTCTAGGTGCGGGCATTGCCCGATCAAGCACTTGTCCTAATGAAGCGTAATAGCCCTATGGGGCGTTATTTCAACCTTACGATAAGGGCGTTGCTGATCTGACGGCCGGGTGCGGTAAGATAAGAGCCGTTGTAATACAGCCCGCTGGATGCGCCGCCATCCAGATTCATCGCCTGGTAGGCTCCGGCCTGCCTCATGATTTCCGCCAATTGGGGAATGGTTGCCCCTCCTGTTGTCAGCAAAATAAGCTTATGATCCTTCGTGATCCCAAGTGCGCTTCGTGCGCCTCCACCCGTTAGAATCTTCGGATCTTTAAAGCCTTCCTTCTTGACGTTCAGCGAAACTTTGCCGTCCTTCACCAGCCGGGGGCCCGCTTGAAGAGCCCCTTTCATTTGTCCTTGCTCATATTCCGATTTGAAGTCCAGACCCGGAATCATCTGGGTCAGATTATTACGGTCGTAGGTAAAGATCGTCCGGTTATCGCCTGGTGCCTTGTGCAGAATGGCGCCGTTATGTACGAGATAGCCGTAAGGCGCTTTATAAGCACCGGCGGTATAGGCATCGAAGTAGGTTCCGTTGATGGCGGCAACCGCTTGATTCCGTTTCGCAAGGCTGCGCAAATCCTCGACTTTGCCGGGTTTATTGCCGGCAAGGGCTACGCCAAGCTCCACCTTCGGATGCAGAAGGGAGACGGTTACCACCTGGGCGCTGAAGCTTCGGGAACCAACCTTGAATGTTTTCTTCGCCGAAGTGACCGGCTTCAATGTATTCGAAACGAGCTTGCCCGACATCACCGGCAGTGTATTCGAAGCAGATGTTGCTCCGTCTTTGATCTGCAAGGCTGTACGGTTAGGCTCCCACTTCAACGCAAGGCCTAATTGCTGAGCGGTAAACTGAAGCGGTACATATGTGATGCCGTTCTCGGAGAACGGGGCTGCCTTGATCTGCGTTTTTTTGCCGTCAATGTACGCGGTCCTGCTCCCCAAGTAAAGGGTAAGCTGCTTATTGTCTTTTGTTATGCGAAGCTTCTTTTCGGCAGCTGTGTAGGACACTTGAATGCCCTCAAAGGTCTTAAGGAGGGACACTGGGATAAAGGACTGGTTGTTCTTGTCAACATAGGCAAGCATTTTCGGAGCGGAAGCCGCGTTCAATGGGGTCACCACCATAAGCATGGCGAGGATGACGAGTAAGAGGATTCTTTTCATGGTTCTTTCTAAACTCCTTTTCTCTATGTCTGTTTCGGTTGGCTTGAGCTCAACTCGGCTGCATGTGTGCCAATACTATATCGGCTTACCGGGATGAAACCATTAGGACCATAAACGGGTTCCTTCGCCCGATTTGTAAAAAATGGCCAATAAAATGTTGACACGGAACCACATCTCTTGTATGGTTAATTACATGAGTAACTAACCGAAGATGTAATGAAGTCTGAACACGAAAGCGGTGAGGTAATGGCGTTTCAAATTGATGACAGCAGACCGATATTCATGCAAATTGCGGACAAAATTGAAGATGACATCATAGAGGAACGATTGCCTGAGGAGACGCAGGTTCCATCTACGAATCAGTTTGCGGCCTTTTACCAGATCAATCCGGCCACAGCGGCCAAGGGCGTCAATCTGCTGGTCGATCAAGGGATTTTGTATAAGAAACGGGGGATTGGCATGTTTGTAGCAGCGGGAGCACGTGAACAGCTCATCGAGAAGCGCAAGACGGAGTTTTATGAGCAGTACGTTGTGGCTATGGTGAAGGAAGCCGAGAAGCTTGGGATTACGAAAGATCAATTATCGGAAATGATCCGCAGAGGGGAGCAAGACTGATGAGCCAAACCGTCATCGAAGTCAACAATTTGAGCAAGGTATACAAGGATTTTACGGCCGTCGATAATGTCAGCTTTAGGATCGAGGCGAATAAGATTTACGGATTGCTGGGGAGAAACGGCGCCGGGAAAACAACCATCATGCAGATGATTACGGCACAGCAGTTCTCAACCAAAGGGGAGATCCGCGTATTTGGCGAGCATCCTTATGAAAATAACAAGGTGATTCAGCAGATATGCTTTATCAGGGAGAGTCAGAAATATCCGGATTTAGTTACCGTCCGGGATGTCATGGGGATTGCCTCCGACGTATACCCGAACTGGGACGCGGAATACGCCAAAGCGCTGATCGAAATTTTCCGTCTGCCGATGAAGCGCCTTGTGAAGAGATTGTCGCGCGGCATGCTGTCAGCGGTCGGGATCATCGTAGGACTCGCCAGCCGAGCGCCCATTACGGTGTTCGACGAGCCTTATCTTGGCCTCGACGCCGTTGCAAGAGAGCTTTTCTATGATCAGCTGATCGAAGATTACACCAGCCATCCGCGTACCATTATTCTGTCCACACATTTGATAGATGAAGTCAGCAGGCTGCTGGAGCATATCATTCTTATCGATGAAGGAAAAATATTGCTGGATTCGGATACCGATGAACTCCGCGGACGGACCTGCAATGTGATCGGGCATCAATCTGCGGTTGAATCCTTTATTCAAGGCAGAAAAGTCATTCATACGGAATCGCTCGGATCAATGGTTTCGGCTACGGTGATGGGCAAGACCGAAGCAGAGGTGAAGCAAGAAGCAGCACAAGCAGGACTGGAAACGGTACCCGTATCCTTGCAGCAATTAATCGTTCATTTAACGAGAAACGGAAAGGTGGCGAGCCGCTAATGAGAGGGATATCCAGCGTTATTAACATTCATTTAAGACATAAACTTACGTGGTTTTATTTGCCTTGGATGATCATGGCCTTCAGTTTCTTGGTCAATTTGCTGATCGGTGTATTGATTAATGGAGAGACGTTGTATACGGGCGGTTTGGGTACCATCTATATATTCATGTTCGTTACCTCATTGACCACAGCGATTCAGTTGTTCCCCTTCACCACGGGGTTTAGCATACGCAGAACGGACTTTTTCATAGGGACCCTTACCTTTATAACCTTGATCAGTATCTTCAACTCGGCACTTCTTGTGGTTCTATCCCATATTGAAGTATGGACCGGGGCATGGGGAGATCATATGCGCTTCTTCAATTTACCGTATCTGAATGATGGATCATGGCTTATCCAATTCGTTGTGAATGTCATCTTAATGTTATGGTTTTCCATGTTGGGGCTGGGCATCGGAGCGTTTTTCTTAAGATTCAGAGGGATCCGAACGTTTATCATGCTTGCAGCCGTTACGATCATCATCTCGGGTCTCAGCTTGATTGCGATGCGATACGAATGGTGGGGGCCGATCTTTAAATGGTTTGCTAGTCATTCTGCTCTCGACTTGACGCTATGGATGATTCCGATTGTGCTTATCCTTGCACTGTGCTCTCGCCAGTGTCTGCGCAGATCAACGGTGTAATTGCCAGAAGATGCAACAGGGAGGTGCACCAAGATCATTGGATCTTGGGGGTGCCTCTCTTTTTTTTGTGTGAAAAAGCGTTCTTCGTACAAATGACCTGCCTTGGTTCGTCGTCCGGGCTTCGGGTTATAGCAGCGTACAGCATCCATCATTACGCCGCTCACAGAGTGAGGCAGGGCTGCCTGCGGCAAATGAAAAGACGCCCGATCACTCGGACGTCTTTTGCTTGCGCTTTGCTTTGTGCAGTTCTTTTGCTCCCGCAAGCGTTGTTCCCGGTGGAAACGAGAGGAGCGGGTGCTTGGACGCGCCGATGTGCTGGGAGGTGTAGATGCCGGAGTGCCCGGAGAACAAGTAGCTTATGACGCAGGCCAAGAGCATATACACGGCGCCTTCTCCTCCAAACAGCTCGATTCCCATGATAAAACAAGCAATCGGGGTGTTGGTTGCCCCGCAGAATACAGCAATAAAACCTAATGCGGCCAGGAAAGGGGCGTACAATCCGAGCCATCCCGATAACGCATTGCCCAGCGTTGCCCCAATGGCAAACAGCGGCGTTACCTCGCCACCCTGAAACCCTGCTCCAAGCGTCAGCGAGGTAAAGAGGATTTTACCAAGAAAGGCGAATGGCGAAACTTCCCCAGCGAAGGATTCTTCGATCAGGGGGAGGCCAAGTCCCAAGTAATCGCGTGTGCCAAGCAGATAAACCAGCCCAATGAGGATGACGCCTCCCATTGCGCTTTTGACCATAGGATTGCGGAAAACGTGGCTGTACCATTTTTTCAGAGCATGGGTAAGCTCGCTGAATAGCCGGCTTACGAGTCCGAAGAGGATCGAAGCTGCAACGACTTTCATCAGGACGATAAAGCTCAGAGGGGGAATCTCCCCGATCAGATAATGCGCATGGCCGACACCCCAGAGGGAAGTGGCGGTTAAGTTGCCGACCAGGCTGGCGATGAAGGCAGGAATTAACGCCTGGTGCGAGATGAGGCCAATGGCTAGGACTTCGAGACCAAACAGCGTTCCGGCGAGCGGTGTGCCGAAGATGGAGCCGAAGCCGCCGCTAATTCCGCAGATAAGCAGGATCTTTCGATCAAGCGATGTCACGCGAATGAGCTTGCCGAACCACTCCGATAAGCTTCCCCCCATTTGGACGGCTGTGCCTTCACGTCCGGCGGAGCCTCCGAACAGATGCGTAACCAGCGTCCCGAAGAGGACCAGCGGCGCCATCCGCAGCGGGATGGATTCTGTGCCGCCATGGATCTGTTCCAGGATAAGATTATTTCCCTTCGCACTGCTCTTGCCGAACCTTTCGTAGAGGAAGCTGACCACAACGCCTCCCAGGGGAAGGAGGAACAGCAGCCAAGGGTTTCCTATTCGAAGGTTCGTTACATAGTCAAGGCTATAAAGAAAGAAGGCAGAGGCACTGCCTGTCATCATGCCGACGATGCTGCCAAGCACGATCCATTTGATCAAATAACCTGTCAGCAGGGCGTATGGCGGCCAATTCTCGTTAGGTTCAACCCATTTCTTCATCAAATCCGTTCACCCGTTTCTGTTTATTCGCCGCTAACCCCTGGATACACAAAACAGACTCCTACCAGGAAAGCGACCTCTGGTAGGAGTCATTAGCCTCGAAAAGCGGTTATGGCGAACTCCATCGCCTCATTCAATTTGCATTCATTGTAATGGAACAGAGGTTTGCGTGTCAATAGGACAACCCGCTATGAAGCAGGTATACGATACTTGAGATTACTCAGCATGGTTTGGAGCATCGATGGATTGGGGCATGGATTTTTTTCAGGAGGAGAAATTCAACATGTCCATGGACGAAGAATATGCCATATTTTATCATTGTAAATGATAATGAGAATCAATATCACAGGATCGAGGAGAGAATGATGTCATCAAACACGTCCAAGCCAAGACTTTCAGATGCTGAGATTCATGTCCACGTCAAAGGGCGTCCATGGGCTGCGACCCTGATTATCACGGGAGGCGCGGCTGCACTGATGCTTGGCATAGCGTTATCCATATCGCTTGGAGCGGCCGAGATTGATCTGCGAAGTGTATGGGAAGCTGTGTTCTTCTTTGATCCCAGCTTGACGGAGCATCAGATTATCCAGGAGCTGCGCATGCCGAGAGTTCTCGGCGGGGCCATGGTGGGCGCTTGTTTCGCCGTATCGGGAGCCATTATGCAAGGGATGACCCGGAATCCGCTCGCCGATTCGGGCCTGCTTGGATTAAATGCGGGGGCGGGGTTCGTGATCGCGATTTGCTTTGCGTTTTTTCCGGGGCTGCCGTATATGTATCTGATTCTGCTCTCATTCGTTGGGGCTGCCTTGGGTGCGATGCTCGTGTATGGAGTCAGTTCCATGTCCAAAGGAGGGCTGACACCGGTTCGGCTCGTTCTGGCCGGTGCTGCGCTTAGCGCGCTCTTAAGTGCTCTTAGCGAAGGCATCGCATTGTATTTTCGGGTCGGGCAGGATATGGCGTTTTGGTATGCCGGCGGTACGGCAGGGATTCAGTGGAATCATCTGAAGATCATGCTGCCTTGGATAGCCGCTGCTATATTGGGTGCGATTGCCTTATCGCGCTCAATTACGATGCTTAGCCTTGGGGATGATATAGCACGTGGACTGGGTCAGCGAACGGGGCTCGTCAAGCTGGGCGGGACGGCGATCGTGTTAGTGCTGGCAGGGGCCGCCGTCTCGGTTGTCGGCGCGGTGGGCTTTGTCGGTCTCTTGATTCCGCATGTCACGCGCAAGCTGGTCGGCGTGGATTACCGGCTCATCATTCCCTGCTCGGCCGTGCTGGGAAGCCTGCTGGTCGTCATTGCCGATCTCGCCGCCAGAATGGTGAACCCTCCTTATGAAACGCCAGTGGGCGCGGTCATTGCCTTGATTGGGGTCCCTTTCTTCCTCTATCTGGCACGCAAAGAAAGGAGGGAGCTGTAGATGGAAGCCGTCACAAATGCCATCCAAACGCGAAAAAGCAGGAGACGGAACATCATCACCTTGTCTGTTCTGGGTGCATTGATTGTCCTGGTGTTTCTAATCAGCATGAACACCGGCGTGATTCGGCTATCCCCCGTCGAGGTCGTAACGACATTGTTTGGCGGCGGAACCGATAAGCAGAATTTGGTGCTGTTTGATTTCCGGTTGCCTCGCATCGTCATTTCACTGCTTATTGGCGCGGGTTTAGCGGTATCCGGCTGCGTGATGCAGGGAATATCCCGCAACGCGCTTGCCGATCCGGGTATCCTGGGGATCAATGCGGGAGCCGGGTTGATGGTCATGCTGTTCATCTCATTTTTCCCGAACACGACAGCGGCTCCGATTTATCTGCTGCCGGTTTTAGCTTTGATTGGAGCCGGCTTGACCGCGGCCTTGATCTGCGTGCTTGCTTATAAGAAGAACCAGGGCTTTAAGCCGACAGGCCTTCTGTTGACGGGAATTGCCGTCGCAGCCGGCATAAGCGCGGCAATGATCGTGCTTACACTGCGATTGAGTCCGGAGAAATACCAGTTTGTTGCCGTCTGGCTTGCGGGCAGTATCTGGGGGTCGAGCTGGAAGTTCGTGCTGGCCTTGCTCCCATGGATCCTTGTGCTTCTGCCCTTCGTGATGTACAAAGCGCAGGTGATGAACGTTCTTAATCTTGGAGAATCGATGGCGACCGGACTGGGTGCATCCGTAACGAGGGAGCAATTGAAGCTGCTGGCAGCGGCGGTCGGCTTGGCGGCCTCCTGCGTCGCGGTGAGCGGAGGGATTGGGTTCGTCGGGCTTATTGCACCCCACCTGGGCAGACGCTTGGTCGGTGCGAAGCATCAAATGCTGCTGCCGGTAACAGCGATGATCGGTGCATTGCTGGTCATCACAGCCGACACGCTGAGCCGCTCGATCCTTCAACCGTCTGAGATCCCGACAGGGATCGTGGTTGCGGTGATCGGTGCGCCATATTTCCTGTACCTGTTATCCAGGACGAGAGCTTAGCAGCCCAGATGCAAGGGATCTTTAGGAGTTCTTGTGAAGGGAGAGGGTCCTGCCACGAGGATCTGATCGCATCGCATGGAATATACAGCCGATTGCATCGAGCTCAATTCGGTGCATGCCCCAGCCATACACTACTAAATCAGGAGGAGACAAATATGCTCACATCGAAGTATCGGGTCATACTCACAATGCTCATCATATGTTTGATTTCCGGATGCGGCGGGAAGGGAAATCCGACCGGCAACGCGGGTACTACGGGGGAAACAGCCGCAAGCGCGGATAAGCCCCAGACCGAAGTCTCGGCGCAGCCTGCGACTAGAAAGGTGGATACCATACACGGGGAAATCAAATATCCGGCAGAACCGAAGCGAATTGTTGTCGATGCCTATCTGCCAACCCTGCTGCTGCTCGGAGAGAAGCCGGTAGGCGCGACAGCGAAGGATCTGGAGAATGTCCATATCCAAGACATGATCGATGGTATCGAGAGTACCGGCGAAAACGCAACGGAAAAAATCCTGGAACTGAACCCCGACCTGATCATCAGCGCCAATTCCGATCCGGAGGTGTTCGAGAAGCTGTCCAAAATTGCGCCCACAATCATTCTTCCTTATGAAACCTATCGAAGCGTGCACGAAGAAGTGGAGGGGCTGGGTGCAATCCTTGGCAAGGAAGAAGAGGCGAAGGAATGGCTGGCTGAGTTTGACGAGAAAATAGAAGCGCTGCGCGCGAAGGTGGACGGCGTGGTGGAGGAAGGAGAAACCTTTTCGATCTTCGGCGCTTTCGGCAAGACCTTCTACCTTTATGGCGACGGCATTTATCGCGGAGGATTGGCGATTTACAAGGAGCTCAAGCTTACCCCTCCGGAACGAATCCAACAAGAACTGATTGCCACTGGTGAGACCTACAAAGAAGTGTCCATGGAGGTTCTGAAAGATTATGCAGGAGATTATATCTTTTTTGACGAGTCCAATGGTGCCGAGATGGATAAGAGCAATAGGGTATGGACTTCGATCGAAGCCGTAAGTCAGGGGCGCGTGTTTTACCTGGATGCCAAACGATTCTGGCCGTATGATCCGATTGCCGTATTGGCCCAGGCCGAGGAAGTGACGAATATGATCGTCAGCCAAAAAGAGAAGGAGAACGCGAAATAATCGATCGTTCACGAGTGGCAAGAGCAGATTCGCATCGAATTAGCCATGACCTATGTGCTATAAAGCTTCAGCCGCAATGTGGCAGGCCCTGTATAACAGCGTCTGCCATGTTTTTGTTTTCATAGAGACATCGATTCATGATGATAGGGAGCTTAAAACGTTAGAGATCATCTTACACCATGAAATTGATCCTCCAGAGCTATTGATAATAATTAACATATAAAGTAAATTTTGAATATAGAATCTACTTCCTATATATGTAAATAAAACAATAAACAGCAATTAAAAGGTTTGTTTGGATGTAGAATATTTCATGAGATTTTCGTATCTTTGCAAAGGAGGTGATGCTGTTTTATGCAAGGCAGTCTGTAAAGCTTAACGATCCATTATTGAGGAGGGATTAATGATGAGAGCGGGTTTATGCAGAATTCCGGACAAATCGAGAGTGATGCTATTGCCTTTAATGGTCGTCGTGTCTATGATCATGAGCTTTTTCCCCCTTGAGGTTTCTGCAGCAGATCGGGGTTCCTGGGCAGCCTATGTGTCTTATGCCGTAAACGACAACGTGACGTACGATGGGAAATCGTATAAAGCTATTCAATCTCATACTTCACTACCCGGATGGGAACCGCCCAATGTTCCTGCATTATGGCAGCATGTTCAAGGTGGCGGAGGTAATGATACTGCAGCTCCGACAGCACCTGCGAATGTAACTGTAAGTTCAGTCACCTCTTCAAGCGTTACTTTATCCTGGCAAGCCTCTACGGACAATGTTGGCGTGACAGGATATGATGTCTACCAGGGCACAGCCCTTGCGGCTTCGGTTACCGGTACGAGCGCGACCATAGCGGGTCTTTCACCGAACACGACCTATTCATTTAAGGTCATAGCTAAGGATGCTGCCGGGAATCTTTCACCTGCCAGTGCGAGTGTGACTGCAACAACGGCAGAAGAGACAGGCGGAGGTCCCCAGCCGACCAAGCATATATTGACAGGGTACTGGCAGAATTTTGTCAATGGTGCCAGCAAATTGAAGGTGAGAGATATACCGGATCAATATGACATCATTGTGTTAGCGTTTGCTGAGATGGACCCTGTTAACCCTGGCGGTGTCGTTTTCAATGTAGATTCTGCGCTATCCGCAGCTCTGGGCGGGTATACCAATGCCGAGCTGATCGCGGATATTCAAACTAAACGAGCTCAAGGCAAGAAGGTCATCATATCCATTGGAGGGGAATTAGGGAACATTGATTTGAATACTGCCTCGCCGAATATAACGAACTTTGTGAACAGCATGTACGGGATCATCACGCAATTTGGACTTGATGGGATAGACATTGACCTGGAGCATGGCATGAATGTGCCTAACTTAACCACCGCGATTCGCCAACTGAAGCAAAAAGCAGGAAATGATTTTATTCTGACAATGGCTCCTCAAACGATAGACATGCAGAGTCCAAACACCTCCTATATGCAGCTTTATAACAATCTGAAGGATATCACAACCGTAATGAACGTCCAGTACTATAACTCTGGATGCATGTTAGGTCGTGACGGTAAATGCTACTCCCAGGGCACGGTTGATTTCCTTACGGCGCTGTCGGACTTAACGCTGCAGTGGGTATCACCTTCCCAATTGGGACTTGGAGTACCTGCTGCCTCTTCAGCAGCCGGAGGCGGATATGTTTCTCCAACGGTCGTGAATAATGCCCTGAATTGTCTAGCAACTGGAAACAACTGTGGAAGTTATAAGCCTGTGGCTAAATACCCTGATGTACGGGGAGCAATGACGTGGTCCATTAACTGGGATGCGACTACGAATTACGCTCTTGCTAAAACGGTGAGACCATTCTTAGACACACTGCCTTAATGTTCATGATATCGTGTAACTTTAGTAGATAGTTATCATAAAATAGAGAAACCTCTCTTTGATATGTGGTGAATCCACCCATCATTATCATAGAGAGGTTTTGTTTTATTTTAGATGGTCGAAAGGATCTGTCCTTGGATCCCCATGTTGGAACCATATCCCGCACTCTATTAGGTTTTATCTCTTTGATAAGTTAAGGTGTATCCGATTCGGTCAGGCCGAAATCTAATGGGGACAAATCTTTTTCAAAGACCTAAATGTAATGGGACTGTCACTCTGCTAGGTCATGTCTTACGACTTCAATCGCCATTGCTTGCAGTGGGCTGCTAAGTAAAATATGGGGGGCTGTGACGGTAACTCTCTCACCAATTTCTAAATCTTCGTATAAATCGGCATCTGTTATATGATAGTAAATCACATCATTTGGGTCATCATTATTTAAATAGTCTGATAACGAATGGTTGGATGCATCATTCCTTGAGATATTCTGAACCACCACGATCATGGGAGTTTTATCTTGGTTGATTTGCTTATCAAAAATAAAATCACCGGTCTCCATCTTGGCTTGATTGCAACCAGCCATAAAACTGCTAAGAAGCAATAGGGCAATAGCTGAATGTATTTTTCTCACTATAATTCTTCTTCTCCTCATGTAATATTCCATGGGCTCTTCGTATGCTTCATGTTATTTTAAATGATACCATATTTTGTAAGGGATGATTATAGTGATTTCAGCGATTACCCAAATAGATTCAGGTAGTACGTGCATCAGATATGGCAGGCTCGTCCACGGCTTTCAGTTTATCGTTCAGAATGCTGTCCTCAAGCACGCTGAACTTATCCCCGTATACCTTCGTTATATGCTTCTCTCCCCACGCGCAGAGCATATCCAGAATGCCGGTCAAGCTCTTGCCGTAATCACTCAGCTCATACTCCACTTTGGGCGGGACTTGATTATGAATAATGCGATTGATTACGCCATCGTCCTCCAGCTCCCGCAGCTGCTGTGTCAGCATTTTTTGCGTGATATTCGGCATGAGGCGCTTCAGCTCGCTGGTTCGTTTACGGCCATGGGTCAGGTGGCAAAGGATTACGCATTTCCATTTGCCTCCGATCACTTCCAATGTCGCTTCGACGGCAATATTGTATTTCTTCGCTTGCATATTCATCCTCCTATTGGATAGGCACTGAAAAGTAACTAGGGTACTGCGAAGTGCCTACATTACAAAAAAGTACGTTCTTCACATAAAATTCGATATGGATCATAATAGCATTTGCCAGCTGGATTACACCATACTCAATTTTTTTACAATATACAAGCAAGCGAATTGGATAGGGGGAATTTCAACACCATGATCATAGATAAAAAAAGAAGTTTCTTTGCGCTGCTGGCGCTTGCCGTCAGTGCCTTTGCGATCGGAACAACGGAGTTCATCAGCGTAGGGCTGCTGCCGTTGATCTCGGAGGATATGAATATATCCGTTACGACCGCCGGATTAACCGTATCGATGTACGCCTTGGGCGTCACCTTCGGTGCGCCCATCCTAACGTCGCTTACCTCGAGGATGTCCAGGAAGACCCTGCTGCTATGGATCATGATCATTTTTATTATCGGAAACAGCTTGGCGGCTGGCGCGGCTTCCATCGGCATTCTGCTTGCGGCTCGCGTGCTTTCGGCCTTTTCCCATGGGGTATTTATGTCGATCGGTTCGGTCATCGCCGCCAGCGTGGTGCCAGAGAACCGCAGAGCCTCCGCGATCTCCATTATGTTTACAGGACTTACCGTCGCTACGGTGACCGGTGTTCCGATCGGAACGTTTATCGGTCAGCAGTGGGGCTGGAGACTGGCTTTTGTCGCCATTGCTCTGGTCGGTGTCGCTGCTTTCATCGCGAACAGCATTCTGATCCCGTCGGACATGCCGAAAGGAGAGCGGACCTCATTCCGCGATCAGGCTAAGCTGCTGACCAATCGCCGTTTGCTGCTGATGCTCCTGATTACCGCGCTCGGTTACGGCGGCACCTTTGTTGTCTTTACTTATTTATCCCCACTGCTTCAGGATATAACAGGCTTCAAGGAAAATACGGTAGCCGTCATTCTGCTCGTTTACGGGATTGCCATAGCGCTAGGTAATATCATCGGCGGGAAAGCAGCAAATCGCAGTCCGCTCAAAGCACTGCTCTATATGTTCAGCGTTCAAGCGGTGGTGCTGTTCTCGCTTACGTTTACCGCGCCGTTTAAAGTTGCCGGATTCATTACGATTATTCTCATGGGATTTCTGGCTTTCATGAATGTTCCGGGGCTGCAGGTTTATGTTGTTGAGCTGGCTGAGCGGTTTGCGCCAAGCGCTGTGAATATGGCCTCGGCACTGAACATTGCGGCATTCAATGCAGGCATCGCCATCGGCTCCTTTTTGGGCGGCTTGATTACGAAATCGATGGGCTTGATTCACACGGCTTGGATTGGAGCGTTGATGGTATTCGCGGCGGTCGCGCTTACGGGATTGAGCTTGAAGCTGGCAAGAAAGGATTCGGAGAATCCGGATCGTCCATATACGAAAGCGGCTTGAATGGAAAATTTAGGATGAAGGGAGGTGATGTTTAAGCGTTTCATCGGAAATACTGCAACTAGGCTCCATTTCTTCACAAACATAAAACTTTCGGAGGTTCATCAACATGACAGCAAAACACTTACAAGATACAACCACTTTATATAATGGCGTCAGCATGCCTTGGTTTGGACTTGGCGTATTTAAAGTAGAGGAAGGACCGGAGCTGGTAAACGCCGTCCGCACGGCAATTCGGCATGGCTATCGCTCCATAGATACGGCCGCCATATACGGAAATGAAGAAGGGGTCGGACAGGGCATCCGCGAGGGCTTGGAAGCTGCCGGGATCAAGCGGGAGGATCTGTTTGTCACATCCAAAGTATGGAATGCCGATCTGGGGTATGAGTCCACCTTGAAGGCTTACGAGGAAAGTCTCCGGAAGCTGGGTCTTGAATACTTGGATTTATACCTTATACACTGGCCGGTTGAAGGGAAATATACAGAGGCGTGGAAGGCATTAGAAATGCTGTACAAGCAAGGGCGTGTCAAAGCTATTGGCGTCAGCAACTTCCAGATCCATCACCTCGAGCAGTTAATGAAGGAAACCGAAATCAAACCGATGGTGAACCAGGTGGAATATCATCCACGACTAACGCAAAAGGAACTGCAGGCGTACTGCCAGGAGAATGGAATTCAGCTTGAGGCTTGGTCTCCATTAATGCAGGGACAGCTCCTGGATCAGGAGGATCTTCTGCGCATTGCTGAAAAGTATCAAAAATCCATCGCGCAGATCATTCTTCGTTGGGATATCCAAAACGGTGTGGTCACGATTCCGAAATCGACCAAGGAACATCGGATTATCGAGAACGCAGACATCTTTGATTTTGAATTGTCCGCCGAGGATATGCAGCGCATTGACAGCCTGAACCAAAATCACAGAGTGGGACCGGATCCGGACAATTTTGATTTCTGAGAAATTTGTGTTTACGCAAGGATAGAAGTGTAATAAATATTGCGGCTCTCCTCAATCCTCGGGCGGTACGACGGGGAATCAGGAGGGTCCATTCCTACATAATGGAAGGAGAGAGCGTTAATGAATTTGGAGCTACAAGGAAAAGTCGCTCTGGTAACAGGCTCAACGTCCGGCATTGGCAAAGCGATAGCCATGTCGCTTGCAGCGGAGGGCGCATCCGTCATTATTAATGGTAGGCATGAGGATAAGGTAAAACAGACGATCCATGACATTCATGCCGTCCATCCCGATGCCGAGCTGCGTTATGTCGTGGCGGATCTCGGAACGGAGGAGGGCTGTCACCAGGTCAGGGAAGCTGCTCCTGTCATTGACATTCTGATCAACAATATGGGGATTTTTGAGCCCGCTGAATTTTTCGATATCCCCGATTCGGAGTGGTTCAGGTTCTTCGAGACGAATATCATGAGCGGCGTCCGGTTAACCCGGCATTATTTGAAGAACATGATCATTCGGAATGAAGGTCGAATTATTTTTATCGCTAGTGAAGCAGCCATCATGCCTTCCCAAGAGATGGCACATTACAGCGCAACCAAGACGATGCAGCTGTCCCTTTCCCGGAGCTTGGCCGAGCTGACGACAGGAACCCGCGTTACGGTCAATACCGTCATGCCCGGCTCTACGCTTACGGAAGGCGTGGAGACGATGCTGAAAACCCTCTATCCCAATGAAGAGCTCACCATCGAAGAAGCGGAGCGGCGGTTTATGAAGGAGAATCGGCCGACTTCCATTATTCAGCGGCTGATTCGTCCAGAGGAGATTGCCGATTTTGTCACGTATCTCAGCAGTCCTAAATCCTCCGCGATTAACGGCTCGGCTCTCCGCATCGACGGGGGCTTGGTACGGAGCGTATTCTAAGCAACCGGATGCATCGTAGGCGCTCCGTTAGGATCGGAATTTCTGCCTGAAGGATTTGGGTTTGATGCCTGTATAGCGAATAAAACACCGTATGAAATACGGAAATGAGCCGAATCCGGATTCTTCGGCAATCCGTCCGATCGGATCGTTGGTGTGGATCAGCAATCGCTTGGCTTGTTCGATCCGATGCCGTGTCAAATATTCCAAGGGCGTGCAGCCGAACGTTTTTTTCATGCAAATGGACAGGTAGTTCTGATGAAAATGCATGGCCTCGGCTAATCGACGGTAGCTCACCGGCTCTTTGTAATGCTGTCTAAGATAGTTTGCGGTTCGTTCCGCAATGGCATAATGAGGATGGTGATGCTGGATCCCTTCCTCTTCAGTTTGGAGCAGCAGGAGCAGTTCTTGGAGAAGCTGCTGCTGCTTCCAGCGTGCCGTGGATGAAGGCGATTGCTGGAGCGTCTGCAGCTGTTCAAGGATGAGGACGGCTTGTTCTTTGGAAGGCAGCTCTCCGTATTTGGGGATATAAAAAGAGAATGTTTCGATTTGGACATAAGTCTGATCCGATTGCGATAAGGCAAACGGGGTTCGTTCCTCCGCTTCCGTCCAAGATCCTAGCGTCTGAAAATGAAGCCAATAAAAATGCGTCTCCTCCTGGCAGGGCTGAAATGTCCGGTGTGCCGCATCCGGTCTTAAAATCAAGTAGCTGCCGGCCTTTACCCTGTAACATACACCATTATCCTCCAGAAACAACGCTCCTCGGGTGACCAGAATCAGATCAAACACTCCGATGTTAAACCGATCCGCGTGTTTGTCTCCCTCCTGATAGGTATCTTCACCACTACTAATATAATGGGGCAGCGGCGGTGCCGTGAATTGAATCATCATGTACGTCCAAGCCTCCTCCTCTTGCTAACTTCTCTCTAGGATAATCGTTAACGCCTTCCGGATACAAGAATCAAGCATGTTGCAATCGGATAAAAAGAGGTTGTTTCTGTGTATAGGGCACCGCTCGGGTGAGATGGTATAGTTCTACCAGAGTGCACTTACAAGACAGAAACAAGGAGCGTGGACGTTCATGCTGCACGAGACTGCTTTTAACAGCTTGCCACTGGGCGCGATTAAGCCGGGCGGCTGGCTGAAAGATCAGCTGGAGATCCAAGCCAGCGGGTTTACCGGATGCTTGGAAGAGCATTGGAAGGACGTCGGAGATGACAATGGATGGCTGGGCGGCCATGGAGAGAGCTGGGAGCGAGGCCCGTATTATGTCGATGGCTTGCTACCGCTCGCCTATTTGCTTGAGGACGAAGCCTTGATTGGCAAGGCCAATCGCTGGATCGAGTGGTCGCTTGCAAGCCAGCGGGAGAACGGTATGTTCGGTCCGGAGCGTATTACCTCCGTGAACCAGGATATCGATAAGGAGCAGGACTGGTGGCATTACATGATCATGCTGAAAGTGATGATGCAGCATGAAGAAGCAACAGGCGATGAACGGATCATCCCATTTCTGACAAAGTTCTTTACTTATGTCCATTCGGTTATCGAGGAACAGCCGCTGCGGGGCTGGGCCAAAGCAAGGGGAGCGGAGATGCTCCTGTGCATCGTGTGGTTATATAGACGTACGAAGCAGCCTGTTCTGTTAGAGCTAGCCGATATCGTTGCCGGACAAACCACGGACTGGAGCGATATTTTTCATGATTTTCCGTTCTGGCGAAAAGTGGAAGAGTGGGATTGGACAACCCATGTCGTGAATGTAGCGATGGGCATTAAAACGCCGGGCGTATTATTTGAGTTGAATGGCAGTCCGATGGAGCGGGAAAGCGTGCACCGGGGCATCGATTCCCTGATGACGTATCACGGTCAAGCGCATGGCATGTTCTCCGGAGATGAATGGTTATCCGGCACCCATCCGAGTCAAGGCGTAGAATTATGTGCCGTCGTCGAGTATATGTTCTCGATGGAGCAGCTGACGAGAATACTCGGGGAAGGGCGCTTCGGGGACATTTTGGAAAAGGTTGCTTTTAATGCGCTGCCTGCCGCCATCTCTCCGGATTGGACCTCGCATCAGTATGATCAGCAAGTCAACCAGATCATCTGCAATGTCGCTCCGCGGGCATGGAGCAACGGACCCGACGCCAACGTGTTCGGTCTGGAGCCGAACTTTGGATGCTGCACGGCCAACATGCATCAAGGCTGGCCTAAGCTGGCCGCGCATCTGTGGATGAAGGATCAGGAGGAGGGGCTCGTTGCCGTGTCCTATGCCCCGTGCACGGTTATGACGACAGTCGGCCGCCATGACGTTGCGGCTGTGATCGAGGTAACCGGCGAATATCCGTTCAAGGACCGCATTCGAATCCACATGTCGTTAGAACGGGCGGAATCGTTCCCTTTATCGCTGCGGATCCCCGCCTGGTGCGACGATCCCGTCATAACGCTGAATGGGCGCGAATTGCCATTCCAAGTAGAGTCCGGTTATGCAAGGATCGTACAACATTGGCAGAACGGTGACCGATTGGAACTTCACTTGCCCATGGAAGTCAGGTTGGTATCCCGAAATATGTACGCCACCAGCATCGAGCGAGGGCCGCTCGTGTATGTGCTGCCCGTCAAGGAAAATTGGCAGATGATCCGGCAGCGCGACATGTTTCACGATTGGGAGCTATACCCTGCATCCCCATGGAAATACGGCCTGCTAGCCGATACGCCGTTCGAGATAATCGAACAGGACATGGTTCGCCAGCCGTTCCAAGCACAGGATGCGCCTGTCAGGGTGAAGGTTAGGGGCCAGCTGATCCGGGATTGGAAAATGGAAGGCAACAACGCCGGCAACCCTCCGCTGCATCCAGATACGGACGGACAGCCCATTACGGAATTGGAGCTGGTTCCGTATGGAAGCGCCAGGCTTCGGATTGGGGAATTTCCATTAATCGGGGAGCGGAGAAGGGCTGATAAGCGTTAAAGCAAGCCGGATTGAACCATCGAAAAAACCGCGTTGATCGCGGTTTTTTTGTTGTACAGTTGCGTTCAAGCTTAAGATAAGTGCTTACGAAGCTCAGAAACACACATAATATGGAGTTATTGGAAAAGATGATAGCGTGCCTTGGGGTTACGGTTTATCCAACGATATAATGAATGAGACCAATACCGAAGCAGTCTATTCACGTATTTTCACGACCATCGAGTCGTTGCACAATGACGGAGGGGCATAATTTGCGAGAAATCAATTGGGTAGAGAAAAGCGAGGCGCTCGAATTATTGCTGCAGCATGAAACTACATTTCAAGTTATCCCGTTAGACTCCGGTCTGGAAGCAGAGGTGGCGAAGATCGTCACGTCAACGGCAGACTGCGTGCTAAAGGTATGGAATAGAGCTTCCAAGCCCGATGTTCAAATGCAATATCAAATATTGAATGCATTGCATTCGCATGGAAGAGCAGTATCGAAGCCTTTGGGCTGGGGGACAGACCGGGAAGGCAATCCAGTAATGCTGACCAGTTACGACGGAAGGCCTGTTCAAAATATCGATCAGCTTAAACTATTGAAACTAGCGAAGATATTAATGGATATACATAAGCTGCCCTTGGAAAGGCTGAACGGATTCAATCTGCCGAGGTATGACTTTATCTCTTATTTTTATCCACGAATTGAGGAGTTCCCTGATATTCAACAACCTCTGATGGAGCTTGTTCTGCGCGCGAGCATGGAACAAGAATATGTCATCCATGGCGATTATCACCTAGGCAATATTCTGGAGAATGAAAACGAGCTGACCGTTATTGATTGGACGAATGTCCAAATGGGCGATCCTCGATATGATATCGGATGGTCGATTATCTTAATGTGGATATATGTAAGAGAAAAGCGAGCTTCCTTCTACCGTGCTGCATTTTGTGCCGAGAACCGATTCGAAGCGGATGAGCTTGAGCTGTTTGAAGCGATAGCCTGTCTGCGCTGGATCTTGCTCAACAGAGTGGACCACCCACCAGTTAGAAACGACACGATCGCCAGGGTCAGGTCAATATTGAACAGCAACAAGTATTTGCATTCCTTGCTTATCGAAGTTTGATCCTAAAGTAGCACAACCGGTCCTCCACTAGTTGGTGGACGATTTGAGGAATCTTGCAGCAGTATACTGAGCCTTGTACCATCTTACATGGATGGTGTGGGGCTTGTTCGGGTTAATTGAGCAGTGGATAGGTTTGTGTTAGGGGACGGTTTAGAAGTGGGAGTGATGAGCTTGATTCAGTTTATTGCCTGGACAAGTCCCAAAAGGGGACATGTGAGGGCAAAAAGGAGCTCCAGAGGTGCAGCAAGTCCCCAAAAGAGATTTGTCGCGGGCAAAAAGGAATTACAGTGGCGGAGGAAGTCCCAAAAAGGGGACTTTTGCAGGCCCAAAGGAGCTCCCGAGGCTGAGCAAGATGACTTTTAAAAGATAGAGTTGACATGCGCCTAGTTTTTACTATAACCTGTGAATGTAATCGTTTACGTAATCGATTACATGAAATCACTTAGGGTTGAGGTGAGCCATACTTGGCAAGAGCGACCATTAAACAAGTAGCGGAGGAAGCAGAGGTATCCACGGCGACCGTTTCAAGGGTACTGAACAATACCGATTTTGTAAGCGATGAGATTAAAGAGCGAGTGATGGCGGCGGTGAACAAGTTGAATTATCGTCCAAGCGCCATCGCCCGCAGTCTGAAGCAGGACCGGACCTATATGATCGGGGTCGTCGTTCCCGATATTTCCAACCCTTATTTTATGGGAATCTCCAAAGGTATTGAGGATGTTGTAGGGAAAGAAGGCTTTCAGCTTATTTTCTGCAGCTCGGATGAGAATCCGGACAAGGAAAAGCGACTTCTTAAGCTTATGCAGGAAAAGCGCGTGGATGCCGTTGTACTGGCGACTTCAGGCGGAAATGATCCGGCGATCAAGCAGCTGGCAGATTCCCGGATGCCGATCATTCTCGTAGACCGCAAGCCGGACTCGCCGGAAGCGGGGTTGATGCTCGATCTGGTAGCCGAGGACAATACGGAAGGCGCTTCCCGCCTGACTCGGAAGCTGCTGGAGGATGGTCATAAGGCAATTGGAGTCGTAAACGGTCCGACGCGATCCAGCACGGGCAGGGAACGACTGGACGGTGTTCGGAAAGCGATGAAGGAATACGCCCTGAACGAGGAACCTATCGTGTATAATGGCGACTTTTCAACGGAAGATGGAATCCAGGCCGTACGGCATTTTTTGGATGCGGACCATCGTCCAACCGCGATCATATCCCTGAATAACCGTATGAGCCTTGGTGTTTTGCTTGAAATTGTACGCAGCGGTCTAAGGATTCCGTCCGACATGGCTGTAGCTTCTTTCGGTGAAGTAGAGGCCGGACCACTCCTTAAAGAATCGGGAATTTATTATCTGGAACAGCGTCCCTATGACATGGGAATCAAAGCCGGAGAAATTCTTCTGCGCCGCATTCGTGAAGAAGCGCCGCTGTTGAAGCCGGCATTTGAGATATATGGCACTGAAGTGAAACAGTTGAATTGATCCTATACTTTGGAGGAGATGGATATGAAGCAGTTATACACGATCGGCGTGGATTTCGGAACGGAATCGGGCAGGGCTCTGTTGGTTGATATTACGACCGGGCAGGAGGTTGCCACCCATGTGACGCCATACAAGCATGGAGTCATGGACGAGGTGCTGGTCCACTCGGGTCTGAAGCTGGAGCAGGACTGGGCGCTGCAGCATCCGGGCGATTATCTGGAGGTGCTTCGGCAATCTATCCCGCATGTGCTGTCGGAGGCAGATGTATCCCCGGATCAAGTCATCGGGATTGGCATCGACTTCACGGCATGCACGATGATGCCGCTGGATGCCGGGGGAACTCCGCTGTGCATGCTGGATGAGTGGAGGGACAATCCGCATAGCTGGGTAAAGCTGTGGAAGCATCATGCGGCGCAGGACGAAGCGAACCTGATCAATGAAACCGCTAAGCGGCGAGGGGAGAAATTTCTGTCACGCTACGGAGGGAAGCTGTCCTCGGAGTGGATGCTTGCAAAGTCTTTACAGATTTTGCATGAAGCTCCTGAGTTGTACGAGCAAGCTGTATTGTTCATGGAGGCTGCCGATTGGGTGGTCATGCAATTGACCGGTCAGCTCGCACGGAGCAGCTGTACCGCCGGCTATAAAGCCAATTGGCATAAACGGGAGGGGTATCCGTCCAAGGAATTCCTGCAGTCGCTTGATCCGAGGTTTGGAGACCTTGTGGAGACGAAGCTGAGAGGTCCGATCAAGCCGCTGGGTTCGAAAGCTGGCGGATTAACCGAATCGATGGCAGCCCTGACAGGGCTTCTGCCGGGTACCGCGGTAGCCGTAGCTAACATCGATGCCCATGCCATGGTGCCGGCGGTCAGTGTCGTCACCCCGGGCAAGCTGGTGCTCGCCATGGGAACCTCGACTTGTCATTTGATATTAAGCGACAAGGAAATGACAGGGGAAGGCATTTGCGGTGTCGTCGAGGATGGAATCATTCCAGGTTATTACGGGTATGAAGCAGGACAATCGGCGGTTGGCGATATCTTCGCCTGGTATGTGGATGAGGCGGTGCCAGAATATGTCCGGCGCAAGGCTGCGGAGGAGCGCCTTGGCATTCATGAGTGGCTTGAGAGGGAAGCGGCCCAATATGCCCCTGGTCAAACCGGCCTGCTGGCGATCGATTGGTGGAACGGTAGCCGCTCCGTGCTGATGGATGCTGATCTGAGCGGCGTCATCCTTGGATTGACCCTGCAGACCAAGCCTGCGGAAATATACCGGGCACTGTTAGAGGCTACCGCATTTGGAACGCGGGCGATCATCGAAGCCTTTACGGAAAGCGGCGTAGAAGTTCAGGAGCTTTACGCTTGCGGCGGATTGCCTCAGCGTAACCGGCTGCTGATGCAAATCTATGCCGATGTTACCGGCAAGGAAATCAAAGTTGCGGATACCGTTCAGACCGCTGCTTTTGGGGCAGCTATGTTCGGCGCCGTGGCGGCAGGCAAGGAACAGGGAGGCTTTGGGAGCATCGTAGAAGCTGCAGAAGCCATTGCCCGTGTTCGGGAAGAAACCTTTAAGCCGATTGAGGCTAATGTGCGCGTGTATGATCAATTGTACAAGGAATACAAACGACTTCATGATTATTTGGGAAGAGGCGAAAACGGGGTGCTGAAACGCTTAAAGTCATTAAAGAGCGGCGCCGGCAGTGAGGGATAGAAACATCGGGAAGAGCGAAATGAATTTATGCCCGCCGAAGCCGCAGCTCTCCCTCTTCTATGAACACTTCCCCCCTAGTACCATGTGCAATTAAAGTAACTCATAAATCTTATAAATAGGAACGACCGTTTTCCCGTAAAGATTATTGCGGACGGTCGTTTTTTTTCATGATCAAAGGATATTGCCAAGTGCGGTCTTGGTGATCCATTACCCCATCGTCTTCACCAAGATAAACCGTCGTCCCTAGATGAATGTCTGGCAGAACACTCCGCCCCAAGACGGAGCTTCACTTAATGCCGGAGACGGTGTAATCCGGTACATCCCATCATGTATGCTTATTCTAAGGAATCCGGTATGCGCGATGAATAAAGGATGGATCTAATCCGAAACGTGCGGCGCATCCGAATAAGGGTGGTGAATCAGCTGCTTATCATTAAAAACGCCATGCAAAGCATGTGGATGGCATGGGAACGCATCTTTAAATGGTCTTCGCGTTTTCGCGGTTCACATACGTTTCACTTCGGCATCTGTACCGTCATGATCAAGAAGCATCGGGGGGCGCCGATCATCTGCGCCGATTCGACCGTCATTTCGCAAGGCGATTGGATCGGCGAGCTTCATCTGGACAATGCTGAAATCTTAAACCTGATCCGTACCGAAGGTCCCGACCTTGCAGCCCTCAAGATCGCAAGGCTCGGCCGGCGATCGATGAAGCTTATCAGCCGGGCCTATGCCGATCAGTCCGAGTTCAACGAGGTAAGAGCCTTGGTCGGCATTACGCTGCTCCACCGCGGGTTGACGCACGGCCTCGGGTTCGAGATGCAGGCCATGGAGCAAGGCTTGTTCCGGAGAATGACGACGTCGTATCTTCGCCTGCTGTTGTCGGTGCTGCACCCCGAAGGCAAGAACCGGATCGGTCGCCGTACAGAACAGCTCATCCCGATGATGCTGATCCATACCCGCGCTTCGCTTGCGAGACGATTTCCGAGCCCGGTCCACGAGACGGTGATGGAACAAGCGCGATAGCCTTCTTGTAATCCATCTAGGGATTAGGGGGCGCGCAAAGCCGCCGCTATAAAAAGCGTTCGGCTGTTAGAAAGAGGAATGCTGACAGCATTACGTACTATGGTTTGGAGGTAGCAGAGTAATATGGAGGATTGGTACAAGCTGGATCACGCCGGGAAGCTGTTTCCAGCCGTGGCGGGCCAAGAAAACTCATCAACCTACCGGTTGTCGTTCTTACTGAAACATCCCGTAAAGCCACCGATTTTGCAGAAGGCGCTGGATAGCGTAATTACGCGGTTTCCACTGCTTCATGTGGAGATGGGAAACGGGTTGTTCTGGAAATTTTTACGGGAAAAGGAGTCGCCGCTGCGGGTGGAGCCGGAGGGCACATACCCTTGCGCGCCGGTGTCGCTCTCGGATTCGAACGCTAGCCTGGTTCGCATTCTGTATCACGGCAGCAAGATCAGCGTCGAAATTTTTCATGCGTTGACCGACGGCGGGGGTGCCCTTGAGTTTCTTAAAACGCTAGTGTTCCAGTATTTATGTCTGCTTGGCGAAAATGTGGATGACAAGCAGGGGATGATCCTGCCGCCTGCGTCGTTTGCCAGATATGCGGAAGCCCAGGACAGCTTCAAGGCACACTATACATCAGAGCCGCCGCTTGATCTGGACAAGGCTCCCGAGGCGTTCCAAATACGAGGGACACGCTTTGTTCCCTACGGCCACAACGTCATTCACGGCATGCTTCGGGCCTCCGGCCTGAATGCATGTGCGAAAGAGAAGGGCGTAACGTTGACGGCGTATTTGACGGCCATTCTGGTGATAGCGGTCCATCATGCGGGTGAGCCACTAAATACGGAGCGTCGACCGATCGTAATCAGCATGCCGGTGAATCTGCGAAATATCTTTCCATCCAGCAGCCTCCGCAACTTTTTCGCGGTCATCAATATAGGCATTGCTGCGGCAGAGAACATGGATTTCGAGCAGGTGCTCGTGCAAGTCCAACAACAAATGAAGGAGAAAACAACGAAGTCTTATTTGTCTCGCACGATGTCCGGGAGCATGAAATACGAGAACACCTTCCTATCGCGAATCGCTCCGCTAAAGCTGAAGGATTTGGCAATCCGCTACGGATTTGACCATTATGGGGAAGAAGCCAAGACCCTTACGTTAACCAATCTGGGAAGGGTCGAGGTGCCGGAGGGAATGGCGGCGCATATTGAAGTGATGGAAACAACGATGTACCCTACGGCCAAAAGCCCGATGAACTGCGCGGTATGCTCCATCAACGATCAGCTGACCGTGACCTTCGCAAGAAATATCGTTGAGAGCGACATTATCATGCACTTCTTCCGCGAACTGTCCGGATTTACCGGGCTTGAGGTCAGGATTGTCAGCAATGATTGGGGGATGGGAGCATGAGATGCGATAGCTGCGGCGTTACGGTGGATCCGGCCCATGCGGTTTGTCCGCTTTGTCGGCGAAATACGGCCGGAGGCAGCAAAACGGCGGGCAATCGCTGGTATCCTTCCTATTCCGCAATGCCGGAACCGCGCGAGAGCGGCACGTTTGCCAGATCGCTGATTTTTATGATTATGGCGGTAATCAGCATTACCCTCGTCATTAACGTTTTGGGAAGCCGTGATGTTTGGTGGAGTCTGTATGTTGCACCCTGTGTGCTGTACGCGTGGCTGCTCATCCGTCACACGTTGATGTCCAATTCACATCTAGGGGCCAAAATCGTCGTTCAATGGCTCGGTCTGTCCGGTATGCTGCTATGGATCAACGCGCTTTCGGGTGGGACCGCCTGGTCAACCGGGTACGTCATCCCGTTCCTGGTTATGGCTGCAACCCTGCTGATGACGTTGCTCTGCATTGCAAAGCCGCTTGGCTGGCGCGAGTTCGGAGGATATTTGCTGCTTATGGTGTTTCTGGGATTTACCCCCTTACTGTTCTTTCTGCTCGGTCTTTCGCACGTATTATGGCCGTCGGTTTCGGCAGCGATGTATGCCCTGTTGACGTTCGGCGGGATGTGGCTGCTTGCGGACAAGGGCTTCCGCAAAGAAGTGAAGCGCAGGCTGCACTATTGACGAAAGTCATGAGGGGAATGATACCAAATGGATCATTCACCAAAAAGCCGAATGTGAATCAGCGTACGGACAAGATAGGGGTGGAAAAGAGAATACGGACCACGATGTATGATGCGGAGCACGGGTCCTGTACTAAGAAGATACACATGGTGTGTGTCTTTTTTTGTCGGTCAAAATATATAGACGTAAAAGAATATCTATTATTGTGATAGGACATTAGTTAAAAATGACTTAAAGTTGGTTTTATTTTTTAGAGGTGGGAGTAACGATGCTTTAACAATAACGAATATTCGGAGGTTGAACCGCATGACCGGTATATCTGAAGTGAGGACTTATCCAGTTACACCGCAGGATCGAATGAATTATTTGCTGGGACTGTACTCGGCAGTTCAGTAAATTGGCATGGTGTTGCATTTTCCCAGCCGGCAGTTTTCGGGGAGGCCGATGCGGGTTATATGACTGCACCTATCATGTTATCCCCATTCTTCAATTTGGGAGCCAGCACATATCGCAACACCCTTGCGTTATCTGTCGGCGATCATACCCCGGCCGTCACATGGGAGAACGTGAATCGTCTACTTGATGATATGGTGAGAGAGCTCACCGACGGCAGCCCAGGTTGACATGTCAAGGATAGGCTTCAGCCGTCACGCTTAGGTGATGAGGCTGGGAGCCTGTTTTTGTATTGGGGAGGAATACAAAGCATTTAAATTTTTGGTGAGTGCGAATAAGTTTTAGAGTAATAAAAATTACTTTTAGACGTAAATATTTGTTGACTTACAGAGTAACATGAATTACTCTTTGAAGTAAATATCATGGCAGTTCGCTAAACTGGTATTCAGTGACTGCCTGGTCATTTAGGGAGGAGAGGCTGTATGTCCAAGGTGCATGTGTTGAAACCGGATATTCATTCGCTTCATGGATTTTTCAGCAGGGAACTTGAGCCGGCTCTCTATATTCAGTCCGGGGATACGGTCGAGTATCAAACGCTGGATGCGGGTTGGGGACTTGCGAAGCGTTCTTCGCCAGGAGAGCCGAGATTGAAGTTTACCGAGCGCCTGCCGGAGCGGCAGGAGAAGCAGTTTGGGCATGCTCTGCTGGGTCCCGTACATATCGAAGGGGCGGAGCCTGGGGGCACATTGGAGATCCGGATCAATGAGATTGTGCCCGGCTCCTGGGGCTGGACCTCTGCCGGTGGCTTTCCTAGCTATTGGAACGAGAAGCTGGGCATGTCGGATACCGAGGAAGTGGCGCTGGATTTCGAACTGGATGCCCGGACGATGATCGGACGAAGCCAGTTCGGTAATTTCAAATACGGCGTCGGCCTGAAGCCGTTTATGGGAATTATGGGCATGCCGCCACAAGAAAAAGGCAGACATACCACGTTCGTGCCCAGGCCATATGGAGGCAACCTGGACTGCAAAGAGTTAACCGCCGGCAGTACGTTGTATCTGCCGATCCCGGTAAGCGGCGGCTTATTCTCGACAGGGGATGGCCATGCTGCGCAAGGAGACGGCGAAGTTAGCGGGCCCGCCTTGGAATGTCCCATGGAAAAGGTGAGTCTGACCTTCCGTGTCCGTGATGACATGGCCATTACAATGCCCCGGGCAAAGACGGGCACGGGCTGGCTGACGATGGGCTTCCACGAGGATCTTGACGAAGCGATGTGGATCGCTGTGAACGGGATGCTTGATCTTATGACCGAGCTCTATGCGATTTCAAGGACTGAAGCATATGCTTATGCCACATTGACAGTGGATCTAAGAATCACTCAAATCGTGAATACGGCTAAGGGCGTGCATGCTTTTCTGCCATTCGACGCGTTGAGATAGGAAGGAGAGGGGGAAATACCGACTTCAGGCATTAGAAGCGTACGCTTTGAAACCTGTTGGATGAAGGTTTGCACTTTATTAAAAATAGCTGCTTATACCTAGGAGGAACTGTAAATGCAATTATGTGAAACGATGGTGAATAACAATGGGGTGCATATTCACGTGACGGAGGCCCATCGGGAACTGAATAAGGGAGATGTTCCGCTCGTTATCATTCCCGGGTTGTCAGAATCAGCAGAAGATTACATTAGCATTGTAGAGAAGCTGACTCCCCGACATATCATTATGATCACGCTCCGCGGCCGGGGCAAAAGCGACTCCCCTGCATCGGGATTCACGCTCGAGGATCATATCAGTGATATCGACGCGGTTGTTCGTCATTTAGAACTTGAGTCATTCATTCTCATGGGATATTCAAGGGGCGTGTCGTATCAGCTAGGCTATGCCGTTCAGCATCCTGAACGCATCCGGGGGTTGATCATCGGCGACTATCCTGCCATTCATACTCAGCTTCCGCCGGGATGGGTGGAGTTCTTCGCATCCTTACCGCCGTGGCGGGGGAAGAAGCTGTATGACCGGATGCAGGCCGGGGCCTTGCATGCACTGCAGCGGGAATCAAGCAAGGTGGAGTTATGGGATGACTTGACCACTTTGACTTGTCCAGCCTTGATTATCCGTGGCGTAAAACCGCATCCCGGGTTATCATTAGAAGCAGCGGAGCAGTACAAGCTGAAGCTGCCACAGGCCAAGCTTGTGGAGTTCGATCAGCATGACCATAATATTTTCGAACCGGACGCGGAAGCGTTTGTCCGCACCGCAGATTCCTTTATGAACGCGATCAGGTAAGATCCTGAAGAAACATGAATCTACTATTAAAAAAGGGTGTACGCATTTGGACAATCTGAAGCTTAATGTATCGCTGCTGCGACAAAGAGTTCCGAACCTGACGAGCGCTGCCAAGTCTTTTGGATTGCGGCCGGCCACCGTCTCCAATTTATGTACGGGGAAGATCCCGGTCGGCCGCGCGGAAGTCCGCACGATTGCCGCATTGGCAGCGCTGGCGAAATGCAGTTTGGATGAGCTGATCTTGCGCGGAGATCGGATCGATATGATCGAAACGGGCATTAAGCCGCTCGATTTATTTGCCCCGATCGCTAAAGGCGGGACGGTAGGTTTAGTGGCCCGTCCGGGAATGGGGCAGCTGGTGCTGCTCGGCGAATTGTTCCATCATTTTAAACGGGATGGTTATATGACGATTCTGCTGAAGCCAGAAGGGGAATACCCCGAGCTGCAGGATATGCTGGATGATGTGGAGCGGGTGGCGTATTCCATAGAAGAAGTTTATGATGTCGCGGTAAGCACGCCGCCGGGTAAGGAGATGATGCTCGCCGCGGACCGGGAGCATGTGCTGACCGGAAAAATATACGAGCTGCAGGAGCGTCTGCAGCAGGAAGGCCATCAGCATGTTACCACATTTCTCGTCGACCTGAAAGGAGCTGTGGTTGATGAGGATATTCCTTACGGTCCGCTCGAAACGCTCTGGTATTTCGACGCGGATCTGGCGGCAAGACATATGTTTCCTGCCGTCAATCCGATCTACTCTACCTCGTCGGTGCTGGAAGGTGCCCATCTGGATCAGAATCACGCCTCGGTTCAGCAGCGGGCTCAGAAGCTGCTGCGCCGTTACCGCGAGCTTCGCTCATTAGTACAGGTGAGGGGTCTGCAGGCGATTCCTGCATCGGAAACGGAAGTGTATCAGAGAGGGGAGAGACTGGAGGCTTACCTTACACAGCCTTTTTACATTGCAAAAGCCTATTCCGGAAGAGAAGGGGAACGGGTTCCGCTCCAAGACACCCTGCATGACGTTCAGGCGATTCTGAATGGAAGTATGGATCATCGGGACGTAGAGAGCTTAACCTGGATCGGAAAAATAAATTAGTGCCGCAACAAGTGCAAACAAGCCGGTTCTGCTTCGCAAAGCAGAATTCGGCTTTTCGCATGCTCTCTATTAAATCCGGATTAATTCGGATTTCCCATTGAATATCATAGGTTCCTTTAATATAATTATCCAAGCTTGATCGACTGGCCGCATCTTGGACGGGGTCAGAGGATTACCGTTTTGGGAACCGGCCGTTCGATTATTTAACAAAAGAAGGAGACATGGGGTAATGAAGAACAAAAAGAATTGGATGATTACGGCAGCGATTGCAGTGTTATTGCTGCTCGTGTTCGTCCCGGTCCAGCAATCTTACAGTGCGGAGGGGTCTTCGGCAGCTGAAGTGTCAGGAAGCGCTCTTGAGGGGCAGTTTCACCTCAGTCATGTCGTAAAAATTTATATCCCATCCACGGTGAAGGGAAACATTGAAATCACCGAAGAAGCCCAGCAAAAGTTCGTAGATCAGGCATTAACGAAGTTTTCGCAATGGTTCGGCGGCGCTACAGCTATTGACGGTGAGGGTGCTTGGGTGGACAAAGATCAGAAGCTGATCAAGGAGAATGTTACGATTGTGTACGCCTATGCCGAGAAACTGGATAAGAAATCATTGGATCATGTGGTGGCGTATGCCAAGCAGCTGAAAGAGGATCTCGCTCAATATACGATTTCCCTAGAAGTGGATGGAAAAATGTACTTTATCGAATAAAAAGAAACGTCATAACGTGAACCCACAGGTATTATTACTTAACTCATGCATCATCATACTTAACAATAATGATCTATAGTGAAGGGGCTGACGCTTCTCATCCTGCAGCAGGGGATGAGAGGGCCAGCCTTTTTTTTGCGCACTCCTAGTACAGAAATCTCCAGAGATAGAAGGTAGCGTAGGATTCCCAATTGACCCAAGAAGCCGACAGCTTCCGAATCTCTTCCTTCGTCGGCTTCTTCTCCATGCCCAGCACATGCTTGATCGCATTGTGCAGTCCAACGTCATCAATCGGAAAGGCGCTGGGGATCCGAAGGCAGCGCATCAGTACATAATTCGCCGTCCAGGGGCCAATGCCGCGGATCGCGATAAGCATGTTCTCCGCTTGCTTCAGGCCCCCGGCCTCAAGCAGCTTCTCCTTGGTCAATGCTCCATCTGCCATGAGTTTGGCAACGTCCAGAATGTACTCGCATTTCTTCACCGTCATCCGAAGACCGCTGAGGTCCCGGACGTTTAATCCCGCGATTTCCTCCGGCCGCGGGAATATCCAATATGTCTCTCCCTCGCATTCGAGGCGTCGGCCAAAGGCTTCCACGAAACGCCTCTTTAACGTATAGGCATAGGTTAAATTGATCTGTTGACCTAGAATGCCCCAGCACAACGCTTCGAACAGATCGGGGATTCCCATGTTGCGAAGCCCGTAGAAGGATTGGACAGCTTCGCGGAGGAGGGGATCAACAGCCGCCATCTCATAGAATGGAACCAGATCGGTGTTCATGTCGAACCAATCGCGGACGTACGCAGCTGCTTCAGCCCGCATACTGGGCTCAACAGGGATGAAATCCCCAAGGAAACGAACGATGACGGCCTGTTCGTGAGGCGCTTCGCGAACTTCAATCACGACGATATCCTGTCCTAGGCCCAAGGGGAGAGCTCGATAAATCCGGTCGTTGCGGATGTGAAACAGACATTCATTCGGCGAGCGCTGCAGGTAACTCAGGTTCTCCTTGAAGCTGAATTCCTTCGGCACGAACATCTTGAGTTCATGCTGATGGTCCTCCCAGCTGCTATGAGGGACCGGATTCGGATGGGAGTGCCGAGAGGAAACCGAAGCAGCACGCTGATTCGTATCAGCGAGACTGCCCCATGCATGCTCAGTGCTTGGTTCTATGGAATTTGCGGGCGTTCGGCCGTTTGGTGTCGGCTTCGATTGGGACATGATTCATCGTTTCCTTTCGCTCTAATTATCTCTTATACTATTTGTACCATACTACGGAAGCAAATCATTTTGTAATCTTGCTCTTATATTCCAAAAACCGTACAACGAGCCGAACCTGTGGTTATAATGTTAGCGGAGGTGAATGAAACGTGGCCAACCGGATCGAGCCAACCGAAGCACAGTGGAAGGCGATCATCGAAAATGATAAAGCGAGTGACGGCAAGTTTTTTTATGCGGTCGAAACGACCGGGATTTTCTGCAGACCTTCCTGCAAGTCCAGACCCCCGAAAAAAGAAAATGTGCGCGTATTTCAATCGGCGGATGAAGCAAGATCCGAGCATTTCCGTCCATGCAAACGGTGTAAGCCAACGGGAGAGCGCCTGCCGGACCACGAATGGATCGAGCTTGTCAAGGAGTACATCGATAAAAACTACAACGAGCAGCTAACGCTGGATCTGTTGGCCGATGTGAGTCATGGCAGTCCGTATCACCTTCACCGCATATTCAAGCGGGTCACCGGAATGACCCCTACGGAATATATCCAGAAGCTGCGTGTCGATAAAGCCAAGCAGCTCCTGACGGATACGGCTAAACCTATCGCTGATATCGGTCAATTGGTCGGGATAGAGAATGCGGCTTACTTCGTAACTTTGTTTAAGAAGAAGACCGGGACGACTCCTTTAAGCTATCGCCGGCAAGCTTTAAATTATTCAAGTATGGAGGTAATGAATCATGATGGAATCCAATCCTGATGTGATCCGCTGGACGCGGCTGACTCATGCTGGCTGGAGCCTGTACATCGCGGCAACGGAGCAAGGATTATGCTATGTCGGTTCACAGGATAAGACGTTTGACGAGATGGCGGAATGGGTCGCTGCTAAATATCCCGGTGCTGGGCTTGTGCAGGATGACCGCATTATGAAGCCCTATGTAAGAGAGCTGGAGGAATATTTGCAGGGAAAGCGTGACCTGTTCGAGATGGCCATGGATTATAAGGGGACTCCTTTTCAAAGGGCGGTGTGGCGTGCACTGTGCCAAATCCCCTACGGGAAGACCATGACGTATACGGACATCGCCCAAAGCATCGGAAAGCCGGCTGCCGTTCGAGCGGTAGGGGCCGCCATCGGGGCGAATCTGCTCTTGGTCACCGTACCATGTCACCGGGTTATCGGCAAAAATGGGGCCTTGACGGGCTATCGCGGAGGCCTTGCGATGAAGAGCCAGCTGCTGGAGCTTGAGCGTAAACATGAGCAAGCCATTCAGAAGGAGACCGCGGAGTATGTCTAGTACGCTGCCCGAACGCATTGAAGGGCTGTACTGGGAAGGGATTCAAACGGAGCTGGATGAACGCGGCTATGCCGTGATACCCAGGCTGCTGCTGCCGGAAGAGTGCGCGGCAATCATAGGCACTTACCAGGAGGAATCGCGGTTTCGCAGTACGATCAACATGGCAAGGCACCGGTTCGGGATCGGTGAGTATAAATACTATCAGGCTCCCCTCCCGGAACTGCTTCAGCAGCTCCGGGAGGGCTTCTATCCCGAGCTGGCGCTAACGGCCAACCGCTGGCTGACATGGCTCGGAAGCGAGGAGAGGTACCCGGCAAGGCTGAACGATTTTCTGGCGGTATGCCATGCTCAGGAACAGCGGCGCTCAACGCCGTTGATTCTAAAATACGAAGAAGGCGGATATAACTGTCTGCATCAGGATTTGTAGGGGGATGTGTTTTTTCCATTCCAGGTCGTGTTCGTATTAAACGAAAGAGAAGCCGATTATACAGGCGGAGAATTTCTTCTGGTGGAACAGCGGCCCCGCGCGCAGAGCCGGGGGCATGTCATCACCTTGGAGCAGGGCTCTGGCTTGATCTTTCCGACCCATCACCGGCCAGTCATGGGAACCCGGGGATATTACCGGACGATGCTGCGGCATGGTGTGAGCACAATCACCTCCGGGACCAGGTACAGCCTCGGGATCATTTTCCATGATGCCAAGTGAGCCCGTTTCTTCTTGTTCATCCTTTTAACTTTTTTGAAAAAGAGCGAGCAGCTGCTATCTTCCCGTTCTTGGATAATCGGAGTAACCGGGATATTTGACAATATACCCTTTTTCCTTTCGCAGGGCGTGTATAAATTCCGACCCTACATGAAGGTTCTCCTGAATTAGCTGATGAGGGGTGAGCGCCATCCATTGATTCAGGGAAACATCTTCAAAGCGGCTGCTCTTAAACATTTCCAAAACCCACAGACTTCGGTCGCCGGTATTCTGAATATAATGCCCATATGCGAACGGCACATATCCGACATCGCCGGCACGATAATCGAAAGTGCGAGCCGTGCCATTGGGTGCAAAAACGGTCATGCGGCCAGTGCCCGATATATAATACTGCCATTCATCATTGTTTGGATGCCAGTGCATTTCTCGCATTGCACCCGGTTTGATCTCCAGCAATGAGGCGGCAATGGTCGTCGAAATTGGAAAATTGGTGGAGTCCACGATCCGCACCGTCCCGCCCGGAGTAACGATCGGCTCCTGTGCGAGCAGTCGATGCGTGAAGCTTTTTGGCACCGTACCATAGGGGTCCGCTACGAGTTGACTTTCAAGAGGACCCGGAATGTTTCCTTGAAAGATATATCGCTGTTGTTTGGGAATATGGGTAAAAGAGCTGGCGGGCACGCCAAAATTCGCCGACAGCACGTCTTTCGGCGTATGTGCGAACCAGTCAGAGATCGATAATGTATTGAGGTCGGAGAAGCTGCCGTCATCGAAGACCAGCAGAAACTCGCAGCCACTTTCCAGCCCTTGAATGGAGTGGGGAATTCCCGGCGGAAAATACCACAGATCACCTACGCCGACATCGGCTATGAAGTTTCTTCCATCCTGATCGACTGCCGTAATGCGTGCGCTGCCGACGAGGACGATCGCCCATTCCGCCGACTGATGCCAATGCAGTTCTCGCACACCGCCCGGAGTCAGCGCCATATTCACCCCGGAAAGCGTAGTTGCAATCGGGAGCTGTCGAACGGTAACCTCCCGGGACCAGCCGCCATGATTCAACTGCATATAGGTATCGGAAAAGGAAAATTTCAGGTTGGGAAGCGTACCCGCATCCGTCACAGGCGGAACCAGCATATCCGGGTTCTCCAGGTCACGCATGATGTCACGTGGTCCCAAATCCCACCACCCGGCGCCATCATTCCGTACAGGTTGGGGTATATATCCATCCCTGTTGTCATTACTCAATAGTATTCACACCTCTCATCTTCATCAAAATATGAACGAAGTTACTTAATAAACGTTATGAACAGCATTTCGGATTTAGAAATGCAACATCTCCCGCGATCGCCACAATCCACGGCATGTTTGGAGCGCAAGCCTGGCGGGAATACCCATCGCACGAAAGACGGCAAGGTCGGAGGGGAGAGCGGCAAGCTTGTGATTCGGCTTCTGGCTGGCGAAGCTGAAGGTTTCAGTATACTATAGAAGGAACTCGCTTCTCGTTGTCTTCATGAAGATAAAGGGAATATTGGCCTGAGCAGACAAGGGGGGACCTTATGAAAACGGAGGTTCAGTATAAAACGCCGAAGACATTGCTTAATAAAGGAACCGGGTTTTTGAACGGATACAGCCATACCTTGAATCCGTATACGGGCTGCAGCTTTGCCTGTTCGTATTGTTATGTGAGGCAAATGCCGGTCTCTTTATTTCGCAAGCAGGAGTGGGGCTCCTGGGTCGATGTGAAGCAAGGAGCGGCCGAAACTCTTCGCAAGGAGCTGAGTCGAGCCAAGCAGAAGGGGCCGGTTACCATCTTCATGTCCTCGAGCACCGACCCGTACCAGCCGGCAGAAGCGAAGGAGGAAGTGACTCGCATGATACTGGAGGTCATGGCCGCGGATCCGCCGGATTTTCTATTGGTGCAGACTCGCAGTCCGTTGGTTCGGCGGGATATTGATCTGCTGCAGCAATTAGGGGATCGGGTCCGGGTCAGCATGACGGTGGAGACGGACAGGGAGGACATCCGAAAGCAATTTACGCCTTCGGCTCCGCCGATCCAGGCCAGATTGAAGGCCCTTGAACAGCTGAGAGATGCCGGAATCCGGACGCAAGCCGCGATTGCTCCCGTGCTGCCAAGCACGGAGAAATTCCCTGAGATCCTGCGCCCGCTTGTCCATCGCGTATGTATCGACGATTATTTCATGGGTGACGGGAGCGGCGGGAAACGCACGAAGAAGCTCGCTTTGAACGAGCTGTATAGAGTGCTCGGACTTGAGGAATGGTACCACCCTTCCGCCTATCGGGTCGTATATGATCGGTTTCGCACGGTATTTCCGGAAGATCAGCTGTATGTGAGTCAAAAGGGATTCGAACCATGAGTGAATCGCAGCAACATTCATATATCAGTTAAGCCTTCAAAGGGATGGTTCCTTGGAAGGCTTTTATTATAAGCAGATCGGATAGCGATGCGGCGACCGAAGCGGGTGATGTCTTAAGCGGTTAGAGCAATTCAAACCGGTTGAGCATGCTCAGGCTCGTATTTTGTATTCCAGTGATGTTATTGGATGTTATAATTACCCAATAGAGTATATATTTAAAAACTGAATGCCTGTGACTGTTATAGCCCACATGGATTCGAATTTAAGCGAGGTGATTGCGCTGAATGACGATTTGGAGCTATCCACTGCAAAGGAGGGAGGGGCATGAATAAGAAGCATATTAGAATTATTATCATTGCATTAAGTTGTCTAGCATTACTGGGTTCGGTTTATATGGTCAGAGGATTTATAGATTATTATCAAAGTTTAAACACAACTATTCATAATGCAGCCCCATCTCCAAAAGCCATGCAGGATTGGCAAAAAGATTACGATCGAAGAGTTCGAAGCGAACCTGCAGAAAGGGTGGTAACTAAATACGGGGATTTTTATTACGCCTCTTCTCCAAACTCATTTCCGAGGAGTGAAATAGCTAATCTCGATGCTGACGACGAAGTGACCCAAGATACCAAACAGATCATATTGAAGGGATATTATTACGAGAAGAAGTTATAAGTAAGAGCAATTCCGAATCGGGTCGTTCCGTAACGGGTGAAGCGTAAATGACATAATAGCACGAAACAAACTACTTTGATGGAGAAACTACATATGAAGATATTTCTTGTAAGACACGGCGCAGATGAAGAGGGCTTTCGAGGGGGATGGAGCAGCAGGGGGTTAATCGAGCAAGGCGTGTTCCAATCGAGGAGGCTTGGGGAGTTTCTGCATCGTTACCAAGACGAATATGGGATTCGCACAATAATGAGCAGTGATCTACCACGCGCAGTTGAAACGGCTAGGGAGATTGAACGAATTATTAACAAAGAAACCATTTACTCCGAAGATTTGGAGGGAAAGGAATAACGGGTATTTAGCAGGTATGCCAAATCAAGAAGCCGAGAAACGGTATCCAGGTGTTTACTTCAATACGCTGGACATGGATGCTCCTTTTCCGGGAGGGGAAACACCGAAGCATTTTTATAACCGAATTATCAAAGCATTTGAGAGCTTATGCAGGAAGCTTGAATGTCAAGAAGTGAAGTCGAATGTTCTGCTAGTTACCCATGGCGGTGTCATTAATGTCTTGTATTATCATTTAAACGGTCAGGATTGGACCAACAAAAGTCCGTTCTTTCCAATTGATAACACAAGTGTGCATACGGTTGAGAAGATCTTGAATCAATGGAAGATTACCGAAAAGAATACGATGAAGCATTGTAAGGGGCTTTTAGCTAGGTCTATCAAATAATTCAGAAAAGAGTGATCGCGTATGGCTACACATGAACAGATTTATCAAAATCAATCGGATATCTATGAGTTGATGATTAGTAAGCAGCCTGAATTATCTGAAGTGATCCGGGGGATCCGGAATTTTCAGGATTTAGCGGTCCTGGATCTAGGAGCGGGAACCGGCCGGTTATCAAGTGCTGTTGCGAAGGATGCGGGTTCATTAATCTGTACGGACATTTCTGCTCCCATGCTGGAGCTCTTAGATCAAAAATTAATTGGGCAAGGGCTTGAGCGTAATTGGAGTGCGGTTGTTGCAGACCATAGGGAGCTGCCCCTGGCCGATAAATCGATAGATTTGGCGGTTTAGGGCTGGAGTATCGGTTATTTAGCCAATACGGACAATGACGATTGGGCGGAAAATTTAGAACGGGTCATGTCTGAACTTCACCGTGTGCTGAAGCCACATGCCACCATCATCATATTCGAGACGATGGGCACGGGGACGGAAACCCCGAATCCTCCCGGATTTCTGACGAAGTATTATACAGCACTTGAAGAGGAATACGGCTTCCAGCACAAGTGGATCCGAATGGACTATACCTTTAGCCATGTCGAAGAAGCCAGACAATGCACCGAGTTTTTCTTTGGCGAAGAGCTTGGGCGGAAGATCCTCGACAATCAGTGGTCAACGGTTCCGGAATGTGCAGGAATTTGGTGGAAGCATATATAGTTAAATTCAATGTGAAAAGGCCTTTACCCGATAAACCTCAGGGTGTAGGCCGATTTTCAAGGATTTTTTTGATTTTGGTCTGTTTCATTGACAAGGTAAATTAGCCTACAACTGGGCTTGTTGTTGCGTTTAATCCAATGAGCCTAGCTGGCTTAAAATATCCTGCCTTCTTTGGTCAATATATTTCCTTATGGTATCCGGCTCTGCGTCGAACACCTTCGTGCTCCATTTATGATTGGGGTCCTTATAAACGTCAGCAGCAATGGCATCATGCATCTTGTATACGAGGGGCAGTTGACGTCTCACCGTAAATACCGATTCAAGAAATCCTGACAAGAGAGCCTTATACCTTTGCCTGTGTGAACGAAAGGACAATACCTTCTCCGTTAGTTTATTGTAACCTTGAATTTTCACAAGGTTTGAATCTACTATTTTCCCATAACAATTCCTTCCCCAAGTCCCCTCGTAGTCCCATGGGATCATGCGATATGTTCTGCTTTTTCCGTGCTCAAACAAGGTATAGTTTTGGTTAAAGCCATCATAATTCCCCGTTAATACCGCGCCGCATAACCACCGCAAGTAATTTTCGATGTCCAGGTGCCTGCGAAGATATTGCTGCAGCTCGGCACCTTCTTTCTGGTGAATCCCCTGAATAAAGTTAGATAGTTTTAAGCGATCCCGCTCTGAGCCTTTTATAAGATTATAGCCAGAGAAGAAAGATTTGCCCGACGATCGTTTATCTGTAAAGTCGGCGTTGTCGTTAACCGCATAAATGATGCTTCGAACTGGAATCCCTCTTTTTCGAAAAAAGGGAGTCTTTACAGCCTCTATATTTAGATATACCCCAAGCTTTTCATTGTTCAGCGTAAGCACGCAGTGCCGGGTCGAAGGGCTTGGCACATGAATCGAATTGAAAAATTGAAAGGAAAGCGCATTTCGAATCAAGGAAGGGTCATCATATTCAGCATTAAAGTGGTAGGTATATTTGGAGGTTCTAATTTCATAGGATTTTTTCGGATATTCTCGGGTATGCCCTCCCCGGTAGCGAATACGTATCGGTATTCTTTTTCCGCCGATAACGAGCTGTCCCGGCACAAAACGATTGGACCAGATATTGCTGTTTAACTGTTCATAATCCTTGTCTTTGATCATTACTCGATACACAGGCAAAGGCATGAAGCTACCTCCTTCAAACTGATAGACTATCGTTTGAATTTGTCTGCTTGATTATATTAAACCAGTTCCTTTCTATTACATGAAACATATAAGTATATTACCGACAGACCTGATGGACAGTTGAGGGGTATCTACAGCTTTCGTGATCATGCCCGAGATCTTACCATTCTTGATCTGTCGAAAATAAATCCTTGAAAGGAGCATGGACATGGCTTACAACAGGTTTGGCTTCGGGAACTTGGTAGGAAGAAACGTAAAGATCAATCGCGGTGGACCGGATTCCATCGAAGGTCTTCTGCTGGATGCCCAATCCGACTACTTGGTTGCAGTTGCTGACGGCGGTTTCGTTTATGTTAAAGACGAGCATGTCAAAAGCATCACGGATACGGGTAAATCTGGTGGAGAAAGAGAGAGCATTGTCAATCCGATCAGGGCCTACGACTTCGTTGGTGTTATGCAAGCCCTTCGTTATCGCTATGTGAAAGTAAACCGCGGCGGACCGGAAAAAATCGAGGGTATCATCGTCGACGTGAACCAGAATTATTTGATCTTAACGGTGAAAGGACAAGAGGTCGTTCACGTTCCGGTAAGTCATATTAAATCGATTACCGTAATCCGCGGCGGGAATAGTAACCAATCCGGCGGTAACCAGAATCAAAACAGCAGCTCCAAAGGTAATCAATCTCAAGGCAATCAAGCGCAAGGTAACCAATCGGGAGGCAACCGTTCAGGCGGTAACCAAGCGCAAGGTAACCAGTCGGGAGGCAACCGTTCTGGCGGCAACCAAACACGAGGCAATCGCACAGGCGGCAACCAAACACGTGGCAATCGCACAGGCGGCAACCAAACACGTGGCAATCGCACAGGCGGTAACCAAACCGCAGGCAACCGCACAGGTGGCAATCAATCCAGAGGGAACCGTACTGGCGGCAACCAAACGGCCGGAGACTGGATGAATTGGACAGGCGGCAATCAATCCAAGCATCGTTCAGGCAAACGTAACCGCAGTGGTAATCGATCGTACAATCGCTCCGGTAAGCGCAATCGTAGCGGTAAACAAAGAAGCGGAGGCGAGTAATAATCCTATAGGATAGGAGCGCCTAGCCAGCCATCTTCTGCTCACCCATAAGTGAAACAATTAAGCATTCCCCCCTATAAAGCACTTCTGAATGGGCATTGGCTGCACAGTCATCCAATGCTCCCTTCAGGGGGTTTTTAAATATTTTGCTTAAAAAGTTGTGCAATCTGCACGTTAAAGTTCGATACCAACAATATATGCAGGCGAATGGTGTTGGTGAATTCAAGCCTGAGCATGAATGGAAGTCATAAAGCGGTAAGACTAAGATAATAGGAGGAGGGAAGGGATGGAGTCACTACGTTCAATGATCGGCAAACGTGTTGAACTGGAGCTCTCGGGCTGTAAGACACTGCTTCATGGCGAATTTATTGATATGGGAAGCGATGTCCTGGTTCTATATTCAAAGTCAAAATATATATATACGCCGATTCATCATCTACAGCATTTAAGGCTATATGAAGAGCTGGATAATCCCCCGATGGACAGCAGTCCCGATTCGAAATTAGACCTCGCCAATATCTCCTATCGCAAAATATTGATGAATTCCAGGGGCGTCTTTACTGAGATCTACCTGGGAGGTTCTCAATCATTGCATGGGTATGTGACAAGTATTATGAATGACTATTTTGTATATCACTCACCGATGCATCAAACGGTTTATATTCCAGTCAACCACGTCAAATATTTGATACCTTATCCTCCAAACACAACGCCTTATAGTCTTGATCAAAAACATTTCCCGGTTCAGCCTTCTGTTGTTGCTTTGTCAAGAACGATGGATCAGCTGTTAAAAAAACTTGAAGGTCAGCTCGTGGTGTTTGATCTTGGCGAGCATCCTAACAAAAAAGGGTTACTGAAATCTGTCGATGAGAATATCGTTCAGTTGGTACTTGCTGGCGGAAATGATAATTACCTGCACATGGATCATATTAAATCGATCCAGCTGCCTTAGATCAGTTAAAAGCATATGAGCGTCGCAGACTTCCCACTGACAGTTTGTCTGGCAGTGGGGCTGCTATTTATCCATAAGCAGGATGAAATGATGTCGGGTATTTATTCAGCGGAATTGTCTTCATGAGAAGAGGCTGGGTATTTTATCATTCGGTCGAGCAATAACCCATCCGTACCCTTGTTCTCACCAACCACAAAATCCTTCATATAGTAGGATAAATAAGCACCGTATTGACTTTCGGTTTGAAGGAGCAATTCGTCAACAAAATAAACACCGTTTGGAATATCGTCTTTCAGAAGTGTGCTTAATGCGCCATATATGCCGCATGCAACCTGAAAATAGGTGGCATTGATTTGGAAGACAGGGTAGATATTATCGGTACTCAGAACATTATACATATACCTCTCTTTGTCTGGATATACGAGCAAGACTCCGACCAAATCTTCTCCTCCGACTTCGCCAATCGATGGATCCAAAATTTGATGATCCCATTCCCAAATAACGTCGAGATCTTCAAGCTGGGAACGGATTAAATCGATCGTATAATCGCTGACGCGGTAGATAAAACCAGTCTCCATATTGAATTTTTCTCCAAGGGACAATACTTCTTCATGAGGCATTAATGAACCATTGAATTGCTTGCTCCCCAAGGTCACCTTGAACTCCAGCTCATACACCGGAAGATGCATCGTAAATGGGAACTGATGCTTCATAAACATGGGATAATTGAGAATCGCTTCGTCCAAAAAGCATTCGGGAGACCAGGTGGAGTAAATCGTGTGTTCTTTTACTAGGGCGGGGTCTTTATATAGCGAGCTGTCATGTTCTACAATGTAACAGGCGATCGGTTGCTTGTCTGGCAGTTCCTTCATTAACTTGATAGCCATCCACTGGACGACTCCTGGATTCATACCCGAACCGATAATTGCAGTGGTCTGCGGCGATGATTGCCGGGCTTCCTGGAAGATTCGGTAACGTTCCAACAGCGAGTATGGGGCAAGGCTTTCATTCTCATCCACCTTGGGATTCTCAAGCGCGGTATTGATATAATGCACACCGCATTCTTGGCAGCATTGGAGCATCTCAACCGTATCAGCCCACGAGACATCAATGACATGCGTGGTGCCGGTCTGTCGCAGATGCTGGCGAAACGATTCCAGCTGGTTCAAATCGAATTGGTGCAATGCAGCATTCTTAAGCAAGCTTGGCATGAAAGCGCGATAGTAATCCGGATGTTTCTGTTTCTGGTCGATCAAATGAAGGGTGCTGTGCTTCATAATGGAATGAATGGGGTCATGGATATCTTCAGCGCTTTTATTTAATATCGAGAGGATTGCTTTAGCGACGCCGCCGGAGCTGCCAAGAATGCTGATGACGATCGGTGATTGTTTCAAATCTACCAACTCCTTTCTAGTAATATGATTATTCATAGAGTCGGGAAAAGGTCTGTGCTAAAACACCTTCAAGATGCTTTTATTCGAAATCATGATGTATGTACGTACGCTCCCGAAGCATGCCGAACAAAAAAGAGAGTCATGAATGCCGTGGTGATGATTCATTAATCGAATAATGAACCCATGCTCCACAAGAATTTCATGCTCTCTATGAAATGTTGTTCCTGTATTCAGTATGTCAGTATACCCATTGAACCCAGAATGCAAGGATCACCAGCGTAAATAAAAGGGTGGGCGGGATGGTCAATATCGTGATCTTGATATATTCCTTCCATTTGATCTTGACATGATGTTGTTTAAGAATGTGAAGCCATATTAACGAAGCAAGCGTACCCATCGGCAAAAGCAATGCTCCAATATCACTTCCGATTACACTGGCCAGGTATGAAATCTTGAGCGTTAAAGGATCCAGGTTCATATTGGTTAGTGTGATGGTTCCAACCATCAGCGCGGGGTGATTATTGAATAGAATCGAGAGTAAAGATAGCAGGCCGCCCATTAATAAGCTTGCATTTAAGAGGTCTGTGGAAACGATCGGCTCAAAGAATTGGATGAGAAATTCCGTTAGACCGATATTATGCAGCCCATAGATGAGCACGTACATCGCGAATGCAAATATGAGAATGTGCCAGGGCGTCTTCTTCAATAAATCAGTCGGTTTTAATTTCAATACGGCCCATCGCCAGGACAACAGAATGACTGAGCCGAGGATCGCTACAATTTCGATTGGAATCCCTAAATAGGAGGCGACAAATAGCGCTACTCGAACCGTAAATACAAACAAGAGAACATTCCGCATGACCTTATTGCGTTTGTGGATATCCGCAGTTGAAATCAGCGTCCTGCTTAGAGGGTGCATGGCGCCGCCCGCGTGCCTTTTTACATGAAGCTTACGCGGCAGCTGTTTTCTGAAACAGAGGAATAACAGAAATACAAACAGCAAAAGCCCGAGGGTTGCGGGAACAAACATCATGATGGAATGCATGTACAGATCCATATCCACGATTTCCAGTGCTATTAAATTCACGATATTGCTGACACCGATAGGTGCGCTTGATGCAGTTGCTATTAGCGCACCTGAGAGGAGGTAAGGGATTTTCTCATGGTTTTTTAATCCATATTGCTTTAACAGAATCAGTAGAATGGGAGTCGTAATGAGAATGCTTCCATCGTTGTTAAAGAATAAGGTCATCAGAAAACATAATAAGTTGACGTACCAGAACAACCGGGTTCCCGATCCACGAGCTCTGGCTGCCAAGGATTCAGCAGCCCAGTTAAAAAAACCGAAACTCTCTAATATAATGGCCATTACGATGGTTGCAATGATCGTTATAGCAGCACTGCTTATGGTAGAGCCAATGGTAAGGAGGTCCGGCAATGATACGCTCCCGCTAAGCACCACGATTGCGGCCCCTACAGATGCTGGGATGGCTTCATTTAATCCATTTGGACGCCATATGATAAGGACCATTGCGACAATAAAAGCTGCAATCGTTAGTGTGACTACTGCTGGACTGAGCATGGGAAATCTCACTCCCTTCTTTCATTAATAGCAAGAGTTGCTTACGAATCCTCTTTTTCGGGAATCACGACGCTAATAAAAGCAACTTGTTCTTTGGCGGCCTCACTCTTTGTTGACTCTACGGGAACCTCTTTAGGAGGCGTTAGCAGAGCGTACAGCCCCCAACCCGCCAGTACGATAAAGATGAGTACGATCATAAAGGTCACTCCTCTTCGGTTTTTATTTTTTGCGAAGTTACCTACCAATCATAATTAGTAGATAGATATACTCTATTTATATGTATCAAGGACTGGCACTGCTCTAATGGAAATGCCTTGTTATTGCGATATTCCGCGATTGGTGTTCGTATAAGGAGTTACACATCGATAGGTAAAATAGATTACATACGAAACAAGCCCGATTGCTCGTGTGTGAGCAATCGGGCTTGTTCATCCTCTTAATTGTTTTTTCCTATCAATACATCGACGAAGTTCTGTGCAATTTTGGATAAGGAGTGACTCTTCAGCCAGATGAGTCCGACCGGAGCTGACATCTCGGCTGACCCGGAGATTTTATGAGCATGGATCGAGTACCCTTTATGCCGTTTGAGCACCGTTTCCGGAACGATCGACCCGCAAAAGCCGGATGAAACTAAATCCATCAACAGCGAAATATCAGAGCATTCACCTGTAATATGGGGATGCAGATGGAAGCGGGAAAATGCCTCCAGTATCAAATAGTGCACGCCTAATCCCTGGGTGCTTGGCAGAATGAGCGGTTGATTATGAATGTCCTGCAGCGACACTTCATCTTCGAACAGCTTCTGTTTATCCGACGAAATGAAGTAAAAAGGCTCGGTATAAAGGTGAAGCACCTCGAAATCGTCCAATTCCAGCGGCAGGCGAATGAACGCAAGATCGACTTCCCGATCCCTCACTAATTTGCACAGATGCGCTGACTCGTTTTGCTGAATTTTATAGGTTACCTTAGGGAAGTGGCGTTGGAACTGATGAAGAATATGGGGCAGCTCGTCTACAGAGAACGTATTTACGCCGATGGATAAACTCCCGTTCACTCCCTTTCCTACTTCCTGAACCTCCATTTTCGCCTCTTCCATCAACTGATTCATCTGCAAAGCATATTTATATAAAGCTTTTCCGGCCTCGGTTACCTCTAAATGTTTCCCGCTGCGCTCTATTAATTTGGAGCCAAGCTCCTCCTCCATGGCTTTCAATTGTTGACTTAAAGGGGGTTGGGAAAGATGAAGCCTCTTGGCGGCAGCAGAGATTTTCCCTTCCTCTACAATCGCGATAAAATATCGCAGCTGTCGGATATCCATCTTTGAAAGCACTCCTTCTCATATATGAAAAACCTAAGCAAATACGAACTTTGGCTATGTTTTTGATCTGGTTATTCCCATGTTAGCATATTGGTGCGGATTCTCGTAAGACAATGCATATGTAAAACCTAAGCTCATCATATTTTTTATATATTTTTCGTTTGGATTGATACATGTTAGCATTACGGTGTATAAGGAAAAGGACGCTGAACAAAACGTTTTATTCAGATTATGCGCAGCCAAAGGGCTGCTTAATTTAAATGTTTCGATGAGGAGGATTCCATTGATGATAAACGATATCGATCTGAAGCATCTAAAGCGATGCGTTGAGCTCGCGAAGGAGGCGCTTGAGGCAGGCGACGAGCTATTCGGCTCCGTGCTTGTATCCGCAGACGGAGACGTGCTTGCCGAAGACCATAACCATGTTGCCGGCGGGGACCATACGCAGCATCCGGAATTTGCATTAGCGCGGTGGGCGGCTAATCACATGACGCCTGAGGAGAGAGCGAAGGCGACCGTGTATACCTCGGGCGAACATTGCCCAATGTGCGCAGCGGCCCACGGCTGGGTTGGACTAGGTCGGATTGTATACGCATGCTCCTCGAAACAGCTGGCAGAATGGCTTGAGGAAATGGGAGTTGCGGCACCCCGTGTACGAAATCTTCCGATTCAAGAGGTTATCCGTGATACGGCCATAGACGGTCCGGTACCCGAGCTGGCCCAAGAGGTTCGGGAGCTCCATCGTCAATTCCATTCCAAGCGAAAATAAGTCCGCCATGCGTTGTTCACCATGCTCGAATCGGGGATAACGGATATCCAATATCCAATGAATCGAAGCCTCCTCAGCCACTTTGAAGGTGGATCAGGAGGCTTCTCGTTTCTATATAGCATCAAGCGGTATGGCATTGACTCTTATGCACTAACCGTGCATTGCAATTCGCAGCGAGGTGAGCGTATGTCCATTCGAATCAAATTATTGCTGTCCTACACAGGCATGCTTCTTGTCAGCCTGCTCGTATTCGCCCTGACGGCCAGTTTGTTCACCATCGCGGCGACGGGGGATATTCACAGCTTCCGGGATTTCTATAAAGTGCATTATCAGCTCAACCCGCTGACGGAGGAGGAGGAATCCATCTTCCTTGAATTGAAGTACCTTGCCAAAAATGAACCGGATGAGCTGATGAACCAGGAGCTGCTGCAGGATTACGATTTCAAGCTGAAAACGGTGCGGGCCGGTCTTTACGTTCGCCGGGAGAGCAATCAAGTCTTCGAATCGCATACGTTCAACCAGCCCGAATTGGAGGAGCATCTGCCTCCCTATGAGCTGGACAACCACCATATTCGCGATACATTCAACATCGGCGAACGGTTTTACGCTTATGCCAAATTCGACTTTCGGTACTCGGATGGGGCGAAAGGGAGTGTTTATGTTATTCATGAACGCAGCCCTTTCGGCGAAGTGACCCGTAAGCTGCTCCCTATGATCCTGGTGCTGCTTATCGGCATCATCGTCATCGCGAACGCGATGCTATATCGCTGGATTACCCGCAGTGTGGTCAAACCGCTGAATCTGCTTCGAAGCTCGACTGAGCACATCATGGAAGGGAATTTGCTGTTTGCACTCGATCTGCGTTCCAAAGACGAAATCGGTCTGCTGAACGAGGCATTCGAGAATATGCGCAAGCGGTTGTATGAATCGGTGCAGCTCCGTTTGCAGGACGAAGAGAATCGGAAGGAACTGATATCCAATATTTCGCACGATTTGCGTACCCCGATTACGAACATCAAAGGATACATTGAAGGCATTCGTGATGGGGTCGCTGATACCCCGGAGAAGATGGACAAGTACGTCAATATCATCTATTCCAAAACGATCGACCTGGATAAGCTGGTGGACGAGCTGTTTCTGTACTCCAAGCTGGACTTAAAGCAAATTCCGTTCTTGTTCGAGAATGTGAGCATCGTCAGCTTTCTGGACGACTGCATGGATGAGCTGCATTACGAAATGGAAGAGAAGGGAATCTTGCTGAAGTGGGGCGAGCGCCCGAGCAGGGATATTGAGGTTGTAGCCGATCTGGAAAAATTAAAGCGCGCCATGCTTAATATCATTGGAAACGCCCAAAATTTCATGAACAAAAAAGACAAGTTCATTCTCATTTCGGTGCAAGCATCGCCGGAATGGGTCACTGTTGAAATACAGGATAACGGGATGGGAATCTCATCCGAAGACCTCCCGCATATTTTCGAGCGCTTCTACCGCGCCGAACGATCGCGCAATTCCTCAACAGGCGGCAGCGGACTCGGACTAGCGATCGCTCGTCAGATCATCGAGGGCCACGGAGGCTCGATATGGGTGAGCAGCGAGCTTGGCGTCGGCACGAGCTTTTACTTCAAGCTAAGAAGAACGAAGGACCTAGGAGGGACACATACAGATGACAACCCGGATTCTGATCATCGAGGATGAAATTACGATCGCACAGCTGGAGCGGGACTATTTTGAGTTGAACGGGTATCTCGTCGATTTATGCCATACAGGCAATGATGGGCTTCGGCTTGCCCTGGACAACGATTACAATCTCATCATCGTCGACCTGCAGCTTCCGGGGATCGGCGGATATGATGTATGCAGACAAATCAGGCAAGCGAAGGAGGTGCCGATCTTAATCGTTTCCGCCAAAAAAGAAGAAATTGATAAGATCCGTGCCTTTCATCTCGGTGCCGACGATTACATTACCAAGCCGTTCAGCCCCGGGGAGCTGGTTGCGCGAGCCAAGGCGCACCTGGCAAGATATGAGCGGTTAACAGGTAAAACGGGGACTGATCCCCGGTCGGAAATCCGTCTCCGTGGTCTTGTTATTGACAAAGCAGCCCGCCGGGTCCACGTCCGCAACCAGGAAGTGATATTTACGACCCGCGAGTTTAGCCTGCTGGAGTTTTTGGCAAGCCATCCGAATCGCGTCTTTAGTAAGAATGAACTGTTTGAACGGATATGGGGCATGGATTCGAACGGGGATATCGCAACCGTGACGGTTCACGTCCGCAGATTGCGTGAGAAAATAGAGGTGGATCCTTCGAATCCGCAATATATCGAGACCGTGTGGGGGGCGGGCTACCGCTTTTCCGTATAACGAGTTTAGAAATTGTTAATAAACATTTTCGAAACGGTTAATACCCGGTTTCTTAGGCGTTTAGGCTTCTCCTTTAATCTATAGGTAGGGCGAGCAGAATCGCACCTATGAAGCTTAAGGAGGACTTAACGATGAATAAATATTCGACTAAACTGGCTGTCCTTATGCTGGCAGCAGCCCTTGGCACCGCATCCTTGCCATTGGCCGCACAGCCGGCAAACGCCGCTCTGGCGCCCATTACCTCGCAGGACCTTCAAGGAGCGATCAATGAACTGAGCCGGCTTGGCATCATCCATGGTTACCAGGATGGTTCGATGAGAATACAGAACGACATTACCCGCGCCGAATTGGCGAAGCTGGTCGCTCTTACGTTTGGCCTCGAAGGTCCGCCAGCTTTGCCAGCTCACATAACGGATACACTTCCGAGTCATTGGTCCTTCCCGTACGCAGCAGCGCTGGCATCGCTCGATATTATGCAGGCGGAAGACGGACGATTTGACCCAAGCGGATCCGTAACAAACGCCGAGCTGGTGCAGATCGTGGCCAAAGCGTTGAAACGGGATGTAAAATCCGTGCATTACTGGGCGGAGCCGTTCTTCTCAGAGAATGACAGCACCACCCGTGGCGAAGCAGCGTTCTTGCTGGATAAAGCCCGTCAGGCGATCCCTTCGGCAAATGCCAAAATTACACACGTCCGTGCCTTAAACGCTATAACGTTGATCGTTACCTTCGACGCCCCGCTCACGGCCGAAAATGAAGCATTTGCTCAAGCTAAAGAGGATTTTGTCTTTACGAACGGACTTACCCTGACGAATATGCCGCGTCTAAAAACCGGCTCGATTGCAACGTATATCGTCCCTACTTCCGTACAGCAGCCAGGGGCAACCTACACGCTGGCTTATAAGGGCAAGGATGCGGGCAGCTTTGCGGGCAAAGCTGATAAGCTTGACATGACAGAGGTTAGACAGGTGGCCAACGATACGTTTGAGCTGGAGGCACTCAAGGCGAACGGGGTTGTCGATTACGGCTACGTCATTTCCGCCTATAGTGCCGGTCGCGGGGAAAATGCGTTCATCTTGGATGAGAACAACCGGGCGGATGGGGTCGAGTACCAGATCATTTCCTCCGGCCAAGCCAGAGAGGTGACGATCACGCCGGAAGGCGGACAGCCGATCGCAGCCAAATACGTTCCGTTCACGCAGTCCACAGACGGCAAACAAGAACCGAAATTTCGCTTGCCGGAGGGTCAAGTCCTGAAGCCAGGCGTTACGTACACGGTTACTTCGGATTGGGCGCAAATTGCTAACCCAACCTTCGTAGCCAAGGAGATGGACCCGCTCCATATCGTTAAAGCCGAGGCTGCTAGTGAAACCTCCATCGTCGTAACGCTCGCGGAGGATCCGGGCGATGAATTGTTCTCCGGCCGCAGCGTGGAATTGACGGATGCAGAGGGGAATAAACGGACAGCCGCCTATAAATATTCCAGCCGCAAAGGGGAAGCAGGCGTATTCGAACTTGCGCAGGGCAGCAAACTGACAGCAGGCGCAACGTATGTCGTGACTCCAGTCGGTGATTGGGCCGGCGAATCCAAGGCTGAGCTGACCTTTGCACCGTAATGTTCGGATGAAGCCGCAAGATGAACGATTCCCTGCCATGAACGTGGAGAAATAAATAAATTGACCCTGCATGCTTGAGGCGGCAGGGTCAATTTTTTTGTAGGATTCGCTATGCTTTGCCCAATCATGAATTGCATGCATCATCTTCAAACGTTTCATTTCTGAAGGTAAAGAGAACGAAACAGATTTCACTTGTGCCAGCCCTTATCCCACAAATATGCAGGAAAGCCCCTGATGGCCGTTGAATATATCGGAGGACCACAATAAATCTCAGGTGTACTACAGGCACCTTTAGCCGCAGGAGGAGAACAACATGAAGTCGATCACCGTTCAAAGTCTTACGGAAAAATTTCAATTAGAAGTGCTTGCAGGAGCCGACCGTATGGATCGTTTGATCACCCGTGCCCAGACGCACAGGCCGGGGCTTGAGTTTGTCGGGTATTTTAACTTTTTTCCTATGGAGCGAGTGCAGGTGCTTGGACGCAAGGAAATTAACTACTTGCTTACGCTTAGTATAGAGGAACGCAAGTTACATATCGGCAACATCGTTAAATATCATCCGCCGTGCTTTATTGTAACGTCGGGACAGCAGGAGATCCCTTATCTGACCCTTTTCTGCAATCAAGAAGGCATTCCTTTACTGCGGACGACCGAGACCACAACGGAATTTATCGCGAAGCTCAACAGCTATTTAGTGAAGACGCTGGCACCAGAGATGTCCATCCATGGGGTCTGTGTGAATGTATCGGGCATAGGCATCCTGCTCAGGGGCAAATCCGGGATTGGCAAAAGCGAGACAGCACACACTCTAATCCGAAAAGGACACCGGTTCGTCGCAGATGATATCGTGGTGCTTAAGAAGCTGGGGCCGACGACACTTCTCGGTACTCATAATGAGATCAGCCGCGAGTTCCTGGCGCTGCGAAGCATCGGACTGATCAATGTGGTACGCCAATACGGGCGCACGGCGTTTCAGGACGAGACGCGAATTGTGCTTGATATCGAGTTGTCGCCATGGCAAGGAGACTCGCTAAACAATGAATTGGAGGCGGTCCCGCAGTTCACGGAGTACTTAGGCATCCAAATTCCGCATATCGAGGTTCAGCTTCAACCAGGACGTGATGTTGCCGGTCTGATCGAAGCGGCGGCTAACAATTGGTATCTTAAACAACTCGGCTACAGCGCGGCTGAAGACTTTATGAGCCGGATTGAGAATGAGATGAAGTCTTGACCGCAGTCGCCATTCTAAATTGCGCCCAATGGTATTTCCTGATATACTTTTCGCATGTTATGAGATTGGGGGTAGTACCGATGGCAATGCGAGATTGCTTATTTACTAGGAAGTGCTCATGCAAAGCCTAACTAGGGCGATACTTTGCATGGGTGCGATCGAAGGAATTCCATCGCCCAGCCTTGGATGTTATCGTTTCTAATAATAGGCTTTGCACCTTATTCATTTTTCATAAAAAATAAGGGGCTGAAGAGCTGTGAGTACACCATTTATTAGAAACCATCAATTCAACGTCATTAAAAAGCAAGCCGATTTCATTCAGAAGACCCTACGAACCGCCGCGGATCGGAGCGTCTTGGAAACCGTTAGATATCGTTCCGTCGTGAACATCACGGAAGCATTCCCTGATCTGACACAGGATCAGAAGAAGCTGTTTGAGGAGATCACGACTCTCGAGACGGCCAATGATTTCCAAAGATATCTTAACGCATTGGAGCCGTATATGGAGCCTTATCCGCCGATTACGGTCAAACAGATTCAGAAGCTGTTCCCTAAAAATAAAAAACTGAAAGTGCCTGATCTAGGATCCATCGATTTTCGGTATACGACGTATTTGAGCTGGGTGGATATTGCAACAAGCCGTTTGTTCATTGTCTATCCGTTCGAAGGGAAGTTCATCGGGATCGAGGGCAGAATAACGCCGACACACAAGAAGGGGTACTGCCTGTTCTGCAATCGACATCAAGAGCTTGCATACTTCTCGGTCAGAACCAAATCTGCTTACGCTTCACCGGATAATTTCTCTTCGGTTGGTCATTACGTCTGTATGGACAATCAAGCATGTAATCAGTGCATTACGGCTACGGGATCATTGGAGAAGTTTATTCTTTCAGTTAGCAAATAAACGTTAATAAGGTTAGGGCTGCCCCAAAGGCAGCCTTTTACTATAGATCAGGCCAGGTGCGATACAAAGCTCCGATTGACTTCATTTTTGTCATCAGCCGCGAAGATGGAGTCATACAACGTTGCAAGAGTCTAATCGAAGATTTAATTGCCATAGCGTCTAAGTCATTCTTTTAAATTTACATATATTATATTATCTTTCTCGAAGGGAGGATTTTTCATGAAAAAACACCATGATAAGGTTCTAGTGATTGTCCTCAAGCCTGGACAAAAAGTGATTGTAAAGTGTGAGAAACACAAAAAGCATCGCGCATAAGTAAAAACGGGTGAGCCTTATCTTTTAAGATTAGGCTCACCCCCTTCATATCATCCATAGGATTGAAGAATGATATTGACGGCACAAAATCAAAGTACATAAAGAACGGCACATGGTAGTTTATTTTTACGAACACGCTAACAATACTACACGAACTGATAAAGGGGAAATTCTGGTGGAGAACCTGCTTAAAGAACAAATCAATTTCATTGTTGAAATCGACAAGCTTAAAACCATTGAACGAAGAACTAAGATTATTCACGGGCCAAGGCTCGAGAACGATGCAGAACACACGTGGCATCTTGCAATGATGGCCCTTGTGCTGCATCAGCATTCCAACCGTTCGATCGACCTCCTCAAAGTGCTCAAGATGCTGCTTATCCATGATTTGGTCGAAATCGATGCCGGCGACACATTCGCTTATGATACGGCCGGGCACAGTGATAAGTTTGAACGGGAAATGCAAGCAGCCCAGAGGTTGTTTGGCATGCTTCCGCCAGAGCAGGAAGAGGAATTTATGAATCTATGGTTAGAATTTGAGAGGAAGGAGACGGACGAAGCCAAGTTCGCTTCCTCACTTGATCGATTACAACCGCTTATCCATAATCATTTAAACCAGGGAGATACCTGGCAGAAATATCAGATTACAAGTGAGCAGGTCATCAACCGGAATCAAGAGATCAAGAATGGATCAAGGACATTATGGGAAGTGGCGCAGTCCATCATCGAAAGCTCCGTTGAACAAGGGATATTGGCTAAATCGTAAATCGAAAGAAGAACAAGAAGGGATCGCTTGCCGATAACCCCTTGTTCTTCTTTTATTTAGGTGCGGCATGATAATCTGTCAGGCTATGATGGGGATACAAATTTCACATGAATGATTGGTTATCATTTCACCCGTATATCTTTCGATGACCGGTCTGTTATCCATTTGATAGCCTTTGCTTTGAATAAAGGGGAGAACTTCACTCCATGCCCTTTGTACTTCTTCAGCGGTGTGTTTGATTTTGCAAATGGCATAGGTTCCGCCAACGAGCTCGCTTTCGTTGATGGATCCGGCGATTTCGTAATCCTCCGAAATGACAATGCAGGCATCGTACCGGCAATTTTCGGGAGGTGTTGCTGCGGGATTGTCTTGCGGAATTCCAAACAGGATGGCCGAGGTTGTGAGAAGCTCTCGCTCCATAGCCCACTCTTTTAACTTTTCCATCGCCTCGGCATTGGCAGGGCCGTACGGGCCAACTTGTCGTACATAGGCAATACGGTAGGTTGGAAGATGCTCGACGGTCATATTCGTCATTTTTATTTCCCTTTCTTTGGTAAATTGGGTGCTGCAATTTGATGCTAACATGTTATAAAAAATATCTAAAGGAAATTATCGATGCATTCATAATTTATCAGAGGTAACGATCGGTCCCCTTGCTGCTCCGATTTCTAACGCATCATGTTCGTAATCATTGCCACGAATCGTTAAAGCAGATGACTGCTTTCCAACGTTGATCCCTTTATATAATTGATGACTTTTAGCCAAACATTATCATTTGCACGAATGTTGTACGATAGAAGTGTACATTAAAAAATGCAGTAAGAAAGGTGGGGGGATAATGAATAAAACGATTCCTATTTTTCCTTGCAAATCACTAGAAGAGGTTGTTGTGTTTTACGAAGCCCTTGGATTTGACGTAACCTATATGCAATCCGTTCCTTATGGATATGCAGCCGTGAAGCATCGAATAGGTGAGGTGAGTTTCACGAGGCAGAAAAATTATGAAAAAGAAAAATCCATAAATGGCGCTTATATTCTTGTTGAGGATGTTGAAAGTGTATACTCTGAATTTATAGCGAATTTAAAAAAGGTATACGGAAAAGTGTTCCGAAGCGGAGAGCCTAGAATTACAAAAATAAGCACCAATAAAGAAGATATTCGCTTTAATCTTGTAGATCCTGCAGGGAATTATCTGATTATAGGGCAAAAAAAAGAAAGGGAAGGTCGAGGAAATCCACATTCAACGGGTACCTCTACCATTGAAAAACGATTCTATAGCGCATATACATTAGCGCATTCTAAAAACGACTATCGAACCGCATATAAAATCATTGAAGGACTTACAGGTAAAAAAGAAGAAATGTCTCAGATTTTATATGCGAAGTTACTCATATTAAAGCTTGAGATCGAATTCAATTTAGAGCGAGCCGCGGAATTGAATGAAACGCTTGCTGAAATCAATGCGATAAATTTGAATCGAAGCGCATTTGAGCGATTAATTGAAGAAAAGCAGCGTCTTCAAGAATTGCTGGAGGATATATCTTCGTAAAACCTGTAATGGACAGGGTTTACATATGAACGATAGATCAAGAATCGACAGATTGGTGTTCATGAACCAAGAGTTGAAATAACTCCTATATGAAAAGGGACCGTTCCCCCTTCTGCTGAGAAGGGAACGGTCCCTTTTACTGCTTCGATTAAAATCCCGATCGATTAAGCGCCAATCAAGCCGTTAACTCGTACAGAAGAACGATTTGTTTTGCCAGAAGCTCTTAAGGCTCCCAAATGACGGTCGGGTAGGGGTGCTGATCATATGCGCTTGCCCAATAATAGGAGTCTGCGATGATGCGCCGCGGGAGAAAACCGATCTCGCCGCTCGGCAGAGAGATGAGTTCAGAACGGGAGGTGAACATGCCATCCGTATTTGTCACTCCTAGCACATACTTTCCAGCCATATGGGTGAACCGTCCGCTGATCTTAGCAGCGGGTATCGGCTGCTTCGTCTCCATGTCAACGACCTGGATGGTAACCGTAGCGACGCCTTCATTATAGAGAATGGCCATATGGTCAATGATCATGGGCTTCATTGCGGATGGAGCGGTCGTTGCCACTGCCGCAGCGCTGGGTGATCCTTCATTGCCGCTGATGTCAACGGCCGTTATTTTGTAGTGGTACGTCGTGCCAGGCAGCAGCCCGGTATCCTCGAAAGATAGGGTCTTCGATGAACCTGCATACGTATCCGGTCCAATCTCGAATGCTGCATCGGTGCCGCGATAGATCCGGTATTCGTTCACGGCGCTGTTGTCCATGGCCATATCATAATGAATGTCGATCCGCTGGTAATCGAATGCGGCCGCAGATACCCGGCCGACTTGGCCGGGAGGCTCATTGTCTGCTGGAGGCTGCCATTTGAATCCGTTAGGCCCCCACTCACTCGGGAAGTCGACCAGCGAAGTGTAGTGGTGGATAGCAATGCCGCCAAATGCAGGATCGCTTTCGAAAGCGGCGTAAACCTTATTTAACTCCTGCTCCATATAGAGCCGACCTTCCTCGTGGAAGCTGATGGTCTCCGGATCTCCGCCATCGGCGATGTCTTTCGTTTCTACTCCGATCACAACGGATTTGGGTTTCCCGATCTTGGAGGCATAAGCCAGCTCGTTTACGGCATGGGCAATAATGCCTGCAGAACCTTCGGCCTGATCGCGATAATTCATGATGGAGATGTAATCAGCCGTGTCCTGAATGTGCTCGGACAACCACTTCGTCTCCCCATTCCAGGTGATATTGCTGGCATCCGCCGAAGAATCATACCATCTTGGAATCGCAGCCCCGACCGAGAGCGAAAGTCCGGACGCGTCTTTGCGTGACATGAGCAGCTTCAGCATATCCAGATACTGAATTTGTACGGAGGGCTTTGCCGTTTTGAAATCAGGCAGGATATACGGTTCCGTGTCCAGATTGATTCCGTCAAACCGGGCGGATGCTTCGGAGGCGAGATTATAATTCAATACCTGCTCGAATTCCTTAACCGCCTGTGCATGATAACGGCTGTAAGCCCCGAAGTAGGGAGGCTTGGTACCGCCGGCAATCAATGCCTGCACATCAAAGCCTTCTTCATGCGCCCACGTAATAAACCGCTGCACTTCATTTCGATAATCCTCCAGCATCATGGCTCCTTGAAACTGTCCGACTGCCAGATACAGCGTCTTGATGGGGCGCTGATCAAAGGTAGCGGTATCCTTCGCCATGGCAGCGAGTGAATAACGCGCATTCGGGTTCAGCACCAAAGGATAGGAGGCATTTTCCCATATCCAGATTGCTCGGTCCTGATCGGGAAGGGGTTGATCCGGACCGTATACATGTTCCGTAACGGTTTCTGGGGGAACGGACTCCAAATAGACGCTGTCCATTACCGTAGCACGATCCTGGCCAAAGTTCGGTTCATCCCCGTAAACGTCGCTAGTGACGGCAGCACTGGCAGCCGAAATACTGCCGGATGCAGTAATTCCGGTTTGCGCATAGACGGATAAGCTGTAGCCTGTATTGCCGTGCGTATCGGTTGCTCTGGCTTCCAGGCTGTGGACCGGCTGCGTTGATTGACGGGTATCCCAGGTATATAAATATCCTTTCTTGGCCGGCAGAACCGGGATCCACCCGCCCCCGTCGATTCGGAGCTCGACGCGCGAAATCGGATTTTTGCCTACGGCTGAAATCTGGACGTCGACTTTATTTCGAAGCCGTGTGTTTTCGGCAGGACTTACGATTTGAACTTGAGGTATGTTCGCCGGGGGATTATCTACGTTCAAGTAAATCCATGGAGACCAAACTCCGTACCGGGTTACAACATCTTTGGATTTGAGGACAATTTCTATGGCCCCGTCCAGCTGAGTCGTATCAAGCGAATAAGACCAAGTCCCGCTGTCATCACCGTCCGGATCATCCATGTGGACGTCTTCCACCATATTACCATTCACGATCAGTTCGAGATCATAGACGCCGGAGTAGGTGCCGGACAACTCGGCTTTACCCGGCTGAATGGTTTGTCCATCCTGATGAGAATCAATTGTGATAAGCGCTGCCGCTTTGGCAGAAGGGAGGGGAATACAGACAGCGAGCAGAATTGCCGTCAGGAACAAGAGTCCACATTTGCGAAACCTTGAGCTTTTCAACATTCTTTTCACACCCTTGTCATTGAGATGTATAAACGTACTTGACCAACCCGGCAGCCTTAAACGCTAGATGCAAGAAATCAGATATGAACATCATTAAAGCGCTTACTTTTAATTATTTCGAAATTAGAGGTTTAGAACTGCCGCCGCCTATCCGTCTTTAGACGGATCATCATTTTATTCTGAAGACGGTGTAAACCCGGCGGAATGTTATGTATTCTGTTCTTAAACGAACGTTGGATGAATAGGATGTGCAGCTGGTTGAAAGGATTTTCTTGGACAGGAGGAATGATGGATGGATTCAATCGCGATTTATAATATGGCCGAAGCGGGTCGTGACGTACGGTATGAGGTGGCTGAGGTATTCGTGGATGGGTATTATGAGGAATTATCTTATTTCACGAAGGACCGCTCGACCCTCATTTCCGCCTTCAAAGATCTGTTTAGCTCCGAGGTCTTCTATGTGGCCGAACTCAACGGCAGGGTTGCCGGTATACTGGCTTGCTCCAACAATCGGCAGCGGGCAATGCCGGTCGAACTGGAGCCGCTTCGGAACGCTTTCGGCGTGCAAACGGGGGAACTGGCTTACCATGTCATGAAAAATGAGTTTAATACCGCTTTGCCTTACGATGACAAGACGGGGTATATCGAATGTGTGGCGACATTGACCCGTAATCGCGGAAAGGGCATCTCCACTGGTTTGTTGAACTTTGTAGTGGAGAAGCTGCCCTATCGCCGCTATGTTCTTGAGGTTACCGATGCCAACGAAGCCGCACATCGGATTTACTCGAAATTAGGGTTCCGAGAGATTGAGCGGAAAGCGGAAAGCAATGCCGAAGTTGTAGGGTTTAAATACCGCATTTATATGGAGTGGACACCGGAGGATTAAACGCCGAGCTTCTGCACGAAATAAATTTTGATTGAAATTGATCGATAATTAAGAAACCGTGTTAATCGAGCACTTCTGCAAGTTGCCCTCGGACGCATAGGGACCTATGCGAAAGGGGGCTTTTTGTGTGCTTCGCGTATTCTTTAGTCCGCTGAGGCTGGTATGGAGCGCAGTCTTGACGGTATACTGCATATAGGCGATGGTTATGACTAACGGGATATGAACTGAGGTGACGCCATGTTCGAATTGCTGATCACGATGACGGAAAGGATCGGCATTATTGTTACGATCGCTTTTATCGTGACCCGGCTGCGATTTTTCCGTACGATGCTGAGCCAGGACAAGCTGTCCTCCGTTCAGCGGCTCCAGGCCGTTCTGGTCTTCGGGGTGCTGGGCATTGTCGGAACGTATACCGGCATTACAGTCAGCACAGAGTCGCTTGCCGTGAATAAATGGATGCTCCAGGTGTCCGAGGAAGAAGCCATAGCTAACTCACGGGTGGTTGGTATTGCAATGGCGGGGCTGTTCGGCGGATGGAAGATCGGTCTGGGGGCAGGGCTTGTTGCAGGCCTGCACCGCTTCACGTTAGGCGGCTTTACAAGCCTTGCCTGCGGATTGGCGACGATGCTGGCAGGCATCCTGGCAAGTCTGTTTCGGAAAAAGAACGAGCAGATCAGCGTCTCCGCAGCTTTAGTCCTCGGAGCGCTGGCAGAGTCGCTGCAGATGCTGATTATTCTGCTGCTTTCGAGGCCTTTCGACCAGGCGTTGAACCTGGTCGCTTTTATCGGGGTTCCCATGATCGTGGCCAATGGGATCGGCTGCGCCTTGTTCCTGCTGATCATCCGATCCGTAGTCAATGAAGAACAGAAGGCTGCAGCCCAACAGGCCCAAACCTCGCTTCGGATTGCCCGGAAGACGCTCGGTTACATGCGGCAGGGCATGAAGCCCGAATCGGCCGAAGCGGTCTGCCGGATTCTGTTCGAGGAAGTGAAGGCAAGCGCAATCGCGATGACCGATGACCGTGTCATCCTGGCCCATATCGGCATAGGAGACGATCACCATGCGCCTGAACGCCCGCTGCAGACAGAGGTAACCCGGCACGTTATCGAGAAGGGGGAGCTGCTGATTGTCGACCGGCATCAGATCCAATGCCAGATGCGGGATTGTCCGCTTGGCGCGGCGATCGTCGGTCCGCTGAAGCAGGGAGGGGAGACGGTCGGGACGCTTAAATTTTATTTCCCCAGCAAGAAGGATATTACGCATGTTACCACGGAGCTGATGTCCGGGCTCAGTATGCTGCTAAGCTATCAGCTGGAAGCAGCTCAGCTTGCCGAAGCGAAGGAGCTGGCCAGGGAGGCCGAGATCAAGACGCTTCAGGCACAGATCCATCCGCATTTTCTGTTTAACGCGCTCAATACGATTTTGTCGCTAACGAGGATTGATGCAGTGAAAGCGCGCAAGCTGCTTCGGAGCTTGTCGGATTATATCCGTCAGAACTTATCGGCAGCTGCTGCCGAGAAAGCGACGCTTCAAGAGGAGCTGCAGCATATCCGTTCCTATATGAGCATCGAAGAAACCAGGTTCGAGGATAAGCTTGCGATCTCATATGAGGTTGAAGAGTCGGCTCTGAACGCTATTGTTCCGCCGCTGACGATGCAGCCGCTCGTGGAAAACTGCATTCGGCACGGCTTCAGGAACAAAACGGATGATTGCATCATTCGCATCAGGATCACCGGCAAGCCGTCGTCCGGCGTGACCGTTACGATCAAGGATAACGGAGAAGGAATTCCTGCTGAACGTCTGCGGCAGCTCGGTCTTCAGATGATGCAATCCACATCCGGCACCGGAATGGCCGTGTTCAACGTTAACCGGCGTTTGACGTTAATGTACGGGGGATCCGCTTCATTAAAGATTAAGAGCAAGGAGTCAGAGGGTACCGAGGTTGTATTCCATATACCGCCGGCGCCTTCGGCAGCTGACGATAAGTTTAGATAAAGGCAGGGATCACGCGCATCATGACAGACCGAATCAGAACCATCATTGTGGATGATGAACGATACAGCCGGGAGGAGCTCGGATTTCTATTAATGCAGTACCCTTCCATTGAAGTGACGGGCGAAGCGGGATCAGGGGAAGAAGCGGTGCTGAAGACGCTGCAGCTGCAGCCCGACGCGGTATTTCTCGATGTTGAAATGCCGCTCATGAACGGACTTGCGGCCGCCGAAGCCATGCAGGAAATGAAGAAGCCGCCGAAAATCGTATTCGCCACCGCGTATCCGCAGTTTGGCGCTGATGCCTTCCAGTATGAGGCGATAGACTATCTGCTGAAACCCATCGATGAGGATCGTCTGGCTGAGACGGTTCGAAGACTGGAGAGAGCGATCCTATCGCCAAGGCAGCAATCGCCAGCGCCATTGAAATCCTGCGGCAAGCTGTCGTTGGAGGAGGAGGGGCAGATTCATTTTATCGATCCGGATGACATTATTTATATATCGCGGGAAGATCCGTTTTCCAAGATTGTTACCGTCCATCGGGAGTTTCATGTGAAAACGCCGCTCAAGGAGCTGGAGGCGAAGCTTCGGTTGTACCCGTTCTTTCGGATCCATAAAAGCTACATCGTTCATCTTAAATATGCTAAAAGACTCGTCCCATGGTTTAATGGCGCCTACCAGCTGGAGCTGAAGGGGAGCAGCGAGCTGCTGGCCGTGAGCCGCAATTACGCCAAGGCCTTTCGTGAGGCATTGGAGCTATAGGACGACCTGCGTAAACTCCCTTGCATGTTAGCCTGCACTTTGTGCATCTTAATCCGTATAAACGACATGTTAATCGCAAATTACCTCCTGCCCGCAGGAATTTCCTTATAATCGATGTAAGCGATTCCAAAGGAGGAGGCGATAGATATGATTACCTTCATCGTATCGATTCTGCTGTTAATACTCGGTTATTTTACGTATGGAAAATATATTGAGAAGTTATTCGGCGTCAAAGAGGAGCGGTCCACGCCGGCTTACGTCAATCAGGATGGCGTTGATTACTTGCCGATGAGTACGGGCAAAAACTCGCTGATCCAGCTGCTTAACATCGCGGGGGTCGGACCGATCTTCGGGCCCATCATGGGAGCCTTATACGGTCCGGTTGCCTTTCTGTGGATTGTATTTGGCTGCATATTCGCGGGAGCCGTGCATGACTATCTGACCGGCATGATCTCGATTCGCAACCGCGGTGCCCATCTTCCTGAGCTTGCCGGGAAATTCTTGGGCAAAGTCATGAAGCATGTAGTCAACGCTTTTGCAATTCTGCTGCTGATTCTGGTAGGAACGGTATTCGTCACCTCGCCGGCAAGCCTGCTTCACAACCTGATGAATGGCTCTATCAGCTTGTGGATGATTACGGTTGCCATCTTCGGCTATTATATCCTGGCAACGCTGCTGCCCATCGATAAAATCATCGGCCGCTTCTACCCGATCTTTGGTGCGCTGCTGCTGATAGCCTCTGTCGGCGTCGGGGCGATGCTGATCATCCAGAAGGCGCCGATTCCCGAGCTGACATTTACCAATATGCATCCTGACAATCTGCCGATCTTCCCGCTGCTGTTCCTGACGATTACGTGCGGAGCTTTGTCGGGGTTCCACGCGACTCAGACGCCGATCATCTCGCGCACGACCCAGCGCGAGGGGCAGGGCCGCAAAATCTTCTACGGCATGATGATCGCCGAAGGGATTATCGCCATGGTCTGGGCTGCTGCGGCAATGAGCTTGTTCCACGGCTCGACCGGTCTGAATGAGCTGCTCGCAACAGGCGGCACGGGGCTTGTCGTAAGCGAAGTCGCGAAGGTCACGCTTGGGGCGGTTGTTGGTACATTCGCTGTGCTCGGGGTTATCGTTCTGCCGATTACGTCCGGCGATACGGCATTCCGCAGCGCGCGGATGATCATTGCCGATTATATCAAGCTGCCGCAGCTTAGCATGAAGAGCCGGCTTCTCATTGCCGTTCCGCTCTTTGTCATTTCGATAGCGCTTACGCAGATCGATTTCAACATTCTATGGCGCTATTTCTCTTGGGCTAACCAGGCGACTGGCGTGATTGCCCTGTTTGTCGGGGCGATGTATTTATACATCGCACGCAAAAACTTCTGGGTGGCCCTGATTCCCGGCGCCATGATGCTGTACACAACGACGGTGTATATTTTGAACGCGCAAATCGGCTTCCGTTTGTCCATGAACGCTTCCTACATCGTCGGCGCAGTCATCAGTGCGGTTCTGGTGATTATCTTCTTTAAAGCCGCACAAAAAGCCCGAGCCGCCAAGCTTCCGCTGGATGTGGATGTTTCCGGCTTCAACAAGGCTGCATGATAGCTACAATTTAAACGGATCCACAAGTTAATCTATAGTCCATGGTTTGAAGGTACCGCGGCAGGTTAGTTACAGCCTGCGTTTGCGGTGCCTTTTTGCCGTGATCGGTCAAACCCTCATTCATTCCCTTACCTGGTGCCATTATACCGATCGCATGGCTGCTCCATTCGACCGAGATGTCATCCGGCTTAACGCAGAACCGTCTTCATCGCTGCCCGCTCCATTAGATAAGGAGCTTAGACTTCTTGCAAGAAGCTTCCCGCAAACATCCTGACGAAATTATACATATAATCAATCCGACCGGCTCATAAAATGATGAAAGAAACGTGTAAATGGTGAAGGGGGCGTGTGCAAGATGCTAACCATGCTGCTGTTCCTGTTTGCCGCAAGCGCTGCGGTTGCCAGCGTCGATACCACCTGCGGGTTGAACGTGCTTGGAAGCCTGGATAACACGAAGGTGGACAAAGCCGCTTATGCACTCGTCTATGTGCTCTCCTGCACGCTGGGAGGAGCGGTGACCGGGCTTGCGATCGGCGGCGTCAATTATTTGCTGTCTCTAACCCCGTTGGGGCCATTGTATAACGCAATCATCGTCATATTGTTTGCCGTGTTCATCCTGTTAGAGCTGTTTAATAAATCCGGACTTCTGCCCTCGGGTAATTTCATTGTGCCGTCGGAATGGATTCGGCAGGCGGGATACCGTTCCGCAGCGCTCTGGGGCCATATTCTGGGCATGGGGTTTATTACGCTTCAAGCCGGCGTCCTGTTTCATGCATACATGCTATTATCGATATTTGCGCCGGTTTGGTGGTTGAGTCTCCTGGCGGGAATATGCTTCGGATTCATACGGGGCACTGTATTTAGTCTCCCCTTGATCCGGTCCGTCGTCCACATGCTGCTGGAAAAAAGATGGCTGAAGCGCACCTTGCTTAGCGCCGTGCGGCTAGTCGCATCTTACGTGCTGCTGACAGGATCCATCTTATGGATTCTTCTGTCCTAATTTAAGAAGGGAGGCTGCCGTTCCGATGTATGAAATTGCTGCCATTTCCGCCACCTTCCCCATGCTGTTATCGGTTACCAGCTACATCTGGAGCGCCTTCTTCGGCGAACCGGACCGTTTCCCTGGCAGTCCCCGTCTGCACGCGCTGCTTGTATTGCTGCAGTTCCTTGCCGTCACCATGACTTACGGATATCCCTCATCCATGAGTTTTGTCTTGCTTTCGGTCCTATACTTTGTTCAGGGAATCGGAGTTGTCTATTACATACGGAAGAAAGGAAGGGTAGACTGCGGCTGTCTCGGTCCGCAATTTCATTCCCGGCTGGGGTGGCCGCTCATTGCTATTAACGGGTTTATGGGACTGCTCAGCATGGCCTGGAGCAATCCGGCATGGTTTGACTATCGAGAAGCAGTCGCCCTGAACGGATTTCTGCTGGAAGGCATGCTGCTCCTGGTATCGCTGCTTGTCATCGTGGGCATACCGGATGCCGTTCATGCCATCCGGATATACCGCGAGCTCGCCGCCCCGCATGCTCCGTACATCAAACAGAGGTAAAGGAGGGCATGATGAACACGTTTTTTTGGATCTCCTATATTGTTCTATGGCTCCTCGTTGTACCGTTGGTTCTACTTAACCTCGTCTTGTTCAGACAGCTGGGAATTATGGTGATGGGGACCGCCCGGGGCGTCAACCAATCCGGCATTCCGGTCGGCCGCAAGCTTCCCGATGCCGTCACCACCGATCTGCAAGGGAGCTCGTGGTCGACGAGCGGCTTAGCCGGAACCGCCGCCATCCTGTTGTTCGGATCGCCGACCTGCAAAGAGTGCGCACAAATTATTCCGGACTTTACCCGCATCGCGAAGAAGCACCACGTCAAGCCGGTCCTTCTGTTATTCTCATCCGCAGAGCATGCAGCATCGTACATCTCGACGATTGGCTACGAGGATGAAGCCGTCCTGGTTACCTCCGAGCTTGCCCGTCAGCTGGATGTCCAAGTCACGCCTTATGCCTATGCGGTTGACGGCAGCGGCGTAATCAGGCACAAGGGACTGGTCAACAGCCGCGAACAGCTGGAAGCCTACGTGAAGGCAACCATAGCTTCCTGAATAAGAGGTGATAAGCGTGTGGCGCATGCCTGCAAATAAAGATGAAGAAGCCCAGACGGTGATCAGCCGCTTGACCCGGAAAGCGAGTCGAGTCTCGATTTTGAACCGTTTCGCGCAAAAAACAGCGGAGCTGCTGGCGAGAGTCCTCCTGAGACCCGAAGAGCAGCTGGTTCGTATTTCCTTTGCCGCCGGGCCATGCCGCCCGCCTCACGGTCAATATTGCAGCGGCTGCGGAGCAGATGCTTCCTGTCCGCCCGATTATATCATCTGCACGCCGAAATCCGTTATTACGGACTGCAAAGGGCTGTGTCCTTATCCGTCCGGCTGGTGGTATACAAGCGATCCGCCCGGACAACGGGCCAAATGCCAGGATTGCATCTCGCAATATGTTCATCCCGAATTCGGGATGAAAGGCTGCTACCAAGGGGCACATATTTATGGCAGATATATCATTTGCGCGTGCAGATCGACCTTCACATATTAATGCATCGGCCGCGTGTTCATGCAATCCAGCGAGACGCACGACGTCGTGATGGGATGCCGCCGCGCTCAAATTTTCTAAGAGCGTCAATTCCTTATATTCGGCTGATTTGTCCTCGTTTTAAGGATATAATTGGAGAAACAGCGAGGTTAATGAACGCAACGATTCGTTGTGAGCTGATGAAGGGAATAAGGAGAGGGACTGATGCAGGACATTGAGATCCGGAGACCCGCATACGCTGATGTCGAAGCGCTTGCGCATTTTTTTCGAATCGTTGTAACCGATACGTTCGCCAAGGAAGGCCTGTCGGAATTGGATGAGGATATCGAACAGGAAATCGAATCGAAAATTCAATACTTGAATCGTGATTTGGAATCAGGAGGCGAACAGCGGTACTTTCTAATTGCCCTGATCGATGGCCATGTCGTAGGCACGATTGAATATGGGCCGCCAAACGCCATGATCCGGCAGCACGCTCCATGGAACAAACAGGACATCATGGAGGTGGGGACCGTTTTCGTGCATCCGGATTATCAGGGCAGGGGAATCGGAAGCTTGCTCTTAAACGTCATTTGGTTGTCGATGATGGAGCGGGGATACCGGGAATTTTGCCTGGACAGCGGATACTCTGCGGCCCAAAGCATCTGGAAGAAAAAGTTTGGAGAACCCGATGTTCTCCTGCAGGATTATTGGGGCGAAGGCCTTCATCATATGATCTGGAGAAGATCGCTCGGCGACGTTTCCATCACATTTCGAAATAGTGTCGATTCCGAAAAAGTTGAGTCATAAGCGCGTGTCACAGTTACGACCCAAATGGTCAGCCATGGACAGGTGGATATGATTGCGGCCGCCCCAGAGATTGGGGGGGCCTTCTTCTCGTAAAGCGATATTTTTCATAATCCTGTGTGTGAGGGTCCCCGATCGGGTGTACAATAAGATAGCTGCAGGAGGATCATCCTGTCAGAATCAACGGCGCGAAGGGGATGGTGAAGGTGCGCTTATTGCTCCATGATACGAGTGAAGTTCATGAATTGAAGGTGTACGATACAGAGGAGCTATACGGCGTGAAGGGGCGTTTCCGCGTGCTGGAGTTCTCCGATGATGCGGTGCAGGGAGTGCTGGATCTGAACGATCCGGAACGGATCGTCTTTGAGTACCCGAGAGCGATCATTCACCTGATCGATGCCAATCATTCGGATTTCGAGGACATGTTCCTGATCGGGCACGGCATCGGGACGATAGCCCGCCATTATGCGAATAGGCGGATAACGGCAGCCGAGGTGGACAAGCGGGTGGCGGAGCTGGCCCGCACCTTTTTCGGCAGCGAAGCTGAATCCGTGAGAATTGGCGATGGGCGCGAGCTGCTGGAGAGGGAAGCTCAGGATACTTTGGACGTTATTATTGTGGATGCCTTTACGAAGGAAGGAACGCCGCGGCATCTGGCTTCTGCGGAATTTTTCATGATGGCGGCAGATAGGCTGCGTGATCAGGGTATTATGATTATGAACCTGATTGGACGAGGAACAAGGGACCCTTATATCCGTGCGATCCACACGACGCTCCATACAGTGTTTTCCAATACGAAGGCATTTCGTCTGTCCGATCGCCGCACAGATATTCAAAATATCATTCTCATCGGAGCCGCGCGCCCTATTCTGTATCAGGAGCGTCATATGGCCGGCTTCCGGGAGGCAACTCTTGAACAGGGCTATGTGATAACGGATCGTCCGTAGGAAGGGATGGAATACATATGGAATATGTTTTGCTGGTGCTTGTTGGAATGCTGGCCGCGGTGAGCGGGGCGATTGCCGGCCTTGGAGGCGGATTTATCATTGTGCCGGTACTGGCCCTCATGTATACAATGCCGGTGTCCCAGATATCGGGCACATCAATGGCCGTTCTGTTCGTCAGTGCGATCTCCAGCACATGGGCCTATGCGAGGCAAAAACGAATTGATTACCGGAGCGGCCTGGCGTTCTCGGTAGCCATGATACCGGGCTCTGTGCTGGGTGCCTGGACAACCAGCATTGTGGGCAGCCGCGTCTTTTTTATAGCGCTTGGACTCTTCCTGATGCTGATGGCGGTTGTGATCAACTTCAAGCCGACCCAGAGCCGGGGCGGCTTCCTCCGGCCGACGGTGACAAGAAACTTCATCGATGCCTCCGGCGCCGAGCATCGCTATGCGTTCAATTTGTGGTTCGGCTCCGGGGTTGCGCTTTTTGTCGGGTTCATCTCCAGCTTGTTCGGCATCGGCGGCGGCTCGGTAATGGTGCCTACGATGATCCTGTTTCTGGCCTTTCCGCCGCATATCGCCACCGCAACGTCCATGTTTTCGATTCTGCTCTCCTCGCTGGTGGGAACCATCTCTCATGTCGTGCTTGACCATGTGTTATGGGGGACGTTCATTTGGCTTGCGATCGGAGCGCTGGCCGGGGGCCAAATCGGTGCCAAGCTTGCCTCCAAAATACCGGGGCTCGTCATCGTGCGGATATTGTCGGTATGCTTGTTCATCGTGGCGATCCGGCTGATGTTTAAAGGATAGAGCGTCCGGGTTTTTGCGTTGAGCCCATTTACGTTTGTTTAAGCCAACCGGGTGATCTGGTTGGTTTTTTCTATGCTTAGCGAAGTACATATCAGGGGTCAACTGGATTTTCACGAAAACCTTTATACGTCTAGACATTATCAAGGTGCCGAGTGGAGTTGGTAAATGAAGGAGAAGCAAAGTAAAAAGATGAACGTTGTAACGGAATGCACGCCATTCCATAATGAAAGCGTAACCAAGTACAGATCTTGAATCCATTGGAACGGGGGATGCAAATGCAAAAAAGGAATTCAGTATGGCGGAGAGCGATATCCGTATTATTCATGGCGTCACTCCTGCTCTCGGCCTGCGGAGGCAGCGGGTCCGGCAGCGGCAGTTCAAACGAAAATGCCAAGACCGATCCAAGCACCGTAGCGAATGACGGCCCTTTCGGCAAATATGATCCGCCAGTCGAGGTATCGTTCGTAAGGGATCTTAGCGACGTCGTGGAAAATAACGTGCTGGGCGTGCTTAAAGACGAAACGATCGACAACAATCGATGGACGCAATTGTATGAGCAGGAGCTTGGCATCAAAGTCAAGTACAAATGGGTGGTCAAAGGCAGTCCAACCTCCGACCAATACCTGCAGAAAATTAACGTGACGCTGGCTTCGGGCGACCTTCCGGACGTGATTCCGGTCAACGCCACCCAGCTCAAGCAATTGGCGGATTCGGACCAAATCATGGATATGACGGAACTTTACGAAACGTACGCTTCCCCAATGACGAAGGAAGTGCTGCTTCAAGAAGGGACGAGTGCTTTTGACGCCGCTACGTTCGACGGAAAGCTGATGGCAATTCCTCAACTGGAATCCTCGATCGAGCGTTCCATGTACATCTGGATCCGGACGGACTGGCTGGAGAAGCTGGGACTTGCGCCGCCGAAAACGATGGCTGACGTACTGGCCATAACGAAAGCGTTTACGGAGAACGATCCGGACGGGAATGGTGTGCAGGATACGTACGGACTTGGCGTTACCAAGGATTTATGGGGGGGCGCGATGGGGCTTGAGGGATTTATGGCCGGATATAATGCCTACCCTAACATTTGGATCGAGGATGACTCCGGCAAGCTCGTCTTTGGGAGCATCCAGCCGGAAGTGAAAAAGGCGCTTCAGGTTTTGCAAGAGATGTCCAAAAACGGACAGATCGACCAAGAGTTCGGTATCAAAGACGGAGGCAAGGTTTCGGAGCAAATCTCGGCCGGCAAGATCGGTATGGAGTACGGCGAGCAGTGGAATTCCATCTGGCCGCTTCAGCTGAATCGCGATAACGATCCGAATGCGCAGTGGCAAGCGTTCCCGATCGTATCCGAATCGGGGGAAGCACCGAAGGTGCCGCTCAAATTCAGCACCACCCGATTCTTCGCCGTCAAGAAGGATGCGGCCCATCCGGAAGCCGTCATCAAAATGTTCAATCTGCATCTCGAGAAAAACTGGGGGAAAACCGCCGAATTCGATAAATACTTTGCGCCGCCGGAAGCCGAAAGCGTGTGGCAGCTGTCTCCGGTCACGCCGTATCCGGTCATGAAGAACGTGGATGCATTCCGGGAAATCGATGCTGCGCGCAAGGCCGGCGATTTCTCGAAGTTAACCGGAGAGGCCAAGACGATCCAGGAAAAACTGGAAGCTTATGAATCGGGCTCATCCGACGGCTTTGCGCTATGGGGCTGGGAACGGATATACGGGGAACAGGGCTCCATGGGAATCGCCGACCAATACGATAAAAACGACCAATTCCTGCAGGAAAAATTCGTCGGCGCTCCGACGCCGACGATGGTCGAGCGCAAGACGACGCTCGAAAAAATGCAAAACGAGGTTTTCGTCAAGATTATTTTAGGCGAATCCATCGACACCTTCGACCAGTTCGTAGAGGATTGGAAAAAGCTCGGCGGGGATCAAATCACGCAAGAAGTCAACGAGTGGTACGAACAGGCGAAGCGATAATCCGGGCCGGAGGGAGAACCTTGTCGTTACTCCCTCCGAACCTGTTACCTACGAATTGGAGGTTCACGAATGAAAGCGAAATGGCGAAGAGAGCTGCCGCTCCATGTGATGATATTGCCGGGATTGATTCTAATCGTTTTATTTTCGTACATTCCGATGGCCGGCATCACGATCGCGTTTCAGAGGTTTATCCCTGCCAAAGGCCTCTTCGGCGATCAGCAATGGGTCGGATGGAACAATTTCGAGTATGTGATGAGCCTGCCGAATTTTACGCAGGTTTTGTGGAATACGCTGTTTATTTCGAGCTTCAAGCTCATTTTGGGGCTCATTGTTCCAATCGTGTTCGCCGTCCTGTTGAACGAACTCAAAAACAATGTGATCAAGCGATCGGTCCAAACGGCCATTTACTTGCCTTATTTCCTGTCCTGGGTCGTGCTTGGCGGTATCCTGATCGATATCCTCTCCCCGTCGGGAGGCATCGTCAACGGATTTCTCGGCCTGCTGGGCATCCCCAAGATCTTTTTCCTGGGCGATAACGAATGGTTTCCGTTCACGCTCATTGCTTCCGACGTGTGGAAAAACTTCGGGTACGGCACGATCGTGTACTTGGCTGCGATTACCGGAATTGATCCGGGGTTATACGAAGCGGCAACGATCGACGGGGCGAACCGCTGGCGGAAAATATGGCATATCACGATTCCGGGCATGCGCATGGTAATCGTCCTGTTGTCGGTGTTAAGCCTGGGACAGCTGCTGAATGCCGGCTTCGATCAGGTGTTTAATTTATACAGCCCGCAAGTGTACGAAAGCGGGGACATTCTGGATACGTTCGTTTATCGGATCGGTTTGCTTGATGCCCAGTACGGGGTGGCGACGGCGGTCGGATTTTTTAAATCGGTCATATCGCTCACGCTGATATCGGGCTCCTACTTTTTGGCTTATCGGTTTGCGAAATACCGGATATTTTAAGGGGGGGAAACGATGCAGCAACGATTGGTGCCATCTTCGGCTGAAGGGGGCCGTATCCGGCAAAAAAGGCGGTTTGAATGGTTTTTCCTGATCAATGCCATTTTCTTGATTTTGATCTCGCTGATTTGCGTTCTTCCTTTGATTCACATCATTGCGGTTTCCTTTAGTTCCAGCGCGGCGGCTTCGGCGGGATATGTGAAGCTGTGGCCTGTCGACGTGACGCTGGCTTCCTACATGTATACGGCAAGCCGCCACGAGTTTTGGGATTCGATGCTGGTGTCGCTCACGAGGATCGGCTTGGGCACTCCGCTTAATTTGCTGCTGACCGTGTTGATTGCCTACCCGTTATCGAAAGAGACACGTTCTTTTCGGCTTCGGAGCGCGTACGCGTGGATCTTTTTCATCACGATGCTGTTTAATGGCGGCCTGATTCCTTGGTATTCAACGATAAAAGAATACGGCATGCTGGATACGATATGGGCATTGATTTTGCCGAGCGCGGTTCCCGTGTTCAGCGTCGTTCTGCTGCTTAATTTTTTCAGGGAAATTCCGAAGGAGCTTGAAGAGGCGGCGCTCATCGACGGAGCGAGCCACTGGCGGACCATGTGGTCGATTTTTGTCCCGATATCCAAGCCTGCGCTTGCCACGCTTGCTTTGTTTTCCATGGTTGAGCACTGGAACAGCTGGTTCGACGGACTGCTGCTGATGGGAGACCCGTCCAATTATCCGCTGCAAAGCTATATTCAAACGATCGTAATCCAGCAAAACCTGTCGAATATGTCGAGGGACGATATGCTGAACCTGGCGCTGATCTCCGATCGGACGCTGAAATCGTCGCAGATCTTTCTCGGCTCGCTTCCGATTATTTTGGCATACCCGTTCTTGCAGAAATATTTCGTAAAGGGCATCGTTCTCGGAAGCGTGAAGGGCTAAGGGCTAAGGACACAGCGCAAGTCGATGTTGCCCGCCATAAGTCTGGCTGCCCTGACGAGATGTAGGCTATAATCGAATAAAAAATGCTGGGGGCAATGCCATTGATGTTCCGACGGGACTTTTCACTGCGCAATACGATATTTCTCCGGTTGATCGTGACGTTTCTGCTCATTATGGTGCCGATTCTGTTATTTGCCGTGTATCTTTACCATTGGAACGTGCAAACGGCCAGCTCCGACATTACCAAGACGGCAGCGGCGCAATCCGAATTCTACCTGACCGATCTGGAAAACGAAATCGAACGCATGAAAATGCTGCAGTACAGCCTGCTGGAGGATGAAAACCTGAATGAACTGGTCCTGACCTGGGAGACGATGGCGACGATCGCCCGTACCGAGAACATGAATTCGTTGATCAAGCGGCTGTATACTGTTCAGAACAGCAGCATGTATATCAAGGATGTCAGTGTTCATATCGCGGCTATCGGCCGCACGATTTCAGCCGGAGATGGGGTGCGTGAATTTAGGCCCGAACGCTTCCGGGAAATCCGTTCCGTCTTTGGCAGCGGCTCTCAGCTCATTGAATGGAACGGAGGCTTGTTCCTTGGCGCCATGAAACAGCGGGGTATCAAAAGGGCAGAGCCGCTGTTCACGGTCGAGATCGAGCTGGACGAGCAGCGGCTGCAGGAAGCGCTCGCCCAATTCAATACGTACCCCGGCAGCGGAACGCTGCTCCTGTCGGACAGCGCCAAGGTTGCCGTCGCGAACGGGACAGGGGAGCTGGCTAACGTTAGCCTCCCCCTTTTCCTGCGGGAAATCCCGGCGCTCCTGGAGGACACTCCTTCGCGGCTGACCGTAAACGGGAACCGATACTATGCCGTGCAGGCCCACTCGCCGGAGCTAGCGCTGTCGATCTATCGTTTCATTCCCGAGAAGGTCGTACAGAAGCCGCTGAGCAAGTTCTACAAATGGGCATGGGGATTTGCCGCAGCGGCGCTGGGGATATTTGGCGTTTTTGCGCTGTCTACCTATAAGTTCATCCACAAACCTATGCTGGCTTTAGTTAAAGGCTTCAGAAGGATCGAGCACGGGGATCTGAGCATCCATATCGCCCATGAATCCAAGGACGAGTTCAGGTACTTATACGGCAGGTTTAACCAGATGGTGGACAATTTGCGCTCTTTGATCGATCAAGTCTACAAGCAGAAAATCATGACGCAGCGGGCGGAGCTGAAGCAGCTGCAATCGCAAATCAACCCGCACTTTTTATATAACAGCTTTTTTATCCTGAATACGATGGCCAAGACGGGAGATACGGAACGGATCGAACAATTTACGACGCTGCTCGGGGAGTATTTCGAATTCGTGACGAGGAATGCATCGGATTTGGTTGCATTGGAGCAGGAAGTTCATCATGCGAGAATGTATGCAGAAATTCAGGAGCTACGGTTTTCGAGAAGGATTCAGGTACGCTTTGATCCGCTGCCGGATGAGCTGCGGCCGCTTCCCGTGCCGCGGTTGATCGTTCAACCGATCATTGAAAACGCATTCAAGCACAGCCTAGAAAAAAAGACGAAGAATGGTTTGATTGTGGTGCGATTCGAAGGGGCGGACGGCCAGGCTCGCGTCATCGTGGAGGATAACGGAGACCGGTTGACGGACGAGGCGCTGGAGCAGATCCGGAAGTCCTTGTATGAGGAACAGGACCAGGCCGAAACGACAGGGATGGTGAACATTCATCGCCGGATCCGCATCACATTCGGGGAGGATGCCGGATTACGGACAGAACGTAGCGAGCTTGGGGGGCTTGCCGTAACAATACTTCTTGGCGATGGAGGTGAACCGTCAAGTGTATAGAATGTTGATCGTTGACGACGAAGAAATTATCACCGATGGGCTGGCGGATATTTTCGGAAAATTGAACCTTGACCTGGACATCTACAAAGCCTATTCGGGGCAAGAGGCGCTGGAACTGTTGAACCGGACGCGGGTCGATGTCGTACTATCCGATATCTGCATGCCAGGCATGGACGGCCTGGAGCTGATGGAAACGATACGTCTCAATTGGCCGCAGTGCAAAATCGTGTTCCTGACAGGGCATAACGACTTCAATTATGTCTATCAAGCGATTCAAGCGCCGGACGTGCAATACGTGCTCAAAAACGAAGGCTACCCGAAATTGATCGCGGCCGTCGAGCGAGCGCTCAAGGAACTGGAAGAGACGCTGCGGGCGAATGATCTGATCCGGCGGTCGAAAGAGCAGCTGGATACGCTGGAGACGCTTGCCCACGGGGACTATTTTCGAAATTTGTTATTCCACGACGTGCTCTTCGAACGGGAATTGGAGGAAGACTTCAGGCGCCTGCAAATTCCGCTGGATGCGTCCATGCCGATTCTGATCGGGCTGGGCAGCGTAACGTCTGGCGGGTCCGCGGGAAGATCCCCCACGTATGTCGACCGTCGGGAGACGGCGCTTGCGGTTAAGTTTCTGGCAGAGGCTTTCCTGGCAGAGCGGACGAGCAGCATCGGTTTCATCGATCGATACGGGGATCTGATCTGGCTCATCCAGCCCAAGCGGTGGAGCGGATCGGAATGGACGGACGCTTTCGCACAGACGGTCATGTTTCTGGAGGGAACGTTTGAGCTGATTCAGCAATCCTGCCTGGAATCGCTTGAGGCGTCGGTAGCCGTGACACTATGCGGTGAGGCATTCGCCTGGGAAGGACTGCCTGCCATATACGATAAAATGAGACGGTACCAGCATGATCGGACCGGTGACGGAACGCGGATGGTCCAGAAGGTGTTTCCGAGCGAGGAAGCCGCGCCGTCCGCTACGATTCTTAACAGATCCTTGCGCGATAAGTTCGAGACGCTGGCCGTCCATTTGGAAGCCGGCAGAAGAGAGGAGTTCATGGGGCTGTTCGATGACTTGACCGAACCGGCAGCTTACGAACTCGAGCGGGGGGATCCCAATATGACGGAGCTTTGCTATACGGTTGCGCTTGTGCTTCTGTCTTACATCAATCGGTGGGAAATCCGTGAGATCGGTTCGTTCGGCCTGATGAAGCTGGAAGACTATCGTTCGTGGAGGGAAGCCTTCGGTTATTTGAAAGGCGTTGCTGACGTTTTGTTTTCACTCCGGAAAAGCGGAGAACAGAAGAGGGCTGCCGGCGTCATTGAAAAAATTTGTTCATTCATTGAACAAAACCTCAGCGAGGATCTGTCCCTTGTCAGGCTGGCGGATGAATTTCATTTCAATCCATCTTACTTATCAAGGCTGTTTAAGCAGGAAAGGGGCGTCAATTTATCGGATTATATGGACGAACTCAGGATTCGCAAAGCGAAGGAGCTTCTGAAGAGGGAAGAACTGAAGATAGCCGAGGTCGGTGGTTTGATCGGATACGAAATGCCGCAATCGTTTACCCGTTTTTTTAAAAAATGGACCGGCCTGACGCCGCAGGAATACCGAACCGTCAGGCTAAGCCGCGATGGAGCGCAATAAGTGCAGCGACCAGGCGTATGGCCAGGCAGCAGTCCTTGGATAACCCAAGGACTTATTTGCATTGGGCTGGCAGATTAGGAGGCGACCATCTTCCGATATTCGTTCGCGCTTACGCCGGTATAGGATTTAAATCGCTTATAAAACCAGTCGATTTCGGTATAGCCCACCTCATTCGCAATTTCGTAAATCTTCAGATCCGTTTGCTCCAGCAGCATTTTCGCTCTTTCCATGCGCTGAATGAACAAATATTCGTTAAAGCTCATATTTTCATGGTTTTTGAACTTTTGGCCAAGATAGGAGCGGTTGAAATGGAATTTGCTTGAAATGTCTTTGAGCGTAATATTTTCGTGCAGCTTTTTCCCCACATATTCCTTGACCCTGTGAATGACGTCATCCTCAGTGCGGCGTTGGTTCGCGTTAACAGCAGCTACGCTTTTCACCAGTTCTTCAGCCGGCAACGTGCTGGGTACGTAATCGCTTACCTGCAGCTGCAGCGCTTTGCGGATGAAGGCAAATTCCATGGTATCCTCGACAACAATGATGGGCAAACGGCTTACCCTCCGGATCCGGCCGCACAGCTCCAGCCCTTTCTTGGGGCTGCCGTTCATGTTGATAACCGCCAGTGAATAGCCGTTCTCCTCAATCCGATGCAGCGATGACTCAGAATCATCATCGCAAATTTCCATGTTCATCCCGCATTTGCCCCAATCCTGCAGGCGAAGCGCATCATCGGAGCAGCAGCCCAGATTGATATACAGTAACTTAGACATGATGACTCCCTCCCCATATATTGCGATAAGCGGAATATCCATTAAATTGGTTACGCTTACATTATGTTGTCCGGCGCCCCATTTCCACAATGTGCTTTTCTTTGCATTGCTAACCGTTCTTTACTTCTTGCAAAGCTTGGGTTGAAAAAGCTCGGCGGACAAGCCGCTGCAGGAGACGGCCTTCTAGCGTTTCAGGGGTAGAATATCTCGATTTCCCCAGGTTGTTGCATGGAAATGTAAGCGCTAAACTTTGGATGAATCTGGACCAAACATCAAACGTTGAGGGGGATTAAAGATGCGTGTTCGCAAATTATTGGTTCTGTTATTAGGATTGGTTCTGCTGCTTGCAGCCTGCAGCGGAGGCTCGGGTAACCCAAGCAGCGGCACCCAAGAAACCGTGGAATCGGAGACGAATAGCGGCACTGAAAACGAGACGTCGAAGGAACCTGGCGAGACGGAAAACAGCGGAGGGGAGGAGGAGGAAGTTTACAGAACGCCGGAAATGGATTTCGATTTAGGCGGTAAGACGATTAAAGTCGTCTCTTGGTGGGATATGACGAATCAGGAAAGGAATCCGGACGAGATTGCAAAAAAGAAGAATTTGGATGCGCTCATGGAGAAGCATAATTTCAAAATCGAATATATCGCCATCGACTTCGGCGAATACCAAGAGAAAGTTACGGCTTCCCTGTTAGCCGGCGAGCCGATCGGCGATATCGTACGATTGGGCAAAAACTATACGATTCCGGCGCTTGTCAAACAGGACTTACTTTGGCCGATCGATGAGTATACGAAAAACGTTCGGGCTTTCGATCAATTGGCATCGAATCAAATCTTCACTTACGAAGGCAGAGGCTATGGGTTTAGCGAGACCCGTGGAAACACTGTCCAAGGCATTTTCTATAACCGTACGCTTATGAATCAACTGGGCTTAAAGCCGCTTCAGGATTATGTGAATGAGGATCAATGGAACTGGGACACGTTTATTCAAGTGGCCAAGGATTCGAATAAGGATACAAACAATGACGGAAAGTTGGATACCTGGGGCCTCGCGAATTCATCCCTGATCGAGCATGCACTTTATTCCAACAACACCGGGCTTACAAAAGAGAACAAACAGACACTTGAAGATCCCGCGACATTGGAAGCCCTGAACTTTGTTTCCCGGTTGGCTACGGAGAAGATCGCCAGACCGACGGAAGGCGGCGATTGGAGGGAGCCGAGCCAGTTTTTCCGCCAAGGCAACACGTTAATGTATGCAGGGGCACTATATGAGCTTGGCGGAATCAAGACGGATATGCCGGATTTCGATATCGGCTTCGTACCATTCCCGAAAGGACCGAACGCGACAACCTACCATACCTTGGAAGGTGCATATCAGGCGTTGGCGATTCCGAAATCAGTCGAGAATCCGGAGCAGCTCTTATATATTTGGGAGAAGATCAATGACATCGATTCCATCTATGAGTACCCGGACCAAGCCGATTATGAGACCGTGTTTTCGACAGAGGACGACCTTAACAACGCGCGACTGGCTGCGCCTAACCTGATCGTGCTGGAACATGGCTCCTTTCCGAAACTTCCATATTGGGAGTTCGTCGGCGAGCTGAATGAAGGAATATCCGTTTCCACCATTGTTGAGAAATACAAGTCAACGTTCCAAGCGGCTATCGACGAAGTATATGGCAAGTAACCTTGAACATTAGCCGAAGAACCGATCGTCCCTGCGCAGCGCATTGCTGCGGCAGGGACTGTCATTGGATGGATTAACCGTATGGGAGGGAGAGAAATTGAACACCAGGAAGAAGCGTTTCGGTAGCGCCATACTTGTCATTGTCCTATTTTTTTTGTCTCTATGGGCCTTCTACCCTTCGAAATCGACAAACCAAGGCTTCGTTCAAGCGATCTCCGACTTTGAAGCGGTCATTGAAACGGAAGGGCAGGACGGGTACAGCCAGTATTTAGACGCCCATGCATCGGCGAGCCGCCCGGACCGCATCGTCCGCATCGAAGGCGAGTCCTTTGTATCAACCTCCGGGGAGGGATTCGAGATCGCGGAGAAATTACACGGCTCCGAAGGGAAATCCGTGATCACGCCAGAGGCAGGCTCTATCTCATGGGACGTGAACGTGGAAGAACCGGGCTTATACCATGTCCGGATCCGATATTATCCGATTGAAGGGAAGAGCTCGGCGATCGAAAGGCAATTCTCTATCAATGACAAGGTGCCTTTCAAGGGAGCGGATATCGTGCTATTCGACAGAGTATGGGGAAACCGGGACGAGGAAATCAGGCAGGATAACCGCGGAAACGATCTGCGGCCAAGGCAGATCGAGCAGCCTTCCTGGCAGCTTGCGCCGCTCTCCGATCGGTACGGCTACTATGATGAGCCGTATTCCTTTTATTTTGACAAGGGCAAGCAGAAGCTTACGCTAACGTCCTTGCGGGAGCCGATGGCCATTGATTATATCGAGCTGTACCAGGATCATGCCTTGAAAACATACGAGGAGCTGGCGAATGAATATGAGTCCGGGGGCTTGGAGCCGACCCGGGATCAGTACATTCTGATTCAGGCGGAGGATGCCAAGCGGAAATCGTCGCCGACCTTGTATCCTACATCCGACAGATCCAGCCCGACCGTTGAGCCGTACGACGTTTCCAAAATCAGAATCAACACCATCGGAGGTGTTAACTGGAAGCTGCCGGGGCAATGGATCGAATGGGAGTTCGAGGTGGAAGAAGACGGTTTGTACCAAATCGCCTTGAAGCAAAAGCAGGACCAGCTCCGGGGCGTATTTGCCACACGAAGCCTTATGATCGACGGGGAGTTTCCCTTTGAGGAAATGAAACGAATCCGCTTTCATTATGACCGCGATTGGCAAATGAACGTGCTGGGCGAGGAAGAACCTTATTTATTCCATTTCACCAAAGGGACGCATCAGATCCGAATGATGGTGTCTCTCGGCGAGATCGCGCCGCTCTTGCAGACGATTGAATCCAGCGTGCTGGAACTGAACGAAATGTACCGCAAAATACTAATGATCACCTCCAATACGCCGGATCCGTTCCGGGATTATCAATTGGAGAAGCGGATTCCGGATATGGTGGAGGTGTTCACCGAGCAGGCCGAAATCATTCAAAGCGTGGCCGATTACCTGGAAGAAGCGACAGGCGAGCGAAGCGACAAGGTGGCCGTTCTGCACTCAATGGTGCACCAGCTGAACGAGCTCGCCGAAAATCCCGAAACCGTCGCCAAGCGCTTGGACACGTATAAGGTGAACGTGGGCGGTCTGGGAACCTGGATGCTGCAGATTAAAGAGCAGCCTATCTCGCTTGATTATCTAATCGTTCATTCGCCGGATCGCAAGCTGCCCAAACCGGACGCGTCGTTTTTCGAGGTCGCGGGCCATGAGTTAGGCGCTTACGCAGCTTCGTATACGGAAGATTATGACACCATCGGGAACGCCGGCGATGAAGAAGATGCCATTACAGTGTGGATAACGACCGGACGCGATCAGGCGCAAGTACTGAAAGCATTGATCGACGACACGTTTACGCCTGAGTCGGGTATTCCGGTGCATCTCCGGCTTGTTCCGGGAAATATCCTTCTGCCAGCCACGCTTGCCGGTGAAGGTCCGGATGTCGCCATGCAAATCGGCGAGGACGTGCCGGTCAACTACGCGATGAGGGGCGCTGCAGCCGATTTAACGAAATTCGATGATTTCGAAGAGGTGGTCACCCGATTCCGCGACAGCGGGCTGGAGCCGTACAAATATAACGGCGGGGTTTACGCCTTGCCTGAGCAGCAGACCTTCCCGATGTTGTTTTATCGCAAGGATATTTTGGAGGAACTTGGCTTGAAGCCGCCCGCGACCTGGCAAGAAATCTATGACATGATTTCCGTGCTTCAGAAGCACAACATGCAATTTTATTTGCCGCTGGAAGCCACCAACGCAAGCCTGGTCCCGAATGCGACGTTCGCGATGCTGCTGTACCAGAACGGCGGGCAGTTTTACCGCGATAACGATACGAAGAGTGCACTCGACTCGGATATCTCCATGGAGGCATTCAAGAAGTGGACGCAGTTCTATACCAGCTACAAGTTCCCGCTGCAAGCGGATTTCCCGAACCGTTTCCGGACCGGGGAAATGCCGATCGGGATTGCGGATTACACGACGTACAACATGCTGACGGTCATGGCCCCCGAGATTAAGGGGCTGTGGGATTTCACGATTGTGCCGGGGACTGAACGCGAGGACGGCACCGTGAACCACGAGGTTGCCAGCCATACGACCGCCGTCATGCTGCTTCAAAATTCGAAGAGCAAAGCGGCCGCTTGGGAATTTCTGAAGTGGTGGACCGACAAGGAGACGCAAATTGCGTATGGTCGAGAGATGGAAGGCTTGATGGGAGAGGCTGCCCGCTATCCGACGGCAAACATCGAAGCGCTGGAGGAGCTGCCATGGCCGGTGAAGGATTATCGGAATTTGGATAACCAATGGCGGTGGGTACGAGGCATTCCGCAGGTGCCCGGAGGATATTTCACAGGCCGGCATTTGGACAATGCTTTCAGGAAAGTGGTAAATGCCAGCGAAAATCCGCGCGAAGCCTTATCCGATTATATTTTGTACATTAACGATGAAATCGAGATCAAGCGGAAGGAGTTCAATTTGCCATATTAACAGGGGAGGTGCGGTAGTCAATGCAAGGAGAACCAGTAATTCAAACCGTAAAGAGCCCCAAAGCGAATGTGCAGAAGAACAGCCGTTGGGTCTCTTTCATAAAAGAGTTGAAGCGAAGCAAGCACTATTATTTGCTGATGAGTCCGTATATGATTATTTTCTTTTTGTTTACGGTCATTCCGGTGGTCTTTTCCTTTGCCCTAAGTTTCTTCTATTTCAACATGCTGGAATTTCCGAGATTCGTCGGTTGGCAAAATTATTCGAGGCTGTTTCTGAATGATGATATCTTTATGATCGCCTTGAAGAATACGCTGATGTTCGCCGTCATTACCGGTCCCGTCAGTTATATCGCGTGTTTTGTATTCGCATGGATCATTAATGAATTGTCTCCCAAAGTGCGGGCGTTCATGACGTTGGTCTTTTATGCGCCATCGATATCGGGCAACGTTTACTTCATTTGGCTCATCATCTTCTCAGGTGACAGTTATGGGTATTTAAACGGGTTTCTGATGAAGGCCGGCTTTATCCTGGAACCGATTCAATGGCTCCTGAATGAAAACTATATTCTATGGATCGTGATTATCGTACAGCTTTGGCTGAGCCTGGGCACCAGCTTTTTGGCGTTTATCGCCGGCCTGCAAACGATCGACAAGTCGCTGATCGAAGCGGGGGCGATGGACGGCATCAAGAATCGCTGGCAGGAGCTCTGGTATATTACGCTGCCGTCCATGAGGCCGCAGCTGATGTTCGGGGCCGTGATGCAGATCACAACCGCATTCGCGGTCGCGGATATCTCCATCGCGCTCGCCGGGTTTCCGAGCGTTAACTATGCGGCGCACACCATTGTCACCCATCTGATGGACTTCGGCACGATCCGCTTCGAACTCGGCTACGCATCGGCCATTGCGACGTTCCTGTTCTTGCTGATGGTCGGAACTAACAAATTAACGCAAAAAATGTTGAGAAGGATAGGTGAGTAACGTTGGCTGCGAAAATGATTCGATATTTCCGGCTGCCGAGAACGCTGAACCGTTCTTTGCCCGTTAGCATTTTGCTGTTTGCGCTGCTCGCCTTGTTCGGAGCCTTCATGGCATTGCCCTTGATTTACGCGGTGAACAACGCATTCAAACCGCTGGACGAATTGTTCATATTCCCTCCGCGGTTCTTCGTGAACAATCCGACGATGGATAATTTCCTGGATTTGATGGTGTTAATGGGGAATTCGTGGGTACCCTTATCGCGTTATTTCGCAAACACGCTGTTGATCACCATCATTGGCACGGCTGGACATATCCTGCTGGCGTCTGCAGCAGCCTATCCGCTGGCCAAATACCGGTTTCCCGGCTCAAGGGCGCTGTTTTCGATTGTGGTGCTCGCCTTGATGTTTTCGCCCCATGTTACGGCGATCCCCAACTATATGGTCATGTCTTGGCTGGGTTGGATCAATACGCATGCCTCCATCATCGTGCCTTCCTTGGCATTTCCGCTTGGGCTGTTTCTGATGAAGCAATTCATGGAGCAGATTCCCGATGCCCTGCTTGAGGCAGCCAAAATCGACGGGGCCAGCGAATATCGGATTTACTGGTCCATTGTGATGCCGAACGTGAAGCCTGCCTGGCTGACGCTAATGATTTTACAATTTCCGGCACTTTGGGGCAGCGATGGGGGCAGCTTCATTTACAGCGAGCATCTGAAGACGTTACATTTCGCGCTCGGACAGATCACGGAAGGCGGAATCGCAAGAGCCGGCGTCGGCGCGGCTGTTGCACTCCTCCTGATGATCGTTCCCATTACGCTCTTTATCATCTCCCAGAGCAGTGTCATGCAGACGATGGCCACTTCAGGGATGAAGGACTAGAAAGGAGGCATGTCAGATTGATGAACAGCTTGCGCAAACTGAAAACGCCTCTCCTCATCATGATCTGCTGCTTATTGGGGGTTGGGGCAGGAGCGGGGAACGTAAGCGCCGAGAGCGCCTCGGACTCCTATATTTATTCTTATTGGGGCGATGCTGCAGCAGCGCCGGCCGCTTATGTGGCGACTGAATTGATAAGCGGCTCGGATCTGGGGACGGGTGCTTTCCAAGAGCCGAGCGATCTTCACGTCACCGCCGACAATCGCGTATACGTGCTGGATTCCGGCAACAATCGGATCGTTGTGCTGGACCATGATCTTAAGCTGGTAACCACCGTGGATTCCTTCACAAGAAAGGGCGAGCCGGATACATTCCTACAACCGCAAGGAATCTTCGTGACCGATGACGGCGAGGTGCTCGTAGCGGACACTGGAAACAAACGGGTGGTTCACTTGGATTCGGATTTTCAACTGATCAAGATCATCGATTCGCCGGAGTCGGAGCTACTGCAGGATTCGTTTAAATTCGAACCCGTCCGGGTCGTCATGGACCATGCGCAGCGAACTTACGTCATGGCTGCCGGCGTGTTTGACGGGTTTATGGAATTCGATGCCGAAGGGGCGTTTACTACCTTCATCGGCGCGAATCGCGTTTATATCGATCCGATCGAATATTTCTGGAAGCAAATCTCGACCAAGGCGCAGCGCAGTCAGATGGTCATGTTTACGCCTACGGAGTTTACGAATCTGGATATTGACTCGGAAGGGTTCATCTATGCCACGAACGGGGACCAGTGGGGAAATAACATTAAGAAGCTTAATGCGCAAGGCAGCGATATTTTAAGAAGAACGGGGTATTCCGACCCGCAGGGCGACATTCTTTACCTCAGCAGCGAAGGTCCTTCTAAGCTGATCGACATCGATGTTACCGACAGCGAGATATACTCCATTCTCGATGGCAAGCGGGGGCGGGTGTTCACTTACAACGGGGACGGACATCTGATGTACGTATTCGGCGGGCTGGGGAACCAAATGGGCCAATTTCATACGCCGGCCGCCATCGACCGAATCGGCGAGGATTTTCTTGTATTGGATAAAGCGCTTGGCGAAATTACCGTCTTCCGAACGACCGAATACGGTCGAACGCTGAATGAAGCCGTCAAAAGCTACTATCGTGGCGAGGAAGAGACCGCTTTTGCGTTGTTTAATCGAACGATCGCCATGAATGCCAATCTGGAATTCGCCTATGCGGGGATCGGCAAAGCCTTGCTTCGTCAAGGCGATTATAAGGGTGCCATGATGCATTTCAAACGCAGCTTGGATCAGAAAAACTATTCGAAAGCATTCCTGCTATACCGCAAAGCGGTCATGAGGGAACATTTTCCGTTGATCATGACCATGCTGTTCTTGGCCGGAATCGGGATATTTGCCGCATCCAGGCTTCGGAAAGTGAAGGAACGAAGAAAGGGGGCTTCCGCATGAGCAGGGAATGGATTCGGTTTCCCCTAAATCTCATGGTTCATCCCTTTGAGGGCTATTGGGACCTGAAATACGATCGCAATCGAAAATTCACGTTGATCATCTCGTTTTGCGTATTGTTTCTGGTTGCCGTTACGAACATTTTGGGGAGCCAGTACAGCGGTTTTCTAGTCCATGTGTACAATCCCGAGAGCATGAACAGCGTCATGGAAATCGTATATGTGATCGTGCCGATCTTGTTCTGGTGCGTGGCTAACTGGTCGCTTACGACCTTGATGGACGGCGAAGGCAAATTCGTCGAAATTTTTACGTCGACCTGCTTCGCGCTCCTGCCGCTCGTGATCATACAGTTTCCATGGATCTGGCTCAGCAATCTCGTGTCGCTGCAAGAGACCGCATTCTATTATTTTTCCAACTCCGTTGCGGTTCTCTGGTTCGTTTATCTGCTGTTTGTCGGCAATATGACGGTGCATCAGTTTTCCCCGTCCAAAACGATCGGAATTATGATGCTCACCCTGGTCGCCATGGGGTTTATGGCTTTTATCAGTTTGCTGTTTTTCAGCTTGGTCCAACAGATCGTGGCCTTTATTTCCGTCATCTATCAAGAATTGGTCATGAGAACTTAAGGAGGAGGAAGGATGGGCAATTTCGCTAAATACATGCTGCTTGCTGCCAGTGTGCTGACAGCGCTGATTATAGCCGGTTGTACGGATAAAGGACCGGAAAAGGCAGCTGGCGATGAAGGCAACGGGCCCGCCAACAGCTTCACGCCGGGAGCAGCCCTTAAGTCATCGTTCGTCAATCCGAGCGTCAAAGGCATGAAAGGCATTGCCGAGAACGATCAGCTCCAGCTGCTAGCGGACGATCAGACGGGGGCGATCGCCGTCGTGCATAAGGCAAGCGGCGAAATTTGGCACAGCAATCCCCCCGGCCATCAGTCGGATCCGCTGGCCGCGGGCGTGAACAAAAGCTTGTTGTCCTCTCAGTTGAAGCTTGACTTTTATAACAGCTTCGGACAGATAAATTCGGTCAATTCGCACGCCGACAGCGCGGCTTACAAGCAAATCGGCATGGAGGAAATCCCAAACGGCGTTCGCGTTAACTACCGGTTCGGCACGGACAAAAAAACGATTGACGACATGCCCAAGAAGATCAGCAAGTCCCGCTTTGAACAGAACCTGTTAAGCAAGCTGGACAGCGCCGGCCAGCGAACGCTGAAAATCGCGTACACGGAAGATGCCGAGCAAGGGGTGTATGTCCGGTCCGACGGCGCTCTCAAAGGTCTGCAGCTGGAGCGTGCGCTTAAAGCCTTTGAGGATGCCGGATATACCGAGGACGATTTGCTGGTGGACATCGAGGAGAACCATTTGGATCAGACCAAGCCTGAACCGCGGGTATTTCACGCCTCGATCGAATATACGCTGGACGGCGACAGTCTGATCGCCAAGCTTCCGGTTTCCAGCATCGATTTCCCCGCTGAATATCCGGTGAACACGATCTCGTTCCTGAGCTTCTTCGGTGCAGGGGGGGCGGAGGATAAAGGCTCAATCCTCGTTCCGGACGGATCTGGAGCGCTGATTCATTTTAATAACGGCAAGACGCGGTACCCTTCCTACCAGCAGAGCGTGTACGGAATGGACCGAACGATGAGCGGAATCGAAACGGCGGACAGCAGCCAGGACGTCAGGCTGCCGGTGTTCGGCATCATCCGTGAAGGCGGGGCATTTATCGGCATCATCGAGGAAGGGGCTCCGGCCGCGACGATCAATGCCGACGTCAGCGGCAGGCTTAACAGCTATAATTACGTCTACCCGACGTTCACGGTAATCAACAAAGGCGACTTAAGCCTGGATGCGAACGGCCAGCAGCGCTCGCTCCCGAAGTTCCAGGAGAATCCGATGCGAAGCGATTTTTCGGTCCGGTATGCGTTCGTGGGCAAGCAGTCGGCTTCCTATCCGGGACTCGCCGCCTATTACAGGAATTACTTGGAGCAACAGGGAGGCCTCCCGGCAATTGCCGAGAGGAATGAGGAGAATATGCCGTTCTACCTTCAGCTCGTAGGAAGCATTTATAAGAAAAAGCATTTTGCAGGAATTCCGTATCGGGCGCTGGAGCCGCTCACAACGTTCGAACAAGCGCAAAGTATTCTGACAGAGATGGGCAAGCGAGGCATCCATGACATCAAATTGAAATATAGCGGCTGGTTCAACAAAGGGCTGGATCATGAGGTTCCAGGCAGCGTCTCCGTTGATCAACAGGTAGGGGGAGAGAAGGGACTTCGGCGTCTGCTCTCCTATGCGAACGAGAATGGGGTAAAGCTGTATCCGGATGTCGCTATCCTTACCGCGTTGTCCGGTTCCGGGTTCAACGAGGCGAAGGAGGCGTCCAGAACGCTGCGAGGCATCCCCGCAGAGATCTATTCCTTCAATCCGGCGCTGAACCGGCGGGATCGGACCGGTTCGCCTGCCTATGTCATATCGCCGCGGTTGATAGGTAGCTACACGGAAGCTTTCTTAAAGGATTATGGAAAATACGGCGCAATTGGCGTTTCGCTGAGTGATCTTGCCGCCGAGCTGGACAGCGATTTTCGCAAGCATCGTCAAATTGACCGTACGGAGTCCGAGCAGTTGTCTCTGGATGCGCTGAACAAGGTTTCAGATGCCAATCTTCAGGTCATGGCTGACGGAGGAAACGCTTATGCTCTGCCTTTCTTGACCGATATCACCCATGCGCCCATGTCTAGCAGCAGCTTTAAAATCGAAGACGCGGAAATTCCGTTCTATCAAATGGTTATCCGCGGGCATATCGATTACACGGGCGCGCCTTACAACCTGTCCGCGTATACCGACGCCAAACCTTATATTTTGAAGTGTTTGGAGTACGGTGCTGGCGTGTATTTTCAATGGTTCTATGAACCTAATCACAAAATAAAGGACACAGAGCATAACGAACTGTTCTCCGCCAATTACGCGTTATGGATCGACGAGGCCGCCCGCATCTATGAGGAAGTCAATGCATTTCTGAAAAAGGTTCGCCATGAGCGGATCGTCGGGCATGACGAATTGGCTGACGGCGTGTTCAAGACGACATACGAGAGCGGCGTTTACGTCATCGTGAATTACAATCGTGCACCGGTGACGATAGACGGCGTAACCATTGAAGCCGAAAGCTATGTGACGGGTGGTGAAGCGCCATGAAATCCATAACCCAGCGATTTGGGCGAAAGCAGCGAAGCTATGGGAAACAGAAGGCATTATGGGGCATTGCTTATGTGATGCCTTGGCTGCTCGGTTTTATCTTTTTCTTCCTGATCCCTTTGCTGACTTCCCTGATTTACAGTTTTAGCACCGTAACGGCAAATTCCGAAGGAATCGGCATAACGTTTATGGGGATGAAAAATTACGTGACTGCCTTTACGGTCAACACCAGCTTTAACCGAATGCTGACCGAGGCGATCGTGAACATGGCGGTGAACGTGCCCCTGATCGTTATCTTCAGTCTGTTTCTGGCCGTCGTCCTGAATCAGAAGTTCCTTGGCCGTTCCTTTGCCCGATCGATATTCTTCCTGCCCGTCATTCTTGCTTCCGGGGTCATTCTGACCCTGGAAAGCAGCAGTCTCGTTCAGGCGATCAATGATCAGAATGCCGGTTCCGGGGGGCTGATTAACGCATTGGGAAGTTTTGAACTCGAGCGATTAATGCTTCAGGCCGGCGTAAGCGAGACGATCGTAAACTATTTAACGGGAGCCGTGGATCGTATTTATGAGATCGTAAGCCAATCCGGCGTACAGATCCTTATTTTCCTGGCAGGCATACAGACGATATCCCCCCAGCTGTACGAAGCGTCCAAGATGGAAGGAGCTACGGGTTATGAAGCCTTCTGGAAAATCACGTTTCCGATGGTCAGCCCGCTGATTCTGGTCAACATGATATATACGATTATCGACTCGTTCTCCCGAAATGAGCTGACAGACTTAATCAAGACCACGGGCTTCGTCCAATTCGATTTCGGCCTTAGCTCAGCAATGGCCTGGATTTACTTCCTGGCTATCTCCATCATCCTGTTGATCAGCACGTACTTTGTATCCAGGAAGGTCTTTTACCATGAATAGAAGAAGGTGAATGCAATGTCGGTTTCTCGGTGGCTATCGCTCGAAAGCTGGAAACGATGGCTCTGGTCTTTCATACGTTTAACATTGATCGCTGGCCTGTCCTTTGTCATTCTGTATCCGATTCTGCAAAAAATCTCGACGGCCATCAAAGACAAGGCCGATCTTTATTCACCGGTCGTCGTATGGATTCCGGAAAATTTCACAATGAGCAATTTCCTTGATGCGATCCGCATCATGGATTACTGGGAAACGCTGTTCAACACGTTTGCGCTGTCGGCGACGACGACGGTCTTGACGGCCGCTTCTTGCGCGCTGGCGGGTTACGGCTTTGCCCGTTTGAAGTTCAAAGGCAGCCAGCTTTTGTTCGCCTGTGTCGTCCTGACGATTCTCGTGCCTCCTACCACGATTCTCATCCCGATTTATTTGAATCTGAAGGATTTTACGCTGATGGGCCTGATTCCGCTCCTCACCGGCAAGTCCGTCAATCTGTTGAACAGTTATTGGCCGTTCATTTTGACTTCGCTGACCGCCAATTCGCTTAAAGCCGGTTTGTACATTTTTATTTTCCGGCAATTCTTCCGCGGCATTCCGAAGGAAGTGGAGGAGGCGGCTTATATTGACGGCGCGGGCGTCGGAACCACCTTTACCCGCATCATGATGCCGAACGCGATTCCTGCCATCATTACCACGACGTTGTTCTCCTTCGTCTGGCAGTGGAACGACAGCTTCTACACGACGACGTATCTGACTTCAAGCAAAGTCATGTCCACCCAGCTGTCATCGCTGCCGTACAACCTGTCCATTATGCTGGGCAGCGATCCGTCGAAGGCGGACCCATTTTATTTGAGCATGGTGCAGGATACCGGCATTTTGCTGGCGATCCTTCCCTTGATCGTCATCTATTTGTTCGTTCAGCGATATTTCGTGGAAAGTATCGAGCGTACGGGTATCGTAGGTTAACATTTCAAGTTGAAGACCGCCACCCCGAATCTAGGGGTTGGCGGTTTTTGTTTGCATACGAGCAACACGTAAATAACGGGATAGGAAGTAAAAAAATGTTTATTGTGGGCCGGGGCCTTTAAAGTATAATAATACAATTAATCGATAGGAAAGGGTGTTTTCTGTTGCTGATCATCGTAAAGAACTTCTCCAAAGTCATGCTAAGCGCTTTACTGTTTGGTTCAACACTGGCGTCATGTCACCAAAGCAGCGGTATCGACCACAATCGAGGGCCGGAAACACGCGGGGAGGGCGTATACAGCGATAAGTCATTACGCGCTTATCATCCGCCGATCGAAGTCACTTTTGTGAGAGAAATCGGCGACGGCTTGGAAGATATTCTGAAGGCATTGCCTGATGAAACGCTGGAGGACAATCGCTGGAGTCAGTTGTACGAACAAGTTCTGGGCATTCAAATCAAATACAAATGGGCTGTGAGAAGCGAACAATACCACAAAAAGCTGGATATTATGCTGGCTTCAGGGGACATTCCGGATATCGTCAAGGTCAATGCCCAGCAGCTCAGGCAGCTGAGCCACGCCGGACTGATTCAGGATCTGACGCAGGTTTACAAGGAATATGCTTCACCGTTGACACAGCAAGTTCACCGCCAAGAAGGGAGCGGTACCTTGGAATCCGGCATGATCGACGGCAAGCTGATGGGCATCCCGGAGACCGATTCCTCCATTGAAAAGGCGATGTTTCTGTGGATTCGAACGGATTGGCTGGACCGATTGGAGCTGTTGCCACCGAAAACGATGGATGACGTCCTGGCAATTTCGAAAGCGTTTACAGAAGGGGACCCCGACGGAAATGGCCTACAAGACACCTATGGAATAGCGGCTACCCAATATTTGTGGGACCCCGTCATGGGCTTAACCGGATTCATGGCCGGTTATGGAGCTTACCCGAACATATGGCTTGAAGATGAGAGCGGCAAGCTCGTATATGGAGGCATTCAGCCTGAAGTGAAACAGGCGCTCAAGGTGCTTCAGGATATGTATCGCCATCATGAAATCGACAGTGAATTCATTTTTAAAAACGGAAGCAAAGCCAAACAGCTTGTTGCCGATGGGAAGATCGGCATGGTCTATGGCGAGCAATGGGGAGCATTCTTGCTTCAGTGCAGCCGAGGCGGCGATCCGGATGCTGAGTGGCAAGCTTTTCCCATTGTTACTGACTCGGGCATAGCGCCAAAGGTTCCGCTTAAATTTACCACAAGTTCTTTTTACGCCGTAAGAAAGGATTTTGCTTACCCGGAAGCGATTCTCAAAATGTTCAATCTGCATCTTGAAAAAAACTGGGGCAAAACGGCAGAGTACGAGACTTACTACAACAATGTCATGCCCGTGTGGGGACTGTCTCCCGTGACTCCTTTCCCGGCGGATAAAAACCTCAAGGCGTACCGGCAAATCACCGAAGCGCGTCGTCAGGGCACGACGTCTCAGTTACAGGGCGAGCCCGGATTCATACAAGGGCGAATCGATCGATATTTGGATAAGAAAGAAGACGGCGAATCCGGCTGGGGTTGGGAGAAGATCTACGGGCCTTCCGGTGCGATGAGTATTCTCGACCAATACGAGGATAACCATCAGTTGTTGTTCGATGCTTTTGCCGGCGCGCCGACTGAAACGATGATTGAAAAACAAACGATTCTGGACAATCTTCAGCATGATTATTTTGCCAACATCATACTCGGCGAATCCATAGAACAATTCGACCGGTTCGTGGAGGAATGGTATCGGCTTGGCGGTGCTGACATTACGGCTGAAGTGAATCAGTGGCATGAGGACAAAAAAAGCCGTCCATAAAAATGTGCCGCACCCGCACGGTTGGCTTTAAAGGCCGGCAGGCGGCCGATTTACACGCATTTTCACACACATCGGAGGAGTTTAATTGCTTAAGTTACCCGTGAATTCCATTCGTAATACCATTTTTATTCGACTGGTCGCTACCTATCTCTTCGTCATTCTTCCGCTTATCATTCTCGGTGTTTATCTGTATAACTGGAGTTACCAATACGCTAGCCAGGAAGTATCCAAAAATTCGCAGGCGCAGCTTTCGGCTTACCTGGACGGGTTGAACCGGGAAATCGAATGGCTGGAAATCCAGCAATACGATATTTTGCAGGATGAGGAACTGAACAAAATGGTGCTGACATGGGATATGATGAGCACGGTCGAAAGAAAAGCAAGCCTGCATTATTTGCTGCCGCGGCTGGTCTCCATCAAAAACAGCAGTGTCTACATAAAAGACGTATTCATTCATATCCGCAGCATCGATAAAACGATTTCGGCCATGACCGCGATGAATGCATTCGACTCGAGACGGTATAACCATGTGTTTGCAGGAGAGGCGAACGGCAATCAAAGACTCTTGCAGATCGACGATACTTTCCATCTTGTGGCGGCCAAATACGGAGCTCGAAAAGGGGAAGAGCCGCTTCTGATCGTTCAGATCGAACTGGATGCGAGCAAACTCAGGGAATCCCTGATGCAAATCAGCGTATATCCGGAAAGCGGGGCTTTTATCGTCTCCGAGCCGTCCGGCTTTGCCCTGGCCAGCCATGAGGAGGCGGATCGATTCATGAAAGAGGCCGTGCAGGCCATCCAACATGCGAATCGTCAAATTCTGAACATCGGCACAGGCAGGTATTTGATCGACAAGGCGTATTCCGACAAGCTGGACCTATCCGTGTTCACGTACTTGCCCACTGAGGCGGTGAAACGGCCGTTAAGTAAATTTTATGTCTGGGCATGGCTGTTTGCAGGCACGACCCTCTTGGCGATTGCCATCTACGCAGTTTCGACGTACAAATTGGTTCATAAACCGCTGCTTCTGCTTGTCCAGAGCTTCAGAAAAATGGAGGATGGCATGTTTAATATCCGGATCAAGCACGGACAAAGGGACGAGTTCGGCTATTTGTACGATCGATTTAATCAGATGCTCATCAAGCTGCAGCATCTGATTGACCAGGATTTCAGGCACAAGCTCATGATGCAAAGGGCAGAGCTGAAACAGCTCCAATCCCAGATCAATCCCCACTTTTTATATAATAGCTTCTTCATCCTGAGCTCCCTGGCCAAAACGGGGGATGTCACGCAAATCGAGTTGTTCACGAACATGCTGGGAGAATACTTTCGATTCATTACCCGCAATGATGCGGACAACGTTCCATTGCTGGAAGAAACGAGGCATTCCCGCATTTATACCGAGATTCAAAAGCTCAGATTTTCAAGGCGCATTCGCGTAGAATTCGGCGAGCTGCCGAAGGAAATGGAGGCCATCAAGGTGCCGCGATTGATCATTCAGCCCATTATCGAAAATGCCTATGAGCACAGCCTCGAAAAGATGCAGGATGAGGGCTTGCTGCGTGTGTCGTTTCATCTGGATGACCAAGAAGCTTCCATCGTGATTGAAGAGAACGGGAACGGGCTGACGGATAACGATATTGAAATGCTAAATAAGCGGCTTGAACGCACAGCCGAATCCGCCGAATCCCCTGAAGTGACGGGGCTTATCAACATCCATCGGCGAATTGCCCTGACGTACGGGGAAAGCAGCGGATTGGTCCTTTCAAGGAGTCCATTGAATGGACTGCGGGTCCAAATTCGAATCAGGCTGACGGAGGGGAATGAACATGTATAGACTGCTGGTCGTCGACGATGAAGAGATTATTACGAACAGTTTGTACGAAGTATTTCATCAGTGGATGCCCGAGAAGCTTGACGTTTGCCGGGCATACTCCGGCAAGGAAGCACTGAATTGGATGTCGCGAACAAGAATCGACATCGTCCTGACGGACATACGCATGCCGGGCATGAGCGGATTGGAATTGACGGAGAGCATCCGGGCTCTCTGGCCAAGGTGCAGAATTATCTTTCTGACCGGTTACAGCGATTTCGATTACGCCTATCAAGCGATTCAGATGCCCAATGTCCGCTATTTGTTGAAGACGGAAGGCTTCGATAAGGTCATGGAGGTCGTGAAGGAAGTCATTCATGAAATCGAGAGCGGCAATCGCATGAATGAATGGCTCATGCAGTCCCGCGTGCAGATCGAAGCGCTGGAATGGATGGAGCAGGGAGAATACTTCCGGCAATTCGTCGCGGACAGCAGCCTGCTTGGACAAGACAAGGAAGCCATGCTGAGCGATTTCCGGACCTTGAACATCGGATTGGATCCGAAACTCCCTGTGCTGCTGGCTCTTGGCCGCGTAGCATATTCAGCAGGCAAAGCGTATGCAGAAAAGAAAAACAGCCATCGCTCGGTAAGGCTGATTTGGAATTCTTTTATGGATGAGCATGTCCGAAGCATCGGAGTCCTGGACAAACATGGGGATTTATTATGGATGCTTCAGCCGCGGTCCGAGAATCCATCCGGTGATCGTCTTGTTCTTTATTTGGAAGGGACGCTTGAACTGATCCAGGAAGCCTGCCTGGATTCTCTGGGACTTGCCGTATCGTTCACCATAAGCGGCTTCCCCTGCCGGTGGGAGGATGTAACCCCTCAATATGAAAGGCTGCGGAGACTCCAGCAGTTAAAGATGGGCGACGGCATTCCGATGATCCTGAAGGATCAAGTCGACTCTTCCCAGGCGTCTCACTGCAAGGAAGGAGTGGAGACGAGCCATAAGGCAGGCGTCTTGGAAGCCCATTTGGAGGCCGGAAGGGAGAGCGAATTCATGAGTGAATTGGAGCAATTGTCGGAATTCGTGCTGAACGGAGACGATCATCATCAGCATGCTGCACAAGCCTATTATTCTATCGCTCTCGTGCTGTATGCGAAGCTGACCCGGCTTGGGCTTCAAGACCCCACCGGTGAACGGGGGAAGCTGCTGGACTTGGAAGGTCATGATTCCATGAAGGAAGCTTTTCGTTATTTGAGGCGAACGGCCGAAGATATATTCGATTTCAAGCGCATGGATGAACGAGGCAAAACGGCGCATGTCATTGATCGGGTATGCCAGTATATCGAGGAGCATCTGGATAAGGACATCACCCTTGTGCATCTAGCCGAACGCTATTTTTTTAATCCCTCCTATCTCTCGCGTTTGTTCAAGCAGGAACGGGGAATCAATCTCTCGGAATATATCGAAAAGTGCCGAATACGGAGAGCAAAGGAGCTGCTTAAGGAAGGGGATTTGAAGGTAAGGGACGTGGCGCCTCTAGTCGGATACGATGCCGCCCATTCCTTCACCCGCTTCTTCAAAAAGGCGACGGGTTTAACGCCGCAGGAGTACAGGGACCATCTTGTAAAATAAGCAGGCGACCTATCATTTGCCCGGTGTTTTCAGATGGAATGTCCGGTTGTTGTCTTGCTTACCCAAAGGTACACTTTTTACGAACAATTCCGTTCATGTCGACCCGCATTGGGACTGACCAGATCGGAATGACAGGTCACCAAGTAACGATGAAGGAGGGCGTGTTCAGGGATGAAGCCCGGAAAGCCGTTACTGGTCATATCTACCGTATTTGCTTTCGTTTGCATAATCGTTGTTTTTGCAAACCTAGCGAGTCGTGGCCAAGACGATCCAAAAATGTTTAACCAGGAGCTGAGTGACAAGATGAGTGATGAAATGAAAGCCGGCAAAACAGGAATTGAAATGAGGGACCAGGTAAGCAGCGGCAATGTTGCGAGCCGGGATGCGGACAGTACCCGCGGGGAGGCTGCGGCCGCAATCGGTAAGATTCCGCCGAACGGGAATCCGGTCGTCTCCCATAAATTCGGCGCGGATCCCTATGCGCTGGCAGTTGACGGACGTGTTTATTTATATAACACGTACGACGCATTGGAGTATGACGGTGACGGGGATGTCAAGGACAACAGCTACAGCACGATCAACAAGCTGTCCGTCATCTCTTCCTCGGACCTGGTCAACTGGACCGATCACGGAGCAATCCAGGTCGCAGGACCTACCGGCGCTGCCACATGGGCAACGCAGTCGTGGGCGCCAGCAGCCGCGCACAAGGTGATTGACGGCGAGGACCGCTTCTTCTTGTATTTTGCCAACAATGCCAGCGGCATCGGAGTGCTGACGAGCGACAGCCCTGTTGGCCCGTGGACGGATCCGATCGGAAAGCCGCTGATCACAAGAAACACGCCGGGCGTGGAAGGTGTCACGTGGCTGTTTGATCCCGCCGTGCTCGTTGACGACGACGGGAAAGCTTATATCTACTTTGGCGGCGGCATTCCGGAAGGCGAAGCCGAAATGCCGAATACGGCTCGCGTCATGCAGCTTGGCGACGATATGATCAGCGTGCTTGGCGAAGCCGTCACGATTCCGGCTCCTTATATGTTCGAGGATTCAGGGATTAACAAATTTGACGGAAAGTATTACTATACGTACTGCTCCAATTTCTCGGAAGGAACGCGGCCGGAGAACAGTCCGCCTCCCGGCGAAATCGCCTATATGGTCAGTGAGCATCCGATGGGCCCATGGACGTATCAAGGGACCATTTTGAAAAATCCCGGGCATTTCTTCGGGGTCGGAGGGAATAATCATCACGCCATCTTTCAGTTCCAACAGAACTGGTATATTGCCTATCACGCCCAAACGTTGTCAAAATCCATGGGAGTTCCGAAAGGCTATCGCTCAACCCATCTGAACCGCGTTTATTTCGAGACGGACGGTAGCATCCGGGAGATAGACGCTGACATGGAAGGCGTGAAGGGGGTCCAGCCGCACAATCCCTTCCAGCGAACGGAGGCAGTAACGATGGCATGGAATGCCGGAATTCAAGTCAATCCGTCTACTGCTGCTGAAGACTCGCAGGACAGCCCGATATTGACGGTCACGGACATCCACGACCGGGATTGGATCGCAGTGGCCAATGTTGATTTCGGAAAAGGAGCATCCGCGTTCACGGCTTGGGTCTCGGGAGTGGAAGGAGGAGGAAGCCTGGAGCTTCGGCTGGATCATCCGGAAGGAGAACGGATCGGCACAGTGAACGTACCGCCAGCATCCGGTGTGAAGCAGCGTCAGGAAATATCCATTGAAGTTTCAGGCGCATCCGGCATCCATCATCTTTACTTCGTATTTACCGGAAAGCAGGATCAGAAGTTATTTGATTTTGAAGCATGGCAATTCGAGTTGTGACGGCATATATACAGCCCGTCCATTCATAATGTGACGATGGCAAGCTAAAAAGGCGCTCGCGTATCAAGCAGCGCCTTTTTAGGTGCATCAAGTAAAATGTACGTACAAGTTAGTGCTGGCCTGAGGCAACGGGAACCGTACGGGATCCATGCAATTTTCTATACATGTTAGCGCTTACGCCGGCATAAGTCTTGAATTTTTTATAGAACCAGTCCATATCGTTGTAACCCACCGCGTCAGCGATTTCGTATATCTTCATGTCGGTATGCGTCAGCAAGAATTTCGCTTTCTCCATTCGTTGCTGCAGCAGATATTCGTTAAACGTCATTTTCTCGTGGAACTTGAACTTCTGCACCAAGTAGGAATAGTTGAAATGCATTCGCTCGGCAATTTCTTTTAAGGTGATGTTTTGGTACATCGAATCCTTCAAGTATTCCTTGACCTCTTGAATGACCTGATCCTCCTTTTCCGCATGGACATGGGACAATCTATTATCCGGATGCCCGTCACCGGAATGGGTTGCCGGCGAGATCATCCGCAAGCAAGTGTTGAGCTCTTCGACCGTGAACGGTGCAGGCAGATAATCATGAACTTGCAGCTGCAAGGCTTTCCGGGTCCAATAAAAATCCGTGCTGCCTCCGGTAACAATGATGGGAACCTGGCTTACGGACCGGATGTTTGCGCATAACTCCATACCTTCGGAATCTGAACCGAGCGCATGGATAATCACCAAGGTGTAAGGCTCCAAAGCAATGAATTGCATGGCGGACGAGGAGGACCTGACGCAGCGGAACCGCGAGCATCTCAACTCATTCCAATCCGGCCGGATTCCCGGTGTTGCTTCATCATGGGATTCCAGATCAACAAACAGAACATCGTGCACAAAAGCTTCCCCCCAACTTCGTTGTAATAACGCTTTCATACGGTTTGATAATATTATGGGGAACGGAAACCCGAATCGCAATGTGCCGATTTTTATATTTCTAACCGATATTTACTTCTTACAGAAATATAAGGGGCCTGTGTACGCGCAAGAAACATTGGCAACCCGAGATTGGACGGGTGAACGATCCCAAATTTGGCAGGTTGTTTCAATAAAATGTAAGCGCTAATATGGAGTTATGATTTATATTCGGGCCGGGTCCCATAGCGGGATCCCTATCACTTGCTCGAAGTGGAAAGGAGGTCATGCATTGCTTCGAATGCCTAAACGCGGCCGATGGGCGGCAACGGCAGTGGCAGCTGTGGTAGCAGCGTCCGTCGTCGTCCTGTTAATCCTGCCCCAAATGGGCAGCCGTGACGAGCCCCCCGCCGAAAGTCAGCCCCCAGGAAAACCGGGGGAAGGAGCAGCGGAGCTAACAGGGGATTCCAATGCGTCGAACGGAAAACCGAATGCCGAACCCCCTGCCGGCACTAATCAAACTGCGTCAACTGAGTCGAAGACACAACAGTCCTTAGCGCAAGATATTCCCTCGCTGCATGAACTCTTTGAGGAGGATTTTCCGATCGGCGCCGCGATCGAACCGAACCAGACGAGCGGTCCTTCATCGGAATTGCTGAAGAAGCATGTCCGCTGGCTGGTGGCGGAGAACGTCATGAAGCCGGATGCGATCCAGCCGTCGGAAGGCCAATTTATATGGACAAATGCCGACCGGATCGTGGAATTTGCCAAGGAGAACAACATGCAGGTCCGTTTCCATACGCTGGTCTGGCATACCCAAGTCGGGGCATGGTTTTTCCAAGATGCGGAAGGCAAGCCGATGGTGGATGAGACAGATCCCAAGCGACAGGAAGCGAACAAAAAATTGCTGCTTGAACGCCTGGATACCCACGTAATGACGATCGTCGGCCGATATAAGGACGACATTACGTCTTGGGACGTAGTGAATGAAGTCATTGAACCGGGGGATCCGGACGGAATGCGCGCGAGCGAATGGTATAAAATAGCAGGTACCGATTACATCGCAACGGCATTTCGAGCTGCTCGGGAAGCCGGAGGACCCGAAGCAAAGCTATATATTAACGATTACGGCACGGATAACCCTGTGAAAAGGGACCTTTTGTTTCAGCTGGTGAAAGATTTGCTGGAGCAAGGTGTTCCGATCGACGGGGTTGGACATCAGACGCATATTGACATTTATGGTCCATCGGTGGATTCCATCATCGCCTCGATGCGAAAATTCGCGGAGCTGGGCCTCGACAATCTCGTCACCGAGCTCGATATGAGCATTTATGCGTGGAATGACCGCAGTGATTACGGCCAAGATCTCCCGCAAGAAATCCTGAACCTGCAAGCCGATCGGTATGGCGAGCTATTCAAAGCATTCCGTCAAAACAAGGACATCCTTAGCGGCGTCGTTTTTTGGGGCATCGCCGACGACCATACCTGGCTTCATGGTTTTCCGGTCGCACGTACCAATGCGCCTTTGCTGTTCGACCGACAGCATCAGCCCAAACCGGCGTTTTGGGCCGTTGTTAAGGCGGCTAGGACGGAGCGATAAACGGACATCTCCGTATAGCCGGGCTAACATTTATGGATTTAATGCCCATAGCTTTAAGTCGCTTACGAAATAACGTTGATAAGGAGAGACCGAGTGATGAGAAGAAGCATGGAAAGGCTGCCCAAGCTCCATGAAGCTTACGGCAATAGTTTCAAGATCGGCGCTGCCGTGAATCCAATTACGATGGTGACCCAAAAGGAATTGTTGTCACACCACTTCAACAGCGTTACGGCAGAAAATGAAATGAAATTCGAGCGATTGCACCCATCGGAAGAGGTGTATACATTCGAGCAAGCCGACCAGATCGTATCGTTTGCCAAATCGAACGGAATGTCGGTGAGAGGACATACCCTCGTATGGCATAATCAGACGCCGGAATGGGTGTTTCAAGACAGTTCCGGCCGGACAGCCGGCCGCGAGCTGCTGCTCGCTCGGATGAAATCGCACATCGATGAGGTCGTTGGCCGTTATCGCGGAGATATCTATGCTTGGGATGTCGTAAACGAAGCCATTGCCGACAGTGGAAGCGATCTGCTTCGTTCCTCCCCGTGGCTTGCGTCGATCGGGGAGGATTTTATCGCCAAGGCATTCGAATACGCGCACGAGGCTGATCCGCAAGCGCTGCTGTTTTATAACGATTACAACGAATCCGTGCCCGAGAAGCGGGAGAAGATTTACACGCTCCTTAAATCGTTAAAGGAGCAGGATGTGCCGATTCACGGCGTCGGGCTTCAGGCCCACTGGAATTTGGAGTTTCCAGCGCTTGACGATATCCGCAGGGCAATCGAAAGATATGCAAGCCTTGGGATGATGCTGCATATCACGGAGCTTGACGTATCCGTATTCGCGCATGAGGATAAGCGGACCGATCTGGCGGCGCCGACCGAAGAAATGCTTGAGCGCCAGGCGGAGCGTTACGGTCAATTGTTCCGTCTGCTTAAAGAGTACAGCGGCAGCGTCACTTCCGTGACCTTCTGGGGAGCGGCGGACGATTATACCTGGCTGGATCATTTTCCGGTAAGGGGCCGCAAAAATTGGCCGTTCGTCTTCGACGAGAACCATCTTCCGAAGGAATCCTATTGGAACCTGTTGAAGGAAGCCAATCCCGAAAGAACATTCCAAGAGATACGTTCGTAAGTCGTATTTCGGCTGTCGCCATAGGTTGAAAGGGGAATCCATAAGATGAACAAGACGCAGGTCACGAATCCGATCATTTGGGCGGACGTGCCGGATGTGGATGCGATCCGTGTAGGGAACGCCTATTATATGGTCAGTACGAGCATGCATTCAATGCCGGGCTGCCCGATCATGAGGTCCGAGGATCTGATGCATTGGGAAGTCGTTAGTTACGTATACGATACGTTCGAAGACAACGAGGCCCATCGTTTGGAAGGCGGCAAGAATATCTACGGGCAAGGCTCTTGGGCGGCAAGCCTGCGCCATCACCGGGGGACATTCTATGTTTGCTTCTCCAGCAACGATACCAGGAAATTTTACGTGTACCGCACAGATAATATCGTTCAGGGGCCGTGGCAGCGTTCGGTCATCGATGGACTACGGCATGATCCGGGCCTGCTTTTTGATGATGACCGGGTGTTCGTGATCCACGGCAACGGGGATATTTACATTACCGAGCTGACTGCCGATGCAGCGGCCCTTAAGTCGGACGGAATTCATCAGCGGCTCTTTGAAACGGAAACGGAGGGCATCGGATTGCGCTGCGAAGGCTGCCATGCCTATCGAATCAACGGTTACTATTATTTACTGTTCATTGAATGGCCGAAGGCAGGGTTCGGCAACGGCCGGCGCAGACAAATCTGTTACCGGTCACGGGAACTGCTCGGCCCTTATGAACGAAGAATCGTATTGGATGATGATCTCGGCTACCATAACAAGGGAATCGCCCAAGGCGGGATGTTCGATACGCCGGATGGCAAGTGGTACGCGATGCTGTTCCAGGATCATGATGCCGTCGGGAGAATCCCTTGCCTGGTCCCGGTAGCCTGGGAGGAGGATTGGCCCGTGTTCGGCATCGAAGGCAAGGTGCCGGAACGGTTTGAGGTCGACTTGCCGCAAGCCGTTGTGAAGCCGCTCGTGATCAGCGATGAATTCGAATACGAATCGAATAAGCTGGCTCTGAATTGGCAATGGAACCACAACCCGGATCATCGGTTATGGTCCGTGACCGAACGTCCCGGTTTCCTAAGGCTGACAACAGGAAGCCTGGCACCGGCTGGCGTGCTGCAGGCCCGGAATACGCTGACGCAGCGCACGGAAGGGCCGGCATGCACGGGGACTGTCTTATTGGACACGGAGCATATGAAGCCCGGCGATCATGCAGGGCTTGTTGCCCTGCAAAGCCATTTCGGCACCGTCGGCGTCAAGGTCGCGGAGAACGGCCACAAGTTCATTGCGATGAGCGTGAACGATGGGAGCGGCAGGGAGAAGGAGCTGGAAACGGTTCGGTATCGCGGCAGTGAAGTGCATTTGAGAATTGATTTTGATTTTGAGAACAGCAAAGATGTGGCCTCCTTTCATTATTCTGTCGATGGGGCCGAATGGATGCAGATCGGCGGTGAGCTGAACATGCGGTATACCTTGGATCACTTTATGGGTTATCGCATCGGGCTTTATTATTATGCGACCAGGCAAACCGGCGGCCATGCCGACTTCGATTATTTTCGTTACGAAAAAGCCGAGCGTTAGAGCGCGTAACCGAAGTGAAGAGGAGTTGATCGATGTATGAAAAGAACAGGATGGACGCTCAAGCTGTTATTGGCCGCGCTGCTCCTGCTGCCAGCTACGCTGGGCCTCCATAATGGCGCAGCCGACGCATGGTCGGGCATGCCGATGTCCAAGCTTCGCGTCAGCGGCAACCAGCTGGTAAACAGCGAGGGGCAGCCCGTTGTCCTCAGCGGGTGGCACCAGCCCGGGGGCTCGTACTGGACGTATCAGGGAAGCGATTACTACCTGAACCGTAGCGGAGGGAATCGCCATGCTGCCATTTTGGCGTATTTAAAGGATATTACCGACACATTTTCCGATACCTCTCCGAAGTACGGCAACAGTCACGGCTGGTATATGAACCAGGTCAGGCTCTTTATCGACCGTGAAGACATGGGCGACGTGGCGGCCGGAACGTATAATTTTGCCGGTCTCCAGTCCTTTACGCAGAACGTCGTGGTGCCTTATATCCAGTATGCAAAGACCAAGGGAATCTACGTTACGCTAGGCCTCGACTTCACGCTCCAGGATAATCAGGCAACGACGCAAGCCAATCTCGAGAAATTTAATCAAATCTGGGGATATCTTGCGGCACAGCCTGCGATCAAAAGCGCGGACAACGTCATGTTCGAGATCATCAATGAACCGGTGCTGTCTTATGCGAACGGTCGCTGGGGAGGACATCCGTCCGACCCCGAATTTCCGGCGTTTTGGGACTCGCTGCGCAATTTTCAAAATTCCATCATTTCCACGATCCGCAGTCAAGGGGCAGATAACGTGATATGGGCCGCCGGCCTTGGATGGGATCAATATTATCAGTTATGCGCCACGCGTCCGCTAACCGATCCGCTGAACAACATCGGATATGCCGTGCATTGGTACCCGGGCTACGGAGCAAAGGATAACGGCTCGATACTCCAGCAGCAATGGGATACCAACATTAAGCCCTGCGCGGACAACTATCCGATCAATATTACGGAAACGACCAGGTTCAAACGGCTGCCGGGAGACTCGGAGTACTGGGAGCTGTTCAACGGCTCGAATGAAGGCTTCGGCAAAAACACCAAGGCCATATTTACGGCAGCCGGGAACGTCAGCATCGCAGTCCACATGAACGGTTTTCTTCTGCAGCCGGGGGCAAGAAGCACGTTTGCCGATCCGACGGCAGGGCTGCTCTTCGACGGCGATCCGGCACGGGACGGCATGGCCCGCTTCATCTTCGAATGGTATTACGAACGTGCGCAGCTTCATCCATGGAACGGCATATGGAACGGTATTTTATCGGGAGAAACCTATAAAATCGTGAACCGTGCCTCAGGGAAGGTGATCGACGTCCCGGGCGGACAAAACAGCAATTCGCTGCAGCTGCAGCAATGGCCGGACAATAACGCCACGGCCCAGCGATGGGTTGCGGACGATATGGGAGCATACAACAATGTATACCGGCTTCGCAGCGTCAGTTCGAGCGACGGCAAGGTGATGGATGTTAGAAACGGTTCCACAAACAACGGGGAAGCAATACAGCTCATGCAGGATTATGGGAATCAAGCACAGCGATTCCGTCTGATCAAGCTAAGCAACGGATACTGGAGCATCCTTAACGCGAACAGCAATAAAGCCGTCGAAGTGGCGGATGGTTCGTCCGCGGACGGAGCGAAGCTCCAGCAGAATCCTTATCGAGGGGATTTGCATCAGCAATGGCAGTTGATCAACGTAAATTGACGCTGCCGTACAGGTGGAGAGCGGCAAGGTGAGGAGGATGAAGAACGATGGCAGGCCATTTCACGCCAGCGGGAAATGAAACGGAAGGTCCAGTGGCGCCGCAGGATCCTGCAGTCAAACGCCGCGGACTGTACATCCTGTATGAGGCGATCATCGAAGCGACGACTCGTCCCGATGGGAAGTACACGCAAGAGATATACCTGGACGGGAGTCAGCTCGTCGATAAAGCCCGATTTACCGGGGGTGTGACGGATGAAGCCATTCTTGAGCTGCTAAAGAGCAGCAGGGGTCTTCGCCGGCTGGTGGACAGTATCGGAATGTCCGTTCATGCGCATGAACGGGACGTATCGAGCGTTCTGTTCACATTTTGGAATTGGGGAAATGCGAATCCATACGAAACGGGATCCCGGCAGAGTATAACCTGTCCAGCGAACGGCACGGAAACGCTCCTGGTTCTGGATAACGACGAAGATCGATATCCGGATGACGATGTTCCAGGCAAATTCGTTTTCGAGTTTGAACGAGAGGGCGTGTTGGCAACGGTCAGCATCGTATTCTATCTTCGTGACGGTTACCAAATCCCCGAGGCTGCAGTCGACCCCCCGGTCGATGTGGAATCACAAGCATATCAAGACATGATTAAGAAATCGCTCATAAGCCCGGGTCATAACAAACGATTAAAGGCGGCAATCGAAAAAGCGAAGCGGGGCGAGCCCGTAACCATCGCCTACATCGGCGGTTCCATTACCCAAGGGGCCGGCGCTGTCCCCCTCCATTCCCAATGCTACGCATACCAATCCTATGACCTGTTCAAGCGAAGGTTTGCACCCGCCGGCGACAGCCCGATTCGTCTTGTCAAAGCTGGCGTAGGCGGTACGCCGTCTGAGCTCGGCATCGTCCGCTATGATCGGGATGTGCTTCGAGAAGGGGAGGTACGGCCGGATATCGTGATCGTTGAGTTTGCCGTCAACGACGCAGGCGACGAAACGAAAGGAAATTGTTACGAGAGCCTGGTACTCAAGGCTCTTTGCGCCGATCACAAACCCGCGGTGATTTTGCTGTTCAGCGTATTCGTGAACGACTGGAATCTTCAAGACCGTCTGGCCCCGGTCGGTTGGCATTACAATCTTCCGATGGTCAGCGTGAAGGATGCGGTCACGGAGCAGTTCCGATGGACCAAGGAGCAAGGGAACGTGATTACGAAAAGACAGTTTTTCTACGACATTTATCATCCAACCAATGCTGGGCATCGGGTGATGGCCGATTGTTTGGACTGGTTATTCGAAGTAACCGATCGTTCCTCCCTCGACGAGGAGGACCTGACGGATGAACAGCCTCCGCTGATCGGAAATGACTTCGCTTTAACGAAGCTGCTCGATCGCAGGAATGGCGATCGCATCGCCCGCATTGATCCTGGCGGTTTTTCGGACACCGACACGGATCTGCAAATGGCGGAGCTGGACGATCATGCATACGGGACGCCGCAATTTCCGCACAACTGGATGCACACGGCCGATTCCGGCGAGCACAGCTTTAAGATGACTATCCGGAGCAAGCGTCTTATCCTTGTTTATAAAGATTCGGGAAGCCGGGCATTCGGGACCGCGAAGATATGGGTAGACGGGAAGCTGAAGAAGACCGCCGATCCGCATGACGTCAATTGGACGCACTGCAGCGCCGTGATTTTGTACAATGAGTCGAAGTCAGGAGAACATGAAGTAGAGATCCAGATGGCGGAAGGCCACGAGGATAAGCGATTTACGATCCTGGGCTTCGGTTACGTCCCATAGAATTGCATTAGATAGCTTCACGCTCCATGGGTAAGCTTGATCGGACATCAAGCGGCGCTCAATAAAAAAGATGAAGGGGAGAGGAAGATGAAGGAGACGGCACCGGCTGGATACGACGTTCCGCGGGAGATCGCCAGGGGGAAAATCGAAACGGTGGAATATGCATCCGAAACGGTAGGCAATGATCGAAAGGCGATGATTTACACGCCTCCGGGATATGCGGAAGACAACGTGTACAACGTTCTTTATTTGCTGCATGGCATCGGAGGTGATGAATCGGAATGGCACCGTCATGGCGATCCGCAGACGATTCTAGATAATCTATATGCGGACGGGAAACTCGCGCCCATGGTCGTCGTGTTTCCAAATGGCCGTGCGATGCCGAATGATCGGGCGGAAGGGGACCTGTTTGCTCCGGACAAAATAAAAGCGTTCGAGACGTTCGAAATCGATCTGCTAAGCGATCTGATTCCCTTTATCGAGTCGCGATACTCGGTATCGACAGGCCGGGAAAACCGTGCGATTGCGGGGCTGTCCATGGGCGGGGGGCAATCCCTGAATATCGGCTTGAAGCATCTTGACCGCTTCGCATGGATTGGCGCTTTTTCCCCGGCTCCGAATACGAAATCTCCGGAGCAGCTCGTCCCGAATCCGGAAGAAACGTCGGCACGGCTCAAATTGCTGTGGCTGTCATGCGGCGACGAGGACAATCTGAAGCAGATAAGCGACCGGACGCACGCGTATTTGTCGGAGCATCGGGTTCCTCACGTTTGGTATGAGGAAAGCGGTGGACACGATTGGCCCGTATGGAAGAACGATTTGTATCATTTTTCCCAGCTCATTTTTAAAGATAACTGATGTTGAAGGAAGCCTTGCGCCATTTTGGCCGGGCTTTTTACTTTCAGCCAAAAACGAAAGGGTAAAATCATGACGTTATTGCCGAAGGACATTGTGTCCATTTTGGACCAAAACGGTATAAAAGCTGCTGATCTCCTGCACGGGATGGAGTGTGACCGGCTGCCGGACGGCGGTTTTTCAGAAAGCTATCTCGTATTGTCCCGAAAACACCTCCACATCTTTTGCGGCAGCGGCGTTACGAAGGAGAAGACGTTTTCGGGTTATGCAGCCGGCCGGCGCAAAGCTGCCGGCAAGCCGGAGCAAGAGGGTTCCGGCGATTGGGCTTGGGAACGCATTCCCCTCGAACGACTCGAAGCCTTGACCATCGTTAATCTGGTCGCTTCCGGCATGGTTGTTGCCAAGGAGAAGGAGGAGCGAGTGATCGGTGCATTCACAAACGGTCATATGAATCAGGCCGTCCGGTTTGCGCAAGCCTTCGATAAATTGAAGAACAACGAGCCGTTTGAAGCCTTCGAAATTGACGGAAAATCGGACGGGGCCTCGTGCCCGACATGCGGATTGATGTACCCCGAAGAAGGCAGGCCATTCTGTCCGAAATGCATGAAGAGGCATGCGGTATTCGCACGTTTGCTGTCATTTGCGGGCAAGTATAGGCTGTCCATCTTTTTTATCGTGTTGTTTATGCTGCTGAACTCGGCGACCGGTCTCGTCATTCCTTATTTCCAGGGCACCGTGCTGTTTGACCAGGCGCTTGCCGGAAATGGCGCTTTTGCGGGGCGGATCGGTCTGGTCATCGTGATCATTCTCGCATTCCGAACGCTGTCGCTGTTGTTCGGCATCTTGTTCGGCACCATCATCGCAAAGCTGGCGGCAAAGGTTGCCTTCGATTTGAAAGCGGCGGTATTTACCTCGTTACAGCGGTTGTCGCTCGATTTTTTTATGCGAAGGCAGACCGGCCATCTTATGACTCGCGTGAACAACGATGCACAGGAATTGCAATATTTTTTCGTCGACGGGCTCTCCTACTTCATCGTGAATGCGATGAATATAATCGGCATCATTGCCGTGCTCCTGTGGATGGATTGGCGGCTTACGCTGATCTGCCTGCTGCCGATGCCGCTGGTCTTCTGGCTTGTCCGGACTGCGTTCCCGAAGCTGTGGCGCTTGTCATGGCGGAGGCACCGCAAGGTAAGCGCTCTGAATTCGATCATCAGTGATTCGGTTCGCGGCTCGCGGGTCGTCAAGGCATTCGGTAAAGAACAGGTAGAGATCGGCCGCTTTCAGCAGGCAAACGATGCATTCTCCGGAGCCGAGCAGCGCTTTAATAAATGGAGCGGAACCGTGTTTCCGATTCTCAATTTTCTAACGCAGGCGGGCGGAATATTGATCTGGGCGTTCGGCGGTTGGTACGTGATGCAAGGCCGGATGTCTTTTGGCTCAGTGCTTACGTTCGTCAACTATATGATGATGCTGTACGGGCCGATTCAGTTCATGAATAATATTATCGGCTGGTGGTCCAATTGCATGGCGGCTGCGCAGCGTATCTTCGAGATCCAGGACGCCGTACCTAGCGTAGCAGAGCGTCCCGGAGCCGTTTCATTAGTGACAATGAAAGGCGACATCGAGATCGACAACGTTTCGTTCGGCTATGAGCCGAACAAACCGATTTTGAAGCAGGTGTCCCTGCGCGCGAGACCCGGGCAAATGATCGGCGTCGTCGGCCATTCAGGGGCTGGGAAGTCGACGCTGGTCAATCTCGTGTCACGATTGTACGACGTAACCGCGGGAGAGATCCGGATCGACGGCGTCAATGTCAAGGAGCTTTCGGTTGCTTCACTGCGTCGTCATATCGGCATCGTCTCTCAGGATATCTATGTATTTACTGGCACCATCGCAGAAAATATCGCGTATTCCGATCCCGATTGCCAGATGGAGGACATTCTGCATGCGGCCAAAATCGCGAACGCGCACGATTTCATCCAAAAGCTGCCGGACGGCTACGATACGGAGATCGGCTCGGGCGGATACAGCTTGTCCGGCGGGGAGAAGCAGCGGCTGTCGATCGCGCGGGCCGTGCTGCACAACCCGAAGGTGCTCATTCTCGACGAGGCAACCGCTTCGCTTGATACCGAGACGGAGCTGCAAATCCAGGAGGCGCTCGATTCGCTCGTCAAAGGACGGACGACGATCGCGATCGCCCACCGGCTGTCCACGCTAAGGCAAGCCGATTATCTGGTCGTGATGGACAAGGGCGCCGTCGTTGAAGCGGGCACGCATGACCAGCTGATGGCGAGAGAGGGCATCTATCGGGAGCTTGTTCGCAAACATGATGAAGCGCTTAAAATGAAAGGGGAAATCATCGCATGAGGATTGAAGAGCACCGGGGAATGGAGCTGGCGGATGCCGCGGGCATCCGATATTTGACACCGAGCAATTCGGAATTTGCGGAGACGACGGGCCATCTGCTGTCCGTCTGGACCAAAGGCGAGGTGCACTCGCCGGTTTACGTTCATTGTTCCTTCCCGCATACGAACCAGCGCTCTTTCTTGTCGATTCGAACGGCGGACAACAAGGAGATCGGTTTGATCCGCTATCTTGACGATTTTCCACAAAGCACGGCTTCTATCATTGAAAGGCAGCTGAAGATCCGTTATTTTACGCCGGAAATTACCAAGGTGATTGCCGTAAGCGAGGAGTTCGGCTATTCCTATTGGGAAGTTGAAACGACTGCCGGACGGTGCCGGTTCACGGTGCGGAACGGCAGCGGCAGCGTCAAGTTTGCAGCGGAGAACCGCCTGCTGATCATCGACGTCGACGGGAACCGGTTCGTCATCCCGCACGTGGATCAGCTTAGCGACAAGGAATACCGCATGATCGAAACGAGATTGTAGACGGCGGCAACGGAGGAATATCGATGAATTTAAACTTCACGCTTTCGGAGCAGAATTTCGCGGCAGCACGGCAAGTCATCGGAGAGGAGATCGACTATTGCGTCCCTGCCGACCTGTCGCTGGATGGGCGGCGGGTGGAGGGATACCTGGCGATCGGCAGCGGCAGGTGGGCGCATGTGCGGGATGGCCAAGTGCGGGATCACGGGAACATCGCGGACGCCTGCGATTATCATCTGGTGCCGTTCGTTGGCAATGCGGTGCTTGAAGCCACGGAGAACGGGACGAAACGAATCATCGTCAGGGTGACGATGCAGCATGCGTCCAGGTACGGCTATATCGCTCAAATCCTGAACGATATGGCCGCCAATCGCCCCGTCCGGATTTATCGTGACGAAGGGGATCCGGTTTGCGCGGCATGCGGAAGCGCGCTCGTCCCGGGTACGCGGGTGTGTCCCAGATGCATGAGCAAGGCAGCTGCATTCAAACGACTGCTTCTCACATCCAAAAGACACTGGCGAAGCTTGATGCTTGGACTAGGTGTCCTTATCGCTGCCTCGGCGTTGGCGATGGCCGGGCCTTACTTCCAGAAGCTGCTGGTCAACGCGGCGCTGCTCCCCCCTTCCGGACAAGAGGCCAGCGTAAGGGTATTTTGGCTTGCACTCCTTGGGATGCTGTTCACCATGGCTTTCGGGGAGCTGCTCGGCATTGCCAGAAACCGGATCATGGCCAGCGTCAGTACGGGCATTGCGGCCGACTTGCGCAAAACGGTGTTCGATCGGATTCAGAGCATGTCGCTCGGATTTTTGACGTCCCAGCGAGCGGGAGACCTGATGAACAGAGTGACGGCCGATACGGACCGCATCCGCCACTTGATTCAGGAAATGTGCACGACGGCCATCCACCAACTGCTCATCCTGATCGCTTCAGCGACGCTGCTTTTTTCGGCCGATTGGCGGCTGGCGCTGATCGTGCTGCTTCCGGCTCCATTCGTTGGTTATTTGCACTACTATATTTGGAGGCATGTCCTAAACAGGCTGTTTCACAAGCAGTGGCGCATCTCCGACAAGGCAAACTCGTTTCTTCACGATGTCCTCAGCGGCATTCGGGTCGTGAAGGCTTTCGGCCAGGAAGAGCGGGAGATTCGCAGATTCCGGACATATAACGGCGAATTCGCTGCTGCTGCGTTGAAAAGCGAGAAGTTGTACAGCATTTTATCGCCGATCTCGAATTATTTGATTCAGATCGGCCAATATCTCGTACTTCTGATCGGCTGCTACATGATTATCGGCCGGGAGATGAACGTAGGCGAGCTGATCCAGTTCAGCGCTTATGCCGCCATGATTTTCGGGCCGATTTCCTGGCTGATGTTCATGCCGCGCTGGATCGCGAATGCGGTCATTTCGATGCATCGCGTATTCTCGGTAATCGACGAGCAGCCGGAAGTCATGGATGCAAACAACGCGGTGGGCCACCGGATTCGGGGCTCGATCGAGTTCCGCGACGTTTTTTTTGGATATCGATCGTATGAGCCTGTTCTGAAGGAGATCAACCTCACCGTGAAGCCGGGGGAGATGATCGGACTCGTCGGCCATTCCGGATCGGGCAAATCGACGACGATCAATCTGATTTCCCGTTTCTATGATGTAAACGAAGGGGAGATTCGGATTGACGGCATCGATATCCGGAAGATCCGGCAGGAGGATTTGCGCTCGCAAATCGGGGTCGTGCTTCAGGAGACGTTCCTGTTCAGCGGGACGATCGCGGAGAATATTCAGTACTCGAAGCCGGGCGCGAAGCCGGAAGAGGTTATCGAGGCGGCCAAAATCGCCAACGCGCACGATTTTATCATCAGCTTGCCTGACGGTTACGACACGAGGCTGGAAGAGAACGGGAACAATCTGTCGGGAGGCGAGCGTCAGCGGATCGCCATCGCGAGGGCCGTGCTGAACGATCCGCGAACCCTCATTCTGGACGAGGCGACGGCTTCGCTTGATATCGAGACGGAAGCGGCCATCCAGGAGGCACTGAGACGGGCGACGAAGAATCGCACGACGATCGCTATCGCGCATCGTCTCTCTACGCTGCGAAATGCCGACCGGCTTATCGTCCTTGACAAGGGGCGGATCGCCGAAATCGGCACGCATCGCGAATTGATGAAGAAGCAGGGAATTTACTACAATCTGATCTCCGCCCAGCGCGGCATGTCCCGCAAGAGCGATCCTTCCGCGGTGGTATAACGCCGCCAACACAAGGGTTGCAGTGCATTGCAATGAATTTGTGCAGGTAATCTGGATGCTCATCTTAGGAGAAAGCTTGAAATACAATATCCGTTAGGAGGGAAGGAGCAGCGTATGGAAAATGAAATTCACAGCGTTCTCTGCTATACGAGAGAACCGCTTGAACCGGAAATCTATTCCCCGAAGCTTGCATACAGCATGCATCTCGCTTACACCGATGACGGGATGATTTATCGGGAGCTTAATCATAACTCGGGGGTACTGTTCGCTAAAGCCGCCGAGCTCTCAAACGGCATGCTGTCCGCCAAGAGTTTGAAGAATCCGTACCTGTTCCACATGGCTGACGGAAGCTTTGGCGTACTGGCCATTCGGACGGAAGCGGACGGTTCTCCCGATCAGCAGAGCAAGGGCTCGGTGCTTTTGTTCACTTCCCCGGACTTGCTGCAGTATCGGGAGCTCGGTCTGTTGAACCTAACGGACGGGCATCATGTACAAGATATCATGTGCGAATATGAACATGCTTCCCGAAAGTATATCCTACGTTGGCGTGAAGAAGACGGAAGGTATTATCAAAGGGAAATGGCGGACGTGACATGCCCGGACGACGCTGCCAAGCCGAAGCCGTGCGAAGCTTTCACGCTAAGCCCAAGACGCGTCGCCATTGAAGGAGCAGTGGCCCGCAATGCGATACGTGTATCGCGAGGCGTGGCTCAGAGGCTGATTCATAAGCTTACGGTACCGGTTCATGTGCGTAATGAACTGCCGGAGCGCGTTACGGTTTCGTCCAAAGAACAGTTGCAAGCCGTTAAAGTGACGGCGATATACAGTGACGGCACAACCGCGATCAAGCCGATTGAGTGGGATGCGTCCGAAATCGATTGGAGCCGTCCCGGAACTTATCGCATTTCAGGAAGCATTCGGCAGGATCGCTATACATTTCCGATGGCGACGAACCGTGCCGACCCTTGCATTGCGCAGTGGGACGGAAGGTATTATTTTGTCGCGACCAATGATGCCGACGGCAACCATACGATATCGATCCGGGAGTCGGATTCCATCATCGGTCTGGCCTCGGCAGAAGAAACCAAAATCCTGGATACAGGCATGTATGATCATCTGAAGCGATTTCTGTGGGCGCCTGAACTTCATGGCATCGGCGGCGAGCTGTATATTTTTCTTGCCGGCAGCAGCGGCGAGTTCAAAGACATTCAATCGCATGTTATGCGGTTAAAGAAGGGCGGCAATCCGAGAATTGCTGCGGATTGGGGGACGCCGATCCGGGTCGCCAGACATGACGGAAGCCCGCTGTTTCAAGCCGGCATAACGCTGGACATGACCGTATTAGAGCGGAAAGGCCGTTTATATGTGCTCTGGGCGCAAAGGGAATTGGTACCGCATGACCTGGGCTCGTGGATCTATATCGCCGAGGCGGATCCGAGGAAACCGTGGAGACTGATATCGGAGCCTGTCCTGCTGTCCAAGCCCGATTACGGCTGGGCGAACAATCAAACGTTCGTGGAGGAAGGGCCCTTTGCACTCATGACAGACCGGAAGATCTTCGTGACGATATCCGGTGCTCTGGTTGATGCCACGTATTGCGTCGGCATGCTCAGCGTCAATTCTGACGCTGATTTGCTTGACCCGAACCAATGGACGAAGCGTAATTACCCGCTGCTAACTTCCAGAAGCGTGCCGGGCGAATACGGGCCAGGACACAATTCTTATGTGAAGGACGAGGAAGGAACGATCTGGAGCGTATATCACGCTCGTCCAGGCATCGGAGAGCCTCGCTGCTCGGGTCTCCGTCGCGTGCATTTCGACGTTGACGGTGAACCGATGCTGGGCTTGACGGAAGAGAAGGACCTGAATCCAGCGCTTGCGTCCGTATACCTGGATGTGCTGGTGGAAGCATTGGCGGAAGGCTGACGGAACAACAACTTTTCTGTGTGCGAATTGACAAGAGCATGAAGAACAAAAGAAGCGCCGTGTTCCCGTGTGCGGGTACGCAGCGCTTCTTTGCATTTTGACGACGTGAACCCGAGGTTAATCCTTTCCAACTGATGGATTCAGATTGGGCACACCGTACAGCCGACGCTCATGCGCTTTCCACTTTCCGGCCCTTTGCGTTGCCCAGAGCATCAACACTTTTAGTAATTACAAATCGTGTTTAGTTTCTCTATGGTTCGTTTTCGCAAGCAGTTATATGATCTTGGTGAGCATCAAAATGAAAGCGCTGCATATTCATGCAGCCAAAAATTAAGGGGGGAATTAACGCATGTGGATGCGTAAGATCAGTCTGCTGTTCTGCAGCCTGATTCTGGTGATCATGACGGCATGCAGCAGCGGCTCGGGCGGCGACGCGAAGACAGTCGAGCCCGACAAAGCGGAAGAGGCCGTCAACGCGCCTGCGGAAGCGACAAACGAGCAGCCGACAAACGAATCAAGCAGCGAGGAAGAATTAACCGGCACGCCGGAAATGGAATTTGATATGGGAGGCCGAACCATCAAATGGGTGTCCTGGTATGATGAATCGATTCAGGAAGACAATCCTGACAACATTAAACGGAAACGTAACTTGGAAGAGCTGATGAAAAAACATAATTTTAAAATGGAATACATGATCGTGGATTTCGGCGAGTACCAGGATAAGGTGACAGCCTCGCTGGTGGCGGGCGAACCGATCGGCGACATTATCCGGGTAGCGAGGCCATGGATGATTCCGACGCTGGTCAATCAAGGTCTGTTCGCGCCGGTGGATGAATACACGAAGAACGAGAAGGTATTCATCCAGCAGTACACGAACGAGTACTCCCAATACGAAGGAAGGGGCTACGGGTTCAGGACGGGCATCAACGGCGCGTCATCCGGCATTTTCTATAACCGCACGTTAATGAATCAATTGGGCATGAAGCCATTGCAGGAATACGTCAACGAGGACAACTGGAACTGGGATACGTTCATTCAGGTCGCGAAAGAAGCGAACAAAGATTCCAATAACGACGGCAAATTGGATATTTGGGGGCTTGCATCCGCTTCCTTGCTGGTTCCCGCAATGGCCTCGAACGAAGCGAATCTGGTCATTCTAGATAAGCAAGGTCTTGAGGATCCCAAAACCTTGGAGGTGCTGAACTTCTTGTCGCGCCTCGCAACCGAGTCGGTTGGGAGACCAACGGAAGGGGGAGACTGGACCGAGCCGGGCCAATTTTTCCGCCAAGGCAACACATTGATGGTTGCAGGCAGCGATTATGAAATGGAAAACTTCAAGCAGGACATGCCGGATTACGATATCGGATTTCTCCCATTTCCGAAAGGGCCAAGCGCATCAAGCTACCATTCGCATAATACGATCCCGAATTACCTGACGATTCCAAGCGCCGTGGAGCATCCCGAACGTCTGGTTTATATTTACGAGAAAATCAACGATATCGACTCGATCTACGACTATCCGAAACAATCTACGCTGGAGACTTTATTCAGCAACGAGGACGATATTCAGAATGCCAAGCTGGCCGGTGAGAGCATTAAAGTGATCGATACCGAGAGCGGATACCCATCGATGCCTTATTACGAATTTATAGGGGAAATCATGGAAGGCATCCCGGTATCGACGGTCGTCGAGAAATATAAAGGGCCGTTCCAGGCAGCGATTGATGCGGTTTGGAAAAAGTAAACGTGGTCTCAATTGGAATCACAGCCAGTACTCCCGTCATTTTGAAGGGATGAGTCAGGTACGGCGCTACAGATGGAAGCGATTCCAAGTCAATGCTTCTTAATGGCAGACGGTGGATAGCCTTTCGCTTCCTTGAACACTTTGCTGAAATAGGAAAGATCTTGAAAGCCGCAGGATTCGGCGGCTTCCGTCACGGTAACGCCGCCGGCCATCAGCATGATCTCAGCGTTATTCACGCGTACCCGCTGCAGGTATTCCTTGTAGGTCGAACCGGTATTCTTTTTGAATAGTTTCCCTAAATAAACGGGATGGAGGTTGAACTGCTCGGCGAAGTCGTTAAACGACAAGTCTTCCGCATAGTGTTCTTCGATGATGGCGGTCAGCTTCTTGATCCGCGGGTCCATATGCATGATCGTTTGGCGATGCATGCCGTGAAGCAGCCGGTGGAGAATGAGTTCGAACAATGCACGGGCATGGATCATATAAAACGGTTGTTTATTCATCCACACGTGGTTGAACTCCCGGATGTAGGCAAGTATCTCCTTGGTGATCAATTTCTTCGTTACGACGCCAAACGGAAGCCGGATATGATTGTGCGGTTCGGCCCAGAAAAAATTGAAAGGATACGCATGCATGGGAGATTCCTTGCACGTATGGGCTTCCCGTACGCTTCCACCCGGAACGTACACCAGATCGCCCGCCTCAACTGCAAATTTTTTGCCGTCAATGTAGTAGTTTGCCCGGCCATCAACGACGAACGTCAAATCGTGAAACCCGATCCGGGCCTTCTGTATTCTCCAATCCGGATAACATTTGCGGTCCACGAACAGAAAAATATTCGGTACGAGATGTGGGTGATATTCAAGCTCCATGCGGATATCGCCTCCTTTTTAAACAAATTGTAATGTCCACATGAACATTTACAACCTGTGGTTGGATGGTCATTTCCCAATGTATCGCCGCTTGATCATGTGAAATCATCCATTAAGAAAGGGAAGGGTCCAATGATTACGTTAACCGGATTTGCAGACGAGATATCCCCGGATTTGGATGTTCAGCTGGATGTCCTGGAATCCGAAAGCATCCGTTATCTTGAGCTTCGAGGCGTTTGGGGCAAAAATGTGCTGCAGCTGACGGAAGAGGAAGCGTTGACCGTGAAAGAACGATTAGCGGAGCGGAAGGTCGGAGTCTCCTCGATCGGCTCGCCGATCGGGAAAATCCAAATCACCGACGACTTTGAAACCCATCTCGAGGACGCTCGGCGCGCCGTACGTCTAGCTAAGTTTTTCCAGGCGCCTTTTGTACGCGTGTTCTCCTTTTACATTCCGGACGGGGACTACGAGAAGCATCGGCCTGAAGTGATACGGCGCATGCAACGACTCGCTCAATTGGCTGAACGCGAAGGCGTGGTCCTGCTTCATGAGAATGAAAGCCATATTTATGGAGACACCGGCGAGCGATGTTTGGATCTGCTCCAAACGGTTTCATCCTTCCATTTGCGGGCAGCCTTTGATCCGGCGAATTTCGTGCAGTGCGGCGTGAAGCCCTTCAATGAGGCCTATCCACTGGTAGGCGGGTATGCGTCGTATATTCATGTGAAAGACGCCATCATGGGGAAGGGGACCGTCGTACCGGCAGGCGATGGCGACGGCGAGCTCCGCGAGCTCATTCATGAGCTCAGCCGCAGGCGATTTTCAGGGTTTATGTCGTTGGAGCCGCATCTGCGCGCCGCCGGAAAATTCGAGGGATTCACGAATCCGGAGCTTTTCGTTGTGGCATCCAAAGCGATAAAGCGATTGTTAGAGGAGCAAGCAATGGAATGGAATTGACCGGCTGAATATTTATTCAACGCGTGACCTTGGTTTGAGGAGCCAAAAAAATTCGAGAGGAGCAGTCTCATGAGTTTACGGTTTAAGAAATACTTATGCGTATGTTTGTCTCTTGCCATCGCTTTGTCCATTCTGGTTGCACCTGGCAATATTGCCGCAGCCAGCGATGCCGTCATCAATGTTTCCTCGGAGAAGCAAGTGATTCGCGGATTCGGAGGCATCAACCACCCGGCATGGATCGGCGATTTGACGGCAGCACAGAGAGATACCGCATTCGGAAACGGGGCGAATCAGTTAGGTTTCTCAATATTAAGAATCTACGTGCATGAAGACCGAAATCAGTGGCATCGTGAGCTGGAGACGGCCAAACGGGCCATTGCCCTTGGAGCCATCGTATTTGCTTCCCCTTGGAATCCGCCGGCCGATATGGTCGAGACCTTCAACCACAACGGCGATACGTCGGCAAAGCGGCTTCGTTACGACAAGTATGCCGCGTATGCCCAGCATCTTAACGATTTCGTGACGTATATGAGAAACAATGGCGTCGATCTGTATGCGATATCCGTCCAAAACGAGCCCGATTATGCACATGACTGGACGTGGTGGACACCGCAGGAAATGCTTCGGTTTATGAAAGAAAATGCCGGATCGATCAACACGAGAGTCATCGCGCCGGAATCGTTCCAGTATCTGAAAAATATGTCGGATCCGATTTTGAATGATCCCCAGGCGCTTGCCAATATGGATATTCTCGGCGCTCATCTGTACGGGACCCCGATTAGCAATTTCGCTTATCCGCTATTCAAACAAAAAGGAGCGGGAAAAGATCTCTGGATGACGGAGGTATACTACCCGAACAGCGACAACAACTCGGCGGATCGCTGGCCTGAAGCCCTTGACGTGTCCTATCACATCCACAATGCGCTGGTAGAAGGCGATTTTCAAGCCTACGTGTGGTGGTATATCCGCAGATCTTACGGTCCGATGAAGGAGGACGGCACGATCAGCAAACGCGGCTACAATATGGCTCATTTCTCCAAATTTGTCCGCCCCGGCTATGTCAGGGTGGATGCCACGAAAAATCCTGAATCCAACGTTTACGTATCAGCCTATAAAGGTGACAACAAAATCGTTATCGTTGCGATTAACCGGAGCAGCGCCGGGGTCAATCAGAACTTTGTGCTGCAAAACGGATCGGTTTCGCAGGTATCAAGGTGGATCACGAGCGGCAGCAGCAATCTTCAACCCGGTACGACTCTCAATGTAACGGGGAGCAACTTCTGGGCCCATCTTCCCGCGCAGAGCGTTACGACCTTTGTAGGCGAACTCGGGCGGTAATCTATCGTCCACGGTTCTGGTATCAATGATAAAGCAGCAGTTTTGACAAAGAGCTGTCTCCAGGTCTTGCAGGCGACTTGGACGGACAGCTCTTTGTTCTGGGCTGGATTTGATTCGAAATTTCAGCCCTAAACGGTTGGATGTCATTTCGCTCCCAGCCTATAGCCATGGTAAGCAATTGTACCCCGAGGAAGGAATTGTACCTTTTTCTTGCGAACAGTCAAGTGTATCATCGTATTGCCTTACTTTGAAAACGCTTTCTATTGAGGAGGGTACATATGCAGCGTTTATGGTCCAAGTTCTCCCCGGTGTTCCGCAGATTTCTGATTTCCTACTTGATCGTGCTCCTGATCCCCCAAATTGCGGGCTATGCATCGTACAGGACTTCGATTGAAGTGGCGAAAGCAAGCTCAATCGAAAACAGCCTGAGTTCCTTGAATCTGGGAAAAGAGATCATCGAGCGTCATCTGGTGGAGGTGGAAACCTTCACGAAGCAGCTTGCGATCAATCAGGATCTATATCGTCTGATCGCTGATCCCAAGCTGCTCGACAGCAACAACGTTTACGGCTTGGGACGCATGCAGCGCAGCCTGTCCATGTACAGCAGCACGAATGATTACCTCTCCAATTTCTTCATCTACATACGTAATTATAACGCGATTATTACGCCGAATACCGTCTATTACCGGCCCGAGCATTATTACGAGGCGAATCGGCTTGAAGGAATGACGTTCGAGGAATGGGAGGAGGCTGTATTAAAGAAACCTCATCTGAATGAGATGGTTCCGCTTAAAAAATATAGGCGGGAAATCCGCGATACGGTGTTTGTCGAGACGCCGGCCGTCACGTTTCTGCAATCGATCCCGCTTAACAGCTTTAACAATCCGCAGGCGATGATCGGCGTACTGATCGATGAAGATCATATGGGCAGCCTGCTGCAAAATATCGTGGACCAATACGGGGGCTGGGCGTTGGTTGCGGACCGGGAAGGCAGATTGATTCTGTCCCGCGGCATCGGAGAAGAGGAGGCCAAGCGCTTCACCGAAGCTTCTTCCGATGAGAACGGCGAGGTCAGCCCCACGGGCGACGGACGGCTGTTGATCTCCATCCGGTCCGACCTGAACGGCTGGACCTATATGGCCGGAATACCCGAGCAGGCGCTGATGACGAAGGCCGACAGAATCCAGAAGGTTACGACGACATTTACGCTGGCAGCGCTGGTTATCGGTTTGCTGATCGGACTTGTGCTCGCGTACCGGCACAGTGCTAAGGTCCATTCGCTACTGTCCGTTTTTCGCGAACAAAACCACGTTTCTCGGGAAAAGATCGGCAACGAGTATGATTTTCTGGCCGGCAATATCGCGGCGCTGATCGCAAACAATAAATTGCTGGAGTCTTCACTGAACGATCAGCTCCCGCTGCTTAGGGATGCGTTCATCAAGCGGCTGCTGACAGGCGACTTCTATACGCTGCGCGAGCTCGAGGCGGTTTCCGGTCAAACCGGAGTCCGGCTCCGCGGCGAGCATGGACGTGCAGGCATTCTGAAAGTTGCCGGATATGGCAGCGCCGACAGTGAGGAAATCATCCAGGAACTCAGCGTCGCCCGGTTGATCGTCCGGCAGGCCTTGAGCCGGCTGGAACCCGATGTGCTGGTTACGGACTGGGGTTCGGACCAGATCGCTTTCGTGCATGTGCTTGCCGGAGAGCTAAATCGCCGCCTGGAAGACGGTTTGCTCGAAATGGTCGATGCCGTATATCGGCAGCATCGATTGTCGATCACGATCGGGCTGGGTTCGGCGTTCGACGCGTGGAACGGCGTAGCCGACTCGTTCAACGAAGCGCAGCAAGCACTGGAATATGCCGTCCACACCAGGGCAGTCGGCATCACCCGGTTCGAGGATGCGGTGAAAGCAACGGAGCTGTACTATTATCCGATTGAATCCGAACAGCGAATGCTCAATACGCTTAAGGCGGGTGAACTGGAGGAAACCTACCGTCTTCTTGACCAGCTGTTCAGCCGGAACTTTGAAGAAAGGGAGCTGTCGTACGATATGACGCAGCAGTTTGTGACGGAGCTGAAGGGAACCTTTTTAAAGCTGGCCGAACAAAAAATATTCCACGACGAGTCGTTGACCGACCATATCAAGGAACAGATCGCTGCCGTTTCGTCAACGGACGGGGTCGATCAGCTCAGGGACAGATTCGGAAAGCTTATTCATGATATATGCATGGACGTCCGGAAGAAAAAATGCGACATGCATGCCGAGACCGTAAGTGAGATCATCCGCTATATCCACGAGCGTTACTCCGACGCCGAGCTGACGCTTTATCGTATCGCGGAGCATATTGGCAAGCCAGAAAAGTATATCTCCCAAATGTTCAAGGAGCATACGGGAACGAATCCTTCGGACTACGTTGAACTGGTGAGGATCGGCAAGGCGGCCGAGCTGCTGCAGCAGAACCTATTGACGATTGACGAAATCGCTGCGCAGGTGGGGTATAACAGCGCCCATTCATTTCGGAGGGCCTTCAAGCGGGTTCGCGGCGTGTCGCCGAGCACGTTCCGGCAAATGGCCGATTAAGGAGACGGCGACCTAGCCGTCTTTTACGGAAGGGGAGTCAGGCACCTCATTAAACGAATGGATCGGACGTGTCGAGTGACGTTTTTTTATCGAATCCGTCAAATGAAAAAAACGAGGAAAATCAACGCTTGGAAAGTATCCGTTTCCGAAATTGTACGGTGAGGGAGAAAGTGTGCCTTTACGGCGCCGAGCGTGCAATTTTATGATTACGCACAAGAAAGCGCTGCCAAACAGAGTTCCTGCTTCATTGGCAGCTGCTCATCGAAGGAGGGATGGAACTGAGTACTCTATTTTCCAAGTCCAAAACAGTCAGAGCCCCGAGCAATACACGCTCGGAAATCGGGAGATTTGCCTCCCGAAGCTTCAGAAGACATTGGCAGCTGTATCTGCTGGTCATTCCGCCGGTCTTGTATTTCATCATCTTCAAGTACTTGCCGATGGCAAACGCCGTGCTTGCCTTCAAGAACTATAACGTGGTGAAAGGGATTTGGGGAAGTCCATGGGTCGGCACGCAGTACTTCGAGATGTTTTTTCGCAACCCGGCGTTCGCGACGCTGATCAAAAATACGCTGTACATTTCGTTCTATCAATTGATCGTCGGGTTTCCGATCCCGATTCTGCTGGCGTTGGCCTTGAACGAGGTGAAGAGCGCAAGGTTCAAAAAAACCGTGCAGATGGTCACCTATGCGCCATATTTCATCTCCACAGTGGTCATGGTGTCCATCATCATGCTGTTCCTGTCCCCACGTCTTGGGATCGTGAATACCATTGCCGGCGCGCTTGGCTTCGAAGCGATCAATTATCTTGGAGAGCCAGGCATGTTCCGCACGATTTACGTGCTGTCCGACGTATGGCAAACGATGGGCTACTCCGCCGTAATTTATCTTGCTGCGCTGGCGGGAGTGGACCCGTCATTATACGAAGCGGCCAAGGTGGACGGTGCCAATCGGTTACAGAAAATTCTGAACGTCGATCTCCCCGGCATTCTGCCGGCCGCGGTCATCATTCTGATTCTCAGCGTAGGCAACATCATGGCGCTCGGCTTCGAGAAAATGTACTTATTGCAAAATCCGCTGAACTTGTCCACGTCGGAAATCATCTCCACGTATGTGTACAAAATCGGGTTGCTGAACGCGAATTACAGTTTCGCCACGGCGGTCGGGCTATTCAATTCCTTGATCAATCTGGTGCTGCTCCTGGTTGTCAATGCCGTTGCCAAGCGGGCTTCCAATACCAGTCTCTGGTAAATTTCGCGAAAAGGGGGGAGTGACATGAACGCATTGCAAACCCATCAAGGAAGCCGACGGAGCACGAGGATCAAGATCAAGGAGTCGCTGGGGGACCGCATTTTTCTGAGCGTGACCTATATCTTGCTGACCTTGGTTCTAATTGCCGTCCTGTATCCGCTTATTTACATCGTAAGCTCGTCCCTGAGCAGTCCAAGCGCCGTCTCTGCAGGCAAGGTGTGGCTGTGGCCGGTCGACGTATCGCTGGCGGGGTATGAAGCGGTGTTCCGAAACGGCCAGGTGCTGACGGGTTATGCCAATTCGCTGTTTTATACCGTTGCCGGTACGTTTATCAGCGTATCCCTGACCATCATGGTCGCATACCCGTTATCGAAAAAGTCATTCTTCGGCCGCACGCCGCTTATGGTTTTCATTACATTCACCATGCTGTTCTCCGGCGGTTTGATCCCGACCTATCTGGTCGTCAAATCGATGGGCATGATCGACACGCGCTGGGCGCTGCTCATTCCGAACGCCGTGTGGGTATGGCAGGTCATTATCGCCAGAACCTTCTTTCAGACCTCGATCCCGGATGAGCTTTCCGAGGCGGCAGACATCGACGGGTGCAGCGACATCCGCTACATTTTCAGCGTCGTTCTTCCGCTTGCCAAACCGATTATCGCCGTGCTCTCACTCATGTACGCGGTGGGGCAGTGGAACGCCTACTTCGATGCCCTGATCTATTTGAAATCGCAATCGCTCTATCCGCTCCAGCTCATTCTCCGCAGCATTCTCATCCTGGGCAGCGGAACGGGCAATATGGATGCCGGGGAGATGGTTAAGCAGCAGCAAATGGCCGAGCTGATGAAATACTCGCTCATTGTGGTGGCAAGCCTCCCGGTGCTGGTGATCTATCCGTTTGTGCAGCGCTATTTCGTACAAGGCATGCTGATTGGCTCCGTGAAGGGCTGATCCCGGGCATCGCCCGTTATAGTGATAACCAATTCATGAGGGGGAGATTGATTTGAGAAAAACGGGAACCCGTCTGCTTGTTCTCATACTGATGCTTAGTTTGGTGCTTGCCGGATGCTCCGGCGGAAACGACAACGAAGGAAGCGAAGGGACAGAAGGCGGCTTACAGGATTCCGGTGAGAAGGTAACGATCAACGTATTTGCCCATCAAAGCTCGGATGTGGATCTGAAAACCAATAAGTTTACGAAAAAAATGGAAGAGCAATTCGGCATCAAGTTCAACTGGACAACCGTTCCGTTCGACGGCGCGGCCGAAAAACGCCAAATTTCGCTTGCGTCCGGCGACTATCCGGATTTGTATATGCTTATTCCTTGGGTGGACCGTTTCTCGCAGACGGACTTGCTGAAGTTCGGGCAGCAGGGGGTGATCGTTCCGCTTAACGACCTGATCGAGGAGCATGCTCCCCACATTAAGGAAGTGCTGGAGAACAACGAATATTATAAGGCCATGAACACTGCTCCTGACGGCAAGATTTACGGATTGACCGGCTTAAACGAATGCTTCCACTGCTCATACCCGAATAAAATGTGGATCAATACGAAGTGGCTTGATCAGCTCGGACTTGCGCAGCCGACGACGCCGGAAGAATTCAAAGCGGTCCTTGAAGCCTTCAAGACGCAGGATCCGAACGGAAACGGCAAGGCGGACGAAGTGCCGCTCAGCGGATCCGTCGAAAATTTCGGCGTTCACGTGATTCCGTATCTCATGAACGGCTTTATTTACAACGACGACAGGACGTATCTCATCATGAAGGAGGGCAAGGTCGACACCGCGGCGAACAAACCGGAATGGCGGGAAGCGCTGGCCTACATCAAATCGCTGTATGACGGCGGACTCATTGACCCGGGGGCGTTTACACAAAATGCAGGCGCGTACAAAAAAATCGGGGATAACGCCGACGCACAGCTTTTGGGTGCCGGAGCAGGCATGCATCCCGCCCTGTTTTTAACCACAGGAGAAGATGCACCCTACAGCAAGGACTACAACCCGCTTCCGCCTCTGCAAGGACCGCACGCCAATTATGCAACGTTCAACTATCCGATCGATCCGGGCGCATCCTTCGTTCTGACGAATAAAGCGAGCAAAGAGGCGCAGATCGCCGCCATTAAAATGCTGGATTATTTCTATACGCAAGAAGGGGCAATGCTCTCCTATCTCGGTGAAGAAGGCAAGAGCTGGCGCAAGCCGCAGGATGGAGAAATCGCGCTGAACGACAAAGTGGAGCCGCTCTATAAATCGATCCCGCTTGAATCCGGGGAGCAGCCCCGCAATGACAGCTGGGGGGCACTAACCCAATATAATCACCACCGGGCATACCGCGATTCCGAGGTTCAGGGCACGGATATTTACGCTAACGATGGTTACGAACGCCGTCTTTACGAGGCAACGTTATTGATGGAAGGCAAGGAGCCGAAAGAAATATTCCCGCACTGGGCGCTATGGGTCGACCCGTTGGTCGCCGATGAAGCCAGCATGATGCAGACCAACATCAAAGACTATGTCGACCAGAACGCTCTGCTGTTCATTACCGGCGCCAAGAGTCTGGATAAAGATTGGGATGATTACGTGAAAGGGCTGGAGGGTCTGAACATGCAGCGTTATCTTGAAATCATGCAGGCTGCCTACGATTCATCGACGATATCGAAGTAGACCGCGGCGCGATAAGCTCGGATTCTTAGGGGCATGAGTCTGCGCTCAGGACGCGGGACTGTCGAAGCGAATGTCCAATTGTGAACGGCACTTCAGACGAGTCGAAACCAATGCGGTTCGAGGCAAGGCTTGCGTGCCCGAAGCGCTTTTGAGGTCAGCATTGCGATGGAAGGACGGAAAGCTCGCGCTGCGGGCTTTTTCGTTATGGCTTTAGCCAGTTGAGCTCGCGAAGCGTGCGAAACAAAAAACCACCCGCTATGCGGGTGGAGGGATCGAGGGTTTGACCAACAAGACCATTCCGATAAAATTGAGATGTTCAGGCTCAATAATGAAAGGAATGGTCTTAGATGGCAAACAAGAGCTATAGTTTAGCTCACACGAAGTGGATGTGCAAGTACCACATTGTGTTCACCCCGAAGTATAGACGGAAAGAGATTTATAATCAAGTGAGGAAAGACTTAATCGAAATTTTCAAACGATTATGCAAATACAAGGGAGTGGAGATAATCGAAGGCCACATGATGCCCGATCATGTACATATGTTGGTAGCAATTCCCCCCAAAATCTCAGTATCATCATTTATGGGATACCTGAAGGGGAAAAGCTCACTCATGATATTCGAGAAGCATGCTAGCTTGAAGTATAAATATGGCAATCGAAAATTTTGGGCGGAGGGATACTACGTCAGCACAGTGGGCTTGAATGAAGCCACCGTGGCAAAATATATCCGTGAGCAAGAAGCACACGACCAGGCAATTGATAAACTGAGTGTGAAAGAGTATGAAGACCCATTCAGCAAAAACAGTAGCAAGAAGAAGTAAACCAGTTTAACTGGTAAGTGAAAGTGACAAATTACACTGAGCCTGAACAATTTTATTGTCAGGCTAGCGTCTTTAGGCGCAGTTTGGCAACAAGGGGTTATACCCCAAGAGCAAACCACCCGTTTGACGGGTGGTTCTGATTTATAAGTGATCATTGATATGGGGCCGTGATATCAAAATAAGGTACAAATATGCGGGATTAGGCAATTTTTATTCTTATATCGGATCGTTACAATAAGTTGGAATGAAGGTGGCTTGGATGCGCATTGAAGCCCATCAGCATTATTGGAAAATCGACTCTAACGATTAAATGGATGGATTACGCCCGATTTTCCGGTGCTTTGCCTTGGCGATTTGCCTTTCGACATGTGATGGAGCTGAACTAGTGCAATTTATAAAGCGGATTGGAGGAGAAGCCATGACAAGCTTGGTTAGCAAGGACCAGAAGCATCGCTTGTGGTATACGAAACCGGCGGCGGAATGGAACGAGGCGCTACCGATCGGAAACGGCCGGCTGGGGGCGATGATTTTCGGCGGCACGGCTGAGGAGAAGCTTCAGCTCAACGAGGATTCCGTATGGTATGGTGGCCCCCGCGACCGCAACAACGAAGACGCACTGCCTCATTTGCCCGAGATTCGAAAGCTGATTATGGAGGGAAGGCTGCGGGAGGCCGAGGAGCTGGCAGCGATGACGATGGCGGGGCTGCCCGAAGCGCAGCGGCACTATATGCCGCTCGGCGATCTGCTGTTGTCGTTTAGCCATCACGAGCTTCCTGCCGTCGACTACGTGCGGGAGCTTGATTTGGAGAACGGCATATCCCGGGTCAGCTATCGGATCGGCGAGATCAGGTATACGCGCGAGCTGTTTGCCAGCTATCCGGATCAGGCGATCGTCATCCGGATATCCGCCGACAAACAGGGGACAGTCTCGTTAAAAGCCCGGTTCAATCGCCGAAACTGGAGATACCTGGAGAAGACGGACAAATGGAAGGAAAGCGGGCTTGCCATGCGCGGGGATTGCGGCGGCGAAGGAGGCAGCTCGTTTAGCGCCGTCCTGAAAGCGGTTCCGGATGGCGGCGTCTGCCGTACCCTTGGGGAGTATTTGCTGGTGGATGGCGCAAGCTCGGTAACGCTGGTGATCACTGCCGGAACAACGTTCCGCCATCCCGATCCGGAGCTTGATGGCAAACGGCGGCTGGAGATGCTGAGCCGGGTTCCATATGCTGAGCTGCTAGCCCGGCATGTCGCCGATTACCGCGAGCTGTACGGACGGGTCGATCTGAAGCTGCCCGAGAGCCCGGACAAAACCGTGCTGCCGACCGACGAACGGTTGATGCAGTTTCAACAAGGAGGAGAGGATCACGGCCTGATCGCGACTTATTTTCAATTCGGCCGATACCTGCTCATTGCTTCCAGCCGGCCGGGCTCTTTGCCCGCGAATCTTCAAGGCATCTGGAACGACAGCTTCACCCCGCCGTGGGATAGTAAATTCACGATTAATATCAATGCACAGATGAATTATTGGCATGCAGAAAATTGCAATCTGGCCGAATGCCATGAGCCGTTGTTCGAGCTGATCGAACGGATGCGCGAGCCCGGTCGGGTGACAGCACATGTCATGTACGGCTGCCGGGGCTTCACCGCCCATCACAATACGGATATTTGGGCGGACACGGCGCCGCAGGATACGTATCTTCCGGCTTCTTTCTGGCCGATGGGCGCTGCCTGGCTGTGCCTGCATTTGTGGGAGCATTACCGGTTCGGTCAGGACCGATATTTTCTGGCGCGGGTGTATGAGACAATGAAGGAAGCGGCGTTGTTTCTGCTGGATTATTTGATCGAAGACGCCGAAGGACGGCTGGTGACTTGCCCTTCCGTCTCACCGGAGAACCGGTATAAGCTGCCAAACGGCGAGACGGGGGTGCTCTGCGTCGGAGCCGCGATGGATTTTCAGATCATCGAAGCGCTGTTTGATGCCTGCATTCGGGCTTCGGAAATCATCGGACGGGATGAGGCGTTCCGCGATGAACTCACGGGCACGCTGAAGCGGCTGCCCCAACCGCAAATCGGTAAATACGGCCAAATCCAGGAGTGGATGGAGGATTACGAAGAGGTGGAGCCGGGACACCGTCACATCTCCCATCTGTTTGCCCTTTACCCGGGCGAACGCTTTAGCGTGGAGCGAACGCCGGATTTGGCTGAGGCCGCCAAGACGACATTGGAACGCAGGCTTGCCAGCGGCGGGGGGCACACCGGCTGGAGCCGTGCATGGATCATTAACTTCTGGGCACGTCTGCAGGACGGAGCCACAGCTTACGAGAATGTGAGGGCGCTCTTGGACCACTCCACACTGCCTAATCTGTTCGATGATCATCCGCCATTTCAAATCGACGGTAATTTTGGCGGTACGGCAGGCATCGCCGAGATGCTGCTGCAAAGCCATGACGGGGCAATCCGGCTCCTTCCCGCAGTGCCCGATTGCTGGAGCGAGGGGAGCGTGAAGGGGCTGCGAGCCAGGGGAGGTTATACCGTCGACTTCGTTTGGGCAGAGGGCAAGGTTACGGAAGCCGTCGTCACTTGCGCAGCTTCAGGCCCTTGCCGATTGGAGGCTCCCGGCTTCGAACCCGTAGTGTTTGTGGGCGAGACTGGACGTTCTTATACGTTCTTTAGCAAAGAGACGGCAGTGGATCGATAAATGGATGGTCTTTCTTCGAGACATCCCGCTATACCATGGAATCCGATGACCAGGCTGGGGATCGAGACAAGAAACTCCCGCAATATTGAACTAGGAAAGCACAAGATAAGACGAGAAAAGGCAGGGAAACCCAGTTATACTGAACTTGCAAACGCATACTAAACGTCAAATGGGAGTGGTAAATCAACATGACGAAATTATTGCGCATCGGAACGCTGGTTGGCGGCGGGGACGCTGTACGGGTCATCCCTCAGATCGCGCCCCACGGCTTTGAATCGTTCGGCCTTACCTTCTGGCAGACGACAGGCGATACCGATCTTGTGGAGACGGCAAAGCGGGTTCGTGAGCTGCAAGCAGAACACGGTTTTATCGTGTCGACGCTCGGGATTTTCGGCAATCCGCTGACCGGGGAAGGCAGTAATGCCGATACCTTGGCGAGCTGGGAGCGTCTGATCGATCATGCCCATCTGTTCGGCACCGACATCGTTTCCGGTTTTACCGGACGATTGACGGGCGAATCCATCGACGCCTCGATCCCGCAATATGCGAAGGTGTTCGGCGAGCTGTCCAAAAGAGCGGCAGATCAAGGCGTCCGCATTGCATTCGAGAACTGTGACATGGGCGGGACATGGGAGACGGGGGATTGGAATATTGCCCATAACCCGACGGCGTGGGAGATGATGTTCAACGCCATCCCGTCGGACCATATCGGCCTGCAGTGGGAGCCCTGCCATCAGATGGTGTCTTTGATCGATCCGATTCCGCAGCTGCGGAAATGGGTGGATAAAGTATTCAACGTCCATGGCAAGGATGCAACGATTGCTTGGGATATCGTGAGGGAATATGGCATTCACGGGCCGAAGCCTTATGTATGGCACCGTACTCCCGGATTCGGCGACACCAACTGGACCGATATCATCACGATTTTGCGTCAGGGCAACTATCAGGGAACGATCGATATTGAAGGCTGGCACGATCCCGTATATAACGGGGAGCTTGAAATGACCGGACAGGTTCATGCGCTTCATTATTTGAAGCGATGCCGAGGCGGAGACTTCATACCGAATCCGGTGTAATCTGCGAGATTAAAAATTAAAGGAACGTCAGTAACCATCTAAAATAGATGGTTACTCAGGCTGTCGAGAAACCCCCTGTTTTTTTGCAGGGGGTTTAAAATTGCCTCGTCGGTCACTGAAGTAGGGTTCTCAGAGCGCTTTAAATCGATTTTTATTTTAAAAGATATGATTCCCCATATAAAAAATAGAGTGTCGAAAAGTCCGTTGGACTTTCTCGACACTCTGAGTAACCATCTAAAATAGATGGTTACTTTTTTTTCATAAAGATAGAAGCAATATTTATGGAAACAGTGTTTCATAAAGGAAATTTCGTAACATATCATGCTTGTTCAGGTGTTGCATGAATATACGATATAGTATATTTTAATCCTATTCTATGAAGGTGGGGGTGGTAGATATGGATGATATGCGGATTGAGGAAATGACATTGAATGCCTGGCCCGCATTCCAAACGATCGTCCGTAACGGCTGGCTGCTCCGGTTAGCGGCCGGCTTCACGAAGCGTTCCAACTCGGTCAGCGCGCTCTACACGGAGCCGTCGGTTGATCTGTATGAACAGATTCAATATTGTGAACGCATATATGCAAGAGAAGGTCTTGACGTTGTATTTAAAGTTACGCCGTTCAATCCCCCTGAACTCGATTCGATTCTGGATGACCAAGGTTACTCCTTTCTCGACCCCACGAGCCTCAAAGTGCTGGATTGTCTGGACCACGTGCCGGCCCCGACATATCGGGATGTGTCCGTCTATGAACAGTTGAACAACGAATGGCTTGATGATCTGACGGTGGTTACGGGGCTCACGGCAAAAAACAGGGACATCAAGCAGCAGCTGTTCAGCCGCTCTTCCGTTCCTTACGGCTTCTTTTCCTTATATGATCAAGGCAGGCCGGCGGCCTGCGGAATCGGTGCTCTAGAGGAGAACGTTGTGGGGATATTTGATATTGCAACCGCACCTGCTTATAGGAAGCGAGGCTATGGCACACAGATTTTATTACATATTCTTCAATGGGCGAGAGCACAAGGGGCGACCAGCAGCTATCTCCAAGTCGTGCAAGCGAATCTGCCGGCTAACCGGCTATACGACCGGCTGCGCTACCGGGAAATATACACTTATTGGTATCGGGCGAAACATGTTGAATGATAAACCATTACCAGTCTATGCGGATTTTTGCATGTAGAGTATGGCAGCAAGTCCAAGGCTTGATCGCCAAGGGGTTACTCTATCGGCCGATCGGTTGTATAATCATGGGTGAAGCTAACCTGAAGACCTGGTCTTAGATAAGCTGTCTAAGCCGGGTCTTTATTTCAAGTCAGCCGTGGTTGACCATGCCATGCCATCGGGACCAATGATGGGGGGGATGGATGTGTGTATGTTGTGCTTGCTTTGGCATCCGAACGTAAAGGAGTGTTCAATTTTGTATACATACAGGCCGCTAAATGAACTGGATCTCGAGTTGATATGCGGCTTTCCGCAAACGCCGGAGGAGCTTTTTTACATGAGTCCGAGGTCCGGCTTTCCTTTGACGCCGCAGCAAGTGATGGACTTGCTCGAGAATCGGTTAGAGCCTACGGTTATCGTTGAGGCCTCCACTGATCGGCCAGTCGCTTACGCGAATTTCTATGATGTGAAGGACGGTTCAGCATGGCTCGGCAATGTCATCGTTGCCCCGGACCATCGGGGGAAAGGCGCTTCGAAAGAGCTGCTTCAAACGATGATGCGATTGGCGAAAACGAAATACGGGGTGAACAGCCTGCATCTCAGCTGCCATAATACCAACACGCGGGGGCTGGTTTTTTATCACAAACAGGGGTTCAAGCCGTATGAAGTAAACATTACCACGCTCAATGGAGATGCCGCGATGATTACGATTCAGATGAAGAGGGATTTGACGGAGCTGTGAAAAACTTGGCTATAGGCGCAGGAATCTTCATCGTTGTGGAGCTGATCCTCATTCTATTATTTACAATGGATGGATGGGGCACGCTGATCTTTGCTGCAGGTGTAATGATTACATTGCTCGCTCTAAACGCTCATACAGCAGATGGAAATCGTTAAATATCATAGGGAGCAAAGACGCTCTCAGAATAGGGAAAAGATTCGGGAGCTGAACCGAAATCGTTCAAAGGAGGAGCATGTATGATTCAGGCTTTTATTTTTGATATGGATGGTGTCATTATTGACAGCGAGCCGCTTCATTTCGAAGTGGACATTCAGGTTATGAAGGATTTTGGGGCTGCTATCACGCAGGAGCAGCTCGAGAAATATGTAGGGATGACCAATCCCGAAATGTGGAAGCTGATCCGGGAAGAATATCAGCTGCAGCGGACGGTATCCGAAATCATCGATTATCAATTATCCAATAAAATTAAAATATTGACCGCACGCGAAATGGAACCGATTGACGGAATTCGCGAGCTGCTCGCGGATTTGAAAGCCAGCGGCATCCCCGTTGGGATCGCATCCTCATCGCCCCCCGTATTTATCCAAGCGGTGCTGGACAAATTCGGTCTGCTGGATGCCTTTAACTGTATCGTAAGCGGGGAAGAGGTCGACAGAGGCAAGCCTGCGCCTGATGTATATTTGAAGGCAGCTGAATTGCTTGGCGCGGAGCCTGCTTCCTGCATGGTGCTGGAGGATGCGCGCCATGGCATTGCTGCGGCCAAAGCAGCCGGCATGCAGTGTATCGGTTTCGTTAATCCAAATTCGGGTAACCAGGATCTATCCGCCGCAGATTATGTAGTCCGCTCAATTGCAGAAGTGAGCGCAATATGCCAGCTGAAGAGTTAGGTCGTAACAGCTCGGTCCTTGTAAGGGCTGGGCTTTATTTTTTGAGGCTTGGTTGAATGGGACCAACTTATCCGGGGTGGTTCTCGTTAATATAATAGCAGCTACTAATAGCTAGACCTAAGTCTAGGATGATTATCGTCTGGAGACGGAAGCTATCGCCACTCGTTCATGGTATCCTTTCATTAACTTGAACAGGACAGAGGCGTGGTCAGGAAGTATTGCCTCGATCATTCGGAGTGCCCGCGAATTTAAGCGAACTCATATTACCCGGCTGTAACACAAGTAACCATGCAGAGGAGCACGTGTTGAATGGAGTTTTTACGTAACTTAGGCGATATCGGCTTATTTATTCACGCGATGATCGATGCCATTATTTTTCCGATCCCCGCGTTATTTTCGCAATTATCTTTGAGCGTCCTAACCCCGGAGCGGGCGATTTGGCTGGCAACCATCGGATTTGTCGGATGTATTCTCGGAACGCCGATCGGTTACGGCATCGGCAAAGCTTCCGGGCAGCTTGTTCTGAGCAAGATGCTCAAGAAGAAATGGTATGATTCGGCAACAAGCTTGTTTAAGAAGCACGGAGAGGCCGCGATCCTTGTCGGCGCATTCACGCCCATCCCATTCAAAATCTTTACGATTTTGTCGGGCTGCATGAATTACCCGTTGTGGAAGCTCCTCAGCTATGCCGCGATCGGGCGGGCGTTCAAATTTTACACGGTTGGCGTATTGTTCTATATCTACGGCAGAGCCGCCGAGCATATGGTTGATCATGTGCTGACCATCATTCTGCTGGTTGCCGGCGCACTCATCGGGGGCATTTGGTTTACAATTCATACCGTGAAGAAACGAAAGAAGAAGCAGGCGGAGGAGCTTCAAGCTCCGGCAGAAACAGAAGCAACGCATCAAGATCAAGTATCGGCAGGTGGGAACTAATATGCTGGAACGCGTTCAACGATGGGATCATCAATTGTTCGTATGGTGCAACCAATCGATCAGCAGCCGGATATTTGACCGGTTGTTCGGCGGAATAACACATCTGGGCGGTGCCATTTCGACCATCGCCAGCGCACTGCTGATCGCCTGGTTTGCTTACGAGGCGTGGGATGTATCGGCGTACCAAAGCGCAATCGCACTGCTCGTCAGTCACATTATTGTTGTATTGATCAAAAAAGGAGTGCGGAGAAACCGGCCGTTCCGGGCTTTGGAGCAAGTGAAGGTCGGGAACTTCCCGCTCAAGGACTATTCGTTTCCATCGGGACATACCTCAGCTATTTTTGCGGTCATCACACCGGTATTGTTTCTCGTGTCCCCGCTGTACACCTGTTTGTTGCTTGCTCTGGCCGCATTGGTCGGACTTTCCAGAATTTATTGGGGGTATCATTACCCGACGGATTGCTTGGCGGGCGGCGCTATTGGATTCGGAACCGGCTGGCTGGTCGTGTACCTAATGAATGCTGTAGGAATATCTTAACGTCTGATAAGGAGTCGTATCGATGAAATCCATGAATGAGCACCAAATTTTAATATTAACCGGCAGTCTGGGCGAAGGCCATAACCAGGCAGCCAGGGCCATTGTGGAGTCAGCCAAGAGAAACTCCCCGCATCTAAGCGTTAAAGTCATTGATTATATGGAGCTGACGCATCCACGTTTGCATGTGGCAGGCCAATACTTTTTTATTCAATGGGTAAAGCACTTTCCATCGTTGTACGGTTATTTGTTTCAAAAGACGAGGGAGGAAAACACCCTCATCCAGCTCCTAAAGCGTTTGAGCACGTTCAGCCTGCAAAAGCTGGGCAGTTTGCTAGAAGATCAGAAACCGTCCGTTGTGATCAGCACGTTTCCGCCTGCGGCTGCAGGCATGTCGCTGCTGAAATCGATGGGCCTCACCGATGTACCTGTCGTCACGGTGATTACCGATCATACGGATCACAGCTACTGGATTCATGAGCATACCGATCACTATATGGTGGGATCGGGTAAGGTCAAGGAGGCCTTGCAGCGTAAAGGAATAGCCGGCGAGAAAATATCGGTCACGGGCATACCGGTCCATCCGCTGTATACGCAGCCGGTGAATCGTGATCGGGTTCGCGAGAGCTACCGGCTGAGCCCGTCTGAGCAAGTCGTCCTCATGATGGGAGGCGGCGAAGGTATGATCGACAGCGAGATCGTGAAGCTGCTTCAATCGCGGGCATATCCCGAGCATGTCCGGTTTATCGTCGTATGCGGACGCAATGATAAGCTGTATCAATCGCTGCAGGAAGAATTTGCGGATCACCAGCAGGTTATGGTCATGGGGTATGTAAACCGAATGCACGAATTAATGGCCATTGCCGATCTCATGATAACAAAGCCGGGCGGACTCACGATATCCGAAGCGCTAACGATGGAATTGCCGATGCTGCTCTTCAAGCCGGTTCCGGGTCAAGAACAGGATAATGCGGATTATTTGGTCGGGATCGGGGTTGCCCAGCAGGCGGACGAGGGAGAGCTTGAGGACCGGCTTCTCCACATGCTGCATCATGCGTCCATTCTGGCAGAGATGAAACGCAGCGCTGCGCGATACGGTCATAAAGATTCCGCGCTTTCCGTGTTATCAGCATTAATGACGGTATTGCAAAGCCATTCCGCACAGCGGAACTGGCTGCATGAGCTCGATCCCCGTGCTTATGGATTAATGTCTAGAGAAGCCTACCTGCAAGATTACGAGGGGCAATACGCAGACAGCTTTCGTTAAAAGATGAAGGAGCAGACCGATGAATTTATTCGAAGTCGTTGAACGATTATTTGAACAATATGGATATATGGTGCTTCTGATCGGGCTGCCCCTTGATTTTATTGCGCTTCCGATTCCTCCGGGTAACAGCACACTGACGTATACCGGCTTCCTGGCGTACAAGGAAGTCATTAGCTTTGCTCCGGCACTCCTGTTTGCCTTCTGCGGCGCAGCCATCGGCCTAACCATTACGTATGTGCTGGGCTACAAGCTGGGCATGCCGCTCATCGAGCGATACGGGAAGTGGTTGTTTCTGAAGCCGTCCCTGGTAGAGAAGACGCAGGCCTACTACGACAAATACGGCAATAAGCTATTGCTCATTAGCTTTTTCATTCCCGGCGTCAGGCAATTTATCGGGTACTTTATCGGGATGATCCGTGTCCCGTTCCGGACGGTCTGCCTGTACGGTTACTTGGGCATTGCTTCGTGGGTCATCGGCTTTTTCAGTATCGGCTTTATCTTCGGGGAGCAGTGGCAGGTTATTCTGAACCTGGTTGAACACTATTTGAAGGTCATCTTCATCTGCCTAGGGTGTTCGTTGTTGATTCTGCTGGTATGGAGTCGTGTAAAGCGCGCGCGGGCGCAAAAGCTTGCCGAAGGTGAAAAAATCAAGCAGGTTCGCAAAATTGGGGAATAGGGTACTGTTTACTTCATCCGGTCTCCCTTGCAGATAATGCGGATGAACTAAACAAGGATTCCATAGCGACCTTCCCCATTGTATAATCGAAGGTATACATCCATGAAATACAAACCCAGCTGAAAGAAAGGATCTTCTTGAGCTGGGTTTTTTCAGCAGATTTGGTGAACGGAAGTTAGAAGGGGGCCGTTATGAGAATTGAAGTGATTTCGATATCTCAACCCCGATGCGAATTGGGCGGATGCGATTAAAACCGCTTAGTTGAGCTTGAGATCGGACGAATGGAGCAAATAAGCATAATAACGATTATTAGAATTAGGAGGGACCATCCCATGCTGGGCATTATTCCATTATTTCGAATATTTGATGTGGACAAGGCCAAGGAATTTTATGTTCATTATCTTGGCTTTCAGATTGATTGGGAGCATCGTTTTGAAGATGGAGCTCCGCTGTACATGCAGGTAACCAAGGGAGAGGTTTCCATTCACTTGACCGAGCATCATGGGGACTGTACGCCCGGGTCGGCTGTTCGCATTGAAATGACGGAGATCGAGCAATATCACGCGGAGCTCCACTCGAAGAACTATCCATATGCACGACCTGCCGTTGAGACGGCACCTTGGAACAGCAAAGAGGTGTGCGTAACCGACCCCTTCGGCAATAGAATCACTTTTTATGAGGAGTTGGAACCGTCATGAAGCTGCTGTCACACGAGCAAACGGACCGGGCGAAACAGTACATGCTGACTCAAGCCAGAGCGCTTGAAGCCGCCCTATATCGATATGAATTCGAAGGCGGGAGCTTTTCCGAAGTGCTTGAAGAGCTCAGCCGGTATCAAAATGATGACGGCGGATTTGGTCATGGGCTTGAGCCCGATCTTCGCTGCAAAGAATCATCTGCGCTTTCCACAACCCGGGCGCTGGAGCTGCTTCGGCTGGATGGTACTGGCGAGGGCGAAGAAATGGTTATCCGGACGCTGGGTTATCTTGAACGTACGTATATTCCGGAACGGTTCGGGTGGGATATCATCCCGAAAGAGGCCGAGCAATCGCCGAGGGCCATTTGGTGGAAGTACGGGGCTTTTGCTGACCATTGGGGAAACCCGAATGCAGATATCGCTGCTTATTTCATGGACTATCGGGCGTTGTGCCCGTTTGGTCCGCTGGATTCGGTCATCCGCTATGCATTGGATTATTTGCGGGAAGCCTGCGATCTGACGGAGATGCATGAGTTATTCTGCTATTTGCGTTTCAAGGAGCGACTGCCGGAGGAGCAAGCCCTTGAAATTCAGGAGCTGTTAGAACGTTATCTGGACAACTGTATCAGCAGCGATCCCGCGGAACGCGAAGGATACGGTACGACAGCGCTCAGCATCATGGATTCCCCTAATTCGCCTTATTATAAGAAGTATAAAAATATGCTGCCCTTAGAACTGGATTTGCTTGTGGAGACGCAAGGGGAGGACGGGGCGTGGGAGCCGAATTGGACGTGGTACCAATACGATGAGGTGTGGCCGTTGGCGAAGGAAGAGTGGAAGGGAATCCTGACGCTGAACGCCTTGCGAACGCTGCGAAACTTTAAACGGATAGAAACGGTTCAGTAGCGCGGATAAAAGAATGTATGATAGATATCCGGGAACTTGATGGAGAAACGGCTCGTTTGCTTAATCGGCAAGCGAACCGTTTTTTTGAGTGGGGCGATTCTTGAGCTGCGTTCAAATGATGGATATGGCGATTTTAAATTTACATAGAGTCATCAAAAGCTGAGACGAACCTGTGTATTCGGCATACTCCTTCCGTAATCTGCTCCGAAGTCAGGTTGCCGTATCCAAGCACGATGCCACCCTCAGGGTTTCGATCCGCTATCCTGTAATCATCAGAGCGTTCCACCCGGAAGCCGAAAGCGCACGTATCGTTCCATGGCAGCTCAATATGCCTTTCATGATGAAACAGGACCTGAAGATGCATGCCGGCTTCATCCCCCGTTATGGAGATCCGGTCTCCGAAGGCCTGTGCGAGCCGTTCCGTCAGCAAGTTTCGCCGCTTTTTGTACACCTTCTTCACGGTATGGATATGGCGTTCCAGCTGGCCGTCCTGTATGAAAGCAGCCAGCGCTTTCTGAATCACGGCAGGGGTATGCAGATTGAGCCTGTCCTTCGTCATGGTAATGGTATCGATTAAACTCGGGGGCACGATCAGAAATCCGATGCGAAGGCTCGGAGACAAGGTCTTACTGAAGGTGCCGACATAGATCACCCTGGAAGGCGAGAGTGTTTGCAACGGAGGAACCGGAATGCCTTTGAGCCGAAATTCACTGTCATAGTCGTCCTCGATCACATAGGCATCCGCCTCCTCCACCATGCGAATGGCTTGATGCCTCCGCTGAATCGGCATCAGACTGCCGGAAGGGAATTGATGTGACGGTGTCAGCAGCAGTAAATGTCCGGGCAGGAACGTTCGTATCGCATCAACCTGCATGCCGTTGGAGTCCACTTGAACCGGAACCAGTGAATAATTCATCATGCGAAAAATATCACGAGTAATATCGATGGTCGGATCCTCTATGTATATGGAATTGAACTGAGCGGATAAGGCTTTGGCCAATAGAAGGAATCCTTCGGAGGCGCCGGAAACGATAAACAACTGATCCGCAGAGCAGCTGATGCCTTTGGAACGGAATAGGTAGTCACGCAGGGCAAGGCGAAGGGACGGGCTTCCTTTTACATCGCCGTAATTATAATCATGAGGGCTCGATTCCGTCGCTTCCTTTAAATATTTGGCCCAACTCTTTCCGGGGAACCGTGCTAGATCGGGGATGCCGGTTGCAAAATCGATGATGGTCCGATCAGGAGATGCTGGTGATGTTATGGCGGGTTCCATCTTCGCCGGGACATGATGTACCCGGGCTGCCGCATTCGGCATAATTCCGTCGGCGACGTAAGTGCCAGAACCGACGCGGCAGTCTAAATAGCCTTCGGCGGTCAGCTGCTCATACACCTCAATCACGACATTGCGTGCAATTCCCCACTCCTTGGCCAGTACCCGGGTCGGGAGCAGTCTAGTGCCGGCGGCCAGCTGGCCGGATTCGATCCTTTCACGCAGTTGATGACATAGCTGCCGGGTTACGGGTAGGGAGGAGTTTCGGTCGATATAGATGCCGTACATTGTGATTCAGCTCCTTATTGGTTCCTCCAAATACATCCGAATTGGATCTAATGATCAACCATTTTCCTTATTATAATGAAGCCATACCAATCCGAAAAGGGAGGAAAATGTGCATGAATCACACTTTAGGCAGATCGGGCATTCCCGTAAGCCCGCTCGGTTTAGGCTGCTGGGCGATCGGGGGACATTTTACGCTGGATGGTCTTCCGGATGGATGGGGGCAGGTCGATGATCAAGAATCGATAAAGGCTATTCACGCGGCGATGGAAAGAGGGGTAACCTTCTTTGATACAGCGGACGCTTACGGCACGGGACATAGTGAGGAAGTGCTGGGGCGTGCCGTGAAGGGAAGGCGTCAGGAGGCCGTCCTCGCTACAAAGTTTGGTTTCACCAACAACGAGGCAACCAAAGAAGTGTATTCAAGACACGACGTCTCCCCTGCATACGTTCGGGATGCATGCCAGCGGTCCCTGAGACGGCTCGGGACCGATTATATTGATCTTTACCAGATACACGTCGGCTCTTTGAGCACAGAGGAATTGGAATCGGTCACCGATACGTTGAATGGGCTGCAGCAAGAGGGCTTGATCCGCAGCTACGGCTGGAGCACCTGGGATGCTGCGCAAGCGGAGGGTTTCGCTCGGCAATCCGTGGCCGCTGCTATTCAGCATCCGTTGAACGTGCTAAGGGACGACCCGGAGATGATCTCGGTATGTGAACGCTACGGGCTTGCGAGCATCAATAACTCGCCGCTGGCCATGGGGCTGTTAAGCGGAAAGTTTACGGCTGACTCCAAGCTTCCGATCTCAGATGTAAGAGGAAGCGGTCATGAGTGGGTGACTTATTTCCATGAAGGGAAGGCGGTACCGTCCTTCCTGTCCAAGCTGGAGGCCATAAGGGAAATTTTAACGAGCGGAGGCCGCACCTTGGTCCAAGGGGCGCTTGCTTGGATTTGGGGGCGCAGCCCGGCGGCCATACCGATCCCGGGATTCAAGACGACTAGCCAGGTGGAGGATTTGACAGGCGCGATCGGACAAGGGCCACTGTCTGAATCGCAAATGAAGGAAATCGACGATATTCTCCGCTCCATGTAATTCGATATTTCGGAAAAGCCCCTGGTTCTGGTACCAGGGGCTTTACATTTAAAGCGATGCGGTTGGGTTCAAAGGCAGCGTTCTTTGATTTCGTTTCGTTCCATTTTTTGATGGGAGGAGATTGAAACGATATGAACGAATATGTAAAACGGTAGACTTCGATCAGAGTTGTACGATAACTCGTACAACTAGGCAATCCACATGTGCCTCGACTGAAAGAGCAACCATGCAACATTAAATATTGAACAGGAGTGAGAGACCATGGACTTGAGATACCCGATCGGGCCTTTTGCTTGGGAAGGAACCGCTACAGCAGAGCAGCGGGAGAGTTGGATAAGCGATATTGAGAAGCTGCCTTCAATGCTCTCGGCCGCCGTGCAAGGTTTAAGCGAGGATCAGCTAGGACTTCCATATCGCGAAGGTGGCTGGTCCATCAGACAGGTTGTGCACCATCTTGCCGATAGTCATATGAACAGTTACATCCGTTTTAAGCTGGCGCTGACGGAGGACAATCCGACGATTAAGCCCTACGATGAGCAGAAGTGGGCGATGATGCAGGACGCGACCCTTGTCAATGTTCAAGTATCCCTTTCATTAATCGAAGGACTGCATGCCCGCTGGACGGCTGTGCTAAACGCCATGACCCCGAGCGATTTCGATCGAACCTTCTATCATCCCGAATCCCAAAAAACCATGAGCCTGGATTATGCAACCGGCATGTATGCATGGCACGGGAAGCATCATACGGCCCACATTACATCCCTGCGCGAGCGATTAGCCATATAAGGAAATTCCCGGATGGCTCCGTTTGAGACGGTGTTTTTTATTCATGCATGTCGTGATATCTAACTTGATTGTCGTAATATTACACTGTAAATCCGGATTTTCCTGTGATAGATTTAGTGCATGATGTCTTAATATTTAATACTGGGGTGACGATCATGATCAGAATCGGAAAAATCAGTTATTGGCATGTTCACGCTTGGGACTATACGAAACAAGCCCAGGAGCATCCGGGCACGGAAATTGCTGCGGTCTGGGACGAAAATCCGGAACGCGGCCGCAAAGCCGCAGAGCAGCAGGGCGTTCCGTTCTATGAATCATTGGATGAAATGCTGGCACGCGAAGATATCGATGGCGTTATTGTGGATGCACCGACATCCATGCACCGTGACGTTATGGTGAAGGCGGCGAAGGCCGGCAAGCATATTTTTACGGAAAAGGTCATTGCGTCAACGCTTCACGAAGTGAATGAAATTCTAGAGGCAGTGAAGGAGCATGGCGTGAAGCTGACCGTATCGCTGCCAAGACTAAACGATGGCTATACGCTTGCGATCCGAAAAATTCTTGAGGAGGGCTTGCTTGGTAAGGTGACGCTGGTACGGGTGCGTTTGTCGCATAACGGCGCGACCGCAGGCTGGCTGCCCGAGCATTTCTTCAGTCTGTCCGAATGCCATGGCGGTGCGCTGATTGATCTGGGTTGCCACCCGATGTATTTGACGCGGCTGTTCCTTGGTGAAGCGCCGGTCGATGTGCAGGCGAATTTCGGTTACGTAACGGGCAAGGAAGTCGAAGATAATGCGGTGGCCACTTTGTCGACCGAATCGGGCGCCGTGGGCATCGTAGAGGCCGGATTCGTGAACAATTACTCGCCATTCACCATTGAAATTCATGGTACGGACGGTACGATTCTGTATGGCACACCGGATAGCAAATTGCTCATTCGTTCCTCGAAGAAGGAGGAGTATAGCGAAGGCTGGGTAGAGCTTCCGGTACCTGCGAATCGCGAAAGTGCTTTTGAACAGTGGGTTACACATATTAAGACCGGCACAAATGCTGACGAGAACATCGAATACGCCGTAGAACTGACCAAGCTGATGGAGGCTTCCAACCGCGCTGCGAAGGAACGCCGCGCCGTCCGATTGGATGAACTGCAGGCGTAAGCGTAAGGGTAAGGTGAGTTTCCTGCAATGAGCACCCATTTTCCATATGAAAGCATGAAGGAACGACAGGATGCCTTGGAGCGGCTGGATTTGAAAATTTATTGGGGCCGGTATGAAATCCGGGTTCTGCGTTTTCATCTGACGACGTTCCCGCCGGGGAAGATCGTATCCTTCCACAAGCACGCCGAATTTGAATTCCATTTCATTCCTCGCGGTAAAGGAACCGTGATCATGGAAGAAACGCCCTATTCGCTCCGAGAAGGCATGTTCTATCTAACAGGGCCAAACGTGCTGCATTATCAGGAAGCGGACCCGGTGGAGCCGATGGATGAGCTTTGTCTTCACGTGGATATTACGCAAGTGGATGAGCAGGAATTGCATAAGGAGAATCGGTCGCTGCCGGCTGCGGATCCGTGGGAGATCGCCGAAGCGGAAGACTGCATGGAAAAGCTGAAGGAGCTGCCGCTGAAGCCGACGATGGATATCCATCGGGCCATGCCGTATTTTCTGGAGGCGTATCAAGCCTCCCAGGAGAAATATCCAGGGCTTTATACGACCATCAAGCACTGCATAATTCAGATTCTGATCCGAACGGTAAGGGCTTATGCCTCGAAACCGACGGAGGCGGAGCTGCCGTCAAGAGACATGAAGGCGTACCGCTATCAGCTGGCCATGGAATATATTTATGCCAATTCGGCGGGCGAGGTTGTGCTGGATGATGTTGCGGAGAAGCTGCATATCAGTTCAAGGCAGCTGCAGCGAATATTCAAGGATCAGGCGGACGGGCGTTCCTTCAGTGAAATCCTTGAGGATGTCCGGCTTGAGTCCGTGTGCAGGAGGCTGCTCGATACGGATTGGTCGATCGACAAAATTGCATTGCACGAAGGATTCTCCAGCGGAAGCTATCTGCATACGGTCTTCCGAAAACGTTATGGCTTCACGCCTTCAACTTATAGAACGATGAAAGTGAAATCGTAGGGGGAACATCAGACATGGGGAAAACCATTCGAATCGGCATCATCGGAAGCGGCGGGATCGCCGGAGAGCATGCCAAATATTATAAACAAATTGAAGATGTCCAGATTGTAGCCGTGGCGGACATTCTGCCGGGCAGAGCGGATCAGTTCATCGAGCGATGGGGGCTGCAAGGCGCGATCGGTTTCGATGATCACCGCAGACTTCTGGATCTGGAGCTGGACGGCGTGAGCATCTGCACACCGAATGTCGCGCATTACCGCACGACGATCGACGCGCTTACCGCTGGCAAACATGTCATGCTGGAGAAGCCGATGTCCGTTACGCTGGATGAAGCCATTGAGATGGTACAGACCGCAAAGCGGACGGGCAATATGCTGAACGTTGGCTTCCAGCCGCGGTATGACCCGAATATGGGGATCATCCGGGATCTGATCCAGAACGGGGAGCTTGGCAAGGTTTACTACGTGGAGACGGGCGGCGGACGCCGGCGCGGCATGCCGGGCGGCACGTTTATCCGCCAGGAAATCGCGGGTGCGGGAGCGATGGCCGATATCGGGTGCTACTCGTTGGATATGGCATTGAATGCGATGGGATATCCGAAGCCGCTGACCGTATCGGCGTATACATCCAATCATTTCGGCACGAATCCGAAATACCATGCGGAGGCCGGATCGTTTGACGTCGAGGATTTCGGGGTTGCTATGGTGCGCTTCGAAGGGGACCTAGTCCTGAACTTCAAGACATCCTGGGCGATGCATATGGATACGCTGGGCGCTACTATGTTCCTTGGAACGGATGCGGGGATGAAGATTACGCCGGCCGGTACGGGACCTTGGAGCGGCGTATGGGACGGAAGAGTAGGCTCGATCTCGGTATTCCATGACATCCAGGGGCATCATACGGAAAGTCCGATTCCGCTGATCAACCACCAGATTAACGTGTTTGAGGAGAAAATCAAGGATTTCGTCCGGGCGGTCCGCGAAGGCGGTCCCGCACCGATTCCAGGGGAGCAGGTTCTGCGCAACCAGGCGATTCTGGACGGGATTCTGCGCTCCTCCCAGAGCAAAAAAGAAGTGGAAATCCAGATTCCGGATTTGGATTAGAATGAGTGAAAGCCGCGCCATAGGCGCGGCTTTTTTGTTGCATTGGGCTTTGGGTGAATCGGGTCATACTTCTCGTAAATGATCATTTCGTCATGGTTTTCGGCACTTCATATGGACAAGAAATATCTGACGGAGTTCTTCCATTATATGCATGAATATGGTATCATTCAGCATATGCGAACGATTGTTCTGTTGGGTAATTGAAAGAACCATTTTGTATATCCCATAACTTGATCAATAGGAAGGTGCAGCCGTTCATGAATGAGCGTTACGCCGAGATAGATGAAGTCATCGCATACATACATAAGAACATTTACGAGCCGTTACCATTGTCATTATTAGCCAACTACATTGGATACAGCCCATATCACTTCTCCCGGATCTTCAAGGAGCGCATCGGACTTCCTCCTTTGTATTATGTATCCTCACTCCGACTTGAGAAGGCCAAGGATTTGCTGCTGCATACACATCTGAGCATCCGAGATATCGCGCTTGAGATCGGACAACAAAGCCTGGGCACCTTTACAACCCGCTTTACCGAAAGGGTAGGGGTATCTCCGTCGAATTTTCGCAATTCAAGGGATGAGGTGAACGAGCGTTTGTTAGCGCTTCAAAAGCTGAGCGACTGGCGGCAATCGATGCCTGTGTTAAATCCCAACGCGACCATTGAAGGCACGGTACATGCTCATGCCCCGTTTCAGGGTGTTATTCTGATCGGATTATTCGCAAAGCCCATACCCGAAGGCCTTCCGCTGTACGGCACGCTCCTGCCATCGCTGGGTCCCTTCAGATTCACGGATGTTAAACCCGGAACGTATTACTTGATGGCAACCTCCGTTCCATGGGGCATGCAACCTGTGGACGTTCTTCTTACCCAATCTACAACGCTGCGCACCCGTTCCAGGGAGCCGATTGTCGTGACACCTTATACCAAGGTTCCGCTGTTAGAAGTAACCTTGCACGTTCCTAGATTGGATGATCCGCCGATTCTGATCTCGCTGCCGCTGCTCATGGACCATTTCTTGAAGAAGGTGCCTCTGGCCATCCGGTAGGCTGTTAGGGAGGATTTGCTATTTGAAAGGATTGTACCCATTATCTATTCTCCATGATTGAAGGGCGTCATCACCGCTAAGAGCAGTATCGCTGAACGGTGGTTCGTTGACAATCACGCCGCGAATCATGATACTTAAATGAGGGGCATCAGGCATTGCAAGAGCGGAAAGCCAATATGCCTGAGTTTAAGCGCGACCGCAGTGACTGTATCACAGCTTGCTTGTTTCGCCCCTGTGCAGGAATATGGTAGAATGGACCATACGCCTTACGAGATTTGAGACGATCTATTGAATACAGGAGGGAACTATGGAACTCATAAATCCGGCTGAAGTACAGCGAATGATCGATACATTGAAGAATCAGGATTTATATATTCATCTTGAAATGACGACAGGTGCTTATGCGGCTCATTATGACAGCTCGAAGCATCCTGCAGCGAATTTCATCACGAATGCACTGATCCGGTACGAGCACGGCTCTATATCGGGGAACGGCCCTTACCGGGTCGGATTGAAGATGAGCCATGGCTGGGTTTACACCGAAGGGCTTACGCATTTCGAGCAATCCGATACGGAGCGGCTGATCATGGCCGGCCATGACAGTCAAGGGAAGCTGGTCGTCGCACTGCAGCTTAGTCGGGAGCCTTTTTAAATACAGAGAGGAGTTGAGGAGAATGGGGCAAAACATACTGGTAATCCTGCCGCATCCGGATGATGAAGCGTTCGGCTTATCCGGGACGCTGGCTAAATATATCGTTGAAGGCGCGCATGTGACTTACGCTTGTCTGACACTCGGGGAGATGGGCCGCAATATGGGCATTCCGCCGTTCGCCAACCGCATTACATTGCCGAGCATTCGTAAAGCCGAGCTGGAGGAATCCTGCAAGGCCATCGGTATCCAGGATTTGAGGCTGATGGGCTTCCATGATAAAACGATCGAGTTCGAGGATCAAGATAAGCTGGATGGAGTGATTGCATCCTTGCTAGAGGAAATCAAGCCTTCGCTTGTCTTCACGTTCTATCCCGGTTACAGCGTACATCCGGACCATGATGCAACCGGCGCAGCCGTAACGCGTACCATTCAGCGGATGTCGGCGGAAGAGAGACCGGCCGTACACTGTCTGGCATTCTCCAAGAATTGTGAGGAGGAGCTCGGCAAGCCGGACGTTATTCATGACGTATCTATGTTTATTGTACAGAAGATGAACTCGATCCAGGCTCATCGCTCGCAGTTTCAGGCAGCGGAGCTGCTTGGCAAGAAGCAGCTGAAGACGAAGGAAATCGAGCAGCGCTTCGGGACCGAGCGCTTCTGGACATATACATTCGCTTAAGCAAGTATTGGTGATCGAAACCGTTCCTTTGAGAAATGGTCGCTCTTCGCTTCCATTCCGTCAAAGGGCGGTTTTTTGCGTTTGCGGAAACTAGGTTCATGATTAGGGGATAGGAATCGACAATGGATACAACGTTCCCTGCATGCAAAAAGAGGTTTTGCCGGTTTCCTCCGAGACGACCAGCACGAGGGCGTCGCACAATTCAGTCAAACCGATGGCCGCCCGATGCCGGGTGCCCAGCTTCCGTTCTCCGTAGGTACGGCCAGTTAGCGGCAATACATTGGCTGCCGAGAGAATCATATCCTGCCGAACAAGGACGGCCCCGTCATGAAGCGGGCTGCCTTGAATGAAGATGGACTCGAGCAGCGGGCTCGTGATTTCGGCAGACAACGGAATTCCTGGGGTGATAAAAGGCTCCAGCACATCTTCTCGTTGAATCACGATCAGCGCGCCCATCTTCTTCTGGCTTAAATGATAGATCGAGGTCGCAATTTCTTTGTATTTTTTCGTAAAAGGATAGAGGAAACAGTTCAAATAATAGGTGGAGGAAAGAGCTTCAGCCTCCAGGAATTTGGATCTGACGAGATCCAGATCATTGAGCAGGCAGGTTTGATCCTGATCCAGCTTCTCGATGATCTGCCGGATCTGCTGTTCGATCTCGACGAGCTGCTCCTCAAGCTTGTGCTTCAGCGGGGCAAAATTGCAATGTTCCGTGCTTGATCCCATGAATTTCCCTCCTTATCCTTAGGTATCTTTACCATTCCCCTATCCGTATATTCTTATGGCTGCTGTACGCAAACACCTCTCCTTGTAAAAGCCACTCCCCGCAAATACCGCCCAACACGTCCAAATAGTCAACTTTGAGAGCATCATATCCCGAACTTATCGATTTATCAGCAGATCTGATAACTGCTATAAGAACATTCGAATTGACCGTTTCCCCTAGCTATGATAGGTTCAGAGGAGTAATAAAATTAATTGTATCGTATTACTGGGAATTAAAATCGGATGCTTTTGCGAGGTGGATATTGTTGGAACTTCAAGTAACGAACAGCCCTTTCAACCAAGAGCAGGTTGATCTGTTGAACCGTTTGCTGCCGACATTGACGGAAGCACAGAGAACCTGGCTCAGCGGCTATATTACAGCTCTCCAAAGTACGGCAGCTGCCTTGGCTATCCCTGCTGCTGCTACGCAAGCGACGGTTTCGGTCAGCGCAGCTCCCGCGGCGGCTGCACCGAAGGAAATCACCGTATTATTCGGCTCTCAGACCGGCAACTGTCATGGATTGGCGAAGAAGCTCACCAAGAAGCTCGAGGAAACAGGGATGAAGGTCACGCTGTCATCCATGAGCGACTTCAAACCGAACACGCTGAAAAAGCTGCAGCATCTCCTCATTCTCGTGAGCACGCACGGTGAGGGAGAACCGCCGGATAACGCGATCCCTTTCTACGAATTCCTCCACAGCAAGCGTGCTCCGCAATTGGACGGTTTGCAGTATTCCGTGCTGGCGCTGGGAGATACCTCGTATGAGTTTTTCTGTCAGACCGGAAAGGATTTCGACAAGCGGCTCGAAGAATTGGGAGGACAACGGCTGGCGCCGAGAGTGGATTGCGACGTAGATTTTGATGAGCCGGCATCCGAGTGGATGACTCAAGTTCTTCGATCCTTGAATCAGTCCGGCGGGCTTTCGGCTGCTTCGGGTGAAGCTGCTGCGGTAGCTCTGAGCGAGAGTACGGAATCGGAATATTCGAGAAGCAATCCGTTTCAGGCCGAAGTGCTGGAAAACTTGAACTTGAACGGCCGGGGTTCAGAGAGGGAGACCCGCCATATCGAAATATCCCTCGAAGGTTCCAATCTCCAGTATGAACCGGGGGACAGCCTCGGGATTTACCCGGAAAATCATCCGCTGCTGGTAGATGAGCTGATTACGGCGATGGGATGGAATGCGGACGAAGAGGTTGTGATCAACAAGAACGGCGAGGTGCGCAAGCTTCGCGATGCGCTGCTGCGTCATTATGAGATTACCGTGCTGACAAAGCCTTTGATTGAACAAGTGGCGAAGCTGACGGGCCATGAAGGGCTGAAGGGCCTGCTCGAGCCAGGCCACGAACAGGAGCTGCGCAATTACATTCAAGAGCGCGACCTGCTGGATTTGGTTCAGGATTACGGATTGCGGGAAGTGCCAGCCCGTGATTTGGTAGGGGTGCTGCGTAAGATTCCAGCACGCCTTTATTCGATTGCAAGCAGTCCGAAGGCATATCCGGACGAGGTTCACATTACGGTACGAACGGTCCGTTATGAGGCACATGGCCGGAACCGTTACGGCGTTTGCTCCGTTCAATTGGCCGAGCGGCTAGAAGCCGGCGATTCGCTGCCGGTGTACATTCAGCACAACCCTAACTTCAAACTGCCGGCGAATCCGGACACGCCGATTATTATGATCGGACCGGGTACGGGCGTTGCTCCGTTCCGGGCATTCCTCGGGGAACGCGAGGAGATAGGCGCCTCCGGGAAATCATGGTTGTTCTACGGGGATCAGCATTTCGCCACGGACTTCCTGTACCAGATCGAATGGCAGCGCTGGCTGAAGGAAGGGGTACTGACGCGGATGGATGTAGCCTTTTCCCGTGATACCGAGCAGAAGGTTTATGTACAGCACCGCATGCTGGAGAACAGCAAAGAGTTTTACCAGTGGCTGCAAGAGGGAGCCTGCGTTTATGTATGCGGTGATGAGAAGAAGATGGCTCATGACGTGCATGCAGCGCTGGGCACCATACTGGAGCAGGAAGGCGGCCTTAGTCCGGAAGAGGCATCGGAATACCTTACCCTTATGCAGCAACAGAAACGTTATCAGCGGGATGTCTATTAATTTTGGAAACGATATCCCGTGATCGCGAGAGGAGAGCAGGGACATGTCTGACAATCATTTGTTATCACCGAATAGTGCACCGCATAGCGATGTAGAAGATATTAAGCGCCGAAGCAACTATCTGCGAGGCAGCCTGGTCGAGACGCTTGAAGACCGCATCACGGGCTCCATCCCGGAGGATGATAACCGGCTCATGAAGTTCCACGGCAGCTACATGCAGGATGACCGGGATTTGCGGAATGAACGGCATAAGCAAAAGCTCGAGCCTGCCTATCAATTCATGCTTCGCGTTAGAGCCGCCGGAGGCGTGGTGACGCCGGAGCAATGGCTGATGATGGACCGGGTCGCACAGAAGTATGCCAACGGGACGATCCGGTTGACTACCCGTCAATCGTTCCAGCTTCACGGCGTGCTTAAGTGGAATATGAAAAGCACGATCCAGGAAGTGAACGCAGCGATGCTGAGCACGCTGGCCGCATGCGGTGACGTGAACCGGAACGTCATGCTGAATCCGAATCCGTACCAATCCGAGGTTCATTCGGAGGTCTACGAATGGGCACGCAAGATCAGCAATCATCTGGATCCCCGCACACGGGCATATCACGAAATTTGGCTCGATGGAGAAAAGGTTGTCGACAGCCGTGAGGATGAAGAGCAGGAGCCGATCTATGGCAAAGTCTACTTGCCGCGTAAATTCAAGATTGGCATTGCGGTTCCGCCTTCCAACGACGTCGACGTGTTCTCGCAGGATCTTGGCTTGATCGCGATTGTGGAAGACGGGAAGCTCCAGGGCTTCAATGTAACGGTAGGCGGCGGCATGGGGATGACGCACGGGGATCCGCTCACTTATCCGCAGGTAGGGAAGCTGATCGGCTTCTGTAAGCCGGAGCAGGTCATCGATGTTGCGGAGAAGACGGTTACGATTCAACGTGATTACGGCGATCGGGCCGTGCGAAAGCATGCCAGATTCAAGTATACGATCGATGACCGCGGAATCGGCTGGTTCGTAGGCGAGCTGAGCAGCCGGCTGGGCTGGGAGCTGGAGGAGGCGCGTCCGTTCCATTTTGACCATAACGGTGACCGCTATGGCTGGGTAAAAGGCAGCAATGGACGATGGCACTATACCCTCTTTATCCAGAACGGCCGGGTGAAGGACGAACCGGATTATTTGCTGATGACGGGCCTGCGGGAAATTGCGAATATTCATAACGGCGATTTCCGCCTCACGGCGAACCAGAATCTGATCATTGCCAATGTCAGCAGCCATAAGAAGAAAAAGATCGAGGAACTCATCCAAACCTATGGATTGACGGACGGCAAACACGGCTCTGCGCTTCGCCGCAATTCCATGGCCTGCGTGGCGCTGCCGACCTGCGGTCTGGCAATGGCGGAGTCCGAACGCTACCTGCCTTCGCTGCTGGATAAAATCGAACCGATGCTTGCGGAGCACGGACTGAGCGAAGAGGATATCGTCATTCGGATGACCGGTTGCCCGAACGGCTGCGCACGGCCGATGCTTGCGGAGATTGCATTTATCGGCAAAGCGCCGGGCAAATACAATATGTACCTGGGTGGAGGCTTTTCCGGTCATCGACTGAACAAGCTGTACAAGGAGAACATCGGAGAAGCGGAAATTTTGGATACCCTTCGTCCGATCATCGCCCACTATGCCCAAGACCGGCACGACGGCGAGCATTTCGGTGATTTTGTCATTCGGGCAGGCTATGTGCAGGAGGTACTGGACGGCCGGCAGTTCCACGCATAATCGGTTCGCGAAAAATAGCAAGAGCCTCACCCTTCTGTCCAGGGTGAGGCTCTTGAATTATTTCGGATAGGGATCAAACGCTTCCTTTGGAAACCGCGCTTCGTTTCAATAACGGAAGGAGGAAGAGGACGCCAACAAGGAACAGGATGGAGCTGATCGAGTAGACGGTAACCAAGGAGGAGACGCCTTTCAACATGCCGCCCAGCGACATGCCGATGACCATCATGCCCATGAACATCGGGGTGAGAATGCCGCCTACCCGGCCGATAAAGGAGCTGTCGGTATTTTTCAGGATCAGCGTATTGATGCCGATGTGGATGCAAGGGTAGAAAAAACCGTTCACGACTTGAAGCAGCAGCGTTAGCGGGATATGGGTAGAAAAGCCGATACCGATTGTTCCGAAGGCGCTGACGGCAAGTCCAGCGGCCAGTAGAGTTTGAGGGGAAACCTTCTTCGCCAACCACATGACGAATCCACCGCCAACGAGCATAGCCGCACCGTTCGCTGTCAGCAGCCATTGAAGAAACGCTTTGTCCTTCCCCAGATTCTCGATCGTGACGAACAGCAATAAGGGCTGGATCAGGCCTGCCGCCAGCCCGGCGACCGTAAACGTAGCGCCAAGAGAGCGCAAGGCGGGCCGATTCCAGACATACTGAAACCCTTCCGTCAACTCTCGTTTAAAATCAGGCTTATGAGATGGCCGGGCATTCTTCTCGTCTCTTGGCAGACGGGATAGGAACAGTGCGGATCCGCTGAATAACACGCCCGTAACGACCAGCGATATTTCGATGCCGTACCGCTGGTAGACGAAAGCTCCGGCGATCGGACCGATGACCATAAAGAAAGCCACCATCGATTGAAACATCGCCATCAACGATTGAAGCTGCTCCTCCGGCACATGACGTTTAAACAGCTTCATCGTGGAAGGCTGCGAGAATTGGGAGAAGATAGCTGAGAAAAAGGTTAGTCCGAGCAAAGCCTGCCATGATCCGAGGTGAACGGCGACCAATACGAGAAATACGGAAAGGGCGGACAGCATATCAGCCCCCAGCATCGTTCGTTTGGGCTGCCAGCGGTCGGCATACGTTCCTCCGATGATCGCAAAAAGGAAGATCGGCGCATATTCCGCAACGGATATCAGCGAGACGTACAGCGGGTCATTTTGGGTCAAATCCGTAACGTACAGCAAAATCGCAAAGTTACGGACCCAAATGCCCAGGTTGAGAAACACCCGCGACAGCAAAATGACGCGGACGTAGGGATTGTTAGACACGGAAATAGGGCTCCTTTCTAGGCTATCGAATGAATCAAGCTAAATAACGTAATCAAACAAACGAATGCGCATAACGATGTTTAATACATAGACATAATAATAAAATGTCTATAAAAATACAAGTGTTTATTTTTCCGTGTTTATGATGCTGCAGAGGAATAGGCGTATACTTCGGCGATATTATCGTTCGTGCAGGCTATGTGCAGGAGCAGGCTATGTGCAGGAGGTACTGGAACGGCCTGCAGCTTCAAGCCTAAACGTACAGATAGACGAAATAAGAGCCACTCCCTTGATGATAGGGGTGGCTCTTTGTTTTGTGCTTGTTTATAGGGCTGTGATTCCAGCGGGATCCTTGAAATAATCCATCAAGAACTCGCGAAATGTGCGGGCAGCCAGAGACAGATATTGTTTGCTATGCCAGACCAGCCGGTAATCGCGCCTGCATTTCGGTTCCGTGATCGGAATCAGCGTAAGCTTACCGTCCTGAGCGCTTTTGCATCCGTACAATGCAACCCCGATCCCCGCTCGAACCAGGCTGGCAACCGCCGGCGGCTCATCCACCCTGCATACATACTTTGGACGGATTCCCGCTTCACGAAAGTACTCGTCATACATCTTTTGAAAAATAAAATCTTCTTTATATCCAATAAACGATTCTCCGCCCAGCTCGTACAACCGGACACTCGTTTGACCCGCCAGCCGGTGCCCCGCCGGTACCGCTAAATAGATGTCTTCGCTCAGCACGGTAACCTGGGACAAAAAGGGCTGCTCCAGGGCTATTGCAGTAAAGCACATATCGGCCCGCCCGTCTTCCACCAGTTGGATCATTTCATCCGGACTGACCTGGGAGATCTTGAAGTTCACGTCAGGATATCGTCCAATAAATCGGCTGAGCGGATCGGACAGCAGGTCGAGCGTAGAGGTTGCCAAGTGGATGCTTCCATGCTCGAGACCGGCCAGCTCCATTACTTCCTTCTGACCTTCCTCAAGCAGCCGCAGCGCGCGATCCACCTTGTCCAAATATAATTTACCAAATGCATTTAACCGAATCCGTCCGCCGTAGCGATCAAAAAGAGGGACGCCGACATCGGCTTCCAGCCTTGCAATCGTCTTGCTAAGAGCAGGCTGAGCGATGTGCAGCTCCTGTGAGGCCCTCGTCATATGTTCCATTTTGGCTACTGTCTGAAAATAACGCAGCTGGAGCAGCTCCATCTTCATCCCCCTATATACTGAAGTATATGATCAACATGTTAGGATATATATTTCAGTTTATTCCAGAAGCCATATAAAATACAAGTGAAACAGAAGGTCATTCCTCTATTTATCGGGGATTCCATTTAAGTCAGGAGTGTTATGCATGGAGAAACGGTCAATTAAGTCACCCACGGACCGCCTCATGGTCTTAGTGGCCCTCACCCTTGCCGTTACGGTTATGAATGCAACGATGTTCAACATTGTGCTTCCAGAGATTCGGCATGAATTCAAGCTAAGCATGTCAGAGGTCAGTTGGGTGAGCACCACGTATTTGCTGGTGTTTGCGGTCGGCAGCGTAGTGTACGGCAAACTCGCAGATGCTTGTCGGTTAAAATCCCTGATTACGTTTGGATTCATTACCTTTGCGGCGGGCTCGCTTGTCGGGATGCTGTCGTTATCCTATGGCATGGTCATTGCCGGACGGATACTGCAAGCCGCAGGCGCGGCTGTAATCCCTGCTGTATCAGGAATAATCCCTGTTCGTTATGTTCCGTCATCCACGAGGGGGAGAGCCCTGGGGATTACGATGACGGGCGGCGCTGTCGGCAGCGCCGCAGGCCCGGCGTTGGCAGCCCTGCTGTCGAGCGTTGTGCATTGGCGGCTATTGTTCCTGCTGCCTGTGCTGACCCTGCTGTTATTGCCGCTTTACTACAAATATTTACAGGATGATCAGCAAGGCCGCAAGGTAAGGATGGATTGGCTTGGAGGAGGATTGCTTGCCGGGACGATTGCCATGCTGCTGCTGTTCGTAACGTCGGTGGCACCATGGACATTCATTGGCTTCGTTTTGCTTATGTCGGCTCTGCTCCTGAGAATAACGAGTTCTGAAGAACCTTTCATCAGTCCCCGGCTTTTTTCGAATAGGCGTTATGCGCTGGGCCTGGGTATTGTCTTTATGACAACCGGCATCGGCTACTCGCTATCATTTCTGACACCGACCCTGCTGTCCGAATTGCATGGGATGGGAGACGGCAGGTCCGGTTGGGTGCTGGTACCCGCTGCTGTCCTCGCAGCGCTCTTAAGCAAGTCGGGAGGGCGAGCGGCGGATCACAAGGGCAACAGCTTTCTTTTCTTCTTAGCCTCGACGCTATACATGATCTGCTTCATGATGATGTCTTCTTTTTCAATGGGTGCGCAGATTCTCATCGCCTTATTCCTAATCTTTGGCACTGTAGGCCAGGCGTTTATGGCGATTTCGCTTACCAAAACCATATCGCTGGCCCTTCCGAAGGATCAAAGCGGTGTTGGCCTGGGGTTGATGTCGATGCTGAATTTTGTTTCAGGAGCTGTTTTTGCCAGCCTGTACGGAAGAATGGTGGACCAAGGGATCGGTTCAGCCTGGAACCCTTTGATTGGAGAGAAAAGCGCTGAAGCCAATACCTTCAGCAACATTTATTTGCTGCTGGCCATGCTGATGATGGCGGTCGTCATGATCTATGCAGCAGCGTTCATACGGCGGTCGAAGAAGCTTCAGGATGCTTCCTCAACAGGGTGAAAGTCCAGGTGCGGAAAGGGCGAAGGAAGTTATATCTGTCAAAATTAATTTCGTATAAAGGAGAGGTTGTATATGAAAGCCATGGCAGTATCCACTTTCGGTCCTCCGGAAGTCTTAACCCTGATGGAAATGGAGAACCCCTCCGCAGGTCCCGGCACCGTGCGAGTTCGGGTGAAAGCTGCCGGCGTGATGCCCTTTGATTGCCGTGTACGGGAAGGAACGATATCCTATGTCCGTAATAAACCGCTGCCCATCATTCCGGGGAATGAGTTTGCCGGGGTCATTGATCAGGTAGGCGAGGGGGTTGAGGGGTTCGAGGCCGGTATGGAGGTGCTAGGCTTCTCCCTATTCAACAGCTATGCGGAGTATATCGTAGTCAGTGCAGACCAAATCGTAACGAAGCCGCCGTATATGCCGTGGGATATTGCAGGAGGTTTATCCGGCAACGGCCAAGGAGCGCATATGGCCCTGAAGGCGATCGGCATCGGGCATGGCGATACCGTGATCATCCATGGCGCGGCAGGGGGATTCGGCACATGGGCCTGCCAGCTGGCTAAGCGCTGGGGGGCCAAGGTCGTCATCGGTACGGCTAGCGAAGCAAACCATGACTATTTGCGTTCACTCGGCGTCATCCCCGTCCATTACGGGGAAGGACTTGTGAAACGGGTACGCGCGATTGCACCCCAGGGCGTAGATGCTGCACTTGATGCCGCAGGAGCCGAGGCGCTTAGGGCTTCGGTAGAGCTTGTTCCGGACAAGAAACGGATACGAACGATGGTAGCGAGCGAGACCGCCGACGAGCTTGGCGTACCTGCGCTGGAAGGCATGCGAAGCGCAGCCAGGCTCCAAGAGCTGACCGATCTGTATGAGGAAGGGGCCGTTCGGATCCATCTCCGCCAAACCTATCCGCTAGCATTGGCGCAGGAGGCGCATCGCCTGGTAGAGACCGGCCACGGACGAGGAAAAGTGGTATTAACTTTATAAGCCAAGCTGAGACTTTTACGAATGGAAGCCGCGATGATCGCGGCTTTTTCATGTCTTAAGCCAGTCACTGCCGGAACTGATACCAGACCCAGGCTTCATCATGTATATTTAATAGCAGAGCGTATTCATTAGAATTATATGAAAGCGCTATCCGTAGTTTATAAAATCTCAGAATTTATAGGATATTAGGAGGAATCCGCATGAAAGTGCTGATTGCAGATGATGACGTTTACACGAGGGAAGGGCTTGTGGAGTCTATTGACTGGGAGGATTATGGCGTCAGCGAGGTTCTTCAGGTGGAGGATGGGGCTGAAGCGCTTCGGAAGGCGACCATTCATCGACCGGAAATTGTTATTACGGATATCCGAATGCCCAAGCTGAACGGCATTGAATTCGCGGAACGGTTGGTTGCAGCCTGTCCGGACAGCAAGGTGCTCTTTATAAGCGGCTATATGGACGTCGCTTACTTAAAAAGCGCGATCCGCCTCGCAGCCGTAGACTATGTCGAGAAACCGATCAAGCTGCCTGAGATGGAGGAGGCCATCCGGAAAACGATCCGGTTCATTCAGCAAGAACGAGAACGGCATGTTCTGCTGGATCAAAAGCTTGAACTGGAGCGAACGAAACTGGCCAATGTCTTGCGTACGCAGTCGCTTGGCGGGGATGAAATTAGGCGGATATGCGATGCGGCAAGGTTTCCGGCGGATGTGAGCTATGTATGCTTGGTCGTATCACGATGGGATCAAGAGGGCCAAGGATGGGCGATAACGAGTCCGAATGACAATGACTGGGGAACCTATGCTCCAGCTGTCTTAACGGAACAGCTTGATCAGAACCGGCAGCTGATGATCGTTCCGCTACGTAGCCCGAATGAGCGCGGAGCTGTCCTTCATGCGGCAGAACGCTTATGCGGGAGCGGGAGGGAGATTCGGATCGGTGTCGGCTCTGTCGTTCCGCATCTCGATGAAGTGCCAAGAAGCTTCCATGAATCTGAGATTGCCCTGGAGCTTATCTTCTTTCGGCACCGGACCAGCATCATCGTATACGATAAGTCCTCGTGGATTCCTTATATGATCAAGGGCGACATCTATTTGGAATTCTATCACTATTTGAAGCAGAGCCCGAATGAACTGACCGGGTGGATGGAATCCTTTTGCGACCGGCTGATGAATGGCGGATATATGCCCAGAACGAGGGTTATGTCATGGATCCTCTCCTTTGCACACGCGATGCTAAGCGAAAGAGGCGGAGTGCTGCTGACAACCGGTAAAGTGTATCAATTCCAAGAGATCGAGAACCATTTGAATGCCTGCCGGTCCATGCAGGAAGTCAAGCAGTTTATCCTTAGCATCTGTCATGCCTACCAAAAAGAAGCGGAAGAAGTTTCTCCCTATTCGCACGTTGTCCGTACCGTGTTGTGCTATATATCCAGACATTGCAGCAACGCGGATCTGGATATTCGAGAGATTGCCGATCATGTCCATCTGTCCGCCGCTCATCTCGGCATGCTCTTTAAACAAGAGACGGGGACGACGATGAAGCAGTATTTGAACGATTACCGCTTGGAGCTGGCGAAACGGCTCGTTGCGGGGGAGCACTTCAAAATGGCCGATATAGCTCGAATGTGCGGTTATGCGAGTCCGGGCTATTTTACCAAAGTATTCAAAACGTCCACCGGCTTGACGCCGGTTGAATATCGAAAGAAGCGCTGCGGATGAAGCTGGGGGCGTGGCTTGGCAATTTATCGCTGCAGAAGAAGCTGATGATCCTGTTTGCGCTTGCCGGTATCCTTCCGCTTGTAATCACGTTTTTCGCTACCTATGGGCAGCTCCGAGATTCCGTGATCAGCCGGCAGAGCTATGCCGCGAATCAGAGCTTCGAACAAACCCTTTCCTTGTTGTCGAGTAAGTTCTCTCATATTGAGGAAGTATCGTCGATGATTATGATTGATGAGCAGATGAATGCCGTCTTCTCTCAGGATCCGGATTACATGCAGGTATGGGAGCAGCTGTCCGCCTTCGAGCGGATTACGGACTACACGCGGATCTTGCAGACGAATTCGGAGATGAACGGCATCGTCTATTACATTGATGACGGCTTTGTCGTTACAGGTCCCCGGGCGGCTATGTACCGGCCGATCGGGAGAGTAGAAGACCTTCCATGGGCACAGAAGATCATGGCAGCCAAAGGGGATGCGGTGTGGGTCCTGGCAGAGGATGAGGCTTCGCCTTCAAAGACGCAGCTGATCCTTGGCAGAGTGCTGTGGAATGTCAACGATTATTCGACGCCGGTAGGCATCGTTACGATTCGGGTGGAGCTGGGCCAGCTTCAATCCTACGTCATGAACACGGCCGTAGAGCAGCTGATATACGTAGAGACCGAGGACGGAGAAGTCGTGATCAGCAACGGGCAAGATGAGCTGGAGCATCGGCAGCAGTTGTTTACGAAACAAGTGACCAGGGAGCGGTTCGAGCCCGTCGCAACGGATAACAAGAAGTATCTGGTTAGGGATTCAAGAATCGGATCGACGAATCTGTTTCTGCATTCCGTCATTTCAGCCGATTTGGCCGCTCAAGCGGTCAATCAGGTTCGCAATCAAGTGCTTATCGTGTATGGGGCCGTATGCCTGGCTCTACTGGTATGCATCATGCCGGTAACCAAATCCATTACGCGGCGGATTTTCTTGCTAATGAACAAGATGAGCCAGGTCCGGCAAGGCCGGCTGAGCACCTTGGATATCGCGACCCAAGAGGATGAAGTCGGGCATTTGGTCTCGAGCTACAATTATATGATCAACAGCGTCAAGGAGCTGATGGATACGCAATACCGCCTCGGACAGGAGATTAAAGGCGCGGAGCTCAGAGCTTTGCAATCCCAGATCAATCCGCATTTTCTGTATAATACGCTGGATATGATCGTGTGGATGGCGCAGAAGGATGAGAAGAAGAACATTCAGCATGTGGTGTATGCGCTGTCCGATTACTATAAGCTGATTCTGAACAAGGGCGAGGACTTCGTTACGGTGAAGGATGAGCTGCGGCTGTGCGAAATGTATGCGGCCATTCAGCAAAAGCGGTTCAAGGGAAAGATCCGATTTGCCATTGAGGTGGAGCAGTCCGCTGAAGCGTGCCTGCTGCCGAAGATTACCCTGCAGCCGCTCGTTGAGAATGCGATCGTGCACGGGATCTTGGAAAAGCCTGAGGGTGAGGGGCAAATCATTATCCGAGGCAGCACCCGGGATGGCAGATTGCAGTTGACGGTAAGCGATGACGGACCGGGGATCGGAACGGCGGATACGCGCACCTCGAAGCATCGCGGCAGCGGATATGGACTGAACAATATTCGGAAACGATTGGAATATTACTTTAACGAGCCGAATGGGATTGATTTGCGCTCGCTCCAAGGAGCGGGGACAACCGTGTATATCGACGTTCCGGCCATAATGAAGGGTACGGAAGAACCGGATTCATAACGTACAGGATGGATTATGGCAGCAGAATACTTCGCTGTCATTACGGAGGGGAAATGCATTGAAATCAATACGGATCAGAAGTTTGCCTGCGGCCTGTTTCATCGTTTTCGCGACCGTTTTCGCCGTTGTCTTAACGTCTTGCTGGAATGAAGGACCCGGCACGGGAGCGGTCGATCAGACGGTGGATACGGTGGATATGATAACAACCCCTGGTGGAACACCGGTTGTGGAGTTGAGGGCCATTACCATGGGCCGTCCGCCGGCCAGTGGGATGGATAATTTCTATAAGCAGCTCGATGCTCTAACGATCCGGGATCTTGGAGCGACTATTCGTTTCGATTACATTCCCTGGGGAGATGAAATGAATCAGATCAGCAAAGCGATTGCATCCAAAGAATATGACCTTTACGTGGGAGGGGCATGGTCCGATTTTACAACCTTTGCCTTGAAAAATGCGTTTGCCGACCTGGCGCCCTTGCTCGGACAAGTCCCTGATCTGGTCGACCATTACAAGGGCTCGCTGGACAGCGTCATGATCAACGGCGGCCTTTATGGCATTCCGCAGTACAACAAGCCGGGCGGGGGAGGCGAAGGCATGTTGTACCGGGAGGATTTGCGCAAAGCTTGGGGACTGTCGGAAATAAAAGATCTGGATACGGCAGAACAGTATCTTTACCGGGCCAAAGAGGAATATCCGGAGACCCCGATGATTAATGATAAACGCTTCGCGGATAATATCTGGACCCTGACGGCAGGCTCCAAGTATATCGAGCTGGTAAAGGGCTATGCGGTTGTCTCGGTCGAAGATCCTTACACAGCCGTCAGCATATATGATACACCGGAGTACAAGCAGGTTCTGCAGCGGGCCCGGAAATGGTATGAGGATGGCATCGTCAGCCGCGACATCCTTGCCGCTCAGGGTAATGCAACCAGCGAAACGCTGGAATGGATGAAAGCCGACGAGAAGCCGCTTGAATTCAACAATCATTTCGGAGCCGTCAGCAGCGGTTACATAGGGGTGCTGAAAGAGCTGCATCCGGATTATGAATACGGCTGGTTCGATTATTTTCTTGACCATACGCCAGCCTATTTGCCGTTTATGGCCCCGGATAGTACGACGATGATCTCGGTGGGTGCGCACTCCGAGCATGTGGAGCTTGCACTGAAGCTGATCGAGAAAGCCCATACGGACCGAACGTATTACAATTTGCTGATGTATGGTGTCGAAGGTGAGAACTACAAGCTCGACGGCGGTCTTGTGAGCTATGAGGGCATTAAAGCAGAAAACAAAAAGCCCGGTTGGACGGGACTGCATGATGGCTACATGAGCCTTCCGGAGAAATATCCCGATGATGGCAGGCCATCAGTACGTATTTACAAAAGGAAGGCCTCAAGCGGGCTGAAGCTAACGGCCTGAGCCCGCTCGCAGGCTTCGTCCTGAACCCACAGAAAGTCACGGCGGAGATGGCAGCCATGGAGAAGGTGAAATCCCGTTATATCGTGCCTTTAGCGGTCGGGATGACGAGCGATATCGAATCGGATTTGGTGAATGCCGTACAGCAGCTGGATCAAGCCGGCTTCAGAACGTTTATAGCCGAGCTGCAGGATCAGCTTGACGCGTTCGCAGCAACGAGCAAGTAACACGGGATCCAGAAATCTAATAGCTTTGAGATTTCTTGAATGTTTCAGGGGAAACCCCCTCTAATCGTTTGAAAACCGTGCAAAAATAGCTGGTGTGCTCAAATCCGGCCATGCCGGCAATCTCTTGGATTTTAAGCTGCGGCTCCAAGACCATAAGCTCTTTGCTTAATTGAATGCGCTCCCGATTCACGTATTCCATCGGTCTTAAATTGAAAGCTTTTTTGAACAGCAAGCACAAATATTGCGGGGTGACGCCAGCCTGTTCCGCCAAGAGATCGAGCGTTAGCGGATGCTGACAATATTCCTTAATGTATCGAATAACAGGCTGCAGCCGCTCGAAATGCTGATGCCGGGTATGCTGCTTGGCCTGGATTTGCATGGGGATATCCAGGAGCAGAGCGTAAAGCAGCTTGGAGCATTCCACGCCGGCATGGCTGTCGTTTGAGCCGGCACTCTCAATGATGCTTGAAAAAACCGCCTGCATCTTATCCGGGTCCAGCATCGTATACACGCCCGACTTCGTAATTCCGGCTTGGGCGAGAAGCGGCCCGCATAGACTGCCCTCCAGGGAAATGAACATCAGTTTCCATGGCTCCTGGAGTGCGTGATAGCGGTGCGGAACATCCGGGAACAGGCAGATCGCCTGCCCCGCTTTGGCGGAATAAACGCTGTCGTCTGTATAGAGTGCTCCTTCACCCGACAAGATCATGAGCCACTGGTAGGATGCGAAGCCGTCAGGCCTATGAACGGGCTCCTGGTGGTTCCATTGTCCCGCTGACGTAAGATACACGGGAAGACGTCTGTCCGATTCACTCAGATGACAGAAATGGATAATATCCATAGAAGTCTGCACCTCGGTTTCAAATATTTAAATCATGCTGAATATCGTTTAATGGAAAAAAGAAAATTCATCACTCTATAATGTGAATATAATTATAACAGAAATGGAGTGAACGGAATTTGGGAAAGACGAAGTGGATCTACAGCCCGCCAGCGAACGGTTATCCCGAATGGAATAATAACCCTGAAATTTTTCAATTGAACCGCATGGATGCCCATGCCACGCTCATTACATATGACACTTTGGAGGAAGCTATCGAAGGTAGGTTCGAGGATTCCCGAAACTATTTGAGTTTAAACGGCTCATGGCAATTCGCTTGGGCGGAAAATCCGGAGAAGCGGATCAAGGATTTCTACAAACGAGATTATGATGCGTCGAACTGGAAAGAGATTACCGTCCCCGGGCATTGGCAGCTTCAAGGCTATGATTACCCACAATATACGAACGTCCGTTATCCCTGGGTCGAGCAGGAGAATTTGAAACCGCCTTACGCGCCGACGAAATACAATCCCGTCGGTTCCTATATAAAAACGTTCGCAGTTCCGGACGACTGGAGCGGCCAACCTGTTTTTATCAGCTTTCAAGGCGTTGAATCGGCATTTTATGTTTGGCTGAACGGAGAGATGGTTGGATACAGCGAGGATTCCTTTACGCCAGCTGAATTTGATCTTACCCCTTACCTGGTGCAGGGCGAGAATAAGCTCGCCGTCGAGGTATATCGCTGGAGTGATGCCAGCTGGCTGGAGGATCAGGATTTCTGGAGAATGAGCGGCATATTCAGGGATGTGTACCTTTACACGGCGTCGGATGCCCATATTTACGATTTTAAAGCGCTCCCTGAGCTGGATGACGATTATAAGAATGCTTCTCTGAACGTTGCCGTGCGAATCAACAATTATAGCGAACAGCATCAAGGGGAAATGGCGCTGGAAATGCAGCTGTTTGACGAGCATCGGCAGCCGGTGTGGAGCAATGCCGTATCGGAAGGCTTCACGCTCGGCACCGACAAGGCGCAGACGATCACTTTGCCTGGCCAGGTCGATTCTCCAAAGCTATGGAGCGCGGAATATCCGAATTTGTATACGCTGGTCGTTTGTTTGAAAAATGAACGAAACGAGCCCGTTCAATACGTAAGCTGCAAAGTAGGCTTTCGCCGGTTTGAGATTCAAGACGGGCTGATGAAGATTAACGGACAGACGGTGGAATTCAAGGGCGTCAACCGCCATGAATTTTCTCCGCTGAAGGGCCGCGCGATCGGCGTCGAAGAGATGCTGACGGATATCAAGCTGATGAAAGAACATAACATCAATGCGGTCCGGACCTCCCATTATCCGAACCATCCGAAATGGTACGATCTATGCGATGAGTACGGCTTATACGTCATTGACGAGGTGAATCTTGAAACCCACGGAACTTGGCGCTACGGGCAGAAAGAGGAAGAGGATACGATCCCCGGAAGCAAGCCGGAATGGCTAGGCAACGTGCTGGACCGATCCAAGTCGATGTATGAACGGGATAAAAATCATCCGTCGATCGTGATCTGGTCGCTAGGCAACGAATCGTTCGGCGGAGACAATTTCCTTCATATGTACCGTTACTTCAAAGATAATGACCCGTCCCGCATCGTGCACTACGAGGGCGTGTTCCACGATCGCCGGTCGGATGCGGCATCTGATATCGAAAGCCATATGTATACGAAGCTCGATTATATCGAGAGCTATGCCCGAAACAACCCGCCAAAACCGTTCATCCTGTGCGAGTACAGCCATGCTATGGGCAACTCCTGCGGCGGGTTAAGCGCCTACTGGGAGCTGTTCGACCGGTATCCGGTGCTTCAGGGAGGGTTTATCTGGGATTGGATCGATCAATCCATTCTTACCCGCAACCAAGACGGCGAGGAGTACTTGGCTTATGGCGGAGATTTCGGCGAATCGCCGCATGACGGCACCTTCTGCGGCAATGGCCTCATCTTTGCGGATCGAACCGTGTCGCCGAAGATCGCTGAAGTAAAAAAATGCTATCAAAGCGTCCGATTTGATGGAAGCAAGCTATCGGATGGCCGCTTGAGCATAACGAACAAGTATCTGTTTACGGATCTTTCGGAATTTGATTTTGTATGGAATCTCATGCGTAACGGCGATCCAGTCGCGGAAGGCGAACGCGTTTTTCCTTGCGCGCCGGGCGACGTCATCCATGTTGACGTCACGGACATCCTGAAGCATGCGGAAGCTGGATCGGCCGGTGATGAATTTATCGCAACCTTCGGATTTCAGTTGAAAGAAGGCACGACATGGGCTGAACGAGGGCATGAGGTTGCCTTCGGACAGTTTGTGCTTCCGGCCGTTCAGAAGACTCGAGTGAACCCGATTCCTGCCGAGAAGCCGGTAAAGCTGGACATGAAACAGGATCAGGTTACCGTAAAAGGGGAGGAGTTTGCGGTTGTTTTTGATAAAATTACGGGGGAACTGGTTTCTTACGCAGCCGCAGGCGTAGAGCTTATCGCTGTGCCGCTCCGTCCGAACTTCTGGCGGGCCATGGTGGATAATGACCGCGGGAACAATCTGGAGGAGCGCAGCGGAATATGGCGCGCAGCCAGCATGGAGCGGAGGCTGCTCGAGTTCTCCTATCGTGCAGCTCCGGCTTCGGCAGATGTCAGGGTTCGCTATGCATTGCCGACCGTACCGGAATCCAGCTGTACCCTGGAATACAGCATTCAAGGCGACGGAACGATGGATGTGCGGATGCGGCTCACACCCGGCGAGGGCTTGCCGGAAATCCCGGAAGTCGGCTTGCTGTTTGCAATGGAAGGCTCGTTCGATTTAATCAAGTGGTACGGAAAGGGCCCGTTTGAGAATTATTCCGACCGGAACAGCGGAGCGAAGATCGGTAAATATGAAGGGCTCGTCAAAGATCAATGGGTTCCATATTTGCGGCCGCAGGAATGCGGAAACAAGACGGAAGTTCGATGGGCATCGGTGGAGAACAAAGTCGGAACGGGTTTCTTGTTCGAAGGTAACACCAGGTTTGAATTTAATGCGTTGCCGTATACGCCGTCCGAAATCGAGGCGAGCGATCATGCCTATAAGCTGCCGGCTTCCGACAAAACCGTTATCCGGCTCATGGCGAAGCAAATGGGCGTCGGCGGTGACGACAGCTGGGGAGCAAAGCCTCATCCGGAGCATATCCTGTACGCGAACCGGGAATACAGCCTGGCACTAACATTAAAAGCGTTCGGAAAGTAATTTGAAGTTTTAAAAGGAACGACCGAAGAACCACCGAGCCATAAAAATAAGAAGCGACCGTTTCCCGCTTAGGAGAAACGGTCGTTTCCTTATTGGAGGGTGGGAGTGGAGAGAAGAGAAGAGCTTGCCGGTTGCCCCGCTGACGTAAGGTTTCACCATGGTTGACAGACTCGTGCACGAATACTCAATTCATCGGCGATCTGCTCCACCGTCTTCGATTGTTCTTGCACATACTTTACGGTTTCACGTTTAAATGTCTCGTTATAATGTTGTCTATGGCCACTCATTTTTTGGACACCTTCTCGTCTCCTTTGTTTCATTATCGTTTTATCACTAAGGGGTGTCTACTTTCTATTCTAGCTGCAAAAAGGGACTTGTACGAGCGAACCGGGCTCCACACGCGCCGCAGCAAGTCCCCAGAAAGGACTTGTATCGTTAACGTTACTTTCAACATCCATATCCGAGTTACTTTACGCCCTATTGACCAGTTTGGTATCGGACGCAGCTTGGGGATGAGCGAAAGGCTGTTATCCTTCCACATCCCCTGTTTCTTCGCTCTTAACTTGTTCATCTCCTCTAATAGAGATATAATGGACGAGGGTATTTGTTGAATACCGGCTACAGATTCAATGATGAAAGAGAGCGGAAAAGTATGGGCCGTAAATGGAATAATATTAAAGAGAAAAAAGCATCCAAGGATGCGAATACAAGTCGCGTGTATGCGAAGTTCGGCGTTGAAATTTATGTCGCCGCGAAGAAGGGTGAGCCGGATCCGGAATCCAACCGTGCACTGAAGGTCGTTCTGGAGCGTGCCAAAACATATAACGTGCCGAAAGCCATCATTGACCGTGCGCTCGAGAAAGCCAAAGGCAGCGGCGATGAGAACTATGAAGAGCTTCGTTATGAAGGCTTCGGGCCGAATGGCTCCATGATTATTGTCGATGCGCTGACGAACAATGTGAATCGTACAGCTTCCGCTGTACGGGCAGCGTTTAATAAAAACGGCGGCAATATGGGTGTCAGCGGATCGGTTACGTATATGTTCGATGAGACAGCCGTATTCGGCGTAGAGGGCAAAACTTCCGAGGAGGTTATGGATCTTCTGCTCGAAGCGGACCTGGATGTCCGTGACATTATCGAAGAGGATCAGGCTGTTATCGTTTATGCAGAGCCGGATCAATTCCATGCGGTTCAGGAAGCGTTCAAGAATGCAGGAGTAACCGAGTTTACCGTCGCCGAGCTGACAATGCTGGCGCAAAATTTCGTCACCCTGCCGGAGGACGGAGTTGCCCAGTTCGAGAAGCTGATCGATGCGTTGGAAGACCTCGAGGACGTGCAGCAGGTGTATCATAACGTGGAGTTTGAAGATTAGGATACAAGAATCCTTTAAATTCAGTGTTTAGAAGCTCCTACTGCTGATTCAAATATGGGTAGATATCCGAATTTCACTGTTTTCCTCAATCAGCGATGGTATACATTATGTTGATTGAAGAAATTTATGATGATGAACGTTTTTCTAGAAGTACTCATTATTTTAACTCACTTTTTGTATGAAATAACTATACAAGGAGTGAGTTTTTTATGTTATTAGAGGATGTTTACAAAGAGTTTCTATTTGATTTGGAGATCAAGAATTATAGTATCCGAACTATAAAAGGATATAGAAATAATAACAGAGCATTCTTAAATTTTTTGATTAATGAATTTGAAGTGACTGAAGTGGAAGAAGTTAATACTTCCCATATCAAAGCCTATCTTAGGAACTTAAAAGACAAAGGTTTATCTGAAACCTATATCAATGGAATACAAAAAAACATTCGTTCGTTTTTCCGTTTCAATGTAGAAGAAGGATATGTTGCTGAAAAAAGAAATCCTGTTCTAGGTTTGAAGTGGATGAAGGAACCAAAGGTTCTAATTCAGACTTTCAATGATGATGAAGTGAAAAGGATGCTTAACGTTTTTAAAGGGGATTACTATTTAAGTTTACGAAATAAGCTAATTCTGATGTTCTTTGTGGACTTAGGAATCAGAAATTTGGAATTATGTACGCTTAGTTCTCTTGATGTAAGAGATAGTGTTATAAAGATTCATGGAAAAGGGAATAAGGAAAGACATTTATACATTTCACCTCTTTTGAAAAAGTACATTATTAAATACGAGAGAGTAAAAGAGGCATATTTTAAAGATAAAATCATGACTGATTCCAATTTTTTTCTATCCCAAAATGGTAAAACTCTTACTGTAGTTGCAATTGAGGTAATAGTCAAAAAAGCTGGAGTGGAGGCTAAGGTTCGAGAACACATTCGTTGCAGTCCTCATACACTGAGACATTACTATGCTCAAAAACAATTAAGATTAGGGTTAGATGTTTACAGTCTTAGCAGATTATTAGGACATGAGTCGACTGTAATCACTAATCGTTATCTACAGTCAATTCAAGATGAACAGATAATTGAGTTGGCAAAAACAACAAGCCCGTTAATGAACTTATAGAGTTTGCATTATATTCTCATTGAAATAATTGAATGTTTAAGAAGAGAATCAATTAAAATTTTCGTTACAAAATGGAGGCGCTATGATAGCGATGGTTATTGAGTAGCGTGTGAAAGATAGAGAAGTTCCAAAACATCCAAATTAGATACGAAAGTCCCATTTTTTGGTTTTATATTGGAATAAACAGTTAAATACTCCTATTGTATGTTTGTCTCAAAAATTGTAAATTGATGTACATACTAACAACTGGAGGTTTCAAATGAAGAAAATAGCAGTCACTTTGACATCTTTACTTTTAGCTTTCTCTATCGGCGGAAGTGCAATATCTTTTGCAGATGCAGGAAATGAGCAACTCCCGACACAAGAGCAGATTCAACAAGCTGAGGAAACGCAAAAAATAACAGACCAAATTTACGAGAATGCTTATAAAAAAGCAGAAGAAGAGATTGAGAAAGAAAAAACGAGAAAAAGCATTAGTTTGAATATAGACAATGCAGTCATAGATGAAAAGGCAATTTATGATAAGTATCGGGAAGCAGCTAAAGAGGAGAACAAAAAGTTTCTTTTAGAGAATGGATGGAGCGAAGTATCGGAAACTGAAAATGTTGTTACTCCGCTCTCAACTCCTTCTCAGTTGGCAATGACGGACGAAACTATCTTGTATAACTCCAGTACAAAACAATATCAATTTTCAGGAGAGTTTAACTTCACGGACCTCACTGGATGGGATAATTATGCTGATACTTACGATGTTTTAGCCATTAGAAGCAATAATCAGATTGGCATAGTGAAATCATACGCAACTACTACTAAAGTTGAAGCGCGTTATTGTGGTAGCGTTACTGCGGCAAATAGGATATCATATAAAGAGAGTCAATCTGGATACGATAACAATGGAGTTCCTATTGCCAATTCTAAAGTAACTAAGCAAAAAGAAACTGCGAATGGAGTTATCTGGACAATTGATGATACTAATGCTTACTCATCTAGTATTCCTTGGTCTTGTGGAAGTGCTGCAGACAAGTCGATATTAATTAGAAGTTATGATACGGATCATGGTAGAGCAACGCTATACTTTACTAAAATAGGCTCAGCTTCTACAAACAAAGTTTTTCTCGACTTCGAACACAACTGGAAAACTCATAAACTTGATGCTTCTGCAACAATCTCAGGAACAGGTTTAAAAGATACTCAACTTACTGTCACATATAAATCGGTTAATAATCGTTACCCTCGTACTAGCACAGGCAGAGCATATTAAAAGGAATCGGGCGTCTATATATGCGCCTTTTCATCAAGGAGATTGACATCAAATGAAAATTCAACTTAAATTCACTTTACTGGTGTGTCTGTTAATCTCGATCCTTTCTGGTTGCACAAAAGCACCAGATAGCCCTGCTCTAGAGAATCAGTTAAAAAGTGTACTAGAGAAAGCAAGTATTAGCTTTGACAAAATATTGCATTACGAAGTAGTAGATAATGGAATTGTTGTTTTTTACACTCATGATGACAGTCTTAATGAGAGCTATATTGAATATAACTCAGGGAAATGGAAATTGGTTAATAGTAGTGGAAGTGCCTCTTTAGTTGATAAAGATATTCCAATTTCTTACGTTTGGGACTATTCAGAAACAGTACCGTTTAGGATTGTTTATGGATCAATTAATCAAGGAGATATAGAACAGATTAAGGTAAATGGAGAAGTAACAAATAAAATTACCTTAAGTGATGGTCTAACTTTCTGGTACCTCATATTAGAAGAACCCTACTCTGCGGACAGTAAACTCGAGGCCTTTTCAGCTAATGGTGATCTAATATACGAAAAAAAGTAAAAAGTTTAATCTCTAAAATTTACCACCTCCTTATCGTTTAGCAAAACGCTATAATTCGATAAGGAGGCGTTTTTATGTTTATTGAACCGATGTTACTCGCAACAGCAAAAACCCCGTTCTCGGACTTGCACTATATATTCGAACCTAAAATAGATGGTCACCGCTTGATCTACTCGCAGCAGAACGGTACCGTTCGCCTATACACTCGAAATAACAACGATTGTACGCGTCAATATCCCGAAATAAACGGCTCAATTAATGCTCTGTTTCCACATGACATAGTTTTGGACGGCGAAGTTGCATGCGTTGATCCAGCAAAGGCATCTCCGAATTCGAATCCGTTATGACGCGCTTCCAGGCGAACAAGGCGGATAAAATCGCTGCATTAACTGCAACTCTACCATCCACTTTCGTCATATTTGACGTATGGGGCCGATTACTCTTGATTCTGATGAACGATAATCACTTCGGCAGCCGTAATTGGCGGCAGCGATTTCGTCATTACCGGCGAATGATAAGCCGTAATTTTGGTACCAGGTGCAAGCTCTGCATCCGGGCCAAGTCCCGCAATAATCTGTGTATCCTTCGAAATGTTCAGGATCACGTCATTGTCGGTGGAGGAATCCGATCCCACATTGATATAGAGCTGTTCCTTCGAATTGCGCTCCGATTCGGCGACGGTTCCTTCAATCTTCGGAGCCTTCGTATCGGATACCACAATCTTGTCGGCATGGGTCCGGGCAGGATAAATCAGCGTCATCACCTGGGAGTACAATGCCTCAATGCGCACGCCTTCCTTCAAAACGTCACGGCTGAGCGCAGCCCCGTTCTTGTCTACAATCTCTGTCTTTTCATCCACCGTTAAGATGACGTAGTTGACGCCGCCGGTTTCAAGAGCCTGACCAATGACGGTGATTTTGCCATCTGTCGTGTCGGTTATGATGCCGGTCGTTCCCGCAGGCTGGTCAAGATCAGGCAGTTCTGCAGCTTCGGTGTTAACCAGGATATAGTTGGTTGTCGATTGCGGAGGAAGACTCATGGCAACGGCCGGGCCATAGAAAGACTTCACCTGCATGCCGGCTTTAAGCTCGCTTTCCTTCAGGGTATTTCCGTTCTGGTCAATGATTTTAGCTTTCGGATCCAGATGGAGCAATATGGTCTCCTCATCGGATGTGTAGAGGTTGCGTCCTTCCACAAGAATACCGGCCTTGCTGATTTCAGAGATTGTACCGTCAATCGCCGCGAAGTCTCTGTCCAGCGCGATGATGGTCAATGCTTGACCTTGTGCGGGCAGGCTCTTGGTGATATTCGGGCTGTAAAATGCTTTGATCGCTTTGTTCTTGTCGACGATTGACTGCAGTTGTACTTTATTGCCTTTGGCATCGATGACCTTCGTATCTTGGTTCACCGACAATCGGATCTCGCTCTGATCGGTAGGTCCGAGCCCGCGTCCGGTTACCGTAATCCATTTTCCATTGCTGTCATTTACATAATCGGTGATATAACCCATCGTTCCGGGCACAACCTTCACTTGCTGTTGTACGTTTCCTTGACCGGAAGTTATCGGGGCGGGAGACACTGCTTGCGCATTAACAACCGGCATGGCTGCCATCGCAAGAAGTGTTGTCGTTGCTAGTACTTTGTAAATTTTGTTCATTACGGGTCTCCTCCATTATTATGTAGATTGTCCTAACGCGATAGGAAGTAACCAGGCACGATTTTCTTGGTAAAATGTGCTGGATTCATAGTCATAGACGGCAAATAAATGCAAAGGTTGCAGTCCGCTAAAAAAACGGAAAACGAAATTCCTCATCTTTTTGTTTATGTGATTAGGACGGCCTCATGCCAATTGAAAAACTTCCGGTTTACAAATCGGCTTGCTATAGGATATAAGATATCTAATTGATTATGGAGCTGTTAATGGATTATAAAGGGGGGATTCGTATGAACCTTCATGCTCTTCGAATATTTAACGACGTATCCAAAACAGGAAGCATCACGCGTTCAGCACAGAACCTGCTCTTAAGCCAGCCGGCCGTCACCGCGCAAATTCGAAACCTTGAGCGCGAGCTCGGTTTGAAGCTCGTTGAGGCCAGGGGAAGGAATATCGGTCTTACCGAAGCAGGGGAGCTTCTGGCTCAGCATTCGCAGCGGTTATTCGCAATGGAGGCTGAAATCGAGGGCGTCATGGCTGCGATGAAAACAGGCCTTCTAGGAAGCTTGAAAATTTGCGCGACGGAACTTCCTGAACGTACGCTGCTGCATCGCTGGATAACCGGTTATAAGCTTGAGCATCCTGAAGTGGCGATCCAGCTTCTTAAGGGCCAAGCCCGCTCTGCATTGCAGCGCTTGCTGGATGAGCAAGTACATATTTCGATCGTTTGCGGCAATTGGCCGATTGAGGATGAAGCCGTGGATTATTTCACCATCCTCGAGGATGAGTTGATATTTGCCGTCCCGGACAGCCACCGGCTTGCCGGGAGGGAGGTTACGCTCGATGAGCTGGTGAAGGAGCCTTTTGTCATGAGAGAGGAGGGGAGCTACACGCGTGACCAGCTGCTCACGTTATTTCGATCCACCGGATACGACCAGCCCCGTTGTGCGATTCTGATCGAAGGCCTGAAAGAAACGGCAGAGGCCGTTCAATCAGGCTTCGGCATCGCGCTTCTGCCTTCGCTGTTCGTGAAGAAAGAGCTTGCTTCCGGTCAGCTTAAGCGGATTCATGTCAAAGGTGTGAAGCTGCCGCATCCAATTCGGGTGTGCACGCGCAAGCACGGGACCGAATCGCCCGTCATTCGCTCGTTCATTTCCTTTATCCAATCCGATATAAGGACGGCAGACCAGACCATCGAAGGATGAGATGCGAATAATTATGATTCATCCATTTTTTTTATGAATCCGCTTGAAATCCATATTATTCTTTTTTCATGCCATACGATACACTCGGGATAACCGGGGCGCCAATACGAGTATGGAGGAGAGAGAATATCGATCATTCATAACAACATAAAAATAAGACTTTTCGAGATTTTCTTGAGCTCAACCATCGGCAATATGGTATTCCCGTTCATGTCCATTTACATTTCCGAGCACGCTAACCCGAAGCTGGTTAGCGTTCTGCTCATAGCCAATGTCATTCTTGGCATCGCTGCAAGCTTGTTCGGTGGATATATAGGAGATCGTTGCGGCAGGAAAAGATTGATCGCCGCAGCGGAAGGTGTCAGATGCGTGGCATTTGCAGTCATGGTGGTATGCAACTCTCCTGTTCTAACGATGCCTGAGATCACGTTTGGCATGCTGATCATCCATGCCATGTGCTCCGGAGCGGTTACGCCTGCTAATCAAGCCATGCTGATCGATGTAAGCACGCCGGAACAACGCAAAGGAATTTATTCGATGGTATATTGGACCAACAACCTATCCATTGCCATCGGCAGTTTGATTGGGGCTTTTATGTTCCGGGAATATTTATTTGAACTATTGCTTGCTTTATTTGTTGCTTCATTCATTATTTGGTTGTTGATCGTATTTCTGATTCAAGATCCTTATATGCCCCCGGTGAAACAGCAAGACAGCGCTGGCCGACATATGCGGCGTATGCTCGTCAGTTATAAGGGAGTGTTCGCCGATCGGACCTTCATCCTGTTTGGGGTATCAACGGCTTTGGTTCTATCCATGGAGTATCACTTGAGCCATTATATCGGTATGAGGCTTGCCGAGGACATGCCTGAGCAGCGGTTTCTATGGTGGAACGTAGGGGGGATAGAAATGACCGGGATCCTTCGAACCGAGAACACGCTCCTCGTGGTGGCGCTAGCCTTGTTCGCAGCGCAGACGGTGAGACGGCGAAGCGAGCGGACCATCCTGTGGTTGAGTTGGATCGTGTTTGTCGGCAGTTATGCCGTCATCTCGTATACAACCCAGGTATGGCTTCTGGTCTTTATGATGCTTGTGGCTTCCTTGGCTGAAGTGTTACGGGTACCTATTGAACAAAGCTATTTCGCATCGCTGCCGCCCGAGCATGCCCGCAGCTCCTATTTGGCCGTGAGCAGCCTGAAGCACAACGTAACGCTGCTTATTTGTTCGGTCACGGTATTCATCAGCACCTATGTACCGGATCTTGTAACAACGCTGCTCATCACAATCTCCGGAACGGCCGGTATCGTCATTTTTATGCGGATCGTGCCGGCTTTTGAATCAAGAACCACCGGGTCCACATTGAGCCGATCGATAAGTGAAATGAACACCGGGAACGAAATGTAAGCGAAATTAGGTACACACTAATTTTTCCTTTAGAAGGGGTGCCAAACATGAGAGATTTTATATTTGAGCATTTAGATTTCGTACGGAATCAGACATTGAATGTCCTCCACCAGGTTTCCGACGCGGACGCCGAGATCATCCCGGAGGGCATCAACAACCATATAAAGTGGAATGCCGGGCATATTTATTACACGCTGGAATCGTTTGCTTTCGTTGTGAACGGTGAATCGGCGGAGCTGCCGGAGGCCTACCAAAAGCTGTTCCGCTCGGGGACCAAGCCAAAAGAAATTGAGGCAGCTTGGCCGTCGATGGAGGAGATCATCCAGCATCTTGAAGGTCAGGTTCGACGGATCGAGGAGCGATACACCCATCGTTTGCAAGAAACCGTGAAATCACCGTATACGACCTCCAAAGGCTTGAAGCTTACGACCGTGGAAGAATTTCTAAGCTTCTGTCTCTACCATGAAGGCATGCATTTTGACAAAATCAAGACGATTCTAAATAGGGTAACGTACTAAAAAAGGCAAGGCAGAAGTCCTCCAAAGGACTCTTTTGTACATATTCTACCTTAAATTAGATGAGCATGCGAAAGCGTACGAAGGGAATGATCATATTCATGTCGAATATGATGGTTATGCCAACAATGGCAGGGTGAACAAAAGGGGTTGATTCGTAGTTATTCAAGCACATCGCTTTATTCGACGAAACGCATTTGCGACTCTATTGAAGTTATTAGATCATTAAATAACTTTAATAAGGAGCGCTTTAAAATGCATATCGTGACAGAAAGATTGATCATACGGGAATTCGTTAAAGATGATTGGGATCAAGTACTGGCATACACCGCAGATCCGGTTGTGATGAAATATATCCCAGAGGGCGTATTTACTGAAGAGAAAGCGAAGCAGTTCGTGCTGCTCCATCAGGGCAACGCCAAAAATTATGCGGTTACCCTTCGAGAGGGACAAGCACTGATCGGTCATATCGTGTTTCACCCATGGTTCGGCGAGCACACGTACGAGATCGGCTGGGTATTCCATCCCGGATATCAGCGTAAAGGATACGCAACGGAAGCCGCTGCTTCCACGTTGAATTACGCTTTCACCAACCTTGGGCTGCACCGGGTGGTGGCTACTTGTCAGCCGGATAACATCGCTTCTTACAGGGTGATGGAGAAGATCGGCATGCGCCGGGAAGGGCATTTTATTCAGTGCATCCCAAGGGAAGACGGTACCTGGTGGGACGAATACTATTACGCGGTGCTGAAGTCGGAGTGGGTACTCTGTTCAAGCCGGAGCAGCAAGGATGCGAAGTAGGAAGTTCCACAAGGCGTGGGGATTGAAATGCAGCAGCAACATAACGATATGGTAGAACCAGCTTGAAGCCGATAAACGATGCCAATTGAAAAAGGTCTTCGTCCTATCAGAGGATGGAGACCTTTTTTTTGTTGCGGCTTTAGCCAGTTGAGCTCGCGAAGCGTGCGAAACAAAAAACCACCCGCTATGCGGGTGGAGGGATCGAGGTTTGACCAACAAGACCATTCCGATAAAATTGAGATGTTCAGGCTCAATAATGAAAGGAATGGTCTTAGATGGCAAACAAGAGCTATAGTTTAGCTCACACGAAGTGGATGTGCAAGTACCACATTGTGTTCACCCCGAAGTATAGACGGAAAGAGATTTATAATCAAGTGAGGAAAGACTTAATCGAAATTTTCAAACGATTATGCAAATACAAGGGAGTGGAGATAATCGAAGGTCACATGATGCCCGATCATGTACATATGTTGGTAGCAATTCCCCCAAAAATCTCAGTATCATCATTTATGGGATACCTGAAGGGGAAAAGCTCACTCATGATATTCGAGAAGCATGCTACCTTGAAGTATAAATATGGTAATCGAAAATTTTGGGCGGAGGGATACTACGTCAGCACAGTGGGCTTAAATGAAGCAACTGTAGCAAAATACATTCGTGAGCAAGAAGCACACGACCAAGCAATTGATAAACTGAGTGTGAAAGAGTATGAAGATCCATTCAGCAAAAACAGTAACAAGAAGAAGTAAACCAGTTTAACTGGTAAGTGAAAGTGACAAATTACACTGAGCCTGAACAATTTTATTGTCAGGCTAGCGTCTTTAGGCGCAGTTTGGCAACAAGGGGTTATACCCCAAGAGCAAACCACCCGTTTGACGGGTGGTTCTGATTAACCGATTCGGCGCTTGCCGAAATCCGGCTACTCTTCAACCTGTGAGGGCAGCAGCACCCTGTTCTCAATCGGGGACGACATGACGATCAATGTCGTGGAATCGCCGAATTGTCCTGTTTGGTTGATGAACGCTTCGAGTGCCCGCATCGAGTCGCAGACCACTTTTATAAGATAATTATGTTGACCGCTGATACGATGGCATTCGACAACCTCGTTCGATTGCTCGCAGAAAGCAATGAAATTCTCGCAATGCTTCGTATGGAACAATAAATACGCCATACAGTGCTTGTTCAGCTTCTCAGGCGACACGACCGCTCGATATCCGATTATGACGTCTTGCTCTTCCAGCTTCCGGACTCGCTCGGTGACCGCTGGCTGAGACAGCCCGATGAGCTTGCCTAGCTCCGTCATGGAAAGCCGTGCATGATTTTGCAGCATTTCGAGGATTTGGACATCCGTTCGATCCACATGCGCACCTCCTTAGAAAATTAATTTTAAATCCCGAAACTTCCTTGAAAATTGCGGTGAAAATAATGATGAACCTTTAACTTTCCATTCTCGCTTGCGCCTTTATCATATAGGATTAAGCCATGAGATGCAAAGCATAAAAAACGGAGAGGAGAGCAGCTATGTCCATGTTATTCAGTCCGATTACCATCCGCGGCGTACGGTTAAAAAACAGAATCATGATGTCGCCGATGGGCACGTTAGCAGCAGACCAAGAAGGGAAGCTAACCGAATGGCAGTATTTGCATTACGGCGCGAGGGCGATCGGCCAAGCGGGATTAATCATGATTGAGGTAACGGCCGTTGAGAGGACGGGGGCAGATCCGGGCGGATTGGGATTATGGGATGATGGGCAGGAGCAGCGGCTTCGAGAGCTTGTGAGCATGCTGCACCGGCAAGGGACGGCTGTTGGCATGCAGCTGGGTCATGCCGGCAGGAAGAAGGAGCAAGGCACCGGCTTCTCTTCGTCAGGGGCAGCGTATCGGGGGAAAAGGACGAAGCCGATGACGATTGCGGAGATCGAAAGGGTCATCGAGGCCTTCAGGAACGCGGCTGTCCGTGCTAGGCGAGCAGGCGTTGACGTCATAGAACTTCACGGCGCTCACGGTTACCTCATCAATGACTTTTTGTCCCCTTTGACCAATCAGAGAGAGGATATGTATGGAGGTTCAAGGGAGAATCGGTACCGCTTCCTCGGGAGGACCCTTGAGAAGGTGCGGCAGGTTTGGAACGGTCCTCTATTCGTGAGAATCTCTGCGGAAGAATACCATCCTCATGGGAACCATATCGAGGATCACCTTGACTTTGCCGAGCGGATGAAAGCGCAAGGGGTCGACCTCATCGACGCGAGCAGCGGGGGCGTAACCGATCAAAAACCGGAGGTATATCCAGGCTATCAGGTTGCCTATGCGGAAGCGATTCGCCGTCAGATTGGAATGCCGACCGCTGCAGTCGGGTTGATTACCTGCGGGAAGCAGGCTGAAGAGATCCTCCGCAAAGGTCAGGCCGATCTCATCGCGGTTGGCCGTGCCCTGCTGAAAGACCCGTTCTGGCCACGGACGGCAGCCGAGCAGCTGGGAGAAACCATACCTGAGCCGGCCCCATACCGTAATCAATGGTTCACCACCGGATATACAGAGGGTTAACAGCAGAACGATCAAGCCGAATCGATGAGCTGTTATTCGGTACGTGCTGCCAAGACTGCTTTAAATTTAGCGCGGTATGCTGCCGGTGGTACGCCCTTCGTCATGGTAAACAATCTCGTGAAGTAATGGACGGACGAAAAGCCGGTACGCTCGGCAATCAGCTTAATCGGTTCATCAGAAATCGTCAGCATAAGCTCAGCGGCTCGAATTCGCTCCGTTCGGACGAAGCTGGAAAATGACTCATGGATGCAGGTTGCGAACAATCGCGACAGCTGGCGAGGGGATATATTCAAAAATCGTGCAACCTCGCTTAAAGACAGCTGCTGACGGCCCAAGTTATCCCTGATGTAGAGCTTTGCCCGCTGAACAAGCTGGGCGGAGTGGGAGAAACCGGTGGAGATTTCCGGCCCTTTCGGGAGCGTGTCCTTTTTGCCGAACATGACGGAAAAAGACTCAAGCAGCGCATGCGCGAGGGGCGGCAAGAGCGTAACCGGCAGTGATTGGCCTGGCTGTTCATGGATGAGCAGCGATTTCCACAGATGGATTGACGGCGCTTCGCGGGCATCCTCAATCCATACCGGCCCTCCTTCCAGGACACGCAAGTAGTTCATGGCGTGATCCTCAGCCGGATGGTTTCTGACTTCAAAAGCAACGAATAACAGATCCAGTTGATCGACATTTTGGATCCGATGGTAAATATCTGGCCTTGAACAAAAGGCTGTGCCTTGTCGCAAGGGAAAATCGACGCCGGCTTCAGTATAGATGCCTTCGCCATTGTCAACGTAACAAATCTCCAGGAAGGAATGCTTATGCATCGCATTGGTAGCCAAATTCCGGACGCTTCCCCAATAATGTACGAGAAAGGAAAGACGCTCGCCCGGCAGATGCCCGGCATACCGATTGAGCCGCTCCTCGCTGTGGGTCCATTGAATCATCGTTATGAACACCTCCTTGGCGTAATTGTACAAATTGTGGTCCTCGCTGTGCAAATACGTCGATGCATGAGCTGCCTATAATGAAACCAGAACCAAAACAAGATTGAGGAGGGTTTCTAAGGCATGATTAATGAACAAGATGTCCAATTTTACAAAGATTATGGGTATCTGCTGGTCCGGAACGTGTTCGATCCGGCGGAAGTGGAAGAGATGCGGGAAGCGGTTGAGAAGATTATCCGGAGGGCGGCGCGCGCCAAGGCGGATCAGAACCACGCTTGGCAGGGCGATTATCTGCCTCCCGAGCAGCTGAAGAAGCTCGTGCTGAAAGGGTTTCATGACGTACACTATCATGATGCCGCTTTCATGCGCGCCGCCATCCACCCGCGAATGACCGCCGTACTGCAGCAAATTATCGGACCGAATGTGCAGCTTCATCATTCCAAAATGCTGGTGAAGCCTCCCTCAAACGGGGCAGCCTTTCCGATGCACCAGGATTATCCTTACTTCCCTCATCGTGATCATACCATGCTTGCGGCAAGCATTCACCTGGATGATGCGGATACGGAGAACGGATGCTTGTGTGTCGTTCCCGGTTCCCACAAAGAAGGAATACTTCCTCATGTAGGCTCGTATTACCTGAACCACAAGGAATATCCGATATCGTCAGGGACACCTTGTCCGGCATCGGCGGGAGATGTACTCTTCTTCAACTATCTGACCATCCATGGGTCGGACGTTAACCGCAGCGAGCGAACAAGGCGAAACGTGTTGTTCCAATATCGGGATGCATCGGATCTGCCGACGGCCAATGTTCACTTTGATTGGGGGATGGGGCTGATGGTTAGCGGTGAAAATCCCGACTTTAATAACGTGAAGCCGAAGTACGAGATCGTGGGCTAGCAATGTCATGGCTGAAAAGAATTGTATTCGGATGAGAAGAAAGGATAAATCTCAGCTAAAGGCGACGGTTAAACAGGGATGCTTTGAATCCCTGTTTTTTCATTATGGCTTTAGCCAGTTGAGCTCGCGAAGCGTGCGAAACAAAAAACCACCCGCTATGCGGGTGGAGGGATCGAGGGTTTGACCAACAAGACCATTCCGATAAAATTGAGATGTTCAGGCTCAATAATGAAAGGAATGGTCTTAGATGGCAAACAAGAGCTATAGTTTAGCTCACACGAAGTGGATGTGCAAGTACCACATTGTGTTCACCCCGAAGTATAGACGGAAAGAGATTTATAATCAAGTGAGGAAAGACTTAATCGAAATTTTCAAACGATTATGCAAATACAAGGGAGTGGAGATAATCGAAGGCCACATGATGCCCGATCATGTACATATGTTGGTAGCAATTCCCCCAAAAATCTCAGTATCATCATTTATGGGATACCTGAAGGGGAAAAGCTCACTCATGATATTCGAGAAGCATGCTACCTTGAAGTATAAATATGGTAATCGAAAATTTTGGGCGGAGGGATACTACGTCAGCACAGTGGGCTTAAATGAAGCAACTGTAGCAAAATACATTCGTGAGCAAGAAGCACACGACCAAGCAATTGATAAACTGAGTGTGAAAGAGTATGAAGATCCATTCAGCAAAAACAGTAACAAGAAGAAGTAAACCAGTTTAACTGGTAAGTGAAAGTGACAAATTACACTGAGCCTGAACAATTTTATTGTCAGGCTAGCGTCTTTAGGCGCAGTTTGGCAACAAGGGGTTATACCCCAAGAGCAAACCACCCGTTTGACGGGTGGTTCTGATTTTGCGTGGCAAGCGTCGTGGCTAGCTCGATCTAGTCGCTGCTCCGGCTTCGAGCCGCTCCACCTCGATCTTACCTCTGCCCCATTCATCTAATCCGTATATCTAATTCGTGCATCGATCGCTTACATCTAACCCGTCCTTGATCCTCGCACCTAGTGGACTTAAGCCGGTAAAGGAGCTTATAACCTAATGAAAATACCGGGGGAGAGAACCGGTATGGTAGAATGGAGTCGTATTGAACGGATTCAGCTCCTATCAATTTAAAAATCAACGCTTTGCTGCGAAAAGGCTTTCGAGGAAGATCGGGGGGGAGTTTGTGAATAATGTAAATCGGTCTCGCAAAGTCGTAGGAAGCCGAAGAAAGACGATCCGGCGAATCGTCCTCTCAGCTGCTGCCGTTATCATGGCATATATGGTTTATGCGGCCGTCGCCATATGGACTTACGGAGCAAAGACCGAGCCTGTAAAATCCGATGCCGCCATTGTACTTGGAGCGGCCGTGTGGGGCGATAAACCCTCCCCCGTATTCCAGGGACGCATTGATCATGCCTTATGGCTGTATAAGCATCAGTATGTGGATAAGCTGATCTTTACGGGGGGACGGGGATCGGACCTTGAGTCGGCGGAATCCGAGGTTGCCCGGGATTACGCGATTGCCCGGGGAGTTCCGGAAGCAGACATTCTGATCGAAACGGTGTCAAAGATAACGGAAGAGAACCTGTCCCATGCCCAAGCGGTCGGTGAACAAGAAGGTTTGTCCACGTATTTGATCGTCAGCGACCCGCTTCATATGAAGCGGGCGATGACGATGGCGGACGATTACGGAATGAAGGCATATCCGTCACCAACGGATCGAAGTGCATATCAAAGTTTCCGGAGCAAGGTTCCATTCCTGCTTCGGGAGATGTTTTATTACACCGGTTATGTCGTGCTGTCGCCTTTTCGCTAATATCTATAAAGCGGGCAGCTGAATCGTAAAGCTGGTGCCCTGCTCCGGGGAGCTCTCCACATGGATCGATCCGCCGTGATTGTGGATGATGTTTTTCGTGATCATATATCCGAGCCCGGTTCCGCTGTCCTTCGTTGTATAGAAGGGCTGTCCCAACGACCGGATCTGCTCTGGCGTCATGCCGATACCGTCATCCTGGACGATGATATGGACATCGCTGTCGCTTTGCTGAATGGTCAGCGTGATCGTTCCTCCTTGATCCATCGCCTCCATGGCGTTCTTCAGCAAATTGATGAATACCTGCTTCAGTTGATTCGCTTCGCCGTGAACGTACACGGGCTCGGCTGGGAAACGCGGGATGATCTCGATATTGTTCAGCGCAGCCTGGACCTTCATCAGGGTAACGATTTGTTCGACGATGCCGAGCACGTCAAATGGCTTGCTGACATGGGAGGTTTCCGGCTTGGATAGCACCAGCAGTTCATTGACGATCAGCTCGATCCGTTTGAGTTCCGATTCGATGATATCGAAATACAGCTTATTGCTTTGCTCCGACGAACGAAGGAGTTTAATGAAGCCGTTAATTGACGTGAGCGGGTTACGGATCTCATGCGCGATTCCTGCTGCCAATTGTCCTGCTGTCGTCAGCTTCTCGGACTGCATGATGCGATCCTCTTCCATCTTCTGCTCTGTGATATCTTTGAATATGCTAAGCGCGGCCTTTTCGCCTCTATAGGTGGTGACCAGCGTGATACCGGAGACGATTTTTTGTTGACCGTCGAAACAGCGGATAAGATATGTAACGGGTCCGATTTCCCGATATTCCGCATAACGCGTTCTTCGCCTTGCAAGCTTATGATGCGAAGAGGGATCTACCACGACATCGGTTGAAATTCCGAGCACATCGGAGACATTCGAGGCGTGAAGCAGCCGTAGCGTCGCTTGATTTGCGTACTGGATCATGCCGTACTTTGTAATGAGCGCGGAAAGCGGGAGCTCTTCCAGCAGCTGCAGGAAGCCTTCTTCCTTCTCAACCAGTTTCATTTCCTTCTGTGTCAGCTGTTCCTGCAGCTCGTAAACAGGGGTGAGGTTCTCAAATTGGACCAAGCAATGGCGGAACGGCGATTGCGCTTCAGCGGATGCCGAAAAGTGAAGCTTCAAATCCAGATTCCGTCCGGCAGGATGTTCGTATTTCATGCCAACTTGGAGTGCGGTCACCTGAGAAGGCTTGAGCTGGAAATCTCCCGCCTTGTGCCTAATCACTTCCAGAATTCCGCCGATGTTCGTCCCTTTCAGTGCTCCATCCATTAATTCTTGTTTGGAGCAGCCCAATAACTCACACAAAGCCGAATTGACTTGAAGCACTTCTCCGTCGATTGAAACGATGGCCATTCCGATGATGGCGTGTTCAAAAGCAAAGTCCTGACGCTGGACAGAATAGGGGAGCACGGCAAGTCTCCTTTCAATTGACTGTAAGGTTTGATCACCCCCCTATTATATGTGCTGGATGCGCTTTCATCAATGAAAGGGCGATAGATTTGGTAACTTGCGCGCATGGAACGGATTGGTCAGTGGCCGCTTTCGGTGATTGTCATGAGCGGTCATATTGCATTCATATTGCATTCATGCTCAATATTCAGTATGATTTAGCTGACAATGAGTAGGTCGATGTGTGACTGGCGCTGCATGGGGGAACCATGAGGGAGCACATGGATGACGACAGCCGTACGCCTGGGCAGAGGTAAGGGAAGTTTATTTTCCCTTACCTCTTTTTAATATTTCTATTTTGAAAAGGGGACTGGAGAACGATGTATAAAACGAAAAAAATGCTGCTGCTGGGATCCGGAGAACTCGGAAAGGAAGTCATTATCGAAGCGCAGCGGTTAGGTGTGGAGACCGTGGCGGTAGACCGATATGCCGACGCGCCTGCCATGCACGTCGCGCATCGCCATTACGTCATCGATATGCTCGACGGCGCCAAGCTGCGGGAAGTCATCGAGCGGGAACAGCCTGATCTGATCGTTCCCGAGATTGAGGCCTTGGCCACATCCGAGTTAGTGAAGCTGGAGGAGGAGGGCTTCCGCGTCATTCCTACCGCAAGAGCGGCCAAGCTGACGATGGACCGGGAGGGCATCCGCAGGCTTGCTTCGGAGAAGCTCGGATTGCCGACGGCCGGATACCGCTTTGCGGATAACTATGAACAATTCGAGGTCGCGGTAAGGGAGATGGGCTTTCCTTGCGTAATTAAGCCGCTTATGAGCTCTTCAGGGAAAGGGCAGAGCGTCTGCCGATCGGAGAGCGACATTGAATCATGCTGGAACATTGCAATGGAAGGCGGGCGCGTACAGAACGGCCGGGTGATCATCGAGGAGTTCATCACCTTCCAGTCGGAAATCACACTGTTAACGGTTCGTTCGGTGAGCGGGACAAGCTTCTGTCCGCCGATCGGACATGTGCAGGAAAGCGGTGACTATATCGAATCCTGGCAGCCTCATCCGATATCCGAGCAGCAGATGAAGGAAGCCGAGCGCATTGCGAGGGCCATTACCGATGAATTGGGCGGCTTCGGATTGTTCGGCGTCGAGCTGTTTCTGACCGAGGATCAAGTATATTTCAGTGAGGTATCGCCTCGCCCGCATGATACCGGATTAGTTACGCTGGTCACGCAAAATCTGTCCGAATTCGCGCTTCATGTCCGGGCCATCCTCGGTTACCCGATTCCGGAAATCGTGCTGATCACCCCGGGCGCCAGCCGTCCGTTGAAAGCACCGGGTGAGCTTGAAAACTATAAGATTACGGGCGCCGAGCAGGCGCTCGCGGTACCGAACACTCAGGTTCGTCTATTCGGCAAGCCTGTGACAAAGGCTGGCAGAAGAGTGGCAGTGGCCTTGTCGACCGCAGGCGAGGTGGAGGAAGCGCGATCTCGTGCCAAACAGGCATTGGACAAGCTTGGGGTGGAAGAAGTTTAACGGCAGTGATCACCTTCTTCCGGAATGTGCCTTGTCCGCTTAAGCTTGGGATCAAATCCATTTGAAGAATGCAAAAACTGCCCAATAGCGAGAGGTCAGCCGGATTGCCAACGGCTGGCCTCTTTTCCATAAGAGGTACGTTAGATCCCTATCTGCGAATGGCCATACGATGATCGGAAAGGCAGTGCCATGGAAATTATTTAGATTTTGAATATAAACCTGCATCACTTTTGCCGTTGTTCATGATAAGATACACAAGAAAACAGCATTCGTGCTGCCCGGAAGGCCCATCGCCCGATAAGCGACCCGGTGTGCAGCAGGAAACCATACATATTAGAACAAGATGTTAGAATGGCGAACTTCACATCATAGGAGAATGCACGCATGAAAGATATGACACAAGGCAGTCCGATTAAACTGATCATCATGTTCACGATCCCGCTGTTAATCGGCAATCTGTTTCAGCAATTCTACAATATGGCCGACACGCTCATTGTCGGACGCACGATCGGCGTGAACGCGCTGGCGGCCGTCGGTTCGACCGGAAGCATTATGTTTTTTATTATCGGATTTGCGCAAGGCCTGACGGCAGGCCTCTCCATCATTACCGCGCAGAGGTTCGGGGCAAAGGATATTGCTGGTGTGCGTAAAAGCGTCGGCACGAGCTTTTGGATCAGTATCGTTTTCACGATCGTCCTGACCATCCTTAGTGTCGTGTTTACGAAGCCGGCCCTCGTCATGATGAATACGCCGGTTGAAATATTGGATGATGCTTATTCGTATTTGATCGTAATCAATGCTGGCGTCGGCGCAGCGGTGTTATTCAACCTGCTGGCCAACCTGCTTCGGGCGCTCGGGGACAGCCGCACTCCGCTATTGTTTCTGGTTATCGCAAGTATTCTGAATATTGTGCTGGATCTCGTGTTTATACTCGTCTTTAAGATGGGCGTAGCGGGTGCCGGGCTAGCAACTGTCATCTCACAGCTGTTCTCCTGTCTGCTCTGCCTGATCTATATCCATAAAAAGGTTCCGTTGCTGCAGTTCAAAACGGCTGACTGGTCGATCGATTGGACGTTTATTGGCCAGCATATGCGGGTGGGTTTCCCGATGGGCTTTCAGGCATCGATCATCGCCATCGGGGCGATTATTCTTCAGATTACGCTGAACGGTCTTGGCGCACTGTCAGTTGCGGCTTACACAGCGGCTCAGAAGATCGATATGCTCGCTACCCAACCGATGAACTCCTTCGGCGTTACGATGGCAACCTTTGCGGCGCAAAATTTCGGGGCGAACCGGATCGACCGGATTCGGCTAGGCGTCAAGCAATGCATTTTGCTCTCGGGATCGTTTAGCATCCTGGTGGGGGTGCTTGTTATTGTTGCAGGTCCGGCCGCCGTCTCTTTGTTTGTCGGTCAAGGACAGGAGCAGCTGCTGGATCTCAGCGGCCAGTATTTCCTAGCGAACGGAACAACCTATTTGCTCTTATCTTTGCTGTTCATTTACCGGTTCTCGCTGCAAGGGCTTGGCCAAAGCTTCATCCCTACCGTCGCCGGCATTATGGAGCTGATCATGCGCGTCGTTGCCGCTATGTTCCTGTCGGCTCTGATCGGGTTCCCCGGGGCATGTCTCGCCAATCCGCTGGCTTGGCTGGGGGCGCTTATTCCGCTTGGAACAGCGTATTATTTAAGCATGAAGAAGCTGAGCAGACCCGCTCAGCCCGCCTCGATACCGGTTCAGACGTAACGGATGATTCGGATTATCCGGGACGCCTGGAGCATCCCTAAATAAAAATAGAACAACTCAAGCCATGAAGATTAATTCCAGCAAGGAGAGTCGGGAATGAGGACGATATTAATCATCGATGATGAGCCGAACATCCGGGAAGTTCTTGTGTCGTATCTCCAAAGAGAACAGTACCGGACGCTGGAGGCGGCAAATGCTAAGGAAGCATTGGAGCATATGCGGGACGGAAAGGTGGACCTGATCATCCTGGATTTGATGCTGCCCGACATGGACGGCGAGCAGCTCTGTGCCCACATCCGTTCATTCAGCCCGGTTCCGATCCTGATGCTGACGGCGAAATCCGCAGCAAGCAGCCGGCTCAAGGGCTTTTCCTCCGGAGCGGATGATTATGTCCTGAAGCCGTTCGATCCGAGGGAGGTTCTTGCACGAGTCAAGGCCATCTTGAGACGGTCCGGCGATGATGCCGAGCTGCTGTCAGATGTTACGGTGTATCGGCACGGGGCCCTTGTCATTCATTCGGGCAAGCACGAGGTGACCTGCCATGGACAGGCCGTGAGCTTGACGCCAAACGAATATAAACTCCTTGTACTGCTGGCGAAATATCCGGGACGTCATTTCTCCCGTGAGGAGCTTGTTGAACGGGTTCTTGGTTTTGATTATGACGGCGATATCCGCACCATAGATCAGCATGTCAAAAATCTAAGGCATAAGATCGAGCAGGATCCCAAACAACCGAGGTTTATTATAACGGTGTACGGCTTTGGCTACCGGTTCGGAGGCGAGGAATCATGAAGCGAAGGCTGGATCTGCGGCTGGCTGCCATCATTATCAGCATCACGACCGGGATCTTGATTATGTTTACCGGGATCAGCATTTTGACCAACCATTATCATATCGCGATGTATCAGCAGCAGACCGCGGAAGGGCACGGGATCGACCAGCTGAACTACCATCTGGAACAGGCTCAGATGCAGTCGATCATACTGACCTGCATACTGTCGATCGCCCTTGCCACGGTGACCGGCATTTACGTGGCAAGACGTATCTCCGCGCCGCTGGTTCAAATGAAGCAAGCGGCTGAGAGGATGACGCGAGGTGATCTGGCCACCCGAATTCATGTAGATGGCGAAGATGAGCTCGCCGGGCTTGGAGGTTCGCTTAACGAGTTGGCTTTGCAGCTTCAGAAGCAGGAGCAGCTTCGCAGAAGCATGACCCAGGATATCGCGCATGAGCTTCGTACGCCGTTAACCACGTTAAAAAGCCATACCCGTGCATTGGAAGACGGAATCTGGGAGCCGACGGCTGAACGGTTTCGCACTTGCTTGCACGAGATCGACCGGTTGATCGATCTCGTCACCGAGCTTGAGGATCTGCATGATATGGAATCGCCCGAATTCCGCCTTTGCCTAGCCAGGCAGGATATGTCGAAGCTGATGGAGCGGGCGGTGCTGCTGGTCAAGCCCATGTATCTTGAAAAACAGGTGAAGCTGAAGTATACCAGCGGACCGCCGATGCCTGCGATGGTCGATGCCGATCGAATCCACCAGGTCCTGGTGAACATGCTGAGCAATGCCCTTCGACATACCCCTATGGGGGGACGTGTGCGAGCAGAGCTTATAGCCGAGAATAAGCATGTACTGGTGCGTATCGAGGATAACGGCCAAGGCATCAATCCGGACGATTTGCCCTTTATTTTTGAAAGATTCTATCGTGGGGATAAATCAAGGAATCGGAATAGCGGCGGAAGCGGAATGGGGCTTGCCATCGTGAAGCGCCTGGTAACCGCCCACGGCGGCCAGGTATGGGCTGAGAGCCGAGGAGCGAATCACGGCAGCTGTTTCTTCATTCGATTGCCGATCGAACGCACGGGTACCGTCCCGATACAAACATAACGAACAGCAAGCGCCAGGGAAGGCGCTTGCTGTTTTTAGTTTTGACGCGATCGTGCGTATCGGACAGGCATTAAGATCAAAGCAGGAAGCAGCCGATTGGAAGCGAAGCATTGGCATTACAATTCCATGGTCGGATCAGAAGATCCGTTGCTTCCAGCCCATGAGCTTTGCGGCCGATTCCAGATAGTAGTAATCGCCGTATATCAACGACACATTGATATTTTGACCCGCGGGCTTATGGCCGGTTGCCCCTTTCAGAATGCCTTCGTACTCCGGATCGTCCCATTCGGCGTATCGTTCGGTTAATGAGTCCATGATTTTTACGGCATGTCGTATGTAAAGCGAAGCCTCGTTCTTCGGTACGAGAGCGGCGATTTCGAGCAATCCCGAGGCGGCGCAGGAGGCAGCGGAGGTGTCCGGAGGCTCGAGCTCCGTATCTGATGATGTTGAAGCCTCTACAAGCTCTGTCCGGAAATCCCAGGCAGGAACTCCCTCCTCACCGAGCGCGGCGATAAAATAATGCGCAACCCGTTTGGCAGCATCAAGGTATTTGGCGTCGCCGGTATACCGGCAAGTGTTTGCCATGCCGTGCAAAGCCCAGGCAGCCCCCCTGCTCCAAGCCGAGTCCGGTCCGAAGCCTTGGCCGCCAAGCGCACCGATATAGTCTCCCGTTACGGGATCGAAGATGCAAATATGCTTGACAGAGCCGTCGGCTCGAATGAAATGCTCGATCACTGTGTCGGCCTGCTGGGAGGCGATATGGGCGAATCTCGGATCGCCCAGCTCCTCGGATGCCCAAAAGAGAAGGGAAAGATTCATTGTGGAGTCAATAATGGACCAGCCTTCATTGCCGTGGTTCCAAGCCGTCCGATCAACCGTGTTCCAGGCCCGGATATAACGACCCGCCGGGTTGAACCTTCCTGCTAGCATCGTAGCTGCCAGTAGTCCTCTGCGCCTGGCATCCGGATCACCGGTTAATTTATGCTTAATGACCGCCGTCGGCAGAAATTGAAAGCCAACATCATGATGGAAGTTGTTCTGTGAAAAGAAAGCCTGCTCCAGCTTGACGTCCCACTCCCATGCTCGTTCCTTATACGCGGGATCCTTGGTCATATCGTACATGATCCACAGCATGCCCGGCCAGAAACCCGATGTCCACCAGTCAATGCGGGTTGAATCGTATTTGCCGTTCACTGCTGCGTGCGGGACCTTATTTGCCAGCTGGACAGCCATTCTCGACAGCTTATCCTCCAGCAGCCTCCACAGCCCCGCATGGGCATCATGCCCCGGGCTGAGGCGGCCCGCCTCCGATATTACGCGGCCCTCTGTATGATTTTCGCTCATGATTTACCTCCGTTCGGATCGTGATTGATGCGATCATAATCGCTCGGGTTTGCTTCATTGTTCCACAAGCAGCCTTCTTTTTCCATACTTCCGATCGAACTTCTAGTAAAATGACAAGCGCGTCTTATAAAAACACAAGCCCGGTGGTTTCGCCTAAAAAAAACACAAAGGAGCCGATGATCTTCCATTGCTGCATGGCTAGCCGGGCTCTTAGGATATGAGTATTCATATTCACACCATAAGCAAGGGAGGCGAATGCCGTTGCCGCAAATTACGATCAAAATGTACGAAGGGCGGTCGGATGCTCAGAAGGAAGAAATCGTCGAGGTTTTTACCAGGGAGCTGTCCCGAATTATCGAACGGGAGCCCGAGTTCATCAGCATCCGATTTGACGAGATTCCGATTGATGAGCATGCGCCGGCCAATTTGAGAAACAAGAGGTGAGGAAGGATGGCCGATCGAAATCATGCGGCTGGATTGGGGACGCTCAAGAATAAACGCAAGAACGTATTAGGCTTCATGTGGAAGTACAAGGCGCTGTACTTGATCTCGCTTCCGGGACTTTTGTTCTTCGTCCTGTTCAAATACGTGCCGCTTCTCGGCTCCGTGATCGCGTTCCAGAATTATAATCTGTTCGCAGGCGTTACGAAGAGCCCGTGGATCGGTCTGGAGCATTTTGAACGGATGTTCTCGCATTATGATTTCTTGAAAATCCTGCGCAATACGCTTTTGCTGGGAACGTACGACATCTTGTTTGCTTTTACGGCACCGATCGTACTGGCGCTGCTGTTGAACGAGGTAAGACTCGTGCTGTACAAAAAAATCATTCAGACGATTTTTTATGCGCCGCATTTTCTGTCGTGGGTAATTGTAAGCGGTATCTTCGTCGGGATTTTATCACCGAGCTCGGGAATCGTGAACGTCATTCTCGGATGGTTCGGCGTTGAGCCGATTTATTTCCTCGGCGAAGATTCCTATATCCGGACCGTGCTGGTCGGTTCAGGCTTGTGGCGGGATGTCGGGTGGGGGACAATCATCTATCTGGCTGCGCTGGCAGGCATCAACCCCGACCTGTACGAAGCCTCGAACATCGACGGGGCGGGAAGATGGCGTCAGACGCTCAGCATAACGCTGCCTGCGCTGCTTCCGGTAATTACGATTCTGTTCCTGCTGAAGATCGGCGATTTTCTGGATTACGGGTTCGAGCGCGTCTTTGTTTTTCAGAATCCGCTCAACATTCAATCCAGCGAAATTCTGGATACGTATATCTACAAGGCCGGTTTGCAGCAGCTTCAGTACAGCTACGCGACCGCGATCGGGCTGTTCAAATCCGTGGTGGGTTTGTTCCTGATCGCGATAGCCAATGCCATCAGCAAGAAAGCGACCGGCGAGTCGCTGTATTAGAGGGGGGTGACGAAGGTGAAATACGATAGTCCCGGCAGAAAGCTGTTTCTCGCAGGCAATTATATGTTCCTGACCCTTCTCGCGCTGACCATGCTGCTGCCGTTTCTTAACGTCATTGCCCAATCGTTCAGCAGTCCGGGCGCGATCGATCGGGGCGTGGTGATGTTCTGGCCGGTAGAATTTACGCTGGCGTATTATGAGCATGTGTTCCAAGATGTTTCGATCTGGCGAGCGTTCGGGATCAGCGTCTACATCACATTGCTGGGGACATTCATCAATCTGGCGGCGACCGCATCCCTTGCGTACCCGCTTTCGAGACCGGAGTACGTGGGAAGAAAGACGATCATGGTGTTCATTCTGATGACGATGATCTTTACGGCTCCACTCATTCCGCAATTTATTCTGATGCGTGAGTTGAGCCTGGTGAACACCCTCTGGTCCCTGATGCTGCCGACGGCGATAAGTGCTTTTAACCTGTTCGTGCTGCGGACCTTCTTCGCTCAAATTCCGAATGAACTGATCGATTCCTCGCGTATCGACGGGTGCAGCGAAGCTAGGACGCTGTGGAGCATCGTGCTGCCGTTATCTAAGCCGGCGCTTGCCACTGTGGGGATCTTCTACTCGGTGACCAACTGGAACAAGTATATGGATGCGCTCTACTATATCAACGACCGTGCAAAGTATCCGCTCCAGGTGAAGCTGAGGGAGCTCCTCGTTAACGAGGGGATGACGGATACGGGGAACATGGCATTTGAAGCGAGCTCCCAATCCGTGCAGGGCGTTCAGATGGCCGTCATTCTTGTCGCCACGCTGCCCATTATCCTCCTGTACCCGTTCCTGCAGCGCTTCTTCATCCATGGGATGATGATCGGTTCGATCAAAGAATGATTCTAAAAAAACGACAAACCGGGCCAAAGACATTCCTTGTGACTACCATAACGGCTCTCTATACTGAGGTTAAGTTTGAAAGCGCTATTATATAGCGGACATTCTAGCTTGAAAAGAGGGGGATTTATGAGTAAACGCTGGAGACGTGTGATCACGGCCGGACTGGTGCTTGCCATGCTGGCAGGCTGTTCAGGCAATAACGGCGGCAGTAACGGAGCCAACGGAGTGGGCGGCGAAACGCAAGGGGGTACTGATGGAGGGCCGACGAAATTCTCGATCTCCATGCGAACGCTGAACGTATCCTACGTGGAGAAGAATCCGGATATCAACAAGGACAAATACGTGCTGGAGCTGGAGAAAATGACGAACACGGACCTGGACATCCGGCTGATCCCGCATAACGAGTATCAGGATAAAATGGTCCAGATGTTCGCGACGAACGACATTCCGGATGTCGTTCAAGGTACCGGCGGGATTAGCGGTCCGGAGCTCGCGGGCGCTGTAGAGAACGGCGTGTTCCTCCCGCTGAATGATCTGCTCGAGGAGCATGGTCAGGACCTGCTTCAATTCATCCCGGAGGAGGCCTGGAAGCGGATGACCGATTCCAAGACAGGCAATATATACGGTATTCCGGAGATCCTGTCTAACCCGTCCCGGCGCGCGACATGGATTCGCACCGATCTGCTGAAGAAGGTCGGGAAGGAGGTTCCGACAACCGTTGAAGAGACGCTGGATGTGCTGCGTGCATTCAAGGAGGCGGGAGTGGAGCAGCCTTATGCCGGCCGGCAGAACTTTAAATATGCCGATACCTTCTTCGGCGCTTATGACGTGCTGGGTTATCTGAACCAGTTCAAAGTATTCCCTGACGGCAAGGTAAAGCCTAGCTTCTTCGATGAGGAGAATATGAAGAAGGCAATCCAAATCTACAAAACGATGCATGAAGAGGGATTGATCAGCAAGGAGTTCGCAACGATCGAGAGCGCGGATTTCAAATCCATCGTCACGAGCGGCAAAGCTGGCATGTGGTCCATGAATGCGAACGAACTCCCGATTTGGGGGACTCAGCTTAAAGAAAATGTGCCTGAGGCGGAGGTTGCGCTCATCCCGTCGCCTGTCGGCCCGGACGGAAAGGGCGGATATGCCCATTATAACCCGGTTACGCGGTCCTTCTTCATCAACGCAAAAGCCAAGGACAAGGCAGCGGATATCGTCAAGTTCTTCAACTGGATGGTCAGTGAAGAAGCGGAGCTGTACTTCAGCTTCGGCATTGAAGGCGAGGATTATCAAGTAACGGACGGCAAGCCGGTATTCGAGGTTCCAACGGATGCCGCCGGCGCGGATAAAATGCGGTATCTAAACTATTGGCTGTGGATGGTTCAGGATACAACCTACAACAAACGCGTATCCGAGCTGTCCGATTCCGGCAAAGCGCTGATCGATGCGTTCGATCATATGCTTGCAAGCGAAGGGCGCCGGGGAATTGAATTCGATCCGAGGCTGGAAGCCATGGTGAAATATCCGGAGCTGACTCCGAAATCCGACGAGCTGCCGCCGCTGATTCTCGAGCATGTGCTTCGAATGGTATACGGCCGGGAGCCGATCGAGGATTACGGCAAGGTGCTGGAGGAGTACCTGTCAAAGGGCGGCAGCGAGATCATCGAGGAGGCAACGAAGCGATTTAACGAAAAAGAAAACGCTTTCGAATAAGTGGAGCTTGTTTTAGTATAGGGTGGAAGATACTCCTCTGCTTATCCATTGCAGGGGAGTATCTTGCTAACCCTATACACACTCGCTAATCCGAAAGGGGAATGGGAATGTACCGCGTTCTGGTCGTTGACGATGAACCTATGATAAGAATGGGCCTTACCAAACTGATAACTCAGGCGGATCCTTCCGTGATCCTGACGGAAACCGCCGGCAACGGCATCGAGGCGCTGGAAGCGATCCAACAAGCCCGGCCGGATTTTATCTTCACGGATATCCGTATGCCGAAAATGGACGGTCTGGAGCTTAGCCGGCAGCTGCATGAGCACTATGGCGATATCACGGTTGTCGTCGTCTCCGGTTACGGGGATTTCGAGTACGCCCAGAAATGCATGTCATATGGAGTGAAGGAGTATTTGCTGAAGCCGGTTACCAAATCAGTGGTGCACCATACGATCAGCAAGCTCATGACGGAGCGGAAGGCGCTGCTTGAGAAGCAGCGGGGGTATTTTCCATTATCCAAGCTGGAAGCTTGGCTTGAGCAGTTGGAGCTCGCCGTATGGCATTTGCAAATGAACGAAATCCAGGTAAGGCTTCAAGAAATCGAGGAATACTGCCAGGAACGAAAGCTCGAATCGATTCAGCTTCAGGATTTGCTGGGTGAGCTGTATGCGAAACTAATCAAGCAGCTAAACAGCAGGGATGTATACACTTTTGAGCGAATGGCGGGATTTCTTAAGGCGGAGTCCGGCAATCCGGGGAATATGTTTCAAGCATTCCGGCAAGCCGTGGAGCAGACCGTCCAGCAGATCCGGGCAAAGCGCAAAGGCAATGCCAAAGAGCCCGTCGAGGAAGCCAAAGCTTATATCGAGCGCAATTTGTCCAAGGATCTTTCGCTAGACGAGGTGTCGGATATGCTCGGATTGAATCCGTCTTACTTCAGCCAGCTGTTCAAACAATTGACGGATGAAACCTTCGTGCACTACCGCATTAAGAAAAGGATGGAGATGGCCAAGAAGCTGCTTGCCATCCCGCATTACAAAATAACGGACATCTCGTTTGAGGTGGGCTATGCGGATCATCCCCATTTTACGAAAACCTTCAAGAAATTTACCGGATACACCCCTTCCGAATACCGGGAGCTGTTGGGGATCGAATAATGAGAAGGAGCTTGTCCCGCCAAATCTTTCTGTATTTCCTAATTGTCGTACTATTCTCCCTGACCACCGTCGGCGTGTTTTTCTACCTCAAATCGTCCGAAGCCATTGATGAACAGGTGGAGAAATATATGACGACTGTCATAACGAATGCCGCACGCCAGACGGATAGTCAGCTGCAGATGTTCGAGCGGATCAGCAATACCATTCTCCTTCAGGATTCGGTAAAAAAATTTCTGGATATGGACCCGGCCGACAGCTACGAGCATTACCGGTTCACCCATTTGATCCGAAAAGACGTATTTCAGAAAATCTTTATTCAGTATCCGACCCAAACGCATATGATGTACATCCTGGGGTACCATGGCCGATCGATCTTCGATCAGAATCAAAATTTCTCCGCCATGTCGATTGATCCGTCGGATCGGCTGCAGGAGCTGATGGAGAAGACGCCGGACAACGGCGAGATCGCCATTCTCAAGACGAGTCTGCTGGAACAAGATCGCGGCAATGTCATTACGGTCGCCCGGAAAATCCGCGGCATGAGCACGTATGACGTAAAGGGCGTTCTCGCTATCGAGTTTAATGAAAACCAGCTGTCGAGCCTATGGAATGGCGTTGATCTGGGTGAACAGGGCTTTTTCTTCATCCTTGACCGCGAGGGTGAGGTGGTCTATGCACCGGATCACGTTGATATGAACGGGATTACGGCAGGCGGCTTGCCGCAGCGCATTATTGCCGAAGGGGATAAACGCTTCATTGAACCGGTGCTTGGCGAGCGCACGATGATCATATCGAGGCAATCGGATTATTCGGGATGGAGCCTGGTCATTATGATGCCGCTGGAGGAGCTAAGGGCGCCCATTTCTAGCATCCGATCGACCACGATGATTGTTGGATTTGTCACATTGATTATAGCGCTTGTCCTGGCATACCGGTTCGGTAAATCCATCGTCGATCCGATACGGAACTTAAAGAACGGCATGCGCCAGACAGAGAAGGGAAATTGGACCCACATTACGGACGCCAAGCCGCGTGAGGATGAAATCGGAGGGCTGATCCACAGCTACAATCTGATGGTCAGCCGACTGTCGGACATGATCGAGCAGGTATACGATACCGAGCTTCACAATCAGAAAACGCAGCTGGAGCTCCAGAACATTCAGCTGGAGCGGCAGCGGGCGGAGTTCCAGGCGCTGCAGCTGCAGATCAATCCGCATTTTCTGTATAACACGCTCGAAACGATTAACTGTTATGCGATTGTGCAGGACTCCGATGAAATTTCGGAGATGGTGGAGTCGATGGCCTTCATGCTCCGATATTCGATTCAGACAAATTTGGAGGAGATCACGATTGCGAATGAGCTCAACCATGTCCGCCATTACATGATCATCCTGAAGCACCGGATCGGACGGGACTTCGAAATCGAGGTGGCAACGCCGCCGGAGCTGCTGCTGGAAAAAATGGTCCGGCTCTCCCTGCAGCCGATCGTCGAGAACATTTTTCAGCATGCGTTTCCGGAGGGGATTGAGCCGTGGCATTATATCCGAATTGACACCCGCATCGAAGGGGATCAGCTGCTGGTGATCGTGGAGGATAACGGTTCCGGCATTCCGGAGGCTAAGCTCGGCCGGCTGCGCCGGCGATTGGAGAAAAACCGTCTCATGGACGAAGATGAAGGACGGAATGCCCGCCGCAGAGGCGGGATCGGGATCGTGAATGTACATCGGCGGATACAGATGGTGTACGGCGAGGATTACGGCATCAAGATCCGCAGTCAGCCGGGATCGGGAACCAAGATCGTGATGACGATGCCGCGGATGGAACGCGTTAATGATCAGGAGAGCAGGCTGAAGCAGCTGCAAACGTGACGCTGCTTCAGAGTGGGTAACGGGAGATCAACTTGACACCAATCAGGAGGGATTCTTATGCAAATCAACTTATCGGGAAACATTGCCTTAATAACGGGCTCGAGCGGAGGCATCGGGCGGGCGGCCGCGATCATGCTGGCCCGAAGCGGCGCTAAGGTGGCGCTGAATTACTTGAACAGCAAGGAAGCGGCAGAAAGGGCGGTAATGGACATTCGGAGCAGCGGCGGCGAGGCGCATGCGTTCCGTGCGGATGTCACGCAGATCGAGCAAGTGGAGGGGCTCGTTCGCGAGGTGGAGAGCACATTCGGCGGCAGGATTACGATCTTGGTGAACAATGCGGGTCATTTGGTCCAGCGGCTCTCCAATGCCGAAATGACGGAAGAGCTGTACAACAACGTGATGAATGTCAATATGAAAAGCACGGTGTTCGTGAGTAAAGCGGTGATTCCCGGCATGAAATCGGCCGGAGGCGGCCGCATCGTAAATCTGACATCGGTGGCGGCCCATAACGGCGGCGGACCCGGAGCCAGCATTTATGCAGCCAGTAAGGCTGCCGTGATCAGCTATACCAAAGGATTGGCCAAGGAGCTTGCCGCAAGCGGCATTAACGTCAATGCCGTCTCCCCGGGCTTTATCGGACAAACCGCATTTCATGCCACGTTTACCTCGGATGAAGCACGGAAGGCAACGGTTCAAGGCATTCCGCTGGGGCGCGAAGGGACGCCGGATGACGTGGCGGGATCGATCCTGTTTCTCGTATCGGATCTGGCCTCCTACATAACGGGCGAAACAATCGAGATCAACGGCGGCATGTTTATGCGATGAGAGAGTTTATGGGAATTCAGGAAAAATCGCGGCGGTATGAATGGAGCCGGGAGACCCTCCGTCTGCTGAAGGCTGAGCTTGATGAGGTCATTGCGAGTAATCCGGAGGTACCAGAGGAGCCCGGCGGCTGGTGGCATCAATATGTGTGTCCCGTTCATCATACGGAATTGATCTTTGACCCGCTGGAAGCGAACGCACGAGTGTATGGCTGCCCGTATGGCTGCAGATGGGAGGGCGAGCCGTACCGGGGAGCGTGGTTCGTGTTTAAGCATCAGGCGATGGCCAGATATATCCTTCAAGCTGCCGCTGTTTACGCGGGTACGGGTGAGAGAGGATACAGCGAATTCGGCAAACATCTGCTCCTCCGTTATGCCAGGCAGTTTCCTTTATATCCGGTCCATCCGGATGCCCAGCCCTGGATGCTGAAAGGCAGGGCGTTCCATCAGGCCCTGACGGAAGCGATCTGGACGACAACGATTCTAAGAGGTTACCTGCTGCTTCGGGATGAAGGCATGCGCTTCGATAAAGCGGAGTCGCGGATCTTTAACGAGTTCCTTCACATGTTGGAGAGCAGCATGACGGAATACCATCGAGCGTTGACCCGGGAGCGGGGAAATCCGGAGAACAATTACACCGCTTGGCTTATCGCGGCGTTATTTTGTATATACGCGGTGCAAGGCGACAAGCTGAAAATGAGGGAGCTGATCCGCTGTGAGGGCGGGTTAAAGCACCATATGAGCATCGCGGTCCGGCCGGATCAGCTCGAGTTCGAGCGGAGCGTGTATTATCACGTTTTTGTTCTGCGGGCCTATCTCATTGCGGCCGAAATGGGCTCAAGACTTGGCGAGGATGTATATGCGTTGACTGGCGGAGATGGACAGTCCATGGAAGGTATGCTGACTGTACTTGTCCGCTTGGCAGACCGAAACGGCGTATTGCCGGCTTTGCACGACGGTCCTTATAAGCGGGTACCGTATGCCAGAGAAATCGCTGAAATTATGGAGATCGGCCTGACGGTGTATGAGAATGGGAGCTACCGCGGGCTGCTCGCCGCCGCTTATCGCGATATGAACGGCGAACAGGGGAGAATCGGCATGCTGGAGGCGCTCCTCTATGGTAAAAGCAGTTGGAACGGAACGATGGGCGGACCTGTGTCTGCAGCTTCCGCAGGGCCTGTAGTCTCTAGTATCATCCTTCCGCACAGCGGATTTGCGTTATTACGAACGGAGGCTCGGAACGGTATTCAGGCCCTTGTCGATTTTGGACCGCATGGCGGCTCACACGGCCATTTTGACAAACTAAATCTTATGGTTCATATCAACGGAGCACCTTTATCGCCGGATCGTGGGACCGTACCCTATGGCTCAAAGCTGAAAAAGGCGTGGTATCTTCATACAGCCTGCCATAATACGGTATCCATTGGAGAACGTTCTCAGCTCCCATCCAAAGGCGCATGCGTGCGCTATGAATCATCGCAAAGCTGCGCCTACGTTTGGCTCCGCACGCAAGAAGCCTATGAGCATGCCGTGCTGGATCGCCATTTACTGCTAACCGAAGGGTGGCTTCTGGATTGGTTTGAGGTGAAGACGGAGAAGCCGGAGGTAGTGGATTGGTGGTTTCATTATATTGGGAGCGGGAACTTGGTCGATGCCGGGGGCGATCATCAAACTCGCGACTCGGACGAGGAGCCGGAAGACGATGTTTGGCCGCGTCAACTCGGAACGGAAGATGGCTATGGTTACGTTTCGGCAAAGCTCACGCACAGATTGAGAATTAGGCGGAGACAGCTTGATTTGGGGATCACGAGCGAAACAGGCCTTAGCGCCTCCGTGTCCTTCGTTCCGTTTGAGGGCATGGAATGCGTGCAGGTGGAATCGCCTGGAACCGCGGATGATCCAAGCCGGAAGATGGAAGGGATTCTCTTGCGCATGAAAGGAGAGAGGTCCCGTTTTATAGCAGTATACCGAAGCGGAGATAGGCCCGTAGAGCTGCAATGGAAGGCTTCAAAGGAAGGCGGTCGGCTGACGCTGTCCGATGGCAAATCTATAAGAAGCTTCCGTATGACCAGCCAAGGACTGAAGGAGATGGTGCAATCATGAAGACCTTATTCGAACCGCACAGCGGGCGTCTGTCTGTGCCATATCAGCCGAACGAAGAGACCAGGCTGCTCGAAAATCCCCCGAGGTTCACCTGGATGCCGGGGCAGCTGGACAACGATTGCTATGTTCTGCAAACATCAATGTCGCCATCGTTCGAGCCGGGCGTGACGAGGACGTTCACGGACATCCCGTATAATCTGTATACGCCGGATCATGTGTTTGCCCCCGGTACGTATTACTGGAGATATGCACTGATGAACCAAAGTGAAGGGGAAGCTCCGACCGATGATCTGCGAGGACGAACCTCATGGAGCCGAATCCGTCGGTTTGAGGTGCCTGAGGGGCTCCCGGAAACGCCTCTGCCCGGCAGAGCCGACCGTTATCTGAACACTTCGGCGTCACATCCACGTCTGTGGTTGGATCGCAGCGGAATCACCGCATTCCGCGAGAGGCTGCAGCGCGAGGATGATGATTGCGGCTGGAAAGCTTTTTACGAGAAGTCGGTGGTACCCTGGCTGGAGAAGCCGCTCATTCCGGAGCCGAAGCCGTATCCGGATCATAAGCGGGTGGCGAGTTTATGGAGACAGATGTACATGGATTGCCAGGAGACGCTGTACGCGATTCGGCATTTGAGCGTGGCCGGCGTTATTTTGCAGGATGATCAGATCCTTGCAAAAGCGAAACAGTGGCTGCTTCATGCGGCAGGCTGGGATCAGGAGGGGACGACGTCGAGGGATTATAACGACGAGGCTGCGTTTAGAATGGTCGGTGCGCTCGCATGGGGCTATGACTGGCTGCATGACATGCTGTCTGCCGAAGAAATCAAGCTTGTCCGAAGCGCGTTACTGCGACGTACGGAGCAGGTTGCTTATCATGTAATGGAACGCTCTAAAATTCATCATGTTCCCTTCGACAGCCATGCCGTCCGCTCGCTATCGTCCGTGCTGGTACCCGCCTGTATCGCCATGCTGCATGAAGAGCCGAAGGCGCAGCAATGGCTGGATTACACGCTGGAATACTACGCCTGCTTATACTCCCCGTGGGGAGGAGAGGATGGAGGCTGGGCGGAGGGTCCGCTCTATTGGACGACCGGTATGGCCTTTGTTATCGATGCGTTGAATTTGATCCGCAATTATATATCGATCGATTTCTATAAACGTCCGTTCTTTGCGCGAACGGGAGATTTTCCGCTGTATTGCAGCAGTCCGGATACGATTCGGGCGAGCTTCGGCGACCAGTCCTATCTCGGGGAGCCGGTCAGCTTGAAAACAGCATTTAACATTCGCCAATTTGCGGGGATTACAGGTAACGGGTTGTATCAATGGTATTTTGAGCAGGTGGCAAAAGCCGACAAGGACGCCGATTCGAAATTTTACAATTATGGCTGGTGGGACTTCCGGTTCGACGATATGCTGTATCGGCATGATTACCCGCAGATCGAGGCGTTAGCCCCCGCTATAGCGGTGTGGGAATCAGAAGGTGAGGCTATAAGGCAGTCTGAAGCGGAGGTTATCGAAGAGCCAGAGAGGTGGAGCAAGGGAAACAATTCTGAAAAGTGGACGACCGAGGATTCAGTCAGCGGCACGGGTACGATTCGCGCCGTCAAATGGTTCCGCGACATCGGATGGGTTGCCATGCATCACCGCATGGATGATCCGGATGAGCATATTATGCTGCTGGCAAAAAGCAGTCCGTACGGCTCGATCAGTCACAGCCATGGCGACCAGAACGGATTTCTGCTGCATGCCTTCGGCGAGCCGCTGGCGATCGAAAGCGGGTATTACATTGCTTACGGCAGCACGATGCATATGAATTGGCGGCGGCAAACCCGCTCCACGAACAACATCCTGATCGATGGACATGGCCAGTATGCGGGCAAGGATAAGGTGCGCTGTATCGAGGCGAGCGGCAAGGTAGAAGAGGTCCAATCCTCACAAGGAGTCGGATATGCGCGTATGAACGCGACAGACGCTTACTTCGAGCATGTTCCTTACCTGGAGAGGTATGTGCGGGAAATCTTCTTTTATGACGAATCTTATTTCGTCATTGTCGATACGGTGGACTTGGCTAAGCCGGCCCGCGTCGAGTGGCTCTTCCATACGCTGCATCGAATGAAGCTTTCGGGTCAGACCTTCAGAGTCGCGGGAATCAAGGCGGAAATGGAAGGCCGGTTCGTTTACAGTTCATCCGGCGATCTAACACTGTCGCAGCATAATCAATTTACCGGCGTTGATCCGGAGGAGATTAAAGAGCTGGACCCGCAATGGCATTTGCATGCCGAAACGAATGTGGCGAGGAGTCACCGGATTGTAACTTTGCTCGTTCCCATGAAAAAGGACGAGAACAAGTACGTCTCCTATTTTCTTGATGATCAGGATCACGGCGTTCATCTCTATTTCACGAACGGGGACGGGAAGACAAGAAGCGTAGAGGTCCCAAAAGCATACTGATTTAACCACGGGGCAAGTGTAGGGCGGCTCGGAGGTGGTCAAAGATTGGGCGGACATCTTGAAAGGTCGACCCGAGGCTGAAGTGAGATTGAACAGATAACTAGTATTCTGGTGATTCGGTAATTGGAATCGAGTGAGCGATGAGTTTTCTTACCGCGTGCCTCTCCCGACGCGCGGTGTAATGATGACTGCTGCACGATGATCAGCGTCGAAGCTCGGACGACAAGCCATGCACGATGGTTTGGTGATTCGGTAACTGAAATAAGTGAGCGGAGAGTCGGTGGTTGTGTACAAGTGAACAGGATATTGGCAGCCTGCAGGTATGGGCCGGCGGATCGGCAATGCGGTTGTCACGAGGGCTAGTGTACGCAATAGTAATCTGGCGACTCGGCGGTTCAAGTATCGGTTCACCCGAGTGCTTGGATACAGGTGTACAGTGCGGGTAGAAGACTGATAGCCGGTTAGTTGGTGGCTGGTGGATCAGTAATATTCGGTGTCGGAGTGCGAGTGGTCTGCACAAATTCCTCATTCGATAGTAGGATGAGATTCATGGATGGAGCGTACATGTTGTAACAAAGGCTCGATGGGCAGCGAAGCGGCTGTTCCAGCGAGCCTTTGTGCGTGTAAAAGAGTAGGCTCTATTGGCGAAACTTTGCGGCGATGTGGTGAAAAGGGACTTGTCCAGGCGATAAGTAGTCCAGGCTCTCAGCAAGTCCCGAAAAGGGACTTGTGAGCGCGAAAAGCAGCTCCTCGCCCTCAGCAAGTCCCGAAAAGGGACTAGTGAGCGCGAAAAGCAGCTCCGCGCCCGCAGCAAGTCCCGAAAAGGGACTAGTGAGCGCGAAAAGCAGCTCCGCGCCCGCAGCAAGTCCCGAAAAGGGACTAGTGAGCGCGAAAAGCAGCTCCGCGCCCTCAGCAAGTCCCGAAAAGGGACTAGTGAGTGCGAAAAGCAGCTCCGCGCCCGCAGCAAGTCCCGAAAAGGGACTAGTGAGCGCGAAAAGCAGCTCCGCGCCCGCAGCAAGTCCCGAAAAGGGACTAGTGAGCGCGAAAAGCAGCCCCGCGCCCGCAGCAAGTCCCGAAAAGGGACTAGTGAGCGCGAAAAGCAGCTCCGCGCCCTCAGCAAGTCCCGAAAAGGGACTGGTGAGCGCGAAAAGCAGCTCCGCGCCCGCAGCAAGTCCCGAAAAGGGACTAGTGAGCGCCCAAAAGTAACTCCCGAGCATTGCCCTCCAAAGTTACCCCCAAAAGTCCCCCTCCAAATGCCCAGCATCCCACTTATTCCGCTGCAGACCTGGACTGAGAGGGGGTCATCCCCTTGTACTGTTTATACAGCTTCGTAAAATAATTCGGATTGCTGCAGCCGACAATCCCGGCAATTTCCGTGATGGTTAAGGTGCGCTCGCGAAGCAGCTTCTCAGCCTCGTTCATCCGGGTGAGGTTGACGAAGTCAACGAAGGTCCGGCCGGTAAGCCTTTTAAACATTTTGCAGAAATGGAAGGGATTCAAGCCAACCTGCGCGGCCGCCTCCTCCACGGAGATTTTCTCGCCGATTTCGGTTTCGATCCGGCTGATCAGCTGCTTGAAACGCTCACGATTGGCAAAATACGTCTCCGCTGGCTTCTCCGCCAGATGAGAGGGCAGAAAGGCTCTTGCAAGCTCTACGAAAAGGGTATAAAGCTTGGTTTTGGCTATCAACTGGTACGCGGGAGGACGTGAGCTTAACTCGTCGATGATTTCTTCGATCAGTCTACCGTAGTCATGGATCACCGGATTGGCCTCGGACGGCTTAATAGGGAATCTCAGCTTTCCTTCGAGATACGGGGCTACATAGCGGGTATGGAGCGGGTCATGGATGAAGTCGTTGAACAGCGACCCGTTGACAACGATACAATCAAATCGAACATCCCCATCCTCGCTTGCATAGCCGACATGGAGGCAACCGCCAGGAATTATCATGACATCGCCGGGCTTCATTGCATACGGCGCCGTGTCGATATGAAAGACGGCATGCCCCTCCCGCATGCGAATGATTTCGAAGTGCTCGTGCCAATGAAGATACAGGATGCAGTCTCTACTTCGCGCGTTCGGACTAAAGTTGCGGAAGACCTGTACCGGGTAGGCCTTATAATCAAGCCTGGTGTTTTCGTGCAGCTCTTTCGGATTGGACATGGGCTCACCTCAAACCGCAAGATCAGAGTGGTAATGCACAAGGTTATATAGAGATTAACAAAAAATCTGCTTATATAATGAAGTTGCTTCATTTACAGTAAGCCAATATTCGAATGATTTCAACCGGGTGCTTATCTTAATGAGAAGTCGACTAAGGCGGACAGATTGTCCGATCTTCTCTGCCCGGCGATGCAATGGAGCACCTAAAAATCTGATGTGGGGAGCATAAGATCATGACCAAGCCATTTAAAGTCGTTGTTGCCGGATGCGGCCATATGTCGAATACATGGGTGGACTATGCAAAAGGAAGAGCAGATACGGAAATCGTAGGTTTGGTGGATATCCAGGAATCATTCGCCGTTGCCATGGCAGACCGCCACGGCCTGGTATGTCCCGTATTTACCGATGTCACCGACGCGATCCAATCGACCGGAGCCAATGTAGTATTTGACGTAACCGTCCCTGCCAGCCACTATGCAATCAGCACGGCTGCCCTTAAGCATGGATGTCATGTTTTTAGTGAAAAACCGCTCGCTGAATCCATGCCGGAATGTCTGGAAATCGTGCGTCTAGCTCAAGAAACCGGGAGGACGCATGCCGTCATGCAAAATCGCCGCTTTGATCCGCGCATACGGGCATTTAAAGAGCTGATTGACAGCGGTTCCATCGGAAAGCCGGGTTTTATGGCAGCCGATTTTTTCCTAGGGCCGCATTTCGGCGGATTTCGGGATGTCATGGATAGCCCGCTGCTGCTGGATATGGCGATCCACACGTTCGACCAAGCACGCTTGATCAGCGGAGCGGACCCGGTATCCGTATACTGTCACGAATTTAACCCGCCGGGGTCCTGGTATGCCGGCAATGCAATGGCCGTGTGCATCTATGAGATGTCGGATGGTTCGGTGTTCAACTACCGCGGCTCATGGTGCGCGGAAGGGGTTCAGACCTCATGGGAAGCTGCATGGAGGGTGACGGGAGAGAGGGGCACCGCCATCTGGGACGGACATGACGAGATTTATGCGGAGGTTGTCGCCCCTAGTGATCAGACAGGCCAGTTTATCCGGAAATATGAGCGCATAAATGGAGTGCTCCCGGACATGGCGAAGATCGGTCATCATGGATGCCTTGAGCATATGTTCGATTCCCTGCTGAACGGGACGAAGCCGGAGACCGATTGCAGCGATAATATTTACAGCATGGCTATGGTGCTCGCCGCCCTGGAAAGCGCTAAGACGGGCCGTAAAGTGATGATTTCGGATGTGCTGGGAGCTTAATGAATCGCTGAGGAGGAATCATATTGATCAGGCTATTCAATACACATCAAATCCGTAAGATCGAGGAGCTGGAGGGGATGTGGGATTTCGCGCCTGCAGCCGCTCTAGGGGAACCCCCTGAAGCATTTCCATACAAGCTGCCCGTTCCCGGCTGCTGGGAATTGCATCCCCAATTCGGAACCTACAGGGGGACGGGGGTCTACAGAAAACGGATCAAGTTAACAGAGAAGACCCATTTACGTTTGGTTTTTAAAGGAATCAGCCACACGGCTCAAGTGTACTTTGATGGGCTACTGGTTGCCCGTCATTACAATGCGTATACCGCATTCGATGCAGTCATCCCTGATGTGGAGCCAGGGGAGCACGAGCTTCTGGTCTACTCAGACAATGCTTTCAGCGAGGCCTCCGCGCTTCACGTCCCGAACGACTACTATACGTACGGAGGAATCATCCGGCCGGTCGTGCTTGAAGAGATCGGTGATCTGTACATCGAGAACGTCATGTTCACTCCTCACAGAGAGCAAGGCAGCTGGCAAGGGCAATGGAAGGTGATCATACGCAATATCGGTCAAGTGACCAAGAAGGCTGATGTCCAGGGAAGACTGGCAGGTTCAAATTTGCCGCTGGGCAGCTGTGTGGTCGGTCCTGGCGAACGTGGAGAACTAATTGTGACGTTGCCATACCCGGATGTACAGGAGTGGTCGCTGGAGCAGCCGAATCTATACGAGCTTCGAGCTGTCCTAACGGTGGACGAATCCGACTGCGACGATTGGATCGACCGGATCGGGTTCAGAGAAATAACAACCTGTAATGGAAAACTGCTACTGAACGGCCGTGAGCTTGTGCTCAAAGGCGTGAACCGGCATGAGGACCATGCGCTGGCAGGAGCAGCGTTTCCGCTGCAGCTGATGGCAAAGGACCTTGAGCTTATCGTTGATCTGGGGTGCAATGCAGTTCGAACAAGCCATTATCCGTATGATGAACGTTTTCTGGATATGTGCGATGAACGAGGTATAGCGGTGTGGGAGGAGAACCATGCCCGGGGATTAAGCCTGGAGCAGATGATGAATCCGAATTTTGCTTGGCAGAGCGAGCAGGTCACCCGGGAGATGGTGGAGCAGCACTTCAATCATCCTTCCATTCTGATCTGGGCGGTCCTGAATGAATGCGCCAGCGATACCAAGGAAGGCAGGGTGCATTACGAGAAACAGCTGACTCTAATAAAAGAGCTGGATTCCAGCCGCCCCCGTTCCTTTGCGTCTCATCATCGGGACCGGGAGCTATGTTTTGATTTGGCGGATATCGTGTCATTTAATCTGTATCCTGGATGGTATACAGATGAAGATCCCGGCGAACTGGCGGATCAGGCAAGGGCTTGGGCCGATGCGCTCGGCGGGAGAGGAAAACCGATGATACTGAGCGAATTCGGGGCGGACGGCTTCTATGGCTTTCGAAGTCCGAATCGGGAGAAGGGCTCCGAGGAGCGGCAGGCTGATATTTTGCGCAGCAACCTCGAGGCGTACATACGACGTGACTACATTTCCGGTATGTTCATCTGGCAATTCAGCGACTGCCGGGTCACGGAAGGGCTGGGGTGGCTGCTATCCCGCTCATGCACCCGAAACAGCAAAGGCCTGGTCGACGAGTATCGTCGCCCGAAGCTTGCATATGAAACGGTAAGGGAGGTACTTAGAGAGAATTAAATATTTGACTGAGTGGTACACAAACCCTATAATCGAATCAACAAAACGATTTCATTATAGAGGGATGAGTGTTATGAGCACGAACGGAAGACCCCGCGAATTCAAGGATGAAGCGGTGATTGATGCGGCGATGGAGGTATTTTGGGAAAAAGGGTACGAAGCGAGCTCCACCCAAGAGCTGTGCGAGCGGACGGGGCTGGGCAAGGGAAGCCTCTACAATGCTTTCGGCAGCAAGCACGAGCTGTTCGAGCAGGTGCTTCGGCGATACAGTCAAATCGGTCTGGATCGCTCCATCGAGATCCTTGGCCGTCCCATTCCGGTGAAGGAGCGGCTGCGGGCGCTGTTCATATGGGCGATCGATATGGACTTTGCGGATCCGAATCACCGGGGATGCCTGGCTGTCAATGTCAGCATGGAGCGGGCCGGCCGGGATCCGATGGTCGAGCGGACCTTCGGCGAATATCTCCAGACGCTTGAGGAGCACATCATCGCAGCCATTGAGGATGGCATTCAGTCCGGTGAAATCAGCCACAAGCATTCGGCATTTCAGCTGGCACAGCTTTTTCTAAGCAGCTATTACGGTCTTCGGGTCCTTAACTCCGCCACCTTGAATCGCGACCGTGCCCTTCAAATCGTCGAGAGCACGCTGGATGTCATGTTTTAAATGTATGAATCTTTCAATATATAGCGAAGCAGGGAGCGGCTGAAATCGCAGGATTTCAAAAGCCGTTCCCTGTGCTGTTATCGATATGCAATTAAGAATGAACAAGCATTTTCTCAACAAAACGGGTATCTTCCATTAACGGCCTCCCGACAGCGATTACATCCGCTAATTGATCTACTAGAATGAAATTGGCGAAAGCTTGCGTGCGAATATTCCCGACTGCAATCACTGGAACGTTTACATACTGCTTAATCACCGATGCATATGGCAATTGGTAACCTTCCGGCGTCGCTAATGGAGCGTTCGGCACCAGCCCTCCCGAGGAAACATGCACGGCATCTATTTTGGATTCCAGGTACGTCAATGCCGTCGCCACTTCAACCGGCGTGAGTCCACCTTCCGCAAAATCGGATGCGGATACTCGCAGCTGCACCGGATACTCGGACCCTACTTCGGCGCGGATCGCCTCCAGCACCTCGATAATTAGGCGAAGCCTGTTCTCCAGACTGCCTCCGTAATGATCCTCTCTCATGTTCGATAACGGGGAAAGGAATTGATGCAGGAGGTGTCCATGGGCGGCATGAAGCTCGATTCCGTCAAAACCGGCCTCCAAGCTTCTTCGGGCTGCCAGCCGGTATCGCTCGATTTCCGTCCTAATATCGTCCAAGCTCATCGCCAAGGGGATGCCATATTCATCGTCATAGGCGATAGCGCTTGGCCCCATCAGCTTATTCGTTAGAGATGGCCAGGACTTCCGGCCGCCATGCGTTAATTGAATAAAGACGGGGGTGCCTTTCTGGTGAACCGCGTTCACGATCCGCCGAAGGGGGTCAACGTGCCGGTCAGTGAAGATGCCGATATCGTCAGGAAAAAGACGGCCGTTCGGCGATACGCCGGTCGACTCGATGATGACGAGGCTGACATCCTCGGCGCGGGCAGCGTAGTGTTTTACGTGATAATCGGTCGCATAGGCTTCAGTGGTGCCTTGGTTTTGCTGCATCGGCGCCATGATGATTCGATTCCTTAGCGTTAAGCTTCCAATCTGTATGGGATCATGTACATTTGTACTCATATTCGTATTCCTCCTTAAGTATGGATATGGATTGAATAATGTTCTTGTGGATTCATTGTACGTTTAAAGCGAATATATTTACATAAGGAATTCAAGGCATCCGGAGTGGAATGGTTAGAAAATTAAAGTTGATTCGCATCCACTGATTTGAAATTCTAATCAACTGGCAAAGGAGCGAGATGATGGATCAGATTGACCACAACATATTAAAATTGCTGGCGAACAATGCGAGAATGTCGTATTCCGAATTGGGACGGCATATCAATATGACCCAGCCGGCGGTGACGGAACGGGTACGAAGAATGGAAGAGAAAGGCATCATAAAGGCATATCGGACGATTCTTGCGCACGATAAGATGGGAAAGGGCGTTACGGCGTTTATTCTCATACAAGCCGGTTCATGCGATAAGCTGCTGGAATTTTGCAGGCAGGCAGACGAGGTTGTTGAGCTGTATCAGGTGAGCGGGCAATATAACTATCTCATGAAGATCATGACGGAATCCATGCAATCCCTTGAAGCGTTCATTATGACATGCAGCGCTTATGGACACACTTCAACGATGACCGTATTATCCTCTCCGATCGAATTTAAAGAATAGAAAGACCGGATTCATAAATTTCCATTATTCTACACAACCTATTCCGTGGCTAGGCGCGGCAGTAAACGAGCAGCGTTGTGCTCCTGAGAAAGATCGTACTGTTTGGGATGGAGGCAGATAGATAATGGAAATTTTTCTGATGATTTTAATGTTTCTCGTGCTTATCGGCATTTCTAACATGATCCACCGGTTTGTCCCATTTGTCCCCGTGCCTCTGATCCAGATCGCCCTTGGGATTGCCGCAGCATTCGTTCGGTCATTTCACCATGTCCCGCTGAATCCCGAATTGTTCATGGTTCTCTTCATCGCCCCGCTGCTATTTAACGACGGGAAGCGAACGCCTCGCAAGGAACTCTGGAAGCTCCGCTCTTATATATTGCTGCTTGCGCTCGGCTTGGTCTTTGCCACGGTTCTTATTGCCGGCCCGTTCATCCATTGGCTGATACCAACTATTCCAATATCGGCTGCTTTCGCGCTTGCGGCGATTCTTTCACCCACGGATGCCGTAGCCGTCAGCTCATTATCGGGAAGGGCCAAGCTTCCCCCCAAAATCATGCATTTGCTGGAAGGCGAAGCTTTGATGAACGATGCCTCCGGGCTTGTTGCCTTCAATTTTGCAATTGCGGCAACGGTGACCGGCTACTTCTCGCTGCCGAAGGCCGCCTTAAGCTTCTTCGTCATTGCGGTCGGTGGTTTGGCGGTCGGGGCGGCGCTTGGTTTGGCCGTCATTTGGTTCAGGATGCTGCTGAGAAGACTCGGGATGGAAGACGTAACGCTGCATATGCTTGTTATCATCTTGACGCCGTTCATCATCTATTTGATCGCCGAGGAACTTCATCTATCCGGCATTCTGGCGGTCGTTGCGGCAGGGGTTACCCATGCGGTGGAGAGAGACCGGATGCGGTCCGCCTCCATGAGGCTCCGTGTCGTATCGGATAGCACCTGGTCCGTCATTTTGTATACGCTAAACGGCCTTGTCTTTTTGCTGCTCGGACATGAAATTCCTGGGGTCATTAATCAGATTTGGAGTGATCCCGCTTACAATAACGGCCAGGTTATCGGGTATATCGTTTTAATTACAGCCGTCCTTATTCTGCTTCGGCTTGTTTGGGTATGGCTTTCTACGAACCGGAATATCAAATCGGCAGTGCTGACCGCACTGTCCGGGGTAAGAGGGGCTTTGACGCTCGCCGCCGCCTTTTCGATCCCGTTAACGCTTGCGGATGGGAGTCCGTTCCCTGAGCGGGCGCTCATTCTGTTTATTTGCGCAGGTGTTATTTTAATGACCCTTATCCTTGCCAGCAGCCTGCTTCCTTTGCTTACGCGGGAGAAGAACAAGGCGACCGCCGGGCAGGAAACCCATGATCGGGAAGCGAGAATCCGGGTCCTGGAAGCAGGCTTGCAGACGGTGCGTGAAGAGATGAATGACGAAAATAAGGAGGAAGCCCTTCAATTAATGCTCGTCTACACCCGGAAGCTTCAGCATACGAGATTAGCTGGAACGGGCGACATCCAAGGTGCCTGGAAAGCTACGATCGCAATAAGAAAAATGGGACTGGAGGCCGAGCGCGCCGTTGCTGAACAATGGTTGGGGGAAAAGCGGATTGCTCCTAGGGTTGCTGAGAAATTTATCGCCTCCTTGAACAAAGTCGAGCTGCTTCTTACGAGCCGTTACAGGCCCCGTTTAACCATAAAATCACTGTGGAGGCAGGTCATGCGTCTCTTAAAAGGAGGGGAGCGGCCGAAGCATCCTGCCATGTCGCCTGATCATCCGGATTGGGATGAGTATAAGGCGCTCAAGCTCGCAGCCATCCATGCGGCTATAGATGAGCTCGAAAGCATGGAACGAACAGAAAGACCGGCAGCATTACAGGCAGTCGTGGCGGATTACCGGGCGATGGAGCTCTACCTGTGCAATGACCGGATGTGGAGCCGTACGGTGCGCAAGATGAATAATGAGCGAAGAGAGCTGGAGCTGAAGGCCATCCAGGCGGAGCGAAATGAGATTCAAAGGCAGTTCGAGGAGGGGGAAATCGACCGGACGCTGGCAAGCCACTTCAGAATGGACGTGAATTACCGGGAAGCCAATTTGTTCGAAACGCAAGCCATGGATCAGGGCGAGAGCGTATGAAGCTCCCGCCTATTCAGCTTGAAGGGTTGTCGGCATTACGATACAATATGGAGAAAGCACTAGAAAGGGGTAGGATCATGAGTATACAAAAAGCAGCGGACAAAAAAGCGCCAATGGCCTGCCCGTCCACGTATAAAACCTTTAGTCTCGCCGTACAGGCTCTGGTAGCGCTTGAGCGCCATTCGGGCAAATGCTCGAGCGGCGACCTTGCATCTTATCTGCACTTGGAGTCCACGCTAATCAGACGCATCCTGAAGACGCTCGCCCAAGAAAATTTGATCGAATCACGAGAAGGACGAGACGGCGGCTATAGGCTGAAGAAGGACGCCCAGCAGATTACGCTGGCCGAAGTATATACGGCCCTTCAGGTCCACAGCTCGCTGAGCGACAGCATGCTGGACGCAACGGCAGGGCATTGTTTTGCCGATCAGATCAAAGAATCCTTCTCCGATATTCTGTCCGAGATTGAAGAGAACACGCTGAGTGTGCTGAGATCCCGCACGATCGCAGATATCGTCGAGCGGTCGGTATGATTTTCATTCACAAGTAATAGTTGACAATTAATTGATCGCTGAATTATGCTGTGCATAAATCATCACAGTTTACTTGCGGTATAAACTGTGCATTAATTTGCACAATATAAAATGGAGGGAATACCATGTCAACTCTAACGAAGCCTGATTTTCACACGGTTGTTGCAGAACGTCACTCGGTTCGTGCCTACGACCCAACCGTAAAGATCCCAAGAGAAGAAATGGAAGAAATTCTGAAGGAAGCATCGCTGGCACCGTCATCGAGCAACCTTCAGCCATGGCGCTTCCTCGTCATCGATAAGCCGGAGCTGCTGGAGAAGCTGCATCCGATCGCTAACAACCAGGCGCATGTGCTTCAGGCATCTGCAGTCATTGCCGTGCTCGGGGACATGAAATGGTATGAGAAGGGTGAAAAAATTTATACGATGTCCCAAGAAGCGGGGTATATGACCGAAGAGGTCAAGCAGCGTTTTATTTACACGGCGGAAAACATTTATGCCGGCATGGATAAGGATGTTAAAGAAAGCATTGTGGATGTCGATGCCGGCCTCATCTCCATGCAGCTCATGCTGGTTGCCCGCGCGAGAGGTTATGATACGGTGCCGATGGGCGGTTATGACAAAGAAAAATTTGTCGAGGCATTCCAAATTCCTTCCCAGTACCGGAGCGTTATGTTAATCGCGATCGGTAAAGCGGCGTCGCCGGCTCGTCCGACCGTCCGGCTTCCGCTTGAAGATATTGCTTTCTGGAACGAAATGAACTAATGGCTCGTGACTAAATCATCGAAGCAAAAAAACAGAGGTTTACAGTTCAGTAGACCTCTGTTTTTTATGGATGGGACGTGTTCGTTCAGTTCCCGGACGATTAAGCCTTCTTCGCGCCATGAAGGAACAGATCCACGATTTGAGCAGCCTTGAGATCGAGAGGGTAGAGGTTATGCGAGAATAAGTTAATTAGAGCGCCACCCGATTTTTAAACATAGGCTTGAGATCATGGGTGGTTTTGCTTTGACATGGGGAATGACCGATTGGTAAGATGAGGAAGCGAATGAAATGCGCAGAATCAGAGGTGAAATGGATGGAAACGCTGCAGGATGCGATCAAGCTAAGAGAAGAAGGGAAGCCGGAGCAAGCGAAGGAAATGTTGTTGACGCTTCACGGCCAAACGCCGGATGATCCCGATCTGAATTATCAGCTGGCATGGGTCCATGACATGCTCGGGCTCGAAGGCGCCGCCGTCCCTTATTACGAGAAGGCGATTTCCTCCGGGCTGGCGGGGGCGGACCGGCGCGGAGCGCTGCTCGGCTTGGGCTCCACGTATCGGACGCTGGGCCGGTATGGCAAGTCCAAAGAAGTCCTTGAGCTTGCGAAGAAGGAATACCCCGAAGCCAGGGAATTCAACGTATTTTACGCGATGACATTATACAATTTAGGAAGCTATCAGCATGCGATGGAACTGCTGCTGACGGAGCTTGCCGAGACGAGTCATGATGAGGGGATTGTGTCTTATCGACGGGCGATTTCGTTTTATGCGGATAAGCTTGATCAAGTTTGGGAATAGCATGTTGAATGAACACTACATAAATAATATTATGTAAACCAATTGTGAACAGTGATGAATATGAAATGGAAATTAAGGTTGTCTTCATTTCTCACTAAGGTTGGCCGTTTAGACTAATGATGTCACGATAGGTGATGAAAGGAGCAGCACTAATGAATAAAACAAACAACATGAACTTATGGTCGATCGGTCTTGGCAGCACGCTGCTGATGATCATGCTCGCAGGAAGTCAAAACGCATTAGGCGGACAAGCAAACGCCTTGGATTCTGCACGCAGCGGAGCCTCCGGGTATACCTTGCAAGTCGTTCAGGAAAGCCGGGCAAACGGATACGGAAACGGACTAAGCAGCGGTACCGGGACATCCGGCAATACCACTCCCGCCAAGTCTGTCCATCATGCGGATGCCGCCAATAAAGCCCAACGCGGCATTACCGGGAACGACCCAGGCAATACCGATAAACTGCTTGCCCAGGTGCTGACGATGGTCTCCGATACGTAATACCCCATACAGGAAAGAGAAAGCGGTCTGCTTTCGATTTAATGAACACTTATACTTATGCCGCCTTCCTAGAAGGCGGCCTTTAAGCATTTCCTCCAAGTCATACCGGCAAGCCCCGGGATCAATCTTCCCAAAGTCTGTTTCTGTTCATCTTGACCTGCTCAACCATGTGGCCGATATTTCCTTCCCCTGCAAACAGGGACATATCGAAGAAGTTCTGCTCCATATCGGACCAGTATAGTTCGTGTTCGTCTCCTTGCAGGTTAACATCGTTCTTTAATCTGCCTGCATAAACTTCAACATAGCAATTCTGCCAATAATATGTAAAGTCCATAACATGCTGCAGCACCACATTATCTTGCACGATGCCGGTTTCCTCCGCCAACTCCCTATAAGCCGCTTCCAATCCCGACTCGCCACGCTCGATTTTGCCGCCGACGAAACTGCTCAGCCCTTTGTACGGGTCCTTACGTCGTTTGCACATGAGCAATCGGTTCATATCCGGACTAAAAATCATAAGCACATTATATCCTTGCATAAAGGGATCCCCTTCTCTTGATCATGGTATAAGCCATCACATAATTTTCGACTGTAATTTGCAAATTCCTCTCTCGTCAATTTCGTCACCGAACAGGAACTTATGTTCTTGTAATATTTTCCCTAAGCCATTATTATTATCATATCATTGCTTAGTGACACTGAGTTAACGGTGATATGAATCGTCAGCGGCTGCTGTTATTACGGTTTAACAAGGAGAACTAGGTGATCCGGGGCTTCAAAGATCCAACAAGGGAAAGGAGATTGGAACATATGCGAACGGACCGGTTATTCCGGGCGAAGCGAAGGACGACAAGTCTCGGGATGTACAAGGAAATGCTGGTCAGGTATGTGCTGCCTCATAAAAAAATGCTTGCGAGCCTTGCCGTGCTGCTGGTACTGTCGATCGGACTGCAGCTGATCAACCCGCAGATCATCCGCTATTTTATTGATACGGCTCAAGGCGAAGGAAGCCTGACGGCATTGTATTACGCTGCAGGCTTTTTTATTGGCTTTTCACTCCTGCAGCAGGGCGTATCGGTTGCAGCCGCTTATTTCAGCGAGAATTTGGGCTGGACGACCACCAACAAGCTGCGTGCCGAGCTGGCGGAGCACTGCTTGTCGCTGGACATGAGCTTCCATAAGACGCAGACGTCCGGCTCGCTGATCGAACGGGTGGACGGCGATGTCAATGCGCTCGCCAATTTTTTCTCCAGCTTTATCATCCACCTGTTCGGCAACCTGCTGTTAATGATCGGCATCCTGGTTCTCTTGTTCCGGGAGAGCTTCTGGATCGGCCTGGTCATGACAGCGTTTGTTATCGGCAGTATTTATGTCATCCAATACATACGCAGGTTTGCCATACCTGTCTGGAAACGCTGGCGGGAGCTGAATGCGGATTTCTACGGCTTCATCGGGGAGCATCTTGAAGGAACGGAGGATACCCGGGCCAACGGGGCGGCGGATTATGTCATGAACCGCTTTATCGAACTGGCGAGGAGGATGCTGCCGGTCCGGGTGAGGGCTTTCATCGGATTTTTTCTGATGTGGAGTACAACGATTCTCGTGTTTGCGCTCGGCAATGCGGCTGCCTTTATCGTCTGCGCCTTGCTATGGAAAAACGGGCAAGGAGGGCTGACCATCGGTTCCATCTACCTGGTGTTCTACTATACGGAGCTGCTGGCGAAGCCGATCGAGAAAATCCGGACCCAGCTCGAGGACCTTCAAAAGGCAGACGCCAGCCTCATGCGGGTACGGGAGCTGCTGGCGACGGAGCCGCTTATCAAGGACGGTCCGGGAGCGCCGCTGCCTGCCGGTCCGTTGTCGGTTGAATTCCGTGATTTGACGTTTTCATACGAAGCGGATGGCCCGCCTACGCTCGAAAGGCTGAACCTGCGACTGGAGCCGGGGCAAACGCTTGGATTACTGGGGCGGACCGGCAGCGGTAAAACCACGATCGCCCGGCTGCTGCTCCGGTTCTACGATCCGCAGCAGGGAAGCATCGAGCTGGCGGGAACGGACATTCGCGCCTGCAAGCTGCAAGAGCTGAGGCGGAAAGTCGCGATGGTGACGCAAAATATCGAGATCCTTGAAGGAACGGTCCGCGATAATTTAACGCTGTTCGATGATCGGATTCCCGATCAGCGCATTCATTCAGTGTTGGAAGAGCTCGGACTGGGGGCGTGGCTTGCATCCTTACCGGAAGGGCTTAATACGAGCCTGGCGTCCGGGGGAGGCAGCTTGTCCGCGGGCGAAGCCCAGCTGCTGGCGTTCGCCCGCGTGTTCCTGACCGATCCGGGCCTCGTTATTCTTGACGAAGCTTCTTCTCGGCTTGACCCGTTGACGGAGCATCGGATCGAGGCGGCAATCACGAAGCTTCTACGGGAGAAGACTTGCATTATCATTGCTCACCGCCTGGCCACCGTGCAGCGGGCGGACCGAATTCTCATCCTTGAGAACGGGCGGACGATCGAGTGCGGGGCAAGGGCAGAGCTTGCCGCGAATCCGACATCGCGATTCAGCCGAATGCTTGCGGTGGGCCCGGAGGAGGTACTGGTATGAAAACGAGGCATTTTTTCTGGCGGCTGTTGCTTTACCGTCCGGGTTTATACCTGCTGAATTTACTTGCATGGTCGCTGATCCATATGGCTCCGCTCCTCCCGGGGCTGCTAACGAAAGCCTTCTTCGATCATTTGGAAGGCACGTACGAATTTCCGTATGGCGTCTGGGCCATCGCGGTGCTCCTGATAGGAGCGGCGCTGGCGAGGATCGCGCTAATCTTCGGCGGCTTCATGACTGACGTTCATTTTCGGTTCCGGATCGCCACCTTGATCCGGCGCAATATGCTCGCTCATGTGCTGAAGGAGCCGGGCGCACGGGCGATTCCTTGCTCGCCGGGCGAAGCGATAAGCAATTTCCGTGACGATGTTGATCAGGCGGAAGAGGCAACGAGCTGGTCCGTTGATACATTAGGGCTGATCGGCTTTGTCATTGTCGCCAGCTGGATATTGATCTCGATCGATCTTCAGCTCACCGTATTGGTGTTCGTTCCCTTAATTCTGGTCGTAACGGCTGCTCAGATTGCAACGGCAAGGATCCAGAAATACAGGGCGGCCAGCCGCGAGTCGACAGCCAAAGTTACCGGCGCCATCAGCGAAATGTTCGCGAACGTTCAAGCGATCCAGGTGGCAGGGGCGGAGAAGCGCGTCGTTGACCGTTTTGTAAGACTCAGCGAGAATCGCCGCCAATCGATGGTCAAGGATAAGCTGCTGACAGAGGCACTGTCTTCCGTCTTCACCAATTCCGTTAATTTGGGAACCGGCCTGATTCTTGTGCTGGCCAGCTATAAAATGCGCAACGGCGAATTTACCGTAGGGGACTTGTCCTTATTCGTCTATTATTTAACGTTTGTCACTCAGCTCATCTCTAATGTCGGCAACTTTATGACCTACTACAAGCAGATGGGGGTCAGCTTCAAGCGAATGGTATCGATGCTTCAAGGCGCCCCCGCGACCTTGCTGACAGCAGCCAATTATATCGGCATTGGTCGGACCAAGACCAAGCATCAGCCCGAGCGCAGACGAGCAGGGGCCCCTGACGGAGAGCAGTCTCTTACCGAAGAAAGAGCCATAGGCGGCGCCCCACAAGTTGAAGAGACCGAATCAAGCTTGAACCCGAAGCCTCCGATGATCTATGCACCGCCGCTTCAACAGCTTGAAGCGAGAGGGCTGACCTACCGTTATCCTGAGACCGGCCGCGGCATCGAGAACGTCAGCCTTAATCTGACCCGGGGGTCATTTACGGTTGTAACCGGTATGATCGGTAGCGGCAAAACCACGCTCGTTCGGACGCTGCTCGGCCTGCTTCCGGCCGAAGCCGGCGATATCCGCTGGAATGGAGAGCGGATCGATAATCCTGCGGATTTCTTCATTCCGCCGCAAAGTGCCTATACGGCGCAAATTCCTAGGCTGTACAGCGATAAGCTGAGGAACAATATCCTGCTTGGAATCGAGGAGAAGCCCGGAAGTCTGGATCGTGCACTGTATGCTGCGGTGATGGAGGAGGATATTAAGCACCTGCAGGACGGACTTGAGACGATGGTCGGTCCTCGGGGCGTAAAGCTTTCCGGCGGGCAGGCACAGCGTACCGCTGCTGCGCGGATGCTTGTCCGCGATGCAGAACTCTATGTCTTCGATGATCTATCCAGTGCGCTGGATGTCGAGACGGAGCGCAAGCTGTGGGAACGACTGTTCCGCGAGCGCAGAGGAGCTACCTGCCTTGTTGTATCTCATCGAAGGGCGGCCTTGAATCATGCAGATCATATTATCGTCCTGAACGGGGGAGTGATCGAGGCGGAAGGAACAGCCGAAGAGCTGCTGCGCTCGAGCGAAAGCTTCCGGCAGCTGTGGTATGGCGAAGAAACCGGCACTTGATGGCCGATCATGGCCGATAGTGTTTCCAAGCACCCTTTGGCCCTGGAATTACCCAAAAAGAAAAATCCCCTTTAGCGATGCCGGCGTCAAACATCATGATCCGGTTTCTAGCTTGAAAGGGGATTTTATTATGGATGGTCCAGCACAAACCAATGTTGAATTAGTCTGATGGATAAGGTGCCATGCTGCGCATGACCGAAGTCAGCTTATCCGCGATGTATTCATGAATGGTGCGGCTTGCAAAGTATCCGCTGTGGCACAGGGGGTTCCAGCTCTTCCACCAGACGCCGACATTAACGGCGACATCTTCGCGTACGGCATCCCGGTAAGCGGGATCTACGCCTTTAAGCGGATACCCAAGGATATCATCCTTGTCATAGAAGTTGACCCATTCGCCGTCAAGGCTGCCGTGATAGTCCCTAAGCCGATCGGAGGGGACGCGGATCGGACGGTCAAAATCACCGTATCGCAGGCTCCAAAGCGGTAATGTCGTGCCAAGAGAATAGAAGAGGGAGAGGGTGTCCCCTCTTTCCAGTGGAGAAGCGGGATCAATTACAAGCTTATGCCCGCGGGACGAGTGCTGAAGGTCATAGAAGAAATTGCTCGCGATAACGGCGCCCAAGCTGTGGGCAATTACGCATAACGGGGCGGTCGGTCCGGCTGAAGCGGTTAATCTGTGCAGCGCTTGGCTGATGGTCATATGAACGGCGTCATAGTTTTGGGATTCGGAGTCGACCGGCTGGTAGGCAACGGCATCGGCCAGGTTATGAAGCACATACCGTCGAAGGCGGCGGTATCGCAGCCGGTAGGGGGTGATGATATTCTGTTCCAATTCCGCTTCTCTGCCGGCAAATACATCCGCCCAGTGAACGGCTTCGATCTCCAGCTGATCAGGGGATTGGCCGGAGGCTCTAGCAAAAGCCTCTCTTATTTGCTTCTTGAACTTATCGGCATAGTTTTTCTTCTGCTTACCCAATCCGTGCACAATAATCACTGCAATTTTCGGTCTCATCGCAACTGCAGCCCCCTTATCGGATAAACGCGTTTGATATCATTTTATCATTTATAATCGATGTGCAGACCTTAGTAAATAGGTAGATAGGGTAGATTTCGGAAAAATAACGCAAAAAAGGACGGATCCCACGCTCCAAGCGAGATCCGTCCTCATCGTGCCGGCAACCAGGGTACCGGCTAGTTTAATTGATGCAGCCTGCTGTACGCGCCGCCCGATCGAATCAATTCCTGATGGGTGCCTTGTTCGGCAATTCCATCTTTATTGACAACAATGATGCGGTCAGCGTTTTGGATCGTCGTCAGCCGGTGTGCAATAACGAGCGTCGTTCTTCCGACGGACAATTCGGAAAGCGACTTTTGGATTTGGGCTTCCGTTTCCGTGTCCAGGGCGGAGGTGGCTTCGTCCAGGATGAGGATCGGAGGATTTTTCAAAAACATTCTGGCAATCGACAAGCGCTGCTTCTGTCCGCCGGACAGCTTCACGCCCCGTTCGCCGATAATCGTGTCCATGCCTTCCGGCAGGCTGCGGATCAGATCGTCCAGCGAAGCCCGGCGGGCGGCTTCCCAGATCTGCTCGTCTGTCGCGGATAGATCGCCGTAAGCGATATTTTCGTGGATCGAGCCCGAGAACAGGAACACGTCCTGCTGGACGATACCGATATGTTTGCGAAGACTGTGCAGCTTAATGTTCCGGATATCGATGCCGTCGACGGTAATTCGGCCATGGTCCACTTCGTAGAAGCGCGGCAATAGGCTGCATATGGTCGTCTTGCCTGCGCCGGATGGACCGACGAAAGCGACCGTTTCTCCCGCACGGATGGAGAGGCTGACGTTGTTCAGGATCGGCCGGTTCGGCTCATAGCCGAAGGTGACGCCCTCGAATCGGATATCTCCGCGCACGGACTTGAGGGAGATGGCATCAGGCGCATCCGCGATTTCCGGCTCGGTATCCATAATCTCCAAATACCGTTTGAAGCCAGCAATCCCTTTCGGATAACTCTCGATCACGGCGTTGATCTTCTCGATCGGCCGGAAAAAAATATTGGAGAGCAGGAGGAACGCCATAAATTCACCCATCTCGATTTTTCCTTGGATAAAGAACCATGCACCGCAAATCATGACAAACACGGTAATCAACCGCATTAACATGTAACTGACGGACGTGCTCTTTGCCATCGTTTTGTAGGCAAGTAGCTTGGTGGCACGGAACTGCTTGTTCTCCACCTCGAACAGCTGTTTCTCATGCTCCTCATTGGCAAAGGACTGAACGACGCGGATGCCGCCAACGTTGTCTTCGATACGGGCATTGAAATTCCCTACATCCCGGAACAATTGACGGTAGGTTGTCGTCATTCGTCCCCCGAATTTAATGATGAGCCAAGCCATTAGGGGGACGATGATGAACGTGATCAGCGCCAGCTCCAAATTGATGTAAGCCATCAGAGAGAACGAGCCGAGCAGCGTCATGACGGCGATGAATACATCCTCCGGTCCGTGATGGGCAACTTCGCCTATGTCATTCAAATCATTCGTAACGCGTCCCATCAGATGGCCGGTTTTGTTGTTGTCGAAGAAACGGAAGGACAGCTTCTGGATATGGGAGAACATTTTTGCGCGCATATCGGTTTCAATATTCACGCCGAGCATATGCCCCCAATAGGTCACAATATATTGAAGCGCCGTATTCAGCGCATAAATGGACAGCAGCACCAGACAAGCGATCAGAATCAGGGGCCAGTTCTGCCCGGGCAGCAGGTCGTCAATAAACTTGCTGACGGCGAGCGGAAATGCCAGCTCCAGCAATCCGGCGATAACCGCGCACGTAAAATCAAGGATGAATAAGCCCTTATAGGGACGATAATAAGAGAAAAACCTTCGTATCAAATCCAATCACACTCCCAAGTCATATGTAATATGCAGGTATTCTTAACGAACAGAAAGGGCTTGCTTCACGCCGCTGAACTTCATTCCTCCGCTCCTTGCGACTCATGAAGATCGAAAGCCTGGATATACTCCTGAATGATCTGATCCACCGCTTTTAATTCCCCGCTCACGACTTGACGAATCGCTTCAAAATCGGGATCGTTTACCTGCCGCTTTAGCGTGTCCCGCTTCACGTATAACTGGTCCAGAAATGCCAGTGCGCGTCCTCGACGGAAGGTCTGGGCCCTGCCGTGCTCCCTGCCCGAATGGCTCCGGTCATCACGGTGCCGATTATGCCGTCCCCCGCGTCGTTGGTTAGCTTCGAAATCTTCTCGATGCGGAATCTTGTCGATGGGGTCTTCGTGTCCCATTCCGTTCACCTCTCTCACAATGTTCCTATCCAAATGTATAACAATCAAATCAATTCGCTGTATGTATACATTTGTATACTATTAATTATGATTGTATACGTATGTATACACTTCGTCAACTGAAAATTTCGCCGTACCCCTGACCCTAACCGCATGGATTGTCTCATGATCTGGAAATATTATGGTGATTCAAATAGGATGTGATATGATATTTTGAGTGGCATATGTCCAGTGGAAAGAATGCTTGGAAAAATAAAATGGAACAGACTTGTTGAAATCATGAAGCGAGAAGGGAGCGGTATTAAGATGACGTTATGCGGCCATGAGTATTGGATGAAGATGGCGATTGACGAAGCCTTTCGTAACGTGCAGCAAGCCGAAGGAGGCCCGTTCGGAGCGATTGTGGTCAAGGAAGGCAAGGTGATTGGCAAAGGGCGAAATCTCGTCACAACATTAAACGACCCGACGGCGCATGCTGAAGTTCAGGCGATTCGCGAAGCCTGTAATCATCTTCAGAGCTTCCAGCTGACCGGATGCGTGATCTACACCAGCTGCGAGCCTTGCCCGATGTGTCTTGGAGCTATTTATTGGTCCAGACCGGATGCGGTTTATTATGCAAGCACGAAGAAGGACGCTGCCAATATCGGGTTTGACGATCATTTCATCTACGAAGAAATCGAAAAGCCTATGGACCAGCGTTCCATCCCGATGAGATTGCTTCAACCGGCTGATTACTTGCTGCCTTTTCAAGCATGGTCTTCTGCCGAGCGAAAAATCGAATATTAACGTTGCGATTGCAGCGTCTGCTCCCATGCGAGCCTATTTTTTACCGTTCGATGTCCGATTTTCAACAGCCTTAAATAACAATAATAACCGGGCTCCCTATGGGAACCCGGTTTATCGTGGCTTACCGCAGTTTATAAACGCTAAGTTTGAACCATGGAGTTTACTGCATACGCAGGCTTATTGCTTTAATTGCTCAGGGACCTTGATTCCAAAATAGGTATACAGCGCATCCTCAAACTCCTGTTCAGACCTCGGCTTGAAGGTGTGGACCCCGCCGCTCGTAAAAATCCGGAACTCCTCGCCTTCTACGGTGTTTCGGCCTTCCGCTGTCCGCATGGAGATTCTTACGAATTTGTTGAACGGCGAATCGGGGGCATGCTCGCACCAATAGGATGTAGTGATGAAGTCTTGCGGCAGATTGGGTTCTTCGGTGAAGGAGAAGACGGACTCCCAGCCACCATGCTTCTGCTGCTCCAGCATCCAGCCGTAATCGGTATTTGCCCGAAGGCGATAGGTCTCGTCGCCCTGCACCTGTTCGAGACCGTCAACCAGCTCCAGCGGCTGACGGGGACCCGCTCCACCTACGCCTACATCAGCGATAAAACGCTGCTCCCCGATGGTTACCTGCAGAACCTGATGCCGCCTTTTCGGAGGCGTATGCGATTCGCCTTGCCAAAATCGTCCGAAATAATAGGTTACTTCAAACCCAAGCTCTTGCAGCAGCCACCCGAATAGTGCGTTGAGTTCGAAGCAAAATCCTCCGCGACGCCGATTCACGATTTTATCGTAGAGCGCCGGGATCTCGAGGGAAAGCGGAATATTTGCCAGGATATCCAGGTTCTCATAGGGAACCGAATGCACATGCTGCTCCTGCAGCCTGGCTAGCATGTAGGCGCTCTCGACGATCGGACCGGAATAGCCGATTCGTTCCAAATATTTTGTAACGCTGAGGGTTTCCGTTGTTGTGTTCAAGGTATCACCGCATCTCTATTAATTTTTGAGCTTGATCGATCCAAGATATTTCTCATTATATACTATTCTTGAAGGATGGAAATGAAGACCCATGGAAAAAAGGAATCGAAGGGAGGCTTAACCATGGCTCTTGACGACTCGACACTGCTGGCTTCAGCCAAGGCGGTTGTCAATATCCCCGAGCATTATCGGCTCGCCATGGCAGATAATACACCAAAGGGCGAAGCACCGAGGGAGCGTACGTACATATGGGAGGATCCGCACAGCGAAGACAGCAATATCGAAGTCTCGCTATCTCTTGAAACCGGAGATTTGATGAGTCTCTATATCCGAACCGAGAAGGAGGAGGCGGATGTCAGCGAAGTCTCTACGAAGGCTGTAAGAGCTGCGGCTAATGCTTTTGTGAAGCAACATCTGCCGGGCTGTGAACAGTTCACCCGGGTCCGCATCGACGATATCCATAACGAGTACACCGTCGAATACAGAATGGAAGTGGGCGGACTGGAATTGCCGGATACCGGATGTACGCTGCGTATAAACCGGGACTTGCGGGTGGTTCGTTACCGGAAGGAAGCGTCCTCGGCGATGAGGTTGCCGGAATGGCCTGCCGAGAGGATAAGCCCCGATACGGCAAGACGAACAATGATACAGGAGCTGTGCTTGGTTCCCGTCATTGCTGCATTGTATCCGGGCGATAATGAAACGACAGCGGACACGATGGAGCATCGTCTCGTTTATGAGCCGGTTACGATTCATCGTAAGTATGATGCGGTGTCCGGCGAGCCTTTGCAAGATCTTCTGCATGCTCTGTATCCGCCGACCCGCCCCATCAGCGAGTTCAACAGGAGCGGACCTAACGTTCAGGATGATGCGATGAAACCGGACAAGTCTGCGGGATATCGTGGGAATGTTTCGTTAAACAACATGGATTTCAATGATTGGAACGCATCCCTGCGTTATTGGGAGACCGTCTTGGGAATTGATTCTTCGTTATATGCTTTAGGGGAGCGCAAGGATGACGGTGAACAATTGTATCTCTTCTATACTGAGCGGGAGTCAGCGGAAGAGCGGACTAGCGGCGCCCAAGAGGATCCGCTCTCCGTGGACGGATATATGTCGAGAAGATGGGGGCAGGCTCTTAACAGGTTAAAAGCATCGCATACGCTCCAAATCGAGAAATCCACGGGCCAGCTCGTTAGTTATTACACTAGAGTGAAACCGGATCGCATGAAGAGGAAGAAACCATCGTTTACCCGCGCGGAGTGCTGGGAGAAAGCACAGCAATTCCTTCATCAGTGCTTTCCCGAGTATATCAATTATTTGCAATTGGAGCTCGATCAGCAAGAAGAGAAGGACCCGGAACGGGAGTTTTTCCATTTGCCGTTGTTTATCGGACCCTACCGTGTGCGCCTAGAGAGCGTGACGATCAGCATATGCAGCATCACCGGTGAAGTTTTAATGTATCGCGGCGTGTCCATGGAGAAGATTCGGGAGCTTGCTCAGAACAACTTTATCGCGAAGATCAGTGAAGAAGAGGCAGCGCGGAAAGTGGAGGAGCAGCTGGAGGTGTCGATGCGTTGGTACTTAGACGGAGATGACAATTCGGGACGCTATCGGCTGATCTATGAGCCTGCTGTGAAGCGGAGCAACTCCTTGGACGGAACAGAAAAGGCGGCCACACTGCAGTATGTCGATGCGGTATCAGGAGAGCTGATCTGGAGGCTGGATATGAAATCTTAGTGTCTGCACATTGAGCCGGAGCTTTGAGCCACAGAACTTCATAATATGATGGAAGAAAAAACTAACGTTACCCAATAAGGGATCCCGTGCGCCGCAATGTCGGCGTATGGGATCCCTTTAATCATGCATATACAGGTTGGCTGTGAACTGCGGCTGGCCTGTCGCTACCTTCCCGCAATCAGGATGGAAGCTGCGGCGGGATGCCGAAGCGTTTCATGCTCGTTTCCTTTCTGATGCAGCCCCAATTAACCGCACGTACAATTCAGTACCGGTTTGCGTGCAGCCGTCGTTTCGTCAAGGCGCTTTACGACGGTGGTGTGCGGCGCGTTCTTAACTAGCTCCGGATCGGTCTGTGCCTCCTTGGCGATTTGGATCATCGTATCGATGAAGCCGTCAAGCGTTTCCTTGCTTTCCGTCTCCGTCGGCTCGATCATGATGCACTCCTCAACGTTCAGCGGGAAGTAGATGGTCGGCGGATGGTAGCCGAAATCCAGCAAACGCTTGGCGACGTCCAGCGTCCGAACGCCATACTCCTTTAGCTTCCTGCCGGACAGCACGAATTCATGCTTGCAGAGGCCCGGGTAAGCAACCTCGTAATGTGGCGCCAGACGATGCATCATGTAATTCGCATTGAGGACGGCCAGCTCGGATACACGCCGCAATCCTTCCGGACCATAGGTTCGGATATACGTATAAGCGCGAACAAGTATGCCGAAGTTGCCGTAGAACGCTTTGACCCGCCCGATGGATTGCGGACGGTCGTAATCCCAATAATACGTGCCGTCATCCCGTTTGGAGACGACCGGCTTCGGCAGGAACGGAATCAGCTTGCTCTTGACGCCGACAGGACCTGCGCCGGGACCGCCGCCGCCGTGCGGGGTGCTCATCGTTTTATGCAGATTGAGGTGAACGACGTCAAAGCCCATATCACCCGGACGCGTAATGCCCATGATCGCGTTGGAGTTGGCTCCGTCATAGTAGAGCAGGCCGCCTGCTTCGTGCACGATTTCGGCGATTTCCACGATCTGCTCCTCGAACAGGCCGAGGGTGCTTGGATTGGTCAGCATCAGCGCTGCGGTATCTTCGCCTACGACTGCGCGCAGCGCCTCAAGATCGACCATGCCGCGCTCGTTGGATTTTATCGTAATGGTCTCATAGCCGGCAACGGTAGCGCTGGCAGGATTCGTGCCGTGGGAGGAATCGGGAACGATGACTTTTGTGCGCTTCTCGCCGCGGCTCTCGTGGTATGCACGGATCAGCATCAGACCCGTCCACTCCCCGTGGGCGCCGGCAGCGGGCTGAAGCGTAACCTGATCCATGCCGGTCAGCGCGGCCAAATCATGCTGCAGCGTATAGAGAAGCTCCAGCGCGCCTTGAATGCTTTCTTCAGGCTGATAGGGATGGATTTTGGCGAACCCGGCGAAACGGGCCACGTCCTCATTAATTTTCGGATTGTATTTCATCGTACAAGAGCCGAGCGGATAGAAGCCGTTATCGATGCCGAAGTTTCTTCGCGACAGCTCGGTATAATGACGGATGACATCGACCTCATAGACCTCCGGCAGCTCGGCAGGCTGGCTGCGAAGCAGATGCTCCGGAATCAATGAGGCTGCATCCGTCTCCGGTACGTCGCATTCGGGGAGCGAATAGGCGACACGGCCCGGTTTGCTGAGTTCAAATATCAATGCTTTTTCCGGTTTCATACGATCGCCTCCAATTCATCGATAAATCGGTCGATTTCTTCCTTCGTCCGCCGTTCGGTAACGGCGATCAGCATGCACCCTTGCAGCTCGGGGTAGGCGGTTCCGAGATCGTATCCGCCGATAAACCCGGCCGCAAGCAGCTTCCGGTTAACGGCGTCAATGTTCGTACCTTCCGGCAGCTTCACCACGAATTCGTTGAAGAACGGCGCGCTGAACGGAAGGGAGAGTGAACCTTTGGCAGCACGATCCGCTGCATAGTGGGATTTGCGCACATTCAAGAGTGCGGCTTCCTGCATCCCCGCTTTCCCCATCGTGGACATGTATACCGAAGCGCAGAGAGCGAGAAGCGCCTGGTTGGAGCAAATATTGGACGTCGCTTTCTCGCGGCGGATATGCTGCTCGCGTGCTTGCAGCGTCAATACGAATCCGCGCTTGCCGTCCTTGTCGACGGTCTGGCCGACAATCCGTCCGGGAATGCGGCGCATGAGCGGCTCGGAGACCGCGAAGAATCCGCACGTCGGCCCGCCGAGAGAGGCCGGGATGCCGAGCGGCTGGGCATCGCCGACAACGATATCGGCCCCGATGACGCCCGGCGATTCCAGCAAGCCTAGCGAGAGCGGGTTCACGCTCATGACGAGCAGCGCTTTATGCTGGTGAACCTTAGGCTCGATGGCCTTCACATCCTCGATGCATCCGAAGAAATTCGGCGACTGGAGGAGGACGGCGGCCGTTTCGTCCGTGATTGCGGCAGCAAGCGCCTCTTGGTCGGTCACGCCGTTCTCGCACCCGATCTCGATCACCTCCAGATTCAAGCCATGGGCAGACGTGAGCAGAATCTCGCGGGCCTCCGGATGCACGGCGCGGGAAACGATGATTTTTTTTCGTTTCGTGGCGCCGCTGGCAAGAGCCGCAGCTTCGGCAAGCGCGGTGGAGCCGTCATACATGCTGGCATTCGCCACTTTCATGCCGGTCAGCTCGCAGATATAGGATTGAAATTCGAATATGGCCTGCAGCTCGCCTTGGCTGATCTCCGGCTGATACGGCGTGTAGGCCGTATAGAATTCCGAGCGGGAAATGACGTGGTTCAGCACGACCGGAATATGGTGATCGTACAAGCCGGCGCCCAGAAAGCTGGCGTATCGGTCAAAGTCGGCATTGCGGTCCGAAAGGGCGCGCATATGCTTCAGCAGCTCAGGTTCGCTCATTCTTTCCGACATGGGCAGGACGCCGTCATAACGGATGGCCGCAGGGATGTCGGCAAACAGATCCTCGATCGACTTCGCGCCGATCACGGCAAGCATCTCGGCTTGATCCTGATCGGTCATAGGCAAATAACGATGCTTCATGTTAAGGCAGCTCCTCTTTTGTAGAATGGGGTTTTGACGACTTTGGCCTTTAGCTTCTTCCCGCGGATTTCAACCCACACCTCGGATTCAAGCGCTGCATGGGCGCTGTCGATAAGCGCAAGTCCCAGGCTGCGTTTCAGCGTAGGGGATTGCGTTCCGCTCGTAACTTCACCGATCGGATCACCGTTTCCGTCATGAACGGTATAGTGAGAACGAGGGATGCCGCGGTCGATCATTTCGATGCCGACAAGCTTGCGGGGAATACCCTCTGTTTTTTGCCGAAGCAGTGCTTCACGTCCAATAAAATCGCCTTTATCCAGCTTGACGAAAAATCCGAGGCCGGCTTCCAGCGGCGATATATCTGCCGAAAGCTCCTGCCCGTAAAGCGGCAGCTTGGCTTCGAAACGGAGCGTGTCTCGAGCGCCGAGACCTGCGGGGACTAAGCCATGCGCTTGACCTGCGTCAAGCAGTCCTCTCCAAATGGCCGGTGCTTGTTCCGCACTGCAGTATATTTCATAGCCATCCTCTCCGGTGTAACCGGTCCGGGAGACGAGGGCCTTGGCACCAAATACGTTAACATGCTGAATGAAGTGAAAGGAAGGAAGGGATTGGAGTGTTTCGGCTTCCGGTACGGCTGCCGATATGATCGCTTCGGCTGCAGGCCCCTGCAGCGCGATCAGTGCCGTCTCCGCGGATGCGTTACGGAGCTCGATGTCACCGAAACGTTGATCATGAAGCCAAGCAAAATCTTTGTCGATATTCGATGCATTGACAACGAGCATGTAGCGTTCGTCAGCCAGCTTATAGACGAGAAGATCATCCACAACCCCGCCGTTGTCGTTGCACAGCAAAGTATATTGGGCCTGGCCGACCGATAGCCGGGTCACGTCGTTTGTCGTCAGCGTCTGGAGAAAAGCCTCGGCATCCGGACCGGCAACGAAAAATTCGCCCATATGTGACACATCGAACAGTCCGGCATGCTTGCGAACGGCTTCATGCTCTTGAACGATGCCGGTAAATTGCACGGGCAGCTCCCAGCCGCCGAAATCGATGCAGCGGACAGAAGGGAAATCGGAGTAAAGCGGGTAAAGCGGTGTGCGCAGTAATGAACTCATCTCTTCACCTCTTCAGATTGGTAGAAACGCGTGGAACATCAAAAAAGGACAGACAGAAGGGAAGCTAACAAAACGCGCTAAAACCAGCACGTTCGTTTCTTCGATCTTCTGCTCTGTCCTTTGTACCTGAGAGTTACCCCACATCTCATGTTCGTCATTATGTAGAGCTCGTGTGAGTTTCCCCGTGGGTGATTCTACATTGTAGAATGCTCTCCAGAGGTGCGTCCGGTAAAGGTCCTTTTGCCTGAGAGATTCACCGCAAGCAAGCGGCTTACTCCTTCGGCGTTACCAGTCAAGCGGGTCTGACCGGTAATCTCTCCCGCTACCATCATTCGCCGTATCTTGTTATGAAGTTGTTATCTAACCAGTGTCGTTCTTCTGATTATTATAAACGGCATTCTCCATAATGTGTCAACCATTAAATTAAGTTTTGAATGCGAAATTTGGAGGATTTTGCAATAATCCCAAGGGAAACTCTAAATTTGCAACATATAGAGGGGAACAGGTTAGTTCGTCTATATGGTTCCGGTGGCAGCTGAATTCAAATTTGCATCATCGTGAGTATAATAAAATTCTGTCAGATATCTTGACACAACGATAAGCCCTGATTTATTCTGTGGGAGAATCATCCAACCGAATAAGCGGATGACGATGGATGGGAGAGACCGCAAGATCAGGCGTAAGCAGCCTTAAGCGGCACCGAAGGAGCAACCCGTTAACCCCGCCGGGATAACGAATAATCTCTCAGGTAAAAGTACCGCCATCTGACGCAGCTCTGGAGAGTGCGCAAGCCACCCAAGGGGAAAGACGGGACAATCAATCTGACGGTCCGTCATAAACTCTCAGGTACCGAGGACAGAGAGAAGGCGAAGGCCTTTTTTTCCGTCCTTTTCTTTATATATTCACTTCATTATGAATCCAAAAGTAAAGGGTGTATCCGTAATGAGCGAAATCAGAGAGAACTTGGTGTACAGCGACGATCATGAATGGGCTTTGAAGGTAGACGGCAATGTAGTGCGCGTCGGCATTTCCGATCATGCGCAGTGCCAGCTTGGCGATATCGTATTCGTAGAGCTGCCTGAGCCGGGTACGATCGTGAGCGCAGGGGACAGCATCGGCACAATTGAGTCGGTTAAAACCGTATCGGAGCTGTATTGTCCGGTTTCCGGCAAAATTACGAAGATCAACGAGACGCTGGAGGATCAGCCGGAGCTGGTGAACGGCGAACCATATGAAGGCGGTTGGCTCGTCGAGGTTGAGGTGGACGGCGATGTGGAGGAAGCGCTTGGGAAGCTGCTGAGCGCTGATGCGTATCGTGCGAAGGTCGATTAAATGAAGTGATGCAAGCTAAGGGTCCACATAGATGGTGGACAGGACATTCAAAAAAACAGCTGCGCGTTCGTAACAAGACTTACGAGCGACGCAGCTGTTTTTTTGTCACGCAAATGTGGAGTTGCCGCCTTCACACCCTCATCCTATACCGATGACGTTCCGTGTTTACGTGTCTGCAGGCGGGAGCGGATGCCCCGCCACTGCATCAGGATAATCCCGAACAGTACCAGAATACTGCCCAGAATGGAGGAGCTCGTTACGTGTTCTCCGTACAACAGTGCCCCGAGCCCCAATGCGACCATCGGGGAAATGAAGAGCCATGTCGATGGAAAGTAAGCATTTGTTGCTTTTAGCAGCCAGGCATACAGGCTGTGCGCGAGCATGGAGCCGACGGCCATCAAGTACAAGATCGAACCGGCAGCCGGCCAGGATTGCAGCTGCTCCATCGTCAATTGCTCCGTGAACAACGATAACAGGAGCAATGCGGCCCCTCCGTAGAGCATCTGCACTGCATTTAGGGTGATCGGCGAAACCTCAGACAGATCAAAGGTCAGCTTGCGCGTTGCCAGGCTGCCGACAGCGTATGCGGCTTCGCCGATAAGAATCAGGATGCAGCTGAAGATCCATACGCCTTCATGCTCCAGCACCAGCTTCGGCATGATAAGCAGACAGACACCCATGAAGCCGATGATACAGCCTATGTAGTCGCTGCGGCTGCTTCGTTTTCCCAAGAATACGGCTTGGATGATCAGGATCATCATCGGTCCCGTGGCGGACAAAATAGCGGCGAGCCCTGAATCGACATGCTGCTCCGCCCAGTACAGCGTGGCGAAGGTCGTAAACGTGCTGGTCATCCCGATCAGGATGAATTCCTTGCGCAGGAGCAGGCGCAGACTGGCTTTACGCTTCCAATGCATCCAGAGGAAGAGGAGCGCACCTGCGAGTAAAAATCGTAACCCCGCCGAGAAGAACGGCGGAAGTCCGGCCTCGACGCCGATCTTGATGACGAGAAATGTTGTGCTGAATATGGCGCACATCAGCAAATAGTTGAAAATAATCATGGTTCCTCCTCCTTTTTGTATACTATAATAGGAAGCTAATAGAACAGATCGGCAAGGAATAGAACAGATTGCCAAACTACATTGCGATCGGAGAAGGAGAGGGTGCAGGTGCAATCGTCCTGGGAAGCAGGATCAGGAAAGCGGACGCTTCATCAGTCGGTTTATGACGTCATCATTCAGGGGATTCAATCCGGAAAGTGGGGGGAGCATGAGCGGCTCCCGTCTGTCCGGCAGTTGGCCGAGGAAATACAAGTGCACCGATTGACGGTCCTGAAGGCGTATCAACGGCTGCAGGATGAGGGCGTTGTTGTATCCAAGTACAAATCCGGTTATTTCGTGGCGCCGGCAAGCCAAGGACCGGCAGGAATCAATCGTAAGGAACAAGCATGGACATATCGTGCCAAATCGCAGTATATCCATCGCAGCCGGTTGTCGGACATCCATCGCATCCCGGTGGAATATCAAATGTCGGAGGCGCTGATCAATCCCAATCTGCTGCCGAACGCCTTTTTGTCAAACCATGTGAAGCAAGTGTTTGATAAGTACCCGAGAGTTTTGAGCACTTATTCCTCGGTGAAGGGAGATCCGGAGCTGCGCGAAGAATTAACGCAGTATTTCATGCAAAAGCAAGGCATATCGCTGCATCCCGAGGAGCTGATGATCACGACGGGCTCGCAGCAAGCGATAGACTTGATATCCCGTGCATTCGTGAAAAGCGGGGACACCATCTTGATCGAACGGCCGACGTACAGTCCGGCGATTGATGTGTTCGTCCAGCAAAACGTGAAGATCGTTCCAGTTGAGATTACGCCAATGGGCTATGACCTTGACCGGCTCGACCAGCTTATGCGGGATGAGAAGCCTTCGTTGTTCTATATGAACCCTACCTTCCAGAACCCTACGGGTTACACGGTCCCCGTGCCTCAGCGGAAGCAGTTGGTCGAGATGGCCGAGCGATATGCGTGTATTCTGGTGGAGGACGAGGTGTACCATGATATGTATTTCGGCGCGATGCCGCCGGCGCCGATGTTCTACTATGATACCGAAGGCTACGTCATCCACATTCGCAGTTTTAGCAAATATGTTGCACCGGGGCTCCGGATCTCCGTGCTTGCCGCACGTCCCGAAATGATGCAGGCGATCGTTCCCGTCAAAGCGCTGTCCGATAACGGCACGCCGCTATTGACACAAAAAATATTTCAGCAGTACTTCTTCTCCAGCCGTCTTCAGAATCATGTGGCGAAGCTGCGCACGGCGCTGGAGCTGCGCAAGGAGAAAATGGAGGCGCTGCTTGCTCCGACCGGCTGGAAATGGAATAGTCCGGGCGGGGGCTTGAATCTGTGGGTGCAGCTGCCCGAGCCGTTATCGGCGGATGCACTGCTGCAGCGGTGCCTGCAAGCGTCCGTGGCCTTTGTGCCCGGCCGCATCTGCGACCCGCTTGATGCTATGGACTCGTGGATTCGGCTTAGCTATTCGTTTATCCCCGAGGACCGGATGGAGGAAGGAGTGGGACGTTTAATCGCCGCTGCTCATCGGGAGGTTATGTGATGAGGCATTTAAAATATGTTGTACTTGCCCTTCTAAGTGCAGTCATTTGCTTCGGATTGTGGTCAACAGATAATGACGTTGCCGGTATTCCAGAAGACATCCAGCACTATGCAGAAGGTGCCGGACTTGAGGAATTTAGGAGATTGATCCTGGAGGATCCGGCCGGCTATGGTTATAAAAATGAAGAAGAGGTCAATTCCGTAACGCTTGGGCCTGGATTTGAAGTTCATTTTTTTGATGCCAACAAGTTCGACCGTGTAACTGACAGTTTAATGGATCTCTCCAAGCCGACAGGCCAATATGAATTTATTGTATACTCTGGTGGTGCTGGAAAATCATTTCTAAGCATCGAGAGGCATAATGCCGGCTTCAGGGTGGTAATGGCTGGGGGGGATGCTTCGAGACTGGATAAATCACTGGACATCATGAAGGGCTCTCTTTCTGTAAATCACGAAACCACGAGTCCGGCATTAATTAAAGACGGTAACGTCAGGTTTCTTGTGGCCCATATCAACGGGAAAGAAGTAAATGTTCCGGACATACCTGCAGAAAAAAGCGCTATATTGGGCGGTATGAACAACAATCAAGTATGGGATTCCGAGAAAACGATCAAGTTCCTGAAACAAGCCCGGGCGCAAGTAAGATGATGATAAAGAAAGCAGACCCACCGCTTTTCAAGGACAGTTTATCTTCTAAGTTTGTAGTAAAATACAGTGAAGTTCGCTTGGCAGATGGTAGGATTATTTTTCGAATGGAATGTTAGGTAACGGCTTAATATGCTCTGCTGCTATACGAAACTGGTTGTAAAAATCATTAGAATTCTCGTAATTTCTCGGTAAATTAATAGAGAATAAATGGATATGTTTCGCCACTTTCAAATGTATTTCTGATTCCAATCCGTCTCTATCTTCAATGCAGCTTCTTACAATGGATGCAAAAGTATATTTAAATGCGGAAAAATCGTTCTTAAGAACTTCTAATCCCAAAAAACTATGAGCGTTATCCTCTAACAAATCAAGTCGATCGTTCACAAAAATAACGGTTGTATACACGTCTAACATCTTAATAGCAATCTCATCTGCTTTAGCGCCAGAAGTTTGAGCAAGCATCTTATCTAACGTTTGTACACTCGATACGAAACTGGCATAATAACTCGACGTCACTTCGATTCTTTTTTTAGCATTACTGTTGATGATCAGAAGGACGATAGATAAAAAGATAATGAATACGGCAACAATTATGATGATTTTAGAATGTTTTTTTCTTCGATAAGCTAACATGCGCTCCTTCAATTACAAATGGTCTCCTTCTTTTGAACTCTTTATTTATAGTCAAAGAGTCATTACTTCTTGATGATACTCTTCATTGTTTAATCAGTGCGGAATTTTTTCGTTCAGGATTCCTCTCTTAAAAACAACAGATGTAAGGGTATCACATTGAACGAGGATTTTTCTATACACAATTACTACCAGTATATGGTCTTTGAAATACAATAGATTTTAAAACCTTGGTAGCCGAAATGTCCCATCGATTGTTCCGAAGCGGTGTCACAAAAATCGCTCCCTCCTCGTTACATATGCAAATACGCGCTGATAAGGGAGATGGGGTATATGAAAAATCTGACTTGTATCGTTGTAGGCGGCGGCTTTGCCGGCATTCACGCACTCAAAGCGATTCACAAAGCCCATGCGGAACTATCAAACGGAGGGAAGCTCCGACTCATTTTGCTGGATAAAGCGCCTGCGCATGTCCGCAAGGTGCTGCTGTTCCGTCCGGCAGCTACCGGGGAGCCGATACACGTGCCGTGGGAGCGGATCGTCCCTGAGGGAACGGAGGTATTGCAAGGAGCCGTGACGGGCATCGATAAAGACCATAAATCGCTTCGTTATCAGGATCGGGCGGGGATCAGCCATTCACTCGATTATGATGTCCTCGTCGTATCCGTTGGCAGCATTGTCCGGATGCCGAATCCGGAGCAAGGAGGATATGCGCTGACCGGACCGAATGCAGCAGCGCGCATCCGGGAGCAATGGATGGCCAACCTGAAGCTTGCCGCCACGATGGCGGATGGAGCAGAGAAGCTTCGTCTGATGAGTGCAGCGGTAGCGGGAGCCGGAATCACCGGAATTGAGACCTCGGCGGAGCTGGCGTTCGCCATGAGAAAGGAAGCTGCGGCACTTCGGCTCGATCCTCACAACATCCGCGTCCATTTGCTGAATACCCAGGAACGACTGTTTATGGAGGGACCAGCAAAGGTGGGTCATCGGCTAGAGCGCTATTTGCAAAACCTAGGGATTATGCTTCATCACCGGACAAGAGCGATGAGTGAGGAACAGGGCCGCTTGCGGTTATCTGACGGGGATTCGCTGCCGGTCGGATTTACCGTGTGGACGCTTGGGCTTGCTCCGAATCCAATCGCTCGCAGCCTGGGGCTTCCCCTGACCGGGGACGGCCGAATCATCGTGGATGAAAGCTACCGTGTTCAGGGGGCACCCGGCGTGTACAGTATTGGCGATTGTGCCCATATCGTAGATCCCGTTACCGGCGAAGCAGATCGGATGACATGCAAGGAGGCCATTCCACAGGCAACCCGGTTAGGCAGAATCATCAAGGCTGATTTATCCGGGCAGGGCGCAAACGCCGAGAGGCATCGCGGCGTTTCGCAAGGCTACACGGTCGGGCTCGGCCCCGGTCACGGATTGGTATGGAGCCGGAGCTGGGGAATCGATATCATGATCACCGGCAAGCTCGCTTACAAAGTGAAGACGTTCATGTGGAATCATGCCAGCATGGTTCGTTAACCGACAGCGACTATAACAATCTAAAGGAATGAGGATACCCGTGGGAGAGCTGTATAAGCAATATAGAAACCTGTTGTTTCACCTCGCATACCAAATGACAGGCACCGTCTCCGACGCGGAGGACGCTGTTCAAGATGTGTTCGTCAAGGTCCAGAGCCTGCCGATGGATCAGATTAAGGAACCGAAGGCCTATTTGTGCAAAATGGTAACGAACCGCTGTCTCGATCATCTGAAATCGGCTAGGCAGCGACGGGAGGAATACTTCGGTCCGTGGCTTCCCGAGCCGGTTCCGAGTGCGTTCGGCGACAGCTATGAGGCGGTTGAGAATCAAGATCTGCTGTCCTATGCCATGCTCGTTCTGCTGGAACGGCTCTCACCCGCTGAACGAGCTGTTTTCGTTCTTCGGGAGGCGCTGGGCTTCGACTATCCTGAAATTGCGGAGCTTGTGGAGAAGAGTGAAACGAATTGCCGCAAGCTGATGAGCAGAGCCCGTGGCAAGATGGGGATCACGGAGGATGATCTGATCGGCGTGGGAACTGTGGCGGAGGAGTGGGTGAATGGCTTCTTTGCGGCATTATCGGCCGGGAATGCCGAGCATGTACTAAGCTTGCTTGCGGAAGATGCTGTTCTCATCTCGGATGGCGGAGGCAAGGTCATCGCCGCTGCCCGCCCGGTCGAATCGAGAGAGAAGGTCGCCCGCTTCCTGCTGGGGATTCTTCACAATGCACAGCTGGAAGATGGCGATTCGCTGTTAATCGAGATCAAGGAGCTGAATGGTCAAACCGGCGTCGTGTTCTATCATCAAGGGGTCATAACCGGAGTTGTTTTTGTGAATGTGAAGGATGGATTGATTCAAGAAATCTATATTGTGCGAAATCCGGATAAGCTTCAAGGACTGATTCCACCGAAGTTATAATCAACCCGCTGCTACAATAGGGTTAACATAAGCAGCCTGTCTCTGATGAGAGAGGCTGTTTTTTTATTTGGTGCTCCCTATACCAAATGGTTCTATATAAATGAATCCGTTCTTTTTACTTGATAAGGACCCATTTTTATTGGGTTCGTGCTGGATGTTTCCTTAAAGCTATCGGATGAGCGTTTCATGAAGGAAGGGTGAATCTGGATTCGCTTTCCATATTGCAGGGTAATAGTTCTCGGATGCCTAGTTATTCTGCTACCTAGTTGACGCACCCATGTTTAATAGTGGCAGATATTCGTACCAACTATAAACCAGGAGGTTCGAGACGCATGAAGGATTCCAATTCGAACAACAGCAGCAAGAAGACGATCAAGGACCAGCAGCTGGCTCAATTTACGGTGGATAATGATGGCAAAGGCTTGACCACCAACCAAGGGCTTCGGGTATCCGAGGACGAGCATTCGCTGAAAGCGGGGGTTCGCGGGCCGACCCTTATGGAGGATTTCCACTTCCGGGAGAAGATGACCCATTTTGACCATGAAAGGATTCCTGAACGTATCGTCCACGCCCGGGGCTTCGGAGCTCACGGCTTTTTCCAGGTGTACGAATCCATGAGGGCGTTTACCCGGGCGAAGTTTCTGCAGGACCCATCAACGGTTACGCCGGTGTTCGTCCGTTTCTCCACGGTTGCGGGGTCCAGAGGCTCAGCGGACACGGTCAGGGATGTAAGGGGCTTTGCGACCAAGTTTTACACGGAGGAAGGCAATTACGATCTTGTCGGCAACAACATGCCGGTGTTCTTCATTCAGGATGCAATGAAGTTTCCCGATTTCGTTCATGCCGTGAAGCCGGAGCCGCACAACGAAATTCCGCAGGCCCAGTCCGCGCACGATACTTTTTGGGATTTCGTGGCCAATAATACCGAGAGCGTGCATATGGTGATGTGGGCAATGTCCGACCGGGCGCTGCCGAGAAGCTTTCGGATGATGGAGGGCTTCGGTGTACATACATTCCGGTTTGTGAATGAGGAAGGCAGAGCCCATTTTGTGAAATTCCACTGGAAGCCGGTGCTTGGCACCCATTCCTTAGTTTGGGATGAAACGCAGAAGATTGCGGGTAAGGATCCGGATTTCAACCGCCGCGATCTGTGGGAAGCGATCGAATCGGGGAACTTTCCGGAGTATGAGCTTGGCGTGCAGATGATTCCGGAGGAAGATGAATTCCGTTTTGACTTCGACATTCTGGATCCTACGAAAATATGGCCGGAGGAGCTCGTCCCGGTGCGGCTTATCGGAAAAATGACGCTGAACCGCAATACCGATAACTTCTTCGCCGAGACCGAGCAAATCGCCTTCCATCCCGGACATGTCGTGCCGGGGATTGATTTCACCAACGACCCGCTGCTGCAAGGCCGGCTGTTCTCCTATACGGATACGCAGCTGTCCCGTCTCGGCGGACCGAACTTTCACGAGATACCGATCAATCGCCCGGTTGCGCCGGTCCACAATAACCAGCGTGACGGCATGCATCGCATGACGATAAATAAAGGGCCTGTCAGCTATCATAAGAACGGAATCGCCGGCAATACGCCGGCACCGGTGCCCGGAGAGCAGGGCGGTTATGAACATTATACCGAGAAGGTAGAGGGACGGAAGGTAAGAGAGCGAAGCGACAGCTTCAAGGATCATTTCAGCCAGGCGTCCATGTTCTGGAACAGCATGTCCGAAGTCGAGAAGCAGCATATCGTCTCCGCGTTCCAGTTCGAGCTCGGCAAGGTGCAGCGGAAAGAAATTCGTCAGCAGGTTGTAGACGTGTTCGCGAACGTGGACAGCGAGCTAGCCACTCGCATATCGGAAGGCATCGGCACGATTCCGCCGCAGAAGAGCGGTTCCGCTTCCAGCTTGGCCTCGCCCGCTTTGAGCATGATGAATACCGTGAAGCTGCCGCTTACCCGTAAAGTTGCAGTACTTGCCGGCAACGGATATTCGGACGAGCTGCCGTTCGTGCTCACCCAGCTGCAGCAGGCAGGCGTCATAACGGAAATCGTGAGCGCCAAGCTCGGCATGATTCGCGGCAAAACCAGCGGCGAGCTTGAAGTGAAGCACTCCCTGCTCGGAGCCGATTCGGTCTTATTCGATGCGGTGCTCGTTTCGGGCGGGACACTCAGCGTATCCGAGCTTCTGAGCGAGCCGAAGGTTCTTGACTTCGTGAGAGAGGCCTATCAGCATTACAAGCCGATTGCAGCGATCGACGAGGGCGTCAATTTACTGCCTTCGGCCAGCGGCGAAGGCATCGTTACAGCCCGCGAGGGCGACGACCTGAAATCATTCGGGCACAGTTTCATTGAAGCCATTGCAGCTCACCGGCATTGGTCAAGAATCGTTTAGAACTTAAGCGATGATTAGGTATCGCGCGAACCCGGAACACCCTGTAGAATACAAGGTATATATCGGATTACGGGGGAGTGAGGTGCCTTGCTCAGCGAACAATATTTGATGCTGCATCGGAAGCTGGCTGAAGGGGCGGAGGGCACTTCGACGAAAGTGACGCTTGAAGTGATCGCGGCCACCTTGTTTTGCACGGAACGCAATGCGAAGCTTGTCCTGCGCAAAATGCAAGAGAAAGCGTGGATAACGTGGAAGGCAGGCCGGGGACGGGGGAACCGTTCAATGCTGACGTTTCTGGCCAATCGGGAACAGCTTCTGCAGGAATCGGCGCGGCAATGGGCGGAGAAGGGGGAGTATAAGCGGGCGTTTGAGCTGCTCCGGACGTATGGAAACGATATTCGCACAAATGAGTCGTTTGTGGAATGGATGAACGGTCATTTCGGATTTTGCAAAGAGCAGGAAGGCGAACAATCAAAGGATTCCTTACGTCTTCCAATCTACCGGACCATTGAGTCGCTGGATCCGGCCGATTGCGTATACAGTGTTCAGTCCCATATGATTGAGCAAATCTTCGACAGACTGGTGAACTACGATAACGAAACCGGCCGCTATCTGCCGGCCATCGCCCACTACTGGGAGAGCAATGATGACGGAACGGAATGGACCTTCCATCTGCGAAAAGGGATTGTGTTTCATGACGGCACCGAATTGACCGCAGATGATGTTAAATATACGGTCGAACGGCTTCGCCGCGGAAAACGCAACGGCTGGATCGTTCGCGAGCTGAATCGGGTCGATGTCGTCACTCCCCGCATTGTAAGATTTATGTTGAACAAACCGAATCGGATCTTTATCCGGTTCCTGAGCGCGATCTGTATGTCCATTATTCCTAAGCACCTTGCCGAGCCGGACGAAGCTTCGTATTGGGCCCGCCCGATGGGCACAGGGCCATTCATCCTCGAGACATGGAGCGAAGAGCGATTGGTCTTTCACGCCAATCCGCATTACTATCAAGGTCGTCCGCATTTGGACACCGTGCACATCGTCATCATGCCTGAGCATGCCATCCATTATGAGGTCAGCTGGGAGAATCTGCTTCAAGATCCGGACGTAAGGCAAGCCGATAACGGAAACGACGAGGTGGTGACCATTGAGTCCTCCGAAGGATGCACGAGCATGATGACATGGAATATGACGAAACCAGGCCCCCATCAATGCGTATTGTTCCGGCGTGCCGTGGATCTGGTCCTTGATCGCCAAGGTATGGTCCGGGAGCTCGGAGAACACCGTCTGTTTCCGGCCAGAAGCTTTATCCGGGATAAGAGGACACTTGAATACCAGGAGCAGTACGACCTGGGGCTTGCGCAATCCTTGCTGGAACAGTCAGGCTATGATGGAACACCAATCATCATGGGCACCATCGCCAATCATGCCAAGGACGCAGCATGGATCAAGGAACGCTGCGCCGATATCGGAATACCGGTCATCATCCGCGAAGAGAGGATGGATACGATTCTCCGTCCGGATGTGATGAAAGAGATGGATTGCATTGTGCATGCGCTGGTGCTGCCCGGCGAAGAAGTCTGTCTGGTCGAGAACTACGAGCAGGACAGCAGCTTTGTGAAAGAGCTCATGGATCCGGGGCTTAGGGAATGGGTCATGGAGTGCATCGATGGCGCGTTAGCGAGCCCGGATTCTAAGGATAGATTCGGCCAATTAAAGAAAATCGAAGATCGGCTGCGCGGCGAAGCGCAAATTTTGTTCCTTGCACATACGAAGTTCTATGCCCATTTGAATGCTTCCTATAAGGGGATCGTCATTAACCGGCTAGGCTGGCTTGATTTCAAGCAAATCTGGCGGGTATGACGAGAAAAAATAACAGAGCAGATGCGATAATAACCGCGCCTGCTCTGTTTCGCGTTAGAGGAGCTTTTGGCTTGAGCGAGACTACCGCTGTCGAAAGAAGCCGAAAAGATTATGAAGAAGGCTTCGTTTGCCCGCCTGCATATGTTTTTCCAAAGGATCAGGCTGTACATATAAGCCTCTGCGTTCAAGCCGTTCCCATTCCGATTGCCGATACTCCTGCAGCTTCTCTAGCGTGTAGCCGTCGTACATCACTTTGCCTCCTGTCAGACATTCTGGATTACGTCTGAATGAATGAACGTGGAATGTCTTGTTACGTACATTATGGAGGCCGCCGTTATCCGTAAAAAGTGTAAACCTGGTCAAGCGGATTTCCCCTTTTCGCACACGCGGCTGTTTCTGACGCCAGCATCATGGCGACATCGTTGTCAAGGCTTTCCTTTCTTGCGTCTCATTTTTAGGGAAAGGCATATTCCGCAGACCAATTATCTAGTATGCTAAAGAACAGGCAAGGAATAAACGGACGATGTGCGAAACGTTGCATCGAACCCCGAAGGGAGACCCCTACATATGGAGCATCTTAAGAAATCGCTAAATGAAACATATAGCAAAACGGTGTATCCGTTAATCGGACACAGCGCCCGGACAGCCGAAGTTCTGCTGGAGGCATTCAAGGATGTCGATGGTGGACAAACGGCAGATATGTACGGCAGCGGATCGGTTATTGAAGACTTCCAGAGTCGGATGGCTGATGTGCTTGGCAAGGAGTCGGCCGTGTTCTTCCCGAGCGGGACGATGGCGCAGCAGATTGCCCTCCGGATTTGGTGTGATGAAGCCGGATTAAAGCGGGTGGCTTACCATCCTCTGTGTCATCTGGAGATCCATGAAGAGGACGGTCTTAAGGAGCTCCATCATATTGAACCGATCCTTCTGGCGGATAAAGACCGATTGATTACGCTTGAAGATGTTCAGCATCTGGATGAGCGGATATCATGTCTGCTGTTGGAATTGCCGCAGCGGGAGATCGGCGGACAGCTGCCTGATTACGGGGAGCTGGAGGCGATTTCGGCATATTGCCGTGCGAACGGAATCAAGCTGCATTTGGATGGAGCAAGACTGTTTGAAATTACGCCGTACTACGGAAAATCCGCTGCTGAAATTTGCGCTCTTTTTGACAGTGTATATGTTTCGTTCTACAAAGGCATCGGCGGGATTGCCGGGGCGATTCTTGCGGGAAATGCGGAGTTCACGGCCAAATCGAAAATATGGAAACGGCGGCATGGTGGTGACCTGGTCAGCTTGTATCCGTATATCATTAGCTCGGATTTTTATTATAAGCTGAGAATCGGCCGCATGAAGCAATATTATGAGGAGGCTAAGGAACTGGCCATGCTGTTCAACCAGTGCCAAGGGATTCAGACTCGGCCCGAAATTCCGGTATCGAACATGTTTCATGTCCATTTTAAGATGAGTATGGAGCAGCTGGAGCCGCTTTTGGTCGATGTGCTTACCGAAACTGGGGTTGGGCTCATCAGTTATTTGCGTGAAACAGGCGATCAGAGCTGTTCCACCGAGGTGCATATCGGGGACCGCTATAGCCGGGTGCCGAAAGAAGAGCTGAAGGAAGCTTTCCGGCTGCTTGATGAGAAAATAAAGCACGCTGAAATCGCTGAAACTGAATAGGAGCGTGCAAGGGGATTGATTTTCCGGTTATGATTTATCGACGGCGTTCATGCTGGTAAAATAATAGCAGTGCAAAACTGGCTTACGTATTTTCATAAATGCGAGGTGAATAACACATGGCTTTTCAAAGAAGCACCACCGTACAAACGGTTAAATCAGGCTCCGGGCAAAGCAGCACAGCATGGAGAATACGGACAAAGGGGTTTGTTCGGAGCCTGCTTCCAGTTAAGGCGTAAATGTCTTGTGCATGCTTTGCTCGCTATTTACATGAGGATTTGGCAAAATCCTGTTCATTTTTCTTGTAGATAGGAGCGGCAAATATGAAATATGAAAATGCACAGCATCTTTTACCTGACGACGTAATTAAGGTTATTCAACAATATATAGACGGCGGTTATATCTATATCCCCAGAAAGGCCGGCCGCCGCACAAGCTGGGGAGAGCGGACGGGGGCCAAAGCGGAAATAACCCGTAGGAACCGCGAGATCTACGAGAGGTACTGCCGAGGCGAATCCATTCGTCAGCTGTCGCAGCGGCATTATCTTACGGAGCAATCCATCCGGCGGATCATCCGGCAACAAAAGCCGAAACCATGATGAGAGGCGATATTTGACGCGGTCCATGGGGATCCTTCAAATATCGCTTTTTTTATGCGGTGATCCCCTTTGCGTCATAATTATTCTTGAACTTGAGTTGCATCGCAAATCGCGATAAGTTTAGAAGAACACGGAAGGAAACGGGGAGTGAGTGACCTTTATGACTCAAAATATTTATGATCACGAGGATTTCTTTCAAGGCTACAGTCAATTGAATCGTTCCATCCACGGACTAGGCGGTGCCCCGGAATGGGCGGCGCTTCAATCGCTGCTGCCCGACATGAAGGGGATCGATGTGCTTGATTTAGGCTGCGGCTTCGGCTGGTTCTGCCGCTGGGCTAAGGAGCATGGTGCCATAAGCGTCGTAGGCATCGACGTGTCTGCTAAGATGCTTGCAAGGGCCAAGGATGAAACGAAGGACCCTCAAATTTCATACCTTCGGGCAGACCTGGAGACGATCGAGCTGGAACGGGAGAGATATGATCTGGTCTACAGCTCGCTTGCCTTTCATTATATCGAGGATATAGAGCGGCTGTTGAAGCAGGCGTATGATTCGCTTAAGGCCGGCGGACGTTTGGTATGCTCGATCGAACATCCGATTTACACGGCATCGCAGGGGGCTGGATGGATCCCTCATCCGAATGGCTTCAAGACATGGCCGGTCGATCATTATCAATTCGAGGGACCTCGAACCACGAATTGGTTGGCCGAAGGCGTAATCAAGCAGCATCGGACGATCGGAACGTACCTGAATCTTTTGATCCGGGTTGGGTTTACGATTACCCACGTGGAGGATTGGGGGCCAGCGGATGAACAGCTAGCCGTTCATCCGGAATGGGAGGAGGAGAGTCATCGGCCGATGTTTCTGTTGATATCGGGAACGCGATAAGCAGTATAAGCTGGCTGCGAGGTCATTTACCAGCATAAGGAAAGCGGTTATTATAGTGATTATACCTAGCGTGAGAAAGTGAGAAAGTGGGGTCATGACCTGAATGGAGATCACTGTGAAGAGATTGGAAGGCATGGAGCTCAAAATTGCCTGGCAGCAAGCCTTCGCGCAGCATCAAATTCATCGTCCGGAAGCGTATTACGATCGTTGCGATCTGGAGAACCGGACCGGAAAGCGCGTTACGCTGCTGGCGTATGCGGACGGAGAGCTGGCCGGCGTTTCCCATTTGAAATATGATTCGGATTATCCGTTCTTTCGCGAAAATGGGATTCCGGAGATTAACGATTTGAACGTATTTCCGGAATACCAGAGGCAAGGCATCGCCAATCGGATCATCGAAGAGTTTGAGCATATTGCCCGTGAAACGACGCATCGCATCGGTATCGGTGTAGGGCTGTACAAGGATTACGGAGCCGCGCAGCGGATATACTGCCGTAGAGGCTACATACCGGATGGACACGGCATCATGTACCACAATGTCCCGGTGGTCCCCGGAGAGATGGTTCGTGCCGACGACGACTTGGTGTTGTATCTCGTGAAGGAACTGGGAATCATTTGAGAGAGGGATAAACGAATGAATAAAGGTTTCTCGCACTTTGAGGATATCGATGGGCGTTGGATCGCTGTTGGCAACAAGCAGTAACTCATCTATCAATAGGGAACGGATTTTTCAGGAGATGATGCCGCGATGAAGCAAATATGGATCAATCGAAGCGTGATTGGAATGGTTTTTTTGTCTGCTTTTTTATCCATAACGGCCGGAATTATGTATCTAAGCTCGAGCTGGATCAGCTTTTCGTTTCTTGGACCCGAGGTCGGTTCTGAAACGGCGGTAACGTCCTTCTGGGCAGGGGTTTCCATTGTTATTGGCATCGGGCTGGCAGGCACAGCACTTAACATGGCCCGTATTCGCGAGGGAGACGCTCCCGAAAATATAGCCCTCTTCCTGACGCTATGCTTAAGCATTATCCAGCTGCCTCCGTTGTTCCTGTGGTTTGGGGTTTTGACTGTTGTTGCGAACGGGGAGGCGCTATGGGCGATTCTGATCCACCTGATGCTAATGGCGGCCGGTTCGATCAACGCCGTGCTTTTAGTGAAAATTGGCAGAATATCCTATCGATGAAATTCTCTTAGTTTTGATAAATCAGTCATGTATGCAGGCTGCCAGCGTATTCTCGCCGGCAGCCTTTTTTGCGCTTAAAACTGGGATCAACGATACCTTGGAACCATGAGGACAGGCACCTTATAGAACTTGTTTTTAATTTCTATCAGAATAATTGAGGAATGAGAGAAACTTTTTTACCAATATTTGCGTCTAATAGTATGGACATCTTTCATTATAAACAAAATAGGATTAGAAGGAGCTTAGGAATGAAACTGAAGAAACGATCACTGCTTGCTGTGCTCGCTGTAGCTCAACTTGCTGCGGCATATCCGGCGAGTGCGGATGCAAGTGTCCCGGACGACAAGTCGGGAACAGTGACCCAAGAAGTGTACGAACAGACAGCAACGAACAAGAGCGCCGAAACGAAGGGGACCTCGCAAACTTCTCAAACTTCTCAAACGGACGCTGCTTCGACAGAGACAGTAACAGGGGAAGTTACTGAAGAGCAAGATGGTACGACCGATCCGGCAGCAGGAGGCACGGGCGGCGAACAAGAGCCAACCGTTCCTGGAGAAGCCCAGGATAATCAGAATGATCCAAATAACCCAAATAATCCAAATAACCAGACAAGCGCTGGCGGCAAAGAACTTATTCTTTATTTCAACAGCACCAAGATGATTCAAGACGGTGTAACCTACAATGCGCCTCAGCCGATGCAAGTGAAGAAGGGCATATCCTACGTTCCCATTCGTGCTCTCGTAGATCGGGTCGGCTTCAAGGTCTCTTATGACAAGAAAACGAAGGAGACGGTAATCACAAAAGGCAGCAACGAGCTCCGATTCAAAACAAACAGCAGCAAATACACCGTGAACGGCGTATCCAAGAACATGAAGGGCACTTCCTATCAGACTAACGGCACCTTTATGGTTCCACTGACTGCCATCACGCAGGCGTTAGAGATTCCTTATTCCGTTGATAACGCGGGCAAGCGTGTAATCATGAATTTGCAGACCAAGCCGGTAGCCAAATTCACCGTGGGTCCGAAAGAGATTTTGGCCGGACAAACGACCGTTACATACACCACAGAGGTTGAGAACGCCCAGGGCGAGATCATCAATGAGCGCTGGGAAGGAAGACAGGACATATTCGATACGCCGGGAGAGTACACCATTACCTATGCCGTTCAGGACTCCACCGGAACCTGGAGTGATCCTTACAGCGTAAAAATTACCGTCGTTCAACCTAACCAGCCGCCTGTCGCCATGTTTGATACCGATAAGGGCGAATACAAGATGGGTGAGCTGGTCACGATCATCGATCAGAGCTATGACGACATAGATAAGAACGAGCAATTGACCTACAAATGGGAAAACAAGCAGTATGCATACTTTACTCCGGGAGTTCATACGATCCGGCTGACCGTAACGGACAGAAAGGGGCTCAGCTCCACTTACGAGCATACGATTCATATCACAGACGAAACCCTGTATGTAGAAGAAGACTTCAACAAGCTCTTTATTCCGGAAGGCGAGAAATTCACTTTCACGGGCTCGGTGACATCCAGAGATAAAATCAATTACGAGTTCTATGACGAGCCGAGCACGCTGATCCGCAGCAACAGCCCGGAGACCGTCAACAGCGAAGGCATTGTTTATCGGGAAACGGCATCCGGGGATATGCGGTTTATGATCCACCATGTGAACAACTTGAATAAGAACGTTAAGATGTACGTCGTGGCAACAAACAAAAACAGCACGCCGGTAACGCTTCGCCAAGACTTTCTTGGTTTTGCCGGACCTTCTCCGATCGCCACAGCGGCAGGGAAGAAATCGGTGCTGAATTACTTCCAATCGATGCAGGATGGTTCGAAGCAAATGTCGGTAACACTTGCACCGGGCGAGCAGAAGCTGGTGATGACCGAGCTTAGCGAAGTCCGCATGAAGCAAGGGCATGTCATCTCTTTATATTCGGATATGTACAGCGATTTGCCGATTCAATTCGATGTCATTATGATCGACGAGAAAGCCGACCCGCTGAAGGTGCTGCCGGAGCTCCCGATCTTGAACCGAGACGGTGTGCATAACCGCGGCACCTATCCGGATTCCACCCGTGTCATCCGTTATTCCGAGCTTGTCGGCGCGGATCCCCAGCGGTTGGTTCTAGGGGATAACATGGATGATCCGAACCTTCAGGGAACGGACCCGATGGTCGGAGATACTACCTCGAATACGGGTAACTTTGGCGTCCTGTACAAAATTACGCTGGACCGCGTTGCGCCGAATACGCTGATTTCGTTTAACCCGCGCGGCGGAAAGTATTCCGGCTATGCAATGGTTAACGGAACGATTACGCCGATCTACTCGTTAGGCCAGGTATCCCCTGGTGAACAATCGGTTCTGTACCGGACCGGCGATTATGAACAGCAGGTAGACATTATTCTGACCGCGGCCCCAGGCAGCAATCTGCCGGTGAATCTGTTATTTACTCAGATGCCGGAATTAAAGCAATAATGAATGGGTATCCCCTATAGATTCATGAAGACTCCACACTTACGGCTTCGGCTTTGAGAGTGGGGTCTTTTTGTAGGAGTGAGGAAAAACAAAGAGAATTATCCCTTCTTCTGGCGCAACACGTACCTGTTGAATTTTACGCGTATCCTTCTGGGCACTTCGTTAGGCTTTCTGATTGTGCCCGACCCTGCTTCGAGCAACAACTTCTTGATGACGGAACTGACATTCGAACCGTTTTTATCCTAATCTTGCGTTTTCTCTTCTTTGGTTTGAATCCCACAGTTTTAGTTTTTTTTGCATCGTTTCTTTTTCCTAGTCGGACATCCCATCCGCGAACATCTCCCCATGAACTGGTATATCATACGTCTCCTGTGCATGCGTTGAGTGCGCAAGTACCCATGTGGAACTTAGAACAACAACTATTTTTAAACGAAGGTTAGGCGATGAGCTCACAGGTTATAGACTGATTATGAGAGGCGGTTAAGGCAGGGAGTTATTCATATGCAGGGAAGGGAACGCCTTGGGGCCTGCCCAGTGTAGAGCTTATTCATGCTATAATAAATGCAAAAAAAGCGGGTGTAATCATTGACGAATTCTAGAATGCGCCGTTCATGGCGCGCCGATAAGCTCTCACATCTCGGCTCTTCCATTTTTGCGGAGGTCGCGGAGTGGAAACAGGAGGCGTTGCAAGCAGGTAAACAAGTGATCGATTTGGGCATCGGCAGCCCGGACCGCGGCCCCTCATTAACGATACGCGAAACGCTAAGCTCGGAAGTGATGAAAGAAGAGCAGTATTCTTACCCAGGCACAAGCGGCACGCCGGAATTCCGCAGCCAATGTGCGGCTTGGATGGCATACCGTTATGGGGTCAAGGTAAACCCTGATTCCGAAATGCTGGCCTTAATGGGCTCGCAGGATGGACTATCCCATCTGGCCCAAGCCATCTGCAATCCTGGAGATATCGCCATCGTTCCCGATCCGGGGTATCCGATCTACACCGGCGCATTGGCCATTGCAGGCGTAACCCCTTGGCATGTTCCCTTGAGAGAGGAGCGGGGCTTCCTTCCCGATCTGGATCGAATTCCGGAAGAGGTATGGGAGCAGGCGGTTTTCATCCTGCTGAATTTTCCCGGCAATCCGATTGCGGCGGAAGCCGATCTAGCCTTCTTCGAATCCTTGGTCGAGAAGGCGAAGCGGCATCATGTGCTGATTGTGCATGATATGGCTTATTCGGAAATGGGATTTGACGGTTACCGGCCAGTCAGCATTTTGCAGGCGAAAGGCGCCAAAGAAGTTGCGGTGGAACTCCATTCATTCTCGAAAAGCTTCAATATGGCCGGATGCCGAGTTGGATTCCTGACCGGAAATCCGGAGGCTGTCGGTTCGCTTCGCGAATTTAAGAACAACATCGATTTTGGCGTATTTAAACCGATTCAGTCCGCTGCAATTGCTGCATTGAAGGATGCTATGGCGGACCCCGAAGCCGGAAATGCGGCTGCATCGTTGTACGAGTCCCGCCGAGACGTATTGGTGGAAGCACTGGCTGAAGCAGGGTGGGAGGTACGTAAGCCGTGTGCGACCATGTTCCTGTGGGCCAAGCTACCGCCGGCATTCTTGCAGCGCAATCAGCCTTGGAGCTCGCGAGCTTTCGCTCGGGAGCTGTTGCTCAAAACCGGTGTCGCCGTCATCCCCGGCGATGCTTTCGGCTCCGAAGGGGAAGGATTCGTACGCATTGCGCTAGTGCAGGAAGAGCATGTGCTGCGTGAAGCCGCAAGACGGATCGGCTCATTCCTAAGTGAATTTGCGTAAGCTTTCGGATGCGGCAGATGTTGGATCATTCTTTGCTAAGATAATTTGAAAATCTCTGAAAAAATGTTTCATAGGGTTGATCATTAACAAACGATGTGATAAATTATTCAACAGTGCTAGAAACGAATATTCACAGCTAGTATAACCTCATTAATATGGTCTGAGGGTCTCTACCAGGAACCGTAAAAATCCTGACTACTGAAAATGGCTTTTTCATTTTCCGTCGTCAGGATTATTTTTTTGGCCGCAGAAGTTATACATGCGATGATGGAAGGAGATCGATAGCAAATGAATTTGAAGGTGCTTATCCTTGCAATCTCAACCATATGCGTTGGATTGGTGGAATTGATTGTCGGCGGTATTTTGCCCCAAATTGCTCAAGATTTAAATATTTCAATCGGTACCGCAGGGCAATTGATCACGGTATTCGCCCTGATCTATGCTTTTTCGGGGCCGGTTCTTCTTGCTTTGACGGCAAAAATGGAACGTAAGCGGCTATATATGCTGTCCCTGTTCGTATTCTTTGTCGCAAACGTGATAGCATACGTAAGTCCGAATTTCACGATGCTGATGGCTGCAAGAATACTGACGGCCATGAGCACGGCGCTTATTATTGTGCTGTCGCTGACCATTGCGGCGAAGGTGGTGGAGCCTGCGCACCGGGCTAAGGCTCTTGGCTTCATTTATATGGGCATCAGCTCGTCCTTGGTGCTGGGGGTGCCGCTGGGGATCATGATTAGCGAAGCCTACGGATGGCGCGTTCTGTTTCTCGGGATCGGCGTCCTGTCGATCGGATCGATGGCGCTTATTTACTTCTTCCTGGACCGGATCCAGCCGGATCAAGTGACTCCGCTCCGTGAGCAGATCAAGGCGCTGGCCAATCCGAAAATTGCCGGGGCTCATCTGGCATGCTTGTTTATGCTGGCGGGACATTATACCGTATACGCGTATTTTACGCCGTTTCTGGAGTCGGAGCTGGGGCTGAGCCCGTACTGGATTAGTGTCTTCTACTTTATATTCGGCTTATCAGCCGTAGGTGGAGGTGCTTTTGGCGGAGCACTTGCCGATGCTCTCGGATCCCCTAAGAGCATTATTATGATCATTACTTCATTTATGCTGGTACTGTTTGCCTTGCCGTTCACGACGTTCTCCATGGTCTTGTTCATGGCAGTCATGATCATTTGGGGTGCGTTAAGCTGGAGCCTGGCTCCGCCGCTGCAAAACTACCTGATTCAGGTGGACCCGGACACGTCCGATATCCAGCAAAGCTTCAACAACTCAGCGCTGCAGCTTGGCATTTCCCTTGGTTCAGCTATCGGAGGTATCGTCTTGGAGCAGGGGGGCTCTGTCAGCAGTACGGCATGGGTTGGAGGCGGGGTGGTCATTATCTCCCTTGTGTGTGCGATTTATTCCCTGACTAGGCCCGCTCTTTCAGCAAGATTGAGCAAATGAGGTTAACCCGAAGCAAAATTGAATAAAAGGCAGCTGCTACAGGTGAACTGCAGCTCCACTGTTAAGTTATGTCTAACAATAACAATAGGGGGTGCAGTTCACAGGGCAGTTGCCTTTTTTTGCGTCTTTTATGCATGAGAAGGCTATAGCAGCTTTCGCACGGATTCGCGGTAAATGATTTTGCCCGGAACGACGATGCGGCCGTGCCGCAGGTCGGGCGAAGCGATTTTGCCCAGCATGGCCTGGATGGAGGATTGCGCCAGCTGTTCAATATCGACCTCCACCGTCGTTAGATGCGGGTCGGTCAATGTGGCGTAGATATCATTGTCAAAGCCGACGACGGAGCAATCATCCGGTATGCGGCAGCCGTCATTCTTCAATTGTTGGACTACCAGATAGGCTACCTGATCGCAATTGCATACAAAGGCCGTTGGCATTTCATCAGGAAGGGCGATGTCGACGAAGCTCCCGTGCTCATCGCGGTCATGAAGAACCCACTCTTGGCGAAGCGGAATCCGATGTTCAAGAAGCGACTTGTAATATCCGAGGAAGCGGTCCTGAATGCTGCTCGTGGAATGGATGCTTCCAACAAAAGCGATGTTCCGATGTCCCTGACGGATCAAGTAGTTCGTCAGCTCATAGGCACCGTAAAAATTATCGGTGACCACGGCGTCAATATCGCGATGATCGTCATAAAAATCAAGAAACACGATCGGCGTCCGGGTCGAATCCATAAGCTCGATATATGGTTTGCTGATCTGACCGAGCAGAATAATGCCGTCAACCTTCCGGTCATAGTACACGCGCGGCAGTTGGAGCTCCTGCTCATCCGAGCTGCTTAGAATATGAAGGATGCCGTAATAGCCATAGGATTCAAGCGCCTTCGCTATTTCCTGATAAACCCTTAAATAAAACGACTGATCCGGTCCGGTAAACCGCTCGGGAATGACTACGCCGATATTGTAGGTTAATCCTTCGCGCATCGACTTGGCGGCCGTGTTCAAACGGTAGCCCAGTTCCACCGCGACAGCCTTGATCTTCTGCTTCAGCTCGCCGCCAACGCCCTCCTTATCATTCAAAGCTTTGGATACCGTTACCGTGCTGACGCCTAGCTTTTCGGCGATATCCTTCATCGTAATATGTTTGCTCACCGCAATGTCTCTCTCCTTATCAGCAATGGCTGCAAGCCTTTTTTTCTCTCTGAAGTATTAGCAAGGCTTTAGATTCGAGAGAATGCTCGCCTGGTTCAAAATCAAGTATACCTGCTTGGGAATGACAAATAAAGACGAGACCAGCGGCTAATATTATCATTAAGCCTTTAGGTGCATCCGCTCCATCCGAAGCAGCATCTCAATGCAGAAGCGGCTGTTATGGTAGGGACATTTCCAGGGACCGGCAATTTCACGTCCAGCGGGATTTCCTTGCCCGTCAACGGACCAGTACCATTCACCGCCCGGACGCGGATCGATGAGCATCTGGCTGGTATAGCTCCATATCTTTCGCACAAGTTCGAGGAAGCGTGCTTCGCCCGTGAGCTCATACGCATTCAGAAAGCCGACCATCGCTTCGGCCTGCACCCACCATATGCGGGTCGTATCCAGCCGGCCGCCTTCCTCCTCGTTCATCACGGAGCCATCCGATTGTATGGCACGCTCGGATACGGAATGGGCGAGGGCAAGGACCATTTGCTTATACTTCGGATTCGAAAGCTCTACAGCTTCAATCGCGTCTTGAATCAGCCAGCTTGCTTCAATGTCGTGGCCGAAGGAAGTCACATCCGTTAGCGATGCCCAGTTCTTGTCGAAGAAAACATTAAGCCTTCTAAGCTCCGGATCAAACATACGATCATGCAATATAGACAGCAGCCGATCCAGCGATTGCCTCACCTGCGGATCCGGCCAAATGCGGTAAAGCGTGGTATAGGCTTCAAGAACGTGGATATGCGTGTTCATCGTAATGTCTGCCACAACTCCGTTGCCGCTCAGCATTACATTAGGCTGCTCGTTCCATTCCCGGTCAAACTCTTCCCGATAGGCCCCGATTTGCTCATCATAACCGACCGTTTCAATCGTTTTAAACAGCTCCTGTGCGAGCTTCAGCGCGTCAGGTTCACCGGTTGCACGGAAATATTCGCTTAAAGCGTATACGCCGAAGGCTTGATTATAGATGTGCTTACGGGTGTCCAGCGGATTTCCTTGATAGTCTGCCATCCAGATCAACCCGCCCAATTCGGAATCCAGCAGCCGCTTGGTAAGGAAGGAGAACGCATGTCGCGCGCATTTAAGATAATCCGCAATTCCCGTGACGCGATAGGCTGCGGCAAAGCTCCATAAGATTCTTGAATTCGCAATACAGCCTTTCGGAGCACGAGGCTTAACGGTAAGTGAGAAATCGACTTCGCCGTAATATCCGCCATTTGATTCATCCTTTAAACGGGTCCAGAAGGGGAGGATATGCTCAAGCCATTCCTTGCGAATCTCATTAAAGATCGGATCATGTGTATTCATAAGAGCCTCCATATAAAGTAATCGATTAACTAAATATAAATCTAATGGTTGAGGACCATATATGTCAACGCAGAAGTTCGACACAACGCAAATACCAGGGATCGTTGAAATCGGATTGATTATTAAAAATCCGCATTATAAACTCCATTTATAAATTAAACGATAACTTAAATCGAGCTGATGAAGAATTCGCGTTGATATCCGTTCGTTCCTAAAGGAGGAAAAAGCGTGTTGTCATTATGGATCGGATGGAGGACTCATTTGTTAGTCGCTCTTATGCTCACTGTGGTCGGAAGCGGGTTTTCGAGAACAGAGACTGCTGCCGGTTTTTATGTAAGCGGAACCACGTTGTATGACTCAACCGGAAAGGCTTTTGTGATGAGGGGGGTGAACCATGCCCACACCTGGTATAAAAACGAACTCCATACTGCGATTCCTGCCATCGCCATTACGGGTGCCAATACGGTACGGATAGTATTATCGAACGGAGCTCAATGGACAAGAGACGATGTGGACGCTGTGAAGAGCATCATTTCGCTTGTCAATGATAACGGCATGATCGCTGTGCTTGAAGTGCACGATGCGACAGGCAAGGATGATCAGGCTTCCCCTCCCTCGATCTGGCGACAGGGCCCTCCGGAAGCTTAACAAGCTGGGGAAACACCGTGGTGAATGGAGCGAATGGGATAAAGCAAACCTCGAAGAAAGCCGGAATATTTAACTGAGCAGAAGTATTAGTTAATTCCCACTTGACAGGTTGAATTAATGGGTTTAATCTAAGCACAAGCAAGTGGTTCATTTATCATTAAATGAACGCTCATTATCTTAGTATTGAAAGATATAATCAGCCGATTGGTCCACCAAAGGCTCCTGATCATTCTCACCTCGTGTAAGAGGTAAGAATGGCAGGAGCCTTTCTGCTTTAACGAAGGCAGAAAGGCCGCGCCTTTTAAGGAGCGCAAGGCTGATTCACCGACCGGCAGACGGAGGGTATGCTAACCGGGAAAGGAGCGGTATGGAGAAAAACAAGGATTGGATATTGATGGAAGAGGCGGACTGGCATTTTCGCAAGCTTGTTCGTAGATTTGTGAAAGAACGCGACAAGATTTCGGTAGAGGGCGTATCCCTTCCCGGCTTGCTGATCTTGAAGACGATTGAGCGAAACGGCGAACAGCGATTAGGCGATCTTGCGGAGGTTCTGGATTTCACGTCCGGGGCAGTTACCGCCCTGTGCGACAAGCTGGAGGCCGCCGGGTTTGCCGTCAGGCAGAGAAGCCGGACCGACAGGCGCTCAATCGCGCTTAATATTACGGAGCGTGGGCGGAAGATGCTGCTTCGAAATCAGGAGGTTGGCACCTGCATCATCGATTTATTGTTCGGCACTTTTTCGCAAGAGGAGTTAATTCAGCAAATCCATTATTTTAAACGACTCAACGAATCGCTGGTGGGCTTCTCGGAACGGATTGACGAGCTGGTCGGCCATATCTCCGAAGGACCAGCGGGAAAAGGCGGATCTCCAGCTTCCCGGCGTAACCGGGATTTTATCTCATATTAATGATCACGTTATTAAGGAGTGGGTTGAACTATGGGACATCCGACGATTTATCCTACGGGTGCGACGGTATATTTGCCTGAAAAGGCCTGGAGCGGCTATACGATATTTCAGGCAGCTGATGTCGGCGCGCTCCTGATTGACATGAATGGCAGAGAGGTACACCTATGGAAAGGGCTGCGTGGTTTTCCCAACAAGCTGTTTCCAGGAGGATTTGTACTAGGCAGCACTTCCGAGCGGGATCCGAAATATGGCTTCCAGGATGAGAGCAATCTCGTTCAGGTCGATTGGGAAGGCAATATCGTATGGAAATTTGACCGCTATGAATTTATCGAAGATCCGGGTCATTCTCCGCAGTGGATGGCTCGCCAGCATCATGATTATCAGCGGGAAGGCAACCCGGTAGGCTACTATGCGCCGGGGCAGGAACCCAAGACCGACTCGGGCACAACGATCATCCTTGCGCACAAAAATGTCACCCGTTCCGAGATCGCGAGCATCGAGCTGCTTGATGACACGATTATTGAAGTCGATTGGGAAGGGCGAATCGTATGGGAGTGGTCCGTGAGCGATCATTTCTCCGAGCTTGGGTTTGACGAAGATGCGAAGCAGTCTCTGTATCGGGACCCGAACACCCGCGGCTTCGGCGTCCATGCAGGTGACTGGATGCATATCAATTCGGTGTCGGTATTAGGGCCCAACAAGCATTATGATGCGGGAGACCAGCGTTTCCATCCGGATAACATCATCTGGGATGCCAGAGAAAGCAATATCATTGCCATCATCTCCAAACGTACAGGCGAAATCGTCTGGAAGCTGGGCCCGAATTATGATCAGGAGGAAGTGAAGCATATTGGCTGGATCATTGGTCAGCACCATGCTCATCTGATCCCCAAGGGGCTTCCGGGCGAAGGAAACATTCTCATTTTCGACAACGGGGGCTGGGGCGGATATGGAAGTCCTAATCCGGAGTCGCCTGACGGTCTGAAGGTTGCTCGCCGGGATCACTCCCGCGTTCTGGAGATCAATCCCGTTACCTTGGAGATCGAATGGCAGTACACACCGACGGAAGCCGGCTTTCAGGCACCGCTGGACTCCTACCGTTTCTACAGTCCGTACATCAGCTCGGCGCAGCGCCTCCCTAACGGCAACACGCTGATTACGGAAGGCGCGGACGGGCGGATCTTCGAAGTGACACGGGAGCATGAGCTGGTATGGGAGTACATATCGCCGTATAAAAACAACCGGAACTCCAACATGGTCTACCGGGCGTATCGTGTGCCGTACGATTGGGTTCCGCAGCTTGAGAAGCCCATCGAAACGGAGATCCCCAAGATCGATGTCGCCGATTACCGCCTTCCGGGAGCAGCACCGCGTGGGGCCATTACGACCGTTGAAGTTGAAGGGACGATCTCTTACGGAGAGGGAGCCCTCTGCGTGGCCAGAACGGATGAAACGGCCAGAAAGGACCGGGATCGCCATGAACAGAACTAGCCGAAATGGTGGAAAACGAAGTGTCTTGCTCCTTCTGTGCTTATTGAGCATCTCGAGTCTGCTTGGCGGCTGCAGCGGCGTATCAGGTGAGGAGCAGCAGGAAAGCCGGCTAAAACTTAAAATTGCGGATATTTCCACAAATACGACATTCCGCGTTGCGAAATCCAAGGGGATCTTCGAAAAGTACGGAATCGAAGCGGAGCTGGTAAATTTCGCAACGCCTGCCGAAGGCGTGAACTCCCTGTTCATCAAACAGGTGGATGTTGCATTCGGCGCCGACTTTCCGCTTCTGAACGCTGCCGGTAAGGGCGATTACACCATCTTTGCTTCATCCGGTACGGCAACGGATCTCAGCGCTAGCGAGTGGAAGCTGTACGTTCGCAAGGAAATCGAAAGCGCAGCCGATCTGAAAGGCAAGAAGCTGAGCTTCTCAAGAGGGACCTTTATTCCTTATCTATGGGATGTGTACTTGGCCGAGAACGGTATTGCTATTTCCGATGTGGAGCTCGTCGGCCAGGGAGGCTTCGATGAGGCTTACGTCGCGTTGAAAAAAGGGGAGATTGACGCAGCATGGGTATACGGTGCTGTTCTGAATGAAAAATTCAGCGCCCTTTCAGAGGCGCGCGAGCTGACCGATATGTCGCAGACGCCGGTGCGGATCGGCACGGGGCTGATCGCGCCGACCGAGCTTCTGAAGAAGAACCGTGAAGGGTTTGTACAGTTCCTCAAGGCGCTTGATGAAGCTTCGGAATACGCGCAGAAACATCCGGAGGAAACGGCGGAAATCATGTACGCGGAAGTAAAGCAACCGAAGGACGCGACTCTAAAGGATCTTCCGGTCAATCCATGGAGCATCGGATTCTCGGATAAGGCTTACGAGGGGCTGGAAGGACAGAAGGAGTATATGGTGTCCAGCGGCATTATCGAGAGAGACTTTGACCTGAACGAGAAATTGGATTTGGATATCGTGAGGGAGGCATTTCCCGAACGCGTTATCGATATCAAGAAAGGGGATGGCGATCAATGAGCGCTGCGCCGCAAACGAACGGGATATATATTGAGCAGCTGAACAAAAGCTTCTCGCAGCCGGGAGCAGGGGAACTGCATTACATCATTCAGGATGTTAATTTGACGGTGAAAGGCGGAGAGTTCTTCATACTGCTCGGGCCGAGCGGCTGCGGCAAATCAACGCTGCTCGGGCTCATCGCGGGCTTCGTATCCAAGACGTCAGGCCAGGTGAAGGTCGGGGAACGAGAAGTTGAGCGCCCCGGTCAGGACCGCGCTGTCGTATTTCAGCAGGCTGATTCTTCCTTGTTTCCGTGGCTGAACGTCCGGGAGAACGTGGAATTCGGCCTGCGGATGAAACGGTTGCCTGCCATGATGCGAAGGGAAATATCGGATCGGTATATCTCTTTGGTTGGGCTGGCCGGGCACGAGCAAAAATTCCCGAGGGAGCTGTCCGGCGGCATGAAGCAGCGCGTTCAACTGGCCAGAGTGCTCTCGAACGATCCTGCAATTCTGCTTATGGACGAACCGTTCGGGGCGCTTGACGCCATGACGAGACGCACGATGCAAAGGGAATTAGTCAATATCTGGAGAAAAACGAATAAAACCGTTATTTTTGTTACCCATGATATCCAGGAGGCGCTGCTCCTAGGAGAACGGATCGGCATTATGTCCGCAGGACCATCATCCAGGATCACGGATATTTACGACGTCCCTTTGCCTTATCCGCGCGATTTGTCCGAGCCGGAGTTCCACCGGCTTCATAATCGAATCCAAGAGCATTTTGATGACTAGCGATGCGAAGAAAGGAGTTTGGAGAACGATGAGCAATAACATGATCAAAGGCATTCGCCATCTCATCTTCTGGTTTGTCATACTGGCGGCGTGGCAGCTCCTGGCATGGGTCTACGGACCGGAAATTCTGCCGGGGCCAATCGATACGGGAAAAGGCGGGTATGAGCTGCTTCAAGACGGAACGCTGTTAAGCTACATCGGCATCAGCTCCTACAGGGTTCTGCTCGGTTGGACGCTAGGCAGCCTGATCGCGATTCCCGCAGGGCTCATTATCGGCAAGGTGAATGCCGTGCGAGCCATTGCAGAGCCTTTCCTGAATTTCATCCGCTTTATTCCGCCGATTGCCTTCATTACGTTATTTCTGGTCTGGTTCGGGATCGGGGAGACGTCAAAGGTCGCACTTATCTTGTACGCCACTTTTTTTATCGTGGTGCTGAACACGCTGACTGGCGTGTTGTCCGTGGAAGAGGACAAAATCCGTTCCGCCCGGAGCATGGGCGCATCCGAATGGCAAACGGTTCTTCATGTCATCATTCCCGCAACGGTTCCGTATATGTTCACGGGGGTAAGGCTTGCCATGGGGACGTCGTTCATGGCGATTATCGGAGCTGAAATGATTGCATCCAACGAAGGCGTCGGGTATTTGATCTGGAATTCCAGGCTGTTCTTCCGTACGGACTGGATATTCGTAGGCCTCTTCTGCCTCGGCTTAATGGGCTTTCTGACGGATCGCGCTGTGGCGCTGCTCGGCAGGAAGCTGTTATCCCGATACGGGGTGGTCAGCACCCAGGCGCTTCGACGTTAAGATTAAATGCATCCCCGTTAAACGCATCCTATTAACAGGATGCGTTTAATTTGTCTGATTCCCAGCATTATTCTCTATAATGAATCACCATGCTGAACTGGTTAGTCGTTTCGCCGGAGTTGTGATAAACATGAGGTTTATCGGCTTTAAAGCGAATCGAATCCCCGCGACGCACCGTGTATTCCTCGGTACTGATCCGAATCGTCAGTTCTCCTTCGAACACCGTAATAAATTCCTCCGTTCCGTCGATGTGAGCCTCCGCGCTTAAATATCCCCCTTGCTCCATCTGAAGCGAGTAGATTTCAAATCTGCGTCCGTCCTCAAACGGAAACAACGGATAGATACGGACCTTTCCATTATCCTCAACCAATGCTTGGACCTCATCGGCAGGTACGACAACGGTATCCGTTGCCGGTTCATGGATCAGGGAGGTGAATGAGATTTTCAGCCCATTGGCGATTTTCCATACGGTAGCAATCGAGGGGCTGGATTCGCCGCGTTCAATTTGGCCGAGCATCGTCTTGCTGATTCCGGTCAAATCAGCCACTTTGTCCAGGCTAAGCTTGCGTTCTTCCCTGAGCCGCTTCAAGTTTTGAGCGAGAATGCTGTTGATATGCTTCATGTTCGAGTGCCTCCTGCTGAACAAATTTTAGATTGTGCGTTATAACGCACGTAATGTATAATTAAACGTACATACGTTATAGTGCACACATCGTAAATTATATCATACAAAAAGAGGGGAGGAGGCGGCCATGCTCATACCTTTGCTTATGTTTGCTCTCGTTTCATCCTTTACGCCGGGACCGAACAATATTATCTCGATGACCCTGGCCCAAAAATACGGGTACCGGGCCGTTCTAAAGTTTATCGGCGGGGTTGCAGCGGGATGCTTCGTCATCATGCTGTTGTCCGGTTACTTCAATTTTGCGTTAAATCAATGGATTCCGAGGGTCAAGATCGCTTTGGATTTGTTGGGGAGCTTGTATTTGCTGTATTTAGCCGTCAAAATCATGAGAAGCAAGCCGCAGCAAAACGAAGACCTTGCCAGAGGCATGAATTCCTTCTGGTTCGGATTCTTCTTTCAATTCATCAATCCCACGGTGATTCTATACGGTTTTACGGCCATTTCGTCCTTCGTAATCCCTGTGGCGGATTCACGCATTCAATTGATCATGTTTTCATTACTGCTGACGGCCGTTGGGATTAGCGCCAACTTAACTTGGGCATTAGGCGGCAGGCTCCTCCAAAGTTTCCTTGACCGCCATGAGCGAGCATTCAATATTGCGATGGGGTTGCTGCTCATATACAGTGCGGTATCCATTTTCGCGAACTAGCCCAAGGGAGAGGCCAAATATCGTATAATGAAAGCGACGTCAGAACGAATGGGAGGGAGACCATGCGATCGTTCAACCCGCTGCAAGCTCCGATGATCGAGACTTCTCATCCGGACGCTTCCTACAGCTATCGCGAATTTCTGCCAAGTCCTGGACTGAGTCCTTATGTGGCCGCGTATTGGACACTGGATGTGCGGCCATCGGCTCGCCCGCCGCAGCATCGCATTTTGCCCGACGGATGCGTCGACATTATATTTGACCTCCATTCCCGTTCCGCCTCCGAATGCGCCTTCGTGGCAGGGGTTATGACTGTACCGGACGCGTTCTCCATAACGGAGGATCACTGCCTGTTCGGCGTCCGCTTCTATTCGGAGACGGTTCGTTTATTCACTCGCTTTCCCGTCTCGGAATTCCGGAATACGCAAGTGTTCTTGCATGAGATTTGGGGTAGGGACGCCGTCGAGTTCAGCGAGAGCATCATGACAGCTGCCGAGACGAGCCAGCGGATCGGGCGAATGGAATCTTATTTATGGAACAGGTTAAATCGGGCAGACTTCTCCCTTGACGAGCCGATTTTGCTGCATGGGCTCCGATATGTATACGAAGAGAAGGGGATGCTGAGCGTCAAATCCCTCTCGGAGAAGCTCCATTACAGCGAACGAACGGTACGTCGGGCTTTTCAAAAAGAGCTGGGCATCAGTCCCAAAGAAATGACGGACATCATCCGGTTTCAATATTTGCTGCGGGAGCTGCTTCATGCTCGATCCTTCCGGTTTCCGGATATCGCCGCTAAATACGGCTATTATGACCAGTCGCACTTTATCCACAGCTTCAAACGATTCTACGGCGCTTCGCCTCAGCAGGTGTTCCATGCCCCGTGCAGCCAGGGTTAGTGTACAAGATGTCCGTTTTTTACAATCCTTTACGGGTTATCGGAAGCGAAAATAAATAGTGACAGGAAGTTAAACCTGAAGGCGAAAGCCACACGTTTAGGAGGAATGTATCATGAAACCGCGTATATCTGTACTAACGCTTGGCGTTGATGACCTGGAGCGATCGCTGAAATTTTACTGCGACGGACTCGGCTTGCCGACTGAGGGGATTGTCGGAACCGAGTTTGAGCATGGAGCGGTTGCCTTTTTCGATCTGCAGGCTGGCGTGAAGCTGGCGATTTGGAGTCGCAAGGACTTGGCCGTGGAAGCGAATGTCCCGCATCATGCACCAAGCTCGACGGAAATGACGATCGGCCATAATGTCGGGAGCAAGAAAGAAGTCGATGAGGTCATGGAGCAAGCCGTAAAGGCAGGGGCAACCGTAACTGTCCCCGCTCAAGATACGTTCTGGGGAGGGTACTCGGGTCATTTCCTTGACCCGGACGGGCATCTGTGGGAAATATGCTGGAATCCGGCTTGGGAGCTGGAAGATTAAACGCCGTGGAATGATTGAGAACAGCGTACTGTAATAGGAGATAAACAGGGATAATGTAGGTAATGAAGAATAAGGTAAGCGATCAAGGATAACATAAGTGCAATCGCAGGCCAAGGCCTGCGATTTTTATATTTCAAGGCCAGGTGCTGGGAACGTCTGCAGGAGATCCTTTACTTCTTGAACGATTACGACTTGATAGAACGTCGCTTCGTTGTACAGCTGGCCGATCCGTCGGTATGTCTCGTCAAGGCGAGTCTGGTATTCATGCGCTTCTTTGTCCGGGTTCTCACGCTTGAACTGGTCCATGACCGCTTGAATATAAGCGGGACGGGCGCCCCATCGACCTAGGACCCTTCCATTGTCGTATCCATGAATTGCCGAAATGTTATGCCTTGGCCGATTTTGTCTTTTAGATGGATGAATGAGCTCATGTTATTCTTCCTCCCGACGCGAACGTTGTTGTTGCGGCTGGTCCTACCGATGCTCACGGTCACGACTCGATCATGCAAGGGAGAGACCGATGAAGGCGGATTCGGATCTAGTCGGTAAGCAAGTTCTATAATAAAATAAATCTGACTACTATAAAATGGTCAGTTTTTAATAAATCGTGCAGGTCACCTGTCCATGACATTAAAGAGGCCGGAGATATTATAAATTGCATATCACGCGACATTTCAAACACCAGATTGGGGGCAGCGTTCTTATGATCGATCTTATTCTACCGGAGCAAAGCGAGCAGCCTCTATACCAGCAATTGTATTTCCTCATACGCGACAGCATTCGAAGCGGGGTTATAGCAAACGGACAGCGGCTGCCTTCGGTAAGGTCGCTTCAAAATCAGTTGAATATTAGCAAAACCCCGATTGAAACGGCCTACCAGATGCTGACGGCGGAGGGCTATGTCATCAGCAAGCCCCGTTCCGGCCTGTATGCCGTTAACCCGTACCAACGCGAAGTGGCGCGACCTATAAGCGGGGAGGCTGCTAAACCTGCTGCGGCTGCACCAGTGCTAGGCACGGAATACAGCTTGCCTCCGGTTCAAGTTGATTTTAATCCGACAGCACTAGACCCGGGTGCTTTTCCAGTACGGATCTGGAATAAAATGCTCAAGGAATCGCTGGACCAACATCTGCAAGAAATCGGTCATTACGGTGATCCGCAAGGCGAATACGGTCTTCGTATGGTGGTTTCCGATTATTTGCGGAATTCAAGGGGCGTGCAATCTACGCCGGAGCAAGTCGTCATCGGAGCGGGCACGGCATACAGCATGGGGATTCTCTCCAAATTGCTTAAGGGCATCCAAGCGGTGGCATTCGAAGAGCCCGGCTACAGCCTTGTCCGTGATCAATTCCATTTGAACGGCTTTCAGGTCATACCGATCCCGGTCGGGGACTCCGGCATATCGATCACTGCGTTAAAGCGGAGGCAGGTACAGCTGGTGTATGTCACGCCTTCCCATCAATTTCCTACAGGGAGCATTATGCCATACCCCGAGCGGGAACGCCTGCTGCGATGGGCAGAGGACAACCATGCATATATCATCGAGGATGATTATGATGGCGAATTTCGTTACCATGGAAAGCCGATTCCTTCCCTCCAAGGTCTGGACCGGAGCGGAAGGGTGATTTACGCGGGAACTTTCTCCAAGGTGCTGACGCCGACGCTTCGGATGAACTATCTGGTTCTTCCGCCGGATTTGATGAATCGGTTGAAGAAGATGCCGCATACGTTGTTTTTTGCTCCGTCCCGGGTTGAGCAGTGGGCGATGGAGTCTTTTTTCAAGGAGGGGCATTGGTACCGTCATATCCGCAGAACGAGAAGCTTGTATCGGAAGCGGCATCGACACCTAATTGACATCCTTCATACTTATCTTGGCAACCATGTGGAGATCTCCGGCCAGTATTCGGGATTGCATATCCAGCTGACGATTAAGAAGCATGTCACGTCAGAGGAGTTGATTCGCCTTGCGGCGGAACAGGGAGTAAGGGTTTATGATCTGCGAAAGATGTGGATCGGGCAAACGCAGGATGCCGGACAGTACCCGAGACTATATATGGGATTTGCGGGGTTGCGGGAGGAAGAGATGGAGTACGGAATCCAGCTGCTGCGTAATGCCTGGTCGCTTGATTAATGAACCGCCGCGTAACCCCGTGACCTAACCTCCGTGATCAAGAAAATGGCGTAAAATCAGGCTTTGAGGCGCGACGGCAACTGTCTCTTTAAATCTGCCTTTTCTGACCATTTCCTTAAGGTCAGAAGCGATATAGCATATATTACAGATGGCTGATCACAGAGGAGTGGAGATATTGATTACGGATGCGGAAGTCAAATCATATTTAAACCGATTGGGAATTTACGATAGAAAGGCTCCAACACAAGCGTTTTTGTTCGAGCTTCATCAAGCACATGTAGAGCGAATTTCTTGGCAAACCGTCGATATTTTTGCGGGTAAACCGACCGTTATGGACGTGCGGAGTTCCATTCAGCTGATGCTGAGCCGGCGCAGCGGGTACTGCTTTCATCTGAACGGCGCGTTCGGCACGCTGCTTCAGGCTTTGGGTTATAAGGTACGGTGGCATCGGGCGGGAGTACAGCCGATCGGGCAAGAGCCGCGAATTAACGGATTTCATCTAGGGATTACCGTGAGCTTAGCCAATGACGACGGACAAGAAGAGCCATGGATCGTTGATGTCGGATTAGGTGATATGCCTTATGAACCGATACCGTTAAGATATGGGACATATCGTCAAGGACCGTTCTCTTACAGCCTCATGGAGTCCGCTGTGGTACAAGGAGGCTGGCGTCTGACGCATGATCCTGCCAATTCCTATGTTGGGATAGATTATGCTCCTGATGTGGTTGACACCCTGGATGTTTTCACAGCTAACCATAAATTCTACAGCCGATCCCCCGAGTCGCCTTGGCGCGACCTGTTCATTGTAAGGCAGCGGAGCGTGAACAGAATCCATGAGCTCAAAGGCCGGATATTGAAGTCATGGGATGAAGCGGGCATGCATTCCTCAGAAATCGTAAGCAAGGCTCAGTGGAGAGAAGTGCTGGCCGATCTATTCCATGAGGAACTCGTCCATTATTCGGAGCTGGAGCGTGAAGGGATATGGGACAAAATTACCAGACTCCATGAACGTTGGCTAAGGGAGATGGAGGAGCAGAAATATCGTACTGGAAGCATATGAGCCTTCTTCATCGCTGGGCTCGCCCCCAGATGAAATGATTATAACCGTTCTCGAACTTGCGGCCTTTCCGCTGCTGATGTTATGATGATTCCCACCATACGAAGTTCATGGCAAAACTTCGGTAACCATTGCAAGGGAGCGAATCAACATGGCAACGATCGAAGATTTTTTGAAGCTGGATATCCGTGTTGGAACCGTCGTGGACGCCGAGCCTTTCCCGGAAGCCCGCGTTCCGGCGATTAAAATGAAAATTGATTTCGGTCCTCTTGGAATCAAGCGGACTAGCGCGCAAATTACGCGCCGATACGACGCCGGGGAGCTGATCGGCACCCAGGTAACGGCGATTGTGAATTTTCCGCCGAGACGCATTGCAGGCTTTGAATCCGAGGTGCTGGTCTTGGGCGGAGTTCCGGAGAAGGGAGATGTTGTCCTGTTGCGGCCGGAATACAAGCTGCCCGACGGCACCCCAATTGCATGACGATATCGAAGAAAAGGCCCGGGGCTTAGCTGCTCGGAGCCTTTTTTAAATGGTTGAACCGAGTTGTTTCCATAGCTGCCGAATGCCACCCGATATGTTATGCAAGCGTTCTCGATCATCTTCTCCGCGAGATGGGAAACGCTTATTTTGAAACAATTATCAACGAGACGGCCAATAACAGCAGGATGGCGAATTGCCGCCAGGGGCGTTGTTTTATTCGTTCGGTTATCATAAGATGGTAACTGGGAAGGTTTTCTAAATGAACCCATAGGGTTAGGAGGGGGATCCATGAACGCAGGCTTCTATCACCATGACGACGAGGTGTCATCCGGCTGGACCTTTGCACAGTATGCGGTGCTTGTTTTTCTCCGTTTTCTGACGCGACGCAAAGTTGCTCGGATCAACGAGGAATGCGATCGGCTGAGAGAAAAGATCCTGGAGCAGAAGAGGCTCCATGTTAATGATCGGATCTTGCATCATGAATGAACCCCTGGATCTCAAAGACGTGACGATCAGCAGCGACCCTTCCTTGCTGGATACAGCAGCCATCTTAAGATTTCTGCATGACAGCTATTGGGCCAATAAGCGGTCCCGATCTAAAATCCTGGATTCATTGAAGGGCTCGGTTTTATTATAACGAGCGGCAAATCGGCTTTGCCCGTGTGGTCACCGACGGGGCGACCGTGTATTGGTTATGCGACGTCTACGTGGATCCGGCTTACCGGGCTCAAGGCGTAGGCAAAAAGCTAATCGCAACGATTACCGGACATCCGGATTACCGAAATTTATTCGGCATTTTGGCAACAAGGGATGCGCACGGTCTGTACGAGCAGTTCGGCTTCGTGCGGGATCATGGCAAGACGCTGACAAGAACTCCGGATTTTTTGAGAAAATAAGGGCCTTATTCAGGAGGTAAACCATGATTCTATGGATTAACGGAGCTTTCGGCTCCGGGAAGACGCAAGCTGCACACGAGCTTCATCGCAGATTGCCGAATTCGTATGTGTACGATCCGGAAAATGCCGGCTATTTCATTCGGTCAAACCTGCCGCCGGATGCCAAGCGGGATGATTTCCAGCATTACCCGATGTGGCGTGAGTTTAATTACGCCATGTTCAAGCACATGGACCAGGAGTCTAACCGCATCATCATTGCGCCAATGACGGTAACCAATCCGGAATATTTCGATGAAATCGTAGGAAGGCTCCGCCGGGACGGTGTGGATGTTCGGCATTTTACCTTGTGTGCTTCAAGGGAGGTCCTCCTTAAGCGCCTTCGTAGCCGTTATGAAGGAGCGAATTCATGGGCAGCCCAGCAGATTGACCGATGCATCAGCGGATTATCGCAGGAAGTATTCCGGCAGCATATCGATACGGATCGGCTATCCATCGATGAGGTGGTTTCGGTGATTGCCGAACATGCCGGCATTCAGCTGCTACCCGATCGTCGAAGCCGTACGAGAAAACAGCTGGACCGCATGAAAACGAAGCTTTCCCATGTTCGGTTTTTAGGATAACTTAAGCGAAAGATACAAGTATAAAACCAGAAACTAGCGAAGAACCTGACCAGGGGCTTCGTTTTTTTGTTTTATACAGTATTTTCATCATCAAAGGAAAATAAGTTAACCGCTTCTAAATAATTTGCATCCGTTTAAAAAATCGAAAAACAAGGATAACCACAAGGAATTTTGACGTTGATTTTGTTGTGGTTTGCGTAAGAACGGCAAAATCGTATTGACAAATGCCTAATGATGGATTATTTTTTGTACATAGCTATTAAAGTTTACCTAAGGCAAAATAATTGGTACAAGGAATTACATTTGGTTTGATGCAGGATGGAATTGACGGGAGAAGCACATTGTCATGTTCGAACAAGGCAATACGTTGGAGGAGGAGAAATGGAAGATGAAAACCAAATTGTTCAGTAAAACGACGAAAATGCTGGGAGCGGTCATGCTGAGTCTGGTACTCGTGCTATCCGGATGTGCTTCCGGTGAGCCGCAGACGAACCAAGCATCAGGGGATCCTGCAGAGAAAATCCAAATTGTGACGACGATTGGTCAGATTGCAGAGCCGATTACCGTCATCGGCGGTGACCGGGTAGAGGTCCAAAGCCTGATGGGGCCCGGGGTTGATCCGCATTTATACAATGCTACGCAAGGAGACATTCAGAAGCTGCAAGGCAGCGATGTCGTATTTTACAGCGGCCTGCATCTCGAAGGAAATATGACGGAGATCTTTGAGCAGATTGGTAAAAATAAACCGGTGCTGGCCATTGCGGATGCGATCCCGAGGGATCAGCTGCTTGAGGATGAAGGTAAGGCGATTGATCCCCATGTCTGGTTTGACATCGACCTATGGAAGCTGGCGCTGGATTCGGCTGTAGAAGAGCTGAAAGCCTTCTCGCCTGATGATGCCGAATATTTTGAACAAAACAAGCGGGATTATTTCGCCAAGCTGGATGAACTGAAGGCAGAAGCTAAAGACAAGATCCGTCAAATTCCTGAAGCTCAGCGGGTTATCGTTACTGCGCATGATGCGTTCGGATATTTTGGCCGCATGCACGGCATGGAGGTCGTCGGGCTGCAGGGACTTAGTACTGAGGATGAGATCGGTCTTTCGGACATCAACGGGACGATCGATACGCTGCTTGAACACAACATCCCCGCCGTCTTTATTGAAAGCAGCATCAACCCGGCTTCCATCAACGCGGTCATTGAAGGAGCAGCCAAGAAAGGGCTCAACGTGAAGCTAGGCGGAGAGCTTTTCTCTGACGCAATGGGGGAAGCAGGGACGACGGAGGGGACCTACATCGGAATGTATCGCCATAACGTTGAAACCATTTATCATGCATTAACAGGAAGCGGTGAATAAGATGAGTGTGCTGAAAGTTCAAGGCTTGCATGCATCCTATCGTAAAAATAAGGTGCTTCATGATGTTTCGTTCGAGGTGGAGCAAGGTTCGTTAACCAGCATTGTCGGTCCCAACGGGGCCGGCAAATCCACGCTCCTTAAAGTGATGCTGGAGCTTCATCCGAAGCTCTCGGGAGACGTATCGTTCTTCGGATCAACGCTGAGTCAGACCAAGACGAGAGTCGGCTACGTGCCTCAACGCGGATCGGTGGATTGGGATTTTCCAACCAATGCGCTCGACGTTGTCATGATGGGACTCTACGGGCGCGTCGGGTGGTTGAAATGGCCGAACAAGAGCCATAAAGAGAAGGCGATGGCGTCCCTTGCGCAGATGGGCATGGCCGATTTTGCGGATCGGCAGATCAGCCAGCTGTCCGGGGGACAGCAGCAGCGCGTGTTTTTGGCAAGGGCTCTTGTGCAGGACGCCGATCTGTATTTCATGGATGAGCCGCTGGCCGGAGTGGACGCTGCGACGGAACGTGCGATTATGACCACGCTGAAAAATTTGAAAATGTCGGGAAAAACCGTGATGGTTGTCCACCACGATTTGCAGACGGTCGAGGATTACTTCGATCACGTTCTGCTCCTTAACCGTACCGTCGTTGCCCACGGGAAGACGGAGGACGCGTTCACCAAGGACAACGTATACCGGGCCTATGGCGGTTCCCTTCGCTTCATGAAGGAGGCGTAACATGTGTTGAATTCATTGCTGTCTCCAAATACACAATGGGTGCTGCTCAGTACCTTGATTTTGGGCATGGCGGCCGGCATGATCGGCTGTCTTGCGTATTGGAAGAAACAAAGCCTCATGAGTGACGCGCTTTCGCATGCTGCCCTTCCGGGCGTGGTTGTGGCTTTCGCGCTGACCGGTACCAAAAATCTGCTGTTCATGATCATCGGAGCCGCGGTCAGCGCGTTGATCGGCGCTTGGTTAATCGGATGGATCCGCTCCTCCAGCCGGATCAAGGAGGATACGGCGATGGGCATGATCCTGTCCGTATTTTTCGGACTCGGAATCATGCTGCTCACGATCGTCAATCGTACGGCTGGAGGCAACCAGAGCGGACTGGATAATTTTATTTTCGGTCAGGCCGCGTCCATGGTCCGTAAAGACGTCTTTACCATGCTTGCCCTAGCCCTGTTGGTCATCGTGATCGTGACGGTCGCTTTCAAGGAATGGAAGCTGTTTTTGTTCGATCCGGACTTTGCCCGCGGGCTCGGACTAAGCAGCCGATGGATGAACGCGATCTACATGGCGGTCCTCGTCCTCGTGATCGTAATCGGCATTCAGGCCGTAGGTGTCATCCTGATGGCGGCAATGCTGATCATACCGGCTGTTAGCGCAAGGTACTGGACGCAATCGTTCAGAACGATGGTGATCCTGTCCGCGATTTTCGGCGGTGGCTCCGGTCTGATCGGAACCTTGATCAGCACGCTCGGCAAAGGCTGGCCGACGGGCCCGTTTATCGTGATAGCCTCCTCGGTATTATTCACCGTGTCGCTCGTGTTCGGCTCGGAGAAAGGGCTGCTGATTCAGGCACTCCAGCTGCGATCCGAGAAGAAGAAGCAGGTGGAGGATCCAAGCTCAAGCTGGACCAAGGTTCCGGCCATCAGGGAGGGGGAGTAAACGATGACATATACGGGCTGGATATTGCTTACTGCTTCGTTGGTCGGTTTGTCCTGCGGCATTGTCGGGGTGTTTCTCATATTGCGAAGAATGGCCATGATGGCCGATGCCATTAGTCATACCGTGCTGCTCGGTATTGTAACCGCCTTTCTGATTACGCGGGAATTAAACGGACCTCATATGCTGATCGGGGCGATCATTACCGGCCTTCTAACGGCCCTCCTCGTACAGTGGTTTCATTCCCGGGGGGTTCAGCAGGATGCCTCGATCGGAGTGGTGTTTACGACATTGTTTGCCATCGGCGTCATTCTGATTGCTACCCAGGTCGGCAATGCCCACTTGGACACCAAGCACGCGCTGATGGGCGAGATTGCGTTCGTGCCCTGGGAGGTCATGAATGTACCGCTTCTTGGCGAAGTGCCTAAGGCAACCTTCATGCTGGCTGCCGTGCTGCTGGTCGTGCTGGTGGTCATCCTGGCCTTCTACAAGGAATGGAAAATCACCTCCTTCGACCCGGCCTTAGCCGCCAGCATCGGCATACCGGTTGTGCTCTTGCATTATGTGTTTATGTCGATGGTGTCGATCACAACCGTTGCCTCGTTTGATGCCGTCGGGGCGATTATGGTCGTCGCCATGCTCATTACTCCTGCTGCAGCGGCATATCTATGGACAGATAAGCTGTCCATTATGCTGGTGCTCAGCGGCGCCTTCGGTGTGATTTCTGCCTTCGCGGGCTATTACGTCGCCGTATGGCTGGACACGTCCATTTCGGGATCGATGGCTTTCGCGACCGGGATCGTCTTTCTTGTAAGCTTCCTGCTGTCGCCGAAGCATGGCGTGCTGTCCCGGTATTTATATCGTTATGAACGGCCCGATCAAGAGGAACAACAAATCGATGCCGTTTCGTGAGCATCCTTGGCACATTAGATCATCGCAGACCCCATCCTTGGAAGCTGAGCAGTTAGGAGGGGGAGGGCTGACCATTAAATATAAATAATCAAGCACCCACTCTTGGGGGTGCTTTTTTTCATTTACAAAAACAAAGTTATGTTATATTAATATACTAATTATACTATTTAAATTATAAAGGTTGTGATGTGCATTGAAATCCTTGCCGCTGTACAAAAAAATTCAGGAAGACATCAAGCGGCTGATCGCCATCGGCAAGCTGCGGGAAGGTGACCGGGTCCCTTCGGAGAAGGAGCTGTCCGAGCGGTACCGCGTCAGTCAAATTACAAGCAAAAACGCGCTGGTCGGACTGATGGAGGAAGGGCTGCTCGTCCGGATTCAAGGGAAAGGGACCTTTGTCATGAGCAGGCCGGAGAACGCTGCCGCGCTCGATCAGTTGGGCGAGTGGACGGCGGGAGCAGGCAGAAGCGGCCGGATCGGGCTGGTGCTGCCGACGATGAAAACCAAAGTGGACCAGCGCTTTCTGGATAACATTGAAAAATACGCCACTGCCGCAGGGTATGAAGTGATGCTGAGAATTACGCGCGAGTCGCAGCTTGAGGAGTCCAAAGTCATTTCGTCCTTTCTGAAGCAGGGAGTGGACGGCATGATCATTTTTCCGGTTGAAAACGAGACATATAACGATTCGATACTGAGGCTTTCGCTGGATCGATTCCCGTTTGTCCTGATTGACCGGTTCTTGAAGGAGATCAAGACGTACAGCGTAAGCTCGGATAACATTAACGGCACGAGGGAAGCCGTCGCGTATCTGCTGAACAAAGGCCATTCGTCCATCGCTTTCATCTCGCCGGAAATTACGAATACCGTAACGGACGAGAGAGCGCAAGGGTTTGAGCAGGCTTTCCTTGAGCGCGGATTGTCGATCGACAAAAGCTTATGGTGTCTCCTTCCGTTGGATGAGATAGCTTCGGGTCAATCCGTCGAACACATTCAGGATTTTTTGGACGGCAGTCCCGCTATCACCGGGGTCATCACAGCCAATACGGAGCTGTGCAGAAATGTTTATAGAGCCGCTGTCGCCTCACGTCGACGGGTGCCTGACGATCTGGAGCTGATTACGTTCGATCCGCCGGATCTGCCGAACGTTCCGTATATTCGGCAAAACGAGGAGGAGATGTGCAGGCTGACCATCGAGCTGCTGACCGAGCAGATTGAAGGGGCCTTTGAGGCTAGAAGAATCGTTGTGCCGGTCCAGCTTGTAAAGGAATAAAGCGATTCTTATGCGAAGTATTCAATCTCTTCAATTTTATAATAAATTGAGTATATAAAAGTATATTGTTATAAGTTATTATGACTTCGTAAAGCGCTTACAATATACCTTGAAGAAGAGGGGAATCGCATGAAATCGAAGAGCAAATTTGCAGGTATGATCATGCTGTTACTGATGTTTGCGTTATCCGCTTGCAGCGGAGGCGGAAGCGGTCCAAACGGCGGAGCTTCCTCCAACAACCCGGACAGCTCGGCGCCAAGCAATGAGGCTGCCGCCGGGACGGACAAAAAGGAGCCCGTGACGATCGAGTTTATGGGCCATGGCAATCCGAACGAAAAGAAAATTTTCGAAAAGCTGATCGCTTCCTTCGAGGAGAAGTACCCGCATGTCACCGTCAAATATACATCGGTGCCTCCGGGCGAGTACTCGCAGAAGATGACAACGCTGATCAGCTCCGGCAAGGTGCCTGATGTATTCTACGTCGGCGGGCCCGAATTCTATCGGTTTGCAGAAGCCGGAACGCTCCTCAATATTCAATCCTATCTGGACCAGACGACGTTGTTTAAACCAGACAACGTATGGAAGCAGGCGATGGACCGTTACCGCTTCGACGGAAGCAAGGTCGGTACCGGAGACTTGTACGGACTGCCGAAGGATGTTGGCCCGTGGGCATTTGTCTACAATAAGGATTTGTTCGATCAAGCGGGCGTGGCGTATCCATCCGCAACAGCCGGAGAGTGGACATGGGACGACATGCTCGAAGCAGCCAAGAAGCTGACGGTTGACAACAACGGCGACGGAAAGCCGGAGCAGTACGGGGTTGGCGCATACAGCCTGGAGTCCGCGGTTTGGGCCAACGGCGGCGAGTACATCGATTACGACACCGGTACCGTGAAAGTAAATGAGCCTGCGTTTTATGAGGCGATGCAATTCGTAGCCGACCTGAATCTGAAGCATAAGGTCAGCCCGAATCAGGAAGCTGAGCAAGCAATGAATGCTTACACCCGCTTTATTAACGGACAGCTGGCCATGTTTGCGATGGGTCCTTGGGATCAGCCGGCATTCTGGGAGCTGCCGTTCAATTGGGATATTGCGGCATGGCCGGCAAGCCCGAACACGGGACAAACGGCGACCTGGCTCGGTTCGATGGGATTTGCCGTATCGGCGAAATCCAAGCACCCTCAGGAAGCGTTCGATTTGGCGGCGTTCCTGTCGTTGGATGAGCAAGGACAGCGCGAAAACTACCAGCTCGGGCAAGCGGTTCCCAACCTGATCGACATGGCCGAAGGCGAGTTTATGGAAATGGATAAAGGGCCGCAAACACGTCAAGTATTTCTGGATATTATCCAAGATTACGGTCGTCCGGACGTGATAGCCTTCTCGAAGGATACGCAATGGATGGATGCATTTAATCAGAACGCGAGCAAGGTATGGAACGGCGATATGTCGGCCAAGGACTTCACGGCTGAAATCCAGCCGAAGATGCAGGAGCTGTACGACAAGGGAAATAAATAATGGCGCAAGGGGGCGGCCGGCTGCTGTTGCCGGCGCTCCCCGCTATATGAACAACGCCCTGTCATAAGGAATACAGGCGAAGGTGGAATGAATATGGGAACGAAGCTGCTCAGCGGCTATCGCAGAAAGGAACTGGCTTGGCTGTATCTGTTCGTCGCTCCGCCGGTCCTCGGATTTCTTTTGTTCGGCCTCGTGCCGATCTTGTTCTCGATCTATATTAGCTTTCATAAATGGGATATGCTGTCCGATCCGCAGTGGATGGGATTCGCTAATTATAAGGATCTTCTGGCCGACGAAAAGGTGTTCAAATCTCTGTATAACACCGTGTATTTGATGATCGGCATACCGATCGGCATGGTGCTGTCGCTGCTGCTGGCGATCTTGATGAACCGCAAAATCGCGGGCATCTCGTTCATGCGCACGATCTATTATCTGCCGGTCATCTCGCCGATTATAGCGGTATCGCTGCTGTGGCAGTGGATTTTGAACCAGGATTACGGGCTGCTCAACAACTTCCTGTGGGAGGTGTTCGGGATAACCGGGCCTAACTGGCTGGGCAAACCCGAGTGGGTGAAGCCTTCGCTGATCCTGATCGGGCTGTGGAGCGGCATCGGGGGGAACATGGTGCTGTACTTAGCGGGACTGCAGTCGATCTCATCAACGTATTACGAAGCTGCGGAAATCGACGGCGCCGGAGCATGGCATAAGCTGACGCGAATTACGATCCCGCTGCTTACGCCGATTCATTTTTTCGTCATCGTTATGGGTATCATCGGGGCGTTCCAGTCGTTCAGCCAAATCTATGTGCTGGCGGTCGACGGCGGACCGGAATATAGCGGCGCTACGGTCGTCTACTACATATTCCAGCATGCGTTCGAGTATTTCAACATGGGATATGCGAGTGCGGTTGCATGGGTGCTGGGTATTTTGATTTTCATCGTCACGCTGATTCAATTCAAGCTTTCCAATCGATGGGTTTATCAGGACTAGGGGGGATTATCGTGAGACGGGAAAGATGGACCGACCTCTGGTCGCTGCTGCTGTTACTGTTCGGCTCGGTGTTTATGGTCGCGCCGTTCCTTTGGACCATATCGACTTCACTTAAGGATCGGCGAAACGTATTTGAAATTCCTCCGCAGTGGATCCCCGATCCGTTTACGTTTGGCAACTACGCGAAGGTGTGGCAGGAGTCGCCTTTGCTTAACGGGTTTATGAACAGCTTGATCATCGTCGTAATCGTCCTGACGGTCGGCATGCTGGTATCCGCCATGTCGGCGTATGCATTCGGGAAATTTGAGTTTCCATATAAAGGGGTGCTGTTCCTCGGTTTGCTCGGAACGATGATGATTCCTTATTCCGTTGTCATGATTCCGCAATATATCGGTTTTTCCAGGCTGGATTGGGTAGATACGCTGCTGCCGCTCATCATACCCGGCCTGTTCGGAAACATCGTCGTCATCTTCTTCATACGGCAGTATCTGCAGAGCGCGATGCCGACGGAGTTGATCGAAGCGGCGAAGATCGACGGCTCCAGCTTCCCGGGAATCTTCTTCAAGATCGCGCTGCCGATCATGAAGCCAGCGCTGGCGGCTCAAGCAGCCCTGAGCTTTATGGGCATTTGGAACGATTTCCTCGGCCCGCTGATTTACTTGCATACGCCCGAGAAGCAAACGATCCAGGTGCTGATCGCTTCCATGCAGGCCATGTACATCGGTCAGTCGGACTATCCGATGATCATGGCCGCCGCCATCATCGCCATGGTGCCGGTGATCATCGTATTCTTTTTCTGCCAGCGATACTTTATCGAATCGATGGCGATCAGCGGAATCAAGGGGTGAGGCGTATGCCGATAAGCATACCGCGCCTGCGGAAGATCGCCAGATCCCTTGGAGCATTAGGATTAGCGGCCGGATTGGCAATGTCGGGTTGCAGTACAATCACGAAACCGGAGGCGGTCGATATGGAAATTTACAAGAACCAAACGTATGCCAATCCTTTTCCATCCTTAGAGGAAGAATGGGAGGATTACGGCAACGGAGATCCATACGTGCTGCGGCATGACGGCCGCTATTATCTGTATGTCAGCACGAAGGATCACCGGACGGGAATCAAGGCGTGGATGTCGGATAATCTGGTCGATTGGCGGTATGCGGGGCTGGTGACCGAAGATCCCGTCTCGACCGGCGCCTATGCGCCGGAAGTCATTTACTGGAACGGCTGGTTTTATCTTTATACTTCTCCGGCAGGCAGAGGTCACTTCGTGTTCCGGAGCGAATCGCCGACAGGCCCGTTCGAACGAATCACCGAGAATGTCGGCATGAGCATCGACGGCTCGGTGTTCATCGACGATGACGGAACCTGGCTGTTTACGCATGCAGGCTCCTCGGGCATTGTTGGCGTTCCCATGAACGGTCCTGCCGATTTCGGGGTAGGCCAAACGATTCCGGGCCCATACTTAGGCCACTGGACCGAAGGGTCCATGATTATTAAACGTAACGGAACCTATTATATGACCTATACCGGCAATCACGTATTCAGTAAAGGTTATCGCATTAACTATGCCGTGTCCCATGATTCGCCGCTTGGTCCGTATACCGTTCCGGTCAACAACCCGCTCGTCATCAGCACCAAGCCGGACTTCTACGGACTCGGCCACAGCTCAACCGTCCTTGGTCCCGACCTGGATTCATATTATCTCGTATACCATAACCTTACGGGAAGATCCCAGGAAGGCCCGCCTGTCCGCCGTATGAACATCGATAGGCTGGTCTTCAATGGAGACAGGATGGAGCTTCTCGGACCGACGAACTACGAACAGCCTGTTCCGAGAGGGCCGGTCTTTGCCGACAGACTGGATGGAGCTGACATCGACGAAGCATTGTGGGAGGCTGAAGAAACAGCAGGGAGCGGTCGAATCATCAGCAAGGAGAGCACGGGTCCAATCTTTACGGCTGAATATAATTTGGTACCGTCTCAGGAGCGCGCTGCCGCATTGTTTGCCTATGAGGATGCGAATCAATACGGATTCGCCGAAATTGAGCCGAAGGATAACGTGATTTCCTTGGGGACCGTGGTGGACGGAAGGCGTCAGGTGCTTGCCGAGACGAAGATCCCTCAAGACATGGATTGGTCTAAGCTGCACACCATTCGTGTCGAGCGTGGAGAAGAACGGCTCCGGGTTTATCTGGACGGCATGCTGAGGCTGGATGAATCGGCGGACTCGTTCGGCCCAGGCAAAATCGGATATCTGTACGAGGAGGGCGAACCGGGCCTTTCGTATACGGCGTTCTCGAATCACGCTTCCGGCACCAGCGACTTTGATACGGCTAAGCCGCTTCCTGGCAGCATCGAGGCCGTTCATTATTTAAGCGGCGAAGGCAGGGGCTTTTCGGTCCGTCACCCCTCAGCTTCCAGTGAATGGCGCCGTTCGGACGGAACGGCAATCAAGCTCGCAGAGGATGGGAGCTATTCGGCCGCACTGACGGAAAAAGGCGACTGGCTGCGCTACGCGGTGAACGTCTCCGAATCCGGCACGTATGGGCTGGACCTGACGGTCAAGTCCGGCGCGCATCCATCGGCCATCAAGGTTCTTGTGGACGATAAGGTAGCCGGAAGCTATAAAGTCGATGGCAGCGATTACTCCGGCAGCGAGCCTTGGGTGAAAATCCGGGTTGGATCGCTAAAGCTCGAAAAGGGGTTTCGTAGCCTTACCATTCAATTGAACAGCGGCCAAACGCTGGAGTGGACAACGATGGATCTTGAACGGGTCAATGAAGAAAAGTTCAAGGTCGAGGGTGTTCTGGAACAAGCAAGCGCCGAGGATATTCATGGCCAATGGGTTGAAACGGATGGAAGGTATGCCGGCACAGCCGATTCCGATGCCAAGATGTATGGAGGAAGTCCTCAGTGGACCGACTATCGCATCCGGACGACCGTGAAGCTTGGCGATGACCCGTCCGGTCAGGCGGGCGTGCTCTTCCGAGTGACGAACGAGTCGGATTTCCGGGATCAAGTGAGCGATTCGTTGATGGGATATTTCCTTGCCGTCAGCGCAACGAAGCTTGAGCTGTACAAACATAATTACGATTCCGAGCTTCTGCAAAGCGTGAAAATTTCGCTGGAGCCTAATGAGCTAGCAAGCTTAAGCATTGAGGCGGTTCGCGGCGAAATCCGAGTTTATGCGCAGGACGGGAAAGAACCGGTCCTGACGTACGAGGATCCGCGGGCTTTCATGCAGGGGAGAGTGGGCATTCGGTCGGTTCATGCGGAGCAGATCGAGGTCGGGGACATCACGGTAGAGTCCATAGCTGTGAAATAGAAACATAAACTAACAGAAGATGGAGAGTGGAACAGAATGTCTAGCTCGCACAAGTATATTAAGGACTATCCCAGACCGCAATTGGTACGTGAAGAATGGGAAAATCTGAACGGGGAATGGGATTTTCGGTTCGACGACGCATTGGAGGGGGAAAGCGGCAAGTGGTTCGAACGATTAGATGCTGACCGCAAAATTACGGTCCCCTTCACATTTGAAACGAAGGCCAGCGGCATAGGAGACGAAACATTCCATCCTTGCGTGTGGTATGAGCGGTCGGTTACCGTTCCTAATGAGGCAGCGGGAAAGCGGATCCTGCTGCATTTTCAAGCCGTCGATTACGCGGCGACTCTATGGGTCAATGGCAGGAGGATCGGCACGCATGAAGGAGGATATGCCGCATTTTCGTTCGATATTACCGAAGCGGTTGAGCTTGGCCGGGAGAACAGGATTACCGTTCGAGCTATGGACAGCAACAGCTGCATGCAGCCGCGCGGCAAGCAGCGCTGGATGAAGGACAGCTTTGGCTGCTGGTACGTGCAAACCACCGGCATTTGGCAGACCGTGTGGATGGAATACGTGAACCCGGTCCATATCCGCAGGGTGAAAATTACGCCGGAGCTGGAACGGGGGGCGGCGAACTTCTGTTATGAATTGGGGAATACAGGGCTTCGTTACGACGGATTAACCCTTCAGACGATCGTCCGGTTTGACGGAAAGCTGATCCGATCTTCGGAAACGAACGTCGAACGCAGTACGGTAACGGTCGACGTCAATGTCGTGAACGAAGCGGCGGGTGAATGGAAGATCAAGCCTTGGCACCCGGATCATCCGAACTTATACGACGTCGAGATGATTCTTAAGCAGGACGGGCAACCGATCGACACCGTCTATTCCTATTTCGGCATGCGAAGCATCCGGATCGTAGGAGATCAAATCTTGCTGAATCATACGCCGCTTTATCAGCGGCTGCTGCTGGACCAAGGGTATTGGAGCGAGACGCATCTGACGCCTCCATCGGAGGAAGCGCTGCTGGAAGACATCGACAAAACGCTTGCGCTCGGTTTTAACGGTGTGCGCAAGCATCAGAAGCTGGAGGATCCCCGTTATTTATACTGGTGCGACCGCAAAGGTCTTCTGGTCTGGTCGGAAATGCCGTCAACCTACGAATTCGGCGACGATGCCGTGGAGCGCTTCACGAATGAATGGATGGCAATCGTTCGGCAGTATTATAACCATCCTTCCATTATTACCTGGGTACCGTTTAACGAGTCATGGGGAATATCCGAGATCTTTACCGATCGCATGCAGCAGCAGTTTACGGAGTCGATTTATCATCTGACCAAGGCATTCGATCAAATGCGGCCGGTGATTGTGAACGACGGATGGGAGCATACGGTATCGGATATTATTACGCTTCACGACTATGAAGAGCTGGGCGCCATGCTGGAAGAGCGTTATCGGGACAAAGACGCACTCTTAGGCAATGCGTTCGCGCATAACAAGCATCGATACCCATTTGCGCAGGGCTATGGCTATCGCGGTCAGCCTGTCATTATCAGCGAATACGGCGGCATCGCCTTTACAAGCGAAGAGGGCTGGGGCTACGGGAATCAGGTTCGCAGCGAAGAGGAATTTTTGAAACGTTACGAAGGCATTACGCAGGCGATAAAAAGCTTGCCTTACGTGTGCGGATTCTGCTATACGCAAATTACGGACGTGCAGCAGGAAGTGAACGGCTTACTGACAATCGAGCGCAAGCCGAAAGTGAATATGGACTCGATTCGAAGCATAAACCTGGCATGAGCAACTTGAAGCATTGAAGCCTTGCGACCCAATCTCCGGGAGCAATCTCTCTTGAAGATTCAGATTCGCAGATCCTAACGCCGAAAGCTTTTATCTGGAAGTAAACCACGGATGATTACATCTGTGGTTTATTTTTTTGTTGTGATCCAGCCAAATTACCGTCGTTCATAAACAAAGCTTGGACAAATCAAACGAATTCCAGCTCCAGTTAAGAAGTTCCGTTTTTTTCAAGGAAGAGTTCCTACATGCAGTTTGAACTAGAAACAATTATTTTTGGAAAATCAATTATATACATTGACATGTATATACGTATATGTGTATATTAGGTGCATGAGCAGAACCTGCAGACACGATGCCAGACCTCTCCAGAACTTAGGTGATTGGCTGGATTCTACCCATATCTGCGGGAAGAGGGTCTCGCCTTTTCCGAGGGATATTGCTCGAGTATCTAAAAGGAGGATGACTTATGACGGCTATCAACAGTTTTGCCGCAAGCTACCTGCAGAACCATCGAACCATCTGGAACGAGCGGCTTGACCAACTGGACAATTACCTAAAAAGGATGATCGCCGATAAGAAGAAAGATCAATCATAAGAAATAACCAATTAAACAATGAAAGGAGAATGAAAAGTGACTGATCTTCAATCGCTGGATCGTTTAGTCGGTACATGGCAAATCAGCGGAGGGGCAGAAGGCACCGTAACCTATGAATGGATGGAAGGCGGATATTTCTTGATACAACGCGTTCAGCTTATGCAGCATGGACAAGAAGTGAAAGGCATTGAGATTATCGGGCATTTAAAGCCATTTGGCGAAGAACCTAGCCATGACATCAAATCACGGTATTATGATACGATGGGCAACACATTCGATTATGTTTACGAAATGGAAGGGGACACGCTAATCATTTGGGCCGGCGAGAAAGGCTCGAATACTTACTTCAAGGGAGCATTCAGTTCAGACGGGAATACGAATACGGGCGCATGGACCTATCCAGGTGGCGGCGGATATGAATCGTCGATGAGGAGAATTGCAACTGTTGGGGGGATGACAAATGGCTAAACTGCTAGTTACAGCAAAACCGGTATCTGCGAATGCTTCCAAATTCGCCTTCGGATCGGTATTATGTGGAACGCTGTTCGTCCTTATTCTTGCCAGCCTGCATGTGCTGGAGCCGGAGTTCGATCCTACATGGCGTTTTATTAGCGAATATGCGCTTGGCAGCGTTGGATGGCTCATGCAAGTCGCATTTGGATTGTTGGCTGCTGCACAGATTGGCGTTGCAATTGCAATTTTCCCGCAAATTCGCTCCATAACGGGATACATTGGGCTTGCTATCCTTGCTATAAGCGCGGCGGGCGTCTTGATCGCGGCCGTATTCGTCACCGATCCGATATCCGTGAGCCCGGAGGCTGCAACGTTCAGCGGAAAGATGCATTCCATTGGCGCCATGCTCGATTATACGCCGGTCGCGGCTCTGCTGCTAAGCCTGGCGTTAACTCGTAGCAAACCATGGAGACCCGTTCGTAGACGGCTGCTCGTTAGTACCGGGATTGCGCTCGTCGCCATGCTCGCATTCGTCCTGCAAATCCCTCAAGACGGCCGGTTTGGTCCTGATATTCTGGCAGGTCTGTTCGGACGATTCTTGATTATTGCCGACATCGCATGGCTCTTGATCGTCGGGGTGCATGCGCTCAAACTCCGCAAGCAGGGAGGGGCATGAGCAAGCTTGTATCGTTGATACCAACGGGAGGCGGAGTTGAGCCGGCGAAAACATCAGCGTTCGCTTGATTGATATCTGCAAAACGATAACGTTATGTTCATAGCCGCGTTTGTTCTAATATAGTTCTATATTTAGATGAAAACCCAAGTTCATGGACAGTTGACATATCGACAAGAACTTGGGTCTTTTGCTATGTCATTATCAAGTTATATGATAGCGGAATTGCAAAGGGTGGCCTCGCAGTACGATTATTTTTACTCATTGGGTTGAAATTCCAGCTCAACTTTTTTATAATGAGTAAAAACTCACTCAAAAAAGGAGTTATGATTTTGCCACGTACCAAAGAGCAGTATGAAGAAATGCGGAATGCCACCAGAGACAAGATCCGTTCAGCGGCGATGCAGCTGTTTGTTCATCAAGGATACGGCTCGACGAGTGTTCAAGACATCGCGGATACGGCTGGCATTAGCATCGGGTTACTGTATCGGCATTACAGGACAAAGGATCAGTTGCTTAACGAATTGGTCGGCTATGCAGTCGAAGGGTTGAAACGCAATATTCGTTCATTCGAGTCGGATCAATCCCCTAAGCAGTTAATTGCCCAGTTTATCGATGAAGTTTACACCGACCTGTCGAACGGGGAGGAGCTTGCCAATTTGCTGATCTTAATCAATCAAGCGCTGTTCGCAAGTGCAGGCACGGACTCCCGATTGCATGAGGAGATTCTCCAGGTCAATGCCAGATTGCTTGATGCAACGGCTCAGCTCATTCGTAAGGGGCAGCAGCTTGGAGAGTTCCGCTTGGGAGATGCGAAAGAGATGGCCGTCTATTTTTACGCCTCCATTCAGGGTTTGGCCGAGATGAAAATCCTGCTCAAGAGCAACTTTCAGATGCCCTCGCCGTCGGTCATGACAGCATTTCTATTTAAGGTAGGGGAGTGAACCCATGATAACCGTAGTGAAGGCTGATCAGGCGGAGCTGGATGTGAGGCCAGGATTATCGGAGCTATTTGCGGATGGCTTCAAGGAGTGGCTAGGTTTTTTCTCCAAGGATCCGAAAAAGCTTGCTGCAGCGTTCGCCCACATGTTCGTGCTGGATCAATTTTATGTGGCATTACACAAGGGGCAAGTGATCGGAATGGCTGCCTGCACGAATGGAACATCACTTTCGATCAAACTGGATAAACAGGAGCTTCGCAAACATCTAGGCTGGTATAAAGGCACCATAGCCAGCGTTTTCCTGAAAAAGGAATTTGAAGCTCCTTTTGTTAACCCTTTACCCGGTGTAGGCTCCATTGAATTTGTAGGAACAGTTTCCGAATTCAGGGGACAGGGCGTTGCTACGCAATTAATTCGTCATATCCTTGAGCATACATCTTATAAGGTTTACTTGATTGAAGAAGTCGCCGATACCAATATGGCAGCAATAAAGCTCTATAATAAATTAGGCTTCGAGGAATACAAACGCAGGGAGATCCCCAGCCACCGGGCAAAGAAAATCGGGATCAATCACATCGTCTCGTTAAGGCTCAGCAAACAGCCGAGCTCAAACGCATAATCGACGATTACGGATCGGCACTTTACAAGCCGCAGTGCGTGGGATATGCGAGCCGAAGCCAGCTCTTTCGAGCCTTTGCCAAAACAACCGGCATGACGCCGGAACAATACCGGAAAACCCGGCTATGATGCATAGAGGTGAGTTTATGATCATTCGAGAAGTATGTAACTGCCCGCTGGAGATTGTCCATGACATTATTAAAGGCAAATGGAAGACCATGATCATTTATCAGCTGAAGAACGGGAACACATCCTTAGCGCAGCTAGAGCGTGAAATTGACCAGATCACCCAAAAAATGCTGCTGCAGCATTTAAGGGAGCTCCAATCTTGCGGAATCGTGGATAAAATCAAAACGGAAGGTTATCCGCTGCACGTAGAGTACTATCTCACTGCACGCGGAAGAAGATTGTTAGATGCGGTCTTGATCATGCAAGAGATCGGAATTGAATATATGGTGGAGCTGGGGCAAACCGAGCTTCTCGATCGAAAAGGCATCCCATACCCACAAAAAAGTGGGTAATTCACGGGTGGTAATTCCCGATATTATAATACCTTTACTACGAGTAAAGGAGACATGAACGATGAATACAGCTTTAGTAATTGTCGACATTCAGAACGATTATTTCAAGGGAGGGAGAAATGAGCTGTACAATTCCGATGAAGCAGCTGCCCGCGCTCAAGAGGCATTGACGCTGTTCCGGGAAAAGAATTTACCCATTGTCCATATTCAGTGCATCCTGCTAGATGAACACGCAACATTCTTTCTTCCCGGTACGGAAGGGATTAACATTCATGCAGCAGTAGCTCCCCGGTCAGACGAAAAGGTGATTGTAAAACATACCCCTGACAGCTTCTATCAAACGGAACTGCAGCAGCATCTTGAATCCATTCAGGCCAAGCGGTTAGTCGTATGCGGCATGATGAGCCACATCTGTATTGATTCTACCGTGAGAAGCGCAAGTCGCTTGGGCTATGAAGTATTGTTGCTGAGCGATGCATGTGCGACCAGGGATATAGAATGGGACGGAACCGTGATCCCAGCCCAAACCGTTCATCAAACATTTATGGCATCATTACAAGATACCTTTGCGCAAGTAAGGAAGACTAGCAGTCTGTACGAGCTGATTTGATTATGGCTATGTCCTATGAGGACATGGAAGAGCTCATGAACAATTGAAATGATAAATGATATACATAAGCCGCTGATCCTGGATCAGTGGTTTTATGTTTTCTGGCAATTCTAACGAATCTTCATTCCCTTACAGCCATGATATGCTAGACTACTCATATACCACTATTTAGGAGTCCGAGATGAATGAAGACATTCACGATTTTGTATATTGAAGACGATCAGGAGATCGGTGCCTGGTCCAGAGACTTTTTAAGCGGGCACGGCTATGAGGTCATATGGAAGACATCCGGTTATGACGTAGAGGAAGCATTAGAACGCTGTGATTTGGTTATCGTCGACATAATGCTGCCGGGCTTGGATGGCTTTACGGTCGGTCAACGGATCAAGCGGCAGAGGCCAGAGCTGCCCATAATGATGCTAACGGCGAGAACGGCCATTGAGGATAAGCTTACGGGCTTGTCTTTTGCCGATGATTATATGACGAAGCCATACCATCCGGATGAGCTGCTGGCCCGCATTCAAGTGCTTCTTAGACGCACGGGCGTTTCGGAACCGGAACTTCTTCAGATCCGTCATTTAACGATCGACCGGAATCGTAACCGGATATGGCACACGGAATCGAAGGATGAGATTGTGCTGACAGGTAAGCAATTTCATATTTTTATGTATTTCCTTGACCATTTGAATCACATTTTAACGCAGAAGCAGATTTATGAAGCGATATGGGGCGAACCGCATTTGGCGGGGGATAAAACATTAACGGTCCATATTCGCCATTTGCGGGAGAAAATCGAACAGGATCCGGCTTCTCCCCAAATTATCGAGACCATCCGCGGCGTCGGATACCGGGTGCGGGCATGAAAATCCGAGGCTCGTTAATGACAAAGTACCTGATCCTCATTATGACCGCTATGCTGCTTTGGCCGGTCATTCCCGCGATGTTTTATTTTCCGGGCTATCTCCTTAGCAATCATCCGATTTACCGTCCGGAAGAAATCACCCGTATATGGCAGCAAGAGGCCATGAAGCTGAACGGGACGGATCGGGATACGATCCTTAACCGCTTGGCCGAGTTGAATGAGGAGTTTCCGGATGCCGAAATATTCTGGGTTGATCCGTCGGGCAAAACGCAGGCGGTCCAAGACCTTTCGGAGGATACACCAGCGCAGTGGGATTATGAGGATGTGCTCTCACTTCAGATGCAAGGACATAAACCAGGATCGTTTACCTTAGCCTCGCTGATCGGTGGCGATCCCAAGCAAGGGTTTATGGTCATGCGGCTCCCTGAATCCCATATCCTATCAGCAGAGATGTCGCTCGCGGGAAATTTGCCGCTGATCCTTTTGTTTTTCATAATTTGTCTCTGCTTCGTGGGGCTGTCTTGGCTATTCTTCGTTAAGCTTCGCAAAAGACTGATCAAGCTGCAGTCAGCGATGAGCGTTAGCGGGAAGAATGAAATTCCGAATGAGGTCACGATTAGCAAAAAAGACGAAATCGGAGAGCTCGAAGGAGCCTTTAACCGCATGGTGCGGGAACTCAGGGAAAGTCAACAGCGGGAGCGGGAAGAGGAAGATTTGCGCAAGCAATTCATTTCAAACGTGTCCCATGATCTTCGCACCCCATTGACCGTCATCCGCCAGCATATCCATACGGTTCGCAATAACCCGGAATCCTCCCATGGGCAAACGTCGCTTTCCATCATTGAAAGGAAGCTGAATGAAGTCGATAAGCTGATGGATAATCTCCTGTCCTATTCGCTGCTGTCGGCAGGGAAGTATCCCATAAGCATGCAGCCCGTCGATATAACGGAGGAGGTCCGGAATCGAGTGGCCGAATGGTATCCTGTATTTGAAGCAAAGGATTTCGAGGTTCAGGTCGAGCTCCCTGACGAGCCGGTGATCTGGGCTGCGGATCCCATGTGGCTGCATCGGATTCTCGACAATGTGTTTCAAAACGTGGTGCGTCACGCCGGAGCGGGCCGGTACATCGCGGTTCATATGACGGATGGTCAGAAAAGTCAGAAGCAGACTCTCATTATTAGAGACAGAGGTCCCGGAATAAGCAATAAGACTCTTGAGAAAGGCGCCGGTATTGGTTTATCCATCGTTTCGCTGATGACCAAGGAGATGGGAATGCAGTGGGAAATGGAATCCAGCTCCACGGGGTGTACGTTTTCCATTTGGAAAGAAACGAAATAGCTAACAGATTGGGTACGGAAGACAAGGCCTGCTTAAGAGAGCCTTAAGAATGCCGACTTTTTTGACATTGAAGCTGCTTATAAGTCGTTTGTGATGACTTGCAAGCAGCTTTTTTTATGCATCTCGATGATGCGAGAGCGCTGTGAACCTTATGATGCAATTATTAACCTAATCTTAACCTTGGGGTCGCTTTACTTTTCGATTCGGGAGATAGAATGGGATACACAATTAGCGTGTGTAAGGAGGTAAGTGATCCAGCATGAGGTATGATCGCACAACAGCTTTGAAAGAGAGGCAGGTTTCACAATGGTCAACCATGAGGCGCAGATATGGCTATGGAGCTGCCATATCGGTGATGCCGTATTTTCTGATTAAAATCGCTTGGACGCTAGGGCTATTCATTCCGACTGAACAAATGGGCGACACCAGTTGGCGAGCAATCAACGCAGCTACCGCCATAATAGCAGCGATCGGAATCCTGCTTGCATTAGCATTCAGCATGCCCTGGGGGGCGCGTCTGCCTGCATGGCTGGTTGCCATCCCTGTATGGATAGGTACCGGTCTGCTCGTTCCTATGCTGCTCTTGGCTCCGGTACTGGGCCCGGCTGCCATGCTTCGGGATCAGGAGGCAGGTGCCGCCGGCGTATGGGCCTTGGAACAATTATTCGTTATGCTATCGCTGGTTGGCGTCAGCATTTGCCTTCCGCTCGCCATGGCAGGATATGCAAGGTCACGCTGGCCGGAGGCTTTCGGCAATTCGATGGATTATAGCCAATTGCCCGGGAATACCTTGAGGCTGCAGCAAATCATGGGGAGACTTGTTGGCATAGGATGTATCCTGCTTGGCATGATCAAGGTATTCTGGGCGGCGGGAGGGACGATCGGCATTGATCCGGCCAGATTGGAAGAGCGCGACATGTGGTGGCATCTGCTGACGTTAAGCACGGGCGCATGGTCCTTCGCCGGAGCATGGGGATTAATTGTCCTTACTTCCCGCAGCAGATCACGGCGGTTTGTCCCCCGGATGGCAGCCGTATGGGTATCTTCAGGCATGTTATTTTCGTATAATCTCTTCTCTGCGATTCGCACGGATTCCCAGCTCTCACCTGAGCACCCGGTGCTTCGGATGCTGACCACGCAGGCCGGGATCATCTTCGGCATCGTGATGGGAATGATGCTTGTATTGGTGCTGCATGATCGGCGGCAAGCCATGAGTGAACAGCATCAGGTTCTATCGAGTGAAAATGAAGCGATCTAACACTTTCGTGCGCTAGAGAAGCTGGTGGCCTCGTCAAGGTTACCAGCTTTTTTATGTTCGGAAGTCTTTTGACTCTTTTGCACACTTTGCACTTTCTTTAAGAATGCCGATCGCCACGGCTCTTTCAGCCTTCAAAAATGTCTCATTGCCGGAAAAGAAAGCGCTGCTGCATAATAAGGCCACACCGCTCGCGAGGCGATGAACGACATATGGAGGTGGATGATGATGAAGCAAGCTACGGCTCAAAGGGACTTCCCGCAAACGTCCAAGCAGGCGGATTACCGCACGAGCTTCGCGGCAAGGCTGCGCAGGGACAAATGGCTCTACCTGTTGCTGCTCCCAGGCTTGCTTTATTTTTTGGTATTTAAATATGTGCCGATGTGGGGGGTATTGCTGGCATTTCAAAACTATCAGCCGTTTACCGGCTTTTTGAAGAGCGAATGGGTGGGCTTCGAGCATTTCCGCCTGTTTTTTAATAACCCCGAGTTTTTTATGCTGCTGCGCAATACGCTGCTGTTATCGTTTTATAATCTCATTTTCTTTTTTCCCGCTCCGATTATATTGGCGCTCTTGTTAAATGAGGTAAGGCTTTCGTTCTTTAAGCGGACGATTCAAACGATGATTTATGTACCGCATTTTATATCGATGGTAATCGTAGCGAGTTTGACGTACGTGTTCCTGACCACGGAGGGCGGCACGGTCAACGAGCTGCTATACCAATATACGGGGGAGAAAATCCAGTTTCTGTCCGATCCGTCATGGTTCCGTCCCGTCATCATTTTGCAGACGATCTGGAAGGAATGCGGCTGGGGAACGATCATTTTCCTGGCGGCGCTGTCGGCCGTCGACGTGGAGCAATACGAGGCCGCGACGATCGACGGGGCGAATCGCTGGAGGCAGCTCTGGCATATCACACTGCCAGCGATTCGCAGCACCATCGTAATTCTTCTGATTCTGCGTATGGGCAGCGTGCTGGACAACGGCTTCGAACAAATTTATTTGATGTTAAATCCGCTCAATCGCTCGGTAGGCGAGGTGTTCGACACATACGTTTACGCGATGGGGATCACGCAAGGCGCCTTCAGCTACAGCACGGCCGTCGGGCTGTTTAAATCGGTCGTTGGCGTAACGCTTGTGCTTGGCACGAACTGGCTGGCGAAAAAATTCGGCGAATCCGGGCTTTATTAAGAAGAAAGGGGAAATGATCCATGGCCAAGCAATACAGAACAGCGGCAGGCGTCACGTTCGACACCGTCAATTATATCGTGCTCACAATGTTCGGGCTGGCTGCCGTGCTCCCTTTCGTTTACGTGATCGCGGGCTCCTTCGCCTCGGATGCGGAGCTGACGTCCAGGGCGGTGTTTTTCATACCCAAAACATTTACGTTAAATGCCTACGAGTTTATTTTTTCTACAGGCACGATTGTGAAAAGCATTGGCGTTTCCGTGTACGTGACCGTGATCGGCACGCTCGTCAATTTGTTTTTTACGGTAACGATGGCCTATTCCTTGGCAAAGAGAGGATTGTACGGCCGCAATCTGGTGCTGAATCTCGTCATCTTCTCCATGCTGTTCGGCGGGGGCATGATCCCGACTTACCTCGTCGTCAAGGAGCTGCAGCTGCTGGATTCACTCTGGGCACTCATGCTGCCGGGGGCGATCAGCGCGTTTAACCTGATCATCGTCAAAAACTTTTTTCAGGAAATTCCGAAGGAGATCGAGGAGGCCGGCCGCATCGACGGCTGCTCCGAGCTTGGCCTCTTGTGGCGGATCGTGCTGCCGCTGTCGATGCCTGTTCTCGCCACATTTACGTTGTTTTATGCCGTCGGACATTGGAACGATTTCTTCTCGGCACTGCTGTATATCAACGATCCGGACAAATGGCCGCTGCAGGTCATGCTGCGCCAGATCGTTCTGCTATCGCAAGCGGCTGCAGGGGATCTGAACTCGATGGACCCTAACTTTGTGAAGCCGCCGGATCAATCGATCAAGATGGCTGTGATCGTTGTCGGCACGATCCCGATCCTGTGCGTGTACCCGTTCCTGCAAAAGCATTTCGCCAAAGGCGTCCTGCTTGGCTCCGTGAAAGGGTAGAGCTTTATTTTCCAAATGTGTGAATCCGCGTGGCTCTGTTAGTTATACCAGCAAGATGGGGTTGCTTGGAGCTCGCGCGGTTTGCAATAGGATTCTAACGATAAAGGGAGGCTATTTAATGAAGAAAAAGACAATGAAAGCGAAGCGTGCTTCCACATTTCTTATTCTAGGCACGATGTGCATCGTATTGCTGGCCAGCTGCTCGTCCACCAAAAGCAGCGGGGGCACGGACTCAACCAACAGCTCGACTGCAGCTCCGCCTGCAAGCGCTTCATCAGGTTCGCAAGAAGCGTATAATCTGAACATTATGCTCCCGATTTTTAAAACGAACTATCCAAAGGATGATAGTCCCGTAGCGGCCGAGCTCGAGAAGCTGACGGGCACGGACATTCATTTCGAATGGGTGCCTAACGCTTCGTATGCTGATAAATTCAACATTACCCTCGCGTCGGGCAATTTGCCGAAAATTATTTACGTGCCGGACTCGAAGGGGCCAAGCTTCGTTAGCGCGGTGAAATCGGGGGCGTTCTGGGACTTGACCGACAAGCTCAAAAATTATCCGAACCTTAGCCAGGCCAGCGAAATCATTCTGAACAACTCTTCGATCAACGGCAGAACGTACGGCGTATATCGCGGGCGCGAGCTTGGCCGTAACGGCGTTTATTACCGTAAGGATTGGCTGGAGAACGTCGGCCTGGAGGAGCCGAAAACGATCGATGAATTTTACGATATGCTGAAAGCGTTCAAAGAGAAGGATCCGGATGGAAACGGCAAGGACGACACGTATGGTCTGGTCATGGTCAAATGGACGGCCGGTTGGGGTGCGGGCTTCGACCAGATCAAGCTGTGGTTCGGTGCGCCTAACGTTTGGGGGGAAAAGGACGGCCAGCTCGTGCCGGAGTTCGAATACGACGAATACTTCGAAGCGCTGAAGTTCATGAAAAAGCTGTATGACGAAAAGCTCGTCAACCAAGATTTTGCCGTCATGGACTCCGCGAAATGGACCGATCCGCTCGTTAACGGTCAGGCCGGCGTCATTATCGACGTCGTGGACGGCGCGGCTCGAGTCGACGACAAAATCAAAGCAGCGAATGCAGCTGCGGGCAAAGACTCAAGAGAGCATTACATGGACGTGTTCGGAGCGGTAGCCGGTCCGGATGGACAAATTCGTACCCTGCCTACCTCCGGATTCGCCGGTCTTTTGGCTATTCCGAAGTCGAGCGTGAAGACTGAAGAGGAGGTCGACCGCATATTGAAATTCCTTGACCAGCTGAACGAGCCTGAATTACAGACGCTGACCAGCTTCGGGCTTGAAGGCGTGCATTATACTAAGATCGATGATCAGACGCTGGAAAGAAGCACGGACGCTGTGCTGCTCGAATCGGAAGTCGAAGGGCTTAACCAGATGGTGCCTTACATTCCGGAAGGCAAGGGGCTGCAAGTGGCCCAGACCCCGCTTCGCTTGAAGCAAACGGAGGTTCAGCTGAAAAACCGGGAAACGATCGTCGCCAATCCGGCGGAACCGTTCATTTCTGAAGTATACTCGCAAAAAGGGCAGCAGCTCGGAAATATTATTAACGACGCCCGCATTAAATTCATCGTCGGCCAAATTGACGAGCAGGGCTGGCGCGACGCAATCGAACTGTGGAAAAAATCCGGCGGCGACGATTACGTTAAGGAAATCAACGAGCTGTACGCGGCATCCAAATCCTAAGCAGTCCATAGTCGTGTCGCTCCAGCGAAAAAGAGGCCTCGTGGCCTCTTTTTCGCAATAGAATGTAACCGTTCAACTTACCCGAAACTTGAGAGTAACCGCTTTGCATCCAGAACTCCACGATGTGGAGTTATTTGAGATTCCTCGGTTTTTTGAACAAATTACCCTGAAAACATGCAGGCTTTATGGGGAGGTCCGCGTTATGCTAATGAAAGGAAACGGTTTTATTTCGCGGTTATTGAATACGCTTACATATCTGAAAGATCAAAGGTCCGCCTGACGTGGGAAGGCAAAACTAATTTTAGATATGGTTGGTGAGCTGACGATGAATGGATGGAAGACGTTATTGGCCCGCTTATCCGGCAGATCCGGCAGCTTCTACAGGAAAACCTTGATCATGTTCCTGTTCGTTGCCGGCATTCCCGGCATCATAACAGGGGTTCTCGTGTACTCCATGGCGGGGGGAAAGCTGGAAAAGGAGCTGTTGAACCTCCATAATAACCAGATTGAGCAGCGGTCGCAGAATCTCAATAAACAGCTGTCCAATCTCGAAATGATGCTGGCGCATTGGGCGTTCGATACGAGCTTCGATTATTCGCTCAGCGATCGCGACTTCGTGCGCGATTTCGAGAAGACCCGCGATATTACGAATACGCTGCTGGTGATGCAGGGCTCCAATACGATGATTCGCAACGTCAGCCTCTATTTGCGCGGAAGTCAGCCGGTATTGTTTTATCCGGAATACTCTGCTTTGCATGACGGAAGTGTCATATCGCTTTACGATCGTCTCCTTGACGCGGGAAAAACGACGTATTGGACACAGCTGGCGCTTGACCCTGATCAGCCGGGAAAACGGGAACTGACGTTTGTGCATCTCGTTCCCGGGGGCAGCCCCAAACCGATCGGTGCCCTGATCGTCCGCTTGGACAACGATCAGGTCGCGGAGGCGCTGCGGACCATTACGCCTTATACCGACGGCGAGAACTTTCTGATGGAGCCGGCCGGGCAGCTCTACGTATCCGCCAACGGGAGTACGATCGACTCGACGTTTGTTATGGCAGTCAGGAGCGAGATCGAATTGAACGGGAGCACGGAAGGCTCGTTCCTGTACGAATGGAACGATAAAACCTACGCGGTTACATACGGTTATTTCGCACGAATCATGGACAGCTGGCTGTACGTGTCAGCCTCGCCGATCACCAATATCACGGCGCCGGTTGTCTTTATATCCAAAGTCATTTTGACGGTCAGCCTGAGCGCTCTCTTCCTGGCGGTGCTCCTTGCTTGGCTTGCATCGAACCGTATGTATTCGCCCGTCAAACGGCTGATGATGGATTTGCTGCCTAGTGCCTCCTTGATAGGCGGAAGCCGGGAGGACGAGTTCACGCTGATCGAGCGGCAATGGCAGCATTTAAACCGGGAAAGCCGGGAGCTGAACGCCAAGCTGGTCGAGCAGCTGCCGCACGTGAAGGAGAGTTTTCTCCATCAGCTGCTTCAGGGCTATTTGTACGCATATACCGAGGAGGACCTTCGGTCACGGATGGAGCGGTATAAATGGCAGGTGCGGGGCAAGCAGTTTGTCGTGCTGTACGTACAGCTTACCGGAATCGCCAGCATGGAAGGAAAATTCAAGTTTGGGGACGAGGGACTGGTCACCTTTGCGTCCGTCAACATGATCGAAGAGCTGGCGGATTCCTATTTCGAGCAAAGCAGCACGATCAATTTCCACGATCTCGGATCGGGCGTGCTGCTGATCTTGCCGGAAGGAGAGCCCTGTGCGGAAACGATCAAAGCATTCAGCGAAGAGCTTGCGCGGACGATTAACCGGCTGCTCAACATGGTGGTGACCGTAGCGATCAGCCGGGCTGTCACCCGGGCTAGCGACATACCGCTCGCATTCGAGGGCGTGAAGCACGCGGCCAGCTTCCGCAAATTCGATAACGACAACCAAATCATCGAGATGGAGCAGCTGGACTTTGAGGATTCGTCCGAACCGCAGTACCCGTTCACGCTGGAACGGGAGTTTCTTCAGGCGCTACGGACCGGGCAGGAAGCGGACGCCAACGCCTTGCTCGTCGAGTTCCAGAAAGCGTTGTCCGTGAAAGAGGCCAAAGCGATCGACGTCCAGCAGGGGATGCTTCATTTGCTGGGTTCCGTCCAGCATGCAATTCTTGTATCCGGCATTCAGCCAAATCGTCTGTTTAAGGGCGCCAACCTGTATGAGCAGCTATCTCAGATCAAAGAGCCTGCAGGCGCCCGCGAATGGTTCCAGATGAAGGTGATCGCACCTTTCATGAAGGAGCTAACAAGCAGGACGGATGGCCAGGTCAAACGGCTGATCGAGCAAGCCATGATCTATATGCAGCAAAACTATATGCGCGACATTTCGCTCGACAATTGCGCCGATCACATCGGCACGAACCCGTTTTTCCTGAGCAAATCCTTCAAGCAGGTGACCGGCAAGAACTTTATCGATTATTTGACCGAGCTGCGCATGGAAAAAGCGAAGGAGCTTCTTCGGGATTCGGAGATGAAAATCAACACGGTCGCTGAACAGGTCGGATATCGGCACAGCTATTTTAACCGGATCTTTAAAAAGCTTGAGGGCATGACCCCCACCCGTTACCGCGAGCTAAGCCGGGCGGAGTAGGAAGCAAGCTGCGTAAAAGACACATCGGGGAAGAAGCCGGCAGTGGTTCATCATGCGAACGCTGCCGGCTTTGTTGCGAAGCGAAGGGCCTGTGAGAAGCTCGTTTAGCCTTCGCGTGCAATAAAGTGCAATCTTTTAGAAATCGTGCAATTTCGGCCGGAAGAGGTCATCAAGAAAGTGTCATTGCCGGGAAAACCTCAGCTCACTACAATAAGGGCGTTGAAGAAGTCGGAAGTGAGCAAAAACGTTAGGAGATGATTCCATGAACGACACGCGGGTACAACTGCGTTGGTTAAAGGCAGCCACGCCTATTCCGGCAGGGTTGACGTGGGGGATGCCGTGGAAGGAAGGGGAGCTTTCGCGGGACGAGCGGCTGTCGCTGCATATGGAAGGCGGCACCGCACCTGCGCTGCAGAGCTGGCCGACTGCATATTGGCCGGACGGCAGCGTGAAATGGACGGCGCATGCGGCCGCTTTTCCGGCTGGCGCTCCTGATGGGTGCGCGGTAGTGAAGGCAGAACCCGGGCTATTGCCAACATCAGCTTCGCTGTCGGTGCATGAGACGGAGAACGACTTTACGATCGACACAGGCGTCATTTCCTTTCGGGTACCGAAAACAGGCAGCCGTATGATCGCCGATGTTCAACACAACGGTATCAGCATAAGCTCCTATGGCGAGTTAATTGCCATCAAGGAGAGCGTAAGCGAGCTGACCGGCAGCCGAACGATCCGGCAAGTGCGTTATCAATCCCGGATTTACGAGGCGAAGCTGGAGCAAGCTGGCCCGGTCCGAGCGGTCATTAAGCTGACGGGGCGTCACCGTGCCGTCAATGGAACCGGAGAATGGCTGCCATTTTCGCTTCGCCTGTACGCCTACGCGGGACTGGAGTCGCTTCGGATCGTGCATACGTTTTTTTATGACGGCAATCCGAACCAGGATTTCGTGAAGGGACTCGGCATCCGTTTCGGGCTGCCAATGCGCGGGCCGCTCTATAACCGCCACGTCCGGTTCGCGGGCGACAGCGGTTTTGTAAGCGAATCGCCGAAGACGCTCCATACGCGGCGTACACATGGCAAATATTTGGAGCTGTTCAAGCGTCAGCTCAATGGGGAATTGCTGCCCGATGAAGACATGGCCGATGAATACTTCATGAATCTGCTGGACGATTCCGCGTGCTGGGACGGCTATAAAATGGCGCAGCTCTCAGCTGACCATTACCTGATGGCCAAGCGGACCAAGGCAGGGTGCGGCTGGCTCAAATCCGCCGAAGGCCGGAGAGGGCGCGGGGTCGCGTATGTCGGCGGGCCAGGCGGCGGCCTGGCTCTTGCGATGCGCAATTTCTGGCAGAAGCATCCTTCCGGCATGGAGGCACACGGTCTCACGGCGGACGAGGCCCAGCTGACCGCCTGGTTCTGGTCGCCGGAAGCTCCCGCCATGGACATGCGCCATTACGATACGAGCACGCATGTTGAGTCTTCCTACGAAGGCGCGGAAGAGCTGCGCGCAACGCCTTACGGCGTCGGCAATACGAGCGAGCTGACGATCTGGTGCCGGGGGGCGACGCCGTCGCCGATTGAGCTGGAAGCCTACGCGAGTTATAACGATTCGCCGCCGCTGCTTGTATGCGAGCCGGCTTATTTACGGAGCCGGGGCGCTTTTGGCATCTGGAGCTTGCCGGACCGGGGAACGCCCATAAAGGCCCGACTCGAAGAGAAGCTGGACGGGATCATCGCCTTTTACCAACGGGAGGTAGAGCAGAGGCGCTGGTACGGCTTCTGGGATTACGGCGATTTCATGCACAGCTATGACCCTGCCCGCCATGTCTGGAATTATGATCTCGGCGGCTGTGCGTGGCAAAATACCGAACTGGTCCCGAACATGTGGCTGTGGCTGATGTTTTTGCGTTCGGGACGCGAAGATATATTCCGGATGGCGGAGGCAATGACGCGTCATACAAGCGAGGTTGACGTCTACCATTTCGGTGAATACGCAGGCCTCGGCTCCCGGCATAACGTCGTCCATTGGGGCTGCGGCTGCAAGGAAGCCCGGATCAGCATGGCCGGCTTGCATCGCTATTATTATTATTTGACGGGGGACGAACGAATCGGGGATATGATGGATGAGGCCAAGGACGCCGATTATACAACCGTTCATATCGACCCGATGCGCGCCTATTTTCCAAAGGACGAGCATAAGACGCATATCCGGGTCGGTCCCGATTGGGCGGCCTTCAGCTCCAACTGGATGACCCGCTGGGAGCGTAAAGAGGATCCATTTTACCGTGACAAACTGCTGACCGGCATTCAATGTATCAAACAGGCGAATTTCGGTCTGATCTCCGGTCCGACTTACGGTTACGACCCGATAACCGGCGTGCTTACGTCGATGGGCGACGACAACTGGGGACGGCATCTGGCGTTATGCATGGGCGCACCGCAAGTGTGGTTCGAGCTGTCCGGCATGCTGAAGGATAAGCAGTGGGATGAGATGATGGCTGATTTTGGTGTGTTCTATAATCTCACGCAAGAAGAAAAGGATCAAATTACCGGCGGTGCAATCAGCACGAAGCGGTTTGAGCACCCTGTCCTGACACTGGCCCTCGTCGCTTACGGCGCTTGGTACCGAAAGGACAGACGTACAGCCGATTTTGCCTGGTCGACGCTGCTGTCACATCCTTTTGCTACAACAGATCTGGAGAAAGACTCGGCTGACGTTACTTACGCCGGCGAGCTGAAGGAGATTGACTGGATGAACACGAACGAGGCGTCGCAGTGGTCTTTGAACACGATCATCAGCCTGGAACTGATCCCGGACGCACTCCCGGGCCATACGGTATCGGAACGGCAACAAGCCAAGATATAAAGAAGCCTGGTAATCGGCACGTCCGCCCTGCAAAATAGTTGGCAATCCGCCCGTGGCTGGAAGAAAGGAGCATTACTTAAGATGAAACCTCATCAATCAACCGAATCAGGAGTTCCGGCACCGGCCGATAGCTCGCTTATTCCTGAAGGCTGGAGGGAGATATACGTGAACCCGCTAGCCGATCCCGAGCATGTCGCCGATTTTCGATTGGAAGGGAATGCCTCTGTCACGTTTCCTATGGGGCGAATGCGACTCGAGAGCATCTTGGATGAGAAGGAGGGACAGCGCGCCAATTTCGTGCTGTGGTGTCTTGAGGATTTTCCGGCAGACGCCGCAATTTCTTGGGATTTTTGGCCGGTGCGCGAGCCGGGCTTGGCCATGATGTTTTTTTGCGCAACCGGAACGGAGGGGCGTGATTTATTCGATCCTTCGATCAAGCCCCGGACGGGGGAATACGACCAGTACCATCACGGCGAAATGAATGCCTTCCATATCTCTTACTTTCGGAGGAAGTGGACGGAAGAACGGATGTTTCACACATGCAATTTGCGAAAAAGCTACGGCTTCCATCTGGTCGCTCAAGGGGCGGATCCCATCCCTGGCGTCATGGACGCGGTTGGCCCTTACCGGATGCTCATCGTCAAGGATAAGAACCGCATTACGTTTGCCGTTAACGACCTGCCGGTGTTCTCATGGGAGGACGACGGTCAGACGTACGGACCGCAACTCGCCGGCGGCAAGGTTGGTTTCCGCCAGATGGCCCCGTTGATTGGTGAATATGCAAATCTAACCGTGTATGCCGCAGGCAAATCATCAATTGAGAGGGGGCCTAATTATGAAAACCGACCATGATCAGTACAAAAATGAAACAAGGAATCAGTCCGAGGTTCAGCTGGAATACCTGGGTCGCGGGCTGGTTGCAGCTGTCACATCCGAAGGAGTATTTCTCAGCTGGCGATTGCTCGGGAATGAAGTGAGCGGCTTTAGCAGTAACGGACTGACCGGAACTGATTTTAACCTGTATCGAGATGGCAGCTTGATCGCAGTTGTCTGCGACAGCACCAATTATTTGGATCCCGGCGGGACGCCAGACTCGGTTTACTATGTTTGTGCCGTTGTCGACGGTCAAGAGGTCGACCGAAGTGCCGATGTCAATCCGTGGGAAGGTCCGTACTACGAAATACCCTTGCAAAAACCGGCTGACGGCATAACGCCGACCGGTCAAACCTTTACATACTCGGCGAATGACATGAGCGTAGGGGATGTAGATGGCGACGGCGAGTATGAGTTTTTTGTCAAATGGGACCCTTCAAACGCGAAAGATGTATCGCACTCCGGCTACACCGGACAGGTGTATATCGACTGTTATAAGCTGGACGGAACGCTGCTATACCGGATTGACCTAGGCGTGAACATTCGGGCAGGTGCCCACTATACGCAGTTTCTGGTCTACGATTTTGACGGAGACGGGAGAGCCGAGCTCATGTTTAAGACCGCACCCGGCACGAAGGTCATCCGGTACAATCAGGCAGGTCAGAGCACCACCGAAACTTATGTAACGATGCCGCCTGAGGATATCGCTGCCGGATACAGCCATTCGGACGACTATCGAATGAGCAGCGAGGATTACTATAAGCATATCGTCTCAGTGTTCATGCGCTGGCACTCCCATGAGGAGGTGGTGGCCGGACGATGGCCCTCCACGCTGGAAGAATGCTTTGGGATCGAGCAACGTTACGATTACCCTTTGTCCAGGGGGGATGCGGAACGGCTCGCCGATTACTTCCTCGATGTGTATGCTCCCAGTCGGAGTGGCCGCAACAATTTGCGGTCATTCGAGGGATTCGTTCTTGATGGGCCTGAATATTTAACCGTATTTTATGGGCATACGGGCGAGGAATTGGAGACGATCCCCTATAAGCCGGGGCGGCATGATGACGGTCTGATGTGGGGGGATTATGCTTGGAACCGCATCGAGCCCGGTAATCGCGTGGACCGATTTCTGGCAGGCGTAGCCTATTTGGACGGCAAACAACCGTTTGCGATCTTTGCCCGCGGCTACTATACCAGGGCCGCCGTCGCAGCCTATTCCTGGGATGGAAAGCGCCTTAAGGAGAAGTGGTTCGTCGACAGCGGCTGGGTTTCGATGAATAACCCTTTTCATGATACGCTTGGTCTAGAGGACGGCCGCAGTGAGAAGTTCGGCAGCCTCGCTAAACAAGGCGCGCATTCATTAAGCGTTGCAGATGTGGACGGAGATGGCTGCCACGAAATTATATACGGGGCGGCAACCATCGACCATGACGGAACGATTTTATACAGCTCTCGGGCTGAAATGCCCCCGGAAAGCAAGGAGCCTGGCGCAATCTCCAAGCTGGGTCACGGCGATGCACTTCATGTAGCGAATATAGATCCGGATCGGCAAGGGTTGGAGATATTTATGGTCCATGAAAGCGGCGCATCGGGACCCTACGGATATACGCTGCGTGATGCGGCAACCGGCGAGGTGTTATACGGCGGCTTCGCAATCGATGACGTTGGGCGCGGAATGATCGGGCAGGTTGAACCGAATCATCGCGGCCTTCAAACATGGTGCAGCGAAGGTTATGAAAGCGATGAAGCGTTCGGCTTGATGACATGTACGGGAGAACGGATTGCGGCACAGGTACCGGGCACGAACATGAGCATCAAATGGTCGGCTGATATGACCACACAGATCATCAACGGCAGATTCGACGAGCCGGTTACGATCGACGACTGGAAACGAGGCAGGCTGCTTACCGCAGAAGGCGCGGTTTCCAACAACGGTACGAAGGGAAATCCATGCCTTGTTGCGGACGTGTTCGGAGATTGGAGAGAGGAGCTGTTGGTTCGAACAAAGGATAGCTCGGCGATCCGTATCTACTTGAGCACCGAAGTAACGGACCGAAAATTGTATACGTTGATGCATGATACGCAATATCGGACAGGAATTGCATGGCAGAATGTCGTATATAACCAGCCAAGTTATACAAGCTTTTATTTTGCATCCGATATCGATTGGGGAATGGTGCCTGTTCCGCAATTGTATCTTCCCCGCGCAAGGCGAAGGTAATCGGCCCCCGTTACGAGGGGGATATTTCGTTCACGAGGAGTATATCTCGTAATGGAAGCATAATCCGTCACGAGGAGCATATCCGATGAGGAGGAAACAGGATGACCAAAATTATGATGTGCTTTCCTGGAGGGAGGCACAAAGCCCTGACATTGAGTTATGACGACGGACGATTTGCCGATCGGCGGCTGGTGGACATCTTGAACCGGCATGGGCTCAAAGGAACTTTTCATATCAATTCCGGGCTGCTCGGAACGCCGGACAGGGTGGGGGCAGAAGAGGTCAGAACGCTTTATGAAGGTCACGAGGTATCGGCGCATACGTTGACCCATCCGACGATCGCTCGCTGTCCGAATGAGCAAATCGTGCATGAAGTCATGGAAGACCGGCGCATTTTGGAGGGTATCGTAGGGTATACGGTTCGAGGGATGTCGTATCCGAACGGCTCTTACAGCCGCAGAATTAAAGAGATGCTGCCGGGCCTCGGGATAGAATATGCGAGAGTCGTTGCGAGTTCAGGGCATTTCGGAATGCCGGACGATTTCCTGGAATGGCAGCCGACCTGTCATCATAATCGTGATTTGATGAAGCACGCCGAGACCTTCATGAGCCTGCATAAAAAGCAGTACTTGTATCTGATGAACGTATGGGGGCATAGCTACGAATTCGATCACGATCAAAATTGGGAACTTATGGAACAGTTCTGCGCTTATGTAGGAGGTAAACCGGAAATCTGGTATTGCACGAACATCGAGTTAGTCGATTATACGAAAGCATTCGAAGGACTGAAGTTTGCAGCCGCGTTGGATTTCGTCTATAACCCGTCAGCATTAAGCGTTTGGTTGGACGTGGATGGACAGATTGTCGAAGTGAAAGGCGGAGAGCAGATCAAGCTTTAGCGGGAGTGCCGAAATGGCAGTTGGAGGGAGCTTTTGAGGATTTTTCATGATCATTCATCAAAAGGAGGGATATCGGATGAACCAAGGGAAGGCAATTGATCCTTTGCTCATCGGGAGGCTGGATATTCGGGCAGCAGGTCCGCGGTGTAAAATGCTGCTTGGCGACTTAAACGGAGACGGCCGGATGGAGATGCTGCTCGTTCAACCCGACAACCGCCAGGACGTGCGTTACATTCCCCATCAGGTGCAGTGCCTCACTGCGTACGATTTGGAGGGGAATCTGCTGTGGCAAACAGGCAAACCGGATCCTGGCGCCGGCAGTCAAGGCTCGGATTATCCCGCTCAAATTGTCGATATCGACGGAGACGGTCATTTAGAGGTGTTATGCGTTATGGAGAACCGTCTCTTGGTCATTAACGGGTACGACGGAAGCGTCAGATCATCGCATGAGCTGCCGGATCCGGAGGCGCATGACTGCATTATCGTTGCGAATTTGACGGGAAGCCCGCATACGCGGGATATCATCCTAAAGGATCGTTATCGCCGCATGTGGGCAATGGACCATCATTTCAACATCCTATGGACGCATGAGGGCAATCCGGGCCACTTCCCTTGGGTCTACGATTTGGACGGGGACGGGTATGATGAAGTGATGGCCGGTTATACCTTGTTGGACCATGACGGCACGCCGTTATGGAGCTGCCGCGATTTGGATGACCATGCCGATTGCATTTGGATCGGCGACGTGAACGGCGACGGAGACCCGGAGATCGTGATCGGAGGCAGCGTCACGGTCATGTATGACCGAAACGGGAGGGAGCTATGGCGATACGAAGGCTCCATCGAGTCGCAGCACATCGCGCTCGGTCGCTTCCGAAGCGACCTGCCTGGATTGCAAATTGCGGGGCTGGACCGGCTTGTGAGAGAGGACGACGGGAAGGGTTTGGTCGGCAAGGACGCCTTATTCCTGCTCGACGGCAGCGGCCGGGAGGTTTGGAAAGAAGACCGCAAAACACCAGGCTGGCTAACGATTATCGAGCCTTTGCGCGGATGGGCGGAAGGAGCCCTGGACTATATATTGGCTTATCGGCGCGGTGGAGGGGTCCTTCCCACCTTGTATGACGGTCACATGAATGCAATCGCGGAGTTTCCTGACGAGGGATATGCCGTCCATGCCGACTTATGGGGAAGCGGTATGGAGCAAGTCATTATTTACAGCGATGAAACAGCGTCTATCTATTCGAGCAAAAGTGCAGATTTAAGCGAGCCTGCTTCGGGTATTCCTTTGCCGCAGACGAAACGGCTGTCCAGCTCGACCTTGTATCCGGGCGGGGAAGTTCCGCTGTTCTCTAGTTGATGTGGCGAATCCCCGGTCCAATTTCGAGATCTTGCGGTCTTATTCCAAAACCCTATCTTCCATAAATGGTCTCGTGATACATTACTTAAAAATCATAGTGGAGAGAGGGTGTCTGTCATGCATAAAGTAATCCAGCCCAAAATCCTATACTTCGGCACTTCGGTCGTATTGATCAGCACGGTCAACGAAGACGGCACGCCCAACCTGGCTCCAATGTCTTCCGCCTGGTGGCTCAATCAATCATGCATGCTTGGGATGAGCAGCAAATCCCAGACCGTTCAAAATCTGATCCGTGAGCGCGAGTGCGTGCTGAATCTTCCGTCGGTTGACTTGATTCCCGCAATCGATCAATTGACGCTATTGACCGGTCGCAATCCTGTGCCGGAATCTAAAGCCGAGAGGGGATATCAGCATGAGGCGGATAAGTTTGGGATCGCCGGGCTAACTCCACTTCCGTCCGAACTCGTTCACGCACCGCGCGTCAAGGAATGTCCCATCCACCTGGAAGCCAGGCTTGTGAAGGTCCACCCTTTTGAAGAACCAAGTTCGCTTGTTGCCATGGAAGTTTACATTGAAAAAGTGCATATCGAAGAAGGGCTTCTTATGGATGGAGAGTCCAACTATATCGATCCTTCGAAATGGAATCCGATGATCATGAATTTTTGCGAATATTTCGGGCTAAGCGAGCAGCTTTCTGCATCGAAGTTAGCGCCGGTATTCGGACCTCGGTCCGTATAAATGAAAGATCACGATCATCGAAGAATCAAGGAACCCGTACAAAAAGAGTTGAGCAAAAAGGGAAGCTCCAAGGATTGCGTTACACATCGTGGCACCCTCACTTCCCGGGTTCGCCTGTTCCGCTTATCCAGAGCCGGCAGATGAGGCTCCGTGGAGCAGCAAACGCGTCGCCCGCGTCTGGACCGAGATAATGCGCAGGCTGGGTTACCTTATTGAGAGGTTTACAGAATATGACGGATGGCCGAAGAATACGGATGAAAATCCCCGAGATCGGAGCAGTGAGAGTCATATGATTGCCATGTCAAATCCAGACACACTCATCGATGATCTACGGCTACTTATTAGCAAGCTTCTCTGACACAGCATAGTGAGAAAAAGCACATTTGGTCTCGCCAAATCGCTTGGAAAGGGAACAGAGATCATTTCTCGAACCTTACTCAAGCAATCATAGAACAGACCGTGCAGCAGCTGCTGCACGGTCTTTCTTATTGTTCACACGCAAGTTCGTCATATCTTTATTCCTCGGCGGTGGTTCGGGTGATGGATACGCTAGACTCCCGCACGATCAGTCGGGGTTCGAACTGAACGCGTTCGTAGCCGCCGCTTTTCCGTTCCCGCAAACGCTTCAAGAGCAGCTCCGTGGCAAGCCGCGCCACCTCGTCACCCATAATGGAAACAGAGCTGATCTGCGGCGTAGTAACCGTGGTCCACGCGTTGTTGTCGATGCCCACGACAGCGACGTCTTCCGGAACCTTGATCTTCAATTCTTTAAATCGGTTAACAATGCCGATGGCGACCATGTCGTTGACGGCATAGATCGCGTCCGGCATATGTTTAAGCCCGTAGAAGTAATCCGCCGCGCGGACGCCTGTCTCGAAAGAGAAATCTTCTCCGAAATAAACGAGGGAAGGGTCGACCTTATTCAACGACTGCTCATATGCCCAGTAACGTTCTTCGATTTTATCCTTTGGCGCGCCGGCATAAGCGATCCGCGTTCTCCCGATCTTGATGAGATGCTCCATGACAAGTCTGCCTTCCTGCCTTGCGAGGCCGACGATATCGGCCTTGTACTCATCGCCGAGCTGCTTGCCATAATTGATGATGGATACCGGAAGGCTGGATTTGCTAATCAGATCTCCGAGCGTTTTAGGGTAAGCGAGCGGCATGATGATCAGCCCGTCCACGTGCAGCTTCTTGATATCCCGCACGATTTCGAGCTCGTTCCGGGCGTTGCCGGCCGTATTAATCTGAACAACCCGATACCCGTGCTGTTTGGCAGTCTGTTCGACCGACCAGGCGATTTCCGGGATGATGGCGTTCCGGATGTCCGGGACGGCCAAGGCGATTTGATACGTCTGACGGACCTTTAAGCTTTGAGCTGACGTATCCGGACTGAAGCCGATTTCTTCGATTACCTGCATGATCATGGCCTTTGTTTTCGGACTGATTCCTTTGCTGTTGTTGATGGCTCTGGAGACGGTGGCAATACCGACGCCTGCTTTTTTGGCAACATCCTCAATGGTTACTTTTTTTGAATTCGTCATAATCCTTTAACCCTTTCTCTATCGGAAACGTTTCCTGTATGAGTACGAAAATATTGGATGATTGAGGCAATCACCTCTATTATAGCATGCATGCTTCCTTATTTCCTAAAGACGGGGGAGGATGGGGAGTTGGGGGATAAGAAGGTGTTTTGAAGATGACAATATAACTTCACGGCGATTGTCGGCGGTAATTGAGATCCATTGGAATACCGGGAAACTGCGATTTATGGCATGCTACAGACAAAGAGCCTTGACATGCTATATCACCTTTCACAATTCAAGGAAGAAGATTTGACAGAATAGCGAAACTATGACATATTTGATTTCGGAAACGTTTCCTATTTCATTCTTTTATTTTCGAACTCATAAGGAGATGAAGACGATGCAAGCACTGCGCTGGCATGGTGTGAAGGATCTGCGGCTCGAGAACATTGAGGAGCCTCAAGCAACGAAAGGTAAAGTGAAAATCAAGGTGGAATGGTGCGGTATTTGCGGAAGCGACCTCCACGAATACGTAGCCGGACCGATTTTTATACCTGAATCAACCCCGCATGCGCTTACCGGAGAACAGGCACCGGTCGTTATGGGCCATGAATTTTCGGGCCAAGTGGTTGAAGTCGGGGAGGGAGTAACTCGCTTTAAAGCCGGCGACCGCGTCGTCGTAGAACCTGTTTTTTCCTGCGGGACTTGCGAGGCATGCCGTCAAGGTAAATACAATTTGTGCGAAAAAATGGGCTTCCTGGGCCTGGCCGGCGGCGGAGGCGGATTCTCCGAGTTCGTCGCAGCGGATGAGCATATGGTGCACAAAATTCCCGACAGTGTTTCGTATGAGCAGGGGGCATTGGTTGAGCCGTCGGCCGTTGCCTTGTACGCAGTACGCCAGAGCCAGCTGAAAGCCGGCGATCGCGCCGTCGTGTTTGGTGCCGGGCCGATCGGACTGCTTGTCATCGAGGCGCTGAAGGCTGCAGGCGCTTCGGATATCTACGCCGTAGAGCTGTCCGAGGAACGGAAACAGAAGGCGACGGAGTTAGGGGCGATCGTGATTGATCCGAAAGCCTGCGATGTCGTCGAGGAGCTGAAGCAGCGCACCGGCGGGGGTGTCGAGGTCGCTTTCGAAGTGACCGGCGTTCCTCCCGTTCTCACTCAGGCAATCCATTCCACGAAGATCGGCGGGCAGATTATGATCGTCAGCATTTTCGAAACCACTGCGCCGATCATTCCGAACGATATTGTTATGAAAGAACGGAGCATCACCGGCATTATCGGCTATCGTGACGTGTTCCCGGCCGTGATCAGCCTGATGGAGAAAGGCTTCTTCCCGGCAGAGAAGCTCGTTACGCAGAAGATTAAGCTAAATGAAGTGGTGGAGCATGGATTTGAGGCGCTGCTCAAGGAAAAGAACCAGGTAAAGATTCTCGTCAGTGCCCATTAATTCAAGGCTCGCGAGGTAATACGATAACAGAAAGACCGCTTAACAACGCGGTCTTTTTTTCATTTCTCCCAATCTTTTAAATGATTAGATCTTGACGATCCAGGGAATCGAACCTAGAATGTGTTATAACAACTATGAAATTACATAACAACATATCATAACAAATATAGGAAGGGGATGATGAATTGCTGAATTCAGGAGATGAACATCTGTGTTTCTTACGCTGACAAACATCTCCGCCGCGTTTACCTTTTTCAAGAAGGAGGTCATGGCCACAAATGGACGCTCGCCTATCCTCGGCATCCGCACAGCCCGTACAGAGGCCGAGCAAATGGAAGCATGTCAAAAAGCAGCTGAAGCGAAATGTCGGACTGTATCTCATTATTTCTCCGGCGGTACTTTACTTCTTGATCTGGCACTACTGGCCGATGTACGGCGTTCAAATCGCGTTTAAGGATTTTATGCCCGGACTAGGCATTTGGAACAGCCCATGGGTCGGCTTGGAGCACTTCGAGCGGCTGTTTGATGCGTATTACTTTTGGACAATTCTGAAAAATACGATCGGCATCAGCCTGTATGGACTGCTCGTCGGCATCCCGGCACCTGTTCTCTTGGCGCTGCTCTTCAATGAACTGCGGAGCCGCAAATTCCGCTCATTCGCCCAGACCATCTCCTACGCTCCTCACTTCATCTCCGTCGTGGTCGCAGTCGGTATCCTGTTCTTTTTCATCTCGCCGACGAACGGCGTTTTCAATTCCATTCTGGTTTCTCTCGGGAAAGAACCCGTCGATTTTTTAGCCGAACCATCTAACTTTTGGCATTTGTATGTTTGGTCCGGCGTGTGGCAGGGAATCGGCTGGTCGTCACTTATCTACAGCGCTACGATATCCGGCATATCCCCGGATTTATACGAGGCGGCTTACATGGACGGTGCCAGCAAGTTCCGCCGCATCTGGCATATTACGATTCCCGGAATCCTGCCGACCATTGTCATCTTATCGATTTTGAGCGCCGGAAGCATTATGAGCGTCGGCTTCGAGAAAGTCCTGCTGATGCAAAACCCGATGAACCTGGAAACCTCTGAGGTTATTTCGACTTATATGTACAAAAGCGGGCTGATTAACACCCAGTACAGCTTCTCCGCGGCAGTCGGCCTGTTCAACAACGTCATAAACTTCATGATCCTGATTATCGTCAATGCGGCAGCCCGCAAGGCCGGGGAAACCAGCTTATGGTAGGGAAGAATGCCGACTGTATGTTAAGGAGGGAACCTATGTCGTGCTGCTGAACATCAAACGAACGCCTGGCGAGAAAATCGCGGATATCGTCATTCTGGTGCTCGCCGTCTTGGTCACCGTCATCATTCTGTATCCGCTCGTGTTCGTGCTGTTTGCTTCATTCTCCGATCCGCGTCAAATCTGGGACAAGCCGCTGCTGTTATATCCGGCCGGCTTCAATCTCGATTCGTATGCCAAGGTGTTTGAGAACGGCGAAATATGGCGCGGGTACCTGAACACCATCCTGTATGCCTTCCTGGGAACTGCCATCAACCTGATCATGACGGTGCTCGCCGCCTATCCGCTGTCCCGCAAACGGTTTTACGGTAAAGGTCTGTTTACGATGCTGTTTGCGTTTACGATGTTTTTTGGCGGTGGTCTGATTCCTCTGTATTTGGTCAATAAGCAGCTTGGGCTGCTGAACACGGTATGGGCGCTTGTGCTGCCGGGGGCGATCAGCGCCTACAACATGATCATCATGCGCACCTATTTCCAGACGCGGATTCCGATCGAGCTTGAAGAAAGCGCCTATGTGGACGGCTGCGGCGATTTTCAGATGCTGTACAAAATCGTGCTCCCGCTGTCCATGCCCATCATTGCCGTCATGCTTCTGTTCTACGGCGTCGGCCATTGGAACTCTTACTTCGATGCGATGATCTACTTAACGGATCGGGAGAAGTTTCCGCTGCAGCTTATTTTGCGGGAAATTCTCGTGCAGAACGATTTCAAGGAGATGGCCGGCATATCGGTCGGGGCTGAGTATGCGGACCAGATGATGGTGAAGGAAGGGCTGAAGTATGCGATTGTCGTCCTGTCCGCACTGCCGCTGCTTCTGTTGTATCCGCTGCTGTCGCGTTTTTTCGAGAAAGGCATCATGGTGGGAGCGATCAAGGGATAACACGGGGATTCAAGCAGGAACCGCCCGATTTCTTGGCTTGGACCTCATAAAGATGGAAAGAGGGGATTGTTGATATGAGAAAAAGACTTCAATTTCTGCTTGCCTTGACCCTGACATTCTCTTTGCTCCTGTCCGCCTGCGGCGGGTCCGGGAGCGAAGCTTCTCCGGAGCCTTCCGATACCGAAGGGGATCCGGGAAGCATTACACTGCATATCGTGAAGCGCGGTTATACGGATGTTCATCCTCCGGCCGATCAGCTGTGGATGTGGCAAAAATACGAGGAGATCTCCGGCATTAAGGTCGAGTTCGAGGAACTTGCCGGCGCAGCCGTAACGGAGCGGAAAAACGTCATGCTCGGCTCCAACGATCTTCCCGATGCATTTTATCGCATCGCCTTCGGAACGGACGAGCTGATGAAATACGGCAAACAGGGATTGTTCATACCCCTTGAGGAATTGATCGAGGAGCATGCACCTAATTTGCGAAAGCTGCTGAACGAGAATCCGGACATCAAGGGAGCGATCACGATGTCCGACGGACACATCTACGCGCTGCCCTATGTCGACTTCTCGAAGGCATTTAATTCCGTCCGGTTATATATCAATAAATCCTGGCTGGATGAAGCCGGACTTGACGTTCCGAAGACGACCGCAGAGCTCCGCGAGGCGCTGAAGAAGGTAAGAGAGAAGGATGATTCCCGCCTGGGCTGGGTCCTTGAGACGCAGTATTGGACCTTCCTGGAAAGCTTCCTCGCAGGCAGCTACGGCATGGGAGAAGGCGGCGCCAAGGCGTTCGGCCAATATTTGTACAAGGACGCCGATGGACAGGTGAAAACGACGTTCAACGATCCGAAGTACCGGGAGCTTCTGCGGTATATGAGCGATTTGTATAAAGACGGCTCCCTTGCGCAGCAAAATTTCACGACCGGCTACGACTACGCCAAATGGTCGGCGGACGGCGCGAGCGGAAAGATCGGCTCCTTCGTATGGGAAGGCCCTGGATATATCGGCAAGGAGGCTGCCGAGCAGTACGTTGGCATTAACGCGCTGGAAGGACCGAATGGAGACAAGGTTGCCGGCACGCTCGGACCGCCTGCCAAAGGCATATTCGGATTCATCATAACGAACAAAAACAAGCATCCGGTCGAAACGATCAAATGGATCGATTACTTCTACGGCGAGGAGGGCATCAACTTCGGCACCTTCGGGTTAGAGGGCGAAACATACGATCTCGTAGACGGCAAGCCGAGGTACAAGGAAGACATCTTGAATTATAAGGGAGGCGTGCAGCTCGGGGCGTTCCAATACGTCGACAATGTGTACGGTGCGTATTACCCTTATGTGGAGCCGGACGATGAGCTGCGGATGTCTGCAAGAGGGACAACGGTAGCCGACGAGATTAAGGCGGACCCGGCTGAGCTGGATGAATTCGCCCCGAAGGAGCTGTGGCCGGATTTCGTGCCTACAGATGAGGAAGCGAACACGACGAGCGCAATCTTGACCGATATCAATAAATATATCCAGGAAATGAGGGTCAAGTTCGTGACGGGGAAGGCCAGCTTGGATACCGATTGGGACGGATACGTCAAGACGCTCGACAAGATGGGGGCCAAGGAGTACCTGGAAATCAAGCGTACGCAATACGAACGATATTTGAACGTCAAATGATCCTATGGCATTGTTCACGAGCGATTGCCGAGACTGCTGTGTAAACGATCGCTTGCCCGGTATGGGCGTACGGCAGCGGGCGATTTCCGTGCAGCGAGTTTACATGCCGATGTTAGAAACGCTATAATTTAGCGTAACAAGCGAGATACGTGCAAGTACGTTAAAGATGGGATGAGAGCGAAGTTGACCAAAGACAATAAACCGCTGTACAGCGTTATGATGGACGAGCTGAAATCACAAATTGTTTCGGGCCGCTACCCTCCCGAATCCCAGCTGCCCACGGAGGCCGAGCTGAGCTCGGCCTTTGGCGTGAGCCGCATTACGACAAGAAGAGCGCTCGAAGAGCTCGAGCGGGAAGGCTTGATCTACCGGATTAAAGGAAGCGGGAGCTTCGTCAAACCCAGAAGCCGCGGGCAAGATGGAAGAGAGGAAGGCACCGGAAAAATGATCTCCCTGATCCTGCCCTCGGAGGATGACCGGGGCACGATGGGGTACATTCGCGGCGCATCGGACTGGCTGAATGCGAATGGCTACTACTTGAGCATTCATCAAAGCGATTACGACTCCCAGAAAGAGCGGGATCTGCTGGAAATGCTGACGCGAAAAGGAATAGCGGCAATCATCCTGTATCCCAGGAACGATCAGACGAATTATGATATCCTTCACCGGCTTACGCTGGAGGACTATCCGATCATTACCATTGATAAATATTTCGACAGCCTTCCGCTCGGAGCGGTCGTATCAGACAACTACAGCGGCTCGTACCAGGCGGTATCCCGACTCATCGAGCTCGGCCACCGCAAAATCGCATTCCTGACGGCTGTAAGCATTGAATCTACTTCCTCGGTCCGGGACAGGTATTTCGGTTATTGCCAGGCGCTTAAGGATCACGGGATTCCTCTTGACAGCCGATATATTTGGCTGAATATGAAGGGATACCGGGAACAAGTCGGCGCGGAGCGATTCTATAACGAGCTGCTTGATTCCTACCGTGCGGAGGGCATCACGGCCGTTCAGACCGAGAATGATCTTATCGCCGCCAACCTGCTGAATCTCTGTCTGGACAGAGGAATTCGTATTCCGGAGGATATTTCGATTATTGGGTTCGACAACAATCCGGTCACAGAGCATGTCATCATACCACTGACGACGGTTGAACAAAACTTTTATGAAATCGGACGCCAGGCCGCCGAGATTATCGTGAACTGGCTGGAAATGGGCAAGCAAGCCTCGGGCAAAATCCTGGTGCCGGTCAAGCTGGTTGAGCGAGGAACAACGGCTGTTGCGCCGCGAAGCGGGCTCCCCGATTAGAGAGGATGAAGGAAATCTCTTTCAGCACGCGCGATCCTATGTATTAGTCAGGCAATATTTCCACACCTTAAACTTTGTATATGCCAAGAACCCGCGCGATAATGATCGGCGGGTTCTTGGTGCTTGCCGAGCCTATGCTGTGAGTTTAGGTTTCCCTATTAAACAATGCCAAAACCAAAGGAGCTAGCAATGATAACCAGAAGAATAAAGAGAACCAGGATTGCTCCTATGGAGTAGCCTCCGCCATATCCGTTTACTTCACCCACAAGGAAACCTCCTCTCATCTCCGAATACTTAATACTATGTTTAGGTTGATATGTTTGATTGGGTTTAAAGTAAGTTGTGTTGTTGTACATAGTCTGAGGGCGAGAAACCGGTGTGTTTTTTAAACATCCGATAAAAATAGGAAGTGTCGTAATAACCCAGATAGTCTGCGATATGTGTGATGCTCATGTCCGAGTGAATCAGCAGGCTGCAGGCTTCCTGCACCCGCAGCTGATGCATATATCGAATCGGAGATTGACCATACACCTCTTTGAAAAGGGCCGCGGCATAGCCCGGAGAGCGATGGATTAATCTCGCCAATGCATCGATTTCTATCGATTCGCGATAATGCTCCAGCAGATAGGATTTGATGGTATCCGCGTAGTTTCGTTTGCTGGGCGCAAGCTCAGTCTTTTCGAGCTCACGGGCCAGCATCCCGATCAGCTCCTGCATGATGCCTCGACAGATCATCGTGCGGTAGCTTTTGCCGCCCCGCATTTCCTCGTATAATCGCTCGCAGCGGCGATAGGCATATTGAATATGCGTAAGGTTGAATTTCATGAATTGCCCTGCGTCCAGAAATGGAATTCCAGTTGGCTCTTGGCGATCCAGCGTAAATAGAATCGTATGCTTCTGATGCGGGGTATCGTTCCAATTGCCGCCGCTTCTTCTGGTAGACTGAGGGATAAAGAGCACGTCTTCTTTTTCCGCAATCACTTCTTCTCCGTTGATCTCGTATCTTACCTTGCCTGCTCTTACTACAACAAGGACGTTGTATGCAATCGTCTCCAGCTGTGTCCGCCAATTTGGGATGTAATCATCAAAATTCACGCTCATCAATTGGAACACATTCGAGCACCTCGCAGTGATTTTATACCTATAGCCTAGCATATTTATACTTGCTTTGAGTAGAATTTCGTTCGCTTCTATGATCTTCTTGTATGAAAATTGGAATGGAATCGTACACCAAACCAGCGAAATGTACATCGACTCCGCATGCATCGCGGCCTATAATTTCAAGCAACGACACATTGACCATTTTATTTGTAGCTTCAACAAGTCGGAAGTGGATAACGAAGAGGAAGGGAACGATGTGGATATGAGAGTATTGCTGCTGGATTTGGATTCAACCAGACCGGATCATCTCGGCTGCTACGGTTATCATCGCAATACATCGCCCAATATTGACCGGATTGCTGCGGAAGGCGTACGTTTTGACAATTACTATACCTCGGACGCGCCATGTTTTCCTTCAAGAACGGCATTAATGACCGGCAAGTTCGGCATACATAACGGCGTCGTCGGTCATGGGGGCACGGCTGCCGACGTGCGGCATGAAGGCATTGCCCGCGACTTTCACGACAAGCTCGTAACGGAGAGCTTTCCCGCGATATTCCGCCGGGCCGGCATGAAGACGGCCTTGATCAGTCCGTTCGGAGAACGCCATTCGGCATGGACCTTTTATGCGGGCTTCAATGAAATCTATAATACCGGTAAGAGCGGCATGGAGTCTGCCGAAGAGGTATCGCCAGTCGTTCTGGATTGGCTGGAGCGCCATGCGGATGAGGACCAATGGATGCTATACGTGAATTTTTGGGATCCGCATACACCGTATCGTGCTCCCCAGTCGCTGGGAAATCCCTTCGAGCATGATCCTCTGCCTGCTTGGATTACGGAAGAGGTGCTTCAGGAGCATCGGAAGAAGGTCGGCCCGCATGGAGCAAACGAAATTAACATGTATAATAGTGAAGTATCCCCCAAATATCCGCGACATCCAGGGGAGATCAAGTCGATGGAGGATTTGCGGATGATGGTGGACGGCTACGATTGCGGCATTCGCCATATGGACGAGCATATCGGTGCAATCTTCGAATTGCTGGAGAATAAGGGAGTCATGGATGATCTGGTCATTATCATTACTGCGGATCATGGCGAGAACATGGGGGAGCTTGGGATTTATGGAGAACATGGTACGGCGGATCAGGGAACGTGCCGCATTCCGATGATTATCCGGGGACCTGGGATCAAGAAGGGAATTACGGACCCCGCGCTTCATTATCATCTGGATCTACTGCCTACGATGGCGGACTACCTGAACGTCGCTCCGGCTGCAAGCTGGGACGGCATCAGTTACGCGGAGAGCCTGCGGACCGGGAATGGGAGCGGCAGGGAGTATCTGGTGGTATCTCAATGCGCCCATGTTTGTCAGCGAAGCGTTCGTTTTGGAGAATGGCTTTACATTCGGACGTATCACGACGGTTATCACCTGTTCGACAAAGAGATGCTGTTCCATATTTCCGAAGATGTCCATGAACAGCATAACCAAGCGTCTCAACGACCGGAGCTTTGCAGGGAAGCGGTCTATCTACTGAATGAGTGGCATGATCAGATGATGTCCACGATGCCGTTTGACGTGGATCCGTTGTGGACGGTCATGAAAGAGGGGGGACCTTACCATGCCAAAGGTCATCTGCCGCGATATATTGAGCGCTTAAAGAATACAGGCCGGGGAGAAGCGGTACCGGAGCTGATGCGACGTCATCCTCGGGAGTTTGTATAATAGAAAACGATGTAGCAGTGAATGGATGCAGGATAACCGCTCTAATATGGTTGTCCTGTTCTCTGTATCAAGGATTAGGAGGAATCGAGCGTGGGAGAACATCATTCTTGCTGTACGGGATCCAGAGCGAACGTTCAGCTTGCGGAAGCCGATCCGAAGGAACATCAACCTGTCATGGTGCGTGAAAGCCTTGACCATAAACCGTCTCAAGCGGATGTTCATACGGACATGATAGCAATCCCTGAGGGGACGTTTATGATGGGCACGAATTCGAAAGAAGGCTTCCCAAGTGACGGTGAAGGGCCGGCGCGGAGCGTTACGGTTTCCGGATTCGAAATTTCGCCGTATGCCGTAACGAATAGGGAATATCAACGCTTTGTAGAGGACACCGGTTATGTAACGGAAGCTGAGAAATTCGGATGGTCGTTCGTATTTGAACTGCTGGCCTCAGATGAGACCAAAGCTAAAGTGACGCAGGTTCCGCAAGAAGCGCCTTGGTGGCTGGTGGTGGAAGGCGCTTACTGGGCTGCACCCGAGGGAGCAGACTCGACTCTCGAAGGCCGGATGGACCATCCGGTGGTACATGTCTCGTGGAATGACGCCATGGCGTATTGCGAGTGGGCCGGCGTGCGGCTCCCGACGGAAGCGGAATGGGAATATGCCGCGCGCGGGGGGTTAGAGGACAGGACCTATCCATGGGGCGATCTGCTGAAGCAGGATGGGGAACACCAGTGCAATATTTGGCAGGGCAAATTTCCGATCAGAAACAACGCCAGCGACGGGTATATCGGGACGGCGCCCGTTGATGCCTACAAACCGAATGGTTACGGATTGTATAACGTGTCCGGCAATGTGTGGGAATGGTGCGGCGATTGGTTCAGCCCGTCCTATCATCAACAAACATCAGCCAGTAATCCGTTCTACGCAGAGCCAACCGGAAGAAGGTCTATGCGCGGGGGCTCGTACCTGTGTCACAGATCCTATTGCAACCGGTACCGCGTGGCAGCCCGCAGCGGGAATACGCCCGACAGCTCGACGGGCAATTGCGGTTTCCGAGTTGTAAGAGATTCCTTGCCTCGATGATAGAAAACATGCTACAATTCGAATCGAAACAGAAATGTTTTGTTTAGTATGCACAAAGAAGGCAAGGTGAAGGAAATGGTACGCGCTTCAGCACGCCAGCATATTCTTAACGTGGCATCAGAGTCGTTCTACCGCGAAGGCATTCGTTCCGTTGGGATCGATACCATTGTTGAACGAGCCGGTGTGAGCAAAGCCACGCTTTATCGTCATTTCCCGACCAAGGACGATTTAGTCATGGCATACCTTCAAGAACAGGATCATATCAATTGGGAGCATTTTGATGAAGTGATCGCCAAAAAAGAGGGGAAACCTAAAGAGCAGTTATTAGCTTTGATCGATGCGACCATCGAGATGCTCGAGCCGGGTTATCATCGAGGCTGTCATTTTCTAAATGCTCTTGCTGAATTTTCCGAAGAAGATCACCCAGTCCATTTACTTGCTGTAGAGTACAATCGTGCCATACGTCAGCGTTTATCCCGTTTGACACAGTTGGCCGGTGTGAATGACGATACATTGACAGATCAACTAATGCTTGTCATTAACGGCGCGTTGTCCTCCGTTTCGGTTTATGGATTCTCGGGACCTGCGGCACAGCTTAAGGCGTTATCTACACATTTGATTGAATTATATCTTGGTCAAACGAACGAATAGATTTAACCACGAACCTAAAGCGAGTTAACGGCTTTAGGTTTTTTTTTGCGCCTTAAATTGACAGGGACATGAACGAACGGGGCTGAAGTGGATAAAGGATATCGCTCGGATAAGCAATCAAGCCTTGCATCATTGGGATGGAATCTTCCCTTTCCCATAGACATGGAAGAAATATCTTGACACGATTATGAACCGTGTTGTATTGTTTTCTCAAACGAAACAAAACAGTTTCGTCTCACTAATGGAAAATTGGAGGAATTTATATGAGTGATGTAACAGTGATCGGTTTAGGACCAATGGGTACCGCCCTCGCACAGGCGCTGCTCCGAAATGGTCATCGCGTTACCGTATGGAATCGGACGGTTGAAAGAGCAGAAACTCTCGTCAGGGACGGGGCAATTCTAGCTCCCAATGCAGCTTCTGCTGTAGCTTCCAGTCCGGTAACGATCGTCTGTGTAGCCAATTACAAGATCTCTTACAGCGTGTTGGACACACCTGAGGTTACGGCAGCCCTCGCCGGCCGAGTGTTCGTGCAGCTAAGCACGGGGACTCCCCAAGAGGCTAGAGATAATGCAGCATGGGCACGGGAGCATGGAGCCGATTATCTGGATGGGGCCATCCCCGCCACACCACCGCAAATTGGAAGACCGGACACGACAATTTTTACATCAGGCTCGAAATCGGCTTACGAGAAAAGTGAGGCCCTGCTCAAGAGTCTGGCTGGAAACGTTCCCTACCTGGGAGAAAAGGTCAGCGCAGCATCCACAACGGATCTGGCATTTCTGTCTACGCTATTCGGTTCCATGATGGGATTCTTTCATGCGGCGCGCATCATTGAATCCGATGGCCTGCGCGTAGATGAATTCGGGTCCATGATCTCTGCGATCTCTCCAGCAATGGGAGAAATGATCAAATACGAAGGGGATATGATTCAATCCAATACGTTTGATCAGCCGCAAAGTTCACTTAACACCTGTTTGGTAACCGTAAAAATGTTCGTGGAACAAGCGCGGGAGGCCGGAATCAACGCTGAGTTTCCAACATTCGCCCTGGGCCTCTTCCAAAAAGCTGTGGATTCAGGATATGGAAACGAAGAGCTTGGCGCGCTTGTCAAAGTGCTGCGTTAAGTGAAATGAAATGTTTGAATTTGCGTGGAAACACTCTGGGTTGAGATCAAAAATAGGGGAACACTCGCCTAAGTGGAAACAAAACTGTTTTGTTTGATTAGTATATTTAAGGAGGCTATGTTGTATGAATCAAAATGATCGACGTTCAAGACATGAAGCGACGTCAGCAGGGGAACGTAACCGTCCATCTGTAACCATAATTGGTCTGGGCCCGATGGGCCAGGCGATGGCAGCCGTATTCCTGGATCGGGGCTATGAGGTAACCGTGTGGAACCGGACTGCCGGCAAATCGGACGCTTTAGCAGCTAAGGGTGCCATTAAAGCGTCTAGTGTTGACGAGGCGATAGCTGCGAATGATTTAATTATCCTCAGCCTCACGGATTATGACGCGATGTACGCGATCCTAGAACAGGCTGCAAGGGACTTGAGCGGTAAAGTCTTCGTCAACCTGAGCTCAGACACTCCGGAAAAAGCAAGAGAGGCGGCGAAGTGGCTCGAAGCGCGCGGAGCACGCCACCTAACGGGCGGCGTTCAGGTCCCGCCATCGGGTATCGGCAAAGCGGAATCCTCAACATACTACAGCGGTACAAGAGAGGTTTTTGATGCCCATAAAAAGACGCTTGAGGTCCTGACGGGGGCCGACTATCGGGGCGAGGATCCGGGGCTTGCAGCGCTGTACTATCAGATTCAGATGGATATGTTCTGGACCTCTATGCTCAGTTATTTGCATGCCCTTTCTCTTGCTGGCGCGAATGGCCTCACGGCTGAGCAGATCCGCCCATATGCCATTGAGACGATGAAATCACTGCCGATGTTCATCGAGTTCTATACGCCTCGGATCGATGCTGGCGAGCATCCAGGGGATGTAGACCGGCTCGGCATGGGCGTGGCGAGTGTCGATCACATTGTACATACGAGCAAGGATGCCGGCATCGACGCATCCCTTCCCGCAGCTGTCTTAGAGGTGTTCAAGCGAGGTGTGGCTAATGGTCAAGCGGGGAATAGCTTCACCAGTCTGATCGAAGTATTCAAGAAGCCCGCTCCATCGGCCTGAATAAATCCGAATTATTTAAACCCACTGATCACTCAGGATCAGTGGGTTTATTTGATGGGTTCCATTCACGAAGATCAGCGAATGAAGCGAAGAAGCATTTGAAGGGGAATATACCCGATTAACGCTCTTCCCAGGACATGACGTATTCCGCATGACCGGTATCCTCATCAACCGTTTCTTCAACAACAGAAAAGCCGTGGCGGGAATAAAAACGAAAGGCGTTCTCATTCTCTTTATACACTTTAAGCTCGAGCTTAGGGCCGCGTTCCTTGACGGATTGAAGCAGGGCCAACCCATACCCCTTGCCTTGCTCGCGAGGATGAACGAACAAAGCAGCCAAGGCATGCTGAACGGTCGATATAAAGCCGACTATTCCGGCTGCTTCTTCCAGCACATACGTTTCGGCCATTGGTAAATACACGGACCGCATGTCCTTTTCTTTGGACTCCCAGTATTCCTGGGGAATGAAGTGGTGGGCTTCTTTCGAGGCAGCCAGCCAAATGTCGATAACGCTGTCCATATCGTTATCCGTCATCAATCGAATCTGCATATCGTATTCACTCCAGTATAAAACATCGTATTTTAGGACACATGCCCCGTATTGTAAAACCTTTCCTGCACCGTGTCAAACCTGGAAGCCATTTGACCATCTGCATAAAAGGTGATATATTTATCACATAAAGAGACAAATAAATCACATCTGAGAGGAATGATCGGGATGAAAATGGTTCTTCGTATCGGGATGGGCCTGCTCTGGATCGGGATTGGCATTCAACGTATTATCCAACAATCGTATCCGCTGGCTCTATTATTTCTAGCAGGAGGCGTTCTATTTGTTTATGCAGGCTGGAGAAGTTGGAAATTCCGCAATCAATGACGGGAAGCAGCAGCATTTGTTAAGCATGACCGGACTTTGCGCCTGGTACCGGACGGAAACGGACGCCGTCATTTCGAACCTTCATTTGGAAATCGGCCCTAATCAAATCATCGGTTTGGTAGGATTGAACGGAGCCGGCAAGAGCACGTTGATCCATGTTCTGAGCGGCATTCACCGGCATTATTCGCTTGAGCGGCTGAAGTGGAGGAACGAGGATGCATCGCTGACCAGCCTTGCGTTTAAGCGAAACCGGTATACCGTGTTCTCGGAGGACGAATCGTTTGAGTATTTCACGTTCGAGGAATATGTGAGACATGTGTTCCGGTCCTACGGACGAGAAGTTCGTCACGATACCTTGGATGAACTTGTTGAAGGATTCAACTTTCAGAAATACCGGAACGCGTTCTTGGGCCAATTATCGATGGGCAGCCGGAGGAAGGCCTATCTGATCACGGGATTTGCACTGCGTCCGGAGCTGCTGCTGCTGGATGAGCCGGTCAACGGGCTGGATTTTGAGAGCACGGAGTTTTTGTACCGGTTGATGAATGAATACAGGAGCTATGGGACGATTTTGTTTTCTTCCCACGTACTTGAGAGCCTGTGCTTAACCTCGGACAGCATCATCATTTTGGAAGCCGGATCAATCCGTCACACTTTCCTGCAAGGAGAGATGGATCCCGAGCACATTAGAGGTGTACTGAACAAGTGATCTCGACATTTCATGGATTCGCCAAAAAGCTCCTCGGGGCGCGTTACGACCGATTGTGGAAGCATGCCATAGCCTTAGCCGCGATCTTTGCGGCGCTGAGCAGCCTGGATCGCCATTATGAGGTGTCCTTGCTCGTATTTATGACGGCCATAACCGTATTTACGTTTGGTATCGTACTGAAGACCTTGGCATCGGACGATAACCGGAGGAAGCTGAAAGGAGCGTTCATGCTTCCATTTGCGCCAGGCATGTTCAATGCAGCCTATTTTTATGCGGTTGCTCTATACACCCTGGTTACCAAGACTTCGTACATTCTCGTATTTTACATGGCATTTTCGTCCTTTACGGCTATTTATATACCGGCATTTCTGCTTAGCTTTTTGAATGCGGGCCTGACTGCTTTCGTAATATTCGCCCAGATGAACAGCGGTAAAAGGATAACTGCCAGTCTCTTGCTGCTCATCCAAGCAGCCCTCTGTCTTCTCCCCGAGCCGTCCTATCGGTTGACGGGACTGCTGATCAGCACCATCCTCCAAGGGCTCGTGCTGCATCGGACGGATTCTTACCGATTCTACAAGGTCTCGAGGATGAAGGATAACCAAGCGGCACCGCTTCGAAGCTCTTCGTTCCTGCGGTACATTGTACGGTATCTAATCTCGCATAAAAGCTATTTATACAATACGCTGGCGTTATGTATATTTGCGGGTTTCATGGCGTTTATGCTCGAGCAGATGCATCTGGACTCGTGCCTGCCGCTCGCAATTGCGGTTCTGTCCTTTAACACGCCGATCGGCATCCTGCTATCGAGCAATCGCGGGCTGCACCGGAAGATCCAAATGCTGCCAGGCCAGCTTCAACGTACCGTTGTTCCGTATGGTCTGTTTATATTGACCGTAAACCTGTTCATCTACATGATCTTCTTAGTCTCCTGGCTTCTATTTCATGGGTCCGTAGAAATCGTGTATTATGTAATTAGCATCGTATTTGCCGCCCAGTCCGCCATTGCAGCCGTTTGGCTCGAGTGGAAATATCCCGTGCACAAATGGCGGGTGGAGAGTGACTTATGGCACCATCCCCGCAAATATGCCGTTCCGCTGATGATGTGCCTGCTGGCAGCCGCGGTGATGAGCATGGATGCAGCCGTATACCTTATCGCTCTGCTGGTAGGGATCGAGGTGGCGTTGATTTTTAACCGCAGGAGAGGAATCAGGAATGTATAAGGGACAGAGGAAGCGTTACGTACGGATTGGAAAGCACGGTTGGCTGCTCGGTTTATTGGGGTTTAACGGACTGCAGTATTTTAAGACCCATGATCCAGCCATGTTGTTTTACTTTAGTTTTTTTAGCTTTTTCAGTTTCTATTTCAATGGGAAGCTGGCAGAGGAGATGCCGGATGAACGGTATTACATGAATGCTCAGAAGGCGAGGTCCATCACCATGTGGGTGCCGGCCGCATGTTTGTTTATCATTGGAATGGGCAGCATGTTCGCCTTCGTAACGAGAGAATTCATGATTATCGTGAGCGCAGCGGGTTGGGCAGCTACGTTTCTGACGTATTCCATAACTTTTTATTATCTGGATAAATATTGTTAGGTGGATGCCCATGGAACCATTCAAATGCAATTTGAAAAAGTACAGGCAGTTAGCGGGAATGACCCAAGATGAGCTGGCGGGCAAGGTAGGGGTTCGCCGAGAAACCATCATCCGTCTGGAGGCGGCAAAATACAATCCCTCCTTAAAGCTGGCGATTGATATTTCCCGTGCAGTTGGAGCGCCCATTGAGGAGCTGTTTATATTCGACTAAACATACGATGATGCATTTGATGGGCCATAGCATCAGCAAATGCGTCATTTCGTACGCCTGTGTAAAAACCAAATGGTTCTTGAAAAAACTAATTAGTCATAATACAATAACATGTATCCATAAAGCGGATGGTCGTTTCGTCTCACAGGGCGGCTCAGCTTGTTAAGGTTTCTCCAGCCCGTTATCCCTGTTGTGAGACCGATCCAGTTACTTCCTAGTTTCGTTGAATGCTGAATATGGAAGGTTTTAAATAATTTTCGATATTTTGGATTTTATAGGATTATTATGCAACCTTTTGTCTTATCTAGCGTCTGGTATATGTATATCTAATCATAGGAGGAATACATCAATGAATATGAATCGTAAGAAAACCGTTTCTCGTCTCGTCGTAACAAGTATGGCAGTGGCTCTTCTCGCATCGCCGATTTCTTCCATTTTGCCGGGGCAGGGACATGTAGCTTCTGCTGCGTCAGCTGAGGACAAGTCTTCCTATAATCTGAAACCGATGTGGACGAAGACGCTGGGAGATCCGAGCAAGATCAGCCCCCAAACCACATTAATTAAGAACAGCCTTTACTATTCCGTCGGGAAGAAATATATTGCTTTTGACGCGTCGGCAGGCAAAACCCGCTGGACGTATCCTGCGACCGCGGTCTCGCAGACCGTCACAGACGGTAAATCGGTATGGTTTACGGATGCGACTGGCCGATTGATCAAGCTCAATGCTGCAACAGGGAAGCTGCAATGGAAGGTTAAAACCCAATCCCAGCCAGCTAAGAAAGAAAGCTATGTGAATCACAGCTTGCATGCAGCCGATGGTGTGATCTATGTCGGGGATGCGTTCGGACTGACGGCCTACAACGCATCAAACGGAAAGGTGAAGTGGAAATTGAAGGGCGGCGCCCATGGGTACAAACTGCTGCAAACAGGCAAAATCCTTGTTGCAACCACGACTATCGACGGTGCTTTGACCACGAGCGGGTTACAGGGAATCGATCCTCAGAACGGCAAAGTAAAATGGACACAAAACGACGGTGACCATCAGGACATTCTCTTCTCGAATGACAAATCGTTCTATTCGCGAGACGTAACCGAGGGCATCGATGCCGGATATGCAGCTAACATCAATGAAATTAGTTTGACCAACGGAAAAATTATGGCTACCCGATCCTACATACCGGTGGATTTCGTGGAAGATCAAAGTGCATCGGATGTCGTATCCGATGGAGAGTATTTCTATGTCATTGAAAAGTATGATGAGACTCAAAAGAAAGCTGTGGTCTCCCGCTTCAAAACAGTCAGTCCTTCCAAATCCGAGCCGGAAAAAACTTATTCGTTTGAAGCGAAAGTGACCGAATGGTCCCTCGGCGATTCGGGCATCGCCTATGTAAGACTTGAGAACGGCAAGCTGCTAATGCTCGATACGAACAGTGGACGTACGCTGGCCTCCGCTCAATACAAAGGCACACCATTGCCGACGCTCATCGGACAAGACGTGCTTGTCGTTCAGCATGGCGGGCAGATCAGCGGTGTGAAGAAACCTGTTGCTCAGTAACATATCCCTCAACACCAATAGCTGACGAGCCAGACTCATTTCAGGTTAGCTTCTTCATGCAGCAGCCGCTAAACACAAGGTTCCTTGCGTTTAGCGGTTTTTTTTCGTATCCAAAAAAGCGGTAATGACATGGATCTTCTTCGATGCATGCCGCGATGCTCGGATGGAAAGAGAGAGTTGGAATGTTTACACATGAGCTCACGATTTCTGCGACTTTGTATCCAAATCCGTTCTGGTTCTTTTATATCAACAGTCACTATGAATAGCGGCAGGCTGTTGGTATACTATCTTTAGCCGAAATGGACACTAACAATAGATTCATCAACGGATAGTGTAGCGGGTGGCAATTTTTATGAAAGGTGATGAGATTTCTACGGAGCATGAATGATAAAACAAACGAAAAATGAATGAAACGAGACGTTAAATGACAACGTAAATAGCGAAAGGGGATACGGGAAACCATGTAAGTCGGAAAATCCCCTTTGCTTCAATGCTTGGAGGTTAAAAGCAAGAAGCTTGTCATGACATTCTAAACATCAGAGAGGGGAAGTAACTGTTGGAGTCACTTTGGTTGGAGTATGCATGGGCATTACTAATTCTTATTGGATTGGAAGGCTTACTATCTGCGGATAATGCCCTCGTTCTGGCGGTAATCGCGAAGCACTTACCGGATGACCAGAAGAAGAAAGCCATCAATTACGGAATTATCATGGCGTTTGTTTTTCGTTTCGCCGCCCTGTTTGCCATATCATTTATTGCGAACGTTTGGCAAATTCAAGCGATCGGGGCTGCTTATCTGCTGTACCTTGGCTTAAAACATATAATCAAAGCGCGTTTTGGCAAGGAAAACAAGAACATCCGCGAGGATATAAAGAAAGATGCTGCGGGCAAAGGCTTCTGGCCTACCGTAGGTAAAATTGCTCTTGCTGACCTCGCCTTTGCGATTGACTCCATTCTTGCTGCAGTGGCTTTAGCGCTGGGCCTTCCGGATTCGCCGCTTGGAAATTTCGGTGGAATGGACGGCGGAAAATTTATCGTTGTCCTGCTTGGCGGCATCGCCGGGCTCATCCTGATCAAATTCGCGGCGACATGGTTTGTTAAGCTGCTTGCTCAACGGCCGGCACTGGAGACCACGGCATATGCCATCGTAGCATGGGTTGGGGTCAAGCTCGTCGTGATTACATTAGCTCATGAGGATATCGCTGTGCTGGATCATCATTTTCCACATAGCACAGCCTGGACGTTGATCTTCTATGGTGTATTGGTGGCGATAGCCCTTCTCGGTTGGTTTGCGCCTGCGAACAAAAAACAATCACAAGCCGATCCACTCTAGGTTAACTCTGAGCTTCACTATATGAAATGACAGATGGCCATCCAGTAAAGGGTGGCCATTTTACGCAAACGATGAATGATCATTCTTGTCGATCGGCGGATCGACGAATTTGAAGGGGGGGGGCTCCATCGTGACAACTCGAAATCTGAATCCAAAGGTCGATGAATTCGTAAGTAAATCCAGAAAGTGGAAAGAAGAATATGAAAAGTTGAGAGCCATCGTTCTTGACTGTGAGCTGACCGAAGATTTTAAGTGGATGCATCCTTGTTACAGCTTTAAGAATAAGAACGTCGTTTTAATCCACGGATTTAAGGAATATTGTGCACTGCTGTTTCACAAAGGCGCCTTATTACAGGATGCCCACGGAATTCTCATCCAACAAACGGAAAATGTGCAGGCGGCGCGTCAAATTCGGTTCACCAATGCACAAGAAATCGATGAGTTAGAACCCATCTTGAAATCTTATATATATGAAGCGATTGAGATTGAAAAGGCCGGTTTGGAAGTCAATTTTAAAAAGACGGATGAATACATAGTTCCTGAAGAGTTTCAACTTAAGCTCGAGGAAATCCCTGGCTTGAAAGCAGCATTTGAAGGCTTGACGCCCGGACGTCAAAGAGCGTATCTTCATTATTTCTCCCAACCCAAGCAGTCTAAAACCCGTGCGTCCCGGGTCGAAAAATATGTACCGCAAATCCTTGATGGAAAGGGATTAAACGATTAGGATATACGATTAGTTCATCTTTCCGATTCTCGCGGACTCTCATTGAGAACTGGAAAAGATCCGACCCAATCCATGATGTTCACCCGAGCGGGTTTATAGTATGCTTGCTATATAAGGAGGAGAGGAAAACAATGGTAAAACAATTGATTGTGGGAGACGCGAAGCAAGAGTTGAGTGCTACACGCCGCATTCTGGAGCGCTTGCCCGAAGAGCATATGTCGTGGAAGCCGCACGAGAAGTCCATGACGCTTGGCGGATTGGCCACGCATCTGATCAACATCCTCAACTGGCAAATTGCCATTTTTCAGTACCCTGAATTCGATCTTGCAACCGTGCCGCTTCGGCGGGAGGCTTTAGAAAAACGCGATGACGTGTTGGAAGAATTCGACGCAAACGTCGTCAAGCTTGATCAGCTGTTAGCCGAATGCGGTGAGACGACGCTCGGCGAGGAATGGACCTTGCGAAACGGCGACCATATCATCCTGCGCCAGCCTCGGGCTATCGCGCTTCGCACCTTCGGTATCAGCCATATGGTTCACCACCGGGCGCAGCTTGGGGTATATTTGCGGCTCCTTGATATTCCGGTTCCGGGCTTTTACGGTCCATCCGCCGACGAGTCAGTAAAATGAATGAAGATGCCTCGTGAAGTCGCGGGGAATCGGCATATGCTGCCGGCGATGATCTCCTCCGCTCCTTAGTACAACAGAGGGAAAATACCAAGGAAGATTTCCGTTTATCACGAGACATCGTGGCAAGTAACAGCGGCCCGAAAAGGCAATCTATTCGATTGGAGTAGATTGCCTTTTCTTTTGTTTTAAGGTCAAATGAATGTCATGAAAATTGGCTTAAAATGGCTTATGTTTCGCGCAGTGCTTATGACTATCACTCATATCGAATCCCGTAGCTCCTGAATATCCAGCATGGGCGGCCGTCCGTACATACGGGCATATTCGCGGCTAAACTGCGATGGGCTCTCATAGCCTACGCGGAAGGCGGCTTCGGAAATTTGCACGGCCTCGGTCACCATTAGTCGGCGGGCTTCTTGCAAGCGCAAGCTTTTCTGATACTGCAACGGGCTCATTGCCGTGACGCGTTTGAAGTGTTTATGGAATGCAGACGTGCTCATGTTGACGGATTTGGCAAGCTGCTCAATGACAAGCGGACGGTCGTATTGCCGGTTAATCATCTGGATCGCCTGCGCGATATTGTGTGCATGGCTGCCGATCATAGCAAATTGATAGATAAGCGAGCCGTGTTCACCTTGGAGGATGCGATACAGAATTTCGCGGATGATTAGCGGTGCCAGGAAAGGAATATGATCTGGCTCGTCCAGCAGCTGCATGAGACGAACCATGGCTTCGAGCAATGGTGGAGACGTGCGATTTACGGTTATGCCGCGGGAGGCTTCCCTCAGCGAAACAACGGAGGGGCTCGTCTCTTTGACAATATCCAAGATGACGTCCGCATCGAAGCTAAGTTTTAGGCTTAAATACGGAGTTTCGGGCGTAGCCTCAATGATTCTTCCGATGATAGGCAATTCGACGGAAGTCACCAGATAGGTCGATGGATCATATCGATAGGTTTCATTGGCCGTTGTCGCTGTTTTTGCCCCTTGCGCTACGACGCATATCGATGGCTTATATACGGATTCCATCGGCTGGGACAGTTTTGTAGCATGCATCAACATCAACGACGGGATCGGCGTCAAATGTGTCCCGGTTGACGGAGCGTGGCGGCATATCAAACTCGCCAATTGCTGCAAGACTTGCTCCTTGCGGAGTAATTCGTCCATAGTCACGTATTCCTTTCCAGATCAGTCGGAGTGTATTGCTTTTATCATATCGAGAATGAAGAGAATTAGGCAAGGATTGAATAGATATGTTCTAACGGCATAAGCCATTGATTCCATATAATGAGTTCACAGGGTCAATCCAGTCGGGTTACCGGCAATAAAATGAAGGTAAAGGTGTGAACAAATATGAGTTTACATGGAAAAGTGGCAATCGTTACCGGGGCTTCACGGGGAATCGGACGGCAGATCGCGATCCAACTGGCTGCGTCCGGAGTGAAGGTGGTCGTCAATTATTCCTCGAATTCAGGGAAAGCGGAGGAGGCTGTTCAGACCATTGAGGCATCCGGCGGGGAAGCTGCAGCGATTCGTGCCGATGTCAGCAAGGTAGGAGAAGTTGAAACGTTGTTCGCGGAAACGCTTGAGCGGTTTGGACGCCTGGACATTCTGGTTAATAATGCCGGCATCATGGAGTGTACGGCGATTGAGGACGTGACGGAGGAGAGCTTTGACCGGCATTTCGCGATCAACGTGAAGGGAACGTATTTCGCTTGTCAACAAGCGATGAAGCATATGGAGCAGGGGGGAACGATCATTAACTTCTCGACCTCCATCTCAGGTGGGATGCTTCCGACGTACAGCGTGTACGCTGCTACGAAAGGAGCAGTCGAGCAGTTGACCCGCCAATTGGCCAAGGAATTCGGCGCAAGAGATATCGTCATCAATTGCATAGCGCCGGGCCAGGTATCAACTGAACTTTTCTTAAGCGGCAAGTCACCAGAGCTAATTGATTCATACCGCCGAATGAACGCATTCGGACGACTGGGCGAACCCGGAGACATTGCCAATGCGATCGAGCTGCTTGTCAGCGACAAAGCCCGGTGGATAACAGGACAGACGATCCGCATTAATGGCGGATTTAATTAAGAAGCTGACGGGGACAAGACACAAGTCCCATAAAAAGCCGCCAATGGCGGTTTTTTTAGTACCTGAACCTGGTTCGCGAGACGTCTGTGCCTTTTTGTAAGGTAATTGAATGAAACGAGAAAGTAAACAGAAAGAATTCGCAAATACAATAAAAAAGTCGGATCCGGCATCGAAGACAAGACCTCAATACTTGTAATGGCGATTCCGCTGCAATAGCAGATTGGAGTGAGAAAGGAGCAGCTTAAATGGCAACGATCCCTGTTTGGAAAAAAAACATGCTTTCGGCTTTGGCAGTCGTTATGGTCGCTTGTGCCACCGTGCCTGCGGTATCCGCAGCCGGAGAGCCTCAAGAGAAATTGGCGCCAGCCCAAAGGGCGGCCATACTGAACGAGAAGGACATCGAAGCGTTTGCCGACACGTTTTTCAACCGCCCCGATATTCAGGCTTTGGGAGTACCCGGTGCGTTATTTGTTGTCGTTAAGGATGGCAAAGTACTGCTGCAGAAAGGCTACGGCTATGCAGACCTCGAGGCAGGAAAACCCGTCGATCCGGAACAGTCCAGGTTTCGTATTGCCTCCGTTTCCAAAGTAATTACGGCTACAGCCGTTATGCAGCTAGTGGAACAAGGCAAGATCGACCTGGAACAGGACGTTCAGCAGTACATGGGCGACGTGCTACTAAAAAATAATACGGGCTCGCCGCTAACGATGGAGCATCTGCTTACACATACAACCGGCTTTGATATCGTAGACCCGCCGCCGGGCGACATGATTACGGGCGATTTGTCCGCCGTTGCGCAGCTCAAAGATTACATCATCAAGACGATGCCAACGGTCATTCACAAACCGGGCGAAGTATATAAATATGATAATTTCGCCTCAATGCTGCAGGGTTATATTGTCGAGCAAGTGTCCGGTAAGCCGTTCCATCAATACGTGAATGACAACATTTTCAAGCCGCTTGGAATGAAGAACAGCCAGTTCGTATTGACTCCAGGCATGGAGTCAAGCCTTGCTACCGGTTACAACGAACGGCAAGAGCCGCTGCCGCCTTACAATACGATTCCAACCGATATGCCTCAGGGCAGCATGCTAACGACGGGGAGCGATATGGCCAAGTTTATGCTCGCCCATTTAAACGAAGGAACGCTCGGAGAGACACGCATTCTTCGGAAAGAAACATTAAAAGAGATGCAAAGCGTGCAGAAGGCGATTCATCCGAAGGTGCCGACGATGACGTACGGGTTTGAGTTCGCTATGCATCACAAATTCAACGATCAATACGTGATCGGAAAAGGAGGGAGCATCCCCGGTTTCGCTTCATGGATGTGGCTTCTTCCCGAGCAGAAAGTTGGCGCCTTTATCGTGTACAACAATAACTCCGATCTTCGAGACCGATTATTCGAAGCATTCATGGACAGGTATTTTCCGGCTGAACGTCAACCAATCTACGCTACACCTGCCAAGGATCAATTGGAAAGGTACGAAGGCATCTATCGGGATTTGCGGGTCGCCTATTTGACAACTCGAATTAAGGCACAAGATGGCGTACTCTTGCTAGAAGATTTAATGGGTAAGCACACACTCCAACAAGTCGAGCCGCTGCTGTTCGAGGATGAGCAAGGAAGTCCTGTGGCGTTTCAAGAAAACAAGGACGGGACCATCAGGTTCTTATTCACCAAAACCAATCCGGCGGCGTGGTCGGAGAAGCTGCCTATTCCCGAAAGATTTAAGGATGTCGGCGAAGATCATCCTTATGCGTCCTACATTGACGGCTTGCATCAGCTTAACGTGGTTAAAGCCGGACAGGACGGAAGGTTTCTTCCGGATGCGCCGATGACTCGCGCCGAATTCGCCATTTGGCTCGTCAATTGGCTGGGAGCTGTCCCTTCAAAGAGCCAACCTGCATTCAGGGACACGGCGAACCGGTCGGATGCGGGTAAAATCACGACAGCGTTTGATATGGGGTTTGTGACAGGCACCGACAAAGGCTCGTTCGAACCGGACCGTCCGATCACCCGTCAGGAGGCGGCAGCGATGGCTTCACGGCTTGCGATCCTGCTAGGTCATCCGCTAGAGAAAGCAAAGCTAACGGGGAAGACCGATTCATGGGCCGTTGACGCTGTAAGCAATATCGTCGGATACAAGTTCTATGGTCCGGAAGTGACACCGTCCCCAGACGGCTCCGTCGATTACCGATCCAAGCAGGTCATGACACGCAAGGAAGCGGCAGCGTTGTTATACCTCCTTGGGACGAAAAGCTTGACGTTGCCGGGTTCCGCTTAACTTGTTGAAGGGTCACTCGAACTTATGTGATTTTTAAGCGAAGCGATGAACCGGAGTGTTAAATGCATGAATCACCGTTTGTACAAGACCGAAAAGTTACTCTCAAAAGTCGCCAAAGGCGGCTTTTTTTCATGCGTTGTTTTGTCCCAAGGGCCAAAATTCGCCAATCCGTGGGAATCAAGATGGTGGTCCGATTGGAGCGGAGCGAGCCCATTTGTTTAGCTCGGTTCACGGGCACTATTTCGCTGACACCTTTTGCCAAAGGGCAGTCGAAAAATAATTGGAAGAAAATAATGGTTGTATAGTAGAATAATCCCACAGAGATCAATCTGCTTGTTGAAGCATGAGGGGGAATTCAAACTTGAAGCATCTTGTTCATTATGGGGGTAAAATCGCAATGATTTTATCCTTCGCCTTGAGTGCCGGTTGCAGCAATAGTACCGGAGAGGCAAATCAACGAAACCATCCATCCGTATCGGAAGAAGCTCCAACACCGAATATCGGGGAGTCAGCAGATCTCACACCGCAAACGGAGTCTGAAGGGGAAGAATTTAACCGTACTGGCGAACTGTATGGGTCGAACGTGATGTATGCCATAAAAATGTATCTCGAAAAGCCGGAAGTTCCTCAAGAATCGCGAGATAAACTCGCCGAATCCATAGCGCTTGGGTATGACTGGTATCGGAAAAAGGATGTTTCGGACTTCGAAGCTCTGGCTCGCCATATAAAAAGTGATAACCGAGAAGAGGTGAAGGTTATTTATGAGAAGCTCATAACAATCTACCCTCTGCCTACCAAAATAATCAAAGGCGCAAGCTTCAAAAAAGCTAAGGAGCCTGCATGCAAGAATGAGAGACGGTCGCCAGAATCTGGATTATAATGGTAATCACCTGCCGTTCAGATTTCTTTTTTTAACACGACCTCCAGCATAAAAAGCACCTGGAAATGAACGGTTAGTACCGTATTTTCCGGGTGCCTTCAGATATGAAAATGGATTATTGCTGGCTGGACAGGTAATCGATAAATTAGGATAATCCATTAGCATTCCCTGCACATCATGTTCCAATCGATGAAAAATAAATATGCTCAAATCGCCTTCTCGATTACATTAAAGCGAACTGGATGCCTTTTCGAGCAATTGACTTAAGAGTCCATAGTCCGGCGAATCGACTTCACGAATTTTCAACCATTTTCGCTCAGGCGGACCTTCAAATTCTTTCGGCACTTCCAGCTCGGCCGTATTCATAATCATGAACGCAATTGCGTCTTTCGAGGGGGAAATCACCGCGGCGTAATGTCCATTCTTAAGAAAATGCGGTTTTTTGTACTGGATACGCTCTTCGACCGAGGGAATGGTTTCATGAACCAACTCGCGTAGTCGATTTGAAATCTCAACTTGCCACGGCTTACCGAGATTTTCTATAAAAGAGGTTACTTCTTGATTCAATCCAGCTCAGCTCCTTTTCCAGGAAATTATTTACTGAACTGAATATACCACGTTTGGAATATTCCTGTAAAGGAATATTTGGTAAATGTCTTGCCCAAATATTTCTATCAGATATATGGATGCATTCCAAGCAAATCCTGCTCTAAAATCAAGCTATGGCTTGCACCTTACGTAACGTCATCTTTTATACTAGAGCTACCGGTAAACCGTTAGCGCTAACAAAGGAGTTTCTGATGAGACGACATTGGAAAGTAGGGGACCTTGCCAAACTCGCAGGGCTCACCGTGCGAACTTTGCGATTTTACGATCAAATCGGCTTGTTCTCGCCATCCGCGCAGACTGAGTCAGGTCACAGGCTGTACAACGAATCTGACCTTTCCCGCTTGCAGCAGATTGTATCGCTGAAGGAGTTGGGTTTATCTTTGGAGGAAATCAAGTCCGTCCTTATCGACGGGCAGATCAGCCCGCTGGAGATCATCAACCTGCAGATGGCTCGAATTAAGGAGCAAATGAAGCTTCAGCAAATGCTCCTTGAACAGCTTCAGCATGTATCCAAGTCGATACAGGGAAATGCACCATTAGCTGTGGAAGATTTCACCGAACTCTTGCAAGTGATGAAAAAAAGCCATGAGGCATTGGTTATCGAGCGGCGGACAAGGTGGGAGCAGCGTCTCGATATGCTTGGCGATTTTCTTGCCATGGGAGAAGAAGAATCAAAATCTAAGGAGGATTAACCGTGACTGAACGTTTTGTCAAACACGCCACTTTTGTAGTGGAACGAACTTATGCCGCATCGCCTGCGAGGGTCTTTCAAGCCTGGTCCGATGTGAATTCCAAGGCAAAGTGGTTCTCCAAGCCCGAAATTTTTGAATTCCGTGTCGGAGGGCGGGAATACAGCAGCGGAGGTCCGCCAGAGGGACCCGTCTTTACCTTTGATGCGTGCTATCAAGAAATTGTGCCGGAGGAGCGGATCGTTTATAGCTACTCCCTGGATTCGGACGATATTCGGATGTCCGTTTCAATCACGACTGTAGAGCTCTTCCCAACCGAGAGCGGCACGAAGCTGGTATTCACCGAGCAAGGGGCGTTTTTCGACGGGCATGATACGCCAGAGATACGCGAGCATGGCACGAACGAAATGCTTGACGCGCTTGGCAAATCACTCGAATAGGAGACAGGGATTTTGTAGGGTCTGGGAACGACTGTTGCCGAGAACGGCTCTGTTCATTTCTAAGACGAGTGCAGGAGCGGAGCGGGCATGTGCATTCCATACTTCGATAGTTATCGAATCATACCTGGTGTAATATGTAACGGGGCTGCATATATGAAGAAATTGAGTTGGGAGGGCGTAAGATGGAAGGGACACAACTAGTTCAAAAGGCGATGAATTTCAGAAGGCTTCACTCGAGCTTCTTTATTTTGCCTAACGCATGGGATGCTGTGAGCGCGAAAATTTTCGCGCAATGCGGCTTCCAAGCTCTGGGCACGACCAGTGCTGGCATTGCGGCATCTCGTGGTTATGCCGACCGCAGCATGCCGTTTGACACGATGCTGGATGCCGTCCGCAGCATTGTTCAAGCCGTCGACATTCCCGTAACCGTGGATATCGAAGACGGCTATGGAGAGACCCCAGAGGAAATTGTTGAAACGGTCAAACAGATAATCAACGCCGGCGCGGTAGGGATCAATCTGGAAGACAGCACCATGGATCCGCAAATGCCGCTGTATGATATTCCTGATCAGCAAAAGAAAATCGCCGCCATCCGTGAGCTTGGGAAACGCATTGGCATTCCCGTCTTTATCAATGCCCGAACGGATCCCTACTGGATCAAGTTAGAGACTCCTTTCACTAAGCTCGAGGAAACAATTAAACGGGCGCATGCTTATCAGGAAGCAGGCGCAGATTGTATTTTTGTCCCCGGAATCAAAACAGTCTCTGACATCCGGACACTCAGGCAAGAAATAAACGGCCCGATTAATGTATTGGCTGTACCCGAATTGCCTCCAGCGCATGAACTTGAAGCGCTCGGCATCCAGCGAATCAGTACCGGCTCCGGGCCATTCCGAGCTGCGGTATCCTTATTGCAGTCCATCGGCCGGGACATGTTGGATAGGGGCAGCTTCGAGCTAATGACCTCGACCTCGAAAATTTCTTATGATGACTTATTGAGGCTCTAAGAGGCTTCTACATATGCTATAATCCTATACATCCCCAAAGAACGCTCTCGACGAAGAACTTCAGTAAATGTGAGGTGCTTGAATGGATAACATAATATTTGACCGAATCAAGGGCGGGCTGTACGGGGTGGCTGTGGGCGACGCGCTTGGCGGAACGACGGAGTTTATGACTGAACGGGAGATCGAGGAGAAGCATGGTTATTTGACGGAGATCATTGGCGGTGGGGTATGGCACCTGGAGCCTGGGGAAGTGACCGATGATACGATGATGACCCTGTGCGTGGCAGCAGGAATCCTCGAAAATCCTGTTGAACCAATGGAAGCAATCGGGCGTTTCTTTATGGAATGGTATCAATCGAGACCTAAAGACATAGGGAATATCATCCGACACGTGTTTCAAAAATACGAGGGCGATTGGCTCGAAGCCGCGTTTGTGGCGCACATGGATATGGGGCAAAGCGGCGGGAACGGATCCCTCATGCGATGCCTGCCTGCGGCGTTAGCGTATAAGGACCCGGCAGATATTGATCGAATGACGGCTATGCAGTCACGCATGACGCATTATGATCCAAGGTGTACTGAAGCCTGCATCATGTATAACCGAATGGCTCAGCGCCTTCTGCAGGGAGAACACTTAAGAACGGCGATCATGGCCGAAGTGGCGGGAAGCGAATACGAGGACATCATTGAAGAACGGCCGGATTGTCCGACAAGCGGGTATGTGGTACATACCTTCCGGTGGGTGCTCCACATCCTGCTCCAAACGTCGGATTATGCAGAAGTCGTGCAGAAGGCGGCAAATCTAGGCGGTGATTCCGATACGATCGGCGCGATCGCCGGTGGGTTAGCAGGCATCTACTACGGTTATGCGGGCATTCCGGCCCGATATGCCGAGGCGATTTTGATTAAGGAGAAGCTTGATGAGATCAGCTCGCAGCTATATGCATTGAAAATTTCGTAGTAAGGAGTCGCGGAATCCGCGGCTTTTTTTGTTTCCCATGAAGCTCAAGTCCTTGTTGACCAAGAAGTACCCGTTAGATAAAGAGCAGCAGAGCGGTCTCGAGTATTAAATATCAGCCACTCCGATGATTCCTTATGTTAACCTGGAAGCATGGTGTGAGTTTATTAATCAATTAAGAAGGCGTTTCCTTAAATCCATTGATCCAAACAAGAAAGTAGTGTATTTTAATAGGAAGGGATCACCTTTATTACCAAATTCGAGCAGCTGTACACAAAACTTGAGCGTTAAGTCAAAAGTGATACTGTCCATTATCTTAGAAAGGGGGCAGTTGAATGTTTCAGATTAGTATCATTTTGTATGCACTCGTAGTCGTTATCGGTTACTTATGGATGAGAAAAAAAATGAAAGTCACCTACAATTCAAATGGGCCGTTGTATAAGCATATCAACCGATTTCATCTCATGGGGGAGCTCATCATTGTTGCGGTTTCTTTAATCGCCCTCTTCTACACGAGGCTTGTTCTGGAATGGAGATGGGAGGCTTATCAGGACTTTATTCTTGTGCTAGTCTTTCTGCATGCATTCCGATCCGTTGTTGAAAGACGCTTCAATAAGGAATCCAAACAGCACCTCCTAAGCGCCTACACAAGTGTCAGCAGCTTGCTGCTCTTCTTTGGTGTTGAGCTGTTCGTTTGATATTGCAAGCAGGATCCACCGTATTTTCTAAAAAGGGTCGTAAGGACATTCGTTTGAAGGAACGAATGTCCTTTTTTTCCTATATCATCATAAATGCGTGAGGTTCAGCAATGGGGGAGCAGACGGTGCCGATTGTGAGAATGGATCATCTTCCCCGAGCTCCAGCACCGCTACTATCCGCTCCAGTGGACGGATGCCGAATAGCTTGCAATGATCCTGGTTATATATCCATTCCGGGACCGTTCGGCGTGCGTACCACGGTTTGGATTTGGCCAGCAATTGAAAGTTCTGGATCAAACAGCATACCGCTGCATAATCCTCCTCCTGCTTATGTGAATCTGCTTCTTCCTTGGCTACGACTAGGAGGAGGGCAGACGAAGGATTCCCTTGCAAGACAGGCAGCTTTCCGGCTGCTCCGCTGCCCGTTACATAGATAAAACGCCACGGTTCCCTTAATCCGTCATTAGGCGCCCAGACGGCGTCATTCAGAACCTCCAGAATGCTTTGCTCTGAAATCCGGGCGTTATTCGATTGCACTTCACTCGGCTGTCCGTCTCCGACGATCAAGGTCCATTTTTGTTCCGCCGGCGTTCTTCTTCGGGCTCTCGGCACTTTATCGAAATATCCCACGTGTAAAATTCCAGCAAAACGTTCCCCCTCTTGCAAACCGATTTCCGCAAGAAACGATTCGCTTTGAAGCATCGGATCCGTGTCCCACAGCGCGCCCAACCCGCGCTCCCAACCAAGCAGGAGAAAATTTTCCATGATACTGCACACGCCAGCGTAATTTTCATCGCGCTGTCGCTGATCGGAGGCGGATTCCGCGATGAAGATCAGGTGCGAGGGAATATCCGTTATCTGTTTTATGAAATAATTGATCATTTTAGCAGGGATAAGCTTGCCGAATTTGCTTTCCTTCATTTTGGCGATCATGCTCTCAACCAGCCTTTGACGCGACTCTGCCGTGCCGGCGTATAGGCAGCGCCAGCGCGGTGTACCTTCGGTCTCGTACAGTTTGGCTGCATCAGTCAGCAAGGATACGATTATATCAGGGTCAACCGGGGTTGGGTTGAATCTCCGGATGGTTCTGCGTTCTCTTATCGTTTGGGAATAATTCAATGTAATTCCTCCTCGGAAAATTGTTTACTAGTAAACAAAAATATTAAAAAAATTTGTTTATCTCTCGTCTATGTACCGGGCCATTCCCTGAAAGAACTTCAAAATCGTATGCAGCTCATCGTCGGAGTAATGGTCCAAAAAACGCATAAATCGCTGCTCTTCCGCTTCGTGCATAGACCGATGCATTTCAAACAGCTGTTTCCCTTGGGGGGTAAGACGAAAGTACACCTCTTTGCGATTATCATTGAGCTGGGTCCGATGAATAAGCTCAAGCTCAAGCAGCTTTTTGCTAATCTTGGTAATGCTGGCCTTTGACAATTTTAATTTCTCGGCAATCGCGGAATGATTGATCGGTTCATGATCGCCGATACAATCCAGAACATGAATGGTCGATAAGTTTCCAGGCACGTCTTTCAGCTGCTGAAGCTGTACCATCTTTTTGATTTCTTTAAGCTCCAGCTCCATTCTCTGTTCATGCAAATGGGAAAAATGAAGCAGCTGTTCATAAATTAACGTCTTGATACGGTCAGGATAATCCATGCTTCGGTCCACACTCCATTTTGTTTACTTGGAAACTAAAATATCATAGTTCACATGATTCGGCAAGTGCGTGCTGCTGCTTGGTAAATCATGAAATATGCTGCATAAGATCGGTTTTATCTAACAAAAATAAAAAACAGCGTGCCTAAAAATCCAAACGTTTAGAGGAGCAGATGATGTATTTTTTTGTTCGTGATCGACAGTTGTCGAACGCAACGTTAGGCCGTATCGTAGTCCGTCATAACACCAAACAACCGCCGTCACTGCACGGCGGTTGTTTGGTGCTGTGTCTTACATAGTCAATCGACGGTAATCAACGTAACCGTATCAAACTGACTTGCGCTGCTAACCATGCACAAGGATGACAAATTTTATTTATATCTGGTCAGGTGATGATCCAACGGGAACATAATTGACGCACGACATTACTGATCATCTTGGCAAAATTTGATCCCATTTTCGCAAAAGGATCAGATTTTGATCATGAAGATCAGTTATGGCGATTTACGAGCTGGTCCCCATTGACTTAACATATAATGCGAAATCTGAACAAAACAGACACCTAAAAGCGAAGACAAATGAAAGCGCTTTAGTTATCTTAATACATACATAAGTGTTTTTTTCTTATGCAATCAATTTAGGGTATGGAGGGGTCCAATGAAGCGAATTCCAATGATGATGCAATTGGCATTTATCCTATTCTGCATCATGGCCGTACCGATGGCCATCTTAACCTGGTACAGCAGCTCCCAGATCCTGCAAAATTCGGAGCATGCCTTCGCCGAAACCTCGCTTGCAGAACTAAATGCCAATCGCGAGCTGAATGAGAATGCTCTGAGCAATCTATCCCAGAATACGGTACGCCTTGGCGGCACCGACATCTTCGATCGAATCCGTCCGTTCAAGTCTCTAGCTGAACTCAAAACGAATTACATGAATGTAAGCAAGGCAATGGCGGTACTCAAGGAATTGTTGAATCTGAATCAGAGCGTCGACGGGGTATATTCGTCTTTTTTTTATCTTGACGATGCGAATTACGTAATATCGACGGACAAAGGCATTACAAGCTTGGACAAATACGAGCCGATCGGCTGGCTGAACGAAGCGCTTATGGAGCAAAAAGGAATCCGCGGCGTATGGTATCCGCGCAAGCTTGATTCGGGCGTGAATGTCTTATCGTTCGCATTGCCTTTAAATCGGCTTTCAACCGCTACTCGCGGAACGATTGTTGTCAATTTGAAGGAGAGTCAAATCCAGCAGTACCTGCAATCAACGAAATCGGGGAAACAAGGTTATTTTCTCATGAAGTCAAGCGGGGCAATCATCTCCCATCATGACAAGAATTTGCTGCTCAAGAACGCGTATGAGGAACCATTCATCCACGATATCGCCCAGGAGGCATTGCCTGAAGGGTACATGTTCCGTGAGCTTAACGGCGAGCGATTACTGTATGCGTGGTCCCGTACGAAAGAATTCGGTTGGACAAACGTAAGCATCTACTCAGTCGATGATTTGATGAACAAGCCCCACAATTTGCAGCGAAGCATCATATTCCTTACGATCGTCATTATTTTCGCGGGATCCATCCTGACCGTTTTCATTGCCACTTGGTTGTCCAAGCCGGTCAGGGAACTGGTTCGTACCGTTCGCGGTCGCGTCAATCCGGGGGTCCGCAATAAGAATGAGTTCGTCTTTCTGGAGGCTGCATTCAGGCGGATGCAGGAAGAGGAGGAAGGGTTGTATCAGCTGCTGAGTATCCGCGAGCAGGATGCCCAAAGCCACGCCATCCATCGTTTGCTGCGGGGGGAAGTAACGTCTCAGGCGGAAGAAATTTTCCCGGACTTGCACTTTCTTGTAGCCGTCGTTTCCATCGACGGTTACCGGAATTATATAAGCCGGAACAATCCGGAAACGCGCAGCTACCATCGCTACTTGCTCATCTCGAAATGTGCTCACTTGTTCCACAAAGGCGTTCAAGCGCGCTGCGTCTATCACGGCGACGGGCACTTCGCCATCCTGATCAACTATGGACAGGACGAAGATGACAACCATAGAATCGGCATTCATGCCGCTTTAGAAAAGATGAAGGACGATACAGCTGAATTGCTGGAGCATTCAGTCACAATTGGTGTGAGCCGTCCGGCAGATTCAATCCGGCTGGTCTCGGATCGGCTGGCGGAGGCGATGGAAGCGATCAAGCAGCGGATGATCGCCGGCAGCGGCGGAATCACATATTGGAAGGAGGAGGAAGGTCGGGACAAAAAATATATCTATCCGTCTAACAGCGAAAGACGAATTCTAAACTTCCTTGACCAAGGCAATCTGGACAGCATCATTGAAGAGCTGAGAATCATACGCGTCGAAATCCGTTCTGCCGATTACGTGTCCTACGATAATATCCTATTCATCTATCATCAATTGGTTGGCGTGACCATTAAGCACCTTAGAGAGAATAACGTCAGCACCGCGCGGATTTTCTCCAGGAGGGGGAATATTTATGCTGCATTGGCTTCATTTGATACACTCGATGAGCTTGAAGAATATCTGATTGGATTTTACAGCGAAATTGTTCACTACCTTACGCGCTCACCGGGCGGGACCCACAAATATGCCGAGCGAATCATCCATTATTTGAATGAGCACTATCGTGAGGAAGTGGTGTTTGAAGAGATGGCTAAGGAAATCGGTATCAGCTACTCTTACATGCGAAAGATCGTCTACGAACAAACGGGCAAAAGCCTGTCCGACTATCTCAACCTGCTGCGGATCGAGAAGGCCAAAGAGCTGCTTCTTGACAGTAACCTGTCGATTGCCCAAATTGCGTCCGAGGTAGGTTACATGAATGTACGAAGCTTCAATCGCCTGTTCCGAAAATTCGAAGGGATGCCGCCGAGCAGCTACAAGCTGCACAGATCCAAAACCTCGTGACCTGCAGAAACGGTCCTTAAGCTTGGTCCACAGGCTAACTAATGTAGCTGCCGGAACGGACAACACACCCTATTTGATTCAAGCAGCCATAAATGATTCTTAGTTTCTCAGGAATTGCGGATCAGATGGAATTTGAATCAAAAGTGGCTGCAGTGTATCAATATTCGGCGTTTACCTTTGGATGATCGGGACGATATGATAAGTCCAACCTCGGGGTCATCCATTAAGGGGAATGCACGGAGGAGATCAAGCCATGGAGGAGGTGAGATTTTGAAAGTCCCAGACACTGCATCAGGATTTGAAACCGCTTCAATTCCCTTCCTAGAAAAGAAACAGGGAATCCTTTATTATCTTCGTCGGGATTGGCAGCTCTATTTTCTGCTTCTCATCCCGTTAGCGTTTGTCTTGGTCTTTAAGTACGCGCCGATGAGCGGTCTTATCCTTGCGTTTAAGGATTATAAGATTGCCCACGGATTTTGGGGCAGTGAATGGGTCGGGCTGGAAGTGTTCAAGGACATTTTCGCCAAATCCGATTTCGGTCGCGCCATTCGCAACACGCTGTTGCTGAACGTGTCGGATCTGATATTTAGTTTTACCATGCCAATCATCCTGGCATTATTGCTCAACGAGGTAAAGAACGCTTTATTCAAGCGCGTGAATCAGACGCTGCTCTATTTACCGCACTTTCTGTCCTGGGTCATTATCGGGGCAATCGCCTATCAATTGCTGGGCGAAGGAACCGGCATGATCAATAATCTGATCGCCAATTTGGGGGGGACACGAATTCCGTTCCTTCAAGAAAACGTCAATTGGCTAATCAGCTATATCTTCATTGGCGTATGGCAGAGCATGGGCTGGGGAACCATCATCTACCTGGCTGCGATAAGCGGCATTAATCCCGAGCTATATGAAGCGGCGGTCGTGGATGGTGCGGGCCGATGGCGGAAAATGTGGAACATCACGCTGCCCTCGATCCGGGTGACGATCGTGACCTTGCTTATTTTGAACCTGGGCCATGTGATGGCTGGTTCCTTCGAGCGGGTCTTTGCCTTATCGAATAAAGCAACCACGGAGTTCACCACGACCATACCCGTTCTCGTATACCGCTGGGGGATCGAGGGCGGCAACTTCAGCCGAGCAACCGCCCTCGGATTGTTCCAGGCAGTCGTAGGGCTCATCCTCATTTTGTTGGCGGATCGGGTTGCCAAGAAATTGGGCGAAGACGGCGTGATATAGAAAGGAGGGAAGCAATGAAAACAAACGCCAGCAGCCATGCCGTGCGCCGCATCAGGAAACTGGACCTATGGGATATTCTGATCCGTCTCTTTCTCATTGCAGCCTCACTGGCTTGCTTGCTGCCATTCGTTCATGTCGTCGCCAAATCTTTAAGCGAGGACGCTTACGTTATTGCTAACAAGGTGTTTCTCTGGCCTGCGGGCTTCACGCTGGATGCTTACGGCAAAGTGTTTGCCGATCAGAGCATCCTGAGGTCGCTTTACATATCCGTGATCATTACGGTGCTGTTCACCGTGATCGGCATGATCGTCACCATTTGCGCAGCCTACCCGCTATCCCGAAAACAGCTGAAGGGCCGTTCGTTCTTCACCTTCATCTTCATGTTTACGATGTTCTTTGGAGGCGGCATCATTCCTGAATATATGCTGATCAACAGCTTGGGGATGCTTGATTCGATCTGGTCTCTCATATTGCCGCTCTCCTTTAGCGCGTTCAACCTGCTGATCTTAAGAACTTCGATTTCCAGCAATATTCCGGCGAGCTTGGAAGAATCGGCCCGGATGGATGGGGCGGGGCATTTCCGGATTCTGTTCAGCATCGTGCTGCCGCTCTCCAAGCCGATTCTGGCGACATTGTCCCTATTCTACGCGGTCGGACGCTGGAACGCTTATCAGGACGCGCTGTTCTATATTAAGCATAATGTCGATCTGCGGCCGCTGCAGCTGAAACTATATTACCTGGTGGTTCAGGCCAGCGAGAGCTTTCAGCTAGAGATGACGCAGGTCTCGCTCAGCAATCCTGAAGTGCTCAAGGCAGCGTGTGTCGTTTTCGCGACTTTGCCGATCATTTGTGTCTATCCGTTCATTCAAAAGTATTTTGTAAAGGGAGTCATGCTTGGTGCTATCAAGGAATAACGTCTGCGATTCCGTTGCTTCGATAATTTGAGGGTGAAAAGGGGATATACGATGAGCAAACCGAAAATCATGTCATTGTTCATGGCTTTCATCTTGATTACCGCGCTTCTAGCTGGCTGCACGGGGAGCAGCATCAATAGTAAGAAGGAGCCAGCTCCAACGAATGAAGGTGCCACTCCAAGCGAAAACGCCGAAGGCAGCTATCCCGATTACTCGCAAGGCTTTCCGGAGAGAGTTACGCTCGAAATCCCGGTATATGAGCGTGCGTTCGAGGGCTGGAACGTCACGGACAACTATTACACCCGCTGGATTCAGAAGGAATTCGGCGACAAATACAATATCGAGGTCAAGTTTACGCCGATCGCCCGTACGAACGAAGTGACAACTTATCAGCAGCTGCTCGCTGCAGGCAAAGCGCCGGATATTATTTTCCACTACGACATGCCGCAAGCGCTTGCATATTACGGGGAAGGTGTTATGCAGGAGCTGGACTGGAAAGAGATTGAACACTATGCTCCAACGTATTGGAGCAATTTGAGTGAGACGATTCTGCAATACGGGATAGTTGATGGGAAAAATACGTTCGTATTCGCTGCGCGTCCTGATTTCAATAACTTTGTCAGCATCATTCGTAAAGACTGGGTGGAGAAGGTGGGCATGAAAGTCGAGGACTTGACCTCGCTTGAGAAGTACAATGAAATGCTTGTCAAATGGAAGGAAGCAGGGATCGGCGTTGCGGGGGCCGGATTGACGCGGAATGTATTCAACTATAGCTACGCATTCCGTGATTGGCCGATCGATCCGAAGACGCACGCGCTTTACTCCGATTTGTCTGTTGCGGACTTTACGACGCCGGCTTCCGAAGCCTGGCTGCGTAACCTTAGCTATCAATACCATAACGGACTTATTGACAAAGAGTTCTATCTTCGCGACGATGATAACAAGCTCAAGGCCGAATTTGTAGCGGGGAATACAGGCACCTATGGTCTATACCTTACCAACAACACCGATGTGTTTGAAGCTACGCTGAAAAATAATCCGGATGCTGAATTTGCCGTGCTTCCTCCAGGCTCGGGCGTACCGGAGGGGAATGTGCCGCAAGGACGCGCCGACTGGCCGTTCGGCCTGATCATGGGAATTAATCATGAATCGACGGCTGAGGAGCGCACGGCGGTATGGATGTATCTCGAGTGGATGAGCCAACCGGAGAACCTGATGTTCCTCCAGAACGGGGTGGAAGGCGAGAATTATACGCTCGACTCCGATGGCCTTCCGGTGAAAAATCCGGATTTCAAGGGAGAATCCGTACTATCTCAGAACAATAACAAGGACTATTGGGCACTTGTTACGGAAGCACCATCCTTCGCGACGCCAGAACTTACCCTTAAGGCTAACAAAAATAACTGGACGCCTGCAGGTTACGAGCAGATTGTCGAGGACATGATTAAATACCGTAATGAGACCAAAACATACCAGACGCCGGATCCGCTGTTCACCGTAGTTCTAGAAAAGGTTACCGAGTATAAGGCGGATTTGAACAACCTCTTCCAGGAGCTGTATCTTGATATTATCCTTGCGCCGGCCGACCAGTTCGATGCGAGATACGAAGCGGCCAAGCAGAAATTCCTCGACGCAGGCTACCAGGAGATTTTGGACGAGAAGCAAAAAGCGATTGATGCAGGTCAATTCCGGTAATCGTGAAAATCTAGCGATATACGAAGTTGGAGGAAAGAAATGATCCGATTATAATTAAATTAGTGAATCTGCTAGCAGCGGCGACCGTATGAACATTTCGTACGGCTGCCTCGAACGGTACAATCAATCGTACAACCAATACACAGAGCTCCTGCCGCAAGCGGGGGCTCTGAATGATATGGAGGGTAATATGAATCTGAAACTAGATATTGCTTTAGAAGATTTGAAGGAAACCGCGAAGCGCATTGCGGACTATACGTTCGGGATGGATTTGACGTGGGACTGGCCGGGCGGCGTCGCATTCTACGGGATTAGCCGGCTGTTCGAGGTCACGGGCGAGCACGCTTACCTGGATCGGATGATCGATTGGGTGGAGGAGTACCTCGAAGCGGGCATTCCGGAAGAATGGACCGTGAACACTTGCGCGATGGGGCATATGCTGTTGACCCTGTATGATCAGACAAAGGATCAAAAATATCTGGATCTCATTTTAAGTAAAATTGATTATTTGGAGCATCAAGCTTTGCGCTTCGGTGACCGGGTCCTTCAGCATACGGTGTCGGCCAACAATGACTTTCCGGAGCAGTGCTGGGCGGATACCCTGTTCATGGCAGCATATTTGGAGCTTCGGGTCGGCGTGATGCTTGAGAAGAAGACGCTTATAGACGACGCGCTGCATCAATTCGAACGGCATATTCATTACCTGCAAGATGAGGATTCCGGGCTGTGGTACCATGGATACAACCACGTCAAAAAGGACCATATGTCCGCCATCCATTGGGCGCGCGCCAACGCCTGGGCAGCCTATACGATGTCCCGTGCGGCAAGGGGGCTGCCGGAAGGGTATCTTTATCCTCCGATGATGCATATATGGAGCTCCTTGCGCGACCAATTGGCAGCCGTTAAACGGCTGCAGCATGAGGACGGGCTATGGGGCACCGTACTCGATTACCCGGATGCTTACGGCGAAGTATCGGCTACAGCAGGAATTGCAGCAGCCATGGTAATGCAGGGCAATCCGCTGCACGCGAAATATGTGAGAAGAGCCTTGGACGGCGTGCTCGCCAATATTGCGGATAACGGGCGGGTCCTGAACGTGTCCGGTGGTACGGCGGTCATGAACGATATCGAAGGATATCTCGGCATTGACCGGAAATGGGCACAGGGCTGGGGACAAGGATTGGCGCTGGCGTTCCTGGCGGCAGTCATTGAAGTAGTCGAGGCCCAGAGAAACCGCGAGCTGAGCAGACGAAGCGACCAGGTCGATTAGACATCGAAGGAGCAGGGGAAGAAAAGCATCTGAAGGTGAATTTTGATATAAACGAACATGACTTGGAGGGAGGTTACCATACATAAATCAAAGGAGAGCGAGCCTTTTGTCCTTTGCCAAGTCCGAATATGAAGCGATCCAACAAGCGCGGGGATTCGCTAAAGGGTACCGATGGGACCAGAAAACGATTGCCCTATCGAAAAACAAGGGCAGTAATCGCTTCTCGTTGCCCGAACATCTATACGGCTGCTTGTCACAATGCATAGAATAGAGCAGATGTTCTTAACAAGAAAGTGGTGACGAATGTGAAGCTGGGAGACTTGAAAGGCGCATATGATGTCATAATCAGCTTGGGCAGTTGGTGCGGGCCATCCATCTATTTGCAGCGCAAACAGCTGCGGCGTTTTTCCTTCCCGCTGGATTGGATGGTCTCAAGTGCAGTAACGGATGTGACGCATTTGATTAAGAGTCGGTTTGAAGGCTTTATGGAGCTTGGACAGCTCCGGAAGATAGAGGGGACTTCAGCCTATCTGGAGGAAGGGATCACTGTGCCGGAAGGAGGGACGCACCTTAGCGCCCATTTTATTCTCGATTCGCGCTATAATATCATATCGGTCCATGATTTCCCGATCGTTCCGAACCAGGATTGGGTGGCGGCCTATAATGCATATCAGGAAAAGCTTGCCCGACGCATTCAACGGTTTTGGTATGTGCTCCAACACAGCCGCTCCGTTTTGTTCGTCCGGTGGGGAGAGATCGGGGTACAAGAGGCCGTCGCGCTTCATGCCGTCCTGTCCTCGTTGACGCCGGCCAGCTGCAGCATTTTATTCATGCAGCCTGTATCCGGTTTGGAGTCGATTCAGGAGATCGATTGGGAACTAGGCGGCATCAGCACGCTGCAGGTTCCCCTCGAACGGCCCAATGATATAGCAGTGTGGGATTATGCCTTGAACGGTTTGTCATTAACAGGGTACTGGACTTAAGAGGCCTGCCCTGGAACGTGAAAATAGGAGTGCCGGCAATCGCTTAGCCGCACTCCTATTTTTATTAATTTAGTCGCTGTATGCTCATTCCCGGTTTATAGCGAGTACGTTCGATTTTACGAAAAATAAAAAAGCTAGGCTAAAACACCAAGGGGGCAAAAGACAAAATAATAATTGAACGCGAAAAAGCGCTATGTTATAATCAGTAGCGCAATTGAAAATCAAGTTTAATCTGATATTATAATTACTTTTCCTAATTTAATTGTACATCAGTGACCTCTGATTTGTCAATGCACTTTTTTCAGACCAGAATGAAAAGGAGTGTGTTCAAGCGAGATGGAAGCTAAGGGATGGCGGTTAGAACAAGAACGGCTGGATCAAGTTAGGGAAAAGCTGAAGGCTAGGATCGACGCGTTGGAACCGGAAGTTAGCGGTCTGAGCGATCAGGCAGCCGAGATTCGCAGGAGATTCTGGGAAGAGGTTACGGTCAATACGAGTACGGACGAGGAATTTGAAGAAACCTTTTATACGATTAAACAACAGGCCGCGGTACTATCCGAGAGGGAGCGCCGTCATCGGCTTCTGCTGCAGCAGTGGAGGAGCTTCAATCGAATGCTGCCTTCTCCATATTTCGGACGCGTCGATTTTCTGGAGGACGGCTTGAACGGGAGCGAGCAGATTTATATCGGCGTATCCTCCTTCGTCGATGAAGATGGATTGACCTTCCTGGTATATGATTGGCGCAGCCCCATCGCAAGTCTCTACTACGATCATTCCCCTGGCGCTGCCTCTTACGACACTCCGGTCGGGCGGATCACGGGTACGATGGAGCTGAAACGGCAATACCAGATCCAGGATGGACAGCTTCGTCGTATGTTTGACGCGAGCGTGACGATCGGCGACGAGCTTCTTCAGCAGATGCTAGCCAAAGGCGCGGACTCGCAAATGAAAAGTATCGTATCCACCATCCAGAAGGAGCAAAATGCCATCATCCGGAACGATCACAGCCGGCTGCTTATTGTGCAGGGTGCAGCTGGAAGCGGGAAGACCTCCGCGGCTTTACAGCGTGTGGCGTACTTGCTGTACAAAAACCGCGATTCGCTTAAGGCGGATCAGATCGTTCTATTCTCACCAAACCAGATGTTTAACAGCTATGTATCCTCCGTCCTTCCCGAGCTTGGCGAGGAGAATATGCAGCAGACGACTTTCCAGGAATATCTCGAATATTGGCTCGGTTCATCCTTCCAAGTGGAGGATCCCTTCAGCCAGATCGAATATGTGCTGACCGCACAATCAACGCCAAACGATGAGGCCCGCCTTCAGGGGATGAAGTATAAGGCGTCCGAGGCTTTCATGAAAGCCCTGCAGAATTATGCACAGTGGCTGGGGCGGGAGGGCATGCTGTTCAACGGCATTCGGTTTCGGGATCGCGTTCTGATCACCGCCGAGCAAATGAGATCGCAATTTTACGGATACGACACTTCCTTGAGCTTGGCCAATCGTGTCGATCTCCTGCAGAAGTGGATTCTGAAGGAGCTTTCACTGCTGGAACGCAAGGAGCTCGGGGCCTCCTGGGTTGAGGAGGAGCTCCATTATCTCGACAACGAGCACTATGCGGAAGTATTCAGTGAGCTGCATAAGGAAAGGGAAGTGCTTGACATTGCTGAGCACTACGCCGTTGTTCGCGAGAAAATAAGCAACAAACGCCGAGAAGACGAAGGCGACTTTGACTTCGCCGAGCGGGAGGAGGACTTACTCCGCCAAAAGATCGTAAAGGCAAGCTTCAAACCGATCCGGAAAAATGTCAAAAGATTTTCGTTCATCGATGTTCACGGCCTGTATACCCAGCTATTTATCGATGAAGCTGCTTATCGGGACAAGACGAATGAGGTCGATATCCCGGTGCTATGGTCTGAAATCTGTAAGCAAACCAAGGATAAGCTGGAGAAGTTTGAAATTTTCTATGAGGATGCCACTCCGTATTTGTATTTAAAAGAATTGATCGAAGGCGTTCGCACGAACACGGAGATTCGGCATGTCTTCATTGATGAGGGGCAGGATTATTCACCGTTTCAATATGAGTATCTCAAAAAACTGTTTCCGCGTGCCCGCATGACGGTACTTGGTGATTTCGGGCAGGCGATTTTTACGCAATCAACGAATCTGCAGGATGCCGAGTCACCGCTGTTCCGGCTCTATGGAGAAACCGAAACATGCTTGATCCGCCTAGTGCGCAGTTATCGTTCAACTCGGGAGATTGTGGAATTTACGAAGGTGCTGCTCTCCGACGCGTCGGAAATCGTCCCGTTTGAAAGGAGCGGACCGAAGCCGCTTCTTGTGAAGGTGGAAGACGGAGAGATGCGTGACATACGTGTATTAAAGGATATTGCAGCGCTTAAAGCCGAAGGCTTCGAATCTATTGCTGTCATTACGAAGACGGCTGCCGAAAGCCGCTCAGCCTTCGAATCATTGCGGAAGCATGGAGGCGAAGCATTGCAGCTCATTACGAAGGAAACGGAAACCTTTGAGAAAGGTGCGATGGTTATTCCCGTGTATCTCGCCAAGGGGGTTGAGTTCGATGCGGTTCTGATATATGAGGCGTCACCGCATGCTTACGGCCGGGACAACGATCGCAAGCTTTTGTATACGGCATGTACCCGGGCCATGCATCAGCTCTTGCTTTATACGACAGGGGACTGGTCGCCATTCGTGGAGAGCATGGACTCTAGTTTGTATGAAATGGTGACTTGATAGCTGGTTCGAAAGCTCGCATGTCGATAGACCGTTTCAGTTGCTTGCGTTATTGGAAGGATGATCAGGCGCTGCCTCGATGGGCGCGCCTTTCCTATATCACACGTAACCTTAGTTTACAAATGTATAATTATAGCATTAACGCCCCACATATTGTAAAATAAACCTATGGCTGAAAATGATAAGGCGTTTAACGAAGGAGAGCTAAAAAATGAACCATGGCATGTCAGCGCCATTTAAGATCATTGCATTATTACTAGGGTTCTTCGTGATCGGCCCTCTAGTTGTGATGCTGCTAACATGTTTATTGAATTTCTTTTAAAATGAACGGGTTAACAAAGTATGTCCGAGTGATGGGTGGACAAGAACTCACACCAACGCAAAGTCGCGGATTCCCGCGACTTTTTTGTTGTGCTGACATAAGTTCTTGCATATCCCGATGATTCTTTCACGGATTACCCTGACTATGAAGACTTCGCATGATGGATCGCTGTCTCAATGTAGGCTCTCAAAGTCTTGATGAACGTGCGCATGGCGTATCCGACGTACCTGTCGCTGCGGTAGATCAGACAAATGTCCTGAGAAGGCGTAGGGTTCCTTAGGTGCACCACCTTGATATCTGGATTGTCAAGATTATCCAATAGAAGTCTCGGCAGAACACAAGCGCCAACTCCGCTCTGTACCATCTGAAGGAGTGAAGATAATGTTGTCGTCACCATATGCGGCTGCAGTGCAAAGCCGCTGTCCATACAAAAGTGGTCGATCAGCTTCCGGCACTGATGATCTGGCGGGAACATGACCATTTTTAAGGTTTGCAGCTTACTCAAAGGGATAAAGCTTTCCGTTGCAATGGGATCGTGCATACTTACTGCCAATGAAAACTCCTCATGGAACAAAGGAATCGTTGTGAGCCGCTCATCGATAACAGGTCCAATGGTTACGCCCACATCGATGCTTCGGTCCAGCACTTGTTCCGTTACCTTTGTGGTTTCCAATAGGGACAGCGAAATGGTGGGATAGGTCTGATGGAAGTTGAGCAGCATGGCATTGAACATCAGATCCGCGTCACCGGGCAATACCCCGATGGATAGAGAGCCTCCTTGCATTTGCTTCAGATCTGCGATGGCATCGCCCGCTTGCTGCAAATGTCTGAACACGGCGGCACCATGCTCACGAAGAATCGCACCGGCATCTGTAAGGACAATTGTTTTACCCACACGGTCGAACAATAGAACGCCTAATTCTTCTTCTAGTCGCCTGATCTGCTGGCTGATATTGGGTGCGCTGACTCCCATTTTTTCGGCTGCTCTCGAGAAATGAAGCTCTTCACAAATGGCCATGAAATACTGAAGCTGTTTTAACTCCACCTTCACACCTGCTTTCTATAGCATGTGTATCATGCTTAATGCCTATTGTTGCTCCGACTTCTTCTTGTGTCAACAAGTTATCGTTAACTGATACTTAACGTTACGGTAACGCCCACTGCATTGATGGTAAGTTCCATGAGTCATACAATGGGGACATATCAAGCGGTTCTCATGACAAAGGAGGAAAATAACATGTCTGAAATGATTATCAACACAGCCACAACTGCACGTCAAGTGCTGGTGCAGCAGGTGCAGGCGATTCCGGAGGAACTCTTCGATATTCAACCCGCAGGTTTCAACAATACGGTTCGTTGGAATGTCGGCCATATGATGTATTGGATGGATAAGTATTCTGCCCTGATCTTTAACAGTCCGCCGGTCATACCGGACTCTTATGAAACGCTGTTTAACTCTGGAACAAAGCCCTCGGATTGGACGTTCGATCCTCCGTCAAAGGAAGCGATGGTCGAGATGTTAACAGCTCAGCTTTCCCGCTTATCTGAGCTGACACCTGAAATGCTGGGCGAGAAACTTTCAACTCCGTTTGCCATGGGACCGTTCCAATTCAACACCTCTGGTGAGTTGTTAAACTTCATTCTGATTCACGAGTCGTTTCACCTTGGCGTGATCTCGAGCCAGTTAAAGGTTCTAGCGTTGAGTTAAGCCATGCAGTGCAGGTATCCTATTGCTTATTCTTTATATCAAACAAAGGCGATGAATAAAAGGTAAGCAGCTAATAAATCTTGATGAGGAGGATATGTTCATGGAGAAATCTCTTGATTCTGTCCAATCCCGCACTAGTGAAGTGTTTGATGCTTTTAGGCATGCTTTGGAAACAGGGGATACAGCCGATTTTCTTAAACAGGTTACGGAGGATTTTCATTTCTTCGTTCCACTTCCGTTAGAGGGATGGAATCACAAGCAGGAGGGCAAAGGGCGGTTCGAGGAATTAGTCCGGTTCGAGCGCTCCGTATTTCAGATGCAGCTGACTCCTCTCATCGTGCTGGAGGATGATGACAACGGGATGGTGGTGTTTCGCTCGGAAGGTTCGTTAAATGGGCGGCATTTTAGCAATGAGCTTGCTATCGTCTTCGAATTCGAGGGAGAGCGGACCCGCTGCTTCCGGGAGTATGTAGGAATGCCGTTAAAAAACTATGAAAACCCATAAAGATAATGCCATGAGCAGTAAAAGCAAACTCTTTTACAATAATATGAAAAATGAACCGACCGAGGGTCTGGTTCATTTTTTGTTTATGGCTGCAATTTTATCAGCCAGCGGGTAACAAATACTCATTATTGCAGCGATTCCCGGTAACTCCTCCAGGGCTGATTTGAAGCATCGCCCTGACCATCTACAGGGAAAAATTTTTTCACGCACTCCGAAATATCAGTCTTTAGTAGGAGGTCAACCATGTTGAGGTTCTTATAATTAAAGAATGGAAAGGAGAGCCGTAGCACGACGCAAGATGCACATCTTTATAGACAAATTGGAGGTTGAAAAGGTTGAAGCAAGAAAGAAGCACCCATGCACCAAGCCTGCTTCACAATCGGTTCCTGCAGACGATTTTATTATCAAGCGTGCTCCTGCAGATCGGGATCTGGGTACGTAATTTTGCCATTCTTTTGTATATTGCGGATCGAACGAATAATGATCCATACGCCATTTCTTTAATTAGCGTGGCGGAATTCGCGCCTATTTTTGTGTTTTCGTTCATTGGCGGTACATTTGCCGACCGTTGGCGGCCCAAACGAACGATGATCTGGTGCGATTTATTATCCGCGGTATCCGTATTCGTAGTGCTTCTGACCATACATTTCGGTTCATGGCAATCCGTCTACCTGGTCGCATTCATCTCGGCGATTCTTTCGCAGTTCTCGCAGCCTTCAAGCATGCGGTTGTTTAAGTATCATGTGCCTGAGGAACAGCTGCAGCAAGGGATGGCTCTATTCCAATCGCTGATGGCCATCTTTATGGTGCTTGGCCCTATGCTTGGCACCTTCGTATACAGCACGTTTGGCCTGGAAACATCGATCGCTGTAATGGGCGTCGTATTTCTGCTGTCCGCACTCGTTCTTGTCCGCCTGCCTGAGGATAATATGAAGCCGCAAACGGCCGCTGTAAAAGGGCAATTTCGTAAAGATTTCGCCGAAGGCTTCCGTTATGTTTGGCAAAGCCAAGTCCTGCGCATGCTCGGACTCGCATTTATTCTCGCTGGACTCGCTGTTGGTGTAGCCCAAGCGCTCAATCTGTTTATCGTAACGGAGCGTCTGGGACGCAGCGAGGAGTTTCTGCAATACCTGCTGATGGTGAATGGCGGAGCCATGCTGATCGGCGGCGGGGTCGTCGCTGTTTTTGCCAAGAAGGTTCCGCCTCAGCTTCTTCTTGCTGTGGGCATGCTTTCAGGAGCGGTCTGCACAGCCATTGTCGGGTATTCGACGAGCGTACCGGTCACGCTGGCCGTACAATTTGTGAATGGCCTTGTGTTCCCTTGCATTCATATCGGGATTAGCACCATGATCCTCAAATGGTCACATGCTTCCATTGTCGGCCGCGTCAACGGCGTTCTAAATCCAATGTTCGTCGGCATGATGGTCATATCCATGTCTTTCGCCGGCGCGTTAAAGGACGCCTTTCCGCTGAGCACGATCTATGGCGGAGCAGGATTATTATTCCTTCTTGGTGCACTGGTCATGGTGCCGATCATGAAGCAAAAAGCGCCTGAGCACGTGCTTACTGCGCAAGAGACGTAATCTTGCTGCATTAATAAGATTGCGCTAAGAAAACTATCGTTGAATGAATACGTGGAGGCAGCAGGTCTGATGATCTGGCTGCCTTTTCATTAAGCTAACGGCAGGAGTCTGTGATAGTGAAGTCGAAAATTTGGGTGTAACCATCTCGTAATAGAGTCATGGAGACAACGTATTTTACATATTTTGCAGGCGCACTAAAGTCATATTGGGTTAGGGAGGAGAAAGATGGAGTCGAAGGAAGAGCATTATTCACATGATCATATTATGGAATCAATCCGAAATTTATCCGAGAACGATGCAAAGACATTCTTGAACCTTATTTATGCGCTTTTGAGAGATAACACGCTGCCAAGCGAACAATTGGTTTCCCATGTCTTATCCGTTTATGAGAAAAAGATACCGAGAGTGGTTAAGGCAAGGCAGAATAAATGAAGCCCTGAAACCCTTGTCCCGCTTTATTACTTACTTGCAAGTTAGTATCTCACTTATAAGTACGTACTTCCGGATTGTATCGTGTTTACTCTACAATGCTCGTGAAGGCAATAACCAATACGTTCATAAGGAGAGATTAACGATATGGAGCTTCAATTGGCATTGGATTTAGTGAACATTCCGGAAGCGAAACAAGTGGTGGCCGAGGTAGCCGAGCATATTGATATCGTGGAAATCGGCACGCCGGTCGTCATTAACGAAGGGCTGCATGCCGTGAAAGCGATCAAGGAGGCTTTCCCGCATTTGCGAGTGCTTGCCGACCTTAAAATTATGGATGCCGGCGGGTATGAAGTGATGAAAGCATCCGAAGCCGGTGCGGATATTATAACGGTGCTGGGGGTATCCGACGATTCCACGATCAAAGGCGCTGTGGCCGAAGCCCGGAAGCAAGGCAAGCAAGTCATGGTCGATATGATTAATGTAAAAGACATTGAGGGCAGGGCACAGGAGCTTGATGCCTTAGGCGTGGATTATATTTGCGTCCATTCGGGTTATGACCACCAGGCGGAAGGCAAGAATTCCTTCGAGGAATTGGCTGCGATCAAGCGTGTCGTTAAACATGCCAAAACCGCCGTTGCGGGAGGAATCAAGCTGGAGACTCTTCCTGAAGCCATTCAAGCGAAGCCGGATCTTGTCATCGTTGGCGGTGGAATCACGGGTCAATCCGATAAGAAGAGCGTGGCCGCTAAAATGAATCAACTGGTAAAACATGCCTAACCAGATGGGCAAGCCAATCTTTAGGCAGGCCGTTCTAATCGTCAAAGAGCTATCCGAAGCTGTACAGAAGGTCGAAGCCGTTCAGGTTGAAGCACTAATTGAACGAATCCTGCATGCCGATGCCATCTTTGTAGCGGGTGGGGGCAGATCCGGCCTGGTGATGCGAACCTTTGCCATGCGGCTAATGCAGATGGGATATAACGTTCACGTTGTGGGCGACACAGTAACACCAGCGATCGGGTCAGGCGACTTGCTTGTTATCGGTTCAGGTTCAGGAGAAACGCAGAGTCTAGTTGCGATGGCCCAGAAGGCCAAGCATATCGGCTCTGACGTAGCCGCCCTAACGATCCAACCCGAATCTCGCATCGGGCAGCTTTCCGATACGATCGTTCAGCTGCCGGGAAGCACCAAGGAACAGCACCAAGATGCGCTCGTGACCGTCCAGCCGATGGCCTCTCTATTTGAGCAGACAATGTTGATTGTGCTGGATTCCATCATCTTAAGATTGATGGAGGTAAGCGAGCTCCAATCCGACCAGATGTTCAGCCTGCATGCCAATCTGGAGTAGGACACGTCCCTGCGCTATGTACTCCACTTTGATGGGATCTCCGTGACCGTTGTATACTAGTAGGAAAGAAGGGGTGATAATTATGGCAAATGAAGTCAAGAAGCGAATAAATCTCAAAGAAATTAACTGCCATAAGGAGTTAACCCTGGCGGTCATCGGAGGCAAATGGAAGCTGATCATCCTTTGGCATCTTGGCTTGGAGGGCGTTAAACGCTTCGGTGAGCTGAACCGTATGATACCCCACATCACGGAGAAAATGCTGACCAATCAGCTCCGTGAATTGGAGGAGGACCGGCTGGTCCAACGTGTCGTTTACCCCGAGGTTCCGCCCCGAGTCGAATATTCGCTTACGCCTTACGGGGAGAGCTTAATGCCTATCCTGAAATTGATGTACGATTGGGGAAGAGATTACGGCGAACAGGTCGTCTGGACCAAATGAGGGAGCGCTTTATGCGTGCTATGGAGCAAGAGGCTGCATGCGGCATTTTATTATTCAATACAAAAAGCAAGCAGGCTTGCGCAAATAGAACCACCCGTTAATCGGGTGGTTCTATTGACGTTGTCGACTTATTCCTCATTGCGTTTTCGGTGCGTCAATAATATGAAGCTCCTGCTGCCAATTCATTGCGAAATCACTCATGCCGTATATCGTGATTCTGAACTTTCCGCCAGGAAGCTCACCGGCCAGCTTGGAAAGCCCTTTGGGGGTAAGCTGAATCATGACGGCGCGTTTATCCTGCGTGATTCCTGCCTCGAAGTCTTCTCTGTCCACTAACGGGAAGATATCGATGGAATTTTGGCCGAAATCGCCGTTACTGGAGTAATCGACCTGAGCCCTCAGTGGAATGGTCTGAGGATAGGAATATACCGGTTCAGCGGATTGGAATAAGAAGAGTCCTTGAGCGCTGTCGTAGGTTACCCCCGTAACTGTCGGGGGCTCGGAATCAAATCGGATAGGCAATTCGATCTTACCCGCTTCGGCATCCTTCTCGAATACCTTAAAGATGAGGGAGACCGGGCGGTCTTGATTCACATTCGGAACTGGCGCTACCTGGATACCCTGGTCACCGCCAGTCAACTGGATGAGCGATGGATCCGAAGTCTCGATCTCGATATGTCCAATCGTTTCGCCTATTCACATCTTGCAATCAAATTTTTAGGAAAATGGTCTGTGATTGAACCGGGGTCAAGGACATAGTTAACAAAGAGTGATTTCTGATTATTCCATCTAATCTGCAGGCTGATGTTTGATGAGCGGACTCTATTTATTTAGACGAAATGTTCTGGTAGAGTGATACTTTTCACAACTATCGATTTTTGAAATTGCAGCATTCGTTATGGACCGAACAGCAGCTCATAGACAAATACCTTAATCATTCTTGGTAAAAGCCGTAGCATAACATTGGGTTGTACAGGAGAGAATATTTCAATCTGTAGAAGAAGGAGCTGAAGGAGAATGATGAGTAATCCCCAAGATGACTACGGGGTACTGGGTAATGACATCGAAGTCGATTCGGATGTGAATGAGGATCGTAATCGAGAGGAGCAGCTGGATGACTCCTTTGAGTCCTGGTATGAGAGTATGAATAATCAGATCAAGCGGCAGCTAAAGCTTACGAACGTGCCGGAGGACGGTGTTTTCGATTCGATCGCCGGAACAGATGAAGATTCTGCTCGGCGTTAAGCGCGTGTTCCGCAGAACCGGATTAACCATACTTCAATGCGGGCGCGCATACGAGCGCGAAAGCTCCCACCGAAACGAGTGGTCCCATTGAAATGTAAAACCCACTGTTAAATCATACAGTGGGTTCCGATTAATATTGCTTCCGCCTGCGAAACAATCTAATGATCGCATAAATAATGATGATCCATAGCCCAATGCTAAGTAGTGACAGCAAAGGAAACCCAAGCGAAAAACCGGCAAACGGATTGACCAATGATCCCAATATTGTCCCTAGTGCCAATCCCCCGAATAAACCGCCGAAAAAACCGCCGAACCCCGTTCGCGGCGTTGGCGTTGTTCTCGGTTGGCCCGGATTGCGAACGTTTTGGTCAGGTCTCCGCGTCGTACGCCCAGGGGTACCGATTCCCGGATTATAGCTTCGTCTGGGCGAGCGAAATCCGCCTCGTCTATAGGAATGTATCGTATCATCCTGTTCCTCTTGGCTATGATTTACATTGGGTTCGCCGAAAACTCCGGCCGTGGAACATCCAAAAACCAAAGGAATTACCAAGAGCAGTATCAATAACTTCCTCATCATATGCACCTCCTTCTGTAGTGTGCCCTGCCGGCATAAGAACATTCAGACGTTCCAACACACAGACGAACGACTTGTCTTACGTTTACGAAATACTCGATTTCGTTTGATATTCACTTAACCTTCATGCTTTAGGCTTTTAGAGATAAAAAGCATGAAGGAGGAGCACATGAAGCGAAAATGGATCGCCGGATTATTATCCGGCATACTGATCGGCAGCAGCTTTTTTGAGTTTGCGCTTGCAAACACCCCTGCTTATGCAGCCCCTTCGGGAGCGATGCCCGTGTTCATCTCGGAAATTTATCCCGATGACCGGTCGAATCAGCAAACGATCGAGGGCGCAGGCGGGGCCGATCTGTTCGAATATGTTGAGCTTTACAATCATTCGGGGGCACCGCTCTCGTTCAACGATGAGTTCAACATTCGTTACGACTACAATACGGGCGTGAAGACGCTGACGGTAACGGACACGGTTTACGGCAATCCGGATGGAGTGGTCATCCCGGCGGACAGCCCAGCCGTGCTATGGGTGGAACGAACCAGCTCGTCCATAACCGGGGCTGCCGCCGCCCTGACGGAATCCGATTTCCGGCAGTATCATTCGGTTCCCGACCATGTACCGGTATTCAAGCTTCGGGGACAGGATGGCCTCAACAACACGGACCGCGGTTTATACATAACCCGTAAAGGCGATGACGCCGCCGTAATCAGCAGCTTCTACTATACCGCCGAGGGTGTCGGCGACGGCAAGAGCGTGCACCTTCAGCCGCCTTCCGGCGGTTCAGGAATGATTCCTTACGCACGGGAAGCAGCGCCTTCCGCCGGTATCATCGATCCGGATCAGTTGTTGCCGCCTGACAATCGCATGCCGGACATCAGTCACAGGCCGGTCGCCTCGGCCGACCGGACGCAGCCTCTGACCGTAAGTGCAAGCGTCTATGACGAAGACGGCGATGCGTTAGACGTTAAGCTTTATTACAAAACGGCTGTCAATAACCCATACAGCATGATCGATATGATGGATCGCGGAGGGGATCAATTCGATGCGGTCGTTCCGGCCGATCAGTTGATCGGCGATAAGCTGTATTATTACATAGAGGCAGCGGATGGGCTTCAACGTTCGAGATCCGGGGATTATGAAACGGCGTTAACCGGTGCCGTCGCAGGCGGAGACGTTCCGCGCATCCTCATTACCGAGATTCTGCCGAACCCGGCCGGGGATTACCGATGGGGAAGCGGCAACCAGTACGAATATGTTGAAATCTACAATCATTCGGATCAGGAATTGGACCTCAAGGATTACACGCTCTGGTATCTGTACCCGAATCAGACGGCACCGAAGAGCTGGACGATTCCGGATCATACCGCAATCGAGCCTTACAGCTCAGCCGTCATCTGGTTCGCGAAGGAAGCCATCGCCAACGGCAAGGGATATACAACGACGGCCGACTTCAATCTGCACTTTAACAGCACGCTGAACGATAGCGACATTATTTTCTACGATAATTCAAAAGCTTCCGATTTCAATCTTCCGAATTCGCTGCATCGCGGGCTGGCCATTTCAGCACCGGGTCAGGCAAATTCGTACATCGTGCAGGCCTGGTACGACCCGAGCACGCCCGACAGCCCGGACAGGCTGGTGAACGACGTTCGTAACGCAGTCGTTCGATATGCCTACCCGGATGCAGGAACGACTATGAAAAGACTGGATAACCGGATGTATGCCAATCCTGGCAGCATTGATCCGGGTCAGGTGCCGCCTATAACGGGCATGGATATGATTGCACCTACGCTTCAGCATGAACAGACCGCTTATAATTTGGGCAAGGGGCAGGCATATGCTGTGACCGTGACCAGCGACGAGCCTCTTGCTTCAGCTGAGGTATTGATCGGAGCAGCCTCCGAGGAGCCGACGACTTTTACGGACAAGCATGCGCTGCAGCTTGCGTCCCAGGAAAACGGACGTTACGTCTACCAAGGCTCGATCACACTGAATGAAACCGGCGTCTATCGTTATATCATCGACGCGGTCGACAGCAGCGGCAATCGTACACGGGTTCCATATAACTCCAGAGGCGGCCTTCTGACCGTTAATGATGAAAGCACGGGGACGGAGCTGCCGAACCCGGGGTTATCCATTGCAAACGGAAGCATGCTTAGCGGGAATGCATCCTTCTACGCTTACGGCTCCCGTGCCGAGGACGTTATCGAAGTTCGCTTCGACGGAAATCCGATGCCTCTTCGCAAGGCGCTGCCAGGCAAGGTACAGCTCGGCATGCAAAGCCGTGGCATCGATCAGATCTACCAAGCATCGGCAAGCGCGCTGAACGCAAGCGGAGAGACGGTCTTTTTCGCGCGAATCTTGCCCAAATATATCGACGGCGCATGGTCGATGTTCGATATGACACCGGATCTTTTCGTAACCGGTTCGACCGTTTCCGTGCATACAGGAAATGAGAACGCTCCTTATCAAGTCAAAGATCACGACAAGGTATTCGGCAAGAACAACCATGATGATTTCGAAGTGATGAATCTTCATCTCGTGCTTCCGGACGGTTCGGTCGTCAAACCGGATAAGGTGCTGAACTACCTGGGCAATCTGGGGCAAACAACCGTGGATTACCGGGAGGATACCTACTACGGATTCGGTGATGCGGATTACGGCAGCAATCCGAACAAGCCGATGATCAGCGACTTCCATTTCCCGATTCCGCAGGACAAGTTTACGGCTAGATATGCCGAGCTTGACACCGCCGCGATAAAGGACGGGATTTATCCTCTAAGCATGTCGATGAATGGTCAAGTCTTCCAGTCCATCGACGTGACCGTGGACAACACCGCACCCGAGATTGAAGGGATATCGTATGGGGAAGGGCAATTATTGACCGACGCCATGCAGCTCAAAGGGACGTTTACGCTGGATGTGGTCGCTTCGGACCAGTTAAGCGGAGTTGCCGAAATTACGGCGGAGCTTGATGGTGAGACGATCACGCTTCCTTACGAGACGTCTTCCACGTTGCTTGCGCCGGGCGAGCATATTCTGAAAGTGACCGTACTCGACGGGGCCGGCAATTCGGCGGAGATCACACGCACCTTCATGATTGAAGAGGAGAAGCCTCTTCTTCCGGGCGAAGTTTCCCCAGCCGATTTCGCGGAGAACGTTGGTTTGAATCCGAGCCTGAGAGCTCGGCTCAGCGATCCAAGCGGAGACTCGATGGATGTGCGCTTTTTGGAGGGGGATAAATACGATTTTGCCCGCGCTGACGGAATCGAGGGTCATATCAACGTTGCAGACCGGGAGCCGCCGCTTGTTCTGGAGCCAGACGGCGAGAAGGGGATCGGCAAGGAAGAGGCCGACAAAATGGCTTACCCTGACGGAGATTACCTCACCACGGATACCGATTCCGGATTCCCTTATCATCGATTCGAAGTCCAGCTGGACGAAGCATGGACCGAACAGGATAAGGTAGAGCTGCACTGGGAGGGACGCACGCTTCCGGGACGCATCGTGACGCTGTATGCATGGGATTATGAGACTGGCAAGTGGACAGCGCTGAAGTCGGCCACCGGCGACGATGCCGAATCCGACATCGCCCTGACGGCGGAAGTGGATCCTAAGCGTTATGTGCGAAATGGCAAAATCCAGGCCATGGTGCAGGATGAAGTGAAGAGCGCGAACGCGCCGTTCAACATTTTATGGTTTACGGACACGCAGTATTACGCGGAATCGTACCCGGATATTTTCGATAAACTGGGCGATTGGATCGCGGAAGAATATAAAAAGGGCTTGTTCAGTTATGTCATTCATACAGGTGACATCGTGAACGTGGCTGACGACGAGAAGCAGTGGGCGGTAGCCGACCGCAATCTGAAGAAGCTGGACGAAGCGGGCGTACCGTATGGCGTCCTCGCGGGTAATCACGATGTCATCATTGACGGCGTGGATTACTCCTACTACGGAAAGTATGTCGGGGCCGACCGATACAAGAACAATCCGTGGTATGGCGGCGAAATGGATAACAACCGCAACCATTACGACCTCGTATCGTTTGGAGGCCATGACTTTATTTTCCTGTACATCGGCTTCGGACTTGAAGACACACCGGAAACCATTGCTTGGGCCAACGAGGCGCTGAAGAAGCATGCGGACCGCATAGCGATCGTGGGCATGCACGCCTATCTGGAGAGCAACGGCACCTTGTCAAATATGGCACAGCGCGTGTTTGACCAGGTCATTGCACCGAACAAAAACGTGCAGCTCGTACTAAGCGGGCATTATCATGCCGCGAATAGGGTCGTGAAGACTGTGACGCATCCGGACGGATCGACGAGACAGGTGATCGAAATGCTGGCAGATTATCAGGGTGGGCCGAATGGCGGAAACGGCTATCTGCGCCTGCTTCAATTCGATCCGGTCTCAGGTACGCTGGACGTGGATACGTACTCGCCTTACTTGGACGATTACAATTTCTTTGACGACGCCATCGAGGATTTTACCGAGCCGTTTGCGTTCAGGGACATTCAAAAACGGGTGGCAACCGATTATTTTGCAGTCAACGTGTACAAAAATAAGCTGATTGGCGAGAAAAAAGACGTGAAATCCGGAGAAATTGCCTCAGCCGCATGGAAGGGGCTTGAAGCCGGCAAGACGTATTACTGGTATATGGATATTACCGATGAATTCGGCGCCAAGCAGCTGAGCCCAATCTATCGTTTTACGACCTCGAAGAAAACGTCTCCGCCTGGAGGCGGAAATGACGGCGACGGCAACAATGGGGGCGGTAATAACGGTAATAACGGAAACAACGGAAACAACGGAAACAACGGCAATAACGACGGCAGTAATCAACCAGGCCAAAGCAAGCCAGGTGGAAAACCACCGGCCACTGGGCCTTCCAGACCGGGAACGATTACGGCGCAAATCGCCATAAACGGCCAGAGGGCTCAAGCAGCCGTCAGCGAATCGGAGCTCAGCAGTGCCTTCGAGAGCGTCTCTGCGAACGCGCGTGGAATCAAGACCGTGACGATCCAGCTGGACGAAAGCGCCCGCTCGTTCAACGGCGAAATCGTCATCCAGGTTCCGTCAGCTTACTTGAACCGCAATCACGCGCGGGAACGGATCGAGATCGTTACGCCGCAGGCAACCGTGAAGCTGGCTTCCGATATGCTGAACCGTCTGCCGGATGCAGGGCAGTTCACGGGTATCGTGGTACGGGCGGGTGATCGAAGCCTGTTGTCCACGGACCAGCTTGCCGGGATCGCTAATAGACCGGTCGTTGAGTTGCTGCTGCAAATCGATGGCAAGACGGTGGAATGGCCGGGAAGTACTACCCCAGTATCCGTCTCGCTCCACTATGCAGCCAAGACCGACGAACGAACGGATCAGCTGGTCGCGTGGGAAGTCGATGCGATGGGAGCGATAACCTCTGTCCTGAACGCATTTTACGATGAAGAGCTTCGTGCTCTGACGTTCGAGACAGGCAAGCTTGGCACATATGCGATTGCATATAAGCCGGTATCCTATCGGGATGTGGAACCGGGAAGCTGGTATGCAGACGCCGTCCATTACCTTTCTGCCCGTGACATTATTAAGGGGGCGGGAGGAGGACGGTATCTGCCGCAGAAGGAGATCAGCCGGGCCGATTTCCTGGTCATGGCGATGAACGCCTTCGGCATAAATCCGGAGAATACGGATGAAGACGGTAATTTTGCCGATGCGGGCAGCCGCTACTATACGCCGTATCTATCTACAGCGAAGAAGCTGGGATTTGTCCATGGAACGGGAGATAACCGGTTCAGACCAGGGGACTCGATCACGCGTCAGGATATGGTCGTCATGCTCCATGCGATGATGGAATCGGTTGGCAGCGAGCTGCCGGGCGGAGGAAAGAAGATCGAAAGCTATACCGATGCTAAGGACGTATCCGGTTATGCGAAGGAAGCGATGGACTACATGCTGGATGTCGGAATGCTTCAAGGCACCATTGGAGGCAAGCTGTCACCGAAGTCTGTTACCAATCGGGCCATGGCAGCGCAGCTGATGTACAACTACCTGCTCAGAAGCCGGGAGGCTTCGTAAGAAAAGGAGTAAGGGTCGAGCTGGTATCATATGCATATGATGGATTTATGTGATTCGAGCGGGAGGAAGCTCCCGCTCTTTTTCTCGTTGAAGTAAAATTTCGAGGTCCCTTCTCAACAACCTGAAGATCAATCTGACATCTAAAAATCCGTCCCGTTTTTATTAATAACGAATTTACTATCATTCGTAATTATGGTACCGTATGAGCATGGAGATGTACGAAAGGAGCATGGACTAAAAATGGCAGATATCCTGTAATGGTGAAGGAATGGAAAGGATATGTTGATCCCTTTTTTATTAAAGGGTCAATTTCCCATTTTTTGTTTAACCATTATTGGATCGCTGGGTTCATGTGCTATAAATACACCGGGCGAATTCCTTTTTAGGTATTCGCTTTTTTTATGGGTGAGCTTACGTCTCCATTAGCACGTCAATCGGCGTTTCCGTGAGGAGATGCAGGGTATGAAACGATTAATGAATAAGATTGCCATTGTTACGGGCGCCAGTCGGGAGATGGGCATAGGTACTGCAATATGCCTGGAATTAGCAAGAGAAGGCGCTGACATCTTTTTCACTCATTGGTCAGCCTATGATCAAGGCATGGACTATTTTGTTAATGAGGATTTGGACTGGGCAGAACATCTTATGGAGGAAATCCGCAGCTTGGGCGTAAGGTGCGAATCCATGGAGTTGGATTTATCGCAGATTGAAGCACCGGAAATACTGCTTAATGAAGTTCAGGAGAAGCTGGGATTGCCGTCCATTCTTGTAAATAACGCAACCCATTCCGTTGATGTTGATTTTCGATCACTCAATGCGGATATCCTCGATGCTCATTATAACGTGAACATTCGAGGAACGTGTCTTTTGACGGTTGAGTTCGCTCGTCGAATTGAAGGCACACACGGTGGCCGAATTATTAACCTGGTATCGGGTCAGGACAAATCACCTCAACCTGGAAATTTGGCTTATGTTTCGACCAAGGGGGCGATTTCCACTTTTACGAAATCCGTTGCTCTCGAATTAGCGCCGCTTCATATCACCGTTAATGCAGTAGACCCTGGACCAACAGACACTGGATGGATGAACGGTGAATTGAAAGAATACTTGCTACCGAGATTCCCTATGGGGCGGATCGGTGAACCTAAAGATGCTGCCAAATTAATCGTTTTTCTAGCAAGCGAAGAATCTGAATGGATTACGGGACAGATTATTCATTCCGATGGAGGCTTCTGGTGAGTTCTCCTCAGTGGTTGACTGATTAAAAAATCAAAGCTGCCGGATCCATGGTCGACTCGGCAGCTTTGCTGCGTTATAAGAGATATCAATTAGGAATTGATAGTTACCCGGGTTCGATATACGGATTGCCGCTCCACCCACCCAGTGAAGAGATCCACGCAAGGTTAAAGTTTACGGCGGTATACCAAAAGGAAATAGCAGGATGGCAACCAATCAAACGGTTCGTTTGGCAATTGAAGAATCTATACGATTCCTTGAATCCACTTCGCAATGGGTGACAGCCCACGGTGAACACACCCGCCAGAAATGGGATGGGGCATGGTGGCATATGTCTGTGCTTTATGAAATGGGAGAGGTGAGTCAGATTCCCGAATCTGTGATCGCCAGAGCCAAACATTTACTCGAAACTCAAGTGTGGCAGACTTGGGGATAGCCACGCCTTGCGCCGGAGGAAACTTTTTTCATGCAAAGTCGCTTATCGGCGGCTTTTTTTATTTTCGATGGATACGTTATATGACATTAGATGACATCATTAAGGGCTAGAATAAGTGGTAAATCCCGAAAGGAGAAACAAAGCATGAAACGTAAAATCATTTTAGATTTAGCCGTAACTTTGGATGGTTATATTGAAGGAAAGAATGGGGAAGTAGATTGGTGCATTATGGACCCGGAGATGGGGTTTTTGGATTTCTTGAATCAAATCGATACGATATTGTATGGAAGAAAAAGTTATGATTTGTGGGGCCAATTCACGCCGGTTCCGGATCAATCGGACGCTGATCATGAGCTTTGGTCAATCGTTCACAGTAAAGAAAAATATGTGTTTTCCCGGACGCAAACAGGAAACGATCATAAAGCAATCTACATCAACGATCATATTCTTGAAGAAGTACTTGCAATAAAGAATAAGCCGGGTAAAGACATCTGGTTATATGGAGGAGCAAGCCTCATTACAACCTTTATCCAGTTAGGGCTGGTTGATGTATTCAGATTATCGGTTCACCCTGTCGTTTTGGGAGAAGGAAAACCGTTGTTCGTGGATATCAAGCAAAGGTTGAATTTAAAGCTGGTGAATACAAGAACGTTCTCCTCAGGAGTCGTGCAGCTCATCTATCATTTGGATGGAAGCGAAAAGTGAACCGGGTTAACCTCGGGAAGATGTTTTAGTTAAATGATAGCTCTGTTTGATCATGTCGTGAATTTCTTCTTCTGGTACGGTGCCGTCAAGAATAATAGAATTCCAATGGTTTTTATTAAGGTGAAAGGCCGGAGCTACTGCAGTGTATGCCTGGCGTAAGAACTCGAGCATGCCGGGTTCGCATTTTACATTGATCCAAATAAGATGGTCTTTTTCAAAAATCCAAGCAAAAACTTTATTGTTATCTTGATGCCGAATCACTGTCCAATTTTTATCACGAAATGGTTGATCCTCATACGCATGGCTCAAACTCAAACAGTAATCAATGGCTTCCTGTCTACTTCGCATTCATAACTCCCCCAACCTATAACCTACAAAAATGCCGTGGCTTGTACGGCATTTTTGTATGCACTCCTAATCAACATCAAGCGCAGAACTACTATTAACATAACAAATATGGTTGTCGGGGGACAAGCTGAAGCTGCAAGGAACACGGATCGACACTTGGTTCCTTTCATTTAATCAGACTGTCACGTTCTTTACGTGGGGGTGCTGTGAGTAATGATAACGCTGAGTCGATGCAGCTATCGATCCATTCCCGATTAGGATTGGATTTCTTTAATACCGTTATTCCGATGAAAGCTACCACAAGCGACTGGGCTATCGCCCGATCGTTGATCGATTCGTCGATCTCTCCGGAGCGTATCCCTCGTTTAAGGGCATCTTCAAACATCGCCGCTAAATATTGTTGATGCTCTCGCGTCAAAATTTCAAACTTCGCATCGTGCGGAGCGAGCTCCACCATCGTATTAATGCAGAAGCAACCTTTCTGCTCAAGGGTTCCGTCAGGGAACGCCCCTTCCAGAAACAAGCGCCTGAAGGCAGTCTTGACACTCGTACTTTCGTTAAGCTTCAAGCGAATGGATTTAGCGTGTATTTCGTTATACTTTCGAAGGGCTGATTCAAACAAAGATAATTTGTCTCCAAATGCAGCATATAAACTAGGTTTCTGAATCTTCATTCGAGAAGTTAAGTCACTAAGTGAAGTCGCCTCGTATCCCTTTTCCCAAAACACATGCATTGCCTCCGTTAAAGCCTGTTGTTCATCAAATTCACGAATTCTAGCCATAACCCCTCCTGATTAAATACCTTTTAGTACATAATATTTTATCGAAGAATATTGATTAAATCAACTAAACGTTGACATTCATCCATTTCTGTGAGTTAATTGGTCTCAAAATAACATACCGAACGGTACATTTAAGGAGGCTGATTCAATGTCAAGTTCCCCTAAGCTTCGTCCGAATTACACGGAATCACAAGCACAACTATCGAGCGCGGCGGTTTTTCTTTATGCGGTCATCTGCGGATCGGCAGTAGCAACGGTTTATTTCTCCCAACCTTTGCTCGATATGATGGCTACTGAGTTTGGTATGAATAGATCTATCATCGGTACGGTAGTAACCGTGACCCAGATTTGTTATGCGTTTGGGTTATTGTTCTTGGTGCCGTTAGGGGATATGTTTAATCCGCGTCGGCTTGTAACGGGGATGATCGTGTTATTATCGATCGCATTAAGTATCGTCGCATTAGCTTCAAAACCTTGGTTTCTATTCCTCGGCTTGGGGACGGTTGGATTCCAGGCTGTAGTTGCACAAGTGCTTGTTGCTCTTGCCGCTGATCGAGCACCGCAATACAGACGTGGCCGCACGATTGGAGTTGTTACTAGTGGAATTGTAATAGGGATACTACTGGCCCGTACCTTTTCGGGCACCTTAGCGGATATGAACGGATGGCGTTCCGTTTATATCGTCTCGGCAGTGATCATGATCTCATTGGCTTTTGTGTTCCTAACCGTTACACCCGATACAAGACGTCCGCCAAGTAAGAACTCGTACAGGGAAGTACTCCGCTCCATAAAAGATCTATTCGTACAAATCCCCCTATTGAGAATTCGCGGCCTCCTTGCCTTCTTCATTTTTTCGGACTTTAGTATTCTATGGTCCTCAATGGTTTTGCCGATGAGCTCCCCTCCACTTTCGTTCAGCCACAGCGTAATTGGATTGTTTGGACTCGCAGGTGCAGCGGGGGCGTTGGCCGCGAGCAGCGCCGGGCGACTGGCAGATCGGGGATTAGGACAACGGACAACAGGAATCGCGTTGTTGCTGTTATTGTTCGCATGGCTCCCAATCGGGTTACTACTGCATTCCATGTGGCTTTTCATCATAGGGATCCTTATGTTGGATTTCGCAGTGCAAGCGATTCACGTTACCAATCAAAGCATGATTTTAAGTGTTCGTCCGGAAGCAAGAAGCAGGTTAACTGCCGGGTACATGATCTTTTATTCCTTTGGAAGTGCAACGGGTGCAATCGCGTCAACCTGGATTTATTCTTGGGCAGGGTGGTTCGGCGTGTGCATGCTGGGGGTTCTAGTAAGCATGATCGCCTTGATATTTTGGGCTTGTACTTTGAATACGTCCGATTGTTCTCTTAATAATCAGCAATAAATTGAAGGTAATCTTTAAGAAGACCAAACATGACTACGTTCCGCCATATAAAAAAAATGAGCAAAACAACACGATTCCACGTAGTTGTTCTGCTCAATGTGCTGTACGTATGGCTAAATCCGAGATTAAACCTTAGCCGATCCGGTTTGCGGGCCGGATGGCACACTGCGGAGCCAGCTGCGGCGCCATTTCAGCTGCATTACGATCGTAAGAGTCAACGAAGCCGCCGCGATAAAGCTTAAAATGATGAAGCCTGTGGCGTATGAGCCTGTCGCTTGGTACAATCGCCCCAGAATCAGCGGCAGCGCATAGCCTCCAAGTCCACCGGCAGCGCCGACGATCCCGGTAACCAGGCCGATCTCGCCGGCAAACCGTTGAGGGACGAGCTGAAATACGGAACCGTTACCCGCTCCCAGACACATCATGCCGATAAACAGCAGGATGACAACGACCCAAAGAGGAGGCAGGAAGGAAACACCGATCAGCATGATCGCGGCACCGGCATAGAGAATCATCAGCATTCGAGAGCCGCCGATTCGATCGGCGAGAAAGCCTCCAACTGGGCGGAAGAAGCTCCCTGCGATGACGCAGATCGTTGTAATGTCTGCGGCCTGAACCGCGGAGAGACCATACTGGGTGTTGAAGAAGATCGTCAGATAGTTAGCGAGCCCGACAAAGCCGCCAAAGGTTACGCAGTACAGGGCACAGAATACCCAAGCATCACGTTGTTTAAGGACATGGCCGTATTCGTACAGCCGTTTGGGGGCAGGGCGATTCGGGCTGTTGCGGGCAAACAGCGAGAAGTAAATGAAGACCAGTACAATAGGTATGATTGCTAGACCGAACACAACTTCCCAGCTTCCGAAATGCTGGGCAAGACGATTGGCGAACAAGGTCGCGAGAACGGTACCGCTGTTCCCGGCACCCGCGATCCCCATTGCCAGACCTTGATGTTCCTTGGGATACCACTGACCAGCAAGAGGAAGCGCAGCGGCGAACGATGCTCCCGCGACCCCGAGCAGAACAGCAACGACGTACAATTGATCGAGTGAATCTACCCATAACCAGCCGAGCAACAGAGGGATCAGGGTGACCATCATTCCAATCTGAGCGGTAAGTTTGGGACCGATACGATCAGCCAGGAAGCCTAATACAAGTCTGAGAATCGAGCCGCCCAGAACGGGCAGCGCCACCAAATTTGCCTTCTGAACCGGATCCATCGGATAATCCGCGGCAATGATAACCGCAAGCGGCCCGAGCATGCCCCAAATCATAAAACTGATATCAAAATACAGAAAAGCACCGAACAGGGAGGGCTTATGCCCGCTTTGCCAAAAACCTTTCCTCTCCATGACTTTCACTCCTCATCCAAATGTGTTCTTCTCTGTTCTCTTGGCTTCATGAAGCCAAATCGCCAAATCCCCAGCCGCAGGCAAAAAAGGCCGCAAGTCGCTCTTTTCCAGAACGATTCGCGGCCACATTGCCCATGACAAAAAACACGTCATTGTGTCTTTCGTCTTAATATTCAGCTGATTTGATGTTCACATTATAGACAGGAGGGGGAAATGGTGTCAATATACATAACACAAAAATTTAAAAAAATTTAAATTTATAAATTTACTACTCTCAAAATGTAATATATATTGACATTATAATCGACATGAACTAATCTGTATTTAACATAATAATCGAAGATCGGCACAATGCTGTGCCAGTTTTGAGGCAATGACGCCCTTTCCCTGCGTGCAGGGGGAGGGCATTTTTTGTATTTTTCTCACATGAAGATGACATGGCTTGAATGGAGGAATAACATGCAGCGAAAGAAACTTATAGTCGTCGGGAATGGCATGGCGGGGATAAAGTGTGTTGAAGAAATCCTAAAGATTGCTCCGGAGCACCTTGATATTACGATCTTCGGAGCCGAGGCCTTTCCAAACTATAATCGGATCCTCTTATCCAAAGTCCTGCAAGGTGAACATGCGCTGCAGGATATTATTCTGAACGACTGGTCCTGGTATAAGCGGCATGGGATCCGCTTGTTCGCTGGTCAGCCCGTTCGTCATATCGATGCCAAACGACGTTTCGTCGAGACAGCCTCCGGCCTACGCGCAACGTATGATGCATTAATCCTGGCAACCGGCTCATCTCCATTCATACCGCCTATCCCAGGAACGGATAAGGAAGGGGTTATATCCTTTCGAACGATCGACGATTGCGAGAGAATGTCCGAAATGTCCAAATCCTATAGAAAAGCGGCTGTCATTGGCGGAGGGCTGTTAGGCTTGGAAGCAGCTCGCGGGCTGCTTCATCTTGGTATGGAGACCCAAGTGGTTCATAACGCACCTTATATCATGAATCGACAGCTGGATCGCGTCGCTGCGGATATGCTTCAGCGAGAACTCGAGAGCCAAGGGATGCAATTTTATTTGGCGAAAAACACCACGCGAATTACCGGCCGAACAAGGGCGCAGGGGCTTCGGTTTATGGACGGAACGCGGCTTGATGCGGATGTGGTCGTCCTCGCCGTGGGGATCAGGCCGAACATAGAGCTGGCCCAAAGAAGCGGCATTCTAACGCGGAGGGCGATTGTCGTAGATGACTTCATGAGAACAAGCGATCCGAACATTTTTGCCGTGGGGGAATGCGCGGAACACCGAGGAGTAAGTTACGGCCTGGTGGCCCCCTTATATGAGCAGGGGAGGGTGCTTGCCCGCGTCATCTGCGGACACGAGACTGAGCCCTATAACGGGTCGATCCCGTCCTCCCAGCTTAAAATATCGGGTGTAGATGTTTTTTCCGCCGGCGTAATCTCGGGTGAAGGCGTAGAAACCGCTGTTCAGAACTATGATGCCGTTTGCGGCACATACAAAAAAGTAACCATGCACAACGGCAAGATTGCCGGGGCAATTCTGTTCGGGGATACGGCGGAAGGAGCTGCATTGCTGGGATTTGTGGAACGGGGCGCGGCCGTAGCAGAGCTACTCCCGCGTGAGCGTGCTGCCAGCCCGGCGGAAGCGGCGGCTGAAGCGCTGCCGGACCATGAAACGGTGTGCGCTTGCAACCGTGTCAGCAAAGCGGCGATCATTCATGCCATAACCGACCACGATTTAACAAGTGCCGAAGAAGTAAAGGTGCATACCAAAGCATCCGCTTCTTGCGGCGGATGCCGGCCAATGGTGGTTGGAATTGTCCAATATATGCAAAGCAGTAAAACGACGGATAAGCCGCAGAAACAGAAGGCAGTCGGAACGCCGGCGGAAGCTCCTATATGTGATTGTACGGTTCATGGTCATTCTTCAATGAAGCAAACCATTACTGACGCGGTGAATCAAGGCTGCCGTACCATCCCGGACATCATGTCGCAACTGGGCTGGAAGAAGGCGGGCGGATGTACTATATGCCTCCCGGTCATACGATTCTATCTGGAAATGGCGGGCGTTGTTAACGATGAAGAGAGGATAGCGGCTAGGAAGGCACAAAGCCATGTTTTTTATGCAGATCAATCGTATTATCAGGGCGTGCGGATACGTATTGACGATGGGGAAGCTTCCGAACCGGTCGCGGCTGGCATCCAGCGCATTGGGGAAAGGCTCCGTATCAGCTGGCAAGATGTAACGCTTCCTTATCCGGTAAGTGCCGGCGTGTCATATGGGACAGGGTCGCCCATTGGAATTCTGGTCCAGGGGATCGGGATCTCAGCTTCCCCCGCAGGTTGGGAGGTGTATCTCGGCGGACATGCGGAGCATCCTGTCCGTGAAGGACAGCTGATCGGTGTTGCAGAGCAAGAGGAAGACATCGTTCGTCTCGTATCCGCTTGCCTGCAGTGGTATCGGCAGAACAGCTTCTACAATGAACCGCTGTGGGCGTGGGTGGAACGTACGGATGTCCTTGCGATCCGGGAGATTGTGCTTGACGATGATATGCAGCGTGAGCTTGCAGAAAAGCTGTCGCGACGTTCGTTGAAAGCTTATGCCGGTTAGACGGAGGAGAAATCGAGGGAGAGGTGGTCTAAGATGGTTTATACGGATTTGGATATAGAGAGAGCTCCTGCCAAGGTAGAGACTCAATGTCCTTTTTGCAGTGTACAGTGTAAGATGACGGTTACTGAAGTGGAGGAAGGCGTTCCGGGTCAGCGACGGACTGCCTACCAGATTGAAGGCGTGCCAAACGCTGCCTCCGAGGGCAGGGTCTGCGTCAAAGGCATGAATGCGCATCAGCATGCTGTCCACTCGCAGCGGTTGCTGGAACCACTGATCCGTGTCAACGGCGAGCTCGTTTCTTGTTCCTGGGACGAGGCGATTCACGTGATAAGCCATCGGCTAAAGACGATTACAGACCAGTACGGTCCTGATGCGAATGCCGTATACGGCGGTGGATCGCTGACCAACGAAACGGCCTATTTGCTCGGCAAATTTGCCAGAGTGGCGCTCGGCACGAAATATATCGATTATAACGGTCGTTTCTGCATGTCGGCAGCGGCCTCTGCTGGGAGTAAAACCTTTGGGATTGACAGGGGGCTGACGTTCAGGCTGGCCGACATTCCTCTGGCGCGCTGCATTGTCCTCGCCGGTACCAATATCGCGGAGTGCCAGCCAACGCTGCTGCCTTATTTTAACCAGGCGAAAGAGAACGGAGCGAAGATCGTGGTCATCGACCCGCGGAAAACGGCAACAGCCGCCATTGCGGATATCCACCTGCCGATCAGACCGGGTACGGATGCGTTGCTGGCTGATGCCATGCTGAAGATCATCATGGATGAGGGCTTCGTGGATGAGGCATTTATCCGAGCCAGGACAAATGGTTATGATGAGCTGAGAGCCTATATGAACGGGTTCAATTTGAATCGGGCTGCCGATCTATGCGGACTGGAGCTGGAGCAAATCCGGGAGGCAGCCAGATCCTATGGCATGGCAGGCACAGGAATGATTTTGACCGCCCGAGGGGTAGAGCAGCAGATGGATGGCCATCTTGCGGTTCGGCATTTTCTGAACCTGGTCTTAGCCACAGGCAAAATCGGCAGGGAAGGCTGCGGATATGGAGCCGTCACCGGGCAGGGGAATGGACAGGGCGGAAGAGAGCATGGGCAAAAGGCTGATCAGCTGCCGGGCTACAGATCGATCGAGAATGAGGAGGACCGTAAGTACGTTGCCTCCGTATGGGGTGTTGAAGCTTCAAGCTTACCTGGAAAAGGCATCTCGGCCTATGAGATGATGGAGCTTGTTCATCAGGGCGAGATCAAGTCTCTCTTCGTGATGGGCTCCAATCCCGTGGTTTCGAATCCGAACGCCGGGCATGTGGTGGAAGGCTTGAAGAGCCTTGATCTGCTGGTGGTTGCCGATATGTTCATGTCCGAAACGGCCCAATTGGCTGACATCGTGCTGCCGGTGACCTCCTATTTGGAGAATGAAGGGACACTGACCAATCTGGAGGGGCGGGTCCTTCTGCGGGAAGCCGGCCGTGAGCCTCCCGGTGAGGCGCGCCATGACTGGATGATCCTCTGCTCCATAGCAGACCAACTGGGAAAAGGACTGTACTTTCGCTTCAACGGGCCTGAAGAGATATTTAATGAGCTGAGACTGGCGAGCAAAGGCGGGGTTGCTGATTATTACGGCATCACGTATGACCGATTGCGCAGGGAGGAAGGGGTGTACTGGCCTTGCCCCTCTACCGAAGAGGCTGGGGTCGGCTTACTGTTCCAGCAATCGTTTGCCCACCCGGACGGGAAGGCTGTTTTCACCATAACAGAAGGAGAGCGCTGGGGAGGAGTGTCCGAGGAATACCCGCTAATCCTGACCAATGGACGCGTATTGTCCCATTATCTGACCGGGGTGCAGACCCGGAGAAGCCCCTCTTTGCTTGCGCGCGAGCTGGAGAATTTCGCAGAGATTCACCCGACTACCGCACAGCGTTATCGGGTCCGTGACGGCGAGTGGGTCGAAGTTGTGTCGGAGCATGGCTCATTTACGGTCCGCTGCAGAGTTGGAGACTCTATTCGGCAAGATACCCTGTTTGTCCCTATGCATTGGGGCGGGGTACAGAACGTCAATCATGCTACCCGGCCGGAGCTGGACCCGTTCTGCAAAATGCCCGGCTTCAAGACCACTGCCGTTCGTATTCGGTCTTTAAAGCAGGCAAACAGCCTGGAAGGATAAGCGGTTAAGAACAAAGCGCCTACATTGATTATAATTCGCCTCTATTACGATGTCACAAATCAGCTTCTATCAATCTAATGACCATTTCGATGAATCAGAGCATCTCATCGAAGTGGTCATTATTTTGTCGTTAATTGTTGCAAATGCAGCATTATTCGATTAAACTAAATAAATACTTTTGTTGCAATTGCAACATATTGAGAACGAGGGAGTCAATTGGATGGAAATTCTTCGAGAGATTGGAATGATTGCAAGAGCATTGGATTCGATTAGCAATATGGAATTTAAAGAATATGACCTGACCAAAGGACAATATTTGTACCTTGTGAGGGTATGCGAAAACCCAGGAATCATTCAAGAGAAGCTGGCTGAGATGATAAAAGTAGACCGCACAACTGCAGCCCGTGCCATCAAGAAGCTTGAGCTTCACGGCTTTATTGAAAAGAAGGAAGATCATCATAATAGAAAAATCAAACGGCTCTTTCCAACGGAGAAAGGGAAACGTGTGTATCCTTTTATAAAGAGAGAACATGATTATTCCAATGGGGTTGCATTAGAAGGGTTATCCGAAAACGAAGCAGAAACTCTGTTCAATCTCTTGCAGAGGGTCAGAAAAAATGTAGAGAAAGACTGGGAGTTTGTTAAAAAGGGCAACAAGAGATTGTATTGATTTATCAAAGGGAGGAGAGATCGATTGACGATCCATATAAGAAAATGCACCTTAGAAGACCTGGAAATACTTCAAGATGTTAGTGTTGAAACATTTAATGAAACATTTAAGGATCAGAATTCACCTGAAAATATGAAGGCATATTTAGACAAAGCATTTAACTTAAACCAATTAGAACAAGAGATAAGCAATAGCTATTCGGAGTTCTATTTTACTTCTTATAATGGGGAAATCGCCGGGTATCTAAAGGTAAACACCGAAGATGCGCAAACGGAATTGATGGGCAATGACTCGCTTGAAATCGAGAGGATTTATATTAAGAGCCGCTATCAAAAACATGGGCTTGGCAAGCTTCTGCTCAATAAAGCCATGGAAATCGCGGCGGAACGCCATAAACGGAAGGTTTGGTTAGGCGTTTGGGAACGAAATGAAAATGCTATTGCTTTTTATAAGAAAATGGGGTTTGTTCAAACAGGTTCCCATTCCTTTTATATGGGGGACGAAGAACAGAGGGACTTCATTATGATCAAAACCTGCATGTAACGCTTCAACCGAGATTATAGCACTGAAGCTGAGCTATAACTAGCAAAAGGGCGCCAAGATGGGTGCGGCTTGTCTGTACGGCTTAGGCAACGTTTTAATGGTATAACAACAAAAACGATGACCTATGTCATCGTTTTTGCTTTAGATCTAACAGATTTGATTGATCATTTACCATCCTACACGAATAATCAGGCCCTTCGGATCGCCCACTTCGAGATAAGCAGCTTGGCCGTTGACATCATCATATGCAAATCCATAGGCCAAGCGGTTAATGCTGTGGTCGTGCCAGAATTTTACGTAATAATTAGCCGGAGCGGCTTGATAGTAATTTGACACGTTATTCCAGTCGCTCGTCGTATATACATGGCGATTGATGGCTGCGCACGTTGCAGCATCTGTCAAAGCGCCGTCGCACCGGAAAATATCCTGCGTACTGTACGGTGCGTACCCGGCGAAATAGTTGGCATTCGCGCCTCCCTGGGCGAAAGAGCCGTGAATTGGCGCTACAATGCGATATGGAGCTTGAACGGTTGCCAGCGATTTGAATTCGGCAGGAACCTCGGCCTGGAATTTGGCGAAAATTCCGCTTCGAGTCTCGGATTCAAGCTCACCTACGGTTTGGTCAAAAGAACCTGATTTGTTGACTAGCCGATGCTGGATCGGAAAACCGAACCCATCCACGCGTGTCGTATTGCCGTGATAGCCTGCCTGGTCAACCGTGAATTCAACGAAATCGAAAATGATATCGCGGTTTGGATCCGTTGGATTGTTCAGATCGGGACCGGCAAATCCGTGATCGAAGGTTTTCAAGTACATTGGGGAACCGACGCTAAGAAACATTCGGCCTGACGTAATCTGAGGCAAGGTGATCCAGGAAGCATCGCTGACCTTGTGGTAAATGTTGGCGTAATGGATGCCGTTCTTGGTTAAGTGGCCTGGCGCATCATTCAAGGCGCTCGAGATGGGGATCAGATTGCCACTCAGGTCCAGGTAGCTCCAACGACCGTTCACGGGATTGATGCCGAGGACGCCCCAGTATATTTGCTGGTCGGTGTAAGCGCCATGGGTCCCGTTCATGATCTTTACGGAGACGGCACCGTTTGGCGGCATGGGAATCGAGGATGGGAGAATGTCATATATGGAACCGGATGAAGGGGGATCTGGCGTGGAACCAGCGGTGTACGTAAAGATATTGGTGTCGTAGGCTGGGGTTCCGTTATTATAAGTAAACCAATACGCAATGACGTTGCCAGCGGCTATGCCTGTGATCGCTTGTTCGTATCGGGATTTGCCAGCGTTGTACGCCATTCTCAAATTTTGCTGCACGCCGTCATTCACTTTGTAATGAACATCCACCCAACTCGTCTTGACGGACGATTTGAACCATATGGTAGCTGTGCTTCCGGATCGTTCGATGCCCTGCGTGTAGTCTGCGGCTTCCGCCTTCGTACCGAAGAAGGTACAGCACGTCAGCAGCAACGACAGAATCAGCAAATAAGACAATCCCTTTCGCATCATTAAAAGTTCCTCCTTTAATTTGGGGATAAAGTCAACTTTGCAATTGGGCTTGAAACGGCATCACTCCTTTGTTTTACCGAGGTATTCGGCTGTTGATTGCTGTGAATGCGGTTACAAAAATGATTATAATTCCGTTTACCAAAATATAGGAGTCTTGGAATTTCGGGATGGGGCTCACAATTTCGGATGGAGTTTGAGCGTTACAATAGTTGGCAATTTTAAAGGCAGCTAATCATACAGATTAGCTGCCGCTATTGTCATGGCATCATGTTTATAACTGTGGTTATGGCAAAAGAAAGGGGATTTAACCCACAATTACGAAATCATCGTGCAATCTACGAAGGCGGTAAGCATTCATGGCGGATTCACGCAGCTCCTCAAGAATGGTGTAATTTGCCCAGGCGCCGGCGACAGCGCCGATCCCAGGCACCATCTGCAGCATTTTCCGGAAGTCCATGGCGTCCCGATACTCGATCTGAAATGTCTCCCAGTCCATATTGCGGGCGTACTCGGTGTCGGACATCCATTGTTCCTTTTCGATATGCCAATGCTTGACGGATTCGAGCAGCCGCGCACGGTTCTCCGGTCCCGAGAACGTCATTTGGAACACCTTGAGAATGAATACCCGCTCAGAGAAATGCTTGGTGTCATAGCCGTAAACATGAGCCAGCTCGAACAGAAATTTCATCTTGATCGCAATTAAAGCGGGAAAGTCCACCATGCTAAGCATAATGCCGCCAGCTCCCGTTCCAGCCCCTTCGGCAACCGCAATTTTTTGGTACAGGGCAAATAATTCCTGCGCTTCTTGATCCGCAGCCTCAAGGTCCAAAGTACGCTCCACCTGCCGACTCGGCGTATATTCCGCGCCGAACAATGCCGTGCGCACGATCGATCGAATGGTGGTCGTTATGATATTGTGCACCTTCGGGGGAATCCAATGATTAATTCGATTGCCGATTGTTTTCGATGTTTTTTCCAGCCATCCCGGCGGTCTGAACATTTTGTGTTCCCAGTCGGCAATTTCCCTCTGTACTTTATGTTCGTAGCTCATGCTCCATCGCTCCTCCAACATACTTGGCAAAATTATAACGAATATATCCATGATTCGAAACCGTCCGCAGGAGGTAGCGGACCTCGACTAAAGTCCAGCATCGCATCGAAGATAAATTGCTGATTGTGGGCAGGGTTCTGTATAGAGGTTCGATTGTTTCTGATCGTGCGAAGGTCATTGACGTTTCATCGCTCGCCACTTGGATGGAGAGACCCCCATCCTTTGCTTGAAATGCCGGTTAAAGCTGGATAGGGTAGCGCAGCCTACCTGTTCCGAAATATTCAGAATGCTGTTGTCAGTATGGCACAGCAATGCGGAAGCCATCTGCATTCGAACATGAATCAGGTAATCGAGCGGAGCCATTCCCATACAGGAGCGGAACGTACGGCGGAAATGGGTGACGCTGAGATTGCAGGCTGCCGCCAACGCATCGATTCCTGTCGGCTCCATATAATGCTGTGAGATGTACTCCAGTGATTTAGAAATTTTGTTCATGGAAGCCCGATCAATCGCTTCAGCTTCAAACGCTTGGTCAGACAAAGGCTTGATGATTCTGTCAATGAGGGTTATCAGGCTCCAAACAGAGCTTCTAACGGCGGATTCATACCCCGTCATCTGCTGGCCCAATTCTTTCATAAGGAATTCCGCCATTAACGAAATCTCGGGAGCGTCGCTGGGATTGACGATATTCGTAAACCGTGAGTATCCAGGTGGAGCTGACTCATTCCATGCTTGAGGACATACAGTGCCGAGAAGCGTTTTTGGATCCAAGAAGCAAAAATGCCAGCGGCTTACCTGACCTTTTACGCTTTGGGCAAGATGGAGCTGGCCCGGAAAAATAATACACACATCGCCTTTTGAATAGGGCAGTATTTTTTCTTCTACGATAAACACGCCCGAGCCTTCGCAGCAATATCCGATCTCCAAGCAATTATGATAGTGCAAATAGGTGATATCAGCATCTCTCTGGATAAAATTCTCGATCCAATCTACAGGAAACCTTGGTGGAAGTAGATACGGCTGAGAAATTACTTCATATGAGGTTGGTCGTTTCTGCATAGTTTTTGGTTCCTTTTCAGCAGAATTGTCATCTGTTTTATTATAATCTGGATTTGAAAACGAATACACTAGGAAAGCAAAAGCGGAAGGAGATTTGATATGGCGTATCCGGCGGAACCGAAATTGAACGAGCTGGCCACGAGAATCATTGAATACGGGCGTTTGGCTCATGAATACGGTGCAACTGACGTTTCCGACGTCTTGTTGGAAGTGGAACGGGCGATGAAGGCTTCTCTTCAAAAAATGCAAGATCTGCCTGTCGACGAGGCGCTTGCTTCGCAAGAGCCGAATGATCTGAAGGGGATTCAAGCGTTACGGTCTGACGGACCCCGAAGAATGTGGAAATCGTTCGATAAGACTGTTTATAAAAATAAGCTGGAAGGTGCTATGCTGGCTCGATTCGCCGGATGTACGCTCGGAGCTCCGGTGGAACTATGGGGAGTCGATGAAATGAAGAGCTGGGCCGAGTATATTGGCGATCATTTCCCGCCGCAGAACTATTGGTCCAAAGCGAAGACTCCAAACCATCTGCGATATGGGAAGAGCACTTTCTATGAATATACCCTTGAAGGTCTGAATTGCGTTCCGGTTGACGATGACGTTACGTACACGATCCTGGGACTGCTCATTGCCGAGGAGCATGGGACACATTTTACCACGGAGGATGTGGGGAAGAGCTGGTTGAAATATTTGCCGTATGCCTGCACAGCTGAGGAAGTCGCCCTTCTTAACTTGAAGGCAGGCAGGACGGCGATGGAAGCGGCGGATGTGAACAATCCGTACTGTCAATGGATCGGCGGAGACATTCGATCCGACCCGTGGGCCTATATCGCTCCCGGAATCCCCTCGAAAGCCGCGGAGTATGCGTACCGCGACGCCTACTTGAGCCATCGAAGGAACGGCATCTATGGCGAAATGTTTTTCAGCGCCGCGCAAGCTGCCGCCTTCGAGGTTGATCATCCGGTAGATGCTCTGCGCATCGGGTTAACTGAAATTCCTAGAGGGTGCAACCTATATAAGGATATTGAATGGGCGCTCTCCATCGGAAAGGATATCCGGAATTATGCAGAAGCCAGGGAGGCTGTGAACAATCGTTTTAAAGGTATGCACAGCGTTCATACGAACAACAATGCTTGCTTGACCGTATTCGGATTAATGATCGGAGGGACGGACGTGTCCAAGGTCATATCGGAGACAGTGGCGATGGGGCTGGACAATGATTGCACGGCCGCGACCGCGGGCAGCATTGTCGGTGCGATCGTCGGCAAGGAGGGGGTGCCTGCCCATTGGTACGCGCCATTCCATGATACAGTAAAGACGTATATGATCGGGAAGGAGACATTCAAGATCAGCGATCTGGTAGAGAGATTTGCCGCAGTAGCGGAGCAAACATTTAACGATGCTTAAGCGAGGATCCATTTACGAGGGTAAGAGCATAACTCACATAAGAAACCGCGAATATCGCGGTTTCTGCTTGTTTTAGAAGACGATTATTTGATTATGAGCTTACTTGCTGATCGCCTTCGAAGAATAACTAAAACCATTTTCCCCCTTGTGATCTTCCGTATTTAGCGTTTACCCTGTAAGTAGCTGAGCAGATGAATAGTGCTATGCATGATGAGTAATAATCCGAATTTGATATTCAAACTTCATGTAACAAGGAAATATGAATACACACACTGCAGTTAAATACTAAATAGATTATCAGTTAAAAAGGAGAGATGCTATGAATTATAACGAGGTTTTGCAAATCATGGATGCACACTTACTTCCATCCGTATTGGAATTGTACGGGTTGGAGGGCTATGAAATCCAGCTGATTCCACCCCATGAAGGAGGGCGGAATGTCGTTTATGCCTTTGAGAAAGAAGGAGCCGACGCAAAAATACTGCGAATCGCTTTCTTACCTGACAGAAGCCGGGATGATTTTCTGGCCGAGGTTGAATATATCCGCTATTTATTTGAGCACGGAGGCAGCGTCTCCAATGTAATCAGCTCCCGGAATGGGAATCTGCTTGAGGAGATTACCCATAATCAGCATCCCTTTTTTATCTGCCTGTTTGAAAAGGCTAGAGGAAAAATGCTTGCGGAAAATCATTATCGTTACCGGGAAGGAGCTCCTATATCCGAATACTATTACAACTGCGGTAAAGTCTTAGGGAAGCTGCACCAATTATCAAAAGAGTACACACCTGTCCACCGCAGGCATCATTTTTCCGACAAATTCAATGCCGAATATATCGATAAACTGATTCCTGACTCCCTATCTCTGCTGAAGAAGAAGCTGGTTGAGCTCCTTCATGCTTTAGAAGGATTGGACAGAGGCCATGAGACTTACGGTATGATCCATTTTGATTACAACGATGGGAATTATTCGATCGATTTTGATACAGGGCAAATCACGGTATACGATTTCGATAATTCATGCTTCGGCTGGTACATGTATGACTTGGCAAGTGTCTGGGGAAACGGAGTAGGCTGGATCCAGTTCGAACCAGACGCCGGTAAACGTAAAGCCTTTATGGATGATTACTTTGAAACGGTCCTTGAGGGATACAGATCCGAGACCAAGCTGGAAGATTCGATGCTGGATCAGCTCCGATTATTTATACAGGCGTGTGTCATGGAAAATATTGTGGATGCATTCGAAGTGATGAAAAACACCGGCGAGGAACCGGACTGTGATGAGCGGCTGTCGTATTTTATAAAATGCATGGAAGACGATATCCCGTATGAAGGATAGTTCCATGAGATCTATTCGTGCGAAGACCCCTTTGAATATGAGGAACGTAAGATATAAGTCGATATTATAGCGAACTCAAAATAAAATATGAAGAAGGAAGATATATGATTTTAGTGAATGTTTGGAGCACACCCCCCAATCATAATTTGGGGGGTGTTTTTTTGCGAGTTTATCGAATGTTAATCATTTCGATATAAACTGTTAATTTCTTTCTGGCCAGCTCTTAAGATCATGCATTTATTCTAATGAGAAGGATTTAGAAAATATAGAGAGGAGTTGACAAAATGGTCCTTTACTACATAATAGCCGCTTTTGTATTAATTGCCGATCAGGCGGCCAAATAGCAGCTGATTCCTTCTTAAGCATCGGAGTCATTAGTGTGTTCTTTTCTAGCTTGAGAGAGTCTCCTAAGAAGGAACATGATGCGCCCCTTCAATAAGCGCCGGATCACATGACTATGCTTAATCGAATGTTAATATTTTTCATACCAATCTTTTATTTCTCAAAAATCAACTTTTCATGTTCAGCCTTTACGATTAGGAAAACAAGGTCGCTAAGACATGAGGGGAGAACGCTTATGGAAAACAAGATCCTACTTGATGCAAAGGGATTGACGAAAACCTTCGGTTCCAGGACCGCTGTCAATGGTCTTAATCTTCGGATTAAGGAAGGCGATATTTACGGTTTCCTTGGCACCAACGGATCCGGTAAAACAACAACGATCCGAATACTAACGGGACTTATCCATCCCGATGCAGGCGAAGTGAGGATTGGAGGATATCAATTGAAGTCACATTTTAAAGATGCAATAGCACTTGTCGGCGCTATTGTAGAGCAGCCAGCCTTCTATACCTATCTTTCCGCCTATGACAATCTCATGCTGACAGCGAACCTCCTGACGGGCGTGACAAGAAGACGCGTGCTAGAAGTCCTTGAGATCGTTGGACTGTCCGATCGGGCAAAAGACAAGGTTGGTTCCTATTCGCTCGGGATGAGGCAGCGTCTTGGTATTGCGAGCTCGCTTCTAAACGAGCCGAAGCTGATCATTCTTGACGAACCTACGAACGGACTTGACCCGCAAGGAATGAAGGGAATTAGAGAAATGATCGCGCAGCTTGCTGCGGAGCAAGGCATTACTTTCCTCATTTCTAGCCATCTGCTGCATGAAGTCGAACAAATGTGCAGCAAGATCGGCATTATCCGACACGGTAAGCTGGTGGCGGAAGGCGATGTCCAGCAGCTGCTCTCATCTGGAGGACCCAGAACGCTCGAGCAATACTTTTTGGACATAACGGAAGGAGATGGTAGGTCGTGATTCGATTGATCCAAAACGAGCTTTACAAAACATTCAGATTAAAGAAAATGTATATATTTATAGCCATTCTGATCATCCATGCTTGCATGACCGTCTATTTTTATCAGTCTGGCGGGGAATGGAAGTCGGTCATTGTTACGCCGAACGGGCAATCCCTTCCTTTAGCGCTCATAAACAGCTTGGCCCAATTCATGACCATCTTCATTCCCGTTTACGTGGCAGACTTGATTACTGGCGATATAAAAGCAGGCACGTTCAAGCTGACGCTGCTGCGACCCGTCGGACGGATCGAATGGCTCAATGCCAAAATCGCCTCATTATTCGTATTCATCTTAGTCCTGGTTGTTTTATCCCTCGCAGCAGAGTACGCGATTGGAACGCTTGCCTTCGGTTGGGGCGAGTATACATTCTATGCTGGAGAGGAGTACACAGGAGAGGAAGGGGTATGGTTAACGATTCGGCTGACGTTCTCAATGCTGCTGCCGTACATGGCTTGCGGAATGATTGTCGTTTTATTGGCTGTCATGGCCACGAACATTAGTACTACGATTGGGCTCTCCATCGGAATTTTGACTGCCGCACAATCCTTGAATGCGTTCGAGATGATCAAACCCTATTCCGTTGTGAACCACATGTACTATTTTCATGAAATCGTCCATAAGGCTACTTGGGAAGCCGTGTTTCAGAACACCGCGATTATCGCAGCATACATCGTATTGTTCTATGCCGCCAGTGCGTTGATCATCAAGAAAAAAGATCTAATCCAATAGGAGGGGGCCCTTCCTGCTCAAGGTTTTCCGATAAGTGCTACTAGGCGATTTTTTCAAGGAAGGCCATGTTCACTTTCACTTATATTGGTATCTACTACGAAGCGAGTGTTATGATACAGGAGAAGGATATATATGGATATGAATGAGGTGAACCCGTGCAGCTCGACCGGATTATGATCGTGGAAGATGAGAAAGAAATTGCGGATTTGTTAAAGGATTACCTTGTAGAAGAGCACTTCGAAGTCATCGTCGCTAGCGACGGGCTAGAGGCCGTTCGATTGTTCAGGGAAACCCGGCCGCAATTGATGATTTTGGATATCATGCTGCCCCATTTAAACGGGATTGAAGTATGCCGAACGATTCGCTCCGAATCGTCCATACCCATTATCATGCTTAGCGCCAAGAAGAGCGATGTCGATAAAATTCTCGGATTAGGAATCGGCGCGGACGATTATGTAGTCAAGCCTTTCAGTCCAGGCGAGGTGATTGCAAGGGTCAGGGCGCAGCTCCGCAGAGTGAATCAGCTGTCGTCACCAATGCCGCCATCGGATATCATCCGACATAAAGATCTGGAACTCGATCTCAAAGCCTACGAAGTGAGCGTTCGAAATCAACCTGTTCAATGCTCGGCGAAGGAGTTTGAAGTACTCCGCTTTTTGGCCTTTCATCCGAATCAGGTGTTAACTCGCGAACAAATCTTTCAAAATGTCTGGGGTTTCGAAGAACGCGGAGACTTGAATACGGTAACCGTCCATATTAAGAAAATCCGGGAGAAAATTGAGCGGGATCCCGCCAACCCGACCTTGATCAAAACGGTATGGGGCGTAGGCTATAAGCTTGATGGTGGTTTGCGATGAAGACCGGAATCCGCTTTAAACTGATCGCTTCACTAACCGGGATTATATTTGTTCCTGTAATCTTGATGACGATATCCGGGGTTCGCGTGAAAGAGCAGGGCCCAAGCGGCGGAACTATGGGGATATTCATTTTCGTGATCGGCACGCTAGTGGTGGCGTATCTTCTATGCGCCTATATATTGGCTTATGTGATTACAAGACGTGTCCTTCTGCCCCTAAAGGAACTGAACAATGCAGCGGAGCAAATTATAAACGGCAACTTGGATTTTCAAATCCGCAACCGCTACCATGACGAGGTAGGACGCTTCAGCGACGTATTTGAATTAATGCGTGCAAGGTTGAAGGAATCCCTGGATCAGCAAACTTCTTACGAACGTTCGCGCAATGAACTGATTGCCAACATCTCTCATGATTTGCGAACGCCGATAACCTCGATTCGCGGCTATGTCGAAGGTTTGCAGGATGGCATAGCACGCGATGAACAAAAGGTGAGCAAATACCTGGCCGTGATCAAAAACAAAACAGAGCAGCTGGATCGCATGATTGAAGACCTGTTTCAATTCGCTCAATTGGAGGCGGGGCACCTAATCATGGACGCCCGGGTCATCGACAGCCAAGTCTTGCTTGAAGCAATCATAGCCCCTTACGAGATCGAGTTTCAGGATGCTCCGGTTGGATTATCCGTCGAACGGCCATTCCCTTCCAGACTTGTAAGGGCGGACGCTGATCGTATTGCCCAAGTGTTTGAAAATTTGATCGAAAACGCCAAAAGATATGCCGGAGATTTAACGGAAATTACCGTTTCTATGAAAGATGAAGGAGATTGTCTGCTTATTGCGGTCAAAGACAATGGGAAAGGCATCGCTGAAGTGGATGTGCCATATTTGTTTGAACGGTTTTACCGTGGAGAGAAGTCCCGTTCCAGAGCGTTCGGAGGCGCAGGTCTGGGACTGGTCATTTGCAAACAAATCGTGGAAGATCATGGCGGCCGGATTTGGGTCAGGAGTACAGATGGTAGCGGAGCCGAATTTTATTTTACCTTGCCGGTTTTCAAGGATGAATAAACGTTCCTGACCGGACGCCGGATGTTCCCTTCATCTCTCAATTGATAGAGTGCTTCTTATGGTACGTATACGCTTAATCTCCCTTTTAAGCCTTCTGCAATTTCTCTTGGCATTTCCTTTACCTTGATATCATCCCCGAGGAAAAGCAGCCAATTGGTTATTTCGGTTACTTCTTCTGAATGATGCACATTGATAAAAGTCTTTAAGGTCGCTGTGGTTTGATACGGATTCGTATAAGCAAGCGAAAACCTCAAAGGGTGGTATTTTTTGAACTGGGCAATCGCCTTTGGACCGAGATCAAGGACAAGGTTGGCTGCCTCCTCCTGCTTACTGAGCTCGGATATCTTTTTCTTGTTCATTCTTTTTTTCACAGGGTATGGTTGTACATCAGTGAGATTGTCGACAGGGATGATCCGCCTTTTTTCAGCCTCTAGGTCCAAGCCATCAATTTGCCATTGGCTTTTTTCCCGATATAGATGCAAGAGATAAATCGGATATGACTTGGTTACCTTCTCTTCTTTGACGAAGAGCATTAAATACCTGTCCCCAAGAAGAATTTGAATGAGATGTTCCAACATCGGATGGGGGAGATCAGTCAGGTCAAGCAGGTCCGGATTATTGGGGTTAGTTCCTTCGAACAGCAAAATTTGATTTAGAAGCACCAGGTCATCTTGCTGGTTTTCCGAGATGAGACCCAGCAATTTTTCGGCTAAAGAGTGACGGCTCTTTAAATATGGCAGTTGTTGATTTCTTGTGGCCATAAAGGCGATAAACAGGGCTCTAATCTCATTATCGGTAAAGCGGACCGTAGGGAGGACGGAGTTGTTCATGACAAAATATCCTCCATCCCTCCCGACCTCAGCGACAAGCGGCATTCCCATCGCTTCAATTTCTCTGATATCGCGAATCGCGGTCGAACGAGAGATGTTAAATTCCCTCATGATTTCAGAAATGGTAAAGTGGGCGCGGTTGTTGATATACCGCATGATGGTGTTGATCCGTTCAACTTTTTTCATCGGGCCCTCCTAAACAGTATCACTTTTTGACATGGTTTAAAGTTATTATAAACCCATCAAGTGAAAAAACAAATCATTTGATAAATTTAAGAAGAGGAAGGTTTGGAATATGACCAATTACAGTATTGAGGAAAAAGACAGCTTTATCGTATTAGGGATCGGAACGGAGCTTCAAAGCGATTACACCGACTATGCCGGCATCAACAAGGAGAAGGCCGACTTTTGGGAGGCCGTAAAACAAGATGGAAAGCTTGACACATTAAAGGCCGTGGCCGCAAATGACTACATCTTTGCCGTAAACGAAGCCGTGAATAACAAGATGATGTATTACGCTGGCGTGATGACCGAGGCATCGATACCGGAAGCGACCAGAGCGATCCAATTTCCTAAAGGGGAATACCTCGTTGTAAAAGGAGAAGCGCAGAGCGCTGATGAGTTGAGTCAGATGCTTACAGGTATCGCCTTTGGACAAGCGCTGCCGGAAACACAGGAGGTTGCCTATGTCGGTGGCCCCAACGCAACGGTGGAAATGGGGCAGCGAAACGGCCTCGTATTTGGTGAAATGTGGATTCCTGTCGTTAGGAAATAAGTAGACCCGTATCTAATCTGTGCCATTCTACATACCGAAAACATTTCAGCCTTTTTGGGATCGGTGCAAGAACTGGATGATCAAACAGGAGAACAGCCGGTCACAGTGTAGAAGCAACGGGGCACGATTTCCATAATAGCAATTACCGCCTTCTTATGAGGGCGGTTTTTATTTATCCAAAAATCCTCTCTCTCTATATATAGATTTATGATTTTCCGATTGTAAGCGCCCTTCGAAGAAAACACAGCTGCGGCTTAAGAAACGACATGTTGCAAGAAGCGATCGGAAGGTATGATGTTCAAGAAAGCCAAGCTGATCAAATTCTATTAAGGAGGAACCCGAAATGCTACGATTTCGGCTTCATGAATTGAAGGATACGAGGTCTGGCCATATACTCGGAGACCTTCTGCCCGGCGATTATTTATGCGCCGGTGGTCTCGCTTTCACGAAGCCCGGCGAAAGAAGCCATACGAACGACGGACCCGGAGGCTTGGATATACATACGCATCCGGATCGAGAGGCGTTCATCATAATCCAAGGGTACGGCATCATGGAGGTGGATGGAGTGGAGCACGTTGTAACCACAGGGGATATCCTGATTATTGAAGCTGGCGAAGACCATCACCTTCGTTCCAGCGAAGACGATCCGCTCGTAACATTGTGGTGTCACGCGGGGCACGTTCGCCATAAAAGTCAGGCGGAATGATGAAACAACGTCGTAGAAAAACACAGGGCAGTATGGAGACGCGACATGGAGCTTACATAGTCTGTCGTTTTATGATCGATTTGCAGGATATGAGAACCTGTACCAAACAGTGCGGGCACAGCCTGAATTTTGAAGATGGAATGGAGTTGACATCTATGCAGTACAGAAGACTGGGTAACAGTGGATTGAAGGTGAGCGAAATCGCACTCGGCAGCTGGCTTACCGTCGGAGCGGCTTCAGATCCCAGGCTTCCGGAGAGGATCATCGACCGCGCTTATGGGCATGGCATAAATCTATTTGATACGGCGAACGTCTATCATCATGGTGAAGCAGAAAGGATCGTTGGGCATGCATTGGCCAAATACGAACGAAGCTCATATGTTCTGGCCACAAAGGTTTGCGTGCCGGTAGGAGACGGCCCCAATGACCGCGGCTTGTCCCGCAAGCATATTCGCGAGCAGTGCGACTTGAGCTTGAAGCGGCTTGGCGTCGACTATATCGACTTGTATCAGTGTCACCGGTACGATCCCGACACGCCGCTCGACGAAACGCTCCGGGCTCTCGATGATCTGGTGAAAGCGGGCAAAGTGTTGTACACAGGTGTGAGCATGTGGAAACCGGCGCAGATCGTGGATGCGGTTCGGACGGGCGCCGAATTGAACCTGAACCGCATCATCTCCAGTCAACCGCAATACCATATGCTCCTTCGCGAACCGGAACTGGAGCTGATCCCGGTTTGCGAGAAGGAGGGTCTCGGCCAAATCGTATTCTCTCCGCTTGCCCAAGGCGCGCTTACTGGCAAATACGAGCCTGGCGGTATGATCCCGCCAAGCTCGAGGGCGGCGGACCCGAAGCAGAACGGAGCCATCTCCCGCTGGATTGACGAGGATCACCTGAAGCGGGTGCAGCGACTGAAACCGATCGCGGATCATGCCGGCATCTCGCTTGCACAAATGGCGCTAGCCTGGATTCTGCGTCAGCCATCCGTGGCCAGCTGCATCGTCGGAGCCTCGAGACCAGAGCAGGTGGACCATAACGTCCACGCTTCCGGTATCCGGCTTGACGCGGCTACGCTCGATGCCATTGATGCTGCGCTTAAATTCGAAGAGAAGTAGCACATGATTTACAGAAGGAGTGAAGAATATGCCGGGAAACACGCCCATTGCCGCATCGAAGCCGCCCAAACGCACTTCCATGTCCCGATCGAGGTTGAGCCAGTTCCGCAAATACAAGGTTCTTTACATCATCTCGCTGCCAGGATTGTTGTATTTCATCGTATTCAAATACATTCCGTTGCTAGGCTCGGCCATGGCGTTCCAGGATTACAACATATTCAATGGATTTTCTGCAAGTCCGTGGGTCGGGCTGGAGCATTTCCGACGCATGTTTGAATACAGCGAATTTTTGCGGATTTTGAAGAACACGGTTTTAATCGGTGGTTATGACCTCATCTTTGCTTTTCCCGTGCCGATCATTTTGGCGATCCTGCTGAATGAGATGAGGGTGGTTTTGTTTAAGCGAGTGCTGCAAACCGTCGTGTACATGCCTCATTTTTTATCATGGGTCATCATTGGGGGCATCGCCATCGGTATTTTGTCCCCGTCCACGGGGCTCGTAAACAGCATGCTCGAATCGCTAGGTTTGGACTCCATTTATTTTCTCGGGGAAGAGTCCTATATCCGAAGCATTCTCGTAGGATCAGGCATTTGGAAGGACAGCGGTTGGGGCACGATCGTATACCTTGCGGCGCTCGCCGGCATCAATCCTGAACTGTACGAGGCTGCCCGCATCGATGGTGCCAATCGCTGGAAGCAAATTTCGAAGATTACTATACCGGCCATTTTGCCAACGGTCGTCATCATGTTTTTGCTGCATATTGGCAACTTTCTTGATTTCGGTTTCGAACGGGTATTTGTGTTCCTGAACCCGTTAAATGAAAATAGCGGCGATATTCTGGATACGTATATCTATCGCGTCGGTTTGATCCAGCAGCAATACAGCTACACGACCGCCATCGGTTTGTTCAAATCCGTGGTCGGCCTTGGCCTGATCATGATCGGCAACACGCTGAGCAAGAAAGCGACGGGCAGCGGACTGTATTAATTTTACGAATCAAAAGGAGGGTTGCGGCATGCAGCCATCATCGAAGCTTCGTCGTTTCCATTTATTTGACGGCATGAACTATATCTTTATGACGCTGCTCGGGATAATGATGATTTTTCCGATTTTACACGTACTGGCTAAGTCTCTGAGCAGTGAAGCGGCTATCAATAGCGGGCGCGTTTCGCTGATTCCGGTCGATCTGACCTTCGATAATTATCAAGTTATTCTCAATGATCCGTCGATCTTGCGCGCGTTCGGCGTCAGCGTGTTCATTACGGTCGTCGGCACCTTGATCAATCTCGTCTCGACCGCATCGCTCGCTTACCCCCTGTCCAGGCAGGAGTATCAGGGACGCAAGCCCATTCTGATGCTCATTCTCGTTACTTTCATTTTCTCGGCGCCGCTTATCCCGAACTTTCTGCTTATCAAAAATCTGCATTTGCTCGATACGCTGTGGGCACTTATGATCCCAGGCGCAATCAGCGCCTATAATTTATTCATCATGAGGTCTTTCTATATGAGCCTGCCTAATGAGTTGATCGACTGCGCCAGAACAGACGGAGCTTCAGAGCTTAGGATCATATGGAGCGTCGTGCTCCCGCTGTCCAAACCGATCATGGCGACGATGGGGTTGTTCTATGCAGTCACGCATTGGAATTCATACTCGCAAGCGTTATATTACATCAACTCGCGCACGCTGTATCCGCTGCAGCTCAGGCTTCAGGAAATCGTGATGAATAACTCCATGGCCGAGGCGGGAGGTTTGATGGAGGAGTTGTCGAACGTGTCGCCAAGCGGCGTCCAAATGTCCGTCATAATCGTATCGGTGCTGCCGATCATGCTGGTGTATCCTTTTCTGCAAAAATATTTTGTGAAAGGCATGCTCATCGGTTCGATCAAATCGTAGCCCATGATAAAAAAACACACATCCATAATAAATATGCCATAACCATTAATTTTTATATTTAGTAACTTATTGTTGTGGTTTATTCAATGAAAAGGAGATGAAGGTTACGATGAAGAGACGACTAAGCCTGATGCTAGCCATCATTCTTGCAGTCGGAAGTGTAAGCGCTTGCGCTGGTGGCGGCAGCACTCCAGGCAACTCGAGTGAGGGGCAGACCAATCAACAACCGGCCCAAACCGGCGAGACCGGCCATTCGGGAGCGGAGGAGCCTCTGAAGTTCAGCATGTCGATCACGACAAGCGGCAATCCCCATGTGGAGCAGTCTCCGGATATCAACAAAGATAAATGGGTGCTGGAACTGGAGAAGCGTACGAATACCGACGTTCAGTTGACTACGATTCCGCTTAAAGATTTCGATTCCAAAATGTCGATTATGTTCGCAAGCAATAATATCCCCGACGTCGTGCAAAACGTGGGAGGTGCGACGGACAAATCGATGGCAGGGTCCGTCCAAGCCGGTGTCTTCATGCCGCTCGACGATCTGCTGAAGCAACACGCGCCGAACATCATGAAGCACGTCACGGAAGCAGCCTGGGACGAAGTCAGTTATAAGGGCAAGATTTACGGCATCCCGAACTGGCTAAGCAATCCGTCCAGACGAGCCACGTTCATTCGGACCGATCTGCTGAAGCAAACCGGATTGCCCGTGCCGAAGACGCCGGAGGAATTCCTTGATGTCATTCGCGCATTCAAGAAGCTGGGTGTCGAAAATCCGTACCAGCTTCGCATGGACTTCAAGTACGCCGACCTCTTCTTCGGCCCTTACGACGCGTTAGGCTATCAGTTCATGCAGCAGGGCGACGAGATCGTTCCCAAGTTTTTCGACGTAGACAATATGACCAAGGCGCTGACCATGTACAAAACCATGTATGATGAAGGCTTGGTACCAAAAGACTTTGCCACATTGAATGTAACTACATACGCAGAGAATATCAATGGCGGCAAAGCCGGCATGTGGACGTCCAACGCTGCGGGGCTGCTCGATTTCCGCTCGAAGATCAAAGCGGTTGATCCGAAGGCCGAGGTTGAAATCATTCCGTCACCGGTCGGGCCTGAAGGACTGAGCGGTTACGGATTGTACAGCTCGGTTATTACGTCTTTGTACATCAACAAGAATGTGCCGGAGGAAAAAGCGATCCGCATTATCAAGATGCTGGATTGGATGCTGACCGATGAAGCCAAAATGTTCTTCACCTTCGGCATCGAAGGGGAGAATTACACGATCGATAATGGCAAAGTGAATTACAAAGCGCCTACAACCGCGGAAGAAGAAGCCGAGCAAGGCTTCAGGGGCATGCTGGGATTCGTGGGCGATGCGACAATCAATCGGATGCGGATGGAGCAGCTCGAAGGCGGCCAAGACGTGCTGGATGCGCTGGATAACACACTGGCCAGAGAAGGGGTGGGCGGCATTATCTTTATCCCTGATTTGGAATCGTTCCAGCGGTATCCGGACCTCGCTTCCAAGCGGCCGGATCAGGCGCCTAAGATCATCGTCGACCATATGGTCAAAATGATTTACGGCAACGAGGATATCGCCGATTGGCCCAAGGTCATCGAGGAATATCGCCAGAAAGGCGGCAACGAGATTATTAAGGAAGCAACCGAACGATTTAACAACAAGGACGGCGTTGTTATCCAGGAGTCGCGCCTTCGATAACCCAGCGAATGCTTGGAATGCAAGGCTTGCAAATCCAGTCGCCGATACCAGGCCATCCCCGGGGGATGGCCTCAGAGTGTCGAGAAAGTCCAACGGACTTTTCGACACTCTATTTTTTATATGGGGAATCATATCTTTTAAAATAAAAATCGATTTAAAGCGCTCTGAGAACCCTACTTCAGTGACCGACGAGGCAATTTTAAACCCCCTGCAAAAAAACAGGGGGTTTCTCGACAGCCTGAGGCCATCCCCGGGGGATGGCCTTATCGTTACCGACATCGAGGACCAGGACATGAACGAGATTGAGTTTTTGCTGTCCCCATTTTTTAAGAACCTCGATCTCGATACCGTCGATTCGGGCCCAAGCTATGGAGTGCCGGATATGATTTGACTTGGAGAGGAGGATGTATGGCATGCATTCAGATCATCGCAATACCGATCAGAAACATATCTTGACGATGCGCTATCCCGTAGCATGGTGGCGGTCCCAGTGGAGGGAAGCGATGCCGTCTGGCAATGGCTGCATCGGTGCTTCGGTATACGGAGGAGTGTACGAAGAAACCATACTGCTCAATCATGAGCTTCTGTGGCGTAAGGGCTCGACACCGGAGTTGCCGGATGTGAGCGCAATACTTCCCGAGGTTCGGCGCCTTCTCGCCGAAGGAGAAGCAGAGGAAGCTGATGGCGTTCTAGTCAAGTGCCTGCGCACGAGCGGATACGAGCCGAAGATTGCGTCGCCTCTTCCGCTGGGGGACCTGAAGATTTATATGCCGCAGCACAGCGCCTTCCGCGGTTATGAGCGAAGACTGAACATGGCCACAGGGGAAGTTACGGTTCGTTGGACGGATGGGGAGACCGCGTACGAAAGATCGTTATTCGTCTCCCGCACGGACGATTCCGTCATCTTGGCCATCCGTAAGCAGGGTCCGCTTGCCCTGGAAGCCACGATGACCTTTCAGCCGCATAATCCCGAGGATACACGCCGGCCGGGAACGGCTTACATCCCGGAGGCTCCCGAATCGAAGCGGGACGGCCATTATTTATACTACGCCGCTCGCAACAATGACGGCTCGGACTTCGGAGCAGTCGCCAGGATCGTCAATCGGTCCGGGACATTGGGTGCCAATGAACGGGAGTACTCAATTAAAGACGCCGAGTCGCTGCTCGTGATCATCCGGTTGTTTCCATCGGGGAAGAGGGAAGAGCAGTGGGAGCGCTTGACAATCGAGCTTCGGGATCTGGCAGCCGACTACGAGATGCTGCTCGCACGGCATGCTTCGGAGCACGGCAGATTGTTCCACGCATCGTCCTTCGACTTGAGGGCGCAAGGAAGGGAGCGCTCCAATGAGGAGCTGCTGATGGAAGCATACAGGGGCGAGGTTCCGGACGCACTGATGGAGAAGATGTGGGCGTACGGACGCTACCTGCTTATATCCGCCTCGCGCGAGAAGGGGCAGCCCTGCCATCTCTACGGATTGTGGGCTGGCGATTACGATGCGGTATGGGCGTTTCACATGGTGAACGAAAATTTGCAAATGATGTATTGGCAGGCGCTCTCCGGCAATATGCCGGGCCTAATGCTGGCCGTGTTCGACTACATGGAATCGCTGATGGACGACTTCCGGACGAATGCGCGCTTCCTGTACGGCTGCCGCGGAATATTCATTCCTGCTCCGACTGCGCCGGACTCGGGGCTGCTCAAACATCTCCAGCCCCACATCGTACATTGGACCGGGGGCGCGGGCTGGGTCAGCCAGCTGTATTACGATTATTATCTGCATACAGGCGATATAGCCTTCCTGCGCGAACGCGCGATTCCGTTCATGCGCGAGGCGGCATGGTTTTACAGGGATTTCTTCATCCTTGGCGAGGATGGATTCTATGTAAGTTCGCCTTCCAATTCGCCGGAGAATACGCCGGGGAACTATTGGAGAGGGCCCCGCCATTCGATGGGCACAACGGTTAACGCTACGATGGATTTCGCGATCGCCAAGGAATTAATAATAAATCTGGCCGACGGTTTGCGTGCGATCGGGGAAAGTGAGGAGGAAGAGAATCATTGGAGAGCTATGCTGGAGCGCATACCTCCATATCAGATCAACGAGGACGGTGCCGTCCGCGAATGGATGCATCCCGATTATGATGACAATTACCATCATCGCCATCAGTCGCATGCGTACCCCGTCTTTCCGGGGATTGAAGTGACCAGGCAGAACGATCCGGCGCTGTTCGATGCTTTCGTCCAGGCTATCCGGAAGCGGCTCGTCATCGGTCTGAAGGAGCAGTCCGGCTGGTCACTCGCCCATATGGCGAATAATTATGCGCGCATGGGAGAAGGGGACCTGGCTCTAGAATGTTTGGATATCCTCGGCCGCTCCTGCGTCATGAATAATCTGATGACGCTTCATAACGACTGGCGGGGCATGGGGATCGGCGTGGATATGGACTGGGCGCCCGTTCAATTGGATGCGAATATGGGATGGACGGCCGCAATGCAGGAGATGCTGTTGTTCTCTGTGCCAGGCGAGCTGCATTTGCTTCCGGCCTTGCCGACACGGTGGATTCGGGGATCTGTCGGGCCTTTGCTGGCAAGAGGCGGGGTGCAGTGCGAGTTAAGCTGGGATCGGGAAGAACAGATGGTGGACGTGACGCTTCGCACATGCAGCGGAAGGCAGGCTGTCCGGCTCATATTGCCGGACATGGTGGCGCGAATCCAGGAGTTCGAATTTAGGCCAGGACAACCGGTGAATGTCAAGCTGGATGAAAGGCCTCGTCGCTTGCGGCTGGAGCTGAAGCCTTTGTCATAGCATCTGTCAAGGATTTTAACCAAGGAGGAGAGCAATGGAATCGAGTGTATGGATGAACCAGGATGAAATAAGCATTCGGGAAGAGCAATGGAAAGACCGTATAGGCGTATTCCGACGTCCGCCAACCCGGATCCCAACGGATACGTGGACGGACGCGCCGCTGCTCGGCAACGGCGACGTAGGGGTTTCGATCGGTGGCGAGGCCCATCATCAGACCTTTTACATTGGCAAAAACGATTTTTGGGTTCAGCCTCATCTTGGCGAAAGTAAAGAACAGCGGATTGGACGCTTGCTCCGGGACAACGGCCGGAGAACGGGCGCGCGCATCATAACGGTCGGGCAGATATCGCTGCTGATGCCCGGGCTCGCGGATGCGTCGTATGACCTGGAGCAGGACATATTGAATGCCGAAACGAGGGGATCATTCCGAAATGAGCAGGTGAATCTGCGGCTATGTTCCTGGGTTTCCGCAGATTCCAACGTGCTGGTGACCGAACTGGAATGCATGGCAGGGAAGCTGGATGTAACCGCCAGACTCCATGCCGGCGATAGTGCCACCGATGAGGTCTACCATTACGATAACGGGGCCGACCCGGAAGCAATCTGGTTCCGCTACGCCGCCAATCCAGGCAGCCTGCCGCAAGTTCGACGAGTGGCTGCCGCATGTCGTGTCATCGGTACGAACGCGCAAAACAAGTGGCTGTTTCAGAATGTGGAAGCTTCCTTTCAGATCCGGGAAGGAGAACGATTGGCTGTTGTGACGGCGATCGTCAGCAACCGAGACGAGCCGGATTGCCTGCAAGGGGCACTAGGCCTGCTGAATGATTACGCAACCGGAGGCTTGGACGATCTGGCCAAACGCAAGCAAAACCATCGGGGCTGGTGGCGCGAGTACTGGCGCGCGTCCTCGATCGAAATCGGCGATCCCGTATTAGAGAAGTACTATTACGCCTCTTACTACATCATTGGATCCTGTATGCGTCCAGACAAGGTCCAGCCGGGCCTGTTCGGCAACTGGGTGACGACGGACCGGCCGAAATGGACCGGGTCCTACACGATGAATTACAACTTTGAAGCGCCTTACTTCGGCTTGTATACCGGAAATCGGATCGCCTTGTCTTCAGGCTACTGCGATCCCTTGCTGGCCTTCCTTCCCCTTGGAAAAGTATTGGCCCGCGAGAAGTTGAACTGCCGGGGCATCTACATGCCGGTCGAACTCGGTCCGGACGGCATGGTTTGTTCCGCGCTGTTTCACGGCCAAAAATCAAACGCCTCGTTTGCGGCGGTCAACTTGCTTATGCATATTTACTATACATACGATCTGGACTACGCGCGAAAGGTCTATCCTTATCTGCTTGCGGTCGCCGATTTTTGGGAAGACTACCTGGTCTTTGAGAATGGACGTTACGTTATCTACGATGATGACATCCACGAGCGCTCCCAAGACCGGAAAAACCCGATTCTTTCGCTCGGCTTCGTGCGAATGATCATGCGAGCGATGCTTCATTTGAGTGCAGAGCTGGATCGGGATACGCATAGACAGCCGAAGTGGCGGCACATTTTAGCGAACTTGAGCGCTTATCCGCTGATGGAACGAAGCGGCAAAACGGTCTATAGATTGACCGAGGAGGGAATGAGCTGGAACGACCGCAATTCATTGGCGGTGCAGCATATTTTCCCGGCCGGGAACCTTGGACTCGACAGTTCGCCCGAAGAGCTGAAGATCGCGCAGGATACGGTGGCAGAGATGCAGCGCTGGTCCGACTTCAACGCTTTTCCAACCTATTACGCTGCAGCCGCGCGGGTCGGCCATGACCCGGCCGAGCTTCTGGAACGTTTGAGAGCGGAATGCGAGCGGTACGCGCTGCCCAATCTGTCGATCCATCACGGAGGCGGAGGAATTGAGGATGCGGCCGGCGTACCGGCATGCCTGCACGAAATGCTGCTGCAGAGCCATCAAGGCATCCTGCGCCTTTTTCCGACCTGGCCAGCAGACAGAACAGCGAGATTCAAGAAGCTAAGAGCCGTAGGCGCCTTTGTCGTAAGCAGCGAGATTGAGAACGGCAAGGTGCGATACGTTCTGATTACAAGCGAGCGTGGAAGAGAGCTCAAGCTGCTCAATCCATGGCCGGATCGGGGCGTCATCGTTCACCGGGACGGGGCGGAAGGGCAAGCGATTGCAGGAGAACGGATTCAGCTTGAGACGATGCCCGGCGAGCGGCTTCTGCTCCTGCCTGGGTAAATACGATCCGTATCGAAAATTGAACAGGCACTGTCCAAGCCCGAAGCAGGAACGACGAAGCAAAGAAGCGGATGGTCATAAAAAAAAGAACCTGAGTCGATGGACCAGGTTCTTTTTTATTGCATATAAACAGACGCGGTGATATAATCAGACCACGACTGAGATTATGTAAAAGGTCATAAATATCTTATCTTACATTTTCATTGTAGCATGCCGAAAAATCTCTTGTCAAATGTTTTTTTTCAAATCCATGGTTAGGAGAGATGTTGAATGAGTTCGTTGGTTATCGATTTTAAGGAAATGGCAACATCCCAGCTTTGGCTTGTTGGCGGAAAAGGATTGAATTTAGGGGAATTATCAAAAATCGAAGGAATCCAAGTTCCTGAAGGATTTTGCGTGACAACCGAGGGATATCAAAGAGCCGTCGAACACAACGAAACGTATCATGCTTTGCTCCATCGACTAACCATGCTATCCGTAGAGGATCGAGATCAAATTGGTGAAATCAGCAGGAAGATTCGGGAAACCCTTATGAACGTTGAGATCCCTTCCGACGTGGTGACTGCAGTAACCGAGTCTCTCTCCCGGTTTGGCGAGGAGCATGCTTATGCCGTACGTTCCAGCGCGACCGCCGAAGATTTGCCGCATGCCTCTTTCGCGGGGCAACAAGACACCTACTTAAACATCATCGGCAAAGATGCCATCCTGCAGCATATCCGCAAATGCTGGGCTTCGCTATTTACGGACCGCGCGGTCATCTACCGTATGCAAAATGGATTTGACCACCGTCAAGTTTATTTATCCGTTATCGTTCAAAGGATGGTTTTCCCGCTTGCTTCGGGGATCATGTTTACCGCTGATCCGATGACCGGAAACCGAAAGCTCCTCTCCATTGATGCCAGTTATGGACTTGGAGAAGCGCTAGTCTCTGGCTTGGTTTCTGCCGATGGTTACAAAGTACGGGAAGGAAAAATCGCCGAGAAGCGGATCGCCACTAAAACTTTGGCAATCTATGCACGGAACGAAGGAGGAACAGAAACAAAGCAGCTGGATCCGGATCGGCAAAAGGCTCAAACCCTGACGGATGAGCAAATATTACAGCTGGCAAGCATCGGGAGACAGATTGAAGCTTATTTCGGTCAGCCGCAAGATATCGAATGGTGCCTAGTCGATGACATATTTTATATGGTCCAAAGCCGGCCTATCACGACTTTATTTCCGATCCCTGAAGCGAATGATGAAGAAAATCACGTCTATATCTCTGTGGGTCATCAACAAATGATGACGGATCCCATAAAGCCGCTTGGATTGTCGTTTTTTCTGATGACGACTTCAGCCCCCATGCATAAAGCTGGCGGAAGATTGTTTGTTGATGTCACACGGAATCTGGCATCACCTGACAGCAGAGAATTTTTAGTGAATGGCATGGGACAACACGATCCGCTTCTAAAAGACGCGCTTATGACCATAATCGATCGAGATTTCATAAAACTATTACCAAACGATAAAAACGAATCAAGCCCGGGTAAAAGCAATAAAGGTATGCCGCCTGCCGGTGCCCAACCGCAATTCGATAACGATCCGACGATCGTTTCTGATTTGATTAAACGTAGTCAGACATCGATCGAAGAGTTAAAACAACACATCCAAACGAAGTCTGGATCGGATTTGTTTGATTTTATCCTGGAAGATATTCAGCAATTAAAGAAGATCTTGTTTGACCCGCAAAGTTCGGCTGTGTTTATGGCTGCCATGAATGCTTCAGCATGGGTTAATGAGCGAATGAACCAATGGTTAGGTGAAAAAAACGCAGCAGACACGCTTTCACAATCTGTACCCCACAATATTACTTCGGAAATGGGCTTGGCCCTGCTCGATGTCGCTGATGCAATCCGTCCTTATCCGGAAGTCATCGATTATTTACAGCATGTCAAAGACGACGCCTTCTTGGATGAACTGGTTAAGCTGGATGGCGGGCAGGAAGCCCTTGACGCAATTCAAAGTTTTCTCGACAAGTATGGCATGCGATGTGCCGGAGAAATCGATATCACAAGAACCCGGTGGAGTGAAAAACCAAGCACGCTTATCCCTTTGATCCTGGGCAACATCAAAAACTTTGAACCAAATGAAAGTGTTCGGAAGTTTGAGCAGGGGCGCCAGGAAGCTTTGAAAAAAGAAAAAGAACTATTAGAGCGATTGATGCAATTGCCGGATGGTGAACAAAAAGCCAAAGAAACCAAACGAAAGATCGACCTCATCCGGAATTTCATCGGTTACCGGGAATATCCCAAATACGGCATGGTGAGTCGGTACTTCGTTTATAAGCAGGCTTTGCTGAAAGAAGCCGAACGGCTCGTGCAAGCGGGCGTTATTCATGAAAAGGAAGATATTTATTATCTTACTTTTGAGGAACTTCACGAAGTCGTGCGCACCAATACATTGGATGACCCGGGTTGCATGGTCGAGCAGCAAGCGAGGCTTGCGCCAAGAAAGATGATCAGCCAGCGAAAAGACGAGTATAAATTGTATGAAAAATTAACGCCGCCGCGTCTCATCACATCGGAGGGTGAAATCATCACAGGGGCCTACAAACGAGAAGATCTTCCTGACGGAGCAATTGCAGGTCTTGCCGTCTCCTCCGGCGTTATCGAGGGACGCGCACGCGTCATCTTAAACATGGAAGACGCCGATCTGGATGAGGGAGATATTTTAGTCACCTCCTTTACAGACCCCAGCTGGACGCCATTGTTTGTATCCATCAAAGGACTGGTCACCGAAGTTGGCGGACTGATGACCCATGGCGCCGTAATTGCACGTGAGTATGGATTGCCGGCCGTTGTCGGCGTGGAGAATGCCACCAAACGGATAAAGGATGGGCAGCGAATCCGGGTGCATGGAACGGAAGGGTATATTGAATTACTGTAAAGACCGATTACGTCAAGGAAAAGGGCTTTGGCCTCATTGACGGCATTACATGGAAACAGGCACCGATGCAAAGCTGAGGACACTCTCGGGAAGAAACCCGTATTGACGGGTTTTCTTCCCTGATTGCCCTTGATCATTCTCGTCAAGGCACCCTCGATTTTTTTCGATTGTACAATTCGTGCGCAAGGCGGTCTTGTAAAAAATTGCGGTCAGGTTGTAGCTGCCCTTATATATTGAAGCGGAGTCGTGCCGACACAGCCTGAAAAAGTTCTCGTAAAATGGCTTTGATCGTAGAATCCGGCATCAAAAGCGACGTCGGCAATCGGCCGGCCGCTTAACAGCTCCCGCTTGGCATAATTGATGCGCAGTAAATTTTGATAGGCATGGGGAGCAAGGTGAAATGTCGCATTAAACAGACGAATCAGATGAAATTTGCTGATACCCGAGATCTCTTGGAGTGTATCCAGCGTAATGCGCTCTTTGAAATGAAGATCGAGATATGACTTGACCTGCAGAACGGCGGGGGCTGCACGTTCCATGTCCGAGACGGGGGTTGAGGGCTGCAATATGACCTTCGTTAAATGCATTAATTCCAGAAGCATCGACTCAATCTCTAAGGGCGAGGCATCCTCGTGAAGCAGCGATCTGCAAGCAAGGATCAATTGGCGGCATTGGCTCCCCCGAGCCCCTTGGAGAAGAACCGGGAAATGGGGACGGCGGATCGGAAGATCGCAAGGAACATCGGCAAACCATTCGGGATGAATAAATATCATCGTATATTTCCAAATGGAGGGATTCTCCGGATGACAGGCATGAGGGACCAGCGGGGGAAAACAGACGACCTGTCCCGCTGAAGCCTGGAACTGCTGTCCTTCTGACCAGACGCGTGTGGTTCCCTCCTCAACCAAACCGATGGAGAGCTCCTCATGAAAATGTTTTTTGTACGACAAATGATCTAGGGAATCGCAGTGCTTAAGCTCCAGGAACGGCAAATCGGGGTTACGAACAAAGGTAATTCCGGACAATGAAGTGTTCTCCTTTCCTAATCGAAAATTATATGAAGGACCATGGCAGGTATGAAATAGCTGCATATGGAGCTATAATTCTATTAAATTAAGGAAAGCGCAGTTTATCCTTAATGTCAATGGAGTCATTCTAAAAGTTTGAGATCGTCGATAACGGGAAGGAGGTTATATAATGTTGGCTGTGGTAGAGCAAGACGAGTTTGGAACAAGGGTCCGATTCGAACGCACATTGAAGCATTCCGTGGAGAACGTTTGGTCTTACCTGACGGATAACGAAAAATTGACAAGGTGGTTTTCTGAACTCAAGGTGGAAGACTTGCGTTTGGGCGGAACCATTACTTTTGATATGCAGGACGGAACATTCGAGGTATTTGAGATTACCGATTACAAAGAGCTGTCCGTTCTGGAATATACGTGGGGTGAGGACCGGGTCCGCTTCGAATTGCATCCGGAAAGAGGCGGCTGCCGGTTGGTGCTGACAGAGCGAATCACGAGCATCACGGACCATACGCCTAAGGACATTGCCGGATGGGATGTATGCCTGGATGTCATCGAGGCGCTGCTTGATGAAAGAACGATGGAATCCCGCAAAGATGCGTGGGCGGTTAAATATGAATTGTATAAAAAAGAGTTTGAGAAGCTTGGCGGACATTGATAAGGAGTACATGAACATTGGAAATGATGGAGCTTCGAATTCCGGCAGGTTTTGCCGTTTGCTACAATAAGTTCTATGATGTTGAACCTGAGCCCGATGCAGATGGATTTATCAAGAACTGGCACTATTTCACCGAGGATCTGCTGCAAATCATTCAGATGAGGCTGGAGAAAGGTGAATGGATCGTGCCCAAAAGCGGGCAGGAGAGATTGATTATCGACTTAGGTTGGTCACCGGATTCGAGTGCCAGCGGAGAATATCTGTTGGTGGTCGTAAATGATAACTGGGATACATTAAAGGAAATGCGGTCTAGAAATCGCTTTGAGATTAAAGAAACGCTTGAACATTGGCTGGAATTGATTAGGGCGGAGGCGATTTGAAGGTGATTCCAGCGGGGAAGAGAATGCGTTCTTGCAGTTAAACCGTTAGGGTTAGATCATGCGGACATGTAAACTAACTGTATATCAGGAAGCGTATCAATTGACGGTTGAAGCCGATGATGTTAAGATACGGCTATTAAAGAAGAGGAGGATTGCGATCAATGGTTCACTCCATGCGTTTATGGTAAGTATGCGATAAAGAAGCGGATTTCCACTCGTGTGGGCTTTTTTTGAGCTGCTTATTTTTACGTATGAGGACATTGATTGCGACCTGGACGGCATATTTGCTGTGCCTTATTTCGCTCTGTTCTGGCACGTAACCCATGCAGATTCAAGCCCACACGTGGACTTGAATCTGCATTTTTTATTGCTCTCCTGCTGGCAATGTAACGTCAAAGTCATTGATATGAAAAGGAGGCATGAGGATGCATAGGATACACTGGTTCTTCTTTATATAATCCTCTCTTTGCAAATCGCAGGTCCAACCTGCGAACGAAACGACGGAAACTGCGATTTTCGAAGGAGGTATTTAAATGTTGTTGATAAAAGCAACGGATCTTTATGTGGAATATCTGGGACGCACTGTGCTCGATATCGACCATTTGGAGTTATATGAGTTTGATCGAATCGGTCTGGTTGGTGCCAACGGAGCTGGAAAAAGTACACTGCTCAAAGCGTTGCTAGGCAAAATGCCTGTACAGCACGGCAAGATTGCAAGGGAAGGAACGTTTACCTATCTCCCCCAATTGGATGAGGTAGTCGTCCAAGATGTGCAGGATTACGCCATCGTTGGCAGATTAGGCATCAACCAAGTGCAAGCCGAGACCATGAGCGGCGGGGAAGAAACACGACTAAAAATTGCACAGGCACTGTCGGGCGAAGCGCACGGCATATTTGCCGACGAGCCGACATCTCATCTGGATCGCGGCGGCATCGACTTCCTCGTTAACCAGCTTAAACATTATTCCGGAGCTCTGCTCATCATCAGTCACGATCGTTATTTCCTGGACCAGGTTGTCGATAAGGTCTGGGAGCTGAGAGACGGAAAGATCACCGAATATTGGGGAGGATATACCGATTACTTGGTTCAGAAGGAAGAGGAACGACAAAGCCAAGTAACCCGATATAAACAATACGTGGCAGAGCGGGAGCGACTGGAGCAGGTTATCATCGAGAAGAAAAATCAGGCTCGGAAGCTTGATTCAAAGGGAACGAACAGCAAAATCAGATCGGAAAGCGGCGGACGCCTCGGCCATCAAAAGTCCCAAGGGAGCAAACAAAAAAAGCTCCATAACGCAGTCAAAAATACGGAACGGAGAATCAAAGCGCTTGGCGAAGTTACCGCCCCCGAGGCCATGCGAAATGTCCAGTTCCGACAGAGCAAAGCGCTGGAGCTCCACAATCCATTTCCGATTGCAGGGCAGGATATCTGCAAACGATTCGGTGATAAGGTGATCTTCGACAATATGTCCTTCCAATTCCCGCTTGGAGGAAAAATTGCAATCACGGGCGCAAATGGAGCAGGAAAAACGACGTTGTTCAACATGATCCGCAATCGGGAGAGCGGTATTGCATTATCGCCCAAGGCGGAAATCGGCTGCTTTGTCCAAACCGGTTACAAGTTCGATCGGAATCAGAACGTCATGGCATTCATGCAGGAAAACTGTGAATACCCGGTTTCGGACATTCGAGCGGTACTCGCGTCCATGGGGTTCACGCAGCAGGATGTTCGCAAAGAGCTGTCAGTATTAAGCGGGGGCGAAATCATCAAGCTCCAGCTGGCCAAATTGCTGCTTGGGCGCTATAACATCCTGCTTATGGATGAACCAAGCAATTTTCTGGACGTTCCAGCCGTGGAAGCGCTTGAGACGATGATGCGAAATTACACAGGCACCATCCTATTTATATCCCACGATGTTCGCCTGCTCGAAGGCGTCGCCGATCAGGTGTATGAAGTGAAGGATGGCGGGCTTGTTCGATTGGAGTAACTTCCAGCTTGACGCCGGCAAATATTTCAAGTACCATGTAAAAACATAAAAGCTGTAATCAAGGACATGAATCCTTAACCAAGGGCCGTTCAGAGAAAGAGGACATGGGCTGAAATCCTCTTCGGCACCCCTAAGGATTTACCACCTTGTAGCTGCGATGTTGAAATCAAGGATGATCCTTGAGTGTAAACTTCGCCGGGTGTTCCCGTTACAGAATCCAATGAGGATTCGCTTTATAAGCGGGTCGAATTAGGGTGGAACCACGAGCGCACTCGTCCCTTTGCGGGATCAGTGCGCTTTTTTGCGTGAGATTGAAAACGAAAGAAAGAATAGCGATGACCAAGGACATGAATCCTTAACCAAGGGCCGTTCAGAGAAAGAGGACATGGGCTGAAATCCTCTTCGGCACCCCTAAGGATTTACCACCTTGCAGCTGCGATATGGAAATCAAGGTTTATCCTTGAGAGTATACTTCGCCGGGTATTCCCGTTACAGGATCCAATGAGGATTCGCGATTACGGCGGGTCAAATTTAGGGTGGAACCACGAGCGCGCTCGTCCCTTGCGGACAAGTGCGCCTTTTTGCGTTCAAAAATATCGATATGGAGTGGAGGATTTCTCATGAAATTGAAAGTAATGCTGCCCGATGGGGATATACGGGAATATGATCGGGGCACGACAATTGAACAAGTCGCGAAGTCCATTGGTGCAAGCTTGATGAAACATGCGGTAGCGGGAAAAATCAATGGCGCACCGGTCGATTTAAACTGGATGATGAAGGAGGACTGTCAGGTCGAAATCATTACGCTTGACAGTAAGGATGGACTCGAAATCCTCAGACACAGCACGGCACACGTAATGGCGCAGGCCATCAAACGCATATACGGGAATCAAGCAGTCAACCTGGGAATAGGACCTGTCATCGACGATGGCTTTTACTACGACATCGACCTCGGAAAAGCATTAACAACCGACGACCTTTCTTCCATCGAGAAGGAAATGGAGCGGATCGTGCAAGAGGATCTTCCCATTGTTCGCCGAGTTATCAGTCGTGAAGAAGCGGTACAGATTTTCAGCGAAGATCCGTTAAAGCTGGAGCTGATTCATGATCTGCCCAAGGATGCGGTTATTTCGATTTATGATCAGGGCGAGTTTTTCGACCTTTGCCGCGGACCGCATTTGCCGTCTACAGGACGAATCAAAGCATTTAAATTAATGAGCGTTGCCGGAGCATATTGGCGTGGGGATTCAAACAATCCAATGCTTCAGCGGATTTACGGAACGGCGTTTCCCAAAAAGGCTCAGCTGGATGAACATTTGCAAATGCTCGAAGAAGCCAGGAAGCGCGATCACCGGAAGCTGGGCAAAGAGCTCGGATTGTTTATGTTTTCCGAAGAAGCGCCCGGCATGCCTTTTTATTTGCCTAAGGGAATGATTATCCGTAATGAACTTGAACATTTCTCGCGTGAAGAACAGAGGAAGCAGGATTACGAAGAAGTCCGCACTCCGTTCATGATGAACCAGAAGCTGTGGGAGCAATCCGGCCACTGGGATCATTACCATGAAAACATGTACTTTACCGAGGTCGACGAAACAAAATTTGCGCTGAAGCCCATGAATTGTCCTGGACATATGCTGATTTTTAAAAACAGCCTGCATTCCTATCGAGAGCTTCCGATTCGAATATCCGAATTCGGCCAAGTACACCGTCACGAGTTTTCGGGTGCCTTGAACGGGATGATGCGAGTTCGCACATTCTGTCAGGATGATGCGCACATCTTCGTCAGACCCGATCAGATCGAGGATGAAATCGGCCGAGTTATCGGGTTGATCGACCGGATTTATCAGGTGTTTGGTTTTGAATACACAATCGAGCTGTCGACCCGGCCTGAACAATCAATGGGCTCCGAGGAATTGTGGAACCAGGCAGAATCGGCACTTCGAAACGTCTTGGATCGCATGGGGATCGTTTACCGATTGAATGAAGGGGATGGCGCATTTTACGGGCCCAAAATTGATTTTCACATTCTTGATGCCTTAAAACGAAGCTGGCAGTGCGGAACGATCCAGCTTGATTTTCAAATGCCGGAGAAATTTGATCTTTCGTACATCGGGGAAGATAACCGGAAATATCGGCCGGTAGTGATTCATCGCGCGATCTACGGCTCGGTCGACCGGTTTGTCGGCATTTTGACAGAGCATTATAGCGGCGCGTTTCCGCTCTGGCTCGCCCCGGTTCAGGTCAAACTCTTGCCGGTATCGGATCACCAACTCAATTATGCCCTTCAAGTAAAGGAAGCGCTGAGGGATGCGGGGATTCGGGCAGAAGTGGATGGGCGCAACGAAAAATTAGGCTATAAAATCAGGGAAGCACAGCTGCAGAAGGTTCCTTTCACGCTCGTACTCGGAGAAAACGAAGTTGCCTCCGGAGCCGTCGCTGTCAGGAAACGCGGCGAAGGAGACCTTGGCGTTAAGCAAGTGGAGGATTTCATGGATCAAATTTTGAACGAGATCCGCGAGAAAAAGTGATAGCGATGGTTCGGCAATGGTTCTGCTTAGTCCACTCTCATCATCCCGGACGGCATTTCGTCTAGCGAAATGGTACGGAATCAACAGCTCCCGAAATTTCCGTATACATCCTTTTCCACGCGGGTAATAACTAACAGGACAGCAATCAGGTGAGGATGAAGCGAGAGAGGGGTTAGAGGAGATGAAACGCAAACTGTTAATCACGGGTGCGGCAGGTACTATCGGAAGCGTCGTATTCAAGGGACTGCAGCAAGACAATCGGTATGACGTTGTCGGAGCTGATATACAAGCGGACGAGAAGCTGGGCATTGTACAAATGGACATCGGTGACGAAGCCCGGCTGGCAGAGCTAACGCAGGGGATTGACACGGTGATTCATTTTGCCTGGATCAAGGACGACGGGGATTTTCTCGGCAAGGTCCTGGCGGGGAATGTGAGCGGTGCCTACAAATTATTCGAGGCGGCGGTACAAAACGGCGTGCGTCGTATGATATTTGCCAGCTCTAATCACGCAACCGGATATTACAGGACTGACGAGAAGGTTGGTCCCCATGATCCATACCGTCCGGATAGCTTTTATGGTCTCAGCAAATGTTATATTGAACTGCTGGGCAGGCTTTACTCGGATCAAGGCAAGATCTCCTCGTTCAATATTCGTATTGGCAACTTTCCTGGGGATGATCGTCCTCATTCTGAGCGTGCGGGTCATATCTGGATATCGGAGCGTGATATGCTTTCATTGATCGTTTGTTGTATTGAAGCAGATGACGAGCTGAAATATTTGAATCTGTACGGCACCTCAGCCAACAGTGATAACTACTACAACATCGATTATCTGGAGGAACTGATCGGATACAAACCTGAGGATGATGCGACAAAGCTGCTTGAGCTGGCCAAGGCAACAGGACGGAACGTGCGTCAGGATGAAACGATCTATCAGGGTGGACAGCAAGCGTAAATGAGCTATGTGACAATGTTGTCACTCGAAATGGAATTTTGTTATATGAATCGATGGGAAACGTTGGATGTCCCCCTTATACTGGAAATGTTAGATTTCCGAAGGGGGATATCCATTAATGAGTGATGTAGTTAAAGCAATCATACTCGGCATTATAGAGGGCTTAACCGAATTTTTACCGGTATCGTCTACTGGACATCTGATTTTAGCTGGCAGCTTGCTAAACTTTGAGGGAGACGCTGCCACAACTTTTAAAATCGTTATACAGCTGGGTGCGGTCATGGCCGTTCTCATCCTATATTGGAAGAGATATTTGGCGATTGGGACTAATCTGATTCGAATGGATTTTTCTCGTAGTCGAGGACTAAATGTCATACATATGATTTTGGCAATGTTACCTGCACTAATCGTATATCTCCTGCTCAAGGACACGATAAAAAGCCATTTGTTCGGCCCAACCCCTGTCTTGATCGGTTTAGTGGCCGGAGCCGTGTTGATGATCATTGCTGCACGGAGCAGGAGAACCGAAACCGCCGATACGATGGATCGGATAAATTATAAACAAGCCTTCGGGATCGGCCTGTTCCAGTGTTTGGCATTGTGGCCGGGGTTCTCGAGATCGGGCTCGACGATTTCAGGCGGTCTTTTGCTTGGCACCAGCCAGAAAGCCGCCGCAGATTTTACGTTCCTCATTTCCGTGCCGGTTATGTTTGGCGCAACCTTACTGGATTTATACGATAGTCGGGATTTGCTAAGCTCAGACGATTTGGTCCTGATGTTGATTGGCTTTGTGACATCCTTTCTTGTGGCAATGATTGCAGTCGTGACGTTTATCAAACTGATTAAACGGCTTCGTTTGGAATGGTTTGCTCTATATCGTTTCGTCTTGGCAGCGATCTTCTATTTTATCATCATACTTTGAGCGGGATTGTTCCGCTCTTTTTTTCTTTATTAATATTTGGTTTTCAGATAGGATTGAGGATTGCTTTATCGAATATGAAGAATAAACAAAAATCAGCAATATCAATTCATCGATGGACTAACAATAGGAAGAGAAGAGAATCGTTAGCCCATCAGGCTCGTCACAAGTTGTACAAGAGAGGTTGGGATCAGGTTGCAACAGAGTGAACGCTTTGATGTCGCAGTTCTCGGAGGAGGACCGGCCGGCATCGCTGCAGCAATCAGCGCGGCCCGGAACGGAGCGCGTACGATTCTTATCGAACGTTACGGCTTTCTTGGGGGAATGTCTACCGTGGCATTGGTTTACCCTTGGATGACGTTTCACACGGCTGTCGGAGAACAGGTCATTAAGGGCGTCGCGCAAGAAATAGTGGACCGATTGATGCTGCTCGGCGCATCTCCGGGACATTTGCGGGATACGGTCGGTTTTGTATATTCGTTAACCCCATATCATCCGGAAGTGTATAAAGTACTGGCCTTTGACATGCTGCAAGAAGCCGGAGCGCACTTGCTGCTGCATTCATTTGTTACGGATGTTGAAGTACAAGACCAGCGCATTACGGAGGTAACCGTTCAGAATAAAAGCGGTCGCAGGCGAATCGCAGCCAAAGTATTCGTTGACGCGACGGGCGATGGAGATGTTGCCTTTGCCGCCGGTGCGGCTTGGGAGCAGGGGAATCAGAACCGGAAAGTGCAGCCGATGACAATGAAATTTCGCATGCGCGGCGTTAATCTCGATGCCGTGAAGGCATACATGCAGCGCAATCCGGAACAATTTTATGAAAAGTCATTAATCGCCGAACTTGATCAGCTCCCGCTGACAGGTGTGATGGGATTCTACAAAGAATGGGAAGAGGCGGGATTGCCGATTCCTAGGGATGGCGTGCTATTCTTTACCGGACCGGGTCCGGATGAAGTGTTGATTAACGTATCGCGCGTCTCGGGATTGGATCCGACGGATGCGGAACATCTTACTTCTGCAGAGATTGAAGGCAGGAAACAGGTGCTCCTGCTCGAACGGTTTTTCCGGGAACATATCGCGGGGTTTGAGAACGCCGTTATCAGCGCAGTCGGCACTCAGATCGGCATCAGGGAGACAAGACGAATCCTTGGCGAATATGTGCTGAACGGCATGGATGTGTTGGATGGGCGGCGGTTCCCTGATGTCATTGCGAGAAGCGGATATCCGATCGATATCCACAACCCGGAAGGGACGGGCGTTACGGCTAACTTCATCCGTGAAGGCGGTGCGTATGACATTCCTTACCGCAGCATCGTTCCACGAGATGTGGATAATCTGCTGCTTGCCGGGCGTTGTATTTCGACTACGCATGAAGCGCAAGCAACGACGCGTCTGACCCCTAGCTGCATGGCCATAGGCGAAGCGGCGGGCGCGGCGGCGGCTCTGGCGGCTCGTATCGATTGCCGCACTGCGGATGTGCCCATTGATCGCTTGCAGGCGGCACTTCTTGCGGGCGAAGCGGAACTGGGGCTTTGACGCTAGTCAGATATATAGCGATAAACCAATGATGACCCTAACTTCATATTTTCGATGAAACGCAGCAGGAGTGCTGCGTTTTTTCGTAGGGTAAGAGCAGGCTTACCCGATGCTGCAATTTCGAACAAAAGGGGTGGCATGCCCTCTATCAAAAATTTTTGTAACATCAAATTTGAACCTTATTGGGCGATGGAGCCAATATCAAGTGTAAGTCTTACAATGGAGGCCGGCCCTATGAATGAAATGGATATTAAACCTTGGCTCATCCGGATGAGCCAGGGAGATGAAGAAGCGTTCCGGGCAGTTTATGATTTAACGCGCGATCAGGCATACGGATTAATCTACTACTTGGCTCCCAACAAACAAGAGGTTCCGGACATTATGAGCGAGGTATATATCGAGCTGATCAAGAGTCTGGACAATTATGAGCAGGGGCAGAAATTCAGTTCTTGGTTCAACGGCTTGATTATCAGGCAAGTTCGTAACTGGAAGCGAAAAAGTTGGCGAAGGAGTCGTATGCTGGAAAGGGTGAAGGGAGTATTTTCCGAACCGCCTCCTTTGGCGTTGGAAGATCGAGTATCCCACCTGAGTGATCGGTTGGAGCTGATTCCAATGCTCGAAGCGCTGCCTTTGAAGCTTAAAGAGGTTGTCGTCCTCAGGTATTATCAGGATTTGACGCTTGAAGAAATCGCCGACTTGGTGAAGGTTCCGATAGGGACGGTAAAATCAAGGCACCATCATGCCCTGAAGCGCCTGCGCCATATGTATGGTCAGCGCGACCACAGAAAGGAGCGGGACGGCTATGTCTATTGAGCAGCAATTGAAAGATGATTTTCAACAAAATGATAAAAACGTCGTGTGTCCTCCTTCCATAGATATCCGAGTAATGAACGCATACAGGGAGCGAATGCGGGAGGAGATTGGAGTGCAATCGATGGGAAGAAGACGGAGATGGCCAAAGGCAGTAATGGTCATGTTACTGATTGCGGTCGTCAGCGGCTTTGCTTATGCGGGTCGAACGCTGCTCTTTGAGGAGACGAAAGGCAATATGACGATGTCTGCCGAAACGCTGGAGGAGTTAAAGTTAAGCAAGGCTCAACTCGAGCGGATCAGCAAGGCCCGAAATGAGGTGAAGACCCAGTTGAACCCGGGAGAATCGGCCGTTATCTATTTAACCGATTTGGGCAACGTCAGGAGCTTGCCGTTCATTCCGGTCTCGCAACCGGATGTGAACGAGGACCTGGATGTCTGGCGGAAGGCATTAATGGACCGTCATTTTGATAGGATGCCTCCGGAATCCTTGCTTGGAACGTACAGGTTCGCGGGAGGAATGGAGCTTTCTCCCTTCGGCGCTTATGTGGGCTCCGAAACGGATAGTGCAGCTTTACTGGAAGAGTTAAAGGCCGAAAGTGAGGAGACAGGAAAGGACCTTATATGGAGAAAAACTTCCGTACCAGCCTCATTTCCGTTGTTAACGTACACCACCGTGTATCGCAATGCAGATCAAGAGACGCTATATTTGATCATGGAAAATGCACCCGATTCCAAAGTGAAAATACAGTCGTTAGCCCCGCCTTCAGCTGAATATGAAGAGCTGGACCTAAATGGACACGGGGCTCATTATTTTAAAAACGATGCCTATGTATATACCGATAGTCATTTCTACCAAGAAATCAGCTGGATGATTGAACAAGACGGCGAGTCGATCATCTATCGCTTAGGCAGCGACTCGCCTGCTATGACGAAAGAGCAGTTGATGGAGGCTGCGAAAAATCTGTAGGCTGATGCAGGCGAGGTTAATTGAATCTACTGTTTCCGGGAGATTCAGCCCGGAGCCATGCAAGATACAATGAATACATCCATGTATTATTTGGGCGCAGGGTTACTTCCCTGCGCCTTAGACAGTTTAAGCAGCATTATTCTTCAATTAAGAGGGATTCTCACTTCTGCGGCGCTTGTACCGAAATATCCGCGGACTGCCATCCTGCATTCGCACAGACCAGGGCAGTGGCACCTGTGTATGCTGGTTCTAGACAGATGGAGGGTCATCTCAAACGTCCACATGCTTAAAAGTGAACGAAAGGTGTGATCAGGGTTGGGTACAACAAAGAAGGAGGACAGTAAGAGCTGCGAACGATCAGGTATTCGCATAAAAAGGAAACGAAGTAAAGCGCAGCTTACCAGGGTCGTCGACGTCCTTAACACCATTAATACGCAGCTCACCGGCATCAACTCGAACTTGAACAATAATATTAACAGCCTAACATCGGTAATCAGCAACACGGACAACAACTTGAATGCTAGCCTGATTAATTCTTTGAACACATTAAACGCCAGTTTGAACAATACCATCGAGACGAACACAAACACTATAATTAGCAATATGAATAACGGGGATAACGTTACATGTACGGTTCAACAATTCAACAACTCAACAAACTTTGACGTTCCTTGCGGCACAAGTACAACCTATTTTGAAAATCTATCGGCGTCCGCACCGGAAACCGTCATTATCTTTTTCCAAAGCTTCCAGCCAAACACCAATCCCTGCCAGCCTGTGTTAGTAGTCGTAACAAGTGAGGGCAGCGTGCTTGAAGAACCCATATCGCAAACGTTTAGTAGCATACGAGTTGATAACTTCTCTAGCATATCGGTTCGCTGCGAATCCAGCGTACCTCCTCCCGCCGGTGCAGCTTGTAACGGTTTTGTTGGTATAAATGAGTTTTTCTGTGTCTGTTGCTAAGGATCAAGAAAGTGGTATTCAGTATCGATAATTGAGAGGAGGATATTCGTTGAACGATATACAACGAGAATTTCTGTTGGACCGTCTATCGAGACTGAAGATGCCGTATGTCGAGGAGCTGCTGAGAAACGGTGCGGAACCAATCGTGATTCTGGATGCATTCGAATCATTCATTCTCGAGAGAAGCGAGGAGTACCAACGGTTCTTGCAGCAAAATACGACACAGTTCCTTTCACAGCAAATATTAAGCATCATGAAGGACAGATTTATTCAAGAGGGGATCCACAAAGATCACCAGTTTCGAATGGTTTATTTCATGTTAAAAGTGGTAGGAGAAGACTGGGATTGCGGTTGCGGAAGCACTGAGTCACCAGCGAAGGGAGCGATGATTCGCGGTGAGAACACTAACTAAATGCAGGAAGGTTAACTTGAAAGCACGTCGAAAGAACGACATCAATCAAGTTGTTCGTTTGCTCAACACGATTAATGGTCAACTGATCGGCATTAATACGACGATGAACAATGATCTGAATAACCTCAGCAGTGTAATCAGCAACGACAACAGCAACTTGAACGCTAATGTGGTGAATGCAATCAGCTCATTAAACGCGAGCCTAAGCAATCGAGTTACAACTTCGACGAACACTGTGATTAGTAATATGAACAATCGAAGCCAATCGAATTGCACAGTTCAACAATTTAATCAATCTCAAGGCTTCTCAATACCTTGCGGAACAAGCAGTACGATCATTCAGCAGCGTGCTTCTACTCCACCAGAGAGAGTATTCATCATTGCAAGTTCGAGCCAATTGGTTACCGCTCCTTGTCAAGCTATACTGGCTGTAACTTTGCAGGATGGGACGATTATCGAAAGGGAATTGCCTCCAAGGCGCCCTCCTAGTTTTTTTCAAGAAGTGATCTTCTTGGAGTTAGATAATTACGCTAGTGTATCGATTAGATGTGAATCGTCGGTCCAACCACCACCAGTCGGGGCAGTTTGCAATGGTTTTGTGGAGGTTAGAGAGTTCGTTTGTATCTGCTGTTCCGATAATGAGGGTGCATGATAATCAGCCATGAGGACTGCTCTTATGGGAGAACGGTTTTGGAAGGCCGGTTTCATAACTGCTTTTATTAGATTCTCGAGTTGGTTAGTCAAGACAACGTGCAACCGGTGGCAAGCTAACCGATAAGCGAGGTAGGCGAGTTTTGGTATGCCAGTTACACGGCAAATGGTCCCTGCATAAATCGGACTTCCGTTGGACTAGGTTTTCAAGAAAGTGCTCCAATAAGAAATCAATTGACGAAGAAATTAGACGGTGCTATAATCCTACTTAACTTATCGGATATATCTATAATTATAGACTTGTTTCACCTACCAAACCATTGGAAGTGAAAGGTTAGCCTGTAAGGGTGGATGATTTTTATATCAATAGGATGGATGCGTATTCTACCGGACAACCGGAGATGCATCCTTGGATCATGCGTGTGATCTGAGGTGTGTCTTCCGGTTGTTTTTTTATTCGATTCAATATGAGGGGGCAGCAAGTATGCAGTACAGAACACTCGGCAGAACGGGGATTCGGGTCTCCGAGGTGAGCCTCGGGACCATGGCGTTCGGCCGCTGGATCGATGAGCGGGCTTCAGCCGCCGTCTTGGACCAGGCGCTTGAGTCTGGCATCAATCTGATTGATACGGCTGATGTGTACGGCACGGGGATGGATACCGGGAATGTCAACCAGCTTGGAGAATCGGAAGAAATTTTGGGCAGGCTGCTGAAGGAGCGAAGACGGGATATTCTCCTTGCTACCAAGCTGCATAACCCGGTCGGACCCGGCATCAATGACCAAGGCCAAAGCCGCTACCATATTTTTCGCGCCTTGGAGAACAGCCTTACCCGGCTTCAAACAGATTATATCGACTTGTATCAGGTCCATCGATTTGATGAGATCACCCCGCTGGACGAGACGCTTGAGGCGCTTACGGATCTTGTTCGAGAAGGCAAAATCCGCTACATCGGCTGCTCGAATTATGCGGCTTGGCAGCTTGCCAAGGCCCATGGCATCAGTGCGCTCCATGGACTTCGCAGATTCGAGAGCGTGCAGCCGGAATACAGCCTTATTACGAGGGAGATTGAACGCGAGCTGATTCCTTACGCCCAATCCGAGCAAGTCGGGGTTATCGTATACAGCCCGCTCGGACGCGGCATATTGTCCGGGAAGTATCGGACGGGCCAAGCTCCTCCGACGGACTCGCGCCTTGCGGCGGGTGAGCAGAGATTGAAATTGCTGCTGAACCAGCGGCACTCGCTCGCCATCGTGGAAGGGATCCGGCCGTTAGCCGAACAGCGGGGATGGTCGCTTCCCCAGTTCGCTCTGAACTGGGTGCTCAGCCGCCCGGGCATCACGTCGGCCATTGTCGGTGCATCGAAACCCGAGCATATTTCAGAGGCGTTGAAGCATTCCGATGAACGGCTGACAGAGGAAGAGTTAAAGGAGGTCGACCGGTTGACAGAGGAGCTTCGGGGCTAAAAAGGAATACGTCCAAAAGGATATCAACCATTACAGATCAGGAAGGTGACATCATTATGAGTTCTAATCAACGTCAATTGCATCTTGGATTGTTTCTATTCGGGACAGGCTATCATCCCGCGGGCTGGAGGCTGCCCGAAGGGAAAACCGACGGCGCTTACGATCCCCAATTCCTGAAGGAGGTTGCCCAAAAGCTCGAGAAGGCCAAGTTCGATTTCTTTTTCCTGGGGGACAGACTGGCCACGAGCGCTGATATGCAGTACTTGTTTCCTTCGCAAATGACCCGGCTCGAGCCATTCACCATGCTGTCCTATCTGGCGGCGGCAACGGATAAAATCGGTTTGATCGGCACCGTGAACACCACCTATGCCGAGCCTTATAACATCGCGCGGTTTACCGCCTCGCTGGATCATTTAAGCCGGGGCAGAGCTTCATGGAATGTCGTGACAGGCTCCGATACCCGGGCTGCGCTGAATTTCAGCCGGGAGAAGCATTGGGATAACGCCAAGCGCTACGATTATGCGGAGGAGTTTATCGAAACCGTCAGCGGGCTATGGGACACCTGGGAGGACGATGCACTCCCGCGGGACAAGGCTAGCGGCGTATTCGCCGACGGCAGCAAGGTGCACGAGCTGAACCATGTCGGAGAACACTTTTCCGTTGCGGGGCCGCTGAACATTCAGCGTCCGATACAGGGACAGCTGCCGCTGATCACGGCTGGAACCTCATTACGCAGTCAAATGCTGGCCGCCAAATATTCCGACATGGTCTTTACAGGAACGAATGTGAAGGAAGTCGCCGTAACATTTTACAAGGAAGTGAAGGGGCGTTTGCGGGAGTATGGGAGGAAGGATTCGGATTTGAAGGTCCTTCCCGGCTTAGTTCCGATCGTCGGCCGAACGGAAGAAGAGGCCCGTGCTAAATATGCGGAATTGAATGAACTGGTCGTTACGGATTACGATTTGGGGCCGTTGTCCGATAAGATCGGAATCGACCTCAGGGGATACTCGCTGGACGATCCGCTGCCGGATGTATCCGCTTCGGAAACCGCGCTGCAGTGGGCTGACTTGGCCAGAGCGGCTAACGGGCGAGAGGATATTACGGTCCGGGATCTGTTCTATTTCTTCACCGTAACGGTACGCGGGCATCTGCTCGTGGTCGGAAGCGCGCAGCAGGTTGCGGATATTATCGAGGAATGGTTCAGGGATGAAGCCGCCGACGGGTTCAATGTATGTCCTCCTTATATGCCGGGCGGTCTGGACCTGTTCCTGGAACTGGTTGTACCCGAGCTTCAGCGCCGGGGCTTGTTCCGTACCGAGTATGAAGGCAGCACCTTCCGAGAGCATCTGGGATTAAGCCGCCCGCGGAACCGTTTTGAACGGATTGTCAAGGGGTGAGCCTGATGAAAGCAAGGAAAGCCAAGAATAAGAAGATGATCTGGGCGGGACAAACCGGCTTGCTGCTGGTCATATTGGGGATCTGCGAGCTTCTGGTTCGTACGGAGACCATCAGCAGCTTGTATTTGCCTGCACCTTCCCAGGTATTTCGAGAGCTGTTCAAGCTGTTCGGCGACGGGGAAATCTGGAGGCATCTGTACGTTACATTGGCCGAGTTCGCTGTAGGCTACGGCTTAGCCGCCTTTGGCGGTTTGGCCGTCGGCATGGCTCTGGTGCTGATCCCTTGGGCAGAGCAATTCTTCCGACCGTATCTCTCGGCATTGATGGCAATTCCGAAGGTCACGATCGTGCCTTTGCTTGCGCTTTGGCTCGGGATCGGGATCACGCATAAAATTTCCATTGTGTTCCTGTTCTGTTTCTTTACGATTACGGTCAATACGATGACCGGGATCAAGCAGACGGCGGATAATCATCTGAAGGTCGCCAAAGTATTTGAGGCTACGCGTTACCAAACGATCATGAAGGTGATTTTGCCATCTGCCGCACCCACGATTTTTGCCGGTCTTCGATTATCGGCGGCAACCGGATTAGTCGGAGCTCTGTTTGGGGAGATGCTCGCCTCGAAGGATGGCCTTGGCAACATACTTGTGAAGGCCACGTCGCTGTACAATACGGCCCAGGCTTTTGCTATCGTAGCGCTCGTTACCGTCGTGTCCGTACTCATCATTGCATTGATCGATTGGTTGGAACGCAGCGTGTTTTTGAAATGGAAATCGTCATAGATCATCAAAAATGTGCTTACTTACAGGGGGAGAGGTCCACATGTTCAGAAGAGGATTACGTTCATACATAATTGCGTTTGCAGTGATATGGCTGATCGCCATGACGGCAGGCTGCGCAAGCGGTCCAAACAGCGGAAATGGAGCGGCTGCGTCCGGTGGGGATGGAGAAAGCGCGGCAGGCAGCAAGCTCGAGAAGATCCGCTACGCACCGCTTAGCGGCGTCAGCGGATTAGCGGTGTCCTTCGGGGCCGAAAAGGGTTTCTTTGAAGAGGAAGGACTCGATGTCGAGTTTATCTCTACCAAGGATCCGATTGCAGGCTTGACCAGCAAGGACATTGACGTGGTGGACGTTGCTACAACGACGGCGATTGTAGCTGCAGGCAAAGGCGCACCTGTCAAAATCGTCTCCTCCATGTTTCGGACCAAAGGACCGTTCTACCTGATCGCCTCGCCGGAGATCCAGAACGTGGAAGACCTGAAGGGCAAGAAGGTGGGGATTGCCGTGTTTGGCAGCGGGCTGGAGGTGTATACGCAGTTTATCCTGAAGGAACACGGATTGACGCCAAACGATGTGACCTTCATTGCCAACAGCACGCATCAGGCCGCTTACGCGAGTTTGGAGACCGGACAGGTCGACGCAACCATCATCCATGAGCCGTTCGCGTCCCTGGCGGAGAAGCAGGGAAAAGGTCATATCATCGCAACAGGCTGGGACTATCTGCCGACCTTCCACACCGGGGTGCTGGCAGCACGCGACGGCATTTTGGAAGAAAAGCCGGAGTTGGTTGAGAAACTGCTGCGGGCCTACTTCAAATCGCAGGAATATGCTAAAAGCCATCCGGACGAGTATAAGGCTTACTATCTGAAAAATATCGAGATCGATCCCGAGGTGCTGGATCTGGCGCTAAAGCGTGAAGAGGTGCTGTGGGAGAACAATCCGGACGTTGACATCAACGCGCTGAACGACACCCAGCAAATTCAGAAGGATTTGGGCTTCCAGGACGAGATTTACGAGCTGGAGGACATTCTAGATTTGAGGTTTATTCCGAAAAAATAAAGTTATGGCAGGAGGCTTGCATATGGCCGGCTTTACGGTGGAGAATGTCTCGAAGGTGTATGACGGCGATCTTCCTACGGTATCGCTACAACATATCAACCTGGAGGTTAGGGACGGCGAATTCCTGTGCATCCTTGGTCCGAGCGGCTGCGGGAAGAGCACGCTGCTGGAGCTGCTGGCGGGTTTGCAGCTTCCGACGGAAGGCGAAATTCGACTGGATGGCGCGAAGGTACAGGGCCCCTCGCGGAGCTCAGGCGTTGTATTCCAGGATGCATCCCTGTACCCATGGCGGACGATATCGCAGAACGTGGGTCTCGGCCTGGAGCTGGGCGGCATGAGAAAGGCGGAGCGGCAGGCGCTTGTAGACAAATACCTGAGCATGGTCGGCCTGCAGGGATTCGGTTCGAAATACCCTCATCATCTATCCGGAGGCATGCGGCAGCGTGCAGGGATCGCAAGGGCGCTCGTGAGCAGTCCGAACATCCTCTTGATGGACGAGCCTTTCGGGGCAGTGGATCATCTTACCCGCCTACAGCTTCAGAATGACCTGCTCCGCATATGGCAAGAGGAGAGGAAGACGGTTGTATTTGTTACGCATGACGTATCCGAAGCCGTCTTTCTTGCGGACAGGGTTGTCTTGTTGTCCCCGCGTCCAGGTCGCATTCATCATATTTTTGACGTTTCCCAAGAGCGTCCGCGGAAGCGGGAGGATGCCCGCCTTCTAAAGATTCAGAACGACATCTATTCCGCGATTTATGACGTGAAGACGGAAGCAGATTTGGAATTTACGATTTAAACGGCAACATTAGCTTGAATTTAGAAGGGATGAGGAGCTTGTGTCAAATGTCGTGAGTAAAGAATGGGTGCTCGAGCAGCTGCGATCCGATCCGCGTGGAGTGATCGTTGCGGATGTACGCTTTCGTCCGGATGATACGGGTTACGGTTTCGAAGCCTATCAGCGCGAGCATCTGCCCGGTGCCGTATTCGTTGATTTGAAAAAGGATTTAATGGATCCTCCAAGGGAGCACGGCGGCCGGAGTCCGCTTCCGCCACCGGAGGAGCTGGCCCGGCGACTCGGGAAGCTTGGGATCGATGCGGATACGCCTGTCGTTGTCTATGACGATGACCTTCGACCTGAAGCTGCGAGGCTATGGTGGGTTTTGAAATACCTGGGCCACGAATCGGCATATATTTTGGATGGAGGGTTCGCAGGCTGGAAGTCGGCCGGATATCCGCTTACACCGGCGATTAGCCATTCAGCCCCGCGTGTTTTCCGCGCAAATGTACGGAAGGATTGGCTGGCTGACGTGGACGAGGTGAGAGCAAAGATTGGTGCAGGCGGTATAACCCTGCTCGATTCAAGGGACTGGAAACAGTACACGGGAGAAACGGCGCCGCTGGACCCGGTGGCCGGCCATATCCCGGGGGCGGTGCACGCTTTCTGGAAGGACGGGGTCGACGAGGATGGGACCATGAAGGGGGCTGAGCTGCAAAAGGAGCGTTTTGCCGCGATACCTCCCGAGCATGAAGTGATCGTGTATTGCGGCTCGGGACTTTCGGCTTGTCCCAATGTCCTGGCTTTGCAGGAAGCCGGATACCGTAAGGTAAAATTGTATGCAGGCAGTTGGAGCGACTGGATTAGTTATGAGGAGAATGAGATTGCCGTAGGAGCAGCTGCAGAGGGCTGAATATGCCTGATATAAGATATGTCTCGCAGCTTTCCTATTCCTAGAGGTAAAGTTATCGATGATACATTTTAATTGAAGTTTTAAGCGCATTAGAATGAGCATTAGGATGGCAATGCATTGAGGAGCCGATGGCCAGTTTAGCAACTGCAACCGTAGCTTCATTTGACTAGTACATATAGCCCTAGTACCACGTTGAGCGCAGGATAAAATCCTGCGCTCATTCTTTTTTGGGTTACCTACAAGGACTTGACTAGCCTTATCTCCCGGACCGACCTTCCCGTCCCATTCGGTGCTTAAAAAGGGCGTTGACACGACACCAAAAGGTGACCTATAATCAAACAGACACCAAATGGTGTCTTAATAAGAGCAATCCATTTGAGCTGACTGGATTCTTGAGTATGTTAAGTTGAACCACATGATATGGAGGAGGAAACAGATGAACACGGTGATTGGTAAGAAAACAAACGCAAGGAGCATGACCAAAAGAAATAAAATGATCTATTGGATTGCTACCGCTTGGCTTGCACTAGGAATGCTTTCAGCGGGGATTGTTCAACTCATGAAAATGGATGCCGAAGTGGAGATGATGAAGCATTTAGGCTACCCTTCCTATTTTCTCATTATCCTTGGCGTTTCTAAAATTTTGGGCGTGATTGCAATTTTAATCCCTAAATTTCCTCTGCTTAAAGAATGGGCTTACGCCGGTTTTTTCTTTACAATGTCAGGAGCCATCATTTCACATATTGGATTAGGCGATTCATTTGGCGAGATCTATCAGTCGTTATTGCTTTTCATCCTAACCGGTGTCTCCTGGTATTTCAGACCTGAGGATCGAAAGGCCAAATAGGCATCTGAGGTTCCCGGACTTACATAAGCGAAAACGCAAGCGCATAACCCGAACAACAACCCAATGGCTTCGATGGTGTTTTTTGTCCCGTTATATTTTCGTCCAAAAGTCATTCTTCTGTATGATGGCTTTTGATATGCAAGCAACTTTTATGAACCTAAAAGCGTTTCTATTATAGCCATAAAAAATACAATTAGTGGGAGAGATCACTGTGAAGATGAAGCACTGGAAACATGCAGCTGCCGCTATATTTCTTATCTCCGTGCTTTTGCCTATGGGAGCTCAAGAATCTCATGCTGCCTCCAAGTACGTTGTGCTGGAGCTGCAATGGGAAGATGGTCGTACCTCGCGTATAAAGACGCTTAAGAAGGACGGAGTGACTTACGGAAGCTTTTACTCGTTGGGTAACATGGCACGTCTGCATTCGGGGATGGAACAAGACAATACGGTGGTGCTCAAGTCGGATCAGAAACGCATTGCTATACGTATGGGAAGCAGCATTGCTGAAGTCGATGGTCGTAAAGTGGATATGGGCAGAGAACCTGTACGGTATATGAGTCACCTTTATGTACCGATTCGGTTCCTCGCGGCAGCTTTGGATGGGGAAGTGACCAATCGGGACGCCAAGACGGGAAAAGTAACCGTGACGGGCCTCAATAATTACACGGATATCTTCTATGGCGGCGGCAAGATGGGATACAGTTATACGATTCGGGCAGCAAAAGGAGATCTGGAAATTACGAATGCGTACACGAATCAAAAAACTACAATTCCGCTAGGCATGAAAGACATTAATGCGAATACGCATAATCTTACCCAAAACTTCAATTGGACTCCTAAGGGTCTGCTTATTGTAACGATTGAATACACGAATCGAGAGACCAAAGAATATGATCTGTATACGCTAATATTTAAAAATCAAGGATTGATTCGTAAATCCATTGCCCATGGATTATTGGAGAGGCATGAAACCTTAAAGCCGGACGGTACCATTCAACTCATTGATGATCACAATATCCGTATGATCGAAGATGAGAGCGGCAATGTGCTGAACGTGTTTGCCCGATAAACGGTACAGCGAACTTGTGTAAGGCAAGTCGAAGGTACCAGAGTTTCTCGATTGTCTAACGATTGGGGAACGCAATTGGTAAAAAAGAGAGTTGATTCGACCTTTAGGGGTATGGTAAATTTATCTTATTCAGTAAAGAAAGGGTGACCACAAGCCGATGATTTACTAATCCTATCCACCAAAGGAAACTATGTTTTCAGGTTTTCGGGATAGGATTCGTGCGGGCTTTTTTATATAACCATAAAGAGCGACTGCTTGTTTTGGCTTGCAGGACGTCTTTTTGTTTGTATATGTGCCTCCTATCCGATGACCGGAAAGGGGGCTTTTTGTTGTGCGGCCGATTATGATGTTAAAGATATTAGCGTTCCAGCCGGATCAATTGACAAGAGAAGGGATGATGTAACCATGACAGGACCGAATCCAAATGAGAGATATCCAATACCCGGGGATAAGAATCTCCAGTTTATTAAGAACACGATTACCAAACCGAATATTACCGCAGGGGATTATTCCTATTACTATGCGTTAAACGGTGAATCCTTCGAGGATCAAGTATTGTACCATTACGAGTTCATTGGAACGAAATTAATAATAGGCAAGTTTTGCTCAATCGCTTCTGAAGCCCGATTTATGATGGATGGAGGAAACCATCGGATGGATGGTTCAACCTTTCCATTTAACATCTTCGGAAACGGTTGGGAGACATTCACTCCATCTTTAGATCAATTGCCGATCAAGGGAGATACGGTCATTGGAAATGACGTATGGATCGGAAGGCGGGCAACGATCATGCCGGGTGTACGGATCGGAGACGGGGCTATCATTGCCGCAGAAGCTGTCGTTGTAAAGGATGTGGAGCCTTATACGATCGTTGGAGGGAATCCTGCAAGGGAAATTCGCAAGCGGTATTCCACCGAAGTCATTCAAGAGTTATTAGAGATCAAGTGGTGGGATTGCGACATCGAAGTAATCAATCAATATATAGGCGCGATTGTAAGCGGTGATATGGATTTGCTCAGAAAAATGAGACGGTAGGCTTCATGATTGGATTGGGGGACACGATACACAAGGAGGTTATTAGATGGTTGATGTTTTTGCCGTAGCCGATATCATCGTCAAGCATATTAAGACCCATTACCCGCAGGATGTTGCGATTGTCGGATATTACGGATCCTATTTGCAGGGAAGGGCGACAGAGCGGTCGGATTTAGACTTTTTCTTTATTCCGGCCACACCTAGAGGAAAACAAGTGGAATTACAGTTTATTATCGACGGGATTAGTTTTGATTTTTGGCCGATCGGATGGGATCGTGCTGAAAGAATGTCAACCTCTGAAGACTGGAGCACGACCATTATCGCGGATTGTGAACTCTTGTATGTGCGTTCAGAAGAAGACCTTGCGAGGTTCATGAAACTGCGCAGGACGATATCCTCTATGCGGGAGCCGTCCAACACATTAACATTCATTAACAGGGCTGAGGGTGTCGTCCGTGATTGTTTTACTGGCCTTGTGAAGTTCCAGCTTGCCGGTGAAGCCATGGATTTATCCTTTAGTCGGATATTGGCACATGAAATTGCCGCTAGCATTTTTAAAGCTCTTGCATTGTTAAACCAAACTTACTATACACGCATGTGGGGCCATTATCGCGAGCAAGTCAGAGACCTCCTAATTAAGCCAGACGAACTGGATCTCTGCCTTGATACAATGATGTTCAGCCAATCAATAGAGGAAATCAAGTCTGCTTGCGAGAAACTGACTTTAGACACGCTTTATCTCATTACAGAACAAAGAAATAAACTCAAAGGATTGCGTTCATACCAAGCTTGGATGAAGGGATACTACGAAGAGGAGAAAGGAATGCTTAACAAACTCCTCACCGCTTGCGAAAAAGGCCACTATGAAACCGCATTTTTCGTTGCTGCAGGTATACAGGATAGCTTGGCACGCATGTTGTACGCAGCCGAAACGGGACGCTGGCCGGGTATGTTCGATTTGGGCGAATATCGGGAAATTTACCATCGCTTCGGCTATCCGGATCTCACAGCGCTTCTGGATCCCAAAGATTTCGAACCATTGCGAATAGCTGTCCTGCAGATGATCGAACAATTAGAGAATCACCTTAGAATAGAAGGTGTGGCTTTGAATCAGTTCGACTCGGTTGCTGAATTCGAATCATTTTATGTGAACAGGGTTTGATTCATGTCTTAGGTCTGAGTCCGACCCGTTCGCCTAAGCTGCATTCGCTTTATTGGAACCTTGCCGCGGCTCCAAGCGCCGACCAATCAGATAGCCAATCATCGAAGCCATCATTTGCTGAAAAATCATCCCAAGGATGACCGGAACTGCAACTGGGGGAGGGAAATAGGTAACAGCCAGTACGGCTCCTGCGCTAATATTTCGCATCCCTCCGTTGAACATGAGAGCTACCTGATCAGCTTTATTCCATCTCAGCAAGCGGGAGCTCAGATAACATAACAGATACCCTGTGGCGGCTAGCAGAATAATGACAAGGGCCATTAAGACAAGCTGCCAGTCAATATTCATTAAATAAGGGGCAACAACGGAGCCGTTTATGGCTACCACAATAGCCATGAACAGCTTTGAGATGGGATTCAGCCTGGGTCCCCAAACCGGTGCGATGGCACCTTTGGTCCATTCATTCAATAGCATGCCGAGGAGGGAGGGAACCACGATCATCCAGAACAAGCTGCCCATCATGGCTGCCGAATCCAGATGAATGCTCGTACCGAGCAGAAGTGACATGATTCCCGGAACGATAAAGGGCGCAAGCAGTGTATCAATCAGAATGATGCTCAACGTAAGCGCGATGTTGCCGCGATAGATCGACACCCAGACGAAGCTCGATATCCCCGTGGGGATCGCGGCAGCCAGCACCATTCCTGTAATGGTATATGCATCTGTCGGATAAACGATATGGCCGAGTCCCAGAGCAACAAGAGGCATGGCAAGATGCAAGATGAACAGACATACAAAGAGAGGAAGCGGCTTGCGAAGAACTCCGACTAAATCCCGGAAGCTGAGGCTGATACTGCCTGAAAACGTCATAAAAGCAAACAGCCACGGGGACAGAAAGGTATAAGGAGAGAGCCAGCTACCGCAGAGCACGCCAAGCAGAATGCTCGAGGGTGTAATCAGGGGCATAATCCGATTCAAGTGTTGATTCAGAACCTGTAGCATAGAAGTAGACATCCTTTTACCATATGATGTTCTATTATACATCTTTAATAGAGTCAGGCGTTCGTTTTTATGGGAAACGATACACATTCGACTTCCTTTCCTCCGCTAATTTCATTCATGATCGTAATATGATGCTGTAGATTGAGCTCTCAATCCGTCTTGAGGCGGTTTTGCAGTAAACCCTCATTCAAGTAACATAACGATAACAACCAAATGGAAGGAATGTGTATTGATGAATAAGAGGATTCCATCTGATATTAAAAAGTCTTATTTGTTGTGGCTTGTTGCAGTTGGAGCGGGGGTATTCGAGATGGCTATAGCTGTGACTCAAATGCTATCAAGCGGATCAGAAGCCGGGATGGGCATTATGATTCAAGTGGGAATCAGAAGCCTTATTTTTGCCGCACTCGTATATGTTATTGTTAAAATGCAACGAGGAAAACAGTGGGCCCGGATCGTCTTAACCATTCTTCTAGGGGGGATTGGAACGGTTAGCTTATTAATGGACCCAATCCAATGGTTAATGGAAGGAAATTCGCTGGATACGGCCTTAACGGGGATGACGGTATCCTCCACTTTGTTTGGAATAAGTCGAATCGTTCATTTGGCCTCTGTAATTGCTGCATTAATCTTTATGTATCGGCCGTCAGCGAATAAATACTTCAGTTCTTTCGCAGGTGCATAGTTAACGGTCACAGATTCGAATCGATTCTTGACAACGTGGTCATCATAAATTATTGTATTAGCAATGACATCCACATATTGTAAAATGCAGGGAAGAGGAAGAGTAGTTAATCCCTCGAATCTTAGAGAGCCCATGCCGGTGAGAATGGGTATTCGAGCTTAATGAAGGAAGCCTTGGAGCAGTAGACCGAAAATAACGGGAGTAGGTCTATCGGGGATTTCCCGTTAACGAAATATGCGGCAACATCATGGATTGCTGCATAATGAGCGGGTGTATAACCAATTTAGGTGGTAACGCGGAAGCAAAGCCTTTCGTCCTTTAACAGGATGAGGGGCTTTTTTTTATTGAACCATGAGGGGGATAAAAGATGTCAAATGAGAATATGGCAGAACTGTTGTTTCCGGATGTCAAGCAGTTACCAACAGATATGGACTCCCTATATCCGCCGAGAAATCTGCCTGCATCGGCTATGGTGACGCGTTTTGCACCGAGCCCAACGGGTTCATTGAATATTGGCGGGCTTTACGCAGCTCTCATATCGGAACGATTAGCTCACCAAAGCAATGGAGTTTTTATCCTGCGGATCGAAGACACCGATAAGAAACGAGAAGTACAGGGCAGCGTGGAAGACATGATCCATTCATTGTTATCCTTCGGGATTCATTTTGATGAGGGACCTGATCTTTCAGGTGTCGATCAAGGGGCATACGGACCTTATAAACAGAGCGAGCGTATCCAAATTTATAAGGTTTTTATGAAGCACTTGGTGCGGCATGGATTGGCTTATCCTTGCTTCTGTGATCCGGGTGATTTACAAAAGATAAGAATAACCCAGCAAAAGTTAAAAGTAACAACAGGATATTATGGCAGCTGGGCTAAACATCGGGATCTCACCTGTGAGCAAGCCAAAGAGGAGATTGTAAAGGGCAAATCGTTTGTGCTCCGGCTTCGATCTTCAGGTTCACTAGACAGGAGGATCATGTACAATGATTTGGTGAAAGGCCCGATAGAGTTACCCGAAAATGAGCAGGATATTGTGATCATGAAAACGGATGGTTTACCAACCTATCACTTTGCTCATGCCATCGATGATTATCTGATGGGTACAACCCATGTCATTCGGGGCGATGAATGGCTTTCCTCAGTCCCTGTCCACATTCAGCTGTTTGAAACCCTGGGATTTAGAGCACCGGAATATGGACATATTGCTCCAATCATGAAGCAAGTCGGAGCTTCTAAACGGAAGTTCAGTAAACGTAAGGATCTTGATGGTACCTCTGCGTATTACCAAGAACAAGGATACCCCGGATTTGCAATAAGCGAATACTTTATGACTCTCATTAATTCTGACTTTGAAGAATGGAGGAAGGGGAACCCGCATGCCTCATTTAGAGACTTTTCAATCGATACGGACAAAATGAATGCCAGCGGTGCCTTGTTAGACATGAATAAACTTAGCGATATCAGCAAGGATGTGATCTCAAAGCTTACGGGTAAACAAATGTTTGACCATTTGTCCACTTGGTCTAAGGAATTTGATCCCGAGCTATACACATTAATCGAGAAGAACCAGGAATACACCGTTCAAATTCTAAACATTGGTCGAACCATCGAGAAGCCAAGAAAGGATTATGCCAAGTGGTCAGATGTGAAGACCATGATTGCATTCTTCTATGACGAATGGTTTGAGAAGGATGTCTTGAGCGGCTATAAGTTACCTGCCAATGTGAGTTTCGATGCTGCGAAAGAAATTGTACGAGGTTTCAGCAAATCGTATAGGTTTAATCATGACAAGGATGGGTTCGAAACCTTGAAAGAGCTTGCTGCTGAACTCGGATATGCAAAAGATATGAAACAATATAAAGCCGATCCTAACCGGTACAAGGGGCATGTCGGTGATGTCGCGATGGTCATTAGGGTCGTTTTAACCAATAGAACCAATACTCCTGATTTGTTTGAAATGATGAAAGTCATGGGCGAGAATCGGGTTCTTGCACGAATGCAGAGATTTATGTTGTCATCGGAGTTTAAATGAAAATGACCGGTCGAGCCGCCGGTCATTTTCATTTGGGATGGGATGTCAGGCCGGGCAGGATGTTAACTCGGAATGACATTTGATGTTACGGATGGTTGGTAGATTATCCGAATGAGAAGAGTATAATGCGAAATAGATTACTGGCTTTTGGTGATGAGGTTTGGCGAAATGCCTTGGTGAAGATAAATTTATGATATTTATATAGGACATGTAAGCCAAGCTAAAGTAAGTTCGTTGGAGGAGCAGAAGAGTGATACATAGTAAAATAAGAGGCTCAATTCAAAAAACCAAGACAAAATTTAGAGTGCTGAAAATTATTTTACTAGTGATTGCGATCATTACGGCTATCACCGCAATAGCTCTTGGTATTTATGCGTATCAAAATATGAACTATGATAAGAAACCGTTAAAGGAAACATTTCGTGCCGGTTATGTAGAAAAGCAAGTGACTCTTGATGATGGAACGATATTAAATTACGCGGAAGGACCGGCTCATGGACCTCCTCTTCTGTTAATACACGGGCAGTCCATGCAGTGGGAGGATTATTCAAGAGTGCTTCCGGAGCTCGCGCAGTATTATCATGTATATGCAATTGACTGTCACGGGCATGGAGATTCCAGTCATGATGCTTCAAAGTATACGGCTGCTGCTATGGGAAAGGACTTTGTTTGGTTTATTGAAAATGTCATTGGTGAACGGGCTGTGCTATCAGGCCATTCTTCCGGGGGCATCTTAGCCGCATGGATTGCAGCTAATGCACCGGAGGTTGTGCAAGGCATCGTTTTGGAAGACCCGCCATTTTTTAGTGTGGAGCCCCATGAAATGAAGGATACATTTGTCTGGCTTGATAGCTTTGAACTCATACATAACTTTAACAATCAATCCGTCGTAGATGATTATGTCGTGTACTATATGGAAAACAGTTATTTATGGGGAAAGTTTGGTGATTTAAGAAAGCTTACTGCCAAGAGTACGAAGCAGTACCGGGAATCACATCCTGGAGAGCCGTTGAAATTGTGGTACGTCCCCTATAAATGGATACATGGAACCCTTTATTTAGATCATTTTGACCTCGATTTTGCCGAAACTTTTTATACGGGTGATTGGTTTAAAGGATTTAATCAGGAGGAAACCTTGTCCAAAATAAACGCTCCTTCTGTTTATATTAAGGCAGCCACACAATATGGCGAAGATGGAGTCCTTTATGCAGCTAACAGTGATGAGGATGCTGAAAAGGTACATCGCCTTCTAAAAGGGAGCGAGATGATCACCATAAAATCCGGGCATGATATTCATTTTGAGAAGCCGGATGAATTTATAACGATTATGGTTGATTTTTTGAAGAAAATAGAATAAGCCATGGTAAATATGAATATGAAAGCCGGTACCCAGGTTAATCCTGAGTAACCGGCTCTCTATTTGTCTAGACAAACCGATCAGGTGGAGCTTTTAAAAATAATCGCAAGTAAACCTTGAAAATTCGGCCATGGAGCCTTCTCCAAAGGCATATAAACCGATGAGTACGCCTGTAAATCCTCCCGCAACCTCAGAGGAAAGGTATCTGGTTTGCGCCGTTCCTAATTGTATCTCCTTGCCGTTAGCGTGAATGAAGAAGCTGTAGCGCTCATGACTTGCCCGTATTTTCAAAGTTGCATGGTTGACATTCCCCAGCTCTACTTCAGATTCAATGGATTTAATATCACCGATATTCAGCCGCTCGATCACTTTATAATTGTTATCCTCTTTACTTAAGGCTAAATCGTAATGATGATGTTCATCCATATAGAGCGTGATGCCGGCTTCTCCGCTTGTAAGCTGCACATCGCATGAGATTTCAGCGTTGAAGTCTCTTTGACGAATGCCGATAAAAGTCGGGGACTCCGGCACATCCAAACTCACTGCGGTCCCTTTTAGCTGTGCTTTATCGATTTCTAACCGATAGTTCTCAACAGCGGGATGGCGCAGGAAGCACCAGTCCAGATTCCAATCCGTGTTCTCGAACGTAAAGGTTTTTTTCTCCCGCTGGATGACATGACTGGAGATCCGATCGGTTTCAAAACTCGTAAGGACGGTGCCGTTATGTCCTGCCGTAAACCAGCCATCCTCGCCAAACGTTACCGGCGTAAGGAAAACTTCGCGGCCTAGATGATGATAGGTAAGCCATTGGCCGATTTGACGGAAACCCAGGTGGAGCATCCACCAATTTCCGTCGTTATCTTGAATCAGATCGCCATGGCCAACTCCCTGCAGCTCATAACCACCCAGATTGCGATTGGTCAATACGGGATTGTTCGGATAGGCTTCGAACGGGCCAGAGATCGAATCCGCCCGTGCATAAGTCACCATATGTCCGTATTCTGTGCCGCCTTCAGCCGCCATGAGGTAATACCGGCCGTTTATTTTATACATATGAGGGCTTTCCGAATAGAGTCCGCCTGTCCCTTGCCATATGGAACGACTCGGCGACAGCTTGTCGCCCGTTTCAATATCAATTTCACACTGAACGATTCCGCCAATCCCGTTATCGTCCTTCCCGTTGCTCATAAAGAACACTTTTCCGTCTTCAAAATACAAATCGGGATCGATCCCCCCTTGATCTACATGAATCGGTTCGGACCATTCACCGTAAATATCGTCCGTCCATACATAGAAGTTTTGACGTGTAGTGTCGTTGGTCGTGGTCATATAGAATCTTCCGTTGTGATGCCGGATCGTAGGGGCGAAGACGCCGCCGGAACTGCTTACCTTGCCGAGCTGAACTTGACTCTCTCTGGTTAGGCAATGACCGATTTGCTTCCAGTTGATCAGGTCCTTGCTCTCGAAAATCGGAACACCGGGGAAGTATTGAAAGGAACTGCATACTAGATAATATGTATCTTCAACTTTGCATACACTGGGGTCAGGATAGAAGCCTTTGATGACCGGGTTATTGTATTTCATTGGGGCACCTCTTTCATAAATTCACATGTATATAAATCTAACAGGATGAGCAGCTAATGAAATTAAACACCATGGATTAAAGTCTTGCAATGGATTCGGTTTGAAGATGCATGTTAAATCCATTAAATTAATATATATGTGAATCCAATAGAAGCGGTGAGGAGATTATGATGATCATCAAAGCAGACGGGGAACCGAAATTTATGCCGTTGTATGAAGCTTTAGCCAGCGAGGTCAGATGGAGCATCATGAGCCTCATTGCCGATCACGAGATGAATGTGAAGGATATTGCCAATCGATTGGAACTCAGTCCATCTATCGTCACCATGCATATCCGAAAACTCGAACAAGCCGGACTCATCGGAAGTCGGAGGGTCCGGCAGGGCGGGGGGACGCACAAAATGTGTTTTCTCAAACAAAAAACCATCGAGATTGAGCTGCCTTTTGCCAGCGAGCCCGCGAGAATCAGAGAGCAGCGGATCTCAGTCGGTCATTACACCGCTTTTGAGGTCCATCCGACTTGCGGGCTAGGTACACGCGAGAAAGAAATCGGAGTTTGGGACGATCCGCGCTACTTTCTAGATCCCGAACGGGTACACGCCGCCATTCTGTGGTTTGGCTGGGGTTTTGTAGAATACAAAATGCCTAACTTTTTGCTGGCTGATCAAACCGCGGAAGCGATTGAAATCTCCATGGAGATTGCTTCGGAAGCTCCAGGCTTAAGAGATTATTGGCCATCGGATATTGAATTCACCTTCAACGGGATCTCCCTTGGCACATGGACGAGTCCGGCTGATTTCGGAAGAGCGGCCCGGGGGAGATTTACACCTGAATGGTGGCATCGAAACGTGAATCAATACGGGTTATTGAAGACGATTCGGATTGATGCATCGGGTACGTACATGGATCAAGAACGGATGTCGGAGGTGACCCTGGGGGATCTCAAGCTGTGGGAACCGTTCTGGACACTTCGCTTCGCGGTGGATGAGCATGCGGTTAATGTAGGGGGATTGACGCTCTACGGAGCCGGATTCGGCAATCACGATCAAGACATCGTGATTCGTGCATACCTTAACGATGACCATAAAATCAGCAACAGGACGGGAGTTATGCTTGAATATCGTTGAGACTTAGAGGATAAAAAGAGATCCGTCTCATCGCGGACGGATCTCTTGGTTAAAAAATTGAAAGGATAACTTCGGAACATCAGCAGCCTGATACCGCAATGAAGCTATCGATGAACGCGGTCTGGCTCATTGAAGAATACGTCGTGATGCTATGAATAAAAGAACCGATAAAGGCGTACCCCATGTGGCGGCACCGTGGCCTGCAGCACATCTGACGCAAGCTCGGCTGGCGCTCCGCTCCACAGCTCGGTGCCTGAGGCTGCGCCCGTCAGGCCGATCCGTTCAAGGATCAGATTCAATGGCAGCGGGTTCTCTCCAATGTTGAATACGGCCGCATATCGGGAGCCCTCCGGCTCTTCGGATGTCCAGACTATGAGATCGCCCTCACTTAATGCTTCCTTCGCGCCGCGGCTCTCCCGGTGCATGCGCAGAACCTCTCGGTTAGTAAGCAGCGACAACGTCCAGTCGTCGCAATCCCGCAACTCGCCGCCGAATATAAGTGGCGAGCGGAAAATGCTCCATAGCGACATCATGGTCAACTGTTCGTCGCGCGTGAAGCGGGTCCAGCGGTCTGATCCCCCGCCATCCACCGAGCGAATGCCGATGTGACCGAGCGGCAGCATGTCGCAGTCCGGCCAGCAGCCACCTTGAGGAACGCCTTGCCATGCCCGGCAGCGGTCAAACATATCAAGCAAGAGCGGCCACCGGTCCCAGAAGTCGTCCGTGATTCCCCACATGTTGGCATGCTCGGCGAAGAACGGCGAATATTCCACTGGAGCAGGGCCAGGGGATAGACTAAGCACCATAGGCCGGCCGCATCGCTCGATCGCTTTAGAGATCATGGCGATCTCCGGCTGATGGGTATCGTACAGTTTGGAAGCTGCGATATCGTCAACCTTCACCAGGTCTACGCCCCATTCTGCATACAATTCAAAGAGCGAATCGTAGTAGGCCTGTGCTCCTTCCTTGGAGGCATCCACGCCGTACATATCCGTATTCCATGGGCAGATCGAATTCGTATGCGCAATATCACGTGCCGTTGCCGTCGTCCCCAGAATCGGAGCGGCCGCGTGAACAGCCTGCCGGGGAATGCCGCGCATGATGTGAATGCCGAATTGCAGTCCAAGACTGTGTACATAATCGGCTAACGGTTTGAAGCCTTGACCGCCAGCAGCGGAGGGGAACCGATTCTCGGCAGGCATGAGCCGGGAATATCCATCCATTACGAGCGGAACAAACGGACGGTACTGCGAAGAATTCGCATAGGGCTCGTACCACTGGATATCAACGGTGATGTAGCTCCAGCCGAATGCCTTTAGATGCTTCGCCATGTATTCCGCATTGCCTCGAATCTCGTCTTCCGTTACGGCCGCGCCGTAGCAGTCCCAACTGTTCCAGCCAAGCGGCGGTGTAGGTGCTGCAAGCTTATGATCCATGTCCAAGCTCCTTTACTGATTCATTATTGCTCTTTCCATGTTCATCATAATAAAGGAGCCTAGCCACATCTATAGTAATTTTGAAGACTCGATAGCAGAATATTGCGGTTAATCGAAGAACAGCTTACGATAAGCAAGGCTGTCGACTCCGCTTCGAAATTCTCCCGGCGTGAGCCCCGTCAAGTTGCGAAACGATTTAATGAAATAACTACCGCTGGAATAACCAATCCGCTCGGCGATGGTCTCCAGGCTAAGGCCGGTTCCCCGAAGCAGCTCCATGGCTTTTTCGGTGCGGATACGAGTTAAGTAAGCGCCGGGCGTCATGCCCGTGCTTGCGGAAAACCGGCGGATCAAATGGTATTTGGATAGGGATACTTGCTCAGAAAGCTGGTCAATGCTGATCATCCGTGAATAGTTGAGCTCGATGAATTCAGCTGCGCGCCTTACGTTCTCCGGCCAGTTCTCCCGGTTCCGCAGCGTTGTGACGTGCATTCTGGTCAGTTCTGTCATAAACTGATAGACGCAAGACGACGCGATCAGGGGATCGGAGATTCGGCCTGCTCCCGCATCGGCCACAATGATGCGAGATAAGCGGACTGGCGCACTATCTACAGGCAGATAAGGGACTTCCCCGGCCTCGCGCAGGAATCTGCGCCAATGGGGGAGAATGAGATTGGGCCGGAACAGCAAGAAGATGAATTCCCAAGGCTCGTTCGACTCCGCGGGGTAATAGTAGCGATGGGGGCCCGGAATTTCGGCGAGAAAAGCCTGTCCGGCGGTGACGCGGTGCGTCCGGTTCCCGGATTCATATACGCCTTCGCCAGAGAGGGTATATTGGAACAGCAGGAGAGGGCCATCGGCCCGCTCAAGTCCGTCCCAGCGATAAGAAGAAGTTGTGATCGAATCATAGCCGGCAGCAAATAATACGCACAACTGGAGCTCCTTATCTTCGGCGAACCGAAAGCCGTAAGTACCCTTGGGAATGTCCATAATCGTCCTCCTCGCAGGGATGATGCAATAATAGTTAGAGCGGTGTGTAAAGAATTTGATCCGCGTCCGGATTGAATTGTATAACGATCTTGATTCAGTATAAAATCCTGTCGGATTTGGATTAAACTTTACCTCAAATGCGATTATATAATAAATGATAAATGTCGAGAAAGCAGGGCGATGGACAGCGCTTCATTTTTGGCGGTAATTGGGGTATAAGCAGGTATGAATGGCTGGTCACCAAATGGGGCCGGCCGTTTTTAAACATGGAAGGTACGAAAATGCTGCGTACCAAGAACGTTGCAACATTGAAGTCTCTAAATACCTCCTGTCTTCAAACAAAATGCCCCCAAGAAGCTTGGGGGCATTTTTAATAATAAGGATATGAGAGAGTTAAGTTAACACATCCATTTCTCACATCGTGCTAATGTCAATGACGAATCGATACTTTACGTCTGAAGCTAATACACGTTCGTAGGCTTCATCAATTTGGTCCGCTGAGATCACTTCGATCTTAGGAGAAATGTTATGCTTGGCACAGAACTCTAACATTTCCTGAGTCTCTTGAATACCTCCAATCATTGAGCCGGCGAACGAACGGCGATGACCGATGAGCGACATTACGTTCAGCGATAACGGTTCTCCCGGTGCACCAACATTAACCAAAGTGCCGTCAAGCGTGAGCAATGAGAAATAGGCATCCATGTCGATCTTTGCGCTCACCGTGTTAATGATTAAATCGAAGGTTCCCGCAAGTTTCTCGAATGTTTCCGGGTCGCTAGTGGCGTAGTAGTGATCCGCCCCCAATTGCAACCCATCCTCTTTTTTCTTTAAGGATTGCGACAGAACGGTGACATCGGCACCCATGGCATGAGCAATTTGGACAGCCATATGGCCGAGACCGCCCATACCAAGTACAGCTACCTTCTTACCTGGACCAGCACCCCAGTGGTTGAGCGGCGAATAAGTCGTGATCCCTGCACAAAGCAATGGGGCAGCCACATCAAGCTCAATGTTATCCGGGATTCTGACTACAAAGTTCTCAGTAACAACAATGTGGGTAGAATATCCGCCTTGTGTTGGCTCGCCGTATTTATCAACGCCGGCGTAGGTGGGGATATTTCCTTTAAGACAGTATTGTTCTTCTCCTTTACGGCAGTTCTCACATTCGCCGCAGGAATCCACCATGCATCCAACCCCAACCCGGTCGCCAACCTTGTATTTTGTAACCTCTGCGCCTACACCCGTGACAATTCCCGCGATCTCGTGTCCAGGAACGAGCGGATAGTTTACAGGTCCCCATTCACCGTGAGCCGTATGGATGTCAGAATGGCAGATGCCGGCATATTTGATTTCAATCAGCACATCATGCGAATCAAGATCTCGTCTTTGGATTTCAGCAGCTCGAAACGGTTTATCTGGTCCATCTACAGCTCTTGCTTTAGCAGTAATCATGAATAAAACCTCCTATGGTATAACATGTTGAACCTCTTCTTGATCAGTAAAAACCACGACGATTGATGTATTCACGACATCTGTCTATAATTTAAAATATACGAATGTTGAAAACAAGACATATAAATCGTTAATTTTATCGATTTTATTGTTTAAACAACAAATTCATAAAAATTGTCGATGATCTTTTGAAAAGTATGAGGTGGTATACATGGCGAAGGTGGATCGGAGAATTATTAGAACTCAAGAAGCCATTAAAAAAGCATTTCTTGAATTGATGGCCGAAAAGGATTTCGACAGCATTACGATTCAGGAGATCTCGGACCGGGCAAATATTAACCGTGCGACGGTTTATCTTCATTATATGGACAAATTTGATTTGCTGGATAAGGTCATCGAAGAACACATCAAGAATATGAGCGATATTTGCGAAGCGGAAGCCGATTTGGATTGGATTGAAGGAACGGTTCACTGCATGGAATATCTTGAACGAAATTATTTATTCTTTTCAACGATGCTGGCGAGTGAAGGAGCCCGTTATTTTCGCAGCCGGTTTGTTCAACATCATATCGAGGAGTTCAAAAAAGACGTGGATATCACCAAAGGTAAAAATCTTGGTCAAAATGAAGATGTCGTTGTTGAATTTGCAGCGAATGCTTATGTTGGCGTTGTGGAATGGTGGATCAAGAATAAGATGCCCTATCCACCGCGGATAATGGCAGAAAAAGTGGGGGATTTATTAGAGAGAATTATTTAGCTGTATGGGTTCGCCGAGACGAAGAGGATTCAAAAATGGATGCATGATGAAGAGCAGAGCCGCTCAACGCGACATCCCACCGTTTTAAGCAATTGAGCCGGCTTCTTCGTACAAGCCCTCGTGCCCTGTACCAATGATATTTGCCCGACTTTATGTAAAAGCCAATAATTGCGTGCTCCCGAAGCTTCGCGTGTACCGGGGGTTATATTAGCTATAACGATGTAAGCCCTTATCTCGTGTGAGTCAAGAGCTTACATCGTTAGCAATGAGTGAGCACTCAGAATCGTTAGTAAGGTATCCAACTCATCTATATGACTCAGAGGGAGAAGAGCTGCTGGACGCTTTGGGCGAGCTTATTCCTCTTCCTCAGCAATAACCCGGACGAGCGCCGATGCATTCCTTGTCGGTCCATTGTCCGAAGTCAAAGTTACCGGGCTTGTTATAATAGTATCTTCTTCAACATCCGGCAAAATAAACGGAATACGAATATTTTCATCTGCACCGATGTCCAGTTGCTCGAGTCGTACCTGAAGGTTGAAGAGCGGTGCGGTCACTACGACATTTCGAAGGACCACATTTCCCGTATTTTGAAAGAAGATGAAGAAATGGACGAGTTCACCCGGTCTTCCTATCGGACGGTCCACCGTTTCGGTTAATATGACATTCGGCAGCAGCTCGGTTACGATATCGACCGATGCCGTCTGCAGCGGAGATTGGTTCGAGAAAAGAACAACGTTGTTCTGGAAGATCTCGCCTCCCACAGAGGTCGCAGGAATCGTAAACGGAAGCGTAAAGACCCGCGTTTCACCCGGTCCCAAGGATGGGATAACGACATTGAAACCCAGGAGAAAATCAATAACGCGCACATCCGTCAACGTTCGGTTTGGAACATCCGTCAACGTTACATTCGATACGTTTGTAACTCTGATCGTTTTATTAACTACTGATCCCGGACTGGCTGTAGGCGGATCGGCTACGACGTTAATGTCAACTAGCGTGGAAGGCAGAGCTACTACAACGCGCGTTTCGCTAAATATCGGAGAGGACACCGGATTTTCCGGCCAGCTCACGGTGACGCGGTTCGCAAATACGGTCCCCTGGAGTGCGTTTGTCGGTATTTGGAAAGTAAACATCACGACTTCTGTTGCTCCCGGCGAAATGACTGGGATCACGACCACGGTTCCGGTCAAGGAATCGACGACGGTAACGCTGGTTGCAGGATTGCTGCCGGTGTTCGTTACTTCAACCGTATAGGTTACCGTTTCACCCGTTGCGGCTACACTGCGGTCCGGCAGCTTGGTTACCGTCAGTGTCGTCGTGGCGCCGGGTATGGATACAACGACAACCTCGGCTTCAGCGGTTTGCAGCGGTGTCTGGTCTGAAACGGCCGTAAAGCTGTTCGTAATTACGCTTCCGTTCGCAGCATCAGCGGGTATCGTAAAGGAACCCGTCCGGGTAATCGTTCCGCCAGCAGGAATGAGGGGTATCGTCTCGCTTAGGCCAAGCAGCGGATCGCTCAGGACGACATTGGTCTGTGGCTCGGTAAGGGTATTTGTCACCGTAAGGGTAAACACAACCGTATCGCCCGGTGCCGCAACGGCAAGATCTGCCGTCTTGGTGAGCGCAAGCCCAATTGCCGTTACCGTAACGGTTGCCAAGACTTGCTGCGATCCGGTTTGCGTGGATTGAACGGTGAGCTCGTTCATGATATTTGATCCCGGCTCAGCATCCAGCGGGACCGTAAAAGGAATAATAAACTCGCGTCGTTCGCCGATGGCGAAACTTTCGATCGTCTCGGCAAAGCCGAGCGATGGGTCCTCAAGGACAATACTGGTTAGAGGGACATTGCCGATATTATCGATGACAATCGAGTATTGGAACGTCTGGCCCGGCATGACGGAAGTCACGGAAGGGATCTTTCGTACGCCGAGCTGCGGCGCTTCAACGACCAGTACGTCAAAGCTCGATGTGACGCTTGGTGCCTGATCACTGGTGGCCATCGCCGTATTGGTGTAGGTCTGTGAAGGTGTCTCCAGCGGTACGAGAAACGGTACCGTAAGCACTTGGGTCTCACCAATGGCGAGACTTGGCACCTGGATCTCGCTAACGATCGTATCATCGGTAATGATGATATTCGTCAAGTCGGTATTTCCCGTATTGGTAACTTCAAACGAGAATTGAATGGTTTCACCAGGTAATACCGATATACGGTCCGCGGATTTCACCAGACTGAGCCGCGGCGCAGGAAGCACCTCAACCACGGTTCCCACCGTTTGCGGTGTTGGCAGATTATCGGCCGTAATCTCGGTCCGATTTGCAATCGACAAACCAGCCGGCTGTCCGGGAGGAATTACGAAAGGCCAATCAATCGTGAAACTGGAGCCTACAGGGAGCGTGCCAATCAATTGATCCAGTCCTAGCAGCGGATCGACGATCCGGACGTTAAACAAATCCACATTCCCAAAATTGGTAAGCGTAATGGTAAACACGACGGTTTCACCGGGAGCGGCCGAAGATGGATTCACTGTTTTCGTTGCTTCGAGTATGGGATTTTCCGTAACGAAGATTTCAGCTTTTGCAATGACCGGGTCCCGTACTTGATCTGCTCTAACGAACACTTCGTTAATGATAAAGCCCGGAGGAAACTGATCTGGAACAAAGAAGGGGAGAGGAATGACGAACGCTTCAAACGGATTGAGAACAGGAAGTATATGAAAAAAACCAAGGAACGGATCTTCAATGAATACATTGGTAAGCGGAATGCTGCTTTCATTTATGACCTCTATAATAAATTCGACTACTTCTCCCGGGCGAACTTCGAATCGGGTGGCGAATTTATTAACAAATATAGTAGCTTGCTCCCCGAGCTTTGTAATAAACGCATCACTCACCCCGTTGAGGAAAGGTTGTAAGGTGAAGGAAGACACCGGATAGTCGAAGGAGAACGTTTGGCCGGTAATATAAATCTGATTATTCAAGTCCACGGCTATTCCGTTGCCGATGTCGGTCGAGCTGCCACCCAAATAGGTGGAAAATTCAAGAAACGAGCCGGTAGGATCGAGAACCGTGACGAAAGCGTCGGTGGTGCCGAAGAGGGAGAATTGAATCGCGTCACCGGTCAATGGATAATCCGTAGACGTTGTTTGTCCCGTAATCATAGCACTGCGCGCCGAATTAATGGTGATGGCAAGGCCCGTATTGGAGCCGTTCCCCCCCGATCAGCGCGGAATAGATGAGACCGGTTCCCGTGGGGTTCAGTTTTGTAACGAAAGCCCAGGCAGTCCCTAGAGGCGTGACAAACGATCCGGACGTCGTCGGAAAATCGGGAGAGGCCGATAATCCGGTAACATAAGCATTACCCGCCGTATCGATCGTAATATCACGCACAACATCGCTCAAACTGCCGCCCAGGAAAGTTCCATATACGAGCGCGGTTCCCGTTGGGTTGAGCTTCACGACAAATCCGTCGACATCGCCTTGAGTGCTTGTTTGAAACGCCCCAGGCGTTGTCGGGAAATCCGAGGCTACCGTCTGACCGGCGAGGTAAGCATTGCCGAAGTCGTCCACGGCAATACCGAAGGTGTCAGTTGTTCCCAAGTCTCCCCCCAAGTAGGTCGAGTATATCAACCCCGTTCCATCGGCATTCAATTTTGTTACGAACGAAGTTGGTGAAATGGGTTTGATAGTTCTAAGAGCACCCGGGGTCACCGGGAAATCGCTTGACATCGTGTGACCGGTCACATACGCGTTGTCAGAAGTATCGATGGCAATGTCGAATCCTGTATCTTCTGCGGAGCCTCCCAAATAGGTGGAATATACGAGCGATCCGCCATCAGGGCTTAATTTGGTTACAAACGCATTACTGCTAGTGAATACGGCCGTGGTTTGAAAAGCACCGGGGGTTGTCGGATAATCGCTGGAAAAAGTGGTGCCGGTAATGTAAGCATTCCCGGCGAAGTCAATGGCAATGCTTCTGCCCGTATCCGAAGCACTTCCTCCGATGAAGGTAGAATAGATTAAAAATGTTCCCGAAGCATCGATCTTGCTGACAAAGACGTCATCCGTTCCTTGAAACGACACCTGGAAAGCCCCTGGTGTCACGGGGAAATCGGCCGAGGCTGTAGTCCCAGTCACATAAGCCTGCTCGAATTCATCGACCACAATGTCCATGCCATCGTCAATGTCCGATCCGCCAAGATAAGTCGAATACAAGATGACCGGATCAATGACCAAGGGAAGTTCACGGTCATACGCTTCGATCATTTCGAACCCGATCCGACTCCTGCCTTCCTGTCCGGATTCCACGACATATCGGCACCCCAATTCCTTACGTACGCCGTCTACTTCCTGGTAGGCGATGGGTTTCTGATCAATAAGCGTACCATAAGGCGTGATCAAGAGCAGATTGCCTTCCTCGTCGAGTTGAACCTCGTCTGAGCCGCTGCATACCAGCTGAATATCCTCCACCCGCGCACCCGGACTTAGCAGCCAGTCAAATTTGAGCTTTCCGCCACTTCCTTGGATCACGGCGTCGATACCTGGCCATAGCTCCCGGTATGCCACTCCCCGATACGTATCGACATGCGTAATATGACGCTTTGGATCATTGCCGCGAAAATAATGAAACTTGCCCTCATCCTTTGACATCCCTTCAAGCCTGGATGTCTTCCCTGGGGATTCGAAACGCCACGCCAATACGACGCCGCTCATCGTTCGCTCCGCTTCCGTGGAATCGGACTTGTAGAGCGTCAGCAAGATTCGATCCGCCTCGAATGAACCGCGCAATCCCGAATCTTGCGCGAAATAAAGCGTGTTTGGGTCGAATTGACCGACATTTTGCGTGAACAAGAGCGGCAGCTTTCCGTAGGGAAGAATGCTTTTTCTTGAACCGGATTCTAATACGCTCAACGAAATAAACTCCTCTCAAGACATTTATCATTAGGGTATGAACATCCTGTCTGAAAGGTTCAATTGAAGACTTTCCATATGTATGGGATTATTGTTCGTCTGCGGGGATTCTGACTTGGCGTACGAAGCCGGTATACTCTTGTGGTTTGCGCTGGCCCTGACTTGGGTCGCGGCGATCGCCGGGCTATCCGGAAAATCGGTGGATGGCTCAAGCGCCTGTTGAGAAAAATTCAGTGATGGAGATAAGGAATTCCAATGAAGACTATATTCTTGAAAAAGGGAGTATTCGTTAATTCATTTGCGAAACGTACTTGCCCCATTCCGGCTGGCAGTGTTACCAGCTCCCGCCGTCCGGCCGGCAAAAAAATATAACAGCCCGCCCAGCATCCAGAACGGCTCCCAGAAGAAGAGTCGCCACCACGCCGAATAAGAGTCAATTGCTGGCAAATCCAGAACTTGGGCCAGCACGAGCAGCACTGCTACGAAGTTAAATAGCCCATAGAGGACAAGAAGTACTCCGCCTACCATGGCTGCGATTCGGAAGGCTGCTTGGAGAAGAACGCTGTTCCATTTGATTTTTAATGCGAGTAATAGAACAGCCCCTGCAACCTTGACCACCCCCGTTAACCATACAATGAGAATGAAGCCGCCATCGCGCAAATCGGCTTGACGCGAAATTTCCGGCCCGAGCGTATGGACCCCAAGTTTGCCGCCACTCGCCCAATAAAAGCTCATCAAGGCGAACAGTAAAGACCAGACGATTCCCCAAGTGATCGGCCATCGCTTTTGTTGAATGGACATATCGACACCGCCTTTCAAGGATGTTCGTTCGTGATTCATGATTCGTCGTGCTGCGAATATAAAAAAAGCTATGTTAAAAATTCCGAAGTCCATACTTACACAAATACTATCCAATGATGAAAGGTTAATCAATAAGGGTTTCGAAAAACGAACTGATCAACATAGCAAATGAAAAGAAATATCAAATCCACTTCTGGAATAGCATTAAAATGAATTGAGCTTGACGTTTTGACGTTTTGGAAAGGTGATGCCATTGAATTATTCGGAACTAATCGATTTTTACAAGATCAATCTGCAGCAGTATTCCATCGACCAATTAAGACATATATCTGAACCAGGAGTATGGTCTCTCGGTCAAATGTATGATCATATGATCCTCACAGCTCTCGATTACCTTGTCCAAGTCCAAAAATGCGCATCCTCGAGTGAAGTGCAACCCCAAGGAAAGACAGAGGCTGGCGCACAATTGTTCTGCGCCGGTTCATTTCCTCCGATAAAAATCAGATTACCGGATGGACCTGAAAATACCCCAAGTAATTCCGAAACCGTGGATGAACTCATTCAAGGACTCGATACGGTGCTTAAGGGAATGTATGAATGGGAGGAGAAGGTAAATGCAATAAACCCCAATTATAAAGTGAGGCATGAAGGGTTTGGGTGGCTTAACGCACGGGAGTGGTTCGATTTGGTCGGTATGCATTTCCGCCATCACTTACGCCAGAAGGCCGAACTGGAACAAAAACTGGAGCTTTGATATTAATGTGAAGGGGGAGTTGAAGCGGGTTATTCAAGGTAACGAATGAAGCGGGCGAAGAGGGCATATTTACAAAATAACTTCTGCATACAACATAGCAACGCTAATTGCATCTTGACAATGCTACGAAAACGTATTAAATTGTGTGCAAGGCTTACTACGAAATCGTAATAAAAAGGCCGCCAATCAGGATAGAGTCGCCAAATCGTTCAATGACCGGCAACGCGTCAAATCATCCGGTGAAGATCAGAGTTAAGGAGTAACTGCCCCCAGCGGGCTAATCATTATTTGTAAATACTACGAATTCGTATCAAAAGAGGTTGCATGTCATGAATGTAGAACGTTCATTGAATAGGTCGCCACGAACATTTTATGTATTGGTTTTCGCCCTTTCGATACCATTTTGGCTATTTGGTTCTATGCCGGTTAAATGGCTTCCAATGAATCTTCCTGTCAGTGCACTTATGTTCTTCTGTCCAATGGCAGCCGCATTGATACTCACTTACCGAGAAGAGGGAGTAAGTGGCGTACGGAGGTTATTGAAACGAATATTCGATTATAAGCGAATCAAGCAGAAGAGCTGGTATTTACCCATACTATTTTTGATGCCAATGATCATGTTACTGTCATATTGGTTCATGAGCTTGATCGGGCGATCGCTCCCCGAACCGAACATACCTTTTCTATCGATACCGATCCTTGTGGTAATGTATTTCATTGCAGCTGCCTGCGAGGAAATGGGCTGGATGGGATATGCCGCAGAGCCCCTGCTAAACCGTTGGAACGCAATTGCCACCAGCATGATCATGGGGACGTTGTGGGGGATATGGCACTTGGTTCCATATATTCAAACAAACCATAATGTAACGTGGATCGTATGGCAGTGCTTCACGGCAATCCTGCTTCGAATCCTCATGGTATGGCTCTATAACAACACCGGAAAAAGCATTTTTGCGATAATCTTGTTCCATGCTTTCGTAAACGTCAGTATAACGGTATTCCCCGATAATGGTTCACATTATGACCCGGTCATAACGTCAGTTTTTTTGGTAATCACGATTGTAAGCCTATTGTTTTTTTGGGATCCTAAGACCTTAAATCCTTATCGCACCCATTGATGCTTTGAAATCTGTTTGAGGATAAAATCATGTTTGAGGATTGCTTGGAGCGAAATAGGGAGGGCGAGTGGGTTATGAAGAAAGGAGGGGGCACTATGATAAGTGGGATAAAGCGCCATGTCGGAATAATGCTTATGTTGACGGGGTTGCTCCATGTTATTTATGGACTATTTGCTTACACAGGTCAATTACAGCCCATCGTTACCGAAGGCTTGTGGAGTACGGTGGCTGATGATCAGTGGGATCGTGGAACCGCGTTCTGGTACATGATGTTCGGCTTCCTGCTAATGTTGCTTGGCTATATGGTAGATTGGCTGATTAAAAAGAAGGGAATCGCTCCTCCCGCAATTTTCGGTTGGATCCTGCTGGTTATCTGTTTGTTCGGCGCCATCGTAATGCCGGCTTCGGGTTTTTGGCTTGGCTTGCCTCAGGCATGGCTATTATTACGAAAGTGATGTGAAGGGCGAATCAAGTTTATGTCCGGATGGAAATTGATGACATATTCAGCTAACCGGCAAAACTGTCCAACTAGTACGAAACACAAAAAAGAGGTCGACCAGAAAATCTGGTGACCTCATCCTATGATCTTCGGGCAAGATCATTATCTCTTAAAGGAAACGACTGAAGAGTAGTATCAATTGCCGAACGACCCGTTCGTCCGAAGCGCCAACAAGCGCTTAAGATTGTCATCAATCCATTCATTATCGGCACGGTTGATGCCGCGACCGGCAAAGTGTCCCCAGATCGACACGATCGGATTAAAAACAGCATTAGGCATACGCTTAGCCTCGTATTCGTTATCGTCGGACGTGCAGAAGAGATCCGTGCTCCCTGGCATGACGCAGGCGAGTGCTTGAATGCTTCTGAGCGCCTGATCGAAATCTCCGTTATAGGATGGATTTGCACTAATATCTGCATTCTGACCTGTCCATAACATGGCCAGAACATTGTGCGGATCCATCTGCATAAAGCTCTCTTCCCAAAAGTCAGCCACAAAATCCGCTAATGTATCAAATCCCAACTCACGATAAAGTTCCTCTCTGTAAAACGCCTGCGATAAACCCCATCCCGCATATACACGGCCAACGGCACGCATGTCTGCAGCAGTCAACTGGTTAAGTTTACTTAAATCGAAGCGAACTGCGGCCATAAGTGCGGCTTTCATTCCTTCCAAGACGACATACGTTTGAGGCCAAGTCTTTGCAACACCGGCGAAGGGAGCAATTCGCTCCACCATGTCGGGATAACTTGCTCCCCATTGGAAAGCTTGAATGCCTCCCATCGACCATCCAACGACGAGCGCAATTTTTTGAATGCCGAATTTTTCGGTCACCAGCCGATGCTGAAATTGAACGTTATCATAGATGGTTACTTGCGGAAAATTAGCCCGGTCGAATGGGGGAGGCGTGTTGCTGGGAGACGAGGATAACCCGTTGCCGAGCAGATTGGGTACGATAATGAAATATTCTCGCGGATCTAGTGCCATGCCGTTTCCAATCAACCATTCATTCTGAACATGATGGTCGCCAAATGCCGTTGGATAGACGATGACATTATCTTTTTGTTCATTCAATCGTCCATAAGTCTTATAAGCAAGAAAAGCGTTCGGTAACGTAACGCCGGACTGCAAGGTAACGTCACCCAAATCAAAAATTTCATAATCCATCGTATTGTTTGCTCCCTTCAAAATGAAACCATATATTAAGAATGTAATTCTTGTTGTTAGTATAGTTCCGTGATACTCTCAATAAAAGTGAATGAATTTCAAAGCTATATTCAATCATATTGAAGGCAAAAGGGGGATCGTATGATGGAATTGCGCCAACTGAACACGTTCCGCACGGTGGCATCCACCTTAAATTTCAGCCGGGCTGCGGAAGTGTTGAACTACGTCCCCTCCAACGTAACGATGCAAATGAAAGCATTGGAGGAGGAGCTGGGGGTTCGTCTTTTTGACCGCTTGGGTAAGCAGCTCGTTCTTACAACTGCGGGTAAACGCTTTTTGACTCATGTCGAAGGCGTGCTAAACCAATTGGACGAGGCTCGCAGTGTCGTTCATGACAATGAAAACTTAAGCGGTACCCTAACGATTAGTGCCAACGAGGTTCTTTGCGCCTATCGGCTACCGGTTGTCTTTCAGCTTTTTCGTTCGCGCCATCCGGGCGTGCGCCTCATCTTCCGCTCCGTTCCCAATCAGGAACTCAAGCAATCGCTCTTTGAGGGAACCGCGGATGTCGTCTTTATGTTGGACGAACCCATCCGCTCAAGCGGACTTGCGGTGGAGCCGTTGCTGGAAGAAACGTTCCGCTTATTCGCCGCTCCGGACCATCCGCTCGCACAACGTACGGTGCTGCAGCTGGAGGATTTTCACGGAGAAGTGTTCCTGACGAATGAAAAGGGCTGTCCCTATCGAACCATGTTTGACCGATCATTTGAGAAAGAGGGCATTGATAGTATTACGTATTTAGAGTTTCAAAGTGCTGAAGCTATTAAACAATGCGCAATTACGGGAATCGGCATTGCCTTTCTTCCTGAAATCGTCGTAGAAGCCGAGGTTGAGCGGGGCGAGCTTGTTGCTCTTCCATGGCAAATTCCGGACTTGCACGTGTATACACAGATGCTATGGCATAAAGACAAGTGGCTTTCGCCGATCATATTATCCTTCATCGAGGCAGCAAGGGAGGTAATTTCGGTAGAGGAGGAGGGCTAAAAATTTTATCTTAAGTGCTAAGGGGAATACAGGGAAGCGGACTCCGGGCTGCGAGCGAGAAAACTTGACAAAATTATTTATTTATGCTATAATTTACATCCGTAAAAATATGATTTAAAATAAGATTCTCCTGGCCAGGGGAATCTTATTTTTTTATGGGAGAACAAAGCATGAAACATAATGAATCCAGTTTAACGTCCTTGATATCGGCTTTTGGCCGGGCTTATCACAGCAAATATGACACACCGATAATTTTTGATGATTTTATCGCAAACCGTTTGATATCCGAAGAAGAATTTTCGGCAATCAGCAAAAATATGATTAATGGCATCCAGTTTTTCAATCGTGAGATCGGGCAGCAATTTAAAGAGGCTCCGGCTGAAATTTTGAAATGGATCACACAGATCCAGCTTTCCCCGGTTTCCCTAGCACGCTCCGCCTATTGTGAAAAAGTATTGCTCAATGAAATGATGCTAGGTGTAAAGCAGTATGTCATACTGGGAGCAGGCCTGGACACTTTCTGTTTCCGATACCCGGAGCTGAAGCACAGCTTAAAAATATTTGAAATCGATCACCCAGCTACTCAGGAGATGAAAAAGGAGAAGTTGGAGACTGCAGAACTCAATATTCCGAGTAATCTTTATTTTGTTTCAACAGACTTTACTACGCGGTTTTCCATTGAATCTTTATCAAACATAGGGTTTGAGCAACAAAAAACGTTCTTCAGCCTCTTGGGCGTTTCCTACTATCTATCTGAAGAACAAAATGAAACTTTGCTGCATCAATTATTTGCTAATGTCCCATCAGGAAGCTCTATCGTTTTTGATTATGCGGATGAGAATTTCTTCGTAGAAAAAGGAAAGTTTAATCGCGTTGAAAATATGGTGAAAATGGCTGCAGCAAGTGGAGAACCGATGAAAGCATGCTTCTCTTATCAAAAAATCGAAAAATTACTGGAAAGATCGGGTTTGTTGATTTATGAACATCTATCGCCAACAAAGATCCAAGAGCTTTTCTTCCGTGATCGGACGGATTATTTATCTGCATTCGAGACCATCCATTTTATCCACGCCGTGAAGAAATAAGATGCTAAGCCCTGAAGCCCGATTGTGCGGCATTTGCTCGTAAAGAGACGTTTTACAGTAGAATATTTCTTGTGTTCAAGGAGGTAAAACATGGACTATACTTTACCGAATGAAGCCTTGCTAGAGGTGCAACGGTGGCCTAAACATACCATTGCGGCGGGTCGCCGTCATACCGTTGCTCTTAATTCGGACGGGACGGTGACAGCAGTGGGGGATAATAAAGACGGCCAATGTGATGTAAGCGGCTGGCGCGATATTGTGGCGGTTGCGGTTGGTAATGTTCATATGGCGACGAACACGGGCAGAGCTCATACCGTGGGGCTTAAATCGGACGGCACCGTGGTAGCAGTGGGTTGGAATAAGCATGACCAATGTAATGTAAGCGGCTGGCGTGATATTGTGACGGTTGCAGCAGGTTGGCGTCGTACCGTCGGGCTTCAATCGGATGGCAAGGTGGTGGCAGCGGGTCGGAATGATGAGGGGCAATGCGATGTTGGCAGCTGGCGTGATATTGTGGCAGTAGCGGCGGGGGACTGGCATACCATCGGTCTTCAATCGGACGGCACGGTGACGGCTGTAGGTAATAGTCGTTATGGCCAATGTAATGTAAATGAATGGCACGACATTGTCGCGGTAACAGCGGGTTACCTTCATACCGTCGGCCTAAAATCGGACGGCACGGTTGTAGCCGTGGGCTTGAATAGGCATGGCCAATGCGATGTAAGCGATTGGCGCGGTATTGTGGCGATCGCGGCGGGAAGCTATCATACGCTCGGCCTTAAATCGGACGGCTCGGTAACGGCTGTGGGTATGAATGAGCACGGCCAATGCAATGTAAGCGGCTGGCGGGATATTGTGGCCGTTGCGGCGGGCTGCACTCATACGCTCGGTCTTAAATCGGACGGCTCGGTGGTTGCTGCGGGTGGAAATAGTAATGGCCAATGCGATGTAGGCGAATGGCAGGGCATCCAACTGCCTGGCAGATCGTTCTGAGGTATCCATTACGTGGTGAAGAAAGGGGTCGGGGTTTTTATTTGAAAGTCGCATAATATGCGGCTTCAGATTGTCGAGAAACCCACGTCTTGTAGACGTTGGGTTTCTCTTATTTTCATTTGCAGTTGCTAAAAAGCCTAAAAAAGAAGGGTTACCCCCTCTTTTCCAGGCGATCCAGGTGGATCGCCATCTTCTTCATGTTCTGCACGGTGGCCGTCATCAACGCTTGTTCCGTGACGTTCGAGAGTCCGCGCAAACGGCAATAGCGAAACCCATGGAGCTCTTTGGCATCCGCGAAGCTTCGCTCAATCGTTTCTTTTCGTTTGCGGTACAACTGCTTGCCGTCTCGGCTTAGCCGGTTATTTCGCACCCAGTCTTTGCTGTCTTCCCAGACATGTCGGGTCAGTACCTTCCGGTGGTTCCTGGAATGAGTGCATTGCGCAAGCATCGGACAGGTCTTGCAATGTTCCGGGTCTGACGCATACTGCCTGTAACCCTTCCGGTCGGTAGTCCGGTACGTCAGTTGGTGTTTTTCCGGGCAGATATAGGTGTTACTTTCAGCGTCGTAAGTAAACTTCCATTTGGCAAACAAACCTTGCTTCGGATGAAATCTCCGGTGTGCAATAACGGCAAAAATCTTTCGCTGCTGTAAACCTCGGCAAATGGGCGTAGTTAAATAACCGGAATCCAGGGCTACAGCTTCAACCTTGAATCCAAAACGTTCTCTTTGGCGGTCTAATCGCGACAAATACGGAACCGAATCGTGGACATTTCCTGGCGTAACATGGACATCGGTAATGAGATTGTATTTAAGATCCACCGTCCGGTGGTCGAGATAAAAGAACCCCTCTGGCTTACCGTCGCGAATCATATAGCCACTTTCAGGATCGGTGGTGCTCACTTTAATTTCTTTGGTTCCATTCACTTCCTCTCGTACTTTCAGGGCTTTTTTCCGTGCGCTTTGCGGTCCTCCGTCACAGCCTCATTGAGTTCGTCAATATAGTCCTTGGTGTTTTGTAGAACTTCTTGCTTGGTATAGTGGTGCTTGTTGGCATTGGCTTTTACGTGAGTCGAATCGGTAATGAGCACACGCCCGCCCACCATTTTGTGCGAGATCGCTTGGAGGACGATTTCGTCAAAGATCTCCTGGAAAATGTCAGTATCCTTAAACCGAGTCCGCCGGTTCCAGCTAATGGTGGAGTGGTCTGGGACTTTATCGGTTAGACCAAGACCTAAAAACCAGCGGTAAGCCAAATTCGTTTGAATCTCGCGTTCCAACTGGCGTTCGGAGCGAATGCCATAAAAATAACCGAGAAAAATCATCTTAAACAGAACGACCGGATCAATGGCTGGCCGCCCGTTATCTGCGCAGTAAAGAGGACGAACCTTATCGTCAATAAAGGAGAAGTCGATATACTTGTCCACTTTCCGCAGCAAATGATCCTGTGGAACCAGCTCTTCAATTGACACGAATTCGTAGCTTTGTTGTTTTTCCCGATTAGATCTCAGCATTCAAGACACCATCCGTTCATGAGTAGTTATCTATATTATACAACATTAACGCGGTGCTGTCTTAAAATAAATAAACATAAAGAAGGCTGTCGAGACTTTCTCGACAGCCTGAAGTCGCATAATATGCGGCTTTTTTTTATCTACATTGTCCGGTTTTTGTTGAATCCAGTTTGTCTACTGTCAGCGATGTCAGCTACATCTGATGATGTTATATATAATGACAACAAGTGAAACTTTCTGAAAATAAAACATAAATAATTACAAAAAAAAGAGTCGATACAGCCCCTGTTCCCCGGATGAACGTTCAAAAACCCGCATGAAAACGCATTACATTCGATGTTGATCCAACACTTCCCGATAACGATGTGAAATAAGTTGACTTAAATTCAGAAAAAAGTATTGAAGTCCCTGTAGCACGATGATATGATGTCATCAAATACAAAATACAGAATATTGTATATTGAGGAGGTGAACCGGGTAACGTGATTCAAGGATTGAACTCCAAAAGCAGCGTGGTTTTAAAAAACCTAGCGGAAGAGCTTCTCTTTATTGAACTGGATTCCCGTATTCCCCGAATTGAGGAGCTGTCGGGTAAATACGGCGTTGGCCGCGGCACGATTCAAAATGTTTTGAAAAAAATGGAGGAAAGCCAATGTATTTCGCTCGAGTCCAGAGGGCATCTAGGCACCTTTCTCCGAAATAAGAACATGGACCTGCTGCTTCAATGCTGCGGGGTGAGCAGTATCATCGGCGTTATGCCGCTTCCTTACTCCCGTAAATACGAGGGATTGGCAACGGCAATGCACGCAAGCTTCGAAAAAATCGGCATCCCTCTGCACTGTGCCTTTATGCGCGGTGCGACCGTTCGTCTGGACAATGTCATTGATGGTCGATATGATTTCGCACTTGTTTCCAAATATGCCGCAATGACGGCGATCCGCAAATCCGAAGAACTCGTGATTGTAAAGGAATTCGGAAGCGGTTCATACGTTTCGCGTCATGCGGTAGTTTTTGCGGAGGAAACAAGCGGGATCCAAGACGGGATGAAAATCGGAATCGACAGTTACTCTATTGACCAACAAGTATTAACGAATCTTGAAGTTAAGGGCAAGGATGTCGAGCTGATCAACCTGAACTATATGCATTTGCTGGAGCATTTAAAAGCCAAGTCGATCGACGCAATGGTATGGAATGTGGATGAAATCGACAACGGTTCATTCTATTTGTCCGAGCTGTCCTCCAAGGAAGCGTTGGAAATGGACAAGGAAATGAGTCAGGCTGTATGCGTCGTAAACAAAAACAATAAGAAAATGGAGTTTATGTTCGATCAGATATCAACCGATCATGTCATGCAAATCCAGAAGCAGGTGGAGCGTGGCGTGCTCATTCCTAAATACTGACAGGGAGTGTGGAGAAGCGTGAGTGCTTTGAGAGAACGACTGGATATTTTATTTTCTACCAACACGATTACACCTGGCGCCATGAAGCTGTGCGAGGCAACGATTGAAAGATTCGTACAGCCGGACAATGAGAAGAAATACAAAAAGCTGGTGACTCATCTGGGGATGGCCGTTACCCGGATCGAGCGCAGCGAGGAGCTAAACGCTCCGCCTGAGGAGATCATGCAGGAAATCAGACGCTCTCCTCATTTTGCCCAAGCTGCAGAAAACGTAAAGTGGATCGAGTCCCAAATGGACGGCAAGCTTCCGGATGAGGAAAGACAGTACCTGATCATGCATTTCGTTAACGCTTCAGAAATCTAAAAACAAACGAAAAGAGGAGAATTGTCATGAAAATCGTGATTGGCGGGCAAGTGGAAAAGAAAGAAATTGAAGCTTTGGTCAAACAGCATGGCGGAGCCGATGTGGAAGTAACCGTTAAATCGGATCTGGAAGCTGCAATGGCTCTGAAGATGGGACAAGCCGATTACTACGTGGGCGCTTGCTATACCGGAGGGGGCGGAGCATTGGCCATGGCCATCGCGATGGTAGGCAAGTCGAATTGTGCTACGATTTCCATGCCGGGACAGCCGCCGACACAAGAGAAAGTCGATCAGGCCGTCGCGCAAGGCGCTAAGGCATTCGGCTTTACCGGAGACCACAAAGAGAAGGCAGTAGAATTTCTTATGAAAGCACTTACCAAGTAAGCGTTACGTCAAATGATTAGGGGGACATCTTATGCTGGAAGCTTTGTTGTTAATCGGGCTAGGGATCGTGACTGCAACTATGGCCAACTTGGGGATCGCCGTATTTAATGACGGTCTTAGACCGATCGTCCCTGAGAATCTGGAAGGGCGGATGAGCCGGAAGGAGCTGGGCGTCACCGCTTTTGCCATGAGCTTCGGGCTTGTGATCGGTTACGGGATCCCCATTTCGATATCAGGAAGCATTTTGCTTATCCATAGCATTCTACTCGGAACGGATATCATCGGGTTGTCTTTTAAACGAGGCAAATTGAGCACAGCTGCTGCCGGAGCGCTAGGCGGCGTATATGGCGCGGGTATCTACTTCGGGCTTCAGGCAGTTGTGAAAGCGTTTGAAATGCTTCCGCTTAATTTTATTGACGGATTCAACAAAATTGGCGAGCCCGTCGTTGTATCCTTTATGGTATTTCCCGCCCTGGCCATCGCGCTTCAATTTTCGATCAAAAAAGGCGTCATTGCTTTTCTGGTGGCGGCATTGGCCAGACAGCTCGTTGTTTTCAGCAACACAAAAGGACTTATTCAAATTGACGGCACGCCGGTTGTTTTGAGTCCGGAAGGCATCGCGTTGATCGTGGGCATGGCGTTTCTTATCACGTTTGCGATGAAGGAAAAATCCGAGGATCAGAGCCTTTCAACACTTGCCTCCATGTTTACGGATCGCGTGACGCGCATTAAAAAGTTTTCGTGGATCGTCATGATCAGCGGCGGTTTAGCCGCGGCAGCCACCAATCTTCTGTTAATTGCCGGCGATCCGATCTCGCTGAGCCTGCTGGCTGACGGAAAAATCTCGGAAGGCGGCATTGCCTCCCTGGCCAAAGCCATTGGATTTGTCCCGCTGATCGCCAGTACGGCGATCGCTACCGGCGTATTCGGCCCAGTCGGGTTTACGTTCGTATTCGGAGTGGGGATATTTTCTCCGAATCCGCTCGTTGCAGCGCTGCTCGGCGCCCTTGTCATCTTCCTGGAAATTCAGTTATTGTCCAAAATGGCCAAATTTCTGGATCGGTACCCGGGCATCCGCGCCTCGGGTGAAAGCATCCGGACTTCGATGACCCGCGTTCTTGAGGTCGCGCTTCTGATCGGGGGAGCGAATGCAGCCAATGCCATCGTGCCGGGGCTCGGTTACTTTGGGATTGCCGGCTTCTATCTGTTGAATGAGGCGGCGGGACGTCCGATCGTTCGGATGGCCGTAGGTCCTGTGGGAGCTATCGCTGTCGGTATCCTAGGGAACATACTGGTTCTGCTTGGATTGTATACACCACCACAGTAAGGAGAGAGAGAAATGTACATCCAGACCGTACTTGGGCCCATACAACCGGAGAAGCTTGGCGTATGCGCCTGTCACGAGCATCTATACGTGGATCTGAGCCGTATTAAGAAGAATGAAGATACCTGCCTGCAAGATACGGGGCTTGTCTTGGATGATCTGAAGAGCTTTTATGCCTATGGCGGCCGGGCCATCATCGAGGTTACCAATGACGGAATGGGACGAAATCCGCGAAAGCTTGCCGAGATCAGTAAAGCCTCCAATATTCATATTGTTGCGAGCACGGGCTGTTATAAAGACCCTTTCATTCCTGATGATAAGCTGCGCTGGAACCGGGATCAATTCGCCGAGTGGATGATTCGAGAGATTCGATCCGGCATCGCGGATACGGGAATTAAGCCAGGGGTGATCGGCGAGATCGGCAGCAGCCTAAACGAATTCAAACCGATCGAGACGGAGCTGTTCCACGGAGCGGTCGCTGCGGCAAAGGAAACAGGGCTTCCGTTATCTACGCATACAACGCTGGGGACCTGTGCTTTGGAGCAGATCGAGCTGTTTTCTGCGGAAGAAATGCCGCTGGATCAAGTAATTATTGGCCATCAGGATCTGAACGAGCAGGATGAAGTGGTGCTCGAGGTGCTGAAGGCAGGCGTTTACGTTGCAATGGATACGATCGGCAAGGAAAACTACCGGAGTGACAACGCCCGCTTGGAATCCTTATTGAAGTTTATCGAGCACGGATATGAGGACCAGCTCCTATTGTCCACGGATCTGACGCGTAAATCGCATCTGCGCGCGTTCGGCGGACAGGGCTATGACGTGGTGTTAAGGTCTTTCGTGCCTGCCTTGCGCGGGCGGGGAATCACGGATGAAGTGATCAACAAATTGCTGGTGGGCAATCCGCAGCGGGCTTTCAGTATTCGAAAGGCGGGTGACATGTCAGCATGAAATATGAACAATCGGTATTGAAAAACCGCACGATGGAGCAAGCTCAGCAGCTGCAGTTTACATTGATCGATGAAATTACGAGAGAGTTTGCGAACAACGAATTTTTCCAAGTCGGCGATGTGGGGCTGCATCCGGAGTTCCACAGGCCGCTTGTTACGTCCCGCGTCGAGAGGGTGCTTGCCCGTACGTTTGGAGGCGAGCATTGCGCGCTGGTGCGGGGCAGCGGTACCGGAGCGATCCGGGGAATTTTAAGCGTGCTGGTCGAACCAGGAGATTCGGTTATCGTACACACCGCACCGATGTATACCACGACCAAGGAAACCTTTCATTTAATGGGACTGCGGCAGTCCCAAGCCGACTTTAATGACATGGATGCCGTGGCGAAGCTGCTCGAGAACGATCGGACTTCCAAGGTGTTTTATGTACAGCATGCGCGGCAGCAGCCTACGGATACGTATCTTCTCCAAGACCTGATCGCGCTAGTTAAACGGAAGCGTCCCGATTTGCCGATCGTGGTCGATGATAACTACTGCGCGATGAAAATGCTTGGAATCGGTTCGGAATATGGGGCTGACTATTCTACATTCTCCGGATTTAAGCTGATGGGTCCCCAAGGGATCGGCGTGATCATCGGCAAGCGGGAAGGGATCGAGAAGCTGCACGAGCGCAACTACTCCGGCGGAGGCCAAGTACAAGGTTACGAAGCGCATGAGCTGCTGCGCAGCATGGTGTTTGCCCCCGTCATGCTGGCAATTCAAAACGAGCAGGTGGAGAAACTGTGCCGACGTTTGGCTTCAGGAGAAGTGTCAGGCATCAAGGAAGCGTATATCACGAATTCGCAGTCCAAGAATGTCATTGTTGAACTGGAGCAGCCGATTGCGTCGGCGGTTATCGAACGCGCATCCTATTATGGAGCGGCCACTTATCCGGTAGGGGCGGAATCGCGCTTTGAGCTGGTGCCGATGATATACCGGGTATCGGGAAGCTTTCTGGAGAGTGAGCCCAAGCTCAAAGAATACGGTCTTCGCATCAACCCGATGAAAGCATCGGCAGATACGGTTATCCGCATCTTAGAAAATGTTCTGCAGGAATTTAGGGGGTAACTGCATGTTTGTAGATATGACTTTACAACGGAATGAGGGGTTGATCCGTGCGGCGGCGATCCTTCACCAGAGGGGGGAGATACCGGCCAATACGTATGTGATCGATGCGGATGGACTCATGCATAACGCCCGCGCTCTGTCTGAAATGGCGGAACAGTATGACATGAAGCTCTATTACATGACCAAACAAATTGGCCGCAGCGGTTATGCCGGTAAGCTGATCGAGCAATGCGGAATCAGGCAAGCGGTGGCGGTGGACATCGATGAGGCTTATGCCCTGGCCGAAGCCGGGTGCTGCATTGGCAATATCGGGCATATCGTACAGCCGAGCAAAAGCCAATGGGCGGATGTGCTGCGTGAGATCAAGCCCGAAGTGGTAACCTTGTTTTCTCTGGAACGGGCGGTCCAATTGTCGGAAGCCGCTGTGGCACTTGGACATGTACAAGATGTTATTCTGAGAGTCATCCGTCCCGGCGATGCAATATTCCCCGGTCAGTTCGGCGGATTTTTGCTCCATGAGCTTGAGCGGCTCCTGCCGGAGCTGAGGAAGCTGCGGGGAATCCGAATCGTGGGGGCGACCAGCTTTCCCGTGCTTCAGATCAACGCCGAGAACACGGATTTTGACATTACGCCGAATCTGGAGACGCTGCTGACCGCTGTGGAGACCCTTCGGATGCACGGCATAGAGATTCAGCAAGTGAATGCTCCAAGTGCGACCAGCTGTCACACCATCCCGCTGTTGAAACGCCATGGCGTCACGCATGGCGAGCCCGGCCATGCACTGACAGGCACGACCCCGCTGCATGCATACAACGATCGGCTTGTCGAAATACCGAGCATTGTATATGTATCGGAGATTTCTCATATGGACGATGAGTACGCCTATACGATTGCCGGCGGATTTTATCCGCGGTCGCATATGCATCAGGCGCTTTACGGTTCGACCTCGCGCGACGTGACTTCCCAGAAGGCGAAGGTCAGTCAGTACTCTGCGGAAAATATCGATTACTACGGATGCTTGGAGCGAGAGCAGCCGATGATGGTCGGCGATACCGTGATCTATGCGTTCCGTACGCAAATTTTCGTAACCAGAGCTCATGTCGCTTTTGTAAGAGGAGTGAACAGCCTTAAGCCGGAATTGGTTCATTTCCAGAAAAGAGGGATGTAACATGGGAAAAATATCCTTACTCGTACTCGATGGATTCGGTATTGGCGCAATGAAGGATTGCCGGACGCTTAAGCCGGAGGATGTGGATGCCCATACGTACAACCATATTCGGGAAACGGTGCCGCTTGCGATTCCGGTTCTGTACCGTTTAGGGCTTGGCAAGCTGGTTGACGATACCGGCGAGCCGCTCGGGGCCTATGGACGGAGCAATCTGGCTCATTATGGGGCCGATACCTTCATGGGGCATCAGGAGCTGATGGGCAGCAAGCCCGGAATGCCGGCCAAACGTCTAATGTCAGAGATCGGACCAAGAATCAGGTCTGCTCTTGAGGCAGCCGGGTATCGAGTGGAGCTCCCCGTTGCGGGTGCAACGGTTCTGCTCGTGGAAGGCGCGGTCGTTGTGGGCGATAACCTGGAATCCCAGCTCGGCAACATTATCAATGTTGTTGGAGATTTGAATAAGCTGCCGTTTGATGAGGTCGTGAAGATCGGAAAAGTCGTTCGTGCCCATGTGGACACAAGCCGGGTGATCGTATTTGGTAATATAAAGACAGATATCGACACGATTTTATCGGCCGTGAGGGAAAAACACCCGGGCCAATGGGGGGTGGACGCGCCCAAGGCCAATGTTTACGGCGAAGGTTACCAAGTGGTGCATCTCGGCTATGGGGTAGAGTTTGAAAAACAATTCGCTTATATGGCCGAGAGAAGCGGGCTGCCTGTTTATCGCATCGGAAAAACGGCGGACGTCATTTCGGCCAACGGTTTCAACGATCCGGTTGTGGAGACGAAAGACGTCCTGGCAACCTATCGCCGGAAGTATGTGGAGGCCGAGGAAAATGCCATCTTCCTCGTTAATGTTCAGGAGACCGATCTTGCCGGTCACAAAGAGGATTGCCAATGGTATAAGGAAGTGCTGGAAGCATCGGACCGGTTCCTGGATACCTTCATACCCGAGATGGGAGAGGATGATATGCTCATCATTACGGCCGATCACGGCAATGATCCGACGATCGGTCACTCCAACCATACGCGGGAGCAGACGCCGATTCTGATCGTCGGCCAGCAAATTAAGCCGGTATTCATCGGTGAACGGAGTACGATGGCGGATATTGCAGCCACGATGGCGGAATATGTCGGGATCGGAGCTCCCGAATACGGGACCAGCTTTTTGCCATTGATCCTTAAACGGTAAGCTTGGTCCTGCGAGCGTCGACGCTGAGCATCGTGCAGCAGTAATCATAACACGGCGCGCCGGTAGAGGCACCCGGTAAGGAAGGCCATCGTCGCCGATCCACCCTTCTGCGAAGCGATCTGAAAGCTCGAAATTAGCAGTGGGAATTTTTCAATAACAACACCAAGCTCAGTTATTACACAAAATGCTTCCTCTCGGAAGCATTTTTGTGTTTTGTGGGCACCACCTAGTCAGGTTAAAAGCTATGATGCTCCCTTAAATATGTGCGTGAGAAGCTGCCTTTTAGATGGGAAGGGAAGAGGTTAATTCCGGGTTCGGCAGAGAGTATCTGGGAGTGCTCGGCATCCTCAATGATCGGTTACCTGCAGTAGATCAATATTTGATATAATGGATGAATATGGATTAATACTGGCAATGAAGCAGAAGGGATGTGATTGCAGCAGGTTGGCTGCGTGATGCGGCTATCCCGCAAATTAATGAATGATTGATTTATTTGAGCGTTTGGATTTTGGGTTACTGAAATAAGAAACCAAGCCATCGAATGCGGAACAAACAGATGTGCATAGATAGAGCCAGCGCGAACTCATGTTTTTTTGTAGATTTGACCGTTAGTATGGTTGGGAACTCGGCGCTAGTTCTGCATGAATGAGATCAAGATTTTTCTTAAGCTAATCAATCCATTCCGCTATTTGCGGACGATTATATTCTCGCAACTGCTTCAATAGAGGAATATCTACGGAAGTACATAAGATGCACGGGCGCACTACATATATTCGCGAAAACAGCTTCTTTTCATAGTGCTGGTTTATATAACGCAATCGTGTTCAGGAGCAGAATTTGCATTATTTCGTTGTCTATGAAATTGGAGAATCGGATAGCTTTTTTAATTGCTAACGAGAATTTCTTGCGTTCATACAATTATGCAAAGCTCAATATTCTTTGAAGAGGAATCAGAGGGAAGGAGACGTTTCATTTGCTTCAATTGACAACATCTTATATCGATTCACTCGCTCCGAATGCGGCCGCAGCCAAAAACGGACGGGGACTTGTACAAAAGAGCAAGTTTATAAAGCTCAACGTATCCGAGGATGAAGACCTGCTATTCGGGGAGTGCTTGGGCAGCGGGAAATCCAATTACGTATGCTCCGTTGATTTTATCACGCCGGACAATCCAGTCGCGCGATGCAGCTGCCCGAGCCGGCAATTTCCGTGCAAGCATGCCCTTGGCTTAATGTACGCTTATGCAGACGGTATAAGCTTTGAGAAGGGAGCAGTACCGGAGGACATTGCGTCCAAGCGGGAAAAAGCGGAGAAGCGGGAGGAAAACAAGGCTAAACGGGAAAGCGGGGAACTGACCGACAAGCCGAAGAAAGTCAACAAAAGTGCGCTAAAGAAGAAGATCGCCAAGCAGCTTGAGGCGTTGGGCGAATTGGAGAAGCTTGTGCTCTCGCTGGTGCGCGGAGGTCTAGGAACTACGGACGCCCGGACGGTCAAGAGCCTGAATGAGCACGCCAAACGGCTTGGCAGCAGCTACTTGACCGGAGCGGAGAATGAGCTGCGCCGGCTCGCCCTGCTGCTGGAAGAGAACGACCGCGAAATCAGTTATACATATGCGGCGGAGCAGTTAACGCTGCTGCACGCTTTTATCAAGAAGGGCAGGGCATACCTGCTGGCCAAACAAGAGGACCCGGACCTGAAGCCGGATACGGAGTCAACCATCGAGGAATGGCTGGGACACGCCTGGCAGTTGGCCGAATTGAAGGAAGCCGGAAGGGTGAGCGAAAACGTCGAGCTGCTTCAGCTCGCTTTCTACAGCTACAAGGATGAAGCGCGGCGAGAATTCGTGGACACCGGTTTCTGGCTGGAGCTCGGCAGCGATCGCATTCACCGTACGGTGCAGTATCGGCCGTTCAAAGCGGTAAAGTTCATGAAGGAGGAAGACAGCTTCTTCGACGTTGCGAAAATCGCCGAGCTTTATCGTTATCCCGGCGGCATGAACGCAAGGGTGCGTTTTGAGGGGATTCTGCCTCGCACGATGGAAAACGCCGACCTGGAAGCTGCATGCGCCGCGGCCTGGACATCGATTCCCGAAGCGGTCAAGGCCGTTAAAAACCAACTCAAGGATCCGCTGGCCGACCGATTGCCGGTCGTACTGATGAAGGTATCTCAGATAGCGTCTACGGAAGACGGCGGATTCACGCTGGTGGACTCCGCGGGTAATACGCTGCAGCTCGGCGACGTGTACCGGCTGCCTCAGGCCTCGACGCAGCTTCTGTCGCTGGTCGATTCGTCGCTGCTGGTCGATTGCTGTGTGCTTGCGATGTTTGAGCACCGGATGGACACAGGCCGGCTTATCGCCCAGCCGCTGACGATACTGCAAGGGGACCGGGTTGCCCGGCTGCTGTACTAATCGTCTGCGATCAGAATCTCGAAACAATAGGAAATCGGGGAAAGCGGGAGGAGAAACCAATGAGCACGACTTTATTGCAGGAACTTCAAGGCGAGCTGCGCCGCCTATATATAGCAGGCAGTGACCTGGCGGCTGAGGATTTCCGCCTTAAACGGCTGGAGCCGAAGCTGGCCCAGCTAGGAGAACGGGCTCCTGTATTCAAAAAGCTGGCCGAAGGCGTGGCAGCACTGACAGGCCCTTCAGACCCGGAAGCGAGAGCGGTCCGCCTTCAAGACGTATCGCTGTTACTGAATTCAGTGCTATCGACGCAGGGAGCCACGGCAGCAGAAGCACAGGTTGTAACAGAACGGGAGAAGGATAACGAGCTGCCTGAGCTGACGACAATGCATTCGTACCGTCAGTTAACGGAGGTACAAAACGCATTGTCTGAATCAGGGGGAGGCCGCTATGAAATTGTGACGTCGGCGTACGAGCAGGGGCTGTTTCGTGATTTGCGGCTGTTCCCTTTTGCCATGAAGGCACTCAGCGACTCGTATTCGGAAATCGCGGACTTCGCCGCACGCAACATTCTGCCGAGCTACGGCCGCTCGATCGTGCCATACTTGCTGTATGAGATGGATATTCAGGGCGGGCGTGAGGAAGAACGGCGCTTGCAGGTTGTAAGGGAGCTTGGCGTTGATCCGGAAGATGCCCGGTCACTGGAACGACTTGTCCATGCGGCCGAAGAAGGGGCTGATAAAGTTCGTTCTGCGGCCATCGCCTGCCTGGGCCCGCATCCGGCTTATGAAGCTCGGCTGCTGGAGTGGTCACATGACAAGAAAAAGGCAGTCCGGGAAGGCGCATACAGGGCGCTGGCGGTCCGTAACTCGGAAGCAGCTAGGGAGCGGCTGTACGATACGTTCAAAGGGAAGGATGCTTTGCTTGCAGCCGAAGCGATCGGCTATGCACCCTCCGCCGAAATGATCGATATGCTGCTGCCGCTGTTCGAGGAGCTGCTTCGGAAGGAAGACGCAGGCGAGGTGGATAAGAAGGCGAAAGAAAAGCAGTGGAGCGCGCTGGAGCCGTTCCTGACCGCGTTCGAATATGCGCGCCATCCCGAGCTTGAGCGTCTGTACCTGGATCTGGCGGGGAACCAGTCGGCTTACCCTGCGCTGGGAAGGCTCCATGGTGGGGACTGCATTCGCATCCTGAGGCACGCTGCAACCTACCTTGAAAGTACGGATACAGATGAGGCGCTTGACGTGCTTAAGCGTCTGGAGGAACAGGACCCGATTTATTTGCCCTACGCCTTCCATGCGTCAAAGCGGAGGCTAACGCCAGCTGAACTGTATGATCAGTACGTTGGTTCCGGTTGGGGACGACTTAAGACCGTGGTATCGAAAAAATCCCAGCGGGCCCAAAAAGCGCTGCTGGATACGCTTAGAGATGAATTATATGCTTACCAAGGGTATGTCCGCATCCGGCTGCCGCAGGATCAGATCGAGGCGGAATGGGATCCGCGCTGGCTCGATTGGCTCATCGAGCGCGACGATCTGCAGCTGGTATCCGCGCTGGCCGCTCCCGGTAATTCGAGGCTGCTGCCGTATATTGAGCGTACAATGGAGAAAGCAAACCATCATGACGCTCATTATATTTTCACTTCGCTTGATGCATGCGACGCGGACGAGGACACGAAATATGAGCTCCTTATGAAATGGATGGAGCGTAAAGACTGGAAACGCACGTACAGCATGTATGAGGAGGAGAGCGAGCGGCTGCTTCGCGTCCCCGATCATCTCGCTTCGGAGAGTGCGGACCGTTTAGAGGCTCTGATTAAGGACGTCCGGTACGACAGCTTGAAGGAAAAGCTTGAAGAGATTATTCATGCGCTCCGCCGCAGGGCTGCTTCGGTATAACCGGCGTATGTAAGACATGACCGATCTGCTACGGACTGGCCCGTAAGGTCGTTGCCGAATTGAAAACGGCAGCATTGGAGTGCAAGTCCTTCAACCAATAGATTCATTAGCGAGAGGAGAACGTGATATGACGTTAGCGAATAAGCAAGCGCAGGATGCCATGCGCCTTCCGGCGGAACAGCTGTACCGAGATGAAATCGAAGCGCTTATTAAAGAAGATAAGGGAGCGGTTCCTCCGGGGTGGCAGATGTCGCCCCGCGCCGTGTTGAAGTATATTACCGGTGGCAAAGCCGGCAAATTGGACATCACACCGAAGTACATTGGCAATCGGCGGCTGGTTGAAATGGCAATCGCGACGCTCGTTACCGACCGGGCTCTGCTGCTGATCGGCGAACCGGGCACGGCCAAATCCTGGCTGTCCGAGAACCTGTCGGCCGCGGTGTGCGGCAATTCAGGGCTTGTTGTGCAAGGAACAGCCGGGACGACCGAAGAACAGGTCCGTTATTCGTGGAACTATGCGATGCTGCTTGCGAACGGCCCAACGCCTGAGGCGCTGGTGCGCAGCCCGATCATGCGCGCAATGGAAAATGGCAGCATCGCCCGTTTTGAGGAAATTTCGCGCTGCGCCTCAGAGGTTCAAGACGCGCTGATCTCCATTTTGTCCGAGAAGACCGTCTCGGTTCCCGAGCTCGGCAGCGAGACAAGTGCCCGAAAAGGCTTCTCGATCATCGCCACGGCCAATACGCGCGACCGCGGCGTCAATGAGATGTCCGCCGCCCTCAAGCGGCGGTTTAACATCATTGTGCTCCCGTCGCCTTCCGATCTTGAGACCGAACTTTCAATCGTCAAAAAGCGCGTCGGCGAGATCGCCGCTTCGTATCAGCTGCAGGCGGCTCCTCCGGCAGACGAAGCGCTGCTGAAGGTCGTCACCATCTTTCGCGAGCTGCGCAGCGGCATGACGCTTGACCGCAAGGAGAAACTGAAATCTCCGGGGGGCGTGATCTCTACCGCCGAAGCCATTTCGCTGCTCACCAACAGCATGGCGCTGGCTGCAAGCTTCGGTAGCGGTGAACTGACGGACGAAGATCTGGCCGCCGGTCTGCAGGGCGCGATCGTCAAAGACGACGACAAGGACAAATTGGTCTGGAAGGAGTACCTTGACAACGTCATGAAGAAACGGGGATCGGAGTGGCGCGGACTGTATCAGGCGTGCAGGGAGTTGAACGAGTGAAGACCGCTGCGGAAGACGTCCGGGTCTCCGTCTTCGGCGTCCGGCACCTCTCCCCCGGAGGTGCCCGCCATCTCCTGGAGTACCTCGATCGCGTCCGCCCAACGGCTGTGTTGATCGAAGGACCATCGGACGCGACGGATCGGATTGGCGACCTGATTCATCCGTTGACCGTGCCGCCTGTGGCGGTGCTGGCCTTTACGGATGAAATGCCTGTCCGGACGGCGCTGTGGCCGTTCGCCGTCTATTCACCGGAGCTGCAGGCGATGCGGTGGGCTGCCAAGAACGGAGCACACTGCGAGTTGATCGATCTGCCGTCGGACGCGGCAATTGCTCTGGAGGATCTGCGGCGGCGCAATGAGGAAGAACGCGCCCGCCGGAAGAGCCTCGTGCCGGAAGGGATGGGCAGCGAGTCGTCATTGGCCCAGGGAGCGCTACCGCAGGAAATGGTGCCTACTACAGGCACGTCGACAGCCGGACCCGAGAACTCGTTATCGGAACGCTCCGTTTACGAACGAATCGCCGAGTTGGCCGGCGAGCACGATTACGAATCATATTGGGAACGGCATTATGAGCACAACGCCAATTCGGATGCGTACCGGGAATCCATCCTGACCTTTTCCGCAGAGATACGAAGTCTCGGTGAAGAGCGAGAGCGAGCCGAGCAGCCGGAAGAGTTCGCATACAACCAAGTGCGGGAAGCTTATATGCGGCGGCAGATTATGAAAACGATCGAATCGGGGCATGATCCAACGAAGATCGTGGTCGTCTGTGGCGCGTACCATGCGGCTGCATTGGAATATCCTTCGTCGGGCTCGATGAGCGACGAAGAGCTGGCAGCGATACCTTCGCGCCGGACCAAGCTGACGCTGATGCCGTATTCGTATTATCGGCTGTCCAGCCTGTCAGGCTACGGGGCTGGCAACGCCGCTCCGCATTACTACCAGATGATGTGGGAGGCGATGGAGAACGGGCGGCAGGAGGAAACGTCGATACTATACCTCTCGAGTGTTGCCCGTCTTCTGCGGGCATCCGGCACGCACCGCTCCACCGCCGAGGTCATCGAAGCGGTGCGGTTGGCCGAAGGGCTGGCTTCGCTGCACGGCGGCAGCGCGCCGACGCTGATGGAGCTGCGTGACGCGGCCCAAACGCTGCTCGGACGCGGCGAGCTGTCGGTGGTCGCCGAGGCGCTGGCCCGCGTTGACGTTGGCACGGAGATCGGCTCCCTAGCCGAAGGCGTCAGCCAGACGCCGCTGCAGGATGACTTGAACCGCGAGCTGAAGAGGCTCAAGCTGACACAATACAAGACCGCCGTCGCGACCGACTTGTCGCTTGACCTGCGCGAGAATCGCCGGGTTTCGTCGCAGGAGGCTGCATTCCTCGACCTGAACCGATCTTTTCTGTTTCGCCGTCTGGAACTGCTGGAAATTCCGTTCGTCCAATCCCGTCCGGCTGCCGGGGACCGTGCGGTCTGGGCCGAGGATTGGATTATTCAATGGACCCCGGAGGCTGAGATCCGGGTAATCGAGTCCACTCTGCTAGGCGAAACGATCGAAATCGCCTGTGCCCATCGACTGAGGGAGAAGCTGGAAAGCTGCACCTCCATCGCGGAGGCATCCGAGCTGATCGGCGTCTCCGTCCGATGCGGCATGACCGCTCAGATGGAGGACGGTCGCCGCGTGCTGCAGTCGTTGGCTGCAGACAGCCGCGACGTGGCGCAGATCGCGGCCGCTGCGGCTGAGCTGTCGCGCATCATCGCTTACGGCGATATTCGCCGTGCGGACACCGCGCCTCTCGTGCCGCTGCTCGAGCAGCTGTTCTACCGCGCCTGCCTTTACTTGTCCGACGCGGCGAACTGCAGCGACGAGGCGGCGTACGGCATGGTCGCCGCCATGGGTGACCTGAACCGGATCGCGCAGGAGCATGACGAATTTGTCGACGTGCCGCTATGGTTGGTTGGACTAAACGAGCTGTCCGAGCGGGACGACCGTAATCCGAAGCTCTCCGGCTTCGCCTGCGCCTTGCTGCTGGAACGAGGGGAGATGGATGCGGATCAGTGCGCTGCGGAAGTGTCACGGCGGCTGTCGCCGGGCATTCCGTCTGACCTCGGGGCCGGCTGGTTCGAAGGACTGTCTATGCGCAACCGTTACGCCTTACTATCTCGTATGAGCCTGTGGGAGCAGCTTAACGATTACATCCTTTCGCTGGACGATGAGCAATTCAAGCGGGCGCTCGTATTCCTGCGCCGGGCGTTCAGCTCCTTCTCACCGCACGAAAAAACGATGATCGCTGAGACGCTGGGTGAATTATGGGGCGTTCATGCAGAGCAGGCGGCTGAAATATTGACCGGGGATCTCAAGGAGGAAGAAGACAAGATGCTGGATGAATTGAATGAATTCGACTTTGGGGACTTTTAACATGACGGATCAAACGAAAGAGAGACTGGAACACTCCGTATCCCGCTGGCGCCTGATTCTGGGAGAGGCGGTTCAGGGGAAGCTGGAAGAGTTGGCTGGAAGTGAAGCACTGCAGTTGACGGAAGAAGAAGCGATCATGGATGCCGCGCTGGCCGCGATTTACGACGACACGGACGCCAGCTACTCCAGCGGCGGTTCGGGACGGGGCTCGGGGAGCAGCGCTGGCCGCGGAGCGGGTGGAGGAAGAGGCTCGGTTAACCTGTCCCGCTGGCTCGGCGACGTACGCAGCCTGTTTGCCGAGGATGTCGTCTCCATCATTCAGAACGACGCGATCGAGCGTAGGGGATGGAAGCAGCTGTTGTTCGAGCCGGAGCTATTGGCTTCGGTAAAACCGGACATTCAGATGGTCGGAACGTTGATGGCGCTCAAGGGCAAAATTCCCGAGAGGACGAAGGAGACTGCCCGCCTCCTCGTCAAGGCCGTGGTTGACGACCTGATGGCTCGCTTAAAGGAAGACATGCGACGTGCTGTAACCGGGGCGCTGAATAAACGGCAGCACACACCGCTGCCTTCGCTCAGCGGACTGGACTGGAAGCGGACGATTCGGCGCAACTTGAAGCATTACGACCGGGAGCGGAACATCCTGATTCCCGAAAAATTTTATTATTTCGACCGGGCTCGGCGCAATAAGGAATGGACCGTGATTCTCGACATCGACCAGAGCGGTTCGATGGCGGAGTCGGTCATCTGGGCGTCGGTAACGGGGGCGATCTTCGCCAGCATGCCAGCGCTGGATACCCGCGTTGTGGTATTCGACACGGAAGTAGTTGATCTGACGGAGCAGTGCGCTGATGATCCCGTCGACATGTTGTTCGGAGTCCAACTTGGCGGGGGAACGGACATCAACAAGTCGGTGGCGTACTGCGAGTCGTTTATCGAGGAGCCGAAAAAAACGCTGTTTATTTTGGTGACCGACCTATACGAAGGCGGCAACCAAGCGGCATTGGTGCGCCGCATGCGAGAGATGCGTGAATCGGGTGTGCGGACGCTGTGCCTGCTGTCGCTGTCGGACAGCGGACGGCCATTCTACGACGAGCGGTTGGCGAGACAGCTATCCCGTGACGGCACCCCATGCTTCGCCTGCACGCCAGGCATGCTGCCAGAGCTGGTGGCAGGTGCGCTGCAGGGCCGCGATATGAGCGAGCTAGCGAATAAGCTGAACACATCAAAAGGGTAAGTTTGTGGGCGGCAACTTCTTTGGGAATTATTTTGTAATTATAATTAAGCAGGTTCATTAAGCAGGTTAATGAATCTGCTTTTTTACTAATGCATGGTCCAGGTTGAATATCTCGGGTATCCTACAAATTTTCAATTGAAATGTAAGCAACTTAAAGTAACTAGGATTACAGCAAAAATACTGCTGTGCTAGCGGATCGTTAGTTGAATGTCGGACAGTTGAATTCAGGGAATAATGATAAAATGTAGCCATCTTTTACAAGCTGATTGGAGGTGACATGTTGGTTAATATTAGAAAGGCAAATGCAATTGACATATTAAAAGTGATTGAGCTATCTGAGCTGTGGGCGTCCGAGAGTATTACATACGGTTTAGGAGCCAACACTGAAGAACTGATGAAAAACTATTTAGGGGACTACTTTTGGGTAGCAGAAGTTAACTCTGAAGTTATCGGCTATATACTGGGAAGCGTGCATGAAAGCGATGGATTGGCTGTCATTGAGAAAGGAGAGCATTACCTTGAAATCGATGAAGTGTACGTTCATCCAGAATATCGAAGTGAAAATACCGGGCATATGTTGGTCGATCATCTTCTTCAAACTGCAGAACGAAACGGGATAAAGCGTTCTCTTGTTTATGCAGCGAGTAAGCAGTGGCAAAAAATCATTGGTTTCTATGAGAAGCATGGTTTTAAAATGTGGTTTGTTCAAATGTACCGGTAGTTCACTATCCCTGATGAGAGACCAAACGAACGTGCTAAATAGCACTTGATTCAAATGCACAAAAAAAGTCGCTCACTTGAGCGGCTTTTTCATTATGCTGGTCTGTGAAAAGAAACCAGGACCTTATTATTTCTGTTTACTTACATCATATTATCCCTTAATATATGGATAACTATGGATAAGGAGCTGAGTAAAAATGAATGCTAAAGAAGCAGCAGCGTTACTTGGGGTTCATTACAAAACCATTCTTAACATGATTAATGACGGACGTTTAACCGCTTCGAAAAACGACTCCGGAGATTGGGTAATCAGTGAGAGCGACTTGGCTGCCCGGGAGCAGCAGATTGGCGATAAAGAATTTGCAACGATTTATACTCATATGGCCGTACAGCTCATTGAAAAGGCTCACAATCGTGCGATAAAGGCAGCAATGGAAGATCTTATTGAGACTGCGCGTGCAACAATAAAGGCAAAAGACAATCGGAATCAGTTGAATCAACAAGTAAAACGTCTTCAAAATGCATTAGATGCATATAAAGCTGCTGAAGCATTCACACACACTGTTCATTCAATAAAAAAACAAGCCGAAATCGAATAATAGGAGGGTAGGGTGATGAGTACTGAACTGGAAGAGCTTAATTTAACGATCAAAACAGAAGCGGACGAAATCCTTGACGAATATGGTTTAATGGGAGTATTGAATAAGTTCGGTAAGCCATTTGTAAGCGGAAGCTACTTCCTGAATTTAATGACTTGGAGAGATTTAGACATTTATTTATCGAACGATGAGATGAGTGAAGAATCTTTTTTTGAAATGGGTAAACAAATTTCATTGTGCATGAAGCCATCAAGGATGAATTACCGAAATGAGTATATCGGTCGTACTGGACACTTGCCACGGGGTTTTTATTGGGGGTGTTACACGAATATTACTTCAAATGCCTGGAAGATTGATGTTTGGGCGATTTCCTCGGATGAATTTGCCCAGAAACATAAGGAGATTCATGAACTGAATACAAAAATGAATCCTGAACAACGGATGGTCATTTTGAGGTTAAAGAAAAGCTTTTATAATCACCCGCTGTACCGCAAACATTTCTTTAGTGTTGATATTTATTCGGCCGTTATTGAAGATCATATTGACTCGGAAAACAGCTTTATGAAATGGCTGCTTATTAATAAAGGAATAACTATATAGGGGATTGGGGTGAGGATTCCCTATTTGGATATTCGATTGAGCTATATGGACAGCAGCACGTAGTGTCAGACACTCGTGCTGCTCTCTGTTCTAAGCATCAGTCTTCTTCATGACAGGGATCCATACTTCAATTTCATACAAGCTGTTGCCGCGATCATAGGTCATTTCAAACTCCGGACCATTTGCGAATTCATAATTTGAGCTCGGAAACCATTCACCCCAAATGCGCCTCCACAATTCATGGACACCGCTTTGTCCATCAAGGAAAAGGCCGGTTGAGAAAATTGCGTAAGTCTGAGTGGGAATATGAAGCTTTTCAAACCCTGCCGGCAAGCCATCGGGAGGTAGGAAGTAACCGATCATATATGAAAATTTCCCCCATTGATGGTTGTATAATACCCCATGAAGCTGCCCGTTTATCCCCAATCCCGCAGCAGCACGGATCCGATCAACGGTTCCATCGGATACACACTTGGTCCAAAAAGCAGGTATTTCAACAAAGGGTTGTTCAAATAAATCCCCGGCATCATTGACTGGAGTCGAAACGCCGAACATTTCAAACCCTTGTTTTTCTTCGATTTTGTAATTCATCTCCACATCACCTCGAATCGAAATATGAAAGGATAAGCGAGGATATGCCTTAAGGACAATGCCTGTCTCGCGCGCAGAGCTTGGCATTACACCGTGCATTTTTTTAAACGCTCTGGAAAATGCCTCTGGTGATTCATAACCATACTTCAGAGCAGTGTCGATCACTTTGGCATCACTCTGCTGCAGTTCAAATGCGGCAAGAGTTAACCGTCGGCGCCGAATGTACTCTGAAAGCGGCACACTGGTGATAAATGAAAACATCCGCTGAAAATGGTAAGTGGAGCAGCAAGCGATTTTAGCAACTTGATCGAAATCAATATCTTCCGATAAATGGGTTTCGACATATCCCATTGCGTTATTCATGCGTTCCAGCCAATCCATCGTTATCCTCCTCTCAAGGCTTACTATAAGAGATGTTGAAGGATGGTACCTTGCAATCCGTGCACAGAAATATCATGCTTACAAAAGCAATACAGCTTCGCATATTCAATCATATCATTCGTAGACTACAGTTCCAAAATCACCGCAAATATCAAGGAATATCCCATTCATATCGAATATCTCTTTACCTTCTTCCAGATAGCTGAGGACTTGTTTCCTTAATAAGGTGTCGGGCTTTGCTTCCTTGACCTCGGTCATTTCATTAAATACAAAATTCCATAAAAAGCGCTCTGAACCCGCGGTTGGATAGAGGTAGAACTGCTTTTGAAACCTTACGATATTGCTGGACGGGGGCAGCAACTCACGGAGCTGGGGAGTAAACAGCCATGAATGGCTGACCATCCCTTTGGACTCGATTTCTGGGAAATAAGTTGCGTAAAACTCCTTAGCTTGCCTATAGGTGTCTTTGAGGGATTCCATATCAAATGCTGTATCTCTTGGAATGTGGATCTCAAGCAAGATATCATCCTTGTCCAGTACTTTTTTCCACTCTGTCTTTTTAAGCTTTACTTGTTGGCGTATGCCTTTGCCAATAGGGGTAATGGGATGTCCTAAGAAATAATCTTCCGTCTCCTGATATTCCGTCACGTAGCCATCGGTTGTCTTCTCTTGATTACATACACCCTGCATATCACCGTTCGCCCTTAGCTCCATCCCTTCGCCGCATAAGAGCAAAATTGCATCTTCTTTGATGTTGTAAAAGCCCTTTACAATGCCGGAAAATGGGGTTGCCATGAACTGCATTCCGCCCAGCCGAAACATCTTGGCTTCGAGATGTCGCCAGATCCAGCTGAAATTGCCAATGGCATAGTAACCGACTAAATGAAAGGCATGTTGGACCCATACACCGATGTCCTTAAGCGTTTCTACGAATAACTCTTGACTCAGTCCCTTTTCGGAATACTTTTGCTCTGTAAGTGGCAGCCTTTGAAGTGCTGCATGCAGATAAAAGAGCGAGGCTTCTTTTCCGATGACCTCTTTCACGTAAGGATGGATCGTCAATGGTTCCCAAATCGTCGTCCAGTATCCGCTGTCAATATAACTCTTATAAAATTCCCAATAAATTTCAAACAGTTGTGGATCATGGTTTATTTTATCGGCGATGTCCATCAAAATTTCGGTTGCCCCTTCAGGCATTAAAATCTTCCGACAGTACTGTTGGGTTAATTCTTTAGTAAGTAACAATAATTCCATCTATGTTCACCTCTCCTTGAGCTTCCATATGACTCTTATTAATATTCTATTGCGCTTTGCCTGTAGTTAACTACCGATTTGCCGACTAATGAATTGTGCTTTTACGACTATTGAAGTTAGCATTGCGTTCTGCTGATTTTGTTGTACGCAAAAAAGCACCGGTAAGCTGGTGCTCTTTTGCGTTTTCTCCGTTTAAAGGGAGATTGAAATGAAGCATCTATCTAAGTATGAAGAAATACGTAAGATCTTATCGGCTCTAAAGCAACCGAATTATAGATATTCGCAAGTAACTGAGGCAATCTTCATAAACAAGATTCGAACTTTTGAAGCAATGAACAACTTGCCTAAACCATTAAGAAATGAATTAATCAAAGAGCTTGGAAACAATGTGTTAAGCATCACACCAAAAATGGAGCAGAAATCCAATCAAGTTAGCAAAATACTGTTTGCCATCTCTGGAAATGAATACATTGAGTCCGTAAGGTTAAGTTATAAGACGGGATGGGAATCCTATTGCATCTCTTCGCAGTGCGGTTGCGGATTTGGTTGTACCTTTTGTGCTACGGGAACACTCGGTTTGAAGAGGAATCTTACAACGGATGAAATAACGGATCAACTCCTTTACTTTACTTTGAATAAGTATCCCTTAGACAGTGTGTCCTTTATGGGAATGGGAGAGGCGCTTGCAAACCCATATGTATTTGATGCATTGCATGTACTGACGGATCCTAAGCTTTTCGGTTTAGGACATCGAAGAATTACGGTTTCTACCATAGGTTTAATACCGGGAATAAAAAAGTTGACGAAGGAATTTCCGCAGATTAACTTAACCTTTTCCCTACATTCACCGTTTAATGATCAGCGAAGCGAGTTAATGCCAATTAACAATCATTTTCCATTGGAGGAAGTTCTGACCGTGTTGGATGAGCATATCCAACAAACGAAACGAAAGGTCTACATTGCTTATATCCTGCTAAGGGGTATTAACGATTCAACGAAACATGCTGAAGCAGTTGCTGATTTGTTGCGTAGCAGAGGGGTATGGGAACATTTATATCATGTCAATCTAATTCCTTACAATTCCACTGACGCTACATCGCAAAGTTTTGCAGAGTCGGATCAGAACAGTATCAATATGTTCCTTAAAGTCTTGAAGTCAAAGGGAATCCATGTCACCGTGCGGACCCAATTCGGATCAGACATTAACGCAGCATGCGGCCAACTGTATGGATCAAACCAATAAGTCGACCTGACCAGGAAAGGCGAATACCTCTATATAACTGCTAGATAAATGAACATAAAGTATGAGCATTGGATAATAATAACATTGACAATCGTAGGTTTTTCCAAAATAATAGAATGTAATTGAATACTGGTACCTTTAAATCAGTCCAGAGAGGCTGGCAAGGGCAGCGGATGTTTATAATCACGCGTGATTCAGTGCATACCCCATCAGGGGATGCTCTGCGTCTTCGCGCGGGTTATGATGCAAAGAAGAGGCTACTTGTCAGTTTGAGACTTGACGAGTAGCCTCTTTTTTCTGCTTTTTTGGTATCAGGACACTTTAACCTGGAGGTATTCTGATGAGCAAACAAGATCAAGAGTTTTCGTGGCAAGCGGTACCGAAAACGCAGAGAAACCATTTTTGGAAGACGCTATCCGTCATGTTAGGGTTCACGTTCTTTTCGGCAAGCATGCTGGCAGGGGGCACGTTAGGAGTCGGCTTGACGTTCATGGAGTTCATAGGCATCGTGCTTGCGGGCAATTTGGCACTGGGCATCTATACGGGAGCACTGGCACATATCGCTGCCAAAACGGGCCTTTCCACGCACTTGTTGGCAAAATATGCGTTCGGTGAAAAAGGGTCGTACCTGCCATCGTTCCTGCTCGGATTCACGCAGGTCGGATGGTTTGGCGTCGGCGTGGCCATGTTCGCGATTCCGGTTGCCAAAGCGATGGATTGGAACGTGTACCTGCTGATCTTCTTGTTTGGTTTCGCCATGACGGCATCCGCCATCTTCGGCATGAAGTCGCTCGTCATTTTGGGCTACATCGCAGTTCCGGCCATTACCATCCTTGGCGGCTACTCCATGTTTGAAGGGGCAGGATCCCTGGGGGGGCTGCAAGGGCTGCTCGATTACTCGCCGACCCAGACGCTCACCACGGCAGCGGCATTGACCATTTGTATCGGGTCTTTCATCAGCGGAGGAACGCTGACGCCCGATTTCGCCCGGTTTTCCCAGACGTCCCGGCAGGCGGTTACCGCAACGGTCATCGCGTTCTTCCTGGGGAACTCGCTCATGTTCTTGTTCGGTGCCGTCGGCGCAATGGCTTATAACCAGGCCGATATCTCGGAAGTCATGTTCCTGCAAGGTTTGATCATTCCCGCGATCGTCGTTCTGGGGCTGAATATCTGGACGACCAACGATAATGCCCTGTATGCTTCGGGGCTAGGCTTTGCGAACATCACGAAAATTTCGAAAAAGTTCTTCGTCATTGTCAATGGCATCGTGGGTACCGTCTTGGCCATGTGGATGTACAACAACTTCGTCGGTTTCCTAAATGTGCTGGGCGCGGCGATTCCGTCGATCGGTGCCATCATCATCGCGGACTACTTCTTTGTAAAGCGCAGAAATTATAAACCGTTTGCCGAGATGACTTTTAAGAAGGTAAACTGGATAGCGATGGCAGCTTGGGCTATCGGCGTTGCCTTCGCCCAATTGGCTCCCGGAATAACGCCATTGAACGCACTGATCGGAACGGCAGTGGTCTACATTGTATTGATGCTGATCGTTCCTGCCAAAGAATCCACAGAAAAGGGGAAAACAAATGATTATACAGAACGCAAAATTGCGGGGTAAAGAGGGCATATGGAATATCGTCGTGAAGAACGGGAAGTTTGAACGGATTACGCAGTCGCTGGAAACAACAGCGGACGAGGAAGTCATTGACGTGGGCGGCTCGCTTGTGCTGCCGCCGTTCATTGAACCTCACATTCATTTGGACACAACGCTCACTGCCGGTGAGCCGGAATGGAATTTGAGCGGAACGCTGTTCGAAGGCATCCAGCGCTGGTCAGAACGCAAGGCGTTCCTGACGCATGAAGACGTCAAAACGCGCTCCACAACAGCTCTGAAGTGGCAGATTGCTCAAGGCATCCAGCACGTAAGGACGCATGTGGACGTGACCGATCCTAGCTTAACCGCAGTTAAAGCGATGCTTGAAGTGAAAGAAGAAATGGCACCTTATATTGACATCCAACTTGTCGCTTTTCCGCAGGAAGGCATCCACTCCTACCCGAATGGCGCGGAACTGTTGGAAGAGTCGCTGAGAATGGGCGTTGACGTGGTTGGCGGCATTCCCCACTTTGAATTCACAAGGGAGTATGGCGTTGATTCGATGAAGGTTGCTTTTGATCTCGCGGAAAAATATGACCGGCTCATCGACATCCATTGCGACGAAATCGATGATGAGCAATCGCGTTTCGTGGAAGTTGTCGCCAAAGAAGCCTACGAACGCGGACTGGGCTCTCGTACGACGGCAAGCCACACAACGGCGATGGGGTCATATAATGATGCCTATACGTACAAATTGTTTAGATTGCTGAAGCTGGCTGACCTGAATTTTGTCTCCAATCCTTTGGTTAATATCCACCTGCAGGGACGCTTCGATACGTATCCGAAGAGAAGAGGGCTGACCCGCGTCAAAGAGCTGCAGGAAGCCGGACTAAATGTGTGCTTCGGTCACGATGACATCTTTGATCCATGGTATCCGCTAGGCACGGGCAATATGCTCCAAGTGCTCCATATGGGCATCCATGCTTCGCAGCTGCTTGGTTACGATCAAATCGTAAACTCGATCGATCTTATTACGAAAAATAGTGCAAGAACACTGCATATCGAGGATGTGTACGGTATTGAAGAAGGCAAGCCTGCCAACTTCATCGTTCTTGAAGCGGAGAACGAATACGAGGCTATCCGCAAGCAGGCAGCAGTGCTTTATTCGTTCAGAGGCGGCCGCAAAATCGCGGAAACGAAGCCGCGGGACACGTCGATCGTTCTTGAGAGCGGTTCGGAGAAGGTCACTTTCAATAAATAATTGAAGGATTCGCATTCTAACAAGAAGGCACCCCGATCTGGGGTGTCTCCTTCATTATGTTTGAATGCAGACGTAGAGCAGAGGTACAGTCCTTTTTTACAGTCTATTTTCGAATCCGAATTAAAATAATCCCTTGGGGTAGATTAATCAAGAAAAGCAAAGTTGCAAAGGGATTTTGAAAGAAATTCGTAAGAATAAGGTTATCTATTCATCTTTCCAATTCAAGAGGTGCCTGTATGTCTGTATATTTAATTCCCATAAAAACAGCATTTATTATTTTTTGCATATTGAGTTTTTTCCTTATTGTTCCTTGGATGGTTTATAGTTATAGAAAATATGGACATTTAAGTCTTTGGGCATCCATCGTGGCTTATTCCTTTGTTTTTTATATGTTATCGGCATTATTTTTAGTTCTCCTGCCTCTTCCGGATACTCGAAATACCTGCGCTATGCAATCACCCGATGCGGTTCATTATTCGCTCGTCCCATTTCATTTTATTTGGGAAATTATACATAGTCGTTCAGTCGTATGGTCACAGCCATCGACCTATGCGCGGGTACTTACGGACAGTGTATTTTTGCAGGCGGCATTCAATTTCTTATTATTATTGCCGCTTGGCGTTTATCTAAGGTATTTTTTTCAGCATAAACGAAATTGGAAGAAAGCGCTTGGTTTGGGGTTCGCGTTATCCCTTTTCTATGAAACAACCCAAATTACAGGGATCTACGGAATCTACAATTGTCCATATCGTATCTTCGATGTCGATGATCTTATACTAAACAGCACGGGTGCTTTGTTTGGATTCATCATTGCTCCTGTCATACTTGCGCTATTTCCGTCTCGAAATAACCTTATAGCGAAGGCAGAAAAAATGCAGGAAAGTCCGCTCGTACCTCCGCTGCCGCAATTACTGGCTGTGCTTGTCGATTATCTGTTGATCAAGATTAGTTGGAGCCTTACCGTTGGTTTCTTTATCACCAGCGAATTTGCAGAATTTCTGTTTACAACGATTTTGTTTATTATTCTTTTCTCTGTAGTTCCTTTTATTTGGAATGGAAAAACCATCGGAACCCATTTACTGCGATTCAAGCTAACTACAGTGGGTGAGGGAACACCTTCGTGGCCGTCCTTGTTAAAAAGATCCTTTGCGCTTTACTTGCCTTTAGCGGCAACATGGATTACGCGTCTATTTAATGGCATTAAGTTAGACATGAATTCAATTCTTTATCCTTATCATGTTTGGATCAGTGTGGCTGCATTAGCATTTGTGTTTATAATGTGGGCCATATTATTTATCCATGTCACCGTCGTCCTCTTCAAGAAAGGGAAACGAACCCTTTACTTTGACGATGTGGCGAATATAGTACCAAGGAAAAAATAAATCTTAAACGATGTTAAACCGCACCATGGCCATTCCCCGCATTGACTGTTATTCGTCAATCTCAAGATCGGGGCTCCGGCGTGGTGCGGTTTTTCTGGTCGATGACCTCGTGGTAGGCATATTCTTTGAAATGTAATTAAAAAACATTACGATTTTCATTGACAAAGAAATCCAGCCTCCGTATAATCTTTAATCGTAAACATTACAATTAAATGGAGGAGAATATGAAACTAAAACTTGGGATTGGAGTCATTTTAGCAGTATTGGGGTTGTGGCTTGCCGGGTGTCAAAGCGCTGGCTCTAACGACAGTGGCGCTTTGAATCAAACCGAGGCAGTCAGCGGTACGAATGGAAGCAGTAGCACTCAGGAGAGCAGCGGTACTGAAGAAAGCAGCAGTACTAATGAAAGCAACACGAATCATGTTCATGACGAGGAGGATGAACATAACCATGAACATAACCATGAACATAACCATGAACATAACCATGAACATAACCATGATCACAACCACGAACATCATGATCATGATGAGGAAGCAGAGGCGATCTACAAGGGATTCTTTGAGGACAGCCAAGTACAGAACCGTACGCTGTCAGATTGGGAAGGAGACTGGCAATCGGTTTATCCATATTTGCTGGATGGTACATTGGATGAGGTATTTGCGCATAAAGCGGAGGATTCCGGGAAAATGACGGCGGAGGAGTATAAGGAATATTATGACGTCGGCTACAAGACCGATACGGAACGCATTGTGATTGAAGGAGACACTGTCACGTTCTTCACGAAGGGCCAGCAACGTTCAGGGAAGTACCAATCCGATGGATACGAAATACTGACCTACGAGGCCGGTAACCGCGGGGTTCGTTACATATTTAAGTCGGTGGAAGAAGTCGAGGGACTGCCTCGTTACATTCAGTTTAGCGACCACCGGATCAACCCCAGCAAGTCGGATCATTTCCATTTATATTGGGGAGACGATCGCAAGGCTTTACTTGAAGAAGTTACGAATTGGCCTACTTATTACCCGTCCGACATGGATGGACACAGCATAGCCCATGAAATGATGGCACACTAACGCCAACTCTGCTTTGAATCGGCGTTGAGAGTTGAAATTAGCTTTCAACACATTAGGCTTCATTATATTTAAATAGTTTCGGATTCAAAACCCCCAGGCGCTCTTACAAGCGTATCCTAGGGGTTTTAGTTTATTTTTAAGGTTGCTGTAAGGTTGGGATTAACACGGTGTAAGATACGAGCTTTAAGATTGGATATACATTCACGAGACGCCTAAGGAGAGATCCCATGAAAACCATACTGCAAGCAAACAACGTAAACAAAACCTTCGGCACGAAAGGAAACCTATATACGGCGCTGAAAAATATCAACCTGAGCATTAGTGAAGGAGAATATGTCGGCATCATGGGCCCATCCGGAGCGGGAAAGTCGACCCTGCTGAATATCTTCTCGACCATCGATACGCCGAGTTCCGGCGAAATCACGATCGACGGGCAAAACATCGTTTCCATGAACGAGGAAAAGCTGTCCGATTTCCGCCGTCATAAACTCGGCTTTATTTTTCAGGACTATAATCTGCTCGATACGCTGACGGTCAAGGAGAATATCCTGCTGCCACTGGCTCTTTCCAAAGTCCCGGCAGCCGAAATCGAAAAGCGGGTGGAAGAAATCGCGGATATGTTCAGCATTCGCGAGATTCTCGATAAATATCCGTACCACATTTCAGGAGGACAAAAGCAGCGTGCGGCCGCATCGAGGGCAATCGTCACGAATCCGAGCCTGATCTTGGCGGACGAGCCTACCGGCGCGCTGGATTCGAAATCGGCAACCGGCTTGCTGGAAAGCTTGAGCAGGCTGAACCAGCACAACCAAGCGACCATCCTGATGGTGACGCACGACGCTTATGCGGCGAGCTTCTGCAACCGAGTGATTTTCATTAACGACGGCCAGCTGTTCAAAGAGCTTCATAAAGACGGCATGACCAGAAAAGCATTTTTCGGGCAGATTCTTGAGGTGTTGGCGATGCTCGGAGGTGGACATCATGACGCTGTTTAAGATTGCCGGGAAAAACATCCGTAAAAACTTCGCGAATTACTTTCTTTACTTCGCATCGATGATTTTCAGTATCGTCATTTATTTTACATTCGTATCCTTGAAATACGACAGCACCATTCAAACGGCATCTGACGGATCGCAGAAGATCAGCTCGGCTTTCAGCGGAGCGGCGGTCGTGCTGATCGTATTCGTGGCGGTCTTCATCTGGTATTCCAACTCGTTTTTCACGCGCAAGCGCAAAAAAGAGGTCGGATTGTACTCGCTGCTGGGCGTCCGTAAAAAACAGATCGGACGGATGCTGTTTTATGAAAACTTCCTGATGGGCATTCTGGCCCTGATTGTCGGAATCGCGCTTGGAGCGGTGCTTAGCCGGTTTTTTGTCATGATTTTAATGAAGGTGATGGGTTACGCCGTCATGGCGGATTTCTCCATTTCCCCGGCTGCAATCTTTAATACTTTCGTGGTGTTCATGATTATCTCGCTGATCACATCGGTCCAAGGCTATCGCTTAATTTATCGATTTAAGCTGATCGAGCTGTTCCGGGCGGATCAGGAGGGTGAGAAGGAGCCGAAGTCATCCGCGGTCATTGCGTTACTATCCGTAGCGCTCATCGGGTTCGGCTACTGGCTTGCGCTGCAAAATTTGCTTACGTCCAAGGCATGGGCGGCGATGGGCTTCATGCTCACTCCGCTCGTTATTTTGATATCCGTCATCCTGGGCACATACCTGCTGTTTAACACGTTGACGGTTACGCTGCTGAAGCTGGCCCGCAAACATAAAACAAGCTACTGGCGTGGACTGAACCTGATCGGGACTTCCCAGCTGCTGTACCGGATGAAGGGCAACGCGCGGACGCTCACGATCATTGCCGTGCTAAGCGCAACGACGCTGACGGCGGTCGGAACGGCGTACAGCACGTATTACAACACCCGGACGAACGCCGAGCTTGCGAATCCAAACAGCTATATGTTTATCGGGGTTGACAGTGCGGCCGCAGCAAAAGCCGATAAGGCGATCAAGCAGGCTGCGGGGCATAAAGTGCTTTACCATGAGTCCATTCCTCTCCTCGAGGTGGATGCCGACACCTCCAGCCTGAATAACGCTTTAGGGGAGGAGGATCAGTCGTTTACGGTCATATCAAGCCGAGATTTTAACCGGCTGGCCAAGCTCCAGGGGCGGGACGATGCCATAAGCCTTACAGGCAGCGAAGCCGCAGCGCTTGAACCAGTCTATTTGGAAGGCATTTCGCCGGAGTATGTCGGTTCGTCGATCAAGCTGAAGGGAGAAGGATTCCATAAAACCATCCAATTCAAAACATTAAAAAAATACAGCGTGTTAAATCTTGTAACGGTCTACTCCACCATTGTCGTCAGCGATGACATGTTTGCGGAGCTTAAGCCGAATGCCAAGGCCATGGCTGTCGAAGCCTATAGCATCACGCATCAGGACAAGGCGAAAGAGCTGACCGAGCTGCTCGATGGGATTTTACCGGAGAAAGCGGAGCTTTCAAGCTTTTACGGAGATTACTCGCGGGGAATGGAATCCTCCGGCCTCTTAATGTTTATGGGCGGATTCCTCGGACTCGTGTTCTTGGCAGCGACGGGCAGCATCATTTACTTCAAGCAGCTGACGGAAGCCGGAAGCGACAAAGCCCGTTATATGATTTTGCATAAAATCGGCGTCAAGAAACGGGAAATCCGCAAATCCGTCGCCAAGCAAGTGATGTTCATATTTGCTCTGCCGCTCGCTTTCGGAATTGCCCACTGCGCCGTCGCCCTATCGGCCTTATCGAAAATGATGATGACCAATCTGGTCGTTCCGGTCGTGACCTGCATGGGTGTCTATGTCGGCATCTACTTGATCTATTATTTCTTGACTGTGCATGCGTACTGCAAAATCGTTACCAATAGAAAATAGGAGTGAACAGGAATGAAAAAGGGGTTTATCGCTACAGCTGTCGTATTGATCGTACTGGTCGGATTCGTCGTATTCATCCAAAACGTGAATTTGAACCGCATCGGCGCGCAGCAATATTACGTGCAGATTACTCAAGACGGAAAGGAAATGGAAGATAAGTCTGACAGTGGACAGAAGTATGTATCGTACGAATACACACTGCAAGGCTTTGATTCTAACGGAAAGGAAAAAAGCCTCACCTTTACGGCAGGCAAGGAGCTGCGCAAGGACGCATATTTGCGGATTTATGTGAAGGGGGATGGAGTCAGTTCCTACCAGGAAGTAAAGGCCAGTGAACTGCCTGAACTAGCGAAGCAAAAGCTGGCCAATGCCGGGCAATAGATTCTTCATCCGGGGAACTCGAATGATGTTTACTAAACATACCTATGAGGAGAGAAACTTATGATTCAAACAAACTTCAAATCTGTATCTCAAAAAGCGCTGACTGGCTCGTTGATTGTCGCGCTTGCAGTTAGTCCCTTGATTCAAGTATCCCAAGCCTGGGCCGCGCCGGCTGTTTCATCCGCCCGGTCCGTTCTGGCAGATCAGGCACAGCATGCTCAGGTCCAATACAGGATCGACGCCCGGCTTGACGAGAAAAACATGCGCATCAAAGGGAGCGAAACCGTTACCTACCGGAACATGTCCAAAGATACGCTATCGGAAATCGTCTTCCACACGTTTGCCGACGCCAACCGATCCAAGGCGACCCAAACCTCGATGTTTGAGCAAAACAACGAGGAGATCCGGAAGGAAAATCCGCAGAAGAAGCCGGAAGATTTTCTTGGCGGCATCGATATCCGAAGCGTGGCAGCTGAAGGAAAACCCGTGCCCTTTTCGAACAGCAATCAGGCCTTGTCCGTTAAACTACAGCAGGAGCTAAAGCCGGGGGAAGCGGTGACGGTTGAAATCGGTTTTGAGGTGAAAATTCCGTTCGGCATGCAGCGCCTGTCCTACTACAAAGACATCATCAACGGCGCACATTGGTTCCCGGTCATGTCGGTCTATAACGAGAACCAGCATGCATGGGACAAAAAGCCGTACAGCAAAACCTTCGAAACCGATTATTACGATTCATCTGATTTCGAAGTTCATATTAACGTGCCGGAAGCCTATCAAGTGCTGATGCCGGGGACGATCACCACTCAGGCGGACCCGAAAGAGCCCGGCCGGAAAGTCGTTACCGCCGTTGCCGATAACACCCGGGAGCATGTCTTTTTTGCCAGTCCGAATTATAAGGTTGAGCGCGTAACGCGTGACGGCCTGACCATTGAATATTATTACTTCGACAATATGCCGGACAAGAAAAAACTCGTCGATGAATACATCGACACCGCTTTTAAAGCAATTCAATTTTTTAGTGAAAAATACGGGGAATATCCTTACCCTGAATTCCGGATCGCGGAGTCGTACGTTGAAGGTGTGGCGGTGGAGTTTGCCCGGGTCATCCAAATGGGGCAAATCCGGCCGAATAGCGATCCGGCGCAAGATACCACATTTGTGCACGAGATTGCCCATCAATGGTTCCATGCTTTAATCGGCAACGATTCGGAAAGTGAGTCGTTTCTGGACGAAGGGTTTGCCGATTTTTCGATGGTATATTTTGCAGAAAAACAAGGCGATAAGCTGAACGGGTTCCAATCGATCCAAATCGATGATGTGTCTTTTATAGACAAGCCAATCGCCTCAAATAATACCGAAGCGGAGGGCGAGGCCAACCCGGTCTTTTATAAAAAAGGACGCCAGGCCATCTACCAGCTGTACCGCATGGTGGGCGAGGACAAATTCGATGCGTTCATGCAGGAATATTTCAAGCGGTATCATTACAAAAACGCGACGATCAAAGGGCTTTTGCAGACGATTCAGGATACGCTAGGAGAGGAAGCGCGAAAGGAAATGGACAAAGCGCTGCATGATCCGCAGTTTGCTCTAAAGCCCGAATACCGATTGTCTGAGGCGGAAGAAGCTTCGTATTGGCGTGAGCAGTTTAAAACGTCGTACCGTTCTTCCCTGTCCCAAATTTCGAATCTTCCGGCGGAAACAATGAGCCGCATCGTGGATAAGGCGCTGCAAGGCGAACCGTTAACGATCGTGGTGAGTGATCAGGCTGGCAGCAAAGCGAAAAAGCAGCAGCAGACGATCTTGGCACAGCTTGAACGGACGCTTGGGATCATGGGAATTCCTTACGAGGTCGTTTCCGACCGACAAACACTCAAGAAAAAGCTGAAAAAGGAGCTCGGAACCAGCAACATCATTGCCATCGGCAGCGCGAAAACGAACGGACTCATCCAGGCGCTTAAGCCCGGAATCATCCAGAAATCGAAGGCCATCGGCTTCGACTGGAAAAGCAGGATGAACCAAAAAGCAGCTTCTGGCGCATACGTCATTAAGCATCCATACAATCAAAACCGCTTGCTGCTGCATTTTTTCTGGAACGGTGACGCTTTGAGCGATAACGCGGTCGAGCCGTTTGCGGAGCAGATGCTGCAATCGCTCGGTTTCAGCGGCAACTTTTACCAGTATTACGTTTTGAACAAGACAGGGCAAGTCGCAACAGATAAAAAGATCGCCAACCCGATAGCGAAATTTTTCGGCGAATAATAATAGAGTCTCTGGCCAATATTGCCCATTTCAATATATGGTTATAGTATTGGAAGAGCGGGGAAGATGATTGATGAAGACTTGGCAGCTTTTAGCTGCCGGTCTTTTTCCTTGCTTACAGAAAGGAGATTGAACCGATTGCCGCAAAATCAAAAAATACTTATCGTCGATGATGAGGAGGATATCGTCAAGCTTCTGCAAACCGTGCTTAAAAAGGAAGGCTTCGAGCATGTGTCTGCCGCCTCTTCCGCCGAAGAAGGCTGGATTCGGTTTCAAGACAAGCAGCCCGACCTCGTCATATTAGATATCATGCTCCCCGATGGCGAAGGGTATGATGTATGCAAAAAAATCCGCAGCGTTTCGAACGTGCCGATATTCTTCTTGTCAGCCAAGAACGAGGAAATCGATAAAATACTTGGATTTGCCATCGGCGGCGACGATTACATCACCAAACCGTTCAGTCCGAAGGAAGTGGCTTACCGGATAAAAGCCCGATTCAGAAGAACGGAATCTGCGCGGGATGAGGAAACGAAAGAACACACGCTGAAGGCCGGCCCGTTCGAGCTTGACGAACATACATTGGAACTGAAGAAAAACGGCGAAATTATTGAACTCAAACCGAAGGAGCTTGGTCTGATTAGCTATTTGCTGAAGCACCCGAACCGGATTATAAGCAAGGAAAGCCTGTACGATCAGGTGTGGGGGGAGGATTCCTTCGGTTATGACAACACGGTCATGGTCCATATTCGGCGGCTGAGGGAGAAGATCGAGGACGATCCCTCAAGCCCGCAATTTTTGGTGACCGTAAAGGGCCTCGGATATAAGCTGGCCGTGGAGGAACCGGTGCGATGAAATGGCGGCTGACGGGGAGATATTTGGCATCCTCCGTATTGATTGTCGTCATCGTCCTTTTCATAAACCTTTTGGTGATCGTCGGCCTTTTTATATATCAGAATGAATCACCAAAGGATCCGCTTCGCCAGGGAGACCATTCAGCCGAGGCCATCACCCGCTCCTTCGGACAAGAGATTGTTCTTTCCGAATCGGGGATGAGCATAACCGCGCAGGGGAAGGAGACGCTTGAGCGCAATCAGGCATGGATTCAAGTCCTGGACGAAAACGGTAATCAGGTCTATGGCTTTCGTGTGCCGCGGGAGGCCAAAACCAAATATACGCCGATGGATATCGTTCAGACTTACAAATACATGGAAAAAGAACTGATGTCGACCGTATTTATCGGGGAGAAGCAGGGGAACGGGGAGCGCTTCAGCTATTTGATCGGCTTTCAGGATCCTTATCTGGAGCGGAATATCTTCACCTATGATATTCGGCAGGTCGGACGTTTTCTTCAAATCGGAATCGTGACCGTGATTTGCGTCGACGGTTTCATTGCACTCTGCATCGCTTATCTGTTCAGCAAGAGGTTAACCCGGCCGCTTTCCGCGCTCATCGACGGGATTAAGCAGTTGGCCCATAAAAACTACCAGTTACAACACGAAACGAAGGGCATCTATAAGGATGTGTTTTACAACGTCAACATGCTGACCGAGGAGCTGCGGGCAAGCGAGTTGGAACGGAAAAGGCTGGACCGGATGAAAGAGGAATGGATCGCGAACATTTCGCATGATATCAAAACGCCCCTTGCTTCGATTCAGGGATATGCCGAAATGATGCGGGACATGGATTATGATTTTACAATCGAGGAAATGCGGGATTACGCGGAAATCATTGAACAGAAGTCGCATTATTTGAAAGACGTGATCGAGGACCTTAACCTTTCCACCCGTCTGAGAAACAAGGGGCTGAAGCTGAATCTGAAAAAAGTAAACATCGTCAGCCTCGTCCGAAGCGCTGTCATCGATACGTTGAACGATGCCCGTTACGGTAACCGGAATATCGATTTCCAGTACAGCGAGGAAGTCATCCTCTTGGAGGCTGATGACATTCTCATACGCCGTGCGGTCACCAATTTGATCTACAACGCGGTGGTTCATAACGATGAGGATGTTTCCATACTTGTCAGCGTCGAAAAGAAAGGCGATAGAGCTCGAATCGTTGTCGAGGATCAAGGCAAAGGGATCCCGAAAGAGGAGCTGGAACGGATATTTGAGAGGTATTACCGCGGAACCCATACAGGAGAGCTGCATAAGGGATCCGGTCTCGGGATGGCCATCGCAAACGATATCGTGAAGGCTCATGGTGGCGAAATCCATGTGGACAGCGAGCTACTTCGCGGAACGCGAATCGAGATCTTGCTTCAAGCTTAAGAAGCGAAAATCCTTTGGCGTAGAGAAATACCTGTTAGACGATGGGGCAATAGAAAAAAACAAGCCCAGATCAAACCCAAGTTAAGCAAATCGATGGTCGTCAAAGATCGTTGATTAACCAGGAAGCCGCAGTTATCAGAAATGATAGCTGCGGCTTCTATACTATTTACGGTATTGGTACAAGTGTAGAAATTTAATGATGTTAATTCATAAAATCATAAAGACGGCAGTACTGGAGAACCGATTAATGATCAGCCGCGGTTGTTTCCGAGTTGTCTATTGTTTCAATCAAGCGATATAGAAAATAGAGAGCGCGCATCTGAAGTTTGATCGTTTTGTTCAAGTGAACTTGGATACGATCAGAAACCTTCATCGAATCCTCGATGTTCTCTAGATCTAAACGTGCAACGGATTGCTTCAAGTTCACGGTTTCCTCGGAATAAACAGCGCTCTGCAGCACCTGAATCAATCGAATTTTAAAGAGATGCGCTTCGTGATAAAACCGGTAATCGTTATCAGGGTCTCGCTCCGTAGTGAACAGGCCGCATTGCTCCCAGTAACGGATTGCCGATTTCGAAGCCCCCGTCCGTCTGGAAACCTCGTGGATGCTGAAATGATGATTAATGTCGTGAGCTCGACTACCTTCAGAATACGATTTCAGCTCCCTTATTAGTTGATCTAAATTTGCTTTTTCCCGATGAAGCATGACCTCTCGATCCCTGACGATCCACAACGCGTCATCCAGCTCATTTCGCCTAAGACAATGCATGACCTGGCTGGTTACTTCCATCCCAAATGCGGCTGTCATGGCTTGAATACATGCCAGAAAAGCTTCATGCCGTTCTGTATACATACGATATCCGTTGGAAGATCGATCTGCAGGAGGCATCAGCCCCTTTGCTTCATAGTTTCGCAGCGTGTTGCTGCTTAGCCCGTATTTTTCTGCAAGCTTTTTGGGGCGAAAGCCCATGTGATCCCCACCTTTGGCAAAAATGCGCAAACATTAAAACCTTTGCAATGTTATTCTGGATATTTTGTTCATTTCCTTCATGTAATTTCCTTGAACCTTCCAGTTGGCTTACATGTTGTATGATGAAGTTAATTCAATTCAAGGAGGAGTTTATATGACCGTAAAACCAGTACTGCGTTCTGATATGACCATTGAGGAAATTTGCGTGGCAGGTAATCAGTACATCGAATCCGAATGGAAAACATTATACGATGCGATGTTGGATGAGTTAACGACCGCTTTTCGCGAAATCGAGGATGCTGCCTATGGACGGTATTTGGACCAGCTGATGCCCGCACTATTTGACAGCCTTGAAGACGCGGGGTTCATTGCAGCGGAGCCCCTCAAGGAACATGATTTCGTAATCGGGAAATGTCTGATATTTCGTAATTCGCTTGAAAAATGGGGGACCGAAGATAAACGATCTAGAATATTCTGGAACGTTATACGCCGTAAGGATGGTCAACAGCCCATTGGAACTCTGTTAACCGAAATCCCTCATTCTCATCTGAAGTTCGATATTCCAAGGGCACCTGTGCTCTATTCGCTGCGCGAACATGAGAGAGAACAAATCGCAAAAGGGATTCGACGGATTATGGAATAAGAATAAATCGCTTTTTGGGGAGGTAATTTGTGTGAAGGTCATGATACATGAATATATAGTCAAAACGCAGGATTCCGGGCCATACGGAATAACGAGGGGAAAAGATGGAGCCATGTGGTTTACGGAACAACGGGGCAATCGGATTGGACGAATTAATGACGCAGGCGAGATCACTTCGTTCCCCCTGCCGACAGAGAGTGCCGGAGTGATGTCGATTATATCGGATCGGACCGGGGACTTGTGGTTTACCGAGTATCAAGCCAATAAGATTGGTAGAATGTCGCTCGATGGCTATTTTACAGAATATGAACTTCCTGTCGTGAATTCAGCCCCTTTCGGCATAACCGAAGATCGTGAGGGTGCCATCTGGTTTACAGAAATGAATAGCGGCAGAATCGGAAGGTTAACTGCGTCGGGGGAGATGACCGAGTTTGAGTTGCCTAACTCAGACACATTCCCTTCATTTATTGTTCCCGGCTCAGACGGGGCATTATGGTTTACGCAGAATCAAGGGAATTCAATCGGTAGAATAACTACTGAAGGTGATGTAACCGAATTTCCGATTCCAACACCAAATTCCGGACCTGTAGGCATTACGAGCGGTCCTGACGGGGCATTATGGTTTGTGCAAATCATGAGCAATAAAATCGGAAGAATGACAACATCTGGCGAGGTTACGGAATATATGATTCCGACATCGAATGCCAAGCCCCATGCTATCATATCCGGGGAAAATGGGGATCTTTGGTTCACGGAATGGGGTGGAAACCAAATCGGTCGAATTACGGTTCAAGGAAAGATTACAGAGTATCCAATCCCGACTAATCACGCCGAGCCCCACGGTATAGCGATTGGCACAAAGGGTGACATTTGGTTCGCTGAAGAGTGCAACCAGATTGGACGTCTCATCATCTCTCCTTAACAGCATGAGACGATCATCTCATGCTGCCCCTCGCGGGCGGCCAGCAGAGAAGCTGACAGAGCCTCGAGAGATGCTGACAGAGCCTCGAGAGATGCTGTCACCTGAATCCCAAACCCAATTTGGGCAACAAATCGCAAAACGTTCGTAGGAAACCACGATGGGGAAATTTTTAATCGAGATGTAATCGCTTCGCAGGTCGCATAATATGCGGCTTTTTTCTTTGGAGTAAAATACTTTCTTGCCCTAGCTCAATGTGGGTCTCTTTTACTTAATTGCATTTTTATTTTGTCACATTTTCCGCCTCCTTCCAGTCTTGTTTAATGACAGCGTGTGGCTGCAAATCCTGTCTAACTCAATTATCTAGAGGAGGTAGTAAGATGAAAATCATCGAATTGGAACTGAGAACCGCCCGGTTAGCCGAAATGAAGGAATTCTACACAGAAAGACTTGGATTCGCTTTAGCAGATATAACGAAGCATTCAATCACGATCGTTGTCGGGGAAACGCGGTTGACTTTCATTCAAGAGGAGGAGGAAGGGGTGCTGCCGTCCTACCATCTGGCAATGAATATCCCCGAGAACCAAATCCGCGAAGCGAAAAGCTGGCTTCAAGCCAAAGGCTGTGAGGTGCTTTCCGCTGCGCCCCTTCCGTTCGCAGGAATCCAGGCAAACGAAGACATTGCATATTTTGAAGGAACGGATGCACATGCCTTCTATTTCGAGGATCCTTCGGGGAATCTGCTGGAGTTCATCGCTCGGCATCGGATGGACAATGCCTCGACTGAACCGTTCGGTCACGAATCCATTCTGAATGTCAGCGAGATCGGATTTCCCCTTCACGGAAGCATATCGGATGCCATCCAGCGCCTTGATTCTCGGTTCGACGTCACGCGTTATATCGGGGACGGAAAGATGTTTCAAATGCTCGGTGACGAGCATGGTATGTTCATCTTGGGGGATTTGGCCATCGGGTGGTATCCTTCGATGAAGATTCCGGAGGTTCACCCAATTCGAATGACGATTCTCGATCCTAACGAAGGGGAGTTTCAATTGGAGCCGTATCCCTACTTCATTCGTGTTGTAAACAATACATTGTGGCCATCCTGAGCGGGATGGCCTATACCTATAAGTAGTTTCTGTCACGACTGATAACTGCCATTGCCGAGTATTTAAACTCGTAAGTCCGCCTATGAAGCTAAGGCTGCTCTTCGCTGCAGGGCAAACCTTGCCTGAGAGGCGTCAAACGACTCAAGAGTTGGGAGCAGCGACCTATGGGATCATCGCCTTTGGTTCGGTAAAATACATAAGAAGTGCCAATTATTACATACCTTATCATTTCGTTATGGACCTTGCGTTTGTAGTAAGAACTAAATTTAAATAGATGAGGAAGTCACCCATGAGAAAATTGCTTGTGTGCACTGTAGCGATCATGCTAAGTTTAGCTGCGTTTCACACCGTTATCTACGCATCTGAAGTCCGAGTATCCGTGGATGGCCGTGAAGTACAATTCCCAGATGAGCACCCATACGTCGATCCAAAAACGAACCTTACGATGGTTCCCCTTGCTTTTGTCTCCGACAAGCTCGGAGCTACTGCGAAATGGAACGGAGAATTAAAACAAATCACGATCTCACTTAAACGTGACAACATAATGTTGGTGATTGGCGATCATCATGCACAGGTGAATGGAAAAAGAGTGGATTTTAAAGGGGCTGCGGTCCTTAAAAACGGTCGCACGATGGTCCCGCTTCGCTTCATTAGCGAGGCCTTGCATGCAATTGTGGATTGGCAGCCCTCAAGCAATCGGGTAAGCATCATGACTTCAGTGGCCCGAGTTCCGAAAGGCACGTGGATATGGGACAGTTCCATCCTGAGACAGGATCAAGACAAAATTATTATCTTCGCAAGAACAAAAGGGTTAACGTCTATTTATCTTCAGATCGACAGAGATATTGAACCGGCAGTATATGAGAGCTTTATTCGAAAAGCGAAGAGCGCAGGAATTCAAGTGGAGGCACTTGAGGGTCGTCCCGAATGGGCCTATACATCTAAGCAGGAGGATATTCAAAAATTTATAACGTGGGTGAAAGCCTATAACTCATCGGTTGGCCCGGAAGCAAGGTTTTCGGGATTGCATCTTGATATTGAACCGTATGCGCTAAGTGAATGGTCAAATGACAATAAGATCATCCTTGAAAGCTGGATGGACAATATGAGACTGATCGAGAAAGAAACCAAAGGGAGCGGCTTGAACATCGCAGTCGACGTTCCGTTTTGGCTGAATACGATAAATGTACCGGGGACGGATTACAGTATGAGCGCATGGTTGCTGGAGAAGTTCGATTCCCTGGTCATCATGAATTATCGAAATCATGCATTAGGCAGCAATGGAATTGTGGACAATGCGCAGGCCATACTGAGAGAAGCCTCAACGCTAAAGAAGAAGGTTGTGGTAGCTGTAGAGACGCTCGAAAGCACAGAAGGGCCGCGGGTTTCATTCCATTCTATGAGCAGTGAAGTGATGGAAAGAGAGTTACAGTCCGCCCATAATCAATTGGCGCACTATGCAAGCTATGCAGGCTTCGCCATTCACGATTTTAAAAGCTGGAAGGACATGCAGTAAGAGGCTATTTATGAAATGATAAACACCTCTTGGATGCCTGACTCCGGGCTTTGAAGACAACAAGCAGACGAGATTTAGTCCCATTGAAAGTCGCTGATTTAGCGACTTTTTTTGCTTTTAGGGGTTCGCCAGCAATTTAACGAAATATACCCTAAGCCTTGAAATCATGTCAGATTTTAAAAAATCCTATCCTGCTCAAGCCGATGCCACGGTAAAACTCAAGAACTAGCCTCCTTTGTAGCTTTTACAGCGCTTTGCTGTTTGCAGCACCAATCATGCTGGAACAAAACATTGAAACATACCATACCGTATGGTATGGTTTTGTTGAGGGAATTTTTGGATGGAGGGTAATTTTGAATGGTCACAGAAAAAAAACGACAGTGGTTAGAGGAAGGATTTCTGATTTTATCCGAAGAAGGGGCTGCCTCCCTGACCATTGAAACGCTCATAGGACGTTTAAAGGTAACAAAGGGGGCATTCTACCATCATTTCAAGAGTTGGCAGGACTATAAAGAAAGTCTGCTTTCTCTATATGAAACAGAACGAACACTGAATACCATTGAGTTCGCGGAACAACAACTTTCACCCCTTGATAAGTTCGAATATGTCATGGAGAAATCGATACGCCGAAATCAAAACCTGGAGGTGGCTGTGCGTGCTTGGGCGTTAATGGAACCCTTTGTGCATTCTTACCAGCAACGAATTGATCAAAGGCGAATCGATTACCTTGAGGAGATGATGTTCCTTCTCTACAGAGATCGTGAACGTGCTCGTACTATGGCGCTAATATTTTACAGTCTCCATGTAGGAAGTCAACAGCTCCTGCCCCCTGTTAAGGAGCAAGATCTAGTGAAACTTTACAGGGAAGTACAGAAAGCTTTCAATATTCAGGTATCTATAAAAGATGTGTAGGTACTACGAGGTGTAGTAGGAATTATCAATGACGGGCTTTTCGCTTACGCGAATCGACTTTCAATTGTTACCAATGAGGGGGTGCTGAGTAATGGAACGTAATGTTGATTCATCTTTCGCTATTGGTTGGAAAAAGTATGCACGCTTTACAAAAACGTCAGAATGGGCGGCTTATGTTGGCTGCTTCTGGGCTCTCCTGTATGCGGTTTTCGTCCGATTCTATCAGGCCGCAGGAGGAACCATTGGCCTTTCAGCTCCAATTATTGATCCCACTGGAGGCATTTATAAAGCAAGTTACGTAGTTGGTGTAATTATTATGCTGTGCGGGTTTATTCTGTTGGGACTCGTAAAACCATGGGGGAGGGTTGTCCCTTCATGGATTCCATGGATCGGTGGAGTGAGTGTTTACCGAGGATTATTGTTATTCCCAACGCTGATTTGCTCTGTCTTTTTAATCGCCCATGGAGCTGCAGGAATCATTACAAGAGTCCTCTTTTTGACAGGCCTCATAAGTTTGAAAATGCCGCCGGCATTTAGCGGAGACGTGGATATGCGTGTCGATGCGCTGTGGGATCTGTTTGTATACCAACCATGGTTTTTCATCATGGGGATATTGTCAAGCTTATCAGCAGCCTATTATGTGCAAACAAGAGGCGTTTCACTCTCTGCTTTGCGACGGGGCACACTGATTTTCTCGTGGATCACCATTATCGTTACTGCGATTTTTGTTGCGGCCATCGTTTTTGACTTTGTTGATAAACTAAGCTTTTTTTAAGAAGAGTCATGAGGGAGTTCAGATGCAATGATAAACCATGTATAGAGGCAGCTGATCAAACGATCAGCTGCCTCTTGCAGCGTCTTAGCTGCTTGCAAATGCTTTCGGAAGTATGGAACGATGCCTTAAGCAGACAAGGAGGGAAAGGGCGATTTCGTTGACATATCATAGCAATGGGCTTTACCTCTTCCTACTTCTCAACACGCCAATCTACCTTTTTCAAGATCAATGCGATGGAAATCAGCGAGAACAGCAAGAGTACAAGCGTATTCCAGGCGACAGACCCGGACCAGCCCGAAATCAGCACCTCCCGCATGGCCTCAGCGGCGTAAGTGGTTGGGAAGATATAAGAAAGCCACTGCAGGATCGAAGGCAATTGATCCATATCCACCATGACTGGCGTCAGAAATGAAATGAACATCATCAACGCCTGAACCAGCATATTCGTCAATTGATGGCTAGGCGACCAGAAGCCGATCAGAACACCGGCGCCAACCACGCTAAAGACAGTGAGCAGCAAAACAGGGAGTAGTCCCCAGCTGTAGTGGAATTGTATGCCGTAAGCAAGTTGGCCAATCATCGCCAGGATGATAAAAGACGGTACGCTCATGATCAAGCCGCGCAGCAGATTGGCGAAGATGAAGTTTACCTTGGCAATCGGCAGTGACGAATAATACGTGAAGTGGCCTTGATGCTTCTGCCAAGATATCTCCTGAGCCATGGAATTGAGTCCCATGACGATTAAGCCGAATAGCATATTCCCCGTAATGATGCGGGTCATGACAGCCGGGGTTGGGTCGAGCGTAAAGAATTTGAGAAACAGCAGCGTCGTTAATGGAAACATGCATGCCATAAGGAAGATCCAAACCCACGCCTCGCGGATGATCGTGAACTGAATGCGTGCCAGGATCAGCCATTCCATGATGCGGCGGCGAACGGAGCCCTGATGCTCTTGCCCTTGGAGAAAGACCGCTTCTTGCAGTTGAAAGTCTCGGCTTTGCATGGATGGTTGAATTTTTTCCATGTTTAGACCACCTCCGCTTCGGCAGGCTTATCCTGTTCGTCATCGATATGAAAATAGACGTCTTCAAGATTCGGCGGAACCAACGAGTATTCTTCAATCGGTAATTGCTTCTCAGTCAGGGCGTCAATCGCGCGGCTGGCGTCTTGCTTCTCAATCAGTGTCCGGATTCGGTTTTCTCCCATTTTGGTCCAGTGACCCAGTGCACTTAAGCTTTGGCAAACATAATCGCTTTCGCCTAAGGAGGTCGTGATTTCCAGCTTCATCCGCTGATCGACCCTTTGTTTCAACACACTGACATGATCGATGGCGAGCAGCTTGCCATGATTTACAACAGCTACTCTGTCCACGACCTGCTCGGCCTCGAGCACGTTGTGTGTTACCAAGATGACGGTGACACCTTGGCAATTACGTTCTTGTATCAGATCCCATACGAGCCTTCTCTTTTTCGGGTCCAGTTCATTGGTCGGCTCATCCAGAATCATGACGGGGGAAAACCCGATCAAGCAAGTTCCAATCCCGATTAACCGCTTCTGTCCGCCGGAAACGTTTTTCAGCAGCTTATGTCGGAGATCCTGCATACCAAAGCGTTCCAACAATTCCTCTGTTTGCTCTACGGCGGACTCCTTCGTCAGCCCCCGCAATCTTCCCGTAAAATACAAAGCTTCCCAGGTTTTTAAACTGGTCAGGGCGTGAGGCTCTTGCGAATAGTATGCCACCTCCTGGGCAACTCGTTTGGTTTGGGTCTGTACGCTGGTTCCTTTGTAACGAACCGTACCTGAGGTGGGAGCCAGGTGACCTACCATCTGCTTGATTAGCGTGGATTTGCCTGCGCCATTCGGACCGAGCAAGCCGAGAATCTCTCCTTGTTGAACGTCGAAGCTTATGTCTTGATTGGCGACAACCTTTCCTTTTTTGTACGTTTTATTCACATGCTCCAATTGATAAATCAGCTTCAAGATTCTTGCCCCTTTCTGTTCGTATGGTTTTGCTGCTGCGTGTCTGAACCTCATGAGAGTTTGAATTCGTTGGTTGCTTAATCGTTTGATGAGATGATTCTAATAGCGTGCTTAACGGTAAATCAGCAGACGTTACTCTAAAGATATCGTAATGTGTTTCCATGGAGTGACGGGCGGTAGAATGGTTTTCGTCTCCGTCGGAGGACGGAGAAAGCTGCTATGCTCCTTAGTCCAATGCTTTGATTGGCAGGAAATTTATAGCTGTTAGAGAGACATCATCTTCTTCCGTGTAACCCCCAATAACTTCTTGCGCGAAATTACGGTAATATCCAACACAATTTCACCCCACACTTCAAATGAATTTTTATTTTAGAAATTTTGCGTCCATTTGCTATTTCCGCCGTCTTCCTACCGTAGTACAACATTATGGAGGAGTTGGTTGAAATGGATAAAAAGAACATTTTGCGGATTGGCGATGATAATGCAGGTGCCTGGCATCCGCTTGGGCCTGTAGCCAAAGAACTTGAAAAGATACTGGATGGAGAATCTCGGCTAATCGTAACTAATGATTATGAAAATTTATCGATACTCGATACTCATCAATATGACGCGTGCATTTCCTATGCGGATAGGAAATCGTTGACTGGTGGGATTCAATGAAACTATAATGGTTTTATTGAAAGGGGATGCCGAACATGGCCATCGTTAGCCGTTATACAATTGCGCTTCATATTTTGACTTGGCTGGCCTACTGGGCGGAGAAGGACGAATTTTTCCCTTCCGACCGGATCGCGAACAGCGTGGGAACGAGCCCGGTTTTTCTGAGGCGGATTCTCGGACAGCTCGCGAAGGCGGGCCTGGTACTCGTGCAGCATGGCGGGACAGGGGCAGGCTGGAAGCTAGCTCGCCGTCCGGAAGATATCAGCCTGCTGGACGTGTATGAGGCTGTTGTGCAGACACCTCTGTTCGAGATGCACCACAGCCAGCCGAACCCCAGCTGTATTATCGGCCACGGCATTCAGCCTGCCCTGCAGCGGGTTTATGAGGACAGTGAGGAAGCGTTGAAGCTCCGGCTGGCACAGGAGTCAATCGGCGATCTGGTCGCTTCAGCGCTTGAGCACGGGAAACTGTGATGCCGCTACAACGGCAAACATCTGAGAAGAGTCGCTCGCTGGTGGGCTGTCAGAAATGATGGACCGATCAGACACAACTGCTGGCTTGGATTCCGGCCGGTCCGAGAACCCCGGCAAGGAATCCGGCTTGCCGTTTGATTAAGACCGATCCGCGTCTTTTTCTACGCTAATCAATGTAACTATTTCAGTTGCAATGAGAAGGAGGAGGAAGATTTCAAGTTCAGTTTAGAACGGAAGCGGCGCATCTAGGCATTCAATGTAACTGGTTCAGTTGTGTTGATGGCATGAATGGTTCAGGCTGTCGCCGCAAACCAAGCGTGTTTATATTGCACATTGTAACTTATTCAGTTCCATTGAAGAGTCGATTTTAGATTAAGGAGAAGGATTTCATGGACAAACGAATTTTTTGGTTAGCGCTCGGATCCTTCGCGATCGGCACGGAAGGGTTCATGATCGGCGGTCTGCTGCCGACACTGGCGGCGGCGCTGCACGTGTCGACGGCGCTTGCCGGACAGCTGGTGACGGCGTTCTCGCTCGTTTATGCCGTGTCGTCGCCGCTGCTGACGACACTAACAGGGAGGATGGAGCGCCGGACACTGTTGTTCGGCTCGCTGCTGCTGCTCGCTGTCGGAAACGTGGTGTGCGGGTTCGCTTCCTCGTACGGCTGGATGCTAACAGGTCGGATCGTCGCTGCGCTGGGAGCGGGCCTTTTCTCGCCGGGTGCAGTCGCCGCCGCCTCTACGCTGGCCGCTCCTGAAAAGCGAGGGCGTGCGGTGTCGATCGTCGTAGCTGGGCAGACCGTCTCCCTGATCCTGGGCGTCCCATTCGGGACGTGGGTCGCCCTGACGTTCGACTGGCGCATGACGTTCTGGATCGTCGGCGGGGTAACGCTGCTCGCTGCACTAGCTATCCAGCTGCAGTTCCCTCGGGTGGCACCGGCTGGGGCGGTCGGCATGTGTGAGAGACTGTCGTATTTGAAGCAGCCGGAGCTGCTATCCGCCTTGCTGACAACGCTCGCTTGGGCTACCGGAATTTTTTCGCTCTTTACGTACGTTTCCGAACTTTTCGCCGGCTACGGTGCTGGTGGCCGGATGATCAGCGTCGTGCTGTGCCTGACCGGTATCGCCAGCTTCATCGGGGTGCGGACGGGGGGCATCGCCGCGGACCGGATCGGCCCGAATCGGACGGTCCCGCTGGCGCTGATCATGCTCACGGCCTCGCTATTCCTTCTGTCTGCGTTGAACGGCTTTGCCGGCCGTCCCGGCATTCTCGTACTGGCGGTGAGTGCAATGGCACTGTACGGGTTCAGCGGCTACATGTTCAATCCTGCGCAGCAGCATCGGCTGATCGGGCTGTCAGGACCTTCGTCAGGCATCGTCCTGTCACTGCAGTCTTCCGTCCTTTACGTGGGAAGCGCTTTGGGTGCGTCGGCTGGTGGAGCCGTCGTGCGTTTCGCCACCGCCGGGGAAATCGGCTATTTCGCTGGCGCTATGACGGCGATGTCACTCGTCTTGTTCGCAGTGAGCCTGCGCCTGGAGCGGCGTGAGGCACATTCAGGTCACTCGCCCGCCGCAGACGATTCGGGCGCTTCTGGATAAGCTACGCAACAAACATGATGAACAAATCTTACGGCGGGCGCAAACTTATAAAACTGTAGTCGCTGGTTTGCTTTGGAACGTAATTTGATACGATCAGGAGCAGAATAGTTCCGTAAGCTGGCCCCTGAATAGAACCGTTGTCGATATTTTTTTCTCCCAAGGACTTGATTTTTTATAAATAAAGATTTATGGTTGACCCATCAATCATTGAGGAGTCAATGAATTGAAGGAGGTATTTATCATCTCTACATGTCATACAGAGGACCTGCTGTACTTGTTAATGCATTTAAACAAGCATATTGCAACCCGGTTTGAACGATGTGCAGGAGTAAGTCCCAATCGGCTCGAACTCCTGTGCAAACTGACGGGCGGCCAGATTAGCCAATCGGATCTGCAGAAGGCAGTGTCTATTGATCCGGCTGCGGTGACCCGTCATGTTCAGCAGCTGGAAGCGGAAGGAATACTTCTGCGAACAAGATGTGAGAGCGATAATCGGATTACGCTGGTTCAGCTAACCGAAGAAGGTAAGAGAAAGGTAGCGATGTTTAAAGCGGAGAAAGACCGATTTATGGAGGAGCTGCAGGCAGATCTTACGGAATCGGAACGACTTGGCATGATTCAAGCTCTACAGAAGCTGAACTGCAAGATTCAACAAATGAAAGAAATAAGCAAGACTAACTCATAATAGAGATAAAAGGAGAGAATATCATGACTGTAACTACCCTAAACAATGATTATAAAGAAATTATTACTTCCCGTCGCTCCGTGCGTGTGTACGATCCAGCGGTCAAAATCAGCCGCGAGGAAATGACTGAAATTTTGGAAGAAGCGACTTTGGCGCCGTCATCCGTCAATCTTCAGCCTTGGAGATTTCTGGTTGTCGATAGCCCGGAAGGTAAAGCTACGCTTGAAGAGCTTGCGCCAGGCAACAAAACGCAAGTTACAACTTCCTCTGCCGTCATTGCCGTTTTCGGGGATATGAACGCATTTGACAATGCCGACGAAATTATGGGGACCGCTGTGGAAAAAGGGTATATGCCGCAAGAGATCAAAGATCAAATGATGGCAAACTATACGGATCTTTTTGCACGTATACCAGCACAAGCTTTCCGCGAAATGATTCTTATTGATTGCGGCTTGGTATCCATGCAGCTGATGCTTTCTGCTCGTGCCCATGGATATGATACAAACCCGATTGGCGGCTATGACAAATCCAGAATTGCGGAAGCATTTGGTATGGAGAAGGAACGTTATGTACCGGTTATGCTGATTTCTGTAGGTAAAGCCGCTAAAGAGGCACGTCGAACAACTCGTCTTCCAATTGACCGCGTTGCGGAGTGGAAGTAAGGTTATGGACATGATTATTATTCATGCAAAAATGAAAGTAAACCGTGAACTGGAAGCAGAATTTCTGGAGTCCGTACAAGATCTTATAAAGTCATCCCGCGCGGAAGCAGGGAATGTGTCCTATAAGCTCTTGAAGGATACAGAAGAGGATGACACCTACGTGATGGTTGAACAGTGGAAAGATCAAGAAGCAGTGGGGGCTCACAATGCAAGCAGCCACTTTCAGGCGTTCGTTGCCCAAGCACCGAAATATCTGGCAGCTCCGTTAGATGTTCAAGCTTTTTCTGGTCAGCCTATCCGTAAATAAATTCAAGATCAAAAGTCAAAAAAAAAGGTCAGCCCTTGAGGGTTGACCTTTTTTTGCATCCCGTTATGCGCGAAAGAATCAGCTCGATATTATGCGTATCAAAATCTTGGATTGCAATTCGAAAAGGATCCAGGATTATTCGCAATCGACTCTAATTACGAATAGTTGATGTTAACGTAATGCATAGAACATTTGAAACACTGACATTATGCTGTCAATGTTTCAAGCCTATAGTTGAAGTAAGTTTCCTAAAGCGTGGATGCATCTAAGCAAGTCTTCATAGACAGAGGATATTTCGATTAGATCGCGAACTATGGTTAGGAGTAATAAAGTCTTTATTTCAGGAGGCGGCGACATGTTGAAACTATTCGAATATAACTGGCAGGTTCGCAAAGATTGGTTTTACTGGTGCGATACGGTGAGCGAGGAAGAGCTACTGGCAAGACGGACCGGAGGCATAGGCAGCATTCTCTACACACTGTATCACATCGTGACCGTCGAATATGCTTGGTTGTGCGGGGATTTGCAAGGGAAGGAGCTTGACATCCCTTCGTTCGAGGAGTGTGCCAGCGTGCAAGGATTACGGGATTATTCGGATCGGACCCATGCAGAAATTGCACCTTTCATCTATGCTTGGAATGATAGCCTGGAAGACCGTATTATGGTTGACACAAACCAGGACGGGGAGCAGGAATACTTTACATTCGGTGAGGTGATGCGGCACGTGATCGCGCACGAAATTCACCATATCGGTCAGTTGTCTATATGGTCACGGGAAATCGGAAAGAAGCCGGTTACGGCAAACCTGATTCGAAGAGGGCTATTCGATAAATCACGTTGAAGAAGGCTATTCGATAAATCACGTTGATGTATTGGATATACACGAGGAATATATCTCTTGCAACAACGAAATGTAAATTCAAGAGATGATGAGCAGCCGTTACCCGGTGGAAACCCGAGAAACGGCTGTTGTTATATGCTTCTGGTAGAAGGGCACTCATACCAACGAAAAAATGCCCGGGAATAAGATTGCCATCGACACCAACCGCCGACCGTAATGTCTGGCGGGTGAAAAAGTTGTGATGAACGAAACCTCTCTCCAAAGGGTTCGCGTCCGGTTCGTCATCCTTGGTGGCGGAACCGCTGCTCGTTTTTTTTGTCAAGCCGAATCGACTGAATCAACTGAGTCAATTCCATGCTTCCCTTCATTGCCATAAGCACAGACATGATCTTTACCCATAAAATGACGTCCGGCTGATAGATGGTGGCAATATGCCATACTGGCATGATTTTCGTCGTGCTCAATATCAGGATGATTAGAGGGCCTGCGAATTCCAGAGCAATTTTCGATACAACTTTAATCGATATTGCAGTATCAGGATCAGGCTTCTTGAAGCCAAAACAGCGCTTCGCAGTACGAGCGGTCGAGTATATTCCCCAAGCGCTTAGCACGAATATGAGTCCATTTATAAGCAAATATTTCACCGAAATGCTAAGAAATGTTCCTTCAAACGGATGCCCATTCAGTATGCTAATGACACCGGAAGCAATATCGGTAGTCGTAATGACATGCGTTTTGAGAAAAGTGGAATCGATCGCGCCCAGTACGTTGGAGAAAACGATAACGCCCAGCTCTTGCTCAGGAACAATATAGGTTTGGGCTTGGAAGCCTATTGAACCACCCGGCTGACCAATAACCGGCATCCCGTTCATGCGGCCCGACATCCAACCCATGGCATACGTTCCCGGCACAGGTTCGGTCTGCATCAGTCGCACACCTTCCGGAGAGAGCACAGAATCATCTTCAAAGCTGCCGCCGTTTATTTGTGCGATCAAGTAATGGCTCATGTCTTTTGCACTGGAATAAAGATACCCCGCCGGAGCATCCCCTGGAATAAAAATATAAGGGCCGTCGTAAGCAATATTGTGCCCAAATATGCGCCGGTATGGCGTAGCTAACCCGTGCTCGGCTGCTTCATCGTGCGTAACGAAGCTGTTCTGCATAGAAAGTGGACTAAAAATATGTTCCTTTACATAGTCGCCATACGATTGGCCGGACACTTGTTGCACAATATAGCCAAGCAGTACGTAATTAGCGTTTGAATACCTATAGGAATGTTCGGTTTGCGTGGTATTCTGTAAAAACTTTTCCGCATAAGATAAGGCGTTTTTCTCCAGAGCATCTTGATCTTGGTCATTGATGCTTGACAGCGTATTGCTAAAAGTCGAGATTTGGGAGAACCCGCTTGTTTGGTTTAGTAACTGACGTACAGTAATAAACTGTGCACCTTTGAATTTGGCAGGGATGTAGCGCTGTATAGGTGCATCTATGTCAAGTTTTCCTTCTTCCGCAAGCTGCAGAACGGCCATAGCTGTAATTGACTTTCCGATCGAGCCTATTCCAAAAGGCGTTTCGGGTGTTACAGGACGGCCCGAAGAATCAGCTTGACCATATCCTTTCAGGTAAAGAATGCGATCCCCCTGTACAATCCCGAGAGCCAGACCCGGCAGGTTTTGCCTTTCCATCTCACGAGCAATATACGCATCCACTTCGGAGAAGTCAGAATCTCCATTGCCCTCTGCTTTCGAGCTTCCATCGCCCAGCGTGGAAATAAACAGGCTGAGGATCAATAAACTTCCTACAATGATGGCCACTTTCCTAATATTCATTTTCATACCACCCGAACCCCATTATTTTTAACTGCACATTGATTCAAAATTCGAGTATATTCTTGATGTCAAAATCGAAGGGCAGCAAAGTTCACGCTAGATTAACTTCATAAGATTGACCGCTTGCCAAAATAGATTGCATTCGGTTTTGCTACCGTTTATGAATCGGTACTTTCATTTATGCACGGAAGCTAGAATGAATATATTTATATTCATTCACCCAATGGTTAAAGGAAAGGCCTATCATGAATCATCTAGGATGATCCGTTAGGCCCTTCAGAATAAATTCCGCTAGGTATTGAATAATTTGAGGGAAGTATTGGATACCGATTTCATCTTTATGCGTATCGATGTAAACCAACGAATCAAAGAAAACGGGGAGTAGCTCTTCATCAATATCCGCTCTGATTTTCCCTGCAGACTTCCAGGCTTTAAATAGCTCTGTGTAAAGACTTCGGAAGGAGTCCAGATTTTTGCTGCCTTCTTGCCTGTAGTACTGCTCCAGTTCCTTATAGAAATCCCGGTTGTACCATTCCTTCAAAATTGGGTTGGTGTTAACGGCCTCGATATTCTTCGTTACCAGTTGGTTTATCAGCTCCAGCGGTTCTTGCTCTAAATCAAGCGATTCGAAAAGTCGTTTCTTGAGGTTCTCATTTTCTTGGATATAGATCTCTAAAAACAACTGCTCTTTAGATGAATAATAATTGTAGAACGTTCCAACGCCAATGCCGGCTAATTTCGCTATTTCCGCGATGCTGGTCTTCTTGAATCCTTTTGAACTGAATATCTCCTTCCCGCATTTAAAGATGTCTTCTTTCTTGCTCATGACTCATTACTCCGTTCGGAATGAATATTTTTAAATTCGTTCATATTGAAGCACAATGCATAAGTTCTGTCAACAGCACACACCTAGTCAGAAAAGCGGTCCGTCGAATCCGTTCAACCGTGCAATGACGCCGATTTGACCGATATGGTACGACTCATGATCGAAAATATGATGGAAGATCCATCGGAGCGTCGGCGGTGAAGGCGGTTCCCAACCGTCTGAAAAATGAGGGAGCTGTATGGCTGGCTCGTCTTCATCGTATTCCATGGCGCTAAGTTTGAGGTCAGTATGGTTACGTATGTCGATATATGCCTGGAGAATCTGCTGTGGGTGATCCAGAACGCCTTTGAGCCGCCGCTCTTCTTTAAGAGCAATCACGTTAATCCATTCGTCTTCGCTGCGAGCGATGTGCTCAACGATCCAAGCGATGGAATTCGGGTGGTCCGGATGCCTTGCATACGACTGTGCTTCAGTTAATTGATTTAAATAAGGAATCAATATCTTTCTTGCGTCGTTCCGATAAGGAAAAAAGGTAGCGAGTTTCATAAAAGCCTCCAATAAAAATAGAGTAGGTAGAGGTTGGCAAAGGTTTATCATGTGTCAGTGTAACTTATTTATGGAGAAGGGAGCAACGGATAACGATGTTTGCATCCAAATTTATTGAACGATAAGAATCGCCGCATCAGTTGCGGCTTTTATGTATTGTATTAAGAATCATCAAATATTGCATGTCATGGGCAGTCCATCAGAAGGCAGCGTCGAATGACTTGATCTATATTTCCACATGATGTATATTGGTTTTACATAGACATATCAGCAGGTCAAAAAAAGGAGGAGCCATGTCACCACGTACCAAAGAACAGAATGATGCGATCCGGGAGATACGGATGAACCAAATTATGCAAGCGGCTGCTGAGGTTTATTTGGAGAAGGGGATTCAATTGGAAATCCGCGATGTTGCGGTCAAGGCAGAGCTCGGCTACGGAACCGTGTATCATTACTACAAAAATAAGCAAATGCTTTTGGAAGATTTACTGTGGGATGCCCTGAATCGAACGGAGTCGGCAGTTCAGCCCGCTTTGACGGGGGAGGGCGGCCGTTCGCATGAAGCTGAGTCGTTCTCCAGGCTGCTCCTGCGGAAGTGCATCCAGGATCCTTCCGTATTTATTTTGCTTAAATCGGTTGCGGATAATTTTCATCACTTCCCCGGAAACCGGTTCATCAAGCTGTTTGCCGATTTTCAGGAGCGGATCTATTCGCCTTTTGTGGAAATGATTCGTGAAGGAATCGACTCCAAATCCCCGGAGAAAACAGCAAATCTGATATTTGGCTCTCTTATAGGCTGTGCAGCATTGAACATCCACCACAACATGCAGAGCGAGTTGGATGTGGAAGGGTTTGTCGAGATGATTTTTTCAGCTTTACAGTCAAAGGGGAGATAAATGGAATGATCATCCTGAAATCGAGCTCTGAAATTGAAGAGATGAGAAAAGCGGGCTCCATTGTCGCTGCTTTTCACCAAGCCATTGCAGATATGATCCGTCCGGGTGTCACAACGCTCGATATCGAGTCGTTCGCGGTGCGGTTTTTGAAGGAGAATGGCGCCAGGGCTTATACGATGGGCTACAACGGCTATCCGTTTGCGACATGCGCGTCTGTCAACGACGTCATCGCCCATGGTTTTCCGAACCGGAAGCCGCTCAAGGAAGGCGACATCGTCACAATCGACATCGTCGCGGAGGCGGATGGCTGGATCGGCGATTCAGCCTGGAGTTATGCGGTCGGTGAGGTGTCGGACGAAGCCCGTAAATTGATGCAGGTAACGAAGGAATGCTTATATCTTGGTATCGAAAAGGCTGTAGTCGGAAACCGGATCGGCGATGTCATGCATGCGGTTCAAACCCATGCCGAGCGCAACGGATTTTCGGTGGTGCGCGATCTGCTCGGTCATGGCGTGGGAAGGGAGATGCACGAGGAACCGAATTATCCGCACGTGGGGAATCCGGGCAAAGGCTTCCGCTTGAAGGAAGGGATGGTATTTACGATCGAGCCGATGCTAAATGCCGGAGCACCGTTTATGACGATTGATGCCGACGGATGGACTGCCAGAACCGCTGACGGTTCGCTTTCCGCACAGTACGAGCATACGATAGCCATTACTGCGGATGGTCCGATTATATTGACTGCACAATAGAATTTACTTTTATGATTAGAAACCGAATTCAAATTTAGTTTTATTATTAAACGTGAGACATCGACTATCTCGCGTTTTTGTATGGGCACCATTAGGGAAACTAACTAACTTTTTGGGAAGACACATCCTTAAAGGATGTTTGACGACAAGTACATAGAAGCATATAAGCCGCGTAGCAGCGGCTTTTTTTTGTTTTGACGGTTATGTTCTTATTATCAAAACCTTGAGGATAAGAACATACACTTTTAGCCGAAAATGATAAGAACATATAGGGGGAACCGTGGTTGAAACGGATGATCAACATTGAAGTTATTCCTGCTGGAACAAAGACCCGTTGACAAAGCGGCTACTACGTGTTACTTTATAGCAGTAGTAAGTAATACTGCATACCAGTCGTACAGAATAGCAAGGAGTGATTGTGCTGGAAAACCTAACGGAAATGCTCAAGGGTGTGCTTGAGGGCTGTGTCCTTGAAATTATAAGCCGCAAAGAAACCTACGGCTACGAAATTACACGGCAGCTGAACGCCCTCGGCTTCAAGGATGTTGTGGAGGGAACGGTGTACACCATCCTGATCCGGCTTGAAAAAAACAAATTGGTGGAGACCACCAAGAAGCCCTCCGACATGGGACCGCCGCGAAAGTTCTTCGCGATCAACGACGCGGGACGTGAGGAGCTGCGGAAGTTCTGGGAAAAATGGGAGTTCGTATCATCAAAAATCAACGAATTAAAGGAGGAGAAACGATGAATTTTTGGGAAAGAATCACAGGCAGCGACATGACGAAGGAAATGAAAGCCTTTGAATCGCGAGCCAAAAAGCTGCCGGCTGACTATCAAGCGGCATGGGAACAAATTAATGCATATCTTTGGCCGCACTCCGATTTCACCGGCCGCAACCTCATGCCAATTCTTGACGGTGTGCTTGGGCTGCTCGAAGAAACGGCGGCTGATGGTCAAAATGTTCAAGAGGTTTTGGGTGGCGATATCAAAGGCTTCTGTTCAGCCCTGGCGGGTGAAGAAGGGGCAAAGTCTATTCGCGACAAGTGGCGCGAGCAGCTCAACCATAATATTGCAAAAAAATTAGGCAAATAGGAGGGAGGATGACATGAGAATCCGAGATATCATCGAAGGCAGAAAAGAGTGGCGAGCGCACGTGGCGCGCGTCAAAGCGCTTCCGCAGGATTATCAGATTGTTTATAAAGAGATTCAAAAGTATCTCTTTAAGGTCGGCCCAGTTGAACTAACCGAAGGGACGGGTTTGCTCTCGGGGATTGTCGATCTATTTGAGGAAGGCGCGGCTTCAGGGAAAGGTGTGCTCGAAGTAACGGGCAGTGACGTAGCGGCTTTTTGCGATGATCTAATCCAAGATTCAAAAACGTACGCAGACATTTATCAAGAATCTATTGGCCAAGGAGCTAACAAGACGGCGAAAAAGGATACGGATAAAAAATAAATAGGGGGGATCGGGATGAAAACAGCGATTGAAGTTAAAGGTCTGCGAAAATCTTACAAGGACGCAGAGGTTTTGAAGGGCGTCGATTTTGATGTGAGGCGGGGTGAAATCTTCGCTTTGCTTGGCTCCAACGGCGCGGGCAAGACGACGATTGTCAGAATTCTTACGACGCTGCTCAAACAGGGTGGAGGCACAGCCGTTGTAAACGGATTTGACGTTGCGTCAAATCCCGAGAATGTGCGGCATGCGATCAGTCTGACCGGGCAATTTGCCGCGGTTGACGAGATATTGACCGGGCGGGAGAATCTGATTTTGATCGCCAAGCTGCGACACCTTAAACATCCGCGTCAGGTTGCGGATGACATGCTCAAACGCTTCGGCCTGACAGATGCCGCGGACCGCAAGGCATCTACTTATTCAGGGGGGATGCGCCGCAGGCTCGACATCGCCTTGAGCCTTGTGGGTAATCCGCGGATTATTTTCCTCGACGAGCCAACGACCGGGCTTGATCCTGAAGCACGCATCGAGGTTTGGAAGACCGTAAAGGAACTGGCGGACGGCGGCACGACGATATTTCTGACCACACAGTATCTGGAAGAGGCTGAGCAGCTTGCCGATCGAATTGCCATTTTGCATGAGGGTAGGATTATTACCAATGGCACGCTTGAGGAACTGAAAAAGCTGTTCCCGCCTGCAAAGGTGGAGTATGTGGAAAAACAACCTTCATTGGAGGAGATCTTCCTCGCAATCATCGGTAATAAGGAGGGTAAGTAACGATGAATAAGTACTTTTTCAGCGACATGAACGTTATGCTAGGACGTTCCATGCGCCATATTTTTCGCAGCATGGACACCATCATCACGGTCTGCATTACACCGATTGCGATGATGCTGCTGTTTGTCTATGTGTTTGGCGGCGCAATTCAAACCGATACGGATAACTATGTGAATTATCTGTTGCCCGGCATCCTGCTGATTGCGATTGCAAGCGGGATATCCTACACGGCTTACCGCCTGTTTATGGATAAGCAACGGGGCATCATTGAGCGGTTTCACTCCATGCCGATTGCTCGTTCCGCCGTGCTGTGGGGGCACGTGCTGACCTCGGTGGTATCCAACGTCATTTCTCTTATCGTCATCATTGTCGTAGCACTTATTATGGGCTTTCGCTCTTCGGCAGGGATTTTTCCATGGCTCGCCGTAACCGGCATACTCGTTCTGTTTACGCTGGCTTTAACTTGGGTTGCGGCGATTGCCGGATTGTCCGGTAAATCGGTCGAAGGTGCAAGCGCATTTTCCTATCCGCTTATCTTCCTCCCGTTTATCAGCTCGGCCTTTGTGCCGACCGATTCGATGCCGAAGGTCGTTCGCGCTTTTGCCGAAAACCAGCCGGTAACTTCAATCGTGGAAACCATCCGTGCGCTATTATCAAATCAACCGGTAGGCAATGATATCTGGATTGCGCTTGCGTGGTGTATCGGCATTATGCTCGTCGCTTATTTCTTTGCGATGCGTGTGTACAATCAGAGAGCAGCTTAATGTTTGCAGGCTTTACAATAAAAATCGCGGTCAAAACCCGTTAAGAAATCCCTTATTTAGGGAACTCTTGGCGGGATTTTTTTTGCGAAATGGATTGAAATTATTGTATTCGTTGAATATAATACAAGACATAACAATATAAAGCGTTTTCAAGAGGAGGTGGAGCCATGAATATTGCAGGCATGAATATTACGTACAGGCATTTTCCGTTCGAGCATTTTCTTGAATCCATGACGGAGCTGGGGGTGGATCGGATCGAGCTGTGGGCAGGCGAGCCCCATTTTTACGTGTATCGGGGAGGGATCGGCCAATTAAGGCGCATCAGGAAGGATCTCAAATCAAGGAACATGAAGGTGGTTTGTTATACCCCAGAACAATGCGTGTATCCGTTTAATCTTGCGGCTTCGGATCAGGAGCTGCGGCAGAGAAGCGTGGATTACTTTGTCGAAAATGTATACGCAGCGCTGGAATTGGATGCCAACATGATGCTGGTCACCTCTGGAATCGGAAGCTTTCATGTACCCGTCGAGGAGTCCTGGAAGTATGCCGCCGATTCGATCGGTCGGCTGTCCAAGGTGGCAGAGCGGGAGGGAGTCACGCTTGCTTTGGAGCCTTTAACCCGCTTCGAATCGAACCTCATCACCGACGTCAAAGGCATTCAACGAATGATGGACGAGATCCGATCGCCGGCGCTCAAAGGAATGATCGACACCGTAGCGATGCAGCTCGCCGGGGAGAGACCAGAGGATTATTTCTCTACGCTGGAGGAACTCTGCCATTTTCACTTGATCGACGGGGATGGAGCGACGGACGCTCATCTGGCCTTGGACGAGGGGACGCTGGATTGGAGAGGTTACCTTGAAAGTCTTAAACGGCATGGATACCAAGGCACTTGTTCGTTGGAAATCATGGGATTTCATTATTATCAAGATCCGCACGATACACTCATGCATTCGATCCGGAAAATACGGGAAATAGGCATCTAATCATCTTGATATGGAGGAACTCACGATGAGTAATGGCACACTTACACGAAAGCTGGGCTTTTGGTCCGCTTTGGCTTTGGCCGTCGGAACGACGATCGGCTCCGGGATATTCGTCTCGACCGGAGACGTAGCCAGAGCCGCGGGATTGCCCTCGATATCGATACTGGCCTGGATTATCGGCGGCGTGATCGCCATACCGCAAGTCATGGTGCTAGCGGAGCTGTCAACGGCCTATCCCGAAAATGGAAGCGGTTACGTTTATCTGAACAAGGCGGGCTGGCGACCGCTTGCCTTCCTGTATGGCTGGGCGACGTTCTGGGCGCTGGATCCCCCGTCCATTTCGATCATGGCGCTGGCGATCGTCACGTATCTGGCAACCTTTTTTCCGTTTTTCTCGGGAATCGCCGGCAAACTGCTGGGGATCGCGATTATTCTGTTCATCACCTCCATTCACTACCGGAGCGTGAAGGAGGGTGGGCGATTTCAAGTCGTCATTACGCTGATCAAAATCATTCCGTTTCTGATCGTGATCGTTTTAGGTTTGATGTACATGAATTACGATCACTTCTCCTACACCCCCGCGCCCGGCTCCGCAAGCGGCAGCTTGATTGGCGGCATTTCGGCCACAACCTGGGCCTACACGGGCATGGCGTCGATCTGCTTCATGGCGGGAGAAATCCGGAATCCGGGCAAAGTGCTGCCAAAAGCGCTCATTAGCTCGGTGCTGATTGTCCTGGGGTTATACACGCTGCTTTCGGTGTGCATTACGGGGCTTATGCCTTTTGACAAATTGCTGGGTTCCAGCGCTGCCGTGTCCGATGCCGTCAGCTATATTCCGGGGTTGGCCAACATCGCGTCCCCATTCGTGGCGGTCACGGCCATCATCGTCATCCTAGGCTCCTTAAGCTCGTGCATCATGTTCCAGCCCCGCCTGGAATACGCCATGGCCAAGGACGGGCTGTTCTTTCGACGGTTTGCCAAGGTCCATCCCAAGTATGAAACACCAAGTTTTTCGATTGTGGCCCAGGTGACGTATGCCTGCATCCTTGTATTTTTCAGTGATTTAACTTCGCTGCTCGGGTATTTTACCCTGATCCAGCTGGTCATCAACATTTTGGACTTTGCCGCCGTCTATAAATGCCGGAAAAGGGAGGATTATAAGCCGATTTACAGAATGCCTATTTGGAGGGTGACGACGGTTCTGGCCATTCTTGGAGCGGCGTGGCTTGCTTGGGGAACGTTTACCTGGGCTCCACTTGAGGGGATGATCGCCGCGTTGATCGTCATCGCAACCGGCTTGCCCGTCTACTATTACTGGGAAAAGAAATATGGCCGAACAAGGGACCCGGACAACAAACCGCATATCGTGGCGTAACGATCTGTCATTTAAAAAATGATTGCAACAAATGTATTACCAAAATATAATACAAGACATAACAAATAAAGAATCGGAGCGCACCTGCTCTGGTACAGGAGGAATCGATCAATGTTTAAATTTGACGAAGAGCTTTTCCTAAGACTTGTTGAAACAGAAGGGCTGGCATACCGAAGCCAAATCGAGGAGATTGTGGACGGGATCTGCCGGAAAGGTTACAGCAACATTTTCATGATCGGTGCCGGCGGCACGATCGCCATGATGTACCCTTACGAATATATCCTCAAATCCAATTCGTCGATCGACGTGCACGCGGAAATCGCCGCCGAATTCGTGGTGATGAACAACAAGCATTTCAGCAAAGATTCGGTATGTATCTTCACCTCGGTATCGGGAACCACCAAGGAGATGATCGAGGCCATCGAATACTGCAAATCTCGGGGGGCAACAACCTTTGCTTTGGTGGCCGAGCCGGATACGCCGATCACCAAGCTGGTGGACCACTGCATCACGACGGGATCGGAGAAGCATTCCTTCGATACGTTTTTCATGCTGCTGTATATGGTCGTATTCCGGTTCATGCATAACCGTAACGAGTTCCCTCAATACGAACAGTTCACGAAAGAAGTAGCCCTGCTTCCGCGGGCTATTCTGGACGCCGTCAAAGCATTCGACCCCAAGGCGGAAGCTTTTGCCATTGAGCATAAAGACACCGACTACCACATGATGGTCGGCTCCGGTAACCTGTGGGGCAATACGTATTCTTATGCCATGTGCGTGCTGGAAGAGATGCAGTGGATCAAGGCCAAATCGATTCATGCAGCCGAGTTCTTCCACGGTACGCTCGAGCTTGTGGTGGAAGATACCAGCGTTATCCTGCTGAAGGGCGAGGATGAGACTCGGCCGCTGACAGATCGCGTAGAACGTTTTGCCGAAAAAGTCACGAAGCGACTGACGGTCATCGATACCAAGGATTTTGCCATGGAAGGTATCAGCGAAGAGTTCCGGAAGCATTTCGCAGTCAGCATCAACTGGGCGCTGCTCAGCCGGATCAGCGTCTATCTGGAACGCGAGAGAAACCATCCGCTAACGCTGAGAAGATATTACCGCAAGATGGAATATTAATATGCACCGGGAGTGCTGCAATACCAGGCGGCACTCTTCTTTGAACAGAGGGAAGGTGAGAGAAAATGCGAATCGTGACCGTCGGAGACAACTGCATGGACGTGTATCAGTCTACCGGTGAGGCTTACCCTGGAGGAAACCCGGTGAACGTGGCCGTCTATTTGACTGAATTGGGCGCGGACACCGCCTATATTGGCTGGGTGGGAACCGACCGTTATGGGGAGATCATGGTCCGGGCGATCCAGGATAAGGGCGTCGATACGTCAAGGGTATCGGCCAAAGAAGGGACCACTGCGGTGACCTACGTCGAAATGGCAGGCAGCGAAAGAAAGCTGGGAGATTATGAGGAAGGCGTAATGTCCGGCTTCTCCCTCAGTCCGGAGGATCTTCGGTTTACGGAGTCGTTTCAGCTCGTCCATTCCGCAATATGGGGCCATGCCGACCGCTATTATCCTTTTTTTAAAGAAAAGGGGCTGCTGACCTCTTTTGACTTTGCCGATAAGCTGGACCATGAACTCGTAACGACGCTTGCGCCTTATGTGGACTATCCGTTTTTGTCTTATACGCAGGATGACGAGCATATCCGGAATCTGATGAGGGAAATCAAGGCCCGGGGTCCCCGAATCGTCGTGGCTACCTTGGGCGACAACGGCTCGCTGGCTTATGACGGCGTCCAATTTTATAAGCATGGGATCGTTGAAGTAGAGGTCGTCGATACGCTGGGGGCGGGGGATTCTTTTATTGCCGGGTTTATTTACGGGACGCTGAGCGGGCTTCCGGTCGATAAATGCCTGGAGCAAGGCGCGCAAAGGGCCGCGAAAACCATCAGCTATTTTGCCGCATGGTGACTGAGGGCGACCATCAATGTATAATAGAGGGATAAGAAATGATCATTGATGGATAAGGATGAATGCTCGATGAATTTAAATCCTTCGACCCCTCAACCGCTGTATATGCAGATCCGGCAGATGTTGAAGAATGACATCCAGCACGGGCGATACAAACCGGATGAGCAAATACCGACGGAAGCAGAGCTGTGCGACATTTATAACGTAAGCCGGATTACGATCCGCAAAGCGATTGAGGAACTGGTGCGGGAAGGAGCCCTTACCCGGATTCCGCGGCGGGGGACTTTTGTGGCCTCCAACAAATTTCACAACGAGCTGCTGTCTGTAAGCGGATTCTCGGAGTTCAGCCACCAGCTTGGCATGATTCCGAATTCCCGCATTCTACGAAGCAATGTCATTGAAGCGACGGAAGAGGTGGCCGGGCATCTTGCGATTGAAGCCGGCAGCCCTGTCCTGGAGCTGGAGCGTCTCATGTATGTCAATGAACGCCCGCTGTTCTACGATATCGCGCATTATTCCCTGACCCGATTCCCCGATCTGGAGAAGAAGATCGCGATGAACGAGTCCACGTATAAAATTTTGGCCGAGGAATACGGGACGGAGATCGTAAGCAACGATAAAGAAATCGATGTCATTAGCGCGACACAGGACTATGCCAAGCTGCTGGAATGCGATGTCGGGGCCAATTTGTTTCGGATTTTGAAAATCGCCTTCGATGCCAAGGACGAGCCCGTACATCTCTCCACGTTCATGTGTGAAACCAATCGGGTGACTTTGACGGTGCATCGGGCCAAGCAGGCGGATTAGAAACACGAATAGTTTCGCGTACAACCACGCTGAAATGTTAACTGTTCGTCGAGTTTCATGAGATTATGTTGAGCGGGGCTAATCTATTTTGATTTCGCATACAAGGGAGTCCAATGGAGAGACCGCTTTGAGAGGGGCCCGTATGCAAATCAGCAAGCGTTAAAACCTTTTACATAGGTTTTAACGCTTTTTTTTATGCAATCAACGGTAAAGGATTGCCAAACATGATGAACGTTTTTCCAGCAAATTGTGCAACCTTAAAACCATGCTATCCCATTATTCTTTGAGCGCACCGATCATCACGCCGTGCACAAAATATTTTTGCAGAAACGGATACAGAACCAAGATCGGCAATGTTGATACAATGATCGTTGCGTACTTTATGGTGATCCCGATATCCAGACGATCGCCGGTCGCTGCTCCTGTCATCATACTATCTGTGCTGTTGGAAATCAGAATCTCCCTGAGCACCAGCTGCAGAGGGAACAGCTCCCGGTCACGTAAATAAATCAATGCATTAAAATACGAATTCCAATGTCCGACGGCATACCATAAAATCATGACGGCAATCACGGGCATAGAAAGGGGGATAATAATCCGGGTCATGATCACCCAGTCAGTCGCTCCGTCGATGCGTGCCGATTCCTCCAAGCTTGCCGGAATGCCTTGAAATGCCGTTCGCATTATAATTAAGTTGAACGAGTTGATTGCTCCTGGCAGGAGAAGGGCCCAAGGCGTATTTAACATCCCAAGATTATTAACCAGCAGGTAAGACGGAATAAGCCCACCACTGAATACCATGGTGATCACGATCAGGAGCATGATGTGGTTTTTGAAATAAACATTACGACGGGAAAGTGCATAGGCACCGAGCGTTGTCATGATCAAGTTGATGACTGTTCCTGTTGTCACGTACAACAGCGTATTCCGGTAGCCAGTTGTAAGCATAGGATTTTCGAGTACCGCTTTATAGGCATCGAAACTAAACCCTTGTGGATAGAACAGCATGCCGCGAAACTGGGCCATTTCTGTAGGATTGCTTAGTGATGCAAACAGGATATAAATAAACGGATAGAGTGTAACGAAGCAAAGCAATACCATAAAGCAGAGATTGAACCAAGAAAACACAGTTTCACCCAGTGAACGTTTAGTGGTCATTTTTCTTGCTCCTCCTTTTACCACAGCCTGTGTTCGCTTACCCGCTTGCTAATTGTATTGGCGAGTGTAAGCAATATGAAGCTGATGACTGAATTGAACAAGCCTACGGCAGCGGAATACCCGAAATCTGCTCCAAGAATACCTTTTCGATACACATAGGTTGAAATAACATCAGCCGTTTCGTAAGTAAGCGGGTTGTAGAGCAAAATGATTTTTTCACTTCCTACGGCAAGCATCGATCCTATATTAAGGATAAATAAGATTACAATGGTCGGCATAATGCCTGGGATGGTGATATGCAACGTTTGCTTCCAACGACCTGCGCCATCGATACGAGCCGCATCATACAGAGTAGGATCAATGGAGGACATCGCGGCGAGATAGATAATAGATCCCCAGCCGATTCCTTGCCAGATCCCGGAGGATACATAAATAGAGCGAAACCATCCCGGCTCTTGCAGGAAAGCGATGGGCTCATATCCAAAAAAACCGAGGATATTATTAATCAGACCATCACGGGCAACAAAGTCGACAAGCATTCCGGCTACTACTACGATTGAAATAAAGTGAGGGAGGTAACTAATCGTCTGTACAACGCGTTTGAAGAAGATAAGTCGAATCTCATTAAGTAATAGAGCCAGGATAATTGGGGCAGGAAATGCAAATAACAATTCATAAAAGCTGATCATTAAGGTGTTTCGAAGCAGTCGCCAAAAGTAAGGGTTTTCAAAAAAAATCTGGAAGTGGGTAAAACCCACCCATGGACTTTGCCACACCCCATCGGCTATACTATAATCCTTAAAAGCTATGAGCAGGCCATACATAGGACCATAATGAAAAATGGCGTAATAAATCAAAACAGGAACAAGCATCAAATAAATATAGCGATTACGAACCAAGTCCCTCTTGATGATACTCTTTTTGCTTTCAGCAGGTACTCTAACTGCTGAAAGCATAGAGCTTCTATCTAAATCAGACACGAATTCTCCCTCCCGGATGTCCGGAAAACGGCAAGCTGCCCCATGCCATCTTCCGGAATTGTTGGTAATGCTTATCGGTTGTTGTATCTTTCTAAAGCTGCTTGTTGAATTTGGATCGCTTCCTCGATTCCTAAACCTTTTAGCATTTCTACATAGGTATCGAAATTTTCGAGCGGCTCTGAACCCATAATAAATTTGAGAATCATTTCGTCTTTAAATGTATTAACGTCAGTCATAATCGAGGAATATCGGCTGCTATCTTCTACAGAGATACTAACGGGAGGCATTCTTTTTTCTTGTGTAGTATTTGACCACAATGTCATTGCTTCTTTTTGTTCCGGCTTGGTCGTATACTGCTGCGTATGACGTACATCCTGCACAAAAGGACCTGATGTAGCGCCCATAATATGCTTTCTGAAGGCTTGGGAAATCGGCAGCCCGTCAGGATTATTCAAGATAGCATCCGTATACTGGGGCTGGTCGTCAACTAATGTGTAGGTTTCGCCTTCTTTTCCGAAATTCATGATGAGTTTTCCTTCTTCACTGTACAAGTAATCCAGGAATTTTACGGTTTCAACAACGTTTTTGTTACTTCCGGTTATCGCTGCGAAGATGCCGGTAACGGGATTATCCATATGTCCGAACACCGGCTTTTCGCCAGGATGCAAAGTCGGATAGGGGGTTCCGACAAGTTTAAAATCCGGTTGGCTCTTCGCCATCAAGTCCATGTATTTTCCTATTCCGCCATTGAGAAATAACACCGTCGATCCGACCTGATTTCCTGTTATTTTGGCATCTGTCATCTTGGCATCCGCTGTCGCGAAGTCCTTGTCGAGCAGTCCTTCGTTATACCATTGGTTCATTGTGGCCAAGTATTCCTTGAAACCGGGTTCAATGGGTCCGTATTTGACGATATCATTCTCCCGGTAGAAATCATTAGGTGTTCCGAAGGCACCGGCAAAAGCTAGTTCTCCTGCCGGAATGAGAATCGGAATTTCGTCCGCTTCACCATTTCCGTTGGGGTCTTGCTCTTTAAACGCTTTCAAAACGGCGTACCATTCATCAATGGTCGTTGGTACAGACAAATTTAATTGATCCAGCCAGTCTTTGCGAATTGCTGGTCCCAAAAACACTTGCTGGGTGACGTCCTCCCGAATGAACGGAAAGCCAATGAGATCTCCATTGTCTGTAGAAGCCATTTTTCTCCATTCCGGATGATCGTCCAGCAGTTTTTTTAAGTTGGGGGCATGATCCAAATAATCATTCAATGGAATGAGTTTCTTATCTCTGATTGCTTTCTGTGCTCCACCGGGGTAAGCGTTCCATCCATAATCTACAACATCAGGCAGTTTATTTGATGCTACCATCAAGTTGAATTGTTCCCCGAGTTGACCTTGTGCCGGATGCTGAAATTCAATTTCCACCCCGGTTCTGGCCTCAATTTCCTTCCATGAAGTAACTTCTCCATAACTCTTCATAATGGCGGCAGCATCCGGAAACAATTCTACCCAATACGTTAATTTCGTTAGTGGTTGATTCTGCTTTGATCCCGTGGGTTCCGCCACCTCCGATCCTTTCCCACTGCACGCAGCCAGCGTAGTTGTAAACAGTCCCAAGATCATTAAGACAATTGCATACCTGCTTATCTTTCGTGTGTGCATGAACAAATCGCCCCTTCTCCAAAAGTTATGTTCATTCATTTGGAATGACGGTTTATCATCTGATCTGCAGGAGCATCCCACCCGGGATGCCCTCACGGATCATTTCAGCGTGGAACCCCAGTCGTATGGATCGTTTTGGCCGGTATAAATGCCCTTGACGACGCGATAGGCAAGCTTGGGTTTCCGGTATTCGTTGAGCAGCCCTTTGTTATTGAAGGATCGTGCCCGATCCCTGAAGTGGGGAAGATGACTCTGCAGCTGGGCCCTTGTATCTACAAACTGCCAGACGTAGGTGCCGCTAATCTTCGGATCGGACCGGAAGAGCTTCAGGGACTTGCCGAGGATATCAGCCTGGTAGTCCTCGCTGAACAGACGGGGTTCCCAGCCGGAATCACCGAATACGCCTGCTCCGCCAAATTCGGTCATAAGCACCGGAGTGCTCTCTGCTCCATATTCCTTGCAGCGCGCATGAAAGACTTCAAGCATTTCTTCGAACTCGACATGTCCGAAATACCATCCGCAATAATAGTTAATTCCGATAACGTCAAATAGTCCGAGGCAGATGTCTTTCATGGGGTGCATCGTGGCATAAGCCACCAGTCTTGACGGATCTTTACTCCTAACGAGTTCTGTCATCTTGATAGACAATTCATAGGCCTGCTTGGAGCGCGTATCAATCTCGTTATGGACAGACCAGAACAGGATGGAGGGATGGTGAAGATCTCGCTCAATCATCTCATCCATCATGGTCATCGCGCGTTCAACGAATAGCGGGTCGCCCGTCTCCGCAGCAGGAAATGCGGCCCCCCAAATCGGAATTTCGCTCCAGAAGAGCACGCCACGCTCATCCAGCAGATCAAGCCAGTATTCACTTTGAGGGTAATGTGACCCCCGTACAGTGTTGCATCCCATCTGCTGGATAATATCAAGCTCCTTGGTCATCAATTTGTTGGGGAAAGCGAAGCCCCATTCAGGGTGTTCCTCGTGACGGTTAACTCCCTGCAGATAAAGCTCCTTGCCGTTTAGCAGAATCTTCTTGTTCCGGGTCTCCACGGTGCGGAACCCGATGCGGTCTGTATGGTCGTCATGCCCGGCTACGGATCTGATCATGTAGAGAACAGGATCCTCCGGTTCCCACCGCTGGAGGTCCGTCCAGGTTTGTTCCACGACTAGTTCCATGCTGCCTTTGGCAGGTAGGGAAGCGCTGTCAGCAAAGAATATCTCATTATTCCGATAGAGGGATAGGGGCACTTCGACTGAAGTGTCCGACATGGAGCGGAGCTTAAGCAAGATTCGGACATCAGCACTGGAATCTCCTGTCATCTCGTAGGTGATACGCATTCTCTCGATCGAGACATCAGGCAGTCGTTGTACCTCTACGGGCCGGATGATTCCGCCGTAATGAAACCAGTCTACAACGTGGTATGGCAAAGTGTTGCGCCCCAGCGTGCTGTCTGTGCGGACGACAAGTTGGTGAACCCCGGCTGTGACATTAGGGATCGTGAAATCAAATGGAGTAAATCCACCATAATGGTATCCCAGATGCTGACCATCCCAGTACACATCGGCATGACCCATCACGGCGTGGAACAATAGACGCAGATGGCTGCTCTCGTCAAGTGTTACCCAAGTCCGGTACCATGCCACTCCTTCGTAGTCGAACTTACCGAGCTCGTTATTCCAACAGGACGGCACCGGTATACGATCATGCATGGAAGGAAAGTTTGTGTGCCAATCCTCAGATAATCCAATATCATCCTTGTCAAAAACGAAATCCCATAACCCGTCGAGAAATTGGCATTCCCTAAGTCGATGCTGCTGAAACGTGCGGATCATATTTACCATCTCCAATGATTTTTCTTTAGATATTCAATAACTGCTGGTCTGTATGTTCGGAGTGTAGCACCTTCAGCAAGTAAGGGACAATGGCAAAAACAATCCTAATCATTTATCATAAATGATACAAATCATAATAAAGGGGGAAACCAATGGAATATGCTTTGGGAAATATGGTGGTGCATATACACTGGGTACTCGCAAAGCCGGCGCTGCCAGGCTGGGAGGATATTCGGCAGACCGTTTCCGGGCATACCTTTTACTACATCTACAGCGGTAAGGGAATTTTCCGCAGTGAGGAGGGGGACGTAGAAGTTGAAGGAGGCACATTGGTGTACCTTTGGCCCAGGTTGCCTCTTCATATGAAGTCCTCCGAGACGCACCCGCTTCGAATGACGATGCTGCTCTTTGATTGCGCTTCGCTAAGAAAGAATGAGAATGGGTGGGATGCCCCTGAGCCTATTGAACGACTGCGGCTGCCATTTCTTTTGCCTTTACAGAGTGAGCGTATGGGAAAGATCGGAGAGCTGTTCCGTGAAGCGGAGAGAGAATGGGTGCCTGGAGATCTCGTTCGAGAGGCGCGAGTAAAATCTGTCTGGTATCGCTTATTGCAAGAGGTGCACGAGGCGGCGGAAGCAGGTGGAAGAAACCATGGTGAGGAAGGAATAACAGCGGCTCTTCGCAGGTTCAAGGAGAAACTGGACACGGGATTTGCCACCGAGTTTCGCATCACCGAATTGGCGGAGCAGACTGGTTTCTCGCCTGTTTATATACGCAGAAGCTTCGCAGCACGTTACGGGTGCAGTCCCAAGGAATACCTGGACCAGCTTCGCAATGAGCATGCCCTCCGCCAGCTCCGATTCACAGGTGATTCCGTCACGGATATAGCGAGAGCATGTGGTTACACTGACGTCTACCAGTTCAGCAAAACGTTTAAGAAGCGCAATGGTCTATCTCCGAGCGAATACCGCAGAACACAAAGAGAGTGATACCCGCCTGAACATCTGTCAGACATAGATTTTGCCTTCAATAGGAGCATTATTACGAACTTAATCTTGTTGAGCGGTATCGATAACTAGATTTAAGATATCTGATAAAGAACATTTGTTCTCTCGGATAAGATTTATAGATGAACTTTACGATTAGAAAGTCGCATGATTTGCGGCTTTTTTGTCATAAGTAACTGGGTTCTTGTCAGAACTCATTGACAAAAACTTAGTTGCGTAGCTGACTAGACAGGTGTATTTAAGGCTTAAGACTAAACATTAAAGCACAACGATAACTTTCTTAAAATTGATTTAGGAGGAATCAATGGTACACCCGCATTATCCTTCGCACTTGCATGAATGTTGTATAGTTATTGGAAACGAAAGGTGGGGGATGTTATTGAAACTCTGAGTTCTTCAAAATTCGCCCGAAGTGGTGCCATGTAGGGACTGGGATCATCATCCTCTGGTACTATAGGAGGTCTTTCCGATGAAATCCTTACATTCGTTATACAAATAAATACAGAGTGAGGTTCTACAATGAAAGCTGATAGCCCAGAACGCCAACGATTGCTGATCCAATCGATGCAGTCAACTTTAAAGAAACTCGAAAATGCTTATAACAACATGATTGGGAAAGAAGCAAACATAACCCTCATTAAGAAACGACGGGATGCCGTGAAAATCGCTTTAGATAGTCTAGAAAATGCTTGGCATGGAACAGGGTTTCCATACGAGATGTTGGACATCTTCGAAGCCCGAACTGTTATTGTCGGTATTCTTCCTTCTGTTAAAAAACAGTATCAAAACGCTAAAGAAGGCAGCCCTCAAAAGACGTTACTAGAAAGACGCATTGCTTCTATTGAAGCAGCCATAAATGCTCTGGATACCATATCCGTTAAAGGGGATTCCAACTATGTGATTAAGGATGAAGTTTGAAGGGAAAGGATTAGGATAACTTGATCCCAATCCGATCCTTAAGAAGACTTTATCTCATTCTCGATGGATCGTAGGGCGGGTGTGAAGGCAGGATTCGTTAAAGTCTGATTCCCTTTTTCGTTTTCATGTTTGACTTGATCGTAGAGCTGGCGTAAAATTCAATTATGGCAATTTTAGGTAATGCACTTACTTGAAAGTAAGGGGATGATCCATCGATGATTCATCAGCGTCAATGTCCGATTGAGACACTCATTCATGTTTTAGGCGGCAAATGGAAGCCCCTGATTTTATGGCATTTGATGGACTCTAATAAGCGATTCAATGATCTGGAGAAGCTCATACCTGAGGTGTCACAAAAAATGCTCTCACAGCATCTCCGGGATCTGGAACGGGAAGGCATTGTCGATAGAACGGTCCACCCTGCGGTCCCTCCAAAAGTAGAATATTCACTCAGTGAGTACGGAAAAACATTGATCCCTGTAGCAGAAGTCATGTGTGCTTGGGGAGAAAATCATAACAAGCGGAATATTGAAGACTCAGCGTCATAACGGTGGTTCAATGAACTTGTACATGGCTTCAATACCCCAAACAAAAGCTGTCACGGAAATCCCGGGCAGCTTTTGTTTTACCTGCGATCGCAAAATGACAACATTAATTCAAGTATGCACCACTCAATGACGACCGTATGAGTCAAGTAATTGAATTCGCCCCCCCCCCTTGGCACGTGGCATTCATTAACGAGTTTTAGATCCTAAATGCCCCATTCTGTAGAATTGCCGTCAATCTGCCTATAAAAGAGCTCCCATTTCCTCCTGATCTTCATGTTCATGTTGGTGTCCTTTTGTCATGCTTACTTTTTAGTAAGGACCCTACTTTAAAGTGGGTTCTTAACATCATGCAAGGGCGATGCTAAGCTTGAGCTAACCAAATAATGGGGACATGAAAGAGGAGGAAAAACCAATGAAAATTGTTGTGTTTGGAGCGACAGGGAATACAGGGAAGAGAGTGCTGCTACAAGGGATAAAAATGGGTCATGAAATGACCGCTTTTGTGCGAAATTCGGAGAAACTTTACGAGCAACTAGGCGAGCATTCCGCCAAGCATGTGAAGGTTATCGCGGGCGATATGATGGAACCGGCTAGCGTCGGTGAGGCGCTCGCGCATCAAGACGCCGCTATTCTTGCAGCCGGCCATGCGGGGCAGGGAGACGAATTTAATCGGATCGTTGACAACATTATTAGCCAATGTGAATCGGTGCCAAGTTTCTCCGGGCGGGTATGGGTAATGGGGGGAGCCGGCCTGCTGGATATACCTTATACAGATCTAATCGGCAACAATTTACCCGGCTTTCCACCTGAATACAGGAACCATAACCGGAACCTCGAAAGGCTGCAACAGACTGGACTCGATTGGTCCATGATGTGTCCGGGAACCATGACAGTGTCGAGAGAGCAGCCGGATTCGGTTCCTCTGCTTGTAACCACGGAAACCTTACCCGTTCCGGTTCCAGAGACGATCAAGGAATATTCCGAGACGGATATTACCGGTTACTTGTTCAGTCGATTTCATGAGTTGAATGTGGCTTATGACGATGTGGTCGCATGTATGCTGGAACATCTTGAGCTCGAAGGACCGTTTAAAGGAAAAAGGATCGGTCTAGCCTATCAAACCCAACATTCGACGGTGCGCTAAGGAGGAGGGAACTATGGGTTTGTTTGGAATCCTGCTCGTTTTGCATATATTGGCTTCAATCGCTATCATGGGCCCCACTTTTGTTTTGTTCATCATTCGAAGATTCGCCAAGACCGTCGGACAGCTGCACTTTGCATCTGGTATAGCAAACAGACTCTCTATCCTTCCTAAAATCGGCGGTACCGTCCTAATTTTAACCGGGGTTTGGCTTATGATCATAACCAAGACGGGGTTCTCCCAAATGTGGCTGAATGTATCCATCCTTTTAGCGCTGCTCACGGTCGTCCTGATTGACGGATGGATCGAGCCCCGTGTGAACAAGATCGAGAAGAGCATTTCTGAAAATTACGACCAGGGTAATGAGATACCCGCCGAATTCGGACTGCTGATCAAAAAGATCGTGCCCATCGAGACGGCAGCGCAGCTGCTGATGATTGCCATATTGGTGCTTATGGTCATGAAGCCATTTTAAAGGGCTGGATGGGGACAACAAACCGATCGTAGAGTCATTAAACTGACTTAGAATCTCCTCACGAAATTTTAAGGGCACCAGCCCATACACGTCACAGATTTCCATCATACATTATATAGCATCCGCCGATATGTCAAAAATGTATTCATTCTTCTCATTAATTCTAAGGAGATGGACAGATCCGTGAAGTCAGATGTGAGGCTTACTGGGCGAGTGATTTTTAGGGGTGACCCTGGGTATGAAGCAGCGCGCAAAAATTGGGATCCACATACGGACAGATTTCCTAAGGTTTTTGTTTTTGCTCAGAAAACACAAGATGTGGCCAATGCCATTCGATGGGCTCGAAAAAATAAAGTCCCCTTGCGCCCGCGAAGCGGAAGGCACGCCTTGGAAGGCAATCTCTCGCAGGTCAATGGAGGAATCGTCATTGACGTCAGCGAAATGAAGAAAATTCGTCTGAACAAAAAGAGCAGCACAGCAGTAGTAGAGACCGGGAATCAGGTTGGCCGAATCGTCGATACGTTGGCTCGGCAGGGTTATATGGCCCCATTTGGCGACAGCCCAACGGTAGGGATCGGCGGCATTACGCCTGGTGGTGGAATCGGGCCGCTACAAAGAACGACCGGTCTCATCAGCGATAATTTAATCGAACTCGAAATGGTAGATGCCAAGGGGAGAATCATTCGTGCAAACAAAAAACAAAATTCCGACCTTCTATGGGCATCCCGTGGGGGAGGCGGCGGGAACTTCGGCGTTTATACCAAATACAAATTCAAGGTGCTGCGTGCTCCAAACAAAGCCACAGTATTTCGAATCACCTGGCCATGGGAGCAGTTTGAAAAAATCGTGAAGAAATGGCAGGTTTGGGCTCCGAACGCCAGTACCAAGCTCGGAAGTGAATTAAGCGTCGGTCCCAAAAAAGGCGGAAATGTCAGTATGCTGGGGATCTACCTAGGATCAAAACGCGAGGCGCTTACCCAACTGGAACCAATTCTTAGTGTTGGCACCCCGACGCAAAAAATCATCCGTTATCTGCCATACAGGGAAGCTACTAAGTTTATGCTCGCCCCCGATCCGGTTCTTACACAAAGATTCAGCAACCAGTTCTCCAGCGGCTTTGGCAGACGTCCATTTCCAGAGAAAGCCTATAAAGTCATGCGCGAGTTTCTGGAAAAAGCAGAGGGAGGGACGCCAGCCGGGTTCTTTTTCCTGAATTGGGGCGGCGCCGTAAGCCGCATCGCACCTAGAGCCACCGCATTCTACTGGCGCAAAGCTAAGTTCTACGTGGAATGGAACAGCTCTTGGGTGAATCCATCTCATGCAGCTAGAAATATCGCTTTGGCCCGAAACACCCGAAAGAAATTGCAGCCTTATATCGTAGGATCCTATATTAACGTTCCAGACCAGGGCATTAAGAGTTCAGGACCGGTCTATTATGGAAAGAACTATCCAAGATTGAGAAAAATAAAAGCAAAATATGATCCGAAAAATGTATTTAACAATCCGCAGAGCATTCCTCCAGCTTAACGATAACCAATCAATAAGAGCAAATCGAAAGTCGTTAGTTTCTACAAAATAAAGTGATTCAAAATAATCTACAACCATTCAATAAAACAAGAAGGCAGCCGTTAATGATATCGGCTGCCTTTATTGAACCAGCGAGCAGGGAAGGAGACTTGTCTATTCGCCTGAGACGGCAAACTTAAGTATTCGATCCCCAATCTCATCTCGAACCCTTTGGAACACAGCCCACTTTTCTTCATCCGTGCCCTGAGCTTTCGCAGGATCATCAAATCCCCAATGAACTCTTTTTACTGTCGGCGGGGTAACAGGGCATTTATTTGCAGCATCCCCGCATAGCGTTACAACCATATCCGCTTGGTTAAGAATTTCCGGATCAACCACATCGGAGGTTTGGTGGGAAATGTCGATCCCTACCTCATTCATGGCTCGAACAGCATTGGGATTCAGCCCGTGAGCTTCGATACCAGCACTGTATACATTCCAGCTGCTCCCTAGATGCTGTTTAGCCCAACCTTCAGCCATCTGACTGCGGCATGAGTTGCCGGTGCAGAGAAAGTATATGGTTTTCTTCTCCACGAATCATCGTCTCCTTTTATATAAAAACTACAAAACTGCTAACCACAAATAGAGCCCAAGCAAGGTTATAAACAGCGTTGGGACCGTGAGAATAATCCCGGTCTTAAAGTAAGTTCCCCAAGAAATTTTGACCCCTTTGGTAGAAAGTACATGAAGCCATAGCAATGTTGCCAATGAACCGATCGGCGTGATTTTAGGCCCCAAATCAGAGCCGATCACGTTAGCATAAATTAATGCTTCCCGAATCGTTCCAGACGCCTGAGTAGCATCAATGGCTAGCGCATCAATCATGACGGTAGGCAAATTGTTCATGACCGATGACAGAAGAGCGGCAATGAACCCCATACCCATTGTCGCCACAAATAATCCTTGGTCAGCAACGGTTTGTATAGCTATTGCGAGCAAATCGGTAAGTCCCGCATTTCGGAGACCATACACCACGACATACATGCCGATAGAGAAAAAGACAATTGCCCAAGGAGCTCCTATGAGGACTTCTTTGGTTGGGACCACCCGACTGCGCTGGGCAAGTAATAGGAACATAAGAGCGATGACACCAGCTATAAGGGATACAGGGATATTCAGAAACTCGCTGATAAAATACCCAATTAAAAGAACGATTAGAACATACCAAGAGATCCGGAACAAGAAGGGATCCTTGATGGCATCGGCAGGCTCCTTCAAGCGGGTGGCTTCAAACTGCCGCGGAATACTTTTACGGAAGAAGAAATACAGGACCAAGATGCTGGCGATCAGTGAAAATAAATTCGGAATGATCATTCGGCCGGCGTATTCCGCGAACCCGATTCCAAAGAAATCAGCGGATACGATATTGACCAAGTTGCTCACGACGAGCGGAAGTGAGGTAGTATCCGCGATAAATCCACTCGCGATAATGAAAGGGAACACCCTTTTCTCATCAAAGTTAAGTGCCCTTACCATGGCCAATACGATCGGTGTCAAAATGAGGGCTGCTCCGTCATTCGCAAAAAAGGCAGCGACAACAGCACCCAGAATGCTGACGTATACAAACATGCGGATGCCGTTTTCACGAGCAGCTCTTGCCATATGTAGGGCAGCCCACTCAAAGAATCCAATCCTATCTAAGATTAGTGAGATGATGATGATCGCAACGAAAGCTAATGTGGCATTCCAGACCATTTGGGTAACATCCCAGACGTCTTGGACACTAACTACCCCGGCAAGTAACGCCAGCACAGCACCGCCGCAGGCTGACCATCCGATGGATAAATTTCTGGGCTGCCAGATAACCAAGGTTAAGGTAATCAAAAAAATAATACTAGCTAATACAACAGTTACCATCTCGTCCTCCGTTTGCTTCAAAGTCGGTGTCATCGATGAACGACGGAAATCATTATATAACCATATACTTATATAAACAACAAGAAAAAACTTCAGAATGCTGCAAAAGCCTCATTCGCAAACCGAAGTGATTTCTTTTTTGTTAAGCGCAGTTAGAATGGTCTTAGAATTAGGCGTATACTCGAGCACCGACCTAATGTATGGTGGAACATCTACACTCAAGGAATAATATACCCACTGACCGCGTTTATCTTCTTTTACTAGGCCCTGGGATTTTAATTTTCTTAAATGCTGACTTACGCCGGGTTGAGAAATCTCCAGGATATCAACGAGTTCGCATACGCAAAATTCCCGGTCCTTCAACAAGGACAAAATGGTGAGACGGGTACCATCGCTAAGCAGCTTCAACTTATCAGCCGTTTCGTAGATTTGCTCCAAACTAACACCTCCTTATCTGATCAACCATTTCTCACATAAGTAAACGGTTATATAATATTCGGATTCCGGTAGAAAATCAAATGAAAGATAAGTCTTTGATTTCTTACCCGAATAACATTTGCATATTGCAAATGTTTCGTGTATAAATGAATCAAGAGGTGAACAGTACAATGGAAAGCACTCGCGAACTATTTCAGATTATGACACGCCGTTTCGGCTTATTGAACAAAAATTGCTGCACTGTGGGTGGTAATGACATCACTCCTGTCCAAAGCCATATTTTGTTCGAAGTCGACCGTCAGCATAATCCTTCGATCCAGCAAATCGCAGAAACATTGGGGACCGATATTACAACATTCAGCAGACAAGTACAGTCTCTAATCAAAATGAATTTAATTAAAAAGACACCTGATCCTGCCGATCGCCGGGTATCGACCCTCTCCTTAACGGTTGAAGGGAAGTACGTAGCTACAACGATCGACCAACAGATGAATGCTTATCTTGATGAAATATTCTCATTTATGACCGAATTCGAGAAAGAGACGGTCCTTCGTTCCATCAAGTTAATGAATGAGGCCATGGCTAAATCTGATAACTGCTGCAGACCCATTATTGGGTAAATTTTTTTACCTTCAAATACTTGTATAATGCAAATAATGAACGAAGGGGGGGCTTTAAGATGGCACCCGTTTTAGCATCAATTGTTATCGGAGGCGGGCAGGCCGGTATGGCTTCCGTGTATTACTTGAAGAAAAACGGGCTCAAGTTTTTGATCTTGGAAGCAGGCGAGCATGCAGCTGGTTCCTGGCCGCATTATTACGATAGTTTAAAGCTGTTTTCGCCAGTAAGGTTGTCCTCATTGCCAGGTATGAGGGAATCCGGAGCTGCAACCCACTATCCGTCACAAAATGAGGTGATTCAGTATTTTCCCATAGGGGCTCTTGGCACTGAGGGAAAACCGATACAGACAGCAGGAATAAGACTTACCGCTCCAGGACTCTATTATGTCGGTTTGGAAGGACAGCGTTCCTTCGCTTCCGCAACATTAAGGGGGGTGGGGCCGGACGAAAAATACGTTGTAAGCAAGCTAATGCGTTATTTGAAAATAAGAAATCATTTATAGGGAGGATCTTACCTATGTACTTAAATTGGTGGGACGAAGAATATCTTTTGAAGCAGCAGCAGCTCGAAGTTGAGCGAGCCAGTAGGGAAGCATGGAAATGGAAAAAGCCAAAAGAGGGGTTGTTGAACCAACTTCTTTGGAGACGGCAACCTGCGAATTCAATAGCCTGTTGTACGCCTAGCTGTTGCTGATCTTATAAAAACTACTCGAAGGAGATGATCGAATGAATCAAGTAACGAACGATCAAATTCGCCAAAATGTACGTAACCGTTATAAACAAGTGGCTATTCAAGAAGGTAATGCTAGTTCGTGTTGTCAAACCGACATACAAACAACCAGCTGCTGCAGTACACCTTCCGACTTCAATTCGATCTCCAGTAAGCTTGGATATTCGAATGATGAACTAAGCGCGGTGCCTGAAGGTGCAAATCTTGGTTTGGGGTGCGGCAATCCCCAAGCTATTGCGTCATTAAAGCCTGGTGAAGTTGTACTCGACTTAGGCAGCGGCGGGGGCTTTGACTGTTTCTTAGCGTCCCGGCAGGTGGGGGAGACCGGTAAAGTGATCGGCGTTGACATGACACCTGAAATGGTTAGCCGTGCACGTAACAATGCTATGAGAGGGGAGTATTCGAATACAGATTTTCGTTTGGGAGAAATTGAGCATCTTCCTGTCGCTGATAACACCGTGGATGTCATCATCTCAAACTGTGTTATCAACCTCTCGCCTGATAAGCAGCAGGTGTTTAATGATTCGTTTCGTGTTCTAAAAAGCGGCGGCAGGCTGGCGATTTCCGATATTGTGACAACAGCAGAGCTTCCTTCAGAAATAAAAAACGACTTAGATAAGCTGTATTCAGGTTGCATATCAGGAGCATCTTCAATTAGCGAAATTGAGACAATGCTTCAACAAAGCGGATTTACCGATATCTCCGTCGAACCGAAGGATGAGTCCAAAGATTTTATTAAGGATTGGGTTCAAGGATCTAATATCGAGGATTACATCGTATCAGCCGTAATCAAGGCAATCAAGCCTTAGATATTACTAAACACTTTTTTCGTTTAACGGAAAGGGCTGGGTTTTATACGCACAACAGAATATTGGGAAGCTGGCGTTTTTGAGAAGCAGGGTGTCATGGCTGGTAAGTTTATTGATGTAATGATCATGGAAAAAAACGACTTACTTTAAGAGAAGATTTATGCTCCTGTAGCGAAACAGGAGCTTTTTTATGTGTTCGATAACAACAAATCAATACCTTCTAAAAGAAAATAGCAGGTGAAGATTAAATCACTATTGATGATTTAGCTCTAAAAATGCTCGAAGCGCGCTGCTCACCGGGACGTCCCTGTGATAAATAAAATGCACCACAAGCTCACGATAGGACTTCGGAAGCGTCATGGCTTTCATGTTGCTCTCCTTGGAAAGCATTGCGGCATTGGACCTCGGAAGGAGAGCTACACCGAGTCCCGAAGCAACCCCTCCGATGACAGCTTCGAGCGAACCGAACTCGATGATACGCGGATGTTGGACTCCGGCTTCTGCCAGAAGGCGCTCCACTCTGGACCGGTGAGTACAGCCCGTCGATAAGATCAGCATTGGCTTGTGCAATTGCTCCTGCAGACTTTCGGCCCCAACTTCGGTGAGCAGCACCAGTTCTTCTTGATAGGAAGGGATCTGCTTCAGCTGAGGATGCGTTACAGGGCCGTACACGAAAGCCCCGTCAATTTCACGGTTAACTACTTGCTGCATAAGTACGCTGAAAGAGCTTTTATAATATTATAAGGGATCTTTGACATATGTACAAAATACGAGTTTTGTGAAACAGATGTCAGTTTAAAAACGCCCTGAGCGTTTTTTAGTCATTTCACAGTCAATCCATCAGCCCTGCTTGACTCAATTGACGGGTCAACAGACGGATTAAAGCCGAACCTTGCTTGCCGTTGGCCAAACCATAGGGGAAAATCATCACAATTTTAGCATGACGATATCTTTTCGCAATCTCATTGGCTGCGTCTTCAAAGTTATTCCGATATGTCAGGATACCGGCAAAAAAACACACCAGGGTGCGACACTTCTCCGTGCATGTGCTGCTTGGCGATATGTAAGCCTCTGTCATGATTTCCCCCTACTTAATTTATCGACTCATTATGTGAAATTTATAACAATCCTTACTTATAAACGTTTAAACGCTGCCGATTGCCGGTACGCTATGCAAATGTCCCTTAATCTAGGGTTTATCACGCTATATTTTCTAAAGCATTGTTTCATTCGAGCTTGAATCCGAATCTCTATAGAAAAAATTAGGCGTCACGATCCGATTGTCATATGAACGATGAAAGATATGTGTCGTGGCGGGCGACAGCGGCGGAATAAGCCACGTCCAGTCCCCTGTTACCGGACAGCCTCTCTTATCCTCATTTGATTCGAAGCGTTTAAATTGCTTGGCAGCTGTATGATGATCTACAATCGTAACCCCATTCTTTTTATAAGAGTACAAAACAGCCACATTCAATTCAACAAGCGCACGATCGCGCCATAGCGTAGATTCTTGCGTTGCAGGCAGCCCCATGATCTCGGCTAGTGCCGGCAGCAGGTTATACCTCTGCTCATCCGCCAAGTTGCGAGCGCCAATCTCCGTTCCCATGTACCAACCGTTGAAAGGAGCCGCCGTATAAGAAATACCACCAATTTCAAGCCGCATGTCGGACACAATCGGCACTCCGTACCACCGAATGCCGAGCTCCTGCAACTGCGGGTATTCCGGGTGTTCAATCGGCACCTCGAGCACAAGCTCCTTGGGGATATCAAACCAACGGGGTTCCATTCCTTGTGCGCTTATCACCAGCGGCAACACATCGAATGGCGTTTTCTTTCCCTCCCAGCCGAGCGAATGACATAACGATGTCAACGCAAGCGAATCCGGGTCCCCAACCATCCCATAATCCGTCTCATATCCAGCATATCGTATAAGCTGACGATTCCATATTCGCGCATCGGATTTATGCTTCAGAGGATCTGCCGGTCTAAAAACGGTTATTGCAGGACGGATTTGGCCGCCATTCGTAGCGTATGCTATATGCTTGAACAAAGCATCCGCCATCTCCTCATCGGTAGTGACATGACGGGCATCAAACACGGTAAGCCCTTCCCAAAACAAGCGGCCAATGCAGCGATTGCTGTTTCTCCAAGCCATGCGGCAGCCATGGGTTAACTCCTCATAGGTATGCTCGTATGTACCCGACTCCATGATTTGCGTTTGTACTTCAGCCAGGCGTTGATTCAATTCAGCTTCCGGTTTATGTAATTCAGTGTAACATGCTTGTATAAAATGGGCGGCCTCAAGCTTAAGCCGTTCCGGACCCAATCCGTGTTCTTGTACCTGTACCAAAATCATCTTGCTCCTCTCATCGCTCCTCATGCCTTCAGGAATATACTACCTTGAAGTCCAGCCAACGATCAAACCCATCCGCCTATTGTTCGGATTTTGCTCACATCTAGTCATCTCATCAAGCACAATACAAAAAAAGAACCTCAATCCAAAGACGGGTTAAGGTTCTTCTGTGAACCGATCATCAATGAAAATTGAGAGATCGATTTCATCAATATAATTATAGAATTAACTATGGACGAGTTCTTTTTCGCTTAGACCAAGCGTCTTCGCAGTGGAGTGATGAATTTCTTGCAGCAGCTCAGGCTGATCCACGAGGGATACACCGTAAGAAGGAATCATTTCTTTAATCTTCGGCTCCCACTCCTTCATATGCTGAGGGAAGCACTTCTGCAGCACTTCCAGCATAACGTGAACGGCCGTGGAAGCACCTGGCGAAGCGCCGAGCAATGCAGCGATCGAGCCGTCAGAAGCGCTAATGACTTCCGTACCGAATTGGAGCGTGCCTTTGCCGGCGTCCGTATCCTTGATAACCTGTACCCGCTGGCCTGCTACGACAATTTCCCAATCCTCGCTCTTGGCGTTCGGGATGAACTCCCGCAGCTCCTCCATTCGTTTTTCATTGGATAGCAGCACTTGCTGGATCAGGTATTTCGTCAGCGCCATCTCTTTAACGCCGGCTGCCAGCATCGTGAGCAGATTGTTCGGTTTAACGGAACGGATCAGGTCAAGATTGGAGCCCGTCTTCAGGAACTTCGGCGAGAAGCCGGCAAAAGGTCCAAACAGCAGGGTTTTCTTATTGTCGATGTATCTTGTATCCAGATGCGGAACCGACATTGGAGGAGCGCCAACCTTGGCTTTCCCATATACCTTGGCATGATGCTGCGCGACAACCTCCGGATTGTTGCATACCATGAATAGGCCGCTTACCGGGAAACCGCCGATATGCTTGGATTCGGGAATGCCCGTCTTCTGCAGTAAAGGCAGACTGCCTCCGCCTCCGCCGATGAAGACAAATTTCGCCGTATGCTCCTCTACCGAACCGGTGTCGATATTACGAACTTTAAGTTTCCAAGAACCGTCGCTGGTTCGTTTAATATCCTTCACCATATGCTTGTAGTGAACCTCAACGTTGTGACTCTTCAAATGGTCGAACAGCATGCGCGTTAAAGCACCAAAGTTAACGTCCGTTCCGGAATCAATTTTGGTGGCCGCCATCGGTTCGCTGGAAGTCCGTCCTTCCATGATCAGCGGAATCCATTCCTTCAATTTCTTCGGATCTTCGGAGTATTCCATTCCTTGAAACAATGGATTGTTTGACAGCGCTTCAAAACGTTTCTTTAAAAAGCTAACATTGCTCTCCCCTTGCACCAAACTCATATGAGGAATAGGCATAATAAAGTCCTGCGGATTGCGGATCAGATTGCTGCTAACCAGATAAGACCAGAACTGACGTGAAAGCTGAAACTGCTCATTAATTTTAATCGCTTTGCTGATATCTATAGATCCATCAGGTTTTTCGGATGTATAGTTAAGCTCGCACAACGCAGCATGTCCCGTGCCTGCATTATTCCATTCGTTGGAGCTCTCTTCCCCTGGACTTGCCAGTTTCTCAAATACGCTGATTTCCCACTCCGGCGCCAGCTCTTTCAGTAATGCTCCCAATGTCGCGCTCATGATTCCGGCACCAATTAAGATGACGTCTGTTTTTTTCTGAATGCTGCTCATGATATCCTTCCTTATCCACTATATTTGCAAAAAAAGAGTAGGCGCCGCCGCTTATAAAATCTAAGCAAAACGTCACCTCAACAAAGAACCAGTTCCGATGTAATGATCACCATATCATTCTAGTCTATTATAAATATTTATAGATTAAAATATCTACTACTATCTGATAATTATAAACGATTTCATGCTAGGGACAAGAACTTATCACATAAAATCACAAAAGCCGCCGATTTTTGGCGACTTTTGATCGATATATATGATCGATAGACATCTCAACCTGAGGTTGATCGACGGCATGTGATAAGGTGTATGAGCGTTTAGACCCGCAAAGCATTGCCCGCCTGATTACTTCTCAAACAAAGGAAGAACTTGCTGGAAAAGCTGCCTCTGGGCTTCTACGCTGTCTTCATTCCCAACCGTGCACTTACTCCCCAGTTCGAGAACCGATTCAACAAGCGGAGCAAGACCCGCAACGTCTTCCGCCGTTGTATTCAGCACCTCGTCCCTTTCTCTCTGCAAATCATCATCATCAAAATCGGAAAGATACGAGGCCAGCGCGTTCGCTGAAGCAGCTGCCGGGCTGTTCGCAGGCTCTAGTTCCCGGATCGCACCGATGATATAACGCGTCATCTCCTGGTCACTCGCCTTAAAGCTGCGTAAATAATCGGGGATTTGCGCATAAACCTCATACGTTCGAGCAAGGTTCGGATCCCGGTAGGATACCATATAGCTGTTACCGTCCCGCTGGAATCCGGTCATGCAGCCATAAGCTCCGCCCTTTACCCGGATCTGGTTCCATAAATAATCATAGGATAGAATCATTTTCAGTACCCGCAAAGATCCGGAATACTGATATCCCTTATCGATAAAGCTGCCTGTCTGGGCTGCATATTGGACCTCGGACGAAGTCTTGAAGCCTTCATTGCGAAGCTCCGGCGTGAATATCACCGTATCCTGCTGCACCGGATGGTGATACAGCTTCTCTTTAAGCGAAGCTATCAGCGGCTTTATATTTGCGATGCCTTCTCGCTCCGCCGTATAGCTTACCAGCAGATTTTCAGGTCTGAAGATACAGCCGGCCAGCTCCTTCAACCGATGAATAAGCCCCTCCTTCTCCTCGTCAAAATGGCTCTCCAAATGCTCCAGCAGCCGGTAATGCGAAATCCCGCTCACCCTATCGCGGAAACTGTACACGGCGGAATGATAGGACAACGCCCGCTCCCTTGCCGCCAAATGCCCCGATGAAATCAGCTTCCGCTGTTCGCTGGATTTGAGCTGTGCGATCAACTCATACAGCCGTTTGGTATCGTCGAATTTCGAGGACAGGATCATTTCCTGGATCAATTCGAACGCGGAGCTCAGCTGACTGTACAGCACCTTCGCTTGAAATTCAAATACGGCTTTATAGCCATTAACCTGCTTTGTACTGCCGTATGCGTCGATGCTCGTGTGGATCCCGCCTGTATGAATATTAATCCGATTGGCCAGTTGATGGTAGCTGAAGCGCTCTGTGTCGACGGATCCGATTACCCCCTCCAATACGCCGGCATAGGCAAGTAATTCCTGTGGAACGTTCGACAGATCAAAGCATAACCGCAAATAACCGATTCCGTTTGTGAACAGTGGGTGATATAAGATCGTGGTATCGTCCAATCGATCAAGCTCCAGGCCGAGCTTTGGCGATTTCGGATCCAAATCCTCCCGCGAAAGCAAGGGGATCGTTGCCGACTGCTCCTTCGTCGAAGGTTCATTCTGGTATGCCTTAAGAGCCTTGGTGCGATCGACGAGCTGCTGCAGCTCATCCGGGTTCAACTGATCCCGGTAAGTTTGAAGACGAGCTCTGAGCTTCTGCTCTTTTTTGATGCTCAGCCCGCTTTCCGGAACGACAGAGACAATGGATGCATGCGTATTTCGGATCAAATACCGCTCAATCAGCCCCTCGAAATACCGTTTATCCATGTTTTCTCTGAGCCGGTTAAAGATATGATGATTTTCCAAATGTACAAATGGAGCGTTATCATCATAAAGCCAGCTCCCGAGCGCTTGCAGCGCATAACTTAAGCCCTTCGGGTAACGGCCGAAATCGGCTTCGCGGTATTGAAATTCGTATAGGCTGATGCCGGCAAGCAGTGAATCCCTGTCGATACCATTGCTTACCAGGTCATTCAATACATTCGTAATCGTATCGACGAATTGATCCCGATCCCTCTGATTGCTCCCCTTCGCAACGATGCTGAAGAACGGCTGATAGACTCGGCTCTGATAGGTTCCATACACTTCCTTCGCAATCCCTTGGTCCAGGATGGATTGTCGAAGCGGGGCGCCTTGCGATCCCAGCAGCGCATAATGCAATATTTGAAAAGCGATCGTCAGCTCAGGATCCAGGCTCGTTCCAATCACCGCATTATACGTCAAATAAGAGCGATTCTCCTCCGATTCTCCGCTTCCGATCGGGTACGTCCTCACGGCTTCTGCCCGTTGATGAAACGGAGCTTGAAGCGCGATGTCCGAAGCTGCGTCAGCACGGTCATAATGAGCAAGATACGCCTCGTCAAGCCACTTTAGCTTTCCCTCCATATCCATGTTTCCATATAAATAAATGTAGCTGTTGGAAGGATGGTAATATTTCGAGTGATACGCCAGCAGCTCCTGGTATTGCAGGTTAGGAATATCGTCCGGATGTCCGCCGGATTCATAGGAGTAGATCGTATCCGGAAACAGCGTGTTCAACACGGACCGGTATACGACCCGTTCAGGCGCGGAAAAGGCGCCCTTCATTTCGTTGTACACGACACCGTTATATTTAAGCTCCGCATCCACCGCTTCCAGATTGTAATTCCAGCCCTCCTGAAGAAATATTTCTTCTTGATGGTGAATATTGGGATGAAGAACCGCATCCATGTAAACATCCATCAGGTTCTGGAAGTCTTGATCATTTCGGCTCGCTACCGGATAAATCGTTTTATCCGCGAAGGTCATCGCATTCAGAAAGGTGTTCAAGGAGCCCTTAGCCAGTTCTACAAAAGAATCCTTGGCAGGAAACTTGCGTGACCCGCAAAGAACGGCATGCTCCAAAATATGCGTTAGCCCCGTATTGTCAACCGGCGGCGTCCGAAATCCGATCGTAAATACTTTATTCTCATCGTCATTCGAGAGCAGAATGATTCTGGCCCCGCTGCGCTTGTGCTCAAGCAAGGCTCCATCCGACTGGATATCCTTCAGTCTTCGATGCTGCAATACTTGATATGACGTTAATGAATCCAGTGTCTTCATAATCGTAACCTCCATGACCGTCTCCATGTTGAGTACGGTAATTTGTATGTTTCATTTTTTATTATTCCGTGATCGGGTGCAGCCTCCCCTTCCATATAAACATTCGACATGTCTGCCGCAGCTCCTCCGCTCATCTCTACCGATGAGGAGCGTCTTGGGCATCGTTATATACAAGAATCCCATATGTGTCATCTAAGGTTAAGTGATTCAACCCGCTCTCGATGGGTTCACTACCACAATTGATAAAAATTACAAACAGTGGAAATACTGAGTCAAAATATTCAATTGCTATGAGCACCGTTAAATCGGGAAAGGTGTGAACATCCATGTCTTTTTCCAAATGGCAGGGGTCCAACCGGTCAAGAAAGGGTAAATCCGCTGACAAACCGGTGACAAAGCAGGTAGAGGGTCGGAACATCTCCGAAAGTCTAGAGGAAACGACGTCAAGCATCAAGGATCTCCTCGGGGGCAGCGACGATTTTATCGTCCATTCCTTCCAGATATTCGGACAGCATGGTGCGGTCCTGTTTTATTTCACCGATATTACGGACCATGTCGTGATCAATAATACAATATTGAAGCCGCTCAAGTACGGTCCCCCCCCATATCGATGTGGAGAGCATCCCGCTTCATGCGCTGAGGGATACATTATTAGAGGATACGCTTTATCATAGCGAAGGATTCGCCGAACGAAATATTTCAATACTAATTGACAGTCTGCTGCGCGGGCAATCCGTCGTCGTCATCGATGGGCTGAACGAGGCAATCGTCATCGAAACCCGTAAGATTTCCCAGAGATCGATCGAACAGCCAGCCACGGAACAAGTCATTCGAGGGGCCCGGGAAGGCTTCATTGAATCCTTGGGAACGAATATCTCCCTTCTTCGATACCGTCTGCAGACGCCGGATTTCCGGGTGAAATCCATGCAGATCGGAACGAAGACCAAATCCAAGGTTGCCGTCTGTTACATGGAGGGCATCACCAATCCGGGCATTGTTCAAGAAGTAAATAAACGCCTATCCACCATCGATATTGATGCCGTGCTCGATGCCGGCTACTTGGAGCAATTTATTGAAGACAACCACTGGTCGCCGTTTCCCCAGATTCAATATACGGAGCGGCCGGATAAAGTCGTAGCCAATCTGCTCGAAGGAAGAGTAGCTATTATGGTGGATGGATCACCGATGGCTCTCATCGTACCGACCGTCTTTAGCCAGTTCTACCAGACCGTCGAAGACTATACCGAACGGTATGTCTTGATGAGCGCGATCCGGATGTCCAGGCTCGTTGCCCTTATCTTCTCATTAGTCTTCCCTTCGCTATATGTAGCGATCATTTCATTCAATCCGGAATTGATCCCTACCGAATTTGCCGTTGCGGTAGCGGGCGGACGAGCAGGTGTACCTTTTCCAGCGGTCATTGAAGTGTTGGTCACGAAATTTCCATGGAGGTTTTGCGTGAAGCGACGATTCGTCTGCCACAGCAGGTTGGCGGTGCCTTATCGATCGTTGGGGTGCTCGTCATTGGACAGGCTGCGGTTGCTGCAGGCTTCTCAAGCCCGATCACCGTCGTCATCATTGCTCTGACAACCATCGGGTCATTCGCTACACCCGCATACAATGCAGCGCTCGCACTCCGGATTCTGCGGTTCCCATTAATCATTTTGGCCGGCGTGTTCGGTCTCTATGGCGTTATGGTCGGGCTTATTCTCATTACGAATCACCTGCTGTCGCTCAAATCGTTTGGCGTTCCTTACTTGAGCCCTTTCGTTCCGGGCAACGTTCAGGGCATGCGCGATTTGCTGACGCGAGGACCACTGTGGAAAATGAAGAACAGGCCTTCCTTCCTCCACACGCAGGACATCACAAGATTGGGCGACAACATGATTGACCAAGTCGATCATGCTTCAAATAACATCATGAGTTCCACCCATCCTAACGGAGAAAAGGGGCGTTAAACGATGAATAATCAGCGCCAAGTAACCGTATTGCAGGCATCGGCAATCACGATCAGCACGATCGTGGGGGTCGGCGTCCTAGCACTCCCTCTTGGGGCGGCACGCGCAGCGGACGCCGGAGCCCCACTTGTCACATTTTTGGGGATGGCGCTCGCCTTTGTCGGTTTATTTTTCATGACCCGCCTGGGCATGCGATTCCCCAATGATTCGTACATCCAATATAGTGAAGTCATCATGGGCAGGTGGCTCGGCACGATTGGAAACCTTGTATCCATCGTCTTCTTTGGCGTATTGTGCTCGCTGGTGGCAAGAGAATTCGGTGAGGTTGTCGTCACAGCCGTGCTCAAGAATACGCCGCTGGAAGTGACCGTACTCGTGATGCTGCTTCTGGCAGCCCTCTCCTCACGCAAGAACATCATGTCTTTTGCCTACATCCACTTATTTTACAGCCCATTTATTCTCGTACCCGCATTGCTGATTGTCGCCCTTTCCTTAAAGAGCGCCAACATCATCAACGTGCTTCCGGTCTGGGGGAACGACCCGAGCGGGATCCCAATGGGGATCATTACGCTCTCCACGATGTTTCAGGGTTACTTTATTATGATGATGGTCATCCCCGCCATGTGCAGACCCGAGAAGGCGATGCGGGCAAGCTTTTGGGCAATGCTGGTGACGGGCTTGCTGTATACATTGATCGTTATCGCAACCGTCGGCGTGTTCGGTGCGGAAGAAACGAAGACACTGCTCTGGCCGACACTCGAGCTGGCCAAGGCGACCTCACTGCCCGCCAATGTGCTGGAGCGCTTGGATGCAGTATTTCTTGCCGTATGGGTTACGGCCGTATTTACCTCCTTGTTCTCTTGTTATTACTTTACCATCTATTCGATTAGCAAGATGTTGAAGCTGGCTGATCAAGGGATGCTGTCTTTTTTCATACTGCCGATCTTGTTCGTGCTGGCGATGCTTCCCCAGAGCTTGCTTCAATTAAATGAATGGAATGCCGTCATATCCAAGTTCGGACTGCTGATAACCATCGTGTACCCAGGCGTGCTGCTGACGATCTCGAAGCTGCGCAAAAAAAGAGGTGCTTCCCGATGATCGGTGAAATCTACAGCGGTTATCTGTATGTCGCCATTGCGATTTGGATCTTGACCGGGTTATTTAATCTTGTTGTCGATACCCGCAAATATGATCAATCGAAGATGGACAAGGAGAAGAAAGTATCGCGCGTCCTAGAGTGGATCAACATCGTGTCAGGCATCGTCATTTTTTTGGGGGCTATGACGTTAAAAATCATTTTATGAGCGTGACGATATGGATCAATCCCGGGGAAGGAAGATTTCTATGAGAGAACATGCATCCGTAGATTACAAGCTGAGAATCATCATGACCCTTCTCCTCCTAGCATCGCTGCTAACAGGCTGTTGGGATCGCATGGAGCTTGAGGAGCGTGCCGTCGTCCTTGGCATATCCATAGACACCGCCGGGCCGGATGCGGCGAAGAAGGAAGACGAGGTATCCCACCTCATGGGGAAATATCCCGCTCCAAAACAGAGCATGATTCAGTTGTCCGTGCAGATCGCTCTGCCGGGGCGTATCCCCCTCGGGCCTGGCGAGAGCGGCGGCAGCAGCGACGGTGGTGGAAAACAGACCGTGTGGGTGCTCAGTGTCGTCGGTCATACGATCGATGATGCCATGATGAACTTACAGCAGCAGATATCGGGAAAATTGTTTTTCGGCCACCTCCGTGTCATCGTCATCTCCGAGGAAATTGCAAGGAAAGGTATCCAAAATATAAACGATTATCTTCATCGCAATGCGGAAGTACGCCGAATGGCATGGATGATGGTGTCGAAAGGAAAAGCAAAGGCGCTGATGGAAGCTGCTCCGAAATTGGAGCGCGTCCCGACGCTGTACTTGGCATCCACGTTAGACGATGCCGTTAGGCATGGGAAATTCCCGACCAATTACATTGGAACGTTCTGGAGCAATTCCTCGAAGAAGGGTCAAGAAGGATTCCTCCCTTACATTCAAATCATGGAAGGTGAGAATGTTCAAATCAGCGGGATCGCTTACTTTAAGGGGGAGAGGATGGTCGGCACGACAAAGCCGTTTGAAATTGCCGGATATTTGGTCATCAAGGGAATCAGCCCGGCGGGATACCGGGGGATCATCCATTTGGGCGATGACTCGCAAATCGTTACGATCCATGCGACAAACCGGGAAGCAACGACGACGGTTAAGATCAAGGACGGCGTCCCCCACTTTACGATCACGGCAATGACGGAGGTCAACGTCGAAGAGAAGAATGAAGAAGTGATACCGATCAATTCATCCCGGATCCTTGAGGAAATCGCCTCAGAGAATGAACGTTCCGTCAAAGAGCTGGTCCTCGGGCTTCTTCGAAAGACCCAGGAGAAGGAATCGGACATCTTCGGATTCGGCGAGCTCGTACGGGCAACAAAGCCGACGTATTGGAATCGGAACGTTCGGACGGCCGACCGGTGGCAAAAGCTCTATAAGGAATCTACATTCGAAATCCATGTGACATCAAAAGTTCGCAGAGTCGGAATGAAAGCAGAGTAAGGTTTTTCCGACCAAAGCGTATACCGGCTGAGCTCTGAATGCGGATCTGCCTGTGCTTAGTTTCGGCTCTACTCTAAGAGCTCCCTGCATGCGCGGTTACGATTCCAGGAAATAGGTAACCCTTAGTTCATACGATAACTGGTTAAGGTGGTTTTAGAGATGTTCTTTTTCAAGAAGCGCAGCCGTTCAGCCGCCCGATCCAAGACCAGAGAAGAGCCAATGCTGCAACAAGCGGTTACGGACGGTACCGCCTTGTCCGAGCAGTTGGACATGAATTTAAGCATCATCCGGGAGCGTACGGGCGACAGTCCGGATATCATCATACGGAGGCTTGACCAGGTTGTGGGGTGTGAAATTCGCGCGGCCGTGATCTTTATTGATGGTCTGGTGAAAGATCAAATCATCAACCATTCCATCATGGATTCCTTGACGCAGGTCAGTTCTATGGAAATCCCCCCTTCCCCTACCCCGACTCAGATTGTCAGCCTGATCCAGAACCGGTTTCTATCCAACGGAACAGTCAGCGAGCTAAACAGCATGGATCAGCTGCTAAATGCGGTATTAGCGGGGAATACGGCGATTCTCGTGAACGGCTCCGTAAAAGGCGTCCTGGCGAGTTCTTTCGGCGGCGAACAGCGCAGTGGAAGAACCCCAGTCCCAAACCGTTATTCGAGGACCTAAAGAAGGGTTTACGGAAAATATCCGAACGAATACCGCCTTGATCCGCCGGAAGATCAAAAGCCCTGACCTGTGGATCATCAACCGAAAGATCGGACGCCAGACACAAACCGATGTTTCGGTGATGTATCTGCATGGCATTGCCGATGAAAAGATCGTGAATGAGATCCTCCAACGGTTGGACCGAATCGATACGGACAGCATTTTGGAGAGCGGATATATCGAAGAATTTATCCAGGACCGGACATTCACGCCTTTTCCGACCATAACGAATACGGAGCGGCCCGATGCGGTTGCCGGTGCGGTCTTGGAAGGCAAAGTGGCGATTCTGGTCGATGGGACCCCATTTGTGCTCATTGCCCCCATCACGATCTTCAAGCTGTTTCAATCCAGCGAGGACTACTATCAGAAGCACGACATCGCCACATTTCTGCGCTTGCTGCGCATGGTTTCGTTCGTGATTTCCATGCTATTGCCTTCTCTCTATATTGCGATCACGACGTTTCATCAGCAGATGCTCCCAACCTTGCTTCTGATCAGTCTGGCCGCACAACGGGAAGGCGTTCCCTTTCCGGCATTGGTCGAAGCGTTCGCGATGGAAATTACGTTTGAAGTTCTCCGGGAGGCCGGCGTTCGTATGCCGAGAGCGATCGGATCGGCGATTTCGATTGTCGGAGCGCTCGTTCTCGGTCAAGCTGCGGTTCAGGCCGGCCTGGTGTCGGCTGCGATGGTCATTATCGTTTCTTTTACGGCCATCGCCAGCTTCGTTGCCCCATCGATCAGCATTTCGAACTCGGCGCGGCTGCTGCGGTTCGGCTTTATGATCCTGGCCGCCACTCTAGGCTTGTTCGGAATCATTGCTGGCATGATCGCTGTGCTCATTCATTTGAGCGGGCTTCGCTCCTTTGGGATTCCTTATCTGGTTCCAGTCGCTCCCTTCATTCCTTCCGATCAGAAGGATACCTTGATCCGGGTTCCATGGTGGGCCATGAAGCGCAGACCGAGATTGATCAATACGCAGAATGTTACAAGACAAAGCAAAAATCTAAAACCATCGCCATCGGAAGACAATGAATAAACAAGCATCATGGCAGCTAAAGAGGTGATGATGTATGGACCGCAATCGGATAATTCCAATAGTTATGCTAATCTTCCTGCTGCTCCTGAGCGGATGCTGGGACAGCAACGAATTGAACTCCCTGAGCTTTGTGGCCGCAACGGCAATCGACCGGGATGAGGATCGAAAGCAATGGGTCATTTCCTTTCAAGTCGTCATTCCGCAGGCCATTGCCACGCAAACCGGCGGCGGAGCCGGCGGCAGTCAATCCCCGGTCACCATCTTCTCGACACGAGGCCGAACGATCCGTGAAGCGATGCAGAATGCAAGCTTGGAGACGTCACGCACCCTCTTTTTCGGTCATAACTCGGTCTTGATCATGAATGAAGGCGTAGCTCGGACCGAAGGGGTAAAACAGATGCTGGATTTCTTTCTGCGTCCGATCGAGAGCCGGGAAACGATGTCGGTCCTTCTGACCAAGGGAAAAGCCTCCGATCTGTTGGAGGTATTCATCCCGCTTGAGAAAATAAACGGCAACGCCATTCAACGGGTGATCGAACAAAGCCATGACAAATTGTCGCAGGTCCAAAATATCAAGCTCATCGACTTCGCAACGATGGTCGCCGATCCAAACTCCGATGCAAAAGTTCCCGAGGTGAGGATATCCGGTAATAAGCAAGCGCAATCCTCGCTGGATGCGCTTAAATCCACTCGAAGCAAGGCCGTTATCAAGCTTGGGGATCTTGGTGTTTTTCGCCATGATAAATTAATCGGCTGGATGAATCGCCGGGAAAGCCGCGGCGTTGCCTGGTTGTCGAATGAAGTCAGTCAGATGATCATTGTGTTTCCATGCGATGAAAGAAATCCCGACCAACTTTCGAGCTTCGCTGTGATCAAATCATCGACCGAGCTGGATCCCAAAGTTCATGCGGACGGGATCGTAATGGATGTTCGAGTTAAAGCGGAGGGGGTGCTGGATGAAATGAGCTGCCCTATGAAACTGAAGGACCCGGATGTCATCAAGATTCTGGAGCGGGCGATCGAGGATGAAATCAAGGAAGAAATCCAAGCCGCATGGAGCAAGATGAGAGAATTGAATGCCGATGTAGCTGGTATCCGTAATGTGATTCATCGGAAACAGCCCGTGGCCTGGAGAAAGCTGAGTCAATCGAAGCAGCCGCTCGAGCAAATCGAGATTCGTATGCATGTCAAGGCGAGTATCGAGAATACCAATATGCTCTACCAGCCGTTCTCGAATATGCTGGAACCGAAACAATAATGCCGAAAGAGATGTGGGGCCAACGCCCGAAACTTCGGAGACAAAGGACAACATAAGGATGTTAAGGATATGGAGAAAATTGATAAGTACCAACTGATCGCAATGACCATATTATTCATTATCGGAAGCTCGCCTTTGTATCAGCTGGGGATCGAGGTGAACCAAGACGCCTGGCTGGTGATGCTCACGGGGATGCTGGCCGGGTTATTGCTGCTTTTCGTCTATATTTATATTCAGAAGCGGAATGCCGACAAGAGCCTCTACCAGATCCTGAAGCGTCATTTCGGCCGTTGGATCGGCACGCTCTTGGCCGTAGCCTACATCTTCTATTTCGTCTATGAATCCATGAGGAACACTCGGGAATTCGGAGACATTATCAATGTTGCCTTCCTTCCGAGTACTCCCCTGTTCCTCTTAATGCTGATCATGATCGTGCTGTCCGGGTACGCCGTATCCAAAGGAATCGAGGTGTTCTTTCGTGTGGTCGAGTTTTTACTCCCGATTACCTTGATCGGCTACCTTCTGCTCGTGATTATGTTTGTTTCGACCAATTTGATTCATCTCGAACGGCTGCTTCCGATTCTTGAAAACGGGGTAATGCCCGTCATCAAAGCGGCAATCCCCAAAGTCATCAGCTTTCCGTTTGGCCAGGTCGTCGTATTTCTCGTGTTCTGGAACCATCTGAACAACCAAAAGGTGTTGACCAAGGTTACGGTGTTGTCCTACCTGTTCGTCGGCATGTTCCTGCTAGTCTTCAGCATATTGAATCTTGCCATTCTGGACCCGACCATAACAAGCATCTCAACGCTTCCGATGCTCCGCAGTGTCCGTCTGATCCAGATTGCGAATTTCCTGGAACGACTGGACCCGATCATAATGATGCTGATCTATATCGGGATATTCGTCAAAATGACAGCTTTCTACATGGCGGCAGTGCTTGGGCTTTCGCAGCTGATCAAAATGAATCATAAGATGCTCACCTTGGCCGTCGGAGGTTTTATCTATGCGATTTCCTTTATTTCGCCCAATCTGATTCACCATCTATGGGTCGGTTTTGAGCAAAATTTGAAATATCATTTTCCGATCTTTCAAATCTATGTCCCCCTTCTGCTTGCCATGATCATTATGCTAAGAAGCTTGTTTTCACCGAAACGCAAGAGAGGCACCAGACCATCGCCGGCTGCAAAAAAGAATGGTCAAACGTAAAAAAACCGGCCATTTCGGCCGGATATCCTAAATGTACATACAAATTGGAATATTTTATGATATGACGTTCATATACTCATCATGGTTAGGCCCGTCTATGCATATTAAAAGTTACTTCAAATTGGCCGACCATTTCTCAGCACGCGACTGAAGATCATCCAGGAATTTCTGTATATCCGGGGCGTTGCCAGAGGCCGCTTGGCTGATAAACCCGTTGATTGCCGGAGCGATGTCGCTCATGTAGAAAGGGTTGGCTTCGTCCATCAGCTCAGAATGACCGACGGCTGCGATTTCAAGCGCCTTTTTCACGTACTTGTCCTCCGGCGTAACAAAATCGGCGTTTTTCAAGGTTGGCGTACTGGAGAAGTTTTCGTACCTATATTTCTGCGTCATATGACCGCTCAAGAATTTGAGCACTTCCCATGATGCCTCCACATCCTTGGCATTCTTCGCCATGACGAACGGATCGACAGCCACCCATCCTTCTCCGTCAGGCCCCATGTTCATTACGGGCTCGAACCGGTCCAGAAGCTCTTTGTTCTGCTTCGAACGGTATTCGCTCATGGTGGATCCCCCGGTGGAATCGAGCGCAATCGCGATGTTGTTTTTCTCCAGACCGAAATTTTCAGCTCCCTGTGCATTCACGAAGCCCTTAGGCGGCAGCTGCGCTGCTTCTTTCAGCCATTCCAGCACCTTGACCATCTCCGGTGAATTCAGATGCCACTTGATGCTCTTGACATCCTTCAGCGTTCCCTCTGCTCCCTTGGCGCCGTATGCGAGGGTCAACGCGACAAAGGTAGAGCCGTTTAAGGAGTTGCCGCTCCAGAAGAGGCCGTAATTATCTTCGCCTGTTTTCGGATTTTTCCCGGTCATTTTCTTGGCCTTCTCGAGAATTTCATCGGGACCAGGCTTAGCCGAGAGCGGTTCAACGCCCCAGTCTTCAAAGAGCTTCTTATCGTAAATCGTCATTCTGCGGCCGAGAACGGCAGGAATGCCAAATTGCTTCGTTCCGTCCGGCGACTTGGTGCTGTAAGAATTGTTCATGATCCCCTCAAGATAAATGCCCGGATCGAAGGATGAATCATTGGCAATCAGGTCATCCAGATCGCGCAAAAGCCCGTCCTGATACCATTGGGAAGCGAAGGCGCCCCCGGTATATAAGACATCGGCGTCACCGGATAAGAGCATTGCCGACTGCTTGGCTTTGACATTTTCCCATGGGATTTGGTACACCTCGAGCTTAATGTTCGGGTACATGATCTTAAACGTCTTATCCAGGTATTCATTGAGACCAATCACCGGATTGCCGGTCAGCGCGTCAATGCCATTCTCCAGCTGCCAGCCGGCGAGGGCCACGCGCACTGTCCCTTCCATGTCCGACACCTTTTCGATCTTGACGCCGCCGGTCACATCGGTGTTCGAACCGCCCGAGCAAGCGGCCAGCGTAAACGTCAGCACGAAGGATAATATAAGCAGCACAGCCTTCTTCATTATTTCATGACACCTCCGAATGAATTGCTTATCTTACGATCTACTGCTTAATGCCGGACAGCGCGATACTCTCGATAATATAGCGCTGCAGGAACAGATAGACGGCGATAACCGGGATCAGACTGGCCGTCGTGGCTGCCATGATGATGGATGGCTGTTGGTTAATGCCGTTATTATAGGTGAACATGGCCAGACCGATCTGAATGGTGTATTTGCTTGCCGATTTCAAAATGAGCAAAGGCCAGAGCATATCATTCCACACGCCGAGAAACAGCAGAATCACCATCGTGGCAATGATCGGCGTGCACAGCGGCAAATACACGCGGCTGAACACGGTAAACTCCTTGGCACCGTCCAGTACGGCAGCCTCCCTTAAGCTGCTGGGCAGCTGATCGAAGAATGCCTTCGCCAGGAATGTACCGAACGCATAGTTCATCGCCGGCAAATAAAAGGCGAGGTAATTATCAACAAGTCCAAGCTCGCTGAACAGCAGGTACTGCGGAATCATCGTCATTTCAAACGGGATCATCATGGTGCTGAGGGCGAGAAGAAGCACGATGTTCGCCCCCTTGAAACGAAGCTTAGACAACGCATAGCCGGACAATAGCGCCGATAGGGAGCTAATGAGAATAACGCCTGCACTGACCAGCGTGGAATTCCCGATATAGAGGAACATCTTGATATTCGTGAATGCAACCTCAAAGGTTCGAATGGACGGCTCCTCCGGCCAGATTTTGGGCGGAAACGTAATATTCAGCCGCGCTGCCCAGTCGAAGCTGGTAATCAGCATCCATAAGAACGGTACGATCATTATGAAGGAACCGGCGAACAGCACGATTGTCAGAATCAACTGATTGATCGACAACCGTCTGCGGGGCACAGGCTCCTTAGAGACAGCTGTACCGGACATGGTCTCCCTCCTGTCTTCATGATATCGTGTTTGCAGATCGCCATCATGCTAGGCGGCATTTAATCCAGACTGTCCTTACGCCGGTTCAGCAGCATGAGGCAGACCGTCAGAATGAGAATGATCAGGAATAACAGGTAGGATACCGCAGTGGCAAGCCCCATCTGGGAAGCCAGAAACGCATTCCGATAGATATACAGCACCACCGTCATCAGGCTTCCGCCCGGATTGCCGGCTGTCCCTCCGATTAACCACACATCGGTAAACCGCTTCATCCCGCCGATCGTTCCCATGATGAGCATGAATACAAAGATCGGACGCAAATACGGAATCGTAATGTACAGCCATTTTCGATAAGTACCCGCCCCATCCACCTCAGCCGCTTCGTACAGGTCGCGCGGAACGCTCTGCAGCCCAGCCAGAAAAATAATCGTGTTGTAGCCAAGCGCCCCCCAGAGACTCATGAGCACAATGCTGTACGGCGCCACTTGCGGATTCGTGAACCATCCGATAGGCTCGATGCCGAACAATCCGATGACAAAGTTGATCAGCCCTTCCTTGGACGGAAAGAACAGAAAAGAAAACAAGAGCGTCGTGGCCACACCGGAAACAACGTTCGGCAAGAAATAGACCGCTTTGAAAAAATTCCTTCCCAGGTTCCACTTCAGGTTGTTGATCAAGCTCGCCAAGATGAAAGAAAAAGCGATGCCGAGGACGACCGACCACAGCCCCATTAAGAACGTGTTTGAAAGCGCTTGCCAAAATATGGTATCCCCTAACGCGTACTTGTAGTTGTTCAACCCAACCCATGTACCGGTCAGATTGAGTCCTGACGTCTGATGAAAGCTCATGAACAGCGCGGCAAACATCGGGTAAATGGCGAACACCAGTACGCCAATGATCAGCGGGGCACTGAACAAATACCCCATCCAGTCATTGCGGGTGAACCGGAATTTTCGCTTGGGCAGGCCACCATGAACCGCAGACCCTTTCCCCTCCGGGGTGGATGACACAACCAATCCTCCTCCTTTCATATAATCGCCGGATCTATTGCCCGGCAGTCGGACAAGGATTCCCTGTCCATTCTGTACAAGATTATGTGTTGGATTCCGGATTGATTCCGGATAATGTATCTTTCTTTTTTCCCGGTTTATCGACGCTTACCAGAAGACGTCCTTATCGAACCATCGATAAATCTGCAGATTGCTGCAGGTCGACTGGTGGCGGGTTTTTACGTTAATCGAATCACAGCAGGCTATTCATATACAGAATATGAATTCTGGAATAGGGACTTGGAGATTTTAAAGATTAAGTATCTATACTATAAGGATCTTAATAAACGAATTTACATATAATATATTATGTAAACTCATATCCCCAAACAAATGACCTTATCGATTAACGATAAGGCCTTCTTTATATTTGAAACTATGGTTGACTCTCCTTTCAGTGAGAGTCATCCCTCTTTGAAACAAGGTTTGTGAGGAAATCTCCTGATCGCTCCTCCGTCTATGAACCTATGATTACGAGGAAGCCCCCGCTCTCCGCCGGACCAGCTTGACCTGTCCAAGCACGCCGGAAGGCAGAGCTTTTTTGCCGTACACATTTTCAAGCGTATTCGCAACTTCAATGCGGAAGACATGATCCCCCTGCTTCATATAAGAGGTGATATTCCAGCTGTAGGGCGGCCACAGCCGGACGCCGGCATCGTGCTCGTTCACGTACAGCCGCGCTGTCTCCCGAATATCCTCGGCCTCCAGCCATATTTCTTCATCCGGAGCAAGGTCCTTTCCGGCAATCGACAGCTGCTGCGAGTAACATCCGATTCCTGCGTAGTATGGATAACCCGCTTTGCACCAGTCGCCTGACAGTAGCTCTGGCTGAACGGTTAACGCGTGACCATGGGCCGCAAAGGGGCCGATTAGAAATGCCGGAAACGAAACAGCTGGCATGGGCTCAAGCAATGAAACCGTCAGCACCTCGAGCACATTCTCCCCCTCCGTTAGATGCGAGGTGATGTCGACTGCCGAATAATATGGATCTTGCCACCGGGATGGCCGCAAGCCTTCCTGCCGAGCTCCGTTGACAAAAATTTCGATATTTCGGCGGCGCTGCAGGAACCCGATATGGGACGGAATGCGCTGGTCCACATCGTCAAGGATCAGCTCAATGGACGGCTGGCTCGCTGTGCGTGCAGGATCAAGTGTATGCTGGCTTTGTTGTTCATGCGAGCGCCGTGCGTCCCGCAGCCAATCGATCAGCTCTGCAGATAATGTAAAGGTCGTACGGTACGTATTCACTTGGCCCGGCATCGTTGCATTCATCCGCGACTCGCGGTCATTCAGCGTGACCATCCACCGATCAAGCAGGAGCACGTTAGGATCATGGGTCTGGAAATGCCAAGAATCTCCCAGCAACCGCTCGCCGGGTATCCTAGTATCTGTAGAATGTTGGGCATCGATTCGGCCATCAATCCGAACGTCAGTTCGATCTCCCCATTCTGTGCCTCGATCGGTCGGAAACGAAATCACGCGCAGCTCCCCAGGCGCCAAGTGCAGCTCGGCATGGTTCGTCAGGCAAACAACGCTCCCGCTCTCCAGATCCCACAAGCGTAGTTCATCGCTGCGGCGGTCACTGCAGCTCATCCGGACCGTTACGGCGCGATCTGACCAATTCAGCAACCATGCGAAAGGCATACCCTCTCGATATCGTTCCACCATGATGACATCCTCTCGGCTCCCTGCAGTCACATCCAAAGACAGGTTAAGCTGTCTGTACAACATCGTCCGAAGAAGAGAACAAACGTTCTCGAAACACTCTTCTTCGGCATTCCGATCATTTCCTGAAGCAGCTGCTTCGTCATGATCCGCGCCGGCCAGGTCGAAATATACCGTGACCCCTTTTCCGACCGTGTTAACGACACCATGATGAGATGCCCCGAACAAAGCGTCCATATGACGCGTGACTTCAGGATCGTGCCGCTGGTATTCACTATGCTGCGGAATGGCGCCAATCGCTATTAAGGCTCCACCTTCCGATACGAAGGACATTAATCGTTCCGCTATATCTCTCGACATCACTTGTAGTCCCGGAAGAATCAGTATCCGATACCCGTCCTCCTGTCCCGCAAAGCAAAATCCGCTTCCTTGCACGATCTTTGCTAAGCGCAATTGACACTCATCGACATAATCATAATCCAGCGAATGCCGAAGCAGACGATCCGACAGCAAGGAGAAGTATCGGTCGCAAGCCGGATGCTGGTTCGATTGTCCCGATACGAACATATGGTCGTATACCGTGTGGATCGGTGACAACATGAGAACTTCGGGCCGCCGTTTTGTATAAGCCCCGAGCAGGCTGAGGCGCCCGATGTAATCAGCGAAGCTGCGATAATGCGGCCAATGCGGCGCATGATAAAATTCCGTCGGCGGAAAATCCGTTTTTCGATAGCCGGCAAAGGAATAATAGAACGCGTGCGGAATGAATAGATTGACGCCCAGAAACGCCATAAAATTCGCATCCAGCCGCCGCTCTCGCATGGAGTAGGCATGACCGCTTGCCCCGAAGGACTCGCATACGACCCGCTCCTTGCCTTCCAGCTGTGCCACGGATGCCGCCGTCTTCACGGACACGATCCTATGCGGATGATCCTTGGTGCCGATACCCGGCGTCAAATAATCAACGCCCGTGTAATGAAACTGCTGCATGACGCGGGTCTGATTGCCTTGGGAGCGGGCTTGGCCCCACACGGGCTCCTCCAAGGTATGGCCGATGTACAGCAGGCCCAGCCGCTCGCACCAGGTGCGGATCGCTGCATGATAGCCGCCGACATACCACCTCGTAATCGTCTCATAATACTGCTGACGAAACGTCCTGCTCCCATCGGCCATGCCGTACATCAATGCGCCCAAGTGCGGAATCGGATCATACCCGTTCTCTTCCCGGAACCGCTCGACCATGCCATGGGACCAGGCAAACACCATCCCCGGGAGCGTTGCTCTCACGTTATGGACATCCGTCCGGATCGCTTCCACGCCGAAGAAGCCGTCATGAATCATGAGTCCCGGCTCGTCGGTAAACACGCCTTGAATGGTCTTCCCGTACTGCCTCTTCAATCGCAGCAGCGGCTCGTATGACATCCGGATAAACGCTTGAACCGCCTCCGGATTCAGCGTATCCAGATAATAGCCTTGCGCGAAGGTCATTCCTTCCGCAATCTCACAGGACCAGCACGCAAGGATCACGTAGGAATCGTCGGTCTTAGGAACCCATTCCTGGTTTAGCAAGCCGGTGATGTTCTCGGGATTGCTGCACAGCAGCCACTCCCCTTCCCGTTCAATCGCGCGGTAAGCCAGAATGGCGATAAGTTCTTGATGCTCGTAAGAGGTAAAGTCTAGCTTCAACGAAGCCTGCGCCCCGCCTCCTAGAAGTCTTCGCTCTTCAACGCGAAGGTACCGCATGCGATATTCCGGATACTGCCGCGTCAGCTTGCCGCCGACCGTTCCGCTCGGCCAGTTATCCTCATCGTAAAGCCATACCATCATGTTTCGTTTGCGGCACTCCTCCGTACAGAACTCCAGCGCATCCATGAACTCATCCGATAGAAAGCCCGATTGCATCCCATGCCGTGCATGCAGCACGACCCCGCCGACGCCCGCCTCATGCATGGCCTCAAGCTGCCGCTCCAGCTCCGGCTTCTCCAGCCTATGGTTGAGAAACCAAAAAGGCTGGGGACGGAATATGGCGGCGGGATCCCGGAACTGCGCTTCTAATGAATCGCCCCGTATTGGTGCTCGGCCAATATCCTGCATGGTATCTCGTGTTCTAAACTCCTGCACCTTGATCACCTGATTTCATTTAATGTCCATTAGCCGCTGTTTGTTTTGAAAGCAGCAAAGGCAGGAAAAAGCCGCCCACGACTGACCGGTTCTGGAAATTCATCTGCTTCCCGGACTTCGTATCATACCAATCCGTTATGGGAACGCGGCTTTCCGTTTCGTTCAGAAAGTCCCAGAACGGAGCGATCAACCGTTCAAACTGCGAACGGGTTCCCATCGAAGCGCTCCAAATGAGCCAATCCGCCTTGGTATACGTCTCGCGGCTATCCAGCGGCACGCCGTATAGATTCTGCTGCTTCAGATAATGCTCAACCTCCTTGACGGCAACCTCATCCGGGAACAAGCCAAGCTCCAGGAGCCGGTCCCACACAAGGTTGTATTTCAGACTCCAAGTTTCGACCGGGCTGTCGAACGTAAGCTTGTAGTGATCCCCGGCTTCCGCCATGGACAGCCACTCTCTGGCCATTGCTTTGGCCGCTGCCAGGTATTCTTCGGCAGACTCATCCATACCTAGCAGGCTGCACATTGAGGCATAGGCGCCGATTCCGACAATCGCTTTGATCGACAGATTGGCATTGTGGGCGAGATGCCCGGCAAAGTCATCGGTACAGAGCTGATTGTCCGGATCAAGCCCATGCGCAAGCAAATAACGGGCCCACTTGGACAGCAGCTCCCAGTTCTCCTTGGCAAAATCCCCGCTGTCCTCGTATTTGCAGACGGCCGCTGCCATCAGCAGCATATTGCCGCACTCCTCGATCGGCATCTGGTACTCCAGCTTGTTCTCGCCGTATACCTGACCGTTGGCTTTCGGATACGTGCCCACATCGTGCGGGGCAAAATCAAATGCCCATTGGCCGCTTCCGGCATAATCGAAGATCGGACGCATCATCCCTTTGACCAGTTCCGGATTATACTTCAGGAAGAGAGGCATCGACGGGTAGCTGACATCGACGGTGGCGATGCAGCCGTTGCTGAAATTTTCTTTGGAGAAAAATAAGATCCGCCCCGATCCGTCCGTGACCAGTTTATGAGCCGCGATCGCTTGCCGGTATGCCAATGCCGCGATATCCCTGAACTGTTCGCCGCCCGCTGCGGCGCATTCTCCCAGCAACTCATCGCTAAAGGCTTGGCAGCGCTGCAGGATATCCTCATATTCGTCCGCAGCCGAGAGCAGCATCTCCTGAAAGGACGCCCCGTTTCGCTTCCAGTAAGCATCCAGCGGCTGATGAAAATATTCAATGGAATGCACATCGTCATAGGCGAGCATTAGGAACTGTGACACAGGCTCGGCGTCGATGCGCCCCATATCGACTTCGGCTGCGAGAACCGGCATATTTTCCCCGGCAGGCCTCGGTTTAGCTGCATCATCGGCAACCGGCAGCTCGCCGGTTCGAAGATACGCTTCCCTTCCAGCTGCGGAATGAATGGCGCTTCGAATGCGCTCTGATTTAGGATACGCTAGGTACATGTAACCCCAGTCGATTCGCGTATCATCCCCGGCGCGCTGCAGTACCGGCTGGGCTACAGTTCCGATCGACAAAGCGGACAAACGTTCCGATTGCTCGTGACGATCCCAGGTGACGACCTGATCTGTGGTATGGACACACCACTCGCTGGTTACATCTAAATAAATTTTTACTTGATGGGATTGACCGTCAATGGACTTCGCCTGAAACGTGACATAGGTGACGGGACGGGACAAAACATCCAAATCATCCGGCAGCAGCGGCGATGTGAAGCTAACCTCCAGACGGATGCCTTCACCTTCGAAGGTGTACCGGGTCGTCAGCGGCTCAACCGCAAGCCCGGTTTGCTCCAGCACCTCCGGTTCCGCCGGATCCGACGGTTGTTCATCCTGCAGTCCGACCCGTCCCATGAACTTCCTCGGTTTGCCGTCGATTAGGATCAGGCCGACCATACCGCAGCGTTTATTCGTCCAATGCCGGATATGGTCGTCAGACAGATGATCGGCTGCCGACCACGCGCTAAAATACGGGTCAATCGTGACCAGCGGCACGGACGGCGGTCTTAAACTTGTCTTCATGTTCATTTCAGCTCCCTTTGTTCCGATATTTGGCGGATACAACATGAACCCATCTTGCAGGAGATGCGAATTGCAGCATAAATATTATCCTAACAGTTCTGCATGGCATCCGAATTTCCTTTGAATGAAACGGGCTTTTATGCGAAAGACTTCGCAATCCTTGATCACAAAGACAGCGAAGCCTGTTTATTCTCCCGCAAACCTTTTGTATTCGAGTCCAACCGCTAAAGATTTAGCAAATGAGTGCTTGTACCAAAACTGCGGCTAGTTCGGCATTTGAACCGTAACGATGTCTTTCCCCTTCAGATTATCGTTCGTAAACTTCATCGCCTGGTCATATCCGGTATTGCGGAGCTGTTCGCGAAGCTCGTTAATGATGCTCAGCGCCGCTTCATCGGATTTGGCAAACACGGCTTCCTTCCAAGCATCGCCCATTCGGTCCATCGACGGCTTAAGCATTTCCCACTCTGGCGCTTTCGTGATCACATCGCCCGGATTGTAGGCCGTGATCACGTGAATGCCGTTTGGCCGAAGGATTTTTCGCGCGTTTTCCATCGCGGCTACCCGATCCTGATCGGCCCAGATGTCGCCGCCGGCAGCCGAATTGATCCGGTCCAGTCCGGTAAGCGATTCCAATCCGATGCTGATGCCCTCGTTCTTGCGGAGCTTCATGTTCGTATCCGTGCTGAACTTGTCGAACCATTCCTGAATGGCAACCGGCTTGCCGTCCTTCATCTCCCAATGAACGCCCTCTACGCCGTATCTCGCTAACATGAAGCCTTCATCGGAAGCCATGAAATCCAGGAACTTCAACGCCGCATCCACGCATTCGCCCTTACAGTTCTTCGTAATGGCCGTCACATTGTTCCCCTGGATCGCCAGGTCCACCGGCCGGTCCGGCTCGACGTCGGCACGCTCCAACGGACCGAGCGGAACGAACTCGCTGCCCGGATGGGCGGATGCATACTCCTTGGACGCGTCGAGAATGGCCGGATAATGCGCCGCCAGAATCGCGATGCGGCCTTGGTTGATTTTCTCCTTGGCGATCGGGTCCGTCTGCGTAAACGTCTCCGGATCCAGCAGCCCTTCCTCGATCAGCTTCCGGTAGAAGAGCGTGTATTCCTCATAGCCTTTCGTAAAAAAGTTATGCTCTACTGTTCCGTCGCCCTTATCGACATAGGAGGCACCCGAATAGAACATCGTGTTGCCGATGCCGACCGCCCAGCCGTTGCTGAACCCGCCGAGCGGAAAGACGGGCTGCCCGTTCTCCTGAAGATTGGCATCCTTGATTTTCTTCAGGAAATTATAGAAATCCTCCTTCGTCTTCACGGATTGCGGATCGACTCCAAGCTTCTCGGCGATGTCCTTGCGAACATAGAAGCCGTACAGCCAATCCATGCCATCCTCGTTCGTGGCCGGCTGGTTTTGCAGCAGCAGATACTTTTTGCCGTCATAGGCATCGATCGCCTTCTCATATAAAGCCGGCGGCACGTTCTCCGGCGCAATCGACTTCATCAGATTCGGATAGTTGCTTAGCTTGTCCGAGATATCCACCAGCTGGCCCTCTTTGGCCGCTTTGATAATGCCGTCAAGCTCGCCGCCCCATGCAGGCCCGGTATAAATGTCGGGCAGGTTCTGCGTCGCAAAAATCTGATTCACCTTCTCCGTCTCGCTGCCTTTCGTATATTCCCACTCCAGCGTGACGCCGGTCTTCTCTTTAATCACCTGCTCAACCGGCGTCATCCCGTTATCCGAACCGCTCGAGCCGTTCCAGTTGTGCAGTATTTTCAGCTTGTATGATGTCTCTCCTTCCTTGCCTTCACCGCCGTCGCCTGTTCCTGGTGTGTTCGTGCAGCCGATCAGTAATCCTCCAACCATGGCGGACATAAGCAAAATGGATGCGCCTTTCGACCAAATCCTTTTCAATCCAATCGCCTCCTGGAATATGGATATCAACTTCGTGAGCCATTCTACGCTGCATGCTTCTAATCACGAGCAGGAAACAAATCTTAACCTTTCACCGAACCGATCATGACCCCCTTTACGAAATACCGCTGCAGGAACGGATAGATGCACAGAATCGGGAACACCGTAATGACGAGAAGCGCCATCCGCAGCGACTCGGGTGTTGCTCCCGCTCCGCTTGCCATGCCCACCGTCTGCCCGCCTTGCTGAGATGCCCGCTGCATGGAGTTTGAGAGCGCTTCGGCTTCGGTCAGCATTTCCTGGAGCAGCGTCTGTACCGGTATCAGTTCTTTATTGGAGACATAGTAGGCCCCGGAGAACCAGTCATTCCAATGAGCGACCCCGATAAAGAGCGAAATCGTAGCGAGCACAGGGCCGGACAGCGGCAGGATGATCCGCAGGAAAATCTGAAAATCCCCGTAACCGTCAATCTTCGCCGACTCCTCAAGCTCTTCCGGTATGCCTTGCAGGAACGTCCGGATAATGACGATATGCATGAAGTTATACAGCATCGGCAGGACATACACCCAGAACGTATTGATCAGATGCAGCTTCTGCAGCGTGATGAAGAACGGAATGAATCCCGCGCTGAAGATGGTCGGCAGAAAAATGTAAAACGTGAAGAATGACCGTCCCGGCAGCGTTTTTTTCGACAGCGCATACGCCATGAGCGTGCACAATACGACATGCAAGAACGTGCCGATCAGCGTGCGCATAATCGTGATCCGGTAAGCCTGCCAGATTCGGGCGTTGTCAAACACCTGGGCGTAATTCTCGAGCGTGAATTTTCGCGGCAGGAAATAAATCGAGCCCATCATCGAATCTTTGCCGTCATTCAATGAATAAGCCAGAATGTAAATGAACGGATAGATCATGGCAAAGCCAACCAGAGCGAGAACCGCATAATTGAATATAGAAAAAAAGGACCACTTGCGTTTCATATCGTCACCTCCTTAGAACAGGGATACGTCGCTGACTTTTCGGGCAATCCGGTTGACCGTCAGAATCAGGATCAGACCGATAATGCTCTGGAACAAACCGACGGCAGCCGCATAGCTGAGCCGCCCTTCCCGGATCCCCGAGTTGATGGCATGTACATCCAGCACGCTGCCTATGCTCGCGGTTGCAGGGCCATTTAATAGAAGGAGCTGCTCGTATCCGGCGCTCATCAGGTTTCCGACCGCAAGGATAAACAGAATGATCGCAACGTTTCGGATCCCAGGCAAGGTAATATGCCACATTTGGCGAAAGCGTCCGGCACCGTCCATTTTTGCGGCTTCATACAGCTGCTGGTCGATGCCCGCAATCGCGGCCATGAATATAATGGAATTCCAGCCGATGTTCTTCCAAATATCGGAGCCGACAATCATCTGATAGAACCATGTCGGGTTGTTCAGGAATTGGATCGGATCGGCACCCAGCATCGATAGCACATCATTCACCGGTCCGCCGTATGGCGTCAAGAGACGCTGCATCAAGGTCACGACGACGATCCATGATACGAAGTAAGGCAGGTACGATAAGGTCTGGATCGTCTTCTTGAACCTGATCTTCCGCACCTCATTGAGCAGCAAGGCCAGGATGATCGGCATCGGAAATCCGATGAGCAGCTTCATCAGGCTGATGATGACCGTGTTGCGAATGATGTCCCCGGATTGATAATAGTTGAAGAATTGCTCGAAATACTTGAATCCGGCCCAGGGGCTCCCGGTGAAGCCCCCGATGAAGGTGTAATCCCGGAAGGCCACTTGGATTCCGTACAGCGGGACATAGGAAAACAGGAAAAACCAGACGATGCCCGGAAGCATGAACAAATAAAAGAGCTTGTGCTGCCATATTTTTTTCCATAATCGGCTGTTTTCCAGTCGATTTTTCATCTTGTATACACCTCCTTTCCCGTCCTTGACCCTTGAAGCCCCATAACCTATCCGAAGGGGATCGACTCCAGGGGCTTCATGGGCTTCATGGGCTTCATGGGCTTCATGGGCTTCATGGGCTTCATACGCTCATGCGCTTCATGAACTTCATGCTCTTCATGGGAAGCATACGTTCACGAGCTCATGCGTTAATGGCATCATGGGCGGCTTGATGCCATTGCTGCCTTCAGTCGCAGCGTGATGATTTCGAACGGCGCAAAGGTGAGGGGAATTTGTGCGCCGTCCTCTAGATCCACCCGGGTGAGCCTTCGTTCCAACAGATCGGCTGTCCAAGCCTCTTCAGCCGCAAATCCGAGCTGCAGCCTTGTCTGGATGCGGGTGCCTGACGTTTCGAAGAGCCGGACGATGATATCGTCCCCGTCCTCGGCTTTCTTGACGGACTCCACCATGACATGCGGGTGGCCCAAGCTCAGGAACGATCTGGGTTCGCGCTGCTTACGAGAAGTTACCGCCGGATCGGCGGAAGCTTCCGCGATGCGGAGCGGGATGTTCAGCTCATGCCCTCTTTTGTACACCTCGGCTTGAACATGGTTGCCCAGATGCGGATATAACGAGTAGGTGAACCGATGCTCAGCCTCGTCCGCATCCGGATCGGGATAGGAGCTGCTGCGCAGCAGGTTCAGATCCAGCACATTCCCGCAAGCCCGATGGCCGTACTTGCAGTCGTTCAGCAATGCAACGCCGTAATCCGGCTCGGACATATCGATCCACTGGTGAGCGCAGATCTCGTCTTTGGCGAAGTCCCACATCGTATTGCGATGGGTGGGGCGGCTGATGCTGCCAAATTGGATTTCACACGTGACATGCTCGGATCTCACGTTCACCGGGAAGGAGGTCCGCAGCATTTTCCCCCGCTCCCTCCAATCGACGATCGTCTCAAAATCGATCCGGCGGCTGCCTTCCGAAAGCTTAACCGTCTGCGTCAGCTCGGATTCGCCGAAACGATAGCGAAAGATCAAACCGCTTATCGGCCCCCTGTCATAAGGTTGCACATCTATCAGCGATAGCGGCTGTCCGGCAGTAGCGGCATAGTCATGGCGGAAATCCCACGCATCGCCTTCATCTTCATACACATGCAGCCGATTGCCAGCCTCCCCCGGCGGGATAACCTCGCGGCCCGCCTCTTTATCGATAATCGACCGGATGGTTCCGTCCGGATCAAACGTTACGGTCAGCTTGTCGTTCTCCAGCGTTCGTTCATTAACGGAAACCCGGACGGCTTCTTCATATCCGGCAGCGGATTCCATAACGGATTCGCTTGATTCCTCAGGACTCGCATCGGTACTTTCGCCAGCCTCAGTCTGAACGGCAACGGTGGTATAGCTCATGGCCGGAACCTGCACCTTTTGCCAACGGCCGCGGATCTCGATCCATTGCTCCCTCTTCCATGGAAGTGAATTAAAGACGATGGCCCTGCACGCTTCGTCATTTGCGGCTATCCGACCGGCCAACCCGGTATACGCTTCCCGAATCATGGCTTCCGTCTGTTCGAGAAGCGCTTCATACCGCTGCAAGGATTCATCATACACGCGCTTGATCGAAGAGCCGGGAAGGATGTCATGGAACTGGTACAGAAGCACTTCCTTCCAAATCGCCTCCAGCGTGTCAGCAGGGTAAGCTCTGCCCGTCTCGGCGAATGCAAGGACCGAAGCGAATTCCAGCTCCCGCAGCGCCTTTTCCATCATCCGGTTATACCGCTTGCTGCGCGCCTGGCTCGTCAGCGTCCCTTGATGCTTCTCAAGGTACAACTCCCCCCGCCAGGTCTGAAGCCTTTCCTTCTCCTCATCAAGCCGTTCGAAGAATCGCCAGGACGGCTCCTGCACGACCGGCGAAAGCCCCAGCAGATTCTTCTCCCGCACCAGCCGTTCGAGATGCTCCTCACCGGGGCCTCCCCCGCCGTCGCCAATGCCGAACAGCAACAGGGCATGGCCGGATACGTTCTTATCCAGATATTCCCGTTCAATCTTGGCGATGGACCGCGGGGCAGCCGGGCTGTTGTACGTATCCTCCGGCGGCATATGCGTCAATACCTTCGATCCGTCGATGCCCTCCCATAAGAAGGAATGATGCGGATGGCGGTTATACTCGCTCCAGGACAGCTTCTGGGTCATCATGTAATCGACGCCTGCTTTGCGAAGCAGCTGCGGCAGGCTAGCCGTATAGCCGAAGACGTCCGGCATCCACAGCGACTTCATCTCCAGGCCGAATTCCTGCATAAAATATCGTTTGCCGTACAGGAGTTGACGAACGAGGGATTCCCCACACGGGACATTGGTGTCGGATTCGACCCACATGGCTCCCTGCGGCTCCCATCGGCCTTCGCGAACCTTCGTCTTAATCTGTTCGTACAGCTTCGGATAATGCTGCTTCATCCATTCGTACAGCTGGGGCTGGCTGGCGCCGAACACGTAATCGGGATATCGGTCCAGCATGCGGAGCGCCGTGGAGAAGGTTCGGGCTCCCTTGCGGATCGTTTCACGGAGCGGCCACAGCCAAGCCAGGTCGATATGCGCATGCCCGACAGCGCTGATCGTCAGCACCGAATCTCCTCCGCGCAGCATCAGCTGTTCTTCGAGAAGACGACGTGCATGTTGAATGCGTTCCGGAGACGCAGAGGCAAGCTGTAATGATGCGTCATAAAGCGCTTGGAGGATGCGCTCCCTGCGGGCGCTGCCGCTCGGTAGATGCTCCGCGGTCTCCAGCAGCACTTCGGTGTCGTAATACAAGCTCCTTACCTCTTCATGGCAGATGGCAAGGGCCGCTTCTTTGACAGTCCCTCCGCGATATTTCCCGAACAGGTCGTTATTGCCGGCATCGGCCCACACCTCAATCTGATCGCCTTGAACGAACGGCTCTCCAAGCTCGACAACTCGTTTCCCCGGAAGACCGAGTGTGAAATCGAATTCCGAGTTGACGGTTGTTAATCCTTGATATGGTGAACCTTCCCGGTCTACCAGGCAAAGCTCCCCGTTTACGTCAATCAGGAGGACGAGCTTCTTCTTCGGTTCGATCGTCCGGGACGGAATACGGCCTGTGAATCGGAACCAGGCACAATCCCATAGCTCACCCCAACGTTCTCCACGTGCCAGCTTAAACGGCCTCCCCGTCATTCGCTCCTCATAACGCACAGGCTCCGTTGTCACCCAAGCCGTTACATCCAATTCCGCAACCGGCTCATAAATAGCGTCCCGGAGCTTGTTTAGCACTTGCTTTAACCGCTCCAGCCTAATCGGTTCGTATGGCATGCTCCCATTTCTCCTTTCTGCAGCGTCATTGGCTTGTGCCCAGCTCTTGCTCCTCCCAATAGACATGAATCTCGCAACGGTTCTTCGCGCCATGCTCGTAACGCAGGAGCACGGTGCGTGTGGCTGAATCCCATTCCCAGGCAATTGAAGCCGTCCTGCCTTGCGTTGCGGAGACCGGTTGTACCGGACAATATAATCGGGCGGTCGCCTTCAGATTGGCCGGGCCCCGAGCCATAAAGCGAAATCCGCCGGGCACGCCGGTCAAATCTTCTACTCGGGAGGAAGCCGAGATGACAGCGACTTCGCCTTCGGGCGGTCGTCCGGCTTCCACATCGTAAAGCAGTGCTTGTTGCCCCGGATCCAAGCGCACCTCTGTCAGCACGCCGAGCTGAGGATCGAACACATCGACCACCGGTCCCCGGATCACGAGCGGATCGGAGCTAATGGATTCCTCCAGAACGGCGGCAACCCAATATGGCCCCCGTCTAATCTTGTAGTAATTCTTCGGCTTCCAACAGGAATCATCGCCCGATAGAAGCGTGACCGTCTTCTGGACGGACTGGCGCAGCCAATCCGCGCCGGATTTGCTCCTTGCCAGGTCGGACGGGTCCGCCTGCAGCCAGCAGACCGCTCCCTTACCCAGCTGCCGGATACCATCTCCCGATTCGATATCTCCCCAATCAACCGCCCCCAGCTGTTCGAACAGATGTGCGCGAGGAGATCCGTAGGCACGCCCATGATCGCCGCCCTCATTCCACCAATGCCGAATGCCGTGATACGGATCGGAATCGTCCCCTACGTAGATGAGAGCTCCGCCTTCCCGAACCCACTGGGCGATCGCATGGTGGATGTCCGGATATTCCGGCTTCATGAACTCATAGCTTAGCACGAGCACCCGATACGGCGCTAAATACCCAGGGTACCGCCTTACGTTGTCCAGCTGCACCGGTCGAACGGGTATACCGTGCTTCAGCAGCGGGAGTGCAAGACCGTAGAACGGGGAGAAATCCAGCAGCTCGGTATCCCCTTCCTGCTGAAAGCCTTCCGGATCCGTACCGTCATACTTTCCGGCATCCGGCGCGCCTTCCTCCGGCTTCATCCGCTGGAACATGGCCGAATCCGCAATCAAAACGCCGACCTGCAAGGGCTCTCCATCGCTCTCATTTACATCATCGTGCCCCATATTGCCAAGCGTGTGCATGACATTGAGAAGCGTGGTCGCGTAAGCCGTCGGTATCGATTCTTTGCCGGACCCGTCTTCGGCAGGATAGGTCCCTTTAAAGATTCTGCGCGGCCATGGAGCAACCTCAAAATGCGAAACGCCTGGATGTAGAAGCGAAGCGGTTACAGTCTTCAAATAATTCTGTTTATAATCCGCCCAGGTATGGTTCGGATTATCTTCAATCGGATCGTGCAGGAACCACATTCTTCGGTCCGTTCCCCTCACGAGCTCCTGCATAATGCCATACTCAAGGTAAGCGGTTTCAAACGTTCGTTCCTTACGCACCCCTTCGTATACGTTCGGTGTCCGGGAAGTTCCGGTCCAGATTTGGGCGATGTAGCCGTCAACGCCCGGAAGCTCGATTAACCGCGACTGCGGACTGACGATTCGCCACTGTGTATAGTTGATCAGGCTGTGTGTCGGAACATAGAAGCGAAGGACGCGACCATAACGCTTCAATGCATAGTCCTTCATCTCCCCGCATAACCGGTCCAGCACCCGCGTATACAAATACGCTTTCAATTTGGATGCGCGGAATTGTGCGTCGGCGGATGCATGCGGCGAGATCCACGGCTCCTTGTAATACAGCTGCCACTCCCGCTTAAACGCTTCCGAGTATCCCCCGTTCACCCAAAATTCCGGCTCCTCCAAATGAATCGCCTCCACGCCGGCGTCAACGGCGATCCGAATGCGCTCCCCAAGATACCGGCCGAATGAAATGGTCGGCACCATATAAGGAATGACGGGCTTCGTCCCGTGGAGGATCATCTCTCCGCGGCGATCCGTCTGGGCTTCATCCCAATGCGGCTCCCCGTCCACCTGGCCGTCCAGATAACTGTTGTATTTCCCCCATGCCACACCTGTCATCAGGTGTACGATATACCCTTGCTCCTTCCACTGTCGGATGCGCTCCGGCATCGTATCGTCAATACCATAGACCATGACAAAATCCGTCTGCAGATCGTAATCGGGATGATACGGCGCTGATTCCTGAAATCCGGTTCGTTCTTGCGATCGGTCTCTTTGCACGAACAATTCCCTCCTCGCCCATCTTATAGTCCGCTAATACGTCTTAGCTTCAAACATCGCTTACATCATTTTCTAGAATATAATATATAATATTAATATATTCAATATGTTTTTGTTTGAATAATGATTTATGACTCCTCGACAACAGCCGCGTTCCGTCAGTTCACGATCTGTGTTCAAGAGGCATAATGTTTCATGCCTGTTTGTGCTGAACACGTCCCCGCAAGATAACGCAAAAAAACCTTCGCCCTGCCTGGGGAGAAGGTTTTTACGCATTACCAGACTTAAAATGAATCTTCTGGCTGGCCATTTTCGTGGTCGTTCACTCTATTTCTCGCTGCATTTGGTCAAGTGTTCGGAACAGGGCCCGAGGTTTGCCGGACAACAAGCTCGGGGTCGATGATCATTTTGCTGTAATGCTTTACTTCTTCGCGGTTTCGGACCACATCGAGCAGTTTCATAGCCGCCCGGTAACCCATATCACGCTCGAATTGTTTCACATGGGTGAATATGCTGAACTCGTCCACGATGGACGTAGGGTCGTCAAAGCTTACGATCGATACATCTTCCGGCACCCGAAGGCCTGCCTGCCGGGCCATCTGATAAATTTGCACACCCAGTCTTCCGTTCAGCGAAATATAGGCGGTAACCATCCGGTTCCGGATATACCGGTAAAGCGGGTGGGCTTCGGCGTCTTTCAGCTCGTTGAGCGGCTTGAAGTCGGTGATCATATGCGCCGGATTGATCAGCGCTCCCTTGTCTTTTAACGCTTCGATATACCCTTCTATACGCTCTTGAACCGTAACCGTCTGAAGCGGAGAATCCGAGCAGATCGCAATGTTGCGGTGCCCGAGCTCCCATAAATGCTCGACAGCAAGCCGCGTCCCCTTTCGGCCATCCGCGGCAATATAGTGGGTCTCCACCCCTGGCAGGTATCGGTCGATCAGTACGAACGGGAAGCCCGCCAGCTTCATCCCGAGGATTTCCTCGTTGTAATTTTCCTCATCGATGGGAAAAATCAGCAAACCCTCGGCCCCGAGCGACTTCAGCTCTTTGATCGCTTCCTGTTCTTTTTCAAGCTTGCCGTGGGTCAATATAATCATGCTGCGGTATCCTTCATTCATCAGCGCGCGCTCGATCCCTTCAACGAGCCGAATCGCAAAATAATCATGGATGCTAGGCATAATCACGCCGATTAAGCCCACAGCCTCCGATATCTCGTTTGCTCTCGCCTCCGGTTCCCCGGAAGAAGGAGCAAGGGCCGTTTCTGCCCCCTTGGCCACAAAGCTGCCTTTGCCCGGAACCCTTGATATGATTTTTTCGTTTGCTAACCCAGTCAAAGCATTGGCTACCGTAATTTTGCTGACCCGAAACTGATCCATCAGCTCCTTCTCGGTCGGAATGCGGTCTCCGGGCTTCATATTTTCGGTTGCGATGACCTGTTTAATATAATCCTGGATTTGCTGGTATAGCGGAATACGATCATTTACACTCATTCTAATCTCATCACCAATTCATTCATGATATTTGTAATATATAATATATCCTTACACAACCCTGCGCAATAAACAAGCGTATATCGAGTGCATATCCCATAGGTTCAGCATGATACGAACCGAAAAAAGTGGCTGATCCGCAAGAATTTCAGGAAGTTTTGTCGAACCCCTTGTAAAAATATTGTTGTATATATTTAATATGTGTTGGGTGGTGATGTGTCAAATAGATGGAAAGCTAATCGCAAAGGAGGGATATGATGACGATACGACACACTCACTCCGATCCCCTTACATGAATGACAAGGAGTGTAACCTATGGCCCGTAATTTCTCGATTATTTGTTTAGCGATCATCTGCTCATTCACTTTATCTACCGGGTTCGCTTTCGCAACGGAATCCAAAGTGCCGGCAGCCAAACCGGAAATCACGAAACATCGCGAGCTTCCAAGCTTCAAGAAGCCAAAGCATCTGGACGCGGCCGATATTTACGACGCCCCCGGCGATGTGAAGCTACTGCTTGGAACTCTACAAGGGATCGTTAACCGTGAGCTTCCCCGCATTTATTTGATCGAGTCCGATGAGGAGGGGAAGACGACCTGGCTGGAGGATCTGGCAGTGCCTTATACGCTCCATGAGGATTACTGGAAAGTATTCGATCTTTATCGCAGCGAGGCAGCCGGCATGATCATTTATGATCCGGACGTCCCGGATACCATCAATGTGGCAACGACGCTGGCTGGTCTCAAGGATGCGGTCGTTGCAAGTCCGGAACTGGCCGAGAAATTGTCCGCCGCACCTTACCATTTGAATGTTCTGGAGGATCTGCGGGGGAAATTCAACAGCCGGATGGAAGCATATAACTGGCAGTATGAGCAGCTGTGGGATCAAACGACGCATCAGATGTTAGTCGGACTCGCACCGGATACTGCGATTCGCATTCCGCCTGGTCTTCCTGAATCCTTCGTTACGATTGCGGAGGAGAAAGAGCAGATCCGTGACGCAAGCAACCGGGATGTATACAGCCTGGACCTTACGCCTTTGCTCGGTAAATCAGCGGTTTATCTTCGCTTCGACGACGCTTTTCCGCAGGACGGCTGGGGACCGGCCATTCACGAAGTAACGGTCAAGGCAGACGGACAGACGATCGCGAGCTTCATTGCAGGCAGTCCCGAAGAAGAGGCCTACCTCTATGATCGGCAAAATTCGAAGTTTTTGGAAGGTCAAGGCGGACACCGCTTTGCTGATAACGGGAACTATTTCGTGTATGAATTTACGCCGCCTGCCGGTACGAAGCAGCTAACCGCAGAGGTGGACATGTGGAACCAATATAAGGTCTCTGCGGGCAACATCAAGCCGCTGTCGGCAGAGCAGCGGGAGCCCTATGCCTACTTGAGGGACTATGCCGTCGCGAATCGAGCGATGGTGTTCTGGCTTGACTCCAATGTACCTGAACAGCTTGCCCTGTTCGAGAAGATCATGTCGGACGTTGAGCCGGGCACGCCTTACCTGGGCTGGTTCAGCAATGACGTGGAAGGTGAGTTCAGCTCCGTGGAAATCGCATCCCGCTACGGCGTCTATGTGCTTGCGGCAGATTGGTTTAGCAACCTGACCGTCTTCTCAGGCACGAAGCCAAAATACGCGCCTGCCAAGAAGTCGCCTCGTCCGGCCCTCGAGAACAAAATCTATGTGACCTATACCTTTACGGAAGGCGATAACTTCCAGTACAACCAGCATCGGATGCGGGTGATGTGGGATGATCCGGCACGGGGTAAGGTGCCGCTCAACTGGACCTCCAGTCCCCTTCTCCACGAAGGCGCGCCTGCTATTCTGAACTACTATCTGAACACCGCAACGGAGAACGACCTGTTGATTGCCGGACCTTCCGGAGCAGGATACTTCTACCCGAATGCATGGCCGGACGCCAGCTTCGGCGAGTTCCTGAAGCAGACTCAGCATTACCTTAAGAAGACCGGGATGACGATCCCTTATGTGCTGAACCGGGTGGATAGCCAAAATGTGCCGCTCACGCCGTTCAAAGCTTCTGCTTATGAGGAAGAATATGATGTTCCGGGTCTCTTTATCAGCTATGAAGATAAGTATGGCGTTGAAATCGTGAATGATAGTCTTCCGGTTTCGACGATTCGCGGCATCAGTACGGCGCAAGACGGCCTGCAGGTCCTTCAGGAGGCTAAAGCGAATTGGGACGGAAAATCGCCGCTGTTCGTCTCCCTCGGTCTGCTCGCCTGGAGCATGACACCGTCCGATGCCGTCAAGTTAACGGAAGCTTTAGGGGAAGAATTCGAAGTCGTCCGTGCAGACCACTATTTCTCCCTGATTCGCGAAAGCTACGGCTTGAAGAAAAGTAAATAAGCCTCAAAAAATCTGCAAACCAGAAGAAGCAGCGGCCTCAAAGCAAGAAAGATAACCGCTGCTTCTTTTTTCATATCAAGAACTTACCTCGCTCAGACAATGCGGACCTACATCTTGGATTCAAATTATTAATGCAATTAACTACAACTTCAATTCATATCATGAATTTTTTTTAATTAATCACATTAATTATCATTAGTTAATGACATTAACTAATATGAGTCCATATCAATTAATAGCATTAATTAAATTAACTCTCCGATTTAACCTCTTGCTAGTTTTAAGAGAGAAACATGGTTCTCCTTCCCATCATTCGTCCTTTGCTCCGTAAACCGTCTCCTTTAATCAAGGTTGCTTCTCTCTCCTTTCCTTGAAAGGCTAGAGGACATGATTGTCCATCGTTTGGATCCGGACAAGGCCACACGGTATACGCTCGATTGTAATGCCCATTATAGGGTTGCCACGATGATCAAGATTATGATTATTTCTTGGGTAATCGCAAAAACTTCATGCATTCGACACAGCCTCTCTCCTACCGCCTGTGCTCCATCTGCGGCCGAAAACCAGTGTTAGCCCAGTGCATGCCTTCGTAGCATTTCCCCAATGTGGTATCGGGGTCCCCGAAAAGTATTCGGCATCCGCTTCAAAGCTTCGCTTCACTTTTTGGGGTGTTCTCGCACTTGTATGACAGTGAGTCTGGCTAGTATTACATAAAATCCGGCCTGATTGGTGAATACTCACTATAATGGATTAGCATGCATTCCTTACAGATGGAGACTTTTTGATGCCTATGAATAAAAAAATTTCCTTAATCAACGTATATTTCATCATGCTCCTCTCACTAGGGATCACCAATCATGTCATCCTGATCCCTCTGATCCTGCAACTCTCCAATCGAGATGCATGGTTCGGTACCTTGTTAACCGCGATTCTGCATGTCGGATGGGTTTATATCGTCTACTACATTATGAAACGGACCGGCCAGCAGTCGATATTCGACTGGTTTAGGGAGCGGTTCGGCAAAATCGGGGGAGGCGTGTTCGCTGCCATTACGGCGCTCTATTTCATGTGGATGTCCATGGTGATATTAAGGGAAACCACGACTTGGGTTCAGGTAACGTATTTGCCTCAAACGCCTAAAATTGTCGTATCCTTGATTATCGTCCTCCTCTGCGCTGTCGTCGCCAATAATGGCATTCGCTCCATAGCCATCATATCCGGCATTCTGCTCCCGATGGTCTGGCTTCTTGGCCATTTCGTTGCAATCTCCAATTTACAATACAAGGACTACTCTTTGCTGACCCCCTTATTTGTCGATGGGGTTGAACCGATGCTGCGCGGCATGATCGTGGCTGCCGGCGGCTTTATGGAACTGTTCGTATTAATCTACTTAACCCATCATATGAAGCGCAGGATGAATTATCTTAGTGTCGCCATTCTGGCTTTACTGTTGGGGGGTCTGACCTTAGGCCCCTTAATGGGGGCTATTGCCGCCTTCGGCCCCATCCCGGCTATGCAATCCAGATATCCTGCATATGAGCAATGGATGCTCGTCACCATTACGAAATACATTACACATGTTGACTTCCTTGCTCTATACCAGTGGATATCCGGTACGTTAATCCGCATCTCGCTCTTCTTTTTTATCATTGCCGAGGGAATAGGCTTCAAAAAAGGAATGCACCGCCGCTGGTTCCTGTTCGCATCCGGGATTGTGCTTTCCGTGTTGACACTCCTTCCGATAATCGATAAACAAATTGAACAATTCGTGTTTGGAAGATACTCGGCAGCCTTCCTTGCCTTTCTCACGATTTTTACGTTGGCTGTTGCGCTCGCCGTGTCATTCAAGCCGAAAACGAAGGTGGAAAATTCCAATGAATCAAAAAAAGCCTCGTAACAAAATGTACCGTCGCAAACTTAAACCCTCTTCCCATACAACGGCTGTGAATCAACCAAAACAATCGGTGACTGACGATATGCCAAATGAACAGGAGCTTCGATCCATGTTTGGAAACTCGGCGGATGTCGTGATCCGCTCCTTTCCGCACAAGCGGGAAGAAACGTTTCCGGTGCTCCTATTATTCAGTGAAGGGATGATTGATACCTCATTAATGACACAATTCGTCATTCCGGATTTGGAATGTAAATTGGTAGACGCCGAATCTTGGGAAAAAATCATAGAAAAACTGGAAAATTCTATGGAGTGGACGAAAATTAAGGCGAAGGAAGAAATGGGGAAGCTGCTGTTTACCGGCCGATTGATCCTGTTTTTCACGAATCAGAGATGCATGTATTCGATTGATATTGCCCAGATTCCGAAGAGGCAGCCAGAGGAATCCAACACGGAAGTGGCTATTAAAGGCGCCAAGGACGGCTTTACGGAGGATCTCAATACCAATATCGCCTTGGTACGCAAAAGATTGCCGACCACCACCTTGCAAAATGAGAAGTTTGTGATCGGTAACCGGACGCAAACCCTTGTATCGCTGCTTTACATCGAGGACATTACCCAGCCGTCTCTTGTCCAAGAAGCCAGAAAACGACTGCAAAATCTCCATGTGGATGCCCTCGTCAGCACAGGGGAGCTGGAAGAAGCTCTTGGTGATTCCTCCTTGGCACTTTTCCCTCTTGTTGATTACATTGGCAGACCGGATTTTGTCGTTCAAAGTTTACTTCGTGGCCGTTTCGTTATTTTAGCGGACGGATCTCCCATGGCGATTATCGGGCCATGTAATCTGTTCGAGCTCCTTAAGTCGCCGGAGGATTCGTACTTTCCCTATCATTTTGTCATCTTTGAACGTTTTCTTCGCCTGGTAGGCCTTTTGATTGCGATTTTGCTTCCGGGATTCTGGATTTCCCTCAGCAGCTACAATTTAGACCAGATTCCCCTCCCTTTGCTGGCAACGGTTACGGTATCCCGCTTCGGACTGCCATTATCCGGGCCTATGGAAATCTTATTGATGCTTGGCATGTTCGAGCTGTTCCGGGAGGCCGGCATCCGTCTGCCGAAGGCCGTTGGGCAGACCATCGCGGTGCTCGGCGGACTTATCATCGGGGACGCGGCAATAAGGGCCGGATTGACATCCCCGACGATGCTGGTTGTATCCGCTACGACGGCAGTAGCCACCTTCACCTTGGTCAACCAGACATTAAGCGGTACGGTCAGCCTAATCCGCTTATACATCTTGATATGGTCGTCCGTTCTCGGCATGCTTGGATTTTTCATCGGCCTGATGAGCGTTATCGTGTATCTATCCGTGCTGGAGTCCTTCGGACTGCCATACCTGGCTCCGATTTCGCCGCTCAAGTTGAAGGATGTCATGAATGCGCTGATCAAATTACCGTGGACCTTTAACAAACGACGGCCGGAAATGCTGCAAACGACCGATTCGACCATACAAGCAAAGGAACGGGAATGAAATGCATGCTCACCGTTATCTATTCAAACTCATCGCTGTCTGCTGTCTTATCCTTCCGTTAACTGGATGCTGGGACATCAAAGAAGTTCAGGACATGAATTATGTCACAGCGATCGGCATCGATTATGAAGATGGTCAGTATGTCGTATATACTCAAATGCTAGACTTTACAACCGTCGCTAAAGCAGAAACCGGAAAATCAGAAAACCCGGCGCAAGTCTGGATCTCCAAAACCAAGGGCAAGACTATTAATTGGGCCGTTGATCAGGTATACAATTCCTCGCAAACACGAACCGTCTGGAGTCATGTTTCAAGTATCGTTATCAGCGATAAGGTCCTGAAATCAGCCATCCTCCCGAAACTCGATTCTATCGGGCGGTACCAGGAGGTCCGGATGACGCCTTGGGTATTCGGCACCAGCCACTCCATTGAAGAGCTCTTTAACACCCGGGCTTTCTTCAACATGTCCCCGTTATTTACCATTCTGCATGAACCAATCGATCAGTTTAACCAAAGGTCGATCATTGCGCCGATCCGCTATTTCGATTTTTTGGCGGACTTAACCGAGCCCGGCTACACGGAAATGCTTCCAAGCTTGTCCATTGATACCGAAACATGGTCCACAATGGACAAACGAGATCCGAAAATGTCAATTAACGGTGGTTTTTCTCTATACGATGAGAAATTAAGCGGCTTTCTTGATATTAAAGATCTCGACGGGCTGCGCTGGATGCAGAAAGAGACCAAACGTTCCCCACTTCTCGTAACCGATGGGGGGATCAAAGGGGTCGTCGTGCTTAAGAACCCAAAAATCAAGACCCAGCTTACCTTCGTCAAGGGTGAGCCGAAATTTCGAATACATGTCCGATTAAACGGGAATGTGGTTGAAGTCAGCGAAGATGTATCCAAGACCGAACTGGAAAAAAGCGCGGCAAACGTAGTAAAGGAAGAGATCCTTGCTACCTTCTACAAAGGAATGGATACGCAATCCGACGTTTACAGTCTAGAGCACCTTGTGTTCAAGCAGAACCCGGCTGCCTGGAAGAGATTGAAGCAGGCCTCCGGCATGAGCACCATCATCAATAAACAGTCCCTCGAATCCGTCATGGTCGATGTACACTTGGAGCACACCGGCATGAAACTGCTCCCCCGCAAAGATTGAGCAAATCCGGTGGATGTGTGGCGCGGAAAATTAACATGATTAACGATCTATTTCTGAGACAAAAATATCAAGATGGCCGCAAGCTTGATCTTGTTTTATCGGTTCTGTTGCCTAGACACGTTTCGCCGGAAAAGCAGACAAACAATGAGCAGAGACAGCAAGAGGCAGCTGATCGCCGGTACGACAAGCCGAAGCAAAGCGGCAACTCCTCCACTCTCCTTTATAAAAGCGATCGATGAAACGGCGAACAGAAGGATAAAGAGACCAGCCCCTACGCACCAAAAAGGCAAAATAGGCCGCAGCGGTTTTCTTTCCTTTGGACTCTTGTACAGGTTATTATGGACCCATCCCAGCGTAAGCAAAAGCCCCGCCAGGGTACTTCCATGCTGTGCCAGCTTATATGCCGGTATTTCCATTGCACCCAGACGGATCACTTTGGTGAGCAAAGAGATGCGATTCACGACCCAGGCGCCTTGATGCGTGAATTGATCCCATAATAGATGGGACCCTACGCCGGCGATTCCTAGCAGAAACACGAACTTCCATCCTCTGAAAGAATCGGGCATGCGCGACGCGTTGCTCCATCGATACGGAAACCACTTAGGTAAGTATGCATTAACAACGGGTCTGACGACCTGTTCAAAAATGATAAAGAGAATCGCGATGACCGGCAAATTAAAGAAAAGAATTCCCCAGCCGTCATGGCTCCATTCCCCTGCCGCACGAAAGCGGACGAAGTATTCGAAATCAGGAGCCATGCAGCCGATGATCAGTGCAGATACCGGAAGATCCTTTCGTTTCCACCAAGGCATTGTAATGACGGGATGTGCAAATGTGAATGGCATAGCGGGCTCCTCTTAACATGAACTCACGAATACTAGATTTTTACTATTCTAGCACGTTTTTTCGACACATTGGGGGCGATATTAATCCAAGCCACATAAAAAGACAGGCAGAAGCCTGTCCGAATGTAACGATATGGAGTCGATCCACATGCACCTATGTTCATTCCTGTAAAGCAGCAAGTCATGAAGTTCCACCGGCTCCAGCACGAAACAGAGCATCAGAGCTTTCTTCCGTGAACCATGCTTTCCCCTAGGACAGAAGCTCACGAGCAAGCAAGCGGTATACCTCCAGCCGTTTCTCCTGCGAATGTGGGATGCTGCAAATCATCGCTTCGTGAAATCCGTAGTGTTCCTGCTCTTCCTGCAATCGTGCTGCGATATCCTTCACCGCGCCAACCAAATGAATCTTCCGTCCTTCTTGAATGGCCATGCGGTCGATTTCGGTCAGCGGCATCTGGTGCGCCTCCTCGGGCGTCATTAACGGGACAATCCGCCCCTTGCTCATCATCAGCCGGAAAATATCCTGCGGAAGCGCTTCGTATTCGGCTTCCTCTGTGGTCTCCGCTGTAGTGACCATATAGGACACACTGATTAATGGCTTCTCCATGAAGACAGAAGGCCGATAATGATTCCGGTACTGGTCAAGAATCTCCCGACTCATGGCTCCGTTAAAAAACTGAGCGAAGGAGTACCCGACACCCATCTCTGCAGCTTTTAGTGCGCTGTTGCCGCTGGAGCCCAGAAGCCAAACCTCGGGCAGGGCAACCTCTGTAGGCGCGGCTGCATTTTTGGCATACAGTTCATTCTCCGGCACCTCATCATTCATCAATTGCATGGTGATCTCCAGCTTGTCGTACATATTATGCAGCATCAGCTGGCGGCCTTCCGATAAAGCGTACATGGCACTGGTGTCGCCACCGGGTGCGCGCCCCACCCCGAAATCGATTCGCCCGGGGGAAAATGCGCTTAATGTCTTGAACACTTCTGCCAGCTTTAGTGGCGAATAATGCATCATCATCACGCCGCCGGTGCCGATGCGGATCCGATCCGTTTTGGCAGCCAAGCGAGCAGCCGTCACCTCTGGTGCAGAACTGGCGAAGGCGTGCCCGCCATGGTGCTCCGCCATCCACATCCGGCTATAACCGAGCTCATCCGCAAGAATAGCAAGCTCCTCGGCTTTCTTCAGCGCTCCTGCCGCTGTATTCCCGCTTGTGACAGGTGCCTGGTCCAGTACGCCTAATTTCATAGGATTCCTTCCCTTCTTCACGATCATATAACCATCTTGTCCTGAATCCATTGTTCCAAGGCGGACACTTTATCCTTAAAGCGTTCGCTGCACATCTCCTCCGCCAAAGAAGCAATCGTCTCCCGCTTCAGGACAGCCTTCCACGAGGATTCGGCTTCTTCCATCAGATCGGAAAGCAAACAACAGCTTTCTTCTTTCTCCAAGTCGAGCATATCCACCAGGATGCCATGGGAGGAATATAACGATTGCTGACCTTCCACCGCCAAGTATACATCGTACACCCGAATATCTTCGGCTTTCTTCTTTAATTTGAAGCCGCCTTTAATGCCTGGAACGGACGTTACAATGTCGGCAGTCACCAGCTTTCTTAGCAGCTTCTGAAAATACGTTGCTGATACACCGAGCTGCTGGCTGATCGCTTCACCAGGGAGCACAGCCTTGTCAGGCAGCATATTAAGCAGTAGAAGCGCATACACCGATTGTTCCACGCCGGTCTTCATATGCATGAACATCACCTCGCTTGGCTGAATTCAGTATGTCTATCTTCCATTCGTAATTCACGACTAACTCGGATAATATATATCCATGTTATATATGGTATCTCATTTTCAATCATTTGTAAATGAATAAGGGATCTTATCCCCTTCCCAAGAAGGGGGTATGAGATTACTGCACATGATCGGCGATTGAATAAGCTATAGAGGAATCGCTCGATGTTAGAATAGAGCAGGCTCATTCATGAGTACATGCAAATGGGCCAGCCGGGGATATCTCCCGACTGGCCCGTTGAACTGGTCATAATGATTTAGCTGAAGCGCTGGAAGTTCATGAGATTAAGTATCTGATGCCGTCAAGCATGCGGTTCGATTTCATCCCATAATCTTTTTAAATTTTCCAGACCTAAACGAGTTCCCTCCCTGCAGTCCTCCATCCCTTCAAATTCAAGTGTAATGAATCCGTCATATCCGGATTCCTTGATCAGCCGAAGAATGCGGCGGACATCCAGGTCCCCTTGACCGAAGATCGCGCCTCGCAAATAATTGCCGTGGGACGTCCGAAACCACCGGCCTCCTCCTGGATCCTGGTCATATGGACGGTAATAAAAATCTTTAACATGAATAAGCGAAGCGTATGGCAAATTACGTTTCACGCCGACGAGCGGCTGTTCATCGACACACAGAAAGTTGCCGATATCCAAGGTCGTTTTGAAGTTCGGCCGGTCCACTGCCTTGAGCACGCGCTGAACGCGGTCGCTTGCTTGGACGCTTACGCCGTGATTTTCGATCGTCGTCGTAATCCCGTATCGGGCAGCGTAATCCGCGATCTGGCGGCATCCATTCACGATTTGCTCTAAATTATCCTCGACATAATCGATCCCCGTCTTCTCCGGCGGCAGCGTGAAAGCCGTCACATCATGCCGCATGTGCTTTATGCCCAGCCGATGCACCGTATCTACATGGCGTTTGATCCGCTCCACTTCCGCATCGAACGCCTCTTTCGACTCGTGGACAAAGTTTGCCGGCATGGAATAGTTCGACAATTGGATCCCGGCCGCTTCAGCCCGCTTACGTACCGCATCCGTTAGCTCCTCATTGTCCTCCAGCGTAAAACCGTATGGAACAATCTCCATATGCTCCCCGCCGTTGTCGGTGATCCAATCGATAACATCCAGTATCGTCATCTCACCCGAACGGATGGCCGGGAGCAAACTGTACGTGCTGACTCCAACCCTCATGCTAACCCTCCTATTTGGTTCTTCCGTCAAATGCCTGTTGGTAAATCTCCAACAGCCGGGACACATTCATCGCCTCCAGCTGCTGCACGTAGACATCCCAGTCTTTATCGAGGCTTGCATCCCCGATAATGAAGCGCGCCATCATCTCGTCCACATAATCGTTAATCGTCTTGGACAGGTCCGCTGCCTCGGATGCCTGTTCATTACTCAAGAATAATGGAGGTACCGTGCTCACGTCTGTCGGTTTATGCGGCTCGTAATTATTTTTGGTTTCATTGTAAAGAATGACCTCCAGATCATCCTCGCCCTTGGCTACCGCGCTCAATCGAAACTCGTTCGTGCGGAGGCTCGGGCCGGTCTGGATCCACGCTACGTTTTGCACGGTCCCGTACGACTTCAGCTCTGACCAATCGGCGGGCTCCCCGTTGATGCCGATTTCGCCTTCCTTCGCTTCACGCCATTCCTGATCCGGCCGTCCATAGACGCTGCGCAGCGTATGCTCCCGCTCGTACAACCCGTCGGCCCAGCGTAAAGCCAGCTCGGGATGCTTTGCCTTTTTTGTAATGACAAACGCTCCCGGATTCAAGCCGGTTGAATCAAAAGCAGCATAGCGAACACCCCCAGGACCTTTTAATGGAGGAACGGTCTTGTATTCCTTCCATCGTCCGCTTTCGCCAAGAAGCTGGGTGAATACGCCCTGATGACCTCCCGTCGACGCTCCAAGTATGACCGTATCGGGATTCTCGCCGATCTGAATCAACTGGTTGTCATCTTGCGTAAACGACTCCGGCGCGAGCAGCCCTTCGGCATACAGCCTGTTCATAAATCGGAGACCTTCCCTCCATTCCGGCTTGTTGTAGGCGACGTCGAGCTTGCCGTCCTTTACGAATATATGCTTATAATTGGAACTAAAAACCGGATTGTACACGAATGCGTTAAGCAGGAACGCATCGATGGAGGAGCTCCATGATTTCGGCGATATCGATAACGGAATCTCATCGGCCATGCCGTTTCCGTTCGGATCCTGTTCTTTAAACGCTTTCAACACTTCGTAGAATTCCTCCGTCGTTTCCGGCATGTCGAGATTCAACTTTTTAAGCCACGGCTCATAGATCCAGAGCTTCTGACTCATCGAGCAATGATAGCACTCATTCACTTCCGGAAGGGCATAGATATTTCCGTCCAGCGCAGTAATGATCGACTTGATGTTCGGGTTGTCCTCGAACATTTTTTTCGTCTGGGTTCCCTGTTTCTCGATGAGATCATTGAGCGGCAGGAATGCCCCTTGGGACCCGTATATCATTTGCTGCGCGGGCGATATGTTAAGCCCCAGGATCACGTCCGGATAATCCTCGCTGGCGAGCACCAAATTCAGCTTTTCCTGCATGCTTTGCTCGGGGACGATTTCCCATTCAATATGCACATTGGTCTTCTCTTCGTACCATTTCGTAAATTCATTCGTTTCGAAATTTTCAACAAGCGGATTTCCCCGCACCATAACCTTGAGCGTTGTTTTCTCTTTGACCAATGGATAGGTGCCGGGCTCAGTCAATTCGATCTGCTCGGCTGCGCGCTCCTGATCCGGATCAGCTCCCTTGGGATTCGGTGAGCCGGCACATCCTGCAAGAAGGATGCATAATGCGGCGAAAGCGCTCATGATAACCCTTGCTCGTTTGCTCATAAATGACCTACCTCCACAATAGTTGGGATAAACTACCCTTTTAAAGAACCGATCATAACCCCTTTAACGAAAAATTTCTGAACGAACGGATACACAATTAACAATGGAACGGACGTAACCACGATCAGGGAATATTTAAGAAGCTCCCGAAGTCCTTGTCTGGCCGCAGCGGTCTTGGCGTCGCCAAGCATTTCGATGTTGATCTCGTTTTGAACGAGAATATCGCGAAGCACCAGCTGAAGCGGATATAAATCGGAGCTTTTTAAATAGATCATGGCATTGAAGTATTGATTCCAATGACCAACGGCATAGAACAATGCGATGACGGCCAAAATCGGCCCCGATAAGGGCATAACGACACTCCGCAGGAACCTTATATCCGAGCAGCCGTCCAGCTGTGACGCCTCCAGCAGCTCATTCGGGATCGTAGTCTGGAAATACGTTCGCATAATAATGACATTCCAGACGGATAGCGCCCCGGGGATCAGCATGGACCAGACGGTATCCATCATCCCTAGATCTTTGACCAGCAGATACGTTGGGATGAGCCCGCCATTAAACAGCATGGTGAATACAAAGAGGAGCATGAATACGCCCCGGCCTCGAAAATCCTTACGGGACAAGGGATATGCCGCCATAACGGATAAAACCAGATTGATGGCCGTTCCTGCCACCGTATACAGCAGGGTATTCATAAAGCCCTTTGCAACCATGGCATTTTTAAATACGGCCCGGTAGCCTTCGAGGGTTGGCTCCACCGGCCACAGCCATACCTTCCCGGAAATCACCGCGCTGCTGGAACTGAACGAAGCGCTGACCACATAAATTAGCGGATACAGCACCATGATTAGAAATACGGACAACAGGACATAGTTAACGACCGTAAACACACGATCCGAACCGGATTCCCTCATAGCCGATTTACGCATGCCTTCGTCTCCTTTCACCATAAACTCTCCTGCTTCAGCTTCTTGGCCAATTGATTGACGAGGAGCAGCAGGACGAAACCGATCACCGCCTTGAACAAACCGATCGCGGTGGCATAGGAGAAATTCATCGCCTGAGATACCAGACCGACCTTGTACACGTACGTATCAATGACTTCAGAGGAGCGCAAATTCAGCGCGTTCTGCATCAGCAGTATTTTTTCAAAGCCGGTTTCCAGCAGCTGCCCAGTATTCAAAATAAGCAAAATGACGGCAATGGGCATGATTCCCGGTATATCGATATGCCGCATACGCTGGACCTTCGTAGCCCCATCCATGACGGCAGCTTCATGGAGCGCCGGATCGATGCTTGAAAGCGCAGCCAAAAAAATAATGCAGGAAAAGCCGACGTTCTGCCAAATATGCGACCAGACATAGATCGACTGGAACCATGAGGCTTCCGCCATGAAATGGTACGGCCCCAATCCGAACCAGCCTAATATCGAATTGATCAGCCCGGTCCTAGGATCCAAAAATTGCAGCATCAAGCCGACAAGAACGACCAGTGAGATGAAGTAAGGAGCATATGTAACCATCTGAACCGTATTCTTGAACCGGCGGTTCTTCACATAATTCAAGCCGAGCGCAAGCAAGATCGGAAACGGAAAACTGGCGATGAGGGTATACAAGCTAATGGAGAATGTGTTCCTCAGCAGCCGCCAAAATTCATGGGAACGGAAGAAACGCTCGAATTGATCGAAACCTGCCCATGGACTTCCGCTAATCCCCTTCGTGACGCTAAATTCTTTAAAAGCAATTTGAGCCCCATACATCGGTACGTACTTAAAAATGATGATGTACAACAGCGGCGGCAAAAACAGCGCGTAGAGCTGCCAGCTTCGAAGCAGCCTTTTCCAACCAGTCAGCACCAATCACTCCCATCCATATCAGATTTCGTCCCGGTCCGTGATTGGAGTATATACAGATGCGAGTGGTCGGTAAATCTTCATCTTTCAGGCGTTATGCATCCTTTTAGAATTGCCTTTTTGCACGATTCAAGGAATCTTCATTTCTTTAGATCAGCGGCTGAGCCTCCGCGGGAGATTCGCCTATACTCCGTTGCGCTGATTCCATTCGCTCGCTTGAACGCCCTGCTGAACGTATTTAAGGAGAGATATCCTACAGCAGCTGCAATATCGCTAACCGGCCGATCCGTATGAGACAATTGCTGCTTCGCTTCATTCATCCGGAGGTGTTCCACATAATCCGAGAAGTTCCAGCCCGTTTGTTCCTTGAAAAAATAAGAAGCATATGCTTCCGAGGTTTGTGCTTCACGGGCCAGCACCGATAAACTCAAATCGAGTTCCCGAAAGTGCTCCTCGATATAATCAAGCAATAGTTTGGTTAATCGATCATTTCGACTTTTCTTGCTCTCCTCATAATCCATGCATAATTGAATGATCGCACGGCATACGGCATTCATGGCCTGTGAGGGCGATGAATGAGGGTCCAGGGCTTGGTGGACTGCCCCCATCGCTTCCGATCGGCCATGATCCGGTCGCTGGTGTGGACAGCATTTCATCAGGGTTCCGCATAGCTCATGGGCCAGAAGCCGTTCCACTGCAAGCGGCAGCGGACCCTCCCTTCCGTTCTTCTCCTTGATCTGTTCCAGAAGCTGCCGGGTCTCGTTCAGATTGCCGGACTTTACTAGCTGAATCAATCGAAGCTCCTCATCGGCAGGATAGTAATAGGTGAACGTCGCGGGCTCCATATCAGCGTAAAATTGAATGGGACGATGACGGTTCCACTCAGCATGGTGGAGGACAAATTGTGCTTCTCCGAACGATCGGTAGAGCTCCGTCACTTGGGATCGACTCCCTCCCACCGCAATACATAATCCCGTGTCCGCTATTTCGATCAGTCGCTCATATACTTCCTGAATCCATGATCTTAAGGATGGCTCAAAGCCGGAACTGGCGGCATCCCCGGCCGAACCGGCAAATACCAAAGCCAAACGGTTCTCCCCAAGGTCATGCGACAAAATCGTTTCTCCGTACAACGCATGTAGGCAGTCCTGCAGCTTTATTTTTATAATGTCAAGCTCCTTAAGCATGTCTTTCACAAACGGACCTTCATAACCTCGGATTCGTATCATTGCAACCGCGTATTGAGATCCGCGAAGATTAAGCTGGGAATGCTCCATTGCCGCATCGATTTCCCTGTGCGATGGATAGCCTCCCTTCAAAAGCCTGTCCATGAACACGCTGCGCAAAAGCGGAATCTGCTCAGCAAGCCTTTTCTTCAGAGAATCATGGTTCTCGATTAGCGCCGACACCGTGTAGCCGATAAATTCAACGGAATGTTTGGACGAAGACCTCTTGGAATCTGAGGGAGGTTTCGGTAAGAGGCGCAATATACGCAGAATCGGCCTGCTGCTCCGGTCAGCGAAATAAACGGCCAACGCGAGCCCAAGCAGCAACGCTGACAAGAATACGGCCATCGTCACCCGTTTGATTTCGTAAACCTTCTCTAACACGAGCTGCTTAGGCTGCGCCGATACAAAACTCCAGCCACTGAGTGGGGAGACGGCTCTGGTGACTAACATTTCCTGACCCGTCAGCCGAATGTGGGCATCCCCCTCATCCAAGGGAAGCGCCTTCAATATTTCCGGCCTTTGATCCAGCCCGATTGAGCTGATGATATTCCCGTTCGGGTCCGCAATATACGCGAATCCGCCTTGTCCTGGCGTGAGCTTTCGCAGCATATTTTGAATCTGCTTGTTGTCAAGCATCACGGCGATAACTCCACCACCACCCTTCAATCCAAAAGACTGCATGTAGGTGACCACGGAATACGTTTTTCGTTCATACATGATGCTCCTCTCCGGCAAGTACGTCTTATAATGGTATTCGCCGAACAATTGATGTCTCCAATCCTCATACTTCATCCCCTCATAATGCAGCTGCAGGTTGTAGTATTGCTTGTCAGCGTATACCTTTCGCGGAGAGAGGATCATGCCGCTGTTCTTGTAAGCAACGTAATAATCCACGATAAAATGGTTCACCAGCCGGTAATTGAACAAGCTTTTCTCTAAATCCCACAGCTGATATGGACGGGTTCCGCCAAACGGCTCGTTCACAAATTGAAACGACTGAATTTTTGATTCGCTTGACAACTGCCTTGCAATCGTCTCGATCTCGGCGAGACGTCCGTCAAACGCTTCCTGGATTTGGTTCAGTGCTGCCAAAGTGCTTTTGACCGATTCGTTCTCGACCACGGCCGAGGTTTTGCCATATGCGAACCACAAGGCCCATAAAGACCCTAGCAGAATCAATGCATACGGAATAAAGAAGCGAAACAGCAGCGCTGCATGATCTCCGGAAACGTTTCTCATCACGATGCTCCCCTTTCCTTTAAAGATATCATCAATATAGCAAAGGAAAAGCGCCGAGTCAGTAGACCAAAAGACCGTGACTTAACCCTGCCTGGCTGATGCGCAAATGGGTTCGGTGTTGAGCAATTGGCTTCGGCAAGAATGAAAGCGAGCTTGCTCGGACTCGTAATATAATTTACATAACATACATTATGTTAACTTTATCCCTAGTCTATCTAAATTCCTAAAAAAGTAAATTCATTAACCGGCTGTTAGAACGATTCCTCTTTCGCATAATAACATGTCAATTATTGACGTGTTATTATGATAAGTTAGTTTTTGCAAGGGAGAACTCATTTATTGGAGGGGTAGTCATGAATAAACATTTGAATACAATGAGGGCTGCAGTGCTTCATCGGTTTGGCGGGCCAGATGAACTGATCCATCAGGAGGTTGATGTGCCCACGATCGGTCCTGAAGATGTATTGATTGGAGTTGCTTATGCCGGTCTTGGAGAGTGGGATGCCTTCGAACGACAAGGCGGATATGCAGAAATGCTGAACCTGGAATCAGAATTCCCTTATATTCTCGGTTCCGAAGGTTCAGGAATCGTGATTGCACGTGGGGAGAAGGTGACTAATGTTGACTTGGGAGATCAGGTATATGCACCTGCCTTTCTGAATCCTAATGGCGGCTTCTATGCGGAATATGCAGCCGTCAATGCTAAGTATGTGTCCCGAATTCCGGATGAATTAACCATGCAGGAAGCGGCAGTTATTTCCGGAGTCGGAATTACCGCATTGCGCGGGCTGGAGGATGTATTGCAACTTCGAGACGGGGAGTCTATTCTCATCTTCGGCGCCAGCGGCGGGGTTGGACATATCGCCGTGCAGTTGGCGAAGGCTATGGGAGTCCGTGTATTCGCGGTTGCTTCGGGTGAAGACGGAGTTGCCGTGCTCAAGAAACTTGGCTGCGATGCTATTGTAAACGGCAAAGATATGGATATCTCTTCGATGGCAAGGAAATTTGCGCCGTCTGGATTCGATGCAGCTATGTTTACCGCGGGGGGAGATGCGGCTAATGCTGCCGTCAACTGTCTCCGTAAAGGCGGACGACTCGTATACCCTCACGGGATACGCCCTGAATTACGGATACCCGCTGGAATCAGAGCTGCTGGATACAACGGGGAACCCGATCCCGAGATTATTGCCCGTCTTCATCGATATATCTCACAGTATAAGTTAACCGTTCATATCGATCATATTTTTGAACTAGAGGACGCCAATAAGGCACATGCTGCCCTACAAAAACATTATGTCGGGAAAATTTGTCTAAAAGTGAACCCCTAACGAACCAGGATTAGAAACCTTCAAGAACTCGACGGGTGATGCCTGATTCGGTTTTTCGTGGATTAACCGATTCACAATCGGGTTAAACTTGGAGTAGATGTGGTCACCTAATCTCTAAATCTACCGAGCATACCAATTGCGAATGAGGGAAAACGAGAATGAAACCAAACGAATCTGCTAGTGATCATCGGAAGGAACGCGAAAAATACGCTTCGCGCAATTTGTGGACAGGAATCCTGTTTGGACTGGGGCTGGTCGCTTTTATCGACGAGGTTGTATTTCACCAGCTGCTGCACTGGCATCATTTTTATGACAAATCGACCAAGGATATCGGTCTCGTATCGGATGGTTTATTCCATGCGTTCAGCTGGTTTTCGACCATTGCCTCTTCCTTTATGCTGGCCGATCTTCATCGGCGGCACGCCTTTTGGCTAATAAAATGGCTGGGAGGTATTCTGCTTGGCGGCGGCGTATTCCAGCTCTACGACGGCATCATCCAGCATAAGCTGATGCGTCTGCATCAGATTCGCTATAACGTCGATATCCGCCCTTATGACTGGGTGTGGAATGTGATAGCTGCGTTGATGATCGTGGCCGGTCTGGTTCTAATTTTCCGCACGCGTCATGCCCGCACATATAAGGAAGGAGCTGAATCATGATGGTCCATTATCTTTACAGCGATACGGGAGCATTTAGCGATCATCATGAACATGGAGCACATTCGGATGCGTATAGTTTCAGCTTTGGAGGAGATTGGGCGGGGCTTCTTCTTCTCTTGTTATGCATCGGTGTATATGTTGCTGCCGCTCTCACTACCCATCGCCATCACCGGTCATGGCCGCTGCATCGGTATTTAAGCTGGACCGCCGGCATTTTATGTGTCATGCTCTCGGTCGCGGGTCCACTCGCCCGGAACTCTCATCAATCTTTCCAAAACCATATGCTGGTTCATCTGTTGCTCGGCATGCTGGCCCCCATATTGATTGCGTATGCAAAACCTGTAACGCTCCTGCTTCGCGCATTGCCGGTTCCGTCTGCACGAAAGTTATCACGCTTGCTCAGAAGCAAAGCGGTGCATATGATCGTCCACCCTTGGGTTGCAGCAATATGGAATATCGGCGGTATGTGGCTTCTTTATATGACAGATCTTTTTCAACTGACGCATCAATACCGGCTGTTGTACGCGATCTTCCATTTCCATTTGTTCGCAGCGGGGTATCTGTTCACGATTTCCATCCTCTATATCGATCTGACTTCACGGCGCCATAGCTTCCGGAACAGGGCGATTACTTTAATACTCGCAGCTGCTGGCCACTCAATCCTGTCGAAAGCCATCTATGCCTATCCGCCGGTCGGGGTGCCCCGTGAAGCGGCTGAGCAGGGCGGCATGCTTATGTATTATGGGGGTGGAGCCGTCGAGCTTGTCCTGATGTTCGCATTATGCGCCCACTGGTTCAAGTCCGTTTCTCCATCCCCACGTTCCAAGAAGGTCCTCCATCGTTCCGGCATCTCTTAATCCCGGCTTACCGGATCGTGATCATGGGGTTCATCCTTCGTTTCTTCCGGTAAACGCCTCGACATGCTCGGAACCTCCCTTGGCTTATATTCAATGAACTCGGAAGAATAAACCGACACGGTCATCTTTCCTCCGCCGGAAAAGGCGCGGATCAGGATGGGCTCGTTGTACGCGTTCTCGAACACAAAGTCCGGGCCTCCCCAGCTCACCGTTGCATCCCGCCCGGGAGGCACATAAGGCACGTTGCGGCTGTGAGAATAACGCTTTACGATTTTTAGACCGGCCCGATCGATCGCATTAAACAAGGTAGAGGACACCTGGCATATTCCTCCGCCCACCCCTTCCGATAATTCTCCCCGAACGATAACCGGTGCAGGCAAATAGCCCCGGCTCGGCGTCCTGATCCCGACAACCTTGTTGAACGAGAAGACTTCGCCTGGAAAGACGACGAAGCTGTCAATCGCTTTGGACGCGAGATTGATATTATGGGTACGGTTCCTATTGCGGGAATTATAATAAGTCACATAATACCCGATCGGCTTGACGCGGATGGAGGCCAGAACTTCGCTGTCCACCTTGGGGTAAATCGGAAGTCTGGGCGCTTCGATTGTCGCAGGCCCAGTGCCATAACGATATGCCTGATACTGCTCCAGCAATTTTCCACGGTGAAGCCTGTAGCCGTTCTGTCCCGGGATAATTTGTCCGTTGCTGCCGATCCTCGCGTTCTGTGCCTCATGATAGATTTTCTGGTCTACTTGTTCGACCCACGCCTCGTACTTCTCCATGTCCATCAGCGGAAACACGTCTAGAGCGTGCTCTTCCCGATTGACAGTCGATATCACATTCCCGTCATTCGTAATCGTCAATTGACCTGTATCCTGGCCGCTCTGCAGCAGCAGCAAAATCGCAGCAATCGATATCCATTTCAAGATTCATCCCACGCGCTTCTTATCAAGTTCCTCATCCTTCCTGCATCTCCTTGGCATGCATCCGTTAATCTTTCTTCACCTATGTATTATGAATGCAATGCTGCCAATTCATTCAGATACCGGAAGTTCCAAAGATCTCCTTTAAGGTATTGGGAATGTGAGGGTGAACACCGTTCCGACATTCAGCTGACTATGCACCATGATCTTTCCCCCATGATCCTCCACGATTTTTTGACAGAGCGACAACCCCAAACCCGTACCCTCCTCCTTGGTCGTATAGAATGGATCGAAGATTTTGGGGAGGTCTTCCTCTGCGATGCCCTTCCCCGTGTCCTCCACCTCGATGATCGCCTTACCGCCTGCTGTGAGCATCGAGAGCTTCACCACGCCTGCCTGATCCATGGCTTGAAAGGAATTTCGGATCAGATTGATCAGAACTTGAATGATTTTGTCGCGGTCCATCCGAATTAGGATGGCTTGATCCGGCAGATCCATCGTCAACACATGGCCGTGTGAAACCGCCTCCGATTCACATAAGGAGAATACGCGTGTCAGGCAATCGGTCATCGATTCAACCTTGATATTACTTGCATGGGGCTTGGAAAAATGCAGGAACTCCGCCGTCAATTCCCCCACTCTTGTAATCTCGCCCATAATCACTTCATACCAAGGCTGTATATTATAATTCTGCGTTTTGGACAGCTGAATGAATCCCTTAATGGAGGTTAGCGGATTCCGAATTTCGTGAGCCATGCCGGCAGCAAGTTCCCCGACCGTCTTCATCTTCTCGGTTCGAAGCAGCTCCTCTTGGCTTCTTAACCAGGAGTTTCGCCGCATTTGAAAAACGCGTTCCTCCGCCTTGCTCACCAATTCTTGAAATGTCTTCGCTTCGTGAGGGTAGCATGTGATGCTATAGGTTACCTTGATTCCGATGTGATCAAATTTAAACAGACTTCTGTCAATTTGGACATGTTCTGGCAGCAGAATCGCGAAGCGGTCACCCGCGTAACGAGAAGCTGCGAGCATGTTCCCGGCAAACAGGGTGCGAATCGCTCGGGAGAGGCTAATTAGAATTTCATTCGCGGTTGCGATATCCTGGGCATTCAACGATTGAAAATTGTTGATGTCAAGAAGGACGAGCTGGAAGGGCTTCTTCGCCTCAATGGTATGCTGAACCTTGTGCAAATAGCCGTCATAATTCAAGAGGCCGGTAAGGGGGTCATGGAAGATCAGATAATCGTTATGCATATGCAGCTGTTTCTTCTCGGACTCCAGTGAGTTAACCAAATGGAAGGATATGACGATCACAAACAACGCAAGCCCGTCAAAGATGGAGACGAGCAGGTTATATTGGGTAAAAGGCATATAGGACAAGCGAATCGCGGAATATTGAATAAGCATCAAAAGGCAAATCGGGATCATTTCCTTGAAATGCTTCTTCTTATGGATCAAATTAATCATCAGGATGTAATACAGCAGAATACACCAGTTCAATTGGGTTGCTAGGTGAAAGGCGCCGAGAAACAAGGGCTGCATGAATCGGAGCCATTTCAATTTTCGATCGAATATAACCGAGCCGTATAGAAGAACCGCCATCGTGACCATCCATCCAATCCGATCCGAGAGGTCCATCAGAACGGAAGACAGGATAATCAATAGAGTGATGATAGGAATAAATAGGAGCTTAAGAACAACAATAAGCGGCACGACGATCACTCCTAAAACACGATGTACTTGACAAATAAATGTGGATAAAGAAGCACGACGATCCGAAGGAAACTATCACCAAATATGGTACAACAATAAATCACATCTGAACAGCAAAAAAAAGGGCCTTATTTCCCCTTGCACGAAAAAACGCAGCCGAATGACTGCGTTGATTCAAGACTTCAAGCCTCTTCATAAACTATAGAAACCAGCTGCCTTGTTGCAGGATGATACCGAACGGTTACATACACCCCGAATTCCCGATTCCCTTTTCGAAGCCACAGCTTGAATTTCTCTTCAGCCAAGTCACGGGATAAGGTTCTACGCCCCATATAAAGATAATCCACCACATCCATTCCGTATTTCTTGCCGGTTTCCTTGATGGCAACGGCTCCCCACTGGGCATATGCGGGATCCGTTCGCTTTACGTAACGAATATGCGATTTCGCTATCGAGGTTAAATGCTTTTCTTCAATCTTCGACTCAGGCCGATATGAGCTGCTCAATAGATACTGCCATTTCCCTTTTGTGTATGTCAGTAATTGAAGGGAACGATCAGGGCCTTGATAGTAATGCCCCAGCGTATCTTCATCAATTGGAACCTCAGTGAAAGACAAATACGCAAGCTTCGGACCGTGACCTGCAGGATAAACCTCCAAATGGTACTCGTTCTCCGGCTTCGACGAATGAATGTATTGGATATCAAGATGCGGTTCCACGCTGCCGGTATCCATACATTGGCCAAACAAGTGCGTGAATTCAACCGGAGGCAGCTCGATCGGCAGCGGGATTCGGCCTGCTCCAAAATGCTCCTGGCAAGAATTCACCGCATCCACGATACTATGTGCTCCCGATTCCAGCATCTGGTACTGAAATTGCTGCAGGTCTTCTGAGTCCGTCCCGCCACCCGGCTCTAAACTGAGCAGCAGCATTCCGGCCAATATCACTCGATCTAGCATTTCTGCTCTCCCCTCTATTACAAATAGGATCCCTAAAGCATCCGCATGTGCCTAACATTCCCGTCAAACAGCATCTTATACAAGATCATGGTCTCTCTTGGATAAAAAACGGTCCGGGTACGCAAACTGTGAACAGAATTTGTATAAAAGATGCGGAGGCGAAAGATCCAATGGGGAAATGGAAGGGAATGCTGAATTCGATATTCATTGAGGATCCTCTGACATCGGACAATGATTCGGAGAAAGATTTAGATTCGCCAAGTAAGCTTCAAGCTGAAGAGGAGCAGCCGCCTGTTACCCTTAGTCATATCCTTGATCAGTTCGACGAATCGGCGGATTTCGTCCATAACGTTTACCATGAGGAACGGATGCATGTATTGTACTTCAGCCACATGGTGAATGAAGACCGCTTGGAGCGAGATTTCTTGCCGCTGCTGGTTCAATCGGAGAATCCGCTGCAGCTCCTTGAGACGCAGTCGATATACAAGCTTGTGACTGTATCGAAGCAGTGCGTGGAAGGAATCTTATCCGGCATGGCTGCCATTATCTATGATCAAAAAGCCTTCTTGCTCGATGTTATCTTCCCAGCCTCCCGAACCGTTGCGGAATCGGAGACGGAAACGGTAATCATCGGCCCTCACGAAGCATTTACCGAGCAGGCTTACACCAACTTGTCTTTGATTCGCAAGAGAGTCCAGAGCTCCCATTTGAAGGTGATCCAGCTGGCCGTCGGCGAAGTCACCAAATCCGATGTCTATGTTCTCTATATTAAAGACATCGCCAACCCGAAATATGTCAAGGATGTGATCGAGCGCATCCAGGATGTCGAAATTGACGCGATTCATGATACCAACATGCTGATCCAGTGCATCGACGACCACCCCCGTTCGGTGTTCTCGCAGTTCCTTACCACGGAGCGTCCGGACACCATCGCATCCAAGCTCGTTTCGGGACGCGTTGTATGCCTGATGGACGGAAGCCCGACCGCTTTCAGCGCTCCGTCCAGCTTCTTCGAATTCTTCTCCTCCTCCGATGATTATTATCAACGCTGGAGCATCGGAACGGCCACGCTGCTTCTCCGGTTTCAGGCGCTTATCATAACGCTTGTATTGACGGCGCTCTATGTTTCGGTCACTTCGTTCCACTACGAAATGATCCCGGAGAATTTAATCCTCACCTTGACCGAGTCCAGAAGCAAAGTGCCGTTTCCGCCGATCTTCGAAGCTTTATTAATGGAAACGACAATTGAGTTATTAAGGGAAGCCGGGGCAAGACTGCCGACTAAGATCGGCCAGACCATCGGCATCGTAGGCGGTATCGTTATCGGACAGGCCGCCGTGCAAGCCGGTCTGACCAGCAACATTCTCATTATTGCAGTCGCTTCGTCCGCAATAGCTTCCTTCGTTATGCCCAATTACGTGATGAGCGCTTCCTTCCGGCTCCTACGGTTTCTGTTAATCATTTTAGCCGGATTATGGGGAAACCTGGGATTGGCGATTGGCATGGCTTGGATCGTAATTCATCTCAGCGGATTAACGAGCATCGGAACGTCCTATTTGTCGCCGGTTGCTCCCTTCGAGCCCTACGACTGGAGGGACGTCTTTTTGAGAGCGCCCTTTAGCATGCTTGGCAGACGCCCGTCACAGGCGAGATCCAAGAATAAGATCAAATTAAAAATGAGAAGGTGACGCATGTTGAGAGAAAAATTGTCACAGTTCCATACGATGATCCTGATCTATATGATTCAGACTGGGGTATATGTATTCAGCATCGCTCAGAACGAAGCTCAATTTTTCGGGACCAACGGCTGGCTCAGCGTCATACCGATCTCCATCCTGGTCTGCCTGAACATCTATTTGATCTCCATCGTCTATCGGCTTGGTGAAGGCAGATCCATCTTTGATATTTTGGAACAAAGCATTCCGAAGTTTATTCTCGTTCCCTTCTACCTAGCGATCTCTTTAGTGTGGTCGCTTATCGGCTGCCTCGTTGCCAAGCAGTACGTACTGATTTTTCAGATGTTCGCATTTCCGACGACCAATCCGATGGTGTTTAAGTTCTTTATTGACGTTCTCGCTTTTTTGCTGTTAACGAAAGGGCTGTACAACATCTCGAAAGCATCTACGGTATTCTTTTGGTCCACGATATGGTTGAACCTGCTGATGCTGTATTATGTCGGGGAATTTAAGCTCGAACGGCTGACCCCATATGTATTCCAAGATGGAGGAAATATGGTCGAGGGCTTCTTCCAAATCTACCTCGCTTATCTCGGCTATGAGCTGTGCATGCTCCTGTTTCCCTATGCCGACAAAAAGACCAAATTGATGAAAGCGGCCCTCTATGGCCATCTCATCCGCACTGCGTCCTATGTCATTATGAGCTTTGTTTCATTCGGGGTCATCGGGCATGAGCTGCTGAAGCAAATGCTGTTTCCTTTATTGGATCTGCTGGCTTATATCAAGCTTCCTTTCATTGAACGAATCGAGAACCTCTTCTACGGATTCTTTCTGTTCACGACGGTCATCACGCTGGTTATGTACTTCTGGGCCGCCGGGGAAAGCACCCGCCGAGTATTTCCGAGGGTCAAAATCAACGTTCACTATTTCTGCATTACGCTCGTTGCGTTCATGCTCTCCTTTATCCCGAAGGTACTGGATACGATCCGAGATTGGATTATGATCCTCGGCTATATTCAGATGGGGTTCGCGTATGTCATGCCGTTGCTGTTAATCATTCTGCTGCTCGTGCAGCGGCGTAAAAAGGCGGTGTAAGCCTTGAAGCTCAAAAAAAAGCTTTGCGTCATGCTTCTTCTATTAATCATGCTACCTTTAAACGCCTGCGGCGATCAGCGAGTATTAGAGGACCTGGGGCTTATCCAAACGGTTAGCTATGATCTGCTGCCGAGCGGTCAGCTGGATATTTCCGTTTCGATCCCTCAAGCCGACCCCGAAACCACGTCGCAACGGGAAGTGTTGTCAGCTTCAGCCAACAGCAGCAAAGAAGCGAAAATGATGATGTCGAGAAAGACTGGCATGCTCCTCGTAAGCGGCCAGATCCGAAACGTTCTTTTTGGAGAGTCACTGGCCCGCAGCGGGCTCAAGGGCCATCTGGATGCGTTGATTCGGGATCCCTCCATCTCTTCCCAAATCAAGATTAGCGTCGTAGATGGCAATGCGGGCGAGCTGCTGCGGGACAACTATGCACAGCATCCAAGAACCGGAAGATATATCGATATGCTGCTTGAGAAGGAATCCCAGGGACAGACGATACCGAAGGTTACGCTCTTTAACTTCCAACGGGATTACTTCGATGAAGGCGTTGACCCGATCGCGCCGTTGATCCGTAGGCAGGACAGCAGCTATGTGACAACCAACGGCATCGCTCTATTCAGGGATGACAAGCACGTCGCGAGGATCGAGCCGAAGGATTCGTTGGTGTTTGCCTTTTTGAAAGGCAAGTTCAGGGAAGGTGAAATCAGCATCGACCTGACAGCTCCCGGGGAATCCAAGGAGATCGTCATGTTCAGCTCGATCACCAGCTCGAGAAAAATCAAAGTATCCCAAGGAACCGATGGAGCAAAGAAAATCAAAATCGAAGTGAATATAACCGGCTCCGTGCTAGAGTATCTTGGTGATCTGAGGCTAAGTAATGAGCGGGAACGGAAGCTGCTCGAGCATAGAGTCAGTCAATACATTCACGAACGGGCAGATGCGATCATCGGTCTTATGAAAGAGAACAAACTAGATAATCTGGGGATCGGCAGGTATGTCCGGAATCGAGTTGGCTTCAAGCAGTGGCAGAAGATGAAATGGCGGGAGGAAATTCCGAAGCTTCAGGTGGAAAGCTCCATCCATGTGAAGATCAAGGATTACGGCAAGTTTCGATAAACGGATGGCCCAGGACAGGGGTCTTGGTTCTTCAAATCAATCCAACCCTGAGCTGGCAGCTCAGGGTTGTCATCTATAATCGATATTCTTATACGTTCCCGTTCAATCCTTCATCTTATATTAAGCATAGCTTCGCAGCAGTGAATGAGAGCATGCGGTTTGAAGATCCCTCCAGCACCGGTTAACTTCGCTATCTTCCATTGCCGCTGTTAAACCAAGCAGAGGAAACAGCGTTTGACCGCAGGTTCTCGCGGTGTTGGCTGCGCCGATGCTGGCGGTGGTTACTGCAGCTTCGGTCTCAACCGATAGCTTTCCTTGCTGAAGCAGCTCGCGCCAAGAAGTCTCAACCGTTTCATAAAAGTTGACTTCACCGTCTCGAAGGAAGCCGGAATGCTCTTTCAGCTTGCCCATCACATAAGCTTCGCTTCCTTTCGCTTCAGCCAGAGCTTCAGCGGCAGCAAGGAAATGCTCGGCGATTCCGATCGCAACCGCGGCGAAGGAAACCTGCGCGAATGGCAGGAACGGATAACGGTAGATGGCCTCATGTTCATAACTCTTCATCTCATCGAACAGGAAAGTTCGGTTATCCGGGACGAAGACGTCCTCGGCGATCATCGTGTGGCTTGCCGTCGCCCGAAGACCGAAGGCGTTCCAATCCGGTAGGATGCGGATTTGCTCTGGCCGGAATGCAAAAGCACGAATCTCTTGAGCTTCTGCTCCTGATGGTAATTCACTTGCTTTGGCAGATTCATTCCCGGAGTCGATGACGGCATTGGCCGTGAAGGTGGTCGCATAGGTCGAGCCGCTGCAATACTTCCACCTTCCGCTGACCTGGTACCCGCCTTCAACCCGCCTCGCCGTTCCGGTCGGCATCCCGCTTCCCGCGATCACCGCATCACGCCTCGCGAATATTTCCTTGCTGACGTCTTGTTCCAGCAGCGCCGCGAAAAAACCGCCCCCTGCACCAATGGTTACCATCCAGCCCAGGTTGCCGTCGATCCGAGAACACGCCTGGAACAGGCGAGCTGCCTCCGGCAGCGCCGTCATTCTTCCCTCGAGCTCATCGGGTACGAAGAGATGGAACAGCCGCTCATCGTATATGAAATCCAGCACTTCCTTCGGGATATTCCTGAACTTGTCCATCTCAAGGGAATACTGTCTTACTGAGTCGATCACTTGTTGAGTATAAAGCATGATGATTCCTCCGTTATTTCGATTCCTTAATCGATTCCTGATCGTTGACTACAACTTGCTAATGATCTATTTCTCTTCACTTTCCATCATTGCCTGCATCGCTTGCACTAGTTTCTCTATAAGCTCAACCCGATTCCGGTCATGCGGCTGCTGGGTAAGGATCAGTTGTTGAAGCAAGGCGGGCATCCCTTTGTCGGCATAATCGGCCGGCATATTCGGCAGACCGAGATCCAGATCCCTCCAATTGATCCCCTTAAGCTGCTCGATTATACTTCGCTCTCGAAGATTAATTTCGGCCAATTCGCCTAGCAGCGTTCTCAGCTTAACGATCCCGGCAAGACGATGATGGCTTTCCGATTGCTGATCGGAATGGCCGGAATCAACCAGCGATACGCTGTAATTGCGCATCGCATCCAGGCTGCCTTCATAGACCAAGGCACCCTCATTAATCAGATGGCGTACCCGGTACTCGATAAACGAATCGCCGGTATCAATCTCTGCCGATCCGATCACTTCACCTACAACTCGCGCGGATTTCCTAAAATGCCCGAATCGGGCCTCCACGCGGTAAACGGCCTTCAATATCTCTTCATCATAATAAGACTCTGGGACCGTAATAAGCTCCCCGTTCTGGAGAATGCGAAGCGTGCCGTTTTCGCCCAGTAGACGAAACCAATCCTGACGATAACGTTCCTGATCTTCCACGGATAACCTCATGATTCCATCAGGCAGATCCAGGACCTTTTGAAGTTCGCAGGGCGTTATCTCGCCCGTATTTTTATATCGGATATCCGGGTTCCGTTGATGCAGCACTTTCGTCGCATTCACGTGGTAAAGCTCGGGATGACCGGGAAGATGTGAAAGCAATCGCAGGAGACCAAGCAATTCTTTCGCAGAATCCCCGGCCCAAATGAAGCATGGCACAGCGGTTAACTGCTCGGGCCAGACCTCCCATCGGATAGCAGCCTCAAGCTGGATCAACTTCCACTCGTCCGCCGTTAATCCATTGTATCGCTCTTCATACCACCGCATCCGTTCCGCGAAGGATTCATAAAGGCGCTCAGCGTCCGGCAAAGGTCCTACCATCAAATTGTCGTCCAAGACGATGACAAACTCGTCGGGTCGTGAACGAAGAATGATCCTTAACGAGCCGGCAGTTGACGTATCAAATGCTACATGAACACATGATACTTTTCCTCTGTAGAGGGGCGACTCCCTCAGATAAGCTTCATTTCCGATCTCCCATTCGTTGTCGAACGCCTTCTTAAAATACTGCATGCCTTGATGCCTTCCCTCGGCCAATAGCCGAGCAGCATCCGTATTCATCAGATCCTTCAGCTTCAGCAGCTTCTCGTCAAAATGATTGATTGCGGTACTTTCGCCCTTCCGGTATTCATCTCGAGTCATATGATCACGGGGCATTATGGAAGGGTCATATATTTTCTGACCCTTCCACCCGGAATAAGCAAAGGTTCGTGCAATGCCAATGGCGCCGAGAGCGTCCAGGCGATCAGCATCCTGAACGATTTTCCCCTCCAATGTGGTCATCCCGGCACCCGTTCCTCCGGCATAAGACATGTTAGCGATGATCGAGAGAATATGAGCCCTGTCACCCCGAACAACACCGGCCTGCGTCATCCATGTCTCCAACCTTGCGATGGCTGCCTCCTTCGAGTCGTTCAATTTCTCGTCCGCTACGTCATGGAGAAGTGAAGCCAGTTCGCATAGAAAGGCATTCGCACCTTCAAATACCGCCAGCATCCGTGCAAGACGGCTGACTCGTTTGACATGCCACCAATCATGACCGCTTGCGTCGTTCTCATGCACCGATCGGGCAAATTCTTCGGCCTTACGAAGAATATGGATTTTTTCCGCTTCCATTTCAGGCATCTCCCTCATACTTTCTTATCCACAATGTGCTTGTTATCTTTGAGCTCCCAAATATCTTTACGAAGCAGCCTCATCTCGTGAAGCATTGCATCCATGCGTGTGATCATCTTGGAGGTATCGATGGCATAACGAACAGCAAGAACTAGAACGATGACACCGACTAACAAGAATCCGATCCCGATGAACTCCATTACCTTTCCCCCCCATCAATGAAGATGGATAATCCCACGGAGCAAGCATTGCAAAACGGCAAATACCAGCTCCGAATCCTGGATCTCGTTCTTCTGAATGCGGTGCAGACACTCCTGAACCGGAATCCGGATCACATCAATGTTCTCGTAATCTTCCGGCCGGGCTTCAACTCGAACCAGAATCTCTTCCGTATAGTAGACATGCGCTACCTCGTTGCACCGCCATGAAGCAGGATACATCCGTCCCAAGTAATGAAGACGTCCGCATTCGTATCCGGTCTCCTCAAGCAGCTCCCGTCTCGCAGCGGCTTCCAGGTTCTCTCCTTGAAGAACCCCGCCGCCTGGCAGCTGGATGACCAGATCATTCACCGGTTTCCGCTGCTGTTTAATCAGCAGGAACTCATCCTCCTGCTTGGCCAGCACGACGACCGATTCAGGGTGATCCTTCGTGAAATATACTTTCCCGTGACCGTCCACATAGACGGAAACGCCGTTTTGACTTGCCACGAGATCCTTCGACTTTGACATCGTCTCTCTCCTCACCTACCACTCAACGTTTACCTCTCTATCCCGCTTCACTGCTCATTAATTTGCCCCGCTGCACACTTCACCGCTCATCGCTTCGCACTTCCGTATTGGACCTATCGAATTCATCTCTCAAAATCGAGAAAAGATACGAATCGTGAAACCGTCCCTTGAACCACAGATGCTGGCGCAAATGGCCCTCCTGCGTCATGCCGATGCGGCGGAGAACGCCTGCCGAGCCGGCGTTTCCTGGCCGACAGGTAGCATAGATCCGATGAACACCGAGCGTCTCGAAGCCGAAACGGCATATCGCTTCGGCCGCTTCCGAAGCATAACCCTGCCGCCAATGATCCCGGTTTAAGCAATATCCCATCTCGGCATTGGTGTCCATGCGATAAATGCCGCATCCTCCGATAAGAGCCCCTCCATCCTTCAATGTGATCGCCAGCTCGTAGTTGTTCCTCGGTGTCTGTTCGCTGTATTGAATAACCATGTGGAGGTATTGCAGCGTGTCTTCTTCTGCATTTGGCCCCCACATCGTGTGCTCGGTGACCGCGGGATCGGATGCATAGCGATGCACATCCGCCATATCCGCCATCGTAAACTCCCGAATGATCAATCGTTTCGTCTCAAGCTGCATGTCATCCCCCTTGCCCCGATTACCGGATCTATCTTTCACCTTATGTATAGACATTTACGTTACAGCCATTGTACCATGTTCATATTCCCTTCACCCTGCCCCCATTTAAAAAAGAAGCCTGCACCATATCAGGCGCAGACGCTTCTTGAAATCGTATTGTGCGAAGGTTTTTCCCTCAAGTCAAAGGAATCATTGCGGCCAAATCCAACGGACGGGTACCACTTCGCGCCTCGGCTCAAAAGTCCCGCTTAGCTGTTCCGACAGCAAGTCGACGGCGATACGGCATACGTCATCCAATTGTTGATGGACATAAGGAACGCCTTCGAGATCCGGATCATCAAAGGCAGCCAGCTGGGGTGAACTCCCCGTTCCCAGCCCATTTTCCCGAATCGCGTTTGAGGCATAGCGTGCCAGTTCCGCGTTAACCGCAAAGACCGCCGTGACATTGCGCCGAGCACGCAGAAAACGCTCGATTTCCCGTTGGCCGCGCCCTTCTCCGATCGTATCCAGGTCCAGCATGCACCACAGCGTCTTGTCTATGGGCAAGCCCTGCTCCATGAAGGCAGCCTCAAATCCTTTGGCTCTTTCGTCTGTAACCGAATTCGTTATTTCAGGAGACAGGTAGGCAATGCGCGTGTGTCCTGCCGCAAGCAATCCGGATACGGCTTCGCGGACGCCGCCATAATTGTCGGAGCTCACGCTGTAGGTCTTGATCTCTTTCAGGAAGCGGTCGACAAGCACCAATGGAACCTGGTCAAGGGACAAGCGTAAAATTGCGGTATTGTAGCTTTCCTGCTCCACGGGAAAAATAATAAATCCGTCAACTCCCCGTTCCCTGAACTGCTCAATCGTTCGGGACTCTTCCTCCGGCGACTCGCGCGTAATGCGGAACAACAGGTCATAGCCTCTGCCCGCACAGTATCGCTCCAGCCCGTCGAGCAGCTGCTGGTCGATCTTGGTTTTCATCGTCGGCAAAATAATCGCGATCGTCCGTTTCGTAACCGGCGGATGCTCCCGTACTTCCGGAGAACCATCCTCCCGCACGAAGGTTCCTTTTCCCCGAAATCGTACGATCAAACCTTCCTCCACCAATCCGTTAAGTGCGTTTTTGGATGTGATTTGGCTTACGCCGTATTGCTGAGCAAGCTCCTTCTCCGAGGGCACCAGAGCGCCTGCCTGAAGCTCACCGCTTCGAATGCGGCGGCGGATGTCGTTTTGAATTTGTTTATATAGCGGATGCTCCATATCATACCTCGCTTTTTACATCGAACCCGACTGAAAATAATATATATTTAGTATATCTTAATTTATATCAACTGCGATACAATCCAATTTAGAAAGCGCTTTCTAAATTGGATTGGGAGGTTTGTCTATGAGTCGGATCCAAAGTTTATGGAAGAAATCGCTTGCCTTCATCATGATCTTCGCGCTTGCTTTAACGGCACTCCCGTTGTCGCCGGTCCATGCAGCTTCTACCGGCATGGCATGGGCTTCGCAGCAGATCGCCATCTATACCCCGCCTTCTGGAGGCGTATGGTATCCAAGGCTCCTCAAGCTGTCGCCAAGCGAATGGCTTGTATCCTTCGACACGAACGCCGGTGGAGGCAACACGCGAATCGTGGTCTCCAGGACACAGGACGGCGGCAAAACATGGAGTGCTCCGATCACAGCTGTATCAAGCACCGCCGGCAATGTGGGAAACGGTCAAATGCTGAGGCTGCCGAGCGGAGAAATATGGCTGGCTTACCGGCTCGTCGTGCAGAACGGCTCGACCTATGAGATCCAGCTAAACGTCCGGCGGAGCGTTGACGGCGGACATACATGGAGCGATTTGCCAGGCGGACTGATCGGCAGTTCAACCGCCTCCGGCTTTAAAGGTTTATGGGAGCCGCACTTGGAGATGATCAACGATACGATTGCGGTGCTCTATGCGGACGATAGCCCGACGGCCGTCGGAACGACCGGTTTGCAAAATCTGTACATGAAGACATGGAACGGCAGCAGCTGGGGCAATCGCATCACCGTCAGCGACGGAGTTGCAGCTGGCTCCCGCGACGGCATGCCGGTCATCACGCGGATGAACGACGGCCGGTATATAACCGTGTTCGAAGCCTCAGACGTAGCCGGCCACCCTTTTGTCATCAAATACAAGATTTCAGCGGACGGCTTCAATTGGTCGGTTCCCCGCCAGACGTTGTACGTGCCAATCGGCAGCGGTAAAAAGGCGGGTGCCCCGTTCGTCGTAAAGCTCGCTGACGGTCGCCTCATGGCGGCATTCCAGACCGATGAGAGCAGCGCCAATACGGGAGATCCCTACACCTCGATGCATACGATGATCAGCTCCGATAACGGCGCGACATGGCAGCATAAAACCAACGTTTTTCCAGTGTCCGATACGAAGTCTTCCAATTGGAACGCCCTCATGACCATTGATTCCACTCGCGTCGCAGCCGTCACCAGTGCAACATATCCGGCTAACGGCATCTATCTGCGCTTTGGGCATTCCGTGACGCCAGCGCAAACGAATCTCGTCAACAATCCCGGGTTTGAAACGGCGAATGTAACCGGCTGGACCACGTACGGCGATGATTATCCGAACCGGATCCATATCCACGGCGTCAATGACGGTGTCGGGCTTCCCGCAGCAGAAGGCTCTTACTTCGTTGGACTTGCGGGGACAACCGGGCCCTCGACTGCATATATCGGTCAGACGATTACCGGCCTTGATAACGGCACCTATACGATGCGTGCCCACATGCGAAGCAGCGGTGGCCAGAACAGCTGCGTAATGGAAGTGAAGGATTATGGCGGCAGCATGCTTCAAACCGGATGCCCTATCACAACATCATGGACGCCGGTGTCGATTTCGAACATTCAAGTGACAAACGGCAAGGCAACGATCGGTTTCTACGTATCGAACTCCTCCTCATCCCAATGGGCGGATCTGGATCGGGTTGAGTTCATCCGGGAACAAATCACGATAGCCTCGGGTCAAACCTATCGTCTCATGAACCCGAACAGCGAGAAAATGCTCGAGGTTGACGGATGGAGAACCGAGAACGGCTCGAATGTGATCATATGGGACGATCACGGCGGGGCGAACCAGCAATGGCGAATCACGGAGACTTCCGGGGGGAATTACAGCGTGATCAACGTCCATAGCGGCAAAGCCCTTGAAGTTGACGCATGGGGAACGGATAACGGCTCCAATGTGACCATATGGGACAATCACGGCGGCGCGAACCAGCTGTGGCGGATCGTCGACGCAGGAGGCGGTTCCTATAAACTGATTAACGTTCACAGCGGGAAAGCATTGGACGTAAGCGGCAGCGGCACGGCCAACGGGACGAACGTGCAAATCTGGCAGGACCTGAATAATGCCGCACAGCAATGGAAGCTGGTTCAGTTGAATTTATAATGGGGCTGCAGGAGCTGTTCACGAGCGGGGGCGTCTATCCGATTCTCGACTCCGCTTTGTTCGTTTATCAGGCGTAAGGATAACTTAATATTGGAATAGACGAAGAAGGCCAGGCAGTCCAGAGCGGACTGACCGGCCTTCTTATCATGCTTCTATGAACCCTTATGAGCGTTCATCGAGGATATTGTTGACGCAACAGGAAGCAGCAAAGGAAATATTTATTATCATGAGCCTCAAGGATCCTCGTTGATTTGGCAGCTGACTCGTCAAATGACACACGCATGCAATGACCTGACTTGCGCAGCATCATTTCGGATCAAAATTGTCCTCCGGTATATCTACCCTTTCAACGCGTTCTTTTACGGTCACTTCCACCAAAAAAACTTAAGCCATATTGATCTCTTTAATTGTGGACAACGGGATTTTCGGTTTGCGGTCCTCCGTCAACAAGCCGTTGATCTCCTGCTGCACATCGGTTAGCTGCGTGTAGCAATACCCGCATATATAATCCACGCTCTTGATCGCCTGAACCAAGCCCTCAAACCGCTTCATGAAATCCTCTTCCGTAGCTACCTGCCGGCCATACCCCCACCCTTTATCCGATTCGAAGGCGATGCCGCCAAATTCGCTGATGATGATCGGCTGGCCGCGATATTCATACCCTTCGGCAAATGCGTATTTCCAGTGGTTGCAGGTCATGTCCTTGTTGACGATGGCATCCTTGTTGCCTCGGTACCGCCGCAAAAAGCCGCTGCCGGTTTCGACGTAATCATGCAGCGTTAAGATATCGGATACGGTGTGCTCCCACCCGTCGTTCGTGATGACAGGACGGAAAGGATCAACCGCTTTGGTAAGGTGATAGATGCCTTCGGTAAATTTCTGCTGCAGGACGTCACGGAGAATGGACGGAATGCCCCAAGACTCATTGAACGGCACCCAGGTAATGATGGACGGGTGATTGTACTGCTGATCGACGATTTCCAGCCATTGCTTCGTGAACGCTTCGACCGCTCGTTCATTGAACTCGAAGGTAGCCGCCATTTCGGACCAGACCAGCAGCCCTTTGACGTCGCACCAATATAAAAAGCGGGCATCCTCGATTTTCATATGCTTGCGTACGCCGTTGTAGCCCATCTCCAGCATGAGGTCGATGTCGGCAATGATTGCCTCCTCGCTTGGCGGCGTTAAATGGCTGTCCGTCCAGTAGCCCTGATCCAGAATCAACCGTTGATATATCGGCGCATTGTTCAGCAGTATTTGACCGTTCTCGATCGAAACCTTTCTCATTCCGAAATAGGAAAAAACCCGATCGACCACCCGGTCTCCCGCATACAGGACAAATTCCACATCGAACAAATTCGGATGCTGCGGCGACCAGAGGCATTTCTTCCACGGTCCGTTCGCCTCGTGCACCAAATCAACTTCCACCGATAGATTCGGTCGATCCGCAAGCAAGGAGACTCGTTTAACCGGTTTGCCTTTCAGCGTCACGATCGCCTCCAACCGTAAATCCAAGGTCGCGTCGATTCCGCTTAACCGGTAATCGAAGCGAACGGTTGACCGGTCGATATCCGGAGTGATTTTGACCGTGTCCAGCCGCTGCTGCTCCACGAATTCCATCCATACAGTCTGCCAAATGCCCGTCGTCTGAACATAGAAGCACTCGAAGCTGTCCTTGGTCCAGCGCTGTTTGCCGCGCGGTATGGTGCAATCATTGCTGTCTTCTGCCTTTACCGTGATTTGGTTGTCCGCTCCGAAGACCAAATACGGGGTAATGTCAAAGCTAAAAGCCGCGTATCCTCCTTGGTGGTTGCCGGCCAAGTTCCCATTGATCCATACCTTAGCGCTATAGTCCACCGCCTGAAAGTGAAGGATGGCTCGTTTACCTGACGCTTCCTTCGGGATATGCACCTTTTTTCCATACCACACATGCGGATGAAACTCCTCGATCCCGATCCCGCTTGCCTTCGTTTCGTATGTAAATGGGACGGTAATCGCATGCGTACCCGCTAGGGATTTAGGCCACCCCTCTTCTTCGCCCACATTGTCGTCATCAAAACGAAAATCCCAAAGACCGTTCAGATTCAGCCAATGTTCCCGGACGAATTGAGGCCTGGGATAATCCTTCCGATAAGCTCTGGTTGTCATTTCCTCTCCTCCTATTTCCTGTTCGCAATGATGGTTCGGATGGGCTTTTCGCCCTTGTTTCGTAAACCAACCTACCCCGTTTCTGGCGCGGCATTCATCTCCAGTGCGTATACCGATGCCGGACGCAGCGGATAACCGTTTTGCAACGCCTCGAATGGAACAGTTCTTACCGTCGATTTAATGCATTCCGGCTCAAATACAGAGTTGATCGCTTCCACGGAGTCGCCTGTAATTTCGTGAAGCAGTATCTCTGAGGACGATTCATATCCGGGAAGATTCAGTTCAACCTGGACTTCCTGCAGGCTGCGGTTCACGATAAAGACCGTCATGGTGCTCCCGTCTTCATTCGTGCAGGCGACGACATCAAGATCCGGCATCGCATCAAGATCGATCGGAGCCGGCTTGTTTGACCGAACCGAGAAGCTGCCGCACTCCACGTCGGCAGGAAGCAGCCTATGGATGTCCCGGTTCGCATACAGCTTCATCACTTCGTAGGTCGGAGTTCCGTATACAGTCAACGGATGGCCGCTCCAACCTGGTAATTTGCCGCGGTATTGGTCCGCATAATAATCCCCTACTCGGATGCAGCCACCGAGCCATCCATTAACAAGATCGGAGAAGCTGCCGATATGCACCATGTCGCTTGCTCGCAGCATTTCATTAAGATTGCCGGCGTTGGCGACCGCGGCCCCCAGCGTATGCTCATCCGGCAAGCCTTTACGCACGGTGTTCGGATAGTACATCGTATTGTATTCGGTGATAGCCAGCTTGATATGACGATGATTCTCGGTAGCCTGAATCTGTTCTACTGTGCGGCGAATGTCATCCCGGGTCCATTCCGGGAAGACGGCAATCGCTTTGTAGCGTTCTTCTGCAGGCGTATCCCGGTTCATCCCGAACCGGTTAAGGCCGTGATACAGATGCAGCGTCAGATAATCAATATGTGCGCCGGCAATATCCAGCACGGCCCGGTTCCAGGCTTGGTCGGTATGCCCGCAGGCCAATATCACGACCGACGGGTCCGCCGCCTTCATCGCTTCGGCAAAGGAGACACACCGCTCGGCAAAACGGTCCGCAGAACAGGTGCCTACCTGCCACCCTCCCCAAACCTCATTGCCGATCTCCCAATACCGGACATTGTAAGGCGCCGGGTAACCGTTAGCGGCACGCACCGCCCCCATTGGGGTTTCGGCGCTTCCGTTGCAATACTCCACCCAACGAGCGGCTTCCTCCGGGGTTCCGGAACCATCGTTAACGCAGATGAGCGGCTCTACCCCAAGCTCCCTGCAGAACCGGATAAACTCGTCCGTGCCGAAATATTTGCTCGTCCAGCCGCCCCAGGCTTCATTGAACATGACCGGTCGTTCCAATACAGATCCCACTCCATGTTCAAAATGGTAGGCGCTGATGTAATTGCCGGCCAGCCGCATCATGCCCGCGTTCAGCTCTCGTGTCATGTCCATCACTTCGCCCTTCACGCCGCCGATATTGTCTGCGGGCAGCAAGGAAACGTGGTCGAGCCAAAGCATGCCCGTGGATACATGATCAGTCCATCTCGGGTGCTCCATCGGTACGTATACCCGGATTTCAGCATGCTCGCACGTGCGGGACACCGGCAGCGCTGCCTCGTACTCCTTCCAGTTATGACTGCCCAGCTCAATCCTTGCACGGCCGAGTAACTCCTCCGTACGCCGGTCCGCCGCCTCGACGATCAAGTATTGCAGCTCGATGGACGCCCGTGCCACCACCCGGACGCTGTACGCCATCGGGCCTTTGAGTGCAGCTTCTTGCGCAATTCCGGCAAATGCCTCATCATCGCTCTGGACGCGGATTCGCTGCGCCCGTCCCGAATGCTTCGGAGCCGGTGCTTCCAGCGCATACGAAGTGTTCCGTCCATTCGTAAATGGCCTCCAGCTTCCGGATACGGCTGTCTTGCCTTCGGCTTCGCTCTCAAAATCCATGTCCTTCAGAGGATAGGCCAGCATCGCCTCCATGTGATCGCGAATATCCTCGACAAAATGACCGAACAGATAAGGGTTTATCGTATGCCCGCCGGGCCGCCCAACGTCAATTGTTATCTTCGCTTTGCGTTTCAAATGAATCCCTCCTAGTCGTTTAACCTTTGATAGAGCCGATCATGACTCCTTTGACAAAATGTCGCTGCACAAACGGATACATGATGAGCACCGGCAGGCTGGACACAATAATGACCGCGTACTTGATACTTTCAGCCAGAAGCACTTTATCTTCCAGACCTACGCTGCCGTCCACGGCATCCGATTGGCTGATCAGCAATATTTCGCGCAGCACCAGCTGCAGCGGATACATTTCTTCGCGGCGGATATAGATAAGCGCATTAAAGAAGGAATTCCAGTGGCCCACCGCATAGAACAGCACCATGACCGCCAAGATCGGCTTCGACAGCGGCAGAATGATGCTGATGAGCAGCCTCCAATTGGAGCAGCCATCAATATGGGCAGCCTCTTGAAGCTCCCAAGGAATGCTGGATTGGAAATACGTTCGCATGACGATCAGGTTGTACGTAGAGACCGCCCCAGGGATGATCAGCGCCCACATTGTGTCGACCATCCCGAGGTCTTTGACGAGCAGATAGGTCGGAATCAATCCTCCGCTGAAGAACATCGTGAGCGTGACGATCAGCATCAGCCCTTTGCGCAAAGGCAGATCCGGCCTTGATAGCGGATAAGCCGCGAGCAGCGTCATCAAGATATTGATCGTCGTTCCGACTGCCGTATACAGAATTGAATTGCCGTATCCGGTCCAGATTTTATCGTTTTGCAGAATATTAATGTAAGCATCCAGCGTCACGCCCTTCGGCAGCAGCCACACCTCTCCGCCCAGCACCTTTGCCGGATCGCTGAATGAGGCGCTGACCACAAACAGCAGCGGATACAGCACGATCAGCATGATCACCGCGGCGACCGAATAGATCACGATGTCAAAGCAACGTTCATCCTTCGCGGTATGGCGCGTTTTATTAACCGGGGTTCGTTGGGACATGGAGCCCTCCTCCTTTACCATAGACTCGTCTCCGACGTTTTCCTCGCGAAGCGGTTCACTAGAAGCAGCAGCGTAAGGTTAATCACCGAGTTAAACAGCCCGATCGCCGCGGTGTAGCTGTATTCGCCCTTAAGAATCCCGGTCGTGTACACGAACGTGGAAATCACGTCGCTTGCCTCTAGATTCAGGTTGTTTTGCATCAGCAATATTTTCTCGAACCCGATATTCATGAATTGTCCGACATCGAGAATCAGCAAAATGACGATGACGGGCACGATTCCCGGCAGAGAGACATGCCAAATGCGCCGCATCCTGGAGGCTCCATCGATCTTGGCCGCTTCGTACAGCTGCGGATTGATTCCGCTGAGCGCCGCGATGTAGATAATCGACTGCCACCCCATGTTCTGCCAAATGTTCGAGCCGATGAAGATCGTCTTAAACCAGCTGGCCGATTCCATGAACCGAACCGGATCTCCGCCAAATGTCTGGATCAGCATGTTTAAAGGACCGTTAACCGACAGCATCACCGTCAAGATGCCCACGATGACAACCACGGAAATAAAGTGCGGAATATAGGTGATGTTTTGCAGCCATTTACTGTAGGCTTTGCTGCGAATCTCATTCACGAGCAGTGCCAGCATGATCGGAATAGGGAACGCGAGCAGCAGTGAGATCAAATTGATGGTTAGCGTATTGCGCAGCAGTCTCCAGAAATAATACGAATCGAAAAATCGCGTAAAATGCTCGAAGCCGACCCATTCGCTGCCGAATATCCCTTTGGCCGGGTTGAAATTTTTAAAAGCGATTTGAAGTCCGTACAAGGGACCATAGTGGAAAATCAGATACCAAGCAATCGGCAGCAGCAGCATCAGATACAGGTCATATCGTTTGGCCATCTGAACCAAGAGGCGGCTGCCGCGATTCGGACGGCTGGGGGGCAGGTTGGCCCCCGGAGGGGCCTCCATGTTGTTCATAATATCTACTCCTTAACCAGCGGCAATCAGCCTTATTTTTTCATCTTGTCGTAAGCATCCTGATACAACTGCTGCAGCTGATCCATCTTCATCTTCTTTAAGGTCGACTGGAATTCTTCCCATTTATCGAAGCTGAGGGCGCCGGCAATGAATTTCGTGCTCTGCTCCTCGTAATACTTGTCAATGTCGTTGCGTAGGATATTGACCTCTTGCGCGGTTTTCTCATCAAACATCGGTGCCGCGTAACGTATCTCCGGCATGAACGGATCCAGCTTCTTCTGCGCATCCTGCACCTGCGGCGGATTAATATAGGAGGAGACCTGCTCGCTGATCAGATGAGGCGCTCCGCCGCCGGCATACGGGGTAATTTTCGGCTGCGTTTCGGAAGTCGAGTATTCTTCCTTGTAGTACGGGATGCCGTCTTTCAGCTCGTAGTGCTCGCCTTCTCTACCGAACCGCAGGAGCGTGGAGCCTTCATCGCTGTAGAAATAATCGATCCAGCGAATCGATGCTTCGGGATGCTTATTCTCGGACGTGATGGCATAAGCTCCCGGATCTCTCGGCACCGGCGACGCCTGGCTTTGCATCCGGTCTCCGTGCGGTCCAGCCGGAGGCGCCATCCCTTCGTATTGATCCGCGATCGGCAGGAAGTTGTTATTCGTTTGGTCGAAGAATACTCCCGTTTTGCCTGACCCTTGCTTCGCCAAATACTGCGCTTCCGTATGAGAGAACACCTCGGGATCAAGCAGCTTCTCTTTGTACAGCTTGTTCAAGTACATCAGCATTTCTTTGTTGCGTTCGCTGCCCATCCAAATTTCAACCTTGTCGTCGACGATGTTAATGTTGTAGCCAAACTGCTGATCCAGACCGAATGAGCCGCTCATCATCGTCACGATATGTAGTCCTACACGGGCGGTCATCGGAATCTCGTCCTTCTGGCCGTTTCCGTTCGGATCCTGATCGCGGAAAGCGACCAAGACGTCGTACAGCTCATCCGTCGTCTCGGGCACCTGCAGCTTCAGCTTCTCCAGCCAAGCCCGGTTGATCCATTTCTTGTCCGTCCGTGCCGATCCGAGCGTCACAATTCCCGGAATCGCATAAATATGACCTTCCGGCGTCGTAATTGCCGCGCGGATTTCTGGATATTCCTCCATCAGCCTGGTGAGGTTGGGGGCGTAATCCCGGATCAAGTCTTCCAGCGGAATCAGCTGGCCGCCTGCCCCGTAACGAACCGCTTCGAGCGGTGTAAGACCGGAGCGGTATAACACATCCGGAAGCTCATTCGAGGCGAACAGCAGGTTCTTCTTTTCCTGGAAGCCATCGGTCGGTGCTTCGATAAACTCAACCTGAACATTGCTCATTTTCTCGTAATCCTGAAATACCGGCATGTCTTTGAACGGCCCGTTCACGGGTGCGATCCGGGTGAACATCTTCAGCTTGATCGGTTCCTGCACGATCGGGAATCCTTCCTTGCTCACCGCGTTTGACGCTGCTCCCTCTGGGGCGGTATCCTTCTTCCCGCCGGTCCCGGAGCTGCAGCCCCCAAGGATCAGGCCTGATATAATCATCAAGCTGATTGCAGACCTGCCCCATTGTTTTCGCTTCATACAATGACCTCCTCTTTCTCGATGAATATCACTACTTGTAAGCGTTTGCGTTGATGTGGATTTATTATAGTCGATCCCATCAGAGGGCAAATTCCACAAATATGACCTCATACTCCACTTATTTTACGGAGTTGCCTGGCCTGACCCTTTGCACATAGGCTTGGGGCGTCATGCCTGTCCTTTCCTTGAATACTTTAAAGAAATAATTGTAGGTGCTGAAGCCGACCTGGACGCTGACTTGCTTAACCGAATAGCGCCGGCTTTCCAGCAGCTTACGGCTTGCATCGATTCGCACCCGGTTCAAGTATTCCGAAAATGTCATGCCTGTCTCCTCTTTGAAAATCCGGCTCAGATATGATGGATTCAATCCGATCGCCCCTGCCGCAAGCTCGAGCGTAATGTAGCTATGATACTTCTCCAGGATCAACAAAATCGCCTGGGAAACATGCCGCGAATGATGGCCGGCGGCACGCTGAAGCTTCAAACGGTTCAACAGCTCGGCATAATAAGAAAGAAGCCATTGCTCCAATTCATCCACGCTCCCGATTTGTCCCACATCGTCGCGCGGTGGAAGGACGCCGTTCTCTTCGCCTTCATCAGCTAAGGGAAGCCATTTTCGAATCGCCTTCTCTGAGGCGGACAACAGCTCGCGTACGATCAGCTGGACCGACGGCGAATGGATCGGCTGCTTGCGAAGTCCGTCAAACACGGAAGCAATCACTTCCTTTACGCCTTCTCCGTCCAAATTTTCCACGGTGAGAAGAAGCTGCTTCTGCTCCTCGATGGTCAAGGATACACGTTCGCTGTGCAGCCCCGCCGGCTGCAGGGCCGGAGCAGCATCCAAGGCCCGCTCAGCCGTCCGGTAGCTGGCTTCGAGCCGGGAGAGGCTGGAGCATATGTGTCCGACGGCATACGTGCATTTCAAATTCATAAACAGCTCCAGCGAGTGACGGAGATGGCTCATCAATCTTTCGGCTTCACTTGCGGCAGCCTGCTCGCTGCGCTCCTGGAATGCGAACACGACGGCGATGCGTCCGTTCTCCACATAAGCTGCCGTCCGCTGCGACATGTCGCCGCCCAGGCTTTGCTGCATCAGATCTACCGCCTGCTTCATCAGCCGGTTCGTCTCCACATCGCTTCGCGACTCTGTGAGCAGCAGGAAGGAAGAAATTTGCATTGCCGCAGCTGCAAAACATACTGCCCCCGCATACAAGCCGTTCTGTCTGGAATAGGTCTCCAATTCGATCGCCGACTCGGTCTTTCCCCGCAGCGCTTGAACGATGAGCTCACGCATATCCGAAGGACCGGCGGGTAACAGACGATGTTCCGCTTCACGCTCTTCCATCTCCTGTACGGCTTTCTTCAGAACGCCCATGAGCTGAGCTGCGTCCAAACGATGCTTGAGTAAATAATCGACTGCCCCGTTCTTTAAGCATTCGCGAACATAGTCGTAGTCGTCGTAGCTGCTCAGCATAATGGTTTTGGCGAAGGGATACCGTTCCCGGATCGTCCGGTTGAGTTCCACACCGTTTATGCCCGGCATACTTACATCCAAAATGACGATATGCGGCCGATTCCATTCAATCATACGGAGCGCCGTTTCTCCCTCATAGGCCTCGCCGCACAGCTCGAAACCGTGAATGCCCCAATCCGATATCGTTCTAAGATGGTGGTGCACCAAAGGTTCATCGTCAACCAACAGCACTTGATACATCGCTTATTCCCCTTTATATCAATCTATTTACCGCTCCCCATTCCGGGGAAGCTGAGCTCGACTTTCGTGTACAATCCCTCTTCACTATAGAGCTTGATCCCATAGGGCTTGCCGAACAGCCTATGGATCCGCTCATGCACATTACGCACCCCCATGCCGCTGAAGCGCGAGTAAGTCCCTTCGCTGCTCTCCTCCAGCCGCACCATGCTTTCATTGCTCATGCCTTTGCCATTATCGATCACTTCGATCTTCAGGTCTCCATCCTCGCCGAAGACTCGGATCAGCACGAATCCCCCGTGGCCTGATGGACCGAAGCCATGCATCAGCGCATTTTCGACAATGGGCTGTAATGTCAGCTTGGGTACGCGGCATTCCAGCAGATCTTCATTTTCTACCTGAATCTGCACCGGAATCGGTTCAATAAACTTGTATTTGACGATTGCGACATAACTGTTGACGTAATCCAATTCCTCTCTTAATGTAAGAAGCTCTCCTGAATTACCAAGCACGCCGCGCATCAGTTCAATCAGTGCTCCCGACACCTCTTCGATGTTGGGCACCCCGTTCAGCTTGGCCAAATATTTGATCGTATTCAGAGAATTGTAGAGAAAATGCGGGCGGATTTGTGCCTGGAGTGCGGTGAGCTCCGCCTCCCGTTTGGCTTGCTCGCTCGTCCGGATTCCTTCCATCAAGCGTTTCAATTCATCCACCATACCGATAAACACGTGATATAAATCGCCGATTTCGTCCTTCGACTCGATCTCCGTTCTCGGAAAGTCGAGATTCCCGTCCTTGACCCGCATCATCATCGTTTTCAAACGGCGGATGTGCAGAGTGGTGCGGGACGACATCTGAAGCGATCCGAACAGCACGGCGATGAAAACCACGACCGATACCTCTACCATGAGATTGCGTATTCTTATGGATTCGCTCAGCAGCGAATCGAGCGGAATCAACGCCCGGGTCGTCCACCCCGTATACTCCGATTTCCGGCTGACGACGATATAAGGCTTTCCGTCAATGACTTGTTCCGCGGTTTCTTCGATACTGGACAGCTCAGCTGCATCATAAATCACTTTTTCCATACCGGGGGTTACGCTTGCCGGAGCCGAATCGGACTTGTAAACAAGCTGCTTCTGCCCGTCGAGCACATACAGCATGCTATCGGCGGTCGGCTTGACTCCGTATGTTTTACGAATGAAATCATAATGCAGGTCCACCATGACCACGCCGATCGTTTCCCGATCGTAGCGGAGGACGCGGCCAACAGAGATTGCCTCCGTTGTGCCCGAATGCTTGAAATATGCGTGTCGCTCCCCATTCCGCAGCATGAAATCCATCGTGCTTGTTTCCAGGAACGAACGGTCGATCCAAGGTCCTCCCGAGAAGAATACCTTTCCGTTCAGGCCGATGACGGCAATTCGGGAAATATACGGCTTGTAATCGATCAATCCCGACAGATATTCGGTGATCCTCTTCTGCTCTTGAAACCATTCATAGCTGATTTCTTCGCTTGGGCTCAGGACCGTATCGATCACCGTATTTTTGTTGGTAACCGCAACCGTGTTCAGCCGATCGATCTCTTGGAGCATAACGTTAAGGGATTCGTCCGCCTGCCGGATGCTGTCCGAAACCGAGGTAATGGCGGTACGCTTGATCGTATCCCGCATATTCACATAAACGATGCTGGTAACGGAGACGATCGAGAGGAGCGTAAGAAAACCGAGCGCAACAAACATTTTTCCCTGAATGCTTAATTTGGGTGAAATCCACTTTTGCAGCGTGGCCAGCGTCATTGTCCGCTCTCCTTTTCGGCTGGAATGATAAAAACAAGATGGGTCGTAAGCGTTTGCAATAATAACAAGCTCCGGCTAACCTTTCGCACCGGTTCGCATGGCCAGCGGAGGCATATTGTAATAAATTTTAAAAGCTCGTGTGAACGTGTACAGGTTCGGATAGCCGAGGGACAATGCGATTTCAGTGACGGAAGCATCTGTCTCGGTAAGCAGGCGCTTCGCTTTTTCCATACGGATGTTTTGAAGATATTTCTGCGGGGATACCCCGACTTGAGCGGCAAACACGTTGGAGAAATACGAGCGGTGCACCCCTGCGAAAGCTGCTACCTGCTGCACCGTTATCCCTTCGGTTGCGTGAAGATCCATAAAATCCATGCACGCCCGGATCCACCGCGAGGGCTCGCTTGAGTGGACGGGTTCTGTATCGGGTATAAGCAGCGCCATCAGCTCGCATACCATCCCTTGAAGCGCCAAAGAGACGGCCGGATGCCAGCGCTCGGTGCCGGCCATCTTATCAAGCGTTTTTGCCGCCGCTTCCTTGACCGGTGAAGTAAGCATTTGTTTCCCGTATGGTCGATCCGGCGTGATCCCGGCAAGCCCCAGCAGCCCTTTGACCCGGGTGCCGTCCACGGCAAGCCAATTCATTTGCAGAGGCGCATCGGATGCAAGCGCGTAATAATCATAGGTCCTGCCCGGGAACAGACAAAACAGATCGTTCTTGCTGAGCTCCAACCTTTTGTCGCCGAATTCAAGGCATACCCTTCCTTCAAGAACCAAATGAAGGCTGTAACATTCAATCCGCTTCGGCCCGACCTTGTAATTAGCCTTAGCAATGCTTCGGCCGCCCCGGACTGGCCATAACTGCGCCTCCTTATCGAGGTAGCCGGGCGTGTAATAAATAAACTCGGCAAACTCGTGATCATATTCCTGCATCGTCGATTGCCACCCTCCTGAAAGTACTGATGAAATCATCTAGCTAACAAAATGACAATATGTAGACAACATAACGATATTCCTAAACCATTGATAATTCAATATTATCATAATGGGAGGGGATAAATTTTGTCTAGTCAACCTAACATTTTACTAATCACAAGTGATCAACAGCATTGGAACACGATCGGTGCCTTTCAACCGGAAATTTCGACTCCGAATTTGGATCGGCTGGTACGGGAAGGGACGATGTTCGAGCGGGCCTATTGTCCGAATCCTACTTGTACGCCCAGTCGAGCCTCTATCATTACTGGCATGTACCCAAGCCAACACGGCGCATGGACATTGGGAACGAAATTGCTGGAGGACCGCCATACGGTCGGGGAAGATTTCAGTGCGGCAGGATACAAAACCACGTTGATCGGCAAAGCGCATTTTCAGCCCTTGAAATCGATGCCGGAGTACGAATCGAAAGAAGCATACCCGGTCTTGCAGGACTTGGAATATTGGCGGAAGTTCCATGGACCGTTCTATGGCTTCGACCACGTCGAGCTAGCACGCAACCATACGAACGAGGCACATGTCGGACAGCATTATGCACTGTGGCTGGAAGAGAATGGATGTACTAACTGGCGCCAGTACTTCCTTCCTCCTACCGGCACAATGAATCCCAAGCAAACGTACAAGTGGCCGATTCCGGAACGATACCACTACAACGCGTGGATTGCCGAGCGTACGAACGCCCGTCTCGAGGAGCACAACAAAACCGGAGTCCCGTTCTTCCTATGGGCGAGTTTCTTCGATCCGCACCCGGAATATTTGGCTCCGGAGCCATGGGATACAATGTACGATCCGGAGAAGCTTACGATCCCCGCGCTTGTGCCTGGTGAGCACGACCGCAATCCACCGCATTTCGGCATGACCCAGGAGGAAAATCCCGACTTCTCCGAATGGATGGAGACGGGATTCGGCATCCACGGTTATCGTTCGCATCATTATTATGAATACGGGGGCAAAGAACGGCTGACGGAATATGACAAGAAGAAGCTGGTCGCCGTTTATTACGGCATGATCAGCCTGATGGACAAATATATCGGCAGCATTCTGGATAAGCTGGACGAACTGGGTCTAGCCGAGAATACCCTGGTCGTATTTACGACGGATCACGGTCATTTCTTCGGCCAACATGGCCTGCAGGCCAAGGGAGGATTTCATTATGAGGATTTGATCAAGCTTCCGTTTATCGTGCGGTATCCCGGCCGGGTTCCCGCAGGAAGAAAGTCGAGTGCCATCCAATCCCTGGTTGATCTGGCGCCCACCTTCCTCTCATTCTGCGGATTGCCGATACCGCCAGCCATGGCCGGCGTCAACCAGAAGGACGTCTGGCTCGGCTCCCGAGAAAGCGCGAGGGACCATGCAATCTGCGAATTCCGGCACGAGCCGACGACGATTCATCAAAAAACGTACGTGGATGATCGCTATAAAATCACGGTCTATTACAATCAAACGTATGGGGAAATTTTCGATCTGAAGGAGGATCCGGGGGAGCTTCGCAACTTATGGAGCGAACCAGGGTACGAAGGGTTAAAGTCGGAGCTTCTTCTCAAATATGTGTGGGCAGAGCTCGGGAAAGAACCGATGCCGATGCCGAGAATTCATCACGCCTGAACGGCTTCTTCATTAAATATAACTTCATGATTCAACCTTGTAACTAAAATAGGGGGGACGTTCGATAAGGCTATTTTGCCTTCGATCTGCCCCTCTTTTTCTGTAAATTTATCCTTGCCATCCATTTGAAGGTTAGAACACTACGATACCTGCAACCGCGGACAGCAAAATCACTGCAAAGGGATGTACTCTATACTTCGTCACCATCACGATACTGCCGGCGCAGATCAACAGCATTCCGATCATCGACCAGCTCGGCACCGCTTCTCCGCGCCCGCCGAGTCCAAAATGGATGGCGGCGTAAATGATTAGGCCGGTAACGATCGGACGCAAGCCGTAAAACGATGATTTGATCCAATCGTTGTTGTACAGCTTCAGAAAGAAAGCCGAAATTAGAATGACGAGGATGAGCGACGGCAAGATGATGCCGACCGTGGCAACGATGGCTCCTAAAACACCGGCCTCCGAATATCCGATCAAAGTAGCAGCATTGGTCGCAATGGAACCCGGCGCCATGCCGGCCATAGCTACGACTTCCTGGAATTCCCCGAGATCCGTCCATCCCCTTCCCTCCGCCTCCCGCTGGATTAGCGTGAGCACGGCATATCCGCCGCCGAACGAAACGAGGCCCACCTTAAGAAAGACAATGAATAACTGCCATAGCATAAGTGGATCCCCCTTCAGATGTAATATTCCGGATATTGCAATTCCCGCTTTTCTTCATACGGCGGCTTCTCTGTACGAACGGCCATTCCGAGCTTGCGCTTGCATAAGACCACCGCTATTCCCGCAAGCGGCCCTCCAAGGATCAGATATAGCGAATGGATACTGGTGAACAACAAGAGAAGCACCGCAATCGCTGCGATCATCAGCGTAGCGGCATCCAGGATGGAGGACTTCCACATTTTGCAGGCAGCAACGATAATCAGAGCCACTATCGAAGCATGAATGCCTTGGAGCGCAGCTGTCACTTTCTCGTTATCCTTAAAAATCGTGCTGAGGAGACTCAGAAGAAATACGATCATGAACGTGGGCAGCGTGATTGCAAAGACTGCCGTAACCGCCCCTAGGATCCCGGCAAGCCGATAGCCGATAAAGGCAGAGGAATTAACGGCAACCCCACCCGGAGCGGAGCCGGCAATGGCCATCATCTCCGCCATCTCTTCCTCGTTCATCCACCCTTTCTTATGAACGATTTCTTGTTCGATCATCGCGATCATCGCATAACCTCCCCCGAACGTGGAAGGTCCGATTCTAAAAAAAACGCCGAACAATTGCCTCAACAGCTTAAATCTCCGGCTTTGCGCATCGTTCATCCGGCCTCACCCTTTATGCTCTAGTTTGTCATATCAGAATTATAGCACATTAATTCCATTTTGGTATTAAGTTTTATTTTTAGCGAGGAATATGTTGACAAATCATTATGATAGAATCAAAATTCATATGGAATTCTCGTGTAATAATATCAAAATGATGTAAAGTTGATTAATCCGATGTCTTGTCTGGAAATAATACGACGATGCCGCTATACTTGATATACCCGACTAATGAACTTGGAAATGGAGAACGATGCTTATGGTGGTTCATTCCAATCCTCCGCTTAAGAAGCAGGTTTACGATCGTATTTCCTACCTTGGGACTGCCTCGAAAGTCGATTTGATGCATTATTTTTCAATCACCAGCAGCAGCATGACGCGTCTGCTTGAAGAGATGACCTCCCAAGGGCTGATTGTCGTCTCCGGTCTGGGCAGCTCCACCGGCGGCAGAAAGCCGCTCCTGTTTCAGACCAATCCGACATACCGGTATATGTTAGGTCTCGATATATCCCGCATTCATTCCGCGCTCGGTCTGTATGACATGCACCTAAATACTTTGTCTCTGACACGCTGGAGTATGGACAATCAAATGACGCCGGAGCGGTTGGTCGACCTGGTCGCAAGTGAAGCAGGGAAGTTTCTGGCCGCCCAAGGAATCTCGGCAGACGATGTCCTGGGAATCGGGATCGGAGCGGTCGGTCCGCTGGATCAGAGCAAAGGCTTGATTCTCGAGCCGGAATTCTTCTCGGCTCCTTCGTGGATAAACGTTCCGATTTGCGAGCTGCTTGAGATAAGACTGGGGATCCCCGCCTTACTCGACAACGGTGCCAATACCGCTTTGATTGGTGAGCATTGGGCACTTAGAGCGCATAACATACAGCACGCCCTTTACGTGCACGCCGGCGTTAATATCCGGTCCGCCGCGATGTCGGGCGGTCAAGTGCTGCGCGGGGCCGTCGATACCGAGGGTGCGGTCGGGCAAATGATCATCCAGGCGAACGGCCCCCGCCTCCGTGATAAAGGCAACTATGGCGCTTTGGAAGCCTTCGTGTCGGTCCCCGCGCTGGAAGAGCGCGTACGTACCCAACTGAAAATCGGGCGCTACAGCATGTTGTCCGGCATGCCCCCGGATCATGTGAATTTCTCAGCGCTGGTCGACGCTCTGGTAAGCGGGGATCCGCTCGTAACCGAGCAATTTACGGAAACCGCCGCATACTTGGGTATCGGTCTCGCCAATCTGATCAATGCGCTTCATCCCGAATACGTTATACTGGGCGGACCGCTGATGACCGCGCATCGGATGGTGTTCGACAACGCGGTGGAAATCGCCAAGAAAAATACATATCATTACCCCGAATACAATCCGGTCTTCACCCCGGGGATCCTCACCGATGAAGCCGTCGCTACCGGAGCAGCGATTATGGTCCTTCAAGCGTGGGATGGCGAATGAACCGGGGAAGCCCGCCCCAACCAAACAAAGAGGCGCTGCAAATGCAGCGCCTTCTTCATACGCATTGAACATTTCCAAAAACAACGATTCTGCAGGCAATCTAACGGTCTTCCTCCCCTGTGAGTTGGAATCAGCACTTATCAGCATGGATAGCTATAGTAATCCTGCGTGTGCACAACTTTGAATCCAACGGATTCATATAATCCAAGCGCATGCTCGTTTTTCGTTTCAACTTCTAAGTGTACCGAATATCCGGCAGCGCTTTGTTCTTTAATGACTTGGCGCAACACCTGTCTCCCGATTCCCTTTCCTTGATATTCCGGCAGGATCGAGAATCCATAAACCCATGCCTGCCCCTCTTCTTCCCTGCTTATTCGCAGCTTACCGACGGTTTCTTCATTCACAACAATCATGCGCATGTCCGTATGATCCGCGAACGTTTTGCTTTCCATCACGCTGGCGTCTTCTTCATCCATGCCGAACGCTTGAACGGATATCCGTACGCTCATTTCATAATCATTGATCGTAGCCTTCCGCAAAACAAAACCGCTCGTTTCCTCAAGCGGACATTCCTGCCACATCATTTGATGCTCCGAGAACGCATACTTAACGCCTTGTTTATTCAAAAAGGATTTTGCCGCATCCGATCCTGCAGGCGCGTTCAGCAAAATTTTCTTGTATCCGCTTCGTTTGATGTGTTCCATGGCATGATCGAACAATCGTTGGAAATATCCCTTACGCCGCTCGCTTGGCTTTACCATGCCGCAAACCTCGACAGCAGAACCAAAAGCATATAAACCTAAGAACGCGACGAGCTCGCCATGCTCGTATTGCAAATAATCCATCTGGTCAGAAGTGCGCTCCCTGAGCATTTCCCAATTCAGCTTCAGTTGTACATGATCATGACTTTCACACTCTTTTTGCAATTGCTCAATGTCTATTAATTGTTGTGTCGTTAACATGTTTTCTCCCTTCCGCGCTCCGTCTGTCTTCAATTATAAATCGTTTATCTGCCCAGGGATATGAATGGTTATCCGATGACTTAATATAGGATTTCACCTTATCGTACTGGGGTATCAACCGGATCGCAGTTGCCCATAATTATAAAAAATACGCGGAAATTTGCTTATGCCTGTTGCCGTAAAATATGAGGAGTGAATGGATATGAAAGCTATCATTATTGAACAATATGGCGGAAAAGAGCAATTAAAAGAAGCAGATATTCCAAAGCCTACCCCTGGAGAGCAACAAGTCATCGTAAAGCTCCATGCCACTTCGATCAATCCGATCGATTGGAAGCTACGTGAGGGATATCTCAAGACCATGATGCCGTTCGATTTCCCGATTATTCTAGGATGGGACGCTGCTGGTGTCGTTTCTGAGGTTGGCGAACAAGTGACCAGCTTTAAGGTTGGGGATCGGGTCTTTGCTCGTCCTGAAACAACGAACCGGGGAACCTATGCGCAATATACTGCGGTGGATGCTCATTTGCTCGCCAAAATCCCTGAGAATCTAACCTTTGAAGAGGCTGCCTGTGTCCCGCTGGCCGGATTAACTGCATGGCAGTGCTTATTCGACTTTGGAAATATCCAAAAAGGCGAGAAGGTGTTGATTCATGCCGGAGCAGGAGGCGTCGGCACATTCGCCATCCAGCTTGCCAAGCATGCGGGAGCCTATGTTGCAACTACAGCGGGAACACATAATGTGGATTTATTAAAGTCGCTTGGTGCCGATGAAGTTATTGACTATAAGAAACAAGACTTTGAAAAAGTTCTGAGCGATTATGATTTTGTCCTTGATTCGTTGGGGGGCGAAAACCAAGAGAAGAGCTTTACTATTTTAAAAAATGGCGGCAAAATGGCATCGATAGTGTCTGAGCCTAATCAAGAAAAAGCAGCGCAAAAAAACATAAAATCAGGCAATGTCTGGTTGAATCCGAACGGCTCGCAATTAGCAAAGATGGCTGAGCTTTTGAAACAAAACAAACTTAAGGTCTTGATTGGGCACCGATATCCATTATCTGTGGAAGGGATCCGTGAAGCCCATGCCATAAGCGAAAGTCATCATGCGAAGGGAAAGATTGTTATTGAAATAAGGTAAACATTCAAACCTCCCGTTGCGTCAATGTTTTTGTACGATATATCAATAGACTCAATTATTGGGTTGCACTGGCTTGGTGATGGATGAGGTGAGCTATTGAGTCACCTCCCCGTCTTTAAGCTTGCGTATACTTCTGATTTTTCGTAGCCATGCCTGCTTTAACAATGCGGGAAACAGACGATGGATACGCCACGCCCACCGAACGGCAACAGGAAATATAATGATATCTTTGTTTTGGATAATGCCCTTTAGGATCAAATCAACGGCCTCACTGGTTTTCATTGCCCCTGAGGGCAGCGATTCCACAACTTTCTCATTCGGTACATTGGCAACCGTCATATTCTTATAAATATCGGTTTGAACATGGCCGGGACAGATCGTGCTAACCTTGACTCCCACATCTGCTCCCTCATACCTTAATGATTGTGAAAGACCGACGACTGCGTGTTTGCTTGCACAATACGGCGTGTTGCCCGGCTGAGGCATTAAGCCAGTGGCAGACGCTGTATTTACGATATGCCCGAACCCTTGCTGGGCCATCACTCGATAGGCAATTGTCGAGCCATAAAGCACCCCATTCCAATTGATATCCATTACTTTTTTCCACTGGGCCATCGTCAGATCCCTGACATCCCCGCCAATCGCAATGCCGGCGTTATTAAACATATAGTCAATCCTGCCGTATTGTGATACGGTTTCCTCGATTAATTGTTGGACCTCGGCTTCGCTGGCAACATTGACTTTCATATAACGTGCGGTTCCTCCGCGATTCTTGATCTCATCTACAGTACTCTCAGCATAATCTTCACGAATGTCTGCTACAACTACAGTCGCGCCCGATTTTGCTAATTGGAAGCAAAGCTCTCGTCCAATGCCAGAGCCGCCGCCAGTAATAATGGCCACTTTATCCTTAAAATAATTCACGATCCGTACCTCCTTCAACTGACTGACTTCAGTCAATTAATGATTAAAAATATACAACTTCCGAAGAAGCTGTTAACCAATGCCTAGTATGCGTTTATAAAAATATTTAAGCTTCTCCACTCTTTCTTCATCGGACATACTTGAATCAATCGACTGCCAGCCGTATAAACAAAATTTTGCTGTCTCCTCAGGATACGAGCAGTTGAATGAACCATCGGCATTTCCTGTTTCAATTAATTCTTTGAATAGGGGGAGAATTATTTGTATTCCTGCGCTGCCAATTCGCTTATGAATCTCCTCATTCTCCTGCTGGTGTATGGTTTTGATTAATATAGCATCCTTCTTAAGCATGCCGCTTGTAAATTGGAACATCCGTTCTAATCGATCCGCTGCGCTGATCGTATTGTCTTTCATCAAAACCATTAAATCGGCCAGTATTTCTTTAGCCCACTCCTCAACAACAGCATCGAGCAATTCTGATTTTGATTTTACGTAGTGATACACAAGCCCATGCGCTACTCCCATTTTATTCGTGATATCGCTGATTTGTGTTCCTTCATAACCCTTCTCCTCAAACAGTTCCTTGGCGGTCTGAATGATCTCGGCTCGCCGCTCTTCTGGTGGCTTCGTCTTTCGTGCCATGGAAGTTCACCTCCTCCTTCTGTTATCTAATGGGCTCCCTTCAAATATGAATATATCAGGTCCACTGACTTGAGTCAACGAGGATAATGTCCAGGCCGGCCTACCTTTTTTTCTGTTTAGTAGGTTGCGAAAAAAAAACAAAGCGCCATCTAGGCAAATCAAAGGCCATCTCGTAAAAAGAATGGCCTTATCAGTAAGGGCTTCATATAATCGAGTGATCTTTATTCGTCCGAAATATTGATTTTGCGGGCAACGGGGGCCTCTTTTTCCTCCTCGATCGTGTCAATGACACTGTCAATCACGGATCGCGAAGCAAGCAGCCATTCCTTGACGGCGTTTTTCACATGCTCCTTCGTTTGATGCCGCTCCAGATTTGCCAACAACTGCTCCAGTCGTAGCATTTTTTCCATGACTCGTTCCCTCCTAAGCGCTCCCGCTTCTTATTTATCCTGCATACTCTCCATTTCCCGTTTGCCAAACCGGATAACAAGCCGGTCCTCTGCATATCTAGCGCCTACCACTTGGCGGTTCATCAACGTCCTTGGCAGGATAACCTTGCGTTTATAAGCACCGGCATCCACCGTCAATTCGTCGCCCGTCTGCGTTAAATTCAGATCGCCCTTATCGATAAATGGAATCATAAGCTCCAAGAGCATTTCCCCGTCCTCCTCGCGAATCGACTCTGTTCTGCCGTGGTAAAACATGGCGGAAGGATCCCGGTCGGCATAAACGATGTCCGCTAATTCTTTTAGAACGGGAACACCGATGATTTCCTTTTGCATCATAGGAGCCTTCAGAATCGGAAGCGGCTGGAAGTTCAAGACGATTTCTTCCTCGTATTTCTTTTGAATGTCCCGCCACTGAGCGAAGAAGCCTTCTCCCGCCTCATCCGGCAGCAACCGATTGACGATAATGGCATCCGTGTTGAATCCGAACAGGTTCAAATAGGTAAAGGAGCGCTTTGCTTCGGCGAGCACCATCTTCTCGGGATTCAGCACGATCCTGACCGACGTGGTGTCCGAATCCAGGACGAGCCGCTGCATTTCCTCCAATCCCCGTGCCAAACGCTCGATGCTGTCCAGCACGTCATCCGAAGGAAGATCGATATCCTTGACAATTTTGGCAACCGGCCGTACAATCTTGATCAGTTTGCGTTCGGTCGGGAAGATTTTCTCCAGCCACCAATTCAATACGTTCGGATAGCTTAACAGCCGCAGCGTCTCTCCGGTCGGGGCGCAATCCACCACCATGACATCATATTGCCCGCTTTCAGCATGCTCCTTGATTTTCAGCAAACTGAACAGCTCTTCCATACCGGGAAAAACAAGCATTTCTTCCGTAGTGACGTCTTTAAGCTGGGCTTTGTCGAGTAATTTCGTGAGCCAAACCTGTACGGTTCCCCAATTGCGCTCCGTCTCGCGGATCGCGTTCACTTCCTGCCCCCACAAGTTTTCGCTGATTTGCACCGGATCGGGCCCGATCGGTACCGCCAGCGAATCCGCTAAACTATGCGCTGCATCTGTGCTGAGAATCAGGGTTCGCTTTCCTTGCTCCGCCATTTTCACTGCCGTCGCCGCCGCGATGCTGGTCTTGCCGACTCCGCCTTTGCCCGTGTAGATGATGATCCTCAAATCCACCCGCTCCTTTTTAGTACGATTTCGTAGTAATTGGTCGGAAAAATCCGGTATGATAACCGGTTATTCCTCAATCTGAATCTTTATTGGCTGGCGCTTTACTTCTTGCGGTGTAACAGGTCCTCCGTCTTGGAAGACTTTAGCTGCCTTGAACAGAAGTGCCGTCAGCTGCTCCAATTCTTCCGGCGTAAATGCATCCTCCAATCTGCCAAGCAGCGCCATCATGATTTGCTCCCATTCTTTCGCCAGCTGCAGACCTTCCTGCGTCAGCGTGACGAGCTTCACGCGTTGGTCTTGCGCAGACGTGGCTCGTGCGATCAAGCCTTTGCGTTCAAGCCGCTTAGCGATGCTGGTCATCGAACTTAGCGGTGCCCCCATCTCGGCGGCCAGCTCCGACATCGTTAAATCTCCGCGGAGGAGCAAAATAAGCAGCGTCGACATATCGGAGCGGGTCACTTTTTGTTCAAGCTGAAGCGTATCGGTCATAAAAGCGAACGGACGCAGACCGGTCTTGAGGAAAAGATCGTATAGTTGTTTTATACCGGTCACTCCTTTATGTGCGATTTCGCATGATTGCGTCTTGCGACTATTTTAATACGATATCGTAATAATTTCAACAACCTCTTCGAATTTTTCTTACTAATTATAACCAGCTATGGACAAAGCTTATGCATATTACGGGAATCTCTCCGTTATAACTGTCCTCAAAAATGCCCATTGACACATTTTCGTGCACAATGATCCATTGAAACTGTTAAGGTCTATTATCCGCAGAGACATAGCACTTTTGCAATCCCAGCAGGAGATTAGCCTGGATTGCCGTACTTAAATATTAATCGGATTGTTAATCAAACGGCAAAAGGAGACCTAAGAAATGCGGAGAGAGGCCATATTGTTAGTGGATGATGAGGAAGGTATTTTGGTCATGCTCGAAAATCTGCTTCGAAAAGAAGGATTTATCGATATCGTAAAAGCCGGTTCTGCTGCTGAAGCGCTCAATGCCGTGCAAACAAGACGTTTCGATATGATCGTTCTTGACGTCATGCTTCCGGACATGGATGGATTTTCGCTGTGCACGGAAATGCGCAAAACCATCACGACTCCGGTTTTGTTTCTGACCGCACGTTCCAGTGATCTGGATAAACTTCGAGGCCTGTTCTTGGGCGGGGATGATTATGTAACCAAACCATTTAACCCTCTAGAGGTGATCGCGCGGATTCAGGCACATTTGAGACGGAGTATGATGGTTGAATCCAACCATCAATACGCCGAAGAGCTTTATCGATTCAAGACGTTTACCGTGAACCGGTCAACGGGCCAGCTCATTATCAATCAAAAGGATACGCCTTGTCCGGCTAAGGAATTTGAACTTCTTCTCTATTTCTGCAAACACCCCAACCGGGTATTTACGGCTCAGCAGCTATACGAGCAAATATGGGGTACGATGGTTCATGGCCATGAGAAGACCGTCGTCATTCATATTTCAAGATTACGCAAGAAACTGGAAGTCGATCCGGCTAATCCTAAGGTTATCGTTACATTAAGAGGAATTGGATACAAGTTCGTTCCGCCGTCGGGAGGCTAACACCATGAACTTTATGCTTCGCATCGCCCTTCAATTGCTCGCGGCTTTCGTTTTTCTATTGATTTGTATTCAAGTCATCATCCTCGGGGTTGCTTGGTTACTCTGGCCGGATTTGATTCGGACGGGTAACACTTCGAATCATTACGAAATCTTCGTGGTAGCCTTGTGCAGCGTTCTGTTTGTTGTTACTTTGCTTTGGATCGGTTGGTATCTAGGAAAGCCTCTTTACATCATGATCGTCTGGATCAGGAGCTTGGTTAGTGGACGGTTCGATCCGCCGCCGGGCTGGAACAACCACCGCTCCCATAAGAAAGGCAGGCTGAAATTTCCGTATGCGATCTATAAGGAAGTGTTCGAGCACCTGCGAATGCTTGGCAGCACGCTCCAAAACAACGAGAAGGCGCTCCGTGAAGCAGAACAATCGAAGCAGGAATGGATTCGAGGGATCTCTCACGATTTGAAAACGCCGTTAACCTATATCTCAGGTTATTCCGCGATGTTAGTTCACCCTGATTATCGGTGGAGCGAAACGGAGAAAAGCGATTTTCTTTCGGTCATTCAGCAGAAGGCCGCTCACCTGCAAGAACTGGTTGAGGATCTTAATGAAACGGTTAATGGTCCGATTCCTCTAAATGCCGAGAACACGGATATCGTTGAACTCGTGCGCAGAACGGTAGCGGATGTCAGCAGTGCTCCTTGGGCTGCCGGGTACGCATTTGTCATGGATTCGGAGCCGGAACAATTGTCGATCAGCTGCGACCCGAAACTCATGACACGTGCCATTCGGAATCTGCTCGTCAATGCCGTCATCCATAATCCGGAGGACACCCGGATTGAGGCTCGAATTAAGCTGCTCGATCATCGGATTGCCGAGATTCGTATCAAGGATAACGGGGTCGGATTTAACCAGCATGCGGCGCGAGTTACGATTCAACCAACGAGCGAACATGCGGGGCTTGGATTATCCATCGCTAAGAAATTCATTGAGGCGCATGGCGGAACGATCATGGTCCAAAGCTCGCTTGGCGAAGGGACTTCCATTTTGATCAGGCTGAAGGCAGAGCACATTTAGGGTGAAGTTGTGTTCCCGTTTACCTCATGTTTACCCAGGCTTCTTATACTTACGGTAACGATGTATAAGGAGGCGTGATCTATGAATCCCGCAAATGAAAAGAACGTATCCTCAGCCTTGCCGGATCAATCGGAAACATCTACGCTGCAATGGTGGAAGCGTTGGCCGGATTGGGTCCCTTACGCGACGATCATTTGGACGCTCGCTTACGGCGTGCTCGGACTATATTGGTGGGCAGGAGGCCAGGGCTTTCCGCTAGGCTTGGTTAATGATCCGGGTGCGGCTCACTCCCTGTTCCGGCAGGCTGCAGCCGCTGACGGCGGATTGCTCATCGCTTGCCTGTGTTTACTTGGAGCCATGGCCATGCTCTTATTGAATCGGAAAGCCCGCGGGATAACCCGAGCAATCATGCTGTTATACGCTTGGAGCGCAGCCATGGTCCTGTGCTTTGCGATCCCGGATCCACGCGCCCTGATAGGGATGGCTTATGCCCCAGTATCTTTGATCGGAGCCGTATTCGGACAGTCATTACACTATCTCGATTTCTTCACATGGCCGGTCGTAAACCAATATATCTGTCTCATCGGAGGTTTGTTATGGGCCGCAACCGCTTTGACATACCAGCGCCACACCCGCGATGCTTGCAGGTATTGCGGACGAAACAAGGGTCATACGTTACGGCGGATGAACGCAGTGACTCGTTTGGGAAGATGGGCAACCTATGCAGCGATTCTAGCCCCACTATATTATGATATCACTCGCATAGCTTGGCTGTTTGGAGTTCCTTTTGGAATCACCGATGAAATGCTGTACAGCCTGCAGGCTTCAGGCGCGGATTGGGCCGGTGCCGGACTTGCCTTGGTCTCGATCGGAGGTGCCTTTCTCACGCATGGACTCATCAAGCCTTGGGGGGAAAGCTTCCCCCGTTGGTTCCCAATCTTGGGTGGTCGACGCGTCCCTCCTGCCTTAGCCGTCATTCCTGCCGGATTCGTGGCGATTCTCTTAACGGTTACCGGCATTCAAGTCATTCTTGAGTTTACGATGAGCGGTGATTTTCAAAATTGGGGAGGCACAACGCCACTTCTGCTTATGCCAGTTTGGGGGATTGCTCTGGGGACAGCAACCATTTGCTACTATTACCGGAGGCAAGAGCAATGCCGTCAATGCGCATGATACGGAGTTCACGTAATTTGGGCTGCTCGGTCGGCACTTCTCCTACTACGATAGCTTCCAGGCAGGAATCAGCGAATGGAATTGGAAGAAGAAACTGACCATAACGTGAATCAGCGTATATAATGCTAAAATAATCAAATACGTAATGAGCCATATCCGGAACGGCTGTTTCATAAATAGAAACAATAACAGCATTCCGACCGGGAATGGAATAAGCACAATCAACCAGACCGGCAGCCCGATTGCCTCAGCAAGAGCACCCAAAGAAACTACGGATGCGCCTATGGCTAGAGCTTGCCAGAGATGTATACCCTTCATAACCAAGCGGCTGCCGAAGAAATAGGATATGGACGTAAGTAATACGGCTATAATGAAACTGACAACATATTGCATGTATCTTCACCTTTCGGGCAAATATTTAAAGTAGTATACCAGTCGAATGTTAATAAAAGTGCAGCTTTTTGTAAAATATGGTGATTTCGAGATTTAACCTTGAATCGGGATTCACATGATACAATAAAAAAAACCGCGAATACGCCGCATCACATATGCGTTTGTCTTGGATAGGTATATACGCCAAATGAAAAACCCTCCATTCAAAAGATGGAGGGTTTTCGGGCATGCATACTATAGTATAACATCATTTTCGCCAGTTGGGGACAGTTGCATGTCATGTTTGTATATCGAAGTGCAGGTTACGTTAAAAGATCGTCGGCACCATTCCCCCATCCATGCGTATAGGCGAACCCTTAAACGCGGATGCATAGGGGCTGCATATAAAAGCCGTTAACCGGCCTATTTCAAGCGGTCTGATAAACCGCTGAATCTCAGATTGGGGCAGGTTTGATGCCATAAAGGCTTTCTCTTTTTCCGAGAAAGGCATATCTTCATCGTTGTATATGCCCTCAATGATCTGCTGTACATTTTCGGATAGCGTCGGTCCGGGCATGATCGTGTTAACGGTAACCTCTGTTCCTTTCGTCAATTTCGACAAGCTTTTGGCTAAAGACAACAGCATGGATTTTGTCACGCCATACTGCGGCATTTGGCCAGAAGGCATAACGGCCTCTTCACTCGCAATAAAGATAATGCGTCCATACTGATTCTCCAGCATGCTGGGCATATAGAATTTCGTCAGGGCATTTGCTGCAAGGACATTCGTAGAAATGTACTTTTCCCATATAGCGTCATCTATATCTTCATACTGCATGATTTCATAAATTCCCATGCTGTTTACTAAAATATCGACGTTCGGGAACTTTTCAAATAATGCTTCGCGCTGTGCCCGGTCTACCAGATCGGCTGCCGCATTTTGAGGCGAGGTCTCCGGGAATGCCGACTTGAGTTCATGGACCGTCCGTTCTACGTCTTCGGCGTTTCTGCCGTTAATGAATACGTGAACCCCTTCCTTGGCAAGCTCAAAGGCAATGGCTTTACCGATCCCTTTGGTGGATCCCGTGACTAAAGCCGTTTTATTGGTTAATCCCATTTCCATCCTACATTTCTCCTTATGTTTGCTAGACTATGGTCGTACTGAGGATAGAATTAGGATACCTTGTTTTGCGCATTTGGTAACTAGTTTAAGGCGCCAAAGTTCTTGCAGTACACGCCAAAATCTTTTGCTCAGGAAGCCGAATGGACAGAACGCCAATTGGTTGGGGTATCCCCTTCCCATTGACGGAAAGCCCGGTAGAACGAATTCAAGTCTTCGTATCCAAGCAGAAAAGCGATTTCTTTCGTATCCAGCGAGGGATCCGTCAAGTATTCGCATGCTTGCTCATGTCTAGCCTCTGTCAGCAGCCGCTTGAAGCTTGTATTCTCGTCAGTGAGCCTGCGCTGCAGGGTACGGCCGCTCATTCCGAGCTCCCTGGCAATAGGCAAAATATCTGGTCGTCCTCCTGCCAGGCTTCTTTTCATGATCCATTTGACTTTATCGGCTATCGACGGGTCTAACTGCCGATCATGGAGCGATTGGTCCAGAGCGGGAGTCAGGATCTCAAGCAATTCTTCGTTGAACGACATAAAAGGAAGATCCAAGTCCTTCTGATGCAGCGTCAAGCGGTTGCGCTTGCCTCCAAACCGGATGCGGCAGCCAAAGTATGCCTCGAGGGCCTCTGCATTGCCAACGGACTCCGATAACTCAAGCGAATGTGCCGACACATGCTGACCGGTTCCCCGGCGGCCAAACTCCAGTAGACATGCAAGCGTGATGCCAAGCAGAATCGGCGGACCAGGCTCTTCCGTCTCCAGCCAATCCAAGTCCATCGTGCAGTACCCGCCCTCCTCGCTCATGCGTAATCTTCCAGGAGGGCACAGCCTCTTGTACCGGACCATTCGGTTAAGGGCATCCCTATAGTCACGGGCATGGTAAGTCGCTAAGACGGAGGGCGGGTACTTCGCCGTTTCAAAAGCCGTCGCTAGCTTGATGATTCCTAGTGCAGGATCACCTATAAGATCGGTATACGCCTTCCAAATTGAATAATATTGGGTGGCAGTTACCTCGGATTCATTGATGATCGTCAGCGGAAGCCGCGCTTTTCGTACGATGTCTTGATCAGCGAGCCCTAATTGACGAATGCCGGACCAAAAGCCTGGCGGCATTTTAATGCGGTCGGAGGTATGAGACTTCATACGCAGGCAGCCTCCTTTAATATTTACACAATGATTATGTTTGTCTGATGTCTGACAAAGGGTTACTTACTATAGTACCTCCCGAATCTTGCGATGTAACTAGCAGAAACTTACATTGAATCATCAAATACGGCCATATCTTTGAAGAACGTCCCAAGAACACGATATCTTGCACTAAAAAATTCATGTCGCTTCCTTTAAATGGCGCTGCAACACTCCATCTAGTCCCCAATAGAACCCCTTCCTTATCAAAAAAAGAAGCTCCGCGGCATGATCGCCGCAGAAGCTTCCTCGTGCTTACCAATGAATTTGCAATCCCGGCGCTGCCTCGCGGAGCGCTTGTTCCAGGCGGGCTTTGACTTCATGTAAGTCTGCCTCGGTATCGGCCTCTGCCCGAAGCACCAGGATCGGCTGGGTGTTCGAGCTGCGAACCAGCCCCCAGCCGTTCGGGAACAGCACGCGTACGCCGTCTACGTCGATCAGCTCGTGCTTCCCGTCAAAATGGTTCTTCACTTTATGAATGATCTGTTGTTTCGCATCGTCGTCACATGGAACCCTCGTTTCAGGGGTCGCGCAATATCTTGGCACGTCGGAGAATAATTCGGACAGCGGGCGCGAATCCCGGCTCAATATCCGCAACAGTCGTCCAGCGGCATACAGCGCGTCGTCAAATCCGTAGTATTCATCGCGGAAGAATAAATGCCCGGACATTTCGCCGGTAAACGGCACATCCAATTTGCGCATGCTCGCTTTAATGTGGGAATGTCCTGTTCGATGGAAGACCGGCTCGCCGCCCAGCTTCTCGATCTCTTCGACCAGCGCTTTCGAGCATTTGACTTCCACCAGCGCTTTGCAGCCCGGATATTTCGGCAGGACTTCACGCCAGAACTGGATCATCAGCTGATCGCCCCATAAAATGCCGCCCTGTTCGTCCACCACCCCAAGGCGGTCGCCGTCCCCGTCGAAGGCGATGCCGATGTCGGCTCTTTCTTTCTTCACGACGTCGATCAGGTCCCGCAAATTTTTCGGCTCTACCGGATCCGGATGATGATTCGGGAAATCCGGATCCGATTTGCAATACAGCTCTACCACATCGCACCCCCAGCGTCGAAGCGCCTTGGGGGCAAATGGCGACGGCGTACCGTTGCCGCAATCGACCACGACTTTAAGCTTCCGGCCGTTCAGCCGGATTTTGTCTGCCAGCATGTCCAAATAAGGCTCCTCGACGCTTTCGCATCGCAGACCTTCTTCGTCATAATCGAAACCGGACGGCAGCTTGCCTTCGGCTGCCAAGCCAAGCATGCGGCTGCGCAGCTTTTGGATTTCTTCTCCATAAATCGTCGTATAGTCCATGGCGATTTTAAATCCGTTTTCGTCGCCGGGGTTATGGCTGGCCGTAATCATGATGCCGCTTGGCTCTTGATAATGGTGCATGGCATAGTAGAACATCGGCGTTGTCACTTCGCCGATATCAATCGCCTCGCATCCGGATTGCTGCAAGCCGGCAATCAGGGCCCGGTGAAAATCCGGGGATGATTTCCGGTTGTCGTGGCCGACAATGGCCTTATTCAAGCCGGCCTTCTTCAAGGTTTCGCCGAAAGCTCTCCCCAGCCAATAGCAAAAAGGGAGGTCAATGTCTTCATACGCTTTGCCGCGAATATCATATTCGCGGAATACATGGGAGGGGATGGAAGCCCCCCCTTCAAGGGTTGGCATCCCCTGCTCCTGCAGTTCTTTGGTCAAAGGCATCGTTGTCCACCTCTTTTTGTATGATGTCTATTGGATAATGGCGAATTGCGCTTAATGTTGTATCCATTCTTCGTAAATAGCTTCGGTCATCAAGTAAGAGATGACGGCTTCCGCCCCGCAGTTTATATTCGGTCCGTCGGCGCTCAAGCCGTCGCAGCAGCTGCCGTCCCGCTCGTTAATCATTGGGGCTCCGAGATCGTTGCCGCCGTAAAACCAATCGCGGCACTTCGTGACGGCCGATTTATAATTGTGCATGTTCGTCAGCTCATAGGCCTTGGCAGACGCTAACGCCAGCTTCATGACATCGATCGGCTGCTGGTCCCACAAAGCCCGATATCCCGGGCGGCACCACCCTTGACTGCCTACCGGCCGGATCTGTCCCGCTTCGTTTTGCGACAAACCGATTAGGAAGTCAAGGGAACTCAAAGCGATGTCAAGCAAGTCCGTCCGGTTCAACATTTCATGAGCCCACAGCATCCCCCATGGCAGCACGGCATTGCTGTAAGTGATCTCCGATTCAAGCCAAGACCAGCCTGGAGCCGAACTTCTGCGATAGAGCGCGGACAGCCGTTCGGCAAGGTTTTGGATATGGGAGGTCAGATCGATATCATATCCGGCACGCTGCAGCGTGCCGAGTGCGGCGATGCTGTAAGCCCATCCGCGCGGATACCGCAAATGGTCAACCTGCGGCAGCGCTTTTTGAAAGATCGATTCAGCGACCATCGCAAACGAAGGGGCGGGTGCTGCTGTCATTGCCTTCGCACAAGCCCAAAGGCAGCGTCCAAGGCAATCGTCGGAAGGCATTTCCGGCTCCTTGCTCCGGTCATAGGCAAAATTGTTATGAAAATGACCATCTTCCTTTTGCGCCCACAGCAAAAAGGCGATATAGATCTCGGCTAACCGCTCAAGTTGTTGTTGGTCTTCAGGACGCCCATGCTTGAACCATTCGAGACAAACCCATAACGCACGGGCCTGGTCGTCCGTGCTGTATCCTTCGTTGCGGCGGGGGATCGTCCCGAACCCGTGCTCGAGTATGCCAGTGTCGTCGGTCATCTTGATCAGATGGTCAAACCGAACGGATCGCCTTTCCATGTCTCCCCACCTCGGTAAACAGAAGGTTGTACTCATGCCCGACGCTTGGCCAATGCATCGTTTGCCCCAGCCGCTTCATTTTCCGGACGACATCTTGATGCATCACGTCGTTGGTCAGCAGCGACACGATCCGTTCCCGCCATAACGCCTCGTCATCAGCAGGAATCAGCAGCTCGGGTTCATCGGCGAGCAAATCCTGTGCATAGCAGTACGGAGTCGAAACCACTGGCCGTCCCAAGCCGACCGCATAGGCAAGCGTTCCGCTGGTGATCTGCTCCATACCCGGATAAGGTGTCACGTAGACATCGCATGCCGTAATATGGCGCACCAGATCATTCTCCTCCATGTAACGGTCGATCATGACGACATTGTCACCGATCCCGCTGTCAGCGATCATGGCCTTCAGCTCTTCGCGGTACTTCTCTCCTTCCCATTTCTTGACCTCCGGATGCGTTTGCCCGACGATGGCATACAGCACTTGAGGCACCTTTTTAACGATTTCAGGCAAAATCCTCAAGATCAATTCAATTCCTTTTCCGCGGCTCAGCAGCCCGAACGTCATCAGCACCTTGCGATCGGCCCAATCCAGCTGCTCCCGGAATGCCTGCCGCCGCTCCGTATCGGGCTCGGGCGTACCGTGCGGTATAAAGACGATTTTCTCCTCCGGAATGCCGAACGAGCGGTTTAAATAAGATATCGCTTTGCGGTTCATCACGACGATCCGGTCGCTTCGCTCGGCGATTTCCCGCTGAATGCTTGCGTACGGTTCACGGGGCAACTCAAACACCGTATGAAACGTAGTCACCAGCGGTTTTTTCAGATTGCGGATGAAACGCAAGATGTGCCGGCCGGCCTCGCCGCCAAATATCCCGAACTCGTGCTGGAGAGAGACGACCTCGATTTCGGACTGGTTGATTCTGTACGCCATCTTCTCATAATCGTTCTCGCAATCGCGACGCAGCAGCCACAGCAGCGGATCCTGCAGGCCATCGGATTCCCCATCGTGGAGCACGATGACGGGATCCTTCGCTTTCCACTCCTTCACTGCATGGACCGCCTGGCGCAAATGAAAAGTGAACGTGGCCAGGCCGCATTTCTTCGGAACGTAAGTACTGATATAAGCCACCCGGGTCATGCTTGCATCACTCCCAGTCGGTTCATTACGGCTTCATGCAAAATATGTCTTGGGCCGAGCTCGAGATTGTAACTGAATATGCAGTTGTTTAAGTACGCTCCCTCGTTTACCCGGCAGCCGTCCCACAGGATCGTTTCCGATAGCCGGACGTTCGGGCCGATCGTGCACTTGTTGCCGAGCACCACATGAGGCCCGATGACGGCCCGTGCTCCGATTCGTACGTGATCTCCCATCAATACCGGCGGAACGAGGAGGACGCCGGCTCCGATTTTAGAGCCCTTGCCGATCCAGATGCCTTGATCCTGGACGTGTCCGGGAATTTGGATCCGGCTCTGTCTCGTTAAGAGATCCCAGTGAATTTTGCGGTATCTGTCTTTGGTGCCCATATCCGCCCAATAGCCTTGAATCGTCGTACCGAAGACTCCCATATTTTCGCGGATGAGATGTGGAAACGTTTCGCGTTCAATGGAGACCTCCCGATCGGACGGAATCGCTGCGAGCACGCTTTTATCCATGATGTAAATACCTGCGTTGATCCGTCTCGAAGGGGCCTCGTCCAAGCGGGGCTTCTCCACAAAACGCAAGATGCGCCCCGTATCGTCCTGCTCAACGACCCCGTACGCGCTAGGGTCCTCAACCTCTGTCAGACCGATCGTTACCTTTCCTCCGTGAGATCGATGGAAATCCAGCAGCGGCTTCAGTTCAATATCGTGGACGATATCCGCATTCATGGCAATAAATTGTTCATCGAGTAAAGCCTCGGCATTCTTGATCGCCCCGGCAGTCCCCAGCAGCTTATCTTCAAGCGCATACTGGATCGACACGCCCAGCCGGCGGCCGTCGCCGAAATGGTTTTTTATTTTTTCGGGATGATGCTTAAGGGCGATAACGAAACGGTGAACGCCTTGTTCCTTCAGATGAAGAATGAGATGTTCCAGCCACGGACGATTCAGAATCGGTGCCATCGGCTTCGGCATGTTCTCCGTCATCGGTCTAAGTCGGGTTCCCAATCCACCGGCAAGTAACAGTACATTCATCTTCGAAATCCTCCTGTTCCCAAAAAATGTTTCGACAAACAAGCTTACGCCAGCTTTGAACACTGACGCTAATATTGTATCGGCTTCCCTCCTTCGCCCTTGATTTGTTAGCACTCTATAATGTCGAGTGCTGATAATATAGTATTTTATGGAATAGTTCTTTGAATCTTCAAGTTGATCAGGACATAATGTCTCGCATTCCGCCTGAAATCAAAGCATAAAATCCTCTTTTTTCTTTTGAAATCTCATGATTTCTTCGTTTTTTGCCATGAATCGATCATGAATATAGTCGCAGGACCGCCCGTTTTCATAAAAAAGAGACTGCCGGCAAGTTAAAACTAACCGACAGTCCTTTACTTCCAAGCAGTATACTCCTCATCCTATTCGCCGGACAATTCCTTGAGCGATCTGATTTTTCCATGGGGGTGCTGTGCTTGCTTACGCGACTTCCAGGCAGCTTCTTTCCTTCTCTTCTGGTGAGCCATGTCAGTCTTCCTCCTTCGGAAATCGAGAATGTATACCACTTCCATAGGTTTTCAATATTAAGCCTTGTTCATTCATGCGCCTGGGGGCAAGAGCATAGATAATGGAGATAGTCCCTTTTGCTTATGTTTTCTTATGTATGCTTTAGCTGCACTCCAGCACATATTCCGGCATTTTCTGCATGTCAGATACATATAACATCAGTAATTAACGTTATGAATTATAGGAAGAAGGCGAAGCATGAAAGCGAAATGGATCATCCTGTTGTTGTTTGGTTTTATGCTCTTGTTCATTTTGTTTCGTCTAGTGGAAGACCATCCATCAGCAGAGGCTCTTTATATCGATGATCAAATCCGCATGCAAATAACACCGATTGATTCATCAGCGGTATCGATGCAGGAGACCACCTTTGAGCTGCAAATTGACGAGTTATCCGGAATACCCGTAACAGGCGCGGATTTCGATTTGAACATTACCATGCCGGATATGTTTTGCGGGGTTTTTCCTGCTTCCATTGAAGAGATTCAACCCGGGGTATATCATGCGACAGTGGTGCCCGTCATGCGCGGGAAATGGCAAGCCGAAGCCGAATTACAGTGGAAGGAGCGGTATGTAAAAGTCAGCACCGTTTTTAAGGTTCATTAAAGAGAAAAAGCCCCCCATCACCATAGCCAAGGGTGCACGGAAGGTATCCAGCCATTCGCACTTAGACCTTTCAGAATGCACAGCAACCCCATCAAGACGGCCAGATATCCGCCGATCCTGCGCATCGCTCTGCGCCATCTTTTCGTAAGGCTTCCCGCAGACATCGCCGTCAGAAGCAAGACCGGAAACGTCGATATTCCGAACACCAGCATAATCAGCGAACCTTCTGCTGCGGTTCCCGAGGCGGCAGCATTCATGTGCATTGCATAAGTCAAGCCGCATGGCAAAAAGCCCAGCAGAATCCCGGTCAAAAAGGTTGCAACAATTTCGTAACGTTGTCCGAGCTGCTGCAGCTTCGACTGAACGCGAGAATTTTTATATGGATGCGTGCGAAACATCGGGAGCGTATACCGACGAAAGGTCCATAACAAGATCAGCAAGCCGCCAATGATGCTGGCCGCAGATTGGAGCCCGACGAATCCGGCTGCAGTATCCAGAAAAGAGCCGACCAAGCCCATAAAACCGCCGATTGCCGCGTAAGTTGCTACTCTCCCTGCGTTATATGCGAGGATCAAAGCCATTGGCGAGCCTTGTGCGCGAAGTGCAACCGACGACACGATGCCTCCGCACATCGCGAAACAATGCGGTGCACCCATCAATCCGGTAAGGGCAACGAGCGCCAAGCTGTTTCCTGCTGTATCCAAGACGATTACTCCCTTCTGAAAACTGCCTCATGCTTCACATTGCTGCTGGTACCTCCATTGCGACTTAAACGCTGATCGGATAAGCCGGCATGAAATGGGAGATACCTGTTCATTATATGAAGCCGATTGAAGGATAAGAATGTCTCAGGTTAGAAAGCTGCGGCGCAAGTATAGCAGCCTATCGCCAATCGCTATTCCATCAAAGCCTGCTACATCTTTGCTACTTCATTGTTAACTTGCACTTCATTGCTGGTTCGTTGCTGCTTCATTGCTGCTTCATTGCTGCTTCTTGCCTACCAAGCCTTGTTCATAAGCATAACGCGCAATCTGAACCCGATTGGCCAAGTGCAGCTTTTGAAGGATGTTCTTCAGGTGATTTTTCACCGTATGCTCTGAAATGCTTAGATCGCCTGAAATTTCCTTATTGCTCATTCCCTCGGCAACGAGCACTAGAATTTCATGCTCCCTCTCAGTTAAAGGATGATCTTGAACCTCGTCCGCACGCTTCGGGGACATTTCCTTGAGGATTCGAAACGCCAGCTCGCGCGTTACCGGCGCTTCATCGATGGCGACTGCTCTTAAATATTCATGCCACGCTTCAGGCTCCATATTTTTCAACAAATAGCCCTGGGCGCCCTTCTTAAGCGCATCGAATAAATGCGCAATATCGTCGGATACGGTAACCATAACGACCTTGATATAGGGGAAGGCTTCTTTAAGCTTCTTCGTTGCTTCCAAGCCGCCCATTCCCGGCATTTGAATATCCATCAGCACCAGGTCCGGCATCCAATATTCACTTAAGGTAATGGCTTCTTCTCCGCTGCTTCCTTCCGCCACGACTTCAAAGACAGGATCGCTTTCCAGGATCATTCGGATCCCTTCTCTGGCCATCTCGTTATCATCGATAATTAACACCCGGAATTTTGACATTTCAATATGCCCCCTTTCGAACGATTACCAGCGTGTCCCCATCTTTACGTTCCAGGCTGAAGTGCCAGGACATCGCCTTGGCACGGTCGCGCATCATTTGGATCCCGTATCGATTACGGATCATCATATCATCTGGGTTAAAGCCTTTGCCGTCATCCGCGACCTGGCACATCCACCCCGATTCTGTTGGTCGCGCTTCGATTCGGATTTGCTTCGCCTCCGCATGCTTATGAATGTTAAGCAGCGCTTCGCGGATGATTGCGAATAACTCTACTCGCTCTTTGGAAGACAGCATCGTTTCCGGAATGCGCCAATTCGTCTCAATTTCCAGAGCGGTTTCCTGCTGCAGCTCATCGATTAAGCTCTCAATGCCTTGCAGCCACGGATTTTTATCCGCATCGGCTTCATGCCTCAAATTGGCGATGGCTTGTCTGACATAATCATTGGTGCGATGAACACTCTCCTTCAATTTATGAAGCGGAAGTCCGTCTGCTTGATTCATGCGGTCCATTTGCGAGATCTGCGCGTTCAAAAAGAACAGGGATTGCGCGATGCCGTCATGAAGCTCCCTTGCGATTTTCTCTCGTTCCTCCAGCACGGCGCGGATCGCTTTTGCACGATTAAGCTCCTCTTGATTATGTTCGATCATGGCAAATAATTTGGTCAAAAACAGCAAGGATACGAGCAGCACAATGACCGGGGCAAGCCAGTTTCCAAGCTCCATCGAAATATACGGCAGCAGAAACTCATGCCGGACATACTCCCAGACCCCGATCGTCAGGGTAGGTATCGTAAGAATCAGCCATTTGTTTTGTTTATAGGTCACAATCATTCTCCCCTTCTAGCTGATTGATGCATGGATCCATTATATTGCATTGGGAACTTTTAGCGAATGTTAATCGTCTTGCCTGATCCGATTCATCAGGAATATGATGTCTTCCAGCTCTGTCAGCTCCCCTTCGTGTCGTTCCACCAAAGTCCCGTCTTCATCAATGATGATCGTAAGAGGCATTCCGACCAATTGATACTTTTGTTTAATGTTCATCTCGGAGTCCAATACGATCGGAAATTCGAGGTCATACCGGTCAGCAAAATGCTGCACCGTTTCTTTGCCCTCCCCCACGTTGATCGCCAGCATGTCCACGCCTGTTAACCTTATGAGCCTCGTTAAGAAGCGGCAGTTCGTTGACGCACGGATTGCACCAGGAGGCCCAGAAATTCAGGACAACGCCCTTCCCTTTGTAATCGGCAAGACGGATTTCTGTCCCCTCCAGATCCACGGCTGAGAACTCCGGCGCTGCTTCTCCTGGAATAGCAAGAACCTGCGGATCACCCAAAAAACGTGACACGGCATACACGCCTCCGATTAGGACAACCATCAATAGCATATACTGAATCATTCTGCGGATCACCCTGTTCATCTCCTTGCTCACAAATTAGACATACATGTTGGCCGTTAAGCTCTTAAATAATAGCCTGACGGGCGGCTTGAACGCCGGCCATCGCCTCACGTAAAGTGAAACAAGACAGCGGCCCGCCTGCGGACTCGCTGCCTGCTTCGCTATTTCGGGCTTCCTCCGTTTATCCCAAACAACTCCCGGAATGCTCTGCGCATCCCCTCAGCTCCATATGTTTGTCGAAGCTCTCCCGTATTCCCGTCCAGCACCACATTCCCATCCCTTAAAAAAACGATCCGATCCGCCAAAGCTTCGGCAATTTCCAATTGGTGCGTGGAGAAGAGGATCGTCTGGCCTTCGGCGACTGCCTGGCGAACGAGCATGACGAACGTATCCATCCAGTAAGGATCAAGGCCATTCGTCGGTTCATCCATAATGACGAGCAGCGGCCGTGCCAGTATCGCTTGCGCGAACAATACCCGCTGTCTCATGCCCTTAGAGAAGGAGGCCACGGATTTGCTGCCGGTATCCGAGAGACCAACCATCGATAACGCTTCCCGTGCACGGGCTTGCCCGAGTCCGCGAAGCCGGGCCCAGAACAGCATGGTCTCCAGTGCCGTTAATCCTGGACTAAAGCGATAATCATCCGGCATATAACCGATGTGCCGGGCATATTCCCGCCGATTGTCCCGGCATGTCTGCCCGTTGACGGTGATAACACCCTTCGTCGGGTGCAAGATTCCCGCCAGCATCCGCAGCAAGGTGCTTTTTCCAGCTCCGTTGCCTCCGCACAAAGCGACCGCTTCGCCGTGAGCGACCTTCAAATTCAATTCTTCAATGACAACCTTTCCCTTAAATGCCTTATGAACCGCATCGAATCGTACGAGCTGATCACCCACGACCTCTTCCCCTTTCCCATAAACCATAAGCAGCGGCAAGAGCAGCACCTATCCATACGAGCATCACACCCGCAAAAACGGGCGTGCCCCAGGGTGAACGGATCCATATCATCCATTTGTAATATTCAGGCCCCAGCGTCGAGCCTCCTCCTAACTTGACGACGGTAAACAAACGCGTCAATTCAGCCGGATTCAGAAAAGTAAGTGTTGTTATCGCCGGCTTAATCCAGAGATATGGCATCATGCCCAGCATAGCAATGAGGAGCGATGGCCATGCGATGACGGTGAAGAACCAGACGCCTACCGCTATCGTTAAAGCCTGCCAGCGGTTGCGGGCGAGCGTACCGATCAACATGGCAATGCCGAGATAAAACAGAGATAACCCGATTGAGAAGCCCAGCAGCTGCTTGTACGTTAAAAAATCAAAACCGCTGCCGAGAAGCCAGCCTGCCGACCCGGACAGCCCGAATCCGAAGGCGACGATGGAGAGCAGCACTGCAGACAGCCCGATATATTTTCCTGCCAGAAACGGCCAAGTGCCAAGCGGATACGTCGATAGCAGCTCCCAGTTGCCCTCTTCCTTCTCGCCGGTTAAGGAGAATGAGCCCAGCATCAGGGCCATCAAGGGGAGCAAGTACAACGCCAGGTTTAACATGGTTCCGCTGGTGCCGGAAAATCCGCTCACACCCCCTTGGGTATGTATGATTAGCAAACTGAGCATGAATACTGCGAAAAGAGCCATGAATGAATATGCCCAAGGGTTGCGAAACCCGATGTTCATCTCGCGTATAGCGACGTATTTCATGTCTTTCATGAGCCATGGCCTCCGGATGCGGGAGGTTCAGGAGGTGTCGAATGCCCTTCTTGATGCGCTGGAGGATCATGATCCGCAGCTTCATCTTGTTCCTCAACAGGCGGGTGACCATGATCATGTATCCCTTCCATATCCATCATGTCGCGATTGACCTCCCACGAATGATCACGGAGCTCATCGGCCGTCATCAGCTTCCCCGTACCTTGTTCTTCAATATAAGCTTTGGCGTCTTCTTCCTTCTCAAATGACAAAATCCCGTAAGCCATCGGCGTTTTGTAGGAAGGATCATAAGCATAGTAAGCCTTCTCGTAACGAAGCCATTGCTTGCTGTTGTAATCCCGGACGAAGGCGGCTCCGATCGTATCGGTCCCATTCTCGATCTTCCATGTGTTCAAACAACCGATATCATCGAATTTAAGCGATTGACCGTCTTTGGTTACGATTTGAGTCGCATATTGATCATCTTTAACCGCCATCTTGCAGATCACGCATACATCCGTTTCCTCGTTAATGGCTTGCGGTTTATAAGCTTCTCCCCCGCAAGCGGATAGAAGCAGCAGCAATGCTGCGAGGATCGCATTCAATTTCATTCCTTTACTCATGACATTCGTCTCCTCATCCAAAAAAATAGTGTCCCGGTACATCCTAATAACACGAGTCCGGCTATCCCTGTAAGGGTTCTCCCTTCCGCATCCCCGATCTGGTTTTCACTCATAGGAGGCGTCATTAACGGAGCAGCATCCGTAGTCCAGCGATCCCGGTCACTTTGATAGAGCCCTTCGAGGAACACCATCCCCGGGGATTGGAAGAACAATTGGAACGCCGGGCGTTTTTTCGTCAGTTCCTGAAACAACGGGTTAATCGCGTATGAAATATCGCTGTTCCCGTCTCCATTTGCATCGATGCCTCGGAAATTGTCCCAATAGTTTTCGATGATCCTATTGTCCTCGCTGCTCCGTGCCTGGGCGTCCGCAACATTGCCGGTAAACCGGTTGCCGGTGATGGAATTGGAGCTGGAGTCCAGAAGCTGGATCCCCACAAAATTGTAACGAACCTCGTTATTCTCCAATCGGTTTCCTGTCGACAGCTCAACATACAGGCCGACCCGATTACCATCAACCGTATTGTCTGCCAGAATCGAATCATGCGTGTCATACAGCAAGATCCCTTGCGAATTCACGTTTTCGCTTTGCTTGGAGAACGAGTTCCCGATAACGGATACTTGCCTGGCCGTCATCACCATGGCACCGGTCACATTCAAGCTGCCTTCGTTTCGTTCGATGACCGTTCGATTCGTGTACATGCAATGGATTCCATACCGGGAACGTTCAATCCGGTTTCCGGTTACACGCGTATCATCGCTGTTTTCCATATAGATGCCGTCATGAACATCTCGAATCGTATTGTCCATGAACCTCCAGCGATGCCCATTGAACACATCCACGCCATTCCCTTTGTCCGCCAGTCGCACGCCTTCAGCCGCCCAATCGATCGTAGTATTCGTCACCAAGCCTTCATCCGCGTCACGGACCGCAATTCCATCCCCGCCAGTCCGAATGTAGAGGCCGTTCAAAACAGCTCGATGACCTCTGACGAGCACCGTTGGCGTTTCCTTAACCATTCCGTCGGTAATATGGAGTCCGGCAACCGTTGTGCCGTCAGCATCGATCGATAGGGCAGGAAGCTGACTTCTATTAATTAATTCGACGTTCCCTTCACCCTCCGTCCGTATCGTTAACGGCTTGTTAACGACAACCGGTCCCTGGTATGTGCCAGGCTTCAGCACTAGCGTGGCCCCCGGATTGGCCTGGTCCACGATCTCTTGAAGGCCCATCAGCTCGTCCTCCGCCCGGGCCGGACTTCCGTGCATCATCGCCAATACAACCAATAGTGCGAGAAGAGCCCATTTGTTGATTGACCTTGTCATTTGACCTCGACCTGCTTCTTCTTCGTGATATGGATATCGTCCTCGTACAAGTGAATATAGACGGTATAAACGCCCTTGCCCGGGAAGGTGAATGCTCCGCTGAATACGCCATCCCCTTCATGAATCGCATCCATAAGCACCGGCTCATCTCCAATCCGCACATCGAAAGTTGCCCGTGCCGTGTCCGATACCTTCATTCCGGTAACCGTTACTTTCATATCCGCCTGGCTTCCTGCGATGACGGTCTCCGGATTTGTCGTCAGCTCCGCTTGAACAGTTTCCAAATCAACAGGTTCTTCGCTCGAACAAGCCATCATCGTTCCGATAAGCGATAGAACCAACACGAGCGAAACGATCCTTTGCTTCATATGCTTACTTCCCTCCCTCTCCTGTACCGATGTAATATCCCAGATTGTAGCAAGTTCAATCGTTCGCTCCTATAACTCATAAGAGCTATTTCCATAGTTGAACATCGACACATTTGTGTCGGGAAAGGAAAGGGCTTTATTCCAGAGGGGATTCCATGGCTCTAAGGAGTCATGGTAAGGCAGCACCATTTTCAGTACAATTGAAACCGTTATTTACCAAAGAATATGGAGGATAAACGGAATGTCACGAGCTCGCAAATCTTCAATGCGCCGATATGTTATGGCAATCATCATTCTCTGTATCGCTGCTGTGGGTTACTTGGTGCTGCAATCCTCGTTCCGTTCGGATTCGCTTCCGGTCAAAATGGAATCCCCTGGATTCGCATTAACTGATCTTGAAGGTGAAACCGTAACGGACAAGGATTTCGACGGGAAGATCCGCCTAACCTCATTTATCTTCACACGATGCCCGGACATTTGTCCTGCGACAACCGCGAATATGGTCGCGCTTCAGGCAGAGCTTCAAGAACAGGGACGTTTTGGGAACGGCGTTGAGTTTGTGTCGATCACGTTCGACCCGAATAACGATACGCCTGAGGTGCTGCGGCAATATGCGGATCGAATGGGAATCGATCAGAGCGGCTGGACCTTGCTTCGTGGAGAAGAACATGAGGTGAAGGAGCTTGCTTCCCAGTACAATTTTTCGATCGTACGCCTGGATGACGGCTTGTTTGCGCACTCCGTCACATCACTGCTATTGATTGACGGCCAGCAGCGTGTACGCCGTATTTACCGAATGGGTGAAGATATGGAGAATGATCAGATTTTGGCCGATATCCAGACCTTATTAAAAGAACAGCAGCGGAAATCCTAATCCGGCTGCTGTTCTTGTTCATTTCAGGCAATATCGCGCTGTTCATGTCCACGCGCCATGAGGAGAAGCTTCCTCCAAGGATTGATATTTCCTCAAGGGATCCTAGACATGCGCATCCGCTTCTTCATTGCCTTGTTCTTGTTTCTGCGCGCGCACGGCCAGCCCAAGTGCTGCAGCGATCAGCAGGAATGCCGCGAGTGCCAGCATCGGAATGGTCAGCCACCCGAACCAATTCAAGTAGTCGTCCAGGCAAGACACCGGCCCGCATGCGGCGGCATCTGACGAACGCGGAAGCTTTTGAATGATGATATGATAAGTTGATATGCCTCCGCCAATGACAATCAGGGGCAGGATGTAAGGAATAATAAATGTCTGCTGCCTGTAAGCCGCGATACCCAAGAGAATGACTAATGGATACATGAAAATCCTTTGATACCAGCATAAGACGCATGGCGTGAAATGCCATACTTCGCTAAGAAACAAACTGCCGCTAGTGGCCGCAGCTGCTACCAGCCATGCGAATAATAACCAGGCTCCCGTTTTATTCATCGGTTATCGTTTCTTCCTTTCTCTTGTTGTTCGGCCAGCCATGCGGAAACGGATGCAAGATCCTCCTCACTCAGCCGTTTTCCGAAAGCCGGCATGCCGCCCTTTCCATCGGAAATAATCCCGGCGATCTCTTCCTCGGTGAGACGGCTTCCCACGGTTTGCAAATTGGGACCGACTCTTCCTTCAAGCTGATCCCCGTGGCAGGACAAGCAGCGCTGTTTATAAACAGCCGGGATCGGACTCTCCGTGTTTGCCGTCGCTTCACCACTCTTCTCACCCCCGCAGGCTGTCAATAATCCTACGATCACCAATGTCAATATTGGTTTTAACCCAATGGTTTTCATGATGATTCTCCCTTCAACCTTATCTCAAATCCGTTGCATTAACCTTCTCATTGTCTCTCGATTGATAGTTGTTTTAAATGGCTCCTTCGGGCTATAGATGTATGATATTAACCTGTAATGCCGTCACTTCTGTGAAATTTGCGGTTGGAGGATAGATGGCCAATATACAAAAAAATAGCTGTCGAGACATTCTCGACAGCCGGAGCCTGAACAATCGGTTTTTAACGGTTGGTGATTCGTCGCATTTCTATCTTTACGCCTCGTCAATCATTTGCCGCTCAATGAGCTTCATCTCATAAAAATATCCCTTTTGTTCCATCAGCTCCGTATACGTTCCCGCTTCAACAACCCTCCCTTGGTCCAGGACAACGATCCGGTCCATTTTCTCCAAACCGGTCAGCCGATGGCAAATCAGCAGGAGGGTATCATCGGCAGCTTCCGTCAACAAATGCGAGAGAACACGCTGTTCCGTCACGTAATCCAGGGAAGACGTCGGTTCGTCCAGAAGCCATAAACGTCCCTTGCGCAGCATCACTCTGGCCAAGGCCAAGCGCTGTTTCTCCCCATCTGACAAATTCTCTCCTTTTTCATATACGGGATCATCAAGCGATTTGTTCGGAAGCAGCGCTTTCTCCAATACTGCCGCCAGCTCCTCGTCTGTATAGGATTCCTCGTCCAGCAGCAGGTTGTCCCGGATCGTCCCCCGGAAAAAATGGCTGTGCTGCAGCACCACATTCGACGCCTGCCAAATGCTCGCTTCATTCAGATCTTGAACCGATATATCGTTCAATCGGATCTGGCCGCTTGTTGGCACGCGCAGCTTGAGCAGTAAATCGATGAGGGTTGATTTTCCTGAGCCGCTCGGACCGACAATCGCGGTCTTGGATCCCGGCGGAATAGACAGGGTAATGCCTTTCAGCGCAGGACGCCATTCATCTTCATACTGAAACGAAACACCGCACAGCTCGACTGATACGGCTTTATCGGTGGATAAAGCACCGCTTGGCTGGGGCTGCCGCCGATCAGCGTCAAGAACCGTTTCCGCCAGCCTATTGGCCGCATGCTCGCTATCCTGCTTATAAGCAGGAAGTGTGGCCATTGGGGCCGCCTCTTCAAATACAGTCAGCGAAGCCATGACCAGCATGGCGAGAAATACGCCGGCTAGCGAACCGTTCATGATGAATACCGCGCCAAGGACCAGCACTCCCCAGGAAATAAGATAGGCCACGAAAGCATGCAGCGATTGACCGCGCAGCAAGTGGCGCGCTGCCGTCTCCTGCTCGGCCGCCAATGCGGCGGAGGCATCCTGCAGAAGCTGCTCGCGCTTTTTCATTTGCCCGTATACTTTTAGATCGCGGTAACCATACAGCATTTCGGCCACTTCCGTGGACAGCTCGGCCCTTTTCTCGCGTACGCGCCCCTGTCTTCTACGCTGCCCCAGCAGCACGATTCCAGGAACCACAAAAGCCGTAATCAGCATCCCCAGCACGAACAAACAGGCAATCCAGATCGAAAAGACGGAGGTGAATATTACCGTAGCCAGAAACACCATGACAACAATGACCGGAGGATAGGCGACGCGTAAAAAATAATGCTGCAGGCTTTCCACATCCCCAACGATTCGTGCAAGCAGGTCTCCGCTGCGGTTTCTGCCCAAAATGCCGGGGGTCAAAGGAATCAGCTTGGCAAAAAATGAGGTGCGCAGCCGGCTGAGCATCGAGAATGTCGCCCGGTGGGAATACAAGCGCTCGGCGTAGCGGCTAGCCGCCCGCAGCAATCCAAGAATCTTCACGAGGGAGGTTAGGACGATCAAGGTATAGAGCGGCGGGGCAAATACGGTCTGGGAGATCAAATATCCGCTAGCGGAAAACAGGCTTACCCCTGCGATGCCGGCAATGAATCCGCCGACGATTGCGATGGCAATATCCTTCCGCTCCTGAATCATGGCTCTGGTTAGAATCGCCAGCTCACTCATGCAAATCCCCCTTTCCGCTGCGCATTGACCATTTCGGCATACTGGGGCAGCCGTGCAAGCAGCTCCTCATGGCTCCCGCTGTCCAGAAGCACTCCGTCGTCCATATACAATATCCGGTCGGCATGCCGGATCGTGTACAATCGGTGGGCTACGGTAATCATGGTTGCGCTGCCTGCCAGCTCGGCAATGGACCGCTGCAGCACGCGTTCGGTGTGCAAATCCAGTCCCACCGTAGGCTCGTCGAACAAAATAACCGCGGGCCGCTTTAAAAAAGCGCGCGCCAGCGCCAGCCTTTGCTTCTCGCCCCCTGATAACCCCCGGCCTCCTTCGCCGACGGGGGTGTCATAGCCTAACTCCAGTTCGTCTGCAACAACTGCAAGCCCGGTGGCCTTCGCGGCCTCCACCATTTCGTCCCGGGAGACTTCCCGGCTTGCGCCAATTGCAATGTTCTCGGCTAACGTACCGGCAAAAATATAGGGATGCTGCGTAATATAACTAACTTGGTCAAACCATAGAGCCTCGTCCATTTGCCAACGCGGGCGTCCGTTCACCAGCACTTCCCCCGACGTCGGCTTCAGCAGCCCGGCAAGAAGATGCAGCAAGGTGGTTTTGCCGGACCCGCTTTTTCCGACGATGGCGATCTGCTCCCCCGCTCCAAACGATATAGAGCCGACTGCAAGCTCGAACGAATCCGGTGCATACCGAAATCGGACATCTCTCAGCTCGATGGTTGGCGGCATCCGAATCGAGCTCCGATCGGCAAACCCAGGAGTATCCGCTGGATCCATCTGCTCGGTCTGTTGCGTTTTATCCATATTTTCGCCGCCATCCTGCCAATTCGTTAATAAAGCCTCGGTTTCACTTCTTTCCGCGAGCAGCTCCTCAACTTTACGAATTGCCCCCATGCTTGTACGCCCGCTGTGAAAAGCCGTTCCCGTGTTTTTTAGCAGGCTGTAAAACTCAGGCACCAGCAGCAGGATAAAGAACGCGGTCTGAAAGGACAGCGATTTGAAAACAAGCAGCTGCAGGGCCAGCTCAAGCGCAACAATGCCTATGCTCAGCATGACGATGGACTCCAGCATGAAGGTGTTGGTAAACGCAATCCGCAGAATCCCCATCGTGGCATCGCGATAGCCTAAGCTGCTGCGTTCAATTGCCTGCTGCTGGAGGTGAGCCCGCCCGAACAGCTTGAGCGAAACCAGCCCTTGAAGGGAGTCTAGAAACGTGCCGGAGAATTCGGCCAGCTGCGCAAATTTCTCCTCCGATTTGTTCTTTGTTTGCAGCCCAACGAGAATCATAAATATCGGGATAAAAGGAGCTGTCGCTAGCATTATCAAGCCGGAATTCAAATGCTGAGCAAAAACCATAATCAAGATCAGGACAGGAATAACCGCTGCTTCCATCATTCGCGGCATATACTGGCTGAAGTAACTGTCCGCCTCATCCACGGCATCCAGCGCCACACTCACCTTGCCGCCCGTTTGCCCGCGAAGCGACATCGGCATCGAAGCATTGGACAGTTTACGAAGCACCGCTGCTCGCATGCTCGTTTTGGCACTGGAAGCCATTTGCAAGCCGATTCTCCCGTTTCCATACGACAGCAGCGTCCGCGCTGCCATCACGCCAATCAATGCACCAAGAATACCAGCAACCGACGCCAAGGACGATCTCTGAACAAAAATCCTCTCGACTGCTTCGGCGAGCAGCACCGCCTGGACTGTGATGGCTGCACCGAGCGCAAGCGACGTGAACCCTAAGAGGATAAGACGTTTCCTCTGTGCAGACATTTGTTCAGACAGCAGGCTGCTTTTCTTTTTCAAGTAATCTCCACCTCCTGTTTACGCACTCCCTCCAAGGTAATCCTAATTGTAGCGGGACAAGCGCCCACCTTATTTTTTGCCTTTGACATAATCCGCATCAAACAGAAAGAGCCGGAAGACCAGAATCAGGGACGGGATCAGCAGACAGAGCCCGCCGATAAAGGCCGCAACAAGCGCAGCTCCCATCGACTCATGCGTAGCGCCGCTCTGAATGGTAATGTACGGATCCAATATATATGGATACTGCCCGATGCCGTACGCGAAGAACGCGCAGAAAAATTGCAGCATGACGCAAATGAAGGCCAGTCCGTATCGGCGTCCGCTGTACAGCAGCCACAGCGCGATCATGAAGAAACCAACCGACAGCGCCAGCAGCCACCATAAGTCCATCATGTTCTGAAAATGCCGCTCATTATGTTGACTGAGATAAATAAATGCCGTGAGCGCGGCAATAATCGTCGGCGTGCTCCAGAACATGGCATAGGTCCGCATCAGCTTTAGGGCTGGCTGATCGCCTGCCCGGGAAGCGTAGAAGGCCAGGAACGTACCGCTAATAAACAGCACCGATACGATAGCCAGCGCCACGATGCTCCACGACAGCGGGCTTGTGATCAGCGCCCAATAATCCAGCGTAACCGCGCCTCTTGCCTCTGAGATAAAACCGCCTTCGGAAAGCGTCAGTGCGACCGACAAGGATGCCGGTATTAACAAACCTGTAGCCCCGTACAGAAACAGATAGACGATGTTTTCTTTGGAGCCGTAATTCTCGAATGCGTAGAAGGAACCGCGAATGGCCAGCAAAATCACGGCAATGCTCCCCGGAACAAGCAGCGAAGAGCCATAATAATAGGCCGTATCAGGGAAGAAACCGACGATGCCGACAAAGAAAAAGACAAAAAACACATTGGTAATCTCCCAAACCGGCGATAAATAGCGGGAGATCAATCGATTGATCAGATGATCCTGTTTGGTCAGCCGGGCATAGAAGGCAAAAAAGCCAGCGCCGTAATCAATGGAGGCTACAATTAAATAGCCGTATAAAAACAGCCAAAGCACCGAGATGCCTATCAACTCGTAACTGATCATACCGGCTCACCCTTTTCCATGGATTGAATAAACTTCTCTTGCCTTAACGATTCGAGCTCGGCCTCTGCCGGTTTGTTACGGAACAAGCGTCTCAGGACAAAGACACACATCGTGCCGAGCACAATATACAGCAGCAGGAACAGGAAGAAGAGAATCCTCACATTCGGTGATGTCGTAGCCGCCTCCTCTACGCGCATATATCCGCGAATAATCCACGGCTGCCGTCCGAGCTCCGCATAGAACCAGCCCAGCTCAACACCCAGAAACGCCAGTGGGATGCACGCGACGATGGCCCGAAGCAGCCACTTATTGAGCGAATTTCGTTTCTTCCAGAACAAGAACAAGAAATACAGAAATGCGACGGCCAACATCACAAAACCGATCATGGCCATGAAATCAAACAAATAGTGTACGAGCAGCGGCGGCCATTCACCTGGCGGAAACTCCTCCAGCCCCTTCACTTCGGCATCAAAGTCTCCAAAGGCCAGAAAGCTGAGCGCTTTCGGAAGGTGGAGCGCACCCACGATCTTCTGCTCCGCATTCAGCCAGCCCAATAAAATCAGATCCGCACCGCGCTCCGTCTCAAAATGCCATTCCGCGGCGGCCAGCTTCTCCGGTTGATGCTCCGCCAGGAATTTGGCGGACAGGTCCCCGGCTAAGGTGGTCAGCACGCTGAACACCAGAACAATAGCCATCATGAGCTTCAGCGCTTTTTTGTAATAAGCCGATGCTCCTTTTCTCAGAATAACGTAGGCTGCAATTCCCGCCAGCAAGGCGGCTCCCGTCAAATAGGCCGAGGTTAGGACGTGGAACACTTTTGAGGGAGTTGCCGTATTCAGCATCGCTTGCACGGGATCCACGGCCGTAAAGTGGCCAGCCTCCATGACAAAGCCTTCGGGCTGATTCATGAATCCATTCACCGACGTGATGAAAAATGCGGACATGCCGGCCCCCGCTACAATCGGAATTGTCAGCAGCCAATGGATATACGGATTGCGAAACCGGTCCCACGTGTACATATAGATCCCGAGGAAGATGGCCTCAAAAAAGAATGCAAAAACCTCCATAAACAAAGGAAGCGCGATAACATTCCCTGCCAGACGCATAAAGTTCGGCCACACGAGCGCAAGCTGCAATGCAATCGCCGTTCCGGTCACCACGCCCACTGCCACGGAAATGACAAAGCCCCGCGTCCACCTTTTGGCCATGAGCAGGTAATGCGGATCCTTCTTGCGAATTCCGACGAATTCGGCAATGGCGATCATCAGCGGCACCCCGACGCCAACCGTCGCAAAGATCGCATGAAACGCAAGCGTCAGCCCGGTTAGCCATTTGCTCCAAAGCACGGTATCTATAACCAAAATAAACTGCCTCCTTTCAAAACCCTGCACACTCGTTGATCGGGATAAGCCCTAACCAATACATACCCGATATTTAAACGATATTATAACGAAGCAATCTCTCAAATGAATCACGAAAGCGTCTCGTTCATGAAAGCATCGAATCTTTTCGACAACTCGGTGAAAAACAAAAAAACCACTCCATCGAGCCATTGAAGCTTTAGCTGATGTGTGGTATTTGCGCCTTGAAGTTCTCGGCGGAAATTTTATGGCTGACTAAATTCTTGCATTTTCCATTAATACATTAAAACTGGAAGATTCTCTTTAAGAAGATTTGGTCAAGACGGGAGTTAACAAGAACAGCCAATCTCTTTCTTCGCGGACTGGAAGTAATAAAATAGGACTCCTCGAACCGGTAAAACGTATCCGGATGTAATCTTCATTGACGCACCGTAACGTACTAATAAGAAACTTCCCATTAATCGTTATGCTAAAATTCTCTCCGGATTGCTCTTTTAAATCCAACTCATCACTTATACCACCAATCTCTGCCGTATTTGACAAGAGGGTCAATCTTCCTTCTGATATTTGCATTGTTACGAGATGATAACCAGCCAGCACAGACACGCGATCTAGCAATTGTCTAAATGATATATTGTCTAGGACAACCTCGGATACATGAATATGTGGGACTAGATTTCGGGTTGAGGGATATAATCCCTCAATCACTGCCGATTTAATAAGCAAATTAGGAGTCATAAATCTTATTTCATAATGATTTAATTCTATCACTACATCGGTAAAGCCGTCATTGGTCAGCATTTTAGCTATATCTATCAAACTCGTAGCAGGGATAATGGAGATTCCCGTCCACCCAGCATCGTTCTCAATCGGGATTGAGCATCTAGCCATTCGCACGACTCCATCTGTAGCAATCATCGTGAGTTGACTTCCTTGAATCTCCAAGCACACCCCCATAAAAACCGGTTTAGCGTCAGTAGTTGAAGCGACCCCCGCTACCTGTTTAATCATAGGTACTAACAAGTTGCACGGTACAATAAATTGATTGGTTGTTTGCTGATATTTATTTTGAGAAAAAAATGGGATGTCAGTATGTAACATCCCGTTCAACCGAACCTGTGTACTTCCGGATGTTATATATAATATTCGCTGTTCAATTACCTCAATAATTACAATATCATCCACTAATTTACGGCTAATTTCATATAAATAATTCGCTTGACAGGTAATACTCCCTTGATTAAATATTCGGACCTTACTATCTGAAGTGCAAACCTTGTATTGAACTGCCAGACTTGTACCAGTACCGCTAATAAAAATCCATTCATTCTGAACCAATATGTTTATTACAGATATCATAGACCCGCGACCGTTATTTGATACCGCTTTATATACATGTTGAATGGCCTTGACGAGTAATTCCCTTGAAATGTGTATTAACAACGAATTCACCCGTCTTTCTTATTTGCAGCGTAGTATGATTCAATCATGTTCCTTAAATATGCAGATCGAGAGATCTCCAGCTCCCCACATTCACGATCAATTTCTTCCCAGATTTCTTCAGTTAGAGTCAAAGATATCTTCCTCGTCATTCCGATCCCTTTTCTTCCAGCTCCCTCGCGCGCTCCCCCGCGAGTAAACATGAAACCTAGTTGACCGTTCTTTTTTGAAAGACCAATTTTTATTTGATCATCGTTCAAAGTATACCAGTCCTTTGTTTTGATTTTGGTTACCATTTTCAATATCGCTACTTACATCGTACCACATTTTTCTATCCGGCAACAAATAAAAAAACTAATAAAGTGCCCGTAGCTTCTACGCTATGGATATATTGTGAGTGCTGTTCCCCTTGTTATAACCGGCATCTTGTCAATTCCCCTAAACACCACGCTATATTAACCCGGAGGCTAATGTGAATATCGCGAGCCCATGCGTCAAGGTCGATGGAAGGATGCCATATTTCATGCGGACATAAGCACATACGATTCCCTCGTACAAGGTAAATAGTAAAATCGGTCCCCCAATATCCGTTACCGTTAGTGCCAAAAAGATGTGCCCGGTTGCAAAGAGAATTGCCGAAATTACAGCTGCCTTCATAGGTCCGCTAATTCGTTCAAAGTACCCCTGTAAATACCCCCGAAACAGCACCTCTTCCATGAAGTTGCCGGCCAATGCCATAAAAAGTAACGGAAGCAAAACATAAGGAGGAACCGCTCCTCCTCGCTCTTCCAGATCGATGAAGGAATAGATTAGAGCAAACGGTAGGACGACAATCAGAGCACCCAGCATTCCGGCGAAAACAGAAGCCGCCTTGCCTTTGCCGCACCAGAACAGGAGATTTAATAAAGGTTTATTCGTAACAACGATACTGAAAGTAAGAATGAGCGACATCATGCCAAGCGTGACGAGTAACCACCCATCATCAAGAAATCGAAGCCATACGGTTTGCCCTGTCGCCCCCAGTTTCCAAAAGCCGAGAGGGGTCATGGCATCCCGGATTAAAATGAATCCCAATACGAGAATGAAAAGCCTTGCCTCTACTGTCTGCTTTGGCAACAACAAATACGCCATGATTAACAACAGGATCCCCGGCATAATTCGCAATGAATAGTCCATGAATTGTTCTAACAAGCAGGACAACTTCCTTTCTGTGTGATTTTTACTAAACGTTGAGCTCTATCAGGATTGGGATCCAATCCAGTATAAAATGCGCAGCTATCCCCCTTTACCGATTGTTGCGCTTTCGCCTCCCCATAACAGTTCCCATCATACAATGTAAAAAACTGGTGGGTCTAGAGAAACAGTTTTGTTATGATCTCTAAAATTAGGGTGTTGGAAAAGATGGTGCCTTCCTAGAAAATAGATAGCTTCAATGAACAATTTTGTAGGAGTGCACAAAACCAATGAAGAACCCTCTCTTCAATGTCATGAGATATTTCAACATTGTCTTCCTGATCAAAAGCACACAAAAACGCATTGTCCCATACAATGCGTTTTTGTGTGAATTCTTATTCAATTGAGTTTGCTCCAAGTTCTCATTGGCCTTGTCAATCGTTCAAATCTGCGATGTCGAGCTAATTAAGTTAAGTGCAACAGATGGATTATGACAAGCTGCCTTCATTCCTATGGACCGAACATGTAACGGTTAACCTAGTGTTTTTGGAACATGTCAATTAGGCTCGTGAAGCTATCACCAGCGTGTCCTCTAGCAACACCGCGTTTGAAGACATCCAGGACAGCGGCCGGCAGCGAAGCATCGATTCCTGCTTCATTTGATGTTTGAACGACGTGTTCGACGCTCGCCAGCCCCATCGCAAGTTTCTCCACATCACCGCTGTGTGTCCCAGCGTCAATCCTGGGAGCGTAGAATTCCAGTAACTTCGGCATAGTGGATAGAATGTCCGAAACATAAGCCAGGAGCTGTTCAGCCGTGATTCCGTTTGCTCTCGCCACCGCAACTGCATGCAGGTTGCTGAGCATAGCGGTCCAGAAGACATCGATTTGCAACTGGTAGTACAACATGGCAAGTCCCGGGTCCTCGCCCTTATAGCTAGTACTGGTCAGCACCTCCAGGATATTTTGGTGATCGTCGAAGGTTTTCCTAGGGCCGCTATATAGAGTGACGGATTCTTTATTACCGATACCCGGAGGCGAGGCCAACACTCCGCCGGTGAGCTGTACGGCGTTGCGTTCGGCTAACCATTCTGACGCTTCTCGTACTTTTTCAGGGGTATCCGAGCTCAGGTTTACGATAACTTTTCCGGTTAATTGCTCCGAGATCGGTTCGAAAATAGCATACATCGCACGGTAATCCGTTAAGCTGAGAACGATCAAATCATTGGACGTAATCGCTTCGCTGACCGTGGATGCCTTCATCGCACCTTTAGCCATCAAATCATCGGCTTTACTTAACGTGCGATTCCACACAGTCACCTCATAGCCCTTATCCAAGAAAGCGCCGACGATCGCCTTCCCCATGGGGCCTAGACCGATAACCGTAACCGATAAACGACTCCCAACTTTTTCAGTTCCATGACTGGCAGACTTGTTTATGTTTTCAATATGATCACTTTTCATTGGAATAACTCCTTTCATGGGATTGTCACTAATTACGACGGTTTAGTCTTAAACGCCTATAAAGATGCACAGAAATAATCAAGTTCACGTGTTTTGGTGCTTTGCTTGTTTAAAAAGCTCGGTAACAGCGGAGAAGTCGTCATCGGGGAACCCGGCAGCGACACGCCGGTCCATAAGAGATTGGATCGGGTCGAGCAGCTCTGTACTAATCCCTTGGTCCTTGCTGGCTTGCCGAATATTTCTGAAACCCACCTGCTGCATGGCAAGTTTGGCCGAGACGCCAACCGTAAATTCTTTCGTGTCGAACTGGCGGGCTAGATTAGGTATGATGCCGGTAATTGCAGTGAGGTAGGGAATCAAGAGTTCTGACGAGAAAGCCTGTGCCTTGATCCCTTCTGTGGCAACTACCGAGATAGCGTGCATGGCACCGGCGAGCATCCCATACATCGCACCATTCATCGCTAGATCCAGCAAGGATGCTAAACCGGCATCTTCGCCTAAGTAGGTGGACGCGCCCATTACATCCAACAATTCCTTATTGGAATCGAAGGAGTTCTTGTTTCCTCCACTGTAGAGGATAAAAGCATCCTCGGTTCCGATGATTTGCGGAACGGCCATGATACCGGCATCGATATAATCGTAACCTCGATCCTTAGCCCATTGTGCGGTATCACGTGCCTGCTTAGGAGTTCCGTTCGTTAGGTTGAACAGAACACGACCCTTAAGTGCATCACCGAGTGGATCAAGGATTTCATGTACGGCATCGTAATCCAGAACGCACAGGATCACGACCGGGCTTGCCTGTATGGCTTCACGAGGTGTGGCAGCAAGCACAGCTCCCTGCTTCACCAAGGCTTCTGCCTTCGCTGCCGTCCGGTTCCAAACCGTCGTAGGATATCCGTTTTGCAAAAATACATTTGCTAATGCCTGCCCCATCTCGCCAAGACCGATGATGGTCACTGGAGAGAGAGCTTCGTTCTTGCTTTGATCGGTACTCACTTTGATTTCCCCTTTCCCTTGTCGAAAGAAATATCGAACCATATAGAACCGTCTCCTGTTGGCCGCGTTCGTCCTTTATTCTAGACCTTGACACTAGTGTCAAGGTCAAACAAAAAACCACTGATGCTTGATCAGTGGCTTTGTAGAACTGAGATACTCGGTCGAAACGATGGTGCTTCGAAATATATTACCGTTGGTAATGGGACTTTTATTTAAGCCGGGCGGGGATTTCAAGCGTTACCTCAGCCCCGCCTTGAGGCCGATTGGAAAGCTGTAAAGAGCCATGATGGAGCCGTGCTACATTATTGGCAAATGTTAATCCGATGCCGTAGTGACCTTTCGCTGAACGGCTCTTGTCTCCCATATAAAACAGCTGGGTAGCCTGCTCCAAACCTTCAGTCGTAAAACCGCGCCCGCTGTCCGTCACTCGAAATTGTACGTGCTTGCCCGATGAGGAGACTGCCATTCGAACTTCTCCACCGTCAGGCGTATGATCCGCTGCATTCGTCAAAATGTTCATAACAGCACGATGGATCAGTTCATCATCAAAAGCCGGCTCCAGCGTCACTGTCTCTTCCAGGTCAAGTGCAATCTCGATCCTGCGCTGCCCGATATAACCCGAGAAGTCTTGCATCAGCCCAGCTGCAAAATCCCTCAGACAGATGGGCTTGAGCGTTATGTTCATGTCCTGTTCCGTCTTTGAGATATGGATAAGCAGGCTGACATACTGTTCGATCCTGCTGCTCGCATTTAAGATATATTCGGTATATCCTGCATGCTCCTCGCTTTGCTCATCAAGGCTCAGCAGTTCGGCATTTCCTTTGATAATCGTGACGGGGATCTTGATGTCGTGAGCCAACGCACTAATCTGCTCCCGCTTCCGGTTTTCCGTTCTCCACTGGGCTTGAAGCGAAGCTTCCAGCGCTTTGGCCATTTCCTGAAGAGAGGACAAAACATCATCGAATTCCTTAATCGCTGACCTCTCCGCCTCCATACTCAAATCCCGGCTCCGAATCCGCATGGTCAGCTGCTGAATGCGATCAAATTGCCGCTGTAATCTCCTGGCAAAGATCGTGGTCACGGCAAATACGATGCTAACGATCGCTATTATGCCGATGATGAGCGTCGTAAGCTCATAATCCGGAAAATGCGCTCTTAACCATGGCAATGTAAAGCGGGAACGGACCTTATAGTGGAGAACCACATATTCTTGCTCTCTTTCGACCACACGGTAAACGGCCTGTCCCTGATAGGCTGTTCTGTTCTGAATCGCTCGAATGGCCGCCTCCTCCCCGGAAGGATCCAGCGTGCCTTCAACCACCTGAAGCGTGCGTTTATCCACCACAACATAAGGAATGTCTTCAGGAATCAGTTCATGGGAAAACAATCTTGCCTCCTGTATACCCGGCTCCGCATCCAGAACCCGCCGTTCGTCATAATTGGCATGGACGACGAGACCTGCATTTATCGCCAGTCTGTTTAGGAGAACACCCAGCAGGACCAATACAATAAGGCAAACGGATAAGAGGATGACATAATGCAGCAGCTCCCGCCTAAGGCTGGATTGTCTTAATCGTTGTCCCATCGGTAGCCTACTCCCCACACCGTTGAGATGGGAGAGACCCCACGCGCCTTGAACTTACTGCGAATCGACCGGATAAACTCCGTAATCGTCGTAAATAAGGCATCTCCATCAATCCCGTAAACCTCCTCATGGATTTCTTCCCGGGTGAACACCCGCTCTCTTCGTCGAACGAGCAGCTCACAGATTTTGTATTCATTCGGAGTCAGCCGTACCTGCTGATCGCCTACCCATACTTCCTTCGCGTCAAAATCAAAGCTGACTCCCGAAACGGTAAGCCTGGACAAGCTTTTCTCCCGTGATTCTCTCCGCAAATGAGCATTCACCCGCGCACTAAGCTCTTTGACGCCGAACGGTTTTGCGATATAGTCGTCCCCTCCATGCATCAGCCCGTTCACCACGTCCTCCTCGTCCGACTTGGCCGTGAGAAAAAGAATCGGGCAGCTGACATACCCTCGAATCTTCCTGCACAATTCGAAACCGTCCACGTGAGGCATCATGACGTCCAACAGGATCAGATCGTATCCTTGAAATGCTTCAGGCTGGATCTCCGTCACTTCCGATCGGGTAATCACCTCATGACGGTCACGTCGCAGAATATTTGCTATCAATGCCAAAATGTCCATTTCGTCGTCGATTGCCAGTATTTTTGCCATCCTTACACCTCTTTCTATGTACAAGTGCCTTATTCATGCGCAGTCTTTCCTTCCCATCGGCGAAACCAGGCGATGCTTACCGCAAGACCGACCGCAGTCAACGAGACGGCAAATCCCATGCCCTGCGCCATCTTGTCTTGCACGTAGTTCGCCATTTCCGGAGCCAAGGAGCCGTCCAATACCATGCCGGTTAAACCACTGAATCGAACTCCCCACGCCCAAGGCACGTACATCCATACCTGATCGCCAAGACCGGTCGCCATGAGCGCAGTCATCAGCAATCCGGCTCCTCCCATAAGGATCGATGCGCCCATCCCGAACACAAACGCAATAAATAAATGCATCATCAGCAGCATGAAATTGGAACATGTAAGCCAGAACCACCCACAAACGTAACTCCATATAGGGATATCGGTCAAGTGCAACCCCCATTTCATACCCGCGATCCAAAGTACTACGGCAAGGAATATCAATAATCCTTGCAATAAGAGCAACAAAAGCAGTTTGCTCATATATCCGCTAATCCTGGATGCCGTTCCCCCGAGCAGCACTTGGAAATGGCCGGCTTGTCTTTCCTGGTCAATCATGAAGCCAGCCGCAAGTCCTATGAAAAAGGGCAGCGCAACGCCCAAACTCTCCATGTAGAACAAATACATCTGTGAGGAAGATTCTGTCCTGCCGGTAAAATACGCCAGAAAAAGCGCGGCGTAAGCGACGGGAATTGCGGCGAGAATCCAAATAAGCTTGGTACGTTTTAGTTTCGTCAGATCCGCTCTTAAACATCTCCATATAGTCATTCCCTGTCAGCGGCCTCCTTTTCCGCTTCGAATTTGCGGACCAAATCGCTGCATCGTCAACATGCTGAGTACCGCCGTAAGTAACAATGACATTCCAACCCCTACCGGCAGAACCTTCATATCCAGCAGCGCATGCCCCGGCTCCAGCAATGTCCCATTGGGGTGGACTCCGGCAATCGGAGCCATCAGCCGGATGGACCAGCTCCATGGGCATGCCCACCAGAATGTCCGTGAGGAGAGCGGAATCCCCAGGCCCATTGCACATGCGATGTTGGTTCCGATCGCTGCGGCTGCTCCCCATTTTTTGGCGATCCACATGAACAGGGGAATTTCCCAGAGAGTGGTTAGCCACAGCACCAATGCGGACATGAACGTGGCCATCGTAATGATGCTCTCTCCCGTAAAGAGCATGCCGACCGCCCCCAGAACCAAAAGATAGGCCGCGAAGGCTGCAAGAGAGTAGATGCTAATCACGATCAGCTTGGCTAGCCAGATGTTTCGGAGCGAAACCGGAAGCAGATAGACCCCTTGATAACGCGAAGCAAGCTGTTCCTTCTGATGCGTCAGGCTGGCCCATAGTGCCAGCATCAGGGGCAAGAACAAAATGGACCACCAATTGATGGTATTGGATACAAAGTACATCGGATTCATAAGCAACGAAAACGCCACATTTGCGACGGGTACCAGAAAGAAAAGCTTGGTTGAAAACGTACGTTTGAGCTTTAGGCGTTCCGATCGAAGATAAGGGATCATCTAAACGCCTCCCTTTCGTCTTGCAGGAGTTGTAGCGACATCCATAAATAGTTGCTCTAAATTTTGTCCGGATTGAACTTCCCCTTCATATAGCAGCTCGCCGTGGTTAATAATACCGATTCGGTCGGCTGTTTGTTCCACCTCGGACAACAAATGACTGGAAAGGATGACGGTCACCCCTTGACGGGGAAAAGAACGGATCAGCTCACGGAGCTCATGGATACCGACCGGATCCAGCCCGTTCGTAGGCTCATCGAGGATGAGCAAACGGGGGCGGTTGAGCAGTGCAATCGCTATTCCTAACCGCTGCTTCATCCCCATTGAAAAATTCCTTGCTGTTTTTTTGCCGGTCGTCGACAAATTCACCAAATCCAATACTTCTTGAATTCGCGAATCCGGAAGCCCGAGCAGCAGGCTGCGAACCTTCAGGTTTTCGAAAGCCGTTAAATTACCGTAAATCGGCGGGGATTCGATCAACGCTCCGATTTGCTTCAAATCCTGCCTGCTCCAGCGGTGACCGTCAAACCAGATGCTGCCGGATGACGGCGCAATGATGCCGGTCAGCATCTTAAGCGTCGTCGACTTGCCCGCTCCGTTAGGGCCGAGAAGTCCATAAATACAGTTTGCAGGCACCTGCATGGAGAGCTCCTTGACGATCTTTTCCTTGCCAAATTGCTTGGAGACCTTCTGCATTTCTAATAAAGGGCCATTAACCATTTTCATCATTCCTATCCTTTGAAATATGTTTAATTGATGCAGTTGTTTACTCTTCACGGACCAGCTCTGCTTCCAGAACCTTCCGGTTAAGCTCAATGATGATCCGGTTAGAGCTCCCCTTGGGTTCTCCTTTATGTCGATAGACGGAACCATACGTCATTGGGCTTTTCTCCCGAATGTCTTTTGGATCAAGGTATAGATAGGGATTCTTCAATTCGTCCTCGGTCCACCTCTTCCCCTCCTGATCCACATAATACGTTTCGCCGATAAAACCTATATGGCCGCCTTTAGACTCCGGATCGGCTTCCCCTTGCAGCTCATACAGTCTTCCGTCGAACACCAGACGGTCCAGTCGCCCTTCATCGATAAGCTGCTCGATCGTAAGGTCCGTTTCCTCGTCGAGTTCCAAGGTATAGTGGGCTGTTTTTTGCGTTTCCTCAACCACCTTTTGCGTGAACTGTTCCAGCCTTTCGCATCCTGTTAGTAGGAGCAGCGCGCTAACCGTAAAGAGGATCCAGCCTTTGGACGTTATCTTCATGTAACAAGCCTCCTTATATCCTGCATGTCAAAGATGATGTTGTAATAACAACGGTAATCGGGAAATATCAGAGAACCATCAAGATTCGAAGATTTTCTTCATGCCATGAAAAAAAAGCCGCCATCAAGGCGACTACTTTTAGTTTACATAATATTTATTATGTTTATTTGGAAAATCCTACATATTTATAACTGGCTTAACACAAGGTTAATCCATCGATAATAAAGCGATTATACAATTGGGTTGGCTTTCAAGGCCGAGGTCAGCCCGTGTCTTGAGAATCACTATTATAATCAGGGGGACTTATGTTGAAGAAAAAAATGACGCTTGTATCCGTATTCGCTTTGGTTATCGCGCTGCTTGCCGGCTGCGGCTCCAGCTCCAGCTCCGGCTCGGGCAATTCAACGCCTGATGCCCCATCATCGCCGACTTCGACTTCCCAATCCACAGGCGGTTCGGGCACAGCGGCTCAGACAATCGAAGAGCTGAAAATCAGCTTCGTCCCGTCCAAGGATCCGGATCAAATCATTACGGCAACGGATCCGCTCAAGGAATTGCTGAAGAGCCAGCTAGCATCCGAGGGATTTGATGTCGGAAAAGTCAGCATTGATGTAGGAACCACCTATGAAGCCGTCGGCGAAGCACTGACTGCCGGTACAACGGATGTCGGTTTTATACCGGGCGGCACATATGCTCTGTACGATGACGGAGCCGACGTCATTTTGACCGCCACCCGTGCTGGATTATCCAATGACTCCGACCAGGCCAAGGACTGGAACGATAATAAGCCGACCCAGCCGACAAGCGATCAGGCAACGTATTATCGGGCTCTGTTCATTGCAGGTCCATCCGATAAAGGTCAAACATTGGCTGCCAAAATCAACAACGGAGAAGAACTGACATGGGAAGAGTTGAACGATGCGAACTGGGCTGTGATGTCCACCTCTTCTTCCGCCGGATACATTTACCCTACGCTGTGGCTGCAAGACAACTATAACAAAAGCATTACCGACCTTTCCCACGTCGTAACATCCGACTCTTACGGCAGTTCCTTCGCCCGACTGGCGGCCGGACAAGTCGACATTATCGTTGCTTTCGCGGACGCAAGACGCGACTATGAAGAGCAATGGACAAATGAATTCGGCCGTAAACAATCGATTTGGGACGAAACGAATATTATCGGGGTCACTCAAGGCATTTACAATGACACCATTAGCGTCAGCAAGAACAGCCCAACCATGAACGACGAGCTGAAGGCCGCGCTTCAAAAAGCCTTTATCGCCATCGCCCAGACGGAGGAAGGGAAGAACGTGATCGCGGTATACAGCCACGAAGGCTACAAGGAAGCACAGCCTTCCGATTACGACGGCGAGCGCAAAGCGCAGGAGATAATTAAAAACTTGAAAAAATAATAAACACCGCATGATCGTCCAACGACTTTATTCTTTTATTAAAAGTGAGAGCATCAAGCCTTTAACCGATGTTCTCCTTTTTTTCTGTTCAGCAGCTGAATATGCGAGGATTGGAGTTTAGCCATGATTGAGTTTAACCACGTAAACAAGACGTATCACAACGGCACGAATGCACTCAAAAATATCAATCTGAAGATCGAACAAGGAGAGTTTGTGGCCGTAATCGGTTTATCCGGTGCAGGCAAGTCTACGCTGATCCGCTGCATTAATCGCATGCACGATATCACCAGCGGCCACCTTTACGTGAATCATGTCGATGTGTCCAAATTGAAAGGAAAACAAATTCGCCGTTTCCGAAGACGGATCGGGATGATCTTCCAGTCCTTCAATTTGGTCACTCGAATGAGCGTCATCAAGAATGTTCTGGTTTCCTTCGTGCCTGACCTTCCGATGTGGCGCAAGCTGACCGGTGTATTTACCAAGGAACATAAGCTCAAAGCATTGGAGGCTCTCGATAGAGTCGGCATTCTGGATAAAGCATACGTGCGAGTAGACCAGCTCTCGGGCGGGCAGCAGCAGCGTGTAGCGCTGGCGCGAACACTCGCCCAGAATCCGGATATCCTGTTGGCGGACGAGCCGATTGCTTCACTGGACCCGGTAACGTCGAAATTGGTTATGGACGATTTCAAAACCATCAATCAGACCATGAAGATTTCTGTGATCATGAACATTCATCATGTGGAGATCGCGCTGGAGTATGCCGATCGCATTATCGGAGTGCGCGAAGGCGAAATCGTCTTCGACGGAGCAGCCGATCAGGTGACCAAGGAAATCCTCGATAACATTTACGGCAGCAAGTCCAATGAAACTCCATTTTTGGCGGAGGCGAATTAGGCGCATGTTTGATAAATGGTTTCCTCCCAAAAAGATGGTTCTTCCAAACGGTAAAATCGTCCTGGAAAAAAGATCGCGGCTTCCCCTTACCTTGCTCACGCTCGCAGCCGTGACCGCGTTATCCGTCAATTTGACGGGGTTCAGCCTACATGTTCTGTTCACGAGGATCCGCCAGTTTTTTATCATTCTAGGCGAGATGATCCCCCCCAAATGGAGTTATACGCCACAGCTGTGGGGAGCCTTGCTGGATACGCTGCAGATGTCCGTGCTTGGGTCGATGATCGGCGCCCTTCTGGCTCTACCGTTCGCCCTGCTTGCTTCGTTCAACGTCATTCGCAACAAAGCGGTCGTGACCATTTTTAAAGTTATGCTTAGCCTGCTCCGAACATTGCCGACGCTGGTGACGGCGCTGATTGCAACCTTCGTTTTCGGATTGGGACCGACGGCGGGCCTGGTGGCCATCCTGCTCTTTACCCTATCGTACGTCGGGAAGCTTCTGTACGAGCAGATCGAAAACGTCGATATGGGCTCCTTCGAAGCCATGGAGTCGATTGGCATGACCCGTGTTCAAGCCTTTCGCTACGCTATTTTTCCGGAAGTGCTCCCGCGTTATCTGTCCACCACTTTGTTTTGCTTCGAGGGGAACGTGCGCTATGCGGCCATTCTCGGTTATGTAGGGGCAGGTGGAATCGGGCTCTTGATCAACGAAAATCTCGGATGGCGCGACTATCCGCGCGTAGGTATGATCATTTTGTCGCTGGGGGTCACCGTATACGTGATTGAAACGATCAGCGAGCATTTTCGAAAAAAGTTAAATTGAGGAGATCCATGCTATGACGACAATTGAGAAGCAGCTGCTTGCATCCCCCCGCAATCATCGCTATATGTTGACCGTGGCGGCAATCGTTCTGATTTTGTTCGCCTGGTCATTAAGCGCTGTAAGCTTTACAGACGTGAACCAAAACGGACTGGCAATCGCCCTTAACATATTGAGAGGCATTGTCCATCCGGATTTGGACCTGCTGTTCAGCGTCTCGAAGCAGAGTGTTCTCTACCTGCTCGTTCAAACGACGGCCATTGCATTTCTGGGTACGCTGGTGGGTGCCGTGCTGTCTGTTCCGCTCGCCTTTTTGGCCGCCTCCAATATCATGCCGAAGCCGATCGCTTGGCTTACAAGAATGCTGCTTATTCTGATCCGAACGATCCCTGCCCTCGTCTATGGGCTGATGTTCATCCGGGTATCAGGTCCGGGACCGTTTGCCGGGGTGCTCACGATCGGGCTGACCTCGATCGGTATGCTGTCCAAGCTTTACGTGGATGCGATCGAAGAGCTGGACAAGAAAGTCCTGGAGTCGATGACATCCATCGGCTGTACCACCTTTGAGAAGATCCGCTATGGAATTATTCCGCAGTTGTTCTCGCTGTTCCTGTCCGTTACCATTTATCGGTTCGACATGAACATGCGTGAGGCTTCAATTCTAGGACTCGTGGGAGCCGGCGGGATCGGAGCGCCGCTGATCTTTGCCATGAACAGCTATAAGTGGAATCAGGTCGGCTCCATCTTAATCGGCCTGGTCATCCTTATCCTCCTTATCGAATGGTTCTCGAACAAGCTTCGATCCAAACTGGTCCAAGGATAACAAGCTTATCTGACGGTCCTAATATGACGCTCCGTTCATCCGTAAACGCATAAACCTCCAACCCTGATGCAGCGCAGGATTGGAGGTTTTTTTCATAGGATGTCATACAAATGGTTGGTTTTGTTATGTGCGGATCTATTTAGTAGACGACCTTCCAGTTGTGATCGCAGACGGCATGGATGACCTGATGCTTCAAAATATAATCGGCCAAAATCTCCGTCATGTCCGTCGGAATCTCCCTGACGACAGGCTTGTTCATCAGCATCCGGAAGTTTCCGCCGCCTCCCGCCCGATAGCTGTTCATCACCACTTCGAACGTAGCGTCGGGATCCAAGGGGTGTCCGTTCCGCTGCAGCTTAATAACCCGTTCGCCTTCGGGTCTTGAAATGTCAAGCTCATAGTCAATCCCCTCCCACATGTCGTAGTTGAAGTGCTGCGGCTTCGGCTCCAGGTAACTCTCTGACACTTGCAATTGCCCCAGCTTGTCCAGAGTAAAATAACGGGCGTTCTGCTCCAACGCGTCCCGGATATCGCGTCCGGTTAGGAGAATCACCTTCAACGTATTGGGGTAGATATAGTTGGACACCACATCCCGCATCGTAATTTCCCCAAGGAAGCCCCGGGCTTCATTCGTAAAGATCGCGGCGCAGGATATACTTGCTCCCGTAACTTCCATTTGCACCCGATTGACGAACTCCGTGAATGCGTGATCCCCCAGTCTTGCCTCGAAGGGGTCCATGATGGACATATCGCCCTCGGCCCTGCCGATCGGCTGATCCAGCCAGGCTTGCGTTTTCCTTTCTTGCTCGGCAAACATCGCAAGCACGACATGATCCGCCTCTGCTTGCTCCGCTGGCAGCAGCTGGGCGCTCTTGCCGCGGATCGACCATCTGCCTTCCTTCTCCCGCTCGAATGTCAGCTGAACCTTGGCGATTGCCTGTCCTGCGGAACCGGGCTGAGCAAATACAACGCCGTTCAGCTCGCCGGCAAGCAACCGATGCTGGTGCCCGGTCAGCAACACGTCGAGGCCTTGTAGGCGCATGCACATCTCGTAGCCTTGATTTTCTCCCGTCTGCGGTTCGGTAGGGTCTCCGGTAGCAGGATCCCGCTCGAAACCGCCATGATAGCATACAACAACAGCGTCGGGACGTTCGTTTTCTCGAATATGGTTGATCCATCGCTGTCCGGACTCAAGGGCATCCTCAAAGGTTAAGTCGTGAATGTGCTTAGGCTCTTCCCAGTGTGGGATATGATGGGTGGTGACGCCAAGCACCGCGACCCGAATCCCCTCTTTCATCTCAAACATCCGGTAAGGCTGCCCGAACGCCGGACGACCGCCTTGTTCGTTCATAATATTCGCGCACAGATAGGGACAGGTTGCGTCCTCGATCGCTTGATTCAACAGCTCCTGCCCGTAATTGAACTCATGATTGCCGATCACCGCCGCATCGTACTGGAGTGCGTTCAGCGCGCTTGCAGCGGGGTGCGTGCCGGTTCTGTCGTACTTGGCGTAATGATACATAAACGGCGTACCCTGCAGAAGGTCCCCGTTGTCCAGCAGTATAAGCTGCGGGGCTTCCAGCCGTTCTCTGTGAATGATCTCAGCCAGCTTGGCGAGCCCAATGGGCTTGTCCCCGGGCCCCCGATAGTCCGTCGGATAAATATGGCCATGAACATCGCTGGTTTCCAATATCGTAACGACTACTTTTTCTTTCGGCTCCACTCCGCGTGTCCTCCTATCGTCTCAGTGTTCAGACCTTACAGTCTTCTATTATACGGGTGGAGTATTATGGATATATAAAAAACAACAGGATAAGGATTATCCATAGCGCATCGCTTCTACCCAATCACCTGCGACGAATAGGCCATGAACATCGGGAACGACAGGGCTTGGAGTCAGCCCATTCCCATTTTGATGGATCGTGCGCGAATCGTGGCCTACGAGGACGTTCGGAGAAAATCGGATTGCAACGACTTCCTTCTCCCAGCCTGGCTCCAGAAGATCCAGAAGATCGGTCAACGCTTTCTTGTCCGCTTGCGCATCTCTCCTGTTATCGTTGCCGTTATACCTCATCGCGTGCAAGACGAGCGCACCGTTGTCGCTCAGCTTGACGGGTCCTGAATGTTTGGAGAAGTATAGTGGTGCATCCAATCCAAGCGCAAACACACGCTCTGGATATGGGAAATGTCTCAAAGCCACGTCCAGACATGCGGCATACAGCGGACGCGCTTGTGCTTTCCATCTGCTGATCGATAGCCCATCCGCTCCCGGCAAGAGTCGGCAAAGTTCATGCGGCCCTATTGCCGCGATGACGACGGATACTTTCACTTCTTTACCGTCTGATAGCTCGACGCCATGTACGAGGCCGTTCTTAATCTGTATTTGCTGGGCGCCATTACCCGTAACGAAGGAAGCTCCGGCATGGATCGCTGCATCGCGCAAATTGTTTACGACGCTCTGCCAGCCTCCCTCTACATACCGGACACCATTACCGGCAAGCTGCCCTTGCCGGATTGCAAATCCCGCGCTCATCAAGTCCATCGCATCGCAATAGGTCCACTGCCGACACATGGCGAGGAAGAGGAGACGAACGCGCTCGTGAAGAATGTTATCGTCCGCCCACTGTTGCAGGCTGATCGACCGGATTGATTCAGCATTGATTTGTCCGATGCCGCCCATCAGGGAGCTCCACTCCCGGCTTTCTGCCGAGGTCAAATCCTTCGGTACCTCTACGATCTTTTCCCGTATGATCCCGATCATGCTGCCCTTGGACGCATAGCCGCCCTCAGGCAGGCAGCCAAGCTCGTTTAAGATCCGAAGTGCCGCTCCCCCCTCATACATCGCATGGGGACCCAGGTTGAATAGCGCTCCGTTTAACTTAACCGTTTGGGCAAGTCCTCCAAGCTGGTTTTCCTTTTCCAGCACGATGACGGATTTCCCTGCTCTCGCCAAATAAACGGCTGCCGTCAATCCTGTAAGTCCACCGCCGATCACGGCAATATCGAAAGATTTATTATGGAAAGTCATCTCGTTCACCTCAATTGTTTATCCTTTTGCAGTCTAACGATGAAAGCTACCGTCACTCTATTACAGTGCTAATTTTTCCGTTGTTTTTAACAAGGTTACATTTACTTGAACTTTCGAAGCTGCCGCCAATCGGGCTTCAATATTCGGGGTTTCGTTGTAGATTGGCGGATATTGCATGGTTCCATAGTGAATAGGCACAAGTGTTTTGGCACCGAGAACTGTGGCTGCCGCGATTGCCTGCTCCGGAGTCAGGCAGATGGGTTGCCCGCTGGGCATCATCCCCGGCAATTCAAGCACTGCACCGTTGACAGGTAAAAATGCTGCGTCGAACGGCCCGTAATTTTGAGCAAAGCTCCACCAGTATCCATGCCAGAGAGTATCCCCGCAATGGATAACCTTACGTCCTGATCCTTCGACCAACCAAGCCACTTGGATGTCGCCAAGACCATCTACGGATGGTAGAGCTGTCGCCTTCACATCGCTACTAAGCTCGAAGGATGAGCGGACTGCGACGCCGTTTACGTTCGTCAATCCTAAAGCCCTAGCTGCACCTTCCAATCCGGCTGGCACATAGACCGGAATCGCAGCCCCGTAAGCCTCAATAATCCCAGCCGGATCGAAATGATCCTCATGCAGATGAGTAATTAATACGGCATCTGCTTTGCCGAAATAGCTGATCGGATACATGGGCTCACGAGCGCCCCCAAACTCTTCTAGAATGCGAGTAATTGGGTCGATTACAATCGCGATGTCGTCTGTTTCGATACGGATACCTGCCCAAGGCAATTTTTGAATGTTCACTTACAGTCCTCCTCTTTTATAACTGAATATCATTGTTTTTCCGGCTATCCTATCATCGTGTATCTTTGTTATAACCTGAATTAATATTTTTAGAGGTTATACGCAGCATCAAGCCGCCTTCGATGTTCATGCATGTTTAGTCAATTTATTCGTTTATTAGCTCCTAGTACATTTTTGCAGATATCGCCTCATCAAAGCATATGCAGACGGCCTCACACTCTGCACTTTCCATTATCTTAATGGCTTCATATGTGCTTTCGCTCAAGTCAAAGAATGGAAACAAACTTGAAATTTGTACTCATCCCAATCAACCCCCATGTATGAATTTATAAGCCAGCAGGCTATTTATAGTTTAGAAGCAATGCGATTTGCGGTCTTGTAAGATACAAACATCTTTTTGTACGATTTGCCCATCTGAAGATTTGCCGTAAAAAAGAAAAAACCACAACGAATTGTGGTAAGAGATTGGTTCATCATTTCCAACTATCAAGTTGACATCATGTATTCCTTGGGAGATAATCCAGTGATTCGTTTAAAATGGCGATTCATGTGACTTTGGTCGGTAAACCCGAGGATCGCTGCAATTTCCCCAATCGTATATTCGCGGTTCATCATTAGCATCTTGGCTTTCTCAATCCTGAGGTGAATGAAATATTGATATGGACTCAGTCCCGTCGTCTGTTTAAACATTCGAACCAAATGGGTCTGACTTAGATTGGCCACCGCAGCCAATTGTTCCAGAGAAATATCCTGATTATAATGGGTATGCATGTACTCTATAACTTTTGATAGTTGCTGATCCGATAATTTCCTGGAAACATAAAACTGTTGTTTGGGCTGAGCGAATATCTCCAACAGATGAAGGGCCAGCAGGTTGGATAGTGATTCTATGTATAACGTTCCCCTGGCTCCGTTACTATTGATTTCATCCACCAACCATTGACTCAACTGAACGAGCTTGGAGTCGTAAATAGATAGCTTATTGGTAAACTCATTCTGACCTTTAAATGTCATATCCGCTTGGGATGCAACTTGATGCACCAAAGAAGGAGACAACATCATGCCAATATAAGAAGCCTCTATTTTCTCCCATCGAAAGTAATCAAAATTGCCCGGTACGTAACAAGAGATTTCACCGGTTTTCATCACCCTCTCGTATTCACGCCCTTCGAAGAGCGTTAGAGTCTTTAGCGGCTGGGGTGATGTGTGCATGGTGATCAGATAATTCGGCATCGACTCTACATAGGCTTCCTGAGGAGCAACTTTATCCCATTTAGAAAGTTGGATGTTCTTCCACCCAAGATGTTCACTATTTAAAACAGGTTTGCTGTTAAACATATATCGAACCTTCATGGTATCCATCCACGTCCAAACCGTGCCGTCGCTATTCAATGCCATAGCGTCCCCCTTTTTTTAACCTCTGAAGGCCATCCCTGATATTTAAATTATATCGTATCACTCGTAATGTGGATACTCAGTAACCGCATTGAACTCCTCGAAACATCCATTTCACCAAACAAAAAATGTTTTCTGACAATTCGCTGAAATCTATGACCTGGGGCGCTTGATGCAGAGCTTAATCGGTGTTTTAGAGCTGAGAGAGTTGATTTATGTTAAAGTTGCAAATCACACAATTTCAACTGGAAATCTTCAGCGTTATCTCGACTGGAATAACACAAAGGATCCTTTCAATGTGATTTTAGGAATTACCAAATCTACTTTCCACAAAAGTGCTATTCGATGATAATCGCTCCTCCCTTCTCCTCATACCAACGGATCATTTTCCAGGAGCCGCTGATTCTAGCGATTTAATGATGTTCGGAATTTCTATTAAATCATCGCAAATTGCATCGGGCAGCGTCGAGAGAGCATCCTTTGCTTTAAGAATGGTGAACATTCCAAGTTCTTTGGCAGGAATGATATCTGCTTCGATGCTATCACCAACGAATACAGTACGTCTTCCGATTGATCTCAAATGCTTCAGAGCGATTTGAAAGATGGCATGATCAGGCTTCTTGATATTCACAGAACCGGAAGTAACAATGTCCGTGAAATAGGCATGAATGCCTAATGCGGATATTTTGTTTCGTTGGTAAAAATCTCGGCCGTTCGTGACGATTCCTAACTTATGCCCTTCCCTCTTTAACAAACTGAGCATTTCATGCAGCCCAGCATATCCGACACTATAATGATGAAACTTGTGGTTCAGATCCGCAAGCAGCTCATGATATAAGTTCCTGTCCAACTTGAAGAGCTCTGCTAACTTTCGGTACACCTCTTCCTTCGGTATGATCATATGATTAAGCTCAGAGAACTTTACGATAAATTCATTCCTATCCGGAATGAACATGTCCAAAGAATATTGTTCATATTGATAAGCAGCAAATTGAACGGACGACTGGTATTTATCTAGCAATGTTTGGTCAAGGTCAAAAACAACCGTATCAATGTTCCTCAACATGCGCCTCCCTTGCACTATACCCTTGCACTATAATCTCATATTACTATACCACATTTTGGAATCCCCCCTTCCATCCATCTTAAAACCATGAAAAAGGCCACCCAGAAATCAAATCTCTGGCTGACCTATATAATATTACTGGTTTGAAACCAGTCCATTTATTCTACTCGAATTGTTTGAAACGGCTTGCCGATCTGCCTTCACTACCTGCACGCTAGCCGCGAAGATACCGCCCTGTCAGCGAATGCTCTTCGCGCAACAGCTGCTCGGGAGTGCCTTCGAAAACAATGTCCCCCCCCTTCTTTCCTCCTTCTGGTCCCATGTCGATAATCCAGTCCGCCCTACGGATGACGTCAAGGTTGTGTTCGATTGCGATAACGGTGTTCCCGGCGTCCACTAACTGGTTCATGATCGCCAGCAGGTGGCTGATGTCCGACATATGCAGCCCGGTCGTCGGTTCATCCATCACATAGATGCTTCCCTGCTTATGTAGCTCACCAGCCAGTTTGATGCGCTGGCATTCGCCGCCGGACAGCGTACTGAGCGGCTGACCAAGCGTCAGATAGTCGAGGCCGACGTCGCTCATTGCCTGAAGCTTGCACACGATGTCAGCGTGGTTCTGATCGAAGAAGCATAGCGCCTCGCGTACCGTCATTGTCAATACTTCGGCGATCGATCGACCGTTCAGCATGTACTCCAACACTTCATCCTTGAAACGTTGACCGCCGCATGCTTCGCAAGGCAGTTTCACGTCATCAAGGTAAGCCAGGTCTGTGTATACAACGCCGAGCCCCTGACAGTTTTCACAGGCACCCTTGGAATTGAAGCTAAACAGTCCGACGTTCACTTTGTTCGCGGCGGCGAAGGCTTTGCGTATATCATCCATAATTCCTATATAGGTAGCCGGAACCGATCGGGTCGAGACACCGACTGCGGACTGATCGATCAAGATCGCGTCAGGATACTTTTGCATGAACACCCGATTGATCAACGTACTCTTTCCCGAGCCTGCGACGCCAGTAACGACGGTAACGACCCCTGTCGGGATGTCGACATTTACATTTTTCAGATTATGCAGCGTGGCGTCACGAATCGGCAATTGGCCTGTCGGCAGGCGCACATCGGTTTTGATCGGCAATGCCTGACTTAGGTGTTTGCCGGTTAGTGTATCCGCCTGCAACAAACCTGCATAGCTGCCTTCATAGACGATCGTCCCACCCCCGGAGCCAGCATGCGGACCGACATCGACAATGTGATCGGCGATCTTGATTACATCGGGATCGTGTTCGACGACAATCACCGTGTTCCCCTTGTCGCGCAGCTTACAGAGCAAGTCGTTAAGCCGATGAACGTCGCGGGGATGCAAGCCGACGCTTGGCTCGTCAAATATATACATCACATCAACGAGGCTGCCGCCGAGATGCTTGACCATCTTAACACGCTGCGATTCCCCGCCTGACAGCGTGTCAGTCGGGCGGTCAAGCGTCAGGTAATCCAGGCCAATATCCACCAAATACTGCAGCCGCTGCGTCAAGGTTCTCACGATGGGCAACGCGACAGGATCATCGATTTGCTGCAGCACGCCGATTAGTTGGCCGGCCTCCATCGCCGACAGCTCGGCAATATTGTACCCGCCGATCCGGCAGGCGAGCGCTTCTTGACTTAGGCGGGCGCCGCGGCAAAGATGGCATGGACCTTCCGAGATGTACGGAGCCACCATCTTCTGAGTGCGCTCGGACATCGTTTTTACATCGCGTTTAATATACTTGCGGGTGAACTTCTCAAAGATACCTTCGTAAGAGAAATTCATCGCTTTTCCGCCGACGTTCATTTCAATCTTACGCGACTTGCTGTACAGCAACTCCTCCATCTCGGCGTCACTAAAGTCGCTCAGCTTCTTATCCAGATCGAAGCTGCCGGTCTGCGCGATAATCGTCCATTCGTAGCTGTCGACGGCATATTCCGGCAGCCGAATCGCCCCTCCGCGAAGCGTCTTACTTCTGTCCAGTGCGGCGTCCGAATCAACAACGACCATCCTGCCCATCCCGTTACAGCTCGGGCACATCCCATGCGGATCATTGAAGGAGAACCGATTGACGTTGCCGATATGGGGACGGCCGACACGCGAGAATAAGAGCCGCAGTACCGGAGAGATGTCCGTCACCGTACCAAGCGTCGAATGCGAGCCTCCACCGAGCCGCTTCTGGTCAACGATGACCGCCATGTTTAGATTTTCTATCGCATCGGCTACCGGTTGAGGATAGCGTGGCAGAAAATTGCGTACGAAGAGGCTGAAATTCTCATTCAGGAGCCGCTGCGCTTCGCCGGCCAGTGTGTCGAATACAATCGACGACTTACCAGAGCCGGACACCCCTGTGAAGACCGATATTTTGCGTTTGGGAATGCGAAGCGACACATTCTTCAGATTGTTCTCTCGCGCACCGCTTATCTCTATATACTCCTGCTTCATGGCAGCCTCCTATTTTGATTTCATGAGATTGGGAGTACGTCCCTACAACGAGGAGTGGTTGAAGGAAGAGGAGCAATTCCCATTCCTGCTACCGTATTTGCCTCCTTAAATAAACATTGATCGTCAGCGGAGCAAAAATAGCAATCAACAGCAGGACGACACCGATGCCTGCCGCCAGTTGAGCTGCATTCGCCGTTCCGTGTAGCAGTCCTCGTGTGAGCGTAACAGCGATGCTGATTGGGTTCAAGTCGATCGCCACCTGCAACCAGCGCGGCATTGTCGAAGTATCGACAAGCACGTTGCTGGCAAATAGAAGCGGGTAAACAATCATCATGCTCGTACCCGACACGGTCTCTGGCCGCTTGGCCGCATTGCCGATGAGTGCAAAGACCCAACTAGTACCGAATGCAAATAAGAGGACATAAAGTGCAGCTGCCATGGTACCTTCGAGGCCGCCGTCCGGCCGAAATCCAAGCCCAAACCCCATCGTCAAGACAACGAGTAGTGCCACTGCATAGCGCAAGCTGTCTGCGATGATCGAGCCGAAAATGGCTGCGGGCTGCCAGAAAGGCAACGTACGAAACCGGTGGTAAACGCCTTTGGCGATATCCGTGCAGATTGTCGTACCACTGTACACCGTCATCGGCACCACCGTCAGCACCAGGATGCCAGGCAACAAATACTGAATATATTCCCAAGCGGAACCGGCAATCGCTCCGCCGAACAGAAAGGTGAATATGAGCAGCATAATGATTGGAGACAACACCGCTTCAACGGCAAGGCCGAAAATGTTATTACGCATGTGATGCAGCGTTCGCCGCATGAACAGTCCTGTCGCGGTCAAGCCGCCTGGACTTTGGCCTGGCTTTCGGGCACGAGATGCTTGTATGGAACTCATCGCGTCGCCTCCTTTCCGGTTGTGGCGGTCAAAGCGAAAAATACGTCGTCAAGGCTTGGATCACTCAAGGCGAAATCCTTGATCGCCGTTTGGTGCTCCATAAGCGTACTGATCGCAGCGTGTGCCAGCGAAGCTTCCCGAACCGCCGCTTTTACGGTCACCCCGTCTTCATCCGTATGGGCACTTAGCCCATGTTCGTCTGCAAACAGACGACAGATCTCATACGGATCGGTTTCTGCTGACAGACGGATCGTCAGTGTTTTGCCGCCGGTCGATGCTTTGAGCTGCTCCGGCGTGCCGGTGGCGATAACCCTTCCGTCTGCGATGAAACCGATCCGATCGGCCAACTGGTCTGCCTCTTCGAGATACTGCGTCGTTAACAGCACGGTTGTCCCCTTCTTCACCAGCAGGCGAATCGCCTCCCACAGCTCGCGCCGGCTCTGCGGATCGAGTCCGGTGGTTGGCTCGTCGAGGAACATCACCTCGGGCTGCGAGAGAATGCCGGCGGCGAGGTCCAGGCGCCGGCGCATGCCGCCGGAGTAGGTTCCGACGGTTCGATCACCTGCATCCCCCAGCCCGAATGATTCCAGCAACTCAGACGCCAGTACGACGGCTTCTTTATGCGAAAAGCCGTGGAGCCCGGCGAACAGCCTCAAGTTTTGCCGGCCGGTCAACGATTCGTCCAGCGCCGCATACTGGCCAGTAACGCTGATTCGCCTGCGTACATCGGCTGCTTCGGCGACAACATCGCTGCCGCAGATGTACGCCGTTCCCCCATCCGGACGCAGCAGGGTGGTTAACATGTGCAGCGTTGTTGTCTTCCCTGCTCCGTTTGGCCCAAGAAGCGCGAACAGCTCTCCTTGCCGAATCGCCAAATCCACCCCGCGCACAGCCTCATGCCCCCGGAATGATTTGCGTAAGCCTTTCGCTTCAATGGCGTACGTCATGGGCCCCTCCTCCAATCTCTTATAGAAACTCCCGTTTATGCTCGGCTGCCCAATCGGCGAACGTACGCGCCGGCCGCCCGAGCACCTGCTGGACCGTCGACAGCACCGTATATCCAGCCTCCGGCGGATTTTTCGCGATCTGCACGAAAAATTCGACGCTCTCCTCGTCATACCCCTGCTGCCGCCACTGCTGCCTTGCTTCTTCCTCTCTCAGTTCGACGAACGGGATTTCCTTGCCAATCGCTGCAGCGATGGTCCGTACTGCCTCCTTACGCGTAAGCGCTTCGGGTCCGGTGAGCGGATAGCTGCGTCCGTGATGTCCATCCTCAAGCAGGGCCAGGACCGCAACCTCCGCAATGTCTCCTTCGTGCACGCGCGCGCTGAGAGCATCTCCATAAAACTCCCGGACAACGCCTTCCGAACGGATCGTATCGCGCCAATCCACCAAGGCATTGGCCATAAATTCTGCAGGCTTCACCAGCGTCCATTGCATGCCGCTTGTTCTAAGTGCTGCCTCGACCGGCCCCTCTTCATAGCCGACCAGAACGACAACGCGCTTTACACCAGCCTCTTTCGCGAGCTCCACCATCTCCGGGTCCGTGTTAAGATCCGCGTTCGGTTCGTCACTTGAAGTGATCAGGAAGATTGCCTCTACCCCCTGCAATGCATCCTTCAGCGTACCCGGCTTCATCAAATCGCCTTCGGCGATCTGCACGCCGTCCGGCAGCTTCTTTCTCGCCCGCTCCGCATTTCTCGTTAATGCGCGCACGGATGCGCCTTGTTTCAACAGCAGCTCCGTCACATGCTGTCCAACCGTACCTGTTGCCCCTGTTACCAGAATCGTCATATCCGATCTCCTCCTCATGGTTTCGCGTAGTGTTGGCGAATGGCTTCGATATGCGCGATGACGTCGCGCCGAAGGTCTTCCGGCGATATGATGTCAACATTTGTCCCGTAGCTCGTGATGACCGACAATGCATACTCTTTTTTATAAAAGATCGTGCGAACTTCAACGCAATCGCCCTGATACGTGCATTCTCCCGGGAATTGCTCCAGTACGCGAGTACGTACCGCTAGGTCGAATCGAAGATGCGCATGAATCCCATGCACTTCTTCCTGTTCCGGCTCATCAAGTAGGGGCTGCGGTATAAACGTTTCTCCCATCACCTGGAGTTCCGTAATCCGCGAGATGCGGAAATACCGTTTCCCTCGGCGTGACCTGCAGTACCCTTCCAAATACCAGACACCTTTCTCCCAGAGCAAATTTCCCGGCTCCACGCTGCGCTCGGACGGTGTGCCGGATGCGCTCGTGTATGCCAGTCGAACGATGCGCGATTGCCGGATTGCCTGAAACAGCTGCCGAATCCTATCACGTTCGCTCTCCGATGCGCTCATGCTCAAAATAACCGCCTCGCGGTTGCTTTCGTTCGCCAGGCCCGGATGCAGGCTGACCAGCTTCCGCATCGCAGGCGCTACGGCGCCTCCCATCGAACCTTCCATCGCCTTCAAGAGCGTGTAGATGACCGACAGATCGTCGACTGAGAAGTGCTGCCTTGTCAAAAAATATCCGTCCATCAGCTCGAATCCGCCGTCTGCGCCGGTGAACGATGCGACCGGAATTCCGGCCAGATTGATTAACTCGACGTCACGATAAACCGTGCGCACCGATACTTCAAACTTGGCGGCTAGCTCCGTTGCGGTCACTCTTTTTTTGGCCATCAGCTCAAGCGTCATTCCAAGCAAACGCTCCAGTCTCACGGTGATCCTCTCCTCTGTCGATGAACTATTTCGGATCATCTAGCTATGATCCTACTTGACGAATTCTGACAACATGGTTGTCAGGATTAAATCGGCCGCAATTATTTTTACTTCAAGCGGCACCCGGATTATTGTTCTACCTCTCGGATCAAACGAATGTTGCAGGTAAAAGTTGAACAGCGGCAGTCACTAACTTCAGACTGCCGCTGCGGTATAAAACTAGTTATGATTGGATTCTAATATAAATTGGATAACATCCATCGCAAATCTTTCCGGTTCCTCAAAGTGAAGCAAATGACCACTTTCTTCATATACCTTTAAATGCCCGTTTCTGACGTCATTCACAAATGAATCAGTCTGCTCTTCGCAAATAATGGGGTCATGCCGGCCTTTGATCAAGAGTACAGGCAATGTCAGTTCTTTAAGCTTGGGAAGTAATGAATCGAATATCCGTCCTTCGGCAAAAATTTTCGAAACATGAATATTCGTCCTTCTTCCAAACTCTTCCCTCTCACGTTCCGAATATATCATCTTGGTGTAGTTGCTGCCACCGTTCGGAGTATAAACCTTCATTCTTAAATCTCCCAGTCCCTGACCTAGCTCAATAAAAGCATCCAAGATTTCTGGCGGCGTTTGAGCTCCGTTGGCGATGTCAATACAGGCTGCCATTTTTTCAGCATCGCCAATGCTTTCATACAGGCTTGCAGCTTTGCGCAGCCAGCTTCTGATTGATTTTATTAAATCAAATGATGGGCCTTCCAAGATCAAGGACGATACAGAGTTTGGATAATGGATAGCATAAAGCACCCCCAATAATCCGCCGAATGAATGCCCAAGAACCGCCCATTTTTGTATCCCCAGTTGTCTACGAAGCTGCTCGCAATCCTCCACCAAATCATAAATGGTTAAGGGTTCGTCTTCCTCGATTGCTTCGGATCGCCAAACGCCGCGTTGGTCCATACTAATTAGCCGAAGTTTTTCCGAGAGACGATCTGCCTGATGTATCATGAATTCATAACAGCTTTCTCCTGGTCCTCCGTGGAGGTACAAAAGCGGGGGAGATTCCTCGTTCCCGTGAATTTCGACATACAAGCTTTTCCCACGTATTTTGATGAAGGTACCCTTCAATGAAACCTCCTCTTCCTTCTATATAATGACCACCTGGCTGCTAGGACTGATCATTTTTATGCGAAGTTAAATCAGCTTCACCATTTTTTTACGGTGATGTGCTCTATCGGCAGCTACGGCAAGCTTCTTGAGGTTAGCTTTGCGCGTGTACTATTCTCGAAAGCCGCTTGAAAAAGTAGACTTTTCGATTTAATCCAACTCCGCAGCGGCAAACACCAGCACTCTCCCGTCGGTATTGATCACCTGCGTGCCGTTGTCCAGCTCCGCCATTGGCCGGTCCCAATGGACATGCCCGCAGCAAAGAAGCAACGGAGGCCCAGCCGAAAGCTCTCGCCGGATTCCGGCATGGCCGGGAAGCCCGAATGCAGGCACATCCGGACCCTGATGCAGCATAAGCACATCCGGATTGCGTCGGAGCAGTTTTTGTAGCTCGCCTATGTACTCTTCCTCCGACATCCGATTCGGCTTGCCCGCTCTTCCTGTCACACCGCCCAGCCCGGCAACCCGCTATGCAGCGCCGTTCTAGGCTCGTCATAAAAATCAATACCCGGGGCTGCAGCAAGCCTTGCTTTCCCTTCTGCCGTAACCATATCGTGATTTCCCGCTACGCCAAGCACGGTGCCGAAATGCGAGCGAAAGGCTTCCCACACCGGAAGCGGATCGCCGCTTGAACCTCTTTGAGCCGGGTCGCCGTACAGGTCACCACACAGAAGCACGACGATACGTTCAGGATCACACTGGGGACAATAGCTTTCCAGCAGCAAGGCCAGCATTTCGGGCAGCTCCTCGCCGATCAGCCGCGAGCTATGCATTTCATCAGCAGATAAGTGTCCTGCGACGCCTTGCAGATCCGAAGCTAGGATTAGTGCGTCTACTTCATCCGGAAGCCCAAGCATCCCTCCAAAATAAACCGGTAAATATCCATAGATGACCCCTCTGCTCCCTGGAGCGGCTGCCGTATAAGGCAGCTGCTCGACCGGCTCCTCCGCGATGCTGACCACGTTCAGCCGAGCCTCCCCTTTGCGACGTGATTTCATTGCAGCCTCAACTCCTGATTTTACGCTTTACCCAATGGTGGAAACGACGTTACCATCTTGGTCCTTGATATGGGTTTTAACGACTTGAATGATACATCCTTTATAAGCAGTCAACTCGATTCTGTCTTCCTTCGGAAGCAGTTTTCGCGAGAGCTCGTCCGCAGTCGCTTCATCCAGCCTGAGCCGTACTTCTTGCTCTCCTGCTTCGTAGCCGGTTTCCGCACCAGGCTCCAACACAACTCTCAAGTCTTGGCTTGCCAATGTCAAGTCCTTTCCTTTCAGAAGCCTTCCGCGAAGCAGCTTGCCGACCGTTCCCGCTTGCTTTGCCCCCAAGGTGAGCACGGTCGGCGTCTTGCTAAACAGCCGGCTTTTGCCGGGCTCCCAAGCCAATTGATCCACAAATAAAAATCCGGTATTCGAACCTTCCTGCTCCAAACCTCTTTGGACTGTTTCCGCTATGGAAGGGATCCGCAAGAGGGAGTCTCGGGACAAATCGGTGATATACCCGGGAAGGTTCGTTTGGCTGGCACCCAATACGCCCGAAGTACTCCACGTTTTCATCGCCTCGAGCTCATCCTCCGTAATTCCAACCATTTGCAAAAACTCAACTTTTCCGTTAGGCGTAACGACGCTAGGGAGCTCAGGATCTTCTACGAAGGCAAGCGCGGTTAACTGAGTATCGCTTCCTAAACAAATCGGACCGTTGGCATCCAAGTAATCGCCGGAGGCGAAAACGTTCCCGCTGCTAAAAACATACCGTCCCATGTTCTGAAGCAGGTTCAGCGCCCACATCGGCGGCTCTTCCTCGTCTTCCGTGCGCGCCACCCGAAACGTAAGTTCAAATCCATATCCGCTATACTCCTTATTTTCCGACTCTTTCTCATAAAGCTCGGAAAAGCCGAACGTCACGATATGCCAATGCGGCAGCGGGTTCTCCGCTTTGTAGGCGCTCAGACCGTCCAGCGGATCCTTACCACCCAACATATAAGGAATCACCGTACCGTAGTGCTTAGGCTCCTGGGCCCCATATAGCTTTTTCATTTGCTCTTCAATTGCATCCCAGCCGGTTGTAACTGCTTCTTCGTTCATCTTGTTCCCTCCATTTTGTATTTACCCTGGTCAGGGCAGCTTTCGTTGCGGCTTCTTCAGTGGTCGAGGCTTCCAGGCCACCAGAAATCCAGCTTCTCCGCATAATTGATTTATCTGGTCAAGATGCGTTGTCTCCACTTCCCACAGCCAATGTTCCTTTCCGATATTCGTTAGCTTGCCATGTTCCCGACTGCCCGTAATCCATACTCCCAGCTTTACTCCGCCGATTTCGATATGTAAATGGCGACTGTTCACCAGGTTGCATGGGTAAACCATCCGCAGCAATTCCCCTGAATACCGCCCCTTACCCTTATACAGTCCCGGAGTCTCTTTGCTAAATGCGAAACCGTTCTCGTACGGGAACAGCGTCACCCCGCTATTCCCTGCCGCATAAAGATATGCGTTAGTCATTTTTTCCGTGGAATAGACAATCCCGTAAGCAAAGCGGGGAAACCGCTTCGCCAAGCTTTTAAGCCACGCTGTGAGCGAGGCGTAAGCTTCTTCAAGTGAACATTCACAAAATGCGGTAAGATGAGGAAAACTTCCGAATTCACCGGTTTGCCTGCTGAATGCGGCATGCCAAGGAACCGAGCCTTTTCGCTCGTGATAGAGCCAGAACGCATCGCATTCTCCTCTTAACACGTTCTCTCTTAAACGATCCGGGGAAATCTCGAACAGATCGTGATCTCCTTCATGATCACCGTTGCTTAATAGTCTATAATACGTGGCAGAGTTCACGCTGACGCCGATTGCCTCAAAAAAAGACAGCCCGATCTCGAGTGCCTCGGGCGCTGTTATTTTCTCCGTATCGTAAATCGCGATGCCCGTACTCAAAGCAACCACCTCCGTATTTGCCGCAATTGTGAAAAGTTATGTAGTATGTATTTCGATATAAGGCTCTATGCAGCCCATAGTTTCTCATTGATAAACGTGCAAAGGCAATTGTCATTATCTTTATGTATGTCGGATTCAACGAATTGACCCATGATCGAATAATCATTAGGAATTCCGAGCGAATTACATGATAAACCCTCCTCATCCGTTTTGGTTATTGCTGTCTTCGTGCTTATTCTCTCGTTTACACCCTAGGCCAAAACATTAGGCTCAACTGGCTTGCTGAGCCAGTGCTCGTCGGTTTGCACATGATTTTTCCGGACAAACTTGGCGACCGAGCGCTTGAAGTCCTCATAAGGAAATTCTGAGGCGAGCCGTACCACGTAGCCCTCCTGCTCTCCGCCGCATCGGGACTGCTTCGTGTAGCACTGCTTGGCGGCTTCCTCGCTCCACACTCCGCGGTACAGAACCGGAACAAGCGGAATCCCCAATTTCTCCGCCCATGCTTCGGTTTCATCCCAGGAAAGACAGATATTGCGGTCGTTCCAAACCGAGAAGAGCATGAAATAGCCGGGCAAGGATGTATACAGCAGCGAATGCTTGGCATATACGTTCTCCCCGCAAAGCCGGTACCCTTCCGGAATCATATACCGGATTCCTCCGTGCAGCGTCTTCACATAGTGCCGGGAAGAGTGGTCTTTACTGTCGAGTGACCTCGCGTGAATGAAGTCCGAGTACATCGTTGTGTTCTCTCCATCCATTTTCTCGGTTATGACAACCTCTTGTCCGGCAAAATGGTCCGTGCTCCGCAAAATTTTATCATCGTCCGTATAGCTTCTGGACCACGGCAAATGCATTGTTTTCGGATATTTCACTTTATTCATCTCATCACCTCTATTTGGCGAACGTGTCCGCTTCCGCGAAGAAATACAGCTCTGCCAGCATCCGGCCGCCAAGCAGATGGTAGATCTTGGAGGCCCCGGCATCACCGCCGTGCAGAATCTCCATATGGAAGCTCACCATGTTCACCACATGTAAAATAAAATCATCGCCATACCCCAGTTCCTTCAGAACATGGCAGGCGATCCCTGCGGATACATGCTCGTGTCCAAAATATGAGTAATATCCCCGGTTCGGCTTCCATACCTTGCAAAGGGGTTTGCCTGTATCGTGAAACAAAGCCGCCAGCTGCATCTCAAGCATATGCTCCCCTTCGTAAAACGCATGGATATACTCCAGAACGGCATGCGTATGCTCGGACAAGGTTTTGGAATGATAGGGATTTTCCTGGTCATATCCCAGCATCACGCTGAAATAAGGAGAATGGCGCAAGTAAGCAAACAGCTCGTCATGACCCGGCTTCCGTTCAAGAAGCTGCTCCAGCTCGGCCCGCTCAAGTCCGACATCTGCCGGCGTATGGACGATATGCAGCTGATTGAAGCCTTCGGCAAGCAAGGGAAACTCGAAGTTTTTGGCATACTTCTCAAGGACCTTGTCCTCGATTTTACGCTTTCTCGCCTGCACCCGTTCCCTGGCCAATTCGTAGGGCGTGTTACAGACATGGCATTCCACCGGAACCTTGTTAAATCGCTTCAGGAATTGAACTCTTCGGTTGCGGGCAACATTGGTAGCGTCAAACACGACGTTTCTCCCGGACGCAAGCGCCTGCTCAATCTCGGCAAAAGCTTCATCAAAAATCCGGTAGGTGTTCTTCTGCCGTGTCTCGCTTCCGAACAGCTTTTCCCGGATGGCGTCCGTCGCTACAAGTACGGCTCTTTCCCGTTTGCAGCATTCTTTCGCGTATTGGCTTTTACCGCTGCCGGGAATGCCGGCCAGCATATGAATGGTGTTCATCTTCATCACCTCCTTTCCGTGTGCTGAATGATAGTAAATCAACCATTTCCGCCCAAAAATACAGGCAGCCCTCCACATGAAAACAAAAAAAATCGGCGAATGAAAGGATACAACACATTCATTCGCCGATTGAACAAAAATAGAGGGGCTTGCTATCCCGCAAAATTTACGTGTCTATTCCTTCTGCATTGGTGCAGTTTTCATTTCATTCAATTGTTATCGCACTCCGGACCAAATTGAATCTTCTTACCAGCGCAATGGCTCCTGATCCCGCCACAGCACCCAGCGATCCGTCTCTATAACATTTGCGGTTCCAATGCTGTATTCGCTTTTTTGGCCGCTATCCAGCTTCAGTAGATGGAGCATGCCCCCATATGTGCCGACAGCCAGCATCGATTCATCCGCGAAAGCAGTCATGCCAAATATGGTGCTGCCGACGAAATACCGCCAGATCTCTCGGCCATCTCTATCGATATACTTAAGATAGCCGTAGGCATCTCCGAGGATGAATCCATCTTTCAGCGAGGCAGCCGCGTACACCCGCATTTCTTCATTCATCATAGGCCATTCCTTCTCGATATCGCCGTAGCTCTCCTGTCCGTCCTCCGTCAGCGGCACTTTGAACGTCGCCCCGTTGTAAAAATGGCACGCATTATACCATACCTCGCGGCTATCCTTCGAAAACCGCGCGAAGTGCGGATAGCTTGACGCCGGTTCAAATGCATGTACCTCTCCGCTTTGCAGGTCCTTCAAAAAATGCGAACTGGATTGCGAGCCGTAAGCCAGCCACCGGCCATCAGGAGAAACATCTCCGTGAGCCATATCCACAATCGTATCCTCTTCCTCGTACTCGATGAGATCCGCATGTTCAGGATTAAGCAGTTCGACCCCGCCCTCGTGATCTACCAAATAAATGCCGTATCCGCAAACGAGCAGCAGCTTTCTTCCCCCGTCAAAAGGGATCAGCTCATCGACCACATATTCGGGGTGCTCCACATCGGCAAGGGATTCGAGGTTCGGAAGCGCCAATTTCAGCTTGCTCTGCACTTCCTCCCACGGATACACGGCAACCTGCGCTCCATCCGAATCGGCGGTCATCCCTTCGACAACCCGAATGCCTTCTTCATTGACAAGCGCCACATATGCGCCATCCCGTGAGCCTCCGGAAAAGTTTGCATCCGGTACCGTGGTCAGCTGCTCCCCATGCGCCAAATAAAGCGTCCCGCGTGTTCTCTGGCCGCCGGCATGGACCAGCAAGCTCCCATCCCGTAAAAAGGTCAACGGGTCTATCGGCTGCAGCCGATCTCCAAACTCGGACGTGATCGGCCAAGATGCCGGCGGAATTTCCTCGCGCAGCCTCTTTGTTTCCCCAGCCTGATTGGCGCCCTGAATCATGCGAAGAATATCCCCGGCAATGCTTCTGCGCTGATCATCCTCAGGGGGCTGCAGCTCTTCTGGCCAACCGTTCTCCATGCCGATGCGCACATATTCGTTGATCTCGGAAGCGTATCTCTTTCCTTCTGTCCGCCAACGCTGTGCTATCTCTGTGTTCAACCAATTCATATCCAATCGTCTCCCTATGTACATCATGAAGCTGTGTTCATGCCGCAGCATTATGACCATCTTTTCATGATACACTGGAAAAGCAAGGAAGCGGTAGGTACAAAGTATTCAGAATGGCGGGAGATCCTACATACGCATGAACGGATAAGGAATGGGTCGATCGGGTAAGTCAGCGCCTAAGGGGAATCCCTTGTATTTTTGTGACTGTACTCTAACAATTCCTCCTCCAACCCTCCATCTGGGATAAGCATTAAACACGGCCACCCAATTGATAATTGAGTATAAAGTCCTAAGAATGAAATGCTCTCCAGAACTCACCCTCGGTATTGATGATGTTCATGATCTGAGTGAATGGAATCGTGAATGTCGGAAAACCAGCGGCATAAGGAGCGATCTCATAGGGGGCAAACACAAGATGCAGCGCGTCCTCGGTTACGTAAAAGGGCTGATTCGGCGCAATTCCCTTATAGCTATCCGGAAATACATACGAATACTGCGGATCCTCTTGAATCTGCTTGCCAACGATGCGGCTGAGCTCCTTCACATAATCGCTGCCCGGCTTAAACAAATCCTTCAATTCATAGATCCTCCCATTGTCAAGATTGATCGCGGCAAACACTTTGGAAGGCATGCCATGAGCGGCACCGAAGGGATAGTTGTATCCGGTGAGCTCCAGTTCAAGAAGCTGGTGCTTGTAGAAAATAACGTCAAAATCACCCGTGTACGAGTAATCCAGCTGTTGGTTCGGAGGAATGTACTTCACCTGCGACATGTCTTTAAGCTTCGTATTCAACGTTTGCTGAGCTGCTTGATCCCTCATACCTTCGAGCTGTGGATAATAGACTAAGTAATCCGGATTGGGTTTATACTTCTCTTCCCTAACCTGATAAGGCGGGTTCAGGGGAATTACCGTGTTCTGTCTCCATATGACGTGACCTGACCGGTCCAGGTAAGACAAGCGCTGATCGACCAATGCCTTAATTAGCCCTCCGGGTTCCAGCGTGAGCGAACCGCTGCCGTCCACTCGAGGATATCCTGGGGCGGGGTGTCCTGTACGGTCAATGAAATACGTCTGCTTCCCGTCATAAACCGAAGCCAAGCCGTGCTGGTAGTCCGAGACATCACGATACATAAATTCAGAAAGTCTCTTCCCTTCCCAATCTGCAATGGCATAGATCGAACCAATATACGGCTGTTCGGGATCAACTGCACGCCCAAGCGCAAACCGTTCTTCATTCAAATCCCGAATATCGTTATACTCCGGCTGGATGATCCATTTACCTTGTGAATCAATGACCCCGTACTTCCACCTGTAATCCTCCGCCGTGTTCACGATCGCTCTGCCTTGATGAAACGGGAATGCCGAGGTGTACGTCGGCGATATAACGATATTCCCCTGCTCGTTGATGTAACCATATTTGCCATTTGGATCCTGCTGAAAAGCCAGCAGCCCATCGCCAAGCGGTCCGACATAGGCAAATGGATAGTCGGCCAATCGCCGGCCATGGGGATCTATGAGGGCGTAATGGTTGTCTTTTATCTTCACAACGGCTTTCCCATCGGCAAAATCATTTGCTTCCTCGAATTGGGCAGGTATCACCTCCCGACCTTCTGCATCAAGATATCCGTATCGGCTGGCCGCTCCATTACCGCTGCCCTGATCGGTTACATAATAAACCGCCCTGCCTTCCTTCAGTACCGAAATGTACGGATATGCTCGTCGTGTCAGCACATTTCCCTGTTCGTCAATCATTTTAAATCCCTGATGATCGATCACAATCGCCCGATGCTCCGAGAACGGACTAATGGACTGATATATGGGTGCCACTACATAACGTTCAGATCTGTCAATAAGACCATAGTTGCCGTGCATCCCTACGATGGCAAGTCCATTATCCTGAAAATCCTGTGCATCCTCATACTTTGGTTGTATGATTAATTTTCCGCTGCGATCAATATATCCCCACTTGGTTCCACTCGTGGTCTTTACGGAAGCCGGAAATAATCCGACCGGCTGCCGGGGCTCCCACCTGCCGGCCAGCATTTGCTTGATCCGGCTCTCAAGCTCTAACAGCGTTTCGCGCATAGGGTAAGGCTCCGGGAAACGGAGTGCCATGCGAACCGACGCCAAAGCTGCCTCGGGCATCCCCGCCCGATATTGGGCATCCGCCAAGTAATACCAATAGAAGGAATAATCCGGATGTTTTTGCGTCAGCCTCTCGTAGTATCTTACGACAACAGGAAAGTAATGAGGGTAAACATCCGGCGCGGTCACAAACCTTCCTTGGCTCCACCTGACGACTTCGACTCGATAGGCTTCGCCCGTATCGTGTATCCATAACACAATTTCAGCTTGGCCATCAGGTCCCGAACCTCCCGGGATATCCAACACATCGATATAGCTGTAACTCATTTCAGGAGGTGCGATATCCTTAAGTCCCTCCGATGTCCAGTCGTAAATTGATAATTTGGACCAGATGGAGCCAACCTGCCAGCCAACGATAATTTGGTTCTTGCCGGGAGCCATCACAGGGACCGCACCTAATAAAGTGACCGCATACCCCTGCCCCATGATATTGGCCATGACCTCATAGCCGACATTGCGGTATTGCAGCACAAACAGATAAAGCTCATCATTCCATCGATATACACCGGCTATTTCGGGAATCCGATCTCCCGTGATGTCGGCAGCGATAACTGCCGCATGCTCCATAGGCTTTCCAATGGTGACAAGCTCAGCACCATGGGGCAGATAGGCTTTAGCGATTTGCGCCAGCTGCTGATCGTTAACGGTCATTTGGGTATCCTCCCTTGCTCAGAAGCAGTCTCGCCTAATCGTATGCTGACGATGGTCAAATATGCCCTCATGGGAGTAGTGACATAATCCCAGTTCTTTCTTAGTTTGCAGCCGACCCTTTTCTGCGATAGTTCGCCGGGCCGACGCCGTAACGTTTGCGGAACAGTGCGGCAAAATGATTGTAACTCTGAAAGCCAACATCGACTGCCGCCTCACTTGCCGTGCGGCCGGCGTGGGTCATGAGCAGCGCAGCTTGCTCAAGACGCATGCCATTCAACGTTTCCAGGATCGTCTGTCCGGTCTCTGCTTTGAACAAGTGAGATAGCCTAGAAGCTGACAACCTCACCGCAGCTGCGAGCTCATCGATGGTCAGAGGCTCCTGCATCCGAACGGATAGAATGCGCAGCACCTGGCTAACCCTTGGGTCATGCCGATCTGCAAGCTGCTCGGCGACAAGCAGGAGCACGCTGCTCAGTTGATTCTCGCACAGCTCCTGCCACAGCTTCCCGCGATCGCGGAAATCATGCAGCAGCGTCCGGAATATCCGCAGCACGCGTCGCTGCATGGTGCCGTTCGGCATTTTGCAGACCGATACTTCGTCATCGGGCAGCAGCGTTGTCTCCGGCAGCCGCTGGAAGTGCGCCCACATGAAATGCCATATCCCGCCCGACGTCGTCCCGTACGTGTGGGGCACTCCTCTGCGTATGACTGCGACATCACCCGGGCCGCATGTTTTCTCACCCGCGGGGGTTCGCACATACCCTCCCCCTTCGATCGTGTAAAAGATGAGCCAGTCATCGATTCCGTTCGAGCGCGTCATCGAATATTCTTCGTTCTCCCGGAAATGACCAATCAATATCCCCCCGTCTTTAGCTCCATTTTGCTGTTGGTTTTCAACCAATGCGTTCTCCTCCCATAAGAATATTCCTTGATTCCTTCTCCTGATAAAATAAGGTGTTCTGCACATTCTGTCCAGCAGGATAGCAGAATCCAACCTGTTATGAGCATGAATGCGACTTCAAGCCTGCGTTCTCTTCCATTAAACTGTAGATAATTCATCTCGGAGAGGAGCAGTCAATATGTCAAAGGTGTTAAAAACGTTGTCCACAGAGCAAATGAAGCAATTTGAAACGGAAGGTTATCTAATCGTTAAAGAGGTTTTTCATCCGGGAGAGGTCAATGAGATCCGCTTGACTTTCGATGAGATCGGACAAACAACGATCCCGGGCCATTTCGAACCGGATCTGAATGCGGACCGGTCCGACCCGCTGAAGCGGTTCCCCCGTGTCATGCATCCGCACCGGTTCAATCCGGTGGCCATGAAGTATATGCTACATCCCGGCGTCATGGCGATTCTCGAGGACCTGTACGGCGAGGAAGCCTACGCAGCACAGAGCATGTTCTACTACAAGCCTCCGGGTTCCAGAGGACAGGCGCTGCATCAGGACAACTTCTATCTGAAGGTTGAGCCGGGCAACTGCATCGCCGCTTGGACGGCGATCGACCGGTGCGACGAGGAGAACGGCTGCATGCTGCTTGTGCCGAAAACGAACACGTACGAGATCGTCTGTCCCGATGTGTCGGATTCTAAGGAATCGTTCACAACGCACTATGTTAAACCGCCAAAAGACGAGAAGCCGGTGCCGGCCGTCATGGATCCAGGTGATGTGCTGTTCTTCAACGGAAATCTGATACACGGCTCATACCGCAACAAATCAAAGGACCGATTCCGCCGGGCGTTCATTTGTCACTACGCCAACTCCAGTGCCGACAAAATTTCGCGCTGGTATAATCCGCTCTACCGTGCCGACGGGACTACGCTTGAGCTCGAAGGCAATCCTGACGGAGGCCCCTGCGGCATCGAAACGCCGGCCTATCACTGAGTCAGTAATGAAGCCCGCTAATGCCTGAGCATTTGCGGGCTTCATATTAGAATGGATATCCGATACTTACTCAGGGGCGTTTGCGACCACAAGCGGCTTCCCCGCTTCGACCAATCGCTTGTTGCGGGCGAAGAATACAGTCAGCACGAGCATAAGCAATCCGGTACCGATCAACAGCCATTCGACTTTGACCACATCGGCAAGCGGTCCAAAGATCAACATCCCGATCGGCATCATGGAAGTCGAGATCATTCCAAAGACGCCAAAGATCCGTCCTAAATAGTTTTCATCCACCTTCTCCTGCAGCATGACGGTCGTCGGCGTATTGAAGACAGGCATGGCTACCCCGAATACAGCCATAATGGCTAGATACAACCAGAAGACTGGGACGATGCCAAGCGCGAATGTGGACAATGCCATCACGAGGCTGGCAATCGCCATCGTGTAGACTTTATTTTTGAAGCCGCCCCAAGACGCAATAATCCCCCCACCTGCCATCATGCCTACCGAAAACGCGATTTCGATCGCGGTCAAGCGCCATACATCGTCTCCGAAAGTTCGTGTGACTTGCAGCGGAGTCAAAAATGCCGCAGGTGCCATAAGCACGAAAAAGATGGCAAAAAAGATAAAGAATGATTTGAGAAAGGCATGTTGTCCAATATACACCAAGCCCTGTTTGAAGTCGTCGAGATAGCCTGTGTTTTGCGTGTCAGCTGCCTTTTTATGCAACGGGATTTTAAGGAAAAAGAACAAGATAAAGATCGCGATCGCCGCTGTAACGACATCGATGAAAAAAATCATTTCGATCGTAGCCATCGTTAGCAAAGCAGCGCTGACAATAGGCGCAACGAACATCATGAGCGCTTGCAAGCTTCCGTTAATGCCGTTCACCTTGGTTAGCTTATCCTGAGGTACGATTTGAGGCAATATCGCTCCGACAGCGGGTGTCTGAATACCTCCACCAAGTGCGCGTACCGCGGCGATGACAAACAGCAGCCATACGGCTTGGTAACCGAGCAAAAACGTGATGGCCAAGATGAGCGTTACCACCGCGATCATGGCATCCGCAATGATAATGAGCGATTTTCGATTGAACCGGTCCGCCCATACGCCTGCGAACGGCGATAGTAGAAACGTCGGTATAAAACCGCAAATAATGAACAGCGTCATCATAATGCCTGACTGTGTCGTCAGCGTAATATGCCACATAATGGCGTACTGCACCAAGGCAGAGCCGAACAGCGAGAGCGTCTGGCTGCTTAAAAAGAGAATGATGTTTCTTTTCCAATGGATTTTCTGAGCATCTTCGGTTTCCGACATCGTCCCACCCTTTCATATGATTTCTCTCACGGAAATTACACTTATTATAGCGTGTATCGAGAGGAGACATTTCTTCTTGATTGCTCAATATTGCCACCTGCGATCCATACCCATACATCCTACAGATTATTTCCAAGATATTATCTTATAACCTCTTGTTAAAAACATGCATCGCATTTTATTTGCTGTCTTCCCGCACCCTTCGTTCCGTCAAAAAGTATAGCATTGCCAAAGCCGGGAAAAAGACGCCAAGCCACATCGCCGCCCTCCACCCGCCCATAGCGTAGGCCCATCCCCCGGCAGCAGAGCCTATGGCCCCCCCGGCAAAAAAGATCGCCATATACAAGCCGTTCAGCCGGCTCCGCACCTCGGCTCCCAACGAGAAGATCGCGCGTTGTCCCAACACCATATTGGCGGACACGCCCATATCCAGCAGGATGGCGGCAAGCACCAGGATCACGATCGAGAGCAAAGAACCGCCAGGAAAGACAATCGGCAGAAGTCCGGATAGTAGCACCAGCGCGATGGATATTCCGGTTGCAGGCCGGATCAGGCCCTTATCCGCAAAGCGGCCGGCCAGAGGCGCTGCGACCGCGCCTGATACTCCCGCCAAAGCGAACAACGCAACGCCTGCAGAGGAAAAATGATATAGCGGGCTTGTTAATACAAGCGGAACCGTTGTCCAGAACAGACTGAACATCCCGAACAAACAAGCGTGATACAGCGCCCTGCGACGAAGAATCGGCGTCGTTTTGAGCAGCCGCAGCATGGATGAGATGATTGCCGGATAGCGTTCGGTCGTTTGCGGCTTCCTTGCCGGCAGTGCTTTGATTAAAACCAGAGCGAGTAGGAAGAGTAAGGCGGAAGACATCATAAAGATCGCGTGCCAGCCGAAATAATTTTCCACCAAGCTCGATACCGGGCGGGCCAGCATGATTCCTAACAGCAGCCCGCTCATGACATTACCGACATTACGTCCTCTCGTCTCCTCCGGGGAGAGATGAGCTGCATAAGGGACCAGGATCTGAGCCGCGACGGACCCCACACCGATAAACAAAGAGGCGGTTAGAAACAAAGCGGCATTTCGGGCAGTGGCGGCAATGATTAAAACGATGGCCGTCAGCATCAGCAGCGCAACCACCAGTTTGCGGTTTTCAAGCAGATCTCCCAAAGGAACGATAAACAGCAAGCCGATCCCGTAGCCGATTTGGGTCAGCGTGACAATGACCCCTGCTGCTCCTGAAGATAATCCTATAGATGAGCTAATGGACTCAACTAATGGCTGCGTGTAGTAAAGATTTGCTGCAATCAAGCCGCATGCAACAGCAAGAATCAGCATAATCCAGGGCGATGGCGAATTCGCCAGCTTTCCCTTTGTGTATCTATTTTCATTCATAGTAACACTCCTTATAAGAATGATCGAACAAGAATATCGGAACAATTATTCCAGTTTGAGAAGAAGTTCCCCTTCTATGCTTTAGCAAGAGGGAGATCCATTCGGAATGATTGTTCCAGTATGGTGAAAAAAAAAGCTCTACAGCGACTCGATCACGGCGTTCATCATATCGCGGACCTTGTCGCTGTCGCTTTGGATCCTGGCCATCACGTTGATGCTATGGTTGAGATTAAGCAGCAGGAACGATAACATTTTTATATCTTTCTCGGGAGAAATTTCGCCCGTTTCCTGGCCCTCTTTTAATTTCTCATAGAACAGCTGCTCCAGCTCCGTAAAGCTTTGGCGAATCGTATTCTGCAAGGGCTCATCCATGGCATCCAGACCCACGGAAGCGTTCGTAATCAGACATCCGTGCGGATAAGCTTCACCGTGCGTCGCAAATGCGTTCGTAATATGCAGCTCAAAATATTGGCGGATCCCGGTGATCGCAGAAGGAGCATGGATCATCAGATCGCGTTTTTTTTGCGACATTTTTTTGTATTGCTGGATGGCCTCGTAATAAAGCGTCTGTTTATCCTGAAACGTTTCGTACATGCTGGATCTGCTTAATCCCATGGATTGCAATAAATCCGGGATGCTTGCCCCCTCGTATCCTTTCTCCCAAAAAACGATCATCGCCTTGCGAAGCACCTGCTCACGGTCAAATTCTTTGGTCCGTCCCATTCATACCTCCTCCTTCTCAACACGAGTATAAACGATGCGGAACGAACATTCCAGTATTTTTTCAAACATCCGCTTTCCGCATACTTTGGCTCATTGAGTTTCTTTATCCTTAAATACTAAGAAGCCGTGGAGATCACGGCTTCTTGTTCATGTACGTTCTTGGCTTCCGTCATTTCTTCGGTGTGGAAAGATTATCTGGCTCCATCGTTTTCCACAAAATCGTGTCGGTTGTTATATATGTGGCTCCCGCTTCTTCAAACTGCCGAGATATCTCTCTTTCGTTAACGGTCCAGATCGAGACGTCAATTCCAGCCTTGATGCAGTTACGTACGTCATCGGGCGTCGTTGTCCGGTAGTCGTAATCTAGAAAAGCTGGCTGCAATCGGCCAATAAGCTGCAGGTCTTCAGCAACAGGTGGTTTGGCTGACAAAAAGCCAAGCGGCACCGTTTCATCAATCGCCCGCACCTTGAACAGATCATCGGCATTGAAACATATGAAACTGCTTTGATCCGCCATGCCCGCGGTGCGCACAAGCTCTATGAGCACTTCCAAATCCCGTTCTTGATGATATTCCTCGATCTCGATGAAAGCGTGCATGCCATAGAATAAACAGACAGACATCACTTCCTCAAGCGTTGGAATGTACAAGCCATTGTAGTCGTCAATTCCGTTACCTGCAACGATATCCAATTTGCGAATGTCCTCAAACGTAAAATCCTTAGTCCTCCCCGTCCCGTTCGTCATTCGGTCGACGGTCCGATCATGATGGACAACCCAGCGACCATCCGTCGTGCAGTAAGTATCGCATTCAATCCCCCAGAAGCCCGATTTGCCGGCCAATTCAAATGCTGCAATGGTGTTCTCAGGTGCGAACATGCTTAATCCGCGATGGGCTACATATTTCGGTTTACTAATCATGTTATTGCTCACCTCGTATCGATATTAATTTAATCTGCTACTTATCCTTTAACCGATCCCAGCATTACTCCTTTATTGAAGTGCTTTTGCAAGAACGGAAAGATCACCAGCAGCGGCAAGGCTGTTAAAATAATCGCCGCCATTTTGGCTGCAGGCGTGTACTTATACATGACGTTGGACGCATTGGATATTGTAGGATCGTCCTCAACCAGCATCTGTCTTAGGAATACTTGAAGCGGCATTAAGTCAGCATCGTTTAAATAAAGAATCGCAGTAAAATACGTATTCCAATTGGTTACCAAATAAAACAACGTAAACGTAGCGATCACGGGTTTGGAGAGCGGGACGATAATCGACAAAAACAAACGCCATTCCCCGCTTCCGTCGATTTTGGCCGATTCTTCAAGCTCGGAAGGCATGGACTGGAAGAAGCTTCGCATCACAATAACATTGAACGGCGCTATTGCGGTGCTTAACCAAATCGCCCAGAAGCTGTCTAAAAGATGGAGAGACCGCACGACCAGATAGGTTGGGATCATTCCGCCCGAGAATAACAATGTGAAGAACACCATAAAATTCAAGGAACTGCGAAATCTAAGCCACCGCTTGGACAATCCGTATGCCATGAGGGAGGTCAGCACAATATTCAGCGCCGTTCCAACCGCGCTAAGAATAACCGCATTTCGAAATGCGGAGGTAAACCCGGGATGTCCCAATAAATACATGTATCCTTCCAGGGTGAACTGCTTCGGGATCACGAAAAACCCGCGCGTTAAATACTCAATTTCTGTTGAGAAGGAAACGGAGAGCACGTAAAACAAGGGAAAGATCGCCATGGCTGCCGCAAGGATAAGTATGAAATACACAAGAATCGTAAATAACCGGTCAAGGCCTTTTTCGTGCCGCATTTTAAAAAACTCCCTCCTGCCCCATTCGTTTGGCCAGCCGGTTAACGAACCATACCATCACCAATCCGACAACAGATTTAAATAATCCGACAGCCGTTGAGTAACTGTAATCACCTTGGATCAGGCCCGTTTTGTAAATAAACGTCTCAAATACCTCGGAAACGTCTTGATTCATCGGATTCTGGAGCAAGAAAATATGCTCGAAGCCGAGATCCATGATATGGCCGAACCGTAATATAAACATGATGACAATTACGTTTCGCAAGCCGGGAAGCGTAATATGCCAGACCTTGCGCCAGCGGTTCGCGCCATCGATCGTGGACGCCTCATACAAGGTGGGGTCAATGGTAGACAAAGCAGCGAGAAAAATGATCGCTCCCCAGCCCGCACCTTGCCAAATATTCTGCAGCAGCCACACCCACCGAAAGTATTGGGGATCCGTCATCAGTTCCAGCGGGCCAAGCCCCCAATTGTCCAGAATCTGATTGATCCCTCCGGAGCCGGTTGCGAATAGCAGAATGGTAATGCCGACGATGACGACCCAGGAAATAAAATTAGGGGCATACAGAATGGTTTGAACTGCCGTCTTGAAGCGCTTCGCTCTAACTTCATTAAGGAGCAAGGCGACTAGAATGGGGGCCGGAAAGAAGAACACAACGTCAAGCAGATTAAGCAGCAGCGTATTTTTGAGCAGCACCAGGAAATCGCCTTCAGCGAATAATCTGCGAAAATAATGAAGTCCTACCCACTCGCTTCCAGTTATCCCTTTGAAGGGGCTATAATCTATAAATGCAATGGAGATCCCGATCATCGGGATATACTTGAAAATGATAAAAAAGAGAAAACCCGGCAAGATCATGAAATAGATCGGAAATGCTCTCTTCCAGTACGCATTCATTACTGCACTCCTCCATTTAAGCCTGTCTGGAAAATAACACTCCCGAACGGCTGCTGCCGCTCGGGAGCTTCAGACGAACGTTATTTATTCGCCGTAAACGCGGCATTCACTTCCTCTATGATCTTATCCCCGCCGTTACTCCTCCACTCCGTAATCGCATGATCGATACTTTCAATCGGCTTCTTCCCTGCGATGATTTCGATCACGGTTTTGTGGAAGCTTTCATTCAATGCCGACCCCTTCTCCAGATAGGTTCTTGACGAGAAGATGTAGGCGTCCGACGCGTTCTTATATGGATAGTTGCCAGCATTAGCAATGGACTGCTCCATTTCCTTTGCCCAAGTAGGATCGCTCCATTTATACGTGTTAAACGTATTGTTGTTGTTCCGTAGCACCCAGTTCCATAAGAGGCTTTGGCGCCCCTCGCCTTCAGCCTTCAACTCGTCGGTCATCTCATAGGCTCCGCTGCTGTTTTTCTTGTAATGAATATTTTCAATCCCGTTCTTTAGGATGTCTTCGCCTTCTGGAGATACCCACCAATCAAACAGCTCCAGAATACGATCCCGCTTCTCGTCATCCACGTCTTTGCTTAACACGACCTTTATCGTTCCACTCGTCGGCGTTGAGTTGCCCCTTGACCCGTTAGTTCCCATCGGCGGGCTGAGTTCCACAAATTCAGCACCAGGGGAAATGGTCTGCAGCTGTTGGTTCGTTTGCTGGCTGAACTGATAATGCATGTCGGCAAAACCTACTTTACCTTGCGCATATTTTTCATTGAAATTTGTGTTGGTAATGAAGTCTTTGTCAAGGACTCCTTCCTTATATGCACGACTCATAAAGGTCAGGAATGCTTTCCATTCATCCGACTGTACTTGCATCGGAATCAGCTGGCCGCCCTCTTCCTTCCAGCCATTCGCCAATCCGAAGGCTGCGAACAACTCCGGAATGCCAAGAAGACTCGAATTGCCGAGCGCTGAAAACCCAAAGGTATCATTCTTTCCGTTGCCGTCCGGATCTTGAGTGGTGAACGCCTTGGCGATTTCATAAAATTTATCGATTGTAAATTCTTCTGCGGTCGGTATAGGGATGTCCAGTTTAGCAAGCCAGTCCTCCCTTACATAAATGGTATTTTGAGCTGTGGCGTATATCGGAATGCCGAAAATCTGATCTTTCGGGTTCAGCAATGCCCATTCCTCAGGTTTAGCGATGCTTTGCAAGCTTGAATGCTCGTCTAAATGGGGCTTTAAATCCAGGAATACTCCCTGTTCTACCCACTTCAAGTACAGGCTTGGACTATCCATCCGTATGACGTCCGGCAGCTTGCCGGATGCAGCGATCACGTTCAGCTTCTCGGCAAAATTTGCATTCGGTACCCACTGAATTTGCAAATCCACATTAAATTGTTCATTAATGTGCTTGATAATCGGATGGTTGTTGTCCGGCCAGCCCCCTCCCTTCCAAGAGGCGATCATCATATCAATTTTGATTTTCTCCTTCTCCTTGTCCCCGTTCTCTCCGGAAGCCGTGCCGGCATCCTGTTGCCCCGTCGATGTACATCCTACGATCGACAATAATACGACGCTCACAATCATGATCATGGACAGCATTCTTTTCACTTCGGGTGACCTCCATTACACAATTTTTGGTTTGTCCTTATGCCATTTAATATATCTTGTTGCCGGGGGTCATTTTTTCACAAATGGATGATCTTTTTATCCGATTTTCTGATCATGAATTTATCTTATTTGGGAATCGAAGCGAAACTTTGCTTCCTCTTCCCGGTAATGAATGCACACTAACGCCGTAAGGCGGGCCATATCTTAATGCCATTCTGGAATGGACATTGATGAGTCCAACCGATTCCTCGTGGGAGGCAGGCTCCGGCTGTTGCTCCACAAGTTTCATTCGATGACGAATCCGGGCAAGGTCCTCTTCAGGAAACCCATTCCCGTTATCCGATATATCAATGATGAGGTCACCGTCGCTCTCATATGCCGTAACCGTGATTTGGGCATTTCCGTTTTTGGGTTCTACGGCATACTTTACGCTGTTCTCTACGATCGGCTGCAGGGATAGCTTGATCACGCGGCAATCCAAACAAGATTCATGCACCGATATGCGGCTTTGAAAATGCTCAAAACGAATATGTATGATTTCTAAATAATGCTGCAGATTTTTCAGCTCATCCCTTAGCAGCACTTCGGCCCCGGGCATTTTTGATGAATACCGGTATACGGCTGCGAGACTGGTCACCATTTTCTCAATCGTCGGAACCTTTTCTATAAAAGCAATGCTTTTGATAATTTCCAGTGTATTGTAGAGTAAATGAGGGTTGATTTGATTCTGTAATGCCTGAATATGCGCATCTCTTTGCCTGAGCTGAAGCTGCATCTCGTTGATCTCCAGACGATGAACCGTGTGGATGAGTTCATTCAGCCTGGTCGTCATTTGATTAAAGCTTCCGTTAAGCTGCTGAATCTCGTCCTTCCCGGCAATCACCTCCGCGTTGACGCTTGTGTCCCCCTGCTCCACTTGTTTCATCAGATTCCGCAGGCGAAGAATGGGACGTACTACTTGGTCGACCATCCTTGGGATAAAGAGCAGGGATATCACAATAATGCCGCTCATGACAAACAACGTTGCCTTACGCGCAAAGTCCAGACCGCTCGCCATCTCGTGCATAGGTACGGAAGCAACCAGATCCCAGCCCGTCAGTTCCGACCGGTTGCCGGACATCAGAATTTTCTCCCCATCTCGTTTGATGACAGCCCCCTGCCCTCCAAGCGGGAGAGCTCTAATTGCGGTGTCTTCAACACGACGACCAGCTAAGTTGACGTCCGGATGATAAACGATCTCCCCTGAGGAATCGACAATAAAGAAGAATCCGGTTCTCCCGAGTCTCGTCTGTCCAAGAATATCCTCGATTTCGGTCATGGATAAGGCGATATTCAAATTGCCGACGAGCTTAAGTGAATTTGGATCAAAGACGGGAACGATCAGAGTAATATAGGGGTATGCCGCCATGAGGGTATTTTGCGGACGATAATGGGAGGGAACGATGGTTAATGTGTCGGCCAACGTATCGTTAATCCAAGGTGAGGATCTAATCATGGGATGACTTAAAGAATGGTCTTTCGAATAAATCAGGCGGTTGTCGTGTGAACGGAGCACAAGCCCCAGGACGTTGGAGTAGTTAATTGCAATATACTTCGACATGATCCCTTCAACCAGTGCCTCCTGCTCCCGACTGAACATGTGACCGCTAATCAGCCATTTCTGCAGCAGCCCGCTTTCCGGATTGTCCCCAAGAATCGAATTTGAAGGTAATGGACCGGCAATGGATGCATATGTCGATTGGGCCATTTGCGTGAAATACCGGTCAAGCTGATGGTTCATTCTCGCCGTAGAATCCTGGGCAATCATGTAGAAATCATTTTTAGCTGATTCGGTATAGTAATACGATGTGAACACCGCCATCAGCGAAACGGAAATCATGCTAACGGAGAATACCAGCCCGAGGATTTTCGTTTTGAATGAGAATCGATAATGCCAGTTCCGCCATTTCATGAACCCATCCTCCTTCTGTATTCGAGGGGCGACACGCCGGTATGTGCTTTGAACACTCGCGTAAAATACGGACCGGAAGCGTATCCGACGATGTCCGCAATTTCGGATACAGCAAAGGAGCTTGTCCTCAGCAGCTTCTTGGCTTCATCAACCCGCAATCGGTTCACATAGCTGACGAACGAACTGCCCGTATGTTCTTTAAACAACATACTGAAATGGGAAATGCTGAAATTCGTTAGGTTCGCCATTTCCGCGAGCGATAGGTTCGTTTTAAAATTGGTCTCAATGTAGCGACATGATTGGGCGATGGCCTCAGGCATGCTTGATTTCACCATTCGGGGATACTCGAGATACCATTTTTCCAGCATCGCCATGTAGTATTTCAAGGTGGAGGTCTCATCCTGGTACTTGGATTTCGGGATATCCCTGAACTCAATGCCAAAATCATTAAGCAGGGTCTTCAATTTGCTGTCCAATATATTCAGCAGCCCGACCCGGGCATTGTTGTTCAGACCATGTAACCTTAAGATCGACTGAATCAATTGGCTTTGCTTTTGCATGATGGTATCGATCGCCAAACCCTGACTGTTTTCCAATAAACACTGGAACCTGACGATATAGTTGTTCAGATCCTTTAGCGACTCCAGCTTATCCTTGGATCGATTTAATGCTTCAGTCAGTATTTCAAATTCCAGCGGCTTCAGTAAATATTCCGAAACACCATAGCTCATGGCTTTTTGTGCATATTGAAAATTGTCATAGCCGCTGATAATGACGGATACCATGGGAATTCGATGCTCGGCGATTCTTTTAATCAAAGATAACCCATCCAGCTCAGGCATCATGATATCCGTGATCAAGAGCATGGGCCACACTTCTTGTATCATGTTCCATGCTTCATTTCCATTGCTGCATTCTCCAACAACCTGGAATTCCATCCCGGCAGCTTTCACCATCTGGACGATTCCTTTCAATACCCATGGTTCATTCTCGGCGATCAGAACGGTGTACATTTAGCGACATACCTCCATCGATTTGCTTTTATTCAAGATGTTCCGTTTATTGAAAGAGCATTTCGTTAATGAATAGGGTTTTCCTGCTTTTTTTACGCACAGCACTTCCCCTTTACCGATTTCCCGTCAATCATATAAAATCATTGTTAATTTTGATCAAAGATTTTTAGAATTCCAAATTTGGTAAAGGCATAAATGATGTTAAACACAAATATGCCCCATCCGTATTGGATGGAGCGCAGACTATACATTGATTGATGTATAGGATTATCAAAAATTCAGGCCGCCAGTTCGGCGACCTTTCTTACAGAAATGTGTTTGACCTCCAACAGGCCGTATGGACATCTTGTTACACGATACGCAATTATATCATCGATTTTCGTTCAATAGTCTAATCGCTATCACTGCTCATTTGCTTCCTGAATACAAAGATCGCTACAATCAGCACGGCAGCGGCATACCCGATCACCCACCAAAGATGAGGTAAAATCGATGTGTAATCTCCCGAAATGGCTGCCCTTCCCGCGTCAACCGCATGGGCAAAAGGAAGCATGTAGGCTATCCCCTTAAACCAACCGCCCACCAGATGAAGATCAAACCATGTCCCGCTCAGCCATGCGCTGAGATTCGTCAATAAAGCTCCGCACACGCCCCCGACGAGTTTATCGTTAAACAGGCTTCCTGTCAGCAGCCCAATGCCGATAAATAAAATGGCTACCGGAATCAGCACAACGATGGACAGCAGAACATTAAAATGGATCGCCAGTCCCAAGAAGGCTGCCGCGATAAAGGTTATCGTTATTTGAAGAACCGCCATCGGAATTAAAGGTAACGTGTATCCCAGGATATAGTCCGGAGCCGTTAATGGAGCCGTAAATAATCGCATTAAAAATGAAGTGCTTCTGTCCTTAGCAATGAGCATCCCTGAAAAAAGCGAGATGAACGATAATCCGAATACGGCGACTCCCGGAACCAGCTGATCGATAGCAAACAATTCAACTTGAATATTCGATTGCAGCGCCGTTAAGAGCAGCAAAATGACCAGTGGAAAACCAATACCGAAAGCCATATTCAACGGATCCCGAATCATTTCCTTCCGGTTTCGTGCGGAAAATGCTGCCGTCTTCATCCAGTTGCCTCCTCTAGTGTTGCCAAAGATACGAATGCATCCTCTAGCGATCCCGTGCTGGTCTTTGCCGTCAATTCAGCCGTCGTACCGACAGCCCTCAGTTTACCTTTCGACATGACTCCGATGCGATCCGAGAGCGCTTCCGCCTCCTCCATGTAATGTGTTGTTAAAATGATGGTAATATTGCCTTTTAGTTTTTCAATGGCTGACCACAACTGCCTTCTAGCGATAACATCCAAGCCCAAGGTAGGCTCATCGAGAAACAGGATTTGGGGATCAGAAATCAGCGCCATTGCAATGCTAAGCCGTCTTTGCATACCACCTGATAACGTTTTTGCTTTGTTTGGGGACACCTCTGCGAGACTGAAGGTATCGAGCATTTCCTGTACTTTCAAGGCTGTTTCTTTCCGGTCGAATCCATAGATTTTTGCAGTAAACTCGAGGTTTTCCTTGACGGACAAGTTGCGAGCGACTGCCGTTTCCTGCGGCGAAATGTTAATCTTCTCCTTCACCGCAAAGGGATTGGAGATAATGCTGTCTCCCAATAGAATCGCATCGCCGCTGGTAGGTTTGCTCAGACAAGTCAGCATCTTGATGGTCGTTGTTTTTCCTGCGCCGTTCACGCCAAGCAGCGTGAACAACTCGCCCTGCTTTATCGAGAGATTGAGCGAATCGACGGCCGTTTTGGTTTTGTATCTCTTGGATAAATTCTTCGTTTCAATAGCTAACACTCATCTTCCTCCTCGTCGTTCTGCGATTGAAGGATCTCCTCGGCAAACTGCAGCAAGCCTTCGCTCTTCAAAATGGCGATTCCCTGCGCTTCATCCCCCAGAACCACAAGCCTGTCCCCAGGACGGATATCGAATATGTCTCTTGCCTTTTTGGGTATCACGATCTGTCCCCGGTCTCCAACCTTTACCATCCCGAACATGTGCTTTCCCTTCGGCCGAATCCCTATTTTGACATGCTTATCGGAATTTTTGACCAAGTCATCCAATACAACATCGTAAAGTTCGGCTAGAGCTAAGCAGTTTTGAATATCCGGCACGGTCTCTCCATTTTCCCATTTAGCTACGGCCTGCCTGGACACGCCGATCTTTTCAGCCACTTCTTCTTGAGTCAATCGGTGCAGCTTGCGCATGGTTTTTAAATTCATACTAATCATATTTTTCACATCCCTTGTCTTCATTATATCGATCTGAATGGAATGCACCACCAATGCTCATTAACATGAAATGTTGTTCTCGGTTGCCTTTTACGGTGATGTTCAAAGGGTGCTTTATGCCATAGCGGTATTGTTCGGCCGTAAAAAAGAAGCCGCGTTATCCGCGGCCCCTCTTCCTTATTCTCAATATTACTGCGTTTTTTAATGGGAAATGGTCACTTCCGTATCTGCATTCTTCGATGCCTTAGGCTGTTTAAGCACCAAGAAAGCTACTACGATGCCAAGCACCGTAGTGACAGCCGCAATTTGAAACGCAGTCCGGATCGCTTGGTTAAGCTCCGTCGCCATCATGGTTTCGAGACTTTCGTTCGTACCCATACCAGCCGAAATCATGGCCATGATCACGGCCAAGCCTACTGCACCTCCAATTTGCTGGCCGGTCGAAATGAGCGCGGAAGCAACGCCCTGTACTTTAGGATCCACTCCCGTGCTTCCGGCGATAAACATCGTTGTAAACACAAGCGCTTGGCCGAGGCCGATAATAACCGTGCCTGGTATGATCCCCCACGCCGTCCCTGTTTCCGACAGTCTTGTCAGAAGTAAAAAACCGATCGTTCCCAGACCCATGCCGGCAGCGATTGTACCTGCTACGCCGATCCTAGTGAGTATTTTGTTAATGAACCGGGCACCAAGTAAAGCGCTAAGCGTAAGCGGCAGGAAGCTAAGGCCGGATTGAATGGCCGAATAGTGCAAGACACCCTGCGTATACAGCGTCAGAAAGTAGTACAGTGACCCGAACGAGGCCGACAACAGAAATGCAGTGAGTGCTGCTCCGGTCAAATTGCGATTACGGAACAATCCGAAGGAAATCAATGGCTCTTTCGTACGCCGCTCAATGATTATGAAAGCGAGAAACAGCACCGCTCCAAGCAGCACATAAGGAAGTGTCGATGCACTGAACCAGCCTTCCACCGGTGACTGTATTAGATAATATACGACGAGCATTAACCCAGCAGTAACGGAGATCGTTCCGGCAGCATCATAGTGCCTGGTTGCCGTGGATACCTTGCTCTCGGCAAGTACAATGGGTGCAAGAATAATGACGATAAGCGCGATTGGCACGTTAACGAAGAAGGTTGCTTCCCATCCGATATAGCTGGTGAGCACACCGCCAAGGAGTAATCCAAGCGACAAGCCGACACCGCCCATGGAAGCCCATATGCCCATTGCACGGTTACGTTCCGCTCCTTCGTTAAAGTTAGACACAATCAATGACAACGTTGCGGGAGAGAGCAGAGCTCCTCCAAGACCCTGCACCCCTCTTGCGACGATGAGCATCAGCTGCGATTCAGATAATCCTCCAAGCAGCGAACCTAGGCCAAAGAGTGCCATGGCGATTATAAACATGCGCCGTCTGCCAAGAAGATCCGATAAGCGCCCGCCAAGCAGCAAGAAACCGCCGTAAGCGAGTGAAAATGCACTGACGACCCATTGCAGATGGTTTGCCGAAAACCCGAGTTCGTTGCCGAGAGACGGCATCGCTACAAAAATTATGGTGTAATCGAGTGCCATAACGAGCTGGGAGATGGCTAGAATGAAAAGTGCCAAGCCTTTGAATTTACTTGAACTCATATACAATTTCCCCTTCCATTTTATAGACTAAACGATCTAATATAAACATAATTACGAACCAATCGATCTAATATGCGCAATATTATAGACCAATCGATCTAATATATGCGCGATTGTAGACTTGAATAATCCAAAATGATCGCCATTACGGACTGATCATTCTATTATTCGCATGAATAAATGAAGCGCGAAAAAGGACGCTTCATTTATGATCAAGTACAGATAGAGTAACTGCAGCAACTTGTTCGATGACGAGAGGGTCGTCCGTTAATTTTGCTACTTGCGTCAGTGCATAACGCGAATGATATAAATATCGTGCCAGCGAGCGAAGATCCTGATTCAATCCTAACTCTCCCTGCTCTTGGCCACGGGCTAATGCCTCGTATAGCGCTTGCTCCAAACGAATCTTATCTTGCTCGAAAATCTGTGCAATCTCGGGATCATGAGGTACCTGATCAATTGCGCTATGCAGAATTAGGCACTCCTTGCGGCGCTGCTCATCCTTCAATGTATCGACGATAATCGCAAAGATTTCGGCAATCGTATCCTTGACAGAGCCTGGTTGAGCCAAATGGGCGATGACGGCAGACGATTTCTCGTCCAGGTAATACTTAACCGCTTTGATAAAGAGATCTCGCTTCGTTCCGTAGGTGTCATACAAGCTTTGTCTCGCTATACCCAATCCTTCGAGCAAAAGCTGCAGTGACGTGCCCTCATAACCGTAATGACCGAATACTTCCATAGCCTTATGTAGGACCAATGTCGTGTCAAATTCTTTGTTCCTTGCCAATTTTCGTCTGCCTCCTTCACTCCCATAATACTATCGTTATCGGATTATTCAGTCAAGAATGAAGGTTCAAGAAAACGACTTTCCAGACCGTTCGGTCTATATTAATTAAAAAAATACCATTGCTTCAACTATATTGTCTTATTAGCACCTCCTTTTGATGGCTTCATCATATCAATTATAGATCGTTCAGTCAATAATAAATCATAAAATTTTCTTCTCGAACTTTGCCGTTCAGTGCTTAAGCATATGACGGGATGCTGCAAGAAATAAAGCTCTCCCTGCCCAGGTTACTGGACAAGAAGAGCCGAAGTACAACGTGCTATTGTTTCATGTTCATCCGTTTGCGACCTAACCATACACCGAAAGCGATCAGCCCGAGACCCGCCAAATAGAACGGATAAGGACTCGATTCACCCGTTTTTGGAAGCATAGGAACCGTTGGCTGCGGTGTCGAAGCGTTCTCAGAAGGAGTTGGTGCTTCCGGCTTTTGAGGCTCAGGCTCGACGCCTCCTCGGGGAATATCCTCTTCGTCAATATCGACGGTAGGCGTTTCCGGCTCTGTCGGAGGTGTCTCCGGCGTTTGAGGCGTTGTTGGTTCACCTCTTGGAATGTCCTCGTCCGGCACCTCTACCTCACCGGTCGGATTGCCCGGATTACCTGGGTCTGTCGGATTGCCAGGATTCGTTGGGGTCCCCGGGTTACCTGGATCTGTCGGATTGCCTGGATCCGTTGGGTTCCCCGGATTTCCTGGGTCCGTCGGATTGCCCGGATCGGTTGGGCTCCCCGGGTAGCCTGGATCGGTCGGATTGCCAGGATCCGTTGGGTTCTCCGGATCTGTTGGATCTGTTGGATCCGTAGGCTCGCCAGGTATAACCGGCTCTTCCTTGCGGTTTGTAACGATCATTTTCTTAACATGATCTTGATTCTTGATGCTGGAGTCAATCGTTACGTCCCACTTCGCTTGCTCGATCTTATATCCTTCAGGAGCGGCCAGCTCTTCCAAAATATACTCGTCGTACAGCAGCTTTGTAAACAGGATCTTGCCTTCATCATCCGAGGATTTTACGATCGGCGCACGTTTGCCAGCTTTGTCGTAAAGCGCAAACTTGGCTCCCGCCAGCGGCTTCGTCTGTTCGTCCTGATCCACCTTCGTTACTTCCAGGCTTCCCGTTACGCCGCCTCCCGAACCTGAACCGGAGGAAGTACGGACAATAACCTCTTCCGTCGTTTCCCGGATCTCCGTCTTCAGCTGATCTCCTTCAAGAGCCACCTTATTCTGTACTGCCTCTTTATCTTCAGCAATAATGAACGACTGATATTCCAAAATATAGGCCGTAGAGATGTCATTTGTGAATTTCAACTCGAATGTCTCTTTATCACCATCAAGCCTATGGATGGTTAAGGTATAATCCTTCCCTTTAGTCAGTTCTTGGGCTTTTTCCGCTTTTCCGTTTGCATTGATCTTGGTCGCATACAAGCGGAAGGAATCCTCGATCAAGATCTGGTTCGGACTTGGATTATCGATAATTTTTGCGTTGGAAATATGCGACTGACCTTCGTTGATGCGAATTTCCCAGTCGATTTTGTTTCCGTTCTGGGAGCCGCTCTTCTTCACATATTCCCCGCCGTGAGGAATCGTTACGCTGGCGTTCCATGTTGCCTTTTTCGCGCTGCCATCGGACAGCTCCGCAGTATTATCGATTTTGTTGACAATCAATGTACCTTCCAGCGATGTTTTGAATTCAATCCAGTATGCGGATGAGATCGGGCCGACAAAGCGAATGGACAGCTTGTTGCCATTAGTTTCTGATGGTCCTGTCACTTCATATTGAGAAGCGGGAACTAGCGAGCCCTTCTGAACGCCATTCCGTCCTCCAGTCAGCTTCATTTCATAGACCTTGACCGAACCCGGAACAAGCTTCTGATCCTGCTGCAGCACATCGGTAACGATCGCTTCCTGAAGCGAATCAAGATTATAGTTCATCTTGACGTTCCACGTAATTTCTTTGCTGATCGGATTGTAGCTGCCGTCTTTACCGCCGTTATTTTTCGTATAACCATCAGCGGAGAAGCTTGCATCCCGCACAATCGGGCCTTTCACCTTGCCTTCCTCGACCCATGTCATCGAGGCTCTGTTTAAAAAGTCCCATTTGCGATCCTTCAGCCAGTTGATGTTAAACTTCGTTTCATATTCGATCGTATAGGTGGTGTCAATCTTGGAGAACTCGATGATAAAGCCTTCGCGTAAATCATTGTACTTCACCGTGTACTCGCTCGCTGGAACGACTTTACCGTCCGCTTTTACGATTACCGAATCCGGAACGAATTCAAGTCCGCCTTGCGGGAACGTATCCGTGATGACTACATTCTCCATGATGTATTTGGTGCCGTCCGGCTTTTTATCGCCATTGACGGTAATTATCCACTTCGCGGCTTTTGTGTCAAAATTGACGTTCGAGGATCCTTTTACCAGGGCACGGCTTCCGTAGCCCGGAGCCGTTACTTCCTTAGACGCTTCACCCGATACGACTTTGTTCTTGACTGCGTTCCCCTCGGAGCTCAAGCGATCGACCGGCTCCGTCTGGTAAACAATCGTATAAGGCGAATCGATATCCTTCTTGAATTGAAGCTCGAATCCGTGCTTACCTTTAGCTACAGCGGTGTATTCATCCGCTGATACCAAAGCGCTGGCATCCTTCGAATCCCCGTTATACACCTTCAGCGAATCGGCAATCCAGGAATGGTTCTCGCTAACTTGGTCTGTAATGATGGCTTGAGCGCTCGGAATCTTCTTCTCGTTGAAATTGTATTTCACCGTCCAAGTGATGATCCCTGTGTCCTTGTCCTGGCTATATGTCTTATCCAAGAAACTGCCGCGATCTACTGTTACTGTAGCCGTCGATTGGGCATTTTCCATCCCGTCGCCAGTTAGAACAGCGGTGTTCTCAAAACGGGACTGTTCGCCGACAAGCTTCGTCGAAAAGCGAATTTCGTAGGCTTTGCTGATCGTCTCGTCCAAGAATGCAAGCTCCAGTTTGCCGCCACCGCCTGTTTGGACGGTGTACTTGCCGGCATCCAGCTGATCGCCAAGAACCGCTGAGCCGTCACCGTTAACCTGCAGGTTGTATACCTCTACGGAATCCGCGATGAGCTCCAAGCCTTCAGGCATTTCATCGGTGATGACTGCGTGCTTGATTTTATTTAACGATTTGTTGATCTGAACCGACCAATCGATCCGATCTTTGCCAATCGCTTTCCCTTGCTTCTCGATCAGCTTTCCGCCTTGCGGCTTCAGGTTCACGATGACGGTCTGAACCCCGCCCTTTATCGGAATAGCAATAATGATTTCGGTGCTTCCTTTTAGAACTTCCTTCTTGAATTCAGTGCGAATTTCCAGCTTGCCGCTGATGTTGGAATGGCTCTCCACGTAATCATTGAAGGTCATCACAACCTTGCCGTTTCGGTCCACCGTAAAACGGCCAACTTCACCTTGACCGGTAACGAGCGGTGAGTCAATCTCCGTGAAGATTTCAAACTGCTGCGGCAGCTCGAAGGTAAATGAGTCTCCATTTTTGTAGTTGTGACCGTTCGGCAGCTCCCATTCGTAGCCTAGATTAACGGCTGCACCGATATCCAGGCTGCTGTCCGGATTATAAACGGCATCAATGACGGTGCCATCCATGTCGGTTAACACAACTTTGGTTAAAATGCTATCATTATTGATTTCTGATTCGGACGGGCCATAAACATCATCCGTCACTCCATACACTGAATCCTGCACGCTTACCGGTTCTGGAACATTAGTCGATGCATTGACCGTCCAGTCCGATCCTCCAAACCACGTTTGGATCATAAGCAGCAGAGCCAATACGATTCCACTTACTTTTTTCTTCATGATCTCTCCCTCAGCCTCTCCATTACCCTCAATATATTTGGTTCCGATGTCGCTTTCGCGTGCGCAAATCGAGCCAACCATCTCTCGGATCATATGCCGATAAGAGATTTGTTCGTCCATCACCTCCGCATACTTTTATTTGGCGCACGATACATTGGTGCCTGTATTTTCCTTAAGAACCAATTGAGCTTCTAGCATTGTAACGCCCGATTCTGAATATTTTCTGAATAAAAACCCGAATAAGCCTTGGACAATGGTCCAAAGCTTAAGGTTTTAGCTATAAAATTATTTTAATAATACTTGGCTGCAGAATAGCGAGATGCCTCTTTAATCATTTTGAAACCGGCACCCTTGCTCTTCCATCCCGCATCAACGGTCGTGTCGATCGTTACCCACCGCCCGTTCAGGTAAACCTCATTCCAAGCGTGGTAAACGTCAACATAATCCGTTGTCCCCATTACAAGCTTAGTCGGAATGTCCACGCTCCGCAGCATGGATGCGAACAGAGAGGCGTAATCATAACACATGCCTTTTTTCCCTGACAGCGTGCGGTCAATATCGGGAAGATAGTCCGTCAGCTCACTGGATGCGAGTGCTTTGTCGTACCGGATCGTATCGACGATATATTCGTGGATCAACTTTACTTTTTCCTCGTCGGTGTCTGCGGACCGAGTTAGCTTCTTTGCAAGCTGAGCCGCCTTGTCGCTTGAACGCCAATCGATGTTTTGTACCGAGTTCAAAAATACCTTGCTGCTATTGGTCAGTTGAAGCTTAACTTCCGCTTCTTGAACGATCTTATACTTGGTACCGTTGACCTGCTCCAGCACTTTTATGGTATAACGACCGTTTCCCATTTGCAGCGGAAAGGTCTCCTGCTGCTTGTCCGCTAAAAGCGTATATGTATACTTGTTTTGCCCTTTTGCAATCATAAGCTTCGTCTTCACGTCCGCTTTCACGTCATAGCGAACGGCGATGACTCCGCGATCAAGCTGCTCCAGATCCAGCCAATCTCCCGTTTGGGAAGCATGTACAACCGGAGCCAATACGAATAACGCAATAAACCCTACAATAGCCAACACCATGTTGCGCATACTATAAACTCCCTTCGGTAGCCAGGCTGCCATTGACGGTTCATCAAGAAGGCCCTGTGGCTTTGCGTCCTTATCTTTCGACAAGTTTGCCGTTATCGTAGTAGAGTTTTCAAAGAATTAATTGAATAAAAATCTCATATAAAAAACAAAAAAAGCATCTTCGTTCGGTAGCTGGCTGCCATTGATGGTTTATCAAGAAGGCCCTATAGCTTTGCGTCCTTGCCTTTCGACAAGTTTGCCATTTATCGTGAGTAGCTTTATGTGAGTTCATCATACCAAATATCTCTAATTCTATCAAGCAAATTTTGAGATTCATAGACGAGGATCGACAACAAAAAAACGTCTCCACTGAGACGCTCTTTTGTCAATTCCGCTTGATCATCAATCCATTAGGGGAGTCCTTAGAGGGACAGCTCCTTTTTTAACCGATCGAGCTGCAGCAGGTGGTGCCTGTAATGCATCTCTACCAGCAGAAACCACTCTTTGGCGTTTAAGGCTCCGAATCCGGGATGAGGAATCGTGATGCTGCTGTCTGCTTGACGCACAACCGGTTCCGTTCGCTTCATCCGCTCCACTACGCCCTGAAGACCTTCAACTAACTGCTCTTTGCTCGTCGGCTGCTGCGGCGTGTACTGCGGAGACGCCGGAATTCGTATCCTGACAGGAGGAAAACTTCCAAGCTCGAATACCGCCTTGCCTCTCTCCGTTTTTTCCCCAGGGGATTCGACGGCCGTTTCGTTTCCGGCCAAACATTGGTCGACATTGCGCAGATGCATATATTGAGCCGATTGAATCAAATGCATGTACATTTGCCCAATGGACCATTCCTCTTCGTTCGGCTTGATATGCAGCTCCTCCAGCTCCAGGTGTCCCAGCTCGTTTAAATACACCGCTACTGTTGTTTCAAACGCCTGCAAAGCTTCTACTGTATTTCTCATCATGATATCTCCTCTTCCATCTGGTATATACCCAATATAAAAAAACGCTCCTGACAACAGCGTGTCAGTAGCGTTTTCGTATTTTTTCAGCTTCTTCTCGAATCCGGTTACGAAAGGAATCAGGTTCCAGCACCTCCACGTCCCCACCCCAGCTGAGAATATAGGGGAGCAATTCTTCCGGCTGTCTGACTCGAAAGCGGACCAGAAGACCGTGTTCCCTTTGCTCAGAAGCTTCGATATAGAAGCTCGCGGTCTCGGTGATTTTATCGGCAATTTCCGGATTTACTTGAATCGTCACATGAACGTTACGATCGTCAGGCGGACGATATTGACTCAGCTTAAATCCTTGGGGAAGGTTAAACCTTTCCTCTAAGACCGTAACATCCCTCATGCGCGATAATCGAAAATGACGGATCTCCTGACGCAGCTCGCAGCGTGCGATCATGATCCAATTCCCTTGGACGAGCACAAGGCCATATGGAGCAACGATCCGGTCGCTCATCCGTTTTCCATCCGAATCCGGTATTTTTTTCAGGTAACGCATCCTTATCTTCCGCCGCTCCAAAATGGCACCCCGAACCTGTCCAAGCTCGTTCTCCCCCTGTCCGCCGGGATGAAGAAACTGCATCGTTTCCCGGACATCCGCTGAGGCCTCACGAATGGGTTCAGGAAGTATCGCTTCAATCTTGCTTCGAGCTGCCCTCGCAGCTGCTTTGTAGTCGCCATCCAGCCGCTGCTCAATCATATCCGTCCCCATGAGCAATGCCACCGCCTCTTCCGCAGTAAAACCAACCGGCGGCAAAAAGTAACCTTCCATTAGGGAGTACCCGTATCCTGGAGACCCAAGTATCGGAACCCCGGCTTCGCTGAGCGCTTGCATGTCTCGATATATCGTCCGCACGCTTGTCTCGAAATGGGCAGCCAAATCTTCCGCCCGCAGCACCTTGCTCCGCTGCAATTCAAGCATGATGGCGAACTGGCGCTCGGTTTTGTTCATCGTTTCTCCCCTCCGCTAGTACATAAAAACCCGGAAAACGGACAACCAACATTGTCTGTCTTCCGGGATCATAAATGGGACCTGGTCAATCATCCATATTACGGACCATTGCTTTATGAGATGAAGCTTAATTCAGCTTTGACCGATTCTGTTGCTGGGTTATTCTCAATTTTTCAGGGGTAACATCGTCACCATTCGGGTCTACAACCTTCAGGGTAGACATCGTGGAGAGAACCTGGCCCCGGATGTCTTTCAAGTATTCCTGGCGAAGCTTTTGCTGTTCGGTATATTCTTCTTGGGTCAAGCCTTCGGATTTCTGCTTGCGGCTCAGTTCATTGATTCTATGCAATGAAGGAATGGTCATCGTTATCGTTCATCCTTCCATATAATTAAGATGTAATTGTTAGTTTACTGTAAAAGGATTGAACTTGCAATAGAACCAGTCCCGGCCCTGCTGATCTGCTAATGTGCATACTCCAAAGTGGATTGCACCTGTATCGCTACCGCTCCAGCACCATCCGGTTGGTCAGTGTGCCTAGCTTCTCAATCTCGACGGTAACCATGTCACCGTCCTTCAGGTAGGCTCGTTGATCGGCAGGACGCCCAAGCATAACCCCTTCAGGTGTTCCTGTCAAAATAAGATCCCCCGGCTCCAATGTCATAAACCTCGAAACATAACTCACGATTTCATCACACGGAAAAATCATATCCGCTGTATTGGACTGCTGTCGCACCTCGCCGTTTACTTCGCAGCGGATGGCGAGTCGATTCGGGTCGCCCACCTCATCGGAGGTTACCACATACGGGCCGAGCGGCAGAAATTTGTCGCACGACTTGCCGAGAAGCCATTGCGAGGTTCGCATCTGCAAATCCCTTGCCGAAAGATCATTGGCATTGCAGTAGCCAAAAACATAATCAAGCGCGCTGCTCTTATCGACGTGTTTGGCCGTCGATCCGATGACAATCGCTAGCTCAGCTTCATAATCGACTTGATCGCTTTCGCGGGGGAGAGGGACTGCCTCCCCGTGTCCGGCCAGCGAATTGGTGAATTTATTGAACAAAATCGGATATTCGGGTATTTCGGAGTTGGTCTCCCTTGCGTGCCGAAGGTAATTCAGTCCCACACAGATGATTTTCCCCGGATGGTTCACGCACGGAGCTAACGTAAGCGCAGCTTCATCAAGAAGCTCCGTTTCCGCATCGAGTGATCTAGCCACCAAGTCTTGAAGCGCTGCCCTTGCAGCCGCTCCGCCTTTGAGGAGCTGCTCGATCGTGCTGGGCATATCGGTTTGATGCAGCGATGCCCCGGCGACATCCAGTACCCCTCCGTCCAATTTGACTCCAAGTCTATATTCTCCTTCTCGCACAAAGGTCAGCAATTTCATCGGTCCATGTTCCTTTCTTTTAAAGGATGACTTAACCCATAGTATAACATTCTATCGCGCGCATATAATTCGAACTCATCGTTCAATCCTATCATTTCTTAGTTCGAATACTTTGCGGTTCAGAAACAAATTGCAGGCAGCGCACAACCGGTGCTAACTCCTCATCCAGCGGGTAAACCGGTCGAAGGACATGCCGAAAATCAAAATGCTTCAGATTCACGCTGCAGCAGCCGGGCGAATCCACATGAATGACGCTCGTCGCCGCTTCTCCGAACGAAGCTTCCCATGCAACGGCTGACTTTACGGCAATGATCCGATAATCTCCCGGCCAAACGCCCACCGATCGCACATGGCCGATATCCCATGGCGGAATACGGTGTTCCGTCAGAATCAGCGTCAGGCTTCCGCACTGAATCAACGCCGTCCGGCCCATCGATGCAAAATGCCCCTTCATATAAGGACCTGCATGCTGAAAGTCGCCGTCAAACAACAGCCGAACTTTTCCTGTAACCCTAACGGGATCCCCATGCAGCCGGTCATGCCTGCCGCCGACGAAGGATTCGAAGATCCCGCCGATACCGGATCGGAAAGCTGCTTCTACTGCAGCCTTATCCGCGATCACCATAAGTCCCTTCTCTCTCAGTTCAATCAGGCAGCGGAGAAGATGGGTTGCGTCGCCCGGTGAGCCTCCCCCTACGTTGTCGGATCCTTCAGCCAATACGATTAATCCGGGCGGCTGGATCAAGGCTTCCGCGATTGCCTCCGAAGGCGGCAGGACCTTGATCCAAAAGCGCTCCTTCCACTCGACGGCCCGCTGTCCCAACTCGACTGCATAACGTTTTGCAAGCTCCACGTCTCCGTCAGTCGTTACAACACAGCACATCCCCGTATAAGGCGTGTCTGCATAAGGGAATCCTCCCACAACGGACACGTTAAGTACCCGGGAATCCTGCTCAATCGCATGCGCGCGGTCCAGCAGGTCTTTCATCGGTCCCTGATCCGTCGTCATAGCCTGGGGAACGACCAGCATGCCGGTAAAAGCGCATGCTCGTGCAGGACGAATCGTCCCCAAGATGTATTGCTTCAGCAAGCTGAATGCTTCGATTGCACGCTCATACATGTCTATATGCGGATAAGTGTCGTAACCGATCATAATATCCACGGCTTCCAGCATACCCGGGCTGATATTTCCGTGCATGTCGAAGGTCACGGCGATTGGAAAATTGCGGCCGAGCCGGACGCGAAGAAGCTTCAACAGTTCACCCTCGGGGTCTGCTCGCCCTTCGGCAACCATGGCGCCGTGCAGGATCAGAATTAAACCGTCTGCATGCCGACTCACGGAATCGGAAACCGCCTTTAACAGGGTGGATATCGCGTCCTCCGTCACAAGCCCCCCGGGTGTGGCCGAAGTATAGACACCGGGAACCAGTTCGATGCCGTCCTGTTCTGCCGCATCAATGACGCCGCCCATGGTGGTGCGAGTTCCTTTGTACCTGTCCTTGAATTCATCGCCTCCCTCCGTCCACTCGCCACGAAATGCGCCGAGTCCTGTCTTGAACGGGGCAAAGGTGTTGGTCTCATGGTACATGCCTGCAACGGCAATTCGCATGCGCTTAGCGGTTGGACAGCCATTCATGACTTGTGTTCCTCCCATCGTGCAAACACGCGGTTTGCCGCTTCAAGCGTTTCCTGGAGCTCGGCTTCACCATGAGCGGCTGATACATACCATAGTCCGTTTTGTCTAAGCAGCACGCCTTCCTCCAGCATTTCTCGGGCAAAAGCAATATATCGATCGGCATCCCGTTTCTGAAACGCTTCGAAGCTGTCCACCTGCCTTTCGGTTGTGAACATAAGGTGGAAGACAGGCCCAGCTTGATTGACGATACCTTGAATGTCGTGATCCTTCATCGCTTGACGCAGCCCTTCCGACAGATCCGCTGCAAACTTTTCCATCCGTGCAAATACGGCGCCGCCGTCACGGGACAGCTCGTTGATCGTGGCGACCGCAGCGGTGGTGGCCACGCAGTTCCCGTTCAGCGTTCCGAGATGGCTGACTGTACCGTCCGCGATGAGTTCCATAATATCCGCGCGTCCGGCTACGCCGCTGATGGCAATGCCCCCTCCCAGCGCTTTGCCGATCGTAATGAGATCGGGCATGATGCGGTATACGCCGTGCGCCCCGCCAAGTCCAAAACGAAAGCCCGTGATGACTTCATCCAGGATCATAATAATTCCGTTCGCAGCTGTGAGTTCGCGCATAAGCTCCAGATAACCCGGCTTCGGCATAATGCAGCCGGAATTGCACATCACCGGCTCGCTTATGATCGCCGAAATGGTGCTGCCATATAAAGCAACGGCATCCTTTAGCGCCTCCGCATCGTTCCAAGGCAGCAGAATGATATCCTGAAGCGCTGCCTCGCTCTGTCCGCCTGTCCCGGGTATGACATGGACTGCATTCAAATCGTTCCCGTCAACTTCGGACATCACATTCCGTGTGGCCTTCATATCCGTGCTGGGAAACGAAGTGAAGATGGCGTCGGACCAGCCGTGATAATGCCCATGGAAGCGGATGATCCGACTGCGGTTCGTATAGGCACGTGCCAATCGCAACGCCAGCATGACAGCCTCCGTTCCGGAACCGCTGAAGGCCACTTGATCGGCGCATGGAAGCACCTCGGTCAGAAGCTCGGCGAGCTCGATCTCGCCTTGGTGCTGGAGACCGTACGCCAGACCGTTTCTCATGCTGGACAATAGCCGTTCAACCGTAGGTTCATGGCCATGACCAAGAATAAGCGGACCGTACGCAAGCAAGTAGTCGATGTAGGTATGTCCGTCTGCATCCTGAATCCGGGCACCGCGGCCCGCGACCGCATATAAGGGGGTCGGCTTCATAGCGGCCCGTAGCGTGCTCGATACGCCCCCTGCCAAAACACGCCTGCTACGGTTTAATAGCTCCTCCGACTGTCGGTATCTATTCAAGTGGTGTTCCCTCCTCAATGATTATCTGACGTACCTCAGCCGTCTTTCGGGAGTGGTACTGAAACAAGAACCTCTCCGCAGAAATCGCCTAGGTATGAAAAAAGACTGTCCCGCACCGTATTAACGTTACAGTGCTATCGGGCAGGACAGTCTGATTTCGGATGGATCAGGCTTACTGGCCGCTCGCTCCCGCTCCTGTCCCTAACCAATATCGCTTGAGCGGAACAAGCGCTTCATCGGGGACGTAATATTTAAAGCAATTGTCGCTGATTTCTCCAAGCAGCTGGAGGCGAATCGGATCGGCATGCTGGAGAAGCTGCGGCGATGCCTTATGATAGTCGATCGGGCGCATCCAGATCGGACTGTACCCGATAAACAGCTGACGGCGTTCAAATGTGGAGCGGTTTGGCGATCCGGCATGCCACAGGTTTTGCGCAAAAATAAATACATCACCTGGTTTTCCGCACACCTGCACTTCATTCTCTACCGGGATGTTCACATCGGTTTGGCCCGGCTGGAAATGGGGAATCAGGTGGCTGCCCGGTATAATCTTGGTGTTGCCTCGATCAGGCTCCGACATATCGCTGAGAATGTAACAAATTTTAATATAATAGGCGGATGTTAACCCCCCGATTTGAGGAAACTCGGGATGCGGGCCGTCTTGGTGCCAGTGAATAAAGCTGTTGGTTGCCGTCTTGACATCGTTTGGATTGGGTTTGCGGACGGTTAGGTGGGAAATATGAAGCTGGATGTTATACCCGAGAAGATTCACCATAAGAGGCAGCAGCTCCGGATGATCAATCAGGGATAAGATTGCAGGATCCCGCTCAACGCTGTTGTAGATATTGTACGCAAGGGATTCCGGTTCTTCGGCAAGGATCCGGTCTACTGCAGCATTTAACGCTTCCACCTGACCTTGGGACAGCACATTCGGAACGATCAGATACCCATCCTTCTCAAACTGCTTCACCATCGAGGGAATATCCATTTTCAATTGATTCATAATCCTTTTCCTCCTTAAATTTTACTCGTGTAGATTTGTTTGCAAATCAAAGGGGAAACGCCGGCTTCCCCCTCATTCATAATAATGCTGTTTTAGTTGCCATAACCCAGCGCTTTCAGCTGTGGAATTGCGGATTCAACATACAGATCATAATTCATCGTGGTGCCGATCGTTTTCAGAAAGTCGTCATACTCGGTCAACGGACGTTTCCCATAGACGAATTTTGTGAATTCCTCTTCCAGGTACCGATTGGCATCGGCCACATTAAAGCCTTCAGGATAATTGACAAATCCGTTGAGTGTCTCCAGGCGGGGCTGTGAACTCGCAAAATCAATGTATTCCGTCTGCTCGGCAAATTTAACCTTTAAATATTCTTTCTCCGGTCTACCTGTAAATTGGTACAGCCATGTATAACCGGCTTCCTTGGCCATCAGCTCGGTCGCAACGATCTTGCCGTTCTCCACGTTGTAGTGCTTGCCTTCAATCCCGAATTGAACGAGACGCGAACCCTCGTCACCGGAAACGTAATTTAGCAATTCAAAAACCTTCTGCAGCTTCTCCTTGTCGTTCTCCAGCGATTTGGGGATCGCAAACATGGAATTGGCGTTGCCGACGGCCCATGCATTCTCATACTGACCGCCCGGTCCTTTCGGGGATGCCAGTTGAATCCACTCGGCCTTCGGATTGACGGTTTTGATCTGATCCACGTATTCGTTCTTGGCGATATTTGCCCAGTCTATGAAAATGATGCCCGCCTGCCCCTTGATGGCCTTTTCCTGGTGCTGCATCCCTGTGTTGGCCATGATCTCCGGATCGACTGCGCCTTCATCAACCAGTGATTTAAAGTAGGCAAGAGCGTCGCGCATCGCCGGATCGTACAGCGAATTCACCACCTTCCCGTCCTTCACGAAAAATTCGCCGGGGTTAACTGTCCCGAATGCGCCGTACAGCGGAGCGAAGGTGCTCAGCGAGCCGCCGGTGAGTCCGACGGTATCCTTAGCGCCGTTTCCGTCCGGGTCTTGTTCCGCAAACGCTTTGGCCACCGCCTTAAATTCCTCAAGTGTCTTCGGCACTTCCAGCTTCAGCGCATCCAGCCAATCTTTGCGGATCCACATCGTCATGCTGGGTATTCCCGGAGCTTTAGGGATGGCATATACTTTGCCGTCGACCATCGCTTTTTTTACGGCTTCCTCCCCCCCGATGAAATCCTTGACCTGCTTCAGCTCGTTGTCCAGATATGGCGTCAGATCAAGCAGCAGCTGCTGGCTCTGATACTGCTGCATCTGAGCTTTGTTCACGCCGAATAAATCCGGCAGATTCCCAGAGGCCATACGCACATTCAGCTGGTTCTGATAATCGTCCGGGCTGCCGTACGCGTTAAGCACAATATCCGTGTTTAGCGCCTTATCCAGCTCCTGCTTGACAAAATCCTTGTCAGGAGACGGCAGTCCGCTTGCGCTTTCCATGATCTCCAGCTGGATTCGTTTCCCGGCGGCCTCTCCCCCGCTCGCCGATGTCCCCCCTTCTGTATCGGATTTGGCACAACCTGCCGCAACAGCACCTGCCAGCAGCAGGACTGCAGCCATTAATGAAGCTCTACGCAGTTTATTCATATGACTCCCCCTCATATATGAAAATATTTTGGTTCTTTGGCTTCAGCCTTTTATAGAACCAAGGAGCATGCCCTTGGTGAAGTATTTTTGCAGGAACGGATAGACGATCAGGATCGGGAGTGCGGCCAGCACGACTGCCGCCATTTGCAGCGTTTGGGTCGGTGTCATATTTTCAACGTTCTCCATAGGCTGCTGGGATTGCATCAGAATCTCCCTGACGATGACCTGGAGCGGAAACAGGTTCCGGTCGGTGATATACATGATCGCTTGAAAATATTCGTTCCAGTGACCCACGCCGTAAAATAACGCGATCGTCGCAATGACGGAGGTCGATAACGGGACTGCGATTTGCAGAAGGATCCTGAACTCCCCTGCGCCGTCAACCTTCGCGGACTCGAATACTTCCTCAGGCAGCTGCTCGAAAAAGCTTTTCACGATAAACACATTAAAACTTCCCACCAACGACGGCAGAATCAGGGCCCAGATCGAATCCAGCAAACCGAATGATTTGACAATCAAATAGGTTGGCACGATCCCGCCTGAAAATAACATCGTAAATAAAATCATCAACAGAAACACGCTGCGTCCAGGCAAGCGCTTACGACTTAATGGATACGCCATGAGCAGGGTTATAGCCATATTAAACACCGTTCCGACCAGAGTCACGACGACCGTAACCCCCAGCGAGCGTACCATGCCAGATTCCGCAAGCAGCGTCTGATACGCCGCGAAAGTGATCTCCCTCGGAATGATCGGGAATGAGCCATGACGGAGGACCTCGCCGATCGGCGTAAGCGATACGGATACGACATACAAGAGAGGGAATATGGCGATGGCACCGCAAATGGCCAAGATGACAGCCACAATCGTATTGACAATACGGTCTTCGATCCCCTTTACCATATCCCTTCCCCCCATCGTTTGGCGATTTGGTTGGTTGTCAATACGAGCACAAATCCGATGGCTGATTTAAACAGTCCGACGGCTGCAGCCAGACTGAAATTCAGTTGGTGGAGTCCTGTCCGGAATACCCAGGTATCGATAATATCGGCCACCGGATACACCTGCAGATTGTAAAGGATGTAGATTTGACCGAACCCGGCATCCAATATATGACCCAGATTCAGGATGAACAGCATGATGATCACGTTTCGGATCCCCGGCAGGGTGATGTGCCATACCATCCGGACCCGGCTGGCACCGTCGATGCGCGCGGCTTCGTATCGCGTCGGATCGATGCTGGACATGGCAGCCAAGTAAATAATCGCTCCCCACCCGAGATTCTGCCATATCTCCGAGCCGACAAGGATGGAACGGAAGTAGGTCGTGGAGGTCAGGAACGGAATCGACTCTCCGCCAAGATCTTTGATCCAGTGATTGACAAGCCCCGACGACTGGGACAGCAGCGCAATCAGAATGCCGTAAATGATGACCCATGACAGAAAATGAGGCATATACGTCAGAGTTTGAATGAGCGACCTAAACCATCGCACCCGGCACTCGTTAAGCAATATCGCCATCAGAATCGGCGGACCTATGCCGAATATGAGCTTGTACACGCTGATCAAGATAGTATTGGTCAGGAGCTGCGAGAAATAGGGGGATTCAAAAAAGGCGAGAAAATGTTTGTTCCACGGATCCGCAAACGGGCTCCCCAGAATACCGTCCATGATATTGAAATCTTTAAATGCAATAATGACGCCGTACATCGGTAGGTATTTAAATAAGATGTAATAGAGAACACCCGGAACGAGCATCACATACAGCGTTTTGAACTGCCATATTCGACCCAGTCGCTGGAAGGTTCTTGCTTTCGCCGGCATGCGAACGGGCTGTTCAACGGCAATTCCCTGCTTCACGAATTCCCCTCCTTTACTTTGCCGGGCTGCTAAACCGGCCTTTATTCGACTTGCAAAGCCTTAACACACTTGAAGTATAGCAGCTATCTGCGGATGCAAATATGCAGTAAAATTGTGAAAATAGGACCTGGGAGGGAAACCCGGTTTGTCGTGGGGATTCAGTTCCGGGTGATTTCAGGGGTAATTAAAATCAAAAGGGGAACGTTGTCTGGATCATAGCAGCGGCGGGCTCCAATTATGCAGACAACGCTATGGTATAAAAGCGACAGCAACAAGAGAACAAGCGATTTACGCCACGAAGGAGCTGTCGATCCTCATTCCGAGCTTCTTGCTCCTGTAGATTCCCTTATGATTAGCTTGTGCTCCAGGATCGTGCTGGATGTGCCGGGCTGGTCCTGATCTTCCTTTAGCTTCATCATCTGGTCAATGGCCATAAATCCGCTCAAGCGCCGCGGATAATGAACCGTAGTCAATGCAGGGGTTGTATGGGAGGACATTAAGATGTTCTCGCATCCGGCTACGGAGAGATCCTCAGGCACCCGAATTCCGGCATCCTTACAGGCTGACAGCACACCGATGGCCATCAGGTCGTTGGCACACACAATCGCACTGAATCCCAATGGTTCTGGTGATTTCAGCCTTTCAAGCATGCGGGCCTGTGCGGATTCAAGCCGGCCGTCGGCCTGCAGCAGCCCGTCCGGATCAAACTGAAGCCCCAAAGCGCTTATGGCTTTACAAAATTCGGAATGCCGCACCTGATGGTGATGCTCCTTGCTCACGGTGCCCATGAACCCGATTCGCGTGTGTCCGTTTTCCTTCAGATGCTTTAGCAAGTCGTGCATAGCGCTATACCAGTTGATATCGATGCAGCGCACGGACGGGTGGGCAGAGGCGGGAGTGGTAATGGACATCAGAGGGACTCCGAGCTTTTCAAAGTGGCGGATCGTCGACTCCTGAAGGCTCTGTCCCAGGAGAATGAGCCCGTCCGTCCTCCCCATATAGATCGTTTTCAGTTGCTCCTCCTCTTCCCCGAGATACGTCTGAAAGATCAGGGACCGCCCATATTCTCTGGCCTTCGCCTCCAGACCCAGTGAAATCCCGGTTTCGAAAGGGTTGCCGAGATTATTGAACAAAACGCCGTATTGGTGCGTCTCCTTGGTTTTCAGGCTTCGTGCGGCCAGGTTCGGATTGTAGCCGAGCTCCTCGATGGAGCGCAGCACCTTCTGGCGGGTCTCCTCTTTTACAACCGATTTATTGTTGATGACATAGGATACGACGGCTACGGAAACCCCCGCATGCTTCGCGACATCGTCTCTTGTAACCATGTACACACTCCTTGTTCTTCTTCTTAAACCTCACGTTATCGTTCGCCATCCGGCGTGTCAAGTCTATTACCGGTAGGGCAGAAGCTCTCGGGAAGCGATGCCGGGAGCGTGATTACAATTACCGTTCCGATTTCCTTACGACTGCGAATGCGCAGACCAAAGCCATGTCCGAAATACAGCCGAATCCGCTCGTGGACATTCGACACGCCGATACCCGTAAGTCGTTCCTTCAACGGCGAATGACCTTGACTGGACAGGAGGCCTTGCAGACGGCTCTGCTCCATACCGGCTCCGTTGTCGCGAACCACAAAGCGAAGCTTGCCATTACGAATTCCCCCCCGTACCCAAATCTCGCCTTCCGCTCCTCCTTTTGGCAAAATCCCATGAAAAACAGCGTTTTCGACGAGCGGCTGAAGGGTCAGCTTAAGGATGGGCAGCTCCAGCGCTTCTTCCTCCACCTCGCAGATAAATCGGAAGCCGGCACCATACCTTATTTTTTGGATTTCCATATACAGCTCCAGCCCCTTCAGCTCCTCCCGAACGGACACATATTCTGAGACCCGGTCAAACGTAAACTCCAGTACGCCGACCAAAGCACGGATCGTCTTATTGACCTCGGTGATTCGCTGCTGCCTGGCAAGGCTGCCGATTGTTGCGAGCGTATTGTACAGAAAATGAGGGGCGATTTGGCTCTGGAGCACCTTTAATTCCAAGGATTTTTTGCGTTCCTCCATCTCCTTGTTCCTGGCCAGCAGGCTCTGAATCCGCTTCATCATGGAGTTGAAGCTTCGGGTCAGGCTTCCTATTTCATCATAGCGGCGAACCGGTGCAAGCGGAACAGACTCCAGGTTGCGTACTTGATCCATGCGAAGCGCCAATAAACGGATCGGTCTTGTCAGCAGCCGGGACAGCATGAAGGTGATGGCGAGGAGCACCAGCAGCATGAATATTCCCGCCGTTACGTAGGTGTCGAGTAAAGCGGATAAATTCCGAAAAAAATAGCTTTCCTCGGAAAGCAGGACCAGATTCCAGCCTAGGCGATTCTGCCCGGACTTGAACGTGATCAGCTGACCCTTCGGGCCAGCTAGCTCGCCGCTGCCGTATGAAAGCTCGGTAAGCTTGCCTATGAATTCCTCCGGCAGTACGGTCATATAGGAATGGGGCTCGCTCGGAAGCAGGTCCGAGCTTCGATCATACAGGACCAGCTTGCCCTGATCGGACAGAATGGCAAAGGTCTGGTTGACCATGGAAATCTCCGACATCCGGCGGTAAAGCTTGTCCAGATCCAGCTCTACGACGGCCACGCCGATTTGGCGCCCGTGGTTATTCTGTACGGGTCTCGCAATGGCAACGGTGTGCCCCGACAGCGGAGAATCGTATGGCTGACTCACCATCGCCGCATAGCTTTGGCTGGCTTGTTGGTATATGGCTGGGAGTGCCGGGTTGCCCAATACTTCATACCTCACTTGCGAGCTGCTGAAGACTTTGCCGTCAGAGCTGACGATGTAGAGCGTCTTGACGATCGTGCTGTTCGTTTCGGCCACCGAGCGAAGAAATTCGGTCAACTCCTGTTCGCGCGAAGCTTCAAGGTAATTGGAACGGGTGGACAGCAGAAGCAGAATATTTTGCCCGTTGTCCAGATAGGAATCAAGGAATTGATTCGTGCGGACTGTCATCGTCTGGGCGTGGTCCATCATTTGGGATTTGAACAGCTTTGACGCTTGAACGTAATTGCTTGCTGCTAAAAAGGCAAATATGGCGAGCGTAACGGCAAACATCAGCAAAAATTGCTTTGTCGCTACGCTCCATCGGCGCATCCGATTCACGATCATAGCCGGCCCCCTAAAAGCACGTCGTGCCTCGTATCAATATCTTAGGCATTTTTCTTAAACTCTCTTGGTGATACGCCGGCATAGTCCCGAAACATGGCAGTGAAATAACGGTAGCTTGATATGCCGACCCGATGAGCCACCTCATAGACGCGGAGGGATGTATGCCGTAGCAAATGCGCAGCCTGCTCCATTCGCTGATTTTTCAAATAATCATGAAAGGATATCCCCGTTTCCTCCGGAAAAATCCGGCATAAGTGATGCGGACTTAACCCGACCTGTTCGGCCACAGCGGCCAGCGTGATGGGACTGGCGAGATGATCATTCATGTAACGCATGGCCTCCTCGATTTCCGTACGAATTCTGCGCTGATTGTTTCGGGACGTCTCCACCTCATGAATGAGCACGGCGATAAGCTCATCCAGCGTCCTGCGCTCTGCAACGGTCTGGGTCCTCCTGGAAAAGGCGATCCAATTCCGCTCCTCCCGGAGCCACTCCCTGCGCCATTCGTTAACCCATCCCTTGAGCAAGTCGGGGTGGAACCTTCCATTCTCCGCCCACGTACGAAAATCCTTGCGAATCCATTCCGTCATCTTGCCGGGATCATCCTTGATGATATTCAGCCGGGCTGCCATTTCCGCTGCCGCTGTCTCTGCCGAGGTCGGAACGGTCTCCGATTCCCCCAGCAGAACATCGCTCTCCGGAAGGTAAAAACGCAGAGGATGACGGCTGGACGCAAAGCGGCAGCTGACCGTGAAGTCGTCGGTACGGTGAATCAAAGGTCCGACAACGGCATAGAGGTCAGCTTCACCGCACAGAAAACTGAGCTGACCCATGATTTCATGTTTAAGCTCCCGTAAGACCTTTTCCAGCCATATGCCCAATTCCTTAAGATTCATCCGCTCTGCATGCGGGATGAACAGAAGATACACACCTTCTTTTACTGGAAGCCAGCTGAAAGAATGCTCCCCTTCCAGCCTCTCCAGGCGCTGCTCCACCTCCCGCTTGAGTATAAATCTGATCTGCGGGGTGGTCTCGGTATGCAGTGAAATCAGACGGAACGGTAAGCTGCATTGAAGGGCCTCTTTAAGAAATGTGCCGAATTTTTTATCCCCATACCCCGGCTCGCCTTGAGTAAAGTGCAGCAATTCGCAGGACAGGCGCAGCCGCAGCTCCTCCCTCTCGTTTCGGCGGTGGGACCGCTCACGCAAGGCGGCTGCTTTCGCTCGGTTTAACGCGCTTATGAGTTCAGCTGCTTCCATGGTCACCTTTAATAAATAATCGATGGCACCGATGGCAATCGCTTCTTTGGCAAATTCAAATTCCGAGTGGCAGGTAAGCAAAATGATCTGTGTGTGAGGCAGCTCCGTCCGTAGGATGCGGATCAGTTGAATACCATCCATGACAGGCATCGTAATATCGGTGATAATGACATCCGGGCGATGCCGCCGGCAGAAGGCTAACGCTTCCGCACCATTGGACGCTTCTCCGGCAAGCTCGAAGCCATGCGTATGCCAGTCAAAGGAACGAAGCTCTTCCCGCAAAGGCAACTCATCGTCTACAACCAACACCCTTAGGCTCTCCTCGGCCATATTGATCCCTCCCGATTCTTTCTATCGCCACATTCCCCAGCACCGCCCAGGTACATCAACCTTGAAGCGCTCCAAATTACCTTGATCCGATAAAGTAACATAGCAGGAAGTCCCGTCCGGGCCTCCGAATGTAAGATTCGTCGGATTCTTTCCGAGAAGCCGGACTTCATGCTGCAATTCGCCTTCTGGGGAAATGACGGCTACCGTGCCTTTTCCGTATCGAGTGGCGTATAGGTTTCCTTCCATGTCACAACGCATGCCGTCCAGCAGGCAGTCGGAAAATTGGATAAGCATCCGCTTGGACACCATGTTCTTGTCCTCGTCAAGCTCATACACCCAGATAGTGCGCTGTACGCTTTCGCTGACATAGAGCCGGCTTTCATCCGGCGACAGCTCAATTCCATTTGTCGTCCCGCAGTGCTCATCCACAATCGCGGTACGCCCCTTTTTGTCGATTCTCCACACTCTCCCTCGCCCCGAGTTCCAGTCGGGATCACTGGCAAAGAGCGTGCCGTCCCGAGCGATCGCAATATCATTGGGCTGGTGCATATCGGGTTCGTGCACCCACACCGACAGCTCCTTCGTGCTCATATCGATCTTGAAGACATGATGCTGCGCGTAATCGGCAATCAGCATATCGCCGTTTGCATCGAAGCGGATCCCGCTTCCGACACTCCCCTCGGGAAGCTGGGTCCAGATCCTCGCATCTCCATCCTGCGTCACGATGCCAATCGTGCCTTGTCTTCCGTAATTGACCGCATATACATTCCCGTCACGGTCACAAGCCGGGCCTTCGATCCCTGAGGTGAAGCCTCCTTGCGTCGTGAATGATCGACTTATAAGACTTGTCATCCTGGCCCTCCTTCCAGTACTCCTCGGATTCCGATCATTCCAAAGGAGCACGTTCGGACTGAATTCCAATTCGATATACCGCTTACCACTTCCTTCTTCATCGAAAAAAAACGCCGCCACATCCTATTATTCATACAGCGGCTCATCCCTTGGGGGGATCTGGGAACCGCGAGACGAAGGAATCAACGGATTCATCCATCGTGAGCCTCCCCTTATCGGTTTGGTGCGAAATTTCCTGATCCATCTGTTTCGGCTTGGGTGTCGCCGTCCATCGTTTTCCACGTCGCCAATAACCATTTCGCCACGGCCGCTGCGATGGTGTTAAGATACCGCTCCCCTTGTTCTCCGGTTGCAAGGCCTGAAGGGTCGGTATATCCATCTACCCCCGTCAGTTCTCCCTGTTTGCCGATGAATGCCCCAGAGGGGCCGGCCGCCATCCAAGGACGGCGGGTATGCATGCAGCCGATTCGATCATCACATACCGTCTCTGGTGCCAAGGAGAGGATCAAGGATGTTTCAAAGCCTCCGGCGTGTCCGGGGACGGGGAAGATTTCTTCGGGACAGGCGGCAGCAAGGGCCTCCCTCGCTACATTCCAATAGGAGGCCGAAGCGGTCCAAGCCAGATGTGTGACCGCCAGATCCGAGGCTGCTTGATGCATCAGATGCTCATTGCCGCCATGCCCGTTGAGGAAAATAAGCCGGTTAAAGCCGCTGTCGGCCAAACTTGCCCCGATATCCTTCAGGATGCTTAAATACGTAGCAGAGCTGAAAGAGATGGTTCCTCCAAAAGCAATATGATGGGCCGAGCTTCCTACCGGAAGCAAAGGAGCCAGAATCAATCTAGCGCCCATATCCACGGCTTCCGCAACGGCTCTGCGGCTGATTTCATCACAGATGAAATTATCCGTTCCCGTCGGCAAATGGAGGCCGTGCTGCTCGCAAGCACCCAACGGAACAACGACGGCATACCCTTGGCTTGCCATCCCGTTTAATTGTTCACGGGTCAGCTTTTCGAATCGGGTAAACATTGACTTATCCCTCCTCCTGTCTCCTGTGACCGCCTTACGGCAATGGCATCGATCTCGACAAGCAGACCGTAATTCAATTCGCAATAAACCGCAGTACGGCTCGGAAACGGTGGCTGAAAGAACCGGCGGTAAATGCGGTTGAATTCCTCGTACAGCCTGCGGTCGCTTAAATACACGTTGGTTTTTACGACGTCATCCAGCGTCAGCCCTGCTGCATGCAGAATCTCCCGAATATTTTCGATCGTTTGAACCGTTTGCGCTTCGAGATCCGGACCGACGATGGCGCCTGTTTCAGGTATCAGCCCCCCCTGTCCGGATACAAATATCATTTGGCCTGCTTCAATAGCTGAGGAAAACGGCAGATCCGTATTCCTATTCGTCTCGATTGGTTCCTTCAACACGGTAAGCTCCCCTTCGATTTATATTGAACGAGTAATTCCGGAGTCATAACCCTAACTCCTTTATAAAGCGACTCCATCACACGGTTGATCAAGCAGCTGGTTATCAAAATACGTTCCGGGGAGACTGGCTCGGCACGGGTTAGGATAAAGCGCTCGATCAGTCCCGTAAGCGTATCGAAATGCCCGAAGGGGCGCTCGTTGTCGCTTAAACAAACGGCAGATACAATCTCGCCGGTTGCGTCGCGAAATGAAAAGCTCCATCGGTCGGTCCATTCCTTCCGCTGCACCACATAACCTTTGCATCCATCCCGGTATTCTACAACGATAACCGTTGTTCGTTCCTGTTCCTCGGAGTTCTTGGGATGCGGCTCGACCGCTATACCCGACCTTTCCAGCGTTTGAAGCAGCATATCCTCCGGCCATTCGCGCCTGGCCAGCGCTTCCCAAGCGGCTTCTCCAGAAAGCGAGGATACGCTCGAGATACCGGTCTCCCCGCCATCGCGGCGCTCCGCTAGCGATTGCAGTACCTCCAAGGCATGGTAGCCATAGGCCTCGAGCTCATTCGAGAAGCTGACGATAAGCCATTCACGCGCACCCTTGAGAAGCTGCCTGTCAAACTCCGGCCGCACCGCCGTGTGCGGGATGGATGAGCCGCCGAAAAAAGGAATGTCCCTCCCCTTCAGCTGTTCATACATCCAAACGGATTCATCAACGCACCATGACAAGAACTTGTCGGAAAAAATAGGGACGCGTACCCCTAGTTCATCCAAAGCCAGCAGCGTCTCTTCCAGCAACCGTTTTCGAGGATAGCGTTTTCGTCCCATGGCGTCCACACTGTAATTGCCATGCTCGCCAATGATAATGACGCCATCCAGTCCTCCGTGGGTAACCGCATGCTGAATCGTTTCCCGAATGGTTTCGCACACGGCAACTCCATGGCGTCTGGCAGCATCGACTCCCGCATCGTTGTCCGGGATTTGATCCAGATATAAAGAGGCAACCTTTATGGATGGCGTGTAATGAGGGAATTCACCCAACAGGCGGCCGATCATCATTTCTGCATGCGAATTATGGCGGTATACCGTTGAGATTGCAGCTACCTGCATAATCCGAAACCTCCGGTTACTGGAAAGATCGAGCCGGTTGCGTACGACCCAGCGTCCGACAGCAGAAAAGCGGCCAGCTCATTGATTTCATTCGGGCGGCCGCTTCGGCCTATCAATGTCAGACGCCGCATCGTTTCCGCCTGGGCATCCGAAGCCTGTGCCAATACTTGTTCCGATTTGAAATCGCCGGGGGCAATCGCATTCACGCGGATTCCCCATGGGGCAAACTCGACCGCGGCGACCCTCGTCAATTGCTCGACCGCCGCCTTTCCGGCGCCATATGCCGCATTCTCTACTGCAGGTACGGAGCCCAGGATGGAGGAGGTATTTACGATGGAGCCTCCCCCGTTTTGACGCATGCTGCGGGCCGAGTGCTTATTGACAAGAAAGGTGCTGGTCAGGGTCCCGCGAATACTCTCCTCCCAATCCTGCACAGCTTGATTCGCAATCGTTGCGGATTTGTTAACAAAGACGTTATGATACAAGCCGTCTAATCTGCCGAAATGGTCCTCGATTCGTCTAAAGAGCCGATCGACATCAGCCTCGCTTGTCATGTCTCCCCGTATATATAACAGACGCCGGCCCCCATACTCCGTAAGCAGCTCCGACATACCGCCATCTTCATCGGATGCCCGGATATCGCATGCCGCAATACTGGCGCCCCGCTCAAGAAAGAGTCGCGTCGCTGCCGAGCCCAAAACGCCGAGGGCACCCGTTATGACAATCACCTTATTATTAAGCTGGGAATGCATCATCGTTCATCACCATCTCCCTTATTAGCCGAATCGTGATTCTGGATCCTGGATTCTTGAATCATACGCAGGAAGGCAGTCGTTTCCGGCGAGGCTCTGCTGGAAACGACACCTGCGTGCATCGCTTTAATCGATCAGATGGATTGGCCTGAAATCAGCAGGATTCCATACTGCACCGCCGGCCCAGCCGTAAAGACCAAGGCCTGAACCGGTACGGTGATAATTTCGGAAGAACAGCCCCGTCAGCGTTCGGGATTCATCCGGATCGAATTGAATGCTGCTGAATGGTATGGCCTGAATGACATTCCAACGATCGAATTTCACTTCGGCTCTCGATTCCCACGGCCGCGTCCAGTCAGGGCTTTTTTCAGGACCTTTATAATCCAGATTGAGCGGAAGTGCATTCGTCATGAACGCATAGTACGATGAGCTGTCCGGCGTTCCATCCATCAAATACGTTTCAACGGAGTCGTCTTTGCCGCTGAGCCACCACTCATTCGGTGCGGTATCGCTGATAACCATCTTGCTCGGGTCGGGATCAAAGTTTTCGTAACCGATGTAGATGTACTCCTCATCCCATAGCAGATACACCTTGGTCAGGACGGGAGGCAGCTTCCCGGAGCTCATATCCTTGAAATAAGTGACCGGAGATTCGACGGCCCTCCATGGTCCCGCTCCAAAGTCCAACGTGTTCAAAATTTGATCCTTTGAAGCTGTCGTTCTTACCGCGTTAGCAGAAATATTCACGGAATCCTCAGCGATTTCAACCATTCTCTCGAACGTGGTTTTGATCGGCTCAATTCTCGCTTTGGCCTTCCCGTCAGCCAACGCATAGGCCTCATCAAGCGCCTGCTGCGCCTGATCCCGAATGCCTGCTACGATGACATACTGTCGAACCAGGCTTTCGCCGCTGGTCGCCCAGCTTTGCTGGGACTGGTCATAATTCCATCCCTGCTCGATCAAATCGTAGTAACGACGCATCGGTTCAGCCGCTGCTCCGTAGGCTTTGTTTATAAACTGTGTTTTCAATGCTTCGATGTCCTCATCCGGATTCCAGAACAGCTTATTGAACAGCCAATACTGAAGCGCGTTGATCCCCCAAGCATCATTGCCCGCATCGACCGTTCCTTCCGGAAGCACGCCCAGGATGCCGAGTTCACGGTAATATTGCAGATCGGCCTGAACCTTCGCGGCGATCGGCCGCTCGTAAGCGTCTGAAGGGAAGCTGCCGTAATAATTGTAGACCAGAATATTTTTGGTTTTTTCAGCCCATCCTCTAAGCTTCTCATTATAAGCATAGTTTGGATTGCTCGTATTGGAGGTGTTGAGCGGTTCCCTGGCATCCTCGTACAACGGGGCGTATACGAGGACAATGTTGTCCTCAAGATCGACCTTCGGCGGGGTATCCGTGAACGTGTATGCATAAGAGACGATCTTTACGTCCGGATAATCCGCATGGATCTCCCTGGCAACTTTATTCAAGAAGCTGAAGAAGACGGTTGATCGGTAAGCGGGGTCCTCGGGCTGGACTACTACGCCGTCTTCCGTCGTAAACGGCTGTCGGCTGAGCTCTCCTTGATCAAAGCTTGAGTTATCGTTAATCCCGATCCCGATGTAGTATATATTCCTTGAAGCAATCAGCTTTTTGGCTTTGGCTGCAATGACGCCGGGAACCTCCGGATGATAAAAATTGATTTGGGTTGAATCCGATAATGGAATGTACTTGCCGTCCTTCATGTTGTAATAATCCGGGTGCTCCGCAAAATACTCGTCATTCGGCAGCCAAAAGGCCAGATTATGACCCAGCATGACGGGCGTTAGGCCCGTGCGTGCGAAGCGGTCCCATAAGAGCCGGTTGCTGCTGTCGCTCATTTTGATATTGTTTTTGTTCCGGGCCAGCATCACATCGGTGGCTTGGTCCGATCCGCCGTCCCCATTCTCCCCCATCCCCAGGGTTAGCCAGCCGCGAAGAGGGATTGGGGATTTTTCGGCATAATTCGTTCGGGTTGCCGTAACCGTTGGCAAGGGGTCATACAGAGTGCCAAGCTCCTTCGATCGGGTCCATAGCACGCCTGCATTCTCTTCCAGAAAATCATACACCCCGTTCAAAATCCCTCTTGCCTCCGACCCGAGAATATAAATTCTGCTGCCCTTCTGCCGTATGGCAAAACCGTCGGAATTCGCCAAATAAGCAGTATCCTGATTGGAAGGGATGCGATCCGTTGTGGACAGCACAAGCTGTATCCGGTTATGAGCTGGTCCGTAATCCAGGACCGGAGGGGGACCCGGCGGCTCGGAAGACCCTTCCTCCTCCACCTCCGCAAGCGTCACATCGTCGATCCACAAGGTGCCTGGGCCATTGCCCTGCAGGAAGGAGAACACAAGCCAGTGATAATCGTAGGGCCTGTGTTCATCCGCATGGTAGATCAGCTCCACTTCCGTCCAATCGGTTGTAACGGAAAAGCTGCTGAAGACAGAATGCTTCACATTGTATGGGTTGGCCATTTCATTGACCTGCATTCTGGCCGTCCCGTTTTTGGCTCCCTTCACCCATGCCTTCAGCTTGTATTGCTTTCCCCGCTCGAGACGAAGCGGCTGATTGGACCGGACATTGTTGGAGGCTAGGCGCAAGGAGCTGCTGCCGGAGTGGCTGACCTCGCTATCTTGAGCTGCGGTTGTGGAATACCAGCCTTCCTTAACCGACTCCTCAAATCCACCATTCAGCAGGGTATTGCGATTTAGCGTTACCTCCAGCTCCATGCTGCCGATGGATTGGCCGTCACTTCGGGCTTCAAAGCTCAGCTGGTAAGTGCCGTCGGCGGTTGAGGGCGGAACATATAGAGTCCCTGTGATACTGCCCGCCTGATCCTTCTGCAGCTCGATGGGGGCGTTGAGACGAATCGGAAATGCATTTCCTTCGCTATAGACGACTTCAACCACGGTTGACCTGCCATGATTGTTCAAAAAGTCGAAGGAGACGGGATAAGCCCCGCTCTTTTGGATGTTGAGTTGATCCTGCTGAAGATAAGCGCTTACCGAATTCTGCTCCGTATCCGCACGGTAGATAGGAAGCGTTGCCCCGCTGACCATCTTCAATGTTTGCTGAAGCTCCTGAGCTGCGTACATTTCCATATCGTCGGCTGCAGGCGATATTAGGATATCCGCCTGAGCGACGCCATTCTTAATCAGTATCGAATGAGGATGGGGCGGTCGACCTTTCTCCTTCTCACCTGTCTCCTCTGCATTAGCCGAGGCGGCGAGGACCATCATGAACACTGCCATAAACATCGTAACGATCAGCTTAATCCCGCTTGTTCCGTTTAAAGCCTTCATTAGTTTCCTCCTTTATTCCCTTAGTGTGGAAATGAAGTTCGGTTCCTTGTTGATACAGCCCTTTACTCCCCCCTTTCAATAATTTACACGTGTAAAATTTTACACGTGTAGATTCTAAGAAGTAAAAATTTGAAGTTATTTTTATTATAATGAATTTTGTTCCAGTGTATAGATTAATTATTGGGTTTATTCCTGAAAACAGCCGTTGTTAAGTTTCCAAGCTCGAGCAGCGGAAAATATTCATACGTAACCAACCACGTCATCGGAAAGAAGAAAAACACATCGAATTCGTGTACTCGATGTGTTTTTTAATTGAGCTCGAAGCGAAAACCTGCCTTCGCCAAAGAGGATTACCTATTTCATTTTCCATGGAACCTGGTCTTTGATTGATTGTCTTCTATTGATTGCGAAGAGCCTTTGCATCGCGAAGTAAATAACCCGCAGCCTCGGCAGCTATATGTTTTCTTTTCTGTGCATGAACTTCTTGAATGAAACTGCTAAGGTTTTGCTTTTGTAATTTCTTCAGCAAACTGTTGGCGATGCCTTGGTTGTCAATCAAACCCACGTCTGCGAAACGGTGAACTAACTCCCCAAGCGTCTCGTAACTTGTGTTGACTTGAAACTCAATAGACTTTGTTGCAGCATTCCCTGCCAGATCAAAGGCCGTTACTGTAAAGGTATGTGTTCCAAGATCAAGCTTGTACATTGGGATATCACTTACAGTGTTTAGCACTTTCCCGTCCAGCATTACTTCTGTTTTCTTATTGTCGATTCCGGTCAGGCTGTCGGAGAGCTCAAATTTCGGTTGAAATATACCTGTGTTGTATTCAGATGTGGCAACACGATGGATCGTAATTTCAGGAGCCGTCCAATCGACGGTAACGCTGCTGGCAGCCTTATAGTTCCCATCCTCCGTCGCTGCCGTAATGACTGCTTTCCCTTCCCCTACTGCTGTCACCAATCCGTTATCGTCAACCGTAACGACCTGAGATTGATCCGTACTCCATGAAATCTTTTTATTGCTCGCGTTGTCAGGCTCAATCGTGGCGAGTAACTTAGTTGTGCGATCCGACAAAGAATTAAAGGTCAACGCTGGTCTATCGAGCGAAATTCCTGTGACGGGTACGGATTCAGATGAATAGCTAACAATAAGCTCATTAAGCGCAATGTTTCCCCATATCCGATTCGCATCGTTAACCTTCAATCGAAGTTTATAGGCGTTAACCGTTGGAAAAGTAACCGTATGCCGTTCTTTGGTGCTGTCGTTCAGCTTCCATTCAATCCTTGCATTGGATAAAGCCGTGTTCCAGCTGCTGCCATCGTAATACTCAACATCGAAACGAGTAATCCCTTGGCCAATGCCGAAGAAGGTAACCAAAGTGACTTCGTTGACGGGCACAGCATTTTCGCCATAGTCTAGCGTGATATAACCTGGAAAGCTCACATCACCCGTACTCCCCCACGCCGAGTTTAAATTATTGTCGATAATATTGGCAATTGTGCCTGCTCCTGTAGCAAAGGTCGTGCTCACCATGTCCTTGGATAAATCCGGATTGTTGTACAGTTCTAGCTCGTTCAGGGCAATACGTCCCGATTGGCGGTTCCCCTCATTTACTTTCAATCTTATTTTAGAAAATCGAGTGAGCGGGAATTCCACGGTTTTGATCTCGTCCGAGCCATCATTCATATCCCAAGTCAGGTGAATATTCGCCCGAACTGGAATCCATGCAGAACCGTTACTATATTCAAGATCAAAATTCGTGATTCCCATTTCTGTACCGAATCTTGTATTTAACTTCAATTGGTTGGCAGAAATCGTTTGATCACCGAAATCGAGCGTGATGTAGTTCGGAAATGAAGGTGAAGGATCCGTAGACCAAGCAACGTCATAGTAGTTATCGTTGATGTTTTCTATGGGCTGCGAAGTTGATGTTGCAAAGGTCGTACTTGCAGCAGCCTGTGTAGCTAGATTGTCAACTGGCGTGCTATCGGGCCGTTTCGGAACAATGACGATCGGATCCGGCATATCTCCCGCTGGAGGAACGGTACCGCCGTATTCGTGGGCACCAATATCGGGAGCCCCATTGTATAATGGATTGCCGAAATAATCCCGCCCCCCATTATCGTGAATGCGAATACCTGCGCCGATTAGAGGCGAATTCGGTTGCAATTGGTACCCATCTACGGTGTCCATACCGTTGCCGCCGCTTCCGGGATCCACGAACCTTGGGTCTCCGGTCACCGCATGCGCATCGGCCTGTACCAGCGTGTTCCCACCGTAATAAGCGTTATAGTCAAACGTTTGGCCCGTCAAATCCCATCCTTTATCACCGACACTGTAATACACATTGTTATAATTATGAATGTTGCGTGGAGCACCTGAAGCCTTGGTGAAATAATCGCTCATGACCGGATTGCCTGATGATTCTCCTACGTAAACGGTATTGTTGTAGTTGTAGACATTATCAATCGAACCGCTGTACCTGAAGATACTTTTTCTATCGTTTTGACTGATATTATACCTAACGATCGTATTGATCGTGTAATAGGTATCGTTAACAAAAAGCAAAAAGCCGCCGGCGTTATCATGGCTGTAATTATATTGGACGAGCGAATTGATGTTCCCTGCATCCACGTCGAAGCCATGGCCGTCTTCTGCGCCGTTAACGCTTGCAAAAGATTCGTTGAATTGAACGAGATTATTGTCCGCATAAGCCCACCAAATCGAAGCATTCGTGGCCAGGTAAGTGGCTTGCTGCACCGTGTTATGCTCGACAATCGCTCCATCGGTAACATTCCAAGCAATCCCGCCCGTGGCGGCTCTAATGACGGTATTGTTGGCAATTTTCACTTGGGTAGACGGCGTCCACGGCCCGTAAGGCTTCGGTACCCAAGGCCATAAATCGCCCATCCCATAGCGCAAAATGCAGTTAGAACCTATGAAAATCCCATAGGCATCCACATCCGTTAATGTATTTCCGTCAATGAGAATATCGTTAAACGCACTTGGCGTATTCGACCCGACTGAATCGAAAATAATTCCGCCGGAACGTGTGGTATAGGAACCATCAACATCATGGATGTTCATATTTTTAATATGAATATGATTCAGTATGCCCGCTTCCTCATTTAAGATATAGACACCTCGTCTTTGTCCCCGCGGATTCTCCCAATCCCGATCAAAAGGCAATGGCGAGCTGTTGGTCACCTCCAAATTGTTGATTTCCCAATATTGCTGGTTTTTCAAAAAGACGGCTTCAAGTTCGGTCGTTACACCGGCGATTAACGGCTTACTGCCGGTTCCGTACATATTAATAATGATTGGCCGTCCGTTCTCGCCGGAACCTTTTGGCCACAGTCTGCCGTTCCAGCTCTCCCCGGCTTTAAACAAAATCTTGTCGCCTGGAGAAAAAGTAGTCGCATTGACCTTATCCAGCGATCTCCATGCAGCGTCTTGACTTGTGCCGCTATTCTTGTCGTCTCCTCCGGTGCTGTCCACGTAATAGGTCGTCCCTGCAGCATCCGCCGGTTCAGGCAAAGCGGTGAAGAAGGTACAGAACAAGGAGAAAATCGAAACCATGCAAATCACTTTTTTCATATACCTTGGCCTCAAAGCATATCATCCCTTCATTTTTTATTTATGTAAAATCAACTATATAAGTTGAACAAAATGAATGGATCGATGTCAGGGCATGTACGTAAAATGTTCCTGCAATCGCTGTTGGTTTCAGATTTCTTGATTGTATATAAGCTAGTACAGTAGAAATCTGAAACCAAAGGCGACCGTTCCACTTTTTCGGAATCATTTTACTCCCTTGCCTGCGTCGTATTCTTATAATCAACTTATATAGGACGTTACATCTTGAAGTTTTGGTAGGACTCTTCGTTCACAACAACCTGCGCATCTGCAATTCGCGTGCGCACATACTCTTCATATCTGTGATCAATGTAATCTCTTAGCACCTGTTCCTTGATCTCATCAAATGACAGGAAATTCGAGTCAGCCTTCTCATTTTCAATACATTGAATTAAATGAAAATGGCCGTTTTCTTCAATAATTCCGCTAACTTCACCTATTTGAAGCTTTTCGGCTGCTTGAGCAACCGGACTCCTAGCGTTATGTCTGTAACTATCCAGATTGTATGATTGCTCCGTAACTTTCCCCTCATGACCGAGTTCTTTGGCTGCTTGCTCAAATGACAATCCCGATGCAATTTTCCCCAGAACCGCATTCATTCTCTTCTTTTTCTGACGTTTGAGCTCCTCATCGGTACTCAGGTTAGCATCAAGAAAAGACAAGGATATTTGCTGCACCTTCACAGTTGCCGGCGCTCTGTACAACTTATCTTTTTTGGTCTCGTAGAACGTTCTCATTTGCTGTTCAGTCGGCTTCCATTCCTGATCCATCAGGCGGTTTTTGACGGATAAAATGGAATTTCCCATCACATATTCTAAATAAGCCTCCTCGGTGTATTGGGCGGGTCCGAAAACCACTTGGTTATTTTTGATGGCTTTTCGTCTTCTCTCGTTTTCATGATTGAGATTTTGTAAGAAACTGTCGTAACTGATCTCAGGCAGCACTCCCTGCTCCTTGGCGATGATTTGCTGAATTTTTAGACTCACGCTATTTTCCAGTGCCTTCTCTTTTAACAACTCCAGCGGAATTTCTCCTCCGAAGGAAGTGGTCCAAAATGTGGCCGACTGCCCAGCATCATATTTCTCGTGGAAATAATGGATGATCCCGGATTTATTGGCATGAATCGCTCTTTGAAATTCATTTGCATGGATCGGAAAACCATCGACTGTTGCGATAAAATCGTCTTCTTGATTTGCCTTCGAAGGTTTCTGTTTCGCGTTGATCGTTATAGACATGAAGACTAAGATGAATATCACGGCCGTGAACAGCCATACTAGGCTGCTTTTATTAGGTGTCAAAATACTCATAAGCATCCATCACCTTTCACGTACTTGAATCTGGTCCTCGAATAACCACGCTGATGCATCCAAGCACCTCCAAGTTGATTTGTTAAGCGCAAAGTGTTACTTCTGCTTCATGTGGTTTCATTATAGGCCCAAAAAGAAAGCGCTATCAATTTCGTGTTTTTTACAATAGTTTCACTTTTTTTACTTATTTGGTGTTTTGGAAGCTCTTCGGCCAATATGTATTGCTGATTGAAAATCCCTTTTTGGATTTTTGCAAAATACGCATCGCACCAAAATAACCCCGGAGGTCAACCACTCTGATTAGGAAGTGATTGGCATCCAGGGCTACCTGTGTGTTTATCTGTACCAGAGATATTACCTCAGCAATGGATCGGGCCTAGATATCCCCCACCTGATTCACTTTGGCAACCGACAAGTACACACTGGCCACGCCGATTAGACTCAGCACGCCATATAGCATATCCGTATTTAGTGTAATATGAAGCAGTCCGGTGAAGTTAGGGAACTGCGCAAGAAACACGGCGCAAATCACGGTCGGAATCACTGCCCGCTTCCATATTCCGAACAAAAACAGCGGAACAAAGCTGATCAGGGCGACAACGACGGAATGAACAATCGATCTGACCGTAAAGGCCATGAAGTCCTCCAGCGTTGGCTGTCCATGTATCACGTCGAATATCTGATCAATCACATAGGTGGTGATCCCGGACAGGACAAAGGATACAAGCGTGCACAGGAAAACCGCCAGGAAGATAAAACACACTTTTGCCATAACCAGCTTCTTTCGGCTGATCGGATATCCAAAAGATAAAGACATCGTTTTATTCTTATATTCTTCGATAAACACATGATTTATCATGGAAGCGCCAAACAGAAGAAGTCCCATTTGAATCGGCAGCATCAGCTCTAACGCATTTGCATAGCTTTTTGAGAAATCCACAAAAGCCATATCAGCAAAGATAACTTTTATAAAGAAGGTTGGTAAAAACATAATAATTACCCAGTAGACAATCACTTCACCAATAACTTTTTTTTGATCTAATTTTCTCCACTCGAGCTCAATCAGTTTAGCCAACCTTACCGCCCCCTTGGATTTGATGATAAAAATAGTCCTCCAGCGTACTCGTATGCTTCTGGATCTCCTCGATTTCAATATCGTTCGATATCAACGTCTTTGAAATGTCGCTTGTGGACCGGTTCATATCATATATACGGATCCTTGTGTCCTTTACGATTTTGATATTGGAAATTTGAAGATCATGCTCAAGCAAGTAGACCGTTTTCTGTACATTCGAGGTTACCAGTTCGATATAATCGGTACGCAGCTTCTGTATGTCCGCCAGTGCCACTTCATTTACCAGTTTCCCTTGCTGGATCATCCCGATTCGGTCAGCCATCTGCTCAATCTCGCCCAGGATGTGACTGGAAAGAAGAAACGTGATGCCGTATTCCTTGTTTAACATCCGGATCAATTCCCGCATATCTTTGATCCCGATGGGATCCAGCCCATTGGTGGGTTCATCCAGGACAATCAGCTCTGGCTTCGTAATCATGGCGCGGACGATCCCGAGCCGCTGCTTCATGCCCAGCGAGAAATCCTTCACTTTCTTGTCATCAATCCCGTGTAAATTGACCATATCCAGCGCTTGGGAGATTGCCTTTCGATCATAAAAGCCCAGATATTCGCAGTGGATCCGCAGGTTCTCCATCGCCGTTAAATGCTCGAAAAAAATCGGATACTCGATGATGCTTCCTACTCGCTTTAACCCGTCCTTTGCTGATTCCGTAAGCTTCTTGCCAAATAGCATAATCTCTCCGGATGTAGGGATGATGAGCCCGGTGAGCATTTTCATAATCGTCGTTTTACCGGCACCGTTCGGTCCGAGTAAACCGTAGGTTTCTCCTTTTTTTACTGTGAGATTAACGTTCGAGGTAATCGTTTTGCCTTTTACCGTTTTGGTGAGCTCATGGGTTCGAATGACTTCATTCATGCGAGCTTGATCCTCCCGTCTATAATCGTTCTTTGGATTACTTCTATCCTAAAGCAGAGAATGGATGATTTTTCTTACTCATTCCTTACAAGTTTCTTAAGTGAGGCTGGAATCAAATGTTGCATTCTGTAGTTCGTAAAAAAGAGGCGTTCAGACCGAACACCTCTCTTGGGAAGGACTAATATGACACTTGTTTAAAAACGCACGTAAACATCGTTTTCTCAAACGGTGTACTCGTTAACTGAATCGAACCCTTCATGGCCTCCGTTAAACGTTTCGAGATGCTTAAGCCCAGCCCGCTTCCCTGGAATTGCGGATTTCGGGCATCATCTAGTGTGTAGAGTCTTTCAAACACGCGGTCCTGGTGGACTTCCGTAATCCCTTTTCCGCGATCCCACACATCGACAGCAACCGAATCTCCATCTTCCCGAAGAGTTAAACCAAACACGCCTCCGTCACTCCCATACCGGATCGAATTGGATATTAAATTGCTCAATATTCGATGCAGCGCTTGCTCATTGCCAAGTATGTAAAGGGGACGCTCCGGAATATCAAGCTCCACCCGAAGACCTTGGGATATCAACAGCTCATAAAACTCAAGCACGCTTTGGCGGCAAATCTCATTGAGGGAAATTTTGCTGAGCGGGATTTCATAGTCTTCCGATTCGATTTTTACAAGATCAAAAAATTGGTTAAGCAATGCAACCAGACTGTTCACCTTGTCGTTGAGCCGCTGGATCATCTGCTTCCGTTCTTCTTCGGTGATCGATTCGTCATGGTTTAGCTTCTCGGCATACCCCAGAATAACCGTCAGGGGCGTCTTCAAATCATGGGACATGTTGGATATCATTTTCTTCAGGCTATCCTTGGTTCTGGCGTAATCCGCAATCACTCTTTGGTTGTAATCCAGAAGACGGTTCGTTTGGATGAGCAAATGTTGAACCGCTGGCTGGTCGGTTTGGAGCAACACCTTCTCGGCGGTTTGGTGTTCGATGATGTCCGCCATTTTGTTCGATATTTCCTGGATGTGCCGATTCCAATTTCTTCGGGAAACATACTGCCAAATATTCATCAGGAGCAGAACAGCAATCAACGCGCTTAGAAAAATAATCATGGTTACCCACCCAATTTATATCCGATTCCCCAAACAGTGCGAATAAATTGCGGGTTTGACGGATCATCCTCGATTTTTTCACGAAGCCTGCGGATATGAACGTTAATCACATTTTCATTCCCGTAATAATCATCTTGCCAGACAAATTGATAGATTTGCTCTTTCGTGAACACCCTGCTCTGATTTGTTAAGAACAGTTTCAAAATATGAAATTCCTTGAGGGTGAGTGTTATGTTCTGACCTCGGACCTGTGCAGTAAACGTACTTAAATCGAGGATGAGGTCCCTAAAATGAATCCGATCCTCTATTGGCTGACTTTCGGTCCGTATATATTGGGTTGCCCTGCGAATGGCAGCCTGCACTCTGGCGGTCAGCTCGATCATGGAGAACGGCTTGCTTAGATAATCATCTGCGCCAAATCCAAGTCCAAGCGCCTTATCGAGGTCGCTTCCCTTTGCGGAAATAATCACCACGGGAACGACGCTTTTTTCCCGGATCCGCTTTAGAACGTCCATGCCATTAACTTTAGGGAGCATTAAATCCAGCAAGACCAGGTCAAACTCTTCCTTGTCAATACAGGATTCCGCTTCCTCTCCGTCCATTGCAATAAGCACTTCATAGCTTTCCTGTTTTAAATGGCTTTCAATCAGCTGGCTGATTTCCCTATCGTCTTCGATAAGCAGAATTCGCTTCGGCATGTTACTCCCCCCAGGCACCTCTATACATCAATCGATCTTTGGGAACCCGCCGTAAAGCCCGGATTCGCTGCTCCCTCATCATTTAGCAAAAGCCATCCTGCAGGGATGGCCTTTAAATCCTGAAATATAAATTGAAATCAAAAAACGATGTAAATAGCTAAGTCTTTCCAAATGATAACAAAATGGAAAAAGTAAGTCTAGATTAGTTATGTTTATTCCATGAAATCGTTATTTCAGGGCTGCATAAGATCTCGCGATTTGGTGCAATGTAGTCATGCAGAGACTATAAAGATACAACTTGGAGGGAACCTAATGGCTACAAGCAGACAGCATCAAGAAGCGCATGGAATCGGACAAATCGAAGACCAGTTAAATGATCAAATGGAAGCAGCTGAAGAAATCCAAGGACAATCGAAGCTGGACCGAGAAATCTATAAAGCCGCTCGCCGTGATTCGGATCCATTGAAAGACGTTTCGAAGTAAACAGAGTCAGTCTGCAAATCCAACCCTATTCATTGAAATAAAAAATCCCATCTGGAGATCCTGATGGGATTTTTTTAGAGCTAAATTTCGAGATAAAAGTACAAATCCCGACTTTACGTGGGGGATGTACTTCCTATGAGCAATCTTTTAGATCTTAAGGCATCTATCAAAAAAGATCCAACCGTATTTACGACAGAAGGTCAATAATATTTGAGGCTTCAACCTTCTTAACGCTTCCGGCAGACACAAACCATAAGCGGACTATCGGCTTGGAATACACTTTTATCAAAATTTCCGTACATCTCTTCAAGCGTAAATCCGTTATAATATAATAAACTTTCAAGTTCTTGTGGATAAAAGTAACGAAGTGCAAAATTTTCTTCGGTTACCGTGACATCAGTCCCGGCCTTCCATCTCCGATTTGTAAACTTATAAAATTCCAACTGATTTCTATGATCATACTTGCGAAGGTACGTACTGCTGCATTGAAATCCTTCCTTATCCTCCCATGAACCTGAATCCCTTTCCGAATCATCGTCCACCGCTAAGCGCGAAAGAATGGGGTTGCGCGTTTCGAATGCAAATACGCCGTTTTGATCCAGATGTCTATGAATGCTTCTAAGCAAACCATCCACCGATTCTCTATCAAGAAAATGCTGGAATGAGTTACCGGTTGTGAAAATAAACCGGTACGTCCTACCCAATTCAAATTGTCTTGCATCAGCGTGGACCCAATTTATTGAGACATTTAGTTCGGCTGCCTTTCGCTTTGCAGCTTCTAACATTTCATACGTAATATCTATCCCTGTCGTATCATGGCCATGTTGAGCCAAAGGGATTGTCAGTCTCCCTGTCCCGCATGCAACATCCAATACAGGGCCGCCGTAAAGATTGCCTAGGTCCAAGAAAAACTTGCCTTCCATGGTCTCATCCAAATCATTCAGCGCATCATAAGCTTCCGCGTCGCGATAGCCTTCTAAATTATCGAATGGTAACAATGAGCCGCTCTCCTTCCCCGATGGTTCAGCTGATCAAGGATTGATTCCATGACCCCATCCCCCCTTTCGGATTGCTTTACTAATATTAATTGCATACACATAGAATAGGCGGTTTCCTTGACTGTTTAAAGGAATAGAATGTATTTAATGGTTCTATCCACCCAGACCTGCATAGACAAATTGGGGAAGATCTAGTCCATTCGGGTTAACGCCGACAGAAGGCCTGTGTTACCTTATCTCTTTAAGAATATATGCCGATATCGTTCGCGACCTCGATTACGGTGTTGTGCGATATCCTCATTTCCAGTCCCTGTCATCAAGTGCGCTAAAAGATTATTTTTACATGGCTTCTCTTTGTTTATCTCAGCGATGCTGGTACTTTTACCCCGAGGAGCTTGCCCTCCGCCTGGATAATGATCATACCGTTTGTCATTAGCGTGGATTCGTGTAAATCCGCACCCGTTTTTACTCTAAAAACCGGCTTCGCCGTCAACAAATTGATGCCAAGTAAAGTACCATTACGTTGAGCCCGATATATTCCTTTCCCATACACGTCAATCTGGGCAGCTGGTGCATCGCTGTTCCATCCAATCACTCTGCCATTCACAAGTTTGGAACCGGCCAATCCGCCGGTATTTCTGTTCTTAAAAATCAGCCGTTCCTGCTCGAGCCCGATCAGCTCCCATTCTTCCCCATAGGGACGTTGAAACGTCCGTAGAGGAGCTAAGCCTGTTTTATAGGTATCAAAATGGTATTCGGCCACTTTATCGCCTTGATCGACATATAACTTCCCTCCGGTCATAAACGAGCTACCTCCACCATACTGATATGGCGGTTCTCCCGACAGTTTCCAGTTATATTCGCGAGTACCCTTCTTTTCACCGGTTTTCAGGTTAAACACATTGACGATCAATTTGCGGTCCGGCAGCGACTGATAATCAAACAACAGTGGCGAGTAATAATCAACCGAATAGACAAGACCGTCTTTGATTTGAAGCGCTGCTCCCTGACCGAAATCCTCCCATAGCTTCTTCCCCGTCTTCTTGTCATAAGCATTCAGTTGGATGGACGTGAGCGCGCCTTGGACAAGGAAAGTCCGAAGGACGACGCCATCCGCCTCATGTAAGTAATCTGTTCCGTTACCTTCTCCCGCCGGCTCGTTCATTTTCCAATGCAGCTTACCCGTTGCCTTATCCAATGCAAAGGTCATGCTCCCTTTGATCGCATACAGCGTGTCGGATGTCGGCACCAATGCCTCTGTTCCGTAACGTGCATCAATCAAGATGGATGTCTTCGACTGCCACTTCAATTTTCCAGTTTTCGCATTTACGGCGTAGGGCCTTTGATCTGCAGTTAGACCATAAATAACGCCATGATCATATACAAGATATGGTTTCAGGTCTTTGCCGTAGCTCCAAAGCCGTTTACCTGTCTTCGCATCGATTGCAATCAGCCTGCTCCCGGCGAATGTGAACACCTTGCCCTCTTCGGCAACGGCATGGCGTCCTGAATAGGCCTCGTCCATTTTGAGATAGTTGTCCACCTGAGCCGTCCAGGAAGGTTTCAGCTCGGGAACAGTGAGCACGGAAGAAGGATGCCAATTACGGATCGAAATATCTGCACTTTCTGCGTTCGCCTGCGAAGGTAGTATGGACATTGCGCCATGGATTGTAAGGGCTCCAGCGGCAATAACCGCGATTAGTCGCCGGAGCCGTTGAGGGCTTTTTTTGTTCGTTAATCGGTTGTTCTTCATTTTACGCATACGTGTCCTCCCATAGGTAACAGTTTCTTGTCACTAGACAATAAAACGCTTCATTAAAGGGAAAGGTTACATCCGAGTACCTTGATTTTATCTTCTATCGAACACTTACGATCTTCATCCCATACAACTGATATCTCGAAGGTTCCTTTTTCAAAGAAGAGAGGCAGTCTACCGCAGATATTTTGAGCCGCCATTTGGTTTACCTCCATCATCTCGTTGACCTCTTATTTCGATAACGGGACGATATCTCCTGCAGTCCAGGTCTTGTAACTCTATGAGAGGATGTTTTGGGGTTTTGAGTTGATGATATCTCCGTCTATAAAAGGATGAACAAGTCCTTGAGGGGGTGTTGCCTCAGCGTTATTTATAGAAGACTTAAAGACGTTGACTTTATATATGGCCCCACCTATAATCTACTTAAATTTTTTCCCACGATGGAACCGGAAAGGAGAGAACAATCAACAACAATCAAATGGCTTCTCGAAATTGTCCATATAAAAGGAGGAAGTTCATGAATTCCTGGATAAAAAAAACGGCCATCCTGTTCGTTTATTCCATGAGTGTAAGCTCGCTTGCGCCTCTTGGCTCTGGATTCGCCCAGAGCACCCCCGAGATGGTCTCCAATTCCTCACCCGTCATTAACAACGCGGGCTTTGAAGACTTGGGAAATGGCAGTGAAATTCCGGGCTGGACCTATTATTGGTCACCACTGACGGACGAATATTCCATCTCGGTCACGGACTCCAAAAGCTACGAAGGCAACTATGCTTTAAAGATGGTCGACGGAGGACCAAAATCACTGGGATTAATCAGTTCTTCCTTTCCGGTCACGGAAGGAACCAGCTATGTCTCCTCCGTGAAAACCTTGCTGGAACAGGGCTCGGTGGCGATGATTGTATACTACTACGATGCTAATCATAAGGAAATCAGCAACAGCCGCGCCTCCCTATCCTCCGTAAGCAGCGATTGGTTGGATCTTACGCATGAAGGCGTCGCTCCTCCCGGTGCCGTTACAGCCAAGATCATGCTGTACTCCGGAACTGCCGGGTACAGTACCGCCTATTTCGACCATATGACGGTGTCTGCGGCCACAGCAGCAGATGTACCCGTTGCCTTCGGAGATCCGATTGATCTGGGAGCAGCGACGATAACGGTCAAAACCAGCGGGGCTGCGATGGCCAATGGTGAGGTTTACTTCGCAACCAACGGAACGCCTTCGACTTTTTACGCACTGGATGCCGCAACCGGCCAAGTCCTCTATTCCTCTCCGGTTCAAGGTGTGAACACGGTGTATGGTGTAGTATCCGGTTCCGACGGCAATGTATATCTATCCGGCGTGGAGAACGGCATGCTGTATTGTTATTCCCCTGCTGCGAAAATGTTGGAATCCGTAGGCGTCAATCCGTCGGAAAAGCTGGTCTGGGATTTGGCGGCCACCTCGGACGGCAAAATTTACGGTGCAACGTACCCAAACTCCAAAATCTTCGAGTATGATATTGCCTCCAATCAATTCCATGATCTCGGAAGCGTTCGAGAGGATGTCATGTACGCCCGCGGTATTGGGGTGACAGACCGTTATATCTATGTCGGGGTGGGAAACCCTGCTTATTTATACAAGATTGATCGACAAACAGGTGAAAAATCTGAAGTGAAGCTTCCGAACTCCGGAGCCAATGACATGATCGCCGACATCTGGTCGTATAATGGAAAGCTGTTCGTACGTTCCGGCGCTACTACCCTGTTTATTTTGGATGAAGAGAGCGAAGAAGTGCTTCAATCTCTCCCTTGGCCTTCACCAACCCGTTTTGACAGTATGATCTCTCCTCCTTCGCCACTAGACCGTGATCTGGTGTATTTCCGGAACGTGGTGAACAGTGAACTGGTGACCTATAATACGGCGACCAATGAAATTATCCCTTTAGAGGGTGTCGTTCTGCCAAATTCAACGGTCCGGGCCTATGATTGGGTCACTCCGCAAACCGGGCGTAAAGCCGGCAAAACCTTGCTGGCCATGGTAACAGAAAAGCTGGAATACGTGTTGTTTGATCCTGAAGATCAGTCGGTGGAGACCATCATGCCTGAAATTGAAGCCGAAGGCATTGATATTCAGAGCCTGGAGATGGGGCCGGACGGGAAACTGTATATGGGAGGCTTCCATACAGCCTTATCCATATTTGATCCAAAATCCAATGCCTATGAGCTGCAGGAACGTGTCTTTCCACAAATCGAAGGGATCGGATTTTTAAACGATAAAATATATTTCGGCACCTATGGAGGTGCTGTCATCTACAAATACGATCCATCCCAGCCGTACAAGAAAGACGTCAATCCTTCGCTCGCATTCAATATTGAGGATGGTCAGAGCAGGCCGTTCGCTTTCGCAACTGGCGAGGACCAGCTGTTCATCGGAACAATCGCCGACTATGGTCTCGTTAAAGGGGCTTTGACTATGTACGATGAACCAACCGATACCTGGACCACCATTCCGGATATTGTGGAGAATCAAAGCGTGATGTCCGTTGCCTATAAAGACGGACTGGTCTATGGAGGAACAACGATCCATGGAGGCGGTGGCTCTACCCCCGCGGCTTCGGAAGCCAAAATGTTCATTTTTGATCCCAAAACCAAAAGCAAAGTCAAGGAATTCTCTCCTGCGATCCCCGGCATGGCATCACATCAGTTGATCGGTGACCTGAAGGAAGGGCCAGACGGCCGCTTGTGGGGTGTGACTTGGGGGAAAACAGCGTCAGGAACCACCGTATATTCCGTGTTCGCCATGGACGCAGCTTCACAGGTGATCGAAAAGAGCAAGCTGCTATATCCGAATACTCCGTCCGGAAGTACATGGAGACCTTATTTTCTCCGTTTTGGCGACGATGGTCTGCTCTACACCACGGTCGGACGTACACTAACGGTTATCAATCCGGAAACGATGGAATCCAAAAAAATAGCCGACAACGTCCATCTCATGACCTTGGCAGAGGATGGTGGAATCTATTATGCGGAAGGCTCCCATCTCAAGAAGCTCCCTGTCGCATTGAAAGAAGTCGCATTGAAGCTGGATACGTCGGTGCTCACTGCTGGAGAGCAGGCACAGCTTGCAATGAGCGGAACCCTGTTTAATGGAAAACCCGCAGACTTGGCTCAAGCTTCGATCAACTACACGAGCTCTGACGAAAGCATCATCACCGTGTCCGATTCCGGTTCCATTCAAGCGATCCGTGCAGGAAGGGCTGAAGTTCAAGCCGCGGTTGTTCTGAACGGTGTCAGCGTCCGTTCCAACTCGGTAGTGGTGGAAGTCCGTGCAACAGCGGAACAAGTGATGGAACAGCTTCAACAGGAATTCAATCTTCGCGCCGCTTCGGGAGAGATTCTGAAACCGCTTGAGAATCAATTGGCGAACAGCCTGAAGCAGACCGAACATCATTTACTCAAAAGACAAGTAGCCCAGGCCATTCACCATCTTGAGAAATTCACCCGAGATCTTGAGGATCCGAAAATGAATGCGTATATCACTCCGGCCGCAAAGGAGGCATTAGAGCTCCAGGCAGCCGAGCTGCTGGATACTTTAAATCAACAGCTGGACAGCTGAGAATCGGTGCTAAAAATAAGCCTAAACAGCGTGTACCGCAAGGTACACGCTGTTTGCGTTTCGTTTCGAAACCCGTATAGGCTTCATGCCTCGTTCACCGAGCAGCTTGTAACAAGGGGTCGTTATAAATGCTTAATCCGCGAGCGGTAACGATCAATATATGCCTGATTGTGTTCAAAGCCGCCCGAGATATTGCCGCTTACATATATTGGCGGTTCAATCCCACGATCGATCAGCTTCTCGGCAACGCTAGTCATCACCATATTCAGAATAATACTGCCAATGGCCGTTGACCCCGACGCCATTTTAACCCCCGATGATGGCAGCTCGACCAGCGCATCTCCATGCGGCATATGATTGTCAATGACCAGATCGGCTATATCCCGAAGTCGATGACCCGAATGGTGGCGGGTTTCATCGCCGGAATAAGCGGATGAGCATAAGGCAACAACTTTCAGTCCCTTTGCCTTGGCTGCCATTGCCATTTCTACTGGCAGACTGTTTATTCCGGAATTGGAAATCACAATAATAACTTCTCCGGGATGAACGATATAGTTATCCAGAATATGTTCGGCATAACCGGACATCCGCTCCACCTTAGAGCTTTTAACTGCCCCCTCATGCAGCATGATGCTAGTTTCGAGGATGGCATTTACCGGCACCATTCCTCCGGCTCTATAAAAGAAATCCTCCACCAGCAAATGTGAATGACCACAGCCAAACAGGTGCAGCAGCCCATCCTTTGCTATGGAATCGGCAATCCATTCTGCAGCCTTGTTTATGGACTCGCTTTCTTCACGCGTAATAAGTTCAATATGATCCATCATGGTCGAGACAAATTTGTAGGCAAGCATATGGTTTTCCCCTCCCTGGTCACATTTCTTATTGATGATCAATCGTTGAAGGTTACCCGAATAGATGTCAGCAAGTTCCGGTTTATAGATTCATTTCGATCTTGAATTTGTATCGGTCACCCCTGTATAGAGATCGGACAAATTCCAGCGGTTTATCTGCACCCTCCGTGTACGTGATTCTTTCAATCAGCATTGCAGGCTCATGCGGTCCGATCTCCAATATGCCCGCCTCATCGGGGTAAACGCTTGCAACTTCGATCGTTTGGATCGCCTTTACCAGCCTGATTCCGCAAACCTCCTCCAGCTTCTGATAGAGCGATACGTTCTCCATATCCATACCATAAAGCGGCTTTACTTGATCGTATCGCAGGTAGGAACGTTCAAGCGCCATCGGCTCTCCGTCTGCGGTGCGTACCCTTACCAACTCGAGCACTTCCTCATCAGCATCCATCTGCAGCCGGGAAGCAACCTGCTTGGTTGCCGGGATCACCTTCATCGACACCACCAGTGCTCCCGGAACGATTCCCCGATTCTCCATATCCTTACTGAAGCTTGTCAGCGAAGTCAAAGGCTGTTCAATTTTCGGCTGTGATACAAACGTGCCTACGCCACGCTGCCTGTATAGAAGCCCTTCCTGGACCAACTCGTTGATCGCTTGGCGAACCGTCAGTCGGTTGATCTCAAACTCTTCTGCCAGCTCCCGTTCCGACGGTATTAATTGCTCGGGTATATAATGCCCGGTTGCGATTTCGTTTCGCAAATACTCCTTCACTTGAAAGTAGAGTGGTATCACGCTGTTCTTATCAATGACACTCTTCTTTTCTTTCATCGCATCATCCACCTCCAAACATCTAGAGATATAGTTGTCTATACCAGTTGTTATGGAGAATTATAAATATGGTTGTTTATGCTGTCAATACATTCTATAAAAAAACAAAAGCCGCCTACCTGGCGACTCATGACACATGTATGATTTTGTAACGAAAACCATGATGATTAGTCTTGCAAAAATGTTACTATTGTTGTTAACGCCTTCAGCCAGCGGAGTCAGTAGAAATCACTTCCCGCTCTCCAAACCGTGTCACCTCCGCTGTTATGAAAACTCAACTTAATAGTCCAGCAGCCGACCATGATCATGCCATGAACCGTACATTTTGTTTTCTCTCGTGTTTTCTATGAATTTTTCTAGTCTGCTGCCAAATAATTCCGGCTGATTTTTGACGCTTTGGATCGTGTCGATCCGAACTCTTTTATATAATTCTGGGAATGCCATAAAGTTCTCATAGACTAACTTCTCCTCTTGTATCCTTTGCTCAATAACCTCATCTATTTTAAAAGAATCGGGGTCCATATCGGGAAGTACCCGTCTTCCTTCCTCTCTCATGAATCCCAGCTTTTCGAGTCGGCGGACTCGTTCTTTATTCAATTCCGTCCAGGAGCTTTTTTTACTTCGGGGTGACAATCTCTGCGCTAGCCCAGTTTCAGAAATTTTCTTCTTGACGCTATCGATCCATCCAAAGCACAAAGCTTCTTCGACCGCATCCAAATACAGCAGCGTTTCGGGATTAGGTTTCATACCAACGATGACCCAACAGCATTTCTCTGTCTTGCTATGTGCCAGCAGCCATGCCCTCAATTCTTCTCTCGAATTTCCCGAAATCAGATTTTCTATTTCCATCAACCCTTCTCCTTTCTAAGCATGATTAGCATAAAACTGGTCGCGTCTCTACTCTTAGAATTATCGGTCTTTTCAGATAAATTAAATCCATCCATGTATGGTAGTTATGCAGTTCTACGGGATGGTCCATCGTTTCCCTTCCTCTCCTTTTACCTTCTTTCGTTGTGGTTAACTTCCTAGTTCTAGAATAAAAAAAGATATATGACAGCTTACCGTCATATATCTTCATAAAATTTGAGAACATTGGGAAACCGTTCTTTCAATCCGGCTTCCATCAACCAGAAACACGGGGATTAGTCGGGTCGCAGTTCGGGCTCTTTATTTCACCCAAATCGGCCAGCTTGGACAGATAGTAGCATTCTTCACGATACATATGGTCAGGCATTAACGGGTTAATCCGATCCAGCACCTCCCCGGTTAATTCAAGCTCCTCAAGCTCCGATAGGAAGTGCATGAACACCTTCATTTCCAGGTCAATATCCGCATGGAATTTGTGCATAGCCGGAAATTCCTTAAGATGGGTCCGTAAATAACCGACCATTTCAACGGCTTTCAGATAAAAGCCTTCAAAATCCTTCTGGAACGCCATGCTTTTCGCAATCAAGGACTTCTCCGCAAAATCCAAATCGGCCGCGATGCTTGCCGCATGACCAAAGGCATCCTGAAGCCAGAGCAGATCGTGATGCAAGGCATGAAAACGGGGAACGCCGCGTCCTTCAAGAAGCGATTCCAGAATTCGCTGGTACTCCTCCAATTCGTTCACCATATGATTCACGAAAGATGGAGTCAGAAGCAGGTCTATCTTGCCTGCGAGCTGACGTTCCAGCAGATTCAGCTTGAACTCGCGCAGTTCATGCACAGCATGACTGGCCTCTTGCGTCAGTTTGTCGATGAACGCAGATGCATCCGGTCGCCTAGCCTCGCCGAGCAGGGCATCGAAGTTGTCTCTTAACCGTTCAGCAATCGCAACATCCGTTTTTTCCTTCGGTGAAAGTGCAGTAAAAATAAACCGGCAGTGGTCGCAAAGAATCTGCAGCCAAAACCGGTGTTCATACAAGGGGTCACTCATCCGCCTTGCCTCCTCCCGCAGCCTTTATTCTCCAGAAATATATGCAGCTGCAGGCGGAGTAGACCAGAGAGCGCCGAAACATATGGAAAAAGCTCTTCCTACGTACCGCAATGTTGCATATTCTTATGCAGGGTTATTTGTCATTTGGATTTTCTAGTGAGGACTAGCAATAATATATAGATATAATAGATTGCACTTAAAGCAAGTATGCTGTAAAACAATGCGGTGACCGACGTTGGTGCCCACACTTTAATAAATCCCCAAGTCACCCCTCCAAGCAGCATTTTCGGGGCCTTGATCAAGAGCAGGATAACAATGGTTACGAATAATGTGTGCAAGTTTATCCATAAAGCTCTTTTTAAATTGAAAGGCCTATAGATTCGTTGTTTTCGGATTGTCATTGAAATGACTCTAACCGATAGAAACAGGAGCAAAACTCCTATAGCCGCAATAGCAGCCAAAATATAGGTTAATATCTGATCCAATTGCTGATAGCTGTCGGCATGGCGGTACGCTACTTCTCTGCCTTCCCATATATCCATAACTCCCTGTCCAATGGCTGTTGTATAGCTTGTTTTCATATTGGCCAGGATCGCCACACCTACTTGTTCGTCAGGCTTCAATATGAAATAGGAGCTGAACGTCGGATTTTCGCCGGCATGAAGGAGATATGTTTGTCCTGAGCCATGTTCAACTCCCCATCCTGCAGCATAATGCGTATTCTGGTCGAAGGGCTCAACGGAAAGATCGGGCTCGTGCGATTTTTGAATGAGGTGCTGGTCCATCTCGCTTGTTGAAATATGCCCTAATTGGAGATGTAACCATTTTGCGATATCGTTTGAATTGCTGATGATATAACCGGCAGGGATGTTTCCTCTGTATACAGGTGCGGTGTAAGCTTGTTCCTTCATAAATCCTAGTTTATAACCGGTAGCGATTACCTCGGATTGAAGCTGATGCAGCCCTACGTAGGAGTCCTTCATCCCAATCGGATCAAGAACATGCTGCTTTATGTACATGTCAAAAGGCTGTTTAGTAACGCGCTCAATTACATATCCCAGCACATCGTAATTGATGGTCGCATACTCAAATGAGCTGCCCGGTTTTCGGTTTAGCGGCTGATCCACCAAGGTTCTAACCGTGAGCTCAAGCGCGTTATCGGCTTTGCTTGCAGGAATCTTGACGATGGTGTTTGAAGCAATCCCGCTTGTATGATGCATCAACTGATCTATTGTGATCGTTTGAGGCTCTCCATTATATTTTAACTCTAACCAGGGAATATAGGTCCGAACATCATCGGTTCGCTTTAATTGTCCCTTCTGTTCCAGCTGTAAGATAGCGAGTGCCGTAAAGGCTTTGGTCGTGGAGCCGATTTCAAACAATGTATCGGGTGTGACTTCGCTTTTGGTTTTTACGTCTGCATAGCCAAATCCTTTTTGATATACGGTTTTTCCCTTCTCTACAATGACAACCGAGAGTCCTGGAATTTTACTTAGATCGTGTTGTTCTTGAATAAAACGCTCGATTTGATGAATCCGATCATTGGCTTCGGCACGAGCGATGCTGGGGATTGCTGCGGACAAGAGCAGACAGACAACAAGAAAAAACATACAGCTTTTAGGAAGGGATGATCTACGGGCTAGTTCTTTTCCTTTAGGATTTTCCAAATGGCTTTCTCCTCGCTTTATATTTAATAAGCTTAATATAAAGCGAGATTCCAATACCGTGCCATCGATTGACATGACAATCTTCGGGTGGAGCATGACAAATCTGTCACTTCCTCTACCAGCTTTCCCTCCGAGCTAGCTTGTGTTAGTAGACTGATAAATTGTATATGAAATAATTAAGCCACCTGGCTCCTTTCCAAGTGGCTCCATTAACCTTGCTACATATTTGATTTTCTTCGATTTATTCTTTGGAAAAAGAGCCTAAACGTCATTATGAAGAATAAAGTATTGACTCAACTTTTAGGCTGAAAAGTTATAATTTACACCCAAAATATTTATATATTTCATGAGTTAACAGGCACAGGAGGATTCATCGGGAATTTCAAGCAATCGTTTACCTCACCTTATTCTGCTGTCTATATTCGCTCGGCAGCATGCCTGTCTGCTCTCGAAAAGTTCTGCTGAAATATTTCTCATCCTCGTATCCGGTTTGCTTGGCAATCCAGACAATTGGCCTGGACGTCTGCTCCAGATATTCCCGCGCTTTATCGATTCGTACCTTGCGCAGATATTCATTGAAGGAATAGCCTACGATTTCTTTGAAACATTGATAGAAGTAGCTTCGGCTCAAATTGACCCGCTTCGCTACATCGATGGCGAATAACGGAGTATCAAGTTCGTCGTGTACGATCTTGACCGCGTTCATAATGCTGCCGCTCACTTCCGGGCTCAGCTGCAGGCTGCCTGACAGCGTTATCCCCATTTCCCTGAAATGTTTCAGCCAGTCCACCACCTCCCGCCAGCACGTAAATGTGTCAGGCATCTTGATCTCATCAGGTTGTATCGCTCTAAATAGCCGGTTCCAGTCAACCATAAAACCGTAGATCCATTGCATTAATTTGGAGACAGGTATACGCAGTTCTTTGAATCGGCTACAAAGCTTATCAAAAGCCTCGTCGTCATGGACCCATGTGAAGGCATGCAGTAATTCCTTCACAGTCTCCGTCTCTTCTTCTCCCGGTTCAGGTTGTTCCACCAGCAGGTCCATGACAGACTTCTCAATCGGATAGGGCTCATGGCCGTCGCAGTCGTAGAAAAAATCTCTTCTTCTGTAGGCGCGGATCCGTTGAAACAGATCGGAGGGAGATAAACCGGCAGTATGCCGCAGCCGTACCAAATGCCATCCGGTGCTTCCCACTCCGTTTGGAAGCGGCGGCAACGGGGCATCTTCATAGGGACTTTGAGGCTGAACCTCCCTGGTAAGATCGGTCAACCACAACAGAATAGAGCCTTCCGTTTCGGCTATCCAGCCCAAGGATACGCAATCCGCAACCATTCTGCTTGTTAATGGCTCATCCGGATACGTCAATAGCGCATAGGCCGTTTCGCAAGAATTAACTTCTACGATCGAATCCGCCTCGTTCTTGTGCTTCTGCTTCTCTGCCATAATGCGCGAGTGAATGCGCTGAAATACTTCTTCGAACTGTTCTTTTTCAAGCTCTACCTTGGCAATGTAATCAATGGCGCCCAGGCGCAGCGCTTCCTGGATGTATTCAAAATCCTGATGAAGCGTCAGCACGGCGATCGCGATATCCGGATATAACTTGCGTACAATCCGAATTAATTCGATGCCCGACATCACGGGCATGGCCAGATCGGTCATTAACAGATCTACCCGATTCGCCTTCAGAAAATCAAGCGCCTTCTCCCCGTTGGCAGCTTCGCCTACAACTCTCATTCCGAACGATTCCCAAGGCAAAAAGGACATCAGTCCCTTACGTACAAGCTTGTCGTCGTCTACGATGAGAACATGGATCATTTTGTTGATTTCCCCTCCCCGATTTGTATCGAAATGATGATGCGGGTACCTTTGCCAAGCTCGCTTGTTACCGAAAGACTCGCTTTCCCTTCGTAATGAAAGGCTAACATTCGTTTGACATAATTCAGCCCGATTCCCATTCCCACTCGATGGTGCTCGGTCTGTTCCTGCTCAAGCAATGCCTCAATCGTTTCCTCAGAGATCCCCCCACCGTTATCCCGAATTTCGATCTCAAGTCTGTCATTCTTTCTAACCACCACCTCGATTCTGCCGTTGTCATCCAGCCCGTGATAGAGTGAATTTTCAACCAACGGCTGCAGAATGAATCTGGGAACCGTCACTTCGAGCAATGCGTCGTCCACGTAAATTTTGACATCGAACTGAAAATTGTATCGAATTTGCTGGAGAATGAGATATTGTTTCAGTGAATCAATCTCATCCCTGATCGTCGCGACACTGTTGCCTTTGCGGAGATTGTAGTAGAGCAGTTTGTTCAACGAAGTGACAAGCCTGTCGATCTCCTCCTGACCGTTCATAACGGCAAGCCAGTGAGCAGTATCCAGCGTGTTCATCAAGAAATGCGGATTGATCTGATACTGAAGCTTCTCAATCTCCAGATCCGCTCTGCGCTTCTCCTTGGCCTTGATTTCAGAATACAGCTGCGTAATCTGAACCTTCATATGTTGAAATTGGTTTAACAACATCTCGAATTCCGGTATGCTCGATTGCGTGGCTGCCGCATTAAAATTGCTGCCCGCAATCGATTTGATCTCCTTATGGAAGCGCGACAGCGGCCGGTACACCATTTTCCATAGAAGCCAGCCAATCGTCAGACTGACTACGGCGAACAGCAGCGCCAGCCCCAGCATCTGCATCATCCAGCGGTTCTTCTCGCGGTTGTAGTCGGATTTCGCAATAAGCGAGACCACGCTCCAGCCCTGATTGCTGACTTGTCGATACCAATAATAGTCGGACGTAATACCTGTTACCAGGGATGGCGATAGTGTGTCCGAAAAAAATGAATTTTCAGGGAAGATATCTTGAAGTTCGCTGTAAGAAATTCTTCCGTTGTTGTCCAGAATTAAATGATTGGTATGCTTGCTGACTTCATCCAAATCAAGAATCTCTGCGTCAGCTTGAAACCGGACTCAATGTAGACATAGGCATCCTCCCTCTCCGGCAAATCCACCTTTCGCAACGCGGAAAGCACATATTGATTGTTGAATCGGTCTTGACTGATATGCGGTCCAAAATAGGTGATGCCATAATACTCAGCGAGGATTGGAAGATTATCGATATGGAATGCCTGCTTCATGCCGGTATTCTCAAAAAGAGTGGTCTGATCGTCGCGTAAATAATACAACGTTAATCCTACATTGGGATTAGTGAACGTGATGAGATTCAGCTGACTTTTGATCTCGTCCGTCAGATAACTCCGGTCATATGGCTGCTTCGCTGTCAAAAACTTTTCAAGCTGCCTACCGACATTCCCCTTGAAGGTCAGTTGTTGGGAAACGTGGTTCAGATTGTTCAGCGTGTTCTCAAGCGACAATCTGACCTGCTTTAAATTGCTTTGAATGCCGGATTGCAGCTTCGTATTCAGAATGGATGTAATGGTGTTGTAGGAAAGATAACAGGTGCAGATGAACGGGATCAATGTTGCTGCGGCGAACAGTAAAAGAATTCTATTTTTCAAGGTCAATCGCTTCAGGCCGGATCTCCAATCCTTTTCCGGTTCCATCGTTTCACCCCCATCCATACTTTCTCAGTAAGAATGACTGCAGATTCGAGTGCTCTCCTGGGTCCTGCTCCATTTTATTGGGTCTTCCAATTGAACTAGACTCCTCCTCTCTTTGAATGGTATTGCTTATGACGTGCATAAACAGAAACAGGTGAAAAAATCTTTCTAGAATATAACACAAATAAAAATGATTATTGAGCAAAGATTTCAATAAATCAGATGCCTAAGCTGTTATCTTTCCAATGAAAAAATCACGGGTAGACAAATGTCTTCTCCTTAGTAGGTGAAATGTCCAACCATCCGGAACAGCCGTAAATTTTTGTACAAATGACCCCCTCATTTAGAAACCACCTTCTATCCTTGAAGGCGGTTTCATTGTGTTACAGTTAAATGGTCCATAAGGATAGTTATTCCATTCAATCTGGTAGAAGGGGTGTAATTATGAAAAACAAGTCAAAACCGTTAGCGCTTTTACTGGCCTGCTTTCTCGTGCTAGGTGCTTGCAGCAATACAACTAATAACACGCCGGCTGCACCGGAGAAAAGCGCGGAGTCAAGCGAACCCGCTGATCCATTTGGCCGCTACGAAGAGCCTGTCCAGATCAGCATCAGTATTGAAATCGATCCCACCGATAATGAGCTGCCGCCTGGCGACACGCCGCTGGACAATCAATACACTCGTCAGATTAAGGAAGCGCTTAATGTGGACGTCGATCATCAATTTGCTGCCGCCGGCCAGAATCTTCGCCAGAGAATTAGTCTCGCTATTGCAAGTAACGATTTGCCGGATGCTATGGTCGTTAATGCCGTTGAGCTGCGCCAATTGGTCGAAGCCGACCAGATTGCCGATTTAACGGAGGTGTATGAGCGATATGCATCCCCGGATATAAAGAGCATCATTGAAAACACCAACGGTGCTGCCTTGGATGCAGTAACCTTCGATGGCAAAATCATGGCCCTTCCGGGTGTTCAAGCCAATGCCGATGGCATTCACCTCTTGTGGATCCGGCAAGACTGGCTGGATAAGCTGAACCTTGAACCGCCAACCACGATGGCAGAACTTGAGGACGTCGCCCGTGCTTTCGTCGAAGATGATCCGGATGGCAACGGTAAGCGCGACACGATTGGGATTACCGGACCGGAGAGCGGCGGAAAGCTGTATGCGAACTTCCTTGAGTCGAAGAACAATTTGTACGGTTTTGACCCCATTTTCTCCGCGCATGACGCGTTCCCTGGATACTGGCTCGAGGGCGAGGATGGCAGCCCTGTGTACGGGTCGATCCTGCCGGAGACTCGCGAGGCGTTAGCTAATTTGAGAGATTTGTATTCCAAGGGACTTATTGATCCAGAGATGGGTGTTCGTAACAAAGCGGATGAACCCATTATCGCCGGAAAATCCGGAATGTTCTTTGCGCCTTGGTGGATGGCTTACGGTCCGCTAACCAATGCCGTAAAAAACGATCCCGAAGCCAACTGGCAAGCTTACGCCCTGCCTTTAAATCAAAATGGCGAATTTAGACCACATGCTGCCACGCCTTCAACTGAGTTTGTGGTGGTTCGGAAAAATTACGAGCATCCGGAAGTTCCTATGAAATTACTAAACAATTTGTTTAAAAACGAGCAGGAGAACACCTTTGACCCGAGCAAAGGCGGTCCTGGTTATTATCCGCTCCGCGTGGTGTACGCTCCATCCGATGAAATTGAATTTACGGTCAAAGCCCTCCGTGATGTGCTGGCAGGCAATAAAACCGCAGAGGATTTTGCGAATGACAAAGCCTACAAACTGCTGCCTTCGGACATCGCAAGTATCAAGACGATCAAAAAGGAGCCTTACGATTCTATGGATATATCAACATGGAACCCAGAAGCGAATTGGGGAGCATGGACTCGAGCGTACTTCATCATGGTGGGCGGCAGGCCGCTGGTTGATACCGAGTTTGAGGCCGTGTCCAGTCTTCTGTATGAGCAAACGCCACTAATGGAGAGCCGTTGGGTGAATCTGCGCAAGTTAGAGGATGAGACCTTTCTGCGCATCATCATGGGTGCGGCTCCATTAGAGACATTCGACACCTTCGTCGAAAACTGGAAGCGTCAAGGCGGCGACCAGATTACCCAAGAGGTTAAGGATGCGCTTGCGCAGTAATCATCTTAAGGCTTCATAACGAATCATATAGCCAGAGCTTGAGGCACCTGTCAGGAGCTCTGGAACACTCGATGCAGGATGCGGGGAAAGGAGTGCTGTCATGCGAATGAAAGGCTTCGCCAAACATTATTATCTGATGCTGATTCCGGGATTTCTATGGCTGTTCGTCTTCAGCATCGTTCCGATGTTCGGCATCATCATTTCGTTCCAATATTTTAATCCAGGCAAAGGAATACTGGGCTCGGATTGGGCGGGGCTTGAACACTTCAAGTATATGTTTTTGCTGAAGGATACACAGGAAGTCTTCAGCAATACGCTAGTCATCGCGTCCATGAAGATTGTCGCCAACCTGATTGCGCCCCTGCTGTTTGCACTGATGCTCAATGAGCTGCGTCTAATGATTCTCAGGCGCTGGATTCAGACCATTGTCTATCTGCCTCACTTTTTATCCTGGGTTATTCTGGGGGGCATTGTACTCGATCTGTTCTCCTATAACGGACCCGTTAATCAACTGACAGCTTTGTTCGGATTCCAGCCCAAACTGTTCTTTGCCGATGCCCAGCTGTTTCCGTTCCTCGTAGTCGGCAGTGACGTTTGGAAGGAATTCGGTTTTGGTACCATTATCTATCTTGCTGCGCTTACCGGAATCAACCCGGCACTGTACGAGGCTGCTAACATCGATGGCGCAGGACGCTGGAGAAGTCTCTGGCATATCACGCTGCCCGGGATCCGCACGACAGCCGTATTGCTTACGGTACTTAGCTTGGGTAATGTGCTTAACGCGGGCTTCGACCAAATCTTCAATCTGTATAACCCGCTCGTCTATTCGACAGGTGATATTATTGACACCTGGGTCTATCGTACAGGTTTGCTCAACCTGCAATACGAACTTGCGACCGCCGTCGGCCTGCTGAAGTCCGTTGTAGGCTTCCTGCTGATATCCGTCTCGTATTATCTGGCTTACCGTTTTGTTAACTATCGCATATTCTAAGGATTCATCCTGATGCAAAGCTATACAAACGCATCCCATTCCAACTAGAGTAGGAGGTGCTGACCGTGGTCAGAGATCGGACGTTCGGCAACCGCGTGACGGATATTATACTGATTGTTGTCCTGATAGGCATAACTTTGTCTTGCATCCTGCCGATCTGGTACACGCTCTCCCTTTCGCTTAGCTCCAACTCAGCCGCTGCGGCCGGCAAGGTCTGGCTATGGCCGGTCGATTTCAATCTTAACGCATATGCCCAGATTCTCAATGACAATCAGTTCTTCCGGTCCTTCTGGATCTCGACCCAGCGAGTGCTGCTGGGGGTTACGCTCAACTTTATCATGGTTGTGCTCATGTCTTATCCGCTCTCGCGGACAGCGAAAGAGCTCAAGGGGCGCAATGTGTTCATGTGGATTCTCATTTTCACGATGTTATTCAACGGCGGCCTGATCCCGCTTTATCTGACGGTCAAAGAGCTCAACATGCTGAACAGCATCTGGGCACTTGTCCTGGTCGGCGGTGCGCAGACCCTCGTCTTCAACGTCATCCTCACGATGAACTTCTTTCGCAACCTGCCCAAGGAGCTGGATGAAGCCGCCCTGGTCGACGGCGCGGGACCATGGTACATCCTGTTCAAGATCTACATCCCGCTGGCCGTGCCGGTGCTGGCGACCGTCTCGCTGTTCAGTATCGTGTATCACTGGAATGAATTTTTGTACGGTCTGATCTTCATGTCCCGTGAACAATTCTATCCACTCCAGACGTATATCCAGCAGCTTGTCGTCTCGGTCGATCCATCGACGATGTCTGAGGACCAGTACCGCCGCTTGTCGGAGTTGTCCAACCGGACACTCGATGCCGCCAAGATCTTCATCGCGATGCTGCCCGTCCTCATCGTCTATCCGTTCCTCCAGCGCTTCTTCATTCACGGGATTACACTGGGTTCGGTTAAAGAGTAGCTTACCCACCCAGGACAACAGATTATAGAGATCTATGCCATTCTCTTTACGTTTTATAGTAAAACATACTGAAAATAGGGGCCGTTCCACATGATCTTAGATCTTGAGAAACGGCCCCTTTTTGCGGCTATGATGCGCCGGGTAGACAATTCATTCCCGTATAATCGCTTCGGTTATTGGAAACGGAGTCCTCCCATCCATCATTGGTGCTGACTGTACATAAAGGATCGACGGATTTGGTCAAATATGCGGTCTCGATTTGCTCGGCATCCTTGTCCAGCCAAATCTTATTAAGCATTTGCTTTCGATTCATTTATCGCTTCGTGTCAGTTAACGAGCATCGGACGAAGAAAATCAGGGTCCGGCAGAGCTTTTTTATCGACTTTCCCGTTAGGGGTGAGCGGCAAGCTTTCCACTTGTACTACAAGAGAGGGCAGGAAATATTCAGGTAAATTTCGGGCTAAATACGCCATCACTTCCGTTTCGGACAACACCTGTTTCGCAACAAAATACGCGCATATTATCGGATTTCCACTTCTGTCGGCTTTGATGGCTACCGCGGCTTTCGAGATTCCATTGTGTTCCAATAGCCGAGTCTCGATTTCTCCCGGTTCCACTCGATACCCTCGGATCTTCACTTGATCGTCGATTCGCCCGATCATTTCGATATTGCCATCCGGCAGCCACATGGCCAAATCCCCCGTTCGATATAACCGTTCCCCAAGGAGCGGATGTTCCACAAACTTGGCTTCTGTCAATTCCAGCCGGTTCACATACCCCCGTGCGATACCGTCTCCTCCGACGCAAAGCTCTCCCACTACTCCGATCGGCTGAAGATTTAACTGTTTATCAAGAATATAAGCGGAGGAATTGCATATTGGTCTGCCAATTGGAATGGCGGATTCGAATTCACGTTCGATCGGGAAATAAGTGGAGAACGTCGTGTTTTCCGTCGGACCGTACATATTGATCATCCGCAGATCAGGGCACCTCTTCCTTACGGCATTTACGTACTTCGGCGATAACGCTTCTCCGCCGATTAGCAAGGTGTCTACCGTACGAAAGATGCCCGGATCCAGTTCGGCCAGATTATGGAACTGAGCCGTAGTCAGGAACCAAGCCGTAATAAAGTGGTCGATGATGGTTTCCTTCAATTTGCGAATGTCAAATGAGTCCGTGTCATTCATCAAATACAAGGTAGATCCGTTCAAAAGGGATCCCCAAATTTCAAAGGTCGACGCATCGGATGCAATTTTACCGGTTTGCAAAATTCGATGCTCCTTGGAAAAGTTGAAATAATTGGTATTCTTGACCAGGCTTACGATGTTGCGATGCTCAACCATGACCCCTGTCGGTGTCCCCGTTGATCCGGAAGTATAGATGATATACGCTAAACTTTGCGAGGTTACAGCAGATATCGTATGGGAACCGTTGTCGAGGTTTTGCTGCGCGTTGTCCCAATAAATTACTTTTCCTTTAAATGCAATGTCAGGCTTCCAACTGGAAGGGGCCAGCAAAAATCCCGCCTGACTGTCCTCGAGCATATATTCGATTCTTTCACGCGGAGAATCGGCTTCGATGAGCATATATGCGCCGCCCGCTTTCAATATGGCTGTAAGCCCGACAATCATGCTGACAGACCGGTCCGCGATAATGCCAACGACGCTCTCCGGCCTAACGCCGTGACACTGCAGTGCTTTTGCAAGCTGATTCGCGTGTTCGTTCAATTCCCGATAGGACATCCGATGCTCCTCGGTCATGACCGCCGGGCGATCGGGGTTTAAGCGCACCTGCTCCTCAAACAAGTAATGGACCGTTTGGCCGGAAGGATAGTCCGTCTTAGTTCTGCTGAAAGCCTGAATCTGTCTCTCCTCTACTTCCGACATCATGCGTATGTCGGCAATCGCATTCTCGGGGAAATCAAACACTTCATGCACAATTCGGCTCAAATGGCCGCCCATCTGCTCGATCGTTTCTTTTCTGTACAACCGGGCCGAATATTCAATGTGCATCATGATAGATTCCTTCTTAAAAGCCGTCAAAGCAAGCTCAAACGTCCCCAACTGATCGGATTCATCTGGAGTGGTATTGGCACTTTGCCAAGTAAAGGCCGCTTTGATGAACGGATTGCCGTTCAGATTCTTTCGCATATTCCGATCCTCGAGTGCTTGCATCGTGGTATGCTTGACCTCTAACAGAAACTTACCTAATGGCTTATGTACAGTAGGAGAGTAACGTATAGGAAACATCTGTCTTTCCAACAGATACCCGATTACAGGATCATCCTCGCCGGTATATTTGGCAAGCAGAATCGCATAACAAGCCATAAGTGCCATATCCACAGTTATTCCGAAATTGAACGCCAGTTCATGGAGTTTTCGGGTCGTTGCAAAATCAAGGGAAAAACTAACCCGGTTTCTTTCATCGTTGGTCCATCCCCCTCCTGGCAATTCCTCAATTGTTACTTCACTTGTCGTTTGTTCCATGACCATCTACCTCCCGGATTATCGATTCATTAATGTCTGATTGTTAACGAACAGAAAAATCCTCTTAGCATTCTGTAATGAAATAGCGTCCCCCTTCAACACCAGACTAGTTTTTTTGTTATAGCGAAGCTGCCGTTGTTTTTTGGAACGTCAAAAAAACCCCTTTCATCAATTCAAAATAATGAATAAAACGGAGGTTTCCCGTTGTATTCGGCAACTGGCTGGCATTGCGGTTGCAGTAGGTCCCGCATTAGCCCCTATAGCTTTGCGTCGCCACCTTTCGGTGGGTTTGCTATTGTCGTACAAAAATAGTATTTAATTTGTAAACCATGATTATATTATGTATTCGATTTACATTTACTGTATCTTGTTTCCAATTGAAAATCGATAGGTCTTTTGTTCAATATTGTGTTTCAAGAATGGTTTTGATGATATTGATAACCATCATATAACTCTAGGTCGCGATAGTTAATTTTTACTAATTTTATCTGTGCACCGTTTTCACTAAACTTCACCTAACTATGTATTATCACTATTTTTAACAGAAGACAGGGATACGTTATTACTAATAAAATCGATTAAGAACAGAGGCTTACACACGTTTTTTGTCCCTCGGCATAATTCCACAAATTACGCCATTACCCTAATAGAATCGGTATTCATTGTCCTAAATCCCTGTGTATTCTTCTGTTGTTACTTGGATATTGGACGATGGTTAATCAAGACAATAGTTCTATTTTTCAATGTCGAACCTATATCCATTGCCCTAATTACGACAACGGAAATCATTAGAGTCAATAACTTTTGTCGCTTGTCCTCCGGGACTAAAATACCGTTTTATAACTAATAAGGACAACTCCCATCCGACGCGAAAACTTCCATAATTTCAACTCGTTTGGTAATTCCATTCTTCAAGTTCGCTGTCTAATGGATCACTGGGATCACTGGACAATAAAGCAAAGAGCCGTTGTCCAGGACAACGGCCTCATATTGCTATCTGTCATGAACAGTTTTAAAAAGGTCCGGTTATTTTCACCTTGATTTTATTAGATTCAACGGTTACCCCGTTTAATGTAATACGGATCGACAACTCGGCTTGCCCCGGTTGCTTGGCGATAATCTTTCCTTTTGGGTCGATCTCCGCCTTATCCGGACGGCTGCTCACATACTCAATGTGAGCGCCGGATAACTCCTTAGTCTTTCTTCCTCTCTCAAGAAAGACTTCGTAGGAATAACGGACTTCATCTCCAGGGTGAAGCTGGAGCGATTCGGCCTCAAGCTGCACTTTGTCTAGTTGTACGACTAAATTAGGGTCGCTGTACTTCATCAGCTCGCTGCCGTATTTGAAATACAAGTTGCCAAAGTCGTCCTGTGCCAGCTTTTCCGCATTGCTTTCCAACAAGATGGAAAGTGCTTTGCTTGCTGCATCGATTTTGAAGAGCTTGCTCGTGTACGTACGGTCGGCAACATATCCCGTAAAAATAGTCCCATACACGTTGCCGTCGGTTCCAACGGTCAAGCGGGGATTGCTGTGCGTATAATCCGCGGCTGGAAACAGGTCGTTGCTGTAAATAACTTCTCGGCGCTCCGGATCATAAATGAACAGAGCCCCTAATGCCATTCCCCAAACGTTACCGTCCGGCCCCCATATCAAAGACGTTACTGCTTTTTTCCCCGGAACAGGCACCTGTTCCAGTTCTACCCGGCCGGATGCTGTATCGTATATGGCAAGCTTTCCCTCTCCGCCGGTCATGGCGCCTGTGCCCATGAAGAGCTTTCCATTTTTGTAAAGCAGCGAATTGATCGAATGGCCAGCAATGATGTCCCGTTTCACATCAAACTTCCCGGTATCCGGGTTGTACACGGTTAGAGCACCGCCTGTTTTGCCTGCAATTGGATAGGAACCGATGTATAGCAGGTTTTCTTCCTCAACCCCGAGCATTGCTACAGGCCGGTCTTGCTCCAAACCCAACTGACCAAGCCGCAGCGGGTTATTCGGTACCGAAGGATCCGTCCGGTTCCAAGGTTTGGCCGGATCGTATTCAAAGATGGTCGCTCTAGGATAAACGCCAAAATACATTTTTTCGTTCAAAGAGCCGAATCCCTCGACTTGGCCGATTTGAGGATAGTGTTTGGTTTCGTTGCGGGTCGGCGAGTAGATCCCCATGCCCCCGCCGGAGATGAAGCCGGCAGACAAGATCTGCCCGTCTATGCTCTTCCCGATGTTAAACAATTCTACGAATTGTGGCGGGAACGGGAGCTCAGGCGTCTCAATCATACCGGTTTCCAGATTGTAATAAAATGCCCTGCCGCTATTTCCGGCCAACCCGACCAAGGTCCAGCCCGGATATTTGGACTGATCCAGCTGTACATAACCAAAAGCGACGCCTGCTCCTTTGACATCCACACCCAGCGAGCCGTAAGCTCCCGTATTCACGTCGTATGAATAAAGGGACCACTGCTGCGCGCCTCCCGGAAGAGTCTCGTAATAGGTGTAGAATACCGTTTTGCCGTCAGGCGCTAACGGTGAGAATCCTCTGGCGTTATAGGCCGTATTTTTATTTACGATCCAGCTGGCAGCATCAGGATCATAGACGAACATAACGGGTCCCGGATCCACGCGTACGAATAATTTGCCCCCTGCATACTGGAGGTCATAAACCGAGGTCATGCCATTAAACTCAGGCGGATGAAGCGCGGTGGATGTTCCGCTTGCGAGATCGTATTTATAAAGCTTGGCGACATCGGCGCCCCCCACATAGATCGCTTGGTGATCGGAATCGTAAGCAAGGCTGCGGATATGCGACTCTTTCGATGATGACTTGAAGGATTTAAGAATTCGAGTCTGGTCGGAAGCGGGATCATATTCAAACAGCGTTTGGGAATATCCCGTTCCTCCATATACTTTGCCATCTTCCCCGGCTACAAGCGTCCAGATTACGGTATCGGTAGGTACCGGTTTGCCGATCACCCGCATTGTGTCCTCAGCAGGATCATATTGAAACAACGTCCCGTTCGGTGTACTGCCGATGTATACCTTTCCGTCGGATGCTGTCACAATCGCCCAAGCTGCCGATACGTTGCTACCGTCAAGTGCTACAAGCGGGTGTGTAGCCTTCACTTCTCTGGAAGCAACATCCATTACGATGAATTGTGCCGGATCACCCTGTGCGACCGTGAACAAAGCATCCTGGCCATTCTTGTCTTTACCGAAGGCTGCGGTCATCAGGGTTAGACTCGACGATTGCGGCCCCAAATTCGTTAAGTACGGTGAGGACGCATGCGTTTGCAATGCGACGCTGTCAACGAAATACCTGCCGGTTTGATCGCCATTAAAATTGAAGGCGACTTTGACCTCTGCAGCATTTTTAGGCGCCGCAGCAGCTACGCGTAAACTCTGCCATTTCTCAGAGGGTTCTCCGACCAGACCGCTGACTATGGAGACAAGCTTACCGTCTGCATCATAAAACCTGAGGTCGGCCTTGCCTCCCTTGCCTTCATCCGAAAGCACACTTGCCGTCATGACGACATTTCCGAATGGCTCGATCGCGTAGGCATCGCTCACCGCTCCGGAGCCTGCAGTTGGTAACAGGCGCTCCACTTGAAGACTTCGTTCCCCGTCCGCATATACGGACTCGCTTACGGTAAGGGCAGCTGCATCTTCTTCGGGCTGCCAGCCCGGCACGCGCCCATCTTGCTCCGGCTCCTCAAAGCTGCCATTGATCATAACGTTGGTCGAGTCAACATTTGCAGCATACGTTACCGGCATTGCCCACGCGAAACTTGCAAACATCATGATAAACGTTACGGCTGCGGCAACCCGACTCCTCCACTTGCTTCTCACTAAACTCTCTCCTTTGCGATTGGATTTTCCCTTTCCAAAGACAGTAAACGCTTTCAATACGCTATCATCTTATCATATCCCGTTAATTGTATACAAGTAAAATACATGTAAGCGAACTCTTTCAAACTATAGACGACCAGCAGTTCGTTTCGTTCTTATTGAATAACAAGCTAAAAATCCGGGGAATATTAGGAGCAAAATATAACCTGAGGAGATTTAATTATGAAATTACGGTGGTTTCTGCCGCTATTGATAATCCTCATATGCTCTGGATGCGGCAGCCGAGCCCAACCTGTCCCCCAACAGCGACAAAATACGGTTGCCAACAACCTGACACAGTCATCCAATACTCCAAATTTATTAGATGGTTCTGAAAAGGCTGTCCGGACCACGAAACCCATGTCTCTTGCGGACTTAAGGGCAAAGTACCAAAGCACGTTCTGGCTTCATGGCCCGTCTTCCAAGCGCGAGGTCGCTTTAACTTTTGACGATGCGCCTGATGACGTATATACCCCTCAGATTTTGGATGCTTTAAAACGAGAAGGCGTCAGAGCAACGTTCTTTGTCGTTGGCAATCGGATTGAGGCTCACCCCGAAATCGTACAGCGTATGGTTGAAGAAGGTCATATTTTAGGAAACCATTCGTATAATCATGCGAATTTGCCCAAATTAAGTGATGAAGATTTCCGGAGTCAAATTAACAGGACAGACAAATTGATTCAGTCGTTTACGGGCTATCGGCCAACCTTCGTTCGACCTCCATACGGAAACATCAATGAGCCACAAATTCAATGGCTGGCAAGCCAACACAAAATCATCGTGAACTGGAATGTCGACTCATTGGACTGGAAAGGATTAAACGCGGAGCAAGTCAAAAGCAACATTCTGGCCCACACTATGCCAGGGTCCATTATTTTGCAGCATGCTGCCGGAGGAGTTGGCGAGGATTTATCCGGGACCGTTCAAGCGTTACCGGACATCATCAGAAGCCTTCGAAATCAAAATGTTACGTTGGTTACCATCCCGGAACTGCTCGATGAATCGATTCGCCGCTAATCCGATATAAAAATACACTGACGAGCTTAGAGAATCCCTCTACAGGCTCGTCAGTGTTAAAATTATGGTATCCCGTTTCTAATAACCAATCTAATCGGCAAAAAGCATCTCCTCAAATTTCAGGTGAACCCCTTTCACACCGCGATCCACATCGTAATTCGACAATACAGCGAGCGTATAACCGGTATTTAAGTACGTAACCGATCATCCTCCGAAAGTTTCTGCATAAATGAGACAAAGGCTTCCAAGTCCATTTCCTTCAGTCGCAAGTTCATCATTGAATATCGCTCCTATTATAAATTCAAATGGTTCTAACGAACTTTAACCACGGGAATCCATAACTCGACCTCGATTTCTTCCGTAAACACCTGTTTTTCCAAACCAGCTTCGATTTCAGGACCGACTTGGATCATGGGTCCCTCAACTTGCTCATATCCCGAGGAAGGAAACCATTCGCCATAAATCCGGTGCCACTTTTCTTGTTCCCATGGAATTTCCACTTCAAATATGGCCCAAGTCATTGCAGGCACAATAAAGTGTGTAAAGTGTTCAGGACAAGATGCTGTTGAAGCAACAGCCATATAATAATCAAAATCTTGCTTCCCAAACAGTCCTCCTTCTCCGAGATGAACATGCGATATTCCGTAAGGTGCTTGGTTGTTTAGCGATTTCAGCTTGGCATACCGTTCATGGTCTGTCGATTTCCAAACCTGCACTACACCAGGATGTTCACCCGAGGCGATGGGTGTGACTCTATTTCTTATCCCGATCACTTGAAATGCGTCCTTTTGCTCGATTCTATACTTCATGGGCTCACTACCTCCTATGGATAATCGAAAGGTCATGGGAGGATATGCTTTTAAGGAATGCCCGGCAGTTCTCGCCTCAGTCGGTGTAATTCCATGTAATGCCTGAAAAGCTCGGGTGAATGCATCGGCCGATTGATAACCGTACTTCATGGCGGTGTCGATGACTTTGACTGATCTGTCCTGCAGATCAATCGCTGCAAGCGTAAGACGTCTGCGACGAATATATTCTTGTAGAGGAATACCTGCCAAGTATGAAAACATCCTTTTGAAGTGAAAAATGGAGCAGCAGGCTCGTTTAGCGATCTCACGTTCATCCATTTGGTTCTCAAGATTCTGTTCAATATAGTCTAATGCTTCATTCAAATGTTCAAGCACATTCATCCAATGACCCTCCTTTCCTCCATAGGATAACAGGGAATAACTGCATGCATCCGATACATCCTGTTCAACTTCTGCAGGGAGGCCGGGAATTAACTCATCTGCTGCTGAAGCAGTAATATCAATTAGTTATATTTAGCCAAGAGGGAACGGTCTTTTCAATCAACGCATGTAGCCCCCTATAGCCATAATTACTTAAGCAGCCCCTCAAGGACACTCCGATCGAAATCGTTTACGATTCGATAAGTCCAGCCATATCTTTTATGTCTGACTGCGCTGTTGTAAATTCGAATGTGATCGGGGCCATAAAAGAATACTCCGAACGTCCTGTAATTTGACGTGTACAACCGTATTTCATACTCGTCGTTATCGTAATTCCAGACATCACTCTTTCGCAGCTTAATTTCGGAAAGGCTGTCCATAAACCTGTCAATCGTGGCTTGATCTGTAATCTTAGTCAGCGATTCGTCCGAACGGAAGCGATTCTTACCGACATTCATCTCGATGATCTTCTCGGACTCCTTCAAATGATCGAGCAATAGCTCCTTGAACGAAGCTTTGGATTGATACGCATCGTAAACTATCCCGCTAATGACGATCAACGCGCACAGCGTCAAAAACACATACCATGAGCGCTTGCTCACGGAGCATCCCCCCTTTGTTTTATTTTGCTGCATCTGTGGTTTCCCAGAAGCATCAAACAACAATTAACAAGACAAATTCAATTGTAACATAAGGATTTGCAGGAAAATGCTGATAAATAAGTTTCGTAAATACTCTTGTTAATCTGAATAAAAAATAACCATCAATCTAAGACGGTTATTTGTACTCTTCTATTTTTTAATCTTGCAAATGAAAAAAGGGTACTCCGGGAACTCATCGTATACATTCTTTTGTTCTATCTGAAACGCAGTTCCCTTTATGTAAAATTCCAGCTTTTCCAGGAAGGAGTATTTAAGGCTTGCCATAAACATAAGGTATCCTCCTTGCTTCAGTAAGCTGAAACAAGAATCCAAGCATCTGTTGAAGTCGCCGGTCTCGTTGATCGCAGAACCTATTAAAGTTACAATGTCAAACTCCCCTCTAGGCAAGTCGGAATCAAAAATGCTTTTACATAAAACCTTAGAAGGATTGCGATGCCCTTCGCGTTTTTGCCTATAGGCAAATATCTCACATATATCATTGTCGATATCAATACTTGTTAATACTCCTTTTCCTTTAAGCCAGTATCCAAGGTAATCATCCCAATCCCCAGTACCAATTCCAACATTGCATACCTGAATACCTCAGTAGGCTTGAACGATTTTCGCACATAATCTCTTGTCACCACTTCTGTATACAGACATGGCGGAGAAGAATTCCATTCGCCGGCTTCGGGACTTTTTAACTCAAGATAATAACGAAATAACTTTTCGTCCATGTTCATCGAGAACTCCTCCAAGTATCTATAATGCTCGGATGGCTAACCCCGCTTATAGCGGATGGATATCTGCCGAGCGCTCGTGTCGACGGTTCAATAGAACGTTCAACCGTTCGGAGAACAACATCATGGCTGCTGCCGAAACGGCGATATAGATCGGAAAGACTCCGATCGTTGCGAACCCGGCCAGCAGTCCCAGAAGCGGCGGAAGCAACGTGCTGCCTGTGTAGGCAACGGCCATCTGGTAACCCATGATTTTTCCGGCATGCTCTTGGCCGAATCGAACCGGCGTCTCATGCAGCATGCATGGATAGATTGGCGCGAGTCCCAGTCCCATGATCAGCAATCCGGCCAGCGCACAACCGGTCGGAAGCGGCAGCAGCAGGAGCAGCACCCCGGTAAGCGTCAGGATCTGTCCGCCTCGAATGAGCAGCCGATTGCTTAATTTGAATGTAATGAATCCGGTGATGAATCTTCCGATCGTAATGCCTGCAAAATAAATCGAACCCCACAGCGCGGCTTCGTCAGCGGCCAGTCCCCGCTCTTTCACCAAATAGCTGCTGCCCCATAAGCCCACTGTCATTTCAACCCCGCAGTAGAATAAGAACGATGCCAATGCGAGCTTGACGCCTTTCACTTGAAGCGGTTTGGACGCCACCTCCCTGCCCGAAGGAGATGCCGTCTCCGAATGCTCCACTTCCGAACGCGTACTCGCTTTCCCGGCCCGCGCCCTCCATAAAGGAAGCGTAAAGACCAGGATAATCACAAGTGCAAATTGAATGCCTGCCACGGCCAGATAGCCGTCTCTCCAGGATGCATTTCCCGATAAGAACGCGCCCATGATCATCGGCCCCGCTGTCGCGCCGACACCCCAAAAACAATGCAGCCAGCTCATGTGATGTGCCTTGTATCGTGCTGCAACGTAATGGTTGAGCGCTGCATCGACCGCACCTCCGCCAAGTCCGAGCGGAATGGCGCTGACGATTAACCACACGACAGATGGCGCATATGAAAATCCGATGAGTGCGCTGGCCGTCATCACACAGCTTGCAAGTGTCACGGTCCCCGTACCGAAACGCCGCACAACGACTCCGCTTAACAGGCTCGATACGATCGTCCCGACCGTAACGGTCATCGATAACAGCCCCGCTATCCCAAGCGGCGCGTTCAAGTCCAGCCGCATGACCGGCCATGAAGCGCCCAGCATGGAATCCGGCAGCCCGAGGCTGATAAACGCCAAATAAATAACTAGAAGCAATATAGTCCCCATTCATGTACTCTCCCGTTTTCAATTTCAATGGTCTGCAGAAATAAGCAGATTCAGCCCCAGCCTCTTTAATCCGTTCAAATAGTCTTCCTGCCAATCGCTGGCCGTAAGCTTCGGCAGATGCTCCTTCGAAATATAAGAAGCGCTTCTTGCCGAGATCGCGGTAAGAAGTCGATCGTTTACCTCATCACGGTTAAAGATGACGGCATTCGGGTTCAGAATCGCCGTTAATGAAGCAATCAGGCGGCTCACGGCATCAATCCTGTCAGCCTCATTGATGGCAGCATTCGTTCCTTCGACGTAAGTGATCGCTTGTTGGAAATTGCGCCTGTCATACAGGGGCACGAATGAGACTTCACCCGAGAAGGACGTGCTTCCCCGAACGACGTTTCCGTTGACCAGGATCCCTGCTCCCGGCCCGTTCTGGCCGAAATACAAATAGACGAGCGAAGGATTGTCTTGAACGTCCATTTTGTCGTAATAGCCCAATACAGCTGCGTTCATATCGTTCTCCACGACGACGGGAAGCTTAAAACGGGTCTCAAAATGATCCTTCAAGTCAAAATCATGATATTTCTCATAGCCCGGAATATATATGATCCGCCCGCCGTTCACTGATCCCGGGACGCCAAAAGCCAGCGAACCGATCCTAGGAAACCGCTTGATCAAGGATTCGATTTGCTCTGCCAACGTCTCAATACCGTCTAGCAGAAAGCCGGGAGAGATCCCTTTTTCCTTCACTTCGCCCATGCTGTTGTATATTGTGTATTGCGTTTCCGTTCTCTCAAGAAAAAGGGCGACGCTGAGCTGATAATCAGGATTATATGCGTAACGTTGAGCTCTTCTGCCGCCGCTGGATTCGTCGAGACCAAGCGTCAGCAGTTCGCCTGCCTCCTCCATCTGGTGGATAAACTTCGTGATCGTCGGAAAGCTGATTCCTAGCTTTTCGCTCAGCTCGACCTTCGTTGCACTGCCGCATGATAGAAGCGTGGCTCGAATGCCCCGGAGTATTTCCTTCTTCATGTCTTTCGGCGTTGATATCTTCTCGCTCACGGTAAGATCACCTCCGTTACCAATACTTATTAAACTACTTTAATAAGTATGCTTATCATAGCATGGAAACTGAGCAAGCGGAAGCCTCCATACGGAAAATACCAAGCAAACAAAAAAGCCGCGAAATTGAACTGCACCCCAATTGTTAGACACACGTTAACAGTTAGAGATGCAGTTTTTTAGCGACTTTTTCCAATCAAGGATCAAGCTTTTTTTTGCGTAACCACGCTTCGAACTGCTCCGGTTTACGTACATCATCCTCTAAGACTGCCGTGTAAATATCGTAGCTCTTTACCTCTTTTCCGTACTCCTGACGTGCTGCCCAGCTGCTTTTAATCTGCAGGATTGCATGACGCAGCTCCGGTGTTAGACGAGCAGGCATCGTTGCCACATGCTTAAGATCAGGCTGCTGATCCGGTTCATCGACAAACCATAGGTCCATCGACCAGTCCTTTCCTTTTGACGAGGTATACTTTACCCCAAGATATAGACCATCAGGGTAACTAGCATCTGTCCTAAAATCGCCCGAATCATTGAGGAATCGAAGCTCTCGCACACCGTTACTCGTCATCAGCCTGGAAGCAATTCGGGCAATTTCATCAACCTGGAGCTTCGAGCAGACCACGGTAATGTCAAGGTCTCTCCACACCATTAATCCGAGCGCGGAGCTGCCTACTCGTACCGGCGTTCCTGCTGTTGCCAGAAGCTCTTCCAGCCTCAGTTCCTTTACGACCTCATCCGCCTCATGTTGAAGCGCATCCTGCTGATTTAATAATTGGATATCATTCATTCACAACACCTCCTTGCTATGCTAGCATACTTTCATCCAAGTAGATATTACAAACTTCCGATTATACTAATCTAGATAATCTAATGATCTGCTCATTCGGCCTTATCGGGATGCCCCCGCATTTTGAAGCACACGCTCTTCCCAGTCAATCCGATAATCGTACATCCAGCCATGCGAATCTTTATTGGCGGATTTCAAGAACAGGGGCATCATCGTGTCCCGAAAAAAGGCCTGTACCCGGTTGGATGCATATTTACGCTGTCCTAAGGTGCGAGAATATCGCACGATTCGCTCTACGCGTTCATGCCTGAGCGACCGGAACGTGGTGAACGCAAGTTCAAGATCGTCGATATCCCGTATGCATTTCGTCAGCATCATCGCATCCTCCAATGCCATCGAGGCGCCTTGACCGGCATTCGGAGACGTCGCATGAACGGCATCCCCGATCAATACGGCCGGACCTTTGTGCCACGTCGGCTGCGGCGGCATATCGTAGATTGGAAACGCACCGATATCTCCCTGTGTTGATCGAATGATGTCCTGAATCAGCGGATCATCGCCCTTATATAATTCCGTGGTTCTGTGGCGCCATTCCGACTGAGAGATTGCTAACATGTCTCTGCGGGTCGGTATTCCCTTAACCTCCTCGTTTCCAAACCAGAATACCTCACCTGATGGCTGAACAATATATCCGAAAAATGCTCGGTTGCCGAACACCATCTGTTGTACGCCCGGCACAAACGGTACTTTTACCCCTTTGGAGAATCCCCCAATGCTTATGAGGCCCGTGAATTGGGGCTGCGGCGCATCCGGCAGCAGGCTTTTGCGCAAGGAGGAATGAATGCCGTCACAGCCGACGACGAATCTCACGGTTTCCGTCATACCGTTTTCAAACTCCAGCTCCGCTTCCGCGTTTCCGCTCTTCATACGCACCAGCTTGGCTCCAAGCACAAGGGGAATTTGCTGTCGGATGACTTCATCCCGCAGGACGCGGTGCAGGAATCCACGCTTTACGGTGTATCCTTGCGGCTCTCCTTCCATATGACCGACCTCACCGAGCGGCTTGCCCTTCCCGTTACGAAACCGCATCACTCGCATTTCAAAGCCTTCGCTGCGAATCGGTTGATCGATGCCTAATTCCTTCAGGACACGCAAGCCGTTGCGGCCCACGTTTAGAAATAAGCCTGCATAGTCGTCATGCGTCGAGGCTGCCTCATAGATGACAGGATTCCAGCCGATTCGCTTTAGAAATAATGCCACTGCCGGTCCTGCAATTCCGCACCCGATCACCGCTACCTTGTTATTGTTCGTATTCATATTCCTTCCATCTCCTTTATCTTAATTATTAAGATATATTACGTGAATTTATCTTGAATCCTATCGTTCAACCCATCGTTCATAAATGCTTATTCAGGATGATTGCCCGTATCGCTGCCTATTGCGAATGGCGTGTAGACATTCTCATATGCCACATGCATGGTCATTCCTTTTCGTGCATGATCCAGATTATGGCAGTGATCCATCCATAGGCCGGGATTATTTGCCAAGAATGCGACTTCGAACGTCTCGCCAGGTTCAATATTTAACGTATCCAGGACGAGCGGGCTTCCGCTGATCGGTTCGCCGTTCCTGCTGAGGACCTGGATATGATGCCCATGTAGGTGCATAGGATGGTCGGCAAAGCTCCGATTGACGAAGGTCGTTTTTACGATATCCCCCTCCCTGACCATGAGAGTTGGGGTTTCCGGAAACGCCTTTCCGTTGATTACCCATTGCTGTCCCGCTTCTCCGTTATAAGTGCCAAAGTACGTCTGATCTAAAATCACCGTAAACGATCGGTCGAAGTCGGTCGAAGGATTGAACGGAGTGTCTGCTGGCGATCCATACCCTGTGATGTCTAACACCGTGCCTTTCTGGAGTATGTCCGGTTCACCTTGCCCATCCTGACTGTATACAATGCCGATCGGATCTGGTTCCGATATCATTGTCAAAGTGACCGGCGTCTTTGGCATGGTGAAAATGACATCATAGCGCCCTCCCCCACCGATCCGCAATAAGCTGTCCGTCAGCGTTCCCGGCTCATTGAGCTCATAGCCGTCGACGGCGGCTACCTTATAAGATACGCCGTTCAATGTGAAGGTCTGCGTCAAGTTCCCCGCATTAACGAGCCGAAGCCTTACGGGTGTTCCCGGTATTACCTTCTGCCGCTGGAACGTATCGGCCAAACCGAGCGCTGCAATTTCCCTGCTGCCCGGCGTCACCCAATGATGGGCCATCACGGTCGCATCCATCGTTTCCGAATCTTGCTGATTGGACGGACGAATGACGAATGAACCGAACAGTCCCTTTTGCACTTGAATGGAAGATTGCTGGTGGGAGTGATACCAGTGGGTTCCCGTTTCATTGACGACAAAACGGTAGGTATACGACTCGCCGGGCATCACGGCATCCTGGGTCATTCCGGCAACGCCATCCTCGCCATTCGGAACATCAACGCCGTGCCAGTGAAGCGTAACGCCGCTCGCAATGTTTTTGTTCACTAACCGTACTTCGACCAGATCACCCTCATCCGCTTCAAGCGCGGGTCCCGGGATCTGCCCGTTGAACGTCCACGCTTCGATGGCTTCGCCGGAAGCCAGACGGAGCGTCTTCGTCTCGGCGCTCAATACATACTTTTTGTCGGGAATACCTGTTTGGGGACCTTTGAGCTCCGTGACGCTCACTGGATTTCCACTCGTCCCGGTAACATGCCCCTGGTGGTGGGCGTGCATTTGATCGGCTTCAAGGATATCACCTCCCCCAAAATCGGCGGTGCGATGGTGAACCATGGGCATCGTGCCGGGTAATTCACTCATTCTCATGGATATCACCAATCCGGCGAGCGCGGTTCCAAGCACAAGAATGGAATACAATGCGCCCCTAGCATTTCTTTGGATACGTTTGGGCGGGCGGTTATCTACAATTCTTAATCTCCTGCCGTGATGAAGGCTAAGCAATAGTGCTGAAAGGATTAAGGCCCCGCCGTATATCAATAAATCCCTCAGGTTAGGGATAGCCGGGATGTCAATCGCCACAAGCCACAATGCAATTACAGCTCCAACGAACATAACATGAACGGTGACTATGACCGATTGCTTGGGGTGACGATCCATCGATTCCCGCGACAGCTTCGGCCGTGCAACCATCCGTACGGCAGCCAACGGCAGGCCAAGCAGCGGTAAAATAACGATGACTCGGTCCATGACGTACAGCCAGCCGAACTGAAGCATAATGATCAGGATGACGGCTGCCCACAGGATGATCAGGCTGCTGCCGATGGCCACACCGAGTTGCGCCGCCCTTACCCAACGCCGGTAGCTCGGGTTGCGTCCTCTAACATATTTAAGATGATTTACTACAAATCCAGTTCCCCCCCAGACCGCAATGGAACACAGTAATAGCAGAAATTCAATTCCCATTAGTGATTCGAACAAGACTGTTCCCCCCATCTAATTATCTTAATCATTAAGATATATGATGATCAAAATCATTATGTTCATTTTACAATAATGAGGGGATGCCGCATTGGTCTCAAGACTGATTCTTCACCTGGACTCTGGATGGAGATGTTGATACCAGCGGTGTTTTTTTAATGCAAGATAGCTGTTATGGTATACTTCATGTATCGCTATGTTTAAAGGTGGTATCGTATGAAACCGACACAACAAGACCTGCAGCAGTCGCTTACCGAGGCTTCCAAACAATTATCAACGCAAACCGTCATGTTCCATCAAGCGGTCGCGGCGCATCTGGGTCTTAACATTACGGATCATAAATGTATGGATCTGATCCTGAGCAAAGGAAGGGTCACGGCGGGACAGCTCGCCGAATGGACCGGCCTAACCACGGGGGCGATAACAAGCGTCCTCAACCGATTGGAGAAGGCAGGCTTCATCCGCAGGGCCAAGGATCCCGGCGATCTCAGGGTGGTTTATGCCGAGCCCGTCTATTCGCAATTGCATGCGATTAAAGAGGTTTTCGCTCCATTAAACGATGCCATGCTAGACTTATATTCGAAGTACGATCAAGATCAGCTGGAGACCATACTCGATTACATCCTTCATTCCAATCAAATTCTGCGCGGCCTCATCGAACAGCTTCGCAAGTCCGCGAAGGAATAGAAAATAACCGCGATTTTGCATCTATTAACTTGTGTACGCCTTTACTCTATATAGGTTTTATGAAAAAAAGACAGCCGATCACACGATCGCCTGTCTCTGTATGTGTATGAGAAAATCTTCTATCTATTAACAAGTAGAATGGTAAGACAATACCTCTTGTAATGTTGGAATTGCATCCTGACCGCCGGATCGGGAAACCTTGATACCTGCCGCGACGCTAGCAAATTTTACGGCTTCAACCAGATCGTTCGTTTCAAGCAGCGAACTGGCAAGTGCTCCCGCAAAGCAATCTCCCGCTCCAACCGTGTCGACGGCTTGGACTTTGATGGCCTCGATATACGTCGGTGTGTCATTCTGGTAGACGAGGCTTCCGTTTTCCGCCATTTTCACGACCGATTGCGGGATGCCCATCTCCTTCAGCTTGATGGCAGCTTGCAGCGCGGTTTCTTGATCGACTACATCAATGCCCGTAATGGCTTTGGTCTCTTGTTTATTCGGTAAAATGAGGTCTGCGTATTGAAATGCCTCCTCGAATATACCCTCAGCCGGAGCCGGGTCCAAAATGACGAACATCTTTCTTTTGCGGGCCTCCTGCATGGCGGCAAGTATGGATTCCTTACTGGTTTCCATTTGGACCAGCAGGATCTTGGCATCGAGCTGATCAAAAATCTGCTCAATGTCTTTTCTTAAAATATGGTCGTTCGCCCCTTTGGTCCCTACCATCGTATTCTCGCCGCGCACATCAATCATCGCAACAAATGTACCCGTTCCGCTTGTTTCCACTTCGAGAACATGGCTGACATCTACATTCTTGACCTCCAGGTTTCTCAGCAGCTGACTGCCTGCGCTATCTTTGCCGACTGCGCCGATCAAAGCTGTTTTTTTATTCAACTGAGCAGCCGTCACCGCCTGATTCGCACCTTTTCCCCCCGGCGTCATATTGATCGAGTTACAAAACACGGTATCTCCATAGGCAGGATACTTGTCCGTATTCACGATGACGTCCATATTGATGCTGCCAACAACCAAAATATCATAGTTCTTCTTCATGGTGATTTCCCCTATCTCGGATTTTCGTTTAGTTGAAAAGCTTGCGTGTATTTGCGACATTATCCTGAATAGAGCCGGCATCATTGAATACGGCGCTTGTTCCCAGCACATACATGGAAGCTCCGGCCTCCCTGCATTTCGGAATCGTTCCGGCGCCGATATTGCCATCGACTTGGATCTCGATGTCCATGCCTGTGCTTTGAATGAATGCATGAAGCTCAGCGATTTTGTCATACATCGCGGGAATAAACGTTTGTCCTGCAAATCCGGGATTCACGGTCATGAGAACTACGTAATCGGTTACGTTATAGACATACTTAAGAAAATCGAGCGAGGTTGCAGGATTTATTGCCACCCCAGCCCGAATTCCCAAGCTTTTGATTTTGGTTAAAGAGCTTTGCAGATGTGCGGTCGCTTCTTCATGAATGGAGATCATGTCCGCTCCGCAATCGGCGAATAACTCGATATAATTCTCCGGTTTGTTAACCATCAAGTGAATATCAAGCGGCTTGTCCGTTAATTTGCGGACCGTCCGGACAAAGTCGGGGCCGAGCGTGAAGTTCGGAACGAAATTCCCGTCCATAATATCGATATGGTAAAAATCGACGCCCGCCTTGTCCAGCTCCGAAATCTGGGACTCCAGGTTGCCAAGATCCGCACACATTAATGATGGACCTAATTTATACATGGTTTACTGCTCCTTTACGTCGTAGCGGAGGAGTTCCTTATGATTAAATCAGGTTCCAGGTTATATTGTTTCGATTGCCCGTTCTTGTCCTGAATCAGCCGTAACAGCTCCTGAACAGCGATTTTTCCGATCTCTGATTTTTTCTGATCCACTGTCGTAAGCGTAGGCGTAATAAAGGAACCGGAACTGATGTTATCATAACCAACGATTTTTACTTGTTCAGGCAAGCGTATATTAAATTCATTGCAAGCGTGAATCGCTCCGATGGCCATGGCATCATTTGAACTGACGATGCTATCAAACGGCTTGCCAGACGAAATGTATTGCTTGATCTGGTGATAACCGCTTTCCATGCTGAAGTCACCGTAAACGATGCTTGTATGTACAGGATGCGGCGCATGCTCCACCGCTTTCCGGAACCCGGCAAAGCGATCATTGGAGCTCTTCTCGTCTTTCGGACCGGATAAAAATACGATATTGCTGCATCCGGAATCACAGATAAGATGATTCGCCGCCTTCCATGCACCAAGCTGATGATCCACCGTGACAGCCGAATAGGCATGCTCGAAATTTGCCCGGTCGATCGTAATCGTCCGAATGCCTCGCGCCTCTAGCATGGCCAAGTCATCGGCATTGACATGCAGCGAGTTGATGATAGCACCGCTTACATAATGGTCCACCATCGAGTCCAAGTAATATTTGACCTTGGAGCGTTGATCGTCGCTGTTGCACAAGAAAATATTATACCCTTCCGCGTTAGCCGCCGTCTCGATCTCCTTCACCAGCTCCGGAAAAAACGGGTTATTGAGCGTAGGCACCAATAGGCCGATCAAATCCGAAGTTCGCTTGGAAAGGCTTTTCGCAAGCAGGTTAGGCTTGTAATTCAATCGTTTAATGACTTGTTCTACACGGGCAATCGTTTCGGGGCTAGCTTCTCCCTTATTGTTGATAATCCTGGAAACTGTCGCTACAGAAACCCCTGCTTCTCTTGCTACATCTCGAATTGTTGTCATAAATTAGTATCCCTCATTTACGTAACCGGTTACTGACTAGTTAAGCATGGATCATTTTTTCTGTCAAATTTAATTTTAACCCCTTGCATAATTTTTTTGCATGTGCTAGATTTCAACTATCCCTCAAGTCACGTAACCGGTTACGACCTTGTTGAGGAAGTGACCTGATGTTTATTGATACGATGAATAATCTATTTAACGGCTTCATCAATCTCGGCGGACCCGCCATGATGTTTGTCATTATTACTGTGCTTTCGCTGCTAGTCGGCGTATCCATCTCGAAGTCTTTGGAAGGCGGCCTTCGGATGGCGGTTGCGCTGACCGGTATGGGCGCGGTCATTTCACTGTTGACCAGCTCCTTTGCTCCTGCGCTCGAGCAGTTTGTTGAATCTACGGGCGTATCCTTGTCGATTACGGACCTTGGCTGGGCACCGCTCGCCGTTATTACTTGGGGCTCCGTGTATACGCTTTACTTTGCCTTTGTCTGCCTGGTTGTCAATTTTATTATGCTGATTACCAAAATGACGACCACGTTGAACGTTGACTTATTTAATATCTGGAATTTATCGGTCATCGGGCTGTTAACGCTGTATTACTCGAATCAAAATTTCATTCTGACGACCTTGTTTGTCATGATGATCTATGCACTGATGCTGATCAATGCGGATGTCATGAAGCCGACGATCAATAAGCTCCTTGATTACGATGATACGAATATCACCACAACAGCGCATCCGAGCTTGTTGATTGCTCCTGTTGTGATGATTTTTAATAAAATCATTGACGTGTGCCTTCCATTCATCGATAAGTATGATTTCAATGCCGAGGTTCTGAATAAGAAAATCGGTTTCTGGGGAAGCAAATTTGCCATTGGCGCTTATTTAGGCATCTTTATTGGACTTCTTGGCCAGCAGTCGGCTGCCGAGATCTTCACCTTGGCATTTACCGGAGGCGTTGCGCTTGAGTTGTTCGCGCTGGTAGGCGGATGGTTCGGTCCTGCCATTGAACCGCTTTCAAACGGCATTACGAAGCAAATGAGCAAGCGCTTAAAAGGCAGAACATTGCTCGTTGGCATCGATTGGCCGATCCTTGCGCCAAGAGCCGAGCTGTGGGCGGTTGCGAACATTCTGGCACCGATCCTGCTTATTATTTCGATCTTTTTGCCGGGCAATAAAGTGCTTCCGCTTGGAGGTATTCTGTTAACCGTACTGGCCCCTGCCCTGTTGATTATAACGAAAGGCCGGGTACTGCGAATGACCATCATTGGAACCGTTCTTATTCCTTTGTTCCTATGGGGCGCAACGTTTATCGCGGAATTTGTGACGGAGACGTCCAGAGCCATGAACAGCATTCCGGCGGGCCTGTCTGCAAACGCTCTATTCTCGTCCATTGACTCGGACCCGATTGAGAAAATGCTAGCCATCTTGATGGGAAGCGCCGTGAAGACCATGGATATGAAATGGATTGGACTTAGCATCGTTGCGGTAGCCCTCTATCTTCTCATGTTCTTCTGGTATTTCAAACAAATGCGCAAGGATCATGCTTAAAAAAGGAAACTCCTCCGTGTTTAATTCTCGGGGGAGTTTTCTGCTTTCTTCTAATGTATCGCCCTTCCATTCCAGTGTCTGTTAAGATCACGGAAACGGCATCCGAGTTCTCTCTTGCCTCGTTGCCCGTGGTTAACCAATTGCGAGCGGGCTGTTCTGAACGACGTTCAGCCATTCACGTGCAATCAATCGATGGCCCGCTGTCGTCGGATGGATCCCGTCCCAGATCCAATAATCCGCTCCAGTTCGAGCTGCGGCATCGTCGAAGGCTTTCTGCAACGGAACAAACAAAGCATCATAATTCTGTGCCAATTGCCGAACCACACTGCTGTATTCATGGATCATTTGACGCCATCTTTCCCAGCATTGCACGGTAGCCCCTGTCTTCAGCACAAACGGCTCGCATAACACGAGTCCCGTTCCAGGAAGAAGTTCTTTTGTCTCCTCAAGAATATGACGGTATGCCCTCTCGAATCGATCGCTGGCTCCTTCCGGAGCTCCTTCAATCACCCTTCCTGCATCGTTGACGCCGACCAATATGCTGATCAGGTCTGGCTGAAGAAAAATGGCATCCTCATTCCATCTCGCATACAAATCTGATGCACGATTGCCGCTAACCCCCCGATTAATAAACCGCGGCCGGGAATCCGCCAGTTCAAATCCCAGCTCAGCAGCAATAAGATACACGTAACCGTGCCCATGAATATGATTCGGATCGCCGTCGCGCCCGCGATTTCCATCCGTGATGGAATCGCCCTGAAACAATACGGTTTTGCCTGATGCTGTCATCCTCCCACTCCACCCCTTATGTTAGTAAGAACAGTATTACATTGTATCCAACGCCCCGTCCCTTATGATGATAAATGAAGCACGGGATCAAGGGTACCCTGAGGATTGGTTTGAAAATCATATATATTTTTGATCCGTTCCCGATCGAGCTCACGCTCTGGGCTAAGATTGAAATTCTCCGTTACCTGCTTGTAAGGCTTTGGTATAATTAGGAAGAGTTTTATAGAGAGGTGATCATTTCATGGATAATACATTGTCCTCGTATCGCTTGCGCCCCTTTAAGAACCAAGACCACGAGGCCTGCTTAGCCGTATTTGACAGTAACGTGCCCAAGTACTTTGCGGCTGAGGAACGACAAGACTATGCATTGTTCTTAGAGAAACTTCCAGGGCCATACTTTGTCTTGGAGAATGAGCGGGGTTCCGTCATTGCCTGCGGTGGATATGCGACAGGCAGAGATGATGAAAGCATTGCTGTACTTTGCTGGGGCATGGTGGATCGGAGTCTGCACCGCTCGGGAGTCGGGACAAAGCTTCTTACGGAACGGCTGCGCCGCATCAGCGCTGAACCGCAGTTTTCCATCGTAAAGATTGAGACATCTCCCCATAGTCGCGGCTTCTTTGAGCGGTTTGGGTTTACCGAGCTTGGAACGATTCCGGACGGCTTTGCGCCCGGGCTGGACCTTGTAAGAATGGAGCTAGACCTAGCGCTGGCATCCATCCGCCGTGCTTGTCCTGCTCTGGAGCTTCATTCGGTGGAACCTATCGGTTCCGGACAAAACAATGTCCTCAAGCTCGTCAACTCGGAGCTTATCTTCCGTTTCCCCAAGTATAAAGAAGGAACAACCCGTTTGAAGCGTGAAGCCGACCTTTTGAGCTTCATTGCCGATCGCCTCCCGCTGGATGTACCGCAGCCCGTGTTATGCTGCTTGGACGATGAAGCCATTTACCGGCCCTTCATCAGTTATCGGAAGCTGAACGGGGAACCTTTGGAAGCGGAACAACTGCAGCAGATCGGGGATGACGCCGTACGCCGGCGGCTGGCCGGGCAATTGGCGGGTTTCTTGCGTCACCTTCATAACATGAAGCTTGACGGCCTTTATAACGGGGAGCTTCGAACGTTTGATCCATATGCCGAATGGGCGGAATTATACGAGCGAATCCAAACCAAGCTGTACCCTTATTTGAAGCCAGAAGCGAGACAATGGACGGATCGGCATTTCGGGAAGTTTCTTCATGCGAAGTCCGATTCGCCAATCGCTCCGGCTTTGATTCACGGCGATTTTGGCACTTCAAACCTACTGTATGATCCGGATGAAATGCGAATTTGCGGCATATTGGATTTTGATGAAGCCGGTATCGGCGACCCGGCCGTTGATTATGCGGCGCTGCGCGCATCATATGGAGAGTCCTTTTTCAAGCTTGTGCTCGACGTATATCCGGAGGTTCATCAGCTTATGGACCGCGTTCTCTTTTACCAGGGCACTTTCGCGTTGCAGGAGGCGTTATTCGGCTTGGAAAACGGTGATTCGGAAGCGTTTCATGCCGGGATTGAGACGGTAAACGCGGGGGGTTAAACCATCGAGTCACCCTAAAGAAATCGAGCAGCTCGAATCGGTAATGAGCTGCTCTTTTTCTTATGGAATAAGACTTCTTCCGAGATGAGAAGAGTTTGCATCGACGATTCGTGCAGGGATACGATTACTAATGGACTCTGCTGCTTCAGGTCCTTGCCGTCAGCAGTTTCAACGCTTCGCGTCTGCTGAGCGGCTGAAGGAATTCATTTGCTGCGAACGCAAGCACGTCGTCAGGATTTACTTTCGCGTATTGGCGAAGCGCCCATCCGATCGCTTTGGCGATAAAAAACTCCTTTTCGTGACTACACATGCGGATATACTGAAATAACCGCTCCTTGTCGGTCCGGTCCTTGTAATGAAGCTGGAAGAGAATTGCTGAACGGCGAAGCCAGAGATTGTCCGACCGGATCCACCGATCCGGGTAACCCTCGATCTGCTCCGGGTAATGGGTCAGATAGCTTCCGGACAAGTTTCCGGCAAGAAAATCTACCGTATCCCACCAGGACTTATCAATGATCAACGATTCCAGAAGCTTGATTCGTGACTCTTCGGTCCGCTTCCCGCGGGCATCCAACAATGTCATCGCCACATTTTGAAATTCTCGCTCGGGCTGTGCCCACAGCAGCTTTACGATCTGTTCCAGCTGTTGTTCGTTTCCCGGTCTTCCATGCGCTTGAAGAAAGGTCTTCAATAGAGCGTTCCGCTCCGGCGTCTGGATACCTAAGAATGCGTACCGATTCTTCATATAGGCGGACATTGCAACGGCCTTATCCGGATGAGCATGGGTGCGGAACCATGAGGTAAGTTCAGCAACAAATCCTTCAACATTCATACGTATATCCTCCCTATTCATTTAGAAAATCATATCACAAGTCCATCGAGAGGAACATACGTTTTCGTTATTGCCGCTTCCAAACCTCGGATAACTCCTATGTGGCCTCCTTCAGCGCCTCCCTTCAAATCCACATCCGGAGGTTCAAATATGTTTTCCTGGCCCAGCCGGTATCCGCAACGTCCGCCTCGGTCGAGGAGCATGCCCGCATAATTCAGGCGCTTGAGAACAAGGATAGAGCGCTGGCCTCTTCGGTGATGAAGCAGAATCTGATTCGACCGATGAAGGAACTGTATGCTTTCATCCAAAATACCAAGGAAGGTGAGATGTAACAATGACGCATGCCAATCAGCGAGATTTGCGCATTCGCAGCAAGGTCATCAGCGAAGGCGTGAACCGGGTCCCGAACCGGGCCATGCTCCGGGCGGTAGGATTCAACGATGAGGATTTCAAGAAACCGATGATCGGGGTGGCAAGCACTTGGAGCGAGGTCACGCCATGCAATATCCATATCGACGCACTGGCCAAGGAAGCCAAGAAAGGCGTCCAGACCGGCGGCGGAGCTCCCCTAATTTTCAATACCATTACCGTGTCTGACGGCATTTCGATGGGACATGAAGGGATGCTCTTCTCCCTGCCAAGCCGGGAAATCATTGCCGATTCCATCGAAACCGTGGTGAACGCCGAACGTTTCGACGGTCTCGTTGCCATCGGCGGCTGTGACAAGAACACGCCGGCTTGTCTCATGGCCATCGGACGCATGAATCTCCCCGCAGTCTACGTCTATGGAGGCACCATTCAGCCCGGATCGCTCAATGGACGCGACGTCAATATCGTGACCGCCTTTGAAGCGGTCGGACAATATCATGACGGGAAAATGACCCCGGAGGAGCTCCATCAGATCGAGTGCCACGTATGTCCGGGTGCCGGCGCCTGCGGCGGCATGTATACTGCTAATACCATGGCCGCAGCGGCCGAGGCACTCGGTATGAGTCTGCCCGGTTCATCCTCCACGGCAGCCATAGCAAGCCATAAAGCCGATGAATGCGTCAAGGCTGGAGAAACGGTCGTTAAGCTGCTGGAAATGGGGATCTATCCCCGGGACATTATGACGAAAAAAGCCTTCGAAAATGCGATTACGGTTGTTATGGCCTTGGGAGGCTCAACCAATGCATTCTTGCATTTATTGGCTATCGCCCATTCGGTTGAGGTCGACCTGACCATCGACGACTTTGAGCGTATACGCAAAAAAGTTCCGCATCTTGCGGACCTTAAGCCGAGCGGTCAATATATGATGCAGGATTTGAGCAATGTCGGAGGCGTTCCTGCCGTGATGAAATTGCTGCTGGAGCACGGTCTTCTGCATGGGGATTGCTTGACCGTCACGGGGCGAACACTCGCCGAAAACTTGGCAGAGGTTCAGCCGCTTACGAGCGGCCAGGATGTGATCCGGCCGTTTGACCGGCCGCTGAAGCCTACCGGACCGCTCGTACTGCTGAAAGGCAATTTGGCGCCGGAAGGCGCCGTGGCCAAAATGTCCGGACTCGCCAAGCTTACATTCACCGGTCCTGCACGCGTGTTTGACAGTGAAGAAGAAGCTACGGAAGCCATTCTGAACGACCGCATACACAAAGGGGATGTGGTGGTTATCCGCTACTGCGGTCCAAAAGGCGGGCCGGGAATGCCTGAAATGCTGTCTGTCACGGCGATGATTGTCGGCAAAGGGCTTGGCGGCGAGGTCGCCCTCTTAACGGACGGTCGATTCTCCGGGGGATCGCATGGCTTCGTGGTCGGACATGTGGCGCCTGAAGCACAGGTTGGCGGACCGATCGCCCTCTTGCGCGAGGGGGACATCATCACCATCGACAGCGAAACACAGGAAATCAATATGCAGGTAACCTCTGAGGAGCTTGAAGCAAGAGCCAAGCAATGGACGCCGTTACCATTAAAGCATTCCAGCGGAGTCCTCCGCAAATATGCCAAGCTGGTATCCTCCGCCTCCAGAGGAGCCGTAACGGACTAATGTGCAGGGAGCGCCGCCTAATGCGGCGCTCCCTTTTTTTTTGCGAAAGACTTGATGCAGCTTTAACGTTCATGGACTTTAGGATTTATTTTGCTAAAGCTCCCTATTCTGCTGGACGAGAGCCGCCCACCTTCATCACGCGAATGAACGTCTCGTCATGCGCTTTTTCCACTAAATTGTATGAACGATTAACAAGATCTTCTCTCGATCAATTCGAAGTCGTCGTTACTGCAGCGGGGGCAGCCGGCGTTCTTCAGCTTCTCGATGGTTGCGACTTGCTGATTCGCTCCAACCGTTACTTGCTGCTTGCATTGCGTGCAGCTGTATGTGCGAACGGTTCGCTTGATCTCACCCGTGTAGATGGCATCCGGATATCGGCCTGCAAATTCTGCCGACATATGATCGGTCGTGCGAAGCACAAACATTTGGCTCCGGTTTCCGATCAGCTCCGCTCCCTCGTAAGCATTGAAGCTGGGATAATTGGCGTTGATGGTTAAGCCCATTCGAACGAACTCGCGCTGCATGGCCAGCATAACCTCCGGAGATTTGTGGGCGAACGAGAGAAAAACCGGCAGTCCTTGGACCATCTTCAGGGCACGGATTCCCCGTGAGACGAACAAATTCATCCCTGGCAGCGTGTAGGGCGGATCGGTATAAAAGCAGTCAAATTGACCATGCAGTTCCCGGGGCAGCGGCTCTCTGACATCATGAAGATGGCACACAATGGGCAGCTTTCGTTCAGTTGCGATACTCTCGATAAAGCCGATGAAGCGTTCGTCAATATCAACGACGTGCACGCTTGTTGCCGTGTGATCACCGGATGGAAACAGCTTTTGCAGCAGCAGCCCGATCGAAATGCTCACCAAATCATCATCACCTACGCACAGGATTTGCTTACCGATCAGGGTGTGATACTGCAAGCCAAGCACAGCCCTGCGCAAGCTGGTTTCGGGGGTGCAGGAAGATTGGTCGATCTGAACGTTGACTTGCGGCCGCGAAGAGAAGATTTGCTGCAAAACCGATAGGATCTCCCTCCAGTCGTCCGTATCCTCCCGTCCGAGAAGCATCGACTGATGGCAATCGCGCTCTAGCCCCGCGTATCCCCATTCGCGTTCAACCGATTGACGGCCTTCGAATGTGCACCGGACGCCGCGATCCTGAACAAGCGCCCCTGCCCGAATCAGCTCCTTCTTGATGGCGGCGGCAACCGGCGTCGGAAGCAAGGTTGCGCGCGCCAGCCCTTTCGTTGATATCCCCGGATTCAAATAGCATTCGATCAGGAATCGTTCAATAGCCATCGGTCCTTCCTGCAGTCGGATGTGCTGACTTGCTTGTGCTACGTATGGATTCATGTCCTATCACCCCTTCTAGTGGTAAAAAGCAAAAAGGACAGAAGTGAACATACGTTCACCCCTGTCCTCGTATAACCCTCACTAAACGCGTCAAAAAATAAAAAAATCCGTACGAAGAGTACGGACGCATACGCCTAGAAAAAGGTATCCCTAAGGTTGGTTATATCCGTTGTTCTTAACTAATTCCGCGACTTCGGTCCGCCAGCAAATAACGCCCCGGAATGGACATACGGGTAGCGTAAAGCGGATAAATACAAGCCAAAGTCCTTGTATGGAATTTGATTAGTTAAGAACACTCGCAGACATAAAACATTCCCCTTAGTAAAGTTACTCCCAATCTTACCGGAATGTCCCAGCGAAGTCAAGACGATCGTTTGCCTTCCTTTCTCTTGACACGCAGTCATTCCGTCGATATGATATTCCCTAGTTGTGACCAGTTAGTTTTTAATAAAACTTATTGGTCACAAAAGCGAATCAACTTCTTATTTTTGGCAGCTGGAAGTGTTATTCGCCCTTTTAAATCTTTATACTACTTAGAAAGCAGGTGCACGCTCATGTCAAATCCAACATCAGCTCATATCCCTCAAGAGCAAGGACCGCTGCCCATGAACAAAATCATAGCTTCGCTGGTCGCGGTTGTGATCGGAACCTTCATGGTTCTTCTGGACAGTACGGTTGTTAACGTCGCCATCCCTACATTGGTGAACTATTTCGACAGCTCGCTTCATCTCATCCAATGGTCGATTACCGCCTATACCTTATCCTTGTCGGCAGTCATTCCTTTAGCAGGCTGGATGTCGGATAAATTCAGTCCGAAACGTGTATTTCTGATCTCTATAGGTTTGTTTACCCTCGGATCGGTCTTATGCGCCTTCGCTCAAACGCCTCAGCAGGTGATCCTCTTTCGGATCCTGCAGGGCCTGGGCGGGGGGATGGTTTCCCCGATCGGCATGGCCATGGTCTACCGTATTGCCCCGCCCGAGAAACGAGGCTCCATTATCGGGATGCTTGGCATTCCGCTGCTGCTGGCTCCCGCTCTCGGTCCGGTGCTGTCCGGTTGGATGGTGGAATACGTAAGCTGGCAATGGATCTTTCTGATCAATCTGCCGATCGGTCTTCTGGGCCTCGTAATCGGGAAGAAATATTTGCCTGTCTTTCCGAAACAGAAGGCGCCGACGCTGGATAAGACGGGGTTAATCCTCGGGCCGTTGGCTTTTGCATTGATCACGTTCGGCGTTGGCGAAGGCGGGGTGAGCTGGAGTTCTGCCCGAACGTTATCCGGTCTCATCATCGGAGGCGCAGTGCTTCTTGTGTTTATTCTTTCTTGCTGGAGGAAAGCCGAACCGCTGCTGGAGCTGAGAGTTTTTCGATCGTCTGATTTCAGACGCGGGATTATCACATCCTGGTTCATGCAGGCCGCGATGTATGGAACGGTGCTGCTCTTTCCGCTTCTGCTTCAGCAAATCAAGGGATACTCACCGTTCACGACGGGTCTTATCTTGCTGCCGCAGGCCATCGGCTCTATGATATTCATGCCGTTAGCGGGCAGAATCTTCGATAAAGTCGGTGCCCGTCCGCCTCTCATTGCCGGCATGGCCTTGATGACGAGCGGATTGTTTGCGATGACCTTTCTCCGAACGGACACGCCGCTGCTCTTTATTCTAGTCGTTTTGTTTATGCAGGGCTCGGGGATGGGCTTGTCCATGATGTCGTTAAATACCTATGTATTAAATGCAACACCTCGGCATTTGGTCAGCAGGGTCACTCCACTCACCAGCGCATCGCAGCAGGTCATCGCCTCGTTTGCCATATCGGGCTTTACCGGCTTCCTAGCCTCCCGCATGAAGGCTAACCTGACCCTTTCCGGAACGAACGGGAATGTGCTGGAGGCAAGCCTGACTCCGTTTTGCGATACCTTCTTCGCTGCCGCATGTATTGCATGTGCGGGGCTTGCGCTCAGCTTCTTCATCCGGAAGCCGCAGCCTGTCGCCGCTGAGGTCTCCAGTCCGGGCGCGAGTTGAAGTTTCACGCTAAGCACGTCACGATGTGCCTGCATCAGGCAGGCATCCGTTGCCACAATATGCTGCCTCATTCAGGTTTCCATCGTCATAATAAGACTTGGTTACAAGGGATAAGCCGCCAGATTGGCCGTCTCATGGTGTCGTCATTCATCGTGTTAAAATAACATTATGTGCAGCCCATCATTCCTTTACTTTCGGGTGCACATGCCGGTCCATATTGTTATCCTTCGGATCTTATCAGGGTGTCATGTATTTATTGCGCCAGGACTGGTACAATGAAATTCGTATACTACGCCCGGGTGTTCCATACATGCAACCTTTAGGCCCACGAACCCGAATCCTTGGGCGATTATCGAATATATATTGATGTTTTATGTCATTGAAGGAGGCGGCAGGATGAGCATGATTAAGGAGAAAATTCTTCAATCGGCGGTCCGGCTCTTCGCGGAGAAGGGCTACCAGGCGACATCCATCCAGGATATCGCAGATGACTGCAGCATTGCCAAGGGCTCGCTGTACAAGCATTTTTCCTCGAAAGAAGAGTTGTATGTCAGCATTTTGGAGCGGCGGCAGCAGGTTATGGTCGACGAGGTGGACCGAATCAGGAAAAAGCAATTGTCCAAAAGAGATACCTTTTTGGCCGAAATTGCGTATCAGTTCGATTTTTACGTGGAGCACGGTTACTACATATCCAGGGATCACAACGAGCTTGCCCCGCTCGGCAGCGAAATCATCGAGGACGTATTAAGCCGCATTCGCAGAAGCATGTTCCTGTATTATCAGGATATTCTCCGCCGCCAATACGGATCGGCGATTGAGCCTTGGAAGTGGGACGCCACCGCCATATTTAACGGATTCATCCGCGAATATACCTTCCATCTGTTATTCGGATACAAGCCGATGGACAAGCAGGCGCTTGCTTTGTTCATTGCGGAACGAATGGACGATCTGGTGCATGGGCTGAACCAGCGATCCTCCCCTTCCCTGCTCACGGATGAGCTCATGACCGAGTATTCGGGCATGGAGCTCCGGTCGTTGTTTGCTTCGCGCGGATCGAGAAGAGATGCGCTGATTGAAATGATCGCCTCGTTGATCCCGGACATCGCCGTGCCTAACCAGAGAAAACAAGAATTGACGGAGGTCGCGGCCATGCTGCGCGATGAAGCCGTGCAGGAGCAGCCGCGATTGTTCCTGCTCCGGGCTTTAATGCGTGATCTCGAGTCTGAGAGCGAACTGGCCTTTTACGTAAATCAGCTTCGTCAACTGATCTAGTGTCGAGAGGTTATAGGGGATGCCATCCGTCCGCTTTAACCAGTGCATTCACCATCCAAAGAACCGGAGCATCCGCTCCGGTTTTTTATCGTTTGGCAGGACGTATGCACGAACATAAGCACTGCAGTTATTTGCAGAATACTGAACCATTTTTTATCCCTTTAGCTTTGTGGCTCGTATTCCTCCAACGGTATCCCCGTTTCATCCTTATTTCTATGCTCAATCAGCGAGATTCGGTGTGTCTCGTTTTGAATGGTAACGTCGATCATTTCCTCATAGACCATCGGAATCGAATCCCTCAGGCGCAGACGCAGCTGATATACGGTTTGCATCTCATCCGTACGAATCTGATCCACGTACATTTCATATACCCATGGACTCGATACATCATAGCGTTCAAGCGGAGCTTTGACCTCCGGATGCTCCCAGATGTCCGGCGTCGGGCCTCCCCAGACTCCAAGCTCCCGTTTCATGAATGCGATCCCCAGCGTTACGATCGTGCGATCATTGCCTTGCTTCGTCTCATGATCTGAAGAGCTCCACCAATCGTAATCGCCACCTGCACCGGGCTCGAAGCTGGATTGAAACGCTCCTCCCCCTTGGATGGCGAGACTTGGGGTTACCTGCTTAGGAGAATGAGCTGTCTGGTCACCGATCCAAATGCTCCCGGCACCGAAGACAAGCAGCATCACAGGTACGATTATGATAGCAGACCGAACCCTTCCACGTCGGTTTCGCTTCTTCCTAACATTCTCAAGCCGTTTCTCCACATCCTCCATCATATCTGCCGTAAACCGCCGCTCCTTAAATGGCGGCCGTGCCATCTTTTGATCCCAATCCGACCTCCATTCATTCATCATCCTTCGCTCCTTTCCATTCGGCGGCTATCTTCTTTTTAGCCCTGAAAATTCTGGACTTTACCGTTCCTGGCGCCAGACCTGTAATAACGGATATTTCCTCCATGGATAGTTGATAATGCACGCTCAACACAAGCGGGTCGCGATATTTACCGGGCAGCTTTATAACCTGCTTCCACAATTCATCCGCCATCTCCCGCTCCATATACTCCTCCTCTGCAGATGGCGATGACGAGTCCCTCGTCATCCTCCCCAATCCATCTTCCGGCGATCGCTCTCCAAGGAGGACCACTCTGCGAAAGAACGCCCGTTTTAGATAGGACAACGCGGTGTTGCGTGTGATTTTGAGCAGCCAGGTTTTCATCGAAGCCTCCCCACGAAAGGAGGCAGCATGTTGGTAGGCTTTAATAAACACATCCTGTGCAACATCATCCGCCGTATGCGCATTCTTTGTAATGACGTAAGCGTAATTCCAAACGTCCTCTCCATAGGATTCCATAAGCCCCCGTATATCCGATATGTTCAGCTCTGCAGAAAGCTGCGGCTGCATTTCCTTCAAGCTCCTCCCCCCTTACTCAAACAGACTCCACATGAAGGAAGAAAGTTCCCAAAATAGGCTGATCGATTTTTCTTGTGTCAGCCGCGTGTCGTTTTGGGTTGTTTCTTTATAGCAAAAGAGTATAAGACCGAACCAACACCGAGCATGATACTCATCGCACCGTAGAATCCTAGATCCATTACGGAGGTTTGTTGGACGATCCACCCTCCTGTAGCGGCACCGACAGCCATTCCGAGTTGGAAAATGGAGTTATTCATCCCTAACGCCAGCCCGGATGATTCAGGCGAAAGCGAAATCAAATAGTACTGTTGTACAGGCGTCGTCATGGTGGCAAAACCGATCCAGATCGCGAGGATCATTATTGCCCCGATGAATGTTGTCGCTGCCCATGGAAAAACGATCAGCGCCGCTGCGTGAAACAACAAACTCACCATCAGCATCCGGAATATACCCCAGCGATCGGACCCAAAGCCTCCTATTCTTGAGCCTGCTATAGCGAAGATCCCGCTTACAAATAACGCGGCACTAATCCGGGTCGCATCAAGATTTGCGGTTTCCTGGAGAAAGGGTGTGATATACGTAAACATCATCTGATAACCGGTAACCCAGAACAAAGTAATGAGCAGCCCGCTTACAATGCGTCGATTTCTCAGTACCCCAAGCTGCTGCTTCAAGGATAAAGACTCCTGATGCTTTGATATCGGCACGGTATAAGCAATGCCAATTACGGAGAGCAATCCCAGCATGATAATAAAAACAAAGACAAAGCGCCATCCCCAATGCCCACCGATCAGTGTTCCCAAAGGAACGCCGACAGCTAATGCCGTACCTGCTCCCATAAGAATAGTACCGATGGCTGTTCCCTGCCGGCCGGGTGCCGCAAGATTGGATCCCATCGTCAGGGCTACGACCGTAAACACGCTCGCACTTGCCGCTTGGACAATACGAGCGATCACAAGGATCGAAAAATCAGGACTTAAGTACCCGATGCCGTTGCCAATGATAAATGTTAGGAACGATAAAATAAGGAGCCGTTTTCTTTCAATCCTTGCCGTAATTGCCATCAAGACCGGAGAGCCGATAGCAATAACCAATGCATAAACCGTCACCAACTGACCTGCCATCCCAACCGACACCTTCAAATCTTCGGATATCATCGCTAAGATACCGGAAACCACGATTTCGGCTGTTGCCATGATAAAGACGCCGAATGCCAGCCAATAAATGCCTAGTGAATTTCTCAAAAGGATCACCTCATGCTCTATTTTTCTTGAATGATCATTAAAATAAACTCAAAAAAAAGAGAGGTTCGCTTTCAATCAAAAATCGAAAGCGTCACCCGGATAATATCTTCAAGAACAGCCGGATCCGAAACCGTTTTTGCGGTAACGATCAGCCCGGCTTGCGCATTGTTTAAATATCGCGCCAGAGCCCTCAAATCTTGGTATCGGTCGCCAAGATCGCCTTGTTCCTTGGCGCGGCTTAATGCGAGGAGATAGGCGTCTTCCACGCGATGGCTTTCTTTCTCAACAAAGTCTGCGATTTCGGCATCATGCGACGCTAGTTCTACGCAAGTGTTCACCATGAAACAGCCCTTCGCTCGATGATCGGGCTGTGAAAGGCTGGATAATAAATCATGAAATACCTTGATGATGGCTTGCTTTCCGGATGGAGTCTGTTCGAGCGTGGCAACAACCGTGCTCCGATTCACATAAAGCTTGAGGGCCGATAAATATAAATCCCGTTTCCCTCCAAACGTGTTGTATAGGCTTTGGGCCTTGATTCCAACATGCTGAACCAGCTCATTGATGGAGGATCCATCAAAACCATGTCTCCAAAAATACTCCATCGCTTTGGTCAATACTTCCGTCGTATCAAATTCTTTATGGCGTGCCAACGTGAGTCCTCCCTTTCTTTTTGCTGTATATTACCATTTATTTAATGAGTGTTCAAGAATTATTTTTAATGATTGTTAAAAAATAACTGGAGTCATTGAATTAACCTATAAAAAAGAGAGCCCCTATCATGGCTCTCTTCCATTAATAATATACACCTGCTTCTTTAACCTTTTGCTCTTGAAAACACCCGTACGGTCTCGTTCTCAACGATCGCTAACGACACCTCCTGAATATTCGAAATGGGCGCGATTTGTGTAAGCAGCCAACCGGTATCCTTTCCGATTTCCTGAAGAAGGGACATATCGACCTTGCCGTCTACAATGATCGGTCTTAGGATCGTGAACGGCTGCGTCTCTAGTTTCAGGTTAGCCGATGTCACCGGTTGGTAGGGGGTGTCCATAAAGACGGATATGGTTCCTCCTGGCTCCCTTAATGCCAGCGCTACTTTTTGGACATCCTCTACTTTTTCTTTCCTAAGCTCGGAGAATAAATAATCTATAGAGATCCTTGCTTTCGATAAGTTTTCAAACTGAATGAGGCCTTGTTTGATGAGCGTGATTGGCGACGGATCCAAATACCGTTTAAAGAACGGCCACTTCAGCCCGAGCCATGTCGTTGCGATATATAGCACAATGAGGACGATCGTCGTGATCATGGACCCTTTTAAACCCAACTCCTCATCGGACAGCGGGTGAGCGATAATATTGCCGAGCGTTAGAGCAAGAATGAAATCGAGAAACCTTAATTGAGAAATGGAGCGTTGGCCTAGAAATTTGGCAGCAATCAGCAAAAAAATAAAGCTGACAATTCCCCTTAAGATCCATTCGATGGCTGTCAACGATTCTTTACTTTCGAAAAAATCCACCCCATTCAGCCCTTTCACCTTTGGTCCAGTTAAGGATGATCCCTTTAATACCCGTCCGCTGAAGCGCTTCTCCATCATCTCATAAATCGAGTGTGCAATTTGAGACGGTTTAATAATCGACATGTGTTTCCTTCGCTGCATTAGATAAGTAAGTTGCCTATAGAGTGCCTCCTTTTATCAAAATCATGCCAATTTATAAGTTTTTATCCATAAACAAAAAAAACCGCTGACCTCCCAAGGTCAACGGCTTCGCTTTCTTTACACTTCCAATGAACATCCACCCTCAGCAAAATAGAGGGGCCATGTTACTTAGGTTATTGTCCCTCTTCATAGACAACAACCGTTTTACTTTCGGATTCCCATTTTACGGTGGCATTCAATGCCTCGCTTATAAAACGTACCGGCACATAGGTGCTGCCCTTTGTCACGGTGGCTGGCGCATCCAAGGTCACGTTTTTACCATTTACCTTTGCAGCTTTACTGCCCACCAGAAGTTGAATAATTACCCCATCCTTTGTGACGATGATCGTGCGATCTTGAGGATCCCATGCAACTTCGGCATCCAGTGCCTCAGCGATGGCGCGGAAAGGAACGAAGGTATTGCCTTTTTTGACAAAAGGCTCGGTGTCAGCAGCAACGCCGTTAACATATAGCTTGACTCCATTCTTTTTACCAGCCTTGTCATTGAGCTTTCCTAAAGTTTTATACAGGTCCAGGTTTTTAAAATTCACTTTAATCGCTTCTTCCTGTACATACACAGCGTCGGTTACATTACCGTTCTTATCGAGCATATCCGCCGCCTTCTCCAGCGCGTCGTCCTTTTCAACTATAGCTTCAAGTTCTTTCTTCTGTTCGTCGGTCAGCTCAGCCTCATATTCTGAAAGCAAAATATTGGCCAGAACAGTACCAGCCGGCTTATCTTTTACGTTTTGAATAGCATTGAGCAGACCTTTGTATCCTTTATGGCCCTTCTCCTTGGGCTCCGACTTATCGGCTGTACTGCTGTCCCCATTTTCCGTTTCCGTGGATGCCGGCTCCTGATCAGGCTTTTCCTCTTGCTTAACCGGATCAGAAGACTGGATACCCCCGTCTTGATTCGCTTCGATTTGTTTATCCTTATCTTTATTTTTATCTTTAGATTCTTTGGTTTCTTTGGATTCGTTAGCTTTGACATCATGACTTGAATGGCCAGGCGGCGTGTTTCCCGGTTTGGCTAATGCTGTACCAGCGGTGGTCCCGAGTATCATTGCCGCACTGAATAGTAAGATGACTGTTTTCTTCATGATCGATTCCTCCTGAAATATGAAAGATATGTACTCTTTCAATATCGGTAGAATGAATATCTTTCAATAGATAGGCGCCGAATAAAAGTGAGTGGATTGGATATATTTGCACAAATGGCATAAAGTACATTAATCTTATACTTATCGTAGCCAAGCGAGTCTATCATTCACAACGATTGGAGCAGCGTATGATTATTATGCTTTTAATGGCGGGAGGTATCGTGAACGGCGTTCTATGTACTATAGCTGGTGGGGTGGTATTGGTAGGTCTTGTATTCTTCCTGATCGGTTTGCCTGAAGCCAAATCTTCGAAAACAAGCGGCGGCGTATTTAGATTTACGTCAACCGTCTTTTCGACATTACTCACCTTGATTGTGTTTATGGTCATTACATATTGGAACGCCCGGAACGGTGCATCGCTTGCCTTTACCTCTTCAGATCAGGCTGATGCCTACTTGAATCAAGCCAAGAATCTAGTAATTTGGGGTGCTGTTCAAGGTGCATTCTCGCTTCTTGCTTTCCTCTGGATCCTGCCGCGATTCATTGGGCACCTTGGGCTTGGTACAAAGCATAAATGGGGACTGGCGGCAGGAGCAGTGTTGACGATCGCTGGCGGAGGCGCTGCATGGCTCTCGACGATTTTTTAATGAAAAAATATGATTATATTATGGAGGCTGGAATGGAACAAACCCTTACGGAGCAATTGAACCAATGGCATGATGAAGACGAACATCAGCAAATCGTGGATGTGCTGTTAACCGTTCCCGAGGAGGAACGGGACTACGAGGCCGTCAGTCGACTGGCCAGAGCGTATAACAACCTGGGACAATATGAAGATGCACTCCGCCAATTCGATAAAATTGCTGATGCGGGGCAGCACGACCCGCTGTGGCATTATCGGGTAGGTTACGCTCTCTATCATTTGAAAAGATATAAAGAAGCTGCTCAGGCATTAGCTACCTCTGATCAACTGGAGCCCGGCGATGAGCACACCGAATTATTGCTAAGCTGGAGTTTGCAAAAAGCGGAGAAGCAGGACAGAGAAGAGCGCCGAATCGCTGCCAAAAGAAAAGCCTTGGCGTCCCGCGGGTCGGTGCCGGAGGCTCCCCCGTGTGACAACATGCCGTTAGCTGATTTTTGGGACGACAGCGAGTATGCAAGAGATTCCTACCAATCCGCCCCGCCGACGGATGAGCTGATCGCCTCCATCGAGGAAGAGCTTGGATACAAGCTCCCCTCCGCTTATATTGCGCTGATGAAGCAGCAAAACGGAGGGGTTCCGAAGAACACCTGCTTCCCGACCGAGGAGCCCACTTCTTGGGCGGAAGACCATATTGCCATTACGGGGATCATGGGAATTGGCCGTGAGAAAAGCTATTCGATTGGCGGTGATCTCGGCAGTCGGTTTATGATCGAGGAATGGGGCTACCCAGACATTGGCGTAGTGATCTGCGATTGTCCTTCTGCCGGGCATGATGTCGTGATGCTCGACTACCGGGCATGCGGAAGAGATGGTGAACCCGAGGTGATCCATGTCGATCAGGAAGATGATTATGAGATTACGTTCCTGGCTGAAAACTTCGAGGCGTTCATCCGGGGGCTCGTAAGCGAGGAGGAATATGATACCTCGGAGGAGGACAAGGAAGCGGATTTGTACAAGGTCGCCCACGGGAAATTCTCGCCTTTGCTTGAGGAGCTTTGCGCTCAAGTCACGGAAGTGGAGCATATTAATGAAAAGATCCGCAGCATCTGTACCCGTATTGTTGAAGAGAAAGGTCACTTTTCATTTCATGCGGATGAATTATCTTATCTGATGTATGACGTGCAGTTTTGGCTATACGTGAAGTCTTACCCGGATACGAATCGAGATCAATATTTGGCGAACTATAGTCAAATGATTGCATTTGGCGGGGAATTCGGCCAAGGCGGCTATGCTCCTGGATGGATTACCGAATGGCTGGACCACCGCATGAATGAAGGGCTGATCATCCAAGCGAATGGACGCCTCCGGTTTACGGATACGTTTGCTTCGGATCTCGTTAAGCAGCTACGTGAATTCTAAATAGCTCATTCAAACATGGCATCATGACCAGAGCCCACGTTCGACGTGGGCTCTTCTTCGGTTTAGCCCTGCGCGGGTCTTTTTTTCTCCTTTACAACCTGTCGAGCCAATCTCCCTTTCTGAAGATCAGCATGATGCTCCCCTACCGACTCCCTAATGGTAAGCCGATAGGCTAAAGGAGCTGCTCTCTACTTATAGAACATTAGGATTGGACTGAAGTCTGAACTCTTGAGGGGAGACATGGTACACTTTTCTAAACATTTTGGAAAAATGCGAAAAATTGTGATATCCAAACGTTTTGGCTACATCCGAAATTGGGATGGATGAGGTCGCGATCAAGTCTTTGGCCTGTGACATCCGGACATGCAGCATGTAGTCCGATATCGATTCCCCGACCTCGCGTTTGAATAAGCGCGATAGGTAAGCGGGATTGAGATGCACGAAACCGGCAAGCTGCTCTCTTGTAATCGGCTCGCTTAAATGCTCTTGTATATAAGATTGTACTCGTTCAATCACAGACGGTTTCAAATGTAACTGATCATGAATGATCTGAACCGTTTGAAGCGCAGAAGCTTCCAATTGTTCAAGGTTACGGGGCTGCGTGTACAGAAGCACTCCTTCCTCATCCTTAAACAGCTCAAAGGCAGATCGTCCGTTCTTATGGAGAATATAATGGACCATTTGCATAAATTCTCGCCGAAAGCCTTCAAGCTCCAATAGCAATAGATTAGGTTTATCGCTTAACTCTGCGATTCTTCCGCGTATCTCTCGCCGGATCTCCTCCAGCTGCCCATGCTCCATGAGAAGGGTCCAGGTCGATATTCGCGGGATCATGGTCTTCATTGAATGGCTGCCTAATGAAGCGAGCATATACACTTGGTTGGATTTGTTCAGATTGTTGTACTCCATTTCCAGCAGCTGCCTATACGTATCCGCAATTTCATACAGTGAGGAGCGATTCCCGATATAACAGGAAATTTTACAACCGAAATAGGTATAACAGTCTTGAATGAACTTCTCACATCGCAATTTCAGCTCATGGGCAGTATCTTCCTTCGTTCCATCCTCTCCAACAAGAAGTACAACATTCACCCCTTGCCTGGTCTGAATGACCTCTCCATTGCCTGAGGACAGCAGCATTTCGGATGCTCCTTTGCGGATGGCGTATTCCATCATCTCCTCATCCCTTGTGCTGAACTCACGCTGCCAGGATTCCACGCTCACCAGCACAGGGAGAATGTCGGCATCCTGAAGCCCACTGAGATCATGCTCTTCAAGAACATCCGCAGCATTCGCTGGAGTACAGACGATTCTGCCCGAGAACACATCGTTCCAGAACTTATCCGTAATGAGACTTTTTTTCTTCCGCCACAGCTCATAATAAGGTTTATAGTGCTCTCTCATATGACGGAGCTCTCTTTCCTCTTTTATAGCATGCAGCGCTTTGGCAATGGTTGCTTGAAGAACATCGAATTCGATCGGTTTTAATAAATAATCAAAGCCATCCAGCTGAATCGCTCGCTTCATGAAATCATAAGCCGAGTGAGCCGTCAGGAAAATGGTCTCCGTATCGGGAGAAATATCATTCACCCGCTCCAGCAGCTCAATTCCTGTCCCTTTGGGCATTTCAATATCACAGATCATAATATCAATCCGCGTACGTTCAAATACCTGCAATGCGTCTCGCATATTAAATGCCTCATACACTTCGGACACCTGCAGTTCCTGCCAATGGATACCGCTCTTGATCCCCATCACCGCATAGATCTCATCATCTACAATAAGTGCCGTATACATTGCGACTCCCCCCATATCAATATGACGAAAACTGCTCTACCGTTCGGAAAGGAATGACAATCCGTACCCTTGCTCCGGACTCCGGCATATTATCGAACTCCAGTCGAGTCATTTGTCCAAAAATATGTTTAAGCCGATATTGCACATTGGTAATCCCTAGATGCCCTCCATTCTGATTCTCTAGGTAACTGCCCGACTGCAATTGCTGCAGCACTTCCCGAGGGAAGCCATTCCCGTTGTCTGAAATTACAATTTCCAATTGATGTTCCTCAAGCAAAGTGATACGGATGTCAATATGAAATGGATAATCCATGAAATCAAAGCCGTGTTTGATCGCATTTTCAATAAAAGGCTGAATTAAGAGCGGCGGAATTGCTGCTTGATTTGCACCCTCGGCAATATGTATTTCATAGCTGACTCGCGCCGGAAACCGGAGCTGCTGTATTTTAATATAGCTCTCCATATGCTCCATTTCTTCCGCGATGGTTACGGCGATTTGATTCGTTTTCGTTGTAAAACGGAAATACTTCACGAGATTCATGCACATGAGCTGGATCACGCTGTAATTTTTGATTTCAGCCAGATTGTAAACGATATTGATGGAATTCAGTAAGAAATGAGGGTTGATCTGAAGTTGCAAATGCTTGAGCTCTGCCTTATGCGCTTTGATCTGCTCTTCATATACGCTGATCTTCAGCTCATGAATCTGGGAGGCCATGCTGTTAAAAGTTTCGTTAATGATGGTGAATTCCTTTGCTTTAGAAGAATGAAGCCGTGTAGTCCAATCCCCATGCTTGATCCTGCGCATTCCGCGTACAAGATCGTTCATAGGCTTAAGAATCGTCTCATTGAGATAAACCAAATAAATCACCAGAATAATTAACGCCACGATGGATATGATGATAATCCCTCTCCGGAAGTGAAATAGATTTTTCAGCATCTGCGATTCCGGAATGAAGGCGCTTAAAATGACATCGGTGCCCTGAATTTGATCCATGACCACGATGTATTTTCGATCATCCTTCCCCACCATTTGATACACTTGATTGGATTCGGAGGCGAGGGCAGTGTCCAGACGCTGCGTTCCAATAGCTGATGTGTTGGTTACCATTTCACCCCGCTTATTCACGAATCCGGCAAAGCCAGCTTCCAGATGGATCATATCCAGCGGTATCATCAAATTCTCCAGCTTTACGAATGCACCGAGATAAAAATCATCTCCCGTATCGACCAGTCTGATCAGCGCGTATTTATGCCGGCTATACTCAATGGCTTTCCATTCCCCGAAATAGCTGCTGTCCGGCTTTACTTGCTTAACCAGCTGTTCAATGGTTGTTTGGATGGACAGCAGCTCGTCATAGGACGAGGTCCTGATCGGCGTATAGAATAGATCCTGCTTCTGAACGGAGTAGATAAACTGAAGATCGACGCTGTTGTCGAACCGGTGGTATCGCGTAAGTGTGTTCAAAATTCTGGCCTTGGCAAGAAAGTACTCGTCAGGATCATCGAGAAGCTGCGAGAGTGCCGCAATATTAGGATCTTCAACCGCGATATTGTACAAGAAATTCGTTTCCTTGTTCAGAGCTGCCTCGATCTGATGCGAATAAAGGATCATCGAATTTTTATTGGAGTCCGCCACCTGTTCTCGAATCGTATTGGACGCGTAATGATTATTGTAGAGGAGGAGGGCGACAAGAGGTACGGCAATGGTGAAGAATCCGATGATCAACTTAAAACGAAGCGAGTCTCTAATGTTCAACATCATATACTACTCCGGCTCTATAAAAGGTTAGCAGAATGAGCTGCGTGATTCGACAAGTTCATTCTACACTTTGAGTATATTGATATACTGGTAAAAAAGGAATCCCATAAAGGACACACATCGATCGTCCCGGTCTGGAATCCCCCTTTTTCCTTAATCCCTATTACTTCTGAGTCTCAGCCCACTCAGCCAGTTGCTTTTCCACTTCGGCTTTCACTTTATCAAAGCCCGCGGACTTCCGTTTTTCTTTCCATTTGGCAATAATCTTCTCAGGATCAACGGCTCCCGATTTCAGCGTAGCCCCGAACTCTTTCTCGACATTCGCTAAGGATGCCATCTCTGATTTAACCGGCTCTTGATTAAAAGCAAACCCTAGCGCAATCGAATGCTCCGCTCGTTCATTGAACTTTTTGAACTCTTCCCATTTATTCGGATCTTCATTGACCCATAAATAAGAATTGAACTGGTTCCCGAACATCCAGCCTCCCGGATTTGGGTAGCCTTGCGTGTCCGCATTCACACCCTCAGGATAATCAATCACATTATCGGATTTCTTGACATAATGTTTACCTTCGATACCCCAGTACAGCATATTGAGCAGCTTCGGATCACTATATAGCAGATTCAAGAACATCATCGCTCTAGCCGGATCCTTAGAAGTACGCGATATTCCGAGCATCGCGCCCTGCGCGTCTCCTGTCGTTGTAAACGGCTCCGCCGTTTCTACCTGCACTACCTCTACACCCGATGATATGCTCATTTCCTTGTCTTTCCCTGGCTTTAAGGATTGGGCAACCGCAAAGGCTTTGCCTGCCTTGATCATATTCATCCCTTGGTCAGCGTCTGATGTAAGAATATCCTTATCAAACCAGCCGTTCTGATTCCATTGATGCATTCGTTTGTAGAAGTCGATGAATTTTGGGTCTTCCAGGGTATCCACGGCTTTCAATTCTTTACTTCCCCGTGGTACAGCGAGATTGGCCACGATGTAATCGTAATTGGCTGCATCCCATATATTTGTGAATTTGCTTGAAACGATTGGAGTCACACCAGGCTCATTGTCCTTAATCGTCTTGAACATCGCTTCCATATCTTCCAGCGTCTTGACGCCACTAATATCGAACTTGTATTTATCTACCAGCTTCTTGTCAAGAAGGAATCCGAACCCCTGCCCGAATTCTTTCTTGGTGGGAAGTGCGTACAGCTTGCCTCCGATTCTGGATCCCTTAATAAATTCCTCGCCGAGGATGCCCGGAATATCTTTGCCATATTGGGCCATCAAATCATCGAGTTCCAAATACTGCCCTTTAGCAACATCCTTCGCATACGAGAACCAGCTGGCTGTGAACATCAGATCAAACGGTTCATTGGAGATTTTCATCAAATTGGTTTTATCATCCCATGAAGCCCACTCAATGGGTTTGAGCTCAATCGTAGCATTGATCTTTTCCGTCAGATATTTGCTCATTTCTTCCTGAACAAGCAGTAAATCTTTAGGAGCCGTTGCCGGGTAAACAAGCGTTATTTTATAAGGGCTAAGCGAGGAATCCGAATTATTTCCTGTTTGATCCGCTGGAGTCGGTGTGGTACCGGCAGCCCCCTTACTACAACCTGTTAATGCCAGTATTCCGCAAAGCATGAATATAAGCACTAAGTAATGCGCCTTTTTCATATCCCTGAAATCTCCTCTCAACATTCATCTTCTCTCAAAGAGCGTTATTAAAGTGCGAATCGCCTGCCCCACCTCCTCAATCGAACAGTGGTTTTGAAGCTAACCTTTCACGGCACCGGTTGTAATTCCGCTAATGTAATACTTCTGGAAGAACGGGTAGGCAAACATCAATGGAGCAATGCCAACGATGGCAAGAGCCATGCGGACCGTTTCTCTAGGCATGGTGGCGAGCAGTTCCCCGACCTGGGCCGAGCTATTGGATTTCATCAGAAGATACTGAATATTCGTGAGCGTCTTTGTCATCAGGTACTGGATGTTATACAGCTCGGGTTTATCGATGAACAGCATACAGTTGTACCAGTCGTTCCAGTAAGCTAACGTGTTGAATAGGCCAATCGTCGCCATAATCGGCAAAGAAAGCGGAACAACGATTTTAAAGAAGATCTTCATTTCGCTTGCGCCGTCAATCGTCGCGGATTCAACCACGGATTCCGGAATGGACGAGGCGAAGAAGCTGCGCATAAGCAGTACATTGAAGGCACTTAACAGCAAGTTGGGAATGATCATGGCCATAATCGTATTTTTCAAATCAAACATGTTCACATAAGTGATATACCAAGGCACCATTCCGCCGCCGAACAGCATGGTGAAGAAAATATAAAACGAAAGGGTGCGGCGAAACGGAAGCTCGGGTCTGGATAACGGATAAGCAAAAAGGGCTGTTATGAAGAGGCTCACGACAGTACCGACCAGGGTGGACAAGATCGTAACCCCGTAAGCTTTCGCGATTTCCGAAAAATCGTTGAATAAAAATTGATAGGCTGCAAAGCTGATCTGACTTGGAAACAGCGAGTAGCCGTTCTGCAGGATGGAATCCTCACTTGAAATGGACACCATAAAGACAAGAATGAACGGAATTAATGATACAAATGTAAATGCCCAAAAGAACAGGTGAATCGAGGATGCGCCGATCCATTTTTTTGCGCTCACTTCCTTCACTACATTGACCTCCCCTCTGTTAAAATAAAGCGTCTCGTTTATTAATCCGTCTTACGGCTGTATTCGCTACTAATATCAGTACAAAACAAACAACGGACTGATAGAATCCAGCTGCCGTCGACATGCCAATATCCCCGGATTGAATCATCGCACGATAGACAAAAGTATCAATGGTGTTCGTTGTCGGGATCAGAGCGCCAGTATTCATGGGAACCTGATAGAACAATCCGAAATCCGACCGGAGAATTCCGCTAACCGCAAGCAGCGTCATGGTGATGATCACGGGCAAAATTAGCGGGATGGTAATCCGGGTCATCTGCTTCCACTTGCTTGCTCCGTCGATCGTGGCGGCTTCATAATATTCTTTGTCTATACCAATAATGGCAGCGAAGTAAATGATGGATAGATATCCTACGTTCTTCCATGCATTGACAATGACCAGTATGTATGGCCAATACTTGGGCTCACCATACCAAGAAACCGCCTCGGAACCAAACCAATTGATCAATAATCTGTTCACAAGGCCGCTATCTACATTTAGAAAGCTGTAGACCAGATAGGCAACCACGACCATAGAGATAATGTGCGGCAGCAGAAATGTGCTTTGATAGAATCGGCTGATCGCTCTATTCTTAATCTCATTAATCAGCAGCGCAACCAGAACCGCTAAGACCAGATTCAGCACAATAAAGACGAAATTGTAAAGGAAGGTATTCCTGGTAATGATGTAAGCATCCTGTGAGTTGAACAAAAATTTAAAATTATCAAATCCGGCCCATGCACTTCCCCAAATGCCATCGACATAATTGTAGTTCTTAAATGATAGAATCACGCCGTACATCGGGATATAGTTGTTGATGAATAAATAGACGATCCCTGGCAACGTCATCAGCAGCAGCCATTTATACTTCTTCAAACTCTTCATAAAATGAGACGTGTCTCTCATGTTCCAACCCCTTTGTCACGACATGTAAACCTTTACATCCCCATTTTATAGCCATTTGATTTTGCCGGGCCACTATCTTCATGACTTTATGATGCAACGTTGGTGACTTTATCGTAAGGATCAAAAAGAAAGACGACTGCTTCGTGCAGTCGCCTGAGACTTACATTTACCATTTGATATATCTAGAAATAATTTATTAATCAGCCGTTAAATTTTGACGAACGACTTCTCCCTTGAACTTCGATTGCTGACCCAACGATAGCTTGCCTACCCCATACCATAGCAGCTCGACCACCGCGATGGCACCGGCGATGTCCAGAAGGACATGCTGCTTCACGAACAGGGTCGAAGTAATGATCATCCAGGCACATACTTTCACCGCTGTCCGTTCCCAATTAGGATAGGATGCACAAGCCATTGCACCCTTGATCATTAAATAACTGGTCAACACATGAATGCTGGGAAAGCAATTATAAGGATTATCGGTGCTGTACACCAGGTTCACTAAGCCTTCGAAAATCCCAGTCCCCATGGCGGTCGGACGCTCAACCGTCGTCTGGAACAGATAAAATATGATATAGCAAGCAACCAAACCGAGACACTGGGTTAGCAGCGTCCGGTAATATACACTACGCTCCCTGATACAGAGCATAAACAGAACGATGATGATGAATGGGTACCATATCAGATAAGGGATGATAAACATCGGCACAAACGGAATTTGGGCATCCAGATCCGTCATCAGACTGTAAACCGGCATATGCGCCTGGTTCAGTACAGCGTAAAAGATGTTAAGTACCGGAATGACCAGAATCCATAACAGCGGGAGATAGGTTTTCACTTTCGAATTCACACGCTCCCTCCCTTCTTCCGAGACACAACATTCTGATTCATGTATATGAAGCGGCAGCCTCTCGACATGACTCGTTGGTTTTTGATTTTTTTAGCCTTACAACATTGAAAATCCATTCCTTGCACTCCTTATTTTCACAGTGAAATCAATATTCTACCATGGTGGAACGGATGTACAAAGTAAAAAACTGGTTAACGATGGAATCAAGCAGGAATGTTACACGCAAAAAAACCGCGATGTTTCGCGGTTTTTTTGAATGAGCGCAAGCGAAAGGAGCATGCCCGTTCGTTGTTTCATTGGCTTTATCATTTCTTTGCGCTTCTATCGTCCGAAGCATTTATTCGTTTAGCCATTAGTCAAAACAGAGATTGCCCGTAATCACCCCCGTGTTACACCAAATGGCAGGCAACATAGTGATCGTCGCCGACAAGACGGAAATCGGGTACTAGCTCTTTGCACTGGGCTGTGGCAAGCGGACAGCGGGTATGAAACTTACAGCCTGAAGGCGGATTGGCCGGACTCGGAATATCGCCCTTGAGAACAATTCTCTCCCGCTTCAGTCTCGGCACCGGCACAGGAATTGCCGAGAGCAGCGCTTTCGTGTAGGGATGGAGCGGCCGGCTAAACAGTTCGTCCCGTGAAGCCATTTCCATCATCGAGCCGAGGTACATAACCCCAATCCGGTTGCACAAATGCTCGACTACGCTTAAGTCATGGGAAATGAACAAATAGGTTAATCCCCGGGTATGCTGAAGCTTCTGGAACAAATTAATGATTTGGGCTTGAATGGAGACATCGAGCGCCGAGACCGGCTCATCGGCAATAATAAAATCGGGGTTCAGCACCAGAGCCCGGGCGATGCCGATCCGCTGCCGCTGTCCGCCGGAAAACTCATGGGGAAACCGGTTGTAATGATAGGAGGAAAGACCGCACGCCTCGAGCACATCGAGCACAACGTCGCGAAGCTCATCCTTCTCCGCCAAACCATGCTCCAGCAAGGATTCGCCAATGGCATCGCCAATACGGATGCGAGGGTTGAGCGAGCTGTACGGATCCTGGAATATCAGCTGCATCTTGGGTCTAAGCTTGCGGACCTCCGTTTTGGGCAGCCCGTGAAAGGGGATTCCCTTAAAAAGCACGTCCCCGCTCGTTTTCTCATGCAGCCGCAAAATGGTCCGTCCAACGGTGCTCTTGCCGCTCCCGGATTCGCCGACAAGACCGAAGGTCTCTCCCGGCTGGATCGTGAAGCTGATATCGTCCACGGCTTTAACGTAGCCGACCGTCCGGTTTAACAGCCCCGCGTTGATCGGAAAGTACTTTTTTAAACGGCGCACCTCAAGCAATGCTTCGCTCACGCTTCCGCCTCCTCTTCGTACAGCCAACAGGCTGCTAAATGACCGGCTGCCACTTCGCTTAGCTTCGGCTGCCGGGTTCGGCAGATCGGGATGCAGGATTCGCACCGATCATGGAAATAGCACGATTCCGTCAATTCAAGCGGACTCGGGACCTGCCCTGGTATCGAATACAGCTGTTCTGCTCGTTGACCGATGACCGGCTTTGATTTTAGCAGTCCCCGGGTATATGGATGCTTCGGCCGCTCGAACAGCTCCTCGACATCCCCTTCCTCAACGATCTTCCCGGCATACATGACAATCACATAGTCCGCCATCTCCGCCACCACGCCGAGGTCGTGCGTGATCAGCATGATCGACATATTGGATTGCTCCTTGCTTTGACGGAGCGTTTCAAGAACCTGAGCCTGGATCGTTACGTCCAGCGCCGTTGTCGGCTCGTCGGCAATCAGCAGCTTAGGGCCGCAGGAGATTGCGATCGCGATCATGATCCGCTGCAGCATGCCTCCCGACAATTGATGCGGGTATGAAGCCGCAATTTGTTCAGCCCTCGAAATGCCGACTAACTCAATCAGTTCCAGCGCCCGGGCATAAGCTTGCTTCTTGTTCAGCTTTTGATGAAGCATGAGCGGCTCCATAATTTGCCTGCCGATGGTGATGACCGGATTAAGGGAGGACATCGGTTCCTGAAAAATAATGGAGATGTCGTTGCCGCGGATGCGCCGCATCTCTTCTTTGCTGATCTTCAAGAGATCCTTGTCTCCGAACCGGATTTGACCGCCAACGACTTTCCCGTGAGGTTCATCCACCAACCCCATGATCGACATCGCCGTGATGCTCTTTCCGCAGCCGGATTCCCCCACGATGCATACCGTTTCCCCTTCACGGATGCGGAAGCTAATATCGTCAACCGCCTTGACCGTTCCTGCGCCGGATTCAAAATAAGTGCTTAAGTTATTAATCTCGATTAATGAATTCATCTTCCGTTCACCTGCTTGTATTCTGTTTAGGGTCGAGAACGTCTCGGAGCCCGTCGCCGAAAATATTGATGGCAATGACCGTCAAAAAGATGGCCAGTCCGGGAGGGATCCACAGCCAGGGCCGCTTCTCGAAATCGATCACATTGTTGGCCGCATCGATCATATTTCCCCAGGTCGGCGTCGGCGGCATAACCCCAAGCCCAAAAAAGCTGAGCGCGGACTCCGACAATATCGCCCCTCCAATGCTCAATGTAGCGATTACGATCAGCAGCGGAAATACATTGGGCAGCAAATGGCGAAACAGCTTCCGCTTATCGCTGAGGCCGAGCACGTCGGCAGCCTGCATATATTCCCGTTCCCTTAATGTCAGCATCTGGCTTCGGACAAGGCGCGCCACGCCCGGCCATCCGATAATGCTCAGCATCAGCATCACGAGATACAGCCGATAATCGGTCGGAATCTTCCAATCCGACATTAGTGCCCCCATGATGAAGAGGATCGGAAGTCCGGGGATCGTGAACAACAGGTCGGCAACCCGCATAATGATCTGATCCACAACGCCGCGGTAGTAACCCGAAACGATACCGAGAACCGTTCCAATGGTCATCGACAGCGCCATGGATGCGAGACCTACCGTAAGCGAAATCCTGCCGGCCTGCAGCAGCCTTGTGAGCACGTCTCTGCCGAGCAGATCCGTTCCCAGCCAGTGCTTGGCGCTCGGAGGCTGGTGCATATTGGCGGGGTTGATCTTGCCGTCTGCATAGGGCGAGAATAACGGGCCGATAAAACAGATCAGAAACATAAACGCGATAAAAGCGAAGCCGGCGACCGCCAGCTTGTTTTTGCGCAATTGGCGGATCGATTGCCGCCATAACGAATCGGATACATCCAGGGCGCGGATGGCTTTTTCCGGACGTCCTGCCGTCGTTGGAATAGACATGTGCAGCTCCTCCTTTCGCTAAAGCCTGACCCGAGGGTCGGAAGTATGATAGAGGATATCGGAGATGAATGTACCGACGACCGTCAAGATGGCCAGAAACATCGTAAAACCCATCAAGAGCGGATAATCCCGGACCGTAAACGACTGCATGTACAGCTGACCGATTCCCGGCCAGTTAAAAATCTTCTCGATAATGATGGAGCCCCCGAACAATCCTGGCAGCTCAAAGCCGATTAAAGTAATTGCAGGCAGCATCGCATTTTTCAACGCGTGTCGATAAAGAACCGTTCTCTCCTTCAACCCTTTGGCCCGGGCGGTACGGACATAATCCTGCTTAATGACTTCCAACATGTTGCTGCGGAAGTACCGGGTCAACGAGCCTACGCCGAGCAGCACCATGACGGCAACCGGAAGCAGCATATGATGCAGAACCTGGGCGACATATTCCCAGCCTACGGCACGGCTGCCGGTCGTAATCATTCCTCCCGGCGGAAGGATTTTCAAATCGACGGCAAACACTTTGATCAGGAACAGCCCGATAAAGAACGAAGGAATGGACATAGCGGCGAATATGCCGACCATAACCAGCGTATCGAGCAGCGAATACTGTTTGTAGGCCGTCAGTACGCCGACGACAACGGCAAAGAACCAGGTAAAGAACGTTGAGACCACCGCTAGCAAAAAGGAATTCCATATGTAATCCTGAAACAGATCGAGGACCGGACGCTGCTGTGCCAGGGAATATCCGAAATCGCCTTTGAACATATTGGCCATCCAATTTACGTATCGCTCGAGAATCGGTTTGTTCAGCCCATGTATCTCCCTAAGCTCTGCCTTGCGCTCCTCGCTTAAGCTCAAATTGTTGTCGACGTAATCGCCGGGCGTTAAAGAATACAGGAAAAAGATCAACAAGGACGCGCCAATCAAAATCAAGAGCATATATAAACATCTTCGGAGCAAATAGGTTCTCATGTTCTCTCCTTCAATCAAGCATCTCCGGCCTGAAAAGCTCAGGCTGGAGATGTCTTTGTTATCAAGCGGTTCACAGCCACTTGCTGGCTGAAGCGTACTTATTTAAGCTCCCAGTCGGGCAAGCTGTGGGCGATCCCCGCCAGCGGGTTTAGCTCGAACCCGTCAATGCGGCCATTGATGGCAATCACCGATTTGGTATAGTTGGTAAACATGATCGGCAGCTCATCGTTAAGAATTTTGAACATTTCGTGGTAAATCTTTTTGCGCTCCTCTATGTCGTCTGTTGCTAAACCTTTCGCATAAAGCTCGTCGATTTGAGGATTGTTATAGCCTTTTGTCTCCCCTTTAATAAAGCTGCTAACGCCCTGGGAAGGATCACTGATAATCGTCGTAGAGAATGAGGCCATGTCAAAATCCCCGCCGTTCACCTTTGAAACGAGCGTATTGAAATCAGGGAACTGCTCAGGGATAAAATCGACGCCGATTTCCTTGTAGTTCTCCTTGGCAACGGCGATAAAAATATCCGTATTCGGGCTCTTCGATCCCAGATAGTTGATCTGCAGCTTCTTCCCGTCCTTCTCGCGGATGCCGTCCGCACCGACCTTCCAGCCGGCTTCATCTAACAATTGCTTTGCTTTTTCCGGATCGTACGGGTAGGGATTAATCCCTTCTTCTGTATAGGACCACAGGATTGGAGAGGATGGAATATTGGCAAGCGATCCTGCACCTTGCCTGGAATCGACATAGATCAGCTGGCGGTTCAGCCCGTAAGTCAAGGCTTGGCGGACGCGCTTGTCTTTCAGATGGTCCCTCTCCAAATTGAATTGATTGTATCCGTAATTGCTCGCTGTGCTTGGGATCAAATTCAAGAAGCCGAGGCCCTTTAGCTTCTCGATATTATCCGTCGTAGCGGAGAAGCTGCCGTAATCGACCTCTCCCGTTTCAATAAACTGCCAAGTGTCTCCTTCGGTCGTCTTATAGATGAAATACTCCGTCTTCGGCTTTCCGAAAATATAGTGTTCGTTCGCAACAAAACGCACTTCTTGGCCGGGAATGAACTTCTCCAGCTTGTATGGCCCGTTCGTGATCGGGTTGGCGTGCAGGTTTTTAATGTAATCCAGATTGCCGAACTTATAGTCCTTTCCATAGTAGGCTTTGGATAAGATCGGGCCGCCCAGCACCGTCAGTGCAGTCGCATTGGTCTCTTCCAGCGTCACGGATATTGTCTTCTCATCGATCACATGAATACCTTCGATGGAATCGGCCTTACCTTCCTTGTATGCTTTCCCGCCTTTGATGTTGGTTTCCACTACGCTGTTGAGGCCGTCGTAGGATGGATCGTGAAGCAAGGTCCACGTAAATTCGACGTCCTCTGTCGTCATTGGCGATCCATCACTGTACTTCAAACCCTCGCGAAGAAAGAACGTATAAGTCAGCTTATCTTCGGAAACCTCCCATTTCTCGGCGAGTCCCGGGACCGGCAAGCCGTTCGTATCGACCCTGACCAGCGGGGTATATAGCACGGAGTTCACATTGCCGTCATATCCCACCTGTGTAAAATATGGAGTAAACGCACCGCTCGGGTTCGTCAAGGTGACGATAATCGCATCATTTCGCTGCTTGGCTCGATCCGGTAGTTTGGACAAATCCTGTGCAGGCAATGGCTCTTGAAGTAAATGTTCTCCCGTTCCTTGATTCGCTTGCGATGACGATTCATTCGCGGAAGGGGTCGATGAGGGAGTAGACGCAGCCTCCGTCTGCGTGCTTTGCGGGCTGGAGGAGCATGCCGCCAGAACGACGGATAGCGCCAATAACCAAAGCACTATCAACCCTGAATACCGTTGTTTTCTCATATAAACCACCCTTTTCATGTTTATAAAGTCCCTTGGTATTGGTATCAAACCAATTTCAATCATCGTTTCAGGATAATTTTTCTATATACTGCTGCATCTTTTTTAACTCCATTATGTATTCTTCTTCACGCTCTTCTCGAAGTAAGCCCCCTCTCCTCTTATACGTGAAAAACAAAAAAACGCAGGAATTAGCTGAAATGCTGCAGCTCTCCTACGTCTCCAATGGTATGGTCGACTTTATGTTTTTCAACTGTGTAATTTAATAATTCCAATTGGAATTATCGGACTTTTTCGTAGCTTATCATTACCTGTTAAGGATTGTCAATAGGATGTTTTGTAGCACGATTCTCACCCGTCGGTTCTGTTGTTCATTATAGCAATGGAACATACCGATTAGTATGGCATCAGCCATTCCTTCTCCAAGCCTCCAAATTCATCTCGTTGTTCATAGCCGCTGCAACAAAGGCTCCCATGGAGGCTGCAGCAACCGCTTGGTGAAGCCGGGATGCCGCATCCCCTGCGCTATAAACGCCCGGGACACTTGTCTTCCCAAAGTCATCCACGACAACGGCCCCCATCTCTGTCATGCTGCATCCCATGGCTTGCGGAAGATCCGAGCCCGTGACAAGCGTCGGTTTGAAGAATATTCCCCTGCATGGAATGGACGTCCCATCTTCGAGAACGACTTGCCGCACGATTCCCTCGCTTGAGTCAATGAACCGAATCGGTGAGTCGAACACAGGTACTTGATGCTGCTGCATCTCTTCGCGTTGGTCATCGGTCAGCTCATCGGGGCCATTCGTGCAGATGGTAAACTGCTTGGTCCATCCGGATATTAACGGAGCCAAGTGCATGGCATCTGCTCCTTTGGCAATGATGACTAGCGGCTGGTCTCTTAACTCCCATCCGTCGCAGTATGGGCATACAAACGCGCTTTTCCCATAAGCCTCTGCCAGTCCCGGAATATCGAGCGGCTGATCCTTCATTCCAACGGCAAACAGCACTTTTTTGCTGGTAATGGTGTTCCCTTGGGCAGTTGTAATTTGAAAATGACCATCCGAGCCCGTAATCGCAACGGCCGCATCCCCCACGAAAGTTACGGAAGGATAGCTGCTGATCTCTTCCTTGGCAATTCGCCGGAATTCGCCAGGGCTGATGCCATCGCGTGTAAGAAATCCGTGGGTCGCACGGGTCACGGCGTTGCGGGGACGACCTTCATCGATCACCACTACATTTTTCCTTGCCCGTCCCAGTACGAGCGCAGCATTCAATCCTGCCGGGCCGCCGCCAATAATCGCTACATCAAGAAACTGTTTTGTTGTCATTTTTAATTACCTCCATAGATCTGTAATGTCCATAATTAAGCCGCAAGAAGTGGTTCACTTCTTGTGCGATTCATGGCTGCGGTGCTTGAGAGCCTCATCCAGTACCGTTTGAATCGTATGCTCCCGTAAGTATTGGTGCAGATGCTCCTCAGCGCCTTCCATCACCTTCTCCACCAGACATCCGTTTCTCGCTGGTTGTTCCTGCTGTGCAGCTCCCTCTTGAGCTAACAACTGATGCTGCCGCGAATTCATATTCGAGCATTCAAACAACTGCTGTCGTCCTTCGATTACTTGGATCACATCAAGAAATGTAATCTGATCGGCGGGTCTGGCAAGCTCGTAGCCGCCGTTCACCCCAGGGACGGCACGGACGATTCCATCCTGTCTTAGCTTGGACATAATCTTGGACAAGTAGCTTTCGGAAACCCCAAGCGTTGCGGATAATTCCTTGATTCCGACGTTGGTGTCGCGCTCCGGAAGACCCAAATGAATTAATGCGTGCAGGGCGTAGTCCGTACTTTTGGAGAACTGCATTTTGTCTACCCTCCCTTCCTCTTATTATCACAATTATGGACCTGTGAAGTCTATGATAAATGATTCTACATCAATTTGCAACAAACAAATGATGCGGGGCGCCTAGCTTTGCTTCTCTATTAGCCATTGAATTAAAGGGGCCGCCTTTGAAATGATGGAATCCGGGTCATGGGTCATTATAAGCTGTGGATAAGAATCAAAAAGCCCCTATCAGCGCTTTGGATAGGGACCTTGATATGTTATATGCTAATGATTCCGGTTACGAATCGCAGCCTTGGCCTCTTCCCGATCATCGAAATGGATCGTTTGGTCGTTCAGGATTTGATACGTTTCATGGCCTTTCCCCGCGATGATGACGATATCTCCGGAGCGTGCCATATTCACTGCCCGAATGATCGCTTGCCGCCGATCGGCAATCATTTCATAGGATTCGGACGACATCCCGTACTCCAGCACGCCAAGCTCAATATCTTTAAGGATTCCGTGCGGGTCTTCCGTACGAGGATTATCGGAAGTGATGATTACATGATCACTGTGCTTCGCCGCCAATATCCCCATCGCGGGACGTTTGGTTCGATCCCTGTCCCCGCCGCATCCGAACACGGTGATGATCCTCTGATCCGCAAATTCACGTAAGGTGGACAGTGCATTGTCCAAGCTATCCGGAGTATGAGCGTAGTCAACAAGCACAAGATAATCCTGCTGTTCATCGATGACTTCCATTCGGCCGGAAACGTTGCTCAAACCGTGCAGCCCTAGTTGAATGACATCAAATGGAACTTGTTCTGCAAGAGCTGCAGCTATAGCAGCAAGCGCATTATACACATTAAACATGCCAACCTGTCTCAGCTCGATCTCGGCAACTCCCGCAAACGATTCAACTGTAAATTTCGTTCCTTTCGGGGTCAACTTCATATCTTTAGCCATGACATTTGCAGGGTTTTTAATCCCGTATGTAATAATCTGTGCGGCGGTTATCCCACTAAGATATCGGGAAGCCTCGTCATCCGCGTTTAAAATGGCATATTTTCGTTTGGCGGGATCCGGAGCGAACGAATTGCCTAAACCGGAAAACAACATGCCTTTTGCCGCAAGGTAATCTTCCTTTGTTTTGTGATAATCCAGATGGTCATGCGTTAAATTAGTAAACACAGCGGTTCTAAAATCGCAACCGAGCACTCTTCCCATATGCAGACGTTGGGAACTCACTTCCATGACGCAATAATCGGTTGATTGCTCCTTCATCTTTCGTAAATTCGATTGCAGAATGGGAGGGTCCTGCGTGTTGATGTCGGTTTTAAACATCGTCGAACCGATCTTCGTGCCGATATTTCCCATTAACCCTGTACGGAAACCGGCTTGTGCAAGAATCGACTCTATCATATAGCTTGTGGTTGTCTTTCCTTTAGTTCCCGTTACCCCGATCAGCTTAAGATTATAGCTTGGATACCCGTAAAAATGAGTCGACAGCAGGGCTAACGCATATCTGGCATTCGGCACCTTAATTGTCGGTACAGACGATTCAACATCACGTTCGACAACGATTGCAGCTGCGCCCTTTTTTACCGCATCTTCTACATACTGATGTCGGTCTTCCTGTAATCCCGGAATCCCCGGTATACAAACAAACAGCTCCCCAGGCTGCAAATCTTTCGAATTCATGCTGATCCCCGTGATGTCAACGTCAGCATTCCCTTGGATTTGAGCAATGGCCAAATGTTCAATCAGCTCGGTTAATTTCAAGAAGGTCCCTCCTACCGCCATAAGATGTCGTTCGACTCCATTATAATATTCCCGGCACTGAAATAACATCTTTTTCCATGGTCTCATTCATTGACGCTGCTTCGTCCACATGCTTCGAATCCATATCACAAGCACAAGAATCAGCGGCAAGGCAATTTGAAAGATCGGAGTTACGTAGGTAACGACAACCTTAATGCCGAGCCAAATATGGTGAGGATAATTGGGGGATATAAACGCTAACGCAAATATGACTACAGCAACGACGACCGTCCACATTTTATAAGATAGCCCTGTAATTTTATGAAGCCCCATGGCGGCTCCCATGAAAAATGCAGCCATTTTTGTACCCAAACCGAGAACTAACACGATCACAAATAGAACATCGAACCGTTCAAAGGCTTCAGCAATATCTATAAGCTGAACCACCTGCAGAAGCGGCAGCGTGCTGTTTGCTGCTTGAGTCGGGCCTAATACGAGGATATTGATTTGATTAATCATAATTAAGCAAATCGCCGTAATTACGTAAGTAATGATCACGCTCCGACTCAATTTTTCCTTTTTCTTGACTAGAGGAAAAAAGAGCAAAAACAATAACGTTTGCCCGAACGGAAAGGATACGATTTCCGGGACGGCGGCCGTCCAGGCAGGACGGAATCCCTCTTCCAGAATAGGCAGCATCAGCTCAAATTGAATCAGCCCCGAAGAAACAAGCAGCGTATAAATCGTGAAGTAGCTCAAAATAATGATGGGCAAAAAACCCGCGCACATCCAAATCACCACTTTGGGGCCATATCTTACGGTATTAGCCACCACGATAATTGCCGTCAACATGATAAACATTAGCGGCGTTCGGTCTAGTAACGTTAATAGCGTGAGTTCGCCCAGATCCCTTAAATTACGGGAGGCTTCATATGCAAAATAACCGGCAAAGCTTAGGTTAACCGCAGAGCCGATGATTTTGCCAAAATATTGTCTGCACAAGCCATATAAATCAAGCCCAGGATTGGACCGGTAGATTAACAGATACATGGCCAGCAGGAGCAATCCGATCAAAGCGGCAATGCCCATGGCGATCCATGCATCCCGTTTCGCTTCAGCCCCCAAGAAGAACAACGTCGTGCTTCCGACTTCAAATACCGCTAGAAAACATACCAAATCGGTAACTCGTATGGATTGTTTCATCTCCATGGTTCCCTTCTTGTTTCAGCATCCATTTAAATATGAAGCGGCTAGCCTCCATCCGGTTTGAACGTCTTTTGAGACATGCCTGTCTGACCAATGGTAACGTTAACTTGCAGAACAAGCCTGGTGGACTGCATTCCTTCCTTCTCCCATTGATCCTTGATTTTACTCCATTCCTTCGGATATTTGCGATGGATTTGATCTGCAAAATGAGGCAGGTCGGCTTGAAGCCTTTTGGAGGCTTCCCACCCCTTGCTCATGTAATCCTTAATCACCTCCTCAATCTCTTTTTCCGCAGCGCGCAGATTGGATAAATTCGCCAGATTTTCTGGACAGTTGGACTCGCTGATCCTGCCTTTTGCTTTAACGGAGACCAACATCGTAAACCCATCCGCTTCTTTACGGACTCGGGTTTTGGTTTTCGCGGAAAACGTTTGAAAGGAGAATTTCTCAGTTCCTTTAGTGGAGCCTGGGCAGGTTATGGATAATGCACTGATTCGGATTTTGTCCGTTAACCAAGATATTCCGATGCTCTCATTGCGCGTTAACGTCCCGACGCTCCGGTCTTTTCGAAAGACGGCCAATTCTGTAATTCTGACCTTGGCGGGAGTAGAGGTTTTATGCAGCTGATCCATCGATTCGATCCTTGTCTGCGACTCCCCAACCACTTCAACCTGAGGAACACCCGCTGCACCGGATTCAGAATCCAGACTACGTGTCAGCTCATACAACTTAATCGATGGGAAATTACTGTTGAAATGATCCGTTTGCCTTGAGATATGAGCCATTGCAGTGCCTGGAAGACGTTCCGGTGGAATAAGCTGCTTAAGCATTTCACTTGCCTGCCCTTCCGTTATCAGCACGCTGACATTCTCCCGTAAGTAGGTATTTCTCCAGTAAAAGTCTATAACATCTGTAATGCTCTTCCTTGCTGCCTCTTTGCCGAGCACGAGAATATCCGCATGAGGAAAATACAATCGTCTGGGAGATTCTGTGTAACTTACATCAATCGCTTCCCGAAGCGTTGGGCCTTCGGAGGAAAATACATGGACGGGTGACTCTCCTCCGCCCGCTTTACTAGCTCCGCCGGTTCCGGCTGAAATCGCCGAGGGGTTGATGAACTGGTAGGTTACGATCCAGCCTTCTTCGCTTCGGTCTATGCCAAGAGCGGAAATCAAGCCGATTTCATTTAATTCCGTTCGATTCCAACATCCTGTCAGCAATAACGCCAGAACGAGCGGGATCGAGCATAAACCGAATCTACGCATAATGCACCTCACTTTCGTACGGTTCACTTCTTCCCCTGTTGCGGTCGGTTCATTCCCTGCCTGACCATATTTCGTCGATTCATCTCTTGGGGCCTTGTCTTAAGGAATGGCCATGGCAAACGAACAAACAGGTCTTTCAAATCGGCGAAGCGGAGAGGGGTAACCGGCGAAAGATACGGAACGCCAAATGAAGTCAAGGAAACCAGGTGAGCATAGATAGGGATGATCCCTGCCAAAATCCCGTATAAACCGAAGGTGCCAGCCAGCAGCATCAACACAAAACGAATGATTCGGATGGCAGCTGCCATGCTAAATGCCGGTATAGCAAAGTTGGCAATCGCTGTAAAAGAGACCACGATCACCATCGCCCCCGATACCAGCCCCGCCTGTACTGCGGCCTGGCCCAAAACAAGCGCTCCTACGATTGAAATAGCCGGCCCGATCACCCTGGGCATCCGCACGCCCGCTTCACGAATAATTTCAAACGTAATCTCCATCATCAAAGCTTCCATGAGTGCGGGCAGCGGCGTTCCTTCCCTTTGCGCAGCCAAGCTGATTAATAATGTTGTGGGAATCATCTCCTGATGAAAGGTTGTAATCGCAATATACAGTGACGGTAACAGCAAGGATATGACAAAGGAGAAAAAACGGATTCCGCGTAAAAAAGTGGAGAGATCATACCGTTGATAATAATCCTCGCTGGAATGGAGGAACCTAAAAAAGGTGACTGGAGCCAGCAACACAAAGGGCGTGCCATCCACCAGAATAACCACTTGTCCTTCCAGCAGACCTCCGGCTACCGCATCGGGACGCTCCGTATTGATCAGTGTTGGGAACGGGGAGAGCGTATTATCTTGTATAAACTCCTCAATATACCCGCTTTCCAGAACGCTATCGGTTTCTATGCTTTGCAATCGAGCCCTGATCTCTGATACCACGCTTTCATCAGCAATTCCCTCGATATACGCCATGATGACTTTGGTATTGGTATAACTGCCGATTACCATCGATTGAACCCGTAAGCTCGGCGTTCGAAGCCTTCTCCGGATGAGGGACAGGTTCGTCGAAATATCCTCTGTAAATCCGTCTTTAGGTCCCCGAATGACGGTTTGTGAACTCGGCTCTTCGATCGAGCGCTTCTCCAGGCTTTCGATCGAAGCAGAGAAGGCTTCTTTCATACCATCTGCTAATATGACAGCCTTCCCATCCAAAACAGCCGAAATGATGGATTGGGTTGTATGTAATTTGCTAATTGGGCCTGCTGGCAATATTTTATTCAGTAAGGATTCGATACCTGGCATTTGATCAGCTTCTAGCGTTACGGTTAACCAAGATTCCAGAATCCGATTAAGCAGATTCGTATCAACCAGCCCTTCAATATAGCAAATAGCAATCTCCGGAAGATCCTCTCGCCCTGATATTTTTCTAACCATAAAGTCCGTACTGTTCCCCATGATATGAGTTAAGGTTTGAATGGACTCTTGAAGAGTCATGCGGATCTCAATTGGTGCGTCGGTTCTAGTCTGTGTCGAATTCTTCGGACGGCTTCGTTTTAGCGCTTTTTTTAGTAACCGGCCCAGCATGACAGTCCCTCCCTTAACTTTATCCAGTATTATGGGAACTTGCCGGCTAAATTATTCTTCATCCAAGTCCTTCATCTTGGCGAGAATCAGTAATGATGGCCGGTTGCCTCCATGATAAAAAGAAGGATGTCATGTGATGACATCCTCTTAAACGAATTGCCTATATAGTTTTTGACAGCATGAGGAAGTTATAAGAGTTACGCTTGCTGCTTCTGGAGCCGTTTCTCGTTAACACGTCCGATAAGCTCGCTGACGATCTCATCCGGAGACCGCTCCATCATCCAGCTTTGCCCGAACATCTGGAAGATTTTAATGACCGGGAAGTCCTCCCAAAATCCCAGGAACTCATCTTGGAGAGATACTTTGTCCTTCACGTGCTTGTTCATTTCATTGATGCACTCTTCCAATACGTCCTTTGCGATCGGGTCGCTCACCCATTCATTGAGCAGGCTGAATTTATGGAACGTGATTTCTTCCTTGCCGAAGTCGCAGAACAGTCGGTTCGTCACTCGGATATCACGGGACGAGCTGCCTGCGCGGAGTTGGAAATATCCGCTTTCTGCTACCCAGCGATTGTATTTCGTGTTGTAATAGGCAAAATCTCTTTCTTCAAGCTCAAAGACGATCTTCCGCTTCTCGCCCGGCGCGAGCTCGATTTTTGCAAAAGCTTTAAGCTCCTTTTCGGGACGCACCCATTTGCATTCCTCATCGTGCACATACAACTGAACGGTTTCCTTCCCGGTGCGCTTTCCGGTATTCTCTACTTGGAGGGAAACGGTAACTCCCTTCTCATGCTGTGCCGCTTCAAGATCCGTGTACTTAAATGTCGTGTACGACAAGCCATGTCCGAACGGAAATTGCGGAGCCATCTCCTTCCGGTCGTAGTAACGATAGCCGATAAACAGTCCTTCACGATAATACAGCTTGCCGTTTTCTCCCTGAATCCGCATATGCGATGGATTATCCGACAGCTTGACCGGGAAGGTCTCGGACAGCTTGCCGGAAGGGTTTGTGTGCCCGAACAGGATTTCGGCAATGGCTCTGCCCATCCCCTGCCCCGTCAACCAGGAATGGATGACCCCGGGCACATGCTGCACCCATGGATGCATCGCCAGCGCGTTCCCGCTGCTTGTTACCACAACGCAGTTCGGCTGAACGGCTGCAACGGCTTGAATGAGCTTCACTTGATGCTCAGGAAGGTTAATTCCCTTCAAATCATGCATCTCGGATTCCGCATATTCCGGCTGGCCGACGAACAATACGGCTAGATCGGATGTCGCCGCCAACGACGCGCTCTCCTTAATCAGGTCCTCGCGAATGGAGTCATCAGCGGGGTATCCCTCTGCATAGCTTAGCGTAACCGTCTCTCCCGCCAGCTCCTTGATTTCATCCCATGGAATATCGACCCGCGTTGGCGTGACTTCGGCGCTGCCTGCCCCTTGAATTCTTGGCTTCTTGGCAAAACGTCCGATGATTGCAATCGATGGCGTGGATTCAGGCTGAATAGGGAGAATGCCATTCTCGTTCTTAAGCAGCACGATGCTTTCGGCTGCTGCTTTTCTCGCAAGAGCGTGATAGTCTTGATCAGCACCGGAGGCATTTTCTTTCGGGGCTGTCACTCGCTCTACAAGCTTTAGAATACGGGCAACGCTCTGATTGAGCTTCTCTTCGGAGAGTTCTCCGCGCTCCACAGCCTCCACAATTGCCTTTGTATTGTAGTGAGCCGGCCCTGGCATTTCAAGATCAAGGCCAGCCTTTAGCCCGCGAATCCGGTCATTGACGGCAGTCCAGTCCGACAGCACGACACCTTCGTAGCCCCACTCTTCTCTCAATATATCATGGAGCAAATGCTCGTTCTCGCTTGTATAACTGCCATTGAGCAAATTATATGAGCACATGACGGTCCATGGATCCGATTTCTTAATGATCCGTTCGAAGGCGCTAAGATAAATTTCGCGGAGCGTCCGTTCGTCGACCTCCGAGCTCGTGACCATTTTCTCGTTCTCCTGATTGTTGCAAGCGAAATGCTTGAGGGAAGCCCCCACGCCTTCGCTTTGGAGCCCGTTAATGAAGGCTGCGCCAAGCTCGCCTGTTAAGCAAGGGTCCTCCGAGTAATACTCGAAGTTTCTGCCGCCAAGCGGCGTCCGTTTCATGTTAATGCCCGGTCCGAGCAGCAGCTCCACGCCCATTTCCTTGGATTCCTGTCCAAGCGCTACCCCGACTTCATGCAGCAGCTCGGTGTTCCAGGAGGAGCCGATGGCCGAACCGGTAGGATAGCAGGTTGCCGGAACATTCTCGGACGTAATGCCCATTTCTTCATCGCTGTTCGTTTTCCGGATCCCGTTGGTTCCGTCATACATATGCACAGCTGGAATGTTCAATCGCTCGATGCCTTTGGTCATCCACATATTCAATCCCGCACAGAGGGATGCTTTTTCCGTGAGCGTCATTTCTTGAATTAATTCATGAATTGATCGGTTCATTTGGTATCCATCCTTTATATATGACTTGTTGAGCTTGCTTCCCGCTCTTTCTTGAGTTCTTGCGCATCATACAGCTTGAAGAACGGAAACCATACCGCGAATACAATCAATAAGACAACGGCCAGAAGAACAAGACCGCCGAGTCCGGACATCATGTAGGTAGACAGCCCGATCGGGTATACCACAATTGAAAGATTTGGCTTGGAATTCTCGCCAGCCCCATATCGAGCGCCAAATACACAATGATCGGCGTTATAAGACCATTAATCCACATCGGAACCATGAGCAGCGGGTTGAAAGCAACCGCTCCGTAGACGATCGGCTCGTTAATATTAAACAGGGAGGGGATAATCGTTGCTTTACCGACGGATTTCAGCTTTTGCGATCTGGCAAGCAGGAACCAGACGGCGAGCGGCAAAGTAGCTCCCATACCTCCGATGCCCAGCCATCCCGAGAAAAAGGTTTCAAAGGTATTGATATTGACCGGGTCCAGTCCTTTTGCCACTAAAGCGGCATTCTCCTCGATAGCCGGAATCCAAATGGTATACCATATCGGCATCAACACCCACGGGCTGACCCCGAAGGAGTACAGAACAACGCCGATAAAGTTAAACAATACGAACCCGATGAGACTTTGCCCCACAGCATTAAGAGGTTCAAATGCATTTACGATGAGCGCAAAAATATCAAAGTGCAGCTGGTAAACCAGAACCCATCCTGTAGTTAAAATGATCGCGATCGGAATGAGAAAATCGAACCATTCCTTAATGAACTCAGGAAGCGAGCTCTCTGTTTTAAAGAAGGAGAATTTACCGCAGACATTCATGATCACCGCTACGAATATCCCCACAAGCAGTGCTGTAATCATGCCCGTCGCGCCAAAGCGTTCAAGGATAAACTTGACGGTTCCATCCTCGTTCATGGTCGGGTTAAGCAGCATGATGAATAAAGATAAGCCTGTCATTCCTGCCAGCAGCTTGATTTTGTGGCGCTCCCTCTTTTCCATTACCATATAAGGCGTTAAGAAAGAAATGAATAAACCTAGCAGACCGAAGCTAAATGTCGTGATCGGTGATAGATCCGGCATCCCCGGGAAGAAATCCTTTAAAATCGAAATCAACGTAATGATTGAGCCGATAAATATCATCGGAATCGCGACCATAATGGCGTCTTGAATAGATGAAACCCAAACATTGTTCGTAAACGCCTCCAATCGAGGCGCAAACGATTCTGTCATCCATTTCATGAAACGCTTCATCTTGTTTTCCCTCCTGTCATTCTCGTGCGGCTGTATCATTAGTATAGGGCCTTCTTGGCAACGCTTTCTTGTTTTAAGTTGTCGTTAAGGGGGGCATTTTTTGCCTAGTTCGTCTCTTTCGTTCTAGCTTGCGTCTCACCCTCAAAAATAAACAGCAAAAAACACCCCTTTTAAAAAAGGGATGTTTGTTGATCCATGATTCGATTCATGCTAATACTGCCTGTCCAACGTTAGCAGCATGACGCCATGAGGCGGGAGTACAATTTCTTTCCGCCAGTTATCCTGCTGGAGAAGCTCTGTCCTTATGCCGGGCCCGCTTCGCTTGTGAAGATAGACAAGCTCTTCCTCCGTAAGGAACTCGGGAGCCCCCATGTGTATCCACTCGTCAAACACCGACCCATGCTGCCGGTCCAGCCGATAACTTGTACATTTGAACGTTCCGGTAAGCTTGCTCAGCGATAATTCGAATATGCGGCTTCCTTTTTCCTCGAAGACATCGTAACGGTTCGTGCTGGTCAATTCGGACCAGTCGCCGCTTGAAAACAGCGGATCCACGTGCACGTAGTGATAGAACAGGAACTGCATGCTGCCGTCCCGGGTTCGCGTTCCAACATAACCGTCCCCTTGTACCAGAAGCTCGTCACCCAGCTTTTGCAACAGCTCTAAGGCATAATAGCTCGGCTTTTTGAGGCCGTCCCGGTTGATCAAGCCAAAGCCTCCATAGAACGGTGAAGTCGGCACCGTGCTTTCTTCGAAGACGTCGGTAAAGGACCAGAAGGCCAAGGCTTTAACCACACCTAGCGTGTGCAGCGCATGATAAATAACAAACGGTGCCATAAACATCGTATCATGCAGCAAGTTGCGGTCGTACATGGAGAAATTCCATTCCGTAATATGAAGCTCCAAGTCGCCATAGGCGGAAGCTTTCATTTTCTCCCGTAAACGGTCAATGCTTTCCCTATAAAATGAAGCAGGCATAATCTTGGTCAGAAACTCTCTTTCATGCTTAAGCCGCGGGTATTCCGAATAAATGTGGAACGAAAAAAAGTCGAGAGGCACTTCATGCTCCCTGCAATAGTTCATAAACTCATCCGCCCAAGGATCATTCCAGAGCGAGCCATAGCCCATCGCTGGCCCCCCTGTTCTAAGCTGAGGCCAGACCGACTTGATCGCGCGAACCGTCGATGCATAAAAAGCAAAGTATTCCTCCTTGCTTCCGGCCCAGCACACCCCGGACAAATCCGGTTCATTCCATACCTCGAAATACCAGCTTTCCACTTCCTTCGCCCCATATCGATTCAGGCAATGGCGCACGAACGCCCGAACCAGCGCGTCCCACTTGGTTTGATCGGCAGGCGGTGAAATATTTCCTCTCCACCAAAATATCGTTTCCTTGGAACGGGCGAGCTGGCTCGGCATGAAGCTGAGCTCGACAAACGGCTTCACTCCCTGCTCCAGGAGAAAATCATACAGCTTGTCGACATATGACCAATTATATACAGGAGTTCCGTCTTCTTTCTCGCTGTACACCATCATCTCATCGTTAAATATGCCGTGGAAACGGATATACCGGAACGGAATATGCCCTTTCAGTTCACGCAGCTGCCGGCGCCAATCTTCCCGCAATCCTTCGATTGCCCTGCCTGCGGTCGTCGTTACATTCCAGTGCTGTTCATATCTTGCCGAAGGCCCATCGGCTTGGATCTCGATCAACTGCCGCTCCGCCGCAAGCGGAGGCGGTGGGTTTAGCGAATCGGGCTTCGTGTCTGCTCTAGCATCCAGATACCGATATAACGTACCCATGGCATTCCATGTATCCATCTCATAATAGTCGCCGCTTGAGGACTCGTCGTAAGTTAACGGCTTGCGGTCCGGCCGATGAGCTTCTTCGGCAAGCAAGGCATCGCGATAGGAGCTCGGGGTGCAGCCGTACTTTTCTTTGAAATATTTATTAAACAGCTTCACGTTGGCAAAGCCGCAATCGAGCGCGATTTCCGTTATGCTTTTCTCGCTTCCGGCAAGCTCGGCTTGCGCCTTCTCCAAGCGTACCAACGTCAAATACTTTTGGAAGGGGATGCCGATTTTATCCGTAAAGAAGTGCGAGAAATAATGCAGGCTTAAATGCTCCAGATCTGCCATGGTTTGCAGACTAATCTTCTCATTATAATGCTGGTCTACATACGTAAGGACCCTGTTCAGCCTCTTATAGTCGTACTCTCTGCTGCCCTCGTCGGCTGCGGGATTCGTTCCATCCGCAAAATACCGAAGCAGGCCGCCGCACAACGTTTGCAGGGTTCCCATCGCGTAGCTTTGATAACCCGGCGCCTTCTTGTTGATCTCCCATACCATCTGGGCGAGATTTTGCTTGATGCCCTGCAGCTGCCGGTGCTGCTCCGGATCGGCAGCAGAATTACAAGAAATAAATGCTTGATTATTCAACCATTCAGGACCGAACTGCAGCGTCAGCAGCACATTGTCTTGGCTTGTCCGCTCGATCTGATGCACCGACATGCTGTTCACGACAATGACATCATCTTCATGGAGCGTATATTGCTTCTGATCAAGGTACATGATGACGGAGCCTTGGAGAACATAGACGATTTCCACCTCCTTATGCCAGTGAAAATGAATATGCTTTACGCTGTTCACGAAGAGCTTGATAGGCAGATCTTCCTGATGCTCTATAAATTCATAAAGGTAGCGAATACGCTGCTCCTCCCTTCATATAGCCTATTATATGCACATTTTTTCGAGGATATCAAAGCCGCTAAGCCCTCGCAATGTCGAAAAGGACACCCTGGAACCGCCCGGGATGTCCTTTAACAATCACTTATGAACAACGAGTTATATGGGGTGTTAGTTGCCTCATAAATATATCCCGAACAGAGCCCAGCTCCTCCTATTTGCAGTGCGTTCATTTTCTAGATGATAGATCCTTCACGGCCCCTATTAAACCTGCTGGAAGCAACGTAGCGGCGAAGATTGCGGTGAATAGATTATGCGACGCTGTTTTATACGGCGTGAACCATTCCGTAAATAGCTTGGCTTGCGAAAGGTCTTCAAACCAGGACCCTTCCTTCACTTTAAACGGCGTCCACGAAGCATGATCGAACGCGATGAATAGCAGCTGCAGAACTACAAGTCCTGCAAGAATATACATCCATTCTTTTCTGCGATGAGGGCGGCTTGTATGTAATGTATCTTTCAAAATGCGTAATCTCCTTTATAAGTAAAAGTTGACCCCCGTTGCAGGAAAAGCTTGGTTCTGCAAAAGTGGCCGGGACAATGGGCAGGCGTGGCTCAGCTTCTTACATGTCCTTTCTCGAGAACAGGGTGACCGCCACATAATAGGAAGCAATGAATAGCAGTAAGATACCGGCTGCAGCCATAAATAATAGATTACTGCTCATCATGTGATTCTCATTCAGCAATGTCATCATGAACGCAGTGGGCTGTGCCATAATAATGAGCGCGATTAAAAATACAGCGTTAATAATGCCGGCTCCTTTTTTACTCAGTGCATAGAATAAAGGCATATATATGGAAGTTAATACTAGCAGTATCCCCATTGGAACCAGGATGTCCAAGACGGTATAATCCGGCTTGTTAAGCTGCGGGAATGCAAGCTTTACAAACCAATGGATACCAAAGGAACCAAGGACGCCAAACAGCATAAACAGGATCGCCGTGATGTATTTCGCCTGTACAATATGCTTGCGGCTGACCGGCAGCGTGACCAGAAAATGATGATTATTGTTCTTGATATCGATCATCGTCACAAGACTAACGGAGGCGAATGCAGTATAGATCCCGACAAAGTAAATGGAAAAGTCGCTCCTTGGTATAAAAGCGATACTGAACACCGCCAGATAAAATAAAGTCATCCACAAGGAGCTTTTTAAGGCGATAAAGTCCTTGCGCAGCAGATTAAGCATGAACCCGTCCTCCTTTGGCCGTGAAATACATGATGTCTTCCAGGGAAGGGGTTTCCAATACAGCGTGATTCCCGAACAATTGTGCAGCCTTGTGCCTGTTATCGACTAAGCCCTCAAAACCGACGGCTGTCTCACGAATCCCGATGAATTCTTTTCGGATATCCGAATCAAGCAGCTCCATATCCCCCTTTATGAGCGCGTATCGCTCAAGCACATCTTCCTTCGCTTCATTAAATACAATCTTCCCGCGATTGATGAAGGTAATATAGTCCGCGATCCGGTCCAGATCCGTCGTGATATGGGTCGAGAAAATGATGGAATTCCTCTCGTTCTGCATCATATCCGCAAGCAGATCAAGCATTTCCCTTCTAAACACCGGATCGAGACCGGAAGTCGGCTCATCCATAATAAGAAGCTCGGCCTCATGCGATAGAGCAACGGCAAGGGCAAGCTTGATCTTCATTCCTTTGGATAGATCTCCAATCTTCTTCTTGGGAGACAGCTCGAATTGGTCGAGATATCCCTTAAACTTGCTGTCATTCCACTTGTCGTAGAAGGGAGCGACCAGCTTTTTCGTATCATGAATCGTCAGATGCTCATAGTAGAAGCAGTCATCCGATACGATCCCGATCCGCTGCTTAATGGCGATTTCTTGTTTAGGCATTTCGCAGCCCAGTATTTTCACGCTTCCGGAATCCGGACGGACGATGCCCAGCATCATCTTGATCAAAGTGCTCTTGCCAACGCCGTTCGGGCCAATCAGGCCGGTAATATATCCTTGCCTCACATCCAAAGATACATCATCAACGGTGAATAGCGGGTATGCTTTGGTTAGATTTCGTATTTCTATGGCATTCATGGCGTCTGTTCCTCCTCAAACAATAATGTCAGATGTTCGATGACATCCTGCTGACTCAAACTTAATTCCTTGCTTTCCCGAATGATTTCCATCATTTTCTCTTCTAATCGTTTCATTCGCTGCTCCCGTATAAAATCTTTATTTGCTCCTGACACAAAGCATCCCTTGCCTACAACCGTGTCAATGAGCTGCTCCTTCTCGAGCTCTTCATAAGCGCGCTTAGTCGTAATTACGCTAACCTGCAGATCCTTGGCCAGCTGCCGTATCGAGGGAAGACTATCGCCGGCCTTCAAATCACCGTTCAGGATGCTCTGCCGGATCTGATTCATGATCTGTATGTAAATCGGGTCGCTCGATGCGTTAGACAAAATAATGTTGATGATCATTCACCTCACTGCCGTTAATTGAGTATATACCGTATATATATAATATATACACTTAGCATTCATGTGTCAAATTCTTCATTGGAAATCACCAATCGATTTCTTCACAGCTCATAAGATAATGCAGGCCAGCCGCTGTGCACGGATGGTTACTAGCAATCAGAATAAAAAAAGCCGCGATGAATCGCGACTTGATCTGTGTATATCGTTGCTTCCCTAGAATACGGGCTTGATGATCATAAGAAGAATGATCGCGATGGCCATAAGGTTCGCAATCGTATCGCGGGCTTGTTTTTTTCGGAACAGCTGCTTGTATTCCTGAGAAACTTCTCCCGAGGTTGACTGGCTCGCGATTTGATGAAGTCTCTTTAAGATCGGTTCAACGACCAGAATCGCGTAAAAGCCTGAGATTAGGAACAGCACAATCGACGCGATATACCACATTTGCCGAAACAAGTAGGGGCTCATCCAGCCCAAAATCAAGCCCGTGACGAGAAGGATGCCGAATGAAAGATTCGCATTTTTGTTTAACTTCTCCACGATGTGGTGAGCATACCGCAGCTGATCGGCCGTCTTCGCTCTTTTCAGAATCATATTGAATAAAAACACCGGTCCAACACCGAATATGGCCGAAGAAATATGAATGACTAACAGGGATAGATACAGGTAATCCATGGCGATTTCGTTTCCTCCTTGTTACTTGCCCCAAGTTACACTATAAATACCTCGATCGTATGCATCCTTCGTAACAGCGTCCAGCAATGCAGCTGCTAAATCCGCCCGGCTGATTTGATACGGGCCCGATTTGAAATCGTTCCCTCGTTCCTGGATTCTCCAACGACCCGTGGCGGGTTTGTCGTTTAGCTGAGTCGGCCGATAGATCGTCCAGTTCAACCCGCAACTTCGGATTACATTCTCAGCTTCGCGCAGTTCTGCCAAGTCGCGGCGAAAGATCCATCTTGCAACGAGAACGGTGGGCCATGGACGTTTAGCTTCAAGTAAATAGGAACTGACAAACACCAGTCGCCGGACTTTGGCTTCTTGCATGGCCTGAATGACATTTTGAATAACAGCGGCGACATTGGCCTTTCCACCGACGATGGCAATCACTCCTTCGCTTCCGTTGATCGCATGCTGGAGGTCTGACAGGTGGATTCCATCTCCGGTTACTATCTTGGTTATACCTTGAAAAGACTTTAATACGTTCGGCCGCCTTGTGAACGCGACCAGTTCATCACCTCTGGCGATGCCGTTCCTTAAAACCTCCAGTCCGGTTGGACTCGTTGAGCCGATTACGGTTATACGCATATACATCCCACATGTCATTCAGTATGTTGACGAATGGATTGAGCATGCTTGTCAAAGTTGTTCAACACGATCTTCAGCAGCCGCATGAATTCCCCATATTCCTCTGCGGACATCCCTTCGATGCCAATTTCCATCACCTCCGCTAATGCCTCCTCAATCTTCGGCACGACAGCCTTCCCCGCATCTGTAAGAAAAAGTTGATGGTTGCGTAAATCCGCAGGATCCATCTCTTTGCGAACATAGCCTTCGAGCTCCAGCTTACGGATCGCCTTTGCCGTCGTGGTCTTGTCTAGCAGCAGCTGCTCACTCAGCGTCTTCTGATTCACCCCTTCCTTCTTTGACAGCATGAACAAAAACATATGCTGACCAAAGCCCAGCTGAAGAGCAGCGAGCCGTGGAGCAAGCAATAATTGCAAATGGCGATTAATTGCTGTAACTTCTTTTCCGTATGCTCCATGTTGAAGAACTTCAGGTTTCATGTACTTCGACTCCATTAGTTTTATTTGCCAACTACATACATAATACACGCATATAGTTGGCTTATGCAACTAATGTTTCAAATCCCAGTGAGCGGAGGTGCATAAAGTTTTTTTTAGTTGAGAACATGGGATAGTCTACTTGCACGCAGTACGTAAAAAAGTCGCCACTATTGGCGACTTCTGTTGTTCATAACTCAACATCAGAGCATAGAACTCCCTAACTTCAGGCTTTGATGAAGCCCACTTTAATTACATCTATTATAGATACCTTGGAATTCAAAATGAAAAGATGAGGGCAAGGATAAATGCACTGATGATAGCTATAACAAGAACCATAATTCGGATGCCGATCCGAACCAGCCAAGACTTCTGTGCAATCCGATCATTGATACGCTCCATATATAAAGCTCCACCCGCAATGAGAAAGACCAGCACGTTAAACATGTAGTCCCAAAATGATTTCGGCTTGGGGGTGTAGGCTTGAAGCCCAATGGTATTTCTCATGCCTTCATCTCCAGGAAAAACCGCCATGATTGCAGCCATAATGATGTGTAGTACCAAAAAACATATTATAATCGTCCCGACCATCTTCTGCCTCCTATATTATGTCACGAATCCATTTCGCAGTAGAAATTTCCTTTTTAATATAGAGGAAGAGCAGCTGCCAGGGCAAGCTGCTCTCATCGAAGTCGTCCTATTTAAGAGGATAGGGACTAGTAGATTCTCTTAGTGAGCACCCGGCTCATGTAAGGGCATTTCCCCGATCAATCCGTCGCTCTGGCGGATCCATGTCTCAAACTGCCGCTCGCCCGCTGTGATTCGAATAACTCGTGCACCCGTCGGGAATTTATCCTTCCTCACACCTTCCACATAACTGACATAACGAGTAGATCTGCCGTAACAAAGGCGGATGCCGTGCAGCACTCCGGAATAATCGTTCGAGTGGTCATGGCCGACAAATGTGCCCATAACATCTCCCATTTCTACCATGGCGGCGAACATGCCGGAATTGACTTTGGGCGAGCTGATCCATTCACTGCAATGGCCTTCGCACACTGACGTCTCCCACACCTTTTTGTATTCCGGCAGCGGAATATGGAAAAATGCCAGTGCAGGTAAAGGCGTCCCGCCGTTCCGTTCGGCCAATCGCCGGGATTCGGAGACGTACCAATCGATTTGATCACGGCGAATCCAGTCATACCCACCCACCGCTTCAATCGGTGAGTAATCGCCGCTGTCGAGGAAGAACAACGCAGCAGCCGGCTTCCCCGTTGGATCGTCAACCGTCAGCACATAGTTACCCGCTCCGCTTACTCCCGGAGGATCCGGTTTGGCGACGCAATATGCATGATGGAGCTGCTCCTCATGCATCCTCTTTCGGGGAACATTCCCCTCCGAGTCATGATTGCCAAACACCGCCGCCCACGGCACACGGTTGTCTTCAGCGACAGCAACCGCGCTGCGGAATGATTGCAGCGGATCCTTGCTCCTTGCGCTTGCAATCAAATCTCCCGCGAATACAACAAGATCAGGCTGCTCAAGCGCAATGATCCTGTCCATCGTTGCCTTCGTCATCGAGTCGAGCATCGGCGTCTCCGGATCCACATCCTCCTCATCAATAAACTCCACATCGGAAAACTGCACGATGACAAACGATCCGTCCTCACGAAATGTTAGCTTCTTCTCCAAGGAATCCCCTCCCTTTTCTCATACCGTCCTGCCGGTACCATAAACCAATCAAAATGAATACAGCTGCGCACGCTAGATACATGGATGTCATGCCATATTGCAAGCCGACCACCCAATAAATCAACGTCGGGCCGATCGCCGCCCCTAAATCGGTTGACACGGAATATGCGGTCATGACGGTAATCACGGATGTATTCTTCGCTGCGTCGGAGGCCATCGCGTCCATAATGGTGCCAAGTGCGGTGCTGGTAATCATGACGAAAATTACAATTCCGACCCAAATGCCGATTGGCAGCTGCCAAGGCAGCAAAGCATATCCGGCCGCTGCGCCCGCCAGCGATACCATAAACAGAGGAAGCCTTCCTCTCGGCCCATCGGTATGACGTCCGAACCATCTGGCCAGGAACGGCTCCCATGCACAGCGCAGCGCCGTCAATACACCGCCTAACGCAGTGCTGCCGATTATCAAACCGAACCAAGGGATCCCGCCGGGATGGCTTGTATCGATGAGATACGTGAGCGTCGCGCCGAACACAGCGTGCAGTAACGATATCATTAATCCGCTTATCACGATTTTTTTCACCTGCAGCGACCAGACCGTGTTCCTCACTCCGCGTGGAGGATCCAGTTGATGCATTCCCGAAGCTTTTCCCTTGCTTATGGATACGGCGATGAGCGGAAGCCCGATCAAAGCCATGATCCCGAATAGTATGGAGACGGCTGACAGGCCGATCATGGGCACGAGCAATCCTCCGAACAGTACGCCGACCAAGCTGCCAAGACGCCACAATCCGTTATACGTTCCCATGAAGCGTCCCCGGTTCGTATCATCGGAATAGCGGATGACGGTCAAATATCCACCCATTCGCAGCAAGGACCATGCAATCCCCCAAATGGCACGGAGGGCTACCCAGAGAACGAACCCTTTGAATATGCCGTATCCCACCGTGGTAAGCGCCGCCAGCCCGACCGACATAAACAGACCGGTTCGAAGCGACATGCGGTGATACAGCCACCCGATTAGTGGATTAAGAGGGAGCCTGACAAGACGATTGACGGACAGCAGTACGCCGACCTGCCATAGCGCGTCTAGTCCCGCTTCCTTCCAATATACCGGCAATACGATGTACAGCATCGAATCACCGAAGAGGGTCAGTGCAGTAACGATACCTACAATTACAATCTGTCGCCGTTCTTTGGCGCTGTCTCCGCCCGTCATAGATCGACGATCAAGCCATCGTAGGCAACCTTGATGCCGGCAGGCTCGAAGGCACGCTCAAAATCATCATGCAAAAAGCCGGAGTTATGCGTAAAATGAGTCACGTAAACCTGGCCATCCATGCCAAGGTTGCCTTCCTCCCGCCACACGCGCTGGACCTCCAGCACGGTTTCAATGCCCATATGATTTGGATTTCGGTCATTGTTTGTATAGCTATGCGTACAATCAAGAATCGCCATATCGATCGCTTTGCCTTTCAGCCATTCCCATGTATCGTCATGCAGCCAGCCCGTATCATTGCCGTAAAACAGCGTCTTGCCCCCTTTTTCAATATAAAACAACAAACATGTTTCCATACGGTCATGATTCGCGAGCAAAGGAGTAACTTGCGTATCGCCCAAGAAAATCGTCTCGAAGGGACGCAATAAGTGGAAGGCGAACCGGTCTCCAGCATCCGGGCCAATCGCTGGTATGCTTTGGCTAATCGCCGCATCGTTGCCATAAATATGTAAGGGGTGATCGATACCGTGTGCAAACCCGTCAACGCGGTTGTACAGATCCGATGGCTGGAAATGATCGTAATGCGTATGCGTGAATAACAGATGCTCAACCGCACCCAAATCGATCCCGTCACGGAGCGCCTGCATATGGGAGTCTGCGGAGTAGTCGACCTTGATTATGCCATCAATCAATACAGAGCTTCTCGTTCGGATGTTTTTTCCTCCAAGCGATCTCGCCTTGCAACAGACGTCACAGCGGCAGTACGGATTGGGGAATCCTTCCGAAGCAGCCGTTCCGAGAAAATGGATTTTCATTTTGAGGCTCTCCTCCCTTAGTGAAGCGATCGTTTATCTCATTCCTTTGATTAATACAAATAATACCACATAAACGCAATCAATCACACACAAAAAAACGATTCCGGGTTTGCATAAAACCAAGAATCGTTCACCGCTCCTGCCTATTTATATACGATCTCAATGCCGCTCTTGCTGAATTGATCAACAATATTTCTGTCGATTTTCGAATCCGTTACAAACCGCTCGACTTCGCTTGCCCCGCATACTTTGATAAACGAGTTTTGTCCGAACTTGCTGCTGTCTGCGAGGGCGATGGTACGCTTGGCGTTAGCGTGCATGATTTTTTTCACCTGAACCTCGCCGATGGCGTTATCCGTAATCCCTGCTTCTAACGTAACCCCGCTCATGCTCATAAAAAATAGATCCGCGTGAAAGCGAGCTGTAAATTCCTCCGTCAGGTCGCCGATGATGCTCAGCTCTTCATGACGAATGACGCCACCGGTCATGATGACCGTATACCCCGGCATCGACACGAGTTCATTCACGATCGGAAGCGAGTTCGTAATAATCGTTAATCGGTCGAATTTCGTCTTGAGCGCCTTCGCTATTTCAGTGTTTGTCGTACTCGGGTCCAGCGCGACGGACATCCCTTCAGTCACATAACGAACCGCGATTTGAGCCAGCTCCTTCTTCTCTTCCATAAAGATCGATTCACGGATCGGAAGCGGAATTTCGTGGCTGTAATCCGGATCTCTAGGAATCGCCCCCCCGTGCACCCGCCGCAGATGGCCTTCGTTTTCCAAGTATTCAAGGTCCCGTCTAATCGTCTCGAACGAAACCCCGAAATGCTCCATGAGCTCCGAAGCCCGGATCGATTTGTCTTGATTCAATTTCTGAATAATGATTTGATGCCGCTGTTCAGCAAACAACTGCTCCACTCCTTACTTGCCTGAACTTCTTCTTATCTAAAAAGTTTACCATAAAAGCGCCACCTCCACCCGCAGCACTGTTTTTCGTCCCTATGCTAGCAAGAGAGATCTATGCTTGCTTGGCTTTAAACACATTGATCATGAGAAACAAACACGCTAGATGTAATAGCAAGCCCAGCAAGAAGAACACAAATGCAGGGAATGGTTCATCATGCATGATCAGATCGAGGACCTTTGCCGGCCAATAACTAGGCAGCAAAGCCCCAAGCACCTGCCAAGCTCCCGGAACAAAATGAACCACCACAGGGCCTATGATGAACAACCCTCCGATTTTGGATAAGGCCAGTCCCTCCACTTTATTTGATGAGAATGCGGCGAGAAAGAGCGTAAACAACGGCGATTCCAATGCCAGCAGCAGCAAAGCATACAGCGTTTCCCATCGAACGACCGACATCGTAGACCATTGCAAATAGATTGCGGATAAAACGATGCACAGCAGGGTTGGAAGCGCCACTCTATACAGCAAATAACCTTTACGCATCAGCGGCGTAACCGCGTAATAGGCTATCATATTCTCATCCCGTTCGTCGAGGATAAGCAGCCCCGTAAGCATCCCTGTTAACATCGGGATCGTCACAACTAACAATGAGGCAGCAAAGCCGCGATATTGCTCAAGATTAAACGAATAATGCATGTCAAGCCAATGAACGGCTATAGGAAAACCGAACCTGGACAGGAAGATAAGCACCAGCGGACCGATCATAGCCGCCATGAGCACGGGGTCTTTCAATGCGTGCCGAAAATCCTTCATCATCAGGGCTTTATATTTTTCCATTGCCATCCCCTCCTTCTCCGATCCTCATCAGCACATGGCGTGAATAAGAGCGGTGTGCCCAGATATATGCTGCGGAATTCCAGATCAATAGGATGAATGCGGAGTAAAGAAGGTGATTTACGGACAGGCCGCCAGAAGGAGAACCGAGTAATCGAAGTGTCCCTTCGGTCGGAAGCAGGAGAAACAGATCCGTATGCCATAAATGAAAGTAGCCCAGCAATGGAAGGACAAATGGCAAAGCGTAGACTTGCACCATCAGAATAAAACCATTGATGGTACGGTGTCGTGCCGCCACGCCTATCGATAGCAAGGTCATAAAGGTTGACGTCAGGACGATGCCTGCAGAAAAAGCAAGCGGTGACTGCGGAAGGCTGCCGCTTGCCGCATGAATGGCCCATCCTGCCGCAAGGGACAAGACGGACAGCGATCCGGCTTTCGCCAGCAAATAATCCCGAATATGAGCCGGCGTGACGAACAGCGGATCGTGGACGCCTTGGTCCCTCTCCAACAAAACCATCCCGCCTGCCATGATAAGTCCTAAAGCTGCAGGGTCACTGAAGGTCAGCGCTATGGCTGTCGTCTCCTTATAGATTTCTGGAATGAACCTAAGCAAGATCCAATAACAAAAACAAACGAATACATAAACGAAATAGAATCCATGACGCCATTGAAAACGCAGGTCGAATATCAACAGGGATAAGCCTTTCATATCAGCTGCCTCCCCGTCACCTCGATAAAAATTTGTTCAAGGGATGCCTCCTGCGAATGAATCGTTTCGAGCATATCATTCTTTATAATCTTAAGAAATTGATCATTCCCGCCAATACCGTCAAGAGGAAATAAGGCTTCCTTCAGCTGGCCGTTCTTGCGAAATTCTACGCGAAGCTCCTTCCTTCCCTTCCGCAGCTTCAATTCTCTTGGCGAATCGATCAGTTTGATTTCACCGTCAACAATAAATGCTACTCGATCACAAAGCTCCTCTGCCGCTTGCATATTATGCGTTGTGACGAGGACGGTCTTCCCCTCCGCCTTTTTCGCCAGAATCAATTCCTTCATCCGTTTCGCGTTCACCGGGTCCAAGCCGGAGGTGGGCTCATCCAGAAAGAGGATATCCGGATCGTGCAGCAGCGCCCGGCAGAAGTTAAGCCTCATCTTCATCCCTTTGGACAGCTGGGACACCTTCATGTTTGCAGCATCTGCAAGATTGACTTGTTCCAGCAGATGCATAGGATCCTCGGTTTTTCCCTTGTAGAGGGAACGAAAGAGCTTTAAATTCTCAAGAACCGTAAATTTGCTGTAGAAGTTCGGGAATTCAAAGGCAACCCCGATTCGTTCGTAATAGTCGGGACCGATATCCCTGATTTCGCTGCCCATTACTTTTACGCTTCCCTGATAGCCCTTCAGCACGCCGATCAGCAGCTTTTGCGTCGTGCTTTTACCCGCGCCGGAAGGACCGAGGAATCCGAAGATTTCCCCGGTTGGAATCACAAAATCCAGTCCGCGCAGGGTCTGCTCGCTCCGGTTCGGATAGGTAAAATGAAGCCCTCTAACTTCGATCATACCGGCTCGTCTCCTTTAAAAGGCCTTGATGCCGCAAGCATACCAGCCGATAACAATTCGACCAGCAGCTCGATCGTTGCCGTATATTGGGCTTCTCCGATGTCATTCTTGTGCAGCGTCAGCAAGGCCAAGGATCGAATCATCCCCACAATCGATTCAGAAGGCGTACCGGATAAAATGCCCGCTCTTTGCCAAGACGTAATGATCGGCAAGAGCGCTTCTTGATCCTCGCTAAAATTGCGTTCCAGCTGCACCTTGGGTAACTTCCTGAACAACATTTCCATCTCGCCCCGATCCATCATCTTCCGGAGGAGCGGGCTTTCATCCATCATTCTTAATGAATAGGAAAGAAACCGCTTGATGCCTTCCTTGCTGCAAACCTCATCAGGGGGGAATAAATCCAGCACAGTATTGCGGATACGCTGTTCCTCTTCCAGCAGAAGTTCATAATATAACTCCTCTTTCGAAGCGAAAAACATGTAAAACGAGCCTTGGGCAATGCCGGCAGCCTTCGTCAAATCCTCCACGCTCGTTTTGCGAAGACCTGCTGTTTCAAATTGGTGCCGCCCCTCCGAAAGCAATTTCTGACGGATCCATTCGCGTTCCTGCTCGGAAAACTTTTTTGGCATGTCGCTGTTCACATCCTTCATGAATTTATTTATGATTTTATGAATGTTTTTATTTTATATTCACAAATTACAGCTGCAAGCTCCGAATGTCAATAGTGCGCTTTAGGACTGCGTTTGCCATCATGTTGCAATTATTGGGGTTTAGGGCCGCTCGGCGAACAAGCCGCCGAATGTAGGGCAGCCTGTTTTCAGCGTATAGAAGAACTCCAACAGATTTTATCCCAAAAGATGTAAGTGCGTTATATTTGCGAAATCGATTAATACAAATCGCCCATCAACGTATTTTATATGAGTGATAGAACACTCAGGGACCAGTCGACTCTGCGTTTGAACAAAGTCCGGGTGATAGGCATTCAACTCATCTTGGGAAAATTCGTTTACCATAAAGTCTGTGATTAACCCGCCATGCGTCACGATAACGATCCGCTCGATTGTGTGCTGAGCCGAAAGCTCCACTATGCAGGAAGACAAGCGCTCGCCTGCCCTTCTTGCAGAGTCGCCGACTGGGGGGACAAAATCTCTTTCCAAGGTGCAGTGATTCCACATCTCGATAAACTCCTGAAATGTTTGTCCAGGGAGGTCTCCCCAGTTTGCCCGTTCCCGTAACCGGGTATCTTCCAATATGGTTTGATTCACGGCTTCTGCAATGAACCCAGCGGTCTGCTTGGCTCGCTGAAGAGGACTGCAGCAGATTCTGCTTATGGGCATTTTACGAAAATATGCTGCTGTCATCCGAGCCTGCTGTATCCCTAATGGAGAAATGGAAACATCTCCAGTTCCTTTCTGCTTTTCAGCATGTCTAACCAGGTAAAAGTCCGTGCTCATTCCAGCACTCCTTCCTGAATATTAAATTTAACGATCGTTTAATTTAATATATGTCTAATTAGATGATATCATGGGTTTGCACCATTGGGAAGTCAGCGCTTAGGAAAAATAAAATTGCCAATCTACTCGTAACGATGATCGTCATTTTTGCGATTCGTGAACGCAGCAACGCTAGCCTCTAATATAGATCGAAAAAAAAGAGCAGCTGCCGCTGGCAACGCTCTTTCATTCGATCAGTCCACCATGTACCGATATATGATCAGCGAAACCCAAAGGACTGCCGCGATCCATAGGAGAATAATAAAACTTCCTGCAAGCCAATTCTTCGGTTTACCGTTTTTTATATGTTGCTCGGCTTTCTCTTCGTTCTCTTGGACGACATCAGGAGGTATCATTTTCAGTGCGATGGCTACTCCAAGCGGAACTAAGATCACATCGTCCAGATAGCCTAGAATAGGAATAAAATCTGGAATCAGATCAACGGGGCTAAACGCATAGGCCACAACACAGATGGCAAATACTTTGGCGTACCACGGGGTCCGAGGATCCTTGTAAGCATAATAGAGCACGAATATCTTTCCTTTTAGCTTTCTAGCCCACTTCTTGATTCGGTCAATCATCCCGCTCTCCTTGCGTGCATGTTTTCATTCCAACAAAACCATTCTACAGACCTAGTTCATGATCCTTCCTGCGCCGGGTTAAGGTCACTGTTCCATATTGTATTGTATCAATAATGAAGTAATTGAGACATTGTTTATTTCCCGGAAAGGAAGTGTCTTATCATGCATGCAGACAAGATGGATATTAGCCCGAAGACAGGAACAGCGAGTAATGTTCCCAAAGTTTCGGTCGCCATTGTGGGCGCAGGTTTAAGCGGCTTATGCTTAGCTCAAGCACTGCTTCGGGCCGGGATGGAAGTGCATGTGTATGAACGCGATCAAGCTGTGGACGCCCGTCGCCAAGGGTATCGAATTACGGTAGATGAACACGGGATTGCCGCCATAAAGCGATGTCTTCCTCCTCGTTTATTCGAGCTGTTTCTGGCCACAACTTCGCCTACTGACCAAGATAGTTATTTTAGATTAACCAATGGGAAACTACGCGAAATATTCAAACTCACGTTTAAAGGAGACCCAACGGGCACCGACTTACGGATCCCTCGCCAAGCGGATCGCCAAACATTGCGCACGATCATGCTGGAAGGACTTCAAGAACGGGTGCATTTTGGAAAACGAGTGGTCCATTCCGAATCTAACCCGGATGGGGCCGTCCTTCACTTCAACGACGGAACTTCCGCACATGCAGCATTCATCGTTTGTGCAGATGGAGTACATTCATCCCTGCGCAAACAATACCTTCCGGATTGTGAACCGGAAGATGTGAACCATTGGGCGATTTATGGCCGTACTAGATTGGTTCATGAAAAAGATAGACCATTGATGCCCGAAGGTCTCAAAACAAGCGGTATCCACGCCATCGGTCGTTCAGGCGACGGCATCTTTTTTACGACGATGGCCTTTCGCGAAGCTCCCCAAGCTGCGTTCTCCCGAATGGGAATCGTCCAGCCGCCTCCCATGGTTGATGATTATATCATGTGGGCTGTTCTCATGCCCAAAGAAAGGTTCTCGGAATATCAAACTACCTCTGACCCCGACCTACTGTTTCGGGTGGCCCAAAACGTTTCGCGAGACTTCCACCCGGCGATCCGGCGTCTAATCGAGCATGCTGACGTAGATTATACGATGGGAGTTAAATTCAAAGCTGGAAGGAAACCCTCCCGTTGGCCCAACTCACGCGTTATTTTTATGGGTGATGCAGTCCATGTCATGCCTCCTACTGGATCGCACGGGGGCAACACGGCCCTGCGAGATGCAGGTCTCCTCGCCGACAAGCTTGAGGCTGCGATGAAACAGGAAGCGGATTTTGAAACAGCGATCTACAATTATTATCACGAAATGAGTAAATATGCATTCCACGAGGTTGAAGCATCGAAGTCCATGATGAAACGATTTACGATGAAAAATCCGGTCATGCGATGGACGATGTTAAGTGCGATACCTTGGATTCGATCCCTGACGAACCAGTCACTTACGATTGATTAACCAATCCATGTCGATAGACGATTAAGCAACGATTAATAATGAAAATGCCGATCTTAAAGACCGGCATTTTGTCATTTCTTTGTGAATCATTTGGCGGTATAACGCTGTCGAAACTCTTCAAGACGAATAATCGATCCCTCGATTCGGGATTGCTCGGCTGCAAAGGCCATCAGATGGCTCTGCACAGAGCGGTCCGCCGAGGTAAGCCCTTGCGTTTGACCGCCGTCGCGGACCAGCTTCAGAAAATCCTTGATCAAGCGCATGTCCCCGCCCCCGTGGCCGACATGACCACCCATATCGTCAAAGGAAATCCTTTCGACCTTTCCGCTGCCAAAATGAATGATCTCGATTTCGTTTTTTTCCATGGCCCCCCGGATCTCACCGCGCGTTCCCATCAGCTTGATCGTCCGGCTCACGTCCCTTGTAAAGGCACTCATCGTAAATGCTGCCGTGACGCTGTTCGAAAACTCTAAATTCACCACCTGGTGATCAACCACGTCGTTATCGCAATGATAAACGCATCGGCCGTACGGTCCTTCCTGCAGCGCCTTATACCGCGCACTGTAGCTCATGTCGTCGCTGATGGCAGATGTCGGCCAGTTCGTATCCGCCGTTAAATAAAGATTTGGCGCATAGTAGAGACATTCATCCGCCGCCGGGCATCCGTCCAGACAGCGCAGCGGCGCTCCTTCCGGCGCTTCGGCAGCCGTAAAATGAGTGAGTGAACCGAAGGAGGATACCCGAACGCAGTCCGCATCCGCCAGCCAGAGCAAGATGTCCAGATCGTGGCAGGACTTTGCCAGAATCATAGGGCTGGATTCATCCTTGCGGCGCCAATTCCCTCTTACAAAACTGTGTGCCTGATGCCAGTATCCCACATTTTCATTATGCTGGATGGACATCAGGCGGCCGATCACGCCCTCTTCCAGCAGCTCCTTCAGCGTCCGAAAGAACGGCGAATACCGCAGCACGTGGCAGATCGAAAACACCTTTCCGGCCTTTGAAGCCATTTCCCCCATCCGTATGCATTCTTCCGGATCCGGCGACATCGGCTTCTCCAGCAGCACATGATATCCCGCCTGCAGCGCGCGCATCGTCGGCTCGAAATGCTGCTTATCCTGGGTGCAGATCAGGACGGCGTCAGCCATCTTGGGCGCGGCAAAAAATGCGTCCCAATCCTCGAAGCAATTGGCATCGTCGATCCAATGCCTATGCTTAAAGCTCTCTCTTCGCTCCCGAACCGGCTCCGCCACGGCGGTGACTTCGAGCTCCATGGGATGCTGCAGCGCATACTCCAAATAATTGATTCCGCGAAGCCCGGCTCCGATTAATGCAACCGACACTTTTTTCATATAATAGCTCTCCCCTTCCTGCTTGCTCCGCTGCTTTATTCCTTCACGCTGCCGACGGTTATTCCTTTAACAAAATATTTCTGCAGGAACGGATAGACGAGCATAATCGGAAGCGCACCCATAAAGATTTGGGCCGTTCGGAGCGTTTTCTCGCTTAAATTCTCCATCGCCTTAAGCTGTTCGATCGAGATGGACGTCATTTGCGAGTTTATGGACATAATCAATGTCGACAGGTACGTTTGGAGCGGGTATTTCTCCGGCGAGTTGAGATACAGGATGCCGTCGAACCACGAATTCCAGTGACCCACAATGGTGAACAAGCCGATGGTCGCAATGGACGGAAGGGATACAGGCAGATAAATGCTCCATAACACCCGCCAGTGTCCTGCCCCGTCAATCGTAGCCGCTTCATCCAGTTCTTTGGGAATCGTCCGGAAGAAGTTCAGCATCAGCACCATATTCCATACGTTAAGCGCGCCTGGGAGAATCAAAGCCCAGATCGAATCAATCAGTCCCGTATTTTTAACCGTGATATAAGTCGGAATTAATCCGCCTCCAAAAAACATCGTAATGGCAAAGAACCACACATAAAGCGTCCTGTGCTTGAATTGCTCCTTCGATTTCGATAGCGGGTAAGCCGTAATGAATATCAAGAACATATTGACGGCCGTTCCCAGGACGACCCGCTCCAGTGAAACGCCGAACGAGAGGAAGAATTCCACTTTCTCTCCAAGGTACCGATAAGCATCTACATTAAAACCAACCGGCCACAGCTTCACTTCACCAGCCATGGCGGCGGTATTCGAGCTTAAGGAAATCGAAAGCAAGTGAATGAATGGAATAATGCCAAGTACAGTGATCGTCGTAAGCAGCAGCGTATTCAACAAGACAAACAGTCTTCTGCTCATCGTTGGTCTGTGCATTTCTCTCCCCCCAGCCTAAAAGATCCGGTAATTGTTATATTTGTAAGCCGCATAATAGGTCACGGACACCAGGACAAGCGAAATGACCGATTTAAACAGCCCGACGGCGGCCGCCGGTCCGAATTGCTGGCTGAACATGCCGAGCCTGTAGACGAACGTATCGATAATATCCGAGCCTTCATAAACCGTCGGATTATACATAATCAGGATCTGCTCGAAGCCCGCATTCAGGATTCCCCCCAGGCTTAGCACGGCAAGAAGAATCACGATCGGAGCCATGCCCGGCAGCGTGATATGGAGCATTTGCTTCCATTTTCCGGCACCATCGACCTCAGCAGCCTCATAAAGATTGGCATTGATCCCCGCGATGGCTGCGAGCATCACGATCATGTTATAGCCCATGCCCTTCCAGACGTCCGAGCCGATGATGATCCCACGGAACCAGTCATTATCCAGCATGAACATGATCGGCTCCAGATGAAAGGCGGTCAGTAACCCGTTTACCGGACCGCTAAGCGAGAATAATTCGATGATGACGCCGCCGAGAACCGTCCAGGATAGGAAGAATGGCAGGAAAATGGCGGATTGCACAAACCGGGAAAACCACTTTCGGGTGACCTCGTTAAGCAGCAGGGCGAGTATTAACGGCACAAGCAGATGCAGGACCATCTTAAATACGGAAATGACGAGCGTATTCCACATGACCTGCTTAAAATCCGGCAGCCCGAACACGTACTGAAAATTTTCAAATCCAACGAATTCGGAGTGAAAGAAGCCGGACAGCGGCTCAAATTGTTGAAACGCCATCACCAGGCCTACCATCGGCCCATAGGCGTATATCAGTGTCACGATAACACCGGGCAGCAACATCAAATGAAGCAAGTATTCTTTTTTCAGCGTTCTCACAGCTGGACCTCCCGGACATTTCAGGATATGGCAACGTAAGCTCTATGAATTTGTAAAACGGGGGGGAGGCGCCGGTAACCGGTAACGCCTCCTCCCCGCTTTGGAACGACTATTTTACGGCTTGCTGGCTGTACCAATCATTGACTTCTTGCGTAATTTCGTCGCCGCCAAGCGACTTCCAGCTGGCAACAAACTTATCGAATTCATCCACTGAAGACCCCATAATAATTTTGGTGAAGGTCTCCTGCATAAGCTTATCCAGCTGGGCCCCCTTCTCCACCTGCGTGGCCGTTGGAAGACCGTAGAACTCGTGGTTGACAAACGCCTGTTTTTCTTTGATCTGGCGGGTCAAGCCCCAGCCGCCGTCCTTCGCTGCACGGCTGAAATATTGTCCCCAGTTCACGCCTTTACTCGCGTTCGATGTATCACCAGCCAAGTAATCCTTGGTGGCCTTGAAGACGTCGGCGACGTTCTTGTAATTTTCATCATCCAGCGTAATTTCCGTCTGATTCGCTTCAAGCGCTTTATTCACTTCGGTGTAAATGGTTTCGATCTGGGCAGGGTTATAGATCCGCGGACTGAACCAGTTGTATACATATCCCTTCTCTGCCTGGTTCTGATTCAAATACTCCTTATTCCCCATCTCAATATAGAAATTGATCATTTTGATAGCGGCTTCAGGGTTCTTCATTTTCTTGTTCACCGCATATACCTTGTCACCCCGGATTTTAGGCACCAGCGATTTGCCCGGACCGTCTAAACCAGGAATTTGAATGGCAATCCAATTCGCGTTCGGATCTTTATCCACATTCAGGTTCAGCGGCCAGTTCGGATACCACCATTCCCCGTAGGAAATGCCGACTTTGCCTGCGGTAATGTCCTCGACCGCTTTGTTCTCGTCCTTGAGCGCAAACTCTTTATCCAGGATGCCTTCTTTGTACCAGGATTGAAGCTTGCCAAGCGCTGTTTTTACCTCCGGCTGGATCAGACCCGGAATCAGCTTTCCGCTGCCGTCTTGAATCCATGCCGTTTGACCATCGCCCATGGACGGATACGCGCCAAAGCCGTTGAAGAATCCTCTTGCGTCAAAGCCCCAGAAGAACAAATTCTTTTGCAGCACGAGTCCGTAGGTGTCGTTCTTGCCGTTTTGGTCCGGATCCTGCTGGACAAATGCTTTGGCGACCATCTCCAGCTCGTCCATGGTTTTAGGAGGTTCAAGCTTCAGGTTGTCGAGCCAGTCCTTGCGAATCCAGAGCAGCTGCGTCGATAAGAAAGGGTCCTCAAAAGCCGGGATTCCTAACTGTTTGCCGTCCTGGGAATACGTCTTCATGGCGAAACCGCCGTCAGACTCCATATACTTCTTTAATGTCGGCGATGCGTAATCGTTGTAGGCCTCGGTCAGATCGGCAAGCATCCCCTGCTTCTTCAGCTTTTCGAAATTTTTACCGTCCAGCTCCAAAATATCCGGCAGGTCGCCAGAAGCCAAGGCAAGCGAGAACTTTTGACTAAATTGGCTGGATGGGACCGTCCATTTGTATTTCACTTCAATGTTCAGCATTTCTTTCAAATCTTTAAGATAAGCATTCTGCTCCGGCGTAATGCCCTTCGGCGTCCGGGGATCTTCGGGCGGATTGAAGCCCATTACCTCCGTTACGGTTACCGTCTCGGGATATTTCCCCAACGGATCAGGCGGAGCCGCCGCCGTGCCGCCCTCTTCTTTGGTCTCGGTTTGCGGCTGGGAACTTGCTGGCTCTTTACCTTGACCTGAACATGCAGATATGACAAATAACGACAATGTGGCAAGCAAAATCATTTTCCATGGCTTGATTCTTTTCATGTCGATGGCTTTCCCCCTTCGAATCGTTTGTAGACTGCTTTGGTCTTTACTTCTTGGGTCCAATTATATATGCCGGAAGAAAGCGCTATCAATTTTAAGATTTTTACATAGCTTTCAATTTATTTACTTGTTTTCAAGGCTGCGCGATAACCCGGCTCCGTCAACTGCGGTATTCCTGAGGAGACATGCCCATCTTCCGCTTAAAAAACGTCGTGAAATACGAATGCGAATCGAAACCGACCCGGGCAGCGATCTCCTGCAGCTTTAAGTCCGTGTTCCGCATGTAGTCGATTGCTGCTTCAAGGCGCTTGGCCTGAATATATTCCAGCAAATTCTGCCCCGTCATCTGCTTGTAGTAGCGGGACAGGTAGGATGGATTAAAATGCACCTCCTGCGCGATCGCGGTCAAGGAGACATCCCCGGCCAGATGATCCTGTATGTATTTCTGAATCTGGGCAATGACCAATGATTTCGTATCACCCTCGCGATGGCGCGCTTGTTCGCCCGTGTTCCCAATCGGTTCTCCGACTTTCGAAATGTCAGTGATCACCATGCTTTGACCCAACGCTTGCTTTTGCTTCAAGATCATCCGCAGTGTTGCGTATTGCTCCCGGATCGTCCCCCACGCTTCCTTCAGGTTCCCTGAAATTCCGAAGGATACCTGTACCCCGAGCAATTCGTCGCATTCATTTTGTATAGACTCCAGGATCCCTTTCATATAGCCCGTGACTCCGCTCCACGAAATCGTCCCCTCGCTCTCCCCTTCTTGGAAGCGGCCCAATAATTCTGCATCCGGTTGAAGAAGCCAAATGAGTGTTCGTTCATAAACCGCTTGCTCGCAGCTAAACGAGGACGGTAAATCATTCATAAATATCCCCTGTATGGATGAGATCATCTCCCTGGATGCCGAATGCGCCGATTCGTCTATGCACCCCATCACAAATAACGAAGGCAGGTCTGGACAAATGCGAAAGTCCAATCCTTCATAACGCGTATCGGTCAATAGTGCACGGATCGGCTCCCCGTCTAGGATTCGCTCCATCCGTTCGTTTTTCAGCAGGGGCCTGGCGATTTTTGCATGCTGCTTCAACTTGTCTTCCTGTACTCTGCGGCGATTCTCCTCATCAAGCCTCTGGCAAGCCTGTTGGACAGCAGTAAAGATCGGATCGATGCCTTCGGTTTTCAGGATGTAATTGTCCACATTTTTGCGCAGCGCTTCGTGCACGTATTCAAATTCGCTGTATCCCGTCAAAAAGATGATTCGGCACATCGGCCAATAATACATCAGCTCGTCCACCAGCTGAAGCCCGCTTTTTTGCGGCATCCGAATATCGCTGACAAGGATATCCAGCTTCATCTTTTTGGCAATCGCAAGCGCCTCCTTGGCCGAATACGCTTTAAGGACATCCAGCTCAAATTCCGGGTTTTCCTCAAATAACTGAACCAGACCGTTCGTGATCACCGGTTCATCATCTACGATCAACAGTCGATACATTACGAAGCCTCCTCACTTACGTCGATTATGATCAGCTCTACTTTAAGACCGCCATAGACACTGCGCGAAATGAACAGCCCGCTTTCGGGCCCGTATTTAAGGCGAAGTCGGTTATGCACATTCATCAAACCCGTCTTCTCCATTTGCTTGGAATCGTCTCCCAGCCTTTCGCCTAATTGCGCGATCAGCTCATCCGTTACCATCCTCCCATTATCCTCCACCGTTACCCGCAGCCTGCCATCCCGGTAATCCGCGTTGATATAGATCATCCCATCGTCCATGCCGTCCACGAACGCATGCTCGAACACATTCTCCACGATCGGCTGAATGATGAGCCGAGGAACCGAAAAGGCTGGCGGAATTCCGGACGGCCCTCCATCCTCGTATGCAATCCGGTTGGAGAAACGGATGCACTGAATATCGCAATAATCAAGCGCATGGCGGTATTCCTTGACGAATGGAACATCGTCCGAACCGCTTCTCGTAATGTACTGATAATAGCTCCCCAGCTTCTGCGATAGCTCTGCTGCGCTTTCCGCGTCGTTTACTTTGCACATCATGTAAATATTAAAGAAGCTGTTGTATAGAAAATGCGGATTGATCTGGGATTGAAGCTGCTTAAGCTGGGAGAGCTGCAGCGCCATTTTTTGCTCATAATTTTCTTCGATGGAGTGTTTAAGCTTCAGGGTCATATTGTTGAAGCTGTTGAACACATAGTGGAACTCGTCCTTGGATTTGGATTCGATCGTAATATCCAAATTATCGGTCTCTATCATATGAAACGCCTTGACAAGCTTGGACAGCGGCCTGTGAATCATCAAATTGACGGAGAACGAATACAGGATCAGCACGATAAGTGCAATAATAAACAACGTGTAAAACCAAGTAATAAACTGGCTCAGCGGGCGCGTAATTTCATTCTGGTTTACGTACATGATCAGCTCCAATCCGAGGGAGCTGACGTCATTTTGAATAATAAAATAGTCAACGCCATGCATGCTGCCCTTGGTGGGCGTTTCCAGGCTATTCAAATCTCCACTGCCGGCGAGCGCCAGGATGCCTGTCGTCTGCGCTGGTTCCGCTTCGGTTGCCAGAATGGAGCCGAGCTCCTTATTTCCAAGCAGCACCTCGGATTCGGGATAGAGTTTGGCGATTTCTTTTAAAGCCTCAAGGAGCTTAGGCCTGGCTATTTCGATATAGGACCAGATCTTGCCGTTGTTCTCTGTTTCGATAAAAAAGATACGGTCGCCGCTTCGATAAAACGAAGGCTTGGATTTCACCGAAAGCAGCGATGAAATCAGCTCCATTTCAACATTCGGCGTATTGGTAACCCCGGAGAAGGTTGAGATGGTTTTTCCCACGGATTCCACATAAACGCCGGCATTCAGAACATATTCGCTCGATACCGTTAACGTGGCAAGCCGGTCCCGGATTTGGTCAATCAGCGCCACCTCTTCATAATTATCCAGGGTCCCGCCCCGAAAGCCCAGCTTCTGCAAATCTTGGTCATTGAGCAGCTCCAGCTGCAAATTCCGGATAAAATACATTTCTTTGTCCAGCTGTTTGGAGTAAAAAGAGGCCCCCGCGAATGAAGAATCCAAGATCGCATCCTTGGAAACGGACATTCCTTTGAAGTTGAGCCAGAGGCTCATGGTAATGAGAGGCAGCAATAATACGATAAATACGATCACGATTTTTTGATACACAAACCAAGTGGATGATTTCCCGGACGCCTGCAGCTTCATGAGCTCCCCCCTCTCGGCGTAAGTATAGATGGTTACTGATTCTGGAATTCATCTCCTGCTTAACCTCCCTCCACCTAATTTTTCTCTAAAGTATACATCCGGCACTTCTTGTCGTACAGCACAAAGAAAGCGCTTGACGTTGACAATGCATGTGTAGCTGTAGGCCCCCGATTGCTTTGCTGCTTGCATTCACGGATGTCCGCATCAGCTGCACCAACAAAAAAAGCTTTTATGTCCTAACGATTCCTATCATGAACCCGTATCCCTAATAAGCAGAGGAATGGCTCTTTTAGAGCCTTGCGATGATGAGCTTTACGGACCCATTATTGTATTGTGTATGGTAACAATATCTATGATTGGAAAGATTTGTAGCAAACGGACATTCAGGTGGACAAAGAGAAAACTCAATCTAAGAGGTACGGCATAATCGTTATCATCATCATTGCGATCATTGTTCTGTTTCGACTTTTTATATGGGATGTTTATCTGGTCCATTCAACGCGTGAGGCTGTTTTGGATGGGTTGAAGGAAAACCGGGTCTCGGATTATTCGTCGATGATGCTCGGAAGCAACATCTAACCGTCCGCCCTTTGGGCTATGGCCTCGCCAGCCAATTGATCCAAAGCTTATTCGGGAATTAAGTCCCGCTAATAACACGAGAAAGCCTCCCTGTCGAATGTGGGAGGCTTTCGTCATTATTGAACATTGATTTAGCGTTATTCCTCTTACACTTGGATAAAGAGGCTGAATTCCTGGCCGTTCTTGACCGGCTCTTGTGCCATGCTGTAACCGTGCTTGACGACCTCTTCCGGCACATTCCGGAATGCGGACGGGCAGTCGGAAATGACCTGAAGCGTCTGCCCTTTTTTCATATCGCGCAGTGTTTCGAGGGTGTAAATGACCGGGTAAGGACAAGATTCCCCCCGGAGATCCAGTGTGAAATCAACGGACATGAGTTGCATCTCCTTTCTTGAATCCAACGCCATAGCGGTAGTTCTTCTGCCAATATGCGGCGACCGCGAACCCGGCCCCGAGTACTAGCAGCGTTACAAGTAATGCAGCCGCCGGACCCATCTCAGTGATCAGGTTGACTGGCGCGCCACTCTTCACAAGCAGGTTATATACCCCCATGTGATCCCAAGCAAACGCCAAAGCGGTAGCTCCGATAATGTTGCCGATAAACACTGGCAAAAACACGACCTGCCCTTCCATCAGGCGGTACATCATCCCGGTTTCACAGCCGCCGGCCATGACGATCCCCAGTCCGAACAGCAATCCGCCGATAAAGGTGCTAGGTGCCGCAATTTTCGTAATGGGGTCTAAACCGTATACAAGAATAATGATCAACGTAGCGACAGAGCTGACCGCCATACCGACGGCAATCGCTTTGGTCATCGTAGCCCGGCCGCTGATCCACAGGTCGCGGAAAGCGGAAGTGAAGCAGATCTGCCCCCGCTCAATCAGGATTCCGAATGCCGCTCCGAAGAGTGCGGCTGTTCCAAGCATGGTGCGTCCAGTGGCATAGAAATATACGATGAGGGCTATGTAGACTAAACCGAGGACCGCTCCAAGAAGGGGCTGCCGGCTTTTCCCGGTCTTAACTATCGGCGTTGTACCACCCATCTTCAGAACTGGCTTGCCTTTCCACCACCTCGTATTGACCAGCTTGGCGCCCAGGAACGTGCCCGCAGCCGTAGCAACGATAAAGATCCAGGAATGCAGCGAAAACTGAGGTACACCGGTAAAAAATGCCGCGAGATTGCAGCCCAGCGCCAAACGGGCTCCAAAGCCCGCTATGATGCCGCCCACGAATCCCTGCACATACCGCCGCTTCTGTCTCGGCATCCGGATCTTGAAGTTGTTGCTAAGCAAAATCGTAATAAGGGCTCCAATAAACATCCCCCACACGATCCAACCATCGGTTCGGGTCCAAGTCGTTCCGTTCATATGGACAAGGTCGAAATAGGCCCAGTCCGATACGTCCACCCCGAAGAATTCAAGAATATGGCCTCCAAGACGGGTAAACTCTCCGGTTACGGCCCAAACCGTGTTGGTGATCCCAAAATAGACCGCACTGAGAATACCTGCCAAAGCCATGACCAGATAGGGGCTCCAGTAGCTTCCGAACCATGATGCATATAATTTTTTCACGTGCTTAATAACTCCTCACCCGATAGAGTCTTTGACTCTACTCTTAAATTGAACCGGCAAATTTTATTTTACTATAAAATATTCAATTCGGTAAGAAATTTGAGCACTGATCTAGACGAAGTAGGGGGAACGATCAAAATTCATTGCGATGCTTGACTAAAAACCTGGATATCTGTTCATTTACGGCATTCGGATTATCAAGATTCGTTGCATGGTGAGCTCTCGGAATGATGTGCAGCTCCGAGTTTCTTATTTTCGAGTGCATATATTTCTGCTGCCTTTTGATCATGGTGTCATGTTCGCCTTGAAGCAGTAAAACGGGACATTGTACATGGTCCAAATGCTCGCGGCTCTCCATCCGGGTGATCGCATCCCATAAGCGCAGCCATCTCTCTTGTGTCAGCATATTGAATGCTTCCTCAATGTATGCTCGGTTATCCGGATTATACTTCGAGAGCATGGCCGCCTGGATCCTACCGGTTAGCCGCATCGGGATCATCCGGGAAGACCAACGGTTAAAGGGGACAAAACATTTTTCGAACCAGTTAAATGCGTTGGTGAACGGAGTACCGATTAATACAAGAGCCTCTACCCTTTCAGGAAACCGAATCGCGGTTTGCAGGGAGATATGACCACCCATGGACAATCCGCATAGCACGGCTCGCTTTATTCCAAGGTGATCCAACAAAGCTATTAAGTCTTTGCTGAACGTTTCCGAGTCAACCTTTCCTTCCGGAAGTGAGGAGTAACCATGCCCTCTGACATCCCAAACAATCGTCTTATATTTCTCGGCAAAAAACTGAACTTGCGGCTCCCATTGCTTGTGATTCCAGGAAGCGCCATGGGTAAATATGACCGGATGACCCTCCCCGTGCACTTCGTAGTATAGATCTGCATGGTGGCTAGTCATCGTTGGCATCTTCTTTCCCCCCTATTCGTAGCGGTCCGATCACAACGCGAAAACAATCGTCGATTAGAGCGTCTAGCGACTTCCCGGCTTCCCGAATCCAGATCAGGAGCGCACCGCTGATAGCGGATTGCAGCACGGTACTGACCAGCTCAATATCGCAAGATTGAAGGAACTTGCCCTGAACAGCTTTACTCAGCAGCCTTCTCGTTCCAGCATCAATAATAGCCAGGCGCTGTTTCGACCTTTCCAGCAATTCAGGGTCGGTCGTGCTTTCCAGATAAAAACTGGTATGGCGCGCCAGGGAAACCGGGTCATTTCCTAACCGGACCGCCTCTTTATAAACGGATTTTAACGCTTCGATCGGCGGGGCGTCGCTCTGATCCGCTTCAGTAAACTTCGTTTCAGTCAATTGAATGACAAAATTGCTATAAGCGAGGAAGATGCCCTTCTTTGAGGAAAATCGTTTGATCAATGCTGCAGGAGATACACCGATCTCGTTCGCTATATCCGTGAGCGTAGTCTGTGCGAACCCCTTCTTGCATAGCGACTGATAAACGCCGTAATAGATGTTCTCATCGGTGAATTCACGCGGTCTGCCCATATTAACCCCCCATTAGTAAATGGTCATTTACTAACAATTGTAGCATGTGCTTCTCATAGCAACAAGCCGTCGTATTCGTGAATCCCATTTATTTTCGATTGATGAATCAACGTGAACATCCCTCGCTTCCTGATATAAGAAGACGGGAAGGCTATATTCCGAGAACAAAATAAAGAGCCGGCATTCTTGTTAAGGAATTCGGCTCTTTGGAGTAAGTTATAATAACTAAAAGAAAGTGCGGTGCTAGGAAATGTCTGAATCAATCGAGGTAATTGTAATATTCAACGATATCTGCTATCGCTTTCTTCTGCTTCTCGGTTAACGTGTAGTCCGTTGCTTTATTGGAAATGTCCTCAAAACGAACAATGGTCTCATCGTTTGCTGGAATGACATTGCTAATTAGATCTTCAATTTTCTTATCAACGTCAATATCTACTAGCTCGGTCATGCCGGAACCAAAAAGATCAACATCATTCAATTTGTTCATTGGATTAAACTTAAGCTCCTGTAATTGCTCTCCGGCACGTACCTTCACACTGGTAAACACAAACAATGCCTTAGAAGCATCCTCTTGAAACCCAACTCGCAGGATCATGTATTTGTTAGAATCCTTTATACCGATGTATGGATAAAATACGAGACCCTTGGTAACACCGGAGGAAGGCGAAATAAAGGTAATATTCTCGACCTTGTCTTCTTTAATCTCGAAATTGGCCTCAAGCTCGGTTTTCCGCTTTTTGATCTTAGCCTCTATATCCGCTTTCAGTTTGGTATACTCTTCTTTTGGCTCAGCTTTAATAGCATCATCCACGACCGCATTTGCTTGAACATAGTTTCCATTTTTAAATAAATCCTGTGCTTCGGCATATTTTGCTTCATGATCCTTGGACTTGCTTGCGTTCGTTCCACTCGCTGCTGTCTTGTTATCCGAATTGGATGTGGAATCGTCGGACAGTGTCCCAATTACGAATAGGACCACAATAACCCCCACAATAATAAGCAAAAATGGTTTAAACTTCGACTTTTTCTTCTCCACGTTTACACATATCCCCCTTAAAACTAGTAAGCAATCAAGATATATAGTAACATCGAACCATTCCAACATCAACCTTTTGAGAGATAATAAACCAAAAGTAATAGGAAAATACGACGATTCGTTACTAGTCTTCCAGTACTTTTTCGATACATCTTTGATTCGGATTCCAGGGATCATCAGGCTTCTAGCAGTCCCCATTTCGTTGCTTGGGTTTTAACCTGAGAAAATTACATTTAAGTGGATGTCTCTAAAATGGTTATATTTTACTAGTATTAAAATTAGGTTAAAGCGCAAAATACTAGTTCTTTATACTTATAGTTTTTATCCAATCTTCTGCCATTCCATCCTCTAGGGATACGGAAAATATTTCGCCATTATTTACTCCCCCTGGGTCAAAGCGTCGTCAAACGCTTCCCCCATACGATCCGCTTCTTTGGAAACCGCAATGAAAACAAATGGCCCTTTCACCTTTAACACATGATTTTCAACTAAAAAATACTCGTCCGGACGATAGTCCCTGAATTTCGCTTTCTGTTCGTTGATGCGCGCCTCCACTTTCTTTTTGACAGCTTCCGCTTCATGCGGGTCCTTAAGCTTGATGACAGCCCATTCATCCGCTTTCACGTTCGATGTTGATGTGTAAAGAATGAAATCCTCCACGCCGTCCAGATCGAGCTTGTACAATTTTTGAAGCTTCTCCTGATCCCCTTCACGCATCGCCTCAAGGTCCACCGCTTGCATAATCTGCTCGCCTACTTCGCTGGCCGTAAGCTGAGCCGCCATTTTATCATCCTTCCCCGAGCAACCGGATAGCACGCAAATCGCAACGACAATCGCCAAGATCAGGGGGGATATCCTTCTTCTACAATTCAATTGATTTATCATATATCTCACTCCAATAGATTCTTTATAGATGGGTCTTCACGAAATGTATTCGCGTTATAAAGCATCAGCATGTCGCGGATGTCATGCTCTTGCACGAGAGCGGCCAGATCATCAGCATAATAACGCAAGTCCACCACGAAGATTTCGCTGTAATGCTCGACTAAAAAAGGAATGAAGCTGTTGGCGTACGAGTCTTTGACCACCAGCAGCTTTTTCTCGTTCGTTTGAGCTGTTGCGATGTGGACAAGTCCATGGTTGCCGTTGAGAAAGACCTCATACTTATCCTTTTTTTTCTGCAGATTGTCCATCGCATATAGCGAATCCGTGGTTTCTCCTTCGTCGGCATAGGTAACCTTAATCTTTGGCGGATCGCTCCGCAGGAACAGCTCGATGCTGTCAGGCTGCACATGTCGATAACCGCTTCTCGAATAGAGCGAACCGTAAAATTCGTCGGTGATCTTCTGAATATCAAAGCCGCTTTCTTCGTTCGGGACCAACCCCATATGCTTGCACAACTCCAGGTAAGCCAGATAAGCGCCTTTCGTTGTCCAGTGATGGTCCGTTTTATAAAAAACATGCTGTTCCGGCTTGCCATATAATGCAGGCAATACGTCGACGTAATGGATACCCTGAGGCAGCGAGCGCCGGATATCGCTTAAATATGCTGCCTCCACGCCGGTTTCCGCAAATCTTGGAAGCTTGTCTTGCAGCACCGTCGCTGCTGTGGGAACGATCATTACGTATTTGCGAAGATCAGGTGTGGCTTCATCGAACGCAAGAATGGCAGCCATTTTCTCTTGCAAATCCCCTTCAATCGGAGGAACAAATTTTTGAATCAGATAGCCGTCTTTTCCGAGATAAACGCCGTTGCTTTCCTTTTTCCCCTGGATGCGGTCCGCGTCCGTTTTAAGCCCGATCCATCGATCCCGAAAGACGAATTGATCGGAAACGTAAGCCTCGAAATCGGACGTAAAGGTCCCTGACAACACGGCTTTTAAGGAAAAAGGCGGCAGCTGCTTCAGCACCCGGTTCTCCGATTCCGAGAAGGTCCGGTCCGCCATTGCGAGATTCAGAGCGCCGAACACGCCGATAAACGAGAGCAGCAGAAGGGCTATGCATGTCCCGTTGATTTTGTCGTTCTTGTCCATTGCCCCCTCCTCAAAATCGAAAGTATAAAAATGGATTGTACGTTTCGTTGACCAGATAGGCCGTTGTCAGCAGAAGGAACAACAAGTAGATAACCGGAACTGCAGCAGTGCTGGTTGTGCTCCATCTTGTCTTCACATACGATAGAGCTTTACGTGGCAGCGGTGTTGCACAGATGGCCAATACAACTAACAATACGGCATTGGTGGACAACCTATAGAGTGCCTGACGATCGACGAATCCTTCCACGCCGAAACCGAACAGGACACGAATGAAATGTCCCGCCGCACCCAAATCCTCCATTTCGAACAACACCCAGCCAACCATTACAATCATGAGCGTATACAAATGGGCAGCAACGGCAGGAACGCGTCCAAGTATTTTTAGTAGAAACAGCTTCTCGAGCACAACGAACAAACCGAAATACAATCCCCAGACGATAAAATTCCAGTTGGCGCCATGCCATAAACCCGTTAAACACCATACCACTAGTAAATTCCGCAACTGCTTAGGCAGCCCTGACCTGTTTCCGCCAAGCGGGATATAGACATACTCCCGAAACCAAGTACCGAGCGAGATATGCCATCTGCGCCAAAATTCCGTCACGCTTTTTGAAATATACGGGTAACGGAAATTCTCCATGAAATCGAATCCGAACATCCTGCCTAGCCCGCGAGCCATATCGGAATACCCGCTGAAATCGAAATAGATTTGCAGCGTAAATGCAATGATGCCAAGCCATGCGGATAAAACGGACAGCTCGGCGACCGGCTCCGCTTTGACGCTGGCCCACAGCAAACCGATATTGTTGGCAAGCAGCACTTTTTTGGCCAGTCCCCGGATAAACAGCTCGGCCCCTTCGCCGAAACGATGCAGACTCACCCTGCGTCCATCCAGCTGACCAGCGATATCGCCGTATTTAACAATGGGACCCGCTACAAGCTGCGGGAACATCGTCACGTATGCCCCGAAGGAGATGATATTTCTTTGCACCGGCACTTTATCCAGGTAAACGTCCACGACATAGGACATCGTTTGAAATGTATAAAAGGAGATGCCAAGCGGCAGCGGCAGATCAGCTGTTTGAAGTTGCAAATGGAATAGCCGATTGATGTTATCTATAATAAATCCGGCATATTTGAAAAATCCGAGAATTCCTAAGCTCCCGACCATCGAACCGATCAATATCGCTCTGGCGATCCGCTTCCGATGCCTGAACTTGTCGATAAGCAGTCCGTTATAATAATCGAACACCGTGGAGAACACCATTATCAGAATGTACACGGGCTCTCCCCAAGCATAAAAAATCAAACTAGCAACCAGCAAAACAGCATTGCGCAGCCTCCTCGGCGACACATAGTACATCAACAGGGTGACCGGGAGAAAAAGAAACAGAAAGATAAGACTGCTAAAAACCAAGATCCGTCACCCCCAACCTATTCCGGTGCAAGAACATCCTCTGCGCTGGGGACAAAACCGATGTTCTGCTGGCGTGCCAACGAGCGGTTCGCATGTTATTTCACGTGCTCTTTCAACAAATCCAGCATCCTTGCATAGAACTCGGGTTTGAAATGAATCCCGTCCGAATCATACATATCAGCCGCATCCTTAAAGATCGGGGCTAGATCAACGAAGCCGACTTGCTCATTGCCAGCAAGATTTTCTAGCGCCAGATTGAAATCCGGAATCGTGTTGTAACGGGGCTCCTTCTTTATTGCCTCCTCTGTCACCGGAGTAACCGTTAACAGCGTAATTTGGACCCCCGGAAGCTTATCCCTGATCATGCCGATCAGCTTGGCATAGTTGTTCATGGCGTACGTCAGCGGATTGTCCGTCGGCCATAAAATATCGTCTGAGCCCAGCTGGATAAACACCTGCTTCGGATTTCGCTTGACCAACTCTTCTATATCTTCAAGGGCGAACTCCGCCGTTTTCCCCGCGCCTGCGAGAACATTCTTCTCGTCCAGTACATCGTGGAAGGACAGTCCCTCCGTAATGGAATCCCCCAGAAACACACTGTTCTCGAATGTCTGTTGATACACCTTAACTGTGGATCCCGATGCAGCTCCCTCCCGTCCCTGTGCTTGGGACTCAGGCTGCACTGCGGCTTGGTCCGCTGATTGGTTTCCGCATGCGGCTAATGCCAGCACGATGCTCCCCATTAGAATAGTCAAGGTGATTTTTGTACGCATGTCCATCTTCCCCTCATTCATGTATTTGCAGGTATTCCTTGATTCCATCCAGAATGGAACCGGCTATTCGGTACTGAACCTCATCGGTCAGCATCTGTTGCTCCTCTTGCGGATTCGTTAAATAGCCTGTCTCGATTAGTACAGCCGGCATATTCGTATCCTTCACGACAAAATAATCCTCTTGCTTGACCCCCCGATCACGAAACTCGCTGCCTTGCACCATATGCTTCTGGATGATTTCAGCCAAAGGATAGGAATTTCTATGATAATAGTAGGTTTCTACTCCAGAAACGCTAGGATCCTCAAACGTATTGCCGTGAATCGAAATAAACAAGTCCGCTCCAAGTTCATTGGCGAAATTCGGCCTTTCCCGGTCAATCGAGGATATAAATTGGTCTTCAGCTCGAGTGAGATGCACCTCGATTTGCGGCTCCTGCATCGCCAGCTCCTCAACCTTGAGCGCCAGCTGCAGCGTAAAATCCTTCTCGAAGCCTCCGCTGGCCCCGGTCGCACCATGATCCTTCCCCCCATGCCCGGGATCGATCACCACTTTGAATGGTATCCCCGGCGGATGCGATGCAGTTCCATTCTTGCCTAAGAAGCCCGTCATTTGATGCTCGGCATCGCTTTTGCCGCGGTCTCCCGAGTAAACGTTGTACAGCAGCACGAACAGCATGGCAGACAAGATGAACAGCACCATAGGTATTCTCTTTCTCATTCTCTCTCCTCCTCACGAAAAGAGTTTACGAGGGTGAGATAAAGATAGAATGCAGATGAAATCAAAATGATTTATAGATTTTATAGAGGTAGGATCAGCTAAAGCCTTTTGAACAAAAAATAAGCACAGATCTAAAGATCTGCGCTCGGATGCATGAAGCCTATGTTTTTTTATTCAAATAAAAGTAGAACATAACCCCGCCCGACGTATTCGTAACGCCATAAGGCATGCCATGCATCTCCAATATCTTTTTGGAAATGGCGAGGCCAAGGCCCGTGCCTCCGGTTGAGCGCTGGCGGGACGGCTCCCCGCGATAGAAGCGGTCCCAAATCTTCTCCAGCTGTTCGTCCGGAATATGCGCACCTTTATTTTCGATGGATATTTTAATGCTTCCCTGCTCCTCCATGGTTGTTATAAATATGGACTCCCGCTCGGGTGAATAACGAATGGCATTGGTTAGAAAGTTAATCAGCACCTGTTCGATGCGCAGTTCATTGCCCACAACCTCGACAGGTTGGACCGACGCGTGCAGCTGCAGGTTCTTGCCTTCAATGTCCGCCGCCAATTTTGTGCAGATGCGCTCGATGACGGTATCGATATAAAATGACTCCATCTTCATCTTATAGGTTCCGGATTCGTATTTTGCCAGCTCCAGCATATCCCCGATGAGAAGATTCATCCGGTGCACCTCGTCCTCCATCGCCGCAAAATAATGCTCCCGCTTATGGCTTGCAATCCCGTCCTTCAGAACGGAAATGCAGCTTTGTATGACGCTTAGCGGGGTCTTGAGCTCATGCGATACGCCGGCGATAAATTCCTTCCGTGTATGCTCAAGCTGCTTCTCCTTCTCGATGTCCTGCTCAAGCCGGTCGATATGGTCGTGCAGTCGTTCGGACAGCTCGTTAATGCTTCGTGACAGCTGGCCGATTTCATCCTTCGTCCCAACCGGGATCTTCTCCGAGAAGTCAAGCGCCGCCATTTGCTGTGCCGTTCGATTGATGCGAAGCAGAGGCCTTGCGATCTTGCGGGAATAATAAAACGAGACGAGAACGACCAGCAGTACCGCGGCTCCCATAATGTAAATGTAGTAATCGGTCATCATGTCCGTAGCTTCCGTCACCGGCTGGAGCGAGGTCATCGCAAACAGATATGCCGGTTTCCCGTCCGCATCTTGGATCGGTTCGATAAATAGCTTGTAATTCACATGGTTTTCCTCGTAATCGATAACCTGTCCCGTCTGCGGCCTCGAAATATCCCCATACAGCAGATCCGCTTGAAACGTTTGAACCCGCTGCAGAAGCAAGCGGTTCGTATAACGGGACACCGCAGCGCCTTCCGGTATGCGCAGCTTCGTGATTCTTCCGCTTACCTGGATGCTGGGGTATTTTTTAAAGTAATCTTCCGTGGCACCTTGATACCGATTGACGACTTCATACTCTTTATTCACGAGCTGCGGATTTTCGAGATGGCTTTCGTCTCGCAAATAGGAAGGGCCCCTCCCCATTCGCTGAATAATCAGCTGGTCATTCATGATGAGGCCTTCCAAGGCAATGTGTTCCCCTTCCTCGATCCATGGTTTTACAAATGGATTGTTGGTGTAAAAGTCCTCCACATTGATATAACTGTAGAGCGGAACATGGATCGTACGACCGGAATATGCGGAGTCGCCATCGTTATGATCCAGTTTGATATCCATGGAAAAATCATCGGCATCCTTCAGATTTCCTTGTTCGTCCAGCGTCGTAATCCAGGTGTTATGTTGTTCATAAAAGTCTTGTTCCCGCTTGGCCGTCTGCGCAGGACCATTCTCGCCTTGCAGCAGCTCTTGTTCGTAGGCGGTCAGCGCCGCTCTGACATCCTTGACCTTCTGATAAGCGTAAAATCGCTCGAAGAAAACGGTTTGCAGGGCAAAAATAGCGACGATCAGGAACAAGGATAAGCCGGCCGTCAACATAAACAGCTTCAGGACAATGCTCTTGTTCATGGCTCTTCCTCGAATTTGTATCCCGAACGAACCACCGTCACGATGTGCTTGGCAAGCTCGCCGAGCTTGGAACGCAGATTGCGGATATGGCTGTTGACCGTTCGATCATCCCCGGCGAAATCATAGCCCCAAATCTTGGTGATCAGCTGTTCCCGGCTAACAATAATTCCTTTGTTCTTCATCAGATAAGTCAGTATTTCAAATTCGGTATGCGTCAAGCCGCAGGCCTTGCCGTCAATCGATACGCTGCGGGATGGAAAATGGACCATAAAACCGCCGATGGTTAGCGTGTCTTGATCATGATCGTGAGCAAACCTGCGTTCCAATAACCGCTTCGCGCGTGCAAGCAAAATAGGCGGACTGTATGGCTTCGTGACATAGTCATCAGCGCCGAGCTCGAAGCCGAGGAGCGTATCGTCTTCGTCCGAGCGGGCCGTTAACATAATAATCGGGACATTCGAGGTTTTGCGGATTCGCTTGCATACGGACCAGCCGTCGAGCTCCGGCAGCATGATGTCGAGGATGATCAAATCCACTTCATGCTCCTGAAATAGGGCGATTCCAAGTTTACCATCCGCAGCCTCAAGCACCTCATATCCTTCCGCAAGCAAATAATCCTTCATGATTTCACGTAAAATATGCTCATCTTCTATAATTAGTATCGTTCTTGACATATAACATCCTCTTTAGCGTTTTCTAGTTACGTACCCTTAACGATGTGCTGGGATTTAAGGAAGCCGGATTCTAAAAATCATCCTCTTATCTCCTGATCTTGATGTTTTTCCATCGCCAATGGGATCCATCCTGCAAGCAGCGCTCCTCCTTCCGGATGATTGCTTGCAGCAAGGTCTCCTCCATGCTGCCGAATAATGCGTTGTGAGATCGTCAGCCCTAATCCGCTGCCTCCGGTTGCACGACTTCGGGAAGCTTCTCCGCGATATAGAGGTTCGAATACACGTTCCAGCTCTTCCGAAGAGAAGCCCGGTCCTGTGTCACGCACCGTAAATGTTACCTTATCGGCATGTCGATAACAATCGGCCTCAATCATACCACCCGCAGGCGTGTGTCTTACGGCATTGTCCAGCAGATTGTTCATCGCACGCTCTAATAAATGCATATCTCCGTTGATGCTGCAAGCAACTGCCGCATGAAACGAGATGGAGATGCCTTTCTGCATCGCCTGCGGTCTCAAGCTGTCTATCGAGTTCTGAAGAATATGTCTAAAATCAACCTTCTCAACGTTTAGCTCAGACTCCACGTACTCCATTTTGGTAAAGGTGAACAGATCCTCGACCAGACGGTCCAATTGCGCCGATTTATCCTTGCAAACCGCCACATACCGGGCCATCTTCTCAGGAGATTGAGCGATCCCTTGCTCCAGACCATCCAAATACCCCCGCAGCGCGAACAACGGGGTCCGTAAATCATGCGCTACGGCCGTAATGACGAATCGCCGTTCCTCCTCCAATTCGGCTTGTTTCCGGTAAGATCGCTCAAGTCCCTTCACCATCACATCGAATCCGTCGCGGACCTCAGCAATTTCAGTAACCCTGGACATCGGTAATCGAACATCCCAGTCTCCCGTTGCAATTTGTCTAGCTGCGAGTCCCATCCGCTCAAGCGGCGTAAGTACGAATCGTCTCATCCCCATGCCGACAATACAGATGGCAAGCAGCAGCCCGATGAATGCCGCCATCACTTGAACCTGATTGGATTGAGGCAGATAAAGAGTAACGCGTCCCTGTAACTGACCGTCTTGGATGACGGAAAACCGCTCGGTCGACAATGTTGTTCCGCTTCGCTCCGGATTGGACCGATAAATGTCCTGATCTGCAGCGGATTGGATCAGCACATCCATTTTCGCTTGGCGGAGGGCTGCATGCAATTGATTTTGCCAATCGGGATCCGCCCATTTGTCTGTGTCTGATTCAATACGCCGAGTCACTTCCGAGATATTGGTTTGCAGCGTCTCATTTTGCAGCCGGCCTTTTTCGAAGCTGATCGTCTTGGTCTCCATAAAATGAGCGGCAACATAGAAGTTCCATGGAAGCGCGAGGATGAAGACGAAGCAAAGCAAAGTAAATGTACGAATGCGAATTTTCCTCATCTTTACCCTCCTTCGAATCGATACCCTACTCCCCATACATTTAGCAGGTATTTCGGGTGATTCGGGTCGGATTCGATTTTCTCCCGCAGCCGACTGAGATGAACGCGAATCGTATGCCTGTCGCCGATCCCGTCCCAAAACTTCGCCAATAGCTGCTCATAGGAGAAGACATGCCTTGGATGCTCCGCAAATAATCGCAGCAGTTCATACTCCTTCGGCGTGAGCACGACATGCTTCCCATCCACGACAACTTCCCTCGCGGAGAGGTTGATCTTGATGCGGCCATAATCCAAGATTCTTTCATTCTTTTGCCAGCTGGAATCGGTACGTCGCAGTACGGCCTTCACTCTGGCTACGATCTCTCCCGGTGAAGCTGTTTTGACGATATAATCATCGCCGCCGAGCGTGAAGCCCCTGATCTTGTCCACATCATCGCTGCGGGCGCTCAAGAACAGGATCGGAACATGGCTCTCTGCCCGAATCCGTCGGCATAACTCAAACCCATTTTGCCCCGGCATCATGATGTCCAGCACGATACAGTGAATGGGAGACTGTTGAAATATCGTCCACGCTTGTTCAGCGTCACATGCGGTCATTACTTGAAAGCTGTCATTCTCTAAAAAATCCCTCAATAGATCAACGATACTCGGGTCATCGTCTACAACGAGGATCGTATGTAATCCACTCATGATTATCCCACCTTCACCACCTAGTTTATCATGATATGAGCTGGAACAGGCGGGACCCGGTATTTTGTGATGATTTGTTTATACTTTTGTGACTGTTTCGCCACTTCGTTCGAGATATTCCTTTGTTATGATTCTCCTTGCAGCACATCACGCATTCCAGCCATGCAAAAAAGGAGGTTCATGCCTATGGGCGTCGAAAACGGCACGTTTTCTTTTTTTCCCTTTGGAGCTTTATTTTGTCTCACGCTCTTTTGTTTCGCAGCCGTTCGATTCTATGCGATTTCCCGTCGCCAAAAACCTTCCGATCTAAACGATCGTGATATTGCTTTCATTCTGAAAAGACGGATGGCTAAAGGTGAGATCGATGAGAAGGAATATTACAGGCTGAAGGATCTTTTGGGAATAGAAAAACAAGGAGGATGAGAAATCACTTATGCTGCATGTTCAAATCGTGTTATTTGATGGCTTTGACCTTCTGGATGCCATTGCGCCATATGAGGTTTTCTGTGCAGCAGCCCTGTATGCTGAAGACGCGATAAACGTCGAATTGGTCACAGCCGAAGGGCCGCGTTCCGTCCCCAGCGGCATCAACGGGCTGACGATTGAGGCGAGCGCCACGCTCGACCCGAATCGCTCGGGGATCATCGTCGTTCCCGGTGCCTCCGGAAGCGTTGAAGGAGATGGCCCGGATACGGTTCCTGCTATTCTTGGCCGGGCGATGAATACAGATTTAACGGAGATGATTCGCCAGGCACTTGGCAACAAAGACATCGTTGTCGCCACGGTTTGCGGCGGTTCACTCGTGCTGGCCATGGGCGGGCTCTTGGAAGGCAGACCGGCGGTAACGAATCATCTGGGCATGGATTTACTCGCTGCAACCGGGGCTGTTCCGATCTCCGCTCGCGTGGTGGATGACGGCAATCTGGTTACCGGCGGCGGCGTGACTTCCGGGCTTGACGTTGCGCTATACCTGCTGGAACGCGAGCTCGGACCGCGGATGGCCCACGCGGTAGAGCAGCTGTTCGAATTTGAACGGAGGGGAACCGTTTGGAAGGAATCCGGCGTGGGACCTCGCAATGGAAATAAACCGAAGGTCGGCGAACCGAGCTTCGACGCAGACCAAACGTCTATCCCCTACAACAAGCCGGATACCGATGCGGTACAGACCTCTGCCTTTGACGGCGATTGGGATGCGACCATTGCCACGCCCGTCGGAAAGCTCCAGGTCAAGCTCTCCATTTCTGCGAGTGAGGATCGGATCCGAGGCACGGCTACCCAAGGTGAGGAAACGGTCGAATTTTTGAATCCTGTGCTTCGAGACGGTCAGCTTGCCTGGTCGCTTCAAATTACGAAGCCGATGCGGTTGAATTTAAAATTCGAAGTTTCCGTCGATGGTGACCAAATGTTTGGCGTCGCCAAGGCGGGAATCCTGCCGGCATCCAAATTATCAGGAAGACGGGTTACATAGCCCGGTATGCGTATGGGTAACGAATATGGAGCCTCGGGGGTTGCGGTTGATATGAAGAAACGGAACACATTATACGGATTGTTGGCTAGTGCCAGCGTTCTATTTATTCTCTACGCCTTGGTGAAAAACTATATGATCGATCCTGAAGCGACGTTCTTCTTAAGCCATAAAACCGGGCTGAAGCGCGAGTTGAATCTGCCGGTCTGGCTGAACGTGATGTATGTGCATGTTGCTTTTGCATGTATTGCGATGGCGTCGGGGCTGGTGAACTTTTCAAAATGGATATTCGAGAAAAAGCGCCGATTCCACCGCATTAACGGTTATGTCTACATCGTATCCGTGCTTGTGGTCGTGTTGACCTCCGGTTACATGGCGCCCTACGCCACCGGCGGAAAAATAAGCAGTATGGGGTTCAATGCTTTGAATATCCTATGGCTGATTATTACGATTACCGCTCTCGTCCAAATCCGAAGGAAGCGGATCATCCGCCACCGGAATTGGATGATCCGGAGCTACGCCTTTTGTTTCACAAATCTGTTGATTCATCTTATAACTTCCCTCTTTCATCAGGGGTTCGGGCTCGTTTATGCCACGAGCTACACCATCGGTGTTTACGGCTCTATCGCGCTGCTGCTCGTGATTCCCAGCATCTTCATCCGAACCATCGGTCAATCGAAGGATGTTTCGTTCACCTCCTAAACGAGGTATCGCTTTCCCCTCCATTTCACTGTGGATACTGGGTTGGGTACCCCTTCATTTTAGAAATCATTCAAATACTCAATGGCTGGCGGATCTCATTTACGCTGACGCCTTGGGCAAAACGAAAGGATGCAGGTTTATAATGAAAAAAATCTTTGGTTTACTCATGTCGTTTACCCTGCTGCTATCGCTTGTCGTCCCAACTGCAAGTGCAAATCCTGCAGAAAATCAAGATCAAGCAGCGGACAAAAATATCCATGTTCAAATCGTATTATTCGACGGTTTCGATTTGCTTGACGTTACCGGGCCTTATGAAGTGTTTGCTGCCGCAGAAATGTATACCGGCGGAAAAGTTACGGTGGAATTGGTATCTGCCGAAGGCAAGCGAGTGGTCCCGAGCGGATTGAGTGGTCCCTCCCTTGAAGCGCAGGCTGCATTAGACCCAAAACGTTCGGGAATTATTGTGGTTCCTGGGGCTTCGGGTAAGCCTGCAGGACATTCGGATGATTCGATCCCCAATATTCTTAAGCAAGCCAAGGATACCGGCTTGACCCGTTTGATGAAACAAGCATTAAACAATAAGGAAGTGACGGTCGCAACGGTCTGTGGCGGTTCTCTGCTGCTTGCCATGGATGGTTTGCTGAAAGACCGGTATGCCGTCACCAATTCAATCGGCATGCCCGCGCTCGCAACTCTTGGTGCGAAAACGGTCGAGGCAAGAGTCGTTGAAGATGGGCCTCGCTTGGTGAGCGGTGGAGGAGTGACTTCCGGGCTAGACGTCGCCCTGTATTTAGTTGAACGAGAATTAGGGCCGCAAATCGCGAATGCGATTGAAAGATTATTCGAGTACGAACGGAGAGGAACGGTGTGGAAAGCGGAAGGTACGACGCCGATGAATTTTGGATCGAATGCCGGCGATGCTCCGGAGAAGAAATAAAACACGGCATTGCCTTCAAACGTCATTGAATCACGCAGGCACGGCAATCGTGCTTGCATGATTCATGCTTTGGGCTGAGGCTTACGCTTAAAAAGCACTTCGTTCCCCTATAAGGAACGAAGTGCTTCTTCAATTGGCGTGTCTCCACTAACCATGTCGAATGCCTTGCCGATGGTATGAGGATTTTCCAATGAAGCGACAATCGTAGATGCAACATCCTCCCGCGGAATGCTGCCGCGATCCAAATCAACCGCTACGGCGACCTTCCCGGTACCCCCTTCGTTCGTCAGCCGGCCTGGACGGATAATCGTATAATCCAGTCCGCTTTGCGTTAACCAAACATCCGCGTAATGTTTGGCCGCGCTGTAGTATGGTGCGCTCTCCATCCATTTTTCACGATGATGAACACCGATGGCGCTGACCATCACGAAACGACGTACGCCGGCTAGCTTGGCGGCTTCCATGGATTTAATGGCTCCGTCCAAATCGATCATCATGGTTTTATCCGCGCCCGTATGACCGCCGGATCCTGCGGTAAATACAATCGCATCAGCCTCTTTCGCCGCACGGGCGATATCCTCTATGCTTCCTTCAAGATCGACAAGGATCGTCCGGGCACCCTGTTCTTCGAACTTCGTTCGCTGCTCTTCCTTCCGCACCATCGCAATGGCGTGATGTGCCTTCGATGACTGAAGCTTACTGAAAACATGCTGGCCGATTTGGCCATTCGCTCCGATGATTAGTACCTTCATGGTTTTCGATCCTTCCTTTCTTTGCTTATGGTCCTTTATTAACCGCTTGAGTCTCGCATGAATGATATGTAGTGTTTACTTATAAGATACACTTAAACCTCGCGTGAAGCGAATACGTTACTCTCGTTCGATTATAAGGATGAAGTTAGCCTCTATAAAAACAAGAATGCATGGAGTCCCTAGACTCCATGCATTCTTTTTATACACCTTTGCAATTTCTCGAAGTGAGTGCCTCTTTCACTTCTTTATAGCGCCTCTTGTTTACTCCGGGCGCTCAATGGCAAAGATTTCTCCGATTTTGGCATAATGGTGGCCAGCCAGCCTGCTAACCGCCCTCAGACCAACGGGATCGATTCTTCCATTTTCATAAATATGATCCTGAATATGAAACTGCACGACCCTTCCGATGATAAAATCGCATCCGTTCTCACCACTCCCGTCGAACGCCAACGCTTGCTCCAACCTGCATTCCATGCGGATCTTGGCCTCCATGATCCCCGGAACGGTAATCTTAACGCTGTCAACGGGTGAAAATCCGGCCAATTGGACTTCACTCTGATCGGGAGGAAGCTTGGCGGTTGTTAAATTAACCTGATGTACATTGTCTTCATCCACAATATGAACGACAAACTCGCCTAGCGTCTTTATATTCCGGGCAGTGTCTTTCTCCATCCCTCCGGAACGCTGGATGGACAGCGAGATGAGCGGCGGGTCCGAAGATACGATATTGAAATAACTGAAAGGAGCGCCGTTTAATACGCCATCGTTCGAGAGCGTCGTAACCAATGCGATCGGTCTCGGGATAATGCTGCCGATCAGCAGCTTATAGTTTTCCCTTTCGGTCTGATTCGATGGATCGATGGACAGCATCAAGACTCGCCTCCCGCACTGGATTCCAGCTCTCTCACTTCGAACGGAAGCAATACTTTTTCGATTTCAGATCGGTGAGGCTCGTATTGCGACGGCAGCTTCAATTCTTTCCCCATCGATTCATGCGATTCGTCGTGCGCAAATCCAGGAGGATCCGTGGCGATTTCAAAGAGAATGCTCCCATGCTCTCTGAAATAAATCGCATTAAAGTAGTTACGGTCTTGCACCGGAGTTACCTGATAGCCCTGGTCCGCAATATATTGCTGCCACCGGAGCTGTTCCTCATCATCTTTAGCCCGCCATGCAATATGGTGAACCGTACCGACACCCAGCTGGCCGTAGCCAGCTCGTGAAAGTCTCAGATCAATCGTATTCCCAATATCCGCGGAGGAACGATACCGAGCAAGCTCTCCTTCTTGGCCGACATATTCCAGTCCCATGACGTGTTCCAACAGTTCGGCGGTTCTTTCCGGTCTCATAGAAAATAAGGTTGCCCCTCCAAAACCTTTAATCGCTACATCGGAAGTAACTCCGCCAAAATTCCAGGTATTGAGCTCACCTTCTTCTCGCTCCACGAGCTCGAGATGAAGGCCATGGGGATCATCAAACTGCAAATAAGTTTCTCCAAAGCGTTCACTCATCGCAAATGAAACATCATATTTCCGAAGGCGGTTCTGCCAGAATGACATCGCCCCCTTCGGAATCGCATAGGACGTGACCCCCACCTGTCCGCTGCCGATTTTGCCCTTGTAGGCGTCCGGCCATGGAAAGAATGTAATGATTGTGCCGGGTTTGCCGCCTTCGTTGCCGAAATAAAAATGGTACGTGCCCGGATCATCGAAATTGACAGTTTGTTTTACTAAGCGGAGCCCTAATACACCGGCATAAAAATCAACATTCTCTTGCGGATGCCCTACAATTGCAGTAATGTGATGGATTCCTGTTGTTTTCATTATTTATCGCTCCTCTGTTTGGTTGAGTGCCGGCAACGAAATTTGGCGAACCGGCTTTGTTAATGGATTATGGCTTCGCTTCAAACCAATTGGGTTGCAGGTCGCAATTCATTTGTCTTTATTTTAAGATATTTGTATTTGAGATTATTTTACGCACTTATCTGTATCCTGTCAATACACTTCGTGTTTTATTTATTGACATGGCTGCTGTGACCTGTTCGTTGATCACTCAACTAAGAAAGCAGCCTATGGGGCTGCTCCTTCACATTTCATGTATTCGAAAGACGTAATGAATATTGATGCGGGAACCCCGGTATTCCCTTGAACGTCAGGACACCATCGCTGGTTAACCTTAAGATTCTGTAAGTAATAAAAGAAATACTGATTCGCTGCCGTGAAACTTCAAGAACTCTGGCCATGACTTCACCTGCATGCACATAATCACCGGCTCCATGCATCCCTTGCAGATCGGTGACCGACTGGATAATCAGCGGATCCAGCTTGTCCTCCTCGCAGCCTCTTAGCTCTCCCGCCTCCCATAAACGAAGCCAATGGTTCTGTCCCGCCAACTCGATCCATTCGCCCTCATACCGCTTCCTGGTTTCCGAGTCCAGCGGGAAGCCCTCAGCATAGTCCCGAACGATTTCAACATAATTATCCCGGTCGATCAATGCCTGCGCATAAGGAGTTCCTCCTCCCTTCTGGTGAAAACCCAATTCTTGGGAAACCTTCGTCACATTAACGATACGTATCGGCTGTTTCCTGTCTTTCAACAGGTAGAGGGCGAATCGGAGCCCCGTTTGATCATGGGCATTATCGGCACACCAGATCACAACGGTTTTATGCTCGGGGATGGCCTTTAACTCCTTCATCAATTGCGCAATTTGGTGATCCCGGTTAATCGAGTCGAAGAAATAGTCATCCTGGACATGATTCATGAGCCAGCTTTGCCTGCGTTGCTGCCCTTCCGACGTGTCCAATTCCGCAATCGGGCCGACCGAAAACCAGTTATTAAATGCCAGTACTCGACTTTGTTGATGTTTACCAACCTTACTAAGGGCTACTTTCAATGAACCTGCATCCGATAGACTGAACACCACATGGACATGCGTCTGCAGCCTCTCGATTTCCATATGCTGCTCGTACGCAGCATTGATATGCTTGCCAAGCAGCCCGTATAACCGATCTGACGTCTTTTGATCATACGGCTCCTTCACTGCCGTATCATCCTGTTTCACAGAATGCAGCAAATTTCGGAGTATGGCTAGGTGTTCTCTTTTATGCAACGCCTTTAATTTTTCATCGAGCTTATCGATGGGAATCCCTCCTTTGTCAGTCACAACAAGTGTGAGCTTTCCTCAGCTGTTTTTCTATCGATGATTGCCGTCACTTTCCCTTTTAAAAATCATCTTCCCGCCAATCATCGTCCATTCGACTTCAAACTGGTCATCCAGCAATACCAGATCGGCATCCGCTCCTTCGGCGATGCGTCCTTTGTTGGTCAGCCCGAGCACATCCGCCGGCGTGGTGCTTGCCATCCTAACCGCATCTTGAAGCGGGATCCCCAATGTTACCGTATTTTTCAAAGCTTCGTTCATCGTAACGGTGCTTGAAGCCAATGTCCCATCCATTAATTGTGCAATCCCGTTTCGGACCGTTACCTGATGTCCGCCAAACACATACTCTCCATCCCCGAGCCCCATGGCCTGAAGCGCATCCGTAACGAGCACGATACCCTCTGGCCCTTTCACACGATGCATGAGCCGGACGATGGCAGGATGAAGATGCACATTGTCTACAATGGCCTGCAAGCTTACCTTCTGCTCCTCCATCGCGGCAACGATAAGTCCCGGATCGCGGTGATGAATCGGCCGCATTCCATTAAAGCAATGCGTAATATGGCTGGCCCCGAGACGGAATGCCTCTTTGGCTTCCTCATACGTTGCATCCGAGTGGGCAATCGCAATAACGATACCTTTTTTATGTAAGAAAGAAACCAACTCCATACCCCCGGGCAGCTCGGGAGCAATCGTAACCATCTTCAGTAAGGAATCGGCTCGCTCGATGATGAGTCCCATTTCTGACAAATCCGGATGCCGCAGATGCGCTTCGTTCTGCATTCCTTTTCGCTTCACGTTTAAATAGGGGCCCTCCGCATGGATACCGGCAATCATCGCTCCCTCTTCGTGCCCCGCAACCTGCTTCACCTTGTCGATCATGCGAAGAAGCGTTTCCAAATCAGATGTTACGGATGTCGCCAGGAACGAGGTGCAGCCGGTGGCCGCAGAGGTTTTGGAAACTTCTTGAATGCTTCTTGTCGTTCCGTCCATCATGTCATAGCCGTTCGCTCCGTGAATATGAACATCGATCATGCCGGGAATGAGCAGCTTTCCCTCCCCATCAATGATAATCGTCTCTCCCGTGATTTCCGGGGCTTCCCTCTTGATGGCAGTAATGCGCCCTTTATCGATAAGCACTGATCCATTCTCGATGACTTGCTTATCGGTTGCTATTCGAGCATTAATAATTTGTACCGCTTCCATGTCAAACCCTCCCCTGCTATTAGCTCAGCATCCGTCTAACCAAGAAGATACATAGCTTATATTGTTGAAAATTCGAGCGATAGGCGCGCCGAATCCCATTCTTTATCGTGATTCACTCTCCGCACTTACGCAGCAAAAGTTCTCCGCTTTCACTTCGGCTCATTCGGCTCGTCCAGACCCTCGAGTTCCGGCAGTCCAGCTTCGCGCCGCTTCTCAATAATGTAACGGACATACCATTCCGGATTCTCCGTGTTCTTCCGTACCGATGCGATCGTTCGCAGCCACACCTCGTTCCAGCTCTGCCCGTTGGACTTGATGTGCCCTCTTTTCTCCATCTCAATACTTCCGTCATAGGCAAGCGCGGCAGATTCACGCATCGCAGGTGTGTCCAGCAAGATGATGTTTCCATGCTCGTCACGCCTGCTCTGGATGCCCATATTCCCATCAAATTTGGATGCGATCCAACCCACCACCAGCACCAGGACCATGAACAAGACGACGACTCCAATAAGGACCCACAACCAAATACTCATCCCATTCCCCCCACCACGACCGGAACCATTTGTTCCCTACTACACCATTTTATACGCACTTCTGTTGTAAAAGGTATCCTCCCAACTAAAAAGACAAGAAAAAACTCCCGGAACGATATCCGGGAGTTTAAGCTGAGCGCCAGCAGCAGCGTATCATGAACTTCCTGCTGCGCCTGATCCGCATCTCCGTTCAGATGCCGGTTAACTTGCTCCATGCCTCTTTTTCGGAATAGCTGTATATCGGTTATTAAAATATGCTATCAGGAACGTAATAAATTTTCTGGGTATCCTTCTTATTTACCGGATCTGTAACGATCGTGAAATACACATTGCCGTTCTTGGTCTGGACGCCCTCGATTTCGCGGTTGCCCACATTTGTAATCTTCACCAGCGATTTATACGCCCCCGTGTTCGACATCATGGCAATTTGCGGCGTTTCCCCCTCCGCTCCGCCTGAGGTATAGATTTCGGTGCTGCCGAGCATGTCCACCCCTTGGAATGACCCGTTCGGTCTAATAATGGCACTGCCTGATTGGGTGAAGCTGGTCACGCAGGCGCTTACCGCTGCCGCGCTGTCCATTCGCACCATTTCATTGCTGTCAAGGAGCTTGTTCAATGCTACCGTGTCATAAATGGCCCAAGTCACAGTGCCTTCCTTCGTCTGTACGCGGAAGACCGTATGCGTGCTGTTTCCGCCGCCATCCACCCGGTAAGTATCACCTAATCTTGCACCCGTCTTATTGGCGTAGTTCATGTAGGTAAACCGGCGAAGATCCGTATAATCGACGGTTGTGCCTGGCGAATATTGAACTCTTGCTACCTGGAGCGACCAGTAATAGTCCGTGGATGGATCAGCTTTAGAGCTGAAATAAAAATAGTTCTCGCCATTGTACGTATACATATCCAGCGTCTGGCAATGGCCGGTATTGGTAATGGTCATTTTATCAACGAACGTAGCGTTATTTCCATCGATCAGCAATCTTGAAAGATAGCAATTTCCTCCCGACCGCTGCGTTACATAAATATATTTAGATGCGATGTAAGCTTTCTGCACCACCACATTGTGCTGCAGTCCTTTGAGATTGTAAGCGAGCGTTGCGGAGGCGTTCACGGTCTTCTCGGGGGTTGCCGCAAATGCAGGCAAAGCAGACATACTGAATATAAAAATGGCAAGCAGTGCAGAAGTGAGTGTCATTAACCGCCGTTTCAAATGGTTCCACGTTTGATTTCGTAGCATACGGATTACCTCCATCGTTATAATCTTATCCATGCACATGTCCCTACGACCGTGGTGCCTTTAATACACAAAACAACCGAAGTGCGCAATCTTCCTCCTTCCCTAATCGATAGGCAAGTGATGCCACCATTCAACCCCGACGCGATGGTCACCTCCTTTTTTAAAAGGAATGTTTGCAAGTTATTCTTCTATAATTTAACAAATATATGGGATTTTATCAAAGCTTTCATAGGAAGGCACGATATTTTCTATTTGGTCGATTCTCCCCATTTTTTTAGTAACTTCTATACCGTAAAAATCTAAAAAGCCGCGAACTTCGCGGCTTCAGACCTAACCTATGGATGAAACATCATGATGTTCAAAATTAGCGCACTATTCCCTGAGGAGCCACATTTCTTGCTGCGGTTGCGGCAGCTGCAATGCCTTTATTTTATCTTTCCCTTGATCGGTTAAACCGATCGCCCATTGGCTAAAAAACTGTGTCAGATCCTCGCCAGCTTCCCTCGAGGCAACCAATGCAAACGTGTCGACAGTATTCTGAATATCACTTTGCGGCATTTCTCTGTAAGCTTCGAAAATCCGGGTATAGAGGTCCCAGCCGTAAGAAAGCTGCAACTGCTTGAACATTACGAGTCTTTCGTAGTTTCCGATACTCCCGTATTTTTTGTCTGGATCGTCACTGCTTGCGAATGATATCGCCCGGTCGTAATAGTCCTGGCCATCGCTGCCGACCTTAAGCAATTCGGAAGGATTTCCGTATCTCTCCTGTGTATACAGGGAGAAAATATTTACGGTAACCTCACCAACATCGCCCCAAGTCCATGTCCGTTGCTGGTATTCATGCCCCAGCTCATGCCAGAACCCCCAGGCACTCGATCGGAGATAGTCAATATCAAGCAAATTGGGAGCATAGCTGAACGGAAGCATAATCGGATAACCCGCATGCATTGCACCTGAGGAAATTTGAACATCTGCCACGTATCGGCGGTTCATCTTATGAGCGGTGTGCGGCATAGCCCTCTCCGAGTGTAGTCCGACCAATTCATCATAGCTATCGTATATTTCATCCCAAGTCTGCATCAGCTCTTCAGGATTCGATACGTCACGGATCAGCTCAGAAGGAACGGTTAGCACGATTCTTTTACCCTGAAGTTCAGCAAACGGAACGCTAGGTGGCAGATTCCGTATCGCTTCCCATTGCTCCGCCGTCGTTTCTCCAAGCACGAAGCGGGGGGCTTCAACCGCACCGCTAATGCTGACTTTAACTTTTACACCTGGTTTAGACTTCAGTGGAATAAGATATATCAACCCACCATATGGACTGTTCACCTGATTTCTTCCGGGTGCCAGCTTTTGATGATTCACCACAAGAGGAGCACGTTCCCATTTGCTTGCCCCCCTCAGGTCGTCATCATGTGAACCGATTTGTACCGTCAAATGCTCGGCGCCTTCCGGCACTTCCAATGTTACGGCTTTTCCAGGAGGTGCATAAAGTCCTGTGCTAACCCAATTTTTCGAAGGGAGAGCATGTGTGTACATCATGTTGGGAAAGTCAAAATCCACCTCAACCTCCCGGTTATTCACTACGAACGCATCATCAGCGACTTTACCTGGAAATTGATCCGCATACGGTGATTTTTTATTGGATGGGTTCAACGTAAAATGGCTGAACTCGAATACGCGAAGTGCGTTCGTGTACGGAGCTTGAAATTTAGAGATTGGGAAAGTGGCCGAAGGCAATTTACTCGCCTCTAAGCTGGCCCAATCAAATAATTGTGATTCAGTCGATAATGTCTCGAGTGTTTCACTTAGAATCGTATACAGTAGCTCCCGCTTTTTGCTTTCAGTTGTTCCGGCTGGACCAATGTCGATGTCGTCATAAGTGATCGTTCCTGCTTCAACTGCTCTTCCTTGCTGAAAGCGGTTCATGAAGTGATGATTCAATGATTGTTCTGGGGTCAGCTTGGATTCATTGCCATTTGAGTCGGTGCCGCGGTTCATCAAAGTCAGGCCTGCACGGTTCATTAATTTTTGAATGGCGAAATCCCGACTCAGTCGTCCCCCTCGCAGATTGCCGACCTGCAGGACAATATGCTCAGGCGTATCGCGCGTAATTCCTTCAAGTACGCTGTTGTTTTCAGATACGATCACGCTGCCACCAAGACGTATATACTTATCCAGTGCTTCTAGATCGGAATCCTTCACCGAGCTGTCTACGTAAGCAACCGCATATTTTTGCGGGTTCAGATTCGCTGATTCCCAGCTGTCGCTTTTCACGAGCTCGATAGGAAGATCAGGAGATACCGTAAATGAATGAGAAGTAGTGATCAAGCTGATTTTCTTACCCGTTCCCCGTAAAGCATCCGCGTAGCGTCCCGTTATATCGTTGCCGCGGCCAGAATTCGTATGCGACTCGTCCGTTAGCCATAATAAAATATTTCGTGCTAGCGTGCTGCTAGTTTCATCTGCTTGCTCGGAAAGGTTAAAATATCGATCGCTCCCAGCCAGTAGAACTCGCCCTTTGCCATATCGTGATGCCGCGATTGCCGGGATGTTACCCGGAACGCTCACATTGAACGCATTGCCGCCAATTGCAGCTACCCCTCCGCCTGCAAAGTATGGAATCGCCGCCAAGTCCTTATATAACAGACTGAAGTCTTTGCGAATATCGTCTATTGAGGGCAAATCCGTCGTCAATGAAGTCGGACCACCCGAATGAAGGTGTTCCATAGTGACTCCAGACGGAGACCCGGTTACGTTAGATGAAGCCTCAGGACTTTCAGCATTTAGGGTTAACGGTGATATGGAGCTTATTACTAATGCAGAGCTGATAAGGGCTGCGATCTTCAAATTCCACTTTTTTGACAAATGATATCTTCCTTTTCAATTTTCAGGTTAATTTCCGATCATTTTGCTTGAGCTGGTAAATTTCGTGCGACCCAGTTCGGACTTGTACGTTATTCTACTTCCTTTCAGCTAAAGATATAAAATTTCGATTAAAGGTAACTTCGGATTAAATAATAAATATTCAACTCCTTCCCCTATGATTAGTTTGAAAAGGCGATCGATTACTTTGTCCAACTCCTTTTAGCTTGTAGCTGTGTCATTTCGCCCATCCTAAATATAGAACAACTTACGGGAATTGACCCACTGCCGATATTTAAGACCGGACTGTATTTTTTTCGGACAGACTTGTTTATTCTTGTTTAGTCTACAAATGAAAGGCGTATCGGCCATTGCTTCCAAGCGTTATTCGCAGCGCCTGAAGCCCCGCTCTGATATGAGCGAGGCATGGATGGAATACGGCTGGTTAAGTGGCTAAAGGTCCATCATTTCTTCGCTTTCATGACCAACCGCTAGTTGATTACATTAACCTCTGTGTAAGGCGAGTCTGTAGTCGCGAGCAGAGGCTGCGGAATGCCCTTTAAATGATAATCGAAGAACGCTGCCACATATTCCCGTTGAGCGTCAAGCGATTGCTCAGAGTCAGCGGTTCCAATGCTTTGCTGGACCGCAAGCCTGGAAAGGCTTACCTTGCTTGCAAGCTGAGGCAACAGGGACTGATAATCGGTAAAGGTAAAGTGGGCCCCGTTCGGTATGGTCACATCCATTTTCCAACCGCTTGTATGGTTCCAGAACATAGCCCGGTCCTCCGCCGTCAAATGCGAGTCCACATCTCCCTCGTCGTTGAAACCGGAGTTCAACAGCATAAATGGACGATCCAGGCCGTGCTGGGCAACGGGCAGCGGGTGATTGGGCATATGCCCCATCGTACCGTCCATATCGATCCCCGCATCGATTCGCTCGTCCTCATACATCGTTTGCGCAGCCGTCGCTCCCCCGGCAGAGTGCCCATAAATGCCTACCTTGGAAAGATTAAGACTGGCGGCCAAACCTTGAGGCAGCAACTTCTTACCTGCATCCGGATTGCTGCCTGCCCTCATTTCGATCAATTGATCCAGTACAAATCGCACATCATCAACACGGACATCGATCATCTTAAGCACCGTTTCAGCACTGAAAGCCGGCAGCGCCTCCGTTACGACCCGACCGTCGGCAAATTCGACGACTGATGCTTCATGGGTATGATCCAACGTAATGACGACATATCCTCGGCTAGCCATTTCCTGCACCAGGATCGTGCCAAAGCTTCGCGGGATGGAGCCGCCCGGGGAGAAGATGATCACCGGCCAACCTCCCTCATTATCGGCCGCAGGCGCCTCCAGCCATGCGTGGGTATCGATATCGGCCAGATTGACCGTGCCAGGGGTAAGACCGATGGATGGAAGTTCCGCTTGGTCATAATGTTTTGCTGCACCTTCCCGCATATACATGGCCTTTTGTCCGCTTTCTTCCTCGGCAGGGTACCAGATGCTGATCATAAGCTCCCTCGGTCCTTCGTTAACCCAAGGGTCCATTCTGTCCTTATCCATTAAGTGTAGCTCTGTCACGCCGACCGGATATTTCCCCATAGGTGCAGGAATGTGGAGCTGGACGCTTGGCCCCTTTGCGATTTCTTCTTCCTGCGGGACCAGGGCCAGCCATACGAAGATCCCGACAAGTATGATGGCTACTGACATGATCACCAGCACCGAAAGACGGACCCAACGCGGGGTTTCCCCGATGAGAATTTTGCTGACAGAACCTACGGTCAGCACAAAGTAGACCATATAGATCATCATAAACACGCTAATACAGACCAGGACGGGCTCCAGAAGACTGATGCCGCCCAATCCGCCGAACAGCCTCCTTAGCCAGCTGAATACGACAATATAATGTACCACCCCAACGAGCAGCGGCAGCATAAAGATCATAGCGTTCTGCTTAAAGATCGAACCGCTAATCTCGTTATTGCTCACACCGATTCTCCTCAGAACATCGTAGCGGGCCTGATCTCCCGCCGCTTCGGTCAACTGCTTGAAATAAAGGACGCTCCCCGTTGCCAAGAGGAATACAAGTCCCAAAAAGCCAAGGATAAATACATTTAGCGCAGCGCTCTCGATTCCAACGCGATATTCGGCATAATACGACGTCATCTTTGATTCCGGCGTGGCCATGGAGGCAAGCGCATTAGAAGTAGCCCTCGTTGTTTTCTGCCCCTCTACCGTGTAGCCGATATAGTCTACAGAAGGACTCTGCCGCTCGATGGCGCGGTAGGTTTCATCAGCGACCACGACCATTATATCCGGATAGCTCCAGTTCACGATACGTTCGATCGTCATATCGGTAAATGCCAGAGTCAACGGTCGTGAGGGCAGCTCCAAGGTGATCGTCTCTCCGTCATAATCCGACCACTCATGCTCCGTGTACATCGGGCGAATCGCAATCGCCCGGCCGGGCTCCGTCACATCCAGTCGGGGAATGCTGAGCGCTTCCGCAGCCCGGTTATATCCGCTCACGGAGGTGACTTTGATGGGCCGATCGTTAGATGCCATTTGTTTCTTCGATATAATCTCATCGCTCGAAGAATGTCCGTTCAGATGAATAACAGGAATCGTAACCTGCTCGGCCACAGGATGCGCCATATCGCTTCGGATCAGATGGTCGACTTGCTTGTTAAAAGCTTCCTCCTGGCTAACAAACATATAGCTGAAGGGAGCGATCAAACGCGTGGAATGCTCGTAGGTATGGTAAGTACTCAAGCCAAAGCTGAATGCGCACAACGCCAAAGCCGACAAGATGGATATGATGCCGAACGTGCGGGCGTTCCCCTTCATGCGATAGACGAGATTCGACGTAACTACCAAGTTCAACCCCTTATAGTAATAACGTTTACGGCGCTTCGCCAATCGCAGGACAAAAATAATAAGCGATGAAAACAAGAGTCCCGTCCCCGCTATGATCCCGACCGACATCACCCCAAGATTGGTCAGGATCTGCTCATTATTCGCAAACTCGCGAAGTCCGAACCCATAACTGATCGACAGGATGAGGATAGCAGCAAACGCCGAAAGGATGGAAGCCCGCGGTTCCCGCTCCCCTTCCTGTTCCGCACGAAACAGCTCGATCAGCCGGAATCGGTAGATCAGCCTATACGCCTGCACAGAAGTGATCAGAATAATCATCATGAACACGATGATCGTACTGATGACAGCCGGAAAGGAGATCGACATCCCTATATCCACGCTGATGCCGAGCAGCCGGGCCAGGATCATGGTGAAGAGCTTTGACAGAAGAGATCCGGCACCGATTGCCAATGCGAGAACGATTAAACCGATCAGAAGATTTTCATAGAATAGCAAACGGCCGATCGTTCGTTTGGGCAATCCCAGCAGGGCATACAGCCCTACTTCCTTCTTCCGTTTTCTGGAGAAGAATTGGTTGGAATACAGGATAAACACCGACACGAACAAGATTAACACGATCGAAGCAATGAAGAACGTGGACTTCATGCTGCTGGACGACTCGATCGCGTTCATGATTTCCGTACTGTACTGCAGGGAAGCGAAAATATAAAAAATGACGACACTTATAAACATGGAGATGAAATAAACAAAATAATGGCGGAAATTGCCCCGTATGTTTTTCTTAGCCAGATCAAACAGCGTCATTGGCATCTCCTCCCAGCACGTTCAGCACATCCAATATCTTTTTGAACATTTCCTTTCTGGACATGCTTCCCTTGACCAGTTCTGCAAAAATGCCGCCGTCTTTAATAAACATCACGCGGCTGCAATAGCTTGCTGCGTAAGCATCATGCGTGACCATCAGGATCGTGACGAATTCCTGCTCGTTCAGATCCTTCATCGCCTCGAGCAAGTCGGCAGCAGCGCGGGAATCCAAAGCACCCGTCGGTTCATCCGCCAAAATCAGTCTCGGATCGGTCACGATTGCACGGGAAGCAGCCGTTCTCTGCTTTTGCCCGCCGGAGATTTGATACGGGTATTTGTCCATAATATGGCCGATGCCAAAGCGCTCCCCGATCGCTGCCACCCGGCGTTCCGTTTCATCGACGCCCATCCTTGCAAGGGCGAGCGGAAGCACAATATTTTCCTTGACGGTCAGCGTATCTAAGAGATGATAGTCTTGAAAAATAAAGCCCAGCTTCGTTCGGCGAAACTCCGATAATTGTGCTTCATTCATCTGCAGCACGTTCTCCCCGTCGATCACGATGTCTCCAGAGGTCGGCTCGTCGATCGTGGATACGATATTGAGCAGTGTCGTTTTCCCGGAGCCGGATGGCCCCATTATCCCGACAAATTCTCCTTCCTGAACAGTCATATCAATGCCGTACAGCACCGGGATCACATTTCCTTTGACGCCGTACGACTTTTGTAATTGCTGTATTTTAACGAGCTCTTTCATCTGTTCTCCACCTCCAGGTAGTCATTCCCTGGTATCATAACACCGTTTTTAACGAGCAGCCTTACTCCTGACTTACGAAATTCTTGAGCAGGCTTACATTTTTGTAACCTTGTCCAAAGCGATGATGTTTGCTTTCCCTATCAAAGGTATAATGAGATGAAATGACATGAACCGCGCCGGATCGGAGGGATTATATGTGAAGATCATGATCGTGGAAGACGATGCAACGATCAGTGAAATGCTCGGGGAAACCTTGCAGAAATGGGGATTCGAGTCTGTGCTTTGTAACGATTTGGATCGGGTCCAGGAACGTTATGTGGCAGAACAGCCTCATCTGATGCTCTTAGACATCAACCTGCCTGTGTATGACGGTTTCTATTGGTGCAGCCGGATTAGGGAAGTCTCCAACGTGCCGATTATCTTCCTTTCCTCCCGCAATACGCCAATGGATATGGTGATGGCGATCAATATGGGCGGAGACGACTATATACAGAAGCCGTTCTATGATGAAGTACTGATCTCCAAAATCAAAGCGCTGCTGCGCAGAACCTACTCGTATATCGATCCTTTCCCGAATGTAATCGAACATGAAGGCGTGATCCTGAACCTTCATGATGGGAGGCTGTTATCCGGAGAGCAATCAGTGGAGCTGACGAAGAACGAGTTCCGAATCCTGAATCTGTTGATGCAGAGTAAAGGTAGCATCGTCAGCAGAGAAACCATCATGCGCCGTTTGTGGGAGGATGAAAGCTTTGTGGATGACAACACCTTGACGGTTAATATGACGCGAATCCGAAAAAAATTGGATGATCTGGGAAAAAGCCGGTTTATCACAACGATCAAGGGTGAAGGGTATATGATCAAATGAGTTTTCTGCGATATTTAGAAGATAAACGTTATGTGATATTATTGGCCGTCGCGCAGATGCTGTTTGCAACCTTAATGATGTTTGTTAGTGCATCCGGAAAATATGATGCCGGAGATATTTTTTACACGCTGCTCGGGTGCTTAATCTTAACCGCCACCTATCTGATCGTTGGATATGCTCGGCGCTATGCACATTATCAAGCACTGGATGAATTGACCGGAAACGACGATGACGATATTGTCGCTGCTGTACCAAAGCCGATCAGTCATGAGCAACAGCTCTACACAGCGTTGGCAAGAAAGCTCCATCAAGCGAAGCTGGACACTATTCGAAAGTACCATGGGGAACGGAAGGACTATCATGACTTTATCATGTCTTGGATTCACGAGGTAAAGCTTCCCATCACGGCTGCCCATCTGCTGATGAGAAACAGTGCCGGCAAATCGGCTGAGGAGCTCGTGAATAAGCTGGAGGATGAAGTGAACAAAATCGATCACTATGTTGAACAAGCGCTCTATTATTCTCGGATCGATTCATTTTCGAGGGATTATTTGATTGCCGAGGTTTCACTGAACCAGATCATGCGAGCCTGTGTCCGCAAGTACGCCAAGCTGTTCGTTGCCAAACGGCTCCGGTTCACCATGTGGGAAGAAGAACACACGGTTCACAGTGACGCCAAGTGGCTTGGATTCATCCTCGACCAAATCATCACCAACGCCTTGAAATATACAAACCAAGGAGGTGCCGTTACCTGTTCCATCGAGGATAATCCGAGCGAGAAGCGGCTTTTGATCCGGGATACCGGCATCGGCATCCTTCCGGAAGATCTCGGAAGAATTTTTGATAAAGGTTTCACCGGATCAACCGGTAGAAATGACGCAAAATCAACGGGATTGGGATTGTACCTGGCCAGCCAGATGGCCATCAAACTGGGACACCGGTTGTCTGCGCGATCCGAACCAGGCCAATATACAGAGCTTGCCATCATCTTCCCTAAATCGCGAAGCATTCATGAAATGATGTAATGTTACTTGGTTACAATAATGAAGGCATCGTCATAAACCTTTAAAGCCGCCAAGGCCTCCTGAAAGAGACAGGCGGCGTTTTTTTTAACTCTACTTTTTACCCTCCAATTGATTGCTTATCTGGAATAGCTGTTCTGTTAATTCGATTCCGGTTTGTTCTCCGATGATATTGGAGTACCGATCATAGAGGTTAAGCCAAGCTTTCTCGATATCCGGCTGCAGCTCTTTCCCCTTCTCCGTGGAGTAAATCAAGGACATTCTGCCCTTTTGTTCAGCGTACACCAGGCCTTTAGCCTGCAGCTTCTCGATAAAACGGGTCACCGTTGAAGGTGTTATATGCAAAACCTCTCCAAGCTCCTTCTGAGAAATGCCTTGCTTCTCATTCACGGCAATCATCAGGAACGCGTAGGTCGGAGACAAGCCAGTTATGCGAAATTCATCCTCGGCTAGTTTGGTCATGGAGCGGGCCAACTGATTGGCCGTGAAGTATAGACATCCCTTGAGTAAGTGGTCATGAAAGTGTTCCATCTTATACACTCCTTTTTAGTTGTGCATACAAATTATCATTCCACATGACTAGGTGTCAAGCCTTTCCACGACCGAAAACGCGCGAGATTGTCCTCTAATCGAAATTTAGATACGAAGAAGACAATAAAAAAAGCCCCCCTGACCAATGTTAGATCAAACGAGGGGCTCCTAAATTGCCAAGATTGATGAATATTGCTGCTTACGAATAAAAGGAAAATACGCTAAAAAGTTCTCGCTTCAGCCTGCAGTTTAATCGCCGCCATCTCCTCCATCGCTGCCGCTGTCGCTGCTGTCTCCGAAAAATCCGCCACCGCTGTCCCCATCCCCACCGTCTCCGCCGCTGCTGCTCCATGAAGACGAGTTGCCAGCCAACCCTTTCCATGACCGTTGAAAGGCAAAATCAAGCGCAACATGCGAAGCCGGATCAAATAGCGGAGAAGCGTGAGATCGGACATAATCCGGTTGCTTCTTTCGAATACGTGTCAAAAACCTCCGTCCTACGCCGAGCAGAAGCGCCGCTTCCATCATCCGTTCGAGATGAATAGGCTCGCGATCTTCGCTCCTGCCGCCTCTAGCCAGCATTCTGCGATATCGTTTCACCGTGCTCCGGCAGGCTTCCGATCTGCGATCTAATACGACTCCGGGCATAAGTCCGACCATTAGAATCGATAGAAGAACAAAGTCCAAGTATGTATCAACGACCGGGTCGTACATGATTTGAGCACCCATGAAGAAGCAGACGATCAAGAAGGCTATGATATATTTTTTCTGACGCCAACGAATGGAAGCCAGGGCGGCTCCGCCTCCCAAAATAAGAATCATTACGCCGATCCATCCCCATGATATAACGTCTGCGATATACAGGTAGGTCAGCAATGTAACATGCACGAGAGCAAGCACGGCGAAGATTATTTTTCTCGGCCTATATACTCCGTACTTTATCGTTTGGCGATTCTCTTGTTCCACGATCTCCCGCCAACGATTGAACCCTGTCTCCAGGCCTTTCAAGCGATTCTTGTAGATGTGCATCGAGCTTTTCTGATGACGTTCTGATTTCGTGGGCCCGGATATGCTGTCCAGTTTCAGAAATTCCGTCCCACGGAACAGCCAGCTCAGAAGATACCGCTCCGATTTCGTCAAGCCGGAACGATTCCCCGCGAATCTGAACTGCGGGCCCTCCTTCGGGGCGCTGTCATCTTGCTGAAACCGCGTTCCCAAATGCTCCATGGAAATATCGAGCATGCCCTTGCGTCGCAGAGCAAACACACTGGCGAGCACATTTTCGCGCCGAAGCTTACCTTTCCTGAAGAGGTAGACCAGACTGCTCGGATTCATATGTTCAATCTCTTCCATGGTTATTCGCCGTCCGTCCCACCATGCTGCGAGCCTGCGAATGGATAGTGCATAAAACACGACACCTGCTATTGCGGCATAAGTCAACCAGCGGCTTACATAAACACCGGCTTCAAGCAGACGATCCCGCTCCACGAATCGGCGTTGAAGCGCCGACTCTTGCTCCAGCCGTTCCGATAGTAGGGAAGAAGACGACGTCGTTTCCAACTCGGGAAGCGCCTCTAATGGAACAAACACCTTCATCCGCACATGATCCCCCTTCGGCAGAAGCTTGTTTTCGTATCGGGATACTCGTTCGGAAGTCTCCGTAACAGCCCCACCGGAGCGGTCGTAAGCATAGACGATAACCGGTTCTTGCACAGGCTGCCTTATACGCAGCGTAACCGATACGTTCTGATGCTCCTTGTCGTTATCCTTAAGCAATGACCAATCCAGCTCTCCGCGATCGTCATATTTCACTGCCTCCTTATCAAGCCTGTAGCGATAGTATACCTGCCTGGATTCATCCTTTGCCTGTACATCGATGAAGTAGGAACCCCTTCTCCATCTTAAGGTGACCGGATACCGCTCTAAACTTTGATAGCCGAAATTGCCTAGTTCCCGATCGACGGGTGGAACATATGCCTCGAAGAACTCGATATTCGCATCCCCGAAATTGTCCATAAATCGCGATATCGAATCATACTCACCGCTGACAGTATAGGTAAAAAGCTCCTCCACGTACAAGTCACCGTCCGGCAGCAGATCGGCCACGATGTTAACCTGATTGACCGTCAATTTGTCGGTGCCGCCGCAGCCTACGAGAAGAACAACCAGAAGAACCACCGTTGTCAACAACATCACAGATTTCGAGCCTTTACTCATTAAGCCATCCTCCTGTTTCCTTAAAGGACAATCATGGCATACTCCTTTCGAAGGTATAGACAGATTCATTTCATGTTAATGAAAGATTTGCGATCTGGCAAGCATTTTCGATGGCTCCCAGTAACTTCCCGCGATTGCTGTGAAAGGAGTCTAAACGAGCCGGCAATGGTAAAAGTTGTCGTAAAAAAAGCGCCCTATCCCATTCGAGATAAGGCGCTTGGATCATTAGTGAGGCATTATATTGCCAGGTGTTTGCGGCTGAACCATAGCAGGAGCGTAGCTATTTTGCATTTGCGTCATATCCTGCCGCGGAAGCTGCGGTACCTGATAGTAGCCATGCTTGTTCTGATACAGGGAAATTTCATAAGCCATTTCAATACAGTTTGGCAGCGAATCTGCAAGCACCCGGCGCACGACTGGATTGGTGGATTCCAGGGCGGCATTTGTTTTTACGGTAGCACCGGCTTTAACCGCATTCAGCATGCATTGGGAAATGAACTCATCGTTTATTTCTGCTGTCGACTGCATTGGTTTCTTCGGCTGGGATGGCTTCATCCCGTAAGTAAAGTCATTCCCCTGCTTCATTTTATAGCTTTGGGTTGGTTTGGATGGGTCTTGCCCTGATTTAAAGCACTCCAAGGTGATGTTGTATTCATCAGCCATAAATTGCTTCTGGCGCTGCATAATATCCCGAAGCTCCGGATCTTGTACGTGCCCGCTCAGCATCGTATAAGTATCAATCGTATTGATGGCCCCTGCCAACACTTCGTGGACGTCGAACATTTCGTGCCCGCCATGGTTCAATTGCGGAGGAACCATACCGGTTTCAATATTTTGGTGATTTTGCGGCTGTTGGAATTGCATGCATATAACCTCCTCATATTTTAGCCTTATTTCCAATGCATCAACTTTGATAGCCGGATTATGGCTTGGGAATGGCTCCTTATCTGCAGTTCAAATATGGAGTCCAAGGTTTATTGTTATAAGAATCGACTTAAGTTATTCAGAGAAAATGCAGCGTGAGCCAAGCGAAGTCAACATGAAGTAATTGATGATTGGATTTGATTGTGCCTGCAACAAAAAAGACGACCGCCAAATGGCGGTCATTAGCAATTTGTTCGTACTTCTCGGCATCTCGTTCTTTCCTTTACCAGTACATATCCCAATCTTTTAAAACCCTCACCAGCGCTTCAAAATAGAAATAATCTCCCCATATGCAGCATTCGTCGATTCCGTTCCCGAGCGGCTTTCCATACACCGCATGCTGGAGAATGCCGTTGGATTCAGGGAGCGAAGCCGTCGTATATCGATCGGATAAAGATTCCAGGATACGAAGTGCTGCGTTCTCGTACATTCGGCGCTCCGGATGCGAGAGCGGCAAGTGCTTAGCCAGTTCCAGCATTCCGCATACCGAAATGGCGGCCGCCGAGCTGTCCCTCTCTTCTTCCGGGCCTTCGGTGAATATCAAATCCCAATAACATACATAATCCTCAGGCAGCCGATTCAAAAAGTATTTCGTGACCCGCTCAGCATGATGCAGCAGCGCTTCTTCCCTTGTATATGCATAACTGAGCGGCAAACCATAAATGGCCCAGGCCTGACCGCGCGACCAGCATGAATGATCCGCGTACCCTTGGGACGTTTGCCCAAATCTTGGCTCTCCGCTCTCGACATCCATATAATACGTATGGTACGTTGAGGAATCCTCACGAATCAAATATGCAGCGGATTGCCGGGCATGGCTTATGGCAGTACGACGATATTTCGGTTTACCGGTTTCTTCAGTCGCCCAATAGAGCAAAGGCAAATTCATGCAGCAGTCGATGATCATCCTGCCGCGCTGAGACGGTTGGTCCAGCTTCCCCCAAGCCTGAATGATGCCTGCTTTCTCGAAAAACCGCTCCATCAATAGGTCTGCGGCGGCCAAGGCAACCTGTCTTGCATCTTCGTTCCCGGTCAATTTGTATGCAGCCACGCAGGACAAGGAATACAAAAAACCCAGATCATGCGTCTCCGTTGCGATGCGCTGCTCCACACGCTCCTTGTAGCTGTGGAGTTGATGCTCCGCGGTCGAGCGGTACTTCGCATCACCTGTAACTTCATATGCCAACCACAGCATCCCGGTCCAGAATGACGAGGTCCATTCCGTGTTGCCGATTGGCTCGTAGATATGATTACGGCTTGCAGGGGACGGAAAACGGTCCGAAAATGTGTCCAAATTTTCATCGATCTTATGCAGCACGAATTCAATGGCGGCTTCGGTCCTTTGACGCGTCCAAGTCGTGGTCTCGCCGTATTTTAATGGTTCCTGGATCGCTTCCATGTCTAATTGGCCACTCCTCTTCACGTTCAAGTTTAATGCCCGCTTGCACTCACCCGATATTTGCCGGGTGTTACCCCCTCCAATTTCTTGAATGCCCGGATGAACACGACATCGTTTGTATAGCCGACTAGTTGGGCCAGCTGCGCATTGGTCAGTTCCGATTGCTCCATCAAAGTCTTCGCTTTCTCAATCCTCGCGCGGGTAATATAGTCGGTGATATTGCATTGATTCATCTTCTTAAAGAAACTCGAGATATATTGCGGCGTCATGCCGAAATGGTCGGCAATCATGCCAAGTCCTAAATTATAGTCAGTTAAATTCCGGTCGATGAATACCATCAAATCCTGCTGCAGCTGGATGCTGTGATCGCTGTGCTCCGTATGAAAGAGACGGGACAGCTTTTCATACAACCGCTTGGTCTCGGTATGCATTTCATCGCTTGTGGAACAACCGAATATGTGTTTTACGGGATCAAAGCTCGGGCCTAGAAGGCTTTCATGATCCGTGTTGGTCAAATTCAGTATTTTCAGAAATGTGCTGATAATGTTGAAGAACAAGCATCTTCCCAGCTCAGGGGTCATTCCCGATGAATTAAAATTCATCGAATAAATATTATCCAGCAGCTTAGCGACGTTTTCCGTATCTCCGCTTCTCACATGGTTGACAAGCTGCGTCTCGAATTCGATCGGATAGTAATAATGATGCTTAATGTCCCGTACATGCCCGAAGTGAATGATTGAATTTCTACCGCTGAACATCCGGTAATCCAGGGCTGCCATTGCTTCCAGATAAGCGCTGCCGATGGTTCCGTTTCCTGTGTGTACGCTGCTGACGGCGATCGTCACGGAAATATGAAAACGGTCCTCCAAGACCCGAAGCAATCGTTCTGCGATCTCATGAAGGAAGAGTCCTGTTTCCACCTCTTCAACCGGATGGAAATTGATCAGGATCGCTACCCGATCGCGTTCCAGATCGACAGCGAATCCCTGATGTCCCGAATTTGCAATATCCGTGCCGATATTCGAGATGATAAACCGAATTTGCGTCCAGTCTTGCTCGGATGGCTCTGGCGACAGCCTTGTAATATTCACTGCTTGAACAATGATGACTGCAAACTTGTCGGACGCGAAGTGTATGCCCATCGTCGCTAATGACGGCCCCCCGTGATCGCCCGCATGTTCCGGATCAATGTATCCCCGAATGAGCCTTGACAGAAAATCGGCACGGATGACAGGCGTCTGCCTGAACAATCGCTCTCTCAGATGCCGCTGCTCAACGAGCGAGCCTTCGATCGTTTGCAAAATAAAATCATATTCGTTTGCGGCCGGTTTATCCTGAACCGGCTTTCCTTGAAGTATGGCATCAACCACCCGTTTGACGGGACTATATTGTCGGTATGCAAACCAACAAGCAATGGCCGCCCCCGCGACAAGCGATACGACTAACACCGTGAGCGCCATTCTCTTTAGCTGCGATACTCGTTCCATAACGCTGTCCATCGGCATGACGGACACATAATGCCAGCCGGCTTCCTTGGATTCCGTAAAGGTTATCATGCTGTCCGTGCCATTTAATGTAGTTTTAAACAATCCCGATGGACCAGCCAGCTTTTCCGTCACCTGTAATGACAGCTCCGAGCCAGAGGAGCTTGCGATCACGCCCTGTTCCTTGTCGAGGATATAAATCTCGCTGTCGTTCGCGGACTCGATTTGCCGGAACATCTCCTGAAGCTGCTGCCCATCGATCATGATCACAAGCGTTCCGCGGATATTGGAAACTTCATGGAACGGAAGGGACTGCGCATAAGTGATGACATCCGCCGGGTTGCCATTTGCTTGATTCGGGTCCTGCAGCAGCACATTGGAGGGCAAGAAAGCCTTGTTGTGGTAGCTGCCGAGCAACGTCCGCTTCCAAGTTTCAAATTCCATATGCTCAAACCGATAATACTTGTCGTAGAAGGTTCTTGCATCCGTCCGCATTCCCGGCTTCAGAATGACGTCTCCCGCTTGCAGATGAACATAATAGTCCTTCACGAATCCGCTTACAAAAGATTGATAGCGGTTCAAGTAATCGCGGACGAATTCTACCTGGCGATACGCCCCGGCTGGATCTTGCCTATCAAGATTCAGCAAATGAGCCAGCTTCGGGTTAAACATGATTTGTTTTGCCAAAATATCCACTTCTTTAAGCTTGCTGTCCATTGAAAGCCGCAACTGCTCCAGCATTGCCGAATTTGAACGCTCCACATTGTTTTCCATCACGTTTTCCACCCGTCCATATAGAAAAAGACCCACGGTCATAGGCAATAACAGGATGAGCATGTACGAAACGATCATGGTTTTCAAGACGCGTCCCCGGCTGCTCCTCTTTCGCTTGCCGGGAATAAAGCCGGGTATCGAGATCATGGGCATTCCTCCAAGAAAATGTATGGAAACCTATTTCTTGAATCCTTCGCCAAGCGGACTAGCAATCCCTTTAATAAGTCCGGTCATCCAATGAGAGGAACCAATCGAACCGAACGAAGCTTCACGGCTGCCGCCTGCCAAATTTCCGGTCCGAAAGGCTTCGGTTTCGCAAGCTTGGTTGATAAGGTCAACGCATACGTACCCGGATCCTCAATTACGATCCGTCCGACAGATGAATGAACCTCGGTGTACGGATGCTGACAGGATATGGAGTCGTTGACGACCTTATCCTCTTGGGGAATACATGAGATCGTCTGCCCTGCCGCCCGTACGGTGACCTCATGATCGTATTCCTTTTCCCAAACGGCACCGGATTTTTTGAAATTAACAAGCATGACTTCGTAAATGCCGGAAGATGAGGCCTTAAAGCTCCACCGTGCCTCGTTCATCTCGCTCCCGGTCGTTATCTCTGACAGTACAAGATCCAGCTTAATGGAGCCATTCGCCTGTTGGATAAACCCCCGATCTACATCGATCTTGCCCTCGACTTCCAATGCAATAACCGAAACATGGTCTTCCGGGGGATGCTTGGGCAGTCGGATCCGCATCGCGTGATGGTCCGTTTCCGGTTGATAGCTCTGGTGCACGGGAAGACTGCTTGTCGTCGGGTCCGTGAGCAGATATGCATGTTTAACCGTATTTCTCACCCCGTTCAATGCCAGTTCTCCCTCTGGCCAATATCGGTTGTATACATGAAGGAAGAGAATATCTTCTTTAACCGTAACCGCTCCCCACTCCAGCTCATAAGGGAACGGGCTTGCGCTCGTACCGTAGACCGCCTCTCCATTTCGAGCAAGCCATTCGCCAACTTCCTTCAGGCGCAAAGCGGATTGTTCCGGAATTATTCCTGTTTCCGTAGGGCCGACATTGAGCAGCAGATTCCCTCCCTTGCTTACGATATGCACCAACTTTCGGATCAAAGCATCCGTCGATTTCCACACTTGATCCTTGGTGCTGTACCCCCACGATTGATTTAGGGTCATCGGCGTTTCCCATTCCCTCGTTTCCTCGCCATACATCGGGATTTCGTTATCGCCCTTGGATTGGTAATCACCAAAATCAGGCCAATGGCTCACTCTGCTGTTAATCAGGCAATCGGGATGAAGCTCACGAATCATGTTGACCATCGCTTCGCTCTCCTTCTTCGACAATCCCCCGGATGTATCGAACCAGAGCAGTCCGACGGGGCCGTATTCCGTCAGCAGCTCGCGCACTTGCCCCTTTGCTTTATGGTTCCAATAACTGAAGAACGCCTTCTTCTCCAGCTCATAGTCCCACAGATTGTTAAATGTATCGTGAAGCGCATGCGGATGATGCCAATCAATCACATGAGAATAGTAGAAGCAGAGCCTGATTCCTTCCTCCCTGCAAGCTTCGGACAGTTCCTTCAACGGATCCCGGCCGAATGAAGAAGCATCAACAATATTGAACGGGTCCGTCCGCGAGTGGTACATGGCGAAGCCATCGTGGTGCTTGGCCGTGATGACGATATATTTCATGCCGGCCCTTTTGGCGCATTTCACCCAAGCTTTGGCATCAAACTGTGTCGGGTTGAATTCCCCGGCAAGCTTCTCATATTCCTTTACCGGAATTTTGTCGGCATACATCACCCACTCTCCTTTGCCGAGCAGCGAATACACCCCCCAGTGGATGAACATGCCGAATTTGGCATCCTTCCACCACTGCATCCGGTTCTTGCTTTCCGCTACGATATCTAATGATGAATCAGCCATCGTTCTCCTCCTATTCCTTAATGGCGCCGATCAAGACACCTTTGACGAAGTATTTTTGCAAAAACGGATACAGAAGCAGTATCGGTAATGTGGACACGATGATCGTTGCATATTTAATCGTGTCCGCGATCGCCATCCGGTCCCCGGAGGCTTCCGTCATCATGTTGTCCGTCGTATTGGTTATGAGAATTTCCCGGAGCACAAGCTGGAGCGGGAATAACTCCCGGTCCCGCAGGTAGATGAGCGCCCCGAAATATGAATTCCAGTGTCCCACGGCATACCATAGAATCATTACGGCGATAACGGGCATGGACAGGGGGATAATGATTCGGAACAGAATGATCAGGTCGTTCGCACCGTCGATTTTCGCTGATTCCTCAAGACTTATCGGTACGGACTGAAAGGCAGTCCGCATAATGATCATATTAAATGTCCCGATCATCCCTGGGATGAGCATCGCCCAGATCGTGTTCAGCATTCCCAGGTTATTGATCAGAAGATAAGTCGGGATCAGGCCGCCGCCAAAAAACATGGTAATGACGATCAACATCATCAATAGATTTTTAAAGTACAAATTTCTGCGCGACAACACGTATGCGCCGATCGCCGTGGCCACCAGATTGATGGCTGTTCCCGCCGCAACGTAGATCAGCGTGTTCCGATACCCCGTCGTAATCATCGGATTGTTAAACACCGCCTTATAGGCTTCGAAGTTGATATCAAGCGGCGTGAACAGCAGCCCTCGGTGCTGGGCTAACGAAGCGGGATCGCTGAACGAAGCAAAGGCAACGTACACGAATGGATATAAGGTGACGAAGCAGAGACCGGTTAGAATCAACGCATTGAACCAGACGAATATGGTCTCTCCGGCGGTTCGCTTATTAGCCATAACCGCCCCCCTCTCTACCAGAGTTTATGTTCGCTGACCCGCTTACTGATCGAGTTCGCGAGTACAAGCAGAATGAAGCTGACCACCGAATTAAACAAACCTACAGCCGTCGTAAAACCGTAATCCGTCTCCAGAACCCCTCGCCGATACACAAAGGTCGAGATCACGTCAGCCGTTTCATAAGTTAGCGGGCTGTACATCAGCAATACTTTTTCGCTGCCAACGCTAAGCATGGAGCCCATATTTAAAATAAAAATAATAATGATCGTCGGCAGCATCCCAGGCAGCGTTATGTGCAGCATCTGTTTCCAGCGGCCAGCGCCGTCCATCTTGGCTGCTTCGTAAAGGGTCGGATCAATGGTTGCGATGGCGGCAAGATAAATGATTGATCCCCAGCCTACGCCTTGCCAAATGCCGGACCCGACATATAGCGTACGGAACCATCCGGCCTCGCTCATGAACGGAATCGATTCGATGCCGAAAAAGCCCAGTATCTGATTCACCAAGCCATCTCTTGCGAGGAAATCGAACATGATCCCCGTAACCACGACGATGGATACGAAATGCGGCAAATACGATATCGTTTGAACCGTACGCTTAAACAGCCGGCTGCGGATTTCATTCAGCAGCAGGGCAAGGATAATCGGTGCCGGAAACGCGAAGATGAGCTCATAAACATTGATCAGCACGGTATTGCGCAGAAGGCGTTCGAAATAATAGCTGTTAAAGAAATTGCGAAAATGCTCAAATCCGATCCACTCGCTTCCCCAAATGCCGTCCGCGATACTGAAATCTTTGAAAGCCATCAATAGACCGTACATCGGTCCGTAGTGGAAGACGGCATAGTATAGAATAACGGGAAGCGCCAGTATGTAGACGTATTTGTTCCGTCTTAAATCTTTCGCAATCGTTGTCCATTTCCCTTTGCGAGACTCGAAGGGATGTTCCCGTGCAGCAGACAATCGGATTCCTCCCTCCAACTTTTATTTATTGTGCCGCACCAAGAGCGACGGGAACTGCATATTTTCCGCCGCTCTACGGCGGTTAGCCTTTAATCTTTTGCCTTATTCCTACCGCTTACCGTAACGCTCCAAGGCGTTCTGCTGGATTTCCAGGGCTTCCGCTAGACCCATGGATTCAATGGTTTTCACATACTTATCGAACTGATCCAATGGCTCGGCGCCCATGACGAATTTCAAGTACATCTCGTCCTTGTACGTGTTAATGTCTGTCATAATTGAAGCATAGCGGCTGCTCTCGGCTTGAGTCGGCGTTGTGCGCGGCATTTTCTTTTCCATGGTCGGCTCAGCCCAGATGATCTTGGACTCCAGCTGATCAGGCTCGGTCGTATATTGCTCATCGAAACGAATATCGAGCATGAACGGCCCGCTGAAGGTTGCTCGGTTATGCTTGGACATGGATTGGATCACTGGCAGTCCGGAAGGATCATTTAATACTTCGGGTTTGAATTTGGGCTTGCCGTCTTCCATCGTATAGCTGACGCCCTCTTTTCCGAAGTTAAATAACAGGGTCCCTTCCTCGGAGTAGCCGTAATCCAGCCACTTTACGGTTTCAATCGGATTTTTGTTGCTGGTCGTGATCGCCGCCCCGATTCCGTTAAATGCATAGTCCTTGTAACCCCAGATTTGCTTGTCGCCTTTGTTCATCACAGGGTAGGGCGCTGCCACCAATCTGAAATTCGGATCTTTATCCTTCATGAGCGTTCCATACTTGCCGATCCCACTGCCGGTGTATAGAATCGCTGATCCGATTTGCCCGCCGGTAATTTTGGCCTCCAGCATTTTCTCATCGGTCGTCGCAAAGTCTTGATCGAGTAAGCCTTCCTTGTACCACTGGTTCATGAGTGTCAGGAACTCCTTGAACCTCGGGTCAGTCGGGCCGTATTTAACCTGTCCTTCCTCTTGATAAAATCCGGCGTTAATTCCCCACGCTCCGAGAAAAGCGGTCGTTGTATCGACATCTCCCTTCGTCAGATATAGTGGGATCTCATCCGCTTTGCCATTGCCGTTCGGGTCTTGTTCCTTAAAGGCCTTCAACACGTTGTACCATTCATCAATCGTCGTCGGCATCGAAAGCCCCAGCTTATCGAGCCAATCCTGCCGGATCGTCGGTCCGAGAAATACCTTAAGCTTGTCGTCGGTACGCAGGAACGGGAACACGTATATGCTGCCGTCATCGGTCATAATTTCCTTCTTCCACTCCGGATGCTCCTCGAGCACCTTCTTAAAGTTTGGTGCATGCTGGTCGATCAAATCATTGAGTTTGATGATTTTGCCATCCTTGATCGCCTTCTCCGGTCCCCCAGGATAGCCGGCCCAAGAATATTCGATCACATCCGGAAGCTTTTCCGAGGTCATCATGAGGTTAAACTGCTCCGTGGCTTGCTGGCCCTGCGGAGGATGCTGAAAGTCCACTTTCACTCCGGTTAAACTCTCCAATTCCTTATAAGCCTCGATTTCGTTGTAACTCTTCATCGTAGCGGACACCTGGCTAACGATTTGCACCCAATACGTCAGTTCCGATAGAACCGGAGGGGATTCCGGGTCCAACGTTGCCTCCGGTTGTTCCTTGGCACTGCCTCCGCAGCCTGCCGCTGTCATGGACATGGTGGCGGCAAGCAAAACAATCCAGAATACTTTAAGCCTGTTGACCTTCATTATCTTTGCCTCCCTTTTCATTTGCTTGTTGTGCGGATTTCTGGTTTGTTAAGCACCACCTTACAGAACATTTTGGCGATTGAACACCGCCGTATTTTCTAATTGTGCAGTATATTTTTAAAGCAGTACATTGTCTAAATTTAATCTTGGACTGATTTATTTCATGATGGACGGTCACTACAGAAATAAAGGGCGGCCGAAACGGCCGCCCTTTGCAAATTATAAGCTGCTATGAAGCCGAGACTTGGTTTCGGATGTAGTCCATGTCTCCAAGAAGCAGCTCCGCAAAACCGGAATCGATATGCTTGCCCCGTTGTGCTTTGATGGCGTTCTCCAGCGAAGTGAGCGCTTCATCGGCTCCTTCGCTTCCAGGAGGATGCTGCTGGAGATCTGCAATTTTGGCCAATAGGCTTAGCGTGATGCCGTGATTATCAATCCAGCCCTTCTCTTCCCCTGCTCTCACGATATCGTCGAGCTGTTCCTGATCGACAACAACTACGATCGGATATTCACGAACCGTGACATTCCCGGCCGTATCTTCTGCCGTTATACGAAGAATATGCGGTCCGGCTGTCAGCGTTAATGGCTCTCTTACCAGTGTTTCGGAAGCTTCCTTGCCATCCAGCTCCAAGCTAAAGTCCGATACGCCGCTTAATGTGTCCGTGATTTGAGGCGAAATGGTTACACGCTCGGTTTGGTATACGGACTGTGGCACATTTGCCTTTATTTCCGGTCCGCTCCGATCAATCCTCACTGTCTTGGAGGTTTCGTCACTTGTCACGCCAGACAAAGCGGCCATTCGGGCATATACGGTTGTCTCTCCCTCTGTTTCCAAGAGTATGGGAGCCGTATAATTCGTCCATGTGCCTTTGGATCCTAGCTTAAATTGGCTCCGCATGCCTGCAGCTTCAGCTTCCGGAGTCATCGCGATGGAGACCTGCACCGAGTCACGGTTCCATTCGGTTTCCGAATCGACCTTGATTTCTGGTGGGTCTTTAAGCGAATGCGTCTCCCTCAAGCGCCACAATTCCTGCGCAGGGGACGGTAAGTTCAACGCCTCGATGCGGGATTTAACCTCCGCTTTGGAATACGGCAGCGCCCACTTATCGAAGAACTCCGTCAGATTCTCTCCTGCCGTAATGGATGCCATCACGACAAACGTATCGATCTCTTCCTGGTTCGTCGCAGGCAGCTGCGATGCCGGCAGCTCTCGGTACGCCTTATGAAGGTCAGCGTAAAAGTCCCATCCATAAGCCAAGGAAAGCTGGCGGAACATCACGAGATAGCCGAAGAGATCCAGCTGGCCGGAAGCACCGAACGACTTACCTGGAAGATCGCTTTCCATATATTCAAACGCTAAATCATAGAAGTCCTTTCCATCGGCATTGCGAATCAATAAGTTGCTGCTGTTGCCGAATTTCTCCTGAACGTAAAGGGAGTAAATATTAACCGTGATTTCACCTGTTACGTTCCAGTTCCAGGCTCCTTGCTGATATTCATGGCCCGTCTCGTGCCAGAAGCCCCATCCTCCCTGTGTAACTCGAGATATGTCCACGGCGTGGCCCGCTGAAGGATCGATGTGAAACATGATCGGATAGCCGGCATGCATGTAACCAGCACTAATCTGTCGATCCGCAACATAACGGAACGGAAGGTCTATACTTTTGTGCGGCAGCGGTTGATCCGGGGAAAGCCCCGCAACTTCCTCGGTGTAGTCCACGATCGCATCCCACTTCTCCACTAATTGCTGTGGATCTTCTAGCTGCCTGATATACTCGGACGGCAGCGTCAAGATCACCCTGCGTCCCTGAAGCTCCGACCAGGGGGCGGGATGATGCCGAATCGTATCTTCCCATTCGGCCTTAGAGGTCTCGCCAAGGATATAATGCGGTGCGCGAACTCCGCCGCTGATTTCAATATCCTTCGCAACGCCAGGCTGAGGCTTGGTTGGAATCAAGTAAATCAAACCGCCAAAAGGACTGCGAATCCGATTCTCACCCGGAGAGAGGGTCTTTCGCTGCGTTATGACCGGCGGTCGTTCCCATTCCGTTTTACTTGTCAGATTGTCCGTGTGCGCCCCAACCTGAACGTCTAGATGCTGAGTGCCTTCGGGCACACGAACCGTTACCCATTCTCCGGCCGGCGCGTACAGCCCTGTACTAATCCAATTTTTAGGAACCGTCCCTTGACGCAAATAGTCAAAGGTTGAATAATCAAAATTCACGTGGACGGATAGTCCCGTCACACGAGGGGCCTCTGCTGGAACGGCTCCGGGGAATTGATCGGCATAAGGGGATTTGGGGGCCGTCAGGTCATTTCCGATCCGTCCCAATTGAAACGCTAATAATGCGCTCGTATAGGGCGCTTTGGAACGGTCGAGCGGAAACGTAAGATTGGATTCCAAATCGCTCGCATCCTGCTCGATCACGGCATACAGCGGACTCTGCGGAGTGATGCTGCTGACGGTTCCACCGGTCACCGAAGCGATGACTTGCAGCTTCTTATCCGCGCCGGCACCAGGCCGCCCGACGTTTACCTGATCCGGTGACAGTGTCCCGGCCTCAATTGCTTCGGCCTGTTCCAGCAGCTTTTGCGAATGATAATTGGCGGATTGCTCCGGTGTCAATTTGGGCAGGGTTTCCGTTCGAGTCGATGCCGTATTGTTCATCAGACCAAGACCCATCCGGTTCAATAGGCGCTGCACCGGGTAATCCTCACTGAGCTTGCCTGAAAGTCCCTGATATTCATTCCCTAGAAAGACATGCGGATATTGTTCCATCACCCATCCCTTTAAGGGGACAACGACATGACCTCCTTGTGCGACGTAATTCTCGACGGCGTCGACCTCGCTATCCTTCAGCGTCCCGTCAACATAAGCTACGGGGTAGCGGGACGGATCCAACTGCTCCGGCGTGAATTGGTCCAATCGGACCAAATCGATCGGTACATCGGTTTCGATGGAATAATTCTTCCACGTTGCGGACAACATGGGCAATCGACCTTTGCCTTCCAATGCCTCCTGATAGGTCAACGTCTCGGAATCCTCCGTCAACCACAGAAGAATGTTGCGGGCAACCGTTGTCCGCTCATCGGTAATATCAGAAGTGAACTTGAAATAGGAATCATCGCCTGCAACGACGACTTTGCCCTTTCCGTAGCGGGCAGCTGCTAGTATCGGCGTCGTGTCGGGGTTGACCGCCAGAACGAAGGCTTGATCTCCGATAGCAGCGACGCCGCCGTTATAGGTGGCTGATACTGTCGGATAACCGGTCAGATCCTTATAAATCACATCAAGGTCATGCTGGGTCGCCTTTCTCACGTCGGTATTGGCGCCTAATAATTGTACATCAGCTTGCCCTGTCATGACCTCCGCAGCCGTCAGCGTTTTTCCTGCCGTCGGAACGGCTGCAAGCGCGCACGCAACTGCCAACAACAGCTTCAACCGCTTCTTGGTGTGAAAAACCATTAACCATTCAACTCCTTTGCCGTCAAATTTATCAAAGCAATGATGAAACTAAACCTTCCTCCTTCTCACCTCACCTTCGGATCTTTTTTCGATACAACCCAACTATAAAACGGCCGCCCGCTGCTCCCAACCGTCTATTTTTAAGATCCAACTGTATTTTCTCTGATCGGCACTGATCTTTTTTAATATTGAATGGCATAAAATTAACAGGGAACCATTCGAATTTGTTCACAAACACAATCAGAACCACCCGTCAAACGGGTGGTTTGCTCTTGGGGTATAACCCCTTGTTGCCAAACTGCGCCTAAAGACGCTAGCCTGACAATAAAATTGTTCAGGCTCAGTGTAATTTGTCACTTTCACTTACCAGTTAAACTGGTTTACTTCTTCTTGCTACTGTTTTTGCTGAATGGGTCTTCATACTCTTTCACACTCAGTTTATCAATTGCCTGGTCGTGTGCTTCTTGCTCACGGATATATTTTGCCACGGTGGCTTCATTCAAGCCCACTGTGCTGACGTAGTATCCCTCCGCCCAAAATTTTCGATTACCATATTTATACTTCAAGGTAGCATGCTTCTCGAATATCATGAGTGAGCTTTTCCCCTTCAGGTATCCCATAAATGATGATACTGAGATTTTTGGGGGAATTGCTACCAACATATGTACATGATCGGGCATCATGTGACCTTCGATTATCTCCACTCCCTTGTATTTGCATAATCGTTTGAAAATTTCGATTAAGTCTTTCCTCACTTGATTATAAATCTCTTTCCGTCTATACTTCGGGGTGAACACAATGTGGTACTTGCACATCCACTTCGTGTGAGCTAAACTATAGCTCTTGTTTGCCATCTAAGACCATTCCTTTCATTATTGAGCCTGAACATCTCAATTTTATCGGAATGGTCTTGTTGGTCAAACCCTCGATCCCTCCACCCGCATAGCGGGTGGTTTTTTGTTTCGCACGCTTCGCGAGCTCAACTGGCTAAAGCCGCAATAATAAAGAAGGCATCCCGCATAGGGATGCCTTCTCGACTACTACTAATATGAACGGATCACGAAATCCCATTATTCCAGGGTGAAATCACCAGAGCCCGTGCGTACCTTCAGCAGCACATCGCCGTTTCCGAACGTTCCTCTGAGCACGCCTTTATCCTTGTCTTTCTCCTCGTATTGGAATCCGTCCCAACTAACCTCGCCAGTGCCGGAGCCCCCTTTAAAATCAACGGTCAGGGAAGAAGGCTCCTGATCCAAATCAACGGTCACGTTGCCGCTGCCCACCCGCAGGTCGGCATCCTGAAGCAGCTCATCCGCTTCCAGTTGAATGTTGCCAGAGCTGGCCTCGCCTTGCAATTCGGCTTCTCCGTCCTGCAGATCAACGCTGCCGCTGCCTGCCTCGAACTTCATCAAGGAAGCCTTATAGCGCTCAGCCGATATATCGCCGGAGCCTGACTTCAAGCCAATTGTGACCGCATCAATATCCTCGATATGAATATCACCGCTGCCCACTTTGATGGAGATATCCTCTCCTTGCAATCCCGCAATCTCTATATCACCGCTGCCTGCTTCAATGTCGGCTCCTGCCCACATTTTCTCAGGCAGTTCCACCGTTAAATCCGTATCCATAATCCGTACACCGATGCCGATATGATCCGGTGCGTCGATCCCCACGCTCAGCGTTTCGCCCTTCGACTCCACCTTCAATTTGACTTGGTCCGCAATCTGCTTGCTCACTTTCCCATCCAGCCTGATCATGATCTCATCCGAGCTTCCCTGGACGACCTCAATATCGCCGCTTCCTGTTCGAATATCCAACTTCTCGATTTCTTCCGGGCTGACCGCCTGTTCCTCGTGAATTTCCTTCGTAGAGAAGGAGAAGCCAAAGTTAACATTTGAGAAGATATTCATGGGATTCCACGTAAAAATCAACAGCAACACGCCCGCCACCACGATCCACACACCAGTACGTCTCTTCATTTTCGTTTACCTTCATTCCTTCCGTCATTCCAAATTCTCTCTATCTTTCCAGGTTTCCGATTCCTGTTCAGTATAGCACGCATAATCAACATGAACATTAGTCCCGCGAATGATTGAAACCCCGACTTAAGTCTAGTACCGCAAACCTCCTGGGGGTATGCCGAATAGGAGCACGGATTACCTTTGGGAATTCGTAAGATTACGAAAAAAAAAGAACCGACCCCCAGCAGAAAATCTTTACCGGGGACAGCTCCTTCTTCGATCTAAGAATCGCTTCATTATGTACAACATTTACTGAAGTTATAGCTTATGTAGATGCTAGTTCCTCAAAACAATTACAGGATCAATTTCGTTAGAATGCTCATCAGCAAGACGTAGGCTGACACGGATAGAATCAAATAACCGGCGGTGCGCTCCTTCACGACTCCGCTCGCTTCCATGGCGGCATGCAGCGTTAATGCAAGCAGAGACAACAGCGTAATGAGCAGCAATAAAAAGGAAATATTAAAGCTGAAGGACAGAATGCCTGCTACAACAAAACCGACAGCCCCAATGTAATGCGCCGCTCCGACACGCGTAATAAACAGCTTCAGCTCAGGCTGCTTCCCGCTTCCCCACCAGCCGATCAGCCATACAGCCGCCAGCAGCGCAACGGTCGAGAGCAGTCCGAGCAAGAGCATTCTACCGAATACTTCACCATACACGGAGGATGGAAGTTCACTAAATAAGCCTCCCCCTCCAAAGCCAAACATGGCGAAAAAAAGCGATGCTATCCGCTTTCCCGTAAGCAACGTCCATAGTAGAAATCCTACCAATGAGCTGGCAAGCCCCAGGATTCCGTAGATGAAATGTTTTTCCGTCAAATGAATGCTGTTCAGCGGATTTTTCAGCAGATTCAGGATCAAATAGCCGTCCACCTGCTTCATTGATTTTGTTACTTCATCCAATACATTTTTCTTCTCTGTCTCCATCGTTTCCTCCCATAGAAATATTCGTCATGCCTAAACCAGGTCCGATCCTTTCCTATTTTATCCGATATTTGCTAATCCGTATATTGGAAATTGACAAATTTCAGCATTATCCCAATGCAACATCCAGAATCATCATCAAAACGAAACCGAACATTAGGCTCATCGAGGCCAAGTCTCGGTTGCCCTTTTCCTGAGAGCTAGGAATAACCTCTTCGGCTACGACAAAGATCATCGCTCCGGCTGCAAAGCTTAACGCATACGGCAGCATCGGCTCAATAACGGATACGGCCACTGCGCCGATGACCGCAGCGATCGGTTCAACCATGCCGGAGAACTGCCCATAGAAAAAGCTCTTTCTCCGCGACATTCCGTCACCGCGCAGCGGCATGGATACCGCAACGCCCTCCGGGAAGTTTTGAATGCCGATCCCAAGCGCCAAAGTCATAGCGCCGACAAGAGACGCTTCCGTCCCCCCGTTGGCTAACGCGCCAAATGCGATCCCAACCGCCAGCCCCTCCGGAATGTTATGAAGGGTGATTGCAAGGACCAGCAGCGTGCTCCGTTTTCTCATTTTGGGATTGTACCCTTCTGCTCCTCCGATTGGGGCATTGGGATGAAGATGCGGCAAAATCTTATCGATCCCCCAGATGAATACCCCTCCCAATAAAAATCCGAAGGCTGCCGGAAACCAGTTCCCGATCGGATTGCCTTCCGACATTTCGATGGCCGGAGCCAATAAAGACCAGTAGCTGGCCGCAATCATCACACCGCCGGCAAACCCCAGCATGCTGTCCAACAAGCGCTGGTTCAAGGTTTTGGTTACAAACACAAGCGTAGCCCCTAATGCGGTCATTCCCCATGTAAACAGAGTAGCGAGTAGTGCTTGGAGGATGGGATTCAAGTTCATAAATACATCTACCATTATGGATGAGCTCCTTTTTATGTAAGTGATTATGCTAATGATAAAGTTAGGGTTTCCCCATCAAATCCTAGCATGCATATGCCGACTTTTGTTAGAGACATCTAGAGAATATGTACCCAAGAGGGTTACTCCCCATACAGCCCATCAAAATTATATATCAAATATTCCGTATCATTAACACTTACCTTTTGGTAAGTACCTGAACTAAAAGTGCATACTTACATAATTTCGGCTATCGCTTTATACTCAAGACAATTCATCTTGCAAGGAGGACAACGCTTTGAAAACGCTAGTCATCGTAACACACCCTAATCTGGAAACGTCGGTCGTAAATAAGCGATGGGTCGATGAACTCCGGAAATACCCGGAAAAATACACGATTCATGAATTGCATAAGGTTTATCCGGACGGCATCATTCATGTTGAACAAGAACAGCAGCTAATCGAAACGCACGGCAATCTTGTCCTGCAGTTTCCCATCTATTGGTTTAATTGCCCGCCGCTTCTCAAAAAATGGCTTGATGACGTCTTCACCTACGGATGGGCATATGGTTCCAAAGGCGGAGATAAATTAAAGAAGCGTAAGGTTGCCCTGGCGGTATCCGCCGGCATTAGAAAAGAAGACTATCGAAAAGAAGGAAGGTATCGCTATACGCTTGAACAGCTGCTGACTCCGTTTGAGACGACCTTCCGATACTGCGATGCGGATTACCGTTCATTCTATGCGTTTTATGGTCAAGAAAATGAACCCGGCGGGAACGTGCCCGGTATGGAACCGGATCCTGCTCAAAGCGCATTGGAAGCAAGCGCCCGCGATTATGTGAAGTTCGTCGACAGCCTGTAATCGGGGTAGCGGTGTGGATGATTAAAAAAAAGAAGTATTCCTTGAATTGGGGAATACTTCTTTTTTTGAGTCCGGCCACCTGTCAGGCCTCTTGCGGTACAGATTCGGGCCTGGGCATATGGTTCTCGCCCCACTCGCACATCATATACAGCACGGGAATGAGGGAATGCCCCCGTTCCGATAGCGTGTATTCCACCTTTGGCGGAACTTGCGGATATTCCGTGCGAACGATCAGGCCATCCTCTTCCAGCTCCTTTAACATCATGCTCAGAGTTTTAAAGGATATCGTACCGATGCTTCGCTTCAGCTCATTATGCCGCATAACCCTATTTTCGGCCAGCCAATACAGAATGATCATCTTATATTTACCGCCGATCAAGGACAGCGTATACCCAAAGCCGGTGTCTCGGGGGTTTACTCCGGTAGGAACACAGGTTTCACGCACAAGGGTCACTCTCCTTCTAGTCTGCTTGCCTAATATTTCTTGTATGATAAATCTTATCACAAATACAAGCCGATAATGGGGATAGCTTCATCTTGTTTCAACAAAAAATCCAGGCAGCAAGTACGAACGAATTCTCGCTCATGGCTGCCTGGATATCGTTATGTCATGCTTTACTAGGACGGGTACATGCTGACATATGGATCATCCAGCCCACACATCTTTTACATATCGACCGGACGATTCCAGCCCGGATAACCAGACGGCAGCTTCTTCTTCGCTCACGCCATGCTGATCCCGGTATGAACGGATCAGCGTCAGTTCCACATCCGGCGCCATTTTTGAACCGTCCCCGCAGATGTACATTTTCGCTCCCGCCTCCAGCAGTGACAGCAATAAGGATCCGTCCTGCTTCATCAAATGCTGGACATAGCATTTCTCCACACCGTCTACCCTGGAGAAGGCTGAATGCAAGGTGACCAGCCCTGCTCTCTCCGCCTGCTCCAGCTCGTCGCGGTAAAGGTAATCATGCTCCGGATTCCGACAGCCGAAGTACAGATGCGCAGCACCCAGCTCCTGCCCGGCATCCCGAAGCGCTTGCCTTGCTTGGATGAATCCCCGGAACGGAGCAACGCCGGTTCCCGGCCCGATCATAATCATTGGCGTTGCCGGGTCTTCCGGGAGCTCGAAGCCGGATTCCGGGGAACGTATAAAGATCAACACCTCTGCGCCTACCTCTAATTCCGCCAAATAATTGGATGCAATTCCCCGGTATTCGCCGCGGCCGCTCCAGGCGCTGTCCCGCACGACGCTGACCGTGATGCTGGCCGTATTCCGGCTGACTCGCGGCGAGCTGGATATTGAATAGTATCTCGGCTTCAGCGGCGGCAGCAGCTCTAGGAACCGTTCAAACGGAAGCTCACAGGCTTCATACCGCTCCAGCAGGTCCAGCATACTGATCCGTTTGGCTCTCACTTCATCCTGATATGTCGGATCCTCAAGCAGTTCCAGAAGCTCTTTGGCATGGGGCGGGCAAACCGTACATTCGGCCATTTCCCGAATTTGCGCACGCGTGGCGGGTTCCTGCAGCTCTACGCTGCGGGAGAGCAGATCGTCCAGGCGAACCGGGACGCCGGTCGGCAAATGAGCGCCGCTTCTTCCTTCAGCCGATAAAATAAGATGCGCCCCCGCGTCCAATTTAAATCTTCGGAGGACTCTCTGAACCAGCGTCGCCGGGTTAACCGGAAGAACGCCAAGATGGTCTCCTTCATGGTATTCAGTTCCCTCCGGCAGGGAGATTTCGATATGCTGTGTTATGCGTCCGCTGTCTTCATGCTGCAGATTCCGGCTGTGAACAATGCGCCCGCACGCAGCATGGTAGGTATTGGCCAGCGGTACGGCGGCAGCACCCGGTACGAACTGGACGGACAAAGAGCTGCGCTTCGTCTCATTGACGGCTATCACCGGCAGGCCGAGGGCCTGCATCAGATCCGGCCATAGCTCCGCAGTCCATGCATCGACTTCACGTTCAAAATCACCGCTTGCATCACTCTCGCCTCGCGGCAGCAATCGCTGTGCCCCTTTGATAGCCAGCTGCTCGTCGATCAAACGGGGGATGCGCTGGTACGTGCTTGCCCAATTGTGATCCCCGCAGCCGAATACCGCATACCGCACACCCTGGAGTTCGGACTCATCCGCATTCTCCAGCCATTCCACGAAACTCTTGGCATTCGAAGGCGGCTGCCCGTTGTAAGATGCCGATACAATCACGACCGCTCCTTCCTTCGGAAGCCTTCCAGCGAAGTCATCCAGCGTGCCTACCTGGCTGTCGAATCCTAAATGCTTCGCAGCATCGGCCACTTCTCTGGCAATTCCCTCGGCCGTGCCCAAATTGGATCCGTACAAAGCGAGAAGCGGCGTATGATGTGCATGGGTTACAGGTTCAGGACTTGTGGATTGCCGCTTCTCCGATTCGGTAGAAGCGGCTGCGCCTCCTCCCGGAATCATTAGGGCCGTTCCGTCTTGACGGTTCCGGATTTTAATATGGAACCCTTCCGGCTTCAGCGTAAGCGTCTCCTTCACCTTCAGCTCGTAAGACTGATCATCGATAAGCTCAAAATATTTGAGAACCAAACCAAGCACCAAGGTTGCCTCCTGCAGCGCAAATTGCTGCCCGATGCAGGCGCGCTGTCCGTTGCCGAACGGTTTGTACGCATCATGCGGCACCTTGCTCGGATCTTCGAAGCGCTCCGGTCTGAACGCTTCCACGTCGTCTCCCCAGACGCGGGAGTCTCTGTGCAGTCCCGGTATGAGGACCGTCACGCTGTCCCCCTGCTTGACCGAATAGGTGCCGCCGATCGTTGTATCTTCCTTGGCATACAACGAGAAGGCGGGCGCGGTCGGCCACAAACGCAGCGACTCGTTTAGAACCATGCGGATGTATTTGAGCTCCCTCACCTGGTTGTAGGACGGTACGGGATCTTTAAGCACCCGGTCCACTTCGCTGACCGCCTTTTGCAACTTATCCGGGTTTTTCATCAAAAAGTAAATAGCAAACGAAAGCAAGCCGCTTGTCGTCTCATGCCCGGCGATCAGAAACGTGATCATCTGGTAGCGGATGTTCTCTTGATCCAGCCGCTCGCCGGTATCAGGATCTACCCCTTCCAGCATATGGGCCAGCAGGTCCCCTTCATCTCCGCCATGCTTCTGGCGTTCTCGAATAAGCTCATCCACAAGAGAGAACATGAACTGAATATCGTCTTGAAACTGGCGCTTCTTTTTCAACATGAACATGTCTTGGATGCCCAGCCGGTGAAGCTGGTTCATTCCCTCATCAAGCGCACGCACCATGCTATCGATAAACGGATGATTGTCTTCCCGGTAGAAGCTGTTAAACCGGTAATTGAAGCCGCACAGGCCGATCGTATCCAGCGTGAGCCGCGTCATGTCGGCAGGAACGTCCACCGTTTCATCCGGATTGAGACGGGCCCATTTCTGGATCAACTGCATGGCAATATCGAGCATTTTCGTATGGTAGCCCTGCATCGCGCGCTGACTGAAGCTCGAAAGCAGGATGTTATGGGCCTTCTTCCAATTGGGTTCATGCGTTGCGCTTGTGAACAATCCATCGCCCGCAAAGGCACGTACATTCTGCAGCGGTGCCCATATCCGCTTGTCGAAGCGCTTCTCGTCACAAGCATCTCTTACATATTCATGGCCGGAGACGTACAGTTCCCTGCGACCGCCCGGATACTGAAACTGAAAGATCGGGCCGAGCTCCGAAGCGATTTTCACTAGCGACTGAACCGGTGCGGACGAATCCAGCAGGGGCAAATTGCCAAGCGGTCCGTAAGTTTTAGGTTGAGGTATCCCTTTTGTTAGCATCTTCGTTTCCCTCCATCTTCCGAATTTTCATCTGTTATTCGCCCTTCTCCCGGCGGGTTCCACCCTGGTCCGGTACGAACTGACCGAAATCGTAATACGGTCAATTCGCGGTAAAAAAGGAGGATGTGACAGCAGTTTCGCAGTATCTCTATAGCATGGCTGTCTTATCCTAGCCTATACCCTATCATGATATGATGGTCTCGCATATCAGCCGGAGGTCCATAATTATCCAGCCCTAGCCGGGTCTCGCAGTGCTACTTTTCAACCAGGAACCACTCCCTGATTGAATCTTAAGGACTAATCGGCGTTTTTTCGGATACGCCTCCAGATGGGATAACAACCGCTGAACTAGCGGCAACTAAACCCCAGAACGCTCTTTGTGCAGGGAAGCATGCTTTCGTTGATATTACTCGGTCTTTTCGGCTTGATGCTGCAATCTAAGCGCATTCCCGACTACAAGGAGCGAGCTCGCCGCCATCCCGATGCATGCGATGCGAGGGTCCAAATATCCCAGCGCAGCCAATGGTACGGTAATCGCATTATACAGCAGGGCAAACAGCAAATTTTGGTGCACATTCCGCATGGTTAGTCGACTCCAAGTGTAGGCCCCGATGATGCTGGAGAGCCTGTTCCCGATCAAAACCACATCACCGGCCTGTTTGGCTGCATCCGTCCCGCCCCCCATCGCTAACCCGACATCTGCCGCAGCTAAGGCGGCCGCATCGTTGATGCCGTCTCCGATCATGGCTACCTTCCGGCCGCGTCCCTGCAGCTCTTGGATAAACGCCAGCTTGTCTTCGGGAAGCATTTCCGCACGAACCTGATGGATCCCCGCCGCTGCAGCCACCGCTGCTGCAGCGGGCTCTTCATCGCCTGTGACCATCCACACATCCGCTTTTTCCTTCAATACCTGTACGACCTTCCGGGCATCTTGGCGCAGCTTATCATTCAATACAAACGAACCGACGCACTCCCCGTTCAAGGCAATATATAGTCTTGTATGACCCGGCAGATCTTCATGGCGATCCGGATGGATTCCTTGCTCCAGCAGCCATTTCCGGTTTCCCACACGGACGCGGCTTCCTTCTACATGGCCTTCCATCCCTTTCCCTGCCCATTCATGGAACTGCTGGACTTCCGGTAGAAGAGTCCCTCTGTCCCGCGCGGCTCTTACGATGGCTTGCGCTAACGGGTGAGCGGATCGAACGGCCAGCGCTGCCGCCCTGGAAAGCACGTATGCGCCGCCGCCGCGGTATGCGTGAATCTCCTTGAGCTGGGGCCATCCTTCCGTCAACGTGCCTGTCTTATCCATCAATATGACATCGGTCTGCCGAAGCCTTTCCAGAGAGCTGCCTTCCTTAAACAGAATACCTCTTCGGGCGGAGGACCCGGTGGCAATCAGGATGGATACCGGCGTAGCCAGACCAAGCGCACAAGGACATGCGATCAGTAATACGGACAGCGCGTGACGCATGGCGGTTTCGGAAGCATCATGGCCATGGGACAATATCTGCCATCCCGCATAGGTGAGGGCAGCAAATGCGATCATCATAGGAACGAAAATGGCAGCAATTCGATCAACAACGCGTTGAATTTCCGGCTTGCCCTGCTGCGCAGACTCGATAAGGCCAATCATCTGCGATAAGCGGGTCTCCTCATGCTGCTTGTCGACGACAATGTTCAAGCTTCCGATGAGGCAGCGCGTTCCGGCATAAACCCGGTCGCCCGCCTTTTTGGCCACTGCTGCGCTTTCACCTGTCAGCATGGATTCATCGGCATCCGCCGTTCCCGAATGCACGAAGCCGTCAACGGAAATCCATTCCCCCTTATTCACGCGGATCCGGTCCCCGGTCTGCACCTGATCCGTGGTGAGCCATTCTTCGCCATGACCGCGAATTACCCTCACCGATTTAACCTGAAGCTCGTACAGCGCGCTCAGCTGCCTTAACGCTCTGCCTTTCGCTACCGTTTCGAGCCATTTTCCCAGCAGAACTGTAGTCATAACCATTGCGATCGTATCAAAATATAGCATCGTATGCGTCAAGTCGTGCCTTGATTGGAACAGCGTATAGTGACTGTAAAAGTACGCTACGGAGGTGCTTAACGCCACAAGGGTATCCATATTGGCCGTACGGTGGATCATCGCCTGGTAGGCGCCATAATAGAATGGATATCCTACACCGAACTGAAGCAGGGTGGCTAGCACCCACTGAATTACTGGGTCCATCAGCAGAGCCGGCGTCCACCCCATCGGCAAATCGGCGATATGGGCCACCATCGCCCATAAGAGCGGGAGCGACAAGCAGGCCGCGACGATGAAGCGGATGCGGTACGCTCCTGATTCCGCTTCGATTCCTGTATGCGGATTCGACAGCTTGTCGGACGCACCATAGCCAAGCTTTTCGATTCTTTCCAGGATGGTGTTCATGCCGACCCGCTTCGGTTCATAATGAATCGTCGCCCGTGACAAGGCGAGGCTGACGCGGGCTGACTGTACGCCGTCCATCTTGCGAAGGACTTTTTCGATCCGCGCTGCGCAAGCCGCGCAAGTCATCCCGCTGACATGGATTTGATCCAGCTTCACAATGCTTCCTCCCCATCCTTTGCTCACTTCTGAATTCGCTTGTCCATACATTCTATGTGGCTGCCCGAATAATCAGAATGGCCAGGATGGAAACCGGATATGTGAGATGAACAGAGCCCAGCTGTCCCGCGGCCTGCTTCTAATGTTGCCTGTTCTTCATTTTCAGGAAATTCGTGAGCTGCTCGTTCATATATTCCGGGCTGCGGGTGAAGCCGTCCTCATGCCATTGAATCAGCAAGCCCATAATGGCATTGGCCTGATACGCGATGACCAGCGGGATGTCGATGGAGTCCTCATTTGGTGCGGATGTGCTTTCCAGCATTAAGCCTTTAATTTTCTCAAACAACGAGTAGTAATAAGACAACGAAGATTTTTTATCAAACACAATTTCATAAAACGGCTGGTATTTCTTCACATGGTGAAAGATGCGGATCGTTGAAGGATCAAGATGGCTAGGGTCCAGCATAGCTACATGACGGTAAGGCTCATAATAGGATTCCTCCAAATCTTTAAGCAAATGATGGAGATGCTCGTCAAATAAAGTCCCGACGTCTTTATAATGCAAATAGAAGGTGCCCCGATTGACGCCCGCTTCACGGCAAAGCGCGGACACTGAGATTGATTCCAACGTGTTCGTTCGTAATAAACGCAATAACGCTTGATGCAGTGCTTTCTTGGTCTTGATGACCCTTAAATCATTTTCGTTCATGGCCTGTTCACCTCTCCACGCATACACAGATGTATACTCCTCGTATTGTTAATGAACGTTAATCCGACAATTTGTTCAATAACTGAATAATGACAAGAATTATATACCGATCGCTGCAAAAAGTACACTAAACGTCTTTCCATCTATCCTATGGCTTTGCCGTCCGAGCGTCGACGCAGGTCATCGTGAAGCAGTCATCATTACAACGCGCGCCGAGAGAGACACGCGGTAGCCGCTTCCCGTTCCGTACACTATCCCCAATCGCTGCTGGCCAAGAAAGGTTGGGGACGAAAACTCCTCTGCAAGATCGTAACCGCCAGCACAAGAAAAAAAGAGCGTCCCGCAGTAGAACAATCTACAACGGGAAGCTCTTCCGTGTCTGATCGATATGAGGTTATTATAATTACGCTCAATCTATTAGAAGCCGGCTGTCCAGCCTCCGTCCGCGGCGATGACGGCACCGTTAATAAAGCTGGATTCATCGGATGCCAGGAATAAAGCGACTTGAGCGATTTCTTCCGGTTGACCGGCACGCGGAATGACGCCTTGGGTTACTTTCGTGCGGGAAGCACCGAACTCGTCCAGATTTTTCATCGTCGAACCAATATTGGTGATCGTTGCACCGGGCGCAATGGCGTTGCAGCGGATTCCCTTCTGCGCATACATGAATCCGGTGTTCTTCGTAATGCCGATCACCGCGTGCTTCGAAGCAGTGTAGGCTGCTCCGGCATGCGCACCGCTGAATCCGCCCGTCGAAGCCGTGTTTACGATCACGCCTTTGCCCTTTTCAAGGAAAATTGGAATCGCCTTGCGGATCGCACGCATGACGCCTTTCGTGTTGATATCGAAAATCAGATCCCATTTCTCATCATCCACTTCGCCTACCGGCGCCATATTATCCATGATCCCGGCATTATTCACAAGGATATCCAGGGTTCCATACTGTTGAACGGCGGTATCGATCATGGCATTGATGTCCTCCAAATTTGCAACATTCGTTCTTATTGCGATGGCTTCTCCGCCGGCAGCCTTGATCCCGGCTGCAACCGCTTCCGCGCCTTCTTTATTTAAATCGGAGACAATCACCTTCGCCCCTTCTTGTGCATACAGCTCAGCAATTGCTTTACCCATTCCCGATGCTGCACCTGTAACGACAGCCACTTTATCCTTCAACCGCATAACGATCCCTCCGCATATTTATTGAACAGTTGTTCATTTAAATTATAGAAAAGCTTGCACGTCTTTGTCAAACCAGAGATTTGTGGACTACGGAACGAGTCATCCTGGCGAATCCGCAGTCTTTTGCTTAGATAATCTCCGTTTTAACGTAAACGGAGCTGCCGATCATCCCGGCAGCTCCGTTATTATAAAAGTTATGTGAATTTCCTTAGGTAAAAGTTATCATGGCTTATCCAGCCTCATATCGACCTTGCAACGCGGAAGCCCAGATCGTCTATTTTAAAAGCAGGATGACTGCGACGGCGGCAACTCGCGCCGCATCCCCTGGCCTCTTCGGCCCAGCTCCCTCCCCGAAATAACCGATAAGAGCCGTATACGAGGGGATCATATTGATCCCAGCACCACTCCCACACATTGCCGATCATATCGAACAGCCCCCAAGCATTCGGCTCCTTTACACCGACAGCATGAGCCCTGCCCTCCGAGTTGCCGTGATACCAAGCGATATCATCGAGTTCACCGTATCTGTAGCCAGTCGTTCCAGCAAGGCATGCATATTGCCATTCCGCCTCAGTGGGAAGACGGTAGCCGTTCGCTTCACGATCAACATGAATCTGTTCACCACCATCGGTTACGGAGTAGCATTCCTTCAAGCCGAATTGCCGAGACAACGCATTACAAAAATGTATAGCATCATACCAAGAAATATTAGCGACAGGGATGTTGGAGTCCTGGAATCTTCGCTCTTTCGTTTGCATGACCATAGAATAAAATGCTTCCGTAACCGGTACAGGTGAAAGGCCAAATGAATCCAGCTCCACCGTCCACGTCTTCTTGATCCGGTCGTCCCTAAGTTTAACGCGACCCGCAGGAATCGTAACCATGGGGTATTGTTCTCGAGAATGAAGCTGCGCCATCCATGTATCCCCCCAATCTACTTAATGGAGCTCAGCTTCTCTATCGCCTGTTGTTCAGTCGGCATAAAGAAAAAATCACTGCCATTATTGCTTTCGTATATGAAATCACGAAGGCTTCGGCTTGAATAGATGGTGAAATCCCCAACAATGGCAAGCTTCGCTCTATAATTGATGAACTTTTGCAGGATATCGCCGGCTAAACGTGTGCTTAAATCGAAAAAACGCTCGCTGATCAATGATTTATGTATGACGATCCGATCGCTGCCCGTCTCATATTGTACGGTTGCCATCAGATCCAATGCGGACTGAACGTCACTAATTAATATACCGCTGCCAGTAACGAGGGCAATGTCCCTGCCGCCTGCCTCGAGCTTCGTTATCTTCATTTTACATCCTCCCAAGTGTATGGTGGTCTTCCAAGCACGCATGGTTATATATGCGAGAAATGCATGCGTTGCAACTGCTATCCCCCCTTGCGGCCGGTAAATGATCGTACATAATCCTCGCCAATCGTCCGGTTATCTCCCCCATGGATCAGCGGTACGTCCGCTACCCTGAAGAAGCTTAAACCGATCACCATCGCCAGCAATCCGTAAGCCGCGTTGTAGGTATCCTTAACGGACATTTCTCCCGTCTGATTGCCGAAATCAATGATTTTGGCGATCCCATGGAAATCCCTGCTGTAGCTCTCGGCGACAACCTCCTGAAATTTCGGGTCCAATGCGGCCTTCGAGAAAAATTGAACAAACAGCCTGGCTTGATCGATATGAGGAATATGCATCCTTTCAATTCCATCCAGCTGCGATACGTTAATGCTCGGTGCCTCATCGTCACGGTAGGGAGGCAATAAATGCTTCATTGTCACCTCCATCATCTCCATCGCCGTCATGGAGCTTTTGATGTCCGATTCAATCTTAAGCCCGTAATAGGCAAGGAATGCCTTGAAGGCTTCGATGGTCAAATGCTCTTTGTTCTTAAAATAATACGTGACAACCCCCTTTGAGCAGTCTGCATGCTCAGCTACCTTATCCAGGGTCATGCCGTCGATTCCATGCCTGCTGATGCAGGTTAACGTCGCATTGATGAGATCCGCCCGGCGTTTCGGTTCCATTCCGATCTTTGGCATATCCATATCTCTCCTGTTTTTTTATACTGCACGGTCAGAATAAAAAGATTATATCCAAATATTCCCTATGCGTCAAATTCGGCTGCGTAACCTTCGAAACTCTGAGTAGCGGAACTCCTAAAAAAGACGGCTTCCCTAGAATTTAACCGCTCGATTCTTGCTGGTTATAACGACTTCCCCGCTATTTGGAACCTTCATCATACATGTGCATGGATGGAACCCGCCATCACCTTTTCAATCAACGGCATCCCATTTCGAATGTTCACTTTCATCACGAAATCGGACGGAACCTCCTGGGTGCATAGCGATAGATCCTCCTCCAAAAACTCAGGCTGCCCGTTGTCGTAAAACTTCTTGGCTGCTTCCGAAGCTCGAATCCGCTGGATGGTCGCTTCCGGCGTTACGCAGTCTGACCGTTGGAGGAGATCGGCGATATATTCGGCGCATGCCAGGTCATCATCCCCCGAGGGATGGGAGGCAATGATGTTAATCGTCGTCTCTTCATCCCGCAACCATCGATCCTTAATAATTTCAGCGGTAGTCCTGGCATTCGAAAATCCAGTAACCAATACATGCTCGGCATTCAACGCATTTAAAGCAGCAGTCACTCCGTTGGTTGTCTTCTGGATCAGAAGCTTCCCTTGGAGATCGAACTCCTGCAAACGAGCAGGCGAGTTATCCAGTTCAAATCCCGGGATTAAAAGCCCCTTAATTTCACCAGCCAATATGAAATCAGGGTTTAAGCGCTTTAGTTCCAAAGCTTCATCGACTGTCGCTGCTGGAATGATGCCTTGAGCCCCTCTCAGAAATGCATGGTGAGCCACGGTAAACGCGCGGATCACGTCAATGACAACATTGATATGAGCAGCCTCGGGTGGCTGGTTATGTCCTTGGAGCATTCGAATTTTCATGTTGCATCCCCCTTACCCTGCGAATTAGGCAGTTTAATAAACAGTATATTTTCGCCGGCATAAGAGGTGATTTGTCTAATCGCAAGCTCTAATTACGCTGACCGTATTTGTACCGCTTCGCTACGGAAGCGAGGTACTCCATAGAAAGGAGGTGATCCAGCCGCACCTTCTCGCAGCCTTGAACTCGGAATCAGCCGCGGAATATATAATCCGAATGTGGTCATAATTAGGATGATATGTACATTTACTGCACAACCTGAAAGGGTACCCTTATGTTCTGTTAAATCTCCACATCGAGGAGCCACATCATGGAAAAGACAAAAAAACGAAAACTGAACATCAGCTTCCAAAGCGATATCGACCTGGAGGACTCTCCGGAGACAACGGACGAAGATTCAAAGGCCAAAGCCAAATCGGCAGGCGGTTCTAAGGGACAAGTCTGGGAATTCATCGCGCTGGCGACCATTCCGATCGTGCTGGTATTCGGCAATTCCATGCTGGTCCCGGGACTTCCCGAAATGCAAAGGGAGCTTGGCATCAGCAAATTCCAGAGCAGCTTGATCATCACCATTTTCTCGCTGGCGGCAGGCCTGTTTATTCCGTTGATCGGGTATCTGTCGGATCGGTTCGGCCGCAAGGTCATCATCATTCCCGCCTTGATCCTGTACGGAGGAGCCGGTATCCTCGCGGGTTTCGGCGCGATATGGAATTCTTATGCGGTCATTATTTCCGCCAGGGCGATTCAAGGGTTCGCAGCGGCGGGAACGGCACCGATCGCGATGGCGCTCGTCGGCGATTTATACGATGGCGGGACCGAGAGTAAAGCGCTGGGTCTTATCGAAGCATCCAACGGCTCGGGCAAAGTGCTTAGCCCTATTATAGGCTCTCTGCTGATGCTGATTGTTTGGTATGCCTCCTTTTTCGCTTTTCCCGTTTTTTGCGCTTTATCGCTCCTGGCTGTGATCTTCTTGATTAAAGAGCCGAAGCGTAACCAAAAGCAGGAGCTCAAGAAATATCTGGGTAAGATCAAGGATATCTTCAAGGAGAAAGGCCGCTGGCTCATCACTGCGTTTTTTGCCGGATCGCTGGGGCTGTTTATTTTGTTCGGCGTGCTGTTTTATCTCTCCAACATCCTTGAGGAGAAGCCCTACAATATCGATGGCGTGATGAAGGGGTTGATTCTGGCCATCCCGCTGCTGGGGATGGTTATCACTTCCTATACAACCGGGAGCCTGATCAAGAAAAAAGGGCTGCTGATGCGCTGGTTAATGAACATCGGTTTAATCGCCATGACGGTTTCATTAGCCGCTACCCTGTTCTTTTTGAAGAACATCTATGTATTCATTGCATTGCTGACGGTCAGCAGCATTGGAACCGGAATGCTTCTCCCCTGCTTGAACACAATCATTACCGGCGCGGTCGAAAAGAGCGAACGGGGGATGATCACATCGCTGTATAACAGCTTGCGGTTTTTGGGCGTTGCAGCGGGTCCTCCCTTATTCGGGTGGATGATGGACAAATCCGATCATGTGGTGTTTATCACCGTTTCTTCCCTTTCTTTGGTGACATTAGGTCTTGTGTTCTTTTTGATTCGGCCCCCTCGCAAGATTGCCTGATCGGCATTCCAATATGGTTAAAGATGGGCACCTGCCTTTAGGGTTGCGCATATGATACCAGTGTCAGTTGGAATATCGACAAATCAAAAATGAATTGGGGAGATTTTAACATGAACAATTCCCTGCGTGCAGTTTGGCCCACGGAGTTAAGTGACCCGAGCGGGCAGCGCAGCAATCCCGCCATGGGAAGAAAAGACCGCGACGCCTATGGGGGCACAGGCCGCGGGATAACGATGGTCATTGATAAGGGTCTTGGCCGTCATGCGTTTACGGATCTGATCGAAACCTCTTCGGATTATATCGATTGCATCAAATTCGGTTTTGGCACGGCTCCGTTGTATAAAATGGATATGCTGCTGTATAAAATCGGCTTGGCCAAACAGCATGGGATCATGGTTATGCCGGGCGGTACCCTGCTCGAGACGGCCGTGCAGCAGGATATTGTCCCTGCATTCTTCAATTCCATTTGCAGCCTCGGATTCAATGCGGTCGAAGTATCCGACGGTACCATCGAGTTGTCCCGCAAACAACGAACGGCTCTGATCCGGGAAGGCAAACAACGGGGATTCCGCGTTTTTACGGAGTATGGCAAAAAGCTGTCCGGCTCCCTCATAGACGCAGCAATGCTTGCCAAAACGATGGAAACGGATTTGTCCGCAGGCGCCGAGTTTATCACGATCGAAGCTCGCGAGACGGGAATGGGCGTCGGCATTTTCGATAAGCAAGGCGAATGTCGGGAAGAATTGATCGATGATATCATTAAATTCGTTCTGGATACGAGAAAGCTGATTTGGGAAGCGCCTCTTAAACACCAGCAAGCCATGCTTTTGCGTAAATTCGGCTCCAATGTACATTTAGGGAATATTCCGCCTTCCGAGGTTCTTGCGCTTGAAACGATGCGCCGCGGGCTTCGTCAGGATACGTTTGAATTTGGGTTGAGGGCGCAGGAAGCGGATAAGTTTTGTTATGTCATTTAACACATAGCCGAAATAACGGCGGTTACGAATAAGGGCAGCCCGGGTAGGATTCCGGACTGCCCATTTATTATACGTTCGATTGACATGATGGTAATTCCAAACAGGGGCTTAGAGCGGCATGAGCTTTTTAACGATAACCCGGCATCCCCTTCAAGTGACAAGCATACACTACAATATCAGGATAGGCTTGTCACTTCAACCAATGAAGGAGATTTCAGTGTGAGCATTCCGTTCTTTCCCGATCGTTGGAGACTCTTGTTTTCTCGTCGAATAGCGATAAGGTTTCTTCTCATTACGGCCGGAGCTATCATACAGGGCTTCGCCATGGCCGTATTCTTGTTCCCTCACGCCATTCCGTCCGGAGGAGGCGCGGGGATCGCGGTGCTGCTTAACCATGCATTCGGCCTCCCGATGAGCTTCGGGCTTTGGCTTGCCAATACGATTTTTCTAGTATTCACCGTCCAATATCTAGGCAGCATCAGCGCTTTCGGGACCGTATATGTCATAACAGTCACTTCCGTATCCGTCAATTTCTTCGAGGTGTTTGTAGATCCGCCGTTCAAGAATGTATGGATTGATCTTCTCTTCGGTTCGGTGATTCTCGGAACCGGCGTCGCCATGCTGATCAGGCAGCGGGTCTCGAACGGAGGAATCGGTTTTGTGGCCCTGGCAATTTATAAATACAAGGGCATCAACCCCGGAACATCGTTGTTCTGGATGAACGGCATCATTTTTGCCCTGACCGCCTATGTGATTGATTGGAAAATCATAATACTAGCCGTGGGATGCCAATGGATGTCCACCCGGATCATTAACTGGATCCACCAGTTTCCCGCCCCGAAGACAACCTATGCACCCGCATGGCGTAAAAAATAATACGTGCTTGAAACGAAGACGAGTGGCTTCAAATGCCGATCCAAGCAATGGAGTCGCGCTTATCAGCCGATACGATTATCTACCGCTAACAGCATGCAGGAAGCGGCAATAGCCGATCTCGGCCGCATTTTTCATCAGCTCCACGTTCAGCCATGCCGCCAGTTCATGAAAGGGTCTCCCCGCAAACGGCCACCGCGTTCGTTCCGAAGACAGGAACTCTTCATCCGTGAGCGCCGACACTTCACGGTTCCATTCGCTTCTCAATTGATTGATCCTATCCCGGGTCTCTTGTATGCCGCCGCTCGAAAAGATATCTTCCCGGGCCAGAGTTCCGCTGCCAAACGAATGGTTCAGTACCATCGACCACCAGTACGCAATATGCCAAGTCAGCCAAGCTATGCTTGGTGGTCCGATATCGTAATTCTCCGATTCCGGCCATTCCGCCCGCCATATTCCGGATTCTTGATGCACATGAAGTCCTTTCGAGGCGGGTCGCCAATGAAACTCCTCGTCTTCCAGCCCGGTTAGATGCAGGTCGAGCAGCTGCCAAGCCATTTGGAACTGGAAATCAAGCGTGCTGCGAATCAGGCAGTTTGGATTTGACGGAGGGGCATCAGCCATACGAGTCACCTCCTCTCTTTATTGTAAACATTAATTTAATCTGTCTATATATTTACAAACATATTAAGTTATCGTCTGATTAAATGTCAATGGAAGGTCTAAACGAAAGTCCAATGGATTGTCGTGCAATCCGCCTCAATAATTTTATAAAATGTAATGATGACTGCTGCACGATACTCTGCGTCGACGCTCGGACGACAAAACTACGGAGAACTCAAACTCAACGAAGAATGGATGACTAGATGATAAAAAATGCTAATCAAAAAAAGCCGCATGATAGCGGCTTTACCTTGTGCCGATCCCCGTTTCGGACAGCCGGGTCGCTTTGACCAAATAAGTCGCCAGTCCAGGAATCATTCGGGCGATGGCGGGATAGAAGCGATTGGTTCTGGCAAATGCCAGGCTCTGAATTCTCCTCGCTCTTCGAAGGAGCTGCGTAAACGCAGCGTTGGCTTCGAGCGAATATTGATATTTCCATTCATCGAAAGGAATGTCTCCGTCTAAATACTTGCCGGTCCAGTCCGCGCATAGGCGTGAGGAGCGCAGCGCAACGGACATCCCGTCCCCGCAAAGCGGCGGAAGCATCATCATGGCATCACCGATGTGCGGGTATTGCGACCATGGCTCGGGCAGGTCGGATAAACGAAGCGGGGCGATCGATACCTGAGTTCCAGGAACAGGCTCCCCTTCAGCCATCCGATCGGCTAGCCTTTTGTTCGAGCGCGAAGCAGACCGGAGAATTTCCGGCACCGATTTCCCGCTTCCCTGCACCGATTTCAAGGTCAACAACGCAGCTACATTAACCCTTCCGCTCTCAATCGGCGATATTCCGACATAACCACCCTCGCAAAAATACAGCTCAACCCGAGGATGCAGCGTCACGCCATGATAATGGGACTTTAAACCAACGTATACGGGATCATCCCGTTCATCACCGGCGGAAGCCGCGCCGCGCGGCTTTTTGGTCCCGTGCGCGCCAATAACAGCCCTGGCCACATACCGAACGCGTTCGTCCCCTTGCTTGGCGTCTACTTCGTACCGCTGGTCGTCCAGCAGCCGAATATGGGTCACGGTCGTTCCCGTGACAATATCCGCTCCAGCGCGCATGGCATGCTGCTGCAAGAGCCGGTCCAGCTCATAACGGCTAAAGCCGTATGCCTGCCCAGGTAACGGAGCTGTGATCTCGCCGCCGTGAGGCATAATAATCATGGCGTGATCCATGATACTCGTTCCGATCGCCAGCTTATCGTGCCGGATGCCTAAGTACTCAAGCATCTCCTTCGTTTCGGGCGACAAGAACTCGCCGCAAGTTTTATGACGCGGGAAATGCTGACGGTCCAGCAGGAGGGTGCGGCGGCCCTGCCTGGCGAGCTGCAGCGCACAGCTGGTGCCCGAGACTCCAGCTCCGATCACGATGACGTCCGTTTCTACCGTCATGGATACACACCACCTTTCATCATGCTTGGGGACAATTTTGGACCGATGGATTTACGATCTGCTACCGTGAGTCGCTTGGCACCTCATATCTTGGGGATGACAACGGAATATCGGAACAGAGGCCTCCATTCGTAAGTCATCGTCTCGTGTGCCAATTGCCGTTTCAGCTGCTCCCAATCGCTTCCGTTAAAGCCCTTGGCCACTGACAACGGTCCATCATGCCTAATGTACCGGTTGCGGGAAATGAGACGCGTTGCCAACCAAACCGCTGCATAGGACAGCCGATGCCGATGGATATCATTGATCACGACTCCGTGGACGGAGGCCCGCAGCATGTGGGATACGATATCGATCAGCTGCTCGCCGTCAAAATGATGAACGAACTGAGAGCCTGTCACAATATCAGCCGTGGCTTCGGGGAGCTCCTTCACGTCCGCACGCTGTACCCGTACCCTTGGTTCCCTGCTGAATAACCGTCTGGCCTCCTCGCATGCTTCCTCCGTCAGATCAACCAGGGTAATCGTCAACTGGATCCCCTTTCGTTCGGACCATCGGATCAGCTTCCGGTTAATATCGCCTGAGCCTGCCCCTACATCCAGAATGCTGAGCTTGCCTGGACTTCCGATGCGCTTCCATAATTGATCCACCCCGGTCAGCGTGGGTCCCGGCGCAGCAAACAGTTTGTTCAGCCGCCTTAAATGCTTGAGTGCCTCGCTTAATTCTTCGCCGCCCCGGGAAAAGTCATCCATCAGCTCTTCTTCCTGCGCCCGCATGGACAATGGTCTAAAGAAGGACATGGTCCTGCTCACTTAAGGATGAAGAATATGCTGGAACGTAGCTAAAGCGCATAAGCTCTGCCGTCAGTCCGGGTCCGAATGCCATGGCAATCCCTTCTGTAGAGGCTTCATTCCGGTTTTTCATATCCATGCGCATGGCGTTCAGCACGAACATAATGGTGACGGAAGACAAATTGCCTGCCGTCCTTAAAACCTCTCTGCTGTAGTGTGTCTGTTCATCGCTTAGACGCATCACATCCTGTACCGCATCGACGATGCCTCTTCCTCCAGGATGGATCGCCCACAGCTCAGGGAGCTGGTCTTCATGGAGCAGGAGTCGAAGCTCTTCCTCGAGATGAGCAGCCAGCAGCTTAGGAATTCGGGGAGATAAATAAAGCTCGAAGCCAATATCCCCAACCTCCCATGTCATGTCCTCCGTTGAGTCCGGGAGAAGTACCGAGTAGCCGTAGCCCAGCTTCAGAACATGCTGATGCCAAGCCTCCGGGCAGCCGATGACGCAGGCGGACGCTCCGTCCCCGAAGAACGAAGCGGCAAACAACGCCTCCCTCTCCTTCACCGGCTGAAAATGAAGCGTACATAGCTCCACGCATACAATCAGCACATGGGCACTCGGGTCACCCTGAACGACATCCCGCGCCATCTGAATCGCTTTCAGCCCGGCGGCGCAGCCCTGGAAAATCAATGGCAGCCGATTGACCCGAGGCGATAGACCTAAGTGCCGAATCAGCATAATATCAAGACCCGGTTGAAATTGCCCCGTACAGCTGACCGTAATCATATGTGATACTTTTTCACGGGAAATGCCGGCATCGTTCAATGCCTGCTCAGCAGCCTCCAATCCAAGCGGAAGCGCCTCTCGCTGATAGGTACGCATTCGCTCCTCCGTGGACGGTACGTCCATTTCCTCGCGGAGCGGCAAATAACGGCAATCCTCAAGCGGCCCCAAGTAATTGGGTTCACAGGTATACCGTCTCTCTACGCCGCATGACTTGAACACCCTTTTCGCAAATCGGGCCAAATCCGGTCGATCCTGCAAAGATGAGGCTATTAAATCCGCAATATCGGACTGGGCAACCGAATGGGCGGGCAGGGCTGTCCCCATCCCCAGAATCGCAATATCGGTCGATGATCTCACTTCGCCAACCTCCTGTACAAACTTGGAATGTATTCATGGTATACCCTATTTCGGACATATTGAATTCCAAATTTCGAATATGGATAGGGTTAGGATATCCCAATGAGGTTGAATCGTATCCAGATCGAACCAATTTATCTTAAAACCAAAAAAAGCCCTGCCATAGAATAGGATCCATGACAGGACTGTTCGTTTATGACAATTGCATATCCACTAAAATTTTGCATTGCTTTCGGTCACTAGCAAGGGCCTCAAAGCCTTTTCCAACAATGTCTTCAAGCGGGATGAGACTTGTAATGACCTTATTTCCATCGATGATGCCGCGAGCGAGCAGCCGGATCACCTCAGGGAACAAATTGACATAAGCGTATGACCCGGTAATTTTCGCTTCGGTTTTTACAAAGCTGTTCGGACTGAAGGTAACCGGCTGTTCCCATAGGCTCACCACCTTAAACTCTCCGCCTTTTCGAACCGCGCTGACACCGCTTAAGAATGTGGCCTGAACGCCGGCTGCATCAAAGGCCACATCGACTCCGCCGCCCGTCAGTTCCTTGATTTGTTGAACCGCATCGGCTTCGACCGGATGGATAACATGGGTTGCACCGAGCTCCAGCGCTTTCTCCCGGCGTTCATCGGAAACCTCAACGACAATGATTTCGCTTGCTCCCGCCGCCTTTACCGCTTGAAGAAGCAGCAGCCCGATAGGACCCGCACCGAAAATAGCTGCCGTATCGCCCAGTCGCAGGGTGCTTTGCCGTACGGCATGCACCGCTACGGCTGTAGGCTCGACAAGCGCGCCAAGCTTTACGTCCATTCCTTCCGGAAGCTTAAACGCATTTTGCTTCTCGTACAACCGCATATTCCGCGAAGCCGCCCGACAGCGAATAGCCGTAACCGCTGCTGTTCGTGCACAGGTTGGCCATGCCTCTTCGGCAATTGGCGCAATGCCCGCAGGCAATCAGCGGTTCAACGGCCACCTTGTCGCCTGGCTGCATTTCCGTAACGCCCTCGCCAATTTCAACGACCGTGCCGGAGAATTCATGTCCAAGCACCGGCTGTGTCCGGATCGGAAAGGTCCCTGCCATATATTCATGCATATCGCTTCCGCAAATGCCTGCATAATCGACCTTGATGAGCACGTGGCCTGCTTCAAGAGACGGAACAGATGTCTCTTCAACCCGAATGTCTTTCGCTCCGTAAATTTTTGCTGCTTTCATGGTGTTATCCCCTTTGATGTTATCTTGAATGCAAACCGTGCAAGACCAGGCGAATGATATGCTCCGCCGCCTGCGCTGCATCGTCCTTTACAGGCGGCAAATCGCTGAACACCGGCTCGAGAAACGGAATCTGTCTGGAAAAAATAACGGCACCCATCACAAAATGCACGGCATGTACAATCGATTCGAAATGAAGCTCCCCCTGCCTCTTGCCTGCCTCCAATATCGCCCGTAGATGCTCCCATGACGGGTAATAGGCGTTCGATAGCATCCGCAGCCGGGGACTTTGCATCATCATTTCCTGCTGCAGGATATGAATAAGCTCTTCGTTCTCGTAACGGTAGGCAACAAATCCGCGAATAAACTGTTTAAGCGCCTCAACCGGTTCCTCCAAATGGAAGGACAACTTGGCAAAGTGCTCGTTAAGCGGCTCAAACAGCGCATATAGCAGCTTGTCTTTTCCTCCGAAATGGTAGGATACAAGCGCTAAGGCTACGCCGGCTTCGTCGCAGATTTGCCTGACGCTGGTGCCTTCAAAGCCCTTACCGGCAAAAAGCTTCCTGGCCGCCCCCAAAATTTTCTCTTTGACGTCCTTTTCCTGAGCCTGCTCCTGTTCTTCGTTTACCATCGATCTCCATTTCCTGTCTTCATGTATTTGCGATTCTCTATTTCGATAAGTTGCATTTTTAATTTTTGAACGATCGTTTTGAACAAGTGTTCAAGCAGCTGCAAATTCATTCTACTCCTCGTTTTTTTGCCTGTCAAATCATCTTTTACAAGCGTGCGTTACCAAAATCTATAAAGGCTTCACATATTCCCAAATGTTTTTGCTGGGCTTGATCGGCGATAAACCGAAGGAAGTGAATTAAGGACATGTTGCTATCCGCTGCAAGCAAAAACAACCCGCCTTATCGATGGATAAGGCGGGTTGTATCTAAAATTCCCATGAATGTTATTTACCCGATAAGTAAAGACCGAGCTCCGACAGCAGAGCACTCCCTACATAGGTTCCTGTAAATACGAAGACCGCAACAATCGCGACTCGCCATGACGTTTTGCGAAGATCGGCCAGCCGGTCGGCAACGGAGATGCCCGCGAAAGCCAAAATCGGCGTCGTAATGGAGAGGAAATTGACATTGGCAATAGCATCAACGAATACGTCCGATATGAGGCAGCAGATGAGCGAAACGATGGATACCCACCCAAGGACCGGGAACTCCTGCAAGAACTTTACCGGCACTTTCTTCATTAACGTTGAGATGATGACCCCGATAAAGGAAAACAGCCACAAAACGGCCAAACCGGTAATCGTCCCGAATGTAATATGGCCTTCACCGCTCTTTATGAACTTCATCTGTTCCGTAAACAGGATGAGACTGACGCTGAGCAGGAGGACGAGGGCGTATTTAGCATATTTATTCATGCCGGTGCTCATCATTTATCACCTCTGACTAACAATTTGTACATGAACCGCTGCAGCGGCACCGCCAGGAATACCATCGTGTAGGTTCCCAGGAAGCTTGTAAGCAACTGGCTCGCTGCTGCATAGCTGTTGATGGTTTGTTCCATATCAGGCGCTGTTGCGATCAGAGCTGATGACGAGCCTGTCATCATGCTTGCCGATCCGACCCCGGAAGCCATCGCCAACGCTTCGATTGAGAAGCCGGAGGCATGCATAATAGGAGCAATAATGCTGAAGAACAACGTACCGAACAGGGTGCCGATAATATACAAGGAAAGGACGCCCCGCCCTTCGTCGGAGTCGAGCGTATACTTTTCGGATATGTAGGCCAGCTCGCCTTCACGCCCGAGTCCCAGCGTCGAGCCGATCGCTTCTCTTCGCAGGCCGAGCAGAATGGCGATCGGGAGTCCGAGCAAAATCGTCCCCAGATTTCCGATTTCCTGGATGATGAACACCCAGCCGACCTTTAAAATTTCCTCGATCCTCGGAGCGACATCCGCGCCGTATCTTGCCATAAGCGGCAGCATGATGAAAATCAAGTACTTGCTTGAGAAAGCGACATTCGCTTCGCTGTATATTTTCTTCATGAACCCTTTGCGGAAGATCGACAAACCAAGGATCATTGTAATCAATATCGCGAACACGAGCGGCAGCAAACTTATTTTAACAGACCCGACCTTTACCGCCTGAATCCCGATAAATTCGGAAACCGCAATGACGATCAGTACGAATGCGAGTAAATAGATGAATGATTGTTTCGACTTCATGCCTTGACCTCATTTCCGTTTATCGGCTTTGCACTTACAATGGACTCTAGCAGCTGCTCGTATTCGGCGAAAGATCTCCGGTACAGCTTCGAGCGATCGATTCGGCCGTTCATCCCTTCAAGCACCTGGGTCAGAAATCTCGGGAACACCTCATAAATATATTCGGGGTCAATATCTTTGAAATCATCCCCGTGAATCGTACCCGTAAAGCCGCTGTAACCGATTTGTATGCATGGCATCATAAAAGCCAGATCCCCGATATCACCCGCTGCGCTGATGGCATTGTTGTTCCAGATCGCCTCGATTTCATCATTGCGCTGGAATGCTTCCATTACAAATTCCGACAAATATCGATCCTGAACGAACGGCAGATATCCCATCTGCGTCTTGATCTCAACCTCGCCCTGCAGCGCCAGCGCGCTCCCTCTCGCCGCATCGTCCATCTTTTCTGCAGCTTCCTTCATATACTCCACCGAAAGAGTCCGCAAGTCACTTCCGACCGTAATCCGGTTCGGAACGACATTCGTCGACATATCCGAATCAAGGACGATCGGATTCATTCGAACCTTCTCGCTGTCTTTCATTTGCTGCCTGCTAAGCCCGAGCGCCACATTGAACAGCGTTGACATACTGTAAGCATTTTTGGCGGAGAACGGATCAAACCCGGCATGCGTTGCTTTACCCGTAAATGTATACTGCTTGTACAAGAAGCCTGCCAGGTCGCAGTTGATTTCGATCGTACGCTTGTCGAACTCGCCGCCCATGGCGTGCACGCACAGCCCGATATCGATATCGTCGAAGACCCCAAGCTTCATCGCTTCGGGTTTTCCGCCGTAATACGAAATTGTTCCTTTCTTAAGGAGCTCATCCCGGTAGGCAAGATCCAGGTACTCTTCCGCGGGAACGAAAATGAACGTCAGCGTATAATCAAGATTTTCATAAGCGTTGGTCTCCACGTAGTGCTTGTACAATGCAAGCGCAATCGCCACCTGAGTGTAATGTCCGCAATTATGCGCAGCGCCAGTCGCCGGATCGGAACGCCAGTGGGAAGGTGCATAAACGGCGTCAAGCTCCGCAATGAAGGCGATGTTGAGCGGTTTCCCGGCTCCGAGCGAGGTCCGTAGCCCCGTCGTGCTGAACGTCTGAAGCTCGGCTTCAGGATTTACTTTCTTCAAGAATTCTTCAACCAGCCCGCTTGTCTTGAATTCTTTGTACCCAAGCTCGGGATGTTCGAATATCGTCCGGGCGATCTGCGCAATTTCTTCGTACTGCTCCTTAAAACTCATAGCTGCCTCCTTCATGATGAAATAATCCTAATGTTATTTTAATTCCTTTGATTATGTCAATAATAATCACGTTATATTATTTTTCTATAAACTTTATAGTGTAATGAAATAAGATACCGGTTATGCCAGTCTCCATATATCGACGATTGATCGCTAAATGGAAGATACTGTAATCCCTATCAGTTATGAAACCTCACATTCATGGACGATGAATATCGTCAAGCTTTATACAATGTGTTTTAGACTCCTTTTGGCGGGCATCGCTATGCTTCTTTTTTTTGCATCAACTACTATTTTGTCCTCGCATTCGTTGTTCACTCCTCGATTTCTGCACTTATGCATGATTCGCCTGCGCTCCATGCAAGGTTGCTGTTGGAGATTGAAACAGCCCCCCAAATCCCTCTTCAGTTGCGTGTCACTTGGGCATTTGCTGCATACAATGGTTAACGTAGCATGAAAGAACCGATTCAATAACCACCGATAGGAAAAGGAGATTTCATGATCGCTTTTATCATTTCTAGGGGAAGTCATTCAGGAACCCTACAGACGGAAAAATCCCTGAAAGCTGTACTGCCTGATTGGGAAGTGATCACGATCCCCGAGACAGGCACAGCCGATCGATTGAATCAATCGCTTCAAAGCTATGACGAAGCGTTTTTTCTTACCCTGCATGGCGGCGATATCCTCCGGCCCGAATTTATGGAACAGCTTCAAGCCTGGTCGCAAGAGCTGCAGGACGGGGATGGCGGAATCGTCATTCAGCCTCGACGATCGTACACAACGCGAACCCAGGACACGATCCAAGATTGCGCGGTTCTATGGCGGACCTCGGCGGTGCTGACTGGCACGTGCCCGGGATTTGCAGGACGAAATTTCATGCCCTTCGATCCATTGGTGCTCTACGACCAATATGTCCGGATTAGGCATGCTTATCGTTGGAAAATGGTCAGCACAGACGCTTATATTCCCGCTAGAGCCTATCCTGAACGGCCTGCCAGAAATCCTGAGGTGGAAGCCAGAGAGATTATGCCGATCATCCTGCGCAGCCAGACTCAGGTAGAAGAGCGGCCGGAGGTTTTATTTTCCCCTGTCATATCGGTTGTGATCTGCACCTACAATAACGCCGATTATCTGCCCTGGGCTGTCCGTTCCGTTATGGCCCAGAATGATCCTGCATGGGAGCTCCTAATCATTGATGACGGATCGACCGATGCAACCCCGTCGTATTTGAAGACGCTGCAAGAGGATTCGCGAATTCGCTGTTATAGGCAGCACCGAAACGTTGGTAAAGCCGCCTGCCTGAATACGGCCCTGCAAAGGGCCCGCGGCAAGTGGCTGCTGGAGCTGGACGCCGACGACTGGCTGGCGCCGGAGTGCTTGGCGCGTCTGTCAAAAGAGGCCCTAAACTCGGAGGATTCAGGGGCGATCTACGCGGACCATTATGAATGGACCGAACGCAGAAGCGGAGAGCTGGTCTTCCGTGGCGTCAAGAAACCGCCGGAAGCGCTCTCCCGTCAATGGCTTCTAGAAGAAGGACCTGCCCTGGCTCCCCGGATGTTCCGTGTCGGTCTGTTAATCAAGCTTAACGGATGGAGCACTTCGGTGCCGCAAGGAGGAAGATTATACGAGGATATTGAATTGTTGGCCCGGCTCGCCCTCGAAGAAACGATCCGCTACCTCCCACTGCCGCTTTATCACCGGCGAATTCGGAGCGGCAGCATGACGCGAATGCATGAGCGCCTTTATAAACCGTGGAGCCGGTCCATGTCGGCCGAAATACGTAACGAAATACGTAAGGGCGACCCTCGCTCCCTTTAAATCACAGCTTAAGGCAGGATGCGGATGAACGTGATGTTATTGCTGAATACCGTCACCACTTCCGCTGCAGGGATATAGCTGGTGCTTGCGATCTCGATCGTCACAATCCCGTCGGCGGCCGATGCCAGCCTCCCTTGCAGAAACTGTCCCGGCTGAACGAGTTCAACGGATCTCCCGATGAAACTTCTTAACGCCTCAATGAAGTTCATGGATAAACTCCCCTCCCATTATCGTATTCAGACAACGGACAACACATTACGAAGCGGGATGAGTACTATGCTTCCGTCTGCCTCCCGCAATTGAACGAAATCCTCCCCGACCAGGATAATCGTACCGAACAACGTCCCGGCAGGCGTCTCGATTGTTGCGAGAGTTCCAACCCGTGCCCTTAAGAAGGATACGATGCCTCCTTGGGCGGGTGTCAGAGCGTCTACCCGACTCTGAAGCGCGCTCACTTGAACGGACAAGCGATCCACCTGCTGTCTGAGAAGTCCCAGTTGGTCCGCCAGTCTTGCCAGCCTCGCGACCACGAACTTTTTCAGTCGCACCCAATGCTTTTGAAGGGTGCTTTTTTTCCTTTTACGGAGTGACGAATTTCTGCTCCGGACGGCTGGAATGCAATCGGAACGGTATACAAAAGTTCTGCGCAATTTCACGGCCTCTACCCCCTTCACTTGGTCATGAGTACAATATGTCGGCGCGGTGCAAGTGGATACCTGTCGTTCTAAAGATAGTCAAATGACCTACCGATCTGTCCACTATTAGAAAGAATGCCAGGGCCCCCTACCCATTCGAGTGCAAAAATGGTGATCTACCCAAGCGGAAGTCCATATGGAGACATAATTTAAGACCATAGACAATCGCGTAGGGAGGAGAATGGTGTTGAACAGACCACGGAAGAGGTCCCGGAAGCCAATAAAAAAACGAGTGTCTCTATCGGTTAAGAAACTTGGAAAACGCAACAGATCCATTCGTAATCGCAGGCTGAATGTCCCGTTTTCACTTCCGAGCACCTCTATGCATCTGAAGCCACATACGGCCCAGCCGCTGCCTCTAAGCCCTGTTGGCGTGTCCCAAGGCAAGCAGCAGAATCGATCGGAAGCTGTGCAAATACGTTCAAACCCGCCGGCAGGAGCGCGCGGGGAATATGACGTGCTGCGGTTTCCGGTAATTGATTGGGACTTCCGGTGGCAAAGGCCTCAGCAAATATCGGAGCAATTCGCCCTTCATGGCCACAGGGTATTTTATATAACGACCGACATCGCAGTGCTTCCAATGGAAGAACCCGTTTATGAAGATGTGGCACGGCATGTCGGAATTAAACGGATCGAGCCGAACATATGGCTCATTACGCTCTGTGCCACCCGCAAGCTGAATCTGTACAGAGACCTGATGAATGAGACGGATATCCGATATCTTAGCTGGTCCATCGATTATGTCCGGGCTCGCTTTCAGATAGAGCATCTTGTTTCGATCGTCGACCTTCCGTTCTGGACACCGCTCGTAACAGCCATCGGCAATCACAAGCTCGTGTATGACTGCATGGACGAACATCAAGGATTCTCTACCAATGACAAAGCCATACTGAGCCAGGAGGAGCAATTAGTACACAGCGCCGACTTGGTTGTGGCCTCATCCCAGGCATTGTATGACCGAATGAAGAAACTTCATCCTTCCACCCTGCTTCTGCGCAATGCGGCGGATGCTTCCCATTTTTACAATCCTATGCCCGTCGCACCGGAGCTCACGTCGATTCGGGGACCGGTCATCGGATACTATGGAGCGATTTCCGATTGGTTTGATATCCGGCTCATTGGCCAACTGGCAGCACGAAGGCCGGATTGGACATTTGTCCTGATCGGGCACACGTTTGGGTGCGACACATCGGTCGTTGAGAACCTCCCGAACGTCATGCTCCTTGGCGAGAAGCCATATGAACGGCTTCCATCCTACCTCCACCGCTTTGATGTTGCCTTGATTCCTTTTCTGGAAAACGAGCTTACCCGCGCAACCAATCCGGTGAAGCTCTATGAATATTTGGCTGCAGGCAAGCCGGTTGTTTCCACTTATCTGCCTGAGCTGGAAACCGTGGCGGCCGGCTTAACCCTCGTCGCCTGTACGCCTGAAGACTTCGAACAAGCGATCGAACGATCCCTGCAGCAGCAGGGCCCCCGTGAGGTCCAAGCCAGAATGCAATTTGCGCGGTCTCATACATGGGAAATGAGATATATAGAGCTCCATGAGCAGATCTTGTCAAGGCTGTTCCCGAAAGTGAGCGTTGTCATTTTGACGTACAACAACTGGGCTTACACGCGCCAATGTCTGACCAGCCTTCAGAAACCGGGCCGTTATCCCAATATGGAGGTCATTGTTATCGATAACGGTTCCACGGACGAAACCAGGCAGCGCCTGGCCGAACTCGATTCCGATCTGTTCCGGATCATGTTTTCCTCGACCAATCTCGGCTTTGCCGCAGGGAATTCCCTGGGATGCCGCAAAGCCAGCGGCGAATATATCATTCTGCTGAACAATGATACCATCGTACCCGATGGGAGCTGGATCAGGCGGTTGATCCACCCATTGGCGATTGACCCGGATCTTGGCATGACCGGACCTATGTCTAATCATGTGGGTAACGATCAGACCGTGGACCATTTCGTCGGCAATCCGGTAGAAGGCGCCCATTCGGATTGGCTGCGCGATTTTTACGAGTTTTATGAAGGAGGGAGTCGGTATACCGATCTGCTTGGCTTCTTCTGCGTAGCCATAAAACGCAGCGTGATCGAACAAATCGGAGACTTGGACAGCAATTATGGGGTCGGCATGTTTGAGGACGATGATTATTGCGAGCGGGTCAAGCGGGCCGGTTACAAACTGGCAATCATCGAGGACGCCTTTGTTTATCACCATGGCAGCGCCACGATCAAAAAGCTGAAGCCGGGCGAGTATGATCAGCTTTGGCGCAACAACAAGTCCTATTATGAACGGAAATGGAATAAAGTCTGGCAGATGCCTAAACCGCCGGAAAATCGGTTTTCCGGGGCAGTATCTTCTGAGGAAGTGGCCGCGAGGCTTGCGAACATTACCGTCGAGTGCGTACTGGTGCTCGGAGAGCGCGAGTGGAGTCGTCAGGATCCCAGATGGAAGCGGATCGTTAAGCAGCTCGCCGCCGATCGGAAACGTATCATCGTGGTTCACTTGATGAAATATCATCAACAAGATGTCATTGGCATACGGAAAGCCGGTCCGCAGGTTTATTTCACGAATCGGCTGGATTTGTTCAGCCGTGTCCGTTTCGATAGCGTAATCTATTGCGGCGAAACCGAACAACAGCCCGATGTCCATGCGCGGCGTGAACTTATCGACGGCCCCTCCTACCATGCACACCAGCTGCGCGATTTGACTGCAAAGCTCGAGAATGCCGAAGTGCTGGAAGAACTTTGCCCTGCCCAGCTGGCACGGGGATCGATTGGGTCCAAGGAGCCCCAGCCCAGCTCGTGACTTCAAGTCCACCAAGCATAATAAAGCCTTCGTCATCCCGGACCGGATTGCAGCGGTTCCGGGATGCGAAGGCTTATTCGTATTACGTTGATATGACATTCCGTTCTTTATTGTACATCATCATAAAGATACCGCTGTATAACCTCCGGATGAGTCCCCGTGAACGGCAACGTTGCGATGCTGTATTCGTCATGCGCAAAATTCCAGTCCGGTTCCCCCTCGTTGGTCAGAAGGTTGACATCTCCGCGCCGATTATCGTTGAACTTGATTTTTTTGCCGAGAGCGTAATGGTAGTGATAAATATTCACATCGATCCGGCTGCGCGGCACGCTCCATATGCTCTGGCCCCCGCTTGCTTCAAGCGTGCAGTGATGCCTCTCCTCGCGATACTTTATGCCGATCTTCGCTCGCCACATTCGGGTAATATCGTTGGACCACCGCTCATCCCCCGGACTGTTCACACGGAGTGTCCAGGGATCGCCCCAGAAGTTGACGAATGGAAACTGAAAAATATCCGCATCGGTTCGACGCATCAGCTCAGGCAGAACTTCGATGAAACGGTCGTCGACCATTTCATCGATATCCAAATTCATGATCCAGTCACCGGTCGCCTGTTCGATCAAAAAGTTGCGGACCTTCGATTCATTCCAGTCCTCCGTATAGGGCAGACCGGTTTGGTGCATATGATACAAGCGAATGGGAAGATGGCGCTTGTATTCCTCGATCAGCGGCACTGAACGGTCCGTGCTGCCGCCATCCACCATAATGATTTCATCCGCGTAAGCTGCAGCGCTTTCCAAATAAAGCGGTATGAACGTCTCTTCATTCAGTACCGGGACGATCAATGACAATCGCATCCCTGTCAGACTCCTTCCTTTTTTCCTGAATTAGCCGTGTCATTTCTTCCGGTTTGCCAAGTGCGGCCTTGTACCGATGATAGAGCGCATAATTGGACTCATAATTCGGATTTCCCTCAGGTCCCACAAACGGGTGCCAGAAATGCAGCAGATTCCCTTCCAGCCGAATATGCTTTCCGATAATCGTATCCAGGGAATAGGCAAAAGCCTCATCCTCCCCGCCCCATCCCACAAACCGCTCATCATACCCCCCGACTGCCTCGAAGGCGTTCCGGGTAACGAGGTTTAAGCCCCCGACAAACAAACGGGCATCGTGCGGAAGCGTTTCAAGCTCTATCTGAAGCGGCCAACCGATCTCCGCACGCAGAATGCTTTGGGAGTTATTCAGGGTCAGTCGAGTAATGCTGGTAAACGGAATGATCCATTCATGATCCTCCAGCCCACGCACAGCCTCTTTCATCATTTCCGGATCATAGATCAAGTCCCCGTCCGCAATAATGAACCGGTCGCCATTCGCCAACGCCGCAGCCTTGTTGATCGCTTTGGAGCGGCTGAACCGCTCGTGCTCCATCAGGTCTCCGACACATACTTCGGCCCCTGGCAGCAGACGCCTGTAGAACTCCTTTACGTAGCGAAAAGCTTCGTCCCGAGGACCTCCATCCGGCTGATACGGTATCAGCACAGAAATGCCTTCGAACATCGTGCTCACCCCTTCGCCTCAGTTAGGTAATCATTTCTGAAACACGCCGAGCTCCCGCAGCTTGCCGGTTCCGAACGTGTCGGCGAGCTTCTCATATCGTGTGAAGCCGGTATTCTCCTGGATCAGCCTCTTCTCCTTCCGAGGATCGTCTCCGGATTCCCAGAAGAGCAGCTGCTCGACGGATTGATCCAATTTATCAAGAAACGCTCGGCATACCTCTTCATTCTTCATGACATGATAGAAAACGGTCAGCATAATTCCGATATCATAGCTCCCAATGCTGGCACCTTCGAAAGGCTCCGGAATCCATTGAAAATGCGTATGCTCCAAATCGTTCAACGCCTTCAACATCCGGCAATGATCGGCATCATGTTCAATACCTGTCACGGAAGCCCCCTCGCGGGTAAAGCAGCGTGCATGATACCCGATATTACAGCCGATATCGACAACGCGGGTTCCGCGCAAAGGAGACACTCCCAAATAACGCATCATATAATCGAGTCTGGTCGGGTATACACGGTCTCTCTCACTGCTCCAAGAATAAAACTCCGGATGCAGGATCGGCGTATAGATTAGCTGTCGCTGCTGGTCTTGGATCGTAGCGCGGACCGCTCCGGCCTGATCCTCATTGAGCCACTGTGCATAGTCTGATGAGCTCATTTCCAAATACACCCGGCGAAAGCCGAAGACGTACAGGAAGGAGGCTCGGTGATGACCGTCCTTGATATTGAAATATCCCGCAGGATTATATCGCGCTTGTATGGGATGATCCATGAAAAAGCTGCTATTTCTGAGGAGTTCATTCCTCATATTCATGAACTCCATCTGCTTCTGACGGAGCACCGCCTCCCTGTCCGGAGCTTTCAGCCCTCGGGTCGTGTAGATCTTATCGTGCCATTCCAGATAGGCTTCGGGAGAACTTTGATGCCCCATGAAATACGAATATAGGTCCCGATGAGGCGTAAAGCGCATAATGGATATATCGCTATGCAGCAAATGATGCTCGAACCAGGCATCCGTGTAATGATCAATCCTATGCTCCGTACGTGATGATTTCACATCGGTATCCGTAAATACTAGCTCAATCGGCACGGAGCATACCACCTTATGCGGGTTCATGCTGGTTTGATCAGCCATTCCAAGTTGCTCCTCTCAACCATTCGTCTCGGTTTAGGCTCAGTGAAGCAGGCTTCCTTGCAGCAGCATCGTTGCAAAGTCGCGGCCAATGTAATCCTTGAACATCTTTTTTTCCACGACCGGATATTTTTGAAAGTCCGCTTCATTCCAATCGCTGCGGTGGGTTTCATATTCATTGCCATACTCGCTTCCCTGCGGCCAATCCTGCCCGATCGGAATATTAAGCAGGACATAACGGCTGATCTCCAGACAAGATCGCAGAAGCTCATCGCCCCGCCGTTTCGTAAAATGCTCAAGAACATCGCCTAGAATAATCAAATCGTACTTTCTCTGCTCCTTCTGAGTCACTAAAAAGTCGTAGGCTTCCGTACGGTAAATCCGGTTATAGAAGAAATCGTGATAATCGTCGATGCTTCGCTCGAACACCTCAATCCCTTCGATGGTTGTCGTCCATTGCTCCCGGAACACCCTTCCCTGCCATACATCGAGAAACTCGCGGCATATCATGCCCCAGCGCCCAAAGCCCACGCCGACATCAAGCACGCTAGACGGCGCCACCCTGCGGATAAGCTCCACGCAATACGAAATATTTTGCCAATTCGAAGTTCCCATCACTTCACCTCCGTTCGGTTAAACAGATGGGATAACCAGCGCCTTGCCCCTGATTCGATGTTCCAGTTCAACTCTACGTTGTTCCGGCACTGTTGACCGATCAAGTTCAGCTCTTCCCTATGATGCATCCAGTGCTCAATGGCGTGGATGAAATCAAGCGGATGATCGGTTTTTAAAATGAGAGGATATAAATCAGAGCCGGCGGCTTCCATAATGTATCCGACGTCCGTAGACAGGACCGGCGTGCCGCAGGCAAAAGCCTCCAGCGCCGGCGCCCCGCCGCCTTCACTCGATGAGGTGATCAGAAGAAGATCAATGGAGCGGTAAAAGCGCGGCATATCTTCATAGGCATACGCTCCGCTTGTTTCCACGAACTGGATTCCCGGATGACGGTCAAAATACTGCTTAATCGGTTCAACGAGCGAATGATAGTTTTTCGACTTCTTCCCCTTGTCGCCGGCCCACCCGATCACAAACGGTTGATCTGGACCACGGACGGATTCCGCGGGGGTAAAATGCAACGTGTCGACAAAATGTCCGATAAAATCGATACGTGCTTGAGGAACCAAATCCTGAAGAGCAGCCGTCAGCCTGCGGTTCATGGCACCGATGACGGGAATGCGGGAAAGCACCAACCGAAGGAATTCAGGGTCCGGAATGATCGGATCCATCCATTCCCGAAAGGCTTCATAATTTCGAGTGAAATAATAATAAGAAACGGCAGCGGAAGAATCGACTCGGATATGCTTGAAGATCGCCCAGGCGGCAATTCCTAAGCACATCGAGCTGATAACGCAATAACGCTGATTGATTTCTTGGGCGCCGACGGATTCAACGAGCTTTTCTGCTTCAGCAAACGACATCAGCTCGAGATTCGGATGATAACGCTGCAGAACCCGGGCTGTTTTCCCCAGAATCCACCAGTCTACATCGTACAGCAGAAGATCTTTTGGCAGTCTGACTCCCCCTTTATCCTTTACGTTCGACATGCCTCCTTTTTGGATTATATTCGAGGGTGTATCCCCTAGTTACGTGATGGACAAAATTGATGAATCGGTCTATTTCATCGGACAAATCGGTTAACCTCTCACTTGAAAGGCATCAAAAAAAGACCCCGACGGATCAAGGTCTTTGTTACTGTCTTTTACGTTTAAAATGTTGGTTGTCGAGAATGATCACCGAATCCGTGGCTGCCCTGGCCGCCGCCGTATCCTTCGTGTGAAGCACGAGCTCATAAATCGTCCTGCAGCATTGCTGAGCCCCATTAACCAGAAACGGAACGCCAATCACATCCAATTTCAGTCCCCGGGACAGAAATCCTCCAATGCTCATCATCATCGGCACGGTAGGCGACGTATTGGAGAAAATGATCGGTTCATCGTTCTTGAATTTATCCTGAAGCATGGAAGCCATATGAACCATTGCCGGGAGGACGGCTTTGGAATTTCCCTTTCCAACCGTGTATACCGGATTTCCGTCCTCATCCAGTCCACGAAAGATAAGCTTGCCCATATCTGAAGCCGTGAGCTGATTGAAATAATCAACGGCCAATATTTCTTCCTTTGTAAGCTTCCGGTGCGTCGGCAGCTTATTCAAATGGTAAGCGGCCGCCAGCGACGTCGTATGGGTCCCGCCGTAATCGTGGTATATGAAGATCATCCCGCCGTCCCTCCTGCCTAGGCTATTAAGTATATTATTGCCAAACAGGTGGTTCTCATTCGCCAGTATCGGCGTTCCGATATTCTGCAGCTCATGGACGGGGCCAGCGGGAAACCTTCACGATTTCATTTACTGGCGATCATTCGGATCCGTTCTCTCTCTTCATCTTTGTTCATATATTCAAATAAGCCGATTCGATTCCCCCATGGATCGGTAAACGTTCCCCATTTAACAGGAACTTCATCCCGAGTGTGGATGGTGAAGCTCTCCGTCTTTAAATGCTGGGCAAGACGTTGGCGCTCCCGTTCGATATGTTGTACACCTAAACGGATCGGACCGCTCCCCGGAGCCGGTTCGCCTTCCGCTACCTGAAGCCAGCACCCGGGAATCAGCTCCCATTCTGCAAATCCTTCATGGGGAATAAAATCGGGCTCCCGGTTCATCAACATTCGGTACCATTCCAGCCCCTCCGGATAATTCGCAACGCGAACCTGTATCGTTATTTCAAAAATCACACGGTTACCTCGCTTTCCATATATCCATCATCTAAGCACAATATTAATTCAATCGCTCACTCATAAATTCTTCCCGATTGCTATAAATGCAAAGAAAGCTCTGATTATTCAGAGCTTTCCTCAGATTTTATGGATATGAAAATGCAAATTTAATCCAAGTATACCGCCTGACCAAGGCGTGCGGATTCGTACAGCGCTTCAAGAATGCGGGATACCACATACGCTTGCTCCGGCGTCACGACAGGATCCTTATCCTCTTCGATTGCTTCAATCCATTTTCTCATCTCAATATCAGGCGCCGATTCCTTGCGTCCTTCATAGAAAGCGACGCCACCGGAGCTCAGCTCGATTTCCTTCGTGTATAACCGGCTGAATTGTTCCCCGTTGATCCGAAGCCCGTTCTTCATGTCCGCGCCGCCTTCGGTGCCGCTTAAGCTGCACTTCGCTTCATCGACCTCGAGCGTATTGAGCGCCCAGCTCGATTCCAAAATGATGGTCGCACCGTTCTCCATGACGATCATGCCGAAGGCCGAATCTTCAACCGTAAATTTCTTAGGATCCCATGGCCCCCATGCATTTGCCGCATTTTCCTTACTGGACAGCTCATGATAGGTAGTGCCAAGCACAACCTTCGGCTTGTAGTTATCCATCATCCATAACGTCAAGTCAAGCGCGTGTGTACCGATATCGATCAACGGCCCCCCGCCTTGCTTCTCCTCGTCCAAGAACACGCCCCAAGTCGGCACGGCTCTTCTGCGCACCGCATGTGCCTTTGCATAGTAGATGTGGCCGAGCTCGCCGGCTTCGCACATTTGCTTCAAATACAAGCTGTCTTCACGGAACCGGTTATTATAACCGATCGTCAGCTTCTTGCCTGTGCGCTTTGCTGTTTCCAGCATGCGCTTGGCATCCGCCGCCGTCTTGGCCATCGGTTTCTCGCACATGACATGCTTGCCCGCTTCTAATGCAGCAATCGAAATGTCGGCATGGGAATCGTTCGGAGTCAGAACATGGACAATATCGATGGTCTCGTCTTTCAGAAGCTCGGTATAATCGGTAACCACGCTGGCATCCGCGGTTCCGTACGTCTTGGCAGCTTCCTCCGCGCGCTCCTTCACGATATCGCAGAACGCAACGAGCTCCACGTTCTTCAATTTGCTAAGGCTCGGCAGATGCTTTCCGTTTGCAATGCCGCCGCAGCCGATAATGCCGATACGATATACTTTACTCATCAATCATCACCATCTCTTTGCATAAAATGTAATCGGTATGAATCCAATGCGCACGCATCAGGTGCAGACGGGTCAGGTATACGTTCTTCTATGTAATTCTGCCACATTGAACCGCTAGGGTTATCCGCCATCGGCAAGTCGGCCTGAGCCGATCATGAGAGACGGGCCGGCCTCAGGTCCTCTGTAAGCGGCAGCGCCATGAATCCTGACATCCAAATATAAGGTACCACATCTTGCGATTTTTTTTAGTCCAACTATGCGACATGTTCGACTATAAAATTACGACATCCTTCAATCATCGGAAGTAAAAAAATAGGCACTCTAGGTGCCTACCGCAGGTGCCATGGCACATACATCATCCTCTCGCATCGCTCTTCACTTTCGACCGGCCAGGTTGAAATATTTTCCAGTCCCCTTCCAATCAACTCAGCTCTTCGGATACGAACCACAAAAAAACAGCGGATTGCCCGCTGTTCTGTGGTTGCCTGCAGGGAGCGCGTCCACTGCAAACTGCTATTGTCTTGAAGGCTGCATGCAAGCTTTTTATAGCGACGGTCCAGCTCCCCCGTCGATATTCACCGATGTTCCTGTGACGTAAGAAGCTGCTTCGGAAGCTAGGAACACGATGACTTTCGCCGCTTCATCGGTGTCGCCGATCCGGCCGAGCGGAATGTGGTGACGGGGATCCCGGGCGTATTGCTCCCATGTGAGACCCGGTTCTTCCCTCTTCCAGCGCTGCTCCAGCTGGTCGCTTCGGATCATGCCGATGCAAACGGTGTTGACCCGAATTCCGTCCTGCGCCAAATCACGGCTCATGGCCTTCGTCAGGGCTTGTCCGGCGGCACGGCTTACACTGCTGGGCATCGATGAGGCAGGCGGGGTCTTGGCTGAAGATGTCGTGACATTAATAATAGAGCCGCCGCTCGCCGCGCGCAAATACGGTACCGCCGCCCGTGAGATGCGGATCGCTCCGAACAGCTTCAGATCCAAATCGGCTGTCCATGCTTCGTCATCGATCCCTTCAAACGGCTTCGCAGCAGCGGTTCCAGCATTATTGATGACGATGTCGAGCCGGCCGTAGCGCTTGACGGTTTCCGCTACCGCCCGCTCACAGTCCGCCGGCTTCGTCACGTCGGCGCTGATGATCAGGACATCCGCTCCTGTCCGATCCTTGATGATCGCGGCCGCGTCTTCCAGCTGCTCCTCGTTCCGGGCGCAAATGGCAACCATCGCTCCTTCCGCAGCGAACGTGACAGCCGTTTCCAACCCGATGCCCTTGCTCCCGCCGGTTACGAGAGCAACTTTGCCTTGAAGTCCTAAGTCCATCTCTTTGAGCTCCTTTCGATTCCATCATTCATGTAAGATAATGTCTTTCACCTATCATTTTATCATTTGAGCCATGCGGGCAATATGAATTTCGGCAATAATGATTTCCGGCAATAAAGGAAAAGCCGATGCCCTTGATCGGACACCGGCTTGTTCTGCTATATGCTGATCCTTCTATTTCTTCTGTGCCAGCCATTGCGACAGCACCGTAATATCGTCTTCCGATAGTCTGTCCTTGAACGACGGCATGCCTCCGCGGCCGTTTGAAATGATGCCGGCAATCTCTTCGGCGGAATGTTCCGCGCCTATCTTCTGAAGGCTTGGAAAGTTGCCGCCTCCGCCCAAATCCGTTGCATGGCAAGCCATGCAGTTTGCATTATACAGCGACTGCGCTTGAGCGCTGACATCCCCGCCAGTCGCTCCCTCGCCGTTACCTGCATTTCCGCCATTCGCCGTATCCGGAGCCTGTTCGGTTCCGTCAGCCGGAGCGGGTTCTGTTGCATTGTTCCCTCCACCGCCGCAGGCTGCCAGTGATAGAACCAGCACGGTGATCAGTGCCGCTATGAACCAACCTTTTTTGAACATGGTGTGTACTACCTCCTTGAAGTGTGATGTGCAAGCTGCAGGTTATACCAACAACCCGCCCTTTTTGCTGTATTGGACAATCCCCTCCGCCGCGCGATAAGCTAAAGCTCCCACAGTGCCTGTCGGATTGTAGCCGCTGTTATGCGGGAAGGCGGACGCCCCGATGACAAACAAGTTTTCCATATCCCACATCTGCATATAGTTGTTCACTGCCGAAGTGTCGGGGCTTGCCCCCATGATGACGCCGCCGGTATTATGCGTGGATTGGTAAGTCGTGATTTCGTACGGCCCAAGCTCTTTCATTTTCAAAATGCGGTCGGTGCCCATCTCCTTCATAATGTCCCCGCAGCGGTCCGATAGATAACGTGCCAGCTCCCGGTCCTGCTCCTCGAAGTCGAAGGTGATCCGAATGAGCGGATCCCCGAACGCATCCTTGTAGGTCGGATCCAAATCGAGGTAGTGATGCCGAAACGGCATCGAGGAGCCTTGGGAACCGATCGTAAGCACGCTGTTGGCGTATTTCAAGGAATTGGCCTTGAACTCTTTGCCCCAACGCGGTGAATCCTCCGGCACCGGGTTGTTCTGAATAGGACGCTGGCCCGTAAACGTATGGGCGATGTTTCCGCCATGGATGAATTTCAGATCGGAGTGATCGAAATTATCCCCGTTATAATCGTCCACGCAGACGCCGAGACTGCCTGCACCGGCGTACAGGTTGAACTTCTGATCGTCGAAAAAGCCGACCGCATTTCCTTTGATAACCTGATAGGCGTAGTTTTTGCCAATGACTCCCTTACCGGTGGCCGGATCATACGGCTTGCCAATCTTGGACAGCAGCATCAGGCGGGTGTTATTAAATACATACCCCGTTGAGACCACAATATCCGCAGGCTGTTCAATATCCTCGCCCGTTGTCATATCCGTGTACATTACTCCGGTCGCTTTGCCTCCGCTATGTAAGATCCTTCTTACGTAGGAGTGCGTCCGGATCTCGAACTTACCGGTTTTCTTCGCAACTGGGATCACGGTAACGACAGGATCGGCTTTCGCACCGTATTCGCAGCCAAACCGCTCGCAATATCCGCAATATTGGCACGCCGCCCGCGAAATGCCGTCCGGGTTCGTGTAGCTTTCGGATAGGTTCGCGGAAGGTACCGTGTACGGGTGGAGATTGAGCTTTTTAGCCGCTTCTACGAACATCTTCATCGATGGCGTATGGAGCATCGGCGGCGTCGGGTAATCATTCGAACGCTTACCCGCGAGCGGGTTCACCTCGCCTGAGATGCCCGCCATTTTCTCGAATTTATCAAAGTACGGCTCAAGCTTGTCGTAGGTTATTCCCCAATCCTGAATCATCATGCCCGGCGGTATTTTATCTTTCCCATATCGCTCTTCCGTCATGCTGCGGATTTCAAAATCATAGGGAAGGAACCGGTACGTCTGCCCGTTCCAGTGTACGCCGGCCCCGCCTACCCCCTCTCCGAGAAGGAAGGATCCATACTGCCGCATAGGCAGGGCGCGAATTTTCTCATTGCCCCGGAACGTAATCGTTTCTTTGGACAGATCCTGCATCAGATCATAACGAAGCGCGTAACGCAGCTCGTCATGCGCCATATAGTAATCCTCCGTCACCCTCTCCTTTCCTCGTTCCAATCCGACAACAGACAGTCCCTGTTTCGTCAATTCCGATGCGATAATACCGCCGGCCCAGCCGACGCCGATTATGACAACATCCGTCTTAGGCAATTTTTTGGCCATATGTTTACCTCGCTTACGTGTATAGTGGTTGAATTACAAGTGATCTCTCAGACTCTGTGGCGGCACGACGGTGAAATCTTTCTCGATGATATTCGTGTAGGTCATCTGGTTGCCGGGATAATCCCTCATCGCCCAGCCCTGCATATTCTTGTTTCCTCCATATAAAGGATCGCTATAGACCCCTTCCAGGGTACTGCTGCGCAGCAGGTTAAAGAATCCGCTTGCGGATATCGTCGTTACGTTCACTTCATCATTCTGAAATGCGGTCAATACGGCATCCTGCTCTTCAGGAGACAGGGCCGGAAAGTCCTTCTTGTATTTCTTTTGACTGTAGTTCTGGATCTCCCTCAAGCCGATATAGAATATCTCGCGTCGGTTAATCCGCCCCTGATAGCCTTGCGTCTTTTCGCCGACATAGAATGGCGGCTGCATATAGTCTCTGGCATTGAAGCCCCAATCCCCGGCCAGCTGGTGGTCGATAAAGAAGGCTACGCCGAGGTCCTTGGCTCCCGGGCCGTTGTCATCCGCCGGGAATATTCGCTCCACAGCTGCTTGCGTAATTGCATACTGCTCCTGCGTGAAGAACATCAAAGCTTCATTGTAGTTCGCTTCTTGCTTCTGTGGTGCCGGCGGTGTTGCAGGCTTCGCTCTCTCCTTCGGGATCAGATACCCTAGCAAGCCGCCCAGGACGACGCCTCCGACTGCATAGCCGGATCTCGTCAAGAATTTCCGTCGTGACATTCTTTGGGACTCTTTGGTTTTGGTTGCTTCACGGTTTTCATTTTGTTGTGAATGTTGATCTTGTTCGCTCAAGGCTTTGCACCCCTACTCTAGTTCATTTGGATACCGTTATTGTCCCCAGCAAAATTCCATTCATACATTATTCTCCATCCGGGCATGCTACATTTACCAAACCATATGGAGGCGAATAGTTATGAATCCATTCTGGAGTCGCTGCAAAGCTCCGATTCTAGGCTCTGCGCTGCTGCTTGCGCTCACAGCCTGTCAAAATCAAACGGACAATCAACAGAACACGCAAAAAGCTCAGAATGTGCATCCCAATGCAGCGCATCATGTGCAGGATCCGGATCTCATCCCGAGCTACCATGGCATGAAAACACGTACAACCAATGAGAATGGGGAGACGACAAGCGAAATGGGCACGACCGTATACAGCTTGATCGGCTCCTCCAGCCTGCATGAAGGGGGCGTGTCCTCCCACGTCCAATCAAGACTCGCGGGGCTGGGCATTGAAGGCATTAAGGCATTTGTCGTGAATGACACGATCATTCTGGCTCAAGCCGAATCCACCGTGTCTTCAAACCAATATGACCATATACAGAGGAGGGTATTAAGCCAGATGGACGGTTTGTCTGGTAAAGGCGAGCCGGATCCAGGCGTTACAGGGAAAGAAACCTCGCAGACCGATAATCTGTCTCAGGCGAGAGAAGAAGTGAGGAATATGTTTAATAAGCATGTGCAAATTCTCACCGTGACCCATCCGGAGGCGCCTGGCCTGATCGACCGGATCGCATCCAAGCTGCATGATTCGCCGCGAGATGCATCCATCGCCGGTGATATCACCAAGCTTCTGCAAATGACTTCGAAAGAACAATAAATGTAGGGGAGTTGATCTTATGCCACTGGGAAACATCGGAGTAACCGGATTGATTCTGATCCTGTTGATCGCCTTGATTATTTTCGGGCCATCGAAGCTGCCTGAGCTGGGGCGGGCTTTCGGACGGACGCTCAGCGAGTTTAAAAACTCGACGCGCGAGCTCGTATCCGCGAACGATACGGAAGAAGGAGACAAGCTGAAATGACGGATCGGGAGCAGGAGCAGCATCTGACGGAGCATTTTATGGAACTTCGCAAGCGGATTATGATTACATTGGGCACCTTCTTGGTTGCCCTCTGTGCCGCTTTCCTGTACGTAGAACCCCTGTACAAGATGCTGACCCGCGATGTCGAGGGTCAGCTTCAGGTTCTGGGGCCTACGGATGTTATCTGGGTGTATCTCATGATCGCAGGCGTGATCGCATTGGCGGTAACGACTCCGGTCGCAGGTTATCAGGTATGGCGGTTTGTCGTGCCGGGTCTTCGCCCTGTTGAACGCCGCATCACGCTTGCTTATATTCCGGCGATTGCAGGGCTGTTTGTCCTGGGTCTCTCCTTCGGTTATTTTGTGATCTATCCGATGGTGCTTTCCTTTCTGGATTCGCTGTCCGGCAACTTTATGACCGCATACACGGCGGAGAAGTATTTCCGCTTCATGATCAATATGACCGTACCGTTCGGCGTTCTATTCGAAATGCCCGTCGTCATCATGTTCTTAACGTCACTCGGTATCCTGAATCCGCTGCGGCTGGCCAAAATGCGAAAAGTCGCTTATTTGCTGCTGACCATTGCCGCCGTGACCATTACGCCCCCTGATTTCGTGTCCGACATTCTCGTGATCGTCCCGCTGTTCCTTTTGTATGAGATTAGTGTGGGACTCTCCCGTCTCGTCTATCAAAGAAGGCTGACAAAGCTCAATCCGATCAGCGAGTGAATGGTGGCTCGGGTGCGGCAGTGCATTGATGACAACGGAGAAAAGCCGCCATGCCGGCGGCTCTTTAGCGTGTCTATAATTTTGTAGGTTCGTTAAGCTTCAAGCCTTCATTCAGAGCGTCCCTGCAGGTTTATGGACGGATGCCTACATCATTCAGCAGGATGGTTCCGCGCTTGGTCAGGTTGAACTGGAGACGGATCTTGGTTAACTGCTCCGGATTGAAATCCGGATTCATTTTTTTGAAATCGCCTAGCCCGAGATCATAGCTCTGAAAGACGGGTTCCGAGGTCTCCCCAAAATTAGATAATGGCCATTTCAGCAGTTTGCCCTTAATGACAGGCGGCAGTTTGGATATATGGCTGAGGGGAAGGCTTGCCTGACGGCCCTTCTTGTCTTCTACCGTAATCGTAAAATTGATCAGCTCCTTCGGATCGCCGTTATCTTCTTTTCGGCGGGCATCCGCCAGCGAGAATACGATGGAGCTCTCCTCGCCTGTCTTCACCGCTCGTTCAGGGAGCGTAACCGTATAGGCTGCGGGTTCAGCCGAAGCTTTTGAATTCCAACCTAAACGGACTGCGCTGTAATCCGCTTCACCCATTTTGGCCTTCACCTTCTCCTCCTTCCATTGCTGGAGGTTCTCGCCCATTATGCTGCCGCCTGGCAACGTGGTGCTCTGGAGATCAATGTCTTCTTGATAATCCGCAAGCAGGATCGTTTGCGAATCGTTATAATTGCCGACGTACAGATTATCGGGAAGCCATTCCTTGGCGTACCCCAAATCTCTGAACACCTCTCGATATTGCCCTTGGTCCTTCAGCGTGGCATCTAAAAACGAGGCTATAAACACTTTCGCAATCGCTTCCTGTTCATCCCGCGGCATGATTTGACGGACGTTAAACAGTTGGTTCCCCAAGCCTGCCACGTCTCCTCTGCCCCAGCCTCCGTTAAACTGGCCGTGGTTGGCGCCATAAATATAGACCAGGGCTTTCATGTAATCCGTGCCCTCCGTATACCGAATCCGATGATACTGCTTGGCACCGTCCAGGCTGCTGACATCCATATCATGAGCTCCATGCAGAGCCAAATAATGCACATCTTTCAGCGGCAGCGGTTTGCCTTGAGGCTTATATTGCCCGTCCGTGCCGGCGATGGACACCAAAGACCGGATCGAAAAGTTATAATCAAACTTGATATGGCCGCGGTCCGGATGACTCGAGAGCCTGTTGAAGGCAGCGGCGATAGTGACCGCTTCCCCGCCTCGGGAGTGTCCGATCAGGGCGATTCGTTCCATATCGACTTTCTGATAAAAGGGATGGTTCGGATCGCTGTTCCAGCCCTTCCAGGTTTTCAAATGCTCCAGCAGCAGCAAACCTCTTGCCGGATTTTCATTCAGCAGCGGGCTAAGCAGGAACAGATCCTCATACGGTGAGAAATTCAGGAAATTTTCATCCACCGACACAAATATATACCCTTTGCTCGCCAGCAGTTTGCCCAGGTAATCATATCCCGCATCCGAATAATCGTTCATCAAGTGATTTCCATGGACGATGAGAACTAACGGAAAGGGGCCCTCCCCTTCGGGATACCACACTTCTCCGTTTAACGGCATGGCATCGGGGCCAAATCCAAGCGACTTCGTGCGAACGGATGACCATTTATCGACAAACTCGGAAGCATCCACCGTCTTGGTAGTCAGCGAACCGCTTTGATTGAACTCTTTTCGATAGTTGTCCGGACTTCCGTACAGCAGGCTTTTGACTGGATACTCGCCTTGCTCGGCAGGGTTTTTCATCGCCGTGCCATCATACCGGGCTGAAGTTTTCAGCTGTTTCAAGGTCACGTCCGGAGCGGCTTCATCCCCCGCACGAATCAACCAGAAGCTGCCGGAGCCGATCACGAATGCGATCAGGGTTAAACAGGCCACGGCACCAATTTTCCTGGTTTTGGAAGACTGCTTGTATCTTCCGGTTGCAACATTATAAACCAATGCACCAAACAAAGAAAAAACAACTGCAAACAACACGATGAAAACTACCGATACTTCCAACGGTCCAATGAAGCAAAATAAAAGCATGCTGAGGGAGTACAGCAATATCCAAATATAACGACTTGGCAGCTTTTTTACCCCGTGCAGCAGCCATGCAGCCAATCCGCTAATCAACGCTACGGCGAAGACAAACAGGAATGTACCTGTGAAAAAGCGGACGAAACTTTGCCCCGTCAATAGATACCTTGCCTGAATAAGGACCAAGATCAATGCGATGGCGCCAAGCCCGAGTGACGCTCCCTTCCAACCGGGCGTTAGCGGCTTTATGCGTTTCCGGCCAGTGATCCATCTTCGAATCAAGATCGGGCCCTTCTCTGTTTGTTTCTCTTCTTGTGTCTCCAAACTCTCCAGTCCTCCTGTATACCCTTTATAGTTGGTTCTACATCAGAGATTACCGGACAACTCTTTCACTTCGCTTTCCCTATTCTTTCAGTAATCTTACATTTCTTCAGGCAGAAAAAGAACGAATGTCGTTTGCCCGTTCGTGGTCAGCGTGATCGTTCCCCCATGCTTTTCAATGACCTGTTTGGCAATAGCAAGGCCAAGCCCCGTACCGCCATCGCTTTTCCGGGCAAGGTCTCCGCGAACAAATGCATCGAACACCTTCCCCTGTATGTCTTCCGGAATGCCGACTCCATCGTCCGACAGGTGAATTTCCACCCCGTTACCCGCAGCTGCCAATTTCAAGCCGACGGTTGTTCCGGGCGGGTTGTATTTCAAGGCGTTGGACAGGATATTGGAAACGGCCCGGTATAACCAGGTCGCGTTAAATGGGATCCAGATTTCCCGATCGGGAATATCGTAATGGAAATAAAACTTATGCTCCTCGAATACCTCGTAATACTCGGCCGCGATGGCCCTCGTAAATTCCGTTATGTCCGAGGTCTGCACGTCAAAAGGATACTCCGGGCTATCCAGCTTGGACAGCTCAAAGATCCCGTCGATCAGCTCTAGCATCAAACTGGCTTTATTGGAGATCATGCTCAGGATTTGCGCCCTTCTCTCTTCAGAATCAACGAGCCCTACCTCCATCGCTTCGATATATCCCCGAAGGGTGGTCATGGGTGTTTTTAAGTCGTGAGAAATGTCCATCAGCATTCGCTGCTTACTCTCTTCCAGCTCCCGCTTCTCCTTCTCGATTTGTTCGAGCCGCGCTGCCATTTCATTGAAATCATCCTGAATTTGCGCAAGCTCATAGCTCGCTTGAAAATTCAGCCTTTCGTGGTAATGTCCGCGGGCAATGCTCCGGATGCCGTCTGCGATCGACCGAAGCGGAGTGGTTACCCGGGATGCAGTCCACCTTCCGAAGGCATATACGATGATTGCAAACAAAGCGAGAAACAGCAGAAGCGTTTTCAGAGCCATTCCATAAAATACTTTCACTTTCTCTTGCTCATGCTGTTCGCTGTTCACTCCAGGCGCGGCAGCTGGATCGCCCATAACTTCAGCCTCCACCGACTTGATCGGTCCTGAAGCCTCCCTAAAGTAATTCACCATTTGCGCATTTAATACGAACAGTGAAAACGCGGCAATGAGCGCAATCGTTATAAAGAAAAAAATATATTGGCGGATCAGCGAACGCTGCAGGCGATTAGGCGATTTCATGGCTGTAACTCATCTTTCTTCGCAAACCGGTAACCGAGCCCGCGAATGGTTTTGATATAGACGGGCTTCCTCGGACAAGCCTCGATTTTGTCGCGCAGCCTGCTGATTTGGACCATGACGGCGTTATCGTCAGCAAGATAATGCTCGTCCCAGGCATACTCAAAAATTTGCTTCCTCGTAAATACGCGCCCCGGCTCCCCCATGAACAGCTTCAATAATTTGTATTCGATCGCGCTCAGCGAAATCGGCGTTCCCTTGATGTATAACGTGCATTCCCGGTGATCCAGCTGCAGGTCCCCGATGCACGTGTCGAATACCCGCGGAGCTTCAGGCAGCTCATTGAACTCATATGAACGTCTCAACTGGGCCTGTATTCTCGCCATCACTTCCAGCGGGCTGAACGGTTTGGACACATAATCGTCTGCCCCTAGCTTCAGACCGGTTATTTTATCAAGCTCCTGATTTTTGGCCGAAATGAGAATGACCGGGATCTTATAATCCTGCCGCATCATGCGGAGCAGCTGAAACCCATCGATGAACGGCATCATGATATCGAACAGCGCCAGATCCACGTGCTTGCTTCGCAAATGCGCTAAGGCTGCTTTACCGTCGAAAGCTTCCAGTGTCTGATATCCTTCTGCGTCCAGATAAAGTTTAAGCATATCGATAATATCCGGATCATCATCGACTACAAGTATGGTTTTTGGCATTAATGCATCCTCCTCCAAGTAGTATATGGTTCTCCTTGGGAGGCGAATTTCCTTTTTTGCGTGGATTCAAGAACAAGTTGGTAAATAACAAAAAGCACCCTCCGTAATCGGAAAGGCACTTTCCATCTAACCATTTAGCGGCGTCCAACAAAACCATACAAGAGAAGCTGATTAAGCTCAGCCATCTTCTTTTTATAATTCCCCGATCTTGCCCATGAGGCTTGGAGTGACCCTACGGCATTTAATAATTCCAAGAGGGTCTCCACGGAAACCGAAGCGTGAATCGCCCCTTCCTTCTTCCCCAGCTCAATATATTCCTGAATAAGCTCGATTCTGATTTGATTGGTGTTTTCGCTATATAAGCTTGCCAGCACCTGATCTTCAACGGCACCCGGTGTGCCAAGCAACTGGTAGTCTTGTTCGGCACAGATCTCCAGTACTTGGGATAGCTTGTCCTTAAAGTCGATATTTTGCTGCAAAAGCTCCTTGGCTCTTCGGATGGTGTTTTGCATCAGAACGTTTGCACATTCTTTGACCACCCCTTCTTTACTGCCGAAGTAGTTATACAGGGATACCGATGAAACGCCGGATTCTTCAGCAATGTCTTTAATGCTGACATGGATGAAGCCTTTTTCTTTAAAAAGCTTTAATGCCGCATGAATGATCGCATCCTTCTTTTGCTGCGTTCTGATTTCGAATTTGTTCATCCGCCTTCACCCGCTTCCAAATTTCATCACTTCAGGTATTTTAACATAAATCGAATATTTTTTAAATTTAATCGGGAATATTTAAAAACTTCTTGACATCCTGGTTGATGTCCATATAGAATCAAGCTGTTAATTTTTAAATTTCATTACGATTATTTAAAAACTTTGTTGAAACAAATAAGCGCATAAGCAAACACGGGTTGGATCAAATGATTCAACTCAATCAACCGTCCAATCCGACATGACGATGGGAGAGGACGCTAAAGGAGGATCCGCGATGCAAATATTAGTTTACGGCGCAGGCGTGCTGGGCAGTTATTTAGCCCACGAGCTGGAGCGCGGAGGACACAAGGTCACAATGCTGGCCAGAGGACGACGGGCGGATGAGTTGGAGAAGAACGGCAATGTCATCCGGCACTATTTACAATTTCGGACCACGGTACATAACGTACGGGTCATCCGCGAACTCCAGCCGGACGATGTTTATGACCTGATTTTTGTCGTGATGAAATACCCGGATTTCGAGTCGGTATTGCCTGCGCTTGCAGCAAACCACAGCCGCCATATCGTCTTGATGGGCAACAATGCAAGTCCAGGGCCAATGGAGGAGTATTTGCAAACCCATAGTCCGGTACCCAAAAAGGTTGCATTCGCTTTTCAGTCGATCGCTGGCTGGAGAGAGAATGGTCTTGTTATAAGCGTCCGCAGCCCAAGAACCAAAATCAACATCGGAGGTTTAGGCCAGGACCTGTCTTGGCGTTCGGTAATCGACCAGGCTTTGGTTAACACCAAATTTAAGTGGTCTTATCAGAAAGATATGGATGATTGGCTGAAAAGTCATTTTGTGTTCATCTTGCCCCTGAATTTCATAGCTTCTTCCTATAACGGCCATCTGCGGAGAGCCGCAAAAGACAAGAAGCTCCTTCATCTCGTGATCGATGCTGTAGATGAGGGACATCAAGTGTTGGAGAAGAACGGTTATACGGTTACTCCCGCCGCTCAAAAGCAATTCGCCCGCAAACAAAGAAAGCTGTTTTACTTCCTGTTAAAGATAATGCTGTCAACCCCGATTAGCGGAATCCTGTTAAGCGATAAGGCCGTATCGGCAAGCGAGACGACCGCTTTACAGCATGCCTTCAATCAATTGAAGAAACGGGCGAACATGGCCACACCCGCTTGGGACGAGCTTCAACGGTATTCCCCCGTTGATAGTCCGAATAAGTAGCTTCGTCAATTTAAATAAGCTTTTTCATAGAAAAAATCTCTGCTCGACCAGCGAGCAGAGATTTCATAAACATTCGATCAGATCCGGATCAAAGAGACAGCCGGAGCTGCCCCAGTTCGACCTGGATCATCCCTTAGTTAATAAACTAAGCGCTCTGCGAACCGGCATGTCCTAGGCCATATACCCTATTTCGCCATTCACAACCGTCATCCGCACCTTGATCTTTAGCAGATCATCCGGATCCATATCATTATGTATCATTCGGTCAACGACGGTGAAATCAGCATATTTCCCGACCTCGATGCTCCCTCTCTCCCCTGCTTCACCCGCCGCTGCTGCACTGCCCGTGGTGAACAGCTCCACGGCCTCGGTTACGCTAAGCTTTTCTTCCGGGATGTAGCCCTCATGCCGCTCACCCGGCTTTCGTCTTGTAACGGCGGCATGAATGCCAAGAAACGGATCCAACGGTTCAATCGGCGCATCGCTCCCGCCCGAGCAAGGCAGCCCGCTTCGCAGCCATTTCTTCCATGCATACAGATAGTTTGTCCGATTGGAGCCGACCCGTTCAAGCACCCAAGGGAAGTCGCTGGCAACGAACCTTGGCTGCAGATCGACGGCCAGACGGAGCTTCATCATCCGCTCAACTGTAGGCGGCTGAACAATCTGGGCATGTATGAAACGGTCCGGAAGCTTAGCATCCATCGGAAGCGGGTTGGCTTCCAGCACTTCTGCCATGCGTTCGGCAGCAGCGTCACCGATCGCATGGAAGGCCACCGGATAACCCAGCTTGCGCGCGCTTCGGACAATATGTGCAAGCTCTTCCGGCGAATGCATTGCGAGCCCGCAGGTATGCGGGGCATCGTCATAGGGTTCCATTAACAATGCCGTTCTTCCGCCGACGGCTCCATCGACGAACAGCTTGATTGCACCGATGCGATTCCATTCGTCTCCGCTGCCAGCCTTCAATTGAAGATCCTCTATTTCTGCCAGAAACGCATGATACATGAGCTGATGGGTGCGAAAATGCAATCCCATCTCTCTTAGCTCCCGATGGATGCGAAGCATGTCGTCCGCACTGCCGAGAAGCCGCAGGTCTTCCGTGTGCGCAGCCGTGAGGCCAAGACGGAGCGCATCCCGGCAAGCTTCATGCAGTGCGTGCTTCAAAGCTGCAGCCTCGGGCTGCGGCTGAACGTCAAAAAAAGGAATCGATGCATTTTCATAGATCCATCCATTCAGCTGTCCGCTTGGATCCCTGCCGAAGGCTCCGGATTCCGGATCCGGAGCCCCTTCGGGAATGCCTGCTTGGCGAAATGCTGCCGAATTGCCCAAATAAGCATGAAAACAGGTCCTCGTTAAAAAGATCGGATGAACCGTCGAGATTTCATCCAGCTCCAGCCGATGAGGCACCGTGCCTTCCCGGAAGCTGTTCTCGTTCCAATTCAGCCCCAGAATCCAATCTCCCGGCGGCGTTACCTCAGCACGTTTCCTCAGCATATCCAGCATTTCGTCTTTGCTTGTCACTTCCGTAAAGTCGAGCATGCCAAGCTTCAATCCATGCATGCCCAGATGCATATGGGCATCGACAAGGCCCGGAAGCACCCAGGCACCTTCCCAATCCACTATGCGATAGTCTTTACCTGCCAGCTGAAGCCGCAGATCGGCCGCGCTGCCAATGGCGCGAATGACGCCATCCTCCACAAATACGGCATCCGCAGCTGTGGGGGACTGCCTCGTCCATAATTTTCCATTCATAAATAGGACTGGTTTCATGGGTATGTCCTCCGAATGTTTTTCCTCATTATATCAAAATCATAGGCTTACCGAAGACGCAAAAAAGGCCCGGGAATCAACCCGAAGCCTTTGCTTCCAACACCTGGCATTATTGCATCGTCAATATGAGCGGTCCGTCCTTTGTGATGGCAATGGTATGTTCATATTGCGCGGATAGCTTTCCATCCGCCGTCCTGGCGGTCCAGCCGTTTGCATCCATCTTGCTTTCCCATACCCCCACATTAATCATCGGCTCGATTGTAATGACCATGCCTTCCTTTAAACGCAGCCCTTTTCCCGGAGATCCAAAATGAGGGATTTGAGGTTCTTCATGGATCCGCGGCCCAATGCCGTGACCGGTGAACTCGCGGACAACCCCGTATCCCCGAGCTTCGGCATACGTCTGAATCGCATGGCCGATATCACCGATCCGGTTTCCGATCTGAGCTTGCTCAATTCCTTTGTAGAGGCATTCGAGGGTTACGTCCATCAGTCCCTTCGCCTCTTCGGAAACGTCGCCGACCGCATAAGTCCAGGCCGAATCCGCCAAGCTGCCGTTCAAATTGACGACGAAATCGATCGTAACGATATCCCCGTTTGCAAGCGGCTCCTTCCGGGGATACCCGTGGCAGATTTCATCGTTTACCGACGCGCATGTTGCATACTGGTAACCGTTATATCCGATCTGTTCCGGAACAGCCCCGTGCTTCTTTAAATAGGTTTCAACAAAACGGTCGATGGCCGAGGTTGAGATGCCGGGCTTAATTAACTTCGCGACCTCGCGATGGCATGCGGCGAGCAGCTTGCCCGCTTCGTGCATGGATTGGATTTCCCTATTCGATTTTAGTGTGATCATGATCGGTTTCCTCCTATATCAGCCTTTGGCTGCCCATTTTAGTGCGTTCATAATGATAACGGTTGCGGCAAGCCGAGCCGCAAAACTTAGTGACCTGGGCCCTGCGATAGGGAATGAACCAGCGATCGCATTGTACACAGGTCTGCAGCGCAAGCGTGCTCTTCTCCATAGCCTCAAGCAGGCTGATGATCGACTCCATGTATTTTCGTCTCAACTGATCCGGTCCATCCAAGAACTCCGAGTGCAGCAGCAGCTGCTGTCCTTCTTCACCGGTATCACTGGTATGCTCGTCTGTTTCACCAGCAAACAGTGAAGCCGCCCTTGGAACTAAGCTCACCTTCAGCCGTATGGCCTGATATTGCTCGAAGAGCTTATTCAAGCGATGGAGCGTATCCATGCCGAGCCGCTTTCCGTCCCGAACCGATTCGGCCAATTCCAGCAGCATATCCCGGAGTCTCTCCTCCAAGCTTCCGCTCTCCACGCTATGCTGATTCAGCTCATTGATCACCTGCAGAAAATAATGCTCTCGGGATAGTATCGGACACATACCAGACGCCTCCTCCTTCATCGATGCTCCCCGTTCAATGGATAAATGGATTCAATCCATTTATACCATTAATATAGCTGAATTTCAACAATTCTAACCCGATTCACTAAAAAGAGCACAGACAAAAGGCGCGGCTATGTAAGCCGCACCCCATCCCGTCTATTACACGCTATGTGTTTGTTCAAAGCATTTCTCGGTTACGGTGACATGATCATGCTGCCCTTGTCAGATCACTTCCAGGTGATCTTTATCCGGCAGAGCACGGAATGTCGCATGCGGCTCGGCCTGGTACCAATACGCAACGGACGCAATATCGTCCTGCAGCGGCAAATACCTTCCACCCGAGCGCCATCCGAGAGCCTGAACCGTCACCCGCAAATCCTCCTCAAACCGGATCGGATCCATGATATGCCAGCGGTACATGCCGAAGCGCTGCTGACTGCGATACAAGCCATCCGGTTTAATGATCTGCGGCAGTCCCAAGAACGGCGTCGAGAAGGTACCGTATTCGCCGGTCGGATGCTCGAAATTCCAGGCCCCGCCGAAATAATCCTCCGTTCCGGTTCCACAGATGGTCGGAAATTCGCCATCGCCGTCCATGTAAAACTTAACCTCACCTTCGCCCCACCAGCCGGTATTGTTCACCTGCCACGCCAAATAAGTGCCGACATAGTGTCCTCTTCCTTGAATTCCGTCGATAATCGTATGAACGTCCTTATATTTCACGGGATTGCTTCGGTTCCATGCAGCATGGAAATAGGCGGTGTCCTCGGGCACCTCAGTCAACGTGTAATTAATCTGATAATACAGGATGACATCCTCTGTCGCCCGATTCTCCACGGTCAATCGCGCGTTACGGCGGAACGGCATCAGCCAGTAACTGTTCATTCCTCCTGCCGGATTTACGGAGATCGGCATGGAATTCACATTGCTGCGCTCACACCAGCCATTACAGAAGAAATCGCCAATAGGCACCTCAACGGATGGAGCCTCTTCATGATCCCAGTAAAAGCGTAAAATTAAATTCCGCCAATGGCCTGGAAACGTGGTCATCCACATATGCTGGATCGCTCCCGGACCGGTGATGTCGGCCAACACAAAGGTGGTTCCTGCCGGAATGGATACGGATGGCGATACCTTCCAGCCTTGGCCCAGATCGCGGGCACATGCTGCCCCGGTTCCTTCCGTCGCCATCGCTCCTTTCCCTTTTTCTCCAGTGAAGTTTTCCGGGCTGATTGAACGTGTGACCGCTTTAGATAAGCGCGGCAAACTTCCCAGACCCATATCCAGGCCGTTGAATGCTGACATGCTTGTTCACCCTCCATTTGTAAGCGTTCTATTGCTAATGATTTCGACAATGCAAACTTATGATATAGTTGACTTTGTACCGAGTTTAAAATATTCCGCGATTGCATGACAGATCCGATCAAGTCAATTTTTTAACCAAAATTGCTCATTATATCGCCTGCCCGTTTGGGATCCTATGCATATTGGCCACAGGAGGTTTCATTATGGATATGAACATGCTTTCACCCTACATACGCGTAGCTTGGGATAGTATCGTGGAACCGCCTTTCATCATCCCGGAGCGTGTTCTCTATGATTACGAGCTGATGTACGTCAAGGAAGGCGAGGTCGAGGTTACTGTGGAGGAACAAACGTTTCACGGAATCCCTGGAGACCTTTTCCTGTTCAAGCCGAAGCAGCCGCATTCCATTCGGCTTCTTAACGGCAAACGCCTTCGCCAGCCGCATATTCACTTCGACTTGTTCTATCAGCCCGACAGCCCTGAAGTCAAAGTATCCTTCAAACCTCTGAAGGCGATGACCCAGGAAGAACGGAGAAGCTTTCGCGAGGATCTAACCCCGCTGCTTGATCTGCCGCTGCCCAATCACATCCGGCTTCATCAGCCGATCATTATTGAGAAGCTCCTGTTTGATATCATTCACGAGCAGGAGCGAAAATTTCCTTACCACGACATTGCCGCCAAAGGTTTATTCATTCAGCTGTGGATTCAGCTGCTGCGCGAGGTGCATTGGCACCGAAACCCGCACCTGCAATCGAAGCAGGAGCTGCTTGACCGCGTCAAGCAATATCTCAGCCATCATACGGACCACGAAATTACGCTGGATGAGCTCGCCAGACTCGCCAATCTCAGCAAATTTTACTTATGCCGCCTGTTCAAACAGGCTTATGGCATGACCCCGATTCAATACCATGTGACCGTCCGACTGGAGAAAGCCAAGCAGATGATCCAATTTACCGACCTGCCGCTCTCCCATATCGCCGAAATGCTCGGTTTTCAAAGCATTTACGCCTTCAGCCGGGCATTCCGCAAGCTAGAGAACGTTCCCCCTTCCTATTACAGGAAGAAGAGCTGATCGCGCTTTAAGCATGAGCCACCGATATGAACATGAAAAAACCATCATCCTATTTTGATCAGGATGATGGTCTAAAGCTTCATTAGAAGCAACTATCCGTTTTCAGCAGCTATCCATCCGTTATTGCCGCGGGCTATTTTATGCTGTCGTTTCGCAATCCCAATCCGGCGATGAGTGCAACGATCAGGGCTGCACTCGTTACCAGAAATGCGTCGGAATAAGGTATGGCACTCAGCGTGTAGAGGGGATTGAGCGGATCGCCGGCAGTGCGGCGAGAAGAGAGCACCGCCCCGATAATGCCTGCCCCCGTTCCTGCACCAAGATACAGCGCACCTTGGTATATGCCGATTCCAACGCCCACCTCCTCTTTAGACAACGAACTGACCGCAGCGCTGTTAGCCGGAGAATTGGTCAGCGCGAATGCGATCCCTGCTCCGAGAACACCCACGGATACGATCGCTGGTGGAGATCCTGCCGCATACGTTGACAAGAATAATGTGGAGACGCCCATCAAGCTGACACCGGCAAGGATCAGTCGTTTCGTCCCCACCCGATCCGATATCCGACCGATCCAAGGGGACAGGAGCGCAACTGCTGCCCCTCCCGGCAGCAGGACCAGCCCCGCTTCCCCCGGCGTAAGCCCGTTCGATTCTGCGACTAGGAGCGGAACGAACACGAGCACTGCAAAATAAGCGAACATTGAAAAGACAGAAACCAGGATGGAACAGACGTAATACCGGTTTGCAAACAATGCCGGAGGAACGAACGGGTTGTCTACGATGGTAATTCTCCGGATAAAACCGGCCAAGGCTAACAGCGAGCAGGCAAACGTGCTTAATGACGCTAAGGAACCGAACCCGGAGCTCTCTCCAAGTGTGACGCCTAGCAGAAGCATACCTGCGGAAAGCCCCAGCAGCACGCCGCCGAGCAGGTCAAACCTTCGGCCACCTGCTCCTTCCGGCAATGGCTCCAGCTTCGGCAGCGCAAACATCGAACCGATCATGCCGCCGAAGATCGGGCCGCCGGCAGTTCCCACGCCGATGCATCCTGCCATGATGCCTAGAACCCCGCCGCGCTTGCCCGGCGGGAACACCTTCGAAACGGCGACAATGGACAACACGGGAATGGCTGACATCCCCGCTCCCTGGACCATCCTTCCCACAACCAGTACGATAAGATCCCTTGCGAGGGCACAAATCAAACTTCCTAGCGCTAAAATACAAACCGCAATCAGAAACAGTTTTTTCAGCTCCACAACATCGGACATCCGCCCGTATAGGGGAACGCCGAAAGCCAGCATAAGCGCAACGCCGCTGACCACCCAGCTGACCTCTGCTTTAGTAGTTTCAAATTGATCGATTAAGATCGGCAGCACTGGGTTCACCATGTCAACCGTTATTGCAGCCACGAGCACAGATAGCGCGAATGTTGCGATAAAGAGCCTTGCTCCGCCCTGTCTTATTGTTGAAGTCAAAGCTTTTGTATTCGTATCATGAGTCATTCTATACGCCTCCTAAAAAATAAAATTCTTTTTTAGGAGGCTGCGTCCACTGCCTTCTTCACCGGTTTCTCACTCCATTTCATGACGAGATGCATCGATGGTCTCTCTTGGCAAACATCAGCCAACGAAAAAAGAGGCACCGACTCATCGGTGCCCCTGCGTGAAGCGTTTGACTCGCTGGAAATCACGCATGATCAGCGAGATTTGTCCGTCACGAAGGCAACATGCTTCCGGGCACCGTATTCTTCAAAGCCATAAACAATGCGGCAAAATGGGCAGACGTATCCCGTTAGCGTCATATCGCCGGATTTTTTTACGGATTGATCCAGATAAGCAGATACGAATACGGATCTCACGTTTGTTGCCTCCTCTCTCCCATAGATACGGACATTATATCCGATACGCTTATGTAAAACAATTCAATCTTGATCAGGATGGAACGCCTCAAAGATTCCTGTTTAAAGTAACCAGACGCCCCAGAGAGCCCGGTGGGGTGAAAAAACTGGTCTAACTCTTTGGCCTAGCCCCAAAAAAAGTCGATGAGCTTCCCGCTCATCGACTTCCATCATTCAGATCGCATACGCCTCATAAATCCTGTCGAGCTGTGTCCTTAAGGAATCAAATTTCACGAATCGCCCTTCCCTGATCAACTCCTTGCCATTCACAAACAAGAGCAATGCAGGCACGGAGAATATCAGAAATTCGGAGGCAATATCTCGGGCGACTTCCGCATCGACCAAACCTAATCGAATTTGCGGATAATCCGCTAACAGCGATCTCAGCTTCGGCAGGATGGCATGGCACACGCTGCAATCCTGCCGGGAAACATACACAAAGCTTAACGGATGATCATGGATAAATGCATCAATGGCTCTGACCGAGTTCAGCTCATGCAACTCTTTCATTGGGAGCTCCATCGGCTTTCGGTTCCTTAATCCAGAACCGCTTTGATATGCTCGGTCGTCACGGCCCAATGCGAGGCGGTCCAGTATTTCGCCTTGTCTTTGATGTAGATAATTTGCGGGGATTCATGCTTTACATTCAGATCCTCGGCAATCTGATTCGATACCGGTCTGGATTCGATCACCTTGACAAGTGTATAATCCACATCGGCGTTCGGAGTATCTTTCAAATATTGCTCATATTCTTTCAAAGCGTTCGCGCTCACGGGACATGTTGTGCTGTGTTTAAGGATAACTTGTCCGCGTTCCGCCGACTTCTCCAATATGTTCTTCCATTCATCCTGGGTCGTGATTTCTGTCCAATTCATATATGTTCTTCTCCTTCTGCTATAAAAATAAACGCATGCCGCTCTCTTCGCTGCACGATGCAATCTAACATTACGAGTAATGATAGCGGAAAATGGCCCACACATCAAGTTGCAAAACGCTTCGCTTCCGAAGCAGCACTTCGCATAAAAAGACATTCTCTCTTGGAAGCAGGCTATGGCTGAAGAACTTAGCTCAAGAGCACAAAGAACCAGGGCATACTTGCGCCGCCTGGTTCTTTGGGTATCCGCCGTTTTTATTTTGCTTGAATATAGCCTTCTGCCTTCAGCAGCTCCGCGATCAGAACCGCACCGCCGGCTGCGCCGCGCAGCGTGTTATGAGACAGCCCTACGAATTTATAATCGTAGATGGTATCCTCACGCAGTCTTCCGACCGAAACGCCCATGCCGCGCTCGATATCGCGATCCAGGTTCGTCTGCGGTCTGTTCTCCTCTTCGAAATAGGTGATGAACTGCTCCGGGGCGCTTGGCAGGCGGAGCTCCTGCGGTCTGCCCTTATATTGCCGCCAGCGGTCGATGATTTCATCCTTCGACGGCTTATTCTCGAACGAAGCAAAGACGGTAGCCAAATGTCCGTCCGTAACGGGTACGCGAATACATTGGGTTGTAATGATTGGGGAAGCGGCTTTCACGATCTCCCCGTTGTCAACACGTCCCCAAATCCGCAGCGGCTCCTGCTCGCTCTTCTCTTCCTCGCCGCCGATGTACGGGATGACGTTATCGAGCATTTCCGGCCAGTCGGTAAAGTTCTTGCCCGCACCGGAAATGGCCTGGTACGTCGATGCCACCACTTGCGTCGGCTTGTAATCAAGCAGGGCATGGAGCGCTGGCACATAGCTCTGAATCGAGCAGTTCGGCTTCACGGCGATGAAGCCTGTCGAGGTTCCCAGCCGTTTGCGCTGCGCCGCGATCACTTCGATATGTTCCGGGTTTATTTCCGGGATCACCATCGGCACGTCCGGCGTCCAGCGGTGAGCCGAATTGTTGGAGATGACAGGCGTTCCCGTTTTGGCGTATGCTTCTTCGAGCGCCTGGATTTCATTTTTCTTCATATCTACCGCACAGAAGACAAAATCCACCTGATCGGCAACCTGCTCCACCTGCGAAGCATCCTGGACGACGATCGGCTTCACATCCTCCGGTATCGGAGTGGCCAGCTTCCATCTTCCCTGCACGGATTCCTCATACGTTTTTCCTGCCGAGTTGCTGCTTGCTGCAATGACCGTTACTTGAAACCAAGGGTGGCCATCCAGCAGCTGGATAAAGCGCTGACCGACCATTCCTGTTCCGCCAACAATACCAACTTTAAGTTTTTGTGACATGTGTACTTCAAATCCTTTCGTAATGGCATCTTTGATTCGGGTGCACGGACCAGCTTCCGTTAGCGAAGGAGGTCATGCAGTAAGCTTTTCTCTAGATTACTATTCAAATCGTCTGAAATGGTGCACGTTTCTTACAGGGATTCCATCCATCCTGCCGGCACAAATAAAAAAATCCCACCCCCAAGACCGAAGTCTAAAGGGACGAGATTGAGTTCTCGTGGTACCACCCCAGATTTGCCGGCATGTCGCCATACCAGGCCTCATCGAGTACGGCATGCTTCCTGCATGTATATACTCTAGCTCTGTAACAGGAGCGCCTGTCACACCATCCCCTTTAAGAGGTTGTTCAAAAAGTCGTCAAACCGACTTTTTCAACTCACACTTTAACCTAGGTTCCGATGTGCTGCTCAGAGGCTTTATTCAATAAGGAATTCTTTACTCCTTCTCAGCTGCCGGAGCTCTCTGCACAAAGAATTCAATATTTACTCATCTCTTCATCGCATTTAATAAGATTATAATACATAAATCGGGATCTGGGGAATCCAATTTTTAAAAAATTTTATCAAGAACCTGTACGCTCCGCTCACACCTTAAGAGTATACTTGCCGCGGGCGATCCGGGTGGCCTCCACCATGTTGCGCAATGAATCGACCGTTTCCTCGATTCCTCTCGTTTTCAGGCCGCAATCCGGATTAATCCAGAACAGCTTCGGATCCAACACGCGCAGGGCGCGCCGGATCATACTGGTCATTTCCTCCACCTTCGGAACGCGCGGGCTATGGATATCATATACCCCCAGGCCGATGCCGAGCTTGTAAGTGTTCTCCTCGAAGCTGTGGATGAGTTCCCCATGGCTGCGCGACGTTTCGATCGAGATGACGTCCGCGTCCATCGCTTCAATCGAATCGATCATGTCATGGAACTCGCAATAACACATATGGGTGTGGATTTGCGTGGTTTCCTGGACCGTGCATGTCGTCATGCGGAATGCCGCTACCGCCCAGGACAAGTATTCGGCCTGCTCCTCCGCCTTCAGCGGGAGTCCTTCGCGAACAGCCGGTTCATCGACCTGAATCATCCCGATTCCGGCTCGTTCGAGCTCCTCAACCTCTTGACGGAGCGCATAAGCCAGCTGATACGCGATATGCTCGCGCGGGATGTCCTCTCGGACGAAAGACCAGTTCATAATCGTAATCGGTCCGGTCAGCATGCCCTTCACCGGACGTTTCGTCTGCGATTGAGCATATTTCGTCTCCTTGACCGTCATCGGTTGTTCAAACGCAACATCCCCGAATATGATCGGCGGCTTCACGCAGCGGGAGCCGTATGACTGTACCCAGCCAAACTGTGTGAATGCGAAACCGGCAAGCTTCTCCCCGAAAAATTCGACCATATCCGTACGCTCGAATTCGCCGTGCACAAGAACGTCCAGTCCGATCTCCTCCTGCAGCTTGATCCATATGTCGATCTGCTCTCGAATGAAGGCCTCGTAACGCTCCTCGGACCATTCGCCTTTGCGCCACTGCTGCCGTGCTTTCCGCACCTCCGCTGACTGCGGGAAGCTGCCGATCGTCGTGGTAGGCAGAATCGGCAGCCGCCATTTCTTCTGCTGCGCGATGTGCCGCTGCTCAAACGGTTGCTTTCGCTGCGGCTTCTTCGAGCGAAGCTCGAGGACGGCGTGCTGCACGTCCTGCCGATTGCGGGCATCGGACAGCTCCAAGGCTTCAAGATCATGATCGCAATGAGTCAGATCATCTCGAATGGACTCGACGCCTGACGATAGCGCTCTGGTCAGAAGCTTGAGCTCGTCCAGCTTCTCGTCCGCAAATGCCAGGGCATTTTGCAGCTCGGGCGGGAGCTTGGCCTCGCGCTTTGCGGTCACCGGCACATGAAGCAAGCTGCATGAGGTCTGCACGATGAGCCTTTCGGGCGCTACCACATTCGTAAGCTCCTGCAGCAGGCCGAGCTTGTCACGAAGCGGGGCTTTCCAGATTCCACGGCCGTCAATGATCCCGGCACCGAGTATTTTATCCTTCGGGAAACCGAAGGCTCGCAAGGAAGCGATATTGCCTTTCAAGCCATGTACAAAATCAAGACCGATGCCTTGAACCGGCAAGCTCACGATATCTTGGTAATTCTCCACCGATTCAAAATAGGTTTGCAGCATAATATTCAGTCCGGGTACGGATGCCGCAATTGTCTCATAAGCAGTCTTTAATCGCTTGTTATCCGCATCCTCCAATTTTGTAACCAATATCGGCTCATCCAGCTGTACCCATTTCACCCCTTCTTGTTCGAGCTCCTGAAGAATATGTACATATAATGGCAGCAGGCGGCCAAGCCAAGCGTCCGTCTCGCTTTCTGCGTAGCCCTTTGATAGCTTCAAGAAGGTCAGCGGCCCGACGATCACCGGCTTCCCTTCAATCCCGAGCTTCTCCTTCGCTTCGCGATAAGCGGCCAGCGGCTTATTTTCGGTGATGACAGGAACCGCCCCTTCGAGCTCCGGCACAATATAATGATAATTCGTGTTAAACCACTTGGTCATTTCACTGGCTGCGGCATCCTTCGTGCCACGGGCAACTCCATAATATACGGAGAGAGGAACCGTGCCTCCTTCATATCGGAAGCGCTTGGGAATGATGCCGAACATGGCGGCTGTATCCAGCATGTGATCGTAATAACTGAAATCATTTACCGGAATGAGGTCGATCCCCTTTTCCCGCTGCTTGAGCAAGTGCCCTAGCCGGATTTCCTCTAATCTGCTCTGAAATGACGGCTCATCCAGCTTGCCCGACCAGAAAGCCTCGAGCGCTTTCTTCCATTCCCTGTCCGCGCCAATTCGCGGGTATCCCAAAATACTGCTAATTGCCATTCTCGTAACACCCCTTACACACATATTTGATTACATGTAAGATATCACGGATCCCCTGGCGGGCAGTAACCGTTTTAAGCTATATCTAGTTATAGCCAAAAGCTATAGCAAGCCTTTAGGCCTTAAAATATAGCCACACCATAAAAAACCCTCCTGGCTCCTTGTATGAGTCCGGAGGGTTTGGAAACCGGTAAGAAACGAAAAATGGCCATCAAGATCCTTGCTCACAGGAACGATGCGATGCCAAAGCCGCATGATCGGTCCGAATCGGTTTCCCTCTAATTCTAGCAGTAATCAATCGTTCGGCCGAGGCTCAGTTTTAGTTCGCAACGTCTTGAATATCACATGTTCGATTGGACCTGAGGCAAATGCTGCCTGTGCCTGTTATAATGATACGGTAAGCGATCCGATCGATCATCGATCATCAATCACCTCATGTCATGGATACTAAGGGAGATACGAACTGGAATGCGTCTTTTTTCATATGCAGCTTCCTTCATCGCCGCATGGCGGGATTACCCGGCAGAAGCGGATTCCATACTCGGAAACCGATATACCGTCCAAGGCTTGCTTGGCGAAGGAAGCTACGGAATAACCTACCGATGCGAAGACTTGGAGAGCAAGGAGCTCGTAGCTGTGAAGCAGGCAAGACCGAGCAAGGGCCCTTTTGCAAAAAACCTGCTTCGCCGGGAGGCAGCCCTTCTTAAGTCCTTAGCACATCCTCATATTCCGGCATACAAAGATTTGTTTACGTACAAGAATAAGGACTTTCTGGTGATGTCCTATATCGAGGGGGATACCCTGGAGGATTTAATCTTTGACCAAGGCTTCCGGTACACGGAACAAGAATGCCTGCGAATTACGCTGCAGCTTCTGGAGATTGTGACCTACATTCATGATCAAGGAATCATTCATCTCGATCTTCGGATACCGAACGTGCTGTTTAAGAACGGAGAGCTGCAGTTAATCGACTTTGGCCTCGCACGGAGAGTCGGAGAACCCCCGCCGCTGCAAAAGCCAAAACAACGATGGACCCGCAGATCCCGTTTGGATATCTCTATACCGGCCAAGAGCGCCGAAGAAAACTCGGATTTGGCGGATATCGGTCATTTTATGCTGTTCATGCTGTACTCTGCTTATGACGTTGATGACGATCCGGATCAAAGTGAGCGAAGCTGGCAGGAAGAATTGATTCTTTCCGCTGAGTTGCACCAGATGATTGAACGCTTGCTTGGGATCCGGGAACCATACCAGGGATCCTCGCATTTCATGAATGAGCTGCGTGAGCTTTATTCGTCATATGATCCAACAATAAGCGGCATGACCGATAAATGACGATGCTTCATTTCAACCTCCACAGCGCCGGGTAAAGTTGAATACGGGGATTAATCTATGATAATATCCGATTAGCACGATGGAATGACCTCGAACAAGACAGGAGGCCAAACAGAATGTTTAAAAAAATCGTCAATAAGCTCCTTCACTCCGCATCCAGCACGCATGGACGGAAGCGTTACGGCAGCTCGGGACAGCACTATGGCAAACGTTACAGCAGTTCAGGAAAACACCTTGGTAAGCGATACAGCAGCTCAGGAAAACACTACGGCAAACGCTACAGCAGCAGCCACGGATTTTCTCGCCGCAAAGCCTCTTCCTCAGACTTCAAGCATCAGCATGGTCACCGTGGGCACGGCTACTACAAAGGCAGAAAATACAGCTCCAGCTAACCCGTAAGAAGCTCTTCTTACCCTCTTAATTATTGAGGGTTTTTTCATGCTTTTAACCGCCAAGCCTCGAGGGACCACACCTTGCATCCCTTCTAATGATTCATACACCCGCCCGGGCAGTCGACTTCAACCGCTGTTTTCGTCATCGATCCCTTTACATTGGCTCTGACAGCCGCTCTCGACCGGCTTTCCGGCCACCCGCAAACAACCCGATCGCCAGCAGCAATGCCAACAACACGACGAAGAATCCCGCCCAGCCTAGAACCTCTACAGATGCGCGACTCATCACCACTCCACCAATGCCCGAGCCTAATGCAAATCCAAATTGAATAAAGGACGTGTTCACGCTGAGGGCGATATCCGGGGACCGGGGCACCCGAGTGACGAGATATAACTGCTGTGCCGGTGATGTCGCCCATGTCGCCACCATCCATAGCATGATCATTGCAATGACACCCCACAACCACCCGTTGACCATCGAGAGCATAAACAGCATGGCTGCCTGTAGGGAAAGTCCCAAATAGATGGTGAACTTCGATCCTTTGGTATCCGCCATCGCGCCTCCCATTTTCGAGCCGATAAAACTGCAAATGCCTGCTGCGAACAGAATGATGGAGAGCTCTGCTGCCGAAAGCTCGGCGTTGGCCTGCAAATAAGGCGTGATATACGTAAATAAGGTAGAGTAAGCGCCGATATACAACAGGGTTATCATGAGTGCTAGGGCAATCTTTCTATCCTTCAAAATCGACAGCTGCATCCCGAGCGTGACGGCACTCCTTTCCCGCATCGAGGGAACTTTACGGTAAACGGCGAACAGCGGGACCAAGCTCAAGAGACCGATTACGATAAACAGTGCTCTCCAGCCCAGCCATTCGCTCAAGAACGTGCCGACGGGTACGCCAAGCACCAGGGAACCGCTCAATCCCATCAATATGATACCGATTGCTCTCCCTCGATGCTGCTCTCCGGCAAGCCTAGTGGCTACCGCCATCGCAACGACGGTGGCCACCCCTCCGCTAACCCCTTGGAATATGCGGGTAACCAGCATCATCTCAAATGAATGGCTTGCATAAACCATAAGGCTGCTTAAAATGAAAATGCCGAGCATGGTAAGCAGCACGCTTTTACGGTCTGCATTGATCGTAACCGCAATGACGACAGGGGCGCCAATGGCAGCCGAAAGGGCAAACACGGTGACAAGCAATCCGGCGGCAGAGGTTGTTACGCTTAGTTCGGAAGCCACCATTTGAATAATGCCGCTGATAATATACTCAACTGTCCCAATCAGAAAAACCGCCAAAGCGAGCAAATACACGACCCATTTATTGTTCATTCGGCTGCCCCCGCATCGATGATTGGAATTTGAACCTCGACCAGGCACATGCCCGGTTCATCCGATAAGGGCACATAGATTTCCCTTCCAGGCCGATCCTCCCGGATGAGATAGCCGTTATGTTCGATCCAGGCGGCAAGGTCAGCGCAAGCCGTTTCCGAGAATGAAGAATCGGAGCGGAACAGAAGCGTAGCCATCGTCTCAGCAGGCATGAAGCGCTGTTCAAGACCGACAGGAAGCTTGTAGGTTCCCGGTTTGGCGGCAAAGCCGACCTCCAGCTCGAATTCATCATCTTGACGGCTGCTTTCCTTCCAAAGCACCGTCTGTGGCCCAGTCAGGACAGAACGTATACTTCCTTCAAGAAGACTTTCAAAATGTTGAAATAGCTGTGGAATTTCTTCGGCATTACCAAACGACGCATACGAAATCAATTGCAGGGCATCAACCTGCTTGATGACGGCCTCCTGCTCCATCTCCATCCTTCCCTCTCGTTCCAGGAGCTGCATTCGTTTTTTAATACGTGATAGCTTGGACATTTCGTTCTCCAACAGCTGCTGAATCTCACTTTCTTTCAACCTCAGCATACCGCGGATCTGTTCCGCGGATATATCTTCTTGAAGCAGCTGAACCATTTGCTGCAGCGTGAACCCAAGCTCCTTGAAAATGACAATGCGGTTGATCTCCAGAAGCTGCTCGGCGGCGTAGTACCGATACCCGGTCGATCTATCGATCCGTGCAGGCTTGAATAACCCGATCTGATCATAATAGCGCAATGTCTGGATCGGGATCCGGCTCAGCCTCGAAAATTCGCTGATTTTAAACAATATCTCACCTTCCTCCTATGAATGTCGGATTGAGTATATACCTTCGAGTCGACTATAAAGTCAAGAGGGAATTTCATGATGAAAGGCTTTGAGATCAATACCCATGAAAAAATAAAAACCGCGAAGCTCGCGGTTCCATTTGCATCAGCGCATATTGTTATCGCCCAACCTGATCGACATCGCCGGATGAATCACTAGCCTTGAGCACGTTGGCGGTCCTTTTAATTTTCGCGATTCACCATATAATTCAGGAGATGCGTGAGAAAGGCGATCGGACGGGGAAGTTCATCCAACGCTTCCATCGCCAGGCAATAATGCTCCCACATTTCTCGTTTGGCGCCCTCTATGCCAAGGATGGTCACAAAAGTCGACGTATTGTTCTCTACATCTTGACGCGTCGGCTTCCCGAGGACAACCTGATCGCCTTCCGCATCAAGCAGATCATCCTTGATTTGAAATGCGATGCCGGCATGGTAGGCATACCGCTTCAAGGCGGAGATCTCCGTCTCGTTGACACGGGCGAGGATCGCCGGCATGACCAGTGAAGCCTCGAATGCAATGCCGGTTTTGTAGAAGCAGATCCGGTTCAGCTCCTGAAGCGTGAGCGCCGCTCCCTTGGATTGAAGGTCCATCGCCTGCCCCATGCACATCTCCCCGGCTTTCTGCGAAGAATAGCGCATCAAGCGGAGGACGACCTTAGGATCGAAACCGCTCAGGGACGCTTGTTCTTCCGTCGCCTTCTGGATCAGGTACAGACCGGTTAACTCGGCTGTTGAGCTGTCATACACCTCATGCAGGGTTGCTCTTCCCCGGCGGGTGGACGCATTGTCCTGCGATGGCAAATCATCAAAAATCAAGGAAGCGGTATGCATATACTCCAGTGATTTTAAAAGAGGGATGATCGCTGAGGCATCAAGCCCGTATTCCTTCACGCCCATCACCCATGTCAGGATGGGCCGCAGCCGCTTTCCGTCCCCATCCAGGCTGTAGTTGGCCGCTTCAATCAGCGAGGTCTTCATCGGAGGAAGATTCTCCGGCTCTGCTATGCGGAGCTGATTATTAATCTGCTCGCGGACCGACTGAACCGTATCGAAGAACTCTTCCTGCTGCTGTCTTTCATTTTTCAGTATCGTGACCATCTGGTCCCGAAGCAGTTTATCGAGAAAATCCACATCGTCCGCTTTTCGGACCATCCGCTGAATAAGGCGGTGGAGCTCTGGCTGTCCGGAGGCGAGCACGCTCATAATCTCGTTATATTGGTCTGAACCGAGCCGCGCTTTGCATCGTTTAAGACCGTTGATGGCACGATCCAGGATCACCTCGCGCGTCATGGCGTCCGAACGGTATACGTTTCGAATCAAATGCGCAATGACCGTCCAGTACAATTCGTACGGGTTGATTAAATCGGGACGCTGCTCCCTGTATTTCAAGAAATAAGTATACGGCGTTACCGCTCCATCCCTCATATCGTCGAACATATCCGCGAAGTCATCGGCCAGCTGGTTATAAATCCCGTAATAAAATGTACGCTGGTCGAAGCCCTCGTCCTCCGGAGCGCTCAATACCGAACGAACAATCAATCGGGAGGAGGAGGATTTCAAAATAATCGGCAAATAAAGCTCTTCATTGGTGTAATCGGCATTCGATAAATCCTTCACGCGGTCCAGATGCTGGGAATGAAAGAATACATAGGATTGCTCGAAGAACAGCATTCTGAATTCCGGCCGTTGATGTCCTTTAATGTATTCAAAGGCTTCGCGAAGCTCGGCGTGTATAAAGCGGATCAGGTTCATATTGGTGCCGGTCCACGTTCCAAGCGCCGGTACCGTGCCCGTAAGCAGCGCGCTCCGGATCATGCGGGAATAACGCTCCTTCTCCTGATCATTCAGCACCCCGGAATCGAGAAGATCGTCAATATACGGGTAAGTCAATCCGTAAGAATAGCCGAGTCGGATGGCATGATCCAGCCTGCGTGCACGCTCTGCGGGAAATATTTCGCCGGGGGACTCTTCCACCTCTTCGATGGCATGCATCACGACGCCGACGATGATTTTGATGAGCTTGCGCTGGGCATGCTCCGGATTCATGTCTTCCGGGATATGGCCCGCAACGTTTTTCAGCTTGTTCATCACCCAGATCACGGCGCTCTCAACGCCTTCCTTCTGGGCCCAGCGGTACAGGCCAGCCAAGCTTATGAACGGCGGCTGCTGCCCCCCGCCGGTCCCGGCAGAGCGGATCAGAAACTGTTCAAGACCATTGACGACTTGTTTGATCCGGGACTGGGTCTTCGGACAATCCAGCGCTTTGCCAAGATCTCTCATATAAATATAGGACACGCTGCGATCCAGGTAGTCCTTCAATTTCCCAGTATAATTCAGCCATCTCATATATCGATGATAATCCCGTGAATCAGGTTTGCCCGTTCCCCGGCTCATAAAGGACAGCCACGGTTGACGGCGGATATGCTTCCTGCTCCACAATCGGATATCTTCTGCCAGACCGTCCACATAGGTTTGATCCGTAACCTGTGCATGCAAGGTCTCAAAATACCGGGCAGCTTTCTGCTCTGCTTGCTGATACCACAGGTCGGCATAATCTGTAAGCTCCACATTCATTGATGCATTACCTCAGCTTCTAATTGGATTAGATACGTTAAACGTCCGAACATATTCATTCCTTTATACGTGAAAGAACTCCATCGGTTACGAAATCGTCATCAGAAGATCAGCGATCGTCCAAAATCCGGGATACGCCAGCCTGCCGCGCAGCTAAAACGCTTTGAATCGTCTTTCATATCCAGTCTATGCATGTTCCGTTCCCTCTACCTCAAGCAGCAAACCTTTTCGTTATCGTTTTTTCCGTGATCGTGATAACATCCGGGGGGTCTATTGCTGTATCTTTTAGCATACACAATAAAGGCTGCCGATGATCAGCAGCCTTTATCGTTCAGGTATGATGCTTACTTATCTCTCAAATCGGAACCAGCCAGGATCAACGTCCTGCCGCTGCGTTCTCCCGTTTATTGAAGATATCCTGCTTCTACTTCCTGCAGTGCTTGCTTGGCTTGTTCAACCCATTGGTCATCCAAAGAGGCATCCGGATCAATCGGCGACTGAAACTGATCAAACAACGCTCCGATCAATCGCGGCCTCGCATGCTTGTCCGTCCCTGTATTGTAGATATGACGGAACACAAAGGGACGTCCGAGTTTGACCTTTGCCTTACACCCGCCGCATTCCCCGTCAAGGCTGCCCCTCGTGACATGAAACGGGATCCGCAGCCATACCATTCGTTCATGATCCAGGCGCTTGTCCAAATACCCGTGCTTATAATCCCAGTTGCCCGCTAAAGAGAACTGATGGGTGCAAAAGTATTTATCGATTTCGTCGAATCTGCCTTCGATGTTCTCCAGCCTAGATTCCAGGTTTCTCATTCGCTTAGCCCCCTTGCCCGTTATATATTAAAGGATGGACTCAGGCAGCTGCTGCTATACTTTTCAAGCGGCAGAAATCCATGAACCAAAACTATGAAATGCATAATGAAGGGATAAAGCGGCTTCCATCAACGAATGCTATGACCAATTCTTTATATATTTGCCAAAGGAGATGGGAACGTGCCATCTTATGACATCGGAACGATACGAGAACGGCTGGCGGAATGGGTGGAAGCGAGCCGTCCATACGCCGCAAGCGGAAGAGTTGCGTCCTACATTCCCGAACTGTCCAAATCCCCGCACAATGCCCTCGGTGTCAGCCTGCTGCATGCAAGCGGCGAATCCGCGACTGCAGGTGATTGCGGAAAAAAGTTCACGATGCAGAGCATCTCTAAAGTCTTTACGCTGATACTTGCATTGATGGATAACGGTGAAGAGGAGGTGTTCCGTAAGGTCGGCATGGAGCCGACCGGCGACAACTTCAACTCCATGCTGAAGCTGGAGCTCGTTCGCCCGGGCATTCCGTTCAATCCGATGATCAACGCAGGGGCCATCACGATTTCATCGCTAATCCGGGGCAGCAGCCCGGAGGAGGTATACGGACGGATCCTCGATTTCCTGCGGGTGCTTGCCGGCAACCGGCAGCTAAGCTGCGATGAGGCAGTGTACCGCTCCGAATCCGAAACCGGCAATCTGAACAGGTCCATTGCTTATTTTCTCAAACAAAACGGGGTGCTCTCGGGAAATGTCGAGGCTGTGCTTGACGTCTACTTCCGGCATTGCTCCATTCAGGCCGATTGCGCCGACCTGGCCCGCATGGGGCTGGTCCTTGCTTGCGGAGGTCTCGATCCGCTCACGGGAAACCGGCTGATCCCAAGGCGATACGTTCAGATCGCCAAAACCTTCATGACGACATGCGGAATGTACAATGCGTCAGGCGAATTCGCCATTCAGGTCGGGCTGCCCGCCAAAAGCGGGGTCTCCGGCGGCATCTTAGCGCTTGTCCCCGGACAGTACGGCATTGGCGTATTCGGCCCCGCGCTTAACGACAAGGGAAACAGCCAAGCTGGCGTGCATTTACTGGAGGTTATATCGAGAGAGCTTGATTGGAGCATGTTTTGACAACCAAACGGGACCAGCTGTGCACCTGATTAGGGCATGTCCGTTCGATGGATACCGCCAGGGGTAAGAGCTCTCACATTTACATAAAAAAGAAACCGCGCAGCATACGCGGTTTCTTCAATTGACAGGGACATCCGTTCTGCAAGCTACCGGTTGAAAAACAGCTTTTTGATCCGCTCGGCGAATTCCTGCAGATTAACGCTGGACGGATCGAGCCGATAATACCCGTTCTTCACCGCCTCCAATACCCACAGCGGCAGCTTCTTGCCTTCGATGAGCGGATACACATTGTCGTACGCCCACAGAAGATGCTCCCATCGCCTGTCGTTACCGCTCTGGATATACTCTGAAACATCCAGCACTTTGCCACGGCCGTTTTGCAGCAGCACATTTTTCAAATGAATATCTCTGGGATTGAGCCCTTTCTCCCTGACGAAGCTTCGTGCTGCCTCCACATCATCAATGACTTGCCTCGGTACCGGCACGCCGTACAGTAGACAATCATACAATGTCATCCCGCTCTCCCGGCTGATCGCCACATAACGCTCTCCCGCACCGTAAAACGTAGGGAAATAAGGGCTTCCTTGCAGAGAGCTGTACACGCGAATTTCGGCTTCCTTTTTGGGAAGCGCTTCTGCCGCGTACAACTTGTAAGCATAGTGTGGCAGCGGTTCATAGACAAATACCGCAGCATCTGTGCCGATCCCGATGCAGTGCAGGTCATTCGATTCGCCTTCAATGGTCACCGGATCGTTAGTTCCCTGCTTCATGACCTCCATGCTGGATAAAGCCTTTTCAGCCTGCTTCCATTCTTCCGTGTTCATAAGCCACCTCATTTGGCTATCAGCATAACTTGCATAGATCTTTACGCTCGAAAGGATCAGCGTTTTGCAGGCTCGCACTTGTGCTTGTCCACTTATGACTGTAAATGCCGTGCGGGACCTTTGACAAGCAACAATCGGAATAAGGGCTAGCGTTCCATTGCCGATCCTGGACAGCTTCTTGGTTATTACTTGTATCAGATCATATATTATACTCTTCAACTCACCTTCTTAGTATAAACGCTAGACGAAATTCTGGGCAAATGCCTGAAATGAGCACCCATACGATCCATTCGCACAAAAAAGAGAGCATGGAAAGGGTTAATTTCCAGCTCTCTCTTCATGGACCAAATAAAATGAATTCTTATAACTATTTCATTGCCAGGACTGGATGAACGCGCGGATTACGCTTTGGATCCCATTCCGGGCATTTGCCTGGATGTCCTCCTCCCCCGAGCGTTCCAGATGCTTCAGCGCATTTTCCAACTGATGAACGGCTTGTTCGAGGCGTCCCTCCCCATAGTGGAAATGCGCTTGCCGAATTGCATTTGTAAGCTGCTGCGCGAGCGGGTGTCGAACCTTCCCTTGGTCGATTTGGGACTCCAGCCAATCCGGCAGCTGATCCGGCGTGACTGTCTCCGTATAGGATATGGATGCATCATCATAATACGCCTTCGTCGTCCACAGCTGGGAGCAGAACAAGACCAATCTTACGTAAGCTGCATTCTCCGGAGCGACGGCGCTCATCTCAAGCTGCTGCCATTTGCCACTGCCTGCTGTAATTTGAAGCGAGGTCCCGCCCACTTGCTTATGGTTGGCATCATAGTAGTTCATTGATGCAAGGGTGCGTCCTTCCTTAAGGTAAACCTGGAATCTCGCCGTATACGCCGTCCCGGGCTTCACGGGAACGGAATCGGATGCAACGGCCACCGTTTCCGTCGCGGAAGCATCCGTGATGTACAAGCTGCTCGGGCCGCTTACGCTCTGCTCATTGCTTAATCCGAAAGACACGTTCGGCGTTTTATTGAACAAGGGGCTCCAGCCGGGGATCATGCCGTTCTCTGCAGATTGGTCAAAGCTTCCGTTCAAGATTGGGAGCTCGATCGGAATGTGAACGGCTCCGTCGCCTTTCGTCACTTCGATTTTTTTAAGTAAGGTATCATCCGAATAATAGATATGTCCGTCATCACCGAGCGTCATCAATGGCGTTGTCGACAGCGTGACCGCCGCTTCCGGCTCGTTCGGATCGATCACGGTAATCCTGCCCGCAAGCGTGGTGTACATATAACCGTCTTCGCCCCACCGGATGTGTGCCGGGCGCCATCTTCCATAATTGGATACGGACGGATAAATATTCGCGCTCTTCACGATGTTCATCGTCTCCGGGTCCATGGCGAAGATCGTCCCGTCCGCCGCTGCCCACAGCAATCCGTCAGGGCCGATGCTGAGTCCGCTGATCATCCCTGGTTGAACGGTTGCGCCCGGGATCGAAGGAACGAATTCCTGAAGCTTTTTACCGCTGGCGATATCCCACACAAATATTTTGGCTGCCGTCTCCGTCGGATCGATGCCAAGCCCGCCGGCCACGGTAGTCGAACCATACAGCTTCCCGTTGCGGACGGCAAGGCCGACAATCGATTGGTTGTGCACGACATCTTCATAGACGGTAAACCCTTGCTCAGGCCCGAGCGAAGGATCATACACGGTCAGCGAGCCTCCCAGCTCGCCGTAGTCCGGGATCGTGCCGATAAACAGCTTGCCATCGCCAGGCGTCATGATGAACGGCCTGTCCTGGTGGGGAATTTTATAAATCTCTTTCGGATTCACCCCATCCTGGATCGGCTGATTGACGTCCAGCTCCCAAATGCGGCCTCCCGGATAGAGACCGAAGTACATTTTGTCACCGAGTGCAGCCATGCCTTCGGCCTGACCTAAGGAGAAGGTCTCGATTTCGCCGGTGATCGGGGAATATGAAGCCCCTTTTCCTCCAGGATAGCCGCTCATGTACAGCTTGCCGTCGGGCCCTTTCTCCAGCGTTTGGATCGGAATCGGATTACCAGAGAACGGGTAGGTAACCGACTTGACCTTCTTCGTCTCCAAATTCATATAAGCAACCGCCCCCGACCACATGACGGTCGCAAGCGATTTTCCCGGGAGATCCGGATCATTCGGCATCTCGATCCAAGCGGTATTGCGAAGATAGGTGGTATATTCGATTCCGGTGTCGACCGCCTCCATCGAGATGAGATCCAGCTCCATCAATCGGTTGTTCTGTACGAAATACACCTTATTGCTGCCCGGCTCGCCATACGATAAACGAATCCCCTTATTGTCCAGAAAATAGGTGTCGCTCCAAGCCCCGGCTTCCGTGTCATAGAACAGCAGTGCGTTATTCCCTCCGCTCAAGCCGGCTACGATATACTTGCCGGCAGCATCAAGCTGATAGACTTGCGCATTCTGCACCGCACCGCCGTATGTCGGCAGCGGAATAGGCTCTTTCTCCCCCGTTTCCACGTTCACTTTCACAAGGCTTCCCTGAATGCCGATCCCAGCATACAAGTATCCGTTATGGTAGGCCGTGGCCCGGGTATAGCTCTGGCCAGGCATCACGCTGCCGTAATCTCTCATCTCGCCGGTGGAGGGATCATAGCGGCCTACCTTGGCATTCGGATAAGAACCGAAATAGACCCTGCCCTGCTCGTCATATGTCAGCCCATAAACAACGCTCTCTCCGATCCCGCCCAGATCGCGCAGCTCTTTCGTTGCAGGCGAATACGTATACAGCTTGCCGTTACCGCCAATATAGACTGTACCGTCCGGCAGGGTTACATGAGTCCAGGAGCTCTCGGTTCCTTCCAGTCTGTATTTGCGCAGCACCTCCCTGCTGACCAGATCAACAACCTGGAAGATGGCCGGCTTGCCCGTTACCGTCGTATACATGACATCCCTGCCATCTTCTTTGCCGAAAGCTGCATCAAAAATGGCTACATTCTCAATTGGGGAACCGATGGTTACCGGTTCGCCGAATGCTTTGTCCACCCGTGCATCCGCTGGAGCGGCGAGCCACCATTGCGATACGAGAACCAGCATGAGCGCAAGCATGAAAACCAAGCTCTTTTTTGCGTAAACGACCCTTTTTTGCATAAATGAGATCCCCCGTTTCTTGTCTTTTGTGAAAGCGCTTTACATCCATTCGTCAGCAAAATTTACCTTATAAGTTCGCTATCCCCCTCCTCGTACCGTAATCCGCGTGTAACGCGTCCAATTTCAATGTCAAACCGTTGGATTCGATTTCGCCTCTTCCCCCCTTCGTGATCACGACCTTCACCATCACGACCGTCATGATCGGTAATCTATTGGACGTCCCGCCATTCGCCTTCCAAGATGAGTTGCTGGGGCTGCATCGGTTCAGCTCCTCCATCACCAACCTAGAAGCAGCTATAGGCACCTTTAGTATATGAATGCCTTCTTTTTTTCGTAAAGGAGCGTATTTCCACCATCTGTGATTTTTCGCACCCGTTGCAATTTCGAACCTGCGCAGTATTCCAAACAACGGGCATTCGGCTTGTGGAATTTGCTAAATGGATAGAAATACATAAACACATTCGGATTTAATCTTCCCCGGGTTAGACTCTAGGACCTTTTAACGGCGAACAGCGGAAACCATGACGCATGGTTAAGGACGGACTCTGGCCCCGTAACTTTTTACCTGAGCGGTTAGCCTCAAATTTTCCAGTTTTATCAATTTTCTCTTTCAGCGTTATTTCACTTTAATCAGGGACTAGTTCCATGTTACCCGAACGTATATTCCTGATTGTGCGATAGGCAGAGTCCTGTAAGAACAAGGGCTCATCCCTTTCCAAATCATCAGTGATATAATAACCCCGTTTACAAAGAAAGAGTTTTGGAGGAATGGAGGGAAACTATGAATGTACGAGCATGCCAGAAGCTTGCCGGCCTTCTAATGGCACTGCTTCTGGTAGGGTTGCAGACACCGGCATATGCAGAGCAGGCCAAGGTGAAAGCTACCTGGGTATGGCAGACCGAATGGATCAAGGATGGCGGTGAAGAGCTCCTTGATTATTCGCATGAGGAAGGCATTAACCTGATCTATTTGCAAATTAATCGTCAAATGTCTGCAGAGATTTATCAAACCTTTGTCGAGAAGGCCCATGCGGCTAATATTGCAGTCCACGCGCTGGGGGGCGATCCGGGGTGGGCGCTTGAGAAGCATTTGCCGGATATGCTGGGCCTTGCCGATTGGGTGAATGACTATAACGCAGGCGTGCCGGAGAACGGCCGGTTTGACGGGCTCCATCTTGATATCGAGCCCTACGTGCTGCCCGAATGGGAAATTCGTCAGGAAGAGGTTATATCATCCTGGAAGAGCAATATAAGCGCTTTTCTTAGCCGTATCTCGGGAAGCGGGCTAGAGCTAGGGATCGATATCCCCTTCTGGTTTGATTCATACACCCTGGAAGACGGCACTCCGATCAATGAATGGCTCATGGGATCCTTTGACCATGTCACCGTTATGTCTTACCGGAACCAGTTGGATTCCGAGCATGGAATCCGGTCCCTGACCCAGGCTGAGCTCGAGCTGGCGGATCGGCTCGGAAAGCGGGTCGTAGTGGCGGTGAATACGAAGGAGATGCCCGGCGAAGCCCACACGACATTCCATGGACTTGGCCGGGAATATCTGTCCAGCACATTGGAACAATTATCCGCCGATCTGAGCTCTTACAGCTCATTCGCGGGACTGGCTATCCACGACGCCCGAAGCTGGAGGGACATGCCGACAGGCGGTGACGGGGCTACACCCCCTAACGGAGAGAACCCTGCGCCGAATCCGACCCCTCCTACAACCCCTGATCCTGGTGGCGGCGGGACGGTTCCGGATGCGGACCCGATTGAGCGGGATTCCCGGGTAAGAGGCACCTATATTTGGGAAGCGCGTGACGTGGTTGAAGACGGTCAAGGCATTTTGGCGTTTGCGAAGGAGAAGAAACTGAATTGGCTGTATGTAAGGTTGGATTTGGAACAGCCGTTCGATTCGTATTCTTCTTTTGTCAAACAAGCCTCCGCAGCAGGCATTGAAGTACATGCCATGGGCGGCCATCCGATATGGGCGCTGCAGGAGAACCGTCCACGGATGATGAAACTGGTGAACTATGTAAAAGAATATAACCGCTCCGTTGCCGGCGATGAACGATTCCATGGCATTCATCTGGATATCGAGCCGTATGTCCTGCCCGCCTGGTGGGCCGATTCGGACCGGGTTATTGCGGAATGGACGTCCAATTTGGACGCCTTCGTAAGCGAGCTGAAGAAGGACTCCAGCCTTGAAGCCAGCATGGATATGGCCGTCTGGCTTGACAAGCACAAGGCTCCCGGCTCAGACATATCCCTCAGCAAATGGATGATCGACCGGATGGATCATGTATCGTTGATGGCCTTCCGTGACACCGCAGCAGGCTCGAACGGGATCGTCAGCGTCTCCAAAGAGGAAATCGGATTTGCTAATGAGCTTGGAAAGCCGATCATCCTCTCTGTAGAAATGAAAGCAAGCCATGAAGGCAACCATATCACCTTCTATGAAGAAGGCGCGGCCTACATGGAAGAAGAGCTGGCAAAGCTGCCTGAATTGCTGCAGGATTCCCCTGCTTACGCCGGCAATGTGGTTCATGCTTACGAATACTGGAAGAACGCTAAGCCTTGACGGTTTTGCGTAAATAATTTGGGGTGTCCCGCATGATCTCGGATCTGGAGGGCGCCCCTTGTTCCGTTTGGCGAGAATCGTCATCAAGGGTGTGAACTTGTCTATTTGTGTCTATGGTTGTTGAAAGAAAAAAGATTGACGAACCGAAATCTTGACGCTACCATGATGAAGGACATTTCGTAAGGGGCATTCTTCTCTCGAAATAGGTCCGATCATCGAACGGCTGGCGTTTGAACAGCGCAAAACTTCTGAAACCAAGCACATATCAGATAAGGATAATCTCGATTCCCCGTACATAGATCTGATGCTAGGGTCAGAGAATTTCAGCGCATGGATGAACGCTATTTCATCTAAAGAAGGAAAGCAGGTGATTAATTATGAATCTGTTAAAAGAATTTAAAGCCTTTGCGCTGAAGGGGAACGTATTGGATCTGGCCATCGGGGTCATCATCGGTGCCGCCTTTGGTAAAATCGTATCCTCGCTGGTTAGCGACATTATCATGCCGCTGATCGGCTTGCTGATCGGCGGCGTTGATTTATCCGGGTTGAAGACAACCCTTGGAGACGCAACGATTACGTACGGGATATTCCTGCAGACGGTCGTGGACTTTCTGATCGTATCTTTCTCGATTTTCATGTTCATTCGAACCCTCAACCGCTTCAAGCGAAAAGAAGAAGCCAAACCGGACGAGCCTCCTGCTCCATCCAAGGAAGAGGTGCTGCTAACCGAAATCCGCGATCTGCTGAAGCAGCAAAACGAAGCAGGCCGCTCGTAAGCGCTAAGGGAGTATGTTTTCGATTAATCGAAAACATACTCCCTTTTTTGATGAAGCCTGTTAAAGCCGCCCCCTTCATAAAGGCACCGAGCAGCTCCATTAAGCTTCCCTGCGCTGTTGAAGCCGCTGCTTCGCCCCAAGGATCATGGCGGTCATCGCGGCCAGCGACGCCTCGATCACTTGCTCTCCCTTCTCTTTCGTAGCCAGCGTCGCATCGCCCAAAACAGCCGAAGAGGTGAAGGTTTCCCATGGTGTTGGGGTGCAATCGGCTTCAAGCCCGATTTGGGGTATATCCCGGATCGCCTTGTCCATGTCGACATATTCTTCGGCAAGATAGAGCATGTAGGAGGTCTCAAGCTCGCATGCGTGAAAATACGATGCGTGGGTGGACGGCGTCTCGCGAATCCTGGATATGGCCTCTCCGGTACCCGGATAGAAGAAATAATAGACTTTCAATTCAGGGTGATCATTGTACAGCATTCGGGCGGCGTCTTTTAATGCGGGCATGTTCCCGAGGTGTCCGTTCAGCATGACAAAAATTCGGAAGCCTTGCCGTACCAGACTCTCGCCGATATCATAGAGGATTCGGATCAGCGCTTCATTGGATACGCTCAGGCTGCCGGGGAAATGCTGAAGACTCCAAACCTGCCCGTAAGGCAGCGTCGGCAGCGCCAGGCTGTCCGTAAGTTCTGCCAGACGCTCGGCCAGACGCTCCGCCAGCAGATTATCCGTTCCTAGCGGCAGATGGGGTCCATGCGCCTCAACGGCGCCGACCGGCAATATCGCGCAGCCCTTGCGTTTAATCAGCTCGCCGATGTCGTAAGCATTCTGCTGTTGATAATCCATCCAAATCCCCCTATCGCTTAAAAGCGAAGCAGTTTGCCGGATTATCGACGAAAAACCGGCGGATCAGCTCCTGTCCGTCAAACCCCGCCCGCTCGGCCTCATCGATGAATCGCGGCACCCACTTGGCAATGATGAACTCCAATCCGGGACCGTGGTCATAGTGCTTGTAATACGATTTGCGGGCGGTATCCCCGCTGATCAGAATTTGACCGGCGTATCCTTTGCGGACAAGCTCCAGAATGAGCTCGATCCGGGTGCTCTCTGGAGCGTATTTGATTTTGCCGATGCCATCGAACGACAAGTAGGCCCCTGTTCTTGCAATCTGTTCATGATAATACGGATCCGGATTACGATCCATATGACCGAGGCTTAAGTAACTCAGGTCCACGTTCTCGCTTCGCAGCAGCTCGATCTGCTCCAAAGCCATCGTGCCGACTTCGGTGTGGGAATGAACCGGAGCCTTCGTCTCATGATGGGCCCGGGCTACCGCGCGCAGCGTCTTCTCCTCGAGCGGGGTTATCCGGTTATATCCGGTTCCGAATTTCACCTGACCGGCGCGAAACGGCGTTCCTTCCAGACCTTCTTCCACTTCCCGGATGACGAAATCAGCCAATTCATTGATGGTAGCACTCTCAATCCATTCATAGTACGTACGGTAATTACCGATGATCGGCTTGAGCTCTTCCTTGATAGACGCATCCCAGAGGAAGCTCTTGTTAAAGCCTGCCGTCCCGATGATCCGGACGCCCGTTTGTTCCATGATGTCGTGGACGGCAGGCACGTCACGTCCGTAATCGACGGCCGTGGCGTCTACAATCGTCTGTCCCCCGTGCTTTTTGAAATCAAGGACATCCTGTTTGGATTTAGCCGGGTCATCGAGCAGGAGATCATCCTCCCCCCGCTCGGACCAGTAGGCAGGGCGGCACACGATATGCTCGTGAGAATAGGTGAAGCCTAGTTCTTCTTTGGGAATATCCGCGTCAAGCGTTCGTATAAAGCTCATGTTGTGTTCCCCTTTCTTCTCCATAATTGATTCCGATCAGGAAGATCGGCACGCCGATTCAGAACAACAGCTCCGACAAGAAGCGGATGATCGGTCCGAGGATAAACATATCCGAATCGGCGGCCCACATGGCCGTATCCGGGATGGTGGTCGAGATCAGGAATCGCACCATGATGAATTGACCCCATGCCACGACGGTAGATGTGATGAATCCGCCTAGCAGCGCTCCGCGGACGCCTCCTGTCGAATTGCCGAACACGCCGGCGGTGGCGCCATGGAAGAACAGGACGATCATCGTCGGAACAAAGATATACGACATCGTGTTCCCAAGGACGACAAGCCAGATTAACGCACCGGCGAATGCGCCGACGAATCCGAGCACGACGGCATTCGGGGCATAAGGGTAGGTCACCGGTGAATCAAGCGCAGGTTTCGCGCCAGGCACGAGCTTCGTCGCAATCCCGTTAAAAGCCGGCACCAGCTCGCCGATGAACATCCGGACCCCCAGCAGCACGATCGCGATGCCCCCGGCGAAAGTAAACGATTGCATGATGGAATAGACCAAAAAGTTCTGCTCTCCGGACTGGGCGATCAGCTCCTGTGCAGCAGGCGTTCCTTTCAGCGAGAGAATGATCGCGCCAATCAGGAACAGCACACCCATGCTAAGCGCCGTGATGACGTTCGAATCCCTTAGGAATTCAAGCCCTTTCGGTACCTTGATCTTCTCCGAATCATTCTCCTTATTGCCGATCCACTTCCCGAGCAGGGCCGCAAGCAGCGCGACGGATGCCGAGCTGTGCCCAAGCGCGATGTTATCGTTTCCGGTAATTTTTCGCATAAACGGCTGCGTGAGCGCAGGCTGAAACGTCCAGTACAGGCCAAGGATAACCGCTAGGAACAGCACAAGCTTCCATTGCGGGACGCTCCCGCCTGCCGTGTGCACGACGATGCCCGCAAATACGGTGGTGGTCCAGAACATCATATGTCCGGTCAGGTAAATATACTTGAACCGGGTAAACCGGGCGAGCAGGACGTTGATCATAAATCCGGCCAGCATCGCCAGCGTAATCGCGCTTCCGTATTGGGCATTAAACGAATCCTGGCCCAGAAACTGCCCTAGCGATTCCGATTTAAGGCCGAACACTTCCTTCCACATCGGTTCGAAAACATTGAGTGCTTTCACAATAACGTCGGATCCTGCGCCGATGATCAAGAAGCCGATAATCGCCTTGAAGGTGCCGCTGACGATCTGGCTTGCCGATTTCTTCTGCAGTAATAATCCGAGCAGAACAATGAAACCAAGCAGAACGGCAGGAGTCCCGAAAATATTCGTTGCAATCCAGGATATAACACTCACGAGCGTTCCCCCTCGTTACTTTTTATAGAGCTTCCTGAAGCTTTTCCTTGATTTCGTTCAGGTCGAAGTAATTGTTGACGATGACAATCGTAGCGGAATGGCCCGGCAGACTTTGCGCCAATTCGTTGCTGGTCACGATAAAATCAGCAGACATCCCTGAAGCCGTTGAGACATCCGTATGCTCGACGTCCGCTTGAACACCGAGATCTTTCAGCACATTCTCCACGTTCATTCGCAGAATCAAACTCGTGCCTTGTCCTAGTCCGCACACACATATGATTTTCATTTCGATTACCTCCTGTAATTTAGGTTTGATACGGATATCCATGACGGATTACTTCAATAAATTCTCAAGCTCCTCCGCGCTTTTGGCGCTGCGGATCGCTTCGATATTCGCCGGATCGGTCAGGAGCGAGGATAAGGTGCGCAGCAGCTTGATATGGTCAGAGCTTGACGATGATCCTAGCGCGAAGACCAGATCCACCGGGTCATTGTCGGCATGGCCGAACTTGACCGGCTCCTTCAATCGGGCAAAAGCGACCGCAGCTTCATGGACGCCGCTCTCCGCTTTGGCATGGGGAAGCGCAATATGCGGGGCGATCACGATGTAAGGCCCCTTCTCTCGGTAGGCCGCCAACATGGCTTCCACATAGGATGCCTCCGCCGCGCCGCTGTCCACCAGCAGCTGTCCGGCACCGCGGATGGCCTCCTCCGCATCCTTAACTTCGATATCGAGATTTACCAGGCTTTTATCAAACAAACGCATCTTGCTCCTCCTTCATGTCTCTTCATTCTTCTGAGGTCGTCGAATACTTGCGGATGAGCTGCAGCACATCCTCTTTGCTGTCCGCTTGTCCCATCAAAATGCGGTTGCCGTCGTCTCTAAGCAGATGCGTTAGCTGCGACAATGCCTTCAGATGCGACTCGCCGTCCGCGCTCACCATGACGAACAGTCCGTGAACCAAATGCCTGGATTCATCGCTGAAGGGCACGCCGCTGCGGATGCTGATCAACGCCATCGCATGACGGAAGGCTCCATCCTCCGGCTTCGCATGGGCAATGGCGATTCCTGGTGCAGTGACGATGTACGGTCCGTACCGCTCGACGTTATCGATCATCGCCTGAACGTACTGCGTCTGGATACACCCTTCTTTCACCAGCGGATCGGCGGCTGTACGAATCGCGCTTCGCCAATCGGAAACGCTGTCGAGTATTTGTATTCGCGATGCAGGCAGCAGCTCCGCAAGCGTTGGTTTGTAGTCTGCGGGTGCGATGCTTTTCGCCGCCGTCAGATACCGCTGAATCTCTTCCAGCAGCAGCGCTTTGTCGGGAATCTCGACATGCTTTCCTACCAGATCGACGATGGCCTGCGCGGAAGGTCCGGGCAGCGGTCCGCCGTTCCCTTTAATGTAAGGGGTCAGCTGATTCAGCAAGTGAACCTTCTCGGTATCGTTCAGAACCGCCGGAACGGTAAATACGGGAACCTTGCTGCCATGAAGCGGGACTGTGGAAAAGACGAAATCAACGCTTCGTTCAAACGTCTCGTATTGCCGCAGCGACAGGATCGCAACCAAATCAACGGACGGGAGCAGCTGCTCGATCTGAACCTTGAGCAGCCGGGAAGCGGATATGCCGTTAACGCATACGATGACCGCTGTCTTCCGGGGCGACAATACGATGTCTTGACTGCGTATCCAGCCGCCGAAATGCATCGTCAGATATGAGATTTCATGCTCGCTCAGCGGACGGCCCAGCAGCCCTTCCAATGGCTGAGCCGATTGCTTCGTCAGCTCGAATATCTCCCGGTATTTCACCATGATCGTCTCCGCCAACGGATTATCTGCCGGGATCCCGTACTTTGCACGGTAATATAATGACTTCACATGAAGCACGAGCGGCTTCTCAAGCTCCGCCCGGTTGCGGAAATGAACGCAGCCCTGATGCTCAAAGGCCTCGATCATCCGTCGAACCGCTTCCCGGACCCGCCTCGCTTCCTGGCTGTCCGGTTCGACCTCGAGCTTGTTCACTTTGCCCGTCAGCAGCTGGATCGTAATATAACACACCTCATCTTCCGGCAAATCCGCTCCTGCCAATGACCCCAGGCGTCCCGCGATTTCCTGAGCCGCCCGGTATTGCGGGACCTGCAGCAGCGCCGATTTCTCCTCGTCATCCAGCTCGACTGGGTGCCCTTGGAGAAATCTGCTCGTGTACAGGATTAACCGGGACGCCAGATGGGCAATGGTCTCATCGGACAATTCCATACCGATCAAGCGTTCGCCGGATGCGATCATGTCATATACCGCGGACCACTGCTCTGTTTCCAGCATCATCGCAGATGCGCGGAACAGTTCCTCCGTCATCAGCTGCTCGATTCGAACTCGAATCCTTTCGGTGCTGACGGAGGGAAGCAAATCATTCAAAAAGGAGGATATCGCAGCTCTTACATCCTTCTCGTTCCCCTGCACGGTATAGCCCCGTTTGCGTTCATAAACGATCTGTAAGCAAAAACGTCTCAACTCGCTGCGAAGCTCCTTCAGCTCCGAATGGGCGGTGCCCCGGCTGACCTGCAGCAGCTCCTCCATATGATGCAGATACATCGGCTCGCTGCGGCTGATCAAGTGCAGGCCGAGCCATGCCTTGCGTTCCTCGCGGGAAAGATAGTAGTGGGTCGCCGGAACGTCTTTCATCCGTTTCGGCAGCTCCGACCGCGTTTTCTGAGGCAGCAGGTACCCGGTTTCCCGAACGTATGCGACCGGCGGCAGCTGCTGAAAGCGCAGCCATCCGTTGATTTTATCCATATCGTAATAAACCGTTCGTTTGGAGATGTTGAAGGTATCCATCATTTCCTGGATCGGAACGTAGTCGGCCGTTTTCTGCAGAAGCTCCAGGATCGACATGCTGCGTTCATCAAGAATGGTGACCCCTCCTTTCTTATTGCGGGTATCCCTGCTTGCAATGAATTATACGTTAGCAGCGAGGCATGACAACAGCGCAAACCTCGTACGGTTTCGTGTGCAAAATTATACGGATCCCCATATTCGGCTTTTGGGAAGTCCAGCATAACATGCGTTAAGGCCGGCATCAAAAAAAGAACCTGCGGGATAAAATGCCTGCGAGGTCCTTTCGCTATTTATATTGGATTATTCCAGAAATTTACTAACTGGGAAATTGACGTTTTGAGTACCCGTAATCTCCATAAAATTATTGTCATAGGTTTCGATCTTTAATTGGATCAAGGCTTCTTGCAGGGTAATCGAGGCGATATGCTGCGTTTCTTGAACTGCATATTTCTCCTGCATATTTTCGCTATTCAACGAATAGACAAAAAGCTGCCTTGTGGAAGGAATGGTTCCATATTTATTGCCCGTGGAGATCAGCAGATGTGCGTCATCCAGCCAATACACTCTTTTCGGCGAAAGATCAGAAGGAAAGTCATCCGATGACAATATTTTGTTCGTATTGTTCCGGGTATGATCGTACAGCCAAATTTCGCCCGACAATTCGAATTCGAACGGAGCGATAAAAGCTAATTTGAGTCCATCCGGCGAAACCATCGGTTTGGATGGAAAAGCGCTGGCCAATATGATTTACCACATTATAAACGGGTACGGCTCGTCAGAGGTTACGAGAAGATGAGGTTTCGGTATCGAAAGTGCAAACAATGGCATGTAGCAATTCTCTCGCCGTCCTGAACAAGCCGCTGGTCGGCAATGTGATTGCTGTTCTGCATATGCCGAATAAGCCGGCGGTATCCGCCGGCTTTATTCATCTTTGATGGGATCTTCTTGTGTGGACGAAATCTTATTATTCTTTGCAGATCATCAGCTTGTTTCCATCCGGATCCTTGACTACGAACCAGTGGTCGTGCTCGATCTCCGTTACGATTTCTGCGCCCAGCTCCTTCATGTACGTATAAGCTCCTTGCAAGTCTTGCGTCAGGAGCATGAAGGCAGGCGTCTCGATATGCGGCGCTCCCTCTTCCCGACCGCCACTCCACATTGGCATCGTATCCAGGATAATCCCGGTCCCCTCCATCGGCAGCGGACATAAATGACCGTTCAGGATCGAACATTCCTCTTCATTTAATCCAAGCATGCGGCAGTACCAGGCACGGGATCGTTCGATATCGCGGACCGGCACGAAAATGCTCCCTACTTTATTCATGATCGGGCTGGCGGATGACAGTCCATCCGCTTCTTTCCGAGATCCGTTCATACTAGTTCCTCCGTTCAGCAATTTCATCACTCGAGGTGCCTTGAAGGGGCGGTATCCTTCGGGCATTTCCTGTTCTTTTCTCCTCAGCGGATTCATAGTCGTCTCTCCTTATCCATGTGATCGGGTTATCGGCACGCAGCAGAACGCATACGATCGGAAGCGAGAACTAGAGAGCTGCGTAGATCCGTTCGATTGAGGCAGATAACGAATGAGCCAAGATCGGCCAGCGTCTGGACTATAGTCTGCCGAGGCCTCCAACCAGCGATTCAAGACCGCCAGCACACCAGTCATCGTACCGCCCGCCTCTGAAGCCAAGCATGCGTATAAGCCCCCATCAAGCCGGGTAAGCCTACCGTTATCCGCTGGTGATCGCCTGTATCCTTGCGGGAGAGCTATGAAGACTTCGCAAGCGGATGGTTCATCATCTGTCGTAGCTTTCCGCCAGCTCATAAACACTGCGAAGCCGTCATCCCCGTCCCATCCGCTGCTCTTCAACCACTCGATCGCAGCCTGGTCGGCACGTATTATCGACCCGGACCCTTCGGCCCGAAACGCCAAGACGTCGACCGGCTTGAGCTCAACGATTTCTATGGGTTGTGTCTTCCGGCTGCGTACCACCGGGAGATAAAGATGCACCTGCATGATCTGATCTCCCTTGAACACAAATTGTTCAAAAAGCCGGTCCGAGGCTGGTTCGAACCGGCTCCCCGGAAGCCAGCCGGAATAGAGCCTGTTCCAGTCCTCGACAATCTGCTCAGCCGACAAAGCACGGGCTCTGCAGCTGGCAAACACCCCACCCTGAAGATCAACGGGCTTTAGCTCCGGATGAACGATGCCTCCCGGACCGAACGGGATATCAGGAGCAAGCAGCTGATACCCAAACAAAGGCCTCCCCTCGTCAAGATCGACGTTCCAGCCGAATACACTCATGTCACAAAGCTCCTGTCCCCTTGCGGCCAAGCATGCGCGAAAACGTTTCAGGGCATCTTCTTCCAGTCCATCCTCTCGCTCCGAAACATGCAAGTATCCGATTCCTTTCCGCGGCGGTAGCCGGACAATTCGGATATCCGAATGCGCATGCTGGCCGAACACCTGCTTCTCATGGGAGGTGCCGCTATCTTCGAGCGGGAGGCGTTCGAAGCTGAAGAAGGATTCCGCGTCCCGATATTCGGTCGGTGTCAGTCCCGTGTATCGCTTGAATGCCTTCAAGAAAGCTCGATAGGTCTCGAAACCGCATCGGATTGCGATATCCATTGCCCCCAAGTCGGTTGTACGCAGCAAGCCGGCAGCCTCGCTGGTTCTGCGTTTGCGTATGTATTCTTTGACCGGATGGCCGGTCAAGCTGTAGAACACCCGGTACAGGTGGGCTACCGAGACCCCAGCCGTCTTGGCGATATCGGACAGATCCAGGGGCTCGTCAAGAAACTCCTCCATATAATCCATGGCTCGCCTGACAATGTTGCTTGTATGCATGCTGCTTATCTCCCCGCTTGCAACGTTGATAATCATGATCTTTTGAAACTATGATAGCAAACTTAGCTGCGATGCGACTGAACAATTTTCTCATTTTTAGAATCTCTTCGGGAAAGGAAATGCGGAGCTGGTATTGAAAATGCATAAGATGATTGCGAATAGATAAGGGTCCCCACCGATGAAAAAACGGCACGAGATTTTATTCAAACAGTTAGAGAGCTGTCGCAGCACGGTTATGGACGCACTGAGGGATGTTACGGATGAGGAAGCCGATCTAGTCCCTTCGGGTTTCAATAACAATATACGGTGGAATGCAGGCCATATCTTTCTCGATCAATACCTGTGGATCCAGGTGCTCACTAAAGAAAAAATGGATCCGCATGAAATAAAATGCGCAACCGAGGCTTCCGATTCGCCTATTTCGGACGAATGAATACACTATAGGATCATCGTTCACGAAAGGTGGTCCCTAGGGATGAATAACATGGAAGATGCAATTCTATTTACGGCAGCTTCTGGGAGCACGGCTTACGACATCTGGATGTACCGGCTTGCAGACGGCCGCATATTCAGGCTGACCGAGAATCTGGGCGAAGCGCATTCCATTCCATACTGGTCGCCGGACACCCGCTTTGTATCCTTCATCGGCCGTAACGGTATTGTGTTTGTGTTGGATATGCAGGACGGCAACCTGGCCCGCATCGATCAGATCGAGCCCTATACGCTGCTGAGCTGGTCGCCGGACAGCAGGTATTTGACCTACGTAAAGGGCAGCCGGATCGTCATCTACGACATTCGCTTACATGTCAGCACTGCGATCGTTCACGAGGGGGCCGCCGATGTCCAGTGGTTTCCTTCCGGGGAAGCGCTCCTCTATGCCGCCCCGGATGAAATGGGAAACGTGCAGCTATTCCGAACCGACATAGCTGGCACAGACAGGGTTCAATTAACGCAGAATACCGAAGGTCCGCTTCACGACGTCAGGATTTCCCCTGACGGGCAGTTTGCGCTCTATACATCGCCGGGAGTCAGCATATCCTTGATATCGGTTGTCAACCTGGCAACGGGCGAGCGCCGTCAGCTCGAAGGCGGTCCGCAGGCCAAAAACTATTATCCCGCATGGTCGCCGGACTCCTCTCTAATCTCGTATAGTGCGACGGATTTGATTCAGAATCAGTATATTTCTTACATCCAGACCGATGCTCGGAATGGGGGGCAGCAGCGAACTCTGGCGATCTCAAGCTGCTTCGCAACGCCGGTAAGCTGGTCGCCGGACGGCAGTCGCATCGCTTATTTATCGGGCTGCGGCGAACAAGAGCCTGCATCTCAAATTTGGATCGTGGATACAGCAGCCTCCTTACCACCTGTTAAAATCGTTGATGCAGGACGAATTACGGCTTTAGCGTGGTCACCGCCAAGACCGGCTATCCATCCGTACCGCTTATATCGCAATTCAGCGTACAACGTATCATTCTACTACCCAATGAATTGGGTGCGGGTGACCGATGAGCGATACGAAGGCCCGGACGGTTTTTTCCAAATATCCGCCATCATGTCCGAAGCGGACATCCACGAAGTGTGCAGATCGGAGGCATTTCATCCCTTAAGACCCTATGGCAGCAATCCGAGGATCATCCCGGCCGTCATTCAGTCTCAAGCTGCCTGCTATATATTCCCTTCCGCAGATCAGCCCGCCGAAATGGGGAACCAGTCCGCACTGATCGTTAAATATCCGGAGCCGGTTGTTATTCAAGGCAGCTCTTATCCTTATTTTATTTTATGGGCGGATCGAGGCCACATCCTTCAGCTCAGCCGGACGCTCAAGTTCATTCGTTAAATAAAAAACTCCCTAGTTCTACTTACCGATTCTCCTTCCCAGAGGGGTTGGCAATCCGTCGATGGTATGCATGTTTTTCTCCTGCCAATAACTCGCGAGCCCCTCTTCCCCTTTATGCTCCGCCCATCGCTGGAGTGTGTCCCGTTCCTTCTCATAAGTCATGAAAGGCACGGCATAACCGCATGAAGTCTGTACCTTGTGCACGTCAACGACAATAATTTGCCTCGCGCCGGCAATTGGCTCGAAGCGGCTGTACAGCTCTTCCCATCGCTCGTCTCCAGGCAGCAGAACCGTTCCGGTCCCATAGAGGCGCAAAATGTTAGGAGGGCCTTCAAACGCGCAGAACATAACCGTAATCCGGCCATTCTCCACAATATGAGCGCTTGTCTCATTCCCGCTCCCGGTCAGATCCAGGTATGCAACTTGATTCTCGGACAGGATGCGAAAGGTATCATACCCCTTCGGCGACAGATTCACATGCCCATCAGGCGACGATGCCGCAGTCCCGACAAAAAACAGATGCTGTTTCCGGATAAACGCCATATGCTCCGGGAGCATGGACGGAAATTGTTTCCCCATTTCAATAGGCCTCCTCTTATAGATTGGCATCACGCCCAAAGCCGCCCTGCCACCCATACTAATAAAATACGGCAGTGTATACAGGCATGTTCAGCCCTTATCGCTGCGGCAATGTTTACGCTATAGAGCGTACTTCGAATAAATTATGTACATTGTACTCGATGAAGGAAGACAAATAAACCATATTTTGGCCCCCGAGGAATAGCGATCCAATGTCCTGTCAGATGGAACAGGAAGAAAGCCTGCTTTCGCAGGCTTTCCATGAAAATCGCGCCGGCAACCGGTTAACAGCATGCCAACGCACCGCGATGGTGTTTTTTTCAAGCCCCTGCCTTGCATGCCTTAACTGATCCTCAAACGCGCAGCTGCATTTCATATAAATGGGCGTATCGCCCTTTCTTCCCGATCAGCTCTTCGTGCGTTCCCTGCTCCTCAATTCCGTCATCGGATAGGACGATAATCCGCTGCGCGTTGCGGACGGTCGACAGACGATGGGCAATGACGATTGTTGTCCGGTTCTCGCTCAGCTGTTCCAGCGATTGCTGGACTGCCCGCTCGCTCTCGTTATCCAATGAGCTTGTCGCTTCGTCGAAAATGATAATCGGCGGATTCTTCAAAAACACACGCGCAATGCTGAGCCGCTGCTTCTGTCCGCCCGACAATTTGACGCCGCGTTGACCGATATCCGTGTCATACCCGCCGGGCAATGCCATGATGAAATCATGGGCATTCGCCCTTTTTGCCGCCTCCACGATCTCCTCCATGCTTGCCTCCATGTTCCCATACCGAATATTGTCTGCAACCGTTCCGGAGAACAAATATACATCCTGTTGAACGATGCCAATGCTTCTCCGAAGCGAGCGCAGCGTAACATCGCGGATGGGGATGCCGTCAATGAGAATGCTGCCTTCGCTCGTTTCATAGAATCTTGGGATCAAGGAGCAGAAGGTGGTTTTGCCGACCCCGGACGGCCCGACAAGGGCAATATACTCCCCGGGTTTGATGTGGAGCGACACATGTTTAAGGACCTCGCCGTAATCCTCCTTATACTTAAAGCTTACATTCCGGAATTCCACGCTGCCGCGCACATGGGCCAGTTCAATGGCATCAGGGGCGTCCACGATGTCCGGCTCGACCTCCAGAATCTCCATAAACCGGTCGAATCCGGTGATGCCCTCCTGGTATAACCTCGCAAAATTTACCAGCCGCTGTATCGGTTCAATCAGGATGCCGATGCACAGGAAAAAGGTCAGCAGGTCCGCAAGCTCAAGCGAAGCATCCACGATCGCCGCACCGCCGAAGACGATCACTGCAATGGTGATCAGCTGCGTAAACCCGACCAAGCCTTCATGAAAATAAGTCTCGCTCTTATACCCTTCTCTCCTGCTGTCGACAAAGCGGCGGTTCTCGTATTCGAACTTCTCCTTCTCCACCTGCTCGTTCGAAAACGACTTCACGACCCGGATGCCGGACAAGGAATCCTCTACTTGGGCATTGATGTCCCCGATCCGGTCCTTGCTGACCCGGAGCGCCTTGTTCATTCTCTTATTGAAATAGAACGCGAACACGGCCATCACCGGAAAGAACATAAAAACGATGAATGTAAGCTTTACGTCAATATACATCAAAATGATGAAGGCACCGGTAAATTTCAGCACGGATATCGCCAGGTCCTCCGGACCGTGATGATACAATTCGGTCAGTGAAAGGATGTCATTGGTGGCACGGGTCATCAGCTGCCCGGTTTTATGCTCGTCGTAAAAGCTGAACGAAAGCTTCTGGAAATGGTCAAACAATTCACTTCTCATGTCCCGTTCCATGTAAGCGCCCATCATATGCCCTTTATAGGAGATGAACATATCGCACAGGGTGTGGATGATCACCATACCCAGCATGACCACCCCCATCAAGTAGATCTGACTGAGCGCATCCGGCCTTTGTTCCTCCAGGACATTGATCGTAATATACCTTACGCATAACGGCAGCAGGAGCGTAATGGCCGATACGATGAATGCGCAGGCCAAATCAGCCGCGAGCAGCCCGATATACGGCTTGTAATACGACAAGAATTTTCTCGTTCGGGAATTCAAATAGGATCTCCTCCGCGTTGGAGGGTTAGATTGTCATACCCCTCCTGCTTTTTTTGATGGTGGCGTATCCTGTTCTTCTCATTTTCAACACCCTTCCTGTTTATGGTTATTAACATCATACGCCGAATTTGGCCGACGCATATATGTAACAAATATTTATATTTGAATAATCCCGTGATTCAAGGGAACGTCCCTATCTTTCAACCGATCGATTCTTTTAGCTTCGGACATATTCTATAAAAAATTTCTTGACTTCCCGCTTCGAATTTTATATCTTTATATCACGGCTTAGCTGATCCAAATGTTTGCTAAGCATGAACGTGATTAAAGGGGAGTAGCTGCTACAACAAAGTCGTCAGTTCGAGATTATTCTCCGGCTTTGTTGGCAACGATTCGTTGTTAGCGAGACCTTTACCACACAGACACTGTGGTGAAGGTCTCTTTTTGTGTGTTTGAGACCTTCACCTGCGGTGAAGGTTTTTTTTATGCTCGTCAATAAGTCTTAGGAGGATGTGGAATGGAGCTATTATTAGAGTACGGATGGGTGCTGCTTGTGCTCGTTGCGCTCGAAGGACTGCTGGCGGCGGATAACGCGCTGGTCCTGGCGATCATGGTCAAGCATCTGCCTGAAGCTCAGCGCAAAAAGGCGCTCTTTTACGGCTTGCTCGGTGCGTTTGTGTTCCGTCTCGGATCGCTGTTTGTCATCTCGTTCTTGGTGGACGTATGGCAGGTACAGGCAATCGGTGCCCTCTACCTTCTGTACATTTCGATCAATCACACCCTGAAGCACTTCATTAAAGGCAAGAAGCCAACCGAGGACGCGGAACCGAAGCCGGAGAAACCGAAGAAACAATCCGGCTTCTGGATGACCGTATTCAAGGTCGAGGTAGCCGACATTGCCTTTGCCGTGGACTCGATTCTCGCAGCGGTTGCCCTTGCGGTCGCGCTTCCGCCGAGCGGCATCCCGAATATCGGAGGCCTGGATGGAGGACAATTCATCGTTATCTTCCTTGGCGGATTCATCGGTCTGATCATTATGCGTTTTGCAGCGTCCTATTTCGTTAAGCTGCTGCAGCAGCGCCCTGGACTTGAAGTTGCGGCGTTTATTATTGTCGGTTGGGTCGGTATCAAGCTCGCCGTGATTACCTTGGCGCATCCGGATGTTGCAATCATTAATCATCATTTCCCTGAGAATCCGATCTGGAAAGCGATCTTCTATGTCGTTCTTGTCCTGATTGCGCTCATTGGGTGGTTCACCTCCTCGAAGCGGGAAGTCAGCAGTGACCAGAATGCCGTTAAAGAAGTGGAAGAGCAGCAGCCGGGAAATTCCTTCTGATCATTCAAGCTCCATACAGCAAATTAATAATGAAACGGCCTGTCATCCGGAATAGAACCGGTTGTTGACAGGCCGTTTTTATATGACAGTATACAGGCAGTCCCCTTTACGCGGCAAAGCCATGCCAGCCTACTTGTTTACGGGGCTCGCTTCCCGTTTAATACATTAGCAAATTCGATTCCTTCATCCCAAGCTTAGGAGGCTTTAGCCATGGACATGTTTATAGATTTGAGTATGAAACTGGTGATCAGCTTCTTCGGGTTATGGGTCATCACGTTCATTACAGGACGGAAAACGCTCAGTCAGCTAACGCCGCTTGATTTCCTGTCTTCCTTAATATTAAGCGAAATCGTAGGCAACACCTTGTACGACGACGGCGTTCACATTACGCACTTGTTATTCGCGCTGACGCTATGGACCTCGCTTTCCTACCTCTTCGAGAAGGCAACGACGCATTTCGTAAAGTTCGGTTATTTAACGGAAGGCCGGGCCGTTCTGCTCATCGACAATGGGAGACTGAACCAGAAGTGGCTCGACAAATACGATATTGAATACAAGCAGCTATTATCCATGCTTCGGCGGCAAAACATTTTCTCGCTCCAGGAGGTTAAATTTGCGATTCTGGAAACGGACGGCTCGTTGTCTGTCATGAAGAAGCCTGAATTCGAGCCTCCTTCCGCCAAGGACCTAGGCGTTTCGTCCGGGCCTGACGCCTTCACCGTAACGGTGATCGATAAAGGTAAGATCCTGGAGGAATCCATGCTGGGCCGGAGGATCGATCCCGAGCTCGTGAAGAGAAAAGCACGGGAACAAGGCTTCGAGCGCATGGATGACATCGCCTACGCCGAGTACGGCGATGACGGAGAACTCCGCATCTACTCCAAGCATGAAGTCCGGAATGGACGCCGTGACGGGTGATAAACGTAAAAAAGCCGATCCCTTGGGATCAGGCTTTTTGTTACGGAATCTTAGAAAAAGTCCATCAGCAATGTCTGCCGAACAGGAACAACCGAATCCAGCTCTGCCGCCTTTTGCGTTTCCCCTTGAATGCGGCCGGCTTTGTGCAGGGTTTGCACCCTCTTATATCCCGTTAGAATAGCGCTTAACGCCTGAATGTCCAGGGTCAGGTCAGCTTCCGCACCTTCCTTCGTCTCCAGCAATTCTGCCTCTCCCCTGCCATCGATATTGACGGATAAGCGCCACACCCCGTCGTTCCAAGGAGCGGCGGCATCCTGCACCTTGAGCGTAATTCCAACCTCCACATCCCTCATAAACGGATACTCCTCCAGAAGTGATTTCAGATCGACGATCCGTGCCATGAAATATGGGACCGTCTCTTGCGATACCCGCGGGTCCGGAAGCAGGAATGGCAGCTCGTCGTCTACAGGAACCATCTTGAGGCTTACTTGCTCAATGCGCGAATCATGATTGGCGAAGAAGGTCCACAGGGCGCTGCGGGCTTCTTCATTCAGAAAGACAAACTCATCGCATGTCAGCTCCTTGTCCTTAAGCTGGTACAATGCATAGCCCTGAGGCTCCCCGTCAGCCGAATAATAGATCACATTGTGCCCGTCATCATCCAGAACGGATTGCTTCCACCACTCTTCAGTCCGAAGCAGCGTCCCGTTATACCCGCTTGCAAATGAGCGATAGACGGAATCAAGTGCCGGCAGATCCGCCGCATCGCGAACGATCCGTCCCGGCGACTCGGTCTTAGGCGGAAATTTATGTACAGGGATGACGTATTTCTTATACTCCGCATACAGCTCCCACCCAAATTTGCGATAAAAGGGGATGGAGAACGGATGCAGGAAGGAGACCGTCTGACCCGCGTTCTTCATTTCGTTCAAAGCATGCTTCAGAAGCCTTGAAACATGGCCCTGCCTGCGGTTCTCCGGCCATGTCGCAACTCCTGCGATGCCGCCCATGTCAAAAGCCTTGCCATGAAGATATGTTCGCAGCGGCAGAATGGTCAGCTTCGCCTGCAGGTCCGCCCCATAGAAAATTCCCCAGGTCTGCTCGGGTTTGAAGCGGCTTTTCCGCTCTTCTTTCTCCTCGGGTGTCAATGTGTATTGAAATGCATATTCACCTAATGATGTGCTGGCTTCGAACTCGTCCGTTTTCAACTGTCTGATCATCATGTTATCCACCTCGCAATTTCTGGTATGCGCCTCCCAAGGGTATCGACAAGATAAAGATCTTATCATAAGGGACAGCGGGTCCGATTACTCTACTATAGCATTTACATGGCAACGAGCTACAGACACAAACTCTCTTGATTTAAGGATAATTAACAAACTTTTTGTTAGCTACTTGACATTAATAACCGACTGAGTTTATGATTATCTCATGCAACCAGGACACCAACAAAGATAAAATACAATTTCAATAATCAGGAGGGAATTACAGTGTCGAAATTGAACATCGGTATTATTTTGGGCAGCACACGTCAAGGCCGCTTGAGCCCACAGGTAGGCGAATGGGTGAAGAGCATCGCCGATCAACGCGGGGACGCGAATTATGAGATCGTAGACATCGCCGACTACAAGCTTCCGCTGTTGGGTGAGGCCGATGCGTCCGAGCAGGCAGCCGCATGGAATGCAAAGCTTGCCAGCCTCGACGGATTCGTATTCATCGTGCAAGAGTATAACCACAGTATTACAGGCGCGCTGAAAAACGCCCTCGATTACGCACGCGAAGCTTGGAATAACAAAGCTGCGGGCATCGTAAGCTACGGCTCCGTCGGCGGTGCTCGCGCTGCCGAGCATCTGCGCGGCATTTTGGGCGAATTGTCCGTTGCGGACGTTCGCATTCACGCTGCGCTGTCCTTGTTCACGGATTTCGAGAACGGAACGGTGTTTAAGCCGGCCGACCTCCATCTCACGAACGTGAACGGCATGCTGGACCAAGTGCTCGCATGGAGCGGTGCTTTGAAAACCCTGCGTCAATAATCGTTATAAGGGACTGCTGCGACATCATGGTGATGATGGCGTGCAGTCCTTTTTTATTTTTCCGGCTTACATAAGGAAATAAATAGCTGCAGAGAAGCTCATCTCAAACGGAATTAACGGCCCTCAACATCGATCCCGAAGGTTGCCTTGAAGCCCTTCTTCCCCTTCTCCGTGACGCGCACGGCCCGTGTTTTTGGCAAACGTTCGATCCATTTCAATTCGAGCAGCTTCTCAAGCAAAACGCTTCCCAGCGATCCCGCCAGATGATGGCGTCTTTCGCTCCAATCCAGGCATTTATGCGAGAAGGAACGGCGCTTTGCTCTCGCCCGGTCCAGATCCAAGCGGAAATCCCTAAAGAAGGCTTCCCCTGCAGCGGTTACCTCAAATTGCTTATGGTTTTCGTCAAGAACTCCCATCTCCAATAAGGAAGTCGTCAGCTGGATTCCCAGCTTCCCCGCTAAATGATCGTAACAGGTCCTTGCGGAACGAATCGCCCGGTCTTCGTCAGCTTGCCTGAGCGATTTGATTTCCACCGGGGGCGCGATTGACAATAAGGACTCCAGCATCCGTGCGACCTCCGGGTCCCGGATGCCATAATATCGATGCCTCCCCTGCTGTTCAACGCTGACGATGCCCGCATCCGTCATTTTAGACAGATGGAAGCTCGCCGTTTGCGGTTTGATTTCCGCCATATAAGCCAGCTCGCTTGCCGGGTGAAAGCGGCCGTCGAGCATCGCGGTGAGCATGGCCGCACGCGACCCCTCGCTAACAAGCGATGCAACGATCGCCAGATTGGCGTTTGCCTGTGCCTTCATTTCATTTCTCCTCCCATGTCATCCATATTTCGATGATAATCGAAACATCCCTGGACTACAATGATTCTGGAAGAACGAAATGAATCAGGAGGAGAAACCATGCACACATCTGCAGAAAAACCGCTTATCAAGACCATTCATCCAAGCATCCTCTACTATGGTACACCCGTTATTCTTCTAACAACATTGAATGAGGACGATAGCATGAACATTTCACCTTTGTCTTCATCATGGGCGCTAGGACACTCCATCGTGCTAGGCATCGGGCTTGGGGGAAAAGCGATCGAGAACCTTAAGAATCGCCCGGAATGCGTGATTAACGTACCGGATCCTTCACTATGGGAGCAGGTTGAGAAGCTTGCTCCGTATACCGGTAAAGATCCCGTACCGGACTTCAAGCTTCGAAACGGATTCCGGCACGAAAAAGATAAGTATGGCATCGCCGGGTTGACCCCAGTCCCCTCCCTGTCGGTCACGCCTGCACGTATTCTGGAATGTCCGATACAAATTGAGGCCCGCGTCAGCAACATCCACAGCCCTGCCAATGCTTCATTATTTGCCATTGTTGAAACGGAAGCAATCCATGTGCACGCCCACGAAGATATCGTACGTGACGAGAACCACATTGATCCAAATCAATGGAGTCCGCTCATTTATAATTTTCGGCACTATTTTGGTCTTGGCGATCGGCTTGGAAAGACGTTTCGTGCGGAGACCTAAAGCGAAAGATCTACCGATGGCTGTCCTTCCAAAGCGAGGTCCCCATCCTATATGCAGCGTTCTACTTGTAGAGATCCTCTAATCAAATATGAGCGAGCCCGCTCCTGACTAGGATGCGGGCTGGTTTATATTCTTCGATGACAGGCCTTATAGTCCAAAAGGCCCGTTATGTATCAATCATACGATATTAACGAATATACGCCCCATAATCCAAAATAACCTTTCCCTTGTCATCCGGCGAAGCAAAGCGCTGCGGGTGATACTTCTCGAAGAACCACGGATTTTCTTTAAGCTTCCAGCCTAGCTCGGCCAATTGGTCCATGCATTGATTGTGGGGGCCAATGCCGTACAGCTCCCCGCTATCATCAGATCCGTGCAGCCAGCAGATGCCTACGTCACTCTCCGCAATATCGGCATGCGCATAACCTTCCGGAACTTCGGTCTCAGAGGGAAACAGCATGCCAATCCAATATTCAAACTGTCCTCCCTCCATTCGCATCATTCCGTAAGAAACCCCTTCCGACTCCGGCAGGGGACCAAGGTTAACAAGCTCATCGAACCAACTGCTCGCGATCCATTCCCCCCACTTCTCCCCAAAGCTGCCTACAGCATCGCGGTCCCGATCTGTATATCGTTTGCCGATCAGCCGCAGCGCCGGCAAATGCTCCTGATAAACCTTAATGACTTCAGCCGCCATCTCTCCTAACAACCTCCTAATTTAGAATGGTCTCCCAATCCTTTATTTTTCGATGAAGCCATCTCCATTTCCTGCAATAGACATCCAACTTATACATTTTTGAACAGAGAAATCTCGCGGAATCAGGCAATCGGTTACTGGCGATCAAGTCCATGATTTATTCAAACAGCAGCTCGGCTGGTATTAAGGTAGTATTCGTTCACCAGCAATGATCGCTTCCCAATTTAAATCAGCAGGAGGTTTCATATGGAAACATCAAGACCGATTCCAAAAGAAGAAGGCATAGACAACAGCTTGAGCGTGCTCCGCGAAGGCTATCTCTACGTGACCAACCGGGCCATCGGCTTTCAATCCGACATTTTTGAAACACGGCTCTTAGGCGAACGCGCCATCTGTATGCGAGGCGAAGAGGCGGCCAAGCTTTTTTACGACGGGGAGAAATTTCAGCGGCATGGCGCGGCACCGAAGCGTGTGCTGAAGACCTTGTTCGGTGAAAACGGCGTGCAAACCCTTGACGGTGAGGAGCACCGGCACCGGAAAGCGATGTTTATGTCTATCATGAACCGTGATGGCCTTCTGGCTATGCGCGAGATCACTCGAAAGCAGTGGATGCTCGCTGTCGAACGCTTTGAGGAGCTGGAGCAGATTGTTATCTACGATGAAGCCAAGGAGCTTCTTTGCCGTGCTGCCTGTGAATGGGCCGGCATCCCCATTTCCGGGGAGGAGGTGAAGGAGAAGACGGAATGGCTCGGTGCCATGATTGAGTCCGCGGCTGCAATCGGCATCAAGCATCGGCGTGGAAGAATGGCCCGCTCGAAGGCAGAGCAGTGGCTGGAGGGCTTGGTGCTGGACGTGCGCGAAGGCCGAATGCATCCGGCGAACGGAACGGCCCTCTCCGTTTTTTCCAAGCATCGGGATCTGGCCGGTAATAGGCTCGACCCGAAGGTCGCAGCGGTCGAAATCCTGAATATCCTGCGTCCGATCGTAGCCGTTGCAGTCTACGTCTGCTTTACAGCACTTGCTGTCATTCAGCAGCCGGAAGAGCGCGAGAAGCTGATGTCCTCTGAGGAAGACAAGCTTCAGCGTTTTGTTCAAGAGGTTCGAAGATTCTATCCGTTCTTCCCCTTTGTCCCCGCCCGCGCAATCCGGGATTTTACGTGGAAGGGTTATGAATTTAACGAAGGTGTGCTGACGATCCTTGACCTGTACGGAACGAATCATCATCCAAAGCTATGGGACCAGCCCGAGCTGTTCAATCCCGATCGGTTCAAGGATTGGAACGGAAGCCCGTTCAGCTTTATTCCCCAAGGCGGTGGAGATCATGATGCCGGTCACCGCTGCGCCGGTGAATGGATTACGCTCGAGATCATGAAGGAAAGCGCGGATGTTCTGGCTAACTGGATTCGGTATGAAGTGCCTTTGCAGGACCTCAGCTTCCGTTTTCATGACATGCCGTCCCTGCCGCACAACCGCATCATCATCCGCAACGTGAAGCGTTTAAATTCGTAATCAAGAGTCTGGACGAAAAATCCTCCCAATCCGTATCCATGGTACAAAGCGCTGCACGATGTCGGAGTTGTTTAGGACAAATAACTCTTGTACAACCTCCATTGAACATGTCACAATAACAAGAGAGACTTTTGCCACAGCAACTAAACCTACTATGAATCGGAGGGTCTTGATTTGAAAACGATTAAACTTGGAAGCAGTTCGCTTGAAGTACCTGTCGTAGCCGTCGGCTGTATGCGAATAAATTCGCTGGATAAAGCGGAGGCCGAGCGTTTCGTTCAAACGGCGCTTGAGGAAGGGGCCAACTTTTTCGACCATGCCGACATTTACGGCGGCGGAGCCTGCGAGGAAATCTTCTCCGAAGCTATACATATGAGTGCGAGCGTCCGCGAGCAGATCATTCTGCAGTCGAAATGCGGGATTCGTCAAGGGATGTTCGACTTTTCGAAAGAGCATATTCTGAATTCGGTTGACGGCATTTTGAAAAGACTGAACACCGAATACCTCGATGTGCTGCTCCTGCACCGTCCGGATGCCCTTGTTGAGCCGGAAGAGGTTGCCGAAGCATTTGATCAGCTTGAGCGCTCGGGCAAAGTAAGACACTTCGGTGTATCCAATCAAAACCCGATGCAGATTCAGCTGCTGAAAAAAGCCGTGAAGCAGCCGATCGTGGCTAACCAGCTTCAGCTCAGCATCACGAATGCCACCATGATTTCAAGCGGAATCAATGTGAATATGGAGAATGAATCCGCCGTCAACCGCGACGGCAGCGTGCTCGACTTCTGCAGGCTGCATGATATTACGATTCAGCCATGGTCCCCATTCCAATACGGATTTTTCGAAGGGGTATTCTTGGGAAGCGACAAATTCCCTGAGCTGAACCGGCAGATCGATGAGATCGCAGATAAATATGGCGTAAGCAATACAACCATCGCCATTGCCTGGCTGCTTCGCCACCCTGCCCGCATGCAGCCCGTGATCGGCACAATGAATATCGATCGCTTAAAGGACTGCATCAAGGCGAGCGATATCGTGCTGACGCGTGAGGAATGGTATGCGATCTACCGCGCGGCAGGCAATATTCTTCCATAAGCGCTAGCAGAACATAATTACGGTCAGAGCATAAACACTGTAGAACATTAGCACTGATAGCTCATAATTACAGTCAGAGCATAAGCACTGCAGTACATTAGCACTGTCAGTTCATAATTACGGTCAGAGCGCAAGCACTGCCGAATCATAAACTCTGTCAGCGTAAAAACAGCCTCCGGACCAAGCAGACCGGAGGCTGTTTTATTCCTATGAAACCCGTTGCCGGATTAAGCGCTTTTGCTTGATTGCGCTGCCGTTTTACCCAGCTTGATCGATCCCAGGCAGACTGGGATCAATACCAGCGATAGCAAGCCTCCGGCCAGGGACAGCGTGCTGTAGCTCGTGCTGGCTGCGACCACGCCGGACAACGCGCCGCCCGAAGCGCCGGCAAGGGCAATCAACACATCAATCGTTCCCTGCGTCTTAGCCCGGGTAGTTGGATGCGTAGCGTCAACGATCATCGCCGTTCCGCTGATCAAGCCCAGGTTCCAGCCTACGCCAAGCAAGGCGAGGGCAAGGATGAGCAGCACAAGCGAATCGGCCGGCGCGAACGCTGCCAAGATCCCGGAGATCAACAGGACCATGCCGGATGCGATGGACATGGCAAGCCGTCCCACTTTATCCACGAGATAACCGGTAATGAGCGACGGGAGATACATGGCCCCGATATGGATGCCGATCACTAAGCCGACAGCACCTAGTCCGTGACCGTGATGCTTCATGTGGACCGGCGTCATGGTCATGATGGAGATCATCACCACTTGAGTCAATATCATCACGGCTGTCCCGACCACGAGCCCCCGTTTGTTCCCGTCCCCAGTTGTTGAATCCGAAGATGGCCCAGCGCTGGTACGGTTCGCTTGAGCGATCGCTTGCGCTATAGCGTAAGGATCGGGACGAAGCAACACCAGCAGCACCAGGCCAGCCAGTATGAATGCCGCAGCTGCTAGGATAAACGGTCCCGCTAAAGCGGGCACGCCGATCGACTCTGCGGCCCGGCCCATCACATTGACCAGATTGGGGCCGGCAACAGCGCCGAATGTCGTCGATACCATTGCCACACTGACCGCCGATGCACGCTGTGAAGGCTTAGCCAGATCCGTCCCTGCATATCTCGCTTGCAAATTAGTGGCTGTGCCTACACCGTAGATCAGCAATGAAGCAAACAGCAGAATGATGTTCTGTAAGGACGCTGCAATAATGACCCCGATTGCTCCAATCCCGCCGGCAAGGAACCCTGTTGCGAGACCCGGCCCCCGCCCGAAACGCTGGCTAAGCCGTCCGACATACCAAGCACCTAGCGCGGAGCCTACCGTTATCAGTGCGGCTGGAATACCCGCAAAGCTAGCGGTTTTAAGCATTTCCTGGGCAAGCAGCGCTCCGACGGTTAAGCCTGCCGCTAGCCCCGCTCCGCCGAATATTTGCGACAGGATCACGATAATAAGCGTTCGCTTGTACAGCCGTTCTTGAAGAACGGGAGATTCTATGTACTTCTGAATCTTTGGAAGTGCTTGTTCTCTTCCAGAACGTTCCGGTAGTTTCGGCATGATCCGCTCCCCTTTCGTATGCTATTCCTCAGAATACCATAGATTTCTCTCCTCGCTACCCTGTTTTTTTCAAAAGATGTCCCCTGATGGAATCCGGCACGAAAAACAGCCTTCGGTGGTCGATGCACCCAAGGCTGTTTGGCTTTGTATGGGATCAAATTGTGTTCTTCGACCTTCCCCCGCCACCCCTGACAAATGCCGGCTGCCTGGGAGGCGTTCACAGCGAGCTGCCCCCTTTACGGTTAAAGAACCATCATGCTGATCCCTAAAAATTGCACGGAACCTATAATTTCGATAATGCCAACATTCATCGGCTTGATGACTTTTCCGGAAAACAGCCAGCTTCGGCAAAGCGGAAACAGAAACGCAGCAGCGAGCCAGGGTAAGCCGAGGATCAGAGGAACGGCCGGCGCAGCGACATGATACGCCCGCGAATAGACCGTATACCGCTTGTTCTTCCGTTCTCTGAAGACGGATTTCACGAAGAAAACGGTGCCGGCAAAATAGACCACATTCACCAGGGCTACAACCGCCAGCTCTTTACCGACAGTTCCGCCGCCAAGCATATAGGCAGCCGCACCGCCTGTGCAGAACAGCAGAATCGCGCATAGATCATTCAGAAGCGCACGCTCCTTGCGCCGTACGACATGCCATATGTTAACGGTGATCAATGCAAGCAGCACCGGGGCGAACCACAGCATCCACGGGGCATGCCAGATGACGGGAATGAGAAACACCGCTCCGGCTGCAGCGTACCCGATTCCCCAATACACCTCTGAGGTCTGTTTTTTCCTCTTGAGCGATTGTAACAATGGATACGAAGCGAAATACAGCAGCAGCCATGCCAAAAACAGCGGAACATGCAGAACGGTTGGCTTGGCCGCCGTCATTCCGATCATATAGGGGACGATGAGCATCGCCCATCCTCCGTGTTCCCGAGGTATCACGATCTTCGTTCGGTTCATCCTTCTCCCCTGCGCTTTCCAACTGATATTCGATCCTGACTCCAGGCAACAAATGTTTGAAGATACTTGCAGGTTTTCCCAAGGCTTTCGCTTCATCAAGGAATCACTGCCGCAGCGATGACGCTCCTGCCCCTACGTTGTCCGTGCCGTTGCTCGGCCCGCTGCCGCTTGTTCCGTAATGTCGCTGAATGTGCCTACATAATGAATAATATCTCCCGTTTCGTCCTTTACGGCATTGATCGTAAGCAGTTCAAGATACTCTTCCCCGTTCTTTCTGCGGTTCCAAATTTCACCCTGCCAGCTGCCCCGTTCTGCAATTTCCGTCCACATCTCGGTATAGAAGTCCTTAGATTGACGTCCGGATTTCAGGATGCTCGGATTTCTCCCGACCACCTCTTCCTCGGTATATCCCGTCAGCGCAGTGAATGCTGGATTGACCGCATGGATTTTTCCATTCGGATCCGTGACAAGAATGCCTTGGCCTGTCGAGTTAAACACCTTCGAGGAGACCGAAAGTTTGTCCTGAAAGTACATCCAGACGACGATGATAAAGCTGGCGAGGGCTACTTGAGATAAGGCCATGAATCCGATCGCATACTGACCCGTAACCGAATGGATGAACGACAGCATCAGCGGCGGAAAGAAACCGCCGAGACCGCCCATCATGGACACGATGCCGTTCACGATCCCGGCCTGCTTGTTGAAATACAGCGGAACCAGCTTGAAGATGATTCCGTTTCCCAGTCCCGCACCGACCGCAATCGTTAAACAACCGACGGTATATAAACCGATCGACGGAGAGAATGCCAAAAGGATCGCAGCGACCGTAAGTCCGATAAACACGCCCATCAGCAGGAACAGCGGTTTGAATTTGTCGGCAAGAAAGCCGCCGATCGGCCGCATCAATGTTGCAAGCAAAATGAATCCTGCAGTGCGGAGTCCCGCATCGACCTTGGCAAGCTCGAAATGCGTGACCAAGAAGTTCGGCAGGTAGACGGTAAATGCGACAAATGAACCGAAGGTAATAAAATAAAAGAGCGAGAAATACCACAGCTTGTCGTTCTTGTACACGCCCCGAATCTGTTCCATGATCGGTGTCCGAACCATGACTTCCTTGCGGTCTCCCAAGAACACGTTCAACCCCGCAAAGATTAGCAGCAGAACCAGATACAGTTGCACCGTTTTCGACCAGCCGATCTGCGTGGCAATCACCGGTGCGGCAAAAGTCGTTACGGCGGTGCCCAGGTTGCCCATGCCGTAAATGCCGTTCACCAGCCCAAGCTTTTCTTTGGCATAATATTTGGGAAGCGAGGTGACGCCGACGGAGAATACGGCGCCGCCGATGCCGAGGAACAGCCCTCCGATCACAAGATGGGTAAACGTGGAAGCCGAGCTGATAAAATATACCGGAAATAAAAGCGCGATAAAGCTGACGATGAATACAACTCTTGCCCCGACGATATTGGCATAATAGCCGAGCGGAATGCGCAGCACGGAGCCCAGCACCACCGGAATGGCCGTCAGGATGGCAACGCGGTCAGCAGGAACCGGAATATCCTCGCGGATAAACGGCAGCAGCGCGGATATGATCACCCATACCATAAAACCGAGCACCAGATTCATCGTTTGCAGCGGCAGCTGCATTTTTTTGATCATCCCCATCACCTTTTCTCTCGAAAAATGAATGGCTTTCGTATCATGGATCCCCAATTCCATTGTAAGTGCATGTATTCACAAAGATAATAGGGAAGTTCCCTGATCCTTGACAAGGAACTTCCCTATTCATAGGCAGATGGTTTCCCTTCGACGGCTAATGTCCGTAGCAGTATCAGAAATCCAGCAGCTTCTTCTTGAGCGCATATTCAACCAGCTGGGGCCGGCTCTTTAAATTGAGCTTCTCCATAATTTTCGCTTTGTGCGCCTCTACCGTCTTCACGGATACATACAGCATCTCCGCGATCTCTTTATTCCCGTAACCCTTGGCAATCAAAGGCAAAATCTCAAGCTCCCGCTGCGAAAGACTGCTAAGCGGATCCTGCTCGGGACTTTCGCTGTCCTTCTTGATAAATTCCCGCACCAGTGAAGTGGCCATCTGCGGATGAATGTACGTGCCTCCGGCGTAGACCATCCGTATGGCGGAGATCAGCTCATCATCCGGCGCGTTCTTGAGAACATATCCGGACGCGCCGTTCTTCAACACATGAAACAGATAATCCTCATCGTCGTACATGGTCAGAACGATAATCTTGGTGCCTGGATAATCGGCACTGATTTTGCCGGTTGCGATAAGTCCGCTCTCGCCAGGCGGCATGCTCAGGTCCATCAGCAGCACATCGGGCCTGTGTTTGGCTACCATCGCGTATGCTTCCAGCCCGTCCGCTGCCGTAGCTACAACCTCCATGTCCTCCTGATAGTTGATAATCATCGAGAACCCGCTGCGAACGACGGCATGGTCGTCGGCAATGACAATCTTCATGAACGGTCCCCCTCCTGCATTACATCTTGAGACAGTGGTACACTGAGCTGCACCGTTGTGCCTGCGCCTGCCGACGAAGTCAGCGTAAACTGCCCGCCAACCAGCTCCGCGCGCTCCCTCATGCCGTACAATCCGAGCCCGGTCCCTTGCGCCTCGTTAATAAACATATTAAAGCCGACGCCCTCATCCCGGACGGTCAGCTGAAGCCCCCCATTCTCCTCCCACAGCCGCACGTAAACCTCATCCAGCCCGGAATACTTTAGCGCATTAAGCACGGCCTCCTGGCATACCCGGTAAACGACGGTCTCGATTTCGTTGCTGTACCGGGCTGCCGCAAGCTCGGCGGAAAAATGCACAAGCAGGCCATAATTCTTCTCCATCCATTTAAAGTGCGATCTGAACGCAGCTTCGAGGCCCAGATCGTCCAGCGATGCGGGACGAAGCTCTACCGATAAATGCCGAATATCGTCCAGCAGCCGCGTCAAGGACTGCTCCGTCTGCTGGATTTTATTGAGCACATCATCGCTTACGTTCATGTATTTCAGCACGCGCAAATCCACCAGGGAGCTGAGGAGCTCCTGCGCGACGCTGTCATGCAGCTCACGGGAAATCCGCTTGCGTTCATCCTCCTGGGCTTTGATCACGTATTTCAGCATATGGTTACGCTGCAGCATTTCCTGCGTCTTCAGCTGTTTGGTAAGATCAAGCAGCATCAATACGCGGATGCCCTGTTCTTCGTCAATCGTATGATAGCTTGCCGCGAACGGCACGATGCCTTCGTCCCTTGTCCTTAGATATACTTGAAAGGAAGAAAACTCTCCCTTAGGATAATTCAAATAGCATCGGGAGCAGGACATCAGCTCCTGTTCATCCGTGTATCCCTCGCAGGTTTGACAGAACGAGTCGTCAATCCCCGACTGAATCCGCTCAATGACATCGACCTCCAGAATCCGCTCGGCAGCCGGATTCATGCCGACAACGCCGCCTTTTTGATCCATAAAGAAGATGGCTTCCGTACCGTTCCGGTACAGCTTATCCAGCATTTCGCTCAATCGATCCCCGGTCATGGTAATCAAGTCTGCGACACCTCCCTGATCCGAAAAGCTCCTAACGTCACCCCGAGCTGCTCCCGGAAATCGTTAAAAACCGCCGGATTCATCCGGTTCTCCTCCCGGAACCCGGCCAGCAAAACGCCCATTACCCGGGCCTCCACCCACAGCGGAAGGGCCCCTAGACTCTTGAGCTTCTCGGCGGCAATGATCGGAAAATTAAATAAGTCGCGTGCACCAATATCGGCGTTAACGTTTTGAATGAGCATCGATTTTCCGGTCTTGAACACAATTCCGGCGACGCCTTTGCCCGAATGGAGCACGATCCGTTTAAACCGCTCATTGTGATTACCTGAAGCATACTGCCACGTCAGCACAAACCGGTCTTCGGCAGGCTGGACGAGCGCTAGCGACACGAAATCGAATTGAAACCGATCCCGCAGCCTATCGATTTCCAGCTGATAATCATAGCCAGACTGTTCTATTACCGTCATAGCCCTAACTCCTCTGATGTAGAAAAGAAGGCCGCAAAGCCTTCTCTCGTCTACGATTCATATTTACGGTGCTTCCTATAAAGGATATATCTTCTTCCGACATAATTCAACGGAACGCTCCAGACATGGACAAGACGGGTGAACGGCCATAAAGCGAAAATACCGAGCCCGGCCAGAATGTGGATTTTGAAAGACAAAGGCACCTCTGTCATTAGTGACGCATCCGGACGAAGGACGAACAATTGGCGGAACCATACCGATATCGTCTCCCGGTAATTGAAATCCGGCTCCACTGCATTCGTAACGAGCGTACTATACATCCCCATAATAATGATGAACAGCAGCAGCACATTGACGATCAGATCCGATGCCGTGCTGAGCTTCCGAACGCTTCGCAGCGTAAACCTGCGCGATGTCAGCAGAACCATGCCTGCCAATGTCAGCATGCCGAAAGCGCCGCCGACATACACCGCTCCGATATGGTACAAATGCTCATTAACGCCGACCGCCTCCATCCATGACTGGGGGATGCCGAGTCCCGCGACATGTCCCCCGATGACCGGGATGATGCCCAGATGGAACATCAGGCTGCCTGCTTTCAGCCGCTTCTTCTCGATAAACTCGCTGGATTTGGCCGTCCAGTTAAACTGATCGGTCCGGTATCTGTAGATATGTCCGACAATAAAGACCACGATGCAGACATAAGGGACAATGACCCACAAGAGCTGATCCATCATGTTCATCCGAGCTCCGCCTCCTGAATCGTGCACATTTTGAGCGTGTCGCGAAGCGCACGTATTAATCCGGAGTACGGGCTGTCCAGCCGTTCCAGCTCCTTCAACAGATGATACGTTCCGTCCTCCAAGACCGCCAGCATAAGGGACAGGCTCTCCGTCGCTTCCTTCATGTGCCCTTCCCACCGGGCGGCATATAGAAATTCACACATTAGGGGCAGATAATCCGAGAGCTCGGAGCTGGCTATTTCCAGACCGAACAGCTCGTAGGTCTCCTTTAGCCTGACAAGCATTTGCCCCCGCTCCCTGCTGTCCTCCATCTTGAAATAGGTCATGTACAGGGTCGTCTTTTTTTGAAAGTCAAACGTCTGAACATACAATTCTTCAATCTGCTCCAAGCTGAACTCATGCATGCTGTCCCAATATCGCTTGATTGAAGCATAAGCCGGGTGGCCCGCATCCCAGGCCTCCTCCAAGAGCGAAGGGTGAAAGTCCAGTTTATCCGGATAGGTGAGATGCCGTGCAAAAAAACCGAATGACGGTTGCTGCATCTGGAGCTTATCAAGATCAATCACGCCATATCCCCCCGTAGAAGTTTTCTTCATACAACTCCTTGCCGCTCTTATCGAAAGGATTATCCGGCCCGCAGCCGCCGCAGCCCGACTCAAAGCCTTCAAATCCCTGTGAGCGGTACACGTCCAGATGCTGCTCCTTATGCGAGGTTGGGATGACAAACCGGTCTTCGTATTTTGCGATAGCCAGCAAGCGGTACATTTCCTTCACCTGCTGCGTGGTAAGCCCTACCCGCTCCAATCGGCTGTCATCGTATTCGGCTCCCGAGGATTCGGCCCGCATGTAGGAACGCATCATCGCCATTCGCTGCAGCGCTCCTTTGACTACGGCGGTATCTCCTGCCGTCAGCAGGTTCGCTAAATATTGGATCGGCGTGCGCATTTCCTCGATCGCCGGAAAGATCAGATCCGGATTCGCTACGGAATCCTTGCCCTCAAACACATTCATAATCGGACTAAGCGGCGGAACATACCATACCATCGGCAATGTCCGATATTCCGGGTGAAGCGGGAATGCCAGCTTGTATTCGATTGCGAGCTTATACACCGGGGATTGCTGCGCCGCCTCGATCCACTCTTCGGCGATCCCGTCCGCCCGCGCCTGCCGGATGACCTCAGGATCGTGCGGATCCAAGAACAAACTGCACTGAGCTTCATATAAATCCTGCTCGTCGGGAGTAGACGCGACTTCCTGAACTCGGTCTGCGTCATAGAGCAGCACGCCCAGATAACGAATCCGCCCGGTGCACGTTTCGGAGCATACCGTCGGCAGTCCAGCCTCGATTCTAGGAAAGCAGAAGGTGCATTTCTCCGCCTTGTTCGTTTTCCAGTTGAAGTAGACTTTTTTGTACGGACAGCCTGTCATGCAATATCTCCAGCCCCGGCATGCTTCCTGGTCCACCAGCACGATGCCGTCCTCATCGCGCTTGTACATCGCTCCGGACGGGCAGGAAGCGACGCAGCTTGGGTTCAGGCAGTGCTCGCACAGGCGGGGCAAATACACCATGAACGATTGCTCGAAGTTGAACTTGATTTCTTCTTCGATCTTCTCAATATTCGGATCCCGCGGCCCCGTTACATGGGCACCAGCCAAATCGTCCTCCCAGTTCGGTCCCCATTCCAAATCCATCGTCTCACCTGTCACGGCCGATTTCGGCCGGGCGACCGGCTGATGCTTCTTCTCCCCCGATGCGGTCAGATGCTCATAGTTATAAGTCCAAGGCTCATAATAGTCCTTCATTTCCGGCATATCGGGATTGTAGAAGATTTTGCCGAGCGCGATTTTGGACCATCTGCTGCCGGATTTGAGCTCCAGCTTGCCTTTGTTCAGCGTCCAGCCGCCTCTGTACTTCTCCTGATCCTCCCAGCGGACAGGATAGCCGACTCCCGGTTTCGTCTCTACATTGTTGAACCACATATATTCTGCGCCCGGTCTATTGGTCCAGGTGCTCTTGCAAGTCACGCTGCAGGTGTGGCAGCCGATGCATTTATCCAAATTCATGACCATGGCGACCTGTGCTTTAATTTTCAAGCCAATCCACCTCTTTCATTTTGCGGACAGCCACGTACACATCCCGCTGATTTCCGATCGGTCCGTAATAGTTGAAGCCATAGCTGAGCTGCGCGTAGCCTCCCACCATCTGGGTCGGCTTCACGTGAATCCGCGTGGGCGCATTATGACTGCCGCCGCGGTCCTTCGTAATCTCCGAGCCCGGCACATTGATGTGCTTATCCTGGGCGTGGTACATGTACATCGTGCCCTTCGGCATCCGGTGGCTGACAACCGCCCGTGCGGTAACGACCCCGTTACGGTTGTATACCTCGAGCCAATCGTTGTCCTGAATATCATGAGCATCCGCGTCATCATTGTTGATCCATACCGTCGGCCCGCCGCGGAAAAGCGTCAGCATATGCAGATTATCCTGATAGGTGCTGTGAATGTTCCACTTCCCGTGCGGTGTTAGATACCGGAGAACAAGTGCATCCTTCCCGCCGGCGACCTGCTTGTCGCGGGGACCCATCACCATCGGCGGAAGCGTCGGCTTGTAGACCGGCAGCGCTTCGCCGAACTGCAGAAACAGCTCATGGTCGATGTAATAGTGCTGTCTTCCTGTTAGCGTACGGAATGGAACCAAACGTTCGATATTCGTCGTAAACGGCGAGTATCTCCTGCCCATCTTGTTGGAACCGCTGAACACCGGGGTCGGTATGACTTCGCGCGGCTGAGCGGTTATGCTCTGGAAGGTGATTCGCTCTGCTGCCCGGTCTGCGGAAATATCCTTCAGCTTGATGCCGGTGTCTTCCTCCATCGCCTCCCAAGCTCGCTGGGAAACCCTCCCGTTCGTGGCTGATGATATATTCAGGATGACATCCGCTGCGTGCCGGGCCGTGTACAGTTTGGGCAGCCCATCCTTGATCGTTCCATCCTGGTACGTCCCGTTGATTCGTTTCAGCTCGTCGAATTCCTCAGCCACCGGGAAGCTCACGCCGTGGGCGCCGACCTTGCCGGCGGCCAAGTTCGGACCAAGCGTGATAAATTTATCGTAAATTTGCGTATAATCACGTTCGACCACCGTCAAATTCGGCATCGTTATTCCCGGTATCGCCTGGGCCTCACCGGCCTTCCAATCCTTAACCATACCGAATGGCTGCGAGATTTCCCCTTTGCTGTCATGGGCAAGCGGAGTAGCAACCAGATCCTTGTACACGCCCGGCAGATGGGTCTTGGCCATATCCGAGAAATCTTTGGCGATCGTTCGATAAATGTCCCAGTCCGAACGCGATTCCCAGAGCGGGTCTACCGCAGGATTAAACGGATGGACGAATGGATGCATATCCGTTGAGGATAAATCCGTCTTCTCATACCAGGTTGCTGCAGGGAGCACCACGTCCGCGTACATCGGCGTGGCTGTCATTCGGAAATCAAGCGCAACAAGCAGATCCAGCTTGCCCTCCACATCGCCATGCCACGCCACTTCCTCCGGCTTTTCTTCTTCATTCGGCTCCGACAGAAGATTGTCGGAGGCGCCCAGCAGGTGCTTCATGAAGTATTCCTGACCTTTTGCCGAGCTGGATATCAGATTTGAACGCCATACGAACAGCGAGCGGGGGAAGTTCTCCGGAGCATCGGGATCCTCAATCGCAAATCGCGTCTCACCTTTAACCAGCTGATCAAGCGCATGCCGAACGATCTCATCAGCTGTGCTCTTCCCTTCTCTCTCCGCCTCTTCCGCAAAAGCAAGGCTGCTCTTGTTAAACTGCGGATAGGAAGGCAGCCACCCGAGCCGTGCAGCCAATACGTTATAATCAGCAGGATGGCGGTACCGGATATCCCCGCCGGTCGGGGATTTCAGCGCATCCGCCCCCGACTCCTCATATTTCCACTGGTCGGTGGCGAAATAGAAGAAGGAGGTCGCATTCTGCTGGCGCGGAGGTCCTTGCCAGTCTTTGGCGAAGGCGACAGTCGACCAGCCCTCGATCGGCCGGCATTTCTCCTGGCCTACATAATGCGCCCAGCCCCCGCCATTCACTCCCTGGGATGCCGTAAGGATCACCAGATTCAAGATGGAGCGATATATCGTGTCGCTGTTGAACCAATGGTTGATCCCGGCCCCCATGATAATCATGGACCGGCCGCCGGTATCCAGCGCGTTCTGGGCGAATTCGCGGGCGATCTGAATGACGACCGAGGCTTTTACACCGGTGATCGCCTCCTGCCATGCCGGCGTATAATACGAGCTTGCATCCTCGTAATTTGCCGCCTCGAGCTCGCTCCCGACCCGCCGGATTCCATACTGGCTGAGCATCAAGTCATAGACAGTCGTCGCGAGACATGTTGTTCCATCGGCCAAACGCACCGTCCTTGCAGGAATCATCCGTTCGAATATCCCGCTGCCGCTGGAATCGAAATAGGGAAAACAAATGATATGCCAATCCGCATTATGACCTTCCATCGAAAGAGCCGGTTCGATTCGTGTCCCGTCTTCCCGCTCCAGCATTAAATTCCATTTCTCTCCCTGCTCCCAGCGCTGGCCAATCGTGCCGTTCGGGACGATGATTTCACCCGTTTCCGCGTCCAGAATAACCGGCTTCCACTCGGCATTCGGCGAGGCGTCTCCCAGATCGCTTGCCCGCAAGAAACGTCCGGCTTTCAAGCTGTCTCCATGCGCATCGAGCATGATCAAGAACGGCATGTCGGTATACTGCTTCGCATAATTCAGGAACATCGGCTCCGCGCGCTCCCGATAATATTCGTTTAAGATAACATGCGTCATTGCCTGGGCAAGAGCTGCGTCCGTTCCAGGATTCGGTGCGAGCCAGTTATCGGCGAATTTCACATTCTCCGCGTAATCCGGAGCCACGGACACGACCTTGGTTCCCTTGTAACGCACCTCGGTCATAAAGTGTGCATCCGGCGTCCGGGTCAACGGCACATTGGAGCCCCACATGATGAGGTAGCCGGCATTGTACCAATCGCTGGACTCCGGAACGTCGGTCTGCTCCCCCCAGATTTGCGGCGAGGCGGGCGGAAGATCTGCATACCAATCATAAAAGCTGAGCATTTCTCCGCCCAGCAAGGAAATAAACCGGGCTCCTGACGCATAACTGATCATTGACATCGCCGGAATCGGGGTAAATCCGGCAATCCGGTCGGGGCCGTATTTACGAATTGTATAGATCAGCTGTGCGGAGATGAGCTTTGTTGCATCCGGCCAAGTTACGCGCACATGCCCTCCTTTTCCTCGAGCCTGCTTGTAAGCCTTGGCTTGATCCGGGTCCTCCACAATGCTGGCCCAAGCCGCAACCGGATCCTCGTGCAACTCCAAAGCCTTGCTCCACATCCGCCAAAGCTTACCTCGGATATAAGGGTATTTAATTCGAAGCGGACTGTACTCATACCATGAGAATGAGGCTCCACGCGGACAGCCTCGCGGCTCAAATTCCGGCATATCCGGACCGCATGACGGATAATCGATCTGCTGGTTCTCCCAGGTAATGATTCCGTTCTTCACGAACACCTTCCAGCTGCAGGAGCCGGTACAGTTTACGCCGTGGGTCGTCCGAACGACCTTATCGTGCGACCAGCGCTTGCGGTACATATCCTCCCATTCCCGGCTTTTCTCTTCCAGGACGGACCAATTGTCCGAGTAGCTCTCCACTCTTTTGAAGAATTTCAGTCCCGATTTGCGTATCATAGGACGCGTCAACTCCTTCTGCTTGAATGACCATGGTTGGGGAATCCATGTATCGTCCATTCGTATGCATTCATTATGCAGGTATCGCTGGAGGCATCCTACTAGGGAAACTCCTATATTCGCAGGGGAAATCCCTCGTCATGCTGGCGGCAGCCTTTTTTCAGGCACGCACTGGGGTCCCCATCTTGGGAAGATGCAGATGCAAAAAGAACCCCTGCCCGGCGGGCAAAGGCTCTTGAATGGGTATCTATAATAACAGGATGGGCATTGCTATAGGAGCGTGCGAATCTCTTGGAACAGAACGTTGTTCTCCAAATGGATATGCTCATAGGTGTCTTTCTCAAGACCCGCAAGGCGTTGGTAGACAAGTCTGTATGTGCCGCATGCATCATCCGGCAGCTCCCAATCATTGGTGACCTCTCGAAGCTCCTGCAATATGCCGCCTGCACTGGAGTGCTCCTCCTCAAGCCCGGTTATCAGGTGCAGCAATTGCGGTCCAGCATCCGTCTCGGATTCGGTGATGACCCGGACCATAAGCGGGAAGACATTCTGATCTTCATCCTGCGTGTGCTCCAGCAGTTCCTTCTTGAGCTGCGTGAACAGCTCTTGAACCCGCAAAAGCTCAGGATGCCGTTCTCCGTGGACACGGGCAAGCTTAGTAACATATGGGGTCAGAGCCGGCAATTCATCACGCAAGAATGCATGATGCTTATGCTGAATGTGCTCGATGAGCTCAAGAGCGCCCAGGGAGGCCGGACGACTCTCCTGGTATTTCTCAAATTTGTCCTGCAGCAGCTTGACCTGATTCAGGACAGCTTCGGGATCCAGCTGCCGCTGTGCGGCCGCATTCTCCAAGGGAATCTGGCCGCCGCAGCAAAAATCGATGCGAAGCGAACGGAATAAATCAGCCGTCTGAGGCACGGAGGAAACGATATCCGAGACATGGGTATGAAGCGTAATGGTGCTCATAGAAAACAACCTCCTGTCATTTGTGGCCATAGCTTAGCAACTGGCCGTTTCTCACGCCTCAAGTATAGACAGCCCTTTATTTCCGCCTCAGTGATTGCAATCATACGGATTGGGGACAAATTGTGAACGGCAGGCCCCGAAGCAGAAGCACCCATTCAAACCCTGTATGGAGCCCTAAAGGAAACGGCAAACCTTCTTTAAAATGTACCTGTAAATGTTCCTGTTCAAATTTTAAAGTCACAAATTGTTGCGATTTTATGTGATTCAAATCACAATACCATGCGAAACGGGTTATCTATAATGATATCATCCACTTTATGAAAGCGAGGCGCAGCTTTATGCTAAGCGAAAAAACGATCGCAACCATCAAATCAACGGTTCCTGTCCTGGAACAACATGGCGTTACCATCACTTCCACCTTCTATCGGAATATGTTCAAAGCGCATCCGGAGCTGTTGAATATTTTCAACCATGCCAACCAGCAGCGAGGCCGCCAGCAAACCGCCCTTGCAAACACGGTGTATGCAGCGGCACTGCACATCGACCGTTTGGAGGCTATCCTGCCTGCCGTTAAGCAAATCGCGCATAAACACCGGAGTCTTGGCGTCAAACCGGAGCATTATCCTATTGTCGGGGAGCATCTGCTAGGAGCAATTAAAGAGGTGCTTGGAGATGCAGCAACCGAAGAAATTTTGCAGGCGTGGGAGGAAGCATACGGCGTCATTGCGGATGCATTCATTTCAGTTGAAGATGAGATGTATAAGCAATCGGAGACGCAGGTCGGGGGGTGGAGCGGCTTCAAACCGTTCCGGGTCGAGCGAAAAGTACGGGAGAGCGAAGTTATTACGTCCTTCTATCTCGTTCCGGCGGACGGAGGCCCGCTGGCCGCTTTTGAGCCTGGACAATATGTCAGCATCAGGCTGCAAATACCCGGCGAAACTTATACCTTGAACCGCCAGTACAGTTTGTCTGATGCGCCTGGCAAGCCATACTACCGGATTTCAGTAAAACGGGAGGCCGAAGGCATTGATACTCCGGAAGGGAAAGTATCGAATTATCTCCATCAGTCCGTTGAAGAGAACGGGATCGTGGAGCTTTCGGCTCCTGCCGGCGATTTCACATTGAACCTGGAGAATTCGTCTCCGCTCGTCCTCATCAGCGGCGGTGTTGGGCTCACTCCGATGATCAGCATGCTGAACACCGCTGTTGAAGCACAACCGGGGCGTAAGGTGATGTTTATCCACGCAGCACGAAATGCCAATGTCCATGCAATGAAGCAGCATGTCGAGGAGCTCGCGGAAATGAATCCGAATATTTCTTACCGGTGGTGCTACAGCAACCCGGGCGCAGAGGATGGCGGATACCATAAGAGCGGATTGATCGACCTGGCATGGTTAAAAGATACCGTACCCGGGTCATCGGCAGTCTATTATTTCTGCGGTCCGATCCCGTTCATGAAGACGATCAACGACGCGCTTCTGGCAATGGATATTCCTTCCGACCGGATCCATTACGAGTTCTTTGGTCCTGCTGCAAGCCTTTCCTGACGGAGCAGCCGGTTGACCGTTTCCCGTCGCAGCCCGATCAGCTGTCCGATTTCCACTTGGGTCAGGACATCCGTAAGACGCGCAGGTGAGATATACTGCTCGAACCACCGCTGAAGCTTGTGTAATCGCTCAATGGGCTCGATTTCGCTTAATTGATCAATCCGCTCCTGCATCATTCGCAGCTTATCCTGCAGCTGAAGCGCTATGGAACGATATCGTACCGGGTCCTGCTCCAAGGAACCATACCATTCATCCGGACGGTAAACTTGAATCTCGCTTGTCACTAATGCAACCGCGGTTCCGAAATAGGGCTTGGGCGTAATTAATGAATGATGCGGAATCGTTTCCCCGGGGACAATCAAATTCACTAGCAAAGCATTGCCGTCCTGGTGTACACGCTCGATTTTGAGCATGCCGCTCTTCACATGAAACAGCGGGCCGGATTCGCCTTGCCGAAATAAGGTTTCTCCTTTATGAAGGATCATAAACAGGTACCTCCTCAATCATGACACTGTCTCTAATCATAGCGTAAGCGTCATGATATGATCAAGAAGGCCTTATTTGTAGGCGAAGATGTAATGGTAACAGCCCGGTTTCTCTGGTTTTCCTGAGGAACCGGGCTGTTACCGTTTAATAAAGATTCCATGATCTCCCTGCTGCTTGGTACTGTGGTACATTCACGCAACAAAACCGCCTTGAACCAAAAGGCAGTTTTGTTTGCGAAACGCGAAGTTAGGCATTCAGATCGCGTGTTCCGGGGCTATGCTCGTTAGGGAGCTCAGGCAAGTTCGGTACCGGGAAGCCTTCCGGCGGCGGAATGACTTGGAGACTGCCGCCGTTTCGGCTTGGCGTCTGGCCGCTGAAAATTTCACCGATCCGCGTGTTATCCAGCCGAAAATTGAATTGGGCATTATGGAAGCCCATATCCACATATTTTTTACACTCCGGATACTTATTGATATCGTAATTCGGTACAGGGAACAGCTTGCCCCACTCGACGCCAAGCGTCTCCAGCGCCTTGGCAAACGCGTTCTGATGGGCGTTGTCGCGAACGATCAGGAAGGCCAGCGTTTCCCGGAACGTTTTGTTCGTACTCATCTCATAGATTCTTGATTTTTGCAAAACTCCCGTTGATTCCAGCACGAGATTATCGAGCAGATTCGCCACCAGATTGCCGTGGTCGTACACATAATTGCCCATCCAAGGATTGCCTGCCGCATCGACCGGCAGCGAGCTTTGAGCTCCCATAATAAAGTGATGCGGGTTCGCGTGCTTGACCGCCTCATCCAGCGGAGCTTCATCGATTCCGGCATTGCCCGCGCCATCAGCGCCGGCTCCCGTCAACAGCTGGTTGATCGTATGCTGGACGAGCTCGACGTGGCTGATTTCCTCCAAAAACACGCCTCGTATCAAATCCCGAAACTGGGTGTCCAGTCCCCGGAAGTTATTGCTCTGGAAAAAGAACTGCATCATCGTGCGCATCTCGCCGAACCGTCCGCCAAGCGTTTCCTGCAGCACCTTTGCGGCAGCGGGATCGGGTTGATCCGGCACGATCAAATTGATCAGGTCTTCTTTGTAGAAATACATGGCGATGCCTCCGCTTTCCTGGATTGTATTGATGCCTTCAGTTTCATTCCCAGGGACAAGTTTCATGCACGCTGGGGATTATGTAATAATTACCTGCTGTGCACGCCCAAGAAGTTGCAGCATGAAATACATGGTTCCTGTACATAATGACGATGTTCAATAAATATAAAGGAGCGAATCATATTGGGTATTTTAAGCGGCAATCCGAAAGATGAGCCTATGCATTACGGCGAAATCTTCAGCGTATGGGAAACGTCCATGATGGCCAAGGGCACCATCTCTTGCTATGAGGCGTATATGTATCATGCAGGAGACAAGGAGCTGAAGAAGATCCTTGAGGACCTGCTCGACCAAGCGAGACTTGAAATGAAGGAATGCGACGAATTGCTGACCGACAACGGCATTACGCCAGCCCCGGCGCTGGCTGAACGGCCTCCTGCCAAGCTCGAGGAAATCCCGATGGGCGCCCGGTTCACCGATCCGGAAATCGCCGCCAAAATCGCTGCCGAGAATGCGCTAGGACTCGCTTCTTGCAGCAAAGTGATGGGAATGAGCATCCGGGAAGATATCGGCGCTTTGTTTGCGAAATACCATACAACCAAAGCGGCCCTCGGCCTTCGGATTCTTCGCATGAACAAGGAGAAGGGCTGGCTTATTCCTCCGCCGCTCCAAGCGAAGAGGCCTGAATAGCAGCAGCCGCACGAATAGCAAAGAGACTCAGCAGGATCAAAGCCAAGCTGAGTCTCTTCCTTTTGATCGATGGACGGTCGTTTAATGCGGCTTCCAACAAGGCTTAAGCGCGCTGTCTTCGAACCGGGGTATGATCCCGCAGGAGCCACATATGGAACAAATACTCAAAGCCTCCTGCCAAAACCGTAAGCAGCAGTATCTCCGGGAAGCTTAGCGTCCAATTGGCGGCATCGGCAATGATCCACAGCATGACGAATACCAAGCCTGCATCCGCGATGGTCGCTACCATGTTATTCGTCCTTGGCAGAATTAGAAGATCCCCGAGCAGATAAGCAACAATGCCTATGCCCAGCGCGGTGATCAGGGCCGCAATCAGCGTGGCGTTTGAAAGAGCGAGCAGCAAGCCCGTGATCATGACGCCGTGAACCAGCAGCTTAACCAACAGCTTTTCCATAATTATCACTCCTTCTGAAGTTAGGTTATCCAATTGTTACATTTATAACCCGTTTCAGCGCAATCAAACAGCAAGAATGATCTCTAATGGAACCGTGTGCATGCCCTGTCGTTTTATTTTCATCGTTGAAATCGGGGATACAGGGAAAATACAAGCTATCGATTAAATAACCCTCTCTCCCCGCTCCGTTGTTTGCTACTGTTAAGTTCTTTTAGCCGTATTTAGATTCAGTCCGGATTTGCCAATGTTACGTTCACCTCCTATTCGTTTCTGGTTCACGCCGATCAGCACCATGCCACCCGCCACCAGCAGCCCTCCGGCCCATTGCTCCACTCCTGCCCGCTGACCCAGCAAGACCACGGACAGCACCAGGGCGGTAAACGGCATCATTCCAGAAAATGCCGCCGCCGTGGAAGCATCGCATCGGCGGATTCCCGCATACCATAACACAAAGGCAAGTGCCGTCACAAAGGGACCGTACCAGATCAGCGCTAGCCACTCCTCCCATGCGATCCCTGCAAGGGACCGAAGCGGGTGTTCAAACCCCGCCGGTATAAGACAAAGAAGGAACGCTATCGCAGATACCAGCGTCGTTTGCACAACCGGATCCACCGGTTGTTGTGATCGTCCGTCATTTTTTGTCGAGCTCATACGCGACAGGATATTGAATACCGATTCACTAGAAGCCGCGCAGAGCACCAGCACATTTCCGATTAAGTGCTGTACGGTAAAGGGATAATCTTGCGAGAACAGCCCCTGAATCAGAATAATTCCGCTGACCGTGCTAGCGATTCCGAGCAGACTGAAGCGGTTTACCCGCTCCTTCAGAACAAGCCTTGCCAGCACTACGGTAATAGCCGGCGTTGCCCCAGTAATGATCCCCGCTTCCGCAGCGCTGGTATGGGAGAGGCCAAAGAGCATAAACATGCGGAACAAAAACATGCCAAAGACAGCTTGAAGCAGCAGTTGACGCCAGTTTGTGCCGGCTCGGCTCCTGAGCGTACGAACCAGCGCCTGCAATCGCATCGGTACTAGAATCATAAGCGCGAGCAGAAGACTGATCGCCGTAATCGTGAACGCGCCCAGCTTGCCGTTCAACAGCCAGGCCGTAATAACCGAAGTACCTGCCAGCGTAAACGCCCCGAACAGATACAACATCCCTTTCCATCTTTCCACCCGAGTTCACATCCTCACAAAAAACAATAGTCGCTTGATATCCTCAACATGGTACAATCTTATCGGAGTTGGTTGAAGAACCAGTTCAGCTTGAATTTATACAAACCAGTTGGAGGAATTATGTGGGGATTCGAATTGCGGCGAGAAATCGAGGTTCCGCTTAAGCGTCAAATTTATCTGGCAATCAAGGAACAAATTGTTGCCGGAAAGCTTCGTGCAGGGGAAGCCCTTCCTTCCACCCGTCAGTTGGCGGAGGAACTGAAGATCTCCCGAAATACGGTGAATGAGGCTTTTGATATGCTGTTGGCTGAGGGATTCGTTGTAAGCCGCCAGGGAGCTCCAACAAGGATCGCGGAAGGCGTAGCTGTCCATACGGAGAAAAAGGAGGTTGCTCGGCAGCGCGAGGAACAGCCTCTTCCCCTCCTCGCCGATTTCCGTACTGGCCAACCGGAGCTCCGGCGGTTCCCTAATTATTTGTGGCAGCAAATCTCGATCAAGGCTTTCCGCGAGATGTCTAACGATATGCTCGGGTATACGGGCCCCCAGGGACTGCCAAGCTTGCGTTTTGAAATATCCTCCTGGCTGTACCGGAGTAAAGGACTTGTGGTAGATCCGCTGGATATTTTCATAACGGCAGGCGCGACCCACGCCTTGAGTGTCATTGCCCACCTGTTGTACCGGCAGGATCAGGCGATTATCGTTGAAGATCCGACGAACATCGAAATGCTCCAGTCGTTCATCAATAAAGGCTATCAAGTGAAACGCGTTCCGGTGGATGAGTTTGGCTTATTAACAGACAAGCTCCCAAGAATTAGCGGCCCTGTCTATGTAACCCCCTCGCATCAATTCCCGCTTGGCGGAATATTGCCTGCCGATCGTCGTGCGGCTTTGATTCGGTTTGCGAGGGAAAATGACAGCTATATCGTTGAGGATGATTACGACAGTGAATTTAGGTATGAAGGAGACCCGGTTTCCCCCCTCTATGCCGTGGATCCGGATCGCGTGATCTATATCGGAACGTTCAGTAAAGTACTGTTCCCGGCCCTTCGGATCGGCTATGTCATTCTTCCGCATTGCCTTCAGGAGCGATGGCGTTATTTGCGCACGCATACGGATGTGCAGAACCCTCCCTTCGAGCAAGAGGCATTAGCAGAATTTTTACGGACACGGAAATTTGACAGGCATATCCGAAGCATGCGCAAGCTGTATCGTGAACGTAGACAAGCGCTCCTGACAGCATTAAAGGCATCATTCGGTGACCGTTGGCGGCTATGGGGCGATGCAGCCGGACTGCATCTTGCGGTCGAATTCGAGGATATGCAGTTCGATCCGTCCTTTAAAGACATGTGCAGGAGCAACCGGATCCGGATAACACCTGTTGAATATCACGCGATTGCCAAAGGACTTCACGCCAATAAGCTGTTATTCGGCTATGGTCACCTGGAACCTCAACAGATCGAAGATGGGCTTGCGGTGCTGAAAGAATTTCTGATTGCCCGGGGATATATGTCATCCGCTCGGCTTGCCCCCCTTAAATAACCATGAAAAAACCGCACTATCGCGCGGTTTCTCCGTCGATCTTCCTTTGCTTCTCGCCTTGTGATGGCTCCACCAGCAAATCCAGCAGGAACGCCTTTAGATCAATCACACGCAAGTACCGGGGTTCACGGTCTGTTCCGCAAATAATGAGCGGCACAAGCGATTCCTTCTTCCTTATAGATCCGTGCCCGCCTCCTCCTTCATGCGTCGGAGAGCTTCGGTCTTTGAGCTCATAACCCGGTTTCGAGGTTACAACCATATAGCTCCCGGCGTGGGAATGAAGAGCGCTCGCCAGTCTTTGCAGAACATCAGGGTATTCACCATAGCTTATGGATTGTCCCCCGTCCCCATCATTCTTGCCTGCTTTCAGATTCAAAGCGTCCATGTCCCCTTCGATCTCCCACTTCTGCCCATAGGTGTCCGAGAACGGACCATCCGCACGATATTTCAGTTTCTTGCCTGAAGAACTCCGGGTGACATGAATCCATCCGTCATCTTTCCATGCGGCCATGTCGATACGATTGTCCTTAAGAAGCTTGCCTGCAATTTCTTGCAGCGAGTACTTCCCATTCGCGTTGTATACGTAAGCCATCGTTTCATTCACGGCGAGGATCACATCGGTTTCATCCGTCGGCCGCTCGCCCGGACGCAGGATACGGTACCCGTTCAGTATGGCCGGAAGGTCGATTTCCGAATGCTGATCAGCCGGCAGCAGCTGCGTCATGCCGCTGTCGCCCGCAATGATGATCACGGCTTCATCCAGCGCTTGTTCGGGCGATCCGAAGGCTTGCAGCATGGAATGAAGCTGAGCGTCAAGCTTCTTGACGCCTTCCAAATCCGAAGGCCCTTTCTTATGAAGCTTCTGATCCAGATCCGGCAAATACACGTATAAAAAGTCCGGCAGCTTCTTCTCCTTGATTAAGTATTCCAAGGCTTCCAGCGCAAATTTGTTATCCATTCCCAATCGGTTGGCAATGCTATCAGGCATATTCTTTTTGCCGTTCAGCGGATTGGAGAGGGCACCCAAGGTCAACAGATCGGGGCCTTTGACCTTGATGTTGCGATGAAGTGAGGTCGGTACCTCGATCCACGTTGGAATGGAGAGGGTATGCTCCGATTTTCCCCGATACACCAAACCGTTGATCGAGCCGGAAGTCAACCCGAGTCTGGCCGCTTCTTCATAGATCGTAGGAATCTTCGGATTGAGGTGCCGGCCGTTCAGGTTGATTAGGGCATCCTCAAGCACATGATTCACGCCCTGCCTCAGAATCTCCATCGGACCGGTTCCGTAGTTGATTAACCGTTTCTCCTCGGCCGAATACCAAAGAAGCCCGGGTACTCGATGTTCATGAGGATAGGGTCCGGTCAGCATCGAGCTGTCAATCGTCACCGACATCGTCGGAAACGAACTGACCATATCCCTATGATACTGTCCATTCTCGATAAGATACTGAAAGGTTGGAAGCTGCTTTTGACGGATCCCTTCATCGATGGATTGGGCCATCAAAGTGTCTATCATAAGAAAGATCACTTTCTTCTTATCGGCCCCCTGCTTGGACTTCACATGCAGCAAATCATGCTCTTTCGTCTCTTTATTCCCACAGCCTACCGCAGCCGCCAGGATGAGAACCACAGCAAACCATTTCATTCCCATTGTTCGCATATCGTCACCCGCCTTACCTACATTTTGCAACGGATAACGAAATGTCATTCGAGGGATTTTTTAGCTTGCCGATGCTCCATCCCCGTTCGCTCTTGTCAGCTTGGTAAACGCCCATGCGCCAAGGCACGAGGTGACGAACAACACCGCTCCCATCGGCACGGCTGTCGTCTCGTCAATGCCGACCAGGGGCGATACCGCCGAGCCCAGCAATAACGGTACCAATCCAAGCACAGCGCTTGCGCTACCAGCCCGATGTCCCTGCTTCTCCATGGCCAAGGTAAATGTGCTGGTTGCGACGATTCCGATCGTGATCATGTATATAAAGATTAAGATGACGATGAGGGCCAGCGGACCTCGGATCGCCGTCATGATAAGCAGCAATGAAGTTGCGCTTACCGCCGTCCATACGCCGAAGCGCAGCAATGTCCGTTCCGGAATGATGCCGCCGAAACGTCCGATCAGAAAGCTGCCGAAGATGATCGCGAGGCCATTGATGCCGAACAGAATGCTGAACACCTGCGGCGATACACCATATATCCCTTGATATACAAACGGAGTGCCTGACACGTAAGCAAAGCTCCCGCCGTGGATGAAGCCGACCGTCAAGGCGTATCCGATGAAGGAACGATCCTTGAACAGATCCCCCATGGTCTTTATCGAGTGGCCAATCGAGCTTGACATCCGTCTCTCGGGCGGCAAGGTTTCCTTCAACCGCAGCGTAATGGTGAGCACGATAAACAGACCGAATAAGCTTAGAAAATAAAAGATCGAATGCCAGCTGGCGGATGGAAGCAGCAAAATCGCTCCGCCCGACATTGGGGCGACCATCGGCGCAACGGCATTGATGACCGACAGCAGCGCAAAGAACTTGGTCAGCTCCCTGCCGCTGAACACATCCCGCACGACCGCACGGGAGATGACAAGGCCGGCAGCAGCAGTAAATCCCTGCAAGAATCTAGCGATAATCAGTGTCGTAATATTCGGGGCAAGCGCGCAAAACAGAGAAGACAATGCGAACAGCCCCAAAGAGATGATTAAGGGCATTCTTCGTCCGCGTGCGTCACTGATTGGACCCACGATCATTTGTCCCAAAGCCAGACCAATCAAGCACGAAGTCAAACTCAGCTGCACCAGTGAGGCTCGCGCTCCCAAGTCAGCCGATATATCGGGGAAGCTGGGCAGATACATATCGATGTTGAATGGTCCCAATATCCCCAGCAAACTTAGTAGAAATGCTAGGCCGAGGCGTTCTCTTCCTGTTGGATTATGAAGCATGCGTATCAAACACCTTTACGAAGAATTTAGCTTAAACTATGAATGTAAAAGCCAAGCCATAGCTTGCCGAGCAAGTAAATGCATGCTCAAGCATGTTGGTTCCCGGACGACAAGACTTTGACCATTATAAGGGGTTCCGTTCTTTTTGTTAAGTGTTCGTTATAAAAAAAACACACGGTAATGTTTTACCGTGCGCTCGCCTTCTTCTTATGATTCAGTTTCCTTCCTTTTCCTTACATGGAATCCTAGCGGAGTACGAGTTGACCATCTCTTCTATCAAAATGGCTTTGACACCATAAAATAAAGGATGGCTAGGGGAAGCAGGGTTGCGATCGTTCCGAATATCGCCCAATACCTTGAGGCCTTCTTATACCCTGCCGTGACCGCTCCGCATTCTACGGAATGCCCGCTATGCCTGATCATGCTTTTCTGTAAAGGGATCAATACGCCTCCCCAAATCAGCCCCGTCACGCCAAACAAGAAAAGCGATGCGGTGAGCCAATTCATTCCGCCAATCCCGAATCCGGAGCGACCAGCCATTACGATGCCGGAAACGATAAGCAGCAATAATCCCGGAAGGGTAAACACGTAGTCGGCCAGCATCACATTCTTCGCCGTCCGGTGGATGTGGGACGGATTGCCCTCGATATCGGCCCTTACCTTCCAGAACGCTGCCGTTATGATATTCCCGACAAACAGCACGCTTCCGGTTATATGAAGAAACAGCCATACCGTCATCTGCTCCTGCCCCCCTTCCCGGCTTCTCCGGGCTGGAGAATACCGATGATAAAATCCTCGTACTCGTTCGTACCGAAGACGTCGCTCTTGGCCCCGATCAATCCCCGTACCCGCAGCCCGAAAGACAGCAATTCGAACAGCTCAGCCGTCCGCTCGGCATCGATGGATTTTGGAATTACGCCCGCTTCCTGCCCGGTCTCGATCCACTTCCTCGAGGTGGCCGTCGATTCCCTGTAAAACCCGGCTACAATTTCGGCAATCCCCGGCTGATCGCTCTTTCCGATCAAATACATCAAAATCTGGTTGCTGACGTCATCGCGGCTTTCCAGCTTCGTCATTCCATGCGCGATGGCGTTCATGGGCCCTTCAAATTGCTTCTTCTTCCCCTGCTTGTTTACTTCATTCATAAACCGTTCGTTTGATTCCGCGAGCTTCGCTTTCAATACATTGATATACAGCTCATCTTTGCCGGAGACGTAATGAAAGATCGCGCCTTTGGAGAGTCCGGTGCGCTTCATAATGTCCGTCAACGTCGTTTGACTGCAGCCCTTCTCCCGAATCAATTCCTCTGTTGCTTCCAGCAGGATGTGCTGCGTTTGCTCTCGGCGTTCTTCTTGCTTCATATGCGATTCCTCCTTATAGGTACTGCATTATCCTTGCGAAGGCAGCCAGCCTGCAATTAATATAGCGGCTATAAACACGATTTGAATAACCGTTCTGATCCCTATCGGTGGAACCGGCCTGCCCGCTAGCTTGAGCTTATGACGGGCTGCATGCATGTTAGCTGGAAACATGGCAATCAGCAGCAGTGCCAGCAAGGTTGCTGCTATCGTTGTCGTCGACGGGAAGAGCAGCAGAAAGGCACCCGTTATTTCAAAAATGCCTGTCAAACTTACGATCATCCCCGCCTTCGGGATCCATGGCGGTACCATCGCAATCAAATCGGGACGCATTCTGCCCCAGTGAGCCGACGCGGCGATCAGCAGCATCACCGCTGCTGCAAAGCGAAGCGATATGACGGTGTCGTTCATGTACTCCCAGCCGGCTAAACCGAGTGACCGAAAAACGAGAAACGAAATGACCATGCCTATAAATGGTGCCATCTCCACCAACTCCTCATCCTCTTTGCTCCTTATTATATATACCGACCATCGGTTTGTAAATACGAACGACAATAAATGAGAGCCGTCCAAATTTACAACCCGCTCACAATGTCATGCGATCGCCGCGACGACATATGAGCAAGCTGTAAATCTGACGGCTTTGATTTGATCTGTTTGATTGCCCGGAGGATTCCCCAATCTATCCGGCATGGGACCATCTATTGTTCTGACGAGGCGGGGTATATTCTGAACAAATGTACGTATAGAACGACACTAATAAGTGCTGACAGCAGGATCAGGCTGAATATTCCCATTGGCGGAATCCACGCCGATAAAAACACAGTGACCGGCGCCAAAAATCGCCCGATCGTATACTGCAGATTGTCAGCGCCCATGTATTGTCCTCTTGCATGCTCCGGAGCATAATGGCTGATAAAGCTTTGCATGACCGGTGAGCGGACAATCTCGCCGAATGTAAACACGATCGTAACGATAAACAAGAACCATAGATTGGTGCTGAAGCCGAGGGCAAACGTCCCTAATCCGGATAACAGCGATGACATAATGAATACGTCGCGCTCCTTCCAATGGCGCAGCCACTTGGTTACCGGCAGGATAAACAGCACAAACAAGAGACCGTTCAGGCCGAGCAGCCAGCCCAATATCTCGGTGCTCGAAAGCATCAGCTTGCCCTCCTCCCAGGAGAACAAAGCCTGAGCAGGCACGTAGTTCGTGACGTAGACGGCTAAATACAAATCCAGCTGCATAATCGCTACCAGCGCGAATATCCCTGCTAGTATGTACACCAGAAACACCTTGTCGCGAAAAATAACGCCGTATCCCTTCCACTGCTCCCTCCATATTTCGCCAACCGTTGCTGAACGGCCAGCGCTTCCCTCCCCAGGCGGCATGGATTCTTTAACGATCAAATAGATAGCGATGAAATACAGCAGCAGGATGAACGAGCAGGTCCACAGCAGCTCCTGCCGGTAATGGAAGAAGAATACCGCTCCAAGCGCCGGGCCTAACACTGCCCCGATATTATTGGCGGTCGTGAACGTAGCGAACACTTGACGCCGGTCCTGTGCCGGAACCAGGTCCGCCACCATGGCCGTGCTGGCCGGCCGATAAATGGCACCGCCGAAGCCAATGGCAATAAACGCCGCATAATCGAGCCAATGGGAAGATGACAAGGCGAATACGGCGAACATCAAGGTTTGGAGCGCAGCGCCCGTCAGCATGACGGGACGGCGTCCGATCCGGTCCGCCAAAGCGCCTCCGATCAAGCTCCCTGCCATGCTGAATAACGGGGGAACCGTCATCAGCATCCCCGCGATATCATTTCCTAACGCATTCCCGAAATAAACCGCGATAAACGGAAAGTACATCCACACGAGCATATTGAACAGCGCTTCGCCAAATAAGCGAACTTTTAAATTGGTATTCCATAATCGAATTTGCATAAGAAATAGGCTCCCTTTAGCTATACAACGCGATGGCTAAGCTCTGACTTCCCGGCCGGGTATCACCTACTATAAAATAATTTCCTGGCAAAATATAGACTTATATTAGGCGTTCGTTTATACTAATAATATGAAAATCGAATAAGACCCCGTTTGATTCAAATGTTCCTTAAATCGAACGTACGTTCTAAATCTAATGATTAAAGACGCCTCCGCGGAGGCGTCTTTTTTAGACTTAAATGCATCATCGTTCTCTGGTTAATCGTTCAGCTGCTTGGTCTCGTATAACCGCTCGAAGATCAGCCGGCTCACCTCGGACACACGTCCTTTATCTTGATATGTCAACCATGCCAGCTCCTCGATCTCCGAGGCTGGCGACAGCTCTCCGTCCGCCTCTGCCGTATAACAGGACATCTTCACGATGGCTCCATCGGTTTTACCATGAGCCTCCGCCTCGAAGGTTCCGTAGTGCACGGCGCTTTCCGGTTGTATCCGAACGGACAGCTCCTCTTCAATCTCCCTGGCAAGCGTTTCGAGCTCCGTCTCGCCGGCCTCACGCTTTCCGCCGGGAACATAGTACGTATCCTTGCCTCTGGAACGGGCGCATAAGATGCGTCCGTCAACCACATGCAGCCATGCGACTTTATCAATGATCGATCCCATGTTTACTCTCCTCCTTCGCGAACTTTTCGAGCTTCTTGCTTCTCTTGTGATCCTCCTAATTTAAACACCAGAATGCCGCCGATGATAACCAGAACTCCAATCAGCTGGTTTATTGTAAAAGGAACCTTAGCAAGACCGAGCCATCCCATGGAATCCCACAAGAGGGCGAACCCGAGCTGTGACGTCATGACAATCGATATGGCGAACGTCGGTCCGAGCATTTTCGTAGCTTGAACCAGACAGATCACCACGCCTACGCCGATGACCCCGCTGATCCAATACCAGGGCTTCATCTGGTCCAGCTGGAAGGTGGCGGTACCCTCAACTGCCAAGCTTATGATGAAGGATGCAGCAAAGCCCAATCCAAGCACCAATGTTGTCGTTGACCATAGTCCCGTGGCAGCATTAACCCGGTTGTTGAATATATTTTGCAGACTTACCAGAGCGCCGGCTATAAGCGCCAATACCAATCCTCCGGCCACATTCCGCTCCTCCTTCACTTTCCTCATATGGCGTTCTTAGCGGTCATTTATTCTTCGTAAATATTGCCCCCGGCCACCTCGAACAGCTTCTCCCGATTCTTGATCAGGATGATGCCGCGGCGGCGCTCGATCAAGCCGTCCTTGCAAAATTTATGAATCACCCGGTTCAGATGCCTGTAGCTTGTCCCGAGCAGATTCGCAATATCTGACAGCTGGAAGACATCTGGAGGATCGGTTGCGAACGCTCCGGAATCGCCTTGCGAGACCGAAAGCAGATAACTGGCCAGACGAACTTCCACCGGATGCATCAGATTAAAGCTCATAAAATTGGACTTAATATAAAATTTGCGGGTGACGATCTGCAACAGAAACTGCAGCAGCGGCGGATGGGACTGACCGTATTTATTCAGCCAACGATGATGAACGGCAACCATGGTCGAAGGCATCACCGCCTGCACCGTGTTGATGAATGGATTTCCTTGAATATACTCAATATCACCAATCACCTCCAGCGGCGTTTTAAAGGACAGGATGAGCGCCCTGCCTTCCGGTGACGTTGTAAACACCTTGATTTTCCCTCCAACAAGCACATAAAGGTATTCAGCGGTCTCCCCCTGCTTGCAAATGCTCTCTCCCTGTTCGTACTCACACAGCAGCAGATGGGGCTCCAGTTCTTCCGGGAACACATGCTCCATCTGGTGCTCGCGAATTAAGGAACGCAGGCGTTCCGGATCGCGACTTTCTTTCATCGATCAGTTCACTTCCCATCTGTTCATGATTCTGTCCTTTGCTGCTACATTTTAAGGAACAGCACACCGGCGATCATCATGGCAATGCCAATGCATTGAGCTGCCGTAATCCTCTTCTTGGCCACGCCGAACCATCCGCCGGCGTCAATCACGAACGTCAGGCTCAGCTGTGCGATCAACAGCGCCGATATCGTCAAGGTTACCCCGATATGCCGGATCGCGGTAACTTCACTGAATATGATCGGTGCCGCCAAAGCGCCTCCTAATACATACAGCGGGTTGACCTGCCTAACCCAATACTGCTTGCTGTCACGGACAAACGACAAAATTACCAATGCCATCAAAAACCCCGTCAGCTGCGTTACGGATGCCGCCGGCCATGTTCCCATATCCTGACTGATCCTTGCGTTCGCCACACCCTGCAGCGTTATGCATGCACCGCCCAGTATAGCAAATACAATTCCTCTCATGCGTATAAACTCCTCGCGTCGTAATTGATCTGTATATTATTAAAGAGTATATCCGGCATTGGGGAAAAGGACATATGTCCTAAATGGGGCGAAAATGATAAAACTCCGATTGCATCTATGACTTTACCCTCTCTATGGTCTAAAATAGAATCTATGTATTCATGTTCATCGCCCATGTGGAAGGAGATTCATATCATTCATGACGAACAAACAAACCTCATCCGAATCGCTGCGGCATAGTCTGCAATCGGACTGTTCCAGCTGCTTCGGCTTATGCTGCGTGGCGCTGCCCTTCGCGGCATCATCGGATTTTGCGGTGAATAAGGACGCCGGAACACCCTGCAGCAATCTGAGAGCCGATTTCCGCTGCGCCATCCACGATCATCTTAGACAAAAGGGCTTCCGCGGCTGCACCGTGTTCGATTGCTTTGGCGCAGGACAGAAGGTATCCCAGCTTACTTACCAGAGACGCGACTGGCGGCAGTCAACTGAGACCGCCAAGGAAATGTTCGAGGTATTCCCGATAATGCGGCAGCTCCACGAGCTGTTATGGTATTTAAGCGAAGCATTGGAACAACAGCCGGCGCAAGAAATTCATGCCGATATCGAACGAGCGCTGGAGGAGACCGAGCGCATGACGCTTCTCCCTCCGCCAGCTCTGCTGAAGCTCGATGTGGCAGCTCATCGGGCCGAAGTCAATTTGCTCCTGCTTCGGACAAGCGAGCTTGTCCGGGAGAATGCCCGCCGTAAGCACACCGGTCCTCCCGTCAGGAAGAACATCGGCGGCCGGGGTGCGGATCTGATCGGCGCCAAGCTTAAGGGCGCCGATCTTCGATATGCCAATCTGAGAGGGGCTTATCTCATCGCAGCTGATCTGCGCGGCGCGGATCTGAGGGTAGCCGATCTGATCGGCGCGGATTTCCGGGATGCGGACATTCGGGGAGCCAATCTGACCGGATGCCTCTTCCTAACCCAAGCCCAAGTCCAAGCCGCCATCGGGGATGCGAGCACGAAGCTCCCGCCTTCGTTAACGCATCCTGAGCATTGGCCAGCCTAATACGTTCCCGATGGAATGCAGCGAATGCAACTCTATTCCTAGCGTTCGCAAAGCTTAATGCATCGCATACATGGTCATTTGAACATGTCGCTGTTCTGCCTCTTCCACGAATCCTTCAACGGCACAACGCGGTTAAACACAAGATGCCCGGAATGGGCGTGCTTGTTATCGAGACAGAAGTAGCCGTGTCGGATGAACTGGTAGGTTTGATGGAAAGAGGCATTGCTTAGGCTCGGCTCAAGAAAAGCCTTCTCCACCCGAATCAACGATGCCGGGTTCAGGAGCTCCTTCCAATCGTTGCCGGATTCTGCAAAAACAGCGGTCTCCTTCAGAAGGCGATCATACAGATGCAATTCTGCATGGATCCCGCAACTCATGGATACCCAGTGAATCGTCGACTTGACTTTCCTTGCGTTGAACCCGCTTCCGCTTCGTGTCAACGGGTCATAGGTGCAGTGCAGCTCGGTTATTTTACCGGTTAACGGGTCCTTTACGACTTCCTCGCAGCGGATAAAGTAAGCTCCCTTCAGCCGCACCTCCTGCCCCGGCGACAGCCGGTGAAACCCTGCGATCGGATCCTCCATGAAATCCTCCCGTTCGATCACCAGTTCCCTGGTGAACGGGACTTTCCTGGTTCCCAGGGATTCATCGCCTTCATGGTTCCGCAGAACAAGCATTTCCGTCCGGTCCGCCGGAAAATTCGTGATGACCACTTTCAGCGGGTGCATCACAGCCATGGCATTCAGGGACCGCATCTTCAAATCCTGGCGGACAAAGTGCTCCAGCATCGCCGAGTCCACGGTACTAGGATTTTTTAGCGCGCCAAGCTCTTCGAGAAATCGTCGAAGCCCTTCCGGAGTCACGCCCCTACGGCGCAACCCTTGCAGTGTCGGCAGTCTTGGGTCATCCCAACCGTCGACATAACCCCCATCAACCAGCTCCCTCAAATATCGCTTGCTCGTAGCCGTTCCCGAAATATTCAGCCGGCCGAATTCCCTCTGCTTGGGAGGCTCCGGAATATCAAGCTCCCTCAGTACCCATTCATACAGCGGGCGGTGATCCTTGAACTCTGCCGAGCATAAGGAGTGCGTAATCCCTTCAATGGCATCCTGGATCGGATGGGCAAAGTCATACATCGGGTAGATACACCATTCATTTCCGGTTCGGTAATGCTCCGCATGGATAATCCGGTACAGTACGGGATCCCGCAAATTGAGATTAGGCGATGCCATATCGATCTTCGCCCGAAGCACCTTCGAGGCGGCTGCAAACTCTCCATTCTTCATCTGCTTGAATAAGGACTCATTTTCTTCCACCGTCCGGCCTCGGTATGGACTATCCTTCCCCGGCTCGGTCAGCGTTCCCCGGTAAGCAGTCATCTGCTCCGGACTAAGGTCGCAGACATAGGCCCTGCCCTTGCGAATCAGCTTGATTGCGGCCTCGCAGATTTGCTGCGAGTAATCCGATCCGAAATATACATCCGGCTTCAATCCAAGCCATTCAATATCCTGTTTGATCGCCTCCACATATTTAACGTCTTCCTTAAGCGGGTTCGTATCATCGAAGCGCAGATTAAACCTGCCGTCAAACCTGTCAGCGATCGAATGGTTAACCTGGATGGCATATGCGCTTCCGATGTGAAGGTAACCGTTCGGCTCGGGCGGGAAACGCGTCGCGATCGGCCTGCTGTACACTCCGCTCGCGATGTCCTCCCGCACAATGTCCGTCAGAAAGTCGGACTTCATAGCTGCGTTTCTTTTGTCAGTGCTCATGGGTAAAACCTCCTCTAAATTAACATGTTCATTTCCTCTGGAACGACAAAAAATCCCGCCCCCAAGACAAATGTCTTGGGGACGAGATTTGATTTCGCGGTGCCACCCCTATTTGCCGATATCTCACGATACCGGCCTCATCAGGTACGGCCATCGGCTGACGGCTTATACCCTAGCTCTATAACAGGAGCTCCTGTCGCACCATCTGCTTATGTAAACCACAAGTTCCGATGCGCCGCTCAGAGGCTTGGTTCAACGAAGGGTTTCCCGCCCCTTTTCAGCTTGCTGGGGCTCTCTGTAGGGAATCCTGACTCGTCTACTCTTCTCTTCATCGCGTTTATAATTTGAATTATAGTATCATCAAAGAACGCAAAAGTAAATCATGGAATTGCACGCCTGGTGGCATTTACACCGGGAGCAGCTTCACCGTCGCCTGCTTGCCGCTCACTTGGATGCCGGTTTCCTTCGTTCCCTTCCCGGCCAGATCGTGGATCAACCGTTCCAGCAGCTTCCGGGCGGCATCGCCCTCCTTGCCCTGAATGCGGATGATCGGCTGGACCGCCTTGCCCGATTCAAGCAGGCGCTGCATTTGGGACAGCTTGGTATCATAGTCGTGCTCCTCGATATGTACGGTGAGGCGAAATTCTTTCACTTTGATCGGACCGCTGGCCGGCTTCTGTCCTTTCTTCTCCTTCGCGGCCTCCTGCTTGGCCATTCCTCGGCTGACCAGCTTGCATGGCGGAGGGCTGCTGAACAGCGAAGTGCACACTAAATCCGCCTTATTCGCTTTCGCCAGCGCTAATGCCTCGTCCCGTGGCATGATGCCGAGGTCCTCGCCGTCGAGTCCCGTCAGTTCAACCTCGCGTGCCTTTATTTTCTCGTTCATCATCAACATCCGATTGCCTCCTTCAGATCCATCCTGATACGTAAGGATAGCATACCATACCCGGCAAAAAAAGATCGCCCAAGCACATCGCTTGAACGATCCTCAGCAGCATCTCCTCACTAGTCGAGCTTTTGAAAGGGATATGGGCTCTCGATCCCGGCTATCTTCAACTACTGATAGTTAGGATTCAGTATCCGTGCTTTGTAGAATGCAGCACCGGTCTTGGTACGCGTTGCACTCGGAAGGAAAAAGTCTGCCGAATCCGTACACCACGTGTAAAGCGTACAGCCGCCGACCGGATTCTTCGCGACATCCGCGACCGTTTGCACCACCTGGCCTGATGACTGATTACCGACAGCCTTTACGCCCACCCGGCTGATCTCGTCAGCTCCCGCATACGTAAGATCGAGCGAATTGGTCGATTTGACGTATTGATATACCTTCCCACCCGATGCCACCCACAATCGGTCAAGGTCTCCATACACCGGTTGTATGTCATGCCCGTTCAAGCGGGTAACATCCAGTCGAACATGCTCGGTCAACGTCGGGCTCGCGGTTGTTCCCCCTACCTTCAACCCAACGATCGCCCCATTTCCCAGGCTCCATAATATTTCATTATGCGGATCCCAAGATACGCCGTGAGCGCTCTCCAAACGATACTCTGCGTATGTCGTTGAATGACAGCTCTGAGACGATGTATAAATCCGTACCCAGCCTCCAGTGCTTGCTGCAACGGCAATGTTGCCGTTGGGCAGAAGTTCGGCGGAGTGGGGATTGCCGCCTACATTCGCTGCCCAGAGCTTATAATTTCCTGCAGGATATGGAATAATCGCGGCCAATCCCCTTGAGTCGGTAACGAGCATAACCTGGGTTCCGAAGAAATCGCTGTTTCTAATCCGTGCTTCCGTCGGCAATCCCCAATAGGCGGTAAACTCAGCGAAGCCGTTGGATGCAATGGGTGCCCAAGACCATTTAACGGCCATGGAATCATTCCAATCAGAGACGCCAGGGTCCATCACCAATATTTTTTTGGACGCTTGATCGCTCATAGCGATATCATAATCCTCCTGGAGAGGCGAAGATGCGTCCACCCAGCTCATTCTTAGGTTATCCCCGGTAATAAAGAGAGTCAGGGCAGCCAGAGAGATACCAGCAGCGAGCAGCAAATGGCGCAGCCGGGATGTCATCTTCTTCCGATTATTCATTCGATCCCTTCCTTTCATCATGTGTTCACGGAAGTTCGATTGCTTTCGGATAAGCAAGATCATAGCCTTCGATCAATCGTTCCCAGCAAGCTGCCACTTCCGAAGGAACAGGTCTGCGGACCTCGAACATAAACGGACCTTGGTAATCGTGCAGAACCAATGCTCGCAAAACCTCGTTCCACCGAATAGAGCCCATGCCCGGCATCCAGTGTCTTTCATCTCGACCGTCGCAATCCGACATATGGACCGTGAAGATGCGTTCGCCCTGTTCTCTGATGAAGCATTCCGGGGCTTCCAGCAGAAGATGGTTGACATCACAACATATGCCGAGCCGAGGATCCGCTGCAAGCAGACTTGCGATCTCCCGGCCCGAATTCCCGAGGCACGTGCGCGGCAAGCATTCAACTGCGATCCGTATGCCGAGCGCTTCCGCTTCATCTGCCAGCACCGATAATGCCCTCCTGCACGCTTCCAGCCGTTGCGGACGTTCCTCATCCGTAATTGGCTCCCAGCTTGGATGGAGTACAACCATGGGAATGCCCCATTCATGGGCAAGCTGCATCAACCGACATAATAAGCGGGAAGCCTCGACAGAAGCCGCTTCACTGACGGCCGATATATCGAAGGCGGGGCCATAAGGCAGATGCAGCGTCCAAATGCTGATTCCAAGCTCTCGACTATTCTCGATCCAAAATCTGCAGGTCCGCTCATTCACCGGATTGAACAGATCGAAGGCATCGTTTCGCCAAGCCAGCTCGATAACCTTAATGCCGGCTTGTTGAACAGCTTCAATATCGACATGACCATCGGCCCAATCATTTAACGAGAGCGATGTTCCAAGCGGCCACCTGGAAGGATGATCCGATAGGACAGAACGCTGCTTCTTTAGTGAAGTCATGCTCCAGCCTCCTTATTGTGATCATAGACGGGCTAATATCCCGGGGCCCAAATCCTAGCCTTGTATATCGCTGTCCCTTTGCGGATCCGATTCGATGTCCCGTGTAAGCGGATCTCGTCCGTCGTCCATTCATAAAGTCCTCCCGGTTTGGGCGCAGCAGAAACGATTACGCCAGAAGGTTGATTGCCGATGCTCTTCACATCATGCCAATCCACAAACGGGCAATCCGCATATTCACTCACAAACCGACCGGATGATATGACGTACTGGTAGACATGCGAAACCGTAGTGATCCACAAGCGATCGTCGTTTCCCCACACGGGCTGGAGATCATGACCGTACCTGCTTGGCAGGGGAACCCGATCGTCCACCGCGATCTCCGGTTGATCATCTGTTCCTTCGAGACGGAGGGCTACCAAATCATGATCGCCTAGAGCCCATAATACATTTCGGCGAGAATCCCAATGCAGACCATGCGAACCAGGAAGCGGAAGCTCGGCATAAACTTGATCTGTTAGCCCTTGGGAAGAAGCATAGATCCTGACCCAACCGCCTGTACTGGCCGCCACAGCCAGATTCCCGTTAGGAAGCAGCTCGGCCGAGTGAGGATTGCCGCCTACGCAGGCCCCCCATATGAGGGATTCTCCTCCGGGATAAGGAAGGATCGCTGCAAGCCCGCAAGAATCCGTAACGATCATGCACTGCCCACCGCGAATCGGATCATGCCGAAGCTTGGCTTCAGTCGGCAGCCCCCATGCCGGAAGGAGCTCGCTGAATCCGTCCACGTCTAAGAGAGACCAGGACCATATCAATGATTCGTCCATGTTCCAATCGGGCGCTGTCGGGGCGAAAACCAGGATTCGATGGCTTTTCTGGTCTGTGCAGGCAATCGGATAATCCATGCTCTGACTGCCGCTCATTTGTCGAGCCCCTGCTCTCGCACAGCTTCGTTTACTTCCTGTATAGCCTGTGACAAGCCTTTGTTCTCGTAACCTGCCACAATGCTCTCCCACATCGCTACCGGGTCCTCCTTGGATAGCATGACCCTAGTCAAATCCTCCGTCGGATTTATGGCGCTCAGCTTCGATTTGGCCGGGGTATACAGCAGTTCCAGCTGATAATTGGTCGGCACGGGGACATGCTCGGCAATTCGCTGCTTCAGTCCTTCCCTCGACATCCTCGACAGCTTCTCTCCATATGCAATATTGTTGACTTCACTCTCTACGAATTCGAGCTCTTGTCCCCAAGCCGCGAGCGAACCAAACAGGTTGAAGGACGGATACAAGCTGCCAATCGTTTTAAATTCGCCCTCTTCATTCTTCTCACGCGTAATCGTGATCTTCTCGCCTTCTATGGTATAGTCCTTCCCTTCAATTCCGTACTGTTTATCTCTGATAAATTCGTCAGAGAGCAGATAATCGTATATTTGCAGGATTCTGTCCATCTTCTCATCGTTCACTCGAGCACTGAAATAGCTTTCCGACCAGAACGTAACGGCCGTATAGCGGTATCGGTTTCCGTCATCCGATTGCCATGTCACCGGAATGATGTGGGCAATATCCTCAAACTTTGTGTCCTTGTTATATTTGCTCCATGCCGCATTGAGCTTGGCTAAACCGTTCGGAGTAGCCTGCATGGAGATCGCGCCCACTTTACCCTGGCCGAATTTTTCAATCCCGTCGTTTGTTTTCATAATGGCAAAATCCGGATCGATCGCGCCTTCCGTAAAGAGCTGGCGCATCTGCTTGACGACCGTCTTCATCTTATCGGAGGCATAGTAAGGGATATACGTTCCATTCTCCTTCACCCACGAGCTGTTCAGCAGGTGTGGAAAGGTGCCTCCGGCAATGGGAGCCAGCATCGCAGCCGACCGGAAGGTAAGACCAACCGTATCGTTCTTGCCATTTCCGTCCGGGTCATCCTTGGCGAAAGCCTTCAGCATATTCAAATAATCATCGTAGGTAACGGGATCCGCAATCCCTAACTTCTCCATCCAATCCTTGCGGACGATCAAGGAACGTTCCATCGCCCATGTATCATAATCCCGGTACGTCAGGCGCGGAATCATATAGGCCTTCCCGTCCACACGAAGCGACTTGGTTTCGTCGAGCGAAAGCACCTTGGCTACATTCGGATAGGGACTGAGATCGTCTGGAAGTGCGCGAATGATCCCTTGTTTAATCCAGGAATAATACGTCTCCGAGTTAATGATATCGTGACTGAACACATCGGGGAGCTCGCCGGAGGCGCTCCAGAGCTGGTATTTTTCCTTGTAATCCGAATAGCTGATCACTTTGTCAACGAAACGGACATTAAATTTGCTTTCGAGCTGCTTCAAATATTCGTCTGTTTCACGGTTCGGAAAGGCGAGCCCGATGTTAAAAAAAGAGACCGATATATCCAGCTTCTTCCCGTTCTTCCCTCCCCCGGATCCACCTTCTCCAGCATCGCTATTGCCTGCCTTCCTGGTGCAGCCTGTAATGACAAGTGCCAGGATCATGATCGCGATCAAAACGGATTTTCCTTGCCAGCGGACGCTTTGCATAGTAAAACCTCCCCCATCGATATTCGTGAATATGTGTCACTCTTTGATAGCACCCAATGTTACGCCTGCCGAAAAGTGTTTCTGCAGATATGGATACACCAGCATAATCGGCACCATGGTTATAATGACGCTTGCCATTTTGATCCCGTCGGGGTAGCCCTGATTGAGCTGCGACATCATGGCCGCGCCCATATCGTCCCTGGCCATCTTGGTTACGTCTGCCAGCATGTTCCTTAAGAACAGCTGCATGGGATGCTTATCGGTGTCAGTCATAAACAGCATCGCATTATACCATTCGTTCCATCTGGCGACCGCGTAAAACAAGGTAATCGCAGCAATCGTCGGCTTGGAAATCGGAATGACGATGCGAAAGAGGATATACAGATCATTCGCCCCATCGATCTTAGCGGACTCCTCGAGACTCGGCGGGATCGTGCGAAAGTGATTGATCATGACAATCAAGAAGAAGGTGCTGACTGCTACAGGGAATATCATGGCTCCATAGTGATTGATCAACTGAAGCCCCTTAATCGTCAAATAATATGGAATAAGTCCTCCCGAAAAGAGCATCGTAAATACGATGCCTGCCATCATAATGGAGCGGCCGGGCATGGATTTCTTGGACAAGGCATAAGCTCCGCATGTGGTCACCAGCATATTAACCGACGTTCCGAACACCGTGACAATGAGGGAGTTCAACAGCGCTTTCCCGACATAACTGCCGTCAAGCAGCATACGGTATGAGCTGAGATTAAAGCTGGTGGGAATTAAATAGAACTGCTGCTTAACGACCGACGCCGGATCGGCAAATGAAGTGATGAATACATTGTAAAAGGGCAGAATGGTCATGACGGCCATCAGCATAAGCAGGATGTGAATCATGTAATCGGCTCCATTCGCTTTCGGTTTCATTGGCGTCCTCCTTTCACCCGAAATACAAGCAGCAACGCAGCTTGGCATGCTTTAGTAGAGACCATCCTGGCCCAACCTCTTGGCCGCGCGGTTTGCCGCTACCAGCAGCGCAAGATTGATGATGGATTTAAACAAGCCGACGGCCGTTGACGTCCCATAGCTGTCGCCGACCGAAAAAGTCCTTCGGTAGACATAGGTATCGAGAATATCCGCTTTTTCATAAACAGCCGGGTTGTACAGATTAAAAATTTGGTCAAACCCGCTCCCACCGGAACTCATCGTATTGCCGATTTGCAGAATCAACAGGATCACAACCGTGCTCTTTAGAGACGGCCAGGTAATATATCGCATCTGGTGAAACCGATTGGCTCCATCGATGCTGGCCGCTTCGTAGAGTGACGGATTAATCCCGGCGATGGCCGCCAAATAAATGATCGTCCCCCACCCCATATCCTTCCAAATGCTGCTGCCGAACAAAAGACCGCGAAATGATTCGGGGTCTACCAGCAGGCTGACTTTTTCAAACCCCAATATGTCCAGCAATTGATTCAGTACGCCGAACGAGCCCAGAAAATTAACGAGAATTCCGCTAACGATAACCCAAGATAAAAAGTGCGGAAACGTGTACACAACCTGATAAAATTTCTTTAGTCTGGCCGTTCGGACTTCATTCAGAAGCAGTGCAACTACAATCGGTACGGGAAATTCAAAGATTAGCCGGCCAAGTGCAATGATGACCGTGTTTCGGAACGCCGTCCAAAAGTCATCCAATAAAAAGATCTCTTGAAAATTGGCCAGTCCAATCCATTCGCTGCCCCATACGCCCTCGGCGAAATTAAATTCCTTGAAGGCAAGCTGCAGGCCATACAGCGGGACATACTCGAACAGGATGTAGAACACTAGCAGCGGAAACACGAGCAAGTACATGTATTTATGCTCCACCATCCGCGCCCATAAGCTTTTCTCCATCGCATCTGCCCTCTCTTTCATGGCGTTATCTTTTAATGCTCCAAGTATACGGTGCGCTGAAGGTAAACCATATGTACGATCCTCAGATATGCTATGTACTTTTCTAACATCATTCGCTCAAAGCCTTGCGTGTCAAATCCGCTTCAGTCGCACGAAAAAGCCCCGGACACACTAGGTGTTCCGAGGCATTCAGCGGGGCTGATCCGAATCTATGGTTTTGTCGATGCATCTATGGAACGGTACTCGGTCGGCGTCAAGCCCGTGTGCCGTTTAAACATTTTTGCGAAATAGAAATAGTCTTTGTACCCGGCCTGTTCCGCCACCTCTCGGACGGATAAGCGACTGTTGAGCAATAAGCTGCAAGCGTGCTCCATTCGGATATCGTTTAGAAACTTCGTGAAATTGACCCCGAATTCCCGTTTAAACAGCGAACTTAAATAGTTCGGATGGAGAAAGAACTGTCTGGAAATATCCTGAACCGTTAGAGGCTCCCGGAAATTCCCGCGAATGTACTGCTCAATCGAGCGCAGTGTATCGTCCCCCGGGCGCGAATCTGCCGTATCCGTAATCGCGTCAGATGGCCGAATGGCTTCGGGCTGCTTTTCGCGTTTCAGACGATTCTTCAAACCCTGCAGCACTTCGGATATTTCTTCGTTACGAAATGGTTTAAGGATATATCCGCCAGCACCGTAATGCATAGCTTGCCTGGCGTACTCAAACTCCGCGTATCCGCTGGCGACCACGCAACAGACCCCGGTCTCTTCTTCATACAGCTTCTGGATCAATTCGATTCCGTTCATGCCCGGCATCCGGATATCAATGAACGCAACATCCGGTCGATGGTGCTTCATCTGCCGGTAAGCATCCAGTCCGTTGCTGGATTCCCCCACAATTTCAAAACCGTGGGACGGCCAGTCAAGCATTCGCTTCAAGCTTTCCAAGATCCAGGGTTCGTCATCTGCAAGCCAAACCTTATACTGCATTTGTCATTCCTCCATGCGGAAGCTTGATAACTACTCTGGTTCCGTTCGACGGTTCGCTATCGACCGATACGATGCCGTACGCCGGCCCATAGGTATATCGGATTCGGTTGTTTACGTTTAACATGCCGATAAATTTTGTATCCGAGGTCAGGTCCGGGCCAGACTTGTCCTCTAAATGAGCACGGATTTCATCCAGCTGGGCAGGCTCCATGCCTACACCATCGTCTTGCACCCATATCAGCATGCTGCTGCCCTCAATCCGGCTTCCTACCGTTAGGAGGCATCGCTCAAGGCTCGGTTCTATTCCATGGAACACCGCATTCTCCACAAGCGGTTGCAAAATCATCTTGATGACCGAAACCCGCAAGCTTCGTTCATCCACATCATACACAACGTCAAACCGATCCTGGAATCGAATCTGTTGAATCCGGATATAGGCATTAACGATCGCAAGCTCCTCCTTGAGCCGTACTTCGTCTCCGCCTTTAATGCTGTAGCGGAAGATGAGTCCAAGAGAATCCGTCATTTCCCGAATCTCGGGGACGTTCTTCACATATGCGATTCCTTTAATGGTTTCGAGCGTATTGTAAAGAAAATGGGGATTGATCTGATTCTTTAAAAATTGCAGCTCCGCTTGCTTCCTAAGAAGCTTCAGCTCATAAATATATGTTTTTGAATCGACAAGCTTCGCAGCCAGATCGTCGATCTCATCGAGCAGTGTATTGAACTGCCTGGCCATGATGCTAATCTCCGCATACCCGTCAAGCGATACACGTTTGTTCGGATTATCTAATCCTTGCGATCGCAGGCCGCTGATAATTTTCATGAAAGCGCGGATCGGGTTAAGGATGTTGCGGCTTATAGCGGTGTAAAAGGCATATAAGATTACGATGGACAACGAAAAGATGCCAAGAACAAGGGTCAGCATATCCTTCAATCCGCTGAATAGCTCACCTGTTTCGAACACGCTTACGATACTTCCGCCGATCGCCGGCACCGGCCTGGCATGCAGGATGAAATCTCCCTCTTCGTTCTGAAACTTAACGGGCTCGCCCTCCTTGACTTGAAGCGCACGAGCAGCATCCTCTGCCATTCCGCCAACCGATTGGCCGATGCTTGGAGCGTCGTTACTTGTCACTACGATTCCGTTACGGTCCAGTACATAAAATTTCCCGGCAAGATGAGTCGACATCGAGCCGAGCTGGGGTGCGATCGCATCGGCCTCCAGAACGATGACGGCATAACCGATTTTTTTCCCGATTGTCACAACGTTTTTCTTATCATACACAGGCGTACCCACATACACCACATTCTTCGTCGGACTTGAGAGCTTATAGTGATAAAGTCCTGAATAATAGGCGTTGGTCTGGTCGGGAATATCGTCAAAAGGAATATAATCCTTGCAGTTTACGCAATTATAGAAGCCTCCCCCTACCGTAGAGAGGAGCACGATTCTATCGATCCCCTGTTTCATGGACTGAAGATTAACAAGAAGTGCTTCAACTGCTCCCTGCAGTTCGAACTGAGCCAGGCGCTCGCGCTCCATCAAAAATCGCTGAATCGTCTCATTATAAGCGATATTAGGCAAAATGCGGTTAATGGAGTCCGCGTTGTCCGCGATATTTTTCTGAATCGTTGATATCAGCTCCAGGGTATATTCGCTGTTCCGTTTGTAGGTGATTCCCCGCATTTGGTCATAACTCCATAGAAAAGTCCCGAACAATAACAGCAGCATCGCCCCACCGATGGTAAGCAGCTGAACGCGGATGGAATACTTCCGGAGTATAGTGATCACGAACGCTCCTCCGTTCTATGAAAGTTATCATTCTGCAAGCGGAGTCACCCCCGCTACGGACCACGGAACATATCCCTCTTCTAACTCCGTATTCTAGCACAAGATGATTCGGTGCCATATATATCATGAGGTTCATCTTCTTATGCGCTGAAACCGCCATCTGAAAGGGGAACGATTGCCTGTTGTTCATATCGATCCATTGGAAGACTCAGGGTTCATACGAACGTTTCCTTAGCCGGCAAATGTATATCTTGCCATCATATCTCCCCAAGGTGCGATCCCCGCTTTCCGAAAACCGGTCTGGAGATATAATCTCTCCGCCCGCTCATTCTCTTTCTTATAACAAAGCATCACATGCTTCGTCTGATCAGGCGCGCTGCGGATCTCTTCGAGCACTAGCCGCAGGGCCGGCTTCGCATAATGCAGCCCCTGATAATGCTCATCGATCATGAACCTGTAAATCCAATAATTATCATCGTAGGTATGAACCCCGTACATGACAAAGCCGATCATGTCCTCATCATGATAAATGGCCCTTGTTCGGAATCCCTCCATAAACTGCGCCTCAGCGATGGAGTAAAGGTTGGGGGCAATCCACTTTGCTTGCTCAGCCTTCGGCTTGAGGCGAATGCAATCCTCCCAGTTGTTTTTATTGATCGCATGAAGTGAAATCATACGCAAGACTCCTTTTTATCTGGTGTATGGGTCTATCCTAATCCAAACCGGGAAGCCGTTCACGGTATTAATCAGATATAACTGAATAATTCACCTGGAAACCTCAACATCGGAGGATGAAGCGTCAGGAGCAAGAGAATGATTCATTATAAATGTTCTCGGCATATGCCAGAGTACGGCTGGGTGGATAAACTATTAGTAACTTTATTGAATATGGAGGCGGTATTGATGCGGCAACTGAAACAGAATGCGCAATCGAAAGGAACGATCACAATGAATTTAATAATGAGGGCTGCTATATATGAAGAACATATTGAATATCGGGGTGTTGGCCCATGTTGATGCTGGCAAAACGACATTAACCGAACAGATTCTCTTTAAGACAGGCGTGATCAACCGAGCCGGCTCGGTTGATCAAGGCAATACAACGACCGATTCGCTCGATATTGAGCGCCGTCGGGGAATTACGGTCAAATCCGCGGCGGTTTCGTTTATGCTGGGAGAATTGAAGGTCAATTTGATCGACACGCCAGGTCATGCGGATTTTATATCGGAAGTCGAGCATTCGTTAAGCGTTCTGGACGGCGTTATCCTGGTTATTTCTGCCGTTGAAGGCGTGCAGGCACAAACAAGGGTACTGATGCAAACGTTGAAGGAACAGGGCATCCCGACCATTTTATTTATAAACAAGCTCGACCGGATGGGGGCGGACTACCGCAAAGTCTGCAGCATGATCCGTCAGCGGCTGAGCGGGAACGTTTGCGAGATGTCGGTCCCATCGGAGGAAGGTACGGCGTGGGCCACGGTCCGTCCCGCCGACCCACATGAAGCTGGCTGGCTCGAGATTCTGGCTTCGAACAACGAAGATATGCTGAGGCATTATGCGCATGACATCCCTGTTTCTGCGGTTCGATTGCAGGCGGAATTGCGCCAGCAGACCAAGAATGCTGCAGCTTATCCGCTATTTGCGGGATCCGCAGCCAGGGGCGTAGGGATCGACCCCCTCCTGGAGGCATTACAGTCGTTCCTGCCTGTTCATACTCCCGTCGAGGACAGCGCCGATCCTTTATCCGGCCTTGCATTCAAGGTCATGAAGCAGGCAAATGGGGAGCGTCTTGTCTATCTCCGGCTGTTCGCCGGAAGCATCCGGAAGCGGGAGCGAATACCGGTCGTTTCGAAAGACGGGCACACAACGTATATGAAGGTAAAACAGCTGTTTTGCCTGATGCATGGAGCCATCGTGCCAACGGACGGCGTCTATGCCGGGGACATCGCGGTGCTGGGCGGCGTGGATGTGAAGGTAGGCGACGTGATCGGCGTTGTATCCGATCGGATGAAGTCCTTCCGCTTTGAACGCCCCCCGATCCAGGTCAAGGTATCCGCTATGGATTCAAAGGATGCTCCTATCCTGCATCTCGCATTGAGCGACCTCACCATGGAGGACCCTTTCCTGCAATATACGCGCGATTCAAGAACGCAAGAAAGCTTCATTCACGTATTCGGCAAGGTCCAGCAGGAAATCCTGCTTGAAATCATACGGGAGCAGTACGGCATCGAAGCCGTCTTCTCCGCTCCAAAAGTGATTTGTTTGGAGAAGCCGGTTTCTATCGGAGCGGCCGTGGAGCGGATGGGAGAGCCTCAGAACCCCTTCTATGCAACCGTCGGTTTCCGGGTGGAGCCGGGAATCGACGGATCGGGATTGCAATACCGATTGGAGGTCGAGCTTGGCTCCCTTCCGCTGTCCTTTCAGAAAGCGATCAAAGATACCGTGTTCGAGGTCCTGCAGGAAGGGCTCTTTGGATGGTCCGTCACGGATATTGTCGTAACGTTAACTCATACCGGCTATGCAAGTCCCGTCTCGACGGCCAAGGATTTCCGGAGTCTGACGCCGCTCGTGCTGATGAAGGCCTTGAACGAGGCTGGAACGAATGTCTATGAACCGGTGAACAAGCTTCAATTCATCGTACCGGAATTTAGCTTGAGCAAGGTGTTATCGTCCCTGGGTGCATTAGAAGGAACCTTCGAGGAGCCGCGGTTTGTGAACGGCATCGTCCACATCAACGGAACGATCCCTGTTCGCACCTCTGACCAGCTCAAAGCCGAGGTTCATGCCTTGACGAGCGGCGAAGGTCTGCTGACCATCAGGCCCGGGGGCCACGTTCGTGTTCGCGGCAATATTCCGGAGAACAGCCGCAAGCAGGTAAACCCGCTTCATCGCGGGGAGTATATGCTCTACTTGAACAACATCATGTGACCGGACCCTAATCCGTCCTTCGCGAGTTGCTCAGCCGTCCGTGGCGAGCTTCGAGCAGCTGCTGTCTATGAGGCGCGCAAACCGGCGGCTATGATTTCCCCTCTCTATTTTTCTTAGTCCGGTGCAACTCTTTTTGCCTCTCGTCACTTATTAAGTGATAGGAAACAACGTTGCTCTAGACCCACCCGTCATCGCCTTGATAATATAGTCAAGTATTGTTTGAGGGATGCGGAAGGAGTCGGCTAGATGTGGAACAACAGCGTTACGAAGATTTGAAAACAGGTGAAAAGGGCGCCATTATCAGTATAATTGCTTATCTGTGCTTATCTGCAATTAAACTCGTAATAGGTTATGCCGGGAACTCCGAAGCCCTAAGGGCGGACGGATTGAATAATGCAACAGACATCGTTGCCTCGATTGCGGTGCTGATCGGGCTCCGCTTATCGCAGAAGCCAGCGGATCAAGACCATCCGTACGGACATTGGAAGGCCGAAACGGTCGCTTCCTTAATGGCCTCCTTCATCATGATGGCGGTCGGTATACAGGTGCTCTTTGGGGCGGTTTCTTCTATATTTGAAGGCAAGCATGAGGCGCCTGACCTGATCTCTGCGTGGACCGGAGCATTCTGCGCCATTGTGATGTACTTTGTCTATCGGTACAATAAGCGCCTCGCCGCCAAAATCAACAGCCAAGCGGTCATGGCTGCAGCCAAGGACAACCTGTCGGATGCTTGGGTGAGCATCGGCACCGTTGTCGGTATTGTCGGCGCCGCTCTCGGCTTGCCTTGGCTCGATCCGGTGACGGCCGTGCTTGTCGGCTTCCTGATCTGCAAGACGGCATGGGATATTTTTCGCGATGCCTCCCACCACTTAACCGATGGTTTCGATGAGGATAAGATCAGCGCCTTCCGAAAAACGGTGCAGCGCGTTCAGGGCGTTAAAGGCGTTAAAAACATCCGCGCCAGGAATTACGGCAGTAACGCCGTGGTCGATGTCGTCATTCTCGTGAAATCCAATATGGACATTCGGGTTGCTCATGATATCGCCGATGAGGTGGAGCATGCATTAAAGCTCTCGCACGGCGTCTATGATGTTCATGTTCATATCGAGCCCAATTGAGAGGGAAAGTCAGCAGCGAACTTGTAAAAAGGGACGGCCGTCATCGAACGGCCGTCCCTTTTTCATGATCACAAACTCACTTCCATCCATCCCTTGTCAGCCATGGAATGGATACCCGCCCCCTGCTTAGCCCCCAGCATCTCCGCGATAACGAAGGCGTCCTTCGAACCTGTCCGCACACATGCTCCGACTAAACGATGCGAAATTGTTTGCATGTTGGAAGCTTGGATTCCTGCTTTTATGCCTTCTAGTCCTTCAGCTTGGCATAATTGTCTATCACCAAGAAATACAATATAATCATATTGCATAATTTTTCTAAAGAAAGCGGTGCATAGGAAATGAGCAGTATGCTTGGTGTATCCGGACTTGCGTTCTTATTAGTAACCTTATTTACGCCGCTCCTCATCTGGGGGCTGCGCACATTGAAGCTGATGCAGCCGATCCGCACGGAGCTTCCTCCCGATCATCAAGCCAAGCGCGGAACGCCTCTCATGGCCGGTCTTATCCTCTTGATCGGAATCATCGTCTCTTTGCAATTTCATCCCGATCCGCTCATGATCTTCTTATGCTCGACCTTTCTTCTGTTCAGCTCGATCGGCTTCATGGATGATTTTAAAAAGGCTGTCTTTCAGGATCCCTCCGGCATATCCGGGCGGATGAAGCTGGTGTTTCAATTTCTGTTTACCGGCGGGCTGCTGCTCGTACTATTCCGGTATTTCTCGCTCTCAAGCGATATCGAACTATTGGGCGGATATTCCCTGCAGCTGCCGATTGCCGCGTACGTGATTATCATGCTGCTCTTTATCGTCGGATCCGCCAATGCGATCAATTTTACTGACGGATTGGACGGGCTGCTGATCAACGTATCCATTCCCACTTATTTCTTCTTTTTTCTCATATCCGACAAGCCGGAGGTACAAGCATTCTCGCTTGTCATGATCGGCTGTCTTCTCGGTTTGCTGCTGTACAACATTTATCCTGCCAGAGCGTTCATGGGGGATACGGGATCGCTTGCCATCGGCGGCTCCCTTTCATTCCTGGCTGTTATCGAGAAGGTTGAAATTTTAATTCCGCTTCTATTTTTCGTTTATTTAGCCGAGCAGCTTTCAGTCATTCTGCAAGTCTGGTATTACAAGCGCACGAAGCTGAGATTATTCCGAATGACACCCATCCATTTTCATTTCAGCTTGAAATACGGCTGGAGCGAGAACAAAATTGTTGTAATCTTCGGATTTGTATCATGGTTTATGGTGTTCACCAGCTGGCTGATTGCTCGTTATGTAATGTGAGGGATCTTCATATCTCGGCTTCGAACTCGAGCAGCTCTTTACGCAGACTGTCCAGCGTATTCCTGCGTTCTTCTTCGGCCTGTTCGTCATACAACAGCTGCTCCATGAATTCCCAAATATCTTCAAGCCGACGCCTGATTTGATAAAACCGCAGCGCATCTTCATCCATCTGGTAGCCGTTATGCCGGGAACGATAAATATGCATAAATTGCTCAAAATACGGCGTATCCGTCATAAACATCAGATCCGATTCCACCGGCGCTAATTTCATTCCTTCCCAGTCGAGAAGCACTAATTCATCCCCGCTCTGCATCAGATTCCAGTGGTGCAGATCCATATGGCAGAGCGCCATGCGCAGATTGCGGCCTGCTAAACGCTCTGATAGCGTGCGAACCGTACGCATCCCTTTGACCAAGTGCGAACGAGCCGGGGCTATTGCTGCTTCCATATCATCCGGCAAGCCTTCTTGCATGCGATCCTCCAGCTTGCGCAGAAACGGAACCTCGAAGCTCTCGCGAATGCCTTGCGTAGAATACGGGATTTCCTCTCCCAGCAGGTGAAGCTCGCTGACGATTTCGGACAGCTGCTTGACCTGCTCTCCCGTCAATTCGTTCTCGCCAATCGTTTCGCCTTCAATATACTCAAACAGCAGATAGATCCCGTGTTCATCCTCACAGCGGTACTGGCCGTCCAGGGTTTGAACAGGCACCGGCACCTTTCCGCGAAAGGATTCCTGCTCCGAAAGCCACGCCAGGATCGGGATGTATTCCCGAATGGCCGCCGTCCATTTCGGCGTAGAGGCGCGGCTCTTCTCATATTGCTTAAGAAAATAGGCGCGGCGATCATCGCTCACTTTAAATGCCAATGCGGCCCAGCCGCCTTGCTGCGGCCTGACACCACTTATTTCGATGCCGTAGTGATTTTTCATAATGGACTGAATCCGTTGCATCCTAACGTTTCCCCCCTTTCATGAATTAGTATAACCTCCCCTGCTCCAATACGTCGATCCGTATTCCATGCCGGAATCCCGCCCTCCGTACCAGTTACACATTCAATCGCTTTTGGAATCTTACGCTGCATTGCAGACGAACGAATTTGGGCTTACAATGAATGAGCCATTTCCATTATGGATAAACCATTCCGTCCTTGAAGCTGCAGCCAATCAAAGGGGGTAATACCATGTGTGCAAATCCTTGGGATCCCGAGTGGGATGTATCCTCCGGACTCGTCCGGCGTTTGCTGGACCGCCAGTTCCCGGAGCTCTCTGCTGAAACGGTTGAGCGGCTGGGCCATGGCTGGGATAATATCGTCTACCGCATCGGGTCCGACTATGTTTTCCGGTTTCCAAGAAGACGGGCCGCCGTGCCTCTACTGCAAACCGAAGCACGGATTCTGCCGAAGCTATCTGATTACATAACCGTACCTTATTCGAAACCGCTTTATTTTGGCAAGGAAAGCACGGACTATCCGGCACCTTTTCTGGGCTATACCCATGTACCCGGCGTGCTTCCAACCGGCTTAAGCGACGCTCAGCGCGCTCGTTCCGCGCAGATTCTTGCGCAATTTCTAAAGTCTCTTCACGCGTTCCCCCTGGATACGGCCGAAGCGGAAGGGGTTCCGCATGATCAGCGAAATCTATCGGATATCGCTGGACGCAAAGAACGCATGCTGGGCTTTCTGCCGAAGCTGAGCCCGCATCTCGGAAGCGAAACGGCCGGCGCGCTTGAAAGCTATATCCATACGATCACGCTCGGCCGGGCTTCCACGCAGAAAGCCCTGATTCACGGTGATCTGCATTATAAAAACATGCTGGTCGACAACACCGGGATCATATCCGGGATCATCGATTGGGGCGACGTTAATGTGGGGCATCCCGCATGCGACTTAAGCGTAGCCTATAGCTTCCTGCCCCCGTCTTCCCGGCCCGCCTTCTTTGAAACGTATGGTGAGGTCGACGATGAGACTCATGTCCTGGCACGCATGCTCGCTGTATTTATGCCGATGCTCATTTTGCTGCAGTCCATCGACGACCGGGATGAACGAAACAAGCTCGAGGCAACCCGGACCATTTTGCGTGCGCTCGCGTAAACGGCCCATTTACTTACCGCGTGCCTCTCCCGGCGCGAAGGTGTAATGATGACTGCTGCGCGATTATCGTCGACGCTCGGACGACAAACCATGCAGGCAAACAAGAAAGAAGCTTGATTCGATCAAGCTTCTTTCACATGGAGAATCTGTGGAACGACCTCAAATCTTCAACATATTGAGGAGAGGCATGATAGACTGGATTACATTCACGCCAAGCTTGATGTGAGGCAAGATATCGCCGATGAATCCGAGTGGTCCCGGGCCACCTCGGTTTTCGGCTTCGGCGGCAGCTCCGGCAGCAGCTGGAGAACCGCTGCTGAACGCGCCGGCACCGAATAAATCGCTGAATAATCCGGAAATTCGAGCACGTTCGCCGTTCTTGGCGATTCGGGCCGCCATCTGGTCATTAACCCGGAATCCCGACAGGGTGACTTCCTTGCCGTGCACCTTATTCAGTTCGCCGACATAACAGCTGCCGTCCTTCAGCACCACAACGACCGGGTGGCCGACCCATCGCTTGGCCGTTTCGGATCTGGATGTTGCACGTCTCTTCCGTCTTGAAGGCATCCTGCACTGTTCACCTCGCTCCCACTCTAGTAGTTACTACATCCTATGCCGGCTCCTGCTTTATTTCTTGTGCCTTTATAAGCAGGGTATGCGTATACTTTGAGAGCGAAGAATCGCGTAAATCTTCCGATTACGGTAAATGGCAGAGCTGCATGTTCCCTAGGTTGCAGGACGATTGGAAGCTCTCACGGTGCCTTGGTTGGATGAGTGATCGGTACATAGCAGCAGTATCAGCCAATAACCGAAATAACCGAGAAGTCCCCCGAAACCGTTGAGAATCAGATCATCCACATCAAAGCTCCCTAAGGAGAAGAGCAGCTGCGAGCATTCCAGCGCAAGACTGACAGCCAGAGAAGCGACCAAGGCTCCTACGGCTTTCCTTTTGGTCAGAAGCCCCAGGAATATGCCGTTCGGCATAAAAATGACCAGATTTCCCAGAAAATTAATCATATGATGCGGGTCCGAGATCCGCCGGATATTCAGTCGAATCGTTAGAAAAGGCGTGAAATTAGCGGACTCCAGCCCATTCTGTATCATATCGGGGTGCTGCATCGCGCGAGCCAGCTGTTTCAACAGAAACGATGCATCCACCGCACCGAACTTAAACAGGATAACCTTGAGCAGTACATACAAATATCCGCAATACAGCAGCATTAACGTCCATTTGGGCAATGCCTTCATTATCGGTCACCCCCGCTTCGTTTCACCGTGACGATAACACCATCCATATTGCTGCCGGAGAGCTCATATTGGCTATTCTGAGGAAGCTCAATCACGGTGCCGCCGTTTGCAACGGGTACATAGCGAATATCGTACTGCTGTCCTTCGACGGTTGTTGAGTACGCTTTCTCCTTCTTCAAAAACATTAAGTATTCTTCTAACGTAAACCGCTTCTCTTCCATGATCAGACTGTGCGGCAAGCCGACATACCGGAAATGCCAAGGTTCATATTGGATCCCCGTAATTTCAGTCTTATCCTTCGGATACCTGAGAATAAAGCCATGCTTCCAGGCATGCTCCTGAAGCCATTTGCCTTCCGGCGATTGGTCAATCGGCATCTGGGTTGAGCCGATATCCATGGACAGGCCGAGATTATGCTCGCTGTAGCCGGCGGGCAGCGCATAGTCAGCCCCTTTTTCACGATACAGCTGCGCCTGTTCCTCCATGTCCCGATAGCCGCTGCTGAGCATGAAATGGACAACTCCATCCTCCGCGGCAGCTTCCATCATCCCGTTGAATTGCTCGGCTACTTGTCGTGACAGCCGGATCGAGTTGTCCAGCAGCACATACCCTTGCAAGAGCTCGGGCGTATCGTTCAGATTAACGATATCGGATGGTATTGCCCCGGCATCCAGCTTGAACTCCTTGTTTACCAGGACCAGATTACCTCGGCGAACTTGATCTTCTTCTACTAGAACGGTCTGCACCTCGGCATCCGGTTTTTGATTCGTCTGATTTTCATCTTTTTTCTGCTTGGCTGGATGAACACCGGAACCCTGACCCAAACCCTCGTTCCCGGCACTCCCCGTAGGGTGCGGTTCCTCGGTCGGTTCGCAGCCGGCCAGCATGAATACGATCAACAGCATGATCCATTTCTTCAACTTTAGCATCTCCCTCTGTCGTCATTAACTCCCTCAGATTACGTGACAACTATTAAGAAAATAGCAGATGAAACCTAAAGATTTTCTTAAGAAGCGGTCGCCCACGATAAAAATATATCCCTTTGACAATCCGTGAGAGAATGGCTTAACTTGGTAACTAGACCATACCCCAAATACCATACACCATACACTAAAAGAAGGTGAATCGCACTCTTGCTCAAATTATTCCGTTACTTGCGCCCCCACTGGGTCGCGGCTGTTCTAGCACCGCTGCTCATGCTGCTGGAGGTAGCCATGGATCTCCTTCAGCCGGTTTTCATGGCGCGCATTATCGACGAAGGAGTCATGCAGAATGATACGACCCGCATCCTGCATACAGGCTTGCTTATGCTAGGATGTGCCGGAGTCGGGCTGCTGGGCGGTCTCGGATGCACCGTCTATTCCTCGATCGCTTCCCAGCGCTTCGGAGCCGACCTGCGGCGGGATTTGTTCCGCAAAGTCCAGACCCTCTCCTTCCGTAACCTGGATGAGCTGTCGACCGGTTCGCTGATTACGCGGCTGACAAATGATATCGTGCAGCTCCAGACAATGGTCCAAATGCTGCTCCGCATTTTCGTACGCTCCCCGCTGCTGGCCATTGGCAGCATGATCATGGCGGTAATCATCAGCCCCAAGCTTGCAGGCATCCTGGCTCTTGCCGTACCGCTGCTGTTCATTGTCATGTTTCTGCTGATCCGGGCAACCTTGCCGCTGTTTTCCAAGGTTCAGAACAAACTCGACAAGGTAAATACGGTACTTAAAGAGAACTTTGCAGGCATCCGCGTATCCAAGGCCTTTGTCAGGGCCGGATACGAGAAGCGGAGATTTCACGAGGCAAACGCGGATTTCACGGATGCTTCCGTCAAAACCCAGCGCCTTGTGGCGCTGAATATGCCGATCCTGACGATGATTTTGAATGTCAGCATCGTTGCCGTCTTATGGTTTGGCGGAAAAAATGCCATCGATGGCAGCTTTGAAGTCGGCAGCCTTGTCGCATTCATCAATTACGTCACCCAGGTGCTGTTTGCCGTCTCATCCGTCGCCATGATGCTGGTGAGGATATCTACCGCCAAGGTCTCGGCCGACCGGATCCAGGAAGTAATGAACACCCAGCCTGATATTGTCTCCCCATCCGCTCCGGTTAAACAGGTGGAGCCTCATGGCGAGGTGGTATTTGACCAGGTTTCATTCGCTTATCGAGCTGACAGCGGAAAGCCTGTTCTGCAAGATATCCAGTTCAGGGCACAGCCCGGACAGAAAATCGCCATCATGGGTGCAACCGGATCAGGCAAGAGCTCTTTGGTTGCCTTGCTTCCTCGTCTGTACGACGTATCGGCCGGAAGCGTGCGGATCGACGGCGTGGATGTGCGGGAATACGATTTGGCTGCGCTGCGCGAGCGGATCGGCATCGTTCTGCAAGAGACCATTCTCTTTACCGGCACGATCCGTGATAACATCCGTTACGGCAAACCGGATGCATCCGACGAGGAGGTTGTTGCTGCGGCAAAAGCAGCCCAAGCGCATGATTTTATCGCCGCCATGCCGGATGGTTACGATACGGTACTCGGACAACGGGGCGTCAATCTGTCTGGCGGGCAGAAACAGCGGATTTCGATTGCCCGGGCTTTGCTTGTAAGGCCGTCCATTTTAATTCTCGATGATAGCACAAGCGCGCTCGATATGAGCACCGAATCCAGATTGCAGCAGGAATTGTCCCGGCTCATGTCAGGCCGGACTTGCTTTATGATCGCGCAGCGGGTCTCGTCCGTAATCGACGCGGACAAAATCCTGGTCATGGATGACGGAAGAATCGTGGCGGAAGGCACGCACACCGAGCTTCTCGCTTCCTGCGAGCTGTATCGGGATATTTACCAATCCCAATACGGCAAGGAGGTGTCCGCCCATGGCTAGAACGGATCAGGAAAGATCGGCTCAGGATGGATCGGAACAGGGTGGATCGGAACAGGAAAGAACGCAGCGTTCGGATCATGCCCCGGATCTTAGCATGCGGGGCGGAAGACCGACGCATGGCATGACCGTAGCAAAAAGCAAGCCCAAGAATACATTCGGCACCATTCGCCGGATTTGGAGCTATATACGGCCTTACAGGGCAGGAATGGCAGCCGTATTCCTGTTCACCCTGGTCAGTACGGTGCTCTCCCTCATCGCTCCATACTTGCTCGGGAGCGCTGTGGATGACTACATTATCCCGGGGGATTATAAGGGGCTTGCCGGTTTATGTGCGGTTCTATTGTCCGTGTATGCAGGGACAGCCCTCTTTGCCTGGCTGCAGCAGCATGTGATGGTGAAGGTTTCCCAATTGTCCATTCAGGACATGCGCCGGGATATTTTTGCTAGGCTGCAGCTCCTCCCTCTTCGTTTTTTTGACAGCAAGACGCACGGAGAACTGATGAGCCGCACAACAAACGATATCGAGAACGTCTCCGGGACGCTGAACCAAAGCGTAACGCAGCTGATCGCCAGCATCCTGTCTCTCATCGGCTCGCTTGGCATTATGCTTTACTTAAACCTATGGCTGACTCTGCTCAGCATGGTAACCATACCACTGGTGATGCTGTTCACGAAGACGGTAGCCGGACGTACCCGCAAGTATTTCTCCAAGCAGCAGGCAAATTTGGGTGAGCTTAACGGGTTTATTGAAGAGACCGTCTCCGGGCAGAAGGTGGTCCAGATCTACCGGAGAGAGCGGCATGCAGGGGAGCAGTTTGACGCGTATAACAAAAAGCTGACCGAAGCGAGCATCCAGGCACAGATCTATGCCGGCACCGTCGGTCCCGTTATGAACGTGCTGAACAACGTCAGCTTCGCTTTGATCGCTGCGGTTGGGGGTTACATGGCCTTCCAGGATTGGACCACCGTTGGAATCGTCGTAGCTTTCCTGAATTATTCCAAGCAGTTCCAGCGTCCGCTGAACGATCTGGCGAATCAGTTCAACCTCGTGCAGTCAGCCGTCGCAGGAGCCGAGCGCGTATTTGAAATCATGGATACGGAATCCGAGTACGAGAATGAAGAACCAATGCAGGACGCCGGCCGCCTACGTGGCGAGGTAGTATTTGATCGGGTATCCTTCAGCTATAAGGAAGATGTGACGGTTCTGAACGATGTGTCGCTAACAGCCAGCCCAGGACAAACCATCGCACTGGTTGGCCCGACAGGCGCGGGCAAAACAACCATCATCAACCTGCTCACCCGTTTCTACGAGATTGATTCGGGCAGCATTACGCTGGATGGCATGGATATCCGACTGCTCGATAAAGACAGCCTCCGCCGCAAGCTGGGCATCGTGCTGCAAGAAGCCTATGTCTTCTCCGCTTCCATCAGGGAGAACATCCGCTACGGTCGAACCGATGCAACGGATGAAGAGATCGAGGTTGCGGCCAAGCTGGCGAACGCCCATGATTTTATCATGAAGCTGCCGGAGGGCTATGACACGATGCTGGTATCCGGCGGGAGCAACCTGAGCCAAGGGCAACGGCAGCTCCTGACCATTGCAAGAGCTGTGCTCGCCGATCCGGTCATTCTGATCCTGGACGAAGCGACCAGCAGCATCGATACGCGGACCGAGATGCATATCCAGTCCGCGATGCGCACGCTGATGCAGGGTCGAACCAGCTTTGTCATTGCGCACCGTCTCAGCACGATCCGCGAAGCGGACGAAATTCTCGTCATGCACCAGGGCGGCATTGCGGAGCGCGGATCGCACGAGCAGCTGCTCGCAAAGCGCGGCTTCTACTACGATCTGTACAACAGCCAATTCAAGCTTCCCGGGTAACGCGAGGCATCCCCATGCATAGGCATGGGGATTTTTTCGCGCCGCCTTAGCGTACAAGAGCCCTAGCTTGTGAACGTATTCCATTAAGCTGGCTTATGTGGGCCCTGCCCGGATATCCTTAGTCCATTCCGTTAAGTCACTTCAGGGAGAACAGAAGCGATTCGAGTATCTGTCTCCGTTTAGAAGTCCCCAGGAGACATGTTACGCTATAACTTCCCTACAAAGGTGTGATCGATCCCCATTCACGTTTTGCGGGTCCGTGTGACTTTACTGCAGCTTAAGAACCCGCAATCAACCCAAAGGCAAGGTAAGCAGCCGTCCCCCACATGATTACCGCCGAAATCCGGTTGATCACCGTAAGCAGTCGGCCCGAGGTGTCCATGCTTCCCACAGCCTTCCCGGCGATTCCAAGGGCTATAAACCACAACCAGGATACCCCGATGCACACTGCAGCAAAAACCGCTTTCTGCACTCCTGCATACTGAAGAGAGCTGGTGCCGATAACACCGACCGTATCAAGCAGTGCATGCGGATTCAGCAGCGATACGGACATCGCGAAGGCAATCTGCTTCTTGGGGGTTAACGAACGGGGACTGCCTTCCTCCTGCTTCCGGGGCTTGCTCTTCCATGTCGCTTGCCCCATGTAGATTAGAAACCCGATCCCGAGCGTGATCATGGTCATGCGCAGCCAATCGTATTGTAGAACGACCACCGATACTCCCATAACGGCCAATGTAATGAGCAGCGTATCACACAGCGCTGCGGTGATAATCACAGGCAGCGCCCTAATAAGTCGCGGTTGGACCGCCCCCTGATTAAATACAAACACATTTTGCACCCCCAAGGGCAGAATCAGACCCAATGCCAATATAAATCCATGAACAATAACGCCGGCCATTTTATTTCATTACGCCTCCAGCTCCATTTTTACCTCATTGTAGGGGAAGGTTGCCCTGGTGTCTCCGTCCAATTGGTTGGCATTTCACCCAACCAATTCGATATAATAGTGGAATCACCATACGGAAAGCTGGGGTAACTGTGTCAGAAGAATGGAGCTTGAACAAGTCAGCAGGCATACCGCTTCATCAGCAAATTTATGACCGTATCAAAGAGAAGATTATGAACGGGGAGTGGCCTGTCGGCACCCGGATTCCACCGCAGCGGGAGCTGGCCGAGCGGTTCGGGGTGAACCGGAGCACGGTGGTGTATGCGCTGGGCGAGCTTGCTGCCGACGGCTTGATTGAAGCCATGACCGGCAGGGGAACCGTCGTTGCCAACAACACCTGGAATCTGCTGTCTTCCGCACCTTCGCCTGATTGGAACCGATATGTGAGCTCGGGCTTCTATCAGCCTAATATTCGGATGATTCAGGCCATCAATAAGGCAGAGGCCGATCCCGGCATCGTTCGCCTCGGGACGGGCGAGCTTTCTTCGGAACTGCTGCCTGCCGGCGAGATGCTGGATAAGCTTAACCGGAGCCATGCCGCAGCCTTTTCACTAGGCTATTCCGAGCCGAAAGGCAGCCTGGCGTTACGAGAAGCCGTCAGCCGTTATTTGCGCAGCAAAGCGATTATCGCATCGCCCGCATCTATTTTGATCGTATCCGGCGGTCTCCAAGCGCTTCAGCTCATCTCATTAGGCCTGCTGCACCGCGGCTCCACCATATTCGTTGAAAATCCGTCCTATCTAAATTCCATTCATGTATTCCAATCGGCAGGCGTGCATATGCATGGGCTTCCCATGGACGAGGAAGGGCTGCGGACAGAGTCGATCAGCCGATTGAAACGGCAGCATAACGCTTCACTGCTTTATACCATCCCCTCCTTCCACAATCCGACCGGCTCGCATATGTCATCCGCAAGACGGCAGGAGCTGCTGAATTTATGCTCCCGGGAACGGCTTCCTGTCATCGAAGATGATGTTTACGGTGATCTCTGGTTGGAGCAGCCGGCGCCGCTTCCGTTAAAAGCAAGGGATCAGCAAGGTCTTGTGCTCTACTTGGGAAGCATGTCCAAGACACTAGGTCCCGGCCTTCGCATCGGCTGGATTGTCGGACCGGAACCGGTCATTGACCGTCTGGCGGACATTAAAATGCAGACCGATTACGGCTCGAGCGCCTTGTCACAGCATGCTGTAGCGCAGTGGCTGTCAGAAGGGCTGTATGAGGAGCATTTGACACGGATTCGCAGAGTATTGAAGCTTCGCAGAGATTATACCCTTCGTTTATTGGAGGAGGATTATCGCGAGCTTGCGGATTGGAGCTGCCCTCAGGGCGGATTTTACATATGGCTCCGTTTCAAACGGGCCCTCTCGATTCGGTCCCTGTTCGATCATGCCCTGGCGGAGGGCATACTGCTTAACCCCGGCATGATCTACGACCGGAACGACCGGCAGCACCTCAGGCTTTCCTATGCCTATGCATCCATGGAGGAGCTGCGCGATGGGCTCCAGCGTCTTTCCCGCATGATCCGCGGGTTGATGCAGCTGGAGGATCGGATTGATGGATAACAATGAAGGGCAGCCGGATTAAATGACTTCCGGTTGCCCTTTTTATGTCGGATCGCCAATACCCAGCTGTATCGATCCTGTGATATTGAATGATGTTATCATGACGGGACGATTCATGCCGTAGATCACTTGGGAAACATTCCAATCAACCGATCATTCCATTCATTATTTTACCAATTGCTAGTTCAGCATGATCATATCATACGCCCCAGGGTCGGTTAACACGTCAAATTGGAAACGAATCTTTGACTCCCCATGGTTTGTGAAATAATCAACATACCCGCTCGGAGCCTTATAAACAAAGGGCTCTCTAGGTTGTATTCCTCCTCTAAATCAAGCAAAAACACGCCCGGATTTGTGACGAAACTGGTAACTCTCGTGAAGTTTTGAACAAAGTATGAACTGCCGAAAAACCGCGCCATTACAATGATTTCTCTCATAGCCCCCTCGTTTTGTAACAATTTGCACACATAACGTTAAACACATTGACAAATATCTGGATTTTTATGTTAGCAAAACCTGTTTATGTCTTTTGCAAAGCATTGCAGAACTTCCTAGTATATAGGTGACAAGAACATTGAATCGAACGAAGCCGTTTCAAGGAAAGGGGTACATCATGAACAAAAAAGGGCCGTTATTTGCAATGTTTGTAATTTTTACCTTGCTCTTATCGGGATGCAGCTCGCTTACGGTATTAAATCCGAAAGGACCGGCTGCCAGAACCCTATCCGATACAATCATATTCTCCATTCTGATGATGATCGGAATTTTGGTTGTAGTTTATGTGCTTTACATCTTCATGCTCACCAAATACCGGGCGAGAAAATCCAACGAGGGATATGAGCCTCCTCACGAGGAAGGGAACAAATGGCTGGAAATCCTGTGGACGGCCATCCCGATTGTGATCGTCGCGATCCTGTCTGTCGTCACGGTTAAGACAACGGTGGCTGTTGAAAAAGTGCCAGAAGGCTACGAGAATCAGAAGCCTCTCGTCATTTATGCTTCCTCATCCAACTGGAAATGGCACTTCAGCTATCCGGAAGAAGGGATCGAAACCGTCAATTACGTTAACATCCCGACCAACCGACCGATCGAGTTCAGACTCTACTCGTTCGGCCCGATTACAAGCTTCTGGATCCCGCAGCTGCACGGCCAGAAATACGCGATGAGCGATATGGTCACTAAGCTGAACATGGTTGCCGACGAGCCGGGCTCCATGCTGGGCCGGAACGCAAACTTCAGCGGCGAAGGCTTCGCCCACATGGAATTCGAGGCGCTGGCGATGTCGCCTGCCGATTACGAAGAATGGGTCAAGGACGTGAAGGATACGGCTCCTGAGCTGACACAGGACGAATTCAACAAGCTTCTGAAAACCGAGCATGTCGGAAGAATGACTTTCTCGACCAACCACTTGGAGTTCAGTCCTCCGCCTGAAGGTCATCATCATGGCGGCGACAGTAACGGCAATGAAGAGCACCAGGGACATAAAGAGCTGCATCCGGACCCTGCCACAACGGAAGAAACGGAGTTCGACAGGGAGAGCAACGTCAATCCGGATGAGCCGCTGCCAACTTCCCCGGCTGAAGAAAGTTCAACACATCAACATGATGGACATTAATTTGGAAGCTTTTGATGCGAAGCGTCCGATCGACTTCATACATCTAGAAAGGAGCTAGGCCTTTATGAAATGGGACGAATTTTTCGTTACCGGTGAACCGTTAATTTACGGTGCCATGGTGAGCATTGTTCTCGTCTCGCTCGCAATCCTCTTCGGATTGACCTATTACAAGAAATGGGGATATCTTTGGCGGGAATGGCTGACCACCGTGGATCACAAGAAAATCGGTGTCATGTACATCATCTGTGCACTGATCATGCTGTTCCGCGGCGGCGTGGACGCAATCATGATGCGCGCGCAGACCGCTGCGCCGGATATGAAATTTCTTGACGGACAGCACTATAACGAGGTATTTACAACCCATGGCGTCATCATGATTCTGTTTATGGCGATGCCGTTTATTTTCGGTCTCATGAACGTTGTCGTGCCGCTGCAGATCGGCGCGCGCGACGTTGCGTTCCCCAAATTGAATGCGATCAGCTTCTGGTTGTTCTTTGCCGGAGCGATGCTGTTCAATATCTCCTTCGTGATTGGAGGATCCCCGGATGCCGGCTGGACCGCATACTTCCCATTGGCAAGTATCGAATTCAGTCCGACAGTCGGTAACAACTACTATTCCCTGGCGCTTCAGATCTCAGGGATCGGTACGCTGCTGACGGGGGTTAACTTTATCGTAACCATCCTGAAGATGCGTGCGAAAGGCATGACTCTGATGCGCATGCCGATGTTTACTTGGTCCGTGCTGATTACGTGTGTCATCATCATTTTTGCATTCCCGGTCCTTACGATCGCCCTGCTGCTGATGATGTTCGACCGTATCTTCGGTTCCCAGTTCTTCACGATGGCCAATGGCGGTATGGATATGCTGTGGGCCAACCTGTTCTGGGTATGGGGTCACCCTGAAGTCTATATCGTTATTCTCCCGGCGTTCGGGATTTTCAGTGAGATTATCTCGGCGTTTTCGCGGAAAAATCTGTACGGCTACAGCTCAATGGTCGCGAGTATGGTTGTCATCTCCGGCCTGTCCTTCCTAGTCTGGGCCCACCACTTTTATACGATGGGTCAAGGCGCAATGGTCAACGGCTTCTTCTCCATTACCACGATGGCGATTGCCGTTCCGACGGGTGTCAAAATATTCAACTGGCTCTTTACGCTTCATAAGGGCCGAATCAGCTTTACAACACCGATGCTTTATTCACTCGCCTTCATCCCGATCTTTACGATTGGCGGCGTGACCGGCGTCATGCTGGCTATGGCCAGCGCAGACTACCAATATCATAATACGATGTTCCTGGTTGCCCACTTCCACTATGTGCTCATTCCAGGTGCCGTATTCGCCGTCATTGCCGGCTTCCATTACTGGTTCCCTAAAGTATTCGGCTTCCGCCTGAACGAAAAGCTTGGCAAAACGGCATTCTGGTTCATCGCGATTTCGTTCAACGTCACCTTCTTCCCGCTGTTCTTCCTGGGACTGATGGGTATGACGCGCCGGACGTACACGTATTCGGCCGAGACCGGCTTCGGTCCGCTGAACATGCTGTCGATGGTCGGTGCGATCGGCCTGGCGATCGGATTTATCCTGCTGGTATACAACATTTACTGGAGTACGCGTTATCAGCCGCGGGATAAAACGGGTGACCCATGGGATGCACGCTCACTTGAATGGTCTACGCCAAGCCCAGTGCCAGTCTATAACTTTGCGGTTGCGCCTGAGGTTAAAGGCCGCGATGCATTCTGGTTCTCGAAGAAGAATAACGAACCGCTGTCGAATGAGAAAATTACGAAGATTCATATGCCGAGCAATACCGGAAAGCCGTTTATTCTGGGCATCGCCTTCTTCTTCCTTGGCTTCTTCCTGGTATTCAGCTGGTGGATTCCGTCCATCATCGCCGGTATTGCCGTGCTGATCATATTGGCTACCATGTCCTTTGACCGTGATCATGGTTATTACATTCCGGTTGAAGAGATCGTTCAAACCGAACAGAAACTGCGGGGTGATACGGTATGAAAATAGATGCCTCTCAGCCGCTGGAATATGGAACAGAGGAGAACCGTAATCGCATATTTGGATTCTGGCTGTTCCTCGGAGCTGAAATTGCGCTCTTTGCTACCTTGTTTACCGTCTACTTCGTCCTCGCAGACCGCCATGCCAGCGGTCCGAGCGGAGCGGAAATCTTTGAAATTACGCCGGTACTGCTTGAAACGTTCGTGCTCCTGACAAGCAGCTTTACCATCGGCCTTGCGGTTCACGCGATGCGCCTTGGCCTTAAGAAGCAGATGATGATCTTTATGATCATCACGCTTCTCCTGGGAGCAGGCTTTCTCGGAATCGAAATTTTCGAATTCTTTACGTATGTGCACGAAGGCGTCACGCTGTCTACCAGTGCCTTCGCATCAAGCTTGTTCACCCTTCTGGGTACGCACGGAGCTCACGTGACCTTCGGTCTGCTCTGGGGGACCGCGATCCTCATTCAACTCAAGAAATACGGGCTGGATCATTCAACAGCGAACAAGTCCTTCATTTTCTCGCTGTACTGGCATTTCCTTGATGTTGTCTGGATCTTTATCTTCAGCTTTGTTTATCTGAAAGGACTGATGTGACATGTTAAAACAGCTGTTTCCTATTAAGCATGTAGCGGGTTATATCTCGTCCCTCGTCCTTTCAGCCGTCGCCCTTGTCGTCCTGCTGGATATTCCGGCAGGATCGAAAATGGCCATTTTGCTGGTAACTGCAGTTTTGCAGGCTGCCGTTCAGCTTATGCTCTTCATGCACGTCGGAGAAAGCGAGGATAAGAAGTCCGTCTACATCAATATCGCCTATGCCCTTTTCGTTGCGCTAGTGACCATCCTGGGTACGCTGTTCATCTTTGTATGGGGCTGGTACTCCTAAACGGGAGTCCGCCGCAGCGCGGCAAATGAATATGAGAATAGATCTAGACTGCAAGGAACTGTCCCATTCGTAGGTTTTCTACGGCGGGACAGTTTTTTTATGTTGTCGATCAAACCCGTGGATATTGAGAGCCATGGGGCTGCTCTTCTCCGTCTTTACGTTTTCGACATAGCATTTGCAGGATTTCCGATCTTACGATTCCTGTAGCATTTATGTAAGAGTACTAGTCTTACGATTGCCCTAACCTTACGTTTCCCATACGCTTTCAAGGGGAAGTCCCCGTTCTGTTCGCGCTAAATCAACAACGCGCTGGATAAAGGCTGTTTTTGCCTTCGTGTATTCTTCCGGATCGTCATGATACCGTTCAGCCAACATGCGTTTAAGTTCGCCGTATTCCAGGACCAAATCGGGGTGAGCCCGGAGGTAGTCGCGAAACAGCAATTCCTTTCTTTCGTAAAATCCCTCCTTCGGCAGGATATGCAAGTGATGCGTGCGCACCCTTGCATGTTCTTTTATGAATAAATAGCGTCCGGTCATGCCGTTCTCCATAAAGCGGTAGCCTGAATTGCTAAGCAAAGCTGCATAGTCTTGTTTTTGAAGCAATGGGTGTACGGCCGCGTACATATCGATGATTGGCTTGGCATCTTGATTCGGTATCGACGTACTGCCTGCATGTTCGATGGTGACGATGTGAGGGGCCAGAGCGTTAAGCAATCGGTCTTTCTCTTTCTCAAATTCCAGAGACCATTCCGTTTTGTAAGATACTACTTTGACCACATACTTAGACATTGATTCATCCTCCTTCCCTTATCAGGGCGCTAAATATAACAGGACCTCCAAGAGTATCATTTGATGATGGCTTTGTCAATTATATCCAGCCATAAGGAGTGTCTTTCCAAACAAAAACAGGAGGCCCCCCAAAGATCTAGAGATCTTATAGGACAGCCTCCCTTAAAATCGAGCACGAGAATTATAGTTCTTCGAGCAGCTTTTCCTCCTCCATATCGGTTGACAGGGCTAACCGTTCGCCGGAGCGCCTCTGCATCAGCTGATCCTTGAGCATCCGGACGAATGCATCGTCCCGGGCGAGCCAGACGCCATACTGCCGCTTCAAGTGCCGCTCCGCTTCGTCGAAGGAACCGAATCGAAAAGGCAGCTCCTCCCCGTTCCACTCCACGATCCATTCTCCGGACCGGCAGTATACGAAAACAAGGTCCTCTCCCCAGCTCTCATACAGCACTCCCGATTCGGAGCCTTTGAGATTGAATTGATTCCGGTGCGCATCCAGCCGGATCGGCTCCAATTCGAAAGGCTCGGCTGCAAACAGCCTGTACACCTCCTCCGTGATCGTGCACCCGGATGCCTTGGAGTGGCCACCGCCTCCGTAACGCATTGCCACTTCGGATACATCGACATGGTCGTGAATCGTCCGCAGGCTCAATTTCCGGCCGCCCATATTCAAAATGGCGATATAGTCCAGATGCGGGTAGATCGTCCCCAACTCACTGGCCAATTCGGAATGATAGGACTCTGCATATACGATGCCGACGCAGTACTCATCAATGAAGGTTTGAATGATCTCCCGCTGCTTGCGCCGAATATAGCGGCCAATCTTGTCCTCCTCCATGTCCAGAATCTTTTCTTCGAACTCGTCGAAATAAAACTCTTCCGCACTGCGCAGACGCTCGACCATCTTCGATTCAAACTCATCGATGGACAGCATGTAGAACAGATCGTTCAGCCGCTTGGCCTCCGGCTTCTCGGCTTCCTCCCATTCCCAGGTATCGTACAGCCGCACAAGCTCCACGAATTGATCGAGGGATTCGGATTGGCTGAGATGCCCGTGTTGAATGAGATACTCGTAGAGCAGGGAGGTTGCCGATGCCAATCGTCCGTCCCTGTGCGTTACCGTCACCTGGCCCCACATATAATCATTTAAATGGAGCGCGGTTTTATGATGATCAATAAGCTGTACCTGTCCGCCTTCCTCTACGAACAGATTCAACTGCTTCTCAATGTCGGGTGCTACCGACAGATCCGTTATGAATAACATGTCGTAGGGATGCTCTTCTAAGGAGAAGCGGTTCAAGTATCTTGCAACCTGCTGGTTCAATCCATTGATCGTGTTGTAGCGCACGTCGACTCCATCGCCGAACGCACATTTTGCAATAATGCCGCAGCCAACGCCATCCAGGTCGTTGTGACTGTAGAGATGGTACATATCCAGCATCCTCCTTGCAGGTCGTATATAGAATCAATCAGGACAATCTCCACACCATACGATTCCCTAATATCTTCCGTTTTAATCTCCGGATCAGATGACCGTGATCAACAAAAAAAAGAAGCGTATGCGAATACGCTTCCTCGTTCACAAATGCAGCTATGATCTAATTAAGCCTGTTGAACAGATCTCGGACCTTTCGTTGCCTTAACTTCATACATGGCATGGCTCGAACTGATGACATGTTCGGGCTGCGGCTTGCCGCGGGAATCGCGGTGCCCTTGGATATGAGCTGGACTGGTCTCCCAGCGCTTCCAGGCTTCCTTGTCTTCCCAACGGATCATGACGATCACTTCTTCGGTCTCATCGCTCCGCTTGGCATTCTTAACGAGAACGCTCAGATCGATAAATCCTTCGATTTCTTCAATCGGCCCGGGCTTGCTGAAGCGCTCGACAACCAGATGCGAGGTGCCGGCTTTTACGACGATGGTTTTCGTTTCAATTAACATATTCAAAAAGCACTCCTTTGATAATAATACGATTTACATAATAACTCCATTCTAGATGATAACGATTATCATTGTCAAACCAGCACCAATGGAGACAGCTGTTCAAGCTCGCCGGTTAATTAAGCGTATGTTTCGGATTGAAAAAAGTCTGGTCAGCAATCAGTTTGCTGACCAGACCTTCATGAATTTAGCGTTGGACGCCGCACGGATTGACAACCCTTGCAATCTTCCTGCAGATAGGAAAGGGTACGAAACCCTGCTTTCTTCAGTTTCCGGGCCGCAAGGAAGCCGTCGGAGCGCTTGGGTGTTACGATTACAACATGATCGCCTGGGCGAAGCTCTTTCTCCCATACATAAGGCAATCTTCCGAGCGATATATTGATCATTTCTTTATGTGGGTCCGGCGTAAACTCAGAGACATCGCGGACATCCAACAGCTTCAAATCCGGGCATTCCTTCCTTGCTTGCTGCAGGTCGCTGCACTTCATCAGCTGCAAGTCGGCGATTGGCACATAGCGCCGGTATAGAACGACGAAGGCCGCTATTAAAAAGGCAAATGCAATCAGCATGGAAGCACTCCCCCGTAATTGTTATTTCGTACCTGGCAGATACTCGCCAAGGAACCGATAGATCAAGCGATGGTTATCTCCCACGCCTCTCTACCCCTACGGGTATATAGTATGTGCTTCCCTGCCAATTGTCAACCCATGTTTATAATGCGCATTCCTCAATTTCAAAGCCCATATCTTCAATCATGCCCCAATCGGCTGTATGCGCCTGGCCGGACGTTGTGAGGTAATCACCGATGAAAATGGAATTGGCTGCATATAATCCGAGCGGCTGCAGGGATCGGAGATTGACTTCCCTTCCGCCGGCAATCCGAATCTCCTTCGACGGATTGACAAAGCGCATCATCGCAAGAATTTTTAGACACATCCTCGGAGTCAGCTCCTTCCTCCCTTCCAACGGCGTGCCGTCAATCGCATTCAAGAAATTGCAAGGGATCGAATCCGCATCAAGCTCTTTCAGTGCGAATGCAATCTGCACCCGTTCCTCCAGGCTTTCGCCCATTCCGAAAATGGCGCCTGAGCACGGAGACATGCCGGAGGTTGCCGCCTGCTTGACCGTTTCCACACGTTGATCATAGGTATGCGTCGTTGTGATATTCGCATAATTGTCTTTGGACGTATTAAGGTTGTGGTTGTACCGGTGCACCCCGGCTTCAGCAAGCTGTGCCGCATGCTGCTCGCTTAGAAAGCCCAGACAGCAGCAAACCTTCAAATCCGTTGTCGCCCGGATCTCCTTCACTGCTTCAACAACATGCTCCATTTCCCGGTTGGACGGACGCCGGCCGGAAGCAACAATGCAATAGGTACCGGCTTTGCGGCGGATCGATTCCCGGGCCCCCTCCAGAATTTTCTCCTTGGTCAGCCATGCGTATTTCTCGATCGGGGCTTCGGATACGATTGACTGGGAGCAATAGCCGCAATCCTCGGGACACATCCCCGATTTGGCGTTTACGATCATATTCAGCTTTACCTTATTGCCGTAATACTCTCTGCGGATCCGGTAAGCGGCTTGCATTACCGTCAGCAGCTCTGCATCGTCACTCTGCAGGATCGCCAGCGCTTCTTCCGGCTTTATAGAATACCCTTGCACAATTTGCTCTGCCAGCTTAAGCCAATCCAACTGAACGGAAGTCGTCATCTCTCACTTCTCCTCTACCAATCAAATGAATGTCAACCTAAAAACTTCGATTATAGGTTGACAATATGGGTAATCATACCACACGATCAGCGGGGACAACAATACTTATGCGTTGTCTTTAAACACGGATCTGCCTTCGATAGGCTGCTACATCCCAATCAAACACGGCTTAATACAGAGCGGTTGACGCAAAGCGGACTGATGCAGGGAGGCTAGGTACTGTGCTGACAGTTCTGTGCTGCCTGATACTGAGCTCTTTGCACAGAGCACATGTATTTTCCGTTATTCTCTGCCTACTGCCCAAGCTGCTTGTTCTTTTAAGAGATATTGTTGTTTATGAACGAACAAAAGAGCCGCTCCACAAGCGCTTAACGCTTCGTGAAACAGCTCTTAGTCATTACCTATCCCTTAACTCAGGGTTCCCGCTTCGGAAGCATCTTGACATAGTCGTCCGACAGCTTCATTAACTGCAATATATAATCATAATCCTGCCGGTAGGGTGATAGGTCCTCAACAGGCTCCATCGTCTTGATGGATACGGCGGACCCATCCTCAAAGCCATCTCCAGGAACGAACAGAATGTCGTTATTGAAGAACGAGCCTGTCGGCAGATAGTAACGCATGCCAATCACATTCCGCTTCACATTCAGCAGATCATGGCCGAATGCCGTAAACTTTTCGTCCGCCAGCGAAATGCCGAGCAGGTTTGCTACGGTCGGGAGAATATCAACCTGCCCTCCCACTTGTTCAATCGTGCGCCCCTTGTCCATACCCGGAACATGAATAATCAGCGGAATGTTAAAGCGGCTAATCCGTTCATGGTAGGGAATGCCCAATGTCTGCGAGATCATATTCGCATCGGCTTCCGCCGGATTGATGCCGAAATGATCGCCGTACACGACGAGCACTGTCTCGTCCCACATCCCGCTTTGCTTAAGCTGATCCACCAGAGTGCCCAGCGCATAATCGGAGTAGTTCACCGATTGCAGGTAGTTCCCGAGATGGGTTCCCCTTAGCTCTGCAGGCAGGGCCAACTTCGCGTACTCCTCTTTCACGGTATACGGGGAGTGATTCGAGACCGTAATCATATGCGCATATGACAGCTTATTCTGCTGCCGGTTCTCGAGCAGCTTTTCCATCCCGACGCGAAACAGCTCTTCATCCGAAGGGCCGAAGTCATTAAAATGATCATTTTTATAATAAGGCTTATCAAAAAAATGTTGAAAATCCAGGGCAGGATACAGTTTATTCCGATCCCAGAACTTCAGATCGTTTACGTGGAATGTGCTGGTGACATACCCTTGCTGCCCCAGGAGTCTCGGAAGACTTGGCAGTTCCTTGCTGCCAAAGCCGGTCGACATCGCAACCGTGCCCGTCGGATAGATGGAGGTATTGACGGCGAACTCGGCATCCGACGTATTTCCTTGGCCGATCTGCTGGAAGATATGCGGAAAATACAAGCCTTCTTCCGTCAACTTGTTCATAACCGGTGTAATTTCCTGACCGTCCAGGGACTGCCCGATCGGGAATCGCTGCAGCGATTCCATCTGTACGATGATCAGGTTTTTGCCATTTGCGGCACCAAATCCTTCCGGCTGCTTCCCTTTGTCTTCACCGTAGGGATACGATGCCTGCAGCTGCCGGATCTCCCCGATTTTCTCTTGCAGATTTCCTTGTGCCAGTGCGCGGTTCTCCTGCGATTGCCGGACGACGGCAGATACCTGATAGTTCATGAAGCCCATATTCTCTGCTCGGACAATTTCATTCTCGATCCCCCATGCCTTCCTTACGATCAGAGTAGAGAGCACCAGGGCTAGGACCAGAATGCCTCCCATGGCCAAACGCCATCTCATTCCTGATCTGGCCGAGGAAATATAAGAGCGCTGTGTGCTGAAGTGCAGTCCTCTATGGGTTCTTGAGCGGATTTTCCGAAAAATAATGACCAGCAGAATGATCAGCAAATCCAGAAAGAATAAAAAATGCGCCGGCTCCAGCAAAGGAATAATGCTGGACCTCACCTGATTCACCTGCCCCAAACCGGCCATGGCTGTATACGTCGGGATTGACCCGAAATGAACGTTATACACAGCCGAGGCAAACAGAATGAAGGAGAAGACAAGATTGATCACCCCATAGGCGGTTTTCTTGCCTTTTATCGGGAGAAGCAGCTCCAGCAAACTGAGCAGGACCAGAAGGGACAACGCATCCGTTAGCACCTTTCCCCATGCCACCCCGTTAAACAAGAATACCCTTAATAGGATGAGCTTCAAAAATAACGTCAAAAACATAAAAATATATATTTTTAACCTTTGCTCATGATTCCGATCCATGACTCGATCCCTCTTTTGTAAAATGAATTTAAACGTGCAGCCTCCATTATAACAGGAATGTAAAATCCGATCTAATTCCAAGGCCTCCCCCCGCCCAATCCTTTCCATGTGGGGTCAATTGTCTCAAGCGGAAGGGCCCCGTTCAGCGTAGGATAGAGCATCCTAAACTATAAGGCTGGAGGGACCATTCATGAAGATGGTTGTAACCGGCGGAGCGGGTTTTATCGGGTACCACCTGGTGAACGGACTCGTTAATCGCGGATACGAGGTTCATGTTATAGATAATCTGACAACCGGTGATCCCGGCCGCCTTCACAGTGAGGCGATTCTGCATGTGGCCGATGTGAACAGCCTCCATACTACGGAATATATCGCGATGTTAAAACCGGACGTCGTCTTTCATCTAGCCGCCCAGGCCGATGTGCAGCGATCCATTCAGAGTCCCAGACTGGACGCGGATGCGAACATCATGGGCACCCTGAACCTGCTTGAAGCATGCCGCAAAGCGGGTGTGCGAAAGTTCGTGTACGCTTCGACCGCCGGCGTATATGGCGATCTTGAAAAGCCCGAGCTGCATGAAACCGACCCGCTATCGCCAATCTCCTTCTATGCGTTATCGAAAATGGTAGGCGAACATTACGTGCGGCTCTATCACCGTTTCTTCGGCTTGACTTACACGATTCTGCGCTACGGCAACGTATATGGTCCGGGTCAGACGCCCAAAGGCGAAGGCGGCGTCGTTGCCGTTTTCGGGGCTCGACTGCTGCAGAAGCTGCCGCTGCACATATATGGGGACGGCAGCCAGACGAGGGACTTTATTTTTGTCAAGGACGTTGTGGAAGCCAATCTCGCAGCCATCCATCATGGCGATCAAGAGATTCTGCACGTCAGCACCGGAAGCAGCCAACCGATCAATCACCTGGTCGAGTTGATTCGCTGTAATCATCCCGAACCGATCCATATTGAATATCACCCGGCTAAGCCGGGTGACATCGTCCATAGCTGCCTGAACAATTCCCGAGCTCGCGAGATCCTGGAATGGTATCCCCGCTACCGGCTTGAGGAAGGCATTGCGGAAACCTACCATTCCTGGGTGCAGCCGACATAGGAAGGCCCGAAGCCCCTTCTCCGCAGCCCCTTTTCGGGCGGGTAGAGCTGACGGTAATCACTTAAAAAATAGCCCGGCTCGATTCCTGAAGTGGAATGAGCCGGGCTATTGGTCACGGTGCAAGTCCCTTGGAGCTCCTTTTCACCTGCACAAGTCCCTTTTCGGGACGTGCTGCGCCCTTGGAGCTCCTTTTCTCTCGCACAAGTCCCTTTTCGGGACGTGATCCGCCTTCAGAGCTCCGTAAAGATCAAGTAATTGTTCACCCGAACTGACCCACTTTGCATGTTCTTCCGGACCATTCCGGCCAAAACCCATGCAAACCGGCCTGCTCTGTACGACACTTCGTACAAAGCAGGCCGTGCTCGCGCCCCTCACAGCCCGATAGCCTGAAGCATGGATGCAAAGTTCATCGCATACAAATGCGGATTAAAACTCTCGTGCACATGGTTCTTCGCCCGTGTCCGGATGTGCTCACGCAATCCCGGACTCCTCATCAGCTCAAGCCCCTCCTGTACCGCATGCTGGATGTTCCCCAGAACATAGAACTTTCCTGTTTCATTATGATACACCGAGGTTGAGACACCATCCGAATCCGTCGTAAGCACCGGACAACGGCAGCTCATCGCCTCCAGCACCGCGTACGGCGCTCCCTCCACCTTCGATGTGCTGCACAGAAAGCCGCCGGAGTCCCCGATGATGGAGTAATAGTACGGCATCTGTGCATTCGGGACATTCGCACGGATCGTAAGCCGGTCGGACAAGCCGAGCTCGGCGATCAGTGCATGAAACTGCTCGCGTTCCGATGGAATGCTGAGCTGATTATCCTCGAACATCCATAATTGCAGATCCGGTACGTGAGCCATAAGCTGATGTCCAATATGAAGAAATTCGCGCCAGTTCTTATTGTCCTCGATGCGCCCGAGCCACGCTATGATCGGGCTGGCATGAATCCCGGACGGCCTGTATGTGAATTCGGTGCCATCAAAGCAATTATTGAAATTGAATTGCGGTTTGTTGGGATATAAATCCCGGAATAACGCGGAAATATGCGGCGTGTTCGGATTGAGCAGCCCATCCGCATAGGCATTGACATAAGGAATGGCTTGTGTCAGCTGTGCTTGGGCAACGCTCCTTGGTCCGTAGCCTTGGATTTCCAGCAGCATTTTCCCTTGGTAACCCAGCATGCGGAATCTTGGAAAGCTTGCATGATCCGTCGTCACAACGATGCAATTAAAACCGCACGAGTCCAAAATATGCTTGATCTCGATATCGTTCCGGGTCACATATATCGGAAAGTCCGCAGGATTTTGCATACCCGAGCCCCAGGAATAATACAGGCAATGAGATTCAATCCCTGCGAGGCGGAGTGCACGGCACCGCTGTCTGTTCAATGTCTCGACGCCTCCGCTCGGTACATAGTATACGAACAGCACCTTCATGTCGCGCCCTCCTTATTCAATCGTATAAAAATCGGATTTTGAAAATACAGCCACAAGCTGGCCCTGATTTTTGGCATGAACCGTAATTTGCGTGGAGTATGAATAGTTGATGTTCGTTACCAGCAGCAAGCTGAATGTCATATTTTGGTTCGTGATATCTGGCACAAATACGGTAGCCCCCGCTGCGGCATGCACCAGCCCGACGTAATAAACGCCATGGGGATAATACCCGTGGATCAATACGTCAAAGTCCTCCCCGCCCGTGTTCGTAATCGTCAGATCGACCGACTGGATATAACGCGCATCAATACTTCCGTACTCTGCAGCATCTAATCGAAAGATGGACATCGTATTCCCCCCTGCTATTGAAGGATCATTAATAACAGGGTATGTATGACGACCTATCGGCGGAAGGGCCAATCCATTGAGGACGTTCGACCAATTCTGTTGAAGGGTACACCCGGTCCAAGCCGCTTCCCTCCGGCCCGCATTTAATATATTGAAAGAATAAAATATCAAAAAATGAAAGGAGCTGTGTCTTCTCATGGCAACGCTGCAGGATATCAAGGGCGTGTACTCGGCAGTATTCAGCCTAGGGTCAAATTGCTTACCGGGTATGGAAATGAAGGCACACGGCCTTCGCAAGTTCGCCGGTCCCATTGATTGGATGGGAACTCCCGTGCTGCCTCAAATCTCGAGAATGCTCCGCAATCGTTTTCAAGGGATGCTCGTTTACCCGAATTTGGTTCTCGTCAATCAAGCCAGCGATGAGCTGTATAACGTATTGGACCGGGAATACGAGCTTTACATGAACCATGATTTTTACACGCATAACAACTTCCCCCCTCATTTTGCCGCTTTTCCTGAAATCAAGGCAAAATATGACCGGCGCATCGCTAGATTTTTACAATACGTGGAGAGCGGGGGACGAATTCTCTTTATCCGAACGGATTCCAACTACGAGGAAGTCAAAGAATTGGAAGCTGTGCTGAAAGAGCTGTGTACAGGCCCATTCCACGTGCTTGTCGTCAACCATGCTCCGGTCGTCGAGTTGGAATGGCAGGACTGGAATTTGAAACATGTATGCCCTGTCCTGATGCCGAACGTCGACATATGGATCAGCAACAGGCATCGGTGGAGCTTTTTATTTCGGGACATTTTCGTCGTCTAATGAAAAAGCTTATGTATCGTTCTCGCTTCGTTTACAGTATAAAAGGCAGGCCATGATCAACATGGTCTGCCTTTCCATTGCTCTTGCGGATGGCTAGACGTAATTGACCGGTTCGTCCGGCAGCTTGTATTCCTTAGGCAGCGACTGAAGAATCCGGTTCCACACCGTGTAATCCACAAGCAGCTCCGGCGTTGACACCTGATTAACGAAGATTCGATTGTACAGATCGCTCATTACCGTAAAAGACTGCTGGTTCATGCCGTGCACCTGCTCCTCTCTATCCCGATTTTTGCAAGATTGCGCCCTCGTATATTTTCAGCATCCTGCTGATCATCTTATCCATGGACCAATGCTGCAGCGCAAAGGCTTTCGCATTCTGCCCCAGCTGTTTACGGTACTCATCCTTCTCCAACAAGAGATACAAGAACTGCGCCGTTGCCAGCGGATCGCCTACCGGGGCAATCAAGCCGGTCTGGCCGTGCGTAACCATCTCGGGCAGGCCCCCTGCGGAAGAAACGACGGAGGGAAGACCGGCCATCTGCGCCTCCATGACCGAGAACGGCTGATTGTCCTGAATGCACGTATGCGTGAATATATCCGCCTCCTTCAACAGACTCGGAACATTATGATGCTCGCCAAGGAAGAACACGTCATGCTGCAAGGAAGCCGAGTACGTTTGCGCCTCCAGCTGGCTGCGCAGATCACCGTCCCCGGCAATCCAGCAAACCCAATCGCTGCGCATCTGCTTGAGGATCGCAAGTGCAGAGATCAGGACGTGGATTCCTTTGACGTGAACAAGTCTGGCAGGACAGATAATAACCTTTTTGCCGGGTGGTCTCCGCAGTGTGCTTCCTTCCCGGTATTTGGCCCAGAATGCTTCGGCATCGAGGCCGTATTGAAACACGGTGATTCGGTAATCCGGGATCCCGCACCGGTGGACCAGGATGTTTTTACACCATTGGTTTGCCGTGATCATCAGGTCAGAGCCCATAGCAGCATGATATTCGACAGCCGGAAAATAACGCCAAGCCGGGCTGCTCTCGTTGACGCCGGCTTCAGGGTGATCCCGGTAATAGTCGATCATTTCTTGTGTTACGGAACCGTGGACATGGGAAATGAGCGGGGTGCGCTTCGGCTTTACGCGGCCCAGTGATCTAGCCGAGAAAATATCCTGGGTATGGATCAAGTCGTATTGCTCCAGCCCGAAGTAGGCTGCCGCCAGTTCCATGCAATAGCGCTCGAGCTCATAATGGCGAATAGCAAAGTGCTGATTCAATCCCGGCGCCGCCTGGGGAGTCAGCTTGGCCTCAAGCATAGGCACCAGGTGGTCTTTAGAGAGCTCCAGTCCTCGGTTGACGATATGGATTTTTTTATAGTCCGGACTGTTGCCAAGCAAATCGACTTCATGACCGAGCAGCTCGAGTCGGTACTTGAGCTGCTGCATGAAGTTCCAAACGCCGCCTACATGAGGGACCAGCCAATGGGTTGCAAGCAAAATCTTCATCGTATCCCCCGCTATCCGCCGTGCTTCCGAGCAAGATGCTCAAGAATGCCCCGATAATTGTTTTTGACCATTTCATATTCCTTTGCAATCGTCGCGTTATAACGCAGCGTTCCCATTTGTGAATGCACGCGGTACAGCGTAAGCATATCCGGTAAGAAGCCGAAGGCCGCGCCGCTCATTAATAGTCGAATCCACAAGTCGTAATCATGGGTGTAACGAAGATGCTCGTTGAACATGCCTACTCGGAGGAACCAGTCTTTTTTCGCAATAACGGTGCATCCGTTGATGGGATTGGAATAGATGAACTTGCGGCATAGATCGGCTGTGCTGGCCATCGGGATTCCCTCATAGGGCTTGATCATGTGGGTATACTCATTGATTAAGGAAAAACCAGTGTAGCTGATATCGAGCCCCCGGCTCAACATGAACGCCATCTGTCGCTCGACCTTTTGGGGAACCAGCCGGTCATCCGAGCTGAGCCAAGCAATGTATTCTCCCGAAGCATGCAAAATTCCGTGATTTAAGGCGCTGGCCGTCCCCCCGTTGCTTTTCCCCATATAGTAGACCCTGTTCGTGTAAGGAGCGATCAGATCTGCGTGACTCGTCGACCCGTCGTCCACCACGATGATTTCAACCGCGGGATACGTTTGTTGGACCGCGCTATCCAGTGCTTGCTGTATATACGGGCAGTTATAGAAAGGTACGACTATCGTAACCGTCGGCATCATCCCCCGTCTCTCCTCCTTCTGCCTTGTTTCTTTCCTCGTGTTAACACATCATGGGTTAGTACACCATATGCAGCGCCTCCGCTGTCCGCTAGGACCCCTGTCCCCTGACATTAGACCAATTCATCCCTGTTTCATATAAAAACAGCTATTCCTGTCTGCTGTCCGGCAGACAAGAATAGCTGTTGTGACTTGGTGAGCGCTTGATATCAAACGATCAGTCGTAGCACTACCAAGGATAGAATGCCGACCACCACCGTGGCGAACAAGCTCTTTGTCAAAAAGGCGGTAAGAAAAGCAGGCACAGCGGCGATCAGCTCAAGCAAATGGCTGCCGGGATCAACCCGGCCGTCCGAAAGCAGCAGCTCTGAGGCAAGCAGCGCGGACATCACGGCGATCGGCACATGGTCGAGCCAACGGATCGCCAACTCGGGGATACGGAGCTTGCTAAGAATCATAAGCGGCAGCACACGCGGTATAAGCGTGACCACGGCTGAGCCGATAATGAGAAGAGCGATATGCCATCTTATTTCCATCGTTCCACCGCCAATCCCGCCGTAGCCGCGGCCATAATCGCGATAATTACCGCAGCGCTGCCAGGCACGATTGTGCTTGCTGCCATGACGGCAAGCACTGAAACGACAACAACCAGCAAATCCAGCTTATACTTCTTGCGACTGATCAGCTGCAGCGCCAGAAGGCCGATGAACATGCCCGGCAACGCGAAATCCAGCCCGTACCGCTCCGGATTCGGTATCCACTCTCCGACCAATCCACCAGCAACGTTCGCTGCGCACCAGAACAGATAAGCGGTTATATTAAGCCCGACCATCCACTTATAACCCAGTCTCTTCTCCTCGACCGCCTTCGCCGATGCCACTCCGAAGGTTTCATCTGTCAGCAGGGATCCGATGAAGAAGCTCTTTCCTAGCGACAAGCCTTTGAAATAGGGCGCTAGGGCCGCGCTAAGGAGAAAATGCCTCGCATTCACAAAAAAAATGGTCACAATAATCGAGATGACCGGACTAGCTGCGGCAACCATGCCGGCCGCGATAAATTGTCCTGAACCTGCATACAGCAGGAGCGATATCAGCGCAATCTCAAGCAGGCTGAAGCCTGCCGTGCGCTCAACGACCCCCGCTGCAAAGCCGATGCTTAAATATCCGAGCAAGGTCGGAATGCAGTCTTTAACCCCCTGCAGAAACGAGTGCTCTGCCGCATCCGGCGTGAGCTCGCTGTATCTGATGCTCATGTTGGTGATCCCTCTCCTACTCCCATTTCTTTTTCTAATAACTATAATACTTCCAAACATTCTGTCAACGGCCTTATTTCTTTTCGCTTCGCACAAAAAAGCGCTTCGATCAGATTGGGAATCTGTCGAAACGCAGCATTTTCAAATCTTCTATATCCTTCGGTCCTCCGGTCCCGCAGGTCTCGCACCGTCAAGGCTTTAATAGGACTTTAATGCATCCGTCCTTGCGCTCATTGAAAATGTCATACGCATGCGGAGCTTTATCAATTGGCAGCCGGTGCGTAATGATATCCGAAGGGTCGACGATTCCGTCCTTCAGCATCTGATAGATCACCGGAATGTAGTGAGTCACGGGAGCCAACCCCATCTTCAGGGTAATATTCCGTTCGAACAGCTGACCAAGCGGGAATGCGCTATACTTCAGCCCGTAAATCCCGGTCAGCTGAATCGTCCCGAATTTGCGGACCATGCCGGCTGCCATCCGGAATGCTCCGAGTGACCCTCCCTGCACCATCATCAACGTGCCTACCATCTCCAGCCCCGTCCGTTTGGCATCCAAACCAACGCAGTCGATGACAATTCTGGCCCCGCCCTTGGTAATTTCCCGGATATACCCTTCGATCTCCTTGAAGCTTTGAAAATTGTAGGTTTCCACAAGGTTCGTCCGTTTGGCATGCTCAAGTCGGTAATCTACATGGTCAATGGCAATGACACGCTCGGCGCCTTTGAGCCAGGCAAACTTCTGGGTTAACAAACCGATAGGACCGCATCCGAGGACAACAACCGTATCGCCAGGCATCACGCCGGCATTCTCCACGCTCCATAGTGCCGTCGGCAGCGCGTCGGATAGCATCAGCAGCTTCTCATCCTCGATTTCGGCGCTCGGCGGGATGACAAATGGCATGAAGTTTCCGTAGGGGACCCGCAGAAGCTCAGCCTGCGCGCCCTGAAAACCGCCAAAAGCGCTGCTGTAGCCGAAGAAGCCTCCGGTGTCCCTCGCGTCATTGGCATAATCGCATTGGCTTTCCAATTGGTTCAGGCAGTATAGGCACTTCCCGCAAGAGACGACGAACGGGATGACGACGCGGTCCCCTTTTTTCACTTTGCCGACTTCGGGCCCGATCTCTTCAACAATGCCCATCGGTTCATGCCCGATAATATAATCATCGGTCATCTGTCTGAGCTCGCCATTGTACAAATGCAAATCCGAGCCGCATATGGCCGTCGTTGTAACCCGGATCACGATGTCATCCCTGCGGAGAAGCGATGCATCCTTCACTTCTTTGACTTTGATGTTATGCCGGCCTTGATAGGTAACAGCTTTCACACGCAAGATTCTCCTTTGACCGTCCGCAGCCCCTGCGAACAAATATATGGCATCGGGCAATATAATCTCAGTGTGCGCCATTACACTCGTAACTAGTCGGCAGCAAGAGGCGAAGCGCTTTTAAGCCGCTCCCTTCTGCTCAAACTCTTTCGGACGCTTAGGGGATGCTCCGACCCGCAAAAACAGAATAAGCCCAAGCAGCACAAGCGCTCCGCCGGCAGCCTGCAGCGGATACATCGTTTCGTGAAGGATAAGAAAAGCCAGCACGCTTGCTCCAACCCGCTCCCCCAGCACGCTCATGGACACGGTTGAAGCCGATGCAAACTTCATCAGCCAATTGAACAGCAAATGCCCGAAGACCGTGGGCACGATGGCAAGCAGCAGGAAGATTCCCCACTCCCTGCCCGAGTATCCGGTAAAGGAATAGCCTTGAATCAGGTTATAGACGGCAAGAATTAGTGACGCCATCACAAACACGAGCCAGCTGTACAGAAAGGAAGGAAGACGTCTTAGCAGAAGCTGTCCGAGCAGCATATGGACCGCAACGGCAGCCGTACCGAGAAGAGACATGAGATCGCCTTTGAAATGTCCTTCCTGTCCGCCGAAGCCGCTGCTGCCGATCAGCAGAAATACGCCCAGGAATGCAATCGACATCCCAAACAGCGCTCCGAGCGAGGTTCTCTCCTTGAACCATAAGTACGCTCCAATCATGACAAATACCGGCTGAAGCGCTAAAATGATCGTGGAACTCGCGACGCTGGTCCACTGCAAGGAGCCCATCCACAATAGAAAATGAAGGGCCAGCATCGCAGCAGAGAGAGCCAAGAGCCCCCATTCCGAGCGCTTTAACGATCTGGCATCGCCCGCATACTTGCCCGCAAAGGGCAGCATCATGATCGCTGTGATCATCAGGCGGTACATGGCCTGGACGGATACAGGACTGTCGGACCATTTCACAAAAATGGAAGAGAATGAAATGGCAATAATGCCTATAAATAAAGGGATGAATACGGGGATAGGTGCTCTGTCTGCCTTCATGTTAGTTGTATGATTCACCTTTCGTGTTATATTAGAGAAAGATTTCAATATTATTTTACATGCAAAGGATCAAAAGGGAATGAAAAAGAAAGATCTGCGAAACCAAATGACCCCGCCAAAATTTCTTGCGATCGGGTTTGCGGCGATCACCTTGTTGGGTACGTTTTTACTTAAGCTTCCAATTTCAACGGCAGACGGAACATCGACGCCCATCATCGATGCTTTCTTTACGGCCGTATCCTCCATCAGCGTAACCGGCCTGGCGGTCGTAGACACCGGCTTGCACTGGTCCGGATTCGGACAAGTCGTCATGCTTCTGCTGATTCAGCTTGGAGGCTTGGGATTCATGACCTCTGCAACCTGGGTCGCCCTGATGTTTAACCGGCGAATCTCGCTGAGGGAAAGAATGATTCTTCAAGAGGCCATGGGACAATATCAAATCCAGGGTATCGTCGATCTGATTCGCCGGGTTCTGATCTACACCTTGATCATCGAAGGCACCGGCGCTCTCCTGCTGACACTGCGGTTCTCATCGATGATGCCGCTATCCGAGGCTGCCTATTTCGGTATATTTCAAAGTATTTCCATATTCAATAATGCCGGATTTGATCTCATGAGCCAAATTCACGGACCCTTTGCCGGGTTTGCCAGCTACGTGACAGATCCGTTCGTCAATATTGTATTGATGGTGCTGATTTTTCTCGGAGGCATCGGGTTTATCGTCATTTTCGACCTGATTGAATATCCGAAGTGCCGGAAGCTGTCGCTGCATTCCAAGGTGGTATTGACCGTCACTTCACTCCTGATCGTCATCGGAGCCCTCATGATTTTCGTGCTGGAATATCATAATGCGAAGACACTTGGTCCGTTATCGTACCCGGCGAAATGGATGGCCGCCATCTTTCAGTCCATTACGCCGCGCTCAGGTGGCGTGAGCACGCTCGATATTGCAAGCTTGGAGCAGTCGACCCAATTCTTCATGATCTTGCTCATGTTCATTGGAGCTGCCCCGGGTTCAACCGGCGGAGGCATCAAAGTAACAACGTTTGCGGTTCTGATCGGCGCGGTCATTACGATGATTCAGGGGAAACGCGATGTGGTCCTCTACCGGCACCGAATTTCACAAGCCGTTGTTTACCGTTCCGTTACGCTAACCATTCTGTCCCTGCTGCTCCTTGTCGGTGCTTCAATGTTCCTGTCCATCACCGAATCCGGCGAATTTCTGCGAATATTGTTCGAAGCCGTCTCGGCATTCGGTACCGTCGGATTATCCATGGGCCTCACCGGCGAGCTGTCCGGGATCGGAAAAATCACGATCGCATTACTCATGTTCCTGGGCCGTCTTGGGCCGCTGACACTGGCGTATGCGATCAGCAGAAAGAACAGCAAAGAGCTGTACCGGCACCCGGAAGGCCGTATCACAATCGGTTAGACGGCTGAAGTCATTTGCCTTCGTACACGCGAAAAACAAACCGTACGCCTCCTCATGAACCGGAAGTGTACGGTTTGTTGTTTCTCATCGTCAAGAATTTCAAACGGCTAACGGTGAATTACCCGGGAACGGCAATGCTTCATTCCGATGCGTCATCGAAATTGCCCGCATCAATCGCGGCGTCCAACAGATCGTCAAAAAGCTCGTCGTCCTCTTCAAGACGTTCATCCACCTGCAGGAATTGCTCTTCAAGCCCGGGCTCGGCCGCAAAGTTCAGGCTGTAATCCCAATCCCGGCCGTTCTTGCTCAGGAATGTAATCTCATAGGATGCTGCATGTCCATCTATGGAAAACACGGTGTATCCCACGAATTGATCCTCTTCATCACGTTTCATGTCCGCACGTTCAATCCGGACTTGTGACATGTGTTTCACTCTCCTTCGGTTATCCGATGATGACTCATCATAGAATTTTAGTATATCACTTTTATTTGCTCCTGATTATTGTTTTTCATATGATGCTTGGTCTAGTATATAATATGAGTGTTAAAATTAATTTTCGCAATGGAGGGTACCAAATGTCCGATTTGAATACATCACTCCACAAGTATGCCGAGCTGGCCGTAAAGGTTGGGGTTAACATACAGGAAGGGCAAACTTTGGTCGTGCATGCCCCTGTAGAAGCCGCCGATTTTACCCGTTTGATTGCCGAGAAGGCATATGAAGCAGGTGCGCGCCTGGTAAAGATCATGTGGAACGATGAAGCCATCACTCGTCTACAATTCGAGAAGGCAGCCGATGACGTGTTCACCGAAGCGCCAAAATGGTATGCCGGGGAGCTGACGGAGCTTGTCGAGAACGGTGCCGCTATTCTGCACGTGCTGTCGGAGAATCCGGACCTGCTGAGCGGAATTGACCCGCAGCGAATCGCGAATTTCTACAAAACTCGCGGCGAGGCAATGAAGAAATACCGTGCTTACCAGCAAGCTGATAAATTCAGCTGGTGTTTGATCGCGATTCCGTCGCCAGCATGGGCAGCCGCAGTTTTCCCGGATGTTCCTGAATCGGAGCAAGTACAGAAGCTGTGGGATGCCATCTTCCATACGGTCCGCGTGGACCAGGAGAATCCTGTAGAAGCTTGGAACAAGCATTTGGCTGTGCTGGAGCAAAAGTCCTCCGTGCTGAATGCTAAGAGGTACAAGAAGCTCCATTACGTCGCGCCGGGTACGGATCTCACCATTGAACTGCCGGAGGGTCATATTTGGGCGCAAGGCGACAGCATCAATGAGCGCGGCCATTCCTTTGTTGCGAATATGCCGACGGAAGAAGTGTTTACAGCGCCGCTGAAGACCGGTGTCAACGGGACGGTCGCAAGCACGAAGCCATTGAGCTATGCCGGCAATATCGTGGACAACTTCTCGCTTACCTTTGAGAACGGCAAGGTTGTCAGCTTCACGGCAGAGCAGGGCTACGAAACACTGGAACGTCTCCTGAACATGGACGAAGGTGCCCGTTATCTTGGCGAAGTCGCGCTGGTACCCCACCAGTCCCCAATCTCCGAGTCCAACATTTTATACTACAATACCCTGTTCGATGAAAATGCCTCCAATCACCTCGCCTTAGGAAGCGCATATGCCTTCTGCCTCGAGGGCGGTAAAGACATGAATCAAGAGCAGCTCGCTCAGAAGGGCCTGAACACGAGCGTTACCCATGTGGATTTCATGATCGGCTCGGCCGAAATGGATATCTACGGCATTACCGAGGATGGACGTGAAGAGCCTGTGTTTCTGAAAGGAAATTGGGCATTTTAAGCACTCGATGAATCGTACATAAAGCAGCTGCTTCCTAAGCAGCTGCTTTCTTAACAAGCTAAGCTTCACCTTTTATTGACCTGAGGTCGATTCGTAAAGAGATTGTGGAGGCGCAAGCATAATTCCATAACTTTTGCGGGGACCTTCGGAAATACGCTAAGAATTGGAGGATCATCCATGCTAAGCTTTGAACAAAAATTAGAAAATTACGCAGAACTTGCCGTAAAAGTCGGTGCCAATGTGCAGCCTGGCCAGACGCTTGTCGTCAATGCCATGATTGATGCTGCCCCGCTCGTGCGCCTGATCGTGAAGAAGGCTTATGAGATCGGTGCCAAGCTGGTAAAGGTGAATTACAGTGATGAGGTTGTCAACCGGATCCGTTACGATTTGGCGCCGGACGAATCCTTTCTTGAACCGCCGAGATACTATGCGGAGGAAGTTACGGAGCTCGCGGAGCAGGGGGCCGCATTTCTAACGATCCTGTCCTCAAATCCGGATCTGCTTAAAGGCGTAGACCCGGAGCGGATTTCCAATTATCAACGCACGTACGGCGCCGCCATGTCGAAATACCGTCAATACCAGCAAGCGGATAAAATGAGCTGGACGGGTCTTGCTTACGCCTCGCCCGATTGGGCCGCCAAGGTGTTCCCTGACGTTCCCCAAGAACAACAGGTGGATAAAATGTGGGATGCCATCTTTCACGCCGTGCGTGCCGATCTTGAAGATCCGATCCAAGCCTGGGAAGATCATATCGCAACGCTCCAGCGCAAATCTGATGAGTTGAACCAAAAGAAATACAGCAAGCTGCGGTTTACATCCCCCGGGACCGATCTCACAATCGAGCTGCCGGAAGGGCATATTTGGGCACAAGCCGGCAGTCATAATGAAAAGGGCGAGCGCTTTGTGGCCAACATCCCGACAGAAGAAGTATTCACGGCTCCGCTCAAAACCGGAGTCAACGGAACGGTTCGCAGCACGAAGCCGCTCAGCTATGGCGGTAACATTATCGACAATTTCTCCCTGACCTTCGAGAACGGGCGTATCGTCAACTTCTCAGCTGAGCAAGGCGAGGATACGCTGTCCCGTCTCATTTCTATGGACGAAGGCTCGCATTACTTGGGTGAAGTAGCTCTCGTGCCTTATCGCTCACCGATTTCCGAAAGCGGAATACTGTACTACAACACCCTGTTTGATGAAAATGCCTCGTGTCATCTCGCCATTGGCAGCGCGTATGCCTTTAACCTCGAAGGAGGCAAGACGATGACACCTGAACAGCTTCAGGAACACGGTTTGAACTCCAGTATTACGCATGTCGATTTCATGATGGGCTCCAAAGATTTGCAAATTACCGGCATTACCCGTGACGGCAGAGAAGAGCCTGTCTTCATTAACGGAAACTGGGCATAAGCTCATTCTCTAAAAAGCCTTGGCTCAACTTGATCATCGTTACAACCTCATCTGAATGTGGCACAGGGGCTGTCCAAACGTGGAGTTTTCTACCGGGACGGCCTCTTTTGCTTGATTGCTGTTTCAGCATACTCATGCCCTCCTTAACTGGTGTTCCAGCATTCTCATGTCCTGCCTATCCCCTTCTATTCAACCCAGCTTGTTCGACCCTGAATGATTTACCCGATAATATCGTGAAGACCGCCGGCATATTCTTATAAGAGTCTCTTACTGTAATTGTTAATTGAAATCATAGGGCTTTTTCTTTCAATGTGTTGTAAAATGATGAGAGAAATAGGATGGTTACACCAGAGAGGGGAATATCGCGTGTCTAACCGATTACAACTCCTCCTTGCAGCAGATTTCACGGAACTCAGTGAACCTATTCAGGAAGAAATCTATTATGAATTTTATGATCTTGTGTATGGACAAATTTTGTATGTAGTCCGGGATCATGCTGCTGTTGAGGATATAATTCAAGAATCCTTTATTAAAGTCATTACCAGTAAGCCTACATTTGACATGGAGAGCAAGATGCGCGGATGGTTTCGGGTCGTCGCCAAAAATTCGACCATGAATTATTTGCGAAAAAATAAAAAATACCGTAACCAAGTGGATGTTGAACGTGTTTTTATTAATGAAGAAGAAATGGTGGTTTCTTCCACCAATGTTGAGCAGCAGGTGGAGTCGAATATGCTGGAAGAGGCGATTGTGCAATACCTGGATCAGTTAAAGCCGGAATACCGGCTTTTGATCGAGTGCCGCTGGAAGCATAACATGACTTACAAGGAAATTGCTGACCTGCTCGATACTCGGGAAGAGATCGTCAAGCAGCGATTGTTTCGAGCTAGGGAATCCGTAAAGAAAATGCTATATAGAGAGTGGGGTGAATTAGATGAGCAACGAAAAATACGATGATTGGTTTAATGAGGCTTTTGATGAAGCCTTCGATCGTGCAGCTTCTAGCTCCTCATACCCTACGAACGACGATAGCAAGCGTCAATCCTGGCAGCAAGTCAAGATGCAGCTTGAGAAGCTGAACCAGCGCAAGAAACACCGGCGCAGATTTCAATATGCCGGAATTGTTGCCGCTTCGATGGCTTTCGGCGCCTTCATGTTCTCGCAGCCTACGGTCACGCAAGCGGTATCACCGATTTATCAGCAGATTGTGGATTGGGGCAACGGTTTAGCCGGTCAAATCTTTGGCAAGAAAGCACCTGTTGACGAGAGCAAAGCCCTCACCCCGCCTCCGCCGGATGTATCGTCTGTACCTGGTCAAGAATATGTGCCACCTGCCGAACTGATTGAAACCGAGACCTATGAGTTCACCGATTCGGATGCATCCCTAACCGAATCCCAGAAACGCGTGAATTTCAAGATTCCTGAAGTCGGCTATATTCCTAATGGCTATGAGTTCATCCAGGCGTCAGGAATTTCCAATTCAGAAGACGGCCCTATCGAGGATCTGAAACTCGAATATATGAATGGGGACGGTAAAGTAATCCATGTAAGCTTTATCGAAATAACCGCCGATAAAGCCATCAGCGTAGGCGGCGAGGTAACGGGCACACTGAAGCTGGATTCCGGAGCTGCTGCTTATATCACGGAAACAAACCTTCGTTTCCTGCATAATAATGACCAGATCCTTGTTATGATCAGCGGGTTTATTTCGAAGGAAGAGTTTCTCAAGATCGCGAACGGCATCCGGTAAGCCACACGCAAGGCGTGTGAAGTCGGTTGTATAGAAGAAGAGCACCTCATTGGGTGCTCTTCTTCATTATGCTTATTTTTCTACCAGCAAGGAATTCGTATAATAAACCCCATCTTCATATGTACCATTCTCGTTGATCCAATGCGTAGTCTTGGCACGATAATAATAGCCCTGAGTCACGCTGAATGTCTTGGTAGCGCTGTGGGAAGCTTTGTTCGTCCCGTTATCGGAAGACGCGCCTGCATCGACCCACGCGGTTCCCGTCCATCGCTGAAGGACGAACTGGATGCCAATGGCGTCGACGGCTTGTCCGGCACTCGTAGAGCCATAAACGCTGACCTGCGAGCTGCTAGCCTTGCTGATCGAAGAGTAGTAACTCGTAAGATAGTTGTTGGCCATCAGATTCATAGAATTCACGTTCAATTCCACTGGTGGCGGAGGAGTTAAGGCACCGGGTGCAATGTCTGTAGCCGAATCCGCGTAAGCCCCTCCCGCCAAGGTTAAACTTAAAAGTGCACTTACTGCAAGAGCGGAGACCATACGTTTAGGACTGCGTACGTTTGACATAACATCACCTTTCTCTCAATTTGATAGGAACATCCATATTTTAACATAGTCTATCAATGCAATCTTATCGTTTTCTTCATCTTTTGATATATTTTTTGAAACTTTTCTGCAAATAAAAAGAAACAACGACATTTATTGTCGTTGTTTCTTATAACACCCAGTTTAAGCCCCTGCTTCCTCTTGCAGCAGCTCCTGCTGCTGTCTTGCAAGGCGGATGCGCGAGATTCGTTTATTTTCCGTCTCCTCAATCATGAACGAATAATCTCCGTACATGACGAATTGGCCTTTATGCGGATGCAAAACTTCCAGACGCGATGACAGCCATCCACCGATGGTGTCGTAGTCCTCCGTTTCCATATCCAGACCAAACTGTTCGTTAATTTCTTCAATGAGCATCAATCCGTCGATGGAGTATTCATCCTCCCCCACCAACTCAATTCCCGGCCGCTCTTCATCGAATTCGTCCTGAATTTCGCCGACGATCTCTTCCATAATGTCCTCCAATGTTACCAGACCGGAAGTACCGCCGTATTCATCAATGAGAATTGCGATCTGCGTCTTGCTTCGCTGCATTCTGCGCAGAAGCTCGCTAATCTTGATCGATTCAGGCACGGCGAGAATCGGACGAATCAAGGAAAGCTGGTCACGGATGTGTCCACGCATCAAGTCTTTAATATGAATGAAGCCAATAATATGGTCTTTATCTTCATCACAGACGGGATATCTGGTCCGCATGCCTTCGCTGGCGATCTTCATATTTTCTTCCATCGGCAAATTGTTGTAGAGACAGATCATTTCAGTTCGGGGAATCATGATTTCTCGGGCTGTCGTATCGGAGAATTCGAAGATATTGTCGACCAGCGTCATTTCCGTATTATCGATCAGGCCGATCTCACTGCTCTCCTTCATCATATCCCGAAGCTCTTCTTCGGTGTGAACGTTCCGTTCAACCACCGGCTGCATGCGGAACAAGCGCAGAATGGTATTCGAGAATCCGTTGACGAACCAGATAAAAGGAAACATGATCTTGTAAAATATGCTGAGCGGTGCTGAAGATAACAGCGCAATTCGTTCTGCCTTGCGGACAGCAACCGTTTTTGGCGCTAGCGCCCCGAACACAATGTGCATGATGGAGATAAGTACGAATGCAATCACCAGAGATACCGCATGGATGGCCGTTTCGCTCCAGCCGATTCCGGTAAACCATGGCGAGATCAGGGAGGATATCGTCCGTTCGCCGATCCACCCGAGTCCAATCGACACCAAGGTTATGCCGAACTGGCAGGCCGATACATATCCGTCCAGATTTCTTAATATTTTCTGGGCATACCTTGCGTTCCGATGCCCTTCTTCAGCTAATGCATCAATTCGACTGCTCTTCACTTTAACCAAAGCGATTTCAGCCGATACAAAAAAACCGTTTAACAATACGAGAAACAATACCAAGGTAAGACTAATCAAACTCGGTAAGGGGTCACTCAATCGATCTCCTATCCGTCATTCCAGATGCGATGACGAACAGGAACACCTCCTTCGGTTATTAAAAATGTGTGGCGCCATTAAGCATAACGACCTGTTCGGACAAAGCGTCAACTTCCCAATGGACTCATCTCCTTATCTTATTCCGACGTTTACGAGCTATATAAGTAATTATATAGTACTACGATACACAGTCAAACTTTGTCTTATGACATTAAAACGCGTTGTTACAAGCTATGTTTTGATTTTCTTCACTTAACCCTCGTTTCCCGGGAATTGATATATTCTATTAATAACAGATAGAATTGGTTCCTCATGTTCGATAAACGTCAGCACTGGTTTCTCTGCAGCCCGTTGCACATGCTAAATAACCTTCGCTTTCCCAGGGAAGCGAAGGTTACATTAGCGTGCGGTGAATATGATCGGATTTACCGACCGGTCGGCGGGTTGCCGATCACACCCGGATATTGGTATTGAAGCGGCTCGTCAAACACGACATAGTCGAGATTGACCATCAGGAGAAGAATGCGACGGCCGGTTGAGCGCTCACTGATAATGATATGATCGCGGCCAGCGGCTTCGATTACGCCAGTGAACACTTTGGCGTTCCACTGCGAGTTATTTTCATAAGTCATGTAAAAGGTGCCGGTTTTGCCTAGATTCAGACGAAGAATGTTCTCAACGTAGGACTGCTCGAATTGAGGCATCGGCATGACGGCGCCTCCCTGCGTAATTTGGCTCCCGCTTGAAACTTGTGGCGGTACATTTCCGGTATACCCTGCGGTTCCACGGCTTGGTACGCCCGGATAACGAACTCCATTCATGTAATTCACAGGTGGCACGCCTTGATTAAACATAAGTATTCCTCCTTCTATATGCCCGCAAGATGCGGTGGTTTACAGAATAAATCAAAACACACTCGGACAATCGGCGTAGGACGGGGTGAAGAAGCAGTGCGCTTTGAAACGCCCTGTATTCTGCTGATTGTACCAGGTTGCCGGGCATTCTCCAGCCGGGCGGAAGAACCAGAGGGCGTTAGAAGCAGGCCAGATTCGTTCCCCGTTGATGACTCGTTGAGCAAGCCGCCGATCTCTATCCCGGGCTCTTTGATAAAAGTATCCCTTTTGTGTGGCTTCAAATCCTCCCGGGTTTTGAAACACCATTTGGTTCATGGTGCGGATGCCTTGAAAGTCCAAGCAGTTGGAGCGAATGCGATTTACGCCGACATTCCCCACCATGAGCATCCCCTGCTCTCCTTCGCCCTCCGCCTCTGCGCGAATGAGTCTAGCCAGCAGATCCACATCGTTTGAGTTGACATTGATGACTGCCACAGATTTCCCCTCGCTTCCTTGATATCACTCTGTATCGTATGTGCATTCGCCCAGAAATGTGCCTGTGCTCGCAAAATTTTTGCTGTAATGGTTTGAGCGGGGAGTTGTGTATATTCATGCGCGGTCAGGGGACCAACAGCATAACCTTGATCCCGTTTATGTACCATTTCCGCCGGTATTCATTTCGCTGAGGAACAAGGGAATTTTCGTTCCGGATAGGGCGCTTACTTGAAATACTCGCTGCTGCTCCGTCCAATTTAGATCTTTGCTAGCTAACTTTTACGGCGCACACTCATACCTGGCAGATGACCTTCACAACAATTCATTTGTAAGCTACGCATTTACCTTGCCCGGAACAGAATGCAATTTCATATTCATTTACTTGGTAAACTAAATGCAGTAGAATGAAATCAAGTAAATATTGCAGAGTATTACCGTTAGCGAAGAACGCCTCGAAAGTTCCGTCAGGAACAATCGAGGCTTTTTTTGTACTCTGATTGAAAAGGAGGACATTATGATTAGCTTTGAAGATAGGTTCAATTTATTTCTCAAGGAACAAAAAAGCACAACCGACAAACGCCGCCTTGAAATGCTGAATCGGGATATGACAGGTACTAAGCTTCTAATTAAGAATGTTGTCTTGCCAGTCCTCGGCAACCCTTCAAGGAGTGGATCTGGAGTATCGAATTAAGAACTCCGCGGGTGTGTCATTGTTTATCGATGTCTTTTATACTCCGCTTCGGCTTGGTTTGGAATGTGAGGGATTCGCTGCGCACGCCGAAACGATAACCCGTGAACGGTTCAGCTTCGAAAGAAGCAAAATTCGAACCATGGCAGCGCTCGGGATATCCTACCTGCCATTCAGCATGGATGATATCGAGAAGCGCCCGGAGACTTGCAGAAACTCATTGGCCGATATTCTTGATTACTACAGTCACACCATGCCCAAAATAGCAGAGTTATCCTTATATGAACGAGAGGCCATGCGATATTTCAGCACGTTACACACCCCATTCGCCCTTGCGGACGTACGGCGACACTTCAAAATTTCTCGAAACAAGTCTATTAAAATCATGCATAGTTTACTCGCTAAGGGGCTTATTAAACCGCTTAATCCAAATGCAAAACGCTATCACCGATATACACTAGCCGATGATGCGACTCACTACATGAAGTAAGTTTAACTTTTAGCGGCACGCAAGATGCACACACAAGTCCCTTTTGAGGACTTGCCACGCCTGTGGAGCTCCCTTTCACCCGCACACGTCCCTTTTGGGCTCTTGCTGCGCCTGCGGAGCTCCCTTTCACCCGCACACGTCCCTTTTAGGGACTTGCTGCGCCTGCGGAGCTCCTTTTCACCCGCACAAGTCCCTTTTGAGGACTTGCCGCGCCTGCGGAGCTCCCTTTCTCCCGCACAAGTCCCTATTGAGGACTTGCCGCGCCTGCGGAGCTCCCTTTCACCCGCACACGTCCCTTTTGAGGACTTGCTGCGCCTGCGGAGCTCCCTTTCTCCCACACAAGTCCCTTTTGAGGACTTGCTGCGCCTGCGGAGCTCCCTTTCTCCCGCACAAGTCCCTTTTGAGGACTTGCTGCGCCTGCGGAGCTCGAAACAAGGGTCTGGAACTTCACACCTCTAAAATGATACAAACAAAAACCTCCTCTCGAACGGAACACCCGTTCAAGAGGAGGCTCTCTAACCAATTATTAAGGTACTAAAGACAATACGGTCAATCAGACTATACAATCATTGAAACTCTACAATTACTGAGACTTTATCATACTGAGGCTTTGCGATCCCTGAGATTTTACCACTACTGAGCATTCGATCACTGCAAACAATTTCAAATGGTATCCACAAGCTTTAACAACAATCGCAAACATCACGATTCCTAAGCAAACACATCTCAACTCACGAGAATCCTAAGTCTGAAACAGCCGGATGTGTTATCCGATTCCCCGTGACCTTACGACACCTGCAAACGATACTTGTACTGAAAGCTGTACTCCCCAGAGCCGGCTTGGACTACGACATCCTCTTCACCAGCGCTAATCGAAAGGATGCCTGCCGCTTGGCTTAGCGGCACGCCCCCGCCCTCTGTAATGCTTGCAGGATCGGTTGTACCCGGCAATCGAACCTCAGCCGTCGCATTCGGCGGAATGGTTACCTCCACCTGCATAAGGCCGTCGGCCTCCTCCAGCCTCCAGAACGACCGCACTGGCCCGTACATGGTATTGATCGAGCCCTCCGCCCATGTCAGGCCCGGTCCCGGGATAGGAGCTATTACCATGTGCTTATACCCTGGAGAAGCCTCCACCGTTTGGATGCCGGCCACAGTCCGGTATAACCAATCGCCGATGGCGCCGTATGCATAATGGTTGAATGAATTCATGTCGCTGCTCCAGAAGCTTCCGTCTTCCTTAATGCCGTCCCAATGCTCCCAGATGGTTGTCGCGCCTTTCGTGACTGGGTACAGCCAAGATGGAAAATCTTGCTGCAGAAGCAGCTTGTAGGCTGCTTCGTGCATGCCATGTTTGCTTAATGCATGGCTGATGTAAGGCGTGCCGACAAACCCTGTCGTCAAGTGGAACTTGCTCTCTTCAAGCAGGCGGTGCAGCTTGGCCGCCGCCCGCTTCTCCGCCGGCTCATCCAGCAGATTGAAGAAGATCGCGAGCACATGCGCCGTTTGAGTGGAAGCGGCAAGCCGTCCGGCAGGCGTCACGAATTCCTCCCGGAACGCCTTCACTACATTGCTGCGAAGATCGGCATACTTCCGGGCGTCATCCTCTTTACCCAGCACAACTGCCGTTTTCTGAAGCAAATCCACCGAATAGGCGTAATAAGCCGAAGCGATAATGTCCCGCTCCGTTGCGCCGACATAGTCGCCCGATTTGGCATCAAGCCCCAGCCAATCTCCAAAATGAAACCCCGTATTCCATAAAAACTCCTGCTCGCCCTGCGCTTGAATATATGACACCCATTGCTTCATGCTCTCATACTGTCGCTCCAGGATCCGTCCATCGCCGTAGCTGACATAAACCGTCCATGGGCAGATCACGGCGGCATCTCCCCATGCCGCAGATCCGAACGAATCACCGAGAATATTGGGCACCACGAACGGAACCGCCCCATCCTCCCGCTGATCATGAGCCAAGTCGGACAACCACTTGGTAAAGAACGGTGCCGTATTCGACAGGAACGCGGCGGTCCGGATGAACATCTGCGCATCTCCCGTCCAGCCGAGACGTTCATCGCGCTGCGGACAATCCGTCGGGATATCCAGGAAATTCCCCTTCAAGCCCCAGCGGATATTGCTCTGCAGCTGATTGACAAGCGGCTCGGAGCAGCGAAACGTCCCCGTCTCTTCCATATCGGTATGAAGAACGACGGCTTCGAACGCCTCCATATCAATGGGTTCCGGGAACCCCGCGAGCCGAACGTACCGGAATCCTTGGAACGTAAACCGCGGGGCATACGTTTCAGTTCCCTCACCTTTAAGCGTATAAGAAATAGTCTGTTTCGCCGTCCGAAGATTTTCGGTATAAAAATTTCCGTCTGCATCTAGCACCTCGGCATGCTGCAGCGTCACCAACGTTCCTGCCGGACCCGCAACACGAAACCGGACCCAGCCAACCAAATTCTGTCCGAAATCAAGGACAGTGTCTCCTTCGGGGGTCGTGACCACTTGTACCGGGCGGATCGTTTCGATCGCACGTACAGGTTCATTGATCTGAGGCTTCAGCATATCGTACCCATGATCAATCACCTCAGCGGCCTGCCACCCACCGTTTTCATCATCCCCAGTGCTCCATGCGGGTATCTCCAACCGGGCATCGTAGGTTTCCCCATGATAGAGCTCCGACATCAGGATCGGTCCCGGCGCAGCCATCCAACTGGAATCGGTTCCGATGATCTCCTTCCGGCCATCCTCGTAAACGACGTGAAGCTCAAGCAGAAGCGCGAGCCGGCTCCCGTAGATATTGCGACCGCCCTGCCATCCTAAATTGCCTTTATACCAGCCGTTACCCAGCCATGCGCCCATGGCATTATTACCTTGCTTCAGCATTCGGGTTACATCAAAGGTTTGCGTCTGGATCGTATGTGTGTAACTCGTCCAACCCGGCGTAAAGTATCTGTCTCCTACCCGCTGTCCGTTCATTTCCAGCTCATACAGCCCAAGCGAGGTTGCGTACACTCTAGCCTCCTTCACGGCGGCCTCAAGACGAAAGTCTCGCCGCAGCAGCGGCAGTTGAGTCGAATCCTCCGGGATTAGAGACAAAGGGGCTGCAATCCATTGACCATCCCATGCATCCCCTTCCAGCTTGCCCATTTCCCAATAGGAGGTTTCCGACCATTCGGAGCATTCCCCTTCTTGATCCCAAACCCGCACTCTATAGTAATAGCGCTTACAAGATACTGCCTCGAAATTGCTGAGTTCTACATGAACCGACTGCGCCGAATCCACCTTCCCTGACTTCCAGCATGGGATCGTAAACTGCTCGTCCTCGGCCACTTCAAGCTCATAAGCCTTTTGCGAGACAGCCCGCTTATCCGATTGCAGCCGCCAGCTTAATCTTGGATGTCTCTCCCCGATGCCAATCGGATTATGCCAATATTCGCACCGAAGATCCGTCACTTCCAACATGTTCATACCTCCGTTCATGAGTGATGTACGCGTTTTTGAATGTTTTTTCAGATAAAAGTTTCCTCGTTAGACTCCTCTGCAAGGAGAGGCTCAACTTCCATTATAGGGATTGCTATGTTCAGTATTGATTGTAAAAAGGACATTTAGATGAGGTATAATGGACATAATTTACGATAATGAATAAGGGGCGACAAGCCATGAAGCGACCGATGGAAACGTACCGCGGAGACTATTTTTTCCGGCAGGGTGCCATGGTATTTGTGAATCGGAGCTCGGAAAGCTTCTCGGTTTCTTACCATAATCATGACTTTTTGGAGATTGCCTACATTGCGGAGGGAGAAGGCTTTCATCACATTGAGGATCAGGTGCAAAAGGTCCGCAAAGGGCAGCTGTTTTTCATCCCGCTCGGCGTGCCTCACGTGTTCAGGCCCACCTCCGCTAACGGAAAAACGCTCATTGTCAACAATTGCATCTTCTCGGTCCTTCTCCTGCCGAAGCTGATCGCCTTTGTGTCGGATCCGGGCATTGTCTCCTTCTTGAAGCAGATGGAGGAGGGGGTTATCGGTCATCTCTCCGTTGCGGACCGAAATGATCGCTTCGAGCAATTATTCGATGCGCTGTATGAGCAGAATGCCAGGTCCATGTCCGGCTCCAATGATTACCTGCATGCGCTTCTGCTGCAGCTTATTATCGAATTGAAACGAGCCAAAGCCGAGCTCGAACCTGCCGGATCCATGCCGGCAAACGATCATTCCTTTCAGGATGTCCTGCAATACGTGGAGAACCATTATATGAAGGAGCTGACGTTAACGCATCTTGCGCATGCGAGCGGCTTCAGCGAGCGTCATTTGCAGCGCTTGTTTCTGCAGTATACCGGGATGACATGGCATCATTACCTGCAGACGGTTCGCATCCGTATGAGCCGCAGGCTGCTGCGCAGCACATCGTCCAAGATCAGTGCCGTTGCCGAGCAGGTCGGATATCAAGACATCCATTCCTTCAACAGGGTATTTAAGCGGCGGATGGGGCTTACCCCGGGACAATACCGTAAAGATATTCGTCGCTCCATGGAGACCCGGGGACTGATGGACCCTTTTTAAATGGAGTATCTACGTGAAAGCGGTCTTAAAGGGCTCGCACTCTCCCTGATTTTTTCAACATGGCGACCATGTTTATGTTTCACCGCATCACAATATACGAGCTTATGTCACGCAATCAGAGCGGAAAAATGTCGCCGTGCAATAGGCGTCATTTCCGCTCTGATTGGGAATGCCTTTTTCTACTCCCCGCGGGATTCGTGGATCTCCCCTTCCTGTTTCAAGATTTGAGGTTCCCCCGCGTAATTGCCCATCCGTTGAAGGTTATCCCGAAGACTCTCCTGCAAAGTAACCCGCATGCTCCCGAGCCCAATCGGTGAACGTTCTGGCAGGTGTGCCGGTAACCTGCTCCACTGTGAAGTTGACGGTATAGGCCTCGACCGGCGGATGCTTATGCCAATTGATGACGTAGTCAATAATCTCTTCCTCAACGCCCATCTTTGCCATGCGTGCACGTTCCTCTGCTTCCGTTAGCTGAACGAACCGGATGTCCTTACCAATGACTTTGCTCAGAATGTCCACTTTCTGGGGAACGGTCAGAACCTCGGGTCCGGTGAGCGAATACGTTTTACCTGCATGACCGTCTCTCGTCAAGGCCGCAGCTGCAACACGACCCACATCTCCTTCATGGACGGAAGCCTGTAAAGAATCCCCGAATAGATCCCGAACGACGCCTTCCGTTTGAATGGACTCCTTCCAACTAGACACATTGGACATAAAGTCCACCGGCTGCAGCTGCGTCCACTCCAAGTCGCTTGCTTCAACGGCCTGCTCAATCGTTCCCTTCCTTCCATCCCACAGGATGGTCACGCGCTTTACGCCGGCTTTCTCAGCCATCCGTATGATCTCATCCCCTGTCGTAAGCGGAATATAACCTGCCCCGGTCGTTATTAAATGCAGGGCGGTTACGCCACGAAGCGCTGGCGCCAACGTTGCCGGATCGCTAAGATCACCTGCGAATACTTCAACCTCCGAAGGAAATTTAGCCAAAGCCGGATTCCGGGTCAGCGCTCTTAAGCGGTGCCCTTCGTTCAGCAGCTCTTGGATAAGTTGACGGCCCACTCTTCCCGTCGCGCCCGTAACTAAAATAGTCATTGTAATCCTCCTCTTATATTCGGTTTGAGCACTTATGTGTGACTCACTCCACCAAAATTCCACCAGCAGCCTGCTCATGTTAAAACCGTTTCGCCTCCATGACGACCTTCCGCATTCCCTCTTCAATAAGGGTTGCCCCCCGGTCGGGGAACTGATGATGTCCTTCGATGATGACGGTCGAAATGTTCGTAATTCCGAAGAAATTCAAATGATTTTTAACGAAACGAACGGCCATTTCGGACGGGGCATCCTCCCCATATACACCACCCCGTGCATTCAGCAGCACAGCTTTTTTATCCGACAACAGTCCAACAGGTCCTGCCTCCGTGTATCTGAATGTTTTACCCGGAAGATGCATGAGGTCCAGGTACGCATGAAGAACGGAAGGCACGCTCAAATTCCACAGCGGGAACGCTATGAGGATTTTGTCAGCGGAAATGAACTGCTCCAGATGCTTCTCCACAATGGAACGGATATGCTTTTCTTTCCCGCTTAGCTCCTTCCCGGTGGCCGATTTGTAATTAGCCTGGATCATATCCCAGCCCAGCAGCGGCAGCTCTTGCTCGTGCAAATGAACCTCGACTATCGTGTCCTCCGCATGCGTCTGCTTGTAATGCTTCAAAAACGCCTCATACATTTTGACGCTGACAGACTCCTCCGCCGGACGATCATTTGCTTTGACGAATAATACGGTACTCATCCCTGTTTCCCTCCGGTATCTAGATTTGTTTAAAGAAATCCTGTGAAGTGCTTATCTCTATTAAATCGAAAAATCCGGAGCGGAACGTCCAGCACGAGTCTAACCTTGGCATACCAAAAAGGCCTTATCCGAAGATAAGACCTTGATCTACGACCTTGGTCGTATAAGGATTTATGTCTTGAACCATCCATTCTTGATTGCGTACAGCGCGGCTTGGGTCCGATCCTGGACTTCCATTTTACCGAGGATATGCGAAATATGCGTCTTGACCGTCTTCTCGGTAATATGCAATGCAGCCGCAATTTCCTTGTTGCTTCGCCCCATCGTAATTTGCTCCAGCACATCCCGCTCGCGGGCAGTCAGGATGTGGATGCCTTTGGCCGCTTCGTCGCCTGTTGCCACATGGGCGATCAGCTGATTCGTCACTTGCGGATGGAGCGTGCGGTTTCCGTTCATTGCCGCGATGATTGTCTCAACCAGCACCCTAGGCTCGATATCCTTGAGCTGGTACCCGATCGCTCCTGCTTTAATCGCCGGCAGAACTGAATCACGGTCGGCAAAGCTGGTAAGTATAATGACCTTCATTTTGGGAAAACGGGCCATAATTTGCTTCGTCGCTTCAATCCCGTCCATTTCCGGCATTACCAGATCCATCAGAATAACGTCAGGCTGCAGCAGCTCGGCTTTTTCAAGCGCCTCGAGCCCGTTCAGTGCCTGGTCCACGATTTCGATCATGGGCTGCGTCTGCAGGAAATATCGCAAACCTCTTAATACTACCAGATGATCATCCACGATCAATACCTTTATCTTATTCATCCGTACCCTCTTTCCTGGCCTGTAGAGGAACCGTCACCGTAAGAACGGTCCCCATGCCTTCCTCACTGCTAATGCTTAAGGTGCCATTGATTTCCTCAGCCCTCTCCTTCATGCTGGTGAGCCCAAGTGAACGCTGCTTTTTCTCGATGGTCCCCGGGACGAATCCCCGTCCTTGATCCGAGATTTTCATGAATACATTGGAGCCTTCCCGCGCAATCCGGATCCAGGCACGATTCGTGCCCGCATGCCTGCTGATATTGTTAAGCGCCTCCTGTCCGATCCGGTACAGCGCCTCTTCCACTTCCTTCGCCAGCTCGGGGAGCTCTTTCATGAGGAAAGTGATCTGGATGCCCAGCTTTTCAGCATAATCCTTTAGGGAGGACAAGATCCCGCTCGCTTCCCCGAATGGACGCAGCTGCCAAATAAGCGAGCGCATTTCTGCGAGCGTCTCTTGGGCTAACTGCCCGATATCATGGATCGCTTCTGCGGTATTCGGATCCTCGATCAGCGTCCGCTCGCGAACCCCTTGCGCTAGCAGCGATAAGGAGAATAGCTTCTGGTTGACCGAATCATGGAGATCACGGGCAAGACGATTACGCTCCTCAGCCAGAAGCAATTCCTGCCATTCGTAATAAATGCAAATTTTCTCTATTGCAAGTGAAATATGCTCGGCAAGCATCTCGAGAATTTCCATTTCCAGCTCGCTGAATGGCACGCTATCCCGCCCGATGAAAAGCACGCCTATAGATTCCTTGGTCTGAAAAGTTCGCTCCTGATGGGTTAACGGCAGGGCCGCCGAATGGGGATGGGGCCCAATACCAGGCAGAACCCGTACAGGACCTTCATGGGCTACGACTTGCTGCTCAGCAAAAGCTCGATGGACGATTCCTTCACCCTTGCCGGACTTTCGCATGCTTTTACGGACCGGCTTCATGGGGCAGTGCGTCACACCATGATGACAAAGGGTATGCAGGTAAAGCTCATCATCTTTCTGGGCCGTAATCAAGGCGACGCTCGGCCAGTCAAAGGAGGCGCACAGTTGCTCGACGATCGCCGTATACATCCGATTTAAATCGTTGATCTTCCACAGATATCTGGTCACCCTCGTTGCTTTCGCATAATAATCAACAATGAAGCGGGCCATGCTGCTCACCGCCTGCTTCTCCCTCAGTTCATACAATCTGGCCCGCTCGACAGCGGTTCCGATCTGGTAAGCGACCGATTGCAGGAGCGCAAGCTCGCTTTCCGAAAAATGCTCTTTGCCTGGAGAACCCACATTGAGAATCCCGATACGGTTCCCTTGCACTGTCAGAGGGATCGTCGCATGGTGCGTTAATTGATGAGTTTCGCCCCAGTTCTCTTTAATTGCATTATGCAGCCGCTCACACTCAATGATCGTAACCGGCTCTGTCAGGCTGCCGGACCAGTACATTCGAAGACATAGACAGTCGCCGCAGCGCATAGGCTTCTTCCCCTCCCAAGTTAAGGCAGGGGGCAAATGACGGTCTGCCATCATGCTGTACTCCGGTTTATCGCCGGCCAGAAACAGCCAGCCCGTTTCAAGCTGAGTCAAAGCCAGCAGCTTCTCAAGCGTAGTCTGCAGCATTTGCACCATGTCGCTGCTTTGGTTGAGCGTCTCTGCGATGGTCTTAAGGATCGTAAGCTCTCTTACATGCTGCTCCGGATGCTCTAACATAAAGGCCACACCTCGTCTATCGGAAAATAGTAACTTATAATAAATAGGGATCATTTCATTCGAATTTGGAAAAGGAAGTTTCGTGCTGATAGCGAAGTAGTATTCGAAAGTGAAGTTGATAACACGGTCAGCACCCATTTTAAGATGAAGGAGCTAAAGGCAATGACAACCTCAAGCAAAAATAAAAGGACATGCAGCCAAGGCCATACTTATTATAAAAGCAGCGATTGTCCGACCTGTCCCATTTGCGAGCAGGATCTAAAGCCTGAAAACGGATTTCTCTCCATGCTCTCGGCACCTGCAAGACGGGCCTTGGAGAATCACGGAATCACGACCTTGCAGGAGCTGTCGAACTACAGCGAGAAGGACATTTTGAAGCTTCACGGGATGGGACCCGCTTCACTGCCGAAGCTGCGAACGGCTTTGGAAGCCAGGGGGTTATCGTTCAAAGAGTAGCAACGGAATATGCTGCCTGAATTTCATTGTCTGCATACCGATTGAGGAAAAATCGGTGCGCGCGTCCCTCTCAAGTGGGCTCAGCTTAAAGAGCCCTCTTTCCTATGCCTGATCCGGGCTCACATATAGCTGCTTTTCAAGCATGATTTCATCTTCCTTGACGAAGCCTGATTTCCCGTAAGCACGGATCGCCGCATCATTATCGCAGCCAGTCAGCACTTTAATGGTAGCGACGCCCTGCGTACGCAGCTGCTCTTCAATGCATTCGATCATCATCCCCGCAAGCCCGATGCCCCGGGCCTGTTCCTGCACGTACATTTCCGTAATCTCCCCCAGCAGCTCCTCATAGCAGAACGACGTGTAGGTCTGCGCGCAAGCAAAGCCGACCGGTTCATCGTTCAGAAGGGCAATCACGACGATCTCGTCTCCATGCTGCAAGCGCCGCTCCACGGTAGCGACAGGCATCTTTCCCCCATTAAATTCATCGTTTAAGTTAACCAGAGCCGGCGCATCCGAGCTTGTGGCCAAACGCACCTTTGGTACTCGATTCATGAAATCCACTCCCAACGTTTCCCGAAGTCTTCTGAATGCAAGAATCCCTATTAGTATACCATCATTATCCAGTCCAGCCCACGAGTGATTCATCCGTAATTAACAGAGGCATAAAAAAGGTCCTTGCTGCACCAGGCAGCAAGGACCTTCATTGTCATGACCTTGGTTATACGGCGGTTACCGAAAACATCAGACCGGAATACAGAAGGATAACGGCAGCCATCCCGCTGAGCAACCCTTCAAGAGCGCTCCGGTTTTTGCGAAAGGCCCGGATCACGTTCCATAGAAGCACCAAGCCGATCCCTAGACTAACGATCCCGTACCAGCTCCAGCCAAAAGTAAGCGAACCGGATGCATACCCCGGGTGAAACCATTCAAAGGTTGGTGCCGGTCCGTATACGACGAGCGTATCGGCAACCTCGTGAGGTGCCGGCTGCTGGTTCATGTATCCGGTCACGATATACACCAGTCCGATCAGGATTCCTTCGCACTTCGCCCAGCGCTCCGGCTGGAAGGACCGGTCTCGGGACAGCTTCCGCTTCACCAAATACCCGTTAACGAACCCGAACACGAGCAGCGGCAGAATCAGGATATGCTTGACCAGCAGCGCTTGCCCGTAAGATAAAGCCCAGCTATTTACAGGGTCCGGCGTGACGCCTGTCATCAGAAACAGACCTGAACCAATGACGGTGATAACGCAAATGATGGCCATCGGGTGGAACCATCTCAAAAAGGCGTCCCAACGGTCCAGCGCCTTGCCGAAACATCCCGCAAGCAGCAGGGTGCCCGACCATATCGCCATGGCCGTAAAATGCCCGAAGAAGGCCAGCTGCCCGGCGCTTTCGAACAACGATGCCGCATGATTAAAAGAGGACATCGCCGCCGCTATGCCCAGCAAAGCAACCGGCATCAGCCAGCGAAGCATCGACCCCGGGTTCCGCCGCACGGTTACCGTCAACACGGCCATCACGATGGAAAGCACCAAAATCCATGCATAGCGCTCGCCTTCGCTGAATTTGAACATGATGCTGTTGAAGGACTGCCAGAATCCGATGTCATCCTTAAAGAACATAATGATCTTGAGAAGCGGGATAAAGCTGCATGCCGCCACCGTAATGGAGGCAGCCGGTCCCAGCCAGGCCGGAACGGACACGCCAGGCGTGCTGCTTCTTGGAATCAGTGCCATGACGGTCAGTCCTGCAAGAAGAGCATAGGCGAAATACAGCAGCGGTTCGGTTATCCAATAGTAAGACATTATTTTCTCTTGCGCGAAGCTTTAATAGCGAAGTAGGCCGCAATAAATACTGCGATAACAACGACTACAATCCAAACCGTCGAATTTCCGCCTTCGGATTGCTTCGGCTCGCCGTTATCTGCTTGCTGCTCGGTATCCGCCCCGTTATCTGCTTGCTGATCCGTATCTGCTGCGCTGTCCGTTTGACCCGCGTCAGCTTCTCCATTCGAAGCCGTGCCGCCATTCGTTGATGCATTATCGGTACCTGCTGCCGCATCAGGAGCAGGCTCTTCTTCCAGGACAGGCTCTTTCTCGGGAGCATCCACTTGAAAGGAATAGGTTCCGTCGACCGGATGTCCGTCGCCGCCTACAATTTTCCATTCCACGGTATAGGTTCCGGAAGGAAGCGGCTCGTCAACCGCTGCGGACAACGTCTTTCCGCTTACCTGCGTTCCGGATAGCTGGACCTCTTCCCCCTTCTCGTTCTTCACTTTGAGCGTGCTTAGATTCTCGTCTATATTCTCATTGAAAGTAAGGCTGAACTCCTTCACGCTTTCGGTGAGCTTGGCATCCGCAGCCGGGCTGCTGGTCTCTAGTTTGGAATGGGCCCAGGTTGCTGTAGGAAATACCAGCACAAGCAGGAGACCCAACGTTAATAAGAATGAGGTCTTTAATGATTTCAACATGCTAATCTCCTCCACACCACGTATCTTAAATTTTAATCATCCCCATCATAACAAAGAGATTATCCTAAAGCTATCGAGTAATTTGTGAACGTTCTTTACCTGATCGGATAGGCAGGGGCAGCCCGCATTTTCCCGGCCAACGCCGTATCTTCGTGAACAACAAGAAGGCCACCCGAATCGTTCGGATGACCTGATCATAAGAGAGGTAGCCCTTAATGGCCATTGACATCGGATATCCTCCCATCAATTACTGCATCTGCTTCCGATGTAGCTGTTTCCATTAGAAAGCTTTCGACTTTTTCGACAATCCTCTTCTCTATTGGCTGCATCGTATTCTTAAGTTCATCTTATATAGCTACTCTCGCTCATACCAATAACCCGGTATACCGGACGTTAGCCTCATCAGCGCCTCCAGATAATAATAGTCGCCCCAGACCATGTAATCGTCGGGTCCCATGCCTCCTCTTACATAATAAGAGCCATGTTTGATCAGCCCCTCCTCTTCAGGCTCATGCATTGTAGAATACGACCGGACAAGCGAGCTCATCGATTTCTGCACCGCATCGTTCAGCAGCGCCCGGTCTGCGTCTCCTTCGTCGAGAAACTCCAAGATTTCCAGCATCCCGCATGCGGCAATCGCCGAAGCCGAGCTGTCACGCGGAGTCCCCGGCTCGATCGGCACATCGAAATCCCAATACGCGACGTGATCCTCCGGCAAATGCTGAATAAAATAACGAGCCGCACGCTTCGCCGTTTCCAGATACAACGGATTGCGGGTGTACCGGTACGACAGCGCGAATCCATAGATCGCCCAAGCCTGTCCGCGTGTCCAGGTAGAACCGTCATGATAGCCTTGATGCGTTCCTCCCCGAACCGGCGTGCCGTCGGACTGATCGAAATAAAAGGTATGGTAGGAGGAATCGTCCCCGCGCATCAAGTAGCGCCGGCTCTTTTCTGCGTGAGCTATGGCGGCGTTAAAGTACCGCTCCTCCCCGGTCTGCTGGTGCGCCCAGTACAGCAGCGGAATGTTCATCATGCAGTCGATAATGATGCGGCCGCCGTTCTTCTCGTCTCCCTTAGGCCCCCAAGCCTGGATATACTGCCCGCCTTCCCGGAAACGGAGCATCAGGTGATCCGCTGCCTTCAGCGCGAGCTCCCTCCCCTCATCCCGGCCGTCCACGATCCATGCGGCCAATGCGGAAGGCAGATATAGAAAGCCGATATCATGATGATCCAGATGCTTGCGTTCCTGCAGCCTTATTTTAAAATCATCCATCTGCAGAAGCGCTGTTTCCTTAAAGAACGGGTCCTGCGTGTGCTCATAGCACAGCCAGACCATCCCTGTGTAGAAGCCTTCGATCCAATCCGTGCTCTCCCCCCACTCATAACGCTGCTCCTGCGTGATATGCGGAAATTTCATCGGGTGTCGTTCCAGATTTATTCTCGTCTTCTCAACCGCATCGCGAATCGCTTGCTCCCACATAACCTAAAGACCTCCTATTCTTTGATCGCGCCGATCATGACGCCCTTCACGAAGTATTTCTGTAAAAATGGATACAAGAACAAAATCGGCAGCGTCGCCACCATGATGGTCGCATATTTGATCGTTTCGCCCACCGGCATCCGATCGCCGCCTCCGACGGATGTCATCATGCTGTTCGTGTCGTTCTGGATGAGGATCTCGCGCAGGATCAGCTGCAGCGGGAACAAATTTCGGTCTCTCAAATAAATAAGCGCATCAAACCATTTATTCCAATGCCATACGCCATAGAACAAAATCATGACGGCGATGACAGGCAGCGATAGCGGAATAATGACGCGGAACAGAATCGTCCAATCATTGGCCCCATCGATCCGTGCCGACTCCTCGAGTGCCACCGGAACCCCCTGAAAGGCCGTACGCATAATGATCAGATTCCATGTCGTCATGGCGCTGGGAATAATGAGCGCCCAGTACGTATCCAGCAGGCCGATATTTTTTACGAGCAAATATTTCGGGATCAGTCCGCCGTCAAAAAACATCGTCAGCACGATCAGCATCATGATGGTGCTTTTCCACATGACATTTTTCCGGGATAAGCCGTATGCGCCCAGCGCGGTCATGAAAATGTTCAGCGTCGTTCCGACAACCACGTACAGCAACGTGTTGAGATAGCTTCGGATAATATTCGGATTCTCAAACACCATCCGGTAGGAGTCCAGCGAGAAGCCCTTGGGCCACAGCAGAATCCCGCGATGCTGAACGAATTCGGAGGGCGTGCTGACGGATGCAAACAAGACGTACAGAAACGGATACAAGGTCACGATGGATAACAGGCACAACAAGACGACGTTGGCCGTATCGAATAGGATTTCACTCACAGATCTCGAAGTTCGCATGCTTCCCCTCCCTACCACAGCTTCGTTTCGGTAAATCGTTTGCTGAGGTAATTAGCCCCTATAAGCAGTACAAAATTGATTAAGGAATTAAACATGCCGACCGCGGCGCTGAAGCTGTAGCTCGCCTCCAAGATGCCCTTGCGGTAGACATAAGTCCCGATCACATCCGCCGTTTCGTACGTGACCGGATTGTACATAATCAGTATTTTCTCATCCTGCAGCGCCATGAAGGAACCGATCCGCAGGATCAGCAAAATGATCACCGTCGGCATGATGCCGGGCAGCGTAATCATAAGCATCTGCTTCCAGCGTCCCGCCCCGTCGACCTTCGCCGCTTCATACAGCGACGGATCGATGTTCGATATGGCTGCCAGATAAATGATCGAGCCCCAGCCGATTCCCTGCCATATTGCAGACGAGGTATATATGGTGCGGAACCATTCCGGCAGCCGCATGAACGATATCGGCTTGCCGCCGAAATAAGCGATCAACTGATTGATCAGCCCGTCAACGGACAAAAAATCCACCAGCATGCCGACGACGACCACAACCGAGATAAAATGCGGAATATACGTGATGGACTGAACCGTCCGCTTGAACATCCGATTCCTCACTTCATTGAGCAGCAGTGCCAGCACGATCGAGGCCGGGAATACAAAGATCAGGTCATAGAGCCCCAGGACGATCGTATTGGTGACGACGCGTTCAAAGAAGAAGCCGTTGAAAAATTCAATGAAATGATCGAAGCCCACCCAGGGGCTGTTCCATATGCCAAGTCCGGCCGAAAAGTTTTTAAACGCGATTTGCAGGCCGTACAAGGGCCCGTAATGAAATACGGCATAGAATGCCACCACCGGGAGCAGCATGAGATAAATCACGGAATTCCGCCGGAAATCCCTTGCTGCCCTGGTCCTGAAGCTTTCTTTTTTCACCGGTCTGACGATTGGGTTCATCTCCTGCTTAAGCTGCAATTTCAGCCCTCCCCTGACTTGGAAAATAGAACCATGCGGGAGACAAGCGGCAATCCGGCTGCCCTCCCGCATGGCGAAGCATGCCCTAACGGGCTTAACGGCTGTTGAAACGGTCCAGCGCCGCCTGCTGGATCTTCACCGCTTCCTCGATCCCCATACCCTGAATCGTCTCGACGAACTTGTCAAATCCGCTGATCGGCTCCACGCCCATAATGAATTTGTTCACCATTTCCTCGTAATAGGTGTTTACATCGTTCATGATGGATGCATACCGCGTGCTCTCTTCAGCCGTAGGGGAAATGACCGGCATCAGGCGGCTGTTGTCCGCCTTCATCCAGGTCTCGATCGCCGCTTTCTGCTCAGGCAGCGCGGAATATTGCTCGATATACCGGCGGTCCTGCACGAATGGACCGGAGTAGCTCGCCAAATTGTATTTGGCCAGTGCTTGGGTAATGGACAGCCCGTCCGGATTCTTCATCACTTCATCCGTATACGTCGGGTACCCGTCCTTCATCTCGTAGCTGACGCCTTCGACGCCGAAGTTAAACAGCATATGCCCTTCTTCGCCGTATTTGTAATCGAGCCATTTCACCGTTTCGGCCGGATTTTTGTTGGCCTTCGTAATCGCTGCTCCAAAGCCATTATACGCCGAGTCCTTCTGACCCAGAATCGGCATATCTCCTTTCTTCAGCACGACGTTTGGCGCTGCGGCCAGCTTGACATCCGGATTGGATGCCTTCATTAGCTCGGTATAACGGCCCAAACTGCTGCCCATGTAGCCCGAGAAAGCGCCCACTTGGCTGTTCGTGACCTTTGCGTCCTTCAGTGTGGCGTCCGTGGCGGCAAAATCTTGATCGATCAGCCCTTCGGCATACCACTTGCTCATCGTTTCCAGATAAGATTTGAACTCCGGCTGGATCGGACCGTACTTCACCTGACCATCGACCTGATAGAATCCGGTCGTAATTCCCCACGCACCCACGAAAGCATGGTTGATCCCCGTCATGTCCAGGTCAAGCAGCAGCGGGATTTCATCCGCCTTCCCGTTTCCGTTCGGATCGCCCGTCTTGATCGCCTTCAGAACCTCATACCATTCATCGATCGTCTCAGGGACCTCAAGCTTGAGCTGGTCCAGCCAATCCTGCCGAATAATGAGCCCGTTGAACGTCAGCAAGTATTCGTCTCCCCGCAGGAACGGGAACACGTATATATTGCCGTCATCGGTCGTGATGAGCTTCCGGTACTCCGGGTTGTCATTCAATACCTTGGTTAAATTCGGCGCATGCTCCTCGATCAATTCATTGAGTCGGATGATCGTGCCGTCTGAGATCGCCTTATCCGGACCGCCGGATACGTTTGCCCACCCATACTCGATGACGTCCGGTAAATTGCCCGAGGACACCATAATATTGAAGGCATCCGCTTCCTGCCCGGCCGGAGGGTGCTGGAAGGTGATTTTGGTACCTGTCGTCTTCTCCAGTTCTTGATAGGCAGCGATGCCATTCATGTCCTGCATGGTCGCGGAAGCGTTTGCATTTAATGTCACCCAATAAGTCAGCTTGCCGGGATAACCGACCTCACCGCCGGATGCAACCTCCTTGCCTTGTTCGCCTCCCTGCTCCTCCGCCCCGGAGCCTTTACCGCTGCAGCCGGCGATCATCGCCACGATTAAGATCAAGATCGCCATTTTTGCCGTACGTTTTCGAATGGTTCCCATAGTCGACGCCTCCTTTTTTTGAATGCATGATTTTCGTGTCAGCCTCGGGACAGCTCTGCCGCCCTTGCCTAATATTAGGGAGAAAGCGCCGGGATCGTACATCATACATTTTCAATATCGGTAAACACCAATTAAGATTCGGCATGATCTTTTCTTAATGTGGATGATAGGGAATGCAGCGTTTCCTTATATTTTCCGGGCGTAATCCCTTCGTATTTCTTGAATACCCGGATAAAGCCGACGTCGCTGGTATACCCGACTGATCGGGCGATCTGCGAGATGGTGCTCCCCGCATCCTTCATCATTTCCTTGGAGCGCTCAATTCGGATCTTCGCCAAATAATCGGTCAGATTCGAGCCGCTGTTCTTCTTGAAGAAAGCCGATAAATACGGCGGCGTAATATTGAACTGCTCGGCAATGGATGCCAAACTGATCATCGCGTCGTCGTGGTGCTCGATAATGTATTTTTTGATTTTTTCCAGCAGCAGCGTTGAGGAATCGCCCCTCTGCTGTTTTACATACAGGCAAACCTGATGGAACATAAACTGCATCTCCGAATACAGCTCTTCCAGAGAACCCGCTTCCGTCATGTTTTCAATGGGCTTTGCAGGCGTCCCCAAGATATCCTCATACTTTAAATTCAAAGCATTCAGCAATTTAAACAAGGTACTGAGCAGATTCGCAAACAGCAGCCGCCCATGCTCCGGGGTAATCTGCTTCCCTGTAAAGTTGTTTTCATACAGCTGCTGAATGATGTCCTTCGTTTTCACCGCGTCCCCGCTCTTCATCGCATTGATCAGCTGGATTTCCGTTTCGATCGGAAAGTCATAATACACCTCCGCTTCCCGTTTCATTTCTTCATAAAACAGAATGGGTTTATAGGCTGTAAAGATCGAGTACTCCAGCGCTCTTACGCTCTCTGCATAACAGCTTGGCAGCTGCCCCATCCCTGCATGGATGCTGCTGATTCCGATCGTGGTCACCGTCCGGAAGCGCTGCTCGATGACTCTTTTCACCTGCTCGGCCCATTCATACAGCTCAACTCCTTTACCGCATTCCTCAGGAACGTTCAGAATAATGGCGACTTCGTTCTTCTCCAGCTCAACGGCGTAGGCGGCATAACCCGGCATCTCTTCCGCCACTTTCCCGGTCACGAATCGGATTAACGCCCATTCCCGCTCACAATCATGATGAATAAAGCCGCTTGCGTCCCGGAGCTCAATCAGCGCCACGGCGAAGCTTGAGTGCGGGAAGGTTATGCCCATGAATGAAAGGGACTGCTGCGAAATATCATCCGTATCGACATGCCCCTTTAACAGGCGAAGCAGGAAATTCGCGCGGATGGCCGGCGTCTGCCTGAACAGCTGCTCTTCCATCTCCACCTGCTTGCCGAAGGAATCCGCCATGGTGGATTTGATAAACTCATATTCGTTTCGGATATTCCCTCCTTTAGTCGGATGGGATTGCCGGATAAAACGAATGATGTCACGAAGGGGATGATAAGCCCGATAGGTCATATATGCGCACACGATAATTCCGGCAGCCAGACATAAGGCCAGAACACCGACCGCCATTCGCTTGACCATGATCACCTTCGCCATAAATACATTTTCGGGAACGAGCGATACATACTCCCAGCCGTTACGAGCTGAAGTGGTAGACACGGTCATCATCCCGCTCTCCGAAGCTGATGCCCCGTTAGCGAGCTCACTCCTCTCACCCGCACTGAGCAGGACCTGCCCCTCCGCATCCTTGATGTAGATCGTGCCGTGATTCGCTTTCACGATCTCCTCAAGCAATCCCATGATTTGCCGTTCTTCGATGAGAATCACCAAAGCGCCCTTCGGGCTGCTCTTTTCCCCGAATGGAAGCGTTTGCAAATAGGTTAGCATTCGTTTCTTGTTTAAGCCCTTGCCGACTTCGGTTACCGGGAGAAAGCGATTAAAATGAACGCCGTGAAGGATATCGTCCTGAAACTGCTTATACGTTAAATTGGGGTAGCCGTAGATTTCCGAGAACAAAATGGATGAATTCGTTTTGAAGCCCGGGCTCACCACCGTATCGCTCTTCCGAAGATACACATAAAAATCCGTTATGAAGCTGCTGCTGTTCCGATAACGCTCCAGCTCCTTCATAAAGCTCAAATAATCATACCGTTCCTCGGCGGTTTGGAGCGTTCCAGACTTGAGCAGGGTGTCCAGCTTCGGATGCGATGAAGTATTCCGGGAGATCAGATGCATCTCATCCAGCCGACCGTCCACCACTTGCTTAGCCTGTTCAATCAGGGCCATATTGGCGTTGTTGGCGTTCTCGACCATGATGCTTTCGATTCTCGTATACAGCCCTCCGAATACGATCACCGGAATGAGCAGCACTACAAGATAGGACAGGAGCAATGTAACAAATACGGACGTACGGCTCGATCGTTCGGCTTTCAATCTAGTTGGAAATACTCCCATCTACTTTCTTCCCTCCAGTTCGATTTGAATGATTCATGATGACCACATTAGATTAATTCCATCATACTGGAATTAATTTTCATGAACAGACTTTCTTGAAAAATGTTAATCGATCACGAAATCGTATCATTCCCGCTGGAAGGCGTCTTTCGGCAAGCGGGATGCCGCACCATTTCTTTACGAGGATTATGTAAAATCCTTACGGGAATATAAAAATACTATAGGAGGGTTTTAGGCGAAGAGAATGGCGCTAATCATCCATGCATTCAGGCTAGGGCTTTAGAATCCCACCGCTGACCATAAAAATAAATGCAAAAAGAGCCCGTCCCCAAACAGCAAATTCCGTGGGTAGGCTCCCTCTCTTGATCCATTATTATGGCTCATATATCATTTTACGTGTCATTCCGCCGTCGACGACCAGATGTGTGCCCGTGACGAAATCGTTCTCCGGATCGGTCAGATAAAAACATGCTTTCGCAATATCGGACGGAACCCCGACCCTGCCGGCCGGATGCTGGCTGTGGTCTTCCGGGCGAAGCTCCTCGTAGCTGCCGGTCTCGATCCACCCCGGACTGATGCAGTTCACCCGGATTCGATCCGGTCCCAGGCTGACCGCCATGGCATGGGTTAATGCAACGATCGCCCCCTTGGATGCGGCGTAAGCCTCCGAGTTCGGCTCCGACATCATGGAGCGGGTGGAAGACAGGTTGACAACGGCACCGCCACGGCCGGATTTCCTCATATGCACAGCCGCTTCCCGGGTAGCCAAAAAGCAGCTTCTTGCATTCGTGTTCAGCACATCCTCCCAATCCTGGACGGTCAAATCAAAAGGCGACTTGAAACGCGAAACCCCCGCATTGTTGATCAAAATGTCAATTCCGCCGAACTGCTTTACCGCTTCATTCATCAGATGGCGGATATCCTCCTCCTTGCGGACATCGCAAGGTACAAAGAGCGCGGTAAATCCCTGCTCCCTCAAGGCAGCTGCCGTCTCCTCACCGCGCGTTTCATCGATATCGCTTAATACGACCTGCGCGCCTCTGGAGGCATACGCTTCCGCCAATCCGCGTCCGATACCGTTTGCGGCACCGGTTATGATCACCGATTTATTGTTAAATTTCATGCGAGCTCCTCCTTTATCTCCTTCATTATATACCACAGGAGGAGCCCGACTAAAATCCTTGCAAATTAGGTTTTGTGATGCCCATAGCCTCGGACGGTATCACGATTCGACTTCGGATGCCGGACGAAGCTGTAATAGCGGGTCCCCTGAAAACGCAGCAGTCCCTCATCCCCTTCCGCACACATGCCGAATTCCTCGCCATTCACGACAAACTCCATCCTGTCGCCGCTTTCGACTTCGAACGTTAAATAATAGGTGGTTCGAGTACGGCTCGACATCGCTTCATCTGTATGATGCGTATGCTTCACTTCGGTCCGCTTGCTCACAATTTTAGAACCGACGGTTAGCAAAGGCTGTCGGTTGTTCTGGCTCCATTGCAATATTCCTTTCCCTGCCGACAGTATAATAATCCCGATGACGACGATGAAAAATATGGGCATAACGCTGCCGAAAAAATCGAACATCCACTCCGATCCTTATCCCATGCGGCTCCCCCCTCCACCTTGTCTTGAAATATGTATATGCTTAGACTCGGACAATTTAACTCCTTCGAAAGGGAAGTTTTAGCGAAAAATTTAGGAAAGTTGTCCACCAGAGAGCGTTGTTCGCGTCGCTTTTCGATATTCCATATAAAAAAGGCTTCACCGTCACGGATCTCCCGCCGGTAAAGCCTTGCTTATTCATGATTATAGACCTTGCCAAGATACCCCGCCATCCGTGCTCATCATCAGACGGGAGCGTTTCTTGTCTTCCGTTTCAATCAGGAGCCAGCCGACGTTTGATGAAATAAACTGCATTTTCACCACTTTCGGGTACTTTTTCAAATTGCTTGTCAACAGCTCATCCCTTGGATACGGCTTCCAATTCCGGCCCATATCGGTTGTATGGTACACGATGCCGTTCACCATTGCCCATCCGTCATGCAGTCTGCGGAACACCGGTTGGATGCTGCCTTTGTTCGGATCCCCCGTCATTGGGAACGAAACCAAATTCCATGACTTCCCAGTATCGGCTGTAAAATAACCCATGTACTTAGGGGCATCTTTGACCATGCACACAACGGGGATATAGACCTCTTCGCCAACGAAACCGAGCGCTTGGGGCGTACCTGCATAGACCGAACCGCAGCGGTCAAGCGAATCGCTCTGGAATACCTGAGCGGAAGATTTCCATTGACTCCCGCCGTCGCGTGTGATGTACAGCTTGGACGATTGCAGCTCCTGCACCGTTGCAAACCCGACTTGAGGATTGGTGAACCTCATGCCGATCATGGAGCCTGTTCTTGGAATCACCGTTCCCGGTATACGGGTTCTTGGGTACTCTGTATTCTGCATAACCTCATGCCATACGATCCCGTCGTTGGTTCGATACAGCAGCTTCTCCTCCAAGCCTTTGGAGGAACTGCCTGAAGCCATGATCCAGCCTTGCTCTGAGGACACAAAGGATAGCGCCGTCACGGTGCCGGATTTAGGAAGCGCCGATATTTTCCAGCTTTTTCCCCCGTCAGAGGTGTGAAGCAGCACGGTCTCCGTCGAGCCCTGCATGTTCCGTATGATCCATCCATGATCCTTATCGGTAAATACGATATCTTTCCCATACACCAGCTTGCTGCCGAATTCGACATTGGACGAAGGCGAGATGTCCATCCACGTTTCACCATAATCCTGCGTCTGATAGAGTCGGAGCGAAGCGTTGGTGATTCCCCAGGCGATGCCTGTCGTTTCGCTTAACAGGTGAAAGTCGGTGAGCCGGGTATGTATCTGGTATTTGCTCTTCTCCTCCGGAGCTTTCTGGCTAGTCTCCGGCGTTACAAGCGTAATTAGCTGTCCTTCTTCTTCCGCTGCATCCTGCATGATCGGTTCAGGAGGTCCTTCTGTCGAAGGCTGCTGTTGTTTTTTTACCGGCTCCGAGGTACATGACGCTAACATGCATACAATGAATGCCAGCGTGCTAAGCCGCAATAGAAAACGTCGTGGTCTCAAAACGGTTCCTCCTCTTCCATACCACTAAGCCAGGTTGCGTTTCTTCGACATTATAACATATTCATTCGATCAGATAAGTACAGATCCGGCTTGCAATATTTACAATCCTGTAGCTTTTTACGGATATTGTTCGTCAAGATGCATAAGGGAGCCCTCGGATTGGAAAACTTTTGAGGTGCAAGAAACCATATCATGCCCAGGGGGTGATTTTCGTGGCAAAACCGGACAATCGCGAAGATAACGTAGAGCATCTGCAGGATGCCGTGCAGAACACCATTGAAAACTTCCGCGAAGCTGAGGACTATTTGGAAGAGTTCGGCGATGAGATTCCTGCCTCGGAGAAGGAGCAAATCGAGGATCGCAATGAGCGCCGCAAGAGAAGCATCTCCGGCTTCCGTGAGGAAATTAAAGACGAGGCCGCCCATCAGGGCGAATAATCGGGATGTTGCAATAAGAAAATCAGGAGGTTCGCTTCTTATGCGCCTCCTGATTTTTTTGTAAATACATGAACCTTCCTATAATCGGGTAAATACCAGCTTCATGCCGATGATGGTGAAAATGCAGCCTCCCAGGATGTTCATCCATTCGCCAAAACGCGATTTCGATAGAAGCCGCTGGCTGAATGCCCCCGCAAAGTACGCCAAGATCCCGAATATCAGACCGGTCAGGATGAGGAACATCATGCCTAAGATAAAGAGCTGTAAACCGGCATGACCTTGCTTATCATTGACGAACTGCGGAAGGAAAGAGAGAAAGAAAATCGCCACCTTCGGGTTCAGCACGTTCATGAGAAACCCCTTTAAGATCAAATTCCGGCCGGATTCAGGACTGCCTTCCCGAAGACCGATCGGATCCTTCCGGTGCTTAAACGACTTATAGGCAAGATAGAATAAATAACAGGCGCCCGCGATTTTAAACAGCGTAAACACCGTCGCAGACGCTTTAATGATGATGGATACGCCGAGCGCAGCTGCAAGCGTATGTACGATATTGCCTAAGCTCAAGCCGACGGCGCTTAAAATGCCGGCCCGCTTGCCGCTGGTCATGCCCTGCGTTACGGCAAACAGCAGATCCGGACCCGGCACCAGAATAAGCAATATCGCCGATCCTAGAAACAGCATTAAAGAAGCGATGGTAAACATATATTCGGTCCTCTCTCTATCATGTTGAGCTGCGATCCTGCCATGGAAAGGGTGAATCGATCCCCCTGCATTGAATGATTACGTTATTTAACCACAACATATTTTAACACAGGAGCGTCATGACTGGCGGGAAAAATGATAAATGGAATCATTACTGTCCTGGGCCATCTGCATCTTCCGGTAAAAAGAGCCTGCATCAGGCAGGGCGCTTCCCCCTACCCGAGCAGACTCTCCTATTCGTTTTCAATCAGGATAGGGCAAAATAATGATGCCCTTATAACGTTCCAGCGCCATCGGTTGGTCTGTTATAAAATGGCGAATGGCCTTGACCCGCGCTTCCAGATCAAGCTGCTCCGTGGTTCCTATTTGGACCGTGGACGCGGATGCGACAGACAAGACATCGACACGATTCACACGGATCAGATTATGCTCTTGGATGACGTCCATATCTACATCCGATGAGTCCGGTAATTTCGGGATATCTCTCGTAAAAATAGGGTAATCTTCAAAGCGGCCTTCATCCTCGTAAAAGACGGGCACCTGCCGTTGTACGGCGAGTGCCTGTGTATACGCATGAAGATCCTCGGATTTACCGCAAATACATGCCGAGCCGTCCGAGATGTTAATGATATGCATGTTCTCCACAAATACGTTTCGCTTCATGGAGCGGATCCCGATGCTAACGGTACGAGCGGACTGACGAGTAACGACTCCGATGGCGTATCGTATATCGATGAGCTGTTGATGATTTTCGTATCTCCGATTAACAGTACGGACGAGCTGGATACCGCGGTTACCCGGATGGAGCCCACATGCAGCTCCTTATTGATGACTGTCAGCTTCATTCCTTTTCCACTTCCCCTGCACTTGTTGAAGATGCTGATTGATTGCGTAAGCAATCTCCTTTTTGACCTGCTGCGCAATGGTTTGCTTCATCAGCACGGCGTCCGGCTCTTCGCCGCTCCGGCCGTATTGGTCCATATATACCTTGATGCGTTCCCCGACTTGTTTGCGAATGTCCTCGAGAATAATGGAAAGACTAGTTCCTGCTGAATCGACCGGAAGCTTTTTCAGACTCCTGTCAAGCTCCCCGGCGATATCATTATCCAGATATTGCGTAACGTCTTCGTAAATATCGGTATATGCTGCGCTTCCGCCATTGCCCCCTTGCGGCGGGACCAGAGATTGACCGTTAACCTCAATATCCCCTTCCGGCTTGCCGCCTGTAGGCATGACTCCGATATTCAATGTTCCTTCCAGCCTCTCGATTTTTAATAAATCAAAATGATATTCAATCCGGTCGGCAGCACTCGATTTGGACTGGCGCAGCGTATCCATTTCTGTCCTCAAATCCTTCACCATTTGCTCGATCCGACGTAACTGCTCCGCTTGGAGTTGAAGACCGTTCAGCAGCTGCTGTAAATGATACGGGTACATAGAACCCCCTCCCCTGCAATTGTATGCAGGGTGGAATCGCGTCATTCTTGCCTGTACAATCCTTCCTCGGGAGCAGGCAGGGGAACGATCGGGCTGGCGTTATCGATAGGCTCGAACTCTGGCGCAGGTCCGGTAAAACCACCGGTATTATATATATTGGATAAGGCTCTGATTTCTCCCGCAGTCCCAATCTGGAGCACGGATGAATTCGTTACGGCTTCCACGCGCAGTTGATGAATCGTAATGCTCTGATGAACCGTCACATTCACAATGTATCACAACCTTACTAAGCATTCGCGGAATCGATAAGGTCCGGATCCACCGTATTTAAGCTGTTGCCCTGGTTATTCGCGATATTGAGACCGATATTGTCGCCGGTATTGAACGAGTTGGAGCCCGAATAGGTTTTCGCGGAGCTGTTCAATACAATAGCGCCGGTATTTCCAACCAAGACCGTAGAACTGGGGCCCACGTTAACAATCTTCATATTGCCGATAATCGAAACCACAATTCCACCTCTTTAATCAGAATCGTCCTTAAATAGGTTATGTAGATATATGCCCAGATGTCACTGCGACCTTCATTCGCCCATACAATGAATCAATGGCAAAAGGGGGTGAAGCATACTTGAGCTCCAAGAATCGACGTCCCGAATGGCTGACCCAGGATTCCTTCTTCAGCAGCAACCCGTTTCCGTTCAAAGACTTGAACAATCTGAGTGAAGAAGTTCAGCTGGATGCGGCCATGATAGAGGATTATGTAAAAAACACCATCAATCAGGCTATATCAGGAAATGATATTCTCTCGAAACCGTCCGAGCTGCGTTATGAAACCTTTGATACCCATAAATTCCTTGTTGTGAAATGCCATGTTCCCATGCGCATTCACCCTGAGAATTTATGGGTGCAGGTGAACCGGACACATATTAAAATCAATGGACTTCCGAAAGAGCATGTCCAGATCATTCAGCTTCCTGCGCCCGTGCAGCCCTCACAAAGCATCGCTACGTACAAACAGTCCTCCCTGCAAATCAAAATGCCTAAATTGAGCAGCGGACGCTATCACGACGTACAGATCCGGTTTCTATGATTGTTCGGGAGCAGCGAAATGCGCGCCATCACCGTCAAATCGGGCCATTACACCGATGGCGCGCAGCAAGCTGTTTAATATGGGGTCTCTAACCCCTCCATTTAAAACATGCTCGATATGCATTAGGTAAGATCTAATGGTGGGAAGTTGTGGAAAAGAACTAGGGAGAGAGAAATGCTTTTTTCTATTATGAATTTTTCACATGGTGTTTTTATCAGGTTGTTTCTGTTCAAAATCTACATCCTATCGCTCCGGACCGGTAGCAGTCGATATGCCATTCGTTTTTAATTGCGTTGAGATCGTGACGCGACTCGTTTTTTGCTGCCTTCGCGAATACCATGTTGACTTTGACATTAGTGCCAAGGTTTAGAATAAGACCGGATGACACATATAAGGAGGAACATCTAATGGGTAACGAATGGGGATTTTCCAGCCCTATTGACAATGATTCAGAACGGCAAACGAAAGAAGCCGTCTCGGTGCTCGGACTTGGGCCTATGGGTCAAGCGCTCGCAGGCGCCTTTCTGAAGAACGGTCATCCGGTGACCGTATGGAATCGCACGCCCGGCAAATCGGATGAACTGACCCGGCAAGGGGCTGTTCTTGCGGAATCCGTGACGGATGCAGCAGCCGCAAGCGAGCTGATCATTATCTGCGTGCTCGATTATAATGCCGTGCGCTCCATTCTATCACCGGCTGTGGAAGAACTGAAAGGCCGAACCGTCATCAATTTGACGGCAGACACGCCGGAACGGGCCAGGGAGATGGCCGGCTGGGCATCTGCCAACGGCATTGATTACGTGGACGGGGCCATTATGACGCCAACCCCGACCATTGGCGAGGCCACGGCTGTCATTTTATACAGCGGCTCGGAGGATGTATACCTGCGGCATAGGCAAACATTGGCCAGCTTGGGAGGAAAGGCGTCTTACCTCGGCAGGGATCCCGGGCGTGCGGCCGCTTACGACATTACCTTACTTAATCTTTACTGGACGGCCATGAACGGTTATATGCATTCGCTTGCCCTTGCACGGGCCAAGAACATTGCAGCCTCTGATCTGGCTCCTTATGCCCATGGTATCGTAGAGATCATGCCTGCCATCATGACCCAACTTGCAGAAGAAGCCGACCGCGGCGTCTATCCGGGGGACCGCTCGAACATTATCTCTGCGGCTGCCTCAATGGAGCATATCACGCACGTTGCGGAGCATCACGGCCTTGACAGCAGCATACTTGGTGCGGGACTGACAGTCGCCAACAAGGCGATTCAGGCAGGGTTCGGGGAGGAAGGCTTCTCGCGTCTCGTTGAGTTCCATAAACGGTGACGATGCTCTCGAATCAACGCTCGGAACGGAGGAAAAAAAGCCCGAACGGCGTTTTAAACGCCGTTCGGGCCTCAATTCATAACGCCGTAGCCGGCTTCGGACATGCGGTCCTCCGCCATCTGCGGCACATCGTCTTTCATCCGGTTCATCTCGCCGATTTTCTCCTCAAGCCTCTGCTTGACGGCAGCGAGCCTTAGAATCCTGGCATTAATTTCGTCCAGCTTGTCTTCGTAGAAATCCATCATCTCTTCGCAGTATTCATATACTTCCGAATAATCATCATTACAGTCCAGAACCTCCGCGATTTCATCCGTCGTCAATCCCATTCCCAAATAGATTTGGATGGCCTTGACCCTTTCGACCGCGTCCTCATCAAACTCCCGGTAATCATTATCCAGGCGCTTCGGGCGAATCAGCCGTTTCTTCTCGTAATGGCGTATCGACCGGGCGCTTACACCTGTCAGTTTAGACAGCTGGCTAATTTTCATGAAGAAACCTCCTCGGTAAACAGGGATTCCCTTCCATTATAAACCTTGACACTAGTGTCAAGGTCAACGAATATTTTGCACTCTTAGCCCACAACGAATAGGCAAGTCAACCGAGTGGCCCAAAGGTCGGCTCTTGACTTGCCTATTCGTTGGTTCCGCAGCTCGGATCAGCCTTTAACCGCGCCTTCCGTCAATCCCTTTTGAATATATTTTGATATGAACAGATACACGATAAGCACCGGGATGACAGTCAAGGAAACGGCGGTAGCCATCAAGCCGAAGTCCGTCCCGTATTGGGAGCTGATTTCGTTAAGGAGCGCCACGATCGGGCGAACATTCTCCTTGTTTACGAAGATCAACGCCGAGAAGAGATCGTTATAAGACCACATGAAAACAAATATACTTGCCGATGCAAATACGGGCTGAGAGATCGGCACGAAGATCTTGGCAAACATCTGCCACCGATTGCAGCCGTCCATAAAGGCGGCTTCCTCCAGCTCTTTCGGAATGGTGGACATATACCCCGCAATCACGAGAGTGGCAAAGGTCAGATTGCCAGCCGTCTGAGGGAAGATTAACCCCCAGTACGTATTGACGAGACTCGTTTTGATCAGAAGCTCGTACACGGGAACGACCGTTGCAAACGCAGGAATAAGCAGCGTCGCGTACAAAATGGAATAAATCGTTCTCTTTCCTCTAAAGTTGAATCGGGATAACACGTAGGCGGCTAATCCCCCGAGCAGAAGCACCAGAAATACGGTGCCGAACGACATGATCAAGCTGTTGATATAGCTGCGCCCGATATTGATACGGTCAAACGCATTTTGATAATTTACGAACACCGGATCCCAGGAGATGGCAAAGGAATTATTCATAACGTCCCTGGAAACCTTGAAGGAGTTGTTGACGATCCAGAACAACGGATAGATCGTTGTTAAAGACCATAGGGTCAATACGATATACATCACAGCGGTGCTTATTTTAAACCGACGCTTTTTCACTCGCTGCGTTTTGTGTTCAACGACGATGGTTGGCTCCATAACTGTACACCCCTATAATGCTTAGTATGTAATCTCATCTCTCTTCAGCAATCGGTTAGCGATGACCGCCAGCAGGACGCCGAAGACCACCATATAGATCGCCACGGTCGAACCGTAGCCGAAGTTCTGGTCTACCATGGCCTTTTTGTACATATAGGTTCCGAGCACCTCGGTCCCATTCTGGCCGCTCGTGATCACCCATACGAACTCGAACACTTTCAGTGTACCGGTGATCGCCAGTGTGATCACAACCTTGATATCGCTCATAATCAGCGGAATGGTCAGCATCGTCGTTCTCTTGAAGGCCGATATCCCTTCGAGTTTTGCTGCCTCGTAATAGTCCGAAGGAATTTTGGACATCGCTGTGAGGAACAAAACGAAATAAAACCCGACATAATGCCATACGGTCGGAATGGATACCGCTTTTAACGCATTCTTATCATCCAGCCACAGCACCTTCTCGATATCGAACTGGGCAAGCAAATTGTTTAGCAAGCCGAAATTGTAATTGTAGAACAGGACGAACAATAGCGATATAGCCGTACCGGAAATGACGACAGGGAAGAAAAAAACGGTCCGGTAGAATGATTTCAGCTTGGAAATATTGTCAACAAGGACGGCGAGCACGAGGGCAATACCGACCTGGAACACGATAACATACAGCATGATTTCTAAGGTATGCAAGGTTGCCGCGCCGAGCAATTTATCCGTGAACAGTCTCTCGTAGTTCGCCCAGCCGACAAATTTCTTGTCGAAGAAACCGGTGGTCCGATAGAAGCTCAGGTACAAGCTCTTAAAGAACGGATAGTACAGAAAGATTGTCATGATCGCTACCGCAGGCAATAAAAACAGTACGATATACTTTCGATCACCCTTCATTTTTCATCACCTTTGAGGTTATTTTGTGCAATTCTCTCGAAATGACTACGCCGCCCGAATGAAAAACAACAGGGGCGGCGTTTCGTCACTTATAATTCTACCGTTTCTACAAACATGAATTATTTTTTGTTGGCGTCTTCAACCTTTTTCGCTTCGGCGATCGCATCTGTTGGCGATTTTTTGCCCTCAACGACTGGCTGAACGCTCGCACGCAGATTGCTGAATGTTTCCTGCGACACTTTGCTGTCTACCGGAGAGCTGATCGAATTCGCCTTCGCTGCCATCGCGAAGCCGTCAAGCGCAACCTGCGGCAAGCCGGTTACTTCAACGTCAGCTGCAGGCGTACCGCCGTTCGCGGAAGCGATTTTTTGAATGGTTGCCGGAGAAGTCAAATGCTTCAAGAGCTCAACCGCAGCATCCTTCTTGGCTGCATCATCATAGGTTTTCTTCGATAGATAGAAGCCGGATCCGAAACCGCCGACGATATCGTTGCCGCTGCCGGCGCCGCCAGGGACAGTCGGGAATGGCACGACGGTCGAATTGTCGCGAGTCTCGTCGCTCCAGCCGCCGACAGCCCAGGATCCTTCCAGAATCATGGCTGCAAGGCCTTCACTGTAGTAGTTTCCTGCCATGCCCAGGTCAATCGTAGCCGCGTCTTTCGGGAACGCTCCAAGGTCATACAGTTCCTTCATGGCTGCATAGCCCTTCTCCCAGTTCGGATCGATACTGTCGATCAGGCCCTTGGCCTGGCTTTCAGGACCGGCTGCAGACAGAATCGTATGCTCGATCAGATAGTGGGATTGGTCAAATGGTACGGATAAAGGAATAATGCCCTTCTTGGACAGCGTTTTCACAGCTGTCGTCAGCTTCTCCCAGTCGGTAGGAAGCTCCAAGCCGTTCTCCTCGAAAATCTTCTTGTTAACAAACAACCCTTCATAGAAACCGGTCAGTGGAGCCGCGTAGATGTTGCCATCCTTCTGTCTTGCAAGCTCCAGCGCATCCGGGATAAAGCCGTTCTTCCAGTCCGGGTTGGCATCAAGGAGTTCGTTCAAAGGAACGACCTTGCCTGCATTCACGAAGCCTTCAGCATCAGCCCCGATGAAGTAGAACAGCAGGTCCGGCTCATTGCCGCTGTTCATATCGGTATTGACCTTCGTTCTGAATCCGTCATCGTTGGCGGACATCGTATCATTCTCGATCTTTACGTTCGGATGCGCTGCCGTAAATTCGTCCAGTGCGGACTGAAATGCTTCACGTGCTGCGTCCGTGCCGCCGAACGTCGAGAACACGCGGAGAGAAACGGGAGCTGCGTCATCCTTCTTATCAGGCGCAGGCGTTTCCGTGTTCTGCTTCTCGCCATCCGCCGCCGGCGTCGTGCCACCGTTGTTCCCGTTGTTTCCGCAAGCGGCAAGGAACATCGTGAGCATCAGCATGACACTCAGAAGTAACATTGAAGACCTTTTCATTTGGAATCCCCCTAAGTATTTTTTCATGACGTATGTATTACTTGCTGTCTACCAGCATTTTAGTCCATGCCTTGTTGGACCGAAAGGGGGATAATCATCTTCTGATGGGGGAAATATTTCCAAGGGAATCAAGGGATATCCAATTCATTTCCATTTCCCTCCTGATTGAATATTGCACGGAAGGACTCCTGTTTAGCACGAAAAATGCAACGTTCAAACGTAAATAGGTGAGGCTTGGGTAACCGTGATTGGAGCACAGGAGATAGATACGAGGGAGGTTAATATCGTTTCTATTGTGAATTTTTCATATTGTGTAATATTGGAATAAGTAGATGTGTTGATGTGCTAATATTGCTTAGAACCATGCCGATTCTGACCATAAAAAAAAGCCCGGATCGGGCACGGAAGGCTGACTTTGTCACCATCAATCCCGAATCGAGCTTTTGCGACTAAAATATCGAAATCATTATACTTTGCCGACCCAATCACTTCCGGCAACCTCTTTCCACCGGCTTCGGATCGCTTGATAGGTCTCTTGGGGCAGCATGCCATCTCGCAGGAGCTGCGCATTCTGGTGCCATCGGTCCGGATTGCCCGTACCGACGATAGCCGTAGCGACGCCTGGCGTGCTTAATGTAAACTTCATCGCGATTTCGACGCCCTGCTGCACATCATTCAGAAAATCATAGTTCAATTCCTGAAGCCGCAGCCAATACGGATACGCGTAATCATCCTCGCTTAAACGCTCATGCTTCCAGGCTACATTCGCTATAGGGCGCTTGGCGATGATCCCCATTCCCTGCTTCACCGCCAAGGGGATCGTCAGCTCGATGGCTTCCTGATCCGCGATGTTCACTGAGGTCTCAAAGCTGTCAAAGACGCCGGTCTCAACCGCATATCGGGCGCTCGTCGAATCGCCGCTGTATCCGATATATCGCGTCTTCCCCTGCTCCTTGGCTCTCTGCAGCACCTCGATTACTTCTCCTCGCCGGAGAATTTCTTCAGAGCAGCTGTGGAGATGGACGACATCGACATAGTCTACCTTGAGGCGCTTCAGACTGCGGTCAATGCTTCTTGCAAGCAGCACCGGATCCCAATCCGGATAATCCATCCCTGACGCGTGACCGCATTTCGTAAACAGATAACAATCATCCCGTCTGCCGGCCAATGCCTTCCCGATCAGTTCCTCGCTGTTGCCGTAGCATTCCGCCGTATCGATCATATTCAGTCCTGCATCCATGGCGCTATGCAGCAGCCGATCAACCGTGCGCTGGTCGGCCTCCCCGATTTCCGCACCGCCGAATCCCAAAATACTGACAGACATATCCGTGTTTCCAAACGCTCTCCGTTCCATCCCTTCACGCTCCTCTACTGTCTGATCGCAGCATCCGATCTTAAAATTTAACAAAGTTCCATACTTTATTACCCATTATTGAACCCTTTTCTAACAGGGGTCAGTTGGGATTCCCAAATTTTCTAAAAGCCGTAAATGCTCATCCCGCCATCCACAAGCAGCGTCTGTCCCGTCATGTAGTTCGCGGCATCGGATGCCAGGAAAACAACGGGACCGACGACCTCCTCCAGCTTCCCGACCCGCTTCATCGGCGTACGGTCCAATATGTCCTTCAGATAGGCCTCGTCGCTAAGCAGCTTCTCCGTCAGCGGCGTGCGGAAATACCACGGGCCGACCGCATTGACTTGGATGCCGTATTGCGCCCACTCCATGGCCAATACTTTGGTCATATGAATGAGGGCCGCCTTCGTTGATCCGTACACAACCCCGGTTCGAAGCGCGGTATGTCCGCCGACTGAAGCGATGTTGATGATGCGTCCTTCCTTCTGTTCCTTCATGTACCTTGCAGCCGCCTGGGAAGCAACGAAAGCAGATTTCAGATTGGTCTGCACGATCAGCTCCCACTCGTCGTCCGTCACTTCAAGAGCAGGTGTGCGGATATTCATTCCGGCATTATTGACCAGAATATCGATCCCGCCGGCTTGCGAAACGAATTCCGCGATGGCCCCTTCCATCTCCGTTCGCTTCGTTAAATCTCCCGGCAGCACGATGCTTCCACCTTTATTCAAGCTCTGAATGATCGCAGCCGTCTCCTCCAAATCGCTTCGGGTTCTGGACATCAGCCCGACAACGCAGCCGGCCTCCGCCAGCCCGATGGCAATCGCGCGCCCGATTCCGCGTCCGGCACCCGTAACAAAGGCTCTCTTCCCCTCAAGATTGAAGCTTGGTAAATACATCAACTATCCCTCCGTTTGCTGTTTCCCGGTTGTAAATTGGATCGATTGTGTGCACGGTTATAACGTTAGACAAATCTAGTAACGCTTGGATTGAAAATACTGGCTCGGGTTATTATGCGGCGACTCGATGACTTCCTCGTATTTTCCGCCTGTATATGCCTCGATCACCTTTCTCCAGAAAGCCTGGGCTGGAAAATTAATGCTCACCTGCGTCACCTTCCAGCGCCCCTGGAAGTGCTCGAACAGCCGGGTTGCAGCCCATGTGCCGAGCCGGCTTCGCCGGTATTTCTGCATGATGAAAAATTCCGTCATATAATAATCCGCTTTCGGATCATCCGTCACCCGCTCTATCAGAGCGAATCCCGCGGGTCTGCCGTCATATTTAATCAAGAACGGAAATCTCCTGTCCCGCTTTTTCCAGAATTCATCCAAATCCGGATAGGGCGGAAACAATCCTTTATCATTCACGGAAATATCCAAATATTTGGTAAAGTCATACAGGTACAGCTGCATCAAATTTTCGATTACGGCTTGCTTCCTTCTTGGGACCAGTTCGATCCCTTTCCGCTCCGATTGGATGGATATCACGCTGCCGCCTCCCAAGCATTTTGTTATGTATTATGTGCCGACTGCCATGCATATCCATCTTATGCGATGAACGGCATTTCAATCAAGGAGGCAATGCAATCGTAAATCACATTAGCGCGCGGCAGGAGGTTATGAGACTAGGAATTTTCCATATGTTACACTAGAACGTATAATCGTATAATAGGAATCAACACAACAATGATTCAAAATCGAGGTGGCTCATATGAATATACAAAAAGATATGGACCGGGCGAAGCTGGATGAAAAATCTCCAACCATGCCCTGGTATGTACAGCAATTCATCGACTACAAGCTGCCGGACCTGTCCCCCTCAACCCTGCTTGAATACGTGCGGGACTATGAAACCTTCTTCAATTGGCTGCGTTCGGAAGGTTTATCGGAAGCCGCTTCCAATGCCGAGGTGACCTTGGCCGAGCTGGAACGTCTGCGAATGGACAGCATTACGGGTTATCGGCTGTACCTTACCACGCGCAGGGAAGGGGCCAATTCCAGAATTACCGTATCCCGCAAGCTTTCCTCCCTGCGGTCTCTGTTTCATTACCTAAGTCAGATTGCCGAGGATGAGGATTTCTATCCGCTGCTGAAGCGCAACATCATGGCCAAGGTGGAAATTAAACGCATTCATAAGCCAAAGGATACGGCCGCCAAGCTGAAGGGCAAAATTCTCGAGGAGGAAGAGCTCCAGGACTTTATCACGTATATTCACGAAGGTTATGGTCAGGATGTCGCGAACAACAAGCAAGCGCTCTACGCCCATGAACAGAATAAGGTCAGGGACGCATGCATTGCCAGCTTGATCCTGAACTCGGGACTTCGCGTGTCCGAGGTCGTCAATTTGAATTTGTCGGATATCGATCTGAGCAACAAGCTGCTCCATGTGTTCCGCAAAGGCAACAATGACGAGACCTTTAAAACGCCCGTCTACTTCCGGGCGCAGGCCAAGGACGATCTGGAATGCTACCTGCAGCTCCGGCAATCGCGATATAAGGTGCCCAAGAAGGAAAAAGCGCTGTTCGTCGCGCTCCGCAACGGGCAGCAGGAAGGCCAGCGGATGACCAAGCGTGCGATTCAGGCCATGATCATCAAATACGCCAAACGCTTTGGCAAGCCTTCCCTGACGGTTCATAAGCTGCGGCATTCCTTTGCTACCGACTATTATTTGCAAAATGATATTTACAAGACCAAGGAGCAGCTTGGCCATGCTTCAACGGAGACGACGGAAGTATACGCCCATCTGACGGACAAAACGATGTCCGAGGCCATTGAACGCCGCTCCGGTGAATTGTAAAATACGGGCGATCAGCACAGCTTCATTATCATTGCAGCGATCTGCGAAGTATCGTCCCAGGTTAGAACAGGAACCGTCTGCCGCTGCCGGATCTTCGGCAGAACGGACGGTTCTTTCAGCATGGCCGGGCGAACGATGACGGCTTGTACCGCCACCGTCTCATCCAGCAGTGCCAAGTCATCCGCATTCCGAAGCAGCACCAGCTTCGGGTAACCCTCTCGCTTATACCCCTCGATCAGAACCAGATCGAAATCGTCATAGCTGGCCAGCAGGTCTTCCAGTTTCGCCTCGGACTCCTTCATGATAGCGGTTCTGCCAGGCGAAGCGATCGCTACCCCTTCCGCTCCCGCTTCGCGGAACCGAAAGGTATCCGTCCCTTTATGATCGATGTCAAAGCCGTGGCTGTCATGCTTAATCACCGCGACCCGTAATCCCTGCTCCTTCAGGAGCGGCAGCAGGGCGGCAATCAGCGTTGTCTTTCCGCTGTTTTTATACCCGCATATTTGAACAACGTTCATGTCCATGCCCCCGGAAGCACAAGAACCTGCACGGCTTGTCCCTTCGCAGCACCCTTCAGCTCCGGCGGAATGACGATCAAACAATCGCTGTCCTTTATCGTGATCATCACGCTCGATTCATCCAGCAGCGCCGGTGTCGCTATCAGCTTCCCGCCCTGCACCTCGAGCCGTCCCCGGACAAACCGGGTGAAGTTGTTCACCTTGGCATAGTCGGCTCCAAGCTCAGCCGTCCATTCCTTCAAGTAAAACTGCTCCATGCCAAGCATTTTTCGAATTGCTGGCCGGACGAACAGCAGGAATCCGACGTAACACGCGCCCGGATTGCCGGAGAGGGCAAACAACAGCTTTCCGTCTTTCACCGCAGCGGTTGTCACGCTTCCTGGCCTCATCGTCACCTTGTTAAACAGCATCTCCATACTGCCGGAGGTCACAAGCTCCCCCATAATGTCGTAATCGCCGACAGAGACGCCGCCTGTCGTTACGACGAGATCATATTCGGCCAGCGCTTCCTCGACCCTCTGCTTCGCGAGCTCGATGCGATCCGGAATCGCCTCCATGATCACCGGCACCCCGCCAGCCTCCCTGATTTGCGAAGCCAGCATATACGTGTTGCTGTTGCGGATTTTGCCGGGCTCCAGCGGCGATTCGATATCCAGCAGCTCCGTCCCTGTAGAGAAAATTCCGACAACGGGCTTGCGGTATACCTCAACCTGGTGAAGTCCAAAAGTAGCCAAGACCGAGATTTCCCCGGCGCCGATCTTCGTTCCCTTGCGCAGGATGAGATCGCCTTCCTGCAGCTCGAAGCCCATTGGGGTAATATTTTTGCCTGGGGCAAGCGGCCGCTTGATCCCGACCATTGTCTCGGAACCCTCGTGCCGAATCTCCGTCGCTTCCAGCATCACAACGGCATCCGCTCCTTCGGGTACCTGAGCGCCTGTCATGATTCGCGAAGCGGTACCGGATTCAATCGGAATGGAAGATACGTATCCGCATGGAATTTCATCTACCACTTTCAGCCAGACGGTCTCTCCAAGCTCACACCGGCTCGTATCCGCCGAACGGATCGCATACCCGTCCATCCCCGACCGGGCAAACGCCGGGAACGGATGCGGGGCGATCATATCGGCAGCCAGCACGCGTCCGTCGCTTTCCTGAAGCCGGATATGCTCCGTCAATCCTGTAGCTGCATAGGAAACCGCTAGCTCTTGGGCATCCGCCACTTGCATTGGCCGGCGCTTGAATTTACGACGATGGCTCAAGTCGTCTATCGCGTTATGCTCCGACATGTAAAAAACCTCGCTTTCCTGTTAGCTTGCAAACGAACTTCTCCATTCAGTTATAACGCGAACCACGTATCCGTGGCAAACAACGAAACCGTGAACGACGGAAGTTGCAGCTAATCGGTGTTTCGATATCCGAAAAACCTGAGCAGGTTTTCCTAAATCTGAACCGGACAGTCATCTCATGCTGACAAGGCAGCATATGACGATCAGTGACGAAAAAAAGCGCACGGACAACCTGCCGCACGCTTTCTTTGTTTATTCATCTTCGGCCCCGCCTGTATATCTTGCCCGAGCCGGTTCGCGTTTTCGGTTTTTTGTAGGATCGTTTAGGAGAGTCGAACAAACCGCCTCCCCGCTCGCCTCGCTCAATCGAACCTCGGGTGCCCCCGTTGTCAGGAGTTCGCTGAAACAAGCCGCCTCCCGTCCCGACCTTGTCCTGACCCCTGCGGGTAATCTTCCCGCTGCGGTCAACCGTAAGCGGAGGCGCTGCCTTCTTGTCCTGACTCGTCGGCTTGCGGTAATTGCCTTCCCTCGGTTTATACACGTCTTTGCTCGTATACCCGCGGTAGCTCCCGCCGCCGAACGTATCAAACAAATTGCCGATCAGGACCGCCGTTAAGTAGCCCTGTAGAAAGCTTGAATCATAATTACGCTGCACATATTCCTTGGAATCGATTTCAATCAGCGTATCCTCAGGCTTTTGCGGATCCTGCTGCAGATGGTAATACTCATCCCCGTAGACGAGAAACATTCGCTCATTGTCAACGGGTGAAGACTGGTCCGGCGTGCCTGCGGACATAAGCTCGTCAGCAACCTCCGGTACGCTCTTATCCGCCGCACGGTACACGTAGGATGTCGCGTTCCCATCCCGGTTCACGGATTCGAGCGGATACGTCTCCGTAACATTCGGCGCTCCGCATCCGCTGAGCAAGGATACGAACAGGCTGACCACCAGCAGCACCTTGATCGTTAAAAAAGAGCGTTCCTTCATGTCACCACTCCCTACGTCGCCCGGATGACTCGTACATCCCCCGGGATCACTTTCTCTCCTTCATACAGCATAAATCTTCCGTTCTGCCATTCGATTCGCAAGAGCTTGTAGTCATCGGATTGGTATTGCCACACATGCTGCTCACCGCCCTGCATGAAAGGGGTTCGCCCCGCAATGGAGACATGTCCGCCGTATTCCTCCTCCAGATGGAAGACATGATCGTCCAGGTCAATGATGGACGGTACTTCATCCGGAGAGTCAAGGCGTCCGTCAATCGGCGTATATAGCGCGTATTGCACCGTTTCCCGTTCTTCAATGTGCAAATACGCGATACGGGCGCCATCCTGAAGCGTCAGGACAACCGCATTCCGGCCCCGGTTATGTACCCGGCCCGTTACTTCGTACGTTACCAAAGATACTTCGCATATATCCCCCGGCGCCAGCTGCAGCATGCTTTTCTCAGCTTTGGGCGGTTCAGGTTTCGCAAATAAGTTGCTGATTCGTTTCCACACACTCATCTTTCCTGTCTCCAATCTCCATTATGCGTTCTATAAGCAAGCGGTAATGATTAACGCGCCTACCACATGAAGCGAACCTGCAAACAAGCCGTATCCCGTTTTTCCATCACGAGTCCCCTTATCCAGGTTGAGGTTGGCAAAGTGGCGCAGCAGCCTTTCCGTCAAGGCCTCAAGCACGAATAAAATGACAAAAGAAACCACAGATACCATGATCGCCTCAAGCAGATGGTAGGATGTTCCGATGGACACGGACAATATATATCCCTGAGCCGCAAGCTTTAGGACCAATCGGGTCGTTACGGCCATGTTGCCGGTCTTGACCTCTTCCAGATCATTGTACTTCGTAAACAGGGAATCCACGAACATCAGTACGAACAGCAGCAGAGCGCCAACAGCGGTCCAAACCAGAACGCTCAAGATCATCTCAAAATCCATCGCCCAAACCTCCACATGATCATTCATCGATAACGACATCTCGAAAACAAAAACGAAGGAGGAGCCAAGCTGTTTCAAGCTTTAGCTCTTCCTCCCCCGCCTAGTCATTCCAATGTCCGTTGCCCGGAATGTGTTATTGCTTATTCTCGTACTGCTTCATCAAAGCGGCGAGCTCATCTTCAACCGCTTTGTCTTTGCCGAGGTTCTCAAACTCTTCATCCAGGGACTTTTCGCGCTGGGACATTTCATTGCTCGCTTCCGCTCTTGCTTCCATTGCCAGCATCTTCTCTTCCATTCGCTTAAGGCCGGCAGCTGCCGTATCGGAGCCAAAGCCGTTCATCGCCTTGTTGATTTCGGTTTGCGCTTTGGCTGCATTGTAACGGGCAACCAGCGTTTCGCGCTTATTCTTCATAGCTGTCAGCTGCTTGCGCATTTCCTCCAGCTTGGAGCGCAGGTTGTCTGCCGCGAGTTTATTCTGATCGTAGCTGGCCTTGTATTCGTCGCGCTTGGCTTCAGCCGCTTTCTTCTCTTCAAGCGCCCGGCGGGCAAGCTCCACGTTCTGGGCCTGGGCGGCCGTATGCGCTTGCTGCGTACGCTTCTCGACAAGAGCTGCCTGCTCTTCGTATAGCGCCTTGAAGCGCTTCTCGATCGCAATCTGAGCGGCGACGGCCTTCTCCGCATCCTCAAGGTCTTCCGTCATATCCCGAATATATTGATCCGTCATTTTGATCGGGTCTTCGGCCTTGTCGATAATGGCGTTAATATTGGACATGGTCAAATCGCGCAATCGTTTAAATATGGACATCTTATTCTTCCTCCCGCTTTTACATTAATAATCGCTGTATGGTTATTATTTACGCCGTCCGCGTCAAAACGTTTCAAAAATTTTTTAGTAACCTCTTTGATATTGCTTCGGAACCTTCTGCTCCCCGCCGAGCGCCTTCGCAGCATGCACGGCCCAATATGGATCTCTCAGCATGCCTCTGCCGATCGCAACCAAATCCGCTTTGCCTGACAAAATTACATCTTGGGCGACTTCATAATCATCCAGCAGTCCGACGGCAATGACGGGTACCTTCAGCAATCGCTTGAAATCCGCAGCCAAGTCCACTTGATATCCCGGCGCTGCCTCCGGCCCTCCGCCTGATCCGATCGGGCCCTCACCGCCTGAGGAAATATGAAAGATGTCCACCCCGGCGTCCTTATATCTCCGGCAAACCTCGGCGCAGTATTCCACGTCATAGCCTCCGTCGACATACTCCTTCGCGGACACGCGCATGATGACCGGCATGCCTTCCGGAACCACTTCCTTCACAGCCTGAACGACCCGTTCGCCGAACAGGGGAAGATCTTGTCCATATTCATCGCTTCGCTGATTGGTCAGCGGGGAATGGAATTGGTGAATTAAATAGCCGTGGGCTCCATGGATCTCAACGGTGTCGAATCCGGCTTCAACCGCCCGGCGGGCCGCGTCCTTAAACGCCTGGATCAGCTCTTCGATCTCGGAGGCCGACAGCGCCTTCGGTATTTTATATTGGGAGCTGAACGCGATGGCTGACGGTGCTACCGACGGCTCCGCATCCTGCGCTTTTCTTCCGGCATGGCCGAGCTGAATGCCGATCTTCGTGCCGTAGGAGTGCACGGCATCAACGAGCCGGCGATAGGCGGGAATATGTTCATCGCTCCAAATGCCTGTATCCTGGTCCGTTATGCGTCCGTCAGGATGGACCCCTGTCATCTCAACAATGATCAGGCCGGTACCGCCTACGGCGCGGCTGACATAGTGGACGAAATGCCAGTCGTTCGGGATTCCGTCCTCCGCTTTCACGGAATATTGACACATCGGTGGCATCACGATCCGGTTCTTAAGCGTCAAATTTTTAAAGTTATAGGGTGTAAATAAGTCTGCCAATCGAATATCTCCCTTCCGAATCCAAATATGTGATGAACACTCAACCGTTATTATACACCTTTTTCGCCCAAAAACTAAAAAGGGGCCCCGAAAGGCCTGCATGGATAAAGTTGAAGGTGGTTGGGAATACCATACAGAAAATGCTATAGGGGGCTGATCGAGATGTTCAACCGAATTCATGCAGGGTTTCGCATCCTTGGGATGATTTGCATCCTGCTCGCCATGCCGGCTCTCCCTGGCCATGCCGCGGCTTTGAACGGACTGACTTCGCAGCCGGATGAAACTTCCTCCGTCATGTCCGAGTCCCGCACATCCATCGAAGACCATGCGAAACGCGCTGGCGGCGGTTCAAGAGAACACCTGTCGCTAAGCCAATTAATGAAAAAATACCCGGATACCTTCCGGACCAGCGGGCCCCGCGTAAAAAAAATCGCCTTGACGTTCGATGACGTCCCCGATCCCAGATTTACCGGAAAAGTGCTGGATGTTCTGAAGGAACATCATGTTAAAGCTACTTTCTTTGCCGTCGGCGAGCGGGCCAAGAAACATCCGGGTCTGGTCAAACGCATGCATCAAGAAGGGCATGCCATCGGGAACCATTCCTATAACCATGCACAGCTTAACAAGCTGAGCCTCCATAAATTCAAGGATCAGATCGAGCGGACCAATCAAGTCATCAAATCAATTACAGGAATCGAGCCAAGGCTTATCCGTCCGCCATATGGCGAGATTAACGAGGAGCAGCTCCAATGGGCCCGGAAGAACGGCTTCAAAGTCGTAAACTGGAACGTAGATTCATTGGATTGGAAGGGTCTTGGGAAGGATGAGGTCATGAGCAATATTCTATCCACGGTCGGGCCGGGCTCGATCGTTCTGCAGCACGCAGGGGGCGGAGTCGGCTCCGATCTGACCGGAACGATCGAGGCGCTCCCCGGTATCATTAAAGAGCTCCGAAGCAAGGGGTATACCTTTGTCACCCTCCCGGAAATGCTCGGATTGCCTGAGAGCTTCAAGCATTAGAAAGCCTCTAGTATCGCAATGCTTCCGCTCTAGTTCGCAAGCGACAAGCATAGAACAGTTCAAGAGACACTTGGAATCATGGACACCAGCCTGCCACGATTTCCGAGCGCCCTATCGCATAAAAAGGCGGCGCTGCAGAGATCTTCCTGCAGCGCCGCCTTTTTCATGTTCATTTACAATCCCCTATTCAACGGGTTAAATCTCTATTCGATAATGTACAATTTGATATCCTGAATGCCGAATTTGCTGACGAAAGACTGCGAGCCTGGAATAAAGATATCAATCTTGTTTCCTTTAATGGCTCCGCCGATATCGCGCGCTTCCGCGACAAAAGCTTTTTTCGGAAGCCCCGGATGCTCATGTCCGGTGACGAGCACCTTCGTGCCAAGCGGGATGACCTTCGGGTCAACGGCAATCGTGCCAATCTCCAGCTTGTTGCCGAAGTAATCCACCGCTCCCCATCCGCCGTTCTCGCTGGCTGCTGCGGAGTATGCGGTAGCCTTTACGGACAAGGTCTTGCTGTAGTTGAAGGTCTTGCCCCAAGCTTCGACGATGTTTTTCTCATGGAATACGTTCAGGGTTGGCGAGAACCCTGTCACCGGAGCTGCCGAAGCAACCGATTTAGCGGATACGGTGCCCGGAATTTTGATCTTGAGGCCCGGGTAGATATTCGTCGCTTTGATGGTCGGATTCGCGTTCATCAGCTTGTCCAGCTTCACGCCGTACTGCTTCGACAGGAAGTAGAAGGTATCTCCTTGCTTAGCGACATGAACAGAGCTTGCATGGGCTTGGAGCATACCACCGCTGAATGTCAGTCCAATCGCCAGTGCGGTCATGGTGAACCACTTTGCCGTTTTTCCGGCGAATCGGGTAATCTTATCATGTTGTGCTTTTTTAAATGGTCGTTGTTTCAATGGTGTCATATGTCGATGCCTCCTATGTATGAATCAAGCAATTTTCGATGGTTCATCTGACGGAACTGAATATATCACAATTTTGTAACCAATAGCGCATGCAATTGTTACCAACAGGCACAAAAAAACAGCGTCAATACCTCAATAATTCAGGTATGACGCTGTTATCGAAATTTTCGATTCATTAAAAAAAGTTACAAAACCTTGCTTAGAAACTCCTTTGTGCGCGGATGGGAAGGCTGGCCGAACAATTCCTCCGGCGTTCCCTCTTCGATGATTTTTCCGCCGTCCATGAATAAAATCCGATCGCCGACTTCGCGTGCAAAGCCCATCTCATGTGTGACGATGACCATGGTCATCCCGCCCTCTGCCAGCTTCTTCATGACCTCAAGCACCTCGCCGACCATTTCCGGATCAAGCGCTGAGGTCGGCTCATCGAACAACATGACATGCGGCTGCATGGCGAGTGCCCTTGCGATCGCGATCCGCTGCTTCTGTCCGCCGGACAGCTGGGCAGGATATGCCTTTTTCTTGTCCAGCAGTCCCACAGATTTTAGAAGCTCGTCGGCGGTAGCTTCAGCTTCTTTAGCGGAGACGCCCTTTACTTGCATTGGAGCCAGCGTGATGTTTTGCAGCACTGTTTTGTGCGGAAACAGATTGAACTGCTGGAATACCATGCCCATTTTTTCGCGGGTTGCGTTAATATTGTGGTTCTTGGCCGTAATCAGCTCGCCCTCGAACGAAATCTCGCCGCTGGTCGGCATCTCCAGGAGATTCAGACAGCGAAGGAACGTGCTTTTGCCGGAGCCGCTGGGACCGATGACCACGACGACCTCCCCTTTTGCGATTTCAACGTCGATGCCTTTTAAAATTTCCAGCTTGCCAAACGATTTATAAAGTCCCTTAACGGTTATCACTTGCACTCAACTTCCTTTCCCAGACACCCAGAAGCTTCGAAAGAACGAATGTCAGTATAAAGTAAATCAATGCGGCAACAAGCAGCGGATTCAGTGCGGCATACGTCATCCCGCGCAAAATCTGAGCCTGGTACATGATATCGAATACCCCGATGAACGAGACAATGGACGATTCCTTGATAATGACCACGAACTCGTTGCCGATCGCCGGGAGTACCCCTTTCAATGCCTGCGGCAGAATGATATGACGCATTGCCTTGCCCTTCGTCATCCCGAGCGAACGAGCCGCTTCCAGCTGTCCGCGGTCGACGCCTTGAATACCTGCCCGGAAAATTTCGGCCAAGTACGCCGCACTGTTCAACGACAGCGTCAGAATACCCGATTGAATCGGGGTAAATTTAATGTCAAATGCCGCCAGGCTGTAGTGGATAATAAACAGCTGAACGAGCATCGGCGTGCCGCGCATAATCTCAATATAGGCTGTAGCTAAGAACTTCAGGATACCGACCCCGGACATGCGCATCAGCGCGATCACGAGACCGAGAATAAATCCGAAGAATACGCCGAGAGCCGATATGAGCAGCGTAAATTGAATGCCTTGCGCATAATAGTCGCGGTATTTCCAGAAAAATTCGAAGGTATTGAGGTTCTCCTTCGTACGTCCGGCGGCAAGATCACTGGCCTCGTCCACGAACTTCTGGATCTGGTTATTCTCCTTCAGCCGTTTGAGCGTTGCGTTAATGCTGTCCAGAAGCTCCTGGTTGCCTTTGCGGACGCCGATGGCATACTCGTCATTCTCCGTCGTCGGTTTAGCGTCTGTAATCGCCATCGTTTCGACATTCATGTTCGTAAGGGCGATCGGATACTCCGCCAACACGACGTCCACGCGCTCCGAGTCCAGCTGGAGCATCAGATCCGGTATTTTATCCAGGGAGACGACCTGCGCATTCGGTATCTCTTTCGCGATCGTCTCCTGGATCGAGCTCTTCTGAACGCCGATACGCGCGCCTTCCAGGCTCTCAACGGTGTTGTATTTCTGTTCATCGCCCTTGCGGACAACGACCGACTGCTCGGCAGCATAATACGGATCGGAAAAATCGATGCTCTTGCGCCGTTCCTCCGTCGGGTTCATGCCCGAGATCACGAAATCGACCCGGCCGCTTGTCAGCTCCGGCAGCAGCGCATCAAAGGACGTATCCTTGATGATGAGCTCTGCGCCAAGATCCTTGGCGATCTCCTTCGCGATTTCAATATCAAATCCGACGATGGTATCTACGCCGTCGATCGTTTTGTGGAATTCATAAGGCGCATAATCGGCACTAGTGCCGAGAATGATGGTCTTCTTCTCGCCCTCTGCATGCACGATGCTTCCGAAAGCAAGCACAACCGCCATGCACAGGGTCATCCAAGCTATAAATTTACGTTTCATTTGAGTGCTTTCTCCCCTAACTGATCCAATTCATAATTCCCTTCCTTAAACCTGCGACTGAGACATTATAAAACACGATGCATGAATATGCAATGAAAATTCATGGATTTTTCCATAGCTGCTATGTGACCGTTTTCAAACGTGCTTCATACCGCAAAATTATCATACAACGGTTAATATGTAATTTAGGCTGGTACATATACCATTAAAGATATTGTGCTAACATAAATCATTTTTGAGACAAGCAGCACATGCAGAACATTTATTTAATTCCATATATTTACAGATAAATTAGAGCAGGACGATGATTTAGTTTCTGAAAACTGTTTTCTTATCAAGCAGCAAGGACTAGTTCTTGAGTCATGTCCTGAATCATCAGCGCAACGATCCTGCATCCGTTCGTTTAACGCACGGTCTCTTAAGCATCAGCATCTTGATGCATAATCTGCCCTGGCGTGCCACATCTTATAATCGTTTGATCGGTAAGCCGCTTCGCATGAGGGGTGGATCCGCATGTTGGACGAGCACCGCATGGGTGCTTGAGCTTCTTGACAGCAGCACCGGGATGCAGCAGCACCGGCACGGCCGCGCTTTCCTACTTTGTTTCATTTTATTGGTCGAATGGTTATTTAATAGCTAAATTCAAGGAGGTGTAGCCATGCTGTTAGAAGCGCTGTATCACGTTCCAAGGGATAAATGGGCTTATGCCTATGATCCTCATACCATCCATTTAAGGGTGCGAACCAAGAAAAACGATATCGATTCGGTTGTGGCCATGACCGGAGACAAATACGATTGGGACCGGACGTACTTCGAAATCACCATGGAGAAGTCCGCCTCCGACGATATGTTTGATTACTACGAATGTCACGTCAAACCGAAGTATAAACGATTATCCTACGGCTTCCGCATTCATGCCGGCGATGAAACGGTTTATATGGTCGACAGCGGCATCGGCTGGGATTATCCTCATCCCCCGGCTGGTTATTTCGAGTTCCCTTACATACATGAAATCGATGTATTCAAGGTACCGGAATGGGCGAAGGAAGCGGTATTTTACCAAATTATGACCGAACGCTTCGCCAACGGGGATCCCGGCAATGACCCGGAAGGAACGGAGCCTTGGGGAGGCCAGCCGAAGGTTGATAATTTTTTTGGCGGCGATCTGCAGGGGGTGCTGGATCATCTGGATGATCTCGTTCACCTCGGAGTCAATGCGATTTACTTCACCCCGCTCTTTCGCTCCCCTTCCAATCATAAATACGATACCGTTGATTACAAACAAGTTGATCCGCATTTCGGGGATAATGAGCTGCTTAAAAAGGTCGTCGACACCTGCCATGCCAAGGGGATCCGTGTCATGCTTGATGCGGTGTTCAACCATTGCAGCGACCAATTCCCGCCGTTTCAGGACGTGCTGAAGAATGGCGAAAAATCCAGATATGCAGAGTGGTTTCATGTGAATGATTTCCCGTGTGAAATCCGGGACGGCATACCGACTTATGACACCTTCGGATTTTTCGGCAATATGCCTAAGTTCAATACCGCTAACCCCGAGGTGAAGGCGTATCTGCTCGATGTGGCGGAATATTGGATCAAGGAGATCAAGCTGGACGGCTGGCGCCTGGATGTGGCCAACGAAATTGATCATCATTTCTGGAGAGATTTCAGACAGGTGGTAAAAAAGGCCAACCCGGATGCCTACATCGTAGGCGAGGTATGGTCCGACTCCCTGCTGTGGCTGATCGGGGATCAGTTCGATTCCGTCATGAATTATCCGTTTGCCGACAAGGTGCTTGAGTTCTTCAACGGACAAATGGACGGCCTTACCTTCGCGAACCGGATCGGAGCGCTGCTGATGAGGTACCCTCAGCAAACGAACGAAGTCGTCTTCAACCTGCTCTGCAGTCACGACACGCCGAGGCTGCTAACCCGCGTAGGCGGGGATACACGCCGGATGAAGCTGACGGTGGCATTTTTGTTCACGTTCATGGGAACGCCTTGCATCTTCTATGGGGACGAGATCGGTTTGACCGGAGACGGGGATCCGGACTGCCGCAAATGCATGGAGTGGGATCCGGACAAGCAGGACCGGGATCTGTATGAGTTCTACAGGAGCATGATCGCTCTGCGAAAAAAACACCCCGCCCTGCGACAAGGACGCTTCCGATTCCTTCAAGCCCGGCACCATGACCCGAGTATTGTTTATGAGCGTGCGGATGATAAGATGCACTTTATCATTTGGATGAACAACAGTGACCGTCCGCGTACCCTCTCCCATCCCATCGTCACGACGGATTGGGTGGATGCCTTGACGGAGGAGCCGGTCAAGCCTGAGAAAGGAACCATGCATATCGAGCTTGAGCCGTTCGGGTTCCGGATTATACGCAGAAAGCTGAAGAACTAAACTGATCCACCCCTTGCATTTTAACAAAAAGAAAGGGACTGAATCGCAGGCAGGTTGCCATCAACCGCCTGTTCATTCAGTCCCTTTCGATTTGCTCGTACAGCCTACTTAACCGGTTATGATCTGCTCATAAATATCCATATACTGCTTGGCCGAAGCGCTCCAGCTGTAATCGCCGCTCAAGGCATTCTTCGTCACTTTGCGCCAGTGCTCCGGCTGACGGTACAAGGATACCGCGCGGCGGATGGTATGCATCATATCATGCGCATTATAATTCTTGAAGGAGAAACCGTTGCCTTCTCCCGTAAACTCGTTATATGACTGGACCGTATCGTTCAGCCCGCCCGTTTCCCTAACGATCGGCACGCTGCCGTACCGCATCGCAATCAGCTGGCTGATGCCGCAAGGCTCGAATTTGGAGGGCATAAGAAACAGATCGCTGCCGGCATAAAACCGCCGTGATAACGGCTCGTTGAAGCGGATCTGGGCCGACATTTTGTTCGGATAGCGGTTCGCCGCCTCCCGGAACCAATGCTCATAGGAAGGATCACCGGTTCCCAGGACGATGAACTGAACCTCGTCGTAATATAAAAGCTCATCAAGGATCCGGATCACCAGATCGAGCCCCTTGGAATCTACGAGGCGGGTCACCATAGATATCATCGGTACATGCGGAGCCACCGGCAGGCCGAGCTCCTGCTGGAGCTCGATTTTATTTTGGGTTTTCTTCTGCAGATCGCTCCGGTACTTGACGGCCAGATGGGGATCGTTTGCCGGATTGTAGCTTTTCGTATCGATCCCGTTCACGATGCCGCTGAGCCGGGCTCCTTGCGCCGAAAGAAGACCATCAAGCCCGTAGCCGTAATATCCCGTTTGGATCTCGGATGCATAGGTCGGGCTCACCGTGGTTACATGATCGGAATAAATGATCCCGGCTTTCATGAAGTTCAGGTTCCCGTAGTACTCCACGCCGTCCGACGTGAAATAACGGCTGTGAATGCCCAGCAGATCCACAAGCACCTCATAAGGAAACACACCTTGATACAGCAAATTATGGATCGTGAAGACGGTCTTAATGCCCGAGTAGAACGGGTCATGGCGGTAAATGTCCTCGAGTAAGAGCGGGATCATCGCCGTGTGCCAATCATGACAGTGGAGCACATCGGGCTGGTAGTCGATAACCGGCAGCATATCGAGCACCGCCCGGTTGAAATACGCAAACCGTTCGCCATCGTCCATATAACCGTAAATGCCGTCCCGTCCGAAATAATACTCATTGTCGATGAAGTAAATCGTGACACCGTCCTCCACCAAAGACTCGATCCCGCAGTATTGCTGCCTCCAGCCGACCTGTACCCGGGTCTCCCCGAGATGTGTCATGCGTTCCCGGTATTCTCCGGGGATATCCTTGTATTTCGGGAGCACGACCCGAATATCGGTGCCGAGGCTGCGCAATGCCTTCGGCAGGGCGGCGATGACGTCCGCCAAGCCTCCGGTCTTGATGAATGGTCCGCATTCCGAAGCGGCGTATAATAGCTTCATGCCTGCTCCCCCCTCTTGCTGTTCTTGTTTGTTATTAGCCGTCCGGACGGCTTTACCTTAGCTCCCGCCCTTGCGGTTACCGCAGTGTTGGCTGCTTTAGCTGTTTTAACTGCTTTCGTCTCTTTCGTCTCTTTCGTCTCTTTCGCCTCTTTCCCCTCTTTCGTCTCCTTCATCCTGCGCGTCTTAGGAGGCTTCTTCTTCAAGATCACCATGCCGAGCGGCGGAAGCTTAATCTCCAGGCTTTGCGCCTGCTGATGCCACGCCAGCTTCTCCGTTTTGATCTCTCCGACATTCAGCAGACCCTCTCCTCCGAAATCGGCATGATCCGAGTTAAAGATTTCGATGTACTGCCCCGGACGCGGGGCACCGATGCGGTAGGCTGCATAGGAACGCGGCTGAAAGTTGATGACAACGAGCAGGGTATCGCCCGGCTTCTTCCCTTTTCGCATAAAGGAAATCACGCTTTGACTGTCATCGTCCGCACTCAGCCACTCGAATCCGTGAATGTCATGATCCATTTCCCACAGCGCTTTCTCATTAACGTATAACCGGTTTAAAGCTGTTGTGTAATACATATGCTTCCGATGGCTTTCATAATCCAGCAGCAGCCAATCCAGCTGCTCCTCATCCTTCCATTCGATGAACTGGCCGAACTCGCCGCCCATGAACAGCAGCTTTTTGCCCGGGTGGGTCATGAGATATCCGAGCAAGATCCGAAGTCCGGCAAATTTTTGCTCGTAGCTCCCCGGCATTTTGTTCAGCAGCGATCTTTTGCCATGCACTACCTCATCGTGGGAAAGCGGCAGCGTAAAATTTTCGGAGTAGGCGTACATCATCGGAAAAGTCAGCAAGTTATGCTTCGAAGGCCGCTGATCAAAATCGTGCTCGATGTAGGAGAGGGTATCGTTCATCCAGCCCATGTTCCACTTATAGTTGAAGCCTAGTCCGCCTTCGTGTACGGGGGCGGTGACGCCCGGCCATGCGCTTGATTCCTCCGCCATCATGAGCGCATTCGGGTAATAGTGAAACACCGTTTTGTTCAGCTGCTGCAAAAACGAGATCGCCTCCAGATTTTCCAAGCCCCCTTGCGCATTCATGCTGTACTGGCCTGCGGGCTTTTCGAAATCAAGCCGGATCATGCTTGTCACCGCATCCACGCGCAGCCCGTCAATATGATACATATCCATCCAGAATAATGCATTGGAAATCAAGTATGAAATGACTTCCGGCTTGGCATAATCGAAAGACAATGTTCCCCATCCGGGCTTCTCCGCTTTCTGAGGGTCCTCGTATTCGTACAGCGGCGTCCCGTCAAATTGGCGAAGACCGTGAGCATCCTTGGCGAAATGGGCCGGCACCCAATCCAGCAGCACGCCGATTCCGGCCTGGTGCAGCTTGTCGACCAGATACATGAAATCGTGAGGCGATCCGTACCGGCTGGTCAGCGCGTAAAAGCCGGTGCCTTGGTACCCCCATGAAAGATCATACGGATGCTCCGCAAGCGGCATGAATTCCACATGGGTGTAGCTCATTTCCAGCAAATAAGGGATTAAAAGCTCTGCCATTTCCCGGTATGTATAAAAAGAGCCGTCGTCCTTTTGCCGCCATGTGCCCATATGCATCTCATAGATGTTCAATGGCTTGTTTAACGGGGACTTGCCCCTGCGGCGCCACGCCCCATCATTCCATTGGTAACCGGACAAATCCGTGACCACCGAAGCCGTTGCCGGCCTGACTTCGGCTTGGAAAGCGTAAGGATCGGCTTTCAGGAATGTTTCACCATAAGGGCCCATAAGCTGGTATTTGTAAAATGTTCCAGCTTGCATGCCGGGGAAAAAACGACTCCAAATTCCCGAATCGGGTATCCTATATAACGTGTCTTTGCTGCCGTCCCAACCGTTCCAATCACCGGCAAGCCCGACTTGCTTAGCGTGCGGAGCCCACACGGTAAACCGGACGCCCTCCTCCCCTTCTTCCCGGGTGGGGTGCGCTCCCATGCATCGGTAGCTGTGGAACCAGGTTCCTTCATGAAACAAGTACACTTGTTCCGGAGTCATGTTTCCTTCCCTAATTGCTTGGCTCAATACTCTTCACCTGCTTTGTCATAAAAATCCATAGATTATTAATGCTATTACCCCATTCTAACCATGTTGAAAATAAAAAATGTCCTTGAAAAATAATTTTGTAATTTTCAATTTCACATTTCAATATAATCGTTTCAAACCCCGGAAATGACGTTTATGTATGTACAACGCTCGAAAATACATTGGGAGGGAAACGTGATGAAGAAAAAAGACTGTATTGCTATGCTTTTAGCCGGAGGTGAGGGCAAACGATTGGCTCCTCTGACTTCGAAGCTGGCAAAACCCGCTGTTCCATTTGGCGGCCGCTACCGCATAATCGATTTTCCTCTCAGCAATTGCGCCAATTCCGGTATTGACACTGTCGGAGTTTTGACGCAGTACGAGGCAGAATCGCTGCACGAGCATATCGGAGAAGGCGAGCCTTGGGGCATGGCCCGTACAAACGCAAATGGCATTGCGCTCCTTCCTTCGCACAACACGGAAACTCAGGAATATCTAGGGACTGCAGATGCCATATATAAAAACATACCATTCATTGACGAGCAGGATCCGGAGCATGTGCTGATCTTGTCCGGGGACCACATTTATCAGATGGATTACCGCGAGATGCTGGAGGCCCATAAGCGGCAGGGAGCGCCTGCAACGATCTCTGTGATGGAGGTTCCATGGGAAGAAGCCAGCCGGTTCGGCGTCATGAGTGTGGACGACAATCTGAATATTATCGAATTTGCGGAGAAGCCGGCAGAGCCGCAAAGCAATTTGGCTTCGATGGGAATTTATTTGTTCCGTTGGGACTATCTGAAGCAGCACCTGCTCGAGGATGCCGCCGACCCGAACTCCAGCCATGACTTCGGGAAAGACGTCATCCCTAAAATGCTGTCCGGCCATGAATCCTTGCTGGCCTTCCGTTTCCAGGGCTATTGGCGCGATGTCGGCACGGTCGAAAGCCTGTGGGAAGCCCATATGGATGTGCTGCGCGCCAGCGAACTCGTGCTGGAACGAACCGATTGGCCAATGTACACCCGCCCGTGGATGTCGAAGCCTTCCACGACCCGCACCCGTAATCACGAGTACGCCGACTGCCTTATACACGAGCACTGCTCGTTCGAAGGCAAGGCGAAGAATTCGGTCGTATTCTGCGGCGCGGAAATCGGCAAATATTCCATCGTCAAGGACAGCGTCATTATGCCGAATGCCAGGGTGGGAAAGGGCGTCCATATTGAGCATGCCATCGTTGGCGAAGGAGCCGTAATCAGAGATGGCGCCGTCGTCAAAGGCTCGCCGGGCAACGTCGTGGTTGTCGGCCCTTACGAAACCGTGCTTCCAAAGCCGACGATCCGGACCCAGCCAAGCCGCCTTTTGCAGGATGTATACGAAAAGGGACGGCTGCGGGCCAACGTCTCTTCTTCCTAACATCGTATCGTTCCCATGGACGATCGATGCAGCCAGCCATAATAATCAAAAAGCGATCCGGCCGGATCGCTTTTTTTGATGTTAAACATACTTTCGCCGATTTCGCGCAATTGCCCCAGTGCTTTCAGCTCAGCTCAATGCCGCTTCCTGTTTTACCTAAGCATGCAGCCCGTGATCAGACAAACACCTTTTCGTACAAATTCACGATTCGGCCGCCCATATCCTGCTCGGCCACAAATTGAAATCCCTGCCCCACATAGAACTGGTTCAGCCCCGGGAGATGGGACACGCAGTCCAGGCGAAAGCCTGCCCTGCCCTCTGCGCGCAGCTTCTCCTCCGCGAACGACAGCATGCCCGCTCCGAGGGATAATCCCCGGAATTGCGGCCGAACGGTCAATCGATGCAAATAACCGAACGACGGGTCATCCCGCTCCCCCCAATACGAGGGATCACCGTATTGAAGGGTGAACATCCCGGCCGCTTCACCATCTTGCCGCAGCAGAAAAACCTCGCGCTCCTTCAAATACTGCTGCATAAGCTCCATCGTGAACAGGGATGGCGTCCATTGCCCAAGCCCCTGCTTCACCATCAGCTCGGCTGTCTCCCGCAGCATGGACAGCATATCGCCGGCGTCCTCCTGCACAGCCATCCCGAGCTGAAAGCTGCCTTTTGCCGTGGTAAAAATCTTCAATGCCTTATTCGACATCCTGTTCTCCCCCGTTCTCATAGTCATCTAAAAAAAAGGCTTTGCCGAATCGCTTCGGCAAAGCCTTATACGGTCGGGCCGGGCATGCCTTCCTCCCCGTTTTCCAGCCCGCCGGCCACCGGAATTTTCCCTTCCGGAAGCGGCAGCTTGACGATGACGGATGTTCCGTGCCCGAGCTCGCTCTCCATCTCCATCGTACCGCCGTGCAGCTCAACGAGCTGCTGTGTGATCGCAAGGCCAAGACCGGTGCCACCGTTGAGCGGATTGACCTGGAAGAAGCGATCCTTCACCCTGCGCAGATGCTCCTCCGAAATGCCGATCCCATAATCCCTGACCGTCACCGTGACGAACTTCTCCTCCATCGTAAAGTACAGGTTGATGACGCCGTTCTCATGCGAGAATTTCACCGCATTGTCCACAATATTGAGGAACACCTGCTTCAGCCGGTTGGCATCGCCGTATATGATCGGCTTCTCTTCCGACTCCAGCTTGATGGTGACGCCCTTCTTCTCGGCCTTCGCCCACAGATTCAAAATGATCTCCTGCAGCAGCTCCCGCAGATTGACGATCCCCTTCACCAGCTTCATTTCATTCTGCTGGAGCTTGGAGAAGTCCAGCAGCTCTTCCACAAGCCCGATCAAGCGGTCGGTCTCCTTGGCAATAATCTGCATCCCGATCTTTGTTTCCTCCGGATCATAGCCGCCCGAGTCGAGTGTTTCGCTCCAGCCCTTGATGCTGGTGAGCGGGGTCCGGAGCTCATGGGAGATCGAGGAGATAAAATCATCCTTGACCTGGTTGCTCCGCACGATTTCCTGGGCCATGTAGTTCAGGGTTGACGACAGCTCGCCAAGCTCGTATTTGTAATCCCCCTTGATGCGGACATTAAATTTGCCCTTGGCCATCTGGGTGGATACCGTCGTAATATTATTGATCGGCTTCACGATCGAGTTGGCCAGACCGATGCTGAACGCCAGCACGATCGCAAGCACCGCTGCCCCGATGCTGACGGCGAATAACGTCAGCTTGAGCAGTCGATCGTTAATGAGATCCAGCGACGTTACGTAACGAAGGATATACGTTTGATCGAAGCCGTTCTGAATCGACTGGGAAACAGCCATTACGATTTGTCCGGTACCGGGCTGTTTGCCGACCCAACGGCTGGTGTCGCCCGCGAGCGCCTGCGTCACGTCACTTGTCTTGATCGTTTGCTCCAGATCGAAGCCGGCCGATGTCGTCAGCACCTGCCCGGACGTGTTCAAAATTTGCAACTCGGTATTGTAGAGCTCAAAATGCCGAACCATCTCGCTCAGCTGATTCACATTATCCGACGACGTGACCCGGAACGGCTGATAGAACTCGTTCGAGAGGCGGATATGGTTGCTGACATGGTTATACACCGTATCGTAATAATAGGTTCGGATTGCGATTAGAAAGATTACTTCAACCAGCAGCAAGGCGATGAACACTACCAGGAAGTAGTGCAGCACGATTTGCCGCCGAATGCCTTTTTTGATCATTAGCCCTGACCCTTCCATTTATAGCCGTGTCCCCATACCGTTTGGAGATATTCCGGCTCGGAAGGATTGCTCTCGATTTTTTGGCGCAGTCTCCGAATATTGACGTCCACGATTTTGGGATCGCCCATATATTCTTTGCCCCAAACATGGTCCAGCAGGACATCACGGCTAAGCGGCGTATTTTCTTTTTCCAGGAAAAACTGCACCAGCGAAAACTCGGTCGGTGTCAGCTCGACGGACTGGCCGTTCTTCTTGAATTGCTTGGATATCAGGTCAAGCGTGAACGGACCGGACTGGAACGATACCTTAGCGGCTCCGGCTCGCTGAACGTTGACCCGGCGCAGCAGGGACTGAAGCCTTGCAATCAGCTCCGTCGGACTGAACGGCTTGCTGACATGGTCGTCGGCACCGACGGACAGCGCATATACCTTGTCCTGCTCCTGAACCTTGGCGGTCAGAAAGATAATGCCGATTCGCTCATTCGTCTCCCGAATTCTCCGGCACACCTCGAACCCGTCGATCCCGGGAACCATGACGTCCAGCAATGCGATATCGATGTCTGGCGTCGACTGCAACAGGCGCAGCGCTTCGTTACCGTCTCCGGTCTCGAGAACTTCAAACCCGTTGCGTTTAAGATTGATCACGATAAAACTGCGAATGGATTCTTCGTCTTCCAATATGAGTACTTTACTCAAGATCTAGTTCCCCTTTCTTTCGATAGGAGCCACATTGTTGCTTGGCTTGTTCTCTTTTTTGCTAAGCTTTAGATCGCCGTGGCTTCGGTACGCGATAACGCGGCTTTTTTCCTTCACTAAAATCTCCCAATCGGACTCAGCCTCCGCCCACTGGGCCATCGTGAAAAATTTAATCTCCGCCACTGATTCACCAGAATCGATCATCACGAAATTCAGATAGGAATCTTTGTTGGATTCCGGGGTAATCGTAATCTGGTTGTACAGGTCGGCCGGGAAATCCAAATAGAAGTGGTTATTGATATCATAGTATCTTTGAAGCACGAATTGCAGTCCTTCATTTTCATTCACTTCGCGAATTTCTCCGTCCCACTGATAATAGGTGGTAAAGTAAGGGATTTCCTCGAAGAGCCGGTCCTCCCAGCCTGCCGGTCTTTCCAGCAATCCAATCTCCAGAGTGCCGTCATCGTTTACGTCTTCGCTCTCGATCGGCAGCTCTTTGAAGGTCAGCAGCTCATCCTGCAGGATATCGACAAACTTATTATCCTCCATGATGATCAGCTTCGAATAGGAGGAATTGGATATAACCGAAGCATCGAGAATTATACCTTCTTTATTTTTAGCCACTTTCCCTGCGACAACATTGTAATAACTTTCAATATTCGGTCCGAGATCCAGCTTATCCAGATCAACGAAGGCTTCCTCGAACTTGTCATATTGATACGTGCTGACGTACGACAGCTCTTTCTGCTGGAGATAAACGACGGTAATATCCTTGATCTTGTCGCCGTTCAAATCCCCGATATTAAAGTGGGTATAAGGCAGCGGAGCTACCTTCTCGAGCGAGTTGCCCGAGAACGAATAGACGATCAACAGGTTCTGAAGATTCTCCTCGCCGCGGGAGAAGCCTGCAACGATATCGACCTTGCCGTCATTCGTGAAATCTACGAAATCAAACGATTCCAGCACGGTCCCTTCCCCGTCAAAATCCAGCAGCTTGACCCAGGCATCTCCCTGCTGCTGCATGATCATGCCGTGGATCTTCACTTCTTCATCCGGCGTCTGATAGAAGACGACCGCTTCCAGCACACCGTCATTGTCCAGATCCTGAATGCGGATCGAGCTGCTGTCCACGTCGCTCCTTGGTCTGATGATTGCCCCGGTATCGGTCTTCCGTTTCTGAAGGGCTGTCTGGATCGCGCCGTGCAGCGTCGCTTTATCCGCAGGCAGTTCCGGCTTCTTCATCAGCGAGACCGGATCCTGAATAAACGTGCAGCCGCTAAGCAGAAACAGCAGCAAGCCGGACAGCAAGGCTTGTATCACTCTATATTTCAATCCAGATCATCTCATTTCTATTCCATAGCCTCATTTATAAAACCTACAGATAATTACAGTCTTGACTTCTCGCCATGAGTTAAACGCCGTCCCGTCACGTCGACGACCAGCTCCCCGCCGGCGAGCCCCATCACGCGGGTGCAGTATTTTTCCGCCAGCTCCAGCGGGATCACCGTAACGACCGTAAGCCTTTCTTCATCACATAGGGTCTTTAACGTTTTGAGCACGTGCTCGGCCGATCCCGGGTCCAGGCCAGTGACGGGCTCGTCCGCAAGAATCACCTTCGCTCCGTGCACAAGCGCCCGGGCGATCGCGATCCGCTGTCTTTCTCCCCCGCTTAGCTCCCCTGCTTTGCGGTGGGCCTTGTCCAAAAGCCCCAAATGCTCGATCGTATCCATGGCTCCCATATAATCATCCGAGCGGACCATGCCGGTAAGCATCCGCCACCATGGCGTCTGGCTCGATTGTCCGATCAGCACGTTTTTAAGTGCGGTGCGATTGACGTTTAAGGAAGGGTTTTGCTCGAGATACGCCCATTCCCGGCGAATTTTACGTTTACCCGCGGGATTCATCATATCTTCGCCGTCAATCGTCAATTTGCCGCCGTCCCATTTTTCCTGCATGGACAGGCAGCTCATCATCAAGCTTTTTCCGCTTCCGCTCGCACCGATGAGTCCGATCATTTCCCCGCGCTCCATCTGAAAGGTGATATCCTTCAGCACCGGCGTGCGGTCAGGACCTATCGTTTTCTTCAGCCGATCCACTTTAATCATGTCATCGTCTCTCCCGTCAAGTGCGTATTCCTACTCTCTAGTTTAGAAGAAAGCGAGGGCAATTGCCATGAGAACAAACATTCGCATTTACAGCTTTGAATCAGCAGCAGGTTTAAACAGCGCCCCCGCACATCCAAATAGAATGTACAGTCCTCCGAGCAGGAAAAATATGCCGCCATTCCACCCGGTCTCCATTAATGCTCCGCCCGCATTAGGGCCCGCAATGCTCCCGACATTAAAGTGAAAAGAGGCGACGACGTTAGCTGCCGGAAGGAGCAGCTTCGGCAATATATCAGCCGCGTAAGCAAGTCCTAGCGAAAAGAAGGAGCCGACGAGGCCTCCGGCAGCCGTTAACAATATAAGGGTTGCCCAAAAATTCGTTCCTGCCAGCGGAATGAGCGCGAAGCACAGTCCGCCGGAGATCCCTGCGATCGCCAGTACGCGCTTGCGGCCGAACTTATCGCTCCATATGCCGAGCGGGAGCTGGAGCAGCAGCCCTCCGATCCCGACAAAAGGCAGCAGCATCGATATTTCGTCCAGCGTAAACCCGCTTCTTAACCCGTAAACGGGAAAATTGCTGTTCATACCGGCTTCCATATACCCGTACAGGAATGCCGGCAGCAAAGCGTACCATGCCAAACGGTAGCTTCTCATATATCTTCCGGATGACGTCTGATCGCCGCCTTCGACTTTTTCAGGCTTGATGTTCGGCAGCTTGACGAGCACAATGATCAGTATGAACAGAAACAGCACCGCAAGGACCACGAATGGAACGGCCTCTCCGTATTTGAGGAGCGGAATCCCAAGCGGCCCGATGCTGAAGCCTAGCCCGTAAGACATGCCGTAGAAGGAGATGCTCCTGCCCCGGTTCTTAGACGTTGACATCATCAGCACCCATAGCTGGGCTGCATAATGCAGAGCGCTGTCACCGATTCCAACTAGCAACCTAAGCACAAACCAAAACGCAACGCTTGGGATCAGCGGGAACGCAAGCAGTGACAGCATCACCAAAACAAGTCCGGACGCGATCAGCTTTTTAAAGCCGATCAAGCCCAGCAACCTCTCCGCAACCAGCGTCATCGCGAAAGAGCCGACGTACAGCGCAGCGGCGTTCAAGCCGTTCATCGAGGATGATATCCCCATTCGTTCTAGAAATATCGCCAGCACGGGCAGCAGCAGTCCCTGGCTCAGGCCCGCCGCTACAACGACGGCAATTAATATGAAATAATGAGTTCTCCCTTGACGGGGTTGTGCAGCTTCTGTCACGTAAAACAAGGCCTCCTCTATGTAGAAAAAACAATGAATTTAAACAGCCAAATGAACATTATAGTGGACAAGCCCAATCGATACAAGCCATAATAATAACAATGCCATCAATTGGGAGGGTATCTGTAAATGAAATATAAAGTGCGTATCGATGTATCCATGGTATACGAGCTGCTGGGCAGCTTCATGATATATGCAACGAGAAAATGGACCGATAACCTGGACATCGGCAAGCGGCTCATCACCGAAATGGACGAGCGCATGCCGGAGGATGCAAGGGTGCGGTTCATCGCGGCCCGGCAGTGGCCTTTATCCGATTACGACGTGCTGTATGCGCTGGTCATGCTCCGGGGCGACCATCAGGAGATCCCCGATTTCCTGGACTGGATCGAAAACTCTTCAATCGATGCATTAGGCGAGCTGCTGTATCCTCATCTTCCGTCCTTGTCCCGGGATGAAATCGCAAGAATCCGCGAAAGCTATATACCGCTAATGAAGCTCTGGCATTCGCATTACTTCTCCTCCGTCGAGAACGAGCTGCGTCAGCTGCTTGAGGAGGATGCCGAAGAGAAGCAAACGCTGCTTCCGAAGATGGACGATGAGCATCTGATCGAATACGCGACGAGCGGCGTTATTCTGGATCAGGTGCCCCAGGAGAACGTCATTTTGTTTCCCGGCACCCATTTCCGCCCGATCAATACATATTGCTTCTATGAAAATACGCTGCTGCTTCAGTATCCGATCGATATTCCGGAAGAGGATGAGGACGAGCCGCCTGTCGTCCTGCTGCGCATGACCGAAGCGTTGGCCGATCCGGAGCGTCTGCGCCTGCTCCGCTACATCGCCGATGAGCCGAAGGCCGTGTCGGAGATGGCTGCTGATCTGAACCAGCCTTACGAAGAGCTGATGCATCATCTGATGATTCTTCGGGCGGCGGGGCTGCTGCGCTCCCACTTGAAATCCGAGAACAACGAGCGGTTCAGCCTGCGTCCGGATGGAGCCTCCGAGCTTCAGATGTTCCTGGAGGATTATATCCGTTTGACGTGATCCCGCGTAAGGTGACGCGGACGACGATGTACATGAAATAACCGCAAGAAGGAGACAACCATGAGCATAACACCACAGCATATCATCTTCGATATGGATGATACCTTGATCCACTGCAATAAATACTTCGATTTGATACTCGGGGATTTTTTCGAATGGATGACCGATTGGTTTTCACCCTTTGGCTTGACGACCGAGGAGGTCCGGAGCAAGCAAATCGAAATCGATATTGCCGGAACGAAACAGCTCGGCTTCGCCAGTACGAACTTCCCGCAATCCTTGATCGCCACTTATCGGCATTACTGCGAAGCTCACGGACGGACTCTGTCGACTATCGAGGAAGAGCAGCTATTCGTTCTCGGCATGAGCGTCTATGATCAGGAGGTTGAACCTTATCCCGGTATGGTGGAAACGCTGGAGCGGCTTCAAGCCGACGGGCATCGACTGTACTTGTATACCGGCGGGGAAGCACGCATTCAGCAGCGTAAAATCGAGCAGATGAAGCTCGCCGACTATTTCGGAGACCGGATCTACATCCGCCGGCATAAAAATATAGAAGCCCTTGAGGAAATAGTCAGTGCCGGAAGCTTTGACCGCTCCCATACCTGGATGATCGGCAATTCCCTTCGCACCGATGTCGTGCCTGCACTTACCGCCGGCATCAACAGCATCTATCTCAAGCAGCAGCGGGAATGGGAATACAATCTCGTAGAGCTGAAGCAAGAGCCTCATAACGTTCTGTATACGGTGTCCGCGCTGACCGAAGTCCCGGATGTCATTCATCATCATTTCATGTAAATTCAATCGGGGTACCCTGAAGGTTGTTACAAACCTTAAGCAGGGTACCCCTTTTTTTTCATTATTTTAAAAGTCGATTCTATCCCTATACTAACATCGATGCTATTATTACTGTCGAACCGCTGTCCCCGCCTCGGTTTCGAGGGACAGCTTGCCGTCGCCTCCGGATGACAACACCATTCGGGCTTTATACGTGCTTCCGTCCTCGCGTTTAAATGCCAGCAGCTTCGTTCTGCCCTGCTCGAGCAGCGATTTCAGCATGGCCTGGGATATCGATTTGCCGGCAAACTCCTTCCAGATGACGAATGAGCATCCGGACTTGAAGTTGGCGCAGCCGTATCCTTTCCGGCCCTCAATAATTTGACCGCCGCAGCCAGGCCTTGGACAACGGCCAAGAGGCTCGCGAATGGACGGAACCGGAGTATCCGGCTTATTCGGCGACCGCTCCGGACGCTTTCGAGCCGCCGAAGGATTCCCGGCGGCCGCCTTACTGCTTCTTCCCCTGCCTTTTCCCTTCGGCTTGTCCTCATCTCCGCCAAACAGGGAGGGCGGTGCCGGCGGCTGCGAAGACACTTTATTGATTATGGAAACCGTAAACTTCTGGACATTCTGCATGAACGTTTCTGCAGACGCCTCTCCCTTGGATATTTGGTGAAGCCTCCGCTCCCACTGCCCGGTCATTTCCGGCGAAGCAAGAAGCTCGACGCCGGCGTGGCGGATCAGCTCGACGGCAGTCCTCCCTTTCTGCGTAACCGTGATTTTCTTGCCCTGCATCGTAATATAACCGACCTTCTTCAGCCGTTCGATCGTTGCCGCTCGGGTGGCCGGCGTTCCGAGGCCGCTGTCCTTCATTGCATCCCTCAGCTCATCGTCCTCAATGGACTTGCCGGCACTCTCCATCGCTTTAAGCAAGGTTCCTTCGGTATAGCTCTTCGGCGGCTGTGTGGCCTTCTCCTTTACTTCCGATTTCCGGCAAAACACCGGACGGTCCGGTGCGATATCAAATGAACGGTCGTTCCATTCCTGGGTTTCGTCCTCCTCCTCGTCTTTACCTTTGCGGGACGATCCCTTCGACTTCTTCTGTTCCTTATCCTTCTCGATAAGCACCTTCCAGCCTAATGACAGCAGCTCCTTGATCCCGGTCTTGAACGTTTCGCCTTCAACCTCGGTCAACACCGTATGCTGCTTGTACAATGCAGGCGGATAAAAGTGCGAAAGAAAGCGGATGATGATCAGGTCGTAAATATGCGCTTCTTCCTTGCTCAGATTGCCGGGCCGCTTCAGCGTCGGCAGGATTGCATGGTGATCCTCTACCCGCTGCGGATTACAAACCGCCTTGTTATTGATATGGACACGCTTTGGATCCGCTCCTTCCGCCATCTGTCCGTAGGAGGTCGATTTCAGCATATGGAGCGCCTTGTGCATGCCTTCGATATTTTGCTCGTTCACATAGTTGGAATTGGTACGCGGATAAGAAATCACCTTATGCCGCTCGTACAGCGCTTGTGCGAGGTCCAGCGTCTTCTTGGCCGAATAGCCATACTTCGCATTGGCCTCGCGCTGAAGCAAGGTCAGATCATACAGCTTGAACGGGTATTCCTTCGTTTCCTTGACTTCATATTTGGCGACCGCCCCTTGCTTGCCTTGAACCTTTGCAGCGATCGCGTCCGACTTCTCCTTCGAGGTTAGCCGTTCCCCCTGCCATGTTCCCGTATATTCAAGCTTTTCCTGACGAAACAAGGCTTTGACTTCATAGAAGGTCTGGGACTCGAATGCCTCGATCTCCTTCTGCCGGTCATAGATCAAAGCCAGCACCGGCGTCTGCACCCGTCCGACGGATAATAGGGTCTGATGGCGTGTGGTGAACGCACGGGATGCGTTCATGCCGATCAGCCAATCCGCCTCGCTGCGGGCACGCGCCGCTTGCGTCAAATCCTCGAATTCCGCCCCGTCCTTCAGCTCGGCGAAGCCTTTAGCGATGCTTTCCGGCGTTAAGTCCGATATCCACAGCCGCTTGACAGGCTGTCTTAACTTCAGCTGCTGCTGGATCAGAGCAAAGATATACTGTCCTTCGCGCCCCGCATCGCATGCATTGACGATGTGACTGCAACGCTTGGCCACTTCCCCGATGACCTTCAGCTGATCCTTCGTTTTCGGATTCGGAACGATTTTGAATTGCTCCGGTATGATTGGCAAATCTCTTAAATTCCATCGCTTGTATTTCGGATCATAGGCATCCGGCTCCGCCAGACCTACGAGATGTCCGATTGCCCAAGTGATAATATACTGCTCGCCCTCCAGATAGGTGCGGTGATTCTTCGCCCGTGGCTCGATCACCGCCGCGATATTCCGTCCCATATCCGGCTTTTCGGCAATGACCAGTGTTTTCATCTGACATTCTCCTCCCGGCCGAGTTCGCAGCAATATGCTATAGGCCGCTAACTCCAAAAAGGACTTCGCGGCTGCGAAGTCCTTCTTCTAATACAAACTATAGCATATTTAAGAATGTTTTTAAACCAGAACGGTTGCACCCATCAAATATTTATCCACTTCGCGGGCAACCTCGCGGCCTTCGTTGATGGCCCATACGACCAAGCTTTGACCGCGGCGCATATCGCCGGCTGCAAAGACCTTATCCACATTCGTCGTATATTTGCCATACGGAGCCTTTACGTTGGAGCGGCGATCCGTTTCCAGACCGAGCTGCTGCACAAGCGTCTGCTCCGGTCCGTCAAATCCGATGGCAATCAGTGCCATTTGGGCAGGAAACACCTTCTCGGTTCCCGGGATCGGCTGGTAGATTTTGCGACCGGTTTCGTCGACAATCCGCTCGATTTGAACGGTATGGAGCTCCTTCAAATTGCCTTCCTCATCACCGACAAATTTCGTGGTCATGATGGAAAATTCACGCGGATCGCTGCCGAACAGCGCTTTGGCTTCTTCATGCGCATAGTCAAGCGTATACACATTCGGGAACTGCGGCCAAGGATTCGCGATCGGATCCCGTGTAAGCGGCGCCCGCTTATGCGTACCGAATTGGGTCACGCTTCTGCAGCCGTGGCGGAGGGCTGTGGCCACGCAGTCGGAGCCGGTGTCGCCTCCGCCAATGACGATAACGTCCTTGTCTTTTGCAGAGATATAGTTGCCGTCGGCAAGACCGGAATCAAGATAGCTCTTAATCGTTCCGTTGAGGTAGTCCATCGCATAATGGACGCCCTTCAGATCGCTGCCCTCGATGTTGAATTCGCGAGGCTTCGTCGCCCCTCCGCATAATACGACGGCGTCGTAGTCCTGAGTGAGCTTCTGCGCCGGAATGTCTTTACCGATTTCGGTGTTTACCACAAATTCGATCCCCTCGGCCCGCAGCAAGTCAACGCGTCGCTGAACGACTCCCTTATCGAGCTTCATCGAGGGAATGCCATACGTCAGCAGCCCGCCAATCCGGTCTGCACGCTCGTATACGGTTACGCTATGCCCTGCCTTGTTGAGCTGGGCAGCAGCCGCAAGACCGGCAGGACCAGAGCCTACAACCGCTACCCGTCGCCCTGTGCGCTTCTCGGGCGGCTCAGGTACGACCCAGCCCTCCTCGAAGCCCTTGTCGATGATCGCCTGCTCAATCGATTTTATCGTAACCGGCTCGCCGATCAGTCCGACCGTACAAGAGCCTTCGCATGGCGCCGGACATACCCGGCCTGTAAATTCAGGGAAATTATTCGTTTTGTGAAGACGTTCCAAGGCCTCTCTCCACAGTCCGCGATACACCAGGTTGTTCCATTCAGGGATCAGATTGTGGATCGGACAGCCCGAGGTGCCCCCGATCATGTCAATTCCCGTATGGCAGTATGGCGTGCCGCAATCCATACAGCGCGCTCCTTGGGTTTGGAGCTCTTCTTCTTCTAGATGTTTATGAAACTCTTCCCAGTCCTTTACTCGTTCTGCCGGGTCCCGGTCTGCCGGAAGCTGACGCTGATATTCCATAAAGCCTGTTGGTGTAGACATCCTGCTTTTCCCCCATCCGTTCTATCTATTCTGATTTCCATGCACAAAATATCATATCATAATCGCATACTAACGAGCGTCAAATCTGCCTAGAAACGGCACTTTTCCTGATTCATCTTTTTTATTATCCTTAATAAAAGTTTGTATCAGTTCCGAAATCCGCGCAGTATAAGGCAATTCAAGCAATTGTACCTACAAACATTAAAAATATAGTAGCATTTCGCTTTTCGCCAATTAAATGGATTATATGCATGATCATTTGTACTATCCTGCCATAATCGAACAAGGGTAATAGATGGGAGAGAATAGGATATCTACGATAATCGATTATCGCTTACGGTCATAAATGGCGAATCGGTACGCGTACGGGTTCTTCTCATCCGTAATTCCCGGCGTTTCCTCAACAACCTGCCACTGCTCCCAGTCAATTTCCGGGAAAAAGGTGTCGCCTTCAAACTCTTCATCGATAAAAGTACAGTATAAGCGATCGGCCAGCGGCAGCATCTGCTCGTATATCTGGGAGCCCCCGATCACCATCAGCTCCTGCTCCCGGGCATAGGGCAACGCGTCCTGCAGATCGTGAATGACGATCCCCTGCTCCGGCGGAAGCGCGAAGCTCTCATCCCGGGTCAGTACGATATTCGTTCGTTTCGGAAGCGGCTTGCTTCCGAATGATTCCCATGTTTTCCTTCCCATAACGATCGGCTTGCCAAGCGTCTTCTCCTTGAAAAAGGCAAGGTCCCTCGGTAAATGCCAAGGCATCGTTCCATTGCGTCCGATCACCTGATCCTTGCCCATGGCCCATATCATCGAAATCATGTCAGCCATCCCCCTTTTCTTCGGGGGCACAATGCTTGCCCCCTCCGATGCAATACTGTCTATTCCTCCGGTCTGTCCTGCATTTCCGGCAACTGGATGCCCGGCTAATCCACTAGACCGCAACCGTCGCTTTAATCGTTGGATGATGCCGGTAGCCTTCAAATTCGAAATCCTCGAAGGTATAGTCGAAGATGCTCTCCGGTTTGCGTTTGATAATCAGCTTCGGAAGATCGTACGGCTCCCGCTGCAGCTGGGTTTTAACCTGCTCCAAATGATTCGAATAAATATGGACGTCCCCGCCGGACCAGATGAATTCGCCTGGCTCCAAGTCACACTGCTGGGCTACCATATGCGTGAGCAGCGCATAGCTCGCAATATTGAACGGCAGGCCGAGGAAGCTGTCTACCGAGCGCATCGTCAGCATGCAGGAGAGCTTGCCTCCCGCCACGTAAAATTGAAATACGAAGTGGCACGGCGGCAGCTTCATATTGTCGATTTCCGCCACATTCCAGGCGTTCACGATATGCCGGCGCGAATCCGGATTCGTCTTGATTGATTCGATGACGTTCGCGATCTGATCGATTCGGCGGCCATCCGGCGCTTCCCACGCACGCCATTGCGAGCCGTATACCGGACCCAAATCACCGTTCTCATCCGCCCATTCGTCCCAGATCCGTACGCCGTTTTCTTTTAAATACCGGATATTCGTTTCGCCGCTCAAAAACCACAGCAGCTCGTGAATGACCGATTTTAGATGGATCCGTTTCGTTGTGACGAGAGGAAAGCCCTGCGACAGGTCGAACCTCAGCTGCCTTCCAAAGACGGACAGCGTCCCTGTTCCCGTCCGGTCTTCCTTTTCTACTCCATGCTCCAGAATGTCCTGCAGCAGCTCCAAATATTGCTTCATCTTCAAACTCACCTCTCTGGTATCTCATATGCATAGTCTATCATGTTCATGGCAGGTTGGGCAGACGAAAATTCCTCCCGCTCCTCCGAGGTTTATACTTTCTGTTATCTAAAAAAGGAGGCAGATCGCGCCTTTATAGCGTTCTCTGCCTCCTTGGCAAATATATGATGATCCGTTAAAATTCGAACGGATTAGCGGGAGATAATGTGGATCGGATGACCCATAACAACTTCCGCAGCTTCCATTACGATTTCGCCAAGCGTTGGGTGTGCATGGATCGTCAATGCCAGATCCTCAAGCGTAGCACCCATCTCGATCGCAAGGCCAAGCTCGGCAATCAGGTTGGAAGCTTCCAGACCTACGATTTGCGCGCCGAGTACAAGTCCTGTTCCTTCTTCGGCAACGATCTTCACGAAGCCTTCAGGGTGGTTCAGGGATACGGAACGTCCGTTGCCAGCGTAAGGGAATTTACCGGCCTTCACTTTGTGGCCTTTTTCCTTCGCTTGAGCTTCGGTGTAACCTACGCTGGAGCACTCAGGATCCGTAAATACAACGGCAGGGATGCACTTGTAATCGACAACCGATGGCATTCCGGAGATAACTTCGGCAGCCACTTTGCCTTCATAGGAAGCTTTGTGGGCAAGCGCAGGTCCGGCAACGATATCGCCGATTGCGAAGATATGCGGAATGCTGGTGCGGCCTTGATGGTCAACTTTCACGAAGCCGCGCTCGTCAAGCTCAAGTCCGATGAGGTCAAGACCAAGCTCGCCATCGGTGTTTGGACGACGTCCAACCGTTACGAGCAGGTACTCAGCCGTTACTTCTTTGGTTTCGCCGTTTACGGAGTATTTAACGGTAACTTCTTTATCGTTTTGCTCCGCACTTTCAGCTTTTGCACCGGTGATGATCTCAATGCCGGTTTTCTTCATGTTTTTCGTTACGAGGCTCGTCATATCCTTATCGAATCCGGCAAGAACGCTGTCCATACCTTCGATAATCGTTACCTTCGCACCGAATTTGGAGTACATTTGGCCAAGCTCTGCGCCGATGTAGCCGCCGCCGATAACGATCAGGCTCTTAGGCACTTCTTGCAGGTTCAGCGCTTCGGTGGACGACAGGATGCGGCCGCCGAATGGGAATGGCTTCAGCTCGATCGGACGGGAGCCGGTTGCGATGATGCAGTTTTTGAAACGGTAACGCGGAGATTCATGATCGTTGAATACGCGCGCTTCGTTCTCGTTGATGAACATGCACTCGCCGTTAAATACTTCGACCTTGTTGCCTTTGAGCAAGCCGGCAACGCCGCCGGTCATTTTTTTAACGACGCCGTTTTTGAACTCCTGGGTTTTCGCGAAGTCAACCTTTACGTTCTCCACGGAAATACCGAATGCATCGGCATGCTTGGCAGCCTCATACTGATGAGCAGCAGAGATCAGCGCTTTCGAAGGGATACAGCCGCGGTTCAAGCAGACGCCGCCGAGCTCGGACTTATCCACGATCAGAACTTTCTGGCCCAGCTGGGCGGCGCGAATCGCCGCCACGTAACCGCCAGGTCCTGCACCAATGACTAATGTATCAATATCCAGAGAAGCATCTCCAACTACCATTAGTTACACCTCCATAACAAGCAGCTCAGGGTTAGCGAGCAGTTGTTTAATATAGTTCATAAAGTTTTGAGCTGTAGCGCCGTCGATGATGCGGTGGTCAAAGCTGAGGGACAGCGCCATGACAGGTGCCGCTACAATTTCACCGTTCTTCACGACCGCTTTTTCGCTGATGCGGCCGGTACCGAGGATCGCAACTTCTGGGAAGTTGATGATCGGCGTAAAGAACATGCCGCCTGCGGAACCGATGTTCGTGATGGAAATCGTGCTGCCTTTCATTTCGTTAGGAGCCAGCTTGCCTTCGCGGCCGCGTGCCGCCAGATCACGGATGCTGTCGGCGATCATCCAGATGCTCTTACGGTCGGCATCCTTGATAACCGGTACGATCAAGCCGTTATCGGTGTCGGTTGCAATACCGATGTTGTAGTACTTTTTGTACACAATTTCGTTCGCTTCTTCGTCGATCATCGCGTTCAAGGCAGGGAACTGGCGGCAAGCCGCAACAAGAGCCTTCACGATGAACGGCAGATACGTAACTTTCGTGCCTTTCTTCTCGGCAATCGGCTTCATGCGGGTACGGAATGCCACAAGCTCGGTTACGTCCACTTCGTCCATGATTGTTACGTGCGGAGCAGTGTAAGCCGATTTAACCATGGCATTCGAGATCGCTTTGCGGATGCCTTTGAATGGCACGCGCTCTTCTTCGGCACGTGGATCCACTGCTGCGGATGCTGCTGCAGGAGCTGCTTTCGTCTCGGAAGCCGCTTCTTGTGCAGGAGCTGCTGCCGCTTGACCGCCGCCGTTCTTGAAGGCTTCCACATCTTCGCGGGTCACTTTGCCATTGTTGCCGGAGCCTTGCACTTGTGTAATATCCACGCCTTGCTCACGAGCGAACTTGCGCACGCTAGGCGTTGCAAGCACTTCGCGGTTCGGAGCTGCAGGCGCGCTAGCGCTGCCGTTTCCGCCCTGCTTCGCATCAGCCGGAGCGTCTTGTGCAGGCGAGGAAGTGGTATCCGCGCTTCCTTTTGCAGCATCAGCTTCTTGAGCGGACTGCTCTTCCGCATGGCCGCCTGCTTGCTCAGGAATGTCGCCTTCGGCATCGATGATCGCAACCACTTCACCGACGCGGCAAACCTGGCCGTCCTTGGCAAAAACTTCTTGAACCGTACCGTTCACGGGACAAGGAACTTCTACGACCGCTTTGTCGTTCTGCACTTCCATGATGATGTCGTCGTCTGTTACTTTGTCGCCCGGCTTGATATGCATTTTGATGATTTCACCTTCATGCAAACCTTCGCCCAGCTCTGGAAAACGATATTCAAATTTTGCCAACTGAAAAACCTCCCTAAATATTTGCTGCAATTAGAAATTCATGACTTTATTAACGGCATCTACAATCCGCGCAGGGGTAGGGAGCCAAGCATCCTCGATCTGAGCGAACGGATACACGGTGTCCGGAGGTGCTACACGCAGAACTGGAGCTTCCAGATGCAAAATTGCCTTTTCATTGATCTGTGCAATGACTTCTGCTGCCACGCCGGCGGATTTTTGAGCTTCCTGCACGACGATCGCGCGGTTGGTCTTCTTCACCGATGCAATCACCGTGTCGATGTCGATCGGCGCGATGGTGCGCAGGTCGATGATTTCCGCTTTGATTCCGTTCTTCTCGAGCTCTTCAGCCGCCTTCGTTGCGGTGTGAACCATCAAACCGTACGCAATAATCGTTACGTCGGAGCCTTCGCGAACCACGTTTGCTTTACCGAGCTCGACCGTATACTCGCCTTCCGGAACTTCAGCGCGGAACGCATGATACAGGTTCAAGTGCTCCATGAAGAATACAGGATCGTTGTCGCGGATCGCTGCGATCATAAGTCCTTTTGCATCATAAGGATTGGAAGGAACTACAACTTTAATACCCGGTGTTTGTGCAAGCAAACCTTCCAAAGCGTCGGTATGCAGCTCAGCCGCTTTAACCCCGCCGCCGAACGGGGTGCGGAATACGATTGGCGAATTGTAGCGTCCGCCGGAACGGTAACGCATACGGGCAGCCTGTACGGCGATTTGGTCCAGCGCTTCGAAAATAAAACCGACGAATTGAATCTCGGCAATCGGACGGAAGCCTTGAATACCCAGACCTACCGCAAGACCGCCGATCGCGGATTCGGCAAGCGGCGTATCAAATACGCGTTCCTCGCCAAACTCCTTCTGAAGGCCTTCTGTTACCCGGAACACACCGCCGACGTTACCCACGTCTTCACCGAAGATGACAACGTTCGGATCGCGGCTCAATTCAACGCGCATGGCGTCGCGAATCGCTTCTTTCATGTTCATTTGTGCCATTGCTTGATTTCCTCCTTAAGTGTTACAGTTCACTATTCCAGCGACTTAGGCGCCGTTTACGCTATATTCAATCCCTGATCCTTTGCACCCATGACAAAACCGAATAATTGTCCGTTCATTGGCCGTGAACAATTATCGGTTAAGCTTCCTTATTGGAAATCGGCTTTTTGCTCTTCAAGATGCTTCGGAGTTTGCTCGAACATGCTGTCGATCAATCCTGGGACCGTCATTTTCTCCGTTTGTTCTGCTTTCTTGATCTGCTCGTTGACTTTCGCTTTCGCTTCTTCTTTCACGCGAGCCGTATCTTCTTCTGTCCAAAGACCCTTCTTCTCCAGATATTTCGCAAGACGCGCGATCGGATCCTTCTCGCTCCATTCGCCCTCTTCTTCCTTCGTGCGGTATTTGGTTGCATCGTCGGAAAGGGAATGCGGACGGAAACGGTAGGTTACGGCTTCAATCAGCGTTGCGCCTTCGCCGTTGCGAGCGCGCTCAGCAGCGTCACGAACCGCTTTGATAACCGCGAACACGTCCATGCCGTCAATTCTAACGCCCTTGATGCCGGCAGCTACCGCTTTGTGCGCGATGGACAGCGCTGCTGTTTGCTTGGAGAACGGAGTCGTAATCGCGTAGCCGTTGTTCTGTACGAAGAAGATGACAGGCAGCTTGTAAACGCCAGCGAAGTTCAAGCCTTCATAGAAATCACCTTCGGACGAACCGCCATCACCGGTGTAAGTAATAACAACTTGCTTTTGCTTCTTCAATTTATAACCCATAGCAATACCCATCGCGTGCAAAATTTGCGCACCGATGATGATTTGCGGCATCAGGACGTTAACGCCTTCCGGAATTTGTCCGCCATGCTGATGTCCACGGGAATACAAGAACGCTTGGTAAAGCGGAAGACCATGCCATACGATCTGCGGCATATCACGGTAGCCCGGGCAGATGAAATCGTCTTTCTCGATTGCAAATTCACTGCCGACCATCGTTGCTTCTTGACCGGAAACCGGCGCGTAGAAGCCGAGGCGACCTTGGCGGCCGAGGTTAACGGCACGATCGTCCCAAGTACGGGTAAACACCATGCGGTACATAATTTCTTTCAGTTGATCGTCCGACAGTTCTGGCAGAAGATCCTGGTTTACGATTTCGCCATCCGGGGAAAGTACAGATAGAGTATCCACTTCCTCGGTATATACTTCATAAGGAACCTTGGTCATTTTTTTCACCTCAATAAATATTTGAATATCAAGTTCCGCTGTTATAGAATTATTATACACCTGTTTTACTCCATTCGTCAAAGAAATACCTCATAAAATTTCAGATTTCTTAACGTTTGTATGTATAACAGCGGGTGTATAACACTATAACAGTATGACAAACATCATAGTACAGCAGACAGGAATGTACGAATAGGGTAATTTTAACTTATTGTGTACTCCATTTCAAAAACTAACCCGAAAAAGGTGACGAGTGATGACGAATGAACGACTATTGAAGCGAACCATTGTGAAGGAAACGATTGAAAGCCGGTTTCTTCAAGAATCACGGACGCTGCGCATCTACCTTCCACCCGGCTATAACGAAATTCTCAGCTATCCTGTTGTCTACTGCCAGGACGGCGAGGAATTTTTCAACTTCGGCCGGATTGCAACCTGGGCTAACCAGCTGATCCTTGACGAAGGGGTTGAACCTTTTATTATCGTCGGAGTCGAAGTGAATACCAAAGTCCGTACCGAAGAATACGCACCGTTCGGCAACCGGTTCGATGCCTACGTATCCTGCTTCGCCGAAGAGATTATTCCCTTCATTGAACAGAATTATCCTGTTCGAAGAGAAGCTGGCGAGCGGCTGCTTGCAGGCGACTCCCTTGGCGGCAGCGTATCCGTGCATCTGGCGCTCCGCTACCCGCATCTGTTCACGCGAGTGATCAGCTTGTCCGGTGCCTTCTACGAGATGTCCCAGAGCATCATCAAGCAGGAGCAGGATTTGTCATGGCTCGACATCTATATGATCGTAGGTCTGCAAGAAGACAATTACGCTACCGATACGGGCGTCTACAATTTCGTAGAATTGAATCGCCAGACCAAGGCTTTGCTCGAAGATCGCGGGGCTAAAGTAGCCTATTATGAGAAAGACGGGCGTCACCTTTGGGGCTTCTGGCAAAAAGAGCTGCCTGCTGCCCTTATGTACTTTTTGGGCTAATTCGGGCTGACATGATGGTCGTTCCTTAAGAGGTACAGACTATCCATAAGGATTCGTTACGCTTTGCGGCTATGGCCTGATCCCTTCTACAGGGAGTCGGGCCATTTTACGTTCTGCATGGCTGTTGTGACTGATTCATTCCGGCAAAAAATTTAGGGAGGTCCTGCCGCATCTTACCCTCGCTTTCGTCTGTAAAAAAAGATGAACAACCGCGCATTATTATGGAATGTGCATTGTTCATCTTATGGAACATCCTTCTTGGTTACGCTTTCAATCCGGTTCGTTGAATAAGCGGCTTAGAAAACAGACCGCTTTATTCGAATCGATTATAGCTTTTCTTGGATGATCTTGTCCAGCAGGATGTCGCATCCGGCATCGATGAGACGGTACACTTCTTCGAAATTCCCTGTGAAATAAGGATCCGGCACCTCTCTCAGCTTTTCGTCAGGCAGCAAATCCATAAACTTCATGATGCTTGCATCACCGCCGCCTGGCAGCTTCCGCATATTAGCTACATTGGAGTCGTCCATCCCGATCACGTAATCGAACGCCTCCAAGTCCTTGCTCATCACCTGCCGTGCCGTCATCCCCTCATAGCTGATGTTCCAGCTGTCCAGCAGCTTGCGTGTCCCTTCATGGGGGATTTTGCCGACATGCCAGTCTCCGGTGCCTGCCGAATCCACCTTAACTTTATCCTGCAAGCCCTTTGCAGCGATCTTGTGTCGAAGCACCGCTTCCGCCATCGGCGAGCGGCAAATATTGCCCAAGCATACAAACAAGACGGATACCATCGCTTCCACCTCCTCGTCATCAATCATACCTTAAAAACATCGTTTAAACGGATGATATTCGATCATTCTCCAAAGTTGTCACCCGAGTGATTCTCAGCTGCCGGCACTCATGCCGCCGCCCGATGCGCCTCCATGCGAAAGCGATCTTCTGGGCAGTCTCCATTTATAATGAACGGACAGCATTCGGAATACAATGACGACCACGAACAACGTCAACAACTGCCACGTCGTCGTCGCAGCGCCGAGACCGACGGCCGCTCCTGCCGCCATCGCCCAGACTGCATAGATCTCGTCCCGCAGGACAAGCGGCTTGCGCCCGGCAAGCAGATCGCGAACCATGCCGCCCCCGCTTCCTGTCAGCACGGCTGCGACAAGAACTGCGCTTAGCGGGTGATTCATTTGCGTCGCATAGAGCGCCCCTTGAATCGCGAAGGCGGACAATCCGATCGCATCGAATAACGCTTCGGTTCTCTTCCAATGGTGGAGCCATCCGAGAGGAAGCACGAACGCGCAAAATACCGAAATCAAGGCCAGTATAATCAGATCGCTTTGGCCCCACAGGGTCGTCACGGGAACCCCGATCAGCACGTTTCTAATGATGCCTCCGCCGAAGGCGGTTACGAGACCAAGGACCACAACTCCCAGAATATCATAATCCTCTTCCATTGCCACAACGGCTCCGGACATGGCGAACGCTATCGTCCCAATAATACTGAATACATCAAACACATGCATGTCCACAATTCCCGATTCCCCCGCTCCGCGAAAAATTACCTACTACATTGTAGTCACGCCTATTAAATTGTGCAAGTATGAATCCTGCTATATACTAGATGAAATGGCAATTCTCTTAATAAAGGAGGAAATGACATGTTGCCTGCACGCGCTCTGATCTTTACCGGAGGGGAGTTGTCTGCACAATTTTTAGAGGAGATCCGAAGCGGGGATTTCATTATCGGCGCAGATCGCGGCGCTTTGTTTTTAATCGAGCACGGGATCAAACCGGATTTGTCGGTCGGGGATTTCGATTCCATCACCCCCGAAGAAATGGCGAAGGTTCAAGCGATGAGCGGAAAAATCATCGAATGCGATCCGATCGATAAAAACCTAACCGATACCGAACTTGCCTTTGACCTGGCGCTCGAACAGTCGCCTGAATCCATCTTGATCATGGGAGCAAGCGGCACCCGGCTGGATCATACGTTGGCTAACATCCATATGCTGATCCGCGGGCTGCAGCACCACATTCCATGCTCCATATTAGATAAGAACAATTACATCACCTTAACAGGCTCAAGCTGCGTTGTGGAGGATCGCGGGTTTAAGTACGTCTCTCTGCTCCCCCTCACCACCGAGGTCACAGGCATCGAACTGGAAGGCTTTGAATATCCGCTTCATAACGCTTCGCTTCGCATGGGACAATCACTCGGGGTCAGCAACCGGCTGTCCCAGGAAAAAGGCATCGTGCATATCGAAGGCGGGCTGCTTCTCATCATCCAGAGCAAAGATCAGTAATCGTTACTTTTTTGTCATCTTTATTCGGTGGATTTAACCCATTCGTAACAATCGATAAAACCCTTGCCCCGCAAGGGTTTTTCTTAATTTTTCAGCTTGGCCCAACTGCTATTTCTTAATTTTTTGTAACTTTTAATCGTTTTTTAATAATTCGCTTTCATTCCATGCGCACCAAGCGATTGCGCCGATTATCCACATTTTAGTCGGTTTCAAATCTGCTATACTCGGTTCATCGCAAAAAACAAAAACGCATGGAGGTACTATACAACATGAATCGACAGAATTGGATTAAGAAAGCTGTAGTCGTTAGCTTGAGCGCAACTTTGGGCGTAGGGGCGGTGCTTACCGTTGCTCCACCGGCTCCTGTAGAAGCCGCATCCGTCAGCAAGGGAAGTCATGTCGTCAACTACGGCAAACAATATATGGGAACACCTTACAAATTCGGCGCATCCACATCCACAACAAGAGTGTTTGACTGCTCTTCTTTCATGAAGCATATCTTTAAGAAGTATGGCGTAAATCTGCCGCGGACATCTGCTGCACAGTCCAAAGTAGGTAAAGCTGTTTCCAAGTCCAACCTGAAAGCCGGCGATTTGGTATTCTTCTCCAGCGGAAGCCGCGCTAACGGCAGAAACGTAACGCATGTGGCCGTATACATGGGCAATGGTAAAATCCTGCACACCTATGGCAAGCCGGGCGTTACGATTTCTAACCTGAACTCGGGCAACTGGAAGAAGACTTACCTGAAAGCACGCCGCGTACTTTAATATAGCTGAATAGCAAGCGACCGACCGTCTTCCTAATCAAGGAAGGCGGTTTTTTGCGGTCTCTTCAATCTCATCCTGAGCCATCAGCTTATAGCCTGCGCCCCGAATCGTTCGCAGCAGTTTTAATTTCCTTCCTTTGTCGACCTTTTCTCTTAAATGGAGAATATATACATCTACCACATTCGTTCCGGTATGGAAATCATAGTCCCAAACATACCGCAAAATATCTTCACGTGTACAGACCTGTCCCGCCCGCTTAGCCAAAAAAAGCAGCAGGTCGAATTCGCGCTGCGTCAGCTCGACGGGCTCCTCTCCCCGGACAACGCTCCTTTTTAACGGGTCGATTGCAAGATCGCCGATCTGGATTGCCTCGTTATTTTCGCGTTGAACCGGCTGGAAGATGCGGAGCAAATTCGCGATGCGCGCGAGCATCTCTTTTGGATCCCATTCTTGCGGGATGTAATCATGGGCGCCGGCCTCCAGTGCTTGCACCGCCTCTTCCGGTCCGTCATTCCCTAACACCATAATCGGAACGGCCTTCCCATTCCCCGTCAACCGTTCCACCAGATTAAACCGGCTCATCCCCGGCAGCTTGCTGTCGATTAGCAGAATGTCCGGGTCCATGCGCTCGATGGCAGAGACCACTTCGGAATAATGATGAGCGAATGCGATCTGGTATCCCGCCTCTTCAAGCATTCCGGACACCGCCCGGGAGCGATCCGATGGATCTGCCGCAATAAGGATCAATATTTCCACAATTCCTCCTCCCACTCGTTCCCTGCTTCATACAGTAAGTATGTCTGATTTCCGCCGTTTTCACTCATGAATGGCGATGCTGCCAGGCTCTTTACTCTATGGCGTTGAGGCGGCTTAATTTCACCCAAAACGGAAAAGGAGTGCCCAAAGGTCCAACGACCTTGAACACTCCACTTCCCTATCAATCGAAGGCCTAAGAGACAATTGCAGCAATCCTCTCACAGATTAACAGTATACTCGGCTCTTGCGCCCCTTAGCCTCCGACGTATTTATTGTACAGCGTTCGTGCTGCGGCCATATCGGACGTGCCGTGAACTAACGTTCGTCCGTCTTCGAAAATGACAAGACGATGCCCTTTAACCTGATACATGACCATAAAAGGAGTCGCTGTCGCTTTGCCTTCCCGAAGACTGTTCAGCCGCTCCGCCAGCTGTCGAAGGGCAAGCCGCTTCGGTCTGGCCGGCCGGATTTGAACGGTATCTCTCCCGCACAACACTTCGCTTTTTTCAACATTGGCTGCCGACAAATACGGATATACCGGATGCTCGCCGCAAGTGGGACAGTCCGTTCTCCTTGCCCGCTCCACACCGAATTCCACGCGCTCGTTGCGCCACACGTCAAAAGAAAGCATCTTCTTTCGGAGGACGTGACGCTGCCCGGCCAGCAGCTTCATCGCCTCCATCGTCTGATGTGCAGCAACCATCTGGACCGCTTGTGGAAGAATGCCATGAACGTCGCATGTATCGCCGCCCATTGGAATCGTACCGAGCAGGCAGTTCAAGCAAGGCGTCTCCTCCGGCAAAAACGTAAAGCTCATGCCGGAGCTTCCCACACAGCCGCCATAGATCCATGGGATTCCGCGTTTATAAGCGATGTCGTTTATGATCAGCCGTGTCTCAAAGTTATCGGTAGCATCCATGATCACATGAACACCTTGGGAAAGCTCCGCTAATTCCTGAGCCCGAACGTCGGTTACCTTCCCGATCACCTCGACACCGGAGTTGATCCGGGAAAGGCGCCTTTGTGCCGCAATAGCTTTAGGCAGGCGTTCCTCGGCATCCTGCTCGGTAAACAGCTGCTGACGCTGCAGATTGCTCCACTCCACATAATCGCGATCGGCGATCGTAACGCGTCCCACACCCGCACGAACGAGCGTTTCCGACACGGCGCTGCCAAGGGCTCCTGCTCCAACGACCAGAACATGGCTGGCTAGGAGCTGCTTCTGCCCCTCTCTGCCGAAAGGAGCAAACCGTTCCTGCCTTGAATACCGCTGGCTGTGATCCGAACCCGGATATTCCTTGTCTTTTTCGCCCTCCACCTCTATATCCTTGCTGCTCTGAACTGTTCCGTTGTTCTCATCCGCACCGTTCAAGTAGACCCCTCCTGCAATTTCTCAAGCATCCCTAAACCGTAGATTCCATTCGACTGTTCCGAGCTTATCCGCCTTACTCGAACGCTTGCTCGATCAAACGGCGATGACGCAATATCCAGGCTGCGCTTCTCGCTCTCCAAGCCAGCCCCCAAAGAGGCCCCAGACTATCGGGCGTGACCTTCATTTCAATCGCTTCCTCTGCCGTTTCCGTGACGACGACGGCAACGATCAAATCAAGCAAAGCCGCTCTACCGCCAGGCTCCAGACCGTAAGCGTCCACGAGCAGCCGAACCTGTCTTGCACGCGCTTCCGGTGAAGGCAGTCCGTTCATCATAGCGACGTCATCGTCATGCAGCTGCGGAAACAGCCAGCACACGCGGGCAAGCTCAACCAGCGGATCGACCGGCCCCGCGTATTCCCAATCGATCAAGGCGGCAGGCAGACCATCCTTCGTTACCATGTTCCACGGTGCAATATCCCCATGGCTGTAGACCAGGTTGGATCCCCCGAGTCTCCTTAGAAACCAGGGCTTCCACAACGCATGCGGACCCGGGCTCCATGAAGCCGAAGCATCATGGAGCCTTCGAACCATTCGGCCTACCTCCACGATCGCATCATCGCTCCAAGGTCCGGGATGGATGAATTCTCCTTCAATATAGCTTACCATTTCTTGTCCTTCCTCATTGGTGCCGGCACCAATGACAGTCGGCAGCGATTCGAAGCCCGCCGCCCGCAAATGCCTTAGCAAGGCATGTATACTGGGTGTCCACGGACCCGCCGGCCGGTAGACCACGCCGCCGCGAAGGACCACCGACTTCTCCTCGGAAAGGAGGACGTTCTCTCCATCATTTCCATTCTTATTCGATTCCAAGGTCATTCCCCTTTCGGCGGGGATATCCGCACGGTCTGGCAGGGGCTAGTAATGCGGAACCCCCATAATGATGACAGCCCCCAACATGGATCCAACTCTTCCATGCACGATCCCTCCGTTCTTCGTTAAATTGACTTTAGCATATCACAAACTGCGTGAAGGTACGACATGATCCATCACACATTAATCTCAGCGATTTCATCGGATCAAACACTTGCTCATTAATAATGAGAACAAGAAAAAGCGGTGCAGGGACATCGAGATCCTTAGCACCGCCTACTTCTATGTTGAAATCATGGATTGTTAATCTACTGGTCCTTCCTTCAAGCGAAACACCCATTGCGAATTTCCCTCTCAAGATCGGCAATTTTACGCTCCTGAATGTTTCATGTAAGAACGCGGTGATTAAGCCTGCTGGTTGGACCAGTCCTCGACGTTCCAGATTTTCGTGACCCAATCCTCGTAAAAGTCCGGCTCGTGGGAGACGAGCAGGATCGTTCCCTTATACTCCTTCAAAGCCCGCTTCAGCTCATCCTTTGCAGCTACGTCCAGGTGGTTTGTCGGTTCGTCAAACAATATCCAATTGCTTTCACGCATCAGCAGCTTGCACAAACGCACCTTGGCCTGCTCGCCGCCGCTGAGCGCCTTTAACGGACGGGTAATATGCTCATTCTTCAGGCCGCAGCGCGCAAGATGGGCTCGTACCTCGTGCTGGTTCAAATGCGGGAACTCGTTCCAAACGTCATCGATCGGCGTCAAGTTGCCTGGGCGCACCTCCTGCTCGAAATATGCCGGATACAGGAAATCCCCTTGATACGTTTTGCCGCTGAAAGGCTCAAGCTTGCCCAAAATCGTTTTCAGCAGGGTCGATTTACCGACGCCGTTGCAGCCCACGATCGCAATTTTCTCTCCGCGCTCAATGGTCATGCTCATTTTTGGCAGCAGTGGGCGGTCATAGCCAATCTCAAACTCGATTCCTTCGAATACGGTTTTGCCGCTGGCACGAGCTTCTTTGAAATTGAAGACCGGTTTGGCCGCTTCCTCCGGCCGGTCAATCCGCTCAAGACGCTCAAGCTGCTTCTCCCGGCTTTTGGCCCGCCCTGAAGTGGAATACCGGGCTTTGTTCCGTTGTATGAAATCCTCTTGCTTCTTAATAAACTCCTGCTGCTTCTCGTACGCATCGATATGCTGGTTCTTGTTAATATCCGCCATCTCGAGAAATTTCTCATAGTTGGCGGTATAACGGGTCAATTTAGCAAATTCCAAATGATAGATGACATCCACGACTTGATTCATAAATTCCGTATCGTGTGAAATCAGGATGAAAGCATAGGGATACTGCTTTAAATATTGCGTCAGCCACTCAATATGCTCCACATCCAAATAGTTCGTCGGCTCGTCTAACAGAAGCACATTCGGCTTCTCCAGCAATAGCTTCGCGAGCAGCACCTTCGTCCGCTGTCCGCCGCTCAGCGTCGCGACGTCGCGGTCGAGTCCAATGGCAGACAGGCCCAGTCCATTGGCCATCTCTTCTACCTTCACGTCCAGCAGATAAAAATCCCCCATATCCAGCTGCTCCTGAATCTCGCCCATTTGCTCAAGCAGCAGTTCAAGCTCCTCGGGAGAGGCATCAGCCATCTTGTTCGTAATTTCCATCATTTCCTTCTCCAGCTCTAGCAGAGGAAGAAACGCATCCTTAAGAACATCACGCACGGTCTTGCCCGGCGTAAGCTTCGTATGCTGGTCCAGATAGCCGTAGCGCACCTTTGGCGTCCACTCTACCTTGCCGCTGTCCTTTAACAGCTGTCCGGTTAAAATATTCATCAATGTCGATTTGCCAACCCCGTTGGCTCCGACAAGACCGACATGCTCTCCAGCCAGCAAGCGGAAGGACACATTTTTGAAAAGAGTCCTGTCCCCGAAGTTATGCGATACGTTCTCTACAGTCAATAAACTCATGGCTATAGTAACTCCTGTCTGTATAATATGAAATTCTTTCTTGGTAGTTAGCGAAAAGTACACAGTCAAGAATTTATTGTATCACACCAAGCCTCTCCCCTGAAACTACAACTTTCAGGGGGCCAGAACCCCCGGATTACGGCAGCTCCGCTCTCGATAACCTGCTGCGGCCGCCTCTTTCGGATGGGAAAACGTCTCTTCTACCTGGAAAGGAAACGAACAGTCATCCCGGAAATAATATTTCAGCCCCCGCTCGTCAACACCACCGAAATATACCGGGGACTTAACCAGTCTTCCCCCGCCAATTGCATAGTTGTTATAATAGCGATCCCCCAGCGGAATTCCCTGAACAAAGGCCAGCATGCCGACATCATCGATCGTATTCACCCACTCCTCCTGCGAGATGACGGGTAGCGTAAAGATGTAGGTCATGCCGTTGCGCAGAGCCGATTCATTATGACGCTGTATGTAATACGCCAGCCGATCCTGAACGGCGTTCACGATCGTGATTCGCCGAATATGTTCAAACGTCTCCTCATTCTGGAGCAGGGACACGCCTGATTGACCGGCCAATTCATGCCGCCACCCGGCGTACCAGCGGGAAGAGCTTGATTCATAGACGCGAACAAACGAATCCAAAGTGAACTGCACGCTATTGCCCTCGCCATCCGACCATGCATACGGCAGCTTCGGAGTCCATTGGTGGCGCATCTCCTCTTCACCGGCTGCATTGGTATAGCTCTGTAAGGCGTAGATGAAATACCCGTCATAGTCCAATACGACGAGAGCGGGGATATACCACCATAGAGCAGCCTGTGACGCCGAATCGCCGTCTTCTATGCCCATATTCATGTACAATGTTTGGGCAAACGCCTTCAGTGCCTGATCTTTATCTGCCCGCATGAATTTCTTCGAATCATAGGCTGCTTCGAAAGACTGGGTTTCGTTCCTGTTTAAATTTGTACTGCCGTCCTGCACAGCGGATCGCAGTGCGGCGGTATATTTCATTTCAACATAGCGGATATCCTCCAGGCTTTCGTAACGGAAGCCAAGGATGAGAAGAAGCGGAAAGAATATGGCTGTGAACACGATCGCCAGGTCAGTAATCTTCATTCAGCACAAGCCCTCCGTAAGGAAAAACGATAGCTGCTTTTCCACTCGAATCCGTCCCGGTTAACGCATCCATGATCAGCATCCCCGGCGTTCTGTTTAGGCTCTGCACCCGGACTTGAAACAAGTCCCCGGCTGTCAGACGATACACCCGCCGTTCGTCATCCCTTGGCATATCCGTCTGCGGAAACAGATAGGCTGCGAGGTCTTCCTGATAGTAAGCATCATATACAACGACATACCGGTTAAGAAATGTGTCCGGGTCGGCGGGATCCGCATACTCCGGCTGGTATTTCTTATGGCGATGCTCCATCTGGACGTCATATTCATTGCCTGTCGCTGCAAGCTCCTGTAGAAAATCCTGATACATGGTCGGCGTGATATACCCTTTCGTACGGACACTATCCACAAATTTGGTCACCGCCTGGTAAACGACGATCCGAGATAGGTCATCCTGCCTTCTGGCCAGCTCCCCTGCAGGGACGATGTACAAAAGCAGCAGTGCGAGAAAAGCTGCAAACCATTTCGATACCGAGTTCGACACTTCGCCCTACCTCACTTTAACAAACCGAATTAAGTCCACCGCCCCGTTGCTTTCCCGGTGGTAGTCCGCCGCATAACGGCCATCCAAATCGATAACCGAGAGATCCATCGATTCGAGCTCGGTCCCTGGAGCGAATCGCAACCCGTCTATAACCGCTTCAAGCTGCCCTGACTGTACTTCGCGAAGCGTAAACAGCACCTCACTGCCCGTAAAATATGGTTCAATTGATTGAGATACGGCTGAAAACGAAGATACCCCGGCATTTTGCTCCTCCGTCATCGCGGCTGCCGCCGTCAATCCGGAGTCAAGTACGGACAGCATGGTCATGGCATACAAGCAGGCGCTCAAAAAAAGAGCCAGCCCGGCTGCGAGCTCTATCCCGCGGATCGTTTGCTCGCGCAATCCTATCACCCTCTATCCCAATCTACTGAATAAATTTGATCCCCCGGATCACGTTGGAATCATCCTTTACGATACTCGCCTGAAACTTCCCGCTTGGATTTACATACTCCGCGCTCTTCTCGTTCATGGTCAAGCTGATATTGCCCTGCCTCGAATCCGGATTCAGAATCATCCCGCTGTTATCCAGCACATTCCCGTACCATTGTCCCGCTCTATTCTTGCCAGTAGCGATAAATATGCCGAATTGATCTTTATCCTTATACTTGCGCAGCGCGTTTGTCACTTGCGAGCCGCTAATCGTCGTGCCGTCATATACGGTGAATGCGGCTTGCGACAGCTCGGTCTGAATGTCCGAGAAGTTGTTTTGCGCCGTTTTGGTGGCTTCTTGTGCAGAAATAAACAGGATGACTACGATCGTGATCAAGGCAATGGTCAGAAAAATTCCGGCAGCGACTTTTAAAGCAGACGAAGCGTTATTCATTTGATTCTCCTCATTTCTTTACATATTTTTATACTTTTGTTGAGACAGCCATTTGCGAGCTCCGTTCCATCCCTCGTTCAAAGCCGTTGAATCTGTTCATAATAAACTTCCATCTGGGTGAAGCTCATCCCGATTAATGGAATGACGAGATACATAAAGATCAGAGCATACATCGGGGTAAAACCGATCATCCTTGCCCATGCAGCCTTGGTGTCGATCATGGCCTCATATTGCTGCTTGCGCTGCTCAAAGCTGAAGATCATCTCCCCCTCAAGATCATCAAACACGTCTTTGATCGGCACTTTGTCCATGGCGAGCAGAAGCTTGTCCACCAATCGTTGAAATTCGGGAAACCATACGTCCTCCTTCAACTCCTCCAGCGCCATCTGGGCACCATGCTCATAATGAAGCAGGCATTTCTGGATCGAACCTTAAATATGACAGCAAAACGGTTGATCCATTCGAGGATTCCTTCAACCGAGATACGCTCCATTCCGCGAAGGATCGAAATAACCGTCTGGAATTGATATACTTCATGCCGCATCTCCATATTGCGCACTTTGCGGTGAAAATACAGCAGCCACAGCGGCGAGCAATAGGCGAGCCAGCCCAAGCACAGTGAGAACAGCAGCTCCCACCATCTTAGATACTCGCCTTCATATCGGCTAATCTTGGACAATATGCGCTTCACCGCAGCATCCATCTGCTCTGCGGATAATCCCGTATGTCCGGATTGGCTGATCCCATGCCGTACTTGTTCAGGGGTCGCATCAGGAGACATGCCTATCCTTCTCATCACGTTCCGATCCTGTTCTGCTGTCTTCTCTGCTTGAACGCGCTCCACTTCGTTCATCTGACCAAACAAAGATGGATGGGGAGGGACCGGGGTATAGAGCAAGTGATGCCTTGCTTGCACATGCAGACCAATGGCCAAGCTCAACGATAGGATGAAAACCATAAAGAACAGCATCAATCTCCTCACATACAGCCATTCGAATTTGATTCGCGCATTGCTTTCCTTCAATAAGCGCAGCTGGCGGTGAAAGATGCTTGTCCCGATTCCCGGGGCCGCCATGCGGACAAGGGCTCTGACAATAGGAACTCGATATAACCGCTCCTCCCAGGAAGGGTGTTCCAATCCGGCACGATAGTCCGTCTCCCGGTGCTGCTGAAGCTTCTGGAGCAGGATATAGGAAATTACGATAATGACGTAAATGGATATCTTCGTCACAAAGCCGAGCTTGCTCATATAAAATTCATCCATGGAGGGGAAGCTGCTTCTCGCCCAACGTTCAATCGGCTTGGTAAAAAAAACCGGTGCCAGGGTAATAACATGCAATCCCTTCATCAGGTAGTCGAGCTTATCCCTTCTCAAGATATCGAGCTGAATTTCCTTGGACAATCCGCTCAATCCCTGCAAATAGATCGAGCCTTGTTTTCGTGCCTGATCTCCGAACTCCATCACAAGATGAGAGATCCCGGCAAATGCTTTCAGATACCGGTTCGGAGCAATTTCATAATAACGCTCAAGCGCGTCGTCAGGATCTTGCGATACTAGAGCATTGTAGATCCGGTTGGCATGCAGGGAGATTTCATGCCCGGCGCTCTCAGCCGCTTCGTACAGTGCCTCTTCTACCATGCCGTGCTGCTGGTAATGATGGCGGACGACAGAAAACAATTCGACGGCCTGTCCTAACAGTTTCCGTTCAAGCCTTAGGATAAACATTTCAACCAGCATATTGCTGATAACGACCGCAGCCATCAAGACAATGACGATAAAGCTCCAATCAGGACGGCTCCATATAAGCAGCAGCGCCGTCAAACCGATCGTTCCTGTAATGGCCAAGGTCAGCTTCATGGTCTCGTAGCGAAGCGCAATTTCATCATATGGATGAATAAGGACGATCCGCTGCCGGATGCGCTTGATGTAAGATTTGATGAACGGCAATTTTATCCCGTATTGATAGGCAAGCTGTGCCCACTGCCGATACAACTCGCGCAGCGTTTTGCCTTCGCCCTTGCTTGTATTGGAAGGGCCAATCTGCGATCGCCGCCTGCTGCGGCTGATCCAAGCCGATATCCCCAAAGCAATTGCGAAGCAGGCCAGCGACAGCAAGAACACAATCATCAAAATAGGTTTAAGTGCCAACTGACTCCCCCCAACCTGCCGCAAGGAACGCTCTGAACCGGCTTGCATCCTCCGGCTGCATCTGCTCGGTCATTTCGCGAATGCTGCGATCCGTCAAGCGCGCAGCCGGTACGTAAGCGCCGTTTCGATACTCGATCACGTTGCGCGATATATAACAAGCCCCCGCATCATCAAGCTGAAGCTCAGGTTCCGGCTGACCTTCCATCGTTTCCTGCTCGATATTGAGGGAAGCGGTGAGGCGACCGCTACGATGAATCCCCCGATCCAGAGGAATGCACTCCGTAATCCGTTCGATATATCGATTGCCGAAAGCATCGCGCTTAAGATGAATATCAAAGTTTATGACACCGGCAACTTGTTCCTCAGCAATTCGTTCCTGCCTAAACACCCCGCTCTTCAATAGCGAGTTGCGAAGAGATTGAACCAGGTCTTTGAAAGTCTTGGCATGATGGGTAAATACGGTGAATAGGCTGGCTACCTGCGACATCTGGATCATCCATGCCGCAACCTCATCACTGGCGACTTCCCCCAGGATATTGACCGTTCCGTCCGTTTTTTTCTGGAGATCAAGACCTGCTTGCCCGGTTATATGCTCCGTTTCCCTAAAGCTGAGAATGTTCCGTCTGCTGTAAATTTTGCGCAAATGAAGCTCAAATGCCATCTCTTGAACCCGAAGGGTGTAGGTAGCATAGATATGCCCAACCATTGCCATTAGAAGGGTCGTTTTGCCGGAGCCTTGCGCACCTGTAATCGCTGTGATCCGGCTTCCCTTCATTAAATATTGAAGCAGTCCGACCGCGAGCTCCGACCCGTCTCCTGTTATCAGCTGATCCAGCGAGGCTTTGGGCAGATCGAATTTACGGACAAAAAAAGCCCACGATTCTGCAAAAGGAGGTCTAACCACCACAACCCTCGATCCGTCCTTCATTTCGTTCACCTTATACCCGCTTGCCTCCGATAATTGGCCGGGATGGTTATATTTATAAATATTTTGGCAGACCCGTTTCAGCTCCAACATGCTCCCGAAAGACAGGAAGGATAAATGCAAGGAAATCCCGCGGTAGAACACCCACACGCTTTCACAGCCGGTGGCCTGCTGTTCCTGTTCCAAGTTCCCCCTCCACCATCCGAACCCATCGTGCCCGTAAGGAAATGTTTCCATACGGCTGTCTTCGAGTACGCCGCTGACCCCTCCGCTGACCCCGTCTATGCGCTGGTCCCGGAGTTCATCGATGACGGAAAAGCCCTTATACTCCTGATAAATACGCTGCACCACAATGTCCAGCTTCTCCTGAAACCGAAGCGGGCGCTGCTCCGATTCATAGATATAGGCAATATCATCGGCTGTGACGGCATAGACACTGTCGTTGCCATAGCCAGGCAATACACGCGGGCGTGCAAGATCATAGGTCTCGAGCAGCATGGACAAAGCGTCCTGCCCATGATTCTGTTTATACAAATACAGGATAATCTCAAACTGGTCCTGCGGAGTTAGCATGGCTGGGTGCTCAAAAGGGATTGCCTGATCGATATTGGTTTCGTTCACGCCCAGATTGTTCACGAGCAGCTCCTTCATGAAATCCTTCACGTAGGCTTTATCCAGAACGTCCCCGGTTACGCATCCCTTAAGCGCCCGCCGCAGCTCGCTTCGCTTATTCAACCTCCGGCGGTATTCCTCCTCATGCAAGCCCAGGTCGGATAATTGACTGTGGGTCAGCTGATGGAGCGTTTCTTTCACGAATGCTGTCATCGCCGGTATAGAGTATGGATCGGTGTCATGGACTACCGCTGAAGGAGCCCCTTTTCTCTCCAGATACCGCAAATAGACCAGCAGCAGCAAAAATAGGAGGATAACGATGATCCACACCATATTCATCGCGCTACCCAAGAGCATGCATAGCCCTCGCTTTCGCCGGAACGGCTGGGAGTCCGCACTCCTCCGCAATCCCTTGTGCCAATCCCTGCATGGCCAAGTACAGTGAATTCCATCTTTTTCGTCCGTATCCTCCGCGGCTGCGCTGCATGTACATTAATACGTTTCTCGTATTCCACGCATCCGTCATTCCGGAGCAGTAAGGCACCCCAGCCGCATATCCTTTCAGGCCAAAACGCCGCTTGATATTCTGCAAGGTTGCACTGCATTCCCGGTCATATCGGCCGATGCTGTAGAAGCAAGGCTTCTCCTTAACTTCATCCGGCAATCCTCCCTTGGAAAGAACCGTCTCCAATAGATGCAGGTTCTGATTCATACCGATGACAACAAGGTCGGCGGCATTTAAGATTGCCCGGTCGGCAGCGCCTGGAGCACCATTGCCTGCGTCGGCTACCGTAACATCATGGCTATGCCGGGATGCCTCCAGAACCCTCGACATCAAGGTAGCCCCCTGCTCATTCGCACTTAAGTCTGTCCTCAATACCCGGGACCCACCCAGCAGATCCAGACGCCCGGCGATAAGCGGAACCGAATAATTACGAACATTTTCCGGATTCAGTCTGCCGCTTGTGCTAAGACGCTCCAGAGCATCCATGCCGTTATCGTGGAACGAAAGCGCATTGTCCATCATTTCCTTACGATCGGAAAATGCCAACTCGACCCGTTCGCCGGCATGTCCGCCATGGGTCAGCAGGACTCGCGTCTGATATTCCATTGCTAGCACGATTGGCAGCGCGGCGGCCAGCATTGTGCTCCCGGTACCGCCATTCAACGGACTCCAAACAGCAACTAGACTCATGCGCGTCTCCTCTCCGCATGCCTCATGGCTCGTCGAACATGCCTGCGATCCCATTCGGACAGTTGAAGAATCAGCTCGATCAAGGAGCGCTTGTAATGCCTGGACAGAGGCTTCAGAACCAATCTCCCCGCATGCTCGTTTTGAATTTTCAAGCCAAAGAACAGCTCGTCCCACGGCATTTTTACCGGCTGGCCCAGCCAGGCCATCCTGCCCGGATTCAGATAGCCTTCAATATAGGCTTCATCCGTCATATCCTCGATCACATTCAAATACACACGGTGAAACGAGGGGGAGACTTGATCCGACCACTGTCCACTTAATTCCTCCAGCAGAGACGCGCTTCTCTTCAGACCCGTCAGATCGAATCCGCTAACCCAGATACAAGCATCGGCGTCCAGCCAATCGCCAGGATGTAGAAAATCGGCTCTCTCCACATCCATAAGGATGTAGTCGTAGTCCTTTTCGTCCTCATTGAGCAAATGTTGCTCAAGACTGGAAAGTGTAGCGAACCCTCCGGCCACGTCGAACCCGGCGAACTCCGTAACAGGAAGCTGCGGGTGCTGGTATCCGATACAGTACCTATACTTTGCATCCAGCGCGGCATCCACAAGCAGAACCCTTTTGTCGCCATGGGCTAGTATTTTGCACATATACAATAGCAGGTCGCTTTTGTCGCATATCCCCGTAAATATCCACTTTTTCACGCATGCTGCCCCCTTCATATTTACTCGTTCACTCCACCAGATTACGGAGCGGAAAATATCAGCTCATCATCTTGGGTGCCTTCAGCCGCTGTCGTTGCGGAAGTCTCCAATCCATAGCCTCCCAATATTTGCTCGGCCTCAACGTCCCTCTCGACACGAGGCTCATTCACCTCCTCGCTCCCGCCGGCTGGAAAAGATCCAGTGCTCCTGTCGCTAGTGGTCTGCCCGCCGCTGCTTGCTGGGCTCCAGGAATCAGGACTCCTCGCCGTTCCGGCCAAAGCCGGTACAACATGAATCTCGCTCATTTGAACCTGCTGTTCCGTATTCCTTTCGCGTAAATCCTCCTCTAGTAATCTCCGCACCGCTGTCTCCAGCTGCTTCTCGGCCCTCTGGACGATATTCGGGTCGCTTGCGATCAGCTTCGCCACCTCCTCATTCGGTGGATAGGTCGGAATTGCCTTCGCCTGCAGCTCAGGCTCGACATAAGTCAGCGCATAGATGGTGGCCTGGTGCAGGTATGCATCCACCAGCGCGCTCGATAGAAGTAGAATCTCTTGCTCGCTCAAGGTCGTCCAGAAGGCAGGAGTCTGCAGCTTATCAATTTTCTTCTTGGATAAAACAATGTAATCCTGGCCCGTCGGGAATTGGACCCTGATATCAACAACGTCCCCTTTGATTAAATTGCTCGGCAGGTACACGGCTTTCATCTCGCGGTGTCTGAGATCGTCCGGCGTCGGCGCTTCTTCGAACAGCATCGATCGGGTAATGGGTGTTCCTTTCAGCAGGCCGATCTTGGCTCCCTTGCCTTCGACCTCATCCTTAAGCGACGCTAAATTCGCTGGTGCAGCGTCGGCTGGAAGGCGAACCTCCTTTAGGTCCTTCGCTTCGATCCGATGTCCGGGCGGGATATCCTTCAATGGAACCCAAGCCGTCTTCATCGTGTTCAAATGCAGCAGCTGGGACTGTTCGAGCTCGGTGATCCGCTGCTCGTATTTGGAGCGCTCCATACTCTGCTTCTCCTTCAGGTCTTGTATAAAATACATCGTGGTGCCGCCACCTACCGCCCCCATTACAGCCGCTCCCGCCAGTCCGGCTACGATCAGCTTACGGCTGCGCCGTCTAATTATCGGCATTGCTTCATCTCCTTCTCGATAATCCGGTCATTTCTTGCGGAAGAGAAATTTGCGTTTCCGCCCGGTTGTTGGTATAAAATCCCGGCAAATTCCGGCGTATGTACGCTCGCTATCCTCCAGCATTTCGAAAGGGTCCAGCTGTAGCGGAAGCCCGACCACCTTCTCCGTTTCGAGCGCACGCTTCACCCGCTGAACGGAATCCGCACCTGCAAGCGGCAGCGCGTAGATCCGATGCGGCTGAGGATGTCTGGACAGCATCCGGGCCAAGGTCACTAAGTCATGCTGCCTCCACTCCGCCCCCGAGCCGATTACGATCGGCAAATCCGCGCGAAGAAATTCCTCCAGCCGCTCGCTATCTCGGTAGGCTCCCAAGTCCAGCACGACCGCCTCATAGCACCCTCCGAGCACTCGGATCACTTCGCCCCTGGAGGTTTGTCGCCAGAAATCTATGCCGTTCAGCTCAAACGTTCGGCTAGTCCCTCCCTGCCCCCCTTCGGCAATGTCCTGAATGCGGCTGAAGGCATTGGCTTTAACACTCATCTCTACGACTGCGACTTTACCGTATTTCGTTGCCAGGAAATGTCCAAGTGCGATGCAGGTATGCGTCGTGCCAACTCCCGGCGACGCGCCTAGAACCGCCGCAACCAGCGTTCCGGCTGCAGACCCCGGGCTGGGCTCCTGAACGGCCGCAAACGTTCGCTGGCGGAATAATGCTTTGCGAACCTCTTCTGTTGACTGGTACCGCTGCTCGGGCGCATACTGCAGCAGCTTTCGGATCACCGGCACCATTTCTCTCGGCAAGTCTCCCCGAATATGCCGCTCCACGCCGGTGATCCATTCGCTGAATCGGCCTGCAGTCGCAAGGTACAGCAGCAATGCGCCTAGACCGTATAAGTCTGATCTCGCATCACTTTGCCTCCCCCCATACTGCTCCGGTGCCGCAAACCCGACCGTGCCGAGCTTAACGGTATCCTCGCTTCCGGCCGACTTATAGCTACGGGCGATCCCGAAGTCAATCAATCGGACCTCCAGCATTCTCGTCAACATAATGTTCGATGGCTTTAAGTCCCTGAATATGACCTGCGGCTCATGGCTGTGCAAATAAGCCAAGACTTCCAGCAGCTGATCCGCAAGGGACATGATAAACTCGGGCGGGACATCCGCCCGCCGCTCCCGGAAATACTTCTCCAAGGTTACACCGTCAATATAATCCATCACCAAATAGGTGCAACCGGTGTCTTCAGTACGAAAAAAATCGACGATCCGCGGCAGGCGGGGATGGTTGAGCTTGACCAGCAGCCGAGCTTCCTCCTCGACCGTGCGCTGCATGGCCGGCTCGGACTGGCTTTCCTTCACCGCCCATCGTTTTCCTGGGAGCTTCAAATCTTCCGCCAAATATACACAGCTCATGCCTCCTTGGCCGATAACGCGATCAATCGCATAGCGTCCGCCCAGCACTTCGCCGTGCACCAATTTCGAAGCATGCGTCATTCTTCGTCCACTCCTTCGCCCTGCATAGGCAACAAAAAAAGGGAAGGCACGCCGTCGTATCGATAATTGATACGAAACGGGATGCTTTCCCTTTGGTTGTTTGGTTAATTTTGGAATCATTATAGACCAGGTTGATCTCATTTGTAAAGACTTTTTTAATACTTAATCATATAGAGCGTGATCTCATCCCGGTTGTGGAACAGCTGCTTCGCACCCTGAATCTGCATCCGGGCTTCCTCAAATACCGCGATAATCTCCTTAATGAGCGCCATTGGCTTCTTGGTCAGGAGCTTGACGGTAATGACGGCCGTCCCTCCAGTCTGAAGACTGTACAGCAGGCCTGTCACCAATCTGGCCATTTGCTTCGGACTCCAGCTCATATCGCAGACCAGCAGATCGAACTCCTGCTCCTTAAAGGATACGTCCGCCGCATTTTTATGAATGACCCGAAGCATCCGGTTCCCCTCTAAGGAAGGGTGCATGCGCGCCGGATCCACAGCCGTCACCTCCAAGCCTTGCTCCAGTAAAAACGAGGTCCAACCGCCGGGGGCTGCACCGATATCCAATGCTCGGCGGAAGCTGCGGAAAGGAATCCCGAACTGCTTTTCGGCTTCGAGAAGCTTAAACTTTGCTCTGGAGATCTGACCCTCCTCGCGTTGGAAGCGAACAGCACCTCCGTTCCAGTCGGACAAATTGTCCTCGGGTTTCGATACGCCCAAATACCAGGTTTCTTCATCGGCAAAGATTGAGATGATCCACTCCGGCTCCTGTACGGTAAATTCAAGCTCAAGCGCTGACAATCGGCTTTGCAGCATATCGCGTAACGCCCCCGGACTATCCGTCCATGAGCTATTTTCACTCTTACGGATCTGGATCGCAACCCGGCTCCTGCCAATCTCATCACGATTCAGCAAATACTGCTCCGCCTCGTTAAGCGCTTCTTCCGCTTGACCGGCAGGCAGCTCAACATTCACTGGAAACAGATGCCTCAGAAATATTGGAGGCTGGGATTGAATCATCCTCACCGCCTCTTCTACGGATCTTGCCAATGTAACGAGAAATACTTCGCCGGGTATTAACACGGAGCTTTTCAAGCTGCCGAACATCCGGCGCAGCTCCTCTTGGGCATAGGGGGCGAAACCGTGATTCGCCGTGCATACCAGCTTGCTGTGGAAATCCTGTTGCTGCTCCCGCTCATCATTCACATTCCATTCGTCCAATCGGATTAACCTCCAGAAATAACTTTGATCCAGGGACGACCGCTTTCCCATTCCAGCCGGGCGTCGATATCATAAGTTTGTTTAATAAGTTCGCTGTTCAATACGTCTTCCTTCAGGCCGGCTCCTTCAAGCCGTCCTTCCTTAATTAGCGCTACATGGGTGAATAGCGGGACAATCTCCTCAATATGATGGGTTACGTAAATGACGGCAACGTCCCGTTTTCCTAATCGGCCAATCTCCTCCAGCATTAGCTCGCGCTCGTACAGATCCAGGCCGGCACAAGGCTCATCCAAAATTAAAAGCTTCGGGTCATGCATTAAGGCACGTGCCAGCATCACCTTTTTCCGTTCCCCTTGAGATAAGGTGCCAAGCGGCTGTTCGGCCAGGTGTCCAAAGCCCATCTCCTCTAGCAGAGCGTAAGCCTTACCGCGGACATCTGCCGGGATTTCCTGATAAAACCGCAAGAACGCATAGGCGCCTGTGGACACAACCTCCCATACCGGATCATGCAGCGTCAGCTTCTCCATTAACGATTGGCTGATATAGCCGATTTCCTTGCGGACCTCCCGGACGTCGCATTGACCATACACATTCCCGAGCACCTCAATCCTACCGCTGCTGGGAAACTGATAGCCGGTCATCAGCTCGAGGAGCGTCGTTTTTCCGGAGCCGTTCCTCCCCAGAATAACCCAATGCTCTCCCGGCCGCACCGTCAACGAAACATCATGCAGGATTTGGCGTTCTCCGCGAACCAGAGATACATACTGCATCTTGATCATGGCTTCACCCTCCTGACAAAGTTCAAAATATCCTCGACCGATCCCATCCGGTACAGCACTTCTGGCTCCTTATTCGGCGTGCTGCCGGCCGTCATCAAGGCAGGCACGCTTCGAATCTGATACCGGTTTACAACCGCAGGAAGGAAGTTGACATCGGCCTCCAAAATCTCCACGTCCGGGAGAATATGCTCCACGATATGGAGCATTTTGCGGGCTGCCGCGCACGTACCGCAGAATGGCGTGTGCAGAAAGACTACGACCGGCTCGCCTTCCATCTTTCTGCCGGCAAGCCTCTCGAGCCACTCCAGCCGATCCAGCAATTCCCGCTCCGTCACTGCCTTCATCTCGTTCCCTCGGCGATCTCGCGGATCAGCGCTTCCGGCATCGGTCCATTATGGACACGGACATCCTCCGGCATATGCTCATAGAGCATTTCGTACATTTTGCGGCGGCCGTATGGACTCGATGTATGGAGGTATATTTCTTTTGCGCGCAGCTTCTCAGCGATCATGGCCGCCACCACGTCACCACCGTTCATCTGATCGTGTCCCAGCTCATAATCCAGAGACAGCACGTCCACTTCACATTCGCGGAGCATCATCAGACATTCTTCCCCGTTTCGCGCCAAAGCAAATCCTTTCGGATGGGGGCGCCAGTCATCCAAATATAGATGGATCTTCATTGCCTACTCTCCCTTGATTTAAGACCAGGACAATACCGTGGCGATATCTTCCCGATGCGTACCGTCCGGTCCTTTTTCGCTTTCCAGAACAAGTGCCTTGCCGGCAATTTCAGGCGCCAGCGCAAGCTGTTTCAGCGCGTCCGCACCGATCTTCCCTTGACCGATCCGGGCATGGCGGTCTTTCCTGGAGCCGGCACCGTATTTTGAATCATTAAGGTGCACTGCAATCAGATGCTCCCAATACTGCAGCGAGCGTCCTCTGGCAAGCAGCTCCTCCGTATTGGATGGATCCCAGCCCCCTGCGGCGAACAAGTGGCAGGTATCGAGACAAAAGCCTATTTTTTCAGGGTATTTCGCAAGCTGCCTAATCTTCACGCACTCCTCCAGCGTTATGCCCATTGGACCATGATCGCCTGCCTGATTCTCAATTAGGAGCTTGGTCTGTCCCTTCCAATCCGCCAGCACGTCGTTCAAGCATTGGATAATATTCTGATACCCTGCCAGCGGATTATCGCTCTTGAGGTGCCCGAAATGAACGACGATGCCAAGGGATCCGCAGGCTTCTGCGATTACCAGGTCGTTCTTGAGAGAATCCACCGTCAGCCTGTAATGCTCTTCACCGCGCGTGAACCCCGTCGCCATGTTCGTCGGGTACGGCGTATGGGCGATCGAGACCAAATTTTGCTCGCGGCAAAATTTTGCGCATGCAGCGGCATTCGTAAAATCAGGTGCTTTTAAGTGCAGGCTGCGCGGATTTTTCGGAAAATACTGATACGACAGCGATCCCAGGGAAAGGGCATGCTGGGCGGCGGCCAGAAACCCGCCCCGGGTACTGACATGGCTTCCGATCCGCAGCTTAGGTTTCATGCTGGCAATTCGGACAGAAGAATACCTTCCGCCCGGTATGCTCCGTTTTTATAATCGGTGTCCCGCAACGGACGCAGGGCTCTCCTTCACGGTCATATACCTTGCACCTGTCATTGTAAGATCCGGTCAAGGCGTCGCCGGCTTGAAACGGCATTTCCATGTAGCCCCCTCCGTCCGTCGCTTCCGTCATCACCTTAACCGTACTGTCATACAGCTGCTCCAGCGCCTCTGCAGACAGGTCTTGGATTTTCGAGAGCGGATGAATCCGGGCATCAAAGGCGATTTCGTCCGCATAGCAATTGCCGATTCCAGCCATCACCTGCTGATTGACCATGGTGCTCTTCAGCGCACCCCGGCGCTTGCCGATCAGCTCGACAAAGCGAGCTTTGTTCATCCGGCGATCCATCAGCTCCGGCCCGAGATGCTTCAGCGCCTCATCGGTCTCTCTTGCCGTCAGAAAATGCAAATAGCCGAGGCGGAGTCCGATGAAATACAATATCTGGTCTCCAAAAGTGATCTCAACCTGTGTAGAACGCGATGGGCGCTCCTCATCCTTCCGTCCTAAATACAGCATGCCGCCCAGCATGAGATGCAGCAGCAGACGGCCACCATTATTGAGGTGAAACACGAGATGCTTGCCTCTTCGTTCCACAAAAATAACCCTGCTTCCCATGAGGGCCTCCGTAAATTGCTCCATCGTTACATTGAGCGATTTCTCCCGGTTCACGACGACATTCGTGATCGGAATATTAACGATCGTCTGAGTCAATAATCTTCGGTAATTTTCCATTTCCGGCAGTTCAGGCATGATTCATCTTCCCTTTCGTCCATCAGCATCATCAGCTAATTCAATAAGGTTACCTACGGACACAGCAGCCGGGCCGCTTCATCTAAATCCCGGCAAATATATTCCGGCGAAACACCGGCGGCGTCGATATGAGACTGCATATTTTGATCCGTCGTAATTCCTGTTAACACAAGTACCGTTTTGCATCCGGCGTGGACGCCTGCGGCAATATCCGTGCGTATATTATCTCCAACCACGTAAATATCCTCGGTCTGAACCCCGAGACGATCCGCGGCGAATTTCATCAGAATCGATGAAGGCTTGCCGATGACCAGCGGCTTCACACCGGACGCCGCTTCCACGGCCGCTCCAAGCGATCCCGCTCCCGGCATCAGCCCGGCGTCGGATGGAAGGAGCAAATCCGGGTTGGTCAATACCGACGCGGCACCTTCCTGAATCCAGCGAACGGCCCGGGCAAGCGCGTTATAATCAAACGAACGATCGATCCCTTGAACGACATACTGCGGCGATTCCTCAACGATGTGAAGCCCCTGCTCGAGCAGTGCTTGCCGAAGCCCTTCCTCACCCAGCATCGCAACTCTCGCCCCCGGCGTCTCCTCCGCAATATGCTTCGCAGCCGCTAGCGATGAGGTACAGACCTCCTCCGGTAAAGCGGGTATGCCCATATCCCGAAGATGGGCTGCTACCTGCTCCGGGGTTTTAGACGAGTTATTCGTTACGAACAAGTACGGAATGCCTCTTTCCTTCAAACGGAGGATCAGTCGATCCGCCCCTTCGATTCGCATCTTTCCATGATATAGGGTTCCATCCAAATCAATCAGAATCCCTTTCGGTTGTTCCATTGATGTATGCACCTTCTTTATTCCTGTCTTTCATCCGATGAATGATTCATATCGTAAAGCGTTGGCATTTCGTATAAGGTCAGCTTCTTCGAATCTTAATGAGATTATGTATAGCTGGGCCGAACCCGCAGGATTCCGTCCTGTCCTTCGCGCTATCCTGAAACAGCCTAGTACCATTGTAAAGAAGGGGACAGCCTGTTGCAAGGAATCCTCCGTTCGAGTCCTTTCCGTCCTCATGGACGATGTATAGACGACAAGGGTTTGACGAAACCAGCCTTCGTTTTTTTCGCTTCCGCTTCTAGGGCGGTCGAAAGAAATCGAAGGCTGTCCGTGCTTGATCGTTTCTGCAATCGCTTTGTCATATTCTGCGCTTTCCCGGAAAATAATGCTTCATTTCCTGGGGAAATGCCTGCTTAGGTGCTGCGCTGCACCGGGTACAGGCCGAAATCCTCGGCGAGCCGTGTATTCTCAAATACATCCTTCGCTTCTTGCAGCAGCGGCTGCAAATGCTCCACGTCTTTATACCTTGAGCTGAAATGCGTTAAAAACAGCGACTTCACGCCGGCCCGCACCGCTGCTTCTGCCGCTTGCTTGGCCGTACTATGGTAGTACTCATGAGCCAACTCGGCCAAATCCTCCATAAAGGTCGCCTCATGGACAAGGATGTCCGCATCTTTCGCGAGCACCTCTACTCCAGGGCAAGGACGCGTATCTCCGAGAATCGTCACAACTCTGCCCTTCTTGGGTGCAAGCAGCACATCCGCGGGATGAATCCATCTTCCGTCCCCTAGCTCTACGCTTTCGCCTCGTTTCAGCTTCCCGTATTGCGGACCCGGCTTCAAACCATAGGCCTCCAGCCGTTTGGGATCGAGGCTTCCGGGCAGATCCTTCTCCACGACCCGGTAGCCATAGCTGTCCGCTCGGTGATCAAGCCCTGCGGCCTCCACGCGGAAGTACTTGTCTTCAAAAATAATTCCGCCGGTGTGCTCGATGATTTCCATTGTATACGGCACACGGGATTGGCTGATCGAGAGCGACGTTTCGATGAACGATTTGATTCCCGGAGGACCGTAGATCGTCAGGGGTGCGGTTACCCCCTGTGCTCCTCGGCTTGAAAGCAATCCGGGCAATCCAAAGACATGATCCCCATGCATATGTGTAATGAATACCTTTTCAAGCTTGGACAGCTTGAGAGGGGATTTCAATATTTGATGCTGCGTTCCTTCCCCGCAATCAAACAGCCATAAGCTTCTGCGTTCCTCAAGGAGACGCAGGGCAATGGACGTAACATTGCGCTGGAGTGAAGGAACGCCGGCATTGGTTCCCAAAAAATACAGTTCCATCCCTCTCTACTCCCTTTCGGTCGCAAACCGGAGAAATCCTCCGAAACGGTCGGAGGATTTCGAACCGGATGCACCGGTATAGTCAAGTTAAGCTTTATCTACATTAAAATAATGGGCCTCAGGATGACTGAATACCATTGCGGATACGGACGCTTCCGGCTCCATCATGAATCCTTCCGTCAGCGCCACGCCGATATCCTCAGGCTGCATTAAGCGGAACAACGGCTCTTGATCTTCCAGATCCGGACAAGCCGGATACCCAAACGATACCCGGATTCCCTGATATCGCGCACCAAGACGCTGCTTCATGGTCATGTCCGCCGGATCCGGGAAGCCCCACGTGTCCCGCATCATATGATGGACCCGCTCGGCAAGCCCCTCGGCTGTCTCCAGCGCGACGGCTTGAAGCGCATGGGAACGCAGATAATCTCCCTTGTCCTTCCATTGGCTGGACAGCTTGCCGACACCATGACCCGCCGTGACCACCAGAAAGCCCACGTAGTCCATAATGCCGCTGTCCACAGGCTTCAAGAAATCCGCCAGGCATAGATAAGGCTCGACCTGCTGCCTCGGGAACGTGAACGTATGCAGAATCTTTGAATGATCCGACGGATCATAGATGATGATGTCGTTGCCTCTCCCCTGTGCCGGGAAGAAGCGGTACATGGCATGCGCTTGAATGATCCCCGATCGGATCGCTTCATTCAGGATTCCGTCAACCGTTTCCTTCAGCGAGACCGCCTTTGGATCATTCGCCTTCAGCAGCTGCTCAACAGACCCTTTTAAACCAAGGTGATGTCCTAACAGCATCTGCATGTTGATATACGGCAAAATATGCGATATCGGATAATTGCGGAGCACATGGCGCTCCATATCCGGCGGGATATACACCGGCGCCTCGGTTGATATTTTGGAACGAAGCCCTTGGGAAAGCTTCGGCATAACCTTAACGGCCTGCGGGGCAGCGGCATCCGCCTCCATCTCGGCCTCGATATCCTTGGCCATTTCGGCCCGCTGCTGCGGGTCGCTCAGCTTGTTTGCCAGATCCAGACCTTCCATCGCGTCCTTTGCATACAGCACCATGCCGTCATATTCGGGACGAATACGCGTTTTCGTGAATTTTCGCGTCAACGCCGCTCCGCCTACCATGATCGGCACGTCGATGCCAGCGTTTTTCAAATCCTGCGCGGTTAGGACCATTTGTTGAGCGGACTTTACAAGCAGTCCGGACAACCCGATCGCATCGGGCTTTTCGCGCCGATATGCCTCGATAATTTGCTCCGGTGGTACTTTTATACCCAAATTCACAATTTCATAACCATTGTTGGAGAGGATGATCTCGACCAGGTTTTTGCCGATGTCATGGACATCGCCCTTCACCGTCGCCAGCATGATCTTCCCTTTAACCGACGTCTCATTTTTTTCCATAAAAGGCTCGAGATGGGCGACCGATGCTTTCATAACTTCAGCGCTTTGGAGCACCTCGGCTACGATCAGCTCATTATTGTTAAACAGGCGGCCAACCTCGGTCATTCCAGCCATCAACGGGCCGTTGATAATGTCCAGCGGTCCGTATTTCTTCAGCGCTTCATTGAGATCGGGAATCAAACCTTCCTTGGAGCCTTCAACAACATAGGAAGCAAGGCGCTCCTCCAGGCTTAGATTGGAGACTTTCTCTTTCTTCTCCACCTTTTTATCCCGGAAAGCCGCAACAAATGCCGCCAGCGTCTCATCGTTGGTGCGATAAATCAGATCCTCCGCAAGCTTCCGCTCTTCCTCGGGTATCGACGCATAACGCTCAAGCTTCTCGGTATTGACAATCGCGTAGTCAAGACCTGCCTTGGTGCATTCATATAAATATACCGAGTTCAGCACCTCGCGTCCAGCCTCCGGCAAGCCAAAAGAGACGTTGCTGATTCCAAGAATCGTATGGACCTTCGGCATCGCTTCTTTAATAAGCCGAATCCCTTCAATGGTCTCCTTCGCGGATCCGATGTACTGCTCATCCCCTGTTCCTACCGGAAATACCAGCGTATCGAAAATAATATCCTCCGGCGAAACGCCGTATTTATGAACGAGCAGGTCATACGAACGCTTCGCAACCTTCAGCTTGTCCTCGCGGGTAATCGCTTGACCCTTCTCATCGATCGTTCCAACAACGACCGCAGCTCCGTATTTATGGACCAGCGGAATGACCTTTTCGAATTTTTCTTCACCATCTTCAAGGTTAATGGAGTTAATAATCGCTTTACCCTGGGAATATTGCAGCGCGATATCAATAACCGCCGGATCCGTCGTATCGATCATGAGTGGAACCTTGACCTTCTTGGCGACCAGTTCCAAAAATTTAACCATATCCTCCGCTTCCTCGCGGTCGGGATCCTGCACGCAAATATCGATAATATGCGCACCATTCTTAACCTGCGCCCTTGCTATTTCGGAAGCCTCTTCGTATTTCCCTTCCACGATCAAGCGCTTGAATTTGCGGGAGCCCAGCACGTTGGTGCGCTCGCCCACCATATAAGGACGGTTGTCCTGCTCAATGTACACCGGCTCAATGCCCGACAACGCCGGCAGATGCGTCCCCGTCAGCGGGCGCGGGTTAAACCGGCTCATGGCATCCTTCAGCGCGCTGATATGCTCCGGCGTCGTCCCGCAGCAGCCTCCGGCGATGTTCAGCCATCCCTTTTCCGCAAATGCGGCCATTTTTTGTGCCAGCGACTCAGGGGATTCGTGATACTGGCCATTCTCATCCGGTAAACCGGCATTAGGGTAGCAGCTGATGGCGCTGCGGGACATTTCGGACAGGGAACGGATATGGTCCCGCATGAACTCCGGTCCTGTCGCGCAGTTCAAACCGATCGAGATCGGATTTAAGTGCTCAAGTGATATATAGAAAGCTTCTATATTCTGTCCGGCGAGCGTGGTGCCCATCGGCTCAATCGTTCCGGAAATCATGATCGGCAGCGTAATGCCCGTCTTCTCAAAAGCTTGGCGAATTCCAATGCTGCCTGCCTTCACATTAAGCGTATCCTGCGATGTTTCCAGGAGAAGGGCATCCACCTTGCCCTCGATTAACGCAATCGCTTGCTCTTCATAGCTTGCGATCAGCTCCGCGAAGGTTACGCCTCCCGTTACGGACAGCGTCTTTGTCGTAGGTCCCATTGCCCCGACAACATAACGCGGCTGCTCGGGCGTCGAATATTTATCGGCAGCGGCCCGAGCCAGCCGTGCAGCCTCCAAGTTGATTTCCCGGGCAAGCTGAGGTATATCGTATTCCGCCAGCACAACCGACGTTGCGCCAAAGGTATTGGTTTCGATCAAATCGGCACCTGCAGCCAGATACTGCTCATGAATGTTCTGGATGACATCCGGCCGGTAAATGACGAGTGTTTCATTGCATCCTTCCAGTTCGGCGCCGCCGAAATCGTCAGCCGTGAGGTCCTCTCGCTGGATCATCGTACCCATGGCACCGTCAAGGATTAATATTCGTTCTTTCAGTACTTCCTGTAAGCTAGGCTTGTTCAACTCATAAACCTCCCCGGAAAACGTTAAATCTTAGTGTATCAGAATCCTTTTCAATAGAAAAGGCGAAATATGCGCCACAGCGCGTATTATTCATGATTTACAGATGACAAAACGCGGTGACGCGTCTATAATACATATTAAACCAACTGGAGAAAGAGGGTTAGACCTATGGCAGAAATCGTGATTCGTAATACGAACGAACGCATTAGCGGGGAAGAAAATGTTCGTGAATTCCTGAAAAAACAAGAAGTGCTGTACGAGCATTGGAATATGGATAAGTTCCCGGCTGATCTTCAAGAGAAATTTCAGCTAAGCGATGAGGATAAGCAGCGTATTCTCGACGCATTCGATCCTGAAATTCGTGACCTGGCTGCTAGACGCGGCTACAAAATTTGGGATATCATCACGCTCTCCGAATCCACTCCGAATCTTGAGGATCTGCTCCAAAAATTCGAAGAGGTACACACGCACTCCGAGGATGAAATCCGGGCGATTGTAGGCGGTAAAGGTATTTTCATTATCAAAGGCTCCGAGGACGTAGGTTATTTCAATGTGGAGCTTGAGCCGGGCGATGTCATTTCCGTTCCGGAAAATACGCCTCACTTCTTCACGCTGATGGACAACAAGCAAATTGTGGCCGTACGTCTCTTTATTGAAGAGAATGGCTGGATTGCTACACCGGTGGCGGATCCGCAATTCCAATAATCGACAGCGCTTGATGGATGAACGCTTTTTAATGCTTCCATACGAAAAGGCAGCCCACGGACCCGAAAACGGCGTACCGGTGCTGCCTTTTTGAAATGTTCCGATCGTTTATTCCGTTACCGTTAGCTCCTTAAGCGGCATGGAATGCTGTCCTCTCGCGGTTACATGAGATATGATGCGGTAGGTCCCAGGCTGGTCGAAGGTTTTCTCCAGCTTGTATATTCCTCCCTGGTCATGCTCGATCGGCACCGTTGCCGACAAGCCTCCGCCTTCCTGGGTGACTTCGATCTCAACCGAATCCGCGTCTTCCACAGGCTGACCGGCCTGCGTGACCTTCGCCTCAATAAAAACCTTCTCCCCTGCTGCAACCGTTTCCGGGTTTATCGTCAGATCGACGATAATCGGCTCGGCGAGCGTGTCTTCATCAATATCGGCCTTACTTTCGTTACATGCTGCAAGGGCGACTGCCATCAATACCATCGCCGCGATCAATGCTATCTTTCTTCTTGTCATGCACTACACCTCTTTACAATATCGTGCCTATGTATGCTGCACGCCATGGTCCGGATCTTACAGAATCTGCTCACCATCATTATATCCCAAGAACCTTTTTTTTCGATCTCACGAAGCTTACAATTGTGTGACGTTTCTCACAGGGATTTAACGGGTCGTGATGACAAGATCTCGATAGAAAAACAGCCCGGATTCGCGATTACCGCGTCCAGGCTGTGCCATATGTACTCGTCACTAACGATTTGCTTCTTCGGACGTATCGATTGACATTTTCGTTTTTAAAGCGCAGCCAGGATGGCGTGTAGCTCGGACAGATGCTTAATCTCAAATTCCGGAACAATGGCCGGATCCTTGGGCCGATCTACCCGATTAATCCAAACGGTATGCAGTCCGGCCGCATTGCCTCCCTTGATATCCGTCGTCAGCTTATCGCCGACCATGACAGCCTCTCCAGGCTTCGCGCCAAGCAGTTCAAGCGCATGCTGGAAGATCGACACATCCGGCTTGCCTTTGCCGAAGTCGCCTGAAATGACAATGTGGTCGAAATAAGGAATCAGCTCGGGAACACCATCAAGCTTTTCCTGCTGAAGATCAGGGCTGCCGTTTGTGAGCAGCAGCAGCTGCACCTTTCCTTGCAGCTCCTTCAGCACGTCGAATGTTTCTTCATACACATAGGGTCTGGATCTGCGCTCTGACGCAAACCGCTCCGCCAGCGTTTCGGCAAGGCTTTCATTCTCAACGCCAACACGAGCAAGACCGCGACGCCAGGATTCCTTCCGATACATCGGTGCGAGCTCCTGCAATTTCCGGAATTCCGGCTGCGACCCAGCCGTAAAATTCGCCCACAGCCCTTCGAATGGATTGATCCCGATCATCTGGGTAAATGCAAAGGTGTCATAGGATGCGTACAGCGATCTTGCTTCTTCCCGTACCGCATTCAGCAACTCCTTGGCATCAACCCCAGCTGCAGCGGCACCTGCTTCGGCTGTCACTTCAAAAGCTTCTTCCACACTTCGTTCATCCCACAACAACGTATCATCCAAGTCAAACAATACGGCAGTAATCGGCATGTTCTCCCTCTCCCTTTGTTCGTTTAGGCGCTATATATATTAATGATGTTCTACCGGAATATGATGGGCCTTCGCGAACTCTTCAAGCCGTTCTCCCATCGCCTGAGTGTCGTACAAATTGATCATACGCGAAAACACCCAGTTGCCTGCTTTCCCCTTGCCTTGTATGACGACAGAGCCAGAAGCAATTTTAATCTTCTCGATCTCCGAAGCGGCCAATCTTCGCTCCCGATTAAACTTCATGGTGGACACGGATGCGCGTTCGATCTTCAGATAAGGCTTGCGCAGGAAAATCATCAATGCAAGCAGAATGTACAAGCCGACACCGACCCAGTTCAGGACCCCATTGCTATCGCCCGTCGCTTTAGCTGCCGCGGAGCCGAGAAGCGCATAAAGAGCCGCAAGGGCAAGCAATACGATCGGCAGCACATATTTCCGTCCCTTAAACACGTCCATTGTATCGGAAATGGCAGATCCCTGATAGGTGGACATTCCCTGCTTCTTCCGTTTTTTGTTCAGTTGTTGCATATTTTTGCTGACTTTTCGTTCCCAAGATCTTGACATATCGTTCCTCCCAAATCTGATATCGCCTGCGCTATCTATAAAAGTTGAATAAACGAATGGATGTTATGGCAATATACTCCCTTGCCTGCATCGTTTTCTTAAACTCAACTCATTTATATCCGGGAAGCAGCAATGCTTCGTTCATGCAGCATCCCGGCTTGATAATAAAACATCATTTGAAGCCCTAATGAGTCCTTTAGGATGAATCGACAAAACCTAGTGCTTCAGACGGGGGCCGCCTTTTTGCTCGTTCTCATCGACCCACTCGATCGATTCCAGCTGCTGTCTGAAGTTTCTGCGGATATTGTTAAGGTAGATTTCCCGAAGCTCTGCGCGTTCCTTCATTTCCTCTTCGGTCAAACCCTCGCTTTTCTGCTTACGTGCCAATAGATTGATGCGTTCTACCAAAGTATCGATGTCCATGGTTTCTCCTCCATTTCAAATATCATTATAACTTAACCATGTGAAAAAGAGCTTGTCAAGGCGACCACCCTTGCAAGCTCTTGCATTCAGCGAATATAAACATATTAAGGATTGAATGTCATGATCTATATCATAAAGAGTGCGACAAATTCAATCATTATATAGTAGATTTCAAATACGACCTCATCGATCTGTGAAATGGCGAATTTCACTTCCTACTATATATTAAGATCTAAACCGAACGACTAAGAGTGCCGTTACCTCCATGGACGCTTACCATACCGGCAATGACAATACGTCGCCTGCCTGAATATCCGGACCCTTCAGCCCGTTATTTCTGCGAATGGTATCGATATATACCCGTATGTCCACATTCTCTGGCTTATGAACGGAAGCGATCTTCCACAAGGAGTCACCCGATTGAACAATAACTAGCTTCTCTCCGGTGGGCTCTTCCGTTCCTCCTGCGAACACGGAATATGCGCCTGTCCAGCCGAATACAACGATGAGCAGAATGATCAGCAGTTTCGTTAATGGAAGTGAAACGATCCTTGACTTTATCTGATGGATCCAGGCTTCGGAGCCGGAATCCGTCTCTGTCGGTATGTTCTCATAAATGCTGCGGTATGTACTATATTTCAACATGAAATATCATCCCCCAAACAAGTGTTCTCTTAACTACAAATCGATAATAACACGAACACCTGTTTGTTTCAATACCCAATCGAACATTTGTTCCAATAAATTTAGAACTTATGTTTGTACGAACGGCAGTTCTATGTTATAATTTTCCCAAACGTTACTAAATGGGGTTGATACGGCATGTCGAAAATATCCAGCCGCCAGCTGGCGATCTTAGAGTTTATCCGAAACGAAGTTCGTAGCAAAGGCTATCCGCCTTCTGTCCGGGAAATCGGCGAGGCTGTCGGACTAGCTTCCAGTTCAACGGTCCACGGCCATCTTGACCGCCTGGAGAAGAAAGGCTTGATCCGCCGCGACCCTACGAAGCCAAGAGCCATTGAGCTGCTTGGCCAGGAAGAATCCGAGAGCAGCAACCTGTTTACCCACACCATCGCCCGGGTTCCCGTGGTCGGCAAAGTTACAGCAGGTGTTCCGATCACGGCGACCGAGAACATCGAAGATTACTTCCCTCTGCCGCAGCACTATGTCGGGGACGACAAGGTGTTTATGTTGTCCGTCGTCGGTGACAGTATGATCGAAGCAGGCATCCACAGCGGCGATTATGTGATCGTACGTCAACAGCAGACCGCCGATAACGGCGATATTGTGGTGGCCATGACCGAAGAAGACGAAGCAACGGTGAAGACCTTTTACAAGGAGAAGGACCATATCCGGCTGCAGCCGGAGAACCCTAGTTATGAGCCGCTGCGACTTAATCATGTGACGATCCTCGGCAAAGTCATTGGATTGTTCCGCGATGTTCACTAGCATAAAATCTACACATTAGAAGCCCGCTCCCTCTTTCAACAAGAGGATGAGCGGGCTTTATTATTCGGGCGGAGATTTCCACGTTGACGAAAGGAAATTAGCAAGTTGGGCTGATATAGGGATGGCCGATCAAACAAATGACCGGCCATTTTGATATATATTTTTTTTATCCGTTGATAACTTCAGTCACGACCTAATATGATCCGTTACTTCTTCTGAACCGTAATCGACCAGGATGCATCCGTAAGCTGAACGAAATTAGTAATTTTGTGGCCCGCTTCAGCAGCCCAACGCGGAATGCTTTCCGTTGCCTGCGTGCAGTCAAAATCAATCTCCAGTTCGTCGCCGCTTTTTAGAGATTCCATCGCTTCTTTCGCTTCTATCAAAGGAAAAGGACATACCATTCCAAGCACAGCTAATTTTTGTTTCATTAATATAACCTCCTAAGCCGTTGTCGTTTGATAAACTGCCGCCTTCTTCTTGGCGCTGGCACGTGGTCGCACATATACAAAATAAGAAGCTGCCCACGTACCTAAAATCATGAAGAATAATGAAACCCATCCTTGCCATGTCATCATCGCCGTCATGACCAGACCGTTTCCAATAGAGCAGCCGCCTGCCCAGCTGGCCCCGAAGCCCATCAAAATGCCGCCGGAAAAACTGGATACGGCCGTCTTGGCATCAGGAGCCCGAAAGCGAAACTCGCGACTTCCTTTGGCTGCGATGAACGAGCCGAGGAATATCCCCAGTACAAGGAACACGCCCCAATTCAAATATTTATCGCCATCTCCGGTTACCAGATACTGAAGAATGTTAGCGGAAGGCGTGGTAATTCCTAGCCCCGACATTCTGCCTGTCGCTTCGCTGAGCGGCCATGCCAACAGCGCAACCAATCCGACGAGAATCGCGGTGACGAACGGATGCCATCGTTTCTCGAACAATAGATGGTTAAGGCCTTTACGCTTCGGCGGCAGCGACGGAATAAACACTTTTGGCTTGCGCAGCTGCTTGACGACAAGAAAAATAGTAATCAGAGCAAGTAAAGCGATAAATGGCCATACCGATAAACCGAACGTGGCCGGAATGGAGTTCGTTGGTGTTGAAATTCCTTTGAGGCTGTTGTTCACCGGCGACAGGGCCCCGGATTTCATAACAGCGCTCATCCCCATGTACCCGAAAAGAGCCATCCAGCTTCCAATAAGCCCTTCCCCTGCCCGATACCATGTTCCTGTCGCACAGCCGCCGGCCAATATAATGCCGATTCCAAATATGAAAGAACCGAGGATCGTAGCCAGCCAGTTAAACTCGCCGGCTTGGAACTGAATAAGTCCCATCTGGATCAATGCGAATACGCCGATACTCTGTACGCTGATCGCGATCAGCAAGGCGTAGAACATCCGGTTATCTTTTGTAAGATACATGTCCCGGAATCCACCTGTCAGACAAAAGCGACCCCGCTGCATAACAAATCCGAGTAAAGCACCGCATAATAACCCTGTGACAATCATTTGTGCCAAATTCGATGCCCCCTTATCTATTAATCCGACTAATTCAATATACTTTGTATACTATACGATTTTACTTACACTAATCCAAGGAGTCAATGATTTTTGATCAGGAAAAAAGTTACAAATCCCGATATTTTCTTAGTCGTCTTAATCAACCGCATGTTTCACATGCATGTTTTGTTTTCTAGTTTGAATATCCCTGGGAATCTGCACTAAAAGCTAACCGGGTTTAAAAAAGTTATTAAAAAAAGCACCCCGAAGGATGCTCATTATATTTTGCACATCATTCCAGAATAAGGGCTCTCTCCCGGAGATCAAGCCTGTACTCGCGCTCCCCGTCAAAATCGGGCGAGCCTTCGCCTCCCGGCCCTTCCGTTGATTCCAGCACCAATCGATTCATTCTTACCATAGGCTGGCTCAGCGGCTTGTAGTAGGAAGTGACAAAGCTGCCCACTCCTTCCTTGAACGAAAGCGGGAAGGCTTCGCCGGTTCCCCGATCCATGGCGAAAGCATAAATTTCGATGGCATGGCAATCCCGATATTGCGGGGCAAGCAAAAATACGTCCGCATCCTGAAGCGGCAAGCGGATCATTTCAACCGGTTCCGAATTCGGCTGGATAAATGTCCGATCTTCCAACACTCCGATTTCGGTTTCGCTGCCATCTGCAGCTGCGTGGATGACATGATACCTTCCCGAAAAAGAAAGATCCGTTTCAATTCCGAAACAGCTTGGAGCACCGAGCCGTTGAACGGCCTCGCTTCCTTCCGCTACGACGAGCAGCTTCCCTTCCGGCCCGGTCCCTTGCGCACGAACCGTTCCGGCTTGCCGGTTTGCTGCCTCCGTCGCCAGCGGAACCGTCTCTGGCTTCGACTTTGGCGAAAATGGATCTCCTCCCCCCATCCAAAGGATAGCGATAATCAACAAAACGCCGGCGATGGCTGCCGTCCAATTCCTGCGACGCTTGAGCGTCCTTGTACTCCGGCCCTCCCCCTCCTTCAGACGCTTATGCACCCGCCTCTTTAGATCAGGCAGCAACAACTCGGCATCAAACGGCCCATTCTTCGCCCTTTCATACCACCCAGGTTTATGCTCGTTCATATCTGATGCTCCCCCAGTTTGTTCTGTACTTTTTGCCTAGCCCGATACAGCCTGGATTTAACCGTTCCGGCCGCAATCCCCAGCAGCTCGGCAATCTGTTGAATCGGCATATCATAATGAAGATCCAGTACGAGCACCTCTCGGAATTTAACCGGGAGCTCCATGATGATATCCCAGATATCGTCCGTATATTGTCTGTCCAGATACTCCGTCTCCGCCGAGATGCTGTGCCCTGCCGGTTGAATCCGATCCAATAAGGTTACGCGCCTTAGAAAAAATGACTTCTTGTGCCGAAAAGCCGTATGCCGCGTGATCGTAAGCAGCCAAGTTTTCAAACTGGATTGTCCGCGAAAGGTATGTATGCCGTAATAAGCTTTGATAAAGACTTCTTGAGCAATGTCGTCCGCAAGCGCGTGCTGCCCCGTCAAAAAGTATGCATAATTCCAGATGTCACTACCGTAATGCTCCATGATCGCGTCTAACGTGTCGGTATCCATGGAAGCCATGTGCTTGACGTATTCGAACTCCAACCGATTCACCTCATCCAATTAGAGTCCAACTCAGGGCAAAAAGTTCCCTTTTATTGAAGAAAAATTTATCCTTCCCGCAGCGAGCATAACTGTCATTCGCAGGTGCATGCCGTATCCTCCGAGCGACCCAGAATTTCCACAAATGTTCTAGCAATATTTTCCTGGTTCTGATGAGCTCAGATGGATGGATATGCCGTCCAAGCTTGAATTTGCCACAAGGCATAGAAAACAGATTTTCTAGGGGTGTTTTGGGGGCACACCCTTCGAAATAACCTCAATAATTAAATTGCCCCCAAGCAAAAAAATCCCCCACGCCATACGGCGCAAGGGATTCCTCTATTAATACATGGTGATGTACTGATCGCGTTCCCATTGGTGAACTTGCGTACGGTACATATCCCACTCGATTTCTTTCAGCTCGTAGAAGTGAGCCAGCGCATGGTCGCCGAGCGCTTCGCAAATCACCTCGTTGCGGACCAGCTCATTCAGCGCTTCCTTCAGATCGGCCGGCAAGCTTGGAATGCCTTCCTCGATGCGCTCCTCTTCACTCATCACGTAAATGTTGCGGTCAATCGGCGCTGGCAGCGCCAGCTCGCGCTTAATGCCGTCTAATCCGGCTTTCAGCATAACCGCCAGGGCCAGGTACGGGTTAGCGGCCGGATCCGGGTTACGAACCTCAATCCGCGTGCTCAGTCCGCGGGAAGCCGGAATACGAATCATCGGGCTGCGGTTGCTCGCAGACCATGCCACGTAGCAAGGAGCTTCATAGCCTGGTACAAGACGCTTATACGAGTTGACCGTCGGGTTCGTAATCACCGTGAATGCACGGGCATGCTTCAGGATACCGGCCATGTAATGCCGCGCCGTCTTGCTCAGGCCGAGCTCATCCGACTCGTCAACGAATGCATTCTCCGCGCCTTTGAACAGCGATTGGTTGCAGTGCATACCCGAACCGTTCACACCGAAGAGCGGCTTCGGCATAAACGTAGCGATCAGACCATGCTGGCGGGCAATGGTTTTAACTACCAGCTTGAAGGTTTGAATCTGGTCGGCCGCCTTTACGGCGTCTGCATATTTAAAGTCGATTTCATGCTGCCCCGGAGCTACCTCGTGGTGGGAAGCTTCGATCTCGAAGCCCATCTCTTCCAGGGTCAATACGATATCGCGGCGGCAGTTCTCGCCAAGGTCTGTAGGGGCGAGGTCAAAGTATCCGCCTTGGTCGTTCAATTCCATCGTCGGATTGCCTTTTTCATCGGTCTTGAACAAGAAGAACTCCGGCTCTGGGCCGACATTCATCGAGGTGAAGCCCATTTCTTCGGCTTCCTTCAGGCATCGCTTGAGTATACCGCGAGGATCACCTGGAAAAGGCGTGCCGTCAGGCAGATACACGTCGCAAATCATACGGGCAACGCGATCTTCGGATACCCATGGGAAAATCATAAACGTATCCAGGTCCGGGTACAGATACATATCGGATTCCTCGATACGCACATAACCTTCGATGGAAGAGCCGTCGAACATCATTTTATTATCAAGCGCTTTAGGCAGTTGGCTTACCGGAATTTCAACGTTCTTAATGGTCCCGAGCAAGTCCGTGAACTGCAAGCGGATAAAACGAACATTTTCCTCTTTGCAAATGCGTAGTATGTCCTCTTTGGTATAACTCACTTTACCCTCTCCTTTGTCATGAATGGCTTGGTCAAGAATTAAACTGCTTCTTTATTTATTAAAAAACCGGGATAACTCCCCTTGAATCAATGAAACCTGACCCGGTCTTTTAGCGGTAATCAATTCCTGCTTCAGTAAACGCCGCAGCTGAGACTCCGACATTTCCCGGCGTTTGCTTTCCGTATCCGCAGTGATCACGGTAGCCTCCTCGGACTCCTTCGTGACAGGGTTCATGACCTGCTTGATGCCGGCGATATTGACGCCCTTCTCAATCAATGCCTTGATCTCCAGGAGACGCTCGACATCATTGAAGGAGAACAGGCGCTGATTACCAGATGTGCGTGCGGGGACAATCAAATTATGCTGTTCATAATAACGAATTTGTCTGGCGGATAAATCCGTAAGCTTCATCACGATGCCAATCGGAAATAACGCCATATTCCTCCGAATCTCATCACCCATATCTCATCAACCTTCCAAGTGGTCTATTCTGATCTTATTGTACATTTCCTGATCAGCTGCGTCAACCGCATGTAAGAATAACTCACAAGAGATTGCGATCCTTCATTCGTTGAAGTGACATAAGTACCCCGTATTTAACATGAGAATAGGTTAGCCCGCCCTGCATATAACCGATATAGGGTTCACGAATCGGCGCGTCTGCGGACAGCTCCAGGCTTCCTCCTTGAATAAAGGTTCCTGCCGCCATAATCACCGGATGCTCATAACCCGGCATGTCCCACGGCTCAGGCACGACGTGACTGTCAACCGCTGCCGCTCTCTGAATGCCTTGCACGAAAGCGATCAGATGCTCCGGGCTTGTAAACGACACCGCTTGGATCAGGTCGGTCCGCGTCTCTTTCCAGCCTGGCTTGGTTATGAAGCCGACCGCTTCGAACATAGCCGCTGCATATACGCTTCCTTTCACCGCCTGTCCAACCGTGGAAGGGGCAAGAAACAGCCCTTGATACATCGAGCGCGTCGTTCCGAGCATAGCCCCCACTTCGCGTCCGATACCGGGAGCGGTCAAGCGGTAAGCGGCCAGTTCCACGTAGGATTCCTTGCCGCAAATATACCCTCCGGTTTCTGCAATGCCTCCTCCTGGATTTTTGATCAGCGAGCCGGCCATCAAATCCACGCCAACCTCGGTAGGCTCCATCGTTTCCGTAAATTCACCGTAACAGTTGTCGACAAACACGATCAAATCCTCGCGAATCGCTTTGAGCCGGCTGACCATCTCGCCAATTTGGGACACCGTGAAAGAAGAGCGCCAATCATATCCTCTGGAGCGTTGAATCCCGATAACCTTCGTCTCCGGTTTAATCGCCTTCTCCACACCTTCCCAGTCGATGCCGCCTTCTTCGGTCAGCGCTACCTCTCCATACCCGATGCCGAAATCCCGCAGCGAGCCGGTGCCGTCGCCCGCTTGTCCGATGACCTTATGCAGCGTATCGTAGGGTCGTCCGGTAATATACAGCAGCTCATCCCCCGGGCGCAGCACGCCGAATAACGCAGCCGAAATCGTATGGGTCCCGGAAGCAAAATGCGGACGTACCAGCGCGGACTCGGTCCCGAACACTTCCGCATACACCTCGTCCAGCACTTCCCGCCCGCGATCATTATATCCATAACCGGTGGAATTCGCGAAGTGATAGTCGCTCACCTGGTATTTCTGGAAAGCATCGATCACCTTCCACTGGTTAAAGTCTACGATCCGGTCGATCTCACGTACCCGATCTGCTATGTTCCATTCAATCTGCTCGCTTAAATCCATTAAATCTTGCGAAAATTTCACCATCTCGTACAGCTCTCTCCTCTATAACACATCATGTCTCACATCTTAACATATTTCGCTTGGTGGTTGCGACCGTTGACCTCTCGATCCGTTTGCATGATCTACTTCTCTCCTCAGGCATAAGGCAGCGGACCACCTTACAACGCCGCACGGACAGGCCTGCCCTGTCACCCGCGGTTCCCCTTGATTCCATCATTGGTCCAACCATTTCTTTTAAGAGTATCCGGGTCGGCCAACTCCGCCCAACCGCAAATAAAGCCCCGGAATTGGGGCTCTACTTGCAATTGATTTCGTATTCTGATTCATGCCTCGCTTACTTTCACGATCCGTCCTTCATCCCGCAACAAGCATACTATCATCCGCGGTTTCACCGCCGGCATGCGGCCTAACGATAGACAATCAACCATGACTATAGACAACAACCATGTAGACGATCGCTGCCGCTATGCCGCTCATTGCTGGACATAATCCTCCAGAAGATATCCCATTTTTTCGTAATCGGCCTTGTTGATCCTCACCTCGTACAAAATATCGGACTCGTCAAAGGTTTGCTCAATGACATCTCCTACCCGGTACACAACCGAGCTTAAATCGCCCCGGTCAGCCGGAATCCGGAACGTCACGTTCCCGCCAGATAAACGCTCCTGGATCGTTTCGCGGACGCTGGTCAAATCTTCGTCATCATAAGCGCTGATCTTCAAGTAGCCGTCTCCGGAAGGCAGCATTTCTAGCTGCTCCGGCTGGCAGGCGTCCTTCTTATTGAACAGGACAATTTGCGGTTTATCCGCTGCTCCGAGGTCCTCCAGAATCGATTGGACGACCGCCATCTGCTCCTCCCGCATCGTGGAGGACGCATCGACCACATGGAGAATCAGGTCCGCTTCGTTGGCCTCCTCAAGCGTTGCGCGGAATGCCGCTACCAGATCATGTGGCAGGTTCTGAATGAATCCGACCGTATCCGTCAGCACGACTTCCTTGCCGCTAGGCAGCTCCAGCACTCTGGAGGTCGGGTCGAGTGTTGCGAACAGCTGATTCTCAATGTAAACGTCGGCATTGGTCAGACGGTTCAGCAGGGTGGACTTCCCCGCATTCGTATAGCCTACCAAGGCTACCTGGACGGCACCGCTCTTCTTGCGGCGCTCGCGGTGAAGATTGCGATGCCGCGTTACTTCATCCAGCTGGCGTTTCAAATCGCTGATCCGGTCGCGGATATGCCGGCGGTCCGTCTCCAGCTTGGTTTCACCCGGTCCGCGTGTCCCGATCCCTGCCCCGAGGCGCGACAGGTTCTTGCCGTGACCCGACAGACGCGGCAGCAAATAGGTGAGCTGCGCCAGCTCAACCTGGATGATGCCCTCTCGCGTCTTGGCCCGCTGTGCAAAAATATCGAGAATCAGCTGGGTCCGATCAATGATCTTCACATCCAGCGCTTCCTCCAGATTACGAACCTGGGCCCCTGAAAGCTCCTGGTCAAAAATAGCCGTAGTCGCTCCGAGGCCGTCAACAGCCATGCGCAGCTCCTCTACTTTTCCTTTACCGATAAACCATTTCGAATCCGGCGTTTCCCGGTTCTGCGTGATGACATCCAGCACGGTCACGCCTGCCGTCTCGGCAAGCTGCACCAGCTCCTGCAGCGAATGCTCCGGATTGATGCCTGAGCGCTTCACCGCATCGGTCACCAAGCTCACCAATATCGCTTTATCTTCAATCTCGGTCGAGGTATCATGTGTTATATTTGCCATATATCCAGCTCCTTTGAACAATAACGTACCTTAAAACATATACAACCCGCATTCGCCCCTTCTAAACCAACCCTTCAAAGCGAATGCTGCGTTACCTCTTCATTATGGCCGAAAAACCGCGGCAAATCATTGTAATTTTCCGTTTAATTTAAAGTCTTCCGGCCGAAGCGTCATCAGCTCCAGCTTTCCGGGGTTCCCCGTGACATACTGATTCAGAAGACGGACCGATTGATTGCGGATCGATTTCTCGATCAAATTGCGAACATAACGGGCGTTGCTGAACGCATGCAGCCGCTGCTCCTTCTCGTTCTGCAGATGCTCCTTGAGCTTCCCGAGCGACTGGGGCATGAGGATGTAATCGCGCTCCTTCGCCATCAGCTCGGAGATTTGGATCAGCTGATCCAAATTATAATCCGGGAATTCCATCTGAATCGGAAAACGGGAATGCAGGCCGGGATTCGTGCTCATAAAAAAATCAATCTCATCGCTGTAGCCGGCCAGAATGAGCACAAACTGATTCTTGTGATCCTCCATCGCTTTTACCAGCGTATCGATCGCTTCCTTGCCGAAATCCTTCTCGCCGCCCCGCGCCAAGCTGTACGCCTCATCGATAAACAGAATACCGCCCAGCGCCTTCTTCACCAAATCTCTCGTTTTCTGTGCCGTATGGCCGATGTATTCGCCGACGAGATCCGCCCGCTCTACCTCGACGAGATGCCCCTTATTGAGCACCCCCATCTTCTGAAACAGCTTAGCGATGATGCGGGCTACCGTCGTTTTGCCAGTTCCGGGATTTCCCTTGAAAATCATATGGAATACATGACCGCCGCTGAGCAAGCCCGCCTCTGATCTCATCTGGGCCACCTGAAGCAGGGCATAAATTTCAAAAACCAGCTCTTTAATTTGATCCAAACCTACAAGCTGATCCAGCTCCTTCTGTATTTCCTGGAATAGACTGTGCTGGGAAACAGGGTTTGGCGAAGGGGACGGTTCCCGCTCGGGAACTGCGCTGCTGATAAGCGGAGGTTCCGCGCTGCGGAGCACGACATTAATCTGTCTGGATGGCCGTCCTTCAGATCGGCCGTTTGCGGCCGTTACTCGCCCGTTCATAGCTCCTCACCTCTTTATCCAAAGGGCTGACTATCTATTCCAATGTATTCTACTGACAGCCTGCTTATTAGAAGTTTCGTCCTCATAGGAGCCCGGCTGCAATCAGAAGCCGATCGGCCGTCCATTTCGTATAGGCAAGCACTTCCCTGGATTTATGCTTCGCCATCGGCAGCACGGTAGATTTCGTCAGCGAAACCGTTGGCCGCTCATAGCCGAGCGTCGCCGCCACTTCCATCGATCTAGTGCCGTGATAATCATGCGTGATGATGATCGCGGTCTTCCATCCCTGCTCTTTCATAATTGCCTGGCTGTACAGCAAATTCTCATAGGTGCTGGTCGCTTCGTTTTCCAAAAAAATGTCGCTCTCCGGAACACCCGCCGCTACTAAATAATTGCGCATCCCTTCGGCTTCGGTGTAAGGATAGCCGGGCTTGTCGAGTCCGCCGGTTACGATAAACGTGCCAAACCGCCCTTCCTTATACTCGGTGAGAGCATGCTCAAGCCGTTCGCGGAGCCCCGGACTCGGCTGATCTCCCCACATGGATGCCCCGAGTATGATGCCGACGTCCGCCTTGTCAGCCGGATTGCTGACGGCGCTTTCGATTTTCCAATACGCATACCCTGACCATAATACGCCAGCCGCAACGAGGGTAAGCAGCGCATACAGAGCCCTCTTCATCCATAGTTTCTTCCCGGTCTTGGAACGTATAACCCGCTCTTCTCCGTTTATTTCCTGCCGCATTATGACTTCCTCCTGAATTCGCCGTTATGAAATAGCTGCTGCCGATGCTCCAGAGACATCATGAAATAGGGGAATTCATGGGCATCGATCGCCCGGAGCAGGCTTTTCGCCGTTACTTTGGCCAACCGATAGTCGTCGCGGGTAATATCATTGCGGTTCAGGGCATCCTCCAGCTCATCCTCATCCAGCAAAAATACTTCGCCGTTGCTGACGACCACAACGTCCAGATACAAATCATCAAACCACGGTACGCCCTGGTCGGTTACGCCCTGCTTCTTGCAAATATCGATATACCACTGCACGATGTTTCGCTTATCGTCAAACATGGCCGTAACGATATAATGGCTGTCCTTCGGATAATACTGCAGCCAAGAGTAGCCTTTGTCCGCAATGCGGTATGTATGGCGGCCATAGGTTTTCCATAATGGTTCTTTCAGGCCATATATGGTGTATAAGGTCAGGTACCCTGTGAATTGCTCGGAATCCACATACCGGGAAGTGAAGTGCCGGCGGGTGATACGGCGCCAATTTGCCCGATCTCCGAATTTACGTTTCATGGAACTCTTCCTCCCCATATCGTATTCCCAGCTTACCACATTTAGGTTTCACACTCAAAACAAAGAAGCCCTCGCTTTATCCGCGAAGGCTTCTTTGTTCATTATGGACTAACTTGGTTAGGATCAGACTCGGTGGCCGGAACATCCGGCTCCACGATGGTTCCGGGAACCGTCGTGACGTTGCCCGAATCGGTGGTGCCTTCAATCGTTCCCGAATCCTCGCCGCCCGTGCCATCACCCGCATCCGACCCGGATCCATCGCCCTGTCCGCCGTCCGCAGGCGGATTGGTACCGCCATTGTCATGGCCGTTTCCTTGGCCATTGCCTTGACCGTTTCCATTTCCGTTGCCTTGACCATTGCCGTTGCCCTGGCCGTTTCCATTGCCTTGGCCGTTGCCGTTATCTTGGCCGTTACCGTTGTCTTCGCCATTTGGTATGTCGATGCCATCGCCGGCATCTCCTTCATCCGGCGGAATCACATCCTCAATATCCCCCGGATCCGGCTCAAGATCATCCGGCGGCAGCTCGGATACGGCAGCGATCTGCAGCACGTTCGAGCGCTCGGATTCTTGATCCGTTGCCGGGTCATAGGCCGTTACGTAATATTCGTACGTCAGCCCCTCCATCGCGCTCATATCATCCGTGGAGGTGCTGTTCACCGCATTCAGAATCCGCGTGAATTCGCTCTCCGAGGTTTCCCGGCGGTAAATCCGGTATTGAATGCCGCTGCCCTGAACGCCATTCCAGCTCAGATAGACGGTCTGATTCGCGCCGTCATAAGATCCGGTCAGGCCGCTGACAGGCTCTAGCTTCGGCGTCTCCACCACCGGCGGGGCCGGCTCGGTGCTCGGGAAGTTTTTCGGCTCATAGGACTGAACCGCCCTCTCCATAATCTTGCCCCAGAGCGCTGCGGACATTGAGCTGCTTCGCTTCAGCAGATGCTGCTTGTTCGGTTTGTCGTATCCCATCCATACGGCCGCCGTCAGTTCCGGCGTGTAACCGACAAACCAGACGTCACGGTTGGAACTGATGCCTTCGTAGCCGCTTTGCGTCGTGCCGGTTTTACCGGCAACCGGACGGCTGATCCGGGCATTCCGGCCCGTTCCGTCCTGAACGACACGCTCCATCATTTCCGTCATCTGGGAAGCCGTCGACTCGCTCATGACTCGCTTGCCCTTGCTTCCCTTATTCTCATGCACGACTTTGCCTTGATTATTCCGTATTTCCTTAATTGCGAATGCTTCCTTCAGCTCGCCGCCATTGGCGAATGCGCTGAACGCTTGAGCCATCTCGAACGTGTTCGTTCCGGAATTCATGCCGCCAAGAGCCAGGGACAGGTTCGCGTCGGCCTCCGTCATCTGGATGCCCAGACTCTTGGCGAACTCGACCCCGGTTTTAACCCCGATCTGGTTCAGCAGCCATACCGCCGGGATGTTCTCGGAGCGCTGAATCGCTTCCGGCATGCTGATCGTATCGGAGTATCCATGCAGATTGTTCGGACAGTAATCCCCGAAGCATTGCTTCTTGTTGCTCAGCCTGGAATCCTTCGTAAAGTTGCCGGATTCCAGAGCCGGCGCATACGACACGATCGGCTTCAGTGCCGAGCCCGGCTGACGACGGCTGTCGGTCGCACGGTTGAATCCGCCGCGCATATACTCTCTGCCGCCCGATATCGCCACGATCCCGCCGTTCTCCTGATTAATGATAACCATGGAGCCTTGAACGATCTCCTCATCCGGGCTCTCTTCAAAGTTGGCCGGATTGTTGAATTCTTCCTCCATCGCCTGCTGGGCGTTCGCGTCCATCGTCGTATAGATCTGGTAGCCACCGATATTCAAATCGTCCTCGGTAAGCCCCCACTTCTCCTCAGCCTCATCCATGACGTAGTCGATAAAGGCCGTATATTTCTGCTTTCTTTCCGGCGGCGTATAGTCGTAATCGACTTTCTTCGCCTTCTCGGCCTCTTCGGCCGTAATATAGCCCTGCTGCTCCATCAGCGTCAGCACGACCGCACGGCGCTCCTTGGACAGCTCCGGATTTTTCAGCGGGTTGTACCGGGAAGGCCCCTTCGGCATGGCGGCCAGCGTTGCCATTTCCCACAACTCAAGCTCCTTAAGATCCGATTTGCCGAAATAACGCTCGGAAGCCGCCTTAATGCCGTAGTAAGGTCCGCCGAAGTTAATCCGGTTCAAATACATTTCAATGATCTCTTCCTTGCTGTGCTTCCGCTCCAGCGCCAGCGCGATCGACATTTCGGTCGCTTTGCGGAAGAAGGTTTTGTCCCGGGTCAGAAAAATATTTTTCGCCAGCTGCTGGGTGATCGTACTTCCGCCCTCCACCATGGAACGGGCCATAATATCCTTCACGGCAGCGCGGCCGATCGACCAAATGTCGACGCCGTTATGTTCCCAGAATCGTCTATCCTCTGTTGCTATAAATGCATTAACCAGTTGCTCCGGAATATCCTTGTATTCAACCGGATCGCTCTTCTGGATCGACAATTCGCCCATTAAATTGCCTTGTCGATCATATACTTTCGAGGTACCGTAAGCGGTCAGTTTATCCTTATTCTGATCCAGAAGCTTCTCGCCGCTGACCAAGATAAACAGATACCCTGCCAGGGCGCAAAATATGGCGATAACCGCCGTAAAAAACAAAGCCCATGCAATCCGCTTGCCTCTGCCTTTTTTCTTCTTCTTCGACCCTGATTTGGATCCTTTGGATGCCTTCGGGTTATCTTTGTTTTTGTTCACCCTGGACATCTCGTTATCTCTTCCAGCCATTTGTCCCCCTCCTTGCTCCCTTGCGGGATACAAAACTCTGTACACATTACAGACTCTCGGAAAGAAAAGAACAACCTTCTCAGGTTGCTCTCTGCACTCCTTATAAACTAAACGAAATATAAACCAAAAAGTTTCAAGTTAATCAGGACGCGATCATTCCAAGAAGCCAGGGCCGCTAATGACCTCATGATTGCAGCGATGATTAGGGAAATCCAGGTATAGAGACATTATCCCAAGCATATCGTGCAAAAATCCGTGAATTTTATTGATCGTTGCTGCTATCCTGCATCAGGGAAACATTGCGCTGCGGCATGAACGTGGAGATGGCATGCTTGTACACCATTTGCTGACGGCCGTCGCTGTCAATCACGATGGTAAAGTTGTCAAAAGCCTTGATCGTTCCACGGATCTGAAAGCCGTTGGTCAGGTATACCGTAGCCGGGATGTTCTCTTTGCGCAGTTGGTTCAAGAACGTATCTTGGATGTTGATGGACTTGTTCATTAGCCGTACCCCCAATGGTTCAATTAGATTGTTTTGAAGAATATATTCAAGATATTAGTGAAACTTTCCTGCTATTATAGCACGGATTTTTTGATAGTTCGCAGAAAAATTTCCCGAGTCGGTGACGTCTACCCACTCGATGTCCTTCATATGGCGGAACCAAGATAGCTGCCTCTTCGCAAACCGGCGGGTATCGCGCTTGAGCAGCGTCACCGCTTCCTCATAGCTGCATTCCCCTTGAAGATACGAAACGATTTCCTTGTAGCCAAGACCCTGCATCGCAACAAGCCCGGGGCCGAACCCTTTCTCCATTAGCGCTGCCACCTCTTCGACGAGCCCCTGCTTCAACATCAGATCGATTCGCTCTTCAATACGGTTATATAGCATTTGCCTGTCCATTGTCAAACCGACCAGGCATAATCGGTACGGAGACTCCTTCTTCTGAGGGGCCAACTGGGACGAAAGTGGGATGCCGGTCACATGGAATACTTCCAAAGCACGAACGACCCGGCGCAGATCGTTCGGATGCAGCCGCTCCGCGCTCTCCGGGTCCACTTCCGCAAGCCTCCGGTGAAGCGCCTCCGCCCCGTATTCATCCGCATAACGGAACTGCTCCTTGCGAAATTCCTCATCCGCTCCGCTCTCGCTGAATTGGTAGCCGTAGCAGACGGATTCGACATAAAGCCCTGTGCCGCCGACGATGAAGGGCAGCTTGCCGCGCTCCGTAATTTCGGTAATCAAGCGCTGGGACTGCTCCTGAAATTCCGCCACCGAGTAAGGGTAATCCGGTTCATGGATATCGATCAAGTGGTGGGGAACCCCCTCCATCTCGTCTTTCGTAATTTTGGCGGTCCCGATATCCATGCCGCGGTATACCTGCATGGAATCGCCGGAAATAATTTCGCAATTAAAGGCTTTGGCGATCTCGATGCTCATTTTCGTTTTGCCGACGGCTGTAGGACCGATCAGAACAAGCAATCTCGGTTTGGATTCAACTGTCAATGGATATCACTCCGTACGTAGTTTTCGACTGCCCCCGCTGCATGACCGTAAAGCCCAATCGCTCGAACTCGCCGCTGTACCGCGTTTCCTTCATGACAACGGTTTTGCGGGCCACTCTGACCGCCTGCTTCACGCTTTCCTCATCCAGCGGCTCGCCGTTCGCATAGAGTCTGAGCGGATTCATCGAGTCGGAGCTTGTAATCGGGTCACGGAACATCGGATCAAAATAGACGATATCGACGCTTCGGTCCGGCAGCGACCGTAAATATTCCAAATGATGTCCATGCTTGACCATAATGCGCCTCATCGCTTGATCACTCGCCTCGAACTGGCTCTTATAGGTCCTGAGCCCCTCTTTCAGCATCGCGAACAGCGGCAGGGAGCTCTCCAGTGCAACCACGCGGCTGTTCGGCCCGCCTTTTCCGGAAAAAACAAGCGCGTCCGCGCCCAGCCCTGCCGTGCAGTCGAGCACCGAGTCGCCCTCCTCCATGCGCGAAGCCTCCAGCATCGGGTCCGGTTTGCCGCGAAGCACCCGCTTCAGCCTTACAAAGCCCATGCTGGGGTGAAACTCCGTGACCGAGCCATCCGGACCGCTTAAGCGGACATGCTCGTGCAAGACGACCAGCACGTCCTCTTCGCCCATCCGGCGGGCCAGCTTTCTTAACGATTGGCCGCCTCTTGGAACATACCGGCAGCCGGTTTCCTGGGCTAGGCGCTTGGCGCGTTCCACGATGTCAGGCGCTTCCGCTTCTCCAGTTGTAATAATCATGAATTTCCTCCTTGCTGTTACATGACGCGCTTGAACATTTTCTCCAAATCGTACGGGGAGAAGGAGACGACAATCGGTCGTCCGTGCGGGCAGGTATACGGCTGCCGGCACTCGGCCAAACGCCGGATCAGCGTCATGGCCTCCTGCTCGGTCAGCTTCTGGTTCGCTTTAATCGAGGCTTTGCAGGAGCACATGATCGAGGAAGCTTCCCTTAGCTTGGCAATATCGATGTGCCGCTCGTTCAGCACCCACTCGGCCATTTCCTCGATCAAGCCCTTCTCATCGCCTTTCGGGAACCAGAACGGATGGGAACGGACCAGGAAGGTGTTCCCTCCGAAAAATTCCATGTATACGCCGGCCTTCTCGAACCAATGCAGGCGTTCCTTCACCTTCTCCGTTTCCGAAGGCGTGAACTCCAGCGTTATCGGCAGCAGCAGCTCTTGCGAGGCATCCGCAGGCTTGCCGAATTGCTCATAGTAGTATTCGTAGTTAATGCGCTCATGAGCCGCGTGCTGGTCGATCAGATACAGGCCGGTCTCATTTTGCGCGATAATATAGGTTCCATGATGCTGCCCGATATAGGTTAGCTGCGGAAACGGCGGAATGTCCGGAGCCGGGCCCGATGCCGCCGCCATCCATTCCTTCGTGACGGCCGGCACATTGGCCGATCTGCGATCCGCCGCACGGTCCTCATAGCTTGGCTTCGAAGGATACGCGGCCGCCGCAGCCGTTTCCCTCGTCTGCGGCTGCTGTGCAGTCCATTCCTTGTAGTCTCCGGAAGAGCCCGTTACGGATTCTTGCAGCGAATCCGGTCTCGGCGGCGTCTCCCGCCGGAATTCACGCCCAGAAGATTCACCCGGGGGCTTGCCGCCCAAGCCGTCTTGAGGGATCTCCGCACGCTCCCCGCGAGCCGGCGCTCCATAGGATGGAGCAGGAAAATTCAGCTGCTCCTGGATAAAAGCGTTATCGCTCTTGCCGATCGTTTGCTTAGCCGGGCGCGGAATGAGGATCTCCTGCCGGAGCACATTCCGAACCGCTTCTTCTATGAACGAGAACAGCTCCGGCTCCTTGCTGAAGCGGACCTCCAGCTTGGACGGATGGACGTTTACGTCGATTAGCGACGGGTGCATCGACAGCTGAAGCACGACGAGCGGGTACCGGTTGATCGGCAGGAGCGTATGGTATCCCTTCAGCACCGCCTGCATCAGACCGTAGTTTCGAATATATCGTCCATTGACGATCAAGGACATGCCGTTCCGGTTGGCCCTGGTAAAATCAGGGCGGCTAATATACCCCTGAAGGGTATAGTCCATATTCTCCGCTTCGATTTTCATCATCGCTTTCGCGGATTGGGTGCCGTAAATGGCCGCGATGACCTGCAGGGCATCTCCGTTTCCGAGCGTCTGCAGGAGAGTGTTGCCGTTATGGCGCAGCGTGAACGCGATATCCGGTCTCGACAGCGCCAAGCGGTACATATAATCGGAAATATGGCCCAGCTCCGTTTGAATCGTCTTCATATATTTCAGCCTTGCCGGCGTGTTGTAAAACAATTCCCTGACAAGGAAATCCGTCCCTTTAGGCGCAGCGGTCTCTTCGTTCACACGCAGGTTGCCGCCCTCGATTTCGATTTTACGCCCGCGGCCGTCCTGTTCATTCGACGTCACGACGCGCACCTTGGACACCGCCGCGATCGAAGGGAGCGCTTCGCCCCGAAATCCGAGGCTGATGATCTGGAACAGATCTCGCCCCTCGGCAATCTTGCTCGTCGCATGCCGGTAGAAGGCGGTCTCGCAATCGTCGGGATCGATGCCGGAGCCGTTATCCGTTACGCGGATGCTGTCCAGGCCGCCTTCCTCGACGGCCACGTCGATTCTCGTGCTGCCGGCATCGATCGCGTTCTCCACAAGCTCCTTCACCACGGAGGCAGGCCGTTCAACCACCTCACCGGCTGCAATCTGGTTCGCAATATGCTCGTCCAATACGCGAATTTTTCCCATGATCCCCTACCTCCGTTTCCTTGCTGTATTTAAATGCAATTTCGTCTTATAAACTGCAGGCTCAATTACCATTACTTACTTCGTGAACAAAACTTCTGTAATTACAGCGCAGCTTTCACTAGAATGTGACTACAATGTGACTACAATGTAGCTAAGATTGCAAAACAGCTTTGGGTCACAATGGAGCTCTGTGCAGCTGCTAATACTTTGAGCCTCAATGCAAATCAGCTTTGAATCACAATGCAGACTGGTTACGATTGCGATTCGGCTAATCACCGCTACATATCCTTCGCCTTCATCTTCAGATCATTTAATAGCTGCATCGCTTGCAGCGGCGTCATATTCATCAGGTCTGCACCCTTCACCGCTTCGATGAGCGCCCGAACGGACGGATCCTGCGAAGCGGAGGCGCCTGCCTCCTCAAAAGCCGCTTTCTCCTTGCCGATTGCGGCATTTTGCGGCTCTCTGACAGCCTCATCGTCAAAAATCGAGAGCTGAATCACCTCTCCGGTTCTGCCGTTTTCGCGGCTCTCAAGGCTTTCTGATCCTGCCCTCGCCAATGGCTCGGCTGCCTCCACCGCTTCCCTGACAACGTCATGCTGTCGCGTGTTGGCATAACCTCCTACAGTGCCTCCTTGTGCTGATTCGATACGCTGGAGCGCAGCGCCATGCTCGGAAGCGACAGCGGCCAAGGAAGCCTGCTCCAGGCCCTGCAGCAGTCCGTAGGCACGATCGATGATGCTGCCCGGAAGACCTGCCAGCCGTGCGCAGTATATGCCGTAGCTGCTGTCGGCGGCGCCCGGAATCAGCTTGCGCAGAAAATGCACCTTGTCCCCGCTTTCCTGAACGGCCATCGAATAGTTGCTAAGCCCCTTAAGGCTTTCCTGCAGATGGGCCAGCTCATGGAAATGCGTCGACACAAGCGCCTTACAGCCGATATGGTCATGCACATATTCGATCACGGCTTGGGCGATCGCCATCCCCTCGCTCGTGGAGGTTCCCCGTCCCAGCTCGTCAATAATGATGAGGCTTCGGGGTGTCGCCTTCTCGGTCATGACCTGAATATCGGCCATCTCCACCATGAAGGTGCTCTGGCCTCCGATCAGATCGTCAGCGGCCCCGATCCGGGTAAAGATGCGGTCAACCAGCGGAATGACGGCGCGCTCCGCCGGCACGAAGCAGCCGATCTGGGCCAGAATCGACAGCAGCGCAACCTGGCGCATATACGTGCTTTTTCCCGCCATGTTCGGACCGGTGATCAGCAGGATGGAAGAACCCTCCTTGCGCAGCTCCGTTCCATTGGCGATAAATGCCGAATCCTTCATCACCGCCTCCACCACCGGGTGGCGTCCGCCTTCGACGATATAATCATAGCCATCGCTCAGCTCCGGCTTCACGAACCGGTGCTCCGCACTGACCGCAGCCAGCGATTGATACACATCCATCTCAGCGATTCTTTCGGCCAGCTTCTGCAATCTGGACACCTGCATGTTCAGCTTGTCCCGCAGCTCGGTGAACAGAGCATATTCGAGATCGACCATCTTCTCCTGCGCTTCAAGGATCAGTCCTTCCTTCTCCTTAAGCTCAGGCGTGACGAACCGCTCGGCATTCGCCAGCGTCTGCTTGCGCTCATACCGGCCTTCCGGCAATGAGGACAAATTGGATTTCGTGACCTCAATATAATAGCCAAACACTTTGTTGTAGCCGATCTTAAGCGACTTAATCCCCGTTGCGGCGCGCTCCCTCGCTTCAAGCTCCGCGATCCAGCGTTTGCCGTTCGTGCTCGCTTCCCGCAGCTCGTCGAGCCGCTCATGGTAACCGGGCTTAATGATTCCCCCGTCCCGCACCGAAACCGGCGGTTCATCCACGATGGCATCCTCGATAAGCTGATACAATTCCTCGCATGTATCGGTCTCCTCCGCCAATCGGCGAAGCGTACTGGAGGTTGACTGCGCACACAGCTCCTTCAGCGCCGGGACTTGCCGCAGCGACAGCTTCAGCGCATTCAGATCGCGGCCGTTGGCGCTGCCGAATGCGATCCGGCCTACCAAACGCTCGAGATCATAAATTTCCTTCAGCGCCATCCGCAAATCTTCACGCAGTATGTACTGGTTGTACAGATGCTCAACAGCCTCTAGCCGCTCCTCGATCCGCGCACGGGACAAGAGCGGCTTATCGATCCAGCGGCGCAGCAGCCTCGCTCCCATCGACGTCTCGGTTTGATCCAGAAGCCACAGCAGCGAGCCTTTCTTCGACCGCTCCCGCACCGTTTCGACCAGCTCCAGATTGCGTCTGGTGAACGGATCGAGAACCATGAATTGCCCCGGTTCATAGGAATCGATCTGGGTCAGCTGGCCGAGCGAACGCTTCTGGGTTTCGCTGAGGTACGAGATCAAGAGAGAGATGCACGCTCTTCGCTCCTCCTCAAGACGGGCCCAGGCAGCCTCGCCGAATTGCGATTTGACCAGACCGTCCTCCCGGCGTTCCCATGCCGTATGCACCACGTTGCGGCTGCCGGGAAGCGCCTGGGAAGCAATGATCTCCAGCAGCTTGGCATCCCCGATAATTTCGGACGGCTCGTAAATATTAATCTCATCCCTCAGCCATTCCTCGGAGAATGGCACCGAGGTGACGTACAGCTCCCCGGTCGACAGATCGCATGCGGCAAGAGACAGAAGACCTCCCGCCTCCGTTACACACACCATATAGTTGTTGGATTTATCGCTAACCGCCTTGCCTTCCATGATCGTTCCCGGCGTGACGACCCGGACGATCTCCCGGCGGACCATGCCCTTCGTGACGGATGCATCCTCCATCTGCTCGCATATAGCCACTTTGTAGCCTTTTTCGATCAAACGCTGAATATAGCCTTCTGCCGAATGATAAGGCACGCCGCACATCGGAATCCTCTCGGCGCCTCCGCCCTCGCGGCCGGTCAGCGTAATTTCCAGCTCCTTGGCAGCCAAAATCGCATCATCAAAAAACATTTCATAGAAATCGCCCAGACGGAAAAAAAGAAACGCATCCTGCGCTTGTTCCTTCACTTTCAAATATTGCTCGATCATCGGCGTATATTTAGCCATGACTTACCTCCATGCCGTTTATAGCTGAACTCTATTATAACAGAAATGCATCCTTTGTCTCACGGCATCGAAGGAATATTCCAAAGCGGCCGGATATCCCTGCTCTCATCCCACGTCCGGCCGCTTTCGATATACGACAGCGCCTTTTCGATTTCGAAGGCAAACTGCGGGTATTCCGGCAGCGCTGACAGATCCCGGTGCCAGCCGGGAACACATTCCCTGAGCACGGCCTTGTCGCCTTCATAGTACGCGCGGTGGTACCGCTCGGCATTCAGCGGCCTGGCAGGCAGCAGGTCGCTGTATTTGGCCGCCAAGTATGCGATCGCTAGCGAAAACTTGGTCACGAAGGGCGAGATCAGGAAGCTGGGGAGCGTCCGGTATTCGAATCCGCCGTACGGCTGGCGGCGAAAATCGCCCAGAAATCCGTAGCGCGGCCTGCGCTGCCGTCCCTGCGGGTCTTCCAGTAGAGCCAGCGGCAGTGCCAAATAATTATCGAGCACTTGTAGAAGCGATATATTCAGCGGCACGCCGCTGAAGTGGATATGGCCGCCGAGCGGAAAATCCCTATAAGGCAATGCCCCCGCCCGCCACGACAGCGTCCGGTCCGTTATGAGGGCATACGCTTCACGCATCGCCCGCTGTAGCTCGCGAATCAGCTCCTTCGGCTGCGCCTTGGGATCAGGCCGCAGCTCTGCCAGCGGGTAAATGACTTCTCCGCGAAACCGTACGGCATCACTGCCGGCCAGACCCCCGCGCTGCATAAACTCCGATGCGTGGACGATCTCCCCGTTATCCTTCATCAGAATAAATTCGGGGTCCATTCCGAGCAGCAGATTCCCCTCTCCCGCCTCCGTACCTCCCAAGCTCCGGCGATCGTACCGTCCTGCTGGAGCAGCCTTGGCGCTCATAACGGCCCCGCCGGGAGATCCATGGAGCCGAATTTCCTCCACTACATATCTGCGGCCGGGCCGAGCCGCGATAACGACTTCCCCTTCCTCGGCACCCAATGTGTACAGCGAACGCACGGCAGCCTTCTCCAGCCTCCGGTGAAGGCCGTCGGCATATCCTCCGCTGCCATGCTCCGGCTCATGGCGCGTGCTGCCGCCTCCGGTCTGATCATGCCTTATCCATTCGGCCGTCAGCTCCCGTACGCGCACCGAGTATCTGGCCGCATAGCCGGCTGCCGGCTCGGGCCTTGCGGTAAGCCGGCACGGTATGCCGGCTCTCGACAATCTAGCCGCAGCGCGCGCTGCAGCAGAGCCGTCAAGAACGGCAAATCCGCGTTGTTCCCCTGCTGTTCCCATGGTCAGCGCCATATTAGCCGGCCCCCTCAAAAATAAAATAAAAAAGAGGGCATCCGCCCTCCGCAAAGCTGCTTTCACCGCATATGCTGGATTATAAGCTTCCCTGATGGAGGGTTAACTTACAATTCATCTTCCAGACCTTCATAGTCCAGGTCTTCGTAATCGTCGTCTCCGTCTCCCAGGACGTAGTCGAACTCTTTGTCTTCATAGTCGCCGTGATGGTGGCTGCACACTTTGACGACCACCTTCGTCTCGGCAACAAGCTCTACCGCGAACTCTCTCTCTACCCGTAGAATGACACTCGTGCCATTGGAGGATACGCTAGCTTCCACACAACTCGGCTCCTGTGTCGCTTCCGCCGACACTTCAACCGTTGAAGCACGATGCTTCGGATCCAGATAGGAGAGAGGTACGCGTTCTACATAAGATACCGTCTCTTTAGCCACGTCGGTCTGCGAATTTTTGTCATAGGAATACCAGATGTTCACATCGTAAGTACCAATAACCTCAATTCCGTCTCCGGCGGCAACCGCCTCGTATTGATGGTTTATAATCCAAGCCCCCAAAATACTGGTCGGATTATTAGGCGGAGTCACGGTATGTGTTACGGTAGAGAACTTACGACCCTTGCCGCAGATCGCCTTCGTGATGATTTCTCTACATTGGTGTTTATGACTCAATGACATCTTCGAACCTCCTCCTTACACTCATTCCATACATGTGTATGCACGACATGGGCGAATGTTGAATGAAGTGGTCCAAATAAATTCGGATGATGCCAAAAAAATTGAAAGAAACGTTCAGAATTATCGCATTCAGCCTGCGGAACCCGCATGCTTCTGCGGTTTTTTGGCCGTAGGGGCCTTGTATTTCTTTGAAATATTCAAGTAATAAGCAAGCTCGCGGCACAGCTGGAGAATCGCCGACCGGACCTCGAACTCCTCCCTCGTGGCCGGCAGCTCCATCTTCTTGAAACGTTCCTCCAGCTCATTAAGCAAAGCTTCCGATTTGCCGGTATATCCCTCGGATATGACATCCTTGCTTAATTGCTCGAATACCTCGGCAGCGAGAATCCCGTGCGGCAGCCTCTCGTATACCTGAGAGATTTGATGCATCATGCTCTGGATATTCTCCATCTGTTCCTTTCTCATATAAAAATAGATGTTCCACGCTCCGTCCGGATGGATCATCTGGTTCTCCGATGCCCGTTTCGCCTCCTCAATCCCCCGGTCGATCTGACGGTTGGCCTCGATCATTTCCTTTCCGTCCCAGATATGCTCCGGATCTCTTAAAGTCAGGGAGAAATGACTGAAGATCACGGAAAACAGCCCGTCCACCTTACGCCGGATGTCCATCATGGTTCCTTCGCTATTGGGCATGTACACCAGATTCACAAGCATTGCGGAGCCGAGGCCGATCACGAGCAGCGCAACCTGAGTGAGCATAATGTCCGGCGCCATCTCTTCTCCCTGGAACACCCGGAACACAACAACCGAGCTGGTGACGATGCCTTCCTTGAAATTCGCCCTCGATATGAGAGGAAAGGCGAGCAGTATGTATAGCGCGAGTACCCAATAATGGAACCCGAGCAGATAGAATAAAATACAAGCCAGCGCCAGCCCCAGCAGCGACGCAAAGAAACGCGACGAGATGGAGATAACGCTGCGCTTGCGGGTGACGTCGACGCCAAGGATCGCAAGAAGACCGGCGGACGTAGCCCCCGGTATATTGAAAGCATCGGTTATTAGGATGGCAAGCAGGCTTGCCACAGCGGTTTTAATGACACGAAATCCCATGAAAATCAAAAGCCCCCAAGCGTGGATAATCAAGTTCAATCTTGTTCCATCCTAGCTTATTTTCATGTCATTCACAACCGGCTTCAGCCTCTGCCGTGGAAGCGAGTCTTTGAACGTGATGCTACCTGTGGGCCAGCAGCTTTCTTTCAATATATACGACGATTTGGTACATCGCCGTTGCCACGACTGCAATAATGAGGAGACTCGACAGCACGAGCGTGAAGTTGAATACCTGAAATCCGTACATAATCAAATATCCAAGCCCGGATTTGGCAACCAGGAACTCACCTACGATCACGCCAACCCAGGCCATGCCCACATTTACCTTCAAGGTCGATACGATAGCCGGATAGGAAGCAGGCAGAATGACGCGCTGGAATACTTGCCGCTTCGTGCCGCCGAAGGTGCGGACCACCTTGATCAGATTGGAGTCCACCTCATTAAAGCTGTTGTATACAACGAGAGTCGTCACAATCACCGTGATCGACAGCGTCGTCACGACAATCGCCGTAAATCCAGCGCCAAACATGACGATGAATATCGGCCCCAGCGCCACCTTCGGCATACTGTTGAATACAACCATGTAAGGATCGAGCACCTTGTTCAAGAAAGGCGACCACCAGATGATGACCGCAAGCAGGGTGCCGACCAGGGTCCCGAGAAGAAATCCGACAACGGTCTCTCCGACGGTAATCCCCAGATGACCCCACAGCTCCCCGGTCACGATGTTATCCCAAATATTCGAGAAGATTTTGGTTGGATAACTGAAGAGGAGGACATCGATCCACTTCATTCTGCCCGCCGCCTCCCACCACGCGAAGAACAGGAGCAGCAAGCTGAGCTGGACGGTGAGCACCCGGCTCTGGATGCTGCGCTTTTTCCTCCTATGCTTATCATAAATATCCTGGAGCCAGCGGTTTGAAGAAGAAGCCGGCTCTTTCCGCTCTCGATTGGTTGTCAATGGCTTCACTCCTTCCCGATTCGCTGCATTTCGCCCCATATTTCATGAAATAATTCATTAAACCCCGATTCCTTGCGGGCATAAAACGGCTGTACAGCCCTTATGTTCTCCGGCACTGCGAACATGCGGTGAATGCGTCCCGGATTGCGGTTCAGCAGGACGACCCGGTCGCTCATGGCGATCGCTTCGGACAAGTCATGGGTTACCAGGATCGCGGTTTTTCCCCGCTCCCTCAGCGTCTCGACAATCAGGTCCTCCAGCTGCAGCTTGGTCTGATAATCCAGCGCGGAGAAAGGCTCGTCGAGCAGCAGCAGCCCCGGATCTGTCGCCAGCGTACGCACCAGGGCTACCCGCTGTCTCATGCCTCCCGACAGCTGGGCCGGGTACAATGGACCGCTGCCCGCAAGCCCCATCTCCTTCAGCAGGCTTTGCACCTCGCTCCGGCTGTCCGGATTCAGACGCTCCGTCAATTCCAATCCGATCAAGGCGTTGTCCATGATGGTCCGCCACGGGAATAAGTAATCCTGCTGAAGCATATAGCCGACTTCCGGCGACGGGCCGCTGACCTGCTTGCCGTTGACGATCGCCGTTCCTTTCGTAGGCTGGAGCAGACCGGCAATGACGGACAATATCGTTGTCTTGCCGCAGCCGCTCGGCCCGACCAAGCTGACGAACTCGCCCGGCTCGACGCTCAAATCAATTCCTTCCACAGCCAGAGAGGCTTCCCGATCCGTCACGTATACATGCGTGATATCGTTCAGTTCTACTACCGGTACCATGGTGCACTCTCCTTTCATTCCATGGATGGGAGATGAAACGCTACTTTGCCTGTTTGGCCTTCTCCGCAAAGCTGTTGTTGACGATTTTGTCAGGGGCGACCCGTTCTCTCAGCTCCCCCGCCTGTTCCATGACATCCAGCAGATTGTTCCATTCGGCTTCATCCACGATCGGATCCGTCGCAAAGCTTCCCTGCTCCTTATAACGCTTCACAGACGAGACGACGATATCCCGGTCGCTGTCCTTGAAATACGGCATGATCGCATCGGCGATGTCCTCCGGACTGTTTGCGTCCACCCACTGCTGGGCTTTATATAGAGCATTCGTAAATTTTTGCACCGTAGCCTCATGGTTATCGATGTAGCTTTGCTTGGTCATGAACACGGTGTACGGCAAGTTTCCGCTCTCGACGCCGAAGGATGCCACCACCTTGCCGCGCCCTTCTTTCTCGAATATCGAGGCTTGCGGCTCAAACAGCTGCACGTATTCCCCTGTCCCCGAGGCATAAGCCGAGGCGATGTTTGCAAAATCAATATTCTGAATCAGCTCCAGATCGGCATGGGGATCGATGCCTTTTTTCTTCAGCGTAAATTCTCCGGCCATCTGCGGCATCCCGCCTTTGCGCTGGCCGAGGAACACACTCCCCTTCAGCTGATCCCAATCAAATTCGCCGCCTTCGTTCCGCGCCATGAGAAACGTGCCGTCCGTCTGCGTCACCTGCCCGAAGTTAATCACCGGATCCTCCGAGCCCTGCTGATACACATAAATGGAAGTTTCCGATCCGACAAGCGCAACATCGATGGCCCCCGACAGGAGCGCCGTCATCGTTTTATCGCCGCCGGGAGTCGTCTGCAGCTCGACATCAAGCCCCTCTTCCTTGAAAAAACCTTTCTCCAGTGCGACATACTGCGGAGCATAGAAAATCGAGCGCGTGACTTCGCCCACCTTGACCTTCGTTGCCGAGCCGCTGCCGCCTCCACATCCTGCCAGCGCTGCGGCACACACAAGCAGCAGGCTTGCCGCCAGCGCCCGCCATATTCGACGCTTCATGCTACCCCTCCATTCCCTTAACCTACCGTTTCATTTCAGCATATGCACCCACTCGCCCAATGGTTAACTAGCCATCATAGAGGTGGAAGGACCGCAATCGTGCTCTTTCACCATAAAAAAAACGGCGGTGCTGGGACATCATCCCTATGCACCGCCGCTTCTTATCATGCTTCATTCAATTCATCCGTACCGTCCCGTTAACGCTCATTTCTTCGGGAACCGTGATACGGCTTCTTGTTTATGTTGAGATTAAAGCTTATAAATCTCTTTATATTTTGCCTCCAAATAGTCGGCCAAGTAGTCCGGATTCAGTTCTTCACCGGTTACACGCAAAATAATTTCCGAAGGGGTTTCCGTTTTTCCAAACCGGTAGACTTTCTCCGTCAGCCATTCCTTGATCGGCGCCAAATTTCCTTGCTCGATCAGCTCATCGAGATTCGGCATTTCCTTGCGGAGCGTATGCAGCATTTGCGCTGCGTACATATTGCCGAGCGAGTACGAAGCGAAATAACCGAAATCCCCGCCGGACCAATGCACATCCTGAAGGACGCCGAGTCCGTCATTCGGAGGCATGATGCCAAGATACTCCTTGTACTTCGCATTCCATACTTCCGGAAGCTCCTTCACGGAAAGCCCTTCGTTAAAGAGCTGCTTCTCGATCTCATAACGGATAATGATATGGAGATTATAAGTCAGCTCATCGGCCTCGATCCGGATCAGGGAGTTCTCGACTTTATTGACGGCCAGATAGAAATCCTCCAACGAAACATCCTTCAGCTGTTCAGGGAAATGCTGCTGAAGATCGCCGAAGTATCGGCGCCAGAACGGCCGGCTGCGACCGATCATGTTTTCCCATAAGCGCGACTGGGACTCGTGGATGCCCATCGATGCCCCTGAAGACAGCGGCGTGCCCGCCAAGCTCTTGTCGATGTTTTGCTCGTACAAGGCGTGACCGCCTTCATGCAGGGAGCTGAACACCGCGCTTAGAACGTCATCCTGCAAATAATGGGTCGTGATCCGGACATCGCCGGGATTGAGTCCGGTAGCGAACGGATGGACGCTCTCATCAAGCCGGCCGGCCTCAAAGTCATATCCCATCTGCCCAAGCAGGAACCTGCTGAATTTATCCTGCTGGCCGATATCGAACAGCTGCTTCAGAAAGCCGGTCTCCGGTTTGAAGGACGATTCCGAAACCGCATGCACAAGCGGCACAAGCCGAGCTTTAAGCCGGTCAAAGATCGCGTCCACTTTCTCCACCGTCAAATCCGGCTCATACATATCCAGAAGCGTGTCATATCGGGTGCTTTTCACTCCCCAATAGTCGATAAACTCCTGCTTGAATGCCACGATCTTCGTTAAGTATGGTTCGAATCCGGCGAAATCGCTGTTCTTCTTGGCTTCCTCCCACTTCGTCTCCGACTGTGAGGCAAGAATGGAGTACTCCTTAAAGCGTTCCGGCGGAATCGATTTGTTCTGCTCATAGAGCTTGCGTATCTCTGCTACCATGCGGCGTTGGCGTTCGTCCAGCTGCCCCTCGTGCTTCGGATCCGCAAAAAACTGCAGAAACTGTCCCATCTTCTCCGAGACCTGCAGTTTAAAAGCTTCCGTCGATAATATGCCAATCGTCTCCGAGCGGATGTCCGTGCCTTTGCGCGGGGCGCCTGTCCGCAGATCCCAATGAAGGACCCCGAGCGCTTCATAATAGCTCATGATTTTGCGTACCAATTGCTGAAACTGCTCCCATTGCTGAGATACCTGCACTTCCATAATCAGCTCACCTGCTCTTTTAAATTTTTTTGGATTGGATTCATAACTACTCTATTGATGATACGTTCTGCTAGGTATATAATCAACTTTCAGAAACAGCAAAATCAGATGCTGCATAGAGGGAGGCCTAGAACTGTGATCATCCAACTATCCCCTGAGGCCGACCTGAAGCTTAAGGAAATGCTCGGGAGCAGGCCTGGGGCCGTGAGACTGATCTATGATACCGAGGGCTGCGGATGTGCCGTTAACGGCGTCCCGGGACTGCAGGTCGTGGACGGTGCTGCCGACGGCGATACCGTGATTCAAACAAACGCCTCGATCCCTCTGGTCATTCATGGCAAGCAGGAGGTTTTTTTCGAGGAAGAGCTTAAGCTGGACTTGCACGCCGGCACCGCTAGTTTTCGTCTCACAAGCCGCAATCAGACGTATGGAACAAATATCATAGCAACCGACACCCGTGTTTAAACCTAACTCTTAGATACAGAAGGAGAGATACCCTATGGAAAAACATTTGGACCGCATTCTGGAGCATAACCGCAGCTTTGTAGAGAAGAAAGAGTATGAGCCTTACCTGACCGACCGCTTCCCTGATAAGAAGCTCGTCGTTGTAACCTGTATGGATACAAGACTGGTTGAGCTGCTTCCGAAAGCAATGAATTTCAAGAACGGCGATGTCAAAATCATAAAGAACGCCGGTGCCATCATCTCCCAGCCATTCGGCAGCGTCATGCGAAGCGTGCTGGTCGCGCTGTATGAGCTTCAAGCTGAGGAAGTGATCATCGTCGGTCACCATGACTGCGGCATGGCTGCGCTGGATGCTGACGTCATGATCTCCCATATGAAGGAGCGCGGCATTTCGGACGAAGTACTCTCCACCCTTGAAAATTCAGGCATTCGGCTCACGAAATGGCTTCGCGGCTTCGATAACGTAACCGAGGGCGTGCGGAACACCGTCAGTCTTATCAAGAACCACCCGCTGCTGCCAAAAAGCGTGGCGGTACACGGCATGGTCATCGACCCGAACACCGGGGCTTTGGATCTTGTTGTCGATGGTTACGAAGGCAAATAAAGCAATAAAAGTCAATTCCAAGCACAAACGCATGCTGCGTTTGTGCTTTTTTAGTCACAATTTTACCAAAAACCATCACGTAACCCCTCTCCCCTGTTGTCAAACCATACAGTTTCAGTGTACACTTTTTATCAATCGGACCCCTAGTCAATGAACATCATTGCCTTGTGTCCACGATATGCGTTTCAAAGGGAGTCATGTCCATGAATACGTTGTCATACGGCTTGTTAGGGTTGCTCGCCAGAAGAGAGTCGTCGGGTTATGACCTCATGCTTCGGATCCAACCGTTTTGGCAGGCCAAGCACAGTCAAATCTATCCTCTGCTTGCCAGTATGGAAGAGAAGCAGCTGCTATCCTCGCATTGGGTTCAGCAGACCGACAAACCGGACAAAAAGATTTATGCGATTACGGAGAAAGGCATGCAAAAGCTGCGCGAATGGATGTACCAGCCCATTGCGCCTGCCGTCACCAAGGATGAGCTTTCTCTGCGCACCTTCTGCCTGTGGCTAACCGAGATCGGCATCGCGATTGATATCTACGAGGACCGCAGAAGCAGTTATTTAGAGAAGAAGCGTTACTTCGAGCAGATTCTGGCCGGGATCCCCGAGGATACCCGGGAAATCGGAAGCAAAGCGTTCAGCAATTACATTTTGGCAACCAAAGGCCTGATGATGGCCGAAACCGAGCTGAAATGGTGCGACTGGGTGCTTGGCTTGCTGAAGGAGCATCAGCGTACATCGGCAGCGAAGCATGGTGATTAATTTTTTGAAACCTTATCGTGACCCGTCCGTATTACGAATCATTCTCTAATTTTAATTACCGGGAGGTACGACAGTACAAGATGAAAAAAGTACTTACGATTCTAGTTGCGTTTACCCTGTTCTTTGTAGCGCTCGCGCCGGTCGATTCCGTGGATGCCCGCAGAGGCGGCTTCAAATCCGGAACGAAGTCCTACTCGAACACCCCGAAAAAGAACGATAGCAACGTGCAGCAATCCAACAGCACGAGCAACTCGAATAAATCCGGGACTACTGCAGGAAATACAGCAAACCGCGGATTCTTCAGCGGCGGCAGCTTGATGAAAGGCTTGATGATCGGCGGTCTGGCAGGACTCCTGTTCGGCAGCATGTTCGCAGGCATGGGCTTCATGGGCGAGATTATGGGCTTGCTGATTAACCTCATTGCGATTTGGGCGCTCATCATGGTGATCATGATGGTTGTACGCGCCGTGAGAAACCGCCGCAAGCCGGCTGTCGAGCATCATCGTAATGATGATGACCGTTACAACAATAACAACAATAGGTACTAAGCCATGATTCTTAGCATGGACGAAATCGTCAATGCGGTCTGCCTGCATCAGGCGGAGCGCAGAGGCGTGAAACCGACGGACGTGTCGCTCGAGCTGAGCTGGGATGAGGATACCGGATATACGGCGGAAGTATGGGTTAACGGAAGAACGCAGTATTTGATCGAAGCGAACCTGATCGAAGCCATCCTCCGTTATCTGCACTCCGAATATAACATTCGTGCATACAGCGAACAGGTCAGACTGGAGCTGGAAGACGAAATTATCGCCATCGTGCAGCAATAGCATAGCCTTAACATTCATTCAACCCAAACTGCCCTTCGCTCTTTAGCGGAGCGGCAGTTTTTTATAACGGGAGGTTAGTCATGTTTCCGATCCTCGAAACGGAAGCGCATTGATCGACAACGAAGCTTCCCATGCCTTGCTCAACCGCTTAGGCTTTGAGAAGGAAGGCCTCCTTCGGAAGTACATCCATCAGAACGGGAGGTCCTACGATACCTATGTATACTCCCTTATCCATTGGTCACAATTCTGAAATTTCATTTTCATGGATTCGTAACCCAATCCCTCCTCTCTTCCACTACGATAAACATAGATTTTGTTTAAAGAAGATCACTTGTGGTAATGTCATGTTACAAGGAGAGGATACATCATGAACAACGAACAGCGTATTTCAAAAGCCGTCATCGCACTTACGGTGGCAGGGACCGTCGGTTTGGCGGGGCTTGGATTCACTCCGGCCGTTTTCTCCGCGCCACATGCCGAGGCGGCCGGGCACACCGAGGCAGCCGCTGCCGACAGCTATGCAGCCAAGGAAGCGTTAAAGACGCTGAACAGCTTCTATAAACCCGCTTTGAAAGGCCAGTTTCCCGGCGTGGTCGGCCAACTGACCGTTGGCAAGAGCACCCGTCAGGACGTGATCAACACGATCGGAGAACCTTCCATTTCGCGCAAGCATGCAGATGATTTTGATCTATATAGCGCGAATATGGGTAATCCCGGTTACGCAATTTCATATAAGCTGAACAAGATTCGGGAGATTCGTTATTTCGGCACGAATGTGGAACGGCAAACGAATATCGGCGGCATTACGATGAAGATGCTGAAGCAGAACTGGTATGCCCCAGCGTCCACCACGACGTTCAAGAACGGCGGTATCACGCAGACCAAGCTCACTTATCATCGGGGTGCGTACAAGCTGGAGTTCATCTTTAACAGCAGCACGGATTTGGATCATATCAATTTGTTGAAAAAATAACGCCCTCCCCCAGCGGCTCTCGTAACGCTTTTGTCTTCTGCCGACCGACGAAATGCTAAGAAACCCGGCTCTTCCATGGTGAAGGGCCGGGTTATTGTGATGGTCGCATACCAGAGATCTTACTGGACAACGTGGCCATATCCGAATACGCTTAAGAATGATGAACCATGAATCGAGGTGCTCCTATTCGATGGATACTAAACCTGTCGAGCCGAAAGACGAGGCTGGCGTCGATCAGACGACCTGTCCGATTTGCCGGCAGCCCAATCAGTGCGCATACGCAGCGAAGCTCCCGGATGCAAATGAATGCTGGTGTATGAGGGAGAGCTTTCCGGATCGCGTCTTGAATAGCGTTCCCGTGGGATACGCTGGAAGGACCTGCATCTGTAAATCCTGTCTTCAAGCAATCAAAGCAGAAACCTCGCCGCAGCTTCCCGGATCCACGCCATGCTGTCCGTAAGCTGCCTCAAGCCTGACGCCAGCATCGGGACCTGCTCTTGCAGCACCGCGGCACTATCCGTGCCTTCATGGTACCGGCTCATGAAGTGGAGAAATACATCCACCATACGCAGCCGGATTAACACCGGGATCGCCTCAATCTCTTCCGGACTCAAGCGGATCCGGCTCCCGAATCCTTGGCAGAATCGGCTGATGGCCTCACGCTCCTCCTCGAATCCAAGGAATCCGGAGATCGCCACCGCCGGCTCCATCACCCGGACATCCCGGGTGCAAAATTCAAAGTCCAGCAGCGCCGTAACCTTCTCGGGCTGACGGGGATCGACCAGCAAATTGGAGAAATTGAGGTCCCCGTGGACCAGCTGCTGCGGGAGCTTCCTCAGCTCTCCGAGTCTGCCGCAGATGTCGTCGTACGCATCAAGTAACCGCAGAAGCTCCTGGTGCAGATCGCGAAATGCCGGTTCCGGCTGCAAACAGAACGCCTCGATCGTTTCCCTCGTGCAAGCGGGATAGGACTGGAGCAGTTCATAATACGGCCGGTATGCGGGAGGACGGGGTATGTCAATCCGCTCCAGTGCTTTCAATAGCTCTCCCGTCTTCTCCCCGAAGGAATAAGCCGCTTGGAGGCTGTTCCTTTCCGGTCGCTCTCCTTCAAGGAATCCAAACACCACCGCATATCGTTCGCTTCCGTCCGGGAGCTGCACGATCCGTTCCCCTGCTGCCGAGGGGATCGGCATCGGCGTGTCAAAGGAGAGCTTGCTCTGCCGCAGTGACTCCAGCACGGCAAGCTCGAATTCGATTTTGTCTTTGTCGCGGTGGGTGTTATAGATGCGCAGCACGCAGCCGCGGTCTGCTTGATGGATGAAACGCGTCGTATTGTTCCAGCCGCCCGCGCCTTGACTGACCGTCCCGACCCACTCCGGCCAAAACTGTTGGATCAAACGTTCAATCATCACATGAGGTTCTTGCCTAATCTTTGAAAACACCCTTCACATTCCTTTCCTCCGGTGCTTACGTGAAAGCAGGCTTCTGCCCGGCAAATTGAATGACATGGGACAAGCCTTGATGCAGCGCTCCTTCGCTGCGATGAACCTCTCCCATAAAAAAATGAATGATTCTCCAATCCGCAAAGCTCCGCAAAAAATCCTCCGGCTCATACAGCATGTCCATCTCCTGCGGACCGCCGCTTTGATACGGAATCTGGTTCATCGAATACACTTCGGTTATGAAATACCCCCCCGGCTTCACCGCTTCTTTAACGCCGCGAAGGGTTCGCAGGCGCAGCGCCTTCGGAAAATGTCCGAATATGCACACGATCTGATCCCATTGATCCGGCGTCCACGCCGCATCCTCCAGATCCTGAAGACGGGCAGCAATCTTAACGCCCTTCTCCTTCGCAAGCTTATTCGCCTTGTTCAGCCCCGCTTCTGCGTAATCCCACAAGGTTACATCGTGACCTTGCTCGGCCAGATATACCGCATTTCGACCTTCCCCTTCTGCAATCGCAAGTGTCTGGCCGGTTAATGAAAGCCGGCTCTGCATGTCGACCACAAAAGCGTTCGGCTCCGTTCCGTATACATATTCCTCTCCTTGGAAACGCTCGTTCCACGGATTCATCTCCTGCCACCCGCCTTCTTATTCGGATTCCATCGCTCTCATCTTGCCGCTTCAATGAAGGACTGCCCCCATCATATCCAAATTAGGAGCAAACCCTGCAGCTGCATCGGGTCATTTAGCTCGCCCTCCTCAGCGGTAAATCCGTTATTGCCATTATACTAAGATACAGCGGAGCTACAATATATCGAGCCAAATTTTAATAGCTGTCGCCAAAATGAGAATGGCCAAGATCAACTGCAGCACACGCGTATTCATTCGCTTTCCGGCGGAAGCGCCAAGCGGGGAAGCGATCAGGCTGGCAATGACCATAATGGCGGCCGGGCCGTAATCGACCTGCCCTGTCGCAAGCTTGCCTGCCGTTGACCCGATGGAGGAGATGAAGGTGATTGCGAGCGAAGTGGCAATCGTCATCCGCGTCGGAATTTTCAGGACGACCAGCATCAACGGCACGAGCAAAAACGCGCCTGCCGCCCCGACGATCCCTGCGCCGATACCGACCGCAAGGGCCAGTCCGGCTGCAAGCCATTTGTTGAACGTCACCTGATCCAGCGGAATTTCGTCCACTCCCCTCTTGGGGATCAGCATCATGACGGCAGCAAGCAATGCCAATATGCCGTACATGATATTGATGAAACTTTCGCTCATAAGGTTGGAACCGAAGCCTCCAATTAGGCTGCCAAGTAAAATCGCCGAACCCATATACAAAATTAAGGTTTTATTCAAATACCCGCCCTTCCGGTAAGCCCACACGCCCCCGATCGTGGCAAAAAACACCTGTACAGCACTAATGCCGGATACTTCGTGCGCCGTGAATGCCGCAAAGCCGAATAATGGCGGAATATACAGCAGCATCGGGTATTTGATGATGGAACCGCCGATGCCTACCATGCCCGAAATATAGGAACCGATAAAACCGATGAGGAATATCGCCAAGATGTAAGTTACAGTCCATTCCATGTTCATGCCCCCTTTATTCTTTAAAAAAGGGAACCGTCATCCGGTTCCCTTTTCGCTTTTGCAATCAGGCATGACCGTTTACACGGTCATATTTCCATGCCCTTATTACCGAACCGCGCATCGGTTCGGCCCAATCTCCATGTCCCGCTGCTGCTCCGCATTCGGCTGCATCATTCCCATATTGGTCTGCCGGATCTCCAAGTAGGCGTTCGGCTGCTGCGGCAGGCTCTTCGTGACCAGCAATCTGAATTCCTTCTCATCCCGGATGTTCAGACCATGGTTTTCTTCAAACAGCTCGCCAAGCTTCTTCGCTACAGTCCCATCCGCGCTCAGCTCGTCCATGATCATGAAGTGAGCCGGCAGCACGACTAGCTCCCCGGACAGCTCCTTATATATGGAGTACAGCGTCTTCCTCAAATCTCCCGCCCAATCCTCCGCATGTCCAGCAAGGTCCGGACGGCCGATCGAATCGATGAACAGGATATCTCCGGTCAGCAAATATTGATCATCGATTAGGAATGAGGTAGAACCAGCCGTATGACCAGGGGTATGGAGCGCTTCGATCCGGATCACGCTGCTCCCAAGCAGAATCTCGTCTCCGTCTTCGAGCGGCTCATACTTGAATGCCGCCTCTCCGGCGTCCTTTGCAGGCAGCCAGTACTTTGCGCCTGCAGCCTCGGCGATGGCTCGCCCGCCCGAAATATGATCGGCATGCAGATGCGTATCCAAGACGTGCTTGATCTGCACATTCATTTTTGCAGCGAAATCAGTATATACCTCGGTCATCCGTGTCGCGTCGAACAATGCGGCTTCATGGCCGGACACCAACATGTACGACAGGCACCCTTTGCCGATCCGAACGAACTGGTACAATTCGCCGCCTTCCTTCAAATCTCCGATTTTAAGCGGCATGAGAAGCTCGCTCCATGCTTTCATGCCTCCCTTCAAGTAAGCAGCGTTCCGTCCCTGCTCGGCCAGCAATTCGGCGACCATAACGGACGAGCCTTCCTTGGCGCAAACGACCACAATCTCTTCTTATGCCGGAAGTTGCTCCAATATTTCCTCCACCCCGTCGATCAGCTCGTAATACGGAATGTTGAGATGCTTGAATCGTTCGCCCTCGATCTTCCAATCTGCAAAATCGGCGGGGTTGCGAACATCAAGAATGAATAACGGCTCCTTGCGAATTGCCTTCTCTGCCGCTTCCTGCGGAAGCATAGCTCTAATTGCCATCCTGTATCTTCCTCTCTATTGTGAGGTTTGGTTATTCATCAAGTTCCTCTATCGTTTTTGAATACCGAGGTGCGAGCTACCATTCCCGTCACTTATACCGGTTACTTCATCTGCCCATTGTCCAAGCCGGCCGTCTGCCCGCTCCAGCTGCTCATGCCGGGTACGACATTAACGACATGCGTAAAGCCGCTGTCTGCAAGCTTTTTCGACGCCAAGTCGCTGCGGGCGCCCGACCGGCAGATTACATAGATCCTGTCATCCTTGTTCAGCTCGCCTAAACGGTACTCCAGCTCTCCGAGCGGAATCGAAACCGAGCTTGGAATGTGTCGGAAAGCATATTCGGCTGCCTCCCTCACGTCCAAGAGGACAACGGGCTCGCCGGAATCCAGCATTTTCTGCAGTTCAGCAGGTTCGCACACATTGGAATACATGAGCTCTCCTCCTTCCTCCTCGGACGATTTGCGAAGATAATGCTGCAGTACGCCATTTTCCTCCATCGTGCCCAAATACTGATGCCCGGCGCTTTCCGCCCAGGCTTTCAAATCGGCCTTGGATCCCGGATCCGTCGCCTCCACCTCGAGCACCTGGCCAGCTTGGAGATCCTTCATCGCTTTCTTCGTACGTACGATCGGCATTGGACATGCCAGCCCCTTCGCGTCCAGCTTCGCATCGGATTGTATTGTAGTCATTAAAGATCTAGCCTCCATTCGGATTTTCATATACCCTTAGGGGTATAATTTCGAATAAAAAAATGTTAATATGCATCTTATTTCATTAGAGAAAAACGGCTTTAATTCTCAGAACACTTTCGCAATTGCCACGGAACCTAATTCTTTAAATAAACAAATTTACATTCCCATCCTGGGCATCTCCCAAATAGGCTGCCACTCCCGCGTATTCGATCCCGTCCATCAGCTCTTCCGCCTGCAGGCCGAGAAGATCCATCGTCATCGTGCAAGCAACCAGCTTGACATCCTGCTCCTGCGCCATCTCGATCAGCTGCGGCAGCGGAACCGCATTGTGCTTTTTGATGACATCCTTTATCATTTTAGGTCCCATGCCGGCAAAATTCATTTTCGACAGCCCCATTTTGTTGGCGCCTCTCGGCATCATTTTGGCAAACATTTTCTCCATGAACCCTTTTTTCTTAGGCAGCAGCACATCCTCATCCTTCCGCAGGGCGTTCAGCCCCCAAAAGGTGTGAAAGATGGTCACTTCATGGTCATACGCAGCCGCGCCATTAGCAATGATGTAGGCCGCCATCGCTTTATCATAATCCCCACTGAATAAGATAATGGTCGTTCGCTTCTGTTCGGTCACGATATCTCTTCCTCCTTTTTATGTGATCTTCTACCCCTATGGGTATATTTATTGATACAAAAATCATCCTTTGCGGATCCAAAACTTCAACACGCCGTCCTCCTCGCGGTGCTCGAGCAGTTCGTTCCCCATCGATTGGGCCCAGGCCGTCAAATCGCTCTTCACGCCCGGATCAGTAGCATGAATCTCGAGCACTTGTCCCTGCTCCATGTCTTTCATTGCCTTCTTCGTTTTAACGATTGGCATTGGGCATGCCAAGCCTTTGGCATCCAATACTTGATCAGCACGCATTCCAAAATTCCTCCTTCGTAGTTTCAACCATTTAATTTATACCCCCATGGGTATATAATATGATAAAACAAACGGACATCAACCCTTTGCGAATTCTGATCCCTGGGTCAAATGCCCTTTTAGATAGCCTGTGACGTTATCTGCTCTGGACGAGCAGATTCACCGCTTCAACCACTAGCTGCTCCGTATCCCGGCCTTTCTCCACAGCCTCTTTGACGCAGTCCACGAGGTTGGCGCTGACGATGACGCCGATCGCCCGGTCCATCGCTGCGCGCGTCGCCGATAGCTGCGTAATGACTTCCCTGCAATCCTTCCCTTCCTCCATCATCCTCAGAATGCCGCGGAGCTGGCCTTCGATCCGTTTTACCCGGTTCTTCATCTGATCATCGTATCTCACCCTCATACCTCCTCGGTTTATTCCATCCAAATTCAAGGATTAAGCTTAAGAATACGGATGCGGCACGCTTATAATATATACCCCACCGGGTATATAGTCAAGTTAGAAAAATGATCCAGGTCAGCCGAAGAAATAAAAAAAGCCCCACGATAGGGGCTTAGCTCATATAGGGATGATAGCTAAATCAGTTTATGCGCATACCACTTTTTGCCGCGGAACCGCCATAGGAAGAGCGCGCCTCGCACGCCCCACTCGCAGTTCATGGCGAGCCAGACGCCGAGAATGCCCCAGCCGAGCACGATCCCCATGATGTAACCGAGGATGACCCGAAACAGCCACATGGTCATCATGGAGGTAATGGAAGTAAACCGTGAATCTCCCGCCGCCCGGAGTGCGGAGGGGAGTATGAAGCTGATCGACCACAGCGGGACCTGAATGATCACGTTGATCAGCATGACAACGAACAGTTCATGCACGATTTCCTGCGGCGGATTAAACAATCCGACGAGCGGATTGAACAGCGGGATCAGGATAAGTCCCATTACCGCCAGAGAGATGGCACCCAGCCATAGAAATGACCGGATGAACTTCCGGGCATCCGCAATATCCCCCCGGCCGATACATTGGCCGACTACCGTTACGATCGTCAGCGACAAGGCGCTCGCGGGTATTTGCGTCAGCATCGCGAGTGATCCGCCGATCGCATTCGTAGCGATCGCATAGGTGCCTAAGCTTACGATAAACACCTGCGTCAGCAGCTTTCCCCCGTTGAAGAACATCTGCTCTGCCGCGAACGGAAGGCCGATAAACATGATTTTGCGAAGCATCGACAATGGAAAATGAAACAAGTCCTTCAGCCGGATATGCAGCGTTGCGTCGACCTTGAATAAATAATACAGCGCGCAGGCCGCGCCCGCAAAACGGGCAATGTTAATGGCCAGGGTCATGCCGAAGACCCCCATATGCAGCAGCGTAATAAATAAAATATTCAGCACCACATACAGCAGATTCATAATCAGCGACAGCGCAAGCGAGGCCCGCGTCTTTCCGATGCCCCTGAGCGCTCCGCATACCGCCTGTACGACCGCAATTCCTAGAAAGGATGTTCCGCTGCCGATCAGGTAGATCCGGGCACTCTCCAATACCTCCGGCGAAGCGGAGCCGAACAGAAGCTGGAGTATCGGATTATGCAGCCCGATGATAAGCAGCGCGATCGCTAGTGCAATAAACGTCACCGAGGTGACCGTAGCCGCAGAAGCCCTGGACACCATCTGCCCATTGCCGCTGCCTTTATACTGTGCGACCACGACCGTACCTCCGGTAGCCACCGCTACGAATACGTTGATCAGAAAAATATTCAGCGCATCGACCATGTTGACGGCACTGACCGCCGCCACTCCCGAGGAACTGATCATCGCCGTGTTGACCAAGTTAAGGCCGATGATAAAAGCCTGGTCGATCAGAATCGGAAGCATGAGTGCAAAGATTTGCCGGTAGTCCATCGACTCTCCGGAAAAATGATTTTGTAGTAAACCGTTCATTCGGGTTCGTAGTCGAACCAACATCTGTCATCACATTCTTTTCGCTGTAGTACACGGTTCTTCCGCCATGAAAAAAACTCTTCGTAAGTGAAGAGCTTCTGGTTAACGGTATATTCGCTGCCGCCGTAACCGACCTCACAAGCCGGAGCAGGGCCCGCGGCAAGGGGGCAGATTCGGATCGTTTCGTTGTCTTCCCGGATAAACCCCGTGTTTGATTGGAGAATATCACCTGACCTCTACTCCTGTCAATGAGCCGGCTCCATAGTAATAGACCGTAAACCGCCGTATATGGGAGCTTCCCGCTATCACAATAATGCAAATGCCGGAAATGAAAGAAGATTGCCCGAAACGGTCCGCATCCGCTTACCGAAACAATTACCTGTGACGGTTGGTTAAGGAGGTTAAAGCGCTCCTTGTAATTCTCCTGCGCCCTTACCCTTTCTATCAATCAACATAGAATAAGAAATGATAGATTGGAAGGGAGGTCTTCGAAATGGAGACACAACCGTACCGGTACGAGGCAATTTTCAGCCTAGGGCATAACTGCCAGGTTGCCGCTCAGCTCAAGCGAAACGGTCTGCGGCGTCAGGCAGGTCCCTGGGATTGGTTCAATTTCGCATCGACCGCCGATTTTTGCGGCATGATCCGCAGACGGCTTGAAGGCTTTATGCAGCTCGAGCATTTGGAGATCTACGGCAAATCCGTAAACACCTACTATGTGCGCGATCGGCAGTCAACCTGTTTGTCATTTCACGATTTTAAAAATACGCCCGACCAGCCGCCGCTACACGACTATGCCGAATTTCGGGAACGGCTGGATCGAAGAATCGCACGGTTTAATGATTGCCTGGCATCCGGCCAAAGCGTTCTTCTCGTGCGGATCATTCAACATCAGCAGGATGCCGAAGCCATCTATGCCTCCATCCATGAAACGTATGCCAATCCCCATATTTCCATGCTATTTATTCTTCATGGAGAAGACTCGGACATCGTGGAGCTGCCTTCGTTCGCTGAAGATGCCAGGCTTGTTCGCATCCCGAAAGGCAGGACGTGGGAAGGCGATACGGAAGCATGGGCAGCGATTCTGTCAAAGATTCGACTCGCTTAAACTTTTTAAAGAATTTACCATAGACATGATTGACAAATATAGGTTATATATTGTATATTTTACTAAACTAATTCTGGATTCTTACGAAGGAAGCACCCGTAAGCCAGGCATTGACGCCTGCTGCCCGGGTGCTTTTTTGCGTTGTTACCCGGACTTCGTATGAGCTTACGAGCGGCTTTTCGGAACGAATCCAATGGATGGAAGGGGCATTACTGTCATGATGAAGAAAATGTTCATGATCTATCTTGCGATGCAATTGATAATTGGTCTAGTGCCGGTCCGGGAGGCCGCGGCCGCAGCGATCGAATTCACGGATGCGATCAACCATCAGCTAAGCGAAACCGCAGGCCGTGCCGGCGGGTCGGGCGGTACCAGGCTGCTCAAGCAGTATGATACGTTTAAAGCCGAACGGAAAGAGACCATGGAATGGGATGATAAAATCGCTTCGCTGCATTATGCCAACGAAGCCAAGGCTTCGGAAGTGCGCAGAAGGATCAGCGATCTGGATAAAGACAAGATCCGCAATCTGGAGGAACAGCTGAATGCGGCGAAGCGTAAATATCAGCCTTTATTCGACAGCTACACGGCGCTAAACAGGCAGGTTGCGGCAGCCAAGAAATTGAAGGACAAGACGTTATCCAAGATGCTGCAGACGCAGGCTAACAGCATGAAGCTGCTGGTGAATATTGGGAGGCAGGATATCAAGCAGAAGCAAGCGGCGCTGACGGCAGCCAAGAAGGAACGTACCGGCAAGGCGGCCAAAGTGCGGTCCGTGCTATCCGGGATCGAGCCGTATAAGAGCAAAATCAAAAGCGACAAGAGTGCGATCTCGACCCCGAACAAGCTGTTGAACACCGAATGGAAGAACTTTAAAGCCGCCGTAAAGTCGCAGGATCCGTCACGGACATCGGATACCTTGGCACGGATGCTCACCCTCTCCGGCCAAATTCTGGCGAAGAAGAAGAGCGTTTTCCAACACGAACAGCGGATCGAAACGATAATCCGGCAGGCTAATGGTCACATCAAATAACGGCATCCCTGTCTATGGGCTAGTGACGAATCAAGCTTGAAAAGTATCGACACAACTTCAATAGGAAAGTATGGACACGATTCGAATGAGGATCGGCTCGACTCCCATTGGAGAGTAGCGGCCACAATAAATCATCCTCTGCCGGACGGCAGAGGATGATCGTTATCCTATCCAACTGTATGCCAAGCACCTCAGGATGCCTTCTACTGTGCCGCCGATTGAAGCGGATGATGGAAGCTTGCCAGTCTCGTCTGATCTAGAAGCGGATAGTCGTACAGCATGCCTTCATACACTACCTCCATCGAGGGGTGCAGCAGAAAATCATGCGGCGTCACCAGCGTGGACGAACGGTCCCACAGGCGAATCCCGCTCTGGCGCAACGTCTCGGCAACGAATTGAGAGCAGAAGTAGGACCGCTCTCTCGTAATATCCAGCCTCATTAGAACACCGAACAATCCGATCAGATTATACCGGTAGGCGTCCTCCTCGTCTTTATAGCGCTGGATCACCGCGCGGACCTGATCATATTGCTCCTGAGTCACCTCAAAGCGCAATAACGCGCATCGCGTACCCGGAAAATGGCTGAAGGTTCCTTCATATACGTCTTCCTCCACAAAGCCTCCCACCCAAGGATTATCGGCACATTTCCGGCCGAAGCTGAACACCTCATTAAGCTGGCCATCCAATGCAATGGAAGCGTGGTTATACGGCGCAGCCGTAATTCGCTTGATCAGCCTCGTAAACATCGTTCCCGTATCGGTTAGCAATATATATAAGTTCTTTGTATCGGACATTGGTCTTTCCCCCGTTTAACTTGATCATCGGTCAGGATTTCGTCAAATCCCTCGTTAACTCCATTGTAATCCGGTTAAACCAAAGCCAAAACCGACTCTAGAAGTGATTAGAACCTGGACCTAAGTCGGGCTCGTTCCCGTACGTGGGAACAGGACGACCAGACTATCCTCCGTGCAAGCGCCGGTAGGAAGACGGCGTCATCCCTTCATGCTCCATAAACCGCTTATTAAAGTAGCTGACGCTCGGATATCCAGCCTCAACGGCAATTTGTCCGATCGTCTTGTCCTTGTGTTCCAGCAGCCATTGCTTGGCCATTTGCAGGCGGCACCTGGTGACGAATTCCATCGGCGTCATTTCCATGACGTTTCGAAAGAGCTTACAGAAGTAATAGGTGCTTACCCCGATCCTTGATGCCCATTCCTCCAGTATAAACGGCTTGGCGGCTTCCTGCTGAATGATCGGCAGCAATTCGAGAATACGGCTGCCCGAGTTGCTGGATTTATGGTCAGAGAGCGCGGATGCCTGCTCCACGAAGACCGTCAGCAGCGAATAGGTTAGCGTCGACAGCTGGGCCGGGTTCAGCATCCGATGCCTCTCCGCCTCCTTTAACAGCGTTTCATGCGCCTCCTCAAATGCAGCAGGCTGACGGACACTCCACAGCGGACTGCGATGAAATTCCCGTTCGATCAAATAATTTTGCAGCCCGCTCCCGTAAAAATGGAACCAGCGGACGTCCCATGGGTCATCTTCGCTGCTGTAATAACGCTGTGCCTGCATGGGGAAATACAGGACGGCTTCGCCGGGCCCCAGCGTATGCACTTGCTGATCGATTTCCACATACCCCGTACCGGAAGCGACGTAATGAATGTTGAAATTGTTCAGTGCCCCGGCAGCCCGCGTAACCGAGTGCTCCGGCTCCTCCCGGTAAATGCCCACCGATTCGGGAAAGCAGAAGAACGGCATCTCCGGCAGGGTCAGCAAGTGGATTTGGCGTTTCATTCCTAGGTCTCCTCGATGACAATATTGTTTTAATCCAATACAAAATAATATTATATTAATTTTAATTATTCTCTCTTATAATCGCAATATAATCTTACTCAAGTAACGAAGGAGGAACTGATGAAGATGAGCAAGAAACTACGGTGGGGCATTTTGGGCTGCGCCAGCATCGCCAAGCGTGCGGTCATTCCCGGACTCCAGCAATCCCGTCGCAATGAAGTTGCAGCCATCGCGAGCCGGCAGGAGGATAAAGCAAGGCAACTCGCCGAAGAGCTTAACATAAATATCTCGTATGGAAGCTATGAAGCCCTGCTCGAGGATCCTAACATTGATGCGGTCTACATTCCCCTTCCTAACCATTTACATAAAGAATGGAGCATCCGAGCGGCCGAAGCCGGAAAGCATGTGCTCTGCGAGAAGCCGATCGCGCTGACGGAGGCCGAAGCCGCCGAGATGGCTGATGCCGCAGCGAAGGCCGGCGTGATTCTGGCCGAAGCGTTCATGTACCGTTACCACCCGCGGTACGATATCTTGAAGGAATATATCGCATCCGGAGCGATCGGCGAGATCCGAGGCATCCGCAGCGCCTTCACCTTTAACAGCTCGGCCAACCAAGGCAACGTCCGGTTCCGTAAGGACTGGGGCGGCGGTTCCATTTATGACGTCGGCTGTTACCCGATTAACGCAGCCCGGATTTTGCTCGATAAAGAGCCTGAAGCCGTTACCGTCCAGGCCTTCTTCTCGCCGGAGCATGATCATGTCGACATGATGGCATCCGGACTGGTCGAATTTGAAGGTGCCGTATCGCTGACCTTTGACTGCGGCATGTGGGCCGCCTACCGTAATCCGCTTGAAATCGTGGGGACCGAAGGGCTAATCGAGGTGCCGTATGCATACAGCCTGCCCGAGAACGGGGCCAATTTCTTCTTGACGACCGGTGAAGGCCGGAAGGAAATCGAGGTTCCTTCCGCCAACGCATACAGCGAGCAGGGTGACCGTATCGCCGAAGCGGTACTGGACGGCAAGCCGCTCCGATACACAACAGAAGATGCCGTCCGTAATATGAGGGTCATTGACGCATGTCTGAAATCCGCCCATGAGCGGTCAAGAATCGTACTGTGACATTTTTAAAGGAGGTATGAACATGAAGTATATTTCAATCAAGGGATTGAACAAACCCGTCTCCGTGCTGATGAAAGGATCGGACTACTTCTACCATGATTCCTACGAGCGGGCAGCTGCCAATCTGGACGCATTTCTGGCCATCGGTGGCAATTCGATCGATACGGCCCATATTTATTGCGGCGGCCAAAGCGAGGAAGTGATCGGTCGTTATATGCAGGAGCGTGGCAACCGGGAGCAGCTTGTTATTCTGACCAAGGGCGCTCACCACGACCAGAACGGACCGCGCGTGACCCGGAAGGATATCAAGAATGACATCACCGACAGCCTGCAGCGGCTGCAGACCGACTATATCGATCTGTACGCACTGCATCGCGACGATCCGAATGTTCCGGCTGGCGAGGTAGTGGAGGCGCTCAACGAATATATCGAATCCGGAACCGTGAAAGCGATCGGCGTGTCCAACTGGACCTGGGAACGGATCCGGGAGGCAAATCAATATGCGGAAGCGAACGGACTCGTCGGCTTCTCCTTCAGCAGTCCGAATTTGAGCCTTGCGAAACCGAATGAGCCTTTCTGGAAAGGCTGCGTATCTGCGGATGCAGAGACATGCGCATGGCATGAAGCCGAGCAATTCCCGCTATTGTCCTGGTCGTCGCAGGCCAGAGGATTTTTCACGGGGCGATTCACTCCCGAGGTGCGGGACAACGCAGATCTGGTCCGTGTGTTCTATAGCGATGCCAACTGGGAGCGGCTCGAGCGGGCCAAGAAGCTTGCCGAAGCCAAGCAGGTTACGACGATTCAGATCGCACTCGCTTATGTCCTGAATCAGCCCTTCCCGACCTGCGCGCTGATCGGCGCCCAAAACGCGGAAGAACTAAAATCCTGTGATGAGGGAGCGAAGATCAAGCTGACGCGGGAAGAATTGGATTGGCTTGATCTTACGAGCGAACAACTCCCTCTATCGTTAAGCTGATCGACCGGATGGATGAAGGGCAGCAGGAGGTTTTCGAACGCTGCAGACCTGAGCCTCCCTCGCAGCACACATAATTCTGCTGAGCATAAATTTTTTTTAAAAAAAAAGCATCCGAACTTTGGAGAACCCCTCCATTCGGGTGCTTTTTCCTTGCCGGCCGGCTGCTTATCTCCTATTTCGATATCCGCGATCGGAGTATGGCCTGTCAGCGCCTAAATCCCGTCAGCATCGTTTCAATAATCCGCATCGAATCATCAGCTGCCTGAGCCGTATCCTCCGCTTCCGCCACCCACAACGAGCATTCATTCATTGCGCCAGATAACGCATGGGTCATCGCATCGACGGGCAGCTGTTTCATCTCCCCCTTCTGCTGCATCCCATCCAGCTGTTCCCGCAGATGACGCATCGAATGGATTTCGTCCATCTGGCGCCAAGTCTCCCAGCCGGCGACTGCCGGACCATCGATCAGCATGATCCGCATGTTCTGCGGTTCTACCGCCGCGGCGATAAAAGCCCGGCAGCCCAGCAGAAGCTGCTCCCAGGGTTCGCTTGAACGGCCCGCCTCCGAGGCGACGCGTTCTGAAACTTCGCGCTGTACGAGATCCAGGACGGCGAGAAACAGCCCTTTTTTATTCTTAAAATGATGATAGAGCGCGCCCCGGGTTACTTGGGCGATATCCGCGACCATCTCCAGTGCGGTGTCTGCATAGCCTTTGTCCGCGAACTCTTCTCTTGCAACCTGCAGCAGACGTTCCATCGTCTCCTGCGCTTCCGTCTTGCTTCTTTTCATCGTAAATGCCTCTCTTCAAATCTTCATTCTATGTTGTAAATATAGCAGAAGAGAAAAGCTCGTGCATGCTCTTCATTTCGCTGCCCTTCATCCATGATCTGCACGCATGCCGGACGATCCAAGGAAAATGCTCCCCGCCGCTGTGCTGTCGCTCCGCCAGCCAAGTAATGACGAAATCCCGGTAATCCTTGCTTAGGTCGTGCAGATGATTGGCCACGGATTTTCTGACATACAACGATGGATCATTCAGCAGCGGCTCGATCAAAGCAAGGTGATGCGAAGGATCCCCCTTTATAACCGGAATCCGCTTAGCCCAAGGGAGACGGGGACGTGTCCCCTCGCTGACGAGTCGGCGGACATGCAGGCTGGAATCCGTTCTCCACGCTTTCAATCGTTCAAGGCACTGATCCTCATACTTCAGCAAATAAGGGCGGATGGCATACTCCGAAGTATGCCGCTTCGTGATTTCATATAAGGCATGCATGGATAGTTCAAAATGCTGAAGTCCGTAACGCTCGACATAGTACGCAACCGGCATTAAAAAATAGCCGTTCGTGAACATGCCCTGCTCGGTTTCATTTTCCGGGCCGAGGATGTCCAGCAGCACTTCCAGACTGCCCTTATACGGCATGGCCAGCGCTTGATGAAGCTCGGCCGCGATCATCGCAACTCTCCCTTTGAGCTCAAGGGATTCGGATTGCCGGGTTACGGCCTCCACGAAGGAGTCGGCTGGAAACCGGGCAACGAGCGGCTGAATCAAATCCGATAGGATCAGGGCAAGCTCCCTCCCGAAATAATTCTTTAAGGGTTGGGATTGTGTCATTGGACGGCCTTGGGTTCCGGATCGGTCCATACGTCTTCCTTGTAATTGTCCGCAAAGGCCTCGGATGGCGGAATAATCTGGATCATGTCGATCAGCACGCCGCTCGGGTCGCTTGTGATGAAATGCCTTTGGCCAAACGCCTCGTCGCGAATGTCCAAATGAAGCGGGAGACCCTCTTGCTTGATCAGCCGGTCGTATTCAGCGTCGACATTGTCCACCTCAAAATTGAGAATCAATCCCTGCACCTCTCTCTGAAAAGCAGCCGGCACCGTTTCATGATTCCAAGACAATACGGCGAGCTCGTACAGCTTGTCCGGTCCGGCATTTCTTTTCAAGCTTATGTACCAGTCCGCTTCAAAGACAACCTCAAAGCCAAATAAACGGGTATAAAAATCCTTACTCTCCTCCATGTGCCCGGACATAATAACCGGGTAAAAGCCTTGTACGTTCACTGGATCAACAACTCCTTATTCATGATTGGCTTAAATTTAACATACATACAGCATGTATGTAAATAGCTGAAATTATTTTTTTTCTGTTCCCTTCAAAAAATCGACGCTAGATGGAGGAGAAGCTGCGTGAACCAACGGCAGTTTTCTCGTATTTTTCGTCAATGCCATTATTCACTGACACGCGGGGTGCCGATCTTCATCGCTCTATCAAATAAGGGGTGCACCAGGTCCAAGAACCTTCAGGAGCACCCCGCGCACTAATGAATAATTACCACAGCAGGCTGACGGCCAGCAGGTCAAACAACGCCAATGGCAGGATAACGTTGCTGTAATACGGATTGTACGGATACGGCGCAAACGGCGGTCTCGGATATGGATAGCCGGGATAAAAGCCTCTGCTTCCTTCCTGCTCGATCTGGATATATACGTATTTAGCGTCTACATTGATGATGACCCCCTCGAAGACTTCATCATCCAGCGTCTCTACGCGAACTTTGTGCTTCATCGCCTTTTTCAAGGCAGCATGGGCGTTCTCCTTATGCTTTTTCATGGAATGGGCCATATGATGATCGCATTGAAACAGCATTTGTTGTTGAGATGGATATGTGTTCATGAAACTTCCTCCTTCGTTATCTTCTACCCTGCATAGTATGCAATTAGCCCGCATAGGGTGTTAGCCTACAACTGAAAAGCAGTTTAAACGCAGAATGATACGGGTATAGTACAACCAAACAAGGAGGTTACGAATTGTATAAGCACACATATGCGGGATTATCACAAGACGCAGGAGCTATTTTCTGAAGGGCGGAAACCGGAGGTTCCCATAAAAATGTGTCAATACCCGCTAAAGGCGAGCATGTTCGGTACCATCCTACATATTTGCACCAAACCTCGTACGCGCAGGGCTTACCGGTAAGCTCTTTCGCATAAGTTTTGTCATGTTGATTTGTATCCTTTTATCTATTGCTAGAACAATGAACGATCCACTATGATCAAGTGGTAGAGCATTTCTCAGGGAGGCAGCCTATGATATGAGGAATTTTACGGAAGATTGGTTCTGGGAACCCATGTTTAACAAACTGCCTGTCGGGGCGGTTTTGATATCCTTAAAGACAGAGCAGATTGTGATGATGAACGAACGCTTCTGCGAAATCCTTGGATCCACGCGTTCCGAGCTGCTGACGCGAAAACCTCGCGAGCTCCTGGTTCTGAAGGGCCTCTCCCAAAAAGCTTTGCAGCGAATTGAAAGCTTTGATGTCGCCAATGGACTTCAGGAGACGATTTCATTTCAGTCCGCGGATGGACGGGCAATGTCCATAACCGCGGAGTTCTCTCTCTTGGCGTCATCGGCAAACGGGAAAGAACCGCTCATCCTGTGCTGCATTGACCGAGCGGAGATCAAGGAAGCCCCCTTGCCGATGATCGGTCAGGAGGAGCTGCTTGCGCTCATCCTGAAGAGCGGACAAGATCTCATCTCGATCAGCAATGCCGATGGAATCATTGAATACATCTCCCCTTCCGCAACCCACTTGTTAGGATATCGTCAGGAAGAGATGGTTGGCAGGCATCGCGCCGAGTTTTACCATTCGGCCGACTCCGAAGAAATGAAACAGCCCGGAAAGCTGTTCTCGGATAGCGAAATATTCAACAGGCGTATCCGCCATAAAGACGGACACTATCTATGGTTTGAAACCTCCTTCCACGTCATCCGGGGGGCCGAAGGTCAAATAACAAAGGTGCTGGCGATCGCACGCAATATTACCAAGCGCAAAATCGATGAAGACACGCTCGCCCGTGCCCAGCGGATCGCCAAAATCGGTTCCTGGAGATGGGATCTTGTGACCCGGACATTATCCTTCAGCGAAGAAATACGCCGAATTTACGGCTACCAACTGGAGCCGGTTGAGCGTGATCATAAATCCCTTCTTTCCGCGGTTGTCACCGAAGACCGCAAACGTCTCCGGCGTGCGATCCTGTCGGCAATCAAGGGACAACCCGACGAGATTATTTACAGGATTCAGGTTGAAGGCGGCACCATTCGTACGCTCCGGGCACAGTGGGAAGTATCGGCCCGAAGCGAAGGCAAACCGATCGAACTGGTCGGAATGGCCCAGGATATTACCGAAGAATCACTGATCGCGCAGCAATTGGTTGAGAACGAGAAGAAATACAGGCTGATCACGGAAAATTCGCTGGATTTCATATCGCGGAATACGATTGACGACTGTACCTTTCTATACTGCTCACCTTCCTGTTATTCGCTCCTCGGTTATAATCCTGAAGAGCTTGTGGGGACCAGTGCATTCGATTACGTATATCCGGAGGACATCGGGCCGCTCAAAGCGTATTTGCAGCGAACCTTAGACGAGACCTCCCTTACCCCGATCACCTTCCGTTACTTACATAAAGACGGCAGGCACATTTGGTTCGAAGTGAACTGCAAGTTCATTACGGGACAGGACGGGCATCGTGAAATCATCTCCATCGCCCGCGATATATCCGAACGGAAGCGTATCGAATTCAAGCTGAAGGAAAGCGAGCAGCGGTATCGATCGCTGTTCGAGTACAATCCGCTTGCCGTCTACTCCATGAATCTGGAAGGCGAGTATTTGACGGCCAATCCGAATTTGCAGAAATTAACCGGTTATTCGCTGGACGAGCTTGTCGGCATGTATTACGGTCCCATCGTGGCGGATAAGGATCTGCCGCGGACGCAGTACCATTTTAACCAAGCGAAGGAAGGAAACCCGCAGAGCTATGACCTGTCGATCATTCACAAGGATGGTCATCCGATCGAAATCAATACCGTTAACATTCCGATCATCGTGGATGAAGAGGTTGTCGGCGTTTATGGAATTACCCGGGACATTACGGAGCGCAACCGTTCGATGGAGGAGATCAAGAAGCTGAGCCGCGAGCTCACGCTGCTGCTGAACACGGTGTCCGAAGGCATTATCGGGCTGGACATTAACGGCAAAGTCGCCTTCATCAATCCGGCCGGTGCGTCCATGCTGGGGGAAGATGCGGGTGATGTCATCGGCAGATCCTGCGATCAAATCATCAGGGAGATTCGGCATGACGGCAGCTTTTACCGCGGGAGGAACTCCCCCCTTGAGATGGCTCTCTTGCAAGGAACGCCTCTCCTTCGAACCGAAATCGTGCTGTGGCGGCGCGATGGAACCAGCTTCCTGGCCAATTACCAAGTCAATCCGATCTGGGATCGGGGCGAGCGCAAAGGTGCCGTGATGGTATTCCGCGATATTACCGATGAGAAAGAGATCATACGCGCCAAAGAATCGGCTGAGCGGGCAGATCAGGCCAAGACGGAGTTTTTGACGATGATGAGCCATGAGCTTCGTACGCCGATGAACGGCATAATGGGGATGATCGATCTCCTAAAGACGACCGACCTCGATGAAGAACAGGCAAATTATACGGACATTCTTAAGGAGAGCGGTGAATCGCTCCTGCATATTTTGAACGATATCCTCGATTTTAGCCGGATCGAGACCGGTAAAATGTCGATTGGCGAGGAACCGATCGATGTCCGCAGCCTGCTGGGAAGCGTCGTAGACTTGTTCAATGCCAAAGCCAGCGAGAAAGGACTAACCCTTTCATGGAGCGTGAACGAAGTCAGCGTCCCTGATGTCATTGTTGCGGATCCTCTGCGGCTGCGACAGGTGCTCGTCAATTTGATCAGCAATGCCATCAAATTTACGGAGCAAGGCAGCGTGACGCTGACTGCCGACGCCGTCCGGCGCATCGGCACCCGTGAGCTTACGCTGACGATTCGAGTTACGGATACCGGGATCGGCATTCCGGCCGACCGTCAGCATCAGCTGTTCCTCTCCTTCTCACAGCTCCATCCATCGTTAAACCGCAAGTACGGCGGCACCGGGCTGGGACTCGCGATCAGCAAGAAGCTTGTCGAGCTCATGGGCGGTATCATCGGGGTAGACAGCCGGGAATTCGGCGGCTCCACGTTCTATTTCTCCATACCGACACGGGCCGTAGAGCCAAAGGACACGTCCCTCACTCCCGTTGAGGAAGCATATGAATAAAAAGGAGAACCGATTGGCATGAGACGCGCCTTCGGTTCTCCTTTTTTTTGTGATAGCTTAAGCGTATAAGGACCCCAGCTCATCCACCAGCGATCCGACATAGGCTACGGCTCTAGAGATCGGCTCGGATGTCGTCATGTCGACTCCGGCGAGTGACATCAGCTCCAGCGGCGTCATGCTGCCGCCAGCCTTAAGCACTTGCAGCCAGCGATCGACCGCAGGCTGCCCTTCCTCGCGAATGAGCTGTGCCGCGGCCGTCGAAGCCGTCAGACCTGCCGCATAGGTATACGGGTACAAGCCCATATAGTAATGCGGCTGCCTCATCCAGGTCAGCTTAGCGCCTTCGTCCAGCTCCAGCGCATCTCCCCAGAAGTCGGACAGCACGGCGCCTTTCAAAGACGAGAGCGTATCTGCTGTGATCGGCTGATCCGCCGTCGCATGCGCATATACTCTTCTCTGCAATTCAGCTTCCAGCAGATGCGTAACATAATTGTGATAGTAGGTGCTGAGCAGCTGAAGAATGATCCAGCGGCGCATCCGCTTATCCTGGGATTTGCTCATCAGATGGTCTGCCAACAGAAGCTCGTTCATCGTTGACGGGGCTTCGATAAAATACATGGAAGGCCGAGCATTGGTCATGCGCTGGTTGCGGGCCGCCAGCATCAGATGGCCGGCATGGCCGATCTCATGCGCCAGCGTAAAGGCGCCTCGCATGTTGTCCGCCCACGTCACCAGAATATAGGAATGCACGCCGTAAACCGAGGAACAGAAGGCCCCCGTCGACTTACCGATGTTGTCGGCATAATCCACCCAGCGGTTCGCAAATGCGGTCTCGACGATATCCGTATATTCAGAACCCAGAATCGCCAGGGAATCGGTAATTGCAGCACATGCTTCCTCATAGGTTATGCTTGGATTGAAGTCCGGATCCATCGGCGCCTTCAAGTCGCAGAACAGCATGCGGTCCAGACCGAGCACCCGCTTCTTCAGGGCCATGAGCCTGCGCATATGGGGAGCAAGCTCGGAAAGAATCGTATCGTGGATATGATTGTACATCTCCTTGGTCACCTGCTGCGGCTGCAGGAGCATGTCCGTCACGGACTCGTAGCCGCGCAAGCGGGACAGCACGACCTGTTTCTTCACCTCGGTCGCGTAAGCTTCGGCAAATGTGTGCCGGGAGCCTAGGAGCGACTTGGTGAACGAAGCATACGCTTCACGGCGGAGCTCGGTATCCTCCGACATCTCATACGCGTTCTCGTATAAACGGAACGAAACCGGCATCGTTTCTTCCCGTACCGAAATATCGTCGAACGTCATATCCGACAGCTTGCCCCGCAAATAAATACGGTACGGGGCTCCAAGCACTTCGCTAAGCGATGCAAGAACGCGCTCCGATTCGGGACTGAGCCGGTGCGGCTTCGTTTCCAGGAGCAGCCCCAGGCTGCGAGCATACGACTTAAGCCCTTCCTCCTGATGGATATATGTATCGATGACGCCTTCCTCTAGCTCCAGCAGCTCCGATTCAAGGAATGTCAGCGAGGATTTGATCCGCGATACCAAGTCGCCCGTCTTGGCAGCTCTCGCAAGATTCGCCGGATTGGTCCCATCCTCCGATTGCCGGAGATGGGCATAGGCCGATATCTTCCCGATTCGCTCCATAAGCGCTTCATGCTCGTTCAAGCATTCAAGAAGCACATGCGCCCCCTCGCCCAGTCTCCCTTTAAACCGCGTCAATCGGGCCGCCTGCGCTTCCACGTCCTGCAAGCCTGATTCGAATTCCTCCTCCGACGCGAATAAATCGTCCAGATTCCAGGTTGCTTCGACTTTAACCTCATTTCTAGCCAGCATTTTCCCCATGGCTACAGCTCCTCTCACATGTTGTGCGATCGAATGGATCCCGTCTGTTCATCTTTCGTTTAAGAAACCATTTTCATCATATCACAGTTTCGACCAACACAGCCATTTCCCTCCTGCCCCTTGACAATTAATCTGGAATATGTTTATAGTAGGACCATACCTTATCTAAAGGAGAGATTTTGATGTCGGTGGTTGTTCTTAACTAAGCCAATTTCATATGGATGGAATGCATGATCGTCAAGATTGGTAAATAATGGACATAACCTGTAGAGGTTAATGTTTATTTCTTGATGCGTATCTACATTTCCTCCGGTGAATTAGTTAAGAACTGCGGATATCAATTGAAGCCCCTTTAGGCTTTATTCAGATATGCTATGCTCATCCGCGCTGCAGTTTTGGCGTGGATTTTTTGGGTTCGTCATCCCTTGCCTAGGCCAAGGGTTATTTAGGCGCAGCTTAAGAGCATACCGAATCGGAATAGCCTCACGCCCGGGCGGAGAGTGAACCCCATGTTCACTTTCCGCCCTATTTGCGTTTCCCGTGAGACGATCACCAAGCCTTGCCTAGCCATTATGAACAAAAAAGGAGAATCGAAGAACATGAATCCTGCCGCATTAAACAAATTAGAGTATTACCGGATCCAGGGCGAGCTTGAACGCTTCGCTATGTCGTATCTGGGTATCCAGCATATCCGGAACATGACTCCGCTCACGCAATTGAAAGCCATTCGCCACAGGCTGGATGAAACCGAGGAAGCCCGTGCGCTGCTGAATGCGGGTGCCAGCGTACCCATACCGTCGCTTGAAGGGATCGAGCTGATTCTCGACCTGATCGGTACCGGGTATGTGCTAACCGAACGGGATTTCGGGCATCTGATCCAGTTCCTTCGCAGCTGCCGTCAGCTGATCAAATATATGGAGAACAAGAGCGCCATCGCACCGACCGTCAGCTCTTACGCCTCCTCCATGCATGAGCTGAAGCCGCTGCTGTCCGAGCTTGAGCGCAGCATCCATGCCGGCCGGGTAGTTGACGGCGCCAGCAAAGATTTGGCCAAAATCCGCAAGAAAATCCTTGTTGCCGAAGAACGGATCAAGCGCAAGCTCGACAGTCTTGTCAGCCGTTATAAAGGGATCATGCAGGAGCATGTCATCAGTAAGCGCGGCGACCGGTATGTCCTGCCGATCAAGAAGGAGTTCCGGAAAATGTTGAATGGCAGCGTGCTGGATGAATCCGCGAGCGGCCAAACGGTGTTTATCGAGCCCTCCGAGCTCCAAACGCTGCAGATGGAGCTGAATCTGCTGCATGCCGATGAAGCCCGTGAGGAGACCAAAGTGCTGAGCGAGCTGACCTCGATGACCGAGCAGTATGAGCACGAGCTGAGAATGAATGCGGATACCGTCGGCATATATGATTTCATTATCGCCAGAGGCAAATATGCATTGTCCATCGGTGGCAGGAACGTCGGCATCAATCAGGAAGGCTTGATCCGGCTCCGGAGCGCCACGCATCCACTGATCGGCGCTTCCATGGTGCCGCTGGATTTTGCGATCGGCGATCGGTATAAGACGTTAATCATTACAGGCCCCAATACCGGCGGAAAAACATCGGCGCTTAAAACCGTCGGACTCATTACGCTGATGGTGCAATCAGGGCTGCTCGTTCCCGTTGGAGAAGGCAGCCAGTGCGCCGTCTTCGACGAGGTTGCGGTCGATATCGGAGACGGGCAAAGCCTCGAGCATGCGCTCAGCACCTTCTCTGCGCATATTCGCAACATCCGGGAGATCCTCCAAACCGCCGGCCGCTCCACGTTGATCTTACTGGATGAAATGGCCTCAGGGACAGATCCCGGAGAAGGAGTCGGCTTGTCGATCGCCATATTGGAGGAACTTCATAAGCGTCAATCAACTGTAGTCGTAACCACCCATTTTACCGAGATTAAAAACTTTGCCGCACGCACCCCGGGATTTGAAAATGCGCGCATGGAATTCGATACCGAGACGCTGGAGCCGCTGTACCGGCTGCGCATTGGCGAGGCAGGTCACAGCTATGCCTTTGTTATCGCGGCAAAACTCGGGATTCCGGAATCGATTATCGTGAGATCCCGTGAAATTACGGAGGCCAAAGCGGTAACGGCCCGCATCGCGGAAGCCGGGGAGACGAGCGCTGAAGCCGCTGAGATCGACTCTGCAGCTGCCTTGCCACAAGCAGGCTCGGCATCCACAGAGGCTCCGGAGATTGCAGAGGCAGATGAAGCTTCGACTACGGCCCCAGCGTCCTCGGGTTCAGGCACTAGAGCGACAGCAGCGGAGAACGTAGAGGCCGACTCTCCTCCCCTTTTCCGCCTCGGTGACCGGGTCTATGTGCCTTATTTGAAGCGAAGCGGCACGGTGTATGAGACGATGGATGCCAAGGGGAATGTCGGCGTAATGATCCAGCAGGCTAAGCATCGGATCAACCACAAGCGGCTGAAGCCGTTCATCGCCGCTGAAGAATTGTATCCGGATGACTATGATCTCGACATCGTATTTGAGAGCAAAGAGAACCGCAAGAAACGAAATTTAATGAAACGGAAACATGTTGATGGACTTACAATCGAAACAAAGCCGGATGAAATATAAATATGCCGGCGGAGTTACCGTCAACCAAGTATAGAGCATTGAACCGATTCCAACGCTGATAGGGAGAGATTTTGATATGATGATTCGTACGGAGAACAAAGGCGATATCGAAAGCGTCCACCAGCTTCTGCAGCGTGCCTTTGGCGGCCAGCAGGAGATAATATTAATGGAACGGCTGCGCAAGGATCCCGAAATAGACCCCGAGCTATCCATCGTTGCTGAAGATGACGGCATCTTGATAGGCCATATTATGTTCAGTCCTGCCACCTTGGATGACGGGGGGACGATGCATAAGGTGGCCGCCCTCGGACCGCTTGCGGTTCTTCCCGAATACCAGCGGCGGGGCGTCGGCCGACAGCTTATCGCAGAAGGCAAGAAACGATGCGGCGCACACGGTTATCCGCTCGTCTTCTTGTTCGGCCACAAGGACTATTACCCGCGGTTTGGCTTTGTTCAGGCCAGAGCCCACGGCTTCGAGATCAACCAATTTACGGTGCCCGACGAGGTCTTTATGGTAGCAGAGCTTCAACGAGGCGTTCTTGAATCGATGCAGGGGGAATTTCGTTTCCACTCTGCATTCGAAGAACTCGGCTAAAAAAAGCACGGAAGCCGCGCACCGGACAGGATCGCGCCGTCTATTCCAGCAGGCCGTAAAAGCAAGCACTATCCCTTCACGCTCACCGGCTGTACTAGGTGGCATTCGGCTTCCTGTTTGTTGTACAATAAAATCTAAATGACTATTTGAAGGATGGATTTCAACATGTATGTAGCTCAGGATTGGCAAGACTACGAGGTTCTTGATACCGGCGGCGGCGAGAAGCTGGAGCGTTGGGGCGATGTTATTCTTCGGCGCCCGGATCCGCAGATCATCTGGCCTATCGAACGGGAGGACGGATTATGGCGGAACGTGCACGGCCACTACCACCGCAGCTCGTCCGGAGGCGGCCAGTGGGAGATGAAGAAGCAGCTGCCGGAACGCTGGACGATCTCCTATGATCAATTAAAATTTCACATCCGGCCGACGAACTTCAAGCATACGGGCCTGTTCCCGGAGCAAGCGGCGAACTGGCGCTGGATGATGGACAAAATCCAAGCGGCCAAGCGGCCGATTCGGGTGCTTAATCTATTCGCATACACCGGCGGTGCAACCGTAGCGGCAGCCTATGCCGGCGCCCAGGTCGTGCATGTCGATGCGGCGAAGGGCATGGTCCAGTGGGCAAAAGAAAATGCCGCTCTATCCGGCCTTGCCGATAAGCCGATTCGGTACATCACCGATGATGTATTTAAATTCGTGCAGCGGGAACAGCGCCGCGGCAACAAATATGATGCGATCATTATGGACCCGCCGTCCTACGGCCGCGGACCGGGAGGCGAAACATGGAAGCTCGAGCAGAGCCTGTACCCGTTCCTCGAAAGCTGCATGAGCATCGTCTCCGATCAGCCGCTGTTTATGCTGATCAATTCCTATACGACCGGCATTTCACCGACCGTTCTGCACAATATGCTCTCCATGACGATGAAGCCCAAGTATGGCGGTACGATCAGCGCCGGTGAAATCGGTCTTCCGATCACACGCTCCGGACTGAACCTCCCATGCGGCATTCTCGGCAGATGGGAGTCCTGATGCGATGAGTAACCGGGATTCTAACCGCGTGCACCCGAGCGTACCGATTCTCTTCGAGGATAATCATGTGCTCGGTGTAGCCAAGCCGGTCAATGTGCCGTCCCAAGAGGATGCTACGGGCGATCCCGATATGCTGACCATCCTGAAGCAGGACATCAAAGAACGGTACAACAAACCGGGCAATGTGTATCTGGGATTGGTGCACCGCTTGGACCGTCCGGTCGGAGGAGCCATGGTGTTTGCCAAAACCTCCAAGGCAGCCTCCCGTTTATCGGAAGCCGTCCGCTCAAGGAACTTTCATAAGCAGTATGCGGCCATCGTTCACGGTATTCCGTCAAAGCCTTCCGGAAGGCTTCACGATTACCTGTTGAAGGATACGAAGACAAACACGGTCCGGGTCGTTCCCAAAGGCACGGATGGAGCGAAGGAAGCGCTATTGGATTACACCGTCCTTGAATCCAAGAATGGCCTAAGTCTTGTGCTGATCGAGCTGCACACGGGCCGGCCGCATCAAATCCGCGTGCAATTCAGCCATGCGGAAAACCCCCTCTATGGGGATCAAAAATACGGCAGCAAGGTGAATCAAGCCGGGCAGCAAATTGCGCTCTGGTCTGTACGGGTCGGATTCCCCCACCCTACCACCAAAGACGAAGTTAACATTTTATCGACGCCCCCTGCCGTTCATCCATGGTCCCAGTTCTCCATGGATGCGTTGATGCGAACGCTCCAAAGCCAATGATCGTAAGAAGGAACTCTATCAAGCTCATTTCCTTTCGTTTGAATCGTTGGACAAGAAATATTTGATGATAACCAACAGCATGACCAACGGCTTTCCATGCTGGACATAAAAGACGAGATCCGCTGCTCACTTCGAAGCGGATCTCGTCTTTTTATATGGCCACCCGATCAAACTCAAATATTTTATCCCTCAAAAATACAATATTATCCTTTACACGACCCGAGGAATAACGAAGAATAGTAATCAGAATAGTTTAACATTATTTAGTTAATTTGTACAATCATGGTATAAACTCATTCCCTTTGAGTTTATATAGAATTCAATTTTTAAGGAGGTGAGAGATCCGAAGTCAGCCTGTCATTTGCATCGTTGGTCGTTATCAAAGCGCTGCACTTGACCTAAGAATGGCTGAAGCTTGCAACCAGACTATTCATAAAGAAGTACACATGTTGAAGGAGGGATTTTCATGATTCAAAACGTTCACGTTCAAGCTCCACGCCGCCTGTCGTTGAAACCGCTGTGGATTTTTCTCGGAAGTTTGCTGCTGTTCTTCCTCGTGATGGTCTTCACGGCGAATACTGCATCCGCACATGGCTATATCGAATCGCCTGCCAGTCGTGCCTACAAATGCAAGCTCGGCGAGAATAAAAATTGCGGCCGGATTATTTATGAACCGCAGTCCCTGGAAGGGAAAGGAAATTTCCCGACGGGCGGACCGGCTGACGGGCAAATCACGGGCGCAGGCATATTTACCGAGCTCTATGAGCAAACCCCGACCCGCTGGAGCAAAGTGAACATGAACGGCGGTCCGAACACTTTTAAATGGGTGTTGACTGCCCCGCATGCGACATCCGATTGGAAGTATTATATTACGAAGAAGGGCTGGGATTCCAACAAGCCGCTGGCAAGAGCCGATCTCGAGCTGTTCTGCTCCTTCAATGACGGAGGCAAAAGACCGCCGAACACGGTAACGCATACATGCAACGTTCCGAACGACCGCAGCGGCTACTATCTGATTCTCGCCGTATGGGAAATCGCCGATACGGGCAACGCCTTCTATAACGTCATCGACGTGAATTTGAACAATGGCGGTGGCAATCAGGATACACAGCCTCCGAGCGTCCCGACCGGCCTTCGGTCGACCGGAGCGACCAGCAGCTCTATCTCGCTCGCTTGGAACGCCTCAACGGACAATGTCGGTGTAACCGGCTATGAAGTCTACCAAGGCTCCTCCCGGGTCGCCACGGTATCCGGGACTACCCTGAGCCATACGGTTACGGGGTTACAAGCAGGAACCTCCTATACGTTTACCGTGAAGGCGCACGACGGGGCAGGCAACGTCTCGGCCGCAAGCGCTCCGCTGACCGCCTCGACAAGCGATCCGCTCCCCGACACGCAGGCTCCTTCCGCACCAGCCAATCTGAGAGCCGCCGGCTTTACATCGACCAGCGTATCGCTGGCATGGAATGCGGCAACCGATAATGTCGGCGTAACCGGGTACGAAGTATACCGCGGAGACGCTTTGGTTACGACCGTTTCCGGCACCGCCCTCAGTACACGGTCACCGGCCTGACGCCGAGTACAGCCTATACGTTTACCGTGAAAGCACGCGATGCTGCCGGCAATGTATCGGCCGCCAGCAATTCGCTGGAGGTAACGACGCTGGACGGGTCGGCACCGGAAATCCCTGCATGGGCTCCAAATACCTCCTATCAGCAGGGGGCGCTTGTAACCTATGACGGGAAAACGTATGAATGCCGCCAAGCCCATACGTCTCTTCCGGGCTGGGAGCCAGCCAATGTCCCTGCTTTATGGCTCCTGAAATAATGGATGCTAAATGGCCGCTAGAGTAAAATCTGGCAGCGCATAGAGCAAAAAAGAAGCAGCCCCCCATTCGCGAACCGTTTTCGGCTCGACACGGGTGGGGCTGCTTTCATTTCAGCCGGCGTGAGGATCATCCGGATGATAGCGTCATCCGAATGATAGGCTAGCCGCTATACCTCCACTAAAGCTTCCTGCGGAGACGTGCTGATCTTACCGAGCAAATATACCAGCAGCTGCTGATTATGCGATGAAATGCGATTCAACACCTGTGACAGATACTCATCCCGCACCCGCATGCCCCGGCTGTATTCCTCGCTTCCTTTATAGGAAATCGTAACCCACACAATGCGCCGATCATGCTCATCACGCTCCCGCTTGATCAAGCCATTCTTCTCCATGCGATCAAGAAGCATCGTGACCGCAGCCGGACTGGTGGCCATATACGGGATAAAATCCGAGGGCTTCATCCGCTCCTGTTCCTGAAGCACCTCCAGCACGGTCAATTGCGCTTCGGTCAACGTAGGCGCCAGTCCGGCCTCCATATGAAGCTTATAATCCTTGGCCAGCTTGGACCATACCTTCGCGAATTCAGCAGTATGCATGTTCATCCATCCCTTCTGCTATGTCTGATCGAACCTGATTCGAAATCATTCGATATCTGCATCTCATCTCCATGGACCGCCGGTTGTTAGGTGCGGGCTGCCAACTCTCCTAAGTCGTTTATTGGATTAATTGTTCGCGGATCGCCTACCAATATCCTTCTTTTTTCGTTAAAAAATATAATTTCCAACGATGCGACAAAACCCACCAGCCTTGATATGACGGCATTTTTCAATAATCACATTCCTTCGACATGGCAAGACATATGTCAAAAAGTATAAATTAAAAAGCCACAGCGAGTAACTTTTCCGCTATCTAGTTATCCCCTGTCTATACTTCCTAGGAGCGCTCGGTGCTTCAAATCAAAATATTAAAAACATCCCTTCACGAATCGCACTTGCGCATAGAGACGCACATGTGACCCGCAAGGGATGCTTTGTCTACATCAAAAGCTTAGCGAAACTAAACTTCTTTGTCCTGTCCGTTGTTAGGCAAATGGACCAGACTCACAATCTGTCCTTTTTTGCCGACATCGGCCAGAAGCTTGCCTGTCGATTTCCGTTCAGCGATCGGAACCTTCTCGGAATGAATCGGATAGGCTTGCCCGTCATCAGCGTAGGCCGTAATGTCGATCGGTTCTCTGCAATAGAATGCTCCGGCGATGGTGCTGCCGTTCGGCTTCACCCGCTTGCCTTCCTTGAACTCGAATGTGGCGATTCCTTTGCCGCCTCGGCTTTGGACCGGATAATCAATCAGCAGGCTGCGTTTGCCGTAACCGAGATCGGTAATCGTCAAGATTTCGCCTTCATCCTCTTCCACCCACAGGGCGGACACCACCTCGTCCCCTTCACGGAGCTGGATCCCCCGGACGCCCCCGGACACGCGTCCCATCGGGTTCACCTCTTGCTCCTTGAAGCGAATGCTCATGCCGTCTTTGGAGATGAGCACAATATCCTTCGTTCCGTCGCTCATCACGACCTGGATGACGCTGTCATCCGCTGCGACTTTCGCTGCGGCGACGGCTCCTGATCGTTTGGTGACATAATCCTTCAGCTCGGTTCGCTTCAACTGCCCTTTACGGGTAACGAAGACGAGCGATTTTCCAGGCTCTTCGAAATTCGTTACCGGAATGGCGGATACGATCGAATCCTCTTTCGGAAGCTGGATGACATTGACGATCGCCGTTCCGGCATCCTTCCACTTATATTCCGGTATCTGGTGAACCGGCAGCAGGAAATATTGCCCGCGGCTTGTGAACAGCAGCAGGTTGTCCAGCGTGTTCACTTCGAATAAACGGGTGATGTGGTCCCCTTCCTTGATACCTGAGCTCTCCAGCTCGCCACCGCTTCGCGTAAAGGAGAGCATGCTGGTCCGCTTAATGTACCCGTCATGGGACATCGTAACAAGCACGTCCTCCGCATTGACGAGCACCTCAAGATTCACCTTGATCTCTTCCACTTCTTCCTGGATGAGGGAGCGGCGGTCCACACCGTATTTCTCGCGAATTTCGAGCAGCTCCTTGCGGATTACCCCGATCAGCTTTTTGTCGCTGGCGAGAATGCCGCGCAGGTTGTCGATTTTCTTCATGAGCTCGTCCAGCTCTTTTTGCAGCGAATGGATCTCAAGATTCGTTAGGCGATATAATTGCAAAGTTAGAATAGAATCCGCCTGGCGCTCCGTAAAGCCGAACATCCACTGCAGGTTATTCTGTGCATCCTGGCGGTTCTTGGATGCTTTGATCGCCGCGATGACCTCATCCAAAATGTTCAGCGCCTTGACCAGGCCCTCCAATACGTGCGCCCGGTCCTCCGCCTTCTCCAGCTCATACTGCGTTCGGTGCGTGACGACCTCGCGCTGGTGCTCAATGTATGCCTCCAGCATCGCTTTAAGGCCCAGCTGTTGAGGGGTTTTGTTTACGATCGCCACCATATTGAAATTGTACGTAATCTGCAGATCGGTTTTCTTGAACAAATAAGCAAGAATGCCGTTCGCATCGGCGTCCTTCTTCAGCTCAACCACGATGCGGAGCCCTTCGCGTCCGCTCTCGTCTCTCACTTCGGCAATGCCCTCGACCTTCTTCTCCAGCCGGATGTTTTCCATCGCGGTTACCAGTCTCGACTTGACGACCTGATACGGAATCTCCGTAATGACGATCTGCTGCTTGCCGCCGCGAAGCGATTCAATCTCCGTCTTGGAGCGAAGGTAAACGCGGCCTTTGCCGGTGCGGTAGGCATCCAGGATGCCTTCGCCGCCCATGATGATGCCGCTTGTCGGAAAGTCCGGTCCCTTGATAAAGGTCATAATTTCCGACAGCTCGATCTCGGGCTTTTGCATGACCGCAATGCAGGCATCAATTACTTCCCGCAAGTTGTGAGGCGGAATCTCCGTCGCAAAGCCCGCCGAGATTCCGCTTGCCCCGTTGACAAGCAGATTCGGATACCGGGACGGCAGAACGACCGGTTCCTTCGCCGTATTGTCGAAATTATCCTTGAACAGCACGGTCCGCTTCTCGATATCGCGCAGAAGCTCCATCGCGATCGGCGAGAGCCGCGCCTCGGTATAACGCATCGCTGCAGCCGGGTCATCGTCCTGGGAGCCCCAGTTGCCATGTCCGTCGACCAGTACATGCCCCATCTTCCAAGGCTGGGCCATCCGGACCATACCCTCGTAAATGGACGAATCACCGTGCGGGTGATAATTACCCATGACGTCACCGACGGTCTTGGCGGATTTGCGGTAGGGCTTGTCCGGCGTGTTGCCGGAGTCGTACATCGCATACAAAATGCGGCGCTGAACCGGCTTCAGGCCGTCGCGAACATCGGGGATCGCCCGGTCCTGAATAATATATTTCGAATACCGGCCGAAGCGGTCCCCTACAACCTCTTCCAGGTAAGCCGGCAAAAATTGTTCAGATAAACTCATGCTTCCACCTTCTATTCCTCAAACTCCGCAAAATTAACGTTCTCTACGATCCAACGTTTGCGGGGATCGACCTTATCTCCCATCAGGGTTGATACGCGTCTTTCCGCCTTGGCCGCATCCTCGATCTGCACCTGAAGCAGCGTCCGCGTCTCGGGATTCATCGTCGTTTCCCACAGCTGCTCCGGATTCATCTCGCCAAGTCCCTTATAACGCTGCAGCTCGTAATTTTTGAATTCCTTCAAGTAGTTCGCAAGCTGCTCTTCGGTCCACGCATAACGGACCGTTTCCAGTTTGCCGGATTTGCTGGCGATTTTATACAGCGGAGGCTGTGCGATGTAGACACGGCCTTCGTCGATCAGCGGCTTCATGTACCGGTAGAAGAACGTCAGCAGCAGCACTTGAATATGGGCGCCGTCCGTATCCGCGTCCGTCATGATAATGATCTTGGAATAATTGCTGTCCGCCGAGGAAAATTCATTGCCGATTCCTGAGCCGATCGCCGAAACGATGGCCCGGTACTCTTCATTCTTCAAAATGTCGGCCAGCTTTGATTTTTCCGGATTCATCGGCTTTCCTTTAAGCGGCAGGATGGCCTGGATCTTCGAATCGCGCCCCTGCTTCGCCGAACCGCCCGCCGAATCGCCTTCGACGATGAACAGCTCGGTTCTTGAAAAATCCTTCGACTGCGCCGGCGTCAGCTTGCCGCCAAGATTCGAGCTTTCGCTCCGCTTCTTGCCGCTTCGCATTTCATCCCGGGCTTTCCGCGCCGCTTCGCGCGCCTTCGAAGCCTGGATGGCCTTCCTGAGCAGCGTCTGGGCAACCTGGGGATTTTCCTCGAGGAAGATTTGCATTTTCTCGGTGACGATGCTGTCAACCGCACTGCGCGCCGAAGCGCTCCCGAGCTGGTCCTTCGTCTGCCCGACGAATTCCACCTCGGCCATCTTCACGCTGATGACGGCCATCATGCCTTCCCGCAGATCGTTGCCTTCAAGATTCTTGTCCTTTTCCTTCAACAGATTATTCTTGCGGGCATAATCGTTCATTACGCGGGTATATGCGGTCTTGAAGCCGGTCTCATGCGTGCCGCCGCCGCGCGTTGGAATCGAGTTGACGAACGATGCCAGCGTCTCCGTATAACCTGCGTTATATTGAAGGGCAATTTCCACCTCAATATCGTCCTTCTCGGCAAAGAAATGGATGACGTCATGCAGCACATCCTTGCCCTCGTTCAGGAACTGAACGAATTGGCTGGCCCCGCCTTCGTAGAAAAACTCGTCGCTGTTTCCGCTGCGCTCATCCTTCAAGACGATGCGAAGCCCCGAGTTCAGGAACGCAATCTCCTGCAGCCGCTCCGCAAGCGTGTCGTAATTCAATTGGATGCCGGACGAGAAAACGCGCGCATCCGGCTTGAACGTAACTTTCGTTCCGGTCTTCGACGTATTGCCAAGCACCTCAAGTCCGGTAACCGGCTCCCCGACATGCTCTTTCCCTTTCTTGTCCTGCCAATATTCGAAACGCTGGCGGTGGATCTTGCCCTCGCGGTAAATCTCCACTTCCAGCCACTCGGATAATGCGTTCGTTACCGAAGCGCCGACACCGTGCAAGCCGCCGGACTTCTTGTATCCGGAGCCGCCGAACTTGCCGCCCGCATGCAGGATCGTAAATACGACCTGCGGCGTTGGAATGCCGGTCTTATGCATGCCGGTCGGAATGCCCCGTCCGTTATCATACACGGTAACGGACCCGTCTTTATGCAATGTAAGTTCAATTCTCGAGCAGTACTTGGCCAAATGCTCGTCGACAGCGTTATCTACAATTTCCCACACTAGATGATGCAAGCCCGACGAGCTTGTGCTCCCTATGTACATGCCTGGCCGTTTGCGTACCGCAACAAGGCCTTCGAGCACTTGAATGTCGTCAGCATCGTATCCTGAACGGCTTTCACCGCCATTCGGTGATGACTCTGCAAACAAATCGATCTGTTCGACCATTCATGCTCCTCCTTCAAATTTTCGCGTATCATGTTCAGTTCTATTCATTGTGCCATCCGTTTACACCAAGCTTTAAATGCTTCGGTCAAGGATCATGCAAAATTCGAATCCAGCCGCTCCAGTGTACAATATACAGACGAACCAAACCAATTCGTGTATATATTGCGGATTGAAAGCCGTGCTTTGGGTATTTGCAATATCCTCCCGTAAAAATGCAAACAAATGTTTCGTGCTTTGTCCATTTTAATTCAAGATATCCCTTCTCGTAAAGACGCTGAATGAAACGATCACCGCACAGACTGCCCAGACCGCCAGTACGGCAAGGGAGAAATTCAGCGACATCCCTTCGATCGGGGGCAAATTGCCGGCCAAATAATCCGTTAAATTCAGGTTTACCATAAACAAATATTTTGCGCTGCTCCATGCAGAGGCCATATTGGTCAGGATATTGCCGGCGATCAGGGCCGCCATCATGATGACGATGCTCGCCGCCGTGCTCCGGACAAGGACCGAAACCATAAACGCCAGCATGGCCACGCAAATGCCGACAAACCAAACCAAGCCGCCTTGCATCAGCAGATACATCCACTGCGGCACCGCATGCACCCCGGTCATATCCACTTCCGAGCCGACAATCCGAAAACCGGTAAATACAGGGATGTCAAAGCCTTTATATCCGAAAGCCAGTCCCGAAATGAGATAGGCGATGATAAACGTTGATAAGACGATCAACGACACGAACATCAGCAGGGCGACCAGCTTGCTGAGAAGCACTTTCCACCGTTTTACCGGCCGCGTAAGCAGCATTTTGATCGTTCCTGACGTGCGCTCTCCGGATACGATATCCGATGCGATCGCCATAATCAATAGCGGAATGAATAATGATATCGCATTATTCAGGAACTCCCGGGTAAAGGTAACCCCGTTTGGATGATTAGGATTCACATCATGCTCCAAATAATACAGCATTTGCTGAATAAAAATTTGCCGGTATCTCTTCCATTCATCCGGCACCCGATCGCTGCTGAGCGAGTTTTCATTGTCCGTGATCCGCTGCTGAAGCTCCAGGCGCCAGTCACTGTTGAACTTCTCCTGGCTCCGCTCCGCCGCCTTCATCTGCGCATAGGTAAACATCGGCACCAGAACGAGCAGGACGAGCAGGACGCCGTAAAAACGCTTCCTTTTCATAATTTTCAAACATTCGTTCTGTATCAACGGGACAAGGTTACTCAAGGCTCTCCCCCTCCGTCATTTGGAGAAACAGCTGCTCCAGTGTAGGATTCATGCGGTGGACTTCCCGAACCTCTACCCCTGAGGCAACCAGCCGCTCGACCGCGCGGAAGGTATGCTCGGGAGAAATGAGCGTTACGATCGCCTCAGCCGACATGCCTGCCAGCAGGTTATCATCGAGCACCGACTCAGGCTCTTCCACGATGTCGCAGTATTCCAGCCCTGACAGTATCCGCTTCCCTTGCGCAGCCGGTTTCAGCTCCCATACGACATAATCGTTGCTCCCGGAGATCAGTGCATCGACTTCGCCGACGGCGAGCACTCGTCCTCCGCTAATGATGGCAACCCGGTCGCACAGCAGCTGGATCTCGCTCAGCAGGTGGCTTGAAACGAATACCGCGAGGCCTTCCTCCGCCAGCTGTTGAATGAAATGGCGCATCTCCTTAATGCCTTTCGGATCCAGTCCGTTGGTCGGCTCGTCCAGGATAAGCAGCTTCGGTCTTCCCAACAGCGCCTGTGCGATTCCAAGCCGCTGCCTCATGCCGAGCGAATACGTGCTTACCTTATCATGTATTCTCCGTTCCAGCCGGACAATATCCACCACTTCGGCGATCCGCTGACGGTCGATTCCCTGCTGCATGCGCGCAAAATGCTCGAGATTCTCCCAGCCGGTCAGAAAAGAATACATCTCGGGATTCTCAACGATGGAACCGATGTGACGCAGCGCCTGCTCCTGCTGCCGGTTGACATCATAGCCGCACACCTTGATCGTTCCTGAGGTCGGCTTGATCAGATCGACGAGCATCCGAATCGTTGTCGTCTTCCCCGCTCCGTTCGGGCCAAGAAATCCGAAAATTTCCCCTTTGCGAACGTCGAAGGTCACATCATGTATAATCCATTTTCGTCCGATTTTCTTCGTCACATTCTTTACAGATAACACGATTTCCGAGAAATGGTCATTCAAGCGGCCCCAACTCCTTCTATGAATCGATGGGTTCCCTGTATCCCCGTTTTACTTCAAGCCCTGTACGATCCGGTCCGCAATGGCCTGATATCCCGCACCGTTCGGATGGAAATGGTCGGATGACAAATAGGCATCCAGCTTGTGCTGAAACAGATCAAACGTGGGGACCAGCGTCATATTCGGGTCCTGATTCACGATTTCCATTACGCTATGATTCCATGTCGATACGACGATATTCCCCGGGATCTGCAACTCCTTCAAATCAGCGAACGGGTGGTACAGCCCGACATAAATGATGCGGGCATCCGGATTAATGGCCCGAAGCTTCTGCAGAATCGACTGCAGGCGCTCGGAGGCCTCAGGCAGCGAAGCCATCAGCTTGACCGGGTCGATCTCGAGCGCATCCGGGTCGGTCTCTTCGCTCAAAAGGCCGCTGTTCTGAAACAAATCGTTGCCGCCGATCGACAGCATGATTACGTTTGCCCGCTGCAGGGCGTAACGGATGCCTTTGTCGTCGAGCTTGGGCAGAAGCGCCTCGGTTGTCATCCCGTTGATCGCCAAGTTAGCAAGCAGCTTGGCCGATCGCCCGTCCCCGTTCAGCTGATCGATGCTCCGCCGGACAAACCCGCTCCCGGTATTGTCCCCCGTTCCCTTGGCAAGAGAATCGCCGATCGCCGTGACGTTCAGGTGATCCGGCAGCGGCTGTGCAGTCGTCGTGTCTTCGTCCTTGCCCGCCTGCTCCTCCTGATCCGCCCCGGCTCCATTCCCCGGCACGGCACCAGGCGCTGAGGGTGATTCGGATCCCGAATCGCTCCCTGCGGCAAGAGGCTCTCCTTGTGGATAGTTGATATCATTCCATGCATATATAAAGCCAATGACGAGCACAATGGTTGCCAATGCCGAGGCGCAAGCGGTAATCCTCCATATCCATGACGATGTTCTCATGACTCTCCCCCTGCAAAAATCCTCATGTACTCTACCATAAAACTTCTTTCAAAAATTTGCAAATCATAAAGCCAAAAAAAGACCGTCCCGAAACGCAAGAGCAGGCTCTCGCGATCAGGACAGTCCCCTGTAGATTATTCCGTATTATTGGCTGATAAATTCTTGCACCCAGTAACCGTTGTAGTATCCTACCCCGATCATCGTAAAGTTCGGAGACAAAATATTTTCACGGTGTCCCTGGCTGTTCATCCATGCATCCATAACTTCTTGCGGCGAACGCTGGCCTTTAGCAATATTCTCGCCGGCATAGCCGTAAGAGATTCCGTAAGCTTTCATCATATCAAACGGCGAGCCGTAGGTTGGGGAAGTATGGCTGAAGTAATTGTTATTGTTCATATCCTTCGCTTTATCCAGCGCAACTGTCGTCAGCTTAGCATGTACGGTAAGTGGCTTCAAGCCTGCCTTCGCGCGTTCTTGGTTAACGAGCTCGACAACTTGGGAAGCAAAGCTCGATTGCTCGCTCGTGCCCGTCGATCCGGATGGTTCGGACGGCTTCGCCGGCGTGCTTGTTCCCGGCTTGCTCGTTTGCGGCTTCTCCGCAGGCTGCTGAGTTTGCGGCTTCTCGTCTTCCGGCTTGGACGCTTCCGGTTTAGGCACCGCTGGTTTCGAGGTTTCAGGCTTTTCTGCCTGAGGCATTTGAGTTACCCATTTGAACTGTCCTTCCCAGCCTTGGGACTCCAGAAACTGCTGAATCTTTTGCTGCCAGCTTACAACATGGCTGTTCTCAGCCGGTGCAGCGGAAGCTGTTGTAGGAAGCATGATGCCTACGGCCATTACCGCGGCGATACTGCCGCCTGCGACTTTCTTCATCCATTGCTTATTCATGAAATTCATCATCTCCTGTAGTCTTGTTGTTGGGCCGCTTGATCCTCATAGATTCTAGAGGGTGAGTTCTTGGTGTCAGAGGATCAAGCGTTGGTAACATTTTTGTAACCATCTACGAACACATTGTAACATAATTGATACCCGCGACAAGTGCACAATTGTTGGAAATCCTTCAGATCAAACAAGAAAAAACCCATCCCGTGCCCGGGATGGGTTAACAAAAGGGATGCGGCTACAGCTTTTTGTTAAACTGATAGCCTGCCTTTTCAAATCCGATATGTTCATAAAATGCATGTGCCGGGGCTAATTCTTCCCGGTTGCCGCTCGTGAGAAACAAGAGGTCGCTGCCCTGCTGTCTTGCCCAAGTTTCTGCAGCTTGAATTAATCGTTTGCCAATGCCTTGGCGGCGGCAGCTTGAGGTTACAATAACCGAAGTAATTTGAGTGACCGGTTCGGTCATAACGAAGGATTTGACTTGACGAAGCATGATCATGCCGACGACGGTTCCGTCCAATTCAGCAACCATATTGCAGTACAGCGGATTGCACGACATGTTCTCCATCCGTTCACGCATCACATTCAGCGTGGTCGGATAATTCAGTTCTCGCATCAAGGATGTGACAGCTTCCAAATCATTCTTCTCAAAGTTTCGAATCAGCAGTGCAGGCGCAGACAATACGCTTTCGATGCTCATTATACCCTCATGCTTCCCTTCTTCTATGAAATTCTTGAATCACTCTATTTCTATTTTGTAAGTTTATGAAGAAGATTGCAAGTGTCAGGCGACATTTTTTTTACATTTGTGTCGGTTTTGTTAAACCTTTGTTAAGACGTTTTTACAAAAAGCGGTATTGCGCTTCAATAAGTCCATGATAGGTTCCCTGCTTCTGCATAAGCTGGTTATGGTTCCCTTCCTCGATAATCCGTCCGTGGTCCAGAACGACGATATGATCCGCATGCCGGATCGTCGAGAGACGGTGCGCCACGATGAAGGAGGTGCGGCCTTTAAGCAGGACTTTTAGCGCTTCCTGAATTTTGAGCTCGGTTTCCGTATCGATGCTCGCCGTCGCCTCATCCAGAATCAGGATTCTCGGATCGGCAAGGAGCGCTCTGGCGAAGGACAGCAGCTGGCGCTGACCCATGGACAGCATGTTCCCGCGTTCTTCGACCTCGGTGTCATAGCCGCTCGGCATTTGAACGATGAATTCGTGAGCGCCGACGGCTTTGGCCACCTGCTCGATCTCCTCGTTCGTTGCATCCAGCCGGCCGAAACGGATATTGTCCCGAATCGTTCCGGAAAAGATAAACGTATCTTGAAGCACGATGCCGATCTGGTTGCGCAGACTCTCCACCGTGACCGATTGAATATCATAGCCGTCGATGGTAAGCTTGCCGTCCGTAATGTCGTAAAAACGGCTCAGCAGATTGATAATGGTGCTCTTGCCGGAGCCGGTGTGACCGACGAGGGCGATCGATTGCCCGGCCTTTACGTCCAGGTTGATTCCTTTCAGCGCCTGGCGGCCCTTCTCGTATTCAAACACAACGTTCTCAAGCTTGATGTCCCCTTGAATCTTCGGCAGCTTGACTGCGCCCGGCTTATCATCGATGCTCGGCTTCTCGTCGATAAACTCGAAGATTCGCTCCGACGAAGCCATGGCAACCAGCAGCTGGTTATACATTTGACCGAGTCGGTTGATCGGCTCCCAGAAGTTACCGACATATTGGGTAAAGGCGATCAAGAGACCGATCGTCAGCTCTCCTTGCTGTATAAGCGTTGCACCGAGCCAGAAAAGTATCAGCGTTCCGAAGCCGCCCGTTATTTCAATCAGCGGACCGAAGGACTGGTTCATGGCCGAGGCCTTATCCCAAGACTTTTTGCTGTCCAGGTTCATATGATCGAAGAACTTCATGTTCTCTTCTTCCTGCGTGTACGCCTGGGTCACCCGGATCCCTTGAATCGACTCGTTCAAGTGGGAGTTGATGCGGGAGTTCCGGATCCGCACGTCCTGCCACGCCCGGCGGATCCGTACGCGAAGCTTCGTGGAAATGAAGAACATGATCGGCACCGTAACGATTACCGCAAGACCGAGCTTCCAGTTAATAACGAGCAGAATAACGACAATGCCGACGAGCTGAACGCAGTCGATGATCAGATTGACGACCCCGTTCGTGAACAGATCCTGCAGCGAGTTGACGTCATTCGTCACCCGCACGAGCACCGATCCTGCCGGCCGTTTGTCAAAGAAGTTAAAGGAAAGCCGCTGAATGTGCCTGAACAAGTCGGCGCGAAGATCGTAAATGACCCGCTGCCCGATAATATTCGTGTACTTGATCCGGAAGATGCCTGCGATCCATTGAATCACGTACATGGCCAGCACGGCTATCGTAATCTGATAGAGCAGCGTCAGGCTCGGACTTCCGTTTTCCGGCTCGATGGCATGGTCAATGGCCTGACTTGTCAGAAAAGGAATCGCCAGCTTCGTGATCGTTCCGATGATCATCATCAGCCCGACCAGCGGCAAAATTTGCTTAGCGTAAGGCTTCATGTACGAGATCAACCGCGTCAGCTGCTTCCAGTTAAACGGTTTCTCGATCGCATCGTCATCCTTGTATACAAAGCGTTCGTTCTTCGCTCCCGGGTCCTGTTCGGACTTGGGAGCCTTTCTCCTATGATGGGGTTCTGTATTTACGTTGGCGTTCATGCTTGCACCTGCCCTTGCTTCCCTCCCGCTTGAGCCTGCCTCGCGATAAGGTCCGCATATTGTATTTTGTATACATCCTGGTATGGCCCCGGTACTGCAATCAATTCCTCATGCTTGCCGCGCTGAACGACCCGGCCTTCGTCGAGAACGAGAATTTCGTCGGCATGGCGCAGCGAGGAGATGCGGTGGGCGATAATAAAGGTCGTTCTTCCCTTCATGACCTCCTGGAAACCGGATTGGATTTCATGCTCGGTCTCCATATCGACCGCGCTCGTCGCATCGTCCAGTATCAGAATCTTTGGATTTTTCAGCAGGGCGCGGGCAATCGCGATCCGCTGCTTCTGGCCGCCGGATAACCCCATGCCCCGCTCGCCTACGATCGTATCGTAGCCGTCCTTCATTTCCATAATAAAATCATGCGCCTTCGCCAGCTTTGCAGCCCGAATGATATCCTCCATGCTCACGTCTTTCATGCCGTAAGCGATGTTGTTGCGAATGCTCGACGAGAACAGGAAGGTCTCCTGGAATACGGTAGCGATCTGGCTTCGCAGGCTGCGCACCTTGATGTCATTAATATTGATGCCGTCCAGCGTGATGGTCCCCTGGTTCACGTTGTACGCGTGCATAAGCAGCTGAATGATCGTCGATTTGCCGGATCCGGTTCCGCCCAGCAGGCCGATTACCGAGCCTGGAGGCGCATTCAAATTAATGTCTTTGACAGCCGCCATTTTGTTTCCGTATGCGAAAGTCACTTCGTTGAATTCGACATGCCCCTTCACTTCGCTAGGCACCAAATCCACGGCATTCTCGCGGTCCTTCACGTCAATCGGCTGATTCAGAAGCTCCAGCACCCGTTCGCCGGACGCCTTCGATTGCGTATAGTTGTTGATATGGAAGCCGATCCCCCACAGCGGTCCAATGATGTACCAAATCAGGGTAAAGAATGCCGCCAGCTGTCCGACCGACATCGATCCGTTAATGACCAGGCTTCCTCCGACGCCGAGCAATATAACGACGCTGATGTTTGCGAACAGCTCCATCATCGGGAAGTAGCGTGCCCACAAGGAAGATGCAAAGATCTGATTCGTCTTGTAGCGTTCGTTGCGCTCCGAGAACTTCTCGACTTCATGCGGCTCGCGGGCGAAAGACTTGACCGTGCGGACACCCGTAATGTTCTCCTGTACGGCCGTGGTCAGCGAGCTGAGCGCAAGCCGCATCTCCTGGAACGCCGGATGAATTTTCGATTCGAATTTGAGCGCGGCGACGACGAGAAACGGCATCGCGACAAGCGTGATCAGCGTCAGCTTCCAGCTGATCGTGAACATCATGATGGACCCGAAGGTGACCATCAGCACCAGATTGAGCAGCTGGGCGAAGCCGAAGCCGATAAACATCCGGATCGCTTCCAGATCGCCGGTCAGCCGCGACATCAAGTCCCCGGTGCGTGCCGTGTCATAGTAACGGAACGATAAAAATTGCAATTTTTCGTAGCAGGCGTTACGCAGCGAGTAGGCGAGGTAGTTGCCCAGCCTCCCTCCAAAAAAGCCGTGCAGAAACTGCATGGAGGCTTTGAGGATGACAACCCCCAATACGGTCAGTGCCAGCTGCGGAACCATGCCGAAGTTCTCCATCTTGATCGCATCGTCAATCAGGACTTGCAAGAGGTACGGGTACACAAGTCCCAGCGCCGTTGCAATCGCCAGACAGAGAATGGAGAGAAAGAGATAACTCCGTTTCTCCCAAAAGAAGCCCTGCAGTTGCCTAAGAACATTCATGATTTTCCTCCGTAGGATTTTTTTCGTTCAGGTTATGTAGCATTTATGAAGTTTATCATCGACCTGAACGGGCGGCAAAGAGAAATAACGGTCATAAATGAGCCAAAAGGACCTAATGAAGGCAAATAGTTAAACTTATCTTTGTTTACTGATTAAATAATCGTTAATTCTCACCTATGCTACTCTTTCTCCCGGAAGCGACCGCTTCGGGCAGCCACTGTGCATTTCGTCCCGGTTCAGGACTTTTTGGAGAAGGGTATCGGAAGGTTGGTTTTCTATGATTTCTGTCCCCAGGAGCCAGCATCTATGCTTGTCGTCCGAACGTCGACGCTGTTGATCTGTTGATCGTACAGCAGTCATTAGTCGACGCTGTTAATCGGCAGCAGTCATCATTAGAACATGGCAAGTGCAGGGGCAGGCGCCAAATACATGGGGTTTGTGCAGCCATTGCTCTTCAATCACGCGAAATAAAGTTACATAAAAAGGTAATTCACGGTTCCATAAAAAGAGACGCCTCCGCCGCCATGATGCATGGCTCGGAAGACGTCTGCGCTATGGATGTTTATTCTGCAAAGCAATGGACCGTTTTTACGCACCATTGCATGTTCCGTTCGGTGCGTGTAACGTTTTTACGGACCTACCGTCATCCATTCAAAACCTGGAACATACTTGGCTCGGATTTATCCGTGACCCGTATTTGTTCAATTGGCTTGGGAATATCGTCCCCACTCGGTTGAAACAAGGATGCCGGAATCAGCCTTGAAGAGGTCCGGCCGCCGTCAGCTCCTGCAAATCGTCAGCCAGCTTATTCCACACTTGCGGGGATTGCCCGTCCTTCAGCGAGTCGATGATGGCTTCAACCGACTCCTGAAGCTGTTCCTCAAGCGCTCCTGCATGATGGCGCAAGGAGTTGGCGACCATGCGGGCATAATGCTCCGCCAGCTGCTCCTCGCGCTTGCTGACGACGGCGGCGATCGCCTCCTTCACCTTCGGCTCGGCCGCTTCGCGGAGCTTGACGCTGCCGCTGCCCTCAAAAAAGTGCTTCGGATTTTTGAACAAGGACCAGAATGCCAGCCAGCCTCCGTCGATCAAAAGCTCCGTTTCGGCAAGCTCCGGAGACGGCCAATCCGGCTCCCGCCGGAGGGTGAGCGCCAATCCCTCCTCCATCGCTTGAATATCGGCTGCCGCTTTTCCGGCTGCGCCTTCGGTCAGCTTGCGTCCCGCCTGCTCCAAACGTAGCGTTGTCGCCCACAGCTCCTGATCCAGCTCCAGGGACAGCGTACGCAGCAAATCCTGGCCGCACGCGGCAAATGCCGATTTCATATTTCCGCTGTCTTCGCGGAGGACGGACGGGTTGAACGATTCCTGGAAGAATCGGTTCATCGCGTAATCGAGCCGCTGCCGCACATGGAACAACAGCTCGCTGCATTCCTGCGTTATATCGCGGGCCATCGTATCCTCCGTTAACCGCTCTAGCCGAACAAGCGCCTGTCTTCGCACTTCTTCCATCGCTTGGATCTTCTGCTGGCGCGTCGTAGCGTCCTGAGCGGCCAGCTCGGCCCATGTCCGAATCCGGTCCCGGATGGAAGCCACCTCATCATACCCGGCGCGCAGCGACAGCTTCGGCAATTCAACCGCGGCAAAGCGCCCAAGCGCCTCCTCGAATGCCGGAAACCCCGATACGGCGAGGACTTCCTCATCGTTCTGCAGCTTCCCGGTTAAGGCCGATTGACTCGACACCGGATAAAGATGCGGACTGCCGACGCCGTTCGCCGTCAAATTGCTGCGCACGTGCTTGATGACTTCCCCCAGCTCCTCTTCAGACTGGGCAAGATCGGCGGCATTTACGATAAAGAACATTTTATCAAGCGCGAAGCTGTCCTTCACCCGTCCGAGCTGGGACAGGAACTGGCGGTCCGCTTTGGAAAAGGCATGATTATAATACGTCACATAGACAATCGCATCGGCGTTTTTAATATAGCTGAACGTGACGCCCGTATGCCGGGCATGCAGCGAGTCTGCTCCCGGCGTATCGACCAGGACGATCCCCTGCTCGGTGAGCGGGCAGCTGTAATACAGATCAATCCCGTCCACGAAGCAGGATTTCCGCTCATCGGCGACATATCCGCGGTATTCCGGCAGCTGCACAAGCTCCGTCGTCCCGAGCCTGCCCTCCATCTCTTCCCAGCCGGCGGCCGCCGCCTTCAGAAATCCGTAATGCGGCAAAGCTGCCGGATGCAGCCCCGATGGTGTCAGCTGTTCCGCTGCCGCCCGCCAGCGGTCCGGGCTCGGCTCTGGCAATCCCAGCACGCTGAAGGAATACTTCAGATCGTCCCACCACATCTCGCGGGTCTTCATGCGCACGGCTGCGGTCCCATGAGGCTTTCCTTCAGCCGGCGCGAGAATGCGGTTTACCGCTGCCGTCGTCGGGTGCGGTGAAACCGGCAGCACCGCTTCGCCAAGCAAGGCGTTGGCGAAGGAGGATTTGCCGGCGCTGAACGCTCCGAACAGCGCCATCGTGAACGAGCCGCCCGCGAGCGCCTCGGCGCGGGCGGTCAAATCCCGCGCGGCGGAGCCCAGCGCGGGGTACGGCGCCAGCAGCGCGGCGGCCGCTTGCAGCTGCGCTGCCGCAGCGTCAAGCTGCTGGCGCCGCTGGGGCGCCCCCGGCGCAGCGCTGCTGCGGCGCGGCGCGGTGCGCCCCTGCCCCGGCTGCGCAGCCGGGGCGCCGCCTTGGGCAGCCGCCTGGGCGGGCTGCCCTTCCGGCTCCCTCACCTCCGGCAGGAGGCCGGGGGTGAGGGAGGCGCGCGGCGGGAGCAGCTGCGCCAGCTCCGCCGCGCGGGCGGCTTCCGCCTGCTGCAGCGCAGCATAGCGGGCGGAAGCCGCTGATTGCGCCAGCAGCTCCTCCTGCTGGCGCCCCAGCTCCTGCAGACGAACGGCTGAAGCGTCCGTCAGCACCGCCTGCAGCCGGTCGGCCAGCTCCGACACGGCACGGCGATAGCTGGCCTTGATGCGCTCGGCCAGCTCCCGGCAATAGTTCAGCACATACTCCCCGGAAACAATCGCATCCGACTGGATCCCGCCTGTAACCATATCCTCCTGAACCGTCGGCAGCTCATGATCCAGCATGCTTTCCCATTCCGTATTCCACTCCGTATAGCTCTCGGTGATGCTGCGGAACAAATGCCGGACATGCCAATCGACCTGAGCGGAGATCTGTTCCTTCAATCGGGCATGGAACGCTTCCAGACGGCGGCGCTTCTCTTCTTCGGTCTTTCCGCCCGAGAATAGGAATCCGACCTTGAACCCGCTGCGGCGGCTCTCCAAGAACAGGCGGGCGAGCTCGCGCACATCCGCTGGCGTTAAGTTCGCATTGGCAAGAAGAGAATCCGCCTCGCTGCGAAGCGCTTGGCGGGCAGTTCCGGGCAGCGATTCCGCCTCCCGCTTCCGTGACTCCAGCTCTTCAAGGCGCGCCTTAAGGGCCGCTGCCGCCTCCTCACCGCCCATTTCCTCAAGCAGCCGTTCTTTCTCGGGCTGGAGAGAGCGGGCGAAAGCGTCCACATGCTGATCCGCCGCATGATGCATGGAGCAGGATACGCTGTAGCCAAGAAGCGGATCTTTAATCGCGATAAGTTCACGAATCAGCGACTTGAGCCGCTCCCATTGGTTATAAGGATGCTCCTTCACCTTAAGCGACGTGCAGAGAAGTCCTTTATAGGCAATTTTCCACTGCGCAAAGGCCTTTTTCACGTCCTGCAAATAATCCGTTATCGACAGCTCCTGGTCCCGATGCTTATCGACCTGATTCACAATGAGATACAGCGGCTTTCCCCAATCCGACAAGCTTTTCGCAAACAAGAGATTGCTCTCCGACTGCACATGGTTGTAATCCATCACGTAAAAAACGACATCGGCCATATGAAGCGCGGAGTGGGTAGCCAAACGGTGACCGTCATCCGTTGAGTCTACCCCCGGCGTATCCATCAGAACGCCGGATTCCCCGAGCAGCGGAATGTCCTCCCATACCTCAATGGCTGAATAGGCTCTGCCCTCTTTGCAATAATCAGCCAGCTCCTCGATCGTCACCGTCATCGGCTCGCCATGATCATCGGCTGCGCGATGAATGAGGGCTTTCGGTGTGCCGCTGCGGATCGTGACGATATTGGCGCTGGTCGGCACCGGACCGGATGGCAGCACTGGTTTGCCGCAGAGCGCATTGATCATGCTGGACTTGCCGGCCGAGAAGTGGCCGCAAAACGCCAGCGTCAGCTCCCCGCTCGCTCCCTTGCGTATCAAATCCTCGGCTAGAGCCGCTGATGATTCGTCATTCCAATCCAAAAAGCGGTCCTTAACCGTTGTCATCGTCTTGCTAAGCTCATGGGCTCCCAGTTCACGTTCGGCTATCTTCAATGTCCTTTCTCGCTCCAATCCATGAATCTTATATTTCTGACACATTCTATTCACATCTTTTTATTGTATCATCGCTTGGGCATTAAAGGAATCATCGCATTTCGATCCCGCTGCGATTTTGCGACATTTCATGAGCGAAGAACACGTTAAGCTCCTCCCCGAATCCATCCTTTCATGCTTCGTGAAGCGGACATGCCTCGTTATCAAAAATTATGCAGCCTGATCCCCCGTGGATGGTGGGTGAACTACTTGCTTGTGACTTTAAAGTACAATGCACTACATGCGGTGGTTGATTTCACTCCCCTATGTTAAGGAGATGCATGAATGGTTCTTCCGATTCCTGTTGTTACGGAGGTGGGGATATCCGCCTGCAAAAGCGAACGAAAGTCTATGCTTCCGGTCGCTGCCTTCTGTTCGGAATGCGACGGAAAAGCTATTCCCTTCTTCAGATACAGTGCTCGCTTACCGTTCGTTATAATCATTCGTATGGTTCTAACTCATCGTCTTCCGATCTCCTGTTCGATGTGTATGTATCCGGCTTTCTATCCACATGTCCGTTGTTTACGATTCCTTCGGTCCAGAGATCATCTTATTATATTCTTATATTAATGAAAGAAAACAACGCATCCGGAGAGGACTCTAATTAACCGACATGCTCCTCTCGTTCCCCGTGCCCGTTTGCTTCTTCGAGATTACGTCATCGGGTGAACGATACGTCATATCCCCCGCAAGCATTTCCCCCGTTGCTTCCTCAACATACGAAAAGGCTACCCCGGGTCATAGACCTTACGGGACAGCCTCTTGTCAAACATCGGATCGATTGGATACCTCACTCGTAAACATCGGGAACGGTTAGCAGCAATGCCCTGCCGCCTTTCGCTACCCGAAGTTCTCTCAGGCGCCTTCCTGAGGTCCTGAAGAAGTATCGCTTATGAAAATCCGTGCCGCTGTGCTCAGCTTAAATGAACCAAATTGCGAAGCGCAGTCAAACGAGCTTTACGATACTACGGTTCCGTCTTCCGCCGGAATCAAAATTTCAAACACGCTGCCGTGCTGCAGAATCGTTAAACCGCGGGATTTGTCGCGCATAACCACGACTTCGGGCTTTTGCGACATTCTTTCCAAATAGTGTTCCGGCGCGTCCCCGGAATGGCTGAAGGTCACGCCTTCCACCTCTTGCTCTTCATTCTCGTTCAGTTGGTTTTGGCTCTCCACCACATGCTCGAAAATATCGGAGAACAATTCAAAGTTGTCGGTATAAACGGAGATGCATTTCATGTGTTATCCCATCCTCTTATCTTGTCTATGTCTTGCTTACTCTCGGCTGTTCCTTATTCTTCCTGACTGCCGATGTTTTCATACGCTTCTTTCCTTCACGGCAGACATCAAGGAGCGGGCAAATCTGGCACTGCGGATTTTGTGCTTTACAGTGGTACCTGCCGAAGAAAATAATCCGATGATGCGTTATCGTCCATTCCTCACGAGGCACCCGCTTCATCAGCTTCTTCTCCACCTCCAGCACCGAGTCCTTCCACGCAGCCAGACCAAGACGCTTGGACACTCGCTCGACATGCGTATCCACAGCGATGGCCGGAACGCCGAAAGCATTCGATACGACGACATTCGCCGTCTTCCGTCCAACGCCCGGCAGCTTGACCAGCTCGTCATGAGCTTCCGGCACCTCGCCGCCGTACTGCTCGATCAGGATCGCGCACAGGTTCTGAATATGCTTCGCCTTATTACGGTATAAGCCGATCCGCCGGATATCCTGCTCCAGCTCCTCGAGCGGCACCGATACGTAATCCAGCGGAGTTTTGTATTTCTGAAACAGATCCTTGGTCACTTTATTCACGGTTTCATCCGTACACTGGGCGGACAGCAGCACAGCGATGGTCAGCTCAAACGCATTGCTGTGATTCAGTTCGCAGTGTGCATCCGGAAACATCGTTGCCATTGTATCCAGAATATGACGTACCGTTGCCGCATTCATAATATGAATTCCCTCCCGCAAAAAAAAATCTTGATGCGAAGAAGCCCCCGCATCAAGACGGTGTGTCTCAAGTAATCCCCGGATGATAAATCCTACTGTTTTACAATCTCCACAACGACACCGTTGTTCAGGTACAGTACAATATTATCATTTTCCTTCAGGGATTGCACGGATAAAGTCGTGTCACCTTGATGAACAAATACTTTATCCGACAGGGCGAAGCGATAGTTATCGTTGATCGATTTGCGCTTCACCTGGATTTCGGAATTGCTGGACTGCCAGAAGGAGCGCTCCAGCTTTTCCATCACATTAATAATCGTCACGCCTTGAATATCCTTACGGATTTCAACGCGATCTGAAGCGGCAAGCGTGCTCAAGTTCGTAGCCGTCGAGCCGTTGCGGACGACCTTCACTCCTGCGCTTACCCCAATGGCTTGACTGTTGCCGGCATAATCCTTCACGGTCACCACATTACCGGATGCGTCCACATTCGTGATCTCGCCAAGCGTCAGCTTCACTTCAGATATGGCCACGGCCGTGTTACCTTGAAGGGATATGTTGACCAGCGTGCCCGGACGGAGGTCGGCAAGCAGGATAGCTTGTCCGCTCTCGCCCGTCAGCGTTGCTTTATCGGTATAAATATCGCTGGTCGTTCCGTTTGCTTTTACACGAATCCGGTTCTTCGAAGGCTCCGTAAAGACAACCTCGAACTGGGCTGCCGTCTTCACTTTTAACGTCTGCAGATAATCCTGGTTAGTCGACAATTGAGCTGACACTTCGTCACCTACTCGGACATCCGCCAGCGATGCGGAAGATTTGCCGAAAATTTCAACGATCAGCGTGGTGTTATACGGAATTTCTTCCACTTTACCGTTCGCGTCCACAATCGAGATGATTTTCTTGGACGTATTGATGCTGCTGACCTTGCCTTCGACCTTGTATACAACTTCCAGCGACAGTGCCCGGGTCCCGATAACCGACACGCTCACTTTGCGTCCTGCGCCCAAGAGCGGCTCCACTTTATCGAGCGTCGTTCCCGTGCTTGCTTCGAGCTTCGTCTTCTCATCCAAAATGATGACCCGCGGCTGGTTATTCGCATCACGAACGGTCAACCAACGCGTCTTTGGATCATAGTTCACGATGGTAGCGGCATCGAGCTGTTCCATCTGCCGGCCGGTTACCTCAATCTTGGTCACTTGCTCTTCCCCATTGATCGTCAGCAAAACCTTGTCTCCGGAAACGGCATCTGCCAGCAGATCCGAGAGAACCGGCTTCGCTACGCCGCTGACGATAATCTCAGGCTTGTCAGCCAAAAACTTCGTTTCGAGCTGCGTGCTGCCATTCCGCTTGTAGGTGATCGTCTTGCCGTTCTCTTCAACCGCATACAGCATGCCTTGAACGGTACGTTCTACGCTTTGCGCAACTTCCACGGACTGAAGAACGCTGTTCTCCACCAAGAATTTCACCGTGTAGCCCGCCTTCAGCTCAGCCGGAGTCAGAATTTGATTCTGGTAACGGATCACGGTCTTCTCGTCCCAGGCAAACGTATCCTCGTATCCTGTGCTGTCCTTCAGAGTGATCGTCTTATTTACGGTGTCGATGCTCGTGATGACGCCCTCAGACGACTTATTCACCAGCCCGCTCTTAACGCGAATCGATACGATTCGTTTTTGCGGGCTGAAGGTTTCGCGTTCAATGGTAAGCAGGCTGCCTGCTGCAAGGGTCTTCGGATCAATTTTATTCCCGTTTTGATCGAGGAACAGCGTATTGGCATCATAGCTCAGCTCCTCAAAGGTGCTGCCTGTATCGAACCAAATGACATGATTTGGCGACAGTCGTGCATATGTACGCTCGAAACGCTCCACTTGCTGTGCAGGATCCTTGGTTTCCACATAAGCCGCAGTTCCGTTATTCGCTACGACCACAACCTTCGTATAAGGTTTCAGATCGGAGAATTGCTGTCTCTTCGCGGAATCCGAAGTAAAGTACGCGGTCGATGCATCCAGCTTGAACGAGTGCAGCTTGCCGTCAACGTACAATTCGAGCTTGCCATTATCCAAGGAAGCGATATAGCCTTCGTATTGGTTGACATATTTCGTATCGATATACGCTTGCGCACGGCTGAAGAACGTTGCCAGCTGGGCTCTCGTCACAGCTCCTTGCGGATCGAACTTATTGCCGTTGACGCCCTGGGCCAGCCCTAACTCTACCGCTACGTTCACATAGCCAAGGCGATCCGGAGAAATTTTGGCATTATCTGCAAAGCCTGTCGCATTATTCTTGGCGGCATTTGCCTCCGCGGTACGTCCGATGGAACGCACCAGCATTTCGGTAACCCATTCCCGCGATGCTTTCTGCGCACCCCAGATGACCTTTTCGTCCGAATAACCGGACTCCTTTTGCTTGTCGAGCAGGCTTTGCTGAAAAGCCAGTTGAACGTACTGCGTGAAATAATCGTTAACTTTAATATTTGTCGGTAATGTCGCAGCGCCGCTGCCTAGCTGATCCTGCATGCTTAAAAAGCGGATCGCCATCGTCACAGCTTCCTGCTGTGTAACCGGATCATTCGGTCTGAACTTTCCGCTACTCCCCGTAACGATCCCTTGTGCCGCCAACTGATAAATGTACTTTTCTCCCCAATAGCCTGCAGCGACATCACTGAATGCTCTTAGGCTTGATTGCGTTGTGCTTGCTGCCGTGCCTCCCGACGTTTCATTTGCTGATACGGCGGAAGCGCCGCCCCCCAATGCTATAAGTCCGGCCATGACGGCGGAGACCACTTTTTTGGAATGAATATGTTTGCTGTGTCTAAGTACCATTCTCTTTCCCCTCTCCTAACTACTGCTTCATCATATACTACTATTCGACAGCAGATCGTGATCTCCTTCAACCATCATTACCGAGTCATCGGATTTTCCATATCGACGTGCCCCATCAAGGACTCCGTCTGCTGTCCGTCGACGAGAAGCTGGATCGATTCCACCTCGTCGAACTGGAAAAATGTCTTCTTGAGCGCATCGACAGCAAACGACTCTCCGCCGGCCCCCAGATTGGCTTCGTCCGGAACGGCTACATCAATCGTCAGCTTGCCGCTTTCGAATTGTACCGAATGAAGCTGGATTTTCTCCCACAGCGGAAGCTTGTCCGCATCGCTGCTCTGCTGGAGCGTCTTGAATGCGGCCTCGTATTTCCCAAGCTCATCCTTATAGGAAATCTCAGCTCTACCTTCGACCAGCTCCATCATCTCGGGGTCGGTATAATACGCTTTGATGCTCTCCGTCTTCATTTCGGGCGCAGTCGCTTCGTTTCCGGCTCCTGACGTCCCGCCCGAGCCGTTCGTCACGCCGCCGCTTCCATGGCCTGTCTGATCTTCGGGTGCAGGAGTTACCTGCTCCGGCGTGTCGTCCGGCGCAGCTCCGGGCTTCTGTCCGCAGCCGGCGCCGATCAGCATGACGGCTGCCAGAAATCCGGCCGACCATATTTTTTTGTTCAAAATCGCCACCTCCTGCAAATTACACTGGACTCGTCTCATCAATTCACATTCAAATAATTTTTAATACCGCGAACAATGGCCGCTGCCACACGATCCTGGGTTGCGGGATCAAACAGCTTGCTCTCATCGGTCTTGTTGCTCATGAAGCCGACTTCCAGCAGCGCTCCCGGCATCTTCGTCTCGCGAATGACATGGAAATTGCCGTATCTTACTCCGCGGTCCTTCAAGCCCATGGCCTTGACGATTTCTTTGTGCAAGGCGGCTGCCAGCGCTTTGTCGGATTGGTCGTAATAATACGTTTCCGTGCCCGTTGCGGCGGAAGGGCCGCTGTTCGCATGTATCGATATGAAAACGTCCGCTTTCAGATCGTTCGCCAATTTTGCGCGATCCTTCAGCTCGAGAAATTTATCCGTGCTTCGGGTCAACACAACATCAATATTCGGTTCATTCGCAAGCAGCTTCTCGACCTTCAGCGCCATGGCAAGGTTGAAATCCTTCTCCCTCTTCTTCGTGACGCCGATTGCCCCCGGATCATGATCCCCATGACCGGCATCAATCACGACGATCTTTTTGCCGCTTGTACCCGGTGATGGATCTGTAGCAGCAGTCAGTGCCACGGTCAAGATCCCGGAGCCGTTCTCAAGCCCGGAAACCGTATAGTTTGCCGGTTGGTTCAGATCAAGCACGATCCTAACCGTGAGAGGGCTGCTGTTATAGAGCGAATAACGAACCGACTTCACGTCGGAGTACCCGGACACCGCCATCTGTCCGAATTTGTTCACTTCGTCATAATCGTTCATGGTGCCGAAGCTGTCAGAAAACTCCGTATTGACCATATCGATGACGATACGGTCCGGATTGCCCAGCTTCGAAATGCTCGGTTTGGCATTGCCTGTGACAGCAACCATCAGTTTATTGTCGCTGAAGCTTATGCCGTCTACCGTGGCCGTGTGGGCCCCATCGGCTCCATCCGGGTTGCTTCCTGCATTGCCGGAAGTCAAATGCACCGATTTTGTCCCGTTGTCCCATCGAACCTGCATCCCCATCTGTTCACTGACAAATCGAATCGGAACGATCGTCGTCCCGCCTCGAAGAACCGGCGCTTTGGTCATTTGGACCCGCTGCCCGTTGATGTCGGCATACTGGCTTCCGATAGTCATCGTTACTTTCTGGGATCCGTCTTGGACAGTTACCGTTTTGGTTGCCTTACTCCAATCAACCTGAAAGCCAAGATTCTCGGATACGATTCGAATCGGCACCATGACCGTCCCATTGATGTTTTCCACCTTGGCACCCGATGACACATTGATTTGTTGACCGTCCAGGTAAATTTTTGCGCTGTACGAACTTGCATCCGCCATCTTAGGAAACGCAATCATCATGACAACCAGAAACAATAAAAAACCGAACTTCTTCATCCTTCACCCCTACCATCCTATTATTTTGCCATAGATTGGCGTTTCTGCAATCGGCCTGTCCGACATTACCTGACAAACTTTAGACGCTGACCCTGGCTGAAAGTTGCGAAATTGTTCCCATATTACCAAAAAAAACTCCTACTTCATCACTGAAATAGGAGTTTCGGCTTTCATATATGAGAAACCAAGTAGTTCAACAGTATTATTTTCGAGTCATAGGATGTTCAATCTCCACATGCCCCATCAAGCTTTCGATCTGCTGTCCGTCGACCAGCAGTTCGATCGATTTGACCTCTTCAAATTGGAAAAAGGTCTTCTGCAAGGCGTCAATGGCGAACATTTCACCTCCCGCGCCCAGATTCGCCTCAGCCGGCTTGCTGATGTCGAGCGTCAATGCACCTTGATCGAACTTTAACGATTTCAACGTAATTTTATCCGACCATAACGGGTTAAGGGATGCGTCAGAGCTCGTTTGGAGAGCCTCGAATGCTTTTTTATACTTATCCTCGTCACCCGAGTAGGTGATCTCACGGCTTGCCTCTTTAAGCTCCATTACCTCCGGGTCGGTATAGTAGAGCTTGATGCTCGACTTATTCTCAGGGTTGACGGCAGCATCTACCTTCTCAGGTTCAGTCGGAGGCGTATCCTTTCCGCTGGCCGGTGGTGTTGTGCTTTCCCCGCCGGACGCAGTCTGGCCTGTTCCCTCCGGTACTCCAGCGTTAACCGGTTCTACTGCCTCATCCTCGTTATCTTGGCCAGCCGCCTGATCGCCTGGATCCGCCTGATCCGCATCCACGGTCTGTTCCGGAGTATCGGCGGGGGCTGCAGCCGGCTTCTGGCCGCAGCCTGCGCTAAAAACAAGCAGCAGCGCCAGCATTCCTGTCATCCAATATTTCTTGTTCATCGTTGTGTCCCCCTCTAGGTTCATAAAATCTTGTACAGGTAATTGTACGTGAAGGAAGTATTCAGGTCTCATCATTTTTTTATCCGTCCTATGTAAGTAGCTGCGGTTCGATGAGCCTCAAGTAAAAACCTCACTTAAGATATTCTTTTATACCCTCAACAATACCTTGTGCAACACGATTCTGAAAATCTTCGTTAAACAACTGGGCTTCATCACCCTTATTGCTCAGGAAGCCGATTTCGAGGAGGACCGCCGGCATCTTCGTTTCCCGGGTTACATGCAGGCTGCTGTATTTAACGCCCCTGTCGAACAGCCCAGTCGCTTTGGCCAAATGCTTGTGGATCACATTGGCGAGCTGTTTGCTCGCATCTCTCGTATAATATGTTTCCGTGCCGTTCGGACTGCTGGACGTGCTGCTGTTGCCGTGGATCGAGACGAAAATGTCCGCTTTCAAATCGTTGGCGATCTTCACCCGATCCTTGAGTCCTAGCGTGGAATCATTGCTGCGCGTCATCACGACTTCAATGTTCTTCTCATTCTTAAGCAGGGCCTCAACCTTGAGTGCCAGGTCAAGGTTCATGACCTTCTCCGATTTGCCCGTCACGCTGGTCGCCCCCGGCTGACTGCCGCCATGTCCGGCGTCGATGACCACAATCTTCTTGCCGCTTCCGGATACCGGAGGAACAGGCGGTATCACCATATCTCCCTCTGCATTCAGATCCACGATCGTCAGCCCCGATTCATGAGTCACCCCGTAGCTCGCGGGTCCGTTCAAATCAATGACAACCCGTACTGTTGACGGGCTATGGCTGAAAAGCGCAAACCGGATCTTGGCTACGTCGGGATAATCCGTTACGGCCATCTCGCCGCCGCTGCTGGGATTCATTACGTGATCGGCCAGAAAGGCTTCGGAAAATGCCGTATTCGGCAAATCCACCACGATGCGGTCCGGCCCCTTCATCGGAAATACACTCGGAGCAACCGTTCCCTCTGTGGAGATCATCAAACGATTGTCGCTGAAAGAAATCCCAGTCAAGGTCGATAAATCGGCGTTATTCCCAGGAGCAGACGAGTCCGTCCCCGAACCTCCTCCGCTCCCCGGCGAGGTACCTGCATCCGGAGACGAAGGAACGGGCGATGTCAGGTAGACCGCTTTTGCTGCGTTGTCCCACTTGACGTCCAGGCCCATTTGTTGGCTGACGAAGCGCAGCGGGACCAGCGTCGTGTCCCCGCTTAATACCGGAGGAAGATTTAAATCGACCAGTTCGCCGTCCAGCTCCGCTTGAGCGTTGCCGACAACCATGCGCACGCTCTTGTCGCTACTCGACACCGTCACCGACCGCGAGGACTTGTCCCAGCGCACGTCAAATCCGAGGTTCTCCGATACGACCCGGATCGGTATCATCACATTTCCCTTGATGTTGTCGACTTTGACGCCGGACGACAAATTCAGCTGCTGTCCGTCCAGATAAATGGCTGCGCCGGAAGAAGCCGCGTCCACGGACTTAGGAAACACCAGCAAACATAGAATCAGCGCCAACAAAAAACCTAACTTCTTCATGAATCCACCTCGATCATCCCATGATTGAATTTTCTACATATAGAACCGACATACCGACAAACCGCCACTTACAATCTATCATTTATGTAAATCGGCATTTTCGGAGAAAAAATGTACCGGACAAATACCGACATTCACGCTCTTCTGTGAACAATTGCTGCATATTACTTCCATCATACCAAAAAAAACTTCCATTTCCTACATAAGAAATGGAAGTTTAATAATCTTGTAATCTTTTGACGAGCAAACCTTCGCAATTAGGCAAACAGACGGGATGCGTGCTTCTTCTCGTAAGCGTCGATCTCGCTCTCGTGCTGGAGCGTCAAGCCGATATCGTCCAAGCCCTGAAGCAGAAACTGGCGGCGGTGCTCATCAAGGTCGAAGTCGATATGAAATCCTTGATTATCGGTAATCGTCTTGCTCTCAAGATCGACGTTCAGCTGATAACCGGCATTGGCATCGGTGCGCTGGAACAGCTCTTCCACCTGCTCCTCGGAAAGCTTGATCGGCAGAATGCCGTTCTTGAAGCAGTTGTTATAGAAAATATCGGCAAACGACGGTGCAATGACAACGCGGAAGCCGTAATCCAGGATTGCCCAAGGCGCATGCTCCCGGGAGGAACCGCAGCCGAAGTTTGCCCGCGAAATCAGGATCGAAGCGCCTTGATAACGCGGCTGGTTAAGCGGGAAACTTTCAATTTCCTCCCCCTGCTCGTCAAAGCGCCATTCATAGAACAGGAACTGCCCAAACCCTGTGCGCTCGATCCGTTTCAGAAATTGCTTAGGTATAATTGCGTCGGTATCGACATTCACGCGGTCGACAGGCGCCACGATACCGGTTAATTTCGTAAATGCTTGCATACGTTTCTCCTCCGTCCTCTTAGCTTACAACTTCTTCAGCAACAAAATTCCAGTCGCGAACATCAACGAAATGGCCTTTCACGGCCGCCGCTGCCGCCATGGCAGGAGATACGAGATGCGTTCTGCCGCCGCGGCCTTGACGTCCTTCGAAATTCCGGTTCGACGTCGAAGCGCAGCGCTGTCCTGGCTGAAGCACGTCCGGGTTCATCGCAAGACACATGCTGCAGCCCGCTTCACGCCATTCAAAACCGGCTTCGATGAAAATTTTGTCAAGCCCTTCCTTCTCGGCTTGGAGCTTGACGCGTCCCGAGCCCGGAACGACGATTGCCGTCACGTTATCCGCCACTTTGTGGCCTTTGGCAACCGCCGCCGCTGCACGCAGGTCTTCGATGCGTCCGTTGGTGCAGGAGCCGATGAACACGTAATCGATCGGAATTTCCGACATCGGCGTACCAGGAACGAGCGCCATGTATTCAAGCGCCTTTTCAGCAGCTTTCCGTTCGTTTTCCGTCTTGAAATCGGCCGGATTCGGAACGGTTGACGTAATGTCGGTTCCCATGCCCGGGCTTGTTCCCCAGGTTACTTGCGGAATCAGCGATTCAACGTCGAATTCCACAACCTTGTCGAACTCGGCACCCTCGTCGGTTACGAGCTCTTTCCAAGCTGCTACAGCCTCATCAAAGGCTTCGCCTTGCGGCACGTATTGACGTCCGCGCAAATATTCGAAGGTCGTCTCATCCGGTGCGATCATCCCTGCTCTCGCTCCGCCTTCGATCGACATGTTGCAGACCGTCATCCGCTCTTCCATCGACAGCTCCCGGATCGCCTCGCCCGTGTATTCAATGACGTATCCGGTCGCAAAATCCGTTCCGTATTTTGCGATGACGCCAAGAATCATATCCTTAGCCGTTACGCCTGGATTGCGTTTGCCTACAAAGCGCACTTCCATCGTCTTGGCTTTCGCCTGCTGAAGGCACTGCGTTGCAAGCACATGCTCAACCTCGCTTGTGCCGATCCCGAAAGCTAGCGCTCCGAATGCCCCGTGCGTGGAGGTGTGGCTGTCGCCGCACACGATCGTTTTCCCCGGATGCGTCAGTCCCAGCTCCGGTCCCATGACGTGAACGACGCCCTGATCGATGGTGTCCAGATCAAACAGCGTTACGCCGAAGTCCTGGCAGTTCTTGGTCAACGTATCGATCTGCTGCTTGGAGATCGGATCCGTAATGTTATAGCGGTCCTTAGTCGGCACGTTGTGGTCCATCGTAGCGAATGTCAGCTCCGGACGGCGCACTTTGCGGCCGCTGAGACGCAGTCCCTCGAACGCCTGCGGCGAAGTCACCTCGTGAACGAGATGCAGGTCGATGTACAAAATGCCCGGTTTACCCTCTTCCTGATGAATAACGTGATTATCCCAAATCTTCTCGAACATTGTCTTCTTACCCATCAATATCACCCCATTGTTCTATCGTCCATTGACAGGATGACCGCCCTTGATCGCCTTGTGGTACAAGCTTTGCAGCGCATCATCCTTACGTTGATAGTAATATATCATTTCCATCTTCATTGTTCCAAGATATAATAACTATAGATGTAATAGGATACAGCTATAACGGGGTGATGATCTTCATGGAACTTAGACAACTGCAATATACGCTGCAAATCGCAGCGGACAAGAACTTTTCCCGGGCCGCGGAGAAGCTCCACATCGCCCAGCCCTCGCTGAGCCAGCAGCTGTCCAAGCTGGAGAAGGAGCTTGGCGTTCTGCTGTTTCAGCGCAACACCAGCTCGGTCGAGCTGACGCACGCAGGCGCAAGCTTTGTGGAGCATGCCCAGAAGATCATGGACGCGGTCGAGCAGCTGAAGCAGGAGATGTCCGACATTTCCCAGCTTCGCAAAGGCAAGGTCGTCGTCGGCAGCATGCCGATCACGGGGTCCCATCTGCTGCCAAGGGTGCTGCCGGCGTTCAAGAAAGGGTATCCGGATATTGAAATCACGCTCCTGGAGGACTCCTCCATGAACCTGGAGAAGCTGACGGCGAGCGGCAAGGCTGATCTGAGCCTGTTGGCGCTCCCGCTCACCGAGCCTTCGCTATCCTGGATTCCGATCGGCGAAGAGATGATCGATCTCGCGGTTCCGCCGCAGCATAAGCTGGCACGGCGGGCGGCGCATGACCCGGTCCGGCCGATTTCCCTTGATGAAATCCGGGACGAGGAATTCGTGGTGCTGAAGAAGGGTCAGGGCTTTCGGAAGCTTACATTCGATATTTGCCGCGAAGCAGGCTTCGAGCCGAAGGTGGTGTTCGAGAGCAATAACATCGAAACCTTGCAGTCCCTGGTCGCGACGGGCATGGGGGTTACGCTAGTCCCGCGATTCATTGCCAGAGCGAAGCGAAGCGAGTTTATCCCCGTCTATCTGCCGCTTGCCGAGCCGGTCCCCAGCCGGACGCTCGTCGTTGCCTTCCGCAATGGACGGTATTTGTCGAAGGCGGCGGACGCCTTCATCGATACCTTCAAGCAGGTCATGGATAAACTCGTGGTGGAAAGCGTACGTGAGTAATCGGGAGTCCGTCCTGATTCATCCGAAATCGGAAACGGGTTCCTTCTATTCGTATAAACCCGCAGCAAAGGGCCCTTGCCAAGGTCAATGACCTATAACAAGGGCCTGCTTTTTTTATTTTTCTCTGTCCTAGTACCGTGCCTGCCATCCTAACCTGCGAAAGAGCGTCAGCTGCCGTGAATTTTGATCGGCGAGCTATTTTCGCAGATTGTGCTGGTCGATCATCCGATTTTGCTCATCCGCCGTGCGCGATTGATCTTGTAAGGACTCGTTCCTGCTGTTGCTTCCGCCGCCCGTTACTTGCTCGACGAAGCTGCGAAACTGCGCCTTCTGATCTTCCTGCTCAATGCCGCGGCTGTCGAATTGGTTGTTCTCTGCCATGCGTTCGAAAACCTCCTCTCAGTCGGATTACCCATAGTATACCCGCCTGACCGCATATGAAACTGAAATTTCAGGTGCGCATCCTTGCTTTCTTTTGCTTTGGATTTTTGCAAAAACCTTACTTAAAATACAAGTGAGGCCTCCGGTCCTCGAACACCGGAATCCGCCCCTTCACTTCACCTGGTAGGGTGCAATCCAGCGTGCCGGTGACGATGGATTCCTCTTCACCGCCTTCGGCAATCACTTCACCCCAAGGATCGATCAGCAAGGAATGCCCGAAAAACTCCGTCTCTCCGCTGCGGCCGACCCGATTGCAGGCAACGACATACATTTGATTCTCGATAGCCCGGGCCGTCAGGAGCGTCCTCCAGTGATGGAGTCTCGGATGCGGCCACTCGGCCGGAACGAACAACACGTTCGCGCCTGCCAGCGCCAGCGTACGGGACAGCTCAGGAAATCGGACGTCATAGCAGATCGATGCCCCGGCTTTCAAGCCCTCCAGATCAAAGGTGACCGCTTCCTCTCCGGCATGAAGAAACTTCTCTTCATCCATCAAACGGAACAGATGCATTTTCGAATACCTTGCGGTAATCTCGCCATCCCTTCCAAATACGTACATCGTGTTGTATATCCGATCGCCGATCTTCTCCGCTACCGATCCGCCTACGATATGAACGCCATGCCGCTTGGCGAAGTCGCTCAGCCGCCGCTTCGTCTCCTCCCCGTTCGGGTCGGCAAGCTCTCCAATCCGGTCCAGCGCATACCCGGTATTCCACATTTCCGGCAGCACGATCACGTCCGGCCTTTCTTCTGCGGATACGGCCTTCTCCATCATCGCCGCCAAATGGTTCGTATTGGCGCCCGGTTCGCCTATCTCGATATAAGCTTGAATGAGCGCGATATTCAATTGAGGCTTAGCTCCTCCAGTCACTTTCGGTTCCCCCTTGTCATGCCTATATTCTTTTGAATTAGGAATCAGGTCAAATACTCATGGTTTAGCGCAAGCGGTCCTTGTCCAAACGAACCCTCGGCTGTTCTTGACATCATCATAGCCCCGAAGGGCCTGCCGCCGCAACCCTGTACGCCATTTCCCTCTATACACCCCGGATAAATCGTGATAAATTAATGCTAATTGTTTTAAGACCGCTGATACAACCATGCATAATGAAGGGGAATCAAGCGCAATTCAATAACCGGAGTGATGAATCCGCCATGAGCAAACCTAATCAACCATTCCATATCGAGCCGGCCGAGATAATGCCGACGCTGCCGACCCAGTTTTTCGCGACGCTGGTCTCGAATGTCAACAGGCAGGTGGCCCAGGGTCACGACGTCATTAATCTCGGCCAGGGGAATCCCGATCAGCCGACGCCTCCTCATATCGTGGCAAGCCTGAAGGAGGCAGCCGACAATCCTCAATATCATAAATACTCGCCGTTTACCGGCTATTCGTTTCTTAAGGAAGCGATTGCCCATCGTTATAAGGAGGATTATAACGTGGATCTGGATCCGGAAACCGAGGTCGCCATTCTGTTCGGCGGAAAGACCGGGCTCGTCCAGCTCCCGCAAGTGCTCCTTAATCCCGGGGACGTCTGTCTCGTGCCCGATCCGGGTTATCCGGATTACTGGTCCGGCGTTGCTCTTGCCCGCGCTGAAATGAAGTTTATGCCGCTTACGGCGGACAACGGCTTTCTTCCCGATTATAGCCGCATCGCCCCGTCCGACCGGGAGCGGGCTAAGCTGATGTTCCTGAACTATCCGAACAACCCGACCTCGGCGGTAGCTCCCCTGTCCTTTTACGAGGAGACCGTGGACTTTGCCGCAAAGCACGGAATCGTTGTGGCCAGCGATTTCGCTTACGGCGCGATCGGCTTCGACGGCAAGCAGCCTGTCAGCTTTCTGCAGGCTGAGGGAGCCAAGGACGTCGGCGTGGAGTTCTATACGCTGTCCAAAACGTATAATATGGCCGGCTGGCGGGTTGGCTTCGCTCTCGGGAACGCGAAGATCATCTCGTTGATCAACCTGCTTCAGGACCATATTTACGTCAGCTTGTTCGGAGGAATTCAGGCAGCAGCGGCTACTGCCCTGACTGCCCCCCAGGATTGCGTCCAAACGCTGGTAAGCCGTTATCAAAGCCGGCGGGACGCATTCTTCGCAGCGTTGTCGGAGATCGGCTGGGATGCGCCGAAGCCGGCAGGCTCGTTCTTTAGCTGGCTGCCTGTTCCCAAGGGCTATACGTCCGTTGCGTTTGCAAACCTGCTCCTTGAGGAAGCCAAGGTTGCCGTTGCCCCGGGAGTCGGTTTCGGCGATCACGGCGAAGGGTATGTCCGCGTCGGTCTGCTGAGCAGTGAGGAGCGGATGCAGGAAGCGGCATATCGAATCGGCAAGCTGGGCCTCTTCTAGAAGCTTCGTTTTTGCTTTGAAAAAACGGCATCAATATGATATTCTTGCAATACATGAACATTGAATCGTCAAACGCGATGACGGGACCAGTACGAAAGCATACGGCGCGCAAACCAGAGAACGAGCTCCACTGGCTGAGAGGGCTCGGCGCGGCCCCTTTCCGAAACCTACCCCCGAGCGGCCTGCTTCAAGCAGGACAGCGCCTTCTGTTACAAGGCCAAAGCCGGATGGGCATGAAATAGCTCATCAATAAAGGTGGTACCGCGGAAGACTAGCTTTCGTCCTTTTTCAAGGACGGAAGTTTTTTTATTTCTATGATCATGCATCCATCAATGCTAGAGACTAAAAATACGTACAAGGAAGTGATTGCGATGAGCTCACGCATCGTCGTCAAGATCGGAAGCAGCTCCCTCACAACCGAGGAAGGCGGCTTGAATCTGGATTCCGTCGCCTTCTTCGCTGCCGAGCTGGCAGCCCTGCGCGGTGCCGGCCATGAGGTTCTCCTCGTGACCTCCGGCGCGGTTGCCGCAGGCTTCCGGGAGATCGGCTATGAGAGCAGGCCGAAGCTGCTTCATGAGAAGCAGGCCGCGGCTGCGCTCGGCCAGGCGCTGCTGATGAGGGCATACCAGAATGCCCTAGCGGAGCACCGGCTGAAGGCGGCGCAGATTTTGCTGACCCGGACTGATTTTGCGAACCGGAAGCGCATGAACAATGCGAATATGACCATTTCGGAGCTGCTGAAGCAGGGCATCATACCGATCATTAACGAGAATGACACCGTCTCGATTGATGAGCTGAAATTCGGAGACAATGATACGCTTTCCGCCCTCGTGGCTAACCTCGTTCGAGCGCAGCAGCTCATCATCCTGACGGATACCGACGGGTTGTATACGGCGGATCCGCGCAAATCTCCCGATGCCACCCGGTATGAGGAGATCGAGGAAATTACCGAAGAGATATACGGCATGGCCGGAGGCGCAGGCACCAGCGTCGGTACCGGCGGGATGCGTTCCAAGATCGACGCAGCCAAAATCGCAACGCGCGGCGGCGTTCCGGTCTTCATCGGAAGAGCGGACGCGGCGGGAGATCTGCTGCTGGCCTACGAGCATCAGGGGAAGGGCACGTATTTCGCAACACAACTCTCCTCTCTGCCGATGAAAAAACAGTGGCTAGGCTTTATGTCATCTCCCTTGGGACGGATCATCGTCGATGAGGGCGCGGAGGAAGCGCTCCTTCACGGCGGGCACAGCCTGCTGCCGGTCGGCATCAAGCGGCTGGAAGGCAGCTTCCATGCCGGAGATGTCGTCGAAGTGCTGAACATGAACCGGGAACGGCTCGGAAGGGGCATCGTCAATTATGACGAGGAGCAGCTGCAGGCCGTCATCGGCTTGCCGAGCAGCCGCGTGTTCGAGCTGATCGGCGACGTGCACCGGCTTGAGGTGATTCACCGGGACGAATGGATTACCCTGAAATAACGATGATTGGATCATAACGATCGCTTGATTATAAGGAGGAATGAACCGTGAGTGAAGTAAGGGAAAAAGCACAGCTTGCCAAACAAACCGCCGCCGTGCTCGGCAAGCTGACCACGAATGAAAAGAATAAGGCTCTGCTTGAAATGGCCGACGCGCTGATCGCGCGCGCCAGTGATATCATGGAGGCGAATGCCGAAGACCTCCGGCGCGGCAAGGAGAACGGAACGTCCTCCTCCCTGCTGGACCGGCTTGCGCTGAATGAAGAACGGATCCTCGGCATTGCCGAGGGGCTGCGGCAGATCGTGGAGCTTCCGGACCCGATCGGCGACACGCTCGAGACGATTGAGCGTCCGAACGGCCTGCATATTGTAAAGAAACGCGTCCCTCTCGGCGTCATCGGCATCATCTATGAAGCCCGCCCGAATGTAACGGTGGACGCGGCGGGACTCTGTCTAAAGACGGGCAACGCCGTCGTGCTCCGCGGGGGCTCCTCCGCTCTCTCGTCCAACCGCAAAATCGTGGAGGTCCTCCACGAAGCGATGGAGCGGACCGCGCTCCCTGCGGCATCCCTGCAGCTCATCGAGGACGCGAACCGCTCGTCCGTTGACGAGATGCTGAAGCTGAACGGGCTGCTCGATGTCATTATTCCTCGCGGAGGCAGCTCGCTGATTCAGAATGTCGTTATGAATTCCACCGTGCCCGTCATTGAAACAGGTGCCGGCATCTGCCATACGTATATCGACGAGTCGGCTCAGCCCGACATGGCTGCCGCGATCAGCCTCAATGCCAAGGTTCAGCGCCCTTCGGTCTGCAATGCGATGGAGACGCTGCTCGTCCATGAGGCGTTTGCCAAATCCCATCTTCATTCCTTGGCCGAAGCCTTCAAGGAACGGAATGTAGAGCTTCGCGGCTGCGCGCGCACGCTGTCTTATGCACCTTGGGCCCGCGAAGCCTCTTCCGAGGATTATGCGACCGAGTACAACGACTATGTTTTAAATGTTAAAATCGTGGACGATCTCGATCAGGCTCTCGCGCACATTGCAGAATACGGCACCAAGCATTCCGAATGCATTGTGACGGAGAATGGGCAGAATGCCGAGCGCTTCCTTCAGGAAGTCGATGCCGCCGCCGTGTATCATAATGCGTCGACGCGCTTTACCGACGGATTCGAATTCGGCTTCGGGGCCGAAATCGGTATCAGCACCCAGAAGCTGCACGCCCGGGGACCTATGGGCCTTCCTGCGCTTACTTCCTCCAAATATGTTATTATCGGTAGTGGCCAAATACGAGAATAAAAATACATTCATTCATATCATCCATGAAGGAGGAAACCTACTATGTGCCAAACCCCACAGAACCGCCCGCTGATCGATAAAGCCATTACATTTTACGGGGCGGGCTCGATGGCTGAAGCGATCGTGAAGGGCCTTGTAACCCGCCATGTCGTACAGCCCGAGCGCATTACGATGCTGAACCGCAGCAATGTCCAGCGTCTCGAGGAGCTCAGTCAACGCTACGGCGTCCAGTTTAACAGCGATGCGGACGCGAAGCATCAAATTCTCAAAACCTCCCCAGTCATCGTGCTGGCCATGAAACCAAAGGATGCTGCAAAGGTATTGAAGGAGCTAGGGTCGATCCTGTCCGCCGATCAGCTGATCATTTCGGTCATTGCCGGCCTCTCGATTCATACGACCCAAACGCTGCTCGGCACGAATCAGCCAATAGCACGCACGATGCCGAATACGTCCGCTTCGATCGGACTGGGCTCGACCGGCATCTCCTTCTCCAAGGAAATCAGCGAGGAGCAGCGCCAGCTCGTCCTAACATTATTTGAAGCGGTGGGCCAGGTGACCGTCATTGAAGAGGAGAAAATGGACATTCTTACCGGCATCTCGGGAAGCGGTCCAGCTTACTTCTACTATATGATGGAAGCGATGACGGCTGCCGGCATCCGCGGCGGCTTATCGCCTGAACAAAGCCGCGACCTGACGCTCCAGACGATTCTGGGCGCAGCCCGAATGGTGCAGCAAACCGGCGAGCAGCCGGCAGCCCTACGGGCAAAAATCACATCGCCGAACGGCTCCACGCAAGCAGCCCTTGAAACGCTGGACCGCGGCGATTTCTTTGAGACGGTCATCGCTGCCGTCAACCGCTGCGCAGAGCGCTCCAAAGAAATGGGCGCGATGCTGAAGGAGCAAGCCCTATGAGCCGTTCAATCGCAACCTACAGAATTTATGACGACCAGGCGGATTTTCGTAAAAAGGCGACCTCCATCGCCGTTGGCATGACGGTCGGGAGCTGGACCGAGCTGCCTGCGGCCAAGCAGGAAGCCATGCAGAAGCATCTAGGCGAAGTGGTGGACATCCAGGTCCATGAAGGCTGGGAGCCCGGCAGCCGTTATGCCGATATCAGCATCGCCTATCCGGATATCAACTTCAGCCGGGACATTCCAGCCCTGCTTGTGACGGTATTCGGCAAGATATCCATGGACGGCCGCATCAAGCTGACCAACCTGGATCTTTCGCCGGATTTCCTGTCAGCATTCCCGGGGCCGAAATTTGGGATCGACGGCGTGCGCGACCTGCTCGGAGTTCATGACCGTCCGCTCTTGATGAGCATCTTCAAATCGGTGATCGGGCTAAGCGCAGATGAGCTTAGGGAGCAATTCATTCGCCAGGCCCTCGGCGGCGTTGACCTGATTAAGGATGATGAAATCCTGTTCGAAAATGAGTTGACCCCGATCGAGACACGGGTTCGCTTATGTATCGAAGCTGCCCGCGAGGTCGAGCAGCAGACGGGCAAAAAGCTGCTGTATGCAGCCAATCTGACAGGACATACTTCGAAGCTGCGGGATCAGGCGCTGCGAGCGATCGACGCCGGCGCCAACGCGCTGCTGTTCAACGTCCTGTCCTACGGATATGACGTCCTGCACGAGCTCAGCTCCGATCCGGACATCAACGTGCCGATCGAAGCTCATCCGGCTTTGGCAGGGGCCATCTACCCGTCTCCGCATCACGGAATCGCCGCGCCGGTTCTGCTCGGCCAGCTGATGCGGATCGCCGGCGCCGACCTGGTCCTGTTCCCGTCGCCTTACGGCTCGGTCACGATGCCGCGGGAAGAGAACCTCGGCATTCGGGACGAGCTGCATACCGTCAAGCTCGGCGTCAAGCGGAGCATGCCGGTTCCGTCGGCAGGCATCCATCCTGGACTCGTACCGCGCATTATCCGCGACTTCGGAACAGATGTCGTGGTGAATGCCGGCGGAGGCATACACGGCCATCCGCTGGGCACTGAAGCCGGCGGAAGAGCCTTCGTTCAGGCGATCGAAGCGACGATGAAATCCGTGCCGCTTGCCCACTATGCGGAGGAGCATGAAGAACTGAAAGCCGCGCTGGACATCTGGGGAGGAGAAGCATGACAGCTCAAGGAAAAACGCCCGTCATTTTTTGCGATTTTGACGGAACGATCACGAACAACGACAATATTGTAGCCATTATGAAGCATTTCAAACCGGAAGGCTATGAGGGAATCATGAAGGATACGGTCGAGCGGACGATCTCGATCCGGGAAGGGGTCGGGCGGATGTTCGCCCTCTTCCCTTCCTCCATGAAAGAGGAGATTACATCCTTCGTGCTCGAGCATGCCGGCATCCGCGAAGGCTTCGACGCTTTTCTTGAGTATCTGAAGCAAGAAAGCATCGAGTTTTTCGTCACGAGCGGCGGTATCGATTTCTTCGTCGATCCGATCCTGAAGCCGTACGGCATTCCGGCAGACCATATATTCTGCAACGGCTCCAATTTTGAGGGGGACACGATCGAGATTACATGGCCGCATCCATGCAAGGATTCGTGCACGAACGATTGCGGCATGTGCAAGGTTACCGTGATGGACCGATTCCCGGCGGATCAATATTACCGGATTCTGATCGGAGACAGCCTCACCGATTTCGAAGGGGCCAAGCAGGCCGATCTGGTGTACTCGCGCTCCACGCTCACGGAGCAGTGCCGGAAGCTGGGCGTGCATCATGTGCCGTTCGAGACCTTTACCGACATCTATGCCGATCTGAACGACAAGCTGAAACAGGGGGTGCTGTGATATGGCATTTGCCGATATCCTGCTGGAACAAAAACAAGCAGCCCTTGACGACCTGCGCGGCGTCAAGGAGCTTTTTGCCTCGCGCAACTGGTTTCCCGGAACAAGCGGAAATCTCTCGGTCCGCGTCGGCGACTTTACGCCCGAGGAGTTTTACTTTGCTATAACCGCGAGCGGAAAGGACAAGTCCGTACATACGCCGGAGGATTATCTGTTTGTTGACCGTAACGGGAAGCCGTGCGAGACGACCGGGCTCAAGCCTAGCGCCGAAACCTTGATCCACTGCGAAATTTATCGCAAGACCGGCTGCGGGGCCATTTTCCATGTGCATACGATCGACAACAACCTGGTCAGCGAATGGTACGGTGATCAGGGCTTCGTTCCTGCGCAGGGCATCGAGCTGATCAAGGCGTTCAATATTTGGGAAGAGGATGCCGCCATCTCCATACCGATTCTGCCCAACTATGCGGACATCCCGAAAATCGCGGCGCTTGTCCCGGATGCTCTTGATCCCTCCGTGCCCGGGATCCTTCTGCGGAATCACGGCATCTATGCCTGGGGGCGGAACGCCTTCGAGGCGAAGAAGCATCTGGAGGCGTTTGAATTTATTTTTGAATACACCTACCGCCGCCTTCTCCTGAACGCTGCAGGCAGTAACCAGGCAAGGTAAACCCTAACCCTAAGTGAGCGAGCCCGGACGCCGGGCAAACCGCTTTACGCTAAGTCCGCTGCGCCCCGATTGTTTCTAGACGCTCGGGGCACAGAGCGGGCATCATTTTCCTGAGGAGTGTGTATTCCGTGATTCAAGGATTAGCCATAGGCATCATCTTTATTTTGTATGGATTGCTCCTATACCTGGTTCCTCCCAAGAGCATCAAGAGCTTTTATGCCTACAAAACAACGTCTTCGCTTAAAAGCGAGCGGCGTTTTAAAGTCGCCAACGCCTACGTCAGCCTGCTGCTCATGATCTTCGGGGTCGTCCTGCTCGCCATCGCGAGGCTGACCGGCAGCTTTACGGCTACGGGTATTGCAACGCTCGTCGTGTTTATCCTGATTTACATCCTGGTTGAACGCAAATTAAAAAACATGTAAAGCGATCCTTCTCCAGGATCGTTTTACATGTTTTTTGCTTCTTGGATATGACTAACGGATGCCTTTATAAATGTCCCTGCTCATACTCTACGTAGGAAATCCTCGCATACGGCTCCGGATCCGATGGCAGGTAATGGTTTACGACGAACAGGCATGTCACCACAAACAGTAAAATGTACAGCACATACGCCAAATTTTTAACCACAAATATCTCCTCCTCATCCCTTCCGCCGATTAATCGCGGTCGAAATCATCGTAAGGCCGGTCCTCGAACCGTGCTCCCTGCTTCGGTGCCATCATCAGCTTGATGCCGCCGCCGATCAGCAGCACCGTAACGATCGCCGTCTTCATGAAATCCCGGATCCGGGAATCCAGGTACAGATTCGGGAACAGCGTCTCGAGATACGGCAGGACCACACTGGAAAATACGAAGTAAATGCCCAGCAGCACAAGTCCTAAACCGAGCCAGCGCTGCTGGCCGGATGTGCTGGCGATGATCGGCCGGTCGCGCAGCGGCTCCCGGCCGTAGCGGCTGACCTGCTGCAGGCCGTCGAAAAAGGCATAGCACCAGATCAGCGGAATCATAAACAGAAACAAGGACAGTCTAAGCACATCCAGCACATAGATGCTGCCCAGAAACAGGATCATCAGCTGGAGGCCCCGCTTCTGCAGTCCGAGGTACATTTGCCCCGCTCCAGGGAATGCAGACAGCATCGTAGCAAACACTTTGCTGCGCCGTCCGCTCTCACGACCGCTCTCCAGCTCTTCGAACAGCGTCCGGTCCATCAAGAACTCTCCTGCCTGCTTACGGTTAAGGAGCTGAACGACATCGAACATGCAGTACAGCCAGATCACCGGCAAGATGCCCAGAAAGAGCAGAAATACCGACTCGTGCGTCAATCCGGTCAGAAACACCAGGATGGTGCCAAGCCCGAAGAATGCGATCAGAAAAGACAATCCGCGCTGCATCAAGCCAAGCTGGAAATGTCCCAGCCCGGGTATAAACGACAGCAGGATCGTGAAGAAGCGTTCGGAATCGTCGCTTCGTTCGTTCGGCACTTCCATGGGCCGGCCATATTCATCATAAACGTAGGAAACCGGCGTGTAACGAAGCAGAGCCATTAGTAAATCGAGCATACTGATGCCCCAGATCAGCAATGCGCCAAGGATGCTCATGACAAACACGGTATTGGAGCCAGCCATAAACGTGAGCACCAATCCTCCCAACAAGCCGCCGAAGAAGAGCAGCGGATAGAGGACTGCCCGTCCGTTTCTCCCCCAGTAATAGTGGCCGAGGCCAGGGACAAAATTCAATATGAATGCAAGCATTTTGCTACGCTGCGGTTGCACAGTTCATCTTCCTTTCCAAAAATCCTTATTTGGGCAGCAGGCTGTCAATCCAGCCCGATGTTTTTTCTACCAGCTGATCGCTGTAGGACGGCGATTGGGAAAGCGGCGCCCCTTGCTCCGGACTGACCGACTGCAGTCTTTCGAACGCACCGGTAAACAGGAACAGCAGTGTGACGGATGCGGCAATCGCATAGTGAACGATCGCCTTCTCATACCATCGCTTCGGCCGGTCCGATGCGTATGCGGCTGCTCTTCGCGGATACGGCTTAATCTTTTCGTGATTCATGACTCGATCCGCGAATAAGGCCGGGTCCGGCAGATCCGGCAGTCCGTCTTGGCGGCTAAGCGCCTCCATATAGAGCTCAAGCAACGAATCGTCCGACAACAGGCGCTCTTCATACAAAGCCCGTTCTTCCGGGGCGGCTTCCCCTTTTATATAACGCTCTGTCATTGCTTTGCGCTCTTGAATCGACCATGTCATTTCCACTCTTCCTCCTTCCAGTGCGTCCGGATCCATTGCCGGGCCCGGTACAGCTTTGATTCCACCGTTTTGACCGAAACGTTCAGCTCGGAGCTAATCTGCTCATAATTCTTCTCTTCCAAATAAAATGCCGATATGATCTCCCGGTGATTGGCAGGCAGCTCATCAATTCGCGCCCGCAGCGTCTCCCTACGCTCCTTATGAATGAGCAAAGTAACGGTATCTTCTTCCGCGGAGGGGAGCTTGTCTAATACTTCTTCACTTCCGCCCGCCCCATGCTCAGGCGGTTTACGATCCCGCTTACGTTTCATGTCGATCGCTTTATTTAAGGCAATGCGGGTGATCCAGGTCTTAAAGCCTTCGGAACGGTATTGGGGGAGAGCTCTATAGACTTGGATGAAGACTTCCTGCGACGCATCCTCCGCATCCTTGATATCTCGAAGCACCGAGTATGCGGTATGGAACACATGCTGGCTGTACGTATCAACCAGCTCCCGAAAGGCCTCCTGCTCGCCTTGAAGGATGCGTCTTATTAATCGTTCAGCTTCAATAACTCTCCCCTCCTTCCCAATATCAATTGACGCAAGACTACATGCCTGCCCCTGCAACTTTTTTAAAAAAATTTTTCGTTACTTCTAAAAATCGTGCGTCAAGACAGGGGAAATTAGTCTCCCCTTTGGCGTGGAAGCAGAAGCTTGCACTGCCAGTAAGCGCCTAGTTTGTCTCAGACAGACGGAATCGACCATATTGCAGGATGTGCTTGGACGCAGAGTCCGGACTCCATAAAAAGAGGGCGGCCCGAAGGCGCCCTAGATCTGCCGCTATTTTCGATTTCGGTTAATTCATGTTCAATTGCCGGATGATTCCGCAAGCATTTTGTCCGCGATGACAATGGCATGAAATGGAGAATCGTTCGATTTGAGATTCCGGCCGCAGCTGTTAACCGTCTATTCCTTGCACCGGCTGCCGTCAGAGGATCATCCCGCTGAGAACAAACCACATATTCATGACGAAATGCATGGTGATGACCGGAGCCAGACCCTGTGAGCGGATGGCTACGCCGCTCATCATCATGCCAAAGAAGGAAAATAACAGGCAGACGATCCACGGGAAGCCCAAGTGCAGATGGTAGAAACCGAAGGCAGCTCCGGCAATCACCAGTCCTTGGATTTCGCCGAAGTCTTCCGTTAGGCGGCTTAGAATATAACCGCGCCACAGCAGCTCCTCCAGAACGGCATTGATGGATGCGAATAGGAGCGCATATCCGATCAGAGCGATGAGTCCAGGCTGCCCCCAATCGATGAGGAAGGCAAACACGGCTCCCGTTACGGCCGTAAATATGAGGATAAATCGCCAGATCGGTTCCTTGTATAACCCTCGCATGATCCATGGGAAATAGATCGGATTGCTCCATTTCCCTACGGCCATATAACGGGGCTTGCTCTTTTGGAAGCAGCTGAAGATGGCCATGGGCAGAATGAACGCGATTAAACTTAGCCTTGACAACCCCACTGCCAGTCCCATGTCATCGGCGAGCCATTCTTTTATGTAGTCTCCCAGCGCGCTGTACATCCGGTATCCAAACGTAATGCAAGCAGCTGTTATCGTGGCTCTGCCTAACTCCTCCGAGGCGTTACGGAGAGCATAACCCGCCAGAATGAGGCCCAGTCCCCATAGCCATGCCATTCCAGGTGCAGCCATCTGGGCACCTATGATGGTAATAACCATCAATAACAAACAGGCGGTCCATTCGCCTGATCTTTTCTTATGCAGCAAACTGTTCTCCCCATCCGAAATACTGTCGTCTTTTCATGATACGCTTGAAGCGGCTCATATTCAATACACTAAGCAAATGTTGGCATTCGCCTTCGACGATCAGGCAGCAGCTTGCGTATTCATGGATAGGATGAAGCAGGTTTAGTCAAAACTTAAATCTTAATTCGAACAGCTGCCAAAAAATAAAGGCCGAGGAAGGAATACCTTCCCGGCCCGCTGCGCGTAGACGTTTCGTCTAACGCTCAACTGTTTTTGTTAATGTTGCTGAAGACCTTATTGCTAGTTGTTCTTATTGCCGTTGTTGTTTTTGTTATTTTTGCCGTTGTTCTTATTCCCTTGATTGTTTTTACTGTTCTTATTGTTCTTATTGTTCTTATTGTCCTTGTTATTTTTATCGTCCTGCTTTTCTGTTTTATCTTTATCCTTGTCTTTGTCTTTATCCTGTTTGCCAGGCTTCGCGTTTCCTTTGGAATCGGACTGGATATCTCCGACCACGATGCCCAAACCGTTGGTCCCGATGTACACCCTTCCGTATACCCGCGGATCGCCGGTTATGGCGCGATTGGCCGATCCGAATTGATGCTCATCGTCATTGATTCGAATCCAGCTGGCTCCCCCGTTGTCCGAACGGTAAACCCCGTACTTGTTGTTTATTTTGGCGTAGCTGTATAGCGCCATCACGTTTTGTCCAGGTGCAGCCTTGCCGAAGCCGATGGTAGCCGCTTCCTGGATACCCTCCAGCTTGACGAAGCTATTGCCGGAATCCGTGGAGTGCCATAAACCATAAGCGCTTTGCGTGTTGCTGTTGTCTTTGGCCGCCGCAATCCATATTTCCCCTTCCGCTCCCGGAACCGCTTTGAATTTGCTGGTCAAGGTCTGCGGCAGCCCCGTCGCCTGAGAGGCTGTAAAGGTTGCGCCGCCATCGTTACTGATATAGAACTTGCCGTTGGCTATGCCATAGAACTTGCTCGGATTTACCCGATCGGAAGAAATGATCGCTCCTTCCGGTATCCCTTGCGAAGCATGCCAGGTAACTCCCCGGTCCTTGGTGTAGCTTACAGGGCGTACGCTCTCGGATGAACTGCTTATCGGACTCCAGACAATCCGGCTTCCGTCCGCGCCGACGGCCACCCATCCGCCTTCGGTTTTGTCGCCCTCGGCCGATGGCCAGGCATTGGCGGCCGGTGTCCAGGTCTTCCCGTTATCCATAGAAACGCCCATTCTTGGGGCCGTTCCTTCCGCATTCCCTACCCGAACGATGATGTTGGGGTTCTTTTCCGCATAGTCGATATCGGTGCTGGTACCCAGATACGGATTGGTAATCATCTGCGGCGCTTTTGTCAAATCCTCATGCCGGAAGCCCCCGATATCCCCCATCGCACTCAGCAGCGGGGCTCCCGATGGAGGACTGATCAGGCCGAGAATCGCCGTTTCTTCGATCCCGTTCGCCTGCACGGAAATGTTGACGTTCTGCCCCCGATCAAGTGCGGTCATGTTATCGGTCCCGTATAGCGTCGCCCCCGTACCATACAGGATGCGGTCCGAATCGAACGGATCGATCTCCAGATCGCCGATCATCCAGCCCAGCTTAGGCGAAATTTCGGGCAGCGCTTTCTTCTCTCCCCAGTCCAGCCATGGAGATATCGCGTAATCGATCGTAAACCGGTTTTCTCTTACCGGATCCTTCGAATAGTCAAGCGTCCATAGCGATGTCCATGTTTTGCCACCGTCCGTGCTGCGGTAGATGAACTCGTCCGGCCACCACTTGTTCATCGTCGCCACCATCAGCGTATCCGGATGTCTGGCATCCACTGAGATGCCTCCATACGGATGCTCGGTGCTGCCTGTCGGGCTGACATCCGTCCACTGGCCCGTCTTCGTATTGTACTTCCATACGGCTCCCGTTCCGCCGTCATATGGACCGATAAACTCATTATACGTAATATACAAATTCCCATTTGAGCTTAATACGCCGTGATGCGGAAAGAAATTTTGCCGCGGCTGCCCGGGAAGCAGCTCCCATGACTGGCCGCCATCAGTGCTCCGGTAAATACTGTTGACCGTATCGGCAACTCCGACGTAAATGGTCTGCGTTGCTTTTCCCCGGCTGCCCGTTGTCGGGTCGAATGTAATCCATACCGGTCCGACGATATCGCCATAATAATCCTTTGCGCTGCCGTCATTCGGGAAGCTGGCCACCTTGCCCCAGGTTTTCCCGTAATCTGTGCTTCTCCACAGCCCGTTTCCGCTGCGCGCCCCCAAATACAGGACCCGATTGTCGTTGGGATCAATCGCGAGCCGCTCACCCATGGACCGGCCCGGCATATTGCCGCCAAGCTTGAATGGAAGCGCTGTACGCTCGAAGCTGTCGCCGCGGTCCTTCGATCGAAGCAGCACACCGTTCATATCCGTCCAGTCGTTCGTGTATGTACCGGCCGCGATATACAATCGGTCCGGATCCACAGGGTCCGTTGCCAAGCTTTCCACACCGAGCATATTCCATTCGTCGAAGCCTACGAAATTCATTAGCTGAATCCAGGAGCCGGTCTCCGGATTCCAGCGATAAGCACCGCCAATATCGGTACGTGCATAGATGAGGTCCTTCTCGCTCGGATTGAATACAATGCCCGGAATGAAGCCGCCGCCGACCACTTTTGCGCGGTCCCAGCTGTAAGCTTGTTCCTGGATGCCTTTCCTTCCTGGTGCTTCCTTGGCCTGATCTCCCGGCGAGCTTGCGAAAGCAGCTCCACCGACCGAGAATGACAGCGAAGCGGCTAAGGTGATATTACATAGCTTTTTGAACATGAAATCCCTCCTGTACCGTTGTAGACGACCATAAACTGCGAGCCTTTCGATAACTTTTCGTTGAATCGGTTCGATGCTCCCCCCTCTTATTGCGCCATTCATGACTGGTTGAAATCCAAATGCGCTGTATAAATTGAAAGCGCTTGCCAAAAAGGACGGCTGTGTATTACGCCACCTATTCTATATGGAATGGAGCCGCAATAACACCTGCCATTTTGGATATATTTTCATGTGAAAATTAGTGATCCTGCCTTCTCACCGGTTCTAGCTTGCGGAACAGAAAGGACTCACCCTTTAGAAACGCCTGAATATAGGCCAAGGCGTACGGCTGTTCAGCCCGCATGCCTTCCCACTCCAGCGGATTGGGAGCGTGGTGACTATAGTTCTCCATCATCGTCATGATAAAAAAGCACTCCAATTTCCTCACTTCATCCTGGCGCACTTCGCGGGCTTCATCATATGCCCGGAGCAAATCCCGTCGCTGTTCGGGCCCCAGTGCGAGCAGGATTGCTGCCGTATCGTACAGAAAATATCCAGAGCCGCATCTTCCGAAGTCGATCGGACGAGGGTCATCCTCGTCGAATACGATATTTCCAATGTGCAGATCGGCATGGATCAGTCCATAGCTATGCCTGTCCTTCTTCATCCCTGCCAGCTCTGTTTGGATCTTTGCTGCAGCTTGTCCATACAAACGCCAATCCGGCTTCGTTAAAAAGCTGCTGTAGTATCGCGAGAGTCTGGTCATTGCCATGTCAAAGCTTTGTCTTCCCCAGTGCGGCCGGATAAAACCGGATGGAGGAACGAACTGCTCTCCAGCCTGATGAAGGCTGCGAAGCAATTTACCGATGTTATGCACCTGCCGATCCGTGAGCCTCCCTTCAGCAGGTTGCCCATCAACCCATTTCATCAGCGTTATATATGAAGAGGCATTGCCATCGTCCGTACGAAGCTCTATCACGGTTTCTCCGTTTCGGTCAGGAACACCTGAGGGTGCGTGTATGCTCTCGACTCCTTGTAATGCTTCGAGAAAGAGCAGCTCCGACTGGATCTCCGCTTGGCTTCGCTCATCCAAGTGGATCCGCAATAGATGCTTGTCCTCCCCTGCCGTACGAATACGGTAGGTTGCATGCTCGGAAAATCCGATAAACTCCACATCGGCGCCTTCCAATTCATAATGCTTGCACGCGGACCCTGCCAGCTTCTGAGCCTGGTTCAGTAAAGCTGCCCGTGTTTCTTCCGCCCCCACTTTTATATCATGCTCCATATCTACACCTCTTCGTCCCGGTTCTTCATCATCGATTCTAACCGGCCAACCATGCCCAGGGATATGCAGCAAATGAGTTGAACCAATGTAAACACAAAAAAGCCACATTAGAACGTGGATCTAATGTGACTTGCGCTTACTTGTTGTTTTTGGTATAAACGATTTTCTTGATCGAATCGCACGACAAGCAATATTGTGAGGACAGATCGTCGATGGAAGCACCCTCCGTGAATTTCCGGCGGATTTCCTCGTTCCTATTTTTCAAATAGGCCCTGCTTCCGGAGTTCTCTCCCCATTTCTTCCGCAGCCCCTCGGGCTTCGGGATGTACACCATCTTGCCTTGCACATATTTCTGCACTTCCTTCAGCAACTCCTCAGGAAGTATAATATCCGCGTTTATATATTTCATGGCATCCTTGCTCCTTAAAATGTAAGTTCGAAATTTTAAGGATGCAAAGTCCACGTGATAAACGGCCTCTTTTCACCAAGAGGAAATCAGGCGGTAACCATCTTCTCGCTCCATGCAAACAACCGCCGTTGTTCATCAAATAGACTTTGCATAGAGCACACTGTCAACTTCTTCATATTTGGCCCCTCCCTTCAAGATAATGGAATTCCGACAGGTTACGTTCATTATAGCGAAATCCGTGCCCGAAGTACACATGAGTGATTGAGACGGCTTGCTCGGGATCAACACATGTGCCATGCATGGTTCATGAAACGAATGTGGCGGCTCTTTCAAGAAATTGTACTTCCACCCCCAATAATGCATCGATTGCCCGCACAAAACAAAAACAGCACGCCCGCTAAGGACGTGCTGCTTGTCTATCTTCCGATATTTCTGAATTTCTGCGTATAGGCTTTAGCATCCTGGGCCGTGCGCACGCGATTGCGGCTCCATTCCAGCAGAATCCGGTCGATGTAGCGGAAATGCAGCTTTCCGGCAAACACCGCTTCCTTCAAGGCCAGCAGGATCAGCTCATCCGGATAACGGTCCGCATCCACCCACCCGGAAATCGTCTCGAGTTCCATCGGAGACAGCGGGCGGCCGAACTCCTTCTCGAAAATGGTGAACAGATTGCGCTCTTCCTTCTCCGGAACCGTCCAGGCTCCTGCGGGATCCATCGGCGCGGACCCTCCCCGGCCCGAGAGCGGGGACTGCGGTTTGATACGGTCCGGCTGAGGGGTCATATCCTCTTCGGCCATGCAATCCGCCAGCTTCTTGTACAACCCGTTCAGGTTGTACCGCTCATAATGGATTCCTTGCGCTCCGTCGACGTACTCATCGATACCGAGCAGCCCATCCTTCATGAGCCGCTGCAGGCTGGGCGCGATCGACGCGGCCGGAATGCCGGTTACATCCGACAGCTCCTCCAGGGACGGAAATGCCTTGAATTCGACCTGCTGAAATCCGATCAAATGGATCAGCAGCATCGCCTCCCGGTCCGTCAGGCCCAGCTTCCGGTAGTGGCGAAGGAGCGAATACGGAATAATCGCCATGCCCTGGCTCATTCCCGCTGCCGCGCCATCGGCCCACGATCCCCGGTTGCCTCCGGCGTTGCCGTGATCCATAGACTCACCTCTCACGGCTTATGGATACAACCGATACAATGTTCTTGGGAACGGAATCGTTTCACGCACATGATCCAGACCGCAGATCCAGGCTACCGTCCGCTCCAGTCCAAGCCCGAAGCCGGAATGTGGAACCGTTCCGTATTTACGCAGATCCATATACCACTGATAGGTGTCCATCGACAGGTCATGCTCCTTGAAACGCTCTTCCAGCAGCTGCGGATCGTCGATCCGCTGCGAACCGCCGATGATCTCGCCATAGCCTTCCGGGGCGATCATGTCCGCGCACAGCACGACTTCCGGACGGTTCGGATCCGGCTTCATGTAGAAAGCCTTGATGCCGGCCGGATAATGCGTAATAAAGACCGGCTTATCGTATTTTTCGGCAATGGCCGTCTCATGCGGCGCGCCGAAATCCTCACCCCAAGGAATATCGAAGCCTTGCGTGTGCAGGAATTCGATGGCCTCGTCATACGTAATCCGCGGGAACGGAGCCTGGATCGCTTCCAGCTTGGAAATATCGCGGCCGATCGCCTCCAGCTCCTGGCGGCAGTTTTTAACGACCGATTGCACGACATGAGCGATGAACTGCTCCTGTACCTTCAGACTCTCCTCGTGATCCGTGAAGGCCATTTCCGGCTCGATCATCCAGAACTCGATCAGGTGACGGCGGGTTTTGGATTTCTCTGCCCGGAATGTCGGACCGAAGGAATAGACCTTGCCGAGCGCCATGGCGGCCGCTTCCATGTACAGCTGTCCGCTTTGCGTCAGGTAGGCATCCTCGTCGAAATACTTCGTATGGAACAGGTTCGTCGTTCCTTCCGCGGATGTCGGCGTCAAAATCGGCGGATCCACCAGCGTAAATCCGTTCGTATCAAAGTACTCCTGAATCGCACGGATAATTTCCGCGCGGATGACCATAATCGCGCGCTGCTTCTGCGTACGAAGCCACAGATGGCGATGATCCATCAGGAAATCGACGCCGTGTTCTTTAGGCGTAATCGGATAATTCTCTGTCAGATGGATGATTTCGATGCCCGTTACCGTCATCTCATAACCGGATTGGCTGCGGGGCTCCTCGCGGATCACGCCCGTTACATAGAGCGAGCTCTCCTGCGTCAGGCTTTTTGCATCATTCCATACCTGCTCGGACACTTCATTCTTAACGACTACGCCTTGAATATATCCGGTACCGTCCCGAAGCTGCAGGAATTGAATCTTGCCGCTGGAACGCTTGTTGTTAATCCAGGCGCCGATGGTTACCGTCTCACCGACATGCTGGCTGACGTGACGAATCACACTTTTGGTGGCCATGCTAAAATCTCTCCCTTTATCACTGCGAATTAACGGTATAAAGCTTGTACGATACGATGCGTATCCCGAGCGATAACCAATTCCTCATTGGTAGGAATGACAAGCACCTCGACCTTTGAATTCGCCGTGGAAATGCGGCGAGGCTCGCCGGAACGAATGCTGTTCAGCTCCTCATCCAATTCTACGCCGAGATAGGTAAGCTGCTCAAGCACCTTTTTGCGGAGGACGATCGAGTTTTCCCCTACGCCTGCCGTAAATACGATGACATCCACGCCGTTCATTGCCGCAGCGTAGGACCCGATATATTTACGGAGCCGGTACTCGTACATGTTGAATGCCAGAGTCGTATTCGGCTCGCCTTTTTCCATGCCTTCCGTAATTTCGCGCATATCGCTGCTGATTCCGGAAATCGCGAGCAAACCGCTGTGCTTGTTCAGCATCGAGTTCACTTCATTGACGGTAAGCTCTTCCTTATTCATGACAAAAGGAACGATGGCAGGATCCAGGTCGCCGCTGCGCGTCCCCATCATCAAGCCTTCAAGCGGCGTCATCCCCATCGATGTATCGACCGACTTCCCGCCGTCTACGGCAGTCAGCGAAGCCCCGTTGCCAATGTGGCAGGTAATGATCTTGAGCTCCTCGATCGGACGGTTCAGAAACTCGGCTGCCGCTTGGCTGACATAAGCATGGGACGTACCGTGCGCACCGTAACGACGTACTTTATATTTATTATAAAGAACTCTCGGGATAGCGTACAGGTATGATTTTTCCGGCATCGTCTGATGGAAGGCGGTATCGAACACAACGACCTGCGGAACGCCCGGCATATTCGTTTCCGCTGCCCGGATCCCCATCATGGAAGCGGGATTATGAAGCGGAGCCAGGTCGAAGAGGCGGCGGATTTCCGCCTTGACTTCGCTGTCCACCAGGGCCGATTCCTTGAAGGACTCGCCGCCGTGTACGACCCGATGGCCGACGGCTTGAATGCTATCGATGGATTCGATGACGCCATGCTCTTCATTCGTCAGCATGCCGAGCACTTTGCGGATCGCGGTCGTATGCTCCAATATTTCACTGACCTCGGTCACTTCCTGTTTCCCGGTCGGCTTATGGGTCAGAATCGAGGAATCCATCCCGATCCGCTCCACCAGGCCTTTGGCCAGCACGGATTCATCCGTCATGTTATACAGCTGATATTTAAGCGAGGAACTGCCCGCGTTAATTACGAGAATATTCATATCCGGTCACCATCCTTGTCGTACTTGAAAAAGCCCTCGCCGGTCTTCACGCCAAGCTGTCCGGCACGCACCATCTTCTTAAGCACGATGGACGGACGGTATTTCAGCTCGCCGTATTCGCGGAACATGCGTTCGAGCGCGGCAAGAATGGAGTCAAGACCGAAACGGTCCGCCATCTCGAGCGGCCCGTGCTGGAAGTTGTAGCCGATTCGCATCGCGTCGTCGATATCCTCCGCGGACGCAACGCCTTCCTGTAGCAGATGCAGCGCTTCGTTGATCATCAGCGTAATCATGCGCGTCGTTACGAAGCCCGGAGATTCATAGACCATGATGCCCTTCTTGTCAGCCACTTCCTCGACAAAACGCTTCGTTTCGGTAAACGTCTGTTCGGACGTTTTCAAGCCGCGAATAATTTCAACGAGATCCACCTTGGATACGGGATGTATAAAGTGCATGCCAATAACACGCTCCGGATATTTCGTGGAGCTGGCAAGCTCCGTCAAGCTGAGCGTGGATGTATTGCTCGCCAAGATGACATTGCTCGGACATACTTGGTCAAGCTGTTCAAATACTTCTTTTTTTGCATCCAAATCTTCTATAATCGTCTCGATGACCATATCGCAGGTGCCAAGCTCCTTGATATGCGTCACTTTCTGAATCCGGCTAAGTATAAGTTTCTTCTCCGCCTGCGTGATGCCCCATTTCTCCAGCTGTTTATCCAGACTGGTTTCGATCATGCGGTATGAATAGTCCAATCTCTCTGGAGATTTCTCAACGAGCAGCACGTCGAGCCCTTTGGCGGCGAGCATTTCCGCAATGCCCTGCCCCATCGTACCGCCGCCGACAACGCCGATTTTTTTGAAGTACATGGTTTCTACTCCACCCTTTCCTTATCTCTATACAGTATTGTACCCCTATTTGTCGAAAAATGCATTTTTAGAGGTTGTCCAAAAAATCGTCTTTTGATCACGAAGTGATTCAAGAAGAAACTCGGCATCGAATCTTGAATTCAGCCGGGCTTAAGTAGCAGCTTCCGAAGCATGTTTTCTGCGAAAACATTTCAGGTGCTCACGTACCCAGTACGTACGCTCCGCTCCTCAATCCCTAGCTTCTTCCAACCTTCTTGGTGCTGAAAACCCGATTTTTTTGAACATGCATTTTTAGAGCACAAAATATAATAATATCTTAGCATGAGAAAAAAGTAAAAAAAAATAACCAGCATAACAAATTATGCTGGTAAAAGCGCGTTTTCACGAAATTGACAACGAAATTGCTCACCGGACAAAATTTCCTCTTTCATCAGGATGTCAAGCGAATTGTCGAATATCGCCCGATTCCGTTCCAACAGGCCTTTCGTCCGGGACATGAGCTCTTCTAGGATCATATTGTTCTCGCGCATCAATTCCTCGGTCGTAACCATATTCATGTTGATGATGCCAAGCGAGGTTAAACCGGATTTCATCATCGTCTCCACAATGTTAAGCGATTGCTCAAAGTCATTGCTGGAGCCGGTGCTCCGCCCGCCGTAATAGATTTCTTCCGCGGCGGCTCCGCCAAGCGCGATCATAATCTGCTCTTCCAGGAACGATTTCGTATAGAGATACTGCTCCTGCTGCGGATTGTGACGCACATAGCCAAGAGCTTTGCCGCGGGGGCTGAGCGCCACCTGCTTCACGCTGCCGGGGCGTACGAGCTCCGCCATAATGGCATGACCCAGCTCATGGATCGCCACCCGCTTCTTCTCTTCGATATTGGATTCGCGGTCTGACCGCTCACCCATCATGACCTTATCGATGGCCATGGACAGATGGCGCTGGTGAATGAATTGCTCATTCTCTCGCATCGTGTAAATCGCCGCTTCGTTCATGACGCTTTCCAGCTGGGCGCCCGAGAAGCCGTACGCTTCCTCGGCGATTTTCTCAAGGTCCACATCCTCATGCAGCGGTTTGTTGGCCGCATGCAGTCTTAGAATATGGGCTCGTCCCTTCTTATCCGGCAGATCCACCTGAATATGGCGGTCAAATCTTCCCGGACGAAGCAGGGCGCTATCCAGCATCTCCTTGCGGTTCGTGGCGGCGATGACGAGAATACGCGGCGCCTCGGTCGAATAGATCCCATCCATTTCGGTCAGCAGCTGGTTCAGCGTCTGATCATATTCGCGCTGCTGCCCGCCTTCACGCTTCCCACCGATGACGTCGATCTCATCGATAAAGATAATTGCGCTCTGTTTATTCTCCTTCTCGGCCCGGGTGCGGGCATCCTTAAACAAATCCCGGATGCGTCCAGCTCCGACGCCGACGTACATTTCAACGAATTCGCTGCCCGATGCAGCCACGAATACGGAATTGGTGTAATGGGCTGCCGCTCTGGCCATGAGCGTCTTCCCCGTCCCCGGAGGACCGGTGAGAAGAATGCCCTTGAGCGGACGGATTCCGAATTTCTTGATATCTTCATGACGGATCAGAAAATCAAGCGCCTCCCGAAGCTCCTGCTTGGCATTGTCCTGCCCGCCGATCTCCTCAAAGGTCAGCTTCGAGGGGCCCGCTTTCTTGCGTTTGCGTTCATTGCCTGCTCCGACGGCGATCCCGCCTCTCATCTTCGCGATGAACAGCAATCCGCCTACGAGAGCAACCGCGATGATAACCGGCACGATATTCACCCCGATAAAAGCCAGGAATACCAGCAATACCGGGACAAAGCCGATCGCTACTTCTTTCGTCCATTTAGGCATGGCTCCACACCTCCATTGTTCCGGGCTGACGCGGCAGGATGATGAATTTACCAGACTTTCCATCCGACAGGCTGATGTAGACATTGTTGTCGTCGATCGTCGCTTTTGCGCTCAGATTCGGCGTACCGGCGGCCAGCCGATCCAGGGATTTCTGGATGTTGGTGTATTGCTTGTTATCCATTGCCTCAGCAACAGACAGCATCGCCTTTTCCCACCACTCGTCCAACGCCTCCGAGGAGTGGTCCTCGACTTGAATTTTAAGCTCCCGGCTGCCGATCACGGATTTGCCTTCACGCTTGATATGTTGAACCAAGCCCTGCAAATTCGTGTCCGGAGCCAAATCGAGTTTCAAAGATACGGCATCATGTTTAATATCTATATGAGAACTTTTCACGCCTTCATATTGAGAAACAACATCGGCCAGCGGACTCTGGACAGCGAAACGCTGATATAGAAACCATCCGCCGAAGAGCACCAATGCCGAAATGACAACCGTCAGCATGATAGGGACAATGCGTAGTTTCATGAAGTGCCTCCTTCAGTAGTAGTAATTTGTAGATTAGAATAAATCACATTTATATACAGTATCATATGCTATGACTAATAGATCGTTTTCTGTCTAATGAGTACAACAATGAGTATATCACATAATCTATACTTTTTCATGCCTTCCTGTGAAAATATTAAGAACAGTTTTTCCATATTTTTCAGACAGCGCTTACAAACCCAAAACAAAGAGGCTTCCTTGTACAATCGCGTACAAGAAAGCCTCTTTCCTGTATAACTGATTTATTGATTTGGAAGAATAATGTCCTCTCCGATCGCCTGTCCGTCCTGGAAGCGATAGAAGCGATAACCTAATTGGCCCTGATTCTCATATTGGAGCTGCCATGTATACTCGCCTTCATACATGACGGGGAGTAGCCGCTTGATCACAGCACCCGGCATCTCATTGCGAATCTGCTCGCGCATCTGCTCCTCGGACAATCCGCTGCTGAGCAGCACGGCCTGAACCGCATCCTTGCCTTCAACAGGAAGGTTATCATCCGTAAACTTCACCCAGACCATAATCTGCTGCTGGTCCTGATTCGTTCCCGTGATGACCCAATAATTGTTGTTCTCGCCCCATACCGATTTGTAGGTCTTATCCTTCGTCACCAGGCTGCCATGCTGACGAGCGGCTTGCACCGCCAGGCTCTCCTCATTCCACGTGTCCTTCATGACGTAGGAATAGTACAGCTGCACGCATAGCAGCGCCAGCAGCAGCCCGGATATACTAAGCAAAATCCACTTTGTTCTCTTTTTCAAACCGTCTGATCCTCCCCCTTAATCTGACCTAAAGGGTCGAAAGACGCTCGAATGAACGCTGGGCTTCACGGCGGATCCGTTCCTCATCCAGCGTGAGGCAGGAGCCGTGCTTAACCACCTGCTTGCCGTCAACCCATACATGCTCCACATCCTTGGCGGAGGCCGAGTAAATTGAATGCGAAATGTAGTCCGTGCGCGGCAGGAAATGCGCTTGATCGGTATCCAGTGCGATCATGTCCGCCTTCATCCCGACGGCCAATCTGCCTACGTTATCAAGAAATGCCGACCGTGCTCCATACTCGGTTCCCATTCGAAGCGCTTCGGCTGCCGGAATAGCCGTCGGATCGCCGCTGACGCCCTTGTGGATAAGGGCGGCCAGGCGCATTTCTTCGAACATGTCCAGGTTGTTATTGCTCGCTGGTCCATCGGTTCCAAGGGACACTGTCACACCTGCTTTCAACAGCTCGGGAACACGCGCAACACCGCTGGCCAGCTTCAGGTTGCTGCCGGGGTTATGGGATACCGCGACATCATGCTTAGCCAATATTTCAATCTCTTCGTCCGTCAAATGCACCGCATGCGCGACCAGCGTCGGACGCGAGAACACGCCGAGCTTCTCTAGATGGGCCACCGGACGCTGTCCGTAGTCATTCACATTCTGCTGCACTTCGGCTGCCGTTTCGGACATATGGGTATGAATCGGCAGATTCAAATCATGCGCCGCTTGAACGAATTTCTCAATGAAGTCTGGCGGGCAGGTGTAAGGCGCATGCGGCGAAATCATCGTCGTAATCCGGCCCTCCGCCTGACCGTGCCAGTCCTTTGCAAAGGCAATCGCCTCATCCAGCTTCTGCTTCTGTACTTCCGGAGGACACAGCCCGATGACGCCTCTTGTCAGCACTCCCCGCATTCCGGAGTCTTGGACAACCTTGGCGACCTGATCCATATGGTCATACATGTCAACGAAGGTTGTCGTACCGCCCTTCAGCATCTCGAGCACCGAGAGCGAAGTGCCCCAAAATACATCGTCGGCCGTAAACTTCGCTTCCATCGGCCACATTTTCTCCTGCAGCCAAACTTGCAGGGCCAGATCATCGCCAAAACCGCGAAGCAGCGACATGGCTGCATGTCCATGCGTGTTGACCAGCCCTGGAAGGAATAACAGATGCGTTCCGTCCATCACCTGGGTTTCTGCATCGACCTGAGGCTCCTCTTCCCCCAAATACGTGATGCGGTCGTCCTCCACAACCATATACCCGCGGAGAACCGGCTGTCCTTCCTGAAGCACGGCAAATGTTCCGTTCTTAACCATCCACTTCGTTGTCATGCTGCGCATCCTCCTTCCCATTGTCCAAATAGTAAGCCAGACTTTGCAGATCCGTCGTAAAATCCGCGGTGTGAATGCGGATATGAGGCGGCGCCTTCAGAATCGTCGGGGCAAAATTCAAAATCGCCTCGATTCCGGCGTTGATCAGCTGATTGGCTACGTTTTGCGCTTCAAAATCCGGTACCGTAATGATCCCGATTCGAATGCCGTATTCCTGGACCGTCTTGTCCAGCTCTTCCATCGGCTGCACCGTCAAGTTATTGATCTTCAGCCCGATTTTCGGAGGATACGAATCGAAAATCGCCACAATCTTCATATTATCTTTCAGAAACGCGTTGTAATTGGATAGCGCATGTCCGAGATTGCCCGCACCCACCAGCGCTACGTTGATCTTCTGGTCTAGCTTCAAGATTTGGCGGATTTTCTCAATGAGATAGGAGACATCATAACCGATGCCCTTCCGGCCGAAATCCCCGAAATAGGCCAAATCCTTGCGGATTTGGGCCGGGTTCAGGTCGAGCTTCTGCCCAAGCTCCTGTGAGGAGACGGTGGACACCTCCCGCTTATGAAGCTCATTCAAATAGCGCAAATAGACTGGCAATCTGCGGACTACGGCCTCTGAAATTTTATCCGATTTCATGCATGCTCCCCCTATTAATAGGATGATAGTTCATCGCTTCCAATATAAAGCCTTGCTCCCCTTTAGGTTCACTCTTTTTCATTCTCCCTTTCCTCAAGCCACTGCGCAATACGGGGGACGATCCCCTCGGTCGGCATATGCTCCATTTTCGGTCCGGGCAGGGAATACAAGAAGTATTTTCCATAATACGATTCGATTACCCGGGTATCGTAGACGATCACGATTCCCTTATCGTGGGCGGTCCGAACAAGCCGCCCGAAGCCCTGCTTGAAACGGATGACCGCTTGCGGCACCGACAGCTTCATGAACGGGTTCCTCTTCTGCTGCTGCAGCAGCTCGCTCTTCGCCTCGACCAGCGGATGGTTGGGCGGCTGGAACGGCAGCCGGACAATCGCCAGGCAGGTCAGCGCTTCTCCGGGAATGTCAACACCCTCCCAGAAGGAGCTGGTCCCGAGCAGAACCGACGCGCTGCTATCCTGGAACCGGCGTATCAGCTTCGTACGGCTCGTACCATCCATTCCCTGACCAAGCACCGTAATATCGCTGGCAGCCAGCGCTTCCTTCAGCGGCTCGTGCACCTGACGAAGCATCCGGTACGACGTAAACAGGACGAGCATACGACCTTGGGTAGCTATTGCCGCTTCAGAGAGCGACTTCACGAGCGTATCCACAAATACCGCATCCCCCACGGAGCCCTTCACGCTTGGAAAATCCCGCGGAATGACAAGAAGCGCCTGCTCCCTGTAATTGAACGGGGACGGCAGCTGAACCGTGTTCAGATTCCCTGCGTCCGCCGCCTCCTGGAGCCCTAGATTATCGATCATGAATTGAAACGATTTATCGACCGACAGCGTCGCCGATGTCAGAATCACGCTCCGCTTCTTGTCAAAAAACAATTCCTTCAAATGCTTGCTCACATCAACGGGCACGGCATAGAGCTGCAGCGACTTGCTGCGGAAATTGCCGTTGGCCTCCATCCAGTATACGGTGCCTTCGTCATTCAGAGCCATGAAGGACCGCAAATCCTCGCGATGCGCAGCCAGATCCTTAAACAAGCCCGACAGGTCAGTCAGCAGGCTGTCCGCACTGTAATCGTCAAGCTCTTCCTTCATCTCGGCGATCAGCTTGTCTCCCTTGCGAACGACGTCTCCCAGCGTCACGTGAATCTGCTGTTCCAGCTCGGCGAGCGCTCCCCAATCCTTCGGCTTCTTCGCAGGCGAGAGCCGCAGCGTGTATTGCCCGGCATCTCCAGGAGAAGCATCGCCGCGTTCCGGAAGCAGGCCGAACAGCTGGTCGCTGAGTCGGTCCCAAGTTTCTTTCACCGTGATCAGATCAGGATAGATCCGGTCGATGACCGCCGACCATTCCCCGGATTTCTCATGGGGAGAAGCCTGGAGCAGCTGCCGCAGCGCAGGGAGCTGCCCGCTTCGGCTGTCCTTGTATAGACGCGTCAATGTATGAACCACCGTAAAATATTTCATCTGCAGCCCGAGATGCTTGCCGGCCACATCCTCCAAATGATGGGCTTCGTCGATGACGAGCCGCTCGTAGCTCGGAAGCAGCTGGTGGTTCGCTTTTACATCGGTAAACAGCTTGGAATGATTCGTGATGACAACATCCGCAATGCCGGCCTCATGCTTCGCCCGATGGTAGTAGCACTTGCGGAACCACGGGCAGCCTCGTCCAAGGCATGAATCGGAATCGCTGGCGATCGTTTCCCAGAAATCGCCTCCGCGGCCGCCGAGATTCAGCTCCTCATCATCGCCGCTTTCGGTCTGTGTGAGCCATACCAGCATTTGGGCCGCCGTAATGACGTCCTCCTTCGGCGAATGAAAATCTCTCCTATTTATTTTATGTTCAAATTTTCTCAAACACAAATAATGACCTCTTCCCTTAAAGATGGCTGCTTTAAAAGGGAACGGCACTACCTGGGTAAGCAGAGGAATGTCGCGGTCTCGAAGTTGTTCCTGCAGGTTGATCGTATGCGTGCTGACCATCACCTTCTGCTCCTGCTTGACGCTTTGGTAAATGGACGGGAGCAAATATCCGAGCGATTTTCCAGTACCGGTGCCGGCTTCGATCAACAGATGCTTGTCCTCATCAAGCGCCTGCATCACTTCCTGGAACATGATGTCCTGCGCATCCCGGCTCTCATATTGTGGAAGCACTTCCTTCAAACGTCTCCGAACCTCATCCATATACTCATCAAAGCTCATGTTCGCCAGCGGATTGGGCTCCGCTTCATCGCGGACCGGAGCGATGTCCGTCCAATCCTCAACGCCTAATGCGAATTGGCGGTAGTAGGTATGAATGCTGCCATCCTGGACGGCCTGCATCTCGCGCTCCACACGGATGCCGTCAAAGAACCAGGCCAAATCGCTGTCCTCTTCCGCAAACAGATCGCTCAGCCGCTGGATGGTCAGCAGAGGAAGCTCATCGATCTCCTCCAGGCATTTCAGCAGCACATTCGCTGTGGCAAGCGCATCGCTGTCCGCTTGGTGCGGACGGTCATGCTCGAGGCCGAAATGCGAGGAAACCATGCCGAGCTGATAAGATGGCAGCGAGGGGAAGCATATTTTCAAAAAGTGCATCGTATCTAAAATCCGGCCGCTGAACGGTAAATAACCGCAGCGATCCAGCGCGTTTTGCAAAAAGTTAAAATCGAAAGCCACATTGTGCCCGACCAGAACCACATCGTCCAGCATGGGCACGAGCTCCATCATCATTTCCTCCAAAGACGGCGCATCGGCTACATCGCTGTCGGAAATTCCGGTCAGACCGGTAATAAACGGAGGAATCGGAATCCCGGGATTGACGTACGTGCCGTACACGCGGGAGATGCCCCGATCCTCTTCGATGATGGCCAGCCCGACCTGGATAATTTCATCGGCAGACTGGTTGCCCGTGGTTTCAAAATCCAATACGGCAAATTTCATTTCGTTAAAATCCCTTTCTTCCAGACTAATTAACAGCATACCAGAAGTTGCGGCTTTTGAACATTCCGGCATACAGAATACCGGCTCCTCATGACCCGGACTCCTGCATGGAATTCACATTTCTGGCATGTCCCTAGAGGCATTCAGTACTTCTATAACAACGGAAAAAAGCGATGCTGAACAGCTCATTCCCTGAGCCTTAGCATCGCTTCTTGTTCAGACTGCTGCTTACAGCAGCGAGATCAGCTGACTGCCGTACTGCAGATCACCCCGGTTTTTCTTGCAAACCTCTAGATTGATTATCGGGTCGGGTAATGTCGGGTCGCTGTGAATCGCAAGGGTAAAACATTCCTCTGCCTTCGCCTGGCATCCGTTTAAGGCTTGAATGCAGCCGAGCGCGTTATACACCATGGCCCGCAGCTTCCGGTCTTCAGCCATCGGCAGGATGGACATGAGCACGTCGGATGCCTGGGAAGTCTCCCCCAAGTGAAGCTGGGATAATGCAATGTACAGCTTGATCAAGAGACTATCCGGATACACAGCTGCAGCGAGCTTGAACTGCGCGATCGCCGGCTCAAACATCAGCAGCTTATAATACCCTTGTCCCCGGATGAAGGCATCATGCTGCAGCTCAGGCGCCTCGGTCGGCGGAAAAACCGGAGGAGATACGGCATTTTCACGGAAGACGGCCATCCGTTCCTCGAAACGGAGCCATTCCTCAATAATGCCGTCGCTCATGCTCTTCAGCATATTCCAGTTTTGTACAAGCGCCTGCTTTTTAGGGCCATTTGCGGTAGGGTAATGCTTCACAATTTCATCTAACATGTTGTTCATTTCGGCGAATACATGTTGAAACATAGCGTGCATCCCACCCTTAGCGAAAAAATGAGATCAGTGCGTCGACCTGAACTCATTTTTTGTAGAAGTGGTCCTTTTCATCCCTTTGCGTTCCCGACACATTTTGGTCATTACAGCACAGCTGCGTGTACTTCCCGGTATGAAGTCGTTACAGGCTTATTGTTCTCGTCAACGATTACGACCGTCGGCGTATGGTTCTCATATTCCTCTTTGGACATCATGGCATAAGAAATAATGATGACGTTGTCCCCCGGCTGCACGAGCCGTGCCGCAGCTCCGTTAAGACAAATCACGCCGCTGCCGCGCTCTCCTTTAATGACATAGGTCTCCAGACGGGCGCCATTGTTATTATTCACGATTTGAACCTTTTCATTCTCCAGCAAATCTGCCGCTTCCATAAGATTCTCATCGATGGTAATGCTGCCCACATAGTTCAAATTCGCTTCCGTTACGGTCGCACGGTGGATTTTGGATTTCATCATCGTTCTAAACATGGGAATCCCCCACTTTCGGTTGAATTAACGCATTATCGATCAGGCGCGTACGGCCGAACCGCACAGCGAGCGCCATAATGACTCCACGATCTGTCCCTAAAGCCTGCTCAGAATCCGCAATAGGAGAAAGCTCCGGGAACGTGAGCACTTCCGCGTAATCGATGTCGGCCAGCGGCGACTGCGTAATATGCTCCCGAAGCAGCGTACGAATCTCGCCTGCCGTCACCTCGTGGTTCTGCTCAACTATCGCCTGCGCCGCCCTAAGGGAGCCGGACAAGACGAGCGCCTGCTTCCGCTCTTCCGGGCTGAGATAAACGTTGCGGGAGCTTAGGGCGAGACCGTCTTGTTCGCGAATAATCGGGCAAGGAACGATGCTCACGTCCATGTTCAAATCCCGAACCATCTGCTCAATGACGGCTACCTGCTGGGCATCCTTCATCCCGAAGAAGGCATAGGCCGGCTTTATGATATGAAACAGCTTGGATACAACGGTAGTCACCCCGTCAAAATGCCCCGGACGCGAAGCGCCGCAGAGCAGCGAGGTAATCTCCGCAACGGTTATCTTCGTTCTCGTTGGCTGCGGATACATTTCCTCAACGGACGGGATGAATACGGCATCCACCCCTTCTGCTTCCGCCAAGGCAAGGTCCCGCGCTTCATCTCTCGGATAGGTCTCATAATCCTCGCCCGGTCCGAACTGGATCGGGTTGACAAATATGCTGACAACGACCGTTCCGCACATTTCCCGGGCCTTGCGCATCAGACTGGCGTGTCCTTCATGCAGATAGCCCATGGTCGGTACAAGTCCGACGGCTCCGCTTCCTTCGTGTTGTCTTGCTTGGATAAATGCTCTTGCTTCCGCTATGGTGCGAATGACGTTCATGAAGTGCCCACCTTTTCCTTATTGCCGCCGTAGAGCGCCGGTTCGGAGGCTTGCTTATTCTCGGATTTGAATACATGCTCCTCGGCCGGGAACGAGCGGTCCTTGACTTCTCTTACATATTGGGCGATTCCGTCACGGATGACGGATCCGATGTCCGCGTAAGTTTTGACAAACCGTTTGTCACGGTAGGGGGAAGCGTATTTCAATATATCATGGTACACAAGCACCTGACCGTCGCAATATCGGCCGGCGCCGATCCCGATGGTCGGAATGCTCAATGCCTTCGTAATTTCGGCTGCGGCCTCTTCCGTGACTAGCTCCAGCACGACCGCAAATGCGCCGGCTGCTTCGAGCGCCTTGGCATCGTTCATCAGCCGCTTGGCATCCTCGGCGTCCTTGCCTTGAATCCGGTAGCCGCCGATCTGGTTGACCGACTGCGGAGTCAGGCCGATGTGACCGAGCACGGGCACGCCCGACTGAACGATCCGTTTGACGGTATCGGCGATTTCAGCGCCGCCTTCGAGCTTGACGGCATGTGCATGTCCCTCCTGCATGAGTCTGCGCACGCCTTTCAGGCTTTCGTCGATTCCCCCGTGATACGTCATAAACGGCATATCGGCAACGATGAACGTATTCTCCGCACCGCGGGCTACGGAACGCGTATGGTACACCATGTCATCCAGCGTAACCGGAATCGTTGAATTGTAGCCCAGCACGACGTTGCCGAGGGAATCCCCGACCAGGATCATATCGATATCCGCCTCTTCCGCCAGCTTTGCGGACGGGTAGTCGTATGCGGTCAGCATGCTGATCGGCTTGCCGTCCCGCTTCATATTCCTCATCTTAACAATGTTCAATGGTTGCTTGCCTGTCATTGTGACACAGCCTCCCTGTCGTAAAAGTATAAGCACAACAAAAAAACCTTTTAGCACAGCTTGCTAAAAAGGTCCGAAAGGCAAAAAAGAGTCACTCGCGATCGTCCCTTCTGTCTCGGTCCTTTCGGCTCAGAGCAGAATCCAACGTAACCGGCATAACAGTTATGAAGGTGTTCTAAAATAATGCATGATTCCTAACGCTACTTGCCAAGAGTGCAGCTCGCAATCGATCGCGATACCGCCTCTGGCTATAGTATAACAAAGTCCGAAAATTTTTTCACCCTGTTTGATTTACCTGGTATTGAAAAGAATTTCGCCGGAGTACACCGGAACCATTTCACCTGCGTCGCTGCGCACCATAAGGGCGCCGTCCTTATTCAAGCCGGTAGCTGTTCCCGTGAAATCTCCTTGCCCCGACTGTACCCGGACTTCGCGCCCGACCGTGCCCGACAGCGCCTCCCATGCGGAGGCGATAGGCTCAAAACCCTGCTCATTATATAATTCGTAGAGAACTTCCATTTCCTGCATGATCGTTTGAATCAGCTCTGTCCGGTTGACGACGTTCCCGCCAGCCATCCTTACCGAAGTCGCCACGCTTCGCAGCTCCTCCGGAAAATCGGTCTCCTTCAGGTTTACGCTGATCCCGATTCCCGCTACGCAATAACGGATCCGCCCGTCCTCCGCGGTGGATTCCAGCAGAATGCCGCAAACCTTCTTGCCTTCATATAAAATATCGTTAGGCCACTTGATTTGTGTCTGCACACCCGCTGATTTTCCGATTGCGCGGCATACCGCCACCCCCGTGAGCAGGGTCAGCTGCTGGGTTAAATGCAGCGGCTGCTTCGGTCTCAGGATCAAGCTCATCCAGATGCCCTTGCCGCGGGGCGAATGGAATTTGCGCCCCATCCGGCCGCGCCCGCCGGTCTGCTCTTCCGAGATGACGAGCGTACCTTCAGGCGCGCCTGCCTCCGCCAACTCCCGGGCATCCTCCTGCGTCGATATGGTTCGGTCCAGCAGCTTGATCTGCTTGCCGAAGTAGCGGCTCTTCATTCCGGCTCCCAGCAGCTGTTCATCCAGCACGTCGGGCTCGTCCACCATACGGTAGCCGAGCCTCGGAAGCGCTTCGAACTCATAGCCGAGGCTTCGCAGCTTGTTGATCTGTTTCCATACCGCCGTCCGGCTGATGGACAGCCTGCGGCTGATTTCTTCTCCCGACAGGAACTGACCGGGATGCTCCTGAAACATACGGAGCAAGGAATACCCTTGATCATGATCCTTCATGATTCATTACCACCCGCTTTGCTTCATCAATCAACGATTCTTTATCATTGTTAATCTTGCCGGCCGCTGCAAGAAGCAGCAGCTGCCCGAGCAGCTCGCCAAGCCATGGGCCGCCGCGTTTGCCTAGCACCTGAACCAGCTCATTGCCGGTCACTGCCAAATCCTTCAGGCTCTGGATCTGCATCTCCTCCAGCCATTCGGCAAGCTGCCTGTTTGCAGTCTCCGTCGTCGCTGCGGCACCGGAATGATGAAGCGCATGCTGCATTCGCAGCCAGCCTCCAGCCGACGCCTTCCCATGGGTGAGCACAAGGCGAACCCATGGAAGCTTATCCATTCCATCTTTATCGGCTCCGGTGATTTTAAGCCACTCTTCTTGAATGGACATCAGACTCACGATTTCCTGCCGCTGCTTGTTGGAGAACGTCCATCCCCGCAGCAGCTCATCCGCGGCTTGGGACCGGATATCGCAAGCCAGCAGGAGGAGCGACCAACGGATGTACGCATGCTCCGGGTCAATGAGCGGGATCGCCGATAACATGCTGTCATCATGGCCGGTATAAGGGAACGGCGCCTTCATCCGTGAATAAAGCCCGCTGCGGACGAACATGCTTAAGCCCCGCAGCGGCGAAGGACCGGTCATGATTTTTTCAAATTCGCTCCGGATCCGTTCCATGGCGATAAAGCTCAGCGTATCTCTCTCCGCAAGGATCCCCTTCCACGTTCGCGGCGCGATCGAGAAGCCGAATACCGAAGCGAACCGAATGCACCGAACCATGCGGAGCGCGTCTTCCCGAAAGCGCAAGGATGCTTCGCCCACGCAGCGGATCCTGCGCCGGTCGATATCCGCCCGGCCGCCGAACGGATCCACCCATGTACCGTCGAGCCCGATCGCCATCGCATTCATCGTAAAATCCCGCCGTCTCAAATCTTGCTCGACATCCCCGACAAAAGCCACCTCCGTCGGATGACGGTGATCCTCGTATCCGCCTTCGATCCGGAAGGTCGTCACCTCAAAGGCCTCCCCTTCCATCAGAACCGTCACCGTTCCGTGCTGGATGCCGGTCGGAATGACTTTGGGGAACAACGAGGCCGTTATCTCCGGCCGGGCAGAGGTCGTGATGTCCATATCGCTGACCCGGCGGCCCATGTACTCATCGCGAACGCAACCGCCGACCCAATATGCCTCATAGCCATGCTGAAGCAGCGTCCGGATGACTTCCGCGCTCCGATCCGCCATCGCCTGATCCGCATATTGCCATTGTATTGATTTCTGCCCATTTCTCATGATTTGACGTTCCTTCTTTATCCGAAAAATAGACGAGAGGATCTGAGCTTCAGCCGCATATCGGCTTCAGCTCGTTAACCTCCCGCCCCAATACTCGGTAATAGATTTGCTCATACTTGCCGCGAATCAACTCATTGCAGAACATCGTTGTGGCGCGCTGCATGCAAGCCTTGCGCATCCGTTCCGCAAGCTCCGCATCTTTGAATATGGTAAGCACATGCTCCGCCATCGCCGCCGTATCGCCGATCGGGGCCAAGAACCCCGTCTCGCCGTGCGTAACCAGTTCTGGAATCCCTCCGGCCGTAGAGCCTACCGTCGGCACGCCGCAGGCCATCGCCTCCAGCGCAACGAGGCCGAAGCTTTCCTTCTCGGATGGAAGCAGCAGCACATCGGCCATGGAGATGACATGCGCTATTTCGTCTTGCTTGCCGAGGAAATGAACCTTATCTTCCAGCCCCATCTCCTTGATGCGGCATTGGATCTTCGGAAGCTCCGGCCCTTCCCCTACCAGCAGCAGCTTCGCAGGCATGTTCCGCTGGACCCGATCGAATATATCCAGCACGTCCCCTACCCGTTTAACCGGGCGGAAGTTGGAGATATGCATCAGAACCTTCTCCGCCGGGTTGGCGTAATCCCTTCGGAGCGATTCCGAATGTCGTGGGTAATACACTCTCGGATCAACGAAATTATAGGTCAGATCGATGTCGCGGGTAATGTCGAGCAGCTCCCTTGTCTCCCGGATCAGATCCTCCGAAACCGCCGTTACGGCATCGCTCTCGTTGATCGCCAATCGGATCAAGTCCTTCAGCGATTCGTCTTGGGCCAGCACCGTAATGTCGGTCCCGTGAAGCGTTGTTACGACTTTAAGCTGGTCCCCCACCATCTGCTTCGCGAGGAAAGCGCAGACGGCATGCGGAACCGCGTAATGAACATGCAGCACGTCAAGCTGCTGCATGTTCGCCACCTGCGCCATCTTGGTCGCCAGCGACAGATCATAAGGAGGGTACCGGAATACATAATAATCGTTTACTTCTACCTCATGATAAAAAATATTTTTATGAAAGGAGCCTAAACGAAACGGAATGCTGTGTGCTATAAAATGAACCTGATGGCCTTGCTCCGCCAGAAGCTTCCCAAGCTCCGTCGCCACCACGCCAGACCCGCCCAATGAAGGATAGCAGGTAATCCCTATTTTTAATGGTTGCTGTTTCATATAAGGCCTCCTTCAACGTCACCTTCTGTATATTATGCCTGTTTGGAGCCGAATAGATGAACGGTATACGGACTTTTCGAGGCAAAGCCTTCCGCATAAGGAATAAGGCTGCGCGCGCCCAATAACGAATCCCTGGCCCGCACACGTTCGATATAACCCTCGGTTAACGGAGTGGACACCGCATTCTCGTCCGTCTTCTCAAATTGCGAGCGGTAGCAGGAGAGTGCCCGTTCCTTCGTCCCGTAATGCTCGGTCACGTCCACGATCAGATCCGTTCTGCCGATATCATTAATGAAGTAAAAATAGAGCTCGTCCACTTTGACTGGCGGAAGCTCAGGCAAATACCGCCGCAGCTTCGCATTAAACACCGCTTCCTCAACAAGCCGGCTGGCAGCCACGTGATCCGGATGGCGGTCTTCCCAGTACGGAGCAAACACGATGGACGGAGCATGCTTACGAATCTCGGCCGTTATCCGCTCGACATGCTCGGGCGTTGCGAATAAACCGCGATCCGGCAGTCCCAAGTTTGTCCGGACCTTAAGGTTCAGCACCTCGGCTGCTTGCTCCGCTTCCCCCCGGCGGATCTCCACCGTTCCATTGGACGACATCTCCGCCTGCGTCAGATCGCATATGCCGACAGACCGTCCTGCCGCGACATGCTTCGCGATCGTGCCGGCCATGCCGATCTCCGCATCATCCGCATGCGCGCCGAAGATTAAAATATCCAGCTTGTCGCTCATTGTCCGTCCACGCCCGGCTTATACTTGTGAACAAGCTCCCGCCATGCAAAATCTCCACGGTCCAGTGCTTTGACCAAAATTTCAGCTGTCGCCACATTGGTTGCAAGCGGAATTCCCTGGACATCGCACAAGCGAAGCAGCGCGTTAATGTCCGGTTCATGGGGCTGAGCCATTAAAGGATCGCGCAGGAAGATGATAAGATCCATTTCGTTGTCCGCCACGAGCGCCCCGATCTGCTGATCGCCGCCAAGCGGGCCGGAAGCGAAACGGTGAATGCTCAGCTCGGTCTGCTCCATAATGCGCGTACCTGTCGTGCCGGTCGAATATAGGTTATGGTCTTTAAAAACGCCCTCATAGGCGATAACAAAGTTGACCATCTCTTCTTTTTTACGGTCATGTGCGATAAATGCAATATTCATCTGATTTCTCCCCTATGTTAGTCGATAAAATGATCAAATCCATAGATTAATCCGGTATATCCCATTACCTTCTCGATTGCCATCTTCACGCCCGGCATATAGGCTGCACGCTCATAGGAATCGTGACGGATCTTCAAGCTTTGTCCGTAACCGCCGAATATGACCTCCTGCTGCGCAAATACGCCCGGGAGCCGCAAGCTGTGGATGCGGAAGCCTTTGTAATAACCGCCTCTTGCGCCTTCGATAACCTCTTCCTCTTGCGGATTGCCTTGCCGGATTTCCTCGCGGTTAGCGGCTATCATCTCGGCCGTCTTGATCGATGTCCCGGACGGTGCGTCCAGCTTCTGATCGCCATGCGTTTCGATGATTTCAACATGCGGCAGGTACTTGGCCGCTTGGGCGGCAAACTTCATCATCAGAATGGCGCCGATCGAGAAGTTCGGCGCGATCAAACCGCCGATTCCCCGCTCCTCGCACTGCTTGTCCAGCTCTTCGATCTGCTCCGGCGTGAAGCCGGTAGTGCCCATGACCGGACGGACACCGTGCTTAATCGCCAGCGCCGTATTGCTGTATGCGAACTGAGGCGCCGTAAAATCAACCATAACGTCAGGCTTCGACTCCACCAGCGCCATTTCCAAATCCGACGTCACTTCAATACCGCAGGCCGGAAGACCTACCAGGGTCCCCGCATCCTTGCCCGCATCCGACCGCCCGACGGCAGCCGCCAGTTCAAGTCCGGGATCCCCCAGCACCAGCTTCACAACCTCTTTACCCATCCGGCCGCCGGCGCCGACAACGATTACCGATATTTTATCTGCCATTTTCATGTCCTCTCTTTCCGTCCGATGCCGGTTCTTCCAAATATGATCTCAGACGCTGCTTAAGCTCTTCCATAATATGCTGCAGACTGCTCTCCTGCGGATATAAAGCAATCACTTCCTTCAAGGTGGCAATGGCCATGGCATGTTCATTCAGCTCGCTATAAACGAGGGCCAGCCATACATAGGCCTGCGAGTGTAAGGGATCCATCGCGACAGCTGACTTTAGGTGCGAAACCGCCTGATACAGCTCCGACTTGGTGACATCCGTACGTCCCTCAACCATTCTTCTCGCCCTCTGAACCAGCTCAGCTGCCTTTATATGCTGCAAGTGAAGGGTGTATTCAGGTTTGTCCGGCTGAAGCCGCACCGCTTCCTCCGCGTGGGAGATTGCCATTTCCAGTCGGTTGCTCCGGCCGTACGTGATCGAGCAGCGGTAATGAACCTCAGCATCCCCGGGATTGGCCTGGATCGCTTCTTCGAACCAGCGGAGCGCCTCTTCGAAATCATTTTGAAGTATGCATCGATAAGCTTTTTGTATATAAGTTTCCGATTTCACTGGCTGTCCCTCCCCCGCAGCGGGTTTTGGTACAGCATATGTAACAGCGGCCTAATCGGTGTTTATTTTCGTCCACCGGTCGGCGTCACGCGTCGTGAATTTGTGCATCACTTTATTATGGGCTTCGGTCAAATCAATGCCAAGCGAATTGGCGAAGCATATCGTGATGAACAAAATATCGCCAAGCTCGAGCTCAATGGAATTGTCCGCTTCTTCCGCTTTCTTCGGCTTCTCGCCGAATTGGTGGTTAACCTCCCGTGCCAGCTCGCCAACCTCTTCCGACATCCGGGCCATCATGGACAACGGGCTGAAATAGCCTTCTTTGAATTGCGAGATGTAGCGATCGACTTCCTGCTGCATTTCAGCCATTGATTTTCCCAAGATCATTAACTCCCTTCAATGCTCGTTTTCTTCCAGGCTTTGCCCAATCTTCCCGAATCCGCCTCATTCCATGAAGGGATCCCAAGATTGTTTTAAACCTATGTTATCGTAAAGCGGTTTTGAAAACAAATATTTTTTATCCCTTCCCCGATCGGTACATACTAGTCGGGTTAATCTGGAAACCTGATCATATCGGAACATTACAGACCAGAATGCGAGGGGTAATATGAGATCAAGCAAATGGCTCGGGCAGCTTCAGTTGATCATCCCGATTATGTTCGGGACGGCGATCTATGCTTTCGGATTGCTGTACTTTATCATTCCGAACGAACTGATGGAAGGCGGCGTTACCGGCATTACCGTACTTCTTAATTATGCGTTTAATATCGCCCCCTCCATCTCTACGATGGTCATCAACATCCCGCTGTTTCTGCTCGGGATGAAAATTCTCGGCAAGCGCCAATCCATCTATACCGGGCTCGGAATCGCGTCCTTAACGCTGTTTCTCTGGCTGTTCGAGCTTCTGATCGACAAGGGCTGGATTCTCCCCTTCCGGACGGAGCATGATTATATTCTCGCCTCCCTTTACGCCGGAGTCACGCTCGGGGCAGGACTCGGGATCGTTTTTCGTTTTGGCGGAACGACCGGGGGCTCCGATATTATCGCCAGAATCGTTAACCGCAAATTTGGTTTTAGCATGGGGCAGGTGATCCTCAGTCTGGATATCCTTATCATCGGACTGTCCTTGTTTTTTATCCCGCTTGAACGAATTCTGTACACCCTGGTTGCCGTATTCATCGCTTCCAAGGTGATCGATTTTATCCAGGAGGGGGCATATGCCGCGAAGGCCTTTACCATCATCAGCGATCAAGCGGAGAAAATCGCCGATCGCATCACCGTTGACATGGAGCGGGGAGTTACATTGATCCCGGCGATTGGCGTATACTCCAAAAAAGCCAAGCACATCATTTACTGCGTCGTTTCCAGGCAGGAAATCAGGCGGTTGTCCGGGATCGTGAAATCCGTCGACCCGCAAGCATTTATGATCATAAACGATGTCAATGATGTGCATGGGGAAGGATTTAAAGAAGAATAGCCCGGCTTTCGCCGGGCTACTCTTGATTGCTTTCATTCAATCTGCCCCCGGCTCCCAGGCTTTTAAACCTTGGGCGGAAACAGCGGCTTCGTACTGTTCAGTTGTCCCTGGTATTTCCGGTACCCTGCAAAGGTTAATGCAGCCAGGATGATTGCGCCTATGATGACCTGCCAGGTCCACGGCTCCTTTACCTCGCCAAGCGGAGCCAGGGCAGGCTCATCCCTCTTTTTACCGAATAAGGTATTCACAAGTTCCTCCCCTTGCGGAACGATCCGCAAAACCCCCTCGGTATCGCCGGACGACACGAGTCCCCCCGCATAAGATAGCCAGGACTCGACCATATTGACTTCATCCGGCTTGCGCTGAATGATGACCGAAGGACGAATCAGCTCATAATGCCCCTGCAGGCTCTCGAATGCGCTCGCCATTCCCTCCTTATCCTGTTTACCCGCAAGCTCCCTCATCTTATCCAAGTCTTCTCTCACAACCTTAAAATACTGCAGCCACAGCGCGTCATTCGTATGGGTCAGGCTGTCCGCGGCCAACCGAAGCTTCCCCGCGGTCAACATCCAGTGCTGCGGATCCTGGGAGGCATGCGCAGTCGCTTCTTTCATTTCAATGATGCTCTCGGCCAGCACATGAATGCCTTCAACTCCGGCTATGCCCTGAAAGGAAGAGGACTCGAACAAGCCGGAGACTTTCCTGACCTGCTCCAAAACCGCCTGGATATTGCCCTCCTCAACGTAGCGGTACAGCAGCTCCACTTCCTTATTAAATGCCTTCGCTTGAATCGGGGCAGCAGGTGAGGTTTCGTCTGCATCATTAACAGCGGCCGACCCCGCCCATATCGGATTCCCCGTACCGATCGCTAATATGAGCAGAACAAGAAACGCAGGCACGTATCGGCTCAGTTTGGGCATGATTCGTATCATGGGACATCCCTCCTACCGTATATGTTATGGCAGGAGGGATGTCCATAGAACCCGAAAGGTGCCTTGGGTTACATGCTCGATTTTTGCAATGCGTATTTCCTGGACAACCAAGCAGCAAGACCGCTAAACAGCGTAAGCAGATAGGTGAACAGCTCAACGGCCGACAAGTTGTCGTACAGCTGACCCGGCAGCCAAGGGAAAACACCAAAAGAATAATCCACCGTATCGTTCAGGAATGTCCAAGCAATCGCCCCGGTAAGGGCGGTCCAGCGATAATGAAACAGCCTTACGAACAGGAGCGCTTCCACCGCCATCGCCGTATGGGATACGACCAGCATCCAGTCCTGCCACACCAGAACATCCCCTTGGGCTTGTCCCGCGAAGATGATCGCGACCGCCCAGATCCCGTACTTCACCGACGTAACGACCGCCAGCGCTTCGATCCATTGCTGCACCATCGCGCCTAAGGCCGTCCTAGGTGGATAAAGCAGCAGCAAGATCGCAATGCTGAAGAACAAGCTGGCCGTGGGACTGTCGGGCACGAAGATGACCTGCCAAATCTGGCCCCGGCTCAACGTGTCGGAAATTTGATGGCCATACCATATGTATCCATAAATCGTACCGAGCACATTGCATATCAGCAGCAGCCACAGGAACGGCCGTTTTCCGATGAATTCCCTGCTCCAAAAATATGATAGTGACAATCTCCGTCCCCCTCAAAGTGTTAACATACATTCGCTGTTCGCGACTAACGGGTATTATAACCTATCTAACTCTCTTTTTCACCTGTCGCAGTTCGTTTCCGGTTCAACCGCACGGGATCATCAATGATAGCCTTTCAAAGAAAAAAACCTGACCGCAAGATGCGATCAGGTTCTGGCTTTGTGCTATTCGGCCGCTTCAGCCTTCTGGCTTGCAAGCCATTCGGCCAATTGGTCGAGCTCCTCTTCCGTTACACCGGCATTAAGTGCAGTGTCTTTCATCGGAGGCATCGAGCCTTGACCTTTCTCGATAATGGCAACGATCTCTTCCTTTGTATGGGTATCACCGACACCGCGCAGCGATGGACCGGATGCTCCCTTCAGGTCAGCTGCGTGACATGAGATGCATGTAGCCGTCTTGAACGTCTCCATGGCCGGATTGTCCTTGTCGACAATCGCAACCACGCTGTCCTCAGGCTGCTTCGCATTCGAAGTCGGCAGACCTGCGGCATGCTTCTCTTCAGCCTCTTCTTCCCGCTGAATATGCTCAGGCTTCTGACCGGATTCTTTCAGCTCATGCTGATAGTGCGTCCATGCCGAGTTCGTCAGATAGACGATGGAAATCAGTGACAAAATCATGAGCGATGAAGCGATCGGACGCTTATAGAAGCGGCGTTCCTTGCCTGTATCCAGGAATGGCGCGAGCAGCAGTGAGCCGAATGCAATACCGGTCACGCCGATCGTTCCGAGCACCACATAATCGCCGGAAGCGTACGGAAGCTTCAAATACTCATAAAGGAACAAGAAGTACCAGTCAGGCATCGGAATTACGGATGCCCCCGGGTCAGCCGGATAACCGAGCGGCGCCGGCTCCGATATGGTCAGCACTAAGAAACCGACCAGAACGACAACACCAACCATCCATTCCTTCAACAAGAAGTTAGGAATGAACGCTTCTGATTTGCCAGGGTAAGCGGTGTAATCCGGCGGTACGACCCAGCCGTTGCCCTTGCGTACACGGGAATCACCGACAAAAACAACTTTCTCATCAGATTTATGACCATGTGCCATAAATTTGCGCCTCCCTTCTTCTTATAGTGGTCCGGAAATACCCTGTCTGCGGATCATGATAAAGTGTCCTACCAGTAGGGCCAGGAGCACAGCCGGGAGGAAGAATACATGGATGGCGAAGAAACGTGTGAGCGTTTCGGCGCCTACAATGGTACCGCCCTGCAGCAATTCTTTAATGATCGGACCGAGCCAAGGCACGGAGTTCGCAATTTCGAGTGTAACCTTTGTTGCAAAGTAAGCTTTGTTATCCCATGGCAGCAGATAGCCTGTCAGGCCAAGGCCAAGCATAACAAAGAAAATAAGCATGCCGACTACCCAGTTCATTTCACGAGGCGCTTTGTAAGAGCCTGTAAAGAACACGCGCATCGTATGCAGGAACATCATGACGATAACCAAGCTAGCACCCCAGTGGTGCATACCACGGACGATTTGCCCGAAGGCGACCTGCGTCTGCAGATATTCAACACTGTTGTACGCGTTGATAATATCGGGCACATAATACATCGTCAGGAACATTCCCGACAAAATCTGGATGACTGTGATGAAAAACGTCAAGCCGCCGAAACAGTACACAAACGCGGAGAAATGGTGTGCAGGGTTTACGTGCTCAGGGACCTCGTGGTCCGCAACATCTCTCCAAATCGGCGTGATATCGAGACGCTCGTCAATCCAGTTGTAGACATTCTTCAACATCCGAATCTACGCCTCCTATGATACTACGGTATTTGGTACAATTTCGCCGAGGTAAATCCAGCCGTTCTCCACTTTCGTCTCGTACTGGTCAAGCGGCTTCGGCGCGACTGCAAGGTTCTTGCCGTCCGGCGTATAACGTGCACCGTGGCAAGGGCAGTGGTACTCATCCGGGAAATTCTTGTTGCTGTTCCATCCGACAAGGCATCCCAGATGCTTACAAATCGGCGAAAGCGCTATAATCTCACCCTGATCATTCTTGCGAATCCACGCCGTCAGCGTAGCTGTACTGTTGTACCAGCCGTCCTGCTGCTGCAGCTCAAAATGGAACTCTTGTGGTTCGTTGGTAATTTTGCTCTCCTCTACGACCTTAACGAAAGCTCCTTCTTCCTTGTTCTGAAGAATTGGATCCACGGCAAAACGGAGCATTGGCAAAACTACCCCAGCAGCCATGTAAGCTGTGGCACCGCCCAACGTGTATGTAAGAAATTGTCTGCGGGACATCTCTTTCCGGCGGGGTGGATTGTGCGATTCTTCATGCTCGTCATTGTGGTTGCTGCTCATTCTGTGTTCAACCCCCTTTGTCAACCGTTCTTAAGTGTCATCAATGATTAAAATCACACGACGTACTAGGACATACTAATAATATATTAGGCACCCAAGACCGTCAAGAATGTGAAGGCCAAAAATGGGTTCGCTTCCAACAGGCCTCTCATAAATTGTTGGTATTTTGTCACAATTTCATGCACCGTTTTTCACTACCCCTGCCACATTTCACTGATGCCCGCTGAAACGGCTGCGGCGGCCTTGCTTCCTTCCTCCTCAATCCTGCGCCGGGACAGCACAAGCGTACTCTCGGGGACATCCTCGGGGCTAAGATCACCGTCCGCCGTCATAACGACGACATATCTGAATCCGGCCTTTTTAACATTGTGACATACTTCATTTAAAAGCGTCGTATCCTCAGTCTTTCCATATTGCACGGCAGGATATGTAACGATTCTGCCCTTAAACGGAATTTCCGCCAAATCCATGAAGTCTCGCAGTCTCTCGAGCGCGCTGGTTGCTTCCCATGGAGGCTCCTGGCCGGTCAAACCGGTGAACGGTATTAAGCAGGTGTCAAAATAGGGCTGCAGCTCCGGCCATGTCTGCTCGTCCACTTCACTAAATTTCATCTAAAAGTTACATCCTTTCTCTCACGCCAAACGCTTTTTACATCATTATACGAGTGAGAGCCCAGGTAAGGCAAAAAAAAGAAGAAATGCATGGAGGCATTTCTTCAGTTCAAAGTCCTCAGTTCATCCGTCAGGTTTTTGAAAGCCACTTCATCTCCGGATGCCAGCGCTGCGTCGATTTCCTTATACAGTTCTTCACTCCGATGCTTACGCAATGCCTCGTCCCATACCATTTCAGCAGCCAGACCTAACATAACTTCGTAAGTAACCTTCATTTTATCCATTAGGATGCACCTCCAAACCAAATTTTAAATAAGTAATTTTCCACGTATTTCGCTTTCCTAATCTCCTTCGACCACCATATCATGCGTCACCCGGACGGCCATTTCCTGCCTTTACTTCAACTCTTTTGAATCGTTGATGTGGATGCAAGCCTCCGCTGCCTTTAAGCCGAGCGCTGTCATCTTGTACGCTGTGCCGTGCGCCGTGCTTTCCCCGATCCGCAGCAAGCCCAGATGCATCAGCATCCGAATCAGCCGCTGTTCGAGAATGCTTTGCGGGCTGTCATAATAGAACGGGCGGACGAGCCATCCCAGCGATTCGTAGAGCGATGCGGCACTTACCCAATCCCGTGTGCATTGACTGATCCAGTATACAAGCGAGGTAATATTGGGAATTGCGCCTTTATAAAGTCTTAACCAAAAGCGGAATATCTGCATCACGCTAACTTGATTTCCTTCATCGAGAAGCGAGGCCCCGCTGTCGGTAAGCACCAGCCGGCTGCCGTTCTCCCTGACCCATTGCCTTGCATACGCATAATCGTATAACAAAGCTAGCCGGTCGGGATAGGCAATGCAGGATCGGCCGTATCCGAACCTCCACGCCCCTTTGGCTAAGAGCGGTTCATCAATGTGGAGCATGCCCATAAGCTGTTGTTGGTTCCGCCGATACATAAAACCTTCGAGGTTCAGCTCGATGTCATGGCCGCCGATATACTTGAGCATCAGCAGCAAATCATCCACGATCAGCCCCTGCTCGTCCCGGTAGGCCTCCGGATCGCCCGGCAGCCGCTGCAGCGGTTCAAGAAGGCGTTCGCGCAGCACTTCCCTGAAGCGCAGCTTCAAATCGGAAGGAACCTGGAACATATATTTCGTGGAATGGGTGAATCCGTTAAACAGCCAGCCGCTTCTGCGGTAACGCGCTACGGCTTCGCGAGGGCTTTCGGTTTGTCCCGCTGCGCTCTTCCCCTGCGGATTGTCGCTGTTGACATCCGCAGCTTGGCGGATGGCCGCCGTCAGCTCTTCCAGACTGTAACCGCTCCTGGCGTCAAATACCAGATGGTTCAGAAAGCGGAGATCGCTCAGGGACAAGCTGCCGATCTGCTCCTCTAAAAATTCCCTTCCTCCAAGCTTGCTTAAGATACTCTGGATTAATTCATGCTTCGAGTTTCTCTTGGCGTCGCATTGATAGTGATTCGCGATGCTGCTGAGCTGACCAATATCGGCATAAGTGAGCATATCCGCTAGATTCATCGTTCATCGCCTCGCCGTTTTACATCCATTATGGGAATGTTTCGATCATTTGATACCTCTTCTCTCTCGTTTCATGAAGTTTCATGTCCCTAGTAAGCGTCGGAATCAAACTGATCTGTATGGTGGTTTTATCATTTTTAACGGAATAGCGGCTTCATAAACGTGAGATTGCGTATTTTTTTATACTATTTCTATGCCCTCTTAATCCATGATAGAATCTGGGATATTCTCAATGAAAGGGAATATATGATAAGCTGGATTACAACATCTGCCCGTGCATGTAACGGATATTTGACTCAACGAATGGTTAACGATGAGATGCACGAATACGGTTAGCGAACGAAAGAGGTGATCCGTCATGGCGACCCGGGAACACGAAACATAACAACGCGTATTCAGAATTCGAGGACCTCCGGACGACGGCCCCCTGCTTTATGTCCATCAAGCAGCCAGCCGACAATATCTAGTGATGAACATATGGAGGTTCGAATAAAAATGAAGATCGATGATCGTTTTGAACAATACTTAAATGAAGCCCAACGGGCATTCTCCGGCTGGGATTTCTCCTATATAACCGGGTCAGGCCGGATGCAGACGCAGCTGCTTCCTTGGTCGCTGGGAAGCATTTTGATCCCTTATTTCCGCGATGCGCGAAGTCTGCTTGATATGGGAACGGGAGGCGGAGAGTTTTTATCGACGCTGCAGCCGTTCCCGAAGATCACCTATGCCACGGAAGGGTACCCCCCGATTGTGCCTGTTGCGCGCCGCAAGCTGGAGCCGCTCGGCGTTCAAGTCGTATATGTAGAAGACGATGATAAGCTTCCGCTGCCTGATCGATTGTTCGATGTGGTCATGAACCAGCACGAATCGTATGCGCCGTCCGAGATTCGGAGAATCCTGGCCGAGCAGGGCGTATTTATTACCCAGCAAGTCGGCGGAACCTATTGCTACCAGATCAATGATCTGTTCGGCGTTCCGCTCAATGCCGAGTTTGCCCATTGGAACCTCGATTACGCAGCCTCAGAGCTTCGGGATCACGGGTTTAACGTCACGTTCGCGCGCGAGGATTACCCCGTCCAGCGGTTTTACGATATCGGCGCGCTCATTTACTACCTTTCAGCCATTCCGTGGCAGGTCCCGGATTTCACGGTGGATCGTTTTAGGGATGAGCTGCACCACATACACGTGATGATCCAATCGCAGGGCTACTTCGAGGTGAGGCAGCATCGTTTTATTATGATTGCCTCGTTGTAAACTGATATTGTGGAGGGTTTCCCCCTGCCGAACTCATTTTAAATAAAAAAATCGCCCTTGATCGATGACCTGCTGAGTCATCGGATCAGGGGCGTATTCTGTATCGAGGGTTATTACTTCGTCGGCAGCACATTCGTGTCCTGGCCTTCCGCTGGTTCCGTCAACAAATGCTTGGTGCAGTTATAGAGCAGCGGCGACCAGTCATCATCCTTGCGTTCCACGATCGTCAGCGACAGATTTCCGATACGCTGGCTCAGTTGACCGCGGCAGACGAGCTTATACAGCTGTGCCAGGAAACCGCCGTGACTTACGACGATGATATTGCTGTTCCGATGCTTGATCGCCATATCGTCCAAAAAGACAAGTCCTCTGGACATCAGCTCCACATCGGTCTCTTGGCCCAAATCCTGCTGATGCCAGTCGGTTCCGAACCGGGCCTCCCGCTCCTCCGCCGTGAGCCCTTCCACCTGGCCGTATCTCCGCTCCCTTACACGGGGATCCGGCTCAGCTACCGGAATGCCGAGCATGGACGCGATGATCTGGGCGGTTTCTTCGGCACGGGAAAGACCGCTGCTGATCGCAAAGTCCCAATGATAGGGCTCCTGACGAAGCCGCTCGCCAAGCAGCCGTGCCTGCCGCCGTCCTTCCTCATTCAGCGGAATATCCGTCTGTCCCTGTATTTTGCCCATCGCATTCCAGTCCGTTAAACCGTGGCGAACCAACCCTATCAGCATGATCTTCCTCCTCTTGTATATTTCGATGCATTCGCTATCGTCTGACCCGATTCAGCCTCATCAGGAAATACATGGCCAGCCCCACACCCAGAAGCGACAGCAGCATCCAATACTGCGGCTCGGTAGGACTCATTCCAACCACAAACGGATCGATAATTCCGCTGTTGGTCTTCGGAATGTTATAATCCTTCGCTGTCAGGCTTTGACCGGTATCGGCGATTCCCGTCGGGATAATTCCGGTAGCGACAGCCTCGGGCTTCGGCTCGGCCGGACTTCCGATGACGGCAAAATAGATGAAGCTGCACACGAACAGTGCCAAAAATCCGGCAATCCATAAGGTCAGCCGCTTGCGAAATACTCGGCTTATTGCGCGGCTCTTTGAGGTCTCCTCGACCAGCCAAGGAAAATCCCGATAAATACGGTCCATGACATTGCGGTTGATTCGTTCGCTGTCGATCCCCGGAATATCCTCCTCCTCCAAAGCATGGACCATGTTCAAGCTCTGAAGCCACAATTCGTGCTCCGCCGCGCACGCGCTGCAGGTTTTTACATGCGCATTCAGCCGCTGTCGCCGCGGATCTTCGTCAGGCAAATCCCAGACACTTTCCATCAGCTCTCGGGCTTCTTCGCAATTCATTTGCTCTTCATCCCTCTCAGCTCTTCCAAGACCGGTTCATAGAAATAAGGCTCGAGCTGAATTTTGACACTGCCTCTGGCTCGAAACAGAAGGGATTTGACGGAGCTGACGCTTTGACCTAATATGTCTGCGATTTCCTGATAGTCGAGCTGATCGTATTCCCGGAGAATCAGCGCTGACCGCTGCTTCTCCGGTAAATTATTTATAGCTTCCCTTACCATATGTACGCGTTCGCTTCGTAAAATCGCCTGCTCGGGCGCGACCTCAATCGGCGCCACGGGAACGACCCCGCTCTCCTCCAGCGGCAGCGTACCGCTGCGATGCTTCCGGAGCTCGCTCAGCACCGTATTTCGCGCAATGGTATACAGCCACGTCGAGAACGATGCATCCACCTCGCGAAACGAATGCAGGCTGCGGAAAGCCTTATAGAATGTCTCGGAGCATAAATCCTCCGCCATCAGCTCCATGTTGGAGCTCTTTAACATATGATAGACAAATGCCAATATTTTTCTCTGGTAGCGCCGCATAAGCTCCGAGTACAGCTCGGTATTGCCCTGCTTGATTTCTTGTATTAACTGGGAATCCGTCATATGATTTTTCGTTCCTCCTTCTCCCATCGGTGCCTCAACTTCCTTGAATGTCCAAGGAAACGATCAATTAGGATCTGTAAAAGTACCGTCAAACCATATATAGTTACGCCTCTTGGTGACTGACTATTCTATGTATTTGGCAATTTCCCCAAATCTTCTACACTAGCACTCTAGCATTATAGCACATATTGGAGAAAGAATCAGTTTTATGCCAGATTTCATGGCATGTTCAGGAAAATGACAAAAAAAAACCGCCTTCATCCGAAGACGGCCGCACATAGTGCAATATTTTGGATAGGAGTGGAGAGAAACCATACTGTACTTTTATTATATGTATACGTTTTCATTTTGTCAATACTGTAAACGTATTTATTTGCGGTTGTTTGAAAACAACCGCAGCAGCTATTGATAAACGGGATGCCCTTTCGATAACAGCAGCTCTTTCGCCCGCTCTTGGTCCACTTCATTTCGGAAGGACAGCCTCATTACACCCGGCACGTCTTCCCGGCTCTCGATGATTTGAATATTACTCAGGTTGATGCTGTTGGCCCCGAGCTCGGTCGCAATACGGCCGATAATTCCCGGATGGTCAGGCACATCCAGATACAGGTCATACTGGGATACAATCATGCCTTTGGGTCTTTCCGGCAGCACGCTGCGGAATTCGCCCGCTCTGCGGAAGGCCTCTTCTATGGCAGATCCGTCGCCATCCTCCAGCATGTCCATAAATCGCTGAATTCCCTCGTTCCAATCACGGAGCAGCGGCAGCATGACGCTCCGGTTATTCAGCAGAATATCCCGCCAAACGACCGGGTCGCTCGAAGCAATCCGCGTAATATCGCGGAAGCCTCCGGCAGCCAGCGTGCGGTACAGCGCATTATCGTCGTTATAAGCGCTTATCTGATTGACAAGCGCGACAGCAATGATATGAGGCAGATGACTGATGGCACCCACAATTTCATCATGCAGCCGAGGCTCGACCCGTACGATATGTGCCCGGGTATGTGCCAGAAGACGTGCAAGGGTATCCAGCTTCTCTTCCGGGACATTATCCGACGGGGTAAGCACATAGTACGCATTCTCGAACAGCAGCGTCGAAGCCGCCCCGACGCCGGAGCGCTCCGAGCCGGCCATCGGATGTCCGCCGATAAAGCAGGCATCCTTTAGCTCAAGCTGCGAGGCGCACTCGGCAATGCTTGCTTTCGTGCTTCCCACATCGGTTATGATACAGCCGGGCTTTAATTGAATTTCGTTTAACTGTTTCAGGTAGTATTCTAAGCTGCCCACCGGGACGCATAGGAAAATAACGTCTGCGTCCCGGGCAGCCTCCTCCACCGATAATGTAACATGGTCTACTACGCCTTTGGCCCTCACCTGATCGGCGTAGGCTTCGGTATGCGCGTAGCCCGTAACGGTGATCCCCGGCTTGCCTTTAAAGCATAATGCCAGCGATCCGCCGATTAAGCCGACACCAAATATGGATATATGCATGGTCATGTTCTCTCACTCGTTTCAAACTGCGATGTTTAAGCTGATTATGAATATTTTTAATCTGTTCCTTGAATGTTACACGACAGGGCTAACTTCAGCGATTACCTGCTCAAGCGCTCCGATAAAGGCATCGTTCTGTTCCTTCGACCCGACCGTCACCCGAATCCAATTCGGATACCGCTCGAATCCCGGGCGGATAATAATGCCCTTTCTGAGGAGTGACTGGAAGACATCCTTTCCGGATCTTCTCACATCGATCATGATGAAGTTGCCGTGTGCCGGGAAATACGACAGCCCGAGACGGTCCAGTTCTCCTTGAAGGTACTTGATCCCTTCTTCATTCCGCTTGCGGCACTCGGCCACGAACGCCTGGTCCTTCAGCGCTGCCTTGGCTGCTGCCTGCGCTAGACGTCCCGTATTGAACGGTTCCCGTACACGGTTGATGAGGGAGATCACCTCTTCTTGAGCAACCCCGTATCCGATCCGCATCGCCGCCAACCCGTAAATCTTGGAGAAGGTGCGGAGGATGACCAGATTCGCGTAGCGACCCATCAGCGGGATGCTGTTCGGGTACGAAGCATCGGTGACGTATTCGAAATAAGCTTCATCAAGAACAACCATAATGTGCTCAGGAACGGCGTCAAGGAACTGAACAAGCTCCGCCTCCGAAACGATGGTGCCGGTCGGGTTGTTCGGATTGCATACCCAGATGATTTTGGTCTTATCCGTGATCGCGTCGAGCATGCCTTGAAGGTCGTGTTTTCCATCGACAAGCGGAACCTCGATGCTGACCGCACCCTCAATCTCGGCGTTCGTTTTATATACCGAAAAAGTCTGATCGGCCATGATCGTTTCGTCGCCTGGAACGAGGAACGCCCGGATAATGAGCGCGATGATCTCATCGGAGCCGCAGCCGAAAATAATCTGAGGGCTTGCAACGTTCAAATGCTCCGCCAGCGCAGCTGTCAATTCCGCTGCACTGCCGTCCGGATACAGGCTGAGCGTTTCCAGCTCCGCCGTGATCGCTTCTCTTGCAAGCGGCGAGCAGCCGTATGGATTTTCGTTCGAAGCCAGCTTGATCACGTGATCCAGCCCAAGCTCCTTCTTCACCTCTTCGATCGGTTTTCCCGGCTGGTAGACGGGAAGATCCACGATTTGCGCTTTTGGTTTCATTTGATATTCGCCTCACCTTTCATATCTACTCTAAACTTAACTCTGTAATCACCCTAACGGTCTAGGGCAAGCTTCGCACCTTTTAATTGTGCCACAAATTGTCCGATTTGCGAAAGCCCTTGGCTGCGGGTCTCCTCACGCTCCAGCAGCGGAATATTCGATTCGATCGTACGCACGATCGCGCTGCCGACAACGACGCCGTCACAGATCTTGGAGAATCTGGCCACCTGCTCCCCCGTAGAAATACCGAAGCCGATCGCGATCGGCACACGGCTGTATTCCTTCACCGTCTCAAGGAATGCCTCAACGCCGGAATAGAAATCCGTACGTTCACCCGTTACGCCGAGCGAGGACACGCAATATACGAAGCCGGTCGCCTCCGAAAGAATGGTAGCGATCCGTTCATGGGAGGTTGGTGCCACTAACGGAATGAGGTGAACCCCTGCCGCCGCTGAACGCTTACGGATCTCCGCCGATTCCTCCACGGGCAGATCCGGGATGATCAGGCCGCTGATATCGTGCTTCAGCACCTCCTCGAAGAAGGTGTCCAGGCCCATCTGCAGCACCGGGTTATAATAAGTGAACAGGATGAAAGGCAATTGGCTGCCGCGTTCCCGAGCCTTTAGCGCGATGTCCATGCAGGTGCGGATCGTGACTTTGTTCTTGAGCGCCCGCTCGGAAGCCCGCTGGATCACCGGTCCGTCCGCCAGCGGATCCGAATACGGCACGCCCAGCTCAATGATGTCGGCGCCGGCGCTTTCAAGCTCGGCGATGATGTCCAGGGTCGTTTCCGGGTCGGGATCGCCAACGGTCAGATATGGGATGAGCGCCGTTTTGTTGTGCAATTTCAAAGTTTCAAACGTCTGATCGATCCGGTTCATATCGTCTTCCCTCCCGTGTATGCCATAATGGATTCTACGTCCTTGTCCCCGCGACCCGACAAATTGATGACGATCAGATCCCCCTCGGTCCATTGCGGGGCCATCTTCACGGCTTGAGCCAGCGCATGCGCGGACTCCAGTGCCGGAATGATCCCCTCGGTCCGGCACAGCAGCTGTAGTGCTTCCAGCGCCTCCGCATCGGTGATGGGCTCATATTGAACCCGTTCAATATCTTTCAAATACGAGTGCTCTGGGCCGACACCTGGATAATCCAGGCCGGCCGAGATCGAGTGCGCCTCCTGAACCTGGCCGTACTCATCCTGCAGCAAATAGCTCATCGAGCCTTGGAATACGCCCTGGGTTCCCTTGGTCATCGTGGCGGCATGGAACTCGGTCTCAACGCCTTTGCCGGCCGCCTCGACGCCGACCAGCCGGACCTCGCTATCCTCCAGAAACGGATAGAACATACCGATCGCATTGCTGCCGCCGCCGACCGGTGCCAAAATCATGCTTGGCAGACGACCTTCGCTCTCCAGAATCTGCCTGCGCGTCTCGTCTCCGATGATTCGCTGAAAGTTGCGTACCATCATCGGGTACGGATGCGGCCCCACAGCCGAACCGAGCACGTAGAACGTGTCCTCCACGTTGCTGACCCAGTATCGGAGCGCTTCGTTGCCGGCATCCTTCAGCGTGCGGCTTCCGGACGTGACCGGTATAACCTCGGCCCCAAGCATTTTCATCCGGAATACGTTAAGCTGCTGCCGCTTCGTGTCTTCTTCGCCCATAAATACTTTGCATTCCAGTCCAAGCAGCGCGGCAACGGTGGCCGTAGCCACTCCATGCTGGCCGGCGCCGGTCTCTGCGATTACCTTGGTCTTGCCCATCCGTTTGGCGAGCACGCCTTGGGCAATGGCATTATTAATCTTATGGGCGCCCGTATGGTTCAGGTCCTCCCGCTTCAAATAAATTTTGGCCTTGCCGAGATGACGGCTGAACCGCTCGGCGTAATACAGCGGAGTCTCCCTGCCGGAATACTGCTTCAGCAGATAGGCGATCTCCTCCTTGAATTCAGCATCTTCCGCGTAGCGGTTATACTCCTGCTCCAGCTCGATCAAGGCGTTCATCAGCGTTTCCGGTACAAACCGTCCGCCGAACACCCCGAAACGTCCATTAACGTCAGGAAGCTCTGTTCTCATATGCCCTTCACCCTTTCCACGAATGCTTTCACTTTCTGTATGTCCTTCACGCCCGGCTCGCTCTCGACGCCGCTGGATACATCCACGCCATCGGGAGCGTACCGGCTGATTAATTGCGATACATTATCCGCATCGAGCCCTCCGGCCACGAAGAGCGGAATTCCATGCTGCTTGGCCCAGTCTTGGTATGGCGGAATGAGGTCCCAGGCGAATGTCTTGCCCGATCCCCCGCCATATTCCGGATCGAAGGTATCGACGAGCAGTCCGTCAATGCAGCCTGCATACGAATCCAGCGCAGCCATTCGTGCTTCATCGCTCTTCTCCCCGCCGATCGATACCACTTTAAAAACGGAAACCGGGAAGCGCTCCTTCACTTCCCGGCAAAATTGCGGCGTTTCCTGACCGTGCAGCTGTACGATATCGAGCGGGGCATGCGAAAGCAGCTCCTCAAGCTCGCTCCAATCAGGATTAACCAACACGCCGACGGCGGCGGGTGCCTGTCCCGGGCTCCACTCCTTTAATATGCCGATCAGCTCCCCGGCTTGCTGAGGCGTCACCTTCCGCCGGCTCTTGGCAAATACAAATCCGATATAATCCACAGGTAAGTTTATCATAGATTTTAGCACTTCAACGCTTTGAAGTCCACATATTTTTACGGCCGTATCTTTCATCCAGCTGCTCCCCTTTACTCCGAGTCAGCGGCCACCGGCAGCGGTCCCATCAAATCATTAACGGCACGGAATACATCCGGCTGTCTCATGAAATGTTCTCCGACCAGCACGCCATGTGCGCCTACATAATGCAAATACGAGATATCCGCAGGCCGCGATATGCCGCTCTCGCTAATAAGCGTCACGTCTTTAGGCACCTCGCCTGCCAGATCGGCCGTCGTTTCCAGCGAGGTTTCGAATGTACGCAAGTTCCGATTGTTAATGCCGATCAAAGACGGATTCAGCTTAAGGACCGTCTGGAGCTCCTCGCGGTCATGGACCTCAATCAAGCAGTCAAGTCCTAGGGAAGCGGCCAGGTCCGTAAATTCCGCCATTCGTTCCTGCGTAAGAATTGCAGCAATGAGCAGGATCGCATCGGCGCCAAGCAAGCGCGCTTCATAAATTTGCGTCTCGTCGATAATGAAATCCTTGCGAAGCAGAGGCAAACGGACGGCCTCGCGAACGGCCTTTAAATATTCTCCGCTCCCCTGAAAGTACTCCCGATCCGTCAGGACGGAAAGGCAATCGGCATCGGCGGCCTCGTAGGCCTTCGCGATCATGACCGGATCAAAATCGGGCCGGATCAACCCCTTGGACGGCGAAGCCTTTTTCACTTCGGCGATCAAGCCCATGCTGCGTTTGCGTCCTTCCGCAAGCGCCCTAGCAAATCCGCGAGTCGGCGGCAGCTCCTGAATCCGGCTTTCCGCTTCCGCAGCGGAAAATGTTTCGCGCAGCTTCGCGACCTCTTGCTTCTTAGTGGCTACGATTCGATCAAGATACATAGCTTAATTCCCCCGTCCGTATAATAAGCTGCTCCAGTTTTGCCTGGGCAAGCCCTGAATCAATAGCGTGCGCAGCCTGCTGCACACCTTCCTTCAGACTGTCGGCGAGCCCGGATACGTAGATGCAGGCTCCCGCATTCGCCAGGACGATATCCCGGTACGCGCTTTTCTCTCCACGGAGCACCGAGCCGATAATCGCGGCATTTTCTTTGGCATCACCGCCGAGAATCGCGTCCATCGGATGGACCTGCAAACCAAGGTCGGCAGGATGTATATCGTAGGTCCGCACTTCGCCGCCCCGAAGCTCGGATACTCGGGTCGGAGCCGAAACGCTGATTTCATCCAAACCGTCATGGCTTGTGACAACCATCGCTCTCTTCAATCCGAGCTCCTTCAGTACATGGGCGATCGTTTCCGTCTTGCTCATGTCATATATCCCGAGCATCTGCCGGTCCGCCCCGGCCGGATTCGTCAGCGGCCCCAGCATATTGAACACCGTCCGGACCCCGAGCTCCTTCCGCGGCGCTGCCGCATGCTTCATCGACGGATGGTAGATCTGGGCGAACAGGAAGCAGATGCCGATATCGTCAAGGCAAGCCTTGGCCTGCTCCGGCGTCAGGTGAATGTTCACCCCCAGCGCTTCCAGCACGTCCGCGCTCCCGGCGCGCCCGGAGGCGGAGCGGTTGCCGTGCTTCGCCACCCGGACCGATACCGAGGAGGATATGATGGCCGATACCGTTGAAATATTGAATTTATGAATGCCCGACCCCCCGGTTCCGCAGGTATCCAGCAGCCGGTTGCGCTCCGTGACGACTCGCCCGCCGGCGCCTCTCATCGCTTCGGCAAAGCCGGTGATTTCATCGACAGTCTCCCCTTTGATCCGCAGGGCGGTCAGCAGTCCTCCGATCTGAGAAGGAGTGGCCTGCCCGTCCATAATGGACTGCATCACCCCGCGCGCTTCTTCACGGCTCAGGTCTTGGCCTTCAATCAGCTTGGAAATGCTGGATTGCATCGGTTCCATAACGTTCATCTCATTCTCCTCCTCTGAGTTAAGGTGTGTATTGATACAGATAATCCTGATTAATGAAATCCTCAGCGCCGCTGTTAGCAGGGAACATCGCTTCCGCTACCCGGATCGCTTTCAGCATGCCTTTGGCTTTATTGACCGTCTCCTCATACTCCTTCTCGGGTACGGAATCCCATACGATGCCGGCGCCGGCCTGAACATATGCTTTTCCCCCGCGGAATATAATCGTCCGGATCGTAATGCAGGAATCCATGTTGCCGCCAAAACCGAGATATCCGATCGCTCCGGCATAAACGCCCCTGGCTTCCCGCTCGAGCTCCGCAATGATCTCCATCGCTCTCAGCTTCGGCGCGCCTGACACGGTTCCGGCCGGTAGGCAGGAAAGGAACGCATCGAAGAAGTCCTTATTTTCGCTGAGGCGTCCGGAAACCCCGGATACCATGTGCATGACATGCGAGTATTTTTCAATCTCCATAAAGGTGTCGCATTTCACCGAGCCGAACTCCGACACGCGCCCGAGGTCGTTTCGTCCCAGATCCACCAGCATCAGATGCTCCGCCCGCTCCTTCTCGTCCTGCAGCAGCTCCTCAGCCAGCAGCTGATCCTCGGCTTCGTCGATGCCTCTTGGCCGGGTTCCTGCAATCGGTCTCGTCTCTACGCGCCGGCCGTCAACCTTGACCAGCGCTTCAGGGGAGGTTCCCACGATAATGTCGTCGTCCAATTTGAGGTAATACATATACGGCGAAGGATTCAGCGTGCGAAGCACGCGATAGACGTGAAGCGGCGTTACGTCCGTCTCAATATGAAACCGCTGGGACAGCACGACCTGAAAAATATCGCCCGCCCGAATATACTCCTTCGCCTTCTCTACATTGTCCATGTATTTCTCTTTGGTCATGTTCGATTGAATGTCTCCCAGCTCGATATCTGCCGGGATGCTTCTGGAATTTACATTCTCCTTCGGCCCGTCCTCCTGCAGCTGCTCCGCTGCCGCCTCGAGCTTGCGCCGCACATGGTCATACTTCTGACGGATGTCCTCGTCCGTATCCCCAGGCTTGGTGTGCACGTTGCCGATGAGCATGATCTGCTGCTTCACGTGGTCGAACACGATCACCTGGTCACAGAACATAAACCTTATATCATCCATGCCCAAATCGTCCAGCGCATGGGCCGGCAGCTTCTCGTAATACTGCAGCAGATCATACCCGAAGAATCCGATCGCCCCGCCTGTAAAGGGAGGCATATCCTTAAGCTGCGGGCTGCGGTACTTTCGCAGAAGCGCCTTGAGCTCCTCTACCGGCTTTCCCTTCAGCACGGAACGCTCGCCGTTCATTTCGATTTCGATGCCGCCTTTTTTGCCCCGAATCATCAAGAAGGGATCTGTTCCGATGAACGAATAGCGCGCCCATTGCACGCCGCCCTCTACGCTTTCAAGTAAAAATGCCCGCTTCCGCTCCGCATACCGCTGAAATAAGCGAATCGGCGTCTCCATGTCGGCCAACAGCCGGATCGCTACCGGAATCAGATTATATTCGCCTGCCATTGCCACCACTTGCTCCATCGATGGATGTGCCATGCCAAACCCTCCTTCATGATTATCAAATACAAAAAAAACCTCTACCGAAGTAGAGGTTTGGTTCGTCTGCATATGAGAATTGTTTATTAAGAGCACGGTACAGAAATCCCCAAAGGCTTCACCAAATCCAATGCCGTGCTGTTCGTATACCTGACGCGTCATAGAATACGGCATCTGCCGGCATCCCTTCCGCACAAGGTAGAATAGCCCAATCATCATCAATGAACCACGGATTCCTAATCCCGATATGAAATTGCCTAGGATGCTTAACTCTGCTCTTCTCAACTCAACTCATCTGTGAAACCTAAACTCTACTCAGCTATATTCTGATACCACTATACAGGATGATGGCGGTAATCTGCAACCCTTAATTTTGCTTGTCGGCGCCCGCGCCGGACAAATCCGGGCGAAGCCGCTTCGCTTCGTTCAAATACACATGCTTGATCTCGCTCTGGCTCTTGTCGGTATTGACCTGCACCATGAAGCGGATACAGCGCGGAAGACTGCCCTTCACCGGTATTTCGACGGAGCACATCAAAGGCACGAGGTCCCAGCCCTCCAGCTGGCGGATGGCGCGAGCAGGGAACGCCGCGTCCAAATCCTGCGTCATCGTAATCCAGATGTTGCTTATATATTCCGGCTGAAGGTCGTTGCGCCTAACGATCTCTTCCAACAGGCGGAGCGTCTCCTGCAAAATCTCCTGCTCTTCATTGCGGGTCACCGTCGTGGCTCCCCGGATTCCCCGATTCATCATGTATTAACCTCTCCCTTCAGCTGTTCAACGACCGTTCGAACAGCATCGACCGGTACATCCTTGACGATGCTGACTGACCCGATGGCCTCGGGGACGATAAACACCATCCGGCCTTCGGCGAATTTCTTGTCGTGCTGCATCGCGTCCATAATGTCCTCGACCTTGATATCGGCAGGAAGCGTCACCGGGAGATTCAATGCCTGCAGCATGCCGACCGTCTCGGCATACAGGCTCTGGTCTCTTCCCAGCATGCCGGCCAGCTTAGCCGAGCCGGCCATTCCGATCGCAATCGCCTCCCCGTGAAGGAAACGCCCGTAACCGCCGACTGCTTCAATCGCATGGCCGATCGTGTGGCCCAAATTCAGAATGGCGCGAAGGCCGCCTTCCCGCTCGTCCTTGGAGACGACATCGGCTTTAATGGCACAGCCACGCTCCAAGCCGTAGATCAATGTTTCCGGTACAAGGGCGAGCAGCTCCTCGGCATGCGCCCTGCACCAATACGCGAAATCACGGTCCAAAATGAGTCCGTGCTTCACCATTTCGGCGAGCCCGGACGAGACCTCGCGCGGCGGGAGTGACTTCAGCGTATCCACGTCGTAGAGCACCATCGCCGGCTGGTGGAAGGCACCGATCATGTTTTTGGCAAGCGGGTGGTTGACCGCAACCTTGCCGCCCACGCTGCTGTCATGGGCGAGAATGGTCGTCGGGATCTGCACGAACGTGACTCCGCGCATATACGTAGCCGCAACGAAGCCGGCTAGATCGCCGACGACGCCTCCGCCGAGGGCAAACACCGCCGAGCTGCGGTCCAGCTTGCCGCGGATCGCGGTCGTCATGACCTCTTCATACACTTGCAGCGATTTGGAGGATTCCCCGGACGGTACGGTATGCGTAACAACCGAATAGCCTTCCGACACCAGCGCTTGTTCTACCTGGGCCAAGTAATGAGGCGCCACCTTGTCATCCGTCACGATCAGCTGGGGGCTCTTGACGCTAATGCCGTGCTTTCTGCTCAGTTCACCGATCGAATCCAAAATCCCGGAGCCGATGTAAATGGGGTATGAGCGCTCTCCCAATTCAACTCGCAGCGTCCTCATCTTAGTAGCTCTCCAGCTGCTTCAGGTAGTTTTGGTAATTCGCATGGATCTCCTCCATCGAATCGCCGCCGAATTTCTCCAGGAACGCTTTTGCTACCTCCCAAGTCACCACATGCTCCATGACGACGCTAGCCGCAGGAACCGCGCATGCATCCGAGCGTTCCACCTGGGCGGTAAAAGGCTCCTTCGTATCGATATCCACGCTTTGAAGCGGCTTGTACAGCGTCGGGATCGGCTTCATGACGCCGCGGACAACGATCGGCATGCCGTTGGTCATCCCGCCTTCGAAGCCGCCCAAGCGGTTGGTTGCGCGGTAGTAGCCGCGCTCCTCGCTGTACATGATCTCATCATGCACTTGGGAACCGCGAAGCTCTCCGGCTTCGAATCCGATGCCGACCTCGACGCCCTTAAAGGCATTAATCGACATCACGCCCTGGGCGATGCGGCCGTCAAGCTTGCGGTCATACTGCACATGACTGCCAAGACCGACCGGCAATCCCTCGATAATGCACTCGACAACGCCGCCGATGGAATCGCCCTCCTGCTTGATCTGGTCGATGTAGGCTTCCATCTTCTTCTCCGTCTCAGCGTCGACGACACGGACCGAGGAGGCCTCCGTGCGCTCGATCAGCTCGTCAATGGGGAGATTGTGCGGAGGCGCCTCAATCTCGCCGATTCGGATGACCTGTCCCGCAACCTTCACGCCGAACTGCTCCAGAAACTGTCTGGCGATGGCGCCGACGGCTACCCGTACGGTCGTCTCCCGCGCGCTGGAGCGCTCCAGCACGTTGCGCAAATCCTTCAGATTATATTTCAATCCGCCGTTCAGATCCGCATGGCCGGGTCTTGGGCGGTGCACACGCCGCTTCGCTTCGTCATTGCCTTCGATCGGCTCCACGTTCATGATGTTTCTCCAGTGCGTCCAGTCCTTGTTCTCCACGACAAGCGCAACCGGCGCGCCGGTCGTATATCCGTGGCGCACCCCTCCGAGAATCTGGGCCGTATCCTTCTCGATCTGCATGCGGCGTCCGCGGCCGTACCCCTTCTGGCGCCGGTGCAGCTGAAAATTCAGCGCATCGAAATCGATCTTCATATTGCTCGGAAGCCCTTCGATAATCGTAGTCAGCTGAGGCCCGTGCGTTTCTCCCGCCGTTAGAAAACGTAAACTCATGATGCTTTTCCCCCTTTAAACTTTTAAGCGTTAAAACGCTAAAATCCGTAAATATCTTCTGATCATTATAGTATAGCTAATACGCTTTGACAAGAATCCCTCTATACAGCAAAAGCGCCTCTCATCCCCGGATGGAAAAGCGCTTCGCCTATACGGTCAGCCTGCTCGCAATAGCGATGCGGGCCATGATTGGATGTTATCGATCCTTATGCCGGCTGTTCGCTCCGGCTGCCGCTTCGCACACAGTGAGCTAGAGCTTCCGGTAAAAAAACGTTTCGTTGCTCTCCAAGCCGTATTGGCCCGGATTGAAGATTTGCTCGGTGCTGCCCACAAACAGAAATCCGCCGGGCTTCAAACTTGCAGCAAACTTCATATACAGCTTATGCTTGGCATCCTCAGTAAAATAAATCATGACATTTCGGCACACGATCAGATCGAAGCCGGTATCGAACCGGTCCGTCAACAGGTTCTGCTTCTGAAAAACGATCTCCTTCTTCAAGCTGTCGCTGAACCGGTACAAGGCGCCTTCTTCCGTGAAATACCGTGAGGCCACCTGCGGCGGCACGTCCTTTAACGAACGCTCAAGATACATTCCTTCCTTCGCCTTTTGCAGCGCTCCCTCATCGATATCGGTTGCCATAATGCGCGCCCGGTTCAGCAGCTTCTTCTCCGCCAAGATCATCGCCAGGGTATACGGCTCCTCGCCCGTGGAGCAGGCAGCGCTCCACAGCTTAAGCGTACCCGGGTTCTGCTCGGTAATCGAAGGCAGGATCTTCTCTTTCAAAATTTCCCACCGGTTCGGGTTCCGCCAAAACTCTGACACGTTGATCGTCATCCGGTCCAGAAATTCATGAAATAGCGGCTTGTCCTTCATCATCGCTTCATAAAATGCCGCAAAGGTCGAGTAGCCCTTCTTGTTACGCAGTGTCGTCAGCCGCCGTTTCATCTGCGCTTCTTTGTAATCCGCCAGATTAATTCCCGTGCTCCGCTCGATGCTGCGAACAAAGCCGACATAATCCTGGTCCTCCGGCAATAATCCATGTTCCGTCATCTTATCATCCTGTTACTGTAAATTATTATAATTTGCTTAACTTCCGCTTATCGGCTACAGCCAAGGAGCAAGCGTTTTCTCATATTGAACGAGCTCCGACTCATCGAAAAAGTTGGCGATCTCGCGCTTAGCGCTTTCAGGCGAATCCGATCCGTGGATCAGATTATGCGGCGTGTGGGAGGCGAAGTCGCCGCGGATCGTTCCCGGCTGCGCTTCCTTCACATTCGTTTTGCCGATGACCTGACGGGACAGGGCAATAATGTCATCGCCTTCCCATACCATCGCGAATACCGGTCCCGACGTAATAAAGCCGACGAGGTTATCGTAAAAATCCTTACCTTCATGCTCGGCATAATGGCGCTTCGCCTGCTCGTCCGATATCTGCAGAAACTTGCCCGCGACCATTTTGAAGCCTTTATCCTCCAAACGGCCGACAATGCGGCCGATCAGTCCCCGCTGGACACCATCCGGCTTAATCATTAAAAAAGTACGTTCCATAGCCCTCATCACTTTCCTCTCCTGCCAGGATATTGAACAATCTTATCATGCTCATGTGATGTTACATGTGTACCCTTATTTTAACAGAAAGCTTCTCGTGTCGATATGACTAATATGACCGCTTGGTTATAAAATGTGCGATATCCTTCAGCTGTTTTCTCGTCTTGATGTCCGGGAGGTCCGACAAGGCGTCAAGCGCCTTGGTAATATACCGGTCCGCCAGCGCTTCCGATCTGACGATTCCGCTGCTCGACGTCACAAGCTTAACGGCCTCGGAGACATCGCACTGGCCGTTCATCGCATGAATGCGGTCCAGCTCCTTCAGCAGCGGCTCCCTGCGCTCGGGATCCTCGAGGGCATAGATGACCGGGAGCGTAATATTCCCTTGGCGCATGTCGCTTCCCGGCGGCTTGCCGATCTGCTTCTCGCTGCCGCACAGGTCCAGCAGGTCGTCCTGGATCTGAAAAGCCATCCCGACGTTGTATCCAAAACGGTACAGACTGGCAGCGATTCTCCGGTCCGCATCGGCAGCCAGCGCTCCAAGCTGGCAGCTGATCGCGATCAGAAGAGAGGTTTTGCGCCGGATACGCAGCAGATACCTTCTGACATCCTGCGAGACGTTAAAGAAATCACGGATTTGCTCCATCTCGCCGATAGACATCTCCACCATCGCTTTCGCCAGAATCTGATGAATTTCCGGCTGCTTTAGCCGGGTGGTCAAATCCAACGCTTTGCCATATATGTAATCACCGGTGTACATAGCGATCCGATTGTCCCATTTCGCCTTCACCGTCGGCTTTCCACGGCGCGTGCTGGCATCGTCGATCACATCGTCATGCACCAGAGAAGCGCTGTGAATCAGCTCCAGGGGCACGGCGACATGCTTCAGCTTCTCAATGTCATAGCTGCCGAACTTGCCGCCCATCAGAACAAATACGGGACGAAGCCGCTTGCCGCCCGCCCGGAGCAGATGCAGCGAGGTCTCCGTCAGTTCGGGACTGTCGCCTTCGACACTGCGGTAAAGCTCTTTTTCGATGACATCCATATCTTTTTTAAGAGTTCCGAATATATCAAATCGTTTCATTTCTTCACCCGCACGCTTCGTTTCTCATTCCACAGCTCCGGCACGACGACATGATCCAGCAGGCCGAGCTCATAAGCGAATTTGAAATATAAGCGAAGTCCTTCCTGTTGTCGTTCATCAAAATCGTAGCACAGGTTCGTAAAGTAATGCTTCCAGTATGCCGCGCTTCCCCCGATCCGGCTGACAGCCTCCTCAACGATCGGGGTCAAATCGCTCAAGCTCCGTCGCTTGCTCTCAAGGAACATATCGGCGATTTCCGCCATGCCCTCCGGGTTGCGCTCCACGGCGTCCCGGTTGACCGCCCAGACGGCAAACGTCATGCTGCATCCCGTCCAATCCTTCCACCACTGGCCAAGATCCGTTCTGTAATATTCCGTATTGCTCCATGAAGCCCGGATCGCATGATCGCCGATCAGAAGGGCCGCATCCGCTTGGGCCATCATTTCGGTCAGATCCGGCTCGCAGGTGATGTAGGAGTAAGTACCGCCGAGCGATTTCTCCAATAATATTTTCAATAAGTTGATCGACGTTGCCGACGTGTTCGTAAGCGCGACTTTAGCTTCCTTCAGCTGCTGAAGCGGCACCTTCGTAAACAAGAAGATCGAGTTAACCGCCCCGTCCGCGCTCACGGATAAATCCGGCAGAAGCAGCAAGCGATCCGCTACCTCCGCATAGGCGAATGAGGATAATGCGCCGATCTGGATGCTGCCCTCGTGCATTCTCCGGTTGAGCTCGGCCGGAACGGCCGCGACCATATCCGCCGGCGTGCCGAGCGCTGCAGGATCCACGTAATGAAACACGGGCCAAGCGTTGGTATAACTGATCTTGCCGATGATGGTTTTGTTGTCTTCCCCCGGCATATTAGTCACCCCATCTTTTATACAAATGATGTTCGATTCTCAAGCTGTCCAGTACTTTGCCCACCATAAAATTCACGATATCATCGAGCGTTTGCGGCCCGAAGTAAAATGCCGGCATCGCCGGAATGATCTTCACCCCGAGCCGGGCCAGCGTCAGCATGTTCTCCAGGTGGATCGCATGCAGCGGCGTTTCCCTCGGAACGAGCACGAGCGGGCGCCCTTCCTTCATCATGACGTCGGCGGCCCGTCCCATCAAATTATCGGAAGCGCCGTGGGCCACGGAAGATAATGTGCCCATGGAGCATGGCATAATGATCATGCCCTCGACCAGATAGGAGCCGCTGGCAATGGTGGCCCCGATATCAGCGATCGGATGATAAACGATCTGTCCCTCGTACCCTCCGAAACGCTCGAGAACGGCAGCCTCCCGGCTCGCCGCTTCGAAGCCCATCTCCTCCTTCAGCACACGCCATCCGGCATTCGTAATGACGAGGTGAACGTCATATCCAAGCGACAGCAGGCTTTCCGTGAGACGCACGCCGTATATGCTTCCGCTTGCGCCCGTTATTCCGACAACCCAGCTTTTTCTCCGCACGGCCTCCATCACAGGTAACGCACCACCAAATCAATCAGAGTAAAGACGAACAGGACGATGCTCAGCGTGCTGTTCATCGTAAAGAAGGCGGTCTGCAGGCGGCTCATATCGTTCGGCGACAGAATGTAATGCTGATAGAACAGAATGCCAAGAGCGATAATCATCCCGATGAGATACCACCAGCTGAGCGGTGTGATGAAAAATAGAACGATAAAGCCCAAGGCAGTAACGGCATGAAAGCCGCGGGCGAACCATAACGCGTGATGCAAGCCGAAACGGGAAGGGATCGAATACAAGCCTTCCTTCTCATCGAACTCCTGGTCCTGGCATGCATAGATCACATCGAATCCGGCCGTCCAGAACGCCAGCGCGACATAAAAGAGCAGCGCCTTCCAATCCACCTGACCTGTAACGGCGACCCAGCCTCCCAGCGGCGCAAGCGCGGTGGTCAAGCCAAGCACGACATGGCACAGCCAGGTAAAGCGCTTCGTAAAGGAATAAATAATAAGCAAAAAGATAGCGATCGGCAGCAGCCGGAAAGCAAACGGGTCCAGCTCATAGGTCGCCCAGAAAAAGACGGCGAACGATAAAATAATAAAAATGATGACTTCAAACGGTTTAAGCAGTCCAGCCGGGATGGCCCGTCCTGCTGTCCGCGGGTTTTTGGCGTCAATATATTGATCGGTTAGCCGGTTGAGTCCGAACGCGGCGCTGCGCGCTCCGAACATGGCCAGAAAAATCCATCCGATGTCTCCCCAGGAAGGCAGGTGATCGAACACCACGGCCGACCCCAGAATCGCCCCCATAAATGCGAAAGGCAGAGCAAACAAGGTATGCTCCACTTTGATCATTTCCAGATAAGTCCCAATTTTCTTAAACATTCCGATTCTCCTTGATCCCAATGTGTAAGGCTGCGATGCCACCAGTCAAGGGATAGGCCTGGACCTCCTTAAGTCCGGTCTGACGGAAAGCTTCGGCTAACTCCTCTCTGCCGGGAAACAGCTTCAGCGAGTCGGGCAGCCATTTATACTGCTCATAGCGCTTCGCCACCAGTTGTCCCATGCGTGGCAGCAGTTGTTGAAAATAGAAATAATAAAGTCCTTTGAACGGCTGCCAGGTCGGCTTGGACAGTTCCAGACATACAACCATCCCGCCCGGCTTCACCACACGCTGCATTTCGCGAAGAACCTGCATATAATCCGGAACGTTCCGCAGTCCGAAACCGATCGTCGCATAATCGAATTGATTGTCCTCGAACGGCAGTTCCATCGCATTGCCTTGCACAAGCCTAATCTGCCTCTCAAGACCGTTCCTGGCAACCTTCTCCCGGCCGACCTTCAGCATCCCCTCGCTGAAATCCAGCCCGACTATGTGTCCAGTTTCACTTGCCTGGGCCATGCTAATCGTCCAGTCGCAAGTTCCGCAGCACAAGTCAATTGCGGTATCGCCCTGGCGCATATTCATCTTCTTCATCGTGAACCTGCGCCAGGCCTTGTGTCTTCTAAAGCTGAGAATGTCATTCATCATATCGTATTTGCCGGCAATGCTCTCAAATACGGAATGGACATGCTCCTCTTTCGGCGTGCTGCCGTTACGCCGGGAATCCGGCGTCATCGTTTGTTTATCCACTGACATCACCTATCCTCCCCTTACAACAGACGAAACGGTGCCAAGCCGGTGCAGGAACGGCTCCAGCAAGCAACTGTACGGGCAATCCCCAGACCGTCCCGCAAGCAGCTGCTGCAGGTTGGCCACCGTCTCCCGCAGCTTGTCCAGGAGCCGCTCGGCAGCCTTGTACTTCAGAATCAGCTTCTTCCAATCCTTCGGGTCCGCCTTCTTCCCGACCAGCAGCCTGCGTTCCTCTTCGCTTGCCGTTTCGATCAAGTGCCAATAACTGTAGCTCCATCTTCCCGAATCCGGAGAGACGCAGCGCTTCATCTCTTGAACCAGGGTTTCGCACTGCGTGAATTCCTTCAGCAGCGTCCTCCATGTCTCGTGAACCGATTTTTCTAGCAGGGGGGTAAAAGAAAGAAACAGCTGCATATTCAGCTGTACCGTTTGCCGTAAATATTCTTCAGAAGGCACCAGCGTATCTTTCATTTTGCCATACAGGTTCATTTTCATCACATTAACACTGCTTACCGCCCGGCTCAAAAGCGAGATGACCGCAATTTCGCCCTTCTGTGCAAGAAGCTGGTAAAACCGGCTGCTGAAGTAGTCCCCGGCGAGCACCTTTAATTGACGGGAGCGCATCATGGCCTCCCCTTGGTTGCCCTCGGCAACGTCGATGCTCTCATGCGTATCAAGACCCATCTGAACCAGCGAGGCGACCAGCGCGTATAATTCTTCGAGTCCGGCAATATTTCTTCCCGAGTCCTTCAAAAATATGTATAGCAAATGAACACGGGCGTCCGGAAAGTCCGGTAGTTCCGTGTGATTCTGGATCATATCATAATTTATATATTTCTCTGCCAGTTCTGGTACGCGATACGGTTTCATCCTCAGCCTCCGTGCACTTGATGTTCTATGGTCTATTGAGCCAACAATCCAATCTATTATAACACATGTTCCGGGCACGTACATGCCTGTCACTTACTATTTTAACCGTTTCACGGACTGCTGAACTGCTTCTGCCAAAGATTCGTAAAAGTTAAATTGAGCGAGGCTGCCAAGGATGGCGGCACATCGCCGTTTCGAAGCTGGCTCAGCGCTTCTGCGTAGCGCGGCTCCCAGGATTCTCTGTTCATATTCGAAGCAAGAAGCAGATACCGCTTCCCGCCCCAGCGATCGATCGCGATCACTCTCAAGTACAGCTGCCTCACATTATCCGTTCCTTCGAACGCGAAGGACATAATGCCGGCGATATCCTCATACACGTCGCCGACGTCCTCCCCGGGATCACTCAGCTTGATATCCATCGTCAGTGAGCCGTCATCATAATCCGCCCGGCTTATTTTAAGATGAAGCGGAAGATTCATCAGCGAGTCGACCAAGCCGGCATCCGTCAGCTCACGGCTGTGATAAGGGACCGCAGCGGTGACCGTCTCGATTTTTTGGCGCGCATGCGACTTTAACTCCAGCAGGATGACGAGCATCATGAATGCGATCGCGGCCGGTACAAGCACAGCCCGTACAATTTGCCATTGCCTCATGTCGAATACCCCCTAGCCTTAGTTTCTTCCGCTCCTCTTAAGTCCATACCTCATTGTATAAAGAAAAAAAGCAGGCTATGCCTGCTGCAAAAGAAAACAATAGATGAATGTTCGATGATCTTGCCTTAAGCCCTCATCGGTCATAGCGTTCTCGAATAATCTGCCCTAAAAATCAGCTGCCGGATTCGATCTTGCCGTGCTTCGTGATGATTTCAGCTTTGCCGCGGATTTTCACCGCCGATGTATGATCCGTAAATTGGGCGATGATGACTTCGCCTTTGTCCAGCTTCTCGGTATGATGAAACCGTGTGTCCTGCCCGCGCGTAAGGCCGATCACCTGTACGCCGTGATCCAGCGCCTTGACAACGAAATAATCGCCGTTTTGAACGTTCTCCATTCCCCAGACCTCCTCGCCGTAAATCTAAAAGAAAAGGCCGTGAACGAATTCACGACCTGTGCTCTTAGGTAATATGTAGAAATCTTTATTTGATTCCGTCTTTGAGCGCTTTACCAGGTTTAAATGCAGGAATTTTGCTCGCAGGGATTTCGATTTCTTCACCTGTTTGCGGGTTGCGGCCTTTCCGTGCGGAACGCTCGCGAACCTCGAAGTTGCCGAAACCAACCAATTGGACTTTATCCCCGTTTTGCAGTGCTTCGGAAATTGCATCGAAAACGGCATCAACCGCTTTAGTCGCATCTTTCTTGGAAAGCTCAGCAGATTCAGCTACTTGAGTAATCAGATCCGATTTATTCATTCTTTCACCTCCCTAACTAGGAATGTGCTCCACTTGCTATACACTGTTTCCGTTTTACCGCAAATTATACGTGCAATCGGGTATTTTCCCCTATTTCGCGTTTCGAATGCATGACGCGGAACAAATTTATAGTAATACAGCCATCTCATAATTTCAAGCGTTTTGCTTTAGCGGACCGGAGAAAACACGAAAAACAGCCGCTAATCGGGACTTTTGGCCCGTTAGCGACTGCGTTTTCACCACCATATTGGCGCTCACTTACAGAATGATTGCGATCAGACCGCCGGAGCCCTCGTTAATAATCCGCCCCAGCGTTTCCTGAAGCTTGTATCTGGCATTGTCCGGCATCATCGCGATTTTGCCCTGGATGCCTTCCCGGACGATGGAATGGAGGGACCGGCCGAAAATATCGGATTCCCAAATTTTGATCGGATCGTTCTCGAAGTCCTGCATCAGATAGCGGACAAGCTCCTCGCTCTGCTTCTCGGTGCCGATAATCGGCGAGAACTCCGATTCGACATCGACGCGGATCATATGAATGGACGGCGCGGTCGCTTTCAGTCTGACCCCGAAGCGGGTGCCTTGGCGGATCAGCTCAGGCTCATCCAGCGCCATTTCGGCAAGGGAAGGTGCGGCAATGCCGTATCCGGTCGTCTTGACCATCTCAAGCGCCTCTGCGAATCGGTCATACTCGCGCTTCGCATGGGAGAATTCCTGCATCAGCTGCAGCAGGTGGTCTTTGCCGCGGATTTCTACCCCGACGACCTCCATCAAAATGCGGTCGTACAATTCGTCCGGCGCGAAGAGGTCAATCTCGGCCACACCCTGCCCCATATTCATGCCGCTAAGTCCGGCCCGGTCGATAAAGTCATATTCCATGAACTGGCTTACGACCCGGTCGACATCGCGCAGACGGCGGATATCCTTCACCGTATCCCTTACCGAGTTCTCATAGTTGCTGCGCAGCCAATGGTTCTCGTTCAGCACCATGACCCAGCTCGGCAGGTTGACATTCACTTCATGAACCGGGAATTCATACAATACTTCACGGAGAACCCCAGTGACATCATCCTCGGTCATCGTGGCCGCGCTGAGCGTCATGACCGGAATATCATATTTCTCGGCCAGCTCGTTGCGGAGCTGCAGCGCCTCCTCGCTTCGAGGGCGGGTGGAGTTGATGACGACAACGAACGGCTTGCCAACTTCCTTGAGCTCCTCAATGACCCGCTCTTCCGCCTCGACATAGGAGCTGCGCGGGATTTCCGCGATGCTTCCGTCGGTCGTGACGACAACGCCGAGCGTGGAATGCTCTTGGATGACCTTGCGGGTTCCGATTTCAGCCGCCTCCTGGAACGGAATCGGCTCCTCAAACCATGGCGTGGAAATCATTCGCGGACCGTTCTCATCCTCATAGCCTTTGGCCCCTTCCACGGCATACCCGACGCAGTCCACCAGTCTTACGTTGACCTCTAATCCTTCCGTTACTTTGATCTGCACCGCATTGTTCGGTACAAATTTCGGTTCGGTGGTCATGATCGTTTTTCCTGCAGCGCTTTGAGGCAGCTCATCGACAGCTCTTACTCGATCCGCCTCGTTCGTAATGTTCGGGAGTACAACCGTCTCCATAAAACGCTTGATGAAGGTTGATTTTCCCGTACGGACGGCCCCGACGACACCTAAATAAATGTCCCCTCCGGTCCGTTCGGCAATGTCCTTAAAAATGTCCACTTTTTCCAAAAGAGATCCCCTCCTCAAATTACTCCGAAGGAAAAATGCTTTAAGAGCATCCGCTTCGTGTTCCACTCATAGCCAAAGCCATTGCAACAGATGAGCAGCTTTCACCTTTGTCGCCAGCAGTCCGCCGCCGTAGATTCCATGGGTTTATGGATGGAAACGGCAAAGCGGCGTAACTCGTACATGCATTTGGACTAGTAACATCTTATGTACCGGGTCTAAAAATATGACGGTTGCCCACGATGTCTCCGTCCATTTTTTTTGCTTTGATAGATACTTCTCTTAACTCGATCATGCTATGGGCAACCGGCATCATGCCCGCACGACTCTTTCAGATTATGTGTATGTCGCGATCTTGATAGATATTCCACTAGATTGGCAATATGGATAAACTTTTTGATCGATAGAAAAAGAGCATTCCCCAGTAGTTTAACCTACGAAGGGAATGCTCTATCGAATTATTCAGGTTGCCGGCTGCGCAACCGGCTGTTGATTCATCCAGGCATACGGCACGGATTTCACCGGAACGAAATAGGATTCCTTCTCCAGGAAAATCCTTAAGTCCTCGCCTTCTTTGGGCTCAGAGCCATCCTTCTGGACGGCCTGCATAATATCGAAGGCATAATCGGCATACACCTTGCCTGCCTCATCCATGATGAAGGTCATCTCCTGGCCGGAGAATACGCTCATCAGCTTCAACGATTTGGCATCGGTCTTTGACAGGTCCACCGCCTTATAGCCGGGATACAGCGTCTCACCGGCCGGCAGGGCTCCGTCATTGCCCATTTTGTACAAATTGACGGCACGCTGTACATCGTTGACCGCTTGAACGGTTGTCAAATCCATCACCTTGACGGTCGGATCACTTTCTTCATTAATGATCAGAAAATAGCCGGTTCCTCCTTTTTCAAAGGCGGTCGCCGGGATTTGATCGATATATCCGCGGTTCTTCAGCAGTTCAAGGTCTACCCGGTACTTCTCATAACGCGGCACCTCTGGCCCTGCCGTAATGATAGGCAGCACCCCTTGCTCCTTAAAGTAATCATCAACCGCGGATTGAATCCGCTTAACACTCTCTCTATAAGAAACTTTATTCTCGCCCGCTCCCTCGTCAGGATACAAGCATCCGGTCATCAGCAATGAGAACAACACCAGGACCAGGGCTGCAAAAAGGGGCTTTGCACTTTCTGCAGTAGGAATCATCCGATTGATCCTATTCAAATCAACATCATCCTTCGCTTAAATAAAGTCATCCGCATCCCGGTTTCGTGCGGCCTCCAGCTGTTTGCGGATAGCCGCCTTCAGCGGATCCTCGGGAATGCTTACCTGTAAGTCTCCAGTGATCTTCGTCTGGCAGGACAGCCGGTAGCCCTGCTCCAGCAGGGCGGAGCCCAGCTTCCTCCGCTCCTTGTCCTCAGGGGGCAGGCACGACTCGCGCTCTCCCTCCGGGATGATCACCTTGCACATCAAACAGCCGGCTTTGCCGCCGCAGCGGGTCGGGATGCGCACGCCGGCCCGGCGGGAGGCGTCCAGCACGTTCGTCAATGGACGAACCTTGGCCTTCTTGCCATCCGGCTGAAACAGCACCTCGTAATCCAATGGCTAGTGCACTCCTCTCCTGCCTTGTATGTATGGGACCGTGCAGAGCACCATCGGCACTCAAATCAAATGGTCAAGCAGACCGCTCAAGGTCGAACGATGCTGCATGTTGAGCCTGTTCCGGGTTAAGATCTTCGAGAGCAGCGGAAGATGCTCATTCGGGTTCAGCAGGATGGCAGCGGCAGTCGCTTCATACCGGTCCGGCCTGGCTCGCAGCACATTGAATACCAATTCATGCGACAGCGGCATTAAACGGACAACCGTGCCCTGAATCCGATGCTCCGGCGCCGCATGATGCAGCAGCGGACCGATTTCCACACGATATTCGGATCCCCCCGTCATGACGGTAAAGCCACCCACCAGCTCGATAGATACGCCGTACCGACCATAGTGGCTCAATATGGAGGCATACATACCTTCTTGATCCAGGTGAGGCGCGTCTTCCGCCCAATCGGCAAGCGAGGCATGCAGCTCATGGACGCTTTCCGCATCCGTATAAATATCGATATCTCTCGGCGGCTTGTCCAGCTGTACGCCTTGAAGAAGCAAGCTGCAGCTTCCTCCAAGCACCCACGGCTGATCCGTAAGGTTCAGCTTGCAGACAGTCTCGTACAGCAGGCTCTCAAGCCCTGGCAGATCACTCAGCTTCATTCGGCACCCCTTTTACCATCTTGACGCGATCCTTTCCTGTTGTTAAATAATTGAAGCCAGTCCAATGATGAAGCCCACGATCATCATCATAAAGGCCACGAACGACAAACCACCGCGTATAAACCCCTTGGTCTTGCTTCGCGCAAGCGTAACGACGATGACGGACAGAGCCATAATCAACAATGCGACAAGGGACAGCCACATCTTTTGCATCGGATCCATGTCACGAAACTCTCCATTCTCTCATGTAATATTCAACCTATTATACCATGAAAACCGCATCCGCTCATCCAAGCGCTGCCCAAAAAGCAAAAGCCGCCACCCGAGAACGGGCGCGGCTTCGGCGCCAAACACGCTTATGCGAACCTATTTGTTCATCATCATTTTCATCAAGGCTTCCATATTGCTCGGATTCATCCCGCTCTTCTTAACAGCTGCAATAATTTCCTGAACCGTATCTTCACTGACAGGTATATTCGCCATGGACGATACCTGCTTGATCAGCTGACGGAGCTGGGCTTCATTTTGCATGGTAGACGGTTTTACCGTACTAGCCAGCTTATTGACAGCCCCTGCAGAAATTTTTTTGCCGCTTTTTTTGTTAATCGCGTTCAAAACATCCTTGTGAAAGCTTTTGCTCATTTCCACCCCTCCTCCGGGCATCCTCAACTTAATATATGAGGAAGTCCTCGGATTGGTGAATAAGCTAGGTATGCCATTGCTCCCAAGTTTCGAGCGGCATCATTTCCATCTCGGTCTTCGGCCCGCGTCCCATCAGCCCTTCCACAGCGCTTCGAGGGTCGCGGTTTTCGAACAGCACGTGATATAACTGGTCCGCAATCGGCATCTGGACGCCGTACTTTTGAGAGATGGTATAGGCTGCCTTGGTCGTCCGAACGCCTTCCACAACCATCCCCATGGAGCTTAACACCTCATCCAGGCTCTTGCCCTGTCCCAGCATGGAGCCTGCACGCCAGTTTCGGCTGTGTCGGCTCGTCGCGGTGACGACGAGATCGCCGATTCCCGCGAGGCCGGCAAAGGTTAACGGGTTCGCCCCCATCTCCATGCCGACGCGCAGCATCTCGGCAATGCCTCTCGTAATCAGCGCCGCTTTCGCATTATCGCCAAAGCCGAGCCCATCGGACATGCCCGCTCCGAGCGCGATAATGTTCTTTAAGGCACCTGCCAGCTCAACGCCCAGCATATCCCGGTTCGTGTACACCCTGAAATAGGTATTCATGAATAAATCTTGAGCGGCTTCGGCCGCGTTCGCATCCGCGGAAGCCACGACTACGGTCGTCGGACACCGTCTTACCACCTCTTCCGCGTGGCTCGGCCCCGATAACACGACGATCCGTCCTTCCTCACAGCCGAGTTCTTCGGCAATTACCGTTGACATCCGCTTTAACGAATCGAGCTCGAAGCCCTTCGTTGCATGGATGACAAGCATCTCGTCATTCCAGTGCTCCTTAAGCTGCCCGGCAACCTCACGCATGGCTGAGGATGGAGCGACGATCACGACGGCAGCTGCCGATTGAACGGCTGCTTTCATATCGGTAGTCGCTTGTATATTGGAGGGGAGTGTTATCCCCGGCAGATACCGATTGTTGGTGTGTGATTCGTTAATCTCCCGAGCCTGCTCCTCCGTTCTGGTCCAAACCCACACTTCCCGGTTGTTGGAAGCGAGAACGCTTGCCAGCGCTGTTCCCCAGCTTCCAGCAACGAGAACGGCCACTTTGTCAGACAACGCGCTTTCCTCCTTTATCCTTGCCTTTACCGCCGGAGCCGAGCTTGTTCTCGCGGCCCTGTACGATCTTCACAATGTTGCTGCGGTGTCGCCAGAAGGCGAATATGCATATTATGAGACTTGTCCAAAATACCGGCCAAGGATACCCGGCAATCAGCAAAAATATCGGTGTAAGCACAACGAAAATAAGAGACCCCAATGAAACGTACCGGGTAAATACAATCGACGAAATGGCGATGATGCCTGCATAGAGCGCAGGCAGGAAGCAGAGCGTTGCAAGCACGCCGATCGCCGTCGCGATGCCTTTGCCCCCGCGAAAGCGGAAATAAAGCGGCCAATTATGGCCAATTATGGCTGCAATGCCGCAAAGACCCGGCAGCCATTCATTGTCTCCGCCCAGCCACCGGCCAATCCATACGGCTGCAATGCCTTTGAGAACGTCGAGTGCAAGCACCAGGATTGCAGGTCCCTTTCCAAGGACACGAAGGGTATTGGTCGCCCCTGCGTTGCCGCTGCCGTGCTGCCGTATGTCGATTCCCTTGAGAAACTTGGCAAACAGCACGCTAAAGCTCACCGAACCCAATAAATAACATACAAGTATCGCTACGATCTCCAGAACCAAGCTATTCTCCCCTAACTCTCATCAGACTTTCTTCGTGTAAATATCCTGATGGGTGTACCTTCAAAATCAAATGCGGCCCGGATCTTGTTCTCCAGATATCGTTCATAAGAGAAGTGCATCAATTCCGGGTCATTAACGAATACAACCATCGTCGGCGGTTTGACCGCTACCTGTGTTGAATAGTTAATGCGCAATCTTCTGCCTTTGTCTGTAGGAGGCGGGTTGATCGCAATCGCATCGGAGATAACGTCATTCAGCAGATGCGTCTGGACGCGCAGCGAGTGCTGCTCTGCCACATGCTTGACTACCGGCAGCAGCTTATGCAGCCGCTGTTTGGTCTTGGCCGACAGGAATACGATCGGCGCATAGGTCATGAACAGGAAATGGTCCCGGATCTTGCGCTCGAACTGCTGCATCGTCTTGTCATCCTTCTCGACGACATCCCATTTGTTGACAACGAACAGGGAAGCTTTTCCGGCCTCGTACGCATAGCCGGCGATATGCTTGTCCTGCTCGATAATGCCCTCTTCGCCGTTAATCAGAACCAGAACAACGTCCGCCCGCTCAATGGCGCGCATGGCGCGCATGACGCTGTATTTCTCCGTCGTCTCGTACACCTTGCCGCGTTTTCGCATGCCGGCCGTGTCGATCAACACATAACGCTGACCGTCCTTCTCGAATGGGGTATCGATCGCATCGCGGGTAGTGCCGGCAATATCGCTGACGATGACCCGCTCTTCGCCTAGGATGGCGTTGACAAGCGACGATTTCCCAACGTTCGGACGTCCGATCAGCGCGACACGGATCACGTCCTCATCATAGTCGTCGTCCGCCAGATCCGGCAGGTTCTCAACGACCACATCCAGCAGATCTCCGATCCCGGTGCCGTGGCTTCCGGATATGCCTACCGGATCGCCGAAGCCAAGGGAATAGAATTCATAAATATCTTCAGCGCGCTTCAAATTATCCACTTTATTAACCGCGAGAATGACCGGTTTGCCCGACCGGAACAGAATCTGTGCCACTTCCTCGTCAGATTGCGTCACACCGGTCTTCGCATCGCACATGAAAATAATGACGTCTGCTTCTTCGATTGCCAGCTCAGCCTGCATCCGGATCGACTTCAAGATCATGTCGTCTCCGTCGATCTCAATTCCTCCGGTATCGATCACGCTGAACGCTTTGCCGTTCCATTCGGCGCTTCCGTATATCCGGTCTCGGGTTATGCCCGGTTTATCTTCAACAATGGCCAGTCTATCGCCGATCAGCCTGTTAAAAATCGTTGATTTGCCAACATTTGGCCTTCCGACAATGGCCACTACGGGTCTTGCCATATTCACTCCTCCTGTCAATTCTTACGATTATCATCATAGCAAAAATCGTTTCAATTGGCTAACCTTTCATATCATTTCTATTATGCTCTTCCCCATGTTACAACATCCGCTTGCTTTCGTCCCTAACAAAAACAAACGGCGAACCCAGAAATGTGGGTTCGCCGACTCGTTATGACAGGTCAATAGACCGTACATGACAATTTTCGGGCTTACTTGAACTTGCTCAGCTTATCGCCAAAGCGCTCTCCAAGCGTTACGCTCATACCCTGATTGTTCAAAGAAACGTTCGGGTTGTCTTTCAGATCGATTTTAGGACCTTTGGACGGTTTTTCTGCTCTAGGAGCTTGTGCCGGCGCTTCCTCTGTTTCTTTAATGCTCAAGCTTACGCGCTGCTCGGAAGGATTGATGTCAAGAACTTTCACTTGAACTTCCTGTCCTTCTTTCAGCACCTCTTGCGGAGTGCCGATGTGCTTGTGCGAGATTTGAGAAATATGAACCAGGCCTTCTACGCCAGGAGCCAATTCAACGAATGCGCCAAAGCTTACAAGACGCTTAACGACGCCTGTAACGATGTCGCCGGTGTGGAATTGCTCGCCTGCAGTTTCCCAAGGTCCTGGGCCGGCAGCCTTGATGCTGAGGCTGATTTTTCCTTTTTCAGGGTCAACCTTAAGCACCTTCACGCGAACCTGATCTCCTTCGGACAATACGTCGGAAGGCTTATCCACGTGGTTCCATGCGATTTCGGATACGTGAACCAGTCCGTCAACGCCGCCTACGTCAACGAATGCGCCGAATTGGGTCAGACGCTGCACCGTGCCCTCGAGCACTTGACCTTCTTTAAGCTCGGCCATCACCTTTTGCTTGTTGGCTTCGAATTCCTCTTCCAGAACGTCCTTCTGGGAAAGGATCACCTTGTTGTTCTCACGGTCAAGCTCCTTCACTTTTACGCGAAGCGTGCGGCCTTTGTAGTCGCTGAAATCCTCTACAAAGTGACGCTCTACCATGGAAGCAGGGATAAAGCCGCGTGCGCCAACGTCTGCTACAAGACCGCCCTTAACGACGTCTGCAACAGTCACTTCGAACACGTCTTGTGCTTCGAAATGCTTCTCCAGTTCATCCCAAGCGTTCTCGGCGTCGATTGCGCGCTTGGACAGAACAAGGCTTTCCTTGTCGTCGTTAATGCTGACAACCTTGCACTCAACCTCTTGGCCAACCTGAACCGCATCGGATGCGTTGTCCAGCTGTACAGAAGACAGTTCGCGAACAGGAATTACGCCGTCGTATTTATATCCAATGCTTACATAAGCCTGGTTGTCCTCCAATTTGACGATCGTCCCTTTCACGGTGTCCCCTTTTTTCAAGGATACGATTTGGTCGAGCTGCTCCTGGCTTTGCATTTCAGCAGACTCTTGATTTCTTGTTTCTTCCGACATGTCAAATAACCTCCTCAATTCAAACCCCATTTATTTAAACTCGCATAGGCGAAGTTCAAAACATAATTGCTGTAGTATCTTTCCATGAAAATGGCGCTTTTTATGCATCAAACCGATTCATCCGTTCACGGTCGGCTTACCGGTTGCCCGCATTTCATGGATTTTACTCATAATGATTTCAGTTGCGGCATCGAGCGCTTCCGGCGATTTGTCGCCTTCGAAACGGGATAAGTCTACGGGTGCTCCGTAAATGATCTTAACCTTCCGAAACAGCTTGTAATCTCCGATGATCGCCGCCGGAATGACCGTCGCGCCGCTCCGGAGCGCAAAGCTTGCCGCCCCCCGCTTCGCTGCCGTTGCATCCGAATTCCGGGTGCCCTCCGGGAAAATCCCCATCACTTCACCCTGACGCAGAATGGTCAGTGCGGTCTTGATCGATTCCTTGCTGACGCCGCCGCGCTTTACCGGAAATGCGCCAAGCTTGTCAATCAGCCATCCGAATACCGGAATTTTGAACAGCTCCGCTTTCGCCATAAATTTAACCTGGCGCTTCACGTGAATGCCGACCGAAATCGGGTCGCGCACGCTGAGATGATTGCTGCAGATCAGTACGCCGCCCTCGGAAGGGATATTATGTACGCCGACAGATTCAAACCGGTACAGAATAGCGAACAAACCGCGGACTACCGCTCTGCAAAAAACGTAAATCATGCCTTCCTCTCCCCATCCAATACAGTTTCGCAATATGAAAGAATCGCTTCGACCACCTGGTTGATATCCATATGCGTCGTATCCAGAACGATGGCGTCCTCCGCACATCGAAGCGGCGATACTTCACGCTCTGCATCGAGACGGTCGCGCTCTGCGATATCATGTTCCAGCTGTTCCAGCGTAATGCTCTCGTCGCGAAGCTCATTGAACCGGCGGAGCGCTCGCTCCTTGACGCTGGCCGTCATGAAGATCTTGAGTTCAGCGTCCGGTAGAACCGTAGTGCCGATGTCGCGTCCGTCCATGACGACGCCTTTCTGTGTCGCCATTTGCTGCTGCAGATGGACAAGCTTGGTCCGCAAGCCTTCGATCCGCGCATACTTGGAAACGGATGCACTCACCTGATGCAATCGGATATACGGTGTGACATCTTCCCCATTCAACAACACCATTTGGCCTGTTTCATGCGGTTTTAATTCAATCACCATATTTTGCGCATGTTGAAGCACTTTTTCGTGATTTTCTGCATCAATTCCTTGATTCAGCATAAACCAAGTGACCGCCCGGTACATGGCGCCGGTATCCACATAGATGTATTGAAGCCTGCTGGCCACCATACGTGCTACTGTGCTTTTACCCGCCCCTGCAGGACCGTCGATGGCAATATTGATTCTGTCCTGGTAACCTGTCCCCTGCATAACCAACGGGGCATTCCTCCTCAAAACGTACGTCTCCAGCCCATCTGTCGCTTCTAGCATTTTTCATGAAACGGATCAAATGACAGATGATTTTAGAGAAAATAAGATAAGAAAGTGCAAGATTAGACTCATACCTTCTTAACCTTCAAGAAAAAAGCAGGCGCCTGCCTGCGACGTGAAAATTATACCACACTAGCTGGAGTGATGCAAAAGAGAAGGGGTGTTTCCCCCCATCCAATCGTTGACATTTTGCTCGTTTACGGGGACTCCCTCCATCTGCTGAACCGGCGAAATATAGGGCCTGGCAGGCTCATAATGCAGCAGCAGCTGCATGATCACCAAAGCTGCCGCGAGACCGATCAGCACGCGGAAGAGCAGCTTTCCGGCCAGCGCTTCCAGGGCTTGTCCGATCGAATCTTGCGCTTCACCGGGCTCTATTTCCCGCTGCCCCCTGATCGATTTGCTTTGCTCCTCGGTTATGACACAACATTCCTTCCATCATGAAATTTCCGGTAGTGTGCCACAGCCTGAACGAATATATGCATCCAGGCGGTCAGAGATTATCGATTTCGCAAATCAAACTGTCTCTCGAAGCAGTACCGGATCAGTTTTTGACGTTCCATGTCCAGAATCTGGGTGAATTTCATCATAACGATGCTCCGGCCCATGGGAAGCTCTTTCAACCGGACGACTTCACCTTCGAATGGGATATGCTCAACCGATCCGTTCTTATAGGGAACCAGAATCCAGCAATCCAGAAGATCCCCCTCTTTGAGCGACTGGCCTGGCTCCAAATAAAGCGAGATGCCGCCGCCCCCGACATCCTCGGTCTTGGTTAGAAACCGGGCTCCGTCCTTTGCCGTCACGGCTACTTCCAGCTCGGATTGTACCCGTAGGAAGCCTCTTCTCTGCACCTTCGTAATCTGGTCGGACTCCGGCTTCTTGATCCGCACCAGCTTGATGACGTCCTCATGGTGGCTCAGCACATAGGAATTAAAATAATTCTTTACACCGCCTTCGGTCAGAAAGTAAGCGGATATCTCATCGCCGATATAAAGCTTCTTCAGTCTTCCTGTTCCTTCTTGAAGGGGAACCTCCATATAAATCGATTCGCCGTCCATGTCGGAAATGCGGGATTTATACAAGACCTCGGCTTCCTTCTGATCCCCCGTATCGAGCTGGATATAGAGGACCTCATTGATCTTCGGATACAAAGCGCTCACCTACTATTTCTTCATAATCAATATTTCCCATTATATCACGGGCAGGCGGTCTTTATGGGATAATTTGAACGAATTTCGCGCGGTCTGTCGAGCCTTGTCCTTCCATGTTTCTCCATCATACAAAAAGCCGCCCAAGCAATGAAGCTTGAGCGGCCCGCCCTCAAAACGTCCGTTTGTTATTTTATCGAATTCCGGCTTGCGCGTCTTTTACGACTTCAACCGTCTCTTCCAGTCCGGTATCCGCATTGATATAGATCCGATACTGCGACCCGTTGATGCGCCCTCCAAATTCATAGCACAGCACATCCTCGTTGCGGTCGTTTTTGATTAACGCCTTGCGGTTGTACAGAATTTTGTACTCCGGGTTCAGCGTTTTCTTCGCTTGGGCGAGCTTCAGCTTAGGCTGCGGAATCTCGCGCTTGATCTGGTGCTCGTACACAAAATCGCTTGCTTGAAATCCGAGGACCTCCCCGTTGTCCATGGCTGAACGGACCGTGATCTTCTCCGGATAGATGAGAACGCCGTCCTCCTCACGCACGAAGGAGAAGTTGGCCATATTGTCATATTGGTCTGCGGACACCGCCGTCATATCGGTATAGCCTTTTCTAGCAAGAAAATCCTGTGCCTTATCGATGGCATCCTGCACGGAAACTTTCTTCGCGCCCACATTGCGCTCCTTCGTGTACGCGATCAGCTGGCCGCCCTTCTCGGTGAAGTCCATGCTGATCTTGTGGCCCCGGTTTTGATTCACATGAACGGTATAGGATGACCAATCGGTCCCCTTCCCGTTTTGGGTTACCCGTACCCTGGCGTTCCCGTCCGAATCCGAGAATTTCAGCGCTTTGCGTTTGACGTCCTCTGCGGAGACAGGCATGCCGGCCAATTGCTTCACGGACCTGCGGTCGTAAATGCTGCTGACCGAAGGGCCCCAGTCCAGCTCGGGATAAGCTTCGACCTTTTTGTCAACGGTTCTAAAGCCGTCGATAATGGAGTTGTCCTGCGTATTGTTCGACACGAGCGCAGTTTCGACATCCATCCAGCGAAGCCCGCTGGCAATGACCTTGTTCTGCACCGATTGAAGATCCTTCGTAATTTCACCGGAATTGGCGTAGAGTGTTTTGAGCGTCTTGACTTCATTTTCGCTCAGCGGCTCCTTCGTCAAATCACGAACGCCTGTCTTATAGGCGAAATTAGAGATGCGGGACAGGAATTCTTCCGTCTTGTTGAACGGCAGCAGACCCAGTGGCAGCTGGTTGATCTCATTTTGAGCTTCGCTCGTAATGCGCCAAACGTTCATGAGGCCTTTCCGGTGCATTCCCTGAGAAGTGGAGCTGACGGCGAGCGTATTCCCTAACTCGGTATGCAGCCGGTCCATATGATAGGACAAATCATGAAAGGCGCGTTGATACTGGTTTTCTGCATTAATCAATATCGCGTTCTTCTCTTTGTTCTCCTGATATCCCCACACCAAAGCCCCGATCAACAAAACGGTGGCGACAGGGAACAGAATCGCGCTAAGTCGTTTATACATGATGCGTTAGTCTCCTTTCTTCTACTCACTGCCGTTAGTTTGACTAGAAAAAAGAAGTCTTATGCATCGCTGTACGATCACTTCATGTTTTAGAAATCTTCCTCAATCTCGAAATGATCACGATTGTTGCATAAGCATTGCTTAAAGCCGGTCTCGATCCGGCCGTGCTCCTTCTTTCCGCGAAGAATGAAGCGCTCGCCGCAATCCTTGCACAAAATTTTCACCTTGATACGCAAAAAAGACACCTCCAGAGCTATATTGGCGTTTATGCCGTCAGCGTAAGCGCCTATAGCCCCAGTGTGTCCTTTTTGATTACGTGTTAATCTCTTCCTCCCGGTTGATGAAACGAAAAGGCGAGCGATTGTTTGCTCTGGAGATTTTCCCCATGCCTCCGTACCACAACAGTACCATCAGCGGAACGATAAACCAGATCCACGTATGCGTCAAGAGGTTTAAAATCAAATCATACAGTCCATGCCATATCCAAGGGACGATGAACGAAAGAGCCAGATAAAACCTCTTCCGATTCTCCCCTGAAAACCTGGCGTGCCCGATATAGTAGCCCATAATAACGCCAAACATGGCGTGACCGGACACCGGGAGCAGCGCTCGAAGGAACATGGGACCGAATGCAGCCTGGCTGTACCATGCGTACAGCAAATTTTCTACTGTAGCAAAGCCCAACGAAATCGCCGCAGCATATAGAATCCCGTCGTAAGGCTCATCGAATTCCGTATGGTTGAAAATAATGTGATACATGACAAACCATTTCAAAAACTCCTCAATGCCCGCAGATACGAGCAATGATTGGACAACCGGATGATCGCCGAGCCAAAGTATCATTCCCCGCTGCAGAATCATGACAGGAAACACGATCAGAACCCCAAGCAGAAATACCTTGATGACCATATGCAAAGGTTCCTGATCATACCTGTCCTTCAGGTAAAAATACGTGAGCAACGCGAGTCCCGGCGCCAAAGCCGACGCTATGATCGAGAACACCAGCACCAAAATTCCCCTCCGTTAGTTTCGAGCCTCTAGTCCGGCACTCACGCCCACATTGTATTAATGCTGACGCTGGAAGTGACTGCAAATAACCTCAATCGCTTGCTGAGGCATGATCTTCTTCCCGTACTCCTCCAGCATAGCCTCCGTTACCGAGGAGGATTCGCCGAATTCTGCCAGAACTGCAATGATCGCCGGCAACTTGTCGCTCTGAAGCTCCTCTGGCTCCAGATACAAAAACCATCTATCCATATAGTGATAAAGCGTACCTGCTCCGTCCACGAGGTCCTTCAGCATATGCGAAGCTTCAATGAGCACTTCGAAATCCTGGAACACATAGACGATTTTATCACTTTCATCCAGCGTTACTTCCATTTCATAAATCTCGTCCGGCATATCGTCTTCGGACAAGCCGCCGAAATGATGATCGTACTTCCCTCTCGTCACAATTACCACCATGCCCTGGGCAGGCAGTGCAAACACCTCAACGGCAAGCGGTCCGGTGGCATCAAATCCGAGCTCACTGTATGCCTGATCCATCATCTCTGTAAACAGGTCATAAACTTTAGGTATTTCCTGCCACATTTCTTCCTTCTGGATCCCACGCTCACTCAGATCGTCAAACGTGAGGAAAATCCGTATCTTATCTTGACTCAAACGTTCTATTTTCATGACAGGATCCTCCTAACGTATACAAAAGTTTATAACAAATTATGATGTCTGGATTATGACGTGATAAAAATGGTTTTATATAATTGATTTTATCATTTAATACCCGTAAATGCACGTAAATATGTAGTTTAAGAAAAAAGAATCATTCACAGGGATGGAAGGATGGTTTCCCCACGGAATGATTCAAAAAGAATTGCATCGTTTACAATCCCGGTAAGACGGTATGCGTTTCTTTCAAGATTTGCTCAACCTCTTGTTTCACGTCCGGATTGCTGCGGATAAAATCCTTCAGCTGCTTCAGGTTGGCAGCCTTCGAATTAGACGATGACGATACCCCTGCAGCTCCAACGGGATTAGCGGAATCATGTCGGCTTGAACTGGGACGCACGCTTTCTTGGCTTGAGCCATTGTTATTCCCGATTCCGTTTTGAATCTTGCTTAAAGCGGTGTCGGCGAAACGGCCAACATTAACGTCTTTCATCATCGAGGCAAGTGACAAACTGCCTTTGCGGGATATCATACGGCTTGCTACCGCACCGATGATTACACCGTACAGAAATGACGAAGTCTTCACAAATGATACCTCCTTCTATGTTAAACTCAGGGTTAGTGTTCTCGCGCCGGAGGCAACTCATGCTACATAAATACAGGAAAGAGAGATGGAATCATGGTTAAAACGACAACAAAGATCATCCTGCTGGCCTGCTGCATTCTGCTCAGCGCTTGCGGAAACCAAGGAAACGGCCAGAACCATAGCGTGCCCGCTGAATCAGGCAATCCGATTAAGCCAGATACGAAAACGGCTGAGCCGGTGACGCCTCAGGAACAAGAAGCCCCTCCTGCTGCCGCCGATAAGGAGTCGAGCGGAACTGCCGGCGGTACGAAAGTACCCAGCACTGCTGATGAACAAGCCAGCGAGCAGCCGGCAGCTGATGAGAAGCCGGAACTCAAGTATCACATGAATAAGGTGTACCGCATCGTCCCGAATGACGAATCCGTGCCTTCTAAGGTCGTGCTGCTCACCTTCGACGATGGACCGAAGGATGCGGACATGATCAACCGACTGATCGACACGCTGGACAAGCACCAGGCCAAGGCTATTTTCTTCGTTAACGGATACCGTGTAAAAGCCAATCCCGAGCTGCTCAGCATCATCCATGACCGGGGGCAAATCATCGGCAATCACGCTTGGGACCATATCGACTTGAAGCAGGAGAGCCAAGCAAAGGTCCGTCAGCAAATTGAAGATGTACAGCAAATTGTAAAGGATACGATCGGTACGGAGCCTGCGTTCTTCCGACCTCCGTTCGGGTCGGGCGGAGATGCCGTCAAGGATATCGCTTCAGAGAATGACTTGCTGTACATGACATGGTCGAACGGCTCGCTGGACTGGGAGAGCAAAAATAAAAACAAGCCCGAGGCGGTCATCAACAACGTGCTGGAGCAGCTCCATCCGGGCAGCAATATTTTGATGCATGAGCTTCCCTGGACGGTCGAAGCGCTCGATGATCTGCTGACCAAGCTGGAAGCCAAAGGTTATGGTTTCGTGGATCCCCGGGCGATTGAGCCTCAGATCCGCTGATTACAACACAAAAAAAGCCTTCTTCTCCTTGCTTTATCTGGAAGGAAGAATGAAGGCTTTTTCACATTTTACGCAAAGTCAGCACATGGTACTCCGCCGGGCATAACAGCCGTAGAGGGATGTGCGAGGTTCCGAAGCCCCGGCTGATCAGCATGCGCGTGTCCGGAAGCTTCTCGCTTGCAGCCCTTGGGATCGAATACCAGCCGGACTTAAAGGATTTGTAGAAACGCTCGAGCCGGACCGCGCCCGCAAGCGGAAGCACGATTTGTCCGCCGTGCGTATGGCCGGCAAGCAGCAGATCACAATTCGCCTCTTCCCTGCCCTTAAGCCAAACCGGATCATGCACGAGCAAAATATGGTATTCGTCGCCGTGCAGGCTGCCTTTGAATTGGGAATAAGGATGCCGCTTGCTCTTAGGCTGGCGAATGCCGCTAAGGGAGACGTAGTCATTCCCGACCGTGATCCGGACCGTTTTATCGCTCAGCAGGGTCACGCCGGTTTCCTTCAGCACCTTCTTCACCGCATCCTTGCCTGCGTACAAATCGTGGTTGCCGAGGACCGCATAGACGGGTGCAACCCGCCGGAGCACCTCCATGTTATGCCTCAGCCTCTCCAGGGGAACGCCTCGCTCCGTAATGTCGCCGCCAAGCAGGACGCAGTCTACAGGCTGCAGCGCAGCCATCAGCTTCCGTTCCGACAACTCCCTCCGATGGATATCGGTCAGGAACAGAATCCTGAATCCGTCAAAGGACGCCGGGATTCGCTCCGTCACCACTTCTTCCTCGCGGACCCGGTAGCCCTTCGCTTCGGCGCTCATCCAGCCTAGAACACCGACTCCCGCTGCCGCAGCACCCGACAGCCACAACCATATGCTCATAATAACTCCTTTATCAGCTCGCTTACGGGCGGCGCCCCGATCAGCCCCCACCACAGCAAGCTGGCCATCAATAAAATAAATATGACGATTAATGAGTTCACAAACCATTTGCTCATCCGAACACGGTAGGAAGAATATGTATGCGTTCGCCGCGGAGCTGTGGCTTCCTCCATGTTGTCCTGGGTGGCCGATTGCTTTCTGCGGGACCGTGATAACCCTTCTTCCGCGCTGGCTGTGTATGTCCGCCGCTCTTCGGCCATCCTCGGCTTAGACCGGCTAAGCCCGGTATATTCACCAGCATCCTGTCTTGTCGGCTTTGCTGCCGGCGATGGAGGCGAGACAGAAGATGCTTTGTTCTTCCGGCCTTTGTTTCGGCTCCGGTGTCTTTCCATTCTGCTAAGTTCGTTCATTCTCCTCTTTCCTCCGAAATCGAATCAGCATTCCCGAAATGAAATCGATCAGGAAATGGCACAGGATCGGTGCCCATAATGTTCCCGTATAAATATAGACAAGACCAAGACCGTAGCTGCTCAAGAATACCCAGCCGGTCGGAAGCCAATGCTTCAGATACCTGACATGGATCAATGCAAATAAAATGCTGGTCCAATATGGCCCGAATGCATGCTGAATCGCTCCCCGAAACAGAAGCTCCTCGCATACGGAAACGACGATCGCTATAACGAGAATATGCCATACTGGCCGATTCCGGAACAGCATCTCGTTGATTCCCCCGTCATCCATACTGTCCTCGGACACAAAGCGGGATAGTATCAAATCCACAACAAGCATGGCCGCTGCAAGCCCCAGCCCCCAATACAGAAACTCCAGCTCCTTCGGCACAGCGAGAAGCGCCAGTGGGTTCCGACCCTGGAACAAAATCCAGATCAGGCCGACAATGAGCGTGAGCGCTTGGGTCAGGTACAAATTAATAAGAAGAAGTCGGTCGTTTAGCTGGTGAGCTTCGATTCTTTTCACTCTTATTTTAAATTTTTTCATAGAAGTTGTGCCTGTCTTTCATCTTTGTATTTGAACGGTTCGATGCTTCTTCACCCTAAATCCGACAAATCCAGGGCTAATGCGAAATATGGCGGGCATATGCATCATAGCAAATTCTTGGCATGACATTCAAGGCTGCCGTAAGCATAAGACCGTTTATTGCCCTATTATACCGATGATCGCCACCTATTGACACAATGTAAAAGCCATGATACATTATGAAAAAATTAATCTCGTACAAAACCGATGATGGAAATAAGAAGCTGTTACGCCTGCAGAGAGCCGATGGTTGGTGAGAATCGGCGGCGGAAGGTTATTCTTGAGCGTTCCTGAGATATTTCGCTGAAATCAATAGTAGGCGCAAATCGGATGATTCCGTTACCAATCATGGTCTGATAAGACCGCTTGAGGCTGTTCGAGTTTACGGACAGCGAATAAGGGTGGCACCACGAATAACTCTCGTCCCTTACTACGGAGGTAGTATGCGGAGTCGGGAGTTTTTATATTTCCCGGTCCTTTGCTACGACACCGCGTCAATTGCTATAAGAAACCAAGCCTTACCAAACCAACGGTATAACGGATGCGCGTTAACCGGCGCGCTCCTTATTCAATATTTGCAGCACTATTTATAGAGAATTTAAGGAGGAAGTGAAACCATGTTTAAAGTTTTGGTATCGGATCCGATCAGCGATTTGGGGATCCAGCAATTGATGGATGCAGCCGATGTGCAGGTAGACAAAAAGACAGGGCTCAGCGAAGATGAGCTCACTGCCATAATCGGAGAGTACGACGGCCTTCTGGTCCGGAGCCAGACCCGCGTAACCGAGCGTATTATGAGTGCCGGAACGAAGCTGAAAGTGGTTGGCCGCGCCGGAGTCGGAGTGGATAATATCGACCTCGAAGCCGCCACGAAGCGCGGTATTGTTGTTATCAATGCTCCAGACGGAAACACGATCACGACCGCTGAGCATACGTTTGCCATGATGATCGCTCTGGCCCGCCATATTCCGCAGGCCTATGCCAAGACGATCAACGGCGTATGGGACCGCAAATCCTTCCTCGGAGTGGAGCTGCGCAACAAAACCTTGGGCGTTATGGGGATGGGCCGGATCGGCAGCGAAGTCGCAAAGCGTGCGAAGGCATTCGGCATGAATATCATGGCATTCGACCCGTTCCTGACCGAGGAACGCGCCGACAAGCTCGGCGTTGAGCTCGCATCCGTAGACAGCATTATCCGCAGCGCCGATTTCATCACGGTTCATACGCCGCTGACTCCGGAAACCCGTCATATGATCGCCCGCCCGCAATTCGAGGTCATGAAGCGCGGCATGCGCATCGTGAACTGTGCCCGCGGGGGGATTATCGACGAACGCGCATTGGTCGAAGCGATCGACGAAGGCATTGTGGCTGGAGCCGCGTTTGACGTGTTCGAGCATGAGCCGCCTGAAAGCGACCATCCATTCCTTAGCCATCCGAAGGTCATCGTCACTCCGCATCTTGGCGCATCCACCATCGAAGCCCAAGAGAACGTGGCCATTGACGTATCGGAGCAGGTCCTTCATATTTTGCGCAACGAGCCGTTCAAAAATGCCGTCAACTTCCCGCTTGTCGCGGCTAGCGTCATGAACAAGCTGCAGCCATACTTCTCCCTCGGCGAGAAGCTGGGCAGCGTAGCGGCTCAAATTACCGCTCATGCCGTGAAAGAGATTCATGTCGATTATGCAGGCGAGCTGGCGGAAGTCGATACCCAAGCACTCACCCGCTACATTGTGAAAGGCGTGCTGGAGCGTCATCTCGGCAGCGAAGTGAACATCGTCAATTCGATGCACTTGGCAAAGAGCCGCGATCTTCATGTTGTCGTTTCTCAAACTCCGAAAACAAAGGACTTTGCGAACCTCGTTACCGTAACGCTAAAAACGCAAAACGGGCAGGAACGCATCGTTGCAGGCACCCTGCTTCTCGGATACGGCGAACGGATCGTGCGTCTCGACAAATTCCCGGTCGACGTTTCGCCTGAAGGCCATCTGATCTTGATCTCGCACAACGATAAGCCAGGCATTATCGGGCGCGTCGGCACCCTGCTCGGCGAGAACGACGTGAATATCGCCTCGATGCAGGTCGGCCGGAAGGTCATCGGCGGCGAAGCCATCATGTGCCTGACCGTTGACAAAGACGTCCCTAAGGAAGTGCTCGTGAAGCTGACCGGACTTCCAGAACTCAATACAGCTCAACAAATCGTGCTCAGCTAATCCCTATGTTCCACGTTGAACAAGATTAGCCCACGAATTTCAACAAAAAACACGCTCCGATTGGAGCGTGTCAGATTGTCGAGAAACCCACGTCTTGTAGACGTTGGGTTTCTCTTATTTTCATTTGCAGTTGCTAAAAAGCCTAAAAAAGAAGGGTTACCCCCTCTTTTCCAGGCGATCCAGGTGGATCGCCATCTTCTTCATGTTCTGCACGGTGGCCGTCATCAACGCTTGTTCCGTGACGTTCGAGAGTCCGCGCAAACGGCAATAGCGAAACCCATGGAGCTCTTTGGCATCCGCGAAGCTTCGCTCAATCGTTTCTTTTCGTTTGCGGTACAACTGCTTGCCGTCTCGGCTTAGCCGGTTATTTCGCACCCAGTCTTTGCTGTCTTCCCAGACATGTCGGGTCAGTACCTTCCGGTGGTTCCTGGAATGAGTGCATTGCGCAAGCATCGGACAGGTCTTGCAATGTTCCGGGTCTGACGCATACTGCCTGTAACCCTTCCGGTCGGTAGTCCGGTACGTCAGTTGGTGTTTTTCCGGGCAGATATAGGTGTTACTTTCAGCGTCGTAAGTAAACTTCCATTTGGCAAACAAACCTTGCTTCGGATGAAATCTCCGGTGTGCAATAACGGCAAAAATCTTTCGCTGCTGTAAACCTCGGCAAATGGGCGTAGTTAAATAACCGGAATCCAGGGCTACAGCTTCAACCTTGAATCCAAAACGTTCTCTTTGGCGGTCTAATCGCGACAAATACGGAACCGAATCGTGGACATTTCCTGGCGTAACATGGACATCGGTAATGAGATTGTATTTAAGATCCACCGTCCGGTGGTCGAGATAAAAGAACCCCTCTGGCTTACCGTCGCGAATCATATAGCCACTTTCAGGATCGGTGGTGCTCACTTTAATTTCTTTGGTTCCATTCACTTCCTCTCGTACTTTCAGGGCTTTTTTCCGTGCGCTTTGCGGTCCTCCGTCACAGCCTCATTGAGTTCGTCAATATAGTCCTTGGTGTTTTGTAGAACTTCTTGCTTGGTATAGTGGTGCTTGTTGGCATTGGCTTTTACGTGAGTCGAATCGGTAATGAGCACACGCCCGCCCACCATTTTGTGCGAGATCGCTTGGAGGACGATTTCGTCAAAGATCTCCTGGAAAATGTCAGTATCCTTAAACCGAGTCCGCCGGTTCCAGCTAATGGTGGAGTGGTCTGGGACTTTATCGGTTAGACCAAGACCTAAAAACCAGCGGTAAGCCAAATTCGTTTGAATCTCGCGTTCCAACTGGCGTTCGGAGCGAATGCCATAAAAATAACCGAGAAAAATCATCTTAAACAGAACGACCGGATCAATGGCTGGCCGCCCGTTATCTGCGCAGTAAAGAGGACGAACCTTATCGTCAATAAAGGAGAAGTCGATATACTTGTCCACTTTCCGCAGCAAATGATCCTGTGGAACCAGCTCTTCAATTGACACGAATTCGTAGCTTTGTTGTTTTTCCCGATTAGATCTCAGCATTCAAGACACCATCCGTTCATGAGTAGTTATCTATATTATACAACATTAACGCGGTGCTGTCTTAAAATAAATAAACATAAAGAAGGCTGTCGAGACTTTCTCGACAGCCTGACACGCTCCGATTGGAGCGTGTTTTGTCTTTTAGGCGTTCTTTTCCTAAGATTCTGCCGCATTGATAGGAATCGTCACCGTAAACACGGTGCCTTTCCCTACTTCACTAGCTGCTGTAATCGTGCCGTGATGGGCAGTCACGATGTTTTTGACAATAGCCAGACCGATCCCCGTTCCGACGGTTTCGCCGCGGACGCGGGCTTTATCGGCCTTATAGAAACGTTCAAACACAAATGGCAAATCCCCTGCAGGTATGCCGACGCCTTGGTCGGAGACGATCACCTGCAGCGCATCGCCCTTCGGCGCTTTGACCCGGTGTGCCTGGATCTTCACCTGCTTGCCGGACGGCGTATGCCGGAAAGCGTTGTCCAACAGGTTGGTCAGCACCTGCTCGAGCTTATCCTCGTCAGCAGATTCAAGGATGAGGTCCGAATGCAGGGATAGCTGCAGATCAATCTCCTGTTCCTTGGCTCTTACGGAGAACTTACGGTACACACGCTCGCACAGTTCGCCTGCATCAACCTGCCGCAGCGACATCTCGGCGTGTCCCGCCTCCATTCGCGTCAGATCCAGCAAGTCCTTCACCAGACGGCCCATGCGCAGCGATTCCTCATGGATGACCTGAATCAGCTCCCGGCCCTCTTCAGGCGAAGCAGCCATCCCGTCGAGCAGCGCTTCGCTGTATCCCTGCATCATCGAGAGCGGGGTGCGAATTTCATGCGATACGTTGGCGATGAAATCGGTCCGCATCTTCTCCAGCTTAACCTGTTCGGTAATATCCCGGAGCACGACGACAGCGCCCCGTATCACGTCATCCGAATAGAGCGGTGCCATGTGGGCCGACCAGATCCCCTGGTTCACATGCAGATCCGCGCTCTGATCCCGGCCTTCGTTCACCGTGCTGTAGAACAGCTCGCTCAGCGGCTTAGGCATCACGTCTGCAGCCCAGCCGCCCCCTTGCAGATCATCATCCCATTCAAGTCCCTTCCAGGTCTTCATAATTTCCTGTCCGGGGGGATTGACGAGAATAACCTGCCCGTGGTTGTCAAACGTAATCACGGCGTCGCTCATGCTTCGAAGCACGCTGGACAAATGCTCCTTCTCGTGATTAAGATTGCGGATATTCGTCTCCAGCTCGGCGGCCATATGGTTGAACGTATTCGCAAGCTCGCCGATTTCATCGCTCGTCACCAGATTGAGACGGGTTCCGTACTTGCCTTTGCGGATGTCATTTGCAGCCTCGATCAGCTGCTGCATCGGCTGAGTGATTTTCGTTAACAGGAAAAGCCCGAAAAAGGTCGTCATCGAGAATCCGATGATCGACACATACGTAAACAAACGTTTGATTGCACTGGAATTGGTGAAGGTCGTATCAATGTAGGGGAGCAAAAATAATCCTAGCGTCAACAGCACGCAGGCAACCAAGCACGTAATCGTGATCCACAGCTTGCCGACAAGCGATCTCCAGAAGTTCACGTTACTTCGGAACCTCCAGCTTGTAGCCTACTCCCCATACGGTTGTGATCATCGCGGCAGCTTCCGCCGATACCTTGTTCAGCTTCTCCCGCAGCCGCTTCACATGCGTATCGACGGTGCGCAGATCACCGAAAAACTCATAATTCCAAACATCCTTCAGGAGCTCTTCCCGGGAAAAGACTTTATCCGGCGACGAGGCCAAATAATGCAGCAGCTCATACTCCTTCGGCGTAAGGCTGATTTCCTGTCCCCCCGCCGTTACCCGATGGGCGTCGTGCTCAATGACAAGATGAGGGAAGACAATGCTGTTGCTCGGGTTGGATTCTTTGCTAAGGTAAGCCGTTGCCGAAGAGCGGCGCAGAATCGCCTTGACCCGATAGATGACCTCCCGCGGGCTGAACGGCTTGACGACATAATCGTCCGCGCCGACCTCGAAGCCTTGAACACGGTTGATTTCTTCTCCCTTGGCAGTCAGCATCAGAATCGGCGTCGACTTCACCTGACGAAGACGCGTACATACCTCGACTCCGTCCATACCCGGCAGCATCACATCCAATATGACAAGTCCGTAATCCTCACCCGTTGCCTTGCGAAGGGCAGTCTCCCCGTCTTCAGCCTCTTCAATCTCATATCCTTCCTTCTCCAGGTACATCTTCAACAAACGCCGAATACGCTCTTCATCATCGACTACGAGTATGCGGTTACCATGCTCAGACATTGACAGCAGCTCCTTCATTGTTATAGGGGAAAATCAGAACGGCCCTCGAATCGTAAGGGCCCTCCTGATTTTCTAATCCATTGCTATTAAACTTCATCTTAATCCGTTCCGGCATAGGAATGCAGACCGGCAATGATCAGGTTGACGCCAACCAGCGTGAACATCACGACGATAAATCCGATAACCGACAGCCAGGACGAGTACTTGCCCTGCCATCCGCGGGACAACCGCAAATGCAGGTACACGCTGTAAAAGAGCCACGTTATCAGCGCCCATACTTCCTTCGGATCCCAGCCCCAGAAGCGACCCCATGCAATCTCCGCCCAAATCATGGCGAAGATGAGCCCGCCCAGCGTAAATACCGGGAACCCGATCGCAATCGCACGGTAGCTGATTTCGTCCAGGTCATCCGGATTCAGCTTGTTCAGCGCAGGCTGAATGAACTTCGCGATCGGTCTACGGATGATCAGCCGCAGCAGCCCATACAGGATGATGCCGCTCACCAGCGACCAGATCACGGTGTTGAGCTTTCTTCCCGCGTTCACGCCATGCATCCATGACGGAGCTTCGAACAGCGGGGATTTCATGCCCAGGAATGACTGCATGCTTTCCGTCTCGCTCTGATACGGGGCTACAATCGGAGGCATATTGTACTCCACTTTTACTATTTTACTGGTTTCCGTTTTAGGGTCAATCTGCGTCTGATTGAACACGGCTTCGTAACCGGCTGTGCGGAAGCTGTAGACCGACAAAATGAAGCCGAGCAGGACGACGATCACGAACATGCAGAGCTCAATCCAGCGCTGCTCCCTCCGCGAACCTTGATCCGTAGCGGTGAAGTTGACCGTCCGCAGCAGGTGCATCAGACCAGCGATAAAGCCGACGGCGAAGAACGCATCGCCGAGCGCGGCCAGTGTGACGTGAATGCCGAGCCAATACGACTGCAGCGAAGGAATCAACGGCTGCACTTCCTGAGGGAACACGGCCGCATACGCCATAATGAGAATGACGAGCGGCAGCGCGAACAGGCCGAGCAGCGATTTTTTGTAAATAAAATACAGCACCAGAAATGCAATCATGATCGCCATGGACAGGAACGACATAAACTCGTACATGTTGCTCACCGGCACATGCCCGGAGCCTGCCCATCTGGTGAAGAAGTACAGCAGATGGCCGATCAGGCCGATCGATGCTGTCACGAATGCGATCTTGCCCCATTTGGCAAGATGGGCCTCGGGCTCCCGCTTCCGGAAGCGGCGTCCCATCACCGCAATGGCATACATGATAAACGATGCACAATATAGCAAAAAGGACACAACAAATGCATCACCGCTAAAATCGATTAGATTCATGCTTGACTCCCCCTGTTATTCTCCAGCGACTTTTCGTCGACCTCGATATTCATCTGATTCAGGATGGCGGCGACTTCCCTGCGCAGACCGAACCAGTTCTTGTTCGTGTGGGCACCGAGCGTCAGCGTTCCGTCATCGACCCGCAGCCAAATCCGGCGATGATGGAAATAGAAGCCCATAACCAGTCCGATCATGCCGATAAATGCGCCCACCCAGATGAAAGGCATCGCCTTATCCACGCGGATGTTCAAATACGTCGTTGACTCCGCGAAGTCGACGTCATCCATGCTCAGTACGTCCAGCGTTACGAGATTCTCGCCTCCGGCAAGCTGCGCATTGATCGCATCCTGCTGGAACCGCTCCTTGTCGACCTGTTTCGGGAAGTAGAAATATTGAATGCCGTCCGCCGGCAGGTTCGGTCCCTTGATCAGGAACAGGAACGCGGGTGCGTTCGGGTTCGGCGACAGATTGACCGGCTTCCCGTCGTCACCGAGGCCGAAATCCGTAAACGTCTGCGTAAGCGTCAAGGTGTAATCCCCTGCCTTGTACTCTCGTACGGGATCCTTGATCGACAGATCGATCTTTCCATATTGTTCCCCGGTTTTGCTGTCAATCAACATCGGGGATACGGTTCGGAGAATCGGAGTCAAATCATAATCGAATTGATACGCCTTCAGCCCCTTGTAGTTAAGCGGGTGGTTCACCTCGATGTTATGGCGGGTGACCTCCTTAAGCTGCGGCTCTTGGCCCGGTGTATTGCAATTGGACTCGCACACATACAGGATCGCCTCCGTTTCGAATTTCTTAGGCAGCACCTTGCCCTTGCCTTTGAATTCATTCGGCATATCCTCTTCCGTATAGAACTCTACCTTGAATCCGTCATTCATCAAATAATAACTCGTGTTCTTGATGTGCACGGGCTCGCCTTCGGGAAATGCCATATGCTCGTCCATATGAAGGCCCGGCAAATTCCGTCCAAGGACAGCTAAAAGAAAAATGATCAGGCCGATATGGAGCACATACGGCCCCCATCGGCTGAACCGCTGCTTCTCCGCAAGCAGCGTGCCCCCGTCCGTGCGGACGCGGTATCCTTTTTTCTTGATCAGCGGCTTCACCCGCTCAACCCACTCGGCACCGTCTTGTTCAACCGTCCCCTGGTACACCACCCGCTGGCGGGTCAGAAACGACATATGCTTCGGTATGCGCTGTCTGCTTAGCGCCTTGTACAGCGGCAGGACGCGGTCCAGGCTGCAGATGACCAAGGATGCGCCGATCATGACCAGCAGAAGCACGAACCACCAGGATGTATATGTATGGGACAGCCCGAGCAGATAATAAATATGCCCCAGCTGTCCGTACTCCTCTTTGTAGTAGACAGAGGGGTCAATGTTAAGGAATGTGCTCTCCTGCGGCAGGATGGTTCCGAGCGACGAGCCGATCAGCGTCAGCAGGATCAAATAGATCGCAACCTTCACCGAGGAGAAGAAATTCCAGACTTTGTCGATGAAGCCGGGGTTGGCTTTCTGCGAGCGGCGGGCCACCCCGTCGTAACGCATTTCCAGGATCTGCTGGGCTTCCGCTTCCTTTGTCAGCGGTTTCCCGCAGGCTTCGCACAGGACGGTTCCGGGCGGATTCTGATGTCCGCATTCACATTTCGTGTTTTGGATCAAAGGCTTGGAACCTTCACTCATTTTGCTTTCACCAACTGTTCAATTTGTTTATCCAGCGTGTCCAGATCCAGCTCGCCGATACGAATATGGTGAATCTTCCCGGAAGCCGTCACGAAGAAGGTCGTGGGCATTGGGCCAACGCCGTAGCTGGCCACCGCATCCCGGTCCGGATCCATCAGGATCGGGAACTTCACGCCGGTTTGGGCCACAAAATTTTCAACCGTCATTTTGTTCTCGCCCACATTGATCCCAACGATTTCGACCCCTTGATCCTTCCACTTCTCCCACTGTGCCTGCAGCGCCGGCATCTCCCGGACGCAAGGCGGGCAGTAGGTCCCCCAGAAATTGATAACTCTGGCTTTGCCTTCGTATTCGCTCATGGTATGTACATTGCCATCCATGCCCAGAAGCTCGAAATTCGCCGCCTTCTCACCGACCTTAGGCACCTCGTCGGAGCCGAATACAACGGTTGCAACGGCGTACACGCCGATTAGAACGATGGCAACCAGGATAACGATCTGAATGCTTTTCTTCGATTTGCCCATAGTGCAGCAGCTTCCTTTCTATGACTTTCATCATAAATGTGCAGGCGGGTGTGAACATCCTATGAACAATTATAACGAAATTCGTCATAAACGCCGCTCGCCATTTTGAATATTATGTGTCGGGTTACCGTTTTTTCTTCGGTTTACCGCCTGGTTTCGCCGCCTTGGCCATCTGCTGCAGCTCATTGACTTCACTTGGCGTCAAGTGACGGTACAGGCCCCGCTTCAGATTCTGAAGCAGCAGATCGCCGTACGCGATCCGCTTAAGCCGGATGACCGGATGATTGATCGCCTCGAACATCCGCCGCACCTGGCGGTTGCGTCCCTCGTGAATCGTAATGGTGATGACGGACTGCTTGTTGTCCGGGTCCACGTCGCGGTATTCGACTTCGGCCGGAGCGGTCATTCCGTCCTCCAGCATGATGCCCTGACGCAGCTTGTCCAGCTCGGTTCCGTGGGGCACCCCTTTCACCGTTGCCAGGTAGGTTTTCGGCACATGATACTTGGGGTGGCTGAGCAGATTGGCGAATTCGCCGTCATTGGTCAGCAGCAGCAGCCCTTCCGTATCGTAATCCAGACGGCCGATCGGGTAGACGCGCTCCTTTACGCCCTTGAGATAGTCCGATACGATCTTCCGGCCTTCCGGATCCGATGCGCTCGTAATAACTCCCTTTGGCTTATTCAACATTAAATAGACCTTTTTCTCATGCTTGATCGGTTTCCCTGAAACCGTAATGATATCTTGGTCGGGGTCGGCCTTCGTGCCGAGCTCGGTAACGGTCTCCCCGTTCACCTGCACCTTGCCCTCCAGAATCAGTTCCTCGCACTTTCGGCGGGATGCGACTCCGGCCTGTGCCATAATTTTCTGTAATCTCTCCATGTTCGATAGGTCACCTCATCCCTAATGATAACCATCGACAGGATAAATCACAAGCGCGTTCCACGGAAAATCCGCTCCAGGGCAGCTCTCTGCATGTGGAAACAGATATAACGGGGAAATATCATGCAGTCTCGAGAGCTCCATAATGATTTTGCTGGCGGTAAACAGCTGGCTCTTCTGCTCAAGGCTCATGAGCTCGTAGCGACGGTTGAAATTGCCTTCCAGACAGATATGAATCAGTTTATGATGCAGAAGCATCGGGGAAGACGTGACCGATCCGTCCGCATGTATTGTAAAATCGAACCTCACCCGCGGCTCCTGCTCGCATTCGGAATGATGGATTACAAAGCCTTCGAATTCCATATCATCATCACCTCTGCCGCACAAATTTGATTCAGCAGTATATGACATTGCGGCCCCGGCGGTATAGGCGCGTGTTCCCTTATCAAAACAAAAAATCCCCGATTACCGCGCAGTCATAAGCACGAAATAGGGGAAATGAAGCTGGTATAATTGCAATGTCACTATCCAAATACGAGCAGACATACGGCGATTGCGGCAATAAACCCGACCAGATCCGAAAACAGTCCGACTTTTAGCGCATATCTGCCGTTGCGGATGCCAACCGCGCCGAAATAGACAGTCAGCACGTACAAAGTCGTATCCGTGCTTCCTTGGATCGTGGAAGCGATCCGGCCGATCATCGAATCCGGCCCATAAGCGCGGATCAGCTCGGTTGTATAAGCGAGCGATCCCGTCCCAGTCAGCGGACGAAGCAGGCCGAGCGGCAAAATTTCGCCCGGGACCCCGAGGGACTGCAGAAACGGGCCCGTCCATCCCACAAAGAACTCCAGCGCCCCGGATGATCGGAAGACGCTGATCGCCACCATCATCCCCACCAAATGGGGGATGATGCCGATTGCAGTGGAGAAGCCGTCCTTGGCTCCTTCCACAAACGATTCATATACCGGTACTTTGCGGGTATAGGCATAAAGCGGGATGAACGCGACCATAATGGGAATAGACCAGGCCGAGATGACGCTAATCCATGACAGCAATGTTCATCACCCTTTCATATCCGGATTCCTTCCAGCCCCGATTCCGGACGGCTGCTTCCGCCGAATCGTACGCCTTCTATACCATCTGTCGGCGAGAATGGCTGCCGCTGTCGCAATGGCCGTAGCCAGCAGCGTCGTTCCTACGATTTCGGCCGGATTTGCCGATTCGTAATTCAAGCGGATGGCTATCAACGTTGTCGGAATCAGCGTAATACTGGCTGTGTTAAGCGCCAGCAGCGTGCACATGGCCGGTGTCGCGGTGTCTTTATCCGGATTCAGCTTCTGCAGCTCCTGCATCGCTTTGATTCCCATCGGCGTTGCCGCATTGCCGAGACCGAACAAATTCGCGCTCATATTCGATAAGATATACCCTATCGCCGGATGGTCCTTCGGCACGTCGGGGAACAGAAACCGTACGACCGGTCCAAGCATGACGGCAACCTTCTTCAGAAGCCCCGAATCCTCGGCAATCCGCATCATGCCAAGCCAAAAGACCAGGATGCTGATCAGCCCGAAGGACACGGTAACGCCTGTTTGAGCTCCATCAAACACGGCTTTGGTCACCGCGTCGATATTTCCGTTCACCGCCGCAAAGCCAAACCCGATCAGGATCATCCCCATCCAAATCATATTGATCATAGCTCTTCTACGCCCCCGTTCTTTGACTCGCCGTATCGAGAGGAGTTCCCCTCTTAGCGAAATCTAATGATGATTGGCACGCACCAGATGCTTGAACACTTCGGCGGCCGATTGCCATAACGACAAGGCAGCTCCCTGCGCGGAGGCGCTCCTGGACTTCTGCAAGGCGGACGGCGGCTCAGGAAGTCTGGCGCCTTGCTCGTATACAGGAACTTTGCCGATGCTGACACCGTTCAGCAGCAGCTCGATGTGTCCTCTGAGTCCGAAGGACACATCCGGCGAGCCTTGCTTGTGAAGAACGAGCCTTTTGACTAGCCGGGTTTCCTCGTCATGGGTAAATGCATACTTAAACGTGCTTCCGGTAACGAGCGAGTAGCCTTGTATTTTTTGCCCTTTCTCGATAACCTGCTTCAGCGGAAAATGGTTGAAGCCGTAATCAAGCATATTGGCATGGTCATTCCAATCATTGCCGTCATTGAGCGTAACCGCAGCGATCTGCTGACCGTTCCGCGTGGCCGAGCTGACCAGGCAGCGGAACGCTTTCTTCGTAAAACCGGTTTTAACGCCGTCAGCTCCTTCGTAGAGGCGCAGCATTTTATTTTTATTATCCCATTTGTAATCCCAGGACTCGTTCGGGTTCGGCGCCCGCTTGGTCGGTGTCTTCACGATTTCTTTGAACGTCGGGTTCTGAAGCGCATAGGCGGTCATCCTGGCAACATCATTGGCGGAGGAATAGTGCTCGTCATGATCCAGCCCGTGCGGATTCATAAAATGCGTGTTGGTTAACCCGAGCTCCTGGGCCTTCTGATTCATCAGCAGGACGAAGCCTTCCTCCGTCCCTCCCACATGCTCCGCAATGGCGGTGGCGGCGTCATTGCCCGAACGGAGCATTAAGCCATAGAGCAGGTTTTCCAAGGTCATCTCCTCGCCAAGCTTCAAGAAGAGGGAGGAGCCTTCCTTGGCAAATGCGTTCTTCGAAACCGTGACCCGGTCGTTCAGCTTGCCGTGCTCGATGGCTACAATCGCCGTCATGATTTTGGTAAGGCTGGCGATCCGCAGCCGCTCGTCCCCATTTTTGCTGTACAACAGCCTGCCCGATGTAACATCGATCAACGCGGCCGCCTGGGCGTGATTCGCCGGCCCCTTCTCATGATCCGCATAGGCAGGGCCGGCCGCGGCCATCAGACAAACCACCAGCAATATGGATAACAAGGACTTGCAATTCGTCCGTTTCATTTTCATTATTTTATCCTCCGGTGTTCAGAAATCTTGTACAAGTATATGTTGTCCCTCCAGAAAGTATGTCCACATGCAAAAATCCCCAGATCGCTTCATGCGAGAGGGGATTTGCTATGCAGCGCTTAGTACGTCGACCCGTTACCGCCACCGTTGGCATTGGCGTTGCTGCCTGATTGGAACATCGCTTGGATCTGCTCCAGCAAATACGGGGTCGCATCGATAATGCGCTCGAACAGATGCGTCTGATTGTCGAGCGGAACGATGTGGACGCCCTCCTTGCCTACGACAAGGAACGCAATCGGTCTGATGGATACGCCGCCGCCGCTTCCGCCGCCAAACGGGTGCGTGTATGAATGGCCATGCGTCCCGTCTGCGGGATGGCGGGTGCCTCCGGCTTCAATGTTGTAGTCGCTTCCGCCGGCCGCAAAGCCAAACGCCACTTTACTGATTGGCAAAATTACGCTGCCGTCAGGTGTGTTTACGGGATCGCCAACGATCGTATTCACGTCCACCATTCCCTTGATGTTCTCCATCGCGGTTTGCATCAAGCCTTGAATAGGGTGTTCTGCCATGATCTAACTCCTCCTTTCACCTTTAACACGCGAACTATGAATACCAGTCCAGCAACCATAGCTTTTCCGAAGGAGATTTTCGCTATGCAGTTCAGCTCTGTGGAAAAATGCGGCGGTCCGTTAAAGCGGGGTACGACATCGACGGCCGGTTTTTCCTCCATAATCAGGCGATAGGACAACCAGCCGAGCAGGGTATGTTTAACGGCGTGCAGCAGCCCGGAAGCGACGGCCGTATCGGCGGCATGCTCAAGGGCCACCTCCGTCGACCACCGGATGTCCCGGAGATGGACGTTTGCCAACGTCTGCCGCAGCCATTTCTTAAATCCTTTGGTGGCCATTATAGCTGTTGAATACTGCCGAAACCGAATGGTACGACTTTTTTGTCTCTGATCCGCCTGTTCATCCTGTCCAAATGTCATCCCCTGCTTGAAGACCGATTCTTGATTGAATTCAATGCCGCCGTTCGCCAGATGAAAGGGCAGATCATAGATCCGCTTGATCATGCCATAGACCATCTTTACCTCGGCATGGAGCTTGTATTCATTTTTTCGCATGACCATATCCAGCCTGACCGTCACGGCCGAGTTCAACACGATGACAGCCAGCACAATGAGCAGTACTACAAGTCCGATCGCAAGATAAATCCAAATGCTCACAACGTAACCCCCAGCAACGAGCTTGATATAATACATCCGCTTGGCTTAGTATGGCAAATCGCCAGGTAAATAATGCGAACCCGCTCACCTTCGTCCTCTCCTGTCACCGGGGATAATGAATGGATTGTGCTTCCCTTAGCCATTAATCTAGGATGGTGGTGGAGCAGATCGAACGGGGTGCTAATTGGAAAGGAACCTATGCAACGCAAAAAAATCCCGAGCCAACCTCCGCTCGGGATTCGAATTTTCGTATAGAACATCCGTTTATCGATCAATTCTCCACATCATCAAATGTCAGCTGATGACCATCCAGCTTATCAAACAGCATTTGCGTCTCTTCCTCGAGCGACTCGGCATCCTCAAATTGGGACGGCTCCGGCAAATCCTTAATGCTGGCGAGCCCGAAGTAATCGAGGAATAATTTCGTCGTGCCATACAAAATCGGTCTGCCGATCGCTTCTGCACGGCCCACCTCTTCAATCAAGCCTTTGGTGGTCAGCGTATGAATCGCCCGCTCGGATTTGACACCCCGGATCTCCTCGATGTCAACCCGCGTGATCGGCTGTCTGTAAGCGACAATGGATAGCGTTTCGAGCGCCGCCTGGGACAGGGAGGAGCGCGAAGGCGAGTATGCCAGACGTTCGAAATATGGCGCATGCTCCGCAAGCGTCGCCATTTTGTAGCTGCCGGCGATTTGGACGATCTGCAATCCCCGCTCCTGGCGCGCCCATTCCTCCTTCATATCCTCAAGCGCTTCTTCCACCAGCCCCGTGGACTGTTCCGTAATTTCAGCGACCTGCTTGACCGACAGGCCTTCCTCGCCCGCCAAGAACAGCAGTCCCTCAATAATCGATTTCAGCTTCGGATAATCCATCAATGCGTTCTTCCCCTCTCCATTCCATCACAATATCCTCGAAGAGCCGCTCCTGATAGCAAACGATCTGCTTCATCTTCATCAATTCCAAAATCGCCAGGAAGGTAACCACGATTTCATGCCGCTCCATCTCCTCATGAAGCAGCTTGGAGAACAACACCCTTCCTCCCGGCCCCGCTTGCTCGAGCGTATCGATCACCTGGCGAATCCGATCCTTAACCGATATTTCATCGCGCTGTATCCGTGCGTATGAAGTTCGTCTTACGGCTTTGCTTAAGGCTTTTTGGAATGCGCGGATCAAATCGGCAACGTGGAGCCCTTCGACCGGGTTTTCCTGGGCTTCCGGCATGTAGGGCGTTAAATCCTCCGCCTCTTTCGAGTAAATCATGCTCCGCTCCCATTCTCTCTCATGGAGATGCTGAGCAATTCCCTTGTATTTACGATATTCGATCAGCCGCTGAACGAGCTCCGCTCTCGGATCCACATCTTCCTCTTCGTAAAAATCAAACTCGTCCATCTCGATAACCGGAGGCTTTGGAAGCAGCAGCTTCGATTTAATAGACAGCAGCGTCGCCGCCATCACCAGAAATTCACTTGTAATTTCAAGCTCCAATTCCTGCATGTTGTGCAGATAGGCCATGTATTGTTCGGTAATCTCGCTGACGGGGATATCCTGGATGTCGATTTCCGCTCTATCAATCAGGTGAAGCAGCAGATCGAGCGGTCCTTCAAACGTCTCCAGCTTATATAATACGCTCACGGTGAATCCTCCCGCCATAAAAATAAAATGCAGTGCTCTGATGAAAAAGAGCACTACATTAAATAAGCACTATTTTAAGCTTTTCGTCAAGTTTGCCATTTCGATCGCCGCCATCGCGGAATCCCAGCCTTTGTTGCCAGCCTTCGTTCCGGCGCGTTCAACGGCCTGCTCGATGTTCTCCGTCGTCACGACGCCGAAGATGGTTGGCACGCCGGTCTTCAGGTTGATCGCCGACACGCCCTTCGCCACTTCATTGCACACGTAATCGTAGTGGGTTGTCGATCCGCGAATGACGGTGCCCAAGGTAATGATGGCGTCGTATTTGCCGCTTTCTGCCATTTTTTGGGCGATCAGCGGAATTTCGAATGCGCCCGGCACCCATGCTACATCCACCTCATCATCCTGCACGCCGTGACGCTTCAACGCGTCAAGCGCGCCGCTCAGCAGCTTGCTGGTAATAAATTCATTAAAACGGCCTACTACGATTCCGTATTTCAAGCCTTCCGATACTAAATTGCCTTCGAAAATGTTTGCCATGGTTATGGTCATCCTTTCAAATGGGAGTATTGTTATTGTCGATGCATGCTGCACTTTGCGCTCGATGAGCGCTCGTTGATGCGATTCTTGCATTGTCCGCTGCGCGTCGGATGCGGCTTCCGATCGCTGTTGCCACCGGATTCCCTGAACGACTCATATACAAGGTAGGAATCCGGCGGCAAAGGCGAACGCTTCGCTTCTCCTGCTGCATTCCGCCGCTCCGCTGGGTCCATTCTGGTAGCAAATACGGGCTGACTCTTCGAGCTAGTCGGCGTTTGCGAATGCATCATGGACCATTACGCTTGCGGAGTTGGGGATTCGTGCCCACCCTAAATTGGTGGGCGCGTTTCGAATTGTCCGCTGCGCGTCGGATGCTGCTTCCGATCGCTGTTGCCACCGGATTCCCTGAATGACTCACACACAAGGTAGGAATCCGACGGCAAAGGCGAACGCTTCGCTTCTCCTGCTGCATTCCGCCGCTCCGCTGGGTCCATTCTTGTAGCAAATGCGGGCTGCTGCTTCGAGGCTCGTCGGCGTTGGCGAATGCATCATGGACCATTACGTCGTAGAGTTGGAGGATTCATGCCCCCTTAATTGGTGGGCGCATTTATTCAGAAAGTTGTCCGCTGCGCGTCACATGCAGCTTCCGATCGCTGTTGCCACCGGATTCCCTGGATGACTTATACACAAGGTAGGAATCCGGAGGCAAAGGCGAACGCTTCGCTTCTCCTGCTGCATTCCGCCGCTCCGCTGGGTCCAATTCAGGTTGCCGATGCGGGGCTGCTGCTTCGAGGCTCGTCGGCGTTTGCGAATGCATCATGGACCATTACGCTTGCGGAGTTGGGGATTCGTGCCCACCCTAAATTGGTGGGCGCGTTTCGAATTGTCCGCTGCGCGTCGGATGCTGCTTCCGATCGCTGTTGCCACCGGATTCCCTGAATGACTCACACACAAGGTAGGAATCCGGCGGCAAAGGCGAACGCTTCGCTTCTCCTGCTGCATTCCGCCGCTCCGCTGGGCCCTTTCAAGGTTGCAAGATGCAGGGCGAGCTTCGCTCGGCTGGGTTAATCAACGATGAGGGCGCGGGCAACTGCTTCGAGCTTTTGGCCGATGCGGCGGAGGCATCATCGATTGAAATGTGTGTCGTCTGTGATGCAATTTCTACTCGGCGGGAGTCATATCCCTTAAGAATTGGCGCTCTCGTTCTGCTCCAAATCGTCGAACTTCAGCATATGCCCAAGCTTAGCCTGCTTTGTATGCAGGTATCCGGTATTGTCCTCGTTCTCCGGCATCTGGATCGGCACCCGCTCCACAACTTCAAGCCCATATCCCTCCAGGCCCTTGATCTTCCGCGGGTTGTTGGTAAGCAGCCGAATCTTCCGAATGCCGAGATCCTTTAGTATCTGCGCTCCAATGCCGTAATCTCTTAAATCCGCCGGGAAGCCCAGCTTCAGGTTGGCATCGACCGTATCGAAGCCCTCCTCCTGCAGCTTATATGCCTTCAGCTTGTTGATCAAGCCGATGCCGCGTCCCTCTTGGCGCATGTACAGCAGCACGCCGTTGCCGGCCTCCTCGATCTGCCGCAGCGCGGCCTCGAACTGCGGGCCGCAGTCGCAGCGGTGGGAGTGGAAGACATCCCCGGTCAGGCATTCCGAATGGACGCGAACCAGCACCGGCTCATCGCCGTTAATCTGGCCTTTGACCAACGCTACATGCTCCTTGTTGTCGACATCGTTCGTGTAAGCCACCGCCTGGAATACCCCGTAATCCGTCGGCATCCGCACCGCCACTTCCCGCTGCACCAGCTTCTCCTTCTCATTGCGGTAATGAATCAGATCCTTGATGCTGATCAGCTTCATCCCGTGCTTCTTCGATATTTCGATCAGATCCGGCAGACGCGCCATGGTTCCGTCTTCCTTGATGACTTCGCAGATGACACCGGCAGGGTAAGAGCCGCACAGCTTCGCAAGATCGACAGCCGCCTCCGTATGACCTGCCCGGCGAAGGACGCCCCCTTCTTTGGCAATCAGCGGGAACATATGGCCCGGTCTGCGGAAATCCGCTGCGGTCGCATTCGGGTCCATAATGCCGCGAACCGTTACGGAGCGCTCATAGGCCGATATGCCGGTTGTCGTATCTTTATGGTCAATGGAAACGGTGAAGGCCGTTCCATGATAGTCCGTATTTTGGCTAACCATCGGTTTCAGATCCAGCTCCTGAGCCCGCGAGGGCGTCATCGGGAGACACACCAATCCACGCCCTTCCGTAATCATGAAATTGATCACCTCGGGGGTTGCCTTTTCGGCTAGAGCGATAAAATCCCCTTCATTCTCGCGGTCTTCATCGTCAACGACGATAACGATCTTCCCTTCCTTCAAATCCTGCAAAGCTTCTTCTATGGTATGAAAAGAAAATCGCTCTTCCATTCCTACTCCTCCTTCTCGTAAGTCTAAACGTTCGGGTCAATCTGATGCTTCGATCAAGCAAATCCGTGCTCGGCTAGATAATCCCGGCTGATCCCCGCTTTGCTTCTTCTGGAGCTGTTTCCTTCACTGCCGTAATTCAGCAGATGCTCGACGTATTTGCCCAAAATATCGCACTCGATGTTAATCGTATCCCCCGGTCCCTTATAAGCCAGCACCGTTTCGGCAAGCGTGTGGGGAATGATGGAGACGGTGAAGGAATGATCCGTCGTTCGAACGACGGTCAGACTGATTCCGTCCAGCGTTACGGACCCTTTCGGAAGGATATATTTGAACACATCGTCGTTCGACGGGGCAATTTCATAGACGACCGCATTCTGATCGGATCTCACGCTTCGAATCACGCCGACCCCATCCACATGTCCCTGTACGATATGACCGCCGAATCGTCCTCCGGCTGCCATGGCCCGTTCCAGATTGACTTTGCTTCCCGGTTGTAGCTGCTTCAGATTGGTGTTTCGATACGTTTCCGGCATGACATCGACGGTAAAGCTGTCTTTATCGATCGTTGTCGCGGTCAAGCAAACCCCGTTGACAGCAACACTATCGCCTAGCTTTAGATCATCCAGGACCTTGCTTGCCGAAATGCTGAGCACCATCGCTTCGCCTTGGCGGCCGATTCGTCTCATCTCGCCGATCTCTTCAATCAGCCCTGTAAACATATCCTATCCCTCCTTTCATTCAATCGTTTACGACTTCCATACCGGCTGGCCGGTCACATAAATATTGTCGCCAAGTCTTTGGGTCTCGAGTCCTGTCAGCTCAATCGCTTCGCTCATCAGCTCATACCCGCTGAACATATAGTTTCCCGGTGCATCGAACCCTCCAATAATCTTCGGGGCAATGAATTGGATGATGCGATCCACCAGTTTGTTCTCCAGCAAGCTTCCGCTTAAGGTTCCTCCTCCTTCAACCAGGATGGAGGCGATGCCCATGCGACCAAGCTCCATAAGCGCAGCCTGCAGGTCGACTCTCGGGCCGGGACCGCAGACCAGAATCTGCACCCCCCGTTCTTCCAGCGCGGTCCGCTTCGCCTTGTCGGCCAGCTCCGTGGCCAGCACGACTGTTTTGGCAGCGCCATCACTGACTACACGACAATTCAAAGGGATGCGAAGCTGCGAATCCACGATGATTCGTACGGGCTGAAGACCTTCAACGCGGAGTCTCGTCGTCAGCGACGGATCGTCCGCAATAACGGTGGCAACCCCTGCCATGATTCCCTGGTGTCGATGCCGGAGAGTGTGCACCAGCTCCCGGGACACCTCATTGGATATCCACTTGCTGTCGCCGGTCTTTGAGGCGATTTTCCCGTCCAGCGTACTGGCTGTCTTCAAGGTGACGAACGGCAGTCCGGTCGTAATAAATTTGTTGAAGGCTTCGTTCAACCGGACGGCCCGCTCTTCGAGGACGCCTGTCGTCACTTCAATGCCCGCTGCCCGCAGCATCTGCAGACCACGGCCGGCAACCAGCGGATTGGGGTCCTGGCAGGCGACAACGACCCGTTTAACACCTTCCGCTATGAGCCTCTCGCTGCATGGAGGAGTCGCTCCGTAATGGCTGCAGGGCTCAAGGGTTACATACACGGTGCTTCCGGCCGCCTTGCTCCCGGCCATATTCAGTGCATGGACCTCAGCATGCGGCGTTCCCCGCTCCAGATGGGCGCCGACGCCCGCAAGAGCACCGTCCTTCACGACGACACAGCCGACGACGGGGTTAATGCCGGTCTGGCCTTGCGCGCGTTCCGCCATATCCAGCGCAAGCGACATATAAAATTCATCGTTGACGACTTCCATGCTACCCAAGCCCCTTTCCAGAATAAAAAAGCCCTGTTTCAGGATAAGCGATTCATCCAAAACAGGGCGTAATAAACCAGTTCACTTTACGACATCATAAATAACCGTTAGTTCCGAGGTTCTCATATAACGTCCAAAGAAGCGGCGCTTTAAAAAGCACCCCCGCTCTAGAATCGTCATATGTGAAAAGCCTCACATAACGCATGACATCAGAAAGCTAAGACAAGAGATAGCTATTGTACATGCTCTCAAGTCCACTTTCGTTCCTTCTCCCATCCAGACTATACTGTCGGTCCCGGAATTTCACCAGGTCCACCGCATACGATAACGTATCCGGGTCACGGACTAAGTCGCAGCCGGAGCTGCAATCATCACCGCCGGTAGGGAATTTCACCCTGCCCCGAAGGATTCAATATGAAATTAGCTGTTGCTTACGATGAATCTTAACACTCCATAGGCAAAAAAGCAAGATAATTAACTCACTTTTATTTAGTCAGTAACTTTTTGGTTGTATAAATTCATATCCGTTGCAGGTTCGGGAGGAAATCGGTGCGCTCAACGAGAACCAAGTAATGCGGAGGATAAACCGTGAATTGTATAGGTTAAAGGAGATCATGTAAATGAAAACCTCGCTTAACATCATCGTAAGACCGACGGAAATCGATGTGAATGGTCATGTGAATAACGCCAAATATCTGGAGTACCTGGAATGGGGAAGAGAAGAATGGTACGAGGCGGGGAATCTGCACTACGATGTACTGAAAGGATTGGGTGTGCAGACTGTCACGGTCAACATTAATATTAATTACAGGAAGGAATGCAGGCAGGGAGAGCGCCTGAACATTTCAACCGAGTCTCACAAGCTTGGACTAAGCAGCTTTGTGCTGCTTCAGCAGATCCATAACACGGACGGGGAGCTTTGCGCCGATGCCGCTGTAACGATCGTGACGATCGATATCCGCACCCGCAAGAGCCGACCGGTTCCGGAAGAACTGCGGGCGTTGTTTCTACCGGCTTCGTCTTGATCTGGAGTAAACTAATTAGCGGCTATGCTTGCGGATAACCCTTCAAGGCCTCTGGGTAACTCAAAATTCCGCATGCGGATCCCTCCTACGATCCCTGTTATTCCCGGATTTCGTTGAATTGACTTCCCAATGCCGAAATCCGGGAATATAGGGGCACGCTTCGCTTCTTCTGAGGAATTCCGCCTGCTCCGTTGATTTCTGCCTTTTAAGGGTGTCTCCGTGTTGCAGTAACCCTAGTACACCGGCTTTGCACCTCTCATGAGCAGTCTATCACCGACGGCTAGGTATTGGACAGCCGCGCACATGCTGTCCGCCAGGAAGTTCCATACATGGCCGAACCCCACGCATAAAAAAACAGGCCCCCACAAGAGTGGCCTGTCCATCCAACACTTACATGTTACGCTTCGAATACTTCGACTTTTTCCATCTTGTCGCGGCCTTTAAAAGCATCGATATGCTCCATGCCTTCAACGACCTTGCCGAATACGGTATGCTGTCCGTCCAAGTGAGGCTGCGGCTCATAGCATACATAGAACTGGCTTCCGCCCGTGTTGCGTCCGGCATGCGCCATAGCCAGGCTTCCACGCTCATGCTTGTTCGGGTTGATCTCGCAATCGATCGTGTAGCCCGGTCCGCCTGTACCTGTTCCGTTCGGGCAGCCGCCTTGAGCGACGAAGCCCGGAATGACGCGGTGGAATACTAGACCGTTATAGAAGCCGGAATTCGCAAGCTTTTCAAAATTAGCAACCGTGTTCGGCGCATCCTTCTCAAACAGATCGAGCAGTACCTCTTTGCCGTTTTCCAGTGTGATTCTCGCTTTTTTTGCCATATCGAATATCTCCTTTCGATGTACATTCCCTAAGATACGCATTTCATAAAACATGCAAGTTCTAGTTTACTATGAAATAACTTGGGACGCAAAATGAACCCGCATCTTTAGTCTTACATACTGGGAAATCTCATCTTGAGGGGGGCTTCACGCTTAGATGCTTTCAGCGTCCATCGTCCGCGAAGGCTCCGTGGTCTGTAAAAAAGCCCAACCAAACCGATCAAGCGGTCTGGCGGGCTTTTAAAGGAATCGTCGAATCCTGGCTCACACCCTGTAAGGTGTTGGTTCTGCCGATCGAAACAACTTAGCTTGTAACGGTTTCTTTGGCAATCCGGGCAGAAACGACGTCATTGCTGATAATATCCTGGAGCGACTCGCGGCGAACGACAAGCCGGCTCTGGCCATCCTTAACAAAAACGACGGCAGGTCTGCGGATGCGGTTGTAGTTGCTTGCCATGGAATAGTTATAAGCGCCTGTGCAGGATACGGCCAGCAGGTCTCCCGTGTTAACCTTAGGCAGATCCAGGTCCCAGATCAGCATGTCACCGCTCTCGCAGCACTTGCCGGCAATCGAAACCGTCTCCTCTGGCTTCTCGTTTGCACGGTTGGCCAGAATGGCCTCATATTTCGATTCGTACAGGGCCGGTCTCGGGTTGTCAGTCATTCCGCCGTCTACGGCCACGTATTTCCGCACGCCCGGAATGTCCTTGCTGGTCCCTACCGTATACAGCGTGGTGCCTGCTTCACCCACGATACTGCGGCCAGGCTCTACCCAAATCTCAGGCAGCTCGCTGCCAATGCCGGCAAAATGGGTCTTCACCGCATCCGTAATCGCTTTAACGTAGTCGGAAACATGCAGCGGGGTATCTCCGTCGACATAGCGAATTCCGAATCCGCCGCCAAGATTGACTACCTTGAAGGTAATGCCCAGATCTGCTTTGACCTTCGCCGCAAATTCGGCAACGCGCCCAACGGCCATCTGGAATCCTTCGACTTCGAAAATTTGCGAGCCGATATGGGAATGGATGCCGATCAATTGAATGTTATTCTGTGCCGCTGCCAGCTTCACCGCTTCAAACGCCGAGCCGTTTCCGATATCGAATCCGAATTTGGAATCGGTTTGGCCGGTCGAGATATATTCATGGGTATGCGCCTCAACGCCCGGCGTTAAACGAAGGAGAATGTTCACCTTCCGGTTCTTCTCGGCCGCGATCGCCTGCAGCATATGCAGCTCGACTACATTGTCCACGACGAAGCAGCCGATTTCGGCATCAATGGCCATTTCGATTTCTTCAGGCGTCTTGTTGTTGCCGTGAAAATGGATCCGCTGTACCGGAAAGCCGGCTTGCAGCGCCGTGTACAGCTCCCCGTCGGAAACGACGTCCAGCGACATCCCTTCCTCCTCAGCGAGCTGGCACATGGCCATCACGCAGAACGCTTTGCTGGCGTACGCGACTTGAAACTTCAAACCGGAAGCCTTAAAGGCTTCAATATATTCCCGGCAGCGATTCCGGACCGCTTGCTCGTCCACAATATATAGAGGCGTACCGTACTGGGCTTTCAATTCGGATGTGTCGCATCCGCCGATCTCCAAACGTCCCTGTTCGTTAATCTTGCTGGTACCGTGTAGAAACATGCTTACAATTCCTCCGATCGCTTTATCAAAAATAGGATAATCGAATAATTGTTCACAGTATAGCAGACAACGAAACGTAAGCAAAATGGATTTTTCAACACATCATTTGTGTTATTATCAATGCCTTCCTTTGGAATTCATTTCAGTCCCCATTTTGGTGTGATCCCTCGTCTTGTTGAGCGCCGGGCGTCTCGTTGACGTCAGCAGCGGTTTACGGAATAAAATCTCGCCCATGGCCTTTGCACTAAATGGTATAAACGGCCATAAGTACGACGAGTTATAGGAGCGATGCGTCGTCAAGGATAGAATCAGCAGCGTGCTGCCGATCACGAACCCTTTCACACCAAACAGCGCCGTCGCTACGAGCAGGACGAGCCGGACCATCCGGTTGGCGAGCCCGAGCTCGTAGCTCGGCGTGGCGAACATGCCGATAGCTGCAACGGCCATATAAAGCACCACCTCATTGACGAACAGCCCGGTCTTGACGGCAATATCGCCGATCAGAATCGCAGCGATCAAGCCCATGGCCGAGGCGAGCGGCGTCGGCGTATGAACGGCCGCCAAACGCAGCAGATCGACGCCGAATTCGACGATCAGAAATTGCCCGATAATCGGAATCTTGGCATTCTCCTGCGGCCCAAGGATATCCAGCGCCGGCGGCTTCAGCTCCGGATGGACGACAAGCAGCATCCAGAGCGGAAGCAGGAACATCGAGGCGAAGATGCCGCCAAAGCGGATCCATCTTAAATAGGTGCCCATAAACGCGGTTTGCCGGTTCTCTTCGGCATGCTGGCATAAATCGAAGAAGGTCGTCGGCATAATCATTACGCTGGGCGATGTATCGACCATGACGACGATCCGTCCCTCCAGAAGGTGTGAGGCTACCACGTCCGGCCGCTCCGAGTATCGGACGAGCGGGTACGGATGCCAGCCCTTATTCACGATTGCTTCCTCCAGCTGCTTGTCGCCGAGCGGCAGCCCTTCGAGATCAAGCTGCTTTATTTTCCGGCGAATCGCTTCTACCTGCACGCGATCGGCAATATCGTCGATAAAGAGCAGGCTCACATCCGTCTTGGTCCGTCTTCCTACCTTCATCGTCTCCACATGAAGCCCCGGGTCGCGGACCCGCCGCCGCACGAGATTGATATTGGTTACGATCGTCTCCGTGAACCCGTCCCTAGCTCCACGAACGACGCGTTCAACCGCCGGCTCTTCAAGCCCGCGCACGGGATATTTCCGGGTATCCAGCAGGATGGCGGTGCTAGCGCCCTCGATGAACAACGCGCAAATTCCGCATAACACGTCATTGATCACCTTGCTCAGCTTCGACACCTGTTCAACCTGGACATGAGGAATATACGCCTTCATCATATCGTTCAGCGCGTGGCCGTCCCTGACATCCTCGGGCGTCAGGTAGGTAAGACGGGTTAATATTTCGGAAACGATGACATCATTCGTGAAGCCGTTTAGGAACAAGAGCGCTGCCGGCCTTCCCGCAAAGGTCATCTCGCGGATGATGACGTCAAAGGAAACGCCGTAGCCCATCACTTCCTTCAGCGTCTCTTTCAGGACGCTGATCTTCTCCGGCACCCGATCCTCGCCTTGCCAGTATATGACCGATTCCTCCGTGCTGTCCGAGGTTTCCGCATTTCTCTTTTCCTTAAGCGCCTCCTCCTCCAGCTCCTTGATTTCGGATGGCGGGATTACCGGGATGTCCGGTTCTATGCCTTCGTTATAGGTTGTATTCTCGTCCATTCTATACCTCCTGATCGAGTAACTATCATTGATTGTATATAAGCCAATCGAACAGCGAGCCGGCGACCTTTCCGGCAACCATCGCCATCAGCAGCCCGAATAAATAACCGGTTAAACGAAGCCGCTTCGCCAAAATTGGCAGAACATTCAATACTTCCGTCAGTGCTGCTGCCAGCATGCCGATGAAGATGCCGCACATCAGCCCGATGATCGTGCTCACAACCGGCCCGAGCGGAACCGACCAATGCCAGAAGTCCGCAAGCGTGCCGATAAAGGAGCCGGAAATCAGCGCTCCCTCATACCAATGGACCCGGTGATAGGTCGAGGTTAACTGGGACAGCCGCGGGATGATATCGAGCACGATGATCAGGGCAATGACTCCGCCTCCGACCGCGATCCCCCCTGCCACGCCAAGCACGCACGTAAATATTCCCTGGAGCATCGAGGTCATCATGATTCATTCCCGCGCCCTTCTGCCGCCTTATTCATTTTCCGATACTCTTCGGCCACGACATACTGGTCCAGGTTTTCCTGATACAGATACATTTCGACTTCCAGCGGTGTCGGCTCCTCGTTCCACTTTTTCTTGAACAAATGATTGAAGAATACCGTCATGCCGAACCCAAGACCAAGGGAATAGGCAATTTGGAACAGGTAAGGATGCTCATCCCTTTCTCCCGTTACCATCTCGACTATTCGGATCTGCACCTCGAGCATATTGACGTCCGCATGGAAATTCATAATCGTAAGCGCCGACCCAAAAAACAGCAGCAGCCAAACGAGCGGGAACCACAGCCTGGAGCTTCTGCTCTCCGGTCCGGTGAGCTCGAGTAGCGTATGGTGGTTGCCCATCGGCTCGATATGCACGTCCGGAATGAGCTGCCGGATCCTCGGTATGATCTGGATCAAGTCCATCACCATCCGATTGCCGTCCATGTCCTTCGGCTGCACGAGGGGAAGGGCGGCAAGCCGTTCTTCCCATTCCGGATCGCAGACGATGAAAGCGACATCGCCAAGCTTGACGGTTTGGTCTTTCGGAATACGTATGCGGCTTCGCAGCTGCAGAAACACCGTCGGAGTGGGATTGACCTTCATCCAAAAACACTCCTTTACTGCTAAATTACCGTTAGTATGGGAAATCGCTGTGGATTCTACTCCATTTCTCCAAAAAGACTGCGCCCTCAAATGATCCAATAATGCTGCATTCACAAAGAAAGGAGCATAGCCTATACCTCTTCGCGAGCACGAAAAAGCGCCTCTCCATTTCGAAAGAGGCGCTCGTATCGAGCACACAGCATACCGGAATCGGCAATTGCGCTACTGCGCGATTTCATTCCGAATGCTCTGCAGTATTTTTTTCTCCAGCCTCGACACCTGTACCTGGGAAATCCCGAGCCGGCTGGCCACTTCCGATTGCGTCTGATCCCGGTAATACCGCAAATAAACGATAAGGCGTTCCCGTTCGGTCAAGCTTCCGATCGCTTCATTCAAAGCCAGCTTGTCGAACCAGCGCTCCTGCGAATCATCGGCTATCTGATCCATCAGCGTAATCGGATCCCCGTCATTCTCGAATACCGTTTCATGAATGGAGGTCGGCGGCTTGTTGGCTTCCTGGGCAAACACCACGTCCTCCGGCGTTACCCCCAGCTCCTCGGCAACCTCCTTCACCGTCGGCAGACGGTCGAGCTGCTTGGACAGCTCGTCCCGCTTCTTCCTGACTTTATTGGCCATTTCCTTGAGGGAGCGGCTGACCTTCAAGGTCCCGTCATCCCGCAGGAAGCGCTGAATCTCCCCGATAATCATCGGCACGGCATAGGTAGAGAACTTTACGTCATAACTGAGATCGAACTTGTCCACGGACTTCAGGAGACCGATACAGCCGATTTGAAAAAGATCATCCGGCTCATACCCCCGGTTCATAAACCGCTGAACGACAGACCAGACAAGCCGAATATTACAATTGACAAGCGTATCCCGGGCAACATGATCCCCGTTTTGGCTGAGTGCAATGAGTCGTTTGACCTCCGCGTCGTCCAAATAAGTCTGCGAAGTTTTTTTCACATCGGCATCCATTTGTCCAACCCCTAATTATATAAAGCTTTCTTAGATTCGATCCTCTTTTTCATTTTGATCGAGGTGCCGCTGCCCGGCTGGCTGACCACTTCAAATTCATCCATGAAGTTCTCCATAATCGTGAACCCCATACCGGATCGCTCCAGCTCAGGCTTGGACGTGTACAGCGGCTGCTTGGCCATTTCCAGATCCTCGATGCCTCTGCCGTCATCTTCAATACAGAGGGTGATGATATCTCCGTCAATCGAAGCTTCGATCTTCACGATCCCCTCCGGATTGCTGTCATATCCGTGAATGATGCAGTTGGTCACCGCTTCGGATACGACCGTCTTCAGGTCGCTCAGCTCATCCATCGTCGGATCCAGCTGGGATATGAACGCTGCCACGGCAACACGGGCAAAGGATTCGTTTTCCGACTTGGCGGCAAACTGCAGAGTCATAAAATTATGCTGCGACTTACCTTCACTCATGACACTACCTCCAAACCCGAGAGCGCCGTACCCTCGTTCTCATAGATCGGCATGATCTTGAACAAGCCCGACATTTCAAGCAGACGATAAACCTGCGGTTTGACGTCGCAGACCGCCATCTTGCCGCCTTTTTGCTTGATGAATTTATAGCGTCCCAGAATGACGCCAAGACCCGAGCTGTCCATAAACTCCAGATCCTTCAAGCTTAGCACCAAGTGCTCCGTTTGCCGCCGCTGGATGGCTTCATCCAGCTGAAGACGAACCGAATCGGCCGTATGATGGTCGAGTTCCCCGGACAAACGAACGATCAGCACATGCCTGTGATGCTCCATATCAACATGCAGATTCATGTTTGCTCACTCTCCTCCCTGACATGAACAAAGATTTCTACAATGGAAAAAGACTTTCCTGCTCCCCGACAAAACTAGAAGAAAACTCCTATCAATCTACATGAAACAACTTGCCTGTCGTCCGTTTAAAAAGCTTCCAGAATCCGGCTTTCTTCACCTCGACCGGTGACGTCAGTTCAAATTCCTTCACCAGCGCGTCCCCTTGGTAAACCGACAGCTTTCCGATCACTTGCCCGGCGGCAACCGGAGCCTTCAGACCTTCGGTCCATTGAAGCTCATGCCGGATATCCTCGGTTTTCGCATTCTTTTTGACCAGCACGTTGTACTCTTTGTCGGCCTGAATGGTAATCTCCGGCACGCTGCCCTTCTGTACCTTCAGGACCCCGAGCACTTCACCCGGCTTATAAATGGAATGCATCGCATATTGGGAGAAGGCATAATCGAATAACCGGGACACTTCATTGTTGCGCGTCTTCGTATCCGGAGCTCCCATCACCACCGCGATCGTGCGCAATCCGTCCCGCTTGGCCGTTGCCGACAAGCAAAATTTGGCCTCCGAGGTATAGCCGGTTTTCAAACCGTCCGCCCCCGTGTAAAAACGGACCAGCTTGTTCGTATTGACCAGCCAGAACGGCTTTGGCGTATCCTTTCGCAAATAATCCTGATAGGCGCCGGTATACTTCGTGATTCCCTCGTATTTCAGCAGCTCGCGGCTCATCAGGGCGATGTCATGCGCCGAAGTATAATGGTTGTCTGCCGGCAATCCGTTGCAATTGACGAAATGCGTATCCTTCATCCCGAGCTCCGCCGCTTTCTCGTTCATCAGCTTGACAAAGGCTTCCTCCGTGCCTGCAATCTTCTCTGCCATCGCAACGGAAGCGTCGTTGCCGGATGCCATAGCGATCCCCTTGAGCATTTCTTCGACGGTCATTTCTTCCCCGGGCTCGAGGAAGATTTGGGATCCCCCCATCGAAGCGGCATACTCGCTGGTGCGAACCTTATCGGTTAACTTCAAACGTCCTTCGTCGATCGCCTCCATCGTCAGCAGCATCGTCATAATTTTTGTGATGCTGGCCGGAGGCAGCTTATCATGGCTGTTTTTTTCGTAAATGATGGTTCCGGTATCCGCATCAAGCAAGATGGCGGAACGGGCACTAGGCGCCAGCTCCCCTTGGGATAATCCGCCGGTATTACTGTTTTCCTCGGCATAGCTTGGAACTGCCGCACTGGACCATCCAACAATGAAAGCAAACAGTCCAGCGATTAACGCTTTTTTCAATTCCGTCCCCTCCTGACACTCGTAATGGCATCCCGTACGTATACGGGTCTCTCTAACCATTGTCGTCAGGTTGGAAACAAATTATTCCAGTATTTAGGCTGGATGCAAAAAAAGACCCGTACTAAACGACAGCGTTATTCGCCTCGCAAGTACAGGTCTTCTGTTCTTCCGTAAGATGGATTACATTTTCGGGATAATCGCCATGACCAAACCGAGAAACTTCTCTCGTACCTTCTCCGCGGTCTCCATTACCTCGTCATGGGAAAGCGGCTGATCCAAAATTCCCGCTGCCATGTTACTGATACAGGAAATGCCAAGCACCTCTAGTCCGGCATGTCTTGCTACGATCACTTCGGAAACGGTTGACATGCCAACCGCGTCGGCGCCAAGGGTACGCAGCATCCGGATTTCGGCCGGCGTTTCATAGGTTGGACCCAGCAAGCCGGCGTAAACCCCTTCTCTGAGGACAACGCTCTGGCTCACGGCAATTTCCTTCGCCAGCTGCCGCAGTCTGCGGCTGTATGCCTCGGACATATCCGGGAACCGGACGCCCAGCGCCGGATCATTAGGTCCGATCAGCGGATTTTTTCCCGTCATATTCAGATGATCCGAGATCAGCATGAGATCTCCCGGCTCGAAGGACGTGTTGATGCCGCCGGCCGCATTGGTGACAAGCAGGCTCTGCACCCCAAGTTCCTTCATGACCCGGACAGGAAAGGCAGTCAGCTCGGGGCCGTAGCCCTCATACATGTGAAACCGGCCCTTCATCAGCACGACGCTCCGGCCGTGAATCGTTCCCAGCAGCAGCTCGCCTTCATGACCTTCAACCGTCGATACCGGAAAATGCGGGATGTCTTGATAGTTGATCGATACCGCATTCTCCATCAGATCCGCCAGGACGCCAAGACCCGAACCCAGGATGAGACCTACCTCGGGCTTGACGTCATGCTGCCGGCGGATATATTCCGCCGCTTCTTTAATGCTTGCTTGGTTTACTGAACTCATCTCGTTCTCCCCTAACTGTGTGGTTATCGATTATGATTTGCAGATCATATGCAAAGCCGTCTATATTCAAGCCCTGGGATGAAAGTGGTCGTACACTTCCTTCATGCTCTTCTTGGCCGATTGGTACATGCCCGTCGTGGAAAGTGCCGAATGCCCAAGCATTTCCTGTACCGAGCGCAGGTCAGCTCCGTTCTGCAGCAAATGGACCGCAAAGGAATGCCGGAGCGTGTGAGGCGTGATCTCTTCCTCGATACCGGCCGACTTGCCGTATTTCTTGATAATTTTCCAAAAGCCCTGCCTCGACAGCCGTTTGCCCTGCGTATTCAGGAACAGTCCGTCTTCCCCATCATCCTTGAGCAGCTTGTCCCTCATTTCATGGACATAAAATTCCACATGCCGGGCAGCGGTTCTTGTGATCGGCAGGATCCGTTCCTTACCCTCACCTGCCGCGCAGCGCAAAAATCGCATCCGTAGATCCACGTCGTCCAGGCTCAGCGACACTAGCTCCGAAACCTTAATTCCGGAGGCATAGAGAAGCTCGAGCATCGCCTTGTCCCTTGCCCCTTGCGGAGAATCGCAATCCGGAGCCGCCAGCAGCTTGTCTACCTGCTGCTCCTCAAGAGCCTTAGGAGGCCTGCGCTCCGGCTTGGGCGATTCCAGCAGCAAGGTGGGATCCTGGATGATGACGGCCCGGCGGACCAAATACTGAAAAAAAGACCGGAGCGACGCGATGCAGCGCAGCTGGGTCGAAGCCGCCCTCCCCTGCTGGCGCATTCGGCCAAGGTATATTCCGAGCAGCGCACGATTAACATCCCCTGGTTCCGTGACGTCCCTCTCGGCCGCAAACGCGATAAAGCTGATGATGTCCGTCCGGTACGACTCAATCGTTCGCGGCGACAATCGTTTTGACTCTTCCAAATATTCTAAGTATTCATCTACATATTGAAGCATCGTTTCCACCTGACCCTGCATGCCCTTTGGAACATCTACTCGCCATACCAGTAATATAAACGGAGACGTTCCATCGGCGAATATCTAGCATCTAACGTGCTCTCCGGCTGAAATGCCTTTACGGCATGACCGGTCGGCGTACGGTAAGGGTCGGATGGGGTTAACCAGTCTCCCACCCATCCAAGGATATAATAGAAAAACATCGTTAACAGGGCGAACATGGAAATGAAGCGGATCCATGCGGCGATTTTGCGGATCGATATAATCATGATCATGCGTCCCCCTTGTGTTCTTTGTACGCTTGAGCCCGAAAGCTCGTCACATTAAGACTATGATACCGGGCCGGCATATATACCGGCATCCGATAAGGGGCAAAGCGCAATTCGGCACGATTCCCGCCTGAATCGAGTATGTACTCATGTCCATTTCCTACCCAAATGAAAAGCCCTCCCGGCTGTATGCGTTAAAGAGGGCTTTGCCGTGATGAATCACCACGCCATATGATGTTGGTTATAAGTTAAGATTTATCAGGGTCGTTCTTGCCCTTCTCCTTGCAACGGTAGCATATGCCGTGGAAATCAAGCCGATGGTCGTGCACGGTGAAATTGAATTCGCGCTCCAGTCGTTCCTCTAAGGGACCGAGCCAATCCTCGCGTATTTCATCCATGCTTCCACATTGAGTGCATATTAGATGATGGTGATGATGTTTCGAAGTATCTGTTCGAAGGTCGTATCTTGCGACACCATCGCCGAAATTGATCTTCTCTACGACATGAAGCTCACTCAGCAGCTCCAGGGTACGGTATACGGTTGCCAGACCGATCTCCGGAGCTTTCTCTTTCACGAGCATAAATACATCTTCTGCGCTAAGGTGGTCGTCTTCATTCTCCAACAACACGCTAACCGTGGCTTCCCGCTGGGGCGTTAATTTGTAACCTTGGGATTGCAGCTGCTGCTTAATTTTGTCGATCCGCGCTTCCATCGTTTCCCTCCCCCTTGGAAATCACTGCACGTCATTGTCACTTCCTTCATTATAGGGGGATTTGACAAACAAAGTCAAACGCTTTTACTCTCCGCTAAAACACGCGGCATTACAGCAGCATCGGGGTTACCCACTGCATCATCGCCGGCGTTACCCACGTCTCAAAGGACGAAATGCACAGCGCCAGAACCACCATGCAGAGCGTTATCAGTGCATAGGATGTCAGCGGCCGTACCATGCTGCCTCCGCGATGCATCAAAAATCGATTTCTGATGATATATAGGGAGAACGAGATGGCTGCAACGCTGCACATCATCAGCATCGGGATAATGACCAGGTTTTGCGGCGCGATGGATACCAGTGCGAATAGCAGACCGGTCCACGAGTATTGCCCAACCAAGTATCCGACGGTAAAGCCGATCAGAACTCCCTTCAAAAAATCCAAAATGAGAATGCCCGGCAGGCCGATCACCGACAAGCCTAAAATCCATATTAGTCCGATCCATTTCAGATGAAGACCCGCTATGCTCCAGTAGGAGGACTGCATCATGGTTTCGCTGCTGTCCTGCACGTTAATGAAAAAATGGTTCAAGTGCCTGGCCATGTCCTGCTGCTGCTCCAACGACAGCGCATTGACCATCAGCGCCCCGAAGAGCACGCCGACCAGAAACAAGACAGCAACAAATACATAGAGCGGTGTCTGATCCTTTAACGTCTGGCGGAATGATTGCATAGAATAGAGTCTCCTTTCCTGTCTCTACTCTACTCTATGATCCCCTCTCGAATTCTATGACTGGAAGAAAGGTTCCGGGGACGGACCCCGGCGTGTCCTTACTTCATCACCTTGCCATAGGTGCCTCCACCGCCCGAGGACAGGGCCAGCGTTCCGTTTCTTGCCTTGACAATGCTGGCTGCAAGTTTCTCCCCGGCGACCTCCGCAAGCTCCGTTTCGGTGGCTTGATGAAGAATCGCCATTTCGGTCCCGAAGGCGGCCAGCAGCTTCCCCATAGCCGATTTGCCGAGGCCGGGGATGAACTCAAGCGGAACCTGATAATGGTATGGCGGCCGGGTCGGCGGTATGCGCGGATCCTCCCGGTCTGCAATATCAAGGATCCGGTCAAGGACGCCCTGGATGAGCTTGGTGCTGCCGCAGTACGGGCATCTTGGCGGCCCGGATTCGGCAGCTAAGTGCTCCTGATCGAGGATGCTCTCGCATCCGCCGCAATAGGTCCGATGGTATTTCCCCAGCTTCGGTTTCAGGCCGTAGTTCGCCGACACCCTCCGCCCTTCCTTCATCTGAAGCGCCATTTTGAATTCCTCGAACGATGGGCCGGCCATATCAATCCGGTTGTATTCCCTTCCGATCTTCCCCAGCGAATGCGCGTCCGAATTGGTCAGAAAGGTGTAGCGGTCGAGCTCGCTGATCAATCCCGCCATCGAGGAATCGGCGCTGAGACCAAGCTCGATGCCTGCAATCCCTTCAAGATCAAACACATCGCTCATCCGATCCGCCATGCTGCCGTACAGCCCTTTATGAGGCGTAAATACATGCGCGGGAATGAGCAGGCCGCCGCGGCCGATGATTTCCCGCTGCAGCTCCCGCGGAGACACATAGATTCGCTGCGAGCTCAGCTGGACATTTTTCATATAGCGGGACATCCAGTCCGTGAACTCGCGCATGGTGCCCAAATCCGGAAAATACGCAAGCACATGCGCCGCTCCCAGGCCCGGCTCGCGTATTTCGATCTCGCTGCCGAGAAGAATGACCGTATCCCGGTAGGCGATGCCCCCGCCCTCGATTTCTTCCATGACTCCGCTGTCCAGGCAGCGGGTGATATCGTCCTGCACGGAAGGAGAGTGGCAGTCGATAATGCCGATCATCCGGATGCCTTTCCGTTCGGAGGCTTCCGCCGCAATGTTCTCGAACGTCAGGTTGTTGCTTGCGCTAATTTTGACAGCTTGTCCGCTGTCCGTTCGGCCGATATGAATATGCATATCGCAATAGTAGCTGTGCAGGTCCTGCTGGAAGTCAAGCTTCTTACCCGAACTCATGTCAGATCGTTCCCGTCATCGTATACATTTTCCATGCATACACCGCCAGAATCGTTTTGGCATCGCTGATTCTTTCTTCTCTTATAAGATCATAGGCTTCCTCCAGCGTGACTTCCATCAATTGGAGAAATTCATCCTCATCCGGGTTCATGGCTCCACTCACAAGATCTTCGGCCAGATAGAGATGAATGATTTCGTCGGCAAAGCCCGGGGACGTGTAAAAGGAGTGCAGCTTGCGAATCGAACCGCATGCATAGCCCGTCTCCTCCTGCAGCTCCCGCTTTGCAGCTTCCATCGGATCCTCGCCGCGCTCCAGCTTGCCGGCGGGAATCTCCACCTCGCAGCGCCCCAGCGGCTGCCTGAACTGGTCGACGACCAGCATTTTATCCCCTTTTAACGCAAGGACCGCTACGGCACCAGGATGCCTTACGACTTCCCGCGTTGCTGTCTGCCCGTCCGGAAGGCGGACGGTATCCACCTGAAGGGAAATGATCTTCCCGTCGAATACAGGCTGCGTCGATATTGTCGTTTCTTCCAGCATTTTATTTGAAGCTTCGCGGTTGCTGCTGCCGGTCACGTTCATAGATTTAGCCTCCTTAAGTTTAAAAACGGCATGACTGCCCATGCTATTGCATAAGGTGTATTATATCAAAATTTCCGAGAAAGAAGGAACGCGTGATGAAGAGCTATCAAGGGGAGCATTCGATTCATATGGTGGGACGAGCCTGGCAGATCCGCATTATGCTCAAGCAATGGCAGAATCAATGGGGGCCAGAGGCAACCATCATGGATATTATTACCGCCAAGAGATTGAATAAACACGCAAGCTCCCGGCATTACTAGGACTTTAGACTCTTTTTTCGACTTTTTTCTCTTTTTTTCGAAATTCGACCATGACTTTCACACCGGAACCTGTGTTATTACATTGGGAGGCTTCGACATGCGACATATACCATTTATTGAAACCGAACCAATTACAAGCCCGCCTTCAACGATCTATGAACGCGGGAAGTGGTACGAAAGACGCGGATATCTTGAGGAAGCGCTTGTGAGCTTCAGGGAAGCGGCGCTATCCTCTCCATTGAATAGAGACCAAGGGGCCCAGACCGAATGGAAAGATTCGGATCTGATCTGGCTTGAGTATGGTCTATTAAGCATGCGTCTTCGTTCTTTCCAAGATGCGGAGAATGCATTTCGGACCGTTCTCTCGAAGAAGGGAGCATATGCACAGGAGGCCTTGAACCAGTGGGCTGCCCTCCTCCATGCGCAGGGATCGGCAGATTCCGATATTTACGCTTCCCTTGCGCGGGAAGCAGGAGGCTGCACGAATTCGGAAGCAATGCTGGGCAAGGCGCTATATTATATCGGCTCCTATTCGATTGCCGCAGAATGTCTCTCGCGCCTTGACCGTTTAACCCATGAACAATGGCATATGTACATATGCAGCCTGATCCGGAGCGACCGGATCCCCGAAGCGCTGCAGCTTATGAACCAAGGCAACCAGGCGGGTCACGGGGAAGGGCTGAATGAGCTTACGGACCGGAAGAGCAAGCATCGGATCATTCAGCTTCTCTGTGAACGGAAGCTGAAGCGTACGCAGCTGGAAGCCAGTCTCAGCTTGACCGAGCGAATCGAATGGGCTGACATCGCGGTATCGCTCGGCATGATCGATGCGGCCGAGGAATTGCTGGCTGAATATGGCGACCATGCTTATTATGCACTGATTTGCCTGTTATATCAGGAAGGATATAAGTCGCTTGCAGCGGCAAAAATCCATGCGCTCGAAGAACTGCCCCTGCAGGACCCGGGCCTGTACAGCACCGATCTGATTTTCGTAGCGGCAGAGCGTCTGTACGACCAAGGCTCCTATGAAGAGTCCGCGAAATTATTCGCGCAGCTTCGCAGCCATCGGCCCTCATATACTGCGGCAAGATTCGGCGAAGCGGCCTGTTATTTGCAGTCCACCCTGATCTCGCTCTCCGGAAGGCTGGAAAGAGTGTATGCTTCGGCTGAAGCCAGAACAGAAATCGAGGCATATCTGGGCAAAATTAATGCGGCCCTGCACGTGGTCGAGAGCACGGGGTGGCACACGTCCTGGTCCCCGGCACAGCAACGGAACGACCCCTTTGAGACTGAACGCTCGCTGGTCAATTAGCGCTCATGTAAAGACTTCCTTCGCTCGAAAGAAGCTCTGAAATATAAAAACGCTCCACGCTCCTTGAGTCGAGTCGATGAGAGCATTATAAAAAGTCCGCAGCGGGTGATGCCCGCTGCGGACTTTATTGGTATTAGGATTTTACTGTTTCTTGCACGATGGCCACAACAATCTGTGCGGCTTTTTCCAAGTCCTCGGCCTTAATCCGTTCCTTGGTTGTATGAATGTCGCGATACCCGATCGCCAGATTTACGGTCGGAATGCCGAGTCCGTTGAAGATGTTGGCATCACTGCCTCCTCCGGACGTAAAGGTATCCGCCTGCATGCCAAGCCCGCGGATCGCCCGCTGCGCAAGCTGCACGACTGCATCATGCTCATTAAAGCTATATGCGGGATACACAATTTCGCTAATAAACTCGCAATTTGCATTGTACTCCCGAACCGTGGTTTCAAGCGCTTCGCGCATATCGCCAACTTGCTTATCCACCTTCTCCTGCACGATGCTTCTCGCTTCGGCGTCGATCTCCACGTAATCGCACACGATGTTGGTAGCTCCGCCGCCTTGGAATTTGCCGATGTTCGCTGTCGTTTCTTTATCGATGCGCCCGAGCTTCATTTTGGATATCGCTTTGGAGGCGACTTGGATGGCACTGATGCCATCCTCCGGATTCACGCCGGCATGCGCCGATTTCCCCTTAATAATCATCTTGATCTTTGCTTGGGTCGGAGCGGCAACGACGATGGAACCCAGCTCTCCGTTTGAATCGAGCGCAAACCCCATCTCTGCTTCCAGGTATTTCGGATCGAGCGCACGAGCGCCGACCAAACCGGATTCCTCGCCGACGGTGATGACGAATTGAATCTGGCCATGCGGAATCTTGTTCTCCTGGATCACCCGGATCCCTTCGAGTAAAGCGGCGATTCCGGCCTTATCGTCCGCGCCGAGAATCGTCGTCCCGTCACTGCGAATCCAGCCGTCTTCCCCGAGCGTCGGCTTAATTCCCCGGCCGGGTGTAACGGTATCCATATGGCAGGTAAACAGTACCTTCGGCGCTTTCTCCGCGCCTTCCGCCTTCCAGGTTATGATGAGGTTGCCTGCTCCGTGCCCGGTCTTATCCTTTGCGTCGTCTTCAACGACCTCGAGGCCAAGGCTTCCGAACTTTTCCTTTAATACGCCGGATATCGCCTCTTCATGCTTCGTTTCGCTGTCCACCTGAACCAGTTCCATAAACTCTTGAATGATTCGTTCTCTTGAGATCACTGGACTTCCCTCTCTTTCGCAGTTACGATACAATGGACTTATAGCCTTCCAAACGGAATAAATGCTGCTATAATGATGTACATCATTAAACTTTTTCAAAGGAGCTGCACCATGCAACGTAAAAAATGGTTTCGAGTTTTTATCTATCTCATGCTGATCGCCATGATCGGATCCACGCTGCTTATTGTCCTGGAGCCCCTTCTTTTACGTTAAGCGACAGCTTATGTCCAGACTTTATCCGGCCAATGCGCCTTATAGGAAAATACCTTGGTGAAGTAGGGCACGATCTCCCGCGCTACTTCCTCGACTTCGAAGGTGCGGCCGGTGCAATCCTCCAGCGATGTCACGCCATATTCCTGAATCCCGCACGGAATGATTCCCGTGAAGCCGGATTCGGCGATGCCCGCTTTAATGTTAAAAGCGAAGCCGTGGCTCGTGACAAATCCCCGGTCATGCCGGCGCTTGTTGAATTTCACGCCGATCGCGCATATTTTGCGGTCGCCGACCCACACGCCCGTATACTCCGGCTTGCGGCCTGCTTCGATTTGGTGCGCGGCCAAATAATCGATAATGACCTGCTCCACGCTGCGGAGGAATCCGTGCAAATCCAGCCCCTTGCCGCCTTCAAGCACTAAGAGCGGATACCCGACCAGCTGTCCGGGTCCATGATATGTAATATCCCCGCCACGATCGATCTCGAACAGGCCAATGCCCTTCTTCTCCAGCTCTTCCTTGCTGAGCAGCAAATGCTCCGGATGACGCTGCGAGCCTATCGTATAGGTAGGCGGATGTTGGAGGAGCATCAGGCTTTCGTGACGCTCCCCTTTGTCGATTTCCGCTACATGGAGCTTTTGCAGCTCCCAGGCCATGCCGTAATCGAGCATCGGCGTGTACGAGACATTTAACGGTTTCGTCATTGTGCTCACCCTTCTCTCCACTGGGGTCCAATATCCGAATGAATGCCATGATCACAACAGCCCGTGAGCATATGCACGGGCGTTTACAGGTGTTGCTTAGTCGATTTACAGATGTTACCACCAAGAATTGTTCCAACTCAGTACAGCTTCGTATCCAGGCTGAAGCTCTCCAGGTTGTCCTTAACCCGCTGCAGGAACCGGCCGCAGATGACGCCGTCCAAAATGCGGTGATCCAATGACAGACACAGGTTCGCCATGGAACGGACTGCGATCATATCATTGATCACGACCGGTTTCTTCACGATCGATTCGAACGTCAGGATCGCTGCCTGCGGATAGTTAATAATCGGGTAAGAAAGGATGGAGCCGAAGGAGCCCGTATTGTTTACCGTAAAGGTACCGCCCTGCATGTCATCGAGAGTCAGCTTGCCTTCGCGGGTCTTGCGCGCAAGCTCGTCGATCTCTCTGGCAAGGCCGGCGATATTCTTCTGGTCAGCGCGTTGGATAACCGGTGTAAGCACCGAATCCTCCGTACCTACGGCCAGCGACAGATTGATATCCCGTTTGACAACGATTTTATCGACAGCCCAGAAGGAATTCATGATCGGGTAATCCTTGATCGCATTGACAACCGCCTTCAGCAGGAATGCCAGATAGGTGAGATTGACCCCTTCCTTCCGTTTGAATTCATCCTTCAGTTTGTTCCGCAGCAGCACGACGTTGGTCACATCCACCTCGATCATGGTCCAGGCATGCGGGATTTCGGTGACGCTTTGGCGCATATTTCTCGCAATCGCATTACGAATCGGCGTAACATCAATAAAATATTCCGAGCGCCCGTTTTCCATGCCTTCCACTTCGATGGTCGGGATCTTCGGCGTTTCGGTCAAGTGAAGCCCGGAATGACGCACATCCGGGATGGGCGTTCCGGGCGGCGGCGTCGGTGCGGCAGGCGTCTGGCGCTGCATGCCTTCGAACGGCGAAGCTGATCGTTGTGCCGCCGTCTCGGCTTCATTCGAGACCATGCCGGAAGCTGCGGTTGCGGCAGCAGCCGGTCGTCCCTGCCCGATATAGGCCAGAACGTCTTTACGTGTAATTCTGCCGCCCATTCCGGTGCCTTGTACCTGGTTTAAATCAATTTGGTGCTCTGCCGCCAGGCTTTGAACCGCAGGAGAGTACCGGTGACGCATGGATTCTCCTTCCGCCGAAACCGTACGGCTTGGGGAAGCCTGTGCGGGATAGCCCGAAGGCTGAGCGGATGGCGTACGCTCCGGAGCAGCCGCGGTAGCGATCCGGCAAATAACTTCACCTACGTTCACCGTTTGGCCTTCCTGTGCCAACCATTCTCCCATCACGCCATCCATCGTCGACGGAATCTCGGCATTCACTTTATCCGTGATGACTTCGCAGATCGGTTCATACTGCTCGATCGGATCCCCCGGCTTCTTTAACCACTTGGCAATCGTTGCGGAAACTAGGGATTCCGCGAGCTGAGGCATCGCAACATCGGTTAATTTCTGATTATCGGACATGCTCACAACTCCCTGTTCTTAGTAAAGCGCCAGCTGACGCATGGATTCTTTGACTTTATCTTTGTTCAGCATAAAAAACTTCTCCATCGGCGGACTGATCGGCATCGCCGGCACATCCGGACCGCATAAACGCATAATCGGCGCATCCAGATCGTACAGACAGTGCTCGGCAATGATCGCCGCTACTTCAGCGCCAACACCGCCGGTTTTGTTGTCCTCATGCACGATCAGCACTTTCCCCGTCTGACGGGCCGCATCCATAATCGCCTGCTGATCCAGCGGCTGCAAGGTGCGCAAATCGAGCACGTGGGCGGTGATGCCCTCTTCCTTCTCCAACTCCTCGGCAGCCTGCATCACGAAGTGCAGCGGCTGACTATAGCCGATCACCGTAATGTCGGCCCCTTCCCGAAGCAGATTCGCCTTCCCGATCGGTACGACGTAATCGTCATCCGGAACCTCGCCCTTGATCAGCTTATAGCACTTTTTATTCTCGAAGAACAGGACCGGATCCGGATCGCGTACCGCTGCCTTCAGCAATCCCTTCGCATCATACGCCGAGAAAGGGGCGACGATCTTAAGGCCCGGTGTCCCGACGAATATCGATTCCGGACACTGGGAATGGTACAGGCCGCCGAAGATTCCTCCTCCGATCGGCGCCCGGATAACCACGGGACAGCTCCAGTCGTTATTCGAGCGGTAACGGATTTTGGCTGCTTCACTGATGATCTGGTTGGTCGCGGGAAGCATGAAATCCGAGTACTGCATCTCCGCGATCGGCTTCATGCCGTACATGGCGGCTCCGATGGCTACGCCGGCGATCGCCGATTCCGAGAGCGGGGTATCCATCACGCGCATTTCTCCGAACTGTTCCATCAGGCCTTTCGTTGTGGTGAAGACGCCGCCCTTAACGCCAACGTCCTCGCCCAGCACGAATACCGATTCATCCCGCTGCATCTCTTCCTTCATTGCAAGTCGAATGGCATCAATATACTCCATTACCGCCATGCTTGAGCCCCTCCTTCATCACTGGCATATACGTGAAGAAGCGTATCTTCCGGCTTAGGGAATGGCGCATTGTCTGCGGATTCGGTCGCTTCTTTAATTTCCAGATTCAATTGTGCAATAAGATCCTGATCCCGCGCTTCATCCCATAATCCGCAATCGATCAGATAATTCTTGAACCGGACCACGCCGTCTTTCTTCCAGTTCTCTTCGACTTCCTCTTTCGTCCGATAAGCCAAATCGTTATCGGAGGTGGAATGCGGAGACAGACGATACATCATCGACTCGATCAGTGTCGGCCCTTCGCCGCGGATCGCCCGCTCACGCGCTTCCTTAACTGCTGCATATACAGCTAGCGCATCATTGCCGTCTACCCGAATGCCCGGGAAACCATATCCCAGCGCACGGTCGCTCACTTTGCCGCTGAGCTGCTTGTGAATCGGAACCGAAATCGCGTACTGATTATTCTCGCACATCAAAATAACAGGTAGCTTATGGACGCCGGCAAAGTTGCAGCCCTCATGGAAATCTCCCTGGTTGCTCGAACCTTCGCCAAACGTAACAAACGTAACAAAATCCTTCTTCTGCATCTTAGCAGCCAGCGCGATGCCTACCGCATGCGGAACCTGCGTTGTGACCGGGCTGGACCCTGTCACGATACGCAGCCGCTTGCTCCCGAAATGCCCGGGCATTTGCCGGCCGCCGCTGTTCGGATCCTCCGCCTTGGCAAATGCCGACAGCATGAGCTCTCGCGGTGTCATGCCTACAGCCATCACAAATCCGTAATCGCGGTAGTATGGCAGGAAATAATCCTTCTCCCGGTCGAGGGCAAAAGCCGCAGCGACCTGACAAGCCTCCTGTCCGATCCCGGATACGTGAAAATTAATTTTGCCGGCACGCTGCAGCAGCAGGTTGCGCTCATCGAACTTGCGCGCCAGCACCATATATTTGTACATGTCCAGAACCTGTCCGTCTGTAAGCCCAAGCTGTTCATGCCGATTGGTCTTCGAAGTCATCGTTTCTTGTTCTTTCATGGAGATCCCTCCTTTATCATGAGCCTCGCCCTCCAGGATCGGTGCAGTCGCACCGTCAACAGTAGCATATCAGAGCAAGTATTAAAACCTGGTACTAAGACTTGGCTTAATGTTATTATAATCCCTTTTTAACCAAAAAGAAATGAGGGATTCCACAAAGAATGCCTTTAGGCCTATAAACCGATCGATTTTCCGTCCACGGCCAGCATCGCTTCGCCTATGATTTCCGACAAAGACGGGTGCGCATGAACCGCTGCTCCTACTTCCCAAGGCGTGGCATCCAGCACCTGCGCAAGTGCCGCTTCCCCGATCAGCTCCGTAACGTGCGGACCGATCATATGCACGCCCAAAATATCCTGCGTCTCCTGATCGGCGATCACTTTTACAAAGCCTTCCTGCGTCCCGTTGACCAGCGCTTTGCCGATCGCGGAGAATGGAAACTTGCCGACCTTGACCGCATGCCCGCGATCCCGGGCTTCCTTCTCCGTAAGGCCAACGCTGGCCGCCTCAGGACGGGAATAAATGCAGCGCGGAATCCACTCTTTGCGATAAGTCATATGGGCCTCGCCTGCCAGATGATTCACGGCCGTGATCCCCTCATGGCTGGCGGCATGTGCAAGCTGAAGACCGCCAATGCAGTCGCCGATCGCATAAATATGCGGTTCGGTCGTCTGCATGTTCGCATTCACGGCAATGACTCCGTTCTCCACGCGGACATCGGTATTCTCCAGGCCGATCTGGTCGGTATTGCCAACCCTTCCTACGGACATCAAAAGCTTGTCGGCTGTCAGCGTCCTGCTCTCGCCGTCATGCTCGAGCATAATCGTAACGCGTCCTTCTTGAACCTCGCAGGTTTCGATCAGCAGCTTGGCGCCTGTCAGGATGTTGACGCCCCTTCCGGCAAGCTGCTTCTTAAGCTCCCGTCCGATCTCTTCATCCTCCGCTGGCACAAGATGCGTCGCCGCCTCGACCACGGTGACGTTCACGCCGAAATCATTCAGCATCGAGGCCCATTCCACGCCGATAACGCCGCCTCCGACAATGATGATGGATTCAGGGAGCTCCTCCATCTGGAGTGCATGGTCGCTGGTCAGGATATGTACGCCGTCCGGCTCAAGCCCGGGCAGATGACGTGGTCTGGAACCGGTGGCAATAATCAGATGGGTTGGAACGACCGTCTCCATCTCGCCGTCCGGAAGCTCCACAGCTACCGCCCCGCTCCGCGGCGAGAAGATGGAAGGCCCGATGACTCTCCCTTTTCCTTGGACCACGGTAATTTTATTTTTCCGCATCAAATATTGAACGCCTTGATACAGTTTATGAACGATGCCTTCTTTCCTCTGCTGCACTTTGCCAAACGATAAACGGACGCCGTCTGACTCGATGCCGTAACGCTCGCTATCCTTCATCTCTGCAAATAGCTCGGCGCTCCGAAGCAAGGCTTTACTCGGAATACATCCGCGATGCAGGCAGGTTCCTCCGAGCTTGTCCTGTTCAATGATGACCACATTTTTTCCAAGCTGGGCCGCCCGGATGGCTGCAACATATCCTCCGGTCCCCCCGCCAAGTATCGCTACATCACATGTAATTGCCACAATCGGCACCTCCAACATAAGTCCAGTTTCTCTCTCATTGTACTCTCTTTTTAGCTGAACACAAAATCGAAAGACACCTAAACCAAATAGACATCTCCTATGGAAAAAGGTATGATAAACGATAGAACTTTACATCAGTCTCAGGAAGGAATCTCCTTATGAAAATGATTATTTCCCGGTTTATCGCCATTCTTATATTGGTCGTTCCCGGCTTTATGGCGATGAAAGGCTTCTTAATGATGAAAGATGCGGTGTTCCTATATATCGCCGTCCATGGAGATGATCGCGTGACCAATCCCTCCTTCGGCTGGCTTCCATTCCTTGGCGGTCTTGCGCTTTTTGTAATCGGCATCGGCTTTCTTGGCGGCTGGATTCTGTTTCGTGACCGTAAGCGGAATTATGTCGGCCCCCGGTTTAAGAAGAAGCGTTCCGCACCGAAGCCGGGAACCTCATCCGGAAGCTGACGGAAGGCATGGTCCACTGAGAAAAGGGGATGTCCTTGAGATCTATCAGATCTTTCGGGCATCCCCTTTAGCTAGTTCAACTTCGATTATGAACATTTGAGAATCGAAGTCTTCATTCCTTTTGGACTGACGTTCATATTACAGAATCAGAACCTAACTACTCCATTAGCGCATCCTTCAATTTGCTGGACATTCTCTCCTGCTTCGATACGGCCTTAAGCGCCGTCTTCCTCAGGTTCAGGTTCTGCTTGTAGGCCGTCTCAAGCTCCGCGTACATTTCGTCGATCAGCTCAGCAGCCTCGGGGGAGCATTTTCCGTCAGCCGTCAACTGCTGGATTCGCGCCTTGAAAGCTTCGATTTTGTCATTCATGCTGTTTCTTCCTTTCTGGATAGCCTCACCTGCGCTTATAAGCTACTTTAACCTCACATCGGTTGATAGCTCGGATATTAACCGGGGCATCCAATCCCTTAAATTCCAAAACCGGAAGCCGGCTTCAGACGCCTTCGTGTTGTCCATCGTCCAATTGTCCGGAATTCCGAACGGAGACATATGCTCAGGGGACGCAGACGGGATAAGCGGCGCCGATCTGCCGATCTCTTTCTCGATCATTCCCATAATCTCACGAATCGTTATCGTTCCGTCAGAGCAGGCATTAATCGGCCCTTCGAACCGGGTTGTCCCTGCCCATTGGAGGAACTCGGCAGCCTCCTCCGCATGAATGAACGATATTTCCGCATCAGGCGCCGGCAATCCGATCGGCTCGCCGGCAGCCGCATGCTCGACATGGAACAGCAGCCGCTTGGTATAGTCGTCAGGGCCAAGCACGATCGGGAGCCGCACCGCCGTAACGTTCAGATTATGCCTCCCGAACAGCACCGCTTCAGCTTGCCGCTTTCCTTCCTTATAGCTGTAGTCCTGCTGGTCGTTCATAATAATCGGATACCGGTATGGATCGAAATCCTCCTCGCGGAGCGAATGATCAGCAAAATCATAAACCGACAGCGTCGACGTGAGCACGTAATGGCCCGTTCGATCTGCAAATATATCGGCTGCTTGCCCGGCTTCCTCCGGCGTATAACATATATTATCATACACGATATCCCAATCCGCTTCACCGGCAGCCCGCTTCAGCGCGCCGGGATCTTTCCGATCCGCCGCAATCCGCCGCACATGCCGGCCGAACGGGTCCTGATGGTTGCCCCGCGTAAGAATGGTGACCTCGTCCCCGTTATCGATCAGGCGCTGGACCAGTCGTTTGCCAAAAAAACGGGTTCCGCCCAAGACCAATATATTAGCCATTGCATATTCCTCCCACACGATTTAATGAACCGAAAATTCGCACTGTACCTTTGTTCTCCATTACGGGGCGATATTCCTTCTAAGCTATCCGTCCGAGCTGCCGGTTTAGGGCTGCTATCCCTTTTTTAGCTATGTTTCGACAAGTTTCGTCCAACGTCCATCGTCCAGGATAATCCTGCCCTTATCCTCTCGTTAATGCCCATTAAAACCAAAAAGCTGCCAGCATTCCATTGTACGTAGCAACGGATGTCTGGCAGCTCTTATTGTTCATGCAATCGAATCAGTCGGCGTTGACAAGCTTCGTATCCGGCCGCGGCACGCCGAAGTTCGGCGTACCGTCCTCGTTCCACCGGATCAGCTGTACCCGGGTATGGCGGTTCGGGTCGTACAGCGGATCGCCTTCGATCTCTTTGTAGCTTCGCGCATGATAGACGAGAATATCCTGCTTGCCGTCTTCCGATACGGTGAAGCTGTTATGCCCGGGTCCATACAGTCCGTTGGCCTCCGAGGTAGCAAATACCGGCTCCGGCGACTTCACCCATGAAGTCGGATTCAGCAAATCACTGCTCTCATCCGCTGTTAACAACCCCATACAATAATTATGGTCAGTTGCACTTGCTGAATACGTCATGAATATCCGGCCGTTCCGCTTCAAGATCGCCGCGCCCTCATTGACCAGATATCCCTGCTTCTCCCAATCATATTCCGGCCTGGAGATAAGGACCTGCTCTCCCTTGAGTGTCCATGGATTCTCCATTTCCGAGATATACAGATTGGAGTTCCCGGGAATGCCGGGATCCTTCTGAGCCCACACATAGTACCGTGTACCGCGATGCTCGAACGTTGTGGCGTCCAAGGCAAAAGACTCCCATTTCGTCACAACCTGCCCTTTCTCGACCCACTCGCCTTCAAGGGGATTCGCAGCTTCATTCTCGAGCACAAACATGCGATGATCGAATAATCCGTCTCTAGTTTCGGATGTATGCGCAGCGGCATAATACACATACCATTTGCCGTCGATGCAATGAATTTCCGGTGCCCAGATGTTGGCGCTCATCCATCCGGTTTCGTGCTTCACCCAGATCGTTGTTCCCTCCGTCTCCGCCAATCCAGAGATGGTACGGGAACGCCGCAGCTCAATCCGGTCGTACTCGGGAACCGAAGCCGTGAAATAATAATAACCGTCGGTATGCTTATAAATCCAAGGGTCCGCCCTCTGCTCGATGAGGGGATTGTTCAATTTCAATTCTGACATGATGATAACTCCTATCCAAGTATAATGATTTTTTATATTTATTGGCTGGGACCCAAAAGGTCTGTTTCCTTAGCCTTTAATCCCGGCATTCAGATTAATCGACTGCACAAAATACTTCTGGGCAAAAAGAAATAACAGCAAAGTCGGAATGATGGCCAGAATGGCCGACCCCATCAATTGCCCGATCATGCGATAATTTCCGTAAATATCCTGAAGCAGCAGCAGCCCCGCAGTAACCGGCATTTTCTCGACATCGGTATATACGATGACCGGCCAGAGGAAATCATTCCAGGATCCGGTAAAGGAAAACAGCCCGCACACGATCAGCACCGGTTTGATGAGCGGCAATATAACGGAATAATAGATCCGGAAATCACCGGCACCGTCAACCCTGGCGGATTCGTCGAGATCCTTCGGAATGCCTTTCATAAACTGGCGGACGAGAAAGATATTCCCCATTCCCGCAAGACCGGGAATAATCATCGCCCAGGACGTATTCACCCAGCCTAAGGCGTCAATGATTTTATAGGACGGGATGAGGTTAACGACGCCTGGAAAGAAGGAAATGCCAAGCAGCGTGAAGAACAGCGTGTCTCTTCCCTTAAAGTTCATACGGGAGTATCCGTAGCCCGTAATTGAAATCACGACAATGACCAGCAGTGTGTGCAGCGTCGCAATAAAGACCGAATTCATCAGCCAGCGGAGGATCGGCGCGGTTGACGTATTTTCCAGGATCGCAACATAGTTATCGAAGATCCAGTTCTCCGGCAGCAGCCGAAAGCCGGTGGTTACGACCTCCGTTTGGGAACGAAAGGATGTCGTTATGCCGAAAATTACGGGAATGACCCATATGACGCATAGAACGATAAGAAACAAATAGGCTAAATATTTCGATATATTCAAGCTGGATGAGGATGACCGGACGCCTTTGCGGTTAGCCGCCCTTGGAGCCGTCTCCGCATCCTTCAACACCGGGTTCGACATGTACAGTACACCTACCTTTTAACGTTTGGCGTTAGATTAGCCGGCCGCAGTTTGCAAAGCGGCTATGAAGCATTCCGATTCATCACGTAATACTGGAATGCCGAGATGACGAGAATGACCAGTCCGAGCAGGACCGCCATGGCGGATGCCATACCGGCAATGGATTCCCCATGGCCGAAGGCAAGCTGACGGATGTACATCATCAACACGGTGGTGCTTTGTCTTGGCCCGCCGTCGGTCATCATTAACGGCTGCCCGAATACGTTGAACGCCCCGGCCGTTGTCATCACGAAGGTATAAATCAGCGGGAAACGGATCGACGGCAGGGTAATGCTTGAGAATCTCCGGATCGGCCCGGCTCCGTCCATTTCGGCCGACTCGTACAGATCTTTGGACACGCCGCTGATCGAAGCACGGTAGATGATCATATTGCCCCCAACTCCACCCCATACCGTGATTACGATGATAATAAGCCAGGCGTAAGGCTGATTGGCCGCCCATACCGTTTCGGAACCGAATAGATTGTTCGTAATGCCGAGCTGCTTGTTAAAGATCAAAGACCAGATCAGCGCTGCGGCTGAAATCGAGATCAAGCCGGGGATATACAGAATGGACTGCATAAGCCCTTTCATTTTCACCTTTTTATGCTCCAGCGCCACCGCGATCAAGAGCGGAATGACAATTAGAATCGGAACGCTTAAGACAACGAAAATCAACGTGTTCTTGATCCCGTTAAAAAACTGCGTGTAAAACGTAGACTCCGTATCAAACAAAATCGTTTTGTAGTTGGCCAGTCCGACCCAGACCGGATCATTGATGAGGTTCCACTGTGTGAATGATGCATAAATACCGTAGATGGTCGGCAAAAAAATAAATACGGCAAACAGAATCAAATGTGGACCTACAAAGAAATAAGGTGTCAGCGACTTCTTTTTCATACCCTTTCATTTCTCCTTTGGGAAAAGCAATGCGCCATGATCGGATGGCACATTGCTTTTTTGCTATCGGTTCATGCGCACGGCCTATTCCGCTGCCTTACTGCCCTCAGCGATTTTATCCTCGACGAACTTTTGCATCGTTTGGAGAGTTTCATCGATATCAACGTTTCCGCGCACGATATCTGCGGCGTACGTATCAACGGCTTCAGCTACGTAAGGGTAGTATTCGTAAGTATAAATGTACAAGGACTCAATTTGTTTATCGCTCGCTGTAAAGAAGGACTGGATGTATTTGTTGTATTCCGGATTTTCAATGACCTGCTTACTTGCGACGATCTGTCCTGCCTTCGCCCACTCCATCGAGTTCTGGCGAATAAACTCCAGGAACTGACCGATTCCTGCTTCCTTCTCATCCGTCCGTTTGTCGTTATTCAGCATCGCGAACAGATGCGAGGAAGCGCGGTTCGTGAACTTGTCCGCATTTGCGGAGTAGATGTTTGTCACGCCGAAATTCAGGTTCTCTACGGCTGCGTGAGCGGTCGAGCTCCAGGTTCCGTCTGTCGAGAACAGCACATTGCCGGATTGGAACATCAAGTAGCCGTCCTCGCCGAACGGTGTCATCAGACCGGCATCGGCAATCTTTTTAATCTCTTGGAACGCCTGCTTCATCACTTCCGTATTTACGGCCGGCTTGCCGTCCTGCTGAATGTCGCCGCCGAGGTTCTGGATCTGTGCCAGCACCACCCAGCCTAACAAGGCATCGTTAACGACATAATCCCCTTCGTCCAGCTTACCTTGGAGCGACAGCATTTCTTCAATCGTTACGACATCATCGTCCAGGAAGCTTTCCACATTGTACTTCTTAAGCAAATCCTTGTTGTAGTACATCGCATTGCTGTGAATATCCAGGGGAACCGTGTACTGGGTGCCGTCGATATTGCCTGTGTTCCAAGCCTGCGGCAAATAATTCTCTTCCTTCAGCTCTGGTTGCGCTTGCATAACACCGGTCATTGGCTCAAGGACCCCTTGCTTGACAAAGCCGGGAACACGATCCGCATGGATGATGGCCAGGTCGGGAACACCCTTGCCGGAGTTGAGAACCGTAGAGATCTTCGTATACATGTCTGATGTGATGACGTGCTTAACCTTATACTCCGGATTTGTGGCATTGTAGTCCTTCACCAGTTGATCCATGTACGCGCCGTCGTCCCCTGTGAGAGGCGTCCAGAAGGTTATCGTATTTTTGTCCCCGCTTCCGCAACCGGATAATACGGATACGGCCAACAATACAAGTATTAATGAAACCCCCATCTTTTTCTTCAACACGTTCTCCTCCTGTTACAATTCATTTCGTTAACCCTTTCATTCAAACGCTATGGAAACGATTAACTGTTGTTCAGTATACATGCACCTTGAAAACGGTGTCAATAACATTTCTATAAATTTAATTATATTATTTTCTATTTGATTAATGTTTTGGTTAATCAAATCATCATTATTTTGATTGATTATTTTGGTTGATTTATGTACAGGTTAACCATAGTTGTGGTATCATTCATATTAGTTAAGGAAGTCAGGAAATGAAATCCAATTGAAAGAAGTGGGATCGATGCAGTTGGAAATAGACAAATCCTCTCTTGTCGTCTATGAAGCGCTGGCGAGCGAGGTTCGAATTCGGATTATCCAGCTTCTCTCCAAAAATAAAATGAACATCAAGGACCTTGCCCACGAGCTTCAGCTCAGCAGCGCGATTGTCACCAAGCATATCAAGAAGCTGGAGGATGCCGGAATCATCAAGACCGAGAAGGTGCCCGGAAAATCGGGTCAGCAGAAAATATCGATTTTGAAGGTCGATCATATCGAAATCAATTTTCCCAAAAAAATCTTTCATTCCTTCGCCTCTTACGAGACCTCGGTGCCGATCGGGCACTACACGGACTATGATCTTAAGCCGACCTGCGGTCTGGCAACCGATAAGGAATTTATCGGAAGAGTCGACGAACCGAAATATTTTATGGATCCGAAGCGCGTGGACGCGGAAATTCTATGGTTCACCGAGGGGTTCGTTCAATACAACATCCCGAACTTCCTCAAGAAGGACGAGAAGCTGCAGCAGTTCGAGATCAGTTTGGAAATCTCCTCTGAATTTCCATTTTCCAATGACGTCTGGCCTTCGGACATTACGTTTTCGCTAAATGGCATCGAGCTCGGCACCTGGACGAGTCCAGGTGACTTTGCGGATACGAGAGGGAAGTTTACGCCGGACTGGTGGCCGCACAATATTAACCAGTATGGGCTCCTGAAGACCATACGGATTACATCGCACGGCACTTATATTGACGGTGACCCGCTGTCCGCGATCTCCGTTCAGGACCTGGATACGACCTGTGACCGTTGGACCTTTCGGATCGAGGTTAAAGAGGATGCCGAGCATGTCGGCGGGGCTACGATCTTTGGCAAAAAATTCGGCAATCATGACCAGGATATCGAGTTTAAGCTCTACTATCTGTAATTATTGCCCGGGAAACGATGAAAAGAGGTTCTTCCTGAAGGTCTGCGGACCAAAGGAAGGACCCCTTTTTTGTTTCAAAGCTGTACTCTCGATGCCATAAGAAAAGCCCACAACACGATGTCCCTAGCACATAGAAAGGGACCCGGTTATGAGCTTCTCATTGGATGGTAAGGAAGGTTTGCAAAGTTCGTTTCGTATTTCAGCTTAAATACATCCGATCGATAATGGCAATTGCTCGAGGTGAATACGGAAAGCTCAGGAGTTCGAACGAAACCGCATATCGGTTATCGAGACATACGAAGTCATGTCCGATAAAGGACTAACGGACACCGGTTCTAATCCCCGTCAGATTTCCGCGTTACACCATCATTTCAAGAGACCTTATGCTCGATTCTCAGCTTATCTGCAACCATCGCGATGAATTCGCTGTTGGTCGGCTTGGATTTGCTGATGTTGATCGTGTAGCCGAACAGATGCGAGATGCTGTCGATGTTGCCGCGCGTCCATGCAACCTCGATGGCATGACGAATCGCACGCTCCACGCGGGATGGCGTTGTCTTGAATTTCTCGGCGATGGCCGGATACAGCGTCTTCGTGATCGCGCCGAGAATTTCAATATTGTTGTACACCATCGTAATGGCCTCGCGCAGGTATTGATATCCCTTAATATGCGCAGGCACGCCGATTTCATGAATGATCGAGGTAATATTCGCATCCAGATTTTTGCCCTTGCCCATTGGTACGACATTGGATTTGACGTTCGTAAACGGCGTGCTGGACGACAGATTGCTTGGGGAACCGACCAGCTGGCGGATCCGGCTAGCCAGCACCTCCATATCGAACGGCTTCAAAATATAATAGGAAGCTCCCAATTGGACAGCCCGCTGGGTGATGTTCTCCTGACCGAATGCGGTCAGCATGATCACTTTCGGCTGCGGGGACAGATTCATATCACGAAGACGCTCAAGTACGCCGAGACCGTCCAAATGCGGCATAATAATATCAAGGATCAGCACATCCGGTACTTTTCCCGTTTCCTCGATCATGCTCAGTACTTCTTCCCCGTTATAAGCGATTCCGGAAACCACCATATCGGGTTGATCCGAAATGTATTCGCCGAGCAAATTCGTAAATTCACGGTTGTCGTCTGCCAATAATACTTCAATCTTTTGCAATTCGTGCTCCTCCTTTATCCGATCACTTAGGATTTTTTGGTTATTTTTCTTGTGTATATGGTTTTCGACAGACGGATTTAAATTCCTTCTGTCGAAAATTATTTTTTCTTTATTTTTTTTTGAAGTTGATTTATAATTAAATATTTTATTTCAAATTAATATGTATTTCGTCGTATTACGACAAAAAATCTCAAGGCATTAACCTGCCTTAAGATTTTGTGTTGGTTTTGATTCTGCAGAGGGTAGTACGCCGGAGTCCTGAAGCATCCACTCGATAAAGCAGCCGTAGCCGGATTTCGGATCATTCACAAACACATGGGTGACCGCCCCGATCAACTTGCCGTCTTGAACGATTGGACTGCCGCTCATGCCTTGCACGATTCCGCCGGTCTTTTTGAGAAGCCTAGGATCCGTGATCCGGAGTACAAGCCCTTTGGTTGCGGGTGCATCCTGTTTGGAGACATGAACGATCTCAACGGTGAAACGCTCGACCTCCTGGCCTTCGACCACGGTCAGTATTTCAGCCGGCCCTTCCTTCACCTCGTGGGACATGGCGATTGGAATCGGCTCCGTGTACAGACCATGCTCCGGCAGATCCTTCATTTTGCCGAAAATGCCGAAATGGGTGTTGCGCTCAACATTACCAAGCACCTTGCCGTCTTTGGAAAAGGTCGCCCGTTTCTCGCCTGGTTCCCCTTCTTCGCTTCTTGAAATGGATGTGACATTGGATTGCACGATTTGCCCGCTCCCCACTTCAATGGGTGTCTGGGTATTCATGTCGGTAATGACGTGGCCGAGCGCGCCATACACCTTCTGGTGGGGGGCATAAAAGGTTAAGGTGCCCACCCCTGCAGCAGAATCGCGGATATAAAGCCCTAGACGCCAGGTTTTATCGTCCTCGTCGAAAGCAGGACTCAGCTTTGTCTTCATGACCTTGCCGCTGCGTTTGAACGTGATATCAAGCGGTCGTTTGGCTCTCCCCGCCTTCTCCACGATCTCGGCCACCTTCGTTACATCGGTCAGCGGTTTGCCATCCATGGCGGTGAGCAGATCTCCAAGCTTGAGACCTGCAGCTTCGCCGGGAGATACCTTTGCCCCGTTCGAAGCGCGAACGAGATGATGTCCGACCACCAGGATGCCGGAGGATTTAACCTTAACGCCGATTGTCTGTCCGCCAGGGAACACCTTCAGCTCCGGCATCACATTCACATGGACTGTCTTCAAAGGAATTTTACCGAATAATTTCAGGGTAACTTCTGCTGTGCCGCTTTGCTGGGGATATAGCTGGAGCGGCTGCTTTAATGATACTTGGAGCTTCGACGCCCGGGAGCCGTTTAACTGCACCACATCGGGACGATCGACTGAAGCGAGGGCTTGGACGGGCATCGCCACGTCCAGACGGGCCTGCCGGCCGGCAATCAACCTAAGCTCATCAGGCAATGACGCAAAAGATTGGACAGGCTCAGCAGTTCCAAGGTAACAAAGAAGGAAAGCAAGAACGAAACCGAGCAGTTTTCTCCTGAGGTTGGGCTTCAATGGCTGTCACGCTCCCTTTTTCTTCTTTCGCTTGACGAAAAGGTGGTCGCCAATTGCGTACCTTTAAGTTACCCTGCCCCCTGGCTTTTATAACTGTCAATCATTGACCCGAAGCCGTTCTGGAAGCCTTTTGCGCCGCCGCCAGATTGAGCATTTCCTGGGCATGATGAAGTGTCTTTTCGGTAATTTCGACTCCGCCGAGCATCCGTGCGAGCTCCTTGATCCGCCCCTCTTCGCTTAAATTCTGCACCTGGGTCATCGTTCTTGAAGATACGACCTTCTTCTCGATCAAGTACTGATGATCGGCCATGCATGCCACTTGCGGCAAGTGCGTGATGGAGAATACCTGGCATGTCTTGGCGAGCAGGAACAGCTTCTCCGCGATCGATTGAGCGGCCCTGCCGCTAACGCCGGTATCCACCTCGTCAAAGATCAGGACCGGAATTTGGTCATGCCGGGCGAAGATGCTCTTCATGGCGAGCATGATCCTGGACATTTCGCCGCCGGACGCAATTTTAGCGAGCGGGCGCAGCGGTTCTCCCGGATTCGCCGATATAAGAAACTCTGCTGCATCGATCCCTTGTTTCGTCAATCGGATTCGTTGTCCTTCATATTCGTAACCATCCGGCGCATCCTGAAGCTCCAGACGAACCTCAAACCGGGTTCGTTCCATTTGAAGATCCTTCAACTCACGCTCCACTTGGGTCGCCAAATCCCGCGCACACCGCTTACGCGCATCGCTCAACTTCTTGGCAGCTTCCAGAGCCACAGCGAGCAGCTCGTCCCGCCGTTTCTCCAATCCCTGGATAAATTCGTCCTTGTTCTCCAGCATGTCGGTTTCCTGCTGAATTCTCCCGTAGTATTCCAGAATTTGCTCCACATTATCCCCATATTTCCGCCGCAAACCGGAGATCATATCTAAACGAAGCTCGATTTCATTCAGCCGCTCCGGATTAAATTCAATGCCGTCCCGGTAATCCCGCAGCTGGAACACGGCATCCTCCAGCTGATAATAAGCGGATTGCAGCTGCTCCACGAGCGGCTTCAGCCCTTTCTCGTCATAGGCCGAGACATCTTCTAGCCGACTGAGCGCCCGGCTGACCGCCTCCAAGCCTGATGACCCGTACAGCAGCTCGTAGGCGCCTGCGACGGAGTCCATCATCTTCTCGCTGTGGGACAGCTTGACACGCTCCTCGGACAGCTCCTCGTCCTCTCCCGGCTTTAGCTGGGCCGCCGCAATTTCCTCCAGCTGGAACCGATACATGTCGAGCATCTGATATGCCTTTTGGCTCGTCTCTTGCAGTTCCTTGAGCTCCTGCTCCACCTTGCTGAATTCCGAATACAGCTCCTGGTATTTACGCTTGGCCGGGCCGATGATCTTCTCCCCGTACGTATCGAGCAGGCTCATGTGCTGTTCCGAACGCAGCAGGCTCTGATGCTCATGCTGGCCGTGAATGTTGATGAGCTTCTCCCCTACCTCACGGAGCATACTCAAGTTCACAAGCTGACCGTTAATGCGGGAGGTGCTTTTTCCTTGCGATGTCAGCTCTCTGCGGATCAGCAAATGCTCCTCGGTATCCGCCTCAATGCCTAAATGCGTTAGTGTTTGCCACACGGGATGTGCCGGGGGAAGATCAAACAGCGCCTCAATCTCCGCCTTATCGCAGCCGTACCGGATCAGATCCGCCGATCCGCGCCCGCCGGCAATCAGCCCAAGCGCATCGATGATGATGGATTTTCCCGCGCCTGTCTCCCCTGTAAGAACATGAAAGCCCGGGTAGAATTGTACGTCCACGCTCTCAACAACAGCCAAATTCCGAATGGATAACGTATTTAACATCCCTTTAACCCCCTAAACCCGTAAATCGGATGTATGCCTCGCGAAAACCAATCTTAAGAGATATAGCTTTTGATCTGAGATACAACGTGTTCTCCGTCCTCCTCCGTGCGGCAAATCAGCAAAATGGTGTCATCCCCGCATATCGTGCCCATGATCTGGCTCCACTCCATATTGTCAAGGAGCACGGCTACCGAGTTTGCGGTGCCCGGCAAGCATTTCATCACAACCAGATTGCCGGCCCGGTCAATATATACGAAATTATCCACCAGCGCCCGCTTCAGCTTCTGCACCGGATTATAACGCTGATCCGTAGGCATCGAATATTTATACCTTCCGTCATCGGTCGGTACCTTGATCAGCAGCAATTCCTTAATATCTCTGGATATCGTAGCCTGCGTCACCTGAAAACCCTCGGCACGGAGAGCATCAACCAGCTCGTCCTGCGTTTCGATGTCCTGGTGGGTAATGATATCCCTGATTTTAATATGGCGTTGTCCCTTCATATTCGTAAGAGCCTCCCGAAATTTAGGTGTTGTATTCGTCATTTCCATTCCATTCCTCATCGGACCAATCCATGGTGAGTCGGTGCACTTCCTGCTCGTTCATATCTACATACAGGAGCCCGGCACACTCCGGGTACAGCAGCAGGTAAGGCATCAGCCGATCCCGGATACCCGCCCCTGTCCAGTCCACCGGCATCCGTTCACGTGCCAGTTTAACCATATACAGCTCCCCGTTGCTGCCGGATGCGACGTAATCAATGAATAGTCTGCTGCGAATCGGCTTGTGTCCCGTGTCAAACGACAGATTTACCTTTACTTTACCCCCGACAACCTCATATCCTTCCTGTTCAAGCAACCCAATGACTGGGTGATCCGGAATGCGGTCATTGATCGGGATTCCCGGGAGCAGGTCGGGCTGCGGTGACATCAGCCAGCGGTTGACCCTGTAGCCGATCAAGAGCACGATCACGATGCCAAGCAGCACCATCAACAATCCATCATAACGCTCATTCATCCTCTCACCTCGAATTTTGATATTCGCGGATGGGAACATAAATTCCTCTTTTTCAGCAAAAGAAACCCATCATTTCGATGAGTTTCCCGTGAATGTATGAGCTGCTTGCTTAACAATGCTGTCGATCCATTGATCCAGCTCGGCATGATCCATGTGCTGAACCGGTTCTTCCGTTTCAGCCGCGTCCTCCGGCTCAAGCCGCCAGTGGGCCAGGAATTCAATATTGCCTTCGCCGCCCGTGATGGGCGAGAAGGTCAGATTGTTCAGCCTGAATCCGATATCTTCAGCAAAATGAAGCACCTGCGTTAAAACTTCCTTGTGTACTTTGGGGTCTCGGACAACACCGGATTTACCGACCTTCTCCCGTCCTGCCTCGAATTGCGGCTTGATTAAAGCTGCCACATCTCCGGGTCTGTCCAGAAGCGTCTTGAGCGTCGGCAAAATGATACGCAGCGAAATAAAAGATACATCGATGCTGGCGATATCCGGCCGGGGGCCTTTCAGATCCTCGGGTGTCATGTAGCGGAAATTCGTCCGCTCCATGACGCATACACGTTCATCGTTCCGGAGCGACCAATCGAGCTGATTGTATCCGACATCGATCGCATAGACGTAGCTGGCTCCATGCTGAAGCGCACAATCGGTAAAACCGCCGGTGGATGAGCCGATATCCAGCATCGTTCTGCCCTTCATATCGAGACCGAAATGAGAGATCGCCTTCTCAAGCTTAAGACCTCCCCGGCTTACATAAGGATGCACAGAGCCCTTTACTTTCAGCTCCGTCGTACGCGGGATTTTCATGCCGGCTTTCTCGATTCGCTCGGTTCCGGCATAGACCAGACCCGCCATAATGGCAGACTTGGCTTTCTCCCTGCTATCATAATATCCCTGCTCCACAAGCAGGACATCAACACGTTCCTTGTGAGATGATTCCATAAAACACTCCTGATGGTTTCTAAGACGTAAAACTTCTCTTCCCGAGCGTAGCCGTACGAGCAGTTTTGAGACTGCGGATTTCGTTGCATACCGCCTCCAGCGTCAATCCGACCTCTTCCCGCTGCTCTTGGATGCTGCCGTGCTCAATGAACCTGTCCTCAATCCCCATTAACGAGACAACCGCGTCATGAATACCTTGCTCGGCAAAGTACTCCAGCACGCTGCTGCCAAGGCTGCCGGCCTGCGAAACCTCCTCCAGAACGATCATGCTCGTTCCGGACGCCGCCAGCTTCTTCAGCATATCGCCGTCAAGCGGCTTCAAGAAACGCGCATTCACAACCTCAACGGAAATGCCCTCCCGCTTAAGCAGATCGGCCGCTTCTTCGGCCAGCTGCACCATTGGACCGGCCGCCAAAATCGCGTAGCCCTCGCCGCGGCGGACTGTTTCCCATGTACCGATCGGGATCGGCTTGAGCTTCGGATCCAACGGAACGCCGCGGACATTGTTCCGCGGATAGCGATAGGCGATCGGCCCGTCGTTATAGTCAAGCGCCGTCTTCATCATATGGCGAAGCTCATTCTCGTCCTTCGGCATCATGATGACGATGTTCGGAATATGGCGCATAAAGGCCACATCGTACACCCCTTGATGGGTCTCGCCGTCAGCGCCGACAAAGCCCGCACGGTCGATGGCGAACATCACGTTGGCATTGTGGCGGCAGATATCGTGGACGATCTGGTCGTATGCCCGCTGCATGAAGGTGGAATATACCGCAAATACCGGCTTCAAGCCTTCCATGGCCAGTGCGGCACAAAGCGTCGCCGCATGCTGCTCGGCAATGCCGACATCGATCATCCGGTCCGGGAACTTCTTGCCGAACGGAATCAAGCCCGAGCCGCCCGGCATTGCCGGCGTGACCGCAACGATGCGCTCATCCTGTTCGCCGAGCTCAACGAGCGTTTGTCCGAACACTTCCGTATACATCGGATTGCCTACCGCTTTCAGCACTTGGCCGGATTCGATCTTGTACGGCGTGATGCCGTGCCACTTATGGGAATCCGATTCGGCAGGACGGTAGCCTTTGCCCTTGGTGGTTACCGCATGAATCAGCACCGGCCCGTCGACATTGTCGGCCTGCTGCAGCGTATCGATCAGCTTGCTCAAATCATGACCGTCCACAGGTCCCAAATACGTAAATCCAAGCTCCTCGAACAAAACGCCGGGAACCATCATATATTTGAGGCTGTCCTTCATTTTCTCCGCGGTCTTCGCCAGCTTGCCGCCGATCGCCGGAATTTTCTTGAGCAGCATCTCGACCTCGTCCTTCGCCCGCAAATAATAGCGGTCCGAGCGGATTTTGCTCAAATAGTTATGCATCGCCCCGACGTTCGGAGCAATCGACATTTCATTATCGTTCAGGATGACCATCAGCTTCTTCCGCTCATGGCCGATATGATTCAGGGCCTCAAACGCCATCCCGCCCGTAAGGGCGCCATCGCCGATGAGCGCGATTACCCGGTTGTTGTCGCCTTTCAAATCCCGCGCCATCGCCATGCCCATCGCTGCCGAGAGGGAAGTGCTGCTGTGGCCGGCTTCCCAGACGTCATGCTCGCTTTCCGCACGTTTCACAAAACCGCACAAGCCCTTGTATTTACGCAAGGTGTCGAATTTATCCATCCGTCCCGTCAATATCTTATGGACATAGGCTTGATGGCCCACGTCAAAAATCATCTTGTCACGAGGGCTGTCAAAGCAATAGTGCAAGGCCAGCGTGAGTTCAACCACTCCCAGATTCGGTGCAAGATGACCGCCGGTCACGGACAGCTTTTCAATCAGAAACTGACGGATTTGCACCGCCAGGTCCTCAAGTTCGTCCACCGACAGTTTTTTCAGTTGGTTGGGATGTTTGATATTTGGAAGCAGCACGAAGAATCTCCCCGCTTTCCTTGATAAAGTAAAGTTAGCAATTCATAAACCATGAAAGGCTGCGCTATCATCAGCCATTTAAAGACATTATATCACAAATAATCGGTGTGCAAGTAACCCCGCTCTAGTGGTCCCGAGCCAAGAGAAAGTCTGCAATTTCATGCAGTCTGGACGGGTCCGGAAAATTCCCTTCGGAAATGGCGCTCTTCGCTTCGGCGGTCAGACGCTCAACCTCCCGCTTGGAGGCTTCCAAGCCGATAAAAAACGGATAGGTCACCTTCTCCTGCTTCACATCGCTTTGCGTCGGCTTGCCAAGCTTGGCCTCATCGCCGATCAAGTCGAGGATATCGTCCTGGATTTGGAAGGCCAGCCCGATATGCTTGCCGAAGGAGCGAAGCGAATCGATCTGGGCTTCTGAACAGCCTGCTACCCGTCCTCCAGCCATGAGGGAGAACATGATCAGATCGCTTGTCTTATGCAGATGAATATACTCCAGCTGCTCAAGGCTGGTTAATCCCTGCTCTCCTTCCATATCGGCCACTTGGCCGCCAACCATTCCCCGGGGCCCGGCATATTCCGCAAGGTCCTCCACAATCGACAGCACCCGATCGGCAGGAATCCCGTGCTTGCGCGAGGACTGCACAATGCTGTAAAAAGCATGCGTCAGCAGCGCATCGCCCGCCAGAATCGCCGCTGCTTCACCGAACACTTTATGATTCGTAGGCTTCCCCCGCCGGAAATCATCATCGTCCATCGCAGGCAAATCGTCATGGATGAGCGAATATGTATGCACCATCTCAACGGCGCACGCCACCGGCAGAGCCGCTTCTCTGCTTCCGCCGGCTGCTTCGCAAGCCGCGATGACCAGCAGCGGACGCAGACGCTTTCCGCCTGCCATTAAGGAATACGTCATCGATCGATGAAGGGTTTCAGGAACTTTCCATCCCTCCGGAAAAAGGGCCGTAAGCTCGCTGTCCAGCCTGTCACAGATGTCATTCATATATTGCTGAAAAGGAAGTCTATTATTCACTCAATTCACCTGTCTCATCAAGTGCGCCGCCGAAGGGCTTGCGCTTGAGCTCCCCGCCTTCTTCGACAATCATCTCGATTTTCTGTTCAACCTGCTCCAGCTTTTGACTGCACATTTGAGACAGCTTCATCCCTTGCTGGAACAAGTCGATCGCCTTCTCCAAAGGGACGTCCCCGTCCTCCAGCTGCTCGACGATCTGCTCCAGCTGTGCCATCGCCTCTTCAAAGCTGATCTCCATCAAGTCTTTTGCCTCACTAGACACGTTCTTCATCCTCCTTTATTCCCCACACTTGACACTGCAGCCGGCCATCATTGACCCTCACTTGAACCAAATCGCCGAGCTGCACATCTTCCACTGATTTGATCAGCTTCTGTTCCTGCTCATCATAAACCAGGCTGTACCCTCGGGACATGATCTTAAGCGGACTAAGCGCATCCAGATGGCGGATCTCCGTCTGCAGCTGGGACAGCTTGGCTTTGCGGATCGATTGCATGGCAAGCATCAGGCGGCGTTTCGCCTGCTCCTTCCGCAGCGATGCCTGCTCGACCTGGGCGCGCGGATTGGATCTGATCAATCCCTGATGCAGCGACCGCTGGCGCTGACGGTAGAGCGACAGCTGCGATTTGAGCGTTCCTTGCAATCGGTAGGAGAGCATGTCCAAGCGCTCGGCATGCTGCAGCATGTAGCGGCGAGGATGGTTCAGCACCGGCGAGCGCTGAAGTCTCGCAAGGCGCTCCCGGCTTCGCTGAAGCCGCTGCTGAAGCCCTTGATTCAGCTGCCGCTGGCGCTGCACAATCTGTCCCTTCAGCTCCGCGCGGCTCGGAACTGCAAGCTCCGCAGCCGCTGTCGGCGTCGCTGCACGCACATCGGCTACAAAATCGGCGATCGTAAAATCCGTCTCATGGCCGACAGCCGAGATCACCGGAATATTCGATTGATGGATCGCTCTGGCGACGATCTCCTCGTTGAATGCCCATAGCTCCTCCAGCGAGCCTCCGCCCCGGCCGACAATGAGCACATCCGCTTCGCCAAGCTCGTTCATCGCACGGATTCCCTTAACAATGGAGGGTGCTGCCGACTTTCCCTGAACCAGGACCGGGTACAGCTGTACAGTCGCCTGCGGATACCGTCTCTGAATCGTTGTTATAATATCGCGAACAGCTGCCCCGGTCGGTGAGGTTATCACACCGATCGTCTTGGGATAGCTCGGAAGCGGGCGTTTAAGCTCCTGCGAAAACAAGCCCTCTTCCTCCAGCTTTGACTTGAGCTGCTCGTAAGCGAGATACAGGCTGCCGATTCCGTCCGGCTGCATCTGAATGGCATAGAACTGATATTGACCGTCCCGCTCATAGACGGAGACATTGCCTCTGGCTATCACCCTCGAGCCTTCTCTCGGGATAAACGGCAAGCGCTGATTATGGCTCGCAAACATGATCGCCCGGATTCGGCTGCCTTCATCCTTCAACGTAAAATACATATGTCCGCTGGAATGATGCGTAAAATTCGAAATCTCCCCGCGAATCCAGACGTCGGACAGCCTGGAGTCGCCTTCCATTTTCATTCGAATATATCGGTTCAAATCCTTAACGGACAGGACGCGTCCCGGATCCACGGATTTCATATTATTCAATTCCGCTCAGCCGTTTGGCGGCCAGCAGCGTATTCTTCATCAGCATCGTGATGGTCATCGGACCGACGCCTCCGGGAACTGGCGTAATCGGACCCGAGATCTCCTTCACGCTCGCAAAATCAACGTCTCCCGCCAGCTTGCCGTTCTCCAGACGGTTCATGCCGACGTCGATAATGACGGCGCCCGGCTTGACATAGCTGGCGTCAATCATATTCGCCCGGCCGATGGCAACGACCAAAATATCGGCCTGCTTCGCGATTTCCGGCATGTTGCTCGTTCTCGAATGGCACATCGTCACGGTGGCGTTTTCCCGCTGCAGCAGCAGCGATACCGGCTTGCCCACAATATTGGATCTGCCGATAACGACGGCATGCTTGCCCGAAATTTCGACGCCTGTCCGTTTGATCAGCTCAATGACGCCCGCCGGGGTACATGGCAGCAGACTGTCGTCCCCGATGACCAGGTTGCCCACATTGACCGGATGGAACCCGTCCACATCTTTTTCAACGGCAATCGCATCAATTACCGCCTTCTCTTGAATATGACCGGGGAGCGGAAGCTGAACAAGAATCCCGTGAATGGACGACTGCTTATTCAGCTTGTCCACCAGAGCTAGCACCTCTTCCTGGCTGGAATCGGCAGGAAGCCGGTGCACCTCGGAATAAAAGCCGAGATCGTGGCACGCCTTTTCCTTATTTCGGACATAAACATGGGAAGCCGGATCGTCACCCACCAGCACAACCGCCAAGCCCGGGCGCACGCCCTGTTTCGACAGCTGCTGCACCTCCAGCGCGATCCCTTCGCGAATTTCTTCGGATATCTGTTTACCATTAATGATCGTTGCTGCTGTCATCCTAATCTCTCCTCACTATGATTGAATGATCCGCCTGCCATCCTGGGCGTAGAATTATGATTGTTGCAACTTCGCTTTGACTTGATCCAGCTCCTGGATAATCCGGCCCAATACGCCGTTTACGAATTTACCCGATTCCTCGGTACCGAAATGCTTCGATAGCTCGATCGCTTCATTGACGGCCACCTTACCGGGCACGTCATCGCGGTATCCGAGCTCGTACACAGCCAGACGGAGAATCTGGCGATCCACGCGGGAAAGGCGGCTAACCTGCCAGCCTTTTAAGTAATGAGCGAGCAGCTGGTCAATCGTTTCCCTGGAATTCCATGTCCCGTTGACCAGCTGCAGCACATACTCCTTCATCTGAACCTCGTCGCCGATCACTCGCTCCGTCTCATTCTCTTCGGCCGCCTCCGAGAGCAGCATCGATACAGCCTCCAGGCTGTCGACTTCGTTCATTTCCATCTGATACAGGCTTTGAACGGCGATCTCCCTAGCTACACGTCTTTTCATTTTGTTCCTCCTGTGGACCCTGCCTGAATCCATTTTTCTGATTAGTATTATCAATTTTCCATAAAGTTTTGACCAGTCTTTTGCAAAACTCGATTTTCAGCAGCTTATGAAAGCAATATATAGACGAGCTAAACCGTTAAACTCTTTATATATTGCTGATTGTACTTTAGATCTTCACCAAAATCCTCACAATAAAAAAACCTGTGAACCGCTGCTTTCTGCAAAAAAGGCATCATTAACCTGTCCTTTAGCTTTTTTGCCGAAAGAAGCATATCACAGGGTTCATTTAAACGGCCGCCAACGCTCGGACAACCAGCGCCCCCATTCCTGAAAGTGGAAGATGGAGCCTTGGTTCAAATCCTTGCGTTTGCCAAACGTATAGCCGATAAATACCACTAATGCAAAGAACAGCATATCCCAAAAACCGGATAATAGATAAATCAGTCCGCACACAAGACCGCCGGCGACACCGAAGATCCGCCCTCTGTGACTCTCCCATATTTCTTTCCAAGGCATTTGGGAAATTCACCTCTATTCCACGCGGCTCTTAAAGCTAGGCGCCTGAACCACGTTAGCGATATATACGGATACGGACGAGACTGGTATTCCCGTCGTCTCTTCAACGAAATCATGCACCTGCTTCTGCACCTCGGTCGTCAGCGCAGGAATGGATTCCTCGCCGTCCACCACGGCACGGATCGCAATCTCAAGCCCCGATTGGGACACCTTGATTCGGGACTTCAGATCCTTTACACTTCGCACCTTGGAAGCTGCCTTCAGGCACAGATTTTCAATCGTTTCCACCGAAATCTGAATGTCTCCAAACTCCGTTCGCTGATCAATCGAATTCAGCGTGGAACGGTCGCGACGTACCGAAATGTAAAAGAACCGGATGCTGAGGAGAAACAATACGGCAGCAATGATAATCCCCGCCAGAACGAGCTGCTGCTCCTGGGCAAACGTCAAATGGTACGGAACAGCACCGCTTAACAGGAGGATGGCAACTACAGATATAACACCGATACTCAAGCTGTATATAAACAGCAGAAGTCTGTCCATGATTTTGGCCACGACCCGCACAGCCTCCTTAAATTAGATTAAACCCTCGACATTGCTGCCGGGGGCTATGAAATGATCCATTTTATTTCACGCGCTGCACCAGATCCAGATCGTCGTTCTTCTCGCTTGTCTTCATGAAATGAACATCATGAATATGTACATTGACCTCAACGACGGTAAGACCTGTCATATTCTCAATGGACCGCTTCACGTTGCGCTGGATTTCACCCGCTACTTCCGGAAGACGATGTCCGTACTCAACGATAACGGATACATCAACAGCCGCTTCGCGTTGTCCGACTTCTACCTTGACGCCTTTGGACAGATTTTTCCGGCCAAGCAGCTCAGCGATGCCGCCGGCAAAGCCGCCGCTCATTCCTGCAACCCCGCGGACTTCCACCGTTGCAAGCCCTGCGATAACTTCAATGACTTCCGGCGCAATCTGAATCTCACCGATATCCGTACGTTCAAATTCTGTAGTTGGCAATGTCTCAGCCATAGTCTCAACACACCTTTCGGGAATAAGTTTGCGGATGCTCGAGGGACTGCTTGAGGCATGCGCTCTTATTACTCATACTATACCATTCGGCCAAGTTTATGACAAACTTGGCCAAACGATTTATACCTCATTTTCTTCCAAAAACTTAATATCGAAATCGCCTTTGATAAAGGTTGGATGGTTCATCAGTTTTTGGTGGAACGGAATGGTGGAATAAATGCCTTCAATCTCGAATTCGGAAAGCGCGCGCTTCATCTTCGCAATCGCTTCGTTCCGAGTCGGCGCCCATACGATCAGCTTCGCGATCATGGAATCGTAATACGGCGAAATGGTATAGCCCGGATAAGCCCCGCTGTCCACGCGCACGCCAGGTCCTCCCGGCGGAAGGTAGAATTGAATCGTACCCGGTGCCGGCATAAAGCCTTTGTCAGGATTCTCGGCATTGATCCGGCATTCGATCGACCATCCGTTGATGACGATATCCTCTTGGGTGAAGCTGAGCGGATTCCCTTCAGCAACCGAGATCATCTCCTGAATCAAGTCAACTCCGGTTACCATCTCGGTTACCGGATGCTCCACCTGGATCCGCGTATTCATTTCCATGAAATAGAACTGCCCGTCCGGACCGAGCAAGAACTCCAGCGTACCCGCTCCGGAGTATTGGACCGCCTTGGCTGCGCGCACGGCGGCTTCTCCCATCCGGGTACGTACTTCTTCCGTAATCACCGGACAAGGCGCTTCCTCAACAAGCTTCTGTCTCCGGCGCTGAACGGAACAATCGCGCTCTCCGAGATGGACCGCGTTCCCGTGCTTGTCCGCAATAATTTGGATTTCGACGTGCTTCATGCCCGTCAAATATTTCTCCAGGTAAACGCCGGCATTGCCGAAGGCTTTCTGCGCTTCCTGCTGGGCCGTCGTAATCTGCTTAATCAGCGCTTCCTCGTCCTCGGCGATCCGGATGCCCTTGCCTCCGCCGCCTGCGGTGGCTTTGATAATAACAGGATAGCCGATATCACGGGCCAGCATAATCGCTTCGTTCAAATCCTCGATCAGCCCGTCTGAGCCAGGGATAACCGGTACGCCGGCATCCTTCATCGTCTGCTTGGCAACCGCCTTGTCACCCATGCGGTTAATGGCATCGGCAGACGGACCGATAAAGGTGATGTTGCAGGATTCGCAGATTTCGGCGAAGTCGGCATTCTCGGCAAGGAAGCCGTATCCCGGATGGATGGCATCGCATTCGGTCAATGTCGCCACGCTCATAATATTCGTAAAGTTCAGATAGCTGTCCTTCGATAACGTCGGACCGATGCAGTAAGCTTCATCGGCAAGGCGAACATGCAGAGAGTCCCGATCAGGCTCGGAATATACCGCCACCGTCGAGATGCCAAGCTCCCGGCATGCGCGGATGATGCGGACTGCAATTTCGCCGCGGTTCGCGATTAAGACTTTTTGAAATGTCATGAAGTAACCTCCTTCGGACTCATAAGACTCCCGCTCATGGCGAGTACAGCGTGCACTACTCCGGCTTCACCAGGAACAGTGGCTGCCCGAACTCGACCAGCTGGCCGTTCTCGACGAGGACTTCGACGATCTCCCCTTTAACCTCGGCCTCCAGCTCGTTCATCAGCTTCATCGCCTCAATGATGCAGACCGTTGTCTTCTCCGTTACCTTGTCCCCGGGGCTGACGAAAGAAGGCGCTTCAGGGGAAGGGGCGCGATAGAAGGTCCCTACCATCGGTGATACGATCTTATGTAATGAGCTGTTAACCTCCGCTGCTTCCTGTGGCGCTGCCGCGGCAGGAGCCTGGTTGACCGTGGCCTGCTGCTGTACAGCTTGCGGTGCCATGGCTTGCGGCGCAGGAATGTAGGCTTGCGGCGCTACTTGCTGAATAACGGCTTCGGCAGGGTTCGGCTTCTTAATGGACAAACGCGTGCCTTCATTTTCAATTTCCAATTCATGTACGGATGTTTCATCCACCAGCTTAATAAGCTCTTTAATCTCGTTTAATTTAAACATGATCAGTCGTTCACTCCTTCACTTTCTGTAGAAGCCCTGATTCGGACAGTCAGTCGATAGCTTAGAGTATTATATCACAATCGAGCGAAATAGAAAGAGTCCAGGGAAATCCCGGACTCCGCAATGTTTATCGTATAAAGGTGATTTATGTTGAAAAACAGCGGATGCTTTTACGGGGCAACATATTGAACCGTAACCTTATCCTGCGTTACTTTCAGCTCTTTCATGACGAGACCGACGATATCGGCGGCGCCTTTGGCGTCAAGCTTGTCGCTGAGCACGACGACATTGTATTTCTCGCTCTCTTCTTTAACGACGGCATTGCCGAATTGCTGCTGCAGCTGCGCCTCGATGTTGAGAATGATCTCCTCTTTTTCCTCCGCTTCTTTCAATTGCTCGGAAGCCTGTGCCGTCTCCTCCGGCTTGCTCTCATGGTTGTCGATCTTCGAAATCAAATCGTCATATAATTTCATGTTCTTCTGTTCCCGGTCCAGCTTATAGGCATCCAGCTGAGCTCGCGCCGAGGAGGCTTGGGCCGCTACTTCCTCCAGCACCTCCTGCTCGGTTTTGCCCCCTTGCGTGCTGCTTGTTTCCGCAGGCGCCTGTTCACCCTCTTTGGTCTCCGTTACCTTAGGCTCTTCCGCGCTGTCCTTGGTTCCGGCTTGCTCCTGCTCTCCTTGCTTGCCTTGCTCTCCTTCTTTGCCTTGCTCTCCTTCTTTGCCTTGATCTCCCTGTGCCGCTTTAGCCGGATCTTCGCTGCCGGTCTGTGCTCCAGTGTCCGTGCTCTCGGCATTCTGCTCGTTCGCGCCGGAATCTCCGTCGGTTCCTTCCTCGATCACTTCGTTTACAACCAGCTCGTCGCTTGTGCCGTTTGCGCCTTGGCCGGCTGCAGGCTTCTGGCCGTCAACCTGCGTGCTTTCGGCGACAGGCGGCGCTTTCGTGCCGGATTCATCCGTGAACAGATAGTACGCTGACAGGATCACCATTAAACTCAGCATCGAAACCAACCATATGGTTTGTCTTTTGTTATTCATTTGAACGTATCCTCCTTTGGAATAAAAAGCCTTGGTTTTGAGCCTCGTATGAGTTGCTCATTCGGGCGGTAAAACACTGCTACTGCTTTCGCGGGACAACCGATATGCGGTGGGACGGTACATTCAGCCCCCGCTGGATGGCATCCACGATCAAGTTCTTGACGATCTCGTTCTCTGCTCCCTTGGCTACGACGAGCACGCCCCGAACCTGCGGTTTAATCCGCTTAGTGACGATCGGCGTCTCTTTACCGGATGAATCATAAGTCACGATCTGCCCGTCGCGCTGATAGCTCGTGACATGGCGCCTGCCGCCGTTGGCATCGGTCTCCTCGGTCAGCTCCTGGGTGTCCTTGATGTCCTTCTGAACGACAAGCTCCTCCGTGGATTCCACGGTGACCATCACATCCACGGCACCAACCCCAACGATTTGCTCCAGCATCGTCCGCGTCCGCATCTCGAAATCCTGCTCGATGCTCTCAAACTCGCTGCTTCCGCCGGCGGGCTCGCTGCCCTGTCCGGTCGATACGGCCGCGGATTCCGGCGGCTCGCGGCCGATATTTTCATGATCCAGCTTCTTTACATTGACGAAGGAGTTGAACAGCATGATTGCGACGCCGATGAGACCGAGTATAATCAGCCAGCGGAAGGTCTGCATTTTTTTGGCTCCGCCGGCGCCGCCGCCAAGCCACTGTTCAAGCCGCTTCAGCCATTTTCCCATCATCCTCACCTCCGTTATAACTTTTTGTCATCCTGCCCATGCTCCGGCAAATGTATCGTAATCAGATCCGGGCTAAGATCCCATCTCTGGCTGATGTATTTGACGATCTGTTCCTCTCGTGCTTTGTATTCTTTGCTTGCAGCCTCGCGCCCTTGAGACGGCGCTTGACTGCCATTGTTATCCGTTGTGCCGGACTCTAAATTTACTTCAATCGATTCGACAGGGGTTATCCCAATCGGCTCTTTCGCCCCGGAGCCCTCTTCGGAAACGGCAGCATCCGATGGTCCGCTTAGCTTCACATCCACGGAGCGGATATCCGCTCCCGTATACGAGTCGTCCTCCGCCCGGGTTGCTGCCAGCACGACCTCAACCTCTTGTACCGCTTCTCCCGTCTCGGCTGCGATTTCCTCTTTCATGACGCGGGCAAGCTCGCTGCCGGCCCACTCCAGGCTCTGGCTCTGCTGCACATCCTTCAGCTTCTCGGCTTGGGCCAGAATGGATTCCAGCTGCATCTCCTGCGGGAGCCCTTTTTCCTGCCGCTCCAGTTCCTGGGCCAGCCGTTGTTCCGGCGGGTCTGTCAGCAAGCGGATGATCGGGCTGAGCAGCGTAAGTAGGATGATCAGGCTCAGAACCAGTCGCGCGTATCTCTCGAGTGCTTTCCCCGGAAGAATCAGGTCTACGAAAGCGGCGAAGAGCACGACCATGATGACATTTTTGAGCCAATCCGAAAGCCAGTCCATCGATCATCCCCCCTTACCTTGGCCGGCAAGCCCGTCGTCACCGCATCATGACCGTTATATTGCCTGCGGTAAGCAGAATCGTAATCGCCAGGAAAAACATCATGCTCACGGCAGCCAGTGCGGCGAATACGTACAGCAGCGTCTTGCCGATCGCCTGCAGGCAGGTTGTGATCGGCGTGTCGCCCAGCGGCTGCATGACGGCTGCCGCCAGATTGTAGATCAGGGCAAGGGTCAAAATCTTGATCGCCGGAAATGCGCAGAGAAACAAGATGATGATGACCCCTGCCAGACCGATTGAATTTTTAACGAGCAGCGATGCCGAGATTACGGTATCTGTCGCATCCGCGAACATTTTTCCCACCACCGGAACGAAGTTGCCGGTTACGTACTTGGCCGTTCGGATCGTGACCCCGTCCGTCACGGAGCTCGTGATGCCCTGCACCGAGATGACGCCGAGGAAGACGGTCAGCATGACGCCCAGGAAGCCCATCGCGATGCCCCGGAGCAGATTGCCAAGCTGGGTCAGCTTGTACTTTACGGACAGCGAGCTGACCAAGTGCAGAAGTGCCGAGAAGAAGAGCAGCGGAAATACGATCGTTCTAATCAAGGTTCCCACCGTATGTACCATGAAGATCACCAAGGGATGCGCGACCGAGACGGTCACCACATTGCCCATCGATGCCATGAGGGCAAAGAGCAGCGGCAGCATCGCCATCATGAAGTCGATCATGCCGGTGATCGCGTCTTTGGCGTAGCCGATCGCGACGCTGAAGCTGTTGACCGCAATGACCAGCACAACCATGTAGCAGATCGTGTACGCTACCCGGCTCACGGTGCCCTTCTCAAAGGCCGTCTGCAAGTTTTCCAGGATCAAGCTCATGATACTCAGCATGATGATCGTTACTAGCAGCTTTCCGTTATACAGCACCTCGTGCCAGAGATACTTTCCAAGGCCGGACATGATGCCTTTAAAGCTGAAGCCATCGCCGCCCGGAAGAAGCATTTCCATCAGGGACGGCGTCCTGCCCTCGGGAAAGAATCCGCCGTAATCCTTCATCAATTGCTCCCAATATTTCTCCACCTGCTCGGTCGGAAGCTGCTCCGTTTGCTCCGTTACCAAGTCCCCGGCAGGATTTTCGGCAGCGGCTGCAGGGGCGATGCTTATGAACATGCCGGACACCAGCAGCATGAGCTGCATTACGATCAGCCTGTATAAACCGGTTCTCCTCGATGATCCTGCATGTGCCACGCCCCTCCCTCCCTAATCATGCCGGGAGGAGCTTCAGGACCGTCTCGATGATGATCCCGATAATCGGTACAGCGAGTACCAATATGAGCACTTTTCCCGCCAGTTCTATTTTGGAAGCGATCGATTCCTGACCGGCATCCCTTACGATTTGCGCCCCCATTTCAGCGATGTAGGCTATCCCGATAATCTTCAGCACCGTTTTGAGATAGATCATCTGGACGCCGGAGTTCTCGGCCAAATCCTCCAGCATCCGGATCACGTCGCCGATCTTTCCGATCAGGAACAGGAAGATCATGACGGAGGTCGCCACGGCGAGCAGGAAGGCAAATAACGGCTTCTGGTCCTTGACGACCAGAATCAGTACGGTAGCGATAAGACCGAGGCCTACCACCTGGATAATTTCCATAAAGGTCCACCTACTGGAATAGAAAAATACTTTTGATTTCCTTAAGCAGATCATCGAGCAGCCTTACGACCATAAACAGCACCACCACAAAACCGATGAGAGTCACCCAGTGTGCCATATCCTCTTTGCCCATCTGTTTCAGGACCGTATGAATCATGGCGATGATGATGCCGATCCCGGCGATCTGGAAGATGGCGTTGACTTCAATGTTCATTTCCTTGGCACCTCGCTAAAAGATCAAAATGACGATCAATGCTCCAATTAACAGCCCCAGACTTTTGCTCATCTTTTCATATTTCGCCTGGTCATCCCTTGCCGCCTCTTCTTCATGCTTCAGCTGCTGGGCGGCCAGCGCAATATGCTTCATCTGGTCCTGCCTGTCACTGGTGCCAAGTACGCCGCCGAGCTGTTCCATCACTTCCCTCTCGGCGTTTTTCATGGAAGTCCGCTTCCAGTAATCCTCCAGAGCCTTGCGTATGCTGTCCTCTGCCGATAAGCCATAATCCGGCCTCATATACTGCGCGGCTTGGGCGAACAAGGATTTCAGTGGATCCCGGAGAGAGGCGCTGATTCGTTCCAGTGCATCCGGAAGCGGCGTAAAGCCATAGCTGATCTCGGTTTCAAGCCGCTGGAGCGCCAGTATCAGCTCCCGCAGCTGCCTTGGTCTGACCGCAAACTGCTGGGCCTGATAGAAGCCTGCGAGCGTTCCTGCACCAATGACGAGCAAAGCACCTACCAGTTTAAGCATAGGCATCACCGCCAGGCGGACCGCTGGCAGCGGACTGAAGCGTTCGCTGCCCTCCGTCATAAAGCTTGAACGACCTTGCATCCCCGGTGCGGCTGAGAACCGCGTACATTTCAAACATTCGATTCTCGATCAGTCCCGACAGAGCAGGACGTCCCCGCATGTCCTGGACGGAAGAGCCGTGAGCCGTGGCGATGACGCTTATGCCGGCATGGAGCGCCTCAACAACTGCCTCCGCATCCTCGGCCCGGCCGATCTCGTCCACAATGAGAACGTCCGGCGACATGGACCTGATCATCATCATCATGCCCTCTGCTTTGGGGCAACCGTCCAGCACGTCCGTCCTGGGACCGACATCGAACCCGGGAACCCCCCGCTGGCAGCCGGCGATTTCGGAGCGTTCGTCCACAATGCCCACTTTCATGCCAGGCCATCGAACGGTCCCTGCCCCCCACTGGCCATAGCTGATTTGCCGGGCCAGATCCCGAAGCAGCGTCGTCTTTCCATGCTGAGGAGGAGAAAGAATCAGAGTATGCATGACACGCTTGCGTTTGCGGTCCAGCAAATGCGGAAGCATCTCGTCGGCCGCCCCGCGGATCTCTTTGGCAATCCGAACATTAAAGCCGCTGATATCCCGAATATGCTCCACTTTCCCTCCGCTGAGAACCGTCCGCCCCGCCAGCCCGACCCGGTGCCCGCCGGGGATCGTTATGAATCCTTTCCGCAGCTCCTCTTCCATCGTGTAAAGGGAATGATTACTGATCAGATCCAGCAGCCTGTGTGTATCCTCCCGTGTTGGCTTGTACGCCTCCTCCGGCCGCAGCGTCAATCCGCCGTTTCGATCCAGGAAGTGGTATCTGCCCTGCGAATTGATTTCGAGGGGACGCTCTTCCCGGATTCGCACCTCCTCCACATGCTCCAGCAGCTCACTCGGCAGGTTCAGCAGCATTCGTTTGACGGATTCGGGAAACAGCCCCAGCCAATTCAGTGTCATATCAATTTCCCCCAAGTTGTCCTTTTTTGAAAATCTGCCTTCTGTTAAAAAGATTTCTTATCCCATGTGTATGCTTGTACCCTGCATTTATGACGGGAATCTATCATTTTTTTAAGATTCCGTATAAGAGGCAGGCAACCCCGCACAATATCCAGCCGATCTTCCCCCATGACAGCTTATCCGCCATACCTACAAGCCCGATTGTCGTGGTTAGGATCAGAATGAGCGGGCCGGTAAACGCTAGCGCGGAATTGACGGCGAGCGCTTTATCTACTTGATTCAGCCGCAGCATGACAATCGCAGCAACGATCTCGAGGCTGCCCGAGAACAGCCGAAGCGTTGCCATGCTGGCGACGAACTTGTCCAACATGAAGTTCTCCCTCCTTCTTCCATTGCGTGATGATTAAAAATATGCATTCATCCCCGAATTTATCTCTATTTTTTTATTTCATAGACACGAATCTCACAACAAAAAAAAGACTGCCCCCGGGCATTTGCCCTTGAGACAGTCTTTGCTCTATGAACCGAACTAGAATGATATGAACTTAGCGGCGAACCTGCGGGCCTCCGACGCTTGCCTGCTGGTCGGTGTCCAGTCCATACGCCGTATGAAGTGCTTGAACGACGCCTTCGAGATTGCTTCCGTCAATCACGCAGGATACTTTGATCTCGGAGGTGCTGACCATCTTAATGCTGACCCCTTGACGGGAGATCACGTCGAACATTTGGGCGGCAACGCCAGGGTGGCTTACCATGCCCGCGCCGACGATCGATACCTTCACCAGATTGTCCTCGGAGGTTACGTCGCGGTACGGAAGCTCGCCACGGATCCGTTCGATGACGGACAAAGCACGCTCCCGGTCATGCAGGGATACGGTGAAGGAAAAGTCTGCTTCCCCGTTTTGGACACCGCTTTGTACGATGATATCCACGTCGATCCCTTCTTTGGCCAGTTCGCCGAACACCTGCGCCAGAATGCCAGGGGTATCGGCAACACCCATAATGCTGATTCTGGCAACGTTCTTGTCGAATGCGATACCGCTGACCACTACACCTTGTTCCATGCTCGTTTCCTCCTTAACAACCGTTCCCTCGTTATGATTAAAGCTTGATCTAACAACAAGCTTCACTTGATTGTGTTTGGCGTATTCAACTGCTCGGGGATGAAGCACCGCTGCCCCAAGGTTCGCCAGCTCCAGCATTTCATCGTATGAAATCTCAGGGAGCTTCCGTGCGCATTTTACTACGCGCGGATCGGTAGAGTATACCCCGTCCACATCCGTATAGATTTCACACACATCGGCCGAAATCGCTGCAGCCAGCGCCACCGCGGTCGTATCCGAGCCTCCGCGGCCGAGGGTCGTGATTTCGCCTTCTTCCGACATCCCCTGGAAGCCGGCAACGATGACAATATTTCCGTCATTCAGCGCCTTGTGCACGCGCTCCGGGGATATATCGGTAATACGGGCTTTGCCGTGGACGGCTTCCGTCCGGAATCCGGCCTGCCATCCCGTAAAGGATACAGCTTTGCGCCCTAGACTATGAATCGCCATCGAGAGAAGCGAGATCGAGATCTGCTCTCCGGTCGTTAACAGCATATCCATTTCCCGTGCGGGCGGGTTCTCGTTTAATAGTTTAGCTTGATCAATCAGATCGTCGGTGGTATCCCCCATCGCGGATACAACAACAACGCACTGATGGCCTTCATCCTGTTTCTCTACAATTCGTCCGGCCACGCGCTTCATGCGTTCTGTATCGCCTACAGAGCTGCCTCCGAATTTCATAACGTACAATGACAATGCCTCTTTCACTCCCCACATGATAATCAGTATGTACCAGTGCATTGGTTCATGGTTTCTCACTTTAAAACAGTATAATACGAAAGTAACACCCTCCGTCAAGGCTTTCGTCTGAAAGAAATGCCGCTCTGAGCGCCCTTCAATCTAGAAAATATAAAAAACTCCCGTACTTGACGTACAGGAGTCGCGTTGCAACAGAAGATATTGGCAGAGGCGGGGCGATTAGATCGTTTCGCCTAATAAGCCAGCCTTATGCGCGGGAGATGTATTTTCCTTCACGGGTATCGATCAGAAGCACATCGCCTTCATTGATGAACAGCGGAACTTGCACATTGAGGCCTGTTTCCACCTTCGCATTTTTTGTAGCGCCTGTCGCTGTGTTGCCTTTAATTCCCGGCTCGGTTTCCACTACCTTCAGCTCGACGCTGTTCGGCAGGTTGATCCCGAGAATTTCTCCCTGATAGCTGATGATGTTAACATTCATGTTTTCCTTCAGGAAATTCAGTTCCCATTCCAGCTGCTCACTGGTCAAGCTGAACTGGTCATAGGTTTCGTTATCCATGAACACATGCTCCTGTCCGCTTGCATACAGGTACTGCACGCCGCGGTTGTCAATTTGCGCGCGTCCGATCGTTTCACCGGCACGGAATGTTTTCTCCACCGTGTTGCCGTTGCGCAAGTTCTTCAATTTGGAGCGTACGAATGCGGCGCCTTTACCTGGCTTAACATGCTGAAAATCCAAAACGGTAAAAATATCGCCATCCACTTCTACGGTTAATCCTGTTTTAAAATCATTGACTGAAATCACTGAATTTCCCTCCTAAAGGATACGGTTTGAATAATTCTTGTTCGTTGTTGCGGCCTTTCATTAGAGCACGGTGTAATCTTTGGACGAGCTTGTCAATATTTGAATACCCGTTTCCGTGATCACAATATCATCTTCAATACGGACACCGCCAAGACCCGGCAAGTAAATGCCCGGCTCCACGGTTACGACCATGCCCGGCTTCAGGATATCGTCGCTCGCCTTGGACAGTCGCGGCGATTCATGAACCTCCATGCCCAGTCCATGTCCCGTGCTATGCCCGAAATACTCGCCATATCCGTACCGGGTGATGATGTCGCGTGCCAGCGCATCGGCCTCGCGTCCAGTCATGCCTGGCTTGATATGCGCAAGCGCATGCAGCTGTGCTTCGAGCACGATGTCATAGATCTCCTTCAGCTTCGGATCCGGGCTGCCGAGGGCTACCGTCCGGGTCAGATCCGAGCAGTATCCATCCAGGAGTGCGCCGAAATCAAAGGTGACGAACTCATTGCCTTGAATCACCCGGTCGCTGGCAACGCCGTGCGGTAGCGCAGAACGTTCTCCGGAAGCGACGATGGTGTCGAAGGAGGAGGAAGTCGCGCCGCGGCTGCGCATGAACATTTCCATCTCCAGATCGATTTCGCGCTCGGTTTTGCCCGCTTGAAGCAATGTGAGCACATGGCTGAACGTTTCATCGGCCAAATCGGCAGCGCGCTGCATGATCTTCAATTCCTCGGCATCCTTGATGATACGGAGCTCCTCGACCAGACCCGATACCGGAACGAGGCTGATCGGTGCAAGCTGCTCCGTATAACCGGAATAAACCCCGTATGTAACATGGTCCTGCTCGAAACCGAGCGAGGCAATGCCTTCGGATTGAAGCAGTTCTTTTACGGTATCCATAACCTTCGCTCCGTGCTCAATGACCTTAAAGCCGGTCGCTTGCTGCGGAGCCTGTGTCATGTAACGGAAATCCGTCAGCAGATACGACTGTTCCTTCGTGATCAGCACATATCCTGCGGATCCCGTAAACCCTGTCAAATATCTGCGGTTGATCGGGCTACCGATCAGCATGGCCGACAAGCCTTTGGCCTCGAGCTTCTCGCGCAGTCCTGCTACTCGTTTGCTGCTCATTGTTCCATCTCCTCTCACCCATGCCGGGATCAAAGCGGGTATCCAAACGCCGCTATGCCTCCCTGGTCTCCAGAATTTGTAAAAGGGCTGACAAGCCCAGCGTGTAGCTGGCCGCGCCGAAGCCCGCGATTTGACCGGCAGCAACAGGCGCAATGACGGAAGTATGACGGAATTCTTCCCTAGCATGAATGTTCGAAAGATGAACCTCCACGGTGGGAATCCGCGCCGAGCTGACCGCATCGCGCACAGCATAGCTGTAATGCGTCAGCGCGCCCGGATTCAGCAGTATTCCATCCGCCTGCCCGATCGCTTCATGGATCCGGTCAATGATCGCACCCTCGTGGTTAGACTGAAAGAAGGTAATCCCGATCCCCGCAGCATCCGCTTGCTTGCGCAAATTATCCTCGATCGCCTGCAGGCTGAGCGAACCGTATATCCCCGGTTCCCGGAAGCCGAGCAGGTTTAAATTCGGTCCGTTTATCACCCATATGGTTTTCATAGGGTTTCCCACCTTTTCGTCAAATAACCAAGTGCTATTTTACCATAGGCGGTATCGGATTGAGAAGTTTATTGTTTTTAACCCGTAACCTGCTTCGGCTCGCGCATCCGTTCGTCGGTAAATTCCTGGGCAGCCGTGTAACCGATAAAGAGTCCCCATAATATAAAAATGCAAAACTCGGATATGTTCGTATCCCACGTCAGCTTTTTAACCGGAGCCGTAAACCGGAGCCAAGGGTTGAGGGCGATATAAAGCACGATCCACCAAATGACGCCGTAAATGATGCCGGGCCAGGGACCTTTGAGCTTGCGGAAAAGAAACACGTAAATCAGCGAAGCGATAACGGAGAACGCGATAAACGACAGCCAGCCCGCAATCTGCCCCGCCGCGGTGACGAGAAACTCATGCTTGAAGAAGGGCTCCATCAAGAAGCCGGGCACCACCCTCGTGAATTTCAGCGTATAAAAAATCCATCTTACTGCTCCCCAAATCAGCCCAGCGTAATACCCCAGCTCCAGGGCGTACAAAAACGGATTCGTCACCTTGTTCTCCTGTCGAAATTGACCTTCGGTCATGTTGAATCCTCCTTCGCTTGGTAGTCGATGCTCATCTTCCCTTCTTTAGCAGATAGTATGCTCCGCTTCCCACGGGTCAATCCAACTAGAAATTACTTTCAAAATTCGATACAATAGTTAATAGAACGAAAAACATGTCAGGGAGGGTGAACTGGTTGTCCCAAAAGTCAACCCCGATCAGCTATGGAGGCCAAGCTGTAATCGAAGGCGTTATGTTCGGCGGCAAGCATGTCAACGTAACGGCCGTTCGTCGCAAGAATAATGAGATCAAGTTTCTAGAGGTGCCTCGCGAGGATAAGGAATGGGTACGGAAGCTGCGGAAGGTTCCGCTTCTTCGCGGCATCGTCAGTCTGATAGATTCAACCATCAAGGGCTCGAAGCATCTGAACTACTCCGCAGATGCATTCGCTGACGACAGCCTGGATCCGGAGGAGCGTGAGAAGCAGAAGGAGAAGGAAGAATCCGGCTGGAGCCTAAGCATGATCATCGGCGTTGCCGCGGTCAGCGTGCTGTCCTTTATCGTCGGCAAGCTGCTCTTTACCCTCGTGCCGGTTTTTGTTGAGGATTTCTTATTCGGGAATACATTTGATAACTATATCGTGCATAACCTGATTGAAGGTATCATTAAATTGATCCTGCTTCTTGTCTATCTATGGGCGATCTCCCAAACGCCGGTCATCAAGCGGCTGTTCCAGTATCACGGCGCCGAGCATAAGGTGATCAGCGCATATGAGGCCGGTGAAGAGCTGACCGTCAAGAACGTGCAGAAGTATACAAGGCTGCATTACCGTTGCGGCAGCAGCTTCATGATGCTGACCATCGTGCTCGGTGTCGTTGTATATTCAGTTGTCCCATGGGATACGATGACAGAACGGATCATCCAGCGAATCGCTCTTCTTCCGGTCGTGCTCGGCATTTCCTTTGAGTTCCTGAAGCTTACCAATGCCATGCGAGATATTCCCGTTCTCCGTTTCCTCGGTTACCCGGGGTTGTGGCTGCAGCTGCTCACAACGAAGGAGCCGACGGATGACCAAGTCGAAGTATCCATCGCATCCTTTAACAGAATGCGTGAATTAGATGCCCAATACGAGAATGTTCCCGTGTCGCAAACTGTGACAGGAAGTGTGCTGGATCCCGCGAAAGGGTGATGAATCCATGAGAAGGCATGCGATCATTTTTTGGACGGCTATCGGGTTAGCCGCAGTAGGCGTTTTGGGCCTGCTGATTAGCCCGAGCACAAGGATGATGGTGCTGATTCCGGCCATCATCGTCGCAATCGTCTATGTGCTGTACAAGTTTCCGCCCCGCCGCTTTAACAAGCGTCCGAAGGTGAAGCCGTCCAAGCGAACCGCGGCCAAGCTGGCGCGCAAGAGCCAACCGACGAGAAAAACAAGCCCATCCGCAACACGCAAACAGTATCCGTTCCAGGTCATCGACGGTCAGAAGGGCAAGTCTGACCCTTCCGATGATCTACCGAAATATCACTAGAAGCAAAAGCGCAGATTTCAAGGCTTCAGCAGCCTCGGAATCTGCGCTTTATTGTTTACTTATTCACATCTGTTCGGGTTTCCATCTTGAGAAGAACTGCGTGCCTGCCGTCAAGCCCGAATTGTACAGGTTCATGCTCTCCTCCTTGGTCAGGTGAAAATGGGTCGTGCCGATGCCAAGGGTCGGGATTTTGATGGTGCGGCTGCGGTTTTGCTGCTCGATATACCGCTCATCATGCGCCGACAGCATCGTCTCGAACATCGCCGTCAGCATGCTGAAGGGACCGTCAATTTCATGCGGTGAATTGCTGTTCTTCCCCACCATTTGAAAGCCGAGCACCGGCAGAGGCTTCGGGCCTCCTTTCGATTCACGGTCAAACAGCCACAGCGGAAAATTGCTAAGCAGCCCCCCGTCCACGATATATACAAATTGTTCGGCGAACGATTTCCCTTTAGCTGCTCTGCCTATGAGCCGAAGAATGACCGGGTCGAAAAAATAGGGAATGCTGCAGCTCATCCGCACCGCTTTGGCGACGGGAAACGTTGCCGGATTAATGCCGTATTGGCGCAAATCGTCCGGCAGCACCAGCAGTCTGCCGTTCGTAATATCCGAAGCAACGATGTAGAGCTTACCGGCCGGAATATCGGAGAAGGTGAATATGCCTTTGTCCAGCAAAATTTTTCGGATCCAGTTCTCCAGCGCTTCCCCAGAATATAGCCCCTTCTTGATCAACACCCTCAAAGCCGGTCCGATGATCTTTGCATTGAACACCGGTGCGCGCTGGAGGAAGGTATGAAATGGAGTCTCCTCAATGATCTTCCGGATTTCATCCGCTCGGTACCCTGCTGCAAGCACGGACGCGACGATCGATCCGGAGGACGTTCCGGCAACGCGGCTAAATTCGATCCCCGCCAATTCGGCTGCTTTAACAGCGCCGGCGAGAGAGATGCCCTTGACCCCGCCGCCTTCAAAAACCGCATTGATCTGCATACAGAAAATCCCCCGCCTCACATGGTCTAATGACTATGTATGAGGGCGGGGGATGATTCATACCTGTAGGACGTGCGCCAAATCTTATTTATAATATGATTGCAATTGCTCTTTAAGACCTAACGGATTGCTCAAAATGTTCTCCGCACGGAAGAAGATGCTGCCTTTGATCTCAGAAAATCCTCGATTGTACTTCAGCTGATTGATAATTTCCGATGCGCTCTGCCATCCGACCTCGGACGTCCCGAGCTTGTATGGGGCATGGCCGATCAACAGATCGACGCCCGTGCCTTTTACCTCGTTCACCCACCAGTCCACCAGCTTATCGTAATCAACCGTTGAATTGCTCATGCTCCAATAGATCTGCGGGGCAACGTAATCGATCCAGCCATTCTGGATCCAGGCTCTAACATCGGCATACATGCTGTCGTAGGCGGTTACGCCCGCTTTCGTATCGGACCCTGTCTTGTCCACGGAGGCGTTCCTCCACACACCGAACGGGCTGATGCCGAACTCGACGCCCGGCTTGGACTCGTGTATCGATTGGCCTAAAGAAGCTACAAAATCATTGATGTTCGCCCGCCGCCAATCGCCGATGTTCGTATACGAACCATCATTATACAAGCGGTAAGCTGCGTCGTCTTTAAAGGTCGTATTGGACGGATAGAAGTAATCGTCCAGATGCACCCCATCGATATCATATTGATCTACAACCTCCATGATCGTGTCGATAATATGTTGGCGCGCATCCGGAATTCCCGGATTGATGTACAGCTGCTTGCCGGTGTTTACGATCCAGTCCGGATGCGCAAGGGCGACATGGGACGGATCCAGCGACGCGGTCAGCACGTCGGTGTTGGCCCGGAACGGGTTAAACCACGCGTGGAAGTCCATATTCCGTTTGTGCGTCTCTTCGACCATGAAAGCAACCGGATCATAGCCCGGGTCCGCCCCTTGTATCCCCGTCAGCACCTTTGACCAAGGAACGAGCTCCGATGGATACAGGGCATCCCCGGCCGGACGAACCTGAACGTATACGGTGTTGATGCCGACTTCCTGGAGAGAATCCAGGAGCGCGATGTATTCTGCTTTCTGCTGTTCGCTCGTGCTCTTAGGCGACGGCCAGTCGAGATTAAATACCGTCGAAATCCAAGCTCCTCTTACCTCTTCGACCGTAGAGACGGGCGGGGGGGTAACCTCGGAGCCCGAGAAGAGCGAAATCCGCTGCGCCGATTGGTTCCACTCTACCTTCAAGCCAAGATTTTCGCTGATGAATCGGAGGGGTACCATAACACGGCTCTGCTTGATCTGAACCGAAGCGTCCAGCGCAACCGCTGATCCGTTCACCAATGCGGAGGTTTTGCCCGAGGTCAACTGCAGGGTGTTGCCGTCTTTACGGATCGTTACCGTCCGTTTGGACTGTTCCCAGACGACCGAAGCGCCAAGTCCTTCGCTGATGACCCGGGTCGGAACCATTGTCACGTTCACTTTTGGCAGTATGTATGGGGATACGTCACTTTCCAGCTTCACGCCGTCCAGCTGTATGCTGATACCAGCCGACTTCGCCTGTGCTGTGGAGACTACCGACGGGAGACATAATAGCAGCATGATCAATACAAGTAACCATCGCCGAAGCTTCATTTCTATTAATCCTCCGAAAATATGAAATTTGCAGGTAATGCTAACCTATGAACCCAACATCTTCAATATGCCTACCCGTTTAAAAAGACATCTGTCACAAGCGGACAGATGCCCCATTACGATTCGCTAACCAGTTCGTTATGAATGTCCCGCAGCTCCTGCAGCCGGTTCTCGTCCCGCTTGAAATACTCAACCAGCGTTTCGATACGCGTAATGGAATCCCAGCTTAAATGATGCTCGATTCCTTCAACATCCCTATAGATATTTTCATCCTGAACACCGATCATTTCGAGGAATTCCTCGAGCAGATGGTGGCGCTCCATGAGCCGCTTGCCCATCTTCTTCCCTTTGCTGGTCAGTACCAAGCCGCGATATTTTTCATATATCAAATATTCGTCTTTGTCCAGCTTCTGAATCATTTTCGTGACGGATGAGGGGTGAACCTCCAAGCCTTCGGCAATATCCGAAACGCGCGCATATCCCTTCTCGTCAATCAGTTTGTAGATGCGCTCCAAATAATCCTCCATGCTAGGTGTCGGCATCTTCTTCCCTCTCTCTTCTATAATTACATAACCTGTACCAAAACCTCAATTTACCTGCTCTTGTAATGATACATGTTTTTTAGACCTGTTGGCAAGTCCTGGCCCCCTGAATATCCCATCATTTACCAATATCCAAGAGCCTGGAGCCAAAAGGAGCCAAGCAGCATCAAAATTTCAGCCATTCAGGCGTAATGCCCTGCAGCCAAATTGTGATTTTGTACATTTGGTCCGTAAACAGCAGGATCCCCATCAGGATCATCAATATGCCGCCCACCTTCATCAAGATGCTGGAATACTTCAAAATCCACCGCGTCGATCCGATGAAAAAGGCCAGAATAAAAAACGGTACGGCAAAGCCCAGCGAGTAAGATGTGATCAGCGGAAACCATGTGCCGGGATCCGAAGCGGCAAGCGCGATAATCGCGGTCAGAATCGGTCCGACGCAAGGCGACCAGCCTGCGGCAAATCCGATTCCGAACAGAAAGGTTCCTATGTATCCGGTCGGCTTGGATTTAAAGTTGAATTTCCGGTCTTTCATCAAAAATCGGGGCTGGAAAATGCCGACCAGCATAAGCCCCATAACAATGATTAACAGCGCGGACAGCTGGCGGATCAGGTCCTGGTACTCCATGAAGAACTCCCCGAACAGCCCCGCTCCCCATCCAAGGGTGTAATAAACCGCCGAAAAACCAAGAATGAACGCAAGGGTATGCGTCATCGTCCGGAAGCGGACCTCCTTGCGGTTCTGCTCATTCTTCAAATCATTGACCGACATGCCGGTGATGATGGATAAATAAGACGGATATAACGGCAAGCAGCATGGAGATATAAAGGATGCGAATCCGGCTGCAAATGCGATGCCGACGTTAATATCAGCCATTGAATGTTAGACCTCCTTACGTCGTAAAACCCTTTTTGCCGACCAATGCGACGATGAGCAGGCCGATCAGCAGCAGTACAATCGTTGCTCCAGGCGCCAGGTTAAATACGCCGGCCAGCATCAAACCTCCGATGACGGCGATCTCCGAGATGACCACGGACAGAATGATCGAGCTCCGGAAGCTCCGTGCCAGCAGCAGGCTGATGGCAACCGGTATCGTCAGAAGCGCGGACACGAGCAGTGCGCCGACGATTTTGATCGCCGTGCTGACGACGAGCGCGGTCAATACCGTGATCACCATGTTCATCACTTTGACCGGCAGTCCGCTGACGCTGGCAGCGTCCTCCTCGAAGCTTAACAGGAAAAATTCCTTAAGCAGCAGGAAGACCACGGCAATGACGATAACGGTAACGCCGCCAACCATATATATATCCGTCGTATCCAAAGTGTAGATACTGCCGAACAGATAGCTCATGACATCCGTATTATAGCCCATTCCCAGCGTGAAGAACAGCGACGCGAGCGCTACGCCGCCTGACATGATGATCGCAATGGACAGCTCGGCATAGCTCTTGTACGCCTTTCGCAGCTTCTCAATCGCGAAGGATGCCGCAACCGCGAACACAAGCCCGGCAGCCAGCGGGTATACTTCAATCAGAAATCCGAGCGCAACGCCGGCAATCGTCACATGGGACAGCGTATCCCCGATCATGGACAGCCGGCGCAGCACAAGAAATATTCCGATGAGCGGTGCGGTGATGCCGATCAATATTCCCCCGACAAGCGCCCGCTGAAAAAAATCGCTTTGCAATATATCAAGCAATGACAACGTCTCCTTCTCTTGCATCCAATGAATTAATACCTAATTTAAACGAGAGAATGCTGAAGATCCTCGATCTCGCAGTTTTCGATCTCATGGGAATGCCGAACGAAAAACTGGATTTTTCCGTTATGCGATACCGGCGATTCTCCCAAATAATCCTTCACCATATCGAGATCATGCGTGACCATCAGAAAGGTCATGTGATGATGCGCATGCATATGGGTGATCAAGTCGAAAAAACCGGCCTGCGTCTCGGCGTCGATTCCGATTGTCGGCTCGTCCAATATGAGGAGATCCGGACGGTTGATCAGCGCGCGCGCGAGAAACACGCGCTGCTGCTGGCCGCCGGACAATGCGCCGATCCGCTTATCCGCAATATCCTGAATCCGCATAACCTCCAGGGCATCCTCGCATTTGCGGTGATCCTCGCGGCTGATGCGGCGGAACATCTTCTTACGGTTATATAATCCCGAAAGAACGACTTCCCGGACGGTAGCGGGAAAGAGCGGATTGAACGCATTTTTCTGCGGCACATAGCCGATGCGCTCCCAATCCCGGAATTTGCGGATCGGCTGGCCGAACAGCTCGATCGAGCCCTCCGCAGCCGGCAGAAGCCCGACGATCATCCGCAGCAAGGTGGTCTTGCCCGCTCCGTTCGAGCCGACAATGCCTACAAAGTCCCGCTCTTTAATTGAGAAATTCAAGTCCTTAATCACCTTCTGATCCCGGTAATTAAAGGATACATTATCGATTTGTATAATCGTTTGGTGGCAATCCTGTGCTGCCGGTTCCATAACCTGGCCGCCTTTCTATCTTTAAATTTTGCTATCAAAATTTATGCAGCTTTTATACCCTGTAATGACAGGAAGAAGAGGGGACTTAGCTCCCCCCTTCTCTATTATTGTAAGGCCTTCTTTAGATTTTGCAAATTTTTCTCCATAATCGTGAAGTAGTTCTCTCCGTTCTCCGCCTGCTCCTTCGTCAATCCCTCTACCGGGTTTAGGACAAGCGTCTCTACACCGGCCTCATTTGCAAGGGTCTTGGCCAGCTTATCCGACACAAGCTCCTCGAAGAATACGTAACGGAGTCCCTTTTCATTTACCGTTTTCGTCAAATTCACGATATCCTGCGCGCGCGGCTCGGCATCAGGGGACAATCCCATGATCGCGTGCTGCGTAAGCCCGTAGTCCCGGCATAAATATCCGAATGCTTGATGGGAGACGACGATGTCTTTCTTCGGAAGGCCGGACAATTGTTCGGTAAAATCCTGATCGAGCTTAGCAAGCTTATCCTTCAGCACTTCATAACGCTGTTCGTACTGCGCTTTATGTTCCGGATCTGTATCGACCAGGCTGTTCTTGATATTCTCGGCCATGATCAAGGCTGACTTCGGACTCACCCATGTATGAGGATCGGTATGATGGCTGGTTCCTTCGGCTGTGCCCGACCCTGCGGCATGCTCTTCCGCTGCGGCCTCATCGTGACTGTGATCAAGCTCTTCTTCTGCGGCCTCTCCGGCCGCTTCATGGCTGTGTTCATGTCCAGCCTCGTCACTGGCTCCATGATTATGGCCGTCATCTCCCTCGGCATCAATCAGTTGAATGCCTTGGCTTACCTCGACGGCCTTCACCTCGGAATCCTTATTCAGTCCCTTGAGAAATGAAGGAACCCAGCCTTCAAATCCGGCACCGTTATATAGAAACAACTGGGCCTTGGAGGCATTGACCATGTCCTGGCTTTTCGGCGTCCAATCATGCGGCTCGACTCCGGTCGGCAGCAGATTAACGACATTAACCTCTTCACCGCCAATTTCCTTCGTAAATTCATATATGGGATAGAAGGTCGTTATGACATTGATTTTCCCTTCCACAATGCTGCCGCCGGATTTGCTGCCGCAGCCTGACACGATTAGCAGTGCCGACAGCAATGCTGCCATTCCCCATGTCCACTTCGCTTTCTTGTTCCTGCTCATGATTCCCTCACCCGCTCCGTTCTATCTAATCGTAAACATTACTAACAAGATTATAAGAGAAGAAAAACGAGATTGTCAACTACATCGTAACCGTTACTATTAATTTTTTGCTCATATCGTTCCTTCCATAGAAAAAAGGCGTACCCGTTAACAGGGTACGCCCTTCTAACCTTCTTCATTCAATTTCAAGCGCTGATTATTTGACGATTGCGCCATTCGGCATACTCTCCGGCACCGTTGCGAGCGTGAGCTGATCGCCTTTCGAGGCAGCCAGGATCATGCCCTGGGACAGCTCGCCTCTGAGCTTCACCGGCTTCAAATTCGTCACACAGATGACCTTCTGCCCCACCAGCTCCTCCGGCTTGTAAAACTTCGCGATTCCGGACACGACTTGACGCTGTTCAAAGCCCAGATCGAGCTGCAGCTTTAGCAGCTTGTCGGCCTTCTTCACCGGCTCGGCTGCTGTAACCTGGGCAACACGAAGCTCGACTTTGGCGAAATCCTCAATGCCGATTTCCTCCTTCAGCTCCGGTGCTTCCTCGGCATCCGCAGCCGAAGCCGCCGGCTGCGGATCGTTCTTGGCTTCCTCAGCAGCCTTTGCACCGCCCGTCATCGCTTCGGCGATATAAGCGACCTCCTGCTCCGGATCGAGGCGAGGGAAGATCGGGTCGCCCTTCTGAAGCTTCGTTCCCGCCGGTATCGCACCGAAGTCGCGGCCGCTATCCCACGTTGTCAGATCTCCTTCCGTGAGACCGAGCTGCTCCCAGATTTTCTTCGGCGTCCGGGTCAGGAACGGCTGCAGCAGGATCGAGGCAACACGCAGCGTCTCCACCAAATGGCTCATGACGGATGCAAGCTCTTCGCGTTTGCTCTCATCCTTGGCCAGTGCCCACGGCTGGGTCTCATCGATATATTTATTGCTGCGGCTGACGAACTGGCTAATTGCCGTCAGAGCTACGGAGAACTCCATATTCTCCATCGCGGTCTCGACCTTATCATAGACCGCCTTAGCAGCTTCCTCGATGGATGAATCGTAAGGGGTCACGCCTGCCTTGAAGGCGGGAACCTCACCGTCGAAATATTTATATACCATCGCCACGGTCCGATTCAGCAGATTGCCGAGGTCATTGGCCAGATCCGAGTTCACCCGCTCGACGAAGCTTTCCGGTGTGAATGTGCCGTCCGCTCCGAAAGGAACCTCCCGCAGCAAATAATAACGGAGCGAATCCAGACCGTAGCGGTCGATCATCGTAACCGGGTCGACCACATTGCCTTTGGATTTGGACATTTTGCCATCCTTCATCAGCAGCCATCCGTGTGCGAACACTTTTTTCGGAAGCGGCAGATCCAGCGCCATGAGAATGATCGGCCAGTAGATCGTATGGAACCGGACGATCTCTTTGCTCATCAGATGTACATCCGCCGGCCAATACCGGTCAAACAGCGAGCTGTCCTCCGAGCCGTAGCCAAGCGCCGTGATATAATTCAGCAGCGCATCGATCCATACGTAGATCACATGCTTCGGATCGCTCTTGACCTTGACGCCCCATTCATAGGTTGTACGGGAGACGGCGAGGTCCTCAAGACCCGGCTTGATGAAGTTGTTGATCATTTCGTTCTTCCGGGATACCGGCTGAATGAAATCCGGGTGCTCCTCATAATACTGCAGGAGACGGTCCACGTATTTGCCCATCCGGAAGAAGTAGCTTTCCTCCTTCACGAGCTCAACCGGCCGGCCGCAATCCGGGCAGTTGCCGTTAACCAGCTGACGCTCCAGGAAGAACGATTCGCAAGGAGTACAATACCAGCCCTCGTACTCGCCTTTGTAAATGTCATCCTGCTTCAGCAGCCGCTCGAATACCTCTTGTACAACCGACGTATGGCGTTTCTCGGTTGTCCGGATGAAATCCTCATTCGAAATGTCAAGCTTCTTCCAGAGATCCTTAATGCCTGCCACGATGTCATCAACGAATTGCTGCGGCGTTTTGCCGGCTTCGGCCGCTTTCCGCTCGATCTTCTGACCATGCTCATCCGTGCCCGTCAAATAACGGACATCATATCCGCGCAGCTGCTTGTAGCGCGCCATCGCGTCGCCGGCCACCGTCGTGTACGCATGTCCGATGTGCAGCTTGTCGCTCGGATAGTAGATCGGGGTTGTAATGTAAAATGTCTTCTTGTCTGTCATTGTAATCCTTCCTTTGCCATGAAATGGAGATGCTCGAAACAACATAAAAAGCTCCCGTCCCAATGGGACGAGAGCTGATCTCACGTGTTACCACCCAATTTCCCCGCAACCCTTACAGGTTACAGGCTCATCTGCCGCTTCATTCGCGGACCGCCATTAACGCTGGCTCACGCCGCTCCTTTACGGCAGCCATCCTTGTTCAGCTGCACGCTCAAAAGCGGTTCCTCCAAGACCATTTTCCGAAATGCGCCAAGACCGGTTTGCAGCTTCCCCGGCTCTCTGGACATGGCGACAGCTCTCGTACTTATCTCTTCATTGGAAATCATTATAAAAGGGTTGATCAAAAAGTCGTCTTTTGATCACGAAGTGAGACAAGAAGTAACTCGGCATCGAATCTTGAATTCAGCCGGGCCTTCCGGTGCTCACGTACCCAAAACGTACGCTCCGCTCCTCAGTCCCTAGCTTCATCCAGCCTTCTTGGTGCTGAAAATCCCACTTTTTGATCTCGATCAATAAGTTGTATCCATTTTAATCAACCATAACAACGAGTGTCAAGGTGTATCTTGCTCTTATGAACACAGCATGGGCAATTTCATAGAATTTATTCGCTCATCATCTGGCAGCTTGCAACCGCCTATTCCATCGGTGCCGGCTCCTCGCCCTTCCGGGGCGGGACAAGATCGATCCCCCCGGGATGAAACGGGTGGCATCTGGCAATCCGTTTAGCAGCCAGCCAGGAGCCCTTCAGAGCACCGTGAACTTCGATCGCTTCAAGGGCATAGGCTGAGCAAGTCGGATAGAAACGGCAGGTCGCCGGCTTTAATGGAGAGATGAATTTCCGATAGAAGTGGATCGGAACCTTCACCACCCGGCGTGCGGTGCTCATACCTGTTGCTCCTGCTTTCCTTTGCCCTTGGCCGCCTGTCCGCCGGCATCCGCCTTGCAGCAATCGCGGCAGTAGCCGAACACCTCGAATTTGTGCTGGACGACTTGAAAATCGTCCGGCGTGTCGGTCAGCTGCATCGGACAGAACGTAATCGGGTACGTTTTCTGGCATTGCAGACAGATCATGTGATGATGGTGATGATCCTCGCTGCAGCGCCCTCTGAATTTGATGCCTTCCTCAAACACAACCTGCTCCAGCAAGCCGAGCTCATACAGGACCCGCAAATTACGATATACCGTATCAAAGCTTAGCCCGCTGTACTTCCGGCCCATATATTCATAAACGTCCTTGGCTGTCAGATAGCCCTCATGCTCTCCAAACAATTTGGCAAGCGTCTTTCGCTGATCGGTAATGCGCAGCCCATGTTCCGACATGGCGTCAATAATCTGTTCCGTCGTAAGCATACGCAAGTGACCTCCTGTTCGTGTCAACTCCCTTAATAATGCCTGAAAAAACAGCCATCGTCAATGAAAGCGGTTATCCCTCCTGCCCGAACGTCGGTTTATGGCACTACGCTTGAGCCCGCAGCTGTATCCGCCATGAAGCCGGAAAGAGGCCGTCTTCGAAACCGTTATTTACGGTTCGAAAACAGCCTCCCCTGCACCAAAGAGCGGTCATGTTAGGATCGCTGTGCCCGGTGCTAACAACATTCATCGTTACAATTTCATCATCTTATCAGGATTCGTTCTTTAACTCGGGCAGCGGCTGCACAAGGAGATTGATCGGAAGGCTGCTTCCCGGCGCTGCCGTGAAGAGAAATTCCACCGTTTCCTCGTAGCTGCCTGTTCGATACAGCACGGCTGCATCGTTCGGAGCGGATACCGCTCCATTGCTCGTATTCGGCGTTTGAATAATCTTGCCGTTGACCATCATGGCACCCATGTATTTGCCGCCGCGCGGATTCAGCGTGATCAGCGTATTCGGCGCTACGCGGTGCAGCTTGATTTTGTACAGGACGCCGAAATTGCCGGCATTGGTTGTATAGGAGCCGTTAATCCCGTCGTATCCTTCCAGGTTCGGGTCATTCGTATTGTCCCCGATCGCAAGACGCCCCGGCTTGTTGCCTACAAGCTCGTAGGATTCGATGATTCTCGTCGAATCCGCATAGGATCCCCGATTATGCACACCGTCCGGCGACTGCAAAATCAGGTGAGGCAGCTTCTGGATCGGGTCTTTCGTTTCATCGATCATGATGACATCATAACGGATCGGCGCATCCGAATACAGGTCAGCGAGCATGGAAACAACCTGCCCGTTTTTCAGCGATTGGGCGCTTAGATCCTTCAGAATTACTCTGCTCTCCCCCGGAGCCATCGTGATGGACTGATAATCGGCCGATGACTGCATGGATTCCAGGTAACGAAGCACAGCCGCCTTGCCTGTTGCGGTCGGAATATTGATCGGTCCGCCCATGCCGGAATATTCGGTTGTCAGCCTTGTCGGTAAGCTGTTGATATTGGTGGCCACGACGTACATCTTCATATTTTTCCCGGTAGCGTTCATATGATGGATCATGAACCGGGTGCTGCCGTTGCCGGTCTCCCGATAAACGATCCCTTCCTGGTACACCGTCTCCGGCGAGTTGCTGCGGATCAGCATCGTCGGCTCGGAGCTTCGGGTAATTGGCAGCAAGTCCCAAGTCGGTACCACGGAGCCGTTGAATGAATAGCTATCGCCGATATCCGTAAACAATTGGTTGAACTGGTCTTGGGTATACAATACCTCGTTCGTCACGGTAATGACCTTCTCGTACGTGCTGGTCGCGCCTTTTTTATCCGTTACGATTAACCGGACTTTGTGCGAACCCGCGGTAAAGAACGCCTTTTCGTTATTTTCCCATTTGTAAGTCAGCTCATCGCCCGGGTCCTGGTCGTAGCTCTGGTCGATATAGGTGATTTTCTCACCCATCTTGTATTGTTCTTTGTCTGTCGTGAACATGGCGACCGGCGGCGTATTCGGTGCGAGGACCTGAATATTCAGCGTGTATGGATCGCTCCACTCGCCGCTTGAATCCTGAACCGAGTAGGTGACAGGGTAGGTGCCCGGCTGGCTAAACATCTCCTCCCGTCCCTCCCAGCGCTCATCCACAATGGGAAGTCCTGTCGGGGAATAGGCATTCGTCCGATACGTAACATAGGTCTCTCCGGCATAAATTTCGGCCGGCGACACGGTGAAGGACGCGATCGGCTTCGTGCTCAGGCTGAGTATAACGCGTTTGTTCGGCTGGTCCACCTTATAGGAAATATCCAGTGCCTGCGTAATGCTTGTCAGCGGTACCATGAACGTATTGTTGCTCTGATACGCAGGTCCCTTCATCGTTCTGCGTTCTCCGTTGACGGTGTACACGCTGCTGTTCGTTTTGAACCGAAGCTCGTCGCCGCCGCGGATAATAATCGTTTCCTTCGTCTTCGCGTCATAGGTAAGCTTAAGCCCTACCCGATTGACCAGCGATCGGATCGCGACGTAGGATACCCCCTGCTTTACGGCCATCGGCTGTCCGGCCTTATACATCTTGCCGCCTTGATACATAACGTCGCTGTTCATCATCAGGATCAGATCGTTAGGACCAAGATTCGGAAGGTTAGGCACCTGGCTGCCCCCGCTGCCGTCTCCCGGCTCAGGCTGCGTGCTTCCGCCGTCGCTGCTGCCTCCGTCTCCGCTGCCGCTACGGGACAGGTCAAGAATCACTTTTTTCTCGGATTGATTAACCGTATATGGAATATCAAGCGCTTGCGTAATCGAAGTTAATGGAACCATAAACACATTGTTGGAAATATAGGCCGGCCCCTTCATTGGGCGGACCTGTCCGTTTACTTTATAATTGCTGCTCCCTGTCTTAAAGCGGAGCTCATTGCCATCCTTGATGATAATGGTTTCCTTTGTCTTATTGTCAAAAGAGAGCTTAAGACCTGCACGCTCGACCATTGCCCGTACCGCTATATAAGATACGCCTTTCTTGACGGCCATCGGCTCCCCGGCCTTATAGCGCTGTCCGTTATGGTACATCACGTCACTGTTCATCAAAAGCACAAGCTCATTCTTGGAAGCCGGCGATGTTTCGGAGGTGCTCGATATGTTCGTATCGTTCCCGGTGTTACCGGAGCTATTCCCGGTCTCTCCCGAACCGTTCCCCTCTTCCTCCGCTTGCTGCTGATTCGCTGACTGTTTGCTGTCTTGCTCCGTATCAACGGATGATGAAACTCCCTCGGCTTCATCCGGAATCGAATCCGCACTTTCTTGCTGTGCTGAATCCGTTTCTATTGAATCCGTTTCGACCGACTGTTCTTCTACTGACTGCTGTTCTGGCTGTACGTCTTGCTGATCCGTCTGCTGCTGCAGGCTTTGCTCACCTTGTTCCACCGCAGTGGACTGCAGCGTCGAACCGGCGGATTGGGCCGGAGCCGTCAAATCCGGTGATGCTGCCGCTGCCGGAACGGCTGCAAATACCTGTGCCGCAGCAAGGACGGTGATCAATGAGATTCTTCTGAAGTTCATCCTCTACTCCTTTAAAACTGCTTTATAGTCTCTACTGTCTCTATCAGACATACTATTAGACGCCATAAATCCCGAAAAGTTGCTATAAATGGTCAGGATAATAGTAAAACCGGAGCCCCCTCCAGGAGGATAGCTCCGGTTTTTCACGTGATTTAACGTTAATTATCGTGATTTAACGGTTTGCAACGTTCTGGTTATAGCTCCAGCCCAGCGGATAAGTCTCGCTGATTCCGACCGGGAGCCTGCCGCCCGGCTTTAGCTTACCGAGAAGCACATCCGCAGCGGCTTGCATGTAGTACGGTGTATTTTCATACGTGCACAAATACGCAGGAACCGGCGGGAGATCGATAAGATCGTACGGGTTGCGGGTCGCAACGACGATCAACGTTACGCCTTCGAGCGCGGACAGCCGCTCCACCAGCTTCTTCTGCCCCTCCGGAAGACGACTCTCGGAGGTATACGTAGCGACTACGATCTGCGTATAACCGCTCACCGCTTGAAGCGCCTGCTCTACCTCTTCATCGGTCATATTGGTGCCGACGCACACATCATCCGCCTGGACCCCTCTGCTTCTAAGCGCGTTGCCCAGCGTATAGCTCTTGCTCCATGCCTCATCAACCTGGGTTGCCTTAAGCAGCTCCGGCCAGATCACCGCTACTGGCTCCTCCGCCTGCAGCGGCAGCTGTCCCTCGTCCTTGACAAGCGTAATGCCTCTACCTGCAATATCGAACAGCAGCTGCTTCGTCTCCTCGCTCACCCGGGCTACGGGCTGAACCGGCAGCTCGGCTGCCAGCTTGGCATTACGCTCCTTCAAAGCCAGGATCCGGCCCACGGCAGCATCGATTTGCGCCATCGGAATTCTTCCGCTCCGGACAGCCTCGATGACAGCTGTAATCGCCGCGGTCTGCTCCGAGAGCGTATGGCTGACGAGCACACAGTCCGCCCCGGCCTGGATCGCGCGGATGGCGCCTTCTGGTATGCCGTATTCTTTGGAAATGGCGTGCATTTCCAGGCAATCGGTTACGATCAGTCCTTCGAAGCCCAGCTCCTCCCGGAGCAGTCCGGTCAACACCGCGCGGGACAAGGTGGCTGGCAGATCGCTCGGCTCAATCGCCGGAAAGCTGACATGGGCCGTCATAATCGCGTCTACCCCATGCTTGATCGCTTGGATGAACGGATACAGCTCCACCCGGTTCAAGCGCTCTCTGTCATGCGGAACCGACGCTCTGCCCAGATGGGAATCGACGCTCGTATCGCCGTGCCCGGGAAAATGCTTGGCCGTAGCGGATACGCCTTCTTCCTGATATCCTCTGATACTTGCCGCGCCAAGGGCTGCCACCGCTTCAGGATCCTCGCCGAAGGAACGCACCCCGATGACCGGATTGCGCGGATTATTGTTAACATCAAGGCAAGGGGCGAAGTTCATGTTTACGCCGAGGGAGCGCAGCTCGCGGGCTCCGATCCTTGCCACCTCATAGCAATCCTCCACGCTGCCTGAAGCGCCGAGCGCCATATTTCCAGGAATGCGGCTGATCCCGTCATGGTCAATGCGGGCAACCATGCCGCCCTCCTGGTCGATTGAAATCAACAGCGGGATGCTCTGCTTCTCCGCGGCCATGCGCTGGAGGGCTTCCGACAGCTCCGCAAGCTGCGGCAGGGTCTCCACATTGCGGCGGAAATAACAGATGCCGCCGATCTGATGCTGTTCGATCAATACTCTGGCATGCTCATTCGGTGTCAGCGCATTGAATCCGCAAATGAACATTTGTCCAACTTTTTGCTCCAAGGTTAAATCTGCTGCAGTCCACTTCATCGATTACGTACCTACTTTCTCTCATATTAGGGACTTCGCAGGCTAAGATGAAATCGAGCGCATGATGCATGAGCTGCCTGCAGCGTCCAGAATAAGTTCATACCGTTGCTTTGCCGGACATTTCCCGGAATTCGGACGGGGTCATGCCGGTCGCTTTCTGAAACACCTTCGTGAAATAGCGCCGCTCATGATAACCGACAAAGGAGCCGATCTGGGCAATGTTCTTATCACTGTTCACGAGGAGGAACTTGGCCGCCTCCATCCGCTGCTTCGTCAAATATTCGACAAAGGTCAGCCCCACGTGATTCTTGAACAGCAGGCAAAAGTAACTCGAGCTGATGCCCAAATGCTCCGAGAGCTCTTCAATGCCCAGGTCCTGCCCCATATTGGTATTGATATATTCCAGGGCGGAAGCGACCAGCTGCTCGGGCGTCTTCTTGGCGGTCTCCGGCCCCGGAACATCGTCGATCAGCGAAACGGTGCTGTAATACTTCTCTTTCGCCCTCTTCTTACGGATTTCCTCCCCGATCTCGCGCACCTTATTTTCCAGCTCGCCATAATGGATCGGTTTGCTGATATAATCCTTGACGCCGAGCTTAATCGCTTCCCTGGCATACTCGAATTCCTGATAGCCGGTAAGCAGTATGATTTCCGCGCGGCTCCCCTCTTCCCGAATTTTCGAAATGAATGTCAGGCCGTCCATCACGGGCATCCGAATGTCCGACAAAATCAGATCCGGCGTATACTGTTCGGCGATTTCCAATGCTTCCGTCCCGCTGCGGGCCAAACCGATCACCTTCATGCCCATCTCCTCCCACGGGAGCACCCTGTTCAGATTGTTCAAGATCGGAGCCTCGTCATCGACCAATAATACCTTCAACACGCTGCCCGTCCCCCCTATCATAATTGGGTATGACACATTGTATAACGGTGCCGCCGGGACGGCTCGAGCAGATAAACAGACCGTAATAATCGCCGTACTGAATGCGTATGCGGTCTGCTACGCTTCGCAGTCCAAGCCCGCGGCGTTCCTGATTCACCTTCAAATTCTGCAGCTTCGCCTGCTGCGACATCGAATCGTCATGCACCATATATTCAAACATCGACAGCTGCTCCGGGGTCATTCCAAGCCCGTTGTCCTCCACCCGGATGATAACATTGCCGAGTTCCTTCCATGCCGATATCCGGATGAGTCCCTTGTACGAGATTCCTTCAAATCCGTGCTGGATGCTGTTCTCCACCAGCGGCTGCAGCGTCAGCTTGAGGATGCGGCTGTGCATCAGCTCCTTCGGAATGTCGATTTCATAGTCGAACACATCCTCGAACCTGAACTTCTGGATCTCCAGATAGCTCTGCAGATGCTTGATCTCTTCCTCCAAAGTAATTTCTTCCTTGCCTTGTATGCTGATGCGCAGGATGCTCGCCAGCCGGTATACCATCTCGCTCACTTTGCGGCCTTCGTTTTGGATGGCAAGCACATTGATGGACTCCAGGGTGTTGAACAGGAAATGCGGCTTGATCTGCGCCTGCAGCACCCGCATCTCCGCTTCCGTCTTCTGCCGCTGCTCCTTCTTCACCTGCACGAACAGATCGTTGATCCGGTTCATCAGATTGTTAAAGCCTTTGGAGAGCAGCAGAAGCTCATCCTCGCCCTTCTCCTCGACTCTCGCATTCAGGTCTCCGTCCTCGACCCGGCGCATAAACCGGACAATGACGGCAATTGTCCCGGTAATCCGGTTCATGAACAGCCGGTTAAAGACGATTGCGGTGACAAGGCAGACGCCCATAATCACGAAGAACCACTTGGCAAACGACGTTACTTCCTGGGACAACGAGTTCCAATCGGTGAAGGAGACCAGATTCCAGCCGTAATCATTCAGGTGGTAAATGGAAACGATGTGCTCCTTCCCGTTGAACTTGGCCTTAAAGCTCTGGTAGCCTTGCTTGAACTCGACCTTATGCTTCATGTATTGCTTGATATTTTGTCCGTCCATGCTGTTCTCCGGATCAAACAGAACCAGTCCTTCATTATTCACGAGCATGAACGAGGTGTTTTGCAGATTGTTAGGTATCGTTAAATTGCGAAAGATTTCCTCGAACTCCCACTTCTTGATCTGGACGACCAATATGCCGAGCTTGCGCAGCGTCGTCACATCTTTGATCAGCCGAATCTGGGTAAATACCGGCTCTTCGCCTGTCAGCTCCTGAAATTCATGCGGGGCTAGCCACATGGGTCTTCCGTTCAGCGCCACCACTTCATCATATAACGGGCTGCTCTTAAACTGGTCATACGGAAGCGTTCGGAAATTCTCTTTGCTGAAGATCGGAATCGGGGGCGACTCCCGGTTGAAATGATACAAAAAGGCATAGCTGATTGCAGGGTGGTTATATAGTAGATTTCGGAAGCTGCGCTGCCGGTCGTTCAATTTAAGCTGCTCCGCATTGGACTCCTTAATCAGGTTCTGATCGTTCGGATCCTTCGCATTCAGCGCCATTGCGAACACGGAGGTGGCAATCCCGTTGTCCGTGACGTATTCCATCTCCTTGAATACATTCAGAATGCTGTAGCTGATCGCCTTAAGCGAATATTCGGCTTGCTGGCTGTATTTTTCCTCAATCGAGTTATAGGTAATAAAAAAAGTAAATAGGCCCAGCAAAAACAACGGAATGATAATGAGTCCCAAAAAAGCCGTAAACAATTTGTTCCGCAGATTCATACGCATGCTCCCGCTTTCGTATTACCCCTTCACGCTTCCCGCGGTGACCCCTTCAATGATCTTCTCTTGAAGAATCGCATAGATGATCAGAACCGGCAGAACACTGAACACGATCCCCGCCGACATTTGGGCGTAGTTCATATTGTAAGCGTCCCTGAAACCGACCATCCCGACTGGAAGTGTTCGCAACTCGTCATTGGACAAGAAATAGTTAGCAAGCAAAAATTCGTTCCAATTCCCCAAGAAATTAATGATAAACACGGTTACGATAGCCGGAACGGTCAGAGGCAAGATAATTCTAGCAAACAAGCCCCCAGACCTCAATCCATCGATGACGGCGGCTTCCTCGATTTCTCCGGGCAGCGAGCGCATGAAGGCCGCAAGAATGATTACGGAGAAGGGAATCGCATTAGCCACGTAAGGCAGAATGAGCGCCATATGCGTATTAAGAATGTCCAATTGACGCATGATGCCATAGATCGGCAGCATCAAGGAGTTGTTCGGAATAAGCATGCCCAGCAGGATGCACTGGAAGAGGATGGCGCTGATCCGGTTGTAACGCATACGCGTAATGGCAAAGGCCAGCATCGCCGCGAACAGGATCGACAAGCATGCGGACAGCACGCCGATATACAAGCTGTTCCAGAAATACGTGCTGATCTTCGCGTTCACCCAAGCATTGACATAATTGTCGAGCACGAAGGTGTCGGGCAGCCCGAACGGATTGGCCGCGATCGACTGGTTATCCGTCTTTACCGACGAGAACAGAACGAACAGGAACGGATACAAAATGACGAGCAGGTAAGCCATCAGGAAAATATGCGGGATCAGTTTCTTCATCGCTCTCATTTAGTATTCAATCCTTTCGTTGCGGCGTGCGATCAGTACCTGATAGAGCGCGGTAATGATCATCGTAAAGACGAAGATCAGAACGGCAATCGAATTGCCGAAGCCGTGCTTAAAGCTCGTAATGGCATAACGGATCATATAGGTTGCCATGACGTCCGTCGAGCCGGCCGGCCCGCCCTTGGTCATTACCAGGATAATATCGGCTGCTTTCATCGCCCCGGCGATCGACAGCATGATGACAACGGAGATGATCGGCATAACCAAAGGGAGCGTAATTTTCATGGCTCGCTGCCAGCCGGTGGCCCCGTCGATTGCCGCCGCCTCATCCAGCTCCTTGGGAATGGAGATGATTGCGGCCAGCACCATCACAATGTAGAAGCCGGTCCATTGCCAAGCGTTTGTGATCAAGATCGAGAGCATCGCCCAGTTTTTGTCGGACAGCCAGTAGATCGGCTCCACGCCAAACAGCCCGAGGAGTTGATTCATCAAGCCGAAGTCCGGATTATAAATGAAGCCCCACAGAATGCCGATGACGGCCGTCGACATGATCGACGGAGCGAATACGGCGGTTTTGTACAGTCCTTTCAACCGCTTCACATTGGCGATAAGGAGCGAGAAGATGACGATCAGCGGAACCTGGACCAAACATGAGAAAAGAATGAAATAGACATTGTTCTTAACCGATTTCCAGAACGCGACGTCCGACATGGCCGTAGCATAGTTATCGAATCCAATATACTTCACGTCCTTGGAAATGCCGTTCCAGCTCGTAAAGCTGTTGTCAATCGCCGTATAGATCGGGTAAATGAAAAAAGCCAGGAACAGGATGAATGCCGGCAGGACGAACAAGATGTAGATCAGAGGATTTCTCAGCGCTTTATTCATAGTAACCTCCGTATTGATGTCTGTCGTTTAGGCGAAAAGGCACCCCCATGACAGCGGGTAGTGCCTTGACTCGCCTGCACTTGATTATTCCTCCGCAGCGTTGGCTGCTTCTTGCGCCGCTTGAACGTTCTCCAGCATCTTCTGAGCGTCAAGCTCGCCGCCGATTACCTGCTGGATGCCCATGCTCAGCGCGGTGTTCACGTCAGCCTGCACGAGCGCGTCAAAGGCAGGGAAGGATTTGCCGATCTCGCTGACCCCCTTGAAAATATCCTGCATAAGCGGATCGTCGGACGTCGAGTTCATCGTTTCCAGATCCATTTTCATTGCCGGAAGCACACCGTCTTCCTTCAGACCGCGCAGCTGCATTTCATCGGTCCACATGTTCTTGATAAATTCCTTGACGGCCTGCAGCTTACGCGGATCATTGGCCACTTCGGCCGAGAAGCCGTAACCGTTATTCGCATCCTGCATGACGACGACAGGGTCGCCCGCATTTACAGGCGGCAGGTTGAAATAACCGATCTTGCCGACCATATCGCCAGCCTGCTCCGGATCACGGAATACCGAGTTGGCCCATGAGCCGTCCATCATCATGATAGCTTCGCCGGAGAGAATCTGGTTTCTCATGTCCGCATACTCGAATCCGAGCTCGCCCTTCTTGAAATAACCTTTCTCCACCCATTCCTGATGCTTCTTCACGCCTTCGACCACTTTCGGATCGGTCCACTTCGTTTCGCCGGTCTTGAAGCCGTACGTCACTTCCGGTCCTGCGTAGTAGCTCCACAGGTTGTTGGTAGTCATCAGCGGAATCCACGCGTCCTTCGAGGATTGCGCAAACGGAATTTTGCCGTCCGCCTTGATCGCTTCCGCGATTTGCTCCAGCTCGGCCAGCGATTTCGGAACGGAGAGGCCTTTCTGCTCGAAATATTCTTTGTTATAGAAAATACCTTCGATGGAGCCACCGATCGGCAATCCGTAGATTTTGCCATCGTGGGTGAAAGGATCCAGCGTCGTAAATTTGTCTTTAATGCCAAGCTCGTCAAGGATTGGCGTCAGATCGAGCATCAGCCCTTCCTTTGCATATACGCCTGCGTCCGGGCTTCCGAACACATCGAACACTTCCGGCGGCTTGCCGGCGGCCATCTCGCCTCTAAGCTTCTCTTTGCGGTTCACCTCCGAATCGACGGCATCCAGCTTGATCTTCAGGCCAGGCACCGCCGCCTCGGTTTTGCTGACGACGTCGTTCAGCAGCGCAAGACGGAATTTCTTGGATTCGCCCACTTGCGTGTGGCGGATCGTAATCTCAAACGGTTCGTTGCCCGCTGCACCGCCCGTACCGCCTGACGGCTTCTCGGCTCCCTTGCCTCCGCAAGCGGACAACAGCGCAGACGAGACGAATAGAAGCGACATGAGTAATGCCAGACCCTTTTTCTTCATTGTCTTTGACCCTCCAAAAGGTTTGTTTGTTTTTGTTACATCTTCATTATAGAAAGCGATTCCATTCTCCGATAGGTCGACATTATTCTATCTTAGGGATAAAATCTTCCACAAAAAACAGTGACCTTTCCATATTCAGGAAAGGTCACTGTCATTTATCTTAACACATTATGTGGCATTAATTCTGCTATAAAGGGATACCGGACTAAGCAGCACCTCAGATAACTTCTCCAATCAACCGGTATGCGCGCGCCACTTCCTCCTCTGTCGGCGAAGGCACGCCTTCCAGCGGATAGGCCATCCCAAGCTCCTTCCACTTGTACACGCCCATTTGGTGATACGGCAGGATTTCGAATTTATCCACGCCCTTAAGCGTGCGTATAAACTGCCCCAGATCGGCAAGATCTTCCTCTTCGTCGTGGATGCCCGGAACGAATACATGCCTGATCCACATCTTTTTTCCGTGGTCCGACAACCATCTGGCCATCTTCAGCGTGCGCTCATTGGATTTGCCTGTAAGCGCGATATGCTTGTCGTCGCGAATATGCTTAAGGTCCAGCAGCACAAGGTCTGTATAATCCAGCAGCTCCGCAATTTTATCCGGTTCGTTGTACCCGTTACTGTCCAAGGCCGTATGCAAGTTCCAGCGTTTCTTCACTTCCTTGAACAATTCGGCCACGAACGGGTATTGCAGCGTCGGCTCCCCGCCGGAAACCGTCAGCCCTCCGCCTGAACCGCGGTAATAGCTTAAATACGGCTCGATCTCCCGGCATACCTCCTCCACCGTCATCTCCTGACCTTCGTGCAACCCCCACGTGTCCGGGTTATGGCAGTATTGGCATTTTAACAGGCAGCCCTGCATGAAGAGCACGAAGCGGATGCCCGGACCGTCCACCGTTCCGAACGTTTCTATGGAGTGTACATGGCCTTTCAGCATGGGGCATCATCCTTTCTGTATCCGCTTAGTCATCCGGGACTTTCTCCCGCTGCTCGTATTCCGGCTCTACCGGCCAAGTTTCGTATTATGCCTTTATCGCCTATCATCACATCGAACCGTGGAAGGTCCGGTTGATGACATCCAGCTGCTGCTCGCGGGTAAGCTTGACGAAGTTGACCGCATATCCGGATACGCGCACCGTCAGCTGCGGGTAGTTCTCCGGATGCTCCATCGCGTCGATCAGCTGCTCTCTGTCGAATACGTTGACGTTCAAGTGGTGGGCGTCATCGCCAAAGTATCCGTCCAGCATCGCTACGAGATTGCGGATGCGGGTATCGGCGTCCTTGCCCAGCGCCTTCGGCACGATCGAGAACGTATTCGAGATACCGTCGAGGCTGTCCTCGTACGGGAGCTTTGCAACCGACGTCAGCGAGGCGAGCGCTCCCTTCTTGTCGCGGCCGTGCATCGGATTCGCCCCTGGCGCGAACGGTTCGCCCGCTTTGCGACCGTCCGGCGTCGTTCCCGTTTTCTTCCCGTAGACGACGTTCGACGTAATGGTCAGCACCGACTGCGTCGGCATGGCATCCCGGTATGCTTTGTGCTTGCGGATCATGCTCATAAACGATTCCACCAGCTCCACCGCGATGCTGTCCACCCGGTCATCGTTGTTGCCGTAGCAAGGGAAGTCCCCCTCGATCTCGAAATCCACGGCAATCCCCTGCTCATTTCGAATCGGCTTAACCTTCGCGTGCTTGATGGCGCTCAGCGAATCCGCCGCTACGGACAGGCCGGCGATCCCGCATGCCATCGTCCGTAAAATATCCCGGTCATGCAGCGCCATCTCGATCCGTTCATAGCTGTATTTGTCATGCATATAGTGGATGACGTTCAGCGTATTCATATAAAGCTTCGCCAGCCATTCCATCATCGGCTTGAACCGCTTCATGACCTCGTCGTAGCTGAGAACCTCGGCCGTGATCGCCGGATATTCCGGGCCGACCTGGGCGCCGCTCTTCTCGTCCTTGCCGCCGTTAATGGCATATAGCAGCGCTTTGGCCAAGTTCGCCCTTGCGCCGAAGAATTGCATTTGCTTGCCGATTCGCATCGCCGAAACGCAGCAGGCGATCCCGTAGTCATCCCCGTAAATCGGGCGCATCAGATCATCGTTCTCGTATTGGATCGAGCTGGTTTCGATCGAAACCTTGGCGCAATATTTCTTGAAGGCTTCCGGCAGCTTCTCGGACCATAGGACAGTCAGGTTCGGTTCCGGAGCAGGTCCCAGATTATACAGGGTATGCAGGAAGCGGAAGCTGTTCTTCGTCACGCGGGTAACGCCGTTTACGGACATGCCGCCGATCGATTCCGTCACCCAAGTCGGATCTCCGCTGAACAGTTCGTTGTAGTCCGGCGTACGCAGGAATTTTACGATACGCAGCTTCATGACAAAATGGTCCACCAGCTCCTGAGCCGTCTCTTCCGTCAGCTTGCCCTCGGCGAGATCGCGCTCGATGTAAATATCAAGGAAGGAAGATACCCTGCCAAGCGACATCGCGGCCCCGTTCTGTTCCTTGATCGCCGCCAGATAGCCGAAATACAGCCACTGGAACGCTTCCTTCGCCGTATTGGCCGGTTTGGAGATGTCATAACCGTGCATGGCCGCCATTTCCTTCAGTTCTTTCAGCGCCCGGATCTGCTCCGACAGCTCTTCGCGCAGACGGATAACCGGCTCATCCATCGCGTCCACTTCAAGCTCGGCCAGCTCCCTAAGCTTATCCTGCACAAGCGCGTCGACTCCGTACAAGGCCACTCGGCGGTAGTCCCCAATAATGCGTCCGCGTCCGTAAGCATCCGGAAGGCCGGTGATGATTCCGGCTTTGCGCGCTGCCCGCATTTCGGAAGTGTATGCATCGAACACACCCTGGTTATGGGTTTTGCGGATATGGGTAAACATATCCACGATGCCCTGCGGCATTTCAAAGCCGTACGCATTACATGCGTCAATCATCATCCGGATGCCGCCGAACGGCTGAATCGAGCGCTTGAACGGCTCATCGGTCTGAAGTCCGACGATCTTCTCCTTCTCTTTGTCCAAATATCCCGGCTGATGGGAGGTGATCGTCGACGGCGTATTCACATCAACGTCCAGCACCCCTCCGGCCTCACGTTCCCTGCGGGTTAAATCGGATACGATGTCCCAGAGAGCCTTTGTGTTATCCGTCGGCCCGGCAAGAAACTCCTCGTTCCCCTCATAAGGCGTTATGTTTCTGGCAATAAAATCGTTGACGTCGACTCTCCTATTCCATTTCCCTGACTTAAAACCTCTCCAGCCTGCATACTGCTCCATCACCGACATTTCGAATCCCTCCTAGTTTTAAGCTGCGGCCTGCGGCAATACGCCGGGAACCCTCCGCACCGCGGGAAGTCTCTGGCTTTCAGATTCAAGCCCTCAAATGTGATTTATTTCACTAATTGAGGCGCGCCGGTTCCGTCTTTTGCCCGCAAGCTGCATTTGTAAAGATCCGAGATTCATCTCGCTTATTTTGTACACCCTTATTGTAACCCTGGTGGATCTTTACATCTGTGATATAAGTCACAAGGATGCAGCTTTTCGTGACTTTTATCACCCGAATTTGCAGGCCGGGGTTGGAAACAAATATGCAGCCTTCTGCTATAGGCTGACGTGGCCGGCAGAAGGCTGCATCCATCCCTCTAGGGTCTACTTACCCTTCGTCTCGTATGGTTAAAACCGTCCATAGAACGCGTTGCGATATACATCCGCAAGCTCCGACACGAGCGGCAGCTTCGGATTGCTCGTCGTACACTGGTCCTCAAACGCACGGTCGGCTAGCTCGTCGACGCGATTCTCGAAATCCTGTGGATCAATGCCAAGCTGCTGGAACGATTCTTCGATGCCGAGCTTGGCATTCAATTCCCGAATCGCAAGGATCAGACTATTGACGCCCTCCTCCGTCGTCCTAGCCGGCAGACCGAGAATCCGAGCGATCTCGGCATACCGCTGATCAGCCACAAAATGGGTATATTTCGGCCAAGCGGCGAATTTTGTCGGCTTCTTCGCATTGTAGCGGATGACGTGCGGCATAAGGATCGCATTCGTCCGGCCATGTGCGGTATGGTACTGACCACCCCATTTATGCGCAAGGCTGTGGTTGATGCCCAGGAACGCATTGGCGAAGGCCATGCCGGCCAGCGTCGAGGCATTATGCATTTTTTCCCGGGCCAGCTTGTCGCCGGTAAGCGCCGATTGCTCCAGATACTGGAATACGAGCTGAATGGCCTTGATGGCAAGCCCATCCGTATAATCGTTCGCCATGATCGAGACATAGGCTTCGATGGCATGCGTCAGCACGTCCATGCCGGTGTCGGCGACGGCGGTCTTCGGCAGCGTGTAGACAAATTCCGGATCAATGATCGCCACATCCGGCGTCAGCTCGTAATCGGCTAGCGGGTATTTGGTGTGCCCGGAAACTTTATCCGTGATTACGGCGAAGCTCGTGACCTCCGAGCCTGTGCCCGATGTGGTGGGAATGGCAACGAACTTCGCTTTCTGGCCAAGCTTCGGATACTTATACACCCGTTTGCGGATATCCATAAATTTCTGCTTCAGATCTTTGAAATCGGCATCCGGGTGCTCATAGAACAGCCACATCGCTTTCGCCGCATCCATCGGCGAACCGCCGCCGAGAGCAATGATGCAGTCCGGCTGGAACCTGTTCAGCATTTCGGTTCCCCGTTCAACCGTAGTCGTTGAAGGATCCGGTTCGACCTCCGAGAACACCTCGATCGCTACGGGCGCTCTTCGCTGCCGCAAGTAATGCTCAACCCGCTCCACGTACCCGAGCTTCACCATCATCGGGTCGGTGATAATGGCAATGCGCGATATGCCCGGCATTTTGGCAAGATACTGGGTGGAGCCTTTTTCGAAGTATATTTTATCCGGGACTTTAAACCACTGCATATTCACGGTTCTGCGGTTCACCCTTTTCACGTTGATCAGATTAACGGCCGTTACGTTGGAAGAGGTTGCGTTGCGGCCATACGATCCGCACCCCAGCGTCAGGGATGGAAGATTCGTATTGTAGATATCCCCGATTCCGCCCTGCGAGGACGGCTGGTTCACCAGAATGCGGCAGGTTTTCATGCGGCTCGAGAACGCCCGGATCACATCCTCATTATGCGAATGAATGACGGACGTATGTCCCATCCCTCCGAAGGCGACCATTTCCTCCGAACGTTTGATGCCTTCCTGCGCGTTTTTGACACGGTAGCACGCCAGCACAGGGCTCAGCTTCTCCGCGGACAGGGGATAGCCCGGCCCAACGCCGTCCAGCTCGGCTACCAGAATCTTGGTGCCTGCCGGGACATCAAGGCCGCATTGCTCGGCAATCTTAACCGCCGGCTGACCGACGATCGCCGGATTGACCGCGCATTTGTCGGATATCATGGCCTTAGCCGACAGCTTCACGGTTTCTTCCTTGTTCATAAAATAGCAGCCGGCCGCCATCATTTTCTTCTTCACTTGCTCAAACACAGGCTCCTCGATAATGACAGCCTGCTCCGACGCGCAAATCATCCCGTTGTCGAACGTCTTCGATAAAATCAGGTCATTCACGGCCTGGTCGAGATCCGCCGACTTCTCGATAAAGCACGGCACGTTTCCCGGACCGACGCCGAGTGCCGGCTTGCCGCAGCTGTAGGCCGCTTTTACCATGGCGGAACCGCCGGTTGCCAATATGCACGCCACGTCCGGATGATGCATTAAAGCATGGGTCTTCTCCATGGACGGCTCCTCAATCCATTGAATGCAATCCGCCGGGGCTCCATGCTTACGCGCGGCCTCCAGCAAAATGGCAGCAGCCTCCCGGCTGCATGCCTGTGCCGACGGATGGAATCCGAAAATGATCGGGTTGCGCGTCTTGATCGAAATCAGTGCTTTGAAGATGGTGGTTGAGGTAGGGTTCGTTACGGGGGTGATCCCCATGATGATCCCGATCGGCTCGGCGATCTTTTGGAACTGGTCGTACGGGTTATCCTCTATCACGCCCACCGTTTTGTCGTATTTAATACTGTTATGGATGTACTCTGTTGCAAACAGGTTTTTGATGATCTTATCTTCGTATACGCCGCGTCCGGTTTCTTCGACCGCCATTTTTGCCAGCTGCATATGCTTCTCGAGCCCGGCCATCGCCATCGCATGCACGATTCGGTCCACCTGTTCTTGGTCCAGCTCCATAAACTGCGCTTGAGCCCGGTTCGCCCGGTCGATTAAGCCCTGTACGTATTGTTCAGCCGTTTGTTCTTTGACTTTGGTTTCTGCGGATGCTTTGGTTTCTCCAGATGCTTTGCTTACAGCCATCTCTCTCATCCTCCCATGATTTTCTGTTTGGTTGCTTTCGCGGTTGTTTATTGGTTTCTGTTGTCTACGGTTCGATCGTAACATAGCGTCTCATAATATTATGTGAATTATTTCACATAATATTGGTTCGGCTATATATTTTTATGATTCATGACATCCTCTTCGGAATTGGCTATCCGATATCTGTCGCGACCGGAGTGGCCCAAGGCCGAGAAAAGGTTAAGAGGATCCTCCCTATACGTGAACTAGATCACAAAGTTTGAAAAATCGCCACTATTTTCCTCCCAAATACCCTTTCAAGTGATTTTTTTCACGTTATAATGGAGGTAACAAATCATTCAAGATTGAACTGATCAAATTTAAAGATGTTAGGAGATACCGACATGAATACTGTAGACAACGTTTTAGAACTAGAAAGCTTAGGGAATATCCAGTGCTTCTCGGAACAAAATCGAAACCGTCTGCTGGTTACCATGAAGGAACGCGCACTACCTGAAGGCTCGCATTTGTTCTGGGAAGGCGACTTGGCCGACAAGCTTTACTATGTAAAGCAGGGACGGATCAAATTAACGAAAACGACCGATGAAGGCAAAGAGCTTATTCTATATATGTATCATCCGGGTGATCTGATCGGGCATGCCGATCCATTCATCAGCAGCAACCACAGCTACTCGGCTGAAGTGCTGGAAAGCAGCGTGGTCGGCGTCATCGAGAACAAGGATCTGGAGCTGCTGGTTTGCCAGCATTGCGACTTCGCGATTGATTTCATGAAGTGGATGGGCGTCCACCACCGGATTACCCAGACCAAATTTCGGGATCTGATGATGTACGGCAAACCAGGGGCGCTGTGCTCGACGCTGATCCGTCTTGGCAATACGTACGGGCAGGAGCAGGCTGACGGAAGCACCTTGATCAACAAAAAAATTACCCATACGGACCTATCGAACATGATCGGAGCCACGCGCGAGAGTGTCAACCGCATGCTAAGCGATCTCCGCAAAAAAGAAGCGATCGAGTATGCAGGCGGGCTGATCGTCATTAAAGACTTGTCGATGCTGCAGGAAATCTGCCACTGCGAGCTGTGTCCGAAGGAAATCTGCCGGATCTAGGGTGACTTGGTCACCCTGCGTGGCATGCGCTGCGCCTTCACAAGTCCCTTTTGGGGACTTGTTTGCTCCTCTGGCGCGCATTGCGCCACTACAAGTCCCTTTTGGGGACTTGTTTGCTCCTCTGGCGCGCATTCCACCGCTACAAGTCCCTTTTGGGGACTTGTTTGCTTCTCTGGCGCGCATTGCGCCACTACAAGTCCCTTTTCGGGACTTGTTTGCTTCTGTGGCGCGCATTGCGCCTTCACAAGTCCCTTTTGGGGACTTGTTTGCTCCTCTGGCGCTCATTGCGCCACTACAAGTCCCTTTTGGGCATGAGCGTTGCATAAAACCTATCACAACTTTTGCTGAAGTTACTATTTCTGTAACTACCTGTATCTTTTTCATGGACAAAACAAAAAAAGGCTCCTAATTTAGAAGACGTAGCACGTTGTCCACGACCTCTAAAAAGGAGTCCAAACCATGGATAACGTAACCCAAAACACTGTCGTTCGTCAACTGCTTTCTTTACTGCCTTTGGATGTACACGATCGACTCCTTCATGCCGATCGCTACGCCAAGAAGCTCACCATCAACAAAAGCATTCTCATTTTCATTCTGGCTCAGCTCAACCATTGGCAAAGCTATATCGAGATGGAAGAACAAATTTATGCACACTCTGAAATTCGGTCCATCCTCGATCTGCCCAGCATCAGCGCAGCCCAATTGTCACGGAAACTCAGCGAAATCCCGACGGAAATCTTGCACATGCTTTTTCTCCATAGCGTTGCCCGTGTCCAGAAGCTGACGGCTCACCAGCAGGGCATTTCTTCAACCATTGGACCTCTGGCACTCATTGATTCGTCGAAAATCACACTCCCCTTGGTACTTGGGGATTGGGCCAGAGTTTCGCATACCTCCAGCGGGGTAAAGCTGCATGTGCGGCTCGTAGCCGCTTCACCCGAAGTGGTATATCCGGACGCTGTCATCCCATCGACTTTAAACGTAGGCGACCGAGCCGGGGCGGTCGAACTGGTCACCGAGCAGGCGGCAACTTATGTCATGGACCGTGGTTATGATAGCTACAAAAACATGGATAACTGGATGGAGCGCGGCATTCAATTTGTCATGCGAATGAGAGATCGCACCTCAATCCATGTTGTGGAGGAACGAGAAATCCCTCCAGGAAGTCCGATCACACGAGATGCTCTTGTGAACGTAGGTAGCGGTTGGCGCAAGATGAAGGAACGAGTCCGGCTCGTAGAGTTTTATGATGAGCAGGGGCGCTATTATCGCCTACTTACCTCTCGACAGGACATAACGGCCGAAGAAGTAGCTCATATCTACAAATGCCGATGGCTTATTGAACTTTTCTTTAAATGGATAAAGCAGCATCTGCGCCTAAAAAAACTGCACAGCTATAAGCCGCAAGCGATATGGAACCAGATTTACCTTGCGCTGATCGCTTACGTGCTGGCACAGTATATGCAGCTACGTCTAGAAACCAAGAAAAGCGTTTGGCGTGTCCTTGAATTGTTTCGAATTCACATGTATCATCCGTGGTCCCAGTTCTTGAACGCTCTGTTTCGAGCACCTACGCGAACAACTTCTGGAAAGCCACGCGGTGCACCAAGGAAGGTACCTGAATTACGAACGAGCGTTGGCATTTTTAAAACAAGCAAAGTGACTTAGGAAACGAAAATCTTGCACAAAATACATTTTATGGGAAAACGTAGCTACATTTAAGAAGTGTTGGATCTTTTAGTGTAATTCTCGAAAAAACAACTGTAAATTAATTGTTCTTATTCAGATTTCATCCAAGTGCTTGCAGATGTAAAGATTTATGCAACGCTCATGCCTTTTGGGGACTTGTTTGCTCCTCTGGCGCACATTTCACCTCCACAAGTCCCTTTTCGGGACTTGTTTGCGCCTGTGGCGCGCTTTACGCTCCCCCAAGTCCCCTTTCGGGACTTGTTCACTGGCGCTCCCCCCTCTTCGATCCTCCCATCCCCACCGCCGTGCATAATCTGCCTGTCTTTGCCCACAATAATCCCTGTCTTTCCAAAACCATTTCAAAGGGAGTGTAACGCATGCGTGAAGGTTTGATTCCTGCTGTTCTCGGAACTGTAGTTTCTGCTTCAGGCGCCGCTCTGCTTTGCAGCAAGTATAAACTTGCCGCAACCGGTATTCTTGGCTTCGGACTGGCCCATGTCGTGCTGGGTGCGATTGACCTGGTGGAACACCGGTAAGGATTTGGAGGACATTACGCGCAGCAATCCTGCCTGACATCTTCTGCCGCGAGGGACTTCAAGGCAAGAGACGGGCAGGGCTGCGCACTTTGCACTGCATACAAAAGCGGACCCCGCCCTTTGGCGTAGAGTCCGCTTTTTTTCGTTACCGGATGTTTATATGAGACGCAATAGAAAATATCAGATTCGGCCTGCTTTAAACCCTTGGTGCACTTTGATTACTTCTACTTTTGTTATACTACAAGTGACTGTTTGAAATACTTGAGGCTGCTTTTTAAAAACCCGGTATTTTCGTTTAGCCTGAAGCTTGCTGCTTCTTGCTTCCTTTCGGAGTTGAAATAAACCAATACGCGCTGCCGACAAACAGCCCGCCCCCAACAATATTGCCGAGCGTTACCGGAATCATGTTGCTGATCCAGCCGGCGACAGACACCGTCTCCGGATGTCCCGGCAGAATATTGGCAAGTGTAAGCAGCGTCATGTTTGCAACGCTGTGCTCGTAGCCCGTAGCAATAAAGGCAAACAAGCACCACCAGATCAAGATCAGTCTGGCGACCTCGTTTTTCGCTCTCATGCCCGTCCAGATGGCCAAGCAAACCAGCCAGTTGCACAGGATTCCCCGGAAAAACAGCTCCATGAACGGGTCGTTCATTTTCTTAGCTGCTGCCGTAAAGATGAGGTGATCGGCCGGAATGCCCTTGAAAAGACCGGTGGCCGCAACCAGATAACTAAGCAGCACTGCCCCTGCTATATTACCGATGAACACGATCCCCCAGTTTTTAAGCGTATCCAGGGTGGTTGTTTTTCCGGATAACGTGCTCATGGTGAATACCATATGATTGCCGGTAAAAAGCTCCGATCCGGCGAATACGACCAGCGTCAGCGCGATGCCGAACGCAGCCCCCATAACGAGAGATTGAAACGGCGAGCCATCCGCGGCGAGCGGAGCCCCCAGCTTAAATATCAGCACAATGCCGATGCCGACATAGGCGCCGGCGAGCATGGTTGAGACGATATAGCGCAGCAGACTTTCATTCATCATTTCTTTCTTCTTGACCGCTGTCTGGACGACGGCTTCCACGTCGCTTGCGAACATGGGACAACACCTCTTATTCTGTCGGTTTGATGATGCGATGGAGAATTACCGCTTCGTGAGGCAAAGCTCGACCCTTCCTTCCCGTTCCCGGACAGGATAGGTTCGCACGTTCCCTGAATCGGGCGCCTGAACGTTACCTGTCACCAGCTCGATTTTCCAATCGTACAGCGGGTCGTAAATATAATGCCCGGACAGTATTGCCTCCGCCAGCGGGCCCCCTTTCGGGTGCGGATTGTTGTTGTCCAGCGCGAACCATCGATGATCGGAGGTCCGGAAGACGGCGATCTCCTGCTCGCCGACCCTTACGACCCTGCCGATCTGGGGCAGAAAATCCTCAGCCTGCCCGATAACTACGTATTGACTACTTTCCATATAGGATCAACCTCCATGTACAACGTTTGCCATGTATGCATGAGCACGAATAGCCGGACCAATATTCCGAAGACCCATGCAACTGTGAAACATCTCTATAAAAAACTTATAACATTCTGCTGCGCCGGAACATGCGACGCGTTTCTTACGTCAATCCGGTGCTTCAACTGCGATTAACCCATCCCCCAGGTCTGATCGAGCACGAGGCCATGACGCTGATCCGGCGTTTGGCCGAGTGCAGGCAGCGGTATAGACCTGCTTGCATGGCCCTGCTCACCCGGATACCGAACCAAGGGTTCAACGGGAATGTCTGGGGCGATAAGCGCTAGTGTACTCAAGTTACTCGCCCCATGCCGGACTCGCCCGAATCGCCGCGGCTATGTCGCGACGACCGGCTGCACGTCGCGGTACAATACATCCCGAAGCTTGTCATCTTCCAGCACTTTTTTCCAAGGATCCGACAGCTGCGACAACGCCAGCTCGATTCGCTCCACGAGCTCCTTGCGCTGTTCCGTGTTATGAAGGACCGCCTCGCGAATCGCCTCAAGACCAAGCCGTTCGACCCATTCCGAAGTCCGCTCCAGATAATTTCCCGTCTCTCGGTAATACTGCATGAGGGCTGCGCATATTTCGATCAGCTCTTCATCGGTCTTCACCTTGCAGAACGAATCAGCGAGCCGCGCCTTCGTTCCCCCGTTGCCGCCGACAAAGATTTCCCAGCCGCCGTCATTGCCTACAATGCCGATGTCCTTCGTGCAAGCTTCGGCACAGTTGCGGGGACATCCGTTCACCGCCATTTTGAATTTGGCCGGAAAGTCCAGCCGCTCGAACTTCCGTTCGAGGTAAGCGCCCATTCCCATCGAGTCCTGCGTGCCGAATCGGCAAAATTGCGAGCCGACGCAGGTCTTGACGGTCCGGAGCGATTTGGCATAGGCATAACCGGAAGGCATATCCAGCTCCTCCCACACCTTCGGCAAGTCCTCTTTCTTGACGCCGACCAAGTCCAGACGCTGTCCTCCCGTCACCTTGACGACCTTGACATTATACTTTAAGGATACGTCCGCAATTTTCTTCAGCGCCTCCGGAGTTGTCACGCCGCCGTACATACGAGGGACAACCGTATACGTGCCGTCCTTCTGGATGTTGGCGTTCATCCGCTCATTCACGAACCTCGACTCGCGCTCCTCCCGGTGCGTCAGCGGGTTCAGCATGGTCAGATAGTAGTTTAGCGCCGGACGGCATTTCGAGCACCCTTCCGGATTGCTCCAATCCAGAACATGCATGACCTCTTTCGTGGTGGTCAAGCCTTTGGCCCGGATCTCCGCAACGATGGTATCCCGGTCGAGCGTCGTGCACGGGCAGATTCCCTGCTTGGCTGCCGTCGTAAAGCCGTCTCCCAATACGCTCTGGAGAATCTGCTCTACCACAGGCTTACAACCGCCGCAAGACCGCGTCGCCCCGGTGCATGCCTTGATCTCATCCACGGTGGTCATTCCCTGAACCGTGATGGCGTCCACGATTGCTTTCTTTGTCACGCCGTTGCAGCCGCACACGATTTCGTCGTCAGGCATTTGCGCGATGCGCGTCGCTGCGTCCGCCCCTTTTCCGGCACAGCCGCCGCCCATGATCGAGTGATAGATGTCGTCGGTCATCTGCGCCTTTTTTCGTATCAAAGACTGCAGATTGGCTGATTCGCTCACATCCCCGAACAAAATGGCACCAACGATCATTCCGTCCCTGAGCAGGATTTTCTTATAGGTTTTCTTCCAATCATCCTTGGCGAGAACAACGTCATGCTCCGGCTGCTCGATAAATTCCCCGGCCGAGAATACGTCTACTCCGCTAACCTTTAATTTGGTCGACACAATCGACCCTTCATAAGGAGGGGTGTCCACGCCGCATAACCGCTTGGCCAGCACTTGTCCTTGCTCGAATAACGGCGCAACAAGCCCGTAGCATACGCCGCGGTGCTCGCAGCATTCGCCGACGGCGTACACATCCTGCATCGAAGTTCGCAGATGGTCGTCCACGACGATGCCCCGCCGGACCTCGATCCCGCTCGCCTGCGCTACCTCCGTATTGGCACGGATGCCGACAGCCATGACGACCAAATCCGCGTCCAGCTCATCGCCGTCCTTGAAACGAAGACCGGTTACCCGCGTATCCCCCAATACCTCAACCGTCTGTTTTCCTAATAAAAAGCGGATGCCCTGCTGCTCAAGCTCATGCTGCAGCATCTGCGCCGCCACGGAATCGAGCTGGCTCTCCATAAGATCGTTCATCAGATGCACAACGGTCACGTCCATGCCGAGACTCACGAGGCCTTTGGCAGCCTCCAATCCCAGTAATCCCCCTCCGATGACCGCAGCTTTCCGGTACGTCTTCGCTGCCTGAAGCATCCGGGTGCAGTCGGCGATATTTCGAAAGCCGATAACGCCTTCTTTGTCGCTGCCGGGTACCGGCAATATGAAGGGCTTGGATCCCGTTGCGATTATGACATGATCATAGGGAACAGCCATCCCGTTGTCCGTCATGACAACCTTGGCGGCTTCATCAATCCGCTGCGCGCTTGTTCCCGTATGCAGCGTAATTCCGTTATCTTCATACCATTTCCAATCATTCAAGACGATGTCATCCAGCGTTTTGCTGCCTTCAAGCACATAAGAGAGCATAATCCGGTTGTAATTCGGGTGCGGCTCCTGGCCGATCACGGTAATATCGAATGCCCCGCTAAGCTTTAAAATTTGCTCGACCGTGCTGATTCCTGCGATCCCGTTGCCGATGACCACTAGCTTTTGTTTTTTTGCTGCTGGCATGGTTATTCCTCCCACACTGTATTGTTGCGTTATCCCCATCCAATCCTTTCAAATTGATTATATCGTCTTATGCCCGAATTATTTGTGATATATTTCACACTCTTAGTTAAAATTTTTAATACTCAGCAAAAATAACCCCGCCTCAACAGGAAGGCAAGGTTTCATCCTTTCGAATGCCTATATCATGCGGGCTTCCATGAACTCCCGTCTTCCGTTCGTTTTCAAATAGGGCATAATCCCCGCATATCCGGCAGCGTTCAGGTTCACTCCGGTCACCCAATTGCCTGCAAGCTCTTCCCCCTGGGCCCCGGCGATGACCACCGGTGCGGGAATCAGCTCCTGATACAGCGGAATCCCCGCCCGGATCGCCTTAAATGCTTTCCCGCTCTGCAAGAAGGGAATTGCACTGCTGTACGTAGGCACGAAATACTTGCCGATCACTTCAAGCTCCTCTCCGTCATAAAAGGGCTCCCCGCCTATAAACGGATGCAGCATGAGGATATTTTCATAATGCGACCAGATGAGCATCTGCAGCAATCGCCTCGCCCCGCTGCCTTCCAGTCTGTCTCCGATCTGCACGCCGTACTTCTCATAATCGATAAATTTCCAGCCGCGCGGACCCTTCACCCATTTCTGAAACATGCCTCCACCCTCTCCGCTCCGTCCGGGTTGATCTGGGCTTGTTCCTTTTAAAACCGTCAACCGCTCCTCAACGGCATGCTGGCCCAGCATATGGCGAGTCTTCTCCACAATATGCCTAACCTTGAGCGAAGCGTTTGCAAGCTCGGCGATGTCTTCTTGTCCATATTGAAAATAGGAAATATAACCGCGTTCCATCATTAAGATCGCCTCCTTCGACTGGCGTCAAGCGGATCTACTGACATCATATAAACGAACGGCGGGGTTGGTGCATGTCCGGTTAGGTTTTCCCGTTTTTTTCTTTCCAATCCCCCATCTAGCCGCATAAGAATAACGTCTACCGACGCACGCTCAAAGGAGACAGACCGCGTTTCGCGGTCGTTTCTCTTGTGATATCAGCCAGCAAATCCTCCGGAACGTTTATAGATCTGATATTAAATAAAAAAAGAACCCTGATATGAGTTGTTCTCATGTCAGGGTTCCGCTAGTGATGGGAACGCCGCCGATGGATCATTTCTCGACCCATTGTTCAGCCCAGGAAGCAATCTGCTCCATGACCGGGCGAAGCGCTTTGCCTTTCTCCGTAAGCTCGTATTCAATACGAACCGGCGTTTCGGGGTACACATGACGAATCAAAATTCCTTCGCATTCCAGATCCTTCATCCGCTCCGACAGCATCTTGTCACTCATGGACGGAATCAGATTGGAGATGTCTTTAAAACGCTTCGGACCGCTCATCAACGTCTGGATAATCAATCCGTTCCACCGTTTACCCAGAAAAGAAAACGCGGATTCAAAGCGGGGACACAGCGAAATGTTTGTAACTTCCATATCCTTTCACCTCTTTACGAAGTCACCTTGTGTTCAAAAAGTTATTCGTTTATCGTGAGATCGAAAAACTTACGATTAGTTAGTATGTTTCATTTTAACACATTTTCGGGAAGCTGAAAACCACCTGGCCCCTTTTTCCCATAAATTCAGCACTTATTCCGTTAATATCCGTGCCAAAATATCCAGATCGGATTCGATGGTCCGGGACAATTTTCGGTTATACAGGACGGCAGCCGGATGGAACAATGGAAAAATGTTATAGGTTTCCAGCGAAAATCGATAGCCGGCAGCGGGATTGTCACGTTCTGCCGCCTGCTGAACGGGCCCTTCGATCATTTTCCCGTGCAGCGAAGTGACGGTTTCATGGCTCCCGATCAACCGGTGCAGCGCAATATTCCCCATCGGGATCAGGAATTGCGGGCGAACCAAACGGATTTCCTCGTCCAGAATCGGCGCATGGGCCAAGATTTCGGCTTTCGTGGGCGTTCGGTTCGAACGGCTGACCACCCTTTCGCCGGAAGCCCGGGTGATGATGCGTTCCTTGAACGGTCGGCTCCTTACCGTGCTTGTAATATAGACCTCGCTGCGGGAGAGACCCAGCCGCTCCAAATAGGCGTCCATCTCCCGGCCGGCTTGGCCGGTAAAAGGCATGCCTTCCTGAATCTCGGTAGCCCCGGGCGCTTCCCCGACGAACATGACTTTGGCCGGCACGGCCCCACTCCCCAGCAAAAATCCTTCGACAGGCTCATGCGCAAGCCTGGATCTGCATAAGGCGATCGTCTCCGGACTTACAGGCGCGCTTCGGGTATCCTTCATCCGTCATCCCCTCCCTTGCACTCTCATCCGCGATGCGTGAAATTTCGATATTCTACCTAGTATTTAAAATACCCCATGCTTCAGTATATTGTATCCTTTACCCATAAAAAAATGAATGGCATCACTTCGGCTATAAAGTAGAAAACGAGCCGTTCAAGGCAGATGCCTTGCTCGGCTCGTTTTGCGATGATCGGGATTTATGCCAGCACCGGCAGCGGACGAACCGGCTGACTGTTGCCGAATGTCTGCTTGCCTGCTGTGGAGTAAGCCCAACGGATCGCGTTCGTAATGACTTTCAGCACTTCAGGGTTGTAGTAGGTCGGATACGTCTCATGCCCTGGACGGAAGTAGAAAATGTTCCCGTGGCCGCGCTTGAACGTGCACCCGCTGCGGAATACCTCGCCGCCTTCGAAGTTGCTGACAAAGACCAGCTCATCCGGTGCCGGAATATCGAAGAATTCCCCGTACATCTCCTCATGCTCAATGATGATCGGACCTGTAAGGCCCGCAGCGATCGGATGCGTCGGATTCACGCTCCAAATGATTTCCTGCTCTCCCGCCTCGCGCCACTTCAAATCGCAGCTTGTTCCCATCAGGGCTTTGAACGGCTTCGAAAAATGTCCCGAATGCAGGACGATCAGCCCCATACCGTCCAATACCCGCTTGACGACCTTGCTGACGATTTCGTCGCTGACCTGGTCATGAGCCATATGCCCCCACCATAACAGCACATCGGTTGAGTCCAGTACATCATCCGTCAATCCGTGCTGCGGCTGATCCAGCGTTGCCGTGCGGATGATAAAATCCGGATTTTGCAGACCCTCCGCCAAAGCCGTTTGGATCCCGCTTGGGTATACGGTGCGGACCTCATCGTGGATTTTCTCGTGTACGAACTCATTCCAAATGGTTACATTAAGCATGCTGCTGTTCCCCCTAATTGCGTATTCGCTTGCTGCTGTACGATGTTAGACCCACCACATTTCTCCAAGCGGCTCTTCGATCAGCACTTGCTGAAGGTTTTGCACGGCTTTGGAGAAGCCTTCCTCAACGGACATCAGTCCGTCTTCATGCTCAATGCTCACCACGTAGTCATATCCGACAAGGCGAAGGGCGCTCATCATATCGGCCCATTCCTTCACATCATGCCCGAAGCCGACGCTGCGGAACTGCCAAGCGCGGTCCAGCATATTCGCGTAGGACTGCATGTCGGTCAATCCGTGTTTGTTCACGTTGATCGGATCAATGCTGGTATCCTTCGCATGGAAGTGATGGATGGCTCCGGCGCGTCCCAGAATGTGGATCGCTTGAACAGGATCGATGCCCTGCCACCACATATGGCTCGGATCAAGATTCGCCCCGATCACTTCACCTGCCGCCTCGCGAAGGCGGAGCAGCGTTCCCGGCGTATGCACGGAGAATCCGCCATGAAGCTCGAGTCCGATTTTTACGTTGCGGTCAGAAGCGTATTTACCCCACTCGGTCCAGTATGGAATGACTTTGTTCTCCCACTGCCAAGTCAGAATTTCTTGATAATCATTAGGCCACGGGGCTACCGGCCAGTTCGGATATTTGGCATCCTCGTGGTCCCCCGGACATCCCGAGAAGGTGTTAACGACCGGTACTTCCAGCTTCTCTGCAAGCTCAACGGTTTTAACGAATACGTCATGGAACTCCTTTGCTACCGCTTTCTGTGGGTGAAGCGGGTTGCCGTGGCAGCTGAGCGCGCTTATGATCAAGCCGCGGGATTCTACGGCATTCTTGAAGTTTTTCAGCGCAGTTTCGTTCTCGAGAAGCTCGGCCGGATTGCAGTGAGCATTGCCCGGGTATCCGCCCGTGCCGATCTCAACCGCCTTCAGGCCTTTGGAAGCCACGTAATCCAGTGCATCCTCAAATTTACGTCCGCTCAGCAATACCATAAATACGCCTAGTTTCATTGTATACCTCCTGTTTTTTCAAAAAGTATTAAGTATGTGGTGATCATTTAGAACTTAGTTGTCGAAGTAAACCGCTTTGCCGGTCTTCGCCGACTCATAGATAGCTTCCAAGATTTGCGTGACCACGAAGGCTTGCTCCGGCTTAACGACAGGATCCTTGTCTTCGATGATCGCTTCAAGCCACATTCTCGCTTCACGATCGGCATCGCTTTCGCTGGTGCCGGAATAGAATGCCACTCCGCCGGCGTTCAGGTCGATTTTCGTTTCGTACAGTCTGCTCATTTTCTCGCCGTTAATGCGAAGGCCGTCCTGCATATCGGCGCCGCCTTCCGTGCCGGCAAGAATCGTCTTGGCTTCCCCGAATTCCACCACGTTGAGCGCCCAGCTGGATTCCAATTGGATGGTTGCGCCATTCTCCATGGTGATGAAGCCGAATGCGGAGTCCTCGACCGTGAATTGCTTCGGATCCCAAGGACCGAAGGCGTTGGCTGCATTCTCGCGCTGTCCCAGCTTGTGGAAGGTCGAACCGAGCACGCTCTTCGGCTTGTAGTTGTCCATCAGCCACAGCGTCAAGTCAAGCGCATGGGTGCCGATATCGATCAGCGGCCCTCCGCCTTGCTTCTCTTCATCAAGGAATACGCCCCAGGTCGGAACAGCGCGGCGGCGAAGGGCAAGCGCTTTGCCGTAATAGATATCGCCAAGCTCGCCATTCTCGCAGATTCCCTTAAGATACATGCTGTCGTTGCGGAAACGGTTGTTATAACCGATCGTCAGCTTCTTGCCCGTACGCTCCGCGGCCTCCAGCATCAGCTTCGCCTCGGCAACGGTCTTCGCCATCGGCTTCTCGCACATCACGTGCTTGCCGGCTTCCAGGGACGCTACCGTGATCTCGGAGTGGGAATCATTCGGCGTGCATACATGAATAACGTCGATGCTTTCGTCTTTCAGAAGCTCCCGGTAGTCGGAATAGACTTTGGCTCCTTCAGCGCCGTACTCGGCAGCCGCTTTCTCGGCACGCTCGACCAGAATGTCGCAGAAGGCAACCATCTCGGCCTGCGCCTGCTTTTTCAAGCTTGGCATATGCTTGCCGTTGGCAATCCCGCCGCAGCCGATAATACCGATTCGTAATGTTTTCGACATGTCCGTTTCCTCCCCTGTGAATTCATCTTAGAAAATAATGATAGCGATGGTGTAACGCCTACATTCGGTGATTGCGCGGGTGAAGCTCTTTCGCGCATGCGCCTTCATAAGCTTATATGCTTGCTTCATGACCAAGTGTACAGGATGATGGGCCGGGATTCCAGTTCACGATGGACTCATTGGACACAAAGGGACCATCGGCCCTCCTGGATGAAGCAAACCATATCATGGTCCTAAGCCTTTCAGGCCGTTATTCGGCGGATTCGGCCTGCTGTGGAGCCGGAAGGCTGCCGTAACGGTACGTGCTCTTCAGAACGATATGTCTTCCTTCGAGCGAGGACTGCTGGAACGACTGCATAATCTCCAGCACATGATAGGCCATACGGCCGCTGGAGCGATGGTCCTTCTGCTCATGAATCGATTGGATCATGTCGTTGATGCCAAGCCCGCGCTCGTTCGTGCCGCATTCAAAGACCGGTTCCAGCACTTCCCATGCGTCCGAGCCGTGTCTCTTCAGCTTCACTTCGCCGTTGAAGAAGTTCGGATCGCCAAGGCTGAGCGTGCCCTGGGTTCCATAAATTTCGATCCAAGGCAGATTAGAACCGCCGAAGATATCGAAGCTTGTGATCATCGTGCCGATGGCACCGTTCTCAAAATCAAGCGTTCCCGCCAAATGCGTCGGCGTCTGCACGTGGATAGGCTTGCCTTGAAGCGGGCCCGAGCCAACCGTCCGATCCGGGATTTGGATGCCGGTCGAAGCGCTGACACGGCGTGCAGGACCAAGCAGCTCGACCAATGCCGATACGTAGTAAGGTCCCATATCCATCATCGGGCCTCCGCCCGCAGCATAGAAAAATTCCGGGTTCGGGTGCCAGGCTTCCGGCCCGGATCCCATCATGAATGCCGTAGCGGCGATCGGCCGTCCGATCTTTCCGGACTCAATAGCCGCCTTGGCTGTTTGAACCCCGGAGCCAAGGAACGTGTCCGGCGCGCAGCCAACGCGAAGCCCCCGCTGATCGGCAAGGTTCAGCACCCGCCGGCCTTCCTCCAGCGTTATGGCCAGCGGTTTCTCGCTGTACACATGCTTGCCCGCTTCCAAAGCGGCGATATCCACATTCGCGTGGCTGGCCGGTATCGTCAGATTGATAATAAATTCAATGTCGGGCTGTGCGAGCATCTCCTCGACGGTATAAACATTCGGGATGTTGAATTCTTCCGCTTTCGCTTTCGCGTTCTCCATAATCAAATCGGCACATGCCACGATCTCGATCCACGGGCTGTTCTTCAAGTTCGTGAAGTAAATGCCGCTGATGTTGCCGCAGCCGATAATGCCTGCTTTCATTTTGTTCATCGATGTCACTCCTTGAGTGTAAGATGTGCCCCGGACTAGTACCATGGTATTCTTTAATGCTTTCGTTTAAAATGAATAATATGATCGAAACATGAACAATCTGGTCATTATTTTCTTCATTTCTTTGTGTGATTCAGAAGGGGACGTAAGCAATGGATTCCAATTTAACGAACCAAGTCGTAGCAGCCGATTTTTCATTTCATCGCAAGCCCTTTAACATGACGATGCCGGACGGATTTGATACCTACCTGATGCGGTGGCAGACCGACGGCCGCTGCCGGGCCCGCATTGATGACGAGCTTGCGCTCGTCGAAGCCGGCGATTTGCTGATTTTTCCTCCGGGCCAATTCTACGAGCTCCGTATTGACGATGAAGTCAATGCCATGGGAGAGCTGACGATTGAGAGCGGAGATTATCATATTTTTTTCAAGGGGCCTTGGGCGGATGCCTGGTGGAAATCGAAGAAGCGTCCTTCCAAAATCCGCGTCCCGATCGAAGAGCGGTACTTGAGCCTGTTCCGCCAGATCGTTCTGGAGCAGCGCCGGGTCTCGAACCCTTATCCGGAAATATCGGACTACACGGCTAGAATTCTCTGCCTGGAGGTCGACCGCCTGCTCTCCGAGCAGCCGACCACCACGCCGAAGACCTATCTGGCCTACCGCATGAAAAATTATATTGAAGAGAACGCATCCTCCATGTTCAAGCTGGAGGACGTCGCCGCGCATGTGGGCATCAGCGTTTCCCGAGCCGTGCACCTCTTCAAGGAAACCTTCGGAACCACCATCATGCAGTATACGATGGATGTCCGCCTGAACATGGCCAAGGAGAGAATCGTATTCAGCCCGCTGTCGCTGGAGGACGTCGCTGAAACGTCGGGTTTTGCGAACTACACCTATTTTCACCGGGTGTTCCGCTCCCGATTCGGCCAATCGCCGAAGCAGTTCCGGATGAACAGCCGGACGCCGACTTAAAGCAGCGATCGATTGCGAGCGACACAAAAAGGACCGGCCAAGGATTTGCTCCTTGCCGGTCCTTCCATTTTAGTTACATAGACGAGAAACGCGCTATCGTCCCTCAAGGGCTGCGATTTACGGCCGAGCGTCCCGCGCTGCCGCCGCTTCGGCAACGACCGCTGCCAAGTCGTCATTGCCGTACATCGACAGCACGCCAAGAACCGTCTGGTCCGGGATATCCCCAGCCTCCTCCTTCGGCACCGTCAGCTCCAGGACGCGGCCCAGCCGTTCGTTCTCCGGCTGTCCGGGATACGCCTTCCGGTACAGCTCCGCCGGATCCAGGCCGTGATTGACGCACCACTGCGCAAACACAAGGATCATCATATCCTCGTCCTGCCGGTAGGATTCCACGATCCGGTCTTCCATGGATTTTCCTTCAGCATCCATTCTCTCTCTCCTCCTCACCCGAGAAGCAGCCATGCCCATGGCCGCCTTCTACATCATGAGGACATTATAACGCTTCAAGGCCATGTAAACAAAGCGGGGGTTTAAATCGATTTCGTAATTACCTTATGCTTCCCAGCCGCCACTTTAAGGGATCAGCCGTCCGCGACAGGAAGGTCCCCGAGATGATTTCTTCTTTTACTGGCATTAGCTTTTCGGTCCGTCCATTTGTTTGTTATCATATTCCTATTCCTGTTGTCTGTTAAAGCGAGGTTATACATTTATGAAAACATGGAGCCGATGGATGATTCCCGCGATTTATGCCGGAATCCTCGCAGCCGGTCTTGCGTTCCGCCACGAGCTGCTGGATTGGCTTCAGCAGAACCGTTCCCTCCCGCTTATGACGCTGCTGGCCGCTCTTCTGGCCCTGATTCCCATCGTCCCCTATAAAGCCGTCATTGCCTTGCTCGGATACGCTTATGGTCCTGTATGGGCATCGATCGTTACATGGCTCGGTACGACGGCGGTGGCCTGCATCGTTTATTTTGGAGTTCGGACGCTGTACCGGGAATCCGGCAGGCGCCTGCTCGGCAAGTATAAGATGCTGCACGCCTTTACGGAAGCCGTGGAGCGGCATCCCTTTCGGGCGGTATTCCTGGCACGGCTGCTTCCGATCATCCCACAGATGGGTGTGAACCTATACGCCGGGGTTGCTTCGGTTCCGTTCTGGACCTTTACGGCCGCTTCGGCGCTCGGCAAGATCCCTGCAATAGTTCTGTATGCCTGGCTCGGAAGCGGCCTCGCAGACCGGCCTCTTCTGTTCGCCTTGCTAGCAGCAGCCATTATGCTGGCAGCAGCTTCCGGTCTGGCTCTTTACCGATACATGAAACGGCGCCGTGCGAACGTTTGACGAAATTTTGGTTTCACCGGGTAAAAAAGATTATAATAGAACATAAGGTTTCATCATCTTGTAATGAACGCATGGAGGGATAAAATATGGATAATCGTACAGCCCCAAGTCAACTGGCCACGTTTGCCGGAGGGTGCTTTTGGTGCATGGTCTCTCCGTTTGACGAACTGCCAGGCATCCTGAAGGTGGTGTCCGGCTATACCGGCGGCCACACCGAGAACCCGACCTACGAGGAGGTCTGCTCCGATACGACCGGCCATTACGAGGCCGTCCAAATTACGTATGATCCGGAGGTCTTCCCATATGAGAAGCTGCTGGAGCTGTTCTGGCAGCAGATTGACCCGACCGATGAAGGCGGGCAGTTCTATGATCGCGGAACGTCCTACCGTACCGCTATTTTCTATCATACCGAGGAGCAGCGCGAGCTCGCCGAGCAATCCAAGGCAGCGCTTGCGGCAAGCGGTAGATTCGATAAGCCGATCGTAACGCCGATTATTCCGGCCAGCACGTTTTACGAGGCGGAAGAGTACCATCAGGATTATTACAAAAAAAATCCGGGCCATTACAAGCGGTATCGTAAAGGCTCCGGCAGGGAGGATTTCATCGAGCGCCATTGGTCCGAGCCGATCGATAAAGAGGAGCTTAAGCAGCGCTTGACCCCGATCCAATATGAGGTCACCCAGAATAACGCGACCGAGCCGCCGTTCCGCAACGAGTTCTGGGACCATGACGGCGAAGGCATCTATGTGGATATCGTCTCCGGCGAGCCGCTTTTCAGCTCGACCGACAAATATGATGCCGGCTGCGGCTGGCCGAGCTTCACGCGGCCGATCCGCGAGCACAACATCAAGGAGAAGCTCGACCTTAGCCACATGATGGTGCGCACCGAGGTAAGAAGCAAGAAAGCCGATTCCCATCTGGGGCATGTGTTTGACGACGGTCCAGGGCCGAACGGCCTTCGCTACTGCATCAATTCGGCCGCGCTTCGGTTCGTTCCGAAGGAGGATCTGGAGAAGGAAGGCTACGGCGAATACCTGCAGCTGTTTGAGAAGTAAGCGGGTCTTCGGTCTTTGCATCCGATTAATATCGGGCCCGACCGGGTAATATGACAGTAATCGAACATATAAATGGAGGGATTTCACGATGCCTTGGAGCAAGCATGACTATCCGCCGTCCATGAAAAACCTCGAGCCCCGGGTCCGGAACAAAGCCGTGGAAATCGCGAACGCCCTGCTGGAGGAAGATTACGATGAAGGCCGCGCGATTGCCATCGCCACGGCCAAAGCCCAGGAGTGGGACGAGAACCATCCGGATGAGAAGGAGTAGCCTGATGGTTTACGCTACCTATATCATTTATAGAAAAACAAGTCCTGAGAACGGGACTTGTTTTTTTTCATATTGGTTGTGTCTATCGAATCCCGCTAATATTCTAGGAAAAGCTAAACACTCACTACCCAAGCCACTGGTTTCATTTATGAAATGGAAATTAATCTGCTCGTATCGTGATTGTTTGGCCTGTTGGTTTATTCGAGAAGGGTCTGCTGAACTCACTGAAAATGAATTCCATCCCTTGGATTTGATCAGGAAGCGGCGGGGATATGATGTAGTTAAACGAGGAATGACCAGAGGTACTGCGTCCGGTATCCATGCTGCAGTCGTATTCATCCCCCACATATAATTCGAAATGCTTCAGTTCATATGATTGTTCCGATTCGTTTGTTACGTCCCAATCCATATTGAAGGTGACTACGCTTGCATTGTCATATTGCCGTACAGAGGTCACGGTATAGAAGAATTCCCCTTGTTCCACGGATTTCAGCACGGGAATATGCTTTCTGAATCCGGTCGGCTTTACGACGGGTTTAAAATATTGTTCGTTTAACAATGCACCAAACACCAATTTTAAATAATCGGGATAGATATCATAATCAGCTGCCCATTTCTCTATGTATTCAAATGGCGGATAGCCTGGATTATGGTTAGAGAGCTCCCTGCGTTCTTTTAGCAGCTTGCAAATTTGTTCATCAATGTGATAAACCCCCTCATCGTAATGCTCGGTAGGACGCTCAAATGGCATTCGTTTCATATCTGTCCTCCTATTCCATAATGTTTTGCCCCATATCGGATGTTCAGGATGAAGCTCAGGTTTGCCGCAGCTTTAGACCGGTCTTCTTTTTTATCGTAAGCAGACCAAGAGCCGATCGGCATGGTTGTGTTTCTTATTCGGTGCAGTATTCGCATTTTCCTTGCCTCTAAGACGCCAATATAACGCCAGTACAAGTTAAACGGCCTTCCCCCCGATCACATTCAGGAAAAAGGCCGTTTTGCTTGTATGATGGATTCGCTTATTGAACAAGTGCATTTCACACTGGGGCTCAAGCATAGACCGCCCCTTCCTCTCGTACACCCGGATCATCACCGACCGCTTACCGTATGCTGCGCAGGTTTCGGCGCAACGGCGGCTCGCTGGGAGCGCGCTGGCTTCGGGCCTTGCTTCTTGCCGGTTCTCTCCGTACCGAAGGTTACCGTCAACGTGATAATTTGCCCCGCAATGGATACGGCTAATATGGTATACAAGGTTTCAACCAGCGGCATATAGAACAGGGAAAGGAGAAGCACGATCGCATCCATTAGGAAAAAGACCGTTCCTACCTTCAGTCCGCTCCATTCGCTGAACAGAACAGAGATCACGTCATCTCCACCCGTAGCTCCGCCGAATCGGAGGACGATGCCGGCACCAAAGCCGGTCAACACCCCGGACAGCAGCGCAGCTGCCAATAGATTATTCCCAAGATCGATGACGAGCGTCGAGTATCGCTCCATCAACGCGTAGAAGAGCGTGAACATACTCGCTGCCGCAACCGTATGAATGATGAATTTTCTTCCCTTTACAAACCAAGCGATCAGCAATACCGGAATATCCATCAGGATCATGCTGAGCGCAGGCGGAATATCCAGCACATACTTGCCGAGCAGCGCCAGGCCAACAAATCCGCCTTCCGTCAAATGATTATAAAAATTAATGTGGTAATACGCAAATGCCATTAAAAACGTTCCGAACATCATCGCCGACATGGCGATAATCGACTCTTGATTTTTCCTCATACAGGATCCCTCTTGTCGTAGTAGATTGGTCAGACACAGGCCAATCTCTACGCAGAGGCAACCGTGAGGAGTTCATCCTTCGAACCATAGTTCCCATTCCTTTCGTAGAGACCGTCCTGGTCTTCAGACGTCCGACTTCGCTCTACGAAGGAAGCTATGTGTATGAGAGATCATAACGTTTCCAAATCGTCCTTTGGGGATTCGTCCTTCGGGGACTCATGGTATCCTGATCCTTTCTCTTTTAGTTGACTGCTAACAGTATTATAACACAAAAGAGCAGCAAGCTAAACAGACAGCATTCAATTAATGGAAATCACATAAACTTTTGTAAAAATTAAGCGGTTTTGATGCCTTCGTTGCCGCCCCTCCCTTCTGGCAAAAATTATGGATTGCAGGAAGCATACGATTGGCATACCATGGGTATACTAGAACATATGTTCCCTGATGAATCTATTGTTGAGGATGTGTCGCTCATGAAACGGTCGGCTCCCCCCCTTCCCACCCGGGAGGACGAAGCCCTCATTCAAGACTACATGCTGCATGCGGTCCTTGAATCCGTGCTTAAACGCGATATTCGTCTGCTGCCAACCCTAGAGCTCAAGCTGGCTGACCTGTATGCTCTCCTCCTCCGGCATGCCGGCAAAGACAACGCGGACCGGCTCTGGGCGGCCCGACAGCAGATGCGGCGCCGCGGCATACGCATCCTGGGCCGCAGCCGTACCGCCGCCGGATTCGAAATCAAGTATTTGTGCAGAGGATACGAGTGCATGCTGGCATTCGATTCGGCTGCCTTTATTCAGGATCTCGCTTCACGGATCGGGGCGGTATCCCAAAATCGTTTATAAGCCATACTAAGCTCCAAATACGGACAAGGCAGGAGCTTTTATGAAGAATATCTTCCATATCTATGCAGCCGATCTCAGAAGAATAACCCGAAACTGGGCCGCATCCGTCATCATTCTCGGGCTTGCGGTCCTTCCCTCGCTGTACGCATGGTTTAACATCCTTGCCTCATGGGATCCCTACGCCCAGACATCGGGCATTTCGATTGCCGTAGCCAATCTGGATAAAGGCACCACACTGCGCGATCAGCCGATTAATCTCGGTAAAGAAATCGTTGCATCCCTGAAAACCAACGAAAAGCTGGGATGGAGGTTCACGGAGGACAGCGAAAAGGCGGTTCAAGGCGTGCGCCGCGGCGATGACTACGCGGCCATCGTCATACCCGAGAATTTTTCAGCACGCATTGGAACCGTGCTTGGGGATGAACCGATCAAAGCCGAAATTCTGTATTATACGAATGAAAAGATCAATGCCATTTCCCCAAAAGTGACCGCACAGGGCGCATCGGGCGTCGTGGAGGAGATTAGTAAAAACTTCATCAAAACGGCCAACGGAACCATCTTTGAAATTTTCAACCGGCTGGGCATCGAAATCAAGAACGAGCTGCCGACCATTAACAGGGTCCGGGACCTGCTGTTCCGTTTGGAGGACAGTTTCCCTGAGCTGAATCAAGCGGTCAAGACGGCTGAGGAGGATATCAAGCTCGCCAGCCGCCTTGTTAAGGAGGCCGATGCCGCGCTGCCACGCCTCAAGGATATCGCGCAGACAGGAGAGCAGATGGCTGGGGCGCTGGCTGAATTTGCAGATCGCGCAGCCGAGGCCTCCGCTTCGCTTGATCCCGCGATCCGGCAGGATCTGGAGGTGCTCGAGCAAGTATCGGGTACCATATCGCAAGCCGCGGATGCGCTCGGGCAGACCGATATCGATCCCGAAGAGCTCAAACGCCGGATCCGAGCCGCCACAGAGCGGGCCAAGGTCGGATCAGAGGCAGCCAAGCGACTCGGCGCACTGTTCCAGCGGCTCGGCAGCATCTCCCCTGCAGCCGCCTCGGGGGCGGAACGGCTGAATGAAATCGCCGCTCGGCTTGCCTCCGCCGAGTCCGTTCTTACCGTAATCGGAGAGGCGCTTGAGAAAGGAGACACGCCGCCGCAAGAGTCGATCGACAAGCTGAAGAAGCTGGCAGATGACATTCACACAGTGACCGGCACTCTGCTCACGCGGTATGACAGCGAGATCGGCCCGGCGATTCGAGGTGCCTTCAACAAAGGCGAAGACACGGCGAAGCGGGTAAAGAGCGAGCTCAATAAGGCGCTGGCAAGCGTTCCGGATATCCAGAAGCTTCTAAAGGATGCCGGGGCCGGCCTGAAGCTCGGCGGTCAAGAAGTACAGCTCGCGAAAAGCCGGCTCCCGGAGGCGGAGCAGCGCATCACGAATTTGGCCAATAAAATACGCGAGCTGGAGGCAGGCGGGGATATTCAGGAGATTATCGATTTGTTGCAAAACAACTTCGAGCTCGAAAGCCAATTTTTTGCCGAGCCTGTTGTCTTGAAGGAAAATCGGCTGTATCCGATTCCCAATTACGGCTCGGCCATGTCCCCCTTCTTCACCACCTTATCGCTGTGGGTCGGGGCGCTGCTGCTCGTTTCGCTGCTCACGGTCGACGTTCATGATGAGGAAAGGAGTCCTCGCAGTGTGGAGGTGTATTTCGGACGATACCTGACGTTTCTCACCATCGCGCTTTTGCAGGCGCTGTTCGTCACGGTTGGCGATCTGTATCTGCTGAAAACCTACGTTGCCGATCCGAACTGGTTCATCGTATTCGCTCTTCTGGTCAGCACTGTATTCATGCTGATCGTCTATACGCTTGTTTCAGTGTTCGGAAATGTCGGCAAGGCGCTGGCGATCGTGCTGCTCGTTCTGCAGCTGGCCGGCGCGGGGGGCACGTTCCCCATCCAGATGACGCCGCCCTTCTTCCAGGCGCTGCACCCATATCTGCCATTCACCTATGCCATCAGCATGATGCGTGAAGCCGTTGGCGGCATCCTATGGGATGTCGTCATTCAGGATTTGCTGATGCTGCTAATATTCGCCGCCATTGCCCTTGTAATCGGCATCGTCCTTAAGAAGCCGATCAACCGGGCGAGCAGCGGACTGGTCCGCAAGGCTAGGGAATCCAAGCTCATTCATTGATCCTTGATGGCAAAAATGCGCAGTACCAGCTGTGACTCTCCAGATGGAAAAAGCGCGCCTATCGCCTGTGACTCTCACGTTGGTAAGTATGCGCGTATCTGCGCTTTAACGTGTATTAAGAAGAAAACAGCCCCATAAGTAGGTCAGCTTACGTTTTCTCCCTAATTCAAAACAAAAAATGGCGGCGCACGGGATGTGATCTGTGTGCCGCCACTTTTATTTTTGATCGATTGCCGCGTTCATTTGCAAATTTAAACGGTAGCTACCGAGTTCGCATTTTTGCCAAACCTCTTTGCCCCTTTAACAGAGGAGCTCCGGTTGCTCCACAAGTCCCCTAAAGAGACTTGCTCGAGCTTTTGCCTGCTACTTTGGCTCTACAAGTCCCCAAAAGGGTCTTGTTCGAGCGTTTACCAGTTACTTTGGTTCTACAAGTCCCCCAAAGGCATGAGCGTTGCATAAATCTTTACATCTGCAAGCACTTGGATGAAATCTGAATAAGAACAATTAATTTACAGTTGTTTTTTCGAGAATTACACTAAAAGATCCAACACTTCTTAAATGTAGCTACGTTTTCCCATAAAATGTATTTTGTGCAAGATTTTCGTTTCCTAAGTCACTTTGCTTGTTTTAAAAATGCCAACGCTCGTTCGTAATTCAGGTACCTTCCTTGGTGCACCGCGTGGCTTTCCAGAAGTTGTTCGCGTAGGTGCTCGAAACAGAGCGTTCAAGAACTGGGACCACGGATGATACATGTGAATTCGAAACAATTCAAGGACACGCCAAACGCTTTTCTTGGTTTCTAGACGTAGCTGCATATACTGTGCCAGCACGTAAGCGATCAGCGCAAGGTAAATCTGGTTCCATATCGCTTGCGGCTTATAGCTGTGCAGTTTTTTTAGGCGCAGATGCTGCTTTATCCATTTAAAGAAAAGTTCAATAAGCCATCGGCATTTGTAGATATGAGCTACTTCTTCGGCCGTTATGTCCTGTCGAGAGGTAAGTAGGCGATAATAGCGCCCCTGCTCATCATAAAACTCTACGAGCCGGACTCGTTCCTTCATCTTGCGCCAACCGCTACCTACGTTCACAAGAGCATCTCGTGTGATCGGACTTCCTGGAGGGATTTCTCGTTCCTCCACAACATGGATTGAGGTGCGATCTCTCATTCGCATGACAAATTGAATGCCGCGCTCCATCCAGTTATCCATGTTTTTGTAGCTATCATAACCACGGTCCATGACATAAGTTGCCGCCTGCTCGGTGACCAGTTCGACCGCCCCGGCTCGGTCGCCTACGTTTAAAGTCGATGGGATGACAGCGTCCGGATATACCACTTCGGGTGAAGCGGCTACGAGCCGCACATGCAGCTTTACCCCGCTGGAGGTATGCGAAACTCTGGCCCAATCCCCAAGTACCAAGGGGAGTGTGATTTTCGACGAATCAATGAGTGCCAGAGGTCCAATGGTTGAAGAAATGCCCTGCTGGTGAGCCGTCAGCTTCTGGACACGGGCAACGCTATGGAGAAAAAGCATGTGCAAGATTTCCGTCGGGATTTCGCTGAGTTTCCGTGACAATTGGGCTGCGCTGATGCTGGGCAGATCGAGGATGGACCGAATTTCAGAGTGTGCATAAATTTGTTCTTCCATCTCGATATAGCTTTGCCAATGGTTGAGCTGAGCCAGAATGAAAATGAGAATGCTTTTGTTGATGGTGAGCTTCTTGGCGTAGCGATCGGCATGAAGGAGTCGATCGTGTACATCCAAAGGCAGTAAAGAAAGCAGTTGACGAACGACAGTGTTTTGGGTTACGTTATCCATGGTTTGGACTCCTTTTTAGAGGTCGTGGACAACGTGCTACGTCTTCTAAATTAGGAGCCTTTTTTTGTTTTGTCCATGAAAAAGATACAGGTAGTTACAGAAATAGTAACTTCAGCAAAAGTTGTGATAGGTTTTATGCAACGCTCATGCCCCAAAGGGACTTGTTCTGACGTTTACCTGCCACTTTAGCTCCACAAGTCCTCAAAAGGGACTTGCTCAGGCTCTTACCTGCAACTTCGGCTCCACAAGTCCCCCAAAGGGACTTGTTCAGGCTTTTACCTGCAACTTTAGCTCCACAAGTCCTCAAAAGGGACTTGATCGGGCTTTTACCTGCCACTTTGGCTCCTCAAGTCCTCAAAAGGGACTTGTTCTGACGTTTACCTGCTACTTTGGCTCCACAAGTCCTCAAAAGGGACTTGTTCAGGCTTTTACCTGCAACTTTAGCTCCACAAGTCCTCAAAAGGGACTTGATCGGGCTTTTACCTGCTACTTTGGCTCCACAAGTCCTCAAAAGGGACTTGCTCGGGCTTTTGTCTGCCACTTCGGCTCCACAAGTCCCCCAAAGGGACTTGTTCAGGCTTTTACCTGCAACTTTAGCTCCACAAGTCCCTATTAGGGACTTGCTCCGGTGCTTACCTGCCATCTTGGCTCCCACAAGTCCCTAAAAAGGACTTGTTCTGACGTTTACCTGCCACTTTAGCTCCACAAGTCCCCCAAAGGGACTTGCTCGGGCTTTTACCTGCTACTTTGGCTCCTTCAAGCTGATCAACTGCCCGCCTCCTCCCTCAACCGCTTCAGCGTATCGGGCTCGAGCTCGCCCAGACGCCATATAGCGATGTCCGAAATGCCGGCGCTCATCGCCGTTGCCATCCAGCCTGCAAGCGTGGTCCCGTCCGCATACCACACGGTATGACGGACACCTGCATCGTCCGTATACTCGAAGTGCAAAGCGCCGCTATCGGCATCCCTCTGCGGAGCGGCGGAGCTTGAGGCCGCCAGCTCGGCTGCCCGTTTCTCGGTCAGCGAAACGACCTTACCGCCATCCGGCCAATCGAATCCTCCCACCGACAGCGCCAAGGAGGTGTTTCCGGGAAACCGGCGCAGCTTGTCGGCTAAATTCCGGATCATCCGGTGGTCGGCCTTCGGTCCCGGCCCGCTGTGGCCGCCGTACAGATTATAGGCCATCATGACATAAGATGGCCCCTCCGGAAAATCCAATCCTTCCGTCTTCATGCCGGGCTCGATCACGATGCGAAGGCTCAATCCCTCTGCCTGAAGGCGCTCGTACAGCTCGCCATAGAACAAAGTCAGCTCGCCAAGATCACGCTTATGAACCTTCTCGTAGTCGATCTCTACCCCGCCGAATCCGGATTTCTTCGCCGTCTCGACGATCTGATTGATATGCGCCTCCCGTGCCGTGTCCGTAGCTACGAGCCTTGACACCAGGTCCGGGTCCTTCTGAACCGCCGTTCCATCCTCGCCAAACCGATCATTGACGATGGTCAGCAGCATGCGCTCCACGCCGGCTGCTGTCGCAGCCTCTCGGACTTCAGGCAGCGCCTCTCCGTACTGTTCCGTAAAATGAAGCTCATCCCGGTGATTAAAATAAGCCGCGAACATGCTAAGCTCCTTGACGCTCCCGCCAAGCTGCTCCAGATCTAGCACCCCGGGCTTCCACTGCCAATCCGCAATCCACGCGGACAGGCGAATCCCGGACGACGGCTGTGGCGGCGGTTCATCCGCTCCGCTTCTCCATTCGCGCCACAGAAAAAACGCAGCAGCGAGAACAGTGACGGCCGCCGCCCAGATCCATTTTTTGTTGAGGCTCATAAGTACCGCCACCTTCTGATCATGTTCCATCCATCTGGAGCTCATCTAGGATGTTCTGGGTCATCTAAACTCACCTGAGTGCCTTAACAGACCGGGTCTTACTCAAGAACGGTCTCACACACGATGTCTCGTCCATCTGGATCTCTCATCTAGAGTGTCTCGTCCATCTATGATCTTACCAAGGATGTCCCGACCACCTGGTCTCTCCATCTAGAGTGTGTCGACCGCCTAAACTTCACCTGGGTGTCGCTACCTCCTGGATCTCACTTAAGAAGATTTCAACGGCTCGATCCATTTAGAAAGTTTCGATTGCCCAATTCACAGCCGTATCGAATGTCCGGCGAACGCGCCAAACGACGCCTTCCAAGCCTGAAGGCTTGTTCGTATACCGTACGTCCTTGCCGCCATCCGCGTCCATGGCAGTTACCGTTACGTTCTCGAAGATCCCGTCATAAATGTCATCCTTTTTGTTCTGCTCATGATACATCGATCCCAGAGCCACACCGCCTCCACGGATTGCGCTGTCCACCGTCTGATTGTCAAGGATAACCTGGCCGTCAATACTAACCTTTAGCGTATCGCCCAGTGCCGTCATCTCCAGCTTCCTGTTGCCGAGAATATTGATCGGATATTCTTCATCATCGTCCCGATCCCCTGATAAAGTCTGCTCCTTCGTGTATACGGATGCTTTATCGAACCTTAAGTCCTCTTCGCCCCATTTCACGTCTGGCAGCGTCTGCTCGAACAGCTCTTCCGGCTCTTGGCCGGGTGCTTTTTGTTCTACCCGAAGCACATTATTTTCCAGAACAAGCCGCAGGAACGAATCTTCCTGCTCGTCCAAACGAACATAGATCGATTGCCGCCCGACCACGTTGCCGAGCAGGTTGGCCGTTACGGTCGTATCAGCGCCGGGATCCTGGCTAAGCCGAATGCGTCCCTCCGCGGATGGAGGAGAGGTTACGGTGATGCGGCTGCCGTCAAATTCGGCCGCTCCGCTCTCCAATGCCCAGCGGGCTGCCTCTTTTTCGTCGCCTGTCACGAACGTCATATCCTGCCCCGAATCCTTGCTCAGCTTCATGATCAGATGGTTGGTGGACCAGTAAGGCGCCGGCTGGACACGCGTCAAGTTGTACAGATCGCCCTGCTTGTCGTTCATAGCCGTCCCCTCGCGCCTGAAATTCATGGTGAACGTTTGCCGGATCTGCTCTGTATTCGCCTTGTCCACCAGCGCATTCATCCCTTCTCCAAGGGCATTCGCATGCATGATCATATAGACGCCCGGCACGTAACCGAGCTTGCTGCTGTACACGTCGCGCATCGCCGCATAATCGGCGCCGATCCGCGCTTCCATCTCCGAGCGGTTCTCGAGCGGAATCATATTCTCGTCGCGGATAAAATCCATCAAATAATGGTTGTAATACTCAACGTTCGATTTGTCGGTCAAAGCCTTTTCGTCCTTGACGCCCATGTAGCGGCCGTCCTCATCGAAAATATTAATATAGCTCAGGCGGTAACCGTTCGTCCCAAGCTCCCAATAGCCGGTCCGGGTCATTTTCAGCATGTCCTTCGGCTGCAGGAATTTTCGTTCGCTGTTGCCCATTTTGTCCGCATAAGACAAGAAGGTTGCTTTGAAATTGTATTTCTCCAAAATCGGCTGCGCGAACAACGCGGAATCGTTCCGTCCGTCTTCAAACGACAGGAACAGTGCTTTATCCGGCAGCGGCGCGCCTTTCTCGTAATAATCGATCACGTCTTGCTGCGAGATCGTCTCGTAGCCTTGATCGTGCAGCGCCTTGAGCTGGGCGTCCAGCTGGTCTTGCGACACCAGCTTGGACGTTCCGCTGCGGCCGACTCCGAAGTAGGACAAGGCGATGAAGCCTTTGTCCTGGCGCCATTTTGACTTATCCGGCTCCTGGTAGGTTTGAAGGTCGAAGACCGCGTTGACCAAAACGACGGCCGCCACCGCCAGGAGTATGATTTGGCCGATGACCTTTATGACTTTCCTGCGATTTTTCCTCTTAACGTTGAGGGCAGGGTTACGCTTCTTACTCATTTTTGCGCCATCCTCATTTCAACATCGGCAGCTGCCTTTACTGCGGCAGCCCGAATTTTTTGCCTTTGCGCCTGCGCGCTTCCTTCTTCAGCTTCGCCTCGACGTCCTGCGGCGTTTCCCGCGTGCCCCAGGTCGATTTCCAGAACGTGAACCAGGCGACCGGCATTTGCCATAACAGCACGAACTCATAGAACAAGCAGAACACGAAGCCGAACACCCACAGCCTGCTCTTCCGGAGCAGCAGATGCGCAAGGCTCATGAGCAGGGCCATCATCAGGAGTCCCATCAGGAAGGTCCCCGGGAAAATCCCGTGAACGATCGGAACATACATCAGGTTATAAACAACGACGACCGGCGCGGCGATCGGCACGATCAAGCCGATATAAAAGAACAGGGCCATAAACGGCTCTTTGCGCCAAATGAATCCTCCGGCCCGCAGCGATTCCCGCAGCCAGGAGCGCTTCCAGCGCATTTGCTGCTTCAGGAACACCTTTGTCCGGGAAGGCACGATCGTCGAGCAAATCGCCGAATCCTGATAGGTCGTACGATGCGTCTTCAAAATGAAGTTCGTCATGCTCCGGTCATCCCCGAACGTAGCCGGACGCCCCAGAAACTTCTGGTTAAGCCACGCGTCCGCATGCTGGAGGATCAGCTCTTTCCGGTAACAGGACAGCGGTCCGGACAGGCAGGTTACGCTGTCAAACCACGACTCCGCTGCCTTCATGATCCGAAACGCGATATAATAGCGAACCGTTTGCAGCTTGGTAATGGCATTCGTATACTTGTTCTCGACGTCGGTCCGGCCGGCAACGCCGCCCATCTTCGGATCCTGAAACGGCTGCACGAGATGGCGAATCGCCGACGGGTCAAGGAAACTGTCCGAATCGACGAACACGACCAGATCATGCTTGGCCATCTCCACGCCCTTCACCAGCGCGACCCGCTTGCCGGCATTTTCAGGCAGAACCGTGTACGTGAGCCTGTCCCGGGTCGAGTACCGCTCCGCTTCGTTATGGATGAGCTGAATCATCTCCTCGATTTGCTCCACAGACTGGTCCGTCGACCGGTCGTCAACGACAATGACCTCCAGCTTATCGACCGGATAATCCTGATTCATGCAGCTGAGGATCGTACGCTTGATCCATTCCGCCTCGTTAAAGCATGGGATGATGATCGACACGCCCGGCGTATATTCCGGATTGATCGGCACATCCCGGTAAAGCGCGCCGAACAGATACCGGGTCAGAAGAAACAGCGCGGCGATCAAGCTGTACAAATACAGGACCATATTATATTTGAAATAGATGATGCTCTCCGCCCGCATGAGCATGATGAAGAGCACGGCTCCCAGCAGCAGCGCGCTGGCTGAGTATACGGAGTAGCCCCAGCGCTTGCGCTTCATGTATTCCGTCAGCGGCTTATCGAATTCGATAGCCAGCATGTGGACTTGGCCCCCGCCAGTCGTGTCTACGAAGGTACGGACGACGGTAGCGTCGATATGGACGCCCGATTCAAACCCTTCGGGCATGGCGCCGGGTGGAATTCGGAATTTCGCCCGCACTTTGTCCCCGACTTTAACGGCAGGATTAGCTGCAGGCAGCTTCAACAGCATGCCTGTGGCCGATATGTCTGAAGAGGTCCCTTGAATGGCTGCTTTTCGCCCCTGTCCGCCAGGAAAAATCCGCACATCGAACTCGGCGACATAGCGCAGGCTGAGGGTTCGCAGCTGGTACAGGTAATCCGGATCGGCTCCCTCGTTCCCGTTCTTCATCGCATGCTTGCCTCTTCGGTCGGCGGTTATCCGGATCTGTTCAGGATCGGGCACGTAGGACAGGGTACGGCGGTCGGCTCGGGGTTCCGTCAGAACCTCCTTGATCCTCTTGTCTTTTTTTCTAAATTTCAACATTGAGCTCTCCCATCCATCGTCACAGGCTCCAGTAATGGAAGCCGTTATTCTCGAATAAACTTCTCGGATAAATGCCCTTTACATCAATCATGATGTTTGCTTGGCCGGAGCCGAACATCCCGGTGTACTCCGTAATTCCAAGCTGCTTGAACTCGCTGTGCGCAACCGCCACGATCGCAACCTGAATATCCTGCAGCTCTTCCAAGGCGGTCAGCTCGATCCCGTATTCCTTATAGGCCTGCTTGCCATCGGCGCAAGGGTCGACCACCAGCGGCTGCACGCCGTAGTCCTGCAGCTCCCGGATAATATCGATCACCTTGGAGTTGCGGATATCGCGGCAATCCTCTTTAAAGGTAAGCCCCAGCACAGCCACCTTGGCGTGGCTAATGTCCAGCCCTTTCTGAACGGCCAGCTTGATAACCTGCTGCGCGATGTATTTGCCCATGCCGTCGTTAATATGCCTTCCGGCCAAAATAATCTTTGAATGATACCCGGTATCCTCTGCTTTGTAAGTCAGGTAGTACGGATCGATTCCGATACAGTGTCCGCCGACCAGCCCGGGCCGGAACGGCAGGAAATTCCACTTTGTCCCGGCTGCCCGCAGTACGGCGTTCGTATCGATATCCATCTCGTTGAACAGCATCGACAGCTCGTTCATGAAGGCGATGTTGATGTCCCGCTGGGCATTCTCGATCACCTTGGCCGCCTCAGCGACTTTGATGCTCTCGGCCCGGTGCACGCCTGCCTCGATAATCAGCTCGTAGAGCCGGGCTACCGTCTCCAGCGCTTCCGGGTCGCTGCCCGACACGATCTTTACGATATTCTCCAGCCGATGCACCCGATCCCCCGGATTGATGCGCTCCGGAGAGTAGCCGACCTTGAAATCCGTTCCGAAGGCAAGCCCCGACTCCTCTTCCAGGATCGGGATGCACACGTCCTCGGTGACCCCCGGATAGACGGTCGATTCATACACAACGATCGATCCCGGTGCCAGCACGCGGCCGATCAAACGGCTCGCATCGCGCACGAATTTCAGATCGGGCACGTTCCCGCTCTTGACCGGTGTCGGGACCGCCACGATGAAACAGCGGGCCTCCTTCAGTTTATCCGGATCGGCTGTAAACTCCGCCGTGGATCCAGCCAGCTCAAGCTCCAGTTCCCCGGTCGCGTCGATGCCGTTTCGGTACTGCATGACCTTCTCCGAATTCAGGTCGAAGCCGATAACGTCGACCTTCTTGGCAAAGGCCACGGCCAGCGGCAGCCCGACGTATCCGAGCCCCACCACCGCCAATTTATCAACACGGTCCGCAATCTTCTGATAAATTTCCATTATACTCCATCCCCATTTTGCAAATTGTTATTCCTGGATCATGTCCGCCATCTTCACGAACGTATAGCCCTTCTCCTTGAGCCCTTCGAGCACCCTTGGCAGTGCTTCGATCGTATGGATGTCATCGAGCATATGGAGCAGGATGACGCTTCCCGGCTCCGTTTTCGTCATGACTCCGTGGACGATGTCGTCCGCGCTGTTGCTCACGTCCCAATCCAGCGTCGTGACATCGTACATGGCGATGACCGGGTATCCGGTTGCCGCCAGCGCCTTGGCGCGGATATCGTCAACGACGCCCGTCGGCGGCCGGAACAGCATGACAGGCTGCTCCTGAATGGCTTCCGTGATGACTTGGTGAGCTTTGACGACATCCTCTTGCAGTTCCTCTGGAGTAAGGGTAGTTACAACAGGATGGCTGTAGGAATGGTTGGCTACATCATGTCCGCCCTCCACCATGGCCCGGGCCAGGTTCGGGTTGGACTCGACGCCCTTGGCCCGGAGGAAGAAGGTTGCCTTGACATCATGCTCCTCCAGGATGTCCAGAATCTTGGTCACCGTTTTGTCGCTGCCAAAGTCGTCAAACGTCAGCGCCACCTCTTTGCGATTCGTATCAGCTTTGTAGACCAGCTCGTACTTCGAATTTTTATAATCAGGATTGATCTTGGCCGCGTCGTAGCCCGAAATTTGCTCCAGTGGCTTCCGCACGCCGCCGTTGTTCACCAGCTCGTCCAGTGTTACAAGCGAATACCCGATGTCGCCGGCAGCCTCGGCAATATACTTCACGGAACCGACCACTTCCGGATTGATGTCCGTGTTCAGCGAAATAATTCCGCCCCTGGACATATACCTTGCGATATACTCGCCAAGCTCTTTAGCACTTTGCATGTTGCGATCCTTCGGATTAATGTTGTAGCTTACGACGGCCTTCATCCCCAGATGCGCGGCCGCCAGCGGGACATCCTCAGGGTAGTCGCCGGAACGGGTGCGAATATACTTCGGCTGAACGCCCGTTTCGCGCTGGATCACATCATTCGCCAGATGAATCTCCTTATACACCCTGTCATAATCGAGCTTGCTCATATCGAGCGCGTTGAGCGTATTGTTCTCGATCTCATGTCCTCTGGCCAAAATCTCCTTCGCGATATCAGGCTCCTCCGCGACTCTCATCCCGGGAAGAAAAAAGGTCGCCTTGATATTGTATGTGTCGAGCTCGTTCAGCAGTGCCTGCATCGTCTGTTTGTCCCCCATGCCGTTAAAGGTCAAGGACAGCTCTTTTCGCGCCGTATACACGAAATCGATCTCCCGGCTTTTCTCGCCGGTGAACCGTTCGACCTTGGCTGCAGGCTCCACCGGGCCGGGCTCCTCCTTGGTTGCAGCAGATCCTCCGAAGAGGCTGCACGCAGGCAGCAGCGACAGAACGACGACGATCAGGATACTGCGTAACACGGCCCGTGATTTTGTAGATATTCCATTCATATTTATACTCCTTCTATTCATTGCGGGACCTTAGTCTCCCTTCTAATTTCCTAATTAGAATATAGATTATTTTTTCTAATTGCGACAGCTTTTCTCATTTTTTTCATCAATTACTTTCATTTTCAAAGAAACTCGACATGAAAATCCCGCTTCACCTGTTCTTTTGCGAGCGATAGTTGATCGATCCAGCCGCATGCCATTGATCAGTATATAGAGGCACTCTAAATAAAATCTGAATAAGTCGGAATATGCAGAAGGACGCCATAGGTCGAAGGAAAGCCGCTATCGGCCCGTAATCCGCGTCTCCACCCACTTTATCCGTTCAAAAAAATTTTTTCCGAAAAATTTTGGCAGCGACTCAAATCCCCCAGGATTTTTTTCGTAGCGCATCGATTTTGACGGCATCCGCAGCTGGTTATAGAGAACAAATAATATAGAAACAAAAAAATTAGAAACAAAAAAATTAGAAACAAAAAAACACCTTCGCCCGTCTATGAAGACGTCGAAGGTGTTTTTGCGAAACACGAAGTCTCAATCATTAACATACCGCTTCCGGTTCATTGATGCAAATCTTTTATCGTCGAGAATCAAAGCCTATTATTCACGGATCGGAGCAAGGGATGAATGTCCGGATAGTTGCCTCTCTACTGCTCATCCTCAGCCATCGCCATGTTCTTGTGCACCCAAGCCTGATAATGATGGACCGCGATGCCGGCAAATGACGGATGCTCGCTTCCGAGCGAGGCGGCCCGTTTCGCTTCGTCCTCCATTTCTCCCCGGCTCTTGGCATAGAAGGTGAGATGCTCTCCTTCATCCGTATTGGCAAGCTCCATCCCGATCCAAACCGATTTGCCAAGCTCATCCGCCTGCTCCAGCTCCTCCTTGGACAGCTCGTACATCTGCTCGCCGCTGTCACGGTAAGCCATGATTGCGATCGAATCCGTACGCTCGATCATCCAGCGGCTGAAAGAGCCCGCTTGATTGCCTTCCGGCCCCGGTACGGAATCCAGCCAGAAAGGAACCGCCGCGCTAAGGGGAAGGGCGATGCGCTCGGCCTCCTGCACCCAGGCTTCCAGGTTGGCGCTCCACTCCTTCACCACCTGCGCCTGCTCGCGATCCCAACGCTTCAGCACGTAAGGCTCCACATCCAGCTGCACACCCTGAAACCGCTCCTCCGGCGAGGCTGCTTGGTTGTAGGCCTCAAGCCAAGACAACAGCTTAAGCCCTTCTTCGCGGCCGTTTTCGTAAGCCCACTCCGGGTGGCCGTCCAGCGCGTGAACCTGGATGCCCTGACGCGATGCCGCCGATATAAAGCGGCGATACTCCTCCTCCTGCACATCCTGCTGGATCTGCAGGAAGATCGTCGTTATTCCGTGATTCACGCTGAACGCGACAATTTCCTCCGTCTCGTTCCGAATCAGACTTGCATCCCACAGCCAGGTCGCCTTGTTCTGATTCACCTTCTCGGAATGGGGAAGAAAGAGGATCAGCAGCAAAAGACCGATGAGGACCGCAAGGATGCCGTACTTTGCTTTTGCGTGGTTCAACCTCATTCCTCTCCTTTCGATGTCTTTAGATCAGAACCGCTTCGTCCGGCTCGGTCACATGCTGGACGGAATGGCCGATTTTATAGATATGCGGACGCGCGTAATCCTTAAACGCATTTCGCGTATCCAGAATCGGAACACCAAGGGATGCAATGGTGCCGTAGTCCAGCTTACTGTGATTCGTGATCAGCACGATGCAATCGTAGCTGCGGAATCTGGCCAGATCGTATTCCACGCTGCGGACCGTCACCCCGTTCTTGTCGACAAAGCTGCTGGCGTACGGATCGTAGTACTCCACCTTGGCCCCGTTTTCCTTGAACAGCTCATATACCTCAAGCCCCGGTGACTCCCGCAGGTCGCTGATATCCGGTTTATAGGCCATGCCCAGCAGCAAAATGTTGGAGCGCTTGACCGATTTCGCATATTCGTTCAGTATCGTTGCCGTCTTGTTGATGACGTAGTAAGGCATATTGTCGTTGGTCGATTGGGCCAGCTCGATGAATTTGCTGTAGAAGCGGAAGCCCTTCGCCTTCCAGGACAGATACATCGGATCTAGCGGAATGCAGTGTCCGCCGATGCCCGGTCCCGGGTAGAACGGCATGAATCCGAACGGCTTCGTAGCGGCGGCATTGATGACTTCCCAGACATCGATCCCCATCCGGTCGCACATCATCGCCATCTCATTCACGAAGGCAATGTTCACGCTGCGGAACGTATTCTCCAGCAGCTTCGACATTTCGGCTACTTTCGGGTTGCTGACCGGAACCACCGTCTCGACATACTGACGGTAAAGCGCAACGCCCAGCTCAAGGCAAGCTTCGGTCGTGCCGCCGATCACCTTCGGGGTATTCCGCGTATTGAACTTGCTGTTGGAGGGATCCACCCGCTCCGGCGAGAAGCACAGGTAAAAGTCCTTGCCGACCTTGAACCCGAGCTTCTCGATCTCATGCTGGATCAGCTCCTCCGTCGTTCCCGGATAGGTTGTGCTCTCCAGCGTAATGAGCAGATTAGGTTTCATGAATCGCTTGATTTGATCGACCACCATCGTAATATAAGACGTATCCGGGTCCTGGTTTTCGCTGAGCGGAGTCGGTACGCAGATGCTGACTGCGTCGATCACCGCGATCATGCTGTAGTCGGTCGTCGGCTTGAAGCGTCCGGTCTCCATGCATGCGGCTAGCTCCTCTGACGAAATGTCGGTAATATACGAATCGCCGCGGTAAATCCGGTCAATCTTGTTCGGATCAAGATCGATCCCGACAACCGTGAAACCCTGCTTGACCATTTCTACAGCCAGCGGCAGTCCCACATAGCCCAGTCCCACAACACCTAATACCGCCTTTTTATTCTCAATGGCGTTCAATAAAGTTTCGTATTCTTCGTTCACAAGCATTCAACCTCCATCGGATGTATAGTCTGTTCGGTCTGCCTGAAATCCTTCATTTAGAAGGATCTCAAAAAAATACAGTAGGTCTCTCTTTCTTATGGGAGGCACGGCAATGATGCAGCTTGCAGCCTAAAAAGCTCGATTTCCCGCTCCCATGAACATTTCGCCTGCGGTGAGTGAACCGTTGAAGTCCACCCGCTTTAGTGAAGGCAGCGCCGGATGCGGGCATCCAGCTCCACCGGCGAGAATGGCTTCGTCACATAATCATCCACCCCGCTCTGGAAGCATTGACTAATCGTTTGCTCGACGCGCTTCTCCGTCAGCACAACGATTTTTGGCGGATGTTTCATATCAAGCTGCTGGATATGATGAATGAACGGAAGGCCGTCAATCCCATACAGGTTCAGCTCGGTCAGCACCAGATCCGGCTCCCATTTCGGGATGAGCTCCAACGCTTCCAGACCGTCCACGGCCTCCAGCGTTTCATAACCCTGCATCGTAAGCCGAATTTGGAGAAATTCCCTAACCGCTTTGTCCTGATCCACGATCAGGATGCGGCTTTGAGCGCCGCCTGTATCCTCTTCCGTGAATATATGAATGTCGGAGGATATGCTGAGACGCGCGGTCTCAGCCATCTGCTTCATCGTCTGCATCGACGGCGCCTCCTGTATGGCCGCCAGCGTAATCCGCGGATCCGCCTGCTGAAGCCGGCTTTGCAAGTGCTGCTTCAGCAGCAGCGCCTGATAGTGGGCCGCATCGAGCGTGAATCCCGGCATAACGACGGCAAGCACGCCCGTGCTCTCGTCCCGAAGCACCTCCGTTTCCACGCCCGGCAGCTGATCCACGAATTGCTGAACGCAGGACTCCGTTCCGGGCTGGCCTTCGCAGTACAGAAACAGCAAGGCTGCGCCGCTTTGGTGTTCTCTCACTTCCTCCTCCAGACGGCCGTAAAAATCAACCGCCTGTCCACGTTGCAATGTTACGGATTGAGACATAACTGCTAGTCCCACCTCTCTTTATTTTTTGACTGTGAACTTTGGGCCTGATGTCATGCCGCTTCCTTCTTATCTTTCCAGCTCTGCCGCGTCATGGTCCCCCATGAATTGTTGTTTTGCAGGTATTGGATATGGCCCTGTACTCTCCACAGCACACCCAGTTGATGATAACCGACGAATTTCAGCGCCGAGAACAGAAGCATTTTCACCAGGTCGGACAGCTTCGTGTAGCGGCGGAAGGCGATTTCCTCAAGCAGGAGTGCGCCGATGCTGAGCAGATAACCACTCAGGAAATTCACCAATCCGAATACCAGCAGCACGTGCCAATTAGTCATATCCAGCATGACATATCCAAGCAGAGCCAGAAGGCCCGTAATTCTGAAGTAAGGGTTTAACGCTTCAAAAATAACGTTGTAGGGCATCGTCAGGAGCCCCATGACTTTGTACTTCGGATTGAATACCATATCGCGGTTCTCAATCATGTTCTTCAGGTTACCGCGTCCCCAGCGCTTGCGCTGGTTGGACAGAATGTTGTACGTGTCCGGCGCCTGCGTCCAGCACACCGCTTCCGGACAAAAAGCGACGCGGTATCGGATTTTATTCTCAAGCATATAGCGGTGCAGCTTGATGATGATGTTCATATCCTCGCCGGGATAGCCGCCCCGGTAGCCGCCTACAGCGATTACGTAGTCTTTGCGGAACATGCCGAAGGCGCCGGAGACGATAATCAGGCCATTGATCTGACTCCAACCGATCCGTCCGCCCAGGAAGGCTTTCATATATTCGATCGATTGGAACATCGGCCACATTTTGCGCGGCAGGGATACGTTCTTGACCGCTCCGTTCTCGATCACGCAGCCGTTCGCGATCCGAACGTCGCCGCCGATGGCCACCGTCTCCTCCGGATTCTCCATGTACATCCGAGCCATTCGGATCAATGCATCCTTCTCCAGCAGGGAATCCGCATCAATCGAGGAAATGAGCGGGTAACGCGAAAGATTAATGCCCGCATTCAAGGAATCGGCCTTGCCGCCGTTCTCCTTGTCGATGACGTACAGATGCGGATACTGCGGGTTGTAATAGACCCCTCGCACTGGTTTGGTCTCGAGCCTTCCGCGAACTTCCGGATTAGGCAGCAGCGTCAGCTCGTATTCCTTAATCAGCACATCGAGCGTCCGGTCCGAGGAGCCGTCGTTGATCACGATTACCTCATAGGTCGGATAATTGAGCGTCATGAGACATCGGACGTTCTCCGTGATGGTCAACTCCTCGTTATATGCAGGAACCAGCAGCGAGACCGACGGGACGAGCTCCGACCCCGAGAGCGTATTATATTTGGAATAGGACGCCCGTCTGTAAATATCCCAGATGTTTCTGAAAGAAAGCATAATTATTACAAAATATAGCGCGCTGACGGCCATGACGTAGTAAATCGCCACCGTGCCGTAAGTGAGCAGGATATCCCTAAGCAGTGTAATCCCCTCCTACTCCTGCAACTGTTCCGATCCGTTTACTTGGTTGAATGCCGAAGTAACGGTCATAAACAAGCTTTTTCTTATTGAATGCCACCATTTGCTCGACCTCTTCATGGTCGCCTTCCTTCGCCATGATCCGTTCAATCCGGTACAGCGCCGTCTCTCTCGCAGGACCTGTGCCCGTAAGAGCGGCCTGGCACAGCGTTTCGAAGCCCTGCTCGCCCAGCATCGCCAAGCTTTCCGCACTATTGTTGCGGACATGCCAGTTCTCGTCCTTCAGCGCCTCAGCCAGTAGCGGAATGCTTCCGGCCGCATGAAGCCTTCCGAGCGCTTTGGCTGCCGCTGCCCGGACCTCCCAGGCATGATCGCGCATGAGCGCAGCGATCGTATCGTCTTTAAGCGCCGGATTGGAGCCCAGATACAGCTTTACCGCCTCGGCCCGCACATCCTTCTCCTCAGAGCCGACCAGCCGGTTCAATGTAGGAACGGCTGCCGGAACAGCCTGTCCCCACATCGCAACGAGCGCCACCTTGACGAGTCCCGGGTCCTGATCATCCAGCAGCTTGCGCATCAAGCTTGGAGCGTCCAGCCGAGTCTCAAGCAAAATGTCGGCGGCCATATGATGAATGGCCTTGCCGTACGACAGCAACCGCGACAGCATTTCACGGATTTGCCGCTGCTCATTCGCGCTCTTGGCAATCGCTCTGGCCAAGATGATGGTCTGCGGTCCGTAACGGGACCGGTTCATCAGCTGCTGAAGCTGCGGTACCGCCTCTTCGGCACGCATGCCCCCGAGCCGGTACGCCGCTTCAATGCGGCGTCCTTTGCGCGGGCTGGACAACGCCCGCAGATCCTCTTCCACGAAGCCCGCTTCCCTGCACAGGTGAAGGAGCTTCTCCCTCGCTTCTCCCTTGAACTGCTCGATCCATTCGATGAATTTCGCCTGGATGACCCTGCGCTCGGCACGGGTCAGCTTCCCTGGCGGCAGCTCAAGCTTGATATCATCATGCAGATGGGCCTGAACATAAACAAAGTAATCGTGATGCTTGGCAGCATAATGCTCCATTTCCCGCTGCTCGGCATTATGCTTGATCTTCATGTAGAACAGCACAATGATTCCGGCTGCAATCAGGCCAAGGCAAACATAGATAAATCCGTAGGCCAAGGCTAAATTTGAAAACATAATCGAGTGCCTCCTCTTTGTATTTAGCATCTGGCCGCCCTCGAGAACTTAAGGCAGACGAGTGAATATTTCCTGCATATCGTAATAGCTTTGCTTCAAGCGCTCACTGTACACAGGCGTTTCCCACAGCTCCCAGGTGTACGGCTGAATCTTCCCGAGATCGATCTCCCGGGTGTCCGCCGCAGGGTCTGCCGACCCGTCAAGCTCCGACCGCTTCGCGATCCATGGAGCAAGTTTTATTCCTTCGGTTGTCACGGTCGAAAACTCCCGTTTATTTTTGAGCGGACTGTAATCGACCACCTGAAGAGAGCTAGGGTCTCCGAAGCCCAGCAGCATCCAAGGAATGCGCATCTCCACGAATCGGTCCTTGGACTGCCAAGCAGTCAGAGAGTTGAAATCCGGGGACTCCGGATCACTGCTGCCCCGCTTGAGCATGCCCACCGTCTCGTCAATGAACGGGTGTGCAAACCGTGTGTCCGGCGGGTTCATCATCAGACTGATCGCCAGCTTCCAGGCATGGAACGTGCCGCCTGGGACGATCGGATCATCCTTGCTCCCGGCTTTCGGTTTCTCCGGCAGCATCCAATATCCGTCCTTGCCGTACAAACGGCTGTGGAAATCATAGGACGGCGCGATGCTTACCTGGGATTCGTCATCCTGACCAAGCTGGATGAGCGTCTCCAGTTCGCCCCCTGTAAGCGATCTTCCAGCAAGCTCCTTCTTGGGAATATCCCCGCCGGGAATCGTATCCGCTCCGATGAACAGCTTGGAATCTTCCGGATCGAAGGCTTCCTCAAGCTCCATCCCGATATACAGGTATGCTTCATCATGCGTAAGCTTCATTCCCTTAACGCCCGGGGCCGTCCCTTCCCACTGTTTGACCTCTCCCTCAGGAAGCTTATCCCAATCGGCCAAATCGCCGTCAATGGAAATCTGCCCTTCTTTTCCCGGCTGCATGGCGAGAACGCCGAACATCTTCTCGTTCGTCAGCACATTCAACCAGAATGCCCGCCGGTCTGCCGGTATTTCAAAAGGCATCGTATTCCATGTTTTCTTAAACCATTCGTCCTGCCACATGAACAATATCGCCCCGGAATAGCCTTCATCGAATATCTCCTGGGTCAGTGAGGCATTAATTTCGCCCTGCTCGGCTTCATCATGCCCCCCTTGATCCCGACCGCCGGGGCCGTGGTGCGAGACGCCGATCGATGATGGCACGCCGTACTCGGTAACCATGATCGGCATATCGTCATATTCCGCTTTCAGCTTGCGGAGGTAGGCTTTGTAGGTGTTATAACCTCCATTCCCGTCCGGAATCGTCTGCAAGGTTTTGTCGGTACGGAAGAAATCCGGATAGTAAGGATACACGTGATAGGCCGCAAAGTATCCGGCACTCCAGTTAACCGGTTCAATATGCCGGGCATCGACGGACACCAGATCCTCTTCAAACAGCGGCTCACCCGGATGTTCCAGCACATCGGTCGTGACCCAATTCGTAAAGGTCATCGGATGCTGCCAGCCGTACTTTTGCTCTTGCTGAGCCGTATAATCCAGCAATGAGGCCAGCCAGTTCTCGAAGGGACTCGCATCCTTTGTGCCGGAGAAGAATGCCCCGTCGTATCTTGGAGCATCCTTATGTACCCTGTTCGTGTTGTCGACCATGGACGGATCCCATTCGGTTCCCAAATGCCAGGCCATCAAATATTTGCCCGCATTCGTCTTATACTCGCCGCTTGACTGTCCATGCTTCGGCTCTACGGTAATATCGCCGTATACAGCCGCAACCGCCTTGGAAATCTCGGCTTTAAACGTCTGCACAATCTCTTCGTCGTATGCATCCCGACGCTCGATCAGCTGCTCTTCCGGAGACCATATCCCCTGCATGAAATAGAGGGGATCCTCACCCTTGTCCCGGTTGTACTTCACCAGGGCCGAGTAGAAGACCGGATTGTGTACGGTGTAGACCCTAATGACGTTTGCTCCCATATCATCAATCTGTTTGAACCAACGTAAGTAGTCTTCTTCGGTTGCCGGCAACGCACCCGGAAAATGTCCCGGAACGGTCGCGCCGAGATTGACGCCCTTGGCGAATATCTCACGCCAGCTCTCATCTTCCCCGTACACAAGGAAAGAAGTGCCTTCCGTTTTGAATTTCATCTTCACACCGTCCGCTCCCGCATACGTCGTTATGACCGGACGGAAGTTTCCGAGTATTACAGCGGCACCGCTCAGAAGCACTATAGTGCACAGTGCTGCGGCAACCCACCATTTTCGTCTGCTCATCGTCTTCTTCGTTCACCTGCCCTTTCAATCCATAATGATTGCGTACCGGCTTGTTCGTGAAGACGGAGCTGCTACTCGTCATTCTACGGCCGATACACGCCCGATACCATATTTCTTCTTTACTAACTTTTCCTATTGGAATAGTAGTCATAAAGAAGTAAAACCTTCAATCATTCGTGGTTCTCCCCGAAGCATGCTTTGCTCTTCTCTCAGCCGTGCTGTTTGACAAGATTGCATCCGAATGTTAGCTCGCTGCGTGTCTAAAAAATTGGACGCTGTTTAACCCGAAGAATCCCTATACAGCAGTACATGAGATGAGTTCAGCGTAATCACGAAGGTTTTCTGAAAATTTTCGTGAATCGTTAATATAAACGCAGAAAAATTGCTAAAGTTCCGGTCGTTTTTACATCTTTATCCATAGTTATTACAAAATTGATACCTTAGTCTTATAAAAAAACGGCTGAGAACCGCATTCCATCAAGGTTTGTAAATATTATCCATATCTACAAAATAAGAATAGAGTCCCGTACCGGGTTGGTTTTTATTCTATAGTTTTACAACTCAGGTTCAAGTGGTAATCCTATCCTAATTTTCCGGGATGCTGTTTCGAAATCCGCTTTTTATGGTATATGTATTAGTTACAAATTCTTAATTATCGCCGCCGCAACAAAGAAAGGATCCATTCCCGGTCGCCGCATGTCCATGGAACTGATCCTCCAATATAAAGATATATATTGCCTGTGCATCCATTAATTTAACAAAGCAAAAAAAGGATGTACCCTCAAAAAGCTGGATATCTCCGCTGCTTTACCGCATGATTGGCCAGAAGGGCAACCGGCACAATGATGATTGCTCCGGCCAGCACCGAGGTCAGCAGAAACGACCAGCCGCTTCCGGCCTTCATGACGACCAGCGGGGCAACGCTTGCCGGAGGATGGGCCGTACGGTCGGGATCGGGGCGGCGGCCTATGAAGCAGAGGCCCTCTCTCCTATAAAGCTTAAGCGATTTCCTATGAAGCAGGAGAGAAGCAGTGAGCATCTGCTCATGGACCTTTCGGGCCAATGACGTCCTTTTCATCCCGAAAATGGACCTAAAAAAAGCCCCCGCCGGCAAGATTGTCATCTTGAGCGCGAGGGCTTACGAGCCTTTACCTTTATTCTTTATCTGCGATTCTCCGATATGTCGCCTCATCCGAAACGATATAGAGCCGTGCATCCCCGGGAATCGGCTGTCCCAGCTTGCGGTTGATTCCCAGATCGCTCCGGTCGGCGATCAGCGTTGCGCCTTGACGGAGCAAATCCTGGAAAGCATCGCCATAGGTCTTCCAGACGCTGCTCACCGGAATCTCGTAAATGTCATCGCCAAACGAGCGGCTCAGCAGCTGCATCAGTACATCCGAGTTGCCTTCCTGCAGCGCGGCGCGGACCGCTAACCGGGAAACGGCATCGTGCGACAGCACAAATTCATTCACATCAATATGACGAAAATTCTGAACATTCTGCTCCTGCACGATCTCAACCGTCGTATGCACTTTGGGCGCAAGCCGCTCGATGCTCGAGGCGATGAGAAGCGACTTCCCATCGATCAGCGAAGCCTCGTCAATCCGCGAATCGGCAAAGATGATCGCCGCTTTCGCCTCATGGATATTGGCTCTGGATAACGTATCATCTGCAGCCGGGTCCCCGCTAACAAAATGCACCTGCTCGAGATGCTCAACCGGATGACGTCCGGATTCGTCGATAACGACGATGCCCGGTGCCGAATCATAGGACAATATTTCATCGATGGCGGACTGTGCCTTTTTGCTCCAATTGATAATGATGACATGATCTTTGCCGCGATAATTCAATCTGCCCGCTCCTCTCTGTCGCTGCACGCTGCCGAAAGCTTCTACGATCTTCCCGATCACCAGGCTGAGGATCCCGATGCCGAAAATATACAAAAATATCGTCAGCACCTTACCCGGTACGGTGACGGCATAATAATCGCCATAACCTACCGTTGCCATCGTGGTCAGCACCCAGTACAGCGCGTTGAACCACGTTTTATAGGTATCCGGCTCCAGCAAATAGGCGGCGGTTGCGCTCAATGCGACAAACAGCACCACGATGCAGGTGATGGTGGTTTTGCGCAGACGCATCATTTTTAAAGACCATTTTAGGATAAAATGCACCCACTACTGCTCCTCTCCCGCATTTGCTGCACGAAGCTTTAGATGATCAGGCTGCTTACAGCAAAAGCCGTGCCGATAAACACCATCGCAAGCAAAATGCCGATGGCCATATTCCCCTTCTGCAAATGCTCGGAAATATTCAGGCCCGGCGTTACGAGCTCAAACACCCAATAGACGACGATCAGGCACACATACCCGACGGCAAACCACAGCATCATGTGCCAGATCGATGAATTCGTATAGGCGGAGACGCCCAAGATGATCGCCGTTCCCATAAACTTGCCGCCGAAGGCCAGCCCTACGGCCGCGTTCCCCTTCTTCAGCTCTTCCATGTCGTTAAACCGGGTCATCCAGCTGAATACTAGCATCCCCAGCAATTGAAGCAAAATCATGCACACCACGCTAACTGCGATATTGATAACAACCGTCACTCCGCCCACCCCCGAAATTTTGCATAGGCCAAGTCGTAATCGGCGAAGTCATGTACTTCCTCCAATACAACATCAACCGTCTTCTCTTTTTCCATTGCTGTATAACGCTTCTCGTCGATCGGCTGCTTGATCCGGTTCCCCGTCGGCAGCTCGATTACGGCAAAGCGTCTTGTTTCGTTTTTATGCGTCGTTGCGTACACGCCTACCAGCTCCACATCCGTTTTGACGATGACTTTGAGGTTGGTCAGATCTGCCTGGGCCGATTTCTCATCCTTGTAGGATTTGATCGTCTGCCAAGAGGATAAGCGGATATTATTCCGCTGGTTCTCGTCGGTCGTCAGCTCGGCGTCCATAAACTGCAGCGTCCAGATCTTGTCCCCGGTCGCATAGTTGCCGTCGTTGGGCAGCAGCTCATTATCCGGCAGCACGGTCATATCCCCGCCGATCAGATCACCCACGGTGCCCTCGACAATCCGGTAATCCCAAGGCACTCTTGCCGTAGAAATGGATTCCTCCCCCGAGCTCCCGGTATGAAACACCGTCTGGCTGCTGGAGCACGCGCTCAGCACGAATAAAAGCATCAGGCTTGCCGCCAGCCATCCGTATGCGGCAAGCGAGAATCTGCGTTTCCTGCGAGGCGCAGCTTGGTGCTCCTTTCCTTCATTCCATTCCATTTACTTCACTCCTATTGCGATAAAATGGCTCGTATTTCCCGTAATCAGACCGCCCGCCCGTCCCAGCAGCCCGCAAGGCGTGCCATTCAGGATGAACAAGCCTGTTAATAGATGAAACTCGCCCTCCGCTGTGCGGATTCGGGCCAGCTCGGCTCGCTGCTGATAGACCGTCGGGAACATTACACTGGTGTCGTAACCGTCCTGATCCTCTACCTCCAGCTCCCCCGAGTTATCGTACAGCTTTACCGAGCCGCCTTCCCTGCCGAACATCGACTTGGAGACGAAATTGCCGGAGAATACCGGTTTGTTATAGGTCGGGAGCATGTATTTCTCAATGGCCTCCCGTTCCTCCGGACCGAACAGCAGTCCCAGCTCGAACATGCCCCAGATCGCGGCCATCAGACCTTTGGACTGCATCAGAATGCTGTGCGGCGGATTAAACAGCGCAAGGTTTCCGGTCTCAATCGCGTAGGCCAGTGCGTCACCGCCCTCATCGACGGACATCCACTCCTTTGGATACAATGCAAACATCCTGCGGATTTCCCGGTTGTCGCCGTCCCTCAAAACGCCTTCGTCCACCCACAGATCCAGGCAATCCACCAATCGGACGTCCAATCCGCTGTGCCGGACCAAAGCCTCAATCGTACCGGAATCCTCCAGGTGCTCGCCATAGCCGATGCAGGCTGCCGTATCCGGCCGCTCCACGCCCCAAGCCTCTGCAACCAGTCCAGCCATCCGGTCATTCACGGATCGGATGCCTGCTTGACGGCATAGCCAAGGGGTGGCAATGGAGGCCTCCACATAACCGGTAGGCGTGTCGGCATTCAGCTCGAGCAGCTTGATCGCACCGTCATGCGAAACCGCAAAATCGAATCGGGCATAGCGGCTGATCAGCCCTTCTTCCGGTATGGGGCATCGATCGAGCATTTCCCATAGAATTTCCGGGATGCCGATCAGATGGTAAATATGATGATTGCCGTGAATATAGCGAACGGTCTTGTCCACGATCCGCCACAGCATGGAGGCCGCAGCCTCGAGCTCATTGTAAACGTCTTCGTTCATCGTCACGATCTGGTCGATCCAGTACGGCTCCTCTTCCAGATCGGCCCACGTGAACCCGAGCTCGGCAAGCTGCTTCACTCGCTCGCTCCGGTTATGGGCCGGCTGTCCTGCGACTTCAAACACGCCCGAATCGGTCATCCGCCGAACCCGCCCGATCTTGAGCTGGATTTCGAGCTGGACGACGAGCTGAAGCCGCTGGACTTGCCTCCGATTCCTCCGGATTTGGAAGAGGTCGAGCGCCGAACGATCGTCCCGGAAGACGAGGTCGAGGTCTTAGGACGTACGTTGGAGTTGACCACCGGCTTGTTCTGAAAGGCGCCGCTTGTGTACGTGCGTGGCTTGTATGGCTTGCCGGTGTTGGCATAATAGCCTCGGTGATTATCGTACCAGCCTCTGGATGAGTAATAGGACCCGTTGTTAAACAGCATATGGTAGAGCAGCAGATCGTCCCAGCCGAAGCCGGCATTGTATCCGCTGTAGTTATTGATGACCGTCGTGCCGCCGGAGCCCGACCCCGTCGAGCCTTCCTCGGCTTTCTGGAAATCCTCCTCTTCCGGGAACGGGATGTTCCAGTCGGTATGCTTATCGAAATATTTCTTCACTTCCTCGGTCGACCATGAGACCAGCTTCGGCTCATCAGCCGAAGATACGGCTTCCGAGGCCAGTTCGTTCGGGTTGCCGGCTGCGGTGGCTCCGGATACCAGAAACGCATTGGCGAGCAGCGCGATGCCGAGCGAGCTCGACAGGACGCGAATCGGCTTGCCTTCCGGCGTCAGCCATTTGGATGCCGGCGATTCCTGTTTGTCTTTTTCATTACTCAACATGATTGCTCCTTTCGGACAAAGATTCACACATTCCGCATCGGAACGAGCAGCAGCTCCAATTTTCCGGAATCTACATTCAGCCTGCCTTCAATCGTCTCATATTCCTGGCCGCCCGCTACGATATAATTCACGTGTTCGAGCGCCGTCACCATGTTCATCGTCCATGTCCGCTCCTCAATCTGCCGGAGCTCTCCGTCCGGCTTCTTCTCGAACAGAATGACATTCATGCCGTTATCCAACATAATCTCCCTCCTTCAAAGCTTGGTGAATATTGATACGTGACATATCTCCGATCGTTTCATGATTCCTCTCGATCCATGATCAATCGCCGTTTTCCTAAGAAAGACACAAACCATATAATAACACCCCTACTGATTTTTGACACCTGTGAATTTGGATTAAACTTCGAAAAATTTTCCCGGCGGTAAGCACGAAAGCGACCGCTCCATCTGCTCCGGCGCAACGAAAAAAAGCGCGGCAATCCTTGTAGGATCGCCTGCGCTTCTTCCCCCACCAGCCATGGGTGAAACAGTTTTTTTATGGAATCAGCTTTCGAATCTCGTCCAGGTTGTCGGCAAAGCCGATAAACACCCGGCCGTTGATCACGATCGTCGGTACGATTGATTTTCCGGTCAGCTCCCGTACTTCTTCGGCGTAAGCCGGATTTTCTTCACAGTTGTATTCCGTATACGGGACGTTCCGTTCCTTCAAATAACGTTTGGCAAAATTGCAGTCGCTGCACGTTGGTATCGTATATATTTTTACCGCTTCGGACATATCGATCACTCCTTGATTTATTGGATTTCTACCACAAACGCAGTCGTAAAGACCTCGTTCTTATGCTGAAATTGTCCCCAGATTTTGTAGATGCCGCTATTCGGAAAGATTGTAGCGAACTCCGCCTTGGGTCCGGTTCCGTCTTCATCCACCGGATGCACGTGAATGTATTCCTCCGCATCGGCCGACAAAATAACGACATGGCCGATTGCGCCCAGGTACGGCTCCAAATTATCGATGCCTTGCTTGGTTTCCGCATCCTGAAATTCGAAGGCGAGCACAGCCTCTTCATTCGAAAGCGTGTTGCTGAGCGATAGCTCGACCCGCTTGCCGTCCACTTGCTGCACGAGGTTTGTCGGCTTGATCGGTGCATGCGCCTGTTCCTCTCCTGCGACCGTTACCCACTCGCTAAGTGTTGCCCCATGAGCGCCCTGGGGAACGAAATCCGCGAACAGCTTATACTTCCCGCCTGCCGGAAATGTTGTGTTCACGGTAAAGACGCCGTTCTCCAGATAATCGGGATGAATGTGCTCAAAGTACGACAGATCGTGGTTGACGATGATCAGATGCATCAGCTTCTCATGATTAACATCGAATTGCTGCACCGGCTGCCCATCCTTGTTGGTAATCTTGATGGTCAGCTCCGTGTCGCTGCCTGCGTTCAGCGCCCCGTTGAATTGGAAGGCCGCCTTGTAGTCGTCCGACGAAACTCCATGCCCTGCCCCATGCTCTGCATGTGCTCCATGTCCTGCCCCATGCTCTGCATGTGCTCCATGTCCTGCATGTGCTCCATGTGATGCGTTTGCCGTATGCGTTCCATGAGCCTCTGATGTTCTATGACTTCCTCGCGCCTCGTGCGGCTCTTGCACATCTTGTATGCCATGTGCTGAAGCTTCTTCGGCTTCATGCGCTCCATGCTCGCCTTGCCCGTCAAGCTGCGCCTCACGGCCGGCCTTATCCTGCGGGGATCGTTGGTTTCCGGAACTTGAGTCTCCCCCTTTCGGATCATCACATCCCGTGAAGAAACCGAAAGCCAGCAGGGTTGTTAATGTCAGAAAAGCCATTTTCTTACTCATCCGCGATCACTCCAATCCTGTAGGTGTACACTTGCATGAATGCTTCTTTGCTTGTAGTTAGTATACCCCCCTATCCTATATTTAATCAAGGGTAATGTTCATTTGGGGAGCAAAAAATTGAAAATCGACGCAAAATAACACCATGCCGTCGGCATGGTGCCACTCCAACTTTATTATTTATATTCCCGTTTGAAAATCCATTTATTCCTGGATGACCCGCTGCCTTAATCCGCTCATCGCATAGATTTTGTCCATATCCAGATGGCTTCGCACGATGCCCGCTACCCGGTCGAATTCCTCTAGCTTGCGGCTGCGTGCGTTGAAGGTTTCCCCGATCGGGGCCAGCCCTTTCTTCAGCCGGATGCCGTTCAGCCATGCCCTGCGCAGCTCGTCATTGTCAAACAGGCCATGCAAATAACTGCCCCATACCGAACCGTCCGCAGTGCCCAGTCCCTCCGAGTGACCTTCCATCGGATAAGAATCGGCGTTCCCATCGGGGCCGGGTCCCATGATGAACAGCGGTGCATACGCTCCATCCTCGCTTGACCCGCTCCATTCACTGATCCCCATATGAATCTCGTACGCTTCAATGGGCGTATCGGCAGCGGGAACCGGAGTGCCCAGTGCTAAGGGATGCCCCTGCGCCAGCTTTCCCCGGACCCGAACGGTTCTCTTCTCTTTTCTGAAGATCGTCGTCAGCGGCAGCAGCCCGAGCCCCTCCGCTTCACGTGCGCCTCCTTCCACCGCATCCGGGTCGGATAGACGCTTGCCCATCATCTGGTAGCCGCCGCAAATGCCGACAATCTGTACATTTCTCTCCCGCGCCCGGTCCATAATGCACTGTGCCAAGCCTTGCTCCCTCAAAAATTCCAGATCGCCGATCGTATCCTTCGAGCCCGGCAGGATGATGACATCCGGCTCGCCCAAATCATCCGCCGAGCTTACAAAGCGGACTTGGACGTCCTGTTCGCCGGCCAATGCATCCGCATCGGTAAAATTCGAGATCCGCGGATACCGGATGACCGCGATATCGAGCTCTTTCCGCGGTCCTGAGCGAAGCGCAAGCTTCTCCAGCACGACGGAATCCTCCGCCTCAATGCGCATGTCCGGAATGTAGGGCAGAACCCCGAGCACCGGAATGCCTGTGCGCTCTTCGAGCCAATCGAGGCCCGGCTTAAGCAAGGCAACATCCCCTCGGAACTTGTTGATGATGAAGCCCTTCACCCGCGCTGCCTCATGGGGCTCCAGCAGCTCGAGCGTACCGACGATAGAGGCAAACACGCCCCCGCGGTCGATGTCCGCAACGAGGATTACCGGGGCGTCGGCCCAGCCCGCTAAATTCATATTGACGATGTCCCGGTCCTTCAGGTTGATCTCTGCCGGACTCCCAGCTCCCTCCATCACGACAATGTCATGCTGCCGGCGCAGTCGTTCAAGTGCCTCGAGCACAATGTCCTTTGCTTTCGGCAGGAACCGATTCCTATAATCCATCGCGCTCATCTGCATTTCAGGCACGCCATGAATGACGATTTGGGACGTCATGTCCTTCACCGGCTTGATCAAAATCGGATTCATATCGGTCGTGGCAGCGATGCCGCAGGCTTCAGCCTGAACGCCCTGTGCCCGCCCAATCTCTTTTCCGTCTGGCGTCACGTACGAATTAAGCGCCATGTTTTGCGATTTGTATGGAGCCGGCCGGTAGCCGTCCTGGAGAAAAATGCGGCACAATGCCGTCGTGACAATGCTTTTCCCGACATCCGAGGCCGTTCCCTGCAGCATAAGCACGGCTCCCCGCTCTTCACGCCCCTTCATGGGCGTACCCGCTGCTTCCGTTATGTATTTGAGATCGCCGCTCTCATGCTGTGTCTCGGGATGATCGTAGTCACGGCGAGTCTTGTCCTCGAACGGTCGAGGTCCTCCCACATCGCTTTGCTTCATCTGTGTCACTCTTTTCCTTTATTAAACTTAGGTTAGGACCATTATAACAAAACAGCGTTTAGGATCGCTCCATCTTTCGCGTCTGAAGAAACGATAGGTTCGTCCGTCTGACCGTTCTTTATGGGATAAATTTTTCACAAGGAGGGATATATTCGTCCAGAATATACTTTTTACGTTAATTTTGTATTATCTTGGATAGGTGATTAGAGTGGTTAAGGGAGGAACATAGTGAATGGTAATGCATTTCTCCAAGATTAGCAACTTCTATGTGCACGTAAAATGGTTTACGGATAGCTTCGAATGGGACCCCCTGCCTTTCTCCCGCATCGTCACCCCGTCCTTCCTGTTCTGGCTAGCGTTTACCGTCCTGATGCTCTGGCTCGCCTGCGCCGTCTCCGGGCCGATCAGCCGTGCGCGTCCGATCCTGCGAATTCATACATGGCTATGCCGAATGAAGCAGCACACCCAGCTCATCCTGCGAACCGGCCTTGGCATCGGGCTTCTGCTGCAGTTATTCAGCGGGTCTTACCTTGCCCCCGAATTCACCATCAAATCGATGTGGATCGTCCTTGGGCTATTCATTGCCGCCGCCTGTCTGGCCAATACGAAAACGTTAAAAGTAAGCGGTGCCATTCTGTTCTTGCTGTATATCCAAGCTTCGCTGGAATACGGGGTTTTTCACGCCTTGGATTATTTGATGTATGTGGGGATCGTTTATTGCCTGTTCGTTTATGACACGCCTTTCATGAGAACCGCTCCCGCCGTCCTCTATATATGTATGGGGTTCTCCCTGTCCTGGCTAGCCATGGAAAAGCTGACCATGCCAGCGCTTGCCTGCTCCGTCATGGGCAGCTACGGACTTCCCACCTTCGGTTTTACCCTCGAGCAATTCGTGTTGATCAGCGCCTTCGTTGAGATCGGCTTGGCATGGGCCTTTATCATGGGAATTATGAACCGCTTCACCGCACTGCTCGTCACCGGAATCTTCTTCATGACAAGCCTTGTATTCGGTCACATCGAGGTGATCGGCCATACGATCATCCACACGCTGCTGATCCTGTTCGTGATCGAGGGCACCGGAGGTTTACGCACACCTGTGGAATTCCACCGTAAGCCCATACTCAGATACCTTTTTGTAACCGTTAACTTTTGCTTGTTCCTGTTTGTTTTAATGCCGCTGTATATCTGGATGGGGAAAGCATGGTGAGCGGGCATCAGCGCACGATAAGTCACACACGCTTAAACCGGTCGGGATACGCTCAATCCGCCCTAAGCCGCACGGCAGACTTGGACTCGCTTGCTCTTACGACGGCATCCAGCACCTCCTGGTTCCGGTACCCGTCCATAAAGCCGGGCGCGCCGTCTGCCGGGGTCCCTCTTAAAACGGCGGCAAAATCGGCATACTGCGTGACCTTGCAATGAGCCGGCACCTCGACGAGTGCTCTCGCCAGCTGTCCGCCCTCTTCCTCACGGATCCACACGATGTGGTCCGGGTCAAGCGTTCCCGCATGAACCGTCCCCAAATCGCCGTAGATCGTTACTTCATGCTGGTTGCCCGAGCCGAATGCATTGCGCGACGTTTGGAACACGCCCATAACGTCCCCTGTCATCCGGGCCTGAAAGCTTGCGAAATCATCGACCTCAATCTTCGCCATCGCTCCCGTGACCGGATCGCGGCGTTCCGGAACGATCGTCTGCAGCTGGGCGGTCAGCTCCTCGAACTCTCCGAATAGAAAGCGCGCCATGTCGATCATATGCGAGCCGAGATCGCCCAGAGCCCCCGTCCCGGTGACGGCCTTGTTATACCTCCACATATACGGGACCTGTTGATGCGGGACGCCAAAGCCCTGGAGGTATTGGTGGGAGAAATGCCGGACCGTGCCCAGTTTCCCGGAACGCACGATCTCCCGGGCATAGCGGAATGCCGGCGTATAACGATACGTAAAGCCGATCATGACCGGGACCGGATGTTTCTCGTACAATTCCAGCAAGGGCACAGCCTCCTCGAAGATCCGCGTAAACGGCTTCTCCGCCAAAAAGGGTTTTCCCGCATGAAGGCATGCACTCATGATGTCGGCATGCACGTTATTCGGCGTCACCGAGACGACCGCGTCCACATCCGGGTCTTCGATCAGTCCCTTATAATTCGCGTAGCGCTTGCCGTCTTCGATGCCGAGCTGATCGCCGACTCTCGCCATCGCGTCCCCGTTCACATCGCTGACGGCAACAAACTCATACACATTCTCTGCTTTCATCCAGCGGATATGCTCTTGCGCCATGCCGCCGAGTCCAATCAAACCGATCCGAAACTTGTTCATGCCTAACGCTCTCCTCTTGTTCTTAAAATGTAGATTGCCCCAAGCAAAACGGCGGCGGCCCTGCCTATTCGCATCTGCAGGGCCGCATTCGCCTTATACTGGCATCACTTTGCGCTGGTATACCGTTTATAAGCATCCTTGCGAATCTGGAGCAGCCGCTCCAGTCCCATTTCGTTCAGCTTATTCACATAAGCGTCCCATTCCTGATCAATGTTGCCCTCCGTAATCCATTTTGCCCGGGTCGTGCTGACATAACCGTCGATATCGGTCGTCAGCGTAGGCAGCTCCTGGAATTCCTCCGCACTGTACATGACGTTCGGGAACGGGGTGGTCACATAATCGCTGCCCAGCTTATCGATGACCAGCTTCAAGCCGTCTCCTGTCGTTTCGTCCAGGATGATATTGCGCTCAAAGCTCGGACTGACGTACTTCGGTCCAAAATCGCGAACCGACTGCTCCCAGTACCAAGCATCCGCGCTCGTTCCCTCCGGCGGATTCATCAGCGTGTACGTACCGTCGTCGTTTTTCTTAATGACGGTGCCGATCGCGCCCCAGAAATTCTGGATGCTGGCTTCATTGGTATAGAACTGGTCCGCCCAGCGCGCCGATACCTCCGGATGCTCGTTGGAGGTCGTAATGAGCAGCTGGTTCCGCCGCAGGCTCAAGCCGCCCGGCTCTCCGCCCTGATAGCGTTTTCCGTCAGGACCGGCGATCGGTGGAATGGCGATGTATTGATCCTTCCACTTCCCGAACACGGCATCGGGTACCCACTGATTGGAGAAGCCGATCAGCGGAGCATCGGGATTCTGCTGCTTGGCCGTCAGCATGGTGTTGTCCTGGGTGAACACCTCCTGGTCGATCAGACCTTCGGCGTACAACTGATGCGCCCATTTTATCGCTTCTTTATAATTTTCCGTAATCGGATAGTACACGGGCTCCCCGTCCACCACCATCATGCTGTTGGCATTGATGTCGGTGATGCCGAACGGATTGTATAAATCCACGCTGATATCCCCGGAACCGCTGACCGGGATTTCATCGGCTTTTCCGTTCCCGTTCGGATCCTGTTCCTTGAACGCTTTGAACACCTGGTACAGCTCTTCGGTATTGTCCGGTACGTCCAATCCAAGCTTGTCAAGCCAGGTCTTGTTGATGATCGGCTGGATCGACGATTCCGGTCTGGACGGGAGCCGTGCCGGAAGGGAGTAGATCTTTCCGTCCGGGAAGGTGCTCATCTGTTTCATCTCCGGCGTCTCTTCCATCGCTGCCTTTAAATTCGGCATGTACCGGTCGATGTAGTCGTCGAGCGGCCGGAAGTAGGACAGATTATTGACGATATCGGAATCGCTGAACACAATGTCCCCGAAAATGATGTCCGGGAGCGTCCCGCTTGCCAGCATGATCGATTTCTGTTCGCCCCAGTCGTTCGAGGACATGATCTGCCAGTTGATTTTCACGTTGGTTTGCTTCTCCAGATCTTTCAGCCATTGATTCTGAAGAAACGTATCCCCCATATTCCCCCATCGAACGGTCAACACGTCCAGCGTGATCGGTTCATTCACGATCGGCAGCCCTTCTTCATTAAAAGCCGCATCCGGCTCCGCCGCCGGTTCCTTGCCGCCGCCGCTGCACCCCGCCAGATTAAACACCAGCATCAGAGCCAGCAGCATCGAAACCGCCGTCTTGACCGGAAATGCCTTAAGCTTCAAGCCCTTTACCATTCCATAATCCCCCCAAGCTTTTTGATGACAGGACATGCATTGAATCGAACATTATTGCTTTACGGCTCCGATCATCACCCCCTGGTTGAAATATTTCTGCACAAACGGGTAAATGCACATGATCGGAACCGTAGCGACAATGATGACCGCATACCGCATCAGGTTAGCTAAGCGCAGCGCGACGGCTGCGGCTTCCCCCGTTCCGAGGGCCGATTGCATCTGGTTCGTCACCAGAATGTTTCGGAGGATAAGCTGCAGCGGATACAGATTCGAATCTTTCAAATAAATCAGCGCGTTGAAATATGAATTCCAATGGCCGACGGCCGTCCATAAGGCGATGACCGAGATTACCGCTTTCGAGAGCGGGATGACGATCTGGACAAAATACCTCAGATTCCCGCATCCGTCGATCTGGGCCGCCTCCCATAAATCCTCGGGGATGCTCGTCTTGAAGAACGTCCGCGCTACGATAATGTTGAATACCGCCACCGAGAACGGCAGCACCATGACGAGAAACGTATCGTACAGCTGGAAATCCCGGATCGTCATGAAGGTAGGGATCAGGCCGCCGTTAAAGAACATCGTGAATATAAAAAGCAGGGAAATGTACTTGCCGCCGACCAAATCCCGTCTGGACAGCGCGTAGGCTGCCGAAATGTTGACCGCCAGGCCGATCGCCGTTCCCACGATGGTATACAGGATCGTATTACGGTACCCCACCCATATATTAGAATGCTTCAGCAATTCCTGATAGCCCGCCAGCGTAAAATCTTTCGGAAACAGCCACACCTGCCCGTTCGCAACGGCTGCCGGATCGCTGAATGAGGCAATGACGATAAAATAGATCGGATAGATCAGAACGATCAACAAGAGGACGGCGAAGATGTACATGGCAATCTCCAGGATGCGGTCAGAGGAACGGGTGTAGACGGCGCGCGCCCCTTTTTTCGTTTTTGCTTCCATTCCGCTCATTGAAACCCTCCTCTCTCTACCATAAGCTGTTCTCGCTGTACTTCTTGGAAATGTAGTTCACCATGATCAGGAGCACGAAATTAATGACCGTGTTAAACAGGTTGATGGCCGAGGAAAAGCTGTACTGGCTGCTCAGCATCCCGATTTTGTACACATAGGTCGCGATCACCTCGCTGGACGTGATATTGAGGTTGTTTTGCATCAGATACACCTTCTCGAAGCCGACGCCAAGCAGATTTCCGATTCGAAGGATCAATAGCGTGATCATGGTCGGCATCAGCATCGGGATATCGATGTACCGGATCTTCTGCCAACGGCTCGCGCCATCCATCGTCGCCGCCTCGTACAGGCTGGGATTGACGGCCGACAGGGCCGCGATATAAATGATGCTGTCCCAGCCCATGTGCTGCCACACGTCGGACCACACATAGACGCTGCTGAACCACCCGGCCGAGCCCATCAGATTCGGCGCCTCGGCACCGAAGAGGCGGAACAGGTTGCCGATCAAGCCCGTGCTGGGCGAGAACAGGATGAGCATCAGGCCGACCATGACCACCGTCGATATGAAGTGCGGCATGTAGGTCACCGTCTGGAAAAACCGCTTGAACCGGTTGGGACGCATCTGGTTGACCATCAATGCGAGCATGATCGGAATCGGAAACGTAGCCACGCTGTAGAGGCTGATGACGACCGTGTTTTTGATCGTGCTCTCAAATTGATAGGAGCGGAAAAATTTCTCGAAGTATTTCAGCCCCGCCCACGGGCTGTCCATAATGCCTGCCGCAGGACTGTAATCTTTAAAGGCGATCAGGATGCCGTACATCGGCACGTAGGAAAACAACAGGACCAGCACCACCGCGGGCAGCAGCAGCAGGTACAGCCCCCAATTTTTCTTGATTCTCGAAATAAGCTGCCGGGAGTCGTTCAGTTGGCCTGCTTTCAATGGAATCCCCCTTTCTCTCCCGCCGCTTCCAAAGCGTTAGGTTGAATCGAACAGCTTCAGTATACTCCGGCGGAGCAGCGTTAACCGGACCTTGTGAAACGCTAATCGGACCTTTCTTTTACCCTTACCGAGACTTGGGGCCCCGGTTTCGGCAATGTCCTGCCGTTATCCGGACTTAAACCGGCAATATCCGGACTTTATCGCGGGAGGCCTCCAGGAACGCCATGTTTTTTTGCGTCTTTCGTTTTATAATAGCCTTACTATCCTTAAAACGCTTTCATTTCAAGGCGTTCGCGAAAGGAACTGGAGAATTCCGATGGTCAAGTCGCTTTATAACAAGCCTTATCCGATTCGGCATTATGTCAAAATCATGCTCTTCATCTCGATCTTCGCCCTTGTCGTCGATCTCGTGATCAGCTTCGCTTCGATCTTCATCGTCAAGCAGCAGTCCACGCGGTATTTGCAGGATACGGCGAATTTGTATATCCAGCAGATCAACCATGACTTCGCTTATATCAATCATTACATGGGATGGACGCTGGCTAACGACGAAAGCGTGAAGACGCTGGATGACAAGGATACCGAATACGTCGATTTCATTGAAGCAAGCGAACGCGTTCATAAACGATTTAACGAGCTGCAAAAAAATTACGGCCAGGGCTACAATTTCTTTTTTTATCTGAAGGAGCAGGACTTCTTCCAAAACTACGCCCCGATGTCCGTGACGTATTCGGAGTTTCTTGAGATCAAGGAGCAGATCGTTTCCTTAACCGATAGCAAAAACGTCTATGAGACCTTCTACTCCAATTGGAAGCCGATCCGCGTCCGGGATACCCACTACATCGTGAATATCGTACCCTATCATAACCGCTACTTGATCTGCCTCATTTCCGCCGACGACCTGATCCGGCCCTTGCGCGAGCTGAACCTGGGCGAGGAAGGCTACGTTTCCTTGATCGGATCAAACGGAGAAGCTATATCGGGCCCGGCAGCGGACGATGATCCGCGTACCCGCGTCAGCGGCGCGGCCGCTTCCTTGCTGAGGTTCCCGCCCTCAACAACCACTGTGACCAAAGCGTTCTCCAATGCGTCCTTTCATGTGCAGCTGGTGATCCAATTCGGCATGTTCGAGAAAATCATGATCGCCCAGCTGCTCATCATGCTGCTGTTCGTTGTGCTGACCTGCACGCTCAGCGTCGTCATGCTGTACTTCAAGAAAAAGGTGCTGAAGCCCATTCAGAATTTCTCGGAAAATCTGAGGCGCATTCATGAGGACAGCGAAAGCCTCGATTTTCGAAGCAGCGAGATCACCGAGCTGGAACAGGTCAATTCCCAGTTCAAGCATCTGATTGAACAGATCAAGAAATTCAAGATCGAAATGTACGAGCAAGAGCTGGAGAAGCAGCGGATCCAGCTGAACTATATGAAGCTGCAGATCAACCCTCATTTTTTCCTGAATTGCTTGACGAATATTTACAGTATGGCGCAGATGCAGATGCATAAGGAGATCGAGTACATGTCCTTGTCCACATCGAAATACTTCCGCTATATCTTTCAAAGCGGCGATGACTTGGTCAGGCTGGGCGACGAGATTGAGCATGTCCGCATTTATTTGGAAATCCAAAAGCATCGTTACCAGGACGCGTTCATGTACCGGATTACCGGAATGACCGATGATTTGAGCGGGCTGAAAATCCCGCCGTTGCTGCTTCAAACCTTCATTGAAAATGCCGTCAAATATGCCGTATCCCGCACCCAGACGCTGTTAATAAGCCTTGACGTTTCTCTGCTAACGGAGGGAGAGCATCCCCGGCTCTGCATCGAAATTTCCGATACCGGGCCCGGGTTCCCGCCGGACATCCTCGAGCAGCTTCAGAACGGGCGGCCGCTTAAGCAAGCTGGCGGAAAACGCATTGGCATCATGAACACCCTGCAGCGGCTGGAGCTCCTCTACCAGCGCCGGGCCCGGACGTTTTTCGATAACCGCGAGGACGGCGGCGCCCGGATCATCCTTGAGCTGCCGCTGCTGCTATCCAACGCAACCCTGAAAGGAGCCGAACGATGAACGTATTGCTTGTGGATGATGATGTATTTGTCGTAGCCGCCCTGCAGCAGAAGATCGATTGGAATGCGCTCTCGATTGAGGGGGTGTTTACCGCATATAATGTCGCCCAGGCCCGGGAGATCCTGCAGCAGCATGCCGTGCAGATCCTCATCTGCGATATCGAAATGCCGCAGGGCAGCGGCCTTGAGCTGTTAGGCTGGATCCGGGAGGAGCGGTACGCCGTGCAGACCATCTTCCTGACCAATTACGCGGACTTCAACTACGCGCAGAAAGCGATCGAGCTGCAGAGCTTCGATTATTTCCTGAAGCCGATCGAGTTCGATAAGCTCACCTTGATCATCTCCAAAGCGATATACAAAGCAAAGGAGCAGCAAAGCTATCAGGAGGCGCTGAAGGAAGGACAGCTGTGGAAAAAAAATCAGCGTAAGCTGCAGGAGCAATTCTGGCGCAAATGGATACACGAGAAAAGGCCTTCGGTGGACGCCGCCGCCATCGCGGAATCAGCCGCCGAGCATGATGTGTCTTATCTCACGTCCGATCTGTTTACTCCGGTCCACCTGACCATTTTCCCGTACGATCGGAGCCTCGGGAAGGAAGACAAGGATCTGTTCGACTACGCGCTGCTCAATGTGCTTAGCGAGCTGCTGGATGATCCTCGCTTCTCGGTGGAGACGATCCAGGAGTTTAGGGATTATAACTGGATCCTTGTGCTGAAATGGAGCCAGGCTTCGGATCCTGCGGCGATCGAGTCGGCGTTCCTCTCGTTCATTCAGCAAGCCAACAAATTCCTCAAGAGCGATGCCTGCTGCTGCATCGCCGATACCGCGGAGCTTGGACGCGTTCCAGGCTCCATCCGGGAGCTGCTGCAGATGAACGAGGATCTGATCAAGAAGCGCAATCAAATCATGTTCCTGGCGCATCATCCGCTGGAGGAAACCGCTTATTCTCCGCCCGATTCGGCTTCATGGGAGGCGCTCCTGCACCAGAATGACCCGGCGGCGTTTCTGAATGAGATTCGCGGTTATTTGCGGAATCTTGCCCGCCAAGGCGTCTGCAATGCCTCCGTGCTGAGGCAGTTCCGGATTGACATCGTGCAGCTGGTGTACGCCTATCTGAAGAGCCGGGAAATCCAGGCGCACAAGCTGTACAGCGGCAAGACGCATGACCAGCTGTTCCTGCAATCGCTGAACTCGATCGAGGATATGGAGAAATATATCGCGTATCTGGTGCAAACCGCGGCGGACTATCACTTTTTCGGCGATCCCTCTCCTACGGTCGTTGAGGAAATCCGGCAGTACATCCACCGCCATTACGGGGACGATCTGACACGCGCCAGCCTCGCGGAAATCGTCTATCTGAATCCGGATTACTTGGCCCGCGTATTCAAGAAGGAAACCGGCGTATCGCTCGGCACCTACATCATTCAGGTCCGCATCAAAGCGGCCCGGCAGCTGCTGGAAACGACCTCGCTCTCGGTCTATCAGATCGCGGCCAAAGTCGGGTATTCGAACTATTCTTATTTCTCGAAGCTGTTCAAGCAGGATACCGGCTGGTCGCCGAGCGACTACCGCCGGGCGGTGGCCGAGGGGCAGCGCGTGTTGGGGTGAGGGCGAAGAGCATGCTGCGCGGCAGCTCCATGTCCTATAAAAAGTATGCGGGTCATGCTTCCTTCCGTGTGTCATCACTCCGCATGCGGATCATGCCTCCTTCTGTGAGCCATTACTCCGCATGCGGATCATACCGCCTTCTGTGTGCCATCACTCCGCATGCGGATCATACCGCCTTCTGTGTGCCATTACTCCGCATGCGGATCTTGTCTCCTCTTGTGTGTCATCACTCCGCATGCGGATCATACCGCCTTCTGTGTGCCATCACTCCGCATGCGGATCATGCCTCCTCCTGTATGCCATTACTCCGCACGCGGAACATGCCTTCTCTTGTGTGTCATCACTCCGCATGCGGATCATACCTTCTCTTGTTTGCCATTACTCTGCATGCGGATCTTGTCTCCTCTTGTGTGTCATCACTCCGCATGCGGATCATGCCTCCAATCTCTGTTGTCCTCTAATTTTCTGGAATGATCTTATCTGTAGTTAAAATTAGAGGACAAAGGAGAACGCTCCGCTTTTCCGGCATGATTCCGCCTGCTCCGTTGAAGCCTTTTTGCGGGATTGAAGGATGGATCAGTGACTTTATGGCAGCTCAGATACGCTGCCTGCACGCAGCTCACACGTACCTTTTGGGGACTTGCTCCCCCTTCTCAGGCTCGGTCGCGCTCCACACGTCCCTTTTCGGAACTTGCTCGCCCTTTTTGCGCTCGTTTGCGCTCCACACGTCCCTTTTCGGGACTTGCTCGCCCTTTTTGCGCTCGTTTGCGCTCGACACGTACTTTTTCGGGACTTGCTCGCCCTTCTCAGGCTCGGTCGCGCTCCACAAGTACTTTTTCGGGACTTGCTCGCCCTTCTCAGGCTCGGTCGCGCTCCACAAGTACTTTTCCGGGACTTGTTCGCCCCTCTTACGCTCGTTTGCGCTCCACACGTCCCTTTTCGGGACTTGCTCGCCCTTCTTGCGCTCGTTATCGCTTCACACGTCCCTTTTCGGGACTTGTTCGCCCTTCTCAGGCTCGGTCGCGCTCCACACGTCCCTTTTCGGGACTTGCTCGCCCTTCTTGCGCTCGTTATCGCTTCACATGTCCCTTTTCGGGACTTGTTCGCCCTTCTTGCGCTCGTTTGCGCTCCACACGTCCCTTTTCGGGACTTGTTCGCCCCTCTTACGCTCGTTTGCGCTCCACACGTCCCTTTTCGGGACTTGTTCGCCCTTCTCAGGCTCGTTTTGCGCTCCACAAGTACTTTTCCGGGACTTGTTCGCTCCTTCCGGACTCACCCTCGCCCTGCAGCGAGCATTCATAGCGACTTTACCGACCGATTCTCCCTAACTGCGGCCAAACGATCCTCTCAGAAGGCCTCTCATTGGAAAAAGCCAATAAAAAAACGCGGCTCCCGGCTTTTCAACCAGGACCGCGTTAAATCTATATTCCTTCTTTGAGCCAGATCTGTGAGCCGCGTTCGTTCTGTCCTAATTTCTTAAAGATCAGTTTCTGCGGCCCTCGCTCCTTATGCCTTCAAACCCACTTGAGCTGGCCATGCTTCTTTCTAATCCTTCAGCACAGCGGCATTATACGCACACCAAGCTTTAGCCAGCCACGCGTATTGCACAACTACTCCTTCACGACCATTTTCAGCGGAGCGGCGATGTTTTTCTCCACCTCTTTGCCTTGCAGCACATCCTTCGCCGCTTGAACCGCAAGCTGACCGATCAGCTCCGGCTGCTGCGCCACCGTTGCCGTCATGTTGCCGGCCTCGATCGATTTCAACGCATCCTCGTTACCGTCAAAGCCGATGACCATAATATCCTTGCCGGAGCTTTGGATCGCTTCGATTGCGCCGAGCGCCATCTCGTCGTTATGGGCGAAAATCGCTTTTGCATCCGGATTGCCCTGCAGCAGGTTTTCGGTTACGGTCAGACCTTTCGTCCGGTCGAAATCAGCTGCCTGCTTCGCAACTACGTTCAGCTGCTCATCCGCGATGACGTGGAAGCCTTTGCCGCGCTCACGCGTTGCCGATGCTCCCGGAACGCCTTCCAGCTCAATGACTTTGGCGTCCTTGCCCAGCTGCTCCACGATAAATTCCGCAGCCATCTGTCCGCCCTTCACGTTATCGGATGCGACCAGCGCCGCTACCTCGCCTTTATCCGCAGAGCGGTCCAGCGTTACGACCGGTATGTCAAGGCTGTTCGCCGTCTGCACCACCGTGGAGATGGCGGAAGAATCCGTCGGATTGATCAGCAGCGCGTCGACCCCTTGCTGAATCAGATCGTCCACGTCGTTGCTCTGCTTGGCGGAGTCGTTCTGCGCATCCACGACAACGACCTCGATTCCCTGCTTGGCCGCTTCTTCCACGACTCCGTCCTTCAACGATACGAAGAACGGATTGTTCAACGTGGAGATCGACAGGCCGATCTTCATATCTTCAATGTTTCCACTCCGCTTCGGCTTCGCCCATTCCGGCGGCTCCAGGGAACAGCCGGTGATGAAGACCAGCATGAGCGACATGAGCAATAGCGTTATTTTTTTCATAGTTCCTCTCTCCCTTAAGCCGATTTCTTCCGGTCGAGCAGAACGGCAATCGCAATGACGACGCCCTTCACGACCATCTGATAGAAGGAATTGACACCGAGCAAGTTGAGTCCGTTATTCAGGATACCGATGATCAGCACACCGATCAGGGTGCCGACGATCCGTCCCCGTCCGCCGGTCAAGCTCGTACCGCCAAGCACGACTGCGGCGATGGCATCAAGCTCGTACGATGTTCCTGCCGTCGGCTGGGCGGAGTTCAGACGGGATGTCAGAATCGCACCCGCCAGGGCGGACAGCATGCCTGCCAGGGAATATATCATAATTTTCACTCGTGAAACCTTAATACCGGATACAAGCGAAGCTTTTTCGTTGCCGCCAATCGCATAGGTTTTGCGTCCGAACGATGTCTTATGCAAAATTACCCACAGTACAGCAAACGTGATGATCATGGTAATGGCCGGCACCGGAATGCCCAGCAAATAACCGCGGCCGAACAGCTGGAACGCCAGGCTGTCGCCTAGACCCGTGATCGGATTCCCATTGGTATAGACGAGCGTCAGCCCCCGGAAAATCGTCATGGTCGCCAATGTTGCAATAAACGGAGCCATTTTTCCTTTCGTGATCATGAGGCCGTTAATCATCCCCATGACACCGCCGAGTGCCACCCCGATAATAATCGACAGAATCGGGTCGAAGCCCGCCACCATCATATTGGCGACAAATGCGCTGGACAGTGCCAGAATGGAGCCGACCGACAAGTCGATGCCTCCCGTCAGAATGACGAACGTCATCCCGAATGCAATCAGGGCGTTAATGGATACCTGGCGCAGCAGGTTCAGAATATTGAGCGGTTCCAAAAAACTCGGATTCAGAACCGAAACGATGACGATGAGAATGATCAGTCCGAGCAGCGGCCCGAGCTTTTGCGTGAAGCCTGAGACATTAAAGCCTTTTCCCGCCTTCGCATCATGAATGGTTGTCATATTATTGTCCTCCTGTAGCTAGAGTCATGATCTGTTCCTGCGTTGCGTTCTCTCCGCTCACTTCTCCGGAAATCCGGCCCTCGTGAACGACAAGGATTCGGTCGCTCATGCCGAGCACCTCCGGCAGCTCTGAAGAAACCATCAGAATGGCTACGCCGCGTTCGGTCAACTCATTCATCAGCTGGTATATTTCCCGCTTGGCTCCGACGTCCACTCCCCGTGTCGGCTCGTCCAGGATGAGCACGCTCGGACCAATGCCGATCCACTTGGCGATGACGACCTTCTGCTGATTGCCCCCCGACAGGTTCCGGGCCGGCGTCTCGGTCGTATGGGTCTTGATCTGTAGGCGCTTGGTCAGCGTGTCCACAAAATCCAGCTCTTTCTTCGCCGATATGAACCCCTTGGACGAGAAGCTGAACAGATTCGTCAGCGCCATATTTTCGCGGACGGAGAAGTCCAGCACTAGGCCCTCATCCTTTCGGTCCTCGGTAATAAAACCGATCCCGTGCTTAACCGCGTCATCCGGTTTTCGGATATTGACTTTCTTGCCGCGCACCCAGATCTCGCCGCTATCAAGCCGATCCAGTCCGAAGATGGCCCGCATCATTTCGGTGCGTCCTGCGCCCATCAGTCCCGACATTCCGACGATTTCGCCGGCTCTTACCGAGAAGCTTACGTTCTCGAATTTACCTTTGCTGCTGATGTTTTTCACTTCCAGCACCACATCGCCTGGAACGGGATGCCGGGCCGGATAGCGCTCGGTCAGCTCCCGTCCGACCATCTTGCGAACAACCTCGTCGAAGTTCGTATCTGGAATCGGCTTCGTATCAACGGATTTGCCATCGCGCATGACCGTAATCCGGTCGCATATCGTAAAGATCTCTTCCATCCGGTGCGAGATATAGACGATGGAGACGCCTTCCTTCTTGAGCGAACGGATGACCTCGAACAGCTTCTCGATTTCCCGTTCCGTCAGCGCCGCCGTCGGTTCGTCCATGATAATGACTTTCGCCTTGGTCATCAGCGCTTTGGCGATCTCGATCATTTGCTGCTGGCCGACGGAGCATTCACCGGCCTCCTGGGTCAGTGGAATCTTCACGGATAATTTGCCGAACTGCTCCTTCGCAAGCGCCTTCATTTGCTTCATGTTCAAAAAACCAAGACCCGACGTCGGCTCCTTGCCGATAAACAGGTTGTCCAGCACCGTCATCTCAGGCCAGATGTTCAGCTCCTGATGAATGAAAGCGATGCCCTTCTCTTCCGCTTCCTTCGGGCTGCTGAAGTACGTCTCCTGGCCATCGATGACGATCGTGCCTTCGTCCCGGCTGTGCAGCCCGGTCAGGATGTTCATTAGTGTCGATTTACCCGCACCATTCTCTCCCATCAGGGCATGGACCTCTCCTTCCCGGAGATCAAAGTCCACGCCTGCCAGCACCCGGTTTGTCCCGAAGGACTTATGAATATTCTTCATCTCAATGTTCATGGTGCAACCTCCTTATTAACCGAAATGAACCCCCGCCTGTAAAATGCAATTCGCATACGGCTTCGCTTCACCCGTGCGGATGACCGCCTTCGCGTCTCCCATCAGCTGCTTGAACCGCTCATGCGGGCAAGCTTCAATCTCGCAATCCCGGAATGTATCATGTATATATTGCAGTGTTTCCTTATTTTCAGCCTTCATCTCTTCGGCGATCACTACCTTCTCGATGACCATGTCCTCCGCGATGGCATCCACGACCTCCTTGAAGCCCGGGGTGCCTAGACGCAAGGCCAGATCGATCTTCGGAACTCCCGGCGGCACCGGAAGCCCGACATCGCCGATAACGATACGGTCCGTATGTCCCAGATCGGCCAGCACCTTCGCAATATGGCTGTTCAGCATGCCGTTCTTCTTCATCGCAAGCTGCCCCCTTCCACTTCGCGGCGGGTCGGCATGCCGCCCTGTGCCCCGAACTTCGTTACCGACAAGGCAGCCGCCCGATTGGCAAAATCCAGGCTGTCCGAAAGGCTCATGCCTTCGGCAAGGGCCACCGCGAACGCCCCGTTAAACGTGTCGCCCGCGCCCGTCGTGTCGACCGCTTCGACCTTGTAGCCGGGAACAACAACCTCCTGCGAACCGTCGTAATAGCGTACGCCCTTCTTCCCTTCGGTCACAATCAGCTTGTTCGGATAACGCCGCAGCACCTCGCCGAGAGGCTCTTCGCCAAACAGAACCAACGCTTCGTGCTCGTTCGGCGTAATATAAGCAGCTTTCTCGATGACCGACTGCGGCACCGGCCGGGCTGGTGCTGGATTAAGGATAAGCGATACGCCGTATTTCGCACACAAATCGCTGACATGCACGACCGTTTCCTCCGGAATTTCCTGCTGGATCAGCACGATATCCGATCCTTGAATAACCTCGGCGGCCCGGTCAACGTAGTCCGGCGTTACCAAGTCATTCGCTGCCTTCACAAAAACGATGCTGTTATCCCCTTCGGCCAAAATAATGTGAGCCGTTCCGCTCTCCATATCTGTAACCGGTTCCACATAGTCGGCAACAATACCGTTCGCTTTCAAATTGTTCAAAATGACCTGGCCGAACGAATCGTCGCCTACGCGGCCGATCATGGTCACCTCGGCGCCAAGCCTTGCTGCAGCAACCGCTTGATTCGCTCCCTTTCCGCCGGGGACCGTCTTGAAACTGTCCCCGAGCACGGTTTCGCCTGCTCCCGGACGCTTGGCGGACGTTACCACCAGGTCCATGGATGCGCTTCCGATTACCGTTATTTTAGCCATTATGATTCCACCTTTCTCGTTGTCTGGCGCTCCATAAATGTGACGGAAAACTCGACGCTGCTTCGCTCCATCCGTTCTCCCTCAATCAGTCCGATCAGCAGCTTGGCCGCCTCCCGGCCCATTTCATAAGCAGGCTGATGAATGGTCGACAGCGAAGGGTACAGCAGGCTGCTGAGCAAAATATCGTCAAAGCCGATGATCTGCACGTCCTCCGGCACTCTCTTTCCCAGCCGATGCGCTTCCTTTAATACGGCGGATGCCAGGATATCATTACTTGCAATGACGCCGTCCGTATCGGGATACTGCCGGAACACTTCCTGGGCAAAGCCTTCTGCGCGGGATAACGAAAAGGATGTCGTCTTCAGCACCTGAAACGATGCGCCTTGCTCCGCCAATGCTTCGGCTGCCCCCTCAAAGCGTTCCTGCGCCGGCCGCACGTTCGCCGGACCTTGCATCAAGGTGATTGCCTTGCTGCCGCGGCGCACGATTTCCCTTGCCGCGATCCGTCCGCCCTCACGTCCATCGGCATATACCGACGGCCGGTCATTGGATGTCCGGTCCAAAAATACGACCGGTATGTTCAAATCCTGATACATGTCGGCGTCAGGATCATTGGTTGAGGAAATGACCCCCACCACGTTGTTCTGGATAAAGGTCTGGATGTACTCCATTTCCTTCTTCTTGCTTTCATCGCTGTTCCCGAAAATCAACCGGTAGTCGTTCTCCTGCATCTCATCCTCGACACCGCGGGCGAGCTGCGGGAAATACGGGTTCATAATATCCGGAAGCAGCAATCCGATTAGTTTCGATTTTCGTTTATATAAAGACCTTGCCACCTCATTGGGCGTATAATTCAACTCGCGGATCGCCTGCTCCACCTTGGAGCGGGTATCCTCATGTACGTAACCGTTTCCATTTAAAACCCGTGAAACGGTAGCGACCGAAACACCAACGTGCTTGGCCACATCTCGAATGGTCGTCATCTGCGTCATCACCTCATCCATGTAAACCGATGTGTAACCGGTTACAGGTATAGAATATCACAAACGCTTTCATGGCGCAAGCATTTTAACTCCGGGATTTTTTTACAGCGATTTCAGTCTATTGGAAATGTACTATTTCCCGCATTGCTTCACTCACCATTGTTTATTTGCAATCATCTCCCGTCCTGCTTCCTCTCCATGGATTACCGGCAGTCGCCTTCCGTCTTGTTCCCTCATCATCGCCTTCTGTCTTGCTCCCCACCGTCGCCTATCTGCGATGTCGCCAACTTCGATCGTCCTTTAGGCTGTCGCCATATTTGTCCTTTCGCCTGACTAACCGCCCAAGCCATACAGCTAGGCCAAAGCATATGATGCATGACAGGCAGCATTCCATCCCGCTCTTGCATCCCCGTCCCATTTCCGTGACTGCTCGTCTGCTCGCATGTACCACCTTACTCATTTTTTCGGATTCGCTTCGAGCGAACCGGAGGATGACCGAATCAAACGACTCAGGGGCGCTTAAATTTCTGCTGCGGGATGCGGGCTTGGTGCAGCATACGTATGCTACCCGACGTTGGGCCGCAGCATGCCGCTGCCAAGGCTGGTCATCGCGGGGTGCAAACAGCGATCAAGGCGTCTTGACCCTCAGAACCAGCCAAAACCAAAAACCGTATCACTCATGACGGGAGGTGAGCATTGAATGACAAATCATCGATTCTCCCAAGTATCCGTCTTTTCCGTTCCGTTCGACCGGGGTGCCGCACGCAGGGGCGCCGCCCAGGGACCGGAGGCCCTGTTCCGGGCAGGCTTGGCGCGCAAGCTCCAGGCGCTTGGCGTCCAATATATCGCCGAACGGCTTGCTCCGCCGCCGCATGCTAAAGGCACGGCACGAGACGCCCGGCTAAAAAATCTACACGAGGTCCTCGCCGTAAACGAAGCGCTGACCGCCAGAATCCACGCTGCAGCGGAAGCCGGCCACTTCCCCCTTGTGCTCGGCGGCGACCACAGCATCGCAATCGGCACCCTTGCCGGATTAACCCGGCACTATCGTCAGCTGGGGGTCATCTGGATGGATGCGCATTCCGATCTGAACACGCCGGACACAACGCCCTCGGGCAATATTCACGGCATGTCGCTGGCTGTCGGCCTTGGGAAAGGCGACGCCCGGCTGACCGGAATCAGCGGCTACGGCTCTTTTATATCGCCTGAGCATGTTGTGCTTATCGGAGCACGGTCTCTTGACCAGGGCGAGCGGGAGCTGATCCGCCGCGAGGGCATCACCTGCTACACGATGCAGGATATCGACCGTCTGGGCATGTTTCGTGTCATGGAGGAAGCGATTCGCATCGCATCTTCCGGAACGGATGGCGTCCACCTCTCCTTTGACATTGACAGCGTCGACCCATCGATCGCTCCGGGGACCGGGACGCCGGTGCCGGGCGGCCTCAGCTACCGGGAGGCACATCTTGCGCTGGAAACGCTGCATGAAGCCGGAATCCTCGTCTCCGCCGAGTTCGTGGAGAGCAATCCGCTGCTGGACTCCGGCCAGCGTACGTCCCGGCTCCTGGTTGGACTCATATCCTCCCTGCTGGGGGAACGAATTCTATAAGCTTTACGACGTATTACACCGGAGAAGTAAGTGTATGCAGGCTGGCACTGACCGTCTGCATGCTCTTTATGGCCCGAAGGAGGACGAAAAAGCATGCACCGCAGTATATCCCATATCGAGCGGTCCGAAAGGTTCGGCGCCCGCAACTACCACCCGCTTCCCGTCGTCGTGACGAAAGCGGAAGGCGTTCACGTCACCGATGCCGATGGCAATACCTATATCGATATGCTTAGCGCATACTCCGCCCTAAATGCCGGTCACCGCCATCCCCGGATCATTCAGGCGCTTAAGGACCAAGCGGATCAAGTGACTCTGACCTCGCGCGCATTTTATAATGATCAGCTCGGCTTCTTCTATGAACGTTTGTCTAGCTATACCGGCAAAGACTTGATTCTTCCGATGAATACCGGAGCGGAAGCGGTGGAAACGGCCCTTAAGGCAGCCCGCCGTTACGCGTACCGGAACAAGGGCATCCCCGAGGATCAGGCCGAGGTCGTCGTCTGTGAAGGCAATTTCCACGGCCGGACGATCACCATCACCTCCTTCTCCTCGTCGGAGGAATACCGGAAGGAGTTCGGCCCGTTTACGCCGGGATTTAAGCCGGTACCCTACGGCGACCTGAATGCCTTGGAGCAGGCCATCACGCCGAATACCGCCGCATTTCTGGTGGAACCGATCCAGGGCGAATCCGGCATCATCATCCCGCCGGACGGCTACTTAAGGGAAGCACGGGAGCTATGCAGCCGCCATCGCGTCCTTCTGCTCGCCGATGAGATCCAGACCGGCTTCGGCCGGACGGGCAAGCGGTTTGCCTGCGACTGGGAGCAGGTGGAGCCGGATCTTTACATCCTGGGCAAAGCGTTAGGCGGCGGCGTGTTTCCCGTCTCAGCCGTTGCAGCGGATCAAGACGTGCTTGGCGTCTTTGAGCCCGGCTCCCATGGCTCAACCTTCGGCGGAAATCCGCTGGGCTGCGCCGTGGCGATCGCTGCGCTGGATGTCCTTGAACAGGAAGAGCTCGCGGAAAGGTCACGGGAGCTTGGCGAATATTTTGCCGGCAGGCTGCGCACAATCCAGCATCCCGATTTAAAGGAAGTACGGGGAAGAGGCCTGTTCATCGGCATGGAGCTTAACGTTCCTGCACGGCCGTACTGTGAACGGCTCATGAAGCTTGGCATTCTGTGCAAGGAAACCCATGAGCATACCATCCGCTTCGCTCCGCCGCTCATCATACGAAAGTCCGAGCTGGATCAGGCATTTGAATGTGTCAGACAGGCCTTTCAGGATACGACCCCATAATTTTGAAGGCGCACCGCCAAGCTTTGCCGTTAGCGCGTCACGCCTTTGCCTTTTGCCTTTGCAAAATGCAGCCCGTTCGCAAGCAACCTCGCCGACCTAACGGGCTGGCGGACGGGCCTGCCGCGGTTGATTGCATCCCCGCCGTCATCTATGATGAAATCAGATCGATAAGGGTCAGATGAAGGAGGCGGAAATTCATGCGTTATGCAATATGCGGAGGCACCGGCTTTATCGGGCAAGCGTTATCCAGACGCTGGTTAAGCGAAGGACATGAGGTTATCATCGTTACGAGATCGCTCCCTGACGCGGGACGCCAGCTACCGATTCAGCACAATCAAGGGCAATTGTCTTATCTCACCTGGGATAATATGAAGGACAGCCCGGAGCGGTTCGAGCATCTGGATGCGCTGATTAATCTGGCCGGAGCATCGCTCAGCCAGCGCTGGACGGAACGCGGGAAGAAACGGATTATGGATTCCCGGCAGCAGACCGTCTTGACCGTGGCTGAACTTTTGCACCGCCTGAAGCATAAGCCGTCCGTCGTTGTCCAAGCCTCGGCCATGGCCATTTACGGCACATCTGAAACGTTGACATTCGATGAAACCAGCGCTGCTGCCGTTCAGGATTTCCCGTCCCGTGTCGTACAGCAATGGGAAGCAGCAGCGGACCGCATTCCTGCCGAGCGCTTGATCAAGCTTCGCATCAGCGTCGTTCTCGGCAATGAAGGCGGCGCTTTTCCGAAGATGCTGCTTCCCTATAAGCTCGGGGCAGGCGGCAAAATCGGAAACGGCAAGCAGTGGTTCTCCTGGATTCATATTGACGACATGGTTGGCTTGATTGATTACTGCATCCGCCATGACGATATATCAGGCCCGGTTAATGCCGCCTCGCCGCATGCCGTCACGAATGACCAGTTCGGGCGAACGGTCGCCAGCGTGTACCGCCGGCCGCATTGGTTTCCCCTCCCTGCTGTTCTGCTTAAGGGGGCCCTCGGCGAAATGTCGCTCATTTTGCTCAAGGGCCAGCGCATCGTACCGGCAAAAGCGCTGAACCACGGCTTCCGATTCCGGTATCCCGAGCTTAAAGCGGCCCTAACGCAGTTAAAGGCGCAGAAATAGCTTCCTCCCTGCTCATCGTCTAACTTACCAAGCGCGTACCTATGAGGCCAGCCAATATGCAGCAACCTATATGGAATTTGTCATCATTATGTTACATATTGAAAAGCGATGAGGCTTGCGAAGGATGGTATGATAACAAAAGCGCCGCAACCATCTTCAACCGAAAGGATGAACAATTTGTGGGAACTTGATCGGACCAGTGCCAAACCTCTCTATAAACAGATCGCCGATGAACTGGAGCAAAAAATCGCTTACGGCGAGTTCCCGGCCGGCAGCGTGCTTCCGTCGGAACGAAAGCTGGCGGATCAGCTCGGTGTCAACCGCAGCACCGTGGTCTTGGCCTATTCGGAGCTTCGCTCGCTGGGAATTCTGGAGAGCCGTCCAGGCAGCGGCACGCGAGTCAGCGTCACGAAGTGGGGCGTCACGCCAAAGCATACGCCGAATTGGCACCGTTATGCCGAAGGCGGCAGCTTTCTTCCAAGCCCGCCCTTTTTGCGCAGAATCCGCGAGGCGCTTGAGCTCGATCCTTCGATGATCGATTTTGCAGGCGGCGAGCTTGCCGCCGAATTGTCGCCGCTCGAGGAGCTTCATGCCATCATGAGCGAGAAATGGCCCGTGATGTATCTTGGATACGACAACCCGCAGGGCTATGAGCCGCTGCGGGATACGCTCGTTTCATTTTTGCGGGAATACCGGGGCATCCATACGGCGGCATCGTCCATTTTAATTACATCAGGGTCCCAGCAATCGCTGTATCTCATTACGCAATGCTTGCTCTCGCCGGGGGATGCGGTTGCTATCGAAGATCCTTCGTACTGCTACTCCCTGCCTATGTTCCAATCGGCCGGGCTGCGCTTGTTCCGGCTTCCCGTCGACGAACAGGGCATCCATCCGGATGACATTTACGAGCTGTATCATAAACACCGCATCAAAATGATTTTTCTCAATCCAAACTTCCAGAATCCGACGGGGGCCCTGCTCTCTCCGGAAAGAAGGGAGCGGCTGCTGCATATTGCAGGCGAGCTCGGACTGCCGATCGTTGAGGATGATCCGTTTAGCATGACAGCTTATGACGGAAAGCCAGCGCCCTCTTTGAAATCTGCCGACCGCGCCGGCTCCGTTCTCTACATCGGCTCCTTCTCGAAAATGGCGGCGTCCGGACTGCGCGTCGGCTGGATGGTGGCCCCCCATTCGATCGTCAAACGGCTCTCCGACGCGAGGCAGCAGATGGATTTCGGATTAAGCGTCGTCCCCCAACAGGTAGCGGCCCAATTTTTGAACTCCCGCTATTTCCTCCCCCACATCGACCGGCTGAGGTCCAGATTGCGCCATAAACGCAATTTAACGATCGCCGCACTGGAGCGTGAGCTCCCCGGCATGATTCGCTGGAGACACCCGGAGGGCGGACTGCATCTGTGGTGCACCATCGCGCCCGAGGTGAATGACGGCAAGCTCCTTGAAGCCTGTATTCAGCGCGGCATGGTTTTCGTTCCGGGCAGTGTCTACGGATCTGCCTCCGGCCACGTGCGCTTCACATACGGCCGGGCGAATACGGAGGATATCCCGGAGGGCATCTCCCGGTTCGCCGCTGCCTTAAGGTCCATCTTAAACTGAGACCTCGCCTACTACGCTGACCACGCATTACAGTAACCGCGCAATGATGTAACCAACGCAACGATATAACCACGCAAATGACGTAACCACGCAATGACGTAACCACGCAATGACGTAACCACGCAATGACGTAACCACGCAATGACGTAACCACGCAAAAGGCTCCCGGTGCTTGACCGGGAGCCTTGCGCGCCTATCGTCATTTAAAGATCAGCCATATCGCGATGAACGCAATGATGGAAGCCAGATAGATAATGAGCAGCTTCGTTAGATTTTTTCGGGTTTTGCGCATATAGTTCGGATTTTCTTTCTGGTTTTCCTTGGACAATCCCACCAGCAGCGTGGATACGCCCCCGATGATTGCCAGGGCGATCACGATGATGTACATAACCAATCCCCATACAACCCCATTCGATTATTCATTGTGACCTAACCCCCCATGGAGCGGCTCCATGAGTTGATCCGGCGATTTACTTTCAAGTTTCATTATAATGAACAAACGGGACCCGCACACCATCCAATTGCCAGGCAGTTGCTCCCATCCAATTGTGCCCGGCCTATTGTGCTCACCGTCCCCATGCATCCAGCGCTCTGCTTCCTTGGGATTTTTCGTTTCGGCCCGGCAGCAGATAAATACCAGCCCCGGAAGAATACATGCTCAACCCCAAGAAATTAAAGAGCCGAGGTCGTCTTTCCATGCCTGGGAGAAGCTGCAAGGGGCTATTTCCGAAAAGACTCAGAGAGCGCCGTAAATATGACGCCGAGCGCATGGGCACCAGCGTCGGGATACCCGATGCTCCGCTCGCCGACCGTGCCGGCCCGTCCCATCCGCGCTGCGAAAGTTTCCGTCCGCTTCGCGCCTTCCACCGCAGCCCGGGCCGCATTCACGCCGGCTTCGATCAAATCCTCGCCGGAGCCTGCGCTCGCCTTCCAGGACTCCGCATAAGGGATCAGGGCATCCATCAGCGTCTTGTCGCCGACGACGGCTCCTCTGCCGAAGGATCGTTCCCCCGTCTCCTGGATGCCCTGAACGACCGCAGCCAGCATATCGGCGATTTCCGATACGGTCAGCTCCGTACGGCTGCCGGCGTATTTGCCCGCTGCGCGGAAGGCGGAGCCCCATATCGGACCGGATGCTCCTCCGCAGTGCTCCATAATGACCAGCGAGCATGCCCCCAAGAAGCTTCCCATATCTTTCGCCTGGGATAGCAGATCGTCCCATTCGGTTTTGAGCTGCTTGAAGCCTTTGGCCACGCTCATGCCGAAGTCGCCGTCACCTGCATGGGCATCCAGCTCGCAGAACGGAACTTCATTCTCAATAATGATTTCGCTCATTTTATCGATTGCATAGATCAGATTGTGAAGCGACAGACGGTCTTCTTGAATGACCGCATATGCCTCGTCGGTTATCGTCCGGAACGATACCGGCTTCGTGCTGTCCTTCTCCGCCGCTTCTCCGATGTAACGGACCGGATAATGATCATGCAGCTCCCGGACGACGAGGGCCGGCGTGCTGCATTCCGCGCTCAGCCAGCGCTTCCGTTCATCATTTAAGTTCATGATGGATAGCGAAGCGCCTGCCATATCAATGCTGGTCATATAGTTCCCGACAAAAACCCGGTATACCGCCACATTCAGGCGATGCAATTCCCGCATAACCGCATGGTTCAGCAAGTAAAGCTCCTGGACCGGGGTTCCCCCGAATCCGTTGACCAGCACGGCAACCTCTTTCACGGAAGCGCCCCCGGCCTGCAGGCTTTCCAGCAGCTCCGCTACCATCCGCTTCGCCAGCTCATCGGCGGACAGCATCTTTTCCCGCCGGATCCCCGGCTCGCCATGGATGCCGACCCCATATTCCATCTCCTCACCGCCAATGGAGAAGGTCGGAGTGCCTTTGGCAGGCACCGTGCATGAGGTGAGCGCGAAGCCGATGCTTTTGACGTTGGCAATCGCGCTTTGCGCCGCGGCCTTGACCTCTTCCAGAGACAGCCCGGCCTCAGCGGCTGCACCGGCGATTTTATGTACCAGCACCGTTCCTGCCACGCCTCGCCGCCCTACGGTATACAGGCTGTCCTCCACGGCGATGTCGTCATCAACCTTGACGTAATCGACCTGAAGACCGTCCTCGCCGGCCAGATGAGCGGCATTCTTGAAATTCATCATGTCTCCGCTGTAATTTTTAATGATCATAAGCGTTCCCTTGCGGCTTGCCGTTGACTTGAGCGCCTGATATACCTGAATCTGGGATGGCGAAGCAAACACGTCGCCGCAGACGGCCGCGTCCAGCATTCCCTTCCCTACAAAGCCGGCATGCGCCGGTTCATGGCCGCTGCCCCCGCCGCTGATCAGGGTGACTTTATCCTGATTAAGCTCCCTTTTCTTAATGAACGTATATTTCGGGTCAAACTCCAGCTCCGGATGAGCCATGACAAAACCGCTGCACATTTCCTTGACGAGGTTCTCCGGTTTGTTCATGATCTTTTTCATTGTATCGCATCCTTTTCTATCGAAATTCAGCTGCTCCAAGCGACATGACCATACTGTCATTATACATAAAGTATACCTGAAGTGCGTGCAGGCCCAGGGAACCCTTCACGACTTTGCGTCATTTTCGGATGACGGATTCGAAAACATGCGGGCATTCAACCTCACACCCGGATATGCGACAGCACGGCTTTCGGCTGGCGGCCTGCAATGAGCTTCCGGCCATCCGTATAGCCCTCTTCGCGCCCTTCCAGCTCCCGAACCAGGACGGATCGCCAATGATTGATGCGCTCCTGATGCGGTTCATCCTCGATTGCATTGTGAAGCTCCTGCGGGTCATGCTCCAGATCAAAGAACTGCTCCTCGCCGGTTTGGGAATACCAGATGAACTTCTCCTTCCCGTCCGTGACCCAGTGGCTCGACTGAAGCCCTTGAGCATGTTCTCCATGCAGGTGGCTGCGCCAGGCCACGGCTCCTTCCTTCCCTCCCTGTTCTGCCGATGCGAGCCCCCAGATGCTCTGTCCTTCCACCGTATCCGGGACAGGCGCACCGGCTGCTTCAAGCAGCGATGGCATGATATCCCGCAGCTCCACCAGTTGATCCGCCACCAGGCCGCGTTTTAATCCCAACCGGTTCCCCGGATCGTTTACGATAAACGGCACATGGGCGCTTCCTTCGTACGGCAGAGATTTTCGGAACAAATGGTGGTCCCCGAGCAGCTCGCCATGGTCGGAGGTGAACACAATCACCGTATTGTTCAGCTTCCCATATTCGTGCAGCGCTTGAAGGAAACGGCCGATCTGATGATCCAAATGCGTGATCAGGGCGTAATAGGCCGCCATTGCTTTACGCAGACGCCGTTTGGGCACGATTCCCCGCCCCGTGACCGGGGAAAGCCCCGCCTGAGAGACATCCTCCTTCTCTGCCCAATCTCCAACCGGCGGCTCCGGTATTTCGGCTTCCTCATACAGGTCCAGATAGGCCTGCGGGGGATCGAATGGCGGATGCGGGCGCACGAAGGACATCCACAGGAAGAACGGCTTCCCGGGGTCCCGGCGCCGGAGGAAATCAATGGATTGCGTGACCGTCCAATTGGTCGGATGCAGCATTTCGGGCAGATGCCAAGGCCGGGCGACCGTCGATGCGTTGCAGTCAAGGCCGAGATCGATCAGATCCGCACCGGGTACCCGCTCGCGAAGCCACGGAACATAATCGTCGACTTGATCGTAGTGCTCCCGCATCGGAATGCTGTGATTGTTGCGGTTATGGTGCAGATACCCGTCGTGGAGGACTACGTTATGAAATCCCATCAAGCTGCGCGCAGGATACACATGCATTTTACCGACGCACTGCGTATGATAACCCGCTCTCGCCAGTTCTCCAGGCAAGGTTCTCTCATAATTCCAAGGGACACGGTCCTGATATCCGACGCGGCCGTGAGTTCGCTGCGATTGTCCGGTAAAGATGGCTGCACGTGCAGGCACGCAGGTCGGCGTAGCGGAATAGGCGCGGCTGAACCGTACGCCGTTTCGGGCGAGCTCGTCCAGATTGGGCGTCTCGACGATGGGGTGGCCTGCAATGCTAAGACAATCAAAACGCATCTGATCTACCGTAATCAACAAAATATTAGGTCTTTCTTGGCTTTGGCTCGAATGCATTCCATTACCTCCCTCGCGTATGTACTTCTAAAACGCTTTCAATTTCATTCACCTTCATTAAACCTTCGTTTGGATGAAAAGTAAACCTATATTCCTGATCTTGCCGTGACCTAGGGTGCTTCCTGATCTTTTCGTGACGCAGCAGCTGTTTGGTTTGGTTCCATCCTCGTCCGGCGTCTAGCTTCCAACGGCCTCCGGAAATATCGGCTTTAAGGTGACGGACTCGGGAGGTGTCAACGAGCTGGTAAACGAACAAAACGGACACGCCGCAGCGAGCCCGTTCCTAGAGCGTGGGCGTGCAAATGACTGCAATTGACTGCAATGACAACCCATTTGCCACGCCCTTACTATCGATGACTTCCATTCAGGAATACATATTACCTCATCACATGCCGGGACTTCCGCCATGCTTCTGAGCATGCCAAATCATGATTGGACCGGCGATAATTCGCTTTCCGTCACCCATTTATGATTCTTCACTTCCTCGCCGCCTGTCGTTGGCGTGAAGTCAACCATATACACCGTCGTTTGCTCGGCCGAATCGATCCTCGCGGTTGCGCCCTTCATCCCTTCCATGTGGTCTGCATTGACAACGACTTCCGTGCCTGGCTGCAAAGGTGGCGCTCCCGGGTTCTGCAATTCTTCGTGAATGACCCACTTATGATTCTTGACTTCTTCTCCGCCGGTGGTCGGCGTGTACGAAATCGTATAAACCGTTGTGTCGTAAGCACCGACAATCGTTGCCGTTGCTCCCTTCATGCCCGCCATGTGATCGGAGTCTATCACGGCTTGCGTTCCTATGCCATAAGTCGGATTCTTGGCTTCCTTCAAGCCTTCAGGCACCTCGCCGGAACCGGAATGGTTCATTTTGCTGTGGTCCATCTCCCCCGCATGGTCTTGCTTTCCTGCATTGCTCGTTTCGCCGTTCGTATTTGCGTTGCCGCAAGCTCCCAGGGCCAAGAGCAAGAAAGCGGCAATGAGCCCTACAATCATCGGTTTTAATCCTTTTTTGAACATGGTTCCAAAAACTCCTTTCGATCCGTGATGCTTACGATCATATCAACCAGTTGTGAAGAACCTGTGTAGCTCGTTCAATTTCATTTCTGCCCGCTATAATTCTAGTCATACCCAAAACGGCGGAAGGTAATCTGCCGCCGTCCCAAACCAACCTATCTGACGGATACGATCTCATCGATCTTTATCCATTCCCACTCCCCGGGTCCGAGGGCCAGCTTGATCTCCCGTCTTTGAGTCAGCACGGTTGTAACGACTCCGGTGAGCTCAACATCCTCGTATTCATCGTAAAGCTGTAACGTAATGGTCCGGTGCTCATGGAAAGACTCGGCCAGCATGCGCTCGATCAGCTCCATTTCCTGCGGATCCAGGTTCGGCTTATCCTTTCTTCCCTCTTCAAGCTGCTGCCGAATAATCGTCGCTTTGTGCTCGGGCAGCATCATGCGGCTGGATTCCCACAGCCCGTTGCCTTCCAGCTTTTTTCGTGTTGTCATCTAAAGTGTCCTCCTATCTTAGCTGAACGATCCAGCGCTTGGCCCGCCTCCGTTTTGGAGACGGCCCGAATGACGATGCTATCCCCATACTTGCGCTTTAAGGCATCGGTCACCCGCTCAAGCGCCATCGATTTCTCGCGCCCCATATCGAACAGGGACAATTGATATTCCGTATCCGGGGTAAGCTGCGATAAACTGACGCCCACCCTGCGGATCGGCAGGCCGTCCCAATACTTCTCCAGCAGCCTGCACGCCCAGCGGTAAACTTGATTCGTAATGTTGGAGGGATCCTCCATCTTCATTTGCCGCGAAAATCCCGTAGGGCGGTCAAAGTCCGCTCCCATGCAGCCGACGGTTACGACATGGCCCATAAAGCCGAGTCCGCGGCATCGCTGGCATACAAGCTCCGTCAGCTCGAGCAGCACGACCTTAATCTCCTCCAGCCTGCCGTAATCGCGGGGCAGGGTCATCATATGACCAACCGACTTAGGATCAACCTGGTGCGTCCCCGGACGTACGGGACTATCATCGATCCCGTTGGCAATTCTCCAGTACAATTCAGCCTGGATATCCGAGTTTTTCCCGAACTTCCGCCGCATCATCTGCTTGAGCTTAGGGAGAGGGGTCTGGGCAACGCTGCCGATCGTCGGCAGCCCCATGACATTGAAATGCCGGGTCATCCTGCTGCCGGCCATAAACATCTGGTTTACGGGAAGCTTCCACAGCGTTTCGGCAAGATTTTCTTTAGGCAGGGTGTAGATTCCGGATGCGGATTTTTTCGCGTAATTGTCGCAGGCGGTCTTGGCGAGGATTTTCGTTTCGGAAATTCCAAAGCGTGTATACACCCCTGTCGCATCCTGGACATGATCCTGAATCATTCGGGCAAGCTCCTCCGGCGTACAGCCGTATAAATGCAAGCTGCCCGTCACGTCAAGGAACTGCTCGTCGATGCTGTACGGCTCGACCAAATCGGTATAGGACTTATAGATCTCCGTGATCTGCATGGAGACATCGATATACCTCTGCATCCGCGGCTTGATAACGACGACGTCCGGACATTTCGCGAGCGCCTCCCCGAGCCTCTCGGCTGTCGTTATGCCTCTCTTCTTAGCAAGCGGGCATGCCGCCAGCACGATGCCGGACCGTCTTTCCGGATCGCCGGCAACGACTAGAGGTCGGTCTTTATATTCCGGATGCTCCGCCTTCTCCACGCTCGCGTAAAACGACTGGCAGTCCGCCAACATGACAACCCGTTTGGCCGGCTTCATGACAGACACCCCTTGTCTGCGATTTTCAAGCCCAGGTAGCTGTACGACCGTTCCTCGATTTCCGCCTCGATCAGCCCCCACAGCATGGACAGCTTATGGCGGTACCCTCTGCACATAAATTCCACTTCAATCCCGAGTCGGGTCTTTCGGTTGTCGTACACCTTTAAGCCGATCTCCCGCATATTCCTTCGAGCTGCCGTTAAATCGGCCAATGCCGCCCTCTCTATGCGCTCGATCATAACCTTGGTCAGCTCTGAGGTCTTTAGATCCGACCGGAACAGAATGTCCCGGTCATGTTCCAGCACATCGAGCAATAACGGCAATAGAGCGTAGTCCTTTACCAGCTTGGTTTCGTCTGACTTTAGCCCAATACTCAACATCACTATCCACCTCGTAACGGGAACGTTTGTTTGTATTATATGCGAACATTCGTTCTTTTATCAATGTAAATTTAACCCTGTTGTCCCCCAAGCGCCCCGGAACTTTAGCGGGATATATTAAACTTTCGCAACGAACGAAGCCCCTCCGGCGCGCAAGGCCGAAGGGGCTTGGTTAAGACAAACGGACCATCAAGCAAGGTGGTCCTGCCGGGCAAGAAGTCAATGCGGAACAAAAACAAGCTGCAGGACAAACAGCACGGCAAAAATATACATAAGCGGGTGAACGGCTTTCCACTTGCCCTTTACGATTTTCATCAGCGGGTACGAAATGAACCCGAACGCAATGCCGGTCGCAATGCTGGACGTGAGCGGCATCGTGAGAATAACGAGGAAAGCCGGGAACGCCTCGTCAAAGTCCTTCCAATCGATATGGCGGACATTGCTCAGCATCAGGCATCCGACCACGATCAGCGAAGGCGCCGTAATCGCGGACAAGCCGGCGACGGCACCGATGAGCGGACTGAAGAAGGCCGCCACCACGAACAGGAGCGCCACGACCACGGACGTAAGGCCGGTCCGCCCGCCTGCGCCAACGCCAGCCGCCGACTCGATATAGGCGGTTGTCGGACTGGTGCCGACCATCGAGCCGGCAACGGTCGCCACGGAGTCCGAGAACATCGCACGCTCGGCACGGGGCAGCTTGTTATCCTTCATAAAGCCGGCCTGTTCGGCAACGCCGACGACCGTTCCGGTCGTATCGAACAGCGTGACGAGCAGGAAGGAGAATACGACTGCATACAGGCTGTGGGAAATAACATCGGAAGCCGCCGTGATCGGGTTCCATACGAGAATCCCTTCAGGGAGCGTAGGCGCCGACACGACACCGTTCGTAAACGACAGCATTTCCGCAAAATAAGCAATGATTCCCGTAATAATCATCCCGATAAACAAAGCGCCCTTCACATCGCGGGACAACAGCACCAAAGTTACGACCAAACCAACCAGTGCGAGCACCACGCTGGGCTGATGCAGGTCACCGAGCGCCACCAAATTATCCGGATGCGCTGTAATGATACCGCTCATCCGCAAGCCGAGGAAGGCAATGAACAACCCGATTCCGACGGTTATCGCATGCTTCAGATTCGCCGGGATCATCTCGATCAGCCTGCGCCGAAGAGTCGTCATGGACAGCAGCAGGAACAGGATGCCCGCAATGAACACCGCCGAGAACGCTTCGATGTACCCAAGTCCCGCATGCCCCTGAACGACCGAGTATGTAAAATACGCATTCAGCCCCATCCCGGGTGCAACAGCGATCGGATAGCGCGCAACAAGCCCCATCAGCAGGGTACCGATCACGGCAGCAATGATCGTCGCCGTAAAGCTCTGCTCAAACGGCACACCGGCCTCAGACAATATGAGCGGGTTCACCACCGTAATATAAGCCATTGTAAAAAAGGTCGTAATACCGGCAACCACTTCGGTCTTTACCGAGGTGCCATTAGCTTTTAAATCAAACACAAAATATCCTCCATTTCTAATGCTCGTAACATGAGAGAAGCCGGAGCTTCTTGGGAATGCGATCCCTGCATGGTATACTCAACTCAAACCGATGAATTCGCTAGTTGAGGAGGCCGAAATAACCAATGTGCGGACGTTTTACGCTCACCGTCACCTGGGAAGAGCTGATGATGAGGTATATGCTCGATCCCGAGTCCGTCTCTCCCTTTCACATGCCGCGCTACAATATTGCCCCGACGCAAATGGTAACGGCCATCATCCATGACGGGCGGTCCAACCGGATCGGCCAGCTGCAATGGGGGCTCGTCCCATCGTGGGCGAAGGACCCCTCCGCCGGCAGCAAGATGATCAATGCGCGTAGTGAAACGCTTGAGGAGAAGCCTGCTTATAGGATACCCTTTTATCGGAAAAGATGCCTCATCCCTGCCGACGGATTTTACGAATGGCAGAAAACCGGCGAAGGAAAGCAGCCGCTTCGCATCAGCATGCGCAGCGGCCGCATCTTCAGCATGGCCGGGCTCTACGACACGTGGATCACGCCGGACGGGCAGAAATTAAGCACCTGCACCATCATTACGACAGAGCCCAACACGCTGATGGAGCCCATTCATAACCGGATGCCTGTCATTCTCCGCCAAGAAGACGAAGCGCTATGGCTTGACCGGAGCGCCGCCCCGGAGGGAAGCGATGCAGGCGCATCCTCCGCGCTCCAATCGCTTCGTGCGCTCCTGAGGCCCTATCCCGCTGAGGAGATGGAGGCCCATCCCGTCAGCACCATCGTCAACTCCGTCAAGAATGATACGGAGGAATGCATCCGCTCGATAACAAGCAGCTGACATCCCCGCAGCGTATGGATCCAAACGCGCAAGAAGCCCCCGGCTCAGGAGGAGACCCTCCTGCGGGGGCTTCTTCTTATGCTGAAATCTCCCGATGCATGCTCAGTTTTTAACGGAACATCCCCCACAGCTTGATTAAATGAAATGTATTGTTCGGATCGATGCGCTGTGCAAGCACGAATTGAACGATCTGCTGTTCCTGTACGGAGCTCAGCTTTTCATTTAAGATGCCGCTGGCGGTTCGCACCAATTGATGCACCTTCATGCTGTTCTGCAGATCCGCTTTGGTCAAGCCCTGCGTCAGGCCCTTGATTCTTTCTTTGACGAGCGGGTTTTTCATCTTAAGCTTGATGCGTTCCACCAGCTGCGGACTAATCCCGTACTGCTGATAACTCAATGGTAAGGCACCTCCCGTAATAATTGCTGTCGCCTTTTTTGAGTATATGACGAAGGCCCGTCCATTGTGCCAACGGATTCCCGCATCCTGCTCCTGCTCCCGCTCCCGGCCGGGGCTGCTTCTCTTCTTCGAGCTTGTAAGCTCTTAGGATTAATCCATAATATCGCCTTGAAAAATCTTCTCCTGCTGCAAATAATCCCGCAGCGGCTCGTACTCGGGGGAGGTCCAGAAGGAGCTGTCGCTCACCAGAGCGGCCGCATCATCCCTTGCCTCCTCCACGACTTTGAAATCGGCCACCATGTCGGCCAGACGGAATTCCGGCAGACCGCTCTGCTTCGTTCCGAAGAAATCCCCCGGACCCCGCAGCTCCAAGTCCCGCCGCGACACCTCGAAGCCGTCCTCCGTTTCGGTCATCACCTGCATCCGCTCCTGCCCTACCTCGGACTTCGGATCCGCGACCAGCACGCAGTACGACGCATGCTGACCACGGCCGACCCGGCCCCGCAGCTGGTGCAGCTGCGACAAGCCGAAGCGGTCGGCGTCCATGATGACCATCAGGGTGGCGTTCGGCACATCGACGCCGACCTCCACGACCGTGGTCGAAATTAACAGCTGCACTTCATTCTCATAGAACTGGCGCATCACTTCATCCTTCTCGGCGGGCGTCATCCGCCCGTGCAGCAAGCCGACCCGATAGCGCGGGAACGCCTGCTGCATCTGGACATGCAGATCGATCGCATTTTGCACATCCAGCTTATCCGACTCCTCGATCAACGGCGCGATCAGATACGCCTGCCGGCCCTGATCCACTTCCCTGGAGATAAAGCCAAGCACACGGTCCATCAGATCATGCTTGACCCAATACGTGGTGATCGGAATGCGCCCTTTCGGACGCTCCGACAGCGTCGACACATCCATATCGCCGAAGGCGGTAATAGCCAGCGTCCGCGGTATCGGCGTTGCGGTCATCGTAAGCACATCGGGATTGTAGCCTTTACGGCGCAGGATGCTCCGCTGATTGACCCCAAACCGGTGCTGCTCATCGGTGACGACAAGACCCAGCTGCCGGAAAAATACATCGTCCTGGATGAGAGCATGCGTGCCGACAACGACATCCGTCAATCCCATCTGGAGCGAGGCCAGCAGATCCTTGCGCTTTTTCCCCGTCACGCTTCCGGTAAGCAGGCCTACCGTAATGCCGAACGGCTCGAACAGCTTCTGCAGGGAGCGCATATGCTGCTCCGCCAAAATTTCGGTCGGCACCATCAAGGCCCCCTGAAAGCCGGATCGCACGGTCGTATACAAGGCGATAGCCGCAACGACCGTCTTTCCCGAGCCGACATCTCCTTGAAGAAGACGGTTCATGCAATAAGGAGAGCGCATGTCATGCAAAATCTCCAGCTCCACCTTCTTCTGCGCATCGGTCAGCTCGAACGGCAGACTGCGCACGAATTCCCGGATGGTGGCATTATCGGCCGTATGAACCACCCCGTCCATCCGGCCGCGGTTCAATGCGCGGAACGCCTGCATCTTCAGCTGGAACAGAAACAGCTCCTCATATACCATCCGGCGCCGGCCTTCCTGTCCTTCCCTGGAATCGACCGGCTGATGGATCGTCATAATCGCACGCTTCCGCGGCATCAGATCGTACTTCTGCAGCAGCGATTTCGGCAAAATTTCAGGGATCATCTCCCCGTACTGCTCCAATGCCTGTCCCATCGTCTTGCGGATCCAGGACTGCGTAATTTTCCCGCCGATGGAATAGACGGGCTGCAGTGTGCCGCTGCGGAATGCCCCTTTATCAGGGAATTCGGACTCGGAGACGGTCAGCTGCATTCTCCGTTGATCCCACTTCCCGGTCAGCACGATTTCCCGCCCGGCGGTCAGCTGGTCCTTCAGAAAATGCCGATTGAACCAGGTCGCCGTAAACATCCAGCTCTCAGCCAGCATTTTGCAGGTCAGACGGGACTTTCGCCCGTAACGCTGCAGAACGGGAACGCTGGCGACTTTCGCCTGGATCGTGATTTTATCCCCGTCCTTCACTTCGCTTAAACTCCGGAGCCGGTAATCCTCATACCGGAACGGATAATATTCGAGCAAATCCTTAACCGTATAGACGCCAAAGGCGTGAAGCTCCCCTTCTTTCAGAGCGCTCACGCCGTTGATCTGTCTGACGGATATGGAATCGAGTTTGAGACTCATATCTATCATCTACCTCACTTAAGCAGGCCAAATATAAGCTGCAATCGTTCCCGGCCCGACATGCGTGCCGATCACGGGTCCGATTTCGGAATATACGACATCCTCCACCGTGAACACCGCTGATAGCTGCTGCAGGAAATCCTCCACCAGAGACCGGTCGGCCGTATGTCCCACAGCCACCTTGATATGACGAACTCCCGGCAAATCCTGCTGAAACAGCTCGATCATGCGGGCGGTCGCTTTCTTGCGTCCGCGAACCTTCTCTACCGGAAAAATAATGCCTTCATCATCAATGGACAAGATCGGTTTGATGTTAAGCAGCGTACCGAGCACGGCCGAAGCCTTGCCGATCCTTCCGCCCTTCTGTAAGTACTCCAGCGTATCGACCAGGAAATACAGTCTCCGTTTGCTGCGCAGCTCCTCCAAGGAGGCCACGATATCCGCAGCCGCCGCTCCCTCTTCGGCAAGCCTTGCCGCATGTACGACAAACAGGCCGAAGCCGTAGGAGGCGGACTTGGAATCCCATACGGTTATATCCGCATCCCGCTCAATGAGCGAGGTCGCGAGCAAAGCGGACTGGTAGGTGCCGCTCAGTCCCGATGAAATGTGTATTGATATAATCGAGCAGCCCGGATACCGGTCCAGAATGGATTCATACACGGCAACGAAATCCGCCGGCGACGGCTGGGAGGTGGTCGGCAGCTGCGTTGATTGTATCAGCTTCTTGTAGAATTCCCCTGCCGATATTTCAACACCGTCCAAATAGGTCTCTTCCCCGAACATCAGTCTCAGCGGCACGATATGAATGTTGTGCTGCTTCACCAGGTCTGCCGGAATATCCGCTGTGCTGTCTGTCACAATCACGGTCTTATTCACCGGAACCCCTCCTAAAAAATACCTTCATATTAACACCGGTTAATTGATCAAGATTCTACGGAGAACAGATAGGCATAGATCGGCTGTCCGCCGTAATGCACCTCGACCTCCGCATCCGGATACTGCTCTTCAAGCCAGCTCGTCAATGCGTTCGTTGATTCCTCCGACGCGTCCGCTCCCGTAAGCAGCGTGACGATCTCGTCTCCGGATTGAAGCATCTTGCCAAGCAACTCCTGGGACGTCGTAATCAGATCAGGGGTCGCTGCCACAATGCTGGAGTTGCGGATTCCGATGAACTGTCCCGCCTTAATCTCCAAATCGTCGATCGTCGTGTCGCGTACCGCATAAGTCACCTGCCCGGATTGCACACGGGAAATCGCATCCAGCATGTTGTCCGTGTTCACGTCCGTGCTCTCATCCTCTTGGAAAGCAAACGCGGCCGCAATCCCCTGCGGAATCGTCTTGCTTGGAATAACCGTCACTTGACGCTCGCCCTCCAGCAGCTCTCGAGCCTGCTGGGCAGCCAGCACGATATTGGAATTGTTCGGCAAAATATAGATTTGCTGTGCCGAGATCGAGGAGATCGCGTTCACGAAATCCTCCGTGCTCGGATTCATCGTCTGTCCGCCGGACAGCACGACGTCAACGCCCAAGCTCTTGAAGATGTCCGAAATGCCGTCCCCCGAGGATACGGCAATGAATCCGTACGGCGCAATCTCATCCGCCGGCGGCACGGCCGGAGCTTCCGGAGTCTTCGGCTCGGCCGGGATATCGGCAAACAGCTCCGGCATCGGCGCGATATCCATGCCGGTCGTCAGCAGCTCGCGATGCTGCTCACGCATGTTCAAAATATGAATCTGGGTGATCTCGCCATAAAGCAGTGCCAAATTCAGCACATCACCTGGAGCTTTGGAGTGAACATGAACCTTAATCGTTTCGTCATCGGAGATGACGATGATCGAATCCCCATTAACAGCAAGCGCTTTCCGGAACTGATCCTCATCAAATTCGGCACGTGCTCCATCACCAAGCTGACGATTGATGAAAAATTCCATATCATACAAGAACTCGATATCTTCCGTCGACAACTGGGATTGAGCGGATGACGGAGGTGCGGTAACCGTCTGCAGGCTCGGAGCCGGGGTGCTGATAGGCTCAGCCTTGGCTGCGACCGTTGCGGCTTGTCCCCCTGCGGCAGCGAACGTGCCGGGTGCATCCTCTCTACGGAGCGCTTCCAAGAATCCTTCATAAATATACACAAGACCCTGTCCGCCCGAATCTACGACGCCGACCTGCTTCAGCACCGGAAGCATTTCCGGAGTTTGCGACAACGTCTCTTTCGCCTTAGCCAGCACTTGCTCCATCAGCTCGATGATGTCGCTGCTGCGGCGGGAATAATAGACGGCATGCTTGGCCGCTTCCTTGGCAACGGTAAGGATCGTTCCTTCAACGGGTTTGACTACGGCTTTATAGGCAGCTTCGACCCCGGTCTGTAATGCAGCCGCGAACTGATGCGCGTTCAGCTCTGTATAAGGCGCCGCATACCGGCTGAAGCCGCGAAATAACTGGGACAGAATAACCCCCGAATTCCCCCGCGCGCCCATTAGAAGCCCCTTGGACAGTACACCGGCGCTGTGTCCGACGGATTCCGAGTGCTTGCTCTTTAATTCGGCAACCCCAGCGGTCATGGTCAAATTCATGTTCGTTCCCGTGTCGCCGTCCGGCACCGGAAACACGTTCAGCGAGTTGACATGTTCCGCATGCTGCTGCAGCTGCTCCGCTCCGGCTAGGACCATCGCGGTAAATTCTGTTCCATTCAAAGAACGCTTACTCAATGAGAATTCCCCTTCCTGGCTTGATACCCTTTAAACCTTCTTACGAAAACTGTTATCTCTATTTGATAGCTAATAGCCGACGAAATGCCCAAAGCGATAAATAATAGACTTTCTATGATTAAACCGATCGCAACATGCTGATGGGCTGATCTCGTCTCCTCTCGTCTCGGGCAGTCTCCAGATGCTTACGGAGTCATGCCGACCAGCCCACAATACACTGTCTTTCGAATATTATGGACTAATCAACATTGTACTATAAGAAGAAAGAGAAATAAATGTTTTTAGGGCAGTTGACGCGGCAATTTTTACTGTGATATTATATTTAAGTATTGTTTCATGCAGGGTTTAGGAACAAGGAGGTGTAATTGATGGCTCGCAAATGTTATGTAACTGGCAAGAAACCAAGCAGCGGTAACCATGTTTCCCATGCTAATAACCACAACAAGCGTACTTGGGGCGTTAACGTTCAGAAGGTTCGCATCCTCGTGGATGGCAAGCCTAAGCGTGTATACGTCAGCACTCGCGCATTGAAATCCGGTAAAGTGACTCGCGTATAATCATCTCATGTTATATGAAGAAAAACTTCTGTAATCTCCAAGGCGCTCCAAAGATATGGGCGGCATCGGGACAAGGAAGTTTTTCTTGCGTTTACGATACATATATCCTCCTAAACAAAAAGCACCTTCAACGGATCGCAGGTGCTTTTTTTAGTGGGAGAAAGCAGCTCCTCCCCGTCTGTATCGCGAAATCCCCGTTAGCAAGCCTTCAGCGGCAAAGATAAGCGAATGCCCTTAATGCCGGGTCTTCCGAAAGATATGCATTCTGTTCTGTATGCAAGAAAAACTTCCGGTTTAGGTACGGGCTCCATATGGCGTTCATTATGTCCTGGGCCTCTTTAACCGCGCATAAGAAGCTAAGGCCGGCCCGCTGCCAAGCCTGCACTCCTTTGCGCCGCGCAAGAACAGCCCCTTAAGCTGCAGTATGTCTTGTTCGCTCGGGCACTTCCATCGGTTTGCATCCTGCCTGTTCCCCTACCGGCATGGCGCGGCCGTCCCGGGCGGAGGTTTTGTGTTACGCCGGGACAAGCTGTCAGCTCTTGTGAAACGTGTTGAGAATCGCCTTCACAAAACCTCCCAGAAACTTCGGCAGCTTGAACGTATAGAATTTCATGTCTCACCCTCCCCATCATTCTCATGCCTTCCTAGACTATGTTATGCACCAAGCCCATAGATGTGAACACAGACAAAAAAGGCTACATGAGAACCCAGCTCATGTAACCATATTTATGCGGAAATTCTCCGCCCTATGACATTCGGACTGCCGCTTCCGGATTAAGATGTTGCGCTGTTCCGGATTCGGGCAATCGCCTCGGCCCGGTCGGCCTTGCCGAATACCGCGCTTCCCGCCACCAGCACATCCGCACCCGCGCCCGCTACCAGCGGCGCCGTCTCCGCCGTGATGCCGCCGTCCACTTCGATATGAAGGGAAGACAGGCCGAGTTCATTGGCGCGTGCCCGCAGCTGCGAGATTTTGCCTACCGTCCGTTCGATAAAGGCTTGTCCGCCAAAGCCCGGATTGACGGTCATGACCAGCACGAGGTCGAGATCCGGAAGAATTTCCTCCAGAACATGCGCCGGTGTGGCCGGGTTAATGGCAACCCCAGCTTTTACCCCCTGCTCCTTGATTAGGTGAACGACGCGGTGAAGATGCGGACAGGCTTCGGCATGAACCGTGATCAAATCCGCTCCGGCCTTGGCAAAATCGGCAACGTAGCGCTCCGGCTGCTCAATCATCAAATGCACGTCGAGCGTCAGCGTCGTATGCGGCCGGATCGCCTGAACGATCGGTGGCCCGAGCGTAATATTGGGAACAAAATGGCCGTCCATGACGTCCACATGAATCCAGTCCGCTCCGGCTGCCTCCGCCTCCCTGATTTCGGACCCTAGCTTGGCAAAATCGGCCGACAATATCGATGGCGCTATTTTAATCATATCGCTTAATACCTCCGCTTCTTGTCTTTCATCTCCGTAAAAAACTCCACATAGTGCTCGTAGCGGCCGGCTTGGATGGTTCCATCCTCTACGGCCTGGATCACCCGGCAGCCTGGCTCATGCAGATGGCTGCAGCCTCTGAATTTGCATTCCGCCGCATGCGGAGCGAATTCCCGGAAGCAGCTGGACAGTTCCTCGACGCCAAGCTCCAGAAAGTCCAGCTGACTAAAGCCCGGCGTATCCGCTACATACCCGCCGTTATCCAGCTCGATCAGTTCGACGTGCCGCGTCGTATGGCGGCCGCGCCCGAGGCGCAGGCTGATTTCGCTCGTTTCCAGCGCCAGCCCCGGCATCAGGGCATTGAGCAAAGTCGACTTGCCGACCCCGGATTGCCCCGAGAACACGCTGATCTCGCCTGCCAGGCGATCCTTCACCTGCTGGACGCCAATGCCTTGGAGCGAGCTGGTGATCATCACCTCGTAGCCGATCTCTTCGTACATCCGCTTCACCTTTTCCGCGGATTCGTCCGAAGCGTCCGTCAGATCCTGCTTGGTCAGAACGATGACGGCGTCAAGCCCCGCATGCTCAATATGCACGAGGAACTTGTCCAGCAGGAGCAGGTTCAGATCCGGCTCCTTAACCGAAAACAAGAGCACCGCCAAGTCGACATTAGCGACAGGCGGGCGAATTAATTCGGAAGACCGTGGAAGAATTTCATCCACGGTCCCCTCTCCATTCTCAGTCAATGAATACATGACGCGGTCTCCAACGAGCGGAGAGATGCCTCTCTTTTTGAAAATGCCGCGGGCTCTGCATTGAACCGCTTGGTCCTCCCCGGATATCAACTGGTTATCTCGCAATGGTTTCACATAGTAATATCCGCTTAGTGCCTTCACGATCAGTCCCTCGAGCATAAAATAGGCCTCACCTTTCTTGTTGAAATTTGGATGTATTTCATTTGGTTTTCACGATGGTATATTCCAGACCGGCTGCTATCGAATAACCGTTTGATCATTCATTGCCCTTGCCCCGGCCATGACCATTTCCATTGCCGTTGCCCGGCTCCCACTCGTAAGCGGAATCGTCTTCCGCGTCCGAGCCTTCCTCACCGCCATCGGTTCCTTCGGTGCCTTCATCCGGATTCGTATCAACCTGCATATCCGGCGGTAAAGGCGGCTGTTCCATCGTCGGCTGCGGCACGGTTCCGTTCTTGACGTCGCTGTAGCTGACGCTGTACGTTTCCACCTGACGGCCATCCCGGAAAATTTGGACGGTTGCGTGCTTATCCGGTGCGAGCAGCAGCTTCACCGATACCCATTCCGAGGTCGTAATCGTTTTGTTTACGGCCTCTTGGTTGTCGCCCAGCGCGTCCGAGAACACGATGCGAATTTTGCTCTCTTGCCCTTCGTAAGCCGGAGAAATCGGAACGCTGTAATTGTATTCCAGCGCCTCGGGCGGATAGCCGGAGCTGACGAAAAATGTAATTTTCTCCCCAGGGGCGACTTCTGCGTTCGCCTCGTAAGGCCACTGCTCCATCACGATGCCCTGTTTGACTTCGAAGCTCGGTTTTTGCTTGACCGCATCAACGACCAGGCCCCGCGATTCGATCGCATCTCTGGCCTGCTCTTCGGTCATGCCGACGAGAGCCGGCATCTTGACAAATTTTTTGCCTTTGCTGACGACCAGACTGACTGCGGCCTTATCAGGATCGAGGTCCGTATCGGGAGATGGATTTTGGCTGATGATCATACCCGCTTCGATCTCGTCATGGTTTTCTTCAGACTTATTTATTGCCTCTGCGGGAATGCCCAACGCGGTCAAAGCCTCGACGGCTTGCTCATACGTTTTCCCGCTCAGGTTCGGCATTTTCTCAAGCGGCTTCGCCGCCCCTACGGACAACTGAATCGGAGAGTCTTTCTTCACCTTCGTGCCCTCCGGCTTACTCTGGTCAAATACTTCGCCTTCCGTAACGTTCGGCTTGTATTCGCGGATCACTTCCGGATCCACCGTCAATCCTTCGCCCTCCAGCGTCCGGATGGCTTCCTCCTCGGTCATGCCAATTACCCCAGGTACAGTAACCTCCGGAACCTCAAGCATGTTGTTCACATACATGACCACACCGGCCATGATTCCCAGGAACAGCAGCACCGAAGCGACGATGACCGTCGGCTTCACCCATTTCTTCTTCGGCTTGCCCGGCGTCCGGTCCTCATCATCATCCTCTTCGTCATCCTCATCCGGCTCATCGTCCGGATGATGGCTGCTGCGCTGCATCGTCTTGAGTGCCGGCATCACCCGCGTGGAATCCTCGTCCTCCTCGAACTCCATCTTCGGCTCGTTCAAGCGGGAAGGCAGAAGGCATGTCTCCAGGTCAGCCATCATTTCTTGAGCGGACTGGTAGCGCTCCTCCGGATTTTTGCGCATCGATTTCAGAATGACGTTCTCCACGCTTTGCGGAATAAGCGGATTGACCTCCCGCGGCTCGTCGAACTCCTCCTGCAGATGCTTCAGCGCAACGCTGATTGGACTCTCGCCGAGAAACGGCAGACGGGCGGTCAGCATTTGATATAACACGATACCTAAGGAATATAAATCCGATTTTTCACCCGTCACGACGCCTTTGGCGTGCTCGGGCGAAAAATAATGCACGGATCCGACAACCGATCCGGTTTGCGTAATCGTCGTCGACGTCACGGCCCGGGCAATCCCGAAATCGGTCACCTTCACCCGTCCGTTCCGTCCGATCAGAATGTTATGCGGCTTGATGTCCCGATGAATAATCTGGTTATGATGGGCATGATCCAGCGCATCACAGATCTGGGTGGCGATCCGCACTGCTTCGTCCACCTGCAGCGGCGCCCGCTCTTTAATGATCTCGTTCAAATTCTGACCTTCGATATATTCCATGACGATATAGTGCACGTCTTCCTCTTGGCCGACATCGTAAATGCTGACCACATTGGAATGGGACAGCGATGCGGCCGATTGCGCCTCGCGCCGGAATCTGCGAATAAATTCCTCGTCATGGACGAACTGCTGGCGCAGCACCTTGATCGCTACATTCCGGTTCAGCAGGATATCCTGAGCCTTGTAGACGAGCGCCATGCCGCCTCCGCCGATGCGTTCTATAATTTTGTAACGACCAGCCAATTCATGCCCGATCATGAATCCCACCCCTTTTTACGTTGCCCGACAACCTCTTCTTGATGCTCAAACATAGCGACTGTAATGTTGTCCTCGCCGCCGGCGAGAAGCGCCAGTTGAAGCAGGCGATCCGCCCGTTCCTCCAGAGGAAGGTCAAGGGAGCCGGAAATTTGACCAATCAGGTCGCGGCTTACCCGGTTGCTGAGTCCATCGCTGCACAGAAGCAGCACTTCGCCGTCCGAAATGGATACCGGCGTAAGCTCAACCGTCACATCCTCATCCGTTCCGAGCGCACGGCTCAGCACATTTTTTCGGGGATGGGTCTCCAGCTGATCTTCGGTGATCTGTCCGCTTTTATACAGCTCGTTCACCAGTGTGTGGTCATCCGTAAGGCGCGTCACTTGCCCGGAAGCAACCTTATAAGCTCTGCTGTCCCCGATGTGCCCGATATAGCCTTCAGAGCCGCTGAGCAGCACCGCTACAATCGTCGTGCCCATATTGTGAAGCCGCTCATCGGACGAAGCCTCTTGATAGATCACTTCGTTGGCATGCAGAATCGCATCCCCGAGGGCGGCACGAATCCCTTCCAAAGGAATCCCCGGCTCGAGGGAGGATAAATCCGCGGCTACCGTATCGACCGCAAGCCGGCTGGCCGTGTCGCCTGCCAAATGGCCTCCCATGCCGTCAGCGACCACACCCAGCGTATAACCGTGCTCCAGCGTGCTCACAAACACAGAATCTTCATTGACAGGACGAACGCGTCCGACATGGCTGACATGAACCGTTCTGATCAAAGCTTCTCACCTCAACTCCATATGCTTGGCCCGGAGCTGTCCGCAAGCGGCAGCGATATCGTGGCCTTGTTCACGACGGATGGTCACATTGACCCCCTTGTCTGCTAACGCACGTTGAAACTTGAAAATGTCATTGCGCGATGTTCGAACGTATTTGCGTTCCGGCACATGGTTGACCGGAATCAGGTTGACGAAGCAGTTCATATCCTTGATGACGTCCGCCAGCTCCTCGGCATGCTCGACCTGGTCGTTCACGCCGCCGATCAGCGCGTACTCAAACGTAATGCGCCGTCCGGTCTTGGCCTGATAGAAGCGCAGCGCTTCAATGACGTCGTCGAACGGGAAGCGGCGGTTAACCGGCATCAGCTTCGAGCGCAGCTTATCGTTCGGCGCATGAATCGAAATCGCCAGATTGATCTGCGTATCCTCTTCGGCGAATTTATAAATGTTCGGCACGATGCCGCTCGTCGACACGGTAATGTGGCGCTGTCCGATGTTCAGTCCTTTCTCGTGAATCATCGTGCGCAAAAACTTCATCGTAGCATCATAGTTCTCGAACGGCTCGCCCGAGCCCATAATCACGATGCTGGAGACGCGCTCGCCCGTCTTGTCCAGAATTTTCTGCGCCTGAACCACCTGGGCGACGATCTCCCCGGACGTCAGGTTCCGCTTCAGGCCGCCCAGCGTCGATGCGCAGAACGTGCAGCCGATCCGGCAGCCCACCTGCGTCGTAACACAAATGCTGTTGCCGTAGTTGTGCTTCATGATGACCGTTTCAATCGCATGATCATCATGAAGGCCGAACAGAAATTTGACCGTGCCGTCCTTCGACTCAAGCTTGGTAATCTCCGTCAAGGTTACAAAGCTGAACGACGCATCCAGCTTCGAGCGAAGCTCCTTGGAGAGATTCGTCATCTCCTCGAAGGAATCGACGCGCTTAACGTACAGCCAATCGTAAATCTGGGAGCCGCGAAACGCGGGCTCGCCTTGCTCCTGGGCCCATGCCTGAAGCTCTTCCAACGAAAAATCGTATATAAAGGGTTTCATTTCACCACACCTGTCTATTTCATTCATATGCAACTCTTTTTTCATTCTTCCTATTTTACCATAAATAAAAGAGACGGTAAAAGAGAAAACCCGCCGGAGAGCACGGCGGGCGAGATACGGCTGCAGGGCCTCTTGCCGGGCTGGCGCGCGGGTTCGTTTTAGCGTCTTCGCAGTCTTGCGATGTAGAAGCCGTCGCTATGATAGTGCTGCGGCAGAATCTGAATGCCGCCGCCGCGGACAAGCGCGTTGTCCTTGAGCCGGGACAGGCTGCCCGTTTCATCGAGCTCGAATTCGGGATGACGGTTCACGAAGGACGTCACCACGCCTTCGTTCTCCTGCGGCTCGATCGTGCAGGTGCTGTAGACCAGCACCCCGCCGGGGCGAAGCAATGCCGAGACGGAATCCAGCAGCCTCGACTGCAGCGCCGCGATCTCGCGGATATCCTCCTCCGTCTTCCCCCATTTCAGGTCGGGCTTCCGGCGGATCACGCCCAGCCCCGAGCACGGGGCATCCAGCAGAATCCGGTCAAAGGAAGCCGGCTCGAACCGGGCGGGGAGCTCAAGCGCATCGCCCGTTACCGTACGGATGCAGTCCAGCCCCAGCCGTGCCGCCTGATCTGCGATCAGCTTGCCTTTGTGGGAATGGATGTCGTTCGCTACAATGGAGCCTTCGTCCTTCATCAATTCCCCCATGTGGGCGCTTTTCCCCCCAGGGGCGGCACAGCAGTCCAGCACCCGCATGCCGGGCTCCGGACCGACCGCTTCGGCGACCAGCATCGAGCTTTCATCCTGGATGGAGATCATGCCTTCACGATACCAGTCGGTCAGGGCCATATTGCCGGCGCCCTTCACGACGATGCCGTACGGGCTAAGGGAGGAGGGGGCGGCCTGCAAGCCGTGGCCCTCCATCTCCTTCAGCATCTCCTCCCGGCTGATCATCGTCGTATTTACTCTGACGCTGACCGCCGGCGGTTCATTGTTGGCCGCGCAGATCGCCTCCGCCGTCTCCCGGCCATATTGGGAAATCCAGCGCTCGACCAGCCACTCCGGGTGCGAATGCTGAAGCGAGATCCGCTTCGCGGCCGGCAGATCGGCAGGGATCGCCAAGCTTTCCTTCTGGCGCAGTATATTTCTGAGCACGCCGTTGACCATCCCGGAGATTCCCTGGTGCCCCCGGCGCTTCGCCAGATTGACCGCTTCGCTCACCACCGCATGATCCGGGATTCGGTCCAGGTAGATAATCTGGTACAGGCTCAGCCGCAGCAAGGCCCTTACCCAAGGCTGGAGCTTGCGGGTGCCTTTATTCACATACTTGTCCAAAAAATAATCCAGCGTGTTCAGCCGGGAAATCGTCCCGTAGATCAGCTCTGTGGCCAGACCCGCATCGCTCTTGGACAGGGCTGCTTTCTGCAAAGCGGTGTTGAGCAGAAGGTTGCTGTACGCTCCCTCCTGCTCAACCTGTGTCAGCACATGCATCACCAGCTCCCGCGGCGACGCCGGACGTCCCTTCGGGCTGCCGCTCACGTCAGCACCGTCCCCGGCGCAAGGCTCGTCCCCCGCGCGAATTGGGCTGCGTCCATCGCCTTCTTGCCGCTTGGCTGCACCGTCAATAGGGTCAACACGCCGTCGCCGGTCTTGACCACAATGCCGTTCTCACTAACTTCCAGTACGGTTCCAGGCTCTCCATCGCCCTTGCCTTGGTCGCCTTTATCCGGCTTGGCGCAGGCCCACACCTTGAACACGTCCCCGTTCCACAGCGTGAAGCCGCCCGAATACGGAACCAGGCCGCGGATTTGATCATAGATTTGACGGGAGGTTTTCGACCAATCGATCTTTTCGTCCTCCCGGGTCAGGTTCGGTGCATAGGTCGCCTTGGACTCGTCCTGCGGCTCGGCCGCAACCTTGCCTTGAACCAAAGTCGGCAGCTGCTCCTTCAGCAGTCTCGCGCCGGCCATGCTCAGCTTGTCGAACATCGTCCCGGCCGTATCTTCATCCTCGATCGGAACCTCGACTTTGGCGATCATATCGCCGGTATCCAGCCCTTCCGCCATGTACATCAGCGTAATGCCCGTAACCTTCTCGCCGTTGATTATGCTGCGCTGAATCGGCGCGCCTCCCCGGTAAGCCGGGAGCAGCGAGCCGTGCACGTTAAGGCAGCCGAGCGGCGGCATATCGAGCACCGATTTCGGCAAAATTTGGCCGTACGCCGCCGTAACGATCAGATCCGGCTTATACTCCGCCAGCTCCGCTACAGCCTCAGGGTTCCGCAAGCGCTGCGGCTGCAGCACCGGGATGCCGTGGCGAAGCGCGGCTTCCTTGACCGGCGTCGGCGTCAGCACCTTTTTGCGGCCTTGGGGACGATCCGGCTGGGTAACGACGGCTGCGACGTTATACCCTTCCTCGATCAGCATCTCAAGGCTCGGTACGGCAAATGCAGGGGTTCCCATAAATACGATATTCATCGGTTTTCCAGCTCTTTTCTCGGCTGCTCCGGCGTATATTCATACACCCGTTCGGCGATATCGGTAAACAACACCCCGTTCAGATGATCAATCTCATGCTGGAACGCGCGAGCCAAAAGCCCGGTTCCGGTCACGACGAGCTCATTGCCTTCCCGGTCCAGTCCTTTGACGGTAACCTTCTCCGCACGGCGCACATCCCCGTTCCAGCCCGGAATGCTGAGGCAGCCTTCAGGACCGAACTGTTCGCCTTCGCTCTCGATGATTTCCGGGTTGATCATCTTGATCAATCCGTGCTCATCGCCTGCGTCCACAACGATCAGCCGTTTCAGAATGCCGACCTGGGGAGCTGCCAAGCCGACGCCGTCCGCGTCATACATCGTATCGGCCATGTCGTCCAGCAGCTTCTGAACGTTCGGCGTAATTTTCGTAACTTCCTTTGCTTTTTTATGAAGAACCTCATCCGGTTCCTTTACGATCAAGCGAATTGCCATCTCAACGACACCATCCTTGTGCTTTTCATCAGTATATGCGGGTTTACATTAACATTTGCGGATCGACATCAATGCTGATCTGAAGCGTACTGTCCCGAGCCGAGTCCTGAAGCTGCTCGGCCACGGACCGCGTCAGCGAGACGGCGTCCATCGTTCCCCGCCATTTTATCATACATTGAAATCGGTATCTATTTTTAAGCCTTGGGATCGGCGAAGCCACCGGTCCGAGAATGTCGAGCGCGCTTGCGTCGAAGCGGTCCAGGCTCCCGAACCACCCGCGCCGGTCGGCTTCGGCCTTGATCCCCGCGGCAAAATTTTCAGCCATGCGCACGAGCAGCGGCAGCTGCTCATGGGACAGCGTCACCAGAATAAGCCTGCAGTAAGGCGGATAATGAAGCGCTTTGCGGTGCTTCAGCTCGTCCTTGACGAAGGATAAATAATCATGACCGCTTGCATGAACGATCGAATAATGCTCCGGCGTGTAGGACTGTATGACCACCTCGCCCGGCAGCTGATGCCGACCCGCGCGTCCGGCAACCTGCGTAAGCAGCTGGAACGTTTTCTCCGCCGCCCGGAAATCGGGCAGATTCAGCGCGGAATCGGCGGTTATGACGCCAACCAGCGTCACATCGGGAAAATCGAGCCCCTTTGCTACCATTTGGGTGCCAAGCAGCACGTCGGCTTTCTTCTCCCTAAACTGCTTCAGCAGCTTCTCGTGCGAGCCTTTCTCGGTCGTTGTGTCCACGTCCATGCGGATAACGCGAATGCCGGGAAAGAGCTTAGCCAGCTCTTCCTCCACGCGCTGCGTGCCCGTTCCGAAGTAGCGGATATGCTCGCTGCCGCAATCCGGGCACACTTCCGGCGTCTTGGCGGCATATCCGCAGTAATGACACCGCAGATTGTTCGATTTCTGGTGATACGTCAGCGAGATGTCGCACTCCGGACATCCCGCCACATAACCGCAGCTCCGGCACATCACGAAGGTGGAGTATCCCCGCCGGTTCAGGAGCAGCACCGTCTGCTCTCCCCGTTCAAGCCGACCGGCAATCGCCTCGTGCAGCGGCCGGCTGAACATGGAGCGATTGCCTTCGCGAAGCTCTTCGCGCATGTCGATCACGCGGACCGCCGGCAGCTTGTTCCCGAGCGCCCGGGCCCGCATTTCCAGCAGAACCGGGGCAAATTCATCCTGCGCCTGCGATCTCGCCGCATGATAGCTCTCCAGCGAAGGCGTCGCCGAGCCCAGAATGACGGCGGCGCCGGTGCGACGGGCCCTGTGGATCGCCACGTCTCTCGCATGGTATTTCGGCGTTTCCTCCTGTTTATAGGAAGTTTCGTGCTCCTCGTCCATGATGATGAGTCCGAGATTATCGAACGGAGCAAACACCGCGGATCTTGCCCCGACCACGACCGAAGCCCGGCCTTCCCGGATTTTGCGCCACTCGTCGTAGCGCTCCCCGTCCGAGAGGCGGCTGTGCATGACGGCTACGCGGTCTCCGAAGCGCCCCTTGAAGCGCTCGACCATCTGCGGCGTCAACGAAATTTCAGGCACCAGGACGATCGCCTGGCGCCCCTGATCGAGGCATCTGGCAATCGTCTGAAGGTAGATTTCCGTCTTGCCGCTGCCGGTTACCCCGTGCAGCAGGAACACGCCGTGCGCACGCTCATCCAGCGTACGAACAATTCTGTCGTAAACATGCTGCTGCTCGGGCGTCAGCGCCAGCGGCTCGCTCGGCTTGAAATTCCGTCCCCGGTAAGGGTCGCGGAACACCTCCACATCCTCCAGCGTGACCCAGCCCTTATCGGCAAGCGACTTGACCGTCCCCGCCGTAACGCCAAGCGTCTGCAGCAGGTCTTTCAGCGGGAGCGGCAGGAAGGGCTCCATTTCAAGCAAATGCTGCAGAATCTCCTTCTGCCTCCGAGCCTTTGCCGGAAACGAAGCCAGGATCCCTTCCGCCTCCTCTGCCGTAACGGCAAGACCAACCGCCTTCAATGTTTTCTTCTGCAATTTATCTTTAATCTGCTGATGCTCGCTCAGCCTTCCGCGTTCAATCAGCCCCTTGATAGCTTGGGCGGCATCCGGGAACGCGCGGGTGAGCTGCTGCAGAGACACTTCGCCCCGCTGGGATACAAAAGCGATCAGCTGCTGCTCCAGCTCACTCTCCGGCAGCAGCGCAAACAGGCTGTCCGGCTGCTCGGCTTCCAGCCCGCTGCCGTCCCCAAGCGAGATATACCTTTCCGCTTTCCCCTTCAGTGCCGTCGGGAGCATGGATTGCAGCGCCGTAATCAGCCGGCAGGCGTAGCGCTCCTTCATCCATTCGCCAAGCTCGATCAGCTCTGGCGACAGGGGCGGCATAACGTCCAATATTTCCTGGATCGGCTTCATCTTCGACGTCTCCATTTCCGGACGCGGATGAAGGGATACGACGAAGCCCTGCAGCGTCCGGTGGCCGAATGGGACGCCGACCCTGCTGCCGACCTCGATCCATGGACGGAGCCGCTCCGGAATCAAATAGTCGAATGGACGGTCCGTATCCTTGGACGGCACGTCCACAATAACCCGTGCCATTTCCATTAAGAAAACCTCCCGGACAGCCGCTCGGCCGCCAGCGTCAGCAGCCGCCGGCCCACTTCCTCCTTGGACATGAGCGGAAGCCGCTCGACGAGCCCCTCTGCGTCATAAATCTGGACGAGGTTGGTGTCCGTGCCGAATCCCGCGCCCGCTGCCGTGACGTCATTGGCTACGAGCAAATCGCAATTTTTCCGCTTCAGCTTCTCTCTGGCATACTGCTCTACGGAGTCGGTTTCGGCTGCAAAGCCGATCAGGAATTGGGTCGTCTTTCGGCGTCCCAAATTCTCCAAAATATCCGTTGTCTTCACCAGCTCCAGCGTCATCGTATCGCCGCGCTTCTTGATTTTGGACGAAGCCGCCTCCCGTGGACGGTAATCGGCAACGGCCGCCGCCTTTACCACGATATCGCTGTCAGGAAACGCGCGCAGCACCGCCTGGTACATATCCTCCGCGGATTCCACCCTTTCCGTCTCGATCCCTTCGGGCGGCGCCTCGTCGGTATGAGCAGCGATCAAATGGACCTCGGCTCCAAGCTCTTTCGCGGCTTTGGCAATCGCAAATCCCATTTTGCCGGAAGAATCATTCGTAATATATCGGACCGGATCAATCCGCTCGATCGTGCCGCCCGCCGTAACGACGACTTTCTTGCCGCTCAGCAAGCCATGCGATCCGTTCGCTGCATGGTCGGCTGAAGACCCGGGCATTCCGTCAACCCTTAAGGATGGGCCGCCCTGCTTGTCCTGTTCTTGGAAAAAACGCTCCACGACCTCCACGATCGTATCCGGCTCCTCCATCCTTCCCTTGCCGACATAGCCGCAAGCCAGAAGCCCTTCGCCCGGCTCGATCATGCCAACGCCGCGTGAAGCCAGCGTCTCCAAATTTGCCATAACCGCCGGATGCGTATACATATGGACGTTCATCGCCGGCGAGATCATGACAGGCGCCGTCGTGGCGAGCAGCGTCGTTGTCAGCATATCGTCCGCCAGGCCGTGGGCCATCTTGCCGATCACGTTGGCCGTCGCTGGCGCAACGAGGAAGAGGTCCGCCATATCGGCGAGATGGATATGCGAAACGACCGAAGGATCCCTCTCGTCGAAGGTATCGGAATATACCGGGTTTTTGGTCAGGGATTGGAGCGTCAATTCCGTAATGAACTGCTTCGCGGACTCCGTCATTATGACATGCACGTCCGCTCCCCTCTGAACAAGCCGGCTGCACAGCGTGGCCGCTTTATAAGCGGCAATGCCGCCGGTTACGCCAAGGACGATGACTTTCCCGTTCAACATGACAATTCCCCCGCTTTCGATTGGTCTGAAGGTACCCTATCATCACTCCCGCAAAAAAATAACAACCTTTCGGTTGTCACATTTTTTTGCGCGAACGCATTCCTATTCAGATGTAGGAGAAGCCGTTTAAGCTTCTTCCCGTTCAATCTTCACATAATCGCCGTAGATTTCCTCAAGCGCAACGCCTACGAATTTATGTGATTTCGGATTTTGGAGTTCGCTCGGTTGACCCTCGCGGAGCTGACGTGCACGGCGGGAAGCCGCAACAACGAGCGAGTACTTGCTGTCGACTTTGTTCATCATTTCATCAATGGATGGGTATAACATAGCTCTAACACCTCTTCTTTCTATACTAGAAATCTCGCAGCCGATATGGGCTGGCAAGATTTATTTTCTCACTTTACAATGCTCGGCTATAATAATAGCTTCTATTCTCTCGCATGCGAGATTAATCTCGTCATTTACGACCGCATAGTCATAATGCTGAAGCAAATTGATCTCATCGACGGCAACGGACATGCGGTGCTCGATGGTTGCCTGGTTTTCCGTGCCTCGGCCCTGAATTCGGTCCTTCAGCTCCTCAAGCGACGGCGGCATCAGGAACACAAAGATTCCGTCCGGAAATTTCTCCTTCACCTTCAGAGCGCCCTGGACCTCAATCTCCAGGATGATGTCTTTGCCCTGGGCGAGCGTCTCCTCCACGAAATCCCGCGGAGTACCATAGTAGTTCCCGACATATTCCGCATACTCCAGAAGCTGATCGTTCTCAATCATCTCCATGAACTGCTCGCGGGTTTTGAAAAAATAGTTTACGCCGTTTACCTCGCCGAGGCGAGGCGAACGTGTCGTGGCCGACACGGAATAGACCAATTCCGGAACACGGCTCCGAAGAGCGGTGCAGACGGTTCCCTTCCCTACCCCGGATGGACCGGATAATACAATCAATAATCCTCTAGACATAGTACTCCTCATCTTATTCGTCGTTGTCGTCATCTTTGCTGGATAGACGGTGCGCCACGGTTTCTGGCTGCACGGCCGATAAAATCACGTGGTCGCTGTCGGTAATAATAACAGCCCGCGTTCTTCGGCCGTATGTAGCGTCAATCAGCATATGACGGTCCCGTGCTTCTTGGATAATTCTCTTGATCGGCGCCGATTCAGGGCTCACGATCGAAATGATCCGATTGGCCGATACGATGTTTCCGAAGCCAATATTAATAAGTTTGATTGCCATAGTGCGACTGCTCCCCCTATACATTTGACTCTATTTGCCGATTAAGCCGAGTTCATTCCACGTTGGCGGCTTGTTCACGAATCTTCTCCAGTTCCGCTTTCATTTCGACAACACGGTTTACCAGAGTCAGATGATTGGCCTTCGATCCAATCGTATTGACTTCTCGGTTCATTTCCTGAATCAGAAAATCAAGTTTGCGGCCAACAGGGCCTTTCTGATTAAGCAATTCCCTGCATTGCTCCAAATGGCTGCGAAGACGGATCAGCTCCTCCTCGACGTTGCAGCGTTCGGCAAACAAAGCCACTTCCATACCGAATATATGTTCATCAACGGCAAGCGACCCGTCATCGAGCGACTCAATGCGCTGTCTCAGACGCTTCCGGTATTCCTCCGGCACTTCAGGCGCCAGCTCGGCCATTTCGCTGTGAAGCGATTCAAGACGGCCAAGCCGCTCCTCGATGTCCTTCACCAGGAATGCCCCTTCCTTGCTCCGCATCTGCACCAAGCCGTCAAGCGCCTTGTTGAGACCTTGAAGAAGCGCATCATGCCACTCCTGCTGCTGCGCTTCATCCATTGGAAGCCCCCCGGGACTGACGAGGACATCCGGCAGGGACAGCATGTCGCGTACCGTCAATTCTCCTTGAATACCGTAAGGTTTCAATTCCTCTGCAGCCTGCAAGTATGCTTTTACCATGGCATGATTCAGCACCGCATCCGGGGACTCGCCGTTATTTTCCTTGTTAATGTAAACATCAACCCGTCCGCGGCCGATCCGGGTCTGCACGGCCCTCCGAAGCGAATCCTCAAAGCGGGACCATTCACGAGGCATTCTGAACACGACTTCACAATACCTGTGATTGACCGACTTCACTTCTATTGACACATGATACCCTTGAAAATCGACGGCGGACTGTCCATATCCGGTCATACTCAATGACATCGGAATCACATCCATTACACTATTGTAATTGATAATTATTAATGAAACAAGGGGGACAGTCGGCGGCCCGATATCTCCCAGACGTACTCCATTAATTGCACGCTCATTTCGTAGAACATAAACGGCGTCATCAGGTAAATGCCGTTGAAATGCTTGGTTGCGACATCCAGCAGCTCCTTGCCGATTTGGACGCCCATCGCTCGTCCGGCTTCCCCTTCCAGCCCTGCCATGCGGCTGCGTACTTCATCGGACAACTGAATGCCCGGCACCTCATTGTGCAGATACTCTGCGTTCCGTCCGCTGGCCAGCGGCATAATGCCGATAAAAATCGGGATATCCAGATGAGCGGTTGCTTCTCTTAGCCGAACGATCAGCTCCGGATCATATACCGGCTGCGTCATTACATAGTCCGCGCCGGACGCAATCTTCTTCTCCAGGCGCGCAACCGCCTTATCCAAATGGCGCACATTCGGATTAAACGCAGCCCCGACAACGAACTTGGCTTTTTGCTTCAAGGGCTTGCCGGAGAAGGCGATGCCTTCGTTCAGCTGCTTGATCATCCGAATGATCTCGAACGAGGTCATATCGTAAACCGAGCTCGAGCCCGGAAGGTCGCCGAAACGGGCCGGGTCGCCCGTAACTGCAAGCACATGGTCGATGCCAAGCGCGTCAAAGCCCATCATATGGGATTGGGTCCCGATCAGGTTCCGGTCACGGCAGGCGATATGAATCAACGGCCGAAGGCCGATTCTGGCTTGTACAAGATGCCCCAGCGCCATGTTGCTCATCCGGGTGACCGCGAGGGAGTTGTCGGCTAGCGTCAGCGCATCCGCTCCCGCGTTCTTCAGCGCCTCGGCCCCCTTCATAAACTTCGTGATGTCGAGGTCGCGCGGCGGATCCAGCTCCACAATGACGGTGTGGCGTTCCTTCACAAGATCGACGAGGGAAGGCTCGGAAGAGCGCTCCGGCTGATTGCCTTCCGCAGGCTCCTGAATCACGATCCGGTTGATTTCGGCCGGTTCAACCTCCGGCAGAGGCGATGGCACGTAACCGGATAACGCCGAAGCGATCTCCGCGATATGAGCCGGCGTCGTTCCGCAGCATCCGCCGATAATCCGGGCGCCGAGGTCCGCGAACGGCACCGCCATTTGACCGAAATACTCAGGGCTGGCGCCGTAACGGAATTCCCCGTCCACGTAATCGGCGATCCCAGCATTAGGATAGACCGATGCCGGCAGATTCATAACCCCGCTTAGCGTTTCCAATGCGCGCATGATCCCGTTCGGTCCCGTCCGGCAGTTGAAACCGATCACGTCGGCCCCTTCCTGGCTGAGAATCCGATAAGCGTCCTGCATCGAGAAGCCGTCGAGCGTCCGGGCGATATTCTCGACCGCGAACTGGCAAATGACGGGCAGGTCGGTCAGCTTGCGGACCTGCTGCAGCGCCAGCTGGATTTCTTCGACATCATAGAAGGTTTCCAGCAGGATGCCGTCGACGCCCTCGGATAATAGAACGCTGAGCTGCTCCTCAAAGTACCGCTTCAGCTCGCCAGTCGATATGTTGCTTCTGCGGCCGGCCCGAATGGAGCCGACAGCGCCGACGACATAGCCGTCGCGGCCTGCGGCCTCGCGGGCAATGCGCACGCCTGCCCGGTTGATCTCCCCGACCTTGGACTCCAGGCCGTATTTGGACAGCTTGTCGTAGTTGGCCGAAAATGTATTCGTTTCGATCAACTGCGCGCCGGCGTCAACATACTGCCGGTGAACGTTTCCGATAACCTCCGGAGAGGTCAGGTTCAGCTCCTCATATGATATCCCTACGGGGAACCCTAGTTGATATAGATAGGTACCTATGGCGCCGTCCCCGATCAGTACCTGATTCTCCCACGCCTGCCTTAGATCCGGTTTCACTGTGCCTTCCCTCCACCTGACTAATATTTTCACTAATGTATCACAAAACCTTCCTAAAGATAAAGAGACAAAGAGGAGACCCGTTCAGGTCTCCTTCAGGTCTCCTTCTTGTAATTCCAGGCAATGGACAGATAATGCCGCAAATAGCGGTATATCCAGTTCGATCTAACGATTCCGATATCAACGCTTCAGCAGCCTTTCAGGAATCATATTACAGGACAACGGTTCCTGTATACACAACTTCGGCAGGCCCGGTCATATATACGTGATTGTCACGCTCATCCCATTCGATGAACAAGTCTCCCCCTTTAAGGGAAATGGTCGCGCTGCGGTCAGCCGCACCGTTCAGGACGGAGGCTACAAGCGTGGCGCAGGCGCCGGTGCCGCAAGCAAGCGTTGGTCCTGCCCCGCGCTCCCATACCCGCATATCGATCTGATTCCGGGAGTTGACCGTCGCGAATTCGACGTTCGTCTTCCGCGGGAACAGCGGGTGAACCTCCAGCTTCGGCCCCCAGGTGCCGAGATCGAAGCTGACGGCGTCGTCTACGTAGATTACGCAGTGCGGGTTCCCCATCGACACGGCCGTAAAGCGAAATTCCCGCCCGTCAACCTCGATCGGATGGTTCACCACCGGATGCTGATCCACCGTTGTCGGCACGCGAAGTCCATCCAGGATCGGCTCGCCCATATCGACCCGCACGCTGGCGACCCTTTCTGCCTCGACGGTAAGGCGCAGCTTCTGCACGCCCGCGCCCAGCGTCTCAATCGTCATCTCCGTGCGGTCGATCAGGCCATGATCGTAAACGTACTTCGCAACGCAGCGGATCGCGTTGCCGCATTGCTCCGCTTCGGATCCGTCGGAGTTCATGATCCGCATCGTGAAATCCGCCTTGGCTGAAGGCAATATATATACGAGTCCGTCCGCGCCGATGCCGAAGAAGCGGTCACACAGCTTCACAGCCAGCTCGGAGGCGTTCGAAGGCAATTCCTGTTCTCCGTACACGACAACGAAGTCGTTGCCGAGTCCGTGCATTTTTGTAAATTCCATCGTCAAACCCATCTCCTCTGCAATAGCAAAACTTGAGTTTAGCATATACTAGATCGGATGGGCTCACCCATTGACTTTATGCCGAAATATTTGCACTCTTCGGCATCATGCTGCGGCGGCTCCGGTTGCGGTTTCTTCGTCCACCCCATACGCTGCCGGCTCCCATCAGGAAGGTCGGGATTCCGGCGGCGACAAGCACCAGCGCCCATTCCTTCAGTCCGAGCGGAACCGTCTTGAAGATCGGCTGGAATACCTCGATGTACATAACCCCCAGCATCAGAAGGATCGAAGAGAGCACAGCCAGCACCAGCGCTTTGTTTTGCAGCGGATTACGGTGGAAAATGGAGCGTGAGCTGCGGCAGTCGAACACGTGGATCAGCTGCGCCATCACAAGCGTGGCAAAAGCGACCGATTGGGCTTTCACCAAATCGTCTGGCGAGCCGGACAGCGTAATCCAGAAGGCTCCAAGCGTACAAAGGCCGATCAAAACGCCGCGGCTGATAATTTTCCAGCCGAGCCGGCGGGCGAAAATGTTCTCCTTGGCCCCTCTCGGCTTGTGCTCCATCAGGTCCTTCTCCGGCTGGTCCACGCCAAGCGCCATCGCTGGAAGCCCGTCGGTCACGAGGTTTACCCATAGAATCTGAATCGGCACGAGCGGAAGCGGCAGGCCAAGCATCATCGCGAAGAACATCGTCAGAATTTCCCCGACATTCGATGCCAGCAAATAGCGAATGAACTTGCGTATGTTCTCATAGATGCTCCGGCCTTCCTCTATGGCCGACACGATGGTCGAGAAGTTGTCGTCGCTGAGCACGAGCGATGAGGCTTCCTTGGTCACATCCGTGCCAGTGATGCCCATCGCGATGCCGATATCCGACGCCTTGATGGCCGGCGCATCATTGACCCCGTCGCCGGTCATCGCTACCACATGGCCCTTGCGCTGCAGCGATTTGACGATTCGGAGCTTATGCTCCGGGGATACGCGGGCGTAGACGAAGGTCTGGTCCACTTTGGCGTCCAGCTCCTTGTCATCCATCCGAGACAGCTCCTGCCCGGTCAAGGACAAGCCGTTCCTCGGCATGATGCCAAGCTGGCCGGCAATCGCTTCGGCGGTGGTCCTGTGGTCGCCGGTAATCATCACGGTCTTGATGCCCGCCCGGCGGCAGGTTGCAATCGCGTCGCGCACCTCGCGTCGAGGCGGATCGATCATCCCTGCCAATCCGACGAAGATCAGCTGGCCCTCCGCCTCCTTGTCCGTTTCCGGCTTGTCGTAAGGCCGGAGATCGCGGTATGCAAGGCCGAGCACCCGGAGCGCTTCGGAAGCCATGCCTTCGTTCGCGGCCAGCACCTTCTGGCGCAGCGTGGGTGTCAGCGGCACGACGTTTCCGTCCCATAAAATATACGTGCAGGCTTCAAGCAGCACATCCGGCGCGCCCTTCGTGCAGAGCAGGCGTCCCCCCTGATGGCTGACGATGACGGACATCAGCTTCCGTTCCGAATCGAACGGAAATTCCTTATCCCGCTGGTACACGGATGCCAAGCTTGCTTTGGTCAAACCCATCTTGGACGACAGGGTCAGCAGGGCGCCTTCGGTCGGGTCCCCTTTCAATTCCCAAGCGGAAGGGGCCGCAGGCTCCTCTTTGCCTTTGCGCTTGTTACGCGTATCTTGCTGTATAGTCTCGACGATTTCGGCGTTGTTGCACAGTCCCCCGATCTGCAGGAGCCGGCGCAGCGCTTGATCGGACCGCAGCTCGACCGGCTTGCCCTTATGGAGGATTTGTCCAGTCGGATCATACCCTTGTCCGGTCACCTCCAAGATGCGGCCCCCAAGCCAGATCCGGGTGACGGTCATTTTATTCTGGGTCAGCGTGCCTGTCTTGTCGGAGCAGATGACGGAGGCGCAGCCAAGCGTCTCGACCGAAGGCAGCTTCCGCACAATGGCCTTGCGCTTGATCATCCGCTGGACGCCGAGCGCCAGGGCGATCGTTACGATGGCCGGAAGCCCCTCCGGAATGGCTGCAACCGCAAGGCTGACACCTGCCAGGAACATGCCTGCCGCCGGCTGCCCGTGGAGGATGCCCGCCACGACGACCAGAACCGTGAGCGCGAGCGAAACGCCGATCAATATTTTCCCTAGCTGCTCCAAACGATGCTGCAGCGGCGTTTCCTGGGATTCGGTGCTCTGGATCAGATCGGCGATCTTGCCCATTTCGGTATCCATTCCAGTCCGGATGACAACGCCCTTGGCGGAACCGCGGGTGACCATCGTGCCCATAAAGCCGATATTTTTGCGGTCGCCAAGCGGCACATCCGCCTCGGGGATCGGCTCGGCATGCTTGTTCACCGGCATCGACTCCCCGGTTAATGCCGACTCCTCAACGCTGCAGCTGCTCGTCTCCAGCCAGCGGACGTCGGCCGGAATGCGGTCGCCGCTCTCCACCAGCACCACGTCTCCAGGCACCAGCTCCCTGGCCGCCAGATGCACCACTTTACCGTCCCGCAGCACTTTGGAGGACGGGGCGGACAGCTGCTTCAGAGCCCGCAGCGACCGCTCCGCTTTAAACTCTTGGACAAAACCGAGTATCCCGTTTATCAGTATAATCGCCACGATGGTTACGGCATCCAGATACTCCCCAAGCAATCCGGAGATCAGGGTCGCCCCAAGGAGCACGAGCACCATGAAATCCTTGAATTGGTTCAAAAACAGAACAAGCGGGGAAATTTTCGCCCCCTCGGAGAGCTCGTTATAACCGCTGGTTTTCCGTCTTTCCCCGGCTTCCTCTTCCGTGAGGCCCTGCTCCGGACGCAAATGCAGCACCTGCTGCAATTCATCCACATCCATCTGGTGCCATTGCTTTTGTTCCATGCTTCCTTTCCCTCCCGGTTGTTTTACGCAAGTTCCGGCGGATTGACAGCTTTTCCACCCCTGCTACGTAAATGTATTCGGACAAAACCTGAATTATCACAGAAGGGGCTATTAAGTTTTTACGGGAAATATGGCATCATAGAGAAGTACGATAGGAAGGGTAAGAGACAGAAGGAGAATGTATTCATGGCACTGGACGGAATCGTTACACGTGCGCTCGTGCATGAGCTTCAATCATGCCGGGGCGCGCGGATCAATAAAATATATCAACCGAATGAGAGGGACATCGTCCTGCATATCCGCACGCAGCAAGGCAATGCGAAGCTGCTGCTGTCCGCGAACCCGACGTATCCCCGGGTGCATCTTACCGGCGAAGCGTTCGTCAATCCGGCGGAAGCGCCCATGTTCTGCATGGTGATGCGGAAGCACTGCGAGAGCGGCATCATTGAGGACATAACGCAGGTCGGCATGGAGCGGATTATCGAGATCAAGGTCCGGCAGCGCGACGAGCTGGGCGATGTATCCACCAAAAAAATCATCGTTGAGCTGATGGGCAGGCACAGCAACATCATTCTGCTCGATCCGGCCACGGGCACGATCCTGGACGGCATTCACCATGTCACGCCGGCGATCAGCAGCTACAGAGTTGTCATGCCGGGCTTTGCCTACACGAGCCCGCCCGAGCAGTTCAAGCAGAATCCACTTGAAACGGGACAAGAGGCTTTCCGCGAGGCATGCCTGCTCAGCGAGGAGCCGGCAGTTTCATGGCTTGTGGGCACCTTCAGCGGTTTGAGCCCGCTCGCCGCCCAAGAGATCACGCACCGGGCCGGAGCGGAAGATGCCTCCGGCGGAGAGTCCGAGAAAAATTGCGGCAGCCTGTGGAGCGCATTCAACGAGGTGATGGATATGGTGCGCCATCATCGGTACAGCCCCGTATCCGGACTTAATGCAAAGGGAAAGTCAGTGTTCTCGGTCATTCCGCTCACCCATCTGGCGGAAGAGACCAAGACCTATGGCTCGGTGAGCGAGTGCATGGAGGATTATTACGGCGATAAAGCCCAGCGCGACGCCGTGAAGCAGAAGGTAAGCGATCTTCTGCGTTTTCTGCAGAACGAGCGGACCAAGAATATCAAGAAGCTCGATAAACTGCATGAGGATTTGGAGGAAGCCGGCGATGCGGACCGTTACCGGATCTTCGGCGAGCTTCTGTTCGCCTCGCTGCACCAAATTCAGAAGGGGGACCGGGAAGTCCGGCTCGTCAACTATTACGATGAAGAGCAGGCGCTCGTCACCATTCCGCTGGACCCTCTCCTGACGCCATCGGATAATGCCCAGCGCTATTTTAAAAAGTATAACAAATATAAAAACAGCCTGGCCGTCATTAACGAGCAGCTGATCAAAACCCGCGAGGAAATCGGCTATCTCGACAATCTCCTTCAGCAGCTGGACCATGCCACCTTGAACGACATTGACGAAATACGGGAAGAATTGATCCAGCAAGGGTACCTCCGGGACCGAAGCCGCAAGACGAAGAAAAAGAAGAAGAACGACAAGCCTACGCTTCATGTCTACACATCATCGGAGGGCATCGAGCTGTACGTCGGGAAGAACAATCTGCAGAACGAGTACCTGACCAACCGCCTTGCATCCCCTAATGATACTTGGCTTCACACGAAGGATATTCCAGGCTCGCACGTCGTGATCCGCAGCAGCGAATTCGGGGAGGCGACGCTGCAGGAAGCGGCGCAGCTGGCGGCCTACCACAGCCAGGCCAAGGAGTCCAGCAGCGTGCCCGTCGACTACACCTTGATCCGGCATGTCCGCAAGCCAAGCGGGGCGAAGCCGGGATATGTGATCTACGACAATCAGAAGACGTTGTTCGTCACGCCGGATGAACAGCTGATCAAGGGACTGCCGAGCACCGTGAAAAACAACCGATAGCGCCGGTCCTTATCTGGGCTGCCTGGAACAAATAAGAACCAAGACAATCAGAACCACCCGTCAAACGGGTGGTTTGCTCTTGGGGTATAACCCCTTGTTGCCAAACTGCGCCTAAAGACGCTAGCCTGACAATAAAATTGTTCAGGCTCAGTGTAATTTGTCACTTTCACTTACCAGTTAAACTGGTTTACTTCTTCTTGCTACTGTTTTTGCTGAATGGGTCTTCATACTCTTTCACACTCAGTTTATCAATTGCCTGGTCGTGTGCTTCTTGCTCACGGATATATTTTGCCACGGTGGCTTCATTCAAGCCCACTGTGCTGACGTAGTATCCCTCCGCCCAAAATTTTCGATTACCATATTTATACTTCAAGGTAGCATGCTTCTCGAATATCATGAGTGAGCTTTTCCCCTTCAGGTATCCCATAAATGATGATACTGAGATTTTTGGGGGAATTGCTACCAACATATGTACATGATCGGGCATCATGTGACCTTCGATTATCTCCACTCCCTTGTATTTGCATAATCGTTTGAAAATTTCGATTAAGTCTTTCCTCACTTGATTATAAATCTCTTTCCGTCTATACTTCGGGGTGAACACAATGTGGTACTTGCACATCCACTTCGTGTGAGCTAAACTATAGCTCTTGTTTGCCATCTAAGACCATTCCTTTCATTATTGAGCCTGAACATCTCAATTTTATCGGAATGGTCTTGTTGGTCAAACCTCGATCCCTCCACCCGCATAGCGGGTGGTTTTTTGTTTCGCACGCTTCGCGAGCTCAACTGGCTAAAGCCGCAATAAAAAAACGGGTATCCCCCATGAAAACGAAAATCGGGGATACCCGTTTTTATTTATATGTCTGATCCATGTCCGTTCACTGTACGGATCCCTGCGAATTCCGCAGCTGCTCCAGCACCTCGGCCGCTACGCGCCTTGCACCGATGTCTCCGTGAAACACCTCGCCCTGCCTCACGCCATGATAGTCCGAGCCGCCGGTCACGATGAGGCTGTATTGCTGGGCCATGGCCAGGTAGCGGGTTTCATCGTCCGCTCCGTGGTCGGAGTGGTACACCTCGATTCCCCTCGGCCCGGCCTCCCGAATGATCGTTTCCACCAGTTCATCGTCCTCATAAATGCCCGGGTGGGCGAGCACGGGCACGCCTCCGGCATCGCGAATCCAATCGCAAGCCGCCGACGGATGAATCCGCTCCTGAGGCACATAGGCTGCCGCCCCTTGCGCAAGATAGCGGTCAAACGCCTCGCGCATGCTGCCGGCATGTCCCTTGCGGACTAGCGCATCGGCGATATGAGGTCGGCCGATGCTCTCATCGGGAGCAAGCTCCCGCCCCAATCCTCGAATGACTTCATCCATCGTGATGCTGATCCCGAGTTCCTTAAGCTTCGCTAAAATCTTCTCATTGCGCAGCTCCCTCGTTCGCCGGAGCTCCGCCAGGCGTCCGAGAAAGACTTCGTCATGGATATCCACATAATACCCCAGGATATGAATGTCCTTGCCGCCGGCCATGGTACTGATTTCCACGCCGGGCACGACCTCAATGCCGAGACGTTGTCCGGCAAGGAGAGCTTCTTCAACGCCGGCGACCGTGTCATGATCCGTAATGGCCAGCGCGTTTAAGCCGCGCTCGAATGCGAGCTGTACATTTTCAGAGGGACGATTCATTCCATCCGAAGCCTGTGTGTGCGTATGCAAATCACAGCCTCCCTTTACGTCATCCGGTAATCGTATGGGCATTTCCATTCTCCTTTCGCGTTTGACCATAACCACAAAGCTTGCAGCCGCTCTCAACAAGCCTCTGGTTACTGCCGCTGCTCTTTCAAATAAGTCAGGAAGGTTGTCGCGGACATCGGCAGCAGGGCGGACCGCAGCTGAATCGCATAGAAATTGCGTTTGAACGATGCATCCGCGATATCAATCATCTTGACCAGCCCAAGCGCGGTTTCGTGCTTGACGGTTGAGGTGGAGAGCATAGTGATCCCCAGCCCCTCCTCCACGGCCGATTTGACCGCGCCGGTGCTGCCGAGCTCCATGACGGTCCGAATCGCCCCGGGGTCAATTCCCCGCTCTATCAACACATCCTCCATCACCTTCCGGGTACCGGAGCCTTTCTCTCGAAGCACAAACGGATAAGTCAGCACTTCACTCAGCTCGATTGGATCCGGTCTCTCCGCAAGCGGATGCCCCGATGGGACAATCAGCTTCAGCTCGTCCTCCATGACCGGCTCAAGCACCATATCCGGATGCTCCACCGGCGCTTCGATCAGCCCGAAATTCAATTGATGGCCCGCGATCTCCTCGAGAATCTGCGATGTGTTCATCACCTTCAGCATAATCGATATGTCGGGATACGCCCGCCCGAACGGTCCAAGGAGGCGCGGCAGCACATATTCGCCGATGGTCAGGCTTGCGCCGAGCTGGAGCCTTCCGAGCAGCATATTGGAAAAGGCCGCCATCGCCGCATCCGTTTCCCGCGAGAGCTCGAGGATCTTCCGGGCATAGGGCAGCAGAATCCGACCGGCCTCGCTTAGTTCGATGCGCTTCGTGGAGCGGTTCAGCAGTTTCGTGCCGAAATGCTCCTCCAGAGCCTGGATCTGCATCGTGACCGCAGGCTGGCTCATGTGGAGCGCCTGAGCGGCCGCCGAGAAGCTCCCCCGCTCCGCCACCGTATAAAAAATATGTAGCTGATGAAATTTCATAACGATCGTTACCCCTCTCGCTGCCTGGCTCAACACCATTGTAGCCGATTGCCGGCAAACGCACAAAAAAGACATCCGCGCAGATCGCTCGCATGCCAATGTGGATTTCTATCTATTATTTTTTAAAATTATTTTCGTTTACGACTGTTCTTGATCAAGGTCATGCGCCGCGAATGGCGCAGCCACGAATAATATGACTTCAGGTCGCGAAGCTCAATCGTCTCCGACATGCGCCCCAAAAAAGTCACGATAATCATCCGATGCAGCGGGTTGCCGATAAGATCACGCTCATCCTCCAGCTCCGAAAACTCCGCTACCACGACCAAATCGTCGTCAATTAAATAAACGTCCTGTTCATTGCGATAGTACGGCACGATCCGGTTCTGCTTCAGGCATTCCCACATCCAGGCCCCGATTTCCTCATGGGTCGTGTCGTCGCCCTTTACCCGATCCGTATACCGGCTTCTCGCATGATTGGTAACGACGATGTCGGCCACTTTTTTATCATTCAATGTAATATAAAACGGCTCGTATGTGCTCCAACGCTCAGTCCCTTTGTCGCGCATGGAATATCACTCTCCACCAAATGGGTCTTTATATCTATGTATATATACCCAACATATTACATCATTCCACTAGGATTCACAAGATTGAAACCTTGCTTCTTGTGAACATTTACCGAAAATTTAGTAATTCCTCTAGTTGTATCTATATTATCGCCGGAGATTCCGATTTATTCCAATTGATTTCTAGCTTTTGCCGATAATTTTTATAAAAATGAAAACGCGGGTTCACGTCGGATCATCGTCTTCCCCGCCGGACAATAAAAAAAACGGCCCCGGAGGGCCGCTAATCCGCTGCTGTTGCAACCAGTGGTTGCCTTATGTCGTTTCTGTCCTCAAACTGCGCCTGCAAGCTTCGTCTCCGGTCTATGGACCGTAGAACTTCGCCTTGTCAGGACCTTTGCTGTTATATTCCGTCTTTATCTCGTTCCGGTAAGAGCGCTCGATCTTACGTACGTAAGATAATCTCCGGATATTCTTCATCGTTTCCTCGGCACGGTCCGCGTTGACGTACATCACAACGTAATGCATCCGGCGTGAAATATAATGCACGCTGCCGTACTTCTCCAGATTCCTCGCTGCCTTGACATCGCTGACCCATATAATAAAACCGGTACGTTCCGCCAACATCCTAAGGTCCTCGCCTCGCTTTCATTCTCTTATCGGCTCGCAGCGCTTTAGCCGCACTGGCAGGCGCCGCCGCTGCCGCAGCCCTTCTTCGGAAGAGGATCGTTGCTAGGGACCTTGATGCTGCTCGAAACCGAGAAGGCAATTCGCTCGGACATTGAGTGCAGAAGATCATCCAGATTCTTCTCCGCCTGTTTGAACCGGGCGACCGGCTCAAAGGCTTCCAGCTCCGCCTCCACCTTGCTGACCTCATCCTTCGCTGAATGGTAGTTCGGATGGAAGTGACCGAACCGCTGCGTCTCCTCGAACAGCTCCTTCTTGGCTTCCAGCTTCTTGATCAGGCTCTGGATGGCCGGGTCTCGCTCAACCGCCTGCTTCCAATATAAGTAATCCGCCACTTCGACGGAAGCATTAATCATATCGCCGATCTCGTAGGCATAGGTGAGCACCTCGGCCATATCGATCGTGTTTATTTCCGATACGCTCATGAACTCATCCCGCTTCTCTATTAGATTCGTCCCTTGCTTGTGCATTCGTGGACTCTTCCATCATAGCATAACGTGCGTCTCTTAAGAAGGGGGAATTCATACGCTTCCAGGGATAAGCAAGCGCATTTCTCTCCATTGTCCTTCGCTAAGCTGCACGATCGACTCCGGGCCGTCAGCGCCAGGGGGAAACAGGGCGCCTGTTATTGTCCAGGGGTTTCGCCCCAGCTCGCGCGGAATGAATTCCATTCGTCTGCCGTTGATGGAAATTTCCAGTTTTACGGATAAAGCGAGCGCCTGCTCCATCATTTGCTTGGCCGTCGAGCTGTGGTAAGCCCGCCAATCCTTCGTCCACATGGCAGGAATCCGCGTCAAATCCGGGAGCAGAGAGCGAATATCCGGCAACCGCTCATCCACCTCGTCAGGCTCGTTCTCCGCTTCGCCAATGCTGCCAGCCCGCTCCGTGATCACAGCCGCTGCGGAATCAAGGGACCAAGGCAGCGGATATCGACTGCTCCCACCATCGGCACCATCGGCAAGGTCCGCGTTACCCAGCTGAAGCCGGTGGCCCGGGCGGTTTTCCGAATCGTCCGCTCCCATGCCCCACTGGACGATCGCGGTCCGGACATGGTCAGGGAATCCGGCCGCCGCCCCTTTCTCGAGCAGTTGGATGATCTGCTCCGGGCCGATGCCTGCCCTTGCGGCCTCCATGACCGAGTCGCGGGTCAGCCGATAAACGGACATGACGTCATCCGATAACCGTTCCGTAAACAGCGCAGCCTGAAATCTAAGCGTATAAGGAACGTCGGGCGGGATCAGGATATCGAAATCGGGCTGAATATACAACCGGCCGCTTCCTGCTTCGCTGTTTGCGAAACCTCCGAATAACGCAGGGAGCGGCGTCATGCGCCATCGAAACACGATCCTTCCGTCATCATTCTCTCCGAGGTCGATGTACCCGCAGCCTGCCAGCAAACGAAGCCATGGGAAGGCTTCCCCGGCGTGTAAACGGCTAATGGTGCCGGCACCATCTTCCTTCTGACTGCCGTCATGGCTGTCCGACAGCAGCAGGCCCGGATCGATCCACCGCCCGCAAGTCAAGGACGGATCGCACAGACGCCAGACGAAATGCTGGTAGGCCGGATTCTCCGGAGTGCAGCGCTCCATAAGAATGAAGAGGATCCTGTTATCCATCGCTTCGCGCGAAAGCTCCAGCCATTCTCCAAGAGCCCGGCGATCAATGATCAGCCCGTGCCGCTGGATGGCGGCAAGCCCGAGAGACTGGAGCAGGTCAAGAATAAGCGCTATTTGAGGCGGATACGCTTCATGCTGAGTGAACCGGAGCACTGCTGGATCCAAATCGTTTGGAGAAAGGGCTGCGATCTCCTCCAGCCGCCGGATATGCTTTTTGTGCAGCACGCCACGGGAAGTAACGGCCAAAGAGGTTTTCTCCGCATATACCAGCGTATTGAATACATCAAGCGATATGCCGGCTCTTCCTTCCTGCAGCAGCTTGGAAGGTTCTCCCGCGGACGGAACTGCCTGCAAACCGCCAAACGACGATTGAAGGAATCCGAGCTTATGAAACGGAATGCAGTACTCCCACTCGTTCCATCCTTTGCTTGCCGCCTTAATCCATCCCCGCCTCCGTAAGAGCAGCACCCCAAGCTGCACCTCCGCGCCGCTCAAACGCGGAATGATCAGCGTGCGCAAATGGTCGTCGCTAAATGGCCTCCCGGCGAACCTGCGCCAAATGAAGGAAAGCACTGTGCGCTCCAGGGGACGCAGCTGATCCAGGCTGGCCGTTCCTCCCCTTTCATGATCCCCCATCGCCGTCATGGGCTTGACGCCTCCCTTCTGCCCGCCGGTCTCGGTTCTTTGCGACCCGAAGTCTGCTTCGCATGCACAGGGGCGGGGACCGCCCCCTCCATGACGGTCATCGTCCGATACTCGTAGCCCTGCTCAATCAAGAACATACGGCGACGCAGCGCAAAAAACTCCTCACGGCTGTCCTCCGTTACGAGCGTATAGAAATGCGCCTTATTCTCACCTTGCTTGGGCCGCAGCAGTCTCCCCAAACGCTGGGCTTCTTCCTGACGCGAGCCGTAGCTGCCGGAAACCTCGATAGCCACCGACGCATCCGGCAGATCCACCGCAAAATTGGCAACCTTGGAGACGACGAGCAGCCGGGTCTCCCCGCTGCGAAAAGCGGCATACCAGGCATGCCGTTCGTTCTGCGCCATCCGCCCGGTAATGAGCGGCGCCTGCAGCCGATCGGCAATGGCTTTCAGCTGATCCAGGTACTGGCCGATGATGAGGATCTGTGCCCCCGGATGGCGCTCGACAAGCCGGATAAGGGTTGACAGCTTGGACGGATTTTCGGCCGCGAGCCGATACTGCTCTCTCTTTCCTGCAGCCAGGTATTTCTCTTTCAGATGCGAAGTCATCGGCACCTTAACCTCCAGGCAGTCCACCTCGGCGATCCACCCCTGATCCTCGAGCTCCTTCCACGGCATCTCATACCGCTTCGGACCGATCAGCGAAAATACATCATGCTCCCGTCCATCCTCCCGAATCAGCGTCGCGGTCAGACCCAGACGGCGTGTGGCCTGGATATCGGCGGTAGCTCGAAATACCGGGGCGGGCAGCAGATGAACCTCATCGTATATGATCAGCCCCCAGCGGCGCTCATTGAACAGCTTCATATGGAGCTGCTCGTCCCCCTTGCCCGGCCGATGCGTCAATATCTGATACGTGGCGACGGTGACCGGCCGGACTTCTTTCCGATGTCCGGAATATTCGCCGATGTCCTCCGGGGTCAGCGTCGTTTTCCTTAACAGCTCATCGACCCACTGCCTGACCGAGGTTGTATTGGACGTGAGGATCAGCGTCTCGCACTGCAGCTCGCGCATTGCCGCCATGCCGATCACCGTCTTCCCCGCCCCGCAAGGCAGCACGATCACGCCGCTGCCCCCTGAACCCCCGGCATCCCGAATGGATGCGGCCGCCTCACGCTGGTAATCGCGAAGCCGAAAGCCTTGCACCTTCTCCTCCTTCCGGGGATCGGAAGCTTCCGGCAGGCTTTCGTTGCCTGGAGTTGCGGCCAACGGATCGGTTTCTCCCCGCCACCGGATGTCCAAATACTGCCCGTCCTGATACCCCGCATGGTCCAGGACAGGATAGCCGAGACGCGTCAGCTCCTGCTTCAATAAGCCCCGCCGGTCCGCCGGGACCTCCGCCTCCTTGGATGAACGGAAGACGAGCCCGATGTCCGCCAGCGTGCGCAGGCTCCGCAGCTCGTTCAGCAGCGACTCGCTGTCACTGCGCAGAAGCAGGTGCTGCTCCTTGTCCGGATGCGGCAGCAGCGACAGCTGCCCGTAACGGCTGACAAGCTGACGAATTTCGGCCAGAACCTGTACCGGAACCTCCCATCTGGCCAGCCCCTGCAGGCTGGAGCAGATCGTTTCGGCGCTCATTCCGCTGGCGGCGGCATTCCAGAGCGATAAGGGGGTAATGCGATATGTATGAAACGACGAAGGACTTTTGACCAGATCGGCATACTGCGACAGCTGCCGGCGGGCCTGCTCGAATTCGGGGTGTGCGGTCTCAAGCAGAATGGTCCGATCCCTTTGGACGATGCATGGCTTTGGGTTCATCGTCTACTCCTCCTTTTGCATGAATTTGCGGCAAGGGTCTTCCGGCTCCTAAAAAAAGGAAGTCCACATCCAAACAAACATTGGATCTGAACTTCCCCTTATAATCTATAGGATTGCCAAAAAACGTCCATTCATGCGCCTGCCGTCAAAGAAGGCAGATTCTCTAGCCTTCCTCCCGGCAGCTTGATACCATCTCCACGAGCAGCCGAACGCCGTACCGCATCGCCTCTTCATCGAAATCAAACATCGGATGGTGATGCGGGTATACCGCTTCCTTCTGCGGGTTCCCTGCGCCCACGAACATGAAGCAGCCCGGAAGCTCTTGTAGGTAGTAAGCAAAATCCTCGGCCGGCATCAGCTTCGGCGACAGCTGCACAAACTCGTCTCCGAACACCTTCGGCGCCGTACGGAAGAATCGGGCCGTCTCCTGCTCATCATTCACCAGGGCCGGATAGCCAATCAGATAACGGACCGACGATTCCGTGCCATAGGTCTCGGATACGGTGCGGGCCATCATTTCGATCCGCTCACGGATCAGCGTCCGCGTAGCCTCGTCGAACGTGCGCACCGTTCCCGTAATCCGGCAGGACGATGCGATCACATTCTGCGCTGTGCCTGCCTGCATCGTACCGATCGTGACGACCGCAGGCTGAAGCGGATCGACCGTTCGGCTCACGATCGTCTGCAGCTGCATGACAAGCGCGGCCCCGGCTACAAGCGCATCAGCTGTTACATGCGGCATCCCGCCGTGACCGCCGCGACCGGTAATATCGATGAAGAATTCATCGGCTGCGGCCATGAGCGGACCCGGAGCACTCGCTGCGGTGCCGACCGGGAGCGGTGTCCACAGGTGAAGCCCGTAGACCACATCGGCGCCTTCGATGGCGCCGTCCTTGATCATCTCGATCGCCCCGCCGGGGCACACCTCCTCCGCAGGCTGGAACATGAACCGGATTTCGCCCGGAAGCTCCTCCCGGTACGTGCTGTAGTAAGCGGCCGCTCCAAGCAGCATGGAGGTATGGCCGTCATGCCCGCAGGCATGCATTACCCCCGGAACTCTGGATTTATATTCACAGCTCTTGCCGTCCTCGATCGGCAGGGCGTCCATGTCCGCCCGCAGCACGATCGTTTTTCCCGGCTTGTCGCCTCTTAAAATGCCAATGACGCCGTGACCGCCGACATCGGTCTTTACCTCGAGGCCGAGCTCCCGCAGCCGGTCCGCAACAAATCTCGAGGTTTCCTTCTCATGAAACGATACTTCCGGATTCATATGTAAATGACGTCGCCACTCTACCATTCGCGGAAACCACTGTTCCCAAAATGCTTCCTTCATCAAGCTTCATCATCCTCCCCGAACTATGAACGATCATTCGATCGAAAAATAACCGTTAAGGCTCCCCAGAAGCAGGCCATGTCCGACCATGGCGTCTACGCCGCCTTGCTGAACCTTTCGGAACACGTCCCGAAGCGGAACCCATGCGGCGGCCACATCGTCATCGTCCGGACGGCGGTCCAAACCGCCTGCCGGCTCCAACACATCTGTAAAATAATAATGCACCTTCCGGTTCGCAAGCGAAGCCATCGGGTAAGCGCTGCCCATATAGCTAAGATCCTTGCATCGTATGCCCGCTTCCTCCTCCAGTTCGCGCCGGGCGGCCGCAGCAGCCTCTTCCCCGGGACGGACGGTCCCTCCGGGAAGCTCCCAGGTTATCTCGTCCACCGCTTCCCGATACTGGCGAACCAGCAGCAGGCAGCCTTCATGCATCGCTACCACCGAGGCTGACTCCGGCAGCTGGTCGAATACAACGATTTCGTGCTGCTCGTTCACCTCGACTGCATAATATTCCGTCTTGTACACGGTCCGGTTCATTTGGCCCTCCCCCTTTCGCTGTATGATATAAACCATATGAATATATAACCGCGCGGATGGAAAGCGTACATTTCAAAACCGATTTGCTCCTCGTTTTATTCTAACAGAAAAGAGGAATGCCTGTCGTCACCAAAATATCTTCTGGATACATGGTCTCAAATTGAGGCCGGACGGGCGCTACAGGCTTGCAGAAGTTCCTGAAACATACTATCATATTAAAGAACTTTGCTAGGAATATTAAGGGGGTTTATGACCACATGATTTTTGAAAATACAGGCTTAGACGGATTACACAGCGATTTGGCTTACCTCGACGAATGTGCGGAAAAGGTAGGGTTCATTCGCTGGCAGTGGGAATACTACCGCGCTACATACGATTTGAAAATCGAAGATAAAAAGAACCAGGCAGAATACTTCCTGCGCATCAACACCCGCGCCGTGGAAGGCAAGCTGGAGAAGCCTGACACCATTCTTAAGATTGAAGCGGTCTACATGGGCAAGGCTACCTTCCCTCACGGTCTGGAGTATGAGAGCATGGCTCCTCAGCCGGTTATGAATGTGGCCACCAAGAAGATTCAGGAGCTGAAAGCTCTGCTGGAAGCGTAGTGGTTACGCCATGAATACGACCAAACCTCAGCCGAAGAGAGGCACTCCTGATTTCCAGCTGCTCATCATGACCTTGCTGCTGGTGGGATTCGGACTGATTATGGTGTTCAGTTCCAGCTCCAGCTTGACCGTCTTCAATGAGAAATTCAACAACGATCCGCTTTACTTCACGAAGCGTCAGGCCGCCTTTGCCGTTCTGGGTACCTTTGTCATGTTCGTGGCAATGAACATCAACTACAAGAAATACAAGAAGCTGTTTCTTCCTGTATTTTTTCTAACACTGATCCTGCTTATCTTGGTCGTAATGCTCGGTAAGACGACCAACGGCGCCGTCAGCTGGTTCCAGCTCGGATCCCTGGGCATTCAGCCTACCGAGCTTGCCAAGATCGCTACGATCGTGTATCTGTCAGCCTTGATCACGAAGAAAGGGGAACGCATCCGTCAATGGAAGGGCGGATTCTTCCCCGTCCTGATCATCGTGGGCATCGTCGCAGGACTCATCATGCTGCAGCCGGATCTCGGCTCCTGCTTCATTCTGGTCGCGACCTGCGGGCTGCTCATCTATGCGGGCGGTGCCAACCTCAAGCATATTCTCGGCTGTATTTCGCTCGTCGCGCTCGGTTTGGTGCTTACGCTCGGCGTCGGCTCGCTCTTTAACTCGGACGATACTCCCGAGCAAGCCTCCAAGAACTATAAGGTCGGACGGATCGAGGCGTTTCTGGATCCCTTCAAGGATGAATCGAGTACGGGCTACAACCTGGTTCAATCCCTGATTGCCATCGGCCAAGGCGGTGTCACCGGAGCAGGTTTCGGCGAAAGCGTGCAGAAGCTGCATTACTTGCCGAACCCCTACAACGACTTTATTTTCTCCGTCATCGGCGAGGAATTCGGCTTTATCGGCACGGCATTATTTTTACTGTTCTACTTGTATTTCATTATCCGAGGCATTATCGTCTCGCTCCGATGCTCCGATCCTTTCGGGACGCTGACGGGCGTGGGCATCATGGGCCTCATCGCCATTCAGGCCTTTATCAATATCGGCGGCGTGACCAACACGATTCCGATTACCGGCGTGACCCTCCCGTTTATCAGTTACGGCGGCTCATCCCTGCTCGTCATGATGCTCAGCATGGGGATTGTCCTCAGCATCTCAAGGGACAGCAACCGGCCGGCGAAGCAGGAACAGGTCAAATCCGTCATTAAAAAAGACTACCGGACAGCCCGGTAGTCTTTTTTATGTACAATCCATTGTGTTCATTGCTAGCAGGGAGAGCCGCTTCCCCTCCCAAGCGTATCGACTTATTTCGCGCGCTGCGGAAGATCGTCGATTTCGTCATCCTTGAACGCCACGCCTTCGACCTTGACGTTGACCTCAACGACACGAAGGCCGGTCATGCTCTCGACCGCTTCGCGGACATTCTGCTGAAGCATGCGGCACACTTCATGTATAGGCGTCTCATAGAGCACAATGATGCGCAAATCGATTGCGGCCTCGAGCTGCCCTACCTCTACCGTAACACCCTTCTGCACATTTTTACCGCTAAGCCGCTTGGCCCAGCCCTCCGACAATCCGCCGGACATCGCTGCAATTCCTGGTGTCTCCAAGGCTGCCAGTCCGGCAATTTTCGATACGACATCATCCGATATCCGAATTAAACCGTTATCCAGTTGAAGTTGTTCCGTCATGCCAAATCCTCCTTCACCTCATTATCCGTTATTGTAAATCCTAACAGGCCCAAAAAGCAAATGCCCGCATCACAAACACCGGATAATTTTTCAAACAAAATGGGTATATTGTAAAAAGAACCCCGAGAATCGTCGTTTCGGCTCGTACGATCGCTTCTTCGAATGACAATACAAAAGGCAGGTGTACATTATGAAAAAATGGTTGAGCCCGGCGCTTCTCATCGTGACCTTTCTGCTCAGCGCAATCGGTCATTATGCAGGGTGGAATTTTACCCTCCAGTTCATCCTTTCTTCCATTTCGGTCATCTTTGTCGCCGGCTTTCTGGGCAAAGCGACCGAAAGCGTCGCCCATTATGCCGGCCAGCGCCTTGGCGGCTTCCTGAACGCCACCTTCGGCAATGCCGCCGAGCTGATCATCGCGATCTTGCTGATTCGTGAAGGCCTGTACGACATGGTTAAGGCGAGCATCACCGGCTCGATCATCGGCAATTTGCTGCTTGTACTCGGTCTGAGCCTGTTTGCGGGAGGGCTCAAGTTTAAAATCCAGAAATTCAACATGACGCTGGCAGGGCTGAACGGCTCCCTTATGACGCTGGCCATCATCGCACTATTCGTTCCCGCTGTCTTCTTGAATACCCATTCGATTACGGAAGACGAAACGAAGCTGCTCAGCCTGATCGTCGCAGGAATTCTGATCGTCTCCTACATAGCATGGCTCGGCTTCTCCATGATCACGCATAAGGAGTACTTGGCGGATGTCAGCGAAGATAAGAGCGATCAGGATGCGCTTGCACATGAACAAGAACCGACCTGGTCGAAAGGACGCTCCGTTCTGTATCTCATCATTGCAACGGTTATGGTCGCCTTCGTCAGTGAATGGCTTGTCGGCGTGCTGGAGCCGATCAGCCACGAATACGGTCTCAGCGAGCTGTTTATCGGTGCATTTCTGGTAGCCATCATCGGTAACGCGGCTGAGCACAGCGCAGCGATCATGCTGGCACTGAAGAACAAGATCAGCGCCGCCGTGGAAATTGCGGTCGGCAGCAGCCTGCAAATCGCCCTGTTTGTCGCCCCTGTCCTTGTGTTCGTCAGCTTCTTTATGGGCGACACCATGGATCTCGTATTCACGACGCTCGAGCTTGTGGCCATCGGCGTTGCCGTATTCATAGCCAGATCCATCACCCAGGACGGCGCCTCCAACTGGTACGAGGGCTTGCTGCTATTAGCTGTCTATATCATCCTTGGCGTGTCCTTCTTCCTAGTATAGCCTTTGGGACGCGTCATTTGATTGGCCGCAGGATTCTCCGCCGTTAACTAACGTCCCATAACATACCAAGAGGCTGTCCGGGTCAATAGACCATTCGGACAGCCTCTTCTATGTATGCGCCTGTACAAGTACAGGCTATTCGGATTGATTCATGGCTTCGTACAGGAGCGCCAGATTGCGTTCGAGCTTGCTGATCAGCTGCTTCCCTGTACTTTCCGGAAGAAGTCCGGCCCGTACCGCAAAATCGACCTCTTTCGAAAAACCGTACATTTGGGTATCCAGCACTTCCTCATAGAGAGGGCAATAACGGGTCGCCAGATTCTCCATCTGTACTTCAATAAGCTTTAGGATTTTATCTGCATCTTCATGTAGAAGACTGATCGCTTTAAGATTCAGCTGTTCCTGTAGATCAGATGAAGTCATGATCTTCCCCCCTATGTCCAAAATCACAGCACAGTTACTATCTTTAATATTAGTCGAAATCGCGGAGCAATACAAGGACCTGAAAAAAATAGACCCCCTGCTAACGAAAAAACACCCTTCCATTCGGTGGAAGGGTGTTCTTCGGCTGTTATTCAGCCACGACGGAGACATTCAAGCCATGCTTGTTAAATACGTCGATCATTGCTTGTTTAGCTTCGTCAGCATCAGGTCCGTGTACATGCAGCTCGTAGCTTTGGTTGCTCACCAGCGTGGTGAACAGGCCCAAAATACTCTTCACATCGATGTACTTGTTCTCCGCCTGCAAGACGATGGAGGACGAGAACTTACTGGCCGTTTGCGAAATTTCTACGATCGCTGTGTTGTTATTGGACATACGAATCCCTCCGTAACTTTTAGGATCTGAAAAAATATCTCACATTGCACCTTCATGATACATTGAATCCGTTTTCTTATGCAACCTATTTTCCAATCTATTTAAGATTTTCCGGATTTAGCGCCTCCAGCTCCGGAATGACGAACAATCCGTCTTTGCGGATCAGCCGATCGTCGAAATAGATTTCACCGCCGCCGTACTCCGGACGCTGAATCAGCACAAGGTCCCAGTGAATGGAGGAACGGTTGCCGTTGTCTGTTACATCATATGCCTGCCCCGGCGTAAAATGCAGGCTGCCGGCGATTTTCTCGTCGAACAGAATATCCTTCATCGGCGTTAAAATATACGGATTGAAGCCGATGGCGAATTCTCCGATGTATCTCGCCCCTTCATCCGAATCCAGAATCTCGTTCAGGCGCTTCGTGTCGCTGCCCGTCGCCTCTACGATTTTACCGTTTTCGAAACGGAATTTGATGTTTTCAAAGGTGACGCCGTTATACAACGTCGGAGTATTGTATGCGATCGTCCCGTTTACCGAATCCCGTACGGGCGCGGTATATACTTCTCCGTCCGGAATGTTCTTCTGGCCGGAGCACTTTTCGGCACCGATATTTTTGATGGAGAAGGTAAGATCCGTGCCCGGACCAACGATGCGGACCTTATCGGTCTTTCTCATCAGCTCTGCAAGCGGGTCCTGGGCGCGGTCCATTTTGGAATAATCCAGGTTGCAGACGTCGAAATAGAAGTCCTCAAACGCCTCGGTGCTGGTGTTGGCTAGCTGCGCCATGCTGGCGTTCGGATATCGGAGCACCACCCACTTCGTGTGCTTGACGCGCTCTTCGCTATGTACCGGATGTGAATATAGTGCGTTATAGAGCTTCATATTCTCTTCAGGCACATCGGCCAAATCGTTCACGTTCTCGCCTGCCCGAATCCCGATGTAGCAGTCCATCTTCTTCATACGGGCGACATCGAACTCCGCCCACAGCTCAAGCTGCTCCTTGCTTGCATGTTTCAGCATGGCGCGCTGAACGGTACGGTCGGTCAATTGCACGAACGGACGTCCACCATGCTTGGATACCTCTTCGATGATTGCATTCAGCAAATCCCGTTCCGAGCCGATCATTTCGATCAGCACATTTTCACCCGGCTGCATGTCGACCGAGTAGGTCACGAGGTTATGAGCCAGCTTCTGAATTCTGGGGTCACGCATATGTCTAGTCCTCCTTATGTTGAGACCGCTGCCAAAAATTGAACAGCGGTAAATTTATACCTCATTGTAGCACGCACTGCCGCCCTCCGTCAGCTATAGGATGCAGAATTGCTGCTCTTCCCGCATATCAATAGCCAATAAATGTAACGTCGGATAAGAGCGCCTCGGTTCTCGCCTTGCCGGACCGGTCCACATAGGACACCGACCTCTCCATCGTCATGCGGATCGGCAGCTGTGACCGCTTATCGATCGTCAGATGACAGATAGAGGCAGCCTCCGCTTGATCAAGCATTCGGGTCAATTCCTCATGGTCCCGCTCCCATACGGCTTTCAGCCGGGCCCGGACTTTGGGATCCTCACTGTACAGCGGGTCACCCTTCCGCTGCATTCGCTCGAGAAGCAGTTTCATCTGTCCTTGAAGCGATCGCTTCGTCATATTGGCCGCGGCCTCCGGCGACAGCTCAATCCGGAGCACCTTCGTCCCCCTGGCCGCGCCCAGCTCCGCAGATAGTTTCTTATCAGATTCTCCAATATATTCAAGCTGCTCCAGCGGATTGAGCCGGGTCATCCACAACTCCTCCGCCTGCCCGGAGGTAAGCGCATTCCATTTGCCCTCCTTGCGCTTCAGTGAGACGGTCATTCCATCCGTCGAATAAACCGAATCGCCTGTCGCCTGCTGTAGACTCCCTTTCGAAGTCTTATCCTGTATCGTACGCCCCGGTGTTCTCGAGGACAACGTTAAATTCGTATGGTTCTGCAGCTTGCCTTCGAAAGCAAGCGTCTGCTGGAACAAGCCGCTCTCCTCCGTCCGGATCGCAGCCTCCCCTTTAAAAGCGAAATTATCAACCCCGGATAACCCAGCCAATGCCCGTTTGAAAGAATCCTCCGGACTTAGACTATCCTGCCATGCGCAGGCAGGCAGGCTTAACAGCAACAGGGCGGTACAGAGCATGCCCCGCACGACCCGCAGTTTTTTCCACATGATCATCAGCCTTTCATTTGTCATGCTCTTAGGCTATCTTGCAGGGCACGACATTATGCAGCCGTGAATCAAAAGCGCAGCCTTGCATCTTATTAACAGACCGGTATACCCATTAGCGGCCGGGTTGTTAAAAGAGCTTTCGGGACCGTTGGTCTGGGCCTGAACTTCCTGAATGTCAGGAGGATAATAAAACGAGGCTATCCCCTCTTACGGGACAGCCTCGTTCATACCGTTTCGGCTTTCTCGACAACAATGCGATTCCTGCCGTTCTTCTTGGCTTCATACAAAGCCATATCCGCTCTATAAAACAATGATTCCACGCTGATCTTGTTGTTCGTCCAGTTCCATTCCGAAATTCCGCAGGACACCGTCACTCTCGGATCCGTTTCCTCGGCAACCCTGGTGCGTATCCGCTCCGCCACCTGCACGGCTTGTTGAATTTCGATGCCGGGCAGATATACCGCCAGCTCCTCTCCGCCCCAACGGGCCGGAATGTCGCTGTGACGGATCGTGCTCTTGACGATGTTGCTGACCTGCTTCAATATTTTGTCGCCCCGCTGGTGGCCGAATGTATCATTCACCTGTTTGAACTGGTCGATATCAATAACGATGAGGGCTCCGCAAAAATCACGGTTCTGGCATTCATAGATCACTTCGTCGAGATAATGCCTTGCATACAGCTCAGTCAGCATGTCCCGGTTCGCCATTCTGCGGACCTCGGCGTGCAGGAAGGCATTCCCGATCGCCAGGCCGATGTGGCTGGTCAGCGCCTGAAGCAGGCGGTAGCTGTCATAGGAAAAATAATGCCGTTTGGCATGGGTCAGCAGCACGACGCCCCGAACCTCGCCGTTCACCGTTAGCGGCGTCGCAATCATCGAGCTCGAGTTCGTGGTCTCCATCAGCTTCGATTCGGCCGGCCGCTCTTCATTGTAATCCGATAGAATCAGCGGCTCCTTCGAATGATATACGAGGCCGCCGAGGCCATAATCCTTCTCGAAGACTTCCTTCGCCAGCCATTCCGCATTGCAGGACACCACTTCAAGGCCGCCGAGCTCCGCATTGTATATTAGAATGCAGCAATAGTCCGCCTCAAGGATCTTAAGCAGCTCATGGTTCGCGAATTGGAATATCTCCGCCAAATGCAGGCTTTTGTTCAGCCTCTGCGTCAGCTCATTGATCATCCGCAGCTCATGGATCATCAGGTTGGACTGCTCATACAGCTTAGCATTCTCAAACGCGGTCCCCGCAGCGTCGGCCATCATCCCCAGCAGCTCAAGGTCCATATCCGGCAGCACCGGCTTGTCCACCTCGATATGCAGAACCCCGTAAACCCCCTGCTTGCCGCCCATCGGTATTCCGATCTCGACGGTGTTCTGCGGCTCGGGATGCTCGCGGATCGTTAGGGTGCCCTCCATAAAGGTCCGGACATATACATCCTCCTGCCAATGCTGAAGAAGCAGGGGTCGGACGAGCGGATGGCTGCTCTCATGGTCCTGGGACATGAACAGCTCCACTTTCGCTTCCGGATACAACGCAAGCACGCTTTCGATCGCCTCGCTTAACACGCTGTGAACATCGATCTGGACATGCATGCGCTTCACGTACTGAAACAGCACCGAACGACGGTAAGCTTCAAGCTTGGCATGGTCATGAACCCGCACAAGATCATTAACAAACATGGATTCGAATTTCCGGTAGAAGCATGTCCGAAACAGAAGCGCCTGGGACTCCGTCACCATCAGCGCCAGCTCTTCCCCCGCAGAGCCGGGCGACACGCTGACCATCACAGCGAACAAGTCGCCCTCGCTTCGTGTAAACAGCGGCACCGAGCATACGACACTGCCTTCGTACAGGCCGGGATTCATTCCGGATGCGGGCATCTTGTCGCTCAATGACCGGTGCACGGCTCCGTCTTCTCCGGCAGCAAAATATTCCCTAAGCTCAGAATCTCCTGACAGCCATGCCCCTTGATGAGACAGAACGGCCCACCTGAACTTCTTTAATGCTTCTGCACCTGCGTTCTCCTTCTGCCACTCCGAATAGCTCTTTTCGATTAGCGTTTGAAGATAGGGATAATCATAAGCGGTTATATCCAATCCCTGAAGGGACAGACCGGACTTGCTTCCAGCGTTACGCCCGGCATCATTGAACATGTCCGCATAACCGGGCGGTCTTTCGTACACTTTCGGTTGTTCCTCTGACATATTGGGCGCTCCTTTGTACCATTATAAAGGCCTGTCTAAGACATTGGCGTCCATAAATTGTATTTAATATATGTAAGGATTCCATTCTTGCTGAAAGACATCTAGATATAAACGACTACATAATCCAATCTTATATTACTCTTTTCTACCCATTTTTGCATTAACTTTTCTGCATTCATCGCAATATTTTTAGGTCCATGGTCCTATCGACAAAATTAGACAAACTCCATTCAACCTTTTCGATAGGTTAAGCTTGACTTTAAGTCATTACTTCATATAATATTTATTGTTGAGTAAGAATGCAATGCATTCGATGAATTTGGGCGGAAACGTTGTGTCACCCTCACGTTATTTGTTACTGTCGGGACAGCGGCTGAACTTTCCTGGCAGATCTTCCGGGCTTAACTGGTTAGAGCAAACAAATACGGCGCAAATAGAGCCCTAATGAAATTTATTTAAAAAAGGAGTCTATATAACAATGGCACGTTACACCGGTCCTAAATTTAAATTAAGCCGCCGTCTGGGAATCTCCCTGAGCGGTACAGGTAAAGAATTAGCAAAACGCCCTTTCCCTCCTGGACAACATGGTCCTAACCAACGGAGAAAAGTCAGCAACTACGGCATGCAGCTTCAAGAAAAGCAAAAGCTGCGCCACATGTACGGCTTGGGCGAGAAGCAATTCCGCACCCTGTTCGATAAAGCAACCAGCATGAAAGGGATCGCGGGTGAGAACTTCATGTTCCTGCTTGAAAGCCGTTTGGACAACCTCGTGTATCGTCTTGGCTTCAGCAATTCCCGTGCAGGTGCCCGTCAGCTCGTTGCTCACGGTCATGTAACTGTAAACGGCAAGAAAGTTGATATCGCCTCTTACTCCGTAAGCATCGGCGATGTAATCGGTCTTCGTGAAAGAAGCCGCAACCTTACTTCCGTTAAAGAAGCACTGGCTAACCGCGTACATTTGCCTGCTTACCTTGAGTTCGACGAAACTGCATTGGAAGGGAAATATATCCGTCTTCCAGAGCGTTCCGAGCTTTCCCAAGATATCGACGAGAAGCAAATCGTCGAATTCTACAACCGCTAAGATTCTGCGGAGCCTAAGAAACCTGAAAGCCATAGCGGCCTTCAGGTTTCTTTTTTTGTTGCCGGCTTTCCCATCATTACCTCAATATGGAGCGTCGAAGCTGCCGCCGCCCACGATCCTCTCGAGCCTTCCCCTGCCCTCTCCGTCCGTATTTTGAGTCAGGAGCTGTTGATTGGCGGTTCATGCGGCCTGAGGCGACTGCTCGCGTTAACCGTTTTCCCCGTCTGTTTGCTCCGCGATCGGCCGCTAGCAGCGCCTCCTTGAAGCCTCCTTGGTGTGGTAATAAATGCATCCAGCATTTAAGCATTCCAAAATAAATCATTCTTCTTTAAAAAAGGACATTCTATAAAGGACAAATGATTCAAACCCTTCGATTTATGCTATAATAGGTGCGTTAAAAAGGAGGAGTATCATTCATGGTTGAGGAGAAAAAACAGGGTTCCGGAAAACAGAAAAAACCGCGAAAACGTTCCTTTCTGCGGGTTTTCGGATCTGTCATCGGATGGCTTTTTATTATAGGCCTGACAGGTGTGTTGTTCGCCGGAGGAGCCGTTGCGGGCTATGTCACCTCGATCGTTAAGGATGAGCCTGTAAGGTCGCGGGCACTCATCGAGAAGACGATGAACGATAATGCCATTACCGGGTTTGCCTACTTCCGTGACGGCTCGCCGATCGGGCAGCTCAGGACGGAAGAAGACAGACGACCTGTCGAATTTGAAGAAATTCCCCAAATCGTTAAAGATGCCGTCATATCCATAGAAGACAACCGTTTTTATACACATAAGGGTGTTGACATAAAAGGCACTGCGCGCGCAGTTAAAGAACGTTTGCTGAACGAGCCGGTCCAGACCGGGGGAAGCACGCTGACCCAACAGCTTGCAAGACTGACCTTCCTCAGCCGTGACCGCACGGATAACCGGAAGGTGAAGGAAATGCTGCTGGCGATGCGTATGGAGCGGTTTCTAAGCAAGGATCAGATTTTGACCGCCTATTTGAACAAGGTGCCTTACGGCAACGGTTCAAGCGGTTACCAGGTGTTCGGTATCAAAGCTGCCGCTAAAGGGATATTCAACATCAACAAGCTGGAGGACCTGAATATCGCCCAGGCTGCTTATCTTGCCGGCCTGCCGCAGCTTCCATCCTCCTACTCTGCCTTTAACGGGAAGGGCGAATTTGATGAAAAGGCCTTCAAACGGGCGATAGATCGCCAGCATCGGGTGCTGGACAGCATGCTCAAGGAAGGCAAAATTACGCAGGCGGAATATCGCGAAGCGCTGGACTTCGATATTAAGGGAGCGCTGGCACCGCGGACGCAGAAGGCTTATGTGACTTATCCGTATCTCATGATGGAAGTGGAACGCCAGGCATCCGATATTTTGGCACAGCTGGAACTCGAGGGTTCTGCCAATGACCGCAAAGAGAAAAAAGATGAGGAAACACCGGATTTGCTGACCGGCGGGTATCGAGTATATACAACGATTGACCGCACGGTATACCGCACGATGCGCGCCATTGCGGAAGATGACAGCAACTTCTTCCCGGACAGCGAGAAGGGCGTGGAGCAAACGGGCGCGATGATGATCGACAACAAAACCGGAGCCATCCTCGGCATGATCGAAGGGCGTGATTTCAACATCGAGCAGATGAACCACGCCACCCAGATGAAACGACAGCCGGGCTCGGCCATGAAGCCGATCGCCGCTTATTTGCCGGCGCTTGAATCCGGAGCGATTCAGCCGGCCAGCGTTGTGGATGACTCACCCATCATTTTGAAAGATTACTCGAAAGTGTATCATATACCGAAGAACGCATACACCGGCTACAGAGGCCTGATGACGGCCCGGCAAGCGCTGAACGATTCCACCAACACGGTCGCGTTGAAACTGTTCAACAACACCGTCGGTATCGACAATGCCTGGGCATTCTCCAAAAAGCTCGGCATCACCACGCTGGAGGAGAAGGATTACTCCGCAGCGACGGGCGTACTGGGCGGCCTTAGTCGGGGTGTAACCGTCGAAGAGCTGACGAATGCATACAGCTCCATCGGCAATAAAGGAAAATTCAACGATGCTTTTATGATCGAGAAGATCGTCGATTCCAAAGGAAATATCGTCTACAAGCACGAAGTGAAACCGGAGCAAGTGTTCTCCGAGCAAACAGCCTATCTCATGACCGACATGATGCGTACCGTCATTACGAACGGTACCGGAAGCAAGGTCCGGGATACGTATAAGAAATTCAATGAAATTCCGATTGTCGGCAAAACCGGCTCTACGCAGAACTACGGTGATGTCTGGTTCATGGGCTATTCGCCTGACATCACGTTGGGCGTCTGGGTCGGCTACAAGGAGCAAAAGCATGTGCTCGTCGGAGATCAGCGGAAGCATGCGCAGAGCATCTGGGCGAAAATTATGAATGAGGTCACCGACGTTAAGCCTGAGCTGTTCCCAACGAAGAGCTTTGAGAAGCCGGAGGGTATCATCTCCAAGACCGTATCCGCGTACAGCGGGAAAGTGCCTACGGCGCTAACCGACCGATTCGTTACGGATATTTTCAACGCCAAATATGTACCGACCGAGCCGGACGATGGCATTGCCAAGGCTAAATACATTACCTATCGCGGCGTGAATTACATTCCGCAGGAAGCAACTCCGCTCGATATGCTCAAAGAGCAGATCGTCGTTAAACGGGAGAAGCCGATCGATGAGCTGATCCAAGAGCTCGAGAATGCGCTGAAGGTGATGAAGGGAGAACGGAGACCGCTGGAATACTATCTTCCGCAAGACGCCAAGAAAGGCATGCCGACCAAGATCGATCCGAGAAAAGATGACGGCAGGGCGCCTACGCCGCCGAAAAACGTTCATTACAACATCGGCAGCGGAGCGATCAGCTTCAGCGCGAGCGGCTCGCCGGACGTCGTAGGCTATCGCCTCTATAAATCGGTCAACGGCAGCCCGTTCACCCATCAAGGCCAGGTTGTTCTGGCCGATGGCAATTACGTCTTCTCCGGCCTGGGATCCGACGGCCTGTTTGCCTCGTATTACGTAGTGGCGGTGGATGTGGCCGGTAATGCTTCCGAGCCTAGCACGATCGTAGGTACCGGCGCTCCGGGCTTTACCACCTCGGAAGAGGCGGATCCGGAAGAAGACCTCGGCACGGATGAAGGGCTAACCGAAGAGGTTCCGGAGGACGACCTGGGCTCCGAAGGCGTTACTGCTCCTCCGGCAGCTCCCGGGCAGCCAACGATAACCGCTACGCCGGATGGCTTCACGGCCAAATGGAGCGGCAATGCGCCGGAGGAAGAGGTCATCGCCTATAACATTTACTACAGTCCGAACAGTGACGGGAACTATCAAGTTCTCGGCACAAGCAAAAGCACCGACTATTATTACGTAGGCGGGCCGATGAGCGGTACGTTTCGAGTGACTGCCGTGAATTCGGCCGGGGAATCAGCCCCTTCGCCAACCGTCTATTTTGAGAAAACCGAATAAAGACATCAACCAAGCCGCTTCTTTCGAAAGAACCGCATCCTTCCGGGTGCGCTTTCGTTAGAAGCGGTTTTTTTATGCTGTGCAATGTGTCATGATGACTGCTCCACGATGCTCAGCGTCTCGCTTGGACGACAAGCCTAGACGTGTTACTGCAGACAGCGGACCACATTTCAATTCATTTGCCTCGGGGGGCCTCCTTTTTTTCATGCAATCACCTCCCCGTTCCCCCGTTCGGGACGCGAAAATTCGGCATCCATTGTCCGATTCACGGTTCAGATCAAAAAAAGCTGACTCCCACTGTAGGATCAGTGGCAAGTCAGCCTGTTGTGCATTAGGTTATGATATTAATCCTCGATGGTGGACAAATCCCCGGTCGGCAGATCCAGCTCCCAGGCTTTCAATACCCGGCGCATAATTTTGCCTGACCGTGTCTTCGGCAGCTTATCCTTAAACTCAATCTCGCGCGGAGCGGCATGAGCGGACAGTCCCTCTTTTACAAAACGGTAGATTTCATCCTTAAGCTCCTGGGAAGGCGTATATCCTTCGCGCAGGGAGATAAACGCTTTAATGATTTCGCCGCGGGTTACGTCCGGCTTCCCGATGACGCCCGCCTCCGCTACGGCCGGATGCTCAACCAGCTTGCTCTCGACCTCGAACGGCCCGATGCGCTCGCCGGAAGAATTGATAACATCATCGATTCGGCCTTGGAACCAGAAGTAGCCTTCTTCGTCCATATACGCCGTATCGCCGGAGATATACCAGCCCGGAATGCGGAAGTATTCTTCATACTTGGCCGGGTTGTTCCAGACCTTTCTCATCATGGACGGCCAAGGCGTCTTGATGGCCAGATTGCCCATCGTATATGGAGCAACCTCGTTCCCCTGATCATCCAGAATCGCGGCTGTAATGCCTGGAAGCGGACGCCCCATGGATCCCGGCTTGATCGCCATGCTCGGATAGTTGCAGATCAGCTGCCCGCCGGTCTCGGTCATCCACCATGTATCGTGTATCCGCTGCTTGTAAGCTTTATAGCCCCACCGTACCACCTCAGGGTTCAGCGGCTCTCCTACGGACAATACGTGCCGCAGATGGCTCAGGTCGAATTGGTCGATGAGATCCGAGCCTGCTCCCATGAGCATCCGGAAGGCGGTCGGGGCGCTGTACCACACCGTCACCTTGTTCTTCTCCAGCGTGCCGTACCAGTCCTGCGGACTGAACCGGCCGCCGCGGATCACATTCGTAACGCCGTGCAGCCACGGTGCAAAAATGCCGTACGAGGTACCTGTTACCCAGCCCGGGTCAGCCGTACACCAGTATATATCGTCTTCTCTCAGATCCAGAACGACCTTGCCGGTATAATAATGCTGAATCATGGCATTCTGCACATGATAGACGCCTTTTGGTTTCCCCGTCGAGCCCGAAGTATAATGCATGATCAATCCGTCTTCCCGCTCCAGCCACTCGAGCTCGAGCTCACTGGACGCGGATTCCATCTCCCGGAAATAAGAGATCAGCTGCGGATCCTCTTCCTCCAGATCCCCAACCACGAAGATATGCTTCAGCTCAGGCAGCTCGTCACGCTTTACGCGCGGCAGAAGGGCAGGCGTCGTGACCAAGGCTACGGCACCGCTGTCCTCCAGCCGGTCCTTCACCGCCGTCTCCATAAAGGCTTCGAACAATGGCCCTACTACGGCGCCGACCTTCAGAATTCCCAGCAGACTCGCGTAGAGCTCCGGGCTCCGCGGCATGAAAATAAAGACTCTGTCACCTTTTCCGATCCCGTACTTACGAAGTACATTGCCAAATTTGTCGGACTGCTCTTTCATCTCGGAATAGGTAATCGCTTCGTCTCTTGTCGCATCGCTGTACAAAAGCGCGATCTTATCCCCTTTTCCCTCCGCTACATGACGGTCGATGGCTTCATAAGCCATGTTGACTTTCCCCGTCTCGTACCATGTAAAATGTCTCTCGATCGTATCCCATGAAAACTCGGAACGTGCTTCCTCGTAGCTCTTCATATTGGAATGCGAGACTTCACTTGGTAAAATTTCGCTATGCGTCTGATTCATCATAACATCCTCCTCATTCTCAAATCAGTCTCGTCCTGGTGGACAGCGCTTTCAAATTGAATTGAATGAAACATTGGAAGTTGCACATTGCGCTTGCGGCGGGTCGTCACGTTGCCTCCGATTATCGAGCAATTAACCCTAGGGATTCGTTAAGCCAACTCCTGTTGTCAATGTTATAATTGTGAAGGTTTTATGTCGAAGTGATTATATCATATGTTATGTTTTCCTGTCATTGCTTTTCATTTTTTTATTTTTTTGCTATAAGTAGGGTATGGAAATGAAAGGAGCGTAACGGATGGAACACTGCAAGCTTTACCAGTCTCATGTTTTGTTTCCTGAAGACCGCCGCCTGATCATCGAAGGACCTGTACCTCCCGAGCAGTTATCCAAGCTTACGATGCACCCTGATCTAAAGGCGTTTCGCCGTCCTGCGGAGCAGCATGAGGCATTGGTGGAAATTGCAGGCCTCCCCGAGGGCAGAATTATTATCACGCGGGACCGCGATAGGATTGTAGGATATGTAACCTTCCATTACCCCGATGAGCAAGAACGGTGGTCTGAAGGGAAGATGGAAGATTTAATTGAGCTGGGGGCGATCGAAGTCGCTAGTGACTATCGCTCGATGGGCCTCGGCCAGCAGATGATCAAAACCGCATTCGAGGAAGACCAGATGGAGCGGTATATCGTATTTACGACCGAATATTACTGGCATTGGGATCTTAAGGGGAGCGGCTTGAACGTATGGGACTACCGCAAAATGATGGAACGGCTGATGAAGGTAGTGGATATGGAATGGTACGCGACCGACGATCCGGAAATATGCTCCCATCCTGCCAACTGTCTTATGGTAAGGATCGGCCGACAAGTCCCGCTGTCATCGCAGGAGCAGTTCGACCGCATTCGCTTCAGGCAGCGCTTTATGTACTAAGAAACCAATATATCCCCGGGGGCTTACCCTCGGGGATATTGATTCTGCGGGCAGGTCCGCTGCGTTCATCCTAGCCTAAGCTAAGAGACCTCACGCTTCTTAAAGCCTCGACAGCATATGATTTACAATCTCGTGGGATCGCTTGGAAGCTTTCACCGTAAACTCCGGGAAATTGACGTGGGCCGAGCCGTCGGCTTTGTCCGACATCGATCTAATGACAACATACGGCACCGCATTCATGTGGCATACTTGAGCTACCGCAGAGCCCTCCATTTCCGCACACGCCCCGTTAAGCTCGCTGTACAGCATCTGCACGGTATCCCGGCTTGCGATAAACTGGTCGCCGGACAGGACTTTGCCGACGATATAATGCCCGCCCGCCAGCTCCTTGCACGCTTCCTCGGCAAGCGTTATCAGCGCTTGATCCGCCGGGAAATCGGACACCTCCTGGTAAGGGATGACCCCTTTCGAATAACCGAGCGGCGTCACATCCATATCATGCTGCATGCATGAGGACGAAATGACGATATCGCCTATGTTAAGCTCCGGGTGGAGGGCACCGGCAACACCGGTAAACACAATCTTCGACACGCCAAAGGCATCGATTAAGATTTGGGTTGTAACCGCAGCGTTCACCTTGCCGACGCCGCTCTTGCATACGACCACCTGCTTGCCGTGAATGGTCCCGGCGGCATAGGAAACGCCTGCTTTCACCGTTGTATCCTTATTCTCCAGCTGCTGCAGCAGCAATTCGATTTCTTCGTCCATGGCCCCGATCAGGCCGATTACCTGTGTTGACATTCCTGTACCCCTCCGCAAATGATATTCGAAAATGCTTTCAGCAGAAAAAAGCCCCTTGATTTCAGGAGCTTTTTTTCAAATTTATGGATGCTTCGATCCGATGCATCCATTTCAAGCCTACTCGTTTACATGGCTTACCGACAGACGCAGAATCGTCTCGTGCGGCAAAATCACGCGTGGATTCTCCACATTTTCCTTTTTCATCAGTTTGGTCAGCAGCCGCATCGCCACCGCACCAAGATCATACATCGGTTGAGCCACGGTTGTCAGCTGAGGACGAACCATGGAGGCCATACGGATATTGTCCACGCTGATGATCGAGAAATCATCCGGAACCTTGTAGCCTTCATCCTGGATGCTGTGGATGGCGCCGATCGCCATCTCATCGGTAGCCGCAAAAATAGCCGTCGGCTTCTTCTTCAGCCCGAGGAAATATTTCATCGCTTCAACGCCGGATTCATAGCGATAGTTGCCGATACGGACCAAATCCTCTTGATATTCGATACCGGCAGCTTCCAGCGCCTTCTTGTATCCCTGGAAGCGGGCATAGCCGTTCGCTGGATCCTGAAGGGTGCCGCTGATCATCGCGATCTCACGATGTCCGTGCCGGATCAAGGTGTTCACCGCATCAAATGCAGCCTGCTCATGGTCGATATCTACCGACGGATAGGAGCCCTTCTCATCGCTGGTGGCACACAGGACAATCGGAACAGCGGAGGTCTGGAACGCCTGGATATGCTCGTCCGTCACGGTTCCGCCCATGAACAGGAGCCCGTCCACTTGCTTCTCGAGCAAGGTGTTAATGACGCGGATCTCCTTCTCCTTCCGCTTATCGGCATTACACAAGATGATATTATAGTGGTACATATTCGCAATATCCTCGATACCGCGGGCAATTTCCGCAAAGATCGAGTTCGAAATATCAGGGATTACAACGCCTACGGTTGTCGTCTTCTTGCTCGCCAGGCCTCTGGCTACCGCATTCGGACGATATCCCAAACGTTCAATCGCTTCGTAAACTTTCTTCCGGGTCTGAGGCTTTACGTTCGGGTTATTGTTAACAACCCGGGATACCGTCGCCATGGAAACGCCTGCTTCGCGCGCAACATCGTAAATGGTTACCGTCAAATTCCTTCTCTCCATTGCCAATAGATTTTCATTCGTTCAATACCAATTGAATTTATGATACGACAAATTACTGCTTCATGCAATGACACGGCAATTCATGCCGTTTCAATCGGGTGGTCAGCGCTTCAGTCGTAATATGGGAATGGATGTATGCCAGACTGGCGCTCCTTCTACACAAGTATAACTTGAACTTGAGGCGATTCATGTCGGATGCCAAGATCCTCTGCTGCCTGATACGATACCGGACGGATCGCGGGTGGCCTAGTCAAAACATAGCCATGCTGCCCGCTGGGACGCTAAAGCAAGACTGCCTCCGCTTCCCGTAGATTCACGCACACAATTGGGCATCCGGTACTATGCTTGAACAATAGCAAGGGTCTTCTATCCGTAGAATCAAGCGCGGCGCGTAATTGTTTAATAGTAGTCATTTTCGACAACGACGCCGTAGGATATACATTCCCTATCATTGTATTGAAGTTCCTACCCTCTATCCTAACAAAAAGTGCGTGAAAAATCCAACAACCACGAAAATTTTCTGAAAATTATCTGGCGAAATAGCCTGAATTTTCAGGAATCAGCGTTTTCAAAGCGCTAAGTTGCTCCAAACGTCCCTCGATTTGCTTCATCCACTCCTCATCCTTCATTCCTTGCGCACAGCAAAACAGGTCCAGCAGCATATTGATCCTTTCGTCAAAAGCCTCCCTGCAGCGTGCTTGCAGCTCTTGGTCCTCTTCATCCACCGTTGATTCATCCACGTATGTACGGAACACCTCCCGCAGAACGTAAGCCGCTTCATTAACGTCCGCGAACGAAACCCTTAGTCTCTCGGCGCCATGGCCCAGTGATGCAATATATCGAAGCAGATGCGGTTTAATCAGTGGAAGCAGCTCATACTTCTTGCAGGCCTGGCAGGAGTATACTGGTACATGGCATATTCGGATCCTTTTTTCATGAATCAGCTTTCGCAGTTCCAACCTCATCGATTGTCCGCAGTTACAGGTTTTGAACAAATCGCCCACCCCAAATCTAACAACATAATCTTTTTCAAACTCTATTGTCACAAATCTGTCACCTAAATTAGTTCTATTCGACTATCATACCAGAGATTCCTTCAAAAATGTGATAATGCTTTATTTACCAAATATGTATCCGATTTCTTAATCGGTGTGCGGACGTGATGGTTTCCATGAAACCTCAGCCGATCTTTGTTACAATGATGAAGAGATCGCAGCCTGTGCTGAAGTCAAGAGGTGCACACGGGAAAGGAGCTTATAACGATGACAAGACTATCAGGAAAAAAAGTCATTGCGCTTGTGGATGAAGAATTCGAGGATCTGGAATTATGGTACCCGGTATACCGGGTTCGTGAGGAAGGGGCCGAGGTCCATCTTGCCGGTGCCGAAAAAGGAAAAACGTATATCGGCAAATATGGCGTGCCTGCCACAGCCGAATACGGTTTCGATGAGCTGGACAGCAGCGATTACGACGGAATCCTCGTACCGGGCGGATGGGCGCCGGACAAGCTGCGCCGTTATGGAAAAGTGCTCCAGCTGGTTCAGGAAATGCATGCGGCCAAGAAACCGATCGGCCAGATCTGCCATGCGGGCTGGGTCCTCATTTCTGCCAAAATATTAAACGGCGTCACCGTCACGTCCACGCCGGGGATCCGGGATGATATGGAGAACGCCGGCGCGATCTGGAAGGATGAAGCGGTCGTGACTGACGGCCACATCATATCCGCCCGCCGCCCGCCGGATTTGCCGCCATACGGCAAGGCCTTTTGCGATGCGCTCGCCGAACGCGGGTAAGCTTCGTCCATCTATCCCTAAACACTAAAGCCGCCTGTTTCGAATGCGATTCCCTTCTTGAAAATCGCATGAAACAGGCGGCTTTTGATTATTATAGCCGCGATATACTCGTTTTGATCGGATATGCTCTAATGACTCCATTTGCTTCTATATCCTGGACTACGCTCCCTATGCCCTAAGGTTTCCGTATGTCCGTTATAGCTTGTCCTTCGAAAAAAGAGTCGCACGATAGAGCCGGACAACGTGCAGGGAAGCTCCTATGAAGCCGAACTGTCGGTGCCGCTGCCTCCGCTTGCAAAGCTGCATCGCTCGGCAAATGCATTCAGCCGTTCCTCCACAGCCGTGTTGGTCCGCAGCTTGAAGCAGGCAGCCGCCTCCTTCTTCGCCTCCGCCGCATTGGTATTCAGAATACGGTGCTTCACGCGCAGCAGCGATTGCGGCGACATGCTGAGGTCTTTAACGCCCAGCTCAAGCCAGATTGGGATCGCCCGCTCATCTCCGGCAAGCTCCCCGCATACGCTGACCGGAATCCCCGCCTGATGCGCCGCTTCAACCGTCGTCCGGAGCATGCGCAAGACAGCCGGATGAAACGGATGGTACATATGGGCGATCTGCTCGTTCATCCGGTCCACGGCCAACACATATTGAACCAAATCATTCGTGCCGATGCTGAAGAAGTCCGCTTCCTCCGCCAACAGATCCGCAATGGCCACCGCTGCCGGCACTTCGATCATGATGCCTACTTTGATATTCGGATCATAAGCGATGCCACGGCGGTCAAGATCCGCCATCGCTTGATGGAGAATCCCGTTGGCCTGACGGATCTCTTCGACCGACGAAATCATCGGATACATGATTTTGACATTGCCGAAGGCGCTGGCCCGAAGAATCGCAGCCAGCTGGGTTTGAAACAGCTCCGTGCGATCCAGGCAGATCCGGATGGCGCGGTAGCCCAGGAACGGATTATCCTCCTCCGGCAGCGAGAAATAATCAAGCTGCTTGTCACCGCCGATATCAAAGGTGCGAATGACGACGGAGGACTGCCCGGCCTTCTCCACAACATGACGGTAGACCTCGAACTGCTCCTCCTCCGTCGGGAAGCTGTGGCGGTCCATATACAGAAATTCCGTCCGGAACAAGCCCACTCCTTTAGCCCCGTTCTGCAGAGCGATATCAAGCTCCTTCACCGAGCTCATGTTGGCAGCCAGGTTAAAGAACGTCCCGTCTTTGGTGACGGCATCCACCGTGGCCAGCAGCTGGAGCTGCTCTTTACGCTTCCGCTGCTCGTCGCGAATGCCTTCATAACGCTCCAAAGTCAGCGGATCCGGTTCAAGGTAAAGATGCCCTGCATCCCCATCCACAATAAGCAGCTCACCGGTCTGGATCGGCTTCTCCAGCTTGTTCTCGATGCCGGATACCATCGGGATGCCGAGGGCACGGGCCATAATTGCAGAATGGGAGGTTTTGCCCCCGTTCAAGGTGACAATCCCGAGAACATGGGACGGATTGAGATGAACCAGCTGGGACGGCGAGAGCTCCTTGGCAACCAGGATATAAGGCTGCGTGTCGGAAGGCAGCTTAACCTCCGGCGCACCGAGCAGATGCTTCAACAGCCGGTTGCCTACATCCTTGATGTCCAGCGCCCGTTCCTTCATGTATTCGTCGTCAAGCAAATCGAACATGGAGACAAAATGGTCAATCGCCTCTTTAACCGCCACTTCGGCCGCCTTGTACTGACGTTCGATGATCCCTTGGATTTCGTTCATGAACACCGGATCGTCCAGGATGGCCAGATGCGCGTCAAAAATTTGCGACTCCTCGTGCCCCACCATTTCTTTGAATTCATTCTTGATGTATTCGATTTCGTTCTTGGAGGTTCGTATGCCTTCATATAGACGCTCGAACTCTTTGGCCAAATCGACGGCGTCCAATTCGGAATCCGGAAGATCCAGCTCCCAATGCGGCAATACGAAAGCCTTTCCGATCGCTACGCCTGTTGCTGCGCCAATGCCTTGTATCATGTTTCTCTACCCCCAGCGTTACTCTCATTTAATACGACGGACATGACGGATGACTGTCCTTTCTTGACCGATTTGAACGGAGCATAGCTCCAGGATCTGACCTTATCCGGATTCGTGATCACCATCGGCGTAGCCAGCGATGCGGCGTGGGCCTTCAGATACGCCAGGTCGAATTTGACCAGCAGCTGGCCGGGCTCGACCGTATCCCCTTCGCTGACGACAGCCGTAAACGGCCCCTTCAGCTGGGAGGTATCGATGCCGATATGGATCAACACCTCAAGACCATCCGGGGTGGAAATCCCGATGGCATGCATCGTCGGATACACATGCATCACCGTACCGTATACCGGAGAGACGAGCTCCCCCTTCTCGGGTATAAATGCCACCCCGTTGCCAACCAGCTTGGCGGCGAAAATATCGTCCGGCACTTCGTCAATCGGCAGCATGCGTCCTTGTACCGGAGCGCTGAACAGCACCCGCGGCAGATCCTGCTGCATCAGCTTGTTAATTTCCTCGCGGATCAGCTCGGAGTAGGTCCCGAACACCACTTGCACATTGCCCCCGCCAAGCTTGATAATGCCTGCCGAGCCAAGCAGCTTGAGCGCGTCGGAATCGATCTGGCGGTCATTATACACGGTCAATCTTAACCGGGTCATGCAGGACTGAACCTGTACAATATTGTCCTTGCCCCCCAGCGCTTCCAGAATGAGTGGCGCCTGATACGGAATATCTCCGGCCCGTCCTTCCAGAGCCGAGCCTTCCTCGCGCCCCGGCGTCGGAATTTCGAAGGTCCGAATCGCCCAGCGGAACAGAAAATAATAGACCAGCCCGTATACGATGCCGATCGGTATGATCATCCAGGCATTCTGTGACAGGTGGTAGTTGAGCACATAGTCGATGAAGCCTGCCGAATACGAAAAGCCGTGATGGATATCAAACATGTACGTAAGCACCATGGCGAAGCCCGCCATCAGTGCGTGCAGCACATACAGATAAGGAGAGGCGAATAAAAACGCGAACTCGATCTGCTCCGATACCCCGGTCAAAAAACAGACGAGGGCCGAACGCATAAACGTTTTCTTTACCTTCGGCTTTAAATCCTCGCGCGCCTCCTGGATGATTGCGAATGCGATAGCCGGCAGCGCAAACATCATGATCGGAAACAGTCCGGCCATGAAATCGCCTGCCGTCGGATCGCCGGCGAAGAACCGCGGCAGATCCCCTTGAACAATCGTGCCGTCACTGGTCTCGTACGTTCCAAGCTGGAACCAATATACATTATTCAGCAAATGGTGCAGGCCGAATGCCGTTAGCACCCGGTACAGGATGCCGTACAGGAACAAACCGAAAGCGCCCATATGCACCGTCAGCTCGTAGAAGGAGTCCAGACCGCGCTGCACGATCGGAGCCATCCCCAGCATGAACCATGCGAACACGGCGGAGAACAGCCCCATGAACAACAGCACGAAGCGGGATCCTCCGAAGAATTGGATCGCCTCAGGCAATTTAATATGCTTGAAGCGGTTATAGACATATCCGGATAGCACACCAAAAATGATCCCGATCAAGGTGGAGGGCTGAACGCCTCCATCCCCCAGACGGGAAATCACCTGATTATATATAAACATGCCGGCCAGAGCCGCAAGACCTGCAGGCCCTCCCTGGTTCGAGAGCCCCCAGGCAACCCCGATGGCAAATAAATACGGCATATAATAAAACACGCCGTGTCCCGCCGCTTGGGCAATCTCGCCCAAAGTTCCGAAGCCCCAGGCCGCCCACGGCAGACTGCCCACGCTAAGCAGGAGAGCTGCGGCCGGAAGCGCCATTGTAGGGAGCATAACGGCTCTGCCCAGCTGCTGCAACGATCCCAACCAATTCAAGGCGAGCCCTCCTTTCTATCCTTGATGGTAAGCGTTCCACCTCTTTTTGTCAAAAAGAAAACCGCACCCCCACACGAAAAAGCAAGTCCTGCTTGATCGAACCAAAAACAATCAGGATTCGCGATTGTGCCGCATCCTTGACTGCCGGTTACTCTCTCGCAAGACTTGCCCTTCTTCCATCCACTCGAAATAAAAAAATTATTTGCCGCGCAGGGCGATCGAATCCTCTACCTTAATGCAGCGGTCCATGACCGCGATCATGCCGTTCTCCTCGGCGATCGCTGCCGCCTCCTCGCTGATGATGCCCTGCTGCAGCCAGAGCACTTTGGCGCCGATCTCTGCAGCTTCCCGTGCCACGTCGGCGCAATATTCGCTCCGCCGGAATACATTCACGATCGTTACAGGCTCCGGTATGTCCTTCAAGGAAGGATAGCATTTCTCCCCAAGAATTTCGTCTGCTCCGGGATTTACCGGAATGATCCGGTACCCCCGGCTTTGCATAGCCGCAGCTACCATATGGGAAGTGCGGTCCGGGCGGTCGGACAGGCCGACTACGGCGATGTTGCCTGCATTTTTCAAGATATCCGCAATTTGCTCGCGGCTCGGATTTTCAAATGCCATGGGATGGTTACCACCTTTCGGAGTTTTTCAAATGGCTCTTTGCTACCCTTATTTTACCCATTCCACATCGGCCCCAAGCGCCTTCAGATGATCGAAATACTGCGGGTAGGATTTGGCGACATGATGCGCGTCCTGAATTCGCAGCGGCTGCTTGGAGCGAAGCCCCACCACCGTCAAAGCCATAATTACGCGGTGATCGTAGTGGGCATTAATTTCGACACCGCCCTCGACGCCTTCCGGACGGCCGTGAACGATAATCTCAGCTTGACGTTCTTCCACATTAGCGCCTGCCTTTCGCAGCTCCGTCAAATAATCCGTAATTCGGTCACATTCCTTGTACCGAAGATTCTCAACATTGTAAAAACGGGAGGTGCCTTCAGCAAACACGGCGGCCGCCACCATCGCCAGCACCGCGTCCGTCGCCGTGTCCCCGTCAAATTCCAGCGCTTTGAGCCGCCCGTTCCCTTGGACGCGCACATTGCCGTTCTCGTGCGTAAGAGGAACCTGCATCATGCGGAGCACGTCGATGATCGCGCGCTCCCCTTGCTTGCTGTCCTCCGCGAGGTTGCGGATCGTTACATCCGATTCCGTTACTGCTGCTGCGGCAAGGACTGCGGCGGAACCCGGATAGTCGCCTTGAACCGTGTAGACCTGCGCTTTGTAGGACTGGCCGCCCGGAACCCGGAAGAACATGTAGTCCTCGTCCGCATGGATCGTAATCCCGGCCTGCTCCAGCACTTCCAGCGTCTGACCGACAACCACCTTCGACTTCAGATCCCCGGTCACCGTAATCTCGCTGTCCTCGGTAAGCAGCGGCGTCAGGAACAGCAGGGCGCTCAAATACTGCGAGCTGACCTCGCCGGAGACGGTAATGCGTCCGCCCTTCGGGCTGCCTCCGCGAATCGTGATCGGCAGCTTCCCGTCATTATGCTCCACCTGTACGCCCAGTTGCCCGAGCGCATCGATCAAGTCATCATGCGGACGCTTCCCTAGCGATTCCGGATATGTGTTTACAAACGTAACCTCTTCGGACAAAGCCGCTACGCCCATTAAGAAACGCAGCACCGCTCCGGCATTCCCTACATTCAATTCCTTCACGTTTCGCGGCGATTTGCCGAAGCCGGTAATGACCGCCTTCTCATCGTCCTCCTCGAGGACGGCTCCAAGATCTTGGATGCAGCGTCTCATCGCATCGCTGTCCTCGCTGTGAGCCGGATAATAAACCGTGCTCGTTCCTTCGGCCAGCGCGGCTGCAAGCAGGTAGCGCGTCGTGTAGTTTTTGGACGACAACGCCCCGATCTCGCCTTGTAGTTTGGGAGTAGGCCTTACAATGATATCCATAATATGTATCTCTCCTTGTATATAGTATAGCGCTTGTACGCTGTTTTCCAAATGATCCTAAGGCAGTCGATTGACAGAGAAATCGCCGCTTGGTTATCATTGTTCATATCACTTTTAAATTTTCCGGCGGCCCGTTTGCTCGGGACGTTATCATTTTGCAGAAAAGAGGTCAACTGATGAAACCGATTCCCCAGATGGAAACTTCTGAGCTTAGACGCCGTCTTCACAACGGCGAGCAAGTGTACATGATCGATGTCCGGGAAGACGAGGAAGTGGCAGCCGGCATGATCAACGGCGCCAAGCATATCCCGATGGGCGAAATCCCCGCCAGGCTCGATGAGATCCCTCGAAATGAAGAGGTCGTCATTATATGCCGCAGCGGCGGACGCAGCCAGCATGTGTGCGAATTTCTGAGCCATCAAGGAATTCATAATGTGATCAACCTGAAAGGCGGCATGCTTCAGTGGCATGAAGAGGAGTAGCCGCTCATTGTCTGCAGGAAGGCGGGGGAAGCTACAGTTTCCCCCGCCTTGTTGTCTCTCCCGCTAGAACACTTCACATTTTCCCTGGAACAGGCTCTTTATCATCCGACCAGCACTGATCATCTTAGCCGCGGTAATGCATTAAAATCTCAGCCGCGACTTCATCCGCCGTCAGCCCTGCGGTATCCACCATCAGATCGGCAAAACGATATTTATCGGCTCTTTCCATTAGGATGCTCTGCACTCGCTCCTCTACATTGCCCGCAAGCAGCGGCCGGTTGGCATCGCCCCGGACCCGTTCCACAATCGTATCGGCATCCGCCGTCAATGCGACGACCCAGCCTCCCCGCTTCATCGCCTCGCAATTCTCGGGACGGAGCACCGCTCCCCCTCCGGTAGCGATGATCTGGCTCGTCCGATGCAGCACCTCGCGAAGCGCCGCCGTCTCGATATCCCGGAAACAGCCCTCTCCGTCCGCTGCGAATATATCCGGAATGCTTTTACCGGCCATTCTCTCAATCTCGGCATCAAGATCGACCAGCGAATAGTTCAGATGATCGGCGACGAGACGCCCTACGGTTGACTTCCCCGTTCCCATCATCCCGATCAAGATGATGTTCCCGCTCCTTGTATTCAATGCTACACCCCATTTGCTGCTTCACTATAAAGTTGTTCATATCATACCATAGCCCGAAAACTTTCGACAATGGATCTGACTTACTGGCTTACTGGCTTACTGAACAACACGCCGCTTTAGTAAGGGTAACTGATAAATCTAACAGAAAGTCTAGTTTGGACATCCGGATCATATACTGAAATGGAAGAATACAAGAATGAAAGAAAGGAGGAACCGCGTCCATATGTCCGACCACCGTTCCTCGATCGCTTCGGCGCCCTTGCGTATCCGCCGGATCCTCGATCCCTCCTATCCTCTATGCAGAGAGGATGTGGTTTGGGTGCTGCATTTTGTACAAAAAAAAGTGGCTTCGAAGGATCCAGCCCTGCTGGATCTTTCAAAGCCACGATTGCTGCAAAACTTCTACAGCTATTGCGAAGCCGCACTGCTCCTGTTCGGAAGCGGAAGCCATGTCCACGCCCAAAGCGGCGACATTCGCACTTGCCTGCTGGAGGCCATGCACGGACTTTCGGAGCTGCAGGAGGCGTTAGCCCCCTCTCCGGTCCGCAAACCTCAGCTTCTCCCTCCGGCGGAGGAGGGGAATTGACCTCCTCCTGGTGAGACGACAAGCTCATCTTGCCATGACAATTACTCCATCCAGTTGTAGTGGAACGTTCCTTCCTTGTCTACACGCTTGAACGTATGCGCCCCGAAGTAATCGCGCTGAGCCTGAAGCAGGTTCGCCGGAAGGTTCGCCGTACGGTAGCTGTCGTAGTAAGCCAGCGCACTGGAGAAGCCGGGAACAGGAATACCGAGCGATACCGCGGATGCCACGACTTTACGCCATGCATCTTGGTACGATTCGATAATTTCTTTGAAGAACGGATCGAGCAGAAGGTTCTTCAGCTCCGGATTGTTCTCATAAGCGTCCGTGATGTTCTGCAGGAAGCGGGAGCGGATAATGCAGCCGCCGCGCCAGATTTTAGCAAGATTGCCGTACTGCAGATTCCAGCCGTACTCATCGGATGCAACGCGGAGCTGGGCGAAGCCTTGCGCGTAAGATACGATTTTGCTTGCGAACAGCGCTTTGCGGACATTTTCGATAAACTCCGCTTTGTCGCCGTCGAATGGAGCGGTTTTCGGACCATTCAAAATTTTGCTTGCCGCAACGCGCTCGTCCTTCATCGCGGAAAGGAAGCGGGAGAATACGGATTCCGTAATCATAGAGAGCGGCACGCCAAGATCCAGGGAGCTTTGGCTTGTCCATTTGCCCGTGCCTTTTTGTCCGGCTGTATCCAGGATGACATCCACCATCGGCTTGCCGGTTTCTTCGTCGTATTTGGAGAAAATGTCGGCGGTAATCTCGATCAGATAGCTGTCGAGCTCGCCTTTATTCCATTCCGTGAAGATTTCATGAAGATCCTTCGCATTCAGACCAAGCACGTCTTTCAGCAATTGGTATGCTTCACAGATCAGCTGCATATCTCCATACTCGATGCCGTTGTGAACCATCTTCACATAATGGCCGGCACCGTCAGGACCGATATATGTACAGCAAGGTTCATCGTTCACTTTAGCCGAAATGGCCGTCAGGATCGGCTCAACCAGCTTGTATGCACTTTCTTGTCCCCCAGGCATGATCGATGGACCTTTCAGGGCGCCTTCTTCGCCGCCGGATACCCCTGCACCGATGAAGTTAAAGCCTTTCTCGGCCAATTCCTTGCTGCGGCGCTGCGTGTCCGGGAAGTAGGCGTTACCGCCGTCGATAATGATATCGCCTTTGTCCAAGTGCGGGATCAGCTGCTCGATGGTAGCATCCGTAGCTTGTCCGGCTTGAACCATAATCAGAATTTTACGGGGCTTCTCAAGGGAATCCACGAATTCCTCGATCGAATAGGTGCCTTTAACCTGCTTGCCGACGGTTTCCTTCAGCATGTCCTCCGTTTTTTGCGGAGAGCGGTTATATACAGAAACGGTAAAACCTTTGCTTTCGATGTTCAAGGCCAGGTTTTTACCCATGACAGCAAGGCCGATGACACCGATTTGTTGTTTTGACATCTGGTTCTCCATCCTTTACTCCAGTATATTTTATAAGCAACCCAATCCCTATCGGGATGATTACATTATTCTCATTTTAACGTTTTTCTGTGGAGAAGTGAACCCCTGTAACAAAAACGTCGATCGCCGGCTTCAAGGGGATCACCTGCGAACGCGCGCGAAAACACCCCTTTTGACTCGGAGTGTTGTTCGTGCTTTTGGCATGCAACTATGAAAATGGGACTTACCACTCAAGCCTCATCAGCTCTAAGGCAAGCTCCTTCAATCTCTGCTTGCAGCTCATGATCTTCTCCTTGTCACCCGCTTGCATCGCTTCATACAGCTTCTCCAGCTCATCATCGGTCTCCAGCCTGCACAGCAGCAGTCTTCGTTCCCCTTCGTCCGATTCGAATAATCGCATCATTTCCTGCTCTGTCATCGGCGTCCCCTTCTGGAACAGGACGCGCTGGCGATAGCCCGTAATCTCCACAAGGCGGATAACTTCGCCGAACAGTATATTTTCGATTAAAATTTGCCGGTCCTTGAAGCGTTTGACGACAGCGTGCCCTCGGGTATTCTCGATCAGCTTCTCCATCCATTCCGCCAGCCTCGGATCCCGGATCATGTAATCGCCGACCAGTTTAAACCCGCTGCCTGTGCGCTGAAACCGAAGCTTTACCAGCTTGCGTCCTGTCCGGATTGATATGATAAACTGCGACTCATTCTCGCTCCAATACAGTGAGTATCCTTCTTGGATCAGTTCCTTGATCAGGTCCTGGATATGCCGGCGATCAAACCGGAGCTCCAGGTTGCAATACTCCACTTCCTCGCTCTTATTCACGGCACTCCCTCCTCCGGTTTACTACCGATCACAAAACGACGGTGAAGATTCCCCCTCTTGCACAGCTTTTTGACGTTGTCTTATCTATATCTTATACTCCATCTTATGTAACGGTAACTTGGTTTATTGACTATTTTTCCCCAGATGAAATTACAGTGAAACTTATGCCCATCATGCGGGAAGTACGGGTCAGCTATGGTATAATAAGGTATTGGAAAGAGCTAGTATAGGTCATATGAAGATACTTAACAGGAGGATTTCACATAGATGACAACAGCGTTCACAGGATTTAACGATCAAGATTTCGACGTATTCTCCGTCCCTGGGCTCGAAGCTCGAATGGAAGCGCTCATCGAGCACGTTCGGCCAAAGCTGGAGTTGATCGGAGCGGAGCTGGCCCCCCTTGTTTCCGCTCTCGCAGGCGAGGACATGTTCGTTCATGTTGCGAAGCATGCCAGACGCAAGGTTAACCCCCCGATCGATACATGGGTCGCCTGGGCTGCCAATAAGCGCGGCTACAAAGCGCTCCCTCATTTTGAAGTGGGTCTTTTCGGCACGCATCTGTTTGTTATTTTTGCGATCATTTACGAAAGCCCGAACAAAGCCGTGTTCGCAGCCAACCTTGAAGCGAAGCTGAAGAAGACGATCAAAGCGCTGCCGGGTCATTTCTATTGGTCTATGGACCATATGAACCCCGAGGGAACGCCCCATCAATCGATGAGCCAAGGCGACTTCGAGAAGCTTATTCATAAGCTGAAGGAGGTCAAGAAGGCTGAAGTGATGTGCGGACTTCGCATCCCGCGCGAGGAAGCGGTCAAGCTGAGCGGGGACAAGCTGCTGGAGAAGGTCCAGGAGACCTTCGAGACGCTTCTGCCGCTTTACAAAATGTCGTTTTGATCGCAGGATCATCATTCGAAAGGGCTGCTTGAGCAGCTCTTTTTTTCGTGCTTGAAAACTTCTTGCATTCCCCCCCCATTTTGCTATACTCAATTTTGCTTATATAAAAGCAGTAACCGACAAATATTAACCATACACATAAGGAAAGGTTGTGACAGCGTCAATGGACCATAGCCGTACACCGCTCTTCACCGCACTCAAGGAACACGCGGCCAAAAACCCGGTTCAATTTCACATTCCGGGGCATAAGAAGGGCTTAGGCACCGATGCCGAGTTTCGAGAATTTATAGGGGATAACGCCCTTTCCATAGATCTGATCAACATCGCGCCGCTGGACGACCTGCATCAGCCTACCGGTGTTATCGAAGAGGCCCAGAAGCTGGCCGCCGACGCCTTTGGCGCGGACCATACGTTTTTCAGCGTACAAGGGACAAGCGGGGCGATCATGACCATGATCATGTCCGTATGTGCCCCGGGGGATAAAATTATCGTTCCCCGCAACGTGCATAAATCCGTTTTGTCCGCCATCATTTTCACCGGGGCCAAGCCCGTATTCGTATCCCCGGCCCAGGATCCCAACGTCGGGATCGACCACGGGATTACGATCAGCTCGGTGCGCAAAGCACTGAAGCGCCATCCGGACGCCAAAGCCGTCTTAGTCATCAACCCGACCTATTTCGGCGTCAGCGCCAATCTGAAGGAAATTGTCGATCTTGCCCACAGCTACAACGTGCCGGTTCTGGTGGACGAAGCACATGGCGTGCTGATCCATTTCCATGAAGAGCTTCCGATGTCCGCTATGGAAGCAGGCGCCGACATGGCTGCGACCAGCGTCCATAAGCTCGGCGGCTCCATGACGCAAAGCTCGGTGCTGAACGTCAACACGAAGAACGGCTATATTAATCCGTATCGGGTGCAGACCATCATCAGCATGCTGACGACGACCTCGACCTCCTATATCCTGCTTGCATCGCTGGATACGTCACGCCGCAATTTGGCGCTGCACGGGAAGGAAATGGCTGCGAGAACGATCGAGCTCGCACAGTATGCCCGTCGTCAGATCAACGAGATTGAGGGGCTATATTGCTTCGGGGATGAAATTCTGGGCAGCGAGGCGACTTACTCCTATGACCCGACCAAGCTGACGATCCATGTCCGCCATCTGGGCATTACCGGGTACGAGACCGAGAACTGGCTCCGCGCTCATTACAATATCGAGGTGGAGCTCAGCGATATGTACAACATCCTGTGCCTCATTACCCCGGGGGATAACCGGGATACGATCGATACGCTGCTGACCGCTCTGCGCGAGCTGTCCAACGAATATATTCATGTGAATGAAATCAATGAGCTTGTTGTGAAGACACCGGAGATTCCGCAGCTGTCGCTTATCCCGCGCGATGCCTTCTACGGGGACACCGAGATCATTCCATTTAAAGAATCGGCCGGACGGATCATCGCCGAATTTATTTATGTCTATCCGCCGGGAATCCCGATCCTGCTGCCGGGTGAAGTTATTTCCCAGGAAAACATCGACTACATTATCGATCACGTCGAGGTCGGACTCCCGGTGAAAGGCCCTGAGGACCGCAGCATTCAGAATGTTAAGGTTATTGTAGAAGCCGATCCGATCTTCTAAAGATCTGTTAAACTTATTTTACGCTAGTCTAACCCGGAGCAGGTTTGCTCCGGGTTTTTGGTTTTGCGATGGTCGATCAGGGACCATGGTCTCTCCTTTTTGCAAATAACACGGTCTAATGACACTGGCCGTTTGAATCACCCGAGGGCTTTGCTTAACGGAAGGCTATGTCCTTCTCCTCAATTTTCCCCTCCCTCAATCCAATTTCATCCGGCATTTACAGTAGCGATGTATAATAAGTTTGGAACCGCTTCATCCATCCATATCATGGTTATTTGTTCTTCCAGCATCTATTCATAGAAGGGAGATTTGTTGATGAAAAAACAAGTAGTTTCGCTCTTCACTGCCCTGCTGCTTATGTCCATGCTTCCATTCGGCGCTCAGGCCGCGGACAACGGATATGGAGGCAAGGTGCCGGCAACCGTTATGTCGTACAACATCCACCATGGCGTCGGCCTGGATAATCAATTAAGTCTCGAACGGATTGCAGGAGTCATCCGGGATGCCGGAGCGGACATCGTCGGTCTGCAGGAAGTGGACCGGTTCTATGGGGAGCGAAGCGGCTTCCAGGATCAAGCCAAAGAATTGGCTGAAATGCTGGGCTATCATTATGCTTACGGGGCAAACCTGGATTTGGCTCCAGCCGAAGGACAGACTGAGAACCGTCAGTACGGAACCGCGATTCTTAGCAAATATCCGATCCTGAAGTCCGAAAACGTGTGGCTTAGCAGCTTCGGCAAGGAGCAACGCGGTGTATTGCATGCCGTGATCAATGTACGGGGAGTCCATGTCAATGTATATAACACGCACCTTGGCCTTGATGTAACGAGCCGATTGGCGCAGGCGCAGGAAATCGTCGATCTCGCTTCGACCTCCGCCTCCGATGGTCCGGCCCTGCTGCTTGGTGATCTGAACGCCGAGCCTGCAAGCGAGGAAGTTGGGCTATTGCTGAACAGCGGCTTATTCGTCGACAGCTTCCAAGGCATCGAGGACGCCTATACTTTTCCGGTTCGCAACCCGTCGGTGACGATTGACTATATTTTAACCTCTCCCGGCGTTTCGCACGCAAACCAGCGTGTCATCCACACAGAGGCATCAGATCATTTGCCGATCGTGACGGAGGTCGTCTTCGCAAGAAAGGGCGGCCGTTAACGATACTGTAATCTGGAGGTGTGGCACAAATACTTATCACTAACCTGATGGAGTGAACGCATAGAGCGGCGCATACCAGGATGAAATCCGGTTCCTTTATCGAACGCAAAAACAGGCCGCTTCCGGGAGATCTCCCAGAGGCAGCCTGCTTTCTTGCTCCTATGCGGATATTATTCCTGATTCGCTGCAGCGACCAGCTCGTTATAAGCGGCCTCTACTTCGTTCCATTCCGCTTCGTCCTCGATATTGTAAAGAACCATTTCCTCGTTCTCTTCTTCCATACGCAGGATGACGCCGTCCGCTTCCGGATTGTCGCGCTCAAGCAGCAGTGCATAAAGCTTCTCGCCCACATCAAAGGTTTCTACGAGAACCATTTCCACTTCTTTGCCCTGCTCATCCGTCAATGTAAGCACAAACTCCTCATGATCATGGTCGTGGTCATGATCATGACCGCAGCCGCAAGCATCTCCGTGTTCGTGTTTGTGTTCGCTCATTGAAAAAACCTCACTTCGGGTTAAATTATCATACTTTCGTATCGTATCACGTAAGGCTTCTTCAGGTCAATTTTTCCTGAGGCGGCCACAACCTGCGTTTAGTTCAGCGCCGTGATCACCTTTTCGGCAACCTTGACGAAGCCGGAATCGGGTTCAACCTGGACATAAAAGCCGACCGAGTATTTGCCTGACGTTTTAAAGTCATACGTAAAATCATAGGTGCGGAACCAAAAATTGTCCTTCCGGTCTTGAACGACCTGGGATTGAATATCCTTGACATGGCCGGATGGGTCTTCGATCGCAACCTTCACCGCATGGATATCGTTATTCAGGCTGTCGACCTGGCTGAATACGTTGAATTTCAGCTTGCCCCTGTTGACGTTCCCGAATACAGTGTCCCCTTTGAACAGGAAAATATGCACATTAGGTTTAATCACTTCGACATTGCCTGTCTTCGAATTCCAGTCCACGGCACCGTCAAACTCCCGCACCGGCACGTAGGTTTTGCCGTCGATCACATAACCGCCGTCCTTTAATTCGCGTCCGTTGAGCCATACCCGAACACGCTCTTGGACGGAATCCGCAAATAAAAGCGTACTGCCACCCATTAACGAAAGGACCAGAACGCACGCCATCACTTTCTTCCACTTCATCTTATCCGTTCCCCCCAATAGCTCATCATGTTGTTATATGTGTATACTACAACCCAAATAACAAGTTGCGCTCTGTCCAGCAGTTTGTGGAAAAAAATTTGTCTGATTTTGTTGATGAAACTACCGCCTAAGAAGGTATTTAAAGACCGTGTACTTCCGCCCTGGTTTCGGTACAATATAAAGTAGCTTGCCAGGATTTTCACATCATACATCAGGAGGTTACGCACATTGACTTTGAAATTGCAAATGCTTGGCACCGGCGGTGCGTTTGCCAAGCAGTACTACAACAATAACGCGCTGATTGATGACAACGGGTATACGCTGATGGTCGATTGCGGGATTACAGCCCCTATGGCGTTGCACCAGCTCGGGGCTACGTTCAATGACATCGATGCGGTGCTGATCACCCACATTCATGGGGACCATGTCGGCGGTTTGGAGGAGCTTGCTTTTATCACAAAGCTGCAATACAAGCGCAAGCTTCCGCTCTACATCGGCGAAGCGCTTGTCCAGCCGCTGTGGGAGAACACCTTGCGGGGCGGCATGTATCAAGAAGGTCAAATCACCTCGCTGGACGATATCTTTGACGTCCGTCCGCTGAAGCCGGGGGTAAAGACGGATATTTCGTCCGGATTGTCCGTGGAGCTGATTCAAACCCGGCATATCCCGGGGAAGAGCAGCTATTCGCTTTATTTGAATGAACGGATTTTTTACAGCGCCGATATGGTATTCGATCCTGCGCTGCTTCGTACACTGGTACAGGACCGGGGGTGCGAGGTAATTCTGCATGAGTGTCAGCTGCAGGGGCCGGGCGAGGTCCATACCACGCTGGAGGAGCTGCTTAGTCTGCCGGAGAATATTCAAGAACGCACTTATCTAATGCACTATGGGGACAATGCCAAAGATTATATCGGCAAGACCGGATTGATGGAATTTCTGGAGCAGCAGCGCATCTACGAGTTATAGGTCGAAACGGGAAAAGAGATTCCAAGCTGTCCGAGGCTTGAATATCCGCAGCAGACCGACGGAAGATTCAGAACACTGCATGGTTTTGGGGTGCATAGATAGGATCGGACCCGGGAACTCTATACCCGGGAGGCGATATATCATGAATAACAATTCGCAAGAAGTCGTAGGCGTACGGAAAAACGGCGATGGCGATATCGTCGAGCTGAAGCTGGAGGACGGAACGGTCGTCGATTACAAAACAGCCCAGCAAATGGCGAAAAATAAACAAATCAAGAATGTGAATGTATTTCGGGGACGTGACGGTGACGAGCATCTCCGTTCGAATGCCGATGGCGATCCAAGCAACAATTTGGACAATCTGCCGACATTCTAAAAGATCGATAAAGAGGCCCAGCGATCCAACGCTGTGCCTCTTCTTCATGCTTGGGATGAGCAGGATTACAGCTCTTTTTTCATCCGAACATGGGGAATCCCCGCATCGTCGAACGGTTCATCCGATATCGTCTCATACCCGAGCTTACGGTAAAACGGCTCTGCTTGTACTTGGGCATCCAGCACTGCATAAGGCAGCTTCAGCTCCCGAGCCTGCGCTTCTAATGCCATCATCAGCACCCGGCCGATGCCTTTGGAGCGGAACGGCTTGCGGACGGCGATCCGCTGCATTTTCGCCGAATCCTTATTATAATAGGTCAAACGGCCGGTTGCGGCATACTGCCCTTCCGATTTGATCAATACATGCCAGGCCTCCGCATCCAACCGGTCATAATCGTCAATCTCCAGATCAATCGGCACCTTCTGCTCCAGCACGAATACATCTTTACGGATGTCCAGTGCTTGCTCCAGCTGCTCTTCGGTCGTCACATTAATAATCTCTGCTGCCACTTGATTCACACCTCTTTATGTAGATTCGTCTATCGGAACCCTCTATCTTTATCAGATCGAAATATTATACAAAAGTTTTGATTTCCTGTATAGTAGAAGCTAACGTCTTCTTAGAAAGGAGCTAGGCCGAGCATGGGAATCGGAGGCACGATTTTTGTAGCCGCTATCATTGCCGTCCTCATCATTTATCCTGTATTCTGGGCGATTAAGAAGGGCTATTCCCGCAAATGGGATGAGGAATAGATAACTTGGTTAAATTGCGGCCGCCAGCCTTGTGGCCGGCGGTTACCGAACATCCGCGCTTGCACGTTATGACAAGGAACCGATCGAGTAGCGGGACTACCGCTCCTCTGATGAACGATTGATGCCAAACGGAATCAATGGGTCAGCTCGGGCAGCGTTGGATCGGATTCAAGCGTTGACATCGGTTCAGGACGAAGCTCCCCATCCCTTGAATATACTTCGTTTTGAACCGAACGGCTGTATACATCCAGCAGAACGGGAGCCGAAGGCGAGTTCAAGGGCTCAAGCTGAACCGACGTCCGTTCCGGAACGCTGCATCCGCTGACGACTGCGATGGTGGTTAGGGTTACAGCAGCAACCGCGATTCGATTCATGCTGAAGTAAGCTGCTTGTTTCATGGAATTCACGCTCCTGTTTATGGAAAAATGGCACTTTCCCTAGTCTGAACCGAAACGTTCTATTTTATAACGAAAAAACCGTTGACAGCCAGCTTGTCTGCTGGTAATATATGAATTACCTCAATTTTATATTTTATTTCTGATCTGTTAGCTCAGCTGGGAGAGCACCATCTTGACAGGGTGGGGGTCAGTGGTTCGAGCCCACTACAGATCATCACCGAGAGCCCTTGCGTAGCAAGGGTTCTTTTGTTTTGTCTCATTCACTCACCATTCCAGGAATCGATTTGGTGCCCTTTATTGAGGGTAAAGTAAATCTGTTGTCATTGGGCTTTACCCCATATCTCAAACAAATTTGTCGATCCGGGTGAATGGCAGGTTCTTTTCCTGATATGTTTGCGCTGTAAGTTGACACATCACTCATCCCGTTAATCAAATCCCATAAAAAAAGCACCCGATTAGGTGCTTTTCGTATATGACACACGATTTCCCGTCAAGGAGTAGAAGGGCACTAGATAAAGCTAAAGTTGTACCTCCTTTGTATTTACAAATTCAGCACTCGTAAGTATAGCGCAGCTCTTTCTGGTGCATACAGACTCTCAATATATAATCTGATAAGTAGGCACGATCACTCCGCTTTCATAAGACTTGATGTCAGTTAATTTCAAATTGATTTTCTTCTTGCTGGCTCCAAACAACGGAATGCCTTCACCAAGAATGATGGGATTGACCTTCAAAATCAACGTGTCAATCAATTGGTGGTCGAGGAGCTTTCCGGCCAGATTTCCTCCTCCGCATAACCATATTTTTTTCTGCTGATCCGTAGTTTCCTGTTTTAGCCTCGTACAAAACGACACCACATCCTCTTTGACAAGCTCCACTTGCTCATTGGATTCAAATTCCATTTGATTCGAGAAAATATAATGCTTCAGTCCAGGATGAGCCGCCTGCGCAATTCCGGAAGGTTCACCCGGCTTCAATCCATATTGAAATCCATATTCATATGTTTTTCTACCCATCAATACAGCATGATACTGCCGGACACTTTCGAAGAAATCACCGCCGTCATCCGCATACAGAAATACGGAATCATCCGCAACGCCATTTTTGTCCGCAATGAACAGATCAGCAGTTACGGCAACATGATACACCAGTTCAATCATAGGATACCACCCTTCTAATGGTCAGTACTTCCACACCATGGAGCCGATTTGATTCTCACTCATTGGTATTTGGTATTTCGACATCGAGAAGTCGATCCCTGCATTTCCCAAAAAAATTATAAACCCAACGCTCTTCGGCAACGGAATCATATCATACACCTTCTTCCTGCGTTCTTATGTAAAAGAAAAAGCCGCCTAAGGGCAGCTTTTTATCCTTTCAATCTCCTTCAGTTGTATCTCCGTTATAAGTTATTTCAGGTCAAGTAATCCCTTCTATTTTTCCTTACAGCCATGGGTTTGATAAGAAGAGGGGATTTTCCTTCTGCTATTCAAATGACAAATTCAACAAACGCCGGCGACCGCAGCATGCCTGCCTTGGTCCAGTTCCGGGTTTTCACCTTCGCCCGGATCCGTGGTTTCAGGTGAACGAAATTTTTATCCTCACCCGTTACAAGCTGCTGGCTCACTCCGTAAAAGGCTCGTTTGGCCTTCGGCGGCACGCCCAGCTCGACAATACCAGTCGGCCGCAGACGCCCGTTTTCCGTCATCACAGACGTTAACCAACCGAATTCTTCTTTCCGGTAGCCGGTGATAAACACTTCGGCATAGGTCCAATTGATGACCTTCTGCCAGGCCGGTGATCGGCGACTCTCGTACCGGCTGCCCTGAAGCTTCCCGACCATCCCCTCGAGCTCCTGGGCCCTCATTTGCCCAAACAGTGCCTCTCCTGCTCCCTCCACAAAGGGTATGATACCGAAGTGTCTGTTCGGCATGCTGATGCCTGCCAGAATCTCTTTACGCCTCAGCAGGGGCAACTCTCGAAGGTCCTGCCCCTTGTATCTCAGGATGTCGAACGCAACATAGGTCACTGGCGATATGTCCATTAGCTCCCGGATACGCTGCTCCTTCTTGGCCTGGAACCGGGTCATGACGTTTTCGAAGTCAACCAGCCCCGTCTGCCGATCGGTACAAGCAACCTCACCATCCAGAAGGATATCATGTTCAAACGGCTTCAGAAGCTCGGGATACTGCCGCGTGCAGCATGTCTCATGCCGGGTATACAACTGGATTCGGCCGTCCTCCTGGGAGAACAGGAGCCGGTGCCCGTCGATTTTGGGCTCAAATATATAATCATTGTGGCTAAATGGGCCACTTGCTGTCTCTAATAACATCGGGCTAATAAACATAGGAACACCTCTCCATCGATTATACCTTTTGGCATGTTCTATGAGAGGCGGTAAGTATTGTAAATCACAACATGAATATCATCCAAAACTCTTTGTTCGGGAACGGCACGAATGGACGACAATCTTTAACCAATCCTTTCAGCGGGGGGATCAAGTATAAAGAGGCTAGACCGTCATTCTCACACCACACTTGCAGCAGGAAACTGAAGAAGTATACGGAGTTAAGTTTATACATTAATGATCACAAAGATTTGTTGGCACGTGCTCATATCCCCCATTTCACAGTTGATAGGGATTTAGGGACAAGAGGGTAACAAAAGACGGCTCTGCTCTCCTTTTTGATCCATTTTCTTTGGACTCATCTGCCCTCATTCCTATGCGTCTAGTATCATACCGAATGCCGTATATACCTTCGTAGCTGTTATAATTACCTTATAGTAATTGAATCCGAATCCAAAGATAATTCTGGAGGTTTCTCAAAATGAAACTTATCACTCTGGTTTTTCCATTTATAGCCACGATACTGCTCGTATGGATTGTTATGATCCTCTTAAAGCGCATGAAAAAATAAAAAACTCACAACTGAACCATCCCGACGGGGTACTTATTCGTATGTAGCTATGACCATGAACTATTTCTTTGTCCTGTACAGCTCTCCAAAAGTGACTCCTTTCTATCCCTCCGATGGGTCAATAATTAGAAGAAAAATCCCATGCAAAACCGTTTCTTAAACGCTCTAACCCTTATCCCCCTTCTTATAGCTTCCTAATCCTTATTCTTCTTCCTTCACATCGCCCTTCCTCAAGAAATCTGACGGCAAGGCTGCATCCATTATTAATCACCGAAACAACTTCCTCAAAAATGCATAACCAATCCCGCTTAACAGGCGTTCTAAACGATAAAGAGTATGGCGGGAGGAACTCAATCATGGATCTGCTCTTATATGCAGGTATTGCTTGCATCCTGGTAACGGGGCTCTTATCTGGCGCATGGACGACGGGATACCAGCAAAGGGGGAACTTTTATGCGGATTCGAAGGATGATCGGACATCAAAAAAGAAAGCGGCCAATGGGTTCTTTATAGCCGAGCCGGGATCGTATTACTATCAGCGGCCGGGATTGTGTATCTTTTTAAGTGATCATAAAAGCACCCCCGCTTCCACATAACCATTTAATGTTCCAACGATCCTGCTCCTCACCTACTTTCCAGCCTATTATGGATCCTTCAAAAAAAGATTGTTAGGTGTATCCATAACAAACAGGAGCCGGATACATGCATCCGGCTCCTTGTCAGGATGTTTCAAGGGGAGACAGCAGGAGTCCCCTGCCGTCACTTCATTTCAGCAATTCTTCCGGTGTCTCGCCGCGGTACACAAATAAAGGGCTTGCGGAATTGACAACAAACACCGCAACCATCGTCAGGGCCGATGCGACACCGCTATAGAAGCGGTGTTTCGCTTTGCCGATCCGGGACATAAGAGCCTCCTCCTCTCCATTGAACTAAACTGACCGCTTGGATGAAAAATACGATCGCTAACGTTGGAGATTGAATCACAATATTCACCGCCACAATCAAACAGCTGATCAGGCGAAGTTTAGGGTAATGCACGCTGGATATACGGGATTGGTCCTTAATTCGGCTCGGGGCAAAGCGGATGACAAGCAGCAAGCTTGCCAAGTTCAGAAGTTGTATGTATAAAAGGCCCGGCTCGAGAAAGGACACCAGGGTGAACAATCCGGTTGTCACGGCAATGCATGCGGCTCCGGATTTCAAATGCATCCCTCCGGAGAACTGCCGCAGGACGGCAAAGCCGATCAGGGATAGAGCCGCCTTCCCCGTATTGCCGGTAAACCATGCGATCAGCATCGTTAGCGATACGATCAGCACCACATTTAACACAATGGCAACAGCATGTGCCAAGACGGGGAGAGTCGATTTATGGTCGGGGACTTGTCGTTTGATCCTCTCTGCGATCCGTTTGGCGGTTTCCTCTAACAACATGGCGATCCCGCTCCTCCGATTGGATGGCATAGTACAAGAAGATTCCAAAAGTACTGGCAAAGAAAACAAAATGAAGCCACAAATGGTTCAGATAAAACAAGATGGCGACCAAGACGAGCACGATCGCGATGAGGACAATCAAGAGAACATGCTCGAATTTCAAACGTGTCCTCTCGATATTAAAATGAAAGCCGATACCGAGTTTATACATGACCCAGGCGGCCAACAGTCCTGTTCCTGCACTCAGCACCTGAAGAATGTATCCGTCAACATGATCGGTTTGCACAGTCTCAACCGAGCCGAATATCAAGGACAAATAGGCAACCTGAATCACGGCATACAGCATGTAACCGATCATCGTGCAAACGGCAGACCAGATAACAGGAATCTTGATAATGGTCGAGTATAAGAACAGGAAGATCAGAAGGGTAATTAACGGAACTAGAAAATCCAAATGATACTCATTGCGCAAGATCAGGCTTTGAACATTCGCCAAGGTCATAACCAGCAGAGCTTGACCCAGGTGCTGGGATATGGGGATCCGCAGCAGGCTCATGATCAGCCAATGAATCGCCAGTGTTTCTAATGTTGAAAAAAACATAAATAAGACAGCTTCCATACAGGACAATTCCTCCTTGCAGCTTAAGAATGGTTAAATGATTCTACGCCACTCCTCAACCCGAACCCTGGAGCCTGCCAACAATCCCACCACCGAATTCGTGATGCCGGCTGAAGAAAACATGTGGATATCGAATCGAGACGTCACATATGATGCATGTTCTTGAGGCCTATTCCGGTGGCGACTACCGCTTTCTTAAAAATGCCGGGAATCTCTGATGGAAAGCACAAATCAATAAACATGTATCGATGTTGAAGTTTGGCATAAATGTTAGCTTGTCCAGAACATATTCCATTGAACTGACCCTGACGACCCTCACTTCATTCACTGTGAAAATCTAAGTATGATTATATAAGGCAATGCTGCAGATTTAACAGGTAATTTAATACAAATGTGGCGTCAGAAGAGCAATCTGTAGAAATGTATCCCTCTCGGAAGACAAAGAAGATGATTTCGTGAAGGCTGAAACCATGGAGCGTGATATGAAGTTGGTAAATATAAAAGATGCAAACCGGTTGCAAGAGACTTAGCAGGATATCCTTATACCTATTATACAAGAACATGTGTTCCCATTCAATCCTATTCAATCTTTTTGCACAAACAATTTCACATCTGGAAAATACCGTATCTGCACAATAACTACCGCCGAGATGGGCTTCTCGGCTTGCGTTCAGCCCGGTGGATAGGAGATAGCTTAGTATCGCTTATCCCATTTATCAGTTACGATATAAAAGAAAAAGTGCCCTGAAGCACGACTCTGCTTCTAGGACACCCGATTCCATTTGAAAGGCGTGTTCACATATGCGTTACCGAAAATCCGCCGCCGTCCTTTTTCTCTTGGCCATTCTCCTGTCCGGCATCGGAACAAGCTATGCCATGGATTCCCGACCGATCGACAACGAAACGGAACAGAGGCTCCGTGACGCCTATAACCTGGAGGCACCGACAGAGGACCTGTTGCCCAGCGTCCGGAGCGAGGGTGACTTCGGATTTACTCCGGATGCTCCCCTCTTCCTGCCCGAACTCATGAAATATACCTTCCATCCCATTCTGATCTTCATTCAAGAATGCTTGTTCGGCCGGCCTTGGTGAAAAGCTTCGTCCACAGCCATCCGTTCGCGAACAGCAGCAGAAGGATATAGGCCGGAGCTCCGAACGGAACCGTGCTGCTGGCATAATGCAATCCTCCAAGTCCGCCCAGCACCGGAAATGACAGCAACACGATCCAGCCGTCTTTTTGCTGGGTAACGCTAAAGGCTCTCGCAAACGGCGGCGTCCGCAGCATGGCTTTGGCAGCTACAGGAATGAGCGCAAGCCCGGTCAGCAGGATGATGACCAAATCCCAAACGATCCGCATGCCGAACAGGCTCAGGAAGATCGCAGCATTGACCGCAAACAGCGGCAAAAACATTTTCACGGCATACGCCTTGAGCGTTCCTCTGTAGAGAGGTCCCAGCGATGAGAGCGGTGCTGCGCGAAATAGCCAGAACGCTTTTGGTTTACCGGAGTATTTCAGCATCATCACGGTCGTTATGATCATGACCAGCATGGCGTATAGGACGTAAAAAGACGAGCCTGATCGGATTTCCGCCAGTGTCGAGCCCCTGAGCGCCGTAAAGAAAAACAAATAGGGCAAAATCATCGATAAGCCGAGCGAGGGATAAACCTTAAGCTTAAATTCCCGTTCGCTCTTCATCATGCTGGCCGACAATCGGAAGCATGCCTGTTCTTCACGCGTCCTGCAGAACCATCTGGCAAGCGCCCGGTCCGCGCGTCCCCGTTCCTTTCCCGATCCCGCGTCACTGTGCGACAGCTTCTCCAGAAATAATTCAAATGACGGGATATAGCGGAGATAGATAAGCAGCAGCACGACAGGGCCAGCTACGGCCATAAGCGAGAAAGCGATAATCCAAGGGTCCGTTTCCCCGCCAAGCAGCCACGCAAACGGGGCCGCGAACCAAACCGGTGGAAGCAGCAGCTGCCACCAAGCCGGCGTAAATGAAATATTGAAATCGACCAGCTCGAACGAACGGATCACGAACTGATAACCGATGGCTATGACCGCGGACAGGCCAATCTGAACGTAATTGATCAAATCCTTGAGCTTTTCCCCGTCCCAGTACTTGAGCAGCAGCAGATAAACAAGCGTCGTAACCGCCAAGATGAGGAGATTCATCAGAATAAGCTCGATAAGATAAATCAGGAAGAACATCACGCCGTTGATCAATAAGCCGGTCACGAGCGAAGCGGCCGACAGCGAGGCTGTGAGCAGCAGCATATAAATGCCCGCATGGATGGATCTTGCAAGGCCGACCGTACGCCCGTCTACCGGCTTCGTCATGAGTATGCTCCGGTCGCGCACATCCAGCAGCACCGACGAAAAGTCCGAAATCATGGAGGTCATAATGAAAAACATGAGGATGGCAGCCACGACACTCATTGCCATCATATAGTTTGGATCGCTGATGTACACGAACGGCGCGAGTACGATCCCCATCAAGCCGTACAGCCACAATGACCGAATGAACAGGTTTTTATCCGCATCTTCCTCCTTCCGGTTCGTATTCGATAAGATGATGGGCACCCGGCGCGAATCCATCAGCAGCTTCACCTGCAAAATGCGGCGCAGCATCCCGTAATCGGCACCCATTCGGGTCAGGATCCCTTTGAATTTATCCAGCAGCAGCAGCGTCCGAAAGGACGGTTCCTGCGGCAGCATATCAAGAGCCCTCCCGAATGATCGAAACGAACCGGTCCGCAATCGCTCCATGGTTATGGAATCCGGTCAGCTGGTTGAACACCTCTTCCAAGGAACCTTCCTGCGACTGCTGCTGCAGCTCCTTAAACGTTCCGTCCGCTACAACGCGGCTATCGGCAAGCAGCACGATCCGGCTGCTGATCTTCTCCACGACGTCCATAATGTGAGAGGAGTAAAATATCGTTGTGCCCGCGGCCGACAGCTTGGCCAAAATTTCTTTGACCACCATGACGCTGTTCGCATCCAAGCCGCTCAGCGGCTCATCCAGAAACAACAGATCCGGGTCATGAAGAAGGCTGGATATGAGCAGCACCTTCTGGCGCATCCCTTTGGAAAAGGTAGCAATCCGCGAGTGATAGACCTTTCCCAGATCAAAACACTCCATCAACCTTCCTGCCTTCTCATAGGCTTCCTCGTACGAAAGCCCGTACAGCTCGCCGGTAAACGTCAAATACTCCGCCGGCGTCAGCTGATCGTACAGCTCCGCGACCTCGGGCACATATCCGATTCTCCGCTTGTACTCGACGCTGCCATCGGCAATATCCTGCCCAAAGATCCGGACCGTTCCGGTATATCCCTCCACCAAGCCAAGCATAATCTTGACGGTAGTGCTCTTCCCGGCCCCGTTCGGACCGATATACCCGATCATCTCGCCCCGGCGCACATGAAGATCAATTCCGTTAAGCACGTAGCGTCCATCATATTTCATCCTCAGATCCTGAATCGACAGCACTTCTTCCGTAGACATGATTTTTCGTTCTCCTGTTCCCCCATAATTTTTAACGCATGCCTTTACCTTATTATGGAAGATGGTCAAAATCAACCTTTCTTGACATATTCGCTTTGCAAAATTCCCATATAGATGATGTCATGCCAGTTCCCGCCCCGGAACAGGCTCTGTCTCGCACTGCCTTCACGCGTGAAGCCAGCCTTCTCGTACAAACGAATCGCCCGTTGATTAAACGAGAATACGCGCAACCCCAGCCGGTGCAGATTCATTTCAAGGAAGGCATAATCCAGCAGGAGCCGCATCGCTTCGGCGCCGTACCCCTGCCCCCAGCAGTCTTTGTCTCCGATGTCGAGGATGCATTCCGCGTTGCGGTTCTTGAGGTCGATCTGGATAAGCGACATGATGCCGATCGGCTTGCCCGACTCCTTCAGCAGGAGCAGATAGCTTTTCGACGAGGCTGAGCCCATGATGACATGCTGCACAAAATCTCTGGTTTCCTCCATCGTATACGCGTCCAGGAATGGACTCGTCGATTTCATAACCTCCTGGTCGTTTCTCCATGCATGATAGAGCTCGGCATCTTCCATGGTCATTTTTCGGCAAACCAAACGTTCGGATTGGAATAGCATTTTTTCACTCTCCTATGGATAAATCGGGATAACCATCCGTACTCGAGGGCTTCAGCATTAGCTTCAGTATGTTCCGGAACACATCCAGCTGCTGTTCCGCCCAGGTCGCATCCGGTCCAAGCTGATACGTATCCAGCATCAGGCCGTTGAGAAAAGAGAGGATATACCCCGCAAGGCTCCGCGCATCCTGCAGCGGCTGGAACTCCCCCCGCTCCTCCCCGGCCCGAATCACCCGGCTGATCGCATCGACGGCATTCTCGTAACGCTGCCGGATATACGGATAATGCTTCTTGTCCTTCACATAGGCGGAGGAGAGAAAGAACTCTGCCCGCGCCCGCACCAGCGAATGCTGAAGCTTCATCAGATCCTGCTCGATTTCACCCAGCCACTTCATGAGCATCCCCCATACCGGGGACTGCAGTTCCGGCCCGGTCCACTGAAACAGCTCCTCATCGTCATATCGCAGCACTTCCATGAAGACATGCTCCAGATTGTCAAAATAAGCATACAGCGCACCGCGCGATATGCCGGCCTCATCCGTAATGTCCTGCATGACGGCATGGGCGAAGCCTTTCCGGATGAAGACGCGTCTTGCGGCAGCCGCGATCTCCCGCTTCTTCGTTTCTTTGTACTCGTCGCTGACCCTCGGGCACATGGGAAATATCATCTCCGTTTTTTTAAAATAGACATTATTGTCGTTATTTGTATTCAGTATAAACGACATTGATGTCGTTTTCAATCAAGAACGGACCATTCTTTGAAAACGGCTTGTTCTATGAATGGCTTCCGACATATCCGTCAACATTCGCGAAATGCTGCATATATATGGGGGAGAGCGAAGAGAGGTGATGCAACATCATAAGGGGGATCTACCGCGTACTCGTGTTTGCGCTTCTGCTGATTTTTCTTCTCCCGTCAGGAGCCCACGCCGCTTCCGGGCAGAAGCTGGACAGCAAATACACCCGGTACGCACAGTTCATCGTCATTGACAAATCCAGCAACAAACTGATGTATTACGAAAAAGGCAAGCTGATTAAATCGTTTTCCGTAGCCACAGGAAAAAAGCCCTCCTATACGCCGGAAGGCCTGTTCAAGATTCACGAGAAGGTGAAGAACCGCCCCTATTACAAGGAACGCATCAAGGGCGGCGATCCGCGGAATCCGCTCGGAGCCCGCTGGCTTGGCATTAATGTAAAAATAAACGGAAAAGTCAGCTATGCATACGCGATTCATGGAACGAATAACCCCGGCTCCATAGGCAAGTACGTCTCCGCAGGCTGCATCCGCATGCACAATAAAGACGTCATCTGGCTGTATGACCGGGTTAAGATGAGCACGCCCGTCCTCATTCAAAAATAATACCGTTTTTACCCCAAAGCCGGACGTGACCTGTAATCGCGTACGGCTTTTTAAATATGTTGATGCTGCTTTGCCCGCTTCGCATTCCAGGCTGGTGCCTAGGAGCCGTATTCAGCTCCGAATTCGATGATGTTCCGGTCCGGGTCCAATACGAAGATCTGGGCAAAACCTGCTACGCTATCAGGGCTAGCCACATATTCAACGCCCATCCGATCAAGCCACGCCTTGGTTTCGCTATAGCTCTTCACCCAGATGGAAAAATGGCCGTCCGTCGTATCCATCCCCCGCTCCCGCAGCGTATCGCTGATCGGATGCTCCAGCAAATGCAGCTGCTGATCGCCAACCTCATACCATATTCCCTTCGATTGAAACGGCGGACGCGGGATTTCCCGGAACTTCAGGATATCCGAGTAGAATGCCCTTGCCTTGTCCAAATCCCTGACCGCCAAGCTGACATGATGAATTCGCTCGAATTGAATCATGAATGATATCCCCTCCTTGCAATTGTGCATTTGATTGTATGATTGTTCATTGTACAGGAAAACTTATATAACGTTAATGACCCGCAAAGGAATTACAGAGGAGGAGCGAGTAGATGGATATTCACACGAATGAATATAAAATCGCTGCGTTAAACGGAAACGAAGGCACCTTGAAGGCGATTGAAGATGCGGAAACGAAAATTGCGGAGCTCACCGGCAAGGAGATTACGCTGATCGCCTACGAGAAAAAGCAGGACGGCAGCGAACAGCAGTAGGCTTATTTTGTCCTAAGAGACGAGCTGAACCATAAGAGCTTTTGAAAAATCCGTCCCGTTTAACGAATAAGGAGCTGCCCCTAAGCCAGGTTTTACGAAACCCGGATAGGGACAGCTCCTTTATTCATATGCGGCAAAGCCCGAGCTCCTGCATTCGCAGCCGGGCCTTGCCCTTGACAACGCATCGCTTCATGCTCAACGATGAGTTTCTTGCTTAGCGGGCGGTCTTTATGCCCAAAGTGACGATTTCATAAGGTTTGACCGTCATGGAATAGCTTCTGTCTGCGCTGAAGGCTTGAACATCGCCCTCATCCTCCAGAATCGTACTCTTATAGACGCCTTCGCAAGCCAGTTCGGATTGCAGCCCGAGCTCTGCTTGCGTACCGGCCATGTTGAACCAGCGCAGCATCAGGTCGCCCGTCCGTTCGCTGATCTTCATCGAAGAGAAGGCCAGCTCCCGGTCGCTGCGGCTCCAGCCGAGCGGCGCGTACGTCGTCGGAATCGATCCTTCATGAATGCTGGTCTGTGCGGCCGTCCAAGGCACCTGGAACTGGTATGCTTCGGCGTAGGCGCCGGGGCCGATGCCATCGCCCTGATGCGGGATGACCTCCATGCGAACGGTGAATTCGCCGATGCACTGGGCTTCCGGCGTAGGGAAGTAGCCCCAGTCGCCAAGCTCGCCTACGGAACGAAGCAGCGTCACCGCAATCGTGTTGCGCCCGTCGCGCAGCACCTCGTATTCATTCAAGCCCTGATTCGCCACGGTAAGTCCGGCCTCCGAAGTGCTTACATCGACAAATGCCTGCTGGTGGGCCGTATTGCTCGGATTGGTCCACTCCTCTGCCGGCACATTGCTGCGCTCGGCAACCTCGAACATCGAGTCGACCAAATGGGTCTTCGTCTCTAGATCGGTCGGGAACAAGGCGCGCACGCGATGATCCTTCGCCCGGTTATCGAGGGTGGCCTCAATTTCAACCCCGCGGCCGCTCTTGTTCAGAGCAACGACGGTACGGATCTTCATCGGAACCGTCTCGGTGACCCGCTGTGCCTTGCGCTGCGGGTAGTATACAAGCTCGATCTGCTCCGCTTCCAATCTGCTGTCCGCCGATGCCGGGACTTCCCAGTCATGCACAATCTCGATGGCAGCCCGGTACGGCGTATCCTCTACCACCCGGATCTGCGCAGGAAGACCTTTCGTCGTAAGCGCTGCTTCGCCGTTCGGCTGTTTGTACATGTATTCGTTGCCGATGTCCCCGGTATCCTCATAAACGCCGAGGTCGCGGTACACCTGTCCGCCCTTTTTATTGGTCAAGGTAAAGGATCCGTCTGCAGCAATTTCAACCTTCAGCCATGCGTTCTCCAATACGTTCTCTCCGCTGATCAGCGAAGCTCCCTCCGGAGCGGCTGCACCGCACTTGACCCAAGCGTACGTAGCGAAGCCGACAGCTGGCACTTCACTTGCCTCGAAGGTCAATCTGACCCTGCGCGCCATGTACGGCTGACGGAACCGGTCGTCCGGCAAATCGTAGCCGAACTGCACGCCGAGATCCTCCACCGTGCAAGGCAATGCCTCGCCCTTGTCATTAACGAGTACGCGGCCCGACAGGTCCAGTTCCTTCATCCGGCGGCTCGTTTCTTCCAGCGTAAAGCCTTCGCGGAAATAGAGACGCTTCGCATCAAGCTCGACCGTAACCGTGCCGCTGCGGCTCCAGCCGGTCGTATTCCATACGACCAGCGGCAGTGCATCCTCGCCATACTGCGTGAAAGCCGATGTATCCACCGAATCCGCAATCACGCGCACGCTGTCCGCTACGATCGATTCCGCCACGTGACGGCTCTTCTCAAAGCGCGTCACCATTTCGCGGTGAACCTCGTCCACGCTGCAGCCGCAGATGCTGTCATGCGGATGATTCTGCATCAGCGTCTTCCAGGCATACGTGAACAGGTGGTGCGGGTACTCCAGGCCGAGCAGGCTTGCATGGGATGCAAGCGGCTCCGCAACCTTCTCAAGCAAAGTCTGCCCTCGCTGGTTCATCTGCTTCAGGTAGACGCGCGCCGAGGCAGTGTTGACCAGGGTGCCCCAGCCGTCCGTCCGCTGGCTGCGCAGCTCGCCCTTCACGGAGGACAAATCCTCAGGCAGCTTGTCCCGCAATGCCTTCAAATAATCGTCGAAGTTCGAATGGATGAACTCCGTGTCCGGATACAGCTTTCTTGCCGTGCGGATCGCTTCCGCAAGATCGCGCTGGATCGGCTGATGGTCGCACCCGTTCATGTATAGCAGCTCCGGTGTCGATGCATATTTCTCGGCATCTGCCAGCTTGCGGTCCCAGAATTTGCGGGCTTCCTCTTCATCCACGGGAACCTCGTTTCCGTTGCTGTACCAGTTCGCGAACAGAATGCCCAGCACCTTGGAGCCGTCCGGGCTCTCCCACATTAATTCGGAGAACGACGACTCATAGCCGCCGTCGGAGACGGTGTTATTGAAGCCCGTCGGCTTCACGCCGCGTCCGAAAAAGGCATTGTCGATCCCGGATTGACGCATCAGCTGCGGGATTTGTCCCGTCAGCCCGAACGTATCCGGGAAATAGCCGATTTTAGCCGCCGAGCCGTAGCGTTCCGCATCCTGGTGCCCGATCTGCATGTTCCGCACGTTGGCTTCGCTGCTTGTCAGGAACGCATCCTGCAGAATATACCACGGGCCGATGATGATGCGGCCGTCCGCGATCAGCTTCAGCAGCTGCTCCTTCTTCTCGGGTCTAACCTGCAGATAGTCCTCGATGATGATGGTCTGGCCGTCAAGGAAGAAGCTGCGGTACTCGGAATCCTTCTCCATCGTCTCCAGCAGGCTGTCCATCAGCTGAATCAGCCGGACATGATGCTTCTCATACGGCAGATACCACTCTCGATCCCAGTGCGTATGTGAAATGATATGTGCTTTTCTCGATTGTTCCATCTCTCGCGTCCCCCTTGTTACCGCTAGGATACGGTAATTTCAACTTCACGTTCCCGATAGACTGCCAGCAGCGCGCCGGCTGCATCGACCGCGAACAATACCGAACGATCCGCCTCAAGCGTAAACGAATAGCTGCGTCCGGTAGCCGGATCCATCACTTCAACCGGAGCGTCCCACGACTGCTCCGATCCGAATACGAAGAGCGCACCTTTATCAAACGATAGCTTCCGGCCATAAACGCCGGACCACTCGCCGCCCTGCTTCCATACCAGTCCCGTATCCGGACCGGACAGCTCCAGCGCATATCGGTACAGCGCAACGAGCGTATCGGTTCGGTCATTCAGTTCTACCGGCAGCGGACACCAGAGGAGTTGTCCCTGTCCGAGCTTCACTTCCTGCACCGGATATCCGGCAGCCGAACCTGAAGTGCTGCCCGCAATGCCTGCGGCCGGCACTTCCTTCGCCAGCTCGGCAATCTTTCGGTGGCCGTAGGATACGGCCATCAGCCGATCGCCGATGCGGACGCTTTCCTCGCGGCGGACGTTAGCCAGCTCACGTACACCGAGCTCGTCGGCTAGACGGTTCACGGGATGCCAATATGCGTCCAGCCCGATCGGACCGGTTACCAGAAGCGTTGCACCCGTACTTTTAACGATGTCGATCAGCTCGTCGAAAGCCTGGTCGTCCACATTATGGGCGCTTGGCAGAATGATCAGCTTCACCGGCTGATCCCGCAGGGAGCTAAGATCGTATTCGCCGACGGCGCGGAACGGCGCGTTCAGCTCATAAGCCAGTGCCCGCGTCGCCTTGGTCGTTGCCTCGAAGGCCAGCTTGCGGTTCGAGAAATCGTTCGAGTACGGGAATACCACGGCGGTCTCCTCCAGCTTCCGGCCGGTAAACAGATCCCGGATTCCGGCCATGAACGCTCCGAAGTCATAGGAGACGTCCGCCTCCGGCTTCTCCGTGCCGTCAGCGCGCAGCGCCCCGATATGGGATTCATTCGCATTATCCATATAGAAGTTCGTATTCCAGATCCAGTGGATCGCCCCCGCACCTCCCGTGGAGAATGCGTATGCGTATTTACGCTCAAGCAGGTTCCGCAGCTCGGCTTCGCTCCGCTTCGCCCGGCCGTCAGGGGTTTCAACATACATAATGCCCGTTTCCTGAATCAGATTGGGCTTATCCGGCGTTTTGGCAAAAATGCCGTCCCAAATCAAATAATCGTTCAGCCACCAGGAATGCACCGTGGTGTAATCCACCGCTTCCGCATAGAAGAACGGGGACGGCCGCTGCGCGCCGAGGGCCTCGTCCTGCCCCACGGTCACCATATGGTTCGGGCATACATCCTTGATCGTCAAATACAGCTTCTTGGCCCAGCGGTTGTGCATCTCCATGGAGAACAGCACATAATCGAGCCAGCGCGTGCCCTTCTTGCCTTGGTGCATATCCTGCACATCGAAGTTGATCTCCTCGGGCTCCGGCACAGCCGCCGCTTCGAATGAAGGAAGCTGCTCAGGCGTCATATTCCAACGCTCCTGAAGCCGATCGATCGAGCCGTGACGCTCCTTCAGCCATTCGGCAAAGGCCTGCCGCTCATAGGAATCCCGCGCGGAACGCGGCCCATCCGAGAAGATGCGCGGAGGATCGAACATGGACGGCTCGTTGATCAAGTCCCAGTCCACGTTCTTCGTATTCTTATGTCTTGACACAATCGAGCGGATAAACCGTTTCTGCGCTTCAACGCTGCGCGGATCCAAATAAGGATTGGTGCCTTCCCATGTCTCCGGCGTAAAGGAGAAGAAGGTGAAGGTCACCTGCAAATCATGCTTTTTCGCCGTCATCAAAAATGCGTCGATCGAGCGCAGCACCTCTTCGGATGCATGTCCGTCGACCTGCATCACGTTCCGGTAGGCCGTCCAGATGCCCGTGCGAATCCAGTTAATGCCGGCCTTGCTCATCTGCGCCATATCCCGGTCCCAGACGTCGGTATTCGGTAGGAACAGGAATTTCCGCGCCACATCGGAGGTCATGTAGGTCATGCCCACCACAGGCAGCGGACGTCCGTCCTTGATAAAATAATCCCGGTTGCAGCTGACCGGCGTTCCTGCCTGAAGCAGCTCCGCATCCGCTCCCCAGAAGCCCTGTTTCAGCCTGCGAACCTCACCGTCCGGACCTTGGGCTTCACATACGACGCGATAAGCGCCCGGCTTGATATCAAGCGGAACCGAAATCCGCTCCACATGGAACTGACCGTTAACGCCTGCTTGATGATCCCGGGTCCAGCGCAATGCTTCATCCTGCTCATGGGTCACCGTAATGCGGAATGTCCAATCCTGCGGCTCGGCGATAGGCAGAGCGCGTCCCAGTCTCTGCGTCTGCAGTGTAAGGACGGCGCGCTCGCCGGCTTCATACGAAGCGTAGTTCGGTTTGATCCACAGCTCCGTCACGCCGGCAGCCGTGAATGCAGCCCACCGACGTACCTCCTCTCCCCCGCCCTCTTCCCAGAAGCGAGGGGAGAGGGGCTGGTTCACCAGAAGCCAGCGGCCGCCGGCGTACGGGCCGCCTACATGCTCCCACAGCACCGCAGGAGCGGCGACATCGCGGCCCTCGGCCGTCATTCCCTTAAGCAGCGCATAAATGCGGGTGTCCATCGGGCCTGCCGAACCCATTTGATGCGGAAGGTCGCTGCTCTTGGTTACGTGCGGAACCAGGTTCCATGTATCCGCTACCTGCAGCAGCTCCCGGCTGTTCTCCATCAAGGGAATCTCGTCGCTGGCTTCCAAACGGTCCACGCGCCCGCAATCGACCGGCAGCGCTTCATGGATATGCAGCTGCTGATGATAGGCCGTCTGCTCATGCTCGATTATCCAGCGGCCGTCCTCGAAACGTACCGGGCGCTTGAAAGGCGCGCCCCCGATGCTTACGAGACCGCCTCCGTTCCGAAGGAAATCCAGGATGGAGCGCCATGCGGATTTCGGAAAATACGGAGCGTGCAGGTTGACCAGGCTTGCCCCCGGTCCCGCTGCAGACAACGCTTCCGCAAGCTCATCGGCACGGCACACGAGGCCAAACGATTCCAGACTTGCTGCAGAAGCCGGCAGCCCGGCGGCTTCCGCCGCCGGAAATGCCGGATCATACAATACGATCAGACGCCCGCTCATAGAATCCCCGCCTTCATCGCCTGATAGACCAGCTGCGAGAAGAGGCTGTTGGACCAGGCGAACCATGATCTGGTGAATTCGGACGGATTATCGGCATGGAACCCTTCGTGCATGAAGCCCGTATCGGCATCCGTCGCTTCAAGAAGCGCGATCATCTCCAGCTTCTCTTCGGCGGTCTGTGCCGTCAGCCCCTGCATCGATAATGCCATATGCCAAATATAGCCCGGCGGCGTATGCGGACTGCCGATGCCTTTGGCCGCGGTGCCCTCGTAATAGAACGGGTTTTCTTTGCTAAGCGCGAACCGGCGGGTGTTCTGATAGATCGGATCATCCGCCGTAACGTATCCAAGATACGGAATTGACATCAAGCCCGGCGTTCCCGCATCGTCCATGAGGCAGTAATTGCCGAATCCGTCGGTTTCGTAGGCGTAGATCGGCCCAAACTCCGGATGACGGTAAATCCCGTACAGCTGAATGCCGTGGTCAACGTCGGCTTCAAGGCGCTTCAGCTCGTCCAGGAGCGCCATATCCCGGAACACCCACTCGGCGAACTCCTGCATTTGGCGCAGGGCAACGACCGCGAACATATTGCCCGGAATATTGTAGTGGAAATCGCATGCGTCATCGCTGGAGCGGAAGCCGGACCAGATCATGCCCGTATAATTGACTGGCATGCCTAGACCATCATTGCGAAGAGAATCCGTCGGGATGCCGTTGTTGCGGGTAAACCGGTACGGCGACTTTTCGAAATGGCGCTGCTCGGTTTTGAACAGCTCCACGATTTTCAGCATTGCGGATTTAAAGTTCGCGTCGAACACGTCCGTAAGTCCCGTTTCTTTCCAATACAGATAGGCCAGGCGGACGGAGAAGCAAAGCGAGTCGATCTCGAATTTCCGTTCCCACACCCATGGCGACATGTCGGTTACGTCCGTCGTGTTCCAATGCCAGTCGTTGGCCGACTCATTAAAAGCATTCGCGTAAGGATCGATATGAATATATTGAAAATGACGTTTGATCAACCCGCTCAATATACGCTGGAGCTGCGGATCTTCCTTCGCAAACGGGATATAGTGGACGACCTGCTCCACCGAATCGCGCAGCCACATCGCAGGGATATCGCCAGTGATGACGAAGGTCGTGCCGTCGTCCATCAGCTTCGTGGTCGTCTCCAGCGTGTTCGGAAAGCAGTTCTTGAAGAGGCGCAGCAGCTTCGGACGGTGCGCCAGCTTCTCCTCTGCTTCCTCTAGCACGGCCTGGATTGATGCCGGCAGCTCGAGTGCAGGCATCGGGATTTTGGGGAGTCTGAATTGTTCCATGTTGTTCTGGCTCCTTCTTGTTCAGTAATGTGTCGTTCCTAGTTCATAGTTCTTAATTTGATCGTTCGGATCTCGTACGGCTTAAATTCAAGCTTCAAGCTGCCGGCTTCGCAAACGATCGGTTCAAGCTCCTCTTCAAGCGCATTGGAAAGGTACGCCGCTTCATAAGCGTGAGGCCATCCAAGCCTCACTTCCTCCCGGCCTCCGGCTGATTCGTAGAGACGCAGAATATAACCGCTGCCGTCCTCTGCCGGCTTAACCGTATCCAGCACGACATGCACGCTTTCCAGCTCGATCCATGAATGAACCGGCGCAAGGGTGCCTTTCTTCGGACTCGTCTTCAAGCAAGGGAGCTCGTGATTCAGTTCGGCAGCCTTGCGTACAACTCCTGCTTGTCTCCAATCTCCTTCATGCGGATAGAGCGAATAAGTGAATACATGCTCGCCCAGATCGGCCGTCTGATCCGGCCATTTCGGTGCTCTTAGGAGCGACAGCCGAATGGTGCTGTCCTGGATGTCATAGCCGTACTTGCAGTCATTGATCAAGCTGACGCCGTATCCATGCTCGGATACGTCCGCAAACCGGTGGCCGCACACCTCATATTGAGCCTGTTCCCAGCTCGTATTCCGGTGGGTCGGGCGTTCGATCGTGCCGAACGGGATTTCATAGGTCGCCTTGTCGGCCACGACGTCGATCGGAAAGCTGACCTTCAGCAGCTTGTGCGATTCGTTCCAGCTGACATGCGTCTGAAAATCGATTCGCTTGTCATGGTGATACAGGATCATGTCCTGCGTGATGACAGATTCATGGATGCGCCAGCTAAAGCGCAGCACGTCCTGAACGTCACCTTGATGCGCCAGCTGCTTTCCGATCAGTTCGGCGTCGCCGGCCGGCTGATCTTCATAGCGGGTATCGATATCCCACGCATCCCACAGCGTCGGACGGTCATGGAAGAAATGGAAGCGGTTCGCCGACTCGCCCGGCTTTACGATTTCACGCTGCGCTTCCTTGTCCCACAGACTCGTAATTTCGCCGCGGTCATTGAACCTGATCCGGTAATATTTCGTCTCCCAAACATCGCCAAGCTGAATCTGCGCTATTGCAAGCGCCGAACCCGCATCTCCACCATCCGGTCCATCGTTCGGCTTGTCGTTCCGATCATCGTTCCGTCCATTGATCAAGTCATCATTCGAGCCTTCGCCGGATCCGTTAGCGCCGGTAGCCTTGAGCCAAATCGTTGTGTATCCAAAGCCCGGAATGGCGGGAACGTAAACATGCATGCTCTTCGGTTCTGCATCCGACTCCCCGGGGATCATATCGTACAGAAGCGGCGTTCCGTCCGCATCATGCGGTGCAAGTCCGGCAAACGCCTCATCCTCCTGTAAGGATATGACGGCATCCCGGGTCCATCCGAGCCCGTTAAATACAACATAAGGGATGCCTTCCCCATCAGTATTGATCTGTTCCGCTACCGCCTTCACAGCTGTATGAAGGCTTGTCTGTCCGAGCTTGAATACCTCTTTGTATTCCTTCTCCGACGTGACATACGATTCCGTTATCGCCGACCCCGGAATAATATCGTGGAACTGGTTAAGCAGAATCAGCTTCCAGCCTTCATGCAGCGAGCGGAGCATGCCCTTGCGCTCGCCTGAATTCAGTGCAGGGAATGCCATGGTGCCCCACAGCTCCGCCTCCCGGTACAGGATTTCGGCTTTGCGGTTATGCCGCTTGTTGCGGGCATGCGTCGTGTACGTACCGCGATGGAGCTCAAGATACAGATCTCCCCGCCATTTCGGGAGCTTCGGCTGCCGCTCTTCGATACCATCGAAAAATTCCGCTGCCGTGCTGTACTTGCTGGCAGGCTGCCCGACCATCAGGTCGGCTCGCTGAATGTTCTCCAGCATCTCGCGGGTTACGCCGCCTCCGCCGTCGCCATGCCCGTAGAGCAGCATCTGCTCGGGATGAACGGCCTTCTGCCGGTAGGACTGCCAATGATCGTGCACGTCCTTCGGCAGCGTGTTCTCGTTCACGCCGTGATTCAGATAGGACAGCATCGGCGTTCCGTCAATGCCGACCCAGTGGAACAGGTCATACGGGAAAACGTTCGTATCATTCCAGCCGAGCTTCGTTGTCATGAAGTAACGGATGCCGCCATGCTTCAAAATCTGAGGCAAGGAGGCGCAGTAACCGAACGTGTCCGGGAGCCATTCGATATGCGAGCGTCTGCCGAACTCCTCCTGGTAAAAGAGCTGGCCGTACAGCATCTGCCGCATCAGCGACTCCCCGCTCGGAATGTTGAGATCGGGCTCGACCCACATTCCGCCGACAAGCTCCCAGCGTCCTTCCTTAATTCTGGCCTTCACCCGCTCGTACAGCTCGGGATCATGATCCTTCAGGAACTGATAGAGCAGCGGCTGGCTCTGGGCGTAACGATACTCCGGATATTCGTTCATAAGCGCATCGACCGTCGAGAAGGTCCGGCTCGTCTTACGCACCGTTTCGCGGACCGGCCACAGCCAGGCGATGTCGATGTGCGACTGTCCGACCATATGCTCGGTGCCCTCACTGTTCCCTCCGATGAGCTTGACCCTCCGGACAAGCTCCTGCTCCAGCTCGGTTACCGCGGCACCTTCCCGGATTGAGCCTTCATCCATGCTGACGAAGGCGTCCATGGACGCATGCAGCGCTTCCATAAGCCGGATGCGCCGCATATCGGACTCCGGCAGCAGCCTGAGCGAATCTCTCACGATGGTAACGGTGTACATCAAGCTTTGGACCGGCCGGTTCACCTTCACGAGCTGGCTTGACACGCGCGTAATCGGCGGCTGAATAACCGCCTGCTGATTCAGCGGGTCAACCGGCTCCGGAATCGGATCGTACAGCTCGATTTCGAGCTCCATCCGGGTGCCCGTCCGCTGGGGATCAAGGGTGACCAAGGTATGGTTGCGATCCAGGCCTTGATAAGACGCTCCATTTACGCGCAGCAGGCCCTCACCGCCGGACTCGAATATAAGCCCTACCGTTCCCGCTTCCTCCAGCCACTCCTTCGGCAGCTCCAGTCTGCGGCGGAAGAAATATGTCGTTCCCTGCTTGCTCGGAAACCGATCGAAGTCTTCGCCTTCCGTGTAAGGCGCCGAATTCTCGTACACCCCCGGCACCACGTAGGTGGACCGGGTAATGCTCCAATCTCTCAACGAAACGGATTCCAGCCATTGCCGCTCCGACAATTCGCGAATAAACCGTCTGATTCTCTCCATGGGCATCAGTCCTCCTGCACGGTCAAATCCGCGCTGAGCGTGTCGTTCACATGCCTTCCGACCATGACCCGGAACAAGCCGGGCTCAACGACGGGTTGATAGTTTTGCCCGATATACTGAAGCTGCTCGGGGCCGACAGTAAATTCGATTCGCTGTTTCTCTCCGGGTTCAAGGTATATTTTACGGAAGCCCTTGAGCTCCTTGGCCGGTCTTGTAAATCGGCTTGCCGCATCATTAATGTATAGCTGCACGACTTCGGCTCCGGCTACGCTGCCGCTGTTCTCCACATTCACCGTGACGACCGCGGTTTCGCCCGTTTTTATCGCTTGCGGGGTCACCTGAAGATCGGAATACCGGAACTCCGTATAGCTGAGTCCGTAACCGAACGGGTATTGCGGCTGTGAATCCTCCTCAAGGTATCGCTTGCCGCGGGACCGCTTGCCGTTATAGTACACGGGAAGCTGCCCGACATGCTTCGGAATCGAAATCGTGAGCTTTCCGGACGGATTCACGTCCCCGAACAGAATGTCCGCGACCGCGTGGCCGCCTTCCTGCCCCGGATACCAAGCCTCCAGAATGGCATCTGCATGCCGGTCGATCCACGGCTCGGCAATCGGCCGCCCGTTGATGTAAACGACAACCAGACGCTTCCCAAGCTTGTGGATCTCCCGGGCCAGCTCCAGCTGGACGCCGGACAGCTGGAGCGTCATCCGGTCGATGCCTTCCCCGCAGTCCATATCGCTCCAGTCATTGCCTGTAACCTTGGAGGCACCTGTCCGCAGATCGATGGTGCCTTCGCCGAAATCGCGGGCACTTGAGCCCCCGAGCACCAATACAACCGTATCGGCCTGCCCGGCGCAGGAAAGCGCCAGCTCGAAGCCTTCGCGGGAATCCCCGTTGATCCGGCAGCCGGGCGCATACAGCACGCGCCCTTTGTCCCCTCCAAGCTTCGCGCGGATGCCCTCCAGCACCGTTACGACGCGGGACGGAGGCTGAGGCGAGGTGTAATCCCCGAGCTGATTATAGCCCTGGTCGGCATTCGGTCCGATGACGGCAATAACGCCGTCTTCTTTGGAGAGCGGCAGCGTGCTGCCTTCATTCTTAAGCAGCACGATTCCTTCGGCCGCGAGCTGTCTGGCCATCTCCCGGTGACGGGAGCAGCCGATCACCTGCTCCGCCCGCGCCGGGTCAGCATAAGGATTTTCGAACAAGCCAAGCTTGAACTTCAGCGTCAATACCCGTCGCACAGCCTCATCCAGCACCGAAACGTCCAGCCGCTTCTCTTGGACCGCACGCTCAAGATACATGCCGAACATCTCGCCGGACATCTCCATATCGATGCCGGCCGATATCGCCGAAACGGCCGCGTCCATGCCATCCTCGGCCGTATCATGTCCCGCAGCCAGCATATTGATCGCGCCGCAGTCCGTAATGACCATGCCGTCGAAGCCCCACTCCTTGCGGAGCACGCCATCCAGCAGCTCCTCGTTCACGGTGCAAGGAACGCCGTCAATTTCGTTATAAGCCGGCATGATGGAGGCAGCGCCAGCTTCAACGGCCTTCTTGAACGGATACATGTCCACTTCCATCAGCTCGCGCGTTCCCATATGGACAGGGCCGGCATTTCTGCCGCCTTCCGAGCTTCCGTAGCCGACGAAATGTTTCAGGGTGGCTGCCACGCTGGCCTCTCCGTCAAGAGATTCGCCCTGCAGCCCTTCAACCGATGCGGCAGCGAATTCCCCGATCAGATACGGATCTTCGCCGAAGCACTCCTCCGTACGTCCCCATCTCGGATCACGCACGACGTCAAGCACCGGCGAGTACGTCACCGCCCCACCCTGGCTGCGCGTTTCAAGCGCTACGGCGCGGCACATCTCGCGATACAGCTCGGTGTTCCACGTGCTGCCGAGCGACAGCGGAACAGGGAATACCGTCGCCCCGATCGCCATATGCCCATGCGAGCATTCCTCCCCGATCAGGATCGGAATGCCGAGCCGGGAATGCTCGACCGCATAGCGCTGGATTTCGTTCACAGCCTCTGCTCCTTCACGCGGGGACAGGCCCGTATCCAGCGTGACGCCGGTCCATGGGTCGGCACGCAGCGTGCCGTATAAGGAACCGACGCCCCCTTCCTTCACCTGCTCCTTGAACGACTCGGCCAGCGTGATCTTGCCATCCTTCGACTCATACGTTTTCCAGCCGAAGGGCTGGACCAGCTGACCGACCTTTTCCTTCACCGTCATAAGGCTTAGTAGATGCTCTACCCGCTGGGCAATAGGCTTGCTGGGATCTTTATAACTCATCTTATCTCCTCCGCTCGCGTCCAGTAGTTTACTCTTTCACCGCGCCGATCGTCAGACCTTGAATGAAGTAACGCTGGAAGAAAGGATAGGCGAGAATGATCGGGCCCGTGGCCAGTACGACCATCGCCATCCGCGACGTATCCTGCGGCATGCTCTGAAGTGCAGCCATGCTCAGCGATGAATTTTGGGAATTTTGCAAAATGAACTGCATGCTGGTTTCGATCCGCATCAGCATCGATTGCAGCGGAACCAGATTCGGGTCATCGATATACAGAAGCGCATTGAACCAGTCGTTCCAATAGCCCAGTGTGCTGAACAGGCCGATGGTGGCCAAGCCCGGCAAGGACAACGGCAGCACCAGTTTATAGAATATTTTAAACTCGCTTGCACCGTCAATTTTTCCGGATTCAATGATGGCGTCCGGAACGCTCGTGCTGTAGAACGTACGGAGAATCATAATATAGAAGGCGTTCAGCGCCAGCGGCAGAATCAGCGCCCAGATCGTGTCCTTCAGGTTCAGCAGCTGGGTCGCCACGATATAGGTCGGCACCAGGCCGCCGTTAAACAGCATCGTGAAAAATGCGAAGAACGAGAAGAAATTACGATATCTGAAGCTCTTGCGGGAAATGGCATAGGCATAGAGCGAAATAATGAACAAGCTGATCAGCGTGCCCACAACGGTTACGAAGATCGTTACGCCGTAGGAACGGAGCAGCGTATCCCCTGTTTGGAATACGTACTTGTAGGCTTCCAGGCTCCATTTTTCCGGCCAAATCTGATAACCGTTCCGCGCCAGCGACGCCTCGTCCGTGAACGAAATGATCATGACGAACAGGAACGGGAACACGCACAGGAACGAGAAGATGCCGGCGATCAAGTTGAACACAACGTTCCATCCGGTGGACAGGTGGTGGAAATCCTTCATCTTGCTTCTTGCTTTAAACACATTACATACCTCCTTCTTTGAAAGCTGCGAGTCTTAGAACAATGCGTTATCCCGGTCATATTTCCGTACGATATAGTTGGATACGAGGACGAGGATGAATCCGACAACCGATTGGTACAGGCCTGCAGCCGTACTCATTCCGATCTCTCCGGTCGTCTTCAGACCGCGGTATACATACGTATCGATTACGTTCGTTACCGAATACAAGGTTCCGGAATCTCTCGGCACCTGGTAGAACAGACCGAAGTCGGCGTAGAATATTTTGCCGATCGCAAGAAGCGTCAGAATGGTCATCAGCGGCTTCAGCATCGGGATCGTGATCGCCTTGATCTGCTGCCACTTGTTCGCGCCGTCAATCATGGCTGCTTCGTACAGAGACTTGTCAATCCCCATGATCGCAGCGAGATACACGACGCTGTTATATCCTACCGATTTCCACAAGCTGATCAGCGTCAGGAAGATCGGCCAATACTTGGCCTCGGAGTACCATTGCACCGGTTCCATGCCGAACCAGCCGAGAATTTGGTTGAGCATCCCTTTGTCCATGCTCAGGAAGCTGAACGCAAAGTATCCTACGATAACCCAGGACAGGAAGTATGGCAGGAACATGCCGGTCTGGTACACCTTCGCCAGACGCTTGTTGACGATTTCGGACAACACGATGGCCAGCGCCACCGAGAAGAGCAGCCCAAGAATGATAAAGACAAAGTTATACAGCACCGTGTTCCGTGTAATAATGTACGCATCGTTTGTGCTGAACAAAAATTTAAAGTTCTGGAATCCGACCCATTCGCTGTTTACGATACTGGCCCAAAAGCCGTCCCGGCTGAAGCGGTATTCCTTAAACGCAATAATCGTCCCGAACATGGGCAAATATGAGAATAAGAGGAACCACAGCGTCCCCGGCAAAACCATGAACAACATGGCTTTGTTTGTCATAAGATTTTTGAAAAACTGTCCGATTGCTCTCACGCTTACCCCTCCTCGTGAAGTATGAAATGACAAAAGAAGGGCGGTCATATTCCGCCGCCCCGTCCAGTGTTTCGGCCCTTAAGGCCGGCCTGCCGCCCATCAAGGGGCGAACAGCAGGCCGGAAGGCCGAGGGAATTCTATTACTTGTTGTTTGCTTTCCATGCATCGATTTGGCTTTGCGCCTCGGCGATGATTTTATCCAGACCCGCAGCTTTCAGCTTCTCGTTCGCTTTAGGCAGGTACTCTTCAGGGTTAACCGTGCCTGTCATCAGCGGCGCCCAGAACTCTTCTTTTACGTTGTTGACTGCAGCGAGCTCTGTGGACACTTTGGTTGGGTCGAAGTTGAAACCAAGCAGCGGTGCAGGCTTACCGGACTCGTTGAACTTCTTGAACTCTTCCCATTTGTTCTCAGGATCTTCAGGGTTCAGGTACGTCAGCATGACGTTACCGAGGGAGAAGGTCGGCATGTCGTAGTTTTTCGACTCTGGCAGGTTCTCCATTACGTTCTCGCTAAGCTTCTTGTAGTGAACGCCTTCAATACCGGAATCCACCAGGTTGCGAAGATATACGTCGGTGTTGAGCAGGTTCAGGAACTCCATCGCTTTCTCAGGATGCTCGGAGTTGGCCGAGATCGCCTGCATGGAGCCCATAACGGACCAGTTGAAGATCGTGGCATCGCCGGCAGGCGTCGATACGACCGGATAGCCGTAGCTTTGGCTCCACAGGTTGTCCGCGAACGGCTGTGTAGCGGCACGGTCGGCGAACCAGTTGCCCGATGTCATCAGATCCTGCGTAGAAGTCGTTGTTGCTGCTTCAGGGGAGATGTATCCCGCTTTGTAGTACTTGTTCATCAATTTGAGCGTTTCCAACGTTTCCGGCATTTCAAGGAAGTTTACAACCTTCAGCTCTTCCTTGTCATCCAGGTAAACGGCCATCGGCATTTTCTCGATGATGTAATCGAATGGAAGCAGTGGTCCGAAGTCTTTGCTGATCGCCAGCGGAACGACGTTCGGCTCGTTCTCCTTGATTGTTTTGAGCAGCGGCTCAAGGCTTTCCATCGATCTTACGTTGGAGATATCGAGATTGTATTTATCAAGCAGCGTTTTGTTGAAGCGCCATGCCTCTTGTGCTGGAAGCTCTTTGTTGGCAGGGATCGCGTAGTTGTGGCCATCGACCTTGGAGCCTTCCAGGAACGCAGGGTCAATCGTTTCTTTGATGCCTTTGCCATGGGTTTCCAGAAGCTCGTCGAGCTCAAGGAATGCGCCTTTACGCGCGTTTTGCACGTAATCGAATGCCCAGGAGCTTGTGAACAGGATGTCCATCGGTTCGCCGGATGCTGCCATAACCTGCATCTTCTGGTTGTAGTCACCGAAATCGATCATTTTCATGTCGATCGTAACGCCGATTTTTTCAGCTGTATATTTGTTGATCTCAGCTTCAACCTTGTCGACGTCCTTCTGCGGCGTTCCGATCGTGTACCAGATCAGCTCAACCGGCTTTTCGGCCGTTCCTTCAGTGCTGCCAGCGCTTCCTTCTTTCTTGCCTCCGCATGCCGACAACAGCATTGAAGCGGATAACAAAAGCGTCAGCGGCAAGAGCCATTTTTTCTTCGATTTACTCATGTGAATCCTCCCTTTTGAATCTCAGTATCTCTACACCATTAAGATTATCTGATGAAAGCAGTTTCATATAGGCGAAAAATTAAAGGATTACTGGTGAAAATAAAGAAAAAGCTCTGATTCGATCAATCAGAGCATTCCTCTAAAATCTCTTGGCGATACGCCAACGAATTTTTTGAATTGTTTATAGAAGTAACCGGTTTCCCAATAGCCCACCTGCTTCGCAATATCCTGGACTTTCATCGGGGTTGTCCGCAGCAGCTCCTTCGCTCTGTCGATCCGGTACCGGTTAATATACTCGGTAAAGCTGTCACCCGTCTCCTTATGGAATAGGTGGCCCAAATAAACGGGATGAATGTGGTACTGGGCACCGAGCACCTTGAGGGACAGATCCTCATTGTACCGCAGCTGGATATGATGAAGAATCTGCTGGATGACCGGACTCTTCACATCATTCGTAAGCGAATCGACGAGACCGCCGACTCCGCCCTTGACGGCCGCGATCAGATCATCGATCGAGATGGACTCCATAATTTCATGGACCGTATTCTTCACAAAATCGGGTGCAGCGGTATATTGAATATCGTTCAGCTCCAGCTTGAGCCGAATGACCATCTCGACAGCAATGCTCTTCAAAATTGCCGGATTCATTCCCTGCGTGTGACGGAGCCCTTCAAAATCCGTGTCGATCAGACGGAACAGCGTATCCTTATCCCTTGCCGCGATGCCCTTGGCATACTCCGGCCACTGCACGTTATAAGATTCGGAGGCCTCTCCTTTCTTCAGCTGAACATCCACGTAGTCCACATAAGCCGGCTGCTCCAGCAGCAAATAGTATTCCTGCGCCTCCTTGGCATGGAGATAGCTGTCCGGGTAATTTGCGCCGAGGCTTTGCACGCTCCCGAGCGAGATGCAGATTTCCTCGTCGTAGCATTGCTCCCGCACCTGCTGAAGCAGCCGGACCGCCCTTGCCTTTTCCGTATCCGGGTCTCTCATCATGAAGATCAAGACATGGTCCCCGTCATTGTCGCGGAAGTACATCACGCCCTGTTCCCGTTCCATCAAATCGCGAAGCATCGTCTCCAGCGGAGGGAAATCCGCCCTTAGGATGGATACCATCAGGTAAGGCATATTCAGGTTCAAACCGAGCAGGGTTGCCCGCTCGTTTAGCTCCTCCGGCTCGATGCGATCCGTAATCCAGCGATACAATATATTGCTTCGCAGGATGTTCATATCATATTCGTCAAGCCGCATCTCCCTGCGGGCGTTGTTCATCTTGTCGATCGTGCTGGCAATCGTCTCCTCCAGCTCCTTCAGATTGATCGGCTTCAGCAAGTAGTTTTCGATGCCGAGCCGCATCCCTTCCTTCAAGTAAGCGAAATCGTCAAAGCCGCTTAGGATGATGACTTTCAGATTGCGATTGAGCTTTCTGGCCTCCTCGATGAGCTGAAGTCCGGTCATGACGGGCATGGATATGTCCGTGATCAGGATGTCGACCGGGATAATCATCATTTTGTCCAGCGCTTGGCGCCCGTTCTCCGCATGCCCTACAATCTCAATTCCATACTTCGACCAATCCACGACATCATATAATCCTTCAATAATAAACGGCTCATCATCGACGATAAAAACTTTATACAACTCGGTTCAGCTCCTCTTCTGTAACCGGAATACGGATCGTTACGACCGTACCTTCGTCCGGCTCGCTTTGGATGTCCACTTCGTAGGCTTGTCCATACGTCAGCTTCAAACGATCGTTCACGCTCCGCAGACCGAATGACTCCCCGCTCGATTCGGCCAGCGCAAGCCGGGATTTGATCTCCTCGAGCTGCTCCGGCTCTATTCCTTTACCGTTATCCCGAATCTCGATCCAAATCTCCTGATCCTTCAGCTCCGCGGATATTGAGAGGACATTGTCGTCCCGCTCGCTCCGGAGGCCGTGGACAATATAATTTTCGATCAGCGGCTGCAGCGACATTTTGATCATCGGCACATCCTTGATCTGCTCGTCACAGTACATTTTATAAATGTATTTGTCCTTGTACCGTATGCGGAACAGCTCCAGATAGAGCCGGCATGCCTCCAATTCATCCTTGAGCGTGTATCTGGTTTTATGCTGAACGATATTCTTGAACAGCATAGATAGGCTGTAGATCATGTCCCCGACATCCTGAGCCCCTTGCGACAAGGCCCTCATCCGGATCACTTCAAGCGTATTGTATAGAAAATGCGGATTGATTCTCGCCTGCAGCGCCGACAGCTCGGCGTTCTTCTGGTTGATCTCGGCTTTATAGACCTGGTCGATATACCTCGTCAGCTTGTCTAGCATTTCGTTGAAGCTGCTGGAAATCTGTCCGAGCTGATCCTCCTTCGCATCCTGGATCCGGGCCACAAAATCGCCCTTCTCGACCTTGCGCATGAACCGGATGATGTTATTGGTGCGCTTCGAGTAGTTGACGATCATGAGCGACGGAATGGACACGGCAACCACAATGCACAGCAGCGCCGTCGCAATGATCGTGTTCCGCAGTCCTTCGAAGGCACCGGCAATTTCGCGTTTGGGCGTAATGCCGACGACCGTGTATCCCGCTTGACTGTGCACGGCTGTGGTCACATACGATTCCTCTTCCAGCGCAGCGGTATCTTTCACTTTCCCCAATTGGTCCGTGTAAGGATATTTCTGTCCGTAATATTTTCCCGAAGAGTCGAACATGACCTGGCCGTCCCCCGACAGGATCATGACATAGCCCTTCATCTCGGTTTCATTGCTTCGCAGGACCTTATCCAGCGCCTCTGTCCGATACAGCACAAGCAGCTGGCCCAGATTCTTGTACGTCGTCATGTCATTGATCGGACTGCGAATGGATATCAAAGGCACGCTGGCATCTCCGGTCAGCTTCCGCAGCCACAGATTCGGCAGCGTGACGCTCTGGGTCTCCATCGCCATCACATCAGGAATATAGGATCGCGTAGCGTTGGCTTGATATAGCCGGGTCATGCTACCCTGCTTGTAGACGTATACATACTGCTCCTCGGCACTGTACAGCATGATGTTCTGGATATCCGGATCATCGTCGAGCCTCTGCTTGAAGTATGCCAGCACGCTGTCCGTATTGGACTGGGTGCTGTCGACGATCCGGTCCATCCGCTTCGCCATATACTCGTTAAACGAACTCATGAGGAAATAGGAAGCGTCCAGACCGAGCGAGCTGTTCCGGTACAGCTCATTAACATAGGACTGCACGTTCTCGTACTTTTGATCGACATACCGCTCGACCCGCTCCACAGCTCCACGCTGAACGTCCAGCTCGCTGCGGACAGCAGACTGAAACAAGAAATAGTACATTAAATAAGATAAGGCCACGATCGTAATGACCGCAATCACGGCGATCAGCAGCAATATTTTGGTGAACATATTGTTTTTAATATATTTCCGGTACAATCCTGCAGGAGACATGAGGTGATCCCCTTCCTGTGAAATTAGCGCCTTTGCATGGTCTATCTGTACTTACTATAACATCGGCAGGGAAAGCACAATAATTGAAATATTCGCCAATTCGGTGAAGTCAGCATTTGCCTATTTTGGGGCTTCGAGGGGCGGATGCACCCTTGCTCTCATAGCATGATCAGAAGAAAGGAGAATGCTGATGCCGAAATATCGCATTATCGTGGATATATCCGATTACCGGCTGCATCTGCTGGACGGAGATATCGTCGTGCATACGTACCCGGTGGCTCTCGGAAAGCTGGCAACCCAGACGCCCCCGGGCAATTATACGATCGTGAACAAGCAGCCCAATCCCGGCGGGCCCTATGGCGCCTACTGGCTCGGACTGTCCAAGCCGCATTACGGCATCCACGGGACGAACGATCCCTCATCCATCGGCAGATCGGTTTCCCACGGCTGTGTGCGTATGTATAACAAGGATGTGCTTGAGCTCGCTTCCCTCGTGCCTGTCCATACCCGTGTCACCATTCGAAAATAGCTTACGAATAACAAGCGGCAATCCTCCGATGATTTCAAATCCCGCCAAATGGGTTAAATACAACTGTTAAACGGTACTTTACCTTAACTATTATTCGCCGTTATGGAGGGATTGCCATGATGCAGAGCAAATATTTTCGTACATGCCTCGGTATAATCGCCCTGCTCTTGATCATTTACTTGGGCTCCAAAGTCAGCTTCCTGTTCCGCCCGATCGTTTCCATGTTCAATATGCTGATCTTTCCGGTGGCAATCGCCGGCTTCTTCTACTACCTGCTTAGGCCGATTGTGGACTACCTGGAACGGCGCAAAATCAAACGATCGATCGGCGTGCTCATGCTGTACTTCGTATTCGCCGGCCTGATGGCCATCTTCGGCATCGTCGTATGGCCGACATTGCGGGAGCAGATCGAGAATTTCATCAGCCATATGCCGTTTCTGGTCGAGGACATGCAGGATCAGCTTGACCAGCTGCAGCAGGCGCCGTACTGGTCCCGCTTTATCCCGACCGAATCGGAGCTCGCGACATCCTTGACCGAATACATGAACCGAATCATTAATTGGGTCAGCAATTCTGTCAATCATCTGGTTACCGTTGTGTCCAGCGTGCTTGTCATCATTGCAACGATCCCGATTATTCTGTATTACATGCTGAAGGAAGGCGGGAAGCTCCCCCCTAAACTGCTCAGCGTGCTGCCAAGACGCTACCGGCGCGACGGGCAGGAGGTTCTCGTCGAGATCGACGGCGCGCTCAGCAGCTTTATTATCGGTAAAGTGATTTTGAATCTTATTCTGAGCCTGCTCATGTATATCGGATTTTTGATCATCGGTCTTCCTTATTCGCTGCTCTTGACGGTCGTTTCGTTCTTCCTGAATTTCATTCCATACATCGGCGCGGTGCTTGCAAGCATCCCCGTCGTCATTATCGGGTTTATCGAATCGCCCTCCATTGCCATCTGGTCCCTTGTCGTCATTATTATTGCTCAACAGATTCAGGATAATATTTTGACGCCGGTGATCTATGGCAAGCAGCTCGATATCCATCCGCTGACAACCATTGTTCTTATACTCGGCGGCGGCGACTTCTTCGGCATCCTCGGCATTCTGCTCGCCATCCCAGCCTATATGATCATCAAGATCATTGTGGTGCGGATTTATGAAATGTTCTTGGCCGAGAAAGTGGATGAATTATAGAGCCCCGCGCACGCAAAAAAAGATGTCCTCAGGTCTTATTCCACTTAGGAAATCAGGGCCTGGGGGACATCTTTTCGTTTCATTTCGTAATCTGCGTACCGCTTACGCGTTGCCCCGGAGAGAGCGGACAACGAAGTGATGCTCGTCCTTGCGGAGCCGCTGTCCGCTTGTGAGCGTCACGGTTTCCTCGTCATGGGATGCGAGAACGGCCTTCGGATGGATCAGCCGGTTCCCTCTCCACACCATGACGCATGATCCGAAGTATACGGCATTATCGAATTGAATGGTATGATGCACCGAATACCCGATGGAATTCAACACCGGATAAGCTGTTTTGGGCATGATACGGTGAATGGCGCGAAACGGAATCGCGAGCTCGTCCGGTCCAAGGATCGCCTTCTCCTGCACCGGATCCCACCCCTTCAGAATGCCTTCCACCGTCGTTCTGCCCCCATCTAAACGCTCAATGACTACATGACGGCCAATCCAATGCTTCATGAAGGTCACCTCTTCATCTCTTACGGATTATTCATCCCCAATGTCCGTGGTGCTAGGAATGACCCAATCGACCGGGGCCATCCCGTGCTGGATTAAATATGCGTTTGAAGCTGAGAATGGACGGCTACCGAAAAAACCTTTACGTGCAGCAAAGGGGCTCGGATGGGCGCTCTCCAGAACGAGGTGCCGGCTTCGGTCGATAAACGCCCCTTTCTTCTGCGCATAGCTTCCCCAAAGAATGAAAACCGTTGGCTGCTCCCGTTCATTCAATTTCGAAATGACCGCGTCCGTGAACTGTTCCCAACCTAGCCCTTTATGGGAGTTGGGCTCTCCTTCCTTGACTGTGAGCACGGCGTTCAACAATAGAACGCCCTGCTTGGCCCAAGCGATCAGGGATCCATGATCCGGAATCGGGGCATCCAGATCGGCTGCCAGCTCTTTGTAAATGTTGCGCAGTGATGGGGGGATTGTAACTCCTGGCCGGACCGAAAAGCTAAGTCCTTGCGCCTGTCCCCGTCCGTGATATGGATCTTGTCCGAGAATGACCACTTTGGTGGACTGATATGGCGTCTCCTGAAGAGCACGAAAAATTTCATCCCTCGGCGGATAGACCGTATGCAGCCGATACTCCTCGTCGATCCGTTCAAGCAGTTCTTTGAAATACGGCTTGTCCGTCTCTTCCTGCAGGATCAGGTCCCAATCATTATTAAACAACCGCATGCTCCTACTCTCCCTACATCCCTGGGCTGGACTTCGAAATATGTGTATGGGTATCTTAAAAAATAAGCCGGCACCCTGCAGGGGGCCGACTTATTCTCATAAATACTCGGGCGTTGAGTCATAATGCCGAGGACGGGGGTCGAACCCGTACGGTAGTCACCTACCGCAGGATTTTAAGTCCTGTGCGTCTGCCAATTCCGCCACCCCGGCAAATATTGCTGCGCTGTCAAGCGATTTAACTTCGCTTAATGCCGAATCACCGCATGGGATTCATGCCGAACAACGGAAGTTTCATACATTATTCGTGCGAGTTTTTCGTCTCAGCGACAAAAATGATAATACCATGCCTAACCATATGATGTCAATATATGAACTCTATTATTTTACGCATCACCTGCTTTTCAACGATGTTTTCCTTATAATATGTCTGTTCCCCGTTTAAGCGACTCGATGCGTCTCTCCTGTGCCTCAATCCGCTGCCGCAGCTCGCGCAGCAGCCGGTTCACCAGAACGGCTGCCTCTTCACGCGTCATCGGGTCACCGGGACGGGCATCGTCGAAAAAGCCGTTCTCCACCGCTTCCCGCCAGCTCGCTTCAGCCCAAGGACTGACTTCACGAATCCCTCCAAACGAGCCTGCCGCGCCATTTCCAGTGTTCCCCTGGGAGGCGTACGCTTTCAGATCTGACAAGGTGCCGGCATAAACATTGAGGTCGACCTTTCCCGTTATGCCGTTAATCCGTCCGGAATCGGTGTATTGCCAGAAGGTCCACTTGTTCCAAGCGGGACGGTCATCCGGGACTCGGGTTTCACTGTACCTTGCAATCCACAGGTCATACCTGCCCAAAGACTCATCGAAATTGGCCGCAAACGCGTTGCCGGTATATAGAATGGGCTGCCTTCCTGTCAATCGTTCCACTTCTTCAAGGAAGGCAGCGGCAGCTTGATTGATGGCTGCGCGGCTGATCCCTGCCGGATTATTCTCATAATCAAGCACCGGCGGGAGATCGAACCAGGCTAGCGGGCCTGCTTTTTTCATCGTTTCCACAAAATGCTTCGCCTCCTGCCTTGCCGCCGCAGCGCTCGCCGCCCCTAGAAAATGATAGGCACCGACCAGCAAGCCCGCGGCCTTAGCTCCCTGCACATTTTCTGCAAATTTCGGGTCCTCCAGCGAGCTCCCTTGAGAGGCCTTGATGAAAACAAATGATATCCCAGCTTCCCGAACCTGCTTCCAATCAATGCTTCCCTGCCACCGGCTTACATCGATTCCTCGCGCATGCGAAACGCTTCTGGATTGCATCGGTCATCACTCCTTCTCTCCTATTACCATATGCTGAAGCACCGGATAGGGCGAGCACCATTCGGGATTTTTTGCCGCCGGGTTATGACGGGTGCCGGAATATTTTGAGCAGATTCTCCAAAGGATAAGGAGGAATTGCAGCCCGCTGCCAGATGCCAAGAATACATGCATAGAAAAGGAAACGGGACATCATGAACAGACAAGCCATTGCTTTACTTCTAACCTTGATCGCAGCATTCGGCGTTATTCACGGTCATGCCGATGCCAATCAAATGCCTTCCTCGGCCAAGAAGAGGGATTACTACGAGGAGCGCGGCGATATTGTATGGGAGGTGCCGACCAGCAATAAAGTAATCGCCCTTACCTTTGACGACGGCCCTGATAAGGAGCATACGGAACAAATTCTCAACCTGCTCAAGCAGTACGATGCCAGAGCGACATTTTTCGTGGTGGGCAGCCGCGTCGAGAAGCATCCCGAAATCGTTGCCCGTGCGCTGGATGAAGGTCATGAGATCGGCAACCATTCCTACTCCCATCCTCCGTTCTATAATATTGGGGCAGATGCCTTGAGGAAGGAATTGACCAAGACACAGGATGCCATTTATCAAGCGACGGGGATCCGCTCTGTCTTGTTTCGCCCGCCCGGAGGACGATATAACGATGCAATCGTCAGCGCGAGCAAGGAGGTCGGAATGCTTACCGTCCTGTGGTCCTGGCATCAGGATACGCTGGATTGGCGCAAACCTGGCGCGAATGCCATCGTGCGGACAGTCTTGAAGAACGCCCGCAACGGCGACATCGTACTCATGCATGATTTCGTACCGGGCAGCGACCAGACGGTCGAAGCGCTCAAAAAGATTCTGCCGGAGCTTAAGGAACGGGGCTTTTCGTTTGTTACTGTAACCGAACTGTTGTCCTACCACGAAAAATCGCATAAGCATATTGAGGTAAACCATTAAGTCCAAGGACGATATGCCGCAATCCGTGACGCTGCCATCCATGATGGCGGTTTTTTACATTCGGGACGCTGGCCGTACACTTTTCTCTTGAATGTCCCCGTACCTCGTGATAAGATACAGAACGAACGTTCAGTATAATAAAATAATCGTTGAATTCATACAGGGAGGCGCCAATGAACAAAAAGCAGCAGCAAAGCGAAGATACCAAGCGACGGATTGCGGAAGCCGCAAAAGCCCTGTTTATGCAAAAAGGATATAAATCCACGTCCATCGAGGATATTGTTGACGCGACCGGAAGCAGCAAAGGAAATATCTATTATCATTTCAAGAGCAAGGAAGGCCTCTTTCTTCATCTTATAGAGGAATGGGACTTGGAATGGTTTCAGAAATGGATGAGCACGGAAGAGCAGTACACGACCACCATGGATAAACTGTTCCGCATGGCGGAGCAGCTGGTGAAGGATGACCTTAACCATCCCTTCACCAAGGCGCTCGATGAATTTATAACGAATAATGAAGCTGCGACCGAAGACGTTGAACAGAAGATTTCCGATATTTTCAATAAGCGGCTGGAATTCAATCAACAATTGCTGCTGCAGGGAATTGAGTCGGGCGAGTTCGAGAAACATAATGTCGAGCATCTGTCCATCATTTTCGAAAGCCTGCTCGCCGGCTTGTGCCAGTTAACCCGCATCACCAAGCTGTCCGACGCGCTTCCGGTATATCACTCGGCCATGCATGTATTTCTGCACGGAATTTCCAAGAAATAGCTCTGCCGCTGTGGCGATCGTCAAACAGGCGGGCTGCTTCCCTTGTCTCTTACAAGCACAGTCGGTTTATTTCAGGCACCCGGTTACACATTCATACAAACCGAACAGTCAGTATATAAAAAGGAACCATTTTATGCACACTGGAATTTTCAACTTTTGGAGGAAATGTCATCATGTCATTGTTACTACGTCATAATGGAGCCATTCTGCTCCTCATGTTTAATATCTTTCTTGTTTTTACCGGCATCGGGCTTGTCATCCCTATCATGCCGACCTACATGTCGGAGCTGCATATCAGCGGAGGCACGGTAGGCATGCTCGTTGCCGCCTTCTCACTCACACAGCTGCTGTTCTCTCCGCTCGCCGGAAGGCTGTCCGACAATATGGGCCGCAAAAGAATCATTATTGCCGGAATGCTCGTGTTCGCCCTTTCGGAATGGCTGTTCGGGGTCGCAAATTCGCCTGTATTGCTGTTTGCTTCGAGAATGCTGGGGGGGATTGGCGCAGCGCTGATTATGCCTGCCGTTATGGCTTATACGGCCGATGTTACATCGAAAGAAGAACGGGCTAAAGGCATGGGCTTCATCAACGCTGCCATTACGACCGGATTCATCATCGGTCCCGGCATCGGCGGCTTTATCGCCGAATTCGGCATTCGCGTGCCATTCTATGCCGCTGCCGTTGCAGGCGCGGTTGCCGCCTTGATCACGTTGCTGATGCTGCCGGAATCGGCCGCTCAGAAGCAGGTACAAGCCTCGCCTGGGCAAAAGCAGCCTAGCCTTGCGGTCCAGTTGGCGCGTTCCTACCGGGAGCCGTATTTCCTGAGTCTTATCATCGTATTCGTACTGTCTTTTGGTCTTGCCAACTACGAAACGGTATTCGGATTGTTCGTCGACCATAAGTTCGGCTTCACGCCGACGGATATCGCCATGATCATTACATTCGGATCGATCTCAGGGGCTGTTGTCCAGGCGACCATCTTCGGCTGGATTCTGAACCGGTTCGGCGAGAAGAGAGTTATTACGATCAGTCTGATTACAGCCGGCATCTGCATCCTGCTCACGCTGTTTGTGCACAAGTACTGGCTCATTTTCCTGGTGACGTTCCTTGTATTCCTGTCCATCGATATTTTGCGTCCGGCCATCGGAACGCAGATGTCGAAGCTGGCCGGCGACCAGCAAGGCTATGTGGCCGGTCTGAACTCGGCCTACACCAGTCTCGGCAATATTGCAGGGCCTCTGGTCGCAGGTTATTTATTCGACCTTGATATCAATTATCCGTATATTTCGGCATCGATTGTCCTGATCCTATGCTTCATTCTTGCTATGAGAGCCGGAAGAGCCTGGACGGCGACAGAAACCGCAGTTCAGGAACGCGGATGACCCAGGCTAGGCTTCCTGTCGGGAGCTTTGGGGTACCCGAAGCGAAATAACATCAAACCTAAGCAAGCTGCCGAGGACAAATCCTCAGGCAGCTTGTTTTTTTTGCAACGATATGATCTTGATCGGACAACCGAACAACCTAAAAATAAAATAAAACAAATAAGGCCAAGCCTGCGACTACCGCAAACACTACCGCCATCCCGAGCTCAAATCGTTTCTTCTCCTTAAAGGCCTTGATGGCCTTCCTTATCTCGAACACCAGCACAACCGCCAGGAAAGCCGCCAACACCGGCAGCCCCCACGATTGATTAAGCAGCCATTCTGACACGCTTGATCCCCCGTCCCGTTCATTGTATGATTTTCCATTTTCCCTTTTAAAATGTAACGTAAGCTGTCCACAATTTCAAATTTTTGGGGGTATCGGCGAGCGGATGAAACACCCGTTATTCCTTACCCATGATAACAATAAGAAAAGTTGCGACAGGTCCCAGGAATAAGGATAAAAGAAACCAGTTCAGGCCGCTTCGATTTTTCCCTTGGGCCAGCCCGGCGTTGATCAAGGCGAGCGTGCCCCAGCCTACATAAAACTCATTGCCCATCAAAGTCTCCTCCCTCAGGCTTCTTTATGGTTTATACGCAGCATTGGGATCAACCGTTGCATCGGGCGGCAGGATTTCGATTCATAGACGACCCGTTTGTCACGAAAGCTCCGCAGGACTTCCAGATCATGGTATAATTTCAGATAAGAAATGCGCTTGGGTTTTGTATTGCCGTTATGTAGGCTAAGGCTGCATTTTATATAGAGAGGTGAACCATGTCTGTTATCGCGATGATTCTGTTTGCCATCTTTTTTATCGCTCGCGGTTGGTTGGGAATATGGCGCCCCGCCTGGAGCACGAGGTATAAAGCATGGAAGCTGAAGCAGGGGGACACGTCGCCAGACCCGGAATATATCCTAATGATTAGAAGGATCGGCTGGCTGTATCTTATCGTGGGATGCGGTATTTTGGCTTACGGGATAATGGTTGTTTGTTTAAATAGAGGCTAACCCGTCATATGCAGAATAAAGTCCTTGCTTCATAAAGGATGTCGTCGTCTCCAATCGTTCCATCCATTCGCCTCCTTACTTACATCCTGCGAAGCCTAAATTGTCAGTCCACGAAGGTTATCTCTGAAAATAGAAAAAAACCCTTGCTGCGCAAGGGTTTTGTGTGAGTGGGCCCTACAGGACTCGAACCTGTGACCAATCGGTTATGAGCCGACCGCTCTAACCAACTGAGCTAAGGGCCCTGAGTAATCATGTACACGTATTCATAAGGACGTCATACATCGAATGATATAAATTGGTTGCGGGGGCAGGATTTGAACCTGCGGCCTTCGGGTTATGAGCCCGACGAGCTACCGGACTGCTCCACCCCGCGACAATGCTGTCATAAACAGCGACAAGAATAAATATACACTATTTCACTGGCGCTCGTCAAGTATCTTTTGGTTGAATTTTCATCAAGGGAGGAAGCGGACCCCATAGCGGCCTTTTTTGGATCGATACACTTCAACGATACGGGGATCATTATAGCCGAACAGCCATGCATCCTGCTCCAGCCGTTTGGCAAAGCAGCCGGCTTGAAATTTGCTCGTATAGAGCTTTCCATAATATACCCAGTTCATCTACGCTTGCTCCTTTTCCCAAGATCATCTAGACAAAGTATATTATGTCCAGTTGTCCTGTAAAAAACCGCTGTATCGCCAAAAGCGAGTGCACGGACAAAAACCATCATCACATTAACCGCTGCACATGCCTTACGGCGCGATTATTGGATGACGGCTGCAATTCAGGACTTTTCCATTAGTTTACGCTATCGCTGACCGTCAGCCTCGGCTAACCAGGCTTCTATGCTTATCAGCTCCTGTTCCATGGACGCATCATCGCTATCAAATTCATCGGCTCCGCCTTCGCCTTCCTTCAAATGACGATAGAGCCGTTCGGAAGCAGGGATTGCTCCTTCATCTCGATCCCCTCCTTATTTTGCGTGTACGCTGAGCCGGCTGCTGACCGCTCCCACCGTTCATCTTCGTCAAATGCGCCGCCGCGCGCTGCTCTTTCGGCATTCCCAGAACGGGGTAGTGGGCTTTCAGCTTATCCATATGCTGCCGGATAAAGAGATAGCGGTGAATAAAGACGACCGCCATATAGATGCCAAGGACCAGCAGCACCGTGAAGCCGGCCATCCCCATCACAAAGCTGCCGATATCCCCGATGACAGCGACTGCGATATAGTAAGCCGCATAGCCGATGCCCGCACACAGCAGAGCCACTCTCCCCGCCTTGCCGACTCCGCCCTTTCGTTCCATCGATTGGTAAGCACCTTTCTGTAGAGCCCTGAAGTGCAGCGTATAGAACACGCCGAACAGCAGCACCATACCGCCAAGCGAACTTGCGCCATAACCGATGCCGGTCAATCCGGCCAGATCGTACATCATTTTAAGAACAGCAATTTGACAGGTAAACGCCAGCGCCAGGCCGAATACGCCCATGAAAAGCACAAACGCGACCTCCGATCTGTAAGGATTGCTCCCGAGCCCGATTCCCCATATAAGCATCACAGCCCAGATCGCACAAGCCGCATAGAAGTAAGGCGACATTATCGGCGACGCCAGCGTTACGAGAGCCGGAATAAGCAGAATGAACAGAAAGCATACGATGCCTCCACGGATCTGCTCTGCCGGAATGAGCCGAAAATGAAACCGTTCCTCCTCTGAAATGTTCATCTCCTCATCCACTCCCCATAGTTATTTGAACCAGCCGGCCATCGTTGAACCGATCTTCTCCGCCCCCCTCTTCAAGCCTTCGGTCACGGTATCCTTCTTTCCGTCTCCGCTCCTTGCCGGCTTAATATTTCAGGCACTGCACGTATTTTCGTCATCTCTGATAATCCTCCAAGGAAACTAGCATTTCACTCGGTCGATTAACGAGCCCAGCGCGAGACGCCGCGAAACAACATCCCGTGAAGAGTACCTTTCCTGAATGTTCTTTGCTCGTTCAATGTTCTTGCGGCCCGTCTCTCTGAATGATTCCGTAATACAGAATCGTCATCAGCTGCTCGCTGATCGCGTTCAAGCTGCCCAGACCGGCGTACCACTCCGTACGGGCGGAGAACTCCTTAATGAAGGCCAGAAAAGCAACAAGCACCTGCGGCGAGATATCCTTCCGGATCTGTCCCAGCTGCTGGCCTTTAAAGATCAGCATTTCAAACTCCGGCACAACATGCTTGTCATTGAACTCCCTCAACTTCTCCATTTGATCCGGAAACTTGGCCAGGTCGGTGACAAACTTCTGCGAGGCAATCTTCCGGAATGCCTCCTGATCCTGATACAAGCTTGTCAACGCCTCTAGTGGATTCTCCGCCTGGTCCATCACGCCGCGGTATAATGTCATCATCTCCTCAATCAGCCGGTCTACGACTTGATCCAGAAGCCCCTCTTTGCTGTGGTAATAGTTATAGAGGGTCATTTTGGACACCGGAACGGCTTCGGCAATTTGCTCCATGCTCGTCTGCAAGATCCCCTGCTCTAAAAATAACCGCTTCCCCGCTTCAAGCACAGCTTCTTTCTTCGCCTTCATAAAGCTGCTTGCCCTCCTCTTTCGTAATGCGCTTTAAAATACTCCCTGTATTAAACGCCTTCAGTAACCTCTAGGTACCCAGATATCATCTGACTGTGCTTATCGCGGATTCGCCCGGATGGAGTCTACATCTGAAGAGACGGCCCCCGTGCCGAGCCAGCCGTCAACGACATGGTTAAACAGCTCGGGATTGGCGAGCGGTATGCCGTGCCCGATGCCGGGAAACACGACGCCGACAGCACGGTCGAAGTGCCCTGCCAGATCCTCCGCCGATTTTCTCATGATGCCCCGCTCCTTCTCACCGACGGTAACCAGCAGCCTCGCATTCGACTCTGCGATCTTCGGCGAGAGCGAATAGGACATATTCTCCGTCAGCACGGAAACGAGCAGCTTCTGGTTCATCTGAAGCGATTCGGCGTAGTACTGCTCGAAATCATCCTCGCCAACGTACAGCGTACCGGCCTGCAGCTTGGAAAACCATCTTCTTCTCATCAACGGGAAACTGAGCCGGACGGACGGTACGATCATCCGAAGGGCTGCCGGCATCGGACGCAGCAATGCGCTGTTTACGACGGCATAATGGATAAGCTCAGGGTTCTGGCACAGCATATCCACAAGGATCTGCGCACCTAATGAAAAGCCGACAACAACAACCTCTCTGCCGTCCGCCTTTGCCGAAATGAGATCACAGATCTGTTCCGCGGTTTCTTTTATGGAAAAAGAGACATGATCTCCCGTGCTCCGGCCATGGCCGGGCAAATCAGGGACCAAGCACCAGCTGTCCTTAAAAAAGATACCTGCTTGTTCCACATCCACCCGCTTACGCCGCCCCCATGTAAGAACACCATCATCCGCGAAGCGTCTTGGTTGCCGCTTTCCTTAACGTACAGGTTCAGACTCCCCACCCCCCATATCCAACTCCAAAAATGTACTTATAACTCAATTATAGTACAATTATTTCGAATAATCATCGAGTGATTACAATTATTTTATACTTCTTTAAATAGGATAGTCTATTTTTTGCTAGCTATAAAATACTCCAACTAGGGTAGATCAACGTTGAAACAGAGGAGCTCAATATCGTGAAAGCAAAAGAAAAGGCTGCCCCCAAGTCTACTGACCCGGAACAGCCCCTGAAGGCATTAACGATTGCATTTATACTCCGAAGGACGACGGATTCGCTCTCCAAGACTTGAGCAGCTCCACATCTTCCTTTTGAATCCGATTCTCGCTAAGCGCTACATCGATCAGCGCCGTGTAGTTCGATAAGCTCTGCATCGGAATGTCTGCCTCGGCGAAGGCTTGTACCGCTTTATCCAGCTGATAGCTGAAGATAGCCAGTACAGCCAGCGGCTGTGCGCCTGCATCTTTCACCGCTTGCGCAGCTTTCAGCGAGCTGCCGCCGGTGGAGATGAGGTCTTCGATGACAACGATCTTTTGGCCGGGCTTGATCAGGCCTTCGATCAGATTCCCCTTGCCATGGCCTTTCGCTTTGTCGCGAATATAGGACATGGGGAGATTCAGCTTCTGGGATACCCATGCAGCGTGAGGAATGCCTGCCGTTGCGGTTCCCGCGATCGCTTCCGCCTCCGGATACTGCTCCCGGATGACCGCCGCGAATGACTCAGCAATGGTTTCGCGAATCTCTGGATAGGACATCGTCAGCCGGTTGTCGCAGTAGATCGGGGATTTGATGCCCGATGTCCATGTGAACGGCTGATGCGGACGAAGCGATACCGCCTCGATCTTCAGCAAATAGGATGCGATCTGTTGTGGAATATTCGCGAGTGTGCTCATGCTTGAATCATCTCCTCTATAATTTGTTCGGCGGCTTGCCGCGGATCCGAAGCAGCCGTAATCGGACGGCCGACAACCAGATAGTGGCTGCCCTTGCGGATCGCCTCTCCCGGTGTCAGCACCCGCTTCTGATCGCCCACATCCGAGCCTGCCGGCCGGATGCCCGGGATCACGGTCTTAAACGCCTTCCCGCAGGCAGCGGCTATGGCCTCTACTTCGAGCGAAGAAGCGACAACGCCGTGAAGTCCGGCTTGGCGGGCAAGCTCTGCGTATCGGACGACGGTGTCTTCCACCGGACCTGCGATACCGATCTCTTCGTTCATCACCTGCCGGCTCGTGCTCGTTAATTGCGTTACCGCGATGATCGTAGGCATGGCAAGGCCCGGGGTGTCCGCCACTGCGGCTTCCGCCCCGGCTATTGCCGCCTGCATCATCGCCAGCCCGCCGCCGGCATGGACGTTAAACATATCCACGCCAAGCCGGGTAACGCTGTGCGAGCCGCCTTTAACGGTGTTCGGAATATCATGCATCTTGACATCCAGGAACACGGAGTATCCTGCTGCCTTCAGCTCTCTTATGAAGTCCGGACCTGCAGCGTAGAAGAGCTGCATGCCGACCTTCATGTAACATGGAACTCCCTCCAACCGGCGCACCAGTTCCTTTGCGCGGGCGGCATCCGGAAAATCCAGGGCCACCATCAGGCGGCCCGCCATTTCTTGATAGCTGGCGTTCATCTAGTTCCTCCTCCCGACTTTAGACCGGCATCGCTTCAGAGGAGAAGTTGATCGTCTCCAGCATCGTCAGAAGCTCGCGAACCGTATCGAGCGAGGTCATGCATACTACACCGTTCTCAACGGCTTCCCGACGGATCCGGAATCCGTCACGTTCCGGCGTCTTGCCCTTTGTCAGGGTGTTGAAGACGAAGTTCGCTTCGCCCGTCCGGATCATGTCAAGGATATTCGGATTGCCTTCGGACAGCTTATTGATGGTCGTCACATCAAGTCCGGCTTCCTTCAGTGCGGCTGCCGTGCCTCCGGTAGCCACAATCTTGTAACCTAGCTTATGGAAGCCCTTCAGAAGATCTACCGCTTCGGCTTTGTCCTTGTCTGCAATCGTTGCGATGATCGCGCCGGTGGACGGAATCTTCATTCCGGCTCCGATCAAGCCCTTGTACAGCGCTTTGGCATACTTCACGTCCCGGCCCATCACCTCGCCGGTCGACTTCATTTCCGGACCGAGCGTAGGCTCAACCCGGCGCAGCTTCGCGAAGGAGAAGACCGGTACCTTAACGGATACATGCTCGCTCTCCGGCCACATGCCTTCCTCGTAGCCGAGATCCTTCAGCTTGCCGCCCAAGATAGCCTGGGTTGCAAGGTTAGCCATCGGGATGCCGGTTACCTTGCTCAGGAAAGGCACCGTTCTTGAAGAGCGCGGATTCACTTCGATGACGTACACATCGTTTTTATAGATAACGAACTGGATGTTTACCAATCCGCGGGTATTCAATTCTTTCGCGATCTTGATCGTAATTTCCGCAATCTTATCCTTCAGTTCCTGCGTCAAATATTGCGGCGGGTAAACCGCGATCGAGTCGCCGGAGTGAACGCCTGCGCGCTCCACATGCTCCATGATTCCCGGAATCAGTACCGTGTCGCCGTCGCAGATCGCGTCCACTTCGACTTCCTTGCCGAGCATGTAGCGGTCGATCAGAACCGGATGCTCCGGATTGATCTTCACGGCCTGCTCCATGTAGCTCAGCAGCTCGCTGTCGGAGTAAACGATCTCCATCGCGCGTCCGCCTAGTACATACGATGGTCGAACAAGAACCGGATATCCAAGGGATTGGGCAGTTCCTACAGCTTCATCCACCGACGTTACCGTGCTGCCTTTCGGCTGGGCAATGTTCAGTCTGGACAGCAGCGCCTCGAATTTCTTGCGGTCCTCGGCCTCATCGATGCTCTCGAGGCTTGTGCCGAGAATTTTGACGCCGGCTTTCGCGAGCGGAGCAGCCAGGTTGATCGCCGTTTGTCCGCCGAACTGCACGATAACGCCGACCGGCTTCTCCTGCTCGATGACATTCATGACATCCTCGAAGAAGAGCGGCTCGAAGTAGAGACGGTCGGACGTGTTGAAGTCCGTGGATACCGTTTCCGGGTTGTTGTTGATAATGACGGCTTCGTAACCGGCCTTTTGGATCGCCCATACGGCGTGCACCGTGGAGTAGTCAAACTCGATGCCTTGACCGATACGGATCGGGCCGGAGCCCAAAACGACTACCTTCTCTTTGGAGGATTCGATCACTTCGTTCTCCGTCTCGTACGTCGAGTAATAGTAAGGTGTCGATGCTTCGAACTCGGCTGCGCAGGTGTCAACCATCTTGTATACCGGACGCAGTCCGTGCTCACGGCGCAGGAAGCGGATCGATTCCTCGGTCGTATGCGTGCTCGCCTTGCCTTCGGCGCGAAGCTCTGCAATCGCGCGGTCCGTGAAGCCGAGACGCTTCGCTTCAAACAAGGTTTCGTAGGTCAGCGCAGCCTCCTGGCGGATATGGTCTTCGTATTTGATCAAGCGCTCGATTTTGTCCAGGAACCACCAGTCGACATGGGTCAGATCCTGAATTTCCTGCAGCCCGTAGCCGCGGCGGAACGCTTCCGCGATCAGGAATATACGTTCATCATCGGCCTTGACGAGGCGCTGCTTCAGGACATCGTCGCTCAGCTCGTCCGCACCCTTCAGGTAGAGGCGGTGAACGCCGATCTCAAGCGAGCGGACCGCTTTATGAATCGACTCCTCGAAGGTACGGCCGATCGCCATGACCTCACCCGTTGCTTTCATCTGCGTTCCAAGCTTCCGGTTCGCTTGCGTGAATTTATCGAAAGGCCAGCGCGGAATTTTGCTGACGATGTAGTCAAGCGTCGGCTCGAAGCAGGCATAGGTTTGTCCTGTTACCGGATTGACGATCTCATCCAGCGTATAACCCATGGCAATTTTGGCCGCCATCTTCGCGATCGGATAGCCCGTCGCTTTCGAAGCCAGCGCCGAGGAGCGGCTGACCCGCGGATTAACCTCGATGACATAGTATTGGTAGCTGTTCGGGTCAAGCGCGAACTGTACGTTACATCCGCCTTCAATGTTCAAGGCGCGGATGATTTTAAGCGAAGCGGATCTGAGCATTTGATACTCGCGGTCTGACAGCGTCTGGCTCGGCGCAACTACGATGCTGTCTCCCGTATGAACGCCGACCGGGTCGAAGTTCTCCATGTTGCAGACGACGATGCAGTTATCGTTCGCATCGCGCATAACCTCATACTCCACTTCCTTCATGCCGGCAATGCTCTTCTCGATCAGGCACTGGCTGATCGGGCTGTAGCGAAGACCGGAGCTCACCGTTTCCCGCAGCTCCTCCTCATTCGCGCAGATCCCGCCGCCCGTGCCGCCCAGCGTATAAGCCGGACGTACGATGACCGGGTATCCGATCTCGTCGGCAAATGCCAGCGCTTCTTCAAGCGTCGTGACGATCGTGCTTTCCGGCACCGGCTGCTCCAGCTCGCGCATCAGCTCGCGGAACAGGTCGCGGTCCTCCGCTTTCTCGATCGATTCCAGCTGCGTTCCAAGCAGCTTCACGTTCTCCTGTTCCAAAATACCGGCGCGTGCAAGCTCCACCGCCATGTTAAGGCCGGTCTGGCCGCCCAGCGTTGGCAGCAGGCCGTCCGGACGCTCCTGGCGGATGATTTGGGTTACAAAATCCAGCGTGATCGGCTCGATGTATACTTTATCCGCCATGTTGGTATCCGTCATGATCGTGGCCGGGTTGCTGTTAATCAGCACAACCTCGATGCCCTCTTCCTTTAACGCCTGGCAAGCTTGTGTGCCGGCATAGTCGAATTCTGCGGCCTGACCGATTACGATCGGACCGGAGCCGATGACGAGTATTTTTTTCAAGGATTCATTTTTTGGCATATTAGCGAGCTCCTTTCACGGCTGCGGCCAGAACCGCCTGGCGCGGTTTCCGGACTTCGTTCTGCTTGTGCTCTCGAATCATCTCAAGAAACTGATCGAATAAGTAGCTGCTGTCGTGCGGTCCAGGTGCAGCTTCCGGGTGATATTGTACGGAGAAAGCCGGGAATTTCTTATGCTTCAAGCCTTCAATCGTCTTGTCGTTATTGTTGATGTGAGTCACTTCGAGCTCCGTGCTCTTGACGGATTCTTCATTCACCGTGTAGCCATGGTTCTGCGATGTGATGTAGCAGCGGCCGCTGGCGAGATCTTTTACCGGGTGGTTGCCGCCGCGATGCCCGAACTTCAGCTTCTCGGTATCGGCGCCGGCTGCCAGCGCGAACAGCTGATGACCCAAGCAGATGCCGAAGATCGGATATTCGCCGAGCAGCTCCTTCACCATGTTCACGGCATAAGGAACGTCTTTCGGGTCCCCAGGACCGTTGGACAGCTGAATTCCGTCCGGATGCAGTCTGCGGATCTCCTCGGCGGTCGTATCATGAGGGACCACGATCACATCGCAGCCGCGGGAGGTCAGCTCGCGCAGGATCCCGCTTTTTGCCCCAAAGTCGACCAGGACGATCCGCTCCTTGGAGCCCGGGCTCGAGAACATTTGCGGCGTGGATGTTCTGGCTACCTGATTCCGCAGTTCATCGATCGTGGTGAGTCCGAGCATTTCCTTCAGCTCTTCCACCGATTTGCTGGACGTGGTCAGAATCCCTTTCATCGTACCGTGGTGGCGGATAATCCGGGTCAGCATCCGGGTGTCGATATCGCTGATCCCTGGGATGCCGTATTCCTTCAGCAGATTATCGACGCTGTACTCTGCGCGCCAGTTGCTGGGAACAGGCTCATGTCGGCGAACGACGAATCCGTGCACGAACGGCCGAATGGATTCAAAGTCATCCCGCGTTATGCCGTAGTTTCCGATCAGTGGGTACGTCATCGTAACGATCTGTCCGCAGTACGAAGGATCGCTCAGCACCTCCTGATATCCTGTAATTCCTGTATTGAATACGACCTCTCCGGTCATCTCAGCATCCGCGCCGAAGGACTTCCCGACGAACAGCGTTCCATCCTCCAGTAACAATCTTGCCTGCATCCCGATCACTCCTGTCATCTATGTGTAATATATTTTATAGGTCAATTGCCTAAGTGTTACTAAAACCCGCCTCTTTCGGACCACTTCACTTCGCCGTCGACCCAAGTCATAACCGGCCAGCCCTTCAGCTTCCATCCGGTAAACGGGGTGTTGCGGCCTTTCGTCGCAAACGTTTCAGGGTTCACTTCCTTCTCCGCATTCAGATCGATCATGGTCAGGTCCGCAGCGGCGCCGGCTTTCAGCACGCCGCTGTCCAGTCCGAACACGCGAGCCGGGTCGCTGGTCATCCGGCGTACCAGGAGCGACAGATCCCATTTCCCCGTGGCGACGAACTTCGTGTAGAGCAGCGGGAAGGCTGTTTCGAATCCGACGATGCCGAACGGTGCCAGCTCCATCCCCTTCGCTTTCTCCTCGGCGCTGTGCGGCGCATGATCGGTTACGATCATGTCCAGCGTTCCATCCAGAAGCCCTTCGATGCAAGCCTCTACATCGCGCGGCGAGCGCAGCGGGGGATTCATTTTCCAGTTCGCGTCAAGGTCCGGAATATCTTCATCCGAGAGCACCAGATGGTGCGGGCAGACCTCGGCCGTTACCGAAATGCCGATCGCTTTCGCCTGGCGGATCAATCTGACCGATTGCTCCGTGCTCACGTGGCACACATGGTAGTGCACGCCCGTAGCTTCCGTCAGCAAAATGTCGCGCCCGACGTGAATCGCCTCCGATTCGTTCGGGATTCCCTTCAACCCGTGGCGCTCAGCGAACTTCCCTTCGGTTACGCAAGCGCCTTTCACCAGCGAGTCATCCTCGCAGTGGGCGATGACCGGCATGCCGAGCGCCTTGGCCTTTCTCATCGCATCCTTCATCATTTGCGCATTCTGAACGCCGACGCCGTCATCCGTAAATCCGATGGCCCCGGCTTCCTTCAAGGCTTCGAAATCCGTCAGCTCGCGTCCAAGCTCGTTCTTCGTGATGGCCGCGTATGGCAGCACCTTCGCCAGATTCGCTTCGCGCGCTTTATCGAGGATCAGCTTCACCGTCTCCGGCGTATCGGTTACCGGTCTTGTATTAGGCATGCAGGCGATCGTCGTGAATCCGCCCTTAACCGCCGAGCGGCTGCCGGTTTCGATCGTTTCCTTATGCTCATAGCCCGGCTCTCTTAAGTGCACATGCATATCGATGAATCCCGGCGTGACCAGCTTGCCCTCCGCATCGATGATTTGTGCGCGGGAATCTTGCGGCAGATCCGCCAGTTCACTGACCACCGCTTCAATCAACCCGCCTGCAATTACGATATGTTTAAGTTCCAGCTGCCCCTGCTCATTGATCACATTTGCATTTTTAATGACTTGCATCTGCATCTTAAGATTCCCCTCCGAAAGCGAAGCTTCGATTCGCTTCTTTGTATATTGTATAATAAAAATTCATATTTGTGTATATTTATTAATCCCGATTTCATTTCTTACCGTTTTATGCCGCTTCAATTACCCTTTCATCGCCCGTTCCATAACCGCCATCCGGATCGGAACCCCGTTGGACATCTGCTTGAAAATCATCGATCTCGGGCTTTCCACCACCGCATCGTCGATCTCCACATTCCGGTTGACCGGTGCCGGGTGCATGATAATGGTATGGCCGGCCAGCTGCGCGGCCCGCTCTTCCGTCAGCCCGTATTGCTCCCGGTATTCGCTGCTCGACTTGAACAGCCCTTCATTGTGACGCTCCAGCTGAACCCGCAGCATCATGACCACGTCGGCCTTCAGCGCCGTTTCCATCGAAACGTAAGGCGCATATTGCGCAAGCTCCGGAGCCTGCATCGACTCGGGTGCGCAGAACTGTACGCTCGCGCCGAATTTTTGCAGGGCCCATAGGTCGGAGCGGGCCACCCGGCTGTGCTTGATGTCGCCGATGATCGATACGGTCAGCCCTCTCAGATCGCCGAAGCACTTTCGCATCGTATACAGATCCAGCAGAGCCTGCGTCGGATGCTCATTGTTTCCGTCGCCGGCATTGACGAGCGGGATCGATACCCGCTCGGCCAGCTCCTGCAGAACGCCTGCTGGCTTCAGCCGGATCACCCCCGCGTCGACACCCATCGACTCCAGCGTGCGTACCGTATCGTAGATGGATTCTCCCTTCTCGACGCTCGAAGCGGCCGACGCGAAGTTCATCACCTCGGCCCCAAGACGCTTCTCGGCCATTTCGAAGGAAAATCTCGTTCTCGTGCTGTTTTCGAAGAACATGTTCACTGCAAATTTCGATTGGAGAACCGGAATCACTTTGTCCGTTTGCGCTTCCCAGTAAGCTGCACGGTCCAGGATCGATGCGATCTCATCCCGGCTGATATCCTTTAATCCCAGCAGGCTGCGTTCTTTCAAAGAAATGGCCGTTGTCGTCATATTATCGTTCCTCTCTGTGGCTGATGGTCACTTCGTCCTTGCCGTCGATTTCGCTCAGCGACACCGTAATTTCCTCCTGCTTGGAGGTCGGAACATTCTTCCCGATATAATCCGGTCTAATCGGCAGCTCGCGATGACCGCGGTCTGCCAGCACCGCCAGCTGGATCATTCTCGGACGGCCGCAATCCATCAAGGCGTCCATCGCTGCCCGGATCGTCCGTCCGGTGTACAGCACATCGTCAAACAGAATCACTTTCTTGTCGTGAATGTCCAGATGCGCCAAACTTTGCTTGGCCCCTTCGCCTGCGCCGGCAGCCGCTCCTTTGCTGTCACGGTCATCCCGGTAAGAGGTAACGTCGATCTCCCCCCAAGGAATCGGGGTGCCTTCAATGTCGTTCATCCGCTCAGCAATTCGCTGCGCCAGGAAAACGCCGCGCGTACGGATACCGACCAGCACGCAATCCTCAATCCCCTTGTTCTTTTCCAATATTTCATGGGCAATTCTTGTCAGCGCACGGCGGATCGCCGTCTCGTCCATAATGACATGCTGTTCACTGCTCATCCTTGTTTCCTCCTTATTCACTTCTTGGATTAGCCCTTAACCAGTCTGTTGAAATCAACCAGATTCATACACACAAAAAAACTCCTTGCCCGCTGGGCAAGGAGTTGATCTCACAGAGATAGGCAGGCAGCAGCAACCGTCCGCAGACAGAGCTATGCCTCCACAAAAATGAACCTCGGTTCACGTTACCTTGCCAGCCTCACGGGACTGATTTAAAGGTGCTATTCGATTGATCTCATTATGACAGACCCCATAAGAGTTGTCAACTACGATCATGTCGAATAAAGTCATGAATCAAACCCAAAATTTTACCAATCAGAATTCAAACTCGACGTCGCTGAGCCTTCTGCGGATTTCAGAGATGACGCGCCGTTCTTCCTCTTCCCCGTTCGCGATAAAGGTTACGGAAAACCGTACGAAATGGCCGGCATCATCCCAAGGTACCGTCGAGATCAGCTTTTCGCGGATCAAATATTGTGAGAAGTCTTCGCCGGATTCAAAGCGGCGTCCGCCTTTAATGCCTTTAGGGGCTTCAACATATAGGAAGAAGGAACCCTTCGGCTTCTCGGCCGTAAAGCCAAGCTCGTTCAGCATGTCCACCAGCATATCGTGACGGCGGGAATACTTCTCTGCGATCTTCTCCGTAATTTGCGGATTGTCCAGGCCGTAAGCGGCAGCCTTCTGAATCGCGATGAACTGGCCGGAGTCGTTGTTGTCCTTTACATCGCCAAACGCTTTGACGACAAGCGGGTTACCGGCAACAAATCCGATGCGCCAGCCGGTCATGTTATAGGATTTGGACAAGGAATGCAGCTCCACACCGACATCCTTCGCCCCCGGCACCGACAAGAAGCTGAGCGGCTTCAGGCCATCAAAGGTCAGCGCAGCATATGGAGCGTCATGCACCACGACAACGCCGTATTTGCGGGCCCACTCAACGACCTCGGCGAAAAATTCATAGGTTGCGCTTGCCCCCGTCGGATTATTCGGGTAATTCAGATAAAGCAGCTTCGCCCGCCGTGCGATATCTTCCGGAATGGAGCTGAGGTCCGGCAAGAAATCATTCTCCTTCTTCAGCTCTACATTATATACTTCGCCGCCCAAATATTTAGTATGCGTACCGAGCACAGGGTATCCCGGAACGGTCATAATCGTGAAGTCACCGGGATTGATAAAGCATGACGGCAGCATGGCAAGCGCCGGCTTGGAGCCGATGGAATGCAGCACCTCCGTGGCCGGGTCGATCCCTTCCACACCGAATACGTTTTTCAAATAGCGGACAGCGGCTTCCTTGAACTCGGCAATTCCGTTATCGGCGTAACCGCGGTTTTCCGGCTTAGCCGCTTCTTCGGCCAGCTTCGCTACGATCCCGGCGTCAGCCATCTCGTCCGGTTCGCCGACGCCCATATCGATCAGCTCCGTATCGGGATGCTCCAGCTTCGCGGCAGCTTTGGCTCTTTTGATCTTCTCGAATTTATAAATGGCTGTGTCTTTACCGTAGTTAGCACCGCCGATTCGATCGGCAAAGTTTTGTTGAATATACGTTTCCTGATATTTATCGATGCTCATCGTTTGTACTCATCTCCTGCTCATACAATCCAATTTTTAATTTAAATATGCCGTAAATGGACTGCTGGAGCCATGTATTTTGTATCAGATGATTTGTACTTTTTCTAATTGGGAAAATGCTTCAGCATCACGAGAGCTCAAGCCATTCTGCCAGCAGACGGTCATGCATCGCCGATAAAGACTCCCGCTCCTTCCAGCGTTCCTCCAATGTTGCGAAGTCCTCCTCGCTCTCCGGATTAGCTTCTCCTTCAATCGCTTCATCCAGACGCTGGATTCGCGTTTCGAGCTCCGCGATTTCCTTCTCCAACCGCTTCATTCGGTCCATAGCAGACGGCTCTATAATTGAATTAGCCGTTGAAGCTTTCTTTCTGCGCCGATCCTCGGCGGACAGCTGCTGCGCCGGCTGCTTCACCGAATCGCTTGCCTCTGTCTTTGAGGTTCCTTCCGCTTTTACCAAAGCAAGCTGCTCCTTCTTGGCACGGAAATCATCGTAGCTCCCTAGGTAGGCAGTCAAACGGCCATTTTCCAGCTCCCATATCTTCTCGCCGATCCGATTGACGAAATACCGGTCGTGGGAGATGACAAGAATGGTGCCCGTGAATTCCTGCAGTGCATCCTCCAGCGCCTCCCGGGATTCGATGTCGAGGTGATTGGTCGGCTCATCCAAGAGCAGCAGATTCGGCTTTCGATGGATCAGTACAGCCAGCCTCAGCCTCGTCCATTCCCCTCCGGATAACTGGCCCACCGCCTTGAAAACCGCCGGACCGTAGAACAGGAAACGGGCTAGCTTGCCGCGTGCCTCCCCTTCACCGATCCCGGCATGCTGCCGGAAGAATTCGAGGACGCTTTCCTGCGGATTCTCCGGCTTCTCTTCCTGGGCAAGATAACCTGCGTCTACGCGGGCCCCCAACTCAACGGAGCCCTGAGCAGGGGTGAGTTTGCCGAGCAGCACCTGGAACAGTGTCGTTTTTCCGCTGCCGTTCGCCCCCATGAGCACGATTTTCTCCCCAAATTCCAACAGCCCCGATACGCCTTGCAGTACAGGCTCATCACCATAAGCGTGAACAACCTGCTCAAAGCTCACCACCCGGCGTCCCGTCCGTTCCTCAGGATTCAGGTCAAAATCGGCCGATCTGCGCTGCAGTACCGGCCGTTTGACCGGCTCCATCCGCTCCAGTGCCTTGCGCATCGAGGCAGCCCGCTTGAAGAACTTCTCGTTTCCGCCGATCCGTCCCCACTCTTCCAGCTGCCGAATCGATTCCCTCATCTTCTTGACGACCTTTTGCTGCTCTTGGTACTGCTCAAACTGCTGGAGCAGCCTTGCCTCCTTCGCTTCCATATAAGCCGTATAGCCGCCAGCGGCCGTAAAGGCCTCCCCATCTTCCAGCTCTATGGTTCGCGTCGCCACGCGGTCCAAAAAGTACCGATCATGCGAGATGACGACACAGGTGCCGGAATAATCACGCAAAAATGATTCAAGCCATTCGATGCGCCGCAAATCCAGGTGATTGGTCGGCTCGTCAAGCAGGAGCAAATCAGGCTTCACGATAAGCTGGGAAGCCAGCATCACCCGGGTCTTCTCCCCGCCCGATAAGGCACTGAATGGAAGATCATAAATCGACTGGGAAATATCGAGCCCCGATGCGATTCTGTCGATGCTCGCCTCCATCTCATAGCCGCCCCCGCGTTCAAACTGCTCCTGGAGCACCGCATACCGCCGGAGCAGCCGCTCCAGCTCTTGGGCATCCCCGGCAGCCGCCGGATCGCTCATCCGAGACTCCAGCTCGGCCATCGCCGACTTGCATTCCTTCAAAGACCGCAAGCCGTAGGACAGGACATCCCACACCGTCCAATCCTTCGTATCCTTTGGAATCTGCTCCAGGTATCCTACCTTTGCATCCTTCTTGATCGCTAAACGCCCTTCACTCGGCTGCTCGATTCCGGCCAGAAGACGCATCAGGGTTGTCTTCCCGCTGCCGTTTCGTCCGATCAGCGCTAATTTCTCGCCATCGCGGACTTCAAACGATATATGGTCCAGCACCAGATTGGCGCCATGGTAATAAGTTAACTGTTGTGCATCAATCATATTCATTCTAGGCTTCCTCCTGTACCGGCATGACCTGTAATGATAAAGCCATGCCGAATCCGTATTTTGGAGAAGACCTCGCCCGGAATGCAAAAAGGTCCCGCAGAGCAAGCTCCGCGAGACCTAAGGATACTAAACAGCCCGATTAAACAGGCTTCATCCGTACAGGCAGGCAGGTGACTTCTCGATGGTGAATTCCGTATGCTTAAAAATGGACAGACCTCTCCCGTTGTCGGAAAAAGCATGAACAATGCCAGCCATTGCCATAGGTAGCTGGCTAATACGGTTGTTCACCATCTCGATATTCATCCTGCCTCACCTCCTTCATTCAAGTTATCGACAATATACCATATTGCCAAATGATAGCGCAAGTCTGTGTATGAACGGCTGCCCGAATAGGGTAAAAAGCCTGGACACTGACCCCGGCAGCGTCTGTACTGTCATTGACCTTTTGATCTTTTTTTGGGAGCACCGCAGGAACCAACAAAAAAAGAACCGCTAACGGCTCTTTAAAATCGTCAGCAGTTCTTCCATGTCCTCCGGCATAGGTGCCGAGAACTCCAAATATTGTCCGCTTGCAGGGTGGACGAAGCCGAGCACGGCCGCATGCAGCGCTTGTCCGTTCAGCTTGATTCCCTTGCTCTTGCCATATACCGGATCTCCAACAAGGGGATGGCCGATATATTTCATATGCACCCGGATTTGGTGCGTTCTCCCCGTCTCCAGCTTCAGCTCGAGCAGGCTGTAATCGCCGAATCGCTCAACAACGGTAAAGTGCGTCACCGCATGCTTGCTGTTCCGGTCCGTGACTGTATACATTTTGCGATCCTGCGGATCCCGGCCGATCGGCGCATCGATCGTTCCCTGATCGTGGCTGATGTTGCCATGCACCAGTGCCAGATAGCGCCGGTTCACGCTATGCTCCTTCAGCTGTGCGGCCAGAGACGCGTGCGCCTTATCATTCTTGGCGGCCATGATCAGCCCTGTGGTGTCCTTATCGATCCGATGGACGATCCCCGGACGGAGCTCGCCGTTAATGCCGGATAGATCCTTGCAGTGATGCATCAGTGCGTTCACCAAGGTCCCTGATACATGGCCGGGGGCCGGATGAACCACCATCCCTCTTGGCTTGTTGACCACGATAACGTCACGGTCTTCATATGCAATGTCGAGCGGAATATCCTCCGGAACAATCTCGACGACCGATGGGGCCGGTATGGTCAGCGCAATCCGGTCTCCTTGGCTTACCTTGTAATTGGCTTTCACCGGCGAATCATTGACTAGGACATGCCCATCGGCAATCCACAACTGGACCTGAGATCGCGACACATCCTCAGCCAGTCCATCGGTGATGTATTTATCGATCCGGGTCTTGGCGGACTCGGCGTCGACGATCCATTCCTGAACGTCCTGCTCCTGCTCGTCCGAATCTACCACATGATCTGTACGCTGCCCGTCCTGCAACATTACTCATTCCCTTCCGTGCCAGAAACTTCTCTTGATGTATTGAGCTTATTGAGCTTCTCCCGTCTTCCATCCAGAATGGTATCCAGAATAATCAGGCCAACGCCAATCACGATACAGGAATCGGCAATGTTGAATATCGGGAAGGTGTAGCTGCCGAAATTGAATTGCAGAAAATCGACAACCTCGCCCATCAGCAGACGGTCGATAAAATTCCCCAAGGCACCGCCGAGCACAAGCGCAAGCGCTGTCGGCAGCAATTTGCGGCCTTCCTTCGTCATTTTGCGCAGATACCATACAATACCGGCCACGACAGCTATCGTTACGACGATAAAAAACCACAGCTGGTCCTGTAGAATACCGAATGCGGCTCCACGGTTCCGGCTGGATGTAATCAAGAAGAAATTGCCGATAACCGGGATCTGCTCATACATTTCCAGCCTCGAGGCGATCAGATATTTAGTGCCCTGATCGATAAGAAACATTACCAATGCAATCAAATAATACACCACTCGTTTATGTCACTCCGATCTTTACATCTGCCGGTTCGTCCCTGGGTCGACAAGCTCCCCGCAGGACCGGACAGTAACTCGTCTTATTGTAGCACAGGGGCTCGGACAACGTCCATTCCTCTCCAATGGGGTGAACATTTTCCGTCAGTAAAACGAACCCGCACAGCGCACTATATAGGTAAGAACAAGAAGGTCAACTTCGGACCGGAGAGGAGCCTAACATGTCGCATCTTACTCAGGAACAACTAAGGACCCTGCAGCAGAAACTGATGGAACGGAAGGCTGAGCTCGAATCACGGATGGTACACAACGACCAGCATGGGCTCGGCGAATCGGAGCGGGATAATACGGGCGAGTTATCCCATATCGACAACCATCCCGGAGACTTGGGCACCGAGGTCTACGAAAGGGGGAAGGACCTTGCGCTTCAGGACAGGGTGGATCTTGAGCTGCAGCGCGTCATTTTCGCGCTTGAAGCCATCCATCACGGGCGATACGGTACTTGCGAGACCTGCGGTCAGCCGATTCCGTATGAACGGCTTGAAGTGCTTCCCGATACCAAATATTGCGTCGAGCATACACCGAAAACGGAAATTTCCAGAGACCGCCAGGTTGAAGAAGAGGTGCTGGCTCCCGCCTTCGGCAAGTCCAGCATGGACGAGCATGAGTATGCGGCCTTCGACGGCGAGGATGCCTGGCAGATCGTTGAGAGCTGGGGGAACTCAAACTCGCCTGCTTTAGCGGAAGGGAATAATATTGACAGTTATAACGAAATGGATATTGAGCATGAGGATGATTTGGGCGGTTTTGTTGAAGTGTATGAAAACTTCGTGGCCACCAACATCGACGGGTCGGAAGTGTTCATCGTCCGCAGTCCGCAGTACATCGACTACCTGAATCGGGGCGAAGGAAGCTACCTGCTGGATCCTCATGCGGAGTCCGACGACGATTCGCTTATCTAATTGCTCGTGAGCGGGACCGGCAGCAAGCTTACGGAATACCTCTGGCTGCCGGTCTGTACATACGCCCAAGCCTCCTAATGCCCGCCGCCTTACCGAAGCTCCAGCTGCCGCTGCACAATGCGCACAATATCCGCTATATAGTCCCCGATAATCGGGAGATTTAGCGCGCCAAGGGCTTGAAGCACATAAATGATCGTAGCGGCGAAAAATGTAAACCCAAGCGCAATTCCCACCCCGCGTGCCGTCCCCGCCAGCAAGTTGGTTCCGATCAGCCGCCATGGCCGATTCAGAAGCTGCGTATAATCCGCGATCCTCGACTTTTCAAGCTGCTGTGCGATATCCGTAAGCATCCGGTGGATGGCGTTCAAGCGCTCCTCCTCGTTCATTTCCGCATGCTCCGCTGGATCCTTCGTATCCTTGCGTTCCGCCATGACACCGCTACCTCCTTATACACTGGACAGCCTCGGCTATTGCGGGCTTAGTCGTTTCCCTTGTTCCCAAAATAGTGCATAACATGCTCGTCGTATTCGTCGCATCCCACAAAAAATACATGGATAGTATACGTCCGCTGCAACCGTATCATTCTTCAAAGATTGCCGGCAGCGAACCAAAACAAGAGGTTACTTCTGGAGGGGAAAACCGCCTTCGTTGTTCGAGCAAGTCCCTTTTAGGCTTCTGGTGCGGAAACCGCCCTCTCTGACCGGAACAAGTCCCTTTTAGGTACTTCTGGTGCGAAAACCGCCCTCTTTGGACCGAGCAAGTCCCTTTTAGGTACTTCTGGTGCGAAAACTGCCCTCTCTGGACCGAGCAAGTCCCTTTTAGGTACTTCTGGTGCGGAAACCGCCCTCTCTGACCGGAACAAGTCCCTTTTAGGTACTTCTGATACGGAAACCGCCCTCTCTGGACCAAACAAGTCCCTTTTAGGTACTTCTGGTGCGAACAATCGCTCACATTTGCCCAGTTCAGCCAATACAAGTTCTTTTAGGCTCCAATATAAAAAAGACCATGGAGGCCGCTTTGCCGCTCCATGGTCTTGTCGTTCTTATAAAGATTCGCGTTCAGGATTATAAGCTCTTGGCGATACTGCCCTGTCTTATTGATCCGAATTTAAGCAATCATCCCGAATTTCGTAATCATCCGGAATCTCGCAATCATCAGGACTTTCGCCTTCATACCGGATTTAAGCAATGGAAATCCCGATTGTCTTTCCACCGAGCTCAACCCGTTCCATATCGCCCGCTTTGCCGAAATGCAGCTCATTGACGAGCACATTCTCGCGCAGCACTTGTTCGAATGCCGTAATCGCCGCCTTCAGTTCCTCATCCGTATCCAGCGTCAGATTGACACGCTTCTCGATCGCGAGGTCCAGCTTCTTCCGGGTGTCTTGCACGGCCCGCACGACCTCGCGCACCCAGCCTTCCTGCTCAAGCTCAGGCGTAATGTCGGTGTTGAGGGCTACCGTCAATCCATAGCCGGACGCGGAAGCGAAGCCTTCCTTCGCTTTTTTCTCGATCAGCAGCTCTTCCGACGTAATCTGCAGCTCTTCCCCATCCGGCGAAGTGACGTTCACGCCGCCGTTCTGAACGACCGCACGCGTTTCATCGCTGCTCATGCCCTTCAGGAAGCCTTGCAGGAAGCCGACATTTTTACCGTACTTTTTGCCCGCCACCTTCAGGTTCATCTTCAAGGTAAAATCAACAAAGCCGCTGTCGCTCGTTTCCACGATGATTGACTTCACATTGATTTCGTCCCTGATGATCGCCTCATACCCGGCAAGATCAAATTGGCGATCCATCGAGATAATCAGCTCGGAGAGCGGTTGACGTGTCTTAATGCCGGTCTCGTTGCGGACATTGCGGGCAAGCTCGACGATCTGTCTTGCCGTCTCCATGTCCTGCTCGAGCGACTTGTCGATCAACGCTTCGTCCGCTTCAGGGAAGTCGGCCAAATGCACACTCTCTCCGCCGCCAAGGTTTACGAAAATATCCTCTGACAGCATCGGCGTAAACGGAGCCATCAGTTTGGCAACCGTCAGCAGCACATGGGTCAGCGTTCCGTAGGCGGCCAGCTTATCTTCACCGAGGCCGCTGCCCCAGAAGCGGTCCCGCGAACGACGGATATACCAGTTGCTCAGCTCATCGACAAACGCTTCGATCGCTTTCGCCGCATTCAAGAAGTCGTTCACCGACAGCCCTTTGTCCACGACTTGAATCAAGCTGTTCAGGCGGGACAGAATCCAGCGGTCGAGCTTGTTGTCCGAGCCCTTGAATGGATGCTCCGCCGGATTGTAGCCATCGATTCCGGCATACAACGTCAGGAAGGCATGGGTGTTCACAAGGGTATCGATGACCTTCGACTTGGCTTCCCCTACGATGCCCTTGGAGAAGCGTTTGCTGTTCCATGGCGCACTGTCGGCAAGCAGTGCCCAGCGGAACGCGTCGGTGCCGTATTCCTCGATGATTTCCCAAGGATCGATGACGTTTCCTTTGGATTTGGACATTTTTTGCCCGTTCTCGTCCAGGATATGCCCCGTAGCCATAACCGCCTTATATGGCGCCTTGCCCGTAAACAGCGTCGATACCGCGAGCAAGCTGTAGAACCAGCCCCGTGTCTGGTCAATCCCTTCGCAGATCATATCGGCAGGGAACTGCTGCGCGAATTTCTCATTATCCTCGAACGGAAAATGGTACTGCGCGAACGGCATCGATCCACTGTCAAACCAGACGTCGATCACTTCGGAGGTCCGTTCCATGACGCCGCCGTCGCAATGCGGGCATTTCACCTTGACTTCATCCACGTACGGCTTATGCAGCTCCAGATCCTCGGAGACCTCGCCTACCGCTTGGGCACGAAGCTCCGCGATGCTGTGCGGCGCAAATTGTCCGTCGCATGTTCCGCACACCCACACGTTCAGCGGCGTTCCCCAATACCGGTTCCGGCTGATATTCCAATCCACCAGATCCTCAAGGAACTTGCCAAAGCGGCCTTCGCGCACATGGCCAGGATACCAGGTCACCTCGTTGTTGTTCGCGATGAGCTGATCCTTGACCGCGGTCGTTTCGATAAACCAGCTTTCCATTGCATAGTAGAGCAGCGGCGATTTGCAGCGCCAGCAGAACGGATAGCTGTGCTCGTACTTCTCTTTGCTGTACAGCAGCCCCTTCTCCGAAAGGGTCTTCACGATGTCCAGATCGCAATCCTTCACGAAGCGTCCGGCAAAATCCGTGACCTCGTCCGTATACCGTCCCTGACCGTTTACGACGCTTACGAAGCTGATGCCGTTCTCACGGCATACGCGGTAGTCGTCTTCCCCGTGGGCCGGAGCCATGTGCACGATCCCCGTACCGCTTGCATCCGTAACAAACGATGCTCCGACAACGATATTCGCCTTTTCGGCCTTCACATAGGTGAAAGGAGGTGTATAAGATTGGCCGACCAGCTCGGAGCCTTGGAGCGTAGACAGGACGGTGTACTCGCCCTTCATGACGTCTTCCACCAGGTTTTTCGCCACGATGTAGATGCCGTCCTCCTGCTGGACACGTGCATATTCCATATTCGGGTTCACCGCAAGCGCGACGTGGGATGGCAGGGTCCATGGCGTCGTCGTCCATGCAAGGATGTACTCACCGCTGTCATGCAGCTTGAACTTCGCCGTTGCACTCAAATCCTTCACATCTTCATAGCCCTGGGCCACTTCGTGGGAGCTCAGCGTCGTCTGGCAGCAAGGGCAGTACGGGCTCACGCGGTGGCCGCGGTACAGCAGCCCCTTGTCATGAATCGTCGCCAAAATATTCCATACGCTCTCGATATAGTTGTTCTCCAGCGTAATGTAAGGGTGGTCCAGATCGGTCCAGTAGGCAATCGCTTCAGTCAGCTCGCGCCACTTATGCTCATATTCGAACACGCTGGCTTTACATTTCTTGATGAACGCCTCTACGCCGTAATTCTCGATCTCCTGCTTGCCGGAAATGCCAAGCTGCTTCTCAACGCCCAATTCAACCGGAAGCCCGTGCGTATCCCAGCCCGCTTTGCGGACAACATGGAAGCCCTTCATCGTTTGGTATCGGCCTACGAAATCCTTGATTACCCGGCCTAACACATGGCCGATATGCGGTGCACCGTTAGCTGTCGGCGGCCCTTCATAGAAAACATAGTTCGGCTTGCCCGCCCGGCGCTCGATCGACTTCTTGAACGTGTTCTCCTTATTCCATTTGTCGAGGATGCGAAGCTCTCTGGCCCGCGCCTTCTCTTTCACGTCTACTCTGTTCATTGCAGATCTTCCTTTCACTAATGTGAGTAAAGTTCCTCAAGGGAATAAAAAAAGGCCCTCATCCCGAAAGGGACGAGAACCTGTTCTCGCGCTACCACCCTAATTCCGCCCGCAAACCCAGCCGTGAACGACTGTCCCGGGCGACACCTCAATGTCCATGCCTATAACTACCGGCATGGTCCGATATAACGTTCGGCGGACGGCTCAGCTTACGCACGTTACGATCACGCTTCAGCTTCGCTTCTCCGGGATGATCTTCAGCCCAGGACTGACCGCCGACTCTCAGCAAATGCCGGCTCTCTGAAGGACAATTCCTCTGCCTACTGTTCCCATCAACAAATTTTCATCATAATCAAGAATATGATATTAGTTATAGACGACTTCAGGGGAAAAGTCAAGGCCGCCCCGCCTAGTACACCTCTTTAGGCTCCAGGCTCGGTTCGCGGCTTTCTAAGGTCTCCCATCCGTCCTGCTTCAGCAGCTCCAGCTGAGCCTCCACAAGAGAACGGAACCGGGTGCGGTAGATCGACGCCTGCTTCTTGAGCTCTTCTACTTCCAACGCAATTTTACGGGATTTTCCGAGCGCCTCGTTAATGATCCGGTCCGCGTTCTTCTCCGCTTCCTTCACGATAAGCTGCGCTTCCTTCTTCGCATTATTCTTTACCTCATCGGCAGCCTCTTGGGCTACGATGATTGTCTTGGACAAGGTTTCTTCGATGTTGGCGAAATGATCCAGCTTCTCCTGCATCGCCATCAGCTGATTTCCGAGCTCTTTATTCTCCCGAATGACGCTCTCGTAATCTTTAATGACCTGGTCCAAAAACTCGTTGACCTCGTCCTCATCATAACCGCGAATTCGACGGGCAAATTCTTTGTTATGTATATCAAGCGGTGTCAATGGCATGGTGTGCACCTCCTAAATATATGGGCCTCACAAGACGGTTTATCCGCTGTATAAGCCAGACCACCCGTCCATGAGGACAATAGCGGTCATTCTGATTTATCGGCAATTCATTCCGCATTTTGAATGTACGTCCTAAATGATTTCGACAAAAAAACGGCAATTCCTTCAAAGGTCAGACATATTTACCAACCTTGACACGGTACCGCCCTTTCTTCGTCAGGCCGCCGATCTCCAGTACGGCAAATCTGCCCATTCCCTGTATGGAGACGACATCGCCTTCTTTTAAATTGGTTGACGGATCCTCTTCTACCTTCCAGTTCACCCGGCACCGTCCGGCTTTGATCGGAACGACGATCTTCGTCCGGCTGATCCGGTGTGCATCGCTGGCAATGCCGTCGAGTCTAAGCGAGGATACCGTAATGTCCATCGTTTCAAGCTTCGTCTCGGCTGCCTGCAGCTTGTCCATCGGCAGAAGCTCAGTCATCACATGCACCCTGTGCACCTGGCTCAGGTTTAAGTTCAGGAAAGAGCCGATCTCCTCCGATACGACGGCATGGCATCCGCTTTCGATGACATGAATATCTCCAATTTTCGAACGCTTGATGCCGAGGCCGAGAATCGAGCCCATATAATCCCCGTGCTCGAGCTCCAGGAGCTTCTGATCTCCCGACGTGATGCTGAGCACCTTGATTTTGAAGTCTTCGCCGTCCAGCTCGCGGTAATCGGGCGCAATGATTGCGCGTACCCGCTCGGCATCCGCATAGCCGCCCTCAAAAGCGGCATGGACGTCAGGGTGCCGGTTCACAAGCGTCTCCAGAATGAAGCGTTGGCGAGGGTCGAGAAAGTCCGTCAGCTTCACCTCGTGATACTGTCCTGCGTTGGCGACCCATTCCCAGGCCCGGTCGACGAACTCGCGCTCGTCTTGGTGAAAATGCTCATAGATGCCCGGTTTCATCGTTCGTCACCTGCTAAGAAAGAATTCCAGAATAGCATAAACTCCCCGCTCGGCTAGCTGCAGGACGAATAATGCAATGATCGGGGAGATGTCGATCATGCCCATGATCGGCGGAATAAACCGGCGAAACGGGGACAGATACGGCTCCACGAGCTTGCCCAGGAGCTCCCCGACAAAGCTCTCCCTCACATTCGGAAGCCATGACATTAACACATAGATCAAAATCATATAAAAATAGATTTGGAACAGCGTACGTACAATTTGGAAAATTTCCACTGACAAAGTCTAGGTCACCTCATTCTCGTATAGTCATGCTCGTCTGCCAATATCTCCGAGATGGAGCCCTGGATTTCAACCGTATCCGGGGTGCACAGAAAAATATTGCCGCCTACCTTCGATATGCCTCCGCTCAGCGCGTACACCGTCCCGCTAAGAAAATCAATGATGCGCAGCGCTTGATCGTTGCGGACGCGCTGCAGGTTCACGACGACGGTCCGGAAGGATCGGAGATGGTCTGCAATCTCCTGTGCTTCATCATATGAACGAGGCTCGACTAATACTACCTTAACATTCTTCTGGGAATGGATGCTGACGATATTGCCGCCCTTTTGGCTTTTGCGCTGCTCGAACGGCGTCGGCTCCACCGGCTCGTCCTGTGCGGCAAGCACTTCACGCTCCACAACCTCTTCCTCATCCTGCAATCCCAAGAAATTCATAAACCGGTTCATCACGCCCATCCCTCACTCCTCCTCTTTCCCTACTAAAATCGAGCCGAGACGCACCCAGGTCGCCCCTTCCTCAACAGCCACTTCAAAATCGTTTGACATGCCCATAGACAATTCCGTCAACGGCTCCTTCGTCAGCGCCTGCCGATTCAGCTCATCTCTTAGTTGTCTTAAGCCGCGGAATACGGGACGCGTATGCTCCGCCAATGATTCATAGGGAGCCATTGTCATCAATCCGATGACCTTTACATGGGACAAATCCGCGATCCCCTTCAAGAAATCTGCCGCTTGCTCGGGAGGAAGGCCGTATTTCGATTCCTCGCCCGAGATATTCACCTGCATGAACGCAGATACCTGAAGATCCAGGGCTGCAGCCCTCTTGTTAAGCTCCTTCGCCAGCGATAAGCGGTCCAGTGAATGAATATATTGAAATTTATCGATCACGTCTTTGACCTTGTTCGTCTGGAGATGGCCGATAAAATGCCATGTACCGCGGTCTCCAAGGGCCTGCCATTTGTGCTGGGCATCCTGCCAGCGGTTCTCGCCGATATGCCGGAGCCCCTGATCCAGTACCGAAGCTGTCGTATCCAAGGAGACATACTTCGTTACGGCGATGACATTGACCTCACTCCGGTCCCGGCCGCTGCGCGCGCATGCCTCCGTGATTCGCTGTTCTACCTGATCGATACGTTCCTTCAAACTCAAGGGACGACTCACCTCTTTCTCATCCCGATCCAGCTTGCCATACGACCTGTCGTTCCCCCGTCCTTGCGATACGAGAAGAACAAGTCGTTATTACAGCTTGTACACCATGTTGTACATTCGATATGTTCCGCCAATATTCCTGCTTTAATCATAATGCGTCTGTTTATTTCTTTCAAGTTCAGCATGTATTTCCCGTTTCCCTTGTCGATATACATGGCAGATTGCGGGTTCTCCTCGGAATCCTGCGGCGACAGGAGCAGCTGTCTTACGCGCTCCATGACGCGATCATCGACCTCATAACAGCAGGCTCCAATCGAGGGGCCGATCGCAGCCCGAATCTGGCTCGGATCGCTGCCATATTCGCTTGTCATCGCGCTGACCATGTTCCCGGCAATGCCGGCGACCGTACCCTTCCAACCGGCATGGGCAAGACCGACCGCCTCCGTTGCCGGGTCCCAGAAATACAGCGGTACGCAATCCGCGTAAAAGGATGTCAATAGAATGCCCGGCACGTTCGTAACCAGTCCATCCGTATCCTGAAAGGCGGAATCACGGTCGAGGCTGCCTCTTCCCCGATCCCCTGCCCGGACAATCGCGACATCCCCGCTGTGGACCTGCTCGCCGCACGTCCAGTCTTCCAGGGAGAAGCCAAGCGCTCCGGCTATCCGCCTCCGGTTCTCAATGACATGTTCGGGAACGTCCCCTACATGAAATGCCAAATTCAGGCTGTCATAGGGCTTCGCGCTGACCCCGCCATGCCGCCCGGTAAACCCCGCGGCGAGCCTACCGTCCGGCGCACCGCGCTCCCAGCTTTCCAGCACAAACCGTCCGCATTCCTGCTGATGTTGTTTTACGAAAGGTTCCATCGAATCACTCACCTCTATCCCAGTGTAACAGAAAACGCAGCCCGGAGACACCGCTATCCGTTGCTGCATTTGCAAATCGCTGGATAGGATAATCCATTTCCTTTCTGACATGTTCAAAAATTTCTTCTGTCATGCCCGTTCGGCCGGTCCAAATATTCCACCGCGCCCTCTTCCTCCGGCACGCGTCTAAGCTCCTCCATTTTAACCAGGACAACGTCCGACCCGATCTTTACGATATTGCGCCAAGGAATGATCAGATCGCTTCCGCCCCCGAACAATCCCATAAACTTTCCGTAGCTGGGCACCACGATCGCCTCGATCCGTCCTTGACGCAGGTCAAGCTCCAGATCGCTGATCTGGCCTAGCCGCTTCCCGTCGATAATATTAATAACATCCTTCGTTTGAAAATCGGATATTTTCATCTTTTTCCCCACCATCTGATTATCTGGTATCATCCGCATCACACCTTAGATGTATTTAATCGGAGCTCAATCAAAGCCCTCTGGAATCCCTTGGTATACTATATGAGCAAAACGCGTAAAATAGCTTATTTTCATTAAAAAAAACGATCCCGTAAATGGGGATCGTTATGTTTTGGGTTTGATAGCGGTACAACTTTAAGTTTTTACGTGCTTCTGCATCTGTTTGATCGCTGACTTCTCCAGTCTGGACACCTGCGCCTGCGAGATGCCGATTTCGTCGGCGACCTCCATCTGGGTTTTCCCTTCGTAGAAACGCATGGACAAAATCATTTTCTCGCGCTGTCCGAGCTTATGCATCGCTTCCCGGAGCGCGATTTCCTCGATCCAGGAAATATCCTTGTTCTTGTCGTCGCTAATCTGGTCCATCACATAAATCGGGTCGCCGCCGTCATGGTAGATCGGCTCGAACAAGGAGACAGGATCTTGAATGGCATCAAGTGCAAATACAACATCTTCCTTGGGCACGTTCAGCGCTTCGGAAATTTCAAAAATGGTCGGTTCGCGCGAATTCGCATTCGTCAGCTGGTCTCTGACCTGCAGCGCCTTGTAGGCGATATCACGCAGGGAGCGCGAGACGCGAATCGGATTGTTATCCCTTAAGTAACGGCGTATTTCTCCGATAATCATCGGTACGGCATACGTGGAAAATTTTACGTTTTGCGACAAATCGAAATTGTCGATGGCTTTCATCAGACCGATGCAGCCGACCTGAAACAGATCGTCAACAAATTCCCCCCGATTGTTAAAACGCTGGATGACGCTGAGGACCAGCCTCAAATTTCCATTCACCAATTTTTCTCGAGCTGACCGTTCGTTGTTCTGCTGCAGATCATGGAACAGCTCCCTCATTTCCACATTCGTCAAAACCGGCAGCTTCGACGTATCCACACCACAAATTTCAACTTTGTTTCGCGTCATGATGACTAACCTCCCAAGGAGAAACATTACTGTACATTATCTCCGAGGGGGGTTATTTTATTCCTTGCCTTTTCCAGTTACACCATCTTGTTGAATTCCTTCCGGAGCCGCTTTATAATTCTCTTCTCCAATCGGGAAATGTAGGATTGCGAGATGCCAAGCAGGTCGGCAACGTCCTTTTGCGTCTTTTCCTCCCCGTCCTGGAGGCCGAATCGAAGCTCCATAATCATCCGCTCCCGGTCGCTCAGCTTATCCAGCGCCTTTTGCAGCAGCTTTCGGTCAACCTGCTCCTCGATGTTGCGGTAGATGGTATCATTCTCGGTGCCGAGCACGTCGGAGAGCAGCAGCTCATTGCCGTCCCAGTCAATATTGAGCGGCTCGTCAAAGGAAACCTCGCTCCGCGTTTTATTGTTGCGCCTCAAATACATCAAAATCTCGTTTTCGATGCAGCGGGAGGCGTAAGTGGCAAGCTTGATTTTTTTCTCGGGATCGAATGTATTGACCGCTTTAATCAATCCGATGGCGCCGATCGACACCAAATCCTCGATATTGATGCCCGTGTTCTCGAATTTGCGGGCAATATACACGACAAGACGAAGATTGCGTTCGATCAGCATGGCCCGGGTTGCCGCATCGCCTGACGGCAGCTTTTTCAGCAGGTATTCTTCTTCCTCTTTCGTAAGCGGAGGCGGAAGGGCCTCGCTTCCTCCGATATAGTAGATTTCCTGACTTTTCAAGCCTAGCAAAAACAATACGCGATAATATTGAAGCTGCAGCGCTAATCTCCATTTTACGGGCATCTCTTATCCTCCTAAAAGTTTTCCTGATGGGAAACGAACGTTTGATACTATGCCTGCGGGCTTTCCCGAAGGGAAAACGGACATGAATCATAGGTTTCATAGAAAGCGGTATACACCCAAGTTTTCAAAGACTCCTTCATAAGCTCATCCTGCCGGCTTGGCTTGCTCCGGTCCTGCGCCATGGGTGCTCCCTACCGCTGCTGCCGCATCTGCTGCGGCATTCGAAGAAGTATTCGGAGCTCCCTCACCTTCCGTTAGCGCCGGGTGGATAATAGCCCGATAGGCTCTGTCCCCGGACAGGGTGCCTCCGTCTACACCGATCAGTACTTTGGTAGTCGTATATTCGATGCCGCCGAGCTCAATTCGGACTGCATCCGGTTTCAAGGCGAGCATGAAGGCTGCTCCGCGGTTCACGCCGCGATAAGGAACGAGCCGCAGGCGATCCTGCCATTCAAATTCCTCCATCCCCAGATCCATAATCAGCCGGTCAGGCTCTCCTTCTACCAGCCGCTCGCTCCATCCCTCCGGCAGGAACGATTCCCAGAGCGAGGCCTCCATGACCATTACGGGTGTACGAGTCAAAGGATCGCTGAGCTGATTGCCGGTATCCAGTAGGCCTCTGCAGCTTATTTTCTCGCTTCCGATCCATACCGTTACCTCTCCCAGGAGCGTTTCCCTGCTCTCCATTTTGCGTTTCGTGGTCTGAACGGCCTTAAACCCGAATACAACTACAAAAAAGGTAATACACGCAGCCCAAAACCCCACTTTCAGCTCGAACGATAATCCCCCGGTTGCCGTATACCATATCCCGCTAAACAGCTCCCCCGAATTCTGAACCAAATAATGAACGCCGATAATTCCCCCGGCCGCAGCGAAATTGACCATGTAAAAGGCGCCTAAATGGTGAATATAGCTTTGCAGGCTGGTAAAGCCGAATGCGATCCACAGCATCAGCAGGGACAGTCCAAATTTGATCAGAAAGGTGTACAGAAAGGAAAGCTCCGGGACAAACATCATGACGACATAGAGAGCCCCTGCCGCGGATGACAAGGCAAGCCTCCACCACTTGAGCTTGGTCCTTCGCATCCAGGCCGTCAGGGCCAGCAGGACCCCGTCAATCAGCAGGTTCACGATAAAAATCAGATCGATATAAACAACCAGGATCTTCACCCGCCTAGTCTGAATTCCTTTTTCGCTCTTTGTTCGCTCGGATGCGTCTGTTCTTTTCAAGGCTTTGGGAGATGCTACTAGTATAAGAAGAATAGGGATCAAAGTCTGTCTAAACCTGTGGGCCGTTCGCAGACTTTTTTTGTCGATGGAGGGCAGTTTTTAGAGACAGGGGAACGGTGCACGGGAAGCCCGCCCCGCCAATGCCGGGTGGACGGCGTTACAAGCTGCTCTGGGACGGCGCTTTGAGCCGGATGATCTCGTATAAGCGATATTCGCGAAAGTCTGACACTGGAGGGCTCTTCCCTAAAACTTGCGGCGGATTTCATAACAAAAAAAACCTGCGCTTTAGCCGCAGGGGCAACAAGCGCAGGCTTATTCGTATTAATCATTATTACGCGAACGATTGCGAAGGAATGTAGGAATATCAAGCTGGTCATTGGTGCTCTGATTCCCGAATGGTCTCAGATTCACATTGCCCTTGTCGGAGGCCGGCTGCTGTTCGCTTTGCGGCATCGCTGGGCGCCGTCCCGGCGGTGTCGGCATCGGCTTGCTCTCAAAACCGGTCGCAATCACCGTTACCTTGATTTCTTCCTTCATGCTATCATCGATGATGGCACCGAAGATCATGTTCACTTCCGGATCCGAAGCGGAGGTTACGATCTCGGCCGCTTCATTGACCTCGTACAAGGAGAGATTGTTTCCTCCGGTAATATTCATGATGACGCCGCGTGCGCCCTCGATGGACGTTTCCAGCAGCGGGCTCATGATGGCCTTGCGGGCCGCCTCGGATGCGCGGTTCTCGCCGGTCGCCATTCCGATTCCCATCAGGGCTGATCCGCGTTCTGTCATAATCGTCTTCACGTCGGCAAAGTCGAGGTTGATGAGACCCGGTACCGCGATCAAGTCGGAAATACCTTGAACCGCTTGGCGGAGAACGTTGTCCGCTTCACGGAACGCTTCCAGCATCGGAGTCTTCTTGTCTACAATCTCGAGAAGCCGGTCGTTTGGAATGACAATAAGCGTATCCACCTTCTCCTTCAAAGCCTCGATGCCCAGCTCTGCATGAGAGGAACGCTTGCGTCCTTCAAATGTGAAAGGGCGGGTTACGACGCCGACCGTCAATGCTCCGCATTCCTTAGCGATTTCAGCAATGACAGGAGCAGCTCCGGTACCCGTGCCTCCGCCCATACCGGCGGTCACGAATACCATATCCGCACCTTTTAAGGTGTTCATAATCAAATCGCGGGATTCCTCAGCGGCTTTTTTGCCTACTTCCGGGTTGGCGCCGGCTCCGAGTCCTCGAGTCAGCTTGTCCCCGATTTGCAGCTTGTGTTCGGATTTAGCAAGATGGAGCGCTTGGGCATCCGTATTTACCGTAATAAACTCAACGCCCTGCACGCCGTTTTCAATCATTCGGTTGACGGCATTGCTTCCGCCGCCGCCAACACCGATTACTTTAATTTGAGCTAAGCTCTCCATTTCGAAATCAAATTCCAACATCTATTCCATCTCCCCCTCAATGTGCGTGGATGGCACGTCCACAGTCAAATGAATCCGCTATATAAACTCGCTGAACATTTTTTTCAAGCGTTCAATAAATCCCGGCTTCTGGCTGGTCTCCTGAGTTGCTGCGACAGGATTTTGCGGCTTAGCGCGGTTCACCGGTTTCTTGCTATTTCCGCTGTTGCTGCTTCCTCCTGCACTGCTGCGCACTCGGACATTCCGGATTGCATTATGGAGGATGCCGACTCCGCTGCAGTATCCCGGATCACGCACGCCGATAAAATCGGGAACGGCAATCCGAACGGAAGTCGCCAGCTCGTTCTGTGCCACCTGCAGCACACCAGGCATGGACATCGTGCCCCCGGTAAGTATATAACCACCCGGAAGCTCATTGTAACCCAGGCGTTTGATTTCCTGACGCACCAGCTGGAATATTTCCTGAACCCGAGGCTCGATGATGGCGGCCAGGTCCTCTTGGTTAAACTCCTTGTCCACATTGCTTCCGATCCTCGTTACTTTAAACGTAACTTCAGGCGCAGCGCTCTCCATGAGCGCACAGCCGTATTTCAGCTTGACCTTCTCCGCCTGATCGGTTAACGTCCGCAATCCGTACGCAATGTCATTCGTCACGAAATCTCCGCCTACCGGCAGCGTGGAGGTCGCTGCAATGCTTCCCTCTTCAAACACCGCAAGCGTCGTTGATCCTGCGCCTACGTCCACGAGCACCGAGCCCATCGTCTTCTCGTCCTTCGAGAGAGCCAATTGGCCGGCGCCTAGCGGAATCAGCACAAGATCCTTGACCTTCAAGCCTGATTTCTCCACGCATCGGAGCAGATTATGTATTGCCGTCTTCGCGCCGGTAATGATCGTCGCTTCAACCTCAAGCCTTACACCAATCATGCCTCGAGGGTCGGAGATTCCTTCTAACCCGTCTACTACGAATTGCTTTGCCACTACATCGATTATTTCCCGATCGGGAGGAAGCGCCACAACCTCCGCGGCTTTCAGCACGCGGTCGATGTCTTCTTCCCCAATCTCGCGATCCTCGTTCGATACTGCCACAACGCCGTGGCTGGATTGAAGTCCGATATGATTACCGGATATGCCGACATATACTTCGGATATTTGAATACCGACCATACGCTCCGCATGATCAACAGCGTTGCGAATGGATTGTACGGTCTGGTCGATATCTACGATTGCACCCTTACGAATTCCCTCCGAGTCGGCAGATCCAACTCCAATAATATTAAAGGTTCCATTATTAACTTCCCCAATAATAGCACGAACTTTGGATGTACCGATGTCCAAACTAACAATGATGTCATTGTTGCTCAAGCTCTGGCACCTCCTGTTTAACAAAATAAAGTCGTCATTCAAGATTTACATTTTTACTTATTCAACATGGAAGGGGCTATCCCTCTTTTTTCTACATTATTTTTACTGCCAACATTTACTATTGAGAGCCGTAAAACACATAAAATATAAATGAGAGCCCAATGTTGTCAATACTTTCAATTGTACCATTTATTCCTACGCCTGAGTAGGGGGTTATTCCCCTTCCGGAGCCTCTTCTTCAACTTCTTCCTCGAAAGGCACGTAGGAGTCAGCTTCCAGCATCGTTATGATACCCGGCTGTTCCAATTCCGTCACTTGATTGAGATACTCCACCTTATCCCGAAGCAGCGAAATGGAGGTGATGACTTCGAACTTGGAGCGCGTGTACAGCTTGATCCTGTCCGGGAAGGAAAGCGTGGGCGAAGGCATAATCTCCGAAATGTCGGAGGTCATGCTGCTCGGTATTTCGGCCAGCACCTGGCTGAGCTTCGCCTTGTTCGGATCGGCCGGGTCCCACTTGGTCAGAATCGGCTTTTCTACGGCGATTCCGCTGGCCGCAACGGGAACCGAAGTCCCGCTGGACAGGATAGCTTGAAAATCGCCGTCGGCGGACAGCTCATAGGCGACTGTAGGATACTCGGTGATCACGATGCTGATCTCGCCGGGAAAGCTCTTATTCACCTCAGCGGATTTAATCGTGCCGAGCTCGGCTAATCGCTGCTTGACCTCATCGGGATCGACTCCGAAATACTGCTCTCCGATCCGGAGTCCGCTTTGCTCCATCAGCTGCTCTTTGGTATTCAGTGTATTGCCCTTGATTTGAATCTCAGAAACCTGGCTGATCGGCGAGCGAAAGAATAGAATCGTCAGCAGGGCTATGAACAATAGCAGCAGAATCCATATAATCTTTCTCGCCGCCCTCGGTTTGGGCTTGTCCTGTTTCAGGACAGGTATATGAGTATTAGACATATCCTCTCTCTCCATAAAGACCTGCCACCCCCTCCGCAAGGAGGGGATGACCAGGACCTCAATTGGCTAAATCAAGCGGCTTCGGTACGGAAGTCTGGCGGTAAATACGCGCTCCCAAGCCTTGGAACATGTTTTCAATCCGATCATAACCGCGGTCGATGTGGTGCACTTGCTCAACCACCGTCGTCCCCTGCGCAGCCAATCCGGCGATGACTAGAGCCGCACCTGCCCGCAGGTCGGTTGCCTCTACGGTCGCTCCATAAATTCGCTGAACACCGCGTATAAAGGCATAGTTCATATCCGTGGAGATATCGGCTCCCATCCGGGAAAGCTCCTCCACATGCTTAAATCGTCCTTCAAATACCGTTTCTTTCATCACGCTGAAACCATCCGCTACAGACAGCAGCACCATCACCTGGGACTGCAGGTCGGTAGGAAAGGAAGGGTACGGCGAAGTCACGATTCGTTCCACCGCTTTTGGACGGCTCATGCAGCTTATGTTTATTATATCATTGCATATACTGGTTTGAACACCGGCGCGCTTCAGCACATGCATAAGGGAGGTCAGATGGGACGGATTCGTCTTCGTCAGCGTTACGCTCCCCCGGGTGACGGCAGCGGCGATCATAACGGTTCCCGCCACGATCCGGTCGGGAATAATCTCGTATTCGCAAGGCGTCAGGCGCTCCACGCCGTGGATCGTAATGGTATCGGTTCCCGCTCCGATGATGTTAGCACCCATTTTGTTCAGAAAATGCTGAAGATCCTGAATTTCCGGTTCCCTTGCGGCATTCGAAATGACCGTTGTGCCGTGCGCCGTTGCCGCTGCCATCATGATATTCTCGGTTGCTCCGACGCTGGCAAAATCCAGATGAATATCCGTTCCAACCAGCCGGCTGGCTCTGCAATGGATTTTATCGCTGCTTTCCTCGATTTGCGCACCCAGCGCCTGGAGCCCTTGCAGGTGAAGGTCGATCTTCCGCTCCCCGATCGCGCAGCCGCCTGGCTGATAAATGGTAACTTCACCGAAACGGGCCAGCAGAGGTCCCATCAAGAAGATGGAGGATCGCATCTGCTTCATTAAATCTTCCGGGACATGAAACGAATTGGCAGACGAGGTATCCACGGTAACCGTCTCCAGCTCGTGCTTGCATTTGGAACCGAGACGGCTGAGAATGCTGAGCATCACTTCAATGTCCAGCAGATGCGGGACGTTGCTTAATTTCACGGTCCCCTCTGCAAGCAGACTTGCGGCCAAAATAGGCAAAGCTGCATTTTTCGCACCATGGATACGTATGGTTCCTGATAGGGGCCTTCCACCCTCAATCACCAATTTGTCCAATGTATCACCTCCGAGTTTACCGCTCGCCTAGAACATACACCTCGGGTACCATATGAATTCCGTTCTTCTTCGCAATGGTCTCCTTGATATGCTCAATCAAGGCGAGCACGTCCTCTGCTGTCGCTTGACCGGTGTTTTCGATGAAATTGGCATGCTGCAACGAAATTTCCGCCCCTCCGATCCGCAGCCCCTTAAGACCCGCTTCTTCGATCAACCTCGCGGCATGGTCGCCGGGCGGGTTGCGAAATACACTGCCTGCCGTTGCCGATTGGAGCGGCTGCGTGCGCCGGCGGCGGTCCTTATAGGAAGCCATCCGAGCTGAAATTTCTTTGCGGTCCCCATACTGGAGCTCAAATACCGCTTCCGTCACAATCCCTTTTCGTTCGTGCAGAATGGAGTGCCGGTAATCGAACGCCATATCTTTGGCAGCATACGTAACCAATTCCCCTGTATCCAGTACAATGTCAGCGGACTTAAATATGCGTGACACATCAGACCCGTGAGCGCCTGCATTCATGTAAACGGCCCCTCCGACCGATCCTGGGATGCCTCCGGCGAATTCAAGACCCGATAATCCTTGTTTCCCGGCCAGAACACTGAGCTTGACGAGCGACAGGCCGCCGCCTGCCGTCACCGTCTCCCCCTCGAAACGAAACTCCTCGAAGCCCTGGCCCAGCTTGATCACCGCTCCCCGAATGCCCTTATCGGATACCAGCATGTTCGAGCCGCGTCCCAGTTGTGTCCAAGGAATGCGATGGGCATGGAGAAGGGCGACCAGCTCAGCGAGCTGCTCTTTATTCTCGGGAACAACTAGGCAATCGGCTGGTCCGCCTATTTTCCAAGTTGTGTATTTGGCCAGCGGTTCATTCCATAAGACGGCTCCGACATTGGCTTCAGATAGTAGCGATTTCCACTGCTGCATTGTAAATAAACCTCCCTTGACTTTCAAAACAAAAGGCCATTCCCCCGAAACTGGCGGGAAGATGGCCGCTGTCTGTAATGCCGGCCTCATGGGTGTGTCACGATTATAGAGTATCTTATGTCAGGCTCCATAGGTGTGTGACAATCGCCCAGCCGATTTAGCGTTTACCGGTAAGCCGGCGGATTTCCTCCACAATGACGACAGCGGAATCCGGTTTCCCGAGCTTTCGGGAAGCCTCGGACATCGACTTCCGGACATCGGGGCTTGTCATGATTTCCTCAAGCCGCCCAAACAAAGTTTCCGCGGTAAGGTCCTTCTCAAGGATCATCCTCGATGCGCCTGCATCCTCCAATTGTCTGGCATTGGCCTCCTGATGATTGTTGGTCACATTGGGTGACGGTATGAGGACCGAAGGAATGCCGAGCGAAGTGATTTCGGCCAGAAAGGAAGCTCCGGCACGGTTTACAATCAGGGAAGTCGCAGCAAGCACTTCCGGCATGTTATGAACATAAGGCATGATATGAAGATGGTTCGGCATCGTGCCGAGGCGGCTGCGTATCTCCTCACGCGTGCGCTCAAAATAAGTATCGCCCGTTACGAACACAAAATGAATACCTGGCAGACGGCCGATATGAGAGGCCATGCCGATCATGGCATCATTGATCGCCTTGGCCCCCCGGCTTCCGCCGACGATCAGAACGACCTGACTGTCCATCGGGATGCCAAGCGAAGCAAATCCACGCTCACGATTGGCGGATTGGACCGTCGTCGCGCGTGGATTCCCTGTATACACCGCTCTTTTAGCTTTGGGGAAGGCCTTTTCGGAGCCCTCGAAGCTCACCGCTACCGTATCCGCGTAGCGGCTCAAAAACTGATTCGTCAGCCCGGGAATCGCATTCTGCTCATGGATCATGGTCGGAATCCCTAATTTTGCAGCTGCGTATACGACCGGTCCGCATACGTAGCCGCCGGTGCCGATCACAACATCGGGCTTAAACTGCGATAGCAGCGCTTTCGATCGGTGGACGCCTTTGAAAAAGCGCATGATCGTTTTCACATTTTCAAACGACAGCTTGCGCCGAAAGCCCGTAATATCAATGCTTTCAAACGGGAGCTTCTCCTGGGGCACCAGCTTGCTTTCCAGGCCCCGCTCCCCGCCGATATATAAAAATTCCGTCTTCGGATCTTCCAATTCACATTGCCTTGCAATGGCGACAGCCGGGTAGATATGCCCACCCGTCCCGCCGCCTGTTAATACGACACGCATACTGTTCACCTCGCATAACGGGAAATATTTAATAGAATGCCGAGCGCGGTCAGCATCAGTGTCAACGAGCTTCCTCCGTAGCTGATCAGCGGCAGCGTAATGCCGGTTACCGGCATCATTCCGATGACAACGCCGATATTAATGACAACCTGAATCGCGACCATTCCGACAATCCCTACGGAGAGCAGGCTGCCGAAGCCGTCCGGAACCGTCATGGCGACCCTCATGCCTCGCCATACCAAAGCCGCGAACAACAGCAGCACGATCAGCCCGCCAATGAAGCCGAGCTCTTCGGCCAAGATGGAAAAGATAAAGTCGGTTTGCGGTTCAGGCACATAAGCATATTTCTGGCGGCTCATGCCAAGACCGAGGCCGCCAAGGCCGCCGGGGCCGATTGCATACAGCGACTGAATGATCTGGTAGCCGGTCCCGAGCGGATCCGACCATGGATCTAGAAAGCCCGTAATCCGCTTCAACCGGTACGGAGCCGTAAGGATTAGTCCGGCAAAGCCCGCGACACCGCCTAAAGCAAGAAATCCCAGATGCTTCATTCGCGCACCGGCAGTGAACACGATCATCATGGCAGCCCCGAGCATAACCGCGCCGGTGCCGAGATCCGGCTGCAGCATGATCAATCCGAAAGCAAGGCCGATCAAACCTAGCGGCGGGAGCAGCCCCTTGCTGAATGAAGTAATATCATAGTCTTGTTTGCTGAGCCACCGAGATAGAAACAGAATCATCCCTAGTTTCATAAACTCGGAAGGCTGAATGCCGAACGAGCTGATGCCGAGCCAGCTTCTCGCGCCGCCCCGAACGACCCCGATCCCCGGGATCAGAACGATAACGAGCAGGAAGAAGCAGACGAGCAGCACCAGCTTGCTGTATTTCATCCATACTTTATAGTCGATTTTGGAAGTGAAATACATGGCCGCAAGCCCGAGGCAAGCAAAAAACGCCTGCCGTTTCACAAAATAAAACTTATCGCCGTAATCATGGAAGGCGAGCACGGAGCCTGCGCTGTATACCATTACGATCCCGATGGCCAGCAGGGCCAAAATGCATATAAGCAGCCACAGATCGGGCGCCTGGCGGTTCTTGTTCATGGAAAGGCCACCTCGTACATCCTTAGTAGGGGCTTATCCACCCCCCTACTTAAAGGTTATGCACCGCCTCTTTAAAAATGCGTCCTCTGACTTCAAAGGAAGGGAACATGTCCCAGCTGGCGCATGCCGGCGACAGAAGGACAATATCGCCGGGCTCGGCAAGCCGGGCCGCCTCCTGGACAGCCATAGTCAATGTATCGGCGGCGTCCTTTCCATTATCGACGAGGATAATTTGCTTTAACCCGGCTTTTTCCGCCGCAGCCGCGATTTTCTCCTTCGTCTGGCCTAGGAGGACGACAGCCTTCACCCGCTCTCTAAGAGAAGGCACGAGCTCCTCGTAATCCGAGCCGCGGTCAAGACCGCCTGCAATGAGCACGATGGGCTCCTTGAACGAGGTTAGCGCCATGTTGGTTGCTTTGGAGTTTGTCGCCTTGGAGTTATTGTAATAGGCAATGCCGTCCCGCTCGTCAACGAATTCAAGCCGATGCTCTACGCCGCGGAAGCTGGACAATACCGGCTCGAGTCTATCCGGACTCACGCCGGCCGTAATTGCGATTGCCGAAGCCGCGAGCGCGTTCCCGACATTGAATCTGCCGGGCAATCCGATGTTCTCCACACGGATGATCTCATGCGTAAAGCCTTTTTCGTCCGTATAGACGACAGTCCTCTCCGGCTCCTCGCCACCCGGCATTTGACCCTCAGCCCCGTATGGCGGCATCACGTAAACACCTTCACGAAGGACTTCGTTCATCGAGAATGGCAAAATGCGGGCCTTGATATACGGGACGAGGCTCCTGCACACGGGATCATCCCAATTGAGCACAGCGGTATCGTCCGCCGTCTGATTCGCGAACAGCTTGGCTTTGGATGCGATATAATCGTCCATCCCGCCATGATAGTCAAGATGCGTTTCAGCTATATTCAGCAGCGCGGCGATGCGCGGCCGGAAATCCTCGGTTCCTTTGAGCTGGAAGCTGCTGAGCTCCACGACCATCCAATTGTCCGGATTCGCCTCCTGGGCGGCCTCCGACAGCGGTGTGCCGATATTGCCCGCAACGATCGGGGACAGACCGGCGTCCTCCAGCAGCTGACCGACCCAGGTCGTCGTCGTTGTCTTGCCGTTGGAGCCGGTGATGCCGATCATCGGCGCTGCACAAATATGATAGGCGACCTCTACCTCGGTTACGACCGGAACTCCCAGCTCCATTGCCTTCTGAACAGGCGGAACCGAATAAGGAATGCCGGGATTTTTGACGAGGAGCGCCACGCCGGGATGAATCAAGTCATCCGGATGCCCCCCGCAAATAACAGAAATGCCCAAAGCTTCGAGCTCCGACGCTTCGGGACACTGCTCTCTTTCTTTTCGATCATTCACCGTGACCTCCGCCCCGGCTTTATGCAGTACTTTGGCTACTTGGACGCCGCTTCTGGCAAGTCCGAGTACAACGACGGTCTTTCCCCGGTATTCATCTGGATGCTTCATATGCTACAACCCCTTGTTGATATAGAGCCCGAGTCCCGCCAATACCAGTCCCACGGCCCAAAATGTGATGACGACGCGCCACTCCGACCATCCGGACAGCTCAAAGTGATGGTGGATCGGGCTCATCTTGAAGATGCGTTTGCCTCTTGTTTTGAACGAGATGACCTGGAGCACGACGGAAAGCATCTCGATGACGAATACGCCTCCGAGGATAAGGAACAACAGCTCGCTTTTCGTCACGATGGCGATGGCTCCGATCGCGCCCCCGATCCCCAGCGAGCCTGTATCTCCCATGAACACCTTGGCCGGATGCGCGTTAAACACCAGAAACCCGAGCACCGCGCCGATCATCGCCGCCGCGCAGAAGGCCGCCGCGAAAGAGGTCGACTGGATCGCCACAATGGCATAGGCTCCGAAAGCAATCGCACTGACGCCGGATAACAGTCCGTCCACACCGTCCGTGAAATTGACCGCGTTGCTGATGGCCATCATCATCAGAACGATGAACGGATAATAGAACCACGGCCCCCAGTCGAATGACCAGTTCATCCCCGGTACCCCGATCGCCGTGCTGTGTCCGTTGGAAATGAGCAGCCAGCACATGATCCCCGAGAACAGAAGCTGTCCGAACAGCTTCTGCCGAGGGGTCAGTCCCAACGATCGGCGGAATACAATTTTAGTATAATCATCCAGAAATCCGATCAGGCCAAAGCCCAATGTTGCCACTAGAAGCACATAAAAATCGGTATCGACCGGCGAAAACTTGATAAACGTCAGCGTGAACGCAAGCAGAATGACGACGCCGCCCATTGTCGGCGTACCTGCTTTTTTGAGGTGGCTTTGAGGACCGTCGTTTCGCACTTGCTGTCCGAACTTCAACCTGCGAAGCAACGGAATCAGCAGCGGGGCCGAAATGACAGCCAGTATAAACGCTACACCGATGGTCAATAACAGCAGCTGAAAGTCCATAAGCTCACCCCCTCACTCCGTTGTTGCCGCCAGGCAGGGCTTTAAGCGCATCGACCACATGCTCCAGCTTCATTCCCCGCGAAGCCTTCACCAATACGATGTCCTTCTCGGTCACCCGCTTCAGCAGCTCCGTTATAAGCTGTTCCTTGTCCGTGAACGCAAGAACAGCCCCGTCCGGGTAATTCGCCTTTGCCGCCTCCGCCGTGTGCTGAGACAATGGACCGTAGGTCAATACGAGCTCCACTTGATCCGGCGAAAGGTAGCTTCCGATCTCTTCGTGGAATTCCCGCTCGCGCTGCCCAAGTTCAAGCATGTCCCCAAGAACGGCAATGCGGCACCGGTATCCCTTCATGTCGCCCAGCACATCGATCGCAGCCTTCGCGGCCGTCGGGCTGGAATTGTAGGCATCGTTCAGCACCGTCACCCCATGGTTCGTCTCAATCGCCTCGATCCGCATGCTCGTCAGCTTGAGACCAGCGAAGCCGCGGCGAATCTCCTCGTCGCTGACGCCCAGATGGGTCGCTACCGCCATGGCAGCCAGAGCGTTGATGACATTATGGCGTCCGAGCAGCGGAAGGCTGAAGCCCTCGCCCTCATACCGGTTCGAGGTGAACACAATGCCGCGGGCGTGAAACATCATGCCTGTCGGATAAGCGTCATTGGTGTCCCGGCTGCCGAACGTAAAGGTGTTCATGGACGCCGGCTTGACCGTTCCCGGCTCCTGCAGCACCTGATCGATCAGCGGCTCATCACCATGGTATACCAGCAATCCGCCGGGCTTCATGCCGCTCACGATTTCAAGCTTGGCCCGGGCAATCTCTTCCCGCGAGCCGAGCTGAAGCAAATGCGCTTCGCCGATATTCGTGATAACCGCGATATCCGGGCGCGCAATCGAAGAGAGCAGCTCAATCTCATGCCGGCCGCTCATCCCCATCTCGAGCACCGCGATATCCGTATCTTCCTTCATCGCAAGCACCGTTAACGGAAGACCGATATGATTGTTATAATTGCCCTGCGTCTTATGAACTTTGTAACGGGTTTCGAGGAGCGCGGTCACCATGTCCTTCACGGTTGTCTTGCCGTTGCTGCCGGTAATGCCGACCACCTTGGCGCGGCTCTCTGCCAAATAAGCGGCTGCAAGTTTCTGAAGAGCCGACAGAGTGTCATCCACAAGGATGACAGGACCGTCAGGGACCATGTCATGATCCCGCTGCCATAGCAGCGCGCCGGCGCCAGCTGCAAGCACAGCCGCCCCGAATTGATGTCCGTCGAATTTTTCGCCGACAATCGGAACAAACAGATTGCCCGGCTGTATCGTGCGGGAGTCGGTTGCGACTCCTTGAATTACAATATCGTTGTCTTGGTTTCGTGAGAGCGTACCGCCGCACATGTCGGCAATGCTCCGCAATGATTTATGGATCACTATTGTCTGCCCCTTATCGCGTCTTTGGCTACGATGCGGTCGTCAAAATCAAGCACTTCGCCCGCAATCAGCTGGTAGGTCTCATGACCTTTCCCCGCAATCAATACTACATCGCCCGGGCTTGCCATTTCAATAGCCTTTTGAATGGCTTCGCGGCGGTCGACAATGAGCTTGTAGCGGTCTTCGGACACGCCGTCCTCAACCAATCCCGCCTCAATATCCTTAAGGATCGCTCCCGGGTCCTCGGTTCGCGGATTATCCGAAGTAACAAGCACGATATCGCTGTATTTGGCAGCGATCTTACCCATGATCGGCCGTTTGGTGCGGTCACGGTCGCCGCCGCAGCCAAACACGGTCAGCACCCGTCCTTCCGCAAATTCATTGACCGTCCGCAGCACGTTTTCGAGCCCGTCGGGCGTATGCGCATAATCGACGATCACCGCATACGGCTGGCCCTCATCGACAACCTCAACCCGGCCGTCGACACCCGGAACGGATTCCAGGCTGCTCTTAATGTCCTCAAGCGGAACGCCTTCAAGCAGCGCTGCAGCAATGGCAGCCATCGCGTTATATACATTGAACTTGCCTACCATCTTGATGGATATATCCGTGCTTCCTCGGAAGGTATCCACATGGAACGACGTGCCCTGCGCAGTAATCGCGATGTTGCTGGCCCGCACATCCGCCTGCTCGCCGAGGCCGTAATAGATGACTTCCGCAGCCGTCTGCTTGGCAAAATATGCGGAAGCCTCGTCATCGGCATTCAGGACCGCATATTTGCGGGACTGTTCGTCCTTGGGAAAAGCGTTGCCAAGGCGGGAGAAAAATAACCCTTTGGCCGCCCGGTATTCTTCCATCGTATGATGATAGTCAAGATGATCCTGCGTCAGGTTCGTAAATATCGCGGTGCGGAAATCCGTGCCCTTGACGCGTCCCTGCTCCAGCGCATGGGAGGAAACCTCCATCACGCAGCACTGCATGCCTGCTTCGGCCATCTCGTTCAGGTTCCGCTGAAGCTCCAGCGCTTCAGGCGTCGTGCGCGGCATTGGGAACGACTTGCCGGCGTATCGCATCTGAATGGTTCCGATCAATCCGGTCTTTAAACCATGATCATTCATGATTTTCTCGATCAGATAGGTGGTCGTTGTCTTGCCGTTCGTTCCCGTCACGCCGATGATCTTCATCCGCGAGCTAGGCTGATTGAAGAACGCATTGGCAAGCCCGGCCATCGCGAACCGGCTGTCCTTTACGATGATCTGGGGAAGGTGGATGTCAAGCTTCCGCTCCACGACCAGGGCAACTGCGCCCCGCTCGGCAGCCTGGGCGGCAAAGTCATGGCCGTCCACGGTATGACCCGGAAGGCATATAAACAGATCGCCCGGCTTTACTTCCCGAGAATCAACTTGGATTCCGGTAATTTCAACGTCACCGGCGCAGTCGATCACGGCGGCTGCCAGCACGGATGATAATTCGTTCAATTTCATGGATATCCCTCTCTCTATATATCCGTATCATCCGGCACGGCGTCTATCCGGATGATACGGCTTAATGTTCGTGTTTCGCTTCGTCCGGAGCCTCGCCCATGTAGATACGGATCGTGGATCCCCGCTCCACTCGGCTTCCCGGCTTCGGCGCCTGGGAAATGACCGTGTTGCCGGTCCCCGACTTGGCCAGGTTAAAGTTCATGTTCAAGTCCTCGTAGAGCTCCTGAACCGTCGCTCCAACCAGATCCGGCACGGTTACGGTCGGCACTTCCCCATATTTGTAATCGCGGGGAAGCTGATCCTTCCGCGGCGGAATATTCATATAGTGCAGCGCATCCTCCAAGATGTTCTGCACGATCGGAGCCGCAACCACGCCCCCGAATTGAATTCCCTTCGGATTGTCGACCGCGGTATACACAACGATCTCAGGATCGTCCGCCGGCGCGAAGCCGATAAAGGATACGATATGCTCGGTGGAGGAATAACGTCCGTTCACGACCTTCTGGGCCGTCCCGGTCTTCCCGCCGACGCGGTAGCCGTCGATGAAGGCAGGCCGTCCGGTTCCTTTGGCCACGACGCTTTCCAGCGCTTCGCGGACCTGCTTGGACGTCTCTTCCGAGATGACCTGCCTCACCATCTGCGGCTTCACTTCCTCCACCACCTCGCCGGTTTCCGGATGGATCCATGCCTTGGCCACATAAGGTTTGTAGAGCTTGCCTCCGTTAATGGCGGCAGATACTGCGGCCACCTGCTGGATCGGAGTCACCGAGACCCCCTGGCCGAAGGCCGTCGTCGCAAGCTCAACGGGCCCGACGTTGTCCAGCTTGAACAGGATGCCGTTCTCCTCCCCGTTCAAATCGATCCCCGTCTTCGAGCCGAAGCCGAAATCGCGGATATATTGGAACAGGCTTTCCTTGCCGAGCTTCTGGCCGAGTGCCACAAAGCCCGGGTTGCAGGAGTTCTGGACGACTTCCAAATAGGTCTGGCTGCCATGTCCGCCCCGCTTCCAGCAGCGGAGGCGAGCGCCCCCAACTTCGACTGCGCCTGAATCAAAGAAATGATCATGTTTCAGATCCACCTTCCCCTCTTCCAGCGCTGCGGCCAGCGTGATGATCTTGAAGGTCGACCCCGGCTCGTACGTCATCCAGATCGGAAGATTCCGATTGTACGTCTCGGGGGAGAATTCCTGATAATTCGCTGGCGAGTAGCTCGGACGGCTGGCCATGGCCAAAATCTCGCCCGTCTTCGGATTCATGGCGATGGACCAAGCCCCATTGGCCTGGTATTTCACCATCGCCTGATCAAGCTCCCGTTCCATAATGGACTGAATCGATTTATCGATCGTCAGCTCCAGATTCAAGCCGTTACGCGGTTCCTTATACGTCTCGGTGGAGCCCGGCATCAGCCTGCCCCCCGCATCCGACAGGTACGAGATATTCCCGTTGAACCCTTTCAGCTTATCGTCATGCTTCGCTTCCAAGCCGGTAAGTCCCTGATTGTCAATTCCCGCAAATCCCAAAATATGTGCGGCAAGATCGCCGTATGGATAATAACGCTTGTTGTCTTCGGCAACAACGATACCCGGCAGCTTCAAATCACGAATTTCCTGCGCCAGCTCCATCGTAATTTTACGCCCTCCGGGTTTGATTTGTTCCACCATGGATTTCCGTTTGGTAATGGCCTTCTTCACATCGGCTTCGCCTACCCCCAACATCCCGGAGAGCGTCTTGGCTGTTTCATCGGGGTTTTGGATCTGCGCCGGAATGGCCCATATGGTCGGCGTCGTGATGTTGGTTACAAGCGCGGTGCCGTTTCTATCGAGAATCTCGCCCCGCTTCGCCGAAAACGGAATGGCCCGGCGCCACAGCTCCTCTGCTTTCGCTGACAGCTCCGCGCCCTTTCCGATTTGGACATACCCCAGCCTGACGATCAATGCCGAGAACAGCAGGAGCAGCAGCAGCAGGCTCCAGAGCAGACGGCGCCGCTGTGATACCTTGGATACTTTCACCTTAAGCTTCCCTCCCCGTTTGAACCCGAAAGCTCATGAAATGCCTTCATCACATGAGTATTCGGGACAAACCGGGGATAGAACAAGCTATTCCTTGTCCTCTTCGCTTCCCGCCGCCTGGTCGGCGGCATCGGTTGCCTTCTCTTCTTGAGTTGCGGTTCCGGATTCAGCTTCGTTTTCGTTTTCGGTTTCGGTTTCGATTTCAGCTCCGGTTCCGCTGTCGCTTGCCTCCGACTTATCCTCGGCAGGCGTCAGTGTCAGATGCACGGTCCGCTGGCCGTTCTCACTCGTTTCCATTTGCTTGGTAACGTAGCCTTCGCCCTGGACCATGACCTTGACCCGCATCAGGGTCAGAACCTCCATCGCATCGCGAAGCGACTCGCCCTGCAAATTCGGAATTGACATCGTTGCTTCATCCTCGGTCAAGAGATAGATGCGCTGCGCGCCGCTGATCGGCGTGCCTGGCTCCGGAAACTGCTTCTTCACGGTGCTTCCGCTGCCGAGCGTCTCGAATACAACGCCCTCCTCGAGCAGCTTGGCCTTCGCTTCGCTTACCTTCATGCCCGTCATTTTCGGAGCTTCATAAGCCCCGTCGGGAATTACGGTCTCCTTCGACTTGCCCTTCTCCTCTGCATTCGATTTCGGGACGCCCCAGTAAGTCAGCGACTTGGATACGATCTCTTTGAAAATCGGGGCAGCGAGCTTACCTCCACCGACTTCCTCGTTCGGCTCGTCGATAATGACCAGGACGGCGATCTTCGGATCCTCCACCGGCGCGTAACCGATAAAGGAGACAACCTGCTTGGTTGTATCCTTATAACCGCCAGTGGATTTAACGGCAGTACCTGTCTTCCCTGCTACCCGGTAACCGTCGATATATGCCGCGTGCCCCGTACCTTTGTCTTCGTCGGCAACGACCTGCTCGAGATATTTGCCGGTTTCCCTGGCTGACTCGGGCGAGATGACCTGGCGGACCATCTCCGGCTCGATCTTCTCGGTCTTGCCGGTGTTCGGATCCTCGATCTCCTTCACCAAATGCGGCTTCATCAGCTTGCCGCCGTTCGCGACGGCCGAGATGGCCGCAATTTGCTGGATCGGCGAGACCGATACGGCATAGCCGTAGGTCATGGAGGCGATATCCGCATCATAAGTCATATTAAGGATGCTGGAGGTTTCGCCCGGAAGGTCGATGTTGGTCTTTTCCGCGAAGCCGAATTGCTTGATATAGTTGGTGAGCCGCTCCTTGCCAAGCATTTCGTACCCCAGCTTGACGAAGGCCACGTTACTCGACCGCTTTACGCCTTCCAGATACGTAATCGGCCCCCATCCTTCCGGACGGATGTCTTTGTGGGTTCGCCCCCCGGCCCGGATGGTACCTGACTGGTAAGCTGCATTCGGGTTGAACAGCTTCTCCTGGATGGCGCTGGCCAAGGTGACGATCTTGAAGGTTGACCCCGGCTCGTACCGCGATCTTACCGCATGATTGTAAAAGTTCTTGTATTCCGATTCCCAGTATGTATTGGGATTATAGGTCGGCAGGTTCGCCATGCCGAGGATTTCTCCGGTCTTCGGATCCGCCGCGATCACCGTCATGCTGATCGGCTTGTATTTGTCAAACGTTTCGCGCATCGCGTCCTCGATATAATACTGGATTGTATCATCGATCGTCAGCAATAAATTTTTCCCATTTATGGCAGGCTGGTATAAATCATCCTGGCTCGGCAGCTTGACGCCCTTCTTGTCGCTCTTGTAGGAGGCAAACCCGTCCTTTCCCCGCAAGTAGTCGTCGTAAAAGGCCTCAATGCCGCCGACCGCTTTTCCTTGGAGATCCGTATATCCTACAACATGCGCTGCCCGCGTATCTTTCGGATAGTAGCGCTTCTGTTCCAGCCGGAGGTCGATGCCCGAATCGGCGATCTTACCGTCTTTCTTTAGCATCTGCTCCAGGCTCTTCTTCAGCTCTTCAACCTTGTCCTTGGTCTCCTCGTCGATCTTCCAGCCCTCGCTGCGGACCTCGCGCCCATGCAGATATTCTCCCTTATCGTTCTTGGCCCGGACCATTTCCCGAAGCTCGTCCTCATCCTTGCCGAGAATGTCATGCAGCCCCTTAACGACATCCTCCTCCAGGCCGTTCGCCTGAATGACCTTCGGATTGACGACCACGGTATAGGCCGGCGCATCCATGGCCAGAATATCGCCGTCCCGGTCCATGATCGTCCCCCGGGATGCCGGGAGATCCTGCGAGCGGGACCAGCGCTTCATCGCTTGCGCCTTCCAGAAATCGTTGTCGATGACCTGCAGCCAGAACACCCGACCAATTAATAAAGCAAAAAAGAGGGTTATACATCCCCCTATTAGCACGGTGCGCAGTTTGATTTTTTTAACCATTGGCGTAACCTCACACTTTAATCATTTTGTCCGGATTTCGAAGCCTCTGTTCCGGATTGTCCGGAAACCGGCGACAAATGAATGGCGTCTGTTTCATCAATGGGCACGTAGCCAAGCTCTTTTGCCTTGTCCAAAATTTGCATCTCCAGCGTCTGCTTCTCGACTTGAAGCTGTGTAACCGTCCGTTTCCCTTTCTGAATATTATTCTCCGTTACATGAATCTGCCGATTCAGGTCATAGGAATGAACATGGCTCATGCCGATCACGCCCATGACGACAACCATGAATACCACGGACAACAAATACAGAAGCTTTTCTTTCTGGGGTAATTGGGAACGGCGTTTGATGACTTTCGTCTTCTCGAGATAGGCGGACTGCGTTTCCTTCTGTCTCTCCTGTACAGCCAAATTACCGCGTGTGTATGCCATGGCGATTCTCCTTCTTCAGGTATAATGTGTGCTACTGTTTTTCTGCAATTCGCAGCTTCGCCGATCTTGCTCTCGGATTGCCCTCAATTTCCTCCGCCGACGGTATGATCGGCTTGCGGTTCACCAGCTTCAAATCCCCCTGGCCGCCTCCGCATACGCACATTGGAAAATCCGGAGGGCAAGTGCATTTAGGAATATACGAATTGAAAATCTGCTTGCAGATCCGGTCTTCCAGCGAATGGAACGTGATCACGGACACTCTTCCCCCCGGGGCGAGGCATCTCACCGCCTGATGCAGCGCATCCTGGAATGCGCCAAGCTCATCATTGACCGCAATCCGGAACGCCTGAAAGCTGCGCTTCGCCGGATGGCCGCCCGTACGTCTTGCCGCTGCCGGAATTCCTTCCTTAATTAATTCGACAAGCTCCCCGGTTGTCTGAATAGGCCTCTGTGCCCTTCTTTCCGCAATGACCTTGGCGATGCGGCGTGAAAATTTCTCCTCGCCGTATTCGTGCAAAATTCGCGAAATCTCCTGCTCCGGCCACTCGTTGACGATCGTTGCAGCGGTCAACTCGGCGGATTGATCCATCCGCATATCCAGCGGCGCATCGTGATTGTAGCTGAACCCTCTCTCTCCCTCATCGAATTGGGGAGAAGACACGCCCAAATCAAAGAGTATACCGTCAACTTGCGGCTGTTCGTTCCCGCCTGGCGTCGTTTCGCTCCGGAGCACCTCCTCCAGATCCCGAAAATTCGTCTTGACGAGCGTAATCCGGTCTGCGTAAGGCTTCATTACTTCCCGGGCATTATTCAATGCCCAATCGTCCTGATCCAATGCGATCAACCGGCCTTTCGAACTTAGCTGGGAAGCAATGAGCGAGCTATGCCCCGCGCCTCCAAGCGTACAGTCAACGTATATACCATCTGGTTTGATGCGCAGCCCTTCTGTCGCTTCTTGCTTAAGCACCGTGATGTGATGGAACAAAGCTGCAGCCCTCCATTGTGTCTGAATTCAACATTCTAGTCGTTTACATTTGCTGCTCAATCGTCAAGTACTACTGCAAGCCGTTTAAAGATCGAAATCAAAATCGACCAGCTTCTCGGCGATGTCGTTGAATGTCTCCTCCGACTGCTCGTAGTACTTCTGCCACTGCTCCTTGCTCCAGATCTCCACGCGGTTGGATACGCCGATAACGACGCACTCCTTCTCCAGCTTGGCGAACTCGCGCAAATTGCCCGGCAAATTTACCCTTCCCTGTTTATCCCATTCGCATTCGGTTGCCCCGGAAAAGAAAAACCGGGTGAATGCGCGGGCATCCGACTTCATGAGCGGCAGGGATTTGAGCTTCTGCTCCATAATGGACCATTCTTCTCTGGGGTATACAAATAGGCATTGGTCCAATCCGCGGGTAACAACAAACGAGGCGCCTAAGAGCTCCCGAAATTTAGCGGGGATGATGATTCTTCCCTTGTCATCAATGCTATGCTGAAACTCCCCCATAAACATCAGGCATTCCACCCCTTAACCCCGTTTCCCCACTTTGCACCACTTTCCACCACTTTAGGATAATAGATTCGGCGTCAAGAATCAAATTCCTTCAAGCGGGATTTTGTTTTTTTGGTTATTTCTCTCAAGATGACCGCACCAAAGAACCTCCTTCCAAATCCCTGCCGGGAATGGAAGGAGGTTCTCAAGTGTTAAGGTGCCGTATAGGTTTAATGCTGGGCCCAGCTATCCAAGTAAGCTTTCTGCTCAGCGCTCAAGCTGTCGATTTGAATGCCTAGACTTTCCAGCTTATAAAGCGCCACTTGCTCATCCAACTCATAAGGAACGTTCAGCACCCGCGTACCGATCTGCTGATATTGTTCATTTACATACTTCAGGGACAGCGCCTGAAGCGCAAAGGTCATATCCATAATTTCAGCCGGATGGCCGTCGCCCGCTGCCAGATTGACGAGGCGGCCTTCGGCCAGCAAGTAAATTTTGCGTCCGTCTTTCAGATGATATTCCTCAATATTGCGGCGAACGGTGCGAACCGACTGGGCGCGCTCGGCCAAATCCGGCTTGTTGACCTCCACATCGAAATGTCCCGCATTCGATAGGATGGCTCCGTCCTTCATGACATCGAAGTCCTCGCCGCTGATTACGTCGCGGTTGCCGGTTACGGTAACGAAGAAATCCCCCAGCTTCGCCGCTTCGCGCATCGGCATCACCCGGAAGCCGTCCATATAGGCTTCAACCGCTTTAATCGCATCCACCTCGGTAACAATGACATTGGCACCAAGACCTTTGGCCCGCATCGCAACCCCTTTGCCGCACCAGCCGTAGCCGACGACAACCACTGTTTTTCCAGCCACGACCAGATTCGTCGTCCGATTAATGCCGTCCCATACGGATTGGCCCGTACCGTAGCGGTTATCGAATAAATATTTGCAGTATGCATCATTGACGGCCACCATCGGGAATTTTAACGCCCCTTCTTTCTCCAGGGACTTTAGTCGCAGAATGCCGGTCGTTGTTTCTTCCGCCCCGCCGCGAACCCCTTCAAGCAGGTCTGTGCGCTCAGCATGCAAAATCGTAACGAGATCGCCGCCGTCATCAATAATGAGATCGGGTCTCGTCTCCAATGTCGAGATGAGATGCTGTTTATATTCTTCCGGATCGGGATTATATTTCGCGAACACGGTAATGCCGTCCTCCACCAAAGCCGCGCACACATCGTCCTGTGTGGACAGCGGGTTGCTGCCGGTGATGGTCACTTCGGCTCCCCCGGCCTGAATGACTTTTGCAAGATAGGCGGTCTTCGCTTCCAGATGCAAGGAGATGGCGACCTTCAAGCCTTTGAACGGAAGCTCCCGTTCGAACTGCTCCCGCACCCGGTTCAGTACCGGCATGTGCGCCTTCACCCAATCAATCTTCAAATGACCCTCCGGCGCCAACTTGACGTCGGCGATGCTGCTGTTCTGTAATGCAGATGAGCTCATACAACTAACCTCCTATGGTCTGTTTAATGCATACCGGCTTATTATATGAATACGACACGATGGGTGCCCGAACCTTCATACGGGATTTCCATCAGGCGGTCCACCAGAGTCAGCCCGTAGCGGTTCATGTATTCTACGATGTTGTACACCCTTTCCTGAGGGCTGCCCTCAGGCAGAAGCGACACTTCGATCCGCTTCCACTGCGCCAAAGCTGCTTCATGCTGCTGGGCCAATGCGCTTTTTGATCTGCTGAGCAGGAAATCCATCTGCTCCAAGATTTTCTCGCGGTTCGTTTCCCCTAATTTTAACAGTCCCGCCTGCATTTTACCAATATCTTCTATCAAAGGCTGGTACAGCGTCTCAAACGCATCCTTCGTTTGGGCAAACCGTTCATCCAAATTCAGCTTGTCTTGGCCAGCCAGCCACGCATCCCGCTTCTCCGCTAGATTGAGCAGCACGTCCTGGAAGGTCAGCTCATACTTATCCATGTATTTATGAACGGTCCCATCCAGAAGCGTAAAGGACATTCTCGGGATGATCAGCGGCATCCGCAATCCCAGATCGGCAAAAGCGTCGCGGGTGATCGCCCAATACGAAATCTCGCCTGGGCCGAGAATGGTTCCGAGTACGGGGAGCAGTGAGTCCTGCATGATCGGACGGGTCAGCACATTGTTGCTGAACCGGGCCGGATGCTTATGCAGCTCGTCGAGAAGCTCCTGCCGTGTAAAGGATACGAGGCCCTTCCGGTCCGTGTAGACATCCCCCTCACGGAACAGCAGAAGCCGTCTGCCTTCATGCACGTAGAAGAGATTCGCCCCATTCTCCGCGGCCTCCGCCTGAACTTCATAGCCCCGTCCGGCGATTTCTTTAGCCGCAGCCTGGTAGGAGCGGCATAAATCTTCATTACGCTTGATCATCGCTTCGAATACGGGAACCTCCAGCTCCCGCAGCGCAGGGTCGGCGGAATCGAGTAAAATCAATCCGTATTTGCCGAACATCCCGCCGAGCAGCCTTGCAAAAGCATCGCTTAAACAGGGGGCATCCTGGACCGATTCGCTGACCAGCCTCAACAACTCGCCCTTGTGTTCGCTGTCAGGTAGCTGCTGCTGCAGCTCGTTCAGCAGCCCGTCCCAATCCGCACGGTCTACTTTCGTATAGCTGACAGAGGTTCTCAGTGCATCCTTCGGATCCAGCTTCACCTTGGCAAGGCTCTGATCCGGGGACAAGAAATACGTGTGATTCACCTCGTCCCAATCATGATCTTCCCCAGCGATCCAAAATACAGGCACCACCGGTCGGTTGAGCCGCCGCTGTGCTTCCCGGGCAGACTGGATGATCGTGATGGCCTTGTATACAACGAGCAGCGGACCTGTAAACAACCCGCTTTGCTGCCCGCCGACCATCACCAGCGTACCCTGCTGCTCCAGTGAATCCAGCGACGTATGTACTGCAGGATGATTATTGTGCTTCTTATTATATGCCCGAAGACAACTGACCAGCGCCTTGCGCGGCGTGCGCTTGTCTTCCGAAAGGTCCAGCCATGCTGCCCGCTCGGCAAAACTTCGCTCGCTGCGGAAATCTCCACCGTATAATCCGCTGACTTGATCGAAACGGTGAATATAGTCCTGAGCAAGACGCGAGGCGAGGTGTAATGGTTCCGGAACGATATTCATGAGGTCGCCTCCTATTCTTTCGTCGCCAAAATTCCAATATGTGTACGATCATTTATTCTAACCTAATAAAACCTTTCTTGATTGTACCGAATGTTGGTATTGTGCGTCAAAGGAAAAGAATAGCCGCCGGCATGATTGCCTGCGGCTATTTCTACTTGTCAAGGCCGAATTATGCGTAAGCCTTGGCAACCCAATGGCCCTTGGATACCTCGACCAGTTCGGTATCATCCACATCCAGCTGAACCGTTCCGTCCTCTCCTTTGGCGGCCGAAATCGGTCCCTGCATGTCATTTTCCATTTTAAGACGCGTTTTGTTCGCCTCGATTTCCGGATCCGGAATCGGAATGGCGGACAGCAGCGTTTTGGTGTAAGGATGGATCGGGTTGGCATACAGCTCTTCACTGTCCGCCAGCTCGACCATTTTCCCGAGATACATCACCGCTACGCGGTCGCTGATATGCTTGACCATCGACAGGTCGTGAGCGATGAAGAGGTACGTCAATCCGAGACGGTTCTGCAAATCCTTCAGCAGGTTGACCACCTGAGCCTGAATGGATACGTCGAGCGCCGAGATCGGCTCGTCGCATATGATGAATTTCGGATTGACCGCAAGCGCGCGCGCAATGCCGATCCGCTGCCGCTGACCGCCCGAGAACTCGTGGGGATAACGCGTTGCATGATCGCTGTTCAGGCCGACCATGTCAAGCAGCTCCTCAATCCGCTTCTTGCGCTCTGCGCGGCTTCCGGCCATGCCGTGAATATCCAGCGCTTCACCGATAATATCCGAAACCGTAAATCTCGGATTCAGCGATGCATACGGATCCTGGAAGATCATCTGCATATCGCGCCGCATCGCCTTCATTTTCTTCGGCGACAGCTTGTAAATGTCCGTACCATTAAAGTTAACACTGCCTGCCGTCGGCTCGTACAAACGCAGAATCGTCCGACCCGCCGTAGATTTGCCGCAGCCGGATTCCCCGACCATGCCGAGCGTTTCGCCTTCGCGGATATAGAAGTTCAGGTTGTCGACCGCCTTGAGCACATTGCCCCCGCCGACATTAAAGTATTTCTTGAGGCCTTTCACTTCAATCAGATGGTTATCCTTCATGAGCTTTGCGCCTCCTTCGCCATCGGATGCAAATTCCAGCAGCGCGCCATATGCGTGTCGCTGAATTCCGTCGCTCCCGGGTCGATCCGTTCGCAAATCTTCATCGCCTCATCGCAGCGGGCGCAGAAAGGACAGCCGACAGGCGGCTTGATCAGATCCGGCGGCGTTCCGATGATCGGAATGAGCGGCTCGTCCTTCTTCTGATCCAGGCGCGGCATGGAACGAAGCAGACCTTTCGTGTAGGGGTGCTGGGGATTTTTAAAGATCTCCCATTTCGTTCCGGTCTCTACCACTTCGCCCGCATACATAACGATCACGCGATCGCACATGCCGGCCACGACCCCAAGGTCATGGGTGATCAGAATAATCGACGTGCCGAGACGCTGCTGCATTTCTTTCATGACATCCATGATTTGAGCTTGGATCGTCACGTCCAGCGCCGTTGTCGGTTCGTCCGCAATAAGCAGCGTCGGCTTGCAGGCAAGCGCGATCGCGATCATCGCACGTTGACGCATGCCGCCCGAAAATTCATGCGGGTATTGATCAAACCGTTCCTCGGCATTCTTGATGCCGACGAGCTTCAGCATTTCGATCGCCTGCTTCTTCGCTTCGGAGAACGACATGCGCTGATGCTTCACGAGCACCTCGGTTATCTGCTTGCCGATTTTAATGGTCGGATTCAGCGAGGTCATCGGATCCTGGAAGATCATCCCGATATCCTTGCCGCGGATCGCTTCCATCTGTTTATTCGTTTTTTTGAGAAGGTCCTGTCCTTGGAAAATGACCTCTCCTTTTTTGATCTCTGAGGGCGGCGACGGAATCAAACGCATAATGGTCTGGGCGGTAACGCTTTTACCGCTGCCGGACTCACCAACGATGGCAACCGTCTCCCCCTTGCCGACTTCAAAATTCACGCCGCGCACAGCCTTTACCTCGCCGCCTCGGACACGAAACGATACGTTGAGGTCTTTAACCTGCAAGATCGGTTCCATACCTTCCCACCTCCTATTTTTTCAATTTCGGATCCAGCGCATCGCGCAAACCGTCACCGAAAATGTTGAATGCAAGCATCGTCAAGCTGATAAACAGAGCCGGGAACAGCATCCGCCAAGGATAGTACATCCATCCCGACAGAGCGTCGTTAATCATGGAGCCCCACGAAGCGACAGGCGCTTGTACGCCAAGACCCAAGAAGCTCAGGAACGCTTCGGAGAAAATCGCGCTCGGCACCGACAACGTCAATGTAACGATGATCGGTCCCATCGCATTCGGAATCAAGTGCCGGAACAACAGCCGCGGCGCGCTTGCGCCCATCGACCGGGAAGCCAGCACGAATTCCCTGTTTTTCAGCTGCATAATTTCGCCTCGCACGATCCAGGACATGTTGATCCATCCTGTAATCGTCAAGGCAAGTATGATCGTCCCAAGACTCGGCTCAAACACGACCAGAAGCAAAATCGTTACCAGCAAATAAGGAATGGAATACAGAATTTCTGCAAATTTATTCATGAATTCGTCGACGCGCCCGCCGAAGTAACCCATAATGCCGCCGTAAATAACGCCGATCATCAGGTCAATGGCTGCCGCCGCAAGGCCAACCGTCAAAGATATGCGAGCTCCCATCCATGTGCGGACAAACACGTCGCGGCCCAGATCGTCCGTACCGAACCAATGCTCGGCGGAAGGCGGAGCGTTCGTATTCATCAAATCATTGGTTTCATAGTCATAATTCGAAATCATCGGTCCGATGATCGCCATGATGACAATCAGGATCATGACAACGAGGCCCGTCATCGCAAGCTTATTCTTGCGCAATCGTTCCCAGGAATCCCGCCAGGAAGACAAGCTTTCCCGCTGGATGACTTCGGACTGCTTCTCATCCGGACCGATCTTCCGGAAGTCTTCAGGCGTTAATTGCTGAGCGGCCGGATGAGGCATTCCCTGTTCTGTCGCCATGTTTACCCCTCCTTCCCGCCGGATAGTTTAATGCGCGGATCCACAAATACGTATACGATGTCTGTAACAAAACGCGCCAGCATCAGCAGGATGCCGTAGAAAATCGTAATCCCCATGATCACCGTATAGTCACGGTTCGTAATGCTCTCCACAAACTGCTTGCCGATGCCGCCGATACCAAAAATTTGCTCGATAACGACAGAACCGGTAATGATATTGGCAGTCATTGGACCGACATACGTAACCACCGGCAGGATGCCGTTGCGGATGACATGGCGGAACATGATTGCAAACCAGTTAAGTCCTTTGGCTTTTGCTGTCTTGATATAATCCGAATGAAGCACTTCCAGCATGCTGGAGCGTGTCAAACGGGCGATAAACGCGATCGGCTGTGCGGACAAAGCCATGACAGGCAGGACATAATCGAGCGGACCGTCAAAGCCCATGACATTGAACAGGCCGGCTTTCTCCGCCAATACGAACTGCAGCATGGATGCCAGGACGAAGCTCGGAACCGCGATCCCGAGAACCGAGATAATCATCGCTAGATTGTCAATCAGCTTCCGGTGATAAAGTGCTGCCAGCATCCCCAGCAGTACACCGACGATTACGGAGACGACAATCGCGATCAGACCCAACCGAAGCGAAGGTCCGAACGTATCTACTATAATATCGGTGACCGATTGCCCCTGATGCTTCATAGACAAACCGAAATCACCTTGAATGATATTACCTAAATATTTCGTGTATTGTTGAAAAACCGGTTTATCCAAATCATACTGCTCCATCAGCCTCGCCAAGATTTCAGGCGATGGTTTTTTCTCTCCCATAAACGGATCTCCCGGTATGGCCTTCATAAGAAAAAAAGTGGCTGAGATCAGTATGAACAAGGATACAAGCATGTAAAAAAACTTACTCGCCACATACCTCAGCATTCTTGTCGTCCTCCTGCTCCTGTTGTTCTATACCAAGCCGTCTATTTCATTGTAGTCTTCCCTAATCAAATGAGCATCCAATAAGTTTCACCAAGGGACACAGGATTTGGTAACCGGGCGCTCATACAAAAAATCGGGATATATATGAGGTGTTAGAAGCCCCACATATATATCCCGAACTGCAACCTTTTAGAGGTTGTTCAAAAAGTCGTCTTTTAAACCGACTTTTTGAACATGCACTTTTATAAAGGAATTACAGAAGACTACTCGATATACGCACGTGTGAAATCGATATCGCCTTTATAATCAAGATGGAGGTTCTTCACCCAAGGTTTAACCAGGGAAACGCTAGAGTAGTAGTAGATCGGCATAACAACCTGGTTGTCCTGAACGAGAATCTTCTCCGCTTGAGACATCAATTCCATGCGCTTCGCATTGTCGCTGGTAGCATAAGCTTCCTTGACAAGCTTGTCATACTCTTCGCTCTTGAAGCCGGTATCGTTGTTGCCGCCGGTCGATGTCCACATGTCGATATAGGTCATCGGGTCGTTGTAGTCGGCTCCCCATCCGGAACGTGCAATTTGGTAGTTGAGATCCGTGCGGTTCTTCAAGAATACGCCCCACTCTTGGTTTTGAACCTTAACCGTTACGCCAAGGTTGTTCTTCCACATATCCGCGATGGCCAGCGCAATCTTCTTGTGGTTGTCATCGGAGTTGTGGATCAGCGTAACCTCCGGCAAAGTCGTATAGCCTTTTTCCTTCATGCCTTGTTCGAGCAGCTTCTTCGCTTCTTCCAGATTCTCATTGAAGTAGTTGTCCGGAACTTCTTTACGGTATTCATCCTTCTCGCCTTTAATGCCCGGAGGAACGAAGCCGTAAGCCGGGAGCTGTCCGCCTTGCGTAATTTTCTCTACGATCGCCTTGCGGTCGATTGCCATCGCAAAGGCTTTACGAATGTTTACGTTATCAAACGGTTCTTCCGTTGTATTGAAGATATAGAAGTACGTCGAGGCGATCCCCTTGATCACAAGCTCATCGCCAAGCTCTTTCTTCACCGCATTCAGCTGGTCTGTCGGAATGTTTCCTGTCGGATGTCCGGCATAATCCAGCTCGTCGTTACGGTAGCTTGCAAGCTCGGTCGCAGAGCTGTTAACGATGCTCATTTGTACTTTCTCAAGCTTGATGGAAGCTTTGTCCCAATACTGGTCGTTCTTCACAAGCTCGATCTTTTGGCCCTTCGTCATTTGTGAAACTTTGAACGGACCATTGCCGATCAACGTATCCGGTTTCGTCGCCCAAGAAGCGTTGCCTTCAACGGATTTATGAACCGGGAAATACGTTTGGAAGGACATGAGGCTCAGGAAGTATGGCGTCGGGTTCTCCAGCGTTACTTCCAGCGTGTAGTCATCGGTTGCTTTTACACCGACTTCGTTAGCGTCTTTCATTTCTCCTTTGTTATACGCTTCAGCGTTCTTGATGTAGTACAGCTGGTAAGCGTAAGGGGATGCAGGAGTAAAGTTAGGATCGAGCACGCGCTTCCACGCGAATTCGAAATCCTTGGCCGTTACCGGATCGCCGTTGCTCCATTTGGCGTCCTTGCGAAGGGTGAAAACATATTTGAGGCCATCTTCGGAGATGTCCCATTTTTCCGCTACGCCAGGTTCTTCCGTGCCGTCGGCACCTTTGCGAACCAGACCTTCAAACACAGCGTTGATAACCGTATTCGATGTATTGTCCTGGGACAATCCTGGATCCAATGTCGGAGGGTCGGAGGCAAGGTTCATGCGAAAGACTTGTTCTTTCGGCTTGTTCCCTGTTCCGCTGTTGGCACTTTGATCATTCTTGTCAGCTCCGCATGCGGCCAACACTGAACTGAAGGCAAGAATCAGTGTCATGAGAAGCAGCAGTTTCTTGTGTTTCTTCATCTTGCGTTATCCCCCTCATAAAATAGGTATATGCTTATCGATTATACAACCAGTGGTCAAAAAAATCCATAAATCAGAAAATTGAAAAATCTGCCTGATCCTAGATCTGGCAGATTCCCCAAGTGTTATCTTAACGATTAAGTTGTCCCTATGTAACCTTAATTATGTATGTAAGCAGTCCAAAAAATGTAAAAAGTAAGTATCCAGCGCTTAAGGCGACAAACCCCAGGCGCCACACCGCCCTGACGAGTCTCTTCCCATTGACCCGGCCCTTCCAGCGGTTTTGCGCACTCCCGATCAACCCTGCCGCAATGAGCAGCAGGAGCAAAACCAGATAAAAACCAAATTTTGACTGGAATATAATGTTAAACAAAGCCGAAACCGAGAATATCAAAAAGAAGGTCGTCACATCCATGGCGAGCTCAATCGCCTGCTTACGGCTGTTCCCCTTTCGAATGACGATGAAGTATACCAGGAAAAACGGAATGAATGGAATTACACTCAACCAAAAGAGCAGATTGTTCAAGAAACCCATACTATCGTACCTCCTATATAGTCATTCCCTCAATAAGCTGTAAAATGAGCTCGTGGTGTGGTGTAGCTACTCTATATCTTCTGCCCATGCGGACGATACTTCCGTTAATCCAGGCCGCTTCCGTCGTGCGTCCCTCGAGAACATCCTTCAGCATCGAGGAGGTGTTGTCCGAGGTAGACCGGCAGACTTGCTCGATCTGCTCCCATAAATGGCTCCCGCACGGGATATTACCCGCCTTATATACCGCCATTCCTTCATCGTAAAGCGCCCTCATGATCGCCACCCGCTGCGGCGAGGCCAGCAGCTCTCCGTTTCGAACCCGCCACAAAGCCGTCAGCGGATTGATGACAGCATTCATGAGCAGCTTCCGGTAGATCATCTCTTCCATTTCTTTCGACAAAAACGACTCGAATCCTGCACGGTTAAGCTGTTTCACCAGCTCGATTTCGGCTTCGTCTTCCTGCTCCTGCCCACTGGACCCCTCAGCTTGAGGCAGCCTCCCGATCGTCGTCGTTCCATGTCCTGCATGAAGCACCGAGGCCGGACCCGTACGCTTGGCGCCCTCCGTCGTTATCGCTGCGTAAAGCTCCCAGGCCGGAAGGTAGCGGTTAAGAAGCTCCATATGGCCTGTTCCGTTTTGAAAGCAAATCAACCGGCGTTTCGCATGCCCGAACGGAAGAAGCACTTGCTTTGCCATATCCTCGATGCCCTGCTGTTTTAACATAAGAAAAAGAACATCTGCTCCTTCCGCCCCGCCCCGAGCCGCAAAGGCAGACAGCGGATACGCCTTGATCCGGTCCGGCTGGACCAGCGTCCGTTCGCCGGCCGTATTATCCAATGATATCCCCTCTGTCCCGATTCTCTCCGCCTGCTGAGCGCCGCGGCACCATAATGTGATGTCATTTCCGGCTGCCGCAAGCTTGGCGGCATATAACAGGCCCAAGGAACCGGCCCCCAAAATATGTATGTTCATCCTTACCTCCATCATCGCTAGAAATAACAAAATGCTGTACTAGCTCTAGTATATATCAGAAAGAATTCATATACGCACAAATAACCCGCCAAAGCGCATGAAATGCACTAATGCGGGTTACGGCTGCTAGGCACTGGATGTCTAGCCTGTTTCTATTCGATTCGTTCCAGATTTCCGTTGGCGTCCATTTTGAAGCGAGTTTTCAGCTCCTCGTCCTCTTCATTCAGGAATGCCAGTCTTCGCGCCCGATCCATGATCTGGATCAGCGCCTTATAGTCATCATTGACGACATGGTAATCGGTTTTCACTTCACTGACTTCCTTCAAGAGACGCTCATTCTCGCTGCGAAGTCTTGCAAGCTCTTCCTCTTTCTCGCGCAGATTTTTCTCCAGCAGCTTATACTGGCGTGAGCTTTCCTGCAACCCGCCCTTCCATTGACGAAGGAAACGGATGACGGCATCAATGGACAGCGTTTCTTCCGTGGCTCCGTCGTTTTTATAGGCTTCCTGTTCCAGTTCCTGGGCAGCTACGCCTGCAACCTGCGGGCCGCTAAGCGGCGACTGCTTCTTATAATAACTTCTTTTCTGGCGCTGGGATTTCGCCAAGCTGATTGCTTCCTCGTATTTTTTGCGCACACAGCTGTTCCATCGAAATCCGCAGGCGGCCGAAGTGCGGCCGATCCGCTCCCCTACTTCCTCAAAGGCAGCCAATTGGGTGCTGCCCTCCCGAATATGGCGCAGGGTCACCTCCGCTAAAATCAGATCATCCTCTGCGCTCCAAGCATCCTGTCTTACTGCTGACATACCATAAAACCCTCCTAACGACATCCTAAAATAACCGTCTTCAATACCGTAAATCGGCTGCTGAATAGGGTATAAAAACTGCTTAATTCATTCCTATGCCTCTCATAGAGTTCATAGAATCTATTTGATACTAAAATGTATTTCCATTTTGATTACAGATCATACGCTTGAGCGGGGAAATGGTGCGAAACCTTAGAAAAACTTCCTGATTATTTCGAAGCCTTCTCGGCACATAATAAAAATAAAGCAGGTTTTTCTTGAGTTAGGCGTTTACACCATTTTCCCGTAACGCTATAATGGGAATAGCGGCATTATGTGCGTACATACGAGAGGAGGATATATCGTGGCACGGATGTTTCGAGTGCTGGGCTTTTTTACCCTAACGATCGGGTTGATGGCCTTCGCCGGTGATCTTATTGAAATGGCTCTGCTGTTCTTCCTGCAGACGGCATTTTTCGTGATCCTGGGATATTTGAAATTCACGGAGAGAACCTATATTCTTCTCTTCTGGGCTTATATGATCGTGACCTTCACAGGCTTCAGCTACTGGACGGTCTTCGTTATGGGCAAGCCGCTCTAATGAATGCCAACAAACCAAGCAGGCGAATATCCGCTCCCGCTGGCGCTTGAACTTGGACAACCCGGCTAAGCGGACGGGTGCGGATGATTTCCTTGCGATTCGTGAACAGTGTCTTTAAAAAAAAGCGATCCGGAGCATTTGCTGCGGGTCGTTTTTTTTCAGTTTCCAAAAGGTTGATATTTATAACGTCATCATCATATATTGGTTAACAATGAAGGGACAGCGGACGGATTCCTTTCGTCTAAACAACCATTCAAGGAGGACTCCTGTTGATTGAACGATTAAAAACGCCGATCCTCCCGTTCATGCTCACGCTGCTTCTGTTGTTCTGTTTCATGTTTACTCCAGCGATTTACTCCGAGCAGGATGCAAGCCCCGTCATGCCGGACTCGGAAGAGGCGCGCCGCATCTTGCAGGACAGTCTGTCCATTGTCGAGATCGATGAGGAGATTTCCCGGATTTCGAGCCGGATTGTGGAGCTTGAAGCGCTGCAGGACGAGCTTCAAGGGAAGATCGGAGAATTGGAGCTGACGATTCGTGACCGCCAGGAGCGCGCCGGAGCTGTGCTGCGTTCCTATTACATGGGCGAGCGCGAGCAGTTATATTACATGCTGTTATCTGCTAAAAGCTTGGCCGGGTTTTTCCGTGTACTGGATTTTTACGATTTGATCATTCAGAATGACCGGGACGTGTTAACGGCCTATAACAACCAATATCAGGAGCTTGCCTCCTCCAAGGCTGAGGCCGCTCGGAATGCATCGGCGCTTGTTGAAGTGAAGGATAATCTGGTCAGGCAGCGGGAACGTGTGCTTGCGCTGGAGAAGCAGGTGGACAGCGCCGTATCGACAAGCAGCAATCCTGAAGCCATGAAAAAGCTGATTGAGGAGTTTACTTTATATTGGGAGAACGTCGGCCTCTACGAGGTGAAACGCCATTTCCGGGCCCTGGCAAACGCAATGGAGAATCTTCCGGATTTCGTTCAGGGCAGCAAGAACATATTGAAGACAAACGGGAAAGTGTATACGATAAACATTCATGAAGATGAGCTTAATGCCTTCCTCCGGTCCGAGGACGAGCTCTTCAACTCGTTCGCATTTCATTTCAATGACGGCAAAGTGATTGCATCCGGAGAAAGCGGCAATTTATCCCTTTTGATCGAAGGCCGGTATACGGTTGTCGAAGATCCGCAGAACGCCATTATGTTCCATGTCGACAAGCTTGTATTCAACCGGATCGAGCTGCCGGACACAACGCGCCAGGCGCTCCAGGAAGAATTCGACATGAACTTCTATCCGAAACAGCTGGTGTCCTTTCTGAAAGCAACAGAGGTTTCAAGCGCCAATCAGAGGCTCATGGTTACGATGGAGCTGGATTTATAGCTTGCTATAGCTTGTTTAACTTAAGAAACCACTGCAATTAAGCGCAGTACCGATAGTCCCGCCCCCCGGTCACTATCATCTTTAAGGCTGTATGGATTAACTGCCATTAGATTGACGCCTCTATTATCCACTACATAGGATGAACAAAAAAACAGCTGCCCGGAACATTCGCAATCTAACGTTCCAGGCAGCTGTTTGACGTGCTGATCCTAATTATGCGTTTCACTTCGCCTCAGGAGGATGCAGCTCCAGGTACTTCTCCATGGTTATTTCTCCGCTCAACAGGCTCCGGGCCGATTCGGCATAGGCCTGGAAGTTCACCGGCTCCCCAAAATCGAGCACCGAAGCTTCGTTCTCCGCAAGCAGCAGCTGAACCGGAACGGCGGCCTTTTGCCAGATGCCTTGGTCATGAAGCAAGTGACTGCTGGTCACGTAAAGCTCTGACAAAACAGGCAGCGTTCCTGCCGACTTGCTCCATTCGCGCTGCTGCTCTTTTTCCGTCATGTACGTTATCCATTTCATGGCGAGTGCGGAAGATTCCGTTTGGGCCGCTACGGCAAGACATCGTGTGCGAACGACAGGGGACTTTGGATGATTATTCCCCATCGCGAGAGCAAGAGTCCTACCGTCGGTGTCTTGATCGACAAAGGCTGAATAGGGCCCGATCTGAACGGTTCCCGGCTCGTCACTCGGTTCCGAATTTTCCCCGGGAACCTGCTGCTCGCCGCTCATTGACTCCGAAGCAGGTCTGATGCCCCGCAGCAGCAAGTCCAGAACATCCCGATCCGGACTGGACGGATCTCCTTCCATGAGGTGAACCGCAGCTGCAAAGGCGTAGGGGTCCCTTAAGTCAAAGGACAGCACCGCACCGGATGTATGTACGCCGAAATATTCTTTCCATTCTTTCCGGCTTCGGGGCAGCTTCTTGGAGGGTTCGTCCTTCCCTTGCCCGTTCCAGACCATGACATAGGGATCGATGTCGAAAGGCAAGCCCCATTGGTAGCCGTTCCACTGCAGCGGCGTGAGCAGGCCATTCAAGGCCTCGCCGTCCGGCATAACCGCTTGGGAGGCATCGACCGGGAGCAAATAACCGTTCATTGCAAGCGCTTTTATATAATGCGAATCTGTCAAAAGGATATCTGGCCCTTCTCCCAGGCTCAACTGCATCATAAAGGAATCCAGGGATTCCTCCCCGTCTGGATCATTCGATTCCAGAGGAACTATCTTAACCTCGGCGCCGTACTCCTGCATAAACTGTTCGTTCAGCTCATTCAGCTTCCTCAGCTCGGCGCCGCTTAACTGAACCCCGACCTGAATCGGGCCCTGGTCGGCTTCCGGCGTTTCCGGCCGCTGTTCGGGCGGAATCGGCTCATCTCCGGGCGGCTCCCGCTTGGTATAATGAGTGAAGTCGAAGCTGGGAGATAAACTGGATAAAGACAATAATAAGACCGCAAAGAGGAACCAATATTTTTTCCGTTTCATATCCCCACTTCACTCCTTTAGCCACTTGCCCTTATTTTACCAAACCTCTAGTGCTCTTGTCCTATCTCATTTATAGATTATACCACCGGTTTGCAAGAACAGACAGATAGAACTATACGAAACCGTACCCTGCGCAGCTGTATAGTATGTTGTCAAGTGAATGCAGAACGCATTAAGCAAGCTCACTGCCCCGGAGTCTCTATACGGCATGAACCCAATACAAGCAAGAGTGAGGGATCCCTTCTTGCACCGCACCCAAGTGCTGCGGAAGATATTAGAAAAGACGGTCCGGAAATGATAAAGATTTCCGAACCGCCCCTTTTTCAAATATGAGATGCCGTTTGTTCCCTTTTTCTTTATTTCTCGGGAAATATCAGCTACAGCAAATCTGCCGCCAGTTGGGCCAGCTTGGAACGCTCGCCCTTCGTTAATGTGATATGACCGCTCAGGCGCTCCTGCTTAAACCGCTCTACCACATAGGTCAGGCCATTGCTCACCGCATCCAGATACGGATGATCGATCTGCTCCGGATCTCCCATAAGAATGACTTTGCTTCCTTCTCCGGCCCTAGACACAATGGTCTTGACTTCGTGCCGCGATAAGTTTTGCGCTTCATCCACAATAATGAATTGCCCTGGAATGGACCGGCCGCGAATGTAAGTCAACGCTTCGACCTGAATACTGCCGAGCCCCATGAGTATTTTATCGATATCGCCCGATTTCTTGGTATCGAACAAAAATTCCAGATTATCATATATCGGCTGCATCCAAGGTCTCAGCTTATCTTCCTTCTCGCCGGGCAAATAACCGATATCCTTGCCCATCGGAACGACAGGCCGGGCAATCAGCAGCTTTTTATATCGGTGCTCATCCTCGACTTTGGACAGACCGGCTGCAAGCGCCAGCAATGTTTTCCCTGTTCCCGCCTTCCCCGTGATCGTCACGAGCGGGATATCGTCGTTAAGCAGCAGCTCGATCGCCATTCGCTGCTGGGCATTGCGGGCGCTTATTCCCCATACCGGTTCATTGCTCAAGTGCAGCGGCTCAAGCCGTGTAGCATCCTCATTGACGCGAAGCAATGCCGACTTGGCCGAGCCCATTTCATCCTTCAAAATGACGAATTCGTGCGGGTACAACAAATAAGGCAGCTGCAGCGGTTTGATCGGAAGATAACGGTAGCTGTAAAACTCGTCGATGACCGACGGGTGTACCTTGATCGTCGAATATCCGGGAAACAATTCGCTCGGATCGGCCGTCCGGTCGGACAAGTAGTCCTGTGTCGTTAATCCAAGCACATCCGCCTTGATCCGGACCAATACGTCCTTGCTGACGAGCACGACAGCCTTGCCGTCCTCCTTCGGTTCCTCCTCCAATTTATAATTTAACGCGACAGCCAAAATTCGATTGTCGTTGGTAGCCTCACTAAACAGTTCTTGTACCTTGACGAAGCTGCGATGATTCAGCTCAACCTTCAGTGTCCCGCCATTCTCCAGAAGCACCCCGTCATGCAGGTGCCCCCGTTCCCGTAATCCATCCAACAGCCGGGACACGGTGCGGGCATTTCGGCCGATCTCATCGGCATTACGCTTCTTCGAATCGATCTCCTCAAGAACCACCGCAGGAATGATGACCTCATGCTCCTCAAAAGCATAAATGGATTGAGGATCATGCAGCAGTACGTTCGTATCCAGCACAAAAATTTTACTCATCTTATCCCTCCACTGCTTCTTCATCATCAGGTACACATTAAACCATTTCGTCCCGGACATAATAAGCTTAGCCTCTGGAGTAATCGAATGAAATTTACGACGAAAGGACAGATTCATATGAAAGCTGCTCTATCCCTAGTGCTGACGATGGTGCTTCTCGCAGGCTGCGGGACTGCCAATAACAATGCATCACCCTCTCCTCGTAATCAAACGAATGGACAGACGAATAACACGACAGCCCAGAGCTTGAATGGTAACAGAGGCCTTGCCACCAACAATGTAGATGGCTGGGGCCCGGGTATCACGAACAGGGGGGACGCGGCTGACAATACCCAAGGTAATGCGCGTGTGGATACGTCGACCGCTAATCATTTGAAAGCGTTGGCCGAAAGTGTACCAGGCGTCAAGAATGCCAATTGTGTGGTCATGGGCAATACGGCCGTTGTGGGACTAAATGTCGATGGAAATCTCGACCGTGCTGAAGTGGGTACCATCAAATACACGGTCGCCGAAGCTCTACAGAAGGATCCTGCCGGAGCCAACGCGCTCGTTACAGCCGATTTGGACATTACCAACCGCATTGCCGATCTTGGCCGACATATTCAGGAGGGTCACCCGATAGCCGGACTGGCCAGCGAGCTTGCCGATATCGTCGGACGCATCATTCCGCAGCTGCCTAAAGATGTCACGCCTAGAAACGGTAATGCCCAAGATCACGGAGGACGAACGGTACAGCCGAACAGTCCTCAAGGGAATGCACCGCAAAACACCAACCGCAGCAGATAGACATTTCATGACGGCAATCGATTCGAGACTAGGACGAAGATCCGTGTTTGTCCGCCAAGACTCCACATTTTTCATACAAAAAAGCCCAGTGAAATCCCACTGGGCTTTTTACATGGCCATAGCTTCCCCTTCTTCAGTAAAACCGCCGATCGAGGAGAACGGCCAGCGTATTCAAGAAACGGCAGCGAAAATCCGCCCGTTTCGATATCCAATTCCGACCCATGCGGCGGAAGGAGCTTCGAAACGGAGCAGATGCCGTCTTCTGCGGAGTATATACGGATGGAAGTTGACCGCACAAATCCCCAAGCTGCTTCAGCAGCCTGATCAAGCCGGATCGGCGCGCGTGTCGTGTGCATCATTGGGTAGGACATAAATAAGGCCTCCTGTACAATGATCTCCATCTGTTACATTGTATTATATCACACGGTAAAACTTGCCTTCAATTGTCACGGTGAGACAGGAGTTGTACCTTCTTCCCCTGCTGTCCCGGCTTTATGATTGCCGGCCAGCTCCTCCTGCAGCGCTTGCTTCGCCTTCTCGAGCTCAGCCGAACTGATATACACATTCGGGCTTCGCCATTCGCCGGTCACCGGCATAAACCGTACATCATCCTTCTTAATATCATAATACGTTGCGATCAGGTTGCGGATCTGATCCTGCTCCAGATCGGTGATCATATTGTCCGATACCGCATCCAGCGCGTTGCCGACCTTGGTAACCCCGCCTAAAGACTTCATGCGGTCCAGCAAGGAGTGGAGCACCTCGCTCTGACGGGCATTGCGGTCGAAATCGTTGGATTCCTTGGTTTTCGGGTTGCAGTTCATCGATTTCCGGTAGCGTACATAATCCAGCGCCTTAGCGCCGTCCAGCTTCTGCGGGCCTGCCTTCAGGTTGATATCCGTGCCATCGGCGGAGTCCCTGTGGCACATATTGTATTTTACGTTGACGTCAACGCCGCCAAAGGTATCAACAATATCACGGAAGCCCTGGAAATCGATCACGGTAACGTAATCGATGTTCACTCCCATGTATTTGCTCATCATGACCTTCATCTCATCCTCAGGCTTAATTCCGCTGCCCGGCTGCTTCTTCTCGGCCTTGTTGAAGGCAGCTTTGAACTTCGGATAATACGAGTTCAGCTTGTTCGGCACATATCCTTCAAGCTCGATGAGCGTATCCCTTGGGAGCGATACCAGCGTCGCCGTATTCGTATCGGGATGCATCGAAACCACCATGACAACATCCGTCAAATAAGTTCCGGTTTTCGGACGGTAGTCCGTTCCGAGAAGCAGCATCGTGATCGGCTTTTCCTTGGCGGATTGCCCTGGAGGCACCGGCTTGTCGATTCCGCTCTTCTCGATAACTTCATTGCCTTTAAAGAACAAAAATCCTGCATAGCCTGCGGCGGATAGGATTGCGATCAGTAAAATAATCAGAATCGTTTTAAAAAATGTTTTTACACCGCTTTTTTTTCGCTTTGGAGCAGAGGTTTTCTTGCCCTTCCCCCCGCTTTTTGATCTTGGAGGGAGATTGGTATGATTAGAATTCATATCATTGCACCTGATTTCATTCAAATTAGATGAATGTCCGATGAACGCTCAGACCTTAGGACTGAGCATTCATCGGACCATGGGTTACTTCTCTCTCTTATTAAACGACGGGGACTGACAAAAGGTTGCCGAAATCAGCGTAAAATCGCGCGAATGTTCACTCGTTTTTTACGATTTGGATTCCGCCTGCGTCTTTTTCTTCTGGCGTTCCTCCACAAAATAGCGTATCCGAACCATGAACATCAAGGCGACCGCTACAAGCAGACATTGGATGATCGGCAGCTTATCGATTTGGAACACGAGCAGAATAGCCGATCCGAGCAGCATCAGGAAGTACAACAGAATCTCCTTAAGCAAGGGGAGCTTCTGTTTAACCCGAAACACCTTGTTGTACACGTAGGTAATCATCACAAAGATCAAAATATACGAGATGAGCGGATGCGCGGCCAACCATTCCTGCATGACAGGCTCACTCCTTTAAGGACAAGTAATCTTTAGCATATTCTCTATTATAGATTCGCTTGCGCCATTTTACGATGTTTTTCTGCACGCTCGCGTTCGCTCTTGTTCAAGATCTTCTTCCGCAGACGCACAGACTTCGGCGTAATTTCGCAATATTCGTCATCATTCAGATATTCGAGCGCCTGCTCCAAAGAGAAGATGCGAGGCGTCTTCAGCTTCACCGTGTCGTCCTTCGTTGCGGAGCGGACGTTCGTCAGCTGCTTTTCCTTACAGATGTTAACGACGATGTCATTGTCACGGGTATGCTCCCCGACGATCATGCCCTCATAAATTTCAGTACCCGGCTCAAGGAACAGTGTTCCGCGATCTTCTACAGACAGCATGCCATAGAAGGTCGACGTTCCGTTCTCCGTCGATACGAGCACGCCTTGGTGGCGTCCGCCGACCTGGCCGCCCACTAGCGGGCCATAGCTGTCAAATGCGTGGTTCATCACGCCGTAGCCGCGAGTCAGCGTCAAGAAATGGGTGCGGTATCCAATCAATCCGCGGGCCGGGATCAGGAATTCCAATCGAACCTGTCCGTTGCCGCTGTTCACCATATTCACCATTTCTGCCTTGCGTGTTCCAAGGCTTTCCATGACCGCACCCATGCTTTCTTCCGGCACGTCGATCATCAAGCGTTCGATCGGCTCCATTTTGACGCCGTCGATTTCGCGGACGATAACTTCCGGCTTGGATACTTGAAGCTCGTAGCCTTCACGGCGCATGTTCTCGATCAAGATGCCAAGATGGAGCTCACCGCGTCCGGAGACGATATATGCATCCGGGCTGTCGGTTTCTTCCACTCTCAAGCTGACGTCAGTCTCAAGCTCTTTGAACAGCCGGTCGCGCAGCTTGCGGGACGTTACCCATTTGCCTTCACGTCCGGCGAAAGGACTGTTGTTCACGAGGAATGTCATTTGGAGTGTCGGTTCATCGATTTTCAGCACCGGCAGTGCCTCCGGATGCTGAGGATCGGCGATCGTCTCTCCGATGTTGATATCCTTGATACCGGCAATGGCAACGATATCGCCTGCGCCGGCTTCCGAAACCTCGATCCGCTTCAAGCCTTGGAAGCCGAACAGCTTCTCGATCCGGGCATTCTTGCTTGATCCGTCGCGCATGATGACCGTAACGGATTGTCCCTGCTTGATAATGCCGCGGTTCACGCGGCCAATCGCGATGCGGCCCAGGTATTCGTTGTAATCCATCAAGGTAACGAGGAACTGAAGCGGCTCGTCCACTTTCTCCGTTGGGGAAGGAATGTGCTCGATGATCGTTTCGTACATGGCGAGCATATTGTCATCCTGCTTGTCCGGATCCTTGCTTGAGGTTCCGTTCAAGCCCGATGCATAAACGACCGGAAAATCGAGTTGATCGTCGTTTGCGCCGAGCTCGATGAACAGATCAAGCACTTCATCGATAACTTCAGCCGGACGGGCGGCCGGACGGTCGATTTTGTTAACAACGACGATTGGCGTCAAATTATGTGCGAGCGCTTTGCCGAGCACAAATTTGGTTTGAGGCATGCAGCCTTCATAGGCATCGACGACGAGCAGAACGCCGTCAACCATTTTCATGATCCGTTCCACTTCACCGCCGAAATCGGCGTGTCCCGGTGTATCTACAATATTGATCAGATAATCTTTATACGTGATAGCCGTATTTTTGGCCAAGATGGTAATCCCGCGTTCGCGCTCCAGGTCGTTGGAGTCCATCGCGCGCTCCTGCAGCGTCTCATGCTCCCGGAAAATACCGGATTGCTTCAGCAGCTGGTCTACAAGTGTTGTTTTGCCATGGTCAACGTGTGCAATAATGGCAATGTTGCGAATCTGATCTCTTGATTGCATAAATGTATCTCAAATCCCTTCTGTTCGAATGAGCCACAAAGAAAGCGCCGGACGACATGCCGACGCTTCAACATACTCCTAATAATATAGGGAAACGAATGGTGAAATCAAGTCTTTTCAGAAAACTTCCAATAATACTTACCATCCCCGACTCCACTTATTGTTTCGTCCCGAGCTATTCCGCCTGACAATCATCCATACGCCTGAAGCAATCAACAAAAATGCGATAATGTAGAGTGCCGCAGACGACAGCCATGTAAAGAAGAGGATAAGCACAGACAGCGCGGTTAGTCCGAGCGCAATCGGAAGCGCTCCTCCCGGCCGCGGAATTTCAAACAAATAATATTCAAACAAGCCGACCCCTACGCCCAAAATCAAGATCGGCCACAAGGATGACATGAGCCCCCATCCTGCAAAGTTGCAGATCAGGAACAGCAGACCATATACGGTCAAGATCCCGCCTGGAATAAGAATGCCGGCCGTCGCACGGCGGCTGAAATACAGAAAATGCAGAAATATGCCCGGCAGCAGCACGATCAGCGGCCATAACGTTCGGCCTAGAAAGCCGAATACGCCGAGTTTTCCAAGGAATATGACAACTCCGGCCCCGACGATGAACAAGCCCAGCGCCAAATCTTTTCTTGAGGACATCTGATCACCCTCTCTTCAGTATGTATCATTCATTACATCAGCGTGTTTTATTAGTCGTTCGATACGTTAATTTTAGCCCAAACCGACAAAAAAAACTATATCCCGAGCTTGTTCCATTTAAATATTAACCAGATTCGCGGTTTTCAACAAAAAAATGGATGACGGTCCATTACCGGACCCGTCACCCATCGTTATTCGTGCTTTCGCAAGCCGATTCAACCTTTACATCCACCAACGCTAGGCTCTATGCCTCTTGCCCATTGTCTGCATACCGCCGATCAGGATGACGGCGCCCGCAAGAAATATCGGGATCAGGTTGTGGCCGTGCGGCAGCCAGTAGGCGAGCAGCAAGCCGACACGCGCGTCCTGCGTCAGCATTTCCCCTGCGGTAAAAGCCAATATCCCTGCCCCGATATACAGCAGGAGCGGAAACTTATGAAGCATCGAAGAAATCAAGCCGCTCCCCCAAACCACGATTGGAATACTCAGTAATATGCCGATCGCGATCAATGCCAAATCGCCGTTAGCCAAACCGGCAATCGCGAGCACATTGTCCAGGCTCATCACAAAATCAGCTACCAGGATCGTATTGATTGCCGACCAGAGCGTAAGCGAAACGGATATCGAAACGTCATCGTCCGTTTTAGGGGCCATCAGCTTGATAGCGAGCCAAACGAGGAGCAGGGCGCCTCCAGCCTGCAGAAAGGGGATCTTCAGCAGCAATACCGCTGCCAGGGTCAGCACGCATCTCATCAGGACAGCCGCAACGGTTCCGATCCATACGGCCCGCTTGCGGTGTTTATCGGGAAGATCCTTGCTGGCCATGGCTATAACCAGTGCGTTGTCGCCGCTTAATACCAGATTGATCATTAGAATTTGTCCAAGCAGAAGCATCGTCTCCATGCATGTCACACCCCCACTCTAACACATATGAGTCAGGTGGCCAGGCTATGCTTGCACAACCGGAAAAATAGGCATATAATGAATCGGCTTTCTGTTATTGTGGAACCGTATACGAAGAGGAGTGACATTCATGGAAACCACCGCCGAATTTTTTCTGGCCCTAATCAACATCGTTTTTCTCGATCTCATTCTAGCCGGAGACAACGCCATCGTCATTGGGCTCGCGGCAAGGAATCTTCCGCCGACCACCCAGAAGAAGGCGATCATATACGGAACGGGCGGAGCCGTCGTGCTCCGGATTATAGCCACCATTCTCGTTGTCTGGCTGCTCAATATTCCTTGGCTCCTGCTGGTTGGGGGCATTCTTTTGATCGGCATTGCGTACAAGCTGCTGACCGATGATAACAGCGACCATAACGATATTAAGGCAGGAAAAAGCCTGGGCTCTGCCATACGCACCATCATCGTGGCGGATGCCGCCATGGGTCTGGACAACGTCATCGCTGTAGCGGGCGCTTCCAAGCACAATATGGTGCTGGTTACGATCGGGCTGTTGATCAGCGTACCGATCGTGGTATGGGGCAGTACCCTTTTTATTAAACTGATCAACCGTTTTCCATGGATTATTTACCTCGGCTCGGCCGTACTCGCCTACACGGCTTCGTCCATGATTACCGACGAGAAGCACTTCCATGCTTATTTTGAAGGCCATCAGATCATCAAATATCTGTTCATTGCCCTCATTATCGTTGGAGTGCTTACGGCAGGCCATCTGAAGAAAAAGTCGCAGCAACGGCAATCGTCAACGATGTCCTAGTTTTCGGTTGCAGAAGAGGCGACCTTACAGAAGTTTAAACCCACGGTGGCCAAAAACCCTCCAAAGTCAAAAAAAGCAAGCAGCCAAGGAAGGCCTTAGCCGCTTGCTTTTTTTCGTATATGTGGCGGGAGCCCGCAGCGGTCCCCATGATAACCATGCTGACTCCAACAGCTGAGCTGCTGAAACACAAAACCACCTGCAGCCCTAGAACCAGTCCTCGTTAACAACCGCCCCGTCATCATTCGAAGAACCGGCGCTGATGTTCGTGTCAGGTTTAATGATCAGCGTCTCGGTTCCGGCCACGGCCGCCTCAATTCTTGCAGCCATATGCTCTAACGATGCCTCCACTCTCTCCACGACATGCAGGTTCGGATTGGTTGTCGGGGATTTGGGAACAAACAGCGTACAGCAGTCCTCATAAGGAAGAATGGACGTTTCATATGTGCCGATATCAATCGCCGTCCGAATAATCTCGTTCTTATCGGATGTAACAAGCGGACGCAGAATCGGCAGGTCGGTCGCCCGGCCGATGACGTTCATGCTCGCCAGCGTCTGGCTCGCTACCTGGCCCAGGCTGTCCCCGGTAACAATCGCAAGCGCCCCCTCCTTCTCTGCAAGGGTGGTCGCTATTCTCAGCATGGCCCTGCGCATGAGGGTGATGATCAGATTATCCTGCCCGATCCCGACGAAGGACGTCTGCACATCCGTAAACGGAACGAGATGGAGCTTCAGCCTGCCGGCATACCCGGATAAAATCCTGGTCAATTCCATGACTTTCTCCTTGGCGAGTTGGCTTGTGTAAGGGTAGCTGTAAAAATGAACGCACTGAATTTCAAGCCCTCGGCGCATTGCCTCCCAACCGGCCACCGGACTGTCGATTCCGCCGGACAAGAGCAGCATCGCTTTGCCGTTCGTTCCGAGCGGAAATCCGCCGACACCCGGGATCACCTCATAGAACAGATAGGTTCTTTCTTGCCGAATCTCAATCCGTAGCTCGATCTCCGGATTCTTGACCTGAACCTTCAACTGAGGGTAGGCCCGCAGCAGCGGGGAGCCGACCAGATGATTCATCTCCTGGGAGGAGTGGGGGAATGGCTTCCACACCCGTCTGGCGGTCACTTTAAAGGTTGTCTCCTTCGTCAATACCTTCTGCCCTACAAATTCAACAGCGGTCTTGATAATGCTGTCCAGCTCGGAGGGGCATACTCGGACGGGGCTGATCGATACGAGGCCGAATACCTTCTTAAGCGCTCCGGCAAGCGCCTCTGGGGACTCCCCGTTCAGTTCCACGTACAACCTGCCGTATTCCTTAATGATGTTCGCCTTGGGAAACGGCCGCAGCACGCTCTTGATATGGTTATGCACCGATCTCTCGAACCGGCTGCGGTTTTTTCCTTTTAACGTAAATTCGCCGAAGCGAAGCAGCAGCATATCGTATGTCATTCTCGTTGTCCCTCTCTTTCCATAATCGGGCGCAGCTTGCCGCACACCACGCGGAGCGCCTGCGCCAAAGAAGCCGCATCCTCAGGCTGATGCTCCTTGCCGAGGCTGATGCGGATACCCGAGGATGCATGGGCCGCATCCTTGCCCATGGCGAGCAGCACCCGGCTCGGCTCGCTTAATTTGGAGGAGCATGCCGACTTGGTCGACACGAGCATCCCGAGCTCTTCCAAGGCATGCACCATCACTTCCGGCTTCAATCCCGGACAGGAGAAATGAACGATATGCGGCGCGCTCCGTTCGCTGCTGTTCAGCTCCAGTCCCGGGATTTGGCGAATTTCGCGAAGCAGGATATCCCTGATTTCGGTCAAGCGGGCATGCAATTCAGGCTGGCCCTCCTGTGCAAGTCGCATCGCCTTGGACATCGCGACGGCACCGGCAACATTTTCGGTACCGGCCCGGTGGCCGCTTTCTTGCGATCCGCCCGACAGAATCGGAAACAGCTGTACACCCTGTTTTACGTACAGCAGGCCCATTCCTCTTGGACCGTTGAATTTATGTGCGGACAAGCTGTACAGGTCAGCCTGCCATGCGGACAGCTCAACCGGGAGCTTTCCGAAGCCTTGAACGCCGTCCACATGCAGCAATGTTCGCGGATTCCGCTCCTTCACGATCCGGCCGATATCGGCAAGCGGGGAGATGGCTCCCATTTCGTTGTTGACATGCATGATGCTTACAAGCACCGTATCTTTCCGTATGGCTGCCGCCAGCGCAGCCAGATCGACAATGCCCTCCGCATCCACCGGCAGATAGGTAACCTCCCAGCCCAGAGATTCGAGCTGCTTGCAGCATTCGTATACGGAGGGATGCTCGGTTCCTGTCGTAATGATATGCTGTCCTCTGCTGCGATACTTCATCGCTGCACCCTTAATCGCCATATTGTTGCTTTCCGTTGCCCCCGAAGTCAGGACGATCTCACCGGGCTGCACCTGCAGCGCGGCCGCACACACCTCTCTTGCGCGCTTCAGAAGCTTCCCGGCGGCCTCGCCTGAGCGATGAAGGGCTGACGGGTTCGCGTAATGCATCTTCATAATCTCGGACATCGTATCCACCACCTGCTCCAATGGAGGCGTCGTAGCGGCGTGATCCCAATATATCAAGGTCATATCCCCTTTCCATACCCACTAACGGCAATTCATTGTAACCCAGACTTTTATATTTACACAAAAAGATCAAACGGTAAAGCCGCCGTCCATGAATCGGACATCCTTAAGCTTACCGTTTGATCCTCAAGCGAGCGAGCGTGATGATTCCATCTTCGTTACGCCATATACTTCGTGCGTGCATTCATTACTTTGCCGATGTAGGCCTGGGTCTCTTTCGGGAGGACATGAAGCATGGACATGAGCTCCTCGTCGCTCGAAACCCCAAGCCCCGCAATTCGGGTTGGACCCGCATTGTAGGCGGCCAGCACCATCGCCAGCTCCCCGCCGAAACGCTGAAGCAGATTGGCCAAATACTTCGTGCCGCCCTCAATATTTTGCGCCGGGTCGAACGGATTGCTTACACCAAGGCCCCGTGCGGTACCGTCCATAAGCTGCATCAATCCTTTGGCGCCGGCCGATGAAACCGCATCGGGATTGAAGGAGGACTCCGCGTCAATCACGGCTTTGATCAATGAGACCGGTACACCATAGCGTTCCCCTGCCGCGGCGATTAAATCCTCAAAGCTTGTCTTGACGGTAGATCCCGTATCCTCGATTGAATAATCCTGAGTCCCAATATCCGCGTGCGTTTCGCTGACAGGCCCGAGCTGCTGCCACAGCAAACCGTCCTCCCAAGTCACGCCGGGCGGCAGCGCGCTTATCGTTCGGCCTTGCGGCACGGTTGTCGGCTCCTCCGTCAACAGCTGGCTCAGCACATCGCTAAACCCTGACACGGCCTCCCCCGAGCCGGTGTGCATCCGCTGCACATTGGTCGCGCTCTGCGACCAGAGAATCGGATCAATTTGCATGGTTCTAACTCACTTTCCTCCGTAAAATTCAATGTTCTGGTCCTATTCTACCATGGCTTTGGAACAATCTGCTAGGCCTATTCGACAAAAAAAGACGAATCCCCTTGTTTCCCGGATGGATTCGCCCAGTGTTGCTCCTGTTTAAGCGGCCTAAGATTTATCTGGCGAACGGAATCAGAATAAAATAACTGATCGTTGCCAGAATGCCAAGACCGATCGACCATGCGCCGGTCGTTCTGCTTCCTTTATTGTAAGCGTAGTAACCGACTACAGCCGCAATCGGCCCCAAAATAACAGACCACATGAACAAGGAAAGGATGCCGATCCCGAGCCCGACATATCCGGCGGTCCGGCCGGCAGTCGCCTCCCTGCCGGCATCATCGGTGCGCTTGACGGTAACGTCGCTTGGAGGGGCAACCTCAGCCGCATATTCCTCCCGGTGATCCTTGCGCGGAAAATCTACGCGGCTTCGTTTTCCATTGACCACTTTCATCTTGTTTCGTCCCTGTTTCTTATCCAAAGCATACACCTCCTGATTGAATAATCTTAAAGAGCGGACAGCTGCCAAATTTTAAGGATGAGACCATAGATCATTCCTGCGGTAGTCCCGAAGCATTATGCCCGAGGCTTGAAGGTCAAGCAGCAGGTTTCGGAGGATTTGTCCGCAACATCCTGGTGGTCATTCGTATACGCCTCTGCCCCGTATTCCTCATTCAGCTTCATGTGAGCATGGCGGTCAATTTCGATCATGATCATTTCGGCTTTGCACACGTTTTGTTCTCCCCAATAATGACAATTGCTTACACTGCATTTCACTAATGGTTTGGCTTCGTTGGCCATTTAGCATCACCTCGTCAACATTTTTTCCTGAGTTCAGCGGCGGTATGCACCGTTACGACTGTCAGTTGGTGTCAGGACGAAGGCGCCTCGGCTTTCGTCAAGGTATTCATTTCATCGCGAATTTACCCGCGGACGAAATCCAAAATTACGAAGCAAGATCAGCATCAATGCTTGATCTGAAGGGTCAAAAAAAGAGCCGTCCCCCGCTGTAGAAAAACTACATAGGGGCAGCTCTTTGTCAGGTTAAGGATGCTTCATCAACCAAGGAATGGCGTTCAGGCTTGCAGCATCTTATGTTTAGGCGTGGCTCTTCTCGGAATGCATCCGGCGCTCCGTCAAATAATCACTCTCGTAATAAGCCAGATCGTCACGGAGCTCTTCGTAGATCTTCGTAATGTTCATAATAACGTCGCGTGCCGGGCGCACCGGCTTCTTCCGGAAACGAATCGCGTCCTGACCGGTGTAGGCATAACGGCCGTCTTCGGAGTAGCTTTCGTTGACCGGATAAAAAAAGCTGTTTACGCAGCGGTGGTACACATTATACAAAGCCTTCTCGGCAAAATCGGCATCAAAATTAGGGCGACGCTGCACAACGCCAAGCTTCTCATACGAAACTTCTGAAAATACGAGCAGATGACGAACATCGGACAGAAATCCCTTATAAAAATGTACGGTCTCTTCATCGCGTTCCTCGACCAGCTGCGGTAAAGCATACTCGTTCAAAAACGCTTCCATAATCGAAATAGCAGATTTCAACTTGTCTCTGGACTCCGAACATAATTTCTGAAGATTGTCTGCTGGCATTACGATAGATCCCCCTTAATGGTGTGACCGCCAGGCTAATAACCTTGGACGCTAACGGTCGTACTAATATGTACTATCCTAACACAAATTTGGAGAGAGCGAAATCCCTTCTGAATGCACTTACAAGGATATTTATGGTGCGCCCCTTTGCGCAAGTTCTTCCACTTTTCACAAGCCCCTCACCGCGAATAAAATAGGTGCCCATTTCCCACGCTAACCATATCAAATCCGTCTTAGGCGGTGAGGAGGAATACATGTGAAATCACGTCAACTGTGGACTTGGATCGCTGCAGGGTCGGTTCTGGGAGTGCTTCTGGTGCTCCTGTTCATTCCAGGCTCCAAGGAGCCCGGCCAGACCGCACAGCCCCCGCAGCCGCTGAAGCCTCAGGGCGAGCATAAAGCGAAGCATATGACCCTGCTCAGCGATATCGAATCAACCGACCGATTGAACCGGGTTGATGCGAAGGGGCATTTGCGGGCGATGCTGAACAACGATAAACTGCGCAACGCCGGGCAAGTGAAATCCTATGCCCTCAAGGAGCAAAAATCCCATCAGCATTTCGAGCAGGTTAGATGGTATCAGCTCCGGAACAACCAAAGCACGGAAATTAACGGAAAGCTGCCGCCTATGAGTAAAAAGGATAAAGCTTTGATCGCCCACCATTTCCAGATGGCGCTGCAGAAGCTAAAGCAGGGTAAGCCTTACGATTCCCCGAAATTCTACGCGGCCGGGAAGCCTTACTTCGTTGTGGCCGAGCCCTCCAAGGACGGCAAGCATGGCGCCGCTGCCCTGGTGAATCAAGCGGTGCTGCATGAGGTGTCCAACCACCAAAAGCGAAATCTTCGCATGATTCCCTATCCGAAGGAGGGGAAATTCAAGGTCGAATCGATTCACGCGGATACGTTATCGGACATTACCGTCAAGACTGGGCATGACAACGAAAAGGCCAGCCATTATTACGAGAACGAAATCGTGGTGTCGTTTAAGTCTGAACCGACAAAGGAGGACCTCAGCCGCATCGAGCGTGATATCTCTGCCGAATCCTCCCGCAAACTTGGCTATGCCTATGTATTTCGTTCCAAACAGATGGACTACAACAGACTCCGTAGCTATTTCGAAAGACGGTGGAGAATTAACTACACCGAGCCCCACTATATTTATTTAACCAATGACCGGCAGGCTAAATCCGGCGCAGCCTCGGAGTCCATGCCCGAAGGTCCCGACGGTCAGGTTAACATCCCGAATGATCTGCTCTTCTCTGAGTATCAGTGGAATCTGCCGGTCATCGAGACGAACCGCGGCTGGGATATATCCAAAGGGAGCGAGGATGTGATCATCGCGGTGATCGACACCGGCGTAGATCTGGCCCATACCGATCTGGACGGACAGCTGGTCGAAGGCTACAACATCGTGGACAAGGAGGCGAAGCCTCAGGACGATGTCGGTCACGGAACGCATGTAGCCGGTATTATCGCCGCACTTGTCAACAACGGCGAGGGCGTTGCCGGCGTCAGCTGGTACAATAAGATCATGCCGGTCAAAGCACTTGACGGCACAGGTTCAGGTACAACCTATGCCGTCGCCGAAGGCATTATATGGGCAACCGACCACGGGGCCAAGGTCATTAATATGAGCCTCGGCAATTATGCCGATTCGCAATTTCTGCACGATGCTGTAAAATACGCCTATGATCGTGACGTTGTGCTTGTAGCCGCCTCCGGCAACGACAATACCGAGCGTCCAGGCTACCCGGCCGCTTATCCGGAGGTGCTGGCCGTTGCTGCCATCGATGCAGACCAAAAGCGTGCCGAATATTCGAACTACGGCGATTACATCGACGTATCGGCTCCCGGCACGAATATCGCCAGCACCTTTCCGGGCAATCAGTACGCCGCGCTCTCGGGAACTTCGATGGCCAGTCCGCATGCGGCTGCCATGGCGGGCCTAATCCGTTCCCTGAACCCCGAGCTGACCAACCAGGAGGTCATGGACCTCATGATCAACCATGCCGTTGATCTGGGGGATAAAGGAAAGGACAAATATTACGGTCATGGCCAGATCGATATTTTCCAATCGCTAAAGGCAGCCGGCAATTCCGAGGTCCCGCTCCAAATGTGGCCGAGCCAGGCGCTCCGCCATCTCGAAGACGAGCTTCGGAAGCTCGGCGGAACGAAGAAATAAACTGTCTGCACCTGATATAAAGGACCCGCAGGGGTTGGTCGAAGCGTCTGTTAGCGGCCATTCCTTGCGGGTCAATTTCTTATATACGGCAGGTGAACTGCTCAGTCAGTAGTTAGACAGCTCTCCAAGGCGCGGGATTAAGTTATCTCTTGCGGCGAGAGCGGGCGCGTTCGGAGCGCTTCTTGGACGACTTGCCGGAAACGGCAACGTTTCTGACACCGGCACCGCCGCCGTAAACGCCGTCCTCAACTTCCTGCGAATACGTATAAATATGCTTCTCGACAGGGCAGCAATGAATTTTGTCCACCACTTTAATCGGATGGATGACAGGGACAATTTGCGGAACATAATGATCTCTTACGATGACGATCGGGTCGCATACGATTGGCGAAACTTCAGGACATGGTCCATGGTGATGACATGACATAATTTTCGCATCTCCTTTCCGTTGATGATTATAGCTTATTAACAGAAGGACATTATGGTATGGACGACTGTCCTTTACAGGCAAATGTTATCGAAAAAAATATCCCGAACATGAAAAAACGCGCATGCTCTCTGCGTCCCGAAGGGAAGCGAAAGATTATGCGCGTTTATACGGTTGGTTTACATATGAAAATAACGGTTGTTCAGTTTGGAAAGTTTTCCGTAAGCCGGGTTCTGTGCTCTTCGTGGTCATCTCGGGAACTACCCTGCCACTATAAGCGACAATCATCTATCTAGGCCGATTATTACTAACCGGCTCAAGCGACCAACCCAGACGCGCCTCGGGCAAAGGCTGTCTCCTCAAGGGAGACTCGCGTCCCATTAGGTCTTGCTCCAGGTGGGGTTTACCAGGAACGAAGTCACCAGCGTTCCTCGGGGTCTCTTACACCTCGGTTCCACCCTTGCCTGTGCTGTGAATCCACAGCCATCGGCGGTCCATTTCTGTGGCACTATCCTTCAGCTCGCGCTGACTGGACGTTATCCAGCACCCTGCCCTATGGAGCCCGGACTTTCCTCTCGCGGCTTTTCGCCGCCAGCGATTGTCTGTCAAACTTTCCGGACAACATTACATATTATATCTTGATTTATATCCATGCACAACCCTTAAAACATTAGCAGTCGATGATGAAATTACCAGAGCAGCCGTCATGATCATGCCAGAATATCAGCCGCCCGCCTTGTGCCATCTCCTACCTTGATAACGGCCGATAAACCTAAGCTTACATAAATTGAAACGGCTCCGTGTTGACCGACGAAGCGACGACCTTGGTATCATACTTGTTCTCCTGCAGCTTCTGCTGCATCCATTCGGCGACCTTGCCCTTCATGATTTTCTCGGCATTATGTCCTGGATCAATTAGGGTTAGGCCGGCGGCAAGCGCGTCCTGTGCCGTATGGTAATCAATGTCCCCCGTTACGAGCACATCGGCGCCCCGGAACAACGCTTGGGGATAGAAGCGCCCCCCGGAGCCTCCGATGACCGCCGCCTTGCGGAGCGTCCGGTTCAGATCGCCCACGACCCGGACGTTCGGAACGTCCAGCTTCTCCTTGACGACTTCGGCCATCTCCGCCAGCGTCAGCGGCTCCTTCAGCTTGCCGACCCGTCCGAGTCCCAGCGACCGTCCCTTAAGATCCATGGAATACAGATCGTAGGCAACTTCCTCGTACGGATGGGCCTTAAGCATCGCCTGGATGACTTTGTTCCGGATCGTATGCGGCACGATCGTCTCGATCCGCACTTCCTCGGCCCGTTCCATCTTGCCGGCTTTGCCTTGATACGGGTTGCTTCCTTCTCTCGGGATAAACGTACCGAATCCTTCAATGTTAAAGCTGCAATGGCTGTAGTTTCCGATCCAGCCCGCACCGGCGTCCAGCACGGCGTTCAGCACTTCCTCGTGATGGCTCTTCGGCACGAATACTACCAGCTTGGACAGCTGCTCATTATGCAGATCATGAATCGGCGAAGTATTCTCGATTCCGAGCGCTTCGGCCATCCAGTCGTTCATCCCGCCTTCGGTTACGTCAAGATTCGTATGGCTGACGTAGACGGCAATATCATGCTTGATCAGCTTCTCGTACACCTTGCCCATCGGCGTGTCGGTCTGAAGCTGCTTCAGCGGCCGGTAGATAATGGCGTGATGGGCAATAATCAAATCGGCTCCAAGGCGAATCGCCTCGTCAACCACTTCATCATTGACATCCAGCGCAACCAGCACTGTACGGATTTCCTTCTGAAGGGTACCGAGCTGAAGTCCGATCCGGTCCTCCGGCTCAGCCACATGCTTCGGAGCAAGCTGCTCCATATATTGTATTACGGTTTGTCCTTTGGCAAGCATGCCAGCACCTCCTCGATAAACTCGATATCCGCCCGAATCTCCGCCGCCTTGCCTTTAGCCGTATCCAGATCCGAGCGCGACAGCGACTTCAGAATTTGATTCATCTTCCCGATCTCCGATTTCCATTTATCATGGAACACGGTGCCTGCATCCCGGATTAACCACGGCCCCATGCGCAGCAGCCATTCGGCGGATAGGGAAACCTTTCCGGCAATGGCTCGCTGCGAGTATATTTCCTCATTCGTCACGGGGCCCCCCGGTCGCTCGGGCTCGGCCACAAGCACCTCATAAATCTTCCCGTCTTCCTCCAGAATAAACTCGTCGATCAGCACCCACTCATGGGCAAGCAGCCATTTGCGCAAAATATCCTCACCGACGTTCGGCTGCAATACGAGCCGGCGCACCCCTTCAAGCTTGCCGTTGCCCCGATCCAGAATCGCAGCGATTAGACTCCCGCCCATGCCTGCAATCGTAATGACATCCGCTTCGCCTGCGGACAGGACTTCAAGACCGTCTCCTCTCCGGACCTGAATGCAGTCCTCCATCCCGGATTCCTTCACCTGCTTTGCGGCAGCCTCGAACGGGCCCTGATTCACTTCGCCTGCAATCGCTTGGACGGCTGCGCCGCATTCTACGGCTGCAACCGGCAGCAGCGCATGGTCAGACCCTATATCGGCCAGCCGGCTGCCTTGGGGGATTTGGTCCAGGATTAGCTGTAACCTTTTTGATAATTTCACGATGACACTCCTACATCCATTATAGTTGCATGCGACACTACATTTTAACGTAACAGACCGCATGATAAACTGCAAATCCACTCTGGATATTGGGACCATCCATTCATTCCATCGCCATTTGGAAGTGATGCTATTCTCAGGTTTAGGGCTCGTCCATCATTTGCATTGATCTTGGAAAAGAGATAAAATAAAGACCGATACAACAAATACAGGCAGAAATTCCAGAACCAAGGAAAACAAGCCTTCCGGCGGCAGACCGCATTGCGATGGAACTCTAATATCCAATTGCCCAGAGCTTGTAAGCAGCGTACCTTCATCTCAGAAAAAAAGACCTTGCTGCCGGAAAATGCAGAAGGTCCCTTGATCACTCTATTCGAGAAAATCCTTCAGCCGCTTGCTGCGGCTCGGATGACGAAGCTTCCGAAGCGCCTTGGCCTCAATCTGCCGGATCCGTTCACGCGTAACGCCGAACACTTTGCCTACTTCTTCAAGCGTTCTTGTGCGCCCGTCGTCAAGGCCGAACCGGAGACGAAGCACGTTCTCTTCCCGCTCCGTCAGCGTATCGAGCACGTCTTCAAGCTGTTCCTTAAGAAGCTCGTATGCTGCGGCATCAGCTGGAGCGAGAGCCTCCTGATCCTCGATAAAATCGCCGAGATGGGAATCGTCCTCTTCGCCGATCGGCGTTTCCAAGGACACCGGTTCCTGGGCGATCTTCATAATTTCCCGAACCTTCTCCACGCTAAGCTCCATCTCTGCCGCGATTTCTTCCGGCGATGGCTCGCGACCCAGCTCCTGCAGCAGCTGTCTGGATACACGGATCAGCTTATTGATCGTCTCAACCATATGCACCGGAATCCGGATCGTACGGGCTTGGTCGGCAATCGCGCGCGTAATGGCCTGCCGGATCCACCATGTGGCATACGTACTGAATTTAAAGCCTTTTTTGTAATCGAACTTCTCCACCGCTTTAATAAGGCCCATATTGCCTTCCTGGATCAGATCCAAGAACAGCATGCCGCGACCGACATACCGCTTCGCGATGCTGACAACCAGCCGCAGATTCGCCTCGGCCAGACGGCGCTTGGCCTCCTCATCCCCTTGCTCGATCCGGTTCGCAAGCTCAATCTCGTCGTCCGCGGACAAGAGCGGTACACGTCCGATTTCTTTCAAATACATTCTCACCGGATCGTTGATTTTGATGCCCGGCGGCAGCGACAAATCGTCATCGAAGCCGAAATCCTCATTGTCATGGGATTCGTGATCTTCCGATGCCCGGTGGCTGACCTCATCGTCGCTTTCGTTCACCACATCGATGCCGAGGTCGGCAAGCTGCTCGTAGAACTCCTCCATCTGCTCCGTATCCTGATCGAATGGCGACAGTTTCTCCATAATATCTTTATAGCTTAATACGGATCTCTTTTTACCCTGCTCAATCAATTGATCTTTGACTTGATCCAGCGTAAATTCCGTTTCTAGTTCAGTATGCTGATCATTCGCCATTTTTCGACTCCCTCCTCCCTAGAAGCAGCAATGTGCGGACATCATTGTCTTTCTAGGGCGATAATCTCACTTGCAATTTGTGCGGCCCGCAAAAAATCTCCCGAGCGCTCTGCTTTCATCATTTCTTCCTTCTTCTGCTCGATCTCTCGCTGCTGCGGATATTTCAGTACCTCCCGGATGCAGTCGTCAAGCACTTGAACATTCCACTCCGCGGGTGCCTCCATCATCATAATGGAGCTGACGGTCTTTTCCAGACGATCATCATGGAGAGATGACATGAAACGGCTAATATCCGGAGATTTGCCTTGTGCATAATAAGCATATAGATAAACAGCTATCGCCGCATGATCTTCGATATTAAACGCTTCTCCCAGCCGTTCGCCTACGTATCGCGCGGCTTCCGCATCCTGCAGCATCAGCGACAGCAGCCGCCGTTCAGCCGCATGATAGGCAGGCAGCAGCGCCGGGGCGGGCTGACGCCCGTTAATATGCCTACCATTATTCCACCTTTTTTCCTTATTATCCCCATCGCCCCTCTTTTTTTGCATGGACTGCCTGAGCAAATTGCAATCCTGCTTAAGGCTCTCGTAGGAAAGGTTCAGCTCCGAGGATAATTCTCTCAAATATACTTCCCGCTCGGTTGAGGAATGAAGTGCGGCGATAATCGGCAGCGCTTCTTTCGTATACGCGATCTTGCCATCTTCTTCTAGCAGTATATGGTTTTTCTTCAGATATATAAGTTTAAATCTTGTGGTTGAAACAGCTGTTTCCACTACATGCCTGAATCGCTCGGCACCGAATTTGCGGATGTATTCATCCGGATCCAGGCCTTCGCTGACAAGCGCAATCTTCACCCGAAGTCCGGCGCCCTCCAGCATCGGGATGACCTTCATCGCGGCTGCCATACCGGCCCTGTCGCCGTCATAGATGACAACAACCTCTTCGGCCATGGATTTCATAATCGCTACTTGATTTTCCGTAAGGGACGTGCCCATCGTTGCCACGCCGTTCTGAAGTCCAGCCTCCCAAGACGAGATCACATCACCGTAACCTTCGAATAATAGGATCTGACGCAATTTGCGTATGGATGTCTTCGCCTGGTGCAGGTTGTACAACGTACGGCTTTTGTTAAACAAAAGAGTTTCCGGGGAATTCAAGTACTTCGGCTGACCATCCCCGAGGATCCTTCCGGCGAACGCAATCACTTTGCCGCTGCGGTCATGGATCGGAAACATGATACGTCCCCGAAACCGGTCGAGATAGCCTTCCTGTTCATGTCTTGCGGACAACAAACCGCCCTTCTCCATCTCTTTCAGGTCAAATGACCGCTTGGTAAGAAATTGAACCAGCGTATCCCAGCGATCCGGCGCATAGCCGATCTGAAACTGATCGATCATCTTGTCGCTCATGCCGCGGGACCGTAAGTACTTCATCGCCTCGGTGCCATGCTCCGTATTCTTCAGCAGAAAATGATACAGCTTGGCGCTCAGCTCATAAGCTTCAAGTAAACGTTCTTTCTCCGGATTGCGAGGAATTACGGGAACCCCTTGACCTTCCGGTAACGAGATATCGTTCTCTTCGGCCATGGTTCTTACGGCTTCGGGGAAGGAAAATCCTTCGATTTCCATTCTGAATTTAATGGCGTTACCGCCCTTGCCGCAGCCATAGCAGTAGAAGATTTGGCGTTCCGGTGTAACCGTAAAGGATGGGGTCTTTTCCGAATGAAAAGGGCACAGGCCCTTTAAATACTTCCCCTGTTTCGTAAGATGCACGTATTTGCTGACCGTATCCACGATATCGCTTTTGGCCAGCACCGCCTCAATGACATCATCCGGAATATTGCCTTGTCCGGTACTCATCCAAACCACCTTCATCTCATTTGGCACGTAAATAGTATTCGCTACGGGTGGACATTCTCCTGCAATTCAAGCAAAAGTTTTGTCAGTTTATGTTGAAAAAAAACCCGGTCTTCGTCAAGCAGCTTTTTCGGTCCTTTGCCGTACTTCCCCTGCCTTCTTGCTTTGGCTTGATGGTGGCGCGAATCCAGCATGAAATCGATATCGGAATTGCGGAATATCCGGCCGCGGAACGAGATGACATAGCAGGATTTCGCTAACGCCAGCGCAGCCAAACCATAGTCCTGGGTGACCACGATATCCCCTTTCGATATATGGTTCGCAATATAGAGATCAGCGCTTTGGTCGCTCCGGTCCACTTGAATCGTCACGACGCCTTCCTCGGCCTGCTGCATATGATCATAGGAAGAAACGAGCAGCACCGGCACATGGAATGTACGGGCAGTTTCTGCGATTTCCTTCTTGACGGGACAGGCGTCGCCGTCAACCACGATCCGGCAGGAGGAACCTTCAATCATTGATATCACCGGCTTTTCCTGTACTCTTGGAACCATCCTGTGCTGTTTACTATTATATACGTCTTGAACCGATTAAAATCCTGCTTCCCAAAAAACAATGAGCTGCAGTCTGCCTTACTGTACGGCCATTGATTCTTACTCACAGCGAAAGCGCCATCCTGTGCCTTGACACGGGCTGTCGCTTTCGCTGAACAAACCATTATAACATTTGCAAAATCATCATGTCACTACGCTTACCACACTAATTTTGAAAAATCGGCGTACCGCTTCAAATCCCCATCGATGCCGGAGAGCAGTGCAAGGCGGTTAGCCCGCACCGATTCGTCCTCGGCCATGACCATGACGGAGTCAAAGAAGCCGGTAATCGGCGCCTTCAGTCCACTGAGCAAGGACAATGCGCGTTCGCCGTCCGCAGCATCCAGTGCCGCTTCGTAATCGCTCCGGATCGCCTGCCAGGCTTCATAAAGCTCGCCTTCCGCAGACTCCGTGAACAGCTCCCGGTTCACCGCAGCTTTCCCTGCCTTGGCCGCAAGGTTGCTGACGCGGTTCAAGGATTCCACCGTCGTCTTGAAGTCCTCGGCGGACTCAACCGCATGCATCAGCGCCTGTCCCCGGTTCACAACGGATACCACGGAATCGAAGCCGGCCGAAATCACCGCATCGACAACGTCATACCGCTGGTTCTCGGACAGCAGCTTCTTCACGCGAAGTCCGAAGAATTCCTGGAGATCCTTCCGGATTTCACCGGCGGACCGTTTGAGCGCCCGGATGTTCTCATGAACGTCCAGCGCAATGCCGAACACGTCGGACAAGGTAATCGGAAGCTTGTGCTCCAGAATGATCTGCACGATGCCTTGCGCCTGGCGGCGCAGTGCGTATGGATCCTGGGAGCCGGTCGGAATGATGCCGATGGAGAAGCAGCCGGTAATCGTGTCGATTTTGTCCGCTATGCTTATGATGGAGCCGACCTGCGTCGAAGGAACGGCATCGCCGGCAAAGCGCGGCTGGTAATGCTCGAATACCGCTTTGGCCACCTCTTCCTTCTCTCCCGCTTTACGCGCGTAATCCTCGCCCATAACCCCCTGAAGCTCAGGGAATTCATACACCATTTGGGTTACAAGATCGAATTTGCAGATATCGGCGGCGCGGCTGACGGAATCCGCTGCATCAGCGGCGATTCCAAGCTTGACGGCCAGCTGATCGGAAATGCGGCGGATGCGGCGCACCTTGTCCCCGATCGTTCCGAGCTCCTCATGGAAGACGATGCTTTCCAGCTTGGACAGCGCGTCCTTGATCTGGAGCTTCTGATCTTCCTCATAGAAAAACTTCGCATCCGACAAGCGTGCCCGCAGCACCTTTTCATTCCCTTTGGCAATAACATCAAGCGAACGGGAATCGCCGTTGCGCACCGTCACGAAATAAGGAAGCAGCTGCCCCTTGTCGTCCAAAACCGGGAAGTAGCGCTGATGCTCGCGCATCGAGGTGATCAGCACATCCTGCGGGATATGAAGGAACGAGGAATCGAAGGTTCCGTAGAGCACGGTAGGCGTCTCAACAAGGAACAATACCTCTTCCAGCAGATCATCCTTGATTGCGATATTCCAGCCCTTCTCTTTGGCGAGTGCCTGAATTTGCGAAACGATCATTTCTTGACGCTCATTCACGTCCACGATGACATGCTGTTCGCGAAGGATATCCCGATATGCCGACGCTTCCGGAATAACGGCATCAGATCCCAGGAAGCGGTGCCCTCTCGTGACATTGCCCGCCTGCACGCCGGCAACCTCAAGCGTGATCGTCTCGCTGCCCAGCAGCGCAACGATCCATTTGATCGGACGTACGAACTTGAACTCATGCGCACCCCAGCGCATATTTTTCGGGAACGTCATCGCTGTCAGTATGCCGTGAAGCCCCTCGGACAGAATCGACTGGGTATCGACGCCGACGCTGCTCTTGGTGACGTAGATATACTCGACGCCTCCAAGCTCCTTAAAGGTGAAGCTCTCCGGATCGACGCCTTGGCTTCGGGCGAAGCCGAGCGCCGCCTTGCTCCACTGACCGTTCTCGTCCAGCGCGATCTTCCGCGAAGGTCCTTTAACCTCCTCGCTGACATCCTCCTGCTTATCCGCAACATCCTTGACCCATACGGCAAGGCGACGCGGCGTTGCATAGGCGGTTACTTCCCCGTGCCCGATTCTGGATGCTTCCAGCCATTTCACGAGGCGGTCCTCCAGCTGTTCCATCGCTGCACGCAGAAATCTTGCCGGGACTTCCTCCAGCCCGATCTCAAACAATAAATCCTTAGGCATGTTCTGCGCCCCCTTTCTTAATCAACGGGAAGCCAAGCTTCTCGCGTTCCTCCAAATACGTAGCCGCCACCTGGCGCGCGAGATTGCGCACGCGCATGATGTAGCCTGTTCTCTCGGTCACGCTGATCGCTCCTCTGGCGTCAAGAAGGTTAAACGTATGGGAGCACTTCAGCACATAGTCGTACGCCGGGAAGACCAGATGTTGATTCATCGCCTTGTTGGCTTCCTCTTCATACATGTTGAACAGCGTAAACAGCATCTTCACATCCGACACTTCAAACGTGTACTTGGAATGCTCAAATTCCGGCTGATGGAACACGTCGCCATACGTAATGCCGTCCACCCATTCGAGGTCGAATACATTCTCTTTATCTTGAATATACGACGCAAGCCGCTCCATGCCGTAGGTAATCTCAACCGCAACGGGATTGGCATCGATGCCCCCGACCTGCTGGAAATACGTAAACTGCGTAATTTCCATGCCGTCGAGCCACACTTCCCATCCGAGGCCCCAGGCGCCAAGGGTCGGAGCTTCCCAGTTATCTTCGACAAAGCGGATGTCGTGATCGAGCGGGTCAATGCCAAGACGCTTCAGGCTCTCCAGATACAGCTCCTGGATATTGTCCGGGGAAGGCTTCAGAATGACCTGAAACTGATGGTGCTGGTACAACCGGTTCGGGTTTTCCCCGTAACGGCCGTCTGCCGGACGACGGGAAGGCTCAACGTAAGCGACATTCCACGGCTCCGGACCGATCGAGCGCAAGTAGGTCATCGGGTTCATGGTGCCTGCACCCTTTTCCGTGTCATACGGCTGCACGATGATACAATTCTGTTCTGCCCAGAACTGCTGCAGCGTCAAAATCATCTGTTGGAAATTCATGATTTTTAGCTCCTTTGCTTTCATTTTCATAATAAAACATCCGACAATCCAGTCTGTACAACGCAAAAAAGCTCTCGCCCCATGCCTGATGTACAGACATAGGGACGAGAGCTGTCGCTTCCCGCGGTTCCACCCTACTTGGCCAGCCTTCCCGCAGCTGCCGTGCAGCAGCGCTGTAGCTAAACCCACTTTATCGTTTCAAGAATGCTCCCGGGTGCCATGTTCATGAATGCTTCGTACCGGACTCCCACCGCCGCCGGCTCGCTATAACGAATGGCCATTCACTACTTTCCCGTTCAACGCATGTCAATATGCAATAACTCATAAACTGATAAATATAATACCTTAATCCGAACCTTACGTCAAATGTTGTATTTGTCCATCTGGTCCAGGAAGTTTTGGGATTTGAGCCGGAGGCCCAGCTGCATATCCATTAACGCCCTCATTACCTTCTTGAGCTCGTCCTTCGTCTCCGCCTTAACGTCCACATTACCGAGCCGCCTGAGATCCAGCCTGGCGAACAGGCGCAGCAGCTTCAAGGTCCGGACCGTCACTGCCATCGCCGGCGGATCCAAATGCTTGCAATAACGGCATAGAACTCCTCCGAGACGCGGGCTGACCAGCATATCCTCGTCGTTTCTCGGCTGATTGCACGAAATGCATACCTCCAGCTCCGGTCCATACCCTGCCGCCTGCAGGATTTTCATCTCATAGAGATTGATAATAATCTGAGGATCCTTGTCTTCTTGAAGGGAGGTCAAGCATGCCTTCAGCTGATGGAACCAAAAAGCCCCCGTCTCCTCATCCTGCAGCACCCGATCCAAGAGCTCGCAGGCATAGGAAGCATAGGCGGCTTTGATCAAATCTTCCCGCAGTTCATGATGGGATTCTATAATCTCGCCTGCGTTCAGGGTTCCAAGCCCCGTATTGCGAAAAAACACATACTCCCCATACGTAAAAGGCTGGGTCAGAGCAGCATGCCGGCTCTTGACCTTTTTTGCTCCTCTGACCAGCACCCCTACCTTGCCCGATTCTTTGGTGCAAAGCGTAATGATTTTGTTCCCTTCACCGTAGTCCATGCTGCGGATGACAATTCCTTCCGCCCGATATAGCATGCATTATCCCCCAACCATTCTTGGAACAACCAATAATTACTCGTCCTCTTCATGCTGGGCCGCCTCATCTTCTGCGGATGCAGCTGCAAGAACCCGTTCACCGTCGGTTTCTTTATACAGCAAATAAGCATCGACATCTCCAGTCATCGCAAAATACTTCCACGAAAAATTTCGCATTCGTATTCATCCTTTCTTCGGAAATGACGTCTGCATCTACGAAAATAGGATGTGCGTACCGTGCGGATTTATGAATTGCAATTGTTGGCAGGCTGCCTGAGCAGCAACCGGCGGCACCAATCCCCCAGAAAGCTTCTTTCGGTACGGGTCAATTACTCCCCGCGGTGAAATCCAAGGTCACGAAGAACACGCTCCTGGTTGCGCCAATCTTTTTTTACCTTAACCCATAGCTCCAGGAAAATCTTGGAGCCGAGAAGCCGCTGAATGTCCTGGCGGGCCTGCTTGCCGACTTCCTTGAGCAGGGCGCCCTGCTTCCCGATAATAATGCCCTTCTGTGAATCGCGCTCGACAAAAATGACGGCGGATATATAGACGGTTCCGTTCTCCTCCTTGCGCATATCCTCAATCGTGACGGCGATGGAGTGCGGCACCTCCTCCCGGGTCATGTGCAGGATTTTCTCCCGGATGAGCTCGGCGCAGACAAACTGCTCGGGATGATCCGTCACTTGGTCCTCCGGATAATACTGCGGGCCCGGCGGCAAATATTTCTGGATTTGATCCAGCAGCGTGTCGACGTTGCTGCCAAGCTTGGCCGAAATCGGAACGATCTCCGCAAAGTCATGGAGCTTCCGGTATTCTTCAATAAGCGGCAGCAGCGCCGGCGGCTCGATCTTATCGATCTTGTTCATCACCAGCATGACCGGGGTCTTGATTTTGCTCAGCTGCTCGGCAATAAAGCGGTCGCCTCCGCCAATCCCTTCGGATGCGTCCACCAGAAACAATACGGCTTCCACTTCACCCAGCGTGCCGAGCGCCGTCTGATTCATGTAATCGCCGAGCTTGGATTGACGCTTGTGAATCCCCGGCGTATCCAGAAATACAACCTGGGAGTCCGGCGTTGTGTACACCCCGTGGATTTTATTTCTTGTTGTCTGCGGTTTATCCGACATAATGGCAATCTTCTGACCGATGACCTGATTCATCAGCGTAGATTTCCCTACATTGGGTCTGCCGATGATCGCCACAAAACCTGATTTAAACTGTTTTTTCTGCATACCATTCCTCCAGCTAACGTTACTAACACCTTAAGGCGAATGGGACTATGGCTGCTTCTTTTCGTCCCACACCGAGATACCATCATCAAGGGTCTTGGCCGCAATGGCCGTGGGTGACACGTCAGCTTGCCGGTCCTTCATCCGCCTTAACGTCGCTCATGATAACCTAATTTTCAGTCTGAACTTGTGCGAAGATTATTCCTTGTTCAGATCCCAAGGGCCAAACGCGCCGGGAAGCAGCTCGCTTACCGTCGTTTCGCGAATGTCTCCCTTCATATTCCCCAAAATGACCGTCATATCCGGCTTGCACAGCTCTACCAGCACCTGCCGGCATACCCCGCACGGCGTGCAGGGTCCTTCGGTGTCGGCGACGATCGCAATCGCCTTGAAGCTTCCCGGCTCATGTCCGTCGGCAATCGCGCGGAAGAGTGCGGTTCGTTCGGCGCAGTTGGTCGGCCCGTAGGCAGCATTCTCCACGTTGCAGCCATGGTGTACCTTCCCGCCCGTATCCAAGAGAGCAGCGCCTACACCAAATTTCGAGTAAGGTATGTAAGCCCGTGTGCGCGCCTTAATCGCTTCCTGCATCAATAACCCTGTATCCATACCGAATTCCTCCCTTTCGTCAGCCTGTTATGGACCTAACCCACTGCATGAGCGGTTCCCAAAAAATGAGGATGCCGACAGCCGCAGCATATATCGCAGCAACCAGCGATGCACCCGCAGCCGTATCCTTCGCCACCCGGGCAAGCGGATGCTCCGCCGGGGATACGAGATCAATAACGGCTTCGACCGCCGTATTCACCAGCTCCGCAATGAACACAGCCGCAACGGCGGATATTAGAAACAGCCAGCTGATTTTGTCCAACTGCAGCAAAGCTGCTGCGATGAAGCAACTCACGGCAGCAGCAATGTGAATCTTCATATTTCGTTCACGCTGTACGGCGGTCCATATGCCCGTCATCGCGTAACCAAAAGCTCTAAGCAAAGTAGATCTGTACGGCTTCACTATCTCGTCAGACCCACTTCGGCTAGGACGGCCTCCTGCTTGCCCATCATCTCAGCCTCGCTCGCCTCGTCCTGATGATCATAGCCGAGCAAATGCAGGAAACCATGGACGAATAGAAATCCGATCTCGCGCTCAAGCGAGTGGCCGTACTCTTCACTCTGCAGCTTCGCACGCGGGACCGAGATAATGATGTCCCCCAGCACGTCCGGGACGTTCCCAAGCTCTTCGCCTTCCTCCAGCTCATAAATGATCTCCAGCTCATCATTCGTGACTTCATGCATGGCGAAGGACAATACGTCGGTTGGACGGTCGATCCCGCGATATTCCCGGTTTAATTCGTGGATGGCTTCATCATCGACAAAGGTCAGGTCCACCTCTCCGCCCTCGATCCCTTCGGCCTCACCGGCCTTCTGCAGGATCGTTTCAAGCAAAGCGATGAGCTCCTCCGTAATCTCAAATTGCTCTTGTTCATTATTCCATACAAGCTCAAGGCTCATTCCTTAAACGCTCCTTCTCTGATCCGCTTCAGGCGCGGATGAATCTGCATGCTTGGTCGAATCTCCCGAAGACGCGCTCGAATCAGGCTTCGGCCGCTTGACCTCCTCCGGATACTCGATGCGTGAGTGGAATATCCCCATGACCGTTTCCTTCAAGGTTTTCGCAATGGTATCAAGCTCTTTCATCGTCAGGTCGCAGTCGTTAAACTGATGGTCATCCAATCGACCCTTAATGATCTTCTCGATCATCGATTCAACCTGCTCCACGGTCGGCTTGCGGAGGGAGCGGACCGCCGCCTCCACACTGTCGGCGATGCCGACGATCGCTGCCTCCTTGGACTGGGCTTTCGGACCGTGATACCTGAAATCGTCTTCCGTAAAATCAGGCTCGATCCCCTGCTCCTCAGCCTGTCGGATGGCTTTATGGTAAAAATAATGGAGGAAGGTCGTACCATGATGCTGCTCGGCGATATCCCGAATCGGCTTCGGCAGCTTGTACTCCTTCAGCATTTCAACCCCATCCCTAGCGTGAGCCACAATGATGGACTTGCTGAGCTTCGGCTCGATGGAATCATGCGGGTTCTCCATATTGTTCTGGTTCTCGATGAAGTAGATTGGCCGCTTCGTCTTCCCGATATCATGGTAATAGGATCCCACGCGGCACAGCAAGCCGTTGGCGCCGATCGCTTCGGCAGCGGCCTCCGACAGATTGCCGACCATTACGCTGTGGTGATACGTTCCCGGCGTCTCCGTCAGCAGCTTGCGCAGCAGAGGATGGTTCGGGTTCGATAATTCCACGAGCTTCAAAGCCGACAAGATGCCGAACGTAACCTCGAAGAATGGCATCAGCCCGATCACCAGAACGGCTGTAAGCAGGCCTCCGGCAATCGCAAACCCGATCGCATAGAGCGTTTCCGTCGTCGTCCAGGAATCGTCGTCGATCAGCAGCATGATCAATACGATCAATGCGCCGAACAAGGAGGCCATAATCCCGCCCTTCAGCATGGTGGAGCGCTGGCTCGCACGGTGAATCGAGAAGATGGCCACGCATGACGTCACTGCGGCGAACAGCCCGAACTGGAAGTCGAACATTTCACCCTGGACATTCAGGATGACGCTGGCCATGATGCTGAATATAATGACGCTGAAATAGGCAAGCGACATTTCCAGAAGCAGCGTCACCAGAATCGCACCGATGGCTACAGGAGCCAGGTACCCGACATAAATCCGCGAGTCGCTTTGCAAAATGGATGTCAAGTGCATCGTAATAAGCGTGATCACATAGATCAGCACGAGCATAAGCAGCTGGGAGTTATTGTATTTAAACTTCCCGGCATTCGACTGGCGGATGAACATCAGGATCCCGAGCGATAATAAAACGGACAGCAGCAGCACGCCGAGCTCAGGCCAATAGTTTACATCATCCTTGAGCAAACCATTCTTTCCAAGCAGCTCATACATCTCCGGCGTAATGACCTGCCCTTTCTTAACGAGAATATCTCCTTGCTTAATGAACACAGGCGGCGTATTCTCGCGTTCCTCGACGCGTGCTTCCTTGGTCGCTTCCTCATCCCTGAATTTGTTGGCCGTTATCGTTGCCCGGGCCAGTTCCTGAACGACCTCTCTGGCAACGCGATCATCCAGCGAGCTCGTGCTCACCATTTCCGCAACCCGCGCCCGGGCCGTCTGCGCGTCCACGATTTCGTTCATGGTCAGCTTGGAGACGATATCGCGGGCTACCGGCTTCATCGCATTGATGTCCTCGGCGCTTAATCTAGGTATTTTGATATAAGTTTCCTCCGGGATCCGGTAGGTCTGCTGGTCGATGACGCGCAGCATTTCCTCCAGCAGCTCGTTGGAGTAACCTTCATTGTCCCGATTGGCGGATACGAAATTTTGGACGAACTCGTCAATCCTGCGAGGGATTTCCTCGCGATAGATATTGACCTTCTCCTGGGTCGAGATATCCACATCCTGGTTCAGTCGCTCAATCCGGTCCAGGATCTGCGTCACCAGAACGTCGTTCCTCACATTGAGGTTGGTATAAATCGTCTGAACCCGCTCGGCCGCCTGCTCCTGCGCCTTCAGCGTCGCTTTGCTGTCCTCGATTTGGACGGGAGCGACGATATTCTTCTCGCTTTTCGTATTGACCTGAATGTCATAGCGTTCAGGCACCAGCTTCGATGCTAGACTGATATAAAAGAGCAGCGCAAGCAGCAAAAACAGAATATAGCGTGTTGCCACGCTATATTTCCAACCGCTGTGCCTGCCCCATATGGACTTGTCCGTCGATGGTTCTTTGGAGGCCATATCGACAATCCCCTTTAATCTTGGTTTTCTGCAGCTTGATCATAGGCAACGATGATTTTTTGTACTAAAGAGTGCCGTACAACATCCTGCTCAGCAAAATAAACGAATCCGATTTCCTCAATTCCGCTTAAAATGGCTTTCGCTTCGATCAGCCCGGATTTTTTGCCGCGCGGCAGGTCAATCTGCGTCACATCTCCGGTAATGACCATCTTGGATCCGAAGCCAAGCCGCGTCAGGAACATCTTCATCTGCTCCGGCGTGGTATTCTGCGCTTCGTCTAAAATAATAAACGAGTCATCCAGCGTCCGCCCGCGCATGTAGGCGAGAGGCGCGATTTCGATCAGTCCCCGTTCAAGCGCCTTCGCGACTTGCTCGGGACCCATAACATCATATAATGCATCGTACAGCGGTCTGAGATAAGGGTCTACCTTCTCTTGCAGATCTCCGGGCAGAAAGCCCAGGTTCTCTCCGGCTTCAACCGCCGGTCTCGTAAGGACGATCCGTTTCACAGAGCCTTCTTTAAGTGCAGCAACAGCCAGCACAACCGCCAAGTAGGTCTTCCCCGTCCCCGCAGGACCGATACCGAATACGACATCCCGTTTCTTGATCGTTGTCACGTAATACTTCTGTCCGATCGTCTTGACGCGAATCGGCTTGCCTCTGTATGTTGACGTAATTTCACCCTTGAACAGATCAAGCAGCTGATCCGCTCGCATATCCTTGGCCAGCTCTACGGCGTACAGAATATCCCGTTCGGTCAAAGTATACCCGTTGCGGATGAGCTCTAGCAGCACTTCGAACAGCTGCTGAAGACGCTCGACGCTGCGGTGTTCTCCGCGGATCGTAATGACGGCTTCCCGCGAATCGATGGTGGCAGGGATTTCCGCTTCGATCAATTTCAGGAAGGCATCTTGCGGTCCGAATAAGGCCAAGCCTTCTGACGCACTTTGTAATAAAATTTGAATGCTGGTCGTTTGCTGTGGCAAATAGTCTCATTCTCCTTGATTGTATACTATGGGAAGTTCTTTCGCGATGGTCTCTTCCACCTCGAAAAGCACTTTCATATAAACTTTACCATTCTCTTTCTTCTCATGCAAAATTTTTTGGCTCACAAATCGGGAATCGGTGCCGTATTTCGCTAAAATATCGCGTCTTGCGCCCTCTATTCCTTCTTTTTTGGCTTCCTCCTCCGTAATCGTATGCTGAACCTCGGTGACCTCCATGATCTTCTCGGTCATCCATCCAAACGGGAGCGCACGTGATCGCCAGGTGAGAGGATCATAATAGGTGAGCATTTCCTGCTGCGAGTAAGGCACGTCCCCGTATCCCCACAGCTGGACGGCACGGTCGCCGAGAACGAGATAAGACCGTTTCTTGCCCTCGCCCGTATACACCTTCCTTGTTTTGACGAGCGGAACCTCGATATCGTACTCATGCCAGACCAGTCCTTTAACCTCGCCTTTGGCAACGATCATCTCCGAATTTTCCTCATCGCCTAAAATGCCGGAGATCAAAACGTCGCCTTTCTTCACGCGGCTGTTGATCTGGACCTTGGGCAGCCCCTTTTCCGCGTAGATATAAGTGATGACCGCATCCTGCGTACTGATTAGATGCCTCGGGCTTTGCAAAGGCGGCTTCTTAGGAACGGAGGCCTCAACGACCTGGATCCGGATCCGTGTCCCATTCCGCTCCACGCCGACCCAGGACACGCCGTCGAGTCTGGATGCCAGGCTGCCGGACAGCTTGTCCATCGATTGCAGCTTGAAAATCCATTGATACGGGTAGATTCCTTCCTGCTTGGCGGCATCCAGAATGTCTTCCGTAGCAATGCTCTCATTTCCTTCTACCTCAATGTTCCATACCATGGAGGAGAGGGCGGTCAAAATAGCAAAAAACAATACTATCCCGAGAACGAACGCTTTGCGTTTCCACAAGCGCCTCAGTTTGAAAGGATAGCCGCTGCGCTCCTTGATCCGCGTCCGGCAGCCTGTCCGTTTCAAGAAGGGACGAAGGCCCTTAAAGTCTTTAAGCAGCAGTTTAAACTCCGCAGACTGCGTCCCGGTCGGTATCACATCCCACACCGGGATCCCCGCGTCCACTACGGAATTGATGAATGCTTCCACATGCTCACCGCGCACGGTGAGCGTCAAATAGCCTCGAAGCTGGATCATGGTTGGGATGTTCACGCTTTCTCCTCCGTTCCTATGTATTGAATATGATGGATTGTACCAATAATGGTCACTTCTTGACTTTGAATGGCCTGAATCGCGAGATCCGACCCCGATATCTCCAAGGAGCCCTGTGTTAGGGACAGCACAAGCCGCTTCTCGGAGAAATGCCGAACTCCTCGATGGTTTTCAATATGAAGCTCTTTATTGCCGATCAGGGTCAACCGCGGTAAATCAAACAACAGGTCCTGTGGCAAATCAAGCATTTCTTGGGTCCATTTCTGCAGCTTGCGGCTGATGCGGGACATATGGAGACTTTCCCCCTTCCTGTACTGTACACCATATGCCCCGGAATCCTGATTTATGAAATGTACAGCCAGAAACCTGCGAAGATTTGTTCAGATAAGGGGCGGAGCGTATAACCCAATAGAAAAAGAGGCTGTACCAAAGTCGATTGACCTGGTACAGCCTCTTGGTATGTGGTGTAGACCCAGCGGGAATGAACCCTTACTTCCATTCGCTGCGGTCACCAAATGCAGGGCCATTGTTCATAGCCTGCAAACTCTCAAATATGGTCTCTTAACGGCGATAATTTAATGGGCGTCTGGAACGGGGCGGCCCCAAAATTTCGGACCACACGATGCCGTTTCGAGCCTGCTCCGCCATATTCGAATGGCTTCGACGTTCCGGTCCATGGTCCTCTTCGGTGAGCTTAACGACCGTTTCCGGAATATCGACCGTCATCCGGTTCAACTGCGCATGGATCCGGTCCAAATCCGACTCCATCATCGCCATCCGGTGATCCATGCTGTCCGGCTTCCGCTCCATCTCCTGGTAGCTGGGCGATCGGTTCAGCTCCTCATGCTCCAGCGAATACCCGTTTCCGGTGTTCAGCTCCTCTTCATCGTTAAAATCCGAACCGGCACTTTGCTGAACGGGGGCAGGGTGCTCAGCCTGCGGAAAGGGCTGTGGCCTTCCCCCTTGCGTTCTGCGGAGCTCCGGCTGCTGCGGCCCCCGGCCTTGACGATGACCGTCGCCGCCGAACGACGGCATGCGGGGCTGCCCCTTCTCCCCCGCATTCTTGCCACGCCTTCCCAGAGCGGAAATGATGAAGAAGCCTATAACAACTACGATATAAAAATTCTCGATTAACCAGCCCACTATAGGCTCACCTCATCATCATTTGTTATTGTTCGGATTGTCTCCCGGGTTGCCTGTATTATCGCCCATCTTGCCGATCGAGCCTCTCATCTGCGTATCGGCCTCAAGGTTCTTCAGGTTCATGTAATCCATCACCCCGAGCTGGCCGCTGCGAAGCGCTTCAGCCATTGCAAGCGGAACCTGGGATTCGGATTCGACAACCCGCGCTCTCATTTCGACGACGCGAGCCTTCATCTCCTGCTCTTGCGCTACCGCCATCGCACGGCGCTCTTCCGCTTTGGCCTGAGCGATGCGCTTGTCGGCTTCCGCCTGCTCGGTCTGCAGGTAGGCCCCGATGTTCTTGCCTACATCGACGTCGGCGATATCGATCGACAGAATTTCAAACGCCGTTCCGGCATCAAGCCCTTTCGCGAGAACGGTTCTGGAGATCAAATCCGGATTCTCCAGGACGTCCTTATGGGAGTTACTGGAACCTACCGTGGTAACAATCCCTTCACCTACACGGGCAATGATCGTTTCTTCACCGGCACCCCCGACGAGGCGGTCAATATTCGCGCGAACGGTTACCCGGGCTTTTACCTTAACCTCGATGCCGTCTCTTGCTACGGCAGCAACAACCGGCGTCTCGATGACACGCGGATTAACGCTCATCTGCACGGCCTGAAGAACGTCCCGGCCGGCAAGGTCAATCGCTGCCGCCCGTTCAAATTCAAGCGGAATATTCGCCCGCTGTGCAGCGATCAGCGCATTGACGACGCGGTCTACGTTACCGCCTGCCAGATAGTGGCTCTCGAGCTGGTTAATATTCAGTCCCAGCCCTGCCTTTGTCGCCTTGATCAGCGGATTGACGATCCGGCTAGGCGTTACGCGCCGCAGCCGCATGGCCACGAGCGTAATGATTCCGATGCGCACGCCGGAAGCGAGCGCCGAAATCCAGAGCATCAGCGGGAAGAAGCTGAAAAACACGCTAAGTGCGATGATCGCAACGACCGCGATCAGCAAAATTGTCACCAAGGAACCATCCAAATCCATTGTTACTTCACCCTCCATCTTTTGAATAACGAATGTAATCAGGTACTGCTGTTAACCAAGCTTAACTTCACTTCTCTATCCCATACTACACATTTCCTGATGAAGCTTCACCCTTTTTCTTCCTCGACGACTATCCGCGTTCCATCGGTCTTCACCACGCGGACCCGGCTGCCGGATTCAATATACCCTCCGAGCGTGACGACATCCAGCCGTCTTCCTTCCAGCTCCATCGTACCGGCCGGACGGAGTGGCGTTATAGCTGTTCCGATAAGACCTATCAGGCTGTCCCTGTCCTCATTCGGAATATAGCCCTGCTCTTTCGTCAAGCTGTCGTTCAGGATGAACTTTCGCCATATTCCCCGCTCCTTGAACACCAGGGCCACAACCACGATGGTGACTAATGCTGACGCCACCGCGATTCCAAGAGACAACGCGACATGCGAGGTGCTGTACGCAGCCCGGACCACACCGGTTATCAGACTGATCGAGCCGATGATCCCAAGTATGCCGAAGCTCGGAACGAACAGCTCCATCGCCAGCATCAGAATTCCGATAATAAATAAGAGCCATGTCTCCCAGCCTGCAAAGCCGGCCACGTAGTTCCCGAAGAAATACAGCACGAAGGCGGCGATGCCAAGAATGCCCGGAACACCGAAGCCCGGCACAAGCACCTCAATAATGACGCCCGCAATACCGATGAACAAGAGCAGCGTCATGACGCCGGGATGCGTCAGAAACGTCGCCAGCTTCTCAGAAAACGTAGGCTCCATCCGGAACACATCCTGGGTGGAAAAGTCCATCCAGGTAATCACTTCCTCTGTGCTGTTAGCGATCGTATCCGCATACCCCGTCTTTAACGCTTCCTCGTTGGTTAACGAGATGATTTCCCCCGGTCCCTTCGTCCGGCCGATCTCCGGCATCTCCACCTGGATGTTGACATCCGCCATCCCCATGGCGATCTCCTTGTTCCGGCCGCCGGCTTCAGCCGCACTGGCCATCGTCGTCTTCCACCAGGACACGAGCTTGGCATCCTCAATCGGTTTGCCGCTGCCGTCCACCATCGCTGCGGCTCCGATCATGGTTCCCGGCGCCATGGCAATCTTGTCGGCGTTAAGGGCAATGTAGCTTCCTGCCGAAGCCGCCTCGCCCGTAACGAAGGCTACGATCGGCATGTTACTCTCTTTCATCAGCTTGGCGATTTCCCCCGCCTGATCAACAAGTCCGCCCGGCGTATCGATCTCAAGGATAATGAGCCCGGCCTTCATCTTCTCGGCTTCCTTGAAGCCGCGTTCCATAAAGCTGGTCAAGCCGCGTTCAATCGGCTGTTTGACCGGTATTACGTACACCGAGCCGGTGTTGGCTCCCGAAGCCGGCTGTGACGGGAACACCCACATCAAGGCGGTTATGAACAAAATAACGGCAGCGGCCGTCATCGCGATCCTTTGGCGCAGCCCATTCATGATTTTCATCGTATTCCTCCTTTCTCTTCGACTTATACGGACATCCTTCTTCTGTCTTCGACATGAAGGAGAGGATGACCTTCCTGCATAAGCATATGTATCAAGTCACTCTCCTATGGTTATATTTACGGATCAGCCGCGATTTCGTTTCAAGAAAGTATACCCTGACCGCAATATTCCATCACGCTTCGCTCAACAAGCCCGAAAACAAGAAAAAACACCCCCTGAAATCAAGGGGTGTTTCACTTATGTTGTTACAGAAATTGTTGAACAACTTGATTGACAAGCTTTCCGTCCGCACGCCCTTTAACCTTCGGCATGAGAGCGCTCATTACTTTACCCATCTCGGCTTTTGAAGAAGCACCGGTTTCCTGGATGGTCTGCTGTACAATGACTTTAATTTCTTCTTCAGTAAGCTGTTCCGGGAGGTAGGCGCTTAGGAGCTCAATTTCTGCTTTCGCATCGGCGGCAAGATCGTCGCGTCCCGCTTTTTCAAATTCTTGGAGGGCATCTTTTCGCTGTTTGATTTCACGACTTAAAATATCAAGCACTTCGTTGTCATCCAAACTTCTTTTCAAATCTATTTCAAGATTTTTTATCGTCGAACGAACCATCCGAATCGTAGAGAGTTTGAACTTGTCCTTACTCTTCATCGCTTGCTTCATATCTTCGTTCAATCGTTCGCTAAGATTCATGCTAGTTCAGATCCTCCTAAAACTTTCTCTTACGAGCAGCCTCGGACTTTTTCTTGCGCTTTACGCTTGGCTTTTCATAATGCTTGCGTTTCTTCACTTCAGCCAATACGCCATCTTTAGCGATGGAACGCTTGAAGCGACGAAGTGCAGCATCAATTGTCTCGTTTTTGCGAACTTTAGTTTCAGACACCAGTTTTCCCTCCCTCCGACCAGACCGTCCAAGAGCAATAACACGGTTCATCAAACTTCATTATAGGGCAAACGGAAATATGGTGTCAACCTTGACGGCAACTAAAAAAAGTCAGGCAAGCAAAAGCAGCCCCGCCGGCTTAAAATGCCGCGAAGCTGCAGTGTATCGGCTGGTCCAGCCGTTATGTATGCGATGGCGAGATTCCTGTCAACGCACCCAGCCGTTTGCCACCCATCAAATGGTAATGCAGGTGAAACACCGTCTGTTCTCCGTTTGGGCCGCAATTGTTGATTAGGCGGTATCCGCTCTCGGCGATGCCGAGCTGGGCGGCAGCCTCTTGCGCAGCGCGGTGCATCTCGCCGATCAGGGCCAAATCCTCCTCCTGAACATCGTTCATCGAGGAGATATGCTTCTTCGGAATGATGAGCACATGGACCGGCGCCTCCGGATTGATATTTTGGAATACCAGCACCTTATCGTTCTCAAGCACCTTGGTGGAAGGGAGATCTCCATTTACGATTTTGCAGAAAATACAATCCATCACATCATTACCCCTTTCATAGAGTCTCATGCTCCCATCATATAAGAAAAGGGGGGATTCGTCCATTATGCCGCCTTTTATGATAAAAAAAGAGAAGCACCCGCCAAGGACGAAAAGTCCGGCATGGCAGGCCAAGCCTCCCAGGGGAAGGGAAGAGCGTGCCCGCTGGAAGGCATTAGCACTGTCAGGTGCTTCTATTGCATGTCGGCTTGACTGTATTATAACAGTGCCATATAGCTGTATCTGTGATCCCCGTCACATTGAAAGAATCCTTCTGCAGCCTGAAATTTACATAGATTCGATTAGGATTTGCGAGCCTTCGCCTGCCTGCTCCGCAGGCCGTACCACCAGCTTACGCGGAAGACGGGCCCGAAGCTCCGGCACGTGGCTAATGATTCCGACGGTCAGTTTATCGGTATGCAGACGCTCCAGTGCTGTAATAACGGTCTCCAGCAGCTCCGGATCAAGCGTGCCGAAGCCTTCGTCCAAGAAGAAGAACTGCAGCGGATACTGCCCTCTCAATTGAATCTGAGCCGACAGCGCCAAGGCCAAGGCCAATGAGGTGAGGAACGTTTCGCCGCCGGACAGCGTCGAGACCGGACGCCGGACGCCGCCGTTGGCATCGTCCCGGATCACAAACCCGCCGCCGGAATCCACCTCGAGCGAGTAACGCTGTTTGGTGAGATACCGCAGCCGCTGGGAGGCCGCCTGGCTGACCTGCATCAGCTGCTCCTCGGCAATATACTCCACAAATGCGTTTCCGCGCAGACAGGACTGGAGCTTCGACAGCCGGTCGCTTTCGCTCTGGAGCTCTGCCCGTTTGGCCTCAAGCTCCATATAGCGGATATGGCGCTTACTAAGATCCTCCAGATCCCGCTCTGCCCTCGCTTTCGCCTGAAGGGCCTCCTCGTCGGCCGAACGGGCAGACGCAAGCTCCGAGCTGCACAGCTGCCAGTCCTCCTCATTGTAGGGGCTCGCTCCAAGCTTCTGCATAACATCGCCGAGCCGGACCGTCCATTCCCGCTGTCCCTCGCGATGCGCTTTGACGGCTCCGGAGATCCGATCGATTTCTTCGCCAGTCAGACAAGCGTCCCGAACATCGGATTCCGTCGCGAACGGCGAAGCATCGAGCTGCTTCTCCCAAGTCAGCTTCGCTGCCTCATGATGCTCCTCCGCCGAGCGGGCGGCCTGCTCGGCGATGGCTGCCTCTTTAGCGGCTTGCTGCGCCGCTTCCTCGGTCTTCCGGCGCTGCATTCTGGCCTGCTCGGCGGCTTCTCTGAGCTGCTTCAGCCTGGAGCGGCACTCCTGGATCAGCTCCTCGGCCGAGCGGTCTCCGATCCATACGGACAGCCGCTCTTCTTTCTCCTTCAGCACTTCCGCCTTGCCTTCCCGCTGGGTGTCCGCCAGAATGAGGTTTTTCTCGAGCTCGCGCAGCTTGCCCTCGAGCTCTTGCACGGCCTGCTGCTTCTGCTCCAGAAACGGAACGCTTCGCTCAAGCCCTTCCTTGATCTTCTCGGCTTCGGCATCGCTGGCCTGCATATGCTTGAAGCGGATTTCAGCCTCCTCAAGCGGCAAATCCGGGCGGGTGCCGGACCACGCCTTGACGATTTCGGCGGCTTCAGCTTCCAGTCCGGCAAGCTTATCCCGAAGCTGCCGGACGGACAGGGCTCTGCTGTCCACGGCCGCCCCCTGCTTCGCCAGCTCTTGCCGGCACTGCAGCAGCTGCTGCTGCAGCTTCGAAGCATCGTTACGGCACTGCGCCATCGCAGCCGCTTGTGAATCGGCTGCCTGCTCAAGCCGCTTGGTCTCTTCTGCAAGCTGCATCAAGTCATACGGCGGGCGGGTATCCGGCACGGCGGCTACAGCCGCTTCGAGCATGCTGCTGCCTGCCTCGTCGTGGACGGCCTCCAAAGCGGCCGCCCCGCCCCCTTGACGGGCTGCCGCTTCGGCACCGATTTGCCGGAGCAGCGCCTCGCTCTCGCTCAGCTGCTGCCTTAATTGCATGCGAGTCTCCTGAATTCGATGCATGACATCATTCAGCTGCTCCATCGCCTCATCATCGGAAGCCTCGCCTTCAGCAGGCCGCGCGGCCGGATGGGGATGGTCCTTGCTGCCGCATACGGGACAAGGTTCGCCCTCCCGCAGCTCGGCAGCCAATGAGAGCGACAGCGCATGAAGCTCCCTCTCGCGCCGGGCTCCCTCCATCGACTTGCCCAGCGCGGATGCGGCCGCCGCGATACGCTCTGCCGCTGCGGAAGCTTCAGCGGCGCTGCTCTTTACATGATCAGCGTGGCCTGCCAATCGAGCATGGTGCTGCAGCAGCTCCTGCTCCTGAGACTCTAATTCTGCCAGCTTCAGGCGCAGCTCCTGCTCGGAGCCCTCCTGCTCCTTCAGTTCCTGTCCGGCCTGGGCCTTCAGCTTCTCCACGGCACGCAGCGATTGAAGCTGCTGCATCGCTTCATGCAGCGCCTGCCGGTCCCCAGAGCGCGTCTCAAGCCCCTTCAGCTGCTCCTGAAGCTCATCCCTGCGGCTCCGTCCGCGAAGAAGCAGCTCCTGCTCCTTCTGGAGCTGGGCATTCACTTCCTCCAGCTCCTTCCGGAGCGCTGCCCGAAGCTCGTCCAGCCTCTTCAGCTCTTCGCGCAGGGAATCCCGCTCCCGCTGCAGCAGAACGGCCTGGCCCAGCTGCTCCTCACGCTGCAGCAGCTTCGGTTCTTCAGCCGCAAGCGCGGCCTGGGCCGCTTCATCAGCCTCGGCGGCCTGGGCGGCTGTCTTTTGCCTAACGTCCGCCTGGGCCGCTTGCGCTTCGGCCGTACGCCGACGCTGCTCCCACTGTCTGCCGGTCTCGCGCCAGGCCTCAAGCGCAGGAAGCACCGCCGCTGCCGCTCCGGTCAGCTCCAGCTTGCGCTCAAGCAGCCAAATTTCTTCTTCATGCGCCGCAAGCTCATCCAGCTTGCTCTGAAGCCGCTGTCGCTCCAAGTCCAATTCCCGGAGCTTGGACAGCGACTCGTGACGCTCCTGGATCGACTGAAGCCGCCGTCTCGATGCCTCGGCGTGCTTCTTGGCATGCTCCAGGGCCAGCTCTGCCTCCGCAAGCGCCTCCTTGCCTGCACTTCCAAGTCCCTGCTGCTCGGCCTCCACGGATTTCAAAACACCTTCCGTTTCCTTGACCCTTCGACTCAGCTTGATCGCAAGCTGATCGCCGTACCGTTCAAGGTGAAACAGGCGCTGCAGCATTTGTCTGCGCTCGCTTCCCTTCAGCGACAGAAATTCCGCAAACTTGCCTTGAGGCAGAACGACCGCGCGGGTAAAGTCATCCATTTTCAGGCCGATTTTTTCCTCAACGCAGCGCGTGACTTCCGCCAGCTTGTCCGCCATGACCTGTTCGCCGTCTGCGGTGACGTGTATGAACCGGCTGACCGTATTGCTGATCGACAGCTCATTAACCCGCTTAAACCGCCGTTCTACCCGGTAACGCTCCGACCCGGCCGGCGAGCTGAGCTCAAACGTAAAGGACACAAACAAGCTGTCCTCCGAATGATTCATGATGCCCTGCGTGCCGTTGACCGCACGCTCCACCTTGCCGTACATGGCAAGCGTGATGGCATCGAGCAGCGTCGATTTCCCGCTGCCCGTCGGGCCGAATATGCCGAACAGCCCCATTTCGCACAGCGCTTCAAAATTAATCTCCTGCGGGCTGCGGTAGCTCTGCAGACCCGACAGCTTCAACAAAACCGGCTTCATGCGCCGCTCACCTCCGCCGCATCCTGATCTTCCTCTTCGACCAGCTCCAGAAACAGCTGAACCAGTTGATCCTCCGGTTCTGCCCCGCCGGTCTGCCTCTGGTAGAACTTGCGGAACAGATCGGGCAGCGGAATACGCGAGCGCTCGATCTCAAGCTCCAGCGCCTCCATCTCCGGATAGACCGGCCGGATATGTACGATACCGTCCCTGCTTTTGCGCAGACGCTGAATATCCGCAAGCCCCATCGCCTCCGTCAACGTAATTTCCAGATCGATGAAAGCATTGGCGTCCCGGTCCTCATCCAGCCACCGGTACACTTCCTCCAGCCCGCCCTTCGCTTTCCATCTGACTAAAGGCCTGCCGCTCGTAAGGAACACTTCCTCGATGACAGGGCTGCCTCCGGGCGCAACGTCGATCATCGTGACGGACTTCGCCTGCCCGGCTTCCGAGAAGCTGTAGGCCAGCGGTGAGCCGCTGTAGCGGATCAACCCTTCCCCTTTTACAGCCTGGGCCCTGTGTAGATGTCCGAGCGCGGTATAGGACGCTCCCACGGCCAATGCCGACGGATCGACCGTATATGCGCCGCCGACTTGAATCGGACGCTCCGAATCGCATTCCACACCGCCAAGCACATAGATATGGCTCATCGCAAGGTTTACCGTGCCCGGCGTAAACGCATGGGCCAACCGCTTCATGAGCATGCCGACCCGCTCGCTGTATGCGCGGCGCAGCTGATCCTCATCCCCGTCCAAGGCGAGCAGCTCATTGAGCCTCGCTTCCGACGGATAGGGCAGAGCGGCGATTTTGGCGGTTTCCCCTGTTCGTGCAGACACGGTGGTGACAACATCGGAGACGGGCATGCCGATCAGCGTGATCCCCCGGTTCGATACGAGCGGCGTAATCGAAGATACGCGCTCCGGCTGGTCATGATTGCCGGCGATGACGACCATGGGTCGGCCGCCTTCCGTCAATCTCGCCGCCGCATCGTAGAACAGCTGCTCCGCCGCTGCGGGCGGATTGACCGAATCATACACATCGCCGGCCATCAAAATCAGATCGGCCTGTTGATCATCCGCAAGCTGAACCAGCTCCTCCAGAAACCGCTCCTGCTCCGCGAGCCGGCTCCGGCCCTCCAGCGTCTTGCCCAGATGCCAGTCCCCCGTATGCAAAATGCGCATCGCTGCATCTCTCCTCCCCCGATATAAACATTCTTTTTTGGTACCGTCAAAAGGGTTTAAAGCCCTTAAGCAAACCATAAAATCATTGCTTTATAAAATAATAAATAATTCCTTCACCGTGCAAAGCTCGGCTCGATCATACGCAGACCGATACCGCTAGATAAGTCTCGGCGCAGCCCCAGCACCTTCGACATTTTAAAACAAACAATCAGTAATGGCTCAGTATCGCTTTCGTTCGGTCAACCGGTGCATGGACCATGACCATATCCGAAAGGGCTGACGCCGTGTAGACTGAATTTCAGGAAACCGCATAGCCGCCAAAAAGTTTATATCCTAACCGCATGGCCCCCGTCAAAAAAGTACAGCCACTTCTCATGCACAGGCTCGCCCAAAATATCCTCCAGCGCCTTCGCATACAGCTCCAATTGAAAACGGTACTGTTCCGCAAGCGCCTGAAGGCCTCCCCGGTGCTCCAGCACCCGGTCCGTTTTGTAATCAAGCAGCACCAGCCTGCCTTCGCGGCGGAACATGCAGTCGACGACCCCTTGAACCAGCACCGTCTCATCCTGGAGCAGCCGGACATCCGGCCGGTCCGAAGCGCCCTGCGGGGACAGCTCCTCGAGAAAGGCAAGCCCCTGATAAGCATCCGCAGCAGGCAGCGCATAGGAAAACGGCATCTCCCGCCATACCTCCTCGGCTGCCAGCAGCTGCTGCCCCACCTCGCTTTCAAACAAGCGGCTGATATCGGATGGTTCCACGGCTGCAGCCTGCTCAGGAGTAATAATCTTTCGCTGAACCAGATCAGCGATCAGAGCTTCGGATTCGTGAAGCCGTCGGCCGGTCGGTTCTTGCGCTTCCACATCCGCAGCTCCGGCCTCTCTTTCTTGGAAATTGCCAAGAGGCAGATGCTGCATCAATGTATGATAGACCGTCCCGCGTTCGGCAGGGGTCAGCTTTTGCGCCTCCATAAATTTCGGGCGGCGAAGGTTCAAAGTAAAGGCGGCCGATGGATAGCCGTTATGGTCTGAATCCGGCGAATACGCTGAAATGCCCGCAAACAGCCCCTCCTGCGCGCCGCGCCTAACCGCCCGCTCCTCAACCAAGTCGAGCGACGGCTCTTCCTGCATCGCCAGCAGCTTTTTCATCTCCGTGACGGACGTCTTCGCCGAGATACCGCTCACGGCTTCATAAGGGTAGACCCAAGACAGCTTTCGATTAACGGCTTCCCGGCTTTCTGCATCTTTGCCGCCTGAATCTGCATCAGCCTCCTCGATCGGCACCGGCTCAAGCCGCTGCACGGCCTTCATCCGTTCAAAACGCTCCTGTCCGCGATCCCCCTCTTCATCGATCACGATGCCCGGCGGCTCCAGCAATGACTCCGGCGTCTCGACGGCGAAGATCCAATCGGATGGATCCTTCGACAGAGCAGCGCCTTCGCTGTTCACCGGCAAACCTGCAAGCTCGCGAAGCTGGCCTGCGGACGGGTGGCGGATGACCGCCGGACCGATCCAATCCAAGTAGCTCCGGCCTCTAGCCAGCAAGTAGTCGGGCAGCAGGAGCTCCGGATGGCTGTCGGCCTGGGCCCAAGCCCCTGCCCGTTTCGACAAATCCTTCACCGTGCCGACCAGAATCATTTTCTCCTTCGGACGGGTAAGGGCCACATACAGCACCCGCATCTCTTCGGCCAGCAGCTCCAGCTGGGATCGGCGTCGGATCGCCAGATTCGGCAGGGTCGGATAGGTGACCCGCATGTCTTCGTCCACGAATTTCGGACCAAAGCCCAGCTCCTTGTGCATCAGAAAAGGCGCGTTCAAATCCTGCTGATTGAAATTTTTGGACACCCCGGCAACGAACACGACCGGGAACTCCAGTCCCTTGCTCTTATGGATCGTCATCAGCCGTACCGCATTGCCATGACTCTCTGCCGAGCTCGCTGCCCCCAGATCGCCGCCTCGCTCCCGCAGACGGGAGATAAAGGTCAGAAAGCGGAACAATCCCCTCGAGGAGGTATCCTGCTCATACCGAACCGCCCGGTCATACAATGCCGTTAAATTCCCCTGGCGCTGCTTGCCTCCGGGAAGGCCGGAAATCCAGTCCAAATACCCTGTCTCGCTGTATATACGCCAGATGAGGTCGCTTAGCCCGCCCTGACGAGCCTCCTCCCGCCAGCGCTGCAGCCGTCCCATGAACAGGTCCAGCTTAAGGCCGAGCTCCGGAGAAATGTCAGCCACGGCTTCTGGATCAGCGGATGCATTTAGGGCGCTTACCCCGGTCACGAGCTCATGTCCGGCAGCCGCCTCGGCCAGCCCCTCCAGCTCCTCTCCCAGGCTCCATGCGCCGTCCACCAGCCCCGATGCCGGGGATGCCGCTGCGGACGGTGTTCTGCGGACCGCGCAGGCAGCCTTCAGCGCGTCATAATAAGTTCCTTTGGCGCAGAGGCGGACCTGGGCCAGCTCCTCCTCGGTCAATCCGACCAGCGGCGAGCGCAGCACGGAAGCGAGCGGGATGTCCTGCCGGGGGTTATCGATGACCGCAAGCAGCGAGAGCATGATCTCGACTTCCGTTGCCTGAAAATATCCTTTATTCTGCTCTCCGACGGCGGGAATGCCCGCCAGGCGGAGCTCTTCCATCATTAAAGGCGCCCAGATCATGGCCGAGCGAAGCAGGATGACCATATCGCCATACTCCACCGGACGCATCGATTTGAGCGATTTATCATAAATCATGAGCGGCTTGCCGGTTTCCCCGATCATCTGGCGGATTCTGCCGATGATCGCCCTTGCTTCAAGCTGGGCCGTCTCCATCTCGGCGGCCTCAAGCTCAAGACCTGCGCTTTCGTCGTCATCAGCCGACTCCCCGCTCTCCGGATCGGCGCTGCTTCCGCTTCGGTCAATCAGCAGCAGCTCCGGTTTATAAGGGCTGCCGCCCTCGCCTTCCTGTTCCGGAAACGAGGCGCCGCAAACAAGCTCGGCCCGCGAATCATAGGCGATCTCAGCCACGGACTCGTTCATGATCTGCCTGAACAGCATGTTCACGGCATCCACGACCTCCATGCGGCTGCGGAAGTTGCGGGCCAGATCGATCCGGATTCCCGCGAGGCTTGTTTCCTCGCCGGCATCGCCTGCGCCGTAGCTTTTGTATTTATCCAGGAACAGTCCCGGCTCCGCGAGGCGGAAACGGTAAATGCTCTGCTTGACGTCGCCGACCATAAACCGGTTCCCTGGCGCTTCGCGGGAAATGAGGCGGACGATGTCCTCCTGCACGCTGTTGGTATCCTGGTATTCGTCCAGGAGCACCTCGTCGAATTGCTGCCTGTATTCCATTGCAGCATCCGAAGGCAGCATGCGGCCCGGTTCGGAATCGGGATGCCGCAAGATATGAAGGCAGTAGTGCTCCAGATCATTAAAATCGACCATGCCTTTGGCCGCTTTCGCTTCGCGGTAGCGTTCGCCAAAGAGAATGACCGTCTCGGCAAGCTCCTTCATCAGCGGCGCGGCCGTTTGGAGCTCCCGCAGAAATTCGCGTGCCGGCCGGCCGAATAAGGCGCCCTTTAGCTCATTGACGGTTTTCTTCGCTTGCTCTCTCAGCTCCTTGACCTGCTCCTGGAGCTCGGGAATGATCTCGGCCTTGCGGATCGATTTCAGCTTGCCGAAGGAGGCGTCGCGGAAAGTTTCGTACAGCGATTCCCACGGAGAGTGTTGAACCGCCTCAAGCAGGGAGCCGACAAGCGCCGCGTCTTCCTCCAAATTGTCGGCGTACGCCGCCGGTCCGCCCGGCTGAAGCGCAATCGCCCGCGCTTGCTCCAGCAGCCCGGCTGCTCCGCTTAACGCGAGCCGGGCATCCGCCAGGATGCTGTGCACCCACGGCGTCCGGCCCAGCTGTTCCGTATCCTTCGCCTCGAAGCTGGCGGCCGTATCCCGCAGCCAGCGCTCCGGCCACGGATGGCTCCGTGAAAAATCGTAAAGCCGCTGAACAAGCCGGTACAGCGCATCATCCGTCCGTTCGCCGCTGAACCAGTCGGCCAGCCGCATGAAGTTGCTTCCGGGCTCACCTTCCGATTCCCCGTACTTTTCTTCGAACAGCTCCTCCAGCAGCTCCTGACGCATCAGATCGGCTTCATGCTCATTCAAAATCCGGAAGCCGGGGTCGAGCGGAATCAACTGGTAATATCGGCGGATGACCTCCATACAGAAGGAGTGCAGGGTCGTGATGGACGCCCTGCCGAGCAAAGCCAGCTGGCGCCGAATGTGCTCATTCTCGGGATCCAGGTCCAGCTCCCGTTCCAGCGCCTCTCTGATCCGCTGCCGCATTTCAGCCGCGGCGGCTTTGGTGAAGGTCGCGACAAGCAGGCGATCCACGCTGAATCCCGACGACTCGTCCAGGATTTTGCGAATGATCCGTTCGACGAGCACCGCCGTTTTGCCTGAGCCTGCCGCTGCCGCGACCAGAATATCGTCGCCGGAGCGCGCAATGGCTTTCCATTGATCGTCGCTCCACATGCTGCCCTCTGGCTTAGCCATCATGTTTGCCACCGGCTTCCTCTCCTTTCATTTGTCCGAGCAGATCCCATACTTGATCCCGTCCCGGCTTGCCGAGCAGCTGATATTGACTGCCCTCAATCGTATCGTCGAATTGGCACACCGGCCGATAGGCGCAGTATGTGCATGCTGTTTCCTGCTGGATCCGGTACGGCTCGATCGCCACATCTCCCCCGGTAATTCGCGAACCGATGGTCGTCATGTTGCGGCGAACCGCGGCTAACAGCGTCTCCCACTGTTCTGGGGTTGCGACGGCCGCGCTGCTGTAGAAGCTGCCGTCCGCCTTCACGGCAACCGGAAGAATCGCGGAATGACCCTTTTCCAAATAAGAGTCCATGAGGGATACCGCTTCGCGGTCTGCAAGCAGCAGCCCCTTCATCTTATACCGCTTCAGCAGCTCCTCCGCTGCCGCCTCCGGCGTCATGCCGTTAGCCGACTGCAGCACCGGATCATGGACGTGGAAATACAGCGTGCCTGCCGGCAGCGCCTGTTCCCCGATCCACAGCTCCGCATAGGTCAACAGCACGTCCAGATAAGTCAGCATCTGCAAGGATAGTCCGTAGTACACCTCGTGCAGACGGAGATCCTTCTGGCTCGATTTGTAGTCAATCACCCGAAGCATGACGCCATGCTCGCCCCGGGCCATGTCGACCCGGTCAATCCGTCCTACGACCTCCATTTTCACCCCGTTATCCAGCTCAAAGGTAAGGGGAGGCAGCGGCTTGCCGGGACCGAAATCAAGCTCAAGGCCGACCGGCTCGAACTTGCCGCGGCGCGCCTGCTCGCCCAGAATGACAGAAGCTCGGCCGACAATATTCTTCAGCTTTCGCGAGATGTAGCCGTAGCGTTTGGAGCTCAGCAAAATTTCGCCCTGAAGCATCGGAGCCAGCCGGTCCACGGTCTGTTCCGCTTCGCGCAAACACTCCTCGGCCGTCAGGTCGCCCCAGCTTCGATGCTCCGATTGAAACTTCACCGCCATCTGGCTTAAAGCTGCATGGAACAGCTGGCCGATGTCCGGAGCTTGCAGACGGTAAAGCTGCCGTTCCCGCAGCTTCAATCCGTGGGACGCAAAATGCGAAAACGGGCACGCAACGAAGCGTTCCATCCGGGATACGCTTGTCGCAAGCCTTACGCCGTACAGGCGCCGGCTTGTCTTCTCCGTCAGATTTCGCCCTTCATTGCGATAGGTTAAAGAGGACAGCATTACGCCGAGCCGCGTCTTCCATTCCGGCTGGCCGGCGAACCAATTATAAGCATGCCACCAGAGGTCTGGGAGCTCCTCTCCGTTTCGCCAATCCCGCAGCCGGCTGGTCAAATAAGCGATCGTCTTCCCGGGCCGGGTCACGTATCCCGCCTGCTCCTCAGGGGATTGCCCGGCATGCGGCCGAGATGCGAGCGGCCCCTCGCCGATCTGAAACATCAGCTTCAAATGGCGGATCACCTCGGATGGGAGCAGCGTCTTGCCCTCATCGTCCGCGGCGGGATAGCTGACCCACAGCTGCATGCTGGCCGTAGTCAAAGCATTATAGATCAGGAAGCGTTCGTCCAGAAGCCTCCTCGATATGGTCGGGGCAAGCTCCAATCCGCGCTCCGCCAGGCCGCTGCGCTCCTGTTCCGTCAATATCCCGTCATCCTCAAACTGCGCCGGGAGCACTCCGTCGTTCACCCCGAGCAAAAACGCATATTTAACGCCACCCGTCCGCGTCCGATCCATGCTGCCGATCAGCACCTGATCCAGCGACGGCGGGACGAGGGCCATCTTCAATTCCGTGAGCCCGGTATCCAATATACCGGCGAACAGCTCGGTGCTGAGCTTTTCATCCCCCATCATCTCCACGATCTGATCCAGCAGTCCCAGCACAGCCCCCCATACCTGGCGGTGCTCCCTCGCCTCTTCGGGACGGCCGGCCTCAAGCGCCGCTCTGCTCAGAAGCTCCAGCTTCTCCGGCACATCCGCTTCCTCCAACAAGCGGAAGACGGCCGTACATTGCTCGCGGGCGGTTGCCGCCTTCTTCAGACGCTTCTCAAATGGATGCAGGACTGACGCAACGGCAGCCCTGGCATATTCAATACGCTGCAGCTCTTCCGTACCGCGGGCTTTCGTTTCCCCTTCCTCCAGCGAGAGGCTGGGCGCACCCTTCCATGGGCGGCCATCCGTCCAGCGGGAGCCCTGAATGCCTGAAGCCAGCACGTGATTCTCGAGGCGGTCCATATCTTCCCGGGACAATGAACCGTCAAGCGGGAGCAAAAGATCGGTCTTGACGCAGCGGAAGACGTCCTCGTACCGCCAGCGGCGCAAGCTGACATCCAAAGCCGAGCGGACAAACTCCACCACCGGATGGTGAAGCTCGCTCCGTTTCTGATCAAGGAAATACGGAATGCCATACTCCCGGAACAACGGGCCGATCAGATGCTCATAATCGCCCAGGTTGCGGACGAATACCGCCATATCCCGGTACCGGGCCCCTTCTTCCTGCGCCAGGCGGAGCATCTCCCGGATCGCTCCCTCGATTTCGGCGCGGCGATTGGCGGCTGCATAGAGCCGCAAGCCATCCGCTTGCGTGCCCGCCTCTCCCCGCCAGCGCATTCTCCTGTCATAGCCGCGCTCCAGATGGGCCAGCACCGGTCGTTCACTGAAACGGGGAGGGACTTCCGGCGCAAGCATGCGGTGCTCGGTATCCGCGCCCAGCTCGTCCGCGATCCCTTTTAGCTTTATGTACGTGCTAGCCGTAGGATGGAACAGGTCCAGCTCATGGGGAATGCCCCCTGTTGGATAAGGCTTGTCCAAGGTAAGCGCAATCGTCACCTGTCTTGCATGGGCCAGCAGCTCGCGGATGACTCGATATTCCTGGGGAGTGAAGCCGTGGAAGCCGTCGATCCAAATATCCGCATGGCGAATATAGTCCGAATCCGCAATGCTTTCGGCCAGCGTCGCAAGCGTGTCCTCCTCGTCCATATAGAGTCTCGATATTTCCAGCTCGTAATCCCGAAAGATAAGGGCGATTTCCTTCAGCTTACGCTGAAGCATCGGAGGCCCCCCTGTATGGGAAGTCAGCAGCTCAAGCTGTTCCTCCACGCAAGCGGCGTCGATGCAATACCGCTTCATTTCGGTATACAGCTCGCTGAGCTTGCCGACAAAACCGAGCTGCTCGCCCGAAGGGCCGAATAGCTCCAGCTCCTCCTTGCGGCGGCGAAGGATTTTGTACAGCAGCATCCGCTTGCCTTCCTCGCTGATCGCCACCTTGGCTGCTCCGCCGGTCTCCTGCATGACCCGGTAAGCCAAGCGGCGCAGGCTGAGCACCTGGGCCCTAAATATGCCCTTGATGCCTCCTGTGTTCACCAGCGCATGCTCCGCCTCGAACGATCCCTGTTCGGGAACGATCAATATCATCGGGTTGCCCTGGGGCGATTCCTCCAGCCTCCGGCTCATCTCTTCACGAATGGCCGTGCTTTTTCCGCTGCCCGACCGGCCGATTATAAATTGCATCCTCATCTTCGCCTCAAGCCTCCTTCGCCTTTTCCGACAGTTTACATGCAGGGGAATTCCTATGGTTCTATGAATCTGCCTTCCATCATGAGAATCCGCGCCTGCTATCTATTGAAATTTCGTATACATTTGTTGGAGTTTCCAGTCTTATTGGGAATGATGTAATCCGGTTTTTACAGACTCTTTTCCCCTTACCTTGCATCCTTTCGTTTTCAGTTCATCGCCTCGCAATTTGCGAATCTATCACCAGGATGCTGATTAATAGTATAGCATAAGCGGCGGCGGAAGGAACATACGTTTGGATTGTATTCCCAGTGGAGACGGCAACGACAAAAGAGCCTGTTCCAGCACAGCTCCTCACTGCGCTAAAACAGGCCCCGGTTCCTCTATGTCAAGATCACCTACAGATTCGTCTTGCTCCGCACTTCAAATACCGCAAATTTCAGATAGTGTCCCTCATCGACGCCCAGAATTTGCGGATGATCCTTGCCCGCGGCGCGCCACTCCACCAGCCGCAGCACCTTGCCGGCATCCCTGGCCGCTTCCTGGATCGTCTCCAGGAACAGATCCGGACGCATATGATACGAGCAGCTTGCCGTCACCAGATAACCGCCCTCGTTAACCAGCTTCATGCCGTGCAGGTTAATGTCCTTATAACCCCGGCAGGCTCCCTTGACCGCTGATTTCGTTTTGGCAAAGGCCGGCGGATCGAGAATAACCACATCAAAGGTCCGTCCCCCACCTGCCGTTAGCGGCTTGGACGTGTCCACCTTCTGGTCCGCCTGGGCGCGCTGCTGCCGCTCCTCGACTCCCTTTACCTGATTGCGCAGGTATTGGAAGGCGTCATCCACCACGAATTCCACCCGGTCCTGGAACCCGTTGAGCTCGACGTTTTCCCTCGCGCTCTCAATCGCATGCTCCGAGATATCCAGGCAGGTCACTTTCTTGGCGCCATACTTACAGGCATGAAGGGTGAAGCTCCCGGTATGGGAAAAGCACTCCAGCACCGTCGCGCCGTCCCAATACGGGAAGCTGACCGCCTTCCCGCTCTTGTTAACCGGCACGGTCTTGGTCTCTCCGTTCTCCTCGATCGTTTGAAGCGAAATGCCGCTGCGAATGCCCCAGCCGGTCATCAGCGGCTTGATCGAAGCCCGGTTTTCACGCTGGTCGAAGAAATAGCCGGTCTTCTGCCCTTCCCAGGTATCCACCTTGATCGACAGCCCGTTCTCCGTAACGACGACGTGACGGGGACAGTCTCCATACAGCGGACCCTTGCGCTGCTCCAGCCCCTCAAGCTCGCGGACGGACACATCGCTGCGCTCATAAATTCCTCTCGGCTGCATGACCCGGACAAGCGCGCCGACGATCTCGTCGCGGCGCTTGTCCATGCCCAAGGTTAACAGCTGCACGACCAGCACGTCCGCAAAGCGGTCAACGATCAGCCCAGGGAGAAAGTCGGCTTCGCCATAAACGAGACGGTAGGCATTCTCGCCCTCGATAAACCGTTCCCTGTGTCTTTTGCATTCCTCAAACCGGGCGGCGAAGAAATCCTCGTCCATCCGTTCGATCGGCTGATGCGACACGATCCGCACCGTAATTTGCGATTGCGGGTTATAATAGCCGGCCGCCAAAAACCGCTCCTGATGATTCAGCACCGAAACCAAATCGCCCGGGGCAGGATCGCCCGTGACGGAGGCAATCTCACTCTTGTATACCCAGGGATGTCCCTGCTCCAATCTTTTCTTTCGACTGCGCTCCAAAATAACCGATGGCACTAGTAGTTCACTCCTTATGTGATATCCCTGGCGGCAATTCATTGGCATGCATGTCCGCCCGGGGTCATATACGTATTAACAAAAACCTCGATCCCCAATTCGAAAAAAAGGAGAATCGCATGCTATCCTCACTCTGGTTTCCCATCTGCTACGGCCTCGTTCTGTTCCTGTTCGGCATGAAGGTGATGGAAGCCGCGCTTTCACGCTGGGCCGGGCCGCTGCTGCACAAGTGGCTTCGCATCGCGACCTCTACGCCCGTTAAAGGCATGGCTGCCAGCACAGCCGTCACGGCTCTCCTTCAGAGCAGCACGGCGGTTACGGTGCTTGCGATCGGATTTGCGAATGCCGGATTATTAAGCTACGCCGGAACCCTCGGGATCATACTCGGCACCAATATCGGGACGACGGTGACAACCGAGCTCATCAGCCTTCAAATCGGACGGGCCGCCATGCCGCTGCTCGTGCTGTCGCTCATGCTATGGGTAGGGGCTGTGCTGTTCAGCCAGCGCGTTCCTTCCGGCCATGATAAATTGCAGATGTCGCTTGTCCGGGGCCAATATTTATGCCTTGCCGTGACCGGCTTTGCGCTGGTGCTGCTCGGTATCCAATTCATGCAATCCATCGGGCCTACCCTGCAGGAGCTGGGCCTGTTTCAATGGTTTCTTGACCATGCCTCGCGCAGCGTTTTTTGGGGTATTCTTGCCGGCGCTATTCTGTCTGCGCTCATGCACAGCAGCGCGGCTGTAATCGCAATGGCGATGGGTCTGGCCGTCGGCGGCTCGCTTCCGCCTGAGATCGGCGTTGCCATCGTGCTCGGCGCCAATGTCGGCACCTGCGTCACCGCTTTAATCGCTGCAATGGGCAGCACGCCCGCCGGCCGTTTTGTCGCATGGTCCCATATGGGGCTGAATATCGGCGGGGCGCTTCTGTTCGCGCCGTTCATCGGCTGGCTGACCGCCGTTTCCGGCTGGCTTGCGGTGGACCCTGCCGGACAAATCGCGCATGCCCAGACCTTATTCAACGTCCTCAGCTCGCTTCTTGCACTGCCTTTATGCTACCTGCCGTTCTGGACCAGGCGGCAATCTAAAACGTGATATCCTCCTCCGGTGGAATAGGAACGTTCAGCAGCTTCAGCGCCTTGCGCAGGATAATATCATTATTGTTATACCCGTTGCTGCGCTGTTTCCTCCACGCGGCAAGCGGTTCATACCAATCGACTCCGTTGATTTCCTCGATTTGCGGCTTGAGGCTGCCGCCTTCCGCCTTAACCAGATAATAATGAACCTCTTTATTGACTTGTCCATATACGGGATGATGATATTTATAAGCGATAATGTCCACTGGGGAGGTAATGGAGCCGACAATTCCCGTCTCCTCTCTGATTTCACGGAGAGCGGTCTCTTCGATCGTTTCGCCGGCTTCCATCTTGCCTTTGGGAAGCGAATGTTTCCCGTAGCGATCCAAAATGAGCTGGATTTGCAGCGCTCCCGCATGATAACGGTACACGACGCCGCCTGCAGAAAATTTCGTTCGTGCCATGTCCCTTTCCTCCTTCATGTACAACAAGGATTCCACTTCCCGATAGCTGGAAATGAAATCCTTGTCTGATATAGCGGCTATTGGAATTATTGGGCGGCAGCCTTAAGCTCGCTCTCCATGACGCTGACAAGCTCGCCCTCGCATTCGTTCACGCCGGCCTTCGTCAGCTTCACGCGGCACATTTTCCCTTCGAGGTCAGGCGTTCCATCAAATACAAGCTGCAAGTAGTTGTCGCTGTATCCCTGCATTTTACCGCCATTTGGCGCGCCTTTGTACTCGCGTTCAGGAATCACTTCAAGCACCTGGCCGACGAAACGCTCGGCATAAGCAAGCTGCAGCTGCTCCGAAAGGTCGATCAGATCGTGTACGCGGGCGTTCTTCACCTCTTCGTCCACCTGATCCTCCATCCGCGCTGCCGGCGTGCCCGTTCGCTTGGAATATGGGAACACATGCATTTCCGAGAACTGGATCGCCTTCATCAGGTCGTATCCGTTACGGAACATCTCATCGGTTTCACCAGGGAAGCCGACAATGACGTCGGTCGTAATGCCGACATCCGGCATCGCCTGACGGATCAGTCCCATCTTGTTATAGAATTCTTCTGTCGTGTATTTGCGGCGCATGCGCTTCAGCACCGTATCATCGCCCGCCTGAAGCGGAATATGCAGGTGCCGGCACATTTTGCTGGAACGGTTCAGCACATCCAGCATCTTGTCATCAATCTGGCTCGCTTCAATCGAGCTGATCCGGATGCGTTCCAGGCCGTCCACCCGGTCCAGATCCCAGAGCAGGTCGGACAACCGGTAATTCTCCAGATCGTCGCCGTATCCGCCAGTATGAATTCCTGTCAGGACAATCTCCTTGTAGCCTGCATCCACCAGCTGGTGCGCCTGCTTGATAATGCTCTTCGGATCACGGCTGCGGGAAAGCCCGCGGGACCAAGGGATAATGCAGAATGTGCAGAAGTTGTTGCACCCGTCCTGAATCTTCAGAAATGCACGCGTACGCTCGGCAAAATCCGGCACGTCCATTTCTTCAAATACTCTCGTCTTCATAATATTGCGCACGGCATTGATCGGCTGGCGCGTTTTTTCGATATCATGAATGAAATCCATAATTTTGTCACGGTCCTGGTTGCCGATGACAAGATCCACGCCCGGAATATCCAGAATTTCAGCGGGCGAGGTTTGGGCATAACAGCCCGTTACGGCAACAATCGCCTCGGGATTGCGGCGAACCGCACGCCGGATCATTTGCCGGCTCTTCTTATCCCCGGTATTCGTAACATGGCAGGTGTTAATCAAATAAACGTCAGCGGTTTGTTCGAAATCCACCTGCTCGTAGCCTTCGTTTTTAAAGTATTGCCAAATGGCTTCGGTATCGTAAAAATTGACTTTGCAACCCAACGTATAAAACGCTACGGATGGCATATTCAAACTCCCCCCATTTCTCCAGATTCATATAATGCGCAGACAAGCGCAGCCATGCCGGCCGTCTCGCAGCGAAGAATTCTGCGGCCCAATCCGACGGAAACAGCCCCTGCCGCCTCGGCCGCACGGGATTCCTCCTCGGTAAAGCCGCCCTCCGGTCCAACCACCAAAAGCAGGCTGGCCCGGGAAAGCGGCTCCTGCAGGGCCCGTTCTACAAAAGGCTTTAAGGCATCCCCGATCTGGGAGCCCTCCTCTTTCTCGTAGCAAAAGTATACCGCATCGTAGGCCGTAAACGTTGCAAGCAATTGTTTCCACGAAAGCGGCTGCTCCACGGAAGGAATCCGGTTGCGATGCGCCTGCTCGGCTGCTTCTTTAGCGATCTTGCGCCAACGCGCAAGCCGCTTCCCTTCCTTCTTGGCATCGTATTGAACGATCGTTCTCTCCGATAGGAAGGGGACGAAGGAAGCGGCGCCGATCTCCGTGCACTTTTGGATGACGGTTTCCATTTTGTCGCCTTTGGGAAGACTCTGGGCAATGGTTACGGCCAGACGCGGCTCGTTCTTCATCTCCAGTTCCTCGATAACGGCGGCATGCACACAGGCCCCGTCCATTTCTTCGATCCCGACCAGGGCCTCTCGCGACTCACCGTCGCTGACGATGAACTTGTCGCCAAGCTTGCCCCTCATAACCTTTGTAATATGGCGGGCGTCATCGCCCGTAATTTCCACCCGGTCTCCCGCAAACTGTGCAGGAGTCACAAAATATCGCTGCATCTTCTATCCTCACCTAACTGCAAAATCGCCAAACATCATGATACAACTTTTCATGGCAACTGACCAGAGCATTGTAAGAGGAATTAACCTCCGAACAATGTAATGAATATATTCAGAACGTCGATGGATAAGGCACGAGCCCCGAGATAAAGGGGCGCAATGGTATACTTCTGCAGCATTGGCAGCACGATAATGAGCAGAAATATGAGGATCGACCACTGCTCGAACCGCTGAATCTTGGCGCTGATCCGAGGCGGCAGCACATTCTCGACGATCCGATATCCGTCAAGCGGAGGCAGCGGAATCAGATTGAACAGGCATAAGAAGAAATTCAGCTGGATGAACACATTGAAAAAAATATGAATCGCCTGATCCGTCCGCGTAATGCCGATCGGATCGATCACGCCGGATATATAAAGCACCGCGTAAATCAGCGCACCGACAATGCCCAGAAGGAGGTTGCTGAGCGGACCGACGGCGGCCACGATGATGCTCATCCGCCGCGGATGGCTGAAGTTCTCCCGGTTGACCGGAACGGGTCTTGCCCAGCCGAATCCGGCAATCAGCAGCAGGACGATGCCCAGAAAATCAAAGTGCACCGCGGGATTCAGCGTTACCCGGCCCAGCAGCTTAGCGGTAGGGTCACCGAATTTATTCGCGAAATAAGCATGAGAAAATTCATGCACGGTAAAGGCGATCATTAACGCAATCAAATAGAACGGGAGTTGCTCCAACGGGAAATACAGCAGCTGATCCAAGAAATCCATAATCAGTTCTTCCTCGCTACGAAAGCAACCCAGTCGTCTTCGCGGTTGATATCCGCGATCTCAAAGCCGGCTTCAACAAGCGCCTTCCCGACGATCTCTTCCTTGTTCTTGAAGATCCCTGAAGCGATATAGATGCCGCCCGGCTTCAAGGCCTTGTAGACATCATTGATAAACAGCAGGATGACCTCAGCCAGAATGTTGGCAACGACCACCTGGACCGGCAGCTCCACACCGAGCTCGTCCTTCGATGAGCTGTCTGTCAGGACAGAGAGCAGATCGCTTTCCTTGATGGTGATCCGGTCCTCCAAGCCATTCAGGCGGACGTTCTCCGTGGCGCTGGATACAGCCACCGGATCCAAATCCAGCGCAAGAATGCGGGAGGCCCCCAAATAAGCAGCCCCGATCGACAAGATCCCGGAGCCGGTGCCGACGTCAACGACCTCTTCGCCGCCTGTAATCACCTTCTCGAGCGTGCGCAGGCACAAGGTTGTCGTCGGATGCGTGCCGGTCCCAAATGCCATGCCCGGGTCCAGCTCGATAATGCGCTCTTCCGGAGATTCGGGAGAATAGGACTCCCATGTCGGTTTAATCGTCAAGCGCTCCGACACCCGGATCGGCTTGAAATACTGCTTCCAGGCGGTAGCCCACTCTTCCTCGTTGACCGTCTTCATCTCATAACGCACATCGCCTGTATCTATTCCGAATTCCTTCAGTTCTTCTACCCGGGGGGCGATAAGCCCTTGGATCTCTTCCAGCATTACGGTCTCGTCAAAATAGCCTTTAATGACGGCGCACCCTTCCGGAATATCGTTAAAAGGGACGATCTCATCGAACCATTGTCCAAACGAAGTGTCCCGTTTTCTCTTCGTTGCGGCGGATTCCTCAATAGAAACGCCCCCGGCTCCCGCTTCATGCAGGAAGTTGGAAATCATCTCCACGGCTTCCTCCGTGGTATGTATCGTTAATTCACGCCATAGCATATACAGTTGTTCCTCCTCATTCGTACATAACTATCATTGTACTATATTGAGGACGCTCTATACAAAATTTGTGGATAAAATGTTGCCTCGGGAGATAGCGGTCCCTGATCATTCATAAGTCCTTTTGTTGTGATCATGAAAAAAAAGCCCTTCCTGCCGCTCGCTTTGCTAAGCAACGGGAGAGGGCTTTGGCTTTCTTGGCGAATCGGCATCCTCGGCAGCACTTGAAGAAAATATTGTACCCGAGCTGCAAGTTTGCCGATTATTCTTCTTCTAGGATCTTCTTAAGCTGGCGCTCGTCTGCGGCTTCGCTTCGGCGAAGCGCCTCCACATCGTCAAGATCGGCTGCCATCGCCGAAAACTCCACATCCTCATTTTTGGCGGATTGCAGCGCGATCATTTTTTCCGTCTTACTGGCGATTTTGCCCTTCTTCACACGTCTCATCATACGCGCATCTCTCCTTGTCACGTGTTGTTCTTTGCCTTACACCTTGTACGCTTCGGCTCACACCATCCCGCCGGACTCCTCAATCAGACGCATCGCCTGGTCAAAGATGCCTTCGTCGAGAACGACGGTTAGCAATATATCCCGTCCTTGCGTTCCGTCCTGCCCCCCATCGCTCATCCCGCTGGCGGAAGGATCAGCCGCGCCAAGGATGCCCGCAGACCTGTTCGACAGCGCCGAATTCTGCGTCATCGAGGTCAAGCTCGTAATATCCCCTGTCAAAGGGTGCATCGGGCCATTCAGCTCCCCGCCCGGATAGGCGCTGAAGCGGTCGATCGACATATCGGCAACGCGGAGCGACTGCAGCTTGCGCTGGGCATGCTGAGCTTCCTCCGGGCTTTTGAAATAAGCCAAAATATTTTTTTCAGCCATATGGTTTCACCTGCATTTCGTTTAGATACTATCCGCTGCTTCCGGAACGAACCTTCCCTAGGTTGCTTCGCGCCCGCCCCTTTTATTCCTTTTGAGGACAGCGCATGGTGATGAAGGGAGGAGAGCACAAAAAAACCGCCCTTTTTCGAGCAGGGGCCTCATGCCTCCACTCCAAAAAGGACGGTTTCTTATTACTTGCTCTGCTGCTAGCGTTTCGATACGGTAGTACCGAAGCGAAGAGGATAGTAGCCCTCTAAGCCGGCTCCCTAATGATCATTAGTCGCCGCGAAAGGCTTTTTTTACACGGTCAAAAAAGGATTGCTCCTGCTCATGGGTCTCTTCGCCTTCAAGCGACGCGAATTGACGCAGCAGCTCCTTCTGCTCCTCGCTCAGTTTGCTTGGGGTAACAACGACCACCTTGACGTGCTGGTCGCCCTGTCCCATGCCGCGCAGGCGAGGGACCCCTTTGCCTTTCAGGCGGAAGAAGGTTCCGGTTTGCGTTCCTGCCGGAATCTTCAGCCGGACTTTCTCCGTCAAGGTCGGGATCTCGATCTCATCGCCAAGGGCTGCTTGGGCAAACGTCAGCGGCACTTCGCAATAGATGTCGTCGCCCTCGCGCTCGAAGAAATCATGCGGCTTCACGCGAATGACGATGTACAAGTCGCCCGCCGGGCCGCCGCGCAGACCGCCTTCGCCCTCGCCGGTCATCCGAAGCTGGGCCCCGTCATCCACACCCGCCGGAATGCGGACATGAATTTTGCGCTGCTTCTTGACCTTGCCGCTTCCGGCGCAGGTGCCGCAGCGATCCTTGATGATTTTCCCGGTTCCGTTACAGTTCGAGCAGGCGCGCCGATTGACCATGCGGCCGAACGGCGTATTCTGCACGACCTCCTGCTGCCCCGTTCCGTGGCAGACGGAGCAGGTATGCGGCTTAGTCCCCGGCTTCGCTCCTGAACCGTGACAGGTATCGCATGTCTCTGTTCTAGGAATCGTAATATCCGTTTCCTTGCCGAATACCGCTTCCTTGAACTCCACCGTCATCGTGTACTGCAAATCGTTCCCCCGCTGAGGCGCATTCGGATCACGGCGTCCATTGCCGCCGAAGAACATATCGAATATATCTCCAAAACCGCCGAAGTCACCGGAGAAACCGCCTCCGCCCATTCCCTGGTTCGGATCAATATGACCATATTGGTCGTATCTCGCACGCTTTTGACTATCGCTCAATACATCGTAAGCCTCTTTCACTTCCTTGAATTTGGCTTCCGCGTCAGCCGCTTTGTTGACATCGGGATGATATTGGCGCGCGAGCTTCCGGTACGCCTTCTTGATCTCATCCTCCGATGCCTGCTTGCCGACACCTAGTACCTCATAATAATCACGCTTATCAGCCACGGTTTCACCCCCATCTCTTCTTGATTCCTAGGGCAAAAGGAAAGTCAAAGTGCGAAGATGCGCAGCTTTGACCTTCCCATGCAATCTATTCAGATTAACCTTTGTTTTTGTCTTCGTCAACAACCTCGTAGTCAGCGTCTACGACGTTATCCTTGTTCGCAGTGCCGGCATCTCCGCCTTCAGCGCCTTGCTGCGCTTGTGCGGCTTGCTCATACAGCTTCACGGACAGCTGCTGCACCACTTGGGTCAGCTCCTCGGTAGCGGCTTTGATCTCCTCCAGATTGTCGGATTCCAGCGCCTTCTTCACCTTGTCTTTCGCTTCGTTCGCCTTCTCCACTTCCGAAGCGTCGACTTTGTCGCCGAGGTCCTTAATGGTCTTCTCGGTTGTGTATACGAGCTGGTCGGCATTGTTGCGAGCCTCAACAAGCTCTTTGCGCTTCCGATCTTCCTCTGCGTGAAGCTCGGCATCCTTCATCATTTTTTCGACTTCCTCGTCGCTCAGGCCGCTGGAAGAAGTGATGGTGATTTTCTGGCTCTTGCCGGTTCCCTTGTCGGTTGCCGAAACGTTAACGATACCGTTCGCATCGATATCGAACGTAACTTCGATTTGCGGCACGCCGCGAGGTGCCGGAGGGATATCTCCCAGCATGAAGCGTCCAAGCGTCTTGTTGCCAGCCGCCATTTCGCGCTCGCCCTGCAGGACGTGAATTTCAACGCTAGGCTGGTTGTCGGCATACGTGGAGAAAATTTGGGATTTGCTTGTCGGGATCGTCGTGTTGCGTTCGATCATTTTCGTAAATACGCCGCCAGCCGTTTCGATACCGAGGGACAGCGGAGTTACGTCAAGCAGAACGACGTCTTTCACGTCGCCGGTCAATACGCCTGCTTGGACAGCAGCGCCGAGGGCTACGACCTCGTCCGGGTTAACGCCTTTGTGCGGCTCTTTGCCGGTCAGTCTCTTGATGGCTTCCTGTACGGCCGGAATCCGTGTGGAGCCGCCGACAAGAACGACCTTGTCGATATCGTTCGCCGTCAGGCCGGCATCGCTCAGTGCTTGGCGAGTCGGTCCAAGCGTACGCTCTACGAGATCCGCGGACAATTCCTCGAATTTAGCGCGGGTCAGGTTGATTTCAAGGTGCTGAGGCACGCCGTCAGCAACCGTGATGAACGGCAGGGAGATCGTTGTTGTCAGTACGCCGGACAGTTCCTTTTTCGCTTTTTCCGCAGCGTCCTTCAGACGTTGAACCGCCGCTTTGTCTTTGCTCAAATCGATGCCCTGCTCTTTCTTGAATTCAGCCACCAGATAGTCGATGATGACTTGGTCAAAGTCGTCGCCGCCCAGCTGGTTGTCACCGCTGGTTGCCTTTACTTCGAAGAAGCCGTCGCCGAGTTCCAGGATGGAAACGTCGAACGTACCGCCCCCGAGGTCATACACGAGGATCGTTTGATCTTCCGCTTTTTCCATACCGTACGCCAAAGCTGCAGCTGTCGGCTCGTTAACGATACGAAGCACTTCAAGACCGGCAATCTTGCCTGCGTCCTTGGTTGCTTGACGCTGGCTGTCATTAAAGTATGCAGGAACCGTGATAACCGCTTGGGTTACGGGTTGGCCCAGGTAAGCTTCCGCGTCGGATTTCAGCTTTTGCAGAATGATCGCGGAAATTTCTTGCGGCGTATACTCTTTGCCGTCAATCGTTTCTTTATGGTTGGTACCCATATGACGCTTGATCGAAATGATCGTGCGGTCCGGGTTCGTGATCGCTTGGCGCTTAGCCGTGTCGCCGACAATGCGCTCCCCGTCCTTTTTAAAGCCTACGACCGAAGGGGTCGTACGTCCGCCTTCCGGGTTAGGAATAACGACAGCCTCCCCGCCCTCCATAACAGCGACGCAGGAGTTTGTGGTTCCAAGGTCAATACCAATAACTTTACTCATGAAAAAAATCCTCCCTTATTTATTCACACGAAATCCGTATGAGATTCACAAGCTTGCTATATATGATAAACGGCCAAGCGAGTGGCCGCTTACATGCTCACTTTAACCATAGCAGGTCTAAGCACTTTATCTTTCAGCATGTAGCCCTTCTGCACTTCCTCGACAACGATGCCTTCCTCATGCTCATCGCTCTCCACCTGCATGATGGCCTGATGATACTCGGGATTGAACGGCTCGCCTACGCTGTTCATCGCCTTCAAGCCTTCATTTTCGAGAACGGATTCCAGCTGACGGAAAATCATGCTGATTCCCTTGGAGAACGATTCGAACTCCGGACTGCCCTCGGCAGCCTGAAAGGCGCGCTCGAAGTTGTCGATAACAGGCAGCAGCTCGACAATGAGCTTCGACGAAGCATACTTCGCCAGCTCCTCCTTCTCCTTCTGCGTACGTCTGCGGAAGTTATCAAAATCCGCTTGTGCACGCAGCGCACGCTGCTGATGCTCAGCAACTTCAGCCTGAAGCTTCGCAATCTCGGCCGCATGGGCATCGCTCTCGCCTTCCTCTGGCTGATCCGCAGGAGCGCCCTCCTGCTCGGCGCCGGCAACGGCCTCCTCGTTAACAACCTCTTCCTCCGTGCTCGGGGTTTCCTCCATATTGTGTTCCATCTCTTCAGTTACTGTATCTTGAACGGCATCCTTCTGCTCTTTATTCAAGACGCGTCCACCTCCTTCATATTGTAAGCCTGCTGTTGCATGCCCGCGGGCTGTGTTCCCATCGTATCTGGTCATCCGGTCCCTGATTCTAAGATGCCTATTCGTTGATTTCTTTCATTTTGATCACATGATGAATCCGGAGGACGGCCGCCGCCACTTCTCCCGCAGCCCGCAGGCCGTGAAGCTTCACCGGCGCGGGATCCAGCACCCCCAGCTCCTCATAGTCGACGACGGTGCCGGTGTCACAGTCAAGCCCCATGGAATCGGAGCCCGAACGGATTTGCGCGGCACGCACCTCCTCCATCTTCTCCAGCGGGTTGTAGCCCGCATTCAGCAGGATCTGCGACATCGGCTTGCGCAGCGCCGCAGACACGGCTTCGAATCCGAACGCTTCCATCCCCTTCTGCGCCTCGCGGATCCGCTCGAGCGCATAGGAAACGGCAAGCTCGCTCGTTCCGCCGCCCGGAAGCACGCCGCCGGTAATGGCGGCCTGCAGGGCGGAAGCCGCATCACCTGCTATTCTGGCGGACTCGCCGACCACTTCGGAGGTGCTCGCGCCTACGATCACCGTCACGATCCGTTCCCTGCGGCCGCTGGCCAGCCTGATTTTGCCGATCGTTTCATCATAAGAGACGCGCGGGCTGTCACCGAGAAGAGCAGCAAGCTGCTCCGAATCTTTATGTAACGCCTTTCGGCGTATAGGTGTCGCCCCCGTCATGTCACAGACTCGCTTCAAATCCGCGCGGGATACGCGCGGTACGACCATGATTCCGTGATCGAGGCAGAACTGCTCCGCATCAGGATGAATGCCTTTCTCCAGCAGGATCAGCTTCACCGACAATGCGGACAAGCGCTCCAGATCGGCAGCGAACCGATTCCGCAGATCCATATACTGCGCGAAGCCCGCTTCGGTTGTCAGCACTTCTTCATCCAGCTCGTCAGGCTCAAGCGCATCCAGCAGCACGAGCACCTTCGCATCGCTGTACTGAAGGTAGTCGCGGGTAAAGATCGGCTTCTGCCGAAGCAAGACACCTTCGAACACCTCATTGTCGGCATTCTCCAGCGCAATTATACTGTCCGCAAGCGAATAAGAAGGATCATGAAGGCGCTGCATGCCGGCCTTGCGGGCCGCTTCCATAACGAGCGCAACGATATCCTTTCGCTCACGCCCGGCTACATAGACCGTGCGTTCCAGAAGCGGGTCGTCCAACCCTTCAATGACACGGACGCGGCCGGACAGCAGTTCAAGCGCCCGATCGATCCCCTGGCGCATTCCTTCCACAACCTTGGAAGCCGGCACGCCGCGGATAATGCGCGAGACGCCTTCCTGAACCAGTGCCCCTGCAAGAATGGTAGCCGTCGTGGTGCCGTCCCCGATCTTCTCCTGCTGCGCGCGGGCCACCTGGATCAACAGGCGGGCCGCCGGGTGGCTTACGTCCATTTTGTCCAATATCGTCACGCCGTCGTTCGTAATGACCACTTCGCCGCGCGGGCCGACAAGCATTACATCGAGCCCCTTGGGCCCGAGCGTCCCTTCCACAGCGGATGTGACGGCCCGGACGGCATTGCTGTTGTTCAGCAGCGTTGAATAGCGTTCATCGCCGTCCACATGGCTGTGTTGTCCTTGGCTCATAAGGCTCGCTCCTTTATTTATACCAGTGTGACAGCAGCTTCGTCAGGTCATGGGACAACACGTTCAAGATGCCGATCACCCTTGCGTATTCCATTCGCGTTGGCCCCAGTATGCCGATGGAGCCGACGGCCTTGCCATCTATAGAATAAGTAGCCGTAATCAGGCTACAGTTGGATATCGCTTCATGCGTATTCTCCGTGCCGATTCGTACTTGCACACCGTGCTCTCCCGGTGCCGGTGCCATCAGCTTCATCAGTGCCGGCGTCTGCTCGAGAAGCTCGAAGATGTCCCGAACCTTGTCGACATCCTTGAATTCCGGCTGATTCAGCATATTGGTCGTACCGCTGAGATACACGTCGCGGTGGTCGGGCTCGTTCTCGAGCGCAATGTCCAGCACCTTCATAAGCTCTTCGTAATGCGCGATGTGGCGCTGCATCTCTGCCCCGAGCTCCGTGTAGAGCCGGGTCTTGAGCTTATACAAAGGAACGTTGACCAGCTTCTCGTTAAGGAGATTTACCACCTGCTCCAATTCCGAAACGGAAACCCCTTGCGGAATCGACACGATCTTATTCTCCACTTGGCCCGTGCTGGTCACGATGATGGCAACCGCCTGGCCTTCATTTAGAGGCAGAAGCTGGAAGTGGCGTAAGGACGTATGAAAAACTTCCGGTCCCAGCAGGATGGAAGTGTAATTGGTCATCTGCGACAAAATACCTGCAGCATGCTGAATCATCTGCTCCATGACGTTCAGTTTTTCCGCAAAAAACGATTTCATCATATGCAGTTCCTCAGGATTCAAGGAAAACGACGAGGTGAGATGATCGACATAATAACGGTATCCCTTATGAGACGGAATTCGCCCTGCCGACGTATGGGGCTGCTCAAGAAACCCGAGCTCCTCCAAATCAGCCATTTCATTGCGAATGGTTGCCGGGCTGTAGCCAACATCCCCGCGTTTAGAAATGCTTCTTGAACCAACCGGCTCCGCCGAACGGATGTAGTCATCCACAATAGCGTTCAAAATCAAGCGCTGACGATCAGTTAACATGTCGCTCCCCTCCTTATAGACTGCCTATCTTACAATCGTTAGCACTCATCGCCATCGAGTGCTAACCGATATAACAAAAATACCAAACCGACCTGAGGATTGTCAAGTCAGTTCAGTACTTTAAGCACAGCTATTTCGTCACAGGCGTGCTGCTTTTTGCAATGGATGCAATCGGTCCACACCTTCTCGGGAAAAATCTCCTTCTCGACGACGGCAAAGCCGTTTTTCATGAAAAAGGATACTTCGTACGTCAAGGCCATTACTTTCGGGATTTCCCGGCGCTTGGCTTCCTCCAGCAGCGAATCCACCAGCATGGAGCCGATGCCCTGCCCCTTGTAGCCTTCCGAGATCCCCAGCGAACGGATTTCTACGAGATCGTTCCCAAGCTGGCACAGTGAACCGCAGCCGATGACTTTCCCTTCCGCTTCAGCCACGACGAATTCCCCAATCTGCTTCTCGAGCACCGCTCTGGATCTTGGAAGCATAATTCCTTTCTCGGCGTAGCCTTGAATCATCTGATACAGCGGCTCAACATCCTCTAATCTGGCCTTTCTGCATACCGCCGGCATAATCCTCGTCTCCCCTTTGCACGCTCCGTCATATGTCTTGGATAAATATACAACAGAGCGCATAAAAGTTCAATAGATTAATTTGCCGACAGGGTGCCGATAAATTCGGCGAACACTTCATTGCCGAACAGGATGCCTTTAGAGCTCAGCCTGTACCCATCCTCCGTCGTTTCAAGCAAGCCCGCGCTCACCATTTTGCTCAGGGGACGCTTGAATACCTCGTCCAACGAAGCATCGAACTGCTGTTCGAATCGGGTCCGGGAAATACCGTCCAGGACGCGGAGTCCGACCATCAAGAAATCCTCCATCGCTTCCTCTCTTGATACCTCGAAGCTTTCCAGCCGCGGCAGCCCGGTTCTTGCCGCTTCATTATAAGGGTTCACTCCCTTAATATTTACGTGGCGCTGACGGTTGATATAACCGTGAGCTCCGGCGCCAAGCCCGTAGTAATCCTCATTGCGCCAGTACGTCATATTGTGGCGGCTCTCGTAACCAGGCTTCGCAAAGTTACTGATCTCATACTGCTTATAGCCTGCCGCCTTCATGCGCTCCATTAATAGAAGATACATGTTCAGCTCATCCTCTTCATCTGGAAGCGGGAGCTGATTTTTCTGGTACATGGTATGGAACAACGTATTCTCCTCCACCTTCAGGCTGTAGATGGAGTAATGGGGAAGCCTGAGCTCCAGCGCCTTATCCACGCTTTCCGCCAGCATCTCCAAGGTTTGATTCGGCAGGCCGAACATCAGGTCGATGGACATGTTGTCAAAACCTGCGGCTCTCGCGTTATCCAGGCTGCGGTACACATCATCCGTATCATGGATGCGACCGATTCCGGACAACAGGCTGTTCTGGAAGGCCTGAACGCCGAAGCTGATCCGGTTCACTCCGCCTTCGCGCATAACCTTAAGCTTCTCCAGATCCGTTGTCCCGGGATTCGCCTCCATCGAGAACTCGATATCGTCCGACCACACCGGAAAATGCCGCTTGACGCTATGCAGAAAGTACTCCATTTCATCCGGCTTTAGAACCGTCGGTGTTCCCCCGCCGACAAAGATGCTCTTGATTGCTCCCGGAGGATGGGCTTTGACCGTCAATTCCATTTCGTGATCCAGTGCCCGCAGATAGTCCATAACCGGCTGATCCTTCAAAACGTAGGAATTAAAATCGCAGTAAAAGCATTTATTCGTGCAGAACGGAATATGGATATACACCGCTTCCGTTCGTTGATTATTCGTCATTTCGTATTCGCCCCTTCTTTGCTTGCCCGACTGGAGACTTCTTCTACTATATCCCCTGGCACCTGTTCAATGAAAGAAAAGGAAAGCCATAAAACCGGCTTTCCCATCATTTGACTCCCAAAACAGGCATTATGAGGTTGAATGGCAGGCTGCAGCTTGGTCGTTCATGGCCTGCCGCCTCGCTTGTTCAAATCATTACTTGTCGTCGATTTTCAGCACCGCCATGAAGGCTTCCTGTGGCACCTCGACGTTGCCGACCTGCTTCATCCGCTTCTTCCCTTCCTTCTGCTTCTCCAGAAGCTTCCGTTTACGGGAAATATCGCCGCCGTAGCATTTCGCCAGGACGTTCTTGCGCATCGCCTTGACGGTTTCGCGGGCAACAACCTTCGTTCCGACCGATGCCTGGATTGGCACCTCGAACATCTGGCGCGGAATGAGCTCGCGCAGCTTCTCGCAGATCGCACGGCCCCGGTGGTAAGCGCGGTCCTTATGCACGATAAAGGACAAGGCGTCAACCTGCTCGCCGTTCAGCAGAATATCCATCTTAACAAGATTGGATCTGCGGTATCCGGAGATTTCGTAGTCAAACGAAGCATAGCCCTTCGTACTGGACTTCAGTTGATCGAAGAAATCATACACGATCTCGGACAGCGGAATTTCATACGTAATTGTGACGCGCGTCGTATCCAGATACTCCATGTTGATGAATTCCCCGCGTTTCGCCTGGCACAGCTCCATAATCGCTCCGACATAATCATTCGGGACGATAATGCCCGCCTTGACATACGGCTCTTCCACATAATCGATCTTGCCGATCTCCGGATAGTGGGACGGGTTATCGATCTGCATCTGATCGCCGTTGGTCAGCGTCACGCGGTAGATAACGCTCGGCGCCGTCGTAATCAGCGGAATGTTGAATTCCCGCTCGATCCGCTCCTGGATGACATCCATATGAAGCAGGCCTAAAAATCCGCATCGGAAGCCGAAGCCGAGCGCGCTCGAGGTTTCAGGCTCGAAGCTCAAGGACGCATCGTTAAGCTGCAGCTTCTCCAGCGCTTCGCGCAAATCGTTGTAATCCGACGTTTCGATCGGATACAGGCCGCAGAATACCATCGGGTTGATCTTCCGGTAGCCCGGAAGAGGCTCGGCCGTCGGACGCTTTGCATCGGTTACCGTATCGCCGACGCGGGTGTCTCCCACGCTCTTGATGCCGGCCACGATGAAGCCTACGTCGCCGACGTTGAGCTCGTCCACGATGCTCATGCGCGGCTTGAACGCGCCGACCTCGATGACCTCGAAGGTCTTGCCTGTCGCCATCATTTTGATCATCGAACCGGCCTTGATGCTGCCGTCGATGACGCGGACATACACGATGACGCCCCGATAAGGGTCGTAATGCGAGTCAAAGATCAACGCCTTCAGCGGCTCCTCGGGACTGCCCGTAGGTGCAGGAACCTTCTGCACGACCTGCTCCAAAATCTCTTTGATTCCGATGCCGGCCTTGGCGGAAGCATGCACCGCTTCGCTCGCGTCCAGACCGATCACGTCCTCGATCTCCTGCTTGACCCGGTCCGGGTCGGCGCTAGGCAGATCGATTTTGTTGATAACCGGCAAAATTTCAAGATCGTTATCCAGCGCCAAATATACGTTGGCCAGTGTCTGCGCTTCAATTCCTTGAGCAGCGTCGACGACGAGCAGCGCGCCTTCGCAGGCAGCCAGGCTTCGGGAGACCTCATACGTGAAGTCGACGTGTCCTGGAGTATCAATCAGGTTCAAGATGTACTCCTCGCCGTCGTCGGCCTTATAAGTAAGGCGTACAGCCTGCAGCTTGATGGTGATGCCGCGCTCTCTCTCCAGATCCATCTGATCAAGGACCTGCTCCTGCATTTCGCGCGAGGTCAGCGCGCCCGTAAACTCCAGAATGCGGTCCGCAAGCGTCGATTTACCATGGTCTATATGTGCAATAATACAAAAGTTACGAATTTTTTGTTGTCTTACTTGTACGTCCGTCATGCTAACCCCCAACAACCACCAGATGTTTGAATCAATTTATTATACCAGTTGAGGGGATGCACAGCAATGGCTAAGGCGCGGCTGCCCGAGATTCGGCTGCCGAAATGGCGCATCATTCCACGATGGATCCGAACATCGATACGACCCAGCGGATGCTCTGGTCCGACAGCTCTTGGAGCAGACCTGCCGTTTTGTCCGCCAGCACATCGGCCGGCGGGCTTGAGCGTTCAGGAAGGAGGATGTCCCGCGGCAGCGGTTCGAACTCGGGCCGGATCTCCGTCTCCTCGTTCGGGCCGGAAGCCGGAGGCGACTTCCGTACGCCGCCCCAGCCGCTGCCTTCAGCCGCCGTTCCTGCTTCGGACTGCCCGGCAGCAGGCTCCTGCTGCACTTGCTGCACCGTTTGAACGCCGCCAGCCGGGGGCGATGCTTTTTCCCCGCCGAGCTGCATGCCGATCAATATGCCGATGCCTGTCCATATGAGCAGAGCCACGAATCGTTTCCCCGTTCTTGACATCAGAGTCCCCTCCTCCAGTATTTACCCGGCTTTCCGTTCGTCGTTCCGGGAAGCTTCCGTACCGTCCTTCCGGCCTGCCGAGGCCGACAGCTTATCGGCCTTGGCGTCCTTCTTCACGCTGGCTTTCTTCGCTTCCTGCTCTTGCCAGTACACTTCGGCAATAATATCGGCCAGCACCTCGGCCGTTCGCTGCAGCTCTTCCTTCGTATTGTCGATTCCGCCGATCTCGATCAGGATGCTGTTTGGCGACAGGGACTGATTATATTCCCCGTTCCCCTGGTCGGCCGATTTGCCCCACACGCCGCGTGAAATGCCCGGGTACGACGCTTCCAGCTTCGCATTGATTTTGCTGGCGAACGCCTCGTTTTTTCTCCAGTTCTCGTTGGCATGTCCAATAATGAAGTACACCTTGGCGTAATTGACCCCGTTTACGGTAGCGGTCGTTTTGCTGTAGCGCTGGGAATCCCGGTGGATATCGATCAGATAGGTCAAATCATCGTGACGGCCCATCGCTTCGAGCACCGTCTGCCTGGAATATTTATAGGAATAATTATAGTTATAGCCTTCTACGGTCGATTGATAGTCGCTTTTGTCGTGCAGGGTCCCGATCCCGTTGGCCTCGAGGCGTTTTGCCATGAAGCTGCCGACCAGCATGACATTTTTGCTCGGCGACACGGCGCCGGGATTGTCCGAAGGATGGGTGAGGAGCGGATTGTAGGCTTCCTGCGGATGGGAATGATAGATCAGCACCGCCTTCTTGCCGTCGGTCGTTTGTCCGTTCTTGGATGTGCCTCCGGGCTCGTTCTTGCTGTCCGTTCCTTGGCCCTCGCCTTCGCCCGGTCCGTCTTCGCCGTTCTGCTGCTCCTGCCCGTTATCCTCGCCCGCCTCTGGCGGCTGCTCGCCGTTATCCGGATTCTCGCCCGGATTTCCTACGGGGTTCTCTCCCGGGTCCGCCGCCCCCTCGGCGGTGTCCGGCCGATAATCCGCGGGCGCTTCCCCGTCTTCATTGCCGGAGCCGCTATGCAGCTGAACCGGCTGATTGGCTCTCATCCCCGGCAGCTCTCCGGCGAGCAGACTCTTCGGATCTCTCGGATTCACGCTCGTCAACAGCTGAAACACGAAGGTCGACATCTTCTCCCCGGAGAAGCTGGAATCTTCCTTGGAAGCGGCCATATGCGGCATCTCCATCCCGATCATATCAATAAAAAAGTGACTTGATAGGGAAGCGGCCAGCCCCTTCATCGAAGACACAGGCGAGCTGTTCAGCCGCTGCTCGGCCATCCCCCCAAGCCCCAGCAAAATAAAAAAGATGAGAGAGCCCAGCATCAGAACGATCAGCGTTTTGCCCATGCTCAAACCTTCCATCACATTTCGTCTCAGTCTGGCAATATTCCAGATGCGAAACTTACGGTTGTTCATATCGGAGTCCTCCTCGGCTTCAGCGGGGAAGCGGCACACTCGAAGCTCATGTCCCCGCTCTCTGTGATCTCTTATACTCCCAATCTATGAACCGGATGGAATCGATAGAACTAGAAAAGTTGAATCATTGAAAAGATGGTAGGGCAAGTATGTAAAATGTTCCTATAATCGCTGTTGGTTTCAGACTTCATGATTTATAGAACCTGGCACAGTAGAAATCCGAAGCCAAAGGCGGCCTCAAGCGTATGCTTTCGATGCAGCTTTTTCCTTCAGAAAGCTTTCGATTTTTTCGAATCTTTCACTTCCTTGCCAGCATCGTATACTTAATTCAACTTATACAAATAAAAGAATAGGGGAGAAATATAAAAGCTCCGATAGATTCGGAGCTTAGGAGCTTTATTCGGTATAACCCGCTTGCTAGTGGGTGTACGCGCCCGTATTGCCGGGATCCACCGCCTCGTGCAGCGCTGCGTTCAAACCTGACGCTACGATATTAGCGATGTCTTCGATAAATTCATCGATCTCTTTCGGGGTGACAATCAAATCATGCCCCAAAGGCTCGAGCACTTCCTTAACGAGGGCAAGCCGCTCGCCTTCGGACAAATTTTGCAGCATCCCCATGATCTTGCCCGTCTCCGGCGCCTTCTCGCCGAAATGGGATTTCATGAGCTCAATGGCATTGTTGACGATCGTCGACGCATAGCAAACGGTTGGCACTCCAATCGCAATGCAGGGCACCCCGAGCACTTCCTTGGTCAAGCCTTTCCGTTTATTGCCGATGCCCGAGCCGGGATGAATGCCGATATCCGCAATTTGGATCGTCGTATTCACCCGCTCCAGCGATCGGGATGCCAGCGCATCGATCGCGATGATGAAATCCGGACGGGTTCGCTCCACGATCCCTTGAACCGTCTCGCTGGATTCTATTCCCGTAAGGCCGAGGACGCCCGGCGCTATGGCGCTCACTTGGCGGTAGCCGGGGGCTACACGGTCCGGCATCAGTTCAAAGTATTGGCGCGTAACCATGACATTTTCCACCACCAGCGGCCCCAGGGAATCCGGAGTCACATTCCAGTTGCCGAGCCCGACGATGAGCGCGCTCGCTTTCGGACCTATGCCGATCCGCTCCATGAACGCTTCGAACTCACGCGCGAATACGACGGATACCTGTTCCTGAAGCCCGGTATCCCCCTTCCGAAGATCGGGAACCTCGAGCGTGACGTAGTGCCCCTTCACTCTTCCGATTTGCTGGGAGGCCGCGTCGTTCTCCACATCGAGCCTTGTAATTTTAATACCGTCCTCCTGAACGACATCCTCCATCAAGCCCGGAATGGGCGGGCTGCCGGCCCCTCCGGCAAGCTCCCTTGATTCCACGGCAAGGTCGGTTCGGACGGAATATTTCTGAAGATCCAGATCCATCTAAATTCACACTCCTCCTCATATTGCTACTAGTGTGTGAGAGGAGGGAAGAGATTATGCAGAAGTCTTGTTTAGTATTGCTTTTTGTCTACCTCCATGCTAAAATATTTTAAGTTGTGAACCATTTCGCTCTATTGAAATGCCTTACAGGAGGTGAATGTAATGCCAAACATCAAATCCGCGATTAAACGTGTTAAGACTAACGACAAACGCCATGCGCTTAACATTTCTCAAAAATCCGCGCTTCGCACAGCAGTTAAAAATGCTGACGTCGCGTTGAACGGTACAGAAATCGAGGCTGCTAAAGCTGCTTTCCAAGCCGCTTCCAAGAAGCTCGATAAAGCTGTTACAAAGGGCCTGATCCATAAGAATGCAGCTGCCCGCAAGAAATCCCGTCTGGCGAAAAGACTGAACGCTCTTACGTCCCAAGCGTAATCGTTTGTTGAATAAGACATTGGAAAAAGCCCTGACCTTCGGTTTATACCGGGTCAGGGCTTTTTGAATTGTTGCCTGGTCGCCACAGCTATGTGATCAAGCGCCCAGTCTCAGCAAAAACAGCTCGATCCCCAGCACCTTGTCCACCGCTCCGGTCTTCATCTGATAATCCAGATTCGCCAGATGGTTCAAAATGCCTTCAAGCCGGGCCGATTCGAATTTACGCGCCTGCTCTCCCGCGATTTTCACCGCATAGGGATGCAGCCCAAGCTGGGAAGCGATCTGCTGCTGCGAATAGCTCTGCGCCGACAACGTCTTCACCTGCAAAATAATCCGGAACTGCCTGGTGATCAGGGCCGCGATTTTGATCGGCTCCTCCCGCTGCTTCAGCAGCTCATAGTAGATGCCGAGCGCCTTATCCAGCCTCAGGTTGGCAATATCCTCCACCAAGGCAAATACATTCTGCTCCGTACTGCGGGCTACCAGCATATCGACCGTGGAGGTATCGATCGTTCCCCCATCGCCTGCATACAGGCACAGCTTCTCGATCTCGCCGGCCAATGTCTGAAGGCTCGTCCCGGCATTGCGGACGATGGCCTCAGCCGCTCCCTCGCGCAGGGAGCATCCCCTATTACGCACCTGCTTGTCCACCCAGCGAAGCAGATCCTCGCCGCCGAGCGGAGCAAAGGAAAGCGAGACTCCTGCTTTTTTAACCGCTTTGACCACCTTTTTGCGTTCATCGAGCTTCTCCGCTCCCACCATAAACACAATGACGCTGTAATCGGCTGGATTGTTCAAATATTCAAGCAAGGCCTCCGGTTTGTGCTCTACCTTCCCATTGTCCTTGGCCGCAGTAAAAAACGATGTATCTCGTACGAAAACAAGCTTTTTCTGAACCATAAAAGGAACGGTCTCGGCTTCTTCGACCACGGCCTGAATCGGAGTCTCCCCCAAATCCATATGGACGATGGCAAAGTCGCGATCTTCCTTGGGAATCAGCTGGGTCTCCAGAAATTCGGCAAACTCCCTCATCTGAAACTTTTCGCTGCCGTACAGCAAATATACGGAAGACACATCCCCCTGCTTGACCGCCTTGGCCGCCGCTTTGGCATCCATCGGCGTCCCCCCCTTTCTCTCTGTACACTATACCAAAAAAGACGACCCGAAAGCGATAGCGAATGAAGAGCCGCTGCAAAAACAAAGAGACCTCGGCTATGACAGCGGCAAGGTCCCTTCGTCCCAACACATCTATATAAACGCCGGACAGGATGCTCTAGAAACATCCCGCCGCCGGTCATACGACGGTGGTTGGTATAATGCTCTCTCTAATTTATCTTATTCATATCTCCTGGTAATTGTGCGAGCAATACGCTCTTTTCTATAAGTTCACATCGGAAAATATGCGGGTGCCCCGGCTTATGGCTTAGCCGGCGGTTCCTTGGAAGACGGCTGCCCGGACTGCGGCGGGGCCGTTTCTTCCACGGTGTAAACCGATTCGATCAGTTCAGCGTTGACTTTGACTTTGTACTTGAAGGTCAAGCTGTCTGGGGACCATTGTCCGGACACCAAGCTTCCACCCAGTGGAAGCCTTCCGATCTCTTCCATCGACTGCTGCTGTTCAGCTTCGCTGTTTGCAGCCGGAACCCGATAGATCACAAGCTGATCTCCCTCCGAGGAAGCCATGTATCGCGCATTCGGCGATGTCCATTGTTCCGGAGCTCTCATGATGCCCATCATCTGATCCGCCGGCTCTGTCGATTCCAGCGCTGCCGCGCTGCCGCCCTCATCCGCTGCCGGATCCTGGGCCGGCGGCTGCGTATCCGCATTCGGAGTGGCAGGTTCCTGCGGCGGAGACACGGCGTCCGAGCTGCCGCCGTTGGCTGGCTCGCTTTGATCGGATGGCGGTTCTGCCGATCCGGGATTATACGAATTGGCGTTGGCCGAATGGGTTGAGGTTTTATCATTCGATTCGACCGGGGCTCTCATGCCAGCCGCCGGATTCGATTCGCTCGCGTTCGGGTCACCGGAGTCCTTCGGCTGTCCGTTTCCTTCACCCGACGCGTTTGGCGGATCCGATTGTTCCTTGGCCGTCTCATCGCTTCCGGTTTCCTTCGAAGGCTCGTCTTCGGAAGGAGTGGCCTCGTTCATCGGAGCGTAGCCTTCGGCCGAGCCCGAACCGGCATCCTTGTTCATGATTCTCGGCTCCTCGGATGGATGCTCCGCTTCAGGTGCGGCATCCGGCAGCCCTGCACTTGTCGTGCTTGCTTCCTCGTTATAAGGAAGCTCGGCATCCGACAGCATTTTCGGCTGATAGTTGAATATCGCCACTCCCAAGATAACGGCCGCGGCGGCAGCGCCGATTGCGGTTCTGCCTGCGATGGTGCCCCACCAGCTGCCGGCTCGCTTCGTCCGGCCAAGCTCCGGCGTCATCTCGGAAGACTTCTCATTTTTCGCTGCCTGCTCATCCATGAGGCTGCCGCGTTCAAGGTCGATGGCAACCAGTTTGGGCATAATCGCATCCACCAAACTGACAGGCGGAGACACGGCCGGCAGATCCTCAAGCTCACGATTCAATGCTTTCAATATTTGAAAGGTTTCCGCACACTCCTTGCAAACAGCCACATGCTGAAACATCTCAGCCGTCTCCTCCGGAGTCAGATCCCGGTCCAAATACCGGTGCATGCGTTCCACCACCTCTTGGCAATTCATCCTGATACACCACCTTTCTGATGCTCATGCAGCATGTTCTGCAGCTGCTGCCTGGCCCTGAACAAATACGATTTGACCGTGTTCAGCGGCAAATTCAGGCAGTCTGCGATTTCGTTGTAGGATAAGTCCTGCAAATACCTAAGGACGATGACCGTACGGTGATGATCCGGCAGCTGATTGATGGCCTGCTGAATATCCTGGGCAATGTAGCCCGACATGACTTCTCTTTCGACATCCTGGCTGTCCTGAAACACCAGATCATGCTCGTCAATGGACACCGTCGGCTTGTTCCTGCGGAATTTATCGATGCAAATGTTGGTTACGATCCGCTGAACCCAGGTCTTGAACTGCGCTTTCTCTTCATAGGAATTGATCTTGGTGTACACGCGGATCAATGCCTCCTGAGCAGCATCCATCGCATCCTGTTCATTGTTCAGAATATAATAGGCCGTTCGGTAAACATGTTGCTCGATTTCTCGCAATAGGGTGATTAGAGCGTCGCGATCGCCCGATTGAGCGGCTCTGATGAGTCCCTGCTCCACCACAGTGGATCCCCCTCTCCCTGCATACATACAGACGGAAATGATGACAAAAATGTTGCAGTATGTAACCTATGAATTTTTAAGAAACTTCATCTAACTATACCAAATATATAGAGCAACGTCATCCGCCTGTTATTTCATACCACATCGATCATACTACGATTCAGGCTATTCAGGACAGACCCTCTAAGGATTTAGTCTGGATCGCACTTTTATGGCTCCGTCCTTTACGATCATTTGAATTTCGCCATGCCGATTGGTCTGGTATATCACCGATCGGTACTGCTCCAATCGGGCGACCACATCCGGGTGGGGATGCCCGTACCTATTGTTAACGCCGGCGGAGATGACTGCAGCCCTCGGCTGCCAGGCGTCCATCCACCGGACTGACGTGGAGGTTTTGCTCCCGTGGTGGGCAACCTTCATCACATCGATCGGTTCATTTAATAACGGCAGGCCGCCTCCATCCGTACGCTCTTCCATATGAAGCAATATTTTTTGCTCTGCCGCTTCGTCCGTATCGCCGGTGAATAAAAACCGGCATCCGTTCATGTGAAGCACGAATACGAGCGAGGCATGATTTTGCTCCTTGACCAGGGATAATGCCTGGCCGCTCTCGCCGGACGGTGACGTGACCGGGGACAAAAACCGGATTTCCGTGTCCTTGCCAAGCTTCCATTCCATAAGATCCGCTCCGGCGCGATATACGGGAATATTCTTCCGAAGGGCGATCGCCATGCTTTGGCGAAAGGCGTCCGAATCGGTCAAGCTGCCATTAAAGACGATGGAATCCACAGGAATTTCACGGAGCACGGCTTGGAGTCCGCCGATATGATCCTGGTCTCCATGGGACATGATTACAGCGTCCAGCCGGTGCACGCCCCTTTTTTTCAACAAGGGAACGACGACCTTCTCCCCGACTTCGTATGGAGACTTTCGCTCCTTCCATGCATCCGAAGGCTTTCGGAAGCTGAGTGTCCCGCCGCCGTCAATAAGGATATGCTTGCCTTCCGGCGTTGTGACCAGGATCGAATCGCCCTGTCCCACATCCAAAAACTGCACCAAGCCCGCCCCGTGCAGGGACGAGGGGCGATAGCCATCGAACAGAAGCAGGCACAGCGCAAACGCTAATACCGCAGCAGCTGTCCTTCCCCCGAATCGAACGATATAATCGCTCATCCGCCAATAACCTCTCCACCGAAGCGCGCCGGACAACCGGTCCAGCAGGGGAAATATCCCCGCCGCCTCAACATGATTCAGGCGGTCTCTTATCAAGGCTTCCTTCCGTGCGCCATCCAGGGGCACCGTATCATCGGTTGGCTGTTCCCTGAACTGGCGGATCGCCTCGGCTCTCTTGCTTAATATATGCAGCAGGCCGTACAAGAGCGCAAAATATACAATGATCCACAGCAAGTCCGGCGAAGGCCAGATCGTCATCAATGCCGAGCCGTTCATCCAGCCGACCAGCCGGAACGTCAAATCGTTCAACCATTCGGTCAGACCGGCGATCCAGCCTGCTCCCCGCATCCAGACCCAGCTTAACAGCAGAGACGTCATCCCCAAAGGGAGCACGATCAAGCTGATAACTGGCACCAACAACAAGTTCGCGGCGACGGATACGAGCGAGAATTGATTGAAGTAATAGATGGTCAGCGGAAAGGATACCCACTGGGCAACGAGGGTAACGCCGGCCGTCCCCGCCAGCCAGCGGGGCATAAAGGACAACAGCGGCATTATCTTTGGCACAAAGATCATGAGCCCGGCCGTGACGATAAAGGATAACTGAAAGCTGACGTCGACCAGAAAATATGGATTGTACATCAGCATCGCCAAGGCGGCAGCGCTTAATATATGCAAGCCGTCCTTAAGGAGACCCCGCCTTGCCGCATACAGTCCGATCATTCCCATAATGCCCGCCCGGACAATCGATGGACTGGCCCCTGTCAAGAGGACGTACGCAGGGAGTAGGCACATCACCACCGTAAGCGAGGCTTCGCGCGTCAGCCGGAGCGTAGAGCAAATAAACAGCAGGCATCCTACAATAACGGCTACATGCATGCCGGAGATCGCGAGGATATGCGTCAGACCGAGCCTTGAAAATTCCGAGAATGTATCAGGATCCAAATCATCCCGATTGCCGATGACAAGTCCCTTCATATACCCTGCATGAACACCGCCGTACAATTGTTCCAGCCGATCCCCGAGCGCTCCGCGCAAGGAATCATTCCAGCGCAGGATATGGGAGGCGCGCCATCCGTCCGGTGCCGAAGCCTTTACCTGGTCAGCCCCTTTTACCTTCACGATCCAATGAATCTTCTGCGTGCGCAAATAGCGGCGATAATCGAAGCCGTCAAAATTACGCGCGATCCCCGGCTGCTGCAGCTCGCCTGACACATGAACGGAATCTCCGCGCTTCCAGCCTGCCGCGATATTCTGTTCCGCCTGCTCCAGCAGCCGGACCTGAACCATGACGGTGTCTGCCGTCTCCATCGAATTGCCCGGCAGCTTAGCTGGATCCCGATTCACTGCATCCGGCGGCAGTATTCCTTCGATCTCCGCATGGCGCAGCGATACCGTAAAATCCGCGCGATCCCCGTCAATCGCCACCTCCGAAGAGATAACACCGACTCCTGAAATCGGAATCGACTCGGCTTCCCCGCGTTCTAGGGCCGGGACATGCAAATCGGACACGTTCATCGCGTCATGCCACTCCCAGTAAGCAGCGGAACAACACAAGGAGAATATCATGCATATCGTATAGATTTTTCCGACCCGCTCCCATTGACAAACCACAAGCAGCAGAAGCAGAATACCGGCCGCAGCCAGCGCCATCCTCCATCCGGAGGTCAGGCAGGCGATACTGCTTCCGATTACCCATAGCACCGTAAAGACTAGCAGCGGCCTACGCCTCATCATTCCGACCTTCCTTTCCCGAATGCATCATCCCGTTAATTACAATAGAAAAAGAACCCCTGCCTGCAATCCACTGCAAACAAAGGTTCTTCCCCGCATCGCGATTATTCGTTTGTTCAAGAACGTCTCTATTCCTTCACCGCCATCATCGTCTCCCGCGGCGGCTCATACCCCGATAGCTGCCGGAACAGGATCCCCTTCTGCTTCATCATGTTCGATACTTTCTCCGTATCCTTCGGATACGGGCGGTGGAATACCACCTCGACGATTCCGCTGTTGGCCAGCATGTTGGCACAGGTCCAGCAAGGCTCGTCGGTTACGTAAACCGTGCTTCCTTCCCTGTCGATCCGGTCGGTAAACAGCAGCAAATTTTGTTCTGCATGAATGGTTCGAATGCACCGCTGCTTCTTCACTACCGTTTCCTTCCCGTCCTGAACAACAAGCTCATAGTCCTCGGCGATCATGCAGCCCGCCTCCGAGCAATCCGGAACCCCCATCGGAGCTCCGTTATAAGCGGTTCCGAGAAGCTTCTTGCCCTGCACGAGCACGGCCCCGACATGGCGCCGCGAGCATTGGGATCGGGTGGATACCATATAAGCAATATCCATGAAGTATGTGTCCCAATCTTTCCGTCGATCCGTATTCATCCGTCATTCACCTGTTCCTTATCAATGTCTCCTTTATTGTAGCACACAGCTAAAGTTCAACGTAAGGCTTCATCTTCTCCAGCATTTTGGGACCGATGCCCTTCACGTTCATTAAATCGGCCACGCTGCGAAACGCCCCGTGCTGGTTCCGGTAATCGATAATGGCCTTTGCTTTAGCCTGCCCTATGCCGGGCAGCTCCATCAGCCCGGCGGCATCCGCCGTATTCACGTTAATGAGGCCGGACCTCGCGCCGGCCGCAGGCAGCGAAGATGAGCTTTCTGTAGGAGTTGCCGCCTCGGCGGGAGGTGCTGCCGCCTCGGTGCCCAAGCCTGCCGGAGGCGCACCGGAGGAAGCTGCAGCGGGGGGCGTCGCCGCGTCCGCATCTGCTTGCGCAGGAGCTTCTCCTTCGGAATGAGCTTCATTCTTGCTGGACTGGGCGGCGACAGGCGCACCCTCCGTTGCCGCCTTCGCCTCAAGGGCTTGCCCGCCGGACCCTGCTTCACCTCGGCTCGCCTCAGTACGGGTTCCAGCACCTCCGGCCGGCGGGGCTTCCCCTTCCGGATGATTCGCGGCAATCGCCTGCTCAAGCTGATCATTTAGAGGCTGCCAGCCCTGAATTCCTTTCTCCGGACCGCCGGCAAATAGGATCAGTACGCAGCCCAAGGCCGCGGCCGATACACTCCATCCCACTGGAATACGCCTCATCTCTTAAATCCTCCTTTTCATGATAAACATGATTTGCTCATCCAGACTGTGAAGATTTTTCGATCTCAAACCGCAAATTCGTATCCGAACCCGTCATGAATCGCCATCCTTGCCGCATACATTAAACGTAGTAACGGTACATTTCTGCCGTAAAGCGCGAAAGGAGGGGACGTACACATGAAGGTTGGTTTTATCGGTACGGGCAGTATGGGCAGTCTATTGATCGATGCCTTCATTCGATCGGGCGCACTCCTGCCCGAGCAAATTCGGGTCAGCAACCGTACGCCCGAGAAAGCCCAGCAGCTGTCCAAGAGACATCCCGGTCTTACCGTGTGCAGCTGCAATAAGGAAACGGCTTCGGAAAGCGATCTGTTCTTCATCTGTGTCAAGCCGCTCGAATTCAAATCCGTCATCAGTGAAATCAGGGACCGGCTTTCGGAGCACCAAATTGCGGTATCGATTACAAGCCCTGTCCAGCTGATTCACCTGGAATCGGCGCTGCCGTGCAAGGTGGCAAAAATCATACCCAGCATTACCAATATCACCGGAGGCGGAGCTTCGTTATGTATGTATGGTTCCCGAATAAAAGAAGAAGACAGGCAGCTTATTCAAAGCCTCCTGTCTTATATCAGCAGGCCCGTTGAGATTCTGGAATCGCACACGCGAATCACTTCCGATTTCTCCAGCTGCGGGCCTGCTTTTTTAAGTTTGTTCTTGGAAAAATGGATTGACGCTGCCGTCGAAATGACAGGGATCGACCGCGGCACGCTCAATGCCCTGGCCGGCGAAATGCTGGTCGGCACAGGGAAGCTGCTAACGGAGGAGGGCTTCTCCCCCGAACAGCTTCAGGAAAGGGTCGCGGTACCCGGCGGCATCACCGCTCAGGCGCTCATTTTACTGAACTCGCACCTGAACGGCTTGTTCTACCAATTGATCGAAACCACACACGACAAGTATGAGGAGGATCTGGCAAAACTGGACGCCGCATTCGGCTTCTCGGTTAACCGGCCACGATATTGACCAGTTTTCCCGGAACGGCAATGACTTTGCGAATGCTCTTGCCTTCCAGCGCCTGCTTGACATTTGGAAGGGAGAGGCTATGCTGCTGCATGGCTTCTTGATCGAAGTCTTTAGCAATTTTGGTGCGGTCCACGATTTTTCCGTTCACCTGGACGACGATTTCCACCTCGGCTTCTACGGTCCAAGCCTCATCGTATTCCGGCCAAGGAACATACGTGATGCTCTCGGTGTGTCCCAGACGGCTCCACAGCTCTTCAGCCAGATGAGGCGCGAGCGGGGACAGCATTTGAACGAAATTCTCCATCGCCTTCCGCGGGAGCTCATCCGCCTTGTAGCCCTCGTTGATGAAGATCATCAACTGGCTGATTGCGGTGTTGAAGCGCATATGCTCGATATCCTCGGTAACCTTCTTAATCGTTTTGTGCAGGATCCGTTTCCATTCGTCGGAACCTTCCCCGTCCACGATTTTTGGATTCAGTTGGCCGTCATCGCCAATGAACAGACGCCATACGCGGGAGAGGAAACGATGCGTGCCTTCAACACCGTTCGTGTTCCATGGCTTGGTCGCTTCCAGCGGCCCCATGAACATCTCGTATACCCGAAGCGTATCGGCTCCATATTCGTTCACGATATCATCAGGGTTGATGACATTGCCGCGGGATTTGCTCATTTTCTCATTATTGTTGCCGAGAATCATGCCTTGGTTCACGAGCTTCTGGAACGGCTCCTTCGTATCGACGACTCCGAGATCATAGAGCACCTTATGCCAGAATCTTGCGTACAGCAGGTGAAGCACCGCATGCTCGACGCCGCCGATATACAGGTCTACCGGGAGCCATTCCTTCTGCTTCTCCTTCGAGCACAGCTCATCCGGGTTATGCGGATCGATGTAACGGAGATAGTACCAGCAGCTGCCTGCCCATTGTGGCATCGTGTTGGTCTCGCGGCGGGCTTTCATGCCCGTCTCCGGATCAACCGTCTCCACCCATTCCGTCACATTCGCCAGCGGAGATTCGCCGGTGCCGGACGGTCTGATCTGATCCACGTCCGGCAGCAGCAGCGGCAGCTGGTCTTCCGGAACGGTCTTCATCGTTCCGTCCTCCAGGTGGAGAATCGGGATCGGCTCGCCCCAGTAGCGCTGACGGCTGAACAGCCAGTCGCGCAGCCGGTACGTGACCTTCTTCTTACCCTTGCCTTCTTTCTCAAGCCACTCGTTCATGGCCTGAATAGCAGCCTCATTGTCCATTCCGTTGAGGAAGCCGGAATTGACGTGCTCGCCGCTTCCGGTGTAAGCTTCTTCCTCCACGTTGCCGCCCTTCACCACTTCAATGATCGGAAGCCCGAATTGCTTCGCAAACTCCCAGTCGCGGGTATCGTGGCCCGGAACGGCCATGATCGCGCCGGTTCCGTAGCCGGCGAGGACGTAATCGGCGATCCAGATCGGCAGCTTGGCGCCGCTGGCAGGGTTGATGGCATAAGCCCCGGTAAAGACCCCGGTCTTGTCTTTTGCCAGATCCGTACGCTCCAGGTCGCTCTTGCGGGCTGCCTGATCCTGATAAGCCTTCACCGCTTCCCGCTGCTCTGGGGTCGTAATTTTGTCCACCAGCTCATGCTCCGGTGCCAGCACGCAGTAGCTTGCGCCGAAGAGGGTGTCCGGACGGGTCGTGAACACTTCCAGCTTGGCGTCATGCCCATCGATATCAAACCGCACCTCGGCGCCGACCGATTTGCCGATCCAGTTGCGCTGCATGTCCTTCAGGCTTTCGCTCCAATCCAGCTCATCCAGATCCTCAAGCAGCCGGTCCGCATACTCGGTAATTTTCAGAATCCACTGCCGCATCGGCTTGCGGACGACCGGGTGGCCGCCGCGCTCGCTCTTGCCGTCAATGACTTCCTCGTTCGCAAGAACCGTACCCAGCGCTTCGCACCAGTTCACCGGCACCTCGGCTACATAAGCAAGGCCCCGTTTGTACAGCTGGATGAAGATCCATTGCGTCCATTTATAATAGTCCGGATCCGTCGTACTGATCTCCCGGTCCCAATCGTAAGAAAATCCGAGCGACTTGATCTGGCGGCGGAAGTTATTGATGTTCTGGATGGTGAATTCGCGTGGATGCTTGCCTGTATCCATCGCATATTGCTCTGCCGGAAGGCCAAACGCGTCCCAGCCCATCGGATGAAGCACGTTGTACCCGCGCATCCGCTTATAGCGGGAAATGATGTCGGTGGCCGTGTAGCCCTCCGGGTGCCCGACGTGAAGACCCGCTCCGGAAGGATACGGGAACATGTCGAGTGCATAAAATTTCGGTTTGGACGAGTTGTCCTCGGTTTTAAAGGTTTTGTTCTCTTCCCAATACTTCTGCCATTTCGGTTCAATGACCTGCGGCTTATAGCCGTGGCCGGCTGATTGTTGATCCGTCATACTACATAGCTCCTCCTTCACTGTCGAACGGACAAGGCTGTTAATGCCGCTGTCCTGAAAACAAAAAAAACCTCATCATCCATAGCGCTGACGCTAGGGACGAGAGGTTTGATTCCCGTGGTACCACCCTAGTTAGTGCAAGGCATGCTTTGCCTTTCACTCCCTTTGCATCCTTATCGCGGATGAGACGGCGACGTTTCATCGACCGACGGATAAATAAGCATTCTTAAGATCCGAAAGCCGGGTTCGCGCCGCTGCTCAGAGGCGAGTTCATCCCTTGCGTCAACCGGCTTCCACCAAATGCACCGGCTCTCTGCATGATCGCATACGGAACTACTAGTCCCCTTCATTGCATTACTATGATTTCCATTTTAATGTGGCTATTATACCCAAAAAGCCGCGCCAAGTCAACGGAGTTCGCCCTGGGACTTGCGGTAATGCTCCGGCGCCGTTCCGACCATCGTCTTGAACATCCGGCTGAAATGGGCCAAATGCTTGAAGCCGGCCGCCCGGCTGACGTCCGTAATGCTCATATGGGGGTGCAGTCTCAGCAGGATTTTGGCCTGGTTAATTCTTCGGTGGTATACATATTTGAATACGGTCGTTCCGGTGACCTCCTTGAACAAAGAGGACAAGTAATGCTTCGTAAGATGCATGTCCCTGGCAATTCGGTCCAGCGTCAAATCCTCCATGTAATGCTCTTCCACAAACGAGACGACGTGCTGTACATGGCGCTCCTTATCAGAGATCGAATCCTGCTGCTGCACTTCGCTTTGACACCAGCCCGCAATGACGTACAGCATTTCCTGAAGCCGAAGCTTCAATCGCTCCTGCTTGAAAGCAGCTTCCGCCCCCCGCAGCCGGTTCATATCCTCCAGCAGCCGCTCAAACTCTTCCCTCCTCTGCCCAGTCAGCGTCATCCGGTGATTGCGCAGCGTTTCGAAGGGATCCAGCAGGACCGATCTTGCCGATTCGGGCAGCTCCCTGCACACCCAGGCGGGATCGAAATGGATAATGCTCCGGACATAGCGCGAACCCGGCTCCACATTCGGGCAATGCAGCGTCAACCCGTTCATCAGGAGCAGGTCCCCGGGCTTCAGCGCAAAAACGGAGTCTCCGATCAGATACGTGCAGCGTCCTTCATGAAAATAATAAATTTCGTAAAAAGCGTGGGAGTGGAAAGTCCCGCCGGATAAAGGCCGGTCATTATAGCAGCCGAGTTCAATCGGTTCCCTCAGCAGCATCCGGTCAAAGCCCGGCATCCAGGATGGTGGAGTCGTCAACCGCGAAGACATGTGGGAATCCCCCTTATCGAGGTTATGAATCAATTCCCCGGGAATTTTGGCGGGGTCTCCCTTTATTATAATGGATTTATCCGATCCGCACGGCTAAGTTTTGGGCCTTGACGCACAGCTCTCCCGCTTTGAAGGCATGCTCCTGGGTCATGGCGCGCTCCGTCCGCTCCAGGCAATCGAGAATCAGCTCACCGAAGAACGGATAGCCGACCTTCCCCTTCAGCTCCATATGGAACTCCCCGTCCTTGTTCACCAAGTACAGATGATCACCATGCGGGTGTCTGGCAATGTCGATATACTTGCGAAGCTCAATATATCCGTCCGTGCCCAGGATGAAGGTTCTGCCGTCACCCCATGTCCCGAGTCCCTCCGGCGTCAGCCAGTCGACCCTGAAATAATTCGTCGCCCCGTTGTCGCCAAGCAGCGTGGCATCCCCGAAATCCTCGAGCTCCGGATACATCGGATTCGCATAATTGCCGACCTTGCTGCTCAGCACCTGGGCATCCCTGCAGCCTGCATAAAATAAAAACTGCTCGATCTGGTGGGAGCCGATATCGCATAAAATGCCCCCGTACTGCTCATGGCGGAAAAACCAATCGGGACGCGATGCCGCATTCAACCGATGCGGGCCTGTGCCGAGCACCTGAACCACCCTGCCGATCGCTCCATCCTGAATCAAGCGTCCGGCATGAACCGCGCTCTCCACATGAAGTCGTTCGCTGTAGTAAACCATGTATTTTCTGCCGGTTTCCGCCGCTTTCGCCCTGGCGGCCTCTACCTGCTCCAGCGTCGTAAACGGCGTTTTGTCGGTAAAATAATCCTTGCCATGCGACATCACCTTGAGCCCAAGCCCGCAGCGTTCCGAAGGGATCGCCGCAGCCGCGACCAGCTTTACCTCCGGATCCTCCAATATTTGCGCTTCGGAGGAAGCCGGCCGTACGCCGGGGTATGCCTCGCAGAATGCTTTTACCTTCCCAGGGTCCGGGTCGTACACCCATTTCAGCGTGGCCCCCGCTTCGATAAGACCGTTGCACATGCCGTAAATATGTCCATGCTCCAATGACATGGCCGCGATCGTGAATTCCCCGGGCTTGCAGACCGGCTGGGCTTTGCCTACCGGCGCATATCGCATTCCATCACTCCGGTTCATATTGCTGCCTCCCCTATTTCTTGTATTTAGTAGGTTCCGAATGTTTTGCTCATATCGACGGGGCCGATCTCCCGCACCGTCTTCTCTCCGGTCGAGGCGGCGATCCGCTCCTGCAGAAGGTTATAGTACAGATCCTCATCCAGCGGCAGATCCACCCAGTTATCCGTCCACGTGGACAGATGCATTGCATTCGACAAGGTAAGTCCATGGATTCCCTCTTCGCCCGGAGCGATTAACGGGGTGCCGTGCAGAATGGCATCCGTAAAATTTTGAATAATGCCGTTATGCTGCGGATTGTCTCCCACGATCGGAACGTCGCACTTCCAGCATTCCGGTTCGCCGAAGCCGCCGGTATACTGACGGTTGAATTCCGGCTCCGGCACCCGAAGTCTCCAAAAAGTAAGATTGCCGTTTTCGATGACGATTTTCCCGCGGTCTCCCGTCACTTCAAACCGGTTCGTGCCCGGCGCTTCGCCGGTGGTCGTGATGAATACGGCGGTTGCGCCGTTTTCGTATTCCGCGTAAGCGGTCACGTCGTCCTCGACCTCGATGTTGCGATACTTGCCGAACGCGCAGAATGCCCGAATTCTCTTCGGCATCATGCCTGTCGTCCATTGCCATAAATCGAGCTGGTGCGGAGATTGATTGATCAACACGCCGCCGCCTTCGCCGGACCAGGTCGCACGCCAGCCTCCCGAATCGTAATAGCTCTGGGAACGGTACCAGTTCGTCACGATCCAGTTCATGCGCCGGATTTCGCCGAGCTCTCCATCCGCAATCAGCTCCCGCAGCTTCTTATAAAGCGGATTGCAGCGCTGATTGTACATGATGGAGAACACTTTGCCGCTTGCAGCCGCTGCGTTATTCATCTCGCGGACCTGCTTGGTATAGACGCCGGCCGGTTTCTCGATCAGCACATGCAGCCCCCGGTTCAGCGCTTGAATCGCTTCCTGCGGATGCCCGTAATGCGGAGTTGCAATAATGACCGCGTCCACCTCTCCTGAAGCCATCATCGCATCCACGTCGCTAAAGATCCGCACATCCGAAGGCAGCGTCTCTTTGGCTATCTCCTGCTTGGCCGGATTAAAATCGCATACGGCGCTAAGACGTGCTCCCGCGATCCGTCCAGCCGCGAGCGACTTGGCATGCGAGAAGCCCATTCCGAGACCGATTACACCTATACGAACTTGTTCCATACTGCAATCCTCCCTCATACATTTCATATCTTCCGTTACGCATCTATAAAAATAAATCCAATTATTCGTTACGCGAATTGTTTATCTTCGCTCCACTGCTTCATCTGCTCGGCAAAGCGAAGCAGCATCTCGGTCGAATCGTACGTGCCGCTAAAATCCTCGATGCCGAAATAGCCGTCATAACCAACAGACTTCAAATCCTGGATAACCTGACGCCACGGAACGGCGCCTTGAGCAAGCGGCGTCCATTCCCCGGTCCACGTTGCCTCGCTCCCGTCCTCCGACGGATGCTTGCGATAACCGCCATTTTTCACATGAACATGGGCCAAGTAAGGACCGAGCAGCTCCAGTCCCATGCGATAATTTTCGTAGCCTTCATGAACCATATTTCCCGGATCGTACAATACGCCGACATGCTGAGGAGAGCAATGGGATACGAGCCGGTATGTAAGCCCGGCGCTCGGCGTAATGGTGTTATGGTGCGTCTCGACCAATGCCTTCACATCATAAGCGGCTGCCAAATCCTCCACTTCCAGCAGGTATTTTACAGCTTGCTCGTACAGCTCATTGTAGTTGACGCTGCGATTGTAAGCCGGAATGCCGGCGCGGATGAAAGAGGCTCCTACCAGCTTGGCTGCCCTCATCACTTTCTCCGTTTCCGCCAGATCGCCGCAGGTTAGATACGGAACGACCGCAATGCTCTGTCTGCCGTGCAGCTCCGCCGCCTGCTTGAATCGCAGCCAATCCTGCTCCGTCCCGCCGGGATCCATGGAGCATTGATTATGCCTCCAAAAGGAAGGCTGCTCCTCCTCGGCGCCGGGCGGGATTTCCTTAAAACGCCATTCAATCCCTTCGATACCGGCATCGGCTGCGGCCTTGGCCAGCTGTTCAGGCTGCAAGTCGGGGGTTGCAACCGTAAATACAGACATTTTCATGGTACGCTCATCCTCTCATGTCCCCTATCATCACCGGGGGAATTTAACTATCATTGGACTCTCGAAATCCCGCCTTCCAGAGGTTACAACATTAGATACATCTATGTAGACAGCGCTGTCATTATTGCAATGGCCGGATATGACCCATCGTAGCATAGTCCGATCTGCAAACCTATAGCTCCGTCTGTGTACCTTAACCACAATCAAATAATTAGCCTAAAAAGCGTTTCAGATTATAATGGGTGCGCCGACCGCCTGTCAGTGGTCCCTGCAGCAATTTGGCTTGTCGTCCGAGCGTCGCTGATCATCGTGCAGCAGCCATCATTACCCCGCGTGCTGGGAGAGGCAAGTCGGATGCCTTTGCAAACGCAAAAAAGTCCTTCATGCATAAAGAGACTGCCCCAAAGTCAAATGACCTTGAGGCAGTCTCAACATGATATAAGGTTTTCCCGTAATCTTATTTTATGGCTACAAAGAACAGACGGGCAGCATCGTCGCCGGCTTCAACCCATTCGAAATCGGCGTAGCATTTGACATCACGGAAGCCTGCTTTGATAAGCTCTACCTTCATCCATTCCGGATCATATCCTCGCTGGATATGCGTTTCTTCAAAGCGGCGGTAGACGGCAGGGTCCTGATGATCCCGTGCAAAAATGGTCAAATGATGCTCGATTTCACATCGGGGCTCATCCAGATCGCAGGTCCATATGTAAGAGACCTCCCGCTCATCCAACACGAATGGCTGCTCCGCATCATACCGGATCAACGTGTTCGGATGGTGCACGTCAAACAAAAACGTTCCGCCTTCCTTGAGCCCTTGGTACGTGCGGACAAAGGCGGAACGAATATCCTTCTCCTCCAGCAAATAGTTGAAGCAATCGCAAAACGAGATCACGGAATCAACGGGCTCCGGCAGCTCCCAGGAACGCATGTCCTGCTGAACCCAGCGGACGCTCCCTTCGCGGAACAGCCGGCTGCCCTGCGGCGATCCTTCCAGCTTCCGCCTGGCAACAGACAGCATATCGGCCGACAAATCAATGCCCGTCACCTCAAAACCGGAGTTGACCAGCGGTATCGTAATGCTTCCGGTTCCGCAGCCGAGCTCCGCGATGCTTCTCGGCATGCCATGCTTGTCCCAAGCCGTTCTCGCAAAGCGGATCCAGTCGGGGTATGGCATATCTTCCATAAGCTGATCATATACGTAAGCAAACTTTCGGTAAGACAACATGCTGACACCACTTTCCCAGAAGCTTCTTCTTCGGTCGCTATTCAGCCGAACCGGAATTCTCCTCTTTTTTCACCAAATACGTCCAGCTTTCCTTCTGTGTGACAAGGCCATCCTTCATCAATTTCCCGAGCGCACGCTTAAATGCAGATTTGCTGATGCCAAAGCGCTGCTTGATAATTTCGGGCGGTGTTTCATCGGAATAGGGCATTGCGCCGCCCGGCCGTTCCTTCAGGAACGCCAGCAGCCGGTCTGCATCATCGTTTCGTCCGATCTCTTTGCGCGGAACCATCGACAGATTCACCCGGCCGTCCTCGCGAATATGGCTCACCCGTACGCGCACCTCTTCACCTAGACGAAGAAGCCGCGTCCGCTCTGAGGCGTGGATCATGCCGATCGCTCCAAAGCCGACCACACCTCCGTCGACGATCACGAAGGTTCCCATCTGCAGCGGCTTGTATACCAGCGCCGTAAACCATTCGCCCATCCACGATTTCGGCGCGTGGAAGGCGAGTGGAGCGAGCTCCTGCTCACCCGCCAGCTTGGCGCGCAGCCTGCCTTGCTTATCATGCTCCATCGTTACGAATACATGATCACCCACCTGAGGATGCAGCTCTTTCATTTCGGGCAGCTCCCGGATCGGTAGCAGCAGCTGCCTTCCGAGTCCCATTTCCAGAAAACAGCCGAGCCGGGGATGAACGTCCGCCACCTCCAGCTTTGCCGTTTCACCAAGGGTAAGCAGCGGCTTTTTCATCGTTGCTGCCAAACGGTCTTCGGTATCGAAGAAGATGAATACCTCGACGGTATCCCCAGGAGCAATGCTCCCGGTCACTTCCGAATAGTGCAGCAGGACATCCCGGTCGCCGCCATCAAGAAAGTAGCCATAAGGCGAAACCTCCCTGGAAACCGTAAGCTGGACGATCGTGCCCGCGATCAAGCTCATACGTTCTCCACCACTTTGGCATCCGACCACAAGCGCTCAATGTTGTAATACTCGCGCTCGTCCCGGTGGAAGATATGGACGACAACATCCCCGATGTCCATCAGCACCCAGCGGGCAGCATCCATGCCTTCCAGTCCCCGAAGAGCTACGCCTTTATCATGGATCCGTTTGCGGATTTCCGTTGCAATTGCCTGAACCTGCGTATCCGAATTCCCGTGGCAAATAACAAAATAATCCGCCACAAGCGAGATGCCTCTCAGATCCAGAACGACCAAATCGTTCGCTTTCTTATCCTCTGCGGCCTCAACCGCTATATTTAACAATTCTTCCGGTTTTATCGTCATGAATTCGCCTCCAATTGCTTAATGAGATCGTTGCGGGCTAGCACCGTCAACGGAAAAATAATCTGTCTGCGTGACAGCAGATGTCCAATCGTCGAATCAAACCCGGCTGCGAGCGCCTCTTCAAGGCTATGGTTGGCCAGTTCCCGAATATTATTCACACCGGGGAAATCCCTCCCCGGCTCCACATAATCGGCCAGGCACACCACCTTGTCCAGCAGGCTCATCCCGACTCGGCCCGACGTGTGATAGCGGATAGCATCCAGCACCTCGGTGTCCGTTACCCCATAATCCCGCTCTGCGACGATCGCGCCCACTTCGGCATGCCACAGCTGCTTGTCATATTGGAGTAGCTCCGAGGACTCTCCCTGCTCCTCGAGCACCTCCCGAAGCTTCTCAACCGGCCAGTACTTGGCTACATCATGTAAAATCGCTGCCAAATCCGCTTTCTGGGGATCGGCCCCGAACCGGTTCGCCAAAATAACGGCCGTCTCCATAACGCCCTTCGTATGCTCCCAGCGCTTGGCCGGCATCTGGGAGGAGACGGCTTCGATCAAATCTTCACGGCTGTACACCATATATACCGCTCCTAACAATATAATCGTACACGCGATCCGGCACCATGTAGCGGATGGATCCGCCGGCGGCCGCCCGCTCCCGGATCATCGTGGATGAAATCTCGATCAGCGGCATTTCCGCGATCCTTACCACCCGTCTAAGAAAATCCGGCAGCGACTCTACGTTCAGCTTCGTCCCCGGACGGTTGACCCCGATGAACGTCAGCATTCCCGCTAGCTCCTCGATCCGGTTCCACTTCGGGAGATACTCCACCATATCCGCTCCGATGATAAACGAAAAATCGTGCTCGGGATACATCTCGCGAAGGGCCTTGATCGTATCGACCGTATAGGAAATGCCGCCGCGCTTGATTTCAAGGTCCAGCGTGCGGAAGGACGGGTGGCCGGCAACCGCCTCGGCTGTCATCTCCAGCCGCATCATCCCGGTGACGCCCGCATCCTCCTTATGCGGAGGAATATGGCTCGGCATGAACCACACTTCCTCCAGGCCATAAGCGACGCGCGCCGCCTCAGCCGCCAGCATATGTCCGATATGAACAGGGTCGAAGGTTCCCCCCATGATCCCCACTTTCATTCGGCTCACCTCCCCTAGTCAGAGGACTATGATACTCTGAACACCGATCTTGCTTTAAGGCAGTTCGATCGTCTTATGATCCTTCGATTCCTTATAGAGAACAATCGTCTTTCCGATGACTTGGACCAATTCGGCCCCGGCACCTTCGGCCAGCTCCTCAGCGATGTCGCGAGGATCCTCCAGGCAATTGTTGAGCACCGAGATTTTCAGCAGCTCCCGCTTCTCAATCGCTTCTTCGATGTGGCGGATCAAATGCTCATTGCTGCCGCCTTTGCCTACCTGGAACAGCGGGTCCAAATGATGGGCAAGCGAACGTAAGTGTCGTTTTTGCTTTCCTGTTAACATGCTTGGTCATTACCCCTTAATCATCATCTATACAAGCCTATCGCTTGTTTAAAAACTATATTGTAGCTTTAGCTTACCCATTAATCAATAAACAAAAGAATGAATCCTTATAGCAAGCTTGCGAGTACCGCTTCCTTCATCGCCTCCACCGGCGCCCTGAGGCCGGTCCAATATTCCAGGGCATAAGCCCCCTGATTAATGAACATGCCCAGTCCCCCGTGCACGGTGCAATTCCTCTGCTCGCTCTGCAGCAGCAGCTCGGTCTTCAGCGGATTATAGATCAGGTCGCTGACGACCGCCCCCTCAGGAATCCATTCCGGATGAACCGGCATTTCTGAAATTCGGGGGTGCATGCCGACTGAGGTCGTATTAATAATAACCTCAGCTCGCGAAAGCACTTCCTTCGCATGCTCTTCGCCGCAGCCGTGAAGCTCGGCCATCGTTCCCCATTCCTGCGCAAGCGCCTTGGCCTTGTCTTCGGTCCGGTTAATGATGGAGATCGATTCCGGCTGTTCGCCGATCAAGGCATAAATGATGCCTCGGGCAGCGCCGCCGGCGCCGAGCACCGCGATGCGCTTGCCCTTAAGATCCGGGCAAGCCTCCTCCTTCAGGGAGCGCACATACCCGATTCCGTCTGTATTGTAACCCGTCAGCCTGCCGTTATCGTTCACGATCGTGTTTACGGCGCCGATCCGGGCAGCGCCCTCGTCGATGGCATCCAAATACCGCATGACTTCCACCTTATGGGGAATCGTTACGTTCACTCCGCGAAATCCGAGCGTCTTGACCGACTCGATCGCATCCCCCAATCTTTCAGGCCGAATATGGAGCGGAATGTACGCCCCTTGGAGGTTTAATGCGGCAAGCGCCGCGTTATGCATGGCCGGCGATTTGGAATGGCCGATGGGATCCCCCATGACGCCGAGCTTCAAATAATCGGTGCCGGCTTGAGTTTCCTTCATTGTATTTCCCCCGTCTCTCCCGTGAGTAAACCGTCTTCAGTCATGAAGACGCGTTGACGACGCAATTAAATCAGCGAAGGACGAGCCAGCACCTTGACTCCCTTCGGCGCATGAACGGCCACTAGCGCTCCCTGGTCGCCATTGACCTTGATCCAGCCAAGGCCGGAAATGAACACATCGGTCCGGGAGCCTTTCGGGATCCGGATTTCATGCCTTGTCCATTCCGGCAGCTCGGCCAGCCTCTCGCGGGTCGGCGGAGAGAGCAGCTCGCCCGCATGCTCTTCGAACAACGTGTCCGCCCGTTCAAGCTTCGTCCGGTGAATGTTGAGCCTTCCGCTGATAAAACACGTGAACGATTGATGGACTCCCTGCACGAAATCAAAGCGGGCAAAGCCGCCGAAGAACAGGGTTTGGCCTTCATTCAGCTGGTAAACGGCCGGCTTCAGCGGATTTTCCGGCATGACCTCGCGCAGATCCTCCCGGCTCACGATTTCACTGTAACGCCAAGGGTACACGATGCCCGGAGTATCGATAATATCTCGTCCGTCATCCAGCGGAATATGGACCATATCCAGCGTGGTCCCCGGGTAGCGGGAGGTTGTCAGCTCCTGCTCCAAGTCGCTGTAGTCGCGTATTAAGCGGTTGATCAGACTGGACTTTCCGACATTGGTGGCACCGACGACATATACGTCCCGGTCTCCTCTGTGATAGGCAACCGTTTCAAGCAGCCGTTCAAAGCCCTGATTTTTCTTTGCGCTGCACAGAACGATGTCCTCCGTCTTTAACCCATGTTCCTTACATTGCTTCTGGACCCAATTCAGAACCTTATTCCAGTTGGTCACCTTCGGTAAAAGATCGGTTTTATTGACAGCCAGTATAACCGGATTATTTCCGACAAAACGCTGCAGTCCCGAAATCAGGCTCCCTTCGAAATCAAAAAGGTCCACAATATGAATGACAAGGGCATTCTTTCCGCCGATCTGCCCCAGCAAACGTAAAAATTCGTCCTGATCGACGGCAACCGAGGACGCTTCATTATAATTTTTGATTCGGAAGCAGCGCTGGCAGATGACCGGATCGCGCTCCCATGCCTTCTCCGGCAAATACCCCGGCTGATCCTGGGCCTCGCTTTGAAGCCGGATTCCGCAGCCGCTGCATTTCTTGATGTCTTCGCCTGTTGGCAAGGTCATGATTTCGGTTCCTCCTCAAGCCATAGTCCTTTTTTGCGCAGCCGGGTTAACGCGATCCGCTCCACCCGGCGGTTCACCATACGCGTAAACCAGCCCTCGTCGTTAATGGCGATGGGCATCACCAGAACCGTATATAGACCGAGCCGGTTTCCGCCGTATACGTCGGTCAGCATTTGATCGCCGACGACAATCGTTTTGTCCGCGGTCAGCTCCATCATCTTCATCGCCTTGCGGAACGGGGCATTGCTCGGCTTCCGGGCTTCATGCACATATTGGATATCGAGCGGTGTTGCGAATTTCGACACCCGTTCGAGCTGGTTGTTTGAAACGATGATCAGCTGGAAGCCGATCTCCTTCACTTTCTTAAACCAGTCCACGAGCTCCGGCGTGGCGAGCGGCGCTTTCGCACCGACGAGCGTATTGTCGAGATCCGTAATGATTCCGCGATATCCTTGCTCGTACAGCTCTTCCAGATCAATATCGAAAACCGTATTGACACGGAGCTTCGGAATTAGCATTTCAAACAATTTCGTCACCTCAATTTCATACGAAAAACTATACCATAATCCGGTTCCGTAGTAAAAATAATCACGAACAAAAGCACTTGAATCGCTGATGCCGAAATGTTCAGCAAAAGACCACCGTCATCCCACTAAAAAGGACTCGGGCGGCCTATGCATTTACCGTTGCCGGTTAAGATCAGAATAAGACCGTCTTCCGGGATCAAGCCCGTTGAAGGCAGGCATCCCTCTTCACATGGATAAGAACTGCCGAGCTCCTCTTTAAGCCAGACGAACCTTCCGAATCATTTTCTTGAGGACTTCCGCATCGGCTTGGACAAGACGCCACTGCTCCTCCGATACCTCTGCCGGACTATAGCGGGCTGTTTCGAACTGCTGCAGCAGCGGCTTCAGCTGCGGCTCCAGCAATGGATTGGCCTCGCTCCAGCGGCGAACCGACTCGCGCAGCGTCTCGCTGTCCTGACGGACCAATCCTTTCCGCTGCACCGACCGCAGCCATCGCTCGGTCTCCGCAATGACCTTGTCCGCAGCGGACAGCGGCTTCCCTGCACGGAGCCGCGCCCCGGCAAAGCGCAGATTAATGCGCATTCTCCACAGAATGTAAAAGATCCACAGCGCAATCACAACAGCTGCCGCAATGCCGATGCCTTTCCACCATCCGGAAGATTGATCATCCGATGCAGCGGCAGGTGTCGTCTCCGCCTCTTCCTGTTCCTCTTCTTCAACCTCTTCTTGAACCACTGGCTCAGCTTCAGGCTGACCTGTAAGGAGCGGCATACTAAAGCCAGGTGTCGCCTCAATCGGAATCCAGCCGTACTCGCCGAAGTAGACCTCGACCCATGAGTGCGCGTCGGCATTCGTTACCGTATAGGTCCCGCTGCTGACCGGACTCTGCCCGTCCATCGGGATGTATTCGCTGACTGAGCTGCTTCCGGGCGCATAGCCTTTTACCCAGCGTGCAGGGATATCCAGCGATCGGGTCATCATCACCATTGCGGTGGAGAAGTAATCGCAATAGCCCTCCCGGACTTCAAACAGGAAGCTGTCCACAAAATCCTCGCTTTGCTTGCGCGACAGATCAGGCGTATTGGTATATGAGTAGTTGCTCTGTAAGTATTGTTGCAGCAAAATGACCTTATCATACGGCGTTTCTGCCGATTCCGTGATTTGCTTGGCCAAATCGGTTACGCGGTCGGGAAAGTTTCTTGGGATCTGGAGATAGGCATCATCCACGGAACCGTTGTACAGTTGACTGTAGGTTTTGCCCCTAAGCTCTTCAAGTGGAATGACGGGAACCTCCGATACCAGCGTATAGCTTTTCGGGTAATCGCCGTTTCGTCCCCCCTGCAGATGCAGCTCAGCCCCTTCAGATACCCAGCTTAGACGCTCCGGATCGATAACCTCATCCAGCATTTGAACCTCATGGATCTTATAAGCTCCGAATAGGACCGGATACTCGGTATCGTTCAGCATCGTGACCGTTTGCTTCACGGTCTTGGTCGGCATGGAGCTTGCCTCCTCATCGGGAAGGCTCTCCCCGATCCCTACATCGGCCCCCGAGCGTCTTCCGCTCCGGTCGGCCCAGCCTGTTCCGGAGTAAACGGCCCTTGTCTCCCCGCGCCAATAACTGCGCTCCTCCGAGCTAACCGACATCACCGGGGAGTAATCAAAGTTGAAGCCGCTGCCCAGATCGTTATCGCCTCTTCCGTATCCGGACGAGCTCTCTACCGGAGTTTCGATCAAGGTACCGGTACCGCTCGTGCTGACGCCGGACAATGGCACTCCGCTCCATTCCCTCCATGCCGTATAAGGGTCGGTCAGCGTCGGATTGATGTGCGGCATATTGACACCGGCAACGATAATGAGCGAGAAGATGACGAGAATGTTGGCAATGATTTTAAACGGAGATCTCGATAAGTTAACCCATCCTTGCGGGAACCGTCTCCGAAAGCGGTTGAAGTGGTTCGTCACGAGCCAGCCCATGCCTGCTCCGGCTACCCATGCCGTCTCATCCCATAGAGTGACCTTCGTGAACGAATCCAGAACCGCAAGGCCGATCACGTTCAGTCCGACAACAAACAGAATGCGCCGTTTGGTCTTCGCCCAGAGAAATATAAAGACGAAAATTACCCACGCTGCAACAGCGAACCATAAATACGGGAATAAATACATCAATTCATCGGATAATACCGTATCCGGTCCGAATGAAGGCACCGGCATGCCGCCGGCTTCCAGCAGCTTAAACACGCTGTATAGAATCAATAGGAATTGCAATACAAGCCTAAACACCATCTTAAGCGGTATCAGCGCTTCAATCACCGCCGTAATGGTGATGGCGGCGATTACGATCGCCGTCGTCTCCGACAGCCAGATGGATTCCGTGAAGGATACCCATTGCATGCCGATGATCCAAATCCACAGCACCGTCAGCGTATTAAAAAATGTCGTTGACAGCTTATCAAGCCACAGCTTCAAGCGACTCCACCTCCCAACGCAGCAGGCAGCTCCTCAAGCGATGAGACGGAGTAACATGAAATCCCCCGCGACCTCAGGATCGAGATCGATTCATCGCGAAGCGGCTTGCCGCCGGGATTCATGATTTGCAGAAAGCATGGATTCATGCCCCTGGCTTCCACCCAGCGTAGGACTTCGGACGCCTCCCTGCCGCTCATCGGACTGATGAGCAGGAGCACGGCTCCCTGCGGGAAATGGCGGTAGGAGCGTTCTAGCTCTGCAATCAGGCTGCCCTTGCGGTTGTGATCCACATCGACCAAATGCTGAATCATGCGCATACGTTCCCCTGCCTGCTCCGTCGGAGGAAACAGCTTGCCTTCCTCTGTGGCCGTAAACAAACCCGTTCCCGCATGCTCCTTCGCACCATATTCAATCAGCGAAGCGGCAGCAGATACGGCAACCTCGAATTGCTGATCGCTCACATAAGCATTCTGGGCTCCATCCAGGACGATCAGCGTCTTGGGAAAGGATTCATGCTCGAACTCCTTGGATTTCCACGAACCGGTCTTCGCCGTCGCGTTCCAGTGAATCCGCGAAATCCGATCGCCATAAACATAATCGCGCACCCCATTAATTTGAGTCGTCTCCCGCCTTGAGGCAGATACTGTTGTATGCGTACCGCCGAGCCGGGATCTATGGATATTCCGGTTCCATTTCGGAATATAAACCGTCCTTGGGAGGACCCTAAATTCCGTGTTCACTTCGATCCGTCCCCGATGCTCCATGATGCCGAAGATATCCTCGCTGATACATTCCGTCCCGGCGAACGCATACCGCCCCCGCTCGAGAGGCGGAGTCTGGAATACGAGCACCCCGGCACCGCGCATGTTCGGGATAATGCTGTCTTCGAATGACCATGAATCGCCGTTATGTCTTTGCAGCACTTCCTTGACGACCAAATACGGCATCGGCAATAACCCGGGGACGTTCACATCGAGCCGAACGCGCACCTGCTCCCCGGCATGAAGCTGATCGCGGCGATCCCGGTCACCGAGAATGTTGCGCTTCGCCTTTACGCGCCTCACCCCGCCAAAGCCCGCTCCGATGACATATACGGATAAGAGGCTGACCATGGAAAAGAGCATGAGAGAGGTTTTCCCTCCTTGAAACAACACGTACAAAAGACATAAGCACCAAACCGTCAATACCGCTGCCAGTCTGGACGGCTGCATGCCATTTAGAAATACGGAAACGGCGCGCCGCATGCTTATCTCCCCATTTGAACAGGCACTTTAACCTGTCGCAAAATAAAGTCCAGCACCGATTCGGGCGTTGCATTATCGAGCCGTGCTTCCGGACGCAGCATAATCCGGTGTGAGAGGACGTAAGGGGCAAGCGTCTTCACATCATCAGGCAGCACGTAGTCACGCTGCTGAAGGAAGGCAAAGGCTTTGGCCGCATTCATGAAGGACAGCGTTGCCCGCGGGCTTGCGCCCAGCATGACGGAAGGGTGCTCCCGCGTTGAGCGGGTGATGTTCAACAAGTAATCGGCAACCGGTTCGCCGATAAATATGTCGCGAATCTCGCGCTGAATTGCGGAGACGGTATCCATATGCGTCACAGGCTTCAGCCTATCCGACAGCTGTCCGTCCTTCGAGGCATACATGAGCTGCTTCTCGGTTGCCGCATCGGGATATCCCAGGCTTAGCTTCAGCATGAAACGGTCAAGCTGCGCCTCCGGAAGCATATAGGTTCCCTCGAAATCAATCGGGTTCTGGGTGGCGCACAGCATGAACGGATGCGGAAGCTCATGCGTCTCCCCGTCCACGGTCACGCTGCGCTCTTCCATGACTTCAAGCAGAGCGGACTGCGTCTTCGTCGTGGCCCGGTTAATCTCATCTGCGAGCAAAATATTGGTCATGACAGGTCCCGGCCGGAAATAAAACATTTCATCTCGGGGGTGAAATACGGATACCCCTGTTATATCACTCGGAAGAATGTCCGGATTGCATTGAATACGCCGGTAATCTCCCTGCATGGATTTAGCCAGTGCTTTGATCAATTGCGTTTTTCCCGTTCCCGGTACGTCCTCGATCAGAACATGTCCACCAGCGAGCAGCGCCGTAAGGAGCAATTGGATCTCGAATTCTTTGCCTAGCAGGCACGACTCCAGATTGGATCGCACCGAGGAAATGATTTTCATGGATTCTTGGCTTACGGGCATGTATGACTAACCTCCTGTAAGGGAATAAATACTTAATTTAGTACTATTGTACATGATCGAGGTCGCAGAGTACATTCGCAGCCATATTTTGTTTCTTAACCAACGCCAGACTTGCTTTAAACAGCAAAAAACCCTGGTTGTTTAACCAGGGCAGCATAGATGTCTGAACAGCTATAACATTAGCCTTTTGGCCTCACCAAAAGCGCAGCAAGAAAAGAGAATATGATCGCCGAGGATATCCCTGCACTCGTTACTTCGAATATCCCCGTCACGACCCCGATCCAGCCGTCCCGCTCCAGCTCTGTCAAAGCTCCGTGAACCAGAGAGTTGCCGAAGCTGGTGATCGGAACCGAGGCTCCGGCTCCGGCAAATTTGACAAGCGGTTCATACAGGCCGAACCCGTCGGCAATTGCGCCGGCCACGACGAGGGTGCTCATCGTATGCGCAGGGGTCAGCTTTATAACATCCATCATGATTTGTCCGATAACGCAGATCAAACCGCCAATGATAAAAGCCCATAAAAACTGCATCAGTTGCTTCCTCCCGTCTCTATAGCTACTGCATGAGCAATGCACGGGATGCTCTCGCCTTGTTGGTATGACAGCGGCGACAACAGGGCACCCGTAGCAACGACCAGCACCTTGTTCAGTTCTCCTTTACGCATCCGGTTCAAGATATGGCCGTAAGTCACAACGGCTGAGCAGCCGCAGCCGCTGCCGCCGGCATTCACGTACTTCTGTTTTTCCAGATCGTAAATCATCAGACCGCAATCGGCAAAAACCGTGCCGTCCATGATGACATCGTTCTGCTTCAGAAGATCCTTGGCAATCGGCAGGCCGACGGATGCCAGGTCGCCGGTCACGATCAAATCATAATCCTTGGCTTGTCTGCCGGTATCTTTAAAATGCTTCGTAATCGTATCGGCCGCAGCGGGGGCCATGGCGGCTCCCATATTGAAGGGATCCTTGATGCCCAGGTCGACGACCTTCCCGATCGTGGCGTATGTGACGCGCGGTCCGTCCCCCTCGCTGGAGACGACGGAGCAGCCTGCTCCCGTTATGGTGTACTGGGCGTACGGAGGCTTTTGCGAGCCGTATTCGGTCGGATAACGGAACTGCTTCTCCACCGTACAGTTATGGCTCGCCGTGCCTGCCATCACATATTTCGCGGAGCCCGAATCCACGATCATCGAAGCGACCGCAAGGCTCTCCATGGAGGTGGAGCAGGCGCCGAAAACGCCGAGATACGGAACGCCAAGCTGCCTTGCTGCGAAGGAGCTGCTGATAATTTGGTTCATTAGGTCTCCGCCTACAAAGAACTGAAGCTGATCCTCCTTAATCCCGGCCTTCTCCGCAGCTTTCCGTGAAGCGTCCTCCAGCAGCTTACGTTCCGCCTTCTCCCATGTTTTCTCATTGATCTCGATGTTGTCGTATATATAATCGAAGTCTTCCGCCAGCGGCCCCTCTCCCTCTTCAGGTCCGACAATCGTACCGGTGCCGATAATGACCGGTTTGTTCTCGAACTGCCACGTTTGACCGATGATCTTCATCTCGCGTTACCTCCCCCCGATGCCGAGCACGGCGTATATGATGCCGATAATAAACGCCGCAACGGTACCGAACACGATCACGGAGCCGGCAAGCTTAAACATGCTAGCTCCCACTCCAAGGACCAGTCCCTCTGCCCGGTGCTCCAAAGCGGCCGAACACATGGAGTTGGCAAAACCCGTAACCGGCACCGCGCTTCCCGCACCGGCCCATTGGGCAATTTTGTCGTATACGCCAAAGCTGGTCAAAATGACGGAAATGATAATAAGAACGGCCACCGTCGGGTTGCTCGCTTCCTTCGTGCTCATATCGAACACGGTCATGAAAAAGCGCTGAATGCATTGACCGATCAAACAGATGAGGCCTCCGACCAAAAAGGCGCGTATACAGTTTTTAAATACGGCGCGGGGAGGCTCATGCTTCTTCGCAATCGCCTGATATTCGGCCGAGCTCATGGTACTGATATCAGACTTGGGCTTTTGGTTGTTGGAACCGGACATTTGGTTACACCTCCGCTGAATATTTAAGTATGGATTCTTCAACCAGCCTCGGAAAGCCATTATGGATATCACTCGATAATCATTATGCTTTGAACGAACTTCCTTTATGTTTGGAAAATCATCCTTAATGCAAAAGCCGCGCGGTGTCATGCTGTTTTGAACGATTCCGTCATCAGGGCGCAAACGGCCGCCACGGTGGTACGGCTCTCATGGGCAAGCATAAATGCAAAAAGACAGCCTTCCGTAACCGGAAAGCTGCCGATCGTAGTTGCTTGATTGAATTTAGCATAAATGTACCGTAACCATTTCGCCCATTAAATCAAAAAGTAATTCAGCAATATGACGAGCAGTATGAAAAGAATGATAATGAGCAGAAACTCGCCGAATTCAGCTTGCCGGCCGTACGATCCCACCCCGTATTCGCCCATATTTCTTCGCCCTTCCCCTGTCCATGACTCATTGACATGTTTTATTCCAGCGTATTCTTCGGGAATCATTTGGTGCTTGGACGATCTATTTTTCCTGAGCAAGCCGCGATTGTTTCATAGCTTGTAATGTAGACTTTTGCGGTATATAGGGGCATACTAAATAGGATGAACTCATACATACCTTTTTCCAAAGGAGCGAATAGCCTATGAATGAATCTACACGCGAATTGTTTCGGACGCTTACTGAATTTCCGGCTGCGCCGGGCTTTGAAAGAGAGCTGCGCGCTTGGGTAAAAAATGCACTCTCCCCATATACCGAAGAATTTGTACAGGATCGGCTCGGCAGCCTGTTTGCTGTACTGCGCGGGAACGACGAAGGTCCGAGAGTCATGGTCGCCGGGCATATGGATGAGGTCGGCTTCATGGTAACCGGCATTACGGAAGCGGGCATGGTGCGCTTTCAGCCGCTGGGCGGCTGGTGGAGCCAGGCCGTTCTGGCTCAGCGCCTGCAGATTATTACCGACAACGGGCCGATTATCGGGGTCGTCGGCTCCATCCCGACCCACCTGCTGGACGAAGCACAGCGCAGCAAGCCGGTCGATATCAAATCCATGTATATCGACATCGGCGCGGACAACAAAGCGGAGGCGGAATCGTTCGGCATCCGTCCGGGGCAGCAGATCGTGCCGATCTGCGAATTTACTCCGCTGGCCAATCCAAAAAAAATCATGGCTAAGGCATGGGATAACCGATACGGCGTCGGCCTGGCCATCGAGCTCGTTCAAGCTCTTCACGGAGAGAAGCTTCCGAATACGGTTTATGCCGGAGCCACCGTTCAAGAAGAGCTCGGACTTCGCGGCGCGCGGACTGCAGCCAACTTGATCCAGCCCGACATTTTCTTCGGCCTTGATGCAAGCGCGGCAAACGATATGATGGGCGACAAGAGCCAATTCGGCCAGCTCGGACAAGGGGCCTTGCTCCGCATCTTCGATCCGACGATGCTGACGCATCGCGGCATGGTGGAATACGTGCAGGATACGGCAGAGACGAATAAGATCAAATATCAGTACTTCGTATCGCCGGGCGGAACGGATGCCGGGCAAGTTCACTTAAGCGGCATCGGGGTTCCATCTACGATCATCGGCATTTGCTCCCGGTATATCCATACCTCGTCGTCCATCATCCACACGGATGACTACGAAGCAGCCAAGGAGCTTCTGATCAAGCTGGTAAAAGGGCTCGACCGGACGACCCTCCAAACGATTCTGGACCGGGCTTAACCGTAAACGGACTAACTAAATCAAAAGGGATAAAGCCAGCCTCCACTAAACGGGACTGACCCCATAGCGTAAGGCAAATTAAACACCTTCAAGAGAAGGATCCGTGTCGAAAGATATGGGGACAATCTTGGAGGTGTTTTTGCGTTGGCAAGAATCTGCTGTCCGGTGAAATTGGGAAGAAACATTGAAATGTGCCTGGCTGGCTGGTATTACAGTGAGAGAAAGAGAAGTCATGGGGCAATTGAACATGCGAAATAGGAGACAAGCGGAAGACCTGGAGAGTTGGCGTAGTGGTCCATGGAACCGGTGACAGTCCAATGTCGGCAAGCCGTTCTTCCTGTCCATTGCCGAGTGCAGGAGAAGTTCATATGTATCAGCATTTCCAAAGCAAGATCGGATCAGATGGATGAAGGAGTTCATGTTATAGTGGAGGAAGTAAAGCGCGAGTTCGGAAATCGCTGGTAAATATCATATCTTGGTCGAAGGGAGCGAGGCTTATCATGGAGCATAAGGAAAAAGTGTACAACACCGCGGTGGAAGCGACGCTGGAGGTCATCGGCGGAAAGTGGAAACCGGTCATTCTTTTTCATCTTACTTTCGGGAAAAGACGCAATAGCGAATTGTTAAGCCTGATTCCCCAAATCACCCAGAAAATGCTGACACAGCATCTGCGTGAGCTGGAAGAGGAGGGCATTATCGTACGTAAAATTTATAATCAGGTTCCGCCCAAGGTGGAGTATGAACTGAGCGAGTATGGCTGGAGCTTAAAGGAAATTCTGCATCTGATGTGCCGATGGGGAGATGCTCATATCGAGCGAAAATACGGCGAGTCCGCAACCGTTCTGGAAAAGCCGCTGCTTGAGGAATCGCATTAACAAGCAGAACAGAGCCGGCTAATATAGCCGGCTCTCTTGTGCAATCCGAAAACGGAATTACCGTTCATGTTCTGGTTGTGACGAGGTGAACGGAAGAAGCGCTCTCGGCTGCCTTGTTTCGGGAGCTTCAGTTACTGCCCGGTGTTTATGGAATGACCTTGCGACGCCGGAGCTCGTCAAAGATATTCAGGAACATGGCTTCCGTATCGACATACTCATGAAAACCGAAGCGGCGGGCCTTTGAGCCGTCCGCAAAGAAATCATAGTCCCAGGAGAACACGAAATCGCCGAATTTCCAGGATGAGACCTCTTGGTAAGAGTGCTTCGCAAGCCCATGCTTCTCAACCATGCGATTCCAGACCGGCTCCTTATCTGCCATGACCGTTTCCAGATTCATCTGCAGAGGCGGTGCGGTTTCCATCTCGAAATACTGCGCAATCTTCGGCCATAACTCGTTCCACCGGAACAGGTCCCCGTTCGCAATATTGAAGGCTTGATTGGCGCAGCGTTCATCGGTTGCCGCCCAAACGGTCGCCTTGGCAAGCAGACCGGCATCGGTCATCTCCAGCAGGCTGTGATAGGCTCCCGGCTTACCGGGAAAACGCAGGGGAATGCCAAGCTCTTTCGAAATCGACGCATATACGGCAATGACCATGGCCAGATTCATCGGGTTTCCAAGAGCGAAACCGCTGACAACGGAGGGACGCAGCGCTGACCAGGTCCAAGCTTTGCCCTTCTGCCGTTCCTCGAGGAAGTTCTGCTGATCGATATTGAATTCCGGCGGCATATGGTTCGCATCCGTCTCCCGGGCCGGCGTCTTGAATGGACCGAGATGAGCGCCGTACACTTTGTAGCCCTGCATTAGGCTTACATGCTGCAGGTTAGCGGCAACGGGCTCGATCGCTTCCACGACATGGACGAGCATGGCCAAATTCGGCGCGACGAGCTCGGCCCACGTCGGCCGATCCTGGTATGCCGCATAGAAAATATGCGTCACTTCGGTCAAGCCGCTTAATTTGGCGGCCGTATCCTCCCGGTCCAGCAGGTCGGCCGATACATAACGAACGCGGTTCGTGGACTCCCCGCCTCGGCGCGATACGCCGATGATATCCCAGTCGGGAAGCGTCGCAAGGTACTCGATGAGGTTGCGGCCAATCACCCCGTTGGCCCCTACAACCAAAGCCGTTTTTAGCGAATGATGTGAACGTTGATCCGTATTCATATAAGCGCATCTCCTAACGTCATGTATTGATTAATGTCATTTTGCACGTTAGGGTTCTGCTTGAGAAGTACGCACTTTGAAGTGATGTAATTACTTTTTGGTAACGTTTAAGCAGTACCAGCCCTTTTAGCTAAGAAATATGTTGACTTAAGCTTTCCCCAAGACCCGCTCCAGAAAGAGTACCGCTTCCCTCTTTTGATACTCATTCACCTCATGCCCGGAGAACGGATAATCCCGTATTTCCTTAGGTGCCTCAATCCGGTTATAAGCTGCGTAGATGGTCTCCGGCATGCATACCGTATCCTTCCAGCCGACAGAAACCATGACCGGCGCTTTGATTCTTGGGGCAAGATTCAGGATGTCGAAATGAGCCAGATGATACAGAATAGGATCCAGCAGATCCGGATAACGCTTGATATACTGGGCGATTTCCGTCAATGAGCTGGCCGAGTGCAGCACCCCGTAATCCATTCTGCACAGATTCGGAATGTCGGCCACGATTGCCGCCACCTTCGGATGCAATGCCCCGGCAAGGAGCGCAAGGCCGCCTCCCTGGCTTCCCCCGACGACGGCGATTTTGGCAGGATCTACCCCAGGCTGTGCCAGGGCAGCATCGACGGCTCTTACGGTATCGATGGCCATCGCCATATAGTAGGATCGATGAATGTCGGTAATGCCCTGGGATACCCAGCCCTTCACGACGCCGCCATCCAGGGGCAGCAGATTTCCCGTCTCTCCGCTCTGGCCCCGGACATCAGCTGCCAGCACGGAATAGCCGAGCATCAGCCAATGGGCATATCGCTCCGGAAGCCCTCGGTCTCCGGAATATCCAGGAAAGGTAATGACGCAAGGCCGTTTGGACGATTCATTGGAATCCGCAGGCGTTATGTACCAGGCATGGATCGGTGTCTGGTCAAAGCCGCGGTATGTCACCTTGGACACCTTCATATGGGGATACGGCGTTTCTTCCGGCTCACTATCGATTTGAAGCGGCGAGCCTGCGTATACATGGAGATAATGATCCCAGAATCGATTCAGCTCGTCCTCGTTCATCGTCGGTTCGGGACGGCAGTTGTTAAGTTCCCTCTTGCGAATCTGTATGGTATTCATTGGTTTGGTTGTTCGTCTCCTTTACCGTCGCTTGTTTCACGATTCATCGTTTACTGTACGATCGTCCCGATTGATATGCGCCCCAGTGAAATCAGTAATAATACGTACCCTCGGGAGTCTCTATAACAAGAGTATTTCGGCACCTTGGTTTGCATTCCCTCTCTGCCCGATATAAAATTCGATGTCTTTAACTCAACTTTAAATCTCCTAATAAGAAGGTTTGATAGATTTATGGGCGAAAACATAACTATAATAGAAATGAACTTTAAGAGATTGGAGACGATAGAAATGCTTCAAGGATTAACAACTGCAGGAATCGGAAAACTTGAAAGCGATTTACAGCTTATCGAACTCGCTTCCCGCTACGGTTTTGATTGCGTGGATTTAGATGCGAAAAGTTTGGTGGACCGTTTGGGAACAGAAGAGGCGGCAGCGCTGCTGCAGGCGAGCAATATTCAAATCGGCGCCATCGGATTGCCTGTGGAGTGGAGAGGAACGGATGAGCAGTTCCTGGAAGGGCTGGAGAAGCTTCCGTCCGCAGCAGCCGCGGCTGCTGCCTTGGGCTGCACTCGCTGCTGTACATACATTCTTCCTTCCACGGATGCGCCGGCTGCGCATTTCATGGCTGTGGCAACCAAGCGCCTTCGCAGCTGCGCCAATATTCTGGGCGCTTACGGCATTCGGCTGGGACTGGAATTCGTCGGGCCGCATCATCTGCGCACGCAGTGGAAGCATCCGTTCATCTGGACCGTTCAGGAAACGCTGGATTGGATCGATGCCATCGGCGAACCGAATGTCGGGCTTCTGTATGATGCTTACCACTGGTACACCAATGAAATGAGCGTGTCGGACATCCGCCAGCTGCGTGCGGACCAGATTGTTCATGTTCATATTAATGACGCCAAGGATATTCCGGTGCAGGACGTCCTCGATAATGATCGGCAGTATCCAGGTGAGGGAGTCATCGATTTGGCAGGCTTCCTTCGCGCGCTGAACGATATCGGGTATGCAGGGCCAGTCAGCCAAGAGATATTGACCGCTGCCCAGCCGACGGCTTCGCCTGAAGAGCTTGTCATCAGATCACGCGCTGCGTTTGATCGGGTGTTTCAGGCTGCAGGGTTGATACAGCAATAAAGCACCGGATGCCCGAGCGTCACTATATAAGTGAACAATGAATGGATGTTAGGGCAAGTACGTAAAATGATCCTACAATCGCTGTTGGTTTCAGATTGGCCGCGGTTTTTCCGCATGATTTCCGGGATCACAGGGGACACTGAGGGTATATCAGGTACCCGACAGGAGGGCTTCACGATGAACCGGTTTAAGAAGGAAGAACGGGATGAGTATACGGATTTGTCAACCGTAGAGTCCCAGCGCAACGATCTGACTGCGGAAGAGTTTCCCGAAGGTCCTTTCGGCTCAAGCCTAATGACGGAATCGCTGGGCAAGAGCAGCCCATGGAGAGCCGATCAGCGGCCCCCGAACCGCTTCGACTATGAAAATCGGGAGCTTCATCAGGAGCTGAAACGCGACTATCCGTCCGAGGATCAAATCATTCAGACGGAATTCGAACAGGAAGAATCCTGATCAGCCTCTAAGCCAAAATAGCCGGACCACTTGATGTAAATCATGAAAGGGTCCGGCTATTTCACATGAATGGGCAATATTATGAGATGGGTTGGACCGGCAATATGGACGATATCATCCGCTTAGCTCCCAGAATATCTATCAATATAATTTCTATCCCCTCTTTGTCTGTAGAAATCTGCTGGGATACGACTTTTCCTGTCTTCTTTAGATAACGAAGATGTATCAATATCTCAAATCTAATGTCAAAAGTATAGCGGAATTATATGGTAAATAAGCGTGGGTAAAAGCGGTGTCCACCCATGTATAACAAGTCAACGGGCTCCGCATTTTATGATTGTACAGTTAGACCTTAAATAGTGCCATCCGTTGATTTTCACTGATTCGTCCGTGTGTAGTCCTGCGCAAGTCTTACATCAGCAACTTCCTCACCAAAGCTGACTTGACAACGGTCTGGAAGAAAATGCAGTTGTCCAAGTCAGCATAAGTAAAAAGTGGTTTCGTCATCATCATTCCCTCCAATTTTGGAAAATAAAAAAACACCAACAAACGTGTAATTGAACTGTGACCCATAAGATGGACACTTTGAAAAAAGTGACTTCTTGTGGGTCATTTGTGTTTTAATCAAGGTATGTGACGAGGAGTGATACGAGAATGGGGAAGTTGAAACGGGTGCTCTTTACCGAGGAGCAAATGAGGAAGCTGGAGGAGAATCCAAACGTACACCATGTGACCGAGGCGGCCATTACATACACACCTGCATTCAAGCTGGAGGCGCTGAAAGCCTACAAGCAGGGGCAGACACCTTCAGAAATCTTTATTCGTGCCGGCTTCGACCTGGACGTTATTGGTCATAAGAAGCCCAAGGACAGCTTAAAACGGTGGCGTGAAACCTTCGAACTGTACGGTGAGGAAGGTTTGGCTACAGAGCGGCGCGGTAAGGGCAGTACAGGGCGCAAGCCAGCTGGTCAGTTGTCAGCCGAAGAAGAATTGAAACGGGCTAAGGCCCAGATCAAACTGCTTGAAGCTCAAGTGGACATGCTAAAAAAGCTCGAAGCGCTCGATCGGCAGAAGAAGAAACGCTGACGCCCTCCGAGCGCTATGAGATCATAAATCGCACCATTCGGGCATATGGCCTGAAACGAATGACACGCTATCTATGCGAGCTCGTGGAAGTAAGTCCAAGCGGCTATTACAGGTGGCTGGGGACGGAAGAAGATCGTCAACTTCGTGCTGCCGCCGACGAGCAGGACATCCTTCTCATCAAGCAGCACTTTGACGCGCTCCGCGGCAAAGCAGGTGCGCTTGTGATTAAGATGCGGCTGGAACAGATAAGCGGCGTTGTCATGAACCACAAGAAGATTCGCCGGCTTATGAAAAAGGCAGGCTTGGTGGCCGTAATCCGTCAGGCGAACCCCTACCGCAAGATGGCTAAGGCAACTCAAGAGCACAAGACGTGTCCGAACCTGCTGGAGCGAAAGTTTGACCAAGGCGAACCTGAGAAAGTGTTTCTCACTGACATCACTTATTTGCGCTATGGAAGCGGACACTGGGCATACCTTTCCTGCGTGAAGGACGGGGCGACCAGGCAGATCCTTGCCGACAGCGTGGCAGCAACACTCGAGCTTCCAATTGTCGAGCGGACGCTACAGCGTCTTTTAGAGCGATTAGATGGAAACATTCATCCAGAAGCGATTCTGCACTCCGACCAAGGGATGCACTACACGCATCCTAAAACCCGTCTTCTCATTGCTAAGGCAGGATTTAAGCAGTCGATGTCGCGCAAAGGCAATTGCTGGGACAACGCCCCGATGGAATCATTCTTCGGTCACTTGAAAGACGACGTTGATTTTAGCGATTGCCAAACTATTGATGAAGTGAGGGTGCGAGTGAAGGAGTACATAAGCTACTACAACTCAGAACGATACCAGTGGACATTAAAAAAGATGACCCCCGATGAATTCAGAGGTCATCTGCTTGCTAGCTAAGCTCTAGGCGGTTTATTTCAAACTGTCCACAAATCGGGTACAGTTCAAATCAACACGATTTGGCGGTGCTTCCGCTAGTTCCCATAGTAGTTTACCTGTATTTATTTGTAAATAATTTTATAAGTCAATCCCTATGACATAAATCGGAACTTGAATTGCGCTCTTAAAATGAGGAAGATACCTTACGACTTATGTCGTCGTTGAGCAACAACAGACTGTCTACGATTGCCCGTTCTCTTACATCATTATACATAGTCAATATTTCATTAAAACTCATTTCAGTTTGAACCAATTCATTTTTGAAATTGTCTAAAAATTCACCGTAGCCTGAACCTGCTGTCCAACCCATAGCATAATGAGGGACGTTCACAAGCTTTGTGACTCCATCTTCAAAACCATATTCTCCACCACGCCCAATGGATACACGATTATCCGTTGCAATTACGGAATTAGTATCGGAAAGGTAATTTATTACGACTGTCATGCACACACATCCTCTCTAATATAGGTTAGTTTCGACGTAGGTTATGAAAAACCCCTTTATTTTCAATTCTAATCACGCTTCTCAAAAAACTAAAATCAATAGTTTTTTGCAGAGCTATGAGAAGTAACTTAATTCCTTCGCTTACTTTGGATAATGGCTGTATGTGGATAGAGAATCGTAGGCATATCAAGGGTTTTAAGGATATTAAGCGATTCGGCAACTGTATGAAAAATTCGCAGAACGTGCTCAATACTTCCCTGCCGCCGAAATCTCAACTTTGACCACATAATGCAATTCCTCAACGTTTACCCCCAAGTTCATTTCCGTTTCCCAATGTAAGCCCACATAAGCCGGCGCTGAACTGATGAATAACGTAACTCACGTATCCGTTCCAATCAGCTTTAACCACTTCGTCCAATGGCTCCAGACCGCTTCCGTTACCGACTCTACACAGTTACCCTACTGTTTTACTTACCGTCGCTTCTGTGAGCTTTTGGTGGGCTTACAGCGGCGTCACAGTCCCTTAACCGTTGGTTCGTTGGTTCCCCTGTTCCGTACAGTTCCCCACGTTATATTGCAAGCGGTGCCGCGCTGAACCACGTTGACAGACTCATTGTATATCCCTGCATTTTTATTCAATTTCAAATGTAGTGATTAGGATTAGGATACCAATGTCATTAGTGTGCGGAATAATTTGTAAAGGGGGGACACGGGGGAAGGGGTACAGCTGCACCTGCAAAAGTGGTTCAGATTATACATAAAATATTTTAGACATTCGTGGGTCAACGTGAACTGAACCCCCACGTCAAATTACGATATGTCGTAAAAGGATGGCATGTTTGTCTAAACGTGTTATATCATGGGAAGTACAACTTGAAAGGACGTGACCTCATGGAGAACCTTCGGGACAAGCTTCACCAACTTATAGACGAACTACCAGAAGAAGCGTTGGTTTACGTTGAACAGCATGTGTAAAAGCTTGCAGAACCACATCCACTGGTTTGATATTGAATCCTACGCTTTCTGGTTCAATGAAAAGGACGAACAATATGAAACTAAATATAGGCAACTTAGACCAAAAACAGAAGGAAATATACGTTGAAGCGGAATAGTAGGAACCGCTTCTTTTTTATTTCTTCAAGTCAAGGGCACGCCTTACACCGACGCCAATCATACGGCTTACTGATTACGTCTGCCTTATCGGAAATTGCGGTTAAATCATCTGAACAGTATTTCGGATAACGGGTCGTATAAGTGCCAATGCGTGCTGGAACCTTTAGATGCCAACAACCAACCTTATGTAAAACGTTACCCGTTTTTCCTCCTGCATGATTGAAGATATAACCGTCAACATGTTCTTTACACCAATCTTCGTATTCTTGTTCTCTGTTGGAAAAGTATTCAACCAAAGCAATCACCGCTTTCCTCTTTGTTCATTTACTACTTTCCATACATAGTTCGTGTAAGTCTTCAACTGCCGCGCAATATCCACTTGTTTCATTCCGGTGCTATGCAATCGCAGAATCTGTTCTTTCAACGTCATGTTCTCATACAACATACCCGAATCGCCTCCGAAATTGTTTATATCCAAATTATAGTACGGAATTCAATATCCCGATAGTAATTGGAGTGTTGTGACTTTTAGTATGTGATTGGAGTGTTGTGTGACATGAAAACATATCACGATTCAAATAAAATACCCCAACCGCAGGGGAAGGGGAAGGTGTGATGCTCGAAATTATATTCCCAGAAGTTTTGAGGGAAGTTTCCAGTTGTCCAAAAATGGTGTAGCATCACGTTCAGAATCACGAACTTCAACAACTTTTCCGTTATTCACGTGAAAATAGAAGTGGTACATATTGTTTTGGTCAGTGGTTTTATTCTTTACAAAGTCAATCAATTCGCTTCGGGAAAACAGGAACGTGTAAAACTCCTTTTGATATTCAACGGTAAAAATGTACATTTCAACGTGTACATTATTGTTCAAGTCGTCCTTGTTCACGGTATGCCAGCCAGACGGGAACTCACGGAAACTTCTGCTGTGATAGAACTTTGCTTTCAACGATTTCCCTTGAAATTCCAAAAGTATGTCGGCTTTCGCAGCTCGATTTCCCTTACTAATTGTGAATGCCGGATTTTGTTTTTTCAATTCATCCATAACATATTTTCGTGAAATGCTTCTTGTGATTTTTTCTGAAGAATTCAATTCATCTAGAATATCTCGATTATCATCTAATTCTTCATCACCATCATCTCTACTTTCCAACACCTGCACCCGTTCCTCCAAACCCTTTACGCGTTCAAATAATTCCAATACAATTTTCTCGTAATTCATCTTAACACCTCCATGTTTTATCTGAAACAATCATACCAGATATTTTAGATATAATCAATGATTCTTTGGATTCTTTCAATTTATCCATGATAAAAACAAAATAACCCCTACACTGGGGGGGCAAGAGGTGTCCTAACGGTCTGAAAACTGATTCATTTCTTGTTGCTCTTTTGATACAACTCTTTGTTCGGGGCAACCTTGTCTAACCTAACATGTTCACTATCTAAGTTCAAAAAGACTTCACCATCCCTTTCTATGAAGGGGGCATTCATTTCATCAGGAGATATATTTATGGGAATCGCAGGGATAACTTCTATATCAATGTAATCCAATTTCTTATCATCAAAAGAGCCATATGTAATGTAATCATGTAAGATTTTCTCAGCATTAGCCAGTGTGCGTTCAAAATCATTTTGATAAGTTAGTTTCATTGCAGTAATCACTACAATTTGGCCATTGACCTCATAACCTGTAGGTGCGTTGAACCCAATCGTAATTTGAAACAATTGAGTTTCAAAATCCTTAAATATATTTATTGCGAGCGTATTTATAGCTTCCGCTCTTTTCTTATCGTAAGTAAGTCCTTTTGCAGTATTTTTCTCCTTTGGAATAAAGCATAGATTTTCCAAATAGCAATTAAATCCATCATTATCCATATGGTCAACTACATACTTCATTTTATCAGCTTGGGCTAAAGCTTCTTCACCATACCAATGAGACATTACTACTCGGTGTAAAAGCCCTAATTTACTGGAATTTATATATTTCTTCTCTTTGTCCTTATTTTTATTAGTTTTAACATGCCAAGATGTTGATTGAATCTTTTCCCATAACTTTTCTTCGTAATCGGTAAAAGCAAGCTTTGTTTCATTTTTCGGATGAAAATATACACTTTTACCATCATTATTTATATCCACGGTAATCCTCCTTCATATAGGTAAGTGGTTATTTGTTCGACATGCGCCAGTAATTTCCTTTCAGCAATCAAAAAAGGAAGTGTGCATTATAGCACCACTCCCCTTTAGAAGGTCATTATTTGAATTTTGCCGTCTTCCTTATACACCCGTATTTCCTTCACAATCATCCGAACCAGTTCACGTTTCTGGTCGAAGGTGATTTCTTCGGGGTTCAAAGTCAAATAGTATTCCATAGCGTCTTGAAGCAGATTCACCGAGAACTGACTGTTGGCTTGTGCTTGAATGACCTGTTCCAGTTCAGACCGATGGGAAGCAGCTGTGCTTCCTTTCAGTTTCAGAAGCTTTGCCTTAACATCATCAATCAGCATGTCGTCACTGTCTGCCAACAGGTTCAGAAGTCTTGCCTTGCCGTTCCTTGCACGTCCAAGTTCTTTGTCCAGACGTTCCAGTTCCGCTTGCTCAAAGGTGGCTTGCGGTGCTTCTTCGGTTGCTTCAAGCCTTGCGGTAATTTCACTTGGCGTCGTCATCCAGTTATGAATAGTGTCCCAAATTTCTCCGTCTATCGTTTCACAAGCAATTGTGTGCTTACACCCACGGTGCTTTGCACCTGCCGTATTTTTAATGTCCGTGTATTGCCAAACTTCCTTGCCCAATTGGTTGATTTACGTCCGGTCATAGTGTTCCCACATTCCCCCACACCGGAGAAGCCCCGATAAGAAGTATTGGTTCTTGGAAGTGCCTGACCAACGTCTTCTGGATTCGCCCATAAGGTTTTGTGCATATGAGAATTGCTCGTTGCTTATAATAGAAGGACAAGGTATTCCATCCATTCGTCTTCCGGTCGTAACTTCATGGCAACACGGTCTTCCTTGTCTTTGAACTTGTTGCCTAACATACCTTCCGTGTTCCACTTGTTTTAATGGAAGGTACCCGTGTATGTTTCATTCATAAGTATCTGCCGGACAACCTGTCTTGCTCATTGGGAAGCATTACGATTGGTCGGAATCCCTTGACGGGTCAATTAGTGGGCTATACCGTTGATGCCCTTTACAATGCCGTTGTTCGGCGTGGTGAACAGCTCGAATATAAGCTGAACAATCGGGGCTTCTTGCTCATTCACAATCAGTTGGTTCGATTCTTGGTCATAGTCGTATCTGTAAACGAGATAGTCCTTGACCACTTTCCCTTGACGTGCTTTTTCACGTCTACCGCGTGACATACGTTCGTTTATCTTGGCCTTCTCAAATTCGGCAATAGCACCACGCATTTGATAGAACAACATGCCTTCCGGTGTCTTCTGATAGTCACCGTTAACGAAGACCAGTTCCGCATTGCGTTCAATTTCTTCGGACACAATCAACTGGTTCATTAGTTTACGTGAAAGACGGTCTGGGTCAAGGCAGACAACCCTTGTAATCAGTCCGTCACGTAAGCCTGCCGAAGCCTTGTGAAGTCGGTCAAGGAATTCCCCCGAAATACTTCATCCACGTATTCCAAAGCGTTTGGAACTCCTGCCTTCGTCTTACACTGACGAACCTGCTCCTGCAATGAATACCCGTGCTTTGCTTGTTCTTCCGTTGAAACCCTAGCGTAAATTGCGGTTGTCATTTTGCTTCTTCCCCGTTTCCCGTATTAATTTGTTCTTATACATTTGCTTGATATAGTCGTATGCTTTTGCACGTACCTTTTCGGCGGAAGAACCTTCAATGATTTCAATTACCCGTTTTTGTTTCTTCATGTTGCCGCACCCCACTCCACGGATGTCCCTTGCCCCTCAACATGTTGGTTGCGGCGTGCAATTGGGACATTTAGAAGTGGGTATGCTGTTGTGAAGGATAACTGGATTTTTCTTGCGCAGTACGTTTGTAATTAGTATCTCATTCTCAATGCAACAGAGAGTAAATTGATTTCCCTCCTCTATATATTAGACACGCCAATTATACTGTATCCGGCAGCCTAATTAATTTTTCCTGAGCTGCCGAAGATGTCGACTTTTATGCTCAAAAAAAGCCTCTTGGAAGTTCGCAGGAGCGAACTTCCAAGAGACAATTTCTGTCCAAAGATCTTTCATCTATTTCATTTTCCCGACGACTTTCACTCTTAATCTTGTCGCATTCTCCGGATGATAAGCGAGCGGGGTTTCTTCCACTTCGACCAATTCGATCGTATCCGAGTCCGCACCGGCCAGTTTGGCCTGCTTGACCGCTTTTGCCTCCGCATCCTTCAGACAAGCCTCGCGCGGTTTCCGCGCATAAATATAAATCTGTTCATATTGCCCGCTGATTTGAGCAATGGACGCCCCGATGGCGTTGGCTACACTTCCGTTCTCCACTTTCATCATGCCGGCTACTCCCCGAATCGAATCCGGGATAATAATGCTGCCGCCGCCGACAAGAACGAGCTGAACGTCTTCCGAGGAGGTCTTCATTTTATCGATCGCTTGCTCGACGATTGCAGAAATTTCGGCCTGCACCGCTTTCGCAAACGCCTCCTCTATATGGGACACTAATCGCTTGTCGCCTACATCGGCCAGTCCCAGCCGGACGGCGATATCGGTGGTTGTCAGCGTGCTGCCGCCAAAGACAAGCGCTTCTTCGCCGATCCTGTACCCGACACTGTCGGGTCCGACCGAGATCTTGCCGCTTTCGTCCACGCGGACAATACTGCCTCCGCCCAGTCCAACGGAGATAATGTCCGGCATACGGAAATTGGTACGGATATCGCCAACTTCCACGGCAACCGACGACTCTCTCGGGAATCCATCCTGCAGAACGCCGATATCCGAAGTCGTACCCCCGACGTCCAGCACCATCGTGTCTTTGATCTTCGCCAAATAAGAAGCACCGCGAATGCTGTTCGTCGGGCCGCAGGCGATCGTGAGGATCGGAAACTGTTTGGCGTAATCAATAGACATTAATGTGCCGTCATTTTGACATAAATACACAGCCGCATCCGTAATTCCTTCCTCCTCCAAGGCGTTTACGAACCCTTGGGTGGTCGTCTCGATCACCTTGCACAACGCCGCATTCAAGATGGTCGCATTCTCACGTTCAATGAGTCCGACGGAGCCGATCAGGGAAGAGCAGGAAACCGGATATTCTTCTCCATATACCTCGTGGATAAGATCGCGGACACTTAGCTCCTGGTCGTTCTTGATGGAGGAAAATACGCCGATGACCGCGATGGACTCGACTGTTCCACGCCATGCTGCCAACAGCTCGCGAATTTCATCCTCATCGACTTCGCCGAGCACTTGACCATCGTATTCATATCCCCCATGAACTAGAGCGTAATTTCCCGACAGCTTCTCAACCATATCATCCGGCCAAGCCGTATACGGAGGAACGGAAGCCGTTGCAGGATAGCCTAGGCGAATGACGCCGACCGTGGCCAGCTTTTTACGTTCCACAATCGCGTTGGTGCATTGCGTCGTGCCAAGCATGGCATGCGTAATTTGAGTTTTATCGATGCTTGATTCCTGCAGCAATTTCCTAAGCGATGCTTCGATCCCTGTCTGGATGTCCAGACTGGTTGGAGATTTTACGGAGTGAACCAACTGATGAAGCTCGTCCAAAATAATGGCATCCGTATTCGTTCCGCCCACATCGATTCCGATTCTATACATGATCAGCCACCGCCTTTTTCACCAGTTCTTCAATCGGAACATAATCGTAATCATATCCAAAGTACCGGGGTCCCGCCGTTTGGATTCCTTTATCCGTTCTCCATTTTTCATGCGCCGGAAGTCCGATTACCCGCACGCGCTTGCCATACTTCAGACTCTCGGTCGTGACGGGCGTTAACGTTTCATAATCAACCAGACAGAGCAAGTCCGGGGTCATGCCGACAACCTGACCGTCCCTTTCGGCAACGAGATTCTCATTTTGAAAATGAACCTTCATATTGCCGCCTTTGTGGGCTTCGATGCCTTCCAGATTCATTTTGCCGAGATTAAAGCCTCCCTTGGTTTCACGGATCACATCGACGATTTTTCCTTGGAACAGCTCGTAGCCGGACACCAACTTTAAAAGCTCATGCAGCTTTTCTTTCGCATCTCTATGGTTCGAGGAAATAATCTCCCCGATTTGCTCAGACAACGTAACCACATGATGGACCCCGCTTCTCTTCATTTGAGCCCCGGTCGTCGGGTACAGGCTCACCAAAGCGCTGGCCCCCATTTCGACCGTAGCTGCCCGGGCCAAGCGTTCTGTCCATTTGTTATCGATCGTTTCAAAAATGCCGATATTTCCTTTCTCGTCCGTAATCGCCATCGGCGTTGCCGAGATTCCATCCAGGTTAAATGTCACCATCTGCAGCTCGGGAAAGGCTCTGCCCATTCCGTCGCAATCGATCAGCGGCAGACCGAGCTGCGCCGCAACGACGATCGGGATCATGGAATTGACGCCGCCCGCTTCCATGGGATACGTGCCTGCGATTTTGTCCTCTCCCAAATACCGGGCCAGCTTCTGAAAGACCTTCACAAACTCGCTTCCGTTCGGAAATTTCTCGGATGATACGGAAGGGGCTCCCATCATGGCTGCCGGAATAAAAAAGTCTTCATCACCGATTTCATCGACCGAATACAATTTGACGGGCCCGTTCTTCTCAACAGCCGAAATCGCCATCAATTTTCCGATATACGGGTCTCCGCCACCGCCTGTTCCCAGGAAAGCAGCGCCAATCGCAATATTTTCAATCGAGGCTTTATCTAAATATCTCATCAGTGTTCCTCCAATATGACAGACTTTGTAACGGTAAAGCGATATCCTACCACATAAATGACAAATGAAATGACAATGCCGATCAACGGCTGATTAGATACCTGCGGTAAACTGGGGAAGAACGACAACACGACGGGTAGGCAGGCAATGACCGAACCGATCAGCCACGATAAAACGCCCAGTCGATTAACGCCCTCCGTTTCCTTCCAGCGGCTTTTATCCCCTTTGTTCATCACCCAATAAGCGGCAATCATGACGCCCGCTACGGGAGGCACCATGGCCGACAACACGGACATGACCGGCGTAAAGTAATCCAGAATGCCCACGACGGCAAGCACCGTCCCGATCAGTCCGGCGGCGCCTACCGCCCATTTTTCTTTTTCCTTGGAAACGTTAAAGACATTGATCAACGCGAACCCGCCCGAGATCGCATTCACCATATTGGTCTTCCAAGCCGCCAGGATCAGCACGATGCCGCCGATCAACGGAGTGGCGATGTTCAAAAAGACGGCCGTAACGTCATTCGTTTGGTAAGCCAGCGTCAAGACGGCCCCTACGCTAATCATCAGAACGCCTGCCGGTATAATCCCAAATAGGGCGGCTTTCCACACATCGGAACGCTTCGCGGAAAATTGCGAATAATCCCCGGCAATAACCGCTCCGAGCGCAAAGGAGCCCATCGTTACCGCCAGCCCGTCCATAAAGCTCATGTCCTGCTCAGGTCTGTAGTTCGAAATAAGCTGCAGCGTCTCTCCATTCAGCGCCTTGACCAAACCATACACGCAGAGCACGACCAGCAATGGTACCGCAATATAACTGAGCACGCGCAGCACTTTGATTCCGTACATTGCAGAAACGACCATCACCAAACCGCTGATCAGCGAGGCTATTGGGACCGGAATCGCAATATCAAACTCGGCCAACAAATTTGCCAGCGCCGCGCCGCACACATTGGCCTGAATCCCAAACCAACCGAGGCAGGCAATCGTCAAAATAATCGAAAGAATCGTGCGGGATCCCTTGCTGCCAAACACCTGGCTCGCAACCTGAACGGTCGACTTGCCCAGCTCCGTGCTTTGAATCCCCTGTAAAATCATGATGGCTACGATAATGGCATACCCGACCAAAGTAACCACTAAGGTTTGGGATAAGCTCATACCAGTGATGAGCGTATTCCCTACCAGGAGACCCGGTATGCTGATCATCGCGCCGGCCCAAACGATCCCCAGCGTGAACCAAGACTGCGTTTTTTCTGTATTGCTCATCCTATCCCGCTCCCTCCACTTGATCGAGTGACCAAAAACTATTTTTCTTATTGTAAAAGAAGTGGGACAACGCGTCTTTTTCCGAAATAAAAATAAAAATCCGAATTTTTGTCATTTTCGACAAACCCTCGGATTCTTGGACTTAGTTATGGATTAACCGGTAGATCATGCAGGCCAGATACACATCGTAAAATTCGGAATTCATCGTGATATCGTAGCCCAGCAGCTCGCTGATTTTCTTGATGCGGTACTTTACGGTGTTTTTGTGGACAAAGAGGAGCTTGGCACAGACATCAAAATTTCCCTTCGCATCCAGAAGAAATATCGTTAATGTTCTAACCGATTCAGGGTCATCCAGAATAGGAGCGATCACCGCCATCCATTCCTCAATGACTTCTTCTCCTTGCACGCTCAAGTCGATCGCCCGCTTCATGGAGCGAATTTCTGCGGCCGTAAACATTTTCCGTTCTTGATATATAAGATGCACTTTCTTCCCGACTTGGTTCACGAGCTGATACATCCTGCGTACATCCGTCGTATTCCTCATTCTCGGCGCGTACACCATTTCGGATATGGAGGGCAGGAAGCTCGTCGTATCGATATACTCTTCAGCCACTTCAACTTCATTGTATTTATATGAGCAGTTGCCCAGAAGCACGATGATGCAATGATCGATCGTTTGAATGACCGCTGTTTTATAGGATTTGGAGAGATGCTCCGACAGTTCCTCCCTGATGCGTTTTTCCTCCGATAAATCCTGAATGTAGACGAGCCACATCATTTGGATCGACGCGACATCGATATGCAGCAGATGGGCAAGTCTCCGCATCTTTTCGCTTTCATCATTGATAATCGCCTTGACCAAGGCATATTCGCTGACCTCGTTATGCTTGTCTCCCCATAAATTGATAGCCACCTGCACGACCTCGCTGATTTTATCGATGGTCTTCCCCGGCAGCTTCGAATTTTCCTTGATTAAAAAAAGATTCAGCGCCTCCCCGTTCTTTTGGCGGAGAACCTTATGATCAACAAAACAGGAGATGTCGGAGCTGATCGCTCCGGCACTGCCGTTCGCCATTTGAGGCGCGTGCTCCTGAATGATTTTCACCACATCCAACGTAGAGTTGCGCGGCCACATGACTTGATTCACGATCTCAAGCTTCGTATTGGTCAGTACAATGTTGGCTTTCAGCCGGTCGGCTAACAATTTCAGCATTATCTCCACGCTGCGCGAATGCTCCGGAAGGTACGACACCTTCTCCAGCGATTCATTGACAAAATTATCATTGATCGTCTGATTGTCCAGCACGATCGCTTCCATCACTTCATAAATCACTTCATTGTAACGCAAGGAGGAATCGTTCTCGGGCATGCAGATGATAATAAAATTTTGGGACTCGGCTAATTGCAGCACTTCCTCCGGCACCTTCGGAATGACAATTCCGACATAATATAAAATCAGTCCCACTTCACCGAGATTAATCAAGTATTGAATCGCTTCGCACTGCTTGTCCACACTGTCCTTGATGGAGTATAACGAGCTGATCACAATTTCCTCCGCATACCACTCCTCTTGGACGGAACGGACGATTTTAGAAGAAAAATCAGCGTTGGAAACCTCCAATACGGATAATGAGGAGACCGTACGATGAAGGCTGTTCAGTCCGGTCAGCACCTTGGCGCCCCGGAATGAAGGCAATTGCAGTATATCTTTAACGGTTACCCCATATGTTTCACCACTTCTTCTTGTTTTTGTTCCAATGATCAAAGTTATAATCCCGTCATTAAGGGATGCTTATACTTGGCTGCGTGTCTTACATTTTAAAGTGAATCCTGCCGGATTGCTACCAGGAAAAAAAGCGCCGCATGAAACTTAAAGTCAAAAAAAGACCGGGCATGGCCCGATCCTAAAATCACTTTTTCTTATAAAACTCATGATACAGCTTCATTAGCGCCCGCTTCTCAATCCGGGACACATAGCTCCGGGAAATCCCGAGCTCCTTGGCGATTTCGCGCTGGGTACGCTCCTCGCCTCCAGCTTCGAGCCCAAACCGCCCGATCACGACCTCCTTCTCCCGGTCATCCAAAATATCAAGATTGCGGTAAATTTTGCTCTTCTCAATCTTCAGCTGCACCGCATCAACGATATCATCCGCTTCGCTTCCGAGAATATCGATAAGTGTGATTTCATTTCCCTCTTTGTCCGTTCCTATCGGGTCATGCAATGATACGTCTTTTCGCGTTTTCTTCAAAGAACGAAGATGCATCAAAATTTCATTTTCTATACAACGGGCAGCAAATGTCGCCAGCTTCGTGCCTTTATTCGGCCGAAAGCTTTCAATCGCCTTGATGAGTCCAATCGTCCCGATGGAAATCAAGTCTTCCAAATCCTCGCCGGTATTGTCGAATTTTTTGACGATATGCGCGACCAGCCGGAGGTTATGCTCAATCAGTTTGTTGCGCGATTGAGGGTCGCCTTCGGCCATTCGCTGCAGATGCTTTGCTTCCTCATCCTCCGTTAGGGGCTGGGGAAACGCATTGTTTTTCACGTACGAAACGAGCAGGGTCAACTCTTTAATGAACAAAGCAATTGCGGTAAACAATCCAGGCACTGTAGGACACCTCCTGCGAAAAATACAATGCAACCGGCCCTATACGCGCTCGGTTCTCGGTCTTCTCATTGTATGTAGGCTGTGGCCCAGAAGTGCCTGTACGTTTGGAAATGCGTCCAATAAAATCGATCAGGAAGCGGGTGCTCGGCATGTCTGTTGGCGTTCTGCAAGGACCGCGATTTGCATCCAGCTGACGTTCGGCTTCGCCTAGGCGAGCTCCAGTCTTGCCGTCATGTGATGCCGGGGAGGTCCATAATAAAAGAGATGCTCCTTAGAGAGCTTCACAACAGAAAGCTTCATAGTAGGGAGCTTCGCAATACAGCGCTTCATAACAGAGAGTCTCGCAATAGGAACCTCACCAATGAGCTACAGAATCCCTGCTCATTCTATCGCGCCCGGCTGGCTCAGCTGATCGAACAGCCAATCGTACGAGTACCTGCCGCTGATTTGGTGCCTTCCCGGGAACAGATCGGCCATCAGCCGATCCTCCGCCCCGTCGCGCCTATAGATTTCCCGGAGCTGATCAGCAGCGGCACGAAAGCCCTGCTCGGGAAATATCCGATCCTCGCTGCCCGATTCCACAAACAAGGGTCTCGGCGAGATCAGCCCCAGCCACTCCGGGAGCTCGGCATGGGCCAGCATGCCGGGGATGTAATTGCATACGCAGTGCTGCACCGCCAAGATGCTGTCCTTAAACGTATTCGGATACCCGGCAATGACGGCAGCCCGAATCCGCGGGTCCAGCACCGCGGTCAAAAACGAGATCATCCCCCCGCCGGAGAAACCCATGATGCCGATTCGGTCGCTGCGTACCTCTGCCCGGCCAGCGGCATAATCGACCGTCTTTAACGTTTCCGTCACGCGCAGACCTGCCAGCGTCTTGCCATGCATCATCAGCCGGGTGGATAAGCGAAGGCAGGAGTGGTTCACGTCCGGGTTAGCTGCCACATCCGCCTGAAGTCGCCGCTCTCCGAAGCCGGCAACGTCCGGGGCGATGACAATCATCCCCCGCTTCGCCAATTGAATGGCAAAATGCCCGTGGGCTCCAGGCGGCTCCATATCCGGAGAGCCGTCCGGCTTCAATCCGATAATTTCCCTGCTTCCGTATCCGTGGCCGTGAAGCGCTACGACAGCAGGCAGCGGGTCGCGGCTGTAGCTGTCTGGAACGAGCACGTATGCTGCAAACGACAGTCCGGGTATCGCCGACAGCTGAATCCGTTCCCGAATATAACCGTCACAGACCGTTCGTTCAAGCAGTACGGGCTCCTGACCCTTGCTTGCATCAAAATCGCCGAGCAGCTCACGCAGCTTATGCTTCAAGTACTGCTTTCGCTCCTCTGCCGTACCGGACGCCTTCGCTGTCTCTATACGCTTCATGCTGCTGTCGTACAGCTTCTCCAAATATTCGTCCGCATGCCACATCCGCTATTACACCGCCCTTTTAGTAAATTTCAGATTGGATCACATGATTCGTATATGATCCGTGTTTCGATTGCTCTATTTTCTGTAGACAGACGCTAGACATCCGGCATAAGCATGGCCGCTCTGCATACCGGGTTGCTTGACCAGACGGAATCCTTAAGGGAACCGGTGTGTAACGGTCATTGGTCTTGCTCTCACCAAGACGGCGATCTTGCCGTTGCGGCACCGGGCGATACGGTTGATTGCTAACGGCAATCCGCTGTTTCGCCGGTCGGCCGTCTCCCGCAGCTGCGGATTTGCGCTCGTATTATTCCTTCTCAATATCGACGAGCACCGCCTCAGGACCTGTCGGCCGCAGGCTTCCTCCTTTAGGCTCCATGCTGACGACGATCCGCTTGGCTTTTTTAGCGCCAAAGCCGTAATAATAGCTTCGGCCCTGCGTCCCTTGAACGAGCATAAAGCCTGCGCTCGACAGCTGATCCTCATCCTGCAGCCATACCTGGTAATCCTTCTCCTTCAAAGAGTACAATCCGTTAACGACAATCAGCATTTCCCCGGATCCCCGCTTTAACCAGACCGATCCGCTGCCATAGAAAGGCTCCACCGGCTGGATGGCATACCGTTCGGTATCGGCGCTCTGCATATGCGCGATCCGCTGATTCACCGCATGATCAAAGGTTTCTTCCTTGCCCGCGGCCCCCTTCGAGGCAAACAGCCCGACGAACAGGGCGAGGAGGGCCGCCCCTGCGATCGCCTGCAGCGCATAACGGCGATTGGCGGCTGCACGTTTGCGCAGGGATCGCGCATAAGCCGCGCGCATAAGTCTCTTTCGCAGCCGCTGGGACGGCTCGGGCTTGGGCTCGGTCCGATCGGATGCCTTCCCGGTGCTGAATGCAGGCTCCGCATCGAAACCGCCGGGGATTTCCCCCTCGCTGGCTTCCTGAACCAAGCCACCGCTGAAGCCCCTGGCTTCGCCCAAGATCACCTGCCACTCGGCGGCCGTCCGGGCGCAGGCTTCGCAATGCCGCAAATGGCGTTCCACTGCAGAACGGTCCGCTTCAGACAGCCGATTCATCGCGTAATCGGCCAGCTTCTCCTCCGGGTATAACGGACAGCTTACGACAGCATCATCTTCGTGATGACTATGCTTTGTATGCATCATGCTTCGGCTCTCCCCCTTCCTTCGGATCGGCGGCGTCAAGGCGCCGCCTCACGTTGTGAATTCCGTAGCGGATCAGCGATTTGATCGTCCCGACAGGGCGCTTCATCATTTCTGCCATTTCTCTGTGGGACAGCTGTTCGACGTAGCTGCCATATACGGCCATGCGCTGCAGCGGCGGAATGGCCCGCAGCGCCTCCTTCACTTGATCCAGCTCCACGCGGCGCAGAGCGGCCATCTCGACGGATTCCCGTTCGCTGAACAGAATCGGCTCCGGCAGCTCCTCCTCATTCCAATCACACACCGTCATGCGCTGCTTGCGGCGGAGTCGGTCCATCGCCCGGCTGCGCGTTCGTACGGCAAGCCACGCCTCCACGCTCCCCCGGTCGGGATCGTACTGATCCGCCTTATGCAGCACTTCCATAAAGATATCCTGGCATAAATCCTCCGCATCGGCCGGATCCTTGGTCATCGTCAGCGCAAGCCGATATACCATCTGGGCGTAGTTGTCATAGAACCGCCCGAATGCTGCAGCCGATCCGTCCGCAATCTCTGCAAGCCATTCCGCAGGATGCTCGCCCACCATCTTCTCCCCCTAACATGACTTTATCGTCTTCGCCCGAACCAGGCGATTGTCCATGAAGGAACCCGAAGCTGACCATAAACGCGCTATGCAGCTATTTTCGATTCATTATTGTAGCAAAGCGGATTTGGGTTTTGAACGGAGCATTCGCTTTTTAAGCTTCCTTTAATGAATTTTTTATGTGTTTTTAAGCTTCCGCGTAAATCCAATCCCCGCCTTTACTTCGTACTAAGGATGAATGAAATCACTAGGAGGGGTTTTGTCATGAGAATCGCTGGAAAGTCAATAAAATCGCTGAGCTTGCTGCTCCTCATTATGCTGGGCGCAAGCTTGCTGACGGGAGGCAGGCCGGTGTTTGCAGCCGGGGAAGTTACGCTGTATACACCCTATACCTCCATATCCGCTCCGCCGGGAGAGACGATAAATTATCCGGTTGAGGTCAAGAACAATACCGGCGGCGTTGTTACGGCGCCGCTTCAATTAAACAACCTTCCCGACGGCTGGACAGCCAAGCTGAGCGGGGGTGGATGGCAGCTGAAGGAGGTATCGGTCAAGCCGGGAGAAGCTGAATCCGTAACGCTTGAGGTGACCGTTCCGCTCAAGGTGAACAAGGGCTCCTACAGCTTCCAGTTATCGGCCGGCTCCATGGGCAGCCTTCCGCTCACCGTCGATATTACAGAGCAGGGAACGTATCAGACGGAGCTGACCACCGACCAGGCGAATTTGGAAGGCCATGCCGATTCCACCTTCACCTACACAGTGAATCTGCAGAACCGTACGGCCAGTAAGCAAAATTACGCGCTGCAAGCCGATGCCCAGGCAGGCTGGGACGTAAAATTCACCTCAGGGGGGAACCAGGTGTCTTCCGTAGAGATCGAACCGGGCGCGAACCAATCGATCACGGTTGATGTCAAACCGCCGGCTGAGGTTACGGAAGGAACCTTCAAGATTCCGATCCGGGCCTCCAACCAATCCACCTCGTCCGAGTTGACGCTGGAAGCCGTCATTACCGGTTCCTATGGGCTTGAGCTGACGACGCCGACCGGCCTCCTGAGCACGAGCGTGAGCGCCGGTGGCAGCAAGACGGTCGAGCTGCAGGTAAAGAATACGGGAACCGCCGATCTGTCGGACATCAATTTGAGCTCCGAAGCACCGGTGGATTGGGAGGTGACCTTCAATCCAAAGACGATCGAGAACCTGCCGGCCGGCCAGTCCACGACCGTGGAGGCGAAGCTGACCGCAAGCGATAAAGCGATCGCCGGCGATTATGTAACCAACATGAAGGCTTCCGCGGCTGAGGCCAGCTCGGATGCCCAATTCCGCGTTTCGGTGAAAGGCTCCATGCTGTGGGGCTGGATCGGCGTCCTGATCATCTTGGCCATTATTGGCGGCATCTACTATCTGATTCGCAAATACGGGAGGAGATAACCGTGACGGAAACGGTCATAGACATTCACGAGCTGACGAAGAGCTACGGCAAGGCGAAAGCCGTCGACCGCCTCTCCCTGCGAATATCGCGCGGCGAAATCTTCGGCTTGCTCGGTCCGAACGGGGCGGGGAAGTCGACCACGATCTTGATGCTGCTCGGACTGAGCGAGCCCGATTCCGGAACGATTAACGTGCTCGGCATGAATCCGACCCGAGAGCCGATTCCGGTTAAGCAGCGGGTCGGCTACCTCCCTGATGACGTCGGTTTCTATGAGGACCGCACGGGACTGGAGAACTTGATGCTTACCGCCAGGCTGAACGGCATCCCGGAGGATGCCGCGCGCGAGAGGGCAAAGCTGCTGCTGGAGCAGGTCGGGCTGGATAACGCCGCCCATAAGAAGACTGGCGCTTATTCCCGAGGCATGCGCCAGCGCCTGGGGCTTGCCGATGTGCTCGTCAAGTCCCCGGAAATCATCATTCTTGACGAGCCGACCTTGGGCATCGACCCGACCGGGATGGAGGAGCTGCTCAGCCTGATTCGCAAGCTAAGCCGTGAGCAGAATCTGACGGTGCTCCTGTCCTCGCATCAGCTCCATCAGGTTCAGCAGATTTGCGACAGAGTCGGCCTGTTCGTCCGGGGACGGCTGCTCGCCGAAGGCGATGTCCCCAGCCTGTCGAGGACGCTGTTCGCCGACGATCCGCTGCTGATTACAGCGGACATCGAAGGTCTATCGCCTGCCCTGGAGGAGAGCATCCGCGGGATTGATGGCGTGCATCGCCTGGAAATCGAGACTGTAGGACAAGGGGCTGCGGGTCAACAGGGCGCCCTGTCCGCGGATGGCCGCTGCAGGCTGCAGATCCGGTGCGATTCCGACTGCAGTCCCGACATTGCGGGCGCCATAGTCGGTTCCGGTGCGCGCCTGTTTGCTTTGCACCGCCAGGAATACGGTCTTGATGAAATTTACCATCGTTATTTTGCAGGAGGTGAGCCTCATGGCAAAGGAGACGACGCCAAACGCAGCGGCTAAACTGAACGGCTACGCCAGCCAAGCGAAGGCATGGCTTCATAGCCGCCGAGACATGCTGAGAAAGCCGGTGCGCGCCTCCGGCGAAGGCGCGGCGGACGGCGGACGCAGATCCCGCTCCATGCCCGGTGCCTTCGGCGTCCTTGTACGCAAGGAGGTATCCGACCATATCCGAAGCTGGCGCTTTATTTTGCTTCTGGGCATTATTGCTCTTACCTGCGTAGCCTCTCTATATACGGCGTTGAACAGCATCCGGGATGCCCTCGGTTCGGAGGATGGCGTGCAGGAATTTGTCCTGCTGAAGCTGTTTACCATCTCTGACGGAACCCTGCCGACGTTCATCGGCTTTGTCGGGTTTCTCGGGCCGCTGCTCGGAATCGGCATGGGCTTTGATGCGGTAAACAGCGAGCGGAACAAAGGTACGCTCAGCCGGATCATGGCTCAGCCGATTCACCGTGACGACCTGCTGAACGCTAAATTCGTCGCATCCCTGATCGTCATCAGCATCATGTTCCTGACCCTCGGGTTCCTGACCATGGCGCTGGGAACCCTGATCATCGGCATTCCGCCGACCTTCGAGGAATTTCTGCGAATCATCAGCTTTTTGCTTGTGACGATCTTCTATGTCGGTTTCTGGCTGAATTTGTCCATTATGTTCTCGGTCCGCTTCCGCCAGCCGGCGACATCGGCGCTGTCCTGTATTGCGGTATGGCTGTTCTTCAGCTTTTTCTACGATATGATCCTGCAGCTGATCGCTAAGGGAATCGCGCCGAACGCCCCTACGACCACGGTTCAGGACGTGCTCAACTACCAAAATCTGATGATGTGGCTGAACCGCATATCGCCTTACACCTTATTCAATGAAGCGACCACCACGCTGCTTGTCCCGTCGGTCCGAAATCTCGGACCGCTGACGAACGAGCAGGTGATCGGAGCCATCGCGAGCCCCTTGCCATTCGGGCAAAGCTTGCTGCTCGTATGGCCGCAGATTACGGGTCTCACGGCACTTACCTTGATCTGCTTCGCCCTGTCCTACGTCCTCTTCCTCCGTCAAGAGATTCGAGGACGCTCATAATCGGAAGGCCGGCTAGTCCAAGCCGACCGAGCATGGAGGCCGTAGCCGCAGGCAGCAGGCAAATGGCCGCCGTCTCCTTATGATCAAATAGGAGGGGACGGCACCCCCATCCTCACTGCCTATCATGGGGATCCGCATACGTCGGTTGCATAAGGTTAACTAACCTCCAACTAAAGAGAAAGCAAGCTTTTCAGCCCTTTCGCTTCCCAGTAGGAAGTCGGAAGGGCATTCTTCATGTTTCGGGACATTTCCGATAGTCCCATGAATATCCAATTGACACTTTGCCGCTATGCATTACTTCCCATTGCCAAGCAGCAGATTCGTCTGAATCTCCAATTGCTTCTGCAGCGAGATGAGATCGCCTGCCGAGAACTGATTGATATACAATGTAAAAATGCGATTGTTTTTGTAAGCCGGAAGTGACTTCCAAATGGCACTCTCCATAATCTCCTTGGCACGTTCTCCTCCTCCGTCCGCATCGTAAACCGTCACGAACATATAATCCGCGGCCATTTCCGGCAGTGCTTCCAGGGAAATGTCCCGGCCGGTTCCTCCGTTGACGATATGCTCTTTCACGGCTTCCGGCGGCTGATAGCCAAGCCCCGAATAGAGGTTGTGGGTACCTCGCCCAAAGCTCTCACCTACGACCCAAAAATTTTTCGCCCAAATCTCATAGACACCAACCGTTTCTCCTTCCTTCACAACGCCGGTAAGCTTCGCCCTAGCCTCTTCAAGCTTCTCCTCATAACGCCGAATGGCTTCCTCCGCTTCCTCCGATTTCCCGAGGATTTCTCCGAATTCACGCAGCTCGGCATATATATCTTTAGCTCCCCAGGGAATTACAATCGTTGGTGCGATTTTAGCGAACTCCTCATAGTTTTTATCGGAAGGTCTAATGATGAGATCGGGATCAAGGGATACGATTTTCTCAAGTGCCGCTTTATCGTCACCGATATCCTCGATTCCGTCGGTCAGATCCTGCAAAAAATACTGATTCAGGCTGGCCGTACCTGCGCCTACAGGCTTAACTCCCAAGGTTAGCAGATGGCCGAGATATTGCGTCGCGACAATTCGCTTCGGATCCTTCGGAATCTCGATCTCGCCCATGACCGTTTCATATTTACGTGTTTCCGCTGCTTGAGGGTCGCCATTGGCTTCGACAATTTCGCTTTGCTGCTGCGTGCTTCCGCAGGCTCCCAGCACAATGACCATACTTCCGACCAGAGACAACATCAATCCTTTAAGCAACCGCATCTTTAAACCCTCCACCTTATTGATAATGATTATCATTATTATCATGATAAAGGCAAGGATTGCACGAGTCTATTGCGTTCCGTAAGCGGTTCTATGGACATTTGTTAGAAGTTCCGTGAGTATTGTCAATTGCTGCTCCAAAGCAAGCGGATCATTATATTTAAACAGCTCCAAATCGAGAAAGAACACCCTCCCGTTTCGAACGGCAGGCAATCTTCTCCATTCTTTGCTGTTCATGACTCGTTCCGCATAGCCTGTACCGCCTCCACTCTCCCAGATGGTTACGAACATATAATCGGCGGCATACGCTGCCAGCATGTCCGGCGTTAGCTCCAAGCCGACCCCCTCACCTAATACATGTTCTGCGAGCGGCCCCGGTGGCCGAAACGAAAACGTCCGGTATAAATTGCGCAGTCCTCTGCCGTACGCCATATTAACCGCCCATATCCGATCCGCCCAAAACTCAAACACGGCTGCCGTAACATGTGAACCGATCATTTTGGCTACCTGAGCAGCAGCTAGTTCTTCCTTCTCTCTAAATCCATCAATCCAGCTCTTCGCTTCGCGTTCGCGATTGAGTGCTCTGCCTAATCGAAGCAGTTCGTCCAAGGTATCTTCCCGCCCCCAAGGAAGTAAAATAGTTGGAGCCAGCTGTGATAAGGGCTCGCTGTTCGGTCCGGATGTGACGATCAGATCGGGCTGCAACGATGATATCCTCTGGAGCGATCGAGCATCTCCGACGTCAGCTACATCCCCCAGCCTTCCGGCATAGGGGCGGGCACGCAGCAGATTGGTCGAAGTTCCTGCGGGCGTAAGTCCAAGCGCCAGCAAATGGCCCACATATTGCAGGGCCACGATACGTTTCGGACGCTGAATATAATCGCGAGGAGAGTACCCGAAATATTGCTTGAATTTCCGGCTTAAATATAAGCCGTCCTGGTAGCCGATTTCCCGTGCGATTCGATCGAGATTACGATCGTCGCCGCTAAGCAATTCCTCCCTGGCTTTCTCCAGGCGGAGCCTCGTCAAGTATTCCGTGAAACCGGATCCTGTTGCTCTTTTGAACGATACGGAGAAGTGTTCCGGCGTTAGTCCTACCCTCTTTGCCATGTCGTTACGCGTAATCATCTCGGCGAAATGCTTCTCCATATAATCCACCGCAAGTCTCATACGCTCCATCCAATCCTGTTCCCGCTCCTCATCGTCGGTTGACTGCAGCAGCGTGCCCAACAGTTGTTTAAATACCGCATCTATGCGAAGATTTGCAGCAAGTCTCCCGCTGAGTCCGGGACTTTGCTTGAATCGGTACAGCTCTTGAACAAGGACAAGAGCCTCGTGAGTAGCGGCGACGGGAAGCTTACCGGTGTCCATCAATGCAGAGATTCGCTTACTGTATTCGATGCGACTTGTTGTCCTATCCTTGGACTCCCATACATCGAATTGCAATTCATAAAGCTCGAGCGGAACCGGCGAGTTTGGTGTCCGGCGTATATCGCCAATCGTCCCCGGCGGACAATAACAGACCGCCTTCGCTTTCAATCGATGCCTGACTCCATTCAAATACAAATCACCTGAACCTTTGCTTACCAAAAGCATGCTATGTGTTTCCATGAATCCGCCGGCAGCCTCTTCGGTATGACCAAGCTTAATATAGCGTACTCCAAACAGCGAATATTGCATGTCTTCCATGCTGACGGCCACCCCTTCTGACGGTAACGTTGTTTTATCCTATTATAATCGGGGTGATAATCATTCTCAATTACTATTCGGCAGCTGTGTTATGAATTGCTTCCTTATAGAACAATCGAGTAGGAGGGTTGCTAACCCCCGTTCTCTCACACCACCGTCCATACGGGGCCGCGCCACCTCGCGATGGGCAGCCTTGCCCTTGGCTAACGGTGGGCGCTCGCGCCCCTCTCGGGACTTTTCCCCAAAAGATGACGCCCATGCTGGGCGTATATTCAAAAGCTCACCCGAACCAAGCGATCGGGTGAGCTTTTTATTGGATAAAAGTCCTGCAGTTGGCCAAGAAGATAACCTAGCAAATAAGCCCTTAGCCGCCTTACCTTCCCATAATCGCCGCTTGCGCCATGAATCCGATGCTGCGCAGCCAACCCTCGCACAGCTCCGTCCAGCGCGAAGCATCCGGCTCCTCCTCGGCTAATCCGAGGCCATGGCGACCGTGAGGGAAAACGTGCAGCTCAAACGGAATTTGATGCTTGCTTAGGGCCCCGGCATACAACAGGCTGTTCTCCACCGGGACCGCACCGTCATCCGACGTATGCCACAGAAATGCAGGGGGTGTTCCCGGCTTCACTGCGTGCTGCATGGACAGGGTTCGTCTCATCGCTTCGGACGGATGCTCGCCCAGCAGGTTATGTACGGAGCCCTCATGGCTAAACTCGTTAAACGAAATAACCGGGTAGCACAGGATGGACGCATTTGGACGGCTGCTCTGCCGCTCAACGGGATCCAGGGCCTCCGGATCTCCGGAATCGTGGTCATTGCTCGCCCAAGCCGCCAGATGCCCTCCAGCAGAAAACCCCAAAATTCCAATCCGTTCCGGGTCGATGCTCCACTCCTGGGCATGGTGCCTCACCAGCCGGATCGCCCGCTGTGCATCGAGCAGCGGATATGGATGCCGGTATGGAGCAACCCGGTATTGAACGACAAAAGCGGATAAGCCGATCGAATTCAGCCACAAAGCGACAGGCTCCCCTTCATGATCGGCCCGTCCCTGATAGCCTCCGCCCGGCAGGACAATCACGGCTCCTCCAGGATTATTCCTTTCCAGCAAGTATGGCTTCATATAAGGTTCAAACCGTTCCTCTGCCGACTCGTAACCCGGTGTTTCCTCTTCCCACAGCTTCATGATGGATGTCCCCTTTCAGCCTTCCATGTTTGGTATGCAAATCGTTTTAACTGCATGCATGCAATGCTTGGACCGACTTCACACCCGAGGAGCTGTTGATTTCCCGAGAAGATCGGTTCGCAGCGGGGTGAACGCGTCTAGCAGCGCCGACGGCTCCAGCGCGATAACGCCATGCTCGACGCCGCCTGGAATAACGATGGTCTCTCCCTGACTGATGATGAAAGACTCCCCGCCGATGCGAAATTCCATCCGTCCTTTCAGACAATAGCTCATCTGCTCATGCGGATGGCTGTGCAGGGCTCCTTCGGCTCCCTTCTCAAAATGAACCTCCATCATCATCAGCTCCTTCCCGGGCTGAAACACTTTCCGTTTCACGCCGGGCTCGGCCTGCTCCCAGCTGCCGATGACTGCCATGGATCATTCCTCCTTTCGGGTCGTGATGGATACAATTTCAATGCGCTCAGGAGATGAGCAGCCTTGTCACCATAAACAACACTAGACTGCACAACATTTATCCGCCATCACGTCTTCCTGTTATCGAACGCTCGCCGTTTCGGACCGCTCATTTCACTGCATGCAGCATCGTACCTACTTCGGCGGGGAAAGCCTGAATTCCTATGAAGAAAACCAATTTTTCCGGATCGGATCCCATCTCGAACGTCCGCTCCTAAGGCCTCTCCTCTTGCCAGTCTCCTGCCCTTATATCCCCTCACTGCCCCGCAGCCGCTGCACCCCCAATCCCCCTCTGAAAACCGAACACTTCAACATCCATCGCCTTGCCCGTCACAGATCTCGATTGCGCTGGCCGGATAGGGTGATCCGCATCGCTGGAAATACCGGCGACGCAAGCCAGCCGATGAGAAGCTGCAGCAGCGCGATAGCCATCAGCATCCAGGCAATCGGGCTGTCCGTCAGGGAACCGGGAATCAGCATGTATATGGCGACTCCGGTTCCGCGTCCGGCGTTGGTGAATATTTCACGCAGCACCACCGACTCCACCTTAAAATGCTCCTTCAGCGGGAGCTCTCCGCTTAGCTTGTAATAATGCGAGGTATAGGCGTTGTTTTGCAGCGGCTTTACGAGCGAGAACACCGCCATGAATAAGATGACCGTCCACAGCTGCACGCCCAAGAACAAGGGGATGACGCCTGCGATGAACCCGATCGCAGCTGCGGCCAGGTATAAATCGTTCCACTCGGCCCTGCCCCATCTGGCGAGCACCAGACCGGACAGCATCGTCACCCCCAGAAAAGCCACGTTCAAATAGTTGACGAAGGATTCTCTAGGAACGGCTTGAAACAGCAGAATCGCCGGAATATAGCCAAGAATGCCCTGCGGAAGGCCGAACAGAAACCAGCCCGCCAGTGACCGGCCGAAAGCCGGATATTTGCGCATCATCCTGAAGGCGTATTTGAGGTAATAGGCTTTATGATGGGTCGCTTGCTTCTTCATTCTAAGGGTGTTTAGCGATGCATAGACAAACATAGCGAATGCAAGCAAATACACGTAGGTGTACCCCTGCATTCCCCCGGACCATTCCACCAGCGTGCCTGCTGCGGCAGGACCAGCGAGCATGGACAGGTTGGTAATGGTCAGGTTGACCCCGAGGTAGCGGTGGCGGTTGTCATGATCGGTTACATCATTGATCAGCGTAAAATGGCCCAGCCAGTAAAACGCAGTCGATATGCCTTTCAGAAGGGCAAACCCGACATAATAATCCGCCATCCGTTCGCCGGCGATCAGAATGCCAAGATAGAACAAGGCCGTCAAGCCGATTCCGAGCCGGTATGCCAGCAGCCGATCTTTCAGCTTGGCCAGCTTGCCAATAAATACGGAAGCTGCCGGGGCGGCAGCGAGCGTAATCAGATTAAACATGCCGTTTACCCATAGATCATTCGTGAGCCGCCACAAATACAGGTTGACGAGAATCGCGGCAAGGGCATTGCCGAATTGATAAATGCCGTGATTGAATAGAGTAACGCCCGCTTCGCTCGAAAGACGTCTTCTTTCGCTGTCTCGCCGAGCGCTCCCCTGCTGCAGAGTCCTATTCATCCGCGGCAATTTGACGGAGTCGGGGACTGAATTTCGCGGCCTGAAGCCCTGAGGCAGGAAGCCCGCTTAGCTCCCGGAGCGTGTAGCGGATCAGGATGGCCTGGGTTCCCGCATTCATGTCTCCTTCGACCTCCCCCCGGCCGAGAGGGACCGGAGGCGGCATGTCCGGATAGCTCTCCCCCGGCTTGACCTGGGCGACGTTCGGCGCCGGCGGCGAGCGATGCAGCTCTCGAGAGAAGCCGCCGTCCGCACGCTTGAGCCTCGCCATATTCCACAGCGTAATTTCCGCGATTTCGACCATTTCATCCTCAGCAATATCCATGTTCATCGATGACAGAAGACTGATCGGATTCCGGATATAGCACATATCCTCCGCCCTCTCGGTTCTCAGGATTTGCAGAAGCGAGCGGTAAATTTCGGGGACGCGCGGCAGCGGGATCCCAAACCGGTTATAAAACGTCAGCAGCTTAAACGTACCGGATATGCGGACATAGGGGGCGCCTTCGCCCCATAAGCCTGTGTCCGGATCCTGAATTTCGGCAAAATAGGATAACGCCACTTGGAGATACGTCTCCCGCTTCTCCATAGGCATTTGCAGCAGGTATGGCGCCGAGTTGCACAGCCTGTCGCATCCGCGCCAGCTGTTCACCAGACTGATTGAGCGCAGCCAATCGTGATATGCCGCAGGGCTGCGGCAATAATCCGGTGCCGCCTCTTCGGAGCCCCCGGCTCCCGGCAGCGGATATAACGGGGCTGCCCCGAGCTTCCGGAGGGAACCGGCGCTGTAGCCGAGTGCACGTCCCACCATAACCTCATCTCGTCTCATATCCGGATTCGCATCATAGAAATAGCCCGTAACGGGATCCTGCTTCGACTGAAAGAAGCGGATCATGCGCCCCTTCACTTCCTCTGTCAGACCCGCTGCAAGGCCGCAGCGCTCGATAATGCCCAGCGCTTGAGCCGTCGATTCGATATCCGGGGTGAGCCGGGGCGAGTTCCGGGAGCTCCGAGCATAATAGAAGCCGCCCGACTCGGGATCATATTGTCCCTCAAGCCATTCGAAGAAGCCTTCGAAGAGCCCGTCCCCGCTCTCTAAAATGTCCTGTAACCGCTGCATGCCGCCACCTCCTCCCCTCATTGTCCGGCTGTCCATGCTTCTGCTTCATACGAAAAGTTTCGAAAGATTGCCTTGCCGGCCCCGGCGACATCCAGCCCGATGCGCAGGCTTTGGAAGCCGCCGAGCGTATTATGATGCATGCCCGACACTTCTACCGTCTTGTCGTATCGGAACCATTCCGCACCATCAGAGCTAAAGTAGAAAGACACGATATGCTCGTCATTGACGATGCGCAGAAATGCACGTCCTCCTCCGGTCGGGATGGCCGCATAGCTCTTGAACGACCGGAAATGCCGAACCCCCTTGGCGCTGATCCCGATGCCCAGATAGGCCGAGTCGTTGTAATATAGCAGCAGCCGGCCCTCGGCATCCCCTTCCACGGCAATTTCCACCTGAGCCGTATACCGCTCATGTCCCGGCATGAAGAAGAGCGGCGACCGTTCCGCTCCCTCAGCCGTTCCTTCTGCCGTCAGGCCATTAGGTCCGGTGCGAAATCTGGACGATGGCGCGCAACCCTCGCACTGCCAGTGCAGCCCGAGCTCCGCCTCGTTCAGCGAATCGAGAAGCACCTCTTGCGGCGGCGAGTTGACGCCCCTGCCCCTGCCAGCCACTCGAAACCAGCCGTCAGCGGACCATTCGACGCGCTCCAGCAGGGTCTGGCGGCCCAGCGTATGGTAGCCGTTCCTGTACGCATGATAGACCATCCACCATTCGCCGTCCGGCGTATCAATCAAAGAGGCGTGCCCCTTGGACCACCACGGCTCTTCCTTCGACCACGTGCGGATAATCGGATTATAGGGGGAATGCTCCCATGGTCCCCATGGCGTTCTCGATCTCGACGAAACGGCCATGTGGCTGGTCGGCGGACCTGCCGTTCCGCCAACCGCTACCGTCAAGTAATAATAGCCGTTATGATAGGTCACCTTCGGCCCCTCCAGACTATAGGCCTCCACAACCCAATCCTGCGGATACCTCCAGCCGTCATACACTTGCTTGACCTCGCCGATGACCGACAGCCCGTCGTCCGACAATGCCGCGAACGCTCCGCCGGACATGTGCAAATACCTTTTGCCGTCAGGTCCCACCGTATGTCCGGGATCGATCCCTCGAATCCCGAGGCATGCCGGCTCGCTCCAAGGCCCGGCCGGGTTAGAGGCGGTAACGACCCAATTGGTTCCGCCTGCAGGATAATAGATATAGAATCTATCGTTATGCATCACGAAATCCGGCGCCCATACATCCCCCGCATACCGGGTGAGGGCCGCACCGACGCGGCGCCAATTCCGCAGATCCCGCGAGTGCCAGATGATGAGCCCCGGCGTCAGCTTATATGATGAATGGGTCATATAGTAATCATCGCCGACCCGGATGATCGACGGGTCGGCATAGTTGCCCGCGATGATCGGAGCATAAAGCCCGGCATCCGAGTCCTGGAGCACGGCATCCTCGTGAACGGGAGCTTGGGGTACAGAGTCCTGGAGCGCGGCATCCTGACCGGATGCATCGTCCAGCTCCGAACGGGCCGGCCTGTTAAGGCCATACGTCTCACCGCGTGATTCTGCTTCTGCATGCGTCATGCTTCTACACCTCTTCTTATCCCTTGATGGAACCAAGCAGCGCCCCTTTGGCAAAATGCTTCTGCAGGAACGGATATACGCATAAAATCGGCAGCGTTGCCACAACGATGACCGCCATCTTCACCGTTTGCTCCGGCGGACGAACGATGTCCTCCATGCCGGAGGTGTCCGCGGCCAAGCCGCTGGCCAGGATGACGATTTGCCGCAGGATGACCTGCACCGGCCATTTGGCCGCATCGTTTAAATACAAAATCGCCTGCATATACGTATTCCAATACGTAACGGCATAAAACAACGAGATGGTTGCAATGGCCGGCATCGACAAAGGAATGACGATCCGGAACAGAATCCCCCAATCGCCCGCCCCGTCAATCTTCGCGGATTCCTCCAGCCCCTCCGGCAAATTTTGAAAGAAATTCCGCATAATGATCAAGTTAAAGGCATTGATGGCGGACGGAACGATCAGCGCGGCATACGAATCGATCAACCCCATCTCCTTAACGACAAGAAACGTCGGAATCATGCCGCCGCTGAACAGCATCGTGAACAGCACCATGAACATGATGAAGTTGCGGCCGTCCAGATCCTTGCGGGATAAACCGTAAGCCATGAGGCAGGTCAGCAGCATGCTGAACAGCGTGCCGAAGAATGTGACGCCCACGGATACGCCAAGCGATTTGAAGACCGTATTGGTTGAAAAAATATATTTGTAGGCATCAAGCGACCATACGGTTGGAAAAAGGACGAACTGCTTCTGCGCCAGCTCCGTCACCGTCGTGAACGAACCGGCGATGACGTGAAGGAAAGGCAAAATCGTAACCAGCCCGATGATCAGCAGCAGCGTATAGTTGACGAAATCGAAGATACGGCTCGAGATCGTTTTATCTTGGACCATAGCGATCAACCTTTCTCGTATTAGTAGATTCCTTCTTCTCCGGCCTTTTTGGCCAGCCAATTCGCCAGCATGACCAGGATCAGGCCGATCAGCGATTTAAAAAATCCGACCGCCGTGCTGAAGCTGAATTGTCCCTGCTTAAGACCGGCCGTATACACATACGTATCGAATATCTCCGCCACATCCCGATTCATCGAGTTCAGGAGGAGATAGATATGTTCGAACCCAAGCTCCAGTACGTCCCCGATTTTCAGGATCAGCAGGACGACGATCACGCTGCGGATCGAAGGGAGCGTAATATGCCACATTTGCCGGAAACGGCTGGCACCGTCTATCCGGGAAGCCTCGTACAATCCGGGATCGATCGCGGCCATGGCAGCCAGATAGATGATCGTCCCCCATCCGGCCTCCCGCCATATCACCTGGACGATATACATCGGCCTGAACCAATCGCTGCTCATCAAGAAGTTAATTTTGTCGAAGCCGGCCATGACCAGCAGCTCGTTAATGATCCCGCGGTCCATGGACAGCATAACGAACGATATGGATACGATAATGACCCAGGACATGAAATGGGGAATGTAGACCAAGGTTTGGATAAACCGTTTAAACACCTCGCGCCGCACTTCATTCAGCATGAGGGCAAGAATGATCGGCACCGGGAAATAGAACAGCAGGTTCATAAAAAACAGCAGTAACGTATTGCGCAAAATCGTAAAGAACATCGGCTCGGTAAACAGCCGCTCGAAATGCTTGAGCCCGACCCACGGGCTGTCCATCACGCCGAGATAGGCCTGATAATCCTGAAATGCGATAATCAATCCCGACATCGGAATATACTTGAAGATCAAAAAGTATAAAAATCCGGGAACAATCATGAGATAGATCGCCCGGTTCTTCCATATCCTTCTCATTCGTCCGGAATCCGGCTTCGTCTTGGCGCCTTTGCCCATTCCGGCCTGCACGGCGGTTTCGCTCATGACTTCGACTTCCTTTCTGTCCCCGGTTTAACGGGAGACTGCATCATCTGCAGTCTCCCTGCTTCCGGGATGGTGGCATGTTTCGTTATTTGGATGCTTCATACGATGCGTTATATTCGTCGATAATTTGCTGTCCGCCGCTCTTTAGCCAATTATCGATAACGGCCTGGAAGCCCGCTTCATCAATATCACCCAGCATGAATTGGTAAGTTCCGTCTTTAATCATCTCCTGCAGCTGCACGCCCTTCTCATTAAACGTTTTGGAATCCAGCGCAGCTGACGGATCCTCGATCAAGTAATCGTTATTCTCAACGATCAATTCCTCCGATTTCGCCTTGACCGGGAGGATGTGCTTCGCTTCCAGGAAGCCTTCAACCGTTAACGGTCCTCCAACCTGCATCGCCTGGTAAGGCTTGACTTCACGGTCGGTCAGCTTCGTGTCCTCCGAAGGAATGACCTTGCCGTCTTCGATCTTATGATGCTCGCCCTCTATGCCCCAATAGATGAGATTTCCGAGCTCCGTGCTCATCAGCTGATCCATGAATGCAAGCACGTCTTTCAGCTCCTCTTCGGATTTAATCGCGGTTTTCGGGAAGAGGATAACGGAGCCGTATCCCGGAACGGACCAGATGCCGAAGCCGTTAGGACCGCCCTCGATCTTGTTCTGCACGTCCAGCTCGGCATTCGGATTAACCTCCACCACTTTCGGATGCAGGCTGGATACATCGCCCATCGCACCGATGTATACCCCGGCCTTGCCGGTAATCAGCAGATTCTGCTGGTCCGTCTTGCTCGTCACCGGGAAGTCCTGATTGATCAATCCTTCCTGATGAAGCTTCTTGAAAAATTTCATCGTTTCCATATACTCCGGAAACATGAATTCAGGTGCGAGCTTGCCGTCCTTCTCTCCCCAGTTGTTCGGCGTGCCGAACCAGGAGCTGATCGTTTTGAAGGCGCCGTAAATGAGGTCGTTCCGATCCGTCAGCGGAATCGTATCGTCCTTGCCGTTGCCGTCCGGATCATTCTCTTTGAACTGCTTCAGCATATTGTAAAATTCGTCGATCGTCGTTGGTGTCCCGAGCCCGAGCTTATCAGCCCAGTCCTTGCGGTAGATAATGCCCTGCCGGGAGAGCGGAACCTCGCGGTACAGCGCGTATATTTTGCCGTCCACGGCCGTATTCTTCAAGACATCCGGTTTCAGCCTGCTGAGATTCGGGTATTGGTCCAACAGTGGTCCGATTTCCCAGAATTGGCCGTTCCGGATTGCATCCCGCATATTGACGAGGGAAGCCGCATTCTTTAGATAGGTAACCTGAGGCAGCGTTCCTGTCGCCAGAGAAGCATTTACTTTTTCGTCATACGTTCCGTCCGGCACCCACTGGATCTCCAGGTTCGTGTTCGTTTTTTCCTCAATGATTTTTTCAATCTTGTCCGAAGGAACTTCCGGCGTGTGGAGGTTTGCCATGATGGAGATGGATACCGGACCCTTCGCTTGTTCGCCGCCTGCAGGCGCTTCGCCGTTCTGACTGCCCGTTGCTGTTGAGCCGCCGCCGCAGCCTGCCAATACCGATAAAGCGGTTACAATTGCCAGTATGGTACTGGCTTGTTTCTTTTTCATCATTCTGACCTCCATTTTTAAAATTTCAATTGGGGCTGGCATGAACAGCTTAACGGAGGGATGGCGGGTACGCATATAATCCCGGGATTGGGTGTGCGGCTCTCACGGCTGGGACGGTGCTTCAGAATCGTCATCAAATCTAATGATTATGCTGTCAACGCCTGCATCGATTGAGACGGAGCGAATGCCCGAAGAGCAAGGCTATGCAAGGGGCTCACAGGTAAGCAGTGATTACTTCCGCATTTGCACATCATGTCTGGACGCTCCTACTAGAAAAACGCAAAAAAAAACGCCAGGGAATCTACTCTCCCTAGCGCTAATTCTCCTGATTATATCGCGGAATCGAGTTATACAGCGAAGTCGAGCTCCGGTACGATTCGTTAAACTCCTTGATGATCTGCGCCCCTCCCTCTTCCAGCCAGCGCTCGACCTGCGCTTCATACCCCGCCTCATCAATCATCCCAAGAATGAATTGATAGGTCGCATCACGCATGTTCTCTTCCAGCCTAACCCCGATCTCATTATATCGGGCGGATTCGAGCGGAACGGTCGGATCGTTGATTAGGAAGTTCTCATTGTCGAGAATGAGGCGCTCCGCCTTGTCTTTAGCCTCGTTCCTGGTTACCGGTTGAAGCATGCCGTCGATGGTGCTTGGTCCCCCGATCATGAGCGCTTGATACGGCTTTACGTCCTTTTCCCTTAGATTGTACGAATCCACGGCCATGGCTTTACCGTCCTTAACCGTATAATGCTCGCCTTCGATTCCCCAATACATGTAATTGGCCAGCTCGGCGCTCATTAATTCATTGTAGAAGGCCAGCACTTCCTTCATTTCCGTCTCGGTCGGAATCGCGGACTTGGGAAACAGGACAACCGTGCCGTATCCCTGCGTAGCCCAAACACCATACCCGTTCGGCCCCCGCACCCGGTTATGGACATCCAGCACCGCGTCCGGGTCATTGGCCTTCAGCTTCGCTTCCAGAGACAGCACGTCGCTCATCGCCCCTACATACACGCCCGCCTTACCGGTAATGAAGAGCTCCTGCTGGTCCTTCTTGCTCGTTATCGGAAAATCGCGATTGATCAGCCCCTCTTTATGCAGCTTACGGAAAAACTTCATCGTCTCCATATATTTCGGGAAACGGAATTCAGGCTGCAGGGAATCCTGATACCAGCCCCAATTGTTCGGCGTTCCAAAATAAGAGCTGATGGTCTTGAATGCACCGTAAATCAGGTCATTGCGGTCCGTGAGCCCGATCGTATCATCGAGCCCGTTGCCGTCCGGGTCGTCAAATGTAAACCTTTTCAACATCTCGTACAGCTCTTCCAGTGAATCCGGCGCGGAGAGCCCCAGTCGGTCCGCCCAGTCCTTCCGATAAATGATCCCCTGCCTTGACAGTGCGCGTTCTTGATAGAGGCTGTATAATTTGCCGTCAATCGATGTGTTCTTGAGCACCTCCGGCTTCAATGCGCTCAAATTCGGATAGCTGTCCAGATAAGGCCCAATCTCCCAAAACAAACCGCTGCGGATCTCATCCTTAAAATAGGACAAAGAGGCCGCATTCTTCAAATACAGCACCTTCGGCAATGTCCCTGTCGCAATCGAGGCATACACTTTTTCATCATAGCTGCCGTCCGGTACCCATTGAATGCTCAGCTGCGTCCCCGTCTTCTCCTCGATGATCTTCTCGATCGTATCCGATGGAACTTCAGCCGTATGCAGATTGGCCATAATCGAAATATGGGGCTGCTGGTTCTCCGAAGCATTGGTCGACCCGCTTGTCCAAACCCTTGATATGCCGACGCAGGCAGCCATCAGTGCCAGCATGATCAGGGGAAGCAAAACATAACGCTTGGTACGGATACTCACAGCACGACAACCTCCGTTTCCCGACTTCCTTATAGACAGATTACCGAATCCGATTCTTTTATGCAGTCGTATTCAGACGTGAAGCTTCCAATATCAAATGCAAGGATTATTCCCTAGGAAATGATTATTGAACGCAATCCATAGAACCCATACAATGATTATACACTTTGTTAAACAGGAGAGTGTACCTATTGCATCCAAAAAATAGTCTTTATTCTAAAATGGTCCTGTTCGGCTGCATCATCAGTATCATTCCGCTCCTGGCCCTTGGGTTCTTCTCGTTTATGAAATCGTCCGGATCGGTACAGAATCATGTCAATACGAGCAATATCCAGCTCATGAATCAGACGAACAGCAATCTGGAACAGGTGCTGAGGACCGTGGACTATACCCTGAATTACGTCATCAACTCCAATATTTTGCAGGGTGCCCTTTACCGTCCCCTGTCCTATTACGACTTTCAGCTGTATAACAAGCTAAAGGAAGAGCTCAGCCTCCTCCAATCCCCGGAGACGAGAGTCACCGATGTCATCCTGGCTAATACGACCACGAACTGGCTGATCAATAACCGGGGAATGTACGAATTTAATGAATACGCTTCCAAAGATACGCTGCTGTCTCTCATGGATATGCAGGGCAGCTCCAACTGGGTCATGCTGGACACCGAATCGCTCGGCTCAAGCGATACCCTCAGCTATGCCTGCCCGTACACGATTGCTCTCGTCAAAAAAATGCCCATGTCTACCTCGTCCGCCCGGGGAATCGCCCTAGCCACAATCCCGAGTTGCAGTCTTGCCGCTATGATGGACAGCCCCTCTCCTTCCAGAGAGGTCATGGTGCTTGATCACAACTACCGAATCGTCGTGCATCCCGATCAGGGAAAGGTCGGCCAATCCTTGACCGAGACCGGATATAACAAGGATGAGCTTGATCGCTTCGACAGCAAAAGCGGGCAATTCGAGACCCGAATTGATAACAAGCCGATCTCCGTTACCTATGTGAAATCGGATTTCAACGGCTGGCTGTACGCTTCTTTTACCGAAATGTCGGCGGTGACCAAGGAATCCCGCTCCATCGGCTGGTTCACGCTGTATATTTGCCTGCTGATGATCGGGCTCAGCATTCTGCTGGTGTGGCTCGGTTCCCGCAGAGTATACTCGCCGATCCGCCGCATCCTGCAGGGCATCGCCGAGCGCCTCCCGGATCTACAGGCTAATAAAAAGAACGAGCTGCAAATTATCGATGAGCATATCCGGGATATGTTCAATTCGAACACCCAGCTTCGGAACGAGCTGCGCCAGAACAGCCGGCAGGTGCGAACCTTCTTTCTGCACAAGCTGTTTCTCGGCAGAATCAGCCCGCCTGAAGCAGAGGAGCAGATCGCGCTGTTCGGCTTCCAGGAGCAGGTGGCGCAGTGGGAGCATCTCGCGGTCTTCACGCTCCAGATCGATACGCTCGACGATACCCGGTACGAACGCAAGGATTCGGATCTGCTTCTGTTTGCCATCAATAACATGATGGAAGAGATGATTCCATCGATGTTTCGGTTTCCGCCTGTCATTATTGACCAGACCCAGGTCACGCTGATCGGGCGGGGCGGAATCCCGCTGGAGGAATTCAACGATTATATCTATAAGCTGTCGGAGGAGATTCAGAGGACGACCCGCAGCTTCCTCGATCTGGAGGTCAGCATCGGCATCAGCCTTCCGTATAAGTCGTTGACGAAGACGTCCCGCGCTTACCAGGAAGGAATGGAAGCCTTAAAGCACCGGATCAAGCTCGGTACCGGCGTCATCATCCCTTATTTCAGCGTGAATTCAGGCAAGCATACCCGGGTCTACTTCTATCCGATGCAGGTGGAGAACGAGCTGATCGACGCGATCAAGCTGGCGGAGGAAGAGCGTGCGCTTGAGCTCCTCAAACAGTGGCTCGCCGAGGTATTTCAGAAGGACCGCACGCCGCATGAGTATCAGATCTCATTGATCCGCCTGCTGAATGACCTGATGATCGTAATGCAGGAGAACGGCATCGTGCTGGAGCAGCCCGACTTTGGTAACAGCTCCCTGGTTGAGGAGCTGCTGGCACTGTATACCGGTCCGGAAATCGAAGGCTGGTTCAAAACCCGCGTCATTCGCCCGATGGTGAAGGTGTTCCGGGACCGCCAAGATTCCCAGTATCAAAATCTGTCCGAGCAGATCATCGAGATCATCCGCAATGAATTCGACCGCAACATTACGCTGGAGGAATGCGCCTCCCGCTTGCATTACAACAATTTTTACTTAAGCAGCGTGTTCAAGAAAGAAACGAATATGTCGTTTAGCGAATATCTGTCGCAGTACCGGTTCAAGATGTCCAAGAAATGGCTGGTGGAGACCGACATGCCGATCAAGGACATCGCTGAAAAGCTCAGCTACAACAATTCGCAGAACTTTATCCGCTCCTTCCGCAAGCTGGAAGGGATGACACCAGGTCAATACCGGGCCAAATACAAAGGAATGGAGGGATGAACGGAACGGCCTTCGGGCTGCTCCATCCCTGCTTCTTTATTCCAGCTTCTTCCCTTCGATCCCGGTCTTACGAGCCTGAAAACGGACTCCAAGGAACCTCCCCTTCGAAGATGCAGCCAAGCGAATATTGATCGGCTTGTTCATCCGTCAGCGTGCCGGACCAGGATACCCGGTGCTGCCGATCTGCTCCGGGACCGGCGCAACGGTATTCCACATAGGTCACGGTTGCTTCGCTCTCCGGCTTGTCCCAGTTGTCCCAGCCTTCGGCTCGAATATGCGCTCCCATCCAGCAATCGATCCATGCCACCTTTGCGTGGTTACGCCATGGCCGGCCTAAATACACGGAGCCCTCGGGCGCATCGCCCGTCAGCCTGCAGCGGACAAACACATAGCCGTACGGGCTGCTTTCCGGCGTGGACGCGGCCGTAATCCAGCCGTTAATCTCCCGATGCCGCTCTACATGAGGAAGGTTTTCCGCGGTCAGACGGTTTCGGGAGAAGATTTCGCAGTCCGTAAACACGGCTGTCGCCGAACCGAAGATAAAATCGACATCCCCCTCGATATAACAGCTGTCGTACCACTGGCGTCCGGCTACCTTATGCAGGCCGTCTCGCGGTCCCCCAAAGCTGCCCCGCTTCAGCGGTTTATCCGGCAGCGGACCGGTGAACAGCGTATCCTGATGCCCGATAAAGCGGCAATTTCGGAAGCAGATGCGGTCGCCGTCCACATAGGCGGCCAGCGCCTGTCCGACAAGCTCCCCCCGGCCGGCATCATTTCTTATCGTCAGGTTCTCGACCGTCAAATCGTCCGCACCAAACAAAGCGGTGTAAGAGTTAAAAGTATGGTACGGACTGCCGTCGGGGAACGTTTTTCTGGCGTAGTCGTCATATGCAATGATGGTTCCTTCGGCACTTTCCCCAACGAGATGAAGAAAGGGCTTCTCAATATGGAGCTTCTCGTTATATACGCCATCGCGGATATGGATGACGGTTCGTTGCTCAGCCGTTCCGCCCGGCGCATGGTCCACCGCTTCCTGAATGCTGCGATAATCCCCGCTTCCATCGAGCGCTACCGTAATCAGGCGCTGCTTCTCTTGTTCCGGCAATATCCTCATGCTCTTGCCCTCCCCTGACATATTCACTCACCGTATCCCTCCGTCGCAAACCGTTATTCCCTTCCCTGTATGGTTTCTCGGGGGAAAATCTCGATATCGTTATCATCGATATTCTAATTATTTCGATATCCATATCATAGTAGAGATTCGTGCATTCCGCATACAATCCCTGGATAAGCCCATGTCCTGACACTCAAATGAACCCCTGTGCCGCGGAGCCCAAATCTAATGATTATTCCTAAAAACACATCAGATTACCAAAAAAGGTCACCTCCGTCCGGTACTTTTCAGCCGCCTGTGCTTCTACAATGAAAATAGTATTCTTTAAAAGCTGGACGATGTCCATCCAACCAAAGGAGATCTATGCCATGAACCGAGAAATGCAGGCCGATATCGTTATTCTCGGGGGCGGAACAGGCGGTACAGCCGCCGCCCTCGCCGCTGCCAAATCCGGAAAAACCGTCATCATGACCGAGGAAACCACTTGGATCGGCGGGCAGCTGACTAGCCAGGCCGTCCCCCCGGACGAACATCCGTGGATCGAGTCATTCGGATGCACCCGAAGCTATAGACAGTTTCGTGAGGGTGTCCGGCAGTACTACCGGGATCATTTCCCTATGACCCCCAAGGCAAGGGCAACGGTGAATCTCAATCCGGGCAGCGGCATCGTCAGCCGGCTGTGCCACGAACCCCGGACCGCCCTGGCCGTGCTGCACCAAATGCTGGCGCCTTACGTTCACAGCGGCAAAATAAAGATTCTGTACAAATCGGTAGTCGAACAGGCGGAGGTTGACGGCGACCAGGTGAAGAGCGTAACGGTCAAGCTGCTTGAGACCGGAGATCGCATCATCCTTCAAGCCCCTTATTTCATCGATGCAACAGAGCTCGGGGACCTGCTTCCGCTAGCCGGAATCGAGTATGTGACCGGAGCCGAATCCGTGGAGCAAACCGGCGAGCCCCATGCGGTGAGCGGAGAACCGCTGCCGCAGGATATGCAAGGCTTCACCTATTGCTTTGCCGTGGATTACTTGGAGGGTGAAGACCACACGATCGATAAACCGCAAATGTATGATTTCTGGCGCCAGTACAAGCCGGATTTCTGGCCGGACCGCCTGCTCAGCCTGACGGCAGTAAAGCCCTCCACGAACGAGCCGTTCGATTATGAAATATTTCCTGGCCACGGCAAGTTCCCGCTGTATCAATACCGTCAGATCCTGGATCCGAGGCACTTTGCGGAAGGAACCTTCGACACCTCGGTATCGCTTGTCAACTGGCCGCAGAATGACTACTGGCTTGGTTCCATTATCGATGTTCCCGAAGAAGAGGCTGCGCGCCATCTGAACGAAGCAAAGCAGCTGAGTCTGTCCCTTCTGTACTGGCTTCAGACGGAGGCACCGCGTCCGGACGGAGGTCAAGGCTATCCCGGGCTGCGTCTACGTCCGGATGTTGTCGGAACGGAGGATGGCATGGCGATGTATCCGTATATCCGGGAATCCAGACGCATTCAGGCTGAATTTACCGTCCTGGAGCAGCATGTGGCCACCGATTCCAGGCCAAGCGGAACGGCGGAAGAGTTCTATGATTCCATTGGCATCGGCTGCTACCGGATTGACCTTCATCCAAGCACGGGCAATCGCCCGTATATCGACATCTCGTCCTTACCGTTTCAAATTCCGCTCGGCAGCCTGATCCCGAAACGGGTAACCAATGTGCTAGCCGCCAGCAAGAACATCGGCGTCACCCACATCACGAACGGGTGCTACCGCCTTCATCCTGTGGAATGGAACATCGGCGAAGCTGCCGGCTACTGCGTCAGCTATTGCCTGGATCACGGCATCCTCCCTACGAACGTACGCAACAACGAGGAAACGCTGGCCGACTTCCAGCAAAGGCTCACGAGTGAAGGAATCGAGCTGAAATGGCCGGCGCTGCGCCCGGTATAAGGTATTCTGTAGTGAAAATACAGGAATCCAAGCTGCACAGATTTGAATAGACAGTTGCCGGTTATGAACCGGCGACTGGTTGTTTAGTCCTTTGAATGCGAATTGAGTTGATGTGGAGTTTTCAGCGTAAACAAAAACGGCAAACTAAGATACGACGTAGAGTCTTAGTCTGCCGCTTTTTTCATGGATTAACGTTTCTCTTTGCTTACGGGCTGCCGACTACCCCCGCCACTTTCCCCTCAATTTTGTCTGTGGGTAATGGCCCGAACAATCTGCTATCATTACTGCGGGACCAATCATCTCCTACAAGATAAACATGGTCTTCGGGGATCTCGATTTCCTCCATGCTCATTTGTTGAAAATATTCCACATTGTTTTCAATGTTTTTTCGTATATGAGTTTCTATGTTATCGCGCTCTAAAGCTTTTTTCAAACTTTCGAGATCATCCCCCAGTCGATGTGCCCTTCCGTAAAAAGCATCCAGCAATTTGTCGTTAATATAGATCTGTCCTTTTTCAATCTTTACTTTTTCGCCGGGCAGCCCGATAACTCTGGAAATGCTGTACTCACCAAGATTCTTTTTAGTCTCAGGATTCCTGAAGTATACGATATCACCACGGCTAATCGAGTGATCATTGTAATACTTCAAATCAATCACAACCTGTCCTTCTAAATCATGATTCCCACGATCCATGTTGTCATAGTTATGATTATAGATGATCTGCCCGGAATCCAACTCATGATTGGTTAATGTAATAATCGTTGGTTTGGTTATGGAATCCGTGATGATTTTACTTGTTTCATCTGGACTGCAGCCTGCAAATATTAGTACAAATACAAAAAGGACAATGACGACTCTCATCATCTTCCCCCCTTCGACTTCTTACCCTTTATAACGAAATCTCAAGGGTAATTGTTCCCGACATATTCAGGATTGGTTGAACTTTTCCACCCGTTAGCTTAATGACCACCATAATGGTTTGTAAAATTTCCGAATAGCGTTTGCCGGATCGGAGGCGGCCGGAGGAGCTTGCTTGCCGGGCCCCGAGTTATTCAAGGCGCACAGAATTCTTATAAGCTTTCATTCCATTGACGGGGGGATATCCCACAAAATAATATACAACTATATACCCGAAGGTGGGATCACGTATGGATATGACAGTCGTATTGGAGCAAGCCGTCGAATTATTTGTCCATGAGCTGGGCGACAATCTGGCCGGGGTTTATTTGCATGGATCCTTGGCCATGGGCTGCTTCAACCCGGCAAAAAGCGATGTGGACCTGCTGCTCGTGGTGCATCAAACATGTTCAAAGGAGCAATGGAAGCGGCTGGCCAAACGAATCATCGCTTTTCAAGACAATCTTCTGAGCGGGCGGGGGCTTGAGCTGAGCGCCGTGCTTGCATCGAGCATCCGGAACTTCGTCTATCCGCCGCCATTTGAATTTCATTACTCGGACTTTCACCGCGAGCAATATATCGCCGACGAGAATTACTTCTGCGGCGGATTCGGCGACCCCGATCTGGCAGCTCATTACACGGTGATATACCATCGGGGACGCACCTTGTACGGCACGCCGGTTCGCGAGATGTTCAGGCCGATCGACCGGACATACGTTGTACAAGCGCTCCTCCATGATGTTCGCGAAGCCGTACAGGAAATTAACAAATCTCCGCTGTACTATACGCTCAATCTGTGCCGGGTGCTGTACTACCTCCAAGAGGGCGTCGTCTCGTCCAAACAGGAAGGCGGTGAATGGGGCTTGCACACGCTTCCCCCGGAGTACCGCCCCATCCTGGAGCATGCGCTCCGCGAATACGCTGGTGCAAACGACGCTTCTGTGATCGAAAGTGCCGGGCTTGTCCGCTTCGCCGAGTACATGCTCGGCGAAATTACCCTCGCCGTCGAAGGCGGATCTCCACAGGGTTAGAGCGCTGAGACTGCAGGTACACCACTGTGACGGCCTGTGACGCTATCGATAGAGAGGGAGAATTTTAACGGTTTGTTCCAGAGATCGCGTTACGGGTACCATGCAGTGAATGTAACTCCGCAGGGTAACACGAAGCAACCACACGATGTACTTGGGATGTTGTGTGTTGGCACACCATTGTGCGTTTGGCTCTTTGTGCGTTGGCACATTGCGCGTTGCCTCGTTGCGCGTTGACACTTGCGAGTTGGCACATTGTGTGTTGACACGTTCTGCGTTGGCACACTCGTTGTGCGTTGGCACGAAAAATACACCCCCAGGTTATCAAAACCTGGGGGTGTATTTTCTTTACCGGATGCATTCGCTTCGATCTCATGAATTGCCGCATCTAAGCCAACGCCTCCGTATTAAATCAGCACTGGGGTTGCCGCAGACTGCCACTTGGACTATTGCACTGTCCTACTGTTCCAGCTTGCCTTTCGTACCCATTACTATGGAGAAGCTGGCGAAGGCAACCTTTTTTTCGTTCACCTTCGCAGACTCCTGAAGAAAATTAGCGGTTCATATAACCTGCCATTTCCAGCATTCTGGCCAAGACGGCAGCGCCCTCTGCACGGGTAGACTGGGCATCCGGTGCAAAGCGTTCGGACCCGCGACCTTTCATAATGCCCGAATGCACGATGGCCGACACCGCCTCCTCGGACCAGCCCGCAATGCTGTCCCGGTCCTTGAAGCCCTCCAGCACCGAGCCCGGATCAACGGCCTCCAGTTCGGTTCCGGCAAGCTTCATTGCCCGGACGAGCAGCACGCTCATCTGCTCCCTCGTAATTCGGTCATTCGGTCTGAACTCGCCGCTGCTGAAGCCTTCAATCAATCCATGCTCTACGGCCGTCGCTACAGCTGAAGCATACCAAGCGTCCGCCCCGACGTCCCGGAAGCTGGCGTCGCCCGCCTGCTCCTTCAGCCCGAGCGCCCGCACGAGCATTGCCGTAAATTGGGCCCGCGTTACCTGCTCATTCGGACCGAACCGGTTCTCGCTTAGCCCTTCAATGACGTGCTTGGAGGCAAGCAGCGATACGTCCTCATTGGACCAATGATCCTTCACATCCGCAAACGTCTTTTCATATGCGGCCGCCGTATAAATGCCGCCTTCCCGGAATCTGAACTCTGCTTGAGCCGCCCGGATGATCGCCGGTACGAAATACAATTTACCGGCAGCCGCATCCCATCTCAGCACCGATGTAGAAGATGCGTTGACACTTCCCGGCAGCGGCTTGGTGAATTTGGCCGGTGCACCCTTCCAAGCGGTGATCGGCTTCAGCGTATCCCCCTGTTTCCAGGCAAAGGATAGCTCAAGGGATGCACCAAGCTTGGAAGCTCCCTGCCGCAAGGCTTTGCTGATCGCGTCTTCTTCCGCTTTCGCGGCGCTGCCGACCCGAATCTGAAGCGTATCGGCATTCCCCTGCTGCAGCATCTCTCGCAGCACCTGAATTGGAAGCTCCAGCTTGCCGAAGGCCGATTCCACTGTGATAGAGCCGCCTTGCAGCTCTGCTGCAGCTGTGCTTATGCCTTTAGCCGGCAAGTTTAGCACGATGGAATCCGCCGCTTCGTCGAATGCATATCCAAGCACACGAGACGGTGCTGGCTGCTTGCGCAGCTGTTCGATATCCGCCAGCATCCGCTTCTCATTCGCATCGGCTGTCACCACGGTCCGTCCATCCGCGCCCGTCTCTTTCTTAATGTTTAGGCGAGGCTCTTCCGGCTTAGGCGGGATCGGAGGCTCACCACCGGATCCGCCTCCCGGATTTCCAGGGTTGCCAGGGTTCGAGCCCCCGTCTCCTGTTGACGTCCGAATCACCTCGAATGTTTTGCTATTGGTTTTATAGTTGTCAACGTACACGTCGACCGTAACCGAGTTGACGCCGGTTGCCAGCGGAACTGCAGCCGTAAATTTTCCGTTCGTGGCCACCGACGCTTCGCCGCCGTTTACGTTTACGGTAGCCTTGCCGGGTCCAAGAACTTCAACCTGCCCCTCGAGCTGAAGCTGGCTGTCCCGCGTCTCTTTCCCCTCATCATCCATCAGTTCGCTTAATACCGCGGAACGCACCTGATCGCCCGTATTGTAGGCGTTCGCCACGAGCTGACGCAGCGTTCTCGTGCCGGACGGGTCCAGCGTGGAAATGACGAAGCCGCCCTGAGGGATGACGCTGTTATTCTCCTCCGGTGATCCCCAGCTCCATTTGATGGCCTGATTGCGGTTTACGACTTTCGTAACCTGACCGGTGTTATCGACAACGACCTCGACGCCAAAGCGGTTGGTGCCCGTGGAGTAGCCGAAGGCCTCCGTCATGACGTTGATGTTCCCTTCGATGCGGTTGACATTATAATAATTGCCTTCCAGGAACGTATCCGGGCTATTCGGCAAGCTCATCCCGAGCTGGTAGTCCTTCACCCATTCCCGGTCCTGAAGCGCTGCCTTGGCGATCGGCCAGTTGACCTGGGAGGCGTCGAACAGCATCAGGCCGTTCGTATTTTTCAATCCGGCTTGGAACACTTCCCGCTGCACCGCCGGGGCCTGCACGTTGTTCATTGCGATCCCTGCATACAGCGGAATCTCCCCGTTCGTCACGATGTTACCGAGCGTAATGTACTTCTGAATCTCCTGACTAGTCGTTTGATAAGCCCCGATCATGAGAAAATCCAAATACTCAATGTATCCCGTCTCATAATAATCCGGCGTATACACCGATTCGTCCGGCATGCCGAGCGCTGGATGGTACCTGAAGTTTTTGCTGCCCCAGTTCACGCCGTTTAAGTAATAGGTCTCATACCAGGAGCCGACGTAAGAGGACACCTGGATCGTCTTGCCCTTGGTAGCCTCATAGGAATCCGCCAGCTCTTTTACCTCCCGGAAAAAGCTTTGAATCGTCCCGGAGCGGAATTCCCACCATTCTTGAATCAGCGGACCATATACCCGCACATTGTTCTCATAGTAAAAAATATCGTTCGGCCAATTGGTCAACTGCTTGTTTTGGGCCTGGAGAAACTGCTCGAATTTCACGCGAGTTTCCTCGCTGAAATCCGCCCCCTCGTTATCGTAACGGCTGCGGTCATGAACGATGCCGTCCACGTCATAGTTTTTGATGATTTCCTCAAACGTCTTCAGCTGATAATCGCGAACCTCGTCATTGGCCGGATTGACAAAAGCGACGAGCCCCTGCTTGTTGCTTTCCCGAAGACGCTTGATCTCCCCGTTGTTCTCCGCGAAGTAGACGCGCTCCTCCCAGTCCAGATGATCGTTGAGCACGGCATATTCGTTATGGGCGATCGAGCCCTCAGCAAATACGTTAATCGCCGCATGGATCTTCAAGCCCAGCGCATGGCCGTGATCGATGAATTCCTGCAGCAGATCGAGATCCGGGCTTGCTCCGGCCTTCTCCGGCGCCTTGATCTCGCTGACGTAAGGCCTTCCCGTCAGGTCGTTCTTTTTGTACGATACAAAGCCCTCCACGCCCTTCACGTCCAAAGCGATGGAAGTAACGCCCGTATCCTTGGCTCTCTCCAGGAATTCACGGACTTGCTCGCTGCTTTGGAATTTCCGCACATTCGATGCCTGGTCAACCCAGAGAATGACTTCTTTCTCAGACGAAAAGCCCGGTCTTGCGAACACCGCAACCTCCTGCTTATCCTGCTCGATCCCGTTCTTCTGCACCATAACCTCGATATAATTGATGCCGGCGGTGAGCGAATAGTTGTAAGTAAACGTGCCGTCCGCACCAAAAGGAACCTCGGTCCCGTTCACGAGCAGCTTGATCGCGTTGATGTCGTCTATGTTTTCGATCTTGCCCGATATGACCGTACTGCCCTCCGTCACGGTATACATCTGTGCGTTATCGAGCTTAAGCCGGGCAATGGCGCCGTTGCCGCTCATCAGATCCCGCACCTGAACGACCTCGCCGTTCTTGCGCAGCTTGATAACGTCTCCGGCTTTGAAATTTTCGGCCAAATAACGCTTGATGTTGTTGCCGGTGTAGCTGTTGTCCTGTGCCATCAGCACGTAGCCGCCTTCGGGAATTTCAAGCTCCGTCGGCCCCGTCCACACCGGCGGCTTGCCGTTTATGGAAGGGTTGATGACCTGCAGCACCCGGTTGTTGGCATCCACCTGAACCGCGACATTCGTCTGCGGAACCGTGATGGACGTGCCGAAATCTCTCGTAAACAAAGCTACGATGTTCGGGATGCCGGTAACATCTTTATCGATATAGTCCAGTTTCTTGCGCGGACCCTCAATGTCGATCGTGATATCTTTCGGGGCCGCTTCGACCTCGATATAATCTTGATTTTCGACTGGCTCGTAAACCACGTTTATCGTCGTGGAAGCCATTTCATTCCCATTGATGATCAGCTTTACGGTGATCGGGTTGGCCCCAGGCTCCAGATACACGTTCATCCGGAACATCCCTTCCGCCGACAGCTCGGCTTCCTCGCCGTCCACGGTTACGACGGCATCCTGATCTGCCGCCAGGTTAGCCACAAAGCCCGCAACCTCCACGACAGGGATATCGACGAGCTTACCGTCCTCCGTAATCAGATGCAGCTCCGGAGGCAAAGGATCTGGATCCGGTCCTGGCTGATCCGGAAGGAAATCTCCGGCATTGACCTCAGTTTCCCCGCGCATGAGCTTCACCTGCTCGCCTTTCCGGAAATGCTGGAACAGCGTTTTTTGGTACGTGGACGTATCCCAGTCTGCCGTCTTCCCCGTCAAGACCACATATCCGCCTTCGGGTACCGGCAGACGCATATCCGGGTCCCATCCAGTGGGAGGATCGTTATCCGGACCTACGACCTGCTGTACCGTTCCGTTTGCATCCACAGCGACGGCGACATGCAGCGACGGCACCCAGATTTCCTTGTCATATACCGCGTTGGTGACCCCGGAGCCGCTGGTATACAGCGCCAAATAATCGCTTTTACCTTCCAATGAAGCACCGGTGACATTAATATCGGTCAACTCCAATTCGGTTCCGGATCCATCTCCGGCCACAAACGTGACGGGCTCAGGATTCGCCCCGCTCCCTCCCTGATCGGTCGGTACGGTGTCGGCGTATAACGGCATCGCCGCAGGAGCCAGCAAGGAGAAGATCAGCGAAAGGCCGAGCAGCAAAGACAGCCTCCTCCGAAACATACGATTCATTAACAGTTACCACCTTTCATCGCATATTAGGATTTCCAGCTAGTTCAAGCACCACTTTTTTAGCAACACCTCCTTTCTAAAAGTTGTGAAAAAGCAGCCGCGCATGCAACTGCTTTTTCACTCCATCATTTACTTCGTCGATTGAAACCATTCATTGGCTGCGGCCACCATATCGGCTCCGCCTTCCGCTCTCCACTGCGCGAGGAATTGATCGTAGGCATCAATCGGCTTCGCTCCCGAAATGAATTGCAGCACATTGTCATCCAGCAGCGTCGTCAGCTTCAGCAGGTTTTTCGATACCGCCTCGATCGGCGGCGCCGTCGACATCGGATCCACAACGATCAAGCCCTCGGCGTTTTTCTGGAAGGTTTCGAAATGCGCTTGAAGGATCGGATCTTTGCGGACGCGCGCCTGCCAATAGATTGGGTATTTCTCTTCGTCCACCCCGGTCAGGAAGGCGCTGGCATTGTTCAGCTCGTCATTGAATTTAGGCAGGATCGGGAAATATTTGTCGTCCTTCACTTCATGGTGCACGCCTTCCTCGCCGATCGCGATGCCCTTGAACGTCTCCGGCTCCAGCTTGGCATTCAGGAAATCCATCGCAGCTTCTTTATTCTTCGACGATTTCAGAATCGCGATATACCAGGTTGTATTGGCTTTCGCGCCGACAACCGCTTTACCGTCCTTCCCTTTCAAGTAAGGGATGATGGTCGTTTTCGCCTCTGGGAAGTTTTTCTCCAGCGCGGCAATCGTCGTTCCGGCATTCCACCAGGCAAGCTTATACATCGCCGCATTGCCACCGGAAAACTTCTCGATCGATTTCTGAGCTGTATTAATCGGCGTTTCAGTATCCAGCAGACCTTCTTTATACAATTTGTTCATGTAGGTAATGTATTCCTTCATTTCAGGAAGCTCGGCACGGTGCATCAGCTTGCCGTCCACTTCCTTCCAATCGGTCAATATCCCGAAGGTCGTGGCGATATCGCCGTAGATCGAGTCTTTGCTCATCGTGAGCGGAATAACATTTTTCTTCTCTTTAATCGTCTTTAGTACCGTATAGAGCTCATCGGTGTTGGTCGGAACGGACAGTCCCAGCTCATCCAGCCAATCCTGACGCACGACGAGCTCCTCTCCAATGCTTACCCCTGAGCCTGTTTCAGGAATACCAAAGATCTTCCCATCGATGGTTGCGCTTCCAAAAGACTCTGGTTTGATCGATTGCTTAATATAATTGCCGTGGGACTCCAGCAGCTCGTCAATCGGCTCCAATGCTCCGGCAGATGCCAGGTTATAGAACTGGGCAGCGTTCAGCTTCACCAGATCGTAATTGTCTTTGCTCGATACGAGCAGGTTCAGCTTCTCATCCGCGTTCTCGGCCGGAAGCAGCTCATACTCCACCTTGTAGCCGGTTCGCTCCTCGATATATTTCGCTACATACTCGGTCTTCGGGTCAAACAGTCCGTACTGCATGATCATGCGCAGTCCCGGCTTATCGCCCCCTTGAGTTCCTTTATCGCCGCCGTTCTCCGCAGGAGTCGTGGCCGGCGGATCGGACGGTGTCGCCGACGGCGTGTTCGTCCCCGTACCGCCTCCCCCACCGCAGGCGGACAATGCTAGCGTAAAGCCGAGAATCGCGGTAAGCACAGCGGATTTTTTCTTCTTAATCATGGATAACCCTCCTTGTAATTGAGTACTCAACAGGTCCAGCACCAGAGCAAGTTGAAGCATCACCACCTTTACGGTCCTAGGAATCGGCCTCTTCCTGAAGGCGTTCTTTTCCTGACATGGCTTGTCGTCCGAGCGTCGACGCTGATCATCGTGCAGCAATCATCCATTCCCCGGAGTAACTCTTTTTTGATGACATTCTTTTCTGAAATCACCCTTTTACCGAACCGACCAGCACACCCTTCACGAAGTACTTTTGCAGGAAAGGATATACGAGCAAAATCGGAATCGTCGCGAGCAGAATCGAAGAGGCTTGAATGGACTGCGGGGTCGTATTTATCGCCGCATCCACGTTATCCTTCAGAAAATCCCCGCTGGAGGATACCAACAGTTCCTTCAAATACAGCTGCATCGGCTTCAGTCCCGGATCGGTGATATAAATCATCGCCGCGAAGTAATCGTTCCAGAAAGCGACCGCGAAGAACAATCCAATCGTTGCCATAACCGGCAGGGACAGCGGCAGGATAACGGAGACCAATATCCGGATATTGCCCGCGCCGTCCAGTTTGGCCGATTCCTCCAGCGAGTCCGGCAGCCCTTCGAAATAGTTTTTGATAATCAACATGTTGTACACATTCACCATCGCTGGCAGGAACAAGACCGGGAACGTATTGACCAGGTTCAAGTTCTGCATCAAGAGGTACGTCGGAATGAGACCGCCGCTGAACAGCATCGTGAACACGAACATCAAGAGCAGCCATTTCCGTCCGCGCAGCCGGTATTTGGATAGCGGGTAAGCCGTAATCGTCGTCAGCAGCAGGCTGCAGGCCGTTCCGACGATGGTCAGCAGGATCGAATTTTTCAGCGAGTTCAAAAACAACGAATCCTGCAGCACATATTTATACGTTTCAAACTGAACGCCGACCGGCAGCAAGCCCACCTTGCCTGAAATGACGGCCCCTTCGCTGCTCAGCGATTTGGCGATCAGGTTCACGAACGGCAGCAGTGTCGTCAATCCCATCACGATGAAAAAGACGTAGTTGAAGACGTTGAAGCATTTTTCCGACAGAGACATCTTAATGACGCCCCGGGTGGTGTTGGTTCCTTCCAGTGCTTGTTTATGATCCATTTCATGCCACCCTTTCTTTACCAAATCCCGCGCTGCAAGTATTTTCGGCTCATCGCGTTCCCGACGATCACGAGCGTGAAGGAGATCACCGCTTCAAACAGCCCGACCGCTGTGGAGAAGCTGTAATCCTGGTTGCCGAGACCCATCCGGTAAACGTAGGTTCCGATGACATCGGATACCTGATACACGACCGGGTTGTACATGACGAGAATCTGCTCGGTTCCGGCCTCCAGCACGTTGCCAAGGCGGAGGATGAACATCAGGATAATGATCGGCGCGATGCCGGGCAGCGTGATATGCCAAAGCTGCTTCCATCTTCCGGCTCCATCGATTTTGGCCGCTTCGTACAGCATCGGATCAATCATGGTGAAGGCAGCCAGATAGACGATCGTGCTCCAGCCCGTTTCCTTCCAGCCCGCCGACGTAATGAGCACGCTCCGAAATACGCTGTTGTCCAAGAAAAAGGCGATCGGCTCCATGCCCATGCTGACCAGCAATTTATTTACGATCCCGCCATTCGTCGAGAGCAAATCGATGAACAATCCGCCAACGATAACCCAGGACAAAAAGTGCGGAAGGTAGATCACGGTCTGCACCGTGCGCTTAAACATCATATTCCTCAGCTCATTCAGCATCAGGGCGATGATGATGGGGAGGGGGAACAGGATGACGATTTTCAGGAAGCTGATAATGACCGTATTTTTGAATACCTGGGCAAAATCCGGCGACGTAAACAGCTTCTCGAAGTGCTTCCATCCCACCCACGGGCTGTCGGCAAATCCTGTGAATATGTTGAAATCTTTAAATGCGATCGTAATGCCGTACATCGGCGTGTACTTGAACAGCAGCAGGAACAAAATGCCCGGCACAAGCAGCAAATAAAGATCCCACTCTTTCCAAATATCGGTCCCCAGCTTGCCCCAGTACCCTCTTCTCTGTTTGGACTGGATGCGCGGCGCTGCGGAACCGTCCGGCGTCTTCGTTGGTTCGATTGCGGGTTTCATGTCATCGTCTCCCCCTTTCTGTGTCTTTCAATCTCCTTGGTTATTTCACATTGTAATTCCGGGCGGAGGGACTGAGTAGGCGAGGATCATTACTATTTATGGTAATCTGATGTTGTGTTCAGCAGGGGGGAGTGTAATGATCGTGTGAGGTCATTGGATGTGACGAGGGAAAGGCATCACTTTCATGCGGATGATGCTTACTGAGGGGAATCAACACTTCGCATGCGGATGCTGCTTCCGATCGCTGTTGTGCCTGGATTTCTTGAACTCATATTTCCAATGTAGAAATCCAGGCACAAAGGCGAACACTTCGTTTCTACAGCACCATTCCGCCTGCTCCGTTGAAGCTTTCTCCTAGCGCGGATGCCTGTCGTTGATTCGCTGGTGGAATCCCCGCCCCCCTGCTGGTTGGGGGGAGGGGAAAAGCGACTCAGGTTTCACGTCCTGAGCGGCTTCTTAGGTGGGGAATATTCGGGTGGTGCTTCATCACTACGCATGTGGATGGTCCTTCGGATAGTGAGAGTAAATCAGCACTTCGCTTGCGGATGGCCCTTCGGATAGTGAGAGTAAATCAGCACTTCGCTTGCGGATGGCCCTTCGGATAGTGAGAGTAAATCAACACTTCGCATGCGGATGCTGCTTCCGATCGCTGTTGTGCCTGGATTTCTTGAACTCATATTTCTAATGGGAGAAATCCGGGCACAAAGGCGAACACTTCGTTTCTACAGCACCATTCCGCCTGCTCCGTTGAAGCTTTGTCCTTGTGGGGATGCCTGTGGTTGATTCGCTGGTATTCCCTCCTCCCCCTGCTGGTTGGGGGAGGGGAAAAGCGACTCAGGTTTCACGTCCTGAGCGGCTTCTTAGGTAGGGAATATTCGGGTAGTGCTTCATCACTACGCATGTGGATGGTCCTTCGGATAGTGAGAGTAAATCAGCACTACGCTTGCGGATGGCCCTTCCGATCGCTGTTGTGCCTGGATTTCTTGAACTCATATTTCCAATGTAGAAATCCAGGTACAAAGGCGAACACTTTCGTTTCTACAGCACCATTCCGCCTGCTCCGTTGAAGCTTTCTCCTAGCGCGGATGCCTGTCGTTGATTCGCTGGTGAAGCCCCTCCCCCCTGCTGGTTGGGGGGAGGGGGAGAGCCGCTCAGGTTTTACGCCTTGAGCGGCTCTTGGTTGGAGTGGTTAAGCCCTCATAGCAATCGGAGGGGAGCGCTTAACCATTACGGTTAACAATTTGTACAACATTTTCTTCAGTGTTTTTCACAAAAGGATGCTCCTTAATCCTTACCTATTCGAACTACTGCGAATGAAAGAGAAAAACTATCATTGGGTGTGATTTATTTGGTATGATATGTAACTGAACGGAGGTGATTTCACTTGGAAACAACAGCACAGGAAGTCGCCGAGTGGATGGTAAAAGAAATTCGATTCACCGGAACGTTGCGCCAGGAGGACGCGATCGCGTACGTAAAGGAGCACTTCGGGGAACAGTTCGTTTTTGTTAACGAAAACGGAAACCCATCCTTATCGAAAGACGTGAAAAAAGCGTTCCGCAAGCTGCACGGCGGTCGGATCGCTTGGGATCGGGACGGCTTTTTATGGGCTTGGACGTAACATATTGTGTAATGAACCGGTGAAGGACTTCTCCTGCCGGTTTTTTATTTTACCTGCCAACACAATGCACACGTAAAAACCGCTCAGGTAAATCACGCCCCGAGCGGTTTAATTGTTCAGCAGCAGGCCCTGCTGCGCTACGCCTTCCCCCCTTCCCCCACCACCAAGGTGGGGAGGAAGGCCTCCTCGATTGCAACAGCCCATCGGAGCGAACGAATCGATTCCGGAAAAGCGGCAGCGGTCGCCTTTGGGGCTGAATTTCTCCCGCGCTCACTAATAGTTCCAGGAAATTCAGCCACAACAGCGATTGGAGGAACGATACGTACGCGGAGCAACTAACAAGTTCAGCAGCAGGCCCTGCTGCGCTACGCCTTCTCCCCTCCCCCACCACCAAGGTGGGGAGGAGGGCCACCTCGATTGCAACAGCGCCTTTGGGGCTGAATTTCTCCCGCATCTCACTAATAATTCCAGGAAATTCAGCCACAACAGCGATTGGAGGAACGATACGTACGAGGAGCAACTAACAAGTTCAGCAGCAGGCCCTGCTGCGCTACGCCTTCTCCCCTCCCCCACCACCAAGGTGGGGAGGAGGGCCACCTCGATTGAACCAGCCCAGCGGAGCGGACGAATCGATTCCGGAAAAGCGGCAGCGGGCGCCTTTGGGGCTGAATTTCTCCCGCGCTCACTAATAATTCCTGGAAATTCAGCCACAACAGCGATTGGAGGAACGATACGTACGCGGAGCAACTAACAAGTTCAGCAGCAGGCCCTGCTGCGCTACGCCTTCTCCCCTCCCCCACCACCAAGGTGGGGAGGAGGGCCACCTCGATTGCACCAGCCCAGCGGAGCGGACGAATCGATTCCGGAAAAGCGGCAGCGGGCGCCTTTGGGGCTGAATTTCTCCCGCGCTCATTAATAATTCCAGGAAATTCAGCCACAACAGCGATTGGAGGAACGATACGTACGCGGAGCAACTAACAAGTTCAGCAGCAGGCCCTGCTGCGCTACGCCTTCTCCCCTCCCCCACCACCAAGGTGGGGAGGAGGGCCACCTCGATTGCACCAGCCCAGCGGAGCGGACGAATCGATTCCGGAAAAGCGGCAGCGGGCGCCTTTGGGGCTGAATTTCTCCCGCACTCACTAATAATTCCAAGAAATTCAGCCACAACAGCGATTGGAGGAACGATACGTACGCGGAGCGGACCTTTTTCATCTATGCAACATCCAGCGATTAAGCAGCCATACGTACGCGGAGCGGACTTTAAGCTGCGATACGCACGCGGAGCAGACGCTTTAAGCATTAAAGCAATCCTCCCCACATTGCCCTACCCCTTGAATTCCCCCGGATTAACCCCCCAATACTTACGAAACACCTTGGTAAAATAACTGACATCCCGGTACCCGACCAGACGCGCGCAGTCGTACACCTTCGCCCCTTCCTGCAGCAGGGATTTGGCCCGCTCCATTTTGCGCTCGAGGACATAGGTCGAGAAGGCCACGCCCATCTCCTGCTTAAACAGGCGGCTCAAATACGAAGAGTTGACATACAGCCGGTCAGCCACCATATGCAGGGTGATATCCTGATCCATCTCGGCCTCCACCAGGTTCAAGATGTCCTTTACGACCTGGTGGCTGGTCGATTTTCGCTGCTCGCTCATGAACGCGGTGATATGCTTGACGGTTCGCTCCAGGAGCGACCAGGTTTGCATTTTGGTACTGAGCAGCTTGACGTTTTGGAAGAAGACGATATCGTCGCCCACCACCTTTTTGACCGTCCAGCCCTGCTTTTGGATGAGCCGGGTAAAGAAGCTGTTCATATAGAGGACTGCTTCATGGAAGTCGTCGGAGGATTCCGGCTTTGTAAATAGGTCGTCCCACAATTCCTTCAGGGCCTCCATCGCCTTCTCCACATCCGCCGTGTCCAGCGCGATTTCAAGCGACTTCTCCAGGTTCGGCTGTACGATGACCCCCTGCCCCTGACCGTCGTCCGGCCGCGGCTCCCGGTACGGGATGGCCAGGTCATGGCCGTACACCACCCGCTCCTGCAGCGCCCGGCAGGCCTGCGCATATAGCAGCCCCATATCATCAAGCTCGCCGGTGGCGGCGCTAATGCCGGCGCTTGCGGTCAGCTTAAGCACCTCCTTCGTCGAGGACAGAAGCCTCGATACCTCCGCGTTGATGCGCAGCATGGCGTCCTTCACGTCCTGCTGCGCGTCCACGACGAACACGAGCAGCAGCATATTGCTCGAGTCGGTGGTGATCCAGCAGGAAGGATCCGTAAGCAGCTCCTTGGCCAGGCACAGCATCGTGAACTGCAGCAGCTCCATATCGCCCGGCTTAAAGCGGGTCTCTTCTTCGGAAAGGGGATCGAGATCGACGACGGCAACGGCGATCCGGTCCTGCTCCCGCAGCGGAATGTAGAGCTCCCGGCTCCGTTTCAGGACATCCTCCTTCGTGTATTTCCCGCCGACCCATTGAATGAAGAACAGGTTTTGCAGATGCGGGAGGTTATCCTTCCACTTTTGTTCGAGGGCCGCCTTGCGCTGCCACTGCTCCAGGTCGCTGCGAAGGGAGCGTCTTGCCTCCAGCACCGCCTCCAAGATCTCCTCCTCGCCGGCAGGCTTCAGCAAATATTTGGACACCCCGTACTCCAGCGCAAGCTGAGCAAATTCGAAGTTATCGTGTCCGCTCAAAATAATCAGCTTGGTCAAGCTGCCAATCTCCCGCCGCTCCTTCAGCTCCCGGAGCAGCGTCAGCCCATCCATCTCGGGCATTTGCACATCGATCAGCATGATATCCGGCTTCTTCCTGCCGGTCAGCTCTAGCGCCTCCAGCCCGTTCGCGGCCAATCCAACGACTTCAATGTCATGCTTCTCCCAAGGGATATTATGCGCCAGCGCGTTGCGCAGCCTTGGCTCATCCTCTACGATGATAAGATTCATTGCTTATGTCCTCTCCTTTTCGGGCATTGCTCTCCCCAACATGTCATCCCTGCAGCGGTCCAATGGAATGGCGATCGTCGCGCTCGTACCCTCGCCTCGTACGCTCGCAACCGATAATTCCGCCTCCTTCCCGTAATACAGCTTCATCCGGCTCAGCACGTTGCGCAAACCGAATAAATCCTTCACATGCTCCTCATCCTGCGAGGAGGCGGGCACGCTGCGCATGCCCATCTTCTCCAACTCATGCTGGATGTAACGCAGACGATCCGGTTCGATCCCCGGACCATTATCATCCACCCGGATCATCACGGTCTGGCCCTTCTCAATCCAGCTGGAGACGACGACGCTTCCCCCCGATGTTTTGCCTTCCATGCCGTGAATAATCGCATTCTCCACCAGGGGCTGCAGCAGCAGCTTCAGGATCGGCACCTGCTTGCTGTCCTCGGAGATCCGGTATTCGACCGTAAAATTATCCATGAAGCGAAGCTGCTGAATCCGCAAATAGTAATGCAGATGCTCGATGCTTTCCTCCATGGTGAACACCTCGCGGCCCTTGTTGAGGCTTAGGCGGAAGAACTTCGACAGATTCATCACCATTTCGCTGATTTCGTCCGCGTCATAGTTTTTGGCCATCCAATAGATCGAGTCGAGCGTATTGTACAAAAAGTGCGGGTTGATCTGGGACTGCAAAAACTTGAGCTCGGTTGTCGTTAACCGCAGCTGCTGCTCGTAGTGATCCTCAATCAGATGCTTCTGAACCAGCGCCATTTTGTTGAAGGACTGTATCAGAAATCCGAACTCATCCTTCCGTTTCGTATCCACATGAATATTGAGCTCTCCGCTGCTAAGGCGCTTCATCCCCCGCGAAAGCTTCAGCACCGGGGAAGCGATGCCGCTGTAAACAACCCAGGAGATGATGATCGCAAGCAGGATGCTCAGCCCGATGATCGCCACGGTGAACAACCGCAGCTGGTCCGTCTCCTTGTACAGCTCGCTCTTCGGCTGCACCAAGGCGAGGCGCCAGTTGGAATATTCGGAATCGATCGTAACGGTCATGTCCTTCTCGGCGATATCCCGGCTTCGTGCTCTCCCGGTCTCCACCACGACTTCGCCTCGCTCATTCAGCAGAGAAATCCTGCTGTTCTCGGAAGGCAGCAGCGTTTTGATAATGTTGAGCAGCTTGCTTTTATTGAAGGATACGACGAGTAGATTCGACTTGCGCTCGCCGTTGTACAGATCCATCGCCCGGATGAGGGAGACGCTGTCGGAGTTGGTCATTTGGCCGAAGGTGACCCCCTCCGTCACCGGGAACTCGGACATGACGTAGGAAATCCCGGTCCCATTGCGTCTCGCCGCCTCCACGAGCCATTCCTGCTGCCGCTCGCCCGCCAGCTTTTTCCCTCCGTAATGCGTGCTGATAAACATGTTGGAGGCTTGGTGATATACCGCGATATGGGATACATACCGGTTCACGGATACCAAATAAGACAGCTGCTTCAGAATGTCGGAGAAATCGACGATGGACTGGGGCGAAAAGTCCATGCTGTTCTTGTTCAGCATTTCATTCATTGTCGGATCGGCGGCAATCAGTGTCGAAATTTCCTCCACGTTCTGCAGCGCCAAATCGAAATGATTCATCGCGGAGGACAGCGCCATTTCGGTCCGTTCCACCGCCTGCTCATACAGAATGTCCCTTGACCGTTCGATCGCAAAGAGGCTGATGATGACAAGCGGAAGCAATATCAGCAAAAAATAACCGGTCAGCCGGGCTTGAATATTTTGCGAGAACCGGTCCCGGATCCAGCGAATCATCGCGATCATCCGATTCGCCTCCTTTGACCGGGCCTGTTACTTTTGTTTCGCATACCACTCGTTCACTTCCTTCGTAATTTCATCTCCTCCTTGCTCTTTCCACTGCTTCACGTACTCGTCGAATGCGTCGAGCGGCTCCAAGCCCATGATGATCTTCGTGAACACGTCTTCCATCGTGCCCAGCTTCTTGCTGTATTTGCCCATGGCCGGCGTAGGTACCCCGTAGAAGGCACTTGGCATAATATTCGGGGTGATCCGCTGCAAATTGTCATAGAGATTGAAATCGCCGAGCGAATCCAGCCGTTCCTTGAACAGCAGCTCGTCAGGCACATCTACAAGCGATTGATAAATCCCCCTGTACAAATGCTCGTCATGCAGGGCAAAATCGGTCACAATCTTGCCATCCTGCCACCACCAGATTTCGTTCTCGAAGCCAAGCTTCAGCGTTTTGTAGTTTTCAGCAATGAAATCCAGAAGCTGAATAACTTCAGCCGCATGCTTTGATTCCGCCGGGATGACGTTATATCCGCGAATAATATCCTTGCCGTATACCCCTTTCTGACCTCCCGGCCCGATCGGATATTCTAGCGGAATCCATTCCGCGTTCGGATCCTTTTTCATATTGGCTGCGATCGGTCCCCGGGTATCGTACCATGTCGCCGAGAACAGACCGACCTGGCCGTCTTCGATTTTTTCGAACAAATTGTTTTGCAGATTGAGGGGGAACTCCCGGTCCAGAAGGTTCTCCCTGTACAGCTTGGCGAAAAATGCAAGCGCTTCCTTTGTTTCTGGCAGCGTACTGCCGTACACCAACTGTCCGTCTCGTTCGAACCAGGTATCATTCAGCTGCGTCCCGAACGCGCCGAAGAAGGGAGAGGACCTGCCCAGATCAGAAGTAAAGATGAGTCCGATCGTATCCTGAATGCCATTGCCGTCCGGATCGTCCTGGGCGAAGGCACGGATCACCTCGTAATATTCGTCCAGCGTCTCGGGCGGCTCTAGGCCGAGACGCTCGAGCCAATCCTTTCTGGCGTACATCAGCTCTACCCCTGTCACTTCGTTCAGGCTCGGAATCGCATAGATTTTGCCGCCGTATTTTACCCGTTCCCATACCTCGGCCGGAATTTTCTCCTTGAGATGGGGACCGTACTTGTCGATCAGCTCATCCAGCGGCATGAACGCCCCCTGCTTGACATAGTTGTCAAACCATACCGGCTCATAGGTGTGGAGCATATCCGGCAGATTGCCGGAGGACATAATGACATCGAGCTTTTCGTTGTACACTTCCGTCGGCGGGGTATTGACTTGGATATCCAGCCCGGTGTTCTGCTCGATGTAATTCAAATAGCGGTTGTCGTTCTCGTCCATCCCGGCCGGAAACGTCATGCCAAGATTGGAAATGACGATGTTGATCGTCTTCGCCTTCGGGTTTCCCGAAGGCTGCTCCTTTTTAGCTCCGCCCGTATCCATGCAGCCGGTGACGAGAAGGATCAGAACGACTAGTACAGGAAGCCACAGAACATTACCAGCAAACAGCCTTGGATCGTTATCCTTGCCGCGTTGAATCCCATTCTTACAAGCCTTGTTAATCGGCATAGGTTCTTGTCACTCCCTTCATCTCGTAAACTAATACTACTATATAACGATTTTTTTGTGAGTAAGATCGTTATTTTTTTGCAGCGGCCTTTTTCGTTTCTTTGGAAGGATGATCGTCGGACAAAAAACAGGTAACCCCAAGCTTATTGGTTAGCCTGATCTATGAAAAAGCCGTTCCTGACGATACGCAAGTCGTATCGTCAGGAACGGCAATCGAGGGTATCAAATAAAAACGTCCAACCTGAAAGAACCTGAAAACAAGCCAAATAGCCAGGACCGCCTTGATATTTGGACCCTGGCTATTTTTACAAGCCGTTCTAGAAGCTTACCGGCCCTTCTCCGACAGAACATCGAAAGTGAGCAAGCTTCCTTATTTTCTTTCGTCCTCGCTCCCGGGCTGCTCCAGCAGCGGGAGATGATCAGCGGACTGATCCTCGCCGACTTGAATCACCTCGAAAGTCTTGCCGCAGTGAGAGCAGAACTTGGCGTTAATAGGCGAGTTGTTCCCGCAGCTTCGGCATACTTTTTCATCCGTAAGATTCGCAATCTGCAGCTGATTTTGCTCGATTTCGAATTTCAGCTCTTGGATTTTGGCCACATAGCTTTGGATGCTCTCCCGGTCGGGGGGCCACTGTCCCGCTTCGGCAACCCCATATACGACCTTGCCGATTTCAAGAAGCTGCTCATTGATATCGCTCTTCTTGCCGCTGTTCTGCAGCTTTAATTTATTCACTTCGACTAAAATCTTCGCTTTGTTTCCGGCATCGGACACGCCGGCCTTGAATTTATCGAAAAAACTCAAGCGAACGATCCCCTCCTTTCACCAATATTCCATCCATTGTATTATAGCTTATCTCCGCTATGCCGTTTCATGAGCATCAAATTACAGGAACTCAAGTGGAAATGCGGTTAATAGGTGATTTTTACAATCCCATCGCGGGCACTGTAAGATACATTGGAACCAAGACCTCTGGCAAATACCTGAAGCGGAACATAAGTCACTCCATCGATAACTTTGGGAGCGACCGCTATGGATTCCGACTTGCCGTTATAGAATACGGTCCGGCTTCCGATGGTCAAAGTCACTTTATGGGTTCCCCGTTGGACGCCAATCGCTCCGGCTTCCTTGTTCCAGTTAACCTTGGCTCCCATTCCCTCGGCAATTTCACGAAGCGGCACCAAATTGGTATTATTATAAATCAGCGGATGGCTTCCGAATTTCACGAGACTCCCGTTAACGTATACCTTAATATCCCCTTTGCATAGGTTGGAGCCTTTGGTTTCGGTTGCGGTTTCGGTTGCGGTTTGGACGAAGCGCGCGTTGTCGACTTCGAGGAAGAAGACTTGCTGCCGGAGCTGCCTCCTCCGTTATGATAGTGGTATTCGCCATACGACAACCCCCAGCGCTCGCAATTCGTCCAGCAATGATGACCGCCGCTGGCGTCCGTTCTTCCAGGATGTGCGGAAGCAACCGTGCTGGACAACAGAATCAATGCTATCGTGGCATACCCAATTTTTTTCTTCAATTTAATGACCTCCTGGGATAATATTCCTCAACATTCTAGCATAATTCTATATAGAAGATTCATATAAAAGAATTATAATCATGAGTTTCGTTTCACCTTCCGGTTTGCGGTTTATCGTTACATATAACCGATCCCTTTGTGCCAAAATATTGCCGGAAAGGAATGAGGCCGATATGAGCAAAGAGAAACCTGAATACGACGGAAAATTTCCCGGCGTGGACCCGATTCCGGAACCGGACCGTCCGGATCAAGCAGCTACAGACAAACTGGACGATCTCGTCCTGGGCGTGCTCGAAAACGAAAACGAGGAAGATTTGGACTTGGAGCCTGAAACGAATCATTACAATAAACTCCGTGAGAAATAAGGCCGCGTCCTTACTTTCCGCCAGTCCCAAGCCTATATCCTCCAATTATTAAAGATACAGGCAAAACTTCAATTGATCTGTAAAAGTGTTGAAATAAAAATAATCGTTCTCGTTTTGAGAACGATTATTTTTATGTTATGATTACTTATAGAAAGTTTGGGTCGAAAGGAGGGAATCCCCGTGGAACGTTTCTTGAAGTCGGCAAAAATGATTTGGATGCTTATTCTTGTGCTGATTACGGCATTTGCTCTCTACATTCCCGTTCAAGAGTATTACACCGATGAAACTGTGGATGAGAAGTATGTCTACAAGCACAGCATGCATCCTAAAGCCGCTGCTCTGAAACATTCGCAAATTCTCTCCAAGCTTAAGGCCGCTGGCAGCTCCATGCCGGTGTTCTTAATGATATCGGCCGCCCTGATGCAGCGTATTCCCAAAATCCGTCTGCCTTATCGGCCGATTATACCGCGTCGGCTCAGACTTATGGTTCTACTCCCCATTAAGTATACATCGATTTACGTTAGCCAACCTTCCCGATTCGCTGTCTAACACGGACCGCGTTCCTTTTAAACATGCCATAATCCCATAATTATAAAGCAAAATCAGCCTATTGTTTAAAATTCAACAATCCCTAGGTTTATTTCATGCTGCGCATAAAAGCTTGCTATTGTTCATATCTAGTCGTTTTTTATTTCCTACAGCAAAATGAATGTATAAAAATTATTCGGAATTTTTTTTTCAGGAGGATGTTAGCCTATGCGTGTTCGTGAAACAGATTTACCCGGAATCGGTAAAAAATTCGTCATTGATACGCGTGGAGGAGATAAGCTGGTCATCATTATTCACGATGACGGCCGCCGCGAAATGTACCATTACGAATATGACGATCCGGAGGAAAGCATCTCCATGATTTCATTGGATGATGACGAGGCCCGCCAAATTGCTGCCATCGTAGGCGGTCTTACCTATAAACCGAAGGCGCTGGAGACGATTGACATGGCGCTCGATGAGCTGATTATCGAGTGGTACCGCATCGAGCCCCATTATTATGGTGCAGGCAAATCGATCGGCGATCTCGGCGTCCGTCAACACTCCGGTGCTACGGTCATTGCAGCAGTCGATAAAAACAGCAAACAAATCAATCCCGGCCCTGACGTGATCATTACCCCCGATTCAACCCTTGTTGTCGTGGGTGAGCGTCAGCAGCAGCGGTTATTTAAGCAAATCTTGATGAACGGACGTGGTTGATGAATGGATCATATGGTTTTAGAAGTCGGACTGGCGATCGCCCTGATTGCCCTTGCGGGGCTGTTATCCGCTAAACTCCGGTTTTCCGTCGTCCCCTTCTATATTTTGGTGGGGATGGCGGTAGGACCGCATGCGTTTCACTGGGGCAACTTGGATTTTCGCTTTATCGAGAGCGCCGAGCTCATTGAATTCATGGGCCGAATCGGCGTGCTGTTTCTATTGTTCTACCTCGGCCTGGAATTTTCCGTCGGCCGTCTCATTAAATCCGGCAAATCGATCGTAATCGGCGGCAGCATTTATATTGCCATCAACTTTACGCTCGGGCTCATGATCGGGATATTCTCCGGCTTTCCAGTCGCCGAGACGCTCATCGTTGCAGGGATTACCACGATATCCTCCAGCGCAATCGTCGCCAAGGTACTGGTGGACCTGAGAAGAACCGCAAATCCCGAGACGGAAATGATTCTTGGCATCATTATGTTCGAGGACGTGTTCCTCGCCGTCTATATTTCGATTCTGTCCGGTCTTGTTCTAAGCGGCTCTTCCTCGCTCGGAGGCGTGCTGCTGTCAGCCGTCATTGCACTTGGCTTTATGCTGCTCGTCATCATTGTCGGCAGAAAAGCCGTTCCTCTGCTGAATAAGGTCCTTAATATCAGGTCGAATGAATTGTTTGCCCTGGTTATATTTGCAGCATTATTTCTGCTTGCAGGCTTTGCCGAGACCATTCACGTGGCGGAAGCCATCGGTGCGCTGCTCGTCGGGCTTGTCCTGGCGGAAACTGAGCATCGCGAACGGATTGAGCATTTAATTCTGCCGTTCCGGGATTTCTTCGGTGCGTTATTCTTCTTTAGTTTCGGTTTAACGATTGTACCTTCCGAGCTTGGCGGAGCCGTATGGCTGTCATTGATCGCCGTTGTCATCACCCTGCTCGGCAACTTCATCGCGGGCATGCTTGCAGGCCGCAGCGCAGGATTATCAACCAAAGCATCCTCGAATATCGGCCTGACCATCGTATCCCGCGGAGAATTCTCGATTATTCTCGCCAATATGGGAAAAGCCGGCGGTCTTGCGGCCTTTATACAGCCATTCGCCGCATTATACGTGCTGATCCTGGCGATTCTCGGGCCATTGCTGACGAAAGAATCCAAGCATGTGTATAACTTCCTGAATAAGATTTTTAAATTTAAAGACTACAAGGAGAAGAAACCGGTTAAACCGAAGCTAAAGGATGAAAGTGCCAGCGGATAAAGGAGGGGTTACTTCCTATGGTTCAAGTCCCGAACAGGGCCATGAACAAAGTGCAGGGCGCAATCAAAAAGGAGGGCACGGGAAGGCGGCTGGCCATGGCGATCATCGGCGGGCTGATCGCCGCCTTCGGCCTGGATCTGTTTCTTGTGCCAAGCGGCATCATTGCAGGCGGCGTATCGGGAATATCTGCGCTTGCGGCGCATCTGACGGGGCTTCATACCGGCATGTTCCTGTTTACGCTGAACTTGCCCCTGCTGCTGCTTGTTTACCGTCAGCCTGACCGGGAGCGGGCACTGATCGCTACGGCCGGCCTGCTGACGTTTTCCATCTGTTCGATACTGTTCTTTCCCATTCCGTCGCTGGTCGACAGCAAGATCGGCAGCGCCGGCATCGGCGGCATTTTCCTCGGACTCGGCATCGGCATCGGCCTTCGATACGGTGTCGTGCTGGATACGCTGCAGATGCCCAAACTGCCCCAGCAGCTGTCGTATCTGCTTGCCCATCTGAAGCTGCCCTATATTCAGATCCTGGCTAACCTCCTGGTGTTAACGCTGGCGGGGATGCTTCTAGGCTGGGAGCGGGCGATGTATTCCGCAGTCGCCTGCCTCTTGGCGCTGGAAACCGGGCGGCTAACAACGTCCCGTCTTCCCTTGAAGCGGGAAATTCGTATCCGATGCACCAGCTCGGCGGAGATTGCGCAGGGCATCAAAGCCATGATGGGATATGACCCGAGAACCTCGGTCTTAGGCGAAGATGTGGAGGAGAACCGCTTACCTGTTCCCCGTCAAGCCGAAGAGCTTGTTTATTGGGTTCACGTACTGGAGATGCCCCGATTTAAATCGATCGTATGGGGCCTCGATCCCCGTGCGGAAATTACGATTCGGCATGGATGAGATTCCATCTTTCCAGTCAAAGAGGCTGTCCGAAAGGTCCATAGACCCCAGGCAGCCTCTTTGGTATGCTGCTGGACGCGGACAGACCTATTTACAACCTTCAGCGATACCATACCAAAAGGCACTAAAAAAGATGATTCCTGTACGATACAGGGATCATCTTTTATCCATTTCCATCCTTATTCTTGGATATCTTCAATGTGTGTGCCGAAAGTCCGCCTATTTGCGAAATTGCTGGATCAGAAACAGGATCAAGGATCCAACGACGCTGATCACCAGGCATGTAACGATCGGAAAATAAATTTTGACATTCGGCTTATCCACGACGATATCGCCAGGCAGCCGCCCGATAAAGCGGCCGATTACCGGCCACAGCAGCCCGATGACGATCAAGGCGCCGCCAATCCAAAGCAGTGTCCGGGTCACCGGATGCATCTTCCATCACCTCATTCATCCTACCTGCAAGCGTAAGCTTCGGTTTCCTTGTATCATAAAGGATTTGACGGATCAGATGCAAGGGTGCCCTCTACGTATGCCGAATTGGACAACGGCCATGTGCACTTAACCCCGTCTTTTCTCTCCCTTTAGCCCTTCACCGCCCCCGCCGTCATGCCGTCGATGAAGTATTTTTGGAAAGCAATAAACAGAATAAAAATCGGGATGATGGAAAAAAAGGAGCCTACAATCAGCAGGTCATAATTGTTGCCATATGGGGTCAGCAGCGTCTTCAAGCCGATTGGCAGCGTATATTTATTCGCATCGCTGAGCACCATGAACGGCCACAGGAAGTTATTCCAGCTGTTCATCCCGTTCAGGATCGCCATTGCTGCGAAGGAAGGCTTCATGACGGGGAGAATAAGCCGCATATAGATGCCGTACTCCGAAGCGCCGTCGACTCGGCCTGCGGCAATGATCTCTTTCGGGACGCCGCGCAAGTACTGCCTGAAGAAGAAAATGGTGGCCGCACTGGCGATGCCGGGCAGCACGATAGCCGAATAAGAATTCATGAGGCCGATGTTATACGTCAGCGTGTACAGAGGGAGCAGCAAAATTTCAAACGGCACCATCATGATCAGAAGCACGCAAACGAACAGCAGGTTTTTCCCAACGAAATCATATGCGGCAAATCCATAGGCAACCGTCGCGCTGACAATCAAAGTTAACGCTACCTGAACCACCGTCAACAGCAGCGAGTTGAAAAACCACATAAAATAGGAATGGTCGCCGGTAAAGAGATAGACAAAATTATCGAAGTTCATTACAGACAGATCGAATTTCAGATTCAGCCCATAACGGATCAAATCCTCGCCAGGCTTGAAGGATGCAATCGTCACCGCATAAAAGGGCACCAGAATCAGGAAGCAAAGAACCGCGAAGAGAAGAAAGAGCAGTACCTTGATCACCGTTTCCCGTCTCATGGTCAATCCTCCTTCTTGAACATGCCCGACAGCTTGAGCTGCGTCAGATTAATGATCATCGTAATGGCAAGAAGCACGATCCCGACGGCGGCGGCATATCCCAGATTGTTCTTCTCGATTCCTTGGCGGTACAAGTAGCCGACGATGGTGAGGCCGATATTTTTAGGGGAATTGTTGCCGTTCCACAGCATCATGCTCTCGATGAACATGGCCAGGCCTGCATAGATGCTGATCGTCAGCACGTAAATCGTTGTCGGCTTCAGCAATGGCATGGTGATTTTCGTGAATTTCTGAAAGGATGACGCGCCGTCGATCGAGGCCGCCTCGTAATATTCATCCGGAATGTTCTTCAAGCCCGACAAAAAATACAGCATATTGACTCCGGTCCACCGCCAGGTAGCCAAGGCCAGCAATGCGATAAAGCCGGTCACCTGACCTTTCAAAAATTTGACGGGGTCGATGCCGAACCAGCCTAATATGCTGTTGATCAGCGAGCCTTCCATCTCGCCGAACATTAACCGGAAGATCGTGCCGGCTACGACAACGGAGGTCAGCGCAGGGAAAAAGAAGGACGACTTGAAAAACTCCCTTCCCCACATCAGCTTGCTGTTGATCAGCACCGCAAAAAGCATCGGAAACGGAATGAGGATAAGCAGCGTAAGCACCATATAGATCGCACTGTTCGTCACCGCCTTCAGAAACACGCCGTCTCCCGCCAGCTTCTCGTAGTTGTCAAGGCCGATCCATGACGCCTCTTGGCCCAGCTGAATCTTCTGAAAGCTCATGCCGAGCGAGCTCCCGAGGGGGTATACCCAGAACACGAGAAAGACGAGGATAAACGGCAGGACGAAAACATAAGGAGCCACCTTCTGGGAGTATAGAAATTTTTTAATCATCGGACCCTACTCCTTTTGAAGAGAGCCGCCCCTGTCATAGGGGCAGCCCTTTTTCGATTGAATGCATATCCATCAAGGCAAGGCTATTTCAATTCCTGCTCGATTTGCTTCTGCGCGTCGTTCAAAGCTTCGGCGATATCCTTCCCGTCCTCGAATATTTCATTGAAGGTCGTTGTACAAAGGACGTTGTTGATCGTGGGCGATGCGGAGGTTGACTTAATCAGACGGATTTCATCCTTGAGTTCATTGAGCACGTCAAACGGATTGTTGACGAAATACTTCACGAACTGGTTCTCGGGATTATGGGTCACATCCTTCATCTCCCAGACATCCATATTGACCGGATCGAACCCGAGCGTGTTCCAAATTTCCTTGTTGGCATCCAGCGACAGTTTGGCAAAAGCAAGGAAATCCTTCGCCAGCTTGACGTCCTTGGCGGTCTTCGTGACGACGGTACCGGTTCCTCCGCCTCCGACGGACCTCGGCATGCCCTCCTCCATAACAGGGATGGGAGCGATCGCAATTTTTCCCGACAGGTCAGGCATGTAGTTGGTGTATCTGGACATCTGCCACAGCGGCATAAAGGCCGTCGCATAGTTGCCGGCATTGAATTCGCCGTAGGCCTCCTCCGTATCCGGCTGCCCGCCGGCAATCGTAGCGATGACGTTGTTGTCCTGCAAATCCTTCAGCAGCGTCATCGCCTTCACCATTTCCTCCGAATTTACGATCGGATTGCCCGATTCATCGGTCAGGTCGGCACCCTGCTGCGCAAGTAACATCGAAGCCTGCCAAGCAGCGCTCGTATCGGCGGTTCCCATATATTTTCCGGTTTTTTCATACACTTGGATTCCCGCCTGCTTGAAATCTTCCCAGGTGACGATATCCTCGTAATTCACGCCGGCTTCCTTCAATATTTCGGTGTTGTAAAACGCTACGGAAGCGCCGACATGCGTCGGTGCGCCATAGTTGACGCCATCCTTGCTGTAAAGGTCGATTCGGGACTGGACGAGGGTGTCTCGGTATGGATCAATAACATCGTTCAGCGGTTCAAGCTGCGGCGTGCCTGCCAGAAAGTCCGGAAACTTGCCAAGCTCGATATCGGCAATATCCGGCGCGCCGGTGCCGGACTGAACGGCAATCGATAATTTGTTATGCATATCGTCATACGGCATGACGGTAACGTTCAGCTTGATCTGCCTGTCCGGATTCTCCGCATTCCATTTACCAAGCATCTTCTCGAAATGCTGTCCATGGAGCTCCACGAACGTCCAATAGGACAGCTCCGTCGCGTTCTCGCCGGCTCCTCCGTCCAGAACCGAGGTTTCGCCGCCGGTACCGCCGGACTTACCGCAGCCCCACAGAAACAGCGCCATCGATATGACGAGACTTACAATCGCCCATTTCTTTGTCATCATCAAGACCCTCCCCGAAATATTCATTCACTTCGATACCAACCGTCACTTCTAAACAGAATTACATCTGATCCTTCAGACTCTCGCCTCGGAAGTGAAGCGCTTACACTTTGTGCAGTGGAATAAAAGTTGGGAGTGAGAGCAGCGCGCAGTGGATGCGCAGCTGCTCTATTGGTATTTATGTTGTTAGGCCTTTTTCAAACGGATGACATTCCAGGATGCCTTGGCAAGCCTTGCCGTCACAATTCCGCTATCAAGCTTGGCTTCACCGCGGCTATGAGGCTTTACCTTCTCTTCTGCGGCGGTATTCACCGCTTTCAGATCATCGTGCTCCAGCACGATATGCTCGACAAGACGGTAGCCCTCGAAGCTGCGGACGTCGCAGGACAGCTCCAGCGCTTCTTCAAGATGGCGGTTGACGGCAAAGATCGTGATTTCCTCATCCTCTTCGTTATGCACGACGGCGCTGTCCAAATACGGCACGTCCGTGAAATCCTTGGAGTCGTATACCGGCGAATCCACGATCGGAAGCAGCGATACGCCGCGGCCGTATTTCGAAGCATGAAGATACGGATAGAAGATCGTCTGCTTCCAGGCGCGTCCTCCGTTTTCCGTCATGATCGGCGCAATTACGTTCACGAGCTGTGCCAGACATGCCATCTTGAGCCGGTCCGCATGGCGCAGGAATGTGATCAGCATGCTTCCGACCAGCAGGGCGTCCTCGAAGTTGTAGACGTCCTCCAGCTGGGGCGGAGCTACAGTCCAAGGCTCGATTTTTCGATCCGCATCATTGGAATGATACCAGACGTTCCATTCGTCAAAGCTGAGATACATCGTTTTCTTGCTGCGCTTCTTAGCTTTGATATAGTCGCAGGTGGACTTCACGGTATGGATAAAATGATCCATATCAAGGGTTAGCGCGAGATAGTTGGCGGTGTCGTTATCACGGTTGCCATAGTACTGATGCAGCGATATGTAGTCGACGGCCTCATACGTATGGTCGAGCGTAACGGCTTCCCACTCAGGGAACGTCGGCATCGAGGAACTGGAGCTTCCGCAAGCAACCAGCTCGATATCCGGATCCACAAGACGCATGGCCCTCGCGGTTTCGACAGCCAGCCTGCCGTATTCAGCGGAAGTTTTATGACCAATCTGCCACGGACCATCCATTTCGTTGCCGAGACACCAGGTCTTGATTTTGTGCGGCTGCTCGTAGCCGTGACTGCGGCGCAGATCGCTCCAGTAGGTGCCTCCCGGGTGGTTCGTGTACTCCAGCAGATTTCTGGCGGCATCGATCCCCCGTGTGCCCAGGTTAACGGCCATCATCACATCGGAGCCAGCCTCCTTGGCCCAGGTAATAAACTCGTTCGTGCCGACCTCATTAGGCTCCAGAGTTCTCCAGGCAAGCTCAAGCCGTTTGGGACGCTCGGCTACCGGACCAACGCCATCCTCCCAGTTATAGCCGGATACAAAATTTCCGCCCGGATAACGAATGATCGGAACATTCAGCTCCTGGATCAAGGCTTTCACATCGTTCCGAAACCCGCCTGCATCTGCTGTCTCATGCCCGGGTTCGTAAATGCCCCCATACACGGCCCGGCCAAGATGCTCGATAAAGGATCCGTAAATCCGGTTATCGACTTGGGCGATGCGAAATGATTTATCCACGATCATGCGTGCTTTCATCTTCTCAGCTGTCAAATCGTTCACCTTCCATTTAATTAAATTATAAAACAATTCAAATGATCTTGAATGAATCCGTTTTCAGTTATAAAATAGCATATGACAATTTGGATGTAAATAATAAAATATAAAATAATTTATATTTATTTGAATTAAATTCGGATTCATGGCTATTTCGCATATTTCCATGGATTTTCTTCGAAATTTCTGCGATTTTGATTTAGATAAATATTAAGAAATGGGTTGTTTTCGACTTTTTTATTGAATGACCGCAGCCGTTTTGACATGAAAAACTGGCATCTTTATTTCCTCGACATATTGATTTATAATTATTTGAAATAAACAGAAGGGAAGTCTATGTATTGGTCCTATCACCTAACTGGAAAGGTTTTGAATACCATGATCTATATTAAGGATTTAATGAGCGGGCTGGATATTTTCAAAGCGCTCAGCTCCGATATTCGCATCCAGATTCTTGAGCTGCTCGCCAAGAATCAAAGCCTCAATTTGAACGATTTGGCGAACCGGCTGAACTTAAGCAACGGTGCCATCACCATGCACATCAAGAAGCTGGAGGAAAGCGGGCTGATTGAAATCCACACCACCGGAGGCAAACACGGCATTCAGAAGATCTGCTACCTGAACAAGGATAAGCTGATGGTGGATTTGCGCAGCAAGGATGTCGAGAATTTGTATGAGGTCGAGATTCGGGTCGGGCATTACAGCGATTATCAGGCCATTCCTACCTGCGGTCTGGCTACCAAGGACAGCATCATCGGGGATTTCGACGACCCGCGTTACTTCGCCGATCCGCAGCGGATCGATGCTGAAATTATCTGGCTGACAGAAGGATTTCTGGAGTACCGCATTCCGAACTATTTAAAGCCTAACCAGGCATTTCGCGAAATCCAGTTCTCGTTGGAGCTTGGCTCCGAAGCGCCGGGATATTGCGACAATTATCCGTCGGACATTTTTTTCTACATCAACGGAGTGGAGCTTGGCAGCTGGACCAGCCCCGGCGATTTCGGAGACACCCGCGGTACCTTCAATCCGGAATGGTGGCCTCCTCATCTGAATCAATACGGCATGCTAAAGCTGATCCGGATCAATCAGGATGGCAGCTTCATTGATGGCTGCCGCATTTCGGACGTCAGCCTGGACCAGATCCAGCTCAATTACAAAAGCGACATTACGTTCCGGATTGCGGTAAACGAGCGCTCCGTCAACAAGCGGGGACTTACGATTTACGGCAAGCACTTCGGCAATTACAGCCAGGATCTGCTGGCGCGCGTGCTCTACGATGTGAAGGAAGAATAGAGCGTGGATCAATTTCGAGGATCGGTTACGGCACGATCTAACAGGTATGGGGCTAAAGAGCGTGACATCTTCTCTTCTCCGGCATCTGATTTACTGGGTTTACTAAGCCTGGTCAATGCTACATGTAATCAGAACGGCCATGCTGAGAAGACTTTTCGATTGATGGATCTCATTGAATGAACAAAAGAACTGTCCCCGGTAGACCTTCTACATAGGGGACAGTTCTTTTGGTTTTATGGACATTTCAAATTTTCGGCTTTCAGGCGAAACCGCGTGAAATTTTTGTTCATGCGGAATCTTTACTGGGCCCTTGCTTCATTCAATATCCTTAACAGTGTGCAGCGATTTCGCAGTGTGTGGGCTTCCCGAAGACTTGATTCCAGCAGAGCTTGGTCAACGCCGAGCTCGCTGATGCTGGATGGGCCTCCGGCCTGCTTCAACAGACGGGCAATTTCCTCTTTGGCCGGCACCTGATCCAGCCACTCCCGTGCCCGATCCCGCAGCGCGCTCCATTCCTTCGGCTCTGCGCCTGGAAAGATTCCCTTGTCGACCGCATCATGATACAGCTGGGATATCTCGCCGCAGGCGACTCCCACCTTGGCTCCATGCAGCAGCGCACGACGGCCGAGGCGCAAGTATTCCATTTCCCAGTAATGCGACAAGTGATGCTCTGCGCCTGAGGCCGGATGGGACTGTCCGAACAGCAGCATGGCGATGCCGGACTCGATCAGCGCCGTCATTAAGATCCGGATCCCTTCTTCAGACCGCTCGCCGATCGCCCCCACATGTCTGACACAGGCTTCAAGCGCGCGCTCTGTAATCATGGCCACTTGATCATTATACGGCTCGTCTCCGGCCAGCGCCGAAAATTTCCAATCGAACAGCGACGTATATTTGCCGAGCATATCGCCAAAGCCCGCCGCAACGAGCGGCTGCGGCGCGCTCGAAAGGATGTCCAGATCCGCGAAGATGGCGATCGGAGCCGCAGCCGGGAAGGTTTGTTTTACGCCGCGCACAATGACAGGGGCTCCGAGCGAAGTGAATCCGTCCACGGAAGGGGCCGTAGGTACGGAAACGAACGGCTTGCCGGTCCGGTGGCTCACGAATCGGGTAATGTCATGAATCGTGCCTGAACCGGCTGCGATCAGGCTGCCCGTGCGCGCCGGCTCCGCTTCAATGAACAGCTGCATGATCGACTGCTCGTCCGCGACCACATCCCCCTGTTTATCCGGCTTCAGGAGGCATAGCCTGGCCTCCAGTCCCTCTGCCGCAAACTGCTCCTCCAAAATTTTGCCGCAAGCCTCATACGTATTCGCATCAACGACAATGATGGAGGGTCCGAGGCCGTTTTCCTTAACGTAACGGGACACTTGCAGTACGGCACCCGCCTCAAGCACCATATGCGAAAGTCCGTCAAAGCCGGGATTCCGTTTCTTCATCTCGCTGACCAGGCTCTTGGCATAGCTTAAATGATCCGTCATTGCAGCTTCTCCCCTCTCCATTCCGGTATATCTGCAATATCTCTTTTTGTCTATGATCAGTTGAACAAATGAATGGATGTCAGAGCGAGTACGTAAGATGCTTCAGTCACTGTTGGTTCCAGATTTCTTGAGTGTATAGAACCTATCACAGTAGAAATCTGAAACCAAGTGCGACCTCAAGTGTATGCTTCCGATGTAACTTTCCTTCAGAAAGCTTTCGACTTTTTCGAAAATCTTTTACTCCCTTGCCTGCATCATATTCGCAAATTCAACTTATCTACATCCGTTATGTTACAAGGATTGTAAAGTTATGATGGATTAAGACACTACGACTGGATATTCGGCGGATTGCTTGATCCGCTTCAATCTCTTCATCACGTCATTCTCGCCGCGTCCGAAATAGTCATGCAGCTTGCTGTATTCCTGATACAGAGAGTCGTACACTTCTACATGCTCGGGGATCGGCTTGAAAGTCTCTTCCTTCACGCGCGCCATATATTTAGCGGCATCGATGATCGTGTCATAGCCGCCCTGCTCCTTGCCTGCCGCGACAGCCGCAAACATCGCGGCTCCGAGGGCCGGTGTTTGCTTGGAGTCTGCCACGATGATTTCGCGGTTGGTAACATCCGCATAAATCTGCATCAGCAGACGATTTTTCTGCGGCAAACCTCCGCATGCATACAGTACATCGACATTTACGCCGTTATCATGGAACGCATCTACGATTTTACGGGTACCAAACGCCGTTGCTTCAAGCAGAGCCCGGTAGATTTCCTGCGGCTTCGTCAGCAGGGTCATTCCGAGAATCATCCCGGTCAGATCCGTATCCACGAGCACCGAGCGGTTGCCGTTCCACCAATCGAGTGCCAGCAGCCCGGTCTGGCCCGGCTTGTAGGCCGCGGCTTCCCGCTCCAGCCATTGATGGACACCGATGCCCTCCTGCGCAGCAGCCTCTTTAACGTAAGCAGGCAGTGCTTCTTCCACGTACCATTCGAAAATATCGCCGACCGCTGATTGTCCCGCCTCATAGCCGAACAGTCCCGGAATAATGCCATCCTCCACAACTCCGCACATGCCTTCGACCTGCTTCTCTTCCGTTCCGAGCAGCATATGGCAGATCGAGGTTCCCATCGCCATTACCAGCTTTCCGGGCGTGACCACGCCGACAGCCGGTACGGCCGCATGGGCATCCACGTTGCCTACCGCAACGGCAATACCCGGCTTAAGCCCCATCATTTCAGCCATCGCTTCCGTCAGTCCGCCTGCATTGCTTCCGAGCGGAATAACGTCGCCGCGCAGCTTCGTATCCGTTAAATGCTCGAGCCTTGGATCAAGCGCTTTAAAATACTCCTTGCTCGGATACCCGTCCTGCTTGTGCCAGATCGCTTTATAGCCTGCTGTACAGCTGTTGCGGACGATGTTGCCCGTCATTTGGGAGATGACCCAGTCCGTCGCTTCAAGGAACATATCCGCGCGTTCATAGATGGCTGGTGCTTCATCAAGGATTTGCCATATTTTAGCAATCATCCATTCGGATGAGATTTTGCCCCCATAGCGAGGAAGAAAGGCTTCGCCTCGCTCCGCCGCGATCCGATTAATCTTGTCGGCTTCCGGCTGAGCCGCATGATGCTTCCAAAGCTTCACCCAGCTGTGCGGCTCGTCGGCAAGTCCGGGATCGAAGCAAAGCGGCTCGCCCCGTTCATCCACCGGCAGCATCGTGCACGCCGTAAAATCAATCCCGATCCCGATCACGTCCGCCGGATCGATTCCCGACTGACGAATGACGGCCGGCACCGATTCGCGCAGAACCTCGAGATAATCTCCGGGATGCTGAAGCGCCCAGTCATGCTCCAGCTTCTTCCCCGAGCCAGGCAATACCTCGTCTATGACGTGATGCCGGTAAGGCGTAACATGATCGGCGATTTCATGCCCGTTCGCCAGATCGACCAGAACCGCACGGCCCGATTGGGTACCGTAATCGACACCGATGGTATACTTTTTCCCCACTTGATTTCCTCCTCAAAGCAAGATGATATAGATGTGCTGCTTTTGCTTCCCTGGTCATTTCCTTTAACCCAAGTTCAAGATGTTAAGATAAGGGCCGGTTTCACGCTATTTTTGTCCGTAATAGGCATTGACGCCATGCTTTCGCAAATAATGGCGATCCAGCAGAGCCTGATCCATCGGAGGCGTATCCGGATTGATCTGCTGCATTCTGGCGGCAATTTTGGCACACTCTTCGAGCACGACCGCATTGTGAACCGCGTTATCCGCATCCTTTCCCCAGACGAACGGCGCATGGGAATGAACCAGCACACCCGGTATGCGGTTCGGGTCCAAATCCGCGAAGCGCTCGACGATCACGTTGCCGGTCTCAAGCTCGTAATCACCCTCAATCTCGCTGCGGGTCATCGGGCGGGTTACGGGAATCTCTCCGTAGAAGTAATCGGCATGGGTCGTTCCATAAGCAGGCAATGCGCGTCCAGCCTGAGCCCAGCTCGTTCCCCACGGGGAATGGGTATGCACGATCCCTCCGATCTCCGTAAAATGCCGATAGAGCACCAAATGGGTCGGTGTATCGGAGGATGGCCGCAAATGGCCTTCGACAATTTGGCCTTGCAGGTCCAGCACGACCATATCCTCCGCCTTTAACTCCTCATAAGGAACACCGCTCGGCTTGATGACAACCAGCCCTTGCTCACGGTCAATACCGCTTACGTTACCCCACGTAAATGTGACGAGCCCGTGCTTGGGCAGCGCCAGATTCGCTTCCAGCACCTGCTGTTTTAAATCCTCTAACATGAACAAACCGCTCCTCTCTATATTTGAAAAATATAGTTGTACGTACAAGTTGGCGAGCAACGGTCCGATTTCTCGGACCTTTGTTCATTTTATGCTCAACTATTCAGTATCTGTCCTGCCGGTTTCATTACGGACTCTCTCTCCACCAGCTGCGGCTGAAAGATCGTATCCTCAATGACGGCGGCATCCTCAATCATGCTGATCAGCTGACTGGCTGCCATCACGCCCATCTCGGTCTTCGGATGCGTCAATGTCGTCAATTTCGCTCCCGCTGCCAAGGCGAGCGCCGAATCGTCAAAGCCGATTACCGATACATCGCTTGGGACATGCTGGCCGCATCGTCCCGCAGCTTCGATCAGGGCAACGGCTAACTCGTCGTTGTAGCATACCAGCCCTGTTGGGCGCTGGTCATGCGGCAGACTCAGTAGCTGCACCGCCTGTTCATATGGGAACACATTCCGCTGTTCGGTCGTATAGGTGATCACCCGATCGGGCGATACCGGAATGCCGAATTCCCGGTGGGCACGCAGAAAGCCCTTCAGCCGGTTTACGCCCTGGAGGTCATCCCTTTTAAAAAAGCCTGCAATCCGGGTATGGCCCTTCTCGATCAGGTGGCGGGCAGCCTTATAGCCCCCGGCCTCATCATCCACTTTCAGGCACGGGCATTCGAGCTCCTGATACTTCTCGTTGATCATCAGAAACGGAATTCCCTTCTCCTGCAGTGACAAAAAATAACTGAGGTTCGGGTTGCCCTCCGCACTCTTGGTCGGCTCAATGATGAGCCCGCTGAGCGGCTGGCTCGTCATCAGCTGCAGGCTCTCCATCTCCTTCTCCTTGTTGTTGTCCGTGCTTGCCAGCAGAAGCCGGTAGCCTTTGCTGCGAAGCTCGGCTTCCGCCCCGCGGACAATATGCGGGAAGATATAATCGGAGATGTAGGTTGTGACGATGCCGATCGTCTTCACCTGCTCGCTTCCGTGCCGCTTGGGATTTTTCGCGAACGTCCCCTTGCCTTGAATTCGCTCAAGCCAGCCTTCCTTCTCCAGCTCGCCGAAGGTTTGGCGGACCGTCTGCCGGCTGACGCCGAACTGATCGGCGATTTCATGCTCCGAGGGCACCTGCTTCCCCGGCTCCAGCCTGCCCGATTCGAACCAGGACAGCAGCTCGTTCTTCAATACCATATATTTGGGTATCCGTCTGTTATTCATCGTTCACCTCTAGCCTTACGCACTCATGATACCGGGATCGATCCATTATCCATCGATCATCCCGGAGCTATCTCGTTATTGTAACACAGGCCAGGGCATTACTGACAGATACCCGAACCCCCGATCAGCGAAGACGATAGGCAGCTTCGCTCCAGCGCAGCTCATTTTTGAACCGGGAAAGGCTTGTGTCTTTGTCAATGATAACCGCTTCAATACCGGCCATCTCCGCCCAGTCGCTCAGCTGCTCGGACGTAATCGCGTAAGAAAGGACCGTATGATGCGCACCGCCGGCCAAAATCCAAGCCTCTGCCGATTCCCGAAGCGACGGCTGCGGCTTCCACAATACGCGGGCTACAGGCAGCTTCGGCATCGGCTTCTCTACTTTGACGCCATCCACCACATTGACCAGAAGACGGAAGCGATGGCCGAGGTCAACGAGCGATGCATTCACGGCAGGACCGTCCTGGCCGTTGAATACGAGACGTGCCGGGTCGGCTTTTCCGCCGATGCCGAGCGGATGAACCTCCACCGATGGCTTATCGAGCGCGATCGTTGGACATACCTCCAGCATGTGCGATCCGAGAATCATATGGTTACCCGGCTCGAAATGATAGGTGTAGTCCTCCATAAAGGAAGTGCTCTTGTTGCCGGCAAGGACCTTCAGAACTCGGGTCAACGCCGCCGTCTTCCAGTCGCCTTCGCCGCCGAATCCGTAGCCTGCTTCCATCAGTCTCTGTACGGCTAAGCCGGGAAGCTGCTCCATGCCGTGCAAATCCTCGAATGTCGTCGTGAATGCGCCAAATCCGCCCTCCTCGAGGAAGCGACGCAAACCGATCTCGATGCGGGCTTGATAAGCGATGGAATCGCGGACCGGACCGTCAGATAGTCCTTCCTTCGTGATGGAGTACTGCTCCGCATATTCGTTCAGCAGCGATTTCACTTCATCATCGCCGACTTGATTCATCGCATGAACCAGATCGCCGATGCCATAGCCGTTGACGGACCATCCAAGCTTAATTTGCGCTTCGACCTTATCTCCCTCGGTGACGGCAACCTGGCGCATGTTATCGCCAAAGCGAGCAACCTTCAGTCTGCGGCTCTCGGCATAAGCGGCAGCCGTTCGCATCCAGCCCGCGATCGCGCCGCGAACCTCGCCGTCCTCCCAGTGGCCGACAACGACCTTGCGGGCGATGCCGAGACGTGCTCCGATATGGCCGTATTCACGGTCCCCGTGCGCGGATTGGTTCAGATTCATGAAATCCATGTCGATGGTTTCCCAAGGAATATCGCGGTTGAATTGGGTATGGAAATGAAGAAGCGGCTTCTGCAATTGGGACAAGCCGGCGATCCACATTTTCGCAGGGGAGAACGTGTGCATCCAGGTCATGATCCCTGCACAGGTCTCATCATTGTTAGCTTCGAGAATCAATTGGTATATCTCATCCGGTGTCGTTACGATCGGCTTGAACACGATAGGGAACGGGAATACCGGATCCTTGTCAAAATCGGCGGCCACGATGCGGGAATGCTCTGCAACCTGTTCTAGCGTTTCCGGTCCGTATAAATGCTGGCTGCCGGTAACGAACCAAAAAGTATGCGGTTTCAACTTCATGATTAACGCCTCCTGTTATGAGTGCTGTCTAGCTAACTTGTACATACCTATGATCACAAACGATTCATTAACACAAAATTGTACGTACAAGTTGATTTACTCACATTCTACTCGTGCTAATCATAAATAGCAAGCAGAATTTATACAAAAATAGGCTGAAACAGGCATAGATTTCACTCCGATTGCCTGATTCAGCCTCCAAGATATTCGCTCTAATCTATTTTAGCAGCCAAGGCACTACGATTATTCCTAATAATTATGCGGCGTTCTTGCTAGTTTTCGAAGTATAAACCTTAGCTTCTTGCCCGATGATTCAGATAGGATACCGGCACCCTGTCCGGGTAATCCGTTATAATCCCATCCACCCCGCTCTCCATCAGGAAGGGGATTTGCAGCACATCCCGAATCGTCCAGACGAAGGTCTTCATTCCGGCTTCATGAATTTTCCTAATTAATGACCCGGACACAAGCTTTACAGAAACATTAATGTAGTCGGCATAGCTGCTGAATTCCTGCAGCCGCTCCTTCGACAACTCCTTCGAACTCGTGGCGACGATGCCAAGCGGTATATCCGGCATCAGCTCGTGAAAGCGGCGGAGCGAATCCGTGTCTGCCGATTGGACCATAATCATCCGCGAGGCATCCCGCACACGGTTTACTGACGGTGCCTTCCGCTTCAACACACCGGCAACCTTCTCTTCAATTCCTGGATACCGGGAAGGAAGCTTGAGCTCGATCAACAATCCGATTTCCCCGCCGAAACGCTCCATGACTTCCTCCAGCGTCGGAATCGTCTCTCCCGAAAAATCCGAATGATACCAGGCTCCGACATCCAGCGACTTCAGCTCCTGCAGGGTTAATGCTCCCACTTCGCCTTGGCTGTTGCTGGTCCGCTCCACGTTGCTGTCATGGATGACGACTACATGTCCGTCCCGACTAAGCTGCACGTCCAGCTCCAGCATATCCGCCCCCATATCGAATGCCTTCTGAAAGGATGCCATCGTGTTCTCCGGAGCATATCCCGAAGCCCCACGATGCGCAATGTTGACCCAGTCACCGCTTCGCTCTTCTCTCCATTCGCTCCGAACATCCGCCGATGCCAGAGTTGGCGGCGGCTCCTGCAGCGATGCCGCAGCCGGACGCAAGCTGCTAACGGTCAGCATAACCGTCTGCATAACGGCCAGAATTACCATGCTCTTTTTCATATCGATTGAATCACCTCTGCCCCGATCGGTCCGAAGGCCTTGTACTTATATGTTTAATTAAGAATGTCTTCCTGATAATCAGGATTTTGCACATTCCATTCCCGCCGCTTCCGGGTGCTATGGACGAACTAAACCTTTTGGCTCTTTGAATTTGCGGATTGAGAGTTGCTCTTTGGATGCTTGCCATATCCTCGATATTAGTAGTTCCCTGCCGTTTCACGTTTCAATCGGACCGACACGGTTATTTTCCAAATAGACTTCTTCTCCTCTTCCCTATCGTATTTTCGCAAGCCGCTTTTCCGCTAGCTGAATCGCAGATCATGTGCATTTTCTATTTTATGTCTTGTAAAATGAACGTAAATGGAGTAAGTTGAACATATATGAACGTCATACTTTTTTTAAAAAAACTATGATCACGAGGAGAGATGAAGTAATGGAAAGACGATATGCCTCACATCCGAATGAAGTAAAACAGTTCGATACCGAACGGCTGCGGAAGGAGTTTCACATTCCGGTATTATTCAAGCAGGATGAATTGGAGCTAGTTCTTACGCATGAGGATCGCTTGATTATCGGCGGCGCCGCCCCGGTTCACAAGCCGGTAAAGCTTGATACAGACATGAAGGAGCTGGGCGTTTCCTTCTTCCTCGAGCGCCGCGAGCTCGGCATTATCAATATCGGAGGAGCCGGAAGCGTTGCCGTTGACGGGACGGAGTATTCCTTGAATAACAAGGAATGCCTGTATGTCGGCATGGGGGCCGAGGAGGTCATTTTTACCAGCGCCGATCCGGGGAACCCTGCTAAGTTCTACTTGAATTCGGCTCCGGCTCACCAGACATTCCCTACTGCCAAAGCGACGCTTGAGGAAGCCGATTCCAGCGCGCTTGGCGATATTAAAAATTCCAACGACCGTGTCATCTACCGTTTTATTCATCAGAAAGGCATTCAAAGCGCCCAGCTCGTCATGGGCATGACTTTGCTGAAGGAAGGCAATATGTGGAACACGATGCCTGCCCATACGCATCCGCGCCGCATGGAGGCTTACTTGTATTTCGATTTGCCGGAGGATGCGGTCGTCATTCATCTCATGGGAGAGCCTTCCGAAACAAGACATATCGTCATGCGCAACGAGCAAGCGGTAATCTCGCCAAGCTGGTCGATTCACAGCGGTGTCGGCACAAGCAACTATACCTTTATTTGGGGAATGGCGGGAGACAATAAGAGATACGATGATATGGACCCTGTGTCCATGAAGGATTTAAAATAGAGAGGATATATTTATATCCATTTTTATGACGGAAGAGTTGAGGCTTTATGAACCCGCTGCGGCGATATGAAAAAATCATGGAATACCTTCTGACCTACAAGGAAGTTACCGTGGCCGATTTGAGCCGCCAGCTTGAGGTCAGCGGAAAAACGATCCGCGAGGATCTGACCAGGCTGGAGGAGCAGGGTCTGATCGTGCGCGTGCACGGTGGAGCCGTGCTGGCACAGAGCGATCAATTCGGCATTTTGCCGTCGAGGGAGCCCCTTGCCAAGCATGCCGATGAGAAATCCGAGATTGCGGACAAGGCTCTGGCTCATATCCAGGCTGGCGACATCATCGCACTCGATGGAGGCAGCACGACACTGGAAATCGCCCGCAAGCTGGGCGATAAGGACCTGACGGTCATTACCAATGATGTCTATATTATCAGCGAGCTGGCTTCAAAGAGCAGCGTTCGTCTCGTCGTACCGGGCGGGTATCGCGTGCGCAACATGCTTGCCGGCCCCGAAGGCGTAGCGTATGTGAAGCAGCTGAACATACAGAAGGCGTTCATCTCTGCGACCGGTGTCCATATCGATCACGGGTTATCGATTTATACCGGCGATCTGATCGCCTTCAAACGGGCTCTGATCGACACCTCGCTCGAGGTATACGCGGTTGTTGACCATCACAAATTCGGCCAAACGGCGCTCAGAACATTTTCCACGCTGCATGAGCTTTCCGGGATCATTACTGATCAAGGCTTGCCGGAAGAAACGTACAGCCGCTACATCGCCGCAGGCATTAAATTGGAATAGCACACATCGCATAGCATCGCTTCGCATTCGCTTTCTTGGCAAATGCCAAGCTGTGAGGGCTAGAGTGGAGAATATTAGACCGGGAAAGGGGATTCAACTGCACATGAACAGGTTTGATTTAACAGGCAAAACCGCGCTGGTCACCGGATCGGCGCGCGGCTTGGGTCAGGGAATCGCCATCGCTCTCGCTGAAGCGGGAGCCGATATCGTTGCGGTATCCATGAATACAAGCGCGGAAACGATTGAAGCCGTAAAGTCCTTCGGCAGGAAGGCCTCGGAAATTCGGGTTGACTTAAGCGATCACAGCAAACTGGAGGATACGTTCAATCAGGCGCTGGAGCTGAATGGACGCGTTGACATCCTCGTTAACAACGCCGGCATCATCCGGCGCACCCCAGCCAAAGATCATCCGGTGCAGGACTGGCTTGACGTGATCGATCTGAATTTGAACACCGTCTTTATGCTGTCCCAGCTTGCGGGAAGGCATATGATTGAGCGCGGAAGCGGCAAAATGATCAATATCTGCTCCATGCTGTCCTATCAAGGCGGGATTAATGTGCCGGGATATACGGCCAGCAAGCATGGCGTTGCCGGCTTGACCAAAGCCTTGGCGAATGAGTGGGCAGCCAGCGGCATTCAGGTAAACGGCATCGCGCCGGGTTATATCGAAACCGATAACACCGAAGCGATTCGCCAAGACAAGGAGCGCCGGGCATCCATTACGGAACGGATTCCGGCAGGACGCTGGGGCAAGCCGGAAGATATTGGTGGTCCTGCCGTATTCCTGGCCTCGTCCGCTTCCGATTATATGAACGGTCATATTCTGTGCGTTGACGGCGGCTGGATGGCCCGTTAATGACCGTTAAGGCAATGGACTTTGAAGCCTTCAGGCAGATCCGCAAAGCGCGGTGAGCCTGAAGGCTTTTTATTATTTCGGATCCCTTCGTAAGCAAGGGAACTCATCGAACGCTTTGCCTTTTTAACCTATCCTCTTTATCCTTTCCGCTTCAGCGATCCCGTTTCAGCGGCTTCTAAACTCCCATTATATCAAAAAGCGCGAATAGCCCCGTCAACCTTTGGGAAAAGATAACGTTACGGTATGGCCGTCATAGGGCTTTGAACATAGAAAGGATGATATCAATCATGCGCGGAACACGTGCGAAACGATCTGTCAGCCTGCTCTTGCTGCTCTCCCTTGCAAGCACGTTGCTGCTTCCCGGTTGTACATTCGACAGCCAGGACCGGGTGCCGACGCCGAATATGGGAGTCAATCCGTACCGGGTCAACACAGGAAACCTGCTTGGCAATGCTGTCGAACGCGGCACTTTGCGGATCGGAACCGAGCGGGACTATCCTCCATTCAGCTATCGCGGTACCGGCGGAAGACTTACGGGGTTTGATGTGGAGATTGCCGAAGAGGTCGCACGCCATATGGATCTCCGGGCTGAATTTACTGAAGAGTCCTGGGATCGTCTTCTCCCCGGATTAACCGAAGGTAAATACGATGCCGTATTTAATCAAATCGAAGACCGGCCCGACCGGCGGGAATTGTACGATTTCTCCATCGCCTATCTGTCAACCGTACCTGTGTTACTGGTCCGCACGGGTGAAGAGGGGATTCGGTCTTTTTCAGATATGAAGGGCAAACGGGTCGGCCTGAACCCGACGGGAGCCTATCAAGGCATTGCCCAGAAGCACGGAGCGAAGATCGTGCCTGCCAAGTATATCCGGGAAGCCGCTGACATGCTGGTCAAGGGAAGCATCGATGCGGTGATCACCGATCAGCTGTCCGTCACCAATCTAAAGCAGCAGCTCCCGGACCTGCCGGTGCAAGCGGCCGCTTCATCCAGGGAGGTATTCGAAGTATCCGCCGCATTCGTGAAAGGGAACCCCGATCTGCTCGCTGCGGTTAACAATGCACTGGCTACCATGCAGCAGGATGGAACCTACTTAACGATCTGGAACAAATACTTTGGGGATACCCCGCAAAGCTACAAAGGCATTCATGACCTCAAGGACAAGCCGTAACCGTGCCCGGGGATGAGCTTCCCGGTCACGCCCCTGCAGCCCCTTTCCATGGCCGGCAAGTCTAAAATAAGAGGCGCCTGCATGAGCTGATACCAGTTCATGCAGGCGCCTCTATATAATCCGCTCGTTAGGATTCCTCTGTCTTCTCTTCGGCCGCAGCTTCGTCTGCCTCTGCAGGCTCCTCCGTCTCGGCTGCCTCGACGGCCCGTGGTACGATAACCGTGGCAAGCACTTCCTCGTCCGAGGCATGCAGGGTAATGCCCTTAGGCACTTGAATGTCGGCAACGGTGAGCTTATCGCCGATTTCGAGCGAGGATACATCTGCTTCAAGCGTTGACGGCAGCTCGCCCGGCAGTCCCTCGACTTCAAGCTCTGTTACCTGCGTTTGCAGGATGCCGCCCGTTTTGGTGCCGGGTGCGGTTCCATGGTATTCGACCGGAATGCTGACACGTACAGGCTTATTCATCGATATGCGAAGAAAATCAATATGAGCGACGTTTCCGCGTCTCTTCTGTATATCTTTAATCAATACGGGAATCTGGCCAGAGCCTGGAATGTCCAGATGGAACACTTCCGAGCGTCCGGTATGAAACAGCTTGGCCGTTTCCTTCAAATCAACGGCTACGGGAATGCTTTCGTCGCCCCCGCCGTATACAACACCCGGAACGCCGCCTCTCTCTCGAAGCGCTCGACGTGAACCCCTTGTAAATTCATTTCGTACTTGTGCGGTGAGTTGAACGTTGTTTCCTTTTGCCATGAGTGAAAATCCTCCTTTATCGAAAACAAAGTCTATCTCATTATTACCCTTTTTTTATGCTAGCTAATCATTTTTTCGTAGAATGTTTCACTTCGAATCGCTCAGGGTAATAAGCATTACCCCTTTTGAAATATAAAACAGGAGCCATCCTTTCGTTGATAAGGATGGCTCCTTCTTTGATGCCACACATAACTCGCAGCTTCCCTAACTGGCAACACCGCTGCGCCGGGTCACGGACCATCCCTCGCTGCCGCTTTGCATCGAGAAACGGACCGTCTTCTGTTCGGGCGGAATGTCGATATAATAATCCTGATCGCCTTCCCGGTTCTCCCACTCGCGCAGCCGAAGGATGCAACCGATTCGCCGAACGCCCGCAGCCGCATAGATTACCGCCCTGGCCTTGGTGTCCACCCCTTGCGATAACGGAACGCTGCCGTCCTGCACGCCGGTTCCCCACACCCAGGCGTTCCAGCCCTCGTACTTGCCGTCCTTGCGTTCGTATTCCAGCTCAATCTTTACTAATCCGTCCTTAAGCGCATTGCGGTCTTCATACAGCACCATCAGGGATACCCCTGGTACCCGGATGGACGCCCGGTCCGTCGTTCTGATCGGCTCGGTGCCAGCTCGTTCTTCGTTGACCACGATGTTCCAGCGGTATGGGGTAGGCGGCAGTTCGACCTTCAAATCCTGCTCATTTGCATTGGCAATGACGACGATTTGCCTCCATTCCCCGCTGCCGGAGCCGCCTTGAATACGACAGGCAACCAATCGGTCGCTGGCGTGCAGCACCTGCATTCGACGCTCAATCTCCTCGCGCTTCGACAACCGAAAGGCCGGCTGCGAACGGCGAAGATGGATCAGGCCTTTATAATAGTCGAACACCGGTTTGAACAGCTTCTTGTTGGACCAGCGGATGGCGTTTATGGCATCACCGCTCCGGTAGCTGTTGTGGTCGCCAAATTTCGTCCGGAGCAGCTCGTCACCAGCGTGGAGCAGCGGAATCCCTTGGGAGAGCAGCACGATCCCGTTGGCAAGCAGGCTGCGGCGGACGGGATCCGATGACATGACCTGATCCGCTTGGACGCCGGCGTAAGGCCGGGAAGCTGCCGTTGCCTCCCAGAGGCTGCCCCCGTTCTGCAGCCTGCCGTCATGCAGCCGAAGCAGACCCGCCTCCTGTTCCATTCCCAATGTTATCAGGATTTTATCCCACAGATTCAAGTTGTCATGAACCGTGACATAATTTATCGTTTCGCTAGCATCCTGTGCGAAATCGTGGATGGACCCCATCATTCCTTCCGCTATGGCCCCTTCCGTCCACGGCTCGCCGGTAGCAAAACCTCGTCCTTGCCCGTCATTATCGCCCTTGATGGCATAACGGAAATGATCATTGAATACCGCAAAGCCTTGGCCCCTCTGGGTGCCCTTTACGGTCTGCTCCGCCAGCGGGCTAAGCCCTCCGGTCCACGGCTCGCCGTAAAACAGCAGCGACGAATCAACCTCCTCCCGAAGCTCCCGAACCACTTCCTTCATGGTGGTTGTATCGATGAGCCCCATCAGATCGAACCGAAATCCGTCGATATGATATTCCTCTGCCCAATACCTTAGCGAATCCTTGATGAATTTGCGCACCATCGGCTTCTCCGTTGCCAGCTCGTTCCCGACCCCGGAGCCGTTGGATAAAGCTCCGCCGCAGTCCCTGCGGTAAAAATATCCCGGAACAAACCGCTCGAATGGCCCGTCATCCACCGTAAACGTATGGTTGTATACGACGTCCATGACGACACGGATTCCGCAGGCATGCAGCGCCTGAATCATTTCCTTCAGCTCCCGGATCCGGACGGCAGGGTCCGCCGGGTCGGTTGCGTACGATCCTTCGGGGACATTGTAATGCAGCGGATCATAGCCCCAGTTGTACTGGCTGCTGATCGAGTCGGAGCCGTACCCGTCAAGCTCATTGACCGTGGCAAAATCGAAGATCGGCAGCAGATGCACATGCGTGACGCCAAGCTCAATCAGATGGTCCAACCCGAGCGTATTGCCGTCCTCGTCCCTGAGTCCCCGCTCGGTGAAAGCCTTGAATTTCCCTCTATATTTCATCCCCGAATCGGTATGAATCGAGAAATCGCGTACATGGAGCTCGTACACCACGGCATCGGTCGGCTGAATCAGCGGCGGCCGTACATCATTCGCCCAGCCCTCCGGATTCGTAACGGTCGGATCGATGATCGCTCCGCGGCAGCCGTTGGCCGAGACAGCTCTTGCATATGGATCCACCCCGTAGCATAACTTACCGTCTTCGGATCGGATCTCATACATATAAAATTTCCCGTGCAAATCCCCATGGACATGCACACTCCATGTTCCATCCGGGCTGCGTTCCATAACATATCGTTCTCCGCCCTCATGGTTTGTCACAAGACCATTATCATTGTAATCGCCGGCACTTTCATACAGCGCCAGCCGAACGCTCTTCGCAGCAGGAGCCCAAACCTGAAAGGCAGTTCCCTGTTTGCTGTAGAACGCTCCCAGTCGATCGCTCGTGCAGCTCTTGATCATGTCCATATTCATCCTCACCGTCGCTTTAAAAGTAGATTCGCATCCAGTATGGGTACCTGAATCATGAGACAGACCTCCAGCATTTGAATGTAAAACGCTTTCATATATCAATATATGTCAAAAGCCTTCATTTGGTTTGGGTTCATGCCAAATCCCCATATTTTTTAGGCTATTATACAAGCAAATTTGCCTGGTGTCTTTCTTTTTTCTGCGAGAATGCAGCCGGAACCAAATGAAAATGAAAATTTCGGTCATCAATCGAAGCTGATAAACTTATTGGGAGAGGTCAGCAATAGCATCTTTTAATTCTGCCACGAGATAAAAAATAGCATCTGTCCGGGTGGACAGATGCCGTCAATTCATCATTTACTTGGAAAAAGATGTTCAAGATTCCCTTGGGAATATCAAGTTATGACCCAGTTAATGGCGCAAAACGAATAGCTTCGATGAATTACGCGTTCGCAGCGTCGATCGCACGAACCAGCTCGACCACTTCCTCCGCGGTTCCCATCTCCAGCGCTTTCGCTGCGAGCGTCTGCATCTCGGCGCGGGACAGCTTGCTGATCTGGCTGCGTGCCGGAAGGATCGAGGTTGCGCTCATGCTAAACTCATCCAGCCCCAGTCCGAGCAAAATCGGAATCGCCGTTGAATCGCCGGCCATTTCGCCGCACATGCCGACCCAGCGGCCTTCGCGGTGGGCAGCGTCAATGACCATTTTAATCAGGCGAAGAATCGCCGGATTGTACGGCTGATACAGATAGGATACGCGTTCGTTCATACGATCCGCCGCCATCGTGTATTGAATCAGATCATTGGTGCCGATGCTGAAGAAATCCACTTCCTTGGCAAATTGGTCAGCCAGAACCGCCGTTGACGGAATTTCGACCATAATCCCCAGTTGGATATTGCTCGCAACCTGGATTCCTTCGGCCTCCAGCTTCGCCTTCTCTTCTTCAAGAACGGCTTTGGCTTCCCGGAATTCACCGAGTGTAGCGATCATCGGGAACATGATGCGCAGATTGCCATGAACGCTGGCGCGAAGCAGCGCCCGCAGCTGCGTTCTGAATATGTCCTGGCGGTCAAGGCACAGACGAACCGCACGGAAACCGAGGAACGGATTCATTTCCTTCGGCAAATCGAGGTAAGGGAGCTCCTTGTCGCCGCCGATATCCAGCGTCCGGACGACAACCGGCTTGCCTTCCATTTTCTCCAGGACCGACTTGTACGCGACATATTGAATTTCTTCGGAAGGCAGCTTGTCTCTGCCCATATACAGAAACTCTGTACGGTACAGGCCGACCGCTTCGCCTCCGTTATCCAATACGCCGGCCACGTCGTTAGGCGTACCGATATTGGCTGCCAGCTCGACATGCACGCCGTCCTTCGACACGGTTGGCTCGGTACGGAGCTTCTTCCACTCCTCAACCTGCTTGGCATAAGCTTCTTGCTTGGCGCGATATTGGGTTACGATCGCCTCGGTCGGATTGATGATGACATCGCCTTCCAGACCGTCAACGATCATGAGGTCGCCGCTCTGAACCGAGGAGAGCACATTCTTCGTTCCGACAACGGCCGGGATTTCAAGCGACCGTGCCATGATGGCCGAATGCGAGGTCCGGCCGCCGATGTTCGTCGTAAAGCCCTTCACGTACTTGCGGTTCAGCTGCGCCGTATCCGAAGGCGTCAAATCCTCGGCAACGACAATCACTTCCTCGCTGATTTCCGAAGGGCTGACATAATTCAGTCCAAGCAAATGCTTCAGGATGCGCTTCGTAACATCACGCATGTCGGCAGCCCGCTCCTGCAAATAAGCGCTCTTCATGTTCTCGAACATTTGGATGAACTGAGTTGCCGTTTCGTTTAAGGCATATTCTGCATTAACCGATTCGGACTTGATTTTCTCCTTAACCGGATCGATCAGCTCCGGGTCGTTCAGAATGAGAAGGTGAGATTCGAAAATCTCAGCCTTCTTCTCTCCAAGCTCCTGAAGCGTCCGTGCCTTGATCGCTTCCAGCTCAGTTTGGGACTGAGCCAGAGCGGCATCCAGCTTCGCAAGCTCGGCATCTACGTCCGTTACCTGCTTTTGGCTGATCGAATAATCAGGATGCTCGAGGATGAAAGCCCGGGCAATCGCAATACCAGCCGATGCCGCGATTCCTTTCAGATTATTCATGAAGTTCCCCTAGCCCTTCGTTGATCATGACTTCTTGGAGCGCTTGAAGCGCTTCGCTCTCGTTGCCGCCTTCAGTAATCAGCGTCAGCGTATCACCTTGCTCAAGACCGAGGGACAGCACGCCAAGAATGGATTTCAACGTCACTTTCTTGCCGTTGGATTCCGCGAAAGAATTCGTGTCCTGGAATTTGTTGGCTGTGTTAACCAGCGCTGTTGCAGGGCGTGCATGGATTCCGTCTTCGTCGATAATTCTGAAAGTTTGTTGCATGTTCATCATCCTACTTTCTTCGGTTTTTATAATTTAAGTTATTTCTAGCATAGCATAAGCCTGCTCATTCAAAGAAGTTTACCCCTTGGTGATCGTGATGATGGCCTCTTCGCCGCTCTTTACATCACCGGTTTTGTTCAGCTTAACCGCTGCGCCTTCCGGCAGATTCGAGAAGATGATCGGAGAAATGATGGATTTCGCATTCTCCTTCACATACTCCAGATCGACCTGCATGATCGGCTGTCCTGCGGTTACAGCATCGCCTTCCTCGACAAGCACGGTAAATCCTTGTCCCTTCAGCTTCACGGTGTTTACGCCGATGTGGACGAGCACTTCCTTGCCGCCGTCCGACATGATGCCGACCGCGTGCTTGCTTGGGAATACGTTGAACACTTTGCCGTTGACCGGTGAAGCAATGGTTCCGTTATGAGGCACAACGGCGAATCCATCGCCTGTCATGCGCTCCGAAAAGACCGGATCCGGCACATGGGATATATCCATCAGCTCGCCGTCTACCGGAGACACGATCTGCTCCGAGACAAGCGTCCCTTCCGCTGCATCCGTATCACAAGCCTGCTCATTCGAGACGACTGGTTGAACCGGTGCGTCCTCCCCAGGCGAAACCGCCGTGGCAGAGGTTGTTTCAGCTGGAGCTGCTTTCCCGGAAATAATATCCTGGATCTGCGATTTAATCGTATCGGAACGGGTTCCGAAGATCGCCTGGATATTGTTGCCGACCTCAAGCACTCCGGATGCTCCGAGCTGCTTCAATCTGGCTTTATCGACATTGCCCTTGTCTTTGACTTCCACCCGAAGACGGGTAATGCAAGCATCCAGATGAGCGATATTCGTCTGTCCGCCGAGTGCGGTCAGAATATTGGACGGCAGCTCGTCCTTGCTGCTTCCCGCAGCTTTCGAGCCCGAGTCTGTCGCAGCCGCGGCATCTTCGCGGCCAGGCGTCTTCAGATTAAACTTCCGGATGACGAACCGGAAGCCGAAATAGTAGATGACCGCCAGAATCGCGCCGACGATCAGCACATTCCACCACGGTGTCCGGTTCGGGATGACGCCGAAGATCATGTAATCGATAAGCCCCCCGGAGAAGGTCATGCCGATCTTCGTGCCCAGAATATGCATCGTCATGAAGGACAGTCCGGCGAACAGCGCATGGACTGCGAACAGCAGCGGCGCCACGAACAGGAAGGAGAACTCAAGCGGCTCCGTGATTCCTGTCAGGAACGAGGTCAGGGCAGCCGAACCCATAATGCCGGCGACATATTTCTTGTGCTCCGGTCTAGCCTCGTGGTAGATGGCCAGCGCGGCAGCGGGCAAACCGAACATCATGAACGGGAACTTACCGGTCATGAACGTACCGGCCGTAAATTCCACGCCGTCCCGCAGCTGGGCCATAAATATATTTTGATCACCGCGTACCATTTGACCTGCCTGATTAAAGTATTCCCCAAATTCAAACCAGAATGGGGAGTAGAAGATGTGGTGCAGACCGAACGGAATCAATCCGCGTTCCACGACGCCGAATACGAATGCGGACAGCGTCAAATTTTGTTCCAGCATGAAATGGGATGCGGTGTTAAGCGCAGACTGGATCGGCGGCCAGATCACGACCATCAATAAACCAAGCAATAGCGAAGTCGCAGCCGTCATAATCGGAACAAACCGTTTCCCGGCGAAGAAGCCCAGGTAGGATGGAAGCTCCATATTGAAAAATCTTCGGTACATGCTGGCAGCAAGTATGCCGACGATAATTCCGCCGAACACCCCGGTGGCTAATGTCGGGATGCCTAACACACTGGCATACTCGTAATTGGTGCCGATCATGGAAGGGGTTACGCCAATGACGCTTCCCATCGTTACGTTCATGACCAGATACCCGATAATCGCAGCAAGACCCGCTACACCTTCGCCTCCGGCCAAGCCGACGGCTACCCCGACCGCGAACAGCAGCGGCAGATTCGTAAACACGATCTGTCCCGCGTTCATCATGATGGTCGCAGCTGCTTGTACCCAGGCGGCATCAAGCCAAGGCGCATACTTGAGGAAATCCTCATTGACGAGCATGTTGCCCAGTCCGAGCAGCAGACCGGCAGCCGGAAGGATGGCTACGGGCAGCATCAGCGCTTTACCGACTCTTTGCAAAACGCCGAAAAGTCGTTTAAACATGACGATTCTCACCCTCTATCTAGTTGTTGTCACAAATGTGTGAAATGGTGTTGCAAGCATAAAACAACAAAAAAAGGCATGAGCAATTACGGGAACCGGTTGGTCTCTAATCCTATGGATTAGATTACCCGAAAATGGGTAATAACAACCAAATTCCTGCAATCCTCATGCCTGATCGAATCAGTTACACGTCGATTTTGCTGTTTTACTTATGAACTGTTCGTATTGTATCACCGTTCGTACACGGTTGCAACTACCAACTGCCAAGGCTTCATAAAATCTTCACTTTTACTCATCCTGCTGCTTTCGCTGTACCAGACGTTGAAGGTGAATCGTCAAATATCCGGCCTCGGCCGGGTAAACCGGCTTCTTCAGACGCCGCTCCATGATCTTTGTCAGCTTCCAGGCCAAGGAATAAATCTCAGGGTACTCCCGTTTGAGCAGACCGTCAAGCGCACTCGCCTCCTGAACCGCTTCCCCTCTGCGGACCCGTTCCAAAGCGAACCGAAGATGCGTTAACAGCCGGGAATAATCAAGCGAATCCTTCGGAATGACATAATCGAGCTGCTGCTCCACGGTATGTACCAGATCGGCGATCAGCTCCGAATGCTTGCGAACCTCCGATATATGCTGATTGGTAAGCGCCCCGTGAATATGCAGCGCAATGAATCCGATCTCTTCCTCCCCTAAATCGACCCCAAGCTTCTCATGGATCGTCCGAACCGCATACGCCGCCATTTTGTATTCTTCCGGATACATTTCACGGGTTTCATATAAAAAGGGATTATGAATATACAGTCCCTGGGCATGGCGTTTGATTGCAAAAGCAATATGGTCGGTCAATGCAATGTGAATATGCTCGTTCAGGGAAGAACCGCTCGTTTTCTCGGCGTGCGTGACAATCTCATTCATCGCCTCGATCAGCTTCTCATCGATATGCGGGACCAGCTGCTTATACTGCTCCTGTTCCTCCGGCTTGGTCAGAATGAACATTTTCTCCACGGCCGATACCGGAATCCGGTCCTTGTTCTTCTGACCGAAGCCGATTCCCTTGCCGATGACGACAACCTCTCCATGCTGGGGATGTATCGCTATGATTACGTTATTATTTAAAACTTTAGCCACTTGTAAGCTGCTCACATTCGCACCTCTTTTGATCAAACGCGTATACTCGGATATCTTATCAGAAATATGAGGTTGCGGCAAAAAAGAATACGATGTCCTCCATAATCACGGCTCTCCGGTCCTGCTCAAGCGGCATTCAATTCAGGGAAAAGAGAACTGGCTTGCCAGCAGGCTGCCGCTGGATGAACCCAGCATCCTTCATATCTCGAACGATTCCAGCGGCAGGCTGCCGGCTCTATGTTCATTCGCTCTAACCGGCAAGCTGACTGTCTATGCTGCATTCGCTTCAACCGACAGCTGACAGCTCTAAGGTCTATGCTGCATTCGTTTCAAATGGCAAGCCGTCCGGCTCTACTCTTCCTTCGCTGCACTCGCTTCAACCGGTACAAGCTCTGGTTCAATGGCAGCCGGCTTCTGGACCTCGGCCGGCTTCTTCGTCAGCCCTTGGATCAACGCCTCCACATCAATTCCCGATACGCTCTTGAGCATTTCAGGCGCGGTTGACATCAGCTCCGTTACATAATTGCTCACCCGAGCGGCGCCTTCGCCATTCCCTGTGTCGACAACCGTCAGCTTATCGATAGAAGAGATCGGCTGGGCAATTTTACCTGCAAGCTCAGGCAGCATCTTCACGATAATATCGAGCACCGCAGCCTCGCCGAACTTCTGGAACGCCTCGGCCAGCTTTTCCTTCGCATCCGCCTCGGCAATACCGCGCAGCCGGATAACCTCCGCTTCGGCAGTACCTTTCGCGCGCTCGGCATCGGCGACAGCAAGACCGTCCAGACGCTTTTGCTCGGCCGAAGCCTTTGCCTGTGTTTCGATCGAGTATTGGATTGCATCCGCTTCCCGCATTTTGCGCGCCTTCTCCGCTTCCGCAGCCTGCTCTACCGCATAGCGGTCCGCGTCCGCCTTCTTCTTCACTTCGGCATCGTACTGCTTCTGACGAACCATGATTTCTTTTTCCTGCAGATCGATTTCCCGCTCTTTGCGGACGAGCTCAACCTTCATCTGCTCCTCAACCATCGTCTGCTTCGCCCGAGCTTCCTGGATATGGTAGGCCTGGTCGGCTTCCGCCTTGGCCGTATCCTGCTCCTTCTTAAAGGAGGCGACCTTCAGTTCCTTCTCTTTCTCGGCTTCGGCGATATTGGTGTCGCGCAGAAGCTCGGCCTTCTGTCCTTCTTCTTCGGCGCGGGCCTTCTGAATCCGAGCATCCCGGACGGCTTCCGCTTCGGCGATCTCCGCATCCCGCTTTACGGTTGCGATCCGCGGTTTACCCAGCGCTTCCAGATAGCCGTGCTTATCCCGCACATCCTTGATCGTGAACGAAACGATTTGCAGCCCCATCTTCTTCAAGTCTCTCGCAGCGACCCCTTGAACCTCCTGGGCGAACTTGTCACGATTCCGGTATACTTCCTCAACCGTCATTGAACCGAGGATCGCGCGCAGATGACCTTCCAGCACCTCTTGCGCTTCGCCCTTCAGCGCCTCAATCGGCTTGCCCATGAATTGCTCGGCAGCTGTAGCCACGTCCTCAATGGAGCTGCCGACCTTGATGATCGCAACCCCGTCAGCCATGACGGGAACGCCCTGCTCTGTGTACACTTCCGGCGTCATCACGTCAAGCTTATGGGATAACAGCGAAACGAACTCGGACCGCTGAAATACCGGCAGAATAAACGCTCCGCCGCCTCGAACGATTTTGATCTTGCGGCCGGATTCGTCCTCCGAAATATTTTTGCTGCCGAGGAAAGATCCTGTCACGATCATCGCCTCATCCGGGCTGACCGTCTTGTAGCGAGCCCAGAATGCAAGGCCCAGCACGATCAGGACACCTACAACAATCGACGGAATAACCAAATACTCTGGCATGTTCTCATTCATCTCCTTTTCGTTCTTCCAGTTCGGACACACGGAGGACACCATCAACGACGTCGATGACCACGACCCGGATCCCGGCGGGCAGAACGCTGCGGTCAAAGCTTGAAGCAATATGCGTCGTATTGCCTGCGCCTACCTTGATCATGACTTCACCAAAGCCTTCGGCCGGCAGCGGTACCGTAACGACACCAATTCGCCCTGCCAGCTCCTTTATGGAGAAGCCCGTGGAATTCTCGCTGTTCTCCATCGGCTTGACATAGCCGAAGTAGACCATAATCGAGATCCCGATTGCCGCTAATATGGACAGCGTAATATGGGCTCCTGCCGCCAAGTCCGTATATTTCATCAGCATGATCCCGGTTCCGCCGAAGACGGTGATTCCTCCTGCAATCACAACCGGATTAAAAAAATCAACCGACAAAAAGTCCAGGAGACCGTCCAGCGCCGAGCTGAGAATATCTCCGAGCAGCACGGTGACGACGGCGAACAGAATGCCTCCGATCAGACAGCCCCAATATAACGCTTCCATGATGATTGCCCCCTCTCGAATCCCTCACTGTGTATAACAAGTAATACGGCAAAAAGTTTGCTAAAGTTTCAATTATTTGCCGTAATCGTATGGAAATCCCTTCATATCACCCCATTATACATGAAAAAAAGCCGCCCAGCCGTAGAATATTTCCACGTGAAGGACAGCTTCTTGGAAGGCTGCTTGCAGCCCCAATACTAATGTTTTAGCTTCATTGTTCCTAATCCGCTGAGCTTACAGCGACATTTTATAAATTTCGACAACATCCTCGCGCTGCAGCTTGCGGAAGTTACCGAAAGGACCGAAGCGCATCGCCTTGTCGGCCATGGCCTCAATTTCGGAGTCGTCTATGTTGTAGTCTCCCAGCGTACTAGGAGCCCCAATCGAGCTCCAGAAACGGCGGAGCGCCTCAATGCCTTCGAGTCCGGCCTCTTCGTCGGTCTTGCCGGCAGAATCCACCCCGAACACATTGACCGCAAGCGACTTGAAGCGTGCGGGCTGTGCTGGCAGATTATACTTCATCCAGTTCGGGAACAAAATCGCCAGGCCGCCGCCGTGCGGAATATCGTACACAGCCGATACCGCATGCTCGATATTATGGGTTGCCCAGTCGCCGGCCATCCCCATGTTAATCATGCCGTTGAGCGCCATCGTGCCGCAGTACATCACCGTCTCGCGCAGTTCGTAGTTTTCCAGGTCTTCGACCAGCTTCGGCGCCGTATCGATCATCGTGCGCAAAATCGTCTCGCAGAAGCCGTCCTGAACCGGGGTATTGGTATCCTGATGGAAATAATGCTCGAGAACATGGGACATAATGTCAACGATGCCGTATACCGTCTGATCGCGAGGAAGCGTGAACGTATGTACGGGATCCAAAATCGAGAACGCGGGATACGCCCACGGGCTTCCCCATCCCATTTTCTCCTTCGTTGCTTCGTTCGTGATGACCGAGCCCCCGTTCATCTCGGAGCCCGTTGCGGCCATGGTCAGTACGGTGCCAAGCGGAAGCGCTCCTTGCGGGGCAGCCTTGCGCTCGACGAAATCCCACATATCCCCGTCGTATTTGGCTCCGACGGCAATCGCCTTGGAGCAGTCAATGACGCTCCCCCCGCCTACGGCCAGGATCAGATCGATGCTGTGCTCACGGCAGAGCGAAACGCCTTTGTGGACCGTGGACAGACGCGGATTCGGCTCAACGCCGGCCAGTTCTGTTACGGATGCTCCCGCTTCCTTTAGCAAGGAGAGGACCTGATCATACAGGCCGCTTCGTTTGATGCTCCCGCCGCCGTATACGAGCAGTACGTTCTTGCCGTATTTCGACACTTCCTCCTTCAGGGCGCTCAGCTTGCCTTTCCCGAATATCAGCCGGGTCGGATTATGAAATACAAAAGGTCTCATGTTGCGTACCTCCAATAAGTGTAATGGGATTGTGCTAATGTGTCTTTGCTGCTCTATCATTTTACCCCATTCCCGTAGGACATAACAAACAGACACCTGACCGAGCGCAAGAGAAGCAATTGCATGCAAGGTTTGGCGCCATCCGTACCCTATCGTTTGGCCATGAAAAAAGCCGTCCCTATGCAAAAGGAGGTTCGAAAACCTGCCTGCGATTTGCATAGGAACGGCCGCTATAGGGGCTCATCCTTCAAGGCTGGTGCCAAAACGGAGATGAAGCTCTCTTAAGACGCTGCGCAGATGCTTTACTCCGGATGTTTTGCCTTCGGCTCCGGCATTTATCCCTGGTCCGTCACAAAGCCCATGCTGCTCAAGAAGCGCTTGAAGGCTTGCTGCCCTTCCGCTGTTTGTTTATAAACGCCTGCATGCTCCAGAATCGTGGTGAACTTCTGACCTACCTCCCGGCGTATCCACTCCGCGGCTTCCGCTTTGTCCGACGCGGCCGGCAGACGCTCCCGCAGGCTCTGAATCCATTCGCCGTGAACGGCAAGCGGGTGATCCGGCTGCCGACTGGCGGCGTAAAGCTCTTCGTTGCCGGCTAATATATCGGCGATCAAGTCAAGCTCCACCTTAAGCCGGCCCGGGAGGATGGCAAGTCCCATCACCTCGATCAAACCGATATTTTCCTTTTTGATATGGTGCATCTCGCGGTGCGGATGAAAAATCCCCTCCGGATACGCTGCACTCGTCCGGTTGTTGCGCAGCACCAAATCCATTTCATACCCGCCGTCCGCATGTCTTCTCGCGATCGGAGTCACCGTGTTATGTCGGACACGCGCTCCATCCGTCTCGCTAAAAGCCAGAATATCCGCTTCCGGGTCACTGTAGGATTTCCAGGCTTCGTAAATTTGGGACGCGCAATCCAGCAGCCGCTGCCGGTCCTTCGAGGCGAGCCGGATTACGGACATTGGCCATTTCACGATGTCGACCGATACACCCGGGAACTGCGAGTGGACGAACCCGAGTACGCGGGGGGCATTCTGGATCGGGAAGTTGTGCCGTCCCCCCTGGAAATGGTCATGCGTCAGAATGGAGCCGCCGACAATCGGCAAATCCGCATTCGAGCCAAGGAAATAGTGCGGGTATATATCCACGAAGCTCAAGAGGCGGGACAGCGTCTCCGTCGTCAGCTTCATCGGAACATGCTCCCGATGAAACACGATGCAGTGTTCGTTGTAATAAACGTATGGCGAGTATTGGAAGAACCACGGCTCCCCGTTCAGCTCAAGCGGCAGGATGCGCAAGTTTTGGCGGGCGGGGTGGTTTACCCTGCCTGCATACCCGACATTTTCGCGGCATAGCTGGCATTTGGGATAGACCGGCGGAGGAAGGAGCTTTGCCATCGCGATTTCCTTCGGGCTTTTTTCCGGCTTGGACAGATTGATCGTGATCTCGATATCCCCGTATTCGCTCGGATGCTTCCAATACTCGTTCTTGGCCACACGGTCCATGCGGATGTAATTGGAGTCGATGCTGAGGTTATAAAACCAGCTTGTAGCCGCCTCAATCCCCTGCTCCTCCTTCAAGATTTGAAAGGCCTGCTCCACTTCCGAAGGCCTTGCCATCAGCCGACCCATAATTTTGGCATCCAGCAAATCCCGGTACGTATCCGTATTTTCCGGGATGAGGCCATGAGCGGCCCCGTAATCGATCAGCGTATCGAGCAGGGACTGGGGTCCTTCAGGGACTTCATCCTTGACCTCTTCAAGGTACGGCTCGCTGAACCCGAAATCCTCCAGCAGGAGATTCCGGCTGTAGTCGACATCCGCCTCGCGGATCAGGCCTTTCTGCAGGGCATATTTCACCAGCATTTCGATCGCGTACAGGGCCTGCTTTGCTTCGGGAGTGCTTGCAGTTGTCATATCCATCGTTGATCTCCCCCTTGGATTTATCGATTCCCGTAACCATCCGGATGGCTGCTGTGCCATCTCCAGGCGCTTTCAATGATTTCCTCAAGCGTCGTACGCGCCGGCTTCCATCCGAGCACAGCGCGTGCCTTATCGGAAGAGGCCACCAGCACCGCCGGATCCCCGGCCCGTCTGGCTTCCATCACAACCGGAATGTCGGCTCCGGTCACCTTTCTCGACGTTTCGATCACTTCGTTCACCGAGAAGCCCAGCCCGTTGCCAAGGTTGAACACATTGCTGGGCTCCCCGCGCCGCAAATATTCAACCGCCCGCAGATGAGCATCCGCCAGGTCGCTGACATGGATATAATCCCGGACGCAGGTGCCGTCCGGTGTAGCATAATCGCTGCCGAACACCGAAATATGCGGTCGCTGCTTCAGCGCCGTCTGCAGCACGAGCGGAATCAGATGGCTCTCCGGCCGGTGATCCTCGCCGATCTTCCCGCTTTCATGCGAGCCGGCGGCATTGAAATAGCGAAGGGAGACATATTTGATGCCGAGCACCGTATCGAACCAGGCCATCATCCGCTCCATCATCAGCTTGGTTTCGCCGTACACATTCGTCGGCTGCGTCCGATCCGCTTCCTCAATCGGCACCTTCTCAGGCTCGCCATATGTCGCTGCCGTTGAAGAGAAGACGATCTTCCGGACATTCGCTTCATTCATCGCTTCCAGCAGACACAGCGTTCCATAGACGTTGTTGTCATAGTACTTGACAGGGTCCTTCATACTCTCGCCAACGAGCGAGTTTGCTGCGAAGTGGATGACGGCATCGATTTCATTTTCCGAAAACAGCTGCTTCAGCAGCGCCTTATCGCGCAGATCCCCCTCATACAGCTTTCCGCCAAGCAGCGCCTCGCGGTGTCCCGTCTCCAGGCTGTCGATGACAACCACATCTTCACCCTTCTCAAGCAGCTCTGCAACGGTATGCGAGCCGATATACCCTGCTCCGCCGGTTACCAATATAGCCATTTTAGTTGCCCTCCTTTATTTCATGAACGCCGTGACCAACGCCGCATACGTAGAAATCGGCTTTCAGTCCGGTTCTTGCCTCATACTTTCGGCCAACCTCTTCGATAAAGCGCTCCACCGCATCCTCATGAACAAGCGATACCGTACATCCTCCGAATCCGGCGCCGGTCATTCTGGAGCCAAGCGTGCCCGGTATCCGCTGCGCTTCCTCAACCAGGGCATCGAGCTCATCCCCGGTCACTTCATACAGATAGCGAAGCGAGTCATGCGATTGGTTCATGTATTGTCCGAATGCTTCCAGATCGTTATCCTTCAAAGCCTTCACCGAGTCGAGCACGCGCTGGTTCTCTTCAACAACATGCTGGGCCCGTCTGGATACCGTTTCATCCTTGATGGAGTCCTGAACATCCTTGAACTGCTGCGGGTTAAGCTGAGCCAGGTACGACAGCGCCGGAATTTCCTTCTGTAAAATTTCAAGCGCCTTGTCGCATTCGCTGCGGCGTTCATTGTACTTGGAATCTACAAGGCCGCGGCGCTTATTGGTATTGGCAATGACCAGCTTGTAAGCCCCCGTCTGGAAAGGAACGAGCTCATACTCCAGCGTATCGCACATGAGCAGAATCGCATGGTCCTTTCTTCCGTTGGCTACGGCAAATTGGTCCATGATGCCGGAGTTGACGCCGACGAACTGGTTCTCGGCACGCTGGGACAGCTTCGCGATCTCCACCGTATCCGTCTCCTTGCCTTCCATCGACAGGAGGGCATAGGCGGTCACAACCTCCAGCGACGCTGAGGAGGAAAGACCCGCACCATTCGGAATATCGCCATGGTAGAGCAGATCGTAGCCGCTGGAGAGCGTAACGCCAAGCTTGTTCAGCTCCACGATGACACCCGCCGGATAATCCGTCCATTCCTCCGTCTTGGTGCCGATATGCTGCAATCGGATATCCGCTGTGTGAGCCAGATTCGTTGAAGCCAGCGACAGCTTGTCATCGTCGCGCGGACGGATGATCAAGGTGGTGCCGAATTCCAGCGCCGCCGGAAGAACGTATCCGCCGTTATAATCCAAGTGCTCGCCGATCAGATTGACGCGCCCCGGCGCGTTGAATATCCGGGCCTGATGCTTGCTTTCACCGTGCTTATTCTTAAATGCTTCCATAAGTTGATTTGTGTCCACTGCCAATCACTCCATCCTGTACATATGGTAGATTTACTGATTCAAGTATAGCGAAATTGACGTCTGGCGGTAATGAAGTCTTGTGAGATACATATGGATTTATGTGACCTTGCAGGATACAATAAGGTTGGATTGCGGACAGCATGACAACAGCTCCATCCCTTGTAGCAAGCAAGCTCGACTCTATGTTAAGGAAGGTCATTTTATTGAAACCGACAACCTATTCTGTTGCATCGAACCCGGCCCAGCCGGAAGCCTCCAGGCTGAGAGTGCGGTTTGCCGGCGAAAGCCAGACGCTCCCCAGGCATGCGCTCGGGCCCAAAATATACGATCATTTCCTGCTTCATGTTATTGAATCAGGCCGCGGAACCTTTCGTACCGAGGCTGATACATACCCGCTCGGGCCCGGAGACTGCTTTCTCATTCACCCGGGGCAGCTTGTCAGCTACGTCTCCGACCACAACGATCCGTGGCGGTACCGCTGGGTTGCCTTTGACGGAGACGCCGCCGCCGTAGAGGTGGAAGCCACCGGCCTGCTGCCTGAGCGTCCGGTCCTCCACATGCCTAGCGAGAGCCGTATTCCCGGGTACATCTCGCGCATTCAGGCCGGCTTCCAGACGAAGGAGGAAAGCTCCCACGTGGCCGCCGTCGGCTACCTCTACCTCATTTGGGCCGAAATCATGCGGCTCGGCGGGCGCCCGGCACAGGTTCTGCTGGGCGAACCGCAGGTTCAGCGCACGGTAAAGCAAATGATCAATTATATGACTGCCCAGTATGCGCACCCCGTCTCGATCGAGCAGATGTGTGCGAGTCTCGGTTATAATCGCGCATATCTATCGCGCATCTTCAAGAAAGAAACCGGGATGACCCCCATCACCTATTTGCTCCGCCTGCGAATCGATCAGTCCAAGCGGCTGCTGCGCGAGCGTCCTGATCTGTCCATTGAACAGGTCGCCGCTTCGGTGGGCCTGACGGATCCGCTCTATTTCTCGCGCCAGTTCAAGCGCAGGGTCGGGAAATCCCCGTCCCGCTATCGCAAGGATATCGAGGATACCTCGGCTCAAGATCAACAAAAAAGCATCCCGAAAGGTCAACCATCTTGACCCGGGACGCTCTTCTTCCAAAGCAATCGATTATACCGTTGTTCTTAAAAAGCATCTCTATTAAAAGCTGCTGCCTGATGTCTAGGACGACTTATCCTCGGTCTCCGTCTTCAGGATCGCTTCGATCCGGTCGAGCTCCTCCTTGGAGAATTCCAGATGATTCAGGGCAGCTACATTATCCTCGATCTGACTCACCTTGCTCGCACCGATCAAGGCCGAGGTTACTCTTCCGCCCCGCAGCACCCAGGCCAGCGCGAATTGAGCCAGGCTCTGTCCGCGTGCCGCCGCCATCTGGTTCAGCGCCCGGATTTTGCGGAGAACATCCGGCGTGATGTTGCTTTCGTTCAAGAAGACCGACGCGCTGGCGGCGCGCGAATCGACAGGAACGCCATTCAAATATTTGTTGGTCAGAAGCCCCTGAGCGAGCGGCGTAAAGGCAATGCTGCCCACACCGTTCTCCTCGAGCACATCCAGCAGGCCGTTCTCTATCCACCGGTCCAGCATGGAATAGCTCGGCTGATGAATCAGCAGCGGCGTGCCGAGATCCTTGAGAATCGCGATTGCTTCCCTCGTCTTCTCAGGGGAATAGTTGGATATTCCGATATACAAGGCCTTCCCGGACCGGACAATGTGATCGAGCGCCATCATCGTCTCTTCGAGCGGCGTCTCCGGATCCATCCGGTGATGATAGAAAATATCAACATAATCCAATCCCATCCGCTTGAGGCTCTGATCGAGACTGGATACCAGATACTTGCGCGAGCCCCAATCGCCATAAGGTCCCGGCCACATATAATAGCCTGCCTTTGAAGAGATGACGATCTCGTCGCGGTACGCCTTCAGATCCCTGGATAGAATCTTTCCGAACGTTTCTTCCGCTGAGCCTGGAGGCGGTCCGTAATTGTTCGCCAGGTCAAAGTGCGTGATACCAAGGTCAAATGCGCGCGTAATCATATTCCGTCCGTTCTCATACGTATCGATGCCGCCGAAATTATGCCACAAGCCGAGCGAGATAGCCGGAAGCTTCAATCCGGATCGCCCGCAGCGGTTATAGATCATGCCTTCATAGCGGTCTTCGCTAGCCACATAGGTCACTTATATCCCTGCCTCTCGATTAAGGTTACGTCCGTTGCAAGAAATATCTTATCCTGTTTTGCCGCCCGTTGACAAGAAAACGATTACAGCTTGGTATGGATCAGCTTGTCAACCTCCGTCATGACCTCGCCGATGCGATCCGCGATCAGGAGTCCCGCCCGATGATCATACGGCGTAGGATCCGCATTCAGAAGGGCTACTTTGCTTCCCTGAAAGTAGGAAACCAGGCCGGCTGCAGGATGTACGGTCAATGAAGTGCCACCGATGATCAACAGATCCGCCGTCGAGATTTCCTGAATCGAGCGCATGAGGATCTTCTGGTCAAGCTCTTCCTCATATAATACAACGTCCGGTCTGATCACCCCGCCGCAGTCCGGGCAACGCGGAACGGTCTCCTTGATGTCCAGAATGTCCTGAAGGCTGAAAAACCGGGAGCATTCCATGCAATAATTGCGATGCACCGAGCCATGGAGCTCCAGCACGTCGGTGCAGCCGGCGCTCTGATGGAGACCATCGATATTTTGCGTAATAACTGCTTTCAGCTTGCCCTCGCGCGCAAGTCTCGACAGCAGGCGATGACAGCCGTTCGGCTGAGCATGGGGATGCAGCATTTTGCTCCGGTAGAAATCATAGAACACCTCAGGGTGCTTCATGAAAAATGAGTGGCTGAGCATAACCTCCGGCGGATACGGAGACTGATGCTCGCTCTGATACAGACCGGCTGCCGAACGGAAATCAGGTATTCCGCTCTCGGTAGACGTGCCGGCCCCTCCGAAAAAAACAATATAATCGCTTGCCTCAATCCATGTTGCCAACTGCTCGATCTTTTTCCTGTTCTCCACTCTTCACACCTCCACACAGCCATAATCGCTGTCGTTTCAGGATTTTGCTAAATTCGATTAAAGCCGCTCCCGGTACAATTTAGAGACGAACCAAACCCATTCGCTCTATAAATTGCTGATTGAAAGCCGCTCTTTGGATTTTATCAAAATCCTCACGTCTATCTATACACCTCTAGTTCATTATAATCGGAGATGACAACATCGGCATCTATCAAATGAGCCGCATCTTCGATATTGTCGCACAAGCCTACCGCCAGGGCTGCCCCCGCCTGCTTGCCCATCTGCATATCCGCGTTGCTGTCTCCGACGACCACCGCCTCCTCCGGCTTGATGCCGAGCAGCCTGCACGCCATCTCCGCCATGTCCGGATGAGGTTTGCCGTTTCGGACCTGATCCCGGCCGATGATAGCCGTAAAGAATGAGCTAAGGCCGAGCCACTCGATATGCTCCATCGCGGCCGCGGTGTCGTCCGACGTAACGACGGCCAGCTTCACGGATGCCTGCGTGCATTTCGTCAAAAATTGCTCGAGACCCGTCATCGGAAAGGCCGGCTTGCGGCGGCGGATTTCATACATGGCATTCTTCGTCATTTGCTTGACTTGAGTAATCGCCTCGTTCCACGGCATGCCTGCGGCATATAGCTGCCAGGCGAGCATGCCCGTCGTTTCCTCCACGGTCCCCATGGCCAGCGGGCCGGTAACATCATAACCGCAGATCTGCCCTTTCGCATCATGCTTCGTCCCGAGCACCTGCTCCCGGGGGCTAGTAAAACCGGCCCCCATCATCGCAAGCTGCTTCTCCATGGAGTCCAGCACATATTCCGCCCATCCTCCCCATAATGTCAAGAAATGGAGCAGCGTACCGTCTTTGTCAAACAGAATTCCTTCACAAGGCACCGATTGTCCCTTTCCTGATATTTGCAGTTTCGGCAATGGATGACCCTCCCCGGTCGTCAAGTTCTACTATTATTAAACCATGAATCGGACGCGGATATAAGCTAAAATCCATCCGAATTTTCCAGTGTGCCGTTCAAACGAAAAACTTCCAATCTTTAGTCAAATATTGTGATTCATGACAATTGAGGCGTGGTAAGTAACAGATACAGCAAAGCAATGATGTCAAAATAAGGAGGATTGGTGATGGCTCAGAACAATAACCGCAAGATGACTAGAGAAGAAGCCGGCCGTTTAGGCGGCGAAGCTACGGCTAAAAATCACAGCCGGGAATTTTACCAGGAGATCGGTAAAAAAGGCGGGCGGGCGACGTCACGCAACCACAGCCGCGAGTTTTACCAGGAAATCGGGCAAAAGGGCGGCGAAGCTACTTCCCGGAATCATTCCCGAGAGTTTTATCAGGAAATCGGCCGCAAAGGCGGACGAAAATAATATAAGTACGAAACGACCTATTTGAACAACCTCTATAAATAAGCAATCCGGGAGGCCTGTTCCCCAATTTGGGGAGCAGGCTCTTTTTTGCCGCGCAGACCCTCGCTCCCTCCATCGCTTCCTATTAATATCATGTAGAAAAACCTACCTTTTTGTGATAGACTCATTTAAAACCTATTTTCGGTGTTAAGAGGTATCCGGCTGCTTTGCCGGAAGACCGCGCTAAAGCGCAACAATTCATAATAGATCTGGGGGGAAACAAGACATCATGACAACCAAAAAAATGCGTTCAGACATGATCAAAAAAGGCTTTGACCGCGCGCCGCACCGCAGCCTTCTGCGTGCCGCAGGCGTTAAAGAGGAAGACTTCGGCAAACCGTTTATCGCGGTGTGCAACTCTTATATCGACATCGTTCCAGGCCACGTGCATCTCCAGGAATTCGGCAAAATCGTTAAGGAAGCCATCCGCGAAGCCGGCGGTGTTCCATTCGAATTCAACACGATCGGCGTGGATGACGGCATTGCAATGGGCCATATCGGAATGCGCTATTCCCTGCCAAGCCGCGAAATTATTGCGGACTCCCTGGAAACGGTCGTATCCGCACACTGGTTTGACGGTATGGTCTGCATCCCGAACTGCGACAAGATTACGCCTGGAATGCTCATGGGCGCCCTGCGCGTCAATATCCCGACGGTATTCGTCAGCGGCGGTCCGATGAAGGCTGGCGTGGACAGCAAGGGACGCAGATTGTCGCTGACCTCCGTCTTTGAAGGCGTCGGCGCTCACCAAGTCGGCAAAATCGACGATAAAGAGCTGCTCGAGCTCGAACAGTACGGCTGTCCTACCTGCGGCTCCTGCTCCGGCATGTTCACCGCCAACTCGATGAACTGTCTGGCCGAGGCTCTCGGTCTGGCGCTCCCGGGGAACGGTACGATTCTGGCCATTGCCGAGGAACGCAAGGAGTTCGTAAGACAATCGGCGAAGCAGCTGATGGAGCTCGTGAAGATGGATTTGAAGCCGCGCGACATCGTAACGATCGAAGCGATCGACAATGCGTTTGCGCTCGATATGGCTATGGGCGGTTCGACCAATACCGTTCTGCATACACTCGCCCTTGCGCATGAAGCTGGGCTGGATTACCCGCTGGAGCGGATTAACGAGGTGGCTGACCGCGTGCCGCATATCTCCAAGCTGGCTCCGGCTTCGGACTATTTCATCGAGGACGTGCACACGGCCGGCGGCGTCAGCGCCGTGCTGAATGAGCTGCTGAAGAAGCCGGGCGCGCTTCACGGGGACTGCATTACGGTAACCGGCAAGACGCTTGCCGAGAACGTGGCCGGATGCGAAATTCAGGACACCGACGTCATCCATCCGATCGACCGTCCTTATTCCGAACGCGGCGGCCTGGCCGTGCTGTACGGCAACCTTGCTCCGGAAGGCTCGATCATTAAAGTAGGCGCAGTCGACCCGTCGGTTGGCGGCTACCACAAGGGTCCTGCCATCTGCTTTAACTCGCAGGAAGAGGCACTTGAAGGCATTGCGAACGGGAAGGTCAAGGAAGGCCACGTCGTCGTGATTCGCTACGAGGGTCCGAAGGGCGGACCGGGCATGCCGGAAATGCTTGCGCCTACCTCCCAAATCGCCGGTATGGGCCTTGGAGCGAAGGTCGGCCTGATTACGGACGGACGCTTCTCCGGCGCATCCCGCGGCATCAGCATCGGCCATATTTCACCGGAAGCGGCTGAGGGCGGCCCGATCGCATTCGTCGAGGACGGGGATATCATCGAGCTTGATCTGAACAACCGGACGATTCAGCTGCTCGGCGTAAGCGAAGAAGAAATGGCTGAGCGCCGCAGCAAATGGGTCGAGTTCCAGCCTAAAGTGAAAACAGGTTATCTGGCCCGCTACTCCAAGCTGGTTACGAACGCAAGCTCCGGCGGCGTCATGAAAATCTAATACAACAAAAGGGTTACTCCCTCAGATCATAGCGGTCTGTAGGAGTAACCCTTTATTTTTTCGAAAATAATTCTGAAATGAATCTGTCATTATTGCATAGGTTCGTACCCTGATATGAATCTGTTACCATTACATTCTCGATGCAGTGGCACCCGCTATCGTTAAGTCCACAACCTGCTCTTGCGCCAGCTCATGAGGCTCTTCGGTCGGCGGCTTAACCGAAGGCGTCCGCTTTTCCGCGTAGCGCTCAATCAGTACCTCCACAGGCATCATCAGCATTTTCGGCTCCATGACCTGGCTTCCTTCCTTCAGTCTTGCTTGGCCCTTCGGATGAATCACGCTTAGCAGAAGCTTTAGGTACAGACGTGTCGAGCTTGCAAACAGTCCGGACGGAAGATCGAGCACATGGAATCCGAACTGCTCGGGTCCGCGGGATATCATGCTGACCCCGTACAGACCGCGAACTTCCTTAAATTCGGGCCGTTCCAGCACCATATTCGCCAGAGTCGGCAAATCCTTCTGCACCGCACGGATCATCTGAATGGCCAGCTGCATCTCCGAACGGGAGCGGCTGCCGATCTGGTATAGCTTGCGATTGTCAAAATGAAGCTCCAGCACCTGATCTCCTTTATCCAACCGGGTGCCGTCCTCCATCACGACCGGCTTGCCTGTATAGGCACGCTTGCGGAAATGAAGCATCGGATCGTCAGGCGTGACGGTTTCCAGCGAGAACAGGGCGTGAAATCCCTTTTCCCACAAGAGCCAGACAGAGACGAGCATACGCTTCAGGAGGGACACCTTCTTCACCTTCGACTTGCTTTCCTTGGCCATCATTTCGTCCACGCGGATACTTCTCATTCCTTTCTGCTGTGCGACCTCCAGCACCCGCTCCAGCGCGATGAGCATCTGCTCCGGCGCATCCGGATTGGCACCCATGGTTGTGCCGCAATCGTGCAGCAGCATGACCTCCCCGCCGCGAAGCTTGGCCAGGATTCGCTCCGTCAACCGGTCGGCACCGATTTTGCTGCGCCAGTCACTGAACATGGAGGACCACAAAATGATCCGACATCCCGTATTCTTGGCAAAATCGAACAGATTCACAATTCCCCAAGGCGGCCGATAATAGGTCGAACGTTCACCGGTTATCTCGTAAATGATATCATCCGTCCGCTTCACCTGCTTGCGGACCGTGACCGGTCTCATCAACCAGTTGCTCTTATGGACATAATTGTGGATCCCGATCAGATGGCCTTCTCGGTGAATCCGTCTGACAACCTCCGGATGCTTCTCGGCATGGGAACCGACAACAAAGAAGGTTGCCTTCATATCATACCGCTTCAATAAATCAAGCAGTCTTGGCGTATATAACGGATCTGGACCGTCGTCAAAGGTCAAGGCAAATTCATTCGTGCCTGAGCCTCGGCGGAATACGCGGAAACCGAATATCCGGGTCAGGATGCCGGGAATAAATGCATAAAACGATGAAAGATAAAACAACCATAGCAGTAGTGTCTGCATGCTAACTCCCCGCTTTTTATTTCTATTTCTAAGTAACTCCCCTATATTATTTTAGCATAGCACATTGAGAAATAGGCTTTTTTTTCTTAAATCGTGTACAATGGTATCAATTATTATAGTTTAAAGGAGCCGATACTCTACTATGCTTCCCTTGTACAAAAAATATTGGAGAACCGCATTCGATATTGGTTTAATCGTACTCACCGTGTACCTGATTATGTTCATATTCAGTAAGCTTTACCAGATAGCCGCCCCTGTGTTCCTGTCCTTTCTGGTATTTCTGATTATTGAACCGTTCTCCAGATTTCTTCACCGAAGGGGCCTTCCAAAGCCCTTTGCCGCAGCGATATCGGTTCTGCTCTTCCTGCTGATCATCCTCGGGATCTTGTTCGGAGCGGGAGCAATCATTGTATCCCAATTCCTGCACCTTCAAGATAATCTGCCGGACTACACGAGGACCCTTCAGCGCCATTTCTCGGAAACGGTATTGTTCCTGCAGAATAAGCTGGAGGCGCTGCCGCCGGATCTTACGCTTCGTTTGAACGGATATTTTGAGGACATCACCAACATCGCGACCGAGGCGGCCCAATCGTTCCTACATTATATCGTCGGCTTCATGGGTTCGTTCTCCGCTTTTATCGCTAATTTCGGGGTCGCGATTATTCTCGCCTTCTTCTTGAGCACGGAAATCGGGAGCTGGCGCAAAATTGCCAAAGATAAAACCCCGAAAACCTTCAAAACCGCATTCCTGTTCCTGAAGAATAACGTCTTCAAAGCGATCGGTTCCTATTTGAAGGCACAATTGAAGCTGGTGAGCATCACGTTTGTGATCGTATATATCGGGTTGCTCATTCTGGGAACGGGGAATTCCTTGTCCATCGCATTGATTTGCGCCGTGTTTGACGTGTTGCCGCTGCTTGGCGTTCCCGTCATTCTTATTCCATGGATTATCTATTTGTTCATCGTCGGCAACACGGGGCTTGCGGTCGGCTTGATCGTTCTTCTTTCCGTGGTCGTCATCTCCCGCCAGCTGCTGGAGCCGAAGATCACGGGCAATTCCATCGGCGTGTCGTCGGCATTTCTCATGCTGTCCTTCATGATGATCTCCCTGTCGATATTCGGGGTCGCAGGGCTGATCCTGGCGCCGATTCTGCTCATTCTTATTAAAGAGCTGATTGCGCAAGGTTATCTGCAGCAATGGATTCATCTGCCAAGCGAAGAATTCGATGTCTCCCCATGGGAATTTACTCCATCGCCGGACAAGCCCGAAACGGATCCCGCTTCCGATTCGGATCCCGATTCAGTTCACGATTCCGATGACGATCCAGATCCCGATTTGGATCCGGACTCCAACGAAGCGAGCAAGTCTGCAACCTGACCGAAGATGTCGGTTGCCTGATTGCGGCTGTTCGGACTCCGATTCTCGACCAGCACAGCGATCGCATAACGAGGTTGCTCCACAGGGCCGTACCCGATAAACCACTGGTTATTTCGGGGACGGCCCTTTATCGTTACCTGGGCGGTTCCCGATTTGCCTGCCAGTTTCCATTTCCGGTCTTTTAAGGAGGAGCCTGTCCCATCCTGAACAACATCCTCCATCCACTCCAGCAAAATGGATGAGGTTCTTCGGGAAATCCCTCCCTTGGCCGGCCGTTCTGCCAGCAGGTTTGCCTCCTTAAGCAGCTGTCCGTTGGCATAATGGATCTGCTTCAGAATGCGGGGCCTCGTCTTCACCCCGCCGTGAAGCAGCGTCACAACCGCATTCGCAGCCTGGAGCGGCGTAACCGCCGCATCCCGCTGTCCGATCCCCGTTTGTACCCGCACACCGGCATCACCCGCATCGGCCTTGTCTGAGAAGACGGTCCCTTTCTGTTCAAGATCCAGCGGCCGCAAGGTGGGGAGCCCCAGAAAATCTCTGGCCTCCCAGCCGACGGTTTGACCAAAGCCAAGGGCCGCTGCCGCCGACTGCATTTGGGACGCCGTCAACCGCTCTGAAAGTGCAGCAAAGACGACATTGCACGATTCCGCGAAGCCTTCGCGCAGTCCGATCGTCCCATGTCCCCCTTCCTTCCAGCAGGACAGCCCGAACTTCCCGTACTCCCCATCACAGTGAAACACCTCGTCCTCTGTGCTCAAGCCGTGCTCGAGAACCGCCGCAGCCGTGACCAGCTTGAAGATGGATCCGGGTGCCTTCGCCTTGATCCCGCGATTTTCCCAGGCCCCGTCTTCAGGCTGAATCGACTCCGGATTGTAAAAAGGCCTCGATACCATCGCTACGATATCCGCGTTACGGGTGTCCAAAACAACGACGGCCCCCTCCTTCATGCCTGCGGTCTCGGTCAATTGCTCGATCCCTTGCTGGATCTTAGCGTCCACGGTGGTGACGACGCGCAGCGGATAATAGGGATTGCTGGGCGCCTTGACCATCGGTTTCAGATCCTGTATGACTTCATTGCCGCTATTAACGGGATAATACACAATCGTTGAACCATCGCCCCGGATCAGCGCATCCAAGGTTTTTTCCAATCCGCTGGTCCCCGTAATCTCCGGTTCATCTTGATAAAACAGGCTTTCTTTTCGCTGACCCGACACGAATCCCAGCCACTGCATGCCCGACTGCCGGTTTCCATATCGCTGCTCGTAAGGAAGAATTTTGACCTTGGGCAGATGGAGCTCCTGAATTTGCCGGATCTGATCCTTGGACAAGGTAAGCGGAATGGCAGCATTTTTTCCATGCCACAGTTGGGGCTCCCTCTGTTTCCCCCACACTTGCTTCAAATGCTTCGCATCCGTTCGCAGGATCTTGGCAAGGCGATCGATCTGGGTTTTTGAATCGTTTAGCTCCTTCTCCGTTACAGGGAACAAGACGGCTGCCCATGTGAGTCCGCCTGTCAGGGCTTGTCCATGCCTGTCGGTAAAATGGCCTCGCCCGGAATCGAGCACGATCCCTCTCTCGCGCTGAATAAGCGATGCTTCCACCATCGTATGCCGGCTCCCCGGCACCCGCTGATGCTTCATCACCAACTGGACCCATGCCAGGCGAACCGTCACGATCATCAGGAGCACGGTCAATATGATCCATCCGTATTTTATTCTTCGGTTACGGACCAGCCTCATCAATTCTCTACCTCCACGCGAATCGTTGATGTCCATTATTTCCATTTGCATCGGGAAACAATCCCACCATGCTTACAGACTTAGGATTCGCGTGAGCCCTTAGTATTGACCAAATCGCCTAAATTAATGGCTTTCTTCTTAAAGCCCGTCCTATCGCTTCATAACCTTGGTTGCTGCCGGAATGAAGGGCATAGGTTGCTTTCGGCTCGGAGCGAATCAGAGCGAGATACGGATCGAAAACGCGAGATACCGAGCGGGATACGGAGCGAAAACGCGAGATACCGAGCGGGATACGGAGCGAAAACGCGAGATACCGAGCGGGATACGGAGCGGGATACGGAGCGGGATACCGAGCGGGATACCGAGCGGGATACCGAGCGAAAAAACAGGAGCCCCGGTCGCTTCGACCTGCGGGCCCCTGTTTTTTCGGATTACAGCCTAAAACGCGATAGCGTCTCTTTAAGCTCATTGGATACATTTTCAAGCTTGGTGGATAGATTCACCAGCTGATTGCTGACGCTCTGCTGCTCCGTAGAGAGGGAAGCAACCTCCTCCGATGTTGCAGAGGATTCCTCGGCCACGGCGCTCACATTCGTCATCGCTTCCGACAGCACGCTTTGGGATTGATTCAGCTCGTCAATGGAATACGTGACCGAATCCAGCCGTTCGATAAACTCGACCATTTGCTGCTGGACCGATACGAAGATATCGTTCGTTTCCTTGACGGCATCGATCTGGCCCTTGAACAGCGGATTGGCATCAAGCAGCACTTGGACCGTCTCGTTCATTTCAGCCATGATGCGGTCCGTGATCTGACTTACCATGTCGATCGATTGTCTGGACTGGTCCGCAAGCTGCCTGATTTCATCGGCTACGACCATGAATCCGCGTCCGGCGGCACCGGCTCTGGCAGCTTCAATCGTAGCATTCAACGACAGGATATTAGTCTGCTTCGTAATATTCTGCAATACATCCAACACTTTAGCTACCGAAGAAGTCGTCTCCTTGAGCCCATCCACCTTATGCATCATGGAGCGTGTCATATTCTCGGTCTGATGAGTCTTATCAAGCAAGTCGCTTAAATGCTTCGTGCCGAGCTCACTCGCGCTTTCAACATGACGGGCCGATTTGCCCATCTCCTCATTGGCATTCACGACGATCTCCATCTGCTTCGAAATATTGTTCGTCAGATCGCTGCCCCGTTCCGCTTCCACAGCCAAGCTGCTGGCTCCGTTCGCGATTTCTTCCGTGGCGATGGCGATCTCCTTCGCGGAAAGAGCCGTCTTCTTGGAAGCATCGCTAAGCTCCGCAGCGGTCTTCAATACATCCTGAGCCGTGTTGTTCGTCTGCTGTACGAGCGAAGTTATCTGCTCCATCATATCGTTGAAGCTCGCGGACAGCTGACCGATCTCATCCTGGCTCTTATGATCGGTGCGGACGTTCAAGTTGCCCTTCGCCCCTTCCTTCATCAGAAGGTTGAGCTTGCCCAGCGGACGGGCGATCATCCGCACCATCCATAATCCGATCAGGATCGCCACGATCACGTCAACAACAGCGACAATCAGCGTAATCATCAAGATGCTGTTGGCATCCTTCGTCAATTCGCCGGTCTGTACGGCGCCAATCAATCTCCAATCATTGATGCCCAGCGTATTGTAAACCGCAAGAACTTCTCTTCCGTTCGCATCCTGAGTTCTCAGACTGTCCGTCTTCGACTCCTCAGAAAGCTCCTTCGTAAAGGTCCACTCGGTCGGAGCGGCAACCTGATCAGGCTTCGCGGACGATACAACCGTCCCGTCCGGGCTTACGAGCTGAAGCTCCCCGTTGTCTCCGAGATCGATGCCCTCCAATTGCTGATCGAGGATGGACGAATTCAGCTCGAACATCACGACATATTTGGAGTTCAGGTTGTTCATGGAGCTTAATGCCCGTGCCACCGTAAAGTACGGCGCTCCGCTGTCCTCCGCCGACGGCAGCCATACGACCTTCTTGGTCCCCTCGATAAGCTCCTTGTACCATGCCTGCTCAAAGACGGTCTGCGATGCCTTCGAGGATTGTCCTGCCGAGAAAATCCGCTCCCCTTGGGCTGGAATCAAATACATCGCCCGGATTGAAGAATCCGAATTGATCTGATTGGAAAGCTTGTCCCGGATTTCCCGCTCCATCGTAAATCGATCATAATCGCTCAGATTCGTGCCCGATACTTCATCAAGCAGCTTCTGCAGTTCAACATCGTAGAATATCGACCGGCCTGCGCTCTCATACTTCTCCAGGATGATGTCGATCTTCTCCGAGGTCTGAATGATGGTCTGCTGGTTGGCATTCGCCGCATTCTTCTCAATCGTGCTTCTCGCCTTGTCATAGGACAACCAGCCTAATACGATAACGAAGAAGACGATGGCCGCAAAAAAGATCAAAAACAGCCGGATCCCGACGGATTTCGATGGATTGACCGGCATCCGCGCTACGGCTGCCCCCATGGAAGAAAACATGGACTTGGCATTATGTATTCCTTGTGAAACCGAAGGGCTCTTCTTGGTCTTATCCCCGTTCTTCTGCTTCCCTCCGGGTTTCTTATCTTTCTTCGGCTTCTGTTCATGCTGTTCTACTCCTGACATTTTGCTGTTCACCTACCACAATCATAGTATTAAATCTTGGATACGTTATCAAAAGGATCCGCGTAACGTATTCGTTACTTTATATTTCGTCAATTGGGGGTGTTTTCCTTTGGCTTTTCGCAAAAAAATAATCTGTTTTTCCTAATTATTTTTAATAAAAAAGAATCCAAGGTCCGTCTAACGACCTTGGATTCTTTTTTGTGTAGTTCCATAGAACCATAAAATTCTAATTTTTGCGTTTTCGCATCATGTCAAAGAAGCGCACCGGCTGATCCACTTTCATCCGCACCAGCTGCAGCGGATGGCGGGCTGCATCCAGTTCTTGACCGTGCTGGTCTTCGATCCGGCCAACAGCCTGTTTAAAGAACGTTCCGTCCGGACCGAAAAACTCGATTTCGTCGCCCGGCTTGAAATGATTCCGCTGCTGGATCACGGCAATTCCGGTCTCCTCGTCATACTCCATGACCAATCCGGCGAAATCGTAAGGGACGGCCTTTTCTTCCGGCTCGTAGATATGATCCTCATGATCCGGCGTATCGTAGAAAAATCCGGTATTGAGCGGGCGGTTGGCCGCCTTATTAATCTCCTCGATCCATTCCGGCTTCAATACATAATTCTCCGGATCGGCCATGTAGGAGTCGATTGCCTGCCGATAGACGTTCACGACCGTGGCTACATAGTGAATGGACTTCATCCGGCCCTCGATCTTAAAGCTGTCGATCCCCACTTCAATGAGATCCGGAATATGCTCCAGCATGCACAGATCCTTCGATCCCATCGTAAACGGATTGTCCTGCGGCTGAAACAGCGGAATCTGGGTCACTCCCGGCTTGAACGGGGCAGGCGCAGGAGCGGCCTGCTGCATGAGCTGGTCTTCTTCGGATACCCAGCCTGCCGCATCCTCTCTTCCGTCTTCGAACAGATCGTATTTCCAGCGGCAGGACTGGCAGCAGCCTCCGCGATTCGAATCCCGATCGGTGAAATGGTTCGAGAGCACGCAGCGGCCGGAGAACGAGGAACACATCGCGCCATGGATAAAGGCCTCGATTTCGATATCGACATGCTCCTTGATCGTCGCGATCTCTTCAAGGCTCGTCTCCCGGCCCAGAACGACGCGGGGGAGCCCTTCATCCTTCCAGAATTTCACTGCCTGCCAGTTGAGCGTTGATTGCTGGGTGCTCAGATGAACCTCCAGCTTCGGTGCAGCTCGCTTAGCCACCTCTATGATCGCAGGATCGGCGGCGATAATGGCGGCAATACCCGCATCCTGCAAGCTCCGCAAGTATTCCTCGATTCCTTCAATATCTTCATTATGGGCATAGATGTTCGTTGCAACGAACACTTTTGCACCATACTTGGCCGCAAACTCTACGCCTTCCTTCATTTCCTCAAAGCTGAAATTATCCGCATTGGAACGAAGGCCGTATTTCTGTCCGCCAATATATACAGCGTCTGCACCGTAGTGCACCGCAAATTTCAGTTTCTCCAAATTTCCGGCCGGGGCGAGCAGCTCCGGCTTGTCCAGGCGATAGCGTTTGCCTTTGTATTTTGGCTGTGCCATAGCTTCCATGCTGTCCACTCCTTAATAAACTTGTTCCTTATAGAAGAATCCAAACGACAATTCCCGCTCCGGATCCTGCACCTCACGAATCGCATCAAGCCATTCCTCCTGAAACGCATAGCTTGACGGATCGGCTGCGTACGTATCGATTGCCTTGCGATACGTACGGAGGACAATCTCATTGTAGTGTCGGGGTTTCAGCAAAGTCTCTACCTTGAAGCTGTCCACCCCTGCTGCCATCAGCAGATGCAGGTCCTCAAGAATACATATATCTTCGGAACTCATAATATGCGTGCCGTTCATATCCTCATAGATCGGATACTTCTCGTCCTGCCGCTCCGCTTCAATGAGGAACAGCCCCCGCTCTTTGCCGAGGTTCCCTTCCTCCACCGGTCTTCCCTGATGAGCCATGTAGCTCTTGACCAGACGGCGTTTGGAGTGGTAAATATTCGTCATGCCATGAATCTGCACCTGGGCCTCAAGCTCGAGGCGGGGCTTCATTTCGGTTACCTCATCCATATTCAGTTCACGCGCAAGGATGACGCGTGAAGCGCCTTTGTTTCCCCAATAGTTGGCTGTGGAGTAATTGGTCGCCGTCATTTCGGCGTTCCAATGAAGCTTGACCTTCGGAGCATGCTCCTTGACTGCGGTCAACACCGATGGGTCGTTAAATTCAACAGCATCGATCCCGATCTCTCCCAGCGACCGGATATAATCCGGCAGATCATTCAACAGCTCATTGGTCATTAGATTGTTCACGCACACATAAATGCTGCTGCCGCGGCTGTGCGTCAGCTCGGCAGCCTCACGGATTTCCTCTAAGGTCATGCTCCCCGGCAGCCTCATGCCGAAGCGATCCTCGCCTACGACGACAGCGTTCGCCCCTGCATCCAGGTAAGCTCGCACTTCAGCCGTCGAACCGGCTGCAGCCAGTAATTCGGGTTTGTTACTCATTTTAGGATTCCTCCTATTCCTGTTGTCCCATCTTCTTGCTCGTCTCGATGTTCTTCAAATGCTCCTTATACGTCTTCGCAAACAAATGCTCCTGGGTCCCGTCCTTCTTCGTGACATAGAACAGGTAATCGGACTTCTCCGGGTTCAGCGCCGCCTTGATCGATTCCAGACTCGGGCTTGCGATCGGCCCTGGAGGGAGACCTTTCTGGCGATACGTATTATAAGGGCTCTTGACCTCCAGATCGGCATAAAGCAGCCGCTCCTTCGGTTTATCCAGCAAGTACTGCACCGTAGCGTCAATCTCCAGCTTCATGTCCTGCTCCAGGCGGTTATAGATCACGCCGGCCACAAGCGGACGCTCATGATCGACGACCACCTCGCGCTCGACCAGCGAAGCGATCGTCATCAGTTCATGGAACGTCACGCCGCGAGCCTTCAGCTGCTCCTCCCAATTCGGGATTTCTTCAAGACGCTTTTCGGTCTCCTTCAGCATGGTCTCCACGATTCCTTTGGCCGATAATTCCTTCTTCGGGAGCTCGTACGTTGCCGGGAACAGATAGCCCTCCAAATGATGCTTCAGCTCCGGATCCTCAGGAATTTCGGCCGCCACCGGAATGTCCCATCCGGAGGATTGGTCAGCGAGGTCCAGAATTTCTTTCTCATCGATCCCGCTTTCCTCGGATATCTTCTCCGCCATTTGGGCGACCGTGAAGCCTTCCGGTATTGTAAAGCGGACCATCTCCTCCGGCTTGACTTCGCCGTTATTCATCATCGTCAGCAGCTCCTGAAAGGGAGTGCCGGGCGTTGCCTCGTAGGTGCCGGCCATTAACCGGCTCCCTTCATTCGTAAGCTTCAAATAACCTTTAAGTAGTAGGGCGTTCTTAATTAATCCCTTGTCCTCCAGCAGATCGGCAATGGATGATGTGCTCATGCCCGGCTCCACCGTAAATTCTACCGGGGCATCCGAGCTCTGAACAGGCTGAAGGCCGTTCCACACATAGAATGCAGCCCCGCCGGCAATGAGGATCAACGCCAGTGCTGCTATAGCCAGTTTCTTCAATCTACTCATCCCTTCACACCAAAAGGGGCGGACAGGTCCGCCCCTTCCATAAACTCATTTGAAATCAAATCGAGAGAATCCGCGTAAGTAACGATTCAGCTGCCCTTAATCCTCGTCTTCCTCCGGAAACGTCAGCTCATCATACAGCTCCGACACATTTTCCCACTCTTCATCGTCGTCAATGGTCGCCAGCTGCAAGCTGCCGTCTGCGTCCGTCACGATCCGGAGCACCTCGTACTCCTCGTCCATCCGGTCCGGCTGCACCAGAATGGCATAGCCTTGGCCATCTACTTCAAATTCGGCGGCAATATCATAGACCTCGACTTGACCCTTCTCGTCCTCAAGCTCGATGCTTTCACCGAATGCTTCCTTGAGCACCTGGGTCCACACGATATTCTCAACCGAAAAATCCGCCATTACTCGTCGCTCCCATTCAGCTCATCCACGAGCGTATTGAAGGTTTCTTCGACGATCGCCCATTCCTCGTCATCCTCGATCATGAACAGCTTGAGATCATCTCCGTCTTCCTCATAGCGGAAGGCGTACACTTCATCGGTCTCCTCATCGGCTGCTTCACGCGGCACGACCATCATGTATCTGGCGTCGGAGCCGTCCACCTCGAATTTCATGATGACTTCAAACTCTTCCTCATTGCCCTCGTCATCGGGAATATAAATAATTTCCGGTTCTTCTTCCATGCCAATATGCTCATTCGCCATTCGTAATCACCCTCACCTTTTAGAATCCAAGTAGTTTTGTAATATCAAACTTGCGGCCATTTTGTCCACGACCTGTTTTCGCTTTTTTCGGCTGACATCGGCTTCCAGCAATGTCCTCTCAGCGGATACTGTTGATAGCCGTTCATCCCAAAGGTGAACGGGTAAGTCTAGGGAATCCCGCAGCGTGCCTGCGAATTCCATGCAGATTTCACCCCGGGGACCAATCGTGCCGTTCATATTTTTCGGAAGGCCGACCACGATCTCACCAACCTCATGCTCTTTTACAAGCTCGGCGATTCGGTTCAGCTCGCTCCCGTCCCGGCGGCGTTCGACGACCTCGAGCCCTTGGGCCGTCCATCCGAATACGTCGCTTAGGGCTATCCCGATTCTGCGGTCCCCGTAATCTAATCCCATGATTCTATGCATTCCCTATACTCCTAACGGTGACTGGCTAAGTAGAACCGGACCAGTTCTTCAATCAATTCATCTCGCTCTTTCTTCCGGATCAAACTTCTGGCATTGTTGTGCCGAGGTATATAAGCAGGGTCCCCGGACAAAAGATATCCCACGATCTGGTTAATCGGATTGTACTCCTTCTCGACCAACGAGTCGTATACCGAAAGTAAAATGTCCTGAGCGGAAACCTCCTTCTCATCACCTTTTACATTGAACTTGACTGTCTTATCCATGGAGTCCATGTGTGACACACCTCGCTTCTTCAAAGAACATGTAAACCATGCCTCGTCGAAAATTTACCAGCTTGATCTTGTTATATCATACCATACTCCGTCGTCTCTACGGAAATCCAAAGCGAAATATTTAGAGGGTACTCCAAAAAATTCAGGATAGTGTACAGCGAATGCGTCCCCGCCCGCTGTACACCACCGAAGGACAAAGCATTAAACGCCTTGGGCGACAAGCTCCTCTGCCCGCTGGAGAGCCTGGGCCATCTTGGATGCATCCTTGCCGCCAGCCTGGGCCATATCCGGACGGCCACCGCCTCCGCCTCCGCAGACCGAAGCGACTTCCTTCACCAGCTTGCCTGAATGATAGCCCTTCTTCACCAGATCCTGCGGCACGGCTACGACGAAGTTCACTTTCTCGCCCGCTTTGGAGCCGAGTACGATGATCGCATTCGGCAGCTTGCCCTTCAGCTCATCCGCAATGCTGCGGAGTCCGTCCATGCCGCCTGCCTGAACTTCAGCCGCCAGCAGCTGGACTTCACCCACTTGCTTCACTTTATCCGTCAGCTGACTGGCCTCAATCGCTCCCAGCTTGCCTTGCAGCGATTCATTCTCGCGGGCCAGCTCCTTAAGCTGTTGGTTCAATCCCTCGATTCGCTTCGGCACGTCAGAGATGTTGCTCTTCAAGAGGCTTGATGCCTGCTTGAGAAGATCAAGCTGTCCTTCCAGGTACTCATAGGCATGGCGCCCGGTCACAGCTTCGATCCGCCGCACGCCGGAGCCGATGCCGCTCTCTCCGAGCAGCTTGAAGATGCCGATTCGGGACGTATTGTCCACATGACATCCTCCGCACAGCTCGATGCTGTAATCGCCGACTTGGACGACGCGGACGATATCCCCGTATTTTTCCCCGAACAGCGCCATCGCTCCCATAGCCTTCGCTTCATCAATCGGCTTGAGGTCGATGACCACCGGGATGCTCTTCCACACTTGCTCATTGACGCGGCGCTCGATTTCGGCCAGCTCCTCCTGGGTAATGCTGCCGAAATGTGAGAAGTCAAAGCGCAGCCGCTGCGGCTCGACAAGGGAGCCCGCCTGGTTGACATGCTCGCCAAGCACTTCTTTCAGCGCTTTATGCAGCAAGTGGGTTGCCGTATGGTTCTTCACGATATCATTTCGAAGGCTGGCATCCACCTTGGCGGCTACGACGTCGCCTACCTTCAGTTCGCCTGCCTCCACGGTTACAAAATGCACATGCTGTCCGTGAGGGGCTTTGAACAGGCCTTCTACTTTTGCGCGTACCGTATCGCCCTCAAGCACGCCTTGGTCGCTGACCTGGCCGCCGCTTTCGGCGTAGAACGGCGTTGCATCCAGAATGACCTGGGCGGACTGTCCTTCGCCGATTCCATCGGCAAATTGATCATCCGTAATGATGGCCAGCACCTTCGCATCGCGAACGGTGTCATTATATCCAACAAATTCGCTTTTAACCGTATAATCGGACAGAACCCCGCCTTGAACCTTCATGCTTTCCGTTTCGTGGCGGGCTTTGCGCGCACGCTCGCGCTGCTCCTTCATCGCCTCGTCGAAGCCTTCGCGATCGACGCTCAGGCCGTGCTCAGCCGCATAATCCTCCGTCAAATCGAACGGGAAACCATAGGTATCGTACAGTTTGAACGCATCGGCGCCGCTAATGACCGATTGGCCTTGCTTCTTCGCTTCCGCGCTCATCTCTGCCAGAATCGCCAGCCCGTCGGAGAGCGTCTTGTGGAACTGCTCTTCTTCCGTTGCGATTACCTTCTCGATGAACGCCTGTTTCTCCACAACCTCCGGATAGTAGGCGCCCATAATGTCGCCGACCGTGCCGGTCAACGTGAACATGAACGGCTTGTCAAGACCGAGCACCTTCCCGTATCGAACCGCACGGCGGAGCAAACGGCGGATGACATAGCCCCGTCCTTCATTAGAAGGCAGCACGCCGTCGGCAACGGCAAAGGCGACGGTGCGGATATGATCCGCAATGACCTTGAGAGCCACGTCGTATTCCGCCTTCTCCTTGTATTTCACACCGGCAAGCTCAGCGGTCTTTTGAATGATCGGCTGGAACAGGTCGGTATCGAAGTTGGAATCGACATTTTGCAAAATGGAGGCAAAACGCTCAAGTCCTGCACCCGTATCGATGTTCTTGTTCGGAAGCGGCGTGTAGCTGCCGTCCTTGTTATGGTTGAACTGCGAGAATACGAGGTTCCATACCTCAAGCCAGCGCTCGTTCTCGCCGCCCGGGAACAGCTCTTCTTCCGGCGCTCCGTGCCCATACTCTTCCCCGCGGTCGTAGAAAATCTCGGTACATGGTCCGCATGGCCCTTCCCCGATATCCCAGAAGTTGTCCTGCAGCTTGATAATCCGGCTCTCGGGCAGGCCGATCTTCTCGTTCCACAGCTTGAACGCTTCCTCATCCTCCGGGTATACCGTGACGGACAGGCGCTCCGGATCGAACCCGATCCACTTCTTGTCGGTCAGAAACTCCCATGCCCAGGTAATGACTTCTTCCTTGAAGTAGTCTCCGATAGAAAAGTTTCCGAGCATTTCGAAGAACGTGTGGTGACGGCGAGTCTTGCCGACATTCTCGATATCATTGGTGCGAATGCATTTCTGCGAGTTGGCGATTCTCGGATTGTCCGGGATCACCCGGCCGTCAAAGTACGGCTTCAGCGGCGCCATGCCTGCATTAATCCACAGCAGCGACGGGTCGTTGTGCGGGACAAGCGAAGCGCTTGGCTCAATGTGATGGCCTTTCTCGGCGAAAAACGCCAGCCATTTGGATCGAATTTCACTTGCTTTCATCATTAGCATCCTCCAGTCATAATATAACGCCCGGGCCAAATTAACCCGAACACAAAAACGCCCCTGAAATAGTTCAGGGACGATGTTCTCGCGGTACCACCCTGGTTATCGTGCAAGAATCCGTCCGGTTGGTTAACCGAAAAGACATGCGACGATCGCCTCGTTGCAGCTGGATAACGGCAGCCACCCGGTGAATTTTGTTCACACTCAAAAATTAGCATTTCAGCTTGGACGCTTCCAGGTTCTCGCAGCCATTCGTATTGGATCGCATCGATCCGCCGAAAGGAACCTGTTCTCTGGGCAAGGTGCACGAAGCTTACTGGGATTTTCTCATCGATTTGGACGAATATTCGTTTAATATTTCAAGTATATCCACGGAAACGGCATATTGTCAATCCGTCGCCACCGATCGTCAACGTCTGCTCGGATCTCAGCCCGATTTCCGCCTTACATAATAAGCGAACACATGCTGCAAGAGGACCTTCAGCACTGCAAAGACAGGTACGGCGAGAATAAGGCCGACAGTTCCCGCGATCTGGCCTCCGACAAGCAGGGCGAATATGATAAGAAGCGGATGCATATGCAGCTTCTTCCCAACCACCTGCGGAGAGATCACATTGCTTTCGAGCGTCTGGCACACCATATTGACGAGCGCGACCATCAGCACCATTTTCCATGAAAGGGTCGAAGCCATAACAAGCGCCGGAGCGGCGCCCAGAAAAGGCCCCAAATACGGAATGATGTTGAACACGGCCACGATGCTGGCAAGCAGCAGCGCATACGGCATGCCTACGATCATATAACCGATGTATGCGAGAATACCGATAATGAGGCAAACGAGAAACTGCCCCCGGACATAATTGCCAAGGGCATTATCAATGTCCTTAAGCAGGATAACGATCGACTTGCGGTGGCTTCGGGGCAGATAGGAAACGGTCGTCCGCTGAAACACCTCGAAATCTTTTAATATGTAAAAAATGAGGAACGGCACGATCATGACATTGAACAATATGTTAATCGCATTGCCGATATTGTCCATAAAGTCCGAGATGCCTCCGGCCAGCCTCGATTCGATGGTCAGAAACCAGCTGTTCACCCCGGTTCGTACGCCCGGCGGCAGCAGACGGCTATCCAGACTGGTCATCAGCGACTGCGCGTTCATCGTCAGCTCAGGCAGATGCTCGTTTAATTCCTCCAGCTGCCGTATCAGCATCGGAATCAAATTGATGAGAATGACGGCAAGTGCGGCCAAGAACACCGCATAGATCAGGAGCACCGCAGCGCTTCGCGGGACCTTACGGTCGGACAGCATGCATACAATCGGATTCAGGACATAGGATATGATCATGGCTATCAGAAACGGAGCAAGCACCGCTTTGACAAAACGATAGACATCGAGAAATAAAGGCCTAAGAAGCCATACAAAATAAAGGGTAATCAGTCCAAGCAGCAGCCATATTAAAAAGCGAAACCACTTGCTCTCGGTCAGCTGTTCCACAGGGCACTCTCCTTTACGGCAAAAGCTTACCCTGTAGTATATGTCCAAGCTTCCGGATTTAATCTAACATTCAGTTCCTCTGGTTCATAGAAAAAGGACCTCCCTCGCGGAAGATCTCCATGGATCCGGCGGGAAGGCCCTATTCTCTGAGAATATGTACGCGCTCTTTAGGAAGAGGCGTGCAAATGCGGGAACTCCGGCTGCATCTCATCGCCGAAGAATAAATCATCCAGCGAGCTGAGCGTGCCGTCCTCTTCAACCTGGTATACGGACATCTTCTCCCCGTTCACCGTCAATTCAATAAAGCATCCCCAGCAGTAAAACTGGTGGGAGCCGATTTTTCCGATATCTTTGGAACTACAGTTTGGACATTTCATCCTACTTCACCCTATCCGTTCACAGAATTAATGGCTTTTTCCAGACGCTGTTCGCTCATCGGGGGGACCATTACGGCATGTTCACCGACAGCCATTTCCGCTGTGCAAGGCAGCCATTTGCGGCCTTCGATCAAATCCGATACAAAACCGTCGGATATTTCCAATCCTAATATTGTATTGCCCTGTTCCTGCTCAAAATAAACATCCGAAACACGTCCGAGCAGAACTCCGTCCTCCGTCAGGACCTGCATTTCTTTCAATTTACGCTTGCCTGTAAGGTAAGTTAAGCCAATTTCGCCCGTTCCTACCTTCCGTACGGCCTCTTGGCTCCGGATCATGACGGCATCTTCTCCATAGGCTACGATGTCTTCCCATGCAACGCTTTTCACATGTGTGGAGAACAAAGCTCTGCCTTCAAGTTCCAATCCGGTTATCAGCCAGTTATCATCTAGTATAAAATCGTGGATTTTTCCGATTTCTTTACCGTTTTCCACGTCGAATACAGCCAGTCCGATCATTTCCTGAAGCTTCATTGCTAGATGGATACCTCCTCATCCTCCGCTTGTTTGAAACCGGCAATCCAGCATGGCATGCAGCCAGCCCCTCGGCTTCTAAGGATGAAATGGATGAACGCATACCCCCTTTATTAGCGAAAAGAGAAATCCCTCAACATTTATTTACGCAGCCGTTTAAGGATGGTTTCAATTTTTTGGGCCGTGAACTCCATTTCTTGAGTAGTATTACCCAAACCGAAACTAAATCGAATCGCAGATCGCAAAATCGGGTCCGGAAGCTTCATGGCCTGAAGCACATGAGAGATTTCCAGCGAGCCCGAGGTGCAGGCCGAGCCGCTTGCAGCCGCTATGCCTTCCATATCCAGATTCATCAGCATCGTCTCGGTGCTCACATCAGGAAAGCTGAGATTCAGCACATGCGGGAGGTAGTACTCCTGGTTTCCGTTGATCGCAAAAGCCTCCTCACCGATCAATCGGCGAAGCTCCTCGAGCAGCGTGTTCCGCAGCAGCCGATAATGCGCAAGCCGCTGCTCAATCCCGTTAACGGCGAGCTCCGCTGCCGCCGCAAATCCGGCAATTCCCGCCATATTCTCGGTTCCGGCACGGCGCTTCTTCTCCTGCAGCCCGCCAAATAGACGCGGTGACAAGCTCAATCCCCGTTTGACCACCAAAGCGCCGACACCTTGCGGGCCGTTAATTTTGTGAGCGGAGAAGCTCCACATATCGACGGGGAGGTCACGGCAGGATATTCGAGCAGATCCCAGCGCCTGCACGGCGTCCGTATGAAATACGACGCCACGGCTTGCGCACAGCTCGCCGATCTCGGCTATCGGCTGGATGGTGCCTACTTCGTTATTCCCATACATAATCGTAACAAGCACGGTGTTCTCCTTGATGGCGCCGGCGATGTCCTCTACCGAGACGCGACCGGTATGGTCGACCGGAATGTAGGTAACCTCGCAGCCTCTCTTCTCCAGCTCTTGGCAGGCATGAAGCACCGCATGATGCTCCACCGCGGAGGTAATGACATGCTTGCCGCTTACCCCAGCCGCCTCAACGATGCCGAAGATAGCCAGGTTATCGCTCTCGGTGCCGCCGGAGGTAAATACCAGCTCATCCGATTGGCATCCCAAAAGGGACGCGATTCGATCCCGCGCCCCGTTCACAATCTTCTTCGCTTCCCGTCCATATGCATGGACGCTCGAAGCATTGCCGTGCCAGTTCGTCATGATGTCCATCATTGCTTCCGCGACGGCCGGATGCATCGGTGTCGAGGCCGCATGATCCAAATACACGGTTTTCATGTTTATTCACGCACCTTGATATTAGTCGAGTATTCACATTTCCGGCGATTAAGGAGATTAGGCGGTTAGGCGATTCGTCATTTCATCGTGATCGCGCCCATATGCCGGAATGTGATTTTTATGCTAAAACATTAAGGAAGCTTTACAGCAAAAATGTGGTCTCTTATCCGCAGCTTATCGATGAAAACCTCATTGGCTTCTGTCATGGATTCTAAATAAGCTCAGGAGGGCTGTTCATCCCTTTGGCTCGTGGAAGTTCTTTTTATCACAACCCGATAATAGCATATACGATGAGCCCCAGCTCTGCAACTTCTCATGAAAAATTTCTGAAACAAAACAACAACAAAAAGGTTGTAATTATCCCCCCCTTCCAGGCATACAAAAACAGAAGTCAACGGATCAAGAATAACGACCAAGGAGCCTATTCTCTATAAACTGTTTTCTATAAACTTTCTTTCTTAAAACTCGTTTCTCCAAAGCTCCAGCTGCTCATAGTATTCAAGCTTCCCTTATTCAATGGAAGAGACACGACTAATTGCAATTTAATCAACGCTTGCTCAAGAATCTCCAGGGGGTCATCGGACTCCGTCATGCTTTCGCAAATGTCGATGGCTTCTTTTACTGCGTTATTGAGCGTATCCGCCCTTTGTTTCTCTGCTGCTGCTTGCTCAAGCCAGTATTTTAACGCGGCAGATTTACTTTCCTCATCAACCGAATGGCAAAGATTCATATCCTCTTGCCAGCTTCTACTCATAATTTCTCCCCTTTTAGTCTAAGTTCACTTGCCTACATCATTAGACACCGACCAACCCATATTGTTACCCCTTCTATTTCATTTAAAGCCTTTTTGTTCAGCAACGAGCTGTCAAGCTTATGTTCTTGGGATTTCGTTCCGCTTGTCCCGATGTTCCCTTATGCTAACTCATCTTTTTTCTTCACCGAGTTTTGGTGATTTCGATTTCTCCGGCACATCGCATGCCATATAAGAAAGCTACCTGGCATGTCCGGGGAAGGCGGGTTCTAATCATGGAGCGAAAAAGCAATGAAACGGTGAAGATGTCGGATACAGCTACAGATGGAATGAGATTACCCCATTCGGAAGGCATATGGAGCGATCGATCAGATCAGATAACAAAGGAGTTCAAACTTCCAAGTTGACGCGGAGGCGATCTGTAGAAAACGTGGGATCATGTTATAGATCAAGGGATACCACAGAGAGACGCAATACCCCTTGATTATATGTGGCTTAGCCGGTTAATGCTTCAGCCTTCGAATTAAATATAGAACATGTAATTGTCCGCAGCGGACTGTTCCTGGAAATTGATGAGGTTATCAAGCGTCGTGGAATCCAGTACCTCGGCGATGCTGTCGCGGATACGAAGCCACAAATCCCGTTTCGCCGGATCGTCTTCTTCCGTAAAATCCACCGGTGAGATCGGCCCTTCGAGCACGCGGATGACGTCCCCCGCCGTAATCGAAGCCGGCTCGCGGGACAGGATGTAGCCGCCGTATGCGCCGCGAATGCTCTTGACCAGACCTGCGTTCCGAAGCGGCGCGATCAGCTGCTCCAGGTAATGCTCCGAGAGCTGATTCTTCTCCGCTATGCTTTTGAGCGAGGTCGGGCCTTCGCCGAATTTGGCGGCCAGCTCCATCATAATCGTCAATCCGTACCTTCCTTTAGTTGATATCTTCAAAGGTGACACCTCTTTCGAATATTTGTATATGATGTCCATACTTGAACATGCTGTTAGGGGAATCGGATAACACGATAAATACGGTACACGTATGCTCGATTCCTGCTAATTCTGAGTTTTCTCCGTATTCCGATCATTACCCTCAGCTTATGGTACCATATCCTGAATGCCAATGGCTAATAATCCGGATCAAATCGTAAAAATTTGTTCACCCTGAGTGGACATATCCAAGCATGGGAACCTTGGCGAAAGTATGTTAAAATACGTCATGGGCACAATTTAAGATGAAAATGGTGATAACGATGTCTACAGATAATAAGAACACTCGGATCGTTGTCGGCATGTCAGGGGGAGTCGATTCCTCCGTAACGGCGCTGCTGCTCAAGCAGCAGGGCTATGAAGTAATCGGCATCTTTATGAAAAACTGGGACGATACCGACGAATTCGGCTACTGCACCGCCGAAGCGGATGCGGAAGACGTGCGCCGGGTATGCGAACAGCTGGACATTCCCTACTACACCGTCAATTTCGAGAAGGAGTACTTCGATAAAGTATTCTCCTATTTTCTTGATGAATATAAAGCCGGAAGAACGCCGAACCCTGATGTCATGTGCAACCGTGAAATCAAATTCGGCGAGTTCCTGAACAAAGCGCTCGATCTCGGAGCCGATTATGTGGCAACCGGCCATTACGCGCGCGTCACCGAGGAGAACGGGCAATTCCATCTTCTCCGTGGTGTCGATGGCAACAAGGACCAAACCTATTTCCTGAATGCACTCAACCAGGAGCAGCTGTCTAAAGCCATGTTCCCGATCGGGCATTTGCCTAAACCGGAAGTGCGCCGCCTCGCGGAGGAAGCCGGTCTGTACACCGCGAAGAAAAAAGACAGCACCGGCGTTTGCTTTATCGGCGAACGGAATTTCAAGGAATTCCTGAGCCAGTACTTGCCGGCCCAATCCGGCGACATGGTGGATATCGTCACCGGAGAGGTGAAAGGCCGTCATGACGGTCTCATGTACTATACGCTCGGCCAGCGCCAAGGTCTCGGCATTGGCGGATCCGGCTCGGGCGAACCTTGGTTTGTGGCTGACAAAGATCTGAACAACAATATTCTTTACGTTGTGCAAGGAGATCATCCAAGCTTGTATTCAACAGGATTGATCGCCTCGGGAGTCAACTGGATTGCAGGCGCGGACGCTATGCCCAAAGCCGCCTTCACCTGCACCGCCAAATTCCGTTACCGTCAGCCAGACCAGGAAGTGACGCTTACGCCGCGTGAAGACGGCACGGTGCATGTGGCGTTTGCAAAGCCGCAAAAAGCCATTACTCCGGGACAAGCCGTCGTGTTCTATCAAGGCGAAGAATGCCTTGGCGGCGGAACGATCGAATCCGCGGATAAAATCCCGTATTAATCTGGCGGCTAAATTAGGAAGCATTTGATTGTCGGCTAATTCGACCTCAATGCAACATAAAAATGCACCTCTGTCATACCTCACTGGAAAGTGGTGAGGTGCCAACGGAGGTGCATTTTTTCTGCCGGAACGAGACTGAAATGCCCAGCTGTCTCTAAGGTGAGTAGGAAGATTCTATGGTAGGCAGGGTGATTCTATGGCATGTTCTTTAATAAGTAGCCAAATTCTTTGGGCGGCAGCCACGTTTCTTTAGTCGGCAGCTAAATTTCTAAGGGCCTGCAACCATATTTCTATGTGCGGTAGCCATATCAACCATCCCCCGGACCCGAACCGTGCACAGGAGAAATGTGCTTACGGGAAGCATGTGCTTACAGAGAGTATGTGCTTTAGAGAGAGTATGTGCTTACAGAGAGTATGTGCTTTAGAGAGAGTATGTGCTTACAGAGAGTATGTGCTTTAGAGAGAGTATGTGCTTTAGAGAGAGTATGTACTTAGAGGAACCATGTTCGTACGGGAAGCAGTGCATCGAGGGGAGAATGTGCGTACGTTGAAACCTAGCAAGTGATGTAGGGATCCGCCGACGGACGTCCGTAAACCCCAAAAACAATGACGTTGGTTATACCACCGCCCCAACCGACTGGGGGGCGCCGGGGTAAGCAAGTCCCTAAAAGGGTCTTGTGACGACGGTTCGGGCCCCTCAGGAGCGAACAAGTCCCTAAAAAGGGACTTGTGACGACGGTTCGGGCCCCTCAGGAGCGAGCAAGTCCCTAAAAGGGTCTTGTTCGACGGCCTACAGCAGCGTATCCAAGCTGCAATGAAACCCAAAGGGCATGCTCCAACACCCACGAACAAAGCCTTCAACGGAGCAGGCGGAATCATGCCGGAAAAGCGTCAGCGCTCTCCTTTGTCCGCTAATTTTTACGACATTGGAGATAATTCCAAGAAAATTAGTGGACAACAGAGATTAGAGGCATGATCCGCATGCGGAGTGATGATTGCGCACCGGGACTTTGTGAGGCCGATTCATGCCTCATTTGGAGGCATAATCCGCACGCGGAGTGATCCCACACAACCGGACTTGTGAAGATACTCATCCCCATTGTTGCATGATCCACATGCGGAGTGATTGCGCACCGGGACTTGTAAAGCCACTTCAATGAACATGCTCACAACGCATACTCCGTGATTACCCCTCTGCACACGGTCTCCGCCACATCGATGAGCCGCTGGTTAGAGCTGCCGCGAAAAGGCAGCGACAAATCCTTCAGCTCAAGCACGAACCGTCCGTCGATAATGACATCGCACAGCAGCGCCAGCTCGCGCCGCTTCGGGTGCCGCATGAGTGCCTCGAATGTAAAGCCTGTATAAGCCCATACGGTTTTGTCCTGACAGTGTGAACGGAAACTCTCGACAAAGGCAGTGCACTCCTCCGGCGAAAAGAACGGGTCGCCTCCGCATAAAGTCAATCCATCGATCAGAGGATTGGAGGCGATATCCCGAAGGATCCGCGCGGACACTTCCTCCGTGAAAGGAACCCCTGCCTCAAAATCCCAAGACGCCGGATTGAAGCAGCCCGGACAGGCATGCCGGCAGCCGCTGATGAAGAGCACTGCCCGGAGTCCCTCGCCTTCGCTAATGCTTTCCGGAACATAGCCGATCAGGTTCACAGATGCTTCACCCGTTCTCTCACTTCCGCCTGCTTCGCGGAGTTGAAACGCTCGGTATAGCTGCCGGTTAAATATCCCGTCACCCTCCGCAGCCGCTGGAAGCGCGCCTCCCCTTCGGAGATCCCGCACTGCGGGCAAATGCTGCCGATTACCCCCTCATGCCCGCAGCTTAGACAGCGGTCGATCGGATGGTTCACGGAGAAATAGCCGATATCGGCCTCCAAGGCAAAGCGGACGATGTCTTGGAATGCCTTCGTGTTCAGCCTTGCGCTGCCGTCCAGCTCCACGTACGAGATCGCTCCGGCGTTGCACAGCCCATGAAACGGAGCCTCCAAGCGAATTTTTCGGTAAGCGGGCATGCTGTAATAGACGGGAATGTGAAAAGAATTCGTGTAATACTCCCGGTCGGTAACACCCTCAATTACGCCGTACTGCTTACGGTCCAGCCTTGTAAATTTCCCGGACAAGCCTTCAGCCGGCGTGGCAAACAAGGTGATGTTCAGGTTATGGGTTTCGCTGGCTTCATCGCATCGCCGCCGCATATGGCGGACAATCTCGAGGCCGAGCTGAAAGGCCGCATCATCCTCGCCGTGATGGCATCCGGTCAGCGCCTTCAGGCATTCGGCCAGCCCGATGAAGCCCACCGCCAAGGTGCCGTGCTTGATGAGTTCCCTTACGCTATCCTCCGGCGCGAGCTTCTCTCCGCCTTCCCATACGCCCTCCCTCATCATGAAATCGGACGCCTTCGCCGGCTGTTCGGCTTGGATCCCGAAGCGGTGAACCAGACCGGCTACAGCGATCCTTATGCAATCATCGAGCCTGGACAAAAAGCCCTCGAGATCCGGCTTCCCCCGCTGCTGCAGGACGATGCCATGCTCGATCCCCAACTTGACCAAATTGACGGTGTTGAAGGACAGATTGCCTTTGCCGCTCAATCGGTTTCGCCCGAAGCGGTCGGAGATCGTCCGGGTTCGGCATCCCATCGTGGCAATGATGGTATCCGGGTCGTCCGGCTTGTAATACGGCAGGTTGAATGAAGCGTCCACATTGACGAAATTCGGGTACAGCCTGCTGCTGGAGCATTCGACCGCCTTCAGGAACAGGTCGTAGTTGGGCTCGCCCTCCGCCTGGTTCACTCCCCGCTTACACTGGAAAATATGCTGCGGAAAAATCGGCGTCTCCCCCCGCCCGAGTCCGTTCATCGTGGCATCCAGGAGCGCATGGGATACCATGCGGCCTTCCGTCGATGTGCACATGCCGTAATTGAGCGACGTGAACGGGATTTGCCCCCCGGCCCGGCTGCTCATCGTGTTCAAATTGTGGATTAGCGATTCGGCGGCCTGCCTCACCTCATTCAGCGTTTCTTCATAGGCATACCGGTAAATTTGGCGAGCGTTCTCCTTCAGTTGCTGGTTGTCGATGTACAGCTCATCGTCATTCCAATCGGCCGTCCCTGGTGAAGATTCGGCATCTCCGAGATAAGCCGCACCCTTGCGGAAATGCCGCCGGAACGTTTGGCCAACGTACGGTGCGAGGTCCCAATCGATTTTGTTCGCGGAGACGCCGCCGTACTGGCTGTTCTGCTGGGATTGGAAAATGATCGCCACGAGCGCCATCGCCGTCATGATGCTTTTCGGCGGCCGTACCGAACCGTTACCCGTATTAAAGCCTCCGGCGAGCAGACGGTCAAAGGGGATGAAGATGCAGTTGGTCGTGCCGAGCGCGTACTGATCCAGGTCATGGACGTAAATGGATCCTTCCCGTACGGCATTCGCAAGCTCTGGGGGAAGCACAAAGCGGCTAGCCATCCACTTGCTGTATTCCGAGCCGATCCGGCTCATTTTTCCACTGAACGATTCGCCGTTCAAATTCGCATTCTCCCTCAGCAGATCGGGATTGGCCGACAAGAGCACGTCGCTGCTGATTTTGTACAGCTCGCCCCGCCTAATCCGCTCCAAGTCCCGGGACTCCCGGTACTTCCGGTAAGCCGCAGCCACTTCCCGAAATCCCTCCTGCTGCAAATGCCGAATGACCAGATCCTGAATCTCCTCGACCGTAATCCGTTCCTTCCCCCGCAGCGCTTCGGCTACGAATCCTGCGATCCGAACGGAGGCCTCCTTCCGCGCGTTGCCTTCAACGGCTGCAAAAGCTTTGTCCACCGCATTCACGATCCTGCCTGCCTCAAAGGGCGCCCCGCTTCCATCACGCTTGATCACCTTCATGTGACGTCTCAGCTCCTTATCCATCTATCACTTAGAATACTATATATGGTGTACGAATAATAATTTATAATCTACATATAGTATTAAGCTGTGACTTCGATCACGGTACGTTGAAAAATCGGTTAACAATGCAGGGTATCCTTCCTTCGAGAAGGACCGTTCCATCAATCCATTAAGGGATCTGTCAAGCTGAACGGGACCCGTAATCATGCAAAAAAAAAGCGCCTCTTCCGATCCTGTATGATCGTGAATAAGCGCTTCAAGGGTTATAGTCGTCAATCAGCCCAGCATCTCCTTATACAAACCATTAGATCACACACAGATCTCAGTTTGCACGGTGCACACCAGACAGCCGATCAGCTCTCCGCTGGCGGCATCGGCGTAGGGGTCGGTTTTGCATAGCCGGTACCATATTTATCGTCGATCGTCTGGCGAATATGCGTTAAGCTCTTGCCCTCACTGCTCATTTTTGCCGATTCCACCGCAATGTCAAGGCATACACCGCAACGGGTGCCGTGATCATCCCATACGACGCTCCCGTCTTCGCGAATTTCATCAATGAAGCAGTTTAGATTGCTTTGATGCCCGGCACTTTCCCCGCACCCGCAATAGCAGGGTATATGCTTCAGCACGTCGCTCACCTGAGCGGACAATGCATAAATGGTCTGAATTTCGCTCGTCTGGCCCTTCAAAAATTCAGGCAGCACATCGGCCGAAGCTGTCATTTCCTGAAGGTCTCCGTTGGCCAGCTGCGTCTGGTATCCATGGGCATGCGCAGACTCCGCAACCTGTCCGTCAGGCGCCTGCTCCTGGCCGCTCTTGGCTGAACAACCGCCCAGCACAACACCAATCGATAACAGTAATATGACAAAGCTTCTTTTCCCTATTCTCATCTTCATCCTCCCTAAAATCATTAGTGCCCGCCCAGGACGAGCTGCTCATACCTGCATCCCTGCATTCCTGCTTCCCTGCATTCCTGCATTCTCTTCCCTGCATCCCAAAAACGCCTATTGTTCACGTCTCAGCCGCTGATTGTGGGCAATCTTCGCCTCGTTCCCCTGCTCCGTCGCCTGATAAAACACCCGACCGGATAGCTCCTTCGGCAGATACTCCTGCTTCACGTAATGCCCTGGATAATCATGCGGGTATTTATATCCGACATGTCCAAGCTTGATTGCCCCTTGATAATGGGCATCCCGCAAGTGCAGTGGAACCTCCGCCGACTTCACCTCGTCCATAGCTGCCATGGCGCGGGAAATGGCCTCGACGACCGCATTGGACTTCGGACTCTCTACCGCGAACACAATCGCTTGGACAACGTTCAGCTTCGCTTCGGGCCAGCCGTTGTTCCTGTAAGCCTCCAAGGCGCTGACAGCCTGAACCATCGCCTGCGGGTTGGCAAGGCCGATATCCTCGCTGCTTGCGGCGATAAGACGCCGGATGAACACCATCGGGTCCATCCCCAGCTTTTCGACGGCGTACAGGAACCAGAACACCGCCGCATCGCTCGAGCCCCGAATGCTCTTATGGAAGGCGGAGAGCACGTCGTACTGCGTGGATTCATCCGCCTTCACGAGCGGCTTGCGGATCGATTCCTCGGCCACATCTAGCGTAATATGAACGGTGCCGTTTTCATCCGGGGGCGTGGTCATGGCCGCCAATTCAAGGGCGTTCAAGGCCCGGCGAATGTCGCCGTTAGCCATCGTGGCAATATGCTCAAGCGCCTCGTCATCCGCGATCAAATCCATATAGCCAAGTCCCTTGTCGGAATCGGTCAGCGCGCGCCGCATCGCAATCAGCGAATGCTCCTTGGTTAAAGGCTGCAATTGAAACAACGTGGACCGGCTCATCAAGGCCCCGTTCACGTAATGAAACGGATTTTCCGTTGTCGCTCCGATGAAGATGATGGTTCCGTTCTCAACCGCCGGCAGCAGCGCATCCTGTCTGGAACTATTGAATCGGTGCACCTCGTCCAGGAACAGAATCGTCTTCGTTCCGTACAAGCTGCGGTTGCTCTGGGCCTGTTCAATGACTTCCCGCACATCCTTAACCGAGGCCTCAACCGCATTAAGCCGGACAAAATGGCCCTTGGTCTGCTGTGAAATAATATGGGCGAGCGTCGTTTTGCCGCATCCGGGAGGACCGTACAGCAAAATAGATGATACCTGGTCCGCTTCGATGGCTCGCCGGAGCAGCTTCCCCGGCCCGATGATATGCTCTTGTCCTATATATTCATCCAGCGAAACCGGCCGCATTCGGTCGGCCAGCAGCCTGGAATCCCGGTCGGCTTCGCGTCCGTAACTGAATAAATCCATTTGCTACACTTCCTTGTCTCTAGATCAGTCGTCGGCCAGACCCTGGCCCCTTAAAATCTATCACAGCTTATCATATCATATATGCAGCGGGCGTGCCCGCACTGCCGGCACGATGGACGGCAGCCGTTCGTTCCCTCACTGCTCCGAGTGATGGTCGGCGACGGTTCATTCTCTACACTGCCCCGAGTGATGGTCGGCGACGGTTCATTCCCTACACTGCCCCGAGTGATGGACAGCGGCGGTTCATTCCCATCCCCGAGAGATGGCGGCGGCGGTTCATTCTCTCACTCCCAGAGAGATGGTCGGTCCGGTTCGTTCCCACACGATTCGGGGCTGACGTCGAGCATTTGCTTTTTGATTCATCCTCCCGTTTTAGATTCATTTTAGATCTATCCTAACTTTTTTCTACTTGTGAGCGTTAAATGTATATAAAGCCGTTATTAAGGGGAGAGTGGAAGCGGGCATGAAGATCCGGAACGCCAAGCGGAAAATGGTTCATGCGGCCATCGGAATCGGGGCGAGTCTGCTCATAATGTGCATTCATGCCCAGCACAATCAAGTGCTCTTCCAAATCTATGAGCCTGAAGCTCTGACAGAGCATCTTCTCGCCTTTCGAATGATCTATATCATTCTTTCGCTCCAGCTTTTGTACTCCCTGTACGTGTTGATCCGCTCTGCTATTCGGATATGGGAATACAAGCAGGAAATCCGCCGGGCGAGGGCCAATCCTTCCGGTAATTCGATAGGCATCGACGGAGGTTGTTATGAAAAGAAATAAAGTGCAAATTGCGATTCTCTCGGGAACGCTGCTGGCAGCTGCTGCCCTCATCGTGTGGACGCTGCTTCGGTATATTGGCCATCTCGGTGATTCGTACCGGATGCTGGGATAGAATACTTATTCCGTGCGTTTATTTGCGTTTATTGGCGTGTATTGCGCTGTATTGAATAGACAAAGGACGAATTCCCCGCCATAAGAAATAGCCCCTGAAGAAACGGTGCAATGCAGCAACCGCTAACTTCAGGGGCTATCCCTAGTCTAGCATTTTTATTTCCGCTCGTAGTCAATCCCTATGCAATCGATCCATATCCGGCCATGTATCCTTGTATCACGGCGTCACGGCCAGCCAATGGCTGTAATATCCGATGCCTCCGCCGTCACGTAAGAAGGACGCGCTTCCCCATGCAGCAGCCACAACTCGTGCAGTGCCCGGGTACAGCCAACATACATCAGCTTGGCATCCCAAGCTTTCTCCGCGTAATGTCCCGCATCTGCATCCGCAACGATGACTGCATCGAATTCAAGGCCTTTGGACAAATAGACCGGCAGCACCGAGTATCCGCCCTGATACGTACCTTCGCTGCCGTCGATCAGGTTCAGCTCCGGCCATGCCGCACGCAGCTCTACGTGAAGCTCTTCCGCCTCAAGCAGCGTCCGCGTCAGAATCGCTACCGTACGATAATCCTTCGCGATCAGAGACTCCATCGCCCGCTTCAGATCCTTCGTCCTTGAGCTTCCGGAAGCGTATGGGATCAAACGCACCGCATCCCCGCTCCGGAACACCGGAACCGCAAGCAGATCGCTGCCGACACCCTTTTTCAAAATACCGTTCGCAAATTCGATGATCTCCATCGTCGACCGGTAGCTGCGCGTCAGGGCAAAATAAGCGGTCTCCTCCTCCTTGAATAAGGAGCTCATTTCCTCCCAGGCATGAACGCCGCGATAGGCATGAATGCCCTGCGACAGATCGCCGAGGATGGTGAAGGAATGCCCCCTGACGAACAGATCCAGTACCGCTACCTGAAATGGGGAGAAATCCTGCGCCTCGTCGATGACGATATGGTCGAAGCGCTGCTCGCCCGTAATATCATGGAGCAGGCAGTGGAAATATAACAGCGCCGGCAGATCCTCTTCCCGAACGATATTTTGCTTCAGATCCTTCCGCGTTGCCTTAAGCACATCGGCCGGAATTTCCGCCGACAGCTCCTCGACCCATGCTCCAGCTGCCTTCGATGCCCCAAACAGCTGTTTATACAGGGCAAGCGGCTCAAATTTCGGCCACCGGTTCGCGTACGCTTTTTCCCGCTGGGACGCTTTCTTCTTCCGTTCCTTCATGACGGCCCCGGATGGCGATTTCTTCAGCTCCATTTCGATCCAGCGATGCAGCCGGGCAAGCAGCCGTTCCTTCCGCTTGGCAAGCGGATAAGGCTTATATTCCTGCTCGAACCACTCGGCGATCGCCTCCCGCTTCAGAACGGCCCCGTCCCAAGGCGAGAAGTCCTCGTCCGGGAGCGCATTGCGCTCCATCCGTTCGACAAAGCGGCGGATCAGCCCCATAAGGCGCAACGAGCCTTTGTAACGGCCGCTGACCTCATCGTTAACATCCGGCGTCCCGCGCCCCGGCTCGCTCTCGAACCACCGATGAAGCGTCTGCGCGTGGTCTCCCGAGAACAGCTCGATTCCAAGCAGCTCGGCTGCCCAGTCTCCGAAGGTGCGCTGCTGGATATCTCCAACCCCCAGCTCCGGCAGGACGTCGGATATGTAGTCCAGAAACATCAGGTTCGGTGCAAAAATAATCATTTTTTCCGCATGGACCTGCTCCTTGTACTGATACAGCAAATAAGCAAGCCGATGAAGCGCTACCGTGGTTTTTCCGCTTCCCGCAACCCCCTGGATGATCAGCGCCGTGTTTTTCGCCGCCCGAATAATCTTGTCCTGCTCAGCCTGTATCGTCGAGACGATATCCCGCAGGCGGTTGTCCTTGTTCTCTCCTAGACGGTAGACCAGAAACTCGTCATTTACGGCCGGACCGCCGCTCTCGCGATTGTACGTATCTGATACCCGCTCCAGTATTTGCTTCCGGATGACGACATTGCGTTTGAGATATACCAGCCCTTCAATCAACCCCTCCGGCGCCTCGAAGGATGCAGGCTCCGTTCCGCCCGTAAACGAATAAAACAGGCTTGCGACAGGAGCGCGCCAATCGATCACCATCGGATGATCCCCAGCCTCTTCCTTATCGAAGCCTACCTTCCCGATATACAGCGGTTTCTTCTCTCCGGTCCCGTTCTCCTGAAAATCCAGCCTCCCGAAGTAAGGCTCAGGCAAGCTCTTGGCCAGCGCCTGCCGCTTCTCTTCCCTCCCGGCCTCGAGCACCTGCTCCGTAAAATCATGTCCGGTATACACCGGGATGCTGCGCAGCCGTTCAAGCTGCCGGTCGATCTCGACGATCACCTCGCGAAGCCTTGACTCCTCTTCTTGATAGGCACTTTGAAAAGATTGTGACACTTTCAGTTACCTCCTAAGAATTCTAATTTTTTCGCATCGAAAAGCCTGGCTTTGCGAGCCGTGACACAAAAAGGAGTTCTATTGTAACATACCTCCAGCCGTTATACCAGATCATACCGCTTACACTACACCCTGTTACGTGCTGCGTGATCCGGCCGACGAGTTGCGTTTGCCAAAAAAGCAGCATCCCGGCCATGGGATGCTGCTTTTGCCTGATCCATTTTTTCGGTTATACGGTGACGCCGCCCTTTTCCAGCAGCTCTCTTACGGTCACGCTCACCATGATGAGTCCGGCTACCGGCGGCACGAAAGCATTGCTTGCCGGCGGCTGCTTCGCCTTACGGATTTCCGGCGCATTCTCCGGAACGATCTTCTCCGTGACGTCTTTGCGGGGCTTCATCGGCTCTTCGAGCGAGAAGACCACCTTGACGCCTTTCTTGATGCCGTCCTTGCGCAGCTTGGTACGGACAACGCGGGCAATCGGATCCATCGAGGTTTTGGAGATGTCGGCCACCTGGAACTTGGTCGGATCCATTTTGTTGGCAGCTCCCATGCTCGAGATGATCGGAATTCCTCGTTTCAGACATTCCTTGATCAGATGCACCTTGTAAATGATCGTATCGGAGGCGTCGATGACATAATCGAGCTCATACTTGAAGAGCTCTTCATAAGTTTCCTCCGTGTAGAACATGTTCAGTGCGATCGCTTCGCATTCGGGATTGATGAGCTTCACGCGCTCGACCATCAGATCCGCCTTCTTCTGACCGATGGTCGTCGTCAACGCGTGGATCTGACGATTGATGTTCGTAATATCAACGACATCCTTATCGATCAGAATGATGCGGCCGACACCGGTACGGGCCAGAGCCTCTACCGCTATGGAGCCGACGCCCCCGATCCCGAGCACCGCGACCGTGCTGTTCTTCATGATTTCAAGGCCCTCAGGGCCAATGGCTAGTTCCGTCCGGGAAAATTGATGCAGCATGTATGCAAATCCTCCTTTATCGACAGACGGCTTACTTCTCGTCGCCCGGCTTCTTGGCCAGCTTGATATGCAGCTGCTCAAGCTGTCCGCCGTCCACTTGGGAAGGAGCGTCCATGAGCAGATCCGTTGCGCTTGCCGTCTTAGGGAACGCAATCGTCTCCCGCAGGTTGTTGCGGCCGGCCAGCAGCATCACCAGACGGTCGAAGCCAAAGGCGATCCCGCCGTGCGGAGGCGTACCGTACTCGAACGCATCCAGCAGGAAGCCGAATTTCTCATGCGCCTCTTCTGGCGAAAGGCCGAGCGCTGCGAACATTTTTTCTTGAATTTCGCGCTTGTAGATCCGCATCGAACCGCCGCCGACTTCATAGCCGTTCAGCACCAGGTCGTACGCTTGAGCGCGCACGGCAAGCGGATCGGTGTCCATCAGTTCCAGATCCTCGTCCTTCGGACGGGTGAAAGGATGGTGCTCGGCAACATAACGCTTCGCCTCTTCGTCATAACTGAGCAGCGGGAAGTCAAGCACCCATGCAAACTTGTATTCATTGTCGTTGATGAGACCGAGCTGACGTCCGATTTTCAGACGGAGCGCCCCCAGCACATCAGCCACAACCTTCTTGTTGTCGGCGGAGAACAGCAGCAGGTCGCCTTCCTCGGCGCCGGTGCGCTCGCGTACCGCTTCGATCTCCTGCTCCGTAAAGAATTTCACGATCGGTCCCTTGAATTCGCCTTCCTTCACTTGAATCCAGGCCAGACCCTTTGCGCCGTAGCGAGCCGCATATGGTCCCAGGTCATCGATCTCTTTACGGGTCCAGGTACCGCAGCCCTTCGCATTCAAGCACTTCACTTCGCCGCCTTTTTCAATAACGGAGGAGAATACTTTGACACCGCTGTTTGCGACGATATCGTTCATCTCGATCAGCTCGAGCCCGAAACGAAGATCAGGCTTGTCGGAGCCGTATTTGCCCATCGCTTCGGCATAGCTGATGCGTTGGAACGGAGTCGCAAGCTCTACGCCGATCGTTTCCTTGAATAATTTGACCATGAGCTGCTCCATCATATTCAGGAGATCGTCGCGCTCCATGAACGACGTTTCAATGTCGACCTGAGTGAATTCCGGCTGGCGGTCCGCCCGCAGGTCCTCGTCCCGGAAGCAGCGCGCGATCTGGTAATAGCGCTCGAGACCGCTGACCATCAGCAGCTGCTTGTAGATTTGCGGAGATTGCGGCAGAGCGAAGAATTCGCCCGCATGTACGCGGCTCGGCACGAGGTAATCCCGCGCGCCTTCCGGCGTGCTCTTGGTCAGAATCGGCGTCTCTACATCGACGAAGCCTTCGCCGTCAAGGAAGTCGCGGAATACTTTGGCCGCTTTGGAGCGGAGCATCAGCGTCTTCTGCATTTCCGGACGACGCAGGTCCAAATATCGGTATTTCAGGCGAAGCTGCTCATCAACCTCAACCCCGTCCTCGATGAAGAACGGCGGCGTCTTGGCAGCGTTCAGCACCTCGATTTCAGTCACTTGAACTTCGATTTCGCCGGTCGGCAGATTTGGATTGAACGTCTCCGGCGCGCGTTTAACGACTTTACCGGATACGGCAATAACATATTCGCTGCGCACTTTGTCGGCAACCGCCAAGGCTTCTCCGGAGAAATCCGGATTGAATACAACCTGCATAATGCCGCTGCGGTCGCGCAGGTCGATAAACAATACGCCACCCAAGTCGCGGCGGGTCTGTACCCAGCCGTTCAGCGTTACGGTTTCTCCAATGTTCGCGGTCGTCAGCAGACCGCATTGATGCGTCCTTTTCATCTTGTTATCATTCCCCTTTAGTATAATTAGCCGCTGATCGCGGGTGGTTAAACAAGTTCTTCAAACAGCTGTCCCAGCTTCACCGTGCGCTGCTCGCCGCTTTCCATGGATTTCAGCGAAATTTCCCCGCGGGCAAGCTCGTCATCACCCAATATGGCCGTATAGCGCGCGTTCAGACGATCGGCGGATTTCATTTGAGCTTTCATTTTCCGCCCGAGATAGTCCCGTTCTGCGGAAATGCCTTTGCCGCGCAGCTCGTAAATGATCTTTACGACTTCCCGCTCGGCTGCTTCGCCGAGGGCCACCAAGTACACATCCAGCGGTTTTACGCCCGCCAGGTCTATGCCCTGGTGCTCCAAAATAAGCTGTATGCGCTCGAGGCCGATCCCGAAGCCGATGCCCGGCTGATCCGGTCCGCCGATCTGGTCCACCAATCCGTTAAAGCGTCCGCCCCCGCCGACCGTATCGATAGCGCCGATCCCCTGCGCCTTGAATTCGAAAGCGGTATGCGTGTAATAATCGAGGCCGCGAACAAGCCTCGGATTAATCTCGTACTCGATGTTCATTGCATCCAGATAGCTCTGCACCTTACCGAAGTGAACGCTGCATACCTCGTCCAAGCTGTCCAGGATGGAAGGCGCATCCGTGAATTTGTCCTGGTCCTTCTTGCAATCCAGCACGCGAAGCGGGTTGCGCTCCATACGGGATTGGCAGTCCGAACAAAGATTGTCCTTCATCGGTTCCAGGTAAGCAAGCAGTCGGCTCCGGTAAGCCGCCCGTACCTCCGGCGTACCGACAGAGTTAATCTCCGCCTTCACGCCTTGAAGTCCAAGCTCCTTATAAAAGGTATAGCCAAGCGCGATAACCTCCGCATCCACAGCCGGATCCGCCGTGCCGAACACTTCGACGCCGAACTGATGGAACTGCCGGTATCTCCCGGCTTGGGGCCGCTCATAACGGAACATCGGACCGATATAATACAATTTGGTAATATCCGGCTCCCCATAGAGCTTGTTCTGCACGAAGGCCCGAACGACGCCTGCCGTTCCCTCCGGACGAAGGGTCATGCTGCGATCGCCTTTGTCCTTGAAGGTATACATTTCCTTCTCAACGATATCGGTCGTCTCTCCGACTCCGCGCTCGAATAATTCGGTCTGCTCGAAGATCGGCGTCCGGATCTCGCGGTAATTATATCTCCGGCACAAATCCCGGGCCTTCTCCTCGATCAGCTGCCATTTCTCGACCGTTCCGGGCAGAATGTCCTGCGTGCCGGTCGGCTTCTCAAATTTTTCGTTTGCCATCTTCATCCCTCCACATCCTACTGCTTTTTTCTTTTACAAACATCGCTTGAAATTAAAAAATCCCCCGCCCCGGCTGTCCAAAGACAACTGGGACGAGAGATGTTCATAAACGTATATCACCCGTGGTACCACCCACATTCCGGATCGGCCCCGCCCAGGCGTACATCATGTACTCTGTGCAAATCCTGCATCCGCTTCAACCGCGTAACGCCCGGCCGCGCAGATCGGCTACTGTTCCTGCCACCGGGGCTGCCGGTGCGAAGGTTCGCCGTCTGTTCTCGAGGAAGTCATTCGTCCATTCATCAAGAGAATCCTTACAGCCAAAGGGATTCCTCTCTGTTCTTGTGGGGATGGAGTACTTGGTCCCGTCATCAAATCCGATATGATGTTATCAGTATACCCGAAACATTATATTTTTAGATTCTAATGAACCGCCGAGCTAAAGTCAAGCAGCTTTGTAGAAATAACCCGAAAAAAGAAAAAAACCTACTGTCCGAATGCCGTAGGTCCAAAACATATATTATATAAAAAAGGGGGTCATGCTGTTATTATAAGCATCTAATATTAAAGAAAGATTGAACAAACATTACAGTTATATTACAAGCAAGAAAACGCTTTAAAAGGTTGTCGGGTCTCGTCACAATCAGCCGGTCTTGCGCTATCGCTTCAGAATAAGCCTGATTGTCTCGTAATTAATCGAATCGTTCCACGTACGCATGGTTCGCCCGAAGCTTATGGACAATCGCGTCGTAATCCTCGTCTCTTACCTTAACGGACAACGCATACTTCAATTCTCCGTAATCTCTGTCCGTCACGTCCGCTTCCCGCCATCCGTCTGAACGGTCGCCGTCCGCGCGGTCCTCCGCGAGGTCCCCGGTCAGCGCCCTGTCCCCTCCGATAACGACGCCGGGTGCCCCAATGACGCCGCCGGGCGCGGCCGCCGTACCGGCTCCCATCGTCGCGCCAGCGGTGCCCGAATTGTTCCAAGGCACTAGCGGCACCAGAATATTTGCCCCGCTGCGGATCGGGTCTTGCAGTTGACCCACCTCAAGCTGCTCGGTGTGGTAGGTCAGCAGCGACGTTCTGGCACCCTCTGCTTCATCTTCGGTCCTGAAATAAGCTTGAATTTGTTTCGACATGTCCATTCCTCCTTTTTTTCAAAAGCTATCGTTTTGAAAAGACTGGTCTTGCATGGACAAACTGCCTCCACTGCCGAATCAGAGAGCCTTCAGCAGCTCGCGTACAAAGGCCGGCTCATCCTTCGGCGTGCGGGATGTAATGAAATTCCGGTCCACTACAACCTCTTCATCCTTGAACTGCGCTCCGGCATTCACCATATCATCCTGAAGCGGCGGATACGATGTGATCGTTCGACCCTTCAGTAAATCGGCGCTTGCCAGAATTTGCGGTCCGTGGCATATGGCGGCAATCGGTTTGCCCGCACGGTCTGCCGCTGTGATGAACTGCAATATATGGGAATCCAGACGTAGATTCTCCGGTGAGGAGCCGCCTGGAATAACCACCGCATCGTAATCCTCTATATTTGCATCGGCAATCGCTTTATCGGTCGTGTACGAGGCCTTGCCTTGTTTCCCCTTCACTTCCTGACCCTGTTTCAAGCCGATAATCTCCGCCTCATGCCCCGCTTCCTTCACGGCGTCATAAGGTGTCTTCATCTCGGAATCCTCAAACTGATCTGCTAGCAGAAATGCAACCTTGCTCATCTGGCATGTCTCCTTTCACGATTGGTCCTCGATTTGTTATTACCCTGCCGAGCTTCTTTTATAACAACGAACTTCCGCAAGAATGAAGGGGGATGCCGGCTTAGACTCGCATTGAATATAACCCGCTTCAACAAAAAAAGCCCGGAGGACATCCCCCGGACCTTCTATCCATTCATGTATTCTTATTCCATAAAGAAGCTACGATCTCGGCAGCAGCCTTCGGTATTGCCCCTTCATTCTCAACGCCAGCACAGGATCCTCCGGCGAAGCCGAAAGCCGCTCCACTCCCGTACTCTCTCTTATGCCGCTAGACGGCTCACATGCTTTCAACCCGCTGCAAAGGGAAGACTTGGGGGATTGACGCATCGGTCGCATCACTCCTTCATTCGCTTGGTTGTGCAAGCAGAACCATTCCCCCACAGGTTGCCCAAAAATTCCGGGATCATGCATGAAAGGTCAGCACCGATAAGAGCTAGGAGGCACGGCTGTCGATGATAATCGTTACGGGCCCCCAGTTCGTAAGCGACACGTCCATCATCGCTCCAAATTTTCCGGTTTCCACGGTTAACCCTTTTGCCGCCAGCTCCTGGTTGAACGCCTCGTACAGCGCCTTGGCCGCGTCCGGCTTCGCCGCAGCCATGAAGTTCGGACGTTTACCCTTGCGGGTGTCGCCGTAAAGCGTAAACTGGGAGACGGACAGCACGGCTCCGCCGACATCCTGGACGCTGAAGTTCATTTTCCCTTCCTCATCCTCGAATATCCGGAGTCCGGCCACCTTGTCGGCTATATATTTTACATCCTTCTCGTCATCTTCATGGGTCACGCCCACGAGCACCATAAGCCCCTCTCCGATCCGGCCCACAACCTCCCCTTCAACCGTAACCTCCGCATGCTTGCACCGCTGAATGACAACTCTCATAACACTTAGCTCCCTCTGTCAAAAAATAAGTTACCACAATAATA